>NZ_MSPQ01000009.1 GCF_001936475.1 Algoriphagus marinus | reverse complement strand
AGTTTAAATTCGATGAAATATTCTGTTAGTTCATCCTTATACCAAATAAACTAAGGATTGTGGGGGGGGGGGTAAACTAATATTACAGAATATTATTTCGTAAATTATAGTTTTTAGAGTTGCATTATTCTTAGAATCATAAGAAATTCATTATGAGTGATTTGGAAGTTTTAAAAAGAAGGTTTAAAATTATTTGATAATTATTTTTATTGACTAAAACAAACAAAGAACAATGGTAACAAAACAATTAAATTTTCGAAAAGGAGTATTGTTTGCATCCTTAGTAATAATTACTAGCCTTACTTGGACGGGAGCTAATTTTGCTGCACAGCCTCAGGCAGAATTTCTAGAAACTAATGTTGCATCTGAAAATGATGGTTCAGAGCTTGAAGGTGGACCTGGGAAAAGTTGTACAGTCTCTCATATCCCAGAACAAAATAAAGGTGGATGCCAAGCAAATCCATATGGAGGCAGTATGTGTGTGAGGAGTGGTTCAGGACCATCTTGCAATGGGGCAAAATAGTAAAAGAAGATTCTTATTTAAATGTATTTTAATATTTAAAAATTTCGAGTTTTAAGATAAAACTTTTATTATAAATTATTGGTACTAGCACACTGCCCTTTTAATTAAATTCTCCTATGGAATGTTGTTCCGATTTATATTATAAAATAAAAGCTATAAGTATCTTTATTCTAATAATTTTGTTAGGATTTGCTTGTAGTGACAAAAGTCGTTTTAATCCATATTTACAAAAGGAAAACTCATCGGATTACAAAAAGAAAATTGATTTGATGTCTAGGGAATTATTGGAGTTTTCCTTAGATTCGAGCCTTCGGTTTTCGACAAATTCCATAGGAGTTTCAACCATTAGAGGGAGGGAATATTTGAGCTTTCTCGATACTGACCTTATGACTTTAGCGATATTCGACTACAAGGATACCCAAAAGTTGCGCACGGTCCAATTCGAATACGAAGGCCCTAATGGATTGGGAAACTTGTCTACTTCAGTTCATTATCTTCATGCGTTTGACTCCATCTATCTTTTTCACCACTGGTCGGGAGCTTTAATACATTTGACGGATTCCGGTAAAATAATCAAACGCTACCCTCTGGTAGACTACGCTGACTCAGCAAATCTACCAATGCCCTTCCCTTCTGCTAGCGCTCCCATACTATATGTAAAAGGTAAATTAATTATTCCTACCACATTTACGAGGTATCAAAAAGATTATCAGGATTATCCAAGTTCATTAAGTTTAGATTTGGCTACAAAAAAGGTAAAGTTTCTTAGCGTGTTTCCGGAATTATACTCCAAGGCATATTGGGGAACGAAATTCAAATATGAGCCAAGTATAGCCTACAATCATTCCACTAATGTATTGGTGGCAAGTTACCCCGTGGACCCTTTTCTCCAAAAAGTAAATCTTGAGTCTAATGAAGTGAGTCAGCATTTTGTTGGTTCTGAACACTTTGAATCCATTCCCCCTTTCAAATCTGACCCATTCCACTATCTCAAGAAGGAAAATGGCACCCGAGATCAAGAAGAGGAAGATCATGGGATGACTACATCAGATTATAGGGGAATATATTATGACCAAAATCATAACCTTTATTACAGGGTAGCACTAATCAGGCCACCTTTGGAAAAGCTTTTCGACTCTGAAGGGCCTGACTTCTCGATTATAATTCTTGATGAGCATTTTGAGAAGTTAGGAGAGCATTTTTTCTCATCACAATTATATGATCCGTCAAAAATTTTAATGTCTTCAAAAGGGATCAATTTATTTCGTAAAGATGTTCATGGTTCAAATGAGAATAAGATTGTAATTGAGATATTTGAGCCAGTGGAAACCTTTTATAATTAAAAGTTTCTGCTCTTAGCCTAATTGAATATAGGATTATTAGTATTGTAAAATACAATTGGATTAAAATTTAAAATAACCAAGAACTTAGATATTATTTAGGTTTCTTGGTTTTAATATCAAATTTTTTGCTACTATTTTTCAAAGTTCAAATTAAGTATTTTGGATTTGCCTTTTTTATTAAGCAAGAACAGTTTTTCATAATTTTAGAATTCTCTAATTCTGCTAATTTTTTACTATTAATGGAAAAGAAATATGATTTAGAAGACCGACTAGTTCTATTTTCGGGCGAAACAATCAAGTTTTGCAACACATTCGGAAATACGTTTGCTGAGAACCATTTGAAAAATCAATTGATTAGATCTTCGACTGGTGCTTGTTTGAATTATGGTGAAGCTCAAGGAGCCGAAAGCAAGAAAGATTTTATTCATAAAAGCGGGATCGTTTTAAAGGAGTTAAAGAATCAAGAGCTACTTTAAAAATCATGAATTATTCTGGTTTTGGAGATTTAAATCATAGAGGTATGATTTTCAAGGAGTCAGAGGAGCTCTGCACAATATTTGCAAAAATTATACTTACTACGAAGCAGAGAATTGGGATGTAAACGTATTTACAAATTCAATAGTCAATTGGGGATTTTCCTTGAACGTTGAGTTTGAACTTTGTCAATTGAGCCTTTAAAAATGTTCAATATTCAAGTCTCAAACTCAATATTCAAGTGGCTGCTTTCATTGAGCATTGAATTCAGCCTTATTAATTGATTATTGTCCATTGAGTCTTGAGTATTTCAATGTAGCGGCCGCTTCTTGATCATCCCACCCTTGGTATCCTTGATAGGATATTGGATTACAAATGCTTTGGGATCAATTTTATCAATTTCGGTAAGCATCCGGGTCACTTCTAATCGTGTGATCACGCAGAAAAGGACCTTTCTGTCTGGAAGTAATTTGGCTTTTTCACCATAACCTCCATCTGATTTAAGGACGGTCACTCCACGACCCAAATCATGGGAAATCATAGATTTGATCTCCTCTGCCATTGGGGACATGATCATCACGCCCAAGTATTCTTCTACTCCATTGATGATGAAATCAACAGTTTTTGAAGCAGAAAAATAAGTCAGAAGGGAGTACATGGCAGTCTCCAGATTCACAAAGAATGCGGCAACAATAAATAGAAATACATTAAAGACAGTGATGAAGTCACCTACGGTCAAGCTGGAAGTCCTACTGACAGAAATCGCCAAAACCTCTGTCCCGTCAATCACAGCCCCTCCTCGAATAGCAAATCCAATTCCACTTCCTAAGAAAAACCCTCCAAAAACAGCTATTAAAAGCTTGTCGGCAGTGATAGTTGGGAATTCAATAAAATGAACCAATAGTGCCAGTCCAAAAATGGCAAGTGTACTTTTAATTGCAAAGGCTACAGAAACCTGTCGAGCTCCCAAAAGGATAAAAGGCAAATTGACTAAGATGATCAAAACTGATAGGTTCATCGGAGTCAGGAGTTCCAGTAACAGGGAAATTCCCATCGCTCCACCGTCGAAGAATCCATTTGGGAGCAAAAATCCTTTCAAACCGATGCTGGCCATAAATACTCCTATGGAGATGAAAATAAAATCCTTAATCTGTCGCCAAACCGTGATTTTCTTCACCCAACTTGAATCCTGTATTTTCAAAAGTCGCTTTACCATTACTTAAAGGTAGAACCGATATTTTGAAAAAATAAAATAGACTCATAATAATCTCAATTTTTGATTTTATTGAAATGGATTTGAGGATTTTTTGATTTATTGCTAATTATTCAACGATCTTTTGAATTCCAGTAAATTCAATTACCTTATAGAGGTTCAAAATTTTCTTAAAACATGAAATCGAGCAGGACTCAAAAGTCACACGTTGGGATGACCACTGAAAAACAAATTATAAATAGATGAAAACAGAAGGATATAAATCAGGAGAACATTACGATGAAATGTTTACTCCGGAAGGGGAGACTAGAGCACATTATTTAGAATTTTGTGAAACCTTAAAGAAAAACACGGCTAAGAAAATGCACCATTTGCAGTTTGCGGCGAACCAAACTCAGCGATCGATGGGAATGACTTTTAATGTGTACCATGACAATCAGGGATTGGAAAAAATTCTTCACCTGGACATCATTCCTCGAATAATCCCAAATGAAGAGTGGCGAAAAATAGAGTCAGGATTGAAGCAGCGAACCAATGCTTTGAACATGTTTCTTCAGGATATTTATAATGAGCGTCGGATTCTTAAGGATGGGATAATTCCTAGTGAATTGATTCTGAATAGTAAGGATTACCTCGATCCTTGTGTTGGACTGACTCCTCCAAAAGGGATTTGGTGTCATATCACAGGAACCGATTTAGTCAAAAGCAAGGACGGTGAATATTACATCTTGGAGGATAATCTCAGATGTCCTTCGGGAGTGTCATACATGCTGGAAAGCCGTGAGATTATCAAGCGAGCCTATCCTAAGCTTTTTTACAAACGTGGCGTGATGCCAGTGTCTGACTATCCTGCAAAATTATTGCAGATGCTTCAAAATCTCTCTGATAAGCCAAAACCTGTAGTGGGAGTGTTGACTCCGGGTATCTACAATTCGGCTTATTACGAGCATTCTTATCTAGCCTTACAAATGGGTGTGGAATTAGTTTCAGGAGTAGATTTGATCGTGGAGAATAAAATTGTCTATATGCAGACGACTCAAGGCTTGCAGCAAATCGACGTTTTATACCGTCGAATTGATGATACTTTTTTAGATCCTTTGGCTTTTAATCCGGATTCGATGCTTGGTGTGCCCGGACTTTTTGAAGCTTATAAAGCAGGAAATATCGCCTTGGCAAATGCCCCTGGAACTGGCGTGGCGGATGACAAAGCAGTATATGCTTACGTTCCAAAAATCATAAAATACTACCTAAACGAAGAGCCTATTCTGAATAATGTACCTACTTATCTCTGTCGGGAAGAAAAAGACCGAGCTTATGTATTGGAGAATATTCATGAATTGGTAGTTAAAGAGACAAATGCAGCAGGTGGCTATGGAATGCTGATCGGGCCAAAGGCTACCAAAGAAGAACATGATAAATTCAGGGAATTGATCAAAAACAACCCAACCAATTATATCGCGCAGCCTACACTTTCGCTATCAACTGTGCCTACTTTGACCGACGAAGGAATCGAAGGGCGACATGTAGATTTAAGGCCATACATCCTTTATGGCAAGGAAATCGAAGTGATCCCTGGAGCCTTGACTCGAGTGGCTTTGAAAAAAGGCTCTCTTGTAGTAAACAGCTCTCAAGGTGGTGGAAGTAAGGATACATGGGTTTTATATTAATTAATCGAAAAAAATTATGCTGAGTAGAGTAGCAAACCATATTTATTGGCTAGGTAGATACCTAGAGCGGGCTGAGAATTATGCAAGATTCATTGATGTGAATTTTAATTTGATGCAGGATCTCCCCATTGATTTAAAAGAACAATGGATGCCACTTGTGGCAGCCACAGGTGATTTGGATTTGTATAATAAGTTTAATGAGGGTTTTGACAGCAAAAACGTATTGTTTTTTCTAGCCTTTGACGAACGAAATCCGAATTCCATGATGTCCGCTGTCAAAAGTGCAAGAGAAAACGCGAGAATCATTCGGGAAAATCTAAGTAAAGAAACTTGGGAAAAATCCAATGAGTTGTATTATATGATGCAGGAAGGCAATGAAAAGAAAATCTGGAAAAAGGAAGATCCAAGAGCCTTCTTTGAGAAAGTAAAAAATCAAATTCTCTTGCTTTATGGTATTGCTGATAGCAGTTTGGCTAGGACTGAAGGTTGGTATTTCCGTCAACTTGGTCAGTTTTTAGAGCGAGCAGATAAGACATCGAGAATTCTGGATGTGAAATATCATATTCTACTGCCTTCAGAGGAAGAAGTAGGGACTCCCTTGGACTTTCTTCATTGGATGGCATTGCTTAAATCAGTTACAGCTTTCAACACTTACAGGAGAGTATATGGTAATATTGCTCCCGCCAGTGTAGTTGAATTCTTGGTATTGGATAAATACTTTCCAAGATCCATTTACTATTGCATCAAAGAGGCGGAAAACTGCCTCCATAAGATCTCTGGGAATCAGGGAGGAGGGTATAAAAACTCTGCTGAGAAAGCGATTGGAGAGCTTCGTTCCAAACTGGAATTCGCGGATGTCAAAGAAATTATTGCCTTTGGACTGCATGAATACTTGGATAATCTCCAAGTTAAAATCAATTCAATCTCTAATCAGATTGATAGTAATTTCTTCACTATTAGGGATAACTTTACCAAACAAACAACGGTTCAAGAATGACATTTTGCCTAGGCATTAAAACGAAGGATGGTATCGTGGGATTATCGGATACGAGAATTACCTCAGGAAGTGAGACCACTTCATCCAAAAAAGTTTATACAGTCAACCGTGAGAAGCATTCCTTCTTTATAATGACCTCAGGCTTGCGATCGGTTCGGGACAAAGCCATCACCTATTTTTCTGAAGTAATAGAAAGAAAAGATGATTCATTCACAAAACTCTACCATGCGGTAAATGAGTTTGGAAATCAGGTGAGAGCAGTCGCTAAAGAGGATCGGGAATATTTGGAAGAAGCCGGGCTAAATTTTAATGTTTATTCGATAATAGGTGGGCAACTGGAAGAAGATTCAGAGCCAAAACTCTATTTACTCTATCCTCAGGGAAATTGGATCGAGATCCGAAGAGGAACCCCCTTTGTGATCATTGGGAATACCGGGTTTGGAAATCCTGTCTTAAAACGATCACTTTCCTATGATGACTCACTTGATTATGCTTTAAAATGCGCCTTTTTGGCTTTTGATGCCACTCGGATTTCTGCTAATGATGTTGATTTTCCGATTGACATGGTTCTTCTTCCAAATAATACGTTTAGCGTGAAAGAGCAGCGATTTGAGCAAAAGGAATTAGAGCATATTTCTACTTTCTGGAACGAACGGCTTAAAAATGCCATTGAGGAACTACCAGCCTCCATTTTGGATAAGGCGTTTGAAGAGAATCTCAATCCCGTTTCTCATGATTAAAGTTGGAAATGTATCTTAAAATCTCGCACCTTACCAAGTACCTTTACGATAACCCAGTGACATTGGGGATTCATGATTTTTTTTTAATTCCTCAAAATCAAGATTTTCAGACGGTTTTAAAAAGTAATTTATTGATGGACCCAGTGCCAAAGGGAAAATCGACGCGAAGGGATTTTATTGGCAATTCGTATATACAAGCTTGGTTTGAAGGTGAAACTGGAAGCTTGGAAATAAAAAGCGATATTTTGATTGAATGCCACAAATTTAACCCCTTCGCTTTTATCGTAGAACCTGAATTTTTGAAATCCTACAATACTCTAAAAGCAAATAGTTTCGAGTATCCTTTTCTAATCCAATCGTTGGTTTATCCTTTTATTCATCAAAATTCTGATTCTAGTTTGGCTTCGGCTGCCCGAAACACTTTTAATCAGTCTGTGGATTTATTGGATTTCTTAGTAAAAATCACAGCTCAGATTCATCAGGATTGGACGCATTTGATTCGTGAGGAAGAAGATATTTGGTCACCGGAATTCACCTTTTCTCAAGGCCAAGGTTCTTGTAGAGATCTAGCTTGGATGGAGATGAATATGCTCGGAGTACTGGGTTTGGCAAGTAGATTCGTAAGTGGGTATGCTTACAATCCAGAACTTGAAGAAGGTCATGAGCTCCATGCCTGGCTGGAAACTTATCTTCCCGGTGCAGGCTGGATTGGCTTGGATCCTAGTTTGGGTTTACTTACTAATGAATTGTATATTCCCCTTGCTTTTCACCCTAATCCGCAGTTGACGCTACCTGTTCAGGGAAAATATGGAGGTGAATCAAATTCCAAATTGGAGACGCTCGTGCAGATAGAACAGGTTAAGAATCAATCGCTATAGACTCCATTCTTTGGCTTTTCGAAGATTGAGGCATCAAACTCATCAGGTAAAAGCAACAAGTCTCCAAAGCTTAGATTATATCTTAATTCCTTGGTTGAATCGTTTTCAAACTTGTACCCGGTAAGAATTCTTGGGAAATAGATTCCATTGTTATCCCGATAGTCTTCATATTTAAGCGCATTCAAGCTGGGGTTGCTATCCCCATAATAAGTCACTGTATACAGTAAGTATTCCAAGCGATTGGTTTCAGGGTTGATCAACATGAAATATTCATCATCCGGACTTTCTCCGACATTGCTATCAAAACTTGCCCGGAAAGTGGGATAAGCCTGACCATTTAGGGTTTTGTCTGAAACCTTCTCAACAGTCACTCCCGGGTCAGTAAATACAAAAGGGATGGAGTAAAAATAGAAATACAGATTGTGATAAAACTTTAGGGACTTGCCTGAATAGGCATCTCGACTGGGGCTGATCCATGTTTTTTCACCGTCAAATCCCATATCGAAAAACTCCGTGGAGATTCTTGTTTTTCTACTCTTAAGATTAATAAAGTGACTTTCTTGGGTGAGATTGGTTTCATGAACCATAGCGTAACTCATCGCTTTGGCATCTGTCCATTTTTGCCAATCGCCATGTGCTTCAAGTACTTTTTTAAATTCCGGATTTACTTCTTTCGTGATCTCAGAAGTAGATACATTTTCTTTCTCGGCACATGCGAATTGAATTAAAACAAGGAAAGCAAGAGCAATAGATTTTAAGAAGGTTTTCATTGGGCTACTTAGTTTCGTGCAAGTTAATAAACAATATTTTTTGGATCTCGGATATTCCTCTTCAAGTCATTCTTAGGACTTGTAGAAGAAACCTCATCATTAATCATATTCAGTCTAAAGAAAAATAATCTTTAGAATTAATCTAAATAAATAAAATTGTTTTTATTTTTGTCAGGTATTCCGATTGTCAAAACTCAAACCGAAACACATGAGATCTAACTCATCTTCTGCTTGGAAAATCATCCGAAAACTGTTTAATAAAATTCATCTTTATGCTGGATTAAGTTGTGGGCTTATTGTTATCGCGGTCTGTTTTAGCGGAACGATTTACGTCTACAATACAGAGATTCGGGAGTTTTTTGATTCTGAGCTTTATTTTGTAGAAGAAGCGGGCGAACGAATGGGGGCTGAGAGTTTAAAAAATTTGTTGGAAAAATCCCAAGAGTCAAAAGTTATAGCCATAAACTGGAATGAGGAAACGGATCGAAGTGTTCAATTCACTCTGAAAAGGGAAACCGAGGAGGGGAGAGGAAATACTTTTTATGTGAATCCTTACTCAGGGGAAATAATTGGAAACAGTTCGGATAAAACTTCTACAGCTGAGTTTATGGGCTATATGTTTAGCCTTCACCGTTGGCTGTTGCTTGATCGGGTGGAAGAACCCATTTTAGAAAGTATGGGAAATCGCGATTTGGGTAGATTAATCAATGGGATTGCGACGCTATTGTTTTTGCTAGGAGTGATTACGGGGATTGTGATCTGGGTTCCTAACAAGGTCAAAAACTGGAAACAAGGTCTCAAAATCAAATGGTCTGGAAATTGGAAGCGAACCAATCACGATCTTCACAATACACTGGCCTTTTATTCGCTGATATTCTTATTCGTTATGGCTGCAACTGGACCTTTTTGGTCTTTCACTTGGTATCGAGAAGGTTACCAAAAGACCTTTGATACGTATGTCTCTCCGGAGCAAAAAGAAGCTGAAAAAAATCTTTCTCAGCCCATCTTTATCAAAAATGATGATATCACGCTAGATGATATTTTGGCCAAAACTGACCAAACCTTTGACTTTAAAGGTTCGGTTAGGATATCCCTTCCAGGATCCGAAACCGAAGGCATAGCTGTTCGCAAATACAAGTCAGGTTTCTTTGCGGGGACCGGTTCGGATGAATTGCAGATGTCTCCAGAGAATTTAGAAACTTTAGAAGTGAAACTTTTTTCAGATTTAAGCTTTCGTCAACAGATTGGTAGATCCATCAAAGCGCTCCATACCGGAGAGATTTTTGGTCAATTTTCTAAGTTTCTTTGGTTTTTGGCTTGCACTGTAGCCACTTCATTACCAATCACAGGTACACTGATCTGGTGGAATAAGCGAAAAAAGAAAACTTCCAACAGAAAGCCAAAGCAGCCAAGACAAGTTGAAATGGCATAGAGTTTAGTATTCGAGCCAGCATTAACAGCGTTAGATAGGTTGTTTTCTTGTTCAAACCAGCTTCTTTTTGCAAGCGATGAATATTTTTCATCAGCCAAAAACCTATCTTCCGATTCAATTAAACTGCTCAACAATGAAGAAGTCAATTTCTTTAGTTCTGATTTTCCTTTCTTTTTTTTCAACTCAAGCTCAAGAAAAGCCCTGGATGCTAGGTCCTTTTCTTAGGCCTGAATCTGCGAAACCAATCATCACTCCCCAGAATACAACCAATTTTGAAGACCCGATGACTGGTAGAACTGTCGCTTGGGAGTCGATGGCTACATTCAATCCTGCAGCTATCGTAAAAGATGGAAGGGTCTATGTCCTTTATCGGGCCGAGGAGAAGCTGGGTGAAAAAGAGATTGGTGGACATACTTCCAGAATAGGAATGGCGATATCAGACGATGGTTTTTCTTTCGCTCGCGAGACCGAACCTATATTTTATCCAAAAGATGATAATCAGAAAGAATTTGAATGGACAGGCGGAACGGAGGACCCTCGAATCGTAGAGACGAAAGAGGGACTTTATGTCTTGACTTATACGCAGTGGAATCGTGATGTACCAAGACTTGCTGTTGCCACTTCGAATGATCTTCGAAACTGGGAAAAGCATGGTCCGATTTTCAAAGATTGGAAGGATGGAAAATACCATAATACGGAGTCAAAATCAGGTGCTATCGTAACGGAACTTCAAGATGGAAAGCTTATAGCAGCCAAAATTGATGGGAAGTATTGGATGTATTATGGGGTGCCCCATATTTGGCTGGCGACTTCGGTAGACTTGATTCATTGGCAACCTGTGGAGAATCACGAAGGAAATCGGGTGCCTGTTCTGAGTCCACGTCCAGGCTATTTTGATTCTTGGTTGGTGGAGGCGGGGCCTCCTCCAGTGTTGACGAAAGATGGAATCGTGGTGCTTTATAATTCCGGTAATTCCCAGCAAGTCGGGGTTAAAAATCTGGGAAACCGAGTTTATACTGGTGGACAAGCGCTTTTTTCAGCAACCGAACCTTGGAAGCTTTTAGACCGAGTGCAAGAGCCTTTTATCCAGCCGACTTTACCATTTGAAAAGTCAGGCCAATACCCTGAAGGTACTACGTTTTTGGAGGGATTGGTTTATTTTGAAGGTAGTTGGCTACTGTATTATGGAACAGCCGATAGCATGGTAGGGGTCGTTTCCTCGGTGCTGGAAAAATGATTTTAAGCCAATCTTAAGGAATCGCTAAGCATTTCAAAATGTCTTAGTTGCAATTTTGCCTCTTTAAAATGAGGATGAAAGAGCTAACCATAATTGTTCCGATCTATAATGAAGAAGCTGGGATAGATATATTGGAAAGTGAGTTCCAGCCCTACTTCGAAAAATCCTCCATGAATCCTCAAATGTTGCTTGTTGATGATGGCTCTACAGATGGGAGTTTACTGAAGATTAAAAAGCTATGTGAAACAAATTCGAGATTTCATTTCATTTCCTTTGATCGAAATAGAGGATTAAGCGCAGCGATTCTAGCTGGATTTAAGTATGCCAAGAGTGATTGGTTAGGCTATATTGATGCAGATCTACAGACCAAACCGATCGATTTCCTCAGATTTGAGCCTTTCTTGGATTCATTTGACTTGGTCCTCGGTGCTCGCATGGGTAGAAAGGATTCTCCTGTAAAGAAAATTACTTCACGATTTGCGAATTGGTTTCGGGATTCATTGCTTAATGATGGAGTAAAAGACTCTGGCTGTCCGCTTAAAATCATCAAGCGAGAGTATGCTCTTGCTTTACCTTATTTTTCCGGAGTACACCGATTCATTCCGGCATTGGTGCTGATGCAAGGTGGTAAAGTCAAGGAGATTCCAATCGCCCACTATCCTAGAGAAAGTGGCAAAAGTAAATTCAATTTTCTCAATAGATCGATTGGACCACTTGTGGATACTATTGGAGTCAGATGGATGATGAAGCGAAGGATTAATTACAAGATCCAAAGTTCAGATAGAATGTCTAAAGACCAGATTCTATGAATGGGATTGGATTACTTTCACTTGGATTTTTAGCTCAGGGGCTATTTTCTGCTCGATTTATTATTCAATTGATTCGCTCCGAAAAAGCAGGAAAAGTGCTTTCGCCTTTGATCTTTTGGCAGCTAAGTATTCTTGCCTCTTTCTTGTTGATGGTATATGGGACATTTCGACATGATATTGTGATTGTTGGAGGACAGGTTTTTGGATATTTTATTTACATACGAAATCTACAACTTCAGAATGCTTGGGATAATTTTCCGAAATGGACTAGAGTCCTAATCCTGACGATGCCTTTTGTCTTTTTCGGGTACCTTTTTTCAGGGGACTTCTCATTTCCTTCCCTGTTTTCTAATCCTGAAATTGGCACTTTACTTTTGACTTGGGGTAGTATAGGTCAAGTGCTTTTCACTGGTCGGTTTTTTGTACAGTGGTATTCCGCAGAGCAAAAAAAGGAGTCTCATTTCCCGATCAGCTTCTGGTATATCAGCATTGTTGGAGCTATCATGATTGCCTCGTATGCGATATTTCGAAAAGATGCCGTTCTATTTATTGGTCAGGCATTCGGGATCTTGGTTTATGCTCGTAATATCAGTATCGAAAAGAATCTAAAATTTGCCATTCCCTCCGCATTTCTCGATCGGATTAAATCCTACCGATTACCTGTACTAATTGGATTTACTGCTTTTGTACTCTTTTTCAATCTCCAATCTTGGTCCGTAACGGAATCAAGCGAGGCACGGTATGCGGAAATTGGGAAAGAAATGCTGGAGTCAGGTGATTGGATTCACCCTCAGCTCATGGGGATTTTTCATTATCACAAGCCTCCGATGACCTATTGGATCACGGCAGTAGCTTATAAGGCTTTTGGGGTTTCGCCTTTCTCTGCCCGTTTTTTCTTGCAGATCGCAGTTCTGCTTAAGATTTTTCTGATTTATAAACTTGGCCTTTTGCTTTTTAAAGATTCAAAAAAAGCCTTTTTGGCAGCTATGCTTTACAGTTCATTCTCGGTGGTAATCATCGGAAGTAGAGCTTTGACCACTGATACATATTTAGCCACCTTCATATTGGCAGCGATATATTTTTGGTTTTCTCATCAAAAATCCAAAAATCCCATTTCATTGATCGCATCTTTTGTGTTTTTAGGTTTGGGGTTTCTGACCAAAGGTCCTGTGGTCTGGATTGTGCCGATAATCCTTCTGGTTTATCAAGGTTATCAAAAAAGAGCCTGGCCAAAATTCAATTGGCCTACGCTGGTTGGGCTGGCATTAATGCTTGGGATTGGACTGTTTTGGTTTGTTGGGCTCTATATTGAAGATTCCAGATTTCTGGATTATTTTCTTTTTAAGCATACGATCCAGCGATTTGCCACTGATACTTTTTCACGAGGTCAGCCTTTTTGGTTTTATCCGGTAGTCCTGATTATCACCGCTTTTCCATGGTTTTTGATTTTACTTCAGAAGTCTATTTGGGTAGCAAAAAACAAATCATCTCAACTTGCTCTATTTTGGGTATGGGTGGTCATTCCGGTTCTGTTCTTCTCTATCAGTCAGTCTAAATTGGTTTTATATATACTTCCTGTGTATTCGGGATTAGCTTTCGGTTCAATATTAGCCTGGGATCAGCTTTCGGATCGTGCTCAGAAAAAGTGGGAAATCACCCAATTCATTTTTTTTGGTCTGGTGTTGATAGGCCTTATCATTTCTCCTAAGATAGATCCTAGGATTACTTTAGGGTATAAGTTTTACTATATCTGGTTCATTTTAATAGGAACATTAATAGGGCTTTTGATTTCAGGAATTCAACGAAAAGATCGTGTTTTGATCAATTCATGGGTATTTACAATGGGAGTCGGTTTGATGGCATCGTATTTTTTCAGCGCTAATCCAGCCGTCGTCAATGATACCCGAAGAGTTGCTGAATGGGTGTCTGCTAATCATGAGCCGCAAGATGAAATATTCATTTATGACAAGCGGCTTCCTTCGATCTCTTTTCAGAGCGAACTGCCTATTGTTTCCATTTACGATGGAGACGAAAGCCTCAATCGGGAAACTCAATTTCAAAAAGATGAGAGTTGGAAAGAAACTTTGATTAATTTAAAAACTGATCCGGATTGGATCAAGAAAGCTGTCAATCAAAAAGGGTTTTGGATTTCAAAATCAAGTAAAAAACTTCCTGATCTTCCTACTGACTTCAGTTGGAAGCTTCAAGTTGAAATAGACGGTTGGAAAATTCATCGGATAGAACCTAAAAAATAGAAAATGAGAATTCTAGTAGTAGAGGATGAGCCAGGGATTTCCGGTTTTTTAAAGCAAGGACTTGAAGAAGAATCCTATGCCGTGGACGTTGCGGATAATGGAAAGATGGGCTTGGATTTGGCTCTTTCGGGTAATTATGATCTTTTGCTTCTAGATTGGATGCTTCCAGGATTGAGTGGGATTGATCTTTGTCGTGCTTTTCGAAAAGAACATAAGGATACTCCAATCATCTTTCTCACTGCAAAAGACACGACTGATGAAACTGTCTTTGGCTTGCAGGCAGGGGCAAATGATTACATCAAAAAACCCTTTCATTTCGAAGAATTGTTAGAACGTGTGCGGGTGCAACTTCGGGCAAAAGTCGGTGAACCGGAATTTTTCACCTTAGGTACGATTTCTATTTTTCCTGAAAGACATCAAGTATTAAAAGATAATGTTGAGATTCCCCTTACACAGAAGGAATTTGCCTTACTTGAATACTTGGTCAGAAACAAGAATAAGGTATGCCGAAGAACATTAATTATCGAAAAGGTATGGGATATACATTTCGAGTATAATACAGGTGTGATCGATGTTTTTATTAATTCGCTTCGGAAGAAACTGGATCTTCATGAGGAAGAGGGATATATACAGACTATTCGCGGTGTAGGTTATATGGCTAAAGAATAATGAAGAAAAGTAATTCCTATCGTGAACGAATAGCTAGAAGGCTAACCATGATGACTGCGTTGATCATCTTGGTTGTTTTTACGATTATCTATGTAGTGGTTAATTATTCAGTCATTGAAAATAGTGATAAAGCCCTTTTAGCTGAGGTACAAGATCATTTGAGAGAAATCTCTCTTGTGAACGGAGAATTGATTTTTTTAAACAAAAATGAATGGGAAGAAGCAGAACATTCCCAAATTCAACTCAATCCGATTTTCATTGAAATCGTAGACCTTGAGGGAAATACCATGGACCGCTCTCCAAATCTGAGAGGAAATCATTTGACTTTTTTGCCCGATCGAGCTTCAAGAGACGATGCATTGACGCTGGAAATAGGAGATGAAGAGGTTCGGCAGATACAGATTCCCTTGAGGCATGAGGGTAAAATAGAAGGGTATATGCTTGTGGCAACTTCCTTTGAGGATTCGCGACATTTACTTTATAATCTCCTTAAGATTCTTGTAGTACTTTATCCTGTCATTTTGATCTCGCTTTTTTTAATGATGAGATTTATGGTTGGAAAAAGTATTGCACCAATCCAAATCATCACAGATACTACCAATCAGATTAATCAGAAAAACCTGAACGAACGGGTACCATTAACGGAGCAAAATGATGAAATAGGTCAATTGGCAAGATCTATCAACTCATTACTTTCCAGGCTGGAACAATCATTAAATCGAGAAAAGCAATTTACCTCTGATGCTTCCCATGAGCTTCGAACTCCACTGGCTGTTCTACGGGGGACATTGGAAGTCTTGATCCGTAAGCCTCGTACCACAGAAGAATACGAGTCAAAAATTCAGACTGCTTTACAAAGTATTGATCGAATGAGTGAGATGATAGAGCAGCTTTTGGCTTTGGCGCGCGTCGGTAAATTTTCGAACTCTGATTATTTGTCAATCGATTTACTTGAATTCGGCCGCAACTTCGCTCAGAAAATGTCCCATGATTATGCAAGACAAATTGATTTCGAAACCAACCTTACTCTACCACTGGAAATAGAGGTGAATACGAAGTCTCTTCATATGATCTTGAATAATTTGCTTCAAAATTCGCTGAAATATTCTGATCATGACTCTTCGATTTCTATTCGGGCAGGAATTCATCAGGGTGCACCATTTATTACTGTTGAGGATCAAGGAGTAGGTATCGAGGAAGATTCATTAGACCGGATTTTTGATCCGTTTTTTAGGGAAACTCAGCTTTTGGAAAAACCTGTTCCCGGAACTGGTTTAGGACTTGCCATCGTAAAAAAACTGGCCTTGGAATCCGGGATTTTGATTGAGGTGCAAAGCAAAAAAGGTGTTGGTTCTATTTTTAGATTGATCTTTCAGGAAAAGATTTAAGTAAACCTTAAGATATTCTTATGCTAGTTTACAGATGATTATAGTGATTTTTGTATCACTAAGATTCATTTTATGCTAGACCGGATTATCAATTGGAGTATTTCGAATAAACTGATCATTTTTCTGCTGATTGCAGGCTGGATAGGCTTTGGGATTTATGCATTGGCGCGTCTTTCCATTGGTGCTGTTCCAGACGTGACCAATAATCAGGTACAAGTCATTACCACCTCTCGGAATCTCGCCACAGAAGATGTGGAAAAATACCTGACCTATCCTGTAGAGCTGGAGATGGCAAATCTACCGGGTGTTAAAGAGATTCGTTCCGTTTCTAAATTCGGGTTGTCTGTAGTGACGATTGTTTTTGAAGATGATTTAGGTACGTATTTGCCTCGACAATTAATTGCCGAACGAATCAAGATAGCCCAAGAACAAATTCCTGCCGGTTTTGGCCAGCCTTTTATGGGGCCGATTTCTACAGGTTTGGGAGAGATTTATCAATATGTGATTGATGTCAAACCTGGATATGAAGACCAATACACGATCACTGATTTACGAACGATTCAAGACTGGGTAGTTCGTCGCCAACTTTCAGGAATTGAGGGAGTGGTGGAAGTGAATACCTGGGGAGGATTTCTCAAGCAGTATGAAGTTGCCATTAATCCTGAGCGATTGAAAGCAATGGGCATTAGTCTGTCCCAAGTATATGATGCACTTAGTAAAAATAATTCCATCGCTGGAGGTAGCTATATAGAAAAGACAAATGAGAGCTTTTTTATCCGTGGTGAAGGTTTGGTGAAGAGCCTGGAAGATATTGGGAATATAGTGATTGAAGTCCGCGAAGGAACTCCTCTTTATATTAAAGACATCGCTAAAGTAGACTTTGGTCATGCAAATCGATTTGGCGCCATTACTGCCAATGGTGAAGGAGAGAAAGTCCTTGGCCAAGTGATGATGCTCAAAGGAGCTGGATCCAAAGCAACCATCGATCGAGTTAAAGAAAGACTTGTAGAGATCGAATCATCTTTGCCTAAGGGAGTAGTTATAAATGGGTTTTTGGATCGTTCAGAGTTGATTGGACGGACGACCTTCACGATCGCCGAAAATCTGATTTTGGGTTGTTTGATTGTAGTTTTTGTAGTCGTATTACTGTTAGGCAATATTCGTTCGGGATTAGTGGTTGCCTCTGTAATCCCACTGAGTTTGCTTTTTGCCATTTCGATGATGTACATCTTCGGAGTCGATGCCAACCTGATGAGTTTGGGAGCGATTGACTTTGGGATTATTATTGACGGTGCAGTAATTATCGTAGAATACATTGCATTCCGATTTACCCAAATTGGAAAGGATGCCAATCAACTTTCCCCGGAAGAACTTCGGGTGAAAAAAGATGAAGTCTCGCTCCAAGGAGCTTCCAAAATGATGCATTCAGCGATTTTTGGACAAATTATTATCATCATTGTTTTTATTCCAATTTTATCCTTGAGTGGAGTGGAAGGCAAGATGTTTCGACCAATGGCAGAGGTTTTCAGCTTTGCTTTGGTAGGGGCAATGATCCTCGGCCTAACCTATGTTCCGGTTGTTTCTTCCATGTTTCTGAAGACTACCCCTCCCGGGCCTAAAAATATTTCTACAAGAATTATAAATACAATCAATAGAGGCTATGAGCCAGCTATCAAATGGGCATTAGATCATTCGAAAGCTGTTTTAGCTGGAGCCTTTGGTTTGCTGGTGATCACGATTTTTGTCTTTTCCCGAATGGGTTCCGAGTTTGTTCCTACACTCGACGAAGGTGATTTTGTAATCCAGCCGGTTTTGAAGACTGGAACTACACTGACCAATACGGTTGAAACTATGACCCGCATTGAAAATGTCCTCAAGCAGTTCCCAGAAGTAAATCAGATCGTAACCCGAATTGGTGCTGCAGAGATCCCGACTGATCCCATGTCTATGGAAGAGACAGATGTGATCGTGACTTTACATCCACCATCGGAGTGGACCACGGTGGAGACTAAGGATGAATTGGCAGAAGCATTCAAGAAGGCTTTGGAAGTAATTCCAGGGTTGGAGTTTGAATTTACCCAGCCGATCGAAATGCGTTTCAACGAATTGATCACCGGTGTTCGTGCCGATTTAGCGATCAAAGTTTTTGGAGAAGATTTGGATGTCTTGCTCCAAACAGCGGAAAAAATCGAGGCTGCTATTCAAGGTGTTGAAGGTGCGGCAGATATTATTGTAGAGAAAGTTGACGGTTTACCTCAGATGAGAATCGAATATGACCGAGCAAAAATTGCACGCTTTGGGTTAAACATTGAAGACCTCAATCAAATCGTTACAATGGGTTTTGCGGGGCAAACTGCCGGAAGGGTTTTCGAAGGCGAAAGGCAATTTGATCTGGTTGTTAGATTTGAGAAAGAATTCAGACAGGATATCTCTAACCTTGAAAACGTGGCAGTTCAATTGCCGACTGGAGGATCTATTCCGCTATCCGAATTGGCAAAAATCTCTTATACGAAAGGGCCAGCAAAAATCTCACGAGACAATACGCAACGTAGAATAGTGATCGGAGTAAATGTCAGAAACAGAGACTTACAATCCGTTGTGGATGATATACAGGCTATTGTGGCTAATCAAATTGAAGTGCCAGAGGGGTATCGGGTATCTTATGGAGGACAGTTTGAAAACTTGCAACAAGCTAGGAGTCGCTTGATGATCGCAGTCCCTATTGCCTTGTTCTTGATATTTGTACTGTTGTATTTTGCATTTTCTTCCGCAAAGGATGCCATTATGATTTATTCAGCGATTCCTCTTTCTGCCATTGGAGGTGTGTTTTTGCTTTGGGCTCGGGATATGCCATTTAGCATCTCCGCTGGAGTAGGATTTATAGCTTTGTTTGGAATCGCAGTGTTGAATGGTATTGTATTGATCGAACATTTTAAATCCATGGAATCGAAGTTTACTAATCTTAAAGAGCTTGTTTTTATCGGAGCAAAGGAGCGGTTACGACCGGTTTTACTGACTGCCTCCGCCGCGGCTTTAGGGTTTTTGCCTATGGCAATCTCCTCTTCTGCCGGAGCTGAGGTGCAGCGACCTTTGGCTACAGTTGTAGTCGGTGGTTTGTTTACAGCTACATTTTTAACACTGTTTGTTTTACCGGTGTTGTATGTGCTTTTCAAAGAGAAAAAAGAGAAAAGTGGATTAAATCCAAAAGTGATCGCGACCATTATCCTTCTCATGATCGGCGTGCCAGCTATGGCTCAGGAAGTAACAGAACCTTTGACTTTGGAAGCGGCTTTGGAACTTGCTGAAAGTAGAAACCTTAGAATTCAATCTGCAGAAAAAGCAACGGAATCGGCAATAGCAAGACAAGGTGCCGGTTGGAACATAGATAAGACAACGGTTTATTATGGTTTTGATAAAAATGATATCGCCGAGAATGGGGTTTATAATCGGGTTTGGGGAGTAAATCAGCGATTTGCTTTCCCATCGCTTTATACTGCCCAGAAAAAGGTCCTAAAAGATCAAGCACTTATTAGTCAGCAACAAACCGAATTGGAGAAAATGCGGATTCGGTCTGAGGTTAGCAGCGCTTTTTTGACAGTACAGCACTACCAGAGTCTGAGTGATCATTACGATTTCCTGGATAGTTTATATGCGGTATTCGCTAATGCAGCAAACAGACGTTTCGAAACAGGAGAAACCAATTACCTCGAGAAACTAACTGCAGCGGGGAAGCTTCAGGAAATCAAACTCAAAAAATCCGAAGCAGACCAAAACTTTAAAGTAGCCCTAGATCAACTCAAACTGCAATTGAATTGGGTGGGAGAATTGGAAGTAAGTCAAAGTTTGACGAATCTCGATTTGGTGATTTTGGAGCAATGGGACACTCATCCTGGAGTTCAGTATTATGAAGGAATCAGAATCCAAGCTGCTCATCAGGTGCAGGTGGAGAAGAGAAGATTACTTCCTGATATTTCTGTGGATTTATTCCGGGGAACTAACCCTGGTCCAAATGCGGCAGTTTACCCAGGTTTCCAGACAGGTTTGTCGATTCCTTTGTTCTTTGGATCCCAAAAATCAGAAATTAACTCCTCTCAATTCCAGCAACAACGAATAGCTTTGGAATCAGAAAGCTATCAAAATCAACTGATCAGCAAGTCCAAGCAGCTACAAACTCAATTGAGGCAGCAAGAGCAAGTGATTAAATACTACGAATCTGAGGGAAAAGTACTTTCAGAGCAATTGATCGACCAAGCTCAACGATCATATAAAGAGGGCGAAATCGACTTTCTTCAATATGCACAATTACTGGAAAACTCCAGAAACATTACACTTCAGTATTTGCAAAGCAGATACGATTACCAACTCACTATTTTGAAAATCAATTACTTGATCGACTGATGAAAACCAAATTGCTTTCCCTCCGATATTTTCTTGCCCCATTGACTTTATTCTTTGCCTTTTCCTGCGGGCAGCAAACTGATGATAATTCGGGCCTTGAGATTGTAAATGCCTCCACTGAAAATGGGATGATTGAATTGACCACGGAGCAATTCAATGCCATGAATATGGCTTGGGGAAAATTAGAAACTGATCAGTTTTCTGAAGATATCACAGTTCAGGGAGCTGTTCGAGTTCCTGTAGAAAACATGATTGATGTGACTACCTACTACGGTGGATATGTCAGTGGTTTGGAATTGCTGGAAGGGCAATCGGTAAGAAAAGGTGAAGTGCTTTTCTATTTAGAAAATCCGGAATTTATACTTATTCAACAAAATTATTTGGAAGCAAAAAGCCAATTGAACTACTTAAAGGCTGAATATGATCGTCAGAAAACTCTTTTCGATGAGCAGATTGCTTCCCAAAAGAGTTACTTAAAAGCAGAGGCAGACTACCAAAGTACACGGGCAAAAGCAGAGAGTCTGAAGCGTCAGCTTGGTTTGCTTCGAATCAATGCAGACGAACTTCAGCCTGAGTCGATCCGATCTAAAATCGCTATTTACTCACCTATTGCAGGATTTGTGACAGAGATAAATTCTGTTCCTGGTGCCTATGTTCAGCCTACAGATGTTCCTGTTCGCCTGATCAGTAAAGCGCATTTGCATATAGAGTTGATTGTATTTGAAAAAGATGCTACAGCAATCAAAAAGGGGCAAACAGTTGAGGTTCGGGTTCCTGAACTTTCTTCAGAAATATTTGTCGCTGAAGTTTTTATGGTAGGACAATCCATCAATGATGCCCGCCAAATTAATGTACATGCAGACTTTAAAGACGAAAGCAAGGAGTCACTACTCGTTCCTGGAATGTTTGTCGAAGCAAAAATCCAAAAAGATCCTGAGGAGGCGATTTCAGTACCACAAACTGCAGTGATTGAGTCTGAAGGGAAAATGTACGTTTTGGTACTTCGAAATAAAAAAGATTCTGGATTTTCATTAGAAAAGATTGAGGTTCAAACAGGTAGAATGGGGGAGGGAAAGATTGAAATCTTACCAAATGCCAAGCTTTCCGATACTGATCAAATATTGGTAAAAGGTGGGTTTAATTTGATTTAAGGTAAAAGAAAACATCTTATCTCTTTTTAAATATTCAATTTCAACCCGGTTTGTTACTTTTGAAACCATGAAGCATTTTCTGATTCTGGTCTTAAGTATCTCAGTATTTCTTTCTAGTCAAGTTTCTTTCGCCCAAAATGTTTATCGAAATGAAATGGGCGGAATTATTACCAAGGACCAATACGAGGATAAAATATTGAATGGACCCTATTTCGGTGTTCCAGGAAATGATCCCAATGAACAAGTTTTGATTTATAGAATGCCTTTTGGGAAAGTGGACAATCCTGAACTGTTTTATAAAGCGCTGGAACTGGAGGAAGTCCTGAAAGAAGGTAAACCAATTGTGGTGATTTTTTACCCAGGAAAAGATGAGTGCAATTCAACAGGGTTGGTGGCTACAAATAAAAAACTCCGTAGGAAAAATCATGAATGGTTGGTTAAAAATATTGAATCTAAGGATGGTTATGGGCCAGTTTACCTTTACAAAAACCCTTCAGGATTAAATAAGTACCAAGGAATCATGACTCATATTCCTGATCCCGGTAGGCTATTTGAACAAACCTTTTTCAAATTCCCATATCCATGTGGAAGTTTTGTGGTGTTGGATCCCTCAGGAAATTACCATTCGATTTTGGGAGAGTATCCAAATTCTCAGATTATCGAAGCTTTGAAAAAGTTAGAAAAAGCCAAATGAGTAAGTCTTATCGTATCCTGAAATCTGAGCTTCCGGATTTGCCAGAATTGCTGAACATGGCTCAAAAAGCATTTATAGAGGCTTTCACCGCCAATAATAAACCAGAGAACGTGAAGGCTTATTTAGATGAAGCTTTTACGCTAGATCAGTTTCGGAAGGAATATCAAACTCAAGGTTCAACCTTTTATAAGTTGGTTACTGGAACTCGTATCATTGGCTACACTAAAGTGAATCTGACTCCTGCACAGACCGATGTGCACGATCCGGAAAGTTTGGAAATCGCCCGCCTTTATCTGTTAGATGAATTTATCGGCTTAGGTCTGGGGAAAATGCTTCTGGATCAAGCGATTGATTTTGCGAAGCAAAAACAGAAGAAATACATCTGGCTGGGAGTATGGGAGCATAATCCCCGAGCAATTAGCTTTTACGAGCGCAACGGATTTGAAAAATTCGGTTCACATCCCTTTCCTTTTGGCGATGAGCTTCAGACGGATTGGTTAATGAGGAAGGAGATTTAATCATTTGCTTTTACTTTAGGCTGATTCCCAGAAGATTTTGATGAGTCTCTTGCCAATCAGATTTTCCTAATTGATATATCAATTTTAATTGTTTAGTATTTATATACATTATTTTTTAATGTTTCGGTAAAGTTCACGAAACATACCATGTGTTTTGGATCTTAAAAATGACCCAAATAATTGTAATTGACTGTTTTTTAATTTGTTTTAGGAACAATGCTGAAATATTTGTTCATTTTTTGATAATTCTGATTTAACCGGAGTGGTTTTGCAGATGTATAGCTTTGGTAAAAATTTAACCAAAATCATTATCAAAAACATCTACAAAAAAATGGCTGCTAACAAAAGCATTTGGCGATGGATGGCTACTGCCAGTCTATTGCTAATCATGAATTTTTCGTTTGCTCAGGAATCCAAAATAACTGGAAAAGTCACTGATGCAAACAATGAAGCTTTACCAGGCGCGACGGTCTTGGTAAAAGGTACCAATCGGGGAACTGTCACTGACGTAGACGGGACGTATATGATTGATGCTACTCGAAGTGAAATTTTAGTTTTCTCTTTTGTGGGTTTTGAGAGTATTGAGCGAACGGTAGGAAACGCTTCTCAAATCAATGTTTCATTATCCGAAGGTCTCGCACTGAGTGAAGTAGTGGTGACCGCATTGGGAGTGGAGCGAGAGACAAAAGCGCTAGGCTATTCCGTTCAGGCAGTAGACGGGAGTAGGTTTACAGAAGCCAGAGAAAGCAACGTGATCAACTCATTGAGTGGTCGAGTGGCAGGAGTTCAGATTACCAACGGTTCCAGTGGAATCGGAGGGTCTACCCGGGTGACTATCCGGGGAGAGTCCTCTTTGAATATCAATGCAAATCAGCCGCTATTTGTAGTGGATGGAGTTCCAATTTCAAATAATGTCGTAGGATCATCAGGGTCAGGAAACCAAGAGGTCGATTATGGAAATTCAGCAGGTGAGATCAATCCTGATGACGTGGCTTCTATGACCGTATTGAAAGGACCAGCTGCTGCAGCTTTGTACGGTTCACGTGCGGCAAACGGAGCTATCCTAATTACTACCAAATCAGGTAAAAATAGACAAGGCTTAGGAGTGGTGATTAACTCCAATACCACATTTGACAATACCTTGGTGATGCCACAATGGCAAAATGTTTATGGTCAAGGAAATAATGGGCAGTTTGAATTCGTCAACGGAGCAGGCGCAGGTATAGCAGATGGAGTAGATGAAAGCTGGGGACCACGTTTAGACGCAGGTTTGCTGATTCCTCAATTTGACTCGCCAAGATCAACACCGGGATTCAGAGGTGGTGATTTAAATGCACCTGATGGAAGCACAATTCAAGCTACACCTTGGGTGGCTCAGCCAAATAATATTGATGACTTTTTTCAAACTGGCGTCACACTTAATAATAATGTGGCTATATCAGGAGGGAATGAAAAGTCAAACATTCGACTTTCCTGGACCAATTTGGATCAGAAAGGAATCGTTCCGAATACAGATTTGAAACGAAACACTATTTCGCTACATGGAGGGACTAAAGTGACTGATAAATTGACCGTTAATTCCTCTGTGAATTATCAGCGAACCAACAGTGGCAATCGACCGAATATTTCCTATGGAACAGAAAACCTGATGTATCTCTGGATTTGGTACGGAAGACAAATCAATACCCCAAATCTTAGAGATTATTGGATGCCGGGCTTGGAAGGAGTGCAGCAGTTTAACTATAACTACAATTACCACGACAACCCATATTTCAATGTCTACGAAAATACGAATGGGCAGGAAAAAGATCGGATTTTCGGAAATATCTCGTTGAACTACAAATTCACTCCAAAGTTAAACTTGATGTTACGGACTGGTTTGGATTCCTATAATGAACTACGAGACCGTAAGCGAGCATTTAGCACGCAGCGATTTCCAAAGGGGAATTACCGAGAGGATAATATATTTTTCAGTGAGCAAAACTCAGACTTCTTATTAACTTATTCTGAGACTACCAAGCCAGTATGGTCTTATAGCATCGCTTTAGGTGGAAACTCGATGAGGCAGGAAAACCGATTTCTTCAAACTGTTGCTCCTCAACTATTGATTCCAGGGATTTACAACTTCACCAATACTGCAGTAAATCTTCAAGTCAATCAATTTACTTCTGAGAAACGAATCAATTCCTTCTACGGATTTGGTCAGATAGGCTACAAAAATATCTTGTTTCTTGATATAACTGGTCGAAATGACTGGTCAAGTACACTGCCTGCAGACAACAATAGCTATTTCTATCCTTCTGCTACCCTTAGTTCAGTGATTTCGGATATGATTACTCTCCCATCTGCTATTTCATTTATGAAAGTTCGTGCAGCCTATGCAGAGGTAGGGAATGATACGGACCCATACAGCCTTTCGAATGTCTATAACTCTCAAGTAGCCTGGGGAACAATCCAGGCAAAATCTGAATCCAATCGATTGTCAAATGCAGAACTAAAGCCAGAGCGAACTGCTGCTTTCGAAGTAGGGGCTGATATTCGTTTTAATGAAGGAAGGTTTGGATTGGATTTCACTTATTTCGACAACCGTACCAGAAACCAAATCATCCCGATTGAATTGGATATCGCTACAGGCTATGCTTCCCGAATCATCAATGCTGGTGAGATTCAAAATCAAGGAATTGAAATTGTATTGAATGCCAAGCCGATCCAGAATAAGAATGGATTTAACTGGGATTTCATAGCCAACTTTACGAGAAATCGTGGCAAAGTGATTGAATTGACAGAAGGTCTTGATGCTTATACACTTACTGATCGAAATGGTGCTATAATCCAGGCTAGAATAGGGGAGCGAATGGGGAATATCTATGGTGTAGGCTTCGAGCGAGTAGAGGATCCAAATTCTGAGTTTTTTGGACAAATCGTCCATAACTCAACAGGTACTCCTTTGAGAGATCCTGAATTGAAACTTCAAGGAAATTACAACCCAGATTGGATGTTGGGGTTACAAAATAACTTCAGCTACAAAGGTGTCTCTCTTGGATTTTTATTTGATTTCCGATATGGCGGAATCGTCGTTTCTCGAACCAAGACCATTGGAAGTACTTCCGGACAATTGGAAGAAACACTCTATGGACGGGAAAACGGCTATGATTTGAATGTAGAAGGTAACGGCATTATAAGCCCGGGTGTAGTAAAAAACTCTGACGGTTCTTATAGCCCAAATACCGTGAAAATTACCTCACGAAACTGGCACAACAGATATTATGAGCGAAATAATGTTGAAGCAGCTAAGTATGATGCGACCTACTTAAAATTGAGAGAAGTGACCATTAGCTATACTATTCCAAGAACAGTCTTTGGAGATCTTCCGATTCAGGATGTTCGTGTATCTCTTGTAGGTAGGAATCTGGCTCTTTGGACAGAGAACCCTCATTTTGACCCGGAAACTTTATCAATGGCTGGTGGAACACTTCAGCCTGGAATCGAAAACATGGCATTTCCTTCAACCAGAAGCATCGGATTTAATGTAAATGTCAAATTTTGATCGGTTTAAAAATTACAACTAAACAAAAGACAAAATGAAATTTAATATAAAATATATAGCAGGATTAAGCTTAGCGACAGTTTTTGTGCTTAGCTCCTGTGACAAAGATTTCGAAGAAATCAATATGAATCCCAATAGCCCTGAAGTGGTTTCTTCAGATTTGCTCTTGCCAAATGTGATGCGAAGCACAACAAACGAGATCGCCGGAAACGCTTGGGGAATTGGTAATGTGGTCATGCAGTACTCTGCAAAAATCCAGTTTACAAACGAGGACCGATATAACTGGGGACCCTTTGGGAATCCCTATGATAGCTTCTACAATTCCCTTCGGGATTTGAACAATGTGATCGAAATTTCCACAGAAGCGCAACAAAGTAATTATGTGGGAATTGCTAAAGTAATGCGTGCTCATTTGTATTCTTTTATGTCAGATGCCTATGGAGATTTGCCTTATTCGGAAGCAACTCAAGCTAAACAAGGTATAAACTATCCGGCTTTTGAAACCCAGGAGGCGATTTATGCTGGTATATTGAAAGATTTGACTGAGGCAAATGCGCTTTTAGGGTCCACGGCTGAGCGAGTACAAGGTGATATCTTCTTTGATGGTGATATTATGAGATGGAAAAAATTTGCAAACTCGCTTAGGCTTAGAGTCCTTATGAGAATTTCTGATCGTCAAGATCCCTCAGCTGCGATGCAGGCAATCCTTTCAAATCCTGCTCAAAGTCCTATTTTTACTGGAAATGATGATCAGGCAGTACTACAATATTTGGGTGATGTACCTAATCAGCATCCGCTATACACGACAAGATCCGGTTCATTTGATGAGTATCGATTGAGTGAAAACATGGAAGATAAACTCAAAATGCTTGGAGATCCTCGTCTTTACGCTTTTGCTCAACCAACGAATGCTTCGGGTGCTGGGATAATTGGAGAATTGGATGATTATCAGGGTGTGCCAAACGGCCTTGCAGATGAAGAAGCCTTGCAGTATTCTCCTACTGGGGACCCTGCCCTAGGAGGATCTAATCACATTTCTAGAATCGGATTGCTTTGGTCTTGCTCTGCTTGTACTTCTTTAGCTAATCCAACAGGATACCAGGCAATTTTGATGAGCTATGCTGAATTGCAGTTTATTTTGGCAGAAGCTCACGAGCGTGGATTTATTACTGTTGGTTCTGCGGAAGAGTATTACAAAAATGGTATAATAGCCTCTTTGAGTTATTATAAAGAGCGCTACCAGGCAGTTAATCTTCCTCAAATAGCTGAAAAACTCATTGTGACTGAGGAGTACTTTGCACAGCCAGAAGTAGCCTACACAGGAACTCAAGATCAAAAGCTCGCGAAAATTGGAACACAAAAGTGGCTTTCTCTTTTCTTCACAGGTTTGGAAGGATGGTACGATTGGAGAAGAACAGGCTATCCGGAGATTGTCCCCGGTCCGGCGGCTTTCATTAATACTGTTCCTGTACGATATATGTACCCGTCTAGCCTGCAGGCTCTTAATGGTGAAAATTATAAGGAAGCCATACAGCGGCAAGGCCCGGATGCGATTACGACACGGGTTTGGTGGGATGTCAAATAATATAATTTAAGTAACTTAATCCGCTTTCTTATCGGGAAGCGGATTTTTTCAACCCAATTTTAATGACTATGAAAACTAAATTCACCTTTCTCATTTCTATGGCTCTATTTGTTTATGGGTCTATGCAAGCGCAAGAATACAAAACAGAAAATATCGTTCTGATTACATTCGATGGGCTACGTTGGCAGGAGCTTTTCAAAGGGGCAGATTCGCTTATGATCAATGATACTGGAATGATTGAGACCCCAAATTCGCTTTTGGCGGATTATTGGTCAACAGATCCAATCAAACGAAGAGAGATGCTCTTTCCATTTTTTTGGAATACTATCGCAAATGAAGGACAGATTTATGGTAATCGGGCCTATGGTAACTTAGTGGATAATCAAAACAAAATGTGGTTTTCCTATCCTGGATACAATGAAGTCTTGAGTGGATTTGCCGATGATGAACGAATTACTAGCAATGACAAAATCAATAATTTGAATGTGACTTTTCTAGAATATCTCAATCAAATGCCGGATTACAAAGGCAAAGTAATGGCTTTCGGTTCTTGGGATGTGTTTCCTTATATCATTAATGCTGAGCGAAGTGGGATCCCTGTTAATGCGGGTTTTGGAAAGGCAACTGGTGAGAATCTTACTGAAAAAGAGCAACTTCTTAATAGAATGCAAGATGAGATTCGCGGTCCCTGGGGCGGAGTGAGATTAGATCCATTTACACATCATTATGCTATGGAAGCGCTCAAAACGAAAAAGCCTAAGGTACTTTATATCTCTTACGGTGAGACGGATGATTGGGCACATGGGAATAAATACGATCAATACATTTGGTCAGCAAAGCAAACAGATACTTACATCAAAGAAATATGGGATTATATACAATCTGATCCTATGTATAAGGATAAAACCACTATGATTATTGCCGTAGATCATGGACGAGGTGTGACCAAAACTTCCTGGAGAAGTCATGGTTCATCTGTACCTGAAGCTGGTCAAATTTGGATAATGGCCATTGGTCCTGATACTCCGGCAAGTGGTGAGATGAAAATTAAGGGCCAATGGCAATCTGCGATGATCCCACGAACCATATTCCAACTTCTGGGAAAAGAATATCCAGATAAAAAAGCTGCTCCGGCAATTAAAGAGATGATGAAATGAAGGGAGTGATATTTCTGGTTTGGGGGATTTTGATCCTTTCAAGCTGTGAGAATAAATCAATAGAAAATGCTTCTCCAACTTATGGAGAGGCATTTTTTTCTAATGAGCGCTTTACCAAAGTACTCTCCGGGGATCAGTTTCCGAAAGATGGTTTACAGTTACTCAACCAAGATTGGGAGCTTTTGTCAATCGACTCCCTTCCAGGGATTGATCGGGATTTGCCGGAGTTTGAAGACGGAGAGAAGATCACTTTGCCACATCGGGTTTCCCTTCCGAATCATTCCTTTTGGTACCGGTCTTTTCTGGATCTTCAGGAAGGTTATTTGATCATCGACTCGGATGATGGTGCCCAACTCTGGATTGATGGAAAAAGAATCCGAAGAGAAGAGGAGTTGGAGTTTTTTAAAGTGGAGGAAAAAACGAATGCTGAACTGATCATCCGTGGCGTTAACAATGCCATGGCAGGTGGACTCCGTAAAGTTTATTGGATCGGAAAACCAGATGTTGATAGGTGGAGGGCTACACATCGTGCTTTGAAGGATTCCCTTATTTTAAAAAGTAAGATCCAGTCTTTGCAAAACCTGGAATTGCTGGATGAAATCAACTTCTTAAGTATTCAAGAGCAGCAGGAGAAATTAAGAGACTATCCGATTTTGATGTCTGAACCGGTGTTGATAAGCAGTGCAGATGGGGATTATTTTGTTCGTTGGGTTTCTGAGAAAGCAGGAGAAGCCAATCTGATTTTTGAAGATGGAAGCGTAGCGAAAATCAATTCGGAGAATGAGGTTTTTACCTTTTCATTGGAGGATTATTCAAATCACTCTTTCCGGATTTCTCAGGAAAAATCTGTTTTCGGACCATTCGAGTTCTCTATCCCCAAGTCAAAAGAATCGGTCAGACTAGCGATCTGGGCAGACTCTCAGGGAGGTTGGAAAACTTTCCAAACGGTCTCTGATAGGATCTCCACGCATCAGCCTGACCTGAGTATCGGAGCCGGTGACCTCGTCAATAATGGTTCTGAAACTTATGCTTTTCCCCGCTTTCTCCAAAAACTAAGCACCATGAATTCACCTCAACTGTTGGTGCCGGGAAATCATGATTACGATGGGTTTTATGAGGATTTGCAACCTAAACTGCTCCGGAAATATATTCAAAGAAGCTTTGATAGAAGCTATGGAATGCAGCAAATTGGGGCTGCGGCTATCATCAATCTGGATCCGAATTTATATTTTCCAGTGGCTATTCCGGAAGATTCAGATCAATTCAACTGGTTTAAAGAAGCGATGGAATCCGAGGCTTGGAACGCATCTCGCTGGAAAATCATCGTGGTACATCAGCCCCCATATTCTCAGGGATGGCCGGGGTATCAGGGTGAAAAATCTGTTTTGGGTTTATTGGAGCCGTATTTTCATCAGGGAAAAATCGATCTGGTTATTGCAGGGCATACCCATGACTACGAGCGATTGACCAGGGACTTTTCCGGGAATAAGATCACCTTCCTAATTGTAGGTGGAGCTGGGGGAGGTTTGGAGCCGATAGGCCAGGAATCTGATTCTCCTGAAATGGATCTCCTGATTAAAGCACATCACTTTGGGATTTTAGAACTTGATTCGATGAGGTTCAGCTGGAGGGTGTACGGCCTGGATGGACAAAAACTCGATAGTCTGCTTGTGGATAAGGCACGATAGATATCAAGATGCTGATCAATTATTTAACTCGGATTATGGGTTAGAATTCGTGATGAAGGCTTAAACCGGAATAAAACGAACCGAACCGACTGATTTTGAGCTGTAATAGAAAGTCTAATGCATATTTCGGGTTTAATTCAGCTACCCAAAATTTTACTAGCCATCTCTTTATAGATATTCAAATCAGGAACAGGAACATGTTCTTCTTTTGCTGCTTCATCCCAGCTCCGCATCTTTAAGGAGACTTCGAATAGTGGATCTTTTTCAAAAGCCTTTGCCTCCTCAGCATTCATTGAGCCACCTTGGTATCCCAGAGTTTTTAGACTTGCCTCGGAAAGTTTTGCTAAATAATCTGGGCGTATAAAGGTTAGGTATCGCTTAGCTTGAACATGATTCTCAACCAATTTGGCTACTCTTTCTGGAAAACCCTTTTTTCGTAAAAAGTCAGCACCGATTTGTTCGTGGCTTTTCACGCCATAGCCTCCCATTGATTCCATTTCTGTATTTTGAGCTAAAAGATGCCCAATATCATGGAAAAATGCAGCCAAAATTACCTCCGTATCATAGCCTTCTTTTTCTGCTAGTTGGGCCGATTGAGTCATGTGTTCGATCTGAGAGACTGGTTCTCCAATATAATCTGCAGAACCAAAACGCTCATAAAGTGCAAATACCTGATTTATCCTTTTGGTTTTTTCTGAATTTTTCATTTTACAAATGTTTATATATACTAAATAAGTGAAGTTGTTTTTGAAATTGGATTGATTGGTGTGAAGTTTTTATGAATTTCACAAAACATGCTTCATTCATCTGATTAAAGGATTTTAGTCTATTCTGCTCAAGCACAGTTAGTTGTTAATTGATTTAATTCATGATTTTTTAACAATTGAATAACCGGAAATTTTAAAGGATTTTTTGCGTTGTGTTTACTTTTACTAAACAGTAATAGAGTTGGTTTTGCCTTTAGAATGGGGATTAAGCGATGCTAATTCCCATTCTTTTCGGTAAGATCTCATTTCAACTAATTGAATCAGCATGCCTCAAATTAAACTGGCGGTTTTTGATATGGCAGGAACCACCATCCATGATGAAAACAGCGTCGCAAAAGCTTTCCAAGCAGCACTTAATAAACATGGCTATCCGCTAGTCTCTCTACATGAAGCCAACGAAAAAATGGGTTATTCCAAACCTCAAGCCATCAAGGAACTTTTAGAAATCCATGAAAAAGATTTGTCAAAAATCACTGCTGAATTGATCGCACAGATTCACGAGGATTTTGTGATGGGCATGATGGACTATTACCGGACAGATCCATCTATCCGCGCAATTGCTGATGCGGAAGAAGTATTTGATCAATTGCATAAGTGGGGTATAAAAGTGGCTTTGGACACTGGTTTTAGTCGGGATATTACTGATATTATTTTGAATCGGGTAGGATGGACAGATGGGCGGTATGTGGATGCCACCGCAGCAAGTGATGAGGTGCCCGAAGGCCGACCTTCACCACACATGATCCATAAAATCATGAGTGAACTTGGAATTCATGACCCGAAAGAAGTGATCAAAATTGGAGACACCGAAGTCGATGTCAATGAAGGGCATAACACTGGATGTCTGATGAGTATTGCTGTCACATCTGGGATATTTTCCGAAGAAGAACTTATTCCTCACAATCCAACTCACTTGGTGAAGAATCTAACTGAGATCTTGGATCTAGTGCAGGAATATGAACAATCTTTTCAACAGGGATGAAACAAATTCCTGCATTGACCCGGAAATTGGCTCAGACTAGCTCATTTAAAATGAGTCTTTTTGCGGCGATTACTGGGTTTTTGGTGTACAGCAGTATGTATGCTTTTCGCAAGCCTTTCGCCGTTGCGATTTTTGCAGGAGAGGAGTTTTTGGGATTTGATTACAAAGTTTGGTTAATTCTTGCTCAGACTTTGGGCTATATGGCCAGTAAATTTTTTGGGATCAAAATGATCTCAGAGCTTTCTTCTAAGGGGAGAGCCTGGCTGATCGTGGGGCTCATTTCCATTTCTTGGCTAGCCTTACTTGGATTTGCGTTATTGCCGGCGTCCTTGGGATTGATTTGTTTCTTGATCAACGGTTTTCCTTTGGGCTTAATTTGGGGAATCGTCTTTCACTACATGGAAGGCCGCAAGTTTACTGAGATGATGGGCAGCATGCTTGCCGCAAGTTTTGTTTTCTCTTCTGGTTTTGTCAAAAGTGTCGGCCAACTCCTATTGGTCAACTTTAATATATCCGAATACTGGATGCCTTTTGCCACCGGTGCAATTTTCTTTCCACTCCTTATTCTGAGTGTCTTTCTGCTCAATCATATCCCGGAACCAACTGTAGAGGATAAAATTCTTCGCTCACCTCGAAGCGCCATGTCCGGAAAATCCCGAATGGATCTTTTCAGAGAGTTTAGACCTGGATTGATTGCCCTAATCCTAGTCTATATGATGCTCACCGGCCTCCGTGATCTTCGGGACAATTTCGTGGTGGAGATCTGGAGAGGATTAAATATTACAGTAGCACCAGAACTTCTAACCCAAACTGAGATACCGATCACTTTGGCACTTTTGGTGATGATGTCTTTATTGGTTTTGGTGAAAAGCAATAAACAAGCTTTTTATCTTAATCACTGGATTATCATAGCTGGATTTGCTGTTTCGATTCTAGCGACTTTAGGGCTACAAGCTGGGATTATAGCTCCATTTCTTTGGATGGTATTAGCCGGTACAGGGGTTTATATGGCCTATATTCCATTCAACTGCCTACTTTTTGACCGACTCATTGCTACTTTCAAATATGCTGGGAATGTTGGTTTCCTAATGTATTTAGTGGATAGCTTTGGATATTTAGGCTCTTCCTTGGTTTTAGTTGTTAAGCAATTCGGTCAATTCGAAAATCTTAGCTGGCTCAATTTCTATATCAATTCCCTTTTGCTTTTCCTCAGTATTTCACTCGTTTTAATCTTGAGTTCTTATCTCTATTTCCAGAGAAAAAGCAAACAGAATTCTCAAGCGATCACATTTCACCAACCCAAACTCACGTAAATGAACACAAAACCTACTGCAATTGTAATTGGGGCCGGAATCCTTGGATTAGCTTTGACACGTGCTTTGATCGAGAAAGGCTGGTCTGTCCGTGTTTTCGAAAGACATCCTCAAGCTCAAGGGGCATCTGTTCGAAATTTTGGGATGATCTGGCCGGTGGGACAAGCCCAAGGAAAAACCTATGATCGAGCGATTCGCTCACGAGAGATTTGGTTGGAAATGAGTCGAAAAGCCGAGTTTTTCGCTGAACAAACCGGTTCGCTTCACCTTGCTTATACTGATCTGGAAATGCAGGTGGTAAATGAGTACGTGGCTGAAATGCAGGGAATAAAATCCGCATTTTCCCTTTCCCCTGAGGAAACCCTGAAGAAAAGTCCCGCTGCTGTTGCCAAAGGCCTGAAAGGCGCTCTTTGGACAGCAGAAGAAATGATTGTGGATCCCAGAGAGGCGGTTTTAAAACTTTCAATTTACCTTTCAAAATCAGATGACGTGGACTTTCACTGGAATACGGCGATTTCAGGAATTCAGGGCAACACAGTTTTTTCAGGACAAAAAAGCTGGTCAGCGGATCAGGTTTTTATTTGCTCTGGAGCCGACTTTGAAACCCTGTATCCGGAGGTTTTTTCAGAAGCCGAAATCACCAAGTGCAAACTCCAAATGATGCGGCTGACCCAGCAGCCTCAAAATTGGCGGATCGGTCCCCCGTTATGTGCAGGATTGAGTTTTATTCATTATAAGGGATTTGAGGTCGCTTCCTCCCTTGCTGAGTTGAAGTCGTATTATCATAATAAGTACCCTGAACTGATCGAATGGGGGATCCATGTTATGGTTTCTCAAAACGGACTTGGAGAATTAACCATTGGCGATAGCCATGAATATGGATTGAATCTGTCACCATTTGACCGTCAGCATGTCAATGACTTAATTCTGGATTTTTTGAAGACTTTTGCCCAATTCAAAGACTGGCGAGTGGATTCAGCTTGGCATGGAATCTATCCTAAAATGACCAATGGGGCAACTGAGTTTGTCAGGAAAATTGATAAGCAGGTGACCATCGTCAATGGGATCGGAGGAGCAGGGATGACGCTTTCTTTCGGATTGGCAGAAGAAGTGGTGGAGAAAATGGATTTGGGGAGCTAGGCTTTTCTGATCTGTAATTCCTCTAAATGGACTTTGCGAAATTGGAATCAACCCAATATTCAATGCGTGTCATGAGATCTATTTCGATCATTCCTCCATTTTATTTCCTGCTTATTCGTTCTCGAATCAAAATTTTTTCCATCTTTTTTGTAGTTTCCATTACTAACTAATTTTTCCAAATCCATGGAGCATGAAGTGATCGTTCAGATCAGCAACAAGATCAAAAGCATCCGAAAGGAAAAGAATCTAACCCTTCAGGATATTGCCGACAGAGCAGGTGTTACCAAAGGCTTGATATCACAGATCGAGAATAGCCGGACCATTCCTTCATTACTCGTTTTGATACAAATCATAAAAGCGTTGGAAGTGGATTTGGATTTGTTTTTCAATGATTTGAGTGCCCATTCAACTGCCGCCTCTATTTTGGTTCAGCGAAAATCAGACTACGAACGCTTTGAAAAAGAACCCTCAAGTGGTTATGAGTATTTCCGGATTTTCACTAAAAAGGTAAAGCAGAGTATGATTGATATTGTACTCCTCGAAATTCAGCCCGGCAGTTCCAGAGATTTTGTCCAAACTGAAGCATTTGAATACAAATACATCATTTCGGGTTCAGTCAGATATCAGTTTGTTGATCAGGAAATCATGCTAAATGCCGGGGATTCTATGCTTTTTGACGGTAGAATAGCCCATAATCCGATTAATGAAGGAACCGAAGTCGTACAAATGCTAGTTGTTTATTTCTTTGAAGAGAAGTGATGTCTAAATAATTAAATGGTTAAAGCCATTTTGAATAGTTTATTATAGCTCACTGTATTACCGATGGCCTATGTTGTTTATGAGGGAGTTCAAAAACCCAGTTTATTGGTTTAATTTAGAGAAGACTTGAAATTTAGGGTTTTAGTGAAGTCGATTCCTTTGCTGTTTTTAGATTTAATGAATTAGTAAGGAAAGCCATCAGCAATAGGAATATTCCCAAAAAATAAACCAAAGCTGAATACCCCGTCAGGATTGTTATTTTCCCAAAAAAGAAGGGCATCAGTGTAATTCCAACATATGCACTTGCCATTTGCATCCCCATAATTTTTTGTGAGTGTTTTTCTCCAAAATTCACCGGGGTTTCATGCAAAAGACTTGGAAAGATCGGAGCACAACCCAACCCAACCATCAGAAATCCCGGTAAAAGCACAGCATCATAGGGTATAAACAATAAACCCAATCCTATTGCAATCCCGCCTTGTCCCAAATAGATCAATTGACGGTTGGAGAAATACTTGGTTAAGAAACCGGAAAATAATCTTCCCGCTGTAATTCCCACGTAGTAAAGAGAGGCCAGTCTTGCGGCTTGATCCACCGCATAACCTTTTTCGAAAACCAGAAAACTAGCTCCCCATAATCCGAAAGTTGCCTCAATCGTGCAGTAACAAAAGAAGATTAAAAGAGCCTTTTTAAGACCGGGAATTGTTTTTAATAAGGTAAGCAGGCGGTCAGAAACCCCATCCTTTCCTATATCATTGCTTAGTTGTCTCTTACTCCAAAGCGGGAGCGAAAGAATCAAAATAACCACCAGACCGATTTGAATCCAAGCGATCGTATGATAGCCGTTGGACCAAGACATTCCTTTGGCTAAATAACTAGCCATGATTATCGGCCCAATAGCCGCCCCGACTCCCCAAAAACTATGAAGCCAATTCATATACCTAGCTTGATAATGAAGCGCCACGTAATTGTTTAGTGCAGCATCTACACTACCTGCGCCTAATCCTAGAGGGATGCTCAATAGGCAAAGGAATAAGAAGTGCTGGGAATAGGAGAACCCCAATAGCGCAATTGCGGTAAGGATTACACTGATTGTTGTCACCTTCGCTTCTCCAAACTTCTTGATTAAACTACCGCTATACAGGCTGGAAATAACGGTCCCTGCTGCTACTATCATTGAAATTATCCCTGCGTAATCTACAGGGACATTCAGATTTTTAAACATTGCCGGCCAAGCAGAACCCAAGAGTGCATCTGGAAGCCCAAGGCTGATAAACGCCAAATAGATGATGAGAAGAAGTAAGCGCTTTTTCAAGGGTGAGATTAAAAGTATTTAATCAAGAAAATAAATAACCTGGAGTTATCCAATGGCTTTTCATCTCTTTTATCCTCTTGGAAGTTTAAGCTTTTCAAAGAGCGGATCTGTGTGGATTTCCGGAAGAGATTTTTCGGGTTTGATTTTAGACTTTAATAAATGTTTTGTTTTTGTACATATACCAAAGCAATAAATAGAGTAGGGCGAAACCTCCTGTAGCGGTGATCATTCCATAATAAGTTCCAACATATTGCTCCAATCCATAAAATAGGAAGTCTGCAATTCTGGAAAAAATTAAAGACGTGAGAAAGTACGTATGCTGCGATTGCATTCATACCGATTACTTTGAAAGGGAATGTCCATTTTGTTTTTCCTTTTACATCAATAATCCAGTAGAACAAAGCCAGTAAAATATAACAAACACCTGATGATGCCAGTACGAACGAACTGGTCCATATTTTCTTCACAATAGGATGCCAGATTCCCCAAATCAATCCCAAGCCTAAAGCAACAATTCCGACAATAAATAAATAAAGAGCGACTTTTTCTCGGGGTAGTTTTGATTTAATCAATTCTCCTGCAAAGACTCCAGATAAGGTTGTCGCTGTAAATCCTAATCCGGTGAGGAACCAGGTGTACTGAAGTCCATCATCAAATTTTCCAAAAACCAAATGATCGAAGTACAAAGCATAATTACGATCAGGTAGTATTACACTCTTTCCAACACCAGGTACATTGGGTATGGTTAAAATCAAAGCATAGGCAATTAGGCAAGCGGCGAAAATAAAATAGAGCCATTTTCTCTCCAGATTGATATAGGCAATACATGAAAAAAAGTATCCCACGGCAATTGCCTGTAAGGTATTACTGAAAATATGGAACTGTGAAGAATCTAAGGCCAATAGGTTACCTTGAACAATCCAACCAAGGATAAATAGGATGATGAAACGCTTGATAAGTTTTTTGTAAATGGATGTTTTAGAGGTGTTTTCCTGTATTCTTTTGGATAAAGAAAATGGGATTACCGCTCCAACAACAAATAAGAATAAAGGCATGATAATGTCATAGAAAGTAGAACCAAACCACTCAGGATGATCAAACTGTCTTGCCAAGGATTCAGTAAAAGAGGTTCCTACACCTTCGTTCAACCCTATGAAAAATCTATCTGCAAAAATGATAAGTAACATGTCAAAACCTCTCAAGACATCAATTGAAAGGATGCGATTGGGTTTCACTAAGCTTTCATTCATAAAAATTTGAGTTAGCTGGATCTGTTTTTTTTCGATAGATGTGCTTCTATTGATTATATCTCTTTATTAGACTTATATTCTATTTAGTTAACACTACAAATCAGAATATTTAAAAGCTCTGAATAAGTTTATTGGAAATCAATTTAAAATTAGACCTCGATTTTCCCGCCAATTTCCAATACTTGGTATGGAATCCCTTCCTTTTCAGCCGCTTCTATAAAGCGCTCAGGATCTTCGGTATTAAACTCAAACATGTTGTAATGATGAGGGATGACAATTCCTGTTCCCACTGCTTTTCCAAATGTAGCGGCTTCATCAGCACTCATATTTCCCGCGACTTTCCGTTCTGGCTTATTTCCGTTGATGGGTAAAAGAAGTACATCAGGATGGAAGTGGGCAACTTTTTTCTCTAAACCTTCATACCATAGCGTATCTCCTGAATGGTAAATGGAATATGGGCCAATTTGAATGATATAGCCTAAGAACTTGTGATGGCCGTTATCATTTTTCTCCAATTCATTATGTGCAGAAGGAATCGCATTAAATGCCACGGCCTGATTGAGAAAGTAACTCTGTCGGTCGGTCAGCCCAATTAGGAAATTCGGATCACATCCTACTCGCTCAGCTACAAAAGCTCGATTTGCTTCGGGAATCACAAAACGGATTTTAGGGTTTGCCTTTAAAATTGGCTTAAGTGTCTCCGCATCCAAGTGATCCGTATGGTTATGTGAGGAAGTGACCAAATCAATGAAATCCAGCTTTTCCGGTGAAATCACCAACTCACTCATTCTCACATGAGGCTTGTCCGTACCCTGATACTTTTTGCTGAGACTATCGGATAAATAGGGGTCTAAAAGCAAATGAATTCCATGCCATTGAATCAGAAAACCACTTTGACCGAGCCACCATATCCGAAGTCCTTCCACTTCCTCAGCGTATGCTTTGATTTCAGCCAAAAGCTCCTCGTCATTTTTGATTGGTTTGATCATCTCAATAACCGGATTTGTCTTCTGCCGCCTCTTTTTTATCACCTGAAATTCCTAATCTGGATTTGGCTTCTTCCATTATAGCTACTGTAGCTGAGGCTCCGAGACGCGTGCAGCCCAAATCTCTTGCTTCCAGTAATCCATCTAAGGTTCTGATTCCTCCAGCGGCTTTGATCTGAACTTTCGGGTCGCAGTATTTTCGCATCAGTTTCAGATCATGTGTGGTAGCTCCAGCATAGCTGTAATGTCCATCGGGTTGCTTTACAAATCCATAGCCCGTGCTTGTCTTCACAAATGCAACTCCGATTTTACTGCATATTTTACAAAGCTTGATCTTGAATTTATCCTCGGATAAAAAGTCGTTTTCGAAGATCACTTTCAAGATTGCCCCATGCTTTTCGCATTCTTTATTGATGGCTTTGATCTCTTTTCGAACATAGCTCCAGTCTCCGCCTAGAACTTTGCCACAGTTGGCCACCATGTCGATCTCAGTCGCGCCATCTTTGCAAGCTTGACGGGTTTCCAAGACTTTCAATTTGATGGTGCTATTCCCATGCGGAAAACCGATTACTGAGCAAACTTTGACTTTGGAGCCTTTCAAAAGCTTGGCAGTCTCCTTTACAAAATAAGGCTTGATACAAACCGCGGCTACCTCGTATTCTAAAGCCAGCTTACATCCATCCTCCATTTCCTGATCGGTCATCGTGGGATGAAGCAAAGAATGGTCGATCATTTTTGCGACTTCTTTTAAAGTAAAATTCATGGGAAGAATTTAAAATTTGAAAATTAATAATTTAAAATTAAGGGCTTAAAGCCGATTTGATAGTCTCATTCTAGCCATTTACTTTGGGGTTTAAAATTCTGGAAGTCAAGTATCTGAATTTTTTTCATCCAACATCCAACATCCGACATCCGACATCCGACCTCCAACTTCCTACCTCCTCATCTCTTTCGCTCCTTGGCACATTGCTGCGAGTTTTCGCTTGGCTGCCCAGCGGGCAGTTTGACTGAGTCCACAATCGGGTGCTACTGCCAGCTTTTCTGCTGGGACATATTGAAGGACTTGTTTGATTCTGTTTTTGACGTCCTCAACTGTTTCGATGTAATAATTTTTCACATCAATGATTCCTACAGCGACGTCCATTTTTTCTGCGAATTGGGCCAAAAGTGGTAATTCATCAAATTCCCGATTGGCCATTTCGATATGGATTTCATCGACGTTGAAGTCTAGGAAATCTGGTAACATCGGATACAATTTACGGAAACCAACAGGTCTTCCTTTGAAATTCCCAAAACATAAATGCGTTGAAAGTCTACTTTTTCCTACCGCTGGTGCAACCGTTCGATTGAAAATATCCACAAATCGCTTCGTATCTTCTTTGTAGGCATAGCATGACATTGATGGCTCGTCCACGGTGATTTCCTGACAACCTGCATCCACCAATCGCTGAATCTCCTCTCGAACTAAAGGCAAAAGTGCTTCGGTGATTTCATATCGATCCTTGTAGATTTTGCCATCAGGAATCATTCTACCACTCAAGGTATAAGGTCCGGGAATTGAAGCTTTCAAAGTCGGGCCTTTTGGGGCAAGGCGAACCAAGCGTTTATATTCTTCTACTGCACCCAATCCTTCCGGAGCAGTCAATGGCTCAATGATGGAATGCTTCCCTCGCTGATCATGGGCAGGAGGTCCAAACTTTCGGGTCTCGTCATGATTGGGTTGGAGACCTTTCAGAAAGCCATAGAAAGAAAGGTTGAAATCGATTCGAGTTTGCTCTCCGTCAGTGATTACATCAAGTCCTGCATCGACTTGATCTTTGATAGCAATACTGACTGCATCATCGATCATTTCGGCGATGTCTGCTTTTCCAAATTTGTCTAGGTTATTCGAGCCGAACTCGAGCCATCCCGGAAAAGGGTAGGAGCCGATTACGGTGGTTCTGATTGGGGTTGGTTGCATGGGTTAGGGAATAGGGGTTAGGAGATTGGGGATCAATAGATTTGAGTTAATATTTTAAAGCCATTTCATCAAAAAAAGAAGTGTTTTTTCATCCCGCTCTTCGGATTTTCCAATTACAATCTTTGCTGGCTCTAGTCGCTGTATAACCGGCTTCCATTTCAAGAAGCTGAATAAGAGAAGGGTCAATATTTAATATCTCCTGAAATCCCACTATTCTAGCTACATCTTCAAAATTCTCAAATTCATCATCACTAAAGAATTGCCAAGCTCCATCCTCAATTTCATGTGTTACAAAAGTGATTGGCTTGTTTTCCAAGAGGACAAACGTTGTAGTGAAAACAGCTGTATCAATTGAATTTATCAATTCCATTTTTTAAAGCTTTTGCCCCAATAAAAGAACTCCGATTCTCTTTTTATTAATGATCCCAAATGTTTCGTGGCCATATACATCTCCCTTGAGTCCATATTTTTACCTTATGATTAGCATTTTATTATTTGCGTAAAAGTCAAAATATCGAAGCTTCCCGCATCCAACCTCCAACACCCGACACCAAACACCCATCACCCCACTATCTCCTTCACTTTTCCACTTTCTTTGTTTTTAACAATCGTGACTTTATCGCCATTCGGGAGTTTTTCGGTTTTGATTAGCCAATGATCCGCATCGTATTCTTGGAAGACGGAAGGTTTGGTGATGCCGGTTTTTCCACGCCAAACTTTCAAATCCACAGGTTCCCAAAGCTTGGTTTTCGCAGATTTGTATGCCGCATCAATTATTGAGTTCACTACATAGCCATCGTAGAAAGTTTCTTGGGGTGCAGTGCCTTTTTCAATTGCATCAAACATATCGATAAACATATTTGGATAGCCCAACTCGTGAGCCTCGTCACCAACTGGGAATTGCCAACCAGAATCAGATTCCGCTTTTTCTGCGATATAGCCCTTTCCTTCCCCTGAAGTGAACATCTCAAATCCGGTTCTCAGCCAAGTATTTACCCAAATCGTCCCCTCAGTTCCCATCACCTCATCTCGAAGGTCCATTCCACCACGGAAGGTCCAGCTCACCTCGAATTGACCGATTGCCCCATTTTCATATTTCACCAAACCGATTGCATGGTCCTCTGCATCAATAGGCTTCACTTGGGTGTCTGCCCAGCACATGACTTCCAACGGGCGAATATCTTTCCCGATAAAATTCCTCGAAATCTCAATGCAATGGCAGCCTAGATCCACAATCGCTCCGCCTCCAGCTGCTTCCAGATCCCAAAACCAATCGGCATGAGGGCCCGGATGGGTTTCTCGCGATTTCGCCCAAAGTACCCGGCCAATTGCTCCATCCTGAACAGATTTGAGTGATTTCTGGAATTTTGGTGTATAGCAAAGATCTTCCAAATAGCCCGAGAAGACTCCTGCTTTTTCGCAGGCATCCATCATCCGAAATGCTTCTTCGGCATTTCTTCCAAGTGGCTTGGTGCAGAGTACTGGCTTTTTATATTTTACACAAAGCATTACTGCTTCTTCATGCAGGTAATTTGGTAAAGCAATGATCACAATCGCTGAGTCTGGATGCGCAACTGCTTTTTCCATATCGGTAAATGAGACCGGAACATTATAATCTTTCGCAAAGCGAGCTACAGTTTCTTCTGATCTGGAATAGACGACTTTGACTTGGTCTCTCGACCGTCTTCCTGTTAATGACTCGGCATAAAATCGACCAATAAATCCTCCTCCGAGAATACAGATGTTTGCCATAGGTTTTGATCTTTTGGGTTTGAAAGTATAATATATTACCTGTGCGCTTATTTTGGAAATGAAATCTGCACCTTATTTCACAGGGTTTTGCTCTGAGACATAAGATGGGATTCCATTTTGTTGATACATTTTGGCGATTCGATGCCCATGTTCATCATAGGCCGCTTGGAAGATTTCGGTAGCTTTTTTAGCTCCGATCACCGCTCCTGCAGTCAATACTTTTGGAGGATGCCCCGCTTTGGTAAGCAAGTTTGCTACTTCTGCCTTGACGGCATTGACCAACATACAAGATCCGATTGTAGAACCGGGAGCGACGGGAGTTTCTAAGCCTTCAATTTGGACCATTGCATCTCCCACCGGCGCGCCTGAATCCAATACTAAATCACAGAAATCCTGCAATTTTTTCCCATCGGATCTTTTTGAGGTGGAGGCTTCAGAATGCTTTTTGGAAATCAAGCCAACGGTTTTGATCCCTTTCGATTGGAAGATTTCAGCCATTTCAATCGGTACTACATTGCATCCAGATGAAGAAATCACCAATGCGGAATCTATTTCTGAAAGGTCAAAATTTCGAAGAATTTGAGAAGCAAAACCCGGAACGTTCTCCAAAAACATAGCTTGACGCTGCCCATTCGCCCCTACAACAAGATTGTGAAAAGTCAACGAAAGCTCCACAATCGGATTGAAACCTGGGAATGATCCATAGCGAGGCCACATCTCTTCCACCATGATGCGACTATGACCCGAACCAAAAACATGGACCATTCGACCAGCTAAAATGGATTTTGAAAACCAATCTGCAGCAGTTTGGATGGCTGATTCTTGAGTACGAACTCCATCCAAGAGTTCTTGGCAGCGGTCGAGGTAGGTTTGGGTATAGGACATGGTTTTCTTGTTTTCCGGTAGATTTAAGTTTTTTTGAGGGCAAAAGCTGCTGCGCCAATAGCGCCCGAGAAGTCTTCAAATTGGGCTTTGATGATTTTGGTTTGCTTTCCATTTGGCCGGAATTCATAGCGGTCCACAAAGTCCTGAAGTGGGACAAAGAGCGAATCACCGGCATGGGTTAAGCCACCTGACAGCACAACCGCTTCCGGTGAAAATATATTGGCAAGCGAGCAGATCGCCAAGGAAAGCGTGCGCATCATATCCAGCCACATCCATTTGGCGAATGTCTCGCCTCTTTGATAAGCTTCCAACAATTCATAAGTACTTTGATATGTCCCTTGACTGCGTTTGGCAATGGAATAGTTTCCAATAGCATATTCCAGGCTTCCTGGGATTCCAAGAATGCTTAGGTCATCCATTCCGGATTGAATAGCCGAATGACCGATATGACCAGCCATTTGGGCAAGGCCTTGATAAAGTTTGCCGTCTAACAATAATCCTCCGCCTACTCCAGTACCAAGAGTAAGCAAAATAGCGTTTTTCATTCCTCTCATCACCCCGAATGAAGCTTCTGCCACCAAGGCAGCGTGAGCGTCATTCAAAACGTAAGTTTCTTTTCCTAGAAAAGTAGACCAATCCAATTGCTCTAAACCAGGAAGTCGATTCGGTAGAAAGTTGATGCAGGAGTTCGTTTCATTAGCCAGTCCAGGTGCAGAAAGTCCTACTTGGATTTGAGAATCGGGGTCAAAGTTTTGAATTTCTTGGTAAAGTGCTTTTACATTCTGTTGCCAAACTCCATCTTCCTCTCCAACTGTGGCTTTTCGAGTTTGATGCAGGATTTTTCCTTGCTCATCGATTAGGACACCTTTGATATTTGTTCCTCCCAGGTCTATACCAATTGCTTTCCTCATCCGTATTGTCCCTCGGTCAAGTGCCAGCCACCATCGATGTGGAGGATTTGGCCTGTGGTGAATTTGGAATCATCCGAAAGAAAAAAGACTGCAGCCTGATCGAGATCAGAAGGTTGACCAACTCGCCCACCATCCAAAGGCATTTTGGAAGCAGAAAAATTCATGATTTCAGAATTGGTCATGGCGCGCTGGGACATAGGACTTTCGACCAAAGCCGGTGCAAGGACATTGATTCGAATATTTTGAGAAGCGTAATATGCAGCCGAACTTACAGTCAAACCTTCCACAGCAGCTTTTGCAGCAGCATAAGCATGGGTGACGAAGTATTTTGGTGAAGGTGAAAAGGCTAAAATAGAGCCTAGATTCAGAATCGATCCACCGTGCTTGAGATTTTGAAAAGCCTGAACTGCGGCTTGATTGGATAGCATCAAAGATGTGAGATTTAGGGAAAGTGTCTTATTCCAACCTTCGAGCGTCATCTCATGAAGCGGACCATCTCCGAATTTTCTACCACTTCCTCCGGCGACATGATAAAGTCCATGAAAATTCCCATAGATATCGATGCAAATTTCTATTGCCGATTTTGCGACACCCTCCTCTTGCGCATCCTCAAAGTTCACATGAGCCATACCATCCAGCGCAACATAAGCATCCTTACAACTTTGCTCATCTAGTCCAACAAGTACCAGATTCGCGCCTTCTCGCGCAAGCGCTTTCGCAGCAGAAAGGCCTATTCCGGAAGTTCCTCCGATAATTACAAAAGATTTGTCAACAAGTCGCATAGCAGATTTTAAAATAGAACTTAAGGAATTTGATAGCTAAATCCCAATCTGTCCAAGCCTTCTTTCACCTCTGGGGCACTCATAAAGAGTTTCCAGCCCAAGCCACTTCTGTGATTTTCTATCATTGTTACCATTGGTCCCTGGTCAATAGCAAGGTATCGCTGCGGGAAGAAATCATGATGTGGACTCATGGCATCATAGAATCCAAACTTTCCAAAAACTTTATCCCCATAGTTTTCATAGAGATTTCGAATCACTTTCATGCTTTCGGCTGGGGTATAGACTATTGATGAGACGGCGGCTGTAGGAGAAATCACACCAGTGTCATTGCCGGGACGATGCGCATCGTAGAAATTGATCGAATATGAGGCTGTCAATCCCCAAAGATCTTCTCCATAGCCTTTGAAATTGCCGGAATTGTTTATGCACCAGGCTCTGTTTATTAGCGTTTGATTTCTGTTTTCCTCCCAATAGTCGGCATAGTCATCTTTTAGACCTTTTGGGTTTAGGCTTAGATAGGAATAATGTGCCCAAAAAAGTGGCCCTCCATATTCTTCGGCTCCGTTATGTTTGAGCTGGAGAGGAAAGCCGAAAGGAGCAATTCCGTTGGCTTTTATGTCCCCATTTCTTGCCCAGCCCTGATGGTAAACTTCAGGTGCAATTGGGTGAGTGGGTGAAGAAGCTGCCAAAATGTAGGTGATTAAGGCTTCATTATAGCCTTCGAGGGCAAAATTCATGTCCCAAGCAAAATTTGGTGACCAATGCCAATACAATACATTTTGACCGTCTCGGGTATGGTAATCCCAATCCATTTCACGCCAAAGCAAATCGATCCTATTTGCGAGGGATTTTTCTGCTTCCGATCCATCCTTGAAATATTCCCGCACAGCAAGTAGGCCCTGAATCAAAAATGCAGATTCTACCAAATCAGCACCATTGTCTTTCGGAGAAAAAGGTTTGACTCTTCCGGTTTTACCATCCAGCCAGTGAGGCCAGATTCCATGCCATCGGTCTGCTTTTTCTAAAAACCCAACCATCTTTTCGAATCTGATTCTGGCTTGATCCCTTGTGATCCAATTTCGATCGATCGCTCCCAAGATCCCGATTAAACCCATTCCTGTTCCTCCAGTTGTCACAATGAATTGGTCATTGTCTGGATAATTACCGTCCAAATGAATGCGCTCAGGCGCCATGCCTGAATTGGATTCTGCCCCATCCCAAAAATATTGGAAAGTGTAATACTGAACAGAATCCAGGAGCTGTTCATCAGAAAGTTTGACTTCTATTGAATCTTTAGGGATTGGATTTTCAGTACATCCTGTGCACGAAATGCAAAAGCTGATCAGCGCAATGTAGCTGAACGAACTAAAAATCTTAAAAGGCTTAATCATGCCTTGAATTTAGAGATATTTCTCTGCCTATTAAAAAAAAGAAGACGCCATATTTGGCGTCTTCAGTATCACTAATTTGTAATGAATTAAACCTTAATTTTTATCCAATTCGCCATTTTTTGCATCATTTTGCATTTTCTCATTAGCGGAAATAGCTACTTCAACTCTTCTGTTTTTTTGTCTTCCTTCCTCAGTTTCATTTGAAGCTATTGGCATTTCTTCTCCAAAAGCTACTATTTCTAATCTACCATTTTCTACTCCTAGAGAGGTCAAGAAGTTTTTGACAGATCCAGCTCTTTTCTTTGATAAATTCATGTTGTAAGCTTCTTTTCCCGTGTTGTCGGTATGTCCATTAATCAAGATATCCGTATCTGGGTATTCTTTAAGAGATTCTGCAAGTTCGCGCAAGTTTGTTTTAGACTGCTCAGTAAGTGCAAATTGATTTGTTGGAAACATCAATCCAGAATCGAAAGTGATTTTGATTCCTTCAGCTACGCGTTCGATTTCCGCATTTTCCAATTTCTCCAATTCTTTTGCCTGTCTATCCATTTGCTTTCCAATGATAGCTCCGGCAGATCCGCCGATTGCTGATCCTAAAATCACACCTAATGCAGTATTTTCTCCGCCTGCCATGACTCCACCTAAAGCACCTCCAGCTGCACCACCTATGGCCCCGCCTTTTACAGCGTTGCTTGTGCCGCAACTAAAGGTCCCAAATGATAGGCCTATTAACATTGAACCAATTACTAATTTGTTGATAGTTTTCATTTTTATTGATATTTGATTTACCTACACCCAAATCTTATACCGTGTCAAAATTGGCTTGTCCGGGGACTATTTTGATTTTATCTCAGTAAGGATTTGCCGATTTTGGGGAAAAGTGAGTAAAAAGAAACTGACCGATTCGCAATTGTCTTAAAAGTTTTATTTCAAGTTTGTCTATTCATTTGTGTTTTGTCGAGAAAGGAAGAACTTTGACGCATCCTAAAGGAAAGTACCATGAAAAAATTCTTGAGCATTTTTAGCATTTGTTTGCTCTTTATTTTGAATCCTTCAATGAGTCAGGAGAAATCAGATCCTCATGTGATCTTAATATCGCTGGATGGATTTCGATATGATTATGTGGAGCGATTTCAACCTGAGAATCTTCGGAAATTCATTGCCAGTGGCGTTGCAGCAAATTCCTTGATTCCATCTTTTCCAACAAAGACATTTCCAAATCACTATACAATTGCTACCGGATTAAGACCTGAGCATCATGGCATCGTTGATAATTCATTTTATAATCCTGATAAAAATGATACCTACAAAATCAATAATAGAGAATTGGTAATTGACGGGAGTTGGTATGGTGGGACTCCACTTTGGGTACTTGCCGAGCAGAATGGGATGAAGGCAGCGAGTTACTTTTTCGTGGGCTCTGAAGCAGATGTGCAGGGTGTTCGGCCTAGTTATTACTATGATTATGATGGGCGTGTAAATAATCTAACCAGAGTTTCTAAGGTTTTTGAATGGCTGCAAATGCCAGATTCAATCAGACCCAGGATGATCACGATGTATTTTTCTGATATGGATGATGTCGGACATGGTTACGGAGCAACTAATGATGCTAAGCTTTCCCAGCGATTAGAACAATTGGATAGGGAGTTGGGTGCATTATTTGAGGGAGTCAAAAGCCTAGACCGAGATGTGAATATTATCATCGTTTCCGATCATGGGATGGCTGATGTGTCTTTGGAAAACTATATTTCGCTTGATGGAATTACACAAGATGTTTCCGGTAAAGTAGTCAATAGTGGAGCTTTAGCCCATATCTATCTCGATGATCCAAAGGACAAAGCAAAAGTTATAGAAGAGATAAGAAAGGAAGCAGTTGGCTTTAAAGTTTTTGATCCGGCAGATGGAGAATATTATCATGATGTTAGTCTTCACGGAGATCGAATTGGCGATGTGATTGTCTTGGCTGATTTGGGGCATTACTTTATTGATAATGAAGAATACAGGGAAGTCGTGAGCCGTAGAATGCGAATTGATGGAACGAGTGTAAGAGGTACCCACGGTTATAGCCAAGAATACCCTGAGATGCATGGAATTTTCTATGCTCAGGGGCCTCAAATTAAATCAGGAATGGGAATCGAATCCTTTGATAATATCCACATTTATCCACTCATTTGTAAGATTTTAGGTCTACCCATTTCAGAAGAAATTGATGGGAAACTGGAAGTTTTGGAGAAGATTCTGAAAGATTGATCATGGACAGAATTGACATCAAAAGCCGAAAAGAAGTAGATTTTTTAGTTCGAAGATTTTATAAAGAAATTCGGGTTCATGAGACCTTAGGACCAATCTTTAATTCGGTTGTCCAAGATTGGGATCATCATTTAGTACATCTTTCTGATTTTTGGGAAATGATTTTACTTCAAACTGGACCGGGAAAAGGTCAATTTAACCCCACTAAAGTCCATCAGCAGGTGGATCAGAAAGTAGATCATTCCATAGAGCAAGCACATTTTGGAAATTGGCTGGAGCTTTGGTTTATGACAATTGATCGGTATTTTGAAGGAGAAATAGCTGACTTTGCCAAAGAGCATGCGCGAAGAATGGCTCACATGCTGTTCATGAGGATTTGGGAGGCAAGGCCTCGATAAGGTAAATTCTAATCCAATCTGAATCTATGAAACCGAGCATGACTGAGGCAGACAGGCATGACCAAAAAGTGACAAACTGGAATGATTGTAACCCAGTGAGATTCTCCCAATCCCGAAACATATCGGAACGGGACAGGCTACCTAGCCAATAAAAACCAAATTATAAACACATGAAACTGACCATCACTTTTCTTATTATTCTTATCTCTTTTCAGATTGTCTTTGCTCAAGGAAAAGAGATTTCACTTTTTAATGGAAAAGATCTTAAAGGATGGCATATCGATGTTCCTGATTTACAGAATGACAGTTCCCTTCGAGTTCCATTTATAGTTAGAAATGGACTTTTGGTGAGTTTAGGGACTCCTCAAGGTCATTTGATTACGGATGCGATTTATGAAAATTACACCTTAGAGCTTGACTATCGCTTCGCTGGAGAACCGGGGAATTGTGGGGTTTTAGTTCATGCCTCAACTCCCCGTGCATTATATGGGATGTTTCCCAAGTCCATTGAGGTTCAGCTGATGTATCAGAATGCCGGAGATTTCTGGTGTATTCAAGAGAATATACAAGTGGAAAATATGGAAGCTAGGCGGGGGTCAAAGGAAAATTGGGGAGTGACGGAAGGGAAGGAGCGACGAATAATCAATTTGACAGATGATACTGAGAAAGCACTAGGGGAATGGAATCACTTAAAAGTCGAATGTAGCCAAGATCGGGTGACCGTTTGGGTGAATGGAGTCTTAGTAAATGAAGGCTTCGGTGCAACTGCAACCAAGGGTCAGATTGCTCTTCAGGCAGAAGGCGCTGAGGTGGAATTTAGATCTATTGCTTTAAAAATGAGATGAGACTGATCTGTTTCTTTGGTCTGGATTTTTGATTTCATCCTAAGATTTTTAGTATATTTCCATTGAGCTGTTGAAATATTTTGAGTTTAGAATCTTTTCATCAGGGTTGAATTAAACTTCTTTAACTGATTTTCTCTCGGAGCCTTTTTTAAATGGAAAAATACCTGTCTATTATCAATTCCCGAACTTTGATTGCATTGGGCATCACTTGGTTTGCCACTTTTCTGACCATAAGATTCAACTTTCAATACAATTTTGATTTGACGATGATCAGTATTGCTATTATTTTCCCATTGGTTTTTACGATCAGAAGTGCATTCAAGCGCAGGGAAAAAGCATTAGAGTTTTTGTCCAGATTTAAGGCGGGAATAATTACAGTTAAGTCCAGCATCGAAAGCAATACAAAAATCTCATCTAAGGAGAAAGATGATGTTTTGGAAATACTTCTTCGAATTCCAAAGTCACTGATTTCCTATTTGGGGCCAGAGCCACTTCCTATTGAAAGTTTAAGGGCTGATGTAAGCAAGGTGAATGATATGTTAATCCATATGAACAGTAAAGTAAAAATCAATGGGTTACTCAAAGTCCTCGGTTTCATGCGTGATGTGCATATTGGAATTGAAAATACTGCGGCGATCAAGCTTCATCGAACTCCTACTTCGATCAGGGCTTACTGCCTTTTATTTATCTACCTCTATCCGATTATTTACGTTCCTTCCATCCTTTATAGATTGAATGAATCTTCATCGATGAATGATTCGTGGATTCTTTATTCCCTTTCGATCGTATCTTCATTTATTCTCATCTCTCTTTTCAATGTGCAGGAGCAGTTGGAAAATCCTTTTGACCAAGATGGTATAGATGATATTAAACTCGAAACGTTTGATTTGGATTCGCTCGAATTGGAGAGAATTAAAAAAGAAGCCAATCCGATTTTTGAATAATTATAAACTTTAACCGAATTAAAATGAATGTACTAAATCGATTTTTCGCACTCTTCCTAATCGGATTCTTTCTTTCGTTAAATTCTTTTTCTCAGACTTATCCGGAGCTTTTTTCTACCGAAGAACCTCTGGAAATTCAGATGAAATTTTCTTCTAAACAAGTGAAGGCCGAAACGAATGACTCAACCTTCATTGATACATTTTTAATGTATAAAAACACCGAAGGTGGTTGGGATAGTCTGGATATTGACTTGAGAGCCCGAGGTAATTTCCGTAGGGATAATTGCTCCTATCCTCCGATTCGGATAAAAATCAAAAAGAAAAAATCAAAAGAAACCCCGTTTGAAGGTCATAAAAGCTTAAAGCTAGTCATGCCTTGTAATGACTCAAAAAATGCTCCGAGCTATATCGCAAAGGAATACCTTGCCTACAAGATGTATGAGAAAGTCACTCCCTACTTTTTTCCAACTCGTTTGGTGAAAATTTCCTTTGTCGATGAGGATGATAAAAAAGGGGAAGTAAGTGAGTTGATAGGGTTTTTGATCGAGGATGATGACCTGGTGGCGGAGAAATTCGGCGGGGAGATTTTTGATGAAAAAAAACTGGGGCCTACTTTCCTGATGGACTCTGCAACTGTCCGTCATGACCTCTTTCAATACATGATCGGCAATACGGATTGGTCAAGTATGTTCTATCACAATCAGAAGATCATGAAACTTTCCGATACCGAATTCATTCCATTGGCGTATGATTTTGATATGACTGGCTTGGTTAGCCCTCCTTATGCGCAAGTCAGTAATCTGGTAGATATCGAAAAAATAACCGATCGGCTTTATCGAGGGTTTTGTAGAGACGAAGGAATTATGCAGGCTGTTCGGCAAGAGTTTTTGGCTAAAGAGCCTGAGCTGATGGCACTGGTAGACAATCAACTTTTCATGGAAGAACGTGATGTCAAGCTCGCCAAATCCTATCTAAAAGAATTCTTTTCAACCATGTCAAATGATAAGCAGTTTGAATCCCAGATAATAATGAAATGTAGAAGATAGTATGCTTTTTGAAAGATAAAATAAGTCCGTCGTAGTCAGATGGAAAATGAACTTTTAGGATGATGTGGAATAAAGAAAAAACAAAAGAGCAACTCGAAGAGGAGCAGCAAAGGCGAATAGATCGAGAGATTGAGAAATCAGAGTCTCAAAAGAAGGATACTGCCAAATCTCATGGAGAAATCCTTCGTGAACAGCTGAGCGATGCTCAAGAGACTTACGAAAAGAGCCCTCAAAGCATTTTATTAAGTTCACTGACCGCAGGTCTAGAGATAGGGTTCAGTTACCTGATGATTTGTTCTTTATTCTATTTTCTGGACGGAAAACTAGGTGAAGACACCATGTTCAAAATGATTGCTTTTGTCTATCCTTTGGGGTTTATCTTGGTCGTTTTGGGGCAAAGTATACTTTTTACCGAGCAGACAGCCTTATTGACTCTTCCTGTTTTAAATAAAAAACGAGATGTGTTAAGTCTTTTGAAAATCTGGGCTTTGGTAATATGTGGCAACTTAATCGGTGGATATTTTATAGCATTAATATTACTGTGGCTAGGCCCAAGTCTTCATTTATTTGATCAAGAAACGGTGGTCAAGATCGCTACTCATGTTTTAGATTTCAGTTTAGGGGTGATCTTTGTAAGTGCGATTTTGGCAGGCTGGTTGATGGGACTTTTGTCTTGGTTACTTGCTTCAGCTCGGGATACTATCAGCAGAATAGTGATGATATTTTTGATTACCGCGGTGATGGCTTTTACCGGATTACACCATAGTATTATTGGAAGTGTGGAGATTTTTTCGGGAATGATGAGCTCACCTGAGATATCATTCTGGGATTACATTTCTTTTCAGAGTACAGCTTTGTTAGGGAATGCTTTTGGTGGTGCGACTTTCGTGGCTTTGCTGAAATATCGGGCATTTGTCTTTAATGTTGGCGGAAAGAGCTGAGTTTGCTTTTTTTAACTAAAATCACAGAAGCGTTTTTTCTATTTTTCAGGATGAGAAAATTGATGACTTTTTTTGGGTTATTAGTTCTATTTGCATGTAATTCTTCCGACCAAGCAAATCAGGATACTGCTGCTACCTATTCAATTGAAATTGTAGACTCACTTCAGATTGATTATTTGGGGGACTTGTGGATCATTGATTATGATTCTTCCAGTCAGCAGTACTTGGCTTGGGGGAATGGGGATAGAGAGGTGTTGGTTTTGGATAAATTCGGAAGTATTTCTTCCACTTTTAATTTCCCGACTGATGGACCGGACGCGGTGCCGGGATGGATAAACCCCATAGGGTTGTCTAATGGGGGGATTGAATTTATGGCTGCTCCGGAGGGATTTTATCGATATGATTTTCAAGGGAATAGGGTTTGGAGTTATAAAATGCCTTCAGAATATTTCTATTTAAATGGACTTAAAGGTGATCCTTATTATTCCTTGGGAGAAGATATCGCATTTATTAGGCCAGAGAAAGGGGAATTGGATTGGGATAATCTGGCTGATTTAATCAAGAATTTATATAAATCTCCTATTCTAGAAGTAATTGATACTGCTTCCCATACTTCCCGTTTTACTATGCCATTTCCTCCCAACTCTATTTTTAACGATGGAAATTTTCATTTTTGGACATTTCCCACTGTCCATAAATTTGGAAACGAATGGATTCTTTATTTTAGAAATGAATTGAAATTTTGGGTTTATCAGGAGAAAGAGGGAGAAGTACTATTTCAAAAAGAAGTGAGTTTGGGTGTAACTGACGCAGTAATGGAAAAGGGTGTTCCATTTGAAAATGCTGAGGATTATAATGAACTGTCTGCCTATGATTTCCCCGGTTCTATCCAAGAAATCTATCAAGCTAAGGATAAAATAGTGGTGACCTATCACAAAGGAGTCTCTGAAGACCTAGCTAGGCAATTTGATAGGGATAGTCCTGAAGGTAGGAGAGAAATAGAAAAGCTTAAGAAGAAATATTTGACTGTTTTTGATTTTGATTTTAATCAATTGCAAACAGATAATCCTGTTCCACCAGGTTTGATTTTTACTACAATCTCTTTAGAGAATGGTGATATTTTGGCTCTGAAGCATCAGGATTTTTTCGAAACCGAAGAAGATCAAGTGATTTATTATAAGCTGAAATTGAAGGAGGTAACTAAAAATTGATTTTAATTTACGTATAAAATATTTATTTTTGTCGTATAACAATTCAACTATGGATACTAAAATTACGCTTGCTTTTGATTCCAAAGTGATAGCAAAAGCTAAGGCCTTTGCAAAGCAGAATCAAATCAGTCTTTCAAGACTGACTGAATATATTTATTCTCAGTTGACTTCAGAAGATTTTAAAACTTTGGAAGATCTTCCGATTGCGGATTGGATTGATCAGGTGGAGGAAGGAGAGGCGGAGTATATCCGTACCACCGATAAGAGTTCTTCTAAAAAAAAGGAGTTCTTTGAGTCTCGGAGATGAAGGTTTTTTTAGACGCAAATGTTCTTATCTCTGTTTTGAATAAGGAATTTCCTGTTTTCCCCTATTCTTCTAGGGTTCTAAGTTTGGGACAAATCAATGGATATGAGCTCTACACTTCTCCAATCTGTCTTGCAATCGCTTTTTATTTTTCTGAGAAAAAGAGTGGATCCGCACTCGCAAAAAAGAAAATCGGAATTTTAACTTCAAAACTTTTGATTACCACGGTGGGTACAAATGAAGTCCTCCAGGCGGTTTTAAATCCTAGTGTCCTGGATTTAGAAGATGGTTTGGAATATTTCGCTGCTCTAGGGTCTTCTTGTGATGTGATAGTAACAGAAGATTTAAGTGACTTTCACTTTTCAGATATTCCTGTGTTTGATTGTCAGGGATTTGTGAGAAAGTATTTTGGGTAATTTTTGGTTGGAAAAAACTTCTCAATTAATCACTTGACAATCCGCTGATCCAACTCCAGCGGATAGGTTTTGAATTCCAACAAATGGAATTTCTCATACAACGGATTGATTACATAATTCAAAGAACTGGAATCCACTACCGAAGGCACAGCAAAACAGGCTATCCCGGATTTTAAAAGGTCAGTGCCATATGCTTGTGATGCTTTTACTGGTGGAATATGATTCCAGCCTATCGGCAAATCCTGTAGTTCCGGTGTGAATACCAGTTCATTGGGAATATTGATTTCCATTACGGCATATCTAATATACCGCTCCGACGACAGCAATTCGGGATCAATCGTCAACCTTTCTAGCAGGGAAGCAGAGATACTCGATCCTGCATAGATAGCAGGAGATCCGGGGAGATTCCACCTGCCTCCATAGATTTTAGCTCCTTCGCCACTGGTATCACAGTATTGGGATAAGGCGATTCGATAGACTTTCATATCGATCAAACAGCAATACCATGCTGCAGTCGCATGATTTCTGTTTTGAGAAGGTCCAAGCCTTCTGATACATCTATCAGGCCCAGAGGCGCTCGATTGCCAAGGGTGAAAAGTGGTCGCTCCATCCATCTTCTGAATCCTTCCCGACCAAAATAATTGATGCCCAGCGTATATAATTCGGCCAACTCATAGATCTTTTCGGACTGAGCAGTATCGAATACTTCTTTTCGCTGGAGGGTTTTGGAGGAGACACCCAAAGCAGTCGCTAAAGTATTGTAATCAAGCCCTGATAATTCTTTGAGGCTTTCAAAAGATTTTTTCTCTAGACCATTTCTAAAAGTCTCAACCCGACTCAGTGGCTCGTCCAACCCGCTAGAATCGATATCGAGTACATCCCCAACGGATAGATTGGTATTTCGGAGATAAGCAACTGCTGGCTCATTGACTTTCTGATTTTTCTTTGCCATCACTCAATTAGGTAAATTGTCCTTTAAGATAACGTAATTTGTCCAATTTAGATCTTTTTCTCAAAAGTTTTTTACTACAAATCATACAATGACCTATGAAGAAGCACATATGGAATCCATCCTAACATGTAATTGGCTGGAGGCTTCAGATAATTCTCCGGCTTTTACCTTTCATTTCCAATTCTCTCATTCTTCATTTTAAATTCTACTCTCCTCCATTCCAATATTCCAGCCGCTCACACTTCGTGACTTCGATGCTGTAGAAGTCAAAATCCGGAAAGACGTTACCTTTGATTGGATAGTTTAAATCAATTAGCAAGGCGGAAAGGTTAATTTTATTTATCAAACAGGAGAAGAGTTTAATTTTTTTTAATTTGACCCAAATTGAAATCGGGTATAAAGTATTCTTATGAAATCGAGCATGACTAAAAAGTCACACACTGGGATGATTATAATCTGCGAGATTCCATGTGACCAAATAGAAAAATTATAAACACATGAAAAAGAGCGTTTTAATCTTATGGTCGTTATTTTTTTTGATCCAAGGCATATCAAAAAGTCAGGATTTGAGTGTGGTTGTTTTTGAAAATGTGAGGGTGTTTGATGGAAAGTCCGAAGAGCTAACTCCTGTAGTCAATGTTTTGGTAGAGGGAAACAAAATTAAATCAATTAGTCCAACGAATATTGAAATAATGCCCGGTGCAAAAAGGATCCAAGGTAATGGAAAAACCTTAATGCCCGGCTTAATTGACGTACATGTGCATATGGCTTTTGGCGCACTCACGATGAAGGAAATGATGTCGCCGATGTTGTCGGAGGGAGTTATTGTAGAGAAAACCTCCAAAGGTGCGGAGGAGATGTTGCTAAGGGGGTTTACTTCTGTCAGAGATGCGGGAGGGCCGATTTTTCCATTGAAAATGGCGATAGACGCTGGGAAGTTTAAAGGTCCGAGGATTTGGCCATCCGGAGCGACTATCAGTCAGACAGCAGGACACGGGGATTTTAGGACACCGGAAGAAAAGTCCAGGAGATTCTTTGGAGAACCTTCTCGGGCGGAAAGATACAATGCAACTTTTATTGCAGATGGGAGGGATGAGGTATTGACAGCTACTCGTGAGAACCTCCGTTTTGGAGCGAGTCAGATAAAATTGATGGCAGGAGGAGGAACTTCCTCAGCATATGATCCGGTGGATGTAACCCAATATACTTTTGATGAAATGAGAGCTGCTGTGGAGGCTGCGGAAGACTGGGGTACTTATGTAATGGTACATGCCTATACACCAAGGGCGATCCAAAGGGCCATTGAGGCAGGAGTGAAATGTGTGGAACATGGACAGATGCTGGATGAAAAAACGCTTCGGTTGATGGCAAGGAAAAAGATATGGCTTAGTACCCAGAATCTGGTAGAAGATACTCCAGATATGGATCCTCTGCGTCGGGAAAAGAGAAAACCGGTCATCGAAGGACAATCTAAAGTATGGCCTTTGGCTAAAAAGCTCAAAGTGAAATTGGCTTGGGGTACGGATTTTCTTTTTGAACCTGAACTTAATGCCTTGCAGAATGAATATATTCTCCGACTTCAAAAGTGGTTTTCCAATGCCGAAATCCTCAAGATCGTAACTCATGACAATGCGGAATTGCTCCAGCTTTCAGGTTTAAGAAGCCCTTATCCTGGAAAATTGGGTGTTGTGGAAGAAGGGGCATTTGCAGATTTGATTTTGGTGGACGGTAATCCGTTAGATGACCTTAGCCTGATTGCACAACCAAAAGAGAAATTTTTGATCATCATGAAGGATGGTGAGATTCATAAGAATCTTATAAATCTTACAGATCCAAGTCTTTAGACTTGGGCCATCTCTTTGAGGTCTTAAGACTGCTTCTTCACTCTGAAAACTAGGACTATTTTGGTCCAAAACTAAGTATTGAACCAGTCTAATTCTTGAACTACTCCCCTCCATTCCAATACTCCAGTCGCTCACACTTTGTGACCTCAATAGAATAGAAGTCAAACTCTGCGGTGACTTTGCCTTCGATCAAGTAGATTGCTCGACCTTTGAAGGGATATTTTTTTACGACAGGAGGAAAATGCACCGTATCGATCCAGTGCCCTTCCCGGTCTACAAAAGTCCCGAAGTTCATCACATCGCCTTTGATAGTGCGCGTGTATTTCACCGTCACTAGATAGCCCACGATTTGCACGGTTTTGCCGAGATAGCTTTTCATATCCTGAGCTCGGATACCTTGGATGCTTTGGTCTTTGACTAGGTGAAAAGGGGAGTCCAGCGGGAACTCCAGAATATCGATTTGATCGACGATTTCTTGGCGGATGTCGATTTCTTCCAGTTTCGGAACAGTTGGCTGACGAAAATTGAATCCGCTATCGCCTTTGAAAAGATCAGTTGGACCGGGAATGACTTTGCGCTTGTTTAGAATAAAATGTGCCTCCCAGAGCAATTCCTGCTTAGTCTTTCCCGTATAGCGAAAGCATCCAATTCGGATCAGAATCAGTAATTGCTCCAGACTGATACCTACCCGTGCGGTGAAGTCTACCAATCCTACAAAGGGTCCATTTTCGAGGCGATCACTCAGGATTTTTTCTACACTGGATTTCTCCAAATACTTCAGATGGATAAAACCCAAATAGACGGTCTTGCTCGTGATCCGGGTCAAGTAGTCGCTTTCATTGATATGCGGAGCTTGGATATCAGCCCCATTCATTCGGAGTTCGTGGATGTAAAACTCGGTATGATAAAAGCCCCCAAAATTATTCACCACACCAACCATAAACTCCAGCGGGAAATAGGCTTTGAGGTATAAGCTCTGATAGCTTTCCACTGCAAAGGAAGCTGAGTGGCCTTTGGCAAAGGAATAACCCGCAAAGCTTTCGATCTGATACCAGACTTCAGCAGCCAGCTTATCCGGATGTCCCTTTTCTTTACAGTTGCTAAAAAACCGATCTTTCACCCGCTCAAATTCATCCTTGGATCGGGATTTTCCGCTCATGCCTCTGCGTAGCACATCGGCCTCACCCAGACTTAGCCCTGCAAAGTAATGCGCCACTTTGATCACATCCTCCTGATAAACCATGATTCCATAGGTTTCGGGCATGATCTCAGCCATGACAGGATGGGCTAGTTTACGACGCTCAGGATCGATATGGCGCAGGATGTATTCCCTCATCATGCCTGAGCGAGCCACTCCAGGACGGATGATCGAACTGGCAGCGACGAGCTCAAGGTATTCATCTGCTTTCAGCTTGGCCAGGAGCATACGCATGGCGGGTGACTCCACATAGAATGCCCCGATTGTATGCCCATCCCGTAGATGCGCTTTGATTTTCGGGTCTTTTTTGAACTGTTCGACTTGGCGGATATCGACTTTGATCCCTTGATTTTCATAGATGATCTGGATGGCGGACTTGATATGTCCAAGTCCACGCTGGCTCAGGATGTCAAACTTGTGCAATCCAATATCCTCAGCCACATGCATATCAATATGCGCTAGGGGAAAGCCTTTGGGGGGCATTTCTGTGGCTGTGTAATAATGAATCGGTTTATGCGAAATCAGAATTCCACAGGCATGAATAGTCAGATGCGAGGGCATATCGTGGAGGACTTGGCTGTACTTCAGAATGAGTTTACCATATTGATCAGCGACATAGTCCGGTTTTCCTGCATAGTGAATCAGCGACTCGATCTCACTTTTTGGTAGCCCAAAGACCTTCCCGAGTTCCCGGATCATAGAGTTGGCTTGGAAGGTGCTGTAGGAGCCGAGCAGTGCGACATGCTCCTGACCGGACTGATTGTATTTTTGGAAAATATACTCTGTCACCGCATCCCGATCCGTCCAGCTGAAGTCAATATCGAAATCGGGGGGATTTTCCCGATAGAGATTGATAAAACGCTCAAAATACAAGTCCAGCTCAATCGGGTCCACATCGGTAATTCCGAGACAATAGGCTACAATGCTATTGGCACCGGAGCCCCGGCCGACATGGTAGAAATTGCGCTCTTGTGCAAAAGTCACGATGTCGTAATTGATCAGAAAGTAGGAGGTAAAGGACTTTTGCTGGATGAGTTCGAGTTCCTTTTCGATTCGCTGACTGATCGTGGGACTGAGATTCGGATAGCGATTGATGGCTCCCTTGAAGGTTTCTTGGCGCAGGTAGTCAAAATCTTCCCAATCCGAACCTAGAATATCCCGACGGTTTTTGACCGCTTGGAAGTAAAAGGAAAACTGACATTGCTCGAGAATTTTTTGTGCATTAGCGATGAGGTAGCTGTGATTCTCACAGCGTGAAACCATATCGGCGTAGCTGTAAAACTGATCGCTAGGATCTGCCTGCTCCTCGATGGGTAGTTTGCTGAGTAGGGTATTCAGATCGATGCTGCGCAAAAGTCGATGCGCATTGAATTCGATTTTGGAAGAGAAATTTACCGCTTGGAGTAAGACGAGTTTGTCTTTGAAGCGATACCAAGGGGAGGAAATCAGTCGGTTGAGTTGGTGTGGATGTACGCCGACAAATTCATTTTCCCGCAGATCAAAGTACTTCTCCGGAAGTGGGTAGATAATGAAACTATGAGCAAAAGCCGGTGCACGCTTTGCAAAAGGCTTCTTGTAAACCAAGTGATCAGAGAGGTGGGTATTGAGTTCGTAGAAGCCTTCCTGATTTTGCGCCAGTCCCACATAGGCTTGACTGCTACCATTTCGAAAATCGATGCCGACCACCGGATGAATGCCTGCCTTTTGCGCAACCCGGATAAAAGGAAAAATACCAGCGGTGCAGTTGATGTCCGTGAGCGCAAACGCATCGATGCGTTTGGCTTTTGCCTCCGCTACCAATGCCTCGATGGACATTGTGCCGTATTTGAAACTGAAGTGGGAGTGGCAGTTGGTGAACATGGTCATTTCGAACGAAGTGAGAAGTCTCCGCTGGTTTATTTTTGTAATTGACTTTTTGAAATAGGCCTTTGGCGAAATATCGCTTCGCTGAGATACGCTTCGCGAGATAAGGTCGCTTTGCTCCCGAGATACAGACTCCTTGCATCGTTTGAAATATGCTTTCGGTGAGATAGGTTTCTAGTATTTCACCGAGCAAAGCGAGGTGTATTTCTACCATATTTCAATTATATCCCTTCAATTTGTTAATTAAATCAACAAATTAATGTTTATAATGTAGTCAAAAAATCATCCCGAATGCAAGGGTAGAGAAGGAAATTGTCAGATGATTTTGTGGAAGAAATCTTTAAGAAAAATATCGAAGGCTGAATATCAAATAATGAATTCTGAAGTCACATCATACATCTCATATCATACATCCTATATTCTATCCCACCTTGATTCTATACTTCTCTAACAAACCCGGTAGTCCATCCAAGTCGAAAAAAGCCCCTTTGATTCGGTTGAGTTCGGGGTCTATGGAGAAGTTTTGGGCGTTTCGGAAGTCAGTTTTCTCCAGAATCGTCCGATCGAAAATCACTCCGCTTAGATCTGAATCCCGAAAACTTCCGCCGCTCACGTCCGCTTGCGTGAAACTGGCTTCGCGCATCCGACAGCTTTCCAGTTTGGTTTTTTTCATCGGAAGATTGAAAAAACTGCAGTAATCCAACTGACACTTATCAAAGCTGAATTCCAATAAAAAGGGATTGCAGGTATGAAAATGGACACCCAAAATCTTACAATCCTTGAAACTTACTTGTTGAAATCCAGCTTTGAACACCTTCACATTACTGAGATCACAGCTCATGAATGAACAATTCTCGAAGCTGAAGCCACTCAAGTCCAAGCCCGAAAAATTGCACTGAAGAAACTGGCAAGACTCATACTCGCCTTTTTCTAAAGGCTCCGCAGTAAAGTCTTTATTTTGAAGGCTTTGGTTGGAGAAGTAGGGCATTTTGAAGTGTAAAGTTTGAAGAAGGTTTCTTAGGGTAAAAAAACTTGGAGGTCAACTTCGAATATCGAATGATGAACAACGAATAGTGAAGTCACGTCAAATCATAGATCTGAAATCTAATATCCTAAATCTACAATCCTGCCAAATCCCACTTTCGAATCGTCTCTTTGATCAGCCCGGCTACTTTTGCATTGACTTTTTGGAAGTATTCCTTGGCTTGAGTTTCATTGAAATTTGGATAGCCCTGACCTTCTTGATAGAGTCCAATGCTGGAAGGAAAAGGGACCGCAGACCAAGTTCCGGTCTTCGGATAGGCAGTCGCCATATCGGCATTGTATTTTTCTTTATGTACCAAAGTCGGATCAATCGCCTGAATATAAGCCGTCTCATTAAGACCAGCATGTCCTCCATCTTCTTTGAATACTTCCAAAGTCACATCCGAAGCATAAGACCACCAGTTGATTACCAGCGTACGAATTCCCAATTCATTAGCAACTTCTCCTGCTATCCGTTGAAGTACAGCAGTTTGCCCGCCTCCGTGACCATTAAGGATGATGATGTTTTTGAAACCATTTTTGGCAAGGCCCTTCAAAATATCTCTGATAAATGGGGCGTATGCTTCCTCGGTTATCTGAAAAGCTCCTGGGAAAGCCGCCATACTTCCAGTGATTCCATAATTTAATGTTGGTGCTATTAAGGCATTGAGTTCAGAAGCAATAGCTTTTGCCATGGCGGTGGGAGCAGTGTTGTCCGCACCGTTATTTAGCACGCCATGTGGCTCGAGTGTTCCTGTTGGAAGCAAAACTGTATTGATTTTCTCAGGAACAAAATCTGCAAATTCCATCCAATTGATTCGATCCATCTCGCGGGTGGAAGGGTTTTGCTGGGCAAATCCTAAGGTATGAATCAGGATCAGCGAAAGGGTAAGGGCTAAATATCTCATGGCAAAAATTTGTTTTCGAAAAATAAGGCTTTTCTCAAACAATGGATGGCTAATCTTGGACAAGGTCCCGGTTTTTATTCTTCAATGGTTTACCGTGAGAGATTCAATTTTTTCGATTTGTAATTTTTTTTCAACCCCAGTCAATCCAATCACTTTACCCACTTCGTAAGTCAGTTCAAATCCACAAAAGCTGATTTTCAGAAATAGGTTTTGTGGCTTTGAGCTTTAACCGATGTATTATTTAAAAATCAATCAACATGAAAAATGAGCTAATCAAGCCTACTGCACTGGTCAAAAGTGCCAATCGTAGGGAGTTTTTGAAACGCGGAACATTGTCGGTCGCTACGGCAGGACTACTTCTGGTAGGATGTAACGAGGATGAGGATATGATGCCACCTATGATGGGCGGAGTAAGCCTCGGTTCGGGGGATATTGGGATTTTGAATTATGCCTATGCTTTGGAACAATTGGAAGCGGCATTTTATGCAGCGGTGCTAGGTGGGGGGTATTTTGCAAATGCAAATGCAGAAGAAAAGACTATCATGGGAGATCTCGAAAAGCATGAGCGAGCACACCGTGAGTTTTTTAAAGCGGCATTAGGGAATATGGCGATAGCTGATCTGGAAATTGACTTTTCATCGATTGATTTCAATAGCCGAACTTCTGTCTTGAACGCTGCCAAAACTTTTGAGGATCTAGGAGTTGCCGCATATAATGGAGCAGGGCAGTTTCTCGAAAGCTCTGATTTCTTATTGATCGCCGGAAAAATTGTTTCCGTGGAGGCGAGACATGCTGCCGCGATTCGTGATTTGATCAATCCAGGTTCAGCCGATTTCGCTGGAGATGATTTGATCGATGCCAATGGTCTGGAGCGTACCTTGAATTTCACTCAGGTATTGACTGCGGCAAGTACGTATGTAAAGACACCAATCGACTTTAGTCAGCTGCCTTCTTAATTCCACTTTAAAAAATCTAGAGATATGAACTTATTAAAATTATTAGATACAATGTGCCCGGACACCAAAACTCCGGAGGAAAAGGATACTTTTTTCTCGAGAAGAGATGCCTTTCGTCAGTTTGGAGACTTGAGCAAGAAAATGGCTATGGCTGCTATCCCGCTTGGTATACTATCCGCTTTGCCAAAGGTGGCTAAGGCTGATACTGCTAGCTTGATCGGCGTTTTGAACTATGCCTTGACTTTGGAGCATTTGGAATACCGCTATTATCAAACAGGGTTAGAGTCAAATGTTATTACGGCAGCAGATCGGGTGATTTTTCAGAAAATCAGAGATCATGAGTTGGCGCACGTCAAATTCCTTCAAGAGGTTATCGCAAATGTATTAGGCGGGACACCTGTAGTAGAGCCTGGTTTTGATTTCACAGCTGGGGGAAATTTTAATCCATTCACCGATTACCCTACTTTCTTGGCTTTATCTCAGGCTTTCGAAGACACGGGAGTTCGCGCTTACAAAGGTCAAGCGGCTAATGTCAAAGAGAGTGATGTGGTTTTGACAGCTGCATTGTCTATTCATTCGGTGGAGGCAAGGCATGCCTCTATGGTCCGAAGACTACGAACCATAAAAGGTCAGGATACCGTAAAGGGCTGGATCACGAATGGATCAATTGGTTCGCTACCTGCAGCAACTCAATCCATTTATGCGGGTGAAGAAAATGTGTCTCATGGCGGAGTAAATGTGGTGAGTTTGACTGGAATCGATGCTGGAGCAGTTTCTGAGGCTTGGGATGAGCCATTGACTGATCAGCAAGTACTTGGTATAGCTTCACTTTTCTTGGCTTAGAAAAAATAATAGTTGGGTGGTTAGATGTCGTCTCTGCAAAGGGGCGGCATTTTTTTTTGAAGAATGATATAGACTTTGTGAAATAGACTTTGTTAAATACGCTACGTAAATTAATTATTTCACCGACCGTAGGGAGGTTTATTTCTATTGTATTTCCATCGTATTTCAAAAAGTGATCTTATACAAACTACATGGATTTAGCCTTGGGGTATTTTTTAATTCCTCCAGATCAAAATCCTTGATGTAAGTCAGGCCCGCTTTTTCCATGACTTTGGTCGAGGCTTTATTGCTGTTCGAAGCATAGGAATAAACTTCCTTCAGCCCCATTTCTTTGGCATATTCCAAGACGCGTATGGCGCCCTCGCTGGCAAATCCCTGATTCCAAAATCGCTTATCCAACCGCCATCCGATATCTACACATGGCGTAAAGTCAGCCTCAAAGGTCTTCCATCCCATCCCTATCATACCGATGAATTCCCCCTTTTCCAATGATTCGATAGCGAAATAGCAATGGCCTCGGTCCTCGTATAGCTTGTTCATTCGCGCCATCATGGCTTTGGATTCTTCTTCAGAAAGTGGTTTTTCGAAATAGTACATTGTTTCCTGGTCTGCATTCATTGCTGAAAAGCTGGGAAGATCCGAATCCTGCCAAAGCCGGAAGCCAAGTCGGGGAGAGGTGAAGAGGTAGGTGGGATTCATGCCTAAATCTACTGATTTCTTAAAAAAAATTATGGAAGAATTTTGATTTTGAAAATAAGGTTTTAGATTAGTGGCATAATATACTATGACAGTAAAACAGCTATCATGATTTCCATTCAAAATTTAAGTTTTTCTTATCCCAAAAAGTCAGCTCTTTTTCAGGAGTTGGATTGGGAATGTCCGGCAGGATCTATCGTTGGACTACTTGGTAAAAATGGCGCTGGGAAATCTACTTTTCTCCGCTTGCTATCCGGTTTGATTTTTCCAAAAGAGGGAACTGTGCAAGTGAATGGTCGCTATTCAAAAGACCGTAGCCCTGATTTTCTTCAAGAGCTTTTTGTGGTTCCTGACGAACTGGCTTTGCCACTGCACTTGTCTGTGAGCGCTTATACCAAAATGACGTCCCCGTTTTATCCCGCTTTTGATCAGGCGAAGTTTCTATCCATCCTCGAGGATTTTGAGATTGAGCCTAATTTAAAGCTGGGGGACTTCTCATTTGGGCAGCAGAAAAAAGTGGTTTTAGCTTTTGCCCTGAGCACAAATTGTAAGCTGCTGTTATTTGATGAGCCTACGAATGGCTTGGATATTCCTTCCAAAACTTCTTTCAGAAAGGCTGTGGCGGCCAATCTTAGTGAAGAACAGACGCTGATCTTAGCGACTCACTTGGTCAAAGATGTAGAAAATCTGATCGATCGGGTGGTGATTTTGGCAGATGGGAAAGTGAAATTGGATCAGGATTTATTGGAACTAAGTGATCGCCTCAGTTTTGGAATGGCTACCTCTGCTCCAGAAAATACCATTTATACGGAGAAAAATAAGTTGGGAGTCCAATTTATCCAACCTCGAGTTTCTGGGGAAAATCAAACTCCGGTCAGTCTGGAACTCCTCTTCAATGCAGTGATGTCGGGAGCGGTTTCTAATTCTATTTTATCAGAAAAAAATCTAGCTAGCCATGAATAGTACTTCTAATTTTCAAATAAAGCGAATAGGGAACTTAATTCGATACGAATGGATGAGCCGAAAAAGGGTGTATCTACTTGCTGTCACTGGCTTGATCGCATTGCATATTTTCTTTTTTCAGGTGTTCTTCCTTTCCAACTTAGGTTCCATGCGTTGGGAAAGCGAATACTATCATGCAGTTTATATTCTTGGGTTTATCGTGTTGGCATGGGGTATCGTTGGACAAAGTTTTTTAGACTTAAGGGAAAATAAATCAGCAAGTCTTTATTTGAGACTACCAGCTTCTCATTTTGAGAAATTTTCAGTTCAATGCCTGTTACGAGTCGTCCTGCCTATAATTAGCTACCCATTAATTTTTTGGTTGGCTTCTGTCCTTTCTGTTTACCTGTTCGAACTAGCCGATTTGATTTTTGCCTTTTCAGGTGAAATAGGTTCCCCTGAGGTCTTTCGATTTAGCAGTTTTATAGTTTCTAATGCAGTGAACAATCCTGTTGTTTCACTCCTCATTCTAGGAATGGCCTGTTTAATTCCTTCGCTTATGTTTGTAGGAGGAATCATATTTGGTAAGCGCAATCTGGTGCTTATGCCTATATCCATCCTTACTTTTTATCTGCTAATCACTGCCAGCAGCCTATTACTTGCTTGGATCGTCTTTCCCGATTCGCTGGTTTGGAGTGAGCAGGTTGCCTTTAATTTCCCAAATATTGATCAGCCGGAAATTTCTCCTGATGTGCCAATCTTAATTTTCGCCTGCATGATTTTGATCTGGATGGGTGTATTTCTTTCCTATGTAGTCAGCTATTTCAAACTCACTGAAAGAGAAGTTTAAGATGGATTTCAACGAAAGCAAAAATATCTTTCTTCAGATTCGGGACTGGCTTGCGGATCAGATCATGCAGGACAAAATCCTGCCTGGAGATAAGGTGCCCTCCGTGCGAGAACTTGCTGTGGACTTGGAGGTGAATCGAAATACGGTGATGCGAAGTTACGGCCTGATGGAAGAGGAGGGAATCCTCGAAAACAAACGGGGGATAGGTTTTTTTGTGGCTTTGAATGCAAAAAGAAACCTCCTGAAAATTCAGAAGGAATCCTTTTTTGAGCAGGATCTACCCGGCCTATTACATAAAGTGAAGGTGTTGAAACTCAACTCCACCGATCTCCAATTGCTTATTCAATCCATTCAATCCAACGATCATGAAATCAAGCATGACTAAAAAGTCACAAACTGGGATGCCCCGATAGCTATCGGGGAAGCCATGCTAGATTCCAGATGACCTTTAAAAAAACAAATTATAAACAGATGAAAACTAGTACTAAGATTATTCTTTCCTTTTTGACTTTCTGCTGGATCACGCTGATGGCCACTCTCCTGATTTCATTTCGCTATTCGGATCAGCGTAGGTATGGGATATTAAAGAAAATTGAAAAGGAAGAAATTCTGCTTCAGGAGTTTAAACATGTAGTCATCAAGAATTCAGGATTGCTTACGATCACTAGCTCTGATTCCTTAAAACTGACGTATTTCAAGGTATTTACAGATACAGGTGAGAGTCCAGAAGAACCAGAACTGAGTTATCGAATGGTCAGTGATACGCTTTTTATTGATCGATTAATGCAAAAGAAATCGGGTTATTTCGAGCTAAAAGTAAGTGCGTTGAACAGTCTTGTGCTTGAAGATGTCTCGGAAGTGAGTTTTAAAAAATTCAGTCAGGATTCTTTGCGGGTTATTTCTAGTCAGGCTAGTTTAGTTTTTCAAGATTCTATGAGAGTTTCAAGAGAATCTTTTTCAGTTTCTCGAGACGTAAAGTTGGGATTTCTGGATTATACTGGAATATCTTCTGACTTGAAGGCAAATACGATCAGCAATTTGAATCTCCGATTGGAGGCTACTCAAGCTGAACTCGGAGGTGATATCCAATCGATCAGCGGCTGGGTAGGGGAAAGGTCAATTTTAATGCTTCCCAATAAGGTGGGTAAGGTGAACTTAGAAAGATCAAGTTCTGGAATCATTCAACTAAATTAGATTTTTGAAGGGTTTAAAGATTCTCAAATCGTTAACCAAAGGATGGTACGATTAAAGTCATTTTTTATAGAACGAACCAAATAAATTTTTGGGGTATAAACCTAATAACTTACAAGGATTCGAGTTTATAATTGTTTAGTTTTTCAAAACTTAAATTTTTATTGGTTTTTTCCAAAAAGTCCTAAAATTTCACATCAATTATTTGCATATATATATATATATATGTATACACTTGAGAATTAGTTTAACTCTAACTCAAAAAATTATGAAAAAAGTAAAATCGATTATTTTGTTAACATTGATGCTGGCTGGAACATTCCAGATTAATGTCTTCGCTTGTGGGTTACCACCTTGTAGTGGGGGAACATTAGTAGCTGGAGGAGGAGGGTGTTCTGGGAACCCTGAAGCTTCAGTATATGATTGCGGAGGCCATATTCAAGTTATAAGTACTCTGCTTCCTGGAGGAGGATGTGCTGGGGCACATCGAGATTGTTCTACTACTCCCCCACAATTTGGCTAGAAATTTAAATGATATTAGAAATGTGGCCAAAAAAGTCTTTTTTGTTAATCTTATTAGCAATTGTTTTTTCTTGCCAAACTAAAGAGGATAAATCAGCTGGGATCGGATCTGTAAACGATTTGGTCCTAGCTGATTCATTAATTTTGAGTTTGGATGAAAGATCAACACCTGAATTCAACTATCACCAAATTGGGGATTTTCTTGATCAAGAGTCTTTTATTAATCTTAATTTGGTGAACAACAGTTTGGATTTTTACAACTTATCAGAGGGTGAGATAATTCATAGAATTCAATTTGCTTCAGAGGGACCGGACAGGATAACCAATGTTGGTGGTTTTTATTATCATAATGAGGACAGTATATTTTTACTGCAAAAAATGACCATTTCCAATATCAAACTAATAGATATTAAAGGTAAAATCACTAATCAATTATCTCCAATTCTGCCATTAGATTTGGAAATACCTGGTTTAATTAACCATTTTTCAACCTCGCTAAGTCCGAGTTATTTTTTCCAAAATGCCATTTACTTTGATCAAGGAATTCTAAAAAACACTTCAGCTCCCGGAGTTTTGGGAGGTGATTTTAGGTCTTCAGGAAGGTTTGATTTAAATAGTGACTCAGTTTTTTTATTTCCAAAATCCGGGTTTCCACATTTTTACAAAGACAAAGCCTTACCAATATACCTTTCCATTTCTTCAAGGGTTTTAGGTAAGAATAATGAGTGGATATATTCTTGGAATGCTTTAGACAGTATCCTTGTATATGATTTAAATATGAATGATCGAAAAGCGATTTATTCAAAAAGCAAATTTAAAGAAAAGGATATTCCCAATACTCCGAATGCTAGCTTGGAAGTTGAATTAGAAGTAGTAATCTCAAATACCCACTATTGTAAAGTTCTTTATGACCCTTACCGAAAAAATTATCTCAGATTTGTGCAAATTGGGCGATTTTTTAATCCTGATCAAGACAATACGATTATGTCAATTTTTAAGAATGATTTCAGTATTATGCTTTATGATGAAAATTGGGACTTCATTTCTGAATCCTTTTTCGAAGGTTCCAAGCATAATTTTTACCATGCATTTATAGGGCAAAAGGGACTTTACATCCCAAGAACAAACCCCAACTTTGAAGGTTTAGATGAGGATAAAGTAGTGTTTGATATCTACGATTTGCTATGAAGTATCTTTATCTTTTATTTTTATTGGCAGTCTATAGCTGTAGTCAGGCTTTATCTGAAAAGGAGAAATTAGAGCAGTATTTTGGAATTATTGGAGTAGAAAATCCCAAAAAAGTATTGATTATTCACTTGGACGGTTGTTCAGGTTGTTTTTCTTATCATCAAATCTTAATGAAAAAGGTAAATGAGGTTGGGAATTATGATGTTGTCTTAGTGACGAAAAGTAAAAAGAAAGCGAGACTACTTTTTGAAGAAGACTTCAATCAGAATACCTATTTTGATACCAACTTAGAAGCACTTGATTTTGGATTGATAACCGGATTTCCCACTATTTATATTTTTGATGAAAATGGTGATTTATCTGAAAAAAGTGAAATCGACTATGGAACAAGTAACCTGATATTACCGTGAATAAATCCTTTTTCAAATTGCTTTTAATTCTCTTTTTGGGGTGTAATACGAAGCAAAAAGTTGATTTTCCTTCAAATTGTTTGGAACCTGATTTCAAACCTGTTCTCATAACTGATATCGTTCATGAGATTAGACCTGCATTCAAGGACTTTGGATTCAAATTGAAGGAAACATCTGATAATGGTTTTGTGCTTTTTATCCCATTTTGGGGAGATGCCTATAAATTTTCAAATGGAGGGAAATTAGAATGGAAGGCTTCATTTAACTCTAAATCTCTTTCGGAAAATAAGGAAAGAATAAATAATATAATGGGTACAACACCAGATTTTGATGTCTTTGATAATAGAATATACTTTCTTCAAAGCAACGAATCTATTTTTGTTTATGATTTGAAAGGAAATGAAATTCGAAATTTCCCAATAGATATTCCTGGCTTAACTACGGAGAATATTGAAGTTTTAAATGAAGTTGAATTGATTGTAGGCGGAATTATGGTTGATCAGGGACTAGCAAGTCTCAATTTCTTTAAGATAGATGTACCTAGTAATACAAAAGTTTTGATCAAAAAAATAGACTTCGATGCTGAAAGCACTCCCATTCTCGTAAACTTAAATTCGGAAAAAGCACACATTTTAGGAGATAGAGATTCTTATATAAACGAATTAGATCTTGTTGATAAAAGTATTGAAAAAATTGATTTTACACCCTCGCGAACCAGGGATTACAATAAATATTCAATTCCAAATAACGTTGATTACTTCTCCCTGACTGAGGAAGAAAAACGTCAATACAGAAATGATAAAACTAAAAGGTTTGTTATCAATGGAAGTGACATTTTGATATTTCATGAAATAGTAAACAGGGGAAATGATATTGATCAATCCTATAATTTTTTATTAACAAAACACGGTTTTTCAAAAGGTGGGGTAAATGAAAAATTTGATGTTGATTGGGGGATAGATTTTGATGAATGCGGGAATATCTTTCACATTGAAAATATGGATGGGGACTATTTCATTGTTCGGAAAACATGGGAGGAAATTGATTAACCTATTACAAGTTCAATTCTGAATGACGACGGAAAATCGTCTCGATTGAGTGCAATTGAAATAAGCAATTCGAATCTCCAATTGGAGGCTACTCAAGCCGAACTCGGAGGTGATATCGAATCGATTAGCGGCTGGGTAGGGGATAAGTCAATTTTAATGCTTCCCAATAAGGTGGGTAAAGTGAACTTGGACAAATCAAGTTCTGGTCAGATTCAGCTGAAGTAGAGGTTCAAGGGTTGTAAATTTTTAATTCCTTCATTTTAAATTCTTTCACACCGCCATCCCATTAAAAGGATTAAACCGTCGTCTGCCGACACTTATTTAACAGGGAAATAGGGAGATTTTTATTTCTGGAATATCTCGCTTAATACTCGAGTATTTGCAGTTTGTTTATTTTTTAGTCAGGTATTGTAATTTTTTAGTTCTATTGCTTGACTTTTACACACACACACCATATTTTAGTTGAAAAAAATGCTTTTTATGGGTTGGCAATCCATCTTAAGTCGGGTATGTGAAAGTGAAAAACGACTTTAAAAATCCAAGAGTAACCGCGGAAACCGAAAAGCGAACGAGTAGGAAAACAAACTTTTATTTAGATAACTATGAAAAAGAGAATTTCAATTTTGATGAGTAGTTTAGTTTTGGTGGTAAGCTTATTTTCCATTCAACCCGCATTTGCCACAGATACTACACCTGAATTTACAAAAGAATATTGTGCAGTTAGCCAAGCAGAAAAATGCAAGCAAACTGGTACGGGTTGCCCTGGAAAGAAAATTTGTTTCTGGAAGGATTTAAAAGATGTAGCTACTTTGGCAGCAACAATAGTTACTACTGCTGCCGCTATTGATGCCCTTGCTGATTGATTGTTTTAAAGCGGCCTTTTTTAAGGCCGCTAACCTTAATTTAATTCAAATGAAAATTTTTCGGTCAAGTATTTTAAGTGTTTTCCTGCTTGCAGGATGTATTCAGCATACTGAAAATACTTCCATTCAAAAGGAACTGACTCATCGGTTTGAAGATGAAAAAACCTTGATTAATTCGAAATCAAAAGTCATTTTGATTGATTCACTTTCCTTGCCTTTTTATGATTATTTCCAGGTGATAGAGCGAAATAATATTTCCTATTTAATGGGGCTCAACAGACAAAGTGTTGCACTCGATTTTATTCCTCTGGAAGGAAAATATGATATAGCCCATCTTTCTTTTGCAGAAGATGGACCAGGTTCTGTGGATGCTGATTTGGATATCGTTCATTTTTTTTCTGAGGATAGTATACTCACCATTCAAGACCGAGCCCCACGATTTAACGTGTTGAATGGGAAAGGAGAATTGATGAATTCATATCGTAAGACCATTAGGGATACCAAAGGGTTGGAAATGTTTCCAGTTTCGTATTCATATCTCGGTCAATGGCCGGTTTTTCTAGATTCGGTTTGGGTCCTTCCGGTTTACCCTGATCTAGATGTGAAGTCAAACGCCTATTATAAGCGGAATAAATTCATGGTGTATGATCCTGTCAAGAATGAAGTGGTGGATGAGTTTGGAGCATATCCGGCTATGTATCAAGGAGAAAATTACTTTGATATCTTACGGGAACCCAATCTTACTCGAACTCCAAAAGGGACTTTTTTGGTGACCTTTCCCGCTGATCCTGGGATTTATGAATACCAACTCGGAGCGGAGACAGTCATCTACCATCACTACCCAGATTGGGAGCGATTTACAAATGAAGGAATTGATCGAAATGGTGATATGCAGCAGTTCGTCAACCATTATATTTCCTCGGCTTGGTTTCAGCAGCTGATGTATGATCCTTATCGTAAGGTGTATTATCGCTTCGGAAAAGAAAGTCAGGAACTCCGAAGATCAGACGGGGAGAAAAATACAGCATTTGATGCCGAATGGCGAATCTTTATTTTGGATAAAGAACTTGATCAAATAGGAACCTATGCATTGGATGCTAATCGATTCAATCCCCTGTTTTCATTTGTAAGTGAAGAGGGCTTATTTATTTATGATAACCAACGAGAACATGATGATGAAATGGTCTTCGGTATTTTCCAGATTTCGGAATTTTAGTCTGGGATTGCTTGGACTATTAGCTTCCTGTTCTACTCCAAATATGGAGCACTATGTCTATGGACCAGAATTTGAAAACTACATAAAGGCTATCAATGCTACCGTAGATAATAATTTGGTACTACTTCTGCCCCTTGATAGCTGTGGTCTCTGTGTAGATCAGGTACTTTCGGACTTGGACAAAACGGAAAAATTTATTTCGGTCATCTTATCTGGTAATCAAGTAGCTAAAGATCGACTGGACAAGGCTAAGAAGTTGTTGCAAAAGAAAAATCTTCAAATTATTATCGACGAAAACAGTAAGTCCAAATCCTATGACCTGAATGCCTTTAGTCCAATTATTATAGATGTTTCAAAAAAAGAGTATAGCTATGTATCGCTTTCCCCACAAAATTCTGCTGAGTTTATTTTGGATTAATTTACTGAGTACACCGACCCTTTTTTCTCAAGAAGCAAATCCTGAGCTGGTCTATGCTTGTGAGAACTGCGTATTGACTTCGTACTTACCCATGGGCGAGTATAAGGTTCTGATCTATGCGTCAAACAACAAACCTATGAAGCGGCACATGTATCTTTTGGATAAGTCCAATCTGATTGTCGATGACATGAAGATCGATGCGGCTTCTTCTTTTGTGAAGGTGAATGATTCTATTTTTAGTCCTCTAGATGTGAGTTATGCGGTAATGATCAAGGTGAAGGAAAAGGAATTGATAGTCGAAGAGGCTTACGAGTTTTACAATGGTCCAAAGCATGGGATTAATACGCCAGGTACATTTATGAATCCAGAATACATTATTGGATTCGAGCGAAAAGACTACAACGAAGGGGTGCAATTGTTTTTAATTGATCGACCAAAGAAAAAGTTTATCAACTCGGACCGGCGTCATATGGGCTATGATTTTAAAGAAAACCCTCCTTTTGATTATGGTTTTCTCTCCAAAGAGGATACGACTGTCATATTCCAGCCCTATGGAGAATTAGTAGGTAAGTCAAAAGAGACATTTTCTAGGTATTTTGGTTATAAAAACGGTACCACCTTTATCTGGGCTACGACGCACAAAACGCTGATCAGACTGGATAAAAGTGGGGATATGCAAAGGGGCAAGGTGCCTATCGCCAGTGAAAATACCGAGATGTCAATGTACTTTGATCATGAGACTGAAGAAGTGTACCTGCTCTCTTGGGAGTCTGGTTTGGAAGACGCTGAGCGTGTTTATACACTTAATCAAGTCACAGCTGACAATCAACTTCGACCGTTACTCAATCTGTACTTTTTTCCAATGGTCATCGATGATGGCTATGTGTATGAAGGTAGAAAAGACAAGAAGTCCTTTGAGGTATATCGCTATCCGCTTAAGGGGCAAGTTCCTGACAAGGTGGTACCATTTGGGTTTGAGGGAAATTAGATGCTTACAATTCAGTCTAATTATTATAGATTTTTCAAAAAAAGAGTATAGCTATGTATCGCTTTCCCCACAAAATTCTGCTGAGTTTATTTTGGATTAATTTACTGAGTACACCGACCCTTTTTTCTCAAGAAGCAAAACTTGAGCTAGTCTATGCTTGTGAGAACTGCGTATTGACTTCGTACTTACCCATGGGCGAGTATAAGGTTCTGATCTATGCGTCAAACAACAAACCGATGAAAAGGCACATGTATCTTTTGGATAAGTCCAATCTGATTGTCGATGACATGAAGATCGATGCGGCTTCTTCTTTTGTGAAGGTTAATGATTCCATTTTTAGTCCTATTGATATTGGGGACGGCATAATGATTAAGGTTAAAGGTGGAAAATTGAATTCACTCGAAGCCTATGAATTTTATAGGCCTGCGAGGCATGGTATTAATACGACCAATGTTTTTTTGAACCCCGAAACTATGATAGGAACAGATTATGTAAACAATGAAGAGATGCTAGGAACTCAAATTTACCTTATTGATCGTCCGGAAAAGCGCTTTATAAATCCTAATGGGTATCACGAAATGTATGATTATAAGAAAAATCCTCCATTCGATTATGGTTCCCTTTCCAAGGAAGATACTACTGTTATTTTTCAGCCTTATGGGAAGTTGATAGGAAAAAATAATGAAACTTACAGCAATTACTATGGCTATTATAATGGTACTACCTATATCTGGGCTACCACTCATAAAACGCTGATTCGTATAGATAAAGAGGGAAATATCCGTAGAAGTCGTGTGCCTATTCCTTCGGAAAATACGGAGATTAAGATGTATGTTGATAATGTAACGGGGGAACTCTATTTGCTCTCATGGGAGTCTGGGTTAGAAGATGATGAGCGCATATATACATTGAATCAAGTCTCCGCTGACAATCAATTTCGCCCTTTGCTCAATCTTTACTTTTTTCCGATGGTAATTGATAACGGCTATGCCTATGAAGGACGAAAAGACAAGAAGTCGTTTGAAGTGTATCGCTATCCGCTTAAGGGGCAAGTTTCTGACAAGGTGGTACCATTTGGGTTTGAGGGAAATTAGATGCTTACAATTCAGTCTAATTTTAAATTTCTTCATTTTAAATTCTTCACACCGTCATCCCATTAAAAGGATTGAATCGCCGTCTGCCGACACCCATACCCACTGCCCGGCAGACGCTTTTTTCACCGAATTTCCCATTGATTTTGTCCAGCGCCTGGTAGAGGTTGATCTGCTCCTGCGTGTCTTCGAAGAGGCTGATCTGATAGTTGCCATAGACTAGCGAACTGAAGCGTACGCCGATGAGCCGGATTAGCATGCGACGGTTGTAGAGCTTGCGAAAGAGCTCCTTGACCAGCGGAATCAGCGTATGATCAGCCGAAGAGTAGGGGATGCGTTGCTGGCTCGTATGGGTATCAAAGTCGGAATAGCGGATTTTCACACTCACACAGGCGGTGAGTTGGCCATTTTGGCGAAGTTTGCCCGTGAGTTGCTCGCACATCGCCACTAGGGTAGCTTCCAGCATGCGCACGTCGATGGTATCCTGTTCGAAGGTATTTTCCGTAGAGATGGATTTTGCTTCGGAGTAGGGCGTGACGGGCGAGGTGTCGATTCCGTTTGCTTTTTCCCAGATCATATTGCCGTTTTTCCCGAAGGTCGCCTGTAAGAGTTCGGCCGGCATCTGCTGTAGCGTCAGGACTTTTTTTACTCCCATATTATAAAGTGTCTGGGAAGTCTTTTCACCGATCATGGGGATTTTGCGCACCGAGAGTGGGGCCAGAAAAGGCTTTTCCTCACCGAGGAGAATCTGCTTGGCGTTATTCGGTTTTGCCTCGCCGGTAGCTACTTTGGAGACAGTTTTATTGGCAGAGAGTCCTAAGGAAATCGGCAGGCCCGTCTCCTTGATAATGCGCTCTCGGATCTGCTGGGAAAGCTTGAAGCAACCAAAAAACCGATCCATTCCGGTCATGTCGATGTAGAATTCATCAATGGAGGACTTCTCGAAAAGCGGCACTTCCTCCCGGATGATCTCGGTGACTTCATGGGATTTTTGGCTGTACTTCTCGAAGTCGCCCCGGATGATTAGTGCTTCGGGGCAAAGCTGCCGCGCCGTCCGCATAGGCATGGCTGAGTGTACGCCGAATTTCCGTGCTTCGTAGCTGCAGGAAGCGACTACGCCTCGATCGCCCGAACCCCCAATAAGGATAGGTTTCCCATTCAACCGGCTATCAAACAGCCGCTCCACCGACACGAAATAGGAATCCAAATCCATGTGCACAATATTCCGCTTCACTTCCATCTCTAATTGTTTATTAAATTGACATTTTATTGTTTATAATTTAATCAAAGTTTTTATATTTGGATAAGCTTAAAATTGGATTGACGGAGGTTGACGAGAAAAGAAAGATAGGCCTTCGGCAAGATAAGCTTCGCGAGATAGACCTTTGGTGAGATAGCGAAAGATAGGTTTCACTAGATATCGTTGCGCGGAGATATAGGGGAGAGACAGTAGTAAACTAATTCAGACAAAGCCATGGAATCCAGCTCAAAATACATCCCCCTCAAGGAATTGGACATCTATATTTTGTCAAGACAATTGTCTGCTAAGGCATGGACTATCTATCAAAGACTAGATTATCACCTAAGGAAAAACTGGGGAGATCAGATGATAAGTTCTATAGATTCTGTGGGAGCAAACATTGCCGAGGGCTATGCGAGATTTCATTTTCTTGATAGAATAAGGTTTTATTATATCGCTAGGGCATCACTTTCAGAGAGTGTTGAACACTGGATTAGTGTAGGTCAGGAGCGAAAAATAGTGCTAGAAGAGGAATATCAAGAGATCAACTGTATTGCAAAAAATTTGCAGATCAAACTTAATCGGCAGATCAAGACAACTTATGATGCAAAAGACAAAGTTTCGTCTAAATAGAGCTAGTGTATATACCTTCGGTGTAAATAGGTTTTCGGAAAGATCTAATTCACAATTGTCTAATGTAAGTCAGGTGGTAGGCTATCTGTCTTAGACTATCTTGAAAATATCTGCGAAGCTATCTTAAACTATTACTAAATGAACAAATGACACTTAATTCTAATATCAAATTCCTCCGAAAACAAAAATCCCTCACTCAAGAAACCATGGCTTCTGCGATTGGGATTTCACGGTCTAAGCTTGCAGGATACGAATTGAATGTGAATCCGCCTTTGGAGACACTGGTGAAAATTTCGGATTACCTCGGGGTATCGGTGGATATTTTACTTCGGGAAGATCTTACTTCTTATTCTCCGTACAAACTCCGCGAACTCCTCGAAACGGATCAATTTCTTCGTGGTCGGAAGTTGCGAATCTTGGCAACCACAGTGGATGAGCAAGGACGCGAGTTGATCGAAGTGGTCTCCCAACGTGCCAAGGCGAGTTATTTGGCTGGGTTTTCCGATCCGGAGTTTATTGCGGAGTTGCCACGATTTGCCTTGCCTTTTCTACCCATGGATAAGAAACATCGGGTATTTCAGGTGGATGGAGACTCCATGCTTCCGATTCCTGATGGGGCTTGGATTGTATGCGAATATGTGGATGATTGGCTGGTAATCAAAGATGGCGAACGCTATGTAATCGTCACCGAGCAGGATGGAGTGACCTTTAAAATCGCCTACAACCGAATTAACTCAGACCAAAAACTATTGCTTTGCTCAGCAAACCCAATCTATCCGCCTTTTGAAGTCGAAATCGAACAAGTGCAGGAAGTGTGGCGGTATCGACTGGCGATGAGTTGAAATTAAAATAGAAATACAGTAGAAATACACCTCCCTTTGGTCGGTGAAATAATCAGTTCGAATCCTATTTCGCCGAAGGCATATTTCAAAAAGTCTATTTCCTATTTTTAACTTTAAATAATATGTATATCCGCAATTGCACCAGTAAAATGTGAAAAACGACTTAATGAATGATAAACACTAGCATAGCTGGTACTTCGGTCATCGGTCATCGGTCTTCCAGCCTGATAAGCAAAGAAACAGAGGACAAGGCATCATCGCAGACAATCAAAATAAATAAAAAATAACAATGCCTATCATCCCATCTCCACTCGGAAATATTCTGATCAATACTCAGGAAGAAATGATTTCCGAACTCCGATTTACTGAAGAATCGGTTTCTCCCGAAGTCTTGGAAGCTGTCGTCTTGAAAGCTCAGGAGCAATTGGAAGAGTATTTTTCAGGAAAGCGCAAGGTGTTTAATCTCCCCTTGGCAATTAGCGGAACAGCCTTTCAACAACGGGTTTGGACTGCCGTAAATACCATTCCTTTTGGGGAGACAACTTCCTATTTGAAGCTTTCCCAAACCCTTGGCAATCCAGCTGCGATTCGTGCAGTTGGAGCGGCGATTGGAGCAAATCCCATATTAGTGATTATCCCTTGCCATCGAATCATCGGTACCAATGGTCAACTCACCGGCTATGCTGGAGGTTTGGGTCGGAAAGAGAAGTTGCTGGAACTAGAAGGAAGACCACGACAAGCAAAGCAGGCTAGTCTTGATTTTTAAGTTCATTTCTTGATTATGGATATTGGTCAGCCCAAGTTTGGGACAACCCACGTCCAACATCAGTCACCTGACATCGAACATCGATCATCCGGCTTTTTTTAATCTTTCAATTCCACGATTACTTCGATCTCCACGGCAATATTGTTTGGCAAGGCAGCAACACCAACTGCTGATCGGGCATGCTTTCCAGGTTCACCAAAGACTTCCACCATCAAATCTGAAAAGCCATTAATAACTCTAGGATGATCAGTGAAGTCCGGTGCGGAATTTACCATTCCCAGCACTTTTACAAACTGTTTGATCCGGCTTAAATCGCCTCCTGTGGCAGCTTTGAGTACGGCTAAAGTCTCGATACCGGTTTCTCGGGCCGCTTGATAACCTTGCTCCAGCGTCAAATCTGCTCCAACTTTCCCAAACACATCCGGGCCATTTCCAGCCAAATAAAGTATATTTCCTACCTGTCTCCACTTGACATAAGTGCCCATGGGTTGTCCCACTTCAGGTAGATTGATGCCTAGTTCTTTGATCCGGGCATCAGGTGATTGAGCCTGTGTGAAAAATGGAAAAGTGGCCAGAGCAGCTAGTAGCGTAAAGAATTGAAGTGATTTCATAGTATTTTTGAGTTATTTATATTTCTAAGCTAATCGATTCTGGTTACATTTAACAATCTCAAACCTCAAAAAATAGAACTCGTGGACCAAGTTCGAATTTTACCTTACTCCCCAGCCTATAATTCTGCCTTTAAAGCTATCAACCAATCTTGGGTAGAATCGCTTTTTTCGCTTGAGCCTTTTGATATCGAGCAGTTCGAGAGACCAGAGGAGACTATTATAAAAACTGGAGGTACAATTATTTTCGCAAAGCTTGGAGAGGAAATTCTTGGAACTGTAGCCCTATATAAATCTGGAGACGATACCTTTGAAATGATTAAAATGGGGGTTGATCCAAAGGCCCAAGGTAGAGGAATTGGGATGCTTTTAGGGAAATCTATTATTGCCAAGGCCCGCGAAATGGGAGGTAAAAAACTTGTTTTGTATAGTAATACTAAGCTGAAAGCAGCGCTTCATATTTACGAAAAACTTGGTTTTAGATCAGTTATACCTGAAGAAGGAAAGTATTGTCGATGTGATGTAAAAATGGAAATGGATCTTTAAAGATTTTTTTTGCTAATTTTTATCATGAGTTCAGCTGATTTTTGTTAGCTGAAAATGAGGTTTTTATTTTGAAATTTAGGTTCAATCAATTTCTACATCATTATGAAAAAGATCCTTGTTCCTTTTGATTTTTCCTCCTATTCACTTGCGGCACTAAAAACTGCTCAAAAAATAAGTGCTAAATCCGATGCGGAGATTCTCTGTGTTACCGTCATTCCTTCAGAGGTGGATTGGGAATTACTCTCCGATGAGGCGAAAAAGAACTATCCTGATCTGATCTCAGAATTTGAGGAGGCCGAAGAAGTGCTTCCTGACTATATCCATAAGATTGCGCCGGCAAAAGCTCCAATCCGACAAATAATCCGAATAGGAGTTCCAAATGAATTAATCCTTCGGGTAATTCAAGAGGAAAACCCCGATTTAGTGGTGCTAGGTGCCTATGGTAAAGGATATGTGGAAGGGAACTTTATAGGTTCTACGCTCCAAAAAGTGCTTCGTAAAGCCACTTGCCCTGTTTTAGCTGTGAAAGAGGCCTTGGATGGAAATGATTTCCGAAAGGTTGCTTTTGCTTCAGATTTTGAACCAAAATCTAAAATAGCTTTTGAGAAAATCAAGCCACTTGTCAAGCTATTTAAAAGTACAGTTCATTTGTTGTTCGTCAATGTTCCTGCTCATTTTACTTCGACACAAGAAATCACTTCGGGAATGAATTCATTTATGAAAGGGCATGAGGAATTGACTTTTCACCAGCATATTTTCAATGATTCTGAGGTAGAAAAGGGGATGATTGCTTTTGCCGAAACCCAGAATATTAAATGGATTATTTTGGTTTCCAGTGATCATAGCCATGCACCAACCTATCAAATAGGAACTACAGAGACTTTGATTTTCAAGAGTGATTTGGGTGTGCTAAGCGTAAAGACCTAGTTTACCAGAATCTGAACCGCTTTTCATTGATTCGGTTTCTGAAGATCCAGTTGTCGAAAATATCTCGTGACAAGTGGATTTCAAGGCCAAGATTCACGGTCATATAGCCATCGAATCGGTGTGTAAGACCGGATCCTCTTCGGATTCGGCCATTATTTCGTAGGATTTTATCGACATCAGGTAGCCCATTGTCATCCATAAAGTTTGGGTTTCTGATTGCAAGCCTAAGTCGATCTGGATTGTTTCCAGTGACATAATCATCCACTAGATCTAAATAAAACTCTGACACATTGTAAGCAGAAATGTCATCCATGTAGTCTGTAAAAGTCCATCGGTAATTTCCTTCGAATGTCAAGTCCATGTAGACATTCAATTTATATTTTAACCCAAGCCCCGTAGGGATTACCACTATATAGCGCTCATAAGGGTTGTTTTCAAGTTGTAGCGGACGGAGATCTACCCAATTCCCATCCAACTGAGTTTCAGGATTATTAGTAGACATGCCTAATCCCACGAAAACGTAAGGATTCCATAGTGGACGATTGATATTTGGAGTTTTTACAGGATATAAATAATACTCAACGATGCCGGTAAGCTCCCAGTTTTGAGCTCGGAAATCTAAATTCCTAGGTGTCCGATAAGCTCTAGGATCAGACGGAGGGTCTTGCCCAGACATTTTTACATAAGAAAATTCTCCTCTTGCTCGTAAATGCGTACCGAAAGTATAGTGGAAAGCAAAATTCGCATTCCAATCTGGTTGAACTCCTTCATTATACTTCCAAAAAGAATAGAGCTCTCCAAAATATTGGGTAGGACCGATACTCGCCGATATCGACCATGGTTCTTCAAATCGATACCTGTAGAAGCTTTGTGAATAGGCAGAAGCTGTTGCGAAAAAAAGAAAAATAAATATTAGTTTTTTCATATTGAGACTTTACTCCACCCGCTTATTTCTTATCAAAGCTGAAAATTAGACTTATTTCATAAGATTTTCAAACCCTGATTTCATATGAAGATCACGCTGTGGGAAAGGTATTTCAACGCCCTCTTCTTTAAATATCCTGAAGATCTCGTAATATAATTGACTTTTAAGAACTTTGGGTCTATTAATGTATTCCGAAGTCCAAACCCGAAGGCTAAAATTAAGACTACTATCACCGAATTCCTCAAACAAGACATCTGGTTCAGGTAAATTCAAAACCCCACTGTTATGCTTTGCTACATCAAGTAAGATTCGTTTTATTTTTTCAGGATCTTCTTTGTATGATACCCCAACAGGGAAATTGAATCGGATATTTCGATCATTATGTGACCAGTTTATTACTTGACTATCAATAAATTGACTATTTGGGACGATGATACTGATATTATCATTTGTGACAATCATGGTAGATCGGGCTGATATTTTAATAACATCTCCTGAAACATCGCCGACTTCAATCCGGTCACCTTCTTTTATGGGCTGTTCAAATAAAATAATCAACCCACTAATGAAGTTGTTGGTGATATTTTGAAGGCCGAAACCAATACCTACACCAACTGCACCTGCTAAAATCCCAAATGCACTTAAATCCAGGCCATTGGTTTGAAGAATGGAAAAAATACCCGCCAAGATTAAAAAGTACTTAATCATTGTACCGATGGACTTTCGAGTTCCTACGTCCAAACGATATCGACTTAAGATCTTATTGACGATGAGTTTTCTAATCCATTCAGCTCCGATGAAAAGTACTACAAAAGAGAGGATTAGAGTAAGGACTAGTCCAATGGTTAATTTTGAATCTCCTAAATTAAAAAGACTGAAATTCATGATCTCTTCAAGCCATTCTAAGAGACTTTGAGCTTTTTCTTTGGCTACTTCGTCAATGTTTTGTTGCATTTGTTTGATTTTGAGTTCATTCAAACCTATCGGTTTATTTATTAAGAGGTTTCTCGTTTCTATTTTGAAAGTTAACCAAAAAATAAGCCAGAAGGATTTTTGTTCTCATATTACTGACCATCCGAATACCGAATTATTAGATAGTTTTGGCTAATTTTGGCTCATGAGCAAACACAGAGAAGAGCTAGAGCACAGACTCAAACTTCGAAACATCAAGCTTTCTGATTATGAGGATATCCGACAAATCATGATTTCCATTTATCAAAATCAAGGGGGAGCTTGGACTAAAGCAGAATTAAAAAATCAACTTAATGCCTTTCCTGAAGGTCAGATATGTATTGAGGATAATGGGATAGTGGTTGCAGCTGCATTGAGCTTAATCGTAGATTATGCTCGATTTGGTGATAATCACACTTACGATCAGATTACCGGCTTTGGTAAATTTGATACTCATGATGACGAAGGCGACACCTTGTACGGAACGGATGTTTTCGTTCATGCCGACTATCGAGGTATGCGAATTGGGAGGAGATTATATGATGCGCGAAAAGAACTTTGTGAGAATCTTAATCTAAGGTCAATCATTGCCGGAGGTAGAATCCCTGGTTATTCGAAATACGCCGATGAGATGACCCCTAGAAAGTACATCGACTTAGTCAAGAACAAAGAGGTCTTTGACCCGGTGCTTTCGTTTCAATTGGCAAATGAGTTCCACGTCAGAAAAGTTATTACCAAATATTTGCCTTCAGACACTGATTCTAGAGCTTATGCTACTCTTCTTGAGTGGATCAATATCTACTATGAAAAGGATGAGAAATTAATTGGAAATAAGAAGTCAATTGTCAGATTGGGTCTTGTGCAATGGAAAATGCGTAGATTCTCTAATGTAGACGATTTGATGCAGCAGGTAGAGTTTTTCGTGGATACAGTTTCTGGCTACAAATCGGATTTTTGCTTGCTACCAGAGTTTTTTAATGCACCCTTATTGGCAGAGTTTAATGATATGGATGCTTCTGAGGCAATCCGGAATCTCGCTGATTATACAGATGAGATTGTAAGTAGAATGAGCGATCTGGCTGTATCATATAATTTGAATATCATCGCAGGATCCATGCCTGAATACGATGGTAAGAAGCTCCGAAATGTAAGCTACCTCTGCCGAAGGGACGGTACTCAGGATAAGCAATATAAATTACACATTACACCGGATGAAGCATCTTATTGGGGGCTTCAAGGTGGAAATGGTATTAATGTCTTCGATACTGACGCCGGTAGGATTGGAATTTTAATTTGTTACGACGTTGAATTTCCTGAGTTGGGGCGAATCCTCGCAGAACAAGAAATGGATATTTTATTTGTTCCTTTTTGGACTGATACCAAGAATGCATTCCTTCGCGTAAATACTTGTGCCAGATCACGTGCGATCGAGAACGAATGCTACGTAGCAATTACTGGTTCTGTGGGTAATCTCCCAAAAGTTGAGAATATGGATATTCAATATTCCCAAGCAGCAATTTTCTCACCTTCTGACTTTTCTTTTCCGCATGATGCAATAGTCGCTCAGGCTTCAGAAAATGAGGAGACGATCATTGTAGCAGATGTTGATTTAGACTTATTGACTAAGCAGCGAAAAGCAGGAAGTGTGAGAAACCTAGAACAAAGAAGACTTGACCTTTATTCGATTCAATGGAAACAGAAAAAATAGTATCCTCATATTTTTCTCATATTCCGGATGAAATCTGGGAAAAAGCCACAAAGATAAAGCTTCTCATCACGGATGTGGACGGAGTATTGACTGATGGAGGTATCATCTATGATGATATGGAAACTGAGTATAAGAAATACGATGTCAAAGATGGTTTGATAGTAAGTCATCTAAGAAGAAATAAATTTATGGTTGGAGCTATCACAGGCCGAAACTCCAGAGTGGTAGAAAATCGATGCGAGGAATTGAAGTTTGATTTTCATTATCATGGAGTGAAAAACAAAGGAAAGAAGTTTGATGAAGTGCTAGAAACTTTAGAGTTGGAGGCAGATCAAGTGGCGTATATCGGGGATGATTTGATTGATATACCTATTCTTTCCAGAGTTGGCTTTTCTATTTGTCCGGCAGATGCGATAGAGTATGTAAAGTCTTTTGCTCATTATACTTCCAGATTTTCTGGAGGAAAAGGAGTATTCAGAGAAGTTGGTGATTTGCTGCTCCATGCTAATCAACTGCTAGTACCTATTATTGAAAATTTATCCCAAAAGGAAAATGATAAGAACTAATCAAGTAATGAAAATCACAGATGATGTGGTTTTGGGAGCAGAGAAGCCTGTTTTATTTTCTGGACCCTGTGCGGTAGAAAGCTTTGATATCTGTATGGAAATCGGGACTAAGGTGAAAGCCTGGGCTGAATTGCATGGATTTTCATATGTTTTTAAAGCCTCTTTTGATAAAGCAAATCGCACATCCTCAGGTTCTTTTCGAAGTATAGGAATGGATAAATCGCTGGAGGTGCTTCAACGAGTGGGAAAGGCACTCAATGTTCCTTTGGTCACAGATATTCATGAAAGTTATCAAGCCGCTGAAGTAGCAGAAGTTGTTGATGTACTTCAGATACCTGCATTTCTTTGTCGTCAGACCGATTTGCTTTTGGCAGCTGGGAATACTGGAAAGGCGGTCAAAATTAAGCGTGGTCAATTCATGGCGCCGGAGGATATGCAGTATGCTGTTTCTAAAGTCCGATCTACGGGAAATGATAATGTCTGTCTGACTGAGCGAGGATTCTCTTTAGGCTATCATAATTTGGTTGTAGATATGAGAGGGCTTCCGATCATGAGACAGTTTGCGCCAGTGGTATTTGATATCACGCATTCCGTTCAGCAACCGGGCGGGCAAGGAGGTACCAGTGGAGGTCAGCGCGAATTTGCTCCGATTCTAGCTCGAGCAGCAGCAGCAACCGGAATTGATGGGTTTTTTATAGAAACTCATCCAGAACCTGAAAAAGCCTTAAGTGATGGGCCTAACTTGATTCCTCTACATCGTATGGGGGACTTTTTGGAAATGCTCCATGAAGCTTGGAAACTGGGCCGGAAGTACCAAGATTTTCAAGTATTGTAGTCTTATTTTTATGAATGTTATAATAGCTATTCTTGGGTTTTTTTATCTACAGACTGGCTTTTCATCAACTATCAGCGATCAGATCAGAATTAGGCTGGAGTCTGATGAGCCAGGAAAGAAAATCGAAATCCGTGGAACCTCATTACTTAGCAGGGATGAGATTCAGACCTTTTATGCTAATCGAAATTTTGAAGAAGTATGGTCTGAAAATGGAGTTTTGAAGGAATTGGCCTATGAAATGCGATTTGAAATCCTTCAATCAAAGTTTGACGGGCTCAATCCGTTAGATTACAATCTGGAGATTTTGGAGATTTTTTTTCAAACTTTCGAAAACAATAAAAAGAATAAAATTAAAAATAACCCAGGTGATTTAGCAGATCTAGATTTGATTCTGAGTGATGCGTTTTTTCATTTGGCGTCTCATCTGGAGCGTGGTAAAGTGGATCCCATAGCTTTAGAATCAACTTGGGATATTACGCGAAAGCCTAAAAAAGCAGATTATAGCGCACTGCTTGAAGAAGGTGTGAGTTCTGCTGATATACGAAGACAACTTGAAAAGCTTTACCCTGATTTTGTGATTTACAAAAGGGGAAGAGAGGTAATCAGGTCAATGGATGAGCGACGCAAGTCTGATACACTTTCATGGAAAAGAGTAAAAATTGATAAAACCATTAAAGTTGGAGATGAAAATTCAATTATTCCTATTCTTCGAGACCGTTTGATTTTTTGGGGTTATTTATCTCAATATCCGATTTCAGATCAAAAACGCTACGACTCTACGATGCTGAAAGGAGTCATAGAGTTTCAGAAGAATAATGGAATGGAGCCAGATGGAGCCATCGGAAAATTGACTGGTCAGGCACTCAACTATTCACCAGGAGATCTTATAAATAAAGCTTCAGTAAATTTAGAGCGACTTAGATGGCTTCCTGATACTGTTATAAATCATGAGTTTATACTAGTTAATATCGCCAATTATCAGTTAGACTATATTCATAATCTTGACACCTTATTTTCGGCTAGAGTGATAGTAGGAAAACAATATCACGAATCACCAATCTTCACGGCAGATATGAGTTATATTGTATTTAGCCCATATTGGAATATCCCAAATTCAATTGTTAAAAATGAGATTATTCCCTCTGTAAGAAAAAATCCCAATTATTTGAATCAGAAGAATATGGAAGTGATCACTTATTCGGGAAAAGCCGTTGATCCAGGTTCCATCAACTGGTCTTCTAAATCATTTCCTTACCTAATAAGACAAAAACCTGGTGGGAGTAATTCTTTGGGATTAGTGAAATTCATGTTCCCAAATCGATATAGCGTCTACATACATGATACCCCATCGAAAGCTTTATTTACAAAGGAAGAGCGGGCTCTAAGTCATGGGTGTATAAGATTAGAAAATCCTACAAAATTTGCGGAGCTGCTGCTTAAAAATGATCCATTTTGGACTCCTGAAAGAATCGATGAGGCGATGCACTTGTCAAATGAAAAGATTGTACACTTAGATCGCAAAATCCCTGTGATATTACTTTACTTGACGTTTTGGGCAGATTCAAATGGCAAAGCACATTTCCGCCCTGATGTATATGGTCGCGATGCAGAGATTATCGAAGCACTTCGTTAATCGTAATTTTTCAAACTACCCCTAATTGGGAAATCTTCGCCCCTACTAATCTATGAGTTTAATAATTCTATTTTTCCAGCCTTGATTCTAAATCATTGATCACAAGTGAGCTGTTTTGTTTTTTTAACCATTTGTAACTTACAAAAGTAGAAGCGTATGAACTTTGATCAGTAAACGAGAAATTAATCTCTCGGTACTTATGAATAAGAAAATTATTATTTCAATAGTTTTAGTCCTAATTGTCTCTATTGGATTGGTTTGGTTTTTCAACCAGCGCAGATCTGATTTGACAGATGAACTTAGAGCTGAATTAAGTGGTGAGGGGTCTGGGGTTTTATTGAACTCTGACTTTCAATCAGAAATTGAAAGCTTCTATTCAGATCGAGATTATTTAGAAGTGTGGCTTTTCAATGGCTCTCTATCCTCGACAGGTAAAGATTTAGTAACAGCAATCGAAAACTCACGCTATGATGGACTACAGCCAGATGATTATAATTTAAGTCTTGTCTATGCTTTAGCCGCTAATCCAGAAAAAGAGAATAAGAAATTTAGTAATCTCTCAGTTGGAGAAAAGGTCAAGCTAGATCTTCTGTTGACTGAAGGATTTTTAAAGTTGGCAAAAGATCTTGTTTATGGCAAAGTGAATCCTTCTGATTTAGACGCCAACTGGAAATTTGAACGAGAGGAATCTGACATAAATCTTATCGACTTGCTTACAGAGGTAGCCGGTGGAAGTGCAGTTTCCGAAACTATTGAAAAACTTTATCCTAGTTTGCCTTTGTATTCAATGGGAAGAAAATCTATTGAAAAGTTATATGAGACGAAGAGAAATGATACTCTTTCATGGGAATTTAAGACCGTAGAAGGCTCAATAAAAGTAGGAGAAAATCATGAGTCTATTCCTGCCCTTCGCCAGCGGTTGATTTTTTGGGATTTTCTGGGTGCTGAGGAACCTGAAAATCCATTGCTCTTTGATTCCACAATGCTTAAAGGATTGAAAAAATATCAGGAATTAAATGGAATGAACCCAGATGGCGTGATTGGTTCACTAGTAGCAGAATCACTTAATAAGTCTCCCCAGAACTTGATTGACATTGCTTCCATCAACATGGAACGTCTCAGATGGATGCCGACTTTTGACTGGGAAAAAGAGATGGTTTTGGTAAATGTTGCTAATTATCAATTGGATTACCTCGTGAAGGCTGATACAGCATTCACTGCCAAAGTGATCGTAGGTAAGGAATATAATGAATCTCCGACCTTCACAGCCTTGATGAGTTACATTGCATTCAGTCCCTACTGGAATATTCCAGCTTCTATCACACAGGAAGAAATAATACCTGCTGTTCGTAAGGATAAAAATTACCTCAATCAAAAAAATATGGAGGTAGTGGAAACTTCGGGAAATCCAGTAAATGAAAATAGGATTGATTGGTCAGATAAGAATTCCGAGGATTTCCCATACCTAATTCGACAAAAGCCAGGAGGAGATAATTCTTTAGGATTAGTAAAGTTTATGTTCCCTAATGAGTACAATATTTACATTCACGATACTCCTTCAAGAAGTCTATTCGACAGAGAGACTAGGGCCTTGAGCCATGGATGTATTCGTATCCAAAATCCTGACCAGTTCGCCAAAGTCCTTCTTAATGACAAATCTTGGAACGATGAAAAAATCAAGATCGCAATGAATCAGGATTCTGAGCAAATTGTCAAACTAGACCGTGAAATCCCTGTGGTCATTCTATATATGACTTTTTGGGCGGGTGAAGATGGGACTGCTAATTTCAGATCAGATGTTTACAACCGTGATGAAGCGCTGCTGAATGCCTTGAAAAGAAATAATTCAAGGTTGGCTAAGAATTGACTTGGATAAGTAATTAGCATCATTACCGTAGATAAATAACAGGGATCCATCTTTAATTAGGTCAATCGCTTTTGATGAAAGTTCAGCTGGTAAGGCCGGACATCCTAGACTTCTCCCCAACCTTCCGTTTATTTTTGCAAATGACTCATTTGCGTAGTCTGCACCATGAATTACGATTGCTCGATTTCGAGCTTGATCATTAATTCCTTTTTCTAACCCGTCTAATCTTAAGGAATAACCGTGTTTTCCTTGATATGTCTCTCCTGTCTTGTAGAATCCAAGGCTGCTTTGATAAGACTCTGGCTTGTTTGAAAATTTACTTGCAATTAGTTCTCCTGAATTTCTACCATGAGCGACGACTGTATTTAAACTCACTGTTTTTGTTGTCAGGTCGACTATCCATAATCTTCGTTCAGTGGAAGGAAGACTGAAATCTACAATAGTGAGAATAGGTGAGTTCAACTTATCATCCATTTTTTCCCATCCGGCGTAGGCCAATTCGAAAATTTCCTTACTCGGTAAATCTCCATCCGGATGATTTAAGGAGAAGTAAATTTCTGATGCCGTATCGGACTTTTCTTCTAATGAGGGGGAATTGCTATCGGTAGGTATTGGAGTAAAGTGACTATTGAAAAAGAATAATATTGGAAATAGGAAGTTTGATAAATTCATAGGGCGTAGACTAACAGGTTATATTTATTAAATCACATTTTAGAAAGGATTGCTGTCTTATACAATTTGGGTTTCTAAACAAAAGAGCTGTGGCTAGCTTTCACTGGGTGTGTTTGAACCTTTACATCTCCTAACTTGGTTTAATCATTACTAGTTCCAAACGAAATACTCGTACCAATTATTATTCTGTATTTTTGCAAATCCAAAGAAAAAAATAATTCGTTGAATAGCAAGGTTTTGGGAATTTTGTTTAACGAATTTTATTAAAAATTAAACAAAAATAAATAATCAGGGTTCAACATCCAATGAAAGTATCCGTATTCAGAAAAGAGCATTTCAATGCCGCGCACCGATTGAACAATCCCTCTTGGTCAGAAGAGAAAAATCAAGCCATATTCGGGAAGTGTAACAATCCTAGTTTCCATGGTCATAATTACGAGTTGTTTGTGGAACTTCTTGGGGAAATTGATCCTGACACTGGATATGTCTATGACATGAAAATATTAAGTGATCTTATTAAAGAACACGTTTTAAATAAATTTGACCATAAAAATTTAAACTTGGATACCGATGAATTCAGTCAACTTAATCCAACCGCTGAGAATATTGCAGTGGTTATTTGGAATATTTTAAGGGAAAAAATTGATCGGAAATTCGAATTAAAGATTCGACTTTATGAAACAGAAAGAAACTTTGTTGAATACAATGGAAATTAACCTTTCCAACTCCTCATTTGATGAATTGGGAGAAGATCACGCAGGTTCATCTTTTGAAACGCCTCTTCGAGAGGATGCTTTCGAAATGGATGACAACCTGAAGATTGAACTTATTGAGAAGCACTTCAGAGAGATTATGCACATCATGGGCTTAGATCTCACCGATGATAGTCTCAAAGGAACGCCGCACCGTGTCGCCAAGATGTACGTGAAGGAGGTTTTTAGTGGATTAAATCCCAAGAATAAGCCTGCTGCTAAACTATTCGAGAATAAGTATAAGTATAATGAGATGTTGGTAGAAAAAGATATCACATTTCATTCTCATTGTGAGCATCATTTTGTGCCAATTTATGGTAAAGCTCACGTCGCTTATATCTCTAATGGAGATGTTATTGGTCTTTCCAAAATCAACCGGATTGTTCAGTATTACTCTAAAAGACCACAAGTTCAGGAGCGATTGACCATGCAGATTGGTAATGAATTGAAAGAAGCTTTGGGAACCGAAGACGTAGCAGTGATCATGGATGCATACCACATGTGTGTGAGTTCTCGCGGAGTTCAGGATACAAATAGTTCCACAGTAACTTCATTCTATTCGGGAAAATTCCAGCATGATGAGCAGACTCGACAGGAGTTTTTGAAATATATCGAATTGAAAAAATAGAATTCAGAAAACTAGACCAACAAGACCGGATTTTTATCCGGTTTTTTTTTTGACTTTCTCAAAACAAAAAACATCCAAAATTGCTTTTAAAGACTATATGAAAGGTAAAAATATTGTAATAATTGGAGGGAACTCCGGGATTGGAAAAGCACTTGCCGATCAATTGTCAGAAACAGGGGCAAATCTTTTCTTGTATTCGAAAAGCGGGAACGGGACTCATGCCTTGGACGTCACAAAAGATTTTGATCAAATTCCCGATCTCCCTGAAGTTATTGACGGGTTAGTTTATTGTCCAGGTACAATCAACTTGAAGCCGTTTCACCGAATAGCCATTTCAGATTTCCAGAATGAAATGGATGTTAATTTTTTTGGAGCAGTACGAGTGCTTCAGGCCTGTCTCAAAGGATTGAAAAAGTCCGATTCGGCTGCTGTCGTTTTATTTAGTACGGTTGCCGTGCAGACCGGGATGGGATTTCATGCAGGAATAGCGTCAGCTAAGGGGGCTATTGAAGGGTTAACCAGATCCTTGGCAGCTGAGTGGGCTCCGTCCAAAATCAGAGTAAATTCGATTGCCCCATCTTTGACAGATACACCTCTGGCATCTAATCTTCTGTCAACCCCTGAGAAAAAAGAAGCATCAGATAAGCGACACCCTCTAGGAAGAATAGGTTCTCCGGAGGATCTTGCTAACGCTGCATTCTATTTATTATCGGATAACTCCTCTTGGATGACAGGTCAAATCCTGCATTTAGATGGAGGTATGTCAAGTCTTAAATAAGATCTTTAAACAATTTGACTTCGAAAAGTGTACTCTAAATGGGTATTGTCCCGAGAAGTAAGAACTGTGAATATGAAGACACCACCTGAATCATTCTTATTATTCAAAGAAGAATTGAGGAAAGCCCAACTTGAGAAAGAAAGGCTTAAAAAGGAGTATGATCAAAAATTGAGCGGAGTAAATAAAGAACTCGAACGTCTCAAAGAGCAAATCCAAGCTCAGCAGGATATGCTTCGTACTACCTTGGATTATGCATCTAATCTTGAACTGAAGCTTGACCAAATCAAGTCAGATGTAATTATTTCTCAGTCTCAAAAAAATAAATCTGTTTATTGATTAAACACGCCTGTCATGAACGAAACTCAATATCCTTCCGAAACGCGAGATTTTGAATTAGCCTTTGAGGAGAAATATGCTCGGGTGCTAATTAATGTGGAGAAAAAAATGGTTATCTGTGAATTGCTTGCGGATTACATACCTATCGATGATTTCAAAGAGACTTTTTATAGAATCGGAGACTTGGTCAAAGAAGGAGACTTTCGAAAATTTATCTTTGATAAGCGATCCTTGCGGGCATTTCATCAACCTACGATGGAATGGTACTTTATCCACTGGAAAAGTGAAATGCTTAAATACGGTGTAACCAAACATCGGAAAATACTTCCGTCAGAAAAGTGGTTTGAAAAAATGGTACAAATTGCCAAAGCTCAAATCCTCCAAAATTACCCCGATAACATTATAGACCAGTTGGATATACAGTATTGTGATTCCATCGAAGAAGCAATAATGAAATGATAAAACATTTCGATCAAGAAGCAATTCTATCGGCAGACTCCTTTTACAGGAGAAATCTCATTAATTGCCTCTCAGGTTACAAAAGTTTAAATTTAATTGGAACTCAGAATAAGGAAGGAGTAACCAATCTCGCTCCTTTTTCACAGGTCTTTCATATTGGGGCATCTCCTCCTTTGGTAGGGATTCTATTTCGTCCTCATACTGTAAAGCGTGATACACTTGAGAACATTCTGGAAACTGGCTTTTTTACTCTTAATCATGTCACCTCCGAATTTTATCAAGAGGCTCACTGGACTTCTGCTAATTGGGATGGTTCGGAATTTGAAAAGACTAGCTTAGTCCCCGAATACTTGCTTAATTTCTCAGCACCTTTTGTGAAAAACAGTCCATTAAAACTTGCTTGCGAACTGGTTGAGACGCAGACTTTGAAGGTAAATCAAACTGTACTGCTAATAGGAAGTATTTCGCATATTTTCGTGGAGGAAAAAGGTTTGCGTGTTGATGGTTCTTTGGATTTGAATATTTTGGATACAGTAACTGTTTCTGGATTGGATGAGTATCATAAAGGATTGAAGTTAAGTAGGTTGAGCTATGCAAAGCCTATCCAAATGCCATCTGAAATTTAATTTTCCGCCAAAAAAACTAGAGGAAAAAATCCTTTCTTCAATTTCTTATACAAAAACAGTATTCTTTTTAGGTTTTGTAACAATAAATTGAAACTCCTAGAACTCACCGAATCAGGTTTATTTTGCCCGGCAGCCGGGATTTATATTGATCCCTGGAGAACTGTGGATCGTGCCGTAGTTACTCATGCACATTCAGACCATTCTCGCTGGGGGATGAAGCATTACCTAGCCCACCATCATTCTGTTGAAGTGATGAGGCTTCGATTGGGCAAAGAAATAAGCCTTCAAACTGTAGATTATAATCAGCCTTTAGTGATTAATGGAGTGAAAATCTCCCTCCATCCTGCTGGTCATATTCCGGGTTCGGCGCAGGTAAGACTTGAACACAAAGGGAAAGTAGCTGTAGTCAGTGGAGATTATAAAGTTGAAAATGATGGACTATCCACTCCATTTGAGTCTGTAAAATGCCACGAGTTTGTATCTGAATGTACCTTTGGCCTTCCGATCTACAAATGGGAAAGTCAATCAAATATTTTTAATCAGATTAATTCCTGGTGGAGGTCAAATGAAGCGGAAGGAAAAAACACAGTGCTCTTCGCCTATTCTCTCGGAAAGGCCCAACGAATTCTGCAAAATCTAGATCAAAGTATTGGTTCAGTCTTTGTCCACGGAGCTATTTGGAATACCAACCAAGCATTAATCGCTAATGGAATTGATATCTGGGATGTGCCAAAAGTAACTTCTGATTTAGCCAAGTCTGCTTTCAAAGGTTCCCTAATTATCGCTCCTCCGTCAGCCATGGGCACTCCTTGGATGAGGAGATTTTCACCTTATCGGACTGGAATTTGCTCTGGCTGGATGGCTGTCCGAGGGGCAAGGAGAAGACGAGCCGCAGATCGTGGATTTGTGCTTTCAGATCATGCAGATTGGGAAGGATTGGTTACTGCAATCACTGCTTCGGAAGCCGAAAAAGTCTACCTGACTCATGGGAATACTGCTTCATTTGGAAGATTTCTTCAAGAGGAGCGAGGGATAGATGCGGTCGAATTAAAGACACTTTTTGGGGAAGAGGAGGAATCCTGAACGTTTTTTAAGGTTATTAATCCTTCGAAATCCTGCGCGTAGGTTATTGAATTTAAAATTATTAGGATTTAAGACCCTGTCATTTTCTTTAGAAGGGTGAAAGTTTTCTCATTTAATTTTCAAAAAATACTTCTGAAAGGGTAGGTACAAAATCACAGATATACATTTAAAGTATATAAAAAAACTAAAAATCTTATATTCTTCTTTTGTCTTAATTAACTTAAAATCAATATATTGATTTGTTTAAATAACCTGATCTTATGAACTACCCAAGCATATTTAACGACGTCGTCGGCCCAGTGATGAGAGGGCCTTCCAGTTCCCATTGTGCAGCCGCTTTAAGAATTGGTAGAATCTGTCATGACTTGATGGATGGTAGGATTTCTGAAATCATCATTGATTTTGATCCCAATGGTTCTCTGGCTACTACACATAAAGAGCAGGGTTCCGATATGGGTTTGTTTGGAGGTTTTTTGGGCTGGGAAGCATACGATGAGCGATTGGTTCAATCCGAAATGCATCTCGGTGCTGCTGGAATTAAGTTCGAAATCAACATTAAGGATCTCAAGTATGATCACCCAAACACCTATCAAATCACTCTAAATAATCCTTGGGAGACACATCAGGTAATTGCGATTTCTACTGGAGGAGGAATGATAGAAGTTATAGAAATTGATGGGGTAAAGGTCTCTTTAGCAGGAGATAAATTTGTAACCTTGATCTACTCCTCTGATTTACAAAAGTTGAATAATTACCTTCTTAAATCCGGAATCTTAGAGGATGTAGAATTTCATATTGAAAAAGGAGATTTTTTGGCATTAACGTCGCTGGCTTTTTTGAATGAGTCAATTATCGAGGAGCTAAAAGAAATCGAAGGTGTCTCTCAAGTGAAGCAAATCAAGCCTGTCTTGCCAATTTTGGCAGGTAAAAATCCTACTGTTCCATTTATCACTTGTGAAGAGATGTTGGAGTACAATAAAGACAAGAATTTAAGCTTGTGGGAGCTTGCCGTGAAATATGAAAGCATTCGGGGAAATATCTCTGAAAAAGAGGTGCTTTCAAAAATGAATGAAATCAGAATTATCCTTAAGAATGCGGTGGAAACAGGCCTGAAAGGAACCAAGTTTGAAGATCGGATTTTAGGACCTCAATCTGTGAATTTCAAGTCCATGATGGAAGATAAGAAATTGATTGATGGAGATGTTTTAAACAGAATCATCATGTATGTGTCGGCAATAATGGAGGTAAAAAGTTCAATGGGTGTAATCGTTGCTGCACCAACTGCAGGATCCTGTGGTGCGATGCCAGGGGCTGTTTTGGGCGTTTCAGATTCCTTGGGTCTTTCGGATGAAGATACTGTCAAAGCCTTGATGGTAGCAGGCTTAATAGGTGTATTCATAGCAGCGCATTCCACTTTTGCTGCGGAGGTTGGTGGATGTCAAGCTGAATGCGGTTCTGGGTCTTGCATGGCTGCAGCGGCAATTGTCAGTTTGGTAGGAGCAAGTTTGAATCAAAGCATTTCCGCTGCTTCCATGGCTTTGCAAAGTTCTTTAGGAATGATCTGTGACCCAATTGGAAATAGGGTAGAAGCGCCCTGTCTCAACAAGAATGTGATGGCGGCTTCCAATGCTTTGTCTTGCGCAAATATGGCTTTGGCAAATTATGATCATTTAATTCCCTTGGATGAGGTAATTGAGACCATGTATGAAGTAGGGAAAAGTATTCCGAATACCTTGAGATGTACCAATTTGGGAGGACTTTCTATCACGAAAACTGCTAAGGAAATCGAAGCTAGACTTGTTCAGAAGCATTTCTATAAAAGCTGCTAAGAACTTACAGAGACTAAATTCAAAAAATAAGTAGGTGAAGCTAAAACAGGTCTTTCGCTTCACCTACTCTTTCTATTTCTCATAGACTACATCATTTTTAGATTCAAACCATTGTCCATATCTATCTTTATGAATTCCTTCAACTCTATTTCGTTTTACTTTTAGCGTAGGGGTCAATAGTCCGTTGTCTACAGACCAATCCTCCTCCATAATAATTACTTTAGCAATTTTCTCATAACTTTCAAGTTTAGGATTGAGCTCGCCGATAGTACCCATAAGCGATTTCTCCAAAATTGCTTTGCTTTTTGATTTTCCTAGTTCAGATACTACGACTAAAGCAATTGGTTGAGGGATACCCGTCCCTACAATACAGACTTGATCAATATCTCCATTTTTCAATAATTCTAATTCTATAGGCGCAGGACTTATGTATTTCCCTTTATCTGTTTTGAATTGATCTTTGATACGTCCTGTAATAGAGAGGTAGCCATCATGATCGAACTCTCCAATGTCTCCAGTCTTCAAGAAACCGTCTTCAGTAAACATCTCAGCTGTTTTCTCTGGCTCTTTGTAGTAACCTTTCATCAGACAATCACTCTTTATAAGGATCTCTCCTTCTCCTGATAGTTTCGATAAAACTCCAGGCAGTGGTCTGCCTACCGTTCCAAATTTATTCGAGCCAGGTAAATTGAAATGAGAAAGGATGCAGTCTTCTGTCATTCCATAGGCTTGATTGATTTCTATTCCGAGTTTTGAATACCATTTTTGCAAGCTAACAGCGATAGGTGCTGCACCAGAAAAATTTGCTAATGAAGCGTCTAGGCCTAACTTTTTCCGTATTTTTTTCTTGATGATATTACCTAAAATGGGCAAAGAAATGAGTCGATCCAGTTTTTTCTGAGGCATCTTTTCCAATATCTTTTCTTGGAATTTTTGCCAAATTCTAGGGACTCCAAAGAAAGTTTCTGGCTGAACTGAGGCAAGGTCTTCCGCAAATGTGGCCAAGGATTCAGGAAAACTGACTGATGCGCCACGATAGACGGCAGATAGCTCTATCCCTGCTCTCTCAGCAATATGTGTCATGGGTAGGTAAGAAAAGTATCGAGGCTGTTCAGGCAATTTTATAGACTCTTTAGCTGTACTGAGTAGCCTGCTGAAAGTACCTACCGTGTGCATGACGCCTTTTGGACTTCCCGTCGTTCCAGAAGTATACATGATGGTCATCAAGTCCTCAGGTTTCTGCTCAATAAGACCTTTTACCGGCTGGTTGCCAGCTATTAGTTCATCCCATCCATATTCCTCCTTGATGTCATATAGTTCAACGCCGATGATCGGAATGTCTGGTATGCCGGATTTCTGCTCGCTATAATCATCCAGTTTGCCGACGATAATAGCTTTTGACTCACTATGAACCAATATTTCATGGATTGACTCGGCACCTAAAGTGGGGTAAATGGGTATGGATATGCAACCTGCCATCATAATTGCAAGATCTGCCATGATCCAATGAGCACAATTCTTAGAGAGAATCGCGACATGACTTCCCTTCGAAAGTCCCATTCCATTTAGCGCGGATGCTATTTTTCTGATTTCTTCATCCGCTTCCTTAAAAGTATATTCCTTAAATACGCGATTAATAGGTTGCCTTAAAAATGTCTTGTTGGGCGTAGTATCTACCCAATGGGCAAAAGCCTCGAGTGGAGTATTAAATCTTTCCATGTATGGTTATTTTAGGTTAATAGAAATATAGGAATTTTATTTTTTTAGAAAAGCGAAATATCACCTAACGGCGATTTCTCCCAATTGATGAATTGTATTCTGAATTGATCCCTCAATGCTTTTACCATTCTTATCCTTCACTTGGTATTGGATTTCCATCACCCAAGTTGGTTTGATGTTTGGGATAGTCAATAGTATCGTCTTTTTGTCCTTTCCTAATTCCGCTTTGATGACAGACAGCATTTTTTCATTGTAGTGTTTTGATCCGTAATTTCTGGATCTCAACAAATCCCATGTTTCCACGGTGTAGTTTGTGATTTCATTGACGCTGTCTGGATCCAGTTCGTCCGTAAAGCTTAGCTCAATACCTGCAGTAGTAGCTTTGATCCCAATGGGGATAACCATGGGTTGATCTACCTTTCTTATTCGATATAGTCCTCCCAATTGTGGCTGTGTAGAACCCCAAGCCGATAAGCCACAAAGATAAAGTTGTTCATCTCCTGGGTTAAATCTTCCACGCATTACCCCGGTAGAAAATCTCGGAATCGGTAATTCGAAAATGCCTCCCTGTACTTGCTCGCCAACTGTCTCGTAAGGAATGACAAAGATTTTCCCATATCCATAAGAGAAGTTCAAAAGCTTTCCGTCTAATTCGCCCCACTTTTTACTATCTACCCAAAGGAGTTCGGAAGGTGATTGATCTATATCCCTTTCTACCCAAACCAAAGGAAGTTCCATCCCTCTTTCGGTGCTATCGGCAGGAGGGTTGAAGCTGAACATGTTGCCATAGAATCCACCTTCTTTTACCCAATTGATCCTGTTCATCGGGTTCCAGTGTCCTTCCTGGTCAGTTACGATAAAAGTGCCATCCGGATTGATACAAACCCCATTTGCTGCTCTGAAACCTCTTGCTATGATATCGGTCTTTTTTCCATCCTTGCTTACTTTGATCAAGGTTCCATGTTGTGGGACCAAAGCCTCTCTGGCGTGGCGGGCACTTTTGGCATAATAAAAATTCCCTTCCACATCGACTTGAAGCCCCATGGCGAATTCATGGAAATGATCGGTCACTTGATGATCATTGTTAAAGCTTTCGTAAAAGTCTGTTTCCTTGTCTCCATTAAAATCGTGTAATCGAACCAACTGATCTCTACAGGTGACAAAGATTTCTTCGTTGACCACTTTGATTCCCAAAGGTTGAAACAAACCTGAAGCGATTCGTTGCCAAGTAAGTTTGCCGGAATTTTCAAGGAATCCTTCCACCAACCAAACGTCTCCATCTGTAGAGCAAATCACCCCTTTATTTGGATTTTTGAAAAAGTCCAGACCGCTCAGTCTGAATTGATTTCTCCATGGACTGTCAAAAGGTGGATTCAAAATATCTACTTGAAAAGGACCTTCTTGCTGTCCTCGCAGTATTTCAGTAGTCAATTTTTCAGGATATCGAGCAGGACCTCCTTTAATCAACTTATTTAAGTCTTCTGGTTTGGTGGAAGATTTGGCAAATTGTTCAAGACCTGTGGTTCCTGCTTTTGCAATCAGTAACTTGATTTGGATGGATTTGCCGGATTCAATTTCCAAAATGTGAAATTCAGCCTCTTTTTTTAAACTTGAACCTTCCCCAACAAATGCAACCGCCGCACTGCTTGGTGCCACTCTCATTTTTAGAGTTTGATCGGAAGCAGATATGTTCAATGTTCGTGTGAAAACAGGCTGATTATCCAAAGTTTCCATTCCAAAGGTTTCCAATACTTTCGCTTTGCCCACGGAGTAGGAAATTATCACGCGATCATTGTATTGATACAGGCCCTCATAATGTGTCCACTCTCGAGGCAAAGGACCGAACTTTCGTTTATCTCTAGCTGTAAATCTGGGGTCATCAAAGTTACCGGTAGCGGGGTTTGCCCAAGCTGGGGCTACAGGATTTTCAAAATGAAGTTCACCGATTGTTCTTGGTGAAATATTGTGCCTCCCGTTAAATAAAATAGCTTCCCAATCTATAAACCCTTCACCTGTCCAAGCACCTGCAACTCTCATAAGATCGTGGTCAAACATTATCCAGGCTTTGCCAGCGGCAACTCCACCTTTCCCCTTGTCAAGTCTTATTGCAATTCCTTTATAGGCAAAATTTGAATTCACTAGGGGCTCATCTGGAAGCGGAGCTTTGCCTGATGAACGCTCTCGTGGTGCTGCATCGAGACCAACAAGTTCATATGTATTTATTAAAAAATTCCCGTAATCCATTTCAGCCCAAGGCTTAAATTCTTTGGCAGCGGGCCCTGTATTGGTTCCTGCGGGGAGGCTTGCTAAGTAAGTCGAATCGACTTCGATATATTGAGTTACATTATCTTCCTTCAAAAAGGTTTCCCTTAAGTAATTGATGATATCATACTTCTCCACTGGAGTCAAATTGACTTGTGGAGGCATGGACCCGTAGCCTCTGGTAAGCGTTTGGTAGATTGAATAGGGATCCTTTCCTACTTTAAATTCATCCTTCCAAAACTTGAAAGCATTGGGCATGGAGCCTTCCTGATCCGGGTTTCCATGGCAATTGAAGCAGTTGTTGTTGTAAATATGTTCCCCCGTTCGGATCGATTCCCCTTGTCGGTCTCCCCAAGCGGTGATGAGTCTCTGATGATCAATGTTTTTTTCGTAATCTGGGAGGTCTGATTCCTGAAGATTAAAACCAATTGGAATTTCTGATTCTTTGGTACTGGAATTACATCCAATGAAAATCAGAAATAATAAAAGAGAGTTTAAACCAAGCAGGAATCTTTTCATAGTTAAGTTAGATGGGCTTTTTTGCTAGTTCTATTTTAAAATTCAATTGCGTTCAATAATCGATTTTAAATTAAGGTAAACTTCTGATAGAGAGTAGGAAAATACACATTTCCTCGAAAGGACCGTATTTTAAAAGGATACTTTTTGGGGAAGAGAAATATTTAGTGCAATTTGTTAAACCTTGAAAATAATTTTTCAGTTTTAAACTTAAGTTCGATTTAAATCCAGTTTTTTATGAAAACACTTTCCTTAGTATTTCTGATTTGTCTTTGCCTTGTTGAGTTTTCCCTCGCAAAAGAGACTCAAGATGAGTTTGTAATTAAAAATGCTAATTATTCATTTGAGCTAATACCACTTCCTCAAACAGGTTTTCTCAAAGGAGGTAGTGCTTCCGGTCCAAAAATGATTCAAGTAATTGGAAAACCGGATCAAGTATTCAAACAGGTCTGGCCTGAATTTTCAATTAAATCTGAATGGGAAAAGAGTGAATACAGTTTAAAACTTACAAGTTCTGAACAAGAAATTAATTCCGCTTTTTTAAAAGAAGTCTTAGACGATTTAATTAATAAATATCCTGATCAATTCTCAATTGGAACTAAGTCAATTGAATTCAATTGCATGAAGGTTGAAGACGAGTCACTTTTAAAAAATGCCATGTTTAATCCCAATCGAGGAATTGAAAAGTTTATTGCCCATAAAAACAATTCAGTAGAACTTAAAGGCCTTAAGCTTGAAGAAATTGCAGAATGGCTTACGGAAAATACGCAGTATTCATTCGGCTTCTTAGGAGATCAGGAGGGGGTTTTTGAAGTCAAAATTAATCTTACCTCTGCAAAAACAATTGCGTGCTCCCTTGAGAAAATGGGTTTGAATACTGCCGTCTGCCAGGGTAAAGTAGAGGAAATAATATTAATGGATTAACAGAATCCGTTAAATTGCCTTTAATGAAGCCTTTTGTATTTAATATATCAGTTCTCATTATTATCGGACTTCTGTTTTTTTCCTGCCAGGAGAAAGTGTATCAGGAATCTGATCAATTTTTTAATTCAGTTTCAGGTAGTCATTCGATTGATTCCTTAGGCTTGACTCTGATTCACGAGCATATGCTGGTGGATTTTATCGGAGCTGATTCGGTTTCTATGGATCGGTATGATAGAGCCGCTGTGGTTCAAAAAGTCTTGCCTTATCTTTTGGAGGTAAGAAAATTTGGAGTCAAGACCATCTTCGAATGTACTCCCTCCTATTTGGGAAAAGATCCAGAGCTTTTAAAGATTTTGAGTGAAAAGTCGGGAATTCAGCTAGTCACTAATACCGGTTACTATGGAGCTGTGGATGGGAAATACTTACCCAAACATGCGTTTACTGAATCAGCTGAGGAACTTGCCGCTCGATGGATTGATGAATTTGAAAATGGGATTTCTTCCACCGGCATTAGACCTGGATTTATTAAAATATCCGTAAATGCGGAGCAACCGTTGCTTGAGGTCGATGCTAAGCTTGTGCGAGCTGTTGGAATAACTTTTCAAAAGACTGGTTTACGAATAGTCTCTCATACAGGTCCTTGGTTTGCAGCCCTGCAGGAAGTGGCGATTTTGCAAGAAATGGGAATTGACCCTTCGGTTTTCGTTTGGGTTCATGCTCAAAATGAACCCGATTTCGAGAATTTCAAGAAAGCAGCGGAATTGGGTGTTTGGATTTCCTGGGATGGAATAGGCTGGGAAGTGGATTCCTATGTGGATCGATTTTTGTTTGCCAAGGAAAATGCTTTTGGAAGAAAATCCAAAGCGGGCTTTTGGGTTAAGTAATTAGGGAGATTAAACCAAATGCTATCCGAAATTCTAATAAAACCATTATTTAATTTATTACAATTTACGGGGTTTGTAAGTGGATAATTAGAAATCAAAATAAGCCATAGAACCCTAGTCGGGGTCATATGTACAACCTATTAAATACTACTTGAAATACCCCAAAATCCCTTTGGCAATTAGTGCATGTCCTTTTTCATTCGGATGATTTCCTCGAGACATCAAAGAAAGAAGATCGCCTCCAGAGATTACTTCATTTTTGAACAAGGCGTAGCTATCAGCAAGGCCGACCTCGTATTTTTCTGATAAGGCACGAATTTGATCAGCATGCTGATCTAAAACGGTATCAACCTCTTTTAAATCTAATTTCTGATCGGGTGAAGGAGTTAAAAGAATGATTTTTATATCCGCTTTCAAGGCCATTTGGATCATTGATTCCCATTCAACTTTTGCGCTATCAATTCCAAGTCTTCTGTCATTCAAGGCATAGTCAATAAAGAGTACATCAGGTTTATGAATTAGGACATCTGATTTGAATCGCTGGGCTCCACTTTTAGAATCTTCGCCACCAATCGAGGTATTGATGATGTTAATCATAGCGTATGGATATTGTGCTTTTAGCTCCTTTAATACTAGGTAAGGATAGGATTGGAGGGTATTTACAATTGGGGTTTTGAAATAACCAGCCGGTACAGAATGACCATGAAAAACCAAGTTGATCGTCCTGTTTTCAGGCCATTTTTTCTGAAATTCGATTTTCAGATCATTTAGATAATCAGATGGATTCACCTTAGGCTGAAATGCAAAAAGAACAAAAGAAATTAGGATTAAGTGGAGTGACTTCATTTCAAGATCGGATTAAGTTGCTTATTCTAAGGGTAATTTAGTAATCTTCGGGTGGAGGCTTTGTTTTCTAGATTTGGATGTGCCGATATTCTTGAGTTTTCAATAAAAGTTGGTATTTTGAAAATGTAAAATCATCGGAGTACGAAAAGACTGTATACCAATTTACTTTTTTGATATCTCTGTCCTAATTCATTTTAAACCCAACGCATTATGGTAGTACTTCTCATTATTGCTGGAATCATCGTGTTTCTAAGCATTATTCTAATTGGCATTTTCAACAAATTTGTAAAAAACAAAAACACGGTAAAAGATGGCTGGAGTAATATAGATGTGGCTCTTAAGCGACGCTATGACCTTATTCCTAATCTTGTGGAAACTGTAAAAGGCTATGCCAGCCATGAAAAGGAAACCCTTGAAGCTGTAATCCAAGCTAGAAATGCTGCGATGGCTGTACCTTCTGATGACATCAACAAACAGATCCAAGCAGAAAATCAGCTCCAAAAAACACTGAGAAGCATTTTTGCATTGAGCGAAGCATATCCCGATTTGAAAGCCAATACTAACTTTCTTCAACTCCAAGACAAACTGAATGAAATAGAGGAAAATCTAGAGCGGTCAAGACGCTATTACAATGGCACTGTTCGCGAAAACAATACCTATGGAGAAAGTTTTCCAGCAGTGATGGTGGCCGGTATGTTCAATTACCAACATTTTGACTATTTCGAAGCTGAGCCAGAAAGTCGTGAAAATGTAAAAGTGAGTTTTACTTGATCTGATTTTCCTTTTTAATGCCATTACCCATAATTCTTTGCTTTACCGGCCGGAAGACAGAAGACCGGTGACCGAAGTAGCCTAAAATCTAGTTTGGAGCTTTTCTCTGATGTTTTTGTCAATATATTTTCAGAAAGTAATAAACACCTATCTCTTAATTAGAAAACAATTATCCATACAAATCTTCAGTTAAGCTTTGTAGGTACTTTAGCACTAACATGAAAAAAATCTCATTTTTATTACTCTTATTTTTTGCGCAGTTAATAGTCAACGCTCAAGATTTCACAGTCACTTCCTACGTAGTGGACATTACGATTCATGAGGAAGGTTATTTTGATGTAGTTGAGAAATACAACCTCAATTTTGAAGCTCCAAAACATGGTATCTTTCGGGATATTCAAACTTCCTACGATTTGTTGAACGAGGAAGACAAGGAAGAAACCCGTAAGATCAAAATAAGCAATATTGAAGTTCCAGGCTATAAGTTTGATGCTCCTTCAGCATTTGGGCAGAAAATGTCCGATAATCTGCGGATCAAAATCGGGGACGCTGATATTACTTTGGAAGGCCCACAGCTGTACGAAATCAGATATAGAGTAGAGAACGCTTTTCTCTACGAGAAAGAGGCCATACAATTCTATTGGAATATCAAGCCTAGTGATTGGAATGCTCCTTTCAATAAAATTGATTTCAAAGTTCATTTACCAAATGGAGTCACGCTGGATGAGGGAGATTACTTTTTGTATTCCGGAACGGTAGGCTCAGCTACGCCCTCCTCAGATTTCTTAACGAGTTATTCTAATGGTGCTTTTTCGGGCAACAGCAAACCTGATGTAGTTTCTTCTGGCGGCGAAGCGGTGACAGTACTGTTGAAATTGCCTTTGGGAAGCATTAAAGAGATCAAACTCTTCTGGCCGTTCTGGACAAATTATGGATGGATAATCATTTTGACCTTAGTTTATATTGCATTTCATGCGATCTGGAAAAAGCATGGCAAAGACGATCATGTCACCTCTACGACGAGTTACTATCCGCCTAAAGGTATGGATCCAGCTATGGTGGGTTACTTGATCGATGATTCTGGTGATACGGCAGATTTGATATCACTCATTCCATTCTGGGCTTCCAATGGCTACCTGACTATTGAGGAGATAGATGAAAAGGGTTGGTTTGCCAAGGATGACACAAGGCTTAACAAATTGAAAGATCTTGAAGCTGATGCTCCTTTATATCAGCGCCAACTTTTCAATGGTCTATTTGCCAGCACAACAGAAGTGCTAGTCAGTAGTCTCAAGGAGAAGTTTTATACCACGATGAGTACCGCAAGTGGTGACTTGAAAGCCGCAGCGCAGATTTACTATGTGAATAAGTCTCGCAGAATCAAAAATTTTACAATCGTCGGATTAGTAATTCTGATTTTAATTCTTACGCCATTATTTCTGTTTTTCTGGGGAATAATAGCTGCAATCGCTGTCGCAGTTTCACTGCTTTTCTTGATAATCATGAGTCAGTTTTTGATCAAAAAGAATAAAGAAGGAACTGCGATTCTATCCGAGTTGAAAGGTTTCAAACAGTTCATCAAAGTCGCTGAGGAGAACAAACTCAAAATGCTACTCAAGGAAGACCCTTCCTATTTCGAGTCCACGATGAGCTATGCCTTGGCTTTTGGCATGTTTGACAAATGGGCAAAGAAATTCGATGCCCTAAATATTCAGCCACCAACCTGGTACTATTCTACTTCAGGAAGGATGATGTCAATGAATCATTTCTCCAAATCCTTTAACAATTCTATCAAGTCCACCCAATCCACTATGGTGAGTTCTCCTTCCAGTTCTGGAGGTTCGGGTGGCGGAGGATCATCCGGAGGTGGTTTTGGTGGCGGCGGTGGCGGAAGCTGGTAGATGATTTAGAAATTATCATTATTCTGGATGAAGTCAGAAGCTTAATATCTTTACTTTAATCGACAAAAGACCGATGAAATATGACCGAAGTAGGGATTTCCTAATGTTGATCATATCTTAAGATGCTTTAAATTGTTTATTTAAGAAAAGTGAAGTCTCTCATAAATTATAAAACAAATCTTATGAAATCGAGCATGTCGTAATCGACACAAACTGGGATGATTATAAGCCTTGCGAGATTCCATATGACCATTGAAAAAACAAATTATATCACATGAAAAAGGTAGCAATTCTAGCAATCACATTCTTTGCCATTTCGATGACCGTAAATGCGCAATCCACGGATGCCAAATACCTAAGCAAGGTTCAGACGCTTGATAGCACAATTGAAACATTGTATGGAGTGATTTCTGGAGAAAAAGGTCAAGCAAGAGATTGGGAGTTATTCAAATATCTATTCCATCCAGATGCCAAGCTGATCCCTTCTGGTAAAAACCAAGCGGGCGTAATCGGAGCTACTTTTTTGACACCAGAAGCGTATATTTCCAGAGCTGGAAAAATGTTGGTTGACACCGGATTCTTTGAGAAAGAAAGCCATAGAACGGCGGACACATTTGGTAATATCACACAGGTATTCAGCACCTATAATTCCTACAATAATGAATCAATGGATACGCCATTTGCGAGGGGGATTAATAGTATTCAACTGCTCAACGATGGAAAAAGATGGTGGATTATTAATATATACTGGATGCAGGAATCGGAAGAAAGTCCAATCCCAGAAAAGTATTTACCGAAGAATTGAGTCCTAAAAGATTTCAGCTTTGGATAAGATTAGCTGAAATGAACTTTTGGAAATGAAAATGACCAATGAGCAAACTCAATTTTCAAAGGTCCTACGCTAGGAATCTATTTCAATTTAAAACCAACTCTATAGGTAGCCATGAGATACCAAGGCCAATAACCATCAAATGATGACATACTAAGTACAGCGGAATTTCTGCGATTTTCATTTTTGCTTTTCCAATCGAAAACAACCTGCTGGGTATAACCTAATCTTATAAAACGCTCTACATTTTTAATGTCTACATAATAATTTCCAAAATCGTCATAGACTAGATATGAGCCTCCGTATCCATTTTCACTCCCAATTTGAAAGGAAGGGCCAAAGGCTAAGGAAACCTTGAAATCATTTTTTGTTTTCAATAGATCATATCTGAAAGTCACGTTCGTAAAGAGGCCAGAGGAATTATCGTTTTTATTTTTATCATCCTCATTCCAATATTTAATAGATTGATAAAAAGTTATTGATGGATTTAGGGAGGTTCTTTTTCCTAAACTAAAGTTTAGCTCATTATTTATGTTAACACCTAAAAGTCCACCATTACCGTCTATAGTGGGGCCTGCTCCCAAGTAATAAGTCAATTTGTTGGTTTCTTGAGCAAATGCACTTGACTGCAAAAAGCATGGAATGATTGCTAAAAATAGTAGAAAAGATTTTTTCATCTGAATAGAGGCTTAGGTTTCAGATGGCAAACTTAACAAAAAAACTTAGTTGAATTTTTTTTTTTAAAGTTCAGGTACCTGAGCCTTGATCGTTTCTTTTGCGAGCTGTATTCTCCTCAAAGTTTTTTCATCGTCATCATGAACCAAGTCCTTGATAGAATCCAGAGCCTTCTCATAATAATCAGCCCAAGTGTCAATTATTTTCTGCTCATCTTCTTTCGATCCACCTGATGCAATTGCTTGTTTGCTAAGCGTAATTTCTATTTCTAACCGAGCTTTTGCTTTTTCCATAAGCATTTGAAGTATTTCTTCAGCTGTTTTCGAATCCGAATTCAATAAGGTATAAGCACTTACCAAAGCTCCCGTTGCCACATTTTTCATTGTTTCTTGAGAGACTTTATCCAATCGGTCATTATCCGTATGATAAAATTGATCAGTAAAGTGCCAAAGTAACAAGCCCGGAATATTGGCATTCAAAAAGGGTGTGTGATCACTTCCTCCCTCAAAAGGATTGGTTACCACCTGCCAATTCGCATGCTTTCCTTGATTTTGAAATACACTGAGAATAAAATCATTCAAATAATGAGGCTTCATATCTTCCACCTTCAGTGGACGACCTCCCCATTCGGTATGTTTATCCTCACCTCGAGTCCAGATGGCGCTTGGATCAGGCATTTTCTCAATTAGAAATGTGCCCCCAGTAACATCCGTATTTTCTCCTACCATATCCAACGAAATCCCCCAAATAATTTCAGCTTCTCGTTTCTCTTTTTCTTCAATATATCGTCGGGTAGAAATAATCTCATCCCCCCAAAGAAATGTCAGCGTTCGTTTTAAATCTAATTTGCCACTTTGAATTAGGTCAGCTGTAAGTACCGTCATTTCCAATTGAGCTCCGACACCAGTTGCATTGTCATTTGCGCCTGGTTCCTGAATATGTGCTGAGAAAACAAGGCTTTCCAAGGGTAATTCACTTCCTTTCACATTCGCTACAACAGTAAGTTCTTCCGAATCATAGATTTTAGTTTCAATCTTTGCATTGACTTCCACTTTACCTTTTGCCAAAGCTGCTTTCAGTTTTTCTTTTGCTTCAAAAGAAAGTGCTATTGCCCAGTTTTCTTTTTCTGCTTCATACCGCAGACTTCTAAATTGAATTGAAGTTTGATTTTTTTCAGGTTGTAGATAGTCGGGATTGTCATAGGTTAAAATCCCCAATATTCCTCTATCAGCAGCGGATTGAAGGTTTCGATAACTCACCTGATCGGAAAAAATAATTTTTCCATTTAGATCCAATTGCTCAAGGTCTTCCTTTTTGGAAATGTAAATGACTTCCGCTTCGACTCCTGACTTTGGAGTAGAGGAGGAGTATTGATAAATCATATTACGATTCGTAGAGAATTCTAAAAGATCTTTATTCTCACCTGTTATTTTCAAACTCGCGGCTACAGGTTCCCAAGTTGGGCGATTCATCCCTCTTTTTTCGATTCGATAGGTTAGTCTGGATTCTGGTTTTGAATTTTCTTCCAATACAAATCCTGCTTCTTCGAGTTTTTTTGCAATCAAAAATACCGATTCGTTGAAGCCGGTATTTCCAGCAACACGCCAGTATTTTTCTACAAAAGCAACCGTTTCAAAAGCCAGATCACCTGAATATTTTGGACGAACCAAATCAAAATAGGGATTGATCGTTTGATCGAGTGAACTTTGAGCAAAGCTCAATTTTGAAAATGCGAGGAGAAACAGGAATAGAAAATGGATTTTTTTCATTGAAGTTTGAAATTGAAAACAGGTTCGAATTTTAGTTTTTTAAATTTCACAACCAATCGATTCTTTTTGTTTGGTTGATTTTTTGACTTTTATATCCAGATAGCCAAACATTCTTCGGTTATTTTCCAATATCATTTCGGCAATTTCCCTGACCTGATTACCTTTGCGCATGGCAGAACAAATCTTGATCCTCGATTTCGGTTCTCAGTACACCCAACTCATCGCTAGAAGAGTCCGAGAACTGAATGTTTATTGCGAAATCCACCCTTATAATAAAGTCCCAGAAATCACTTCCGATATCAAAGGAGTGATCCTGTCGGGATCTCCGTGTTCAGTTCGAGACGAAGGGTCTCCTGATTTGGACCTAGACGTTTTCAGAGGAAAGCTTCCACTTTTGGGAGTTTGCTACGGTTCGCAGCTGCTAGCGCAAAAGTATGGAGGAGAAGTGCTGCCGTCAGAGATTCGTGAATATGGCCGAGCAAACCTTTCTCATATCGATACGCATTATGACTTGTTGAAAGAAATGAGCCATGGTTCCCAAGTTTGGATGTCGCATGGTGATACGATTAAAGAATTACCTGACGATTTTGAAGTAATAGCCAGCACATCTTCAGTGCGTGTTGCAGCTTTCAAGGTAAAAGAAGAAGAAACTTACGGGATACAGTTTCATCCCGAGGTGACGCATTCAAGTGAAGGAAAGAATCTCCTTCGAAATTTTGTAGTTCAAATCTGTGGCTGTTCTCAGGATTGGACATCTGATGTTTTCATTGATGCGACGATTGCAGATTTGAAAGCTAAAATCGGTTCAGATAAAGTAGTGATGGGACTTTCTGGAGGAGTAGATTCCTCAGTAGCTGCAACATTGATCCACCGAGCGATTGGAGATCAATTGACCTGTGTTTTTGTCGATAATGGCTTGCTTCGAAAAAATGAATTTGAAGAGGTGCTTGATTCCTATAAGCATATGGGATTGAATGTGATTGGAGTTGATGCCAAGCAGAAGTTTTATGATGCTTTGGAAGGATTGACTGAACCTGAATCAAAACGAAAAGCTATTGGAAAAGCATTTATCGAAGTTTTTGACGATGAAGCGCATAAAATAGAAGGGGTGAAATGGCTTGGTCAAGGGACGATCTATCCGGATGTGATTGAATCTGTTTCTGTAAAAGGTCCTTCAGCAACTATCAAATCTCACCACAATGTGGGTGGATTACCGGACTTTATGAAGTTGTCGGTGGTTGAGCCTTTGAATACTTTATTTAAAGATGAGGTTCGGGAAGTAGGTAGAGCTTTAGATATTGTAGAGACGATTATTGGAAGACACCCTTTCCCTGGTCCAGGATTGGCAATTCGAATTCTCGGAGATATCACTGCCGAAAAAGTGAAGACGCTTCAAGAGGTGGATTATATTTTTATCCAAGGGTTAAAAGATCACGGTCTTTATGACCAAGTATGGCAGGCTGGAGCGATTTTGCTTCCGATCAATTCTGTGGGTGTAATGGGTGATGAGCGAACTTATGAAAAGGTAGTTGCACTAAGAGCAGTTGGATCTGTTGACGGAATGACTGCTGATTGGATTCATTTGCCTTATGAATTTTTGGGTAAGATATCCAACGAGATAATTAACCGAGTTAAAGGTGTCAATCGCGTAGTTTATGATATTTCTTCCAAGCCACCGGCTACGATCGAGTGGGAGTAAATGTTATTTAGGATTTAAAATATAAGATCTAAGAACCCGGAGATATTCTTCGGGTTTTTTGTTGAATTCATATCTGAATCCATTTCGAGTTAAACTTTGGGTTTGAAAAATATGGGTTAAATTTGTAAATCCTGAATAATAAGGCATACTGACTATCCATGAGAAAAATTCTTTTTCTACTTCCACTCATTTTTATTTTCAGCTTCGCAAAGGCTCAGATTCCGATACCAGATCAATATACCAAGGCAAAAGCTGAATTGGCAGCTAAAAATTACTGGGAGGCAATGCCGCTTTTCAGGGAGTTCTTGGATGAGAATAAATATGGAAACCTTTCTAATTATGCAGCTTTTCATTTGGGTGAGGCGGCTTTTGGAGCAAATCAAGCCAGTCAGGCAATTGAAGCATTGCAACCTATTTCTTCAAAAAGCTGGTTAAAAACAGATGAATCAAATTATCTCCTCGCATTAGCCTATTTTCAAAATAATCAAAATTTAGAAGCTCTTCGGACAATCAAAAGGATTCAAAAAGAGGAAATAAAAAATCTTGCAGCAAAAGCAACTTTCGAGAATCTTAAAAGTGAGAGTCCAAGTTTTATGGTTACAAATCTTGGAGAATTCAAGGATAATCCTGGCTACGGTGCGGTGATGAAAGTTGTTTTGGAAGGGCAAACTGTGCTTTCTGCCACAGAGCGTGCTGCATACTATGAGTTGCAGGGACTAGGAAGTTCCAATAAGAACATTAAAGATGAGGTATTGGATATAGTAGTGATTTTACCATTTACAAATTCCAATAGTGCTTCAGTTCTCAATATATCGGAAAATGATTTTGTGTTCGAATTATATCAAGGGATAGAATTAGCCAAGCAGGAATTACAAAATCAAGGAGTTAAAGTGAGTTTGAATACTTTTGATTCGAAGCGGGACTTGAGTCACCTTCAAGCTGTTTTGCAAGATCCTTTAGTGGCAAAGGCCGATGTGATTATTGGGCCAATCTATCCTGAAGAAACGGATATGGTCAGTGCTTATTCTGAAAATGCAAAAATTCCCTTTATTCATCCCCTTTCTAATCTCGGGGACCGATTCGAAGAGATGAAGTATAGCTATTTATTTAGACCTTCAGTTCAGTCGCTTGCCCGAGGTATAGTTGTAAACCTGAAACAAAAAAATTGGGGAAAGCGGGTGGCTATTGGAAACAGTGGCAGTACTCGTGATGAAAAATTAGCTGGTTTTCTTGGGGAAGAGCTTCTTAAAGAAGGATTTACAGTAATCAGCAACAAATCTGTTAACCCTAGAGATGTCTCAGAGTTTTTAAAAAAATTGGGAATTAAATCAGGAAGAGATTCCTTGTCCAAGGAAGTAGTAGATCAGATTATTTTACTTTCTGATGATCCCGCAATAGCGCAACCTACATTCGCACTATTGGAATCTGTTTCAGCCTCTATCCCAACTTTGGTAATGGATTCCTGGTTAACCTTTAATTTTGCGAACTTTGAGATGCTTGAGTTTCCAAACTTTCATTTTATAGCAAATAATACGCTCAATTTTGATAGTGAAGCCTCCAAGCTATTTACAGAGAAATTTTATTCTGTGTATAAATCAAACCCAAATATTAACAGTTCGCTTGGCTATGAACTGGTCTATTTACTTTCTTCCAATATGTCTCCAAGCAAAGGCTTTGATTTAAGGAGAAACCTTGATCAATCAGTCTATCAAAAAGGAAAGTTGACTTGGGGTTTTAATTTCCAAAATAGTAACAACAATCAATATGTTCCTGTGTTTAGTTTAGAAGCAGGTGAATTGAAACCATTAAATTAATCCATGACTATTTCTGAAAGCAAGCGGCTTTTTGCCCATGCTCAAAACTTTATTCCAGGTGGGGTGAACTCACCCGTTCGTGCATTTCGCGCTGTTGGTGGGGATCCTTTATTTATCAAAAAAGCAAATGGAGCCTTCATCTATGATGAGGACGACAATGAATATATTGAACTTATCAATAGCTGGGGTCCAATGATTCTAGGTCATAACAATCCGATGATTCGGGAGGCTGTGATTAAGGCAATGGAAAACGGAACCTCTTTTGGAGCGCCCACAGCAAAAGAGGTCGAAATTGCTGAACTGATCGTTTCAATGGTTCCTTCGGTAGAGAAAGTTCGAATGGTCAATTCGGGCACAGAAGCTACTATGTCTGCGATCCGAGTAGCAAGAGGGTTTACCGGGCGAGATAAATTCATCAAAATGGAAGGCCACTACCATGGACATGGAGACTCTTTTCTTATTGCAGCTGGTTCTGGCGCTATGACGATGGGTAATCCAGATTCCCCGGGAGTGACAAAGGGGACCGCAAAAGACACTTTGTTGGCGCCTTATAATGATTTGGATGCTATTGAAACTTTAGTGGCAGCTAATAAAGGAGAAATTGCAGCTTTAATATTGGAGCCCGTTCCAGGAAATATGGGCTTGTGTTTGCCTCTTCCCGGATATTTAGAAGGTCTCCGTGAAATCTGTACCAGAGAAGGGATTGTGTTGATTTTTGATGAAGTGATGACTGGTTTTAGATTAGCCAAAGGGGGAGCACAAGAACTTTATGGTGTGACTCCGGATATGACCACTTTGGGGAAAATAATCGGGGGCGGTATGCCTGTTGGTGCATACGGAGGGAAAAAAGAAATTATGGAATTTGTTTCTCCAGTTGGCCCAGTTTATCAAGCGGGGACACTTTCAGGAAATCCTATAGCTATGGCTGCGGGATTAACGATGTTGAACTACCTCAACGAACATTCTGAAGTCTATGCTAAGTTGAGTCATATAGGGACAAAACTTTCCGAGGGTATCATGAAGGTTAATGAATCAATGGGTTTTGGGTTTACCGTGAATCGACTCGGAAGTATGTATTCTTTGTTTTTTTCTACTGAACCAGTGATCGATTTTGAATCTGCAAAGAAATCTGATACGGCCTTGTTTGGAAAATACTTCCAAGCAATGCTTCATCGAGGTGTCTATTTGGCACCTAGTCAGTTTGAGAGTTTGTTTCTCTCAACAGCCTTAAGTGATGACTTGATCGATCGGATATTGAATGCACACCAAGAAAGTTTGAAGGAGATATTTGAATAAAATTTGAAAATAAAATGGCTATAAAAGTTTACGGTATAAAAAACTGCAATACGATGAAGAAGGCCTTTGACTTTCTTCAGGAAAAAGGTGTTGATTACGAATTCATTGATTATAAAAAGCAAAAACCCACAGCTGATTTATTGGATGGGTTTTTAGAAAAAACTGAGTTAGGTAAATTGGTAAATAAGCAGGGGACTACTTTCAGAAAAATGTCCGATGATCAAAAAGTAGCTTTGGAAAAGAAAGAAACAGCTATTCCAATTTTAATTGAGAATTCTAGTATGATCAAAAGACCGGTAATAGTTTATACGGATGGTTCTTTGACATTAGGATTTGATCAGGATCAGATTAATTCGAAAATCTCTCAATAAACGATAGTGTCGGTTGCCAATTTTGGTAGCAAATAATCCCCGGTTTCCAATTCAAAAGAAAAACGTACTTTTTCTTGATTGGAGGCCGGGGTTTTAAATACATATACTTTTTCCAGGGTAGGATGCCCATTCAGTAAACTCAAACTTTCCATGGAAATGGCTGTGGAATTCAAATAGAGTAATTTGAGATTTGTACAGTTTTTCAGTGAGGATAAATTTTCACCGGATATTTCAAGACCATTGAGTTTCAAAACGGTAATATTCGAGGAGGTTCCTATCAACTCAAGAATTGCTTGTGTTGCCTTGGATCCACTCAAATCTAAATACGCTATGTGATCGGAAACTGAATTGAGCAATTCCCAGTCTTTATCCTCAAATGCAGGGAAGTTGATGCAGCTAACTCGAAGTAATGGATTGTCCAAGGCAATATTTTCAATGAAAAACCCCTTCTCTCGTAATTTTGAAAGTGTATCTGAGGAGATTGATTTAAGAGTGGTTTTAGGATAAAATGGAAATTCCTCCTTTGCGAAGAATTGAGAAATTAAGCTGGTTGAAACTTTGGAATCTCCCAGTGTTTGATCCATTGATCCCCCGCTTTCTATCCAAGCTTTGATTAATTCGATCTCTGCTTTTCGCGGTTGTCTTTTTTCTTTAGGAGGCATATGCTCCTCATCCTCTTTTGGAAGGATTAAGCGCGAAAAGAGCTTACTGTTTTCAGCATTACCTTGATTCACTATTTTGCCATTTTCACCTCCTTCTAACAATCCTTTTGCAGAAGTTAAATCCATGTCTCCTTTCAGATTTTTTGGATTGTGGCAAGAAGTACAATTGTGATTAAGAATAGGCTGAATTGCTCCATCAAAAAATGCGATTTCTTCCCAGTTTTCAGTAGGTAGTTCTAAAGGTTTGGACTGTTCAATCTCGATTCCCAGAAAGCTCTGCAAACCCGAAGGCAAAACTTCAAACAAATAATCATCTCCATGAGTGATATTGCCCCCAAAGTGCCCTGTAAGGATCAAGATTAATAAGAGCCCACTGGAATGGATTTTTCTGTTTTTTGTGATATCAGGGTTTCTTCTAAATGAAAAATAAAGCCAAGCAGAAAATGCAACTGTGCACCAACCTAAAATCAAATGGATTTGAACTGAGTCCCAAGTATATCCTTCGTGCTGATATTGGAGAAATCCGGAAATGGCAGAAAGAAAGGCGAAAACAGTTCCGGTAAGAAAAGTAATTGGAATCACATTGCTGAAATTGGTCTTTCCCTTTTTGGAGAGAAAAATCAGCAGCACAGCAAAGAATAAAATTCCGATTGGTAAATGGACGAAAAGAGGGTGAAATCTGCCAAAAAGCGGTAAGAGAAAATCCATTTGGCTAGGCTAAAATTGAGTGAATTAATTCTCCCTCTACATCGGTCAATCGGAATGGGCGACCCTGAAAATCATAAGTAAACTGCTCGTGATCAAAACCCATCAGATGCAAAATCGAAGCATGGATATCATGAACAGAAACTCGCTCATCAAGCCCTGCGAAACCAAAATCATCTGTGATTCCATAGCTAGCTCCTTTTTTAATTCCTCCTCCTGCCATCCACATGGTAAAGGCATCGCCGTGGTGATCACGACCTTTCCATCCCTGAACTTTCCCTTCTCGATTTTCTTGCATTGGAGTCCGGCCAAACTCCCCACCCCAAACAACAAGTGTTTCTTCCAGAAGTCCTCTTTGCTTCAAATCCAATAAAAGTGCAGTTATCGGTCGGTCTATTTCCTGGCATTTTTGCCGAAGGCCGGAATCTATTGATCCTTCTTTTGAGGTGCCATGAGTATCCCAGCCCCAATCGTAAAGCTGAACAAAGCGAACCCCTTTTTCCACTAATTTTCTTGCCAACAGGCAATTGTTTGCAAATGATTCCTCACCGGGTTTTGTACCATATAGCTCTTGAATCGCCGCTGGTTCATCATTGATGTTCATCACTTCCGGAACTTCGATTTGCATACGATATGCCATCTCATATTGATTGATCCGAGCTAAGATTTCGGGATCACCGAAGTCCTTGAAGCTTTCTTCATTTGCCGAATTAATGGCTTGAATGACTGATTTTTTCATATCTCTTGTCATGCCTTCTGGATCCTGAAGGTATAATACCGGATCGCCTTTTGATCGGCATTGTACTCCTTGATAGACAGATGGCAAGAACCCAGAACCCCAGACGCTTTTGCCAGCATCAGGAGTTTTTCCGCCTGATGTCAGAACTACAAAGCCTGGTAAATTTTTGTTCTCGGTGCCCAGCCCATAAGTTACCCAGCTTCCAATACTAGGTCTCCCAAGTCTAGGGCTTCCAGTCTGCATAAATAATTGTGCAGGACCATGATTAAACTGGTCGGTGTGAACGGCTTTCAGAAATGCGACTTCATCTACTACCGAAGAAAAATGGGGTAAATAATCTGATACCCAAGCGCCTGATTGACCATGCTGAGAAAATTTGGCTTGTGGCCCTAGGATATTTGGAACACCGCGGATAAATGCGAATTGACGGCCTTCCAATAAGGATTCCGGGCAGGCTTTCCCATCGTATTTGACTAATTCAGGTTTGTAATCAAACAACTCCAATTGCGAAGGAGCTCCTGCCATATGGAGGTAAATGATTGATTTGGCTTTTGGTGCAAATGGAGGTGGGAGTGGAGCCAAAGGATTTAAATCACGATCTGAAAGATTTAATCCCTGGGATTTTTTGATAGTTCCTGGTTCGCAACCAAATAGCAGCGGTGCCATCGCAAGTCCTCCTACTTTGCTCACACAATCCATCAGGAAATGCCTTCTGGTTTGATTCTGTAGTTTTTGTTGCGAAAACTCATTCAGTAGCCTTTCGAGTTGATTCATATCAGGGCCTGGTTAGAAATTCATCCAAATTCAAAAAAGCATTTGCCACTAAAGACATAGCTGCTAACTCTGGAGTCACTTTTTGATCCTTAAATCCAAAGAAGTTTTCAAGCAATTCAGGACGATTTTGATATTCTGAAAGTCCTTGTTTGTAAAGCGATATCATTGCTTCTGACTTTGTTTTTGAAATTTCACTTAAAAGTAATTTGGAATAGCCAAATGAAATGGCGGATTTTGGATCTGTCGGATTGGATTCAATCATTTCCTTTGCCAAATGGAAAGAAGCCTCGAGAAAAACCGGATCATTCAAAGTAACCAAAGCCTGAAGTGGTGTATTCGTTACGATCCTTCTACTAAGGCAAACTTCTCGACTTCCTGCATCAAAAGTGACCATGGATGGATAAGGACTGGTACGTTTTAAAAAGGTATAAATTCCTCTTCTGTACCGATCTTCTCCTTCGGCTTCTACCCATGACTCACCATTGTAGACAGTCTGCCAAATCCCTTCGGGTTGCGGAGGCATGACAGGCTTTCCATACATTTTTGAACTGAGCAATCCACTTACAGCCAGCGCTTGGTCTCTCACTTGCTCTGCTGAGAGTCTTATTCTTGGACCTCTAGCATACCATTTGTTTTGAGGGTCTGCTGCGAAAAGCTCCGGAGACAAAGCTGATTTTTGCTTGTAAGTTTCAGAAGTAACGATCTCACGAATGAGCTTCTTCATGCTCCAATCATAGTCATTCATAACTTTCCAAGCCAAATAATCCAGTAATTCAGGATGAGAGGGAGGGTCTGACTGGGTTCCCATATCTTCCAGTGTACTCACTATTCCTCTTCCAAAAAGTTGATCCCAAATTCGATTTACCAGCGTCCTTGCAGTTAATGGATTTTGATTATCTACCAGCCACTCTGCGAATCCCAATCTATCCTGTCTCCATTCTTTCCCGCTGGGATTTAAACTCTCCGGAATCCTAGGACTAACTTTTTCACCAGTTATCATCCAATTTCCACGTTCAAAAACATGGGTCTCTCGACTCATAAAAGTCGGGTTTTCAACTAGAATAGGCACAGTGGTGGGCTTAGCCGCAATTAAGTTTTCCCAATTATTCTGGACTTTTTCGAAGCCATTTTTTTCTTTCCCCGGCAATGAGGGTACAAAAGCAAACCAAACGACAGCAATAGCATTCTGTTCTGTTTTAGCTTTTGGACTTTTTATCTCCAGGTATAAATCTTGTTTCCCTGAAAGTTTAGGGAAAGAAATAGTTCGAGTTGCTTTTGCGGATTTATTTATTGGGATAGTACTCAGGATCTCTCCCTCTGGACCATCTTTTCGGATGGTTAGAGTACTCCCATCCACCTCAGACCAATAATTCATAAGAAGTTGATCTGCTTCTTGCGTATCTATATTTCGGAGGTAGCAGGACCCATCGGCTTGCATTCCAAGCCATTTGGTATCAATCAATTCAGCTTTGACAAAGTCCTCGGCAATATGAGCTGCGTATTTTGGCTCTTGGAAAGTCAGAAAATTTTTGATTCGAATAGCTTCTTTTTCACTTTGATTTTCACTTACCCAATGGACTATTTGATTTAGTCTTTCCTGATCCTCTGATTCATAAAAACGAAGCTTAGGTTCTTCATCATGAGTGTCCTCGTCTCGACTATTGTTGAAAAAAGCAGTGGACTGATAAAATTCCTCGTGGCGAATCGGATCATAAGGATGGCTATGGCACTGCACACATGCCATGGTAGTGCTTTGCCAAACCTCATAAGTAGTACTCACCCGGTCGAGTACCGCTGCTACACGGAATTCTTCATCATAGGTACCGCCCTCGTCATTGTTCATGGTATTGCGGTGAAAAGCCGTAGCGGCTAGTTGATCTGTGGTAGGATTAGGCAGTAAGTCTCCAGCCAGCTGCTCAATTGTAAATTCATCAAAAGGTTTGTCGGAATTGAATGCTCGAATGACCCAGTCCCGATAAGGCCACATCGTCCTAGTGACATCCCGCTCGTAGCCTTTGGTGTCAGCATATCTTGCTAGATCCAACCACCACGATGCCCATTTTTCCCCAAAAGAAGGCGAAGCTAGAAGTTGATCAATGGCAGTATCATAAGAGATTCTACCGGATTGGATTGATTGGATCATTTCCTCAGTAGGAGGTAAGCCTGTGATGTCGAGCGCTGCTCTTCGAATCAAGTGAGATATATCTGCTTGCTCAGAAGGTTGGAGATTTAACTCTTCCAACTTTTTTCTAACATAGAAATCAATGGGCTTGAGTGCTTTTGGGTCGTTAGTATTCCCCAATGAAGCAGTAGAAGAGTTTAGAGGAAGGGTTGGTTCTGCTACCGGAGTGTAGGCCCAATGATCTCCCCATTTGGCGCCTTGGCGGATCCAAGTTTTAAGGAGTTCAATTTCTTCTTCGGATAATGGGGGTTTTTGATAAGGCATCCTTAGCTCAGGATCACTTTCGGTAAGTCTTCGGATTAGCTCGCTTCCGTTGGGATTCCCTGGAATTATTGCAGGATGACCTGATTCGGTATTTCCTAAGGCCTCTTCTTCAAATAGGAGCGAAAATCCCCCATTCTTTTTTACACCTCCGTGACAAGTGATGCAGTGGGTGTTGAGTATAGGTTTGATTTGCGTACTGAAATCAATCTTATCTTCTTTCGTCCAAAAGAAGATAAGTAGTGAAACTCCAAGTAAAACAGATAGAAGGATAGCTATTCGCTCGCGGGTCATACCAATTAATGATTCTCCCTAAAATAGCGAAATTGGTCGATTTAGGAAAACATCAAAAAGTTGAATTGATCTGAAAAAATAAAGCTCGATGGATTCGAGCTTTTTAAAAGAAGAGTTAATTCTTTGAGGGGAAGAAGTCAGGTAAATTTTTAAGAATATCGGACGTCATCGCATTCAGGTCGTAATCAGGACTCCAGCCCCAATCTTTTCGAGCAAAGCTATCGTCTATGCTATCCGGCCATGAATCTGCTATGGCTTGTCTGAAATCAGGATTATAGGCGATTTTGAAATCCGGGAAGAAAGGCAGAATACTCTGATAAATCTCTTCTGGTGTAAAACTCATCGCCGCTAGATTGTAGCTAGATCTGATTTTGACGGACTCTCTGGGAGCATTCATCAAGTCCATTGTAGCCTTGATGGCATCTGGCATATACATCATAGGAAGTGAGGTGTCTGATTTTAAAAAGCAGTTAAAATCAGTTCCAGCGATAGCCTTGTGGTAGATATCCACTGCATAGTCAGTGGTACCTCCGCCTGGTAAGGATTTATATCCGATCAAACCTGGATACCTGAGACTTCTTACATCGACATTGAATTTTTGAAAATAATATTCACACCATCGTTCTCCGGCTTGTTTACTGATTCCATATACGGTATTTGGCTCTTTGACGCAATATTGCGGTGTGTTGATTTTTGGAGTATTTGGTCCAAAAACTGCAATTGAAGAAGGCCAGTATACTTTGTCTAATTTAAATTCATTGGCCAGTTCTAATACAAAAAGGAGACTTTCCATGTTCAAATGCCAAGCAAAGATTGGTTTTTTTTCTCCTGTGGCAGATAATACAGCAGCAAGATGATAAATCTGAGATACTTTCTCATTCTTGACCAGATTCCTCAAAGCCTCTTTATTCATGACATCCAAAACTTCAAATCTGCAATAATCAAACTTCGATCTGGCTGATTCCTGGAGGTCTGTTGCGATAACTGATTCTGATCCAAAGAGATCAGTGAGGGATTTGGTTAATTCTGAACCAAGCTGTCCGGCTGCGCCGATAACAAGAATTTTTTCCATGAAGAGGCTTTCAAAATCACCCAAAGTTATGCTTTAGGTTTTTGTTTATATTTGGGTTTGCTAGCGCAAAAGTAAGAAAAATCAATTCTCTTTATGGGGTTTTTGACGAATGGAAACCCCTGTTTTTGCATCATTTATAGACCAAATATTCATGTACGATTCATTAAAACCCAAATTAGAACAAGAATTAAAAGAAATAGAGGCTGCTGGATTATTTAAAAAGGAGCGAGTGATCACCTCTCCACAGGCTGCCGAGATCACAATTTTAGGTGGTAAGCATGTTCTCAACTTTTGTGCAAATAATTATCTAGGGCTTTCTTCCCATCCTAAAGTGGTGGAGGCTGCTAAAGCTGCAATAGATTCTCATGGATATGGGATGTCTTCAGTCCGTTTTATTTGTGGAACCCAAGACATTCATAAAGAATTGGAGCGGAAAATTTCTGAATTTTTAGGGACTGAAGACACCATTCTTTATGCTGCTGCTTTTGATGCCAATGGTGGTGTTTTCGAACCGATTTTTGGTGCAGAAGATGCCATTATTTCAGATGCACTTAACCATGCTTCGATTATTGATGGAGTTCGGCTTTGTAAAGCCATGCGATTTCGATATGAGCACAATAACATGGAAGATTTAGAAAAACAATTGAAGGATGCAGTTGCAAAAGGAGCAAAACAAAAAATCATTGTGACTGACGGAGTGTTTTCAATGGATGGCACGATCGCACAATTGGATAAAATTGTAGCTCTTGCAGAAAAATATGATGCACTGGTAATGTCAGACGAATGTCATTCTACAGGCTTTATGGGTAAGAGAGGACGCGGAGTTCATGAACATTGCGATGTCATGGGTAAAATTGATATTATCACCGGAACTTTAGGTAAAGCGCTGGGAGGTGCATCGGGAGGATTTACTTCTGGTAGAAAAGAGATTATTGAAATTTTGAGACAGCGATCACGACCATATCTATTTTCAAATACTTTGGCTCCATCTATTACCGGAGCATCAATTGCTGTTTTAGATTTGTTGTCTGAGACTACCGAGTTACGGGATAAGCTTGAATCAAATACGGCTTATTTTAGAGAAAAAATGAATGCGGCTGGATTTGACATTAAACCCGGTACTCATCCCATTGTTCCAGTAATGCTCTATGATGCTGTACTTTCTCAAAAAATGGCAGAGAAGCTTTTAGAAAAAGGCATTTATGTGATAGGATTTTATTTTCCTGTGGTGCCTAAGGGGCAAGCAAGAATTAGAGTTCAAATTTCCGCAGGACACGAAAGAGAACATTTGGATAAAGCAATTAATGCATTTATAGAAGTTGGAAAAGAGCTAGGTGTGATTTAAGCTCTATTATATTCTAAACATAAAAGGCAGTGAATTCACTGCCTTTTATGTTTTACTGGTCATTGCAAGTTTTCGTTTCTTCTTCAACTCATATTCCTGAATATCCTCGAATCGACTATCTACCTCCTCGTTATTTAAGTAATCATTGATTGTTTCTCGAATCTCCTGAAACGACATGTTATGTAAGACTTTGCCATTTTTTGTCATAGAGAGTTGCCCTGTCTCTTCAGATACAACTAGTACTATGGCGTCTGTTGCTTCTGACATTCCTATTGCAGCACGGTGCCTCAATCCAAACTGTGCCGGCACCTCTCGTTCTGTAACTGGAAGGATACATCTCGCAGCTTTGATTTTACCATTGTGAATGATAACAGCTCCGTCATGAAGTGGGCTATACTTATTGAAAATAGAAATCAATAATCTCTTGGATAATTCGGCATCCAATATATCTCCGCTTTCAGCATAAAACTTCAACTCTGTACTTTTGGATATTACAATGAGTGCACCTGTGTTACTTCCAGCCAATACCTTTGAGGCATCTACTATTGGACTGATATTAAATGTCCCATTTTCTCTTTTTTTCCAAAAGAATAGAAGGTCTTTCCAGATGTTGTCATTAGACAGGAATGAAGATCTTCCGATTAGGAGAAGGAATTTTCTGATTTCTGGTGCAAAAATTATAATTGCTGCGATCACACCAACTCCCATGAATTGACCTAAAATAGAGGAGAGGAGCTCCATTCTAAGTGCTCTTACAAGCAAATAAATCAAATAAATAGATAGAAAGCCCAGAAAAATCTTGATAGCAACACTGCCTTTAAGAAGTTTATAGACTTGGTACAGCAATGCCGCCACCAAGGCAATATCTATCATATTGACAATGGAGATTTCTAAGAAACCTATTTTAAAAAGTAAGCTCAATTTATTGGGTATAAAATGTTATATAAATCTATAGTTTGTTTAGCTTCTTTAACGTCATGCACTCTAAGTAAGTTTGCTCCTTTGGATAAAGCAAACATATGAAGTGCGGTAGATCCATTTAAAGCATCTGTTGGATCAATTTCCAGCGTTTTGTAAATCATTGATTTTCTAGAGACACCCGCCAAAATAGGAACTCCGAGAACTTTGAATAATTCAATGTTTCTCAATATCCAAAAATTTTGGGGAATGGTCTTAGCAAATCCAAAACCTGGATCAATTATTACATCATTGATGCCAAACTTTTTAAATTCTTCCAGTTTTTTAGCGAAATAGTGCATTATTTCTACTAAAATATCTGAATAATCAGTTTGACTCTGCATGGTTTTAGGATTCCCCTTCATATGCATAGCGATGTATGGAGCTTTTAATTTCCCAACCGTAGCCAACATATTGGGATCTAGTTCCCCTGCTGAAATATCATTTACTATATGAGCTCCTTCTCTAATTGCAGATTCGGCAACATTACCTCTAAAAGTATCAATAGAAATCAATGTTTCTGGGTGATTTTTGGAAACCCAAGTCACAATCGGTAAAACACGATCTTCTTCTTCCTGAATGGAAATTTCAGAAGCGCCTGGCCTAGTACTATATCCCCCCAAATCCACAATATCTGCCCCTTCTGAAATGTGCTTTTCAATTAGTTTAATTGCAGTCTCCAATGTGTTGTAAGTCCTACTTCCTGAATAAAAAGAATCAGGTGTTAGATTAACAATTCCCATTATCTGAGGTCTTTTCCAATTTAAAAGCCTCCCGTTGATTTGAAATGTATATTTTTGGGGAAATAATTTATCTTCGAAATAAGAAGCGTAATCCGGATCGGGAATCATAAAAATTAATCACTTTGGAGAATCAAACTAGTAACGAATATAATCAAGTTATCAGTCGATGTAAAGAATTATTCAGGAAGAAAACCTTAGATTATGGTACAGCCTGGAGAATTTTGCGGCTTCCCTCAATAACTGATCAGATCTTTATAAAGGCTCAGCGAATAAGGTCAATTCAAGAAAAAGGATTACAAAAGGTGGGTGATCCTGTAGTAGATGAATTTGTGGGGATTGTAAATTACTGCATTATTGCATTGCTTCAAATCAGTTTTAAGGATGATCCTCTTATGGAAATTCCATTTGACATCATTGAACCAAAGTATGATCAATGGGTGAATGATACGAGAGCTCTATTGGAAAATAAAAATCATGATTATGGAGAAGCATGGAGGGAAATGCGGGTGAGTTCCATGACTGATATTATTCTGATGAAACTCCTAAGGGTAAAACAAATTGAAGATAATCAAGGACAAACATTGGTGTCTGAAGGTATCGAAGCAAACTATCAAGATATGATTAACTACGCTGTTTTCTGTTTAATTAAACTAGGCTATCATGATTAAAGATGGTTTTCTTTGGGTAATTAGGGTTCTTGTAGGAGGGCTATTTATCTTTTCTGGTTTGATTAAAGTCAACGATCCAGTTGGGACTTCGATAAAGTTGGAGGAGTACTTTGATGTTTTTTCAAATGATATTGCAGGTTTCTTTTTTTACCTAAAGCCATTTGCATTAGAGTTTGCTGTAATTCTGGTGGTTATCGAGGTAGTTCTTGGAGTGATGCTTATTCTTGGAGTCAAAAGCAGATTCACGGTTTGGGCGCTTACATTGATGATTTTGTTCTTTACTTTTTTGACATTCTTTTCTGCATACTTCAATAAAGTTACTGATTGTGGCTGTTTCGGAGATGCTATCAAACTGACTCCTTGGCAATCCTTCTACAAGGATTTAATTCTTTTGGTACTTATCGCAATCTTGTTTTTGTTTCAATTGGATCTACCCAAAAAGTCTCCTTTTTGGGCAAAAATTGTAACCGCAGTTTGTTTTGTTTTGTCTTTAGCACTTTCTGTTTTAGCCATTCGGAACCTTCCATTTATTGATTTTAGAGCATATAAAGTAGGGGTAAATATTCCTCAAAACATGCTTCCTTCTTCCCCGCTTCAGTATTCTTATGTCATGAAGAAGGATGGAGAATTGCTTACGTTCGATCAATATCCCTCTGATGAAACGTTGGAGTTTGTAGAGATGAATTTGAAAAACCCCGAAGCACTTCCCAAAATATCAGATTTTGCTGTTTGGAATGATGATGGAGACTTTTCTGCTGAAGTATTCACAGGGGATAAAGTATTGATTTTGGTAAGTAGTATGCTTAAAGTGAGTGATTCCAATCTAGAAGAAATCGATCAATTGATTAAAGATTTGAAGGATTCACCAATTCAACCAATTTTCGTGGCTGCTGCCTCACAAGAAGAAATTACTTCCTTTATGAGTGAAAGAGAATGGGGCATTCTTGGATTACAAGCAGATGCCACTGTGGTCAAGACGATGATAAGATCGAACCCTGGTATTATGCTGCTGAAAGACGGTAAAGTATTGGCTAAATATCATCATAATAACACTCCAACTTCAAGCGAAGTTTTGGATTTTTACATCAAATGAGCAAAGAGCTAAAAGTGGTTTTGGTTGGATTGCCAGGTTCTGGTAAGAGCACTTTCGGACGGCATTTAGCGTCTGTATTGAAATTCCCTTTTTATGATTTAGACCACTTAATTGAAAATCGATATAAGATGAAAATCCCCGATATTTTCTCGATCCACGGAGAGGGAGGATTTCGAAATTGGGAAACAGAGGTATTGGAAGATATATTGAACTTAAATGAATCTTTTGTTTTAGCCTCAGGAGGAGGGGCTCCCTGTTTCAATGGGAATATGGAACTTATAAATTCTAAATCTACCTCAGTGTATTTAGATGTTCCTTTGGAAGAGATATCAATTCGATTTGGAGCCTCAAGATCCCAGAATCGGCCCATGTTCTCAGATTTAGACCAAGGGGAGGTTATTTTGAAATTGAAAAGTCTATTGGTCGACCGTGACCATTTTTATAATCAAGCAAAAATAAAACTCAGCGGAGAAGATTTTTCCGCTGAGTTATTGATTTCTGAATTGATTCGATTAATTAAAAATTCAAACTAAGAGTTAAAACTCCATTTGTAAGACTATTCTTCAATTCAGTTACTGGACCGATATTATTTCCCGCATTATCCAGTACTTGATAACTGGAATATAGAGTGTTGAATTTTTGATTTACAATGGCGAAGTCAATTGAAAAAGAATTTAATCTTATTCCTAATCCACCTGATAGTTGCTGAGTACTTCTGTCATAGTCAGAATTTGCGATTGGATCACCATACAACGCATATCCACCTCTCAAGCTGAAATTACTGATTTTGTATTCTGCGCCTATTCTAAAATCGATGGTGCTCTTATAAATATTTTGAATTTCTAAATTATCAGGTCCTGGATTGAAACTGTTAGAATTCAAACGTGCAGCCGAATAATCAACCCAATCGACATCAGCAGAGATAAATCCATTCTTCCCTAAAAAGAAAGCTGCTCCACCCCCAACTTTCAAAGGAGTATTTAGACCAAATCGATTAATGAACACATCTGTGAATGCTTCTTGCCTTCCGAGTGTGACATCTTCTTGCTCAAAATAGTAATTGTCATAAAAAGCTAAATTACTTGCACTGTACTCTTCGTCTAACGTGTACCATGTCGGACTCTGAAAATTGAAACCAAGGTTCACGTAATCAATTGGTTTGTAAATCAATCCCAGATTAACATTTAATCCACTTCCATTTATAAAAAGATTTTCAGAAAGCGAAGAATTAATAAGAGGACCATCTATAAATTCTTCATTGTAGACTTTAAGCGAAGAATAATTTAAAGTTCGTATTCCCAGTGAACCACCAACGAAAAGTTTATGATTGAAATTGGCTCCATAGCTGAAAGTAAGTTGACTCGCAGATCCTTCTTGTCTCACATTTTCATCCTGAAAAGGAAATCCAGTAACAAAAGAGTCATAGACATCAGGATTTGGAATAGGATTGCCTTCATCATCAAAAGCAACCGGATTGATTTGATAAGTCTGATATGCTAAACCTGTTAAACCAAAAGATTCAATTTGATTTTCACGAATCCCAAATGAATCTTGAATGTAAAAGTCGATAATTGAGGTTTCTCCAATTTCATCGGAGAAATATCCATATTCAGTATTAAAGTTTGCAATTCGTTGGATGCTGACTCCAAAAGCCCCGCCCTTAAAAGCTCCCCTTTCAAGTTCACCCTTTGGTTTTGCAATTACTATACTGAGATTTGGAAGCGCAAAATTGCTTGTGTTGTAGCTTTTATTTTGATTGAGGTAAGTCGTCTCTACGCCCCAATCAGTAATACCTAAGGACACGCTTGCTTGAGATGATCTGAAGAATCCAAGCCCAGCAGGATTCCCGGCAACATTTGAAACATCTCCTCCTAGTGACCACTGCGTTCCACCTATAGCCATTATCCTTGCAGATCCAGCAGGCTTGTTTTGACTAAATCTATATGCGTCTTCAAAGTAACCACTTTGAGCATATCCTGATGAAATTGAAATAAGACAGAATAATACCAAAAAGGATGACCTCATTTAGAATTTGTTTAGTGTGATTAAATAACGGAATAAAGGGCTATTAGGCTGAAAATTATTCAAAAAAAAAGGGGAATTAATTCCCCCTTCCACCTCTTGATCCTCCAGAGCTGGCTCCGCCACCTCCGCTACTTCTTGATGCTCCTCCTCCAGAACTCATTCCTCCTCCTGAAGAACTCCGGCTTGGTGTGCTGTAATTAGAAGGAGAGGATGATCTTGTTGGAGTGCTATATGTTCTAGTATTTGTCCGACCTGGATTGTAGGTTGGACTTCCAGATCTGCTAGGAATAGTACTTCTGTTATATGATGGACTCGACGATCTGTTGTTATAAGCTGGACTGCTTGATCTTGTAGCCCCGCTTCTGCTAGGTCCTGTGTATGTTCTTGAATTAGATGGAATTGCTGATGGTCTCGCTGAAGGCATAGCGCTTCTTGTTCTGGTAACTGTCCTGTCCATTGCAGGAGAAGCTACATTTCTAGTACTTCCATTTGTGGCAACTCTAGATCTTGAATTTGAATAATAATCATTCTGTGAAGTTCCAAAATCTCTTGAAGTGGTTCTGGCATTATTAGCATTTGTCAATGATCTTCTAGAAGATGAACCGCTGTTTAAAACATCTCTTCTAGCCTGCGCTCTTGCTGTGCTTGGCTGGATTGCAGCATTAGAAGAGGACCTGGTAGCATTCGCCAAAGATGAACCTCTGGTTGGTCTAGCTCCAGTTACAACTCTTCTATCTCCATATTCACCACCAGGGATAACATAAATTGGTCTACCATACATAGGGTATCCCCATCCCGGATAACCACCGTAAATTGGCATTCCCCAACCCATTCCAATATTTGGTCCCCAAAATGGGTTGTAACCTCCAAAACCCATGCCGAATCCAAAACTCAAATTAAACCCAGGTCTGTAACCCCAGGAAGGACCCCAAAATGGGTCATAGAATCCTCTCATGCCCCATGGACTCATACCCCACGGACTCATCCATGGGTTCATCATTCCCATGCCATACATCATCCCCATATTGAAGGACATCGCAGGATTAAAACCGGAATTTCCCCCTGATCCGTTTACTCTAAAATTATTATAGGCATCGATATCTCCTTGATTGGCTTGATTTTCACCAACACCTGATTCATCAAAATACACTACACCTTCTTCTCCCTCTACTGTCTCAGTCTGGTATCGAGCAATGTAGTCAGGATTTACGTTTCTTGAACTGAAGTTTTCTTGAGAAAAGGCTTCTGGCTGTAAGCTAGAAAGTGATTCAAATTGCTCAGGATTATTATTTTGAACGGCAAACTCTGTCGCTACTTTAGCGTCAGATGCCATGAAGTATAGATTGTCTTGTTGGTTATTCATAGCCATCTTATTAGTGCTACAAGAGGCTAGAACTACTGCTCCTACAAGGAATGCTGACGTTTGAATTGAAAATTTCTTCATAATAGAAGTTGAATTAGTTACTCTGTTATACGTACACACAGACTAAGGGTTATTCTTTTTGGGTTATATTTGTCATGCTGAAGTTAGCAAAAATAAGAACAATCTGTATCTCAATCAACAACAATGAGTAAAGGACTACCAAAGAGAAGTGAAGATTATTCACTCTGGTATAACGAATTAGTGAAAAGAGCTGATCTAGCTGAAAATTCAGCTGTAAGAGGCTGTATGATCATCAAACCCTATGGTTATTCTATCTGGGAAAAAATGCAGGCAGAATTAGATCGAATGTTTAAAGAGACTGGTCATGTAAATGCATATTTCCCTCTTTTTATACCCAAATCATTCCTAAGCAAAGAGGCAAGCCATGTGGAAGGATTTGCCAAAGAATGTGCTGTAGTTACACATTATCGACTTAAAAATGCTGAAGATGGGAGTGGGGTTATTGTTGATCCAGAAGCTAAGCTTGAGGAAGAATTAATCGTCAGACCCACATCTGAAACTGTTATCTGGAGCACCTTTAAAAGCTGGGTTCAGTCGTATAGAGATTTGCCTTTACTCATTAATCAGTGGGCAAACGTGGTTCGTTGGGAAATGCGAACCCGGTTATTTTTGAGAACATCTGAATTCCTATGGCAAGAGGGGCATACAGCTCATGCTACAGCAGAAGAAGCCAAAGCGGAAACACTTCAAATGATGCATATCTATGCTCAATTTGCAGAAGAGTTTATGGCGTTGCCAGTAGTGAGAGGGAGGAAAACTGAAAATGAAAGGTTCGCCGGTGCGGACGATACACTTTGTATCGAAGCAATGATGCAGGATGGCAAGGCCCTTCAAGCAGGAACTTCTCATTTTTTGGGTCAAAACTTCGCAAAGGCATTTGAGGTAAAATATGCAACCAAAGAAGGTGGACTTGAATACGTATGGGGTACATCATGGGGAGTTAGTACCCGGTTAATGGGTGCTTTGATAATGGCACACTCAGATGATAATGGTTTAGTACTTCCTCCAAAATTGGCCCCATTCCAAGTAGTAATTGTCCCAATCTACAGAAGCGTTGAAGAATTCGATGCTATTTCTGTAAAGGCTAATGAAATTATATTAGAACTTCGAAAGGTAGGGATCTCGGTTAAATTTGATAATCGTGATACCCATAAACCAGGTTGGAAATTCGCTGAATATGAGCTTAAAGGTGTACCGGTCCGAATCGCAATTGGGCCACGTGATTTAGAAAATGGAACTATTGAAATCGCAAGAAGAGATACTTTGACCAAGGAGCAGTTCGAATTATCAACACAACCAATTGCAGAGAAGATTTCAAGCCTTCTTGATTTGATTCAGGAAGAGATTTACAACAAGGCATATAATTTTCAACAAGAAAAAACTACCGAAGTCAACTCCTGGGAAGAATTTAAAGAAGTTTTAGAAACAAAAGGCGGTTTCCTTTCTGCGCATTGGGACGGTACCTCTGAGACGGAAGATAAAATCAAGGATCTCACTAAAGCTACAATCAGATGTATTCCTCTTGATCAAAAAATTGAAGAAGGAAAATGCATCCTCACTGGAATGCCTTCTAAAGGTAGAGTGTTATTTGCAAAAGCATATTGAAAAACTAGCCCGATTATTCGGGCTTTTTTTATGATTATTCAACTTTGGTAAAAAGTAATCTTGTATTTTAGTCGAATTACTACCAACTTTTCACTATGACGATCTTAGTCCTTTCTAGCCTCCTGATTATAGGGTTAATTCTATTGCTGGCAGAAGTTCTCTTTGTGCCTGGAACAACAATAGTGGGGATTCTTGGAATGATTGTAAGTCTAGCAGGAATTGCTTACGCTTTCATAAGTTTTGAACCAGGGGTAGCATGGTGGATTACAGGTATTGCAGCAATTTTAAACTTGGCTGCGATAATTTATGGTTTTTCTTCAGGAGTATGGTATCGTTTTTCTCTAAAATCTGAGATCAAAGGTGGTACTTTTGATGGAAGAACTGAAGGTCTTCAGGTAGGAATGCCCGGTCGTACTATCTCTGATCTAAAGCCTGTAGGCAAAGCGATGATTGATGATAAAATCTACGAGGTAAGATCATCCGGAGGATTTATTTCTGTAGGAACCGAGATTACAGTAATTAAAATTGAAAACAACACTATAATAGTAAACTAAAAATGGAACCATCTAGCGCAACCTTTATACTAATCGCTGCATTTGCAGGAATAGTACTTTTATTCATCTTTCTTTATTTCGTCCCTGTTAATCTGTGGATTACGGCTCAGTTTTCAAATGTTCGTGTAGGATTATTAGAACTTGTAGGGATGAGAATCAGAAAAGTACCGCCAAGTGTGATTGTTAATTCAATGATTACGGCTACCAAAGCGGGACTTCAATTGACTACCAATGATTTGGAAACCCATTTTCTGGCAGGGGGAAATGTGCCAAATGTTATCAGAGCTTTGATTTCGGCAGATAAAGCAAACATTACCCTTTCATTCAAGCAGGCTACGGCCATCGACTTAGCTGGAAGAGATGTGTTTGAGGCAGTGCAAATCTCAGTTAATCCAAAAGTAATTAATACTCCAAATGTGGCTGCTGTTGCTGCTGATGGGATTCAATTGATTGCCAAGGCAAGAGTAACTGTTCGTGCAAATATTGCTCAGTTGGTAGGTGGTGCAGGTGAAGAAACTATTCTAGCAAGAGTAGGAGAAGGTATTGTGACCTCAATTGGTTCTGCTTCAAATCACAAAAGTGTATTAGAAAATCCAGATAAAATCTCGAAACTAGTTTTACAACGTGGATTAGATGCTGGTACAGCATTTGAAATTCTATCTATTGATATTGCGGATATAGATGTAGGAACTAACATTGGGGCAAAGCTTCAAATTGACCAGGCGTCAGCAGATTTGAAAGTAGCTGAAGCGAAGGCCGAGGAAAGAAGAGCAATGGCCGTGGCGTTAGAGCAAGAGATGAAAGCGAGAAATGTAGAAATGCGGGCAAAAGTAATAGAAGCAGAAGCAGAGGTGCCAAAAGCTCTGGCAGAAGCATTTAGATCAGGAAAGCTGGGTGTGATGGATTACTATCGAATGGAAAATATCAAATCTGATACTTCGATGAGGGAATCCATTGCAGGTTCTGATACTGATTCGAAAGATTCAGGAAAAGGGAAAACAGATAAAAAATAAAAAAAAGGGGCATTAAGCCCCTTTTTTCTTTCTTTTTTCAGTTGGAGCCTCTTCCAATATAATTGGGTGATATAGGCTCTTTGTTAATACCTGATTATTTTCCCAATCAACCAGCAATTCTTCAAAAGCCAATGGGAGTAAAATAGCACCATTATCATTTAGTACCCCCATCGATCCTTCTTTTTGAACAATAATAAAGTCCTTTTTTTCGCGGATAATTCGTTGAAAATCCAAAGGAAGGATTTCAGCTCCCTGAGCAGACAGAAGCCCTGTTTTTCCGGAATCTTCGATTAGAAAAAAACCATCTGAGGTTCGGGAGATATTATCATATCCATTTTTATTCAAAACATTCCCGGATCTGTCGAGCAAAAAATACTTGCCAGAGTTTTTCCCGATACCGATTCCGTTTCTAAACGATTTAATTTCTTCCCAGGAACTTGATCCTATTTGATTTCCGGATACATTAATTAACTGCCATTTCCCTGTGCTTTTGACGGTAGCTATCTGGTCAGAAAAAAGCGATACCTCATCCCAAATTGGAGAAATGATCCATTCACCATTTGAATTCAGAAAGCCGAATTTACCTTTTGATGAGGCAGGGAATAAGTTTTCACTCCCATTTTCGATCCGTTCCGCATTAATGTTTGGTTCTACAAGCCAACCCTTTTTTCCAAGTAATCCGACTTTATTTCCTCTAAAGCGAACATTGTAAAGGTTCGTCCCTATTCGCTCCACAGACTCAATTCCAACCGAATCCAACAATATGCCATCTTCCTCCATTACTCTTCGGAGCTTGCCATGAATGTATTCAAGCATGAGTCCATTCTCGAAAGTGATTTCGTGAAAAGAATTATAACGAATATTCGCCCTGATATCATTTCCCTCTATAAGCAGGTATTGATTTTCGTCATATCCATAGAAAAAATTACCTGCAGTATGCTCAAGTCGATCGATAACTGGATTAAGGACATAATCTCCTTCTAGATTGATCAAGCCAAACCCAGACTCCTCTTTAGTAAGTACGTAGCGCCCGTCGTTGTCTGAAATAAGTTGAAATACTTTGTCAGGATTTTTGGAAAGGGGTAAGAAATAGTTGTTTCCCCTTCTTGCAAATAATAACCCAAGCTTCGTGAATTTTGCCTCATCAAAAGTTCCAATAGGGGTTAATTTATTTGTTCCTCTCTCAAAAACCCAATATTCTTTTCCTTTTCGAGCAAGCAATAGGTTGTAAAAAGTCTGGATCTCCTCATATTCTAATGCCAATACTTTTTGACCATATTCATGGTAGGCGCCGATTCCTTGAGGGCCTTTCACTAAAATCCACGGGGCTAAATATTGGTAGATTTCATTTCCATCAAATTTTAAGGCGGGTTTCAAATCTTGAGAAAGTAAGAATAATTCTCCATCTACTTTTCCAATGCGTACTGATTCCCCTAGTAATTCTATTTGATCATAAATCAATCTGGATTGAAGCTCTAATTTGGAATTATATACTTCCCAAGTTTGGGCTATCAATACCTGGCTGAAAAGAATAACTGTAAATACAGTGAGAGTAAACCTTAATTTCATTTTCATGAAGACTTTGTTGAAATAGGCTAAAGGTAAAATGACCAAGAGCGTTGTGTATTTCCCTTGGTCATTTTGTTTGATTTATAGACCAATTAATGGTCTGACTTGATTTTGTCCAGATCAAAAAGATCTGAGATCATTTCGATCATTTCTTCTGCTTGGTCTCGCTTACAGGCGGCCCTAAGCTGGACTACAGGTACTTTAAGCACTTTTTGCATCATGCTTTTGGTAATTTTATCTATGATTGCAAACTCATCTACACTTAAGTTCTTCAAGTGCCGAGCTATTTCTTCTTGACGAATTTGCTCCAATGTCAATTTCAACTTGTTGATAGTGGGGGAGACCATCATTTCTTTTTTCCAATTGTAAAACTCATCAATACTTCCATTAATGATTTCCTCCACTTGTGGCACGGCCTCAAGCCTTCTCTCTAAAGTAGAGGAAGCTTTACTTCTGATGTTGTCTACATTATAAAGTATCACTCCAGGCACATCTTCTACACTAGTTTCAATACTTCTTGGAACAGATAAATCCACCAGAAGCTTGTAGCTCATGATTTCGAATTCCTTAAGAATTTTCTTGGTGATGAAAGGCTCCGGTCGAAGTATAGAACTTACGATTACGTCAGCTTCTTTCATTGCTTCAAGGCAGTCTTCGAATGGAACTACCTCAAAGCCCATTTCATCTGCAATCTCTTGTGCTTTGGAAAAAGTTCTATTGGTAATCTTGACTTTTGCCTCCGGCAAATGAATCATATTTTTCGCTACATCTTCACCAATTTCTCCTACTCCAATCAATAAAATTCGGGGTTGATATGTATTTGATGTAAGACTTTCGATTAGTTCAATTGTCGCATAGGATAGCGAAGCAGCACCATCTCGAAAAGCTGTTTCTTGCACGATTCTTTTATTGGTAAAAAAGATAGTGTGCATCAACCGATGCAAAAAAGGTCCTGCCATATCCAAATCAGCGGATGCTTGATAAGCGCGCTTTACTTGATTTGATATTTGAATGTCTCCAACAACTTGAGCTTCAAGACCCATTGAGACTCGGAATAGGTGTGTGATTGCCGGACGATCATCATTAAAAATCTCAAAATAGTCTAAGTAATTGATGATGTCTGTGAGTCCTTTTTCCAGCCCTATAAGTTTGATGATCTCAGTACTCAGGTCAAGATCATGACTGTAATATACTTCAGTACGATTGCAAGTAGATAAAATAAGCGCATCTCCTAAGCTAAAGAAGTCTTTTAGTTTAAGGAGAATACTATGTATCGCCTGATCATCAAGGGAGATGATCTCTCTGATTTGAACAGGGGCGTTTTTATGAGAGATACTTAGGGATCGAAACTTAATCTGCATTATTCCTACGCGTGGATTGCAAATTTAACAGACAAAGACTTGGGAAAAGTTCTTTTGGATGTATGATCTGTCAATTTGTAATCTGTCTAAATAAAATTTTATTTCACCCAACAAAGATGGGAGTTTGTGAATTTGATTTCTAATATTATTAACTTATACGTTATTGATAAAAGCTATCAGCATCTTTTTAAATGAGAAACAAACTTTTTTACTGGCTCAAGATAAATCTAGGCTTCTCAAATAAGGAGTCCAAAGGATTTTTATTGCTAACTCCTTTTTTGGTGGTATTTGCTATCTCGCCTTACCTTCTGAAGACTATCAGGAACTCGGGAGCCCAAGACTCCCACGAGCACTACCTAGCTACAATAGATAGCCTGAAAAAGTTTGAAGTTGAAGTAAAAACTTCTCCAAATCCTATTTTTAATCCGGCTGACACTGCCGCCAAACCTAGTTCTATTTCAAAAACAAAAAATCTCAATCGAATTGAATTTTCAGAGGCAGACTCCACCTTGCTCCAGATCGTTCCGGGTATTGGTCCAGGTCTTAGTGGCCGCATCATTAAGTATCGAGAAAATCTTGGTGGATATTATTCAAAAAATCAACTCAATGAAATCTATGGGCTTAAACCAGAGACGATTGAGGAAATCTGGACTTATTTTGATTTCAATCCCTCAATTACTCGGAAAATACCAATCAATTCCTCCGATACCAATCAACTTTCTGCTCATCCTTATATCAGTTATGGTGAAGCAAAAGTAATTATAGCCTACAGAAACCAGCATGGGCATTTTACTTCCGTACTTGATTTGAAAAAAATCAGGATATTTAATGAAGATTGGATTTCTAAAATTGAGCCATACTTATCTTTTGAATAATCACTATTAGGTGGCTAATTTCTTCGATTTTGTGCACCTTTGCTTATGGATTCCTTAAAGAACCAGATCGAATTACCGCTACTTAATCTACCCGATTATAATCCAGAGCTTTATCGAAACGATGATAAACTTTGGGTTTTTGATCCGATCAGAAAAAAGCAATTAGTTTTAACCCCGGAGGAATGGGTTAGACAGCATTGGATTAATTTTCTTATTCAACATCAAAACTATCCTAAAGGGCTTTTTGCACTTGAAAGAGGATTGAAATACAATCAACTTCAAAAGCGGACGGATTTAGTGATTTGGGATAAAATGGGAGATCCTTATCTTTTAATTGAGTGCAAAGCGCCTAGCGTGACTTTGTCTCAAAAGACCATGGAGCAAGCTTGTGTCTATCACCAAGAACTTAAGTCTCCTCATTTAATTATTTCAAATGGGAATCAACATATCTTCATGAGTTATGACTCAAAATTAAATCTCTTTCATCAGGAGAGAGATTGTCCTAAAGCCCCAAATTGATCTGTTTTTTTGTGATTTTTGTCAGTTATTTTATAACTTATATCTTTCTTTTTAAAGACTATAAATACCATGGGTAATCCAATCAACAAAATGCCATGTGAGCTTTGCGCCAGCAGAAAACATTCGATGTTATCCGAATTATCAGACACTCATATCTGTACGATTTCAGAAAATAAAAATCTGATCTCTCACAAAAAAGGTCAAATTCTTTATTACGAGGGCACTAAACCTCTAGGGATTTTTTGTATCAATTCTGGTGTGGTGAAAGTTTATAAAACTGCATCTAATGGAAAAGAACAAATTATTCACCTAGCAAAGTCTGGTGATTTTCTTGGGTATTCTGCTTTATTAGGTGAGGAGAATTATTCAAATTCCTCCATGATTATTGAGGATGCGAAAATCTGCTTCATTCCAAAAGAGTCTTTCTTGAATACATTATTCTCAAATAGTTCATTTTTCAAACGAATCACGAAAGAACTCAGTCATGAAATAGGAGTGATGGAATCCAAGCTAACAGATGCTAACCAAAAAAGTATTCGAGAGCGACTGGCATTTATTCTGTTGCAGCTAGGTAATACCTATGGTGTAGAAGGCGGTGAGAATCAAAAAATCGATCTCATTCTAAGCAGAGAAGAGATCGCAGGTATGGTGGGAACTGCTACTGAATCGGTAATCAGACTTCTTTCTGAATTCAAAAAGGATGAATTGATTGATTTGGAGGGCAAAAAAATTATCATAAAAGACAAGCGCGGGTTGGCAAGATTATCTGATTTTTACGCTTGAGTTCGAACTGCATTTCTCAGAAATCAGTTACCCAATCATGCAAACTATAAATAGGAATTATTTCTGGGCTTTTATTGTCGCAGTAAGTTTGTTCATTTTGCCTAATCAAGGCATTGGGCAGTCTTTGGCGTATCGAACACTTCTTTCCACTCTTTACGACACAGATTTTCCCACACTTAAACCGACTGAGCTTTCTTCTGCCTTAGCGGATTTTCAAATTTTGGATAGCCGCGAGAAAGAGGAATTTGAAGTTAGCCATTTGGAAGGGGCTAAGTGGGTGGGCTTTGACACCTTCAAATTAGAAAATGTAGCAGGTCTGGATAAGAATAAGCCTGTTTTAGTCTATTGTACAGTGGGAGCTCGTTCACAGGATATCGGAAAACGGTTGACTGAGGCAGGATTTACCAAAGTATATAACCTTTATGGTGGAATCATACATTGGTCAAACGAATCGATGCCGCTTTACCAAAAAGGATTGCCCACCAATCAAGTTCATACCTATTCAAGATCTTGGGGTATTTGGCTTGAAAAAGGTCAAAAAGTCTATTGATTTCCTGATTCCTGTCTGCTTCCCGACCAAAAGGGAATTCGATTCATCCCAATTTTGCTTCACTTCGTAGATCAGGTAAAACAATCCAACTTATGAAATATTTTAGTCGCTTTCTAATTGCCCTAATCACTCTTGGGACAATTGCCTGTCAAAATTCAGTTCCCGGAATGGCTGGAACAACTCCTCCAAATCACCAAGCTTGGGATCAGTTGCTCAAAGCCCACGTTAGCCCAACAGGTATTGTTGATTACAAAGGGTTTATCAATGATAAAGCAAAGCTAGATGCCTACCTTAAAACGATCAGTGATAACGCACCAGCTCGAAAGACTTGGTCAAAAAACGAACAACTTGCTTATTGGATCAATGCCTACAATGCTTTTACTGTGAAACTTATTGTAGATAATTATCCGGTGAAAAGTATTCGGGACCTTGGCCCAGCATTGAAAATCCCCTTGATCAAAGATGTTTGGCATTACAAGTTTTTTAAATTAGGAGGTCAAGAATCCAGCTTGGATGAAATCGAACATTCGATTTTGCGAAAAGAATTTGAAGAACCAAGGATTCACTTTGCCATTAACTGTGCTTCGGTGTCGTGCCCGCCACTTTTGAATGAGGCTTTTACTGCCACTAAAATGGAATCTCAACTTGATCGGGTTGCAAAGACTTTTGTAAACGACAAATCCAGAAACAAAATCAGTGCAAATGCGGTCGAGATCTCTTCGATTTTCTCCTGGTTTAAGGGTGATTTTACAAAGAATGGGTCGATTATCGATTTTCTAAATAAGTATAGCACGGTTAAAATTAGCTCGAACGCAAAAGTGTCGCACTTAGATTATAATTGGAATCTTAACGAATAGCCAAAGCTTTTTGTAAATTCCTTTTCTAACCCAACCCTATCCTATATGAGCGGCAATCGCCACGTGGTCATTATCGGCAATGGAATCTCCGGTGTAACCTGCGCCAGAAACCTCCGGAAACTTGATGAAAATGTGAGAATCACCTTAGTTTCGGGTGAGTCGAAGTTTTTTTTCTCCCGAACAGCCCTCATGTATGTCTACATGGGCCATATGAAATTTGAGCATACTCAGCCTTACGAAAATTGGTTTTGGGAGAAAAACAGATTGGAGCTCAAGGAGGCTTGGGTGAAAGAAATAGATTATTCGTCCAAGCAAATCATATTCCAATCAGGAGAGAAATTGGCTTACGATGATTTGGTGATTGCGGTAGGTTCTAAGCCAAATAAATTTGGTTGGAAAGGCCAAGATCTCAAAGGAGTTCAAGGATTATATTCCAAGCAAGATCTCGAGCTGATGGAGTCAAATACCCAATCAGGTGTCAGTCGTGCAGTTATTGTTGGTGGAGGATTGATCGGAATCGAAATGGCAGAAATGCTGGCCTATAAAAAAATTCCGGTAAGCTTCTTGGTTCGGGAAGCAGGCTTTTGGGATAATATACTTCCAAAAGAAGAGTCTGCCTTAGTCGGCAAACATATTCTGGAACATCACATCGACCTTCGGTTGGAATCTGAATTAGAGGAAATTATCGGGGATGAATCTGGTAGGGTAAAAGCAGTTCGAACGAAAAGCGGGGAGGAGATCCCCTGTCAATTCGTTGGCTTGACTGCCGGTGTGAGTCCCAATATTGACTTTCTGAAAGGAAGTGAATTGCTAACCAATCGAGGCGTAAAAGTGAATTTGAGCTTTGAAACCAATATTCCAAATGTCTACGCGATTGGAGATTGTGCAGAATTTGATCAATCTCCTGCTGAAGATCGAAGGCCTATCGAGCAAGTTTGGTACACAGGAAGAATGCATGGGGAGACCCTAGCTCAAACTTTGGCTGGCAGACCCACCTCATACAAACCTGGGCATTGGTTCAATTCCGCAAAATTTCTGGATATCGAATATCAAACCTACGGAACTGTTCCAGCTTCTTGGGATTCTTCGCGTGTTGATTCATTCTATTGGGAGCATTCAGGAGGCAAAATCGCTTTCCGGATGCTTCTGGATAAATCCGGGACATTGCTTGGAATCAATAATTTTGGATTCCGCCTGCGACATGAGTTTTTTGATCGAGCCCTTTCCGAAAAATGGTCCGGGACCAAGGTTATTGCAAATCTCGCCAAAGCGAATTTTGATCCGGAGTTTTTTGCTCCTTATTACATCGAGATTCAAAAGGAATTCAAAAATCAATTTGGAGGAGATTTCAAAGTTTCAAAACCTTCATTCATTCAAAAATTATTCGGAGCAAGCGTATGAAACTAATTCAAAAACTAGGTCTAATACTTTTCTTAATTGGTTTAGGTAGTTTTATCCTGATCCCTTTTTTGGGGAATTACAGCTTGGATAAAGAACTTGTTCTTGCCAATACGAAGGATATCCATCAAGCGAAAATGGCAGAAATTCTCGAACCCATGTATGGTGAGAGTTACTCTTCGAATTTTACATTCCTGAATGCTTTTGGGGATTACTTCAATACCTACAATGATCAGTTAAAGGCCGAAGCAAATTGGGATCAAGTGATTTGGGATGATTATTCCTTCTCCTTGGCCTTGGCAGGATTGGATAGTCCGGTAAAGGATGATCCTTGGATGTTTTTCGCCTTGTCTATTGGATTGGCGGTACTTGGAGGAATTTTCTATAATCTTCCAAAATACCAAGGCGAACCTGAGGGAATTAAGAATAACGGAATTTTTCATTCATCTATGAAGAACAGAGGAATTCTTGGAATGATTACCGGCTCTTTTTTAATCCTTTTCTACATCTTGCTTTATTGGTTTCCTGCCTATTTGGTGACTTTGGTCGCCATGGTTTCTCCTATTAGCGAAATGCTCAGTGGCAATCCTGCGAGTCAATGGTTTTTGTATGGTTTGATTTACACCTTGGCCATTATCGTCATGGGAGTCAGGATGTTCAGAAAATACCGTGGCAATAAATACCAGCAGCTTCGTACGGCGTCCGTGATGTTTTTCCAGACGGCATTTGCCTTTTTGATTCCTGAGATTTTAGTGTTGTTAAATCAACCTTATTTTGATTTCAAAAATATTTGGCCGCTGGACTATGATTTTTTCTACGATTATCAGATTAGTACCTTCTTAAGTTCCGGTGGAGTAGGCATGTTTATGTTGATCTGGGGGATTTTATTAATTATAGTTGGAGTACCTGTTTTCACATATTTCTTCGGTAAGCGTTGGTATTGTTCCTGGGTTTGCGGTTGCGGTGGATTAGCAGAAACTGTGGGTGATCCTTATAGACAGCTTTCTGATAAGTCTCTAAAAGCTTGGAAATATGAGCGCTACATTATTCACGGAGTTTTGGTTTTAGCGGTGGTGATGACGCTGGTGACTATTGCCAATTATTTTTCGGGCTTCAGTTTTCTGGGAAATGCCACAAACCAGTTACATTCGTTTTACGGTTTCGCGATCGGATCTGCTTTTGCCGGAGTAGTTGGTACAGGTTTTTATCCTTTCATGGGGAACCGAGTATGGTGTAGATTTGGTTGTCCACTCGCGGCTTATCTTGGACTCGTGCAGCGATTCAAATCCAGATTTAGAATCACTACAAATGGGGGACAGTGCATTTCCTGCGGAAATTGTTCCACTTATTGTGAGATGGGAATAGATGTCCGAGCTTATGCTCAGAAAGGACAAAATATTGTCCGCTCAAGTTGTGTAGGATGTGGAGTTTGTTCTGCGGTTTGTCCGAGAGGCGTACTGAAACTTGAAAATGGATCTGAAGAGAACCGTATTACTGATTTCCCAATTCTAATCGGAAACGACTCTGTTAAGTTGAATGCCTAAATGATTTTCCTCTACCTTCTACTGGGAATATATACCCTGGGAATGCTGTTTATTTTTGCCTATAGCTTAGCTCAAGGGCATTTGCTTTTGAATTTTTTAAAATCTAGAAAGTTAAAGGGCCCTATTCCATCGGACCCTGTGAATTGGCCCAAGGTAACGATCCAACTTCCAGTGTATAATGAACGCTATGTCGTGGAGCGCTTGATTGATGCAGCCGCAAAAATTAATTACCCAAGAGAATTGCTCCAAATCCAGATTTTGGATGATAGTACGGATGAGACAGCCCAGCTTATTTTAGAAAAAATCAAAGCCTTTCCAACTGTTGATTTTCAGTACCTTCATCGGGTAGATCGGAATGGATTTAAAGCAGGGGCCTTAAAGGAAGGTTTGGAAAAAGCTACCGGTGAATTCATTGCCATATTCGATGCGGATTTTGTGCCTGATCCGGATTTCTTGAAAAAAACCATTCCTTATTTCACTTCAGAAAAGATTGGTATGGTTCAGACGCGGTGGACGCATTTGAATGAAAATTATTCACTGCTTACCAAGTTGCAGGCCTTTGCCTTGGATGCCCATTTTCTGATCGAACAGATTGGAAGAAATACTCAACATGCTTTTATCAATTTCAATGGTACAGGAGGAGTCTGGAGAAAAAGCTGCATTCTTGATGCTGGAAACTGGAATGATGATACCCTAACGGAAGATCTGGATCTTAGCTATCGTGCACAACGCAAAGGTTGGGAATTTGTCTATCGAAGGGAAATTGAATCACCTGCCGAACTTCCACCCATCATGTCGGCTGTCAAGTCTCAGCAATTTCGCTGGACCAAAGGGGGAGCTGAATGCGCTGCAAAGCATGCTGGAGGAGTCTTGAAGCAGGATTTGCCTCTATCGACTAAAATCCATGCAATGGCTCACTTGTTTAATAGCACTATTTTCATCGCAGTAATCACGGTAAGTTTATCAAGTATAGGAGTTTGGTGGGCTGGACAGCAAGGATTGATTCCAAGTCAGTTATTTCAGTTAGCCGGAATTTTTATGATCGGATTTGTGATCATCGCCGCAGTGTACCTGGTAGCCTTTTTCTACGAGAAGAAAGGTTTCTGGAAAAGTTTAATCCAAGGACTTTACATTTTACCGCTCTTTCTCTCAGTTTCCATGGGTTTAGCGTTGCACAATTCACAAGCAGTTTGGGAAGGTCTAACAGGGAAAAAGTCACCATTTATCCGTACTCCTAAATTCAACCTTGAGGGAGGCAAAACCGGTCTAAATTCTAATCTATACATTACCGGAAAGATTCCGGTGACGACATGGTTTGAGGGGCTCTTCGCATTGATTTTTGCTGCAATGGTTTTTCTTTCAATTCGAATGGGGTCTTTTGAAATGCTGCCTTTTCACTTGATGTTGACAATAGGATACAGCTTGGTTTTTATCACCTCTTTCAAAGCCTATGGTTTGGGTAAATAACAAATGAGAAAAGTCCCAATTATTGATGTCATTATTCCTGCATACAACGAGGAAAAATCAATCCCTAAAGTAATTGCTGAAATCCCAAGTTTGGTTAGGCATATCGTAGTAGCCAATAATAATTCGTCGGATAGAACATCCGAAGTAGCAGCGGCAGCTGGAGCACAGGTAGTGTTCGAACCTCAAAAAGGTTATGGTAAAGCATGCCTCACGGCAATGGATTGGATTAAAAAGCAGGCGATCCAACCGGATATCGTGGTGTTTTTGGATGGGGATTACAGTGATTATCCTGAAGAATTGCTAGATCTCATTCAGCCAATTTTGGAGGGTAAAGCAGAAATGGTGATCGGTTCCCGAGCACTTGGCGAGCGGGAATCTGGTTCGATGACATTGCCGCAGGTTTTTGGAAACTGGCTTGCAACAACCATGATGCGTTACATGCAAGGAGCAAAATTCTCGGACTTAGGGCCTTTTCGAGCGATTGTTTGGCGAGATTTATTGAACTTGAAAATGGTAGATCAAAACTTTGGTTGGACCATCGAGATGCAAATCAAGGCTCATAAGGCAGGGCTTCGCTATACAGAGGTGCCGGTAAACTATCGAAAAAGAATTGGTGTTTCAAAAGTCAGCGGTACTGTCAAAGGCGTATTCGGAGCGGGATACAAGATTATTTTTACGATTTTTAAATATTGGTAAGGGAAGCCTAATTTGAAAATTCAGGATTTTAATTCACTGTAAAAATATTCTAACGGACTGCTTTCAAGTCTGATGTCCAAAGTGACCTTATTTCAAATCGCAGGAAACTACGAAAATTTAATTTTATGAAGTCGAATCTCTTTTCTTTAATTCTCATAGTTCTTCTTTTTTCCTGTAGTCCTTCTGGACGCGAAGGAGTAGTGGAAGAACAGTTTGCCGGACATTGGTATCAGGGAAAAGCAGAAATCAATGTGTTTGAGCTCAAGCAAATGCGTTATGGGGAAGTAAGGGAAGGAAAGGCAGTTATGATTTTTGTTACGGAGGATTTTTCGAAGCGAAAGCAAGTCAAATTAGATAATCCCAGCGGTTCAGGAGCAGACGCCCAAAAAGTCCTAAAACTCAATATGACCAGAGAGTTTGTGACTGGAGTTTATCCCTATCATACCATGCTATCAGTTTTTACGCCAGTCTATGAGGAGATAAATTCTCCCAAATTGACAGCCTCAATGACAGAATGGTGTGGTCAATCTTTTGCGCAGATGAATTGGAAAAATAATGGCTATCAAACTCAGATTTTTTCCTATTTCGAATCTGAAGGAGATCAGGAATTTAAGTTGAGTGCCAGATCCGAAGATGAGTTATTCAACCTGATTCGGTTAAATCCTGACTTGATTTCTGAAGGAGAAAAAAAACTAATCCCTAGTTTGATTTATCAGCGATTTTCCCACATCCCATTGGAGGTCGAAGAGGCTGTGATCACCAAGAAGTCTTTTGGATCTGCTCAAGAGGAGATGGAAGTGAATTATCCGAGACTTGGGAGAACTCTAGTGATTCGGTATCAAACTGCTTTTCCATTTGAGATTCTTTCCTGGCAGGAAATCCAAATCACAAAGAATGGTCAACAGGAAGTCACCTCCGCAGTGAGAAAACGGGTTCAAATGCTAGATTATTGGACTAAAAATGGATTGGAAGATGAAGTTTTACGAGAAAGTTTAAGCTTTTGAAACCATCTCTTAGAAATGGCCTGAACTTATTAATTTGGTTCTTGATGCTATTAGGAATCCTGACATTAGGCTATTGGGTTCCGAGGGCAGAATTCACCACACTTTTCATGCTGTTTACCTTAGTTTTTGCGGGGATGCTGTTTCTAAGGAAATCACTTCCCCCAACTTTAGATTGGAAATGGATTTTTTTTGCGGGATTGATCCTGCGGGTTTCCTTACTATTTGCAACTCCAAATTGGTCGGAAGATTACATCAGATTCCTTTGGGATGGTGATTTACTTCGGAATGGTATAAACCCCTATTTGTTGACGCCCTCGCAACTGGAAGAATTAGGGCTTGCCGCTGATAATGCTTTCCGGATTCAGCTTTTTGATGGTTTGAATTCTCCTGATTATTATTCTGTCTATCCACCATTGAATCAAGCTTTGTTTTACATTGGAGCAGCAGCATCCAATGGTTTTGTTTGGAATGGTTTTATAACTCTGAAGACCATTTTAATCCTAGGAGAAATAGGAGTGTTTTTTGTTTTTCTCAGAATTTTTCTGCTCTTACATATTCCATTTAATAAGCTGATCTATTATTGGTTGAACCCACTAGTCATCTTAGAAATCTCTAATAATCTGCATTTCGAGGGCTTGGTACTCCTGTTTTTGCTTGGCAGTTTTTATTTCATTTTATCCAAAGGTTTGGCCAAATCAGGATTTTTTTGGGGGATCTCAATTGGCTTGAAACTTCTCCCTTTGATGCTCTTACCCTCATTTTTTTCACTTGGGAAAATTCGAAAATCATACCCTTTTTGGATGGGTACCTTTCTGGCTTTAATCCTGAGCTTTGCCTGGCTTATGATCGATCAGTCATGGATCAATTTCTTCCAAAGCCTAAAACTCTACCAAGGCAAATTTGAGTTTAATGCATCAATTTACTACCTGCTTCGGGAAGTGGGTTTTTGGATCCAAGGTTATAATACGATTGCTACATTGACCAAGATCCTAAGTGGGAGCATCTTGATTGGGATTCTTTATTTTTCCTGGAAAAAAAGACCTAAATCCAATTTGGAATTAGTCGATTTGTGGGTCTTGATTTACTTGATCTATTTGATTTTTCAGCCGGTAGTCCATCCCTGGTATATTCTTCCTGCTTTAGGTATAAGCCTGTTGACAGAGCGAAAGGTTTTTTTTATTTGGAGTTTTGCTGCAATTTTCTCTTATCAAGCTTATGGGAATTTGGATTATCATGAGAATCCACTTTTCCTCCTTTTGGAATATGGATTGGTAGGTGCGGGGATCTATTTGGATTACGTTAGTCAAAAAAGAAATTCTAATTTGGTGTTATGAAAAAAATAGTAGCGTTCTGTTTTTTCTCAATCGCTTTGCTAATCAGTTCTTGCACGCCAAGTCCTGAGAAACAAGCCCGGGAATTACTACAAAAAAGTATAACTGCCCATGAAAAAGAGAATTCTTGGGAGAACCTATCAGCTATAAAATTTAGAAAATGGACCCGACTTTTAAATGAAGATGGGACTATCGAATCCGAAACCGACCAATTAAATGAGTTCCGAATTAAGCCGTATTTCGAGGGAAAAATTTCGTGGACAAAAGATAGTGTAGCTCATGTCTCGAGTTGGGATGGTAGCCAAATGAACTATTTGATGGGTGGAAATGAAGTTTTAAATGCTGATTTTTTAGCTCAGAAAAAGAAAGATTTGGATGCTGCCTTTTATGCGCTTGCTCAGCCTTGGGAGCTTTTGGATGATGGCCCGAAACTTTCCCTAGCGGAACAAAAAACACTTGAAAATGGAACTCTGGTTGATGTAATCCTAGTTGATTATGGACCTGAATCGGATACCTGGTGGTATTATTTTGACCCGATCACTCACCTGATGATTGGAAACGAAGTACAACTCAAAGATCACCGAAGTCTAATCTATAATTTGAGTTATGACGAAAGCAGCGGAATGCTTTTGCATGGCAATAGAGAAAGTTTCAGAGTGAATGAAAAAGGCGAAAAACTGTATTTGAGAGCAGCTTATCGCTATTATGATTACGAATTGATTTTTGAATAAAAGAAAATACCCATGCAAAAGAAATACAGCTTATTATTAATCATTGTCTTAGGTTTAGTTTATTCCTCTTGTGACTCACGGACTGAAGCGGAAAAGATCGTGGATGAATCTATCGAAGCTCATGGTGGAGAAGCCTTCTCAAATTCTCTGATTGAGTTTGATTTTAGAAATATTCACTACACCATATTTAAGACCGAAAGTGAATTTGAGTATATCCGTGAGTTTTCTGATTCGACAGGAAATGTAAAAGATGTCTTGAATAATGCAGGTTTTGTGCGAACCGTAAATGGTACCAAAATCGATACGCTGGACCAAGAATGGATTGGTAAATATTCCAGATCTGTCAATTCGGTTGCTTACTTCGCGTTTCTTCCCTATGGACTGAACGATTCCTCAGTGATTAAAGAATACTTGGGAGAGACGACTCTGAATGACAAAACATACGATTTGATCAAAGTTACTTTTCAGCAAGAAGGGGGAGGGGATGATTTCGATGATGAGTTTTTATACTGGATTGGAAAAGACGATAAATTCATCGATTACATCGCTTATAGCTACAATACCGATGGTGGAGGGGTAAGACTTAGAGAAGTGACGGATGTGATTGAAGTAGGAGGAATTCGCTTTCAAAACTACCTGAATTTCAAGCCGGAAGACAAAAATACTCCAGTAGAAAAAATGCAAGATTTGTATGTTTCAGGAGATTTAGAGTTACTTTCAGAGATAATCCTTGAGAATATAGAAGTGAAGCCACTACAGAAATAAGCGAAATGAATCCGAAACCCTTAAAATTTGAGAATAAAAAAGGGCTTAGGCTTGCAGCAAATCTGTATTTGCCCTTGGATAAGGCTCCCAAATTTTACGCGCTTTTTGCGCACTGTTTCACTTGTACCAAGAATTTTTCGGCGGTTACTCAAATTTGCACCTCACTATCACAGCATGGAATAGCTGTATTAAGTTTTGATTTTACTGGATTGGGAAGGAGTGAGGGTGATTTTCAGGATAGTACGTTCAGCGCTAATATTTCGGATTTAAGTGATGCTGCTGCTTTTTTGGAGGAAAACTTTGAAGCTCCAAAGATGCTGGTAGGACATTCGCTTGGAGGAGCTGCAGTATTATATGTGGCAGATCTACTCGACTCAGTTCAGGCAGTGGTGACCATTGCAGCACCGGCTTTTCCTGCTCATGTCAAGCATTTGTTTGAAGATGGTCTCAAGGAAGTGGAGGAAAATGGGTCTGCAAAAGTGAATATTGGCGGCCGCTCCTTTCGAATCAATAAATCATTTATAGACGATCTTGAGCAAAGACCTATCACTAGTTTCCTTAAAAATCTTAGAAAGTCTATTTTAATTTTTCATTCTCCCCAAGATCAAATTGTGGGGATTGAAAATGCAGCTGAAATTTACGGAGCTGCATTCCATCCCAAAAGCTTTATTTCCTTGGATGGAGCAGACCATTTGCTTTCCAATGCTGCCGATAGTCAATATATCGGAGAAGTAATTTCTTCCTGGAGCATTCGCTATGTAGCGATTTCAGAAAATTCTAAGCTGAATGATCTGAAAGGAAATCAAGTCCTAATCCGATTAGCCGGCGATGGCTACACTACTGAGATCAAAACTCCCCATCATCATCTCCTTGCTGATGAACCCACTGAAGTCGGTGGAGCCAATCTCGGACCTACCCCCTATGATTTATTGATGGCATCGCTGGGAAGCTGTACTGCCATGACTTTGAAAATGTATTCAGAACGAAAGGACTGGCCTTTAAAACAAGTGCAAGTCTACTTAAATCATGATAAGGTACATTTGGATGATAGCAAAGCTTCTGAAGATCCCGGAGCAAAAGTCAGTCAGTTTACCCGCATCATCGAACTGGAAGGTGATTTGGATGAGGATCAGCGGCAGAAATTATTGGAAATTTCCAATCGATGCCCAGTTCATCGTACCTTACAGGAAGAAATTAAAATTCGAACCATGCTTGCCAAATGAAAACTCCAAGAATCAACACTTATTTATTCAGCTCCGTGGGCTTGGTGTTGCTGCTGTTTTTTTCTTGGGTTTTTATTCCTGAAAATGAACTTCTAATTGCAACAGAAAAATGGAAAGGAGTCTGTTGGGTAGGGACTCGATCACCGCTTGAAGGTCCTGAACTGAAAGCATTGAAAGCTACTGGAGCTGATGCAATTTCCCAAACTCCTTTCGGTTGGCAGAGTGCTGTAAATTCCCCTGAGATCAAATGGCAAACTGTCAATGAAAAAATGTGGTGGGGTGAATCCTCCAATGGCTTAAAGGCTACCTTGGATTCCTCTTCTGCCTTGGGTATGATGAACATTCTCAAGCCACATCTTTGGGTGCGGGGCAGTTGGCCGGGAGAGATTGAAATGAAGACTGAGGAAGATTGGTCACTTTGGTTTGAAAATTACCGTGGATTCATCTTGGATTATGCTATTCTTGCCGAGGCCCAAGGGTTTCCGATGCTATGTATCGGTACAGAGTTGGAGAAGACTTCCCATCGGGAAAGTGATTGGCGAAAAGTGATTGCTCAGGTCCGAAAGATCTATTCAGGTAAGTTGGTTTATGCTGCAAATTTCACGGAGTTTGAACAAATCAAATTTTGGGATGAACTGGATTACATTGGGATTCAAGCCTATTTTCCCCTTGCCAAGTCGCATAACCCAAGTTTAAGTGAACTTACCAAGTCTTGGGAGAATCATATTCCAAGGATCGAAAAAGTGGTAAGGAAGTTTAAAAAGCCAGTATTCTTCACAGAGATTGGCTATTGCAATACAGTGGATGCAGCGATTGAGCCTTGGGTTTGGCCAAATGAGCGAAAGGAAATCCAGCTTTCGGAAGAAATCCAAGCCCTTTGCTACAAGGCATTTTTTGAAACAGCCTGGAAAAAATCCTGGATGGCAGGCGTATTTTTCTGGAAGTGGTATCCTGAAGCACATGGTAGAAATCCAGATTTTACCCCTCAAGGAAAAGCGGCAGAAGCGGTGATGGCAGAATATTTTTTAGCAGATTGATTTGGTAGAGAATTTATTTAGATAATTTAAAATCAATTATTTAACTGACTTTTATCATAAGATCATGGTCTGATTATTTATAAGTTTATTCATTATTAAAAGTGAATTGATCATTCTCCAAACCAAAAAGTCATGAGAAAAAATATGGGAAATGCTGACCGGACAATCAGATTGGTAGTGGCAGCAGTTTTAGTGGTAATGTATTTTTCAGGAGTAATTTCTGGAACATTAGGCTTAATAGGGTTAGTTGTTGCTGCAATTTTTACATTAACAACAATTTTGGGCTATTGCCCACTTTATTCATTGATAGGTGTAAAAACCTGCAAGGTCCGAGAGGTTTAGCAGTCCATAGTTTAATAAAATAACAAGCCGAAGGAAAAATCCTTCGGTTTTTTTTTGTGCTAAATTTTATCTGCTAAAGGACTTTAAAATGGGTTTTGCCATGATTTTTTACTTGAATGACATCAAATGTCAGAAAACTTTAAAAGTTTATAAAAAAATTAGTTCAAATCTGCTTTGAATATAAAATTCTATTAATATTTTAGTGACTATTGTTTGAGCAAAAAAAAATGCCCCGCAGAAAGGCGAGGCGCTTAATGTTTTCACAACGGAATAATCCTTATTGTGAATTGCTTTTAAAATGTTCTCTAATGTAAGGTTAAACTTTAATTTTTAAAATAATATGAAAAATATTCTTGGACTCGACCTAGGCACCACTTCAATTGGCTTCGCTCATGTGATTGAAAGCGATGACTCTTTAAAATCATCAATAAAGCAAATAGGAGTTAGAGTAAATCCGCTATCAACGGATGAGCAAACGAATTTCGAAAAAGGTAAGCCAATTACAATAAATGCGGATCGCACACTGAAACGCGGAGCTAGAAGGAATTTGGATCGATACCAAGATAGAAGAGCTAATCTGATTCATGCTTTATTCAAAGCCAATATCATTACAAGAGAAACAAAACTCGCGGAGGATGGTAAAAGCACCACCCATTCTACTTGGAGATTGAGAGCTCAATCTGCTACAGAGAGAATTGAAAAGGATGATTTGGCAAGAGTACTTTTGGCGATCAATAAAAAGAGAGGCTACAAAAGCAGTCGTAAAGCTAAAAATGAAGACGAGGGGCAAGCGATTGATGGAATGGAAGTGGCTAAAAGACTTTATGAGGAAAAGCTTTCACCCGGTCAATTTGCGTATAAGATGCTTCAAGAAAGCAAAAAGCACATCCCGGATTTTTATCGTTCAGATTTGCAAGAAGAATTGGATAAGGTTTGGGCTTTCCAGAGGAAATATTATCCAGAGATTTTAACCGACGAATTTAAGAAAGAATTGGAAGGAAAAGGGCAGAGGGCTACTTCTGCAATTTTTTGGGTTAAATACCAGTTTAACACGGCTGAAAATAAAGGAACTAGAGAAGACAAGAAACTTCGAGCCTATAAGTGGCGAAGTGAAGCTGTTTCTCAACAATTAGAAAAAGAGGAAGTGGCTTATGTAATCACAGAGATCAATAACAACCTAAATAATTCTAGCGGATATCTAGGTGCAATTTCAGATAGAAGCAAAGAGCTTTATTTCAAAAAAGAGACTGTTGGACAATATTTGTTCAAACAATTGCTAAAAAACCCTCATAAGCAGTTAAAAAATCAGGTTTTTTACCGTCAAGATTATTTGGATGAATTTGAAGTAATATGGAACGAACAAAAAAAACATCATCCAGAATTAACAGATGAGCTTAAAATAGAAATTCGAGACATTGTAATTTTTTATCAGCGAAAGCTGAAGTCGCAGAAAGGATTAGTTAGTTTCTGTGAGTTTGAAAGTAAAGAAATTGAAATAGAAACTGGTAAAAAGAAAACAATTGGGCTGAAAGTAGCACCAAAATCTTCGCCATTGTTTCAAGAATTTAAGGTTTGGCAGGTGCTTCAGAATGTTCTAATCAAGAAAAAGGGGAGTAAAAAGCGAAAAACAAAAAATGAACAACAAGGCAGTTTATTTGAAGAAGCCAAGGAAATATTTGAATTCGATTTAGAATCAAAAAAGCATCTATTCGATGAATTGAATATAAAGGGCAATTTGTCGGCAAAGACTGTACTTGAATTATTAGGATACAAAGATCAAGATTGGGAAATTAATTATTCGGTTTTGGAAGGTAATCGAACTAATAAAGCTTTGTATGAAGCCTATCTGAAAATACTCGATATCGAAGGATATGATGTCAAGGATTTATTGGATGTAAAATCTAATAAAGACGAAATTGAATTGGATGATATACAGATCGATGCATCTGAGATTAAAAATATGATCAAACAGATTTTCGATACCTTAAAAATCGATACAGCAATCTTGGACTTTGATCCTGAGCTAGATGGTAAAGCATTTGAACAGCAACTGTCTTATCAACTTTGGCATCTTCTGTATTCTTATGAGGGAGATGAATCGGCTAGTGGAAATGAAAAGTTATACGAGTTGTTGGAAAAGAAATTCGGATTTAAAAGAGCGCACAGCCAAGTATTGGCAAATGTGTCTTTGTCTGATGATTACGGGAACTTGAGTAGTAAAGCTATTCGAAAGATATATCCTTTCATCCAAGAGAATGATTATAGTACTGCTTGTGAATTAGCAGGATACCGGCATTCTGCATCATCATTGACAAAAGAAGAGATTACTAATCGTCCTCTTAAGGATAAACTAGAAATACTTAAAAAGAATAGCCTTCGTAACCCTGTAGTTGAAAAAATCCTAAATCAGATGGTCAACGTAGTAAATGCATTGATCGAGAAGAATAGCAAAAGGGATGAAAATGGAAATATTGTTGAGTATTTCAAATTCGACGAAATACGGATTGAGCTTGCTCGCGACTTGAAGAAAAATGCTAAAGAGCGCGCCGAGATGACTTCGAACATCAATGCGGCAAAAACCAATCATGATAAAATATTCAAAATCTTACAAAATGAATTCGGAGTAAAAAACCCTAGTCGAAATGACATCATCAGATATCGCTTGTATGAGGAGTTAAAGAGCAATGGGTATAAGGACTTATATACAGATACCTACATTCCAAGGGAAATACTATTTAGTAAACAAATTGATATTGAACACATTATTCCTCAATCAAAATTATTCGACGATAGCTTTTCTAATAAGACAGTTGTGTTTCGAAAGGATAATCTTGATAAAGGGAATAAAACAGCTTCCGACTACTTGGAAAGCAAATTTGGAGAAAAAGGTCTTGAAGATTTTGAATCCAGAATATCAAGTCTTTTTGATTTGAATAAAAGAAATAAAGATGAAGGTATTAGTAGAGCTAAATACCAAAAATTACTTAAAAAGGAGACTGAAATTGGTGATGGGTTTATTGAACGCGATTTGCGGGATAGTCAGTATATCGCTAAAAAAGCAAAGAATATGCTCTATGAAATATCCCGATCTGTACTTTCTACCACAGGTAGCGTAACTAATAAACTTCGAGAGGATTGGGGCTTGATTAATATTATGCAAGAATTGAATTTTGAAAAGTTCAAAAAGCTTGGGTTGACTGAGATGGTGGAGAAGAAAGATGGAACTTTCAAAGAACGTATCAAGGATTGGAGTAAAAGAAATGATCATCGGCATCACGCAATGGATGCTTTGACAGTTGCCTTTACAAAACACAACCATATTCAATATTTGAATAACCTCAATGCCCGAAAGAATGAATCCAAAAAACTGCATAAAAATATTATTGGGATTGAGTCGAAGGAAACACACATATCAATTGATGACAGGGGGAATAAAAAACGAATATTCAATTTGCCAATTCCAAATTTCAGAGAACAAGCAAAAGTACATCTAGAAAGTGTACTAGTGTCCCATAAGGCTAAAAATAAGGTTGTTACCAAAAACAAGAATAGAACAAAAACAGCCAAAGGAGAAAAAGTTAAAGTTGAACTCACACCTAGGGGGCAATTGCATAAAGAAACAGTTTATGGGAAGTATCAATATTACACTAGCAAAGTGGAAAAAGTTGGGGCAAAGTTTGATTTGGAGATAATTGGAAGAGTCTCCAACCCAACACACAAGCAAGCTCTTCTACAAAGACTTTCCGAAAACGGGAACGATTCATTGAAAGCATTTAGTGGGAAGAATTCACCAAGCAAAAAGCCTATCTATATTAATACTGAAAAAACAGAAATACTTCCTGAAAAAGTGAAATTAGTCTGGCTTGAAGAAGATTTTTCTATGCGTAAAGATATTACCCCTGAAAACTTTAAAGACGAAAAATTAATAGAAAAGGTAATAGATATCGGGACAAAGAGAATTCTACTTAGAAGATTAAGGGAATTTGGGGCTGATGCAAAAAAAGCTTTTTCTGATTTAGATAAAAATCCAATTTGGCTTAATAAGGATAAAGGTATTTCAATAAGAAGGGTAACAATTAGCGGAGTTTCCAACACAGAAGCACTGCATTTTAAAAAGGATCATTTTGGGAATAAAATCTTGGATAAAGATGGAAATCATATTCCCGTAGACTTTGTAAGCACTGGAAATAATCACCATGTCGCTATTTACAAAGATCAAGAAGGGAATCTCCAAGAGCGAGTGGTTTCATTCTTCGAAGCGGTGGAAAGAGTGAAACAAGGTCTGCCTATTGTTGATAAGGCTTTTAATCAAAATTTAAGTTGGCAATTTTTATTTACCCTAAAGCAAAATGAATACTTCGTATTCCCCAATAATATAACCGGCTTTGATCCAAATGAAATTGACCTAAAAGATCCTAAGAATAGGAAATTAGTAAATCCAAATTTATTTAGAGTTCAGAAGTTTGGGGATTTATCAAAATCTGGTTTTTGGTTTAGACATCATTTAGAAACTAACGTGGATGTAAAAAAAGAATTAAAAGGTATTACGTACTTTGATATTTATTCAACTAAAGCTCTAGAGAAAATAGTTAAGGTGCGTTTAGATCATTTAGGAGAAGTTGTAAAAGTGGGTGAATATTAGATTAAGTACCGATGATCAAACGAACACTTTTTTTCGGTAACCCAGCTTACCTGAGTACAAAAAATGAGCAGATTTTAATTTCATTCCCAGATGATAAGCCAGACCGGATTGTACCTATTGAAGATATTGGAATGCTTGTGCTGGAGCATCAGCAAATTACAATTACAAATGGGCTGCTCTGCAAACTAACTGATAGAAAGGTAGCAGTAGTCACCTGCAATGCTCAGCATCTTCCTGATGGGCTTTTACTGCCCATGCATGGACATACTGAACAAATGGAACGAGTTGGATATCAATTGAATGCTAGCCTGCCACTTAAAAAGAATCTTTGGCAACAAACTGTAACAGCTAAAATTGAAAATCAACATAGGTTACTAAAGGAAAAAGGGAAACCAAGTAAGCGAATGGAGTATCTGGGAAAAAATGTGAATTCTGGAGATACTAGCAATTACGAGGCTCAGGCAGCAGCTATTTATTGGCAGAGCTTATTTGATATTCCGGATTTCAATAGAGGTCAATCAGGCATTCCACCTAATAATTTGTTGAATTATGGTTATGCTATTCTGCGGGCTATTATAGCCAGGGCGCTCGTTTCATCGGGTATGCTTCCAAATGTGGGGATTTGGCATCACAATAAATACAATGCCTATTGCCTTGCAGATGATATTATGGAGCCCTATCGTCCCTATGTGGATTTGGTGGTTTCGCACATAGTAGAGACAGAAGATTGCTATGACGAATTGACTGTAGAGCTTAAAAGAGAATTGCTGACAATTCCAGCATTGGATGTCTTGATCGATGGACAGAAAAGCCCATTGATGGTAGCTGCCAGTCGAACGAGCAATTCACTTTTTGAATGTTTTGCAGGGATCAGTCGAAAGATTATTTATCCAGAATATGCATGAGAATTATTATTCAAGGCTTAACCAATACCGCAGTTTGTGGGTCTTAGTATTTTTTGATCTACCCACCGAGACGAAAAGAGATCGGAAAATCGCTTCTTCTTTCCGAAAGAAATTGTTGGATGATGGGTTTGCGATGTTTCAATTCTCCATATATATGCGATTCTGTGCAAGTCGGGAAAATGCAGAAGTACACACCCGAAGAGTAAAAATAAATCTCCCACCAAAGGGGAAGGTGGGTATTATGCAGATTACAGATCGACAGTTTGGGATGATGGAATTATTTCATGGGAAAACTATTGCAGAGAAAGAACAACCTGTTCAGCAGTTAGAACTTTTTTAGATTCTCTGTAAACTTTTCCAATCCGCCTCGGTGAATTGGAAAAGTAAATGCCGGGTTAGCACAGATACTGCTCACCAAAAGATCCAATTTTTATTTTCCTAAAAAGAGCATAAAAAACAGCATACCAGCCACTTATCGTGGGGTATGCTGTGATTTCCACTGGAAAGATACATTTTGAAAGCAATTCACAACGAGATCCTCCCAGAAGGGGTAAGAATCCTCGCTGTGATTTCCACTGGAAAGATACATTTTGAAAGCAATTCACAACGAGATCCTCCCAGAAGGGGTAAGAATCCTCGCTGTGATTTCCACTGGAAAGATACATTTTGAAAGCAATTCACAACCTCCTGGAGCTTCTTGCGCTTGTCCAGGATGCTGTGATTTCCACTGGAAAGATACATTTTGAAAGCAATTCACAACTCGAAGCTCACGGAGCTGTTGCGATAGAGGGCTGTGATTTCCACTGGAAAGATACATTTTGAAAGCAATTCACAACTAGTAGCTGGTTTTGCCCTGGTATTCAAGAGCTGTGATTTCCACTGGAAAGATACATTTTGAAAGCAATTCACAACTACCCTCCCTCTTTGATTTCGGCACTATTGCTGTGATTTCCACTGGAAAGATACATTTTGAAAGCAATTCACAACTATCAGGCTCAAATAAATTCTTGGCTATAGGCTGTGATTTCCACTGGAAAGATACATTTTGAAAGCAATTCACAACCAATCGCTGATTTGGCTGATCCTGGATCTAGCTGTGATTTCCACTGGAAAGATACATTTTGAAAGCAATTCACAACCTATGAAGGATTGCTCGAGGTGCACGCCGTGCTGTGATTTCCACTGGAAAGATACATTTTGAAAGCAATTCACAACAGGATGATCTTTTTTGAAATCAATATCCAGGCTGTGATTTCCACTGGAAAGATACATTTTGAAAGCAATTCACAACGGGATGGAGGCGATACAGCGACTGCCCGAAGCTGTGATTTCCACTGGAAAGATACATTTTGAAAGCAATTCACAACCCACGTGATTGATGGTGCAACCCAGCCTCTGCTGTGATTTCCACTGGAAAGATACATTTTGAAAGCAATTCACAACGCGGGGGTTTATAATTTGTGACGAACTAAAGCTGTGATTTCCACTGGAAAGATACATTTTGAAAGCAATTCACAACGAGAGCATAACAGCATATCAGTATCCATTCGCTGTGATTTCCACTGGAAAGATACATTTTGAAAGCAATTCACAACCATCGTACTGCCAGACCTTCCAGACTATCTGCTGTGATTTCCACTGGAAAGATACATTTTGAAAGCAATTCACAACGGGCGCTGTCAATTGCTGGATTTATTCCGGGCTGTGATTTCCACTGGAAAGATACATTTTGAAAGCAATTCACAACCATTGTTACCGGTATGGATTCCAAAATTTCGCTGTGATTTCCACTGGAAAGATACATTTTGAAAGCAATTCACAACAACTTCCTTTAAATTGATTCCGGCCTCAAGGCTGTGATTTCCACTGGAAAGATACATTTTGAAAGCAATTCACAACTATTGAGCAGGTTGAGCTTGTCAAAGTGCTGCTGTGATTTCCACTGGAAAGATACATTTTGAAAGCAATTCACAACGCGCAAGGTTAGTTGCTGCATTACCTACATGCTGTGATTTCCACTGGAAAGATACATTTTGAAAGCAATTCACAACCAGACCCTCGATCTCGATCTCAAAATGGGGCTGTGATTTCCACTGGAAAGATACATTTTGAAAGCAATTCACAACAGTACCAGGTGAAAAGACCCAATTTTCGATGCTGTGATTTCCACTGGAAAGATACATTTTGAAAGCAATTCACAACGCAAAGCATTTTAGGGCCTTATATTGAAGGCTGTGATTTCCACTGGAAAGATACATTTTGAAAGCAATTCACAACCTTCACCAAAGTCGGAAATCCCACCAAAGGGCTGTGATTTCCACTGGAAAGATACATTTTGAAAGCAATTCACAACGCGGTTGATTGGTAATCCAGCCTGAAGCATGCTGTGATTTCCACTGGAAAGATACATTTTGAAAGCAATTCACAACCATTATTAAGCACGGGCGTTCCCTTGCATGGCTGTGATTTCCACTGGAAAGATACATTTTGAAAGCATCCAAAAGTTGATTCTTGTAGAAGGTCCACTATCTTTTTATATTTCGCTATCTATCTTCCTTTATTTTTTTTTAATTAGCCATAAGAACCCAATACAAAAACCATGGACAATAATAAGCGACGCGAATTTTTGAAATCAACTGGCCTGATGGGGCTGGGATTATTTGGAGCAGGATCAGCCTTCGGGATGGATCTGAATAAACTTCCTACCGAAGCAGCGAAGGGACTTAATCGAGTTCAATCCTTTAATATGTCTGGTTTTGCGGCTCCCAAGCTGGAGACTGTCCGGGTTGGAATCGTTGGTTTGGGGATGCGTGGTCCGGGTGCAGTAGATCGATTGAGTAAAATCGAAGGAGTAGAGATTAAAGCACTTTGTGATTTATTACCAGAGCGAGTGGAAAAAGCCAAGGAGCAGTTGAAAGGTACTTCACACCAGCCTGAAGGCTACTCTGGAAATGTCTATTCCTGGAAGGAAATGTGTGATCGCACAGATCTGGATCTGATCTATATTGCCACCCCTTGGGAGTGGCATACTCCTATGGCAGTCTATGCCATGGAAGCTGGAAAGCATGCAGCAACTGAGGTGCCTGCTGCCCGCACGCTTGATGAGTGCTGGCAATTGGTAGAGACTTCCGAGCGCACTAAGAAGCATTGCATGCAGTTGGAAAACTGTTGCTATGATTTTTTCGAATTAATGACTTTGAAAATGGCCCGCGAGGGATTTTTTGGAGAGGTGGTACATGTAGAAGGTGCCTATATTCACGATTTACTTTGGCTAAACTTCGATAAGGATACTGGTTATCAAGATATGTGGAGACTTCGAGAAAACTATCGAAATGGAAACCTTTACCCTACACATGGACTAGGTCCGGTCTGCCAGATTCTAAATATCAACCGAGGAGATCAGATGGATTACCTGACTTCACTTTCTTCAAATGATTTTCAGATGAAGAAAGAAGCTGAAAAGTTGGCAAAAGAGGATATGTTCTGGGCAGAATTCGCCTCAAAAAACTATCGAGGCAATATGAATACTACCGTCGTGAAGACCAAGCAGGGCAAATCCATTATGATTCAACATGATGTGACTTCTCCGAGACCTTATTCCCGGCTTCATGTGGTCAGTGGCACAGAAGGTTATGCACAGAAATATCCTGAGCAAAAAGTATCTAAAGGACATGTTTGGATGAAAGAGGAAGAAATGGCGGAACTGACAAAAAAATATACTCCCGAGATTGTTCAGAAAGTGGGTGAGCTAGCCAAGCAAGTTGGGGGTCATGGAGGAATGGACTTTATGATGGATTGGCGTCTGATCGATTGCCTTCGAAATGGATTGCCACTTGATCAGGATGTCTATGATGCTGCACTATGGAGCTGCATCTCTCCACTTAGTGAATGGTCTGTGATGAATCGTTCGAATTCGATTGATGTCCCGGACTTCACCGCAGGAAATTGGAAAACAAATAAGCCAGTTCCGATTACTTTAAGATAAAGGACGATTAATAGATTTAGTTTTCGGAATCTTTCCTGCGCTTGATCAAATCCAAAGTTACCCAAATGGCATAATGATCTGCTTTGGATTCCTAATCATCAGCGTTGCCAAGGAGTTGAAAATAATTCGAATCGTTAAAAAAAGCAGGCGATTGGTTTTCCTTTTGGTCTTGATCGATGGGGTCATCATTTCTTACTTCTTTCCCGGTAATCCATTCAAATCCTTATTCTGGAAGTCTTGAGAGGATTTTTTGAAATGGAGAACAACTGAGAAAAATCATTATTACTGCCCGGGTTCCTTTTCTTGCTTAGTTATCCGAAGATTTCCGGTAATTTTCCAAAGAATGAAAAAGATACTGATTGGCTTTTTGATTGCAACGGCTTTGCTGTTAGTGGCTTCGTTTGGTTTAGAGGCTTATTTTGAGAAGAGGATCTCAGAAGCGATCAATACCAATCCTGATCGGGCCTATGATATTCTTTTTGAGGATATTTCAATCAGTCTTTTCCGAAGGAAAGCTAGTCTCAAAAGGATACGTCTTGTATCGCTTAAGGATTCGGAGGCTATAAAAGTCAGTGGTTCACTCCAAAGTATTGAGCTTTCAGGGGTCGATTTTTTGGATTTGATTTTTAATCGTAGGCTTTCTATTTACAGATTAGAACTGGTTGACCCTGGGTTTAAATTGACTAGAAAAGACATTCAGGGACGTCCTGAAGACAATTCAAAAGCACTTCAGGATGTTTTTAAGGATATTATTTCAAGAGGATTAATTCAGAATTTTGAATTAGTCAACGGCACTGCGGAATTTTTTGTGGAGCAAGACAGTCTTATTCGCTTTGCCCAGTTTACTGATTTGAATATTTCCGCAAATGGTATCGTCTCTGATTCGGTGATCGTTCAGAATCCTGTTCCATTCCAATTGGAGTCAATTCAAATGAGCTTAAAAAATCTTAATGTAATTACTGATGTAAATCAGAAATTTAAATTGGGTGAACTCAGATTTGATTCAAAAACAGAATCAATTTTAATAAAGGATATCAGCTTAGAATATGATAATTGGGAAGAAACAGCCAATTCATTGGTTTACCAGCAAGATGTGATTGAGTTGACAATACAGACACTTTCATTGACCTATCTCAATGCTAAGAATAATATATCTGGAGATTGGCAAATAGCGGCAGGATTAGCGGAGTTCCGTGGGTTGAGTTTGGATGATTATAGGGATAAAAATAAACCCAGACCGGAGGAGCCTGAGAAGCCACTTTTTGAAGGCTTGGTTGAGAAAATTCCTTTTCCAATCGAATTGGATACGATTCGTATTTTAGATTCTAAGCTAGTTTATCGAGAGTTTTTACCCGGTAAATCAACGCCTGGTATTTTGAGTTTCGAAAATCTAAGCGCTGAAATTCTAAATGTTATCTCTACAGATTCTTTGCAAGGCGATTCGGAAATGAAAATAACTGCAAATGCGCTTTTTCATGGAGTGGCCGAAATTGATTTGGGGATTCAAGTGCCTTATGGAAAAAATTCTTTTAGCCTTCAAGCCGGAATTAAGAAGTTTGAATTATCTGAAATCAACAAGGTCTTGGAGCAGATGGCAAATGTCCGAGTAGAGACAGGTGAACTTTTGAGTTTGCAGCTTCAAATGGAAGCCAGCAGATATACTTCTTCGAATCAACTGAATTTTCAATATGAAAATTTGAAACTGAAGATTCTCGATGAGGGGAAATCTGTCAATAAGTTAAAGAGTTCGCTTGCAAATATTTTTACTTCTAAAAATAATTTAGCTTCCGACCCTAACTATAAAACAGCTACTTATCGTAGCAAGCGTAATATTTATCGTGGACCTTTGAATTTGGTCTGGCTAAGTACAAAGGACGGACTGATTCAAATTGTGCCGGGAGAGGTAGCACAGTTGTTTTTGGATAAATAATAAAACTTTCCAGAAATTGGAAGACTTGAATTTAGCCTTATCAAAATTCCAACAAAAGATTCTTATCAAAAAGGGATTAGTTTGATCCAGTTTTGGACTATTTTCTAATTTTTTGACAAGGAGATTTCAACAATCAGTTTTCATTTCAGGGATGATTCCGAATAAGTCAATTGAAACTTAGGAATCATTTTTTCCCTTCTGGATTTTTTTCATGTGAGTTGCAACATCGCGGTCATTTTCGGCTTCGCTTTTTTCGAGCTGAGAGACGATATTTTGAAAGTTGGTTTCATCTCGATTCTGAGAAAGTTTTGCACTGGCCTGAACTTCGGATATTAGGATCTCAAATCCTACCAGCGCTCGAATCTGTCCTTGAAGATAAGTATCGCTCATTCCTTCCACACTTACTCGGTTTGGTCGTCCTTCTTCGTAAGTGTCCACCAGCTTTTTCAAATGAATCAATAACTCTTCTCCCTCAATGATCCGGATTTTTCCATAGACGTGCACAGCTAAATAATTCCAGGTAGGAACATTCTCATGATTGTACCAGGAAGACGAAATGTAGGCATGTGGACCTTGAAACATTACCAAAACCTCAGATTGGTCTGGGATAGATTTCCATTGCGGATTTGCTCTCGCAACGTGGCCTGTAAGAACTGTCTTTCCTTCTGAGTTTTTGTCCAGCACAAAAGGCAAATGAGTTCCATGAGGCCGTTGATCTACCTGGGCGACTAGCGTACCAAAGGCATTATGCCTGATAAATGCTATAATTTGAGGTTCGTCCTCCCAAAGATTAATCGGATGGATGTACATGGCTTTTGGGGCTTCTTTCTAATTTTGACCTAAACTAGAAAAATTAAAGACTCAAATTCAATTTCTAATAAATTCAAATCAAATTTTTAGTAAGTTAGTTTTATGGAAAACGAATCAACGGATCGGTTAGAGTTGGCAGCTAAATTTGTCAACAATACTGGTGCACCAATTTTTTTGACCGGGAAGGCAGGAACAGGAAAAACCACTTTTTTAAGGGATCTCGTTCGGAAAACCCACAAGCGTCATGTGATTTTGGCACCAACTGGGATTGCAGCATTGCATGCAAAAGGAGTGACAATTCATTCACAATTTCTTCTCCCATTGGGAAGTTTTCTACCTGTAAGGGAACCAGAGGGGAATTTTACCAGTCAATTTGGCTTTTTTACCCAGCATACATTGGCTAGAAAGCATCCTCTAAATCAACTCCGAAAGAATGTTTTGAAAGCAGTTGATCTTTTGGTTATCGATGAGGTCAGCATGCTGCGAGCGGATGTTTTGGATGCGATCGACTATCGGATGCGAAGCGTCAAAGGGAATTATAGAGATCCTTTTGGAGGTGTTCAAGTCTTGATGATTGGAGATTTGTACCAGCTTCCTCCGATCGTTAGGGATCAAGAATGGGAGGTTTTAAGGCAATTTTACCCAAGCATGCACTTTTTTGAAGCACATGCTTTGCGGAATTCAGGAATGGTCTACCTCGAGTTGGATAAAATCTTTCGCCAACAGGACGAGCAGTTCATTCGTTTGCTAAACCATCTCCGAGACAATGAAGTGACTGCTGAGGATGTAAAGGTGCTCAATGAACATTACAAGACTGAGGCAGAAGTCAAAGAGATACCGCCGTGTATCACCATCACCACGCATAATTACAAAGCTGATCAGCTCAATCAGAAAGAACTTGAAGCCTTGAATATCACTTCTTTCTATTATGATGCGGAAGTGGAGGATGACTTTCCGGATTCACTTTTCCCCCTTCCAAGGAGGATTGAGTTGCGAGAAGGGGCCCAAATTATGTTTGTAAAGAATGATAGTTCGGGAAGTGCTGAATATTTCAATGGAAAATTGGCAAAGGTAATCAGGCTCTCTAAAACCGAGGTGATCGTTCGAATGCAGGATTCGGAAGAAGAGTTTCAACTTCGCAAGGAGACTTGGGAAAATAAAAAGTACATCATTAATCCGGATACGAAAGAACTGGATGAGGAAGTTGTAGGAACATTCTCACAATTCCCGATCAAACTGGCTTGGGCAGTGACTGTGCACAAAAGCCAAGGTTTGACCTTTGATCGAGCAATTATTGATGTTGGGCAAGCTTTTGCTCCGGGACAAGTATATGTGGCATTAAGTAGGCTTAGATCTTTGGAAGGGTTAGTGCTTCGAAGTAGGATTTCTTCCGATTTGATTCACTCAGATCGACAGGTGGTAGATTTTTCCGTCAGTGCCAAAAAACAAACTCGACTGGAGGAACTTCTGATTCAATATCAAAGTCAATATGTTTCACATATTTTAGATTCTACGTTCGATTTTAGTCCAATACAAAAAGAGCTGGAATTCTTTCAAAAGGATCAAGCTAGCAGTATGGAATTTGAAGATGAAGAAATGCGCGGGGCCATTCCAACGATTCAGCAGCTCTTTCAATCTGAAAAAGAGAACTCAGACCGTTTTCGAAGACAACTATTGGCATTGGTTTATCAGGGAAATCAATCCAAACTCCAAGACCGCTTAGGCAAAGGAAGTCAGTATTATCGTGAGATTATTGCCAATCAGATCCAGCAAGTCATTAGCTTAAGAAGTCAAGTGGAGCTTTTTTCCAAGACAAAAAAGTATCAGGAAGGATTGGAATCGTTGGAGGCAATACTTCTTCGAAAGTATTTGGAAATCAGCAAAGTGGCTCGGATAGTTAAAGCCATTCTAAACGGCGATATGCCTGGAAAAATGGAAGAGCTGGATCAGGAAATCCTAGCACTTCGGATGCAATTCATCAATCGCGCCAAGGAAAAAGCTGCAGAAAAAATCACCAATCTTAAAACTAAAACCGGAAGAAAAAAGACTGGGGTTGCAAAGCCTAAACGTACCAAAGGGGATTCTCAGGAATTAACTTTTGCCCTTTTTGAAATGGGAAAAACCATTCCTCAGATTGCAGAAGAGCGCGAATTGGCAGAATCGACGATCAAAAGCCATTTGGCTGATGGAATCGCATTAGGAAGAATTGAACTTTCGGATTGTCTTCCTGAAGAGGTGATTTCTGAGATCAAATCTCAATTTGACCGCTTCAAAACTGTCTCAGCCCTTCGTGAGCACTTTCAAGGAAAATTCGATTACGGTACGTTGAAGATGGTTTTTGCAGGAAATAAGCTGGAATGATATTAGATATGTGATTTAAAAGTTCAGATTTAAGAAGAAAATCAGAAGGCTAAAGTGAGAAAGGTGAAAGCTGTCTTAAAAGAAAGTAAAAGCCATCAACGATCTCGTAAATCGTAATTCGTAAATCCCCGATCCTATTTCGTAAATCCTAAATCTGACACCATAAACCCCACATCACTTCACTTTGTACTCTTCCTTAAGCCGCTTGAGCTCAGTTTGCATCCGGATAACCTGGTTTTGCATTTCAGGAGCAGAATAGACATTATTCATCTCCTTAGGGTCGCTTTGGAGATCATAAAATTCCCATTCATCAGAATCATAGAAATGGATAATTTTAAACCGTCCATCGAATGCTCCTTCGTGTTTTTTTACTGAATGAGCACCCGGATATTCAAAATAGGCATAGTATAGACTGTTTCGCCAATCTGAAGGCTTTTCCCCTTTCATGATAGGTAGCAGGCTTAAGCCTTGCATGGTTCCAGGATCTGGGGTATTAGTCATTTCTAAAAAGGTCTGTGCAAAGTCAAGATTTGAGACCAGCGCATCAGAAGTAGTACCAGCGGGAATCACTCCCGGCCAAGACATCAGCAAAGGAGTTCGGAAGCTTTCCTCGTACATGAATCGCTTATCAAACCAGCCATGCTCTCCGAGATAAAATCCTTGGTCAGAGGTATATACGACCAAGGTATTTTCCTCCAATCCATTTTCTTTTAGATAGTCCAGTACTTTTCCAACACTTTCATCGACAGCTCTTATCACTGCCAAATAATCCCGCATGTACCGCTGATATTTCCATCTGACCAAGTCCTTCCCACTTAGATTAGCCTTTTCAAAATCTTCCCGAATCGGATCATATACCGCATCCCAAGCTTTGGCCTGACTTGGATTCATACGACCATAAGTTCGCTGATAGACTCCTGACGCGGAATCTGCCTTGCTCCACATCTTCAGATCATATTTCAATTCCATGGTTTTGTCAATGGTCATATCCTGATCCCGAGCAGCAGAGGTTCGAGTGGCATAATCGTCAAATAGATTATCAGGCTCAGGAAAAGTCACATCTTCATATAGCGAGAGTTGATTCGGGCCTTTTTCCCACTCCCGATGAGGAGCTTTGTGCTGCATCATTAGCATAAAAGGCTTTCCTGAATTTTCTTGACTCTTTAGCCAATTGAGTGTTTTGTCAGTAATAATTTCTGTCACATAGCCCGTTTCTATGATGGTATCAGTCGCTGTGATAAAATCTGGATTGTAATAGTGTCCCTGTCCGGGAAGAATATCCCAATAATCAAAACCAGTTGGAGCTGACTTCAAGTGCCATTTTCCAATCAAGGCGGTATTATATCCATTGGCTTGAAGTAATTTGGGGAAAGTGGTCTGACTACCGTCGAATGTATCATTATTGGTTAGATGACCATTAGCATGAGAGTGGAGCCCCGTCAAAACAGAAGCTCTTGATGGAGCACAGATGGAATTGGTAACGTAGGCTTTGTTAAATCGCATCCCGCTTTTAGCGATTCGGTCAATATTTGGTGTAGGAGCAAAGTCTTTTAATCGACTATCATAAGCGGAAATTGCCTGGAAAGCATGATCATCAACGAATACAAAAAGGATGTTTGGTTTTTTAGGAGCCTCCGGTTCTTTTTTCTCGCAAGCGAAAAAGGCTACAAGAATCAAGAAAATTCCAATGCGGTTAATAAATATGTACATGATCAAGGTGTTGGGTTTTCTTAAAGATAGTCGAAACCAAAAAAAAAGGAAGCCTTTCGACCCCCTTTTTCAATCTAGGTTAAGTTTAATCAGGTACTATCTTTTGTTATTTCCATAAAATCGATCATGGAATTGGTAGCGAGGGGTATCCGTCGCTTGAAACATTTTGCTTTCGGTATTGATGTCCATCACTGGGGGATTCACATCCGCAGCTTTTAAAGCCTTCCATTCAGGGAGATTTTCACCATTTGGATTACCAGTTTTTATGAAGTTTGCAAAGAAACTCATAAAGGTCTTAGACACTTTGTAATCATCCTCAGTCCATGCAAATACGTCAACGAGCGGGAGATTTCCCATGGCATATTCGATTTCGCATGCGTGGGGAGCACCGATCGGTTCTGGCATTTTTGGTCCACCTTCTACTGTCCCACCAGCTAAACCTGGAGTCAAATTCGCATCTTTCAGTGGAGGACGAAGCTTGCTATATAAGTATCTATAGACAGGTTGATCAGAATTCTTTACATGAAGATCAAGCCACTTCCAAGTGCTATAGGCGATGAATCTATCTGCTGCAAGATCAGTGGCAGATCGCTCGACTTCTTGTGGACTAGCATGTGGATGGAGCGCTAAAACTTCCTCGTAATTCTCAGGATAAGTCTCTTTAACCTTCGTGATAAAAGCTTCGGAAGTATAGGGTTGACCTTGCATAAAAGCCATACCCGGAATCTCAGCAGAATTCCAACCTGCCAGCAGAGGAACCATCGCCTGCTCCTTAGCTTCAAATATTTCCGGAAGGGTCTTAGGAAGAAAATGTCCGTCAATGGTTACCGGAAAACCAAAAAGCTTGGACTCCAAAAAGATTTCGTAGACTTCTGCAGTGCTCAGTTTTCGCATTTCGGCTATAGAATTATAGCCTGCTTTGGTTACGAAATCAGTTCCGACTTTCTCCGCATCTTCAAGTTTGCTAGGTGCCAAAGTAGGATTGATTCCAGCGCCTGATTCACCAATTGCACCGGCGATTAGCCCTTTAGATAGAAGGGAGGCCATTTGGTAGCTGACAGAAATTGAACCTGCAGATTCTCCAGCAATGGTTACTTTCTCAGGATCACCACCAAAAGCCGAGATATTTTCCTTCACCCATTTGAGAGAAGCGTGTTGATCCATTAAGCCGTAATTTCCTGAACCTTTGTGAGCCGTTTCTGCACTAAGATCAGGATGTGCCAAAAAGCCAAATACATTCAAGCGATAGTTTACAGTCACCACTACAATCCCTTGCTGGGCCATTGCTTCCCCGTTGTACCGAGGCTCGGAACCGTCACCAGCAGAGAAACCTCCTCCGTAGAAATAAACCAAAACTGGCAGATTTTTATCATTTCGAGTTGCTGGCGTCCAAACATTTAGATAAAGACAATCCTCACTCATGCCATCAGACTTGAAATCCATATCCCCAAAAATGGGTGCTTGAACAGCTCTTGGACCAAATTTCTTGGTTTCTTTCACTCCCTTCCAATTCTCCATTGGCTGTGGGGCTTTCCACCGCAATTCACCTACCGGTGGCTTCGCAAAAGGGATTCCAAGGTATTTTTTAATGTTGGTTTTGGTGTCGTAATATCCGGCTATTGTGCCATTCTTGATTTCGGTTGTCACTTCAATACTATTGAGATGCTGCGCTTTGGAAAAATAAGGTAATACTAGTATAGTGGTAAAGAATAAAAGGATGAGGAATCTTGGGCGGATTTTCATTGATTAAACATTAATGTTTCTTATTGAAACAATAGTAGCTTCTTTGGTGTAATTTTCCTAGTTATTTAATTGGTTTTTTATAGATTCGTCCATGGCATTTGACTCAAGGGACTACATCCCCAACCTTTCTTATGACGCTGTGATCTTCGGATTTGCTGGTGAAAAGCTGAAAATCTTGGTTTTAGAATATCAGAATACCGGAACATTTGCACTTCCCGGGGGATTTATCCGTATGGATGAACCCTTAGATGAGGCGGTAAAAACTGGTGTATCTGAGCGTACTGGGTTAGAAAAGATTTATTTGGAGCAATTTCACACTTTTGGATCATTGGAGCGTTCCGATCCAACCATCATGAAAAAAATCCTTGATGGGCAAGGATTGAAATTAGAAAATGATTGGATGCTGGGTCGATTTATTACTGTGGCTTATTATGCACTGATAAATTACGAGACAGTCAATCCAAAACCTGATGCCTTATCTGATTCCATTGATTGGTATAATTTTGATGAGCTACCGCCATTAATGCAAGATCATAGTCAAATTGTAGCAAAGGCACTCGAACATCTTCGGACCCACCTAGACCAGAAACTATTGAGCTTCAATTTGCTCCCTGACTTTTTCACTATGAAAGATTTACAGCAAGTCTATGAATCCATTATGGGAGAAAAGCAAAACCGAGCAAATTTCCAACGAAAGATGCTCGGCCTAGGGATTTTAGAACGTCATGAAAAGCTCTTTTCAGGAGGTTCTCATAAAGCTCCTTTTCTTTATAGTTTTAAAAAAGAACTTGCAAATACTGAAATCAGTTAAGCGGTTCCGTTAAGACTGAGATAATCGCATAAATACCTTCTTTATAATTCCCCAATCTCAAATTCTCATTCGGGCTATGTTGATTATTATCAGCATTCACCGTTGGAATGGTAACCGCCGGAATTCCCAAAGCATCTACAAATGGAGAAATTGGAATGGAACCTCCAGAAATCCGAATTTGAACCGGGTCCTTCCCGTAAGCGCGAACCATCGCTTTGCGAAGCCAAGCTCCTGCTTCAGAATCCATTGGTGTTCGAAATGCCTGATAGGAAATGGATTTTGTCATCTTAACGATTTTTGGATATTTCATCCGCTCCTCATCACTAGGTTCGTGGTCCAATACTGTAAATCCTTGTCCCTGAATATGCTTCTCGATCAGACCAAAAAGACGATTCGGATCCGACTCAGGTACTAGTCTAATAACCAATTCTGCCAAGGCTACATCTGGAATAATTGTTCGAGCCTCCGGACCAACCCAAGCTGACCGCATTCCGCGGATATTCAAGGAAGGATATTGAATGCTTTCTTGGTAGCTTTTTCCCACTTGATCCGTTCTTCCCAATCCAAGTCGCTTATTAATAGCATCTTCATCATCAGGAACTGCAGCAAAAATGGCTTTTTCTGATTCACTAAACTCAATGCCATCATAGTAACCGGGAATCGATACTCTTCCTTCAGAATCTTTCATCGAGGCTAGCAGCTGTGCTAGAAGGAATGCAGGATTCGGAGCATAGTTTCCATAGTGCCCACTGTGCTGTGGAAGCTTAGGGCCATAAGTAGTGAGTGTCATGTCGCTGATTCCCCGGGCTCCGTAGCTGAGAGTTGGCTCATTGCTTGTATGTCTTGGTCCATCCATGATCAGCATGAGATCTGCAGCGAGTTTTTCTTTGTAATCGATTACTGCCTTTGGTAATAGTGGTGAGCCTTGCTCTTCCTCAAAATCAAGGATGATTTTCACATTGTAATTGGGAGAAATCCCAGCTTCTGCCAAAGCATCCCAACCTGTCAAAAACATAGCGATTGGTCCTTTGTCATCGGAGCTGGATCTGGCGTAAATCCTCCAGTCCGGATTGTATTCTGATTTCAATTTCTCCATCGGGATTATTTCCCATTCCCCTTTTTGATTTTGGGTTTTTAGGACTGGAGTGTACGGGTCCGGCTGAAGCCATTTGCTTCGATCCACAGCTTGACCATCTACATGGAAATAGAAAAGTGCGGTCTTTGTAGCTCCAGGTTGTTTTTTCTCCACGAGCAAAAGTGGGATGCCACTCGTTTTTAATCGCTCCGTAGAATACCCCCTCATGTCAAATTGATTTTCACACCATGCGATATTTACTTCGATTTGCTCCGGGTAAAAAGCATCGTTTGGCATACTTACCATATCGTTCAAAAGCGAAAGGCCATGTTGCCACTGGCTTTCAGTGAGCTCCTCAATTTTGGCTTGATTGGGTTGCTGAGCAAAAGCATTTAGAGATGCAATTAGGAAAACGGGTAAAAGAAATTTTTTCATAAGGATAAGTTAAGCTTGGGTTTTTAAGGTTTTGCGGTTTCAGTGATTTCCTTTCCGTTCAGGATAAATTTATCATAACCTTTCAGGGTCACATTGACCATAGAATCCCCGACTTCTGCTAAGGTATTGAAGCCATTTGGAAATAGCTTTCTTCCAATTGGATAGATCCAGCCAAAGTATTTGTATGCGGAAAGTACATGCAAGGAATTTGTTGCCACAGGCTTCATTACCCCAGGGCGATAAGCGAAGACTTGTTTGAAAGGAAGCTTTCGTAAATCATTTTCAGTCTTACCTTTTATTCTTGCCCAATGCGAACGTCCTTTTTCAGAACTGTCAGTTCCTTGTCCAGATACATATGTGAAGGTCATCTCAGAATTGAGTCGAGCTAAAGTTTTTGCAAAGGCTAAGGTCAGGTCATACGTGATTCGCTCATATTCTTCTTTGCTGATCCCTACCGAAGAAATTCCTGCACAGAAAAAACAGGCGTCGTAACCAGTCAATTGATTTTCGACAGTACTCAAATCAGAAAAATCTTTATGAATCAGTTCCTCTAATTTTGGATGCGAATGACCATTTGGCTTTCGACTGATTGAAAGCACTTTTTCGACCTTTGGATTATCAAGGCATTGAAGCATAACGCCTTCACCGACCATTCCGGTAGTTCCTGTGATGATGATCTTTAGTCCCATTTGGCGTGTCAGTTTGATTATTTCAATTTAACCAATGGATAATTCAATCCATTGACCTCATTTCGAATAACTGTGTATTTGTCCAGGCTTTTGAAAAGCTCGGTAAGGTTACGATAGCCATAAGATCTAGGATCAAAACTCGGATCGATTTTCCGTAAGGAAGCACCAATCTTAGCGATGTGGATTTCCTCCTCCTCATCTGATGCAATTTCAAAGGCCTTGTCAATAACGCTTAAATCTAAACTTGGAGATTCTTTGAATAGCTCCTCTTTATTAACATCTTCTGATTTTGCGGTAGTCTTTTTAGGTTGTGATTTGCTTGATTTATCAGTAGACTTTGATCGTTTTTCGCTCACTGACTCCGTGATGAGGTTTTCTGCAAAAGTGAAGATCTCGCAGGACTGAACAAATGCTTTTGGGGTCAGTCTTCTTCCGATTCCCATGACAAACATTCCCTCTTCACGGATTCTTTTTGCAAGACCTGTATAGTCGGAATCACTCGAAACAATACAAAAACCATCCACACTGTCACTATGGAGAATATCCATCGCATCGATGATCAGTGAACTGTCTGTCGAGTTTTTTCCCGTGGTGTAAGAAAATTTCTGAATGGGGTTGAATGAATACTGGTTAATTACTTCTTTCCAGCTGTTCATGTGTGGGGTAGTCCAATCGCCGTAGATTCGTCGGATGGTGGCTTTTCCATATTTGGAAACCTCCTCTAAAATCTCTTTAATCAGTTTTGCTTGGGCGTTGTCTCCGTCAATTAAGACGGCTATATTAAATTTATTTTCTTTCATTTCTGATGCTAGTTAAACTGTAAATCTACTTAATTAAAAACTTTAACATCCCCCAAGTGGTCCTTTTAAAGGTTTTATTTGGATCGTTTGGATTGCTTTTGGGGATTCTTTCCGAACTTTACAATACCAATCCAACTTCGATTTTGACAAATAAAGTCCTTTTCATCACGCCTCCGCTTACACAGCTCAATACGCCTTATCCTGCCACAGCTTATCTCAAAGGTTACCTCAATACCCTCGGTGTAGCTTCCAATCAAGTGGATCTGGGGATTGAGATGGTATTGGAGCTTTTTTCCAAAAAGGGACTAGAAAACGTTTTTGAGATTGTAGCAGAGCAGATCGATGAATTGTCAGATAATTCAGCCCGGGTTTTTCGCCTTCGAAAGAAGTATCTACAGACCATTGATCCTGTGATTGCTTTTCTTCAGGATAAAAATCCAACGCTGGCTTATACTATTTCAGAAGGGGATTTCTTACCGGAAGCTAGTCGGTTTGAGCAGTTAGAGGATTTGGAATGGGCTTTTGGTACACTTGGGATTCGGGATAAAGCTCGATATTATGCAACGCTCTACCTTGAGGATTTGGGTGATTTGATCAAAGAAGTTGTGGATCCAAATTTTGGATTTAGTCGGTACGCAGAGAGATTAGGCTTGTCCGCCAGCACATTTGATGAAATGGATGAAGCACTCCAAGAGCCTGCAGGAATGATTGACCAGATAATGCTTGACTTGTTGAAAGAGAAAATCGATTTGTATCAACCGAATTCCATTGCTTTTTCGGTTCCCTTTCCTGGGAATCTTTACGGGGCCTTCAAGTGCGGGCAGTACATCAAGAAACATTATCCGGAAATTAAAATATGGATGGGTGGTGGATATCCAAACACGGAACTCCGATCTCTCAAAGAACCTCGAGTTTTTGATTACGTGGATTTTATTGTGTTGGATGATGGGGAAGCTCCGATTCGTTTGCTTTTAGAGTATTTGGAGGGAAAAATACCAATCAATGAATTGAAGCGTACGTTTGTGAGGCTTGATTCAGAAGTGAAGTTTCTAAATAATTCCTCCGTAAAAGATATTGCACAGCGGGATACTGGGACACCTGATTATTCTGATTTATTGCTTCGCGATTACCTTTCGGTAATTGAAATCGCCAATCCCATGCATCGACTCTGGTCGGATGGGCGTTGGAATAAACTGACTTTAGCACATGGTTGCTATTGGGGAAAATGTACATTCTGTGATATTTCATTGGATTATATCGGTCGGTACGAACCTATCAATGCCGAGATTTTATGTGACCGCATTGAAGAAATCATGGCTCAGACAGGCCAAAATGGATTTCATTTTGTGGATGAAGCTGCTCCTCCGGCTTTGATGCGTGACTTGGCAATTGAAATTTTGAGAAGAGGCCTGACGGTAGTTTGGTGGACGAATATTCGTTTTGAAAGTAGTTTTACTGCAGATCTTTGTCGCTTGCTTCGGGCCTCAGGTTGCATTGCGGTTTCCGGAGGTTTGGAAGTCGCATCAGACCGACTATTGGAGTTGATCAAAAAGGGAGTAACAGTCGGTCAAGTGGCGAGAGTGACGAATAATTTTACTCAGTCTGGGATCATGGTTCATGCTTATTTGATGTATGGCTTTCCCACTCAAACTGCTCAAGAGACTATCGACTCACTGGAAATGGTTCGCCAATTATTTGAATCCGGGGTGTTGCAATCCGGATTTTGGCATCGTTTTGCGATGACGGCTCATAGCCCAGTAGGATTGAATCCGAAAGATTTTTCGGTAAGAATTAAGAGTGGGGAAGGAAGTTTTGCCAATAATGAATTGCAACACGAGGATCCTACAGGCGGCGATCATGAGCTTTTTGGTGAAGGGCTACGCAAGTCCCTTTTCAATTACATGCATGGGGTTGGTTTTGATATTCCACTTCGAGAATGGTTTGATTCGAAGGTTCCAAATCCATCTGTTTCCAATACTTACATCTTAAAGGAATTGGAAAAAGAGGAAGGATTTTCTTACAAAGATCAAAGGCGAATCATCTGGATAGGAGAGGAGCCGGAATTGCTGGAGGGAGAAAATGATGGTTTTGCTGATTTGGTTTTTTCAGGCAAAAAGGAAGATTTCGCGATGGAAATCCCAACGGAATTGGCAGAATGGGTGCTCGGATTACTTCAGGAGGTTTCATACCAGGAAAGCTTAAAAACCATCAAACTTATTAGGGAAAGCTATGAACAGGAATTTGGAGATTTTGAGGAGTTGACCTCTTCAGAAGTATGGGAAATACTTCGAGAGCATGGGTTATTGGTGCTTTAGGTGGTTCTTTTCTTTTCGTTATCGATATAGGAGAACCTCTTACAGTTCTCCAGAATACCATTGCAATTTCTTTTTTGCTTCGTCTAGTTCAGATTGTAAACTTCCTACTTTATTCAGCAAATTCAGGATAATGTCAATTCCTTCCAGATTGACATTTAGCTCCTCATGAAGGCGAAGCACTTTTTCAAGATCAGAGACTTTTTCTTCCGAGATAAACACTACTTCATTTTCTCTCACCAATGAGATCAGACCAACTTCCTCCAATTGCTCAATAAATGAGAATTGAAGCTGATAATGGGTGCATACCGTTTCTACTAAGATTAATTTCCGCTCTTCCATTTTATCTCAGGTTTTTAAGTTCTTTGAATAATTCCCGCTCTTTTTCTGTAAGATTTTTGGGAAGTGAAATGGAATAGGTGAGAATCAAATCTCCAAACTCCCCCTTTTTCTTATAAACAGGAAAGCCTTTGCCTTTTAATCTCACTTTATCCCCATTTTGGGTTTCAGGAGCGATTTTCAGTTTTACCTTTCCGTCAAAAGTATCCGTAACCAACTCTCCACCAAGCATCGCAGTGTATAAGTCAAGCTCAACGTTTTTGTGAAGATTATTTCCCATTCGGTGAAATTCAGTTGTGTTGTCGAGGTGGATTTTAATGTATAAGTCTCCATTTGGACCACCATTAACTCCTTGACCGCCTTTGCCTGGGATTTTTATGGTTTGTCCATTTTCAATACCGGCAGCTATTGTCAATCTGATTTTATTGCCATTCACATCCAAAACTTGAGGGAAGTCCTTATAGACATCCCTCAAATTGAGGTGTAATTCTGCATTCAGGTCTTGCCCCTTAAATTTTACACTTCTACCACCTTGTTGATAGCCAGATCTACCTCCTCCAAACATGGACTCGAAATAATCAGAAAAGTCACTTTCTGAAAATCCCTGACTGGATGATCTTGATCTTTGCCCTCCCTGGCTTCTTCGCTGTTGCTGTTGGCGTTCAAACTCTTCTCCATGCTTCCAGTCTTTGCCATACTTATCGTACTTGGCTCGATTCTCAGGATTGCTTAGTACTTCATTTGCCTCATTAATTTCTTTGAATTTCCGCTCCGCTTCTTTGTCATCGGGATTAACATCGGGATGATATTTTCTGGCTAGCTTTCGATAGGCTTTCTTGATTTCATCAGGAGTTGCCGTTTTAGGTATTCCAAGTGCCTTGTAATAATCTATGAAATCCATGAATTTTTTTCCGGTAAGTTTTAGACTAAAATTCCAATCCTTGATTCTATCCCTTCAATTTCTCTTTGAAAAAGCTGATCGTTCGCTCCCAAGAGAGGTTTGCAGCAGCTTCATCATATCTGGAAGTGGTGTTGTTATGAAAACCATGATTAGTTTCCGGGTAAAAATAGGCTGTGTTTTCCACACCATTTGCCTTTAAAGCGGCTTCGTATGCTGGCCATCCGGCATTAACCCGCTCATCTAATCCTGCATAGTGCAACATTAGTGGTGCTTTGATTTTTGCTGCTTCTTCGGCAGTTGGTTGACCTCCATAATAAGGTACGGCAGCTCCCAATTCAGGAATTCGAACCGCCATCATATTTGAAATCCACCCGCCGAAGCAGAATCCAACTACGCCTACTTGCCCAGTACAATCCGGATGATTTTTTAAGTATTCATATGCTGCGATAAAATCCTCAAGCATTTCATCTCTGTTTCGCTTGGATTGCATGGTACGTCCATCATCGTCGTTTCCAGGGTATCCGCCAAGTGGTGTCAAAGCATCTGGTGCAATGGAGATAAAACCAGCCACCGCGGCTCTTCTTCCTACATCTTCAATGTATGGATTGAGTCCTCTGTTTTCGTGTACAACTACTACTCCAGGTACTTTTCCTTTTTTATCAGCTGGAATCGAAAGAAGCCCTTTGATCTCTCCACCTCCTTTAGGAGAATTATACATTACGTATTCCGAACTCAGTCGATCATCATTCTCTGAAATAGTCCTTGTACTCACATAATCAGGCATCATCGCACTCATCAATGAAGCTACTGTGATCCCTCCGACTGCATACACAGATAGTTTCTCTACAAAAGTTCTACGATCGATACGATTATGCGCATAGGCATCATAAAGGTCAAAAACCTCCTGATTAATTTCTTCTTTTTTAAGATTACTCATGATATGATTTGTTTTTTTACAATTAGTTTTAAAAAATCCATTCTTCAATTTATTTAAAATGAATTGGATTACTCCTAACTTTTTGAAGTTTGGAGTAAAAACTGTTTGAATTCTGAGTTTATAAGGATTTTGTTCGGTTTTGAAGATTCTCTGTTTAGAAATTTCTCATGGGTAATCTTATTGATCCCAAGTTGAAAGGTTCTATTTTTAGGAAAATTATTCTTTAAATTAAGATTCCAAAAAAACCATCTATGGAAGAAGTAGTCAAAGTAAAGAAAGAAAAAACTGAACGGGAACGTCAGACATTTTTTAGAGTGACTTTTAAGAATAATTGTAATCTTCTTCAGATTGCTGATAACAAAGCCAATATTATCATAAGCATCAATGCCTTAGTGATTTCTTCAACTATAGCGATTATTGGATATGGGTCAATTTCTCATGGCTTGGATATCAAAAACCCACTTACCTTGGTTCCGATTTTGCTCTTGCTCTCTACCTGTTTGACCTCTACTATTCTTGCCGTGCAAGCGGCAAAGCCAAAAATTATGGGTAAAACTCCCCCAACGGCAGTTAAGCCTAAATCAAGTATGCTTTTTTTTGGCGAGAGTTCAACTTATACCTTGGATGAGTATTTGTCAGAAATCGAACGCATCCTTCCATCCAAAGCCGAAATACACGAACACATGGGGATTTCACTTTATTACCAGGGCAAGGTTCTCAATAAGAAATATAATCTGCTAAGACATGCTTATAATGTCTTTATCCTGGGGTTAGTGATAGGTATTTTGACCTTTTTGATGTTTATGACAGTTTCTTGATTTTAGGCAGATAAATTTCCGGATAAAATTTTCTCTAAAAATCTCTAACTGACGCGCAAAATAACATTCCCGATTTTCTGTCCAGTTTCCACATAGGTATAAGCTTCCACGAGTTGATCAAAATCATACACACGATCAATTAAAGGTTTGAAGAGACCTTGTTCGTATTGATTCTTTAGAAATTTTATGTCCTCTTGAGAAAAGGTGGGGAGGGGAAAAAGCAATTTTTTACCGGTGGTGAATTTATGCTTTATGGCCAAAAAGATATTTTCCAAGCCAGGTCCTAATTCAGTAGAAATATAGATTCCATTTTCTTTTAACAGAGGTTTACAAATCGAAAACCTACTTTTTCCAACCGCATCAAAAATAAAATCATATCGCTCTTCGGTTTGGGTAAAGTCTTCTGTTTGAAAGTTTACCACTCGATCTGCTCCGAGATTCCTGACCGTATTCATGTGCGCTCCGGGACAGACAGCGGTGACTTTTGCACCTATGGCTTTGATGAGTTGGATCGCTGCTGAGCCAATCGCTCCAGTACCTCCGATCACGAGAACATGCTGGTCTGCCTGCACATTCGCAGCCCGGATATTTCCCAGGGCATAGTGGGATCCTTCACTTAATGCAGCTGCGGTTTCAAAATCCAATCCTTCGGGAATGGTTGTTATACCTTTGTTTTCATCGATTACTTTGAATTCAGCATGTCCTCCAAAGCCCTGATCATCAAAGCCAAACACCCGATCACCAACTTTGAACTTGGATACTTCGCTTCCGATTTCAGAAACTATCCCGGCAAATTCGCATCCTAGTACTGGTTGTTTGGGTCTAAATAGTCCGGAAAAAAATCTACTGACAAAATATTCAGCACTTCTGAAACCTGAATCGGTTCGATTAACTGTTGCTGCTTTGACCTGAATCAGAACATCTGACTTGCCCACTGTTGGTTTCGCAATTTCAGCGAATCTGATGACAGAAGGAGGACCGTATTGGGTATAGATTTGAGCTTTCATAGCAAAGGGGGTTTAATCCCTATACGGATTAAAGCTGCTGTTCGATAACGTGCATTAATGCGGAGACGTCTTCAGCTACATTAAAAACGTTGATGGAAACTCTTAAATATTCCCCTCGAGTAGAGACATAAATTTGATTAGCCTCCAGTTCTTTTTTTAAATCCGCCGAATTGATACTTTTTGGTAAAAGGGGTGCGAAAAGATGCTGGGCTAGAAATGGGGCTGGTTCCGTTTTTCCTCCGATATGGGAAATAAAGTCCAGGAAAGGTCGGTTTAATGAGCTGGCGTACTCCTGAATTGCAGTAGGTGTCCAGTCTAAAATTTGTTTCAAACTAGCTTGAAGCATAGGCATCAAGACAAAATTTGCGGCCTCGCCCACGTTGTATCTCGCTGCTCCAGGACTGTAATCTGAAGCATATTCGGATAATCGCCCAAAATCTCTGGCATTGACCCGATTCATCCATGACTCTTCTAGGGGAATTCCCTGATGAAATTTTTCACCGATGAATGCGATGGAAAGCGAATATGGGCCCAGTAGCCATTTATATGTCGCGCAGATTAAGGCATCAATTTGACAGGCCTTCACGTCTATTGGCATAGCCCCGACGGATTGCGTCCCATCCACAATGAACACAGCTCCCATTTGCCGGCATTTTGCTCCGATGGCTTCCAAATCAAATTTTAACCCACTCATCCAATGAATGGATGAAATCAAAACCACGGAAGTTTTCGCATCAATCGCTTCAAGAAGTGCAGAATTCCAGGATTCACCTTTTGAAATTGATGCAGGATCCGGAGAAATCGTCTCAACGTAAGTTTGGTTTTCCTTTGCCCAGCGAGCAATGGAAAAATAACCGCTTGGAAACTCGTCCTGAACGACAATCGCTTTTCCCCCAATTTTCGGCTTGATATTTTTTAGAACCGAAGAAAATCCATAGGATGTGGAAGGAATGATGGCCACGTCGGAAGACTCACAATTAACCAATTTCCCAAAAAGCTTTCGAACTGAATCAACCCCATCAAAGAAATCAGTTGGTTTTAACTGAAAGGGATTTCGCTGTTGGATGATCGAAGCAATCCCAGCTTCTTCTGAAGATTTAAGCTGAGGTCCTCGATAGGCATTATTTAGGTAATGGACGTCTGGGTCAAGATGGAAGAGGTGTTTTTGGCTTTTTAGCATTTCACAATTTACAAAAACTGCTTTTAGTCAGAAACGTATATTTTTGATAATTTCATTCTTACGCCTTTTTTTTATCAAGCGATTGCTGGATTAGTTTTTTGCTTTAATCAGTTGAAAGCCATCTGAAAATAGAATTTCTTTTTTAGTATAATTTGAAATTTCTTTTTTGAAATATTTTCCGAAAATCTGTTCTCCTCGACTTTTTGCCAACCCAATTTTGATTGTTTTTGAAGAATTATTCATCACTTCAACCTCAAAGATTTCATATCCTAGTGATGATATAGTATAAGTCTGAACTTCCTGACCTTTCGGAAGGATTATATTGCAGATTCCTCTATTGTTCGAATTGAATACCTTGTTTTTTGATTTGTTTTCAAAATACTTAAAAATAGTAGCAGAGACTTCCTTTTCATTTTCTAAATCATAAAATTCAAAATGAAATTCAACGGAATTATATTTTTCATCGTCCTCCAAGGATTCAATATTGACTTCACTATTTATATTTTTCGCTGTGGAGTAGTTGATAGCTAATTGCTCTTTTGAAAGTTGATAAGTACCATTTCCGTAATTAATAGGTCCAAGATCACCTCTGGATTCATAAGTAAAAGTGCCGTCTTTTGAAAAAGTATAAGAGTCTGAGAAATCTATTATCATAAATTCTGGGTGACTTAAATAATACTTTCCTTCAAGCTTATTTTGAGCGCGAAGAGTTAATGGAGTTAAAAGTATTAGAAATAAGAGGTTAAATCTTGAACACATAATGATTTTAGATTTCCTTTTAAGAAATCGCGGGGAAGGCAGATTTTTGTTAACAGTTTTAATTCGTGATGTAAGTCTTCGGATCAATTAAAGATAATGGCAATAAAACATACCTCCCTTTTTCATCCGTCTGAATCACCAAGGGTTTTTGATCAGACCTTTTAGCCTGTGTCCAGTCTTCTGGAATATAGGTTTTGATTGTTAGAGGGACAGAATAGAGTAGGGGGTCAAGGTCTGAATTAAGCGTGATGATGATTTTGTCATTTTCAAAGCTACTTTCTATGCTTGTGTTTTGACGGGCGCTGACATATTTGGTAACATCACGGAAAGTTTCAATCCAAAGTTGGTCTTCTGTGGATTTCATAAACGTGAAATACTCCTTCAATTCATTCCGAGTTTTAGGTTCCCAGCCCAAGTTTTCCACGCCATGGATTACCAAGACCAGCCAGATATTGTCATGATTCAAGGTCGTATCGATCCAGCTTTTCATGTCTTCGAAAGAATGCCGGGTCAGTATCCCTCTTTGCCATTGTACATACTCTTTTTCTGATTCTCCAGGTTGAGCTTTGCTCCCTCGGTTGATCTCTTCCAACCAAGTTTCTGGCATTCGATTTCGTAGGGAAGGATAGATTTGGTGCGCATATTCCATGACACGCTCATCCTCGGTTCCGTAGGGTCCCTCTGCAGAAAAGATGGATTCTTCTCCCATAAACTTCAAAAGATCAGCTTTACTTTGCTCTAATTCATAAAGCATATTAACCTCATCCAAAACAGCGAGTCGGGCATGAGTTACGGTGTGGGACGCAATCTCATGGCCTTGGGCAGCATAGGATTTGTATTGCTCCCAGGAAGTAGTGTCTTCTACATTATTGTGAAAAACAACCGCTCCAGTATTCACCATTTTCCCGGTCCTGATCTTTTCGTATCCTTCATCGATCAGGCTATAGGCTTCCTGGATTTTTCCCGACTCAAACAGTGATCCTGCTCTGGCGTGATAATCCTCCGCTTCGGTAGTTCCTGTAAAAGCAATAAGCGAAGCTCTTTCAAAGAAATTACTGGAATCTGTTTTTGATGTGGCGGTTTCTCGAATGATATCTTTTGGGTCTCTTCCGATAAACTTTCCTTTTGCTGATCCTTCCACTTTCCCGGTGATGATGTAAAAAGTGGCAGGAAGTCCGAGGCTATCCATGATAGGTTTTGCAATCGTCAGTTGATTGATGATTCCATCATCGTAGGTGACCGATATTGCTCCGGTTTTGCCTTCAGGCCATTTGGTGATTTCGGAAGTGCCTACAAAAGGATTGGATTCGGTGCATGAAAAGCCGAGACCGATTAAGAGAATAGAAAATAGATTTAGAATAAGTTTCATGTCAGTTTGGAATATTTTGAAATCCAATATCCCAATTTGTTTTGGAGATAAAGAACCGCTGATCCAAAAGGGACTTAATTCGGGACTACCAAAATCATTTTTTAAGCGATCTTATTCAGAATATCCTCAATGTTCCGAACTACTTCAGCTGCATTTTCTTTGGAAAAACAGAGTGGGGGCTTGGTTTTTAGCACATTGTCATGTGGTCCATCTGTGCTGATCAGGATGTTTCGGTTTCGAAGCTCATTTTTGATCCGCGAAGCTAAAGCAGTATCGGGGTTAGTGGTTCCTGATTTTACCAACTCCACTCCAAGGAATAAGCCAGAACCGCGGACATCTCCAATGCAGGAATGGTTTTTCTGTAATTCCTTAAAAAGTTCGAAATAGTATTTGCCAACGATTCGAGCATTTTCTTGGAGATTTTCTTCTTCGATTGCTTCCAAAACTGCAATGCCGATTTCGCAGGAAACCGGATTCCCTCCAAATGAACTGAAAAACTCCACGCCCTTACTGAAAGAATCTGCAATTTCTTCTGTGCAAACTACCGCCCCCATAGGATGTCCATTACCCATTGGCTTTCCCAATACGACCATGTCAGGAATAACGCCTTGGACCTCATAGCCCCAAAAATGAGTTCCCACTCTTCCAAAGCCTGTCTGAACTTCATCAGAAATGCAAATTCCTCCTTGATTTCGAATGGCAGGATAAAGTGCTTGGAGATAACCTTTGGCTAAAGGAACTTGGCCGCCACAACCGATTATCGGTTCTGCGATAAAGGCTGCGATTTTCCCATCGAATTCTTCTAATTGAGCTATGGCGTCTTTCGCATAGGCTTCCCCTGCGGAACCATCGTCCTTTTTGTATTTCCCCAAATAAGTATCCGGAATGGCAGCTTTCAAGATATTCGGCTTTTGTCCGATCCCCTTTTTGTTACTGAATTTATAGTCGCTGATATCAATCGAAATCTGGGTATTTCCATGGTAGCCATGCTCCATGACCATGTAATTTTGACTTTTGGTATGCGCCGTGGCGATCCGCATTGCGAGATCACTTGCTGCTGATCCGGAGTTGACAAAGTACACTTTACTCAGGCTAGGAGGGAATTTAGCTAAAAGCTTCTCCGCGTATTCTGCCAAAGAATCATAGAGGTAGCGGGTATTTGTATTGAGCTTTGCCATTTGGCGCTGACCAGCCGCCACCACCGTTGGATGCGAATGTCCGACATGAGGAATGTTATTGTATGCATCAAGAATCGCATTTCCCCGGTCATCATACATGTATTGAAAAGCCGCAGAAGTGATAGCAATCGGGTTTTTGTAACTCACCGAAAGGATAGGCGAAATGGACTGATACCTCCGCTCAAGTTGGGCTTCAATTGGGATAAATTCTGATACAGGAAGATTTACTGCCTTCTTGAAAATGTTGGAAGCGCCTAGTGGGCTAATTGCGATCCATTTCCGAAGGGTAGCCCAAGCTGCTTTTTCACTGATGGTAGCATAGCTGTTTTCGGGATCTACTTTTCTGGCTTGAGCAGATTGACAGACAGAAATACAAAGTCGAGCGGCAATCAGATAGTAGAGTATTTCTAGTTCCTGAGCTTCTAATGGAAGTTTTTGATGATAAGCTTTTAGAAAATCCGTTACCCAATCCAAGGGTTTTTCCTTGTCATAAATGATATAAGTCAATGCAATTGCAACCTCATTGATCAGCGGAGAATAAGTACAATCTCCGAAGTCAATAATTCCGGTAACTTCACCGTCTTTGGTCAGGATATTCCACTCATTTGCATCCCCATGGATCAGTTGCTTTCGGAGTTGGTGCATGATTGGAACCACATTTTCTTCAAATTGAAGAAAAAAGTAGCGGACAAGACTTCTGTCTTGGGCAGATGGTATGGACTCAATCAGCGGTTTATTCAGCTGCAAATATTGAATATCCCAATCCAGCTGCCTGGAGCGTAAAACATAACTTTTACATTCCTTTAATCCTAAATCCAAGTCTGCCAAAAAGCTACCTAACGATTTATAAGTAGTTTTTGATGGAGGAATTGAGCCTAAAAATTCTCCTTCAAGAAAACTTAATAACCGAAACATGCTTGGCTTTCCGCTCAGTTCTTTTTTCAAAAGAAATTGGCCTTTCTGAAATGGAATTGGCTTTGGGATTCCGGAATTGATATGGGCTGAAAGCTGAAGTAAAACCTCATTTTCTGCTTCTAGAATGTCTGCGTATTCTGCTTCGAAAGGGTAGGTTTTGAGAATGGATTTTTTACCTGAATCAACTATGGAATAATTCAGATTAAAATAGCCGGCTAAGATTTTGATTTCGGGGTTTTGGAAATTGAATTCTTGCTTTAGTAAATCTTCCAGCTCATTCATTATTGGGAGGGATTCGTTGTTTAGATCGAATTATTGACCAATATCTCAATTTCTAAAGCGATAAAAAAAGATTTTAAATGATCTGCTTGTGAAATCTTGCTCACCAAAATGAGCACTGTTGGCCAATCGAGTTGAGTGATGATGAAATTTTTTTATGACCCAAGTTTTTAAAGTTTCAGATTGGGTTTTTCTAGATGGCCTTCAAATAAAAAACCCCGACAGAATAATCTGCCGAGGTCTAAAGTTTTGTCTTTATAAACTATCAATAGGTATACTTCATATATACTTTTCGAATCAAAGTTTGATCATCAGGCGCAATCATTATTTCTGAAGGGCTATCCGCCATAGTTCGCATCATTTCCATTTTTGGGTAAACTTGCTGAGGAGTATCTAAGGATACACGATGAACCCGGATTGTTTTAATTCCTAAAGTTTGGGCAATTAATAGGGCTTTACTTTCGGCATTTTTTAAAGCTTCTACCAACATTGCGTCTTCAAGCGAATTTCTGCTTGCCTCAGATACTTGGAAATGTAGATTGAAACTCATGTCTCCTGCTTCTTGTATTGATTCCACAATCTTTTGGAGATCCTCATTCTTACTTCCTGAGATGATTCTTAAACTCTGCCGTGCTACGTAGCCGCTATCTCTCGAAACTCCGCTTCGGTAGACGCGATTGATGTCTACTGAGTAATTGTCTGCTATTAATTTATAATCTTTGATTTTTGCTTTTTTCAGCGCGTCTGCAAGATTCTTAGTCTTTCGATTAAGTACTTCCACCGCAGAAACGACTTTCATGGACTTTTCTTCTAGATTTATCGTAAAAGTTGCTTCATCAGAAGCGACTTTCCGCATGGATACACCCTCAATTTCAATTAAAGGAATCTTTAAATCCTCTTGAGCAAAAGCTACAAAGCTTACTAAAATCAATAGAGCTGTTAAGGTATGTTTCATGATAATTGTGTTTGTTTTCAATTTTAACAGTTCAAAAGTGAAGCCAGACTTAGTTGATTTATCAGAATTTGGAAATCAGAGATCTTAAAAAAAATTAAAATCCGATCTAATAATCTTTCTGTAAAAGAAGTTTTTGACTATTTCCATTCTAAGGTTTCAATATCGTTCAGTTCTGGCCCACCATATCGTTCGGCCGATCCAGCTGCTACGTACAATTTGCCTTGGTAATAAATTACGCCAGTACCATGTCTACCTTGATTTAACTCCGGAAGATTGGACCATTCACCAGTTTTGGTATTCAACACTTCCACTTCTGAGTGAGAAAGTTCTTGGGTACTACTTTCCCCATTCATGACTACTAAAAACTCATTGTGTCCAATTGAAGAGCTACCACCTCTCGGTGTCGGTAATCCATTTTTTTCTGTATGCCATGTGCCGGTATTGAAATCATAATAATCTACTTCTGAAATGGTCAATTCCAACACTTTGTCAATAGCCGCATGAGAAATTCTGCCTCCTGCTACATAAGCTCGATCTCCAACCATTGCGGCACCAAAGTGGTCTCGAGGTCTTGGTGCATCGGGTAAGACTTTCCAAGTATCAGTTTTTGGGTCATACTCATCAAACCAAGCCACATGACCCTCCCAATGCCCATCAATGATCCCACAGACTAGGTAGATTTTTCCTTCTCTGGAAAAAACTCCTACTGAACCACGAAGCCTATCCGCAGGAATCTTTGGCCCTTTTCGCCAAGTATTCGTTTGGGGGTTGAAAATCAGGAAATTCTCTATTGGTTTCTCATGTGGATAGGGACCTGATAAAGCTCCGATCACATAGATTTCTCCCTCGAAAGCCAAGGCTTGAAAGTGATGGAAATTCATTGGAGACTCTGCTAATTTCTTCCATGTGTTGGTTTTGGGATCAAATTCTTCAACCGGCCGATCTGTACGGCCACCCAGTGCATAAAGCTTGCCGTCTAATTCTACCAGAGAGTTTTCATGTCTTGGAGATGCTTCATTTGAGGTGTCCAAAACCTCCCATCCTCCTTTTTTACCACAGGCGCTTAAGGAAAAAACTAAAATGAAGAGAAAAATGGTCGATTTCATAGGTGAATAGGATTTTAGATCAAAGTACTAAAAAATGGGAACCCATAACAAAAAAAACACGGACATACCGTGGTTTTTTTGATCTAAATCTCTAAAATTAAATCTTTAAAAGCTGAGACTATTTTTAAAATTATCGCTATGACTTTTATTTCCCCAAATCCAAAATGTCCCGAATCTTATTAATATCCGACAAATCTGAATAAATCGAGTCGCTATCACTTTGGGCAACTTTTGCGCGGATATCAGCAAGGTTTGCAATATATCCATCCAGAGCTGCCAGAATATTGTCTTTGTTTTCGGTAAGAATAGGGGCCCACATCGCTGGACTGGATTTTGCCAATCGTACGGTGGAAGCAAAACCGGAACCTGCCATGTCGAAGATGTTTTTGTCATCAGCCATTTTTTGTAAAACCGTTTTTCCCAACATAAAGGAAGAGATGTGGGATAAATGAGAAACAAATGCCAAATGACGATCATGCTCCTCCGGATCCATAAATCGAAGCTTCAGATTTAGTGCATCAAAAAGAGAATAAGCTTTTTCTTTAAGATGTAAATCTGTTTTTTCCATTTCGCACAGAATCATCACCTTTCGATCTAATAGATCAGCAAAAGCAGCTTTAGGGCCAGAATATTCTGTCCCGGCAATTGGGTGTCCAGCCAAATATTGCGCTCGCTTTGGATGATCGGAAACTTTAATACAAAGCTTAGATTTAGTTGATCCAAGATCAATTACCAAAGTTTCTTCTCCGATTTGATCAAGCATTTTAGTCAATAAATCACCCATCGTATCTGCCGGAGTCGCTAGAATTACGATATCGGTATCCGAGTCCGGGTTTTCTTTGACTTCGGTGATAATTCCCAGAGTCAGCGCATCTTTTTGATTTTGTTCGGAGATATCTGAACCAGTTACTTTCAATTCAGGGAATTTTCTTCTGGCAGCGAGACCAAAAGATCCTCCCAAAAGTCCAAGTCCAATGATGTGTATTTTTTTCATAGTCGATTATGATTTGATTCGATTAATAGCTTCCAGGATTTTAAACTCAGGCATGCAAAGCGATATTCTGATATATTCCTGTCCTTCTGCACCAAAGATTTTTCCTGGAGTTAAAAAGATATTTTTTTCATATAAAAGCTCATCTACCATTGCATCCGCTGTTTTTCCATTTGGCACTTTACACCAGACGAATAATCCAGCTGTGTCCTTGGAAAAGCTTAAACCAAGTTTTTCTGCAAGCTTCCAAACGAGTTTTCTACGGTTTTGATAATTTTCGTCCAGTTCGGCAAACCAGTTTTTTCCCAAATTCAAAGCTGCAATTGCCCCTTTCTGAATCCCGAGAAACATCCCTGAATCCATATTGCTTTTCACTTTGATGACTGCTGCGATCCAGTCCTCACGGCCAGCAAGTAATCCCACACGCCAGCCTGGCATATTAAATGTTTTGCTTAGCGAGTTCAATTCCAAGGCTACTTCCTTTGCTCCCGGAATTGATAAAATGCTGTTGGGCTCAGGATTGAGGATGTGGCTGTAGGGGTTGTCATGAAGCAAAATAATGTCATGCCGTTTGGCAAAAGCTACCAAATCTCGCAAAATCTGAACGCTTCCGGTTGCTCCGGTGGGCATATGTGGATAGTTGATCCACATGATTTTTACTTTTGAAAGATCTGATTTTTCCAACTCTTCCAAATTTGGTCGCCCTTTTTTCTCGAGATCCAAACTATAGTAGATTGGAACTGCACCAAGTAATTTGGAAACAGAAGCGTAGGTAGGGTAGCTAGGATTAGGGATCAAAACTTGATCTCCGGGATTTAGAAAAGTCATACTGAGATGCATGATTCCTTCCTTTGAACCCATCAGAGGTAAGATTTCCTTCGCGGGATTAAGCTGTACCCCATATTCGCGCAAGTAAAATTCTGCCATGGCTATCCGTAATTCGGGGATGCCTTGATAGCTTTGATAGCCGTGAGCTTTTTGATTTTCAGACGTGCTTCGCAAAGCCTCGATTACTGATCGGTCTGGGGATAAATCAGGACTGCCAATGCCTAAATTGATGACAGGCTTTCCATCTGCGATCATCTGATTGACTTCTCGGAGTTTTGCCGAAAAATAATACTCTTCTACCGTGCTCACACGATCTGCATATCCCTTCATTGCTTTCTGCTCAAATATTCTCCGAAAATTTTTACCTCACCGAAATTAAGTTGACATAATTCCATGGCTTCTTTAAATGAAGCGTAATTTTTAAATTCTGCATCCATAAAAAATGCATATTCCCAAGGTTTGTCAATCACCGGGATCGATTGAATCTTACTCAAATCCAGACCTTTTTCAAACAACATGGTTAATAATTTAGCCAATCCGCCAGCTTGATTTTTGATTGTGATTTTGAAAGAAGCTTTGTTCGCGGTGTAAAGTGTTTCTGTTTTCTCTTTTTGCAAAATGATAAATCGAGTGAAATTGTCTTTCACCGTTTGAATATCCTTTGCGAGGATTTCCAGACCATAAATCTCAGCAGCGATTTCACTGGCAATTGCAGCAGTGCCTTTCAGTTTTTGCTCCGAAATTCGTTTCGCTACTGACGCGGTGTCAATGTCTTCTACTTGGATGATCTGGGGATATTTAGCAAGAAAGGTTTTGCACTGAAGTAAAGCCATGGGATGTGAGGCAACTGAAAGGATATCCTCGATTTTCTGGCCGGGCAATGCCATGAATTGATGGGCGATTGGCAAGTAATATTCATCTCTGATATTCAGTTCATAGCGATCAATCAAATCATAGTTTGGGAGTATTGCTCCTGCGATGGAGTTTTCAATCGCCATCACTCCAAATTTTGCTTCACCATTTGCCACAGCTTTTGCCACTGGTTCAAAGGTGTTGAAGGTCAATAGTTCTGCATCAAGTCCAAAATATCGGATGGCTACTTGATGATGAAATGAACCTGGGATTCCTTGGATGGCTACTTTAAGTTCGCTCATGCTGATTTTTCAGTTTGAATACCTGCCAAATTGCAATGTTTCCAAAAACTTGGATAAGACTTGTTGACCACGGATGGATCTTCAAAAAGAACCTCCGTTTTGGTAACCAATGGCATAAATGCCATAGCCATCCGATGATCCTCATAGGTATGAATCTGAACTTGATGTGGCATTGTGACAGATGGGATCACCTGAAATACATCGGGTTCGATTTCTTTAAGTTCGGCATTAAACTTTGCCAATTCTTGCTGAAGTGCATGGATTCGATCTGTTTCCTTGATCCTCAAACTCTCCAAACCAGTGAAAATCGAGTTTTGACCCAAAATCGCACAAGTCACGGCGACAGTCTGAGCAAGATCGGGGCAATGTGTGAAGTCCCATTTTTCCAAACCGCTCACTCCCTTTTTTTGAAGTAAAACGCCACCGTTTTTAAAAGTGGATTTGATGCCAAGGAAATCCATGATTTCTACGATTTTAGAATCACCCTGAAGGCTATTTTCTTTTAATCCCTCCAGGAAAAATGTCCCTGAATCAGCACAAGCAAGTAGGCTGAACCAGTAGCTTGCCCCGGACCAATCGCTTTCTACGGCAAAAGAAGTAGGGGTATAGGTTTGATTGAGTATTTCGATTTTGTTCTCTTTCCAAGTGTATTTAATACCAAATTGAGCCATCAATTCCAGCGTCATTTCGATATAGGTCTTGCTTCCAACTTTTCCCTCAAGCTCCAATTCAAGGCCTTTTGGAAGCAGTGGAGCTATCATCAACATGGCAGAGATGTATTGACTGGAGACATCCCCGCGAATTTTAACTTTATTATTGGATTGTTCTTTCAGTCCATGTATCGCCAATGGAGGATACCCTTCAATATTCAGATAATGAATTTCAGCACCGATTTCCCGTAGCGCATCGACCAGGATTCCAATTGGCCGCTGACACATTCTGGCTGTTCCGGTCATGACTTTATTTTGCTGTGTCACGGCTGCAAAAGCTGTCAGAAATCGCATCGTCGTACCTGCATCCAATACATCATAAACTGGAGGATTTTTTTTCAGTAAGCTGATCATGGTTTGCGTATCTCTAGCTTCAGCAAGATTGGAAATGCGATTTTCCCCATCTGTCAGCGCATCAATCACCAAAACGCGATTCGATTCACTTTTGGATGAAGGTAAAGGGATAGAAATGGTATCAAAATAGGATTGCTGCGCAAGGCGAAGGATTTCCATGGTGTCAGTTTTCAAAGAAAATTAGGTAATAAGTTAGCGACTTTGGTAGTATAAAATAGCCTCGCGAATCTCTTGTCGAGAAATCGGGATGTTGTACTGACAGTCCCCAATTTCCTTCAAAAGTGAAAATAAGAGGCTATTTCCTTCATTTTTTTTGTCCTGAAGGCAAAGGTCCAGAACCGATTCTATTTCAGATTCCTCAATTGTAATTTTGCCGTAGACGGAAAAAAAAGCAGCTTCGATTTTAGCTAATTCTTCTGCAGAAAGGCCAAGTTTCTGCTTTGAAAGCCAAGCTTCGCAAATCATGCCGGCAGCAATTGCTTCTCCGTGTAACAAATGTTTTTCTCCGTCAAGGTAAAATGTCTCAAAAGCATGTCCTATGGTGTGCCCAAAATTCAAGATTTTGCGAAGTCCTGCTTCTTTTGGATCTGAGGATACTACTTCAGTTTTGATCGCAATGGAGTGTCTTATTAACTCTTTCCAATCTGACTCTTCCCAGTTTTTGAAATTTAAACTTTCAAAGTAGGCTTTATCTCGAATCAGTCCATGCTTGATAACCTCTGCGAAACCAGACCGAAGTTCATTCTTGGGAAGAGTTGAAAGGAATATTTGCGAAATCAAAACAGTTTCAGGCTCATTAAATACTCCCAGATGATTTTTCAATCCCTCGAAATCAACTCCCAGTTTCCCACCTACGCTGGCGTCAACCTGAGAAAGCAAAGTAGTCGGGATATTGATAAATCGAATTCCTCTTTTATAAATACTTGCACAAAAACCGCCCATATCTCCCAAAACACCACCGCCTAAATTGATCACTAATGCCCTTCTATCCAAAGCCGCATCAGTCATGGCTGCCCAGATTTCCATGCAGGTAGCAATAGTCTTATTGCTTTCACCTGGCTGAACTACAAAGAGGTTTATATCAGCGAGAAGCGCTTTTTCAATAATCGGGAGACAATGAATTTGGGTATTTGAATCAACAAGAATAAAAAGTTGAGAAAAACTCAATCGCGCTAAAAGCGAATGGAGGTCTTCTGCCGGTTGGTCTGAAAAGTGGATCGGATTCACAAGGACTGTAATTTTACTGAAGCCAATATAGTCGAAAATTAGGCAAAGAAGAGCAGAGAAAGCTCCCCTTTGCCTTTACTTAGCTCAGTATGTTGTATTTATTTTTTAATGGGACTTGCCTCACGAAGTTGTTTCTCTTGACGCTTCACAGATTCTTCATGAATGCAATAAAGTAACTCCTTCATAAATTTTTCACTAAGATGTTTATTGACTCCTTTTTGAGTTCTGCTTTCCATTACCTCTTTCCATCTGTCGGATTGAAACACGGTTAAATGATGCTCTCGCTTATGCGAACCGATCTGATCAATAATCGCAAAGCGTTCCTGAAGGATATCCAGCAACTGGTCATCCATGTGATCCACAGCTCTTCTCAAATCCTGAAGCCGCTCGTCTGGCTTCATGCTTTCCAAAGGCTCTTTGAAATCGATCGAATTGATCATTTCTTTTAGGGCAGCTGGAGTCACTTGCTGTTTTGCATCAGACCAAGCTTTGTCTGGATCATGGTGGGTCTCAATCATCAATCCATCCAGGCCGAAGTTCATCGCGCGCTGAGCAACTTCAAGTAATCCATCTCTTTTTCCTACAATGTGGGAAGGATCGTTAATGACTTCCATTCCAGTCCAGACCCGCTTCAGGTGAATCGGCATAGACCAGTTTGGCTTGTTTCGGAATCGCTTATCATAAGCATCAGAGAACCCACGGTGAATTGCCGCAATTTTATCAATTCCAACCGCATGGAAACGCTCCAGTGCACCAATCCAAAGATCAAGATCCGGATTCATTGGATTTTTTACCATTACAGGAATGTCAACACCTTTAAGCGCTTCTGCAATTTCCTGAACCGCAAATGGGTTGACAGTGGTTCGAGCTCCCACCCAAAGAACATCGACTTTATGTTTCAATGCCAATTCTACGTGTGCTGCATTTCCAACTTCAGTGGTGATTGGAATATTCAAGTGATGGCGTACAATCTCCATCCATTTTAATCCTTCTTCTCCCACACCTTCGAAAGATCCTGGTCTGGTCCGAGGCTTCCAGATTCCGGCTCTGAAAAGTTGAGGAACCATATTCTCTTCTTTCATCTCTTTACAGATCTGCTCGATCTGCTCGGGAGTTTCTGCAGAACAAGGTCCTGCAATAATCAAAGGGCTGGTCAATCCTAATCCCCAATCTTTAATTTGTTTGTGTGCTTTCATGGTACTGAGCTTTAAATGAAAAAAGCCCGGGTCTTTCGAACCGGGCTTTTGTGTTTATATTTTCTTTTAGTTTTTGGCTAGACAATACACAGCTCCGATTCGATTTTGGCTTCGAAAGTAAAAGTAGAAGAATGTAAAATAAATCGCTGCTGCTAATAACATGTCTCAAAAATAGGAGGGGACTTTTTAAAAACAAAATTATTTTTTACCGACTTCTTTATCAATTCAATAATTCCAAGGGCGATTCTTTGATTTTTATCTAAATAGGTAAAAATAACTGGGTGAAACAGATTATAATTCTGTTTTAATTTTAAAAACTGTTTATTAATTCTGAAAAAGAATTTTCGAAATTTTTATTGATTTGCTTAATGATCTGCTGAGCAATAAAGTTTGGTTTGCAGTTTTTGCTAATTCTTAATTCAAGAAGATTAAAGATTTGCAGATAATTTCTGAAGTTCATTCCTATAAAAGAATCATTAAAAAATTTCTAATTCAAAAGGTGAATTATCCCGCTTTCATCTTTTTCAATTATCATAACAAAACCTAAGCTCAAGCTGTTTTTTTGATATCTTTGCAACTTTATTTGCCATAAATGCCTGTAAAATCCAATATTTCTTTTGAAAACCTGGAAGTAGCTTTTGCTTCCAAATCCGATGCAGAACTCCGGAAAGTTTACCTGGTTTTTGCCTTGCTGAATAATAAGTTTGTTTCAGATCTCGGTATAGCATTGACAAATATCTCCTTCAAATTGGGACTACCAATTAAAGGATTGATGAAACAAACCATGTTTGGACACTTCTGCGGTGGAGAAACTATCGCTGAGACGATAGAAGCCTGCAAAAGATTGGAGTCCTTTGGGATCGAAAGTATTTTGGATCTTTCTGTAGAGGGTAAAGGAGACGAGCAAAGTTTTGAAAAGACTACTGAAGAAATCTATCAGACCTTGGTAGAATCTGCGAAGACTGATTACATGCCTTTTGGTGTTTTTAAAGTTACCGGTCTTGGAGATTACCATATTATGGAGAAAATCCAGGCCGGAGAAGCGCTAACAGAAGGAGAGACCAAAGCTTTTGATCGAACTAAAGCCCGTGTAGATAGACTTTGCAAGGCTGCGCATGACCTAGGTCTAAAGATTCTGATAGATGCCGAAGAATCTTGGTTTCAAAACGTGATCGATGACTTGGCTTATGAAGCGATGGAGAAATACAATGGTGAGCGCTGCGTAGTCTATAATACCTTCCAGATGTATCGACACGATTCATTAGAGCGACTAAAGAAGGCAAATGAAACTGCTCAGGCTAAAGGTTATTTCTTCGGAGCTAAGCCCGTTCGTGGAGCCTACATGGAGAAAGAACGGGAAAGAGCTGAGGAATTGGGATATCCAAGTCCAATTCAACCTAATAAGGCCGCAACAGATCGGGATTATAATCTTGCTTTGGAATACGCATTAGAAAATGGTTGCTACCTGGTTTCAGGATCACATAATGAACAAAGCAATTTGCTTTTGACCCAATTGATCAACAAGCATGGAATTGACCCGAATTCCGATCGGGTATTCTTTTCCCAACTTTATGGAATGAGTGATAATATTTCCTTTAACCTTGCCAAAGCAGGTTTTAGAGTTGTGAAATATGTGCCTTATGGTCCAGTGGAAAAAGTGATGCCTTATCTTACTCGTAGAGCAGCAGAAAATTCCAGTATTGCAGGTCAAAGTAGTCGGGAATTTGAGTTGATCAAGCGTGAGATGAAAAGAAGGAAAAATAGTGGGCAGTAGGCAGCCCCGATAGCTATCGGGGGCAGTAGGCACTTGTCAGTGGGCAAAATTAAATCGAAAATAACTTAGGGGCATTTGGCCTTTGAAAAAATAGAAGAGACATGCAAGTTTTAAGCGAACAGGAATTAGAAAGACGGAAGGACAGGGAAGAGTTGATGAAGTTAGGAATCAACCCTTATCCTGCTGCTGCTTTTCCGGTTAATGTAACTGCTGATGATATCCATCGCAACTACGAAAACAGAAAAACTGATTACAAAGACATCAAGATTGCTGGTCGGTTGATGAGTCGTCGTATTATGGGATCGGCTTCGTTTGGAGAGATTCAGGATGCGAGCGGCAGACTTCAGTTTTACATTCGCCGGGATGATATTTGTCCGGGAGAAGATAAGACGCTTTATAATTCAGTGTTCAAAAAGCTCTTGGGAATCGGAGATTTCTTGGGTTTGAAAGGTTATATTTTCACCACTCAGACAGGTGAAATATCACTTCACGTGACGGAGATGACTGTTTTATCCAAGTCGGTGAAGCCGCTTCCGATTGTCAAGCGAGATGAAGATGGGAATGTCCACGATGGATTTACCGATCCTGAAATGCGTTATCGTCAGCGATATGTGGATTTGACAGTGAATCCTGAAGTGAAAAACACCTTCGTAACCCGCTCCAAAATCATCAGTCAAATGCGTCGCTACTTTGACGATCATGGCTGGTTGGAAGTGGAGACTCCAATTTTGCAGGCAGTTCATGGTGGAGCAGCAGCTCGACCTTTTGAGACCCATCACAATACCTTGGATATGCCGCTTTTCTTGCGAATTGCGAATGAGCTTTATCTAAAAAGGCTGATCGTTGGTGGATTTGACGGCGTGTATGAGTTTGGGAAAATGTTCCGAAATGAAGGCATGGACCGTACGCACAATCCTGAATTCACTTCCATGGAAATCTATGTAGCCTACAAGGACTACATCTGGATGATGGAAATGGTGGAGGAATTGATCGAGCAAGTGACTGAAAAAATTCATGGTAAAACAGAAATTACGGTAGGGGATAAGCGCATCAATTTTGCAGGTCCTTATCGAAGGTTGACCATGTATGATTCCATCAAGGAATATGCGGGCATTGATGTTAGCGAACTGGATGAGGCTGGACTTCGTGGAGTTTGCATGCAGCTGGCGATAGAGGTAGATGACACCATGGGTAGAGGCAAGCTGATCGATGAGATCTTTGGTGCAAAAGTGGAAGCAAACCTAATTCAGCCAACTTACATCACAGACTATCCGATTGAGATGACGCCATTGGCGAAAAAGCATCGGACAGAACCTGGTTTGGTGGAGCGTTTCGAATTATTTGTAAATGGAAAAGAAATCGCAAATGCTTATACCGAGTTGAATGATCCGATCGATCAGCGAGAGCGATTTGAAGATCAGTTGAAATTGGCAGCTAGGGGAGATGATGAAGCCATGGCGATGGATGAAGATTTCTTGCGTTCTCTGGAATACGGGATGCCGCCAACATCCGGATTGGGAATTGGAATCGATCGATTGACCATGCTATTGACTAATAAAACGACCATTCAGGAAGTGCTATTCTTCCCTCAAATGCGACCTGAGAAAAAGCAGGTCGAGATGTCTGAGGAGGAGAAAGGAATCTTCGAACTTTTGAAAGTAGAATCTCCTGTGGCTTTGCCAGCTTTGAAAGAAAAAGCAGGACTTAGCGGTAAGAAGTGGGATGTAGCTATGAAAGGCCTTACCGGAAAAGGAGTTGCAAAAGTGACTAAAGAAGGTGATGCCGTTACAGTGTCGCTGGTAGATTAATACTGGAAGCGTTTAGAAATTGAAAAACCGAGCTGAGAGGCTCGGTTTTTTTGTGGAAAATCTAGATAATGCCTGATCTCTTTCAGTTGAGTATTCAAATGATTGTACTCCTAAGTGTTTCAGATTTGAAGGAGCGATTGGTTGAAATAGCTCAAACGAGACTAAATTTCTATTTCAATTGGTTTTTCCCCGAGGAAAAAGCAAAGCAATCAATCCATTAAACTCTTTTTCAGCTCCACCACCGTTCGGAGTTCATGGAGCTCTTTCTGTACATTTTTTCTAATTATTAAGGTTAGAATGATTCCCGGGACAAAATAAGAAACAACCATGGCGGCCATCCAAAAACTACTCAGGTGAATAGCAAACTCAGGGAGTAAAAAAATAAACCCCAAAGTATATACGCCAAGTGTGAGATAGGTATAGGTACTATGAATTTTCACGCGGAGCGATAGGTATTTCTCCTCCTTTTCCAAGTTGTTGGAAGAAGGTTCGGTGATTCTGTCACTTTTTGCCTGTCCAATACTGTATGCTTCCAAAACAATTCGAAACAGAAAGAATCCCAACATCAAAGCCACTCCGATCTTACTCAATAAATCTTGAAAACTGAAAAAGAAGATCAGAAAATAACACATCACTAGGAAGCTTAGACCAAGAACAATCAGGTTGCCTCGTTGGAATTTGATACTGTTTTGGTTAAGTTTTTTGGCTTCTAGAAGTACATTTTGAGCGCTGGTAGGTGGAGCGATAGAAGTGCCTAAGTCTTGCCAGATAGCTTTTAAATTTTTATTTAGTTCAGTCATTTGGAATGAGTTTTTTGAGTCTAATTTTTATTCTATGAATTTTCACCCGAAGGTTGCCTTCATTAATTCCGAGTATGCTTGCGATCTCAGCATTTGGTATTTCTTCTAATAGCATCCCTGTAATCAATCGATCTACTTCTGATAATGCAGCCATTGCAGTGTATAGAGCTTTGATTGGATCAGTTTCATTTGAAGAAATTTCTACGGTATCCGGCTGCTCTCGAATTGCCATGCTGATTTTTTCGGACTTTAGTTTTTCCTTTTTGAGGTGGTTTAGGCAAGTGTTTACTGAGATTCGGTAGATCCAGGTTTTTGGTGTTGAATCTTGTCGAAACGTCCCTAGGTTGTTCCAAACTTGGATAAACACTTCCTGAGTGAGATCTTCTGCTTGGTCATTGTCTCCTTTCAAGAAGCCCATACACAATTGGAAAACCATTCGGTAATAGTCTTTGTAAAGGTGCCCAAAATATGTTTTTTGATCTTTAATCACTTGGATAAAAAGGATTTAAGCTGGCTCATAAACCACTCCGGCTGATCAAGCATAATGTAATGTTTACTCTCTTTTGCAAGTGCAAATTCTTTGTTTTTCAATCCTTCGTATTGTTTTTCCATATTTATCAAAGCTTTCGATCCAAAGGGTTGGTCTGCCACCAAAATCATTACTGGTACTTTGATCTCAGGCAAAAGTGGTCGACTGTCCAGTTTCAATAGATCCACATATCCATAGACAAAAGTTTTTCTATCTGCTATTTCCATCCATTGTTGCACTTGCTGTTGATCGACCGGATCAGAAATCATTCCTTGACTCATTTGAGACAAATAAGAATTCTGAGCAGCTTTGTCCATGGCGAGCAGTTGGTCATTATAAGGGCTTTCATAACCTAGCGCCTCCGCAAGAACTCCTGGCATCATCATTTCCCGCATGCATGCCAAGGCATCTACAATCATGACTTTTTTTACCCGTTCCGGAAATTCAGCTGCAAGATCAATTGCAAGATTTCCTCCCATACTATGCCCGACAAGAGTTAGGTTTTGAAGATTTTCGCTGGAAATGTAATGAATCAAGTCAGTTTTTACTTTTTCATACCAAGGGAAATCCACTGGGGCCACATCACCAAAACCCGCATAAGTCACTAACAAAGACTGGTGGTCAGGTAGTTGAAGAGAAGTTTCTTCCCAGATTTCGCCAGGCGTGGCAAATCCAGGTAGGAATAGAATAGGTTCGCCGGTCCCCAAAGTTTGGATTTCAATTGCACTTTGCGCTGACACCAAAGATGGCATTATAAAGGAGAGGTAAAGGAGTAGAATAGCTTTTTTCATTTTCAAGTTTTTATAGCTTAGAAATGAATTCAGGTTATTTGTTACAGGCTGAGGGAAAAAATATTTTCTAAGAAAAATTTAACAATGCTCCATTTCAACCGCTCGCTTTAGTGAGTGAGACTAATTGAAGATGTTTTGTTTAGGGTTGATTTGGTTAAATGTTGCCAAATAAAAGAAAAACCGAGCTGCAGGGCTCGGTTTTGGTTCAACTGGTTTGACTAGGTTAATTGATTCTACTTCTTCTCCTTTTCTGCATAGCCAAACACCTTTTGAAGTAAGGCTGATTTTCTGGAACTGACTTGCTCCCGGATTTTTAATTCCTCTTTTGCGATTTCGATGAAAAGCCCATCTATTGCTTTTTGGGTCACATAGCCCGTTAAATCTGTATTTACCTTTTTTACAAAAGGCACCTTATTGTAGCGGGTAGTCGCATCCTCCCAGTATTTGGTTGCGTCTACCTTTTTTAAGCTTGTTTCGATTATTGGGGAGAATTTGGCGTTGAGACTATCGCTGGTGGTTTTGGCAAAATACTGCGTAGCTGCATTATTTTCACCTAGAAGAATGTTTTTGACATCCTGAATACTCATTTGTTTTATAGCGCTTTCAAAAATCGGTTTCGCTTCAATAGCAGCATCTTCCGCAGCTCGGTTCACACTGACGATTACCTGATCGACCATGGATCCAAGCCCCAAAGATCTTAATGTAGATTCGATCTGTTTTGCTTCCGGTGGAAAAAGGATTTTAACATCCAGATTGCTTAGGTAGCCATCTTTCAGGTGAAGCCGTTCAGTACTGATTCCAGTGGCTTGTTCCAAAGCTTCCTTCAACGCGGAGTTGATTTCTGTGGAAGAAGGAGTTAGAATGGATTGGGACATGCCATCTGTAATTTGAGTGACTGTCGCGCAACTGGTTAGGATAAGATAAATTGATAGAGAAAAGGCCTGAGTGATTCTTTTGAACATGGATTGATTAACAAAGGGTGATTGGGAGCTTTAATAAGTCCTGTAATTCTTACGTAAGGTAGGTAAAAAGGATAAGTCAAGATTGTTTTGGAAATCTTTCGCACGGGTTAAATTTTGATCCAATAGAAATAAAAATGTCTACTTTTTAAATGATTTTAGTTAAGAAATAAACGAAGATCTATTATTAAGTAGGTTTTAAATCTGAATTCTGATTTAAAATTCATCTATCAATTTTTTTGATATCTGGTATTATCATTGAAAAAATGATAATTTATAGTTTCAACTCATGAAAATTCTTTAATCAAATGAATCTCAGACTCAATTCAGAATTTGGAACCCTCAAGGCAGTTTTGATGCATCGTCCTGGAAAGGAAATAGACCGACTGACTCCGTATAATAAGGAGTTTTTGCTTTTTGATGATGTGCCTTATTTGGAAGCCCTTCAGAAAGAGCATGATACCTTTTCAAATTTAATCAAGTCCTCTACGGGTGCTATGGTTTATCAGCTTCGAGAATTGTTGATTCGTGTGCTTTATGATGAGCAAATCCTCTTAAAACTCATGCAGGAATCCCTCCGTCGATCTGGACTATCTCATTTGGCTGAGGCGATCTTGGAGCGATATTCTACCGCTGAATGTGCCGGAATTCTTACAGGAGGATTGAAAATCCATGAGTTGAAGCGAAAAATACCCAATCTTAATCCGGGAGAATTGATGGATTATGCTTTTGCAATTTCCCCATGTCCGAATTTATATTTCCAGCGAGATCCAATGGCGGTAACACCTGGGGGAATTATTTTTTCAAGTATGAAAATGGAAGGTCGTCAGCGGGAAGCGGATTTGCTTCGTACCATTTTTGAAAATCATCCCGATTTCAAAGAGAATATCAATAAGCTCTATCCTGCAGAAGGGATGCATAGTCCTCCAAGCATAGAAGGTGGAGATATAATTATTTTATCCAATAAGGCTGTAGCTATCGGTAACTCGGAGCGCACGGATGAGAAAGCTATTTATCATGCTGCCAAAGCCTTGCTTGGTGAGGGAACAGTCGAGCGGGTTTATGAGGTGCATCTTCCTCAAAAGCGGCAATACATGCATTTGGATACTGTTTTTACTATTCTGGATGAGAATTTGGCATTGACTTACCCAGATGCCCTGAATTCTGTTTTGCAGACTTCGCTCTATACTTTAAAAGAAATCCGAGAGGATAAAGTGATCATCAAGCGGGAGGTTTTAAAAGAATCTCTTCTGACTATTCTAGAGCGGGAGATTCCTCATTTGGAAATTCTGCATACCGCTGACGGAAACCCTGATTATGCGATGCGCGAGCAATGGTTTGATGGAGCCAATGTTTTTGCTATCGGACCCCGTCGTGTGATTTCTTATAATAGAAATATCCATACGAATCGAGCACTTCGGCAAATGGGAGTGGAGGTTTTGGAAATCCCTTCTTCAGAACTCTCTAGAGGCTTGGGTGGGCCAAGATGTATGACGATGCCACTAAGCAGGTCCAGGGTTTAAGCGTTTTCAGATATATGATATTAGATGTATGATTTACTATAAGTCTGACATCTAATATCACAGATAACCCACCTATTAATTATCAAAGAATGATCTTCTTCGAGATACTTTTAGGTCTTGAAGGATACTTGACTTGACACGAATATCAATATTGTAAGAAGTGAATCGGCCAAAAGGAACCCAGTTGACGTTCATTTGCCAGCAATGTAGATCTCTGGCGATTCCGATCATGGTTTGAGTCAATTCCTTAGTCTGGGCATCATACCCAGTATTGAAATTGATTTTCCATTTTTCGGAAATCGACACATCCCCGCTCATATTGATGGTTTGGGTCACATTTTTGTTGCCACTTGGTTGTTTGTTGTAAGATAAATTATAACCAAAAGTCAAATTCCAAGGCACATTCCAATCAATGTATTGACTTGGGTCAGTGGCAATTCGATTGATTTCACTTTCAACAAATTGATTCATCCGTCCTCCTTCATTCAAAAATTGATTGGTCAATTCATCACGTACTTCGCCCTGAGATTGTGAGCTGTTCGGGTTGATCGAAGCATTGAGGTTTAAGCTTGCATTTCGGATAGCTCCAATTCCCTGTCCATTTTTCCATGCAAATTCATTGATTGATCGCGTGACTTCCTGTCCGCTGCTATTGGTGAAAGTTGCTACTGCGTAGGGATCTATCGTGCTTCTTAGGTTGACTGAGACTCTTCTTTCGAAGAAGCTTGTTCGTGCACTGATAGAGAATGGGGCTAATTGAAAGGAGTCTGCTGCGAAATTGTAGCTGGTATTGAAGTCAATACTCTCCATCAACGGAACTTTCTTGGTAGTAGCTTCAGTGGAGTCGGATTCAGAAAGGACTTTTGCTTCCAAAACACTTCTCAGATTGAAAGACATCGCTCTGGATTCTCCAAGAGGAGCACCGCTGTAGATAAATCCTTGCTGTCTTGAAAATAAGCGAGTATCTCCTTCTTCATTGATTTGGACTTCTTGATAATAACCTAATCGGGGATCTGAAAAATCCGGCGTGAAATTGAATCCTACCGAAGGAGTGAAAAGCTGTCTGATGGTCTGTGTTTTACCCTTTTTGAAATTATAAAATCCATAAACGTTTGTATTCAAATTAAAAGAGCTGTTGTAATAAGTCACTCTGTTAAATCCGTCCTCGACAATTTTATCTACCCTTTCTTGGGCTGGATTGTAATAGTAGTTTAATCGCTGCAGATACCAAAGCTCAGTAATGTTGACGGATCCGGTTGCAGTAAAATGTTTGAAGACTCTAAAATTTGAACTGATCGGAATTCGGTGTTGTGCGCCATTGTTGGCATTTTGAAGTAAAGTGCTAAAGTTTGCCGGTGTAAAAGGAACCAGTTCCGGTGCCTGTGGAGCCCCTGAAAGATCTCCTCCTACTCCTAAATCGGGTGTAATTCTGTTGGTGATCGAGTTTTGGAGGTTAAAAGTGTAGGCAATATTGAAAGTCTTAAGCGGTTCAAATTTCACATTTTTGAAAGGGCTCTGTCTATTCATTGCCACATTCATTGAGGGTAAACTCAAATTTACTTCTCCAGTTTGCACACTTTGAGAGTGTCTCATACTGGCTGACATGGTAAATGGAGTACCCGTGAAGGTCTTGGTGTAGTTGATGTTAGACTGGAGATCCGAAGTGACATTATTTTGGAAACTGTTCGGATTAATGATGTTATTAAAATAACTCGTGCTACCTGCATTTACCGAAGCAGAGAATCTACTGTTTCCTCGGCTTTCTGGATTATGTGACCAAGCAATCCTGAATGTGTTGTAATCAACGGGTTCTAGATCAGTTTCAGGGGATACGAATTTTTGAAAGTCAACATTCATTGATCCACTGTAGCGGTAGCGCTTTTTATAGACCGTTTGTGATTTGACTCCCCAGCCTCCATTGGAATAGATATCACCTGCAATTCGTGTGTGGAGGTAATCATTGATCGCAAAGTAATATCCAAAATCCCTTAGGAAAATACCCCGCTTTTGCTCTTGGCCATAGCTAGGAAAGATTATTCCTGAAGCTTTTTCCTCTGGGGTATCAGGTATGATTCCAAAAGGCAAGCCCAAAGGAGTAGGGATTCCATTGAAATACAAGTTAAATGGGCCTGATACTACTTGTTTTCCCTGGATAGACTTGATCTTATTGGAAGAGATATGCCAATGTGGATTGGTGAGTTTACAGGTGGTGTAATACCCATGATCAAGGTATATACTCCCATCTTCGGTTTTTTTGATCGTTTCGCCACGTAGTATTCCGTCCTGCTGTTCTGTGACGACATCTTTGATGATCGCTTTTTGAGTTTTGAAATTGTAGCGCATTTCCTTGCGAACTTCGTACTCAGTACCTCCTTGTTTGAAAAAGGGGTTTCCGGAGATATTTCCAAGGCTATCAGCTTGCCCGCTGGCGTAGATTTCGGATTTTTCCCAGTCAATCAAAATATAATCCGCGTCCAATCGCATATCTCCATATTCAAACCAAGCCTCTTTATATAGAATAAGTTTGTTGTTTGGGAAATCTGCAACTATTGAATCTTCAGCGAAATAGGTAATATCTGATTCTATGCCATTCCTAGGCACAATTTTTGTCGAGTCAGATATCGAAAGAGTATCAGCAGGAATGGAAAGCGTATCCTGAAGCCCCCTTTGTGTTGGTTGTGAGACCAGAGTGTCTGGAAAAGTAATTGGGCGCTCCCTTCTCGGCTTGACAGGGTCTTGTGCGTTCGCAAAATGCGTGAGGAGTATTAGCCCAAAAAAGGAAAATAAAAAGAGCCTTAGATTCTGCACTGCTGCCTACGCTTTATTTAATTTGAGTGAAATTTCGTGTAAAGTTAATTTTATTGCCCTCATGGTACGGTCCAAAAACAAAAAATTTCTTCTGACTTTAGTTTTATTAACGCCTTTCCTATTTGGAGGATATATTCCAAACGAAACGATGATGCCTGCATTTAGGATGAAAAAAATCGTTTTGGATGCTGGTCACGGGGGGAAAGATCCTGGAAATCTCGGTTCTAGGTCAAGGGAGAAAGATATCAATCTCGCGGTAACTCTTCTGGTAGGTAAGTATATCAAAGAAAATATGCCGGATGTAGAAGTGATCTACACTCGCAAGGATGATAGTTTTCCTTCCTTAAAAGAACGACCTCAGATTGCAAATAATAATAAAGCGGATCTTTTTGTTTCCATCCATTCTAATTCGGCACCAAATAAATCAGCTTTTGGCACCGAGACTTTTGTAATGGGTACCAAGTATCTGGATGCTAACTTTGATATAGTGAAAAGGGAAAACTCGGTGATTCTTTTGGAAGATAACTACGAAGAAAATTACGAAGGTTTTGATCCTACTTCTCCAGAATCATATATGATGTTTAACCTGATGTCGAAGGCGCATTTCGAAAATTCTGTCTCTCTTGCAGATCAGATCGAAACGCAATTTCGGGATCGTGTTGGAAGAAAAAGTAGAGGAGTGAAGCAAGGTCCTTTTTATGTGCTTTGGACTCCATCTATGCCTTCAGTATTGGTGGAACTTGGATTCCTGTCCAATTCCGAAGAAGAACGATTCTTGATGAGCGACGCTGGAAAAGAATACATGGCTTCAGCTATATATAGATCAATTCGTGATTATAAAGAAGCGATTGAATCAAAATAATAAACACTTTAAATAGAATCATTTAGCCCTTTTTCCTTCTGAGAAAGGGCTTTTGTTTATCTTCAAACCCAAACTCTTTGAAGATAAATAGAGTTTGAAAATAAGAACTGAATAAAAACTATGAACCCAAATACTACCCAAAAACCCGAAACGATGGAGCAACTTTTAAAAACCCTCCAAACTAAGTATGAGCAAGTGAAGTTGGGAGGAGGATTGAGCAGAATCAAAAAAGAGCATGAAAAAGGGAAGCTAACCGCAAGGGAACGAATTAATTATCTTATTGATGAAGATTCTGATTTTTTGGAAGTTGGTGCTTTTGCTGCATATGGAATGTACGAAGAGGAGGGAGGATGCCCATCTGCAGGAGTCGTGACAGGCATTGGATATGTAAAGAATAGAATGTGTGTGATAGTGGCTAATGATGCCACTGTCAAGGCCGGTGCTTGGTTTCCTATGACTGCCAAAAAGAATCTCCGGGCCCAAGAGATAGCAATGGAGAATCATTTGCCAATCATCTATTTGGTGGATAGTGCTGGGGTTTTTCTTCCGATGCAGAATGAGATTTTTCCAGACAAAGAACATTTTGGAAGACAGTTTCGAAACAATGCGAAGATGTCTGCTATGGGTATTGTACAGATTGCCGCAATTATGGGGAGCTGTGTTGCAGGGGGCGCTTATTTACCTATTATGTCGGATGAGGCTATGATCGTCGATAAGACAGGTTCCATTTTCTTGGCGGGTTCATATCTAGTTAAAGCAGCAATCGGAGAGTCTGTTGACAATGAAACCCTGGGAGGCGCTACTACTCACTGTGAGATTTCAGGAGTGACTGACAATAAATACGATTCGGATCAAGATTGTCTTGATGCGATTAAGAAAATTTTTGAAAAGCTCGGACATAATCAGACTGCAGGTTTTGATAGGGCTGAGCCGAAGGAACCGGCTATTTCCGCCGAAAAGCTTATTGATATTTTTCCAATGGAGCGAGTAAAGCCTTATGATATGAATGAGGTGATTAGCGGTTTGGTTGATGGCGGAGAGCTCGATGAGTATAAAAAAGATTATGGAAAAACGCTGATTTGTGGTACGGCCAGAATAGATGGCTGGGCTGTAGGGATCATTGCTAATCAACGTAAAATAGTCAAAACTGCTAAGGGTGAAATGCAAATGGGTGGGGTGATTTACTCAGACTCAGCAGACAAAGCAGCACGATTTATCATGAATTGTAATCAGCGAAAAATCCCGTTGCTGTTTCTTCAGGATGTAAGTGGATTTATGGTGGGAAGCAAAGCCGAGCATGGAGGGATCATCAAAGATGGTGCAAAAATGGTCAACGCGATGGCGAATTCAGTTGTGCCAAAATTCACTATAGTTCTTGGTAACTCTTATGGGGCAGGTAATTATGCCATGTGTGGTAAAGCCTATGATCCTAGATTGATTTATTCCTGGCCTACAGCCCAAATGGCCGTAATGTCCGGTGCTTCAGCAGCGAAAACATTGCTCCAGATAAAAGTAGCTTCCTTAAAAAAGAAAGGTCAGGTAATTTCCCCTGAGGATGAAAAAATCCTTTTGGATGAAATAAGGGATAAATACAACGAGGAATTGAGCCCATATTATGCAGCTTCTCGACTATGGGTAGATGGAGTGATTGATCCTAGGGAAACCCGAAAAGTAATCAGTATGGGGATAGAAGCTGCCAATCATGCTCCGATTAGCGAACGGTTTAATGTGGGTGTGATCCAGACTTAAGTAATTTTTCGTAAATTATTTACGATTTAAAAACATTGCAAAGCCCATACCTATGAGTGATTTGACCTCCAGTGAATTGAATGCATTGGTATCGTTACTTGATGATTCTGACTTTGAAGTTCGGTCACATGTGCGGGATAGGATTCTTTCCTTGGGTACTGAGATCATTCCGTTTTTGGAAAAAAAATGGGAAAACAGTTTCAATCCGGAAATCCAAAAGGAAATTGAGGAGCTTGTTCATGATCTCCAGTTTTCACTTTTGAAGCAAAGATTAGAAGATTGGAAAAATACAGAGGACCGGGATCTGCTTGCTGGGCTTTGGATCATTAACACTTATCAATATCCTGATATAGAATTTGAAAAGCTAAATGCAGATATGCATCAAATCTACTTTGAGGTTTGGACAGCTTTTAAAAATGATCTTCCTCCCTATGATCAAGTAAGGATTATTAATAATGTTCTTTTCAACACCCTTCGTTTTTCTGCGAATACCAAAAACTTTCATTCCCCTGCGAATAGTATGCTTTCTTCAGTTTTGGACTCCAAACGCGGAAATCCACTGACGCTATGCTCTATTTATCTATTAGTTGCCAGAAAACTTGGACTTCCAATCTACGGAGTGAATCTTCCAAATCTGTTTGTCCTTACATACAAATCTGAAGATTATAATTTTTACATCAATGCCTTCAATAAGGGGTTGATATTCGGTCGAAAAGATGTTTCAAACTATTTAGAGCATTTGAAAATCGAACCTCGTGATGAGTATTTTGAGCCTTGTTCCCACTTAGCCATTATTCTAAGAATGCTCAGAAATTTGGGACAAGCTTTTGAAAAATTGGGGGAGCAAGATAAAGTGGGGGAAGTTCGAGAGCTAATAGCACTTCTGGAGGCTTAGAAAGTTCGAATATTACAACCTACAGCTCTGACTTGGGAAGGTGTTGGATCTTCTCCACGTAGCACTTGATTCATCGCTCGCTCTAAATAACGATCTGATACACTCGTTTCTGCCTGTGGATTATTGTCTATGGCGCCTCGATATCGAACCTTCAAACCATCTGCACCCCTCGTCAGCAGAACTGCTTCCGGTATTTTGGAAATCTGAAGCAGCTTCGTTAATTCCTGCTTTTCATCAATCAAATACGCAGTATTGATTCCGCTTTGATCTATAAAGTTCTTTAAAGGGGTTTGCTCGTCAGGACTGTTTCCAATTTCTGGGTTTACGAGAATAATATTGATCCCTTGACTCTGAAATCGAACCCTTAAATCTTTGATTCGAGACTCATACATTTTCGCAAATGGGCAGCCTAAGGAATGAAAAATAATAACCAACCCTTTATCTCCGGATTTGCTGGAAACTTTTACCGTACCACCTGTGACAGCATCTGTGAGTGAAACCTCTGGAAGCGTCTGTGCTGAAAGTGAGAGCGATAGAATAAAAGAAAGGAAAAAGAAAATTAGCTTTTTCATGTGTTTATATTTTTTTTTAGAGGTCATATTGAAATGCCCTAGATAACCATTTCCCTGTGTGATGTTCTGCGATCTACTCGATTTCATATTACCAAGTAGTGTAAGTGAGCACAGTTTGATCAATTACCCGAACGTTGACCTGATAGTGATGGTCTGCAAAATCCGTTCCTCGTATTTTACCTTTTATTGTAGTGGCTTTTGAATCAAATGGTTCCAGTAAAATATTTTCCCTAAATGATACCCCTTTTTTTCCTTGACATTTAAAAATAGATTCTTTAGCAGACCATGCTATAGTGTAATGCAATGGGTCTTTTTCCAAGTAATCCAGTTCCGAAGGATCCAAAAATCGAAAGCCTATCCGAAGAATTTTTTCCCGAATGTGGTCCATATCAATTCCCACTGGTGTGTTTCTGTGGTAGATCGCAGCAGCATATCCCGAAGTATGAGTTAAGGATACAAATCCGGCCCCGTTCATTGATTGAGACTTCCCATGCTCATCTTTAAAAAATCCAGGATAGGGGATATGTAGAGATTGCAGTGCGTCAAAAATAGCTTTTCTCGAAGATGCCCATTCTTTTCGTTTTTCAGGATGTGAGATGTTTGAATAGGCTAATTTTTCCCGAAAACTCAGAAAATCTAAATCCGCGACTTCATGGGATTCAATTATCTTGATGGCCAAGGCTGAGTAAGAGTCAATTTTTTCTATTTTTGTTTGCATCGGCCAAAAGGGTAACCTTAGTCTCGCAGCAATATATGGGAAAAATTGAAGTTAATAAATTACATACGCTAATCGGTCACAACGATTGCATTTACGCTTTGACAGAAGGAAGTGACCCTCGTTTTTTTTATACAGGCTCAGGAGATGGAATGGTAGTAGAATGGGATCTTGATTTTCCAAAAGATGGTAAATTGATCGCCAAGTTGAATAATTCTGTCTATGCACTTGCGATTGATCATGTCAGGAATTTGCTTTTTATAGGGCATAATTTCGAGGGAATTCATGTAATCGACCTCAATGACAATGTTGAAATCTGGTCTTTAAAACTTACCGATCAGGCAATTTTTGATATCAAAATAATTGGAAACGAAGTATATGTGGGTACCGGGGACGGTGTCCTTACTATAGTAGATATAGAAAAAAGAGCAATCCGCAAGCATATTAAACTAAGCTCGAAAAGTATTCGTGTCTTTGCTGTTGCTACTGATAAAAAACATCTTGCAGTGGGACTAAGTGATCACTCCATCAAAATCTTGGATATTGCAAATGATTTTCAGCCCATTGCAAATCTCGCAACTCATACCAATTCAGTATTTGCACTAAGCTATTCTCCCAGTGAAGACTTATTGATAAGTGGAGGAAGAGATGCTCAATTGAAGTTTTGGGATAGTTCCAATTACAACCAAATCCAGAATATTGTGGCTCACATGTATGCCATTAATTACATATCTTTCAAGGAAGACGGAAGACTTTTCGTTTCATGCTCCATGGATAAGTCCATGAAGATTTGGGATGTGGCCGAACAAAAACTCTTAAAAGTAATCGACAAAGCAAGAAATGCCGGACATGGCACTTCCATAAATAAAGTGGTCTGGAGTACTTATCAGGGAAATATTATCTCTGTCTCCGATGACCGAAGTATTTCTATTTGGCAAATTTCAGATAATTAACCCATGAAGATCACACCAGCAGCTATTAGGCAAAAGTCATTCGAAACCGGATTTAGAGGTTTTGAAAAGAAAGAAGTTACTTCGTTTTTAGAGGAGATCAGTGAGGTGGTAGATGCTCTTCACAAGGAGAATATGGACTTGAAAACCAAACTCCAAAATACAGAAGCAGAAGCTAAGCGCTTGAAAGATGTAGAAGATTCGCTTTTCAGAACTCTCAAAACTGCCGAAGATACCGGAGCTTCAATCATAGAAGAAGCAAATGAGGCCGCAGATCTGATTATAGCTGAAGCGAACCAGTCTGCAGAATCTGCAACAAATCATGCAAATAAAATTTTAGCTTCTGCTAGGCAAATCGCTGAGCAAGATGCAGCAACCATCATTTCAGCTGCCGAAACGAAAGCCAAGGAAACAATCGTTGAGCTAAGAGAGAGCATGCAGGGTTTGGTAAGATCCTATGAAGGTTTGGCTGACCAAAGGGAGGCAATGGTAAAAAGCCTTAAACGAATTGCTCAAGATGCCCTAAATCAAATCGATCTGTCAGAAGCTCATTTTTCCCGTATTGATGCTAAAGCGCATCAAAGAGCGATCGAAGAGCTTAGTAGATCACAGGCCTTCACCTTTGCGAATCTAGCTAATCTGGCACCAGAAGTAAGCAATGAATTTGTTCCGCCAATTATCGATGAATCAGATCCTTTAGCAGAAATGGAAGTAATCGAAGAAGAATTGGATCTTGAAATCCATGATGATTCACCGGATATGGAGATTCCCGTTGAAGAGGAAACTATCGAAGTGAAAGCTGAAGTCGAAATTGAAGAAATCGCTGTGGAGGAATCAGCAGCCGTAGAGGGGATTCAAGAAGAGGTGGCAGAGATAGAAATTAAGGAAGAAGAAATCCCTAAATCAGAAGAAAGTGTCCCTGAGGAAAGTCAGAAAAAGAAACCGGAGGATCCCAAAAATGAATCTGGATCCTTTTTTGATCAATTCGACTAATGGGTAAGGTCACACTTGAGGGGATAGAATTTCATGCTTATCATGGAGCTTACCCCGAAGAATCAATCCTCGGTAATCGCTTTACACTCGATTTGGAACTTACCACAGATTTTTCGGAAGCTATGAAAAAGGATGAATTAAAATATACAGTAGATTATGCAAAGCTGTACCAACTAATCAAAGCTCGAATGGAGGTAAAGGTGAAGTTGCTAGAGCATCTTGGACATCTAATCGTAGAAGATATTTTAAAAGTTTATCCTGATGTTAAAAGCATAAAAATCACCCTGAAAAAACATCACCCCTCCTTAGGAGGTTTGGTGAAATTTTCTGCAGTTCAAATCCAATACCCTGATGATTATGCTTAAAGTGATAAAAATTATTCTGATCGTTTCATTTATAACTTCTACTAATTTTTCATTCTGTTTAAATGCCCTAGCACAAGGTGAAGCGTACCAGTTTTTTTCGAATGATGGGAAGAAGTTAGAATTTCAGGATGTACTCAAGAGAACCCAAAAAGTAGATATTACTTTTTTTGGTGAATTGCATAATAATAGCCTGGCACATTGGCTGCAATTGCAGGTTTTAAAAGGAATGGCGGCAAATGACCCCGAGTTGGTATTAGCTGCTGAGTTTTTTGAGCGTGATGATCAACTCAATATCGATGAATGGTTTGCGGGGAAAATGACCGAAAAGAATTTTGAGACAGAAGCAAAGCTTTGGAATAATTATAAAACTGATTATCGTCCTCTGATGCAATTTGCCAAAGATCATAATCTGAAATTCATTGCAAGTAATGTTCCTAGGAAATATGCTTCATTAGTGAGCAGATCAGGCATTACATCTTTAGATAGCTTAAGTCTTGAAGCAAAATCATATTTTGCTCGCTTGCCTTTTGAGATTGATATGTCCATGCCAGGTTACATTGCCATGAAAGACATGATGCATGGAGGGCCTATGAATACAGATTTTATGGTTCAGGCGCAGGCCTTGAAAGATGCTACGATGGCTGAATCACTTTTTCCTTCTATTTCAGCAGGTCATAAAATATTACATGTGAATGGTTCTTACCATTCCAAAGATGGAGAAGGTATTTTATGGTATTTGAAAAAGGAGTTTCCGGAATTGAAGATGTTGAATATCCATACTGTCACCCAAGATCAACTGGATACCTTAAATCCTGATTACAAAAAATCAGGTGAAATCATTCTGGTTTTACCATCAGATAGCCACGAATCTTATTAAGCATGTATAATCGGGCAGAAACTTCCCGTATCCGAAAAGAGTTTTGGATCAAATTTGGTCAATATATGAAGCCAGTGCCCAGTGCTTCAGGATTCCGGGTTAATTGGCCAAATTATAAAACCGGTATTCGGAATATCTATTTTAGGATGAAGGCAGAAAGAGATTTTGCTTCAATCGGAATAGAAATATGCCATGCAGATACAGAGCTCCAGGAATTGTACTTTGATCAATTTGTTCAGCTTAAAAAACTTTTCCTAAATAGTCTGAACGAAGATTGGGAATGGAAACTACTTTCCTCCAATGAATTTGGGCAACCTATCAGTAAGATCGAGAAAATCCTTCCCCAAGTAAATGTCATGGATGAAAAAGACTGGCCAGAAATCATCTCCTTTTTCAAACCAAGAATTATTGGGCTAGATGACTTTTGGGAGAATGTGAAACCTGGATTTGAAGGGTTTTAAAAATCAAAGTGAGCCTCTTCGATAGGTTAATTCCTCGATGGTCTCCACTCCATTTTCTATCATTGCGAGATGAAGTTTGATTTCATTACCTGTTCTGATCATCGTCAATCCATCAAACCAAACACTATTTTCTCCAACTTCTACAAGTCTAAAAATAGTCCATTCCCCGTCGGCTTCCCATCCCGACAAATCAGGATTGTAGTGTTTCAACTTCAGAGAAAAAGTATCTCCTTCCTGGACTAAGTTCATAAATTCTGTAAAAACCAATTTCTCCTCAGACCAAAATCGAAAGGTGCCAATCATATGGCCATCTATCTCTGGCATCCAAACTTCTTCACATTGACCTCCAAATCCTTCCCCAGTCCAATAGCCAGTTAGCCATTCGAGTTGACTTAAGTTTCCTATTCCAGGGTTTTGTCCTTCTTCTAGCTTCTTAACCTGCGCTTGAGATACAGAAATTGATAATAGAATTAAGACGAATAGGAGAGAAGATTTCATGGCAATTTTGATTAGATCGGCTTCAAAATAATAAATTATTCTTGATCGTGTCTTTTTGGAATATCCGGATTGACGAATGTGAATCCACGGGCCTCATCTCCCTCAAAAAAATCTATCTGCATTCCCATCAAAAACATATAATGTCTTTTTTCAATTAAAACTGGGATTCCTTCGAGATCAAACTTTTGATCTTCAGGCTTAGGTTTATCAAATCCCAATGCATAAGACATCCCGCCACAACCCCCTCCTTTGACTCCAACTCTGAGGTGGTAATCAGCCGGAATACTTTTGTTTGCCATGATATTTTTAATCTCAGCTTCGGCTTTTGGAGTGATTTTTATAGGGATAATCATGATGAAGAAATGAAATCTTAGGAAATTTGGTTCGTTTAGAATTCAAATTTACAAGCTGCTTTATTTTCTGTCGTCAATTAATTGTGCAAATTCGAGTATAAAATTATAAAATGAACTATCTCGTTGATTTATTGAAAATTCTTCTTCCAGCCGGAATCGTCCTTTATGGAATGTATTTGGTGGTGGTTTCTTTTTTGTCAAAAGAAAAAGAGAAGATGCTGGTTGAATTGAAAACCAAGAATACTACAGTTGTTTTGCCAATTCGACTTCAAGCCGCAGAGCGACTTTGTCTGTTTCTGGAGCGGATTACTCCTAATAATCTGGTAAGAAGGTCTAATCCTGCTTCATATACGGTAAATGAATTGTATGCGCAGTTGATGACCGAAGTTAGAGAAGAGTTTAATCATAATTTTTCCCAGCAAGTTTACTTTTCAGAAGAAACTTGGGAGGCTGTCAAAAGAGCCGTTGAGGAAGTTACAACCATTATTAATTTGAGTAGACAAGAACTCGATGGAGAAGGTAAAGGAATAGATTTAGCAAAAGCTATATTTTCTCAATCACTTGATAGACAAAACGATACAGTTCTCTATGCATTAAAGCAAGTCAAGTCTGAGGTTAATATCTACTTCTAATCATGAAAGTCATCAAGAAAAACGCTACAGAAATGCTAGATAAGGCAAAATCTATGTTTGGAAAGCAAGTGGAGAATCTTGCCAGACAGGAGGAAAAGGTACGGGCGTTGATCTCCGGAGTGGGAAAAAAGCTTGTACAATTTGGTCACCATCCTACGGTTGTAAAGCTGGTTGAGCCTGTTTCAGTTTTTATTCGAATGACTAAAGCCCACTTTAACGGTTCCCATAAAATGGCAGGAAGTACCCTTGGTTTAGTTTTGTTGGGGTTAATTTACTTTGTTTCCCCTATTGATATAGTACCAGATTTTTTGGGATTTATTGGGTTCGCTGATGATTTTTCAGTCGTCTTGGCGATATATGCCAAAGTAAAAGATGAAGTTGAGGAATTTTTGGAGTGGGAGAGAACTGAAATCTAAAAGAGGCTGTTTTGGTCGGATAAAAGTTTTAAGATGCTAGACCAACAAATAAATTTAATTACCCCCACATTAATTAAAAGTAGCCAAACGTATCCTGAGTATCGGGAAATGATTGACAGACTATTGACACTGAATAAAACTACGGGATCGATTCAGACAGAGGGATATCTGGAATACACCAGAATGAATGTGAAACGGATGAACCGTTGGGATAAGACTGCAAAGATCTCATCCGAAATGGAAGAAATGATCAAGTCGATTTCTGTCCCGATAGTCTTTCTTGTAATCACTGAAGCATGGTGTGGAGATGCGGCACAGAGTATCCCTTATATTTCAAAGCTTACAGATTTGAATCCAAATATTCATTTGAAATTGATTCTGAGAGATGAAAATCCGGAATTAATGGATGCCTATCTGACCGAAGGGGCCAGATCAATCCCAAAACTGATTGTCCTAAATGATAAACTAGAGGAATTAGGAACTTGGGGACCTAGACCAAAATATCTTCAAGATAGGTTAAAGGCTTACAAATTAGATCCTATGGGTGTTTCTTCTAAGGAGTTTTCCGAAGGGACTCATTTGTGGTATGCAAAAGATAAAAATCAATCGTTGGAAAGAGAGTTAATGGATTTGTTTAAGTCTACCTTCGACCTATGAAAATCGCGATTCTTTCGGGTACATCCGGTCTAGTTGGAATGCAATTGTTGCATCAATTATTGCAAAATCCAGCTTATGATTATGTTCTAAGTGTTGGTAGAAGGAAACTTTCTTTGAAGCATGGAAAGCTGATCCAAATCTCCGGTGATATGAATATGATCAAAACTTGGGATCTGGACTCGAAACTATCCGAGGAAGATCTTGGTGGCGAAAATCATCAAATAAGAATTGCCTTAATAGAAAATAAGGCGGAAATCCATGGCTTTTGTGCGCTTGGGACTACCATCAAGCAAGCGGGTTCCAAAGAAGATTTTTTTAAAATAGATCATGATATGGTAATTGAATTTGCCAAATGGACAAGATCTCTCGGAACAGCTAAGTTCCTATACGTTTCCTCATCTGGTGCCAGCAGTGATTCTTCTATTTTTTACAGTCAGACAAAGGGTAAAACCGAAGACGATTTGAAAGCTATAGGATTTGACTTTGTTGGGCTCTTCAGACCTTCACTGTTATTAGGGAATAGATCAGAATTTCGACTAGGGGAGCAACTCGCAACCATTGCAATGAAGCCGTTAGTGTGGTTAAAACTTTTTAAAAATATTAGACCGATTTATGATTATCAGGTAGCAAAGGGAATGGTTAGAAAAGCTTTGGAACAAAACTCCAAATCAGTGGAAATTATCAGTTCTGGACAATTACAAGATCTAAGCAAATGATTGTAGTCATCCAACGAGCAAGTGAAGCAGCTGTAAAAATTGAAGGAAAAGTAAAGGCTGAAATCGGGAATGGATTACTTATCCTCGTGGGAATAGAGGAAGCAGACGCAGAAGAAGATATTTCTTGGCTCTCGAAGAAGATTGTGAACCTTCGGATTTTCCCAGATGAAAATGAAGTCATGAACAAAAGCTTGCTTGATGTGGGAGGGGAAATCCTTTTGATCTCCCAGTTTACGCTTCATGCAAGTACCAAAAAAGGAAACCGACCATCATACATAAAAGCTGCAAGGCCTGAAGTTGCTATTCCGCTCTATGAAAGCTTTATTCAGACGCTGGAATCCGAATTAGGAAAACCAATTGGAACCGGTGAATTCGGTGCGGATATGAAAGTAAGCTTGATCAATGATGGACCTGTGACAATTCTGATCGATAGTAAGGATAGGAAATAATTTTTTCACTAAGTTGAGAATTCAACTAACCCTAGTCTTTACTTGTCCGACTTTCTGATACAAATCTCCAAAGCACAAATACTTTTTAAAGGTGCCCATACCTTTCATGGCTTGAATTTTAACTGGGAAAATGGGGCGCATTGGGCAATCATAGGGGATTCCGGCACTTTGCTTACTGCTTTTTTGGAAACGATTCGAGGAAATACCGTCAATTCCTTCGGCAAAATCGAGCGGCAGTTTGCAAGTCAGTATTCAGCTGAAAAGCAGGAGGAGGGAGCTGTTCATAGCTTCCGAGATTTGATTTCTTATGTGTCTCAGCGCTATGTTTTCAGGAATCGATCCAACCTTCAAAATTTCTATTTTCAGCAACGGTTCAATTCCTCTGAATCCGAGGAATCAGCCACGGTTCGTGAAACTTTGAAAGAGATTCAACCAAAGATTCAAGGTCCTTGGAATATTGAAAATGTTTCCAGCTTGCTCAGGCTTGAAGGCTTGTTGGACAAGTCCTTACTCAAGTTGTCAAATGGCGAAACACGTCGCCTTGCCATAGCAGTAGGCTTGATGCGACAGCCAAAGATTTATCTCATGGATCAGCCGATGACGGGCTTGGACGTGAAAAGCCGGGCCGAATTTGGAGAGATTTTGAAAGCGATCATAGCTAAAGGAGTCCATGTGCTTCTGACTACTTCCTCAAATGAGATTCCTGAGGGGATCACACATGTAGCCAAGTTGAATAATGGAGGAATCGAAGAAATCTGGCTAACAAAAGATTTTCATCTACTGAATAAAGAAGAACCAGTTTTTTCTTTCGATTGGGGACTTTTAGATTCCCTGTTGCCAAAAAGATCAAGTGAAAATACGGAGGTAATTCGCCTTGAAAATCTCTCAATCAAATACGGGGAAAAGCAGATTCTGAAAAATCTCAATTGGGAAGTGAGCTCAGGAGAGCGATGGCTGCTTCGGGGTAAAAATGGAAGCGGAAAATCTACCTTGATCAGTCTTTTGATCGGAGAAAATCCCCAAGCATATGCTCAGAATCTCTGGCTTTTTGGAAGAAAACGAGGAACTGGAGAAAGCATTTGGGAAGTGAAGGGACCTACAGGTTTTGTCGCGCCGGAACTCAGTCGATTTTTTCCTTCCAACCAAACTTGTAGAAAGGTGATTCTTTCCGGTCTTTTTGATACCATGGGTTTGTTCAAAAAAGTATCAGCGGAACATGAGGCATTAACCGAATCTTGGATGAAGCTTTTCCAATTGGAATCTTTTTCAACTATACCAATCAGTCGACTTTCTCTGGAAAATCAACGCTGGACTCTGCTTGCCCGAGCGCTGATCAAACAGCCCAAACTTCTGATCCTGGATGAGGCTTCACAGGGAATGGATGAGCTTCAGCGGAGACTATTCAAGGAAACCATTCAAAAAATCTGCGAACTCACTGACATTACCTTGATATATGTGAGTCATTATACTGAAGATGTACCAGAGGCAGTGGATCAGATTTTCGATTTAGGATAATTATATCAAAAAAGTAAACTTATACGATTATGTATCGTATTTTGGATTAAATAATAATCCTATGAAAGTCACAGCTCTAATTGAAGATGAATTAATCAAAGAAGTAATGGAGCTTTCTGGCTCAAAGAACATTACAGAGGCGCTCAAAATGGCCTTGAATGAATATCGAACACGAAAAAAAATGCGAAATCTCTCAGAAGAAATTGCTGCTGAGCCATTGGAGTTTTACTATGGAGCAAGTGAACTTCGTGAATTAAACCAGAAATGAATCGGGTTTTAATTGACACATCAGTTTGGATCGAATTTTTTAAGGCAAACCCAGTCTACTTTCAAACTGGGTTAGATTTGATTGATAGCACTGATATTTTTTCCCTTGAGCTGATTTTTGCTGAATTAATGCAGGGAGCCAAAGGGCAGCGCGAAGTGGCCATGATCCAGGAATTTTTTGCACAAATGAAGATTTTGGATAGCCCGGGATTAATCTTTGAAGCTGGCATTTTCTCCAGAGAACAAAAGCTTTTGAGCCGGGGAATTGGACTGATAGATTCAGTAATTATTTTTACAGCAATTCAATTCGACTTGAAAATCTGGACTTTGGATAAGAAGATTTTAGCGTTTTTGGAGCCGAAGAATATTTTTCAAATCTGAATTAATTGAAAAAGTTCTTCTGAAAGAATTTGTTCAAAAATATGTTCAGTTCGTTTTAAAGAGGCTGATACTTTTGATAGTTTAGGCTTGGATAAAGACCTTTGAAGTTGTTTTTGAGTTGATTTTCTATTCTTTTTTCGCCCTTACCTGTTCTCTTCTAAAAATCGTGATATCCCTGATCAAATCTAAAGGTATTGGTTGATCCAAAGGAAATTGAATTGCTCCTTTGGAGGTTTTATAGGGGGCTAATTCCTTTTTGAAAACAATGATTGCTTCGGAATGCGGGTAAAATCCGATATGCTTTTTCATGGCTGCATAATAGACTAGCACCTCTGAAGTCTTAAACGCTGGCATGTGATAACTGATTACCTCTTTGGCCTCCGGAACTACTGCTGCGATCGTCTCACGGATAGATTGAAGTTTTTCCTGAATGGTCTCAGTTTGCCAGCTGAAGTATTCGGCAACAGATGAAGCTTTGGGATTCATCATAATTTCTTGATTTAAAAACGATCGATTAACGTGACACCTGTATCTTGAAATTTATTCATTTTCATTAATGCTGTGACAGCAGCTTCCAGAGTTATGGATTTGCCAATTAATAATTCCGGGTTCATTTTTCCTGCCGTGATCATTTGAATCATCTCAGGATAGCGCCAAGCTTGCATTCCATGACTTCCAAAGATTTCCAATTCATTCGAAAGGACCAAATTCATTGGGATGGCACTGTTTTTTTGATCACCGAGTAAAAGACCTACTTGGATGTGTTTTCCTCTCTTTCGCAGACAAGAAACAGAATTGAAAAGCGTCTGAGGACTTCCAAGTGCATCGATCGAAACATGGACTCCTCTTTTTGAAATTTCACGAACCACTTCTACCACATTCGAATTGCTGGCTTCAATAGTGGCTACTGCTCCGATTTTTCTGGCCAATTTCAATTTCTCTTGGTCAATATCAATTGCGATGACCTGCGCTCCTAACGCTGTAGCAATCATAATAGCTGATAGGCCAACGCCCCCGCATCCATGAATCGCTACCCATTGGCCGCCGGTTACTTTCCCTTGATCTACCACAGCTCGAAATGAGGTCGCAAATCTACAACCCAAGCTTGCCGCTGTTTGGAAATTCATCGTTTCTGGAAGCTCCACTAAATTGATATCTGCGCGATCGATTGCTACAAATTCTGCAAAGGAACCCCAATTTGTAAATCCCGGCTGAAACTGATCATCGCAAACCTGATGATTTCCAGATGCGCACTCCGGGCATTTTCCGCAACCCGATACAAAAGGAACGGTAACCCGATCTCCCTCTTTCCAATTTCTCACTTCGCTACCGACTGCCTTAATTATTCCGGCAAATTCATGTCCAGGAACATGTGGGAGCTGAATGTCTTCATCATGCCCCATCCAGCCATGCCAGTCAGATCGGCATAGACCTGTGGCTTTTACTTCGATGACTACTCCCGATTTGCTTGGACTTGGATCAGGAACTTGGGTTATGATGGGTTGGGATTGGAAGGATTCGTAGAGGAGTGCTTTCATTTATTTTTTTTATAATCATTTCCCAATAAACTGTTTAAAACAGATTCTTGCCAAATGCGAAGCTGATTGGACATCTCTTTAGTGAGTTCTGGATAAAGTTCTTTTAAGTCTTTGGTTTCTGCTGGATCTTGGAGCAAATCAAACAATTCGAATTGGGTTTCACCAGCTTTATTTTCGGTCAAAACCAATTTGTATTGATTGTTTATGATCGCTCGATCGCCATGAAAATCTGTGGGAATAATGTCCGTTTGAATGTAGTTTCTAAAATCACGCGTTGCCTTTCCATTCATCAATTTGACCATCGGAGAAGTACCCTCTTGGAGTTTTGGATCCAAATAAGCTTTGAGCTCTTTCAGGGGTAAATTTCTTGGGCTTCCGTTCCAAAATAGCATTGGACTAGGTCTTTCCAGTTTTTCTCCGGAAAGAAAAGGCAAAAGATTGATTCCATCAATGGGTCGTTTCGGTAATGGCTCTCCAATGAGGAAAGCCAGCGTTGGGAAAACATCAGCACTATTCATGTTTACATTACTTTGTAAAGCGGTTGGTAGGCCATCTGGCCACTCCAGAACACTTGGCACACGAATTCCACCCTCGTAAATACTCCCTTTTTGCTCACGAAAAGGGACGGTTGCATTTGCCTCTTGCGGAGTCCCATTGTCCCCAAAATACCAAAGTAGGGTGTTTGATTTGAGTTCTTTGGTTTTTAGATAATTCCTTAATTCTCCAATACTTCGATCCATAGCGGTGATTTCTGCAAATCGCTCCTGCAAAACTTCCCGCTGAAGACGTTTGACTGGCATGCCCGTTTCATTGGAGGTGAGTTGAACTTGCCTATTTCCAAATGTCTCTGGAAGATTGGAATAAAGGGCTAAATCTTCTGGCAATCCACTATATGGTTCATGGGGAGAACCGTACCAAATCACGACGAAGAAAGGCTTCCCAGCTGCTTTTGCCTTTTCTATAAAGGTCATTGCCTCTCGCACCAAGATCTCCGAACTTTCGCCTTCGAATAATTCTGGATCTGCACCATTTCGAGAGAGGTATGGGTTCAGCTCAAAGAAATTATCGTGCGAAAGCCATTCATCAAATCCCATTGCGCCTGGATTGGTTGGTGATTCTGCTTTGACTGGGCCGAGATGCCATTTTCCAAAATGAGCAGTCGCATAACCTTTTGCCTGCATCAGCCTAGCAATACTTATTTCTTCAGGACGGATAGAAAAGCCGGGAGTAAAGGTTCCGTAACGATTTGGGTGGCGACCAGTTAAAATACTTCCGCGAGTAGGGGAGCAGACCGGTGATGCGGAATAGAAACGATTCATACGAATCCCAACCTCTGCCAATTCATCCAAAACCGGAGTCTTCAAATAAGGGTGGCCATTGTAGCCAGTTTCATCCCAGCCGTGATCATCGCCCAAAAGCAGAACCACATTGGGAAGTTCCTCATTTCTTTGCTGTGCAAAGGGGGAATAAATATTTCCAAAGAAAACCCAGATCAATAGAAAGAATTTTAAGTGATTAGAGTTTTTATTTTTCATTGTTTTCACACTAAAGGATTTTTTCAAAAAATCAATTTAATCTAAATTTTTCATGAATTTACCATCGGAATTCTAGGTACTAGTCGTAATTTGAAACTCATTTTTGAAATATAAAATGTGAATTATTTATCCCAACCAATAAGTGATCATGTCTAATCGAAGACGATTTCTGCAAAAACTAAGTGCGAGTTTTCTTGCTTCAGGGGTATTTATAGGCAATTCGTCTCCTGTTTTTTCGAATTCACTGATTGACCACTCGCTATCTGAAGTCGATTTTTGGAAAGAAATCAGAAATGGCTTTCCATTGACTCGAGAAAGGGTTTATCTGAATAATGGAACATTTGGACCAGCACCCTATGCCGTCAGTCAAGCAATGAATACTTGTTTGGAAGAAATTAACAGCTCAGGAGAATATGGGCACTTTGATCAGGAGAGAGCATTTCTTGCAGATTTTTTAGGAGTCAAAACGGATGAGCTCAGTCTCACGCATAACACTACCGAAGGGATAAATATCATGGTTTGGGGACTCCCTCTCAATAAAGGCGATGAGGTCATTCTTACCACTCACGAACATGTTGGAAATGGTCTCCCTTGGCTGAATCGAGCTAAGCTTGATGGGATCATCATCCGAACATTTGAACCACAAGATACCCAAGCGAAAAATCTTGAAGCGATCAAAAATTTGATTAATTCTAAAACTCGAGTGATTGCCGTTCCTCATGTGACTTGCACGACCGGAGTGGTATTTCCGATAAAAGAAATTGCTGATTTAGCCAGATCAAAAGGGATTTATTCTGCGATTGACGGAGCACATGGTGCAGGAACTTTTGACTTGAATATTTCAGAATTAGGTTGTGACTTCTATGCAGGTTGCTTCCATAAGTGGATGCTTGGCCCAGTAGGGACAGGATTTTTATATGTGAAAAAGGAACGACTCGAAGAACTTCAAGCGATTCAAATTGGAGGCTATTCTGATGCAGGTTGGGATATGACTACTAATCCACCGGTTCTTTATGGTTTGAATCCAACAGCGCACCGCTATGATTATGGAACACAAAGCAGAGCATTATATGTGGGTGCTGCAGCTGCCGCGAAATATCATTTAGAAATCGGGAAACAAAAAGTGGAGTCTAGAATTCGGGAATTGAATGAATATCTCTACACTGGACTTCAAACCATGGGGACTAAGATTCAAATCTTGACTCCTGAAGAAAAAGAATCACGAATTGCCATGATATCCTTTAAAACCGATTTAAAGGATTTTAAAGAGATGGGAATTGAATTGGCCAAAGATGGTTTCCGTATCCGTCAAGTGCCAGAAAGTGGAGTGAATGCAATCCGCGTTTCCACTCATATTTACAATTCGGAAGCGGAAATCGAATCACTTGTAAAGGCCATAGCGAAGATATTAGGATAAATTTGATTTGAAAAATCACAAAATGAAAAAGGAAATAACAATAGCAGAGGCTCAATCTCAAGTGGATGAATGGATCAAAACAGTTGGGGTTAAATATTTTAGTGAACTCACCAATATGACAATATTGATGGAAGAAGTGGGGGAGCTTGCCCGGATCATGTCTAGGACCTATGGTGATCAATCTTTTAAAGAATCCGATAAAGGTAGAGATCTAGGAGATGAAATGGCAGACGTGCTTTGGGTACTGATCTGCCTAGCCAATCAAACCGGAGTAGATCTTACGGAAGCGATGAAAAAGAACTTTGAGAAGAAAAATATTCGAGATATAGATCGCCATAAGAATAATGAGAAGTTGAAATAGACATGCTGATCTATTGCTTGTATTATTCGACTATAGGATAAAAAATCATTTCTTAATCAACCCCCAAAAAATGAGATTACAAGGAAAAACAGCCATTATAACCGGAGCTACAAGCGGCATGGGAAAGGCCATAGCCGAACGGTTTGTAAGCGAAGGGGCTTCTGTAGTTTTGAGCGGTCGTGATGAATTTAGGGGTAAAGATTTGGAGAAAAATCTAATTCAACAGGGTGGAAAGGCGGTTTTTATAGCTGGGGATATTTCTCAAATAAAAGTGAATGAGACGCTCGTACGTGAGGCAATTCATAATTTTGAAAAACTGGATATTGTCGTGACTAATGCCGGGAAGTTAGGATTGGGATCGGTGACAGATATTTCCTTTGAAGAATGGAATGAAACCATAAGTACTAATTTGAACTCCGTATTTTATCTAAGTAGGTTTGCGATACCTGAGATGCAGAAAAATGGCAAGGGGGTTATCCTGGCAAATAGTTCGATTGCAGCGTTTAAAAGTTTTCCCAACCATGCAGCCTATTGTGCGAGTAAAGCAGCTCTGGTTGCATTGGTGAAAGAAATGGCATTGGATTATGGACCAGCGATCCGGGTGAATACGATTTGTCCCGGTCCGGTCGATACCCCCTTGATTTGGGATTCAGCTAAAGCATTTGAAGACCCTGATAGCATCGTGCAGCAAACAGCCAATAATACGTTGATGAAGCGTCTAGGACGCCCGGAAGATATTGCTTTCTTGGCCTTGTTCTTGGTTTCTGATGAAGCATCTTGGATAACTGGTTCGGCTTATACGATCGATGGGGGGATTTTGGTTAAGTAGGAACTTTGAATCAAAAAAACTCTCCTTCCTCAATCTTGTAAGTGACATTTCTTTTAAACCCAAAACTCCCAATAAAATGCCCATAAGAAAAGTTCTAACATAGAGGAAAGTCCCAATAAATATCGGGATTAGGGCATTCTCTCGATTCTCGGGACAGGCAATATGACCATTGAAAATCTTATTATAAACATATGAAATCGAGCATGGCGATAACGTCACAAAGTGGGAAGTCCCGATTGCTATCTGGATCGAAATGCGAGATTCCCCCGAAACAAGTTCGGGGCAGGCTATGGGGCCAAATAGAAAAATTATAAACACATGAAAAAAGTTATTCTTTTATCACTTTTGATGATTATGACTTCGCTAGCCTTTTCCCAAGGCAAATCAGACATAAAAAGTAAAGTCATCTTATTCAATGGTAAAAACCTCGATGGTTGGTACACTTTTGTGCAAAATCGAGGAAGGAACATTGATCCGAAAAATGTCTTCACGGTCCAGGATGGAATGATCAGGATTTCTGGGGAGGAATGGGGAGGAATCACAACAAATGAAGAATTTGAGAATTATCGGCTCATCGTAGAATTCAAATGGGGTGGAAAAACTTTTGCTCCTAGATTGCAAAATGCCCGAGATTCTGGAATTCTCTTACATTCGGTAGGAGAGGATGGAGCGTCTGATGGAATTTGGATGAATTCTATTGAATGCCAGTTGATAGAAGGTGGAACAGGCGATTTTATTGTGGTAGGCGATGGAAGTAAGAATTTCAGTATTACGAGTCCGGTGGCTCCGGAAAAGCAGGGAAGTTCTTATGTTTTTCAGCCCGAAGGTGAACTTGCAACTATAAATCGCGGCCGGATCAATTGGTATGGACGTGATCCAAACTGGAAAGATGTGATTGATTTCCGTGGTTCTCAGGACGTGGAAAAACAGGTAGGAGAGTGGAATAAAGTTGAATGCGTTGTTAAGGGCGATGAGATTACGATTTACTTGAATGGAGTATTAGTAAATCATGCTTCCAATGTAAAACCAAGTAAAGGGCGTATTCAAATTCAATCTGAAGGAGCAGAGATATTTTTCAGAAAGGTGGAACTGAGACCTCTGGCAATGAAATAAAGACAGAAGCACTTTTAATTGCTTTAATATATCGGACTAATTAAACTGACGAAGTTCTCACAGAAGTCATGAAAAAGAGCCTTGAGAAAAAAAATATCACATTTTAATCGGCACAAGAATAATGCAGAATTAAACTAAATAGAGCCTGAGGGTTTCCACAGGCTCTATTTATTTATAGGGTTAGTAACATCTGATAAAGTTCATCCTTTAGTTTTACCCGCTCGGAACGAAGTTTATTCAGTGTTTCATCTGATGCAGGCTCAGAATCAGTTTCTATTCGATAGATTTCATGATCGAGATCATCGTATTCGTCAAATAATTTTTTGAAATGCGAGTTCTTCTCTTTCAATTCATGGATTCTATCAGCGTGCTCAGGAAATTCTTCGATTAATTGATGTTTTTGGATCATTGTCTTTAAATTTTATTTCAAGACAATAATAAAGTCATTTCCGCTACCAATTCCTGACAAAAGTCAGTTTGGTTATTTTTTTATACTTCAATCCCTTTCAAAACATCGTTTTGGACAATTCCAATCATCCCAAACAAATCAAGAGTTAGACAAAAATCAATATCTGCTTCGATATTATGATTTTGGAGTCGCTTGGCATGGGAGGCCTGCGAGAGAAAACCTTTTAAATCATGCCCTTCCTTTTCAAAAAGAGCTTTCATTGCAAGCGCTCCATCTTCAGCTGCTTCGTGCGTAGCTTCAAGACTTTTTGCCAAAGCTCCTGCATAAAGCGAATCCTCCAAATTAAACATGCCTTTCCAGCCTGCGCAATGGATCAAAACGTCTTGCTTCTTGGATTGTAAATAGGAAACAGTCGCTGAAAGATTTGGAAAGGCACCAATCAAAATCTCAGTAGCTCCATTTGATTTTGAGATTGCCAAGGTGCCATTGGTGGTGGTCATAGCGAGTTTACGTCCTTTGAAAGCATCATCCAAATAGGCAATAGGGGAATTCCCCAATTCAAAGCCTTCTGCAGTCAAACCATTTCGTTCCCCCGCAATCAAATAGCCTTCTTTTGACATTTGTCTGCATTCTTCCAGATCAGCAAAGGTTTTGATCTCATTTATGCCATTAGCCAAAGCTGCAATCATCGTGGAGGTAGCTCGAAAGATATCGACTACCACCACAATTTTATTTTCAAGTGAATGAAGATGAATCAGCTCAGGACTGAAGCAGATTTCTACTTTGTTCATACTTTCAATAGCGGCAATTTCTCTACCTGAGCTTTGAGGTTCTTATTTCGAACTTGTATGAATATTTCTGTTCCAGGTTTTGCAAATTCTGTTTTCAAATACCCCATTCCGATCCCAACTCCCATGCTCGGAGATTGCGTACCTGAAGTTACTTCTCCGATTAACTCACCGGCTGCGTCCACGATTGGATAGTGTCCACGAGGAATCCCTCTTTCTTGCATCACAAACCCAACCAATTTACGGGTAACCCCAGCTTCTTTTTGTGCTTTCAGTGCTTCAGAATTAGTGAAGTCTTTAGTGAATTTGGTAATCCATCCCAGACCAGCCTCGATAGGCGAAGTGGTGTCGGTGATGTCATTTCCATACAGGCAATAGCCCATTTCCATACGCAAAGTATCTCTAGCACCCAAGCCGATCGGCTTGATGTCATAGTCTTTTCCAGCTTCAAAAATGGCATTCCAAACTTCCTCCGCATCCTTATTCTTTACATAGATTTCAAATCCTCCTGATCCGGTGTAGCCCGTTCCCGAAATGATTACGTCCTGCTTTCCTGCAAAATCACCAACTGTGAAATGGTAAAATTTCACATCAGAAAGATTCACGGAAGTCAATGATTGTACCGCTTCGATTGCTTTTGGTCCTTGAACTGCGAATAGTGAAAGCTCGTCTGAAATATTTGTCAGCTTTGCACCCATGGTATTATGCTGATTGACCCAGTTCCAATCTTTATCAATATTGGAAGCATTGACAACGAGCATATATTTCTCATCTGCAAATTTGTAAACGATCAAATCATCCACAATTCCGCCAGTTTCATTAGGGAAGCAAGAATATTGCGCCTGACCATCCACAAGCTTGGAAGCATCGTTTGAAGTTACTTTTTGAATAAGGTTCAACGCCTCTGGCCCTTCTACCATAAACTCTCCCATGTGAGACACATCGAATACTCCAACTCCATTTCTTACGCACAGATGCTCCTCGTTATCAGAACTGTATCGAACGGGCATGTTATAGCCGGCAAAAGGCACCATTTTGCCACCTAGGGCAATGTGCAAGTCATTAAGTTGAATTTTCTTGATTTGATCTTCCATGAATTTGGGATTGTTATTTTTGACGTGGGCAAAGGTAAGGATTGAAGGGGAAATTGGGGAAACCCTTACTGTAAAAGTGATCAGTTGTGGTTTAGTTTTTTAATTAAGCATAAAATTTTGTTTCAACTGGAAATCAGGCAAAAAAAAAGACAGCTTTTAGGCTGCCTTTCAGGAGTTCGTTAAATTAAAATTAAACGGAGAAGCTTTCACCACATCCGCAGGTTCGGTTCGCATTAGGATTGACAAATTGAAAGCCTTTACCATTTAATCCATCTGTAAATTCCAAAGTAGTACCAGCTAAATAAAGTAAGCTTTTGCGGTCCACTAGGATCTTTACGCCTTTATCTTCGAATACGTGGTCGGTTTCTACTTGGGTGGCATCAAAACCTAAATCATACATCAATCCGGAGCAACCACCACCTTTAACAGAGACCCGAATATTTTCATTTTCAGTTCTTCCTTCTTCTTTTTTGAGCTCCAAAATTCGCGCTTTGGCTTTGTCGGAAACGATAATCATATCTTTGTAACTTTAAATTCTATTTTCAATCAGGGGCAAAACAGCCTTTCTCCTGAAATAATTCAGTGTAAATATAAGAAATTTCAACATGAGGAAAATTGAGCATATAGGGATTGCAGTGGCAGACCTTGAAAAATCAAATGAGCTTTTCAAAAAATTGTTGGGTAAAACTCATTTCAAAACAGAAAAAGTAGAAGGTGAGGGAGTAGACACTTCATTTTTTCAAGTAGGGGAAACTAAGGTAGAATTGCTTCAGGCAACAAGAACAGATTCCCCGATCGCTAAATTTATTGACCGAAAGTCAGAAGGAGTACATCATATCGCATTTGATGTGGAGGATATAATAGCAGAAGTAGCTCGATTAAAAGAAGCTGGATTTGAAATCCTCAATGAAACCCCAAAGGAAGGTGCGGATAATAAATTAGTGGTATTTTTGCACCCACGAAGTACAAACGGCGTTTTGGTGGAGCTTTGTCAAGAGAAGTTTTAATTTGGAAGGTTACAAAGTTTGGAGGTTGGTAAATTAGTAGTACCCAGCCCTTAATTATTGTTACTCCAAAGCACGTTCTCGTATTTCTTAAATCATAAATCGAATCATGTCTGAAAAAAGAACAGAAATAGCCGATCTGGGTGAATTTGGCCTAATAGATCATTTAAGCAAAAAAGTAAAAATCAGGAATTCCTCTTCCATCAAAGGGATTGGAGACGATGCAGCGATAATTGATGCCGGAGACCATGTGAAAGTAGTTTCTACTGATATGCTGATGGAAGGTGTTCATTTCGATCTTTCTTATGCTCCTTTACCACATTTGGGATTCAAGGCTGTGGCAGTGAATGTATCTGATATCGCTGCGATGAATGCGATTCCTAAGCAGATTACTGTCAGCATTGGTCTTTCCAATCGTTTTTCACTAGAAGCAGTGGAGGCGCTATATGAGGGTATTTATGCAGCTTGCGATCATTATGGAGTTGATCTAGTTGGCGGAGATACTACCGCTTCCAGATCTGGATTGGTGATTTCTATCACTGCTATAGGCGAAGCAAAAAAGGAGGAAGTTACTTATCGATCTGGTGCAAAAGCGAATGATATCCTTTGCGTGACTGGAGATTTGGGTGCGGCCCTTGTAGGTCTACAAGTTCTTGAAAGAGAAAAGCAAGTCTTCCTTTCTAATCCCGATATGAAACCGGAATTGGATAAATATACTGTGGTCACCGGTCGGCAGCTGAGACCGGATGCTCGCATGGATATCATCCATGAGTTTAAAGAATTGGGAGTCATTCCGACAAGCATGATGGATATTTCCGATGGATTAGCATCTGAGATCTTCCATATTTGTAAGGCTTCTGGAGTAGGTGCGACGATTTATGAGGACAAACTTCCAATCGATAAGCAGACATTTGATACTGCTGTTGAGCTAAATTTAGATCCTATTACTTGTGTCTTGAATGGCGGCGAAGATTACGAACTGCTGTTTACGATCGATCAGAAAGACTTTGAAAAAGTAGAAAAGCATCCGGATATCCATTTCATAGGTCATATCACTAAATCAGAAGAGGGAAAGTATTTAGTAACCAAAAGTGGAACCGCAGTCCAAATTAAAGCACAAGGCTGGAAGCATTTTTAGAAAGAAACAAGTATCAAGACTCAAGATTTAAGACTCAAGATTTTAAAACTCTCTAGACAAGTTAATTCGTCGAGGATGGTCAATCAGAGTGGCTTTATTGAAGCGGTTTATTCCTTGATTAAAAGTGGTGATTTCGAAAAAAAACATTTTATCATAGAATGTTAAACTTCAAAAGTGAGCTCAATTATATTTTTTAATAAAGAGCTATAAATAACTTATAATCAATAAATAAAAAGGCTTTACTGAAATGTTTCAGTAAAGCCTTTTTATTTGATAAATTTGGATCAGTCGTTTGGATAGGGGATGTAAACAAAGCTGGTGAACGCACCGTCGATTACAAATAAACAGCAGAACTCATCCGGATCTTTATAAGCTTTTTGGAAGTCTTCAATAGCTTCTTCTGCAATTAATTTCCGCTGTACAAACTCATCTAAATAGGTAATGAAGTAATTCCAATCAAGATCTTTTTCTGCTTTCCCAACGAAAATTTTACCTATGGGCTGCATCTCTTTGCATATTGGGAAAATCGGGTAGTCGGAGAATTTTCGAGTACGAACCTGATAAGAAGCCTCTTTTAATGTGTCAGAGATTTTTACAAAATCACTCGTGATGGTTCCAAGGTATTTTCCGTTTAGGGTTGGGTCGTTTTCGTCTGAAATCATTGTTTTATTACTTGGCTGATTGGATTCTGCTAATCAAAGATTCGGTCTTTTAAACTATGGGTTTTGAAAGATAAAAGCCCTCAGAATTAAAGGACAAAGAACGGACAATTTTGCCTCAATTTCCATGTTTTTTAACAATTCAATAAGTAGGAAATAGGATATGCCGCCTTCTTCTAGAAGTTTTGAGAAATATCCAGGAGGTAAATTTTATTTGAGTTTGGCTTTAAATGATGAGAATCGGAGTCTCTAACACTTATATTTTCTTGGTATCGAATTAGCCGCTTTTAGAAGGGGAAAGTATGTATGTGCTTAATTGATAATTTTCAAAAACTTAAAAAGATGTAGTATAGGAACAGGTATGAAACTTCCAAGTGCAATCAGCAACCACATATCTGTCGATGGAAAAGCGAGCCCTAAAAGACTGTCAAACGGGCTAATTGAACTGGCTCCTAATAATAAAATTGAACAAAGCGCAATAGCAGCCCATAAGTGTAGGTTTCTGACAATTCCATTTTTGAAAATATTTTCTCCCCTTTTTATCAAATTGAAAGGATGAAACAACTGGGCAAAGGCGAGCGTAAAAAATGCCACATTGTTTGTTTGGAGTTCATCAAGTCCAAGAACTTTAGTTGAATATACAAAGACTCCCAAAACGCTAATAGTCAGAATTAATGAGTAAACAACTATTGATTTCCAGTGGACTTTAGTAAGTATAGGTTCGTTGATTGTGCGTGGTTCTTCCAAAACAGACTTTTTGTTACTCTGCCCCATCCCAAGTGCAAGTGCAGGGAATACGTCTGTGACTATGTTGAGGAAAAGGATCTGTAATGGAAGTAGAGGCGAACCCCAGCTTAAAAATGCGGCAGTTGATACAACCAGTATCTCACTTAGGTTGCAGGAAAGTAAGTAGATAACAAAATTTCGGATATTATTAAAAATGATCCTTCCCTGCTTAATGGCAACAATAATGGACGAAAATGAATCGTCCTGTAAAATCATATCGGCTGCTTCTTTGGCTACCTCTGTACCTCTTAAACCCATCGCAACTCCGATGTCAGCTTTTTTAAGTGCTGGAGCATCGTTCACTCCATCACCCGTCATTGCGACGACCATTCCTTTAGATTGATAATACTCGACTAGCCTTAATTTTTGCTCTGGACTTACTCTGGAAAAAACTGAAGCATCCAATAATTCGGTACTTTCATTTTTCCCAAATACTAAGTCTTTTCCTTCGATAACCCGATCATGTTGATCTGTAATCAATCCTATATTTTTTGCAATGGCCCTGGAAGTCTCTGGGTGATCCCCGGTGACCATTACTACTCGTATTCCGGCATGATGACATTCGGCAATAGCATCAAATACATCCGGCCTGGCAGGATCCTGAAGCCCCACGAGTCCGGCCATGATCAGCTCTTCTGCTTTTTCGAGATTAGATCCCTCCGAAACTTTATAAGCACCTGCCAATACTTTCAATCCTCTTGCAGAAAGTATTTCAGTCTGTTCCAACCAGTAGCTTTTCCCCTCTTCATCCAGCTCTTTTATCGAACCATTTTCTTCATAGTATTTGCACATGTTTAGCACAGCCGTCGTAGAACCCTTTATAGAGGCTTGAGATGTATTGCCTTTTTTATGGAAAGTGGTCATAATCCTAGTTTCACTTTCAAAAGGGACTTCTCCGGTTTTTGACCATTGGTCTTGAAATAGGTGTACTGAGCCGGGTGAATCCTTCTCGGCCCATAACAATAATGCGATTTCTACAGGATCTCCAACGTTTTGCTGATCATTGTTAATCGCCGCATTATTGCAGAGAACCATGATCTCTATGAGTTTGTCTTTAGAACTGGGATCTTTGCTATCTAAAACTGTTTCTGTTACTTCAAGTTGATTTTCAGTAAGTGTACCCGTTTTATCGGTCAGAATAATATTTGTTCCTCCTAGCGTTTCAACAGCAGCTAATTTCCTTACAAGGACTTTCTTTTTGGATAATCTCAGCATACCACTTGCCAAAGCAATTGTGGCAACTATCGGGAGCCCTTCAGGAATGGAGGCGACGACTAGAGCGATAGCTGTTTCAATCAACAGATATAAGTCTTTTGACTGAAGAAGGCCTATTCCCACAAAAGGAATCATAATTACAATACTCAACCAAATCAAGGTTTTACTAAATTTGTTAAGTTTTTTGTTTAGGGGGAGTTCTTCTTCCTGAGCCTCATCTATCAAGGTTGAGACATGACCGATTTCGGTATCCTTACCAATGAAAACAATAACTGCCAGCCCGTTACCACGAGTGACAGCTGTCCCACGGAAAACCATATTGGTTTGATCACCGATAGAGACTTTTTCTTTTATAACCTCAATTTGTTTACTGGTTGGGAGAGATTCTCCGGTAAGAGCAGATTCATTTATCTCAAGCGCATTGGTATTAATTAAACGGGCATCTGCTCCAATCAAGTCGCCTGCTTCAAAAGACAATATATCTCCAGGTACCAATTCTTGGATTGGAATTGAAATGAGTTTCCCATTTCGCTTGACTTTCGCGCTAGGTTGTTCCAGTGATTTCAATGCGATCATGGACCTGTTGGCCTGTGATTCTAAGATGAAGCCAATAACTGCATTTATGAAAATGACCGCTATGATTGCTATAGCCTCAAAATAATCTCCAAATAGGAAGGAGACTAGGGCAGCAACAATTAATAATAGGACAATTACATTTTTAAATTGCGCCAGAATAATGTCCCAAGAAGATCGTGTTTTGGCAGATGCTACACTATTTGCACCATATTTTGTCCTCCTCAATAGCACTTCCTCATCCTTCAATCCTTTTTCAGGATCTACTTCAAGCGATTGAAGGATTTCTTCTATGGGCTGATTTTCTGGATTTTGCACGAGGTATTAAAAAGGTTATATCCAAATTTCAATTATAGAGTTGGTTTATCCAATGATATGAGGATTTGATATAAAGAAATTCTCACTTATTTTAAAGCTGTTTCCTGATTGTCAATGCTGTCATATTTTATTCCAAAATCAACCTTATTAGGTCATTTAAATAATTAAATCATTTAGTGATTAAAAAAAAAAGAGGTATAGGTTATTTATAGAGAAGAGACCTTGAGGAAATAAAATAAATGACTTTCACAATTGATCAACTCTCAAAAAAATGGAATTCAATATTGAATAGATTTTGTGTTTTACTATAAACACAAAAAGTGGGCACGTCTTCATTCGAAGTACACACCCACTTTATCTTCTTAATCCCGTAGGACTCTAAAGATATCAAACTATTGTTATTGTGACTTCGCCATACTCACTCAGTTCTCTAAAACTGAGCTTTCAAACTCTAAATCGATAATTTTCCTAATCTTCCCAGCTAGCTGCCTTACAACCAGAATTTCCGAATGCTCCAATAATCAATTCAAGTGGTTTCAGCACTTGCCTTTTATCTTTTGCTTGATGTGTTAAAGGTAGATTCTAAAAATAGAACAGGTGATGATCTGGGTCAATAGAAGATGTGATTTTAGTCAATCTTTGAATTAGTTCTGTTTTTTCATGCCTAGCTGATTTTTAAATCCATGTTTTCGAAAATCATGTTTACAAAAAGTGGAAATTTTGTGAACCAAGAAAATTGATTGAGGGGCTTAGGATTTACCTAGAATGGAAAAAAAGGAATTTACCTTGCTAAGATTTTTTAAAAAATGAATTCAAAAAATATCGCTCGCTATAATTACAGATTGAAACTTGTTGTTTTTTCCGTCCTATTTTTTTCAAGATTAGTAGATAGGCATCGCAAATTACATTTCTGATTGTATTTGTTTCATGTTTGGTTGAAGTTAATCCAGTTTCGGCTATTCAGGAATCTAACTTTGCACACAATATTAAAACAATCAACCAAGCGTAATTATCAACCTTTCTCGAACCTACCATATCTTTCTCGAACAAGAATACGGTAGGTAACAAATTGTGTGAATGGTTTAGTTAGAGAAGGTAATTTCTCCATCCCGAATTTTGGTAGGCTACTTATCTCCCGTTTTATAAGGCAACATTCTATTAGTAAGTAACTGCTGGGCTCGTTCGACTTCGCTTCCTTTTAATATTTGGAATTCACCTTGAATGATTACGCTTTGCCAATTCGCCAGATTTTCAATTCGATCCACCTGAAAACAGACAGAAGGGTTTTCCCTGGTAATTTCAGTCTTAAGCCCTTCTTTGGTATATCCATAAATCGAAGAGCCATCATAATAATAGAAGACAGGCACAACATAAGTTGTCCCTTGGGCATGACAACCCAAACGACCTACCAACTCAGATCTTAGTAAAGAATCAATTTGTTGTTCGTTAAGAATGCCTATCATCTCATTCTATGAGTAAAATCCAAGAATCCTATCTAATCCTTTGGGATTTAGGACCTCTATGCTTCTGCCATCAATCTGAATTAATTTATCAGCTTTAAATTCTGAAAGTAGTCTGCTAATGGTTTCCTTAGCAGTACCTACCAAGTTTGCAAGTTCCTCTCTTGTCAACTCGATACCATTTTCTCTGTATGTTTCATTTAAAGAAAGAAGACTTTCTGCTAATCGGCCTCTAACAGGTTTATGGGCCATTGAAACCATTTTTTCTTCTGCTTCGATCAAATCTTGGCATAAAAGACTAGTAAAATAATCAGAGACTTCGCCTGACTTAATCAAGTCCAGAAAATCCCTGTTTGGAATGAAAATCAGGACAGAGTCTTCAATTACAATGGCACCGGAAGTATATCTGCGCCCAGCCAATAAATCTTTATAACCCAAGAACCTGCCTTTTCCGGCAATTGTCAAGATTTGCTCTTTTCCATCACCTCCGTACTTGAAATTTTTCACTTTGCCGGATTTAATAAAAAACAAGCCGTGTGGCATACTTCCGATTCTAAAAACTACTTCCCCTTTTTTATAAAGATTTTCTTCAAAACTCAGATCCCCTAAAGGGTCAAAAGCAAATTTAAAAAATGAAGGTAAACCTGAGCCTTCTACTAACTCGAAAGAATTTGTTTGATGAGAAATCATAGCACATGAGTTTTAAGTGGGAATTTTCTCAAATATCAACAAAGTAGAATGTCTGCGTTAGACGTAATAAGCGTATTTTTATCTAAGAAAATTGCGTAGTTTTTTAAAGCCAAATACGTTTTAAGTGGTAGCATTAATTAAAAAATTTAGCTCCTGAGGTTTTGGAAAAACTTCAAATTACACATCAATTATCTTATTCTTTACCGCAAACAGAACAAGGCCTGCGGTATTTTTTGCCTGTAGTTTTTGAATCAAATTTCTCCGGTGAGTATCGACTGTTCTATGACTGATAAAAAGTTTCTCAGCAATTTCATGATTGTTGTATTCCTTTGAAATTAGTTTTAAAATTTCTATTTCTCGTTTAGTGAGTTTGACGGTTACATCAGAGTCTCGCTCAGCTTTTCCTTTGATCAATTGATTCATGATTTTTTCTGAAATTTCCGATGAGAAATAAGTCCCCTCATTTGCTACTTGGGTGATAGCTTCTTTCAGTTCAGATACATTTGTATTTTTCAAAAGATATCCCAAAGCACCTGCCTTAAGCGCCTCTTGAATGATACTAAATTCATTATGCATGGTCAAAATCAAGACATTTACTTTTGGGTGTTTTCTGACAATCTCTCTTGTAGCAGCTATGCCATCCATAAGAGGCATGGTAATATCCATTAGAACTACATCGACAAAATTTTCATTGAGAAAGGAAAGTGCTTCTTCCCCATTTTGGGCTTCGCCGATAATATGAATTGAATCCTGGTTCACCAGCGAATTTCTAATCCCTTCGCGTATCAGGGCATGATCGTCTACCAACAAAACTTTTATCTTTTTCATAGAGGAATGTTTATTGAAATAGAAGTACCACCTTTTGCGGTTGAGTCAATGTTTAGCTTTCCTTTAAATAATTCGATTCTGGACTTTAAATTACTTATTCCAAGACCTGTAGTTGGTTTTTTTGGATCAAAGCCTTTCCCGTCATCTTCGACAATCAATAGGATATTGTCCTTTCCTCGGGTGACATAGATATTTATGTTTTTTGGATGAGCATGGCGTAAAGCATTGCTAATCAATTCCTGAACAATTCTGTAAATAGTGAGCGAAATTTTACTTTCTAGATTTTTTAAATCTCCATGCAAACTCAAGTGCAACTCAACATTTGTCGATTGATCAATCGTTTCCCCCAAATACTCCAATGCTTTTTCCAGGCCAAAATCTTCCAGTATTTTAGGAGTTAGGTTTTTTGAGATGGCTTTGATTTCTTCATAAGCAGTATCTAGTCTTGCTTTTATATCTGCATATATGGTCTTAAATCGAAGGTTGAAGTTTTCTATTTCGGGCTCCAAAGCATTCATATTTAGTCCAATTGCAGAGATAGCTTGTCCGAGTCCATCATGTAGCTCTTGTGCTAATCGTCGCCTTTCCATCTCCTGGCCTATTATCAATGCTTCCTTTTTAGCATCTTCTAAAATTCGTTTCTCTGTGATATCTACACCGTTGCTTAAAATGGCTTCAATGACTCCATTTTTATATCTTATTACGGTGTTATTCCATTCGATCAATCGTTTTTCTCCCTCAGAATTTATTATGTGGTTCTCATGGGTATTGGTGTCTTCAACTTCACCGTTAATCATTTTTTTAAAAAAATCTCTAATCGAATTCTTTTCATCCACAGGTAAGAATTGATCAAACCAATTTTTCCCAATCGCCTCTTTCTCGGAAACTCCCAGAATTGTACTCCCCACTTTATTAAGCATAATAATTCTCTCATCGCTGCCTAAAATTAAAAATATGGAATGCGTCACTGACAAATATGTCTTCAGTAACTTTTGTTGATATCGAATTTTAGAAAGCCATTTTTCCCGGTTTGAGACATTTGAAATAAAACAGATAATAAAAAATTCATTTTCCGATTTCACATAGCTTAACCCAATCTCCAAGCATAGCTTTTCTTCAGATTTTTTTATCCCTGTTAAACTTAACCCAGAATGCATTTTTCGATTTTCGGGGGAATTTATAAAGTTTTTACGGTGAGCCTTATGTATCTGATCAAGCTCTGTTGGGATCAGTTTTTCCACTTCCTGCCCGACAATTTCATCTAGTGTATATTCAAAAAGAGATAAGCAGCTAGGATTTGCTTGAACAATTTTTCCATTGGAATCAGTTACTAAAATTGCTTCGCCAGAGTTTTCGAAAATCAATGTGCACAATGAATCAATTTTTTGGCTTCTTGTAGAAAGTTCCATTTTTTGGATTTTTAAAAATGATTTAAAAAGTTAATCATATTCAGATTGAAAAACATTTTTTAATATATAAAATAGAAATGAAAATCTATTCTACAGATGGATTTTCATTTCTGTTAAATCCAATTGGTGGATGAGTTGATTTATTATCTGACTTTTGAGATTTGGCCAGCGGTTCAGTAGGTCTTCAAATTCTGCTGTTGGAATCACTAATAGAAGTGAATCATTTTGGATAGTTGCTGAATGGTTCGCTTCTCCCAAATTGAAAAGTGCATTTAATCCAAAAAATGACCCATTATTAATCTGAGGTAAATTTATGATTTTCCCTTCGGCATCCGTTTTTTGGAGAAGTACTCTACCAAAAATAAGATAGAAGAGTTGCGTAAGTTTGTCGCCTTGTTTATAAAGATTTGTACGTCTGCATCTTAGAAGACACTTCCCACTCTTTAGCAAAGGAATCTTGTCGGTGGAGTTTATGCTGGTAAAAAAAGAAAATTCGTCCTTAGTTTGGTCTGTTGAAACTAGCATTTCTATTTGATTTTGGAAATTGACTAAGTATTGCTTTCACGTCATTTTGAATTCTTTCTTCTGTATAAGATGTCGGTGGATCAGATAATCTGGAATTTCCTGTTCCTTGCCAGACAAGTTGTTCCTTTTTGAAATCAACAAAGTGTATGATGATTGTACTCGTTTTTACGGTGTATGAAGAAATACTGTATTCAGGCCAATATCTATAGGGAAATGGATAATAGTCATGTGCAACATAGTGTGTGTTTTCATCTACAACCAAGTGAAAATCAATTAATAAATCTGGGTCAGTTTCCGATTCGATCAATCCTAAATCAATAATTTCCTTTTGGATTGCATCTTTGATTCTTTTCCTATTTAACTCATTGTCAATCATAGGATTTCCCTTCGATGGTGATTCTTGGGCTTCGGCCCAGGCAAAAGTTTGATATTGTGTTAAATCTATTGATCTATCATAGTCAGATGTGATGTATAGTTTTTCTGAGCAACTAAAAAATAATATTGTAAATATAAGGGACACTAATATGTTTTTCATTTTTATTAATGGTTTAATATTTAAATGAATCTATTGTGTTTTTTATTTAGTATAAATGATTAAAATCAAAATATCTAATGACTTAAATCATCCTCTAAAAATTTTATTTAATAGGCTGATTTAGATGTTTAAATCAATAATCGAAATGATGTAAATCATTTCGATTATTCTTTATTATAATTTTATTTAGTGTTTATTAAAGTCAAATGAAAGGATCGTTATACATAGGCCAATATGCTAAAGTTAAGGTTTTTATTCATTGGACCTTTTTCATTCTAATCAGCTATATTTTGTTTTTAGGGGTTTCAATGGGGCAGCAGGCTGTAGCTATTGGTTGGCATATTCTATTTATTCTTGCGGTCTTTTTGTGTATTTTATTTCATGAATTTGGGCATGTATTGGCAGGTCAGCGATTAGGTTATAAAACCAAGGATATAATAATTCTACCTATTGGAGGATTGTCGCGCTTCGAAAAATTACCCGATAGCCCTAAAGAAGAGTTGATAATAAGTATATCAGGTCCAATGATAAATTTATTGATAGCTGTACTACTATTACTTGTGATACCCAATAATTTATCGGATTTCCCATCTCTGGAAATTTCTGAAGTGAATTCCCGAAATTTCCTTTTTCTACTCTTTGAAGTAAATCTTTTATTGGGGATTTTTAATTTGATTCCAGCATTCCCTATGGATGGGGGTAGAGTTTTTAGGGCATTTCTTACCCTATTTATTTCAAGGGTAAAAGCCACCAAGATTGCTTCTGCAGTTGGGACAGTTTTCGCAATAGTGTTTATACTTTTAGGTGTCTTTTTTAATCCTTTCCTTATCTTTATTGGGTTGTTTATTATTTTTTCTGCTTCGAATGAGTCTTCTATAGTTAATATATCGGCACTTTTAGAAGGGCACACGGCAGGAGAATTAGTGATGCACAAATTTGACCTGCTGGATGAAAATACAACATTGGCTGAGGCATCAAAAGAAATATTGGATGGTCAATCCACTAGTTTTGCGGTTATTTCTGCACAAAAGACGGTGATTGGCACGATTTCCCGAGAGGTTCTCCTCAGCTCACTTAAATCACTTGATCTTGACACACCGCTATCCAAAATCATGAATCCTAGTACTAAATCGATACCGTCAAATATCCCTTTGAAAGATCTTTTTATTGATAAAATACTAGATAAAAACAATTTGGTGCCTGTTACTGAAAATGGGGAGATAATTGGCATGATAAATCTGGAAAACATTCTGGAATTCATCGCTTTTAAAAAAGCAACTTCGGAATGGAAAAAAATAATAAACTAGGTTTGCCTTATCTAAAAGGCGGTAAATTTTCAAATTGTGCTGCTTGAACCGGACTGAGTTTGAAATCTTTTAGTGCGAGAATGATGGCTTTATTGGAAGAATATAGCTCCCTGTTGACATTTAAAACCGTAGCAATTTCTTCTTCTTCCAAATGACGACGGTTTGAATGATCATAAACCATTTCCAATAATTTGTCATAGTTTTTCTGAATGTCTATCATGAGTTTGCTTAGTTCTTCAAAAAATGTCTCGTTAGATTCAGAATCAAGCATTTGTTTGAATCGTGAAGTCATTGCACGATTAGAATCATTAAAGAATTCATAAAGTGAGTTGATGGTTTTTTTACCGGATTTCCGGAAGTTGGAAAGATCTAATTCAATGTCCTTGATATCTTTTGCTGCATATAAAGCATTTCCCGTAGCAGTGATTATTTTCGAAAGTTTTGAAGATTCATCCTCAGTCAATGACTGTTTTTGAAGGTCTCCATAGAAATTTATCATTTCACCGTGAAGCTTTTTAATTTCGTAGTAATTGTCAAGGAAGTTTTCTCTTGGCCTAAATAATCTCCCATTTCTCCAAGTAATTGGATCTTCATTATTTTGAAGAAAAGCTGTTCTCCATAATTTTAAAACTAGTGAAAGGAGATGATTGGTTTCTTTGTTCAAAGCTTCGAGAGCTGTTTCAGGCACTTCCACAGTTGTTTCATGAATAAATAATCCAACTCGGTCGTTTGAACTTTTGAATCTGTTATCTAGGAAATCCGCAAATCGACCAAGGAAGGGGTAGAATATAATTATCCCTAAAAGGTTGAATGCGCTGTGAAATACTGCAAGGCCTACGAGTTCATCTTTAATATTTAAAATGTCTGTAATAAATAAGACTATTAGGTGTATCGATAAAAATGCGACCACGCTTGTTACCAGATTAAATAAGAAATGGCCAAGTGCAACCCTTTTTTTAGAAACTGTACCTTGGAGCGCTCCCAATAGTACGGTGATGGTAGTACCTAAATTAGCACCAATGACTAAAGCAGCGGCGCCGTAAAAATCTATAATACCTACATTCAATGCACTCAACGTAATGACCATAGTGGCTGAGCTGGATTGAATAAGAGCTGTGAATAAAAATCCAACAATGAAGAATACAAAAAGTCCGTAATCTGTAAATAGACTGATATCAAAATTCTCAGCAAGGTATTCGATGCTATCTTTCATAAATGAAAGGCCAAGAAACAGGAAAGCCAGACCCAAGGTCAATAATCCAATGTTAAATAGTTGCTGTCGTTTCGGAAATAAAACAACCAGTAATCCTCCAATAGCGATAAATGGCATAACGAATCCCTCAATGTCCAACTTAAAGCCAAGGGTAGCTACGAGCCATCCGGTAAAAGTTGTCCCTAGGTTGGAGCCTAGAATAATGCCCAAAGCACTTTTCATACTAATCACCCCGGCACCCACAAAAGCAAGTATCATTAACGAGACCACTGAACTGCTCTGCAAAAGTGCAGTGATCAAAGTTCCTCCCAGAATAGCCTTGAGCTTGTTCTTAGTATGCCTCTTGATGAAAACTTTGAAGCCTCTCCCTGCTAATTCTTTGACACCATTCTCCAACTGAGACATTCCAAATAGGAAAAGCCCAAGCCCAGCTAAAAATTTCCAAAGGTCAAAGTGCTCCCACATGTTTACTGACTTTTATTTAGATTGAATGAAAACCAGAATTCTTAATTTTCAAAAAGGAAATTAAAATTAAAGATTTTGTAATCCAATACTGAAAAAAATCAGTGTCAATAAGGAAGGGCCGGGAATTATTGCAAGTTGACTTCTTTGTTTGAGATAAGTGTTGTTAATCACTATTTGATTTTGTAGTAGCTTTTAAAATTATTCAATAGTTGATTTTAGAGATTATTACTTTTTATTAATGGAAATAAACTTTTTCTTTTTACCTAAAATTTTTCAATGAATAATGTAGAGACTTACTCATGATGATGATTGTCATTTTGGAAGATGAGGATCCTCATTTCTGCTGAATTAGATTCTAAATATCTTCGTCAAAACCCCATCTTAAATGCAGAATTCATTGATTGTATATGGTTTTGAAAATGTTTTCAAACGAAAAGACATGTTTGATCCTGATGAAAGTGAAGCTGTTCTTAATTATTATGCCTCAGATGTCTTTTTGGAGTTTGGTTTTACTAGTTTTTCCGATTTTCGAGATGCACTTCAAAAAGCTTTCACAATTTTAAATAGTGCTAAAATTCCAGTTAAAAATCACATGAAGATTGTGTTTAGAGATCAAAATCATCAGATTTATCAAGATTGGAAATTATCCTCGCTAGCCTGTCATTTACTCAAAATTAATGGTGCATTGGATAACCGGAATGTGGTAGAATATCAAATAAAAATGCATTCATTTTTTCAGGACTAATTGAGTGCAATGAGGCACTTATTTTTCTTTTAAAGCTCTCTTGATTTTGTTTTTCCATGACTTTTTGGATTGAATACTAAGAGTATAAATTATTTATGTAAGTGTTGTTTAGATTTTAGTTTAAGGAAGAAATTTTGTTCAAAAGAGTCAATTCAATATTGCTGTATAATTCGATTTTGTTGAAAATAGCTGTTGATCAAAATCATTTTTTGATTTGATGCATATCATCCTATAGCAGGAAAATATTGAAGTACTTTAAGCAAGTAATTTAATGTTTCACTAAAACAAAGGAGGATAAGATTATGACCCAATTAGTTAAAAGTTCCCGATTATTTCCAGAAGCGCCATCATTGTTATTAAGCATGTTTGATGATGACAGTTTCTTTAATTTTGATTTGCCAAGATGGGGAAATGGCTTTGGAAGCAAAGTGCCAGCGGCGAATGTAAAAGAGAATGAGAATGAATTTATTATCGATTTGGCAGCACCAGGTATGAAAAGAAGTGATTTTCATATCGATATTGAAAATGGTGTGCTTTCGATAAGTTCTGAGAAAAAGGAGGAGTCTGAAGAAAAGTCTGATTTCTACACTCGGAAAGAGTTTAGCTTCAGTTCATTTTCAAGGTCGTTTAGGCTGCCTGAAGCTGTCAATGAGGACAAGATTAATGCAAAATATGATAATGGTGTTTTGATGATCCATCTTCCAAAAAAAGAGAATTCAAAAAAACTATTTAAAAAGAAGGAAATCAAGATTGGATAATCGCATTCTATTAGTAATCAACATTCTGGCCGGTTTAATACTTACTTCTCGTGTTTGGATATAAATAAGATTTTTTAAGTATCGAATCGGCCAGTTTAATAAAACTCCCATGAATAAAAAAACCATTCTTGTCCCGATAGATTTTTCAAAGACTTCGAAGAAGGCATTGGAAATTGCAGCTAAATTGGCTAAAAAGATTGAAGCCAAACTGTTAATTATGAATGCTTTTCAGCAAGAAGTAGTGTCATCCGAAAGTAAGGATGCGATGCATTATCAATCTTTAATAAAAAAAGCAGAAAGTAATTCGCATGAAAAATTTGAAGCGATAAAGGATTCTATGCTCTTGCTCAAAGAAGTCGATCATACTTTTGTCTCACGTCAAGCTTTTCCCCAAGATGCGATTATTTCTTTGACTCGAATCTATGACATTGATCTTATAGTTATGGGGACAAAAAGACCTGCAAAATCCAAGGGGGTTTTGGTTGGTAATAATTCTTATGCGATTGCCAAAAATGTCAAATGTCCCGTATTAGTCATTCCGGATGGATCAGATACTAGCAAGATCTTTACGAATATTGGTTTGGCCGGTGATTACAAAAAGACACCATCAAGAGAAACGTTCGGAATACTTACTCAAATTGCTACGGCTTATGGTGCCGATATTCATGTAGTTCACGTAAGTCAATCTCCTGTAATAGATCCCGAAGAAATAAGTGAAGCAAAAAAGTTGGATAGATATTTAAAAGAACTGAATCATAACTTTTCCTTCAAGTATGATACCGAGTTGGACGAAGGACTCAATGAACATATAAAAGAAAAACAGATTGGTTTGCTGGCACTTGTCAAAAAAAGAAAAGAAAGTGTTGATCATATTTTCAATTGTAGCGATACAGAAAGATATACTAATCTTTGTAATGTGCCTTTTTTGATACTAAATACTAAATAGAAATCTAATACGTAAATTGTAATGAGAAAATAAGTTCGTTTATGGGTTTAAATATTGGAAATCAAATACTTTGTAATGGAGGGAGTCCTTGAAAAAGATCAATTTTATTCCTGTTTAGCTCATCTTTACTATGCCGTTACAGTAGTTGATAAGCGGGTAGAAGTTGAAGAAAAGAAGAGAATAAAAGATCTTGTTGAAAAGTATTGGAGCATTGATTTTGATCATCAAAATGGTCAGGATATTATTTTTTCAACTTTAAAAAGGCTATTCAAGGAAAAGCCAAAATCTGAGGAAGCTTATTCCGTTTTTTGTGACTTTTTTCATAAAAACAAGGCCCTTTTTACGGATAAACTGAAGCGAAACATTTTGGATACTTCAGATAAAATAGCACAATCTTTCTCTGGTAGGAATAAGTCAGAAAGTGTATTGATCAGCAGGCTTTATTTTTTATTTAAAGAAAAGTGATCAATGTTTTTTCAAAATATTCAGCTTAAAAAAGCACTGATCATCTCTCTGAAGAGCGTTTTATTGAGCTTTTCTACTCAATAGAATTACATTTTCAACATGGTAAGTTTGCGGAAACATATCGACTGGTTGGATTTTTACCACATCATATTTCTCTGCTAATAATGCCACATCCCTCGCTTGGGTGGCAGGATTACAAGACACATAAACAATCTTTGGAGCTTCAAGACGCAAGAGCATCTCGACAACTTTTTCATCCATGCCTGCGCGTGGCGGGTCAGTGATGATCAGGTCTGGCTTTGCATGATTTGCAATAAACTCTTCATTGAGCATCTCCTTCATGTCGCCTGCATAAAACAAGGTGTTAGCTATGCCATTTAATTTCGAGTTTAGTTTTGCGTCTTCAATTGCTGCTTCCACATATTCGATTCCGATAACCTGCTTTGCTTTTTTAGCTACAAAATTTGCAATCGTTCCTGTTCCGGTATACAAGTCATACACAACTTCGTCTCCCTTCAATTCTGCAAATTCACGAGCGACTTTGTATAATTCATAGGCTTGCTCAGAATTGGTCTGATAGAATGATTTTGGGCTGATTCTGAATTTCAAACCCTCCATTTCTTCTTCGATAAAGTCTTTTCCAGCAAAGGTCACCAGCTCCAAATCATGAAACGTTTCATTTCCTTTTAGATTGATCACATAGATTAGAGAGGTGATTTCTGGGAATTTTTGATTTAAAAACTCCATCACCACCTTTATTGACTCCGGATCATTTTCCCCAAACTGAACAATCACCATGCTTTCTCCAGTGCTGGTAGTTCGGATGATAAGGTTTCTAAGAAGACCTACCTGATTTCGGATATCGTAAAAGGTAATCTGATTTTCAAGGGCAAATGCTCTTAGCTCATTTCTTACTTCATTGGAAATATTCCCCTGCAGATAGCAATGCTCGATATCAATGATTTTGTCAAACATTTTAGGAATATGAAAGCCAAGCGCATTTCTATCAAATTCTTCACCGGATCGTATTTGATCTAGCGTCAACCATTTCTTATTTGAAAAAGTAAAGTCGAGTTTATTCCGGTAGTACTTGGTTTTTTCGGAACCGAGCGTTGGCATCACTTCAGGAATAGGCACTTTGGCAATACGCTGAAACTGATCTAGTACCTGCTGTCGCTTGTAGGTTTTCTGAAGATCATAATTGATATGCTGCCATTTGCATCCCCCGCAGGTTCCAAAATGTGCGCAAAAAGGTTCAATCCGTTCTTTTGAATATTCATGGAATTTCACAGGCTCACCCTCCATAAAGGAGCTTTTGCCTTTGGTGATTCGTACATCCACCACATCCCCAGGAGCTACTCCAGTGACAAAAACCACTTTTTCATCATGATAGCCTAGGCATTTTCCCTCAGATGCAATCTTTTCAATTTTCAGATTGGTGATGACCTTATTTTTCATTTTTCGCGACATGGGCGCAAAATTAGGGAAAAATGGTTAGAATGATTTTGAGAATTCAGGAAAACCCGATTAGAAGAACGAAACGAAAAAAACTAAATTAGGTCAGTTTTTAAATTTATGGATATGGCAAATACTTTTCACCAAGTTTACATTCAACTTGTTTTTGCGGTAAAGGGAAGGCAAAGCCTTTTGAAGCAAGAGTTTCGTCAAGAGTTTTTTAAAGTTATGAATTCAATGATTCAGGATTTGGGGCATAAACCTATTATAGTGAATGGAATGTCAGACCATGTTCACTGCTTTGTAGGATTGAATCCCGACCGGAAAATTTCAGAGCTGGTTAGAGATTTAAAAACCAAATCGAGCCATTTTTTGAAGGACAAGAAATGGACAGAAAACAATTTTGCATGGCAAAATGGATATGGGGCATTTTCCTATTCTCGATCCCAATTGAATCAGGTTTATGAATATATCTTAAATCAAGAGATTCATCATCAAAAAATGTCATTTCAAGAGGAGTACATTGGGTTTCTGAAAAAATTTGAAATTGAATTTAAGGAGGAGTATTTATTTGAATTTTTGGATGATTTGTGATTTTTTTAAAAGTTCGATTTTTCAATATTTCTTACGAGAAGCGCCAGCGGCGCATTTTGATTGTAGGAAATAATAATTAATTGATTCAAGAGCACCAGCGGTGCGATAGGATCTTGTCTATTGTAATCAAATCGCTTCTCCGAAGCTCGCGTTGAAATTGATTATTTGGATTCTACAATCATA
>NZ_MSPQ01000008.1 GCF_001936475.1 Algoriphagus marinus | reverse complement strand
GGGGAGAGATCCGCAACAATGAGCTGACTGATCAATTTTATAGAGGAATGGTACTGCAATACCTGACCGGAGCAGCAATCACCGATAACGACGTGATATTATTGGGATCTTCCTCGTCGAGTTCGGATGGATTTTTTATAGACGAAGTAGAGGGGGCATTTCGCTTTACTGGCAACCGGATTGAGGGAGCGAATCAATATGGTCTGTATATGACCAGCTGTACCGCTACTGCGGGCTCCCCGGCCTTGATTGCCAACAACCAGATTCATTCAAAGGCAGGTAGCTATTCGGTATACTTTGTATCCAATCAGTACCAGGGTTTTTACCACAACAACATCAATACGACAGGCGGAGCCCAGGGCATTTACTACTTTGGCTCGGGTGGAGCGGGAAACAAAATCAAGAACAACATCTTCAAGTCGAACACAGGCTATGCGGTGAATGTGGCTAACTCGACAGGTTTGGATGAGATGGATTACAATGACTTTTTCACTTCAGGTGTTTACCTGGGAAGATGGGGGACCAGCAATGCTACAGATTTAAATTCTTGGAAATCACTTTCTGGAAAAGATGCAAATTCATTAAATGTAGATCCACAGTTTATTTCAAATACTGATCTATTAGCTCAAAGTCCGAGTCTCACAGAAGCTGGCGTTGATTTAACTTCATTTGTTTCCACAGATATTGATGGCAATCCTAGAACAGCCCCAGTGAGCATTGGAGCTAACGAGTTTGCTATAGTTGGAGCGCCTTTGATTGGAGACTATACACTTGATCCTGCTGGAAGTGGAGATCGAAACTTCACAACTTTTGCTGCGGCTTCTGAGGCTTTGACCTTAAATGGAATTTCAGGAGCAGTTCGTTTTTTAATCGCTGATGGTACTTATACTGGACAAGTTAATTTGGGATCAGTTTCAGGAACAACAGAAACTTCAACTATTACTTTTGAATCAGCTAATGAAAATCCAGACCTCGTAGTAATCAGTCATATAGTGGATTATACTTTGAAACTGGATAATGCTGAACATTATATTTTCAAGAACCTGACTTTTGAAACTACTGGAACAGCTCAGGTGATTCAGGTTAGAAACCGAGCTACAGATTTACTTTTTGAAGGATTAAAAATACAAAGCCCAATAGCTACAGGGACCAGTGCTTTGAAGAAGGCAATTGATATAGCCCCTTCCTTTGGGCAAAATACCCGGGTTTTAAATAACACGGTAACTGGTGGAGTTTACGGTATTTATATCTCCTCGAATGGTAGTAATAATCGCATGTCAGGAACACTAGTAAGCGGGAATACACTAAATGAAATAGGTTTTAGAGGCATTTATCTCAATAATCAATTAGCCCCAGAAATTATTGGAAATACGCTTAATACCAGCTCTACTGAAGATCAGATTTCAATTTATGCTGAGAATGTTTCGGAAGGATTGTTAGTAAAAAATAACCGAGTTGTCAGTGGGAAAGGGAATGCATTGAGGTTAGTAAATATTGCTGGTTCAGCTTCTATTTCAAATTTGGTTTATAATAATTTCTTTTACTCCGAAGGACCAAATAGGGCAGTTTACCTATCCAATACAGATTATCTTCAGTTTTATCATAATTCGATCTGGAATCAATCCGCAGGAGCAGCATTGGAATATGCTTCGAGTGGTGGAAGTAATAAATTCGTCAACAATATTTTCCAATCTGGAACTGGCTATGCCTTGAAGATTTTAGCCACTTCAGCAATTGCAGAAAGTAATTATAACAACCTCTTTACCACTGGTAGTAATCTAGGATTATGGGGTGCTTCGACTAATTCAAATCTAGCCGCTTGGAGAAGTTCTTCTTCTCAGGATCTTAATTCAGTAACTGTCAATTCAGATTTTTTCTCAAGTTCGAATTTGGTTCCTCAGAATGAAGCTTTGGCATCAAATGGATTTGATTTGACCGCTATTGTTTCGACAGACATCGAAGATAATCCTAGAACTCTGCCAGTAAGTCTGGGAGCAGTAGAGTTTACCGCAGTAAATGGATTAGACATTTCAGCAAATGCTATAATTGATCCTTCCTCAGATTGTTCTTTGACTACCGAAGAGGCTGTTTCCCTCAGAATAGAAAATGTGGGAAGTACTTTCGCAGAGAATTTGATATTGGCTTATTCAGTCAATGGAACTGAAATAATCCAGGAGACTTTGCCAATTGGTTTGGTGCTTTCTCCAGGTGAAGTTTATACCTATACTTTTACCCAAAAAGCTGACTTAAGTTCAAAAGGGGATTACCTGATTGCAGGATATTTGGTAGGTATAGATGAGAACTCTATTAATGACCGTGCTGAAAAGAATATTACTCATTACCCAGATATTGTAGCTACGATTTCTCCAGATCAAACTATTTGCAAAAATACTTTTGCAAGTCTAACGGCAACTGGTGGAACATCTTACTTATGGAGCAATGGATCTGTATTGCCTTCTATAAGTGTAAACCCTTCAGAATCTACAACCTATTCGGTGATTGTTACCAATGGAAATGGTTGTTCGGTGGAATTATTTACAACTGTTCAAGTTGCAGAAATTCCAACTTTACGGTTTGTTGGGGATGAAGGGTATGAGAGTGATTTGGTTTCTCCAACAGTCGGAACAAACGAAACAGATTTTGTATTCCGTGTGAAATATTCTGAGGTAAACGGATCTCTTCCTGATTCAGGATATCCAAAAGTGGTGATGACCTCTGATTTGGAAACTCTTGAATTTTCAATGGTAGAAGAAGATCCGGCAGATAGTGATGTCACTAATGGGAAAATTTATACCGTTACAGTTTCTGGATTAACGAATGATGTGAATTGGAATACCCGGATTCAAGCTTCAAATGAAGGTGGCTGTTTAGCAATTCCACTTCTTAGCGATCGTCCTTTAGTGACTACTGATTTCTTGGATATTGCGATTTTTGCAGATGATATTTTGTTTAGCAATGATGAACCTGCAATTGGAGAAAACTTTACCATAACAGCCAAAATTACCAATACCTCCGATTATCTGGCTGAGAATTTCGATATCTTCATTTTTGATGATCAAACACTCATCAAAACTGATCAAATCACCTCAGTCGACCCTCAGTCATTTACAGATTATTCCTTTGATTATGCATTTACAAATTCCGGGTTTCATGAAATTAAAGTTGTACTTGACTCTGCTCAAAACTTACTGGAGAAAAATGAGCTGAATAACTTCGCAATTCGCTTTTATGCCCTTCCGGAAGGGATTTCAGTTTCTGCGAATACAAACAAAACGACTTACTATGTCGGGGAAAATGTAACAATTTCCGGTCTTGCTTCTTTTACAGGTTTGGATCCTGCTGTTACTCCTAAAGTAAAAAATGCTACAGTGAGATGGGTTGTCAGTGACGGTAGAGTGCGGTCTACTTTTACTTCATCACAAGGCACTTTTGGTACGACATTTTCAGGATTCCCAGTAACAGGAAATTATACTGTAAGTGGGGAAGTGGATGATGGAAGATTTGTTGAGTCATTTGGACCTTTAACTATTTCGGTGGTAGAAGACCCGAATGTTACCCTTAAGCCAGATCTTGTCAGTGATATTTCTATAAATTTTGGTACAAAAAATTACTTTCTAGCTGGGGAAACGGTAACTGGAACAGCTAAAGTTACCAATACAGGAGATGCTATAGCGGAGAATTTTGTGGTACGGTATAGTTCATGCGAGGGAGTGCTTGCTGAATTTGTAGTGGAGTCTCTAAACCCTGGAGAATTCATTGAATATCCGTTTACTACTATTCCTTCCATCATCAATAATTGTTCAGATCCTGCATGCTTTGTGGAGATGATTGTTGATCCTTTTAATCAGGTTTCGGAGAAGGTTGAGTATAATAATTCAGATAGACAGAATTTTAAAAACTATAGCTCGACTCCTGAATTAAGACCTCTTATCATTGGAGGAGAGACTTTTAATCTTGAAGATCCCTATGTTTTCAATGTAAGGGCTTATAATGACGGGGGCATAGCTACAGCATCCTCAGTCAATGTGAATGTTTATTTGGATGGAGTTCTTTTTGATTCAAGAACCGTTCCAGTTATCAATCGATGTGGAGCTGCCACTTTCTCGCTATCAAATCTTTTTACTACTACAAGCGATCATGTAATAGAGGTCAAGGTAGACGAACCCATTGGTTCGGGTGAAATTTCCGAGGGAAATGAGAATAATAATACCATTACAAAAATTATTAAATACCTACCTAAAAAGCCGGATCTAAGTACGTCAAAATACCTGCTTTCAGTAATTCCGAAACTCCCGATTCCAGGGGAAAGCTTTACGATTCAGGCTAAATTCTCGAATAGTGGTTATTCTGATCTAGTTGCTTCATTTGAAAATAAATTCACTATTAGAGAAGATGGAATAGACAGAACTGAAACATCAGTTTATTCTGATGGCTTACTTAAAAATGAAATTGATTCCATTCAGTTAGTTACACAAATAGCCTCTTACGGTAATCATAGTGTGAGTTTCGTGACGGATAACCTGGGAGAAATAGAAGAAGTCTCTGAATCAAATAACTCTGCTTCAATGCCTCTTTGCGTGGATTTAAAACCTTCCATACGGTTCTTGTCAGGCGTTTGGAAAGGTGAATTTCAAGTCTATACAGTTCAAAATTTGTATGCCTATATTCAAAATACCGGCTTGTTTATTCCAAGCAATGTGAATGTCAGGTTCTATCTAGATGATGTTTTAATTGAAGAGACAAGTATTGATGAAATACCAACCACCTATTCGGGTTTAGGGAATTTTGTGTCTGTTCCACACATATTTACAGAAGCAGGTACTTTTACTTTGAAAGTTGTGGTCGATGAAACAGACGATTTCACCGAGTGCAACGAAAGTGATAATTCGTATTCAAGACAAATCACAATCAATACTCCAGGCCCGGATTTAAGAGTTTTACCACCTTATATATCCCCAACTAAAATCAATCCTGATTTAGATGAACAGATCAATGTATTTGTCTCATTTGATAATATAGGAGTTGTTCCTGCAGGACCATTTAAAGTCCGATTAAATGTTGATGGAGTCCAGTTGGGTGATGACGTCTTGGTTTCTGGAGTTGCTGCAGGTGAGGATGGAACTGTGGCTATTACTCAGCCTTACAGCAGTGCGGTTGGAGGCTTGAAGAACCTTGAGGCAATCATTGATGTCGAAGAAGTTCTTGATGATGCTAACAGGAATAACAATTCAGCCATTCGTTCAATTTTTGTAGGCGATGCTCCAAACCTGTATTTCGAAGACCTGGGTTTAAGTGTAGACTGTCCTGAAAATGGAGAGTTAATTACTGTAGATATTACGGTCGGAAATGAGGGAGATGTAGGGACTGAAGGCACACTAATTTTATATCACAAAATAGGAGATGAGCTACAAGAGATTGCAAGAAGACAAGTTAATGTTGGACCAAAAACCAACGAATTAGCCGCTTTTGAATTCACAGTTCTGAGTAACACATTTGAGTTGTATGCAGAAATAGTAGATGCTTATCCTTATGAATATAATCTGGATGATAATTCGATAACAAAAGGCTACTGTGAGAATTTACAGTTTGTCCTTAGTTCTTCGGTAGTTGGCTCAGGTGTTATTACCAGAAGTCCAAACGAAAATAATTTTGACCCTGATTCAGAAGTTGTCTTAACTGCAATTCCAGCAGTAGGATGGAGATTTAACCAATGGTTAGGAGATGCAACAGGCGCATCAGATGAGTTCATTCTTACGATGGATTCTGATAAAGATGTGATTGCAGAATTCGAAGAGATTTTTAGAATTGATATCAATATTACAAATGAATCCTGTGTAGATGCAGGAAATGGAAAACTTGAAGTCATAACTTTTGCAGGCACTGGTCCATTTACTCTGGAATTGTTTAAAGAAGGTAACCTTATCGCCACAAACAGTAGCTCAAACCTATTTGATAATTTATCAAAAGGAAGTTATGAGGTAAGAGTTACAGATTCCAATTCTACCGTTGTTTCGGAATTTGCTGAAATAGTTGTGAGTGATTTAGAAGCTCCAAATATCAATGTTAAACAGAATATAACGGTCTATTTAAATGATTTAGGAATAGGGACTTTGACTATCGGAATGGTCGAAAATGGATCTGTTGATAATTGTGGTATTGCTGAGTATTACTTCGAGACTGGCCTAGAAGCAATTGATTTTGATTGCTCCAATATAGGTATAGAGAATACGGTTAATTATAAGGTGGTAGATACCAATGGCAATGTAGCAACAGAGGTTGTTTTGATCACTGTTGTAGAAGAAATTAAACCAGTGATCACGAATGTTCCAGCCAATATCAATATCGACAATGATGCTAATACATGTGGAGCTGTTGTCACTTGGACAGAACCAGATGCTGCTGATAATTGCGGAATTGCAACCTTCACATCAAACCGCCAATCTGGTGAAACGTTCCCAGAGGGAGAAACAATAGTGACATACACTGCCACAGATATTCATGGGAATGTGGAAACTGCAAGCTTCACGGTAACGGTAATTGATTCTCAACTTCCTGTGATAACTACGAATGGAGATCAGAATCTGGATGCCGAAGCTGGACTTTGCGAAGCAAGCTTTACTGCTACTGCCTCTGCAACTGATAACTGCGCTGTTGGCGAACCAACAGGAGTCAGAAGTGACGGCCTTGATTTGACTGCTCCGTATCCAGTTGGACAGACTACCATTATTTGGAATGTATCGGATGTGAATGGCAATGCTGGGGAAGAAGTGTTACAGACCATAACCGTAACTGACAATCAACTTCCTGTGATATCCACGAATGGAAATCAGAATCTGGATGCAGAAACTGGACTTTGTGAAGCAAGTTTTGCTGCGACTGCTTCTGCTACGGATAACTGTGCTGTTGGCGAACCAATAGGAGTGAGAAGTGATGGACTTGATTTGACTGCTCCGTATCCAGTGGGAGAAACCATCATTACCTGGAATGTTTTAGATGTAAATGGAAACGCTGCCGAAGAAGTCGTACAGACCATTACTGTAAGAGACAATCAACTTCCTGTGATAACCACGAATGGGGATCAGAATCTGGATGCTGAAGCTGGACTTTGCGAAGCAAGCTTTGCCGCGACTGCTTCTGCTACAGATAACTGCTCTGTTGGCGATCCAATAGGAGTCAGAAGTGACGGCCTTGATTTGACTGCTCCGTATCCGGTTGGAGAGACTACGATTACTTGGAATGTTTCAGATGTAAATGGAAAAGCTGCAGAAACGGTAATTCAGACCATAACCGTAACTGACAATCAGCTTCCTGTGATAACCACGAATGGCGATCAGAATCTGAATGCGACAGCGGGACTTTGCGAAGCAAGCTTCACAGCGACTGCTTCTGCTAATGATAACTGCTCAGTTGGAGAACCTACAGGAGTCAGAAGTGATGGACTTGATTTGACTGCTCCGTATCCAGTTGGAGAGACTACTATCACCTGGAATGTATCGGATATAAATACCAACGCTGCCGAAGAAGTCGTACAGACCATTACTGTAAGAGACAATCAACTTCCTGTGATAACCACGAATGGGGATCAGAATCTGGATGCTGAAGCTGTACTTTGCGAAGCAAGCTTTGCCGCGACTGCTTCTGCTACGGATAACTGCGCTGTTGGCGATCCAACAGGAGTCAGAAGTGACGGCCTTGATTTGACTGCTCCGTATCCAGTTGGACAGACTACCATTATTTGGAATGTATCGGATGTGAATGGCAATGCTGGGGAAGAAGTGTTACAGACCATAACCGTAACTGACAATCAACTTCCTGTGATAACTACGAATGGAGATCAGAATCTGGAAGCCGAGGCTGGACTTTGCGAAGCAAGCTTTACTGCGACTGCTTCTGCTACGGATAACTGCGCTGTTGGCGATCCAACAGGAGTCAGAAGTGACGGACTTGAATTGACCGCACCATATCAAGTTGGAGAAACCACCATTGCCTGGAATGTTTCAGATGTAAATGGAAAAGCTGCCGAAGTAGTTGTTCAGACTATTACAGTTATCGATAATCAGCTTCCTGTGATAACTTGTCCATCCGACATCAGTACCACGGTTGCATTTGGAGAAACTGGAAAAGTGGTTACTTATGATTTGCCAATAGCGACGGATAACTGCGGTATTGCCAGCTTAGAATTGATCAGTGGACTGGCAAGTGGAGAATTCTTCCCGCTTGGTTCTACAACTATACTCTATCAAGCAACAGACTTTGCTGGTAATACAATGGAATGCAGTTTTACAGTTGATGTCTCTGAAAGCGAGGATAATGAAGATCCAATTATTAATGATTGTCCGGTTGGGATTACTGTAGAAACAGATCCGGAGAACTGCGGAGCTTTGGTCAATTGGATTGAACCTACTGCCACCGATAATAGCGGCTCAGTGATCCTGAATAGCAATTTTGAACCAGGTACTTTATTCCAAGTTGGAATAACAACAGTAATCTACACCGCCACAGATGGAGCTGGAAATCAATCAACATGTAGCTTCACAGTAACGGTGATTGATTCACAACCTCCTGTGATAACCACGAATGGCGATCAGAATCTGGATGCTGAAGCTGGACTTTGCGAAGCAAGCTTTACGGCGACTGCCTCTGCTACCGATAACTGCTCAGTTGGCGAACCGACAGGAGTCAGAAGTGATGGACTTGATTTGACTGCTCCGTATCCAGTTGGAGAGACTACGATTACTTGGAATGTGTCGGATGTAAATGGAAAAGCTGCAGAAGCGGTAACTCAGACTATTACCGTAACTGACAATCAACTTCCTGTGATAACCACGAATGGCGATCAGAATCTGGATGCCGAAGCTGGACTTTGCGAAGCAAGCTTTACGGCGACTGCCTCTGCTACCGATAACTGCTCAGTTGGCGAACCGACAGGAGTCAGAAGTGATGGACTTGATTTGACTGCTCCGTATCCAGTGGGAGAAACCATCATTACCTGGAATGTTTTAGATGTAAATGGAAACGCTGCCGAAGAAGTCGTACAGACCATTACTGTAAGAGACAATCAACTTCCTGTTATTACCGCCAATGGAGATCAGAATCTGGATGCTGAAGCTGGACTTTGCGAAGCAAGCTTTGCCGCGACTGCTTCTGCTACAGATAACTGCGCTGTTGGCGATCCAACAGGAGTCAGAAGTGACGGCCTTGAATTGACCGCACCATATCCTGTTGGAGAGACTACGATTACTTGGAATGTTTCAGACGTAAATGGAAAAGCTGCCGAAGCAGTTGTTCAGACTATTACCGTAATAGATAATCAGCTTCCTGTGATTACTTGTCCATCCGACATCAGTACCACAGTTGCATTTGGAGAAACAGGGAAAGTGATCAACTATGATTTGCCAATAGCGACGGATAACTGCGGTATTGCCAGCTTAGAATTGATCAGTGGACTGGCGAGTGGAGAATTCTTCCCGCTTGGTTCTACACCTGTAATATATCAGGCAACAGACTTTGCTGGTAATACAAAGGAATGCAGTTTTAAAATAGATATCACAGAAAGTGGAGATAATGAAGATCCAATTATTAGTGATTGCCCAGTTGGAATCACTGTAGAAACAGATGCGGACAACTGCGGAGCTTTGGTCGATTGGATTGAACCAACAGCTACAGATAACAGCGGCTCAGTGATCCTGAATAGCAATTTTGAACCAGGTACTTTATTCCCAGTTGGAATAACTACTGTAATCTACACTGCTACAGATGGAGCTGGAAATCAATCAACATGTAGCTTTAATGTTACTGTTACTGACACTCAACTTCCTGTGATAACCACCAATGGAGATCAGAACCTGGATACCGAAGCTGGACTTTGCGAAGCAAGCTTTACCGCGACTGCTTCTGCAACGGATAACTGCGCTGTTGGCGATCCGACAGGAGTCAGAAGTGACGGCCTTGAATTGACCGCACCATATCCTGTTGGAGAGACTACGATTACTTGGAATGTATCGGATGTGAATGGCAATGCTGCTGAAGAGGTAATTCAGACTATCACAGTAAATGACATTGAGAAACCTTTGATTACGAATGTTCCTGGTAACATCATTGTAAACAATGATGAAGGAGTTTGTGGAGCAATAGTGAGTTGGATTGAACCTGAAGCAATCGACAATTGTGGAATAGATACATTCAATTCAAACTATCAATCAGGTACAATCTTCCCAGTTGGTGAAACGATAGTAACCTATACTGCGAAAGACATTCATGGAAATGGAGAAACTGCCAGCTTCATGGTAACAGTTGTTGATTCGGAATTGCCTACAGTAATTACTAGAAATAGAACTTTCAATATTGATGAAGGAGAGACTTTAACAATTACTCCACAAGATGTTAATGATGGAACATTTGACAATTGCGGCATTCTATCCCTAGTGCTGGATAACTATACATTCTCAAGTGTAGACGTTGGTGACAATATGGTGATCTTGACTGCAAGAGATGTCAATGGAAATGAAAATGATGAGACAGCAATTGTTACAATAATTCTTAACGAAAATGATTCAGACGGTGATGGATTCAAGCCTAGCGAAGGAGATTGCGATGATTTCAATAACACGGTTTATCCAGGAGCACCTGAAATCTGTGACGGCATTGACAATGACTGCGATGGTTTAGTGGATGACGCAGATCCGGATGCGGTTGGCTTGACCACTTACTATTTAGATCAGGATGGCGACGGCTTTGGAGATCCGAATAACTCGATAGAATCCTGCAACATGCCTTTGGGCTATGTAGCCAACCCGGATGATTGTGATGATTCTGATGAATTTAAAAACCCAGGAATTGCTGGAAGCTGTTCTGATGAGCCATGCTTAAGTGACTTAGAAATAATCTCGATTTCAGGACCATTGGATCCAAAACCTGTTTATTCAAAAATCAAGGTTTCAGCTATGGTTTTAGGTTCTATTGTAGAGGCTTATTGGGATTGGGATGACGGAACAACAACATCAGTTATAAATTATGACTCAGATGATAAACCTCGTCACGATAAATCAGATTATAATTCTCGTTATATAAGTTCTTTAATCATGCCTAACAAAACCTTCAACGGTTTTAATACAAAACACAAGCATTCAGAGCATAAGGAAGATTCGGATTGTGATGATGACGACGATGATGATGAGTCTGATGATTTTGGATTTGATGCTCAACACGTCTATTCAAAAGCTGGTGTATACCAAATCAAATTGGTTGTGATAGATGAATGTGGTAACAAAGTTGAGCGATTAACGGACCTAGCTGTTATTTATGATCCAGATGGAGGTTTTGTAACTGGAGGAGGTACTATATGGTCTCCGAAGGGAGCTTATTTACAAGATATGAATGCGGAAGGTAGAGCCAACTTCGGTTTCGTAGCCAAATACAAAAAAGGAAGTAATAGAGTAGATGGCAACACAGAGTTCCAGTTTAAGAATGGTGGCCTTAATTTTAATAGTTCTTCCTATGATGATATGTCTTTGGTAATTGCAGGATATAAGGCTATTTATAAAGGGAAGGGAACTATCAATGGGAATTCGGGATATTCCTTTATGGTGTCAGCTGTGGATGGGGATAAAAAAGATGATAAAAAGAAATATGGTAAAAAGGAGATAGACAAGTTTAGGATTAAGATTTGGAATAGTTCAACTTCTGAAATTATCTATGATAATGAAAAAGGAGCTTCAGATTATAAAGAGGCGTCGACAAAAATAACAGGAGGTAGCATCACGGTTCATAGTCCTGAAAAAAGGAAAAACAAGTCGTATAGAGAATTGGAATTGATGGTTGTGGACTGGAATACTTCAAAGGAAAGAATTCATGAAGATTTAACAGGAATTGAAAATTCACTTTCTGAAAAGCCAATTCTTTGGAATATGGATCAATATGATCCAATCTTAGAAGGTGTTCAATTTGTAGAAGGTGTTTTAAAGGATTCGGAACTAGGAGTATTATCTGAAAATGTCCAAGTATCAGTTCTTGTTTTGGATAAACCTTCTCCAACAGATATACTTCTATCGAATGTTATTATCCCAATAGATGTGAAAGAAGGAGATATAATTGCTGTTTTAAAAACGGTTGATACAGCTGATGATTTCCATTCTTACGAATTGCTACCAAATTCAAACTTCAAAATTGAAGAGAATAGATTGATTTGGAAGGGAAATGAAATGGGAACAGATATCCTCCCTATTAATATCTCCAGTTCAGACATCGTAGGAAATGTCCTCACCAAAGAGTTTGAGTTATTTAGAGAAATGCAGGAAAATTCAGTGTTAGTTTATCCTAACCCTGCTGTATCGGAGACCAATGTTAAAATAGATATTTCCCAGCCATCGATTATCCAATTAAAGGTGTTTGATGCTACAGGAAGATTAGTCTTTGAAGAGTCCGGAGATTACGAAAAAGGATTTATTAGAAATATCGATCTACGTGCACTGAGTAATGGATTATACCAAATTCAAGTACAGATTAATAATCAAACGATCACAAGGAGATTGATAAAAAATAATTAGGCATAGGATCAAAAAAAGCGCTTGGATAAATTTCCAAGCGCTTTAATTTTTTTTAGGTCTGTTTAATCCTTTTTGACTTCTTCAAAAATATCAATTGGAGTAGCCTTTACTTTTTCTTCAAAAGCTTTCCAGTCGCCATTCATAAACAATTCTACTTTAGATATTGCCTCATCAGCAGCTGAACGTGCTTGATCATATAAACGTAGCTCTGTAGCTCCAGGAGCGGTATAGGACGAACCAGCATATCTACGAGGTAGACTTACCATAGTCATTGTCGTAGGGTATAGGCTTCTTACGATTCCCTGACCTTCTAAAGTAGGTCCATCAAAAGCTTCTCTAGTCATATCCAATGATTTTTTAACATCTTTGGCAGCTTTGGTAAGTGCTTTTGCCTCTTCAGTTTCAATATCTTTAGTCATTGCTAACACTTTGTCAATTGTTTTTTGTGCGTTATCCAACTTTTCTGTTGAAGCACTGACTTCCGAAGTAAGGCCTTCCAATTTCTTCATAAAATCTTCTTTAGCTTTCAAATCTGCCAAATTAACTTTGATTCTAGGATCTGAGTAAACATTAATGGTAGTCTCAGCTTTGGAGTCTTGGAATGCATAAACTACCTTATATTTTCCTGGAAGTGCATCTCCACCGCTTGGTTCAAAGAATCCGCTTCTTCGACCTCCTCTTCGTGGAGAGTTGCTCATTTCAGCTGTTGATTTACGATCCAGATTCCAAGTGATCCGGTTTACACCATTGACAGGCACAGTTTTCAATGTTCTGATTTGCTCTCCTGCTTCATTGAAAATCGAAACCGTTACCGTATCCAACTTTATAGTATCTGCTTGATTTATAATAAAACTTAAACGTCCACCGAACTCTCTGTTTTCGGCAGCGTACTTTCCGTCTGCTGGGAATCTTTCACCATGAGGCTGTTGAATCTCTGCCTGATAAGCATCTGATGCCGGAACCGCTGTGATTTTCGATTCTGGAAGTTTACCGTTATTCTGTGCAAAAACTCGTAAAGGACGTATATCATCCAAAACCCACATTGATCTTCCGAAGGTACCTATTACAAGGTCAGCTTCACGCTCCTGAATAGTCATATCATAAGTGGAAACTGCTTTTGGATATCCATGTTCCCACTTATTCCAAGTTTTAGCTTTGTCAAAAGAGACATACAAACTGAATTCAGTTCCTAAGAAAACTAGATTAGGAACTTCTGTGTCTTGCTTGATCGATAGCGTGTATCCCCAAACTTTAGAGTCATCAGCTATTCTGGTGAAACTTCCGCCAAGATTAGAAGTGTGATAGGCATAGGCACTGAAATCATTATTTCGATAATCATTCGCAACTACCCAAGCTTCATTTGCATCGTATTGGGAAGCCTGAACTTGAGGAATCCAAGACCCTTTAGGTAGTCCTGAAAGCTTAGAAACTACATTAGTCCATGTTTTTCCGCCATCTTTAGTCACTTGTAGATTTCCGTCATCAGTTCCAACCCAGATTACACTTGGATCCACAGGGCTAGGAGCAATAGCTACGATTGTAGTATTATTCTCAGCTCCTGTAATATCAAAGGTTAATCCTCCAGTCTTTTGTTGACGCTGTCTTGTAGAATCATTGGTGGTCAAGTCCGGTGAAATGATTTCCCAAGTATCCCCACGGTCTGTTGATTTATGCAAAAACTGAGATGCATAATATATGGTGTTTATATCATGAGGATCTTGAGCGATTGCTGCGTTCCAATTGAATCTCAAAAAGACATCTTTATCTGGATGTGTTGGTCTGATGGTTTTATTATGTCCTGTGAGCTTATCAAAACGGGAAACATTACCGCCTTGAGACATGGTGTATCCATATCTTGAATCACCTGGGTAGGAGACCACATCAAAACCATCTCCAAAGGAAATTTCCTGCCAGTAGGTATTTCTGATTCCATCTCTTCTCCAGATATAAGAAGGTCCTACCCAAGAGCCATTGTCCTGCATGCCTCCATAAATATTATAAGGAAGTTCATTGTCTACATTCACATGATAGAATTGTCCGACTGGGATATTTTCTGCGAAATACCAGGTCTTACCACCGTCTCTTGTGATGTTTAATCCTCCATCATTTCCATCAATCATTAGTTTTGGATCGTTAGGATTGATGTACCAAGCATGGTGATCTGGATGAACTCCTTCATATTGAAGAAGCTGTTGGAAGGATTTACCGCCATCTTCGCTCATACCCACTCTACTATAAAGGGTGTAAAGTCGATTATCATTTTTTGGATCAGCATAAATCTCGAAATAGTAAAATGGCCGATCTCCGATATCACTTCCACTGTTTATCATTTCAAATTTATTTCCTCCATCTTCAGAGACATAGAGTGCATTCTTTTTAGACTCAATTAATGCATAAATTTTATTGCTATTTGAAGCTGAGATTGCAAGACCCATTCTTCCTAAGTCTCCTTTTGGAATTCCATTGGTCTCATCAAGTTTTTTCCAATTTTCACCACCATCGTATGTCAAATAAAGACCTGAAGAAGGCCCTCCGGATTCGAAAAAGTCAGGATAGCGACGGTGTTGCCACATATTGACAAAGATCTTATTTGGATTATTGGGATCCATAATCATCTCACCAACACCTGTTTTGGAATCTACGTAGAGAATTTTTTTCCAAGTTTTCCCTCCATCTGTTGTCTTATAAACACCTCTGTCTTCTTGCTCTCCCCAAGGTGATCCAATCGCTCCAACAAAGACTGTATTAGAATCATCTGGATGAACGATTATTCTGTGAATAGCTTTAGTTTTTTCCAGACCCATGAGCTGCCAAGTCTTGCCTGCATCTAAGGATCTATAGACTCCTCCGCCCATGGTTAGTGAATTTCGAGGATTCCCTTCACCAGTTCCTACCCAGATTATATCTGGATTCTTTTGGTAAATAGAAATTGCTCCGATGGAGTGTACTTTTTGCTCATCAAAAATGGGTTTCCAAGTGATTCCACCTGAAGTAGACTTCCAAAGTCCACCCGAAGCAGAGCCTGCATAGATGGTTGTAGGATCTGAATCAATGGCATCGATTGCAGTTATTCTTCCGCTCATGCCGGCAGGGCCTACATTTCTTGTCTTCATGGATTTAAACAAATCCATATCCACCTGTTGTCCGCTTACCGTGAAGCTTAAGAAGGTGGCTAAAATGAGGATGTAAATTTTTTTCATAGAATTTATTTTTTTTCTGCTTCAATTAAACAAAAACTGATAAGACTATATCTACAAATTATTTCAATGGGACTGGATTTTAAAAATTTCAATTTTTTCCTAGTTTTTTATTGATGGTTTGGGGGTGGATGTCAATTTCATTTTCTTTAACAAAAAAATTATTATTCTATGAATTCACATTTGTCAAGGCCTTTTATTGGGCTTTTTCTTTGCCTGCTTTTAATAGCAGAAGTCTCTGCTCAAACTGGTCGTTTTCAACAGGCGATAGATTACGAAATAGCTGTTAATCTTGACGTTAAAACAAATCAATATACTGGTTCGCAAATTATTTCCTACACTAACAATTCACCGGATGAATTGGATAAGGTGTTTATTCACTTGTATTACAATGCTTTCCAACCTGGGAGTATGATGGATGAAAGATCTCGTACGATAGCTGATCCTGACCGTAGGGTAGCTGATCGGATCTCCAAATTAAAACCTGACGAAATAGGTTACCTCCATGTGACTGAATTAAAAATGAATGGGAAACCTGTCAAATTCACAGAAGAGGAAACAATCTTAGTAGTTTACTTGGATGAACCTATTCAGCCAAATTCTACGGTTAAGTTTGAGTCGAAATTTATGGGTCAAACGCCTATTCAGATTCGTAGATCTGGTCGCGATGGGGAGGAAGGAGTACGATATTCCATGGCTCAATGGTATCCAAAAGTGGCGAATTATGATGAACAGGGATGGCATTCAAATCCATATATTGGACGAGAGTTTTATGGGATTTGGGGTGATTTTGATGTGAAAATCACCTTGGATAAAACCTATGTAATAGGAGGAACTGGTTACTTACAAAATCCAAATGAAATTGGTCATGGCTATCAAGATGAGGGTGTAAAGGTGCCTTCACCAAAAGGAAACACCTTGACTTGGCACTTTAAAGCCCCAATGGTTCACGATTTCATGTGGGCTGCAGATCCTAAATACCAACATGATAAGGTGCAGATGGAGAATGGAATTACAGTTCATCATTTCTTTATTCCAGGCGAAAAAACATCTGAAAATTGGGAAAAACTTAAAGAATACACGCCAAAAGCAATTAACTATCTATCCCAGCATTTTGGTCAGTATCCATACAAGCAATTCTCGGTAGTACAAGGTGGAGACGGTGGAATGGAATATGCGATGTCCACACTTATCACTGGAGAGCGTAGCATCAGAAGTCTGGTAGGAGTGATGGTGCATGAATTAGCACACAGTTGGTTTCACGGGGTTTTAGGATCCAATGAATCACTTTATCCTTGGATGGACGAGGGATTTACAAGTTATGCTTCAAGTCTTGCGATGAGTTCGATTTATTCCGAATCTAAAAATCCTCTGGCAGGTTCCTATTCAGGATATTTTAAGCTTGCTAAGTCTGGCCTGGAAGAACCTATGAGTACCCACTCTGATCATTACAATACAAATTCTGCGTATAGCTCAGCGGCATATTCAAAAGGGGCAACTTTCTTAGCCCAGCTAGGGTACGTAATTGGTGATGAAGTCAGAGATCAGGGGATGTTGAAATACTTTGATACTTGGAAATTCAAACATCCAAACGTGAATGATTTTATTCGAGTAATGGAAAAAGAGAGCGGAATGGAGTTGGATTGGTACAAAGAATACTTTGTGAATTCCACAAAGACAATTGATTACGGTGTAAAATCTGTAAATCCCCAAGGAGATAAAACAGAAATTATATTAGAGCGATTGGGTTTGATGCCTATGCCAGTTGATTTGATCATCACTTACAAAGATGGCTCATCAGAACAGGTTTATTTGCCATTGGTGATTATGAGAGGTGAAAAGGAAAATGAATCTGGAATGCCTGAGCGTATTTTGACAGAGGACTGGCCTTGGACTAACTATACCAAATCTATTATGATCAATAAAAAAATGGATACTATCAAATCTGTAGAAATTGATCCTTCAATGAGAATGGCTGATTTGGAGCGTGAAAACAATAAAATAGAATTCTAATCAAATAGATTAGGCATAAAAAAAAAGGTGACTGAAAAGTCACCTTTTTTTATTTGAAGATTAACCTTCGTTTTTCTTGTCCTGAACTTCCTTACGGATGTCCTGAGCAATGTTTTTTAGGTCCTGCATTCCTTTTCTTACTCTTGTTCCTGCAGCCTGGTTGCCTTTTTCGTAGAACTTAACGAAATCTTCCTCCATTCCGAGGATCAAATCTCTAACTTCACTAAATCTGCTCATAGTAAAAGTGTTTTTTTTAGGTTGATGATAAGTTTATTTGCTTCCAATATAGGTCAAATACTTGCTAATTCAATCCAGAGGGCATTTTTTTTGAAAAAAAATTTATTCTCCGAAAGAAATAGCGAGTTCTGAATTTTTATAAAAGCCGCTGGTCAACTTTTCTTTGATCGCAGCAAATGCTAGAATAGTTTCATTTACATCTTCAAGAGTATGTACCGCAGTTGGGATCAACCTTAAGATAATCATGCCTTTAGGTACTACTGGGTAGATTACTACAGAACAGAAAATTCCGTAATTTTCTCTTAAATCTTTTGTTAAAGCTGCGGCTTCACCTACTGTTCCATTCAAAACTACCGGTGTAACTGGTGAATTTGATTTTCCGGTGCTAAAGCCATTTTCATGGAGTCCTTTACGCAATGCATTGACGATTTTCCAAAGATTATCCTTCAATTCCGGTTGAGATCTTAATAATTCCAATCGTTTCAAACCACCTTCCACTAAAAGCATTGGCAATGACTTTGCGAAAATTTGAGAACGCATATTGTATCTCAAATAAAGAATCAAATCTGCATCACCTGCCACAAAAGCTCCGATACTTGCCATTGATTTAGCAAAAGTCGAAAAGTAAATATCTACTTGATCTTGGACACCTTGCTCTTCGTCGGTTCCAGCACCGGTTTTCCCCATTGTACCGAACCCGTGTGCATCATCTATTAAAAGGCGAAATTCAAATTTCTTTTTAAGCTCAACGATTTCCTTCAACTTACCTTGGTCACCGGTCATTCCAAAAACTCCTTCGGTAATTACAAGAATTCCTCCTCCTGTTTCATTAGCTAGTTTGGTAGCTCTTTCTAATTGCTTTTCGCAACTTTCGATATCATTATGAGGAAATACATATCGCTTTCCCATATGCATTCTAAGTGCATCTATTATACAAGCATGGCATTCGGAATCATAAACGACTACATCCTTGCGGTCTAGTAGCGAATCGATGACAGACATGATTCCCTGGTAACCATAATTCAATAAATAGGCTTTCTCTTTTTTTACAAACTCAGCCAGTTCATCTTCAAGCTTTTCATGCAAGCTAGTTTGTCCAGACATCATTCTTGCGCCCATTGGGTAGGCTGCGCCCCATTTTGCAGCTGCGTCAGCATCAGCTTTACGAACTTCAGGGTGATTGGCGAGACCCAAATAATTATTCAAACTCCAGGTAAGAACTTCTTTACCTTGAAAAATCATTCTTGGAGCAATTTCTCCCTCTAATTTTGGGAAAGAGAAATAACCATCTGCAAACTCAGAGTGTTTGCCTAAGGGTCCCATGTTCGTTTTTAATTTTGCAAATAGATCCAAAGCTTTTGTTATTTAGTGATATGTTTTTTTAATGTTCAATCCATTAAACGCCAAAAATAAAACTTAAATGCCTCCCAAGCAAAATTCGGTAGGTGATTCAAGGATTCTTTATAAAGCTCAGATTTATTTCTTTATTTCGCTTTCTGCCTACCGCATACCCAAATAAACATTATAGATATGTCAAAAATTAAAAAACTTCTAGTTGCTAATAGAGGTGAAATAAGCCTAAGAATCATGCGTACTGCAAAAGAGATGGGAATCAGCACTGTAGCTGTGTACAGTGAAGCAGACCGTAATTCACCTCATGTTCATTTTGCAGATGAAGCGATTTGTCTTGGTCCAGCTCCATCATCGGAATCTTATTTGCTAGGAGAAAAAATAATTTCGCTATCGAAAGAGTTAAATGTCGATGCTATACACCCTGGATATGGATTTCTTTCTGAGAATGCTGATTTTGCCAGAAAAGTGAAAGATGCAGGAATCATCTTTGTTGGTCCATCTCCTGAATCTATAGAAGTAATGGGTAGTAAACTTGCTGCCAAACAAGCAGTTTCTCATTATGATATACCACTTGTCCCTGGAACCGAAGAGGCCATCTCTGATATTTCAGTTGCAAAAAGAAGAGCAGCAGAAATCGGATATCCAATTCTGATTAAGGCCAGCGCCGGAGGAGGAGGTAAGGGGATGCGGATTGTGGAGAATGAAGAAGAATTTGAATCACAAATGCAGCGAGCGGTCAGTGAAGCTAAATCTGCATTTGGAGATGGAGCAGTTTTTATCGAAAAATTCATTACCTCACCTCGTCATATAGAGATTCAGATTTTAGGTGATCAGAAAGGCAATGTGGTTTATCTTTTTGAACGGGAATGCTCGATTCAGCGAAGACATCAAAAAGTAATTGAGGAAGCTCCATCAGCAGTAGTTACTCCGGAAATGCGAAAAGCTATGGGAGATGCCGCTGTAGGAGTTGCAAAAGCTTGTGACTATTATGGAGCAGGTACCGTAGAATTTATTGTGGATGATCAATTGAATTTTTATTTCCTCGAAATGAATACCAGACTGCAGGTGGAGCATCCGGTGACAGAAATGATCACAGGAAAGGATCTGGTTCGTGAACAGATTTATATTGCAGAGGGTAGGCAGCTATCTTTTTCTCAAGAAGATCTTAAAATACATGGTCACTCCATAGAAGTAAGAGTCTATGCAGAAGATCCACGAAATAACTTCCTTCCGGATATAGGGACTTTACATACTTATCAAAGACCTGAAGGACCTGGGATAAGAGTGGATGATGGTTTTGAACAAGGAATGGCAATACCTATTTATTATGATCCTATGATTGCAAAATTAATCACTCATGCTGAGGATAGAACTTCTGCTATTGATCGGATGATTCGAGCGATTGATGAATATAAGATAAGTGGTATTCAAACAACTCTTGGTTTTTGCAGATTTGCCCTAAGCCATGAAGCATTTATAAGTGGGAATTTCGACACGAAATTTGTCGAGCATTATTTTACCCCAGAAGTTTTGGATTCTGACTTGACTTTGGAAGAATCTGAATTGTTAGCGGCCTTGGCTGTAGAGTTTCTTCAAAAAGAGACCAATATTTCAATTCCAAACTCAAGCCAAGGAGGAACTAATGAGTCAGCTTGGAGAAAGAGATTAAATTAAGATGGCGGAGATTTTACCTATAAAAGCCTGGAGATATTCTGATGAATTAGCTTCTGGAATAGAAGAATTATCTGCTCCATTATTTGATGTAGTATCAGCCAAGCAGCGGAAACTGTTGTATGAAAACCCACTAAATAGTATTCATCTATCAGTTCCCAAAGGAGCAAATCCAGCTCAAGAAGCTGCATTGACACTTCAAAAATGGAAAAAAGAAGGGATTTTGAAACAAGACCTTCTTCCTGGAATTTATGTTTATTATCAATATTTTAGATTACCAGGAGAACAAGAGGAGCGTTGTAGAAAGGGATTTATCTGTCAGATTAAGGCCTATGACTGGGATGAAAATGTTATTTTGAGACATGAAAATACAATCGTTTCTGCAGTAAATGACCGGATAGAACTTCTAAAAAGTAGTCAAATTCAAGCTAGCCCTACTCATGGATTATATGAAGATTTGGAGGGGAGTTTAGAGGTTCACATGGATGCCGCGATAGCTTCTCCTCTTTATGAACTGGAAGACTATCAAGGTGTGAGAGAAGTACTGGGAGTAATTCATGATGCTAAGGTTATTTCAAAGTTTTTGAAGGTTTTGAGGGATAAAAAAATCATTTTAGCAGACGGGCATCACCGATTACAAGGTGCAATAGCTTATCGGAAATCGCAGCAAGGGAATTTGTCCGAGGAGAAATGGAAGGGATTTGATTATCATATGATGTATTTGACCAATACAGCTGGAAATCATTTAAAAATCCTTCCGACGCACCGATTATTTTATGGGCTTAAAATGACTGAGGGTGAATTTATGGCTAAAGTCAGCGAATGGTTTGAAGTGAAAAAGTTCGGAGATTCAGAAGAACTAGGAGGGTATGCCTTTCACAAGCCTTGGTCTTTTGGGTTAGTAATAGGAGAGGAGAGCTATCTTTTACAGCTATCAAAAGAAAAATATCAAACCTTTAATCAACATTTACCAGACCCTATTCGGAAGTTAGATTTGGAAGTATTACATGAACTTGTATTTACACGTATTCTTGGAATTTCTTCAGACCAGCAAAGAAATTCAGATCAATTGGTATATGAACGGAATTTTTCGCGCTGTATTCAAGAGGTTAAATCTGGAAATGCAAGCTTTGCTGTAATCACGAGAGAACTTGAGCTTGCACAGGTTCTGGAGGTCTGTAAGTCTGGTTTTGTGATGCCTCAAAAATCCACCTACTTCTATCCAAAAGCACTGGGAGGTTTATTATTCGCCAGTATTGACCAATCTGAATTTCATTTTGATTATCAAGCTTATGTTGAATAACCTAAAGGATAAAAAAATCATATTAGCCTCCAATTCTCCAAGGCGACAAGAATTGTTGAGAGGCTTGGAAGTCGATTTTGAAATCAGACTTAGCCCAGTGGATGAAATAGTGCCGCCTGACCTTAAGGCAGAATATGTAGCAGCCTATCTCTCTAAGCTGAAATCAGATGCTTTTGGAGATCAGTTGGGTGATAATGAAATTTTGATTACATCAGATACAGTTGTTCTTGAAAACAATCATGTTTTAGGTAAGCCAAAGACGGAGCAAGAAGCATTTGATATGCTGAAAAGTCTTTCAGGAGCGACTCATAAAGTAATGACTGCTGTGACGCTGAGGAGTAAATCCAAAATGATTACTATGGAGGATGAGACCTTAGTTACTTTTCGGTTTTTGGAAGAAGATGAGATTTGGCATTATATCAAAGTTTACAAACCTTTCGATAAGGCTGGTGCATATGGGATTCAAGAATGGATAGGTTTTATGGGAGTGACAAAAATAGAAGGGTCCTATTTTAATGTGATGGGATTTCCCCTCCATCTTATCTATGAACAACTGAAAAAATGGTAAAAAAAAGCCTTCTCTGTACGTACAGAGAAGGCTTTTTTGGTTCTTGAAGTAATTAATCTTCTTTTACTTCAATTTTAGCTTTTCCTTCTGAAACCTTCACTTTGTCACCATCTTTTAGTTCTTTGCTGACAATAAAGTAAGGCCCTGAGATTATTTCTTCTCCTTCTTTAATTCCGTCAAGGACTTCGATATTTTGGAAATCAGAAATACCAGTTTTGATTTGTCTCAATTTTGCAACACCTCCATCGTTGATAAATACCAATTCTTTTGACTTGGTCGTTCCACCAGCTAAAGTGTCTAATTGGTTGTCACGAGTGGTAACTGCAGAAAGCGGAACAGCTAACGCATTGTTTTTTGAGGTAGTCAGAATTTCTACAGATGCGGTCATTCCTGGTCTGAAAGGGTATTTCTTTCCTTCTTGTACCAAATCTTGATAAGAACTATTTAAAATCCTGATTTTAACCTTAAACTCTGTCACTGCATCAGGCGATGATTTTGCGTTTGCAGTATTTGCAATAGAAGTGACAATCCCCATGAATTTTTTACCTGTGTAAGCATAGGCGTCCACATCAATGACAGTGGTGTCACCAAGGCTTAACCTTACAATGTCATTTTCATTGACATCTACTCTCACTTCCATTTTTGATAAGTCGGCAATAGTCAGCATTTCAGTACCAGCCATTTGCTGTGTACCCACTACTCTTTCCCCTTGCTCAACCAATAGATTTGATACAATTCCACTAACTGGAGAATACACATTGGTTAACCTAAGGTTTTCAGCTGCCTCGTTAACTGTTGCCTGTGAACTTTTAATGATAAATTCTGAAGCGACTACATTTTGCTTAGCAGCTTCCAAATCTTTCTGGGCAGATATATAATTTGCCTGCGCTGTTTCGTAATCCGCATCAGAAATTACTTTTTGCTCATATAGTTTTTTCTGTCTTTCAAAATTCAATTCTGCTTGAGTGAATTGAGCTTCTGATCGTTGCAGCGATGCTTTGGCTTGCGCTAGATTTGCAAGCTGTTGATTTAAGTTTGCTTTCGTTCTATCCAGTGCAGAAATGAAGTTGTCAGGACGGATTTTAACAAGCAGTTTACCCACTTCTACAGAGTCACCTTCCTCGATGTTCAATTCGATGATTTCACCAGCCACATCCGGGCTTAGTTTTACTTCTACCTCAGGCTGAATCTCACCGGAAGCACTCACTTTTTCAACAATTTTTGTTTTTGCAGCCTTTGATACTTCTACTTCTAGCTCCTTTACTCCACCTACCCATCCGGCTTTTCTGGCGATTACTGCGAAAATTATAAGAACTACTATTGCACCAAATAAGTAATACAATAGTTTATTTGATTTTTTGTTTGCCATGGTTTAGTTAAGATTAATGGGATTACCTAGGTAGAAATCGAGCACTTTGACTCTAAAGATGTAAGTGTATTTTGCATTTAACAAATCTGCCTGAGTGTTGAAGAGGTTGTTTTGAGCAACTTGAAAATCAACTGAATTAATGGCTCCAGCATCTAATCGTTGCTGAGCGATCCGGAAAGACTCCTGAACTGCTTCTAATCGAATCAAATTTGCTTCGTAGGATTGTTCAGCAGAAAGAGCACTGTTATAGGCAGTTTCAATATCTTGTCTCAAGGTGTTTTTCGCTTCGATTTCGGCTACTTCACTGATTTGTTTCTGAACTCTAGCACGTTGAACATTTGCTTTGTTGTTGAGCTGAGAAAAAATCGGAATACTTAAATTTAAATTCACGGATTGTGACAAGTTGTTTTCAATTTGTTGACCAAAAGTTGGACGCTCCGTTCCAAAAGCTTGGTCTACATAATTGGAAAATAAATTTGCCCCTAAACCAAGTGTTGGGAGAAAGGCTCCTTTTGCAACTTTAACCCCATATTCTGCACTTTCGACATTGGATTGGGCTAATTTAATTTCCGGCATAATTTCTACAGCTGTGTTGTAAATTATTTCAGGAGTTTCTGTAGCCATGAGATTTTCATTGATCACAAATTCGGGCTCAATCACTTGGAAATCCTCGGTAAATGGGATTTGCATCGCTTGAGCCAAATTAAGTTTGGATATTCTAAGGTTATTTCTTGCGTTGATCACCTCTAATTCATTCGTTGCATTTTGAGATTGCAAGTCTAATTGATCAGAAAGTGGTAGTGAACCTGCCTCAACCAATTTTTTGGTTCGATCTAATTGCTCTTTCGAGGTTGCAAGTTGACTTTCTGCAATATTCACTTGCTCTCGGTTGAAAACTACATTCACGAAAAGATTAATAATATTAAGTGTAATATTATTTTTTGTAGCCTCTATATTGTAAAGCCCAGCTTCCAAATTGGTCTGACTCTGGTTTAAAGTATTTGTCACCCGACTTCCAGCAAACAATGTGACATTAGAATTAGCAGAAAGATTAATATTCCCGATTCTTGCTGTTTCAAATAGGTTAGTTACTGGGTTAATGGATCTACCCCATCGGTATCCTGTACTAGCTCCAGTAGAGAAAGTAGGGTATCTCGCCCCCTTATTTTGCATTACTGTTGCTTCGTTACTAAGTTGGTTTAGTTCGCTTCGTTTTAGTGTAAGGTTATTTTCCAAAGCTATATCAACCGCTGTCTGCAGATCATAAGGACCTGCCGGAATATCCTGCGCTTGAACTTGGAAAATAAAACCTGAAGCTAAAAAAAGACTCCAAATGTACTTTTTCATGTGTGGAATTAAAGGTCTATATCTGGTATGTAAATTAATTCTTTGATCCAAGGAATCGATCTCAGGTATTCAAGAGTTATTTTTTGAATACCAGAATCCATTTCAATTACATGGCAAGCTAAATTATTCTTGCCTTTTCTCGAAACGGACATGGTTGCAATATTTGCTTTTTCTTGTGCAATTATACTTGAAATAAACGCAATTGCGCCAGCAACATCAGATGCTTTGATAATTAAACTATGGTTTTGTGCTGAAAAATTAGCAACAAATCCATCTACTTCTGCAATGTTTATCACTCCGCCACCTAAGCTTTCCCCTACAACCTCAATGATTCGATCCCCCTTTTTAAGATTGAGTTTAATGGTGTTTGGATGATGAACAGAAGAGTTTCCAATAGATTTAAACTTGTAGATTAAACCTCTTTCCTTAGCGATTTCTAATGCATCCTTTATTCGAGCATCGTCTGTTCTAAAATCCATTAATCCTCCTATAATGGCACGATCACTTCCATGCCCTTCATAGGTTCTGGCAAAAGAGTTATAAAATGTGATTGATGCCTCATCTGGAACCCCACCTAAAATTCGGATTGCTGCCCTCGCGATTCGGACTACACCTGCGGTATGTGAGGAGGATGGCCCAATCATTACCGGTCCGATCATATCAAAAACACTACTTTTATTTGACATAGGTTATTTTACCCAATTTTGATGCTAAGGTAATTTGACTGACAGCATTTTCTACTAAAAATCTTATTTTTTGTAGTAATTAGGCTATAGATGGTATATGGTTAAATAATTTTAACATAATATTTTTGATACATTTAATTAAAGTGAACGTTATCGAACACTTTATTGAGCGATTCCGAAACAACTCTTAAATTCTTCATTTATGATTGCAAATGTAAAACCTATCAAAAAAATTAGTTTAGTTTTTCAAGCTTACTAAAATTTGAAAAAAAATAATTTTAAAGAAAATTTTAAAAAGCCTTATTCTGGACAAATAAGATTTACTTTCTTCAGTAATAGTTGGTATTTCAATATGTTAGGTCTTTCCGGATTTAGTAAATGCTAGAAATTATTTCCAAACTTTGAAATCGGGCAATTATATTGAAATCAAATTGTCTATTTTTTTTATGCAGACGTTTGCATAAAATCTTATCTTTAATGGTTTTCTCAATCAAGTTTAGTCAATTACCCAAAAGTTCAACCCAAACCTTAACCTTACTAATTCATGCTCTTAGAACCCTTAGATTTAGCCGTTTTCATCGGCTACTGTTTACTCATTATAGGGATGGGCCTTTTTGTTTCCAGAGAAAAAAAAGGTCATGTCAAAAACTCTTCTGATTATTTTCTGGCTTCAAAAGCATTGCCTTGGTGGGCAGTGGGAGCTTCTCTAATTGCCTCAAATATTTCAGCTGAGCAATTTATTGGAATGTCGGGCTCTGGTTTTGCGCTTGGCTTAGCTATATCTACTTATGAGTGGATGGCAGCAGCCACTCTGTTGGTGGTGGCTATCTTTTTCCTTCCCATCTATATCAAGAAGGGTATTTACACTATGCCGGGCTTTTTGCTGGACCGATATGATACAAGGGTTCGTACTACCATGGCCATATTCTGGTTGCTTTTATATGTATTTGTGAATTTGACTTCGGTACTCTACCTAGGAGCTCTTAGTTTAAATACCATACTAGATGTCCCTTTAGTCTATGGAATCATCGGTCTTGCGCTTTTTGCAATGTTGTATTCGATTTATGGAGGATTAAAAGCGGTAGCCTGGACTGATGTAGTACAGGTTGTTTTCCTTATTGCTGGTGGATTGGCCACCACTTATATAGCCTTGCAAATGGTGGGTAGTGGAGATGCTTGGGAAGGTTTAGGCTTGCTTCGTAGAGAAGTGCCAGGGCATTTTTCAATGATACTTTCCAAGGGAGAAATGATGATTCCTGATGGAAAAGGAGGGACTAGGGATGCTTATCTTGACCTTCCTGGAATTTCTGTTCTAGTAGGTGGTATGTGGATTACCAATTTGAGTTATTGGGGCTTTAATCAATATATCACCCAGCGAGCTTTGGCCGCAAAAAGCTTAGATGAGGCACAAAAAGGAATGATCTTCGCCGGATTCTTAAAGTTATTAATGCCTCTTATTGTTGTAATACCAGGGATTGCAGCTTTTGTAATTGTAAATAATGGAATAGATGTAGGTTTTATTGAGTCAATGAAAGATCCGGCAACTGGATTGATAAAGTCGGACAGAGCTTATCCAACACTATTGCAGCTGCTTCCAGTAGGTTTGAAAGGTTTGGCTTTCGCCGCATTAACTGCCGCAATCGTGTCTTCTTTGGCATCCATGGCCAATAGTACTTCTACCATCTTTACTATGGATATTTATAAGAAATATTTTGGTCAAGATGCAAGTGAGAGCAAGCAGGTTAAAGTGGGAAGAATCACAGCTGCCGTTGCTTTTTTGGTTGCCGCTATCGTAGCTCCAGCTTTGGGACAGCTTGATCAAGCCTTCCAATTTATTCAAGAATATACTGGATTTATTAGCCCGGGAGTATTTGCAATTTTCTTCTTTGGAGTATTTTGGAAAAAGACTACTTCCAACGCCGCATTAGTAGGAGCAGCTTTAAGTATTCCTCTTTCAGTAGTTTTAAAAATCGCTTTCCCTGATCTACCATTCATCGATCGAATGGGAGTTGTGTTCTTAATATTAGCAGCTTTAATGATTGCTATCAGTTTGATCGAAGGAAAAGGAAAAGATCATCCAAATAGCATAGAAATCAACAGTGACTTGTTTAAAACAAGTACAGGATTCAAAATTGGAGCCTTCATAATCTCTGGAATTATCGCTGCACTTTATATAGTATTTTGGTAAAATCGGAAAGCATGCGAAAATTACTGTTAGGTATTGATATAGGAAGCTCTTCAATGAAGGCTTCCTTACTGGATTCAGAATCTGGTAAATCTATTTGTTCAAAAGCATTTCCGGAAAAGGAGATGATCATTAATTCCCCAGAAAAAGGATGGGCAGAGCAAGACCCTGTGATTTGGTGGAAATATGTAAAGCAAGCTTCCAAATTTGTTCTTTCTCAAGCAGAAGTAAAAAGTGGAGAGCTTAAAGGAATTGGAATTGCATACCAAATGCATGGTTTAGTGGTTGTCGACAAAAACAAGAATGTACTAAGGCCATCTATCATTTGGTGTGACAGCAGGTCCGTCGAGATTGGCGAAAAAGCCTTTTCTGATTTGGGGGAAGAATATTGCCTAAGCCATCTGTTGAATTCTCCCGGGAATTTCACAGCATCCAAACTTAGATGGGTGATCGAAAATCAGCCGGAATTAGCAGCTAAGATTTATAAAATAATGCTTCCGGGAGATTACATCGCTATGATGTTGACGGGAGAAATTTTGACTTCTGAGACAGGACTTTCTGAGGGTGTTTTCTGGGATTTTAAAGAAAATGGAATAAGTAATAAAATTCTTAAAAACTATCAAATCGATGAAAGTTGGATTCCTAAGGCAGTTCCTTCCTTTTCAATTCAAGGTGAAGTTACAGCGTCAGCGAGTGAAGCAACAGGAATAGAAGTTGGAGTTCCGATTACATATCGGGCTGGTGATCAGCCCAATAATGCATTCTCACTTCAAGTATTGAAACCAGGTGAACTGGCCACTACAGCTGGTACTTCTGGTACTGTATATGGGGTATGTGATACTCCTTTATATGACCCTAAATCTCGAGTTAATACATTCGTTCATGTGAACCATACTAAAGAAAAACCATCCTATGGGGTTTTACTTTGTGTGAACGGAACAGGTATTTTAAATAGCTGGTTGAATAAGCTCTTAGGAGGACATAAGTTAGAATATTCTGAAATGAATATGTTGGCTTCCCAAGCCCCAATTGGATCAGATGGCTTGGTATTTATTCCTTTTGGAAATGGCGCAGAACGTATCCTTCAGAACCAAAATATTGGATCTCACTTGCTGGGATTGGACCTTTTGACCCATAATAAAAATCATGTAATCAGAGCGGCACAGGAGGGAATAGTGTCAGCTTTGACTTATGGATTCAGAATCATGCAGGACATGGGAATGAATATTAAAACAGTAAAAGCAGGTCATGCAAATATGTTCCTAAGTCCTTTGTTTCGAAAGACTTTTGTAAATATGAATAATGTAGTGCTGGAGCTTTATGATACTGATGGGGCTCAGGGAGCCGCACGTGGAGCAGGTATTGGTGCTGGAATATATTCTACAGAAAATGAAGCTTTCCATGGATTGGAATTATTGGAAACAGTAGAACCTAATGATAATTTCTTGGATGTTTACCAAGAAGTTTATCAAAATTGGAAAAACAAACTAGAGTCAATTAAAAATTTAAATTAAAAAGCAACAAAACCTAAAAAACCATTTAATTATGTCGAAAACCTATTTTTCAAGTATCGATAAGATCCCATTTGAAGGGAAAGAATCCGATAATCCGTTGGCATTTCGCTATTACGACGAAAACCGGATTATTGCCGGAAAAACCATGAAAGAGCATTTCAAGTTTGCCATTGCCTATTGGCATTCCTTCTGTGGAACTGGCGGAGATCCTTTTGGACCTGGGACAATCGTGCATCCTTGGGATGCCTCTTCGGATCCAGTACAGCGTGCGAAAGATAAAATGGATGCTGCGTTTGAGTTTATCACTAAAATCGGAGCCCCTTACTATTGTTTTCATGATATCGATTTGATCGACGAAGGATCAAGCTTATCACAATATGAGAAGCATATGCAGATCATCACTGATTACGCTAAGCAAAAGCAAGCAGATACTGGAGTTAAATTACTTTGGGGTACTGCGAATGTATTTTCTAATCCACGCTACATGAATGGTGCATCTACCAATCCAGACTTTAATGTAGTTGCATGGGCAGGATCTCAAGTTAAAAATGCAATTGATGCTACAATTGCTTTAAATGGAGAGAATTATGTGTTCTGGGGCGGAAGAGAAGGATATATGTCTCTTTTGAATACCGACATGAAACGGGAAACTGAGCATCTCGCACAATTTCTAACCATGGCAAGAGACTATGCCCGGAAAAATGGATTCAAAGGAACCTTCTTCATCGAACCAAAGCCAATGGAGCCTACAAAGCATCAATATGATTACGATTCTGCGACGGTAATTGGATTTTTACGTCAATATGGACTGGATAAGGATTTCAAATTGAATATTGAAGTCAACCACGCAACGCTTGCAGGACATACATTTCAGCATGAATTGCAAGTAGCAGCTGATGCAGGAATGCTTGGAAGTATAGATGCCAACAGAGGTGACTATCAAAATGGATGGGATACAGATCAATTTGCGCTAAACCTTCAGGAGTTGACTGAAGCTATGCTGACGATTTTGACATCCTCAGGGATTCAAGGAGGGGGAGTAAATTTTGATGCAAAAATCAGAAGAAACTCTACAGATATGGAAGATCTATTTCTTGCCCATATTGGAAGTATGGACGCATTTGCCAGAGGCATGCTCATAGCTCAGGATATTTTGGATAAATCCGATTACCTCGAGCGAAGAAAGAATCGGTATTCAAGTTTTGATCTCGGTAAAGGAAGGGCTTTCGAAAATGGAGAATTGACCCTGGAGGATTTAAGAAACTATGCTATTGAGCATGGAGAACCTCAAAAAATATCTGGTAAGCAAGAATATTTTGAAAACCTATTAAATCGTTACATTTAATCAAAAGAGACCTTCGGGTCTCTTTTTTATCGATTTGACTATGAAAAAGCTCCTTTACTCAATAGCCTTTCTGGCTCTTTTCTCTTGTGATTCTGACAAGTTTGATTCTGAAGTTCAGCTGGCGAGATTGTTTTCTGACGGAATGGTTATCCAGCGAGATATTTCTATTTCGGTTTGGGGAAAAGGTATTCCGGGAGAAAATGTGCGAGTCAGTTTGGCCGGGTTAGTAGGAAGTGCGAGTGTGGATGCAGATAGTACCTGGATTGTTGAGCTTCCTAAATCTGAAGCAGGGGGTCCATATATACTTCAGGTAAATGAAGAAAAGGTAAATGATGTTTACATAGGAGATGTCTGGCTTGCCGGTGGACAGTCTAATATGGAGTGGAAATTAAAATCTTCCGTTGTCGGAGCTGAGCAGGAATTTGAAGAGGGAGGAAATCCCGAAATTCGGTTTTTCAAGGTTCCAAACTCTTACAGCGCTATCCCACAAACTGAGCTTAAAGGTGGAGAATGGAAAGTAGCAACAAAAGAGAACTTGCCTGATTTTTCTGCAGTTGCATGGTTTTTTGCGAAGCGAAATCATGCTGAAAAGAAGGTGCCGGTAGGAATTATTGAATCAAACTGGGGAGGATCACCAGCTGAAGGTTGGACTGATTTAGAGATTTTGGCTGCTCAGGCACATTCGTACCAGGAAGAAGCCAAAGATATTCTTGCAAACCCTGAAAAGTGGGAAAAGGAAAATCTCACAAACGAAAAACGAAGAGAGATTCGAGATCTTCAGGCAAAAAGTCCAGACTCTTTGGTCGCTAATGAAGTTTCTTCAATGGAATACAACGATTCTAAATGGAGAAAAATAACTCTTCCAGCTGCTAATCCTCTTCAGCACATTGCGTGGGTAAGAAAAAAGTTTTCTCTCAAGGAAACAGGAAATGTATCACTTCATCTTCCTGATATTGAGCAAATGGCTTTTGTCTATTTAAATGGAAAGCAGGTATTCTACAAAGACTGGGGGAAACCATTCGATGATATAATTTTGCCAGAATCCAATCTTTTAAAAGGTACGAATGTGCTGACTTTGAGAGTAGTAAATACTTGGAATAATCAGCCTGTAATTGGAAGTCCTGGAGAAATGTATCTAGATCAAAATGGCAATAAGATATCGCTGGAAGGAACATGGTCGTATTCTAATAATATCGTTGAGCCTGAATTGCCAATTGTAGAATTCTATGCATTCAAGCCAGGAATGATGTACAATGCGATGATTTTTCCACTTGCTAAATATCCAATTAAAGGTGTCATTTGGTACCAAGGTGAAAGCAATGCAGGAAGACACGAAGAGTATAAAGAAGTGTTTTCCAATATGATCACCAACTGGAGAAATATTTGGCAAATAGGGGATTTCCCCTTCCTGTTTGTTCAGTTGGCTAATTTTATGGAACGTAAAGAGGTTCAGCCTGATAGTAATTGGGCATTTTTAAGAGAGGCACAAAAGAATACGCTAGAACTTCCCAATACAGGAATGGCGGTCATTATTGATATAGGGGAAGCGGATGATATCCATCCTCGAAATAAAAAGGATGTAGGAGAAAGACTATGGCTACAAGCTAAAAATGTTGCATACGGTGATAAAGTCCTCTCCTCTGGACCTCAATTTGAAAGCTTTGAGCGTGAAGGAACAAGTCTGAAAATTAAATTCAAATCAATTGGAGACGGACTTCAGCTTAAAGAAGGAGAGGAGCTACTAGGGTTTATTATTGGAGATTCAAAAGGGGATTTTTCTAAAGCAAAAGCAGAATTAATTGATAAATCTACAGTACTAGTGAACTTGCCAGAAAATTTAGCGAATGGAGAGATAAGATATGCTTGGGCTGATAATCCGGGAGTTAATCTAGTTAACTCAATAGGACTTCCTGCCGAACCATTTCGCTTTAATTTTGAATAAAGCAGAAAGGGTCAAAAGGGTCAAGTTTAAATTACTTGACCCTTTTTTTAATTCCCTGATTCTTCCAATAATTTTTCGTTTTCCAGAATTTGATCTATTCGCTGCTGATATTCTTCTCTGGAAGGAATACCTACGGTGTTTTCTAAAAAGTCAATAGAGGCAAATAACACACCCTCCCAATCTTTGGAGGTGACTGAACTTCCGATGACATGATTTCCAGAATTAGGGAAATCCTTTTTCACTTTTAAATTGGTTGGAGTTCCTACTTCATCAAACATTTCAAGCATTTTAGGAACTGAAACAACAAAATCCTGCTCTTCTTCGCTTTTATAATAATATCCCAAAAACAAGGGCTGCTTTACTTTTTGAAAAGTAGGTTTATTCATTTCACTGTACATCAGCACGGCAAGACTTTCATATCCATTGACATGGATTTGATCAGACCAATAAGCTAATTTTTCCCCTTCCCGCTTTTGATAAAGAACCTTGTGGTCCATCATGGTTGCTTCCATTAGATTTTTGCTCCAAGGAGAAAAAAAAGCTTCCAAGCGATTTCCATAATCTCGGATGGCAGGTGAGTAAAGCATCAAAGCTTTGATATCGGGTTGCTGACTCGCTAGCAAAATACTCAAAGCTCCACCCATTGAAGTTCCCACAACAATTACTTCATCTCCTAGACTTTTACCGATTTGATAAGCCTCACCTGCGGCATTTGCAAGAGCTTGAGCACTTAAGTATTCCATCCCATTTTCACGATTAATTCCATGTTCAGGAAGTCGGGTCACGAAGAGATTTGCCCCAAAATGTGCAGCCAAAAACCGGTGAACCGGATCGCCTTCCATTGGACTAGCGCTGAATCCATGGATGTAAACAATGGAATAGGGAGTCTTGCTTTTATTTGAGCTATCGGCCCAAACAATGTAGGCTTCATTTCCAGGTTTTAATCCGATTACTGTGTCCTCACGCTGCGCCACATAAGCAGATAATTCTGAAAGGCGAGTCGGTACTTCCGGGAATTCAATAACTAATTCTTCCCGTTCTACTTTTGGTCCAAGCATGTAAACAATAACTAAAACCATTGCTGTGGCGAAAAGGCCTAGAAATATTTTGCGAAGCATATTAATTTGGGATTAGGGTCGGGGAGGTGGATTCAAAGATCTTTTGAGTTCCGTCACGAAGGTATAAAACAGTTTTTGTTTTAAGCTGAGTATTTTTCGCAGGGGCTTTTTCCAGTTTGAGACTTATGTACCTGGAAATTTTCGAAAAATCACGAAACTCAGAAAGTCGCTCTTTTTCATTGACAAAAAACAAATAGGAAATATCTGTCCCACTTTGAATTCCTTCGTAGGGAGCAGCTAAAATAATCGCGATATTTGAAATATTACCAACATTGAAAGCCTCCAAACAGGATAAAGCATAAGCTTTACCAGGAAATGAAGAGCCCAGATTGGCTTCATTTGACTTTTCAATATCCAACTCAAGATTGAACGTGAAATCATCGAAAGGTACCTGATCGTTTTCGGTAGAATAGCGATTGTCCTTGTAGGGTCCATAGAGCACTTTTATATCCTTTGCTAATCCTTTATATGCAGATGGACATCGACCAAATGGGTCAGAGTCGACATTTTCTATACAAGATCCAATGATCATAAGCCCCATGTAGGCAAAAAAAACTGATAGTGTTGATTTAAACACCTTGAAATCATTGGGAAAGAAAAATGATTTTTTTGCAATCTTAAATTTCATGATTGGTAAAATTTAGTTTCACTCTCAATTTCTTTAAAATTTATAAAAAACTAGGCATCTATTTGGAGAATATCACGTATCATCGCAATGAATACTCCTAAATAAACACTATGAAATACCTTTTTACTTCTATTATTTTAATATTCTTCATGCTTAGTGCCAGTGCACAGGAGTTTGAATCAAAAGTTCCTTCGAAATCTATTTATGTCGAATTAGGTGGTGCAGGACTTCCTTACAGTTTTAATTACGATTTTAGATTTGACAAATCAAAAGTTGAAGGATGGGGAATGCGGGTAGGTCTAGGAGGATATACGACTACAAACGAATCATTTTTCTCAGCACCTATTATGGTTAATCGACTCTATGGAAAAGGAGTTCACTTTTTTGAAATAGGAATAGGTGCTACGGTTTTCGCCTTTGACAATGATTATTCGGATTACTGCATTTCCGGATATTTTGATCAGAATACAGGTCAATACATTTGCCAAGAATATAGCAGTTCTTCCTACAGTTTTATTCTGGATGTTGACGGATCACCAAGTGTGATGGGTACGATGAATTTTGGTTACCGAAGAATTCCTGTGGATGGAGGGTTTACTTGGAAAGTGAATTTGAATCCGATTTTTAATAACAATGGATTCTGGCCACTTTATGCAGGAGTAGGTTTTGGTTATGCATTCTAAACCTCCTTTTGATGAAATACTTAATTGCTTTAACTCTTATCTTAGGTTTTCATGTTACTGTTTTCTCGCAGTCTTACTCAGATGATTTTGTTCGGCCTAAAAGTCGGGCAGTTTATCTCGAAGTCTTAGGAAATGGAATTGGCTATTCCTTCAATTATGACCAAAGATTCCAAAATCGTCTTGATGGTCTGGGTTTTAAAGTTGGAGGATCTTATTTTGCTTTGGATGGGACTTCGGTAGCTACTTTTCCTTTTGGATTAAATTATCTTTTGGGAAAGCGGGGAAAATATTTTGAAATGGGATTAGGTGGTACTTATCTTCTAGGTTCGGATAGATCCAATACTTTTGCATCTGGTAGTGATCCGACATTTGAGGATGGGATCACTGGGAATATGATCTTTGGATACCGGTCGGAGCCGGTTGACGGTGGTTTTCTTTTTAGAGCAAGTCTTACTCCGTTTTTTGGGAATGGTGTATTCTGGCCTCTATTTGCAGGGATTAGCGTGGGCTACGCATTTTAAATTTTTTTAAACTTCAAAACCATAGTCACGCTCAACTAGGCAAATCCTGGTTTTATAAGCTTTGTACCATTTTTCTCTCCCAAGTTTCTGAGCTAACCGATGATCGCTGACCTGTTTCCAGTTTTTGATGTCTTCCAAGCTTTTCCAATAGCTAATGGTAATTCCCAGACTATCACGTACACTTTCGTATCCTAGGTATCCAGGTTGTTGACTTGCCAAATCCACCATTTCGGTGGCTGTCTGAGCATATCCTTCCTCAATTGTTGTTCTGAGATTCGTAAAAATTACTGCATAGTAGGGAGGAGGTGGAGTATTTGCAATCATTTTGAAGTAGGGTAAGTAGTATATTCCATATATTGTGCCGTTTCCAAAGCTAGTTTTTTCCCGAATGTTTTCTCCAAAAGGTAAAAAGCAAGATCTATTCCTGCTGAGATTCCAGCCGCGGTATAGAGCTTTGAATCAGATTGAATAAATCGTTTGTCTGGTCTTGGAATCGCAGAAGGGCTAATCTGTGAAATATTTGAATAAACACTATTATGAGTACAAAATGGTCTAGAATCCAAGAGACCTAAACATGCTAAAACTCTAGAACCTGAGCAGACTGTCATCGTCCATTCGCTATAATCAATTAAACCTTCAAGCTTCTTAAGTAGCTCCTCTTGGGCCACTACCTTTTTTGTACCTTCTCCTCCTGGAATTACTAAATAGTCGATTTGAGGCAAATTAGAGATCCCGAATTCCGGGTTTATCGAAAGTCCATTTACTGCCTTTATACTGGCACCATCTGCAGAAAATGTAAATACTTGAAAATCTTTCAACTCTGAAAATTGAGAACCAACTGAAAAAACCTCGTAAGGGCCAGCAAAGTCCAAAACTTCTACATTATCAAAAAGGAATATTCCAACTGTTTTCATAGATATAAATTTGACTCCAAAATAATCAATTGATAAGCTTAAAATGAGGATTTATAAAAAAGTGATCAATAATCAGAATATCAGTCTTTTGATTAATATCAAATAAGTATTCCTTTGGGTGAACTAATCAGTTTCTAGATCTACATTTGAAACTTTCAGAGTATTTAAAAAATGGTTATTCATTTTAAGGCTCTGTTTTCGGCATTTTTGATTAAAAAGAAATTTAGGTTTTAAATTAAAAAACGTAATAGTTTTAGCCCTACCAAGACAAATTAACTTCCTCAAAAATACTTAAACTTTTATTTCTCTTATGCGGAATTAATAAAAATCACCCCTTTTGAAAAATTAGTAAAAGTTGTTTAAATCACCCCTAAAGTCCGGTTAATAGCCGGACTTATTTTTTTCCTGATTTTAGTGAAATTTTTCTATTTCAGTATAATTAAAATAAAGCTTTTTGGAAAGGTATATTTAATGGATAATGAAAAAATATAAGTAAAAATTATGGATTGTATAAATCTTTTAAATATTTATTAAATTTTTCAAAAAATAACTACATTTCGATGTTTTTGAAACATATGACTTTAATCTTAAGCGTATTATTATTTGTCTTTAGGTCTCTTTTCCTATTTGGAATTGAGATGGGCGATACGCTAGGCCTTGCTTCAAATTCAGATGAAGCGAAGATTTCCATTGAAATCACTGACTCTAAGCTTCACCCTTTACTTCTTGAAGATTCGGAGTTTGAGGTACTTCTCATCGAAAGTCAAGAAGAAGAAGAGAAAACAGAGTCAGAGAATCTTCCCTTACTTTATTTTGTAGAGACAGCAACTCAAGGTGTCTCTACAAAGAATTACTCAAACTGGGAGAATACCTTCTATACTTCAAAACCGAAGATGGAAGGATTACATCTTTACGATCTTTTTCATAACTGGAAATCCTTTCCTGCTTGATTTTTAGGCAATTGCCATTCTTTTCAATCTTTTTGAATTGAATAACAGCTTCCTATTTTAAGGAAGCCATTTACTCACATTTACCAGCTTTCTAACTATGAATCATTCAAAGCATTCCCATGCTTATGGATTAGATGAGATCATGCATGAATTAAGGCATTATCTACCTAGTCAAGCGCCGTTGAAGGACTTTGTCCATCACAACACCTTGCATGCTTTTCAACACCTTCCATTCCATCAGGCATTAAAACAAGCCAATGTACAATTTGGCTATACAGGATATTTATCAATCGATGAATATAAATCTCTCTATAAAGAGGGGAAAATTAAAAGCGAAATCTTACAGAAAATCCTGAGCAACCACTTTGGCCAAGAGGAAGCAGTTCACTGGGCTGTGAAAATTCTTGAATCTCCTGAAGTCGAGAATCCTTACTCAAAAGTTGGTTCGTTTCGAGCTCACTGGAAAGTAGATTACCATATCAATTTGGATAAAGTTATCCATCCATTCCTTTTCAGGCTTCTGTCGGCCTATTTGGACCAAGGTATTTCACTTTGGGCTTTTCCGCTTGAGGCAAATGGGTTTTTGGAATCAATTCGAGAGATTCATGCGCAAAGTTACTCCTCACTGTTTAAAAGTGATCGAGTAAAAAGATTGATTGAAGATCCGAATTTAAGATTGGAATCACTTCTGGTAATCCTGGTAGGAAAACCTGAAGCGTATGGCTGGTACTTATTTGATCAGCAATTTGCTCATCCAGGTTGGTCTGGAATGATCTCAGTCTTAGAAGATCAACCTGAGTCTCTTTTGGATCGAAAATCAATCAAATTTGAGGATTTAGTCATCTTCGAATGCTTGCTTGAAATTGATGCCTTGGACCAGAAATTTGGAGAAAACTGGATTCCAATTGGAGTTCGATTTCCGCACCATACCTCAGAACTATTCGAGAACAATCCCTTTGGAGAGCAAGATTTAATTCTTCAATGCTTCCAGGAAGCATTTGAGTGGAGTTATTATGATGAAGTATTAGCTGGTATCATGCATGTGAAGCCAGCTTTCCAATCTCCGAATCTTCCGAGTTTTCAGGCTTTGTTTTGCATAGATGATCGAGAATGTTCTACTCGTCGATATTTGGAATTTATAGATCCGAATTGCGCTACATATGGGACTCCAGGTTTCTTTAATGTGGAGTTCTATTTTCAACCAGAGTTTGGGAAATTTCATACTAAAGTTTGCCCAGCTCCGATGACTCCAAAATATCTCATTAAAGAGACAGCGGATCATAAGAAACTTCAAAAAGATGTCCATTTCAATCAATACAACCATTCCTTAGTCAGAGGATGGATTAGTGCCCAGACAGTTGGCTTTTGGTCAGCGGTCAATTTGGTAAAAAACATCTTCAGTCCTTCTTCATCTGCTTTGGAAGTATCTTCTTTCAAGCATATGGATCCTAAAGGAACTTTGAGTATAGAGCATCAGGGAGAATTTGAAGGGGATTTACAGATCGGGTTCAAATTGGAAGAAATGGCTGATCGTGTTGAGGGCATGCTACGAAGTATTGGATTAATGGATCGTTTTTCTCCTTTAATCTACCTCGTTGGTCATGGAGCTTCAAGCATAAATAATACACATTATGCAGGTTACGATTGTGGTGCATGTTGTGGTAGGCCAGGTTCCGTCAATGCAAGAGTAGCTGCACATATGGCAAATGATGCGAGAGTAAGGGCGATTTTAGCCGAACGTGGAATTGAGATCGAATCAAACACTCAATTTGTCGGAGCACTTCACGATACCACTAAGGATGAAATCGAATTTTATGATCTTGATGTTTTGAATCCAGAAAATGCGAAAGCACATCTTGAAAATGTGAAGAAATTCAATAAGGCATTGGATGTGAATTCTGTAGAACGTTCCAGAAGATTCGCAACCCAATCCAAGGCAAAATCTTCGATCTCAATTCATGAATCGGTTAAAAAGCGAGCTTTTTCGCTTTTCGAACCAAGACCTGAATACAATCACGCCACAAATAGCCTTTGTATTGTTTCGCGAAAATCTACAATTAAGGGACTCTTTCTTGATCGTCGTGCATTTCTTAATTCCTACGATTATCGTAAGGATCCTGATGGAATGGCGCTGACAAAAATTCTTGGTGCTGCGGCTCCTGTTTGCGGAGGGATTAATCTTGAATATTATTTCTCCAGAATGGATAATGCCAAACTGGGTGCAGGAACCAAGCTACCTCACAATGTCATGGGGCTAATTGGTGTGGCAAATGGAGCAGATGGTGATTTGCAAACCGGTTTGCCTTATCAAATGGTAGAGATTCACGATCCAATTCGATTGATGTTGATCGTAGAGCATGATCCAGAAGTAGTGATGAGGGTGTTTGAAGCAAACCCTGGGACTTATGAATGGATAAAAAATTATTGGGTTCACTTTGTGGTGATCGAGCCGAGAACCAAAAAGTTTTTCCAATATAAAGACGGTGAGTTTGTCCAATATATCCCTGTAAGTAAAATCGAGCATATCGAGCATTTACAGGATAATGTAAAGGATAAAGCAGGAAATCTTCCAGTTTACTTAATCGATTCAATTTAATGGAGTTATCAGCATGGATCCAACTGATGATTGGGATACCTCTCATCGGTTTTATAGTCAGTTTATTAGTTCCTGAAAAGAAGGAAAACCTACTTTCAAAGGTTGCATTCTATACTGCAGGATTAAACTTGGTAAGTATATTTATCTTCTTGATTTTCTGGGGAATTAACGGATTTCAGACCCTGAATTTGGAAGAGTACGTACTCTACAAAAATCCTAATTTTGAGTTTTTGATCGATTTCTTTTTCGATCGTATTGGAGCAGTTTACATTGTTGTAGGATCATTATTGACATTTTTGATCACATTTTACAGTCGATATTACCTCCATCGTGAGCCAGGTTATAAGCGATTCTTCAATACTATCCTCTTCTTTTACTTAGGATTCACCATTACTGTTTTAGCAGGCAATTTTGAAACACTGTTTATTGGATGGGAAGTGTTAGGAATTTCTTCTTTCCTTCTTGTGGCGTTTTATCGAAATAATTACCTACCAACTCGAAATGCGGTTAGAGTCTTCTCTATTTATCGTATAGGTGACGTCGGGATGATCTTGGCGATGTGGGCAAGTCATCACCTTTGGCACGGGAATGTGACTTTCATCAATCTAGAAAATTCTGAACTAGTGCACGAGCATTTGGCAGGTCATGCTGGCTTAGGTTTATTTATATCCCTGATGCTTCTTTTGGCTGCTGCAGCTAAATCAGCTCAGTTTCCATTTTCCTCATGGCTTCCAAGAGCTATGGAAGGTCCAACACCTTCATCGGCGATTTTCTACGGTTCTTTGTCAGTTCATTTAGGAGTTTTCCTTCTATTACGAACCTTCCCGTTCTGGGAAGATCAAATAACCGTAAGAATCATTATCGCCTTGATTGGTTTGACTACGGCTATTCTATCCACAATGATCGCGAGAGTACAAACATCTGTGAAAACTCAGATTGGCTATTCTTCTTTGACTCAGATAGGAATCATGTTTATAGAAGTGGCAGCAGGATTGGAAACCTTGGCAATGATTCACTTCGCTGGAAATGCTTTCCTAAGAACCTATCAATTGTTGGTTTCACCTTCTATTGTCAGCTACTTGATTCGTGAGCAATTCTATGGTTTCAATCCGCAGAAGAAAAACATAAAGTCAGGCTTTACATCCCGATTGATCCTATCCTTCTATATCTGGAGTCTGAAGGAGTGGAATCTGGATAAACTGATCAATCGAATCGTATTCAGACCTTTGAAAAATCTAGGTCATAGATTGGATTTCTTAAGCTATAAGTCAGTTTTATATTACTTTATCCCAAGCTATATTCTTGGTTTGAGTTTGTTGGTAGCAGAGATTAAAATTCCTGAAAACATCCGAATTTATCTCCCTACGATTTTCGGGTTTATTGCTCTATTAATGGTTTTAAAAGCCTTTTCAGAGAGAAACTCGGCAAGACTAAGTTGGATCTTATTAATCTTGAATCACTTTTGGATGGTCTTGGCGATCGCAGAGAACGAGCTCTTTGCTTGGCCTCAAGTTGCCATCTACCTCAGTGGGGTGATTTTCTTTGGAGTTTCAGGTTTGTTGATCATCGATTGGCTCAAGCGCCAAACCGGACAGCATGGATTACACCATTACAAAGGATATGTAGCAAAGTATCCAATTGTTGCTTTCCTCTTTCTAGTCAGTGCTTTGGGTTTGATGGGCTTCCCACTTTCTCCAACTTTCTTGGGTGAGGATTTACTGTTCTCACATATTCACGAGGATCAAATCTTACTAGCCGCCATAGCCGCACTCACCTTTGTGATGGAGGGAATTGTGACTATCAGGATTTTAGCAAGACTCTTTATGGGCAGTCAAATTGACCAGGAGATTTCTGCCTTGAGTTCAGAAGAGTTAGCACTCAAAAAAAAGCAACTATTCAATTCAAAAGATCTAGCCACTAAGGCTATCAAATAATTATTCAAAAAATATCGGGCAGAAAGCCCAAACATATATTATGGAAAAATCAACCAAGCTTTCCCTTCCTAAAGATGGATGGGCAGGATTAAAAGAAAACTTCACTGCAGATGCCATTTCAGGTTTTGTGGTGTTCTTGTTGGCGATGCCTCTCAGTTTAGGTATTGCAAAAGCCTCAGAGTTTCCTCCAATCATGGGTCTGCTTACTGCCATTATTGGTGGTGTGGTAGTCAGTATGATTGCTGGTTCTAAATTAACAATTAAAGGTCCGGCAGCAGGACTGATCGTAGTAGTAGCTGGCGCGGTAAATGAGTTTGGCGGCGGAGAAATAGGCTGGCGTTTTGCCTTGGGTGCTATGGTAGTAGCCGGGATAGTTCAGGTCCTTTTTGGAGTATTCAAACTTGGAAAACTGGCAGATATCTTTCCCTTATCAGCTATTCACGGAATGCTTGCTGCGATTGGTATCATCATCATTGCCAAGCAAATTCCAGTATTATTGGATGTAAATCCTGACTTGTATAAAGGCCTCAGCATCTTTAGTATGATCGGAGCTATTCCGAAATTCTTTTCAAATATGGATCCGAGAGCGACTTTAATTGGGGTAGCCTCTTTGGCCATCATGATGGGTTGGCCATTTATCAAAAATCCTATAATCAAAAAAATTCCAGCTCCATTGGTAGTATTGTTAATTGCTATTCCTGCCGAATTGTTGATGGATTTTCAACATACCGAACCAACATATGCCTTGCTACATATTGGGAATTTTGTGGAGAACGTAAAGTACAATGTTGATTTTGGCGGGTTGGCTATGACTGGAATTTTCATTAAATACATAATCATGTTTGCCTTGGTAGGTTCATTGGAATCTTTGCTGACGGTGAAAGCGATTGATATGGTAGATCCCTACAAGCGTAAATCAGACAATAACCGTGATCTTATTGCAGTAGGTGCCGGTAATACATTAGCAGCATTTTTAGGAGGACTTCCCATGATTTCTGAAGTGGCTCGTAGTTCTGCAAACGTCAACAGCGGTGCAAAAACCAGATGGGCAAACTTCTTCCATGGATTATTCATGCTAATCTTTGTCTTGGTGGCTACACCGGTAATCGAAATGATTCCAAATGCGGCTCTTGCTGCAATGTTGATCACAGTGGGAATTAAATTAGCTCATCCTAAAGAGTTTGTAAATACTTTGAAAATCGGTCGGGAGCAATTGGCTATTTTCTTAGTGACTATTTTCTTCACTCTTTTTGAAGACCTTCTGGTAGGTATAGCAGCAGGTATTTTGTTGAAGGTGATTTTGCACGTTGTGAACGGTACTCCAATCAGTTCCTTCTTCAAAGCACCAACCTTGGTTTCTTTCAACGGAAATAAATATTTGGTAGAGATAGATAAAGCAGCAATTTTCTCAAACTATCTCGGCATTAAGAGAAAATTGGAAGAAATCCCAGCTGGTTTTGATGTTACTATTGATTTGAAAAACACAAAGCTAGTCGATCACTCTGTGATGGAGAATTTACATCACTTCCAGCATGACTATGAAGGAAATGGGGGCTCAGTGCATATTATAGGACTGGAAAATCACGTTCCTGCCTCTGATCATGAATTGGCTGCAAGAAAGTTGAAAAAAACTATTCAATAGTATTTGTAAGCAATCCGGAAAAGTCACTCTGGAATCACAAAAAGGGCTTTTCGGGTTTCCTTACGTACAAAAAAATCAAAATGAATCAACTCATAAAATATAATTTATTGGGAATGCTATTGCTGTTGCTAGGTTTTCTGGCACCTATTGCAAAAGCCCAAGACAAGGAGCTCAAAATCTTTCTCAACGATGAGAAAACCCATTACATCCGAGGGACGGGATTAGGGCAAATTTGGGTTCGATACACGGAATTTAATCCGGGATCTACCATTTTCGGAACTCCAAAAACAGATGGCTTTGATGTTGGATTGAGACGAGTACGTTATCAGGCTTTTGGTCAGTTGACGGATCAGATTTTCATCTACACTCAGTTCGGAATTAATAGCTTTGGGTCGCTTTCAGGTAGGAAACCTGGGATGTTTCTTCATGATGTGACGGCAGAATATGCAATCATTCCCAAGAAATTTTCTTTGGGCGCTGGACTTCATGGAGTGAATGGAACTGTTCGCTATTCTTCATCATCAGTTGGGACCATTTTGGGGTTGGATCTACCATTCATTGAGGAGTCCACCAATGATCTTTCAGATCAGTTTGTAAGAAAACTTGGGGTGTATGCAAAAGGTCAATTAGGAGGTTTTGATTACAGACTTTCAGCCTCTAATCCATTTCCCATACAGACCGCGTTGAGTCCAGTGCCAACCTTGCCGGATGGAGTGACTAATCAAGCTTACTACAGCGCCCAAGCTCCATCGGTTCAATATCAAGGATATTTCATGTGGCAATTTTGGGAAAAGGAAAGTAACCAATTCCCTTACATGGTTGGAACTTACTTGGGTAAAAAGAAGGTGCTGAACATAGGGTCGGGTTTTGCTTCTCAAGCAAATGCAGTGGAGTATCGTGCTACTGCTCAAGGTGAAAAAATCCTTGCTCCAAGCAAACAGTTTGGTTTGGATGTGTTTCTTGATTCACCGTTGGACAAGGAAAAAGGATCTGCAATAACCGCTTACGCAGCCTATATTGATTATGATTTTGGACCAAATTACCTTAGAAATGGTGGTGCAATGAATCCAGCTAATGGGGTCACTCAAGGACAAGGATCTTTTAATGGGGCTGGAAATAGTTTCCCGCTTATCGGTACAGGTCAGGTGTATTATACTCAAGTGGGCTATCTGATGCGAAATGACTTGTTAGGCAAGTTAGGTACTTTACAACCCTATGCTCAATTAATTGTCTCTGATTTTGAGCGAGTAGCCAATCCATTTACCGTTTATGATTTAGGAGTAAATTGGCTCCAGGCCGCTCATCGATCCAAACTTTCGCTAGACTATCAAAGCAGACCTGTTTTGGCCTCAGGAATAGGAGAGAAGCTGGAAAAAAACACTGCTGATCCTCGAAAAGGTATGCTGGTGATGCAATATCAATTTGCCTTTTGAACTAGATTAACCCCGGGGAAATTCCTCGGGGTTATTTTTTAAGATTCTTATTCTTTTTTCGGGAAAATGAGGATTTAGATAAATAAAAAATGTGGTAGCGCTACAAAATTGGTTACCCAGGATCAAAAAGAAAGTCCCATTCCAAAATGTAAAGTCTCGGGAAATGAAACTCCCGTTCGGAACATAAATGGCTTTCCTGGTTTTTGATGCCGGTAACCTATTCCAAATGCAACTGGCAAACCCAATTCGCCACCATTAATACAAAATAGGGGACCAGCGCTTACTTCCAAGTGATTTGCTTTTTTGCCTGTGAGAAAACCATATTGAACAAAAGCATACTGTCCGCTATCCGTCCATCCCCCATAAGTGCCATATCCTACTTTTGCAAAAGTCGCTACGATCTTTCGGTCAAAATTTTGGGTAAGCATTCGCTCATAATTTATGGTTGCAGTGACAATGATTCCTGCAAAACCTAGGCCTCCATGAAAGGTATTTTTTCTAAATGCTTCCATGCTAGCTTCTGATTTTACTTGAGCAGAAACTGAACTGATAGAAAGCATGAGAGTAAAAAAGGAAAATAAAGTGACCAAGAGGATAGACTTCACATGGAAGTTTCTCTTGAATTTTTGATTGAACTGATGGGTGAACATTTATGAATGTAGCAGTTTCTATTTGTTTTTTTTATATTTCTAGGAATAGTTATTTTCTGAGAATTTAATTCTCAGAATGGTCCTAATTTGCTCTTAGTAAAATTAAATATTTATGCTGTCTGTTAACCAGTACCTATGCAATAACCTATTTATATAGGATTTTGAAAATATAGACTTATTTGAAGGATGAGTCTATAAATAGTTTAAAATCACTTTAAGCTTCAAACATTGCTATATGTGACTTAATACACTTAAATCCTAAAATACTTGGCCGACTTTTGTATTCTATGAAAGAAGCGCCTTCGTGTAAACTGGAAGATAAAAACAAATCCTGCTGTGGAAGTTCAGTAGTTTCTGATCACTCCACTGAGCTGAAAAGTCATTGGGATAAGGCTTATCAGAAAAGTCCAGAAAATCAATTGGGCTGGTTTGAGAATGATTTTTCTCCAAGTTTTAGACTCTTGGATCAGTGCAAATTGAATTCATATGACACGCTTCTTTTAGTAGGATCAGGAACTAGTCGATTTCCTGATGAACTTCTAAAAAGAGGGCTTGGTGAAATTTGGGTTACCGATATCAGTGAAGTGGCAATTCAAGAAGTAAAAAACAGACTTGGAGAAAAACTCAAGTATCGGGTAGGGGATATTCTTCAACCAGAAACATTATTGAATATTCCACAAGTTCAGCTTTGGTTTGATCGTGCGGTACTTCATTTTTTTACAGAGAAAAAAGATCAGGAAACCTATTTTAAAGCTGTCAAAGAAAAAGTAAAACCTGGAGGTTACGTGGTTTTTGCAGAGTTTAATCTGAAAGGAGCAGATAAATGCTCAGGCTTACCCGTATTTCGCTACGAAGAAAAAATGTTCCAAGAGCGCTTAGGTAAAGACTTTAAATTACTAGATGCTTTTGATTACACATATAGTATGCCTTCTGGAGAAGAAAGACCGTACAGCTATGCTTTGTATCAGCGGAAAGTAAATTAAGGCTAATTTTTAATGTAATAATTTTGGGTCCAAAAACCTAAATATGAGATGACTAGATATCTTTCTTAAGTGCTTCAAACCCTGATATTACGTCAAAAAGTTCTTCATCAATCATAGACTGTCGTATGCTATGATATTTACGATTTAAATTCTCCAGTAATTCTTCAATATTTTTTTCTGCCCGTTGCATAGCCAACAATCTGCTTGCGTTTTCACTTGCGAGGGATTCTGCGCTGGCGCGATAGAGGCTCACAAATAAAAACTCATGAATTAGTGCTAGTAGTGTAGCCTGTTCTCCTCCTGCTACTTGAGGAGGTATTTTTGTTGGCCATTTTAATTCGGACAGATTGATTTTCCAATCTTCGTCCAAAGGAAGCAATTGCAGCTTTACTGGCGTATATCCAATACCACTCGCATTAGGTTGATTGTGAAAAACATAGATATGTTCTACTTCCTTTTTATGAATACTTTCTTCACTTTTCAATAATAATTGACTTACCAAAGGAGTGATTCCATCCACTGAATTTGGAACGTGGAATAAGTTTCTCAGCGTAAACCCCCGATCAAGCAAGACTTGTTTTACACGATCACCTATTGCCCAAATTATTTTTTCTCCTTCAAGTTTGGCGAGGGTTTCTTTCACGAAGTCTGCAAGGGTATTATTGAATTGTCCCACGAGCCCTTGATCAGAGCCAAAAACAATTGCGCATGTTACGCTATGCTTTTTTTTATTTGCTCTTTTCAACTCTTTTCTGTCATGGAAATATGCGATAATACCCAAAGCTACGGTTCGATTGTAATCACTAAGTGCTTTTCCAGCTTGTTCATATTGGCCAATATTGGAAGCTGCCATGGCTTTCATTGTTCGCACCACAGATTTAAGATCTTCAGCACCTTCTAGTTTTCTTCTTATATGAGCTAAAGTCTCCATTAGTTAGAATTTTCATCAGATTTTTCCTGAAATGGCGAAATGACTTTTTCAATCAGTTCCAAAATGATTTTCTTGTCTTCTTCGCTTAGTTTTTCATTTGAATTCAGCCGTCCTAGTACTTCTGTCGGAAGATCTATGCTGCTTCTCTGTAATTGAGTTTCTGCTTCCTGAACTTTATGAATCGGAATAGTATCGAAAAACTTACCAGTTAATGCCAGCAGTACAATTATTTGCTCTGCAACTGACATGGGTTGTAATTCCTGCTGAATCAACCAGGAACGAATGCGTTTTCCATGCTCAATGGTTTTTCTAGTGTCTTCATCCAACCGGGTACCAAAACGTGCATAGTTTTCCAATTCCTCGAATTGAGAATATGCCAATTTAAGATTACCAGTAATGGATCGATAACCTTTTAGCTGAGCTTTTCCACCTACTCGCGAGACAGATTTTCCAACGTCGACAGCTGGTAATACCCCCAACTCAAATAGTTTTGGAGAAAGGTAAATCTGACCATCAGTAATGGAAATCAAGTTGGTCGGGATATATGCTGAAATATTTTGAGCCTCAGTCTCTATAATAGGCAAGGCCGTCAACGAACCACCACCTAGCTTCTCACTCAAATGCGTGGCCCGCTCTAATAATCTGGAATGGATGTAGAAAATATCCCCTGGAAAAGCTTCACGACCCGGTGGCCTTCTTAGCAAAAGGGACAACTCCCGATAGGCTCGGGCATGGTGGGTGAGGTCATCATAAATAATCAACGCATCACGGCCTTGCTCCATAAAATATTCTGCAATACTGGTAGCAGCATAGGGTGCAATATATTTGAGTCCTGGGGGATCATTTCCTTCAGTTACTACGATCACTGTATATTCCAAAGCATCTTTTTCCTTAAGTTGAGCAACTACTTTTGCAACGGATGCTGCACGTTGACCAATGGCGCAATAAACGCAAATTACATTTTTGCCTTTTTGATTTATGATAGTATCCAAAGCAATAGCTGATTTGCCGGTCTGCCGATCTCCTAAGATCAGTTCTCGTTGCCCACGACCAATGGGAATCAATGCATCTATCACTTTTAATCCTGTTTGTAAAGGAACAGAAACTGCTGCCCGATCCATGATTGCTGTTGCAGGTCGTTCTATGGGATAGCGTTGGGTTCCAAATAATTCCTTTTTTCCATCCAAAGGCTCACCGAGAGGGTCTACAATTCTTCCGATCAGTGAGTCGCCTACGGGTATGTCCATGACACGTTTGGTACGTATTACCTCATCACCAACGTTTAGAAGGGATTCGTTACCCAAAAGAATAACCCCGATTTCATGTTCATCTATGTTGTAAGCAATCCCAAATAGATTACCCGGGAACTTCAGCAACTCTTCAAAACCTACTCCCGGAAGTCCAGATACTTTTACTATCCCTGAAGAGACACTCACCACATTTCCAACTTCACGAGGGGAAAATGAAAACTCATGGTCAATTCTGCTTTCTTCGAGTTGTTTGAAAGTGTTTAGTAGGCTGCTATCTGTTTCTTGTTTAGACATAGCTTAGGAAGAGGTAACACCTGTTTTTTTGACATTTTCTTTTTCAAAAGCTCTTTCTTCCAAATCCTTAAGATAGCCTGAAATGGACCAGGCAAGCTTATAATCTGTGGTACTTATCTCAATTCCACCAATCAAATCAGGAGAGACTTCAACCGAAAAGTCTAATTTCTTTTCGAGCAATTCATTGACTTCTTTTTCTATTTGTTTCAATTGAAGATCAGAAAGCTTAAAAGCACTTCTTAAGGTGATTTTACCACTTTTAAAAGCACTTATAAATTGATTTAAATCCTCACCTTTTAAGGATTTTAAGCGCTTAATGAAAACAGCTGTTGCTTGTTCTTCAAAACTTACTGAAGCAAGATCAGCGAGCGTTTTTTTGGAAATGGCAAATACTTCTTGCTTAATCCTGTGGGATAGAGTCGCTTCTCGATTATTCTGTTTTTCTTTTTCAGTTTTTTCTAAGTGATCTTTTAAAGCTTCCGCCTCTGCTCGAGCTTTTTCCAGAAGTTTAGTCTGCATTTCTTTAGATTCAGAAATCGCAGTATTCATCAATTCTTTTTTCTCTATATCAAAGGCTGTATTTTTCTTTTTATACTCTTCCTGCTGTTTAAGAGCTTCCGCTTTGCTAGCCTCAGCATCATTCAATTGGTCTAAGATTTTACGCTCCCTTTTATCAATAGCATCTAAGATCGGTTTGTATAAAAACCGTTTTAGTAGCCACACTAAAAGGAAAAAGTTGAAAATTTGAGCGACTAATGTAAACCAATTTATTTCCATCGTTTCGAATTAAAGTGCAGTGACATGATTCCAAAATGGATTTGCAAAAATGAGGATCATAGAAACCACAAAACAATAGATCGCTGTGGACTCCACCATCGCCAATCCCACGAATAGAGTTCGGGTAATTGTAGGTGCAGCATCAGGCTGCTGCGCAATTGAATGTAAAGCTGTTGAAACTGCTCTACCTTCTGATATTGCTGGAAATATACTTCCAATAGCGATTGTAAGCCCAGCCATGATAATCGAGACAATTCCGATAATTGTGATACTATCCATTTTTTACCTCCTTTAGTTTAGTTGTTGTTTTTTTTCTTTTTTCACTCACTGCCGCAGCGATGTAGACTGTTGCGAGAATACTAAATATATAAGCTTGTACTGTCCCTGTTAATAGACCTAGTACAGTCATAATAACCGGGAAAATAAAAGGGGCTACGCTAAGTAAAACGGCAACAATCAATCCGCCACTCATGATATTTCCGAATAAGCGTATAGTCAGTGCAATAGTCCTTGAAAGTTCACCTATGATATTAAATGGTAACATGATAAAAGAGGGAGACAAGTATGTCTTCAAATAAGCCTTGACTCCACTCTCACTAATCCCAAAAAAGGGGACAGCCAAAAGCACTGAAATAGCCAATGCTCCAGTGGTAGATAGCGAACCAGTAGGAGGGGAATACCAAGGAATAATAATCAGCAGATTCGAAACCAGAATAAACAAGAATAAGGTGCCGATAAAGCCAATGTACTTCTCGGGCTTTGCTATTCCCACTTCCTTGATTTGACTATTAATTCCTGTTACAATAATTTCAAGCATGCACTGCCATCTGGAAATCTGTATATCTGTTTTTAGTCTCCTTGTGATCAAAATAGAGGTGATCACCAGCAAAAGCATAATCCCCCAAGTAGTTACTAGGGTAAGATTGATGGTGAGAAATCCATACTCCCAAAATATAGTTTCGTCGGGACTAAGCTTCATGGGTAGTTTCCTCTTTTTGATGCCTCATATCGTATGCTTTGGTCAAGTGAATGACTAGAAACCGGGCAATAAAAAAACCGGTGAAACAACTTAGCAATCGTAATAAGTCTCCAACTCCGATAATATAAAACCCTGCTAAAACCAGTGTTAAGCGTAAAGCCAAACTACCTAAAAACCATAAAGCAGGGTTTCTTGAGTTGGTAGCGATTTTGACAGTCCACCATAAACCACCAAAGAAAATAAATCCCAGTCCTATTCCGGCTAATAGCGCCAATCCTATTAAAATTATCTCATTCATTGTTTTCGTTTTTATTATTTATCTCTCCATGTTCTTTTTTAATCCAATTCCAAGCCATCAAACAACCAACGAAAAGACCGACAACTAAAAGGCTCAAGGTCCACGAGAAGGTTTGAGGGGAATTTTTATCTAACCAAATCCCTATGAGAGCACCTGCCATCGTGGGGACTACAATCGACCAGCCTATAATTCCAAATAATCCAAAGCCAGACCAAACACTCCGTTTATTTTTTTGCGCAGCTATTTTTCGCCTTTCTTTATCAGCAACCAAATGACTGAACGGTGTTCTGTTTTTAGTGCTTTTGGGATCCATTCTATTCTTTTCCAAATTTTTCCAGCTGCAGCATCAGGCCTGTTTCCAGTTTCGATATGACTGAGCGAATATTTTTCTCTGTTTCATCAAATTGCTTAAACTCCTTTTCTACGAGTTCATGTAATTTACCCAAATCAACGCCACCGATTGCTTGACGAACAGAAACAAAAACCTCAGTTCCCGATTTTATCATAATCCCTTCATCAACAGCTATATAATTTACCTTATCTGATTCATAGGTTAGTATTCCCGGAACCAAGGCTGCTACGCAATCTTGACGCTGCGGTAAAATCCCATAAGATCCTTCACTCGTTTCCATCACGATCCGTTTTACATTTTTTACCTCAGCGAATACTCGAAATGGCAGTAATATTTTGAGGTTCATGGTCATTTTATTTTTTCTCCGAGACTACTTCGTGATCACTTTCTTTTTTGCCTTTCATCAATGCTTCTTCAACTCTTCCAATCATATAAAAAGCACTTTCGGGGATGTCCTTGAACTCATCCGCAAGAATTCGTTCACATCCATCCAATGCTTCCTCGAGGCTGACTTCTTTTCCATCTATTCCACTGAATTTGGTAGTTGTGAAAAATGGTTGAGTTAGGAACCGCTCTAATCGTCTTGCTCGATTTACGATCCTATGGTCTTCATTTGACAATTGTTCCAAACCAAGCATTGCAATAATATCCTTCAGTTCTTCATAGTGAGCCAAAGTTTTTCGGATTGCTTGTGCTAACTCATAATGCCTTTTTCCAATAATCCCTGGAGTGGCCATTTTTGAATTAGATTCAAGCAAGTCAATAGCTGGGTACATTCCTTCACTGGCCTTCTTTCGGGAAAGGACAATAGAAGCGGATAAATGCGAGAAAGTGTGCACTGCAGCAGGGTCGGTTAGATCATCTGCAGGAACATAAACAGCCTGAATGGAAGTAATCGCCCCCGATTTGGTGTTGGCGATTCGTTCTTCCAATTGGGACAATTCTGTACCCAAAGTTGGTTGATAGCCAAGTCTTGAAGGCATTTGACCCATCAAACCAGAGACTTCCATCCCTGCCTGAATAAATCGGAAAATATTATCGATAAGCAGCAAGACATCTCGATGTTCTTCGTCACGAAAATATTCTGCCATTGTCAAGGCAGCATGACCTACACGAAAACGGGCCCCCGGCGGCTCATTCATTTGCCCGAAGAGCATCACCATGTTTTCCAAGACGCCTGCAGTCTGCATGTCCTGATACAATTCATGGCCCTCACGGCAGCGCTCACCAATTCCGCAAAACATACTCACACCCTTATTATGCCCCACCATATTATGGATCATTTCGGTAAGCAGGACAGTTTTGCCCACTCCTGCACCGCCAAATAAACCTGTTTTACCACCTCGCTCCAGAGGAATCAGCACATCGATCACTTTGATTCCAGTCAGAAAAACCTCTGACTTTGTAGATCTATCTGCTAAGGAAGGAGGAGCTTGATGGATATTTTTCCATTTCACATCAGTAAGCTTCCCTTGATGATCAATCACATTTCCAAAAACATCAAACATTCGACCCATTATACTTTTTCCAATAGGCACTGCCAGTTGTTTTCCTTCTGTTTCTACGAGCATTCCCCTTGTTAAACCTTGCGTTGGTTTTAAAGCTATGCCTCGGACTCGGTTAGCGTCTAGTTGTGCTAATACTTCGATGGATATATTTTTATCTTTTCCGGTATGTAAAAGGGTATTGATGGAAGGCAAATAGTCCTCAAAACCAATATCCACCACACTGCCACGTATACTTATTATTTTGCCGGTTTGAATTTTAGTTTTCAATTTTATTAGGGCTTACAAAAGTGGATTGATCAACGTATTAAGCGCTTATATTTCAGTGAATTATAAATTTACTTATATCTATTCTTTTTTTTCTTGAGTAAAACCATTTTAAAAGCTGATAAAAATCAGTTCCTATCGAGACTAAAAGGACTCTTGAGTTATAACTTTCAAGTTCGAAAGTTGAAAGCCAAATTGATTTTACCTATAAAAAGAAAAGTTGCATAATTCGCATGTTTCAGTCATTTGATTCTGGAATACAAACCGAGTAAAAAGTAGCTATTGAAGGTTTTATTCTGCAAAAAATGACTTAATTGATAATTGGATATGAAGGAAAAGTTTCAGTATAATTTATCCGAGCTCAAGTCTTCGTTAGGTAATAAAATCCAGAAAGCAGCAAATGATTAAGTTCTTCAGAAAAATTAGACTCCAACTTATCGAAGGAAAAAATATGGGGAAGTACTTTCAATATGCCATAGGAGAGATTATTCTGGTGGTCATCGGAATCTTAATTGCTTTGCAGCTCAACAATTGGAACGTAGACCAGGGCAATAAAAAGAAGTTGAAAAATAATGTGGTCATACTAATTGAAAACCTACAACGAGATAGTAGTCAAATCGTCAGAGATCAGCGAAGAATAGAAAGAGATCGACTCATTTTGGATGATTACGAAAGAAGGGCGACAGCTCCTCTAGCGAACTTGGATACATTGATTAAAATAGCGAGTAAAGAATATAGTCCGACAGTGAACACGATCGAGTTTACTAATAAAAGTGCCTACAATACGATGGTGCAATCGGGAGAGATTAATCTTTTTGAAAAGGAATTACTGCAGGAAATTTATGCTGTTTATAGTTTTCAAGGTCGGACTGAGAAGGGAAGCGAGGATGCTTTCAATATTTACATGTTTGCTGTAAATGAGTACCGAAGTACATATACTTTTAAAACTGATATAGACATTGTTTCAAGTGGGCCATTGTATGAGGAAATTTGGAAAAATATATCTTCGTCGGACTTTATTACAAAGTTTAATGCCATGTGTGCCGGGAAAAGATTGAATTACAGGCAAACTGAAAATGGCTTGATTAGAGTCTCTGAAGTGATTAATGACCTGCTGCCTAAGTTGCGTGAACTTATAAAGGAGGATTAGGAGATATCCAAAGTTGATTGACCTATTGAAGGTTGATTCTAAAATTTTTTCAAAATTGCCCTATCTTGTTTCAACCAAATATTGAAACATGCTAAAATTTAAATTTTTATCCCTATCCCTTTTGCTTTGGATAGTTGTCCTATCTCCAAGCATTGCCCAAAAAACTGCTTTTACCACTGAGGATGCGATCAGGGTGAAGAGTTTAGGCAGCCAGACTCTTTCCGATGATGGGAAATACCTTGCCGGAATGGTCATGGATGGGAGTGCACGATTTGACACAGATCATTTTAGATTTCAGGATCCAAGTTACCTGAATGTATTGCCAGGTGAATTAGTGATCATCAACACCGAAGATGCTTCTGAAATAAGACCTTATGCTGGTGCTGCTAAAATCACCTCTCTTGCTTGGGCACCAAACAATACCGAAATCGCTTTTTTGGAAGAAAAAGAGGAAAAGCTTCATCTCATGGTATATGATGTAGCACGAAAAAAACTTAGAGCGATAAGTATTTCAGGGAACCCTCTAATCGCTAATTCAGAACTTACATGGACTCCAGATAGCAAATCCTTATTGGTTCATACCCGTGAGGCCTCTTGGTTAGAAAGTGCGATGGCTATTTATAATGAAGCTACAAGTGGTCCAACTGTAGTTTATGATGGTTCAAAGCCATTCTTAAAATGGGATGAAATAAGAAATACAAATAGCCTTACCGAAGTACACCAAGTCAATCTTTCAAATGGGAAAGCTTCCAAGCTTTTACCCGAATCAAATTATAATGGAATCAATGTAACTGCCGATGGCCAACATTTAATTTTCAATGAGGTCTTTCCTCTAAAAACCGCTTATGAGCGAAATAAAGGAACAGAATATCAAACAGCGTACTTAAATCTGGCTAACCAAGATTCGGCAAAAATCCTTTATCCAAGAAATGAGAAAAGACGGAATTTCACATGGACAGAAAACAAAAGCAAATATGCTTGGGTGGATTCTGGGTATGTATTCATCCAAACACTTGGGGAGGATGACGTAAAAAACCTAACCAAAGGAAAAGCATACGCTGATGAAGAAAAGAAAAAAGAAGTGAAGTTTTCGATCATGACTTGGAGTCCGAGTGAAGGGAAATTATTGCTAAGCTCTGAAAAAGGGTATTGGCTTGCAGATGCTGCAGGTGATCAACTTGAAATGATTTATGAATTACCTGAGGATAAAGAAATAGCTCCAAGCCTAGACCTTTTAAATTGGTCAGAAGATGAGCGCTACCTATTTTTTAACTATTCCAGCAAAGAAAAATGGGAGAGAGGCTTCACAAGGTTTGATCTAGAAGCAAAGCAGATGGATGATATTTTGATCAATAGTAATCTCTATACCAATGTTCAGAAATCTAAAGATGGGAGCAAGTACATCCTAAGTGTTTCCGATGGAGATATGCCTCCAAATGTAATGGCATCAGATGCTAGTTTTAGCAATATGAAATCCTTGACAGATTTGAATCCATGGATGAACAACAAGAATCTAACACATTCAGAATTAATAAGCTACCGGGATATGGATGGCAAGGAGTTAAAAGGGGTTTTGTATTATCCTGTTGATTATGAACCGGGTAAAAAATACCCATTGGTATGTGAAGTTTATGAAACCTTTTTTGACAATGGCTACAATCGTAATATGAACCTGATTGCCAATCAGGGTTACTTTGCACTTCGCCCATCAGTAGATTTGGAAATCGGTTATCCTGGGGAAGCATGGGTAAAAGGCATCACTTCTGTAATCAATAAGTTGGTAGATGAAGGAAAAGTCGACAATGATAAAGTTGGAGTCCATGGCGTGAGTTATGGTGGCTATGCTACATCCTTATTAATTACTCAAACGGATCGATTTGCAGCAGCTATCAATATTTCCGGAAAAGTTAATATTATCAGTTTCCTGGGCGATAGCCCTAAAATCGGAACGCGTAACTATGCAGCAGCAGAAGTTGGACAGGATCGAATAGGAGGTTCACTTTGGGATGATCCTTTGAAATACTTTGCAACTACTGCGGTATTGCATGCTGACCGAATCAAAACTCCCCACTTGATCCTGACTGGAGAAGGAGATTGGAATGTCCCTGGAACAAATTCCCGCGAGCTTTATTACGCAATGCGTCGATTGGGCAAAGAGGTGGTTTGGGTAAATTACCTCAAGGGTGGTCATGGGGCTGGCTGGGCAAGTGGTGAAAGTGACTACCATGATCAATGGAAACGCATCTTTGACTTTTATGAAAAGCAATTCACCAAAGAAAAGGAAAAAGCCAAAGAAGAGGATAGCACAAACTAAGTAAAATACAGGCAACTGAATTATTTATAACTATAACTCAAACTCAAAATGAAGTATAATTTAGTAGGTAAAACAGGCTTGATGGTTTCCGAACTCTGCTTTGGAACCATGACTTTTGGAGGTCAAAATGCTGGGATTTGGGAAAAAATCGGCAAGCTCCAGCAGAAAGAAGTGAATGAAATGCTTTCTGCCGTTATCGGATCTGGAATCAATTTTATAGATACAGCAAATGCCTATTCTTTTGGTCAGTCGGAGCAACTTTTGGGACAAGGATTAATTGATCTAAAGGTAAATCGTGATGAAATTATCATCGCCACTAAAGTTCTGGCCAGAATGAATGAAAAGCCAAATAGCACCGGATTATCTCGGTACCATATTTTCAATTCTGTTGAGGCAAGTTTAAAACGAATGCAATTGGATTATATGGACATCCTATATGTTCATGGAGTCGATCCATCAACTTCCTTAGAAGAGACTGTTAGATCACTCAATGACATCGTAGACTCCGGGAAAGTGCGCTATATAGCTATTTGCAACTGGCCCGCTTGGATGGTAGCGAAAGCTCAAGCTATTGCACATTACCGAGGCTATCATAAATTTATTGGGCTTCAATACTATTATGCTGCCGTAAGCAGAGACATTGAGCATGAGTTGATTCCAATGGCAGCAGATCATGATTTGGCGATCTTCCCTTGGAGTCCTTTGGCTGGTGGTTTTCTGACTGGCAAATTCACCCGAGAAGGCGCAGACGCAGATTCAAGAAGGGCTAATTTTGATTTCCCGCCAATCGACAAAGAAAAAGCTTATGATTTGGTAGATGTAATGGGAGAGATTGCAAAAGCTCATTCTGCTAGTATTGCCCAAATTGCATTAGCCTGGGTAAGACAGCAAATAGGTGTTACCAGTACTATTATTGGGGCAAAAACATTAGATCAACTTCATGCAAATATCGCTTCAACTGAAATTCAATTGACAGCTTCAGATTTTGCAAAAATTGATGAAGTAAGTCCTTTGCCAATACAATATCCCGGCTGGATGGTCGAGCGGCAATCTGCTTATAGAAAGTAATTAAAAAGCTACTATTCTGACTAGTTCAAAGTTTGATCTTTGTTCAATCTTTTAATTTAAAGCCATGTTTATTGTTAAACATGGCTTTTCTTGCTTTCACTAATCCATTACTAATTAAATAATGATGGGTCATGATTTCAGTTATCTTTTTTCCTTTTCCAGACTGAAGACCCTGCGCTACAGCAGTAAGGTTTAAACTAAGACTAATAAATACAGAACTCAACTCTGGCAATAATTTTTTAAGAGTCCTTTAAATCTGATTGTATGAAAACTGAAATAAATTATTGCTTTAGACATTTATTAAAAAATTAAAAGCATTTTGATAGAAATTGAAAAGGTCTGACAAATCAAAATCTAAACAGCTTCATTATCTCGATTGAAGGACATTTTATTTTGTTACTCAGAATTATAAAATCACCATTCATTAAAATTCTAAAAACCTTAACATTAGGTAAGTAATTATTGTTACAATAATTAAGATATGTAATAACTATTTTTGAAAGAATAATTTAAATAACTAAAAAAACAAACAAAATGGATAATAAAAATCGAATCGGAATTGATAATGACAAGGCAAAACATTTGGCTCAAAAACTAAATGATTTATTGGCAAATTATTCAATTTTTTATCAAAATACGCGCGGGTATCATTGGAATATAAAAGGGGAGAAATTTTTTGAATTACATTTAAAGTTTGAAGAATTGTATAATGATTTACTCTTGAAAATAGATGAAGTGGCAGAGAGAATTTTGACTTTGGGGTATAGACCATTCCATAACTATGCTGATTATCAGAATACTTCTAAAATTAAAGAAAGTGTCCAAGTGAGTGATGGAATAAAAGCTGTTGAAGATATTTTAACTTCATTCCAAACAATAATAATACTTCAAAGGGAACTTCTTTCAATTTCAGCTGATGCGGATGATGAAGGTACTAATGCTTTAATGAGTGATTATATAAGGGCACAAGAAAAAATGGTTTGGATGTATTCTTCATTTTTAAATCAATAAGATTCGGAAAATTAAAAAATATATTATCCGCTTCTTTGACTGTAGATCAAAATATCCTCGATTTGGTTGGATAGGTTCCCAAACCATTGCTCGACCTCCAAAAATCAAATTAATATAAAAGGGGTAAAAGATGTGGCTAAACCACATTTTCTACCCCTTTTCTAAAAGAGTAACAACCTGATAACAAGAAATATTCAGGTGCTTTAAAATAAAAACGTGTAATAGATCGGATACTGCATTTACACTTTTTCGCTAGCTCACAAATTACAATTATGGAAAACTAGGAGGAGATTTGATTTAGGAATAATCCTGTCTTCCGTTTTCCACCTAGAAAATCGAATAAAACTAGATCATCACGACCTCTACGGATAACAATAGTACATTTTAAAAACAGCTTAATCTTCTTTTATTTAGAAGTTAAATCTTGCTGAAAGTAAAATAATCCGAGTCTCCTGCTTGGAGTAAAAATCCTGAGAGAAGCTACTGGTGAGCGAATTTCCGGCATATCTTCGTGTGTCAAATACATCCCGCACGCTCAAAGTAACACTTCCTTTTCGCTCCAAAAACGACTTCTGAATGCTGGAATCAATGAAATAAACCGCTAGACTTTTTCCCTGTGCCTGAATTTCCGGTGATTCATAATTGGCCGCAATCTGAAAGTTGAATCCTAAAGGAAGTTTGAAATCCTGATTAAGTTTGGCATTCCAAGTGAAGCCCTTATTGGTGAACTCTTCATTGATATTCGAAGCATTCACTTCAATTCCGGAAAAGGTCATTCCTCCATTTAGTGAATACCAATCTGAAAGCTCTGCGGTACCAATAAACTCTACTCCATAAAGCTGGGCAAAATTCAAATTCTCCGGCTGTGAATAAGAAATCCCATCTTCTACAATCGTGATGAAATCGATCTGATTATTGATTTTTCTATAGAAAAGATTGGTTGTTAAACTGACCTTCTCAAAGTTTGCTAAATGCCCTAATTCAAAGGAATTGATCATTTCTGGAATCAGATTTGGATTACCTCTTCTGACATTCAGACTATCCGTAATATTTGGGAAAGGATTTAGTCTCCAAGCTCTTGGACGATCTATTCTACGGCTGTAGGTGAATTTGATTCCATGAGTTTCATTAAGATTATACAAGCCCTGTACGCTTGGGAAAAGGTTGAAATACCGCTGTTGATTTGCTTCATCTGAATTGTACAGGTAGGTATCTACTTGAGTGAATTCACCACGGACACCGACTCCATATTCAAATTTTGATTTATTACCGGAGTAAATCAGGTAGCCTGCATGAATTTGATCTTCATAGACAAAGCGATTACTCACTGCTGGATCAGTTACAAAGTCCTGACTTCCTTCATCAAATCGTTGGTATTGAAAATCATTATCAAATTTTCTAAAATTAGACTTCAGGCCCGTTTCAAATGTTCCATTTTCCATCGGCTTAATGTAATCGGCCTGCACAACTGTGATATTCCGAACCTCATCTGTAAATGCTCGCTCTTGTCCGGTCAGGTTTTCAGGCAAAGGCTGGAGGGTATTATTGAAGATATCGATTCGCTGAGTTTTAAACTGATTTCGGTAGGAGTGACTGGCTGTTGCCCGGACCAAATGCCCTTTCTCTTTGAAATTATGCTCAAAAATCAAGGCATTGTCTAGCCCATCATCCGTTTCATTTTCATCGTTTCTGCGGACATAATCGAAATTCTTTCCTTGCCGAACCTGTTGGGCAAAAAGCGTATTGAGATTATTGGTTTCATTTGCCTGAAACACACCTTCATAGCTGAGTGTATTGTTTCCAAAAGTATAGTCTAAGCCGAAATTGAAATTATTTCCTACATCCAGATCTGAACTTGTGGTGTTTTGATCAAGCGTTTCGTTGTCTTCGAAAATTACTCGGGTAGATCTCCGTTCGCCAACAGACTTCCAGTTTCTGTGATTAAACCCAGCATAGACATTAAAATTGAAATTACGGTGATTGATTCTTCCACCGACATTTGATCGGTTTCTTGTACCATAAGTACCCTCTACACCACCATGAGTCCCTAGTTCTATACCTTTCTTCAACACAATATCAATCACGCCGCCCTCAGCCTCTGCATCATAACGCGCATTAGGATTATTGATGATTTTGATCTCTTCAACAATACTTGCAGGCAACTGATCGAGATTTTGAGTAAGGGAAGAATTTCTTCCGTTAATAAGCACATTGGTATTAGAACTTCCTCTCAATGAAATCCCACCATCCTCACTCACGGACACTGAAGGGGTATTTCTCAGAATATCCAGTAAGGTTCCACCTGCATTTGCCAGATTATTTTCAGGAGTAACTATCAAGCCCTCGAGTGTGGTTCGTACAGGAAGCTTAGAGGTGGTAACCAAAACTTCTTCCAGGTTTTGGCCTTCGCTCACGAAAACTAACTCGCCCAAATTGATAGCTCCATTTACTTTTAGATCTGAAACAATTAGATCCTGATAGCCAAGGAAAAAAGCTTTGAAAACATACGTTCCAGAAGGGACATTCAAATTGAAAACTCCTTCTTCATTTGTATCTGAATAAGCTTCGGGATTGCTGCTTTCCAAATTGCCAAAAAGTGCAACTTGGGCATAACTTACTGGCTCTTGAGTCTTGGAATCAATCAATCTTCCAGTAACCTGGCTTGTCTGAGCAAAAGAGATTAAAGGATTAAAAATTAGGAGAAAAAAAGCAAAAGAAACTGATCTCCATATTGATTTACTCGGTAATGTTTTATTCATCTTCAAAGGCTTCAATGGTATTAATTCAGTTCTGGTTTAGGTTCTTCATAGACCTAACCGACTCTTAGTTAATATGTTTATCCTTTTTGACAAGCGGTAGTTTAAAGGGAGAATGAATGGAAATCAGTTTATTTTTTTGCTCAAAAAAATCAACATTACCATTAGAATGAAGAATTTAGAAAGTGAATTTCAATTTCATGAAAAATAAAAAAGCGTAGTATTTAGCTACGCCTTAAATGAATTACCTAATCTTAATTTGGACATTTATTGAATAATTTCCCCATCAGTTCTGGCCACTTTCCACTCCCCATCTATTTTTATTAAGGTATTGGTGTATTTACCCATCACATCTACAGACTCACCTTCAGCAGTCTTCCCAGTAACACGGTAGGTACCAGTTGCAGTAGCTTTTCCAACTCCGGCAGGTACAACTTTTTCATGTTTGATACTTACTTTAAAATTATTGGCAGCAAACTCCGCTGTTAATCCTGCGGCTATTTCTGCAGCGCCTTTGTAGTTTCTCCCATCATTAAAAGTTCTGACTCCATCAGAAGTATACATAGCCACTAAAGCATTTACATCTTCAGCATTGTAGGCTTTTTCATATTTTTTGGTCATTTCCACCATTTCTTTTTCCATATCCTGAGCCATAAGGGGGAAGGATAATAGTGCCATCAGCACGATGCTCAAACTCAATTTCATTTTGGTTTTCATAAAAATCTAATTTTCTTTGATGCCTACTCTAATCAGTTTTCGGCTTCCCTGTCAGTACTCGCACTAAAAATCTTTTACTTGAAAGGCGATCTCAATTTTCTTGTTATTTCTGTTCGAATAATAAATCGAATGAATTCAGATTGCTATGATATAGCCTTTAAAAATCTCTTGAGAAATTACCATAAATATCTGATAAATAAAATTTTATGGTTCTAATTACATATTTAAATCAGCCACTTATGCTGTTCACTTTGTGGCTATTGAACTATAGCTCGGCATGAAAGGGGATTAATTTTTTGAATTTTAAAAATAAAGACTAACCGTAGACAAGTAGTAATCCTCCGAGGACAGTCTTAAATTGCACTCTACATTAATTTGAAATACTAATTAAGATCGCAGAATCTTTCAAAGCTTAAATCCATGAATTTAACCCACACTATCAAGTCGTTTCAAGAACTTACTGTTGATGAACTTTATGATTTATTGCGATTACGTAGCGAGGTATTTGTGGTGGAACAAAACTGTGTGTTTTTGGATCAGGATAATAAGGATCAGAAATGTTACCATCTTCTATTGTATTCAGGTCAGGAACTGGTAGGGTATAGTCGATTAGTTCCTGCTGGTTTGTCTTATTCCGAAATGGCAATCGGGCGGGTGATTACTTCTCCGTCGGCTAGGGGAAAAGGTCTTGGGAGAATCCTGATGAAGTTATCTATTGAGTATTGCCATAAATTTTTTGGGAAAGGGGATATCCGTCTTGGCGCACAAACCTATGCACATGGTTTTTATTCTTCCTTGGGTTTTGTATCCGATGGAGATGTCTATGATGAGGATGGAATTGAGCATATCGAGATGGTTAGAAAAGGGTAGAGGGTTTATTTTTTACTATTGCAGATTATTTTTCCCCATGATTGAAAAGACTTATTCTTAAAAAAAAGATCTTAGAGTTTTTCGAGCAGTGGCTCTACAAACACGGTGCTTTGAATATTGCTGGAGATTGGACTTACAATGGTCAAAAACAAGAAGTAAAAATCAATTTGAACCAAGTTCAGCTAAATGAGAATCTCATCAAAATACCCTTGCTGATAGCTATCCTTTATGGGGATGGAAAAACTCAAATGGAAATCCTAAACGTTGATAAAAAGTCCAATGAGTTTCTCCTTAAAGTAAGTTCTGAATCAAAAAAGCTCATTTTAGACCCAGAATATTGGGTCCTGATGGATTTGGATTTTAAGAAAAAATTAAAGTTGGGCTTGAAAGGAATTTACTACTTACTTGGATAGTGCTAATTCTACAATTCTCTGAAAAGTTTGAACTTGATTTTGTTTATCCGCTGCACTTATTTCTTCCTTCCGAAATTTCAATCTGGTGAATACATGGAGCCTAGAATTAACCATTGTTACATTCAGCTGATTGGAAGGGCTGACTCCTTTTTGGATTAGCACTGCACTCACTGGATCTGCGCTGGAATCATTGGTTGACTTAAAGACATTTAGCGAAGTTTGCGCAGGAAGCTTAATTCCACTCTGTAGATCTTGACGTACTTTTTTAATGACTTCTTGGAGTTCTTGAAGTGTTTTTTGTGGTCTATAAGTATACCAATAGCTTTCTTCACCCGGAGTATTAGAAGCCTCAGTGTAACCTATTAACGGTCCAAGAAATCCGATCAAGGGCAGTATTTTGTCCGAAGGAAGTACAATTGGATCCACTAGAAAAACACTTTTTGGAGCTGTTTTTCCATTAAAATATCCAGAAGAAATCGCCTCTAGGATAAGTGCTCCACTGGTAGAAGAACCAACTAAATGGATATTGGTATAACCAGCAGCTATAAGCGCTTCATATTCGTCGAAAATAGCCTGTTGCCAATCATGCCAATTGCTTGACTTAAACTCCTCATAAGTTCGACCATGGCCACCCAACAGGACGCTGGAGGTATAATAAGCATTGGGATTTCCAGTCCATTCTATAAATTCTGACCATTCAAAGGTGGTAGCACTATAGCCATGACATAAGATTAAAACTGGCTTAGTAGCTTCCGAGGGACTCGGATTAGGGTACTTCAATGAGGTCAGGTAGTTTTCCGGAGCTAATAAGGAAGGATCAAAAATAATTTTCCCATCCAATAACTCGTCTGAAATCTCAGAAGGATCCCCACAGGAACTGATGCTTATTATCAAAGCCAATAAAATCGCATTTAAAGCTCTAGGAATAAATCGAAGGAAATTCTCGATTTGAACTGATGCAGGTAATTTGTCAAATCTTTTCATTTCAATGGATAGTAAAAATTGAGTTGCGCAAAAACTGGATAAAGGGTTCCAGGTCCCTCTAGACCATTTCCGGAGATGAAATTATATCCTAAGGCAAGGTTCATTTTCAATAGGATAGGAGTGTTATACTCGAAACCTGCTGTTGCTGAAAACAACGCTGAACTATGGTCCAATACCTCAAAATCATCTGATTCATAATCAGCACTAAAGTACCCACTACCCAAGCTGACAAATGGATAGATTCGATGCGTTTTATTAAAATAATACGAAAGCCAAACTTGATAATTATCCTGCTTGATGGCATTGCTGCCCATGGCTGATCCCAATCTACTAGTAGTGTAGCCTAGACCAAGACTAAGCTGGTTTTTAGCAATATTTTCCGATGAAACTTGTCCCACCACTCCATTTTCAAAGTAGAGGCCAAATGATTTCTGACTCCGAAGTCCCAGGTCAAAGTGAAATTGTTGCGCCTGTGATTCAATGACAATTAAAAATAAAATCAAGAGCAAACAGGAAAACTGGTATTTAAAGGTGTTTTTCATCATAATTCTAAAAAGATTAAAGTGAATGAATTCTACCCGAATAAAACTTCCTTACAACCGAAATGAAGTTAAGCTATTATTTTAGAAATATAAGCTTTAACGCAACTCAGAGAATTTTTTGAAGACTGATTCTTAAGTAATCGAATGAAAGAATAAAATCCACTATGAGCAGGATTAGGGTTCCTTTTGACCAATATAGTGACAAGAGTTTCGACTAGTTTAACCCGATTTTAAAGGAGGGAAAAATGAAATAAATAATAGTATTCAAACTACATTTTAGACTGATTTTCTGAAGTTTATAATGTTGTCAAATTTCATTGTCCTTTTTATTTCGTATATTCTGTGAGTAGTAAATTTTTATACTCTTAAAAAAAAATGACCCATGGATAAATTAGAGAAAGTAGAATTGATGGATAAAATCCTAAATGAATTTGAAGATTTGAGAAATAGCCAGCTCTCTGTTTTGAAGAAAATATCGAAGATAGAAGCGGATAATATCAACCTAGGCGTGAGTCTCTTGGAGAAGAAACTCCCTGAAATGTGGCAGAATGTAGATTCCAATCTTAACTTAGTTTCGGCATTGGAAGAGGAGTTTCAAGAATATCGCGACAAGTACTATAAGGACAATAATATTGCAGCCTTAGAAGCGGCTAGGGAGTAAACTCAGTCAAGTTATTTTCATCCCTCTTAGCGAATAAATCATTCCTTGCTGACGGCAAGGAATTTTTTTTTAAAAAATAAAATATGCCTTTAGCTAAAGATCAAGCAAGTTTATTTTTCCAAAAGCAATTTTAATAAAATTCTATTTTCCCGAATCATGTACTTCATATTAGCCACTATGAATTAATACTGGTATAAAACTGTTGACTAGATAGCAAGACAGACTAAAAAATAAGCCCAATGAATACTTCAGAAGAAACCTATTTCAAAATAGGACAGCATGTGTCTACCAAAGTAGCTCCGAAAGTAAAGATGATTGTAAGGAAATATTTCGCCAAGATCTACTACTGCACCTTTGCTGATGATCCGGAAAAGAAGGAATTGGCGCTCTTCGAAAGAGAAATAATTCATTAAACATAAACCAACAAAGGCATGAACATAATACGGAGTTGGAGAGAGCAGAAAGTAATGCTCAAACAGCGATTCTCAATTTTACTTGATATGGATTTTGAATATCCAGAAGGTCAACGAGAACTAATGATGGAAAGTCTTTCTAAAAAATTGGAAAAGACCCGACCGGAATTAGAATTGATTTTTGCCGAATTACAAACCTATTGAACGAATAAAACCCGCTTTGAACACAACAATCCCTAAAGGGGAGTTGAACATGAGCGTTTATCAAAAAGCAAATGAAAAGTATAAAATTCGATAAAACTGGAGTTTCTGATTTTTCTAAAACCCTGCATTTAAGGGTGAATGAATATTTCAAAACCAGTAACAAAGACAAGCATGGGGATCGCAGCATGGTGTTTAAAACCATTTTCATGCTTTCCGCTTTCTTTATCCCGCTAGGCTTTATTGGCTCGGGGTTGGTAACTAGCACTTGGCTGCTGTTTGTGCTCTATATCCTCAGTGGTTTGGGTATGGCAGGCATAGGAATGGGAGTGATGCACGATGCCATTCACGGATCCTATTCCAAAAGTCCCCTGATCAACAAATACCTGGGCTACACTATGAATCTGATTGGTGCCAATGCCAGCGTATGGAGAATCCAACACAATGTGCTTCACCATTCCTATACCAATATTGATCATGGTGATGATGATATTAATGCACCGTTTTTCTTACGTTTTACCCCGAATGCCAAGCGGTATTGGGTCCATCGATTTCAATACCTCTACATCTGGTTTTTCTATGGTCTTTCTACGATTTCTTGGATCACTACCAAGGATTTTGTGAGAGCAAATCGCTATAAGAAAATGGGATACTTCAAAGCCGATGGTGATTTCAGAAAAGAGATCTTGAAAATTACAGCCTGGAAGGCACTCTATTACTCCTATGCATTGGTGCTGCCTCTGATTATGGTGCCACTACCGGCTTGGATTATAATCTTGGCCTTTTTGTCGATGCATTTCGTGACTGGAATCTTGATTAGTTTGGTTTTCCAGACGGCGCATATCCTTTCAGAAACTACTTTTCCCAAAGCTGATGAAAATGGGAAAATTGCCAATGAGTGGATTACGCATCAATTGGCTACTACCAGTAATTATGCCCCAAAAAGCAAGATCTTTTCTTGGTTGATTGGAGGATTGAATTTTCAAGTAGAACATCATTTATTTCCGAATATCTGCCACATTCATTATAAGAAGATCTCCAAGATTGTTGCAGAAACAGCTCAAGAGTTTAAAGTCCCTTACCTCGAGAAAAAGACATTTCTCTTGGCACTAGGTGATCATGTAAAAATGCTTCGTCAGTTGGGAAGGGCTTAACCCTTTAAAAATCCGAGTTAGGGCTGATTTTAGCTGCTTGACCGTTGAATAGAAACGAATGTTTTTTGATCCCCGAGCTTTGAAATCAGAAGTCTAAAATGAGAAAGCTGAAAAAAATGAAACGATTATTGGCAATCGTACCCTTGATTTGATTTTCCCGCTTAGCAAACTAGGCGTCATAGTGGTGCATTTAAAAAAGAAAAGCCCCGAAGCGAACTGCTATCGGGGCTTTTGTTATTCTGCTAATCGATCTATTCAACAAATTACTTGCAGTGGTAATGATTCTTGTCGCCAAACCCAAAACCAGGAAAACACTCATAGCTAACTTCCACATCCCAAAAGCCTGAATTGTCTGGGAAAAAGGGATCATTTACATAAAGTACCAATTCACCGACGCCTGTAATCTCCTGAGGTCCTGCGCCTATAAATTGCAATGGACCGTCGCCAACCTTAGCGATCAAAGAAATCAGCGGAAAGCCATTAAAAGAACCCACTTCCGGGCGACCGTTTGGTGAAGCAGGATCTGCAAGACCAGCGAAGTAAAAGCCGATTTGTCCAGAAGCAGTCAGGGTGACTGGGAGGCCTTCCTTAAGGATGAAACCTGTCGCTAAACCGTCTGCCGCAGATCCCAAGAGTTGGTATTGATCCGTCACTTGCTTTTTATCATTTTTCAGAGTTTCAGGATTTAATCCATCCTGTCCGGGGGCGGCTTTGCCCACAAAATCTCCATTGGAAATCAAGGCTGAGATGTTTTCATCGTTTTGCATGTTTGGCTGCATGTCGTTCATACTGTCTATGCCGCAGGATGACAGAATAAAAATCGAAAGGAGTGGCATTAAAAGCTTTTTCATAGTTTTGAAGTTTAGGTAAACAGATAAGTTATAGCTCCGTCTGATGCGGATGATAGTATTCTAATTAAAAAAAAATCACAATATATTTCTGGGACTTTGGACGAAAAGCAGCGATTATTTCCCGAACAGATTTGGTTTTTTTCCGGTAAAATTTATAAAACAATGCAAAGACAGTACAGTAATCGGATATTGGACAAAGAGGCCTAGGAGAGGTGATTTAAGATTTAGGATATAAGATTTGAGTCTAGGCTGGTTTTACCTGTTTGACCGATGGACAGAACCGAATCTTTTGCTAGCATGGGAGCCACAGAAAAAACATAGCTTTTGAATTTTTGAAGAATTGGAAGATTAAAACATTTGAAATACTTGTCCGCCGTGGCGGATTGAAAAATTAACTCGAATTATATTTTGTAGTGCCGAAGGCATAAAACCATTCATGCCTGTCCGCCTTGGAGGAACCATGGGCGCAGCCCATGGATAAAGCTAAACCTTGTCAAGACCTTGCGAGCAGGATCATCATTTGGAATACATGGCTTGGTGCGGGAGTCCGGGAACGGATTTATTTTTACCACAGAGACGCAGAGGACACGGAGTTTTCACAGAGTTTTTTTCTACCACATAGCCACAGAGAAAACATAGCTTTTATCTCCTCAGAGCTATCGAAACTCTTATTCTCTATTCTCTCATCGCCTAAAGAATACGACAGCGGAGCTGTCTAATTTTCAATAACCATGGGCGTAGCCCATGGATAGCAATGAACCTTGTCAAGGCCTCCCGCGCAGGATCATCAATTGGAATCCATGGCTTGGTGCGGGAGGATGGAAACGGATTTATTTAACGGATTGAAAATCCTAGGATAAGGATTCGACATTTCAAATGTCGAATAGCAGAATTACCGGATTATCATTTTTATAAAAGCTCCAGAGGAGCGATTTGATTGTAGCCATGGGCGCCCTCGATAGTTATCGGGGCCATGGTAAAAAATAGACCACACACCATTCCCTCCCGCGCAGGATCATCATTTGGAATACATTGGTTGGTGCGGGAGGATTGAAATGGATCTATTTTAAGGTTTGTAAATCCTATGATAGGTATTAGAATAAAGAAGCCTTCGATTTTTCAACCGAAGGCTTCTTAAAATTAAGATCAAAAGTGAATTTCTTTTTTTGTGGAAAGTGGTTTAAAATTAAAATCACTAGCTCCTACTAATCAAAAACAGTAATAAGGATTAATTAACCCCAACAGCTTTGGCGGCATTCACAAAGCCATTTCCATAAAACTCATCTTGTCCTGGCTTACCAAGATCAGTTGCAGATTGACTCATCTTAGCCCTTACTTGTGCGGGATTCATAGATCCACCATTGGCTTGTATGATCAATGCCGCCACACCTGCAGCAGCAGGGGCAGCCATGGAAGTTCCTTGTGCCCAAGTATAATTGCTAATAGATGAGCCAGAACCTCTGGAAGAACTTAAAACCTGGTCAAAAACCGCACAGGTAGTTGTAAATGGCACATTTGTTCCTACCAAGGTGCAGGGGTTGAAATTGCCTTCTACAACAGCAAGTCCCACAGTTCCACCTGGAGCAGCAAAATCTATTAGGGATTTTCCATAATCTGTGTAGTATGCTGGTTGAGAGAAGTTAGTATTTCCCAATACGAAACCAGTAGGACCAGTAGAACTGATTGACAACACATGCTGATTCTCTGCTGGGAGCTTGTACAATTCCTTTGCATCGTCATAATTGGTCCCACCATTTCCAGCTGAGGCAATTACCGTTACTCCATTTTGATAAGCATATCGGGTAGCCCTGTCATAGATTTTCTGTAATTCTCTAAATTCATTTCTAAAATCTTTGTCTCCCCAGTTATTTCTGTAATCAATAGTCGCACCTAAGCTCATATTGATGATTTGAGCACCAGCACCGCCTTTTGATTGTGGAGTGGCAGCGTATAAGATTCCATCCAAGATCCATTCAAAAGCACCTGAACCATTATGAAGTGACTTTACGCCGATTATGGTGGCTTCTGGGGCTATTCCTACTATGCCAAGACCTGCAGCAGCAACAATACCGGCTACGTGAGTTCCATGCCAAAATGTACCTACATCTTGATTGAAGGCAAAACCAGGAACTGTTGATCTAGAGCTGGCGATATCCATATTAGGAGCTAAATCTTGGTGGACTGAATGAAATCCCCCATCAATGACAGCAACTCTCACACCCTCACCGGTATATCCCGCATCCCATGCAGCCGGAGCATCGATAGAAGCAGGAGCCCATTGAAATCCATCAAAAAATGCATCCTGATAGTTAAACGGGGTACCTATCGCATTAGCCTCAATGATACTCTCAGTGCCGATTGTCTCTGGCTCTTCGGTATATTGTAAAATCATATCCGCGGTAATGGATTCAATTTCTTTTATGCCTTGTGCTTTTTCATAAAAATCACTTGATCGGGATACTGCCACTGCTACACCGATCTCTGGATAGGTTTTCACAATTTCACCACCTGCTTTTTTAATGCTACTCGCTAGGTTATTAGATAGATTTTGGCCTTTACTAATAATCAAAAATCTACCGGTGTAATCCCCCTCTCTCAAATTGGAAAAATCCGTTACTTCTTTTAACTCACTAAGATTGAATTGACTCGAATTGATTTGCTCTTTTAGAGCTTGCGCATCGATTGGATCATCAACCTGCATCATGCTACTGTCACATCCTGCAAACAGTAAAATTGTTACTACAACTAGATGCGATAATCTGGGTTTTTTGATGTTCATCATTTTAGTTTTTTTTGTGAAAAATGGGAAAAATAGAATTCAAATGAGGTATTAAACTTTGTTGGCTTACTTAAATTATTAGAAGGTTCTCTTTGACTAGTAGGCAAAAAACCCTTCCGATCTTCCCTTTCAATGTACCTGAATTATTTATAAAATAAAAAGATTACCATCTGAATGACAGTTTTATGGGTAGGTAAAAAGTAGGTTGAGTTATGTATTGATAAAAACCCATGCAGATGAGGGAATGTGAAAACGGATCTTTTTATAAACCGCATAGGAATCATAGCTTTTGAATTTAAAAATTACCGGATTATCAATTTTACAAAAGCTCCAGAGGAGCGATTTGATTGTAGCTATAGGTGGAACCCTTGATAAAAAATGGACCCTACAACATTCCCTTCCGCGCAGAATCATCATTTGGAATACATGGCTTGGTGCGGGAGTCCGGGAACGGATTTATTTTTACCACAGAGGCGCAGAGGACACGGAGTTTTCACAGAGTTTTTTTCTACCACATAGCCACAGAGAAAACATAGCTTTTATCTCCTCAGAGCTATCGAAACTCTTATTCTCTCATCGCCTAAAGAATACGACAGCGGAGCTGTCTAATTTTCAATAACCATGGGCGTAGCCCATGGATAGTAATGAACCTTGTCAAGGCCTCCCGCGCAGGATCATCATTTGGAATACATAGACTGATGCGGGAGGATGGAAACGGATTTATTTAACGGATTGAAAATCCTAGGATAAGGATTCGACATTTCAAATGTCGAATAGCAGAATTACCGGATTATCATTTTTATAAAAGCTCCGGAGGAGCGATTTGATTGTAGCCATGGGTGCCCTCGATAGTTATCGGGGCCATGGTAAAAAAGAAACCCCAAACATTTAATACCTCCCGCGCAGAATCATCATCTGGAAAACATGTGTTGATGCGGGAGTCCGGGAACGGATTTATTTTTACCACAGAGATGCAGAGGACACGGAGTTTTCGCAAAGTTTTTTTTACCACATAGCCACAGAGAAAACATAGCCTTTATCTCCTCAGAGCTATCGAAACTCTTATTCTCTATTCTCTCATCGCCTAAAGAATACGACAGCGGAGCTGTCTAATTTTCAATAACCATGGGCGTAGCCCATGGATAGTAATGAACCTTGTCAAGGCCTCCCGCGCAAAATCATCATTTGGAATACATTGGTTGGTGAGGGAGGATTGAAATGGATCTATTTTACGATTTGAAAATCCTATGATTGGGAGTCTTACCTGGATCAAACCAAGGCTTGCTACAGAAATGAAGATCCATTCGTCCTGATTTTCGATGCCTCCAAAGCCAGTATTCCGAGCTTAGCTCATCAAAAGATGTAAGCCAATTGGCTCAGGGAGAATGAGTCTCTGATGAAAACTTATTGCTTGGGTACGGCTAATATTATCCCAAATGCAGCAATTAGAGGAATACTTAATATGATTTTTTCATTTCAAAAGCAGCCCGCCTCATATTAGATCGTCAAGACTGAAACCGAAGCATTGGATTGGGTGGAAGGGATGCTTTAATTTTCTTTCAATAAATCCGTATCAATCCCAAATTGAAGCATCTCTATATCTGACAATTCGTGAAATTGATTTTGGTTTACCCAATTCATCAAAAGCTTTTTTTCAATTGGCCAAATGACGAGTCTAAGATCTGAGTCACATTCCGCGCAGCATCTTATGGTATAGGTAAAAAAAGCCTTACTGTTTGGTAAAAACCCTACTTTACCCCCAAACTTTCTAATGGTTAAAAGTTCATTCCCCTTATTATCCCATAACTTGGTTTCAGGAGCATCAAGCTTCGGGCAGGTGGCGGTTAGAAAAAACTCTCCAAAATCTGAAATATCTACTGAAGATATAATTTCTGAGTGTCCCTCTAAAGAGACGACCTCATTTCCAAGAGAATCATAAACTGTAGAACCATTTATTTTTAATCCTCCATCTTTTGAAGAGGCGATAGTATCTTCCTCAAATCCGTATGAATTAGAATACTTAGAATCGAGCAATGGAATCACTTTTAGATCTTTTAAAACACTTTTGTCTTTTGAATTAGGCACAAATACACCTTGGATAATTTTACCTGTCCCTAAATTTTCACCAATCAGATTCCAAATCGTGGTAGTACTAGTATGTTCTGCCAATACATAAGACCCGCTGCTATCACTGTAAAAAGTGGTCTTACTATCAAAAGGAATCGATAATAATGGCATTTTTTGAAGGTTAAAAGACACGGTATCTCTTTTCAAATCAATCGTACTGACGATGTGTTCTGATGAGCTGTAATTTGCTCTGATCAATTGAGAACTTGAACTACTGATTTGAAATTCTAAGGGTGTATATGTTTCAAAATTCCGCCCTAGATATTCCTCTTCGATTAAGGGTATTGAAATTATGCTTGCTTTATTTTCTTTTGGTACTACGAGATATCTATTGTCAAAAGAAAAATTGAGATCGTCAAATCCATCCACCTGACTATACGAAAGATATTGCTGGTACAAAGGATCATTATACCAATCCTGAGTTTCTTCATTCCATCTGTTTCTTCCTATCCTGGTGAAGCGATCCTTAAGATCCCAAAGCTCAACCATAAATTCAGCATTGTCTGATTCCGGGGTATAATAAAAAAGTGCAAAATCTTTTTGGGGAGACAAAATTGTTTTGCTCAAGAATAAATGTTCGCTCATTTGATTAATTCCATTTTTTTTCAAAAAATTTTCAGACACTCTTATATCCGGTTCCACATACTCAAAATCAGAAGATGGTTTTAGATATTTCATTTTTTGAGCTTTTTTATCATAAAATGAACTTCCATGAAGTTCTCCCAAATAGAAGTGAGGATTTGAATAAAAAGCTCTTAGCAGTGCAGAATAGGCTTCTAAACTTGTGCTGTCATATTGTAAAGAATATTCTGCAAGCCTGAAACTGATTGTAGCATCTGTCTGATTTAAAAGATTTGAAGAGGCGTTCAGACTACTGGCGATTGCTTTTTTAGCTTGGGTTCTTGCGATTTTTGTCTGCTCGATTGCTTCATTTCCTTTTTTAATGGCTTCACCTGTCTGGTAAACAGAAAACCCTAAAAGACCAATAAGAAGTATGAAGGCAGAATTCCTGATAAGTTTCCACCTGCGTTGTGCATTAATTTCCTCACTTGCCAGATCCTTTGGTGCTTTACCATGAAGTTGGGCTGCTAGCTTAAGCAGTTCCTTTTGAAAAAGTGGGTTTGTTAAAGAGAGATCAGTTTTATTTTTTAAGGGTCTAAGATCAATATAGAAGGGCTCTTCCTGAAATCTGTTTTTTAAAATATCAGGAAGAGAATTGTTTTCAGTGTCATAAAATTCCCTTTGGACATCATTCCAAATTATCTCCCCATCTGTCAAAGCGATTATAAGTGTATCAAGTGATTTGTTTTCAATCCAATATTCGATTTCTTTTCTAACCCATTTTGAATCAGCGGACTTGGGCGATGCCATATAAATTAAATACTCAGATTCACTTAAGCTCTTTTCAATATTAGCCCATAAATGGGGCGAAACAGAAAGACTAGACTCATCTCTGAAAATATTTAATACACGTCTCTTCCACCAGGGTAAACCAAATCTTTGCAGCCCCTTTTCCAATGCAGGGGCAAGTTTACCATCAGCGGCATGAGAGTAGGATATAAAAGCATTATACATTTATTGGTGAATTTCTATTCCAATCAGGCAACATCTCAGCTCTTTAACCTACAAAACTTTACAATTACTTGTTGTTTTAGCAGGGTTTAATTTTGAAATCACACAACTATTAGCTGTCAAACTTTTAAGCTATAAATTTTCTTGTCACTAATATTTATTACCTTAATTCAATTCTATTCCTGATTTAATTTTCCACACTCAACCCTAAATAACCATGCCTCACTCACTCCAAAATCTGCTCAAGCCTGCTTTTTTACTCTGCCTCCTTTTCATTGGCTTTACTGCCACAGCACAAGATGGGACCATTTATCCCCTTGAAAACCCAAGCGAGCCCAATGCAATCTTACTTGGGACAGGTGGGGTAGCAGATCAACCTGCGCCAGAGACTTGGTTCCGACAGTGGGGTGATCCTATGGCTCGCAATATCTCTACGGCGACTTTGACACCTTTTCTCCCAGCGCTAGGTAAAGGAAATGGTGCAGCGGTGATTGTCGCTCCTGGGGGAGGATTCAGTTGGCTATCCATGGGAAATGAAGGCTGGGAAGTGGCTGAGGCATTGGCAAAGCAAGGAATTGCCGCCTTTGTGTTGAAATATAGACTTTATCCTACTCCAGAGACTTTGGATGATTTTTCTGCTTGGATGAACCGTCCTAGACCTGCTCCAGCTCCGGCCACCGATGGATCCCCCGCTACCACTGCGCCTTCTCCCTTACAGCGAGATCTTTCCAATCAACTCGAAGATGCGGAAGCTGCTTATGCGATGATCTTGGATCGGGCAGAAGAATGGGGGATTGATGTTTCCAGAATAGGAATGATCGGATTTTCGGCAGGTGCCGGACTGACCATGCATGCAACGCTTCATTCTAAAACTATGAATCTGGCCTTTATCGGTCCAATCTATGGAGGAATGGGTCCCGTGGAAGTTCCTAAAAACGCACCGCCCATGTTTAATGTAATCGCTACGGATGATTTTCTTTTTCGTGGACAATTTGGGGTAATCGATTCTTGGTACAAAGCTGGAATTCCTGTAGAATTTCATCTCTACCAAAACGGAGGACATGGATTTGGACTGGGCAACCCTGGGCGCACCAGCAACCGCTGGTTTGATGCCTTTATCCATTGGCTGGATGTAAATAAGTTTCTGGAGGCTGCTAACGAGAAAATGTAGAGTGATACAATACGGATAGAGAGTTTTCGCAGAGTTCTATTTTTACACCTTCTCATTCAGCAATTCGAGAATGAAAAAGTAGACTCGAATCAAATTCCCCCTTCCAAAGGGGGTAAGGGGATTTTATAAACCTAATAGTGATCATTTAAAACATAGCTTTAATCTCCTCAGAGCTATCGGAACTCTTATTCTCTTATCACCTAAAGAAAACGACAGCGGAGCTGTCTAATTTTCAATAACCATGGGCGCAACCCATGGATAGCGCTAAACCTTATCAAGGACTCCCGCGCGGAATCATCATTTGGAATACATGGGTTCATGCGGGAGGATGGAAACGTATCTATTTTTACCACAGAGACGCAGAGGACACGGAGGTTTCACAGAGTTAAATTTTTTAAACCGCATATTGACCATAGATAACATAGCTTTTGAAGTTAAAAATTACCTGATTATCATTTTTATAGAAGCTCCAGAGGAGCGATTTGATTGTAGCCATGGGCGCCCTCGATAGTTATCGGGGCCATGGTAAAAAAATGGACCCCACAACATTCCCTCCCGCGCAGGATCATCATTTGGAATACATGGGTTTATGCGGGAGGATGGAAACGGATTTATTTAACGGATTGAAAATCCTTAGATAAGGATTCGACATTACAAATGTCGAATAGCAGAGAATTGAAAAATTACCGGATTATCAATTTTACAAAAGCTCCAGAGGAGCGATTTGATTGTAGCCATGGGTGCCCTCGATAGCTATCGGGGCCATGGTAAAAAATGGACCCCACACCATTCCCTCCCGCGCAGGATCATCGTTTGGAAAACATTGGTTGGTGCGGGAGGTTGGAAACGGATTTATTTTTACCACAGAGACGCAGAGAACACGGAGTTTTCACAGAGTTTTTTTACCACATAGCCACAGAGAAAACATAGTTTTAGAAGAATTGAAAAATTACCCTAAATATCATTTTTACAAAAGCTCCAGAGGAGCGATTTGATTGTAGCCCCGGGTTTCAACCCGGGGTAATAGGGTATCAATTTTGTTTCCCTCCCGTGCAGGATCATCATTTGGAATGCATGGGTTGGTGCGGGAGGATGGAAACGGATTTATTTAACGGATTGAAAATCCTTGGATAAGGATTCGACATTGCAAATGTCGAATAGCAGAGGGAATAACAAATAGACCCATTTAATCCAATCCCAATGCCTCGATTTGAAGCTTTTGGAGTTCGGTTTTTAGGTTGGCAAGAGTTTCTGCGTAGGCTGGATTCCCGATCAAATTGTTCATTTCATAGGGATCGGAATTTAAGTCATAGAGTTCTGCTTCATCAAATCTGAGCCATTTGATGTATTTGAAATCATCCTTGATGATCACCCGGTAATCCAATTGGGCGGTCCAGGGAAAAGGCTGTTCATTACTAAAGTATTCCACTAAAGCGGAGGATCTGATTTCTTTCTCCTGACCCCTGATCAAAGGCAGCAGGGATTTTCCCTGTATGGTTTTAGGCATTGCTAGTCCCGCCGCATCCAAAGCAGTGGCTGACAAATCAATAGACAATACCAAACCGGCTACCTTTTCTTTTTTGTTAGCTAGTAGGGGATAGGTAATGATCAGTGGAGCTTTGATCGATTCTTCATAAGGCAATCTTCGCTCCAGAGAAAATCCATGTTCCCCGAAAAAATAGCCATTGTCGCTGGTCAGGATGATCAAGGTATTTTCATAAACCCCTTGTTTTTTGAGTTCAGCCACAATCTTTCCTAAGCTTTCATCGACCGCAAGCATCATTTCAGCACGTCGTTGGATAGAGGCTTCCGAGACACCCAGGTCCATACTAGTTCCCCATCTGGGATCTTCTTCCAGGATAGTAGATCGGATTTGAAAGGCATTTTGAATGACCGGCTTGTCCGCATCTGCCTCCGCTGTGGGGGAATAGGAGGGCCTTCTTTCAAAGATTTTTCCTTCATACATTCCTTGGTGTCGTGCTGCAGGGATAAACTCCTTGGGTACACTCAAATCTGTACTTCCATCATTTCGCTGAAAGGATTCCGGATGAATGGCTTTGTGTCCAATGTACAGGAAAAAATTCTCGTTGGAATTGTTTTTTATAAACCCCACAGCCTTCTCCGTAAATACATCGGTGGTATATCCTTTGGCCTTGTAGGAGCTATCTCCCTCATAGAGCAAGGGATCGTAACTGCTGCCTTGTCCTTCCATGCAGACCCAGTAGTCATAGCCCGGCCGTGGAGCCGAACTGTTCCCCATGTGCCACTTTCCGATATGGGCTGTTTTATAGCCGGCTTCTTGGAGGTATTTTGGGAAAAGGTCGAGCATAAAACTTGCCTGATCCCGAGAAGTGTTGTCAATAATCCCATGTCTGGAGGGATACTGACCGGTCAAGATACTGGCTCGATTGGGAGAGCAAAGCGGAATGGCATGATAGGCTCGATCAAAAGTGGTTCCTTCGGCAGCCAAGCGATCAATATTGGGCGTCTGGAGATAGGTATGTCCACCGCCGCTCCATTCATCAAATCGCATGTCATCCACCACGATCACCACAATATTTGGGCGAGTACTTTGGGATATGGCTTGGCCGCTGAGGAGGCAAAAAGCAAAAATGGAAAGTAGAATTTTCATGTTAGAAAGATGAAATCGAGTGGATGATTTACTAAGACAAAGGGAAATCGAAGATACTAAAATACGCTTTGCAAAATCATCCAGCTAGGGGAGACCAGTTTCGATAAATCATGCAAAAACACGAAGCGATTCCCGGTCTTTAGATTTTCCCAATTTCGATTCGGAACTAATTTGAGTAAGTCTTTCCATGTCTTTCACAAATCTTCCAGCTAGGGTTTTGCCTCAATCAAACTCTTTGATTCATTTCAGGTTTCTAGGACATGGAACCCTACGCAATCATCGACGAATCTTCCTTTCCAATTATTAGAATTGGATTTACCGGAGCTAAAAGCACGGATGAAAACTTTCAGGCTTACCTGGATCAAAACAAGGCTTGCTATCGCAATGGTGGCCCGCTCGTCCTGATCTTCGATGCCACCAAAGCCAGTATTCCCGACATCGCCCATCAAAAGATGCAGGCCAACTGGCTGAAGGAAAATGAAGCCCTGATGAAAAGTCATTGCTTGGGTACGGCCTATATTATCCCCAATTCCCTGATCCGCGGCATCCTCAATATGATCTTTTCTTTTCAAAAGCAGCCTGTTCCATATCAGATTGTCAAGACAAAAGCCGAAGCCCTAGATTGGGTCCAAGGGATGCTGGCTGGGAAATAGGAGGGATTATTTAGTTACCCTAAAGAAAGCTTTGCCGAAGCCTGATAGAGAAATGGCGGGATGGGTTCATTCAACTCCCAGTTGATGCTCATAGGCTTCGAACCGTAATGATCCTGAAGAATTAGAGGCACTCCTTTAATTCGATAAATTCTTCTTTAGTGATGACAGAATACTCTCCCCAGATTTTGAAACTGTGAAGAAACTCTGCCGGGTTGGTATCCGGGGTGAATTCGTAAAGTGCGAAACTCAAATCATCTCCTTCTTCCAAAGCTTCCTTAAGAGATTCCATACCTTCTGCAGTCAACATTTCTGAAGCTTCTTTGCCAAAAAGAAAATATACAGTTTTCATAATGATGAGAATTTCAGTTAACAATTCTTCTATTTGCCTGCAATAGATTAAGCTAGTTGATTGATTTTTAGTTTATCCAAAACTGCTGGCCTTAAGTCTTCAATCAACTGAAACTTCTCATTGGTCAGCAAACCACCTTTTACTTCTTCAATTTTGAGGTTATAGGATTCGAAGAAATGGCAAATAGTCTCAATTGCGGATTCTGAATAAGAAGCCAAACCCCGAAGTAGATTTACTTTTCGAAATATCAAGGTTTCATTACTAAAATTGTGGATGATCAATTCTCCTTCAAAATAGCCTCGGAGAATCGGTAATTGTTTTTCGGTTCCCAGCGAAACAAGCACTTCCAAAGTCACAGGGTAAAAGTTTTCCCAATTTTGATTAATCCAATTCATCAATGCGATAGCTGAAGCAATAGCTTCTTGGGCTGTTTTAAACCATTCTGGCCACATTAGATTTTCAAAATCATACCTACTTAGAATCCCTTTCAATTGACTCATGGAAAGATGAAAAGGCTGGGATGGATTATCATAACTTGATTCCATTACCGAAACCAAAAACTCATCTTTGAATCCAAGGAATTCTAAATAGCCATTCGCTTCATCACATTCGGCGATCATCCAGTTTACTGGTAAGGTTTCGGGCAAATGATTTTTATACATAGTATGTTTGTTGAAATGGTTGACAAATCAGATTACCTTAAGATAAGGAAATATTACAAATGTTTACAATAGTGAACATTTTTGATTCAAGAAATTTCAATGGATATAAAAGAGGAGTTTGGAAAGCGCTTGGCGCAGATGCGAAAAGAACGGAAAATCTCGCAGGAGCAATTGGCAGAATTGTCTGGATTAAACCGCCCCTATATTTCCGGGATCGAGCAGGGCAAACGGAATGTATCCTTGGAGGTAATTGTTAGTCTTGCAAAAGCATTGGGAATTAAAACCAAGGAACTATTTGAAGAATAAACCCTACATACGTCCCAAAATAGCAATCCCTCAATTCTCTGAGGAGAACGGTTTTTATACTACCAAAGCCCGTTCCTTCAATATGTCCCAAATCAAATCCAAAGGGACTAAACCAGAAAAACTTTTAAAGAAAGCCTTATGGCAAGCAGGAGTGAGGTACAAAACTCCAAAGAAGTCACTTTTCGGTAAACCTGATATCAGTCTGAAAAAATACAAGCTGGTGATCTTCGTTGACGGTGCTTTCTGGCATGGCTATGATTGGGAAAACCGAAAACATACTATCAAATCCAACCGGGAATTCTGGATCGCCAAAATCGAACGAAATATGCAGCGGGATCAGGAAGTGAATTTCTACTATCAATCTAAAGGCTGGACTATATTGAGGTTTTGGGATTTTGAGGTAAAGGGGGAGTTGGGGGTGTGTTTATCTGAAATTCAAAAGATAACTAAATCATAAACTTGACATTTTTTGTCTCATTTAAATCAATTAAATTTTTTGATTAGAATCCCCAACTGAATTAAATATCTTTGATTATCGTATAGCCCGATTAAATAATGACTGTAAAATATTCTGAATTGAGAAAAAAGTACAAGGTTGAAATCAAAAAACCAGAACAATCAGAATTAGCTTTTTTAACTCATTTTCTGCATTCTTCCACTAGTGACCAAAGAGAATACTATAAAAATGGCGCATTAGATTACATTGAAAATAATCTTGGACTAGCTGAAGACCCTTGGTTGCAAGGAGTTTTACCAATAAAATGGGATATTCCTTTTCCTCCTCCAGAAAACCCACAATTTAAATTTATAGATCTCTTTGCAGGTATTGGAGGTTTTAGAATGGCATTTCAAAATCTCGGAGGTAAATGCGTTTTCACCAGTGAGTGGAACCACTACGCCCAAAAGACCTATGAAGCCAATTTTGGAGAAGTTCCATTTGGTGACATTACAAAAATAGACGAAACGGAAATCCCTGATCATGATATCTTAGTAGGAGGATTTCCATGTCAGCCTTTTTCCATAGCAGGGGTTTCTAAGAAAAATTCTTTGGGAAGAACTCATGGTTTTTTAGATGAAACTCAGGGTACGCTTTTTTTTGATCTAGCAAGAATTCTGAAGCATAAAAGGCCAAAGGCTTTTCTTCTGGAAAACGTAAAGAATTTAGTCTCCCATGACAAAGGGAAGACATTCAAAATTATTTCTGAGACACTGAGAGAGTTAGGTTATAATATTCATTATCGAGTACTAGATGGAAAATATTACGCGCCACAGCATCGGGAGCGTATTATTATTGTAGGCTTTGACACGAATATATTTAATGGGGAAGAGAATTTCTCATTTCCTGAAATGCCTGAAAATCCCCCAATGGTTGTAGAAGATATTTTGGAAAAGGAAGTAGATGAAAAATATACCTTGTCTGATAAGCTTTGGGATTACCTTCAGAAATATGCTCAAAAACACAAGGCAGCAGGAAATGGCTTTGGTTTTGGCTTGGTCAACTTTGATGGAATTTCAAGAACTTTAAGCGCCAGATACTATAAAGATGGCTCGGAAATACTAATTCCTCAGGATGGTAAAAATCCGCGTCGCCTTACGCCAAGAGAGTGTGCTAGACTTCAAGGTTATCCGGAAAATTTTGTAATTCCTTTTTATATTTCGGATACTCAAGCTTATAAGCAGTTTGGGAACTCTGTGGTTCAGCCATTGATGGAAGCAGTGGGATCTCAAATTATTAAGTCTTTTAATGAATATGACCTTAGATAGCTTATTTAGTATTTTTTCTGCTTATGGGTGCAAAAAGATTTTTGTTAAAAGCCTATCACCCAATGATAATTCAAAAAATCAAGTTTATCTCGCTGGTAGCTTTGATATATTAAATGTGTTCCCAATTAAAGAAATTGTAGCAGATTCTTCGGGTAATTGGGAACGAGATAGATTTAAAGCAAGCGTTGATTTTTTATGGATTACAGAAGAGGGGAATCTGAGCCCAGCTCCCAAATCACAATTGATTTTATATCCTAAATACCCTGAAATTAGGTTTTCAGGATTTTTACAGAAATCAGAAAATCCACCTTCAGGTCTTATGACTATTAGGTTGGCCGAAAGACTTCTCTTTTTGGCGGTAACTGATCATGGTCAAATCCTTGGGTATGTGGCCCATCCTGATTCGTCATTAGCAACAGATTTTAATTCTATCAAAGAATTAGAAGAATATGGAGTCTTTAAGGTCTATGAAATTCAATCAGAAAAGGTAGCTAAAGAAGAATTGTTAAATCAATTGCAACGAATACATAATTTGGGATATATCGAATCTAAAAGACTTGATAAAGATGGTTCCATATTGCAATGTTTAGCTCCAAATTGTGGGGGATATACACTCGAGGCTGAATTGGGTATTACACCAAACGGTTATTCAGAACCAGACTTTCTGGGTTGGGAACTCAAACAATTTGGGGTATCTAATTTCCTCAGGACCCAAAGTGCAATCATCACCCTAATGACACCAGAGCCAACGGGTGGTTTTTACAAAGAACAAGGAGTAGTTGAGTTTTTGAGGAAATATGGCTACCCAGACAGGAATGGTAAAGAGGATCGGATCAATTTTGGGGGAGTACACAGGATTGGTGTTTTACATCCATTGACCAATCTGAAAATGGAGCTTATTGGATTTGATGCAGATATAGGGAAAATAAAAAATAGCGATGGACGGATTGCACTCATTGATGACACAGGCATAGAAGTGGCAACTTGGTCTTTTGCATCTTTATTAAAGCATTGGAATAAAAAACACAATCTTGCTTGTTATATTCCTTCACTCTCCCAAATTAAACCTGAGCGGAAATATTGGTATGGCAATAAAGTTACTCTAGGATCTGGAACTGATTTTACTTTAGTCCTCCAAGAAATGGCTGCAGGAAATATTTATTATGATCCAGGGATTAAAATGGAAAATGCCACTAAGGGAACTCCAAAAACAAAAAGGCGCAGCCAGTTCAGGATTAAATCTGGAAACCTCGGGAACTTATATAAAATGAATGAAAAGTTAGATTTACTCAACCTTTAATATTGATTCGCCTTTTTATTCAAAAAAATATTGATTAACGGACATAAATTTATTTCTAAAATTGATTGGGTTAGAAATTGATTTCTTGTTGTTTTTAAATGATTTCTCAAAAACTTATTACCCGAAAGACTTAAAAAGCAGTTTTGGGATATCTGCTGGTATTGAAAATGTATAGATTACGTTTGAGAAAACTCTTTTTAATCGGGAACAATTTGAGATGAAAGGTAGATTGATTTTTATTCGTTCTATTTTATGGATAAACTTAAGATGGTTATTCTTTTCTAAGATTTTAATTAAGACTAAGAAGGAAATTTTTAAATCTATCATTTATAGAAAGTAAATTTAATTATAGTATTAAATTTGATTATGAAATTTGAATATAATCCCAGAATATTAGAGCAGCTCGGGACAGAGTTAATTACATCTGATGAAGTAGCATTCACAGAATTGTTAAAAAATTCTTATGATGCTAGAGCAAAAGATGTCAATGTACATTTTTTGGACAATATTGATCAAATCAACCATTCCAAATTACTTATTCCTATTAATGAAAATCTCTTTGCTAAAGTAAAAGGTGTTATTGGTGATAATCGGTTAATCATTATTGAGGATAACGGGACAGGAATGAGCAAAAAGACTCTTAAAGAAGGTTTTTTCACCGTAGGGTCAGATCTCAAAAAGAGTCTTAAGGAAGCTGAAGCTAAAATAAGTAGAGCAGATAAAATTACTTTGGGAGATAAAGGACTTGGTCGTCTTGCTTCACAGCGGCTTGGACCAATTCTTATTGTTGAAACCTCTACTAACAACAATGATGAAAAGAAAATACACTTTGTTGAAATCGAATGGATAAATTTTTTCAATGATTTAGACCAAGACGCACCTGAAGCTGAGTTTGAAAAAGTATCAAGTCAATCCTACACAAGGCTCTGGTTTGTAGAAGATAAAGGTTTTGATCGCTTTATTGATGACAAGAGGCCAGAACAGCTTGGATTATTCTCAAATTCTGAAGACGATGATGACGATGTGATCGTACTTCAAGAAGGGCTACAATCATCAGTAAGTTTTCTTTACTCACCATTTGAGAAAATTGAAGAACAATTCAATATTAACTTTTACCTAAACGGCAAAAGAGTTAAATCGTCATTCCACAACGAAAGTATACAAATTGCCCAATCAATTCATAGGTTCACACTGAAAGAAAAAGATGGAAAAAAAACATTGAATATAGAATTGGAGCTAAAACCTTGGTATATAGAACTCCTACATCTTCGAGTACTTGGTAAGAATCTTTTTCAGAGAGGGAGAAAGAGCTCTGAATTTTATATTTCGCTTTTAGAAAAATATAAGGATAGGATCGACAGAAATCTTAAGAAAGAATATTTTCTTGATGAGTTTATGGAGAAAGAAATGGATGGAAAGAATCGATTATTTAAGTCATCAATTGAAAAAATTACTCCTATAAGCAGTGAAGTTTATTCTTTCCATAGAGAGGCATTTCGGTTAAATTTATTAGTAGAAGGTGCAAAAAATCAAAGTTTAATTCCGAAAGGAGAAAATATTAAATCTATAAGAAACTTTTTGAATTTCCATAATGGAATCAAGTTATATAGGGATAAATTTAGAATTGCCAATTTAGGGGATAAGGATAGTGATTGGTTGAATCTTCAACAAGCGCGAACAAGAGGACAGCAATTTTTTCGTTTTGAATTAGGAAATGTTATAGGCTATGTCAAGTTAAATGATTTTTATCAAAGATATATTAAGGAAATTAGTTCGAGGCAAGAGCTTAAACAAAATGAATATTCTATAGCATTAAAATGGTTTCTACAAAGAATATTTAATCATGATTTTTATAATCTCAGTACAACAGCTTATTATTTAATTCGAGATATTCTTTATGAAGAAGATTTAATTCCTAAAAACACACCTAAAGAATTAAAGGAACAAGTTAATGAGTCTGAGAAATTATTAAAGCAGACATTGGTCGATTTAGAGAAATTTAAATCAGGATTTGAGGTGATTAGTAGTAATATAAATTTGGATTCTCAGGAAAAAATAAAAGCAGTTCAGAAAATAATAGCTGAATTAGACCCCACAAATTATGGCTTGTCAAATAGTTTGACTAGCAGCATTAGCACTTTAAAGGCTGCTAAAGATACTCTAGTTATAATTGAAGAAAGACAAAAAGAGTCGTATAACAATTACAAACTAATGGCTAATGGTCTCATTACAGAAGTAATGACTCATGAATTGCATTCAATTCTTTTGAATACAAGATCTGGTACAAATTATACCACTTATGTAGAGGCTCTGAAATCCTATTTGCTAGATATGAAAGAAATTGGATTGTATAAGGACAATCTTAAACCTGTTTCAGAACGTCTAGATTTCTTACATACTAGAATTGAAGAACTTGACTTATTCTACAATTTTTTGGAAAAAACATTTATCAAGCAAGGAACTTCAAATGAGTTTGTTAAAGAAAATATCTTTGAGTTTACTTCAGACTTTCAGTTTAGATTTAGTAAAAGACTTAAAAAATTAAATACTAATCTTAATTTTATTGGACCTAATAATTATACTTGGTTTATTCCAAAAGGTAGCCTAACACATGTGCTTTATAATTTAATTGATAACTCTCTTTATTGGATCGGAGAGAGACAAAAGAAGAGTGCCTATGATAACACATACAAAAGAAATGAACACGATAGAATAACTATTGAAAAAATTGATGAATTGACTTTGCATTATTACGACTCAGGAATTGGTGTATCACCTGATATGCAAGACGTTCTTTTCCATCCATTTCAATCAGGAAAAAAAGAAGGTAGAGGCATGGGAATGTACATCGTCAAAAAACTTCTTGAATCCTTTGGAGGAAATATTATACTATTACCTGAAGAAAATATGTATGGTAATAGGTTTATTTTTTCACTAGTTATAGGTGATAATCCTAATGAATAAATTTCAGCAACTTATAGATACGCTTAAGACTGATCTGATCATCCTAATAGATGATGATTTCACTCCAGTCACAGATTCACAGGAGATAGTTACATTTATATGTTGCTTGAACCAATTAGATCGTGATCTTTTTATGTTGAGTTTGGCAGGGATTGAGAATGATCTTATTGCTCCATTAAATAAACTGGTAGGTGGATTGAGCGAATTAGAGGAGATTACACCTGATGATCAAAAGTTTATTGAGGCTGGTTTAATATCAGATTTACTAAAGCATAAGGGATTAGATGACTTAAAAGATATTGCAGATACTGTAATTCGGATCATTGAGAGTATGGAGAGTAAAGATGCAATTGCTGAGCTTTCAATGATGTATGGATTAAGATTAAAGGAAAGCACATTAACATACAATCCGTTTTTTGAAAGCTTGAGTGAAATTGGCATAGATAAATCCATAAGACTATACAGAGGCCTTATTGGAGATGAGTTTACAAAGTTTGAAGAAGATATAAGGATTGTAAATGAACGACGAAGAAATAAATTTCCTTTGCTTATTGTTGATAGACAATTGTCTGATGGACAGTTAGGTAGTGAGATAATTGACAATTTGAGGGATGGAAATAATGAAATCAATAGATTTTTCAGCGTTTTGTATACTTCTCAGTTAGTAGAAGAAATCGAACCAAATAATCTGGAGAGTTACTTTCATATCCAATTGCGGAAGGATGATGCTCAAGCTCTTAACAAGGTATCAGAAGCACTAGCATTATCAGCATTCGCTACTTTTTTTGATCAAATATATAAATACCGGAAAGAGTCTTTAGATTCTTCAAATCGATTAGTAATAGAATCCGGTATAGAAAATATGTTGTATTTGGCTGGTATGGCACATACTGATGGTGATACAGTTTTTAATGTATTCAATAAATGGTTTGATCTTCTTTCTAATAAGAAAGTTCAAGACAAACTATTAAATGATGACCCAGAAGGCTTTGATATAAACTTCATGATTGGCCTCACAACTTTAATTAATTCAAATTTCATTTCATCTATTACCGGTAATAGAGGTTTGGACATTCAATTTCACCGCGAACTTGAAGAGATGGAAACCTTTGAGATATTCAATCAAAGTATTAACAAATTCTGTTCTCCTCCTGCACCAGGTGATATATTTGAGATAGATAGTCAACTTTATATGCTTGCAGGACAAGAATGTGACTTAGTCGTAAGATCAAATGGAGCAAATGTTAACCGCAATGAAAAACTTGCAGAATTAATTAAATGTTCATTCTATGAACTCCAGCAGGATTCAAAAGTAGATTCTTCTCAAATTAATCGAGTAGTAATTAATCACTTTGATTATAATGGAATAAAGGGGCTACTGGAAATTGATTTAGGCACTAAGAATTTTTTTGACTTCCGAATATTAGATTTATGTAGTTTAAACGAAGATGGTTTTTCTCGATATTCCAAAAGCAATTTTCCTCTTCCTTCAATTATTAAGTTATTGCCTGAAAAATGGACTAAGTATTTTCCAGAATTAATTGAAGAAATCAATGATAAAATTAAGGTTCATGAATTTATTTTAAAAGAAGGTATTAATCCATCTTCACTTACTGGAGACTATAGTTTTAATGTATCCCACCAAATTGAAGATACTATTATAATTTTCCCGATTAAAAGAATCGCTCGAATTAAGGGAGAATTTAGGGAATATGTTTTGCAAAGATATTGGCAATATAAAACTAGAATGGGATTGAACACTATCGGCCTTTATCAAAGAGTCCCCATAAAAATTCAAAGTATCCATTTTGGATTCCCATACAACTTACAAGAAGTTCAAGGAGATCATCAGGCTTGGTTACAACTGACGGGAAACCGAGACAAGAATAGAGATAAATCTAAATTAGACCTTATTTTAAGGAAAGAAGACATAATATCTGTTTTAACGCCTGAATTTGTACAGGCAGTTAATAATCTCAGCGTTAACGAAATAGTAATTTCCAAAAAGGTATTCAAGGAAAATAAAGTAGTGTTCTCAAAGAATTGGGTAGAAGAGAATTTATCTTTGAAAATTGAGTTTCCACTTTTTAATGAATATGCAAATCACAGTTTTATAGGTATTGATGGTTTGACGGCTTTTGATCTATTTGGAAAGGAATTTATTGATTCTAATATAAATCTTAAGCAAGCTATGGTGGTTTTAGGTGAAAATTCATTCCCCCTTTTACCTGAAAACAATCCTCCATATAGATTGAGCTTAGAAAATCTTCTTTTATGTCAAATTCACATGCCAGTAGAAAACATCAAATTAGAATTTGATCGAGAACAGGGGAGGTTGTTAAAAACAGGAGTTTTAAATAATTATGGGAGTAAACAATAACAGCATTCTAGAGGCCATAAATTATAATGTGCTTTCTCTCTTCTCTGGCGGAGGTTTTCTGGATATCGGATTTATCAATCAAGGTTTCCAGATAACAGAAGCAGTCGAGATTAATCAATATTTTATTGAAGCGTACAATTTTGGTTTAAAGTCATACTTTGAAAAATCTGAAAATCAGTATATTAAAAATGGAACTGTTAAACATATTCCGACACTGCAACCTGTGGATGCATCCTGTAAAAAGCAACAGAGACGTTTGAAAATTGAGCATTCCAATATCACAGGGATAATTGGTGGCCCTCCTTGTCAAGATTATTCAGTAGGTGGAAAAAATGGAGGAATTGAAGGGGAAAGAGGTAGACTAATTTATAGTTATCTTGATATCGTTAAAAAAATCAAACCAAAGTTTCTGTTTTTTGAAAATGTGGAAGGACTTTATAAAACGAAGAGGCATAGAATTGCTTTTGATGCTTTTGTAAAAGAAATTGAAAATTCAGGTTATTATGTATGGCATGATCTATTAAATGTTCTTGAATATGGGTATCCACAAGATAGGCCAAGAATAGCACTTGTAGCATTTCAAAAAAGGATAATTAATAAAGTCAAAAAGGCTGGATTTCAACTTGAATTTGACAATCTTAAGTTGAAATATTCTCATGTTGAAAATCAGGTATTTCATTGGCCATCTCCATTATTCAAAAATCCGAAGAAGTTTAAATGGCCAGAGAATTGGGAATTTGGAAATAGTAAAGGAGAATTTGAATTGAACGGACATTCTTCACTTTGTGTACAAAGTGTAATTGGAGATTTAACCGATGAGCATCCGAACCAAAAAGAGCATTTTAACCCAAAATCAATAAAATTTTCTGAAATTTCTGAAGGTGATACTAATAGAAAATCTTTTAAGAGATTACATCGCTTCAAATATAGTCCTACGGTAGCTTATGGAAATAATGAAGTTCATTTGCACCCAACAAAACCAAGAAGATTAACAGTACGGGAGGGGCTAAGACTTCAAACAGTCCCAGATGAATACATTTTGCCTGAAGAAATGCCCTTAACTCCCAAGTTTAAACTTATAAGTAACGGTGTTCCAACTGCAAAGGCTGAGTTGATTGCTATTGAGATCAAAAGAACTCTAAATCTGTATTATGATATTATTAGAAAAGAGGATAGTGAAAATTTAAGTTAGGATTTCATTTAGTGTCCATAAGGAGAAAAGTTATTGCCTTTTAAGATGTTTTATTTGGCTGATTCCTAATTAGCTCATTTTAATTTAACTTGATTAAGTTATATTCTTACTCTGATCATATATTTTAGTGTCTGATCTTGTTAGCTGAAATTTGTAAAGATATTATCTGAATACAACGAGAATAACATACTTTTCAGATGTTAACTTAAAATCTTGATTTAAGGTTAGATTCATTGAGTTGGCTTCCGCATTTTGGGCAACTAGGTTTCATTTGATGTAATATTTCACTCCAGCCAGTTGAAGATTTAGTTTGATAGGAATCACCATTTAAATTTTCAAGTTTATAATATTCCCAGAAATCTGATGAATAAGGAGTATCGTTTTCTCTTAAAATGATATACCCATTGTGGCCACATTCACAAGTAACCAATATTTTAGTAGTCATAGTCATATTTTAGCAGTTATTTTTAATGAATATATCTAGTAAGTTTCAATTGAAGATCAATGAATTTTGTCAAAATGGTAATCTTGAAGAATTTCGACAGGTTTTAATTTTAATTTTCGAGAAAATTGAGAATGAGAATTGTTCAATTTCGGCGCGATACGATAGAGGTGCTTCTGTTCATGAGTTTCAGAATTCTAACGGTGAGTGTAAAATTCGAATTCCGATTATGAACTATTGTGATAATCCGATTGAAGCTATTTGGGTTATTTTGCATGAGTTTGGCCATCACATGTCTGGGGCCATTTCACTTTCGGATTTCCGTAAAGCTGGCAATGAATTTATCTTGGATCGTGAATTAAAAGCATGGGATTATGCTAGAAATGAATTAATAAAAATTCCAGAGCTTTTGTCTAGAATCAAAGATTTTGATTCTTTTGCTGGGAAATGTATTGCTTCCTATGAAAGAAATTTATAATCATGGGTCCTATTATCCACTAAATCTTATAGGTTTTTCCTTCGAAATAAATTTGAGTTATTTTTTGAAGGGTAAGACTATATATCCTTGTTGCCAAAATATCTTCAGGTCTAAGGTGAAGTTCACCTCTGAAGTATTTTTCAACATCCAAAATATTTTTGGCAATCATAGAAATTTTGTCTTCAGGTATTTTTTTAAGTAGATTTTCATCAATTAGCTCTAAAATGTCATTTTCCGATTTTGCTTGTTCTATCTTCATTTTTTTTAAACTGGTTTCAAAAATTTAATTATTTCCCTTCATCCTCTATACTTCTTTAGCTAAATCCAATATCGTTTTAGTCAAAACTCTATCTGTGCACCCTTCTTCATGTTATTATCCAATCATCTTTCTAGCAGTTGAAAAAGATGATTAACTAACCCGTTTTGATCTTAGGTTTGAAATACTAGATTTCATTTAAAGTTATTATTTTATTGGATGTAAAAGATGGTTTTATTTCTGCTTTTCAATTTATTATAAACCAATTCTTAATAGTTATCGAGACCTAAGAAAATTTTCCAATAAGTAGTGAAGTGAATCTAAGCCAACTCCCTTAAATCCACCGGAACCACTCTGGAAACTCCCGCTTCGATCATGGTGATGCCGTAGATAATATCTGTGCTGGCCATGGTGCGCTTGTTGTGCGTGACGATAATAAACTGGCTCTCGTGGCTAAACTGCTGGATAATCTGGTTGAACTTATCGATGTTCGCATCATCCAGTGGGGCATCCACCTCATCGAAGATACAGAAAGGCGCAGGCTTTAGCAGGTAGATGGAAAAGAGTAGGGAAGTGGCGGTCAGGGTCTTTTCCCCTCCGCTCAGTTGATTGATGGTCAGCGGTCGTTTGCCCTTTGGCTTCGCCAAGATCTCGATCGCCGATTCCAGTGGATTATCCGGATCGACCAGGGTCAGATCACAGTCATCCTGCTCGGTAAAGAGGGAGCGGAAGACCTTGATAAAGTTGGTCTTGATCTGCTCAAAGGCTTGCAAGAAAGTCTCTTTGGCCACCTGATCGATCTCAGAAATCGTGGAAAGCAAGGATTGCTTAGCCTTGATCAGGTCTTCTTTTTGGCTGGTAATGAAATCGTACCGCACCTTGATCTCATCGTAGGCTTCCATCGCCATCGGATTGATCGGGCCGATTTTCTCCAGTTTTTCTTTTTGCTTGCGTACCAGTTCTCTGAGTTCGGCTTCCTGGAAGTCCGCGAATTCCGGAGCGAGTGCAGGATTTTCTGCCATCAGTTCATCCAGATCCAGCTCAAACTCCACGCTGAGTCGCTCCTTCATGCCGGTCATCTTCAGCTTGATTTCATTGCTCTGGTTTTCCAGTTCATGCAGCTGCTGATCATGGGCTTCCTTGGCACGCTGGTAGCTTCGGATCTGCTGGTCGGTCTCATCAATCAGGGCCCGACTGCCGTAATAGTCCTTTTCAGCTTCGGTCACGCCGCCTTCGATGGCTTCCTTCTCGCTGTACAGTTCGATCAGCTCATCATCCTTGATCTCATTGGTATCGAGTAGGGTACGAATCTCCCCATCGAGTTGAGCCAGTTCGGCCTGGGACTTTTCTATCCGCTCCTTCGAACCCTCATAGGCCGATTGCTTGAATTCGATCTCCTGATCCAGACTTCCCACTCGATTGAGCTGCTGATGGTAGGTGATGTTTTCGGCATTGAAGGCCTGAGACTTTTCCGCCAATCGGGTAGCTTCGGTTTCCAGACTTTCGTTCAGTTCTTCCAGTTGGATTTGCAGCTGCGCAAAGCTTTCTTTTTCCAGGCTTAGCTCCGGTTGGATGCTTTCCAGACTTTCCTCCAAGGAAGCGATGCGCTCGAGGATATCCTCCCGCTTATTAGCATTGCTGGACAAGAGCTCCGCCAGCTGCTCCTTTTTGGTGCGGATGGAGACGTAGTTTTGATTCGTCTCATTGATGCGATTTTGCCAGTCCTCGAGCTCCTTGCGGTAGTTCTTTTCCTTCAGCTTCATCAGATCGGAAAGCTTCTGATCCAGATTGCTTCGGGTGGTGCTGACCTTCTTGCTCAGTTCTTTGATTTCCTTGTCCAGCTTTTCCAAGTTCTTGGCTCGACCGATTCGCTTTCCTTCGAAAAGGCCCACGGAACCTCCGGAAATGGAGAATTTACGCTTGGTGTATTTGCCTGATTCGGAGATAAAAATCGCATCCGTATTGGTTGGGAAATCCCGGTAATCTCCCGAGACAATGTAGACATTGTCCAGGATAAAGTTGATCAGCCGGGCATACTTCACATCGTACTCGATGATCTCCGTAGCCGCGATGGCATTGGGGAAAAGCTGGCTTTGGCTGGACTTGAACTTCTCAAAATGATCGAGAACAAAGAAATTGGCTTTGCCTCGTGCCGAATCCGAAAGCAGCTGAATGGCCGCAATGGCCTGCGCTTCGGTTTCTACCACATAGTGATTCATGTAGCCATCCAGGAAATTCTCGATGGTAACTCGGTAGTTTTCATCCGTAGTCAGGAGATCGGAGAGGAGGGGAATATCCTTGCCCCAACTTGGATTTTTCTTGAGGAATTTGATGGCCTCGGGAAATCCTTCCAGATTTTCGACCAGGGATTTGGTGAGGTTGAATTCGTTGGTCTTGGAGTCCAGCTTACGGGAGGAAGAAGTGAGTTCTTCCCGGATCATTTCGATCACGCGATTGGTCTCTTCGATCTTTTGGTCCAAATCCTCCTGCTTGGCTTTGAGCTTTTGAAAGCCATCCATGGACTCATCCAGTTCGGATTTCAGTTCGACGATTTTGCTTTCGAAGTCCACCAAGGAAGCCTCCTGCGAGGAATCATCAGAGGAAGTTCGCTCGAGTTCCTGCTTTAAGGTAGAAAGCTGAATCTGTTTGATTTCAACCTCTTTTCCGAGTTGATAGACCTTTTCCTTGCCCTTTTCAAAGGCGAGGTTAATTTCCTTTTGGGATTGCTGATGCTCCGAATGAATGAGCTTTTGAGCATCGTAGGCCTCCCGAAGTTCGGAGACGATGTATTCCTTTTCGGCCAGCATCTTTTCGGCAGATTCCTTTTCCTGCTGTAGGGATCGGATACTGAAGCCCGCTCGATCATTGGACTTGCGATCCGTATCGATCTGCTCCCGCAGTTTTTGGGATCTATCCTCAAGGAATCGGAGTCGTTCGTTTTTGATTTTCTTTTCCGATTCAAAAGCCCGGATTTTATTCACATGCTCGTTCAATGCCTTCTGGCGAGAGGAGAGCAGTTTTTCTTTGCTGATAAGATCCGTTTTGAGTTGGGTCAAAACTGCTTCCTGATCGGTGATCCGAGTTTGGAATTGGAGTTTCTGATCACTTTCATCCTGGATTTTTTTAGCTGCATCGATGAGGGCTTTGCTGTATTTCTCGATGCTTTTCTTCGCAAGGTTGATGCTGGCTTCCCGGTATTCGGTTTTGATTTCAAAGTACTTCGTGGCTTGCTTGGCCTGCTTTTCCAGGCTTTTGAGGTTTTTTTCAATCTCAAAAAGCAAATCTTCCACTCGGGCCAGATCGCCATCGGTATCTTCCAGCTTGCGGAGCGTTTCCCGCTTTCGGTTTTTGAATTTGGAGATTCCTGCCGCCTCTTCGAAAAGCTCACGACGGGAGTTGTTTTTATCGTTGAGCAACTCGTCGATCATTTTCAACTCGATGATCGCATAGCTATTCGAGTTGATCCCCGTATCCATAAAGAGGTTGGTGATGTCCTTCAATCGGCAAGTGACGCCATTGATTTGGTACTCACTCTCTCCGGATCTGTAGTAGCGACGGGTAATGGTAACGTAGGTGTACTCTGTAGGGAGGAGGTTTTTGGTGTTTTCAAAAGTCAGGGAAACTTCGGCCAGATTGGAGGGTTTACGGTTTTTGGTCCCGTTGAAAATCACGTTTTCCATCTTGTCCGATCGGAGCATTCGGGTTTTCTGTTCGCCCAAAACCCAGCGGATTGCATCCACTACATTTGACTTGCCGCAGCCATTTGGGCCTACGACACCGGTGATCCCTTTGTCAAAATTGATCACCATTTTATCACCAAAACTTTTGAATCCCTTGATCTCTAGCTTACTGAGCAGCATACGCTATTTTTTCCTTCGAATTAAACAAACAAAATAAGACCAATCGGGGGATTGTCAAAGGAAAATACGATTGTTAATTTGTCAACAGACCACGGTTAACAGACGACAGCCGATTCTAGTTTGTCTTTTGGACGCATATGAGAATTACTTTTGAGCGTTTCGTCAAAGACATTATTGAATTAGCGGTAGACTGTGGTCTGTGGACCGTTGACTTAAAATCCTATTTGAATTAGCAGTGGACTGTAGACCGTAGACTTAAATAAAAACATCCGTCAAAGACATTTCGGAAAATGCGGTGGACCGTCGTCTGTGGACTGTTGACCGCTCACAAACTTAAAATTTACTCCAAAATTCAGCTACTCTCCCAAGAAACATTTATCTTGACCCTATGGATTTGGGAAACATCGTTTACATCTTGGCAGTGATAGGATATTTTATCTACCAGGCTACGCAAAACAAAAAGAAAAAACAGCGTCAGATGGATGCTTCGGGAACGCCTCCTGAAGAAGAGGAGCGACCGGTTTCTTTTGAGGATTTGCTCAAAGAAATCCGTCAGGCGCAAAGTCCAAAGCCTGTGCAGCAAACACAAATTCCTACACCACAGCCTCAGAAGCCTTCTCGTGGTTTTGAATCTACTTACGAAAAGCCCAAGTCCGACAGTAGCTATCACAAACCTGAATCCACTTACACACAAAGAGAATCTACTTATCAGAAGCCTGTTTCTTCTTACGAAAAGCCTGCGAGTACTTATGAGAAGCAAAAGTCCTGGTACGATAAAAAGGATGATGATGAGATCAAGTATTACGAAGGTGCTTATGAGGAAAAAGTACGTACTAAAATCTCCGATGCGGGTAAATCTCCGGAAATCCCAACTTTGGAAATTGAACGAGGCGATGTGAAATCTGGTAAAGTCAATCCATATGCTCAACTGCTGAAAAATCCCAAGTCAGTGCGAGATGCGATTGTTTTGAATGAGATTTTGACGAAGAAGTATTTTTGAAGTTGGTTGATTGGGAGAATAGGAGAATAGAGATTAGAGAGTAAGAGAAAAGACAATAGGGATTAGGGATTAGGGAAAAGGGATTGGGGGATAAGAGAATAGAGAATAGGGAAAAGAAATTGGAGATTAGGAGAGTAAGAGAATAGGAGAATAGAGAATTAGAGAATAGGGATTAGAAATTTTTTATGCGTCTCTGGGACGGAATCTTAACTAATATCAAAAAGCATATTTCGTCGAAGGTTTATTTCGGCAAAGCCCTATTTCACCAAAAGTGTATTTCTGAAAAGCAGTATTTCGCCGAAGGGGTATTTCAGCAAAGACTTATTTCATCATAGGTATATTTCTGCGAAGCAGTATTTCACCGAAGGCGTATTTCAGCTAAGCTTTATTTTACCGAAAGGCTATTTCAAAAAGTTCCTTTTATCATATTTTTTTTAAACAACATAATCCAAACTAGGTTCTAATCTCGTAAATCCCACAAAACGAGATCAATGGAACAAATCAAATCAAAGTCAGGTAGTCTGACTAAATCCCGAAGAGAATTTATCGAGCGTGCAGGAATGACTGCCGTGATGACCACATTTGGTCTTTCATTTTTTACAGCATGCTCAGAATCAGAAGAGCCTAATCGCCCTAATACGCCACCGCCAACCGGTTCAAATGGAGTAACTGTGTCGGGAAATACCATTCGAATTGATTTAACTTCTCAAGCTGCACTAGCTGCCACTGGTGGTTGGTTGTTGGTCATCGATGCTCAAACGCTCGTTGTCAATGTTGGAGGTTCTTATCGGGCCTTGACATCAGTTTGTACGCACTCAGCATGCGATCGTAACTGGACTTTTGCCAGCAGTAAATTTACCTGTACTTGCCATGGTTCGGAGTTTGACACTTCCGGAAATGTCTTGCAAGGACCAGCAAATCAACCCTTACGATCATTTACCACCGCCTTGAATGGAACAGTTTTAACTGTAACCAAGTAATGAAGCGGCTAATACTCCTTTTCTTTTTTATTACCAATGTCAGTGCGGCGCAAAGCTTCATCACAGAGTCGGGGAATGTGAATTTTCTTTCCAAAGCTCCTCTGAGTGAATTCAATGGAGCTTCTGATCAGTTGAATGGCTTAATTGATTTGTCCCAAAATCTACTGGATTTCTATGTGGATTTAAATACCCTGGATACTGGGATTGGACTTCGAGACAAGCACATGCGGGATAATTATTTGGAAACAGAGAAATATCCCTTTGCTGAGTTTACAGGAAAAATAACGCCGATTCCTTCCCTAACTATCGGGACTAAAAGCCCCGTGACTGCTGCAGGGAAGTTTAAAATTCATGGGGTGGAGCGAGAAATACAGGTGAAAGGAACGCTAAGTAAAAATGCCAAAGGTGAGTTGGAGTTAGAAGCAGGCTTTGAAGTGCTGCTTTCAGATTATAAAATTCCACTTCCAAAGTTGGTCTTTTATGAGCTAGCAGAAAATCAAGAAGTCAGTATCAAAGCCACTCTGAAACCCAAAAAGTAATGAATCGATTTTTACTCTTTTTTATACTTGCTTTACTTCCTTTAACTCTTTCTGCACAGTTAGAGCGAAAGCTTGTGAATGAAAATCAACCTGTGGAGTTGATCTTCCATGCACCAAGGCACATTAATTTATTGACCGTAGAGCCCTTGGATAAAAAGTCTATGCATTTTGCCATTATGCACACCTTCGGGACCTTGGATGGAGGAATTGAGAATCTATTCGGTTTGGACAATGGCGCAAATATTCAATTCAGTTTTGAGTTTGCCTTGAGTGATAAATTATCCCTTGCCGCTTCTAGAAGCAGTAGAGACAAGGTTTATAATGTCTTTGGCCGATATCATATCTTTCAGCAAACCCAAAATGGAAGCAAACCTTTCTCTTTGAGTTTGGCAGGTGGAGCCGGGGTAAATACTTCCAATTATGATTTCCTTCCTGAAGCCGCTCCGACTTTCGGAGAGCGGACGAGTTACTTTGGTCAGGTAATGTTGGCTCGAAAGTTTTCTCCGAAGATCAGTATTCAACTCACACCAATGATGGCCTATTTTACTGATCCAAGACCTGTCTATCAGATTGAAGGCACGGAGCAGTTCTATCTGGCATTAGGATTTAGCGGGAAATTTAAAGTGACTGATCGTAGCTCACTTTCCCTTCAATACATTCCAAATTTGAATACAGATCTTCGAAATAACTTTGGAATAGGTTGGGATATCGAGGCAGGAGGACATGTGTTCCAAATGTATTTCGTGACTTCTCAAGCGCTAAATGAGCAATATTTATTGGCTGGGGGAAATGGTACGATTGGAGATGAGTTTCGACTGGGTTTCAATGTGAATAGGATCTTTGCAATGGGGAGAAGGAGGTAGGGATTGGGAGAATAGGAGCCCCGATAGCTATCGGGGGAGAATAAGAGAATAGAGAATAGGGATTAGGGAAAAGGGTTTGGGGATTAGATAAAAGGGATTAGGGAAAAGAGAATAGGAGAATAGGAGATAAGGAGCCCCGATAGTTAGTGGGGGAGAATAGAGAATAAGAGAGTGGAAGATATTTTTGTGTCCTAGGGACGGAATATTAACTGATATCGTGAAGCATATTTCTCGAAACAGTATTTCGCCGTAGGCGTATTTCACGAAGTGTATTTCACCAAAGGTCTATTTCCGCGAAGCCGATTTCAAATTCATTCCTTCAACGTATACTCGTACACCGTTATATTTCCTGATTTCCGTTCTTCGACGAGCTCATAGTTTTTCGCTAGCCATGGATTGATCGCATCGATATCCACTTGCTCTTCGGGGTATGCATGTTGGTAGTAATCGTAAATCAGCACTTTTAATCTTGAAGGAAAATCCCGAGAATCTGTAGGGAATTTGTATAAAGGAATTATCAAATCCTGGGCTATTGAATCATTTGGAATTAGTACTTTTTTACTAAAATCCAGAAAGCTATGAGTATATATAGGTTCTTTTAAGTCAGTGACTTGTGTTTCTTTACTTAAGTTTTCAATTAAGCCATCGTACTGCTTAAGATTCTGCTGATAATAGATCGAATACATCGCAGGAAGAATTAAGATTAGCAGCAAGGAAATCAATTGGATTTTTTGATTTCGAAGAAAAACAGGAAGAATCAAAACAGCATTGAATGCAGCCATTTTCCAATCCTGCATCAGTAAGGCGATCACTACTCCCAAAATCAAAAGTCCTGCAATTCGAAACTGCCATTTTCTATTGCTTTGCCATTCTCCCCAACCCGACCCAATCAGATAAGCTAAAAGTGGAATCAAGATGATCAGGTGTCGAGGATTGAGGTAGATGGGATTGTAAAATTTCAGATTTGTGCTCATAAACCAAAATCCAAGAAATAAGGAAGCAAAGGCCAAAGTGAAGCTAAAGGCAGGACTATTTCTATTTTTCCATCCAAAAGCCATTCCGGGCAATGCAAAAACAAGCCACGGCCAATAAGCTCTTTCTACAAAAGTTTGAAAGGGAAGAATCGTCAAACGCTCCAAAATTGACCAGAAACCTTTGTCTGCATAGGTATAAGCTGAGATGTAGTGTCCGGCTTGAAGCGAGTTGATCCGATAGAAAGGATCTCCAAATGCCATCCAGAAATAGCTTAAATAAGTTATGCCGAGAATGATTCCAGTAAGTAATATCCAAGTGTAGAATTTGAAACTTACATTTCCTTCTTTTCGGTCAAAGTAGAAAAGAAGTATGGGGAAAGGAGCTAGGAAAACGATCGTTTCTTTGGTAAGAAAACCCATAAAGAGCGCAAACACCAGAAGGATTCCAGCTTTGATTGGATGCTGATGCCGATAGATAGCTGCAAAAGGAACAAGACATGTCCAGAAAACAAGCAAACTGTCAGGATATACTTTGGTCAAAAAATGCAGGAAATACACCGGCGTACAAAACCAAAGACTCATCCAAGTCAATTGTAAGTTGCCCTGAGTAATTCTAAGAAGTAAAAAATAAGTGGCTATGTAACTAACCAAGGAAATCGCAGAAACCGTATGGGGATCATTTCCAAAAAGAAAACCGATCAGTCCTGCCGGAATATATGCTCCCCAGCGGGTGCTGAAGTGATAATCCGAAAAGACCATTGTCCCATTCCAGAAGCTTTCTCCTGCCAGCATGTAAAAGACATCATCACTGAAGGTGATCCCATCGAAGCCCACCCACCAATAGCTTATTAGAAAAAACACAGCGTAAAAAGAGACTTGATATCTCTTGACTTGTGCTTTGATATCTAAGGAAATTTGACTCATTGCTCAAAAATAGCCGAAATATTTTCTTTTGAACTAGATGATCAAAAATGACAATAACTGTCATTCAGTTTTTGGATCAGGGATTCATTCTTTAATTTGGAACTCTAAATACAAAAGTAATGGCGCAGGCATCTCAGATCGAACAGCAGAAGATTTTACGGGTTTTTAAACTGATCAATTTACTTCAAAGTAACATTGGTAAGCCGGTTCATCGATTGGCAGAATTACTTGAAACAGATGAGCGGACGATTTATCGCTATTTCAAACTGCTGGATGCTTTGGGTTTTGAGGTAGTCAAAGAATACAGCAAATACAAGATACAGCAACAGACTGGAATGGATCAAACCCTGAATTATGGGGCATTTTCGGCAGAAGAAAGCCAATGGCTTCGAAGTATGATTGAAAGTCAGGGAAAGGGAAATTTGCTTCATGATTCTATTCTGAAGAAGTTGGCCGTACGATCTGAAGTGAAAAAAGTTACTGAAGAACTCTTCAAGGCCAATCTTGGTAGGTTGGTAGATGAAATCGGAAAGGGGATTCAGGAGAAAGTTCAGGTTTGGTTGAAGGATTACTATTCCCTGAGTTCGGATACTACCAGTGATCGACTGGTGGAGCCAGTGGCTTTTTCATCCAATTACGAAGCAATTCATGCATTTGAGATTGAAAGTAAGAGCATGAAAGTTTTTAAGATCGAGAGAATCGGAGAGGTAGTTTTAAGTCAAATCCCTTGGTCTTTTGAATCCAAGCATTTGTTGCCGGGTACTCAGCTTTTTGGGTTTTCCGGAAAGAATAAATTTTTGGTCAAATTGAAGCTTAGTAAAAAGGCTTATCAATTGATGATGGAGGAGCATCCCAATGCCCGGCCATTTATGTATATCAAGAATAGGAACAGCTATTTTTTCAATGGAGAAATCCCTCAACTTCCGGGTTTGGCAAGATTTATTTTAGGGCTTCCGGGTGAAATTACGGTTGAGGAAGGGGAGGAGATGAAGTCCTATTTGAATGATCAATTGGCTCGGGCGAATTTTTGAATTAAAGTTTTGTAATTCTTGTGCTTTACCATTTTAGATTCTCAAATCGATAGCTTGAGAGAAGAAACTTATTTTTAAATGTTGGTATTCAGAGCTTTAATTTTTAAATTCCTTTATCTATCTATTTTTAATCAAATCCTTTTTAATCATGTTACAAAAAACCAAACTTATTTTAGGCCTTTTTTTAGTCGGCCTTTTATTGTTTTCCTGTAATCAGGAAGAGCAACCAGTGATTCAGAATCAGAATCAAGCTGAGGTTCAAACCACCTTGATACCTCAATCCGAGATCGATCAACTCATCTTGAAATCCCTCAATGAAACTGGCGATTTCATCTGGGCAAATCAATCTGATGAATTGGTATTTAGTGCGCTGATGTATTCAGACTCTACACTGACTATCGGCTATCAACCGGCAGATATTCAGCAACCAAATTCAAGAATTGGAATTGAAGATGTCTCGAGTTCCACTTGGCAAAATGCAGCTTCAAAAATTATTTCTGTGGTCAATGAATCTATGGGTAGAAAAGGTACGCCTCAAGCAAGAACAGGCGATGAAGCAGCGAGTATTCATGAGGATTTGCCTTATCTCGAAATGAAGGTGACCAATATTCAAGTTTTACAAAATCTTCGAAATATGGGTGAGTTAAGGTATTTCGAGCCTAGAAGCTATGAATTTGATTACAACCTGCTGAATCAAAATGAAAATGAAAGAATCCTGAGTGATGCGGGTTGCTCTAATGAACCAGATGCTGGAATTCCTGCTGGGGATTTTGTAAGTGTTTCTCCAAATGCTAAAGCCTCCTGGAACTATGATCAAATGGGAATCTCTCAGGCTTGGAGTCAAAGTACAGGATCAGGGATTACAGTAGGTGTAATTGACACTGGATTATCCCCTAATCAACCTATGCTGAATTCCCAATTCAACAGTGGGGAATCTTCCAGTAGAAGTGTACAAGCTTTTGGTACTTATCAAACTGGATTTTGGTGGTGGAAGCGTCCAGATGGTCCAAATGATCAATGCGGTCACGGCACAGCGATGTCAGGCGTTGTTGCTTCCCCAAGAAATACAGTGGGAAATGCTGTAGGGGTCGCTTACAATTCCAATCTTATTTCTGTCAGAGGGACAAGCGATGTGATTTTTAATGCTGGGAATGAGAAAGATGGAGTAGCAGATGCTTTGGTTCTTTTGGGAAAAAGAAGCGATGTAAAAATCATTAGCATGTCAATTGGAGATTTATTCTCAAACTCCAAAGTGGCTGATGCCGTCCGCTATGCACATAATCGTGGCAAGCTCATTTTTGCCGCAGCTGGAACCTCAACTACTTTTACGAATTGGGTTGGGGTGATTTTTCCCGCTACCATGTCTGAAACAGTTGCAGTCACTGGAGTGAAAGAAGGAAATGGATATCAACGATGCAGCACTTGTCATTCCGGTTCTCAGGTAGAGTTTACGGTAGTAATGGAGCGATCTGGTACTGAAAATAAGCCTTTGACTACTGCTTTATACAGTGATACTCCTGCTACTGTGGGAGGATCTTCTGTGGCAACTGCTACCGCTTCAGGTATAGCCGCATTAATCTGGTCAAAAAATCCAGGATGGAATAGGGATCAAGTGCTGAATCAAATGAGATCCACCTCAGCACTCTATCCAAATAAAAGCTCTGAATATGGCTATGGCAATCTGAATGCAGCCGCAGCTTTGGGAGTTTATTAATAGATTGTTTTTCCTATGTGAGTAATTGAAAAGCCCCGAATTTCAAGAATTCGGGGCTTTTCAATTCTCCTTGATAGTATATAGGTCATTAGAGTTTCTCATATATCACTTTACCTACTCGGTTTATGTGGTCAAGTAATTCATCATTCTTGATATGTTGAAGAATTGCAACATCAAAAAAATAAGGCTGCCAACTTTCATCTAAATCCGCCCAAAAAGAAAGCTGATCTGCCAATTCTAACTTATCGCCGATTAAAACCAAATCAAGATCACTTCCAGGTTTGTAATTACCTTTAGCACGAGAACCATACAACACTACTTGCTTGATTTTTTCATTTTTTCGAGCAAAATCTCTAATCTCATTCAGATCGCTTTCTGACAGTCCTATTTCTTTGGCTTTAATTTCTTTATACATGATGGGGGAATTAGAGTTCTTGATCAAGCCTCTCAATCAATTGCTTGAACATCCTGTGGTAATTTTTCTCTATTTCTTCTTCAATAGATACCGCTGTTTCCAAATTATAAGTATGGCTGGTAAGATTTCTACTCCTGACCATATCCATCCAAAGATTACCATTTTCAATTAATCCCAACTGAAAAGCAAGTCGGAAACTATCTTTGGATCCGATAATATCAGAATACCCTTTACTCAAAAGAAAATCTCTTAAAGTATTCCAGGCCAATTCATAAGAATATTCAAAAGCCTTGATTAATCCTTGTCTTTCCAATTCATTAAAGTCTCCCTTTAGGACCGCTTTATCCAATTGTGCAAAGGCCTTTTTAAAATTATCAAAACGCTGTTTCCAACGTATGTCTTGATTTTCCATGATTTAATTTATAAAATTTTCAAATCAAAGCTTATAATGCCTATGGAATTTAAAACTTCTATTGTTTAAAAATATTTCGAATCTAAATGCAAAAGGGCGAAAAATTTTCGCCCTTTTTTTCATTCAAATTTTCAGATTTCTCACTTCAAACTTCTGACTTGAAAATCACTTGATCCTTTTAGTCAATTTATCCACCTTCTTGCTCAGGTCAAGAATCGCTTTTGCATAGCGTGCATCCCATTCTTCCAGGCGGTCAGTAGATTTGATTTCCACTTCATATTGAATACCTGGTAGTATCCATGAAGCATATCCGGAGAATGGATCGTTACTCACATAAAGCGAACGATACCAACTGCCATAATACATTCCTTTTGGATCAATCCAGCTTTTCTCCAAAGCAAGTAAACCTACGTTTAGTTTATGGATAGTTTTTGAAGATAGATTGTCTGAAGTCAAAGCACCATTCAATGCTGTCTCATAAGCAGAAGAACTCGTTTCCAATTTCTTGATTGCTGCATCGACCTGATCAAATGAATTGAAATCAGGAGCAATGGTTTTTACATTTTTAACCGCATTGTCAAAGTGTCCACGAAGGTCTCGCGCATAGCGGGAAACATCGTAAGGAATCACTTCCGCATTAGCAAGTCGAAGGGTAAGAATACCAATCACCTGAGCCACTGTTCCGCCCATTTTGAAGCTAGGGTCTACAAATTTGCTGTAGTAATTAAAATTGTCATAATTGGAATGATAGGCTGTTGGTCCTCCAACTCCACCACTCAAACTTGGTACGCCCACATGCATATAGAAGGCAATATGATCAGATCCACCTCCAAGGTTTCCGATTCTTGGCTCTTCATTTTTACCAGCCCATACCTGAAAAACAGTCTTGGAGGAATCCGGATATTGAACTTCTTTGGAAGCTTCGATGATCAAATTTTTCAAGGTAGGGGCAGATGAAATACCGAAATTCCTGCCTGATACTCCACCATCAAAGTTCATATAAGTCACTGCTTTGGCTCCCAGTTCTTTTTGGTATTGCTCTACCCATTCGGTAGAACCGATCACTCCTTGCTCTTCGGCATCCCAATGTCCAATCATGATAGATCGGGCAGGGGCTTCACCATTTTTCACTAATTCACCAATTGCCTCGGCTAAAGTCAGCATCATCGCAGTTCCTGAATTAGGGTCAGTTGCTCCGAAGCTCCATGCATCGTAGTGGCTTCCGAGGATAATCCACTCATCAGGATATTTACTTCCGACAAATGTTCCGATGATATTATTTGCACGGATAAAGTCTGATTTCTGGTCTACCATGACTCTCACTTTCAGATCAGATCCTCCGGTTATTTTATAGTCAAAAGGCAATCCACCCTGCCAAGCTTCAGGTACGGCGGAACCTTTCATTCGGCTTAAGATTTCTTTTGCGGCGCCATATCCAATAGGGGAAACAGGAATGGTATGAAAAGCTACTTCCGATGGATCAAGACGCTTTGCTTGTTTTGCACCATCTCTTGGAAGTGCCGGCTCAAATGGGGTCAATGGATCGCCTGTATAGTCTAAAGTCAGTAAAGAACCTCGCTGTATAGTAGTTTCGTTGAAGAAAGGGCCATCAGGATAGACTCCGCCTTTCCCAGAACCTGAATCTTCCGGGTCAGTATAAATGATCAAAGCAGCAGCACCAGATTCTTCAGCGAATTTCGCTTTGTAACCTCTGAAATTACCTCCATAGCGTGCAATCACTACTTTGCCTTTTAAGTCTACACCCATTTCAGCCAGCTTTTCGAAGTCAGCCTTGGTGCCATAATTCGCATAGACCACTTCGGCAGTAACATCACCTGATCCGGAAAAGGCATTGAATCCTTTATGCAGGCGAGGATCTGTAGAGAATTCATCCCCCGCAATTGGACCTTCCTGCTGCGAAAGTGTCATCGTCTCAGGACTAATGATCTGCAGCAATGATTCTCCTGGATCATTTGGGAGATAGACATCATAAGGATGAGATTTCACATCCATTCCGGCATCGCTCATCACCTTAGTCATGTAAGCAGCTACAGCTTCATTTTCCGGAGTTCCTGCGATGTGTGGAGCTTTGGTAAGTTCTTTTAGATGCACTTTGAATCGGTCAAATTTGACTGCATTCAAATATTCTTGCTCAATTGTTTTTTCTTTGGATTGGCTTTTTTGTAAAAAACCATCCAATTGCTGAGCCTCAAGTCCAAAGCTTACGGTTGTAAGCAGGCTTAGGCTAAGTAAGGGTTTTAATATCTTCATGGCTGATTGGTTGTAAGTAATTTTGAAACTGAAAGGACATGCTCAGAAGGAACATTGACAATTCGTTTGGTCCTTAGGTATCGGTTAAGCTCGTATTCGTCATAGTTAGGATTTTCGGGATCGAAGCTGGAGATTCTAACCAAACCTCTGGAATGTATAAATTCTCCATTTCCAATCCACATTCCCACATGGACGACTTTTTCTTTTTTATCTGAAGTAGCTTTCTCACCGAAGAAAAGAAGATCTCCAACCTGCAGCTTCTCCCAATTTTTGTCTGCATCGATCAATTCACCTTCATTAATTTGCTGTGAAGCATCACGAGGAATGATCTGACCATTGAGATAAAATATAGTCTTGGTAAAACCGCTGCAATCCATTCCTTTGATGGAAGTTCCTCCCCAGAGGTAAGGTGATCCCATCATTTGTTTTGCCGTAGAGATCAAATTCTCAGGACTTGTGTTTCGGGAGGAGGTCCAAGTTTCCCAATCTTGAGCTTTTGATTTCTCAATCCAACCTTTACGTTGGTCTGGAAGGGAAACTAAATAATGACTGATGGTTTCATTCTCAATGGTCAAAATATCACCAGCTACAAGGTCTGAAATCATTTCCTTGGCATCTGGGCTTTTCCAGACATATCCCACTAAATCGGTAAAAACTAATTTGGGAGAACGATACCAGTTCTCCATTTCTTGCTCAGACATCAGCTGAATCCCAGCTCGATCTACCCAAGAAAGGTACTGATCTGGAGTTTGGACTAGATACCAGCCATCATCTTCTTTTAATACATTAAGTGGAGTGCCCATCAAGGCTTGGGTAGCTAATTCTGCAGAATGCTTAGGTTGACTTCGAATATTGGCTACTGAAATTGTTACGAGTGCCTTGATCTGATCTCCTAGCTGCTTCTCCGGGAGTTGATTCACTGCGTCAATAAACTTAAATTCCTTCGCTGACAATTCCGCCAGTAATTCATTGTAGGCTTCGAGCTGGTCGGTTTCTCCTTTGAGAGAATCGTTTTCAAAGGTTAGATTCCATAGTGCAACCCGCTTGTCAGGAGCATAGACAGATTTGTATTCATCGATCAGCACAGCAACTTTCTGGTCCGAAGATTCTGGTGAGCAGGAAGAGTAGAGTGCAAGAAAGGTTAAAGAGTAGGCGAGGATAGATTTTTTCATAGGGCTCATAAAAATAAGAAAACCACAAGAAAGACCTTCATCAGAAAGTAATTCTTGTGGTTTAATAAATTATGAAAGATTACTTAGACTTAAGTCCTGGAGATCTTTCGAGAAATTCCTGATAAAGACGAATGTGTCTATTTGAAAGAGGAATTCTATAACCATCAATAAACACATGCATGATCTGAGATTGAGTCTCAAATGGATCACCAGTCGCTACGATCAAATTGGCTACTTTTCCTTGCTCCACAGAACCATATTGATCTGCAATTCCAAAGATCTCTGCCGCATTGATTGTTACTGCTTTCCAAGCTTCTTCTTTTCCCATTCCATAGCTTGCTGCATAAGCTGCATGGAAAGGAAGATTTCTTACATTTTCAATCTCGTCAGTTCGGATAGCTACTTTTACTCCAGCTTTTGCCATTTTACCTGCATTCGCATAAGGTGTGTCATAACGATCAGATTCACGAGTTGGAAGATCCTGAACAGGACCTGTGATTACAGGATATCCGGATTTTGCGATTTCATCTGCAACTCTCCATCCTTCAGAAACACCACTCAAGATTACTTTAACGTCTTTTCCTTCCAACCATTTGAGGGCATTTTGAATATCGGAAGCAGCGTCCACTTGTACTAGTAGAGCAAGTTCTCCGGAGATAACTTTTGCCAGTTGATCCATCTCAGGGTAATATTCTAAGCTTGCACCTTCGTTCTTTAGTTTAAGATAGGTTTTAGCATTTTCCCAGAGTTCATTTGCATCTTTCAATGCTTTCTCATTGGCCTTTTTGATATCATCATCTGATCTACGATCAAATCTTCCTCTTCTGCCTGAGCTAGGGAAATTCATTACAACTGCCTTAAAACCTGCATACATTTGATCTGGTGTATAGCCATTCAAATTGATCAATGCAGCTGTACCAGGGAATAATCCCCCTGATGGCACTGTCAATACTGTAGTCACACCAGAAACCCGAGTAACCGGAATAGCTTCAGAGTTTGGATTCACAGCAGTCAAAGCCTGCATGTTAGGAGTGAAGTTTCCTACTTCGGAAAAATCAACAGTTTCAGGAACTGAGCTTACTTCGGCAAGTCCCAATTTGGTTCCGCTATCAATCATTCCCGGATAAATAAATAATCCGGTACAATCGATCTCTTCAGCACCATTTGCAGCGATGGAAGCTCCGATTTCCTGGATTTTTCCATTTTCTACAAGTACTGAAGTATTATTCAAGACGCCTTTGGTAATGGTTACTACCGTAGCATTTTTCAATAAGAATTTGCCTGAACGAGGTTTAATAAACTCCCCGTCGATCTGAGCCATAGCCACCATGGGAAGCATGGCGATCAAGAAGGCGAAAAAGGATTTTGTTAGTCTTTTCATGTCTTCGGGGTGATTAGTTTTGATTAAATAAATTGCTGGCCATCTCAAATAGATGCTCAGTATCCTGCATACATCTTTCAGTTTCGATACGTAGATAGACATCCTCAACCATTTCGGTAGGACTCACAGCCAGACGCTGATCATTTTTGTCTTCTTTGATATCAAAGTATTTCACACCATCCACAAAAGTCATTTGTGGAACAGTGTAGGTTGACAATGGATGAGAATCAAAAATCACCAAATCACCTTGTTTTCCTTCTTCAATCGAACCTACTTTATCAGAGATTCCAAGTTGACGAGCTGGATTGATAGTGATCATTGCCAAAGCCTCATCATCTGTCATTCCTCCATATCGCTGGGTTTTAGCAGCTTCATGGTATAAGTGTCTGATTAATTCAGCTGAGTCAGAATTGATGGAAGTGATTGCTCCATTCGCATTAAGAATAGCAGCATTGAAAGCAGTGGAATAATAAACTTCAAACTTGTAAGCCCACCAATCTGCAAAAACAGATGCACCCATTGTATATTGAGCGATTTCCGGAGCTACTTTGAAACCTTCATTGGTATGTTGGAATACCAGCTTTGAGATATTGAAATCTCTCGCCACATTGATCAACATGTAGATTTCATCTGCACGATAGGAGTGACAATGGATAATGATTTTTCCATCCAAGATATCCACAAGGGTCTGAAGTCGCTCATCATATTCCGGTGCAGTAGCGGTACTTCCTTTTTGGGAAGCAGCAGCATTGTAATCAGCCCAAGCTTTTTTGTATTGGATGGCTTCATTGAATCCATTTCGGATTACTGCTTCCACGCCCATTCTACTTCTTGGTTGGATACCATTACCTCTACCATGAACTCGAGTCGGGTTTTCACCGAGTGCAAATTTGATCGTTCTTGGGGCATCAGCCATGATGATGTCATCAGGATTTTTTGTTCCCCAACGGTGCTTTAAAGTAGCATTTTGTCCTCCAATTACGTTTGCAGATCCGTGCATCGCATGTGAAATTGTGACTCCACCTGCCAAAGCACGATAGATACCGATTTCAGTAGGATTTACTACATCCTTCATCTGCACTTCAGCAGTGATAGGCGAAGTAGCCTCATTGACCACATCAAGTCCCACGTGGGAGTGAGCATCAATAATTCCAGGCATCAGGTATTTACCTGTTGCGTCTATGGTTTGGACACCAGATGGAGCGGATAGGTTGGAACCCACCTCTTTGATAATCCCATCCTGAACCAAAACATCAGTATTCTGAAGTGTTCCCTTGGTTACAGTAAGTACTGTTGCATTCTTTATTAACACGCTGCCTTTTGGTGTTTGGGCTGAGGCAAATGAAAAACTCAATCCCAACAGTGCTGCAAGAAAATAATTTATCTTTTTCATGTATTTAGTTTTTAGCAGTTAGCGATGGAGAAAGAGTAGCTTCAAAAGGGAATGAACCAAATTGTCCCACAGCCATAGTTCCTTCCATGGAGTTACCTTCTACTGTTCCTGAGATTTCAACCACAATTGACATTCCTTGTGCATTTACTTCAAATGCAAAGGATAGTGAATTACCATCCAACTTTACGTCTTTGATTGGGGCAGTTGCTTTTCCAGATCCAGATGGGTCGTCATACGTAATTGTTCCTCCAAACTCGTTTCCTTCTTTCTTAATTGCAACTACTCCTGCACCTCTACCAGCAGGACTTTCTGTCGTGTAATCCCAGTTTCCTGCGATTTTAACTCCACCAGTTCCATTTCCAGCATCTGAAGCTTTTTTCTTAGCTTTTGTCTCATAGTCGAAAATGTAGCCGTCAGCGATTACATGCTTAATTTGCGAATCCTCACTGAAGAGCGTATCAGTTGTCAAAACCAGATTGGCCATTTTACCTTTCTCTATGGTTCCAGCTTCTCTGCTTAGACCCATCATTGCTGCTGGATTTGTCGTCAATGCTGCTAAAGCCGCAGTTTCTGACAAACCATTATCAATCATAGTCTTTAAAGACTTTCCAATATCACTGGTTTTTACACCAGCAGTGGTAAATGCAAATGGTATCCCTGCAGCTTCTAATTTACCAGCTTGGGCAATTGATTTGTCATAAGCTTCTTTTACTCTGGCATATTGTGCTTTCACATCAGCTGAGGCATCCTCTTTCTGAGCTTTAATTGCTTTGTCATCAGGTACCTCGGCTTTAATCAACACTTTTGCGCCTGAGGCTTTGATTTCATTGATTACCCCTTCGTAGTTTTCTAAATCCGTCAAGATCAAATTAAAGCCTAACTCTTTCTGAAGTTTCAAAACTCTTCTGATTTCAAGTTCTGAAGATGCAGAAAACATCACTGGAGTAGTTTTGGATACAACATCCTTCATACCAGCATAGGTATCGTTGATCGCTGGTCTTTTTACTCCCGGAGTGGATGCGAATTTGTCAGAGTTGGTTTTAGTCAGTTCAGCATTTTTATATACATCACGAAACTTGGCCATTACACCTGCAGCCGTTCCCGGGTACATCCCGCGACTACCTCTAAAGCTTGCTGCCAATGCAGTATTTTCTTTAATCAAATTTGCAGAAGCTTCATTACCCAAGATCATGACAGCTGACTTTCCAGCAATCATTCCACCATCAGGAACGACCTGGATTAATGTAAATCCACTTTTCCTCAGATCCTCTACCTTGCTATCCATTGCGAATTGATCAACAGCAGATCTCCATGGAGTTATTCCGGCGATTTCATCCGGTGGATTTGAAGAAACAAAATTCTCTGGTTTTTCAGGATCTTTTGGTTTGGTGATTCCCGCATTGCTTGCACCATCAATGAATCCCGGATAGATAAATAAGGAATCTCCGGCGATCTGTCTTGCCTCAGTCGGGATACTAAGATTGGAGCCAACACCCATGATTATACCGTCTTTGATGAGCACAGTGGCTTTGACTCCTGCCTTTCCCGGTGCGGTGAAAACAGTAGCATTGGTAATTGCATAAGTATCAGTAACTCTCTTTTTTCCAGTTGGATCGCTCTGGGCAAACCCTTGAGTGGAAAAGATAGAGCCTCCCAACAGCATGCAAATCACACTTGCTTTGAATAGTGTTCTTTTCATAAATATTTAGTGAGGTTAATTTAATTTCAATAAAATATGGAGGTAAGAAAGTCCCAAACTGTCACTTCTCAATTTCCAAATTTTATCCAGTTGATTGGTTTTTTTCAACTCACAAGCTAAGAAATGCTATTTCAGTATCCTTTCGGAATTATTTTTTTCTTACTAATTTTTTGATCAATGGTGTCTTTATGTAGATGAGATACAGTTTCATTAATTCAAAAGCCTACGGTCTGTTTTTAAATTTATTTGACTGGTTAAATGGCACTGAAATTATAAATGAGCTAGTATATTTATTCTTTCGTTTAGTACCATTATGAAAAAAATATTACTTATTGAAGATGACTTGCTTATCTCTAGTTTAGTAGAATTTCGCTTGAATAAAGACGGTTATATCACTCTTACTGTCAAGGATGGCAACGAAGGAATTCATGCAATAAATACAGAGAATCCAGACCTAATTATAACCGATGTAATGATGCCATTCAAAAATGGGATTGAGATCATTCATCATGCGCGGAAGGAAAAACCTAATACTCCAATTATAGTGCTAAGCTCTTTAGGAGAAGAAGAATCCATCGTACTAGAGGCGTTTAATCTTGGGGTATCTGATTTTATTTCCAAACCATTTAACCCGAATGAACTTGCCATGCGGGTCAAAAGAATTCTGAGATAGGTTAAAATGAGCTTTGTTGGAAAAAGGATACTGGGAGTTTTATTGATCCTAATTTTTGGATCCACAACGGCTTTTTGCCAAGAAAAAACCTACTTCTCTGACTCTACTAGTTTTTTTGAATTTCTCAGCAACCAAGAACAAGTCCCTGGACTTAAGTTTCGATTCACATTACCTGCCAATTTTCAACTTCCTGCTAAAGATACTGCCATCTGGAACAGAGCCGATTTAGGAATGTGGTATTCTAATTCGATTGATTCAATTTCCCAACTCAAAAAATTTAGATCAGGATTGGATTCGATTTTAGCTTCCTCAGCAAACTTTCAATATTTAATTTACGACGAACCTTCCACGGAAGCGGCTGCATCTGAATTTGTTTCTGCATTGCTTCGAAACAATGATATTTTTCCGGCAGAAAAGAAAAATATCAATTCTCAAGATTTAGTATTGTTAGCTCAAGACTCACCATTTCAACCTGGGTTTAATGTTGGTTTTGGGTACTTTTCTGATTTCAAGATCTTTATGATCGCCTTGATTATTACAGTGTTTTTCTTAATTGCTGGAGGGATGATTTTTTTTATGATCCTTTTCAAATCCAGAAGAAACCGAAGAGAACAATTAAGAAGCGATTTTGAAAAAGAGATTTCAAGCCCGCTATCTCAAATCCTGTTCAATCTTAGCCTCGAGGAGATTAAGAATTTACCTAACGAAGAAATTGAGATCTATTTTCCAGCTCATCGCCTTTCCAATAAGCTCTTCAAGGAAGTTTTGATTGAAAACATCATTTCGTTGAATAAGAAAATGAAGGGTGATTTCAAGGATAAATTAAAAGCACTTTTTAAGCGATTGGGATTATATAAAATCTCTGAATCAAAAGTGAACAGCAAAAAGTGGGATGCTATTGTTAGCGGACTAATCCAAATTAATGAAATGGATCTGGAAGAATTCCTGCCACTTGTGAAGAAACATTTGAATTCTCCCAATTTTCATATCCGGACAAATGCAGCAGCCACGCTACTAAATCTCTCCAGAGAAGTTGATCTATCATTTTTGAAAAATCAAAAATATCCACTTTCAAATTGGCAACAGATGAATTATCTGAGGATCATTAAGTATCTCTATCCAACTCGAAAACTATTAATGGTAAGTCTTTTTGATTCCGAAAATATCACTGTAAGACTATTTGGATATAAACTGGTTCGAATGGTTGGTCGCGTGGATCTGGTTGAGAAAATTGGTGGCATAGCCACCAAGGCTTCCGATGAGGAGAAAATTGAGATTCTAAAAACTATTCAAGTTTTAGGTGTGCCAAGTTATACTACTTTGATTAATTCATCTATGCAATCAACTAATGATAAACTTTCCAGGCAGGCAATAAAAGCTGCCGGAAGTCTTGGAGATAAAAGTTCAGAGAAAATGATTCTAGAGCTATTGGCTCAAAACAGAAGATTTGAAATAAAAATGCTCCTTATGGAAAGCCTTAAAAAGCTAAACTATGAGTCATTTAAAACCTACGTTTTAAATGAAGAGGACCAAGATACTCAAGCAATTTACCATCACCTTGAAGACCCTTTGTTGAGCTATGTATAGCTTTCTTTTCTATTTAATATTAGAGATACTGGGAGTGATCTTCTTGGTATTAAGTTTCTCCGTCATACTAGTTTATTTGACAGTAATGATTCTTAGTGCTTTGGAAATGCGAGATCACCTCAAAAAAAATCGATTTATAGATTTCAATGATATCATTACTTCACCTATAGCCCCTGGAGTTTCTATTCTAGCACCGGCCTTTAATGAGGGGAAATCTATTGTCCAAAATGTGAAAAGTTTGCTTTCGCTCCATTATGGAAAAACTGAGGTAATTATCATCAATGATGGTTCGAGGGATGATACATTAGAAAGACTGATTCATGCTTTTGAATTAGAAAAAACTCGATTCGCTTATGAGGAAAAGATAAACACCAAAACTGTACGGGGAATCTATAAATCAAAAAATAGATCATATGTAAAGCTTATCGTGATCGATAAGGAGAATGGAGGAAAAGCAGATGCACTCAATGCAGGAATTAATATTTCTTCATTGGAAATTTTGGCCTGCATTGATGTGGATTGTATTCTTTCTCAGGATGCTATTTCAAAAATGGTCAGACCATTTATGGAAGAGACCAATCGAAAAGTAATCGCGGTAGGCGGAGTTATCGGGATTGCTAACAATTGTGATGTTACAGATGGAACAGTTACCACTTACAGAGTGCCCAGTTCATTATTCGGGAGATTCCAAGTAATAGAATATTTCAGGGCCTTTTTGATGGGAAGAATGGCTTGGACCCGAATTAATGGACTCATGCTTATCTCCGGGGCATTCGGATTTTTTAAGCGGGAATTGGTAGTGGAAGTAGGTGGGTATTTTACCAAAACAGTAGGAGAGGATATGGAATTGGTCGTGCGGATGCGACGATATATGGAAGAAAGAAACATCCCTTACAAGGTGGGGTTTATTCCTGATCCGCTTTGCTGGACAGAGGTGCCGGAAGATGAAAAAACACTTTCTAAACAGCGGAATAGATGGATAAGAGGATCTATTGAAACCCTACAACTACATCAAGAGATTCGATTGAATCCTTCCTACGGTATTCTCGGAATGTTGTCTTATCCTTATTGGTCATTATTTGAAAAAATGGCTCCTGTATTGGAGACCTTGGGAGTGCTTTATACGCTAGTATTAATCATTATCGGAGATTTCAGTGCCTTTTATTTTATAGCCATATTCTTAGTGATGTATTTACTAACCATTTTGGTTTCTTCATTTAGTATTCTTTACGAACAGATCGCTTTTAATAATTACAAGGATAGGAAGGATTTGAATCGCTTGATAATGACAATATTAATTGAACCTTTTTTGGTTCATCCTAAAGTGGTTTGGTGGGGATTACGTGGGCACTGGGATTTTATCAAGGGCAAAGGTGGCTGGGGTCAAATGATTCGACACGGCTTTAAAAAATCAGAGGATAAAAAGAATCTTGAATCAACCCTAACTTCATGAGAAAACAGATACTTTTTCTTTTATTAATCTTGATGATTGGGGTCAATTTCCCAATAAATGCTCAAGATTCTTTTGATCCAGATGTCCTAATGGCAGAGGCCCGTACCTTGATCATGGATGGACAATATATTCAGGGAAGGAAAATTGCTTTTCGTGCATTGGATAAATATCCAAACTATGCTGATATCCTGATTTTAGTTGGAAGAAGTTACGCCTGGGAAGGAAAAAATGATTCATCTTCGATTTATTTAGAACGAGCTATCATCGCATCTCCAACTTACGCTGATGGTTATTCTGCTTATTTGGATAATTTGACTTGGTCGGGAGCCTATGAGGAAGGCTTTAAAGTAATAGATCGTGCTAAAGCTAATTTTGGATCTGCTTTTCCTCCGGAACTAGCCTATAAAGAATCTCGATTGTATTACAATCAAGAAGATTATGATGCTGCTTATAAAATTGCTGATGATCTTTTTGAGAGCGAATTTAAACAGGAAGGTTTTCTGGGATACATTCAAAATTTGCAGCGTTTAAGGAGAAACAATGCAGTTGGCGTCACTTATGATTACGACACTTATTTTGGTGATATTAGCCCTTGGAACACTTTTTCACTCTATGGAAGAACCCGTACCAAATTCACAGGATCGTTAATTGCAAGAGTGACGCAAGCCTATCGATTCGAAGGTTCTGGTACCTTGTATGAGTTGGATGCATATCCATCGGTGGGAAAAAACGCTTATGCCTATGTCAATGTCGGGGCTTCTGGAGCAAGTTTTTTTCCAAATTTCCGTTTTGGTACATCTATTTACTTTAATCTGCCAAAGGCTTGGGAAATTGAAGGTGGATACCGATACCTGAGGTTCTCAGAAGTCACAAATATTTATACTGCCTCTCTAGGTAAATATGTAGGGAATTGGTGGTTTAATTTTAGGGTAAACGTAATCCCTCAAGAAGTCGGAGCGGGCACCTCCGGAAATATTCAAGCGCGTTATTACTTTAAGACTGGTGAGGATTTTTTCAGTATGCAAATTAGCTCTGGTGTGTCTCCTGACGAGGAAAGTAGAGATCCATCCCAACTTCTAAATTCATACCGAGTTCGGCTGGGATATCAACAATTGATAGTTCCAAGATTTATGATTTTTGGCTACACAGGCTATAGTAGGGATGAATTAAGCACAGATCGTTTTAGAAATAATTTGAATATCTCAATCGGTGCAGAATACCGGTTTTAATTGAATCCTATGCTTAATGAAGAATTCAAATTAGTAGTTAGGAAATATTTACCTATCATCCTGGCTTTTTTACTAATCCCTTTGATTAGTTATTCCTTTTGGCTGTTTTATCCCATAAGGCAACTTGAAATAGTTGTTATTGATAAATCAGTCACTAATGATACCTACAACGAGCACCAATCATTCTATTGGATTCTTGAATATCAAAAAATCCAAAATAAGGAAGGTAGGTACTATGATTTCACTCAGGATTATTACGGGTATCATTTGGCAAGTGAAAATGAACCGGCTTTTGGAGATGACTTTTCCAAACTCACTGATGCTGAAATAGAAGCTAGAATTAAGCCTGTTGATGTGCTTTTTTTAGCAGATACTTATGGAGTATATAAGAATGATTTAAATAAAACCAATCAAAAAGAGCGTTCTTCCAAGGTATTTGGAGGTTTGAATCAGGGAGAAATCAAACTTGTGAGAGAGGCCGCAAAACAAAACAAAACCACTATAGTAGAATTTAATTCCTTTGATTCTCCAACGACAAAATTTAACCGTACAGAAATAGAGAATGAACTTGGAATCAAATGGACAGGTTGGATTGCACGCTATTTTGAAGAACTTGATACTACTGCAAGTACACTGCTACCCAAATGGTTGGTCACAAACTACCTTGAGCAACATGACAACACGTGGATAGGAAAAGGTCCTGGACTTGTATTTGTGCATGAAGATGGGAAAGTAGAGGCGCTTACCTATAAAAAAGATTATCAATCCCGCATCCCTGAAATTAGAACACCCTATTTTAACAAGACAGGTTTTCAACTCCCTGAAGTAGTCCCATATCCGGATTGGTTTGATATCGTTTTAATTGATCGAGGTTACGAAGTAGTTTCATATTTTGATATCAATCCAAGTTCCGAAGGATTAGAGAAACTTAAAGCAATGGGATTGCCTCGATTTTTTCCTGCCACGGTGGTGAAAAATTCTGATAAGGGCCAGTTTTATTACTTTTCAGGAGATTTTACGGATATGAAAGTAGATTTGGGTTCAGCTAGATTCACGGGACTTCCAATACTTTGGCGAGGGTTCCACTTAGTGTCAGATTACAAGGACCGTGAAAGTTTTTTTTGGAATTACTACTTTCCTTTAATATCTCAGATTATTGAGAAGGCTGAAGATCGGGTGACTAATTGATCTGTTGGACAGGAAGTAATTTCCGGGTTTGAACCATGTAATTATTTTTGTTTTTAAAATCTTCGAATTGCCCGTTCAGCTTATTGGTCAAATCATTGTCTGTTACAGGGTCGATATTCAAATTGTCTGAAATTGTAAATAACTGTCCATCAGATAAGAAAAACTCACCGTCTAAGTAATCCAAGAGCTGATTCTTATTTCGCATTAAAGGCATAGCTAATTTGGATTGGAATACCCTTGATGTATCTAGAACTTGACCCTGCCAAGTAGCTATTTCCGGCATTTTTAAACCTGCTTGATCCCTAAGAAATGCAAGAATACTCGGTGTTACCTCAAAATGACTTGTCATTCCTCTAAAATAGCTTGGGCGAGTAATCAAAGGGGAATAGATAATCAATGGCACATGAAAGCGGTCTAATCTTGAGGACATAGGAATGTCAGGCAATCGGTGATCACCTGTAAATATGAAGATCGTATTTTCAAACTCTGGACGTTTGGAATAAGCCTCCATAAACTCCCGAACTGCATCATCAGCATATAAAAGTGTCATGTAGACGTCTTCATAAGCCAGATAATCACCAATTTGAGAATCACTTAATTTTAAATTATCCTTCAAATGACTTCGCAACTTGCTTTGATAAAACGGAAGCTCTGGTACTAGATATGGATCATGAGAAGTTTGAGTTTGAAAAATTCTAAGTTGGGGTTTAGAGGAATTTAGTGGAAGTTTTTCCAAACCATTGCGAAACAATTCCTTATCTGAATATCCCCACGAAAAACCAGTATTTGAAGGAGCTTTTTCATATTTCGGATCAAAACCTAAAATATCTACCAATTGATCTACTTTCTGATAATTCAGGAAACTGCCTTGATTATCGAAATTTTGATCTGCTCCAATGAAATAGCGGACTTCATAATCATTTTCTCTCAGCACACTTAATAGTGATTCATGTTTAGGGAAATCTTGGTATAGCTCCAGAAAACCTTTTTCTCCAAACGGCAATCCTGAAAAAATACCTGGAAGAATCCCGAATGTTCTTCCAGTCGAAGACACATTATTCATCCAAACTAAGCTATGCTGTTCTAAGGAGTCCAGAAATGGAGTAAAACTTCCTAAATAAGCATCTGTCCCAGAATAGGCTTTTCCCATACTTTCGATTAAAACGAAAACTATATCCGGAGCCTTTTCCAAGCTATCGAAATAGGGCCCCAATACATCTGGATAGTTTGCTTTGAAAGCAAATGGAAAAGAAGGATCAAAATAATCCTTCTTCACGGCTAGTCCTTCATTTGTTGATCTTAAGTAAAAATCAAAATAATACTCATTGGTAAACATGAAGTAATCAAAAGTCTGAAAAGCCAAAAAACTGGATTTATTCAACTTAATGTTTTGCTTAGTCTCATCCTGACTTTTTAAATCAACAAGTGGATTTATTACAGCGACCAAAAGTAACAAATAGGAAATTCCCGTTACATAGAGGTAACTCCTTAGCGACAGCCGCATGATCCAAATACCAGTTTGTAATAAAAAGAGGAGCACCACAAAGAAAATCCCAATAAAAATCAAGTTGGTGGGGTTCAGTTGGCCTGAAGCTTCTACCGTCAAAATCAAATCAGAAGTACTGTAGGCGTAAAGATCCTTTCCTAAGGGAATCAGAGATCTAGAGAAGTAAAAAGTTAGTGCCAGTTGAATTACTAATGCAATCCCAAATATTAATTGGCTGAACCATTTGGCAATTTTAATTGAAAAAAAAGAAACAATACCGTGTAAGATTAAAAGCAATCCCACGAAATAAAAGTACCAGCTGATATCATCCAGCAATCCTACAGTCAAAACCTCATCAAACTGAAAAGGTAAAATATGAGAATCGAAAACAAGCTTTAATTCCAAGAAACGGAATCCGATCATTAGAATAAAGAATATCAAGGACATACCCCAGAAATTTTTCAGGGTAGTTTGAATTTTTACTGGTAAATCTGAGTGGATTTCAGCCTTTTGGGCCATATTTATAATATTTCTTAGGCAAATCTAATTAAAATATAGGGCAAAATAAGATATCTTGGAGTCCGAAAAAAGATATATGACTAAATCAGATTTATGGGTAGAGCTCTACTCAAATATCAGTACCACAGGAGCATTGACATTTAGTTCAAAGGCACTGGTAGCAAAAATGCTTTCGCATGCAAACATTGCGGATTCAAAGATAATTGTCGAGCTGGGAGGTGGAGATGGAAGTATCACTCAAGGGATTGTGGATCGCATGTCGCCAAATGCCGAGTTATTTGTTTTTGAAATTAACAAATCATTTTGTGACTCTATGGAAAAGCTTTTTCCACAAGAAAATGTCCATATCATCAATGATTCAGCAGAAAATATCCACTTATATCTTAAAGGGAAAAAAGCGGATTATGTACTTTCTTCATTACCATTTAGTTTGATTCCCTTAGATGTAAAATATCAGATTTTGGAGCAGAGTAAGCTCGCACTATCCCCAAATGGATTTTTTATTCAGATTTGTTATTCTTACTTGTTGAAAAACTTATTCAAAAAGCATTTCGAAAGGGTTAAAACCAGCTTTACTCTAAAAAATTTACCGCCTGCATTTGTCATGGTATGCAATTGATTAATTCCTTGTGGACATTCTCAGAATCGCGATACTAGCAATGCTTAATCAAAAAAAAGGAGTTGAGTTCTCTCCTTTGGAAGTAATACAGCAAATGTATCCGGAAGATTGGGAGTTATTTCAAGAGGATGTTTTTCTTACAGTTAAACAACTGTACCAGGAGGGTTTGATAGAAATCAAATCTGATAGTGAATTTATAAATCTCAACCATGATCTACCCCATAATTCCAAAATCAGTAAACCTTCCAAACTTATCTGATTGTTATTGGGTTTTAATTTTTTGAACAGAAAATATAATTCTATGAATCTTCCTACAACTTCGCTTTCCATTCCTGATGGCTTAGAATTAATCACTTTAGGTGCTGGTTGCTTTTGGTGCACAGAAGCAGTTTTTCAAAGACTGAAAGGAGTAGAAAAAGTTGTTTCAGGTTACTCTGGTGGATTTGTTGAAGATCCCTCTTACCGGGAAATTTGTAATGGCACTACCGGACATGCTGAGGTAATTGAAGTTTATTTCGACCCTAAAGTGATTTCTCTAGAAGAAATTTTGGAGGTTTTTTGGGTTACTCATGATCCCACAACATTAAATCGTCAAGGTGCCGATGTAGGTCCTCAATATCGATCTGCTATATTTTACAATACTACATCGCAGCGCGAGATTGCTGAAAAGCTAAAAGGAGAACTTAATGATTCTAAGGTTTTTGATCGCCCGATTGTCACAGAGATTACTGCCTTCACTAATTTTTATCCGGCGGAGAACTATCATCAGGATTATTACAATTTGAACGGAAGTCAACCTTATTGTCAAATTGTGGTAAAACCGAAAGTGGATAAGCTAAAGAAATTTTTTAGTGATCGATTAAAATAGGATTTCCTACTTTTGTCCTGCAAAACTAATTTGCAATGATGAAATCGAGCATGACAAGAAAGTCAAATGCCTGTACGATTAGGTACTTTGCGAGATTCCTCCCGATAGCTATCGGGATGGCTATTTAAGAAGCTATTGTATTCATATGAAAAGAACTAGAGCCCAAGAATCCCGAGCTGCCATTGAGCGATTATACATTACGATGAGGCATTTATTCACCCGAGGAGTCTATAAACCAAATGGTATATCAGGCGAAGGCTTAGTAGAGGCACTTCGAATCCTAAGCCCTGAAATCTACGGTACGATTACCGATCCTGAAAAAGTGGAGCTTGATGGATTGCTGTATGTAATGGAACGACTTCCACGAGGTATAGAAGAATGTCGCTATGTCCGGTTGATCAGTAGAGAGGGCTACGAATCTTCTAAACTAACTCCGATCATTCCTCCAAAGCGAAAGCGAAACTGCTACCGTTTGGATGAGCATATTATGTATGTGGAGATGACAAGAGGCCGCTCCGACATCTATGATATTCTTACTCATTTGACATTTTTGAATATCGAATCCAATAAAATCTTTCAAAACAGTACAGATGCCAAAGGTAAAATAAATACCAACTGGCGTATGCTGGAAGAGATAGTGACAAAAGAGCAAAATGGTGAAGACTTTAATAAAGAAGCAGCCAGTGCTTATTTGAGTCATTTGATCGGCCGTACCTTTGAGGAAACCTTATTTGCTGTAGATAAATTTAAGCGTAGCTCGAATTCAAATAGCCTATTTTCAATTATTTATCACTTAGGAAAGTTGGCTTTTGAAGAGAGTGTTCAAGGAATGGATCGAGAGATTTCCTTCTCAGCTACCCTTCGGGAAAGGGTAGGTCATCACGTATATGGAGAGCTTTGGGCAAAAAGGATCAAAGCTACATTGGATCAAAAAGACCTTTTAAAACGTCCTATTCATATTATCTCTGCCAATCTTCATTCTGTATTGAATACCATTTATGGTTTTCAACTTCTCGATCTCAAGGATTACCAATCATTGGAGGATGTGGTGATGGATATCAGCACAAACACGAAAGGGAATCAGGGGAAAGCTATAGAAGATTATGCATTGGAGCATGGATTTATCAATCTCCCGGATGAATCTGGGACAAATATTGGTGCTCAAATTATTGATACAGCATTATTGGAAAAAGATGAGCTGATTCCTGGAGTAATTTTACCCAAAGACAAGAGTAAAAGACCTGTTTTTGTGGTGATGGATTATGCTTTTGGGGAACAGGCTTATGAATGTTTTGATGAATTGTTGAAGCCATATCATAGGGAAGAAAAAACCAGTCCTTTGGATATCATTTCAACCTCTATCATGGGTAAAGCGGGAATACTTTATGGAGGAAAGGGAGATTTGATGATTCCAAACTCACATGTTTTTGAAGGAACTGCAGATAATTATCCATTCAAAAACGAGTTCAAAAAATCAGATTTCGAAGGCTATGGCTTAGGGGTTTATTCTGGTTCAATGGTTACTGTATTGGGAACTTCCCTTCAGAATAAAGACATTCTGACTTATTTTATGGAGTCTTCCTGGCATGCTGTAGGTTTGGAAATGGAAGGAGCACATTATCAAAAAGCGATTCAGTCTGCTTCAAAAATCCGTAGAAGCATACGGTCAAACGTTAAAGTGCTATATGCTTATTATGCATCTGATAATCCTTTGGAGACTGGAAGCACTTTAGCATCCGGAGCTTTGGGGATGGAAGGGGTGAGGCCTACTTATTTGATTACCTACAAGATTCTGGAAAAGCTTTTTTCTTAAAATCCGATAAAGTTTAAAAATTAAAAGCCATTGAAGTGTATTCACTTCAACGGCTTTTTTTTGAATCATAAATTCAAAAATGGAATTTATCCTAACATTTGAAATTCTTATTTTTTCACCAAGTCCAGCGTTCCTTTGACTTGTATTTCCTCAGCAATCTTTGCGAAAACCAAGGTTGGGATCTCAATTTTATAATCAACAAGTTTGATTAAAAATTCAACTTTGAGATTTAACAGTTTACCATCTGAATGGATCTTACCGATCAAATCCATAGGTTTTTCCACTCCATGAATTTTCATCAAACCAGTGGCTTTTACAGCGTAATCTCCGGGCACAGTAAAATCTTCATTACCAATGATTTTACCTCTAAATGATGCCGTTGGATACTTTTCGCTTTCTAGATAATTTTCATTGAAATGCTCTTGCATCAATTTATTAGGAAATGAAAAATCAGTGATTCGCATTTGAACTGCAACTTCACGCGTATCTGAATTGATGATACTGCCGACTTTTTTATTCACAGCGCTTATATCTTCCACTGGGGTAGAAGAATAAAAAGAGATCTCACCTGTTGAGGTTGAAAAGAGCGTTTGTGCAACAGCACTTCCAATTACAAATTGAGAACAGTAAAGGAATACGAAGATGATTAGCTTTTTCATGCGTTATACTTGTTTTTCATGGGTCGCATGGAATCTCGCAAAGCTGATAAATACACCATTTTGTGAATCTTTGGTTTTGCCCGATTTCATATGTTTATAATTTTGTTTTTTAGAGGCCATATGGAATGCCCTTGATAATCATCCCCCTGTGTGAGAGAAGATACTTCTCATGGGCATTTCATCTGTTTATTATTGATTTTTTAATGGTCATAATGATTGCCCTGAATAATCATTGCCCTGTTTGAGCACTTTTCTTATGGGCATTTCATTTGATTTTCTTTTTTGCTGACTTATCCAGACTGAATGTTCTTGCAATATTGAATCCATAGAAAATATCCTTGTTTTCCCAGGTACCGATTGTCTGCCCGATAAACTGTTTTTCAATCATACCTTTAGAGTTGGTGAAATGAAGCTGAAAGACGTGTCCACCGGTCTCAATATCTACACCCAAAGAAAGGGAGTTGTGAAAAGGGTAGGGAAGACCTGTTTCACTTTGATATTGGTTTTTATCCACCAAGTTGTAGTAATATTCGGCCGAAAGCGTAATTCTGTTTGAGAGTTTGTATCTACCCCCGCCTCCCATGGAAAGCATTGTGTTTTCGATTGATGCACTTTCCACTCGATTCTGATGTAGAACGGTTGGCATTAGTTGAAGAGAAAGTTTTTCATTGAATTTACGAGCAATTAGTAACTGCCCATGATAGGAGTATCGCTCAAGATTATTGAAGAACTTCATCTCAGCACCAGTTTCGGTGATATATCCCGTATTCATGGTATTGATGGCCCAACCTCCCATTACTGTGACTGTGACCGGGATTTTATTTGATTGGCGCAGTACTTTATATTTTGAATAGAAATCATATGTCTTTTCCATTGAACTTCTTCCTGCGCCTATTAACCATTGGTCAGTTATTCCATATTCTAATCCCAAGCGGATTTTTGCTTCATCCAGCCCAAAGAAATTGTTTATGAATCCGCTATTCACTGCACCAAAACGATGGGAAATCCAGAAGTTGAGGTGCTTTTTTGAAATAGTTTCCACGGTCTGACCATTGATTAGTCGGGTTGCTTTGAAAGTGGCGTATGTATAAACCGGTTCTTTAGAAAGATCCTCATCCAACATTGCCATCAAATCATCCTGAGCAAATGCTTTTCCTACTAATCCAAAAAAAAGGATAAATACAGAGAGCAATATATTTTTGATTCGCATGGTCTTTTATTAAGAAAAAACCCGGAGTAGACTTCCATCAAAAGCTGTCATATAAACCGTCAAGCCATTTTTCCCATTGGAGTTAAGTCCTCGTCCGTTCACATCATACTTTGCACCATGCTCCGGACAATAAAACTCAGCATTACGATAGATTACTTTTGCTTTGTTCTCGTGCGAACAAACCTGAGTGACAGCAGCGAAAGTAGTCGAGGAGATTCTGGCGATCACTATCCTATTGGCAATGACATACTTTCCAACAGTTTTTAGCGCAGAATAGGCTGAATCATTAAGATCAAGTGTGAAATCTATAGTGGAACCGCCTCCTCCTGGATCGTTTGGAGAAGGTTCATTGATACAACTGCTTAAAGCGGGTACAGCACAATAGACGGCTAAAAGCGAAGCACCTTTAAACCCAAGGGATTTTAAGAATGCGTTTCTGGATAGTTTTTCTTCCATTTCTTTAGGGTAGTTAATTCGTGAAACAAGCTAGGACTTTGATTTTGGAGGTTTCCTTAAGCAATTCTTAAGATTTGTTTAAATTATTTCTAACTGAAACAAGTTTCACTAAATAAGAACCTAGCCTTTTATTTATAACTACCTAAAGGTCAAAAAATTGTATTCTTTTTAAACTGCAACTTTGAAAAAATAATTAAACGAAACGAACTAAAAAAGTTGATCTGAAAGATAAGCAACAACAAGCTTTCCAAGTTCAGAATAGCCTTTATCGTCATAATGTACATCTCCGTCTCCTAGCCCATATTCAACATGGATATCTTTTGAAGTTGAATAAATATCATTAATTAGAACTCCATGTCTTTTCATAACTTCTTTTGCGGCAGCATTATAAATTTGAACATCAGAAGTGTTCCGACCAACCTCTTCTTCCGGAACATAAGTAGTAGTCACAAATACCAATTTGGCATCACTCAAATCTTTGATTTTTGTGATTATAGAATCCAGGTTAGCTGCATATTCTTCAACTTTAAATGTGATTTTTCCATTTACTTTATCACGGTTTCCATTGACTTTGGAATCAGGGTGTCGATAGACCAAATCCCATAATCCCCAATTAAGTTGAATTAAATCCCATTCTTCATCGCCTATCCACTCTTCGATCTTTTCAAGTCCAGTACCAGTATGTTGCGCATTGCCAGGATTATGGGTGACCAAAGCTTTCCCCTGTAAAGATCTCCTTACATATGGCGTGTAACCTATGGAAATAGAATCTCCAATGATCAGGATTTTCTTTTGCTTCCAGATAAAAGACGATAATCCAATAGAAATCAGTAGAAAAATAAGGATAAGGAATCGTTTCATCAGATTAGCTTTTAGGTTGCTTAGAGTAAATATGATTACTCAACTTTACTGTAATGAAGTTGTATAAGGCCTTTTTCAAAGGACTTCGAATTGATTAATCGCAGTGATTGCTCCGGTCGGCCTCCTCTAAAAAGTAAAACTCCATCTCCAAGAAGAATTGGAATCACAGAAATGATAAACTCATCTATTAAGTTGTTTCTCATCAACTCATTTGCGATTTCGGCACCTCCATCACAATAAATATTTCCTCCAGGTCTTGACTTAAGATCGGCTATCAATTCACCGAGGTCTCCAGTATAAAAGTTAAAACTACCAATAGACTCCCGTTCACTTCTAGTAATGATGTACACCGCTTTATCTACATGTGGGTATTCATATCCCATAGAAAGCACCTTCTCGTAGGTTTTTCTACCAATTATTACTGTATCAACAGAAGAAACAAAGTTAGTATAACCATAATCTTCACCTTCCTGAGCAACTGAAGAAAGGAAATCCAAACTATTATCAAGGCTTGCGATATAGCCATCCAAGCTCATTGAAATATATAAAATTACTTTGCGATTGTATGGCATGTAGTTTTAACCAGTTTTGATGTCTGGACAAACCAAACTATATTTTGTATTTCAATCTCTTCTGGATTATTTAAATGAAGCCTAAAAGCTTAGACTTAAGACTATTCTTAAAATATCACTGCAACTTCGACGTGATTGGGGGAGGTCCATCAGGGATTATTCCTTTGTAAACATAATCTCCTTTAGTCGTCTTGAATTCTGTTTGTATTGATTCAATAAGTGCCGGATCTTGATATAGGTCTACCATCGTCATAGCCAAAGCTTTGGCAGCATAGCCCATTCCTTTGTGTCCGATTGACATACCGCCACAAGCAACAACAGCCCAAGAATGCCATGGAGTGCCATTTGGAGCAGTAGTTGCGCTCAAACTGATTACCGGAACATTCCAGCTCACATCACCCACATCAGTGGACCCACCCATAGAGTGTTCTAATGTTTCTTCTAATGGTTTGATCTCTGACACCAATCCTATTTGAGGCTTATTAACACTTTCTTGAATCTTCTTTGCAAAAACCTGTTCCTCTTCAGTATAGCTGATAGGTCCAAGTGATTCTAAGTTTTTTTGAAGCACTTCAGAACCAGTTCGATTGATCAGCATTTCATGAACCCCTGAAATCAAGCTCACTTTATAGTCCACATTTGCAAGAATCGCAGCACCCTCAGCCATAGCTTCAACTCGCTCCCAAACTGGCAATAATCCTTCTCGGCTACTGTCTCGAACACGAACCCAAATTCTGCTATAATCTGGCACTACATTCACTACTTGACCAGCGTCTTGAATATGATAATGAATTCTTACCGTAGGTTTGATGTGCTCACGGTAATAGTTGATGCCATTTGCATAAAGCTCCAAGGCATCAGATGCACTTCGCCCATTCCAAGGGTCAGCTGAAGCATGAGCTGCTTGCCCTCTGAATTCCACTTGAAAATCAACTAAAGCCAATCCTTTTTGAGCATTTACTTTGGTCTCATCGGCAGGATGCCAATCCATCATCACATCCACATCATTGAAGAGCCCGGCACGAATCATCCAGAGTTTCCCGAAAAATTTCTCCTCGGCCGGAGTTCCATAAAATCTAATTGTTCCCTTTAATTCCCCTTTCTCAATCAAATCTTTGATAGAAGCTGCAGCGCCTAAGGAGGCTACACCAAAAAGGTTATGCCCGCAACCATGACCAGGCGCGTCAACATGCAAGGGATCCTTATAAGGCACTTTGTTTTGAGAAAGGCCAGGAAGCGCATCAAATTCTCCCATGATCCCGATGATAGGTTTTCCGGAACCATATTCTGCAACAAATGCTGTGGGAATCTCACCTACGCCACGAGTTACTTTGAAACCTAATGACTCTGCGTAATCGGATAGCGCAGCAGCAGATTGGGTTTCCTGAAAAGCGATTTCCTCAAATGACCAAATTTTATCACTCAGGTCAGTCAAATCCGAATAACGAGTATCAATGGATTGTTGAACCTCGATCTTTAGAGGATTTGGCTTGACTTTTTTTTGAGAAAAAGAAAGTGTACTGAATGACAAGAATAGGGCAAAGAATAAATATCCTTTTTTCGAATATCCTGTGTTTAGAGAATTTGAACTACTCATGCAAGTATTATTAAGTTCTATCATATTTATAAATTTTGGAATCCTTCTATTTATTCCATCTTCCCGATTTCGGGACTTCTCACTGCTTTTTAGCATAAACCTTCGAGGTCAAAAAAAGACCACAAAGGTTACTATTGCCAACTGCCCTCAGAAAGCTTATTCTACCATGCAATCCCATAGTCTTCCCCATAATTGCTTGATCCACCCCAGAAACTTCCGTGTTTCCAATCAAACCATATGGCATTAATAGGGCCTGAAGTTCGTGGCCAGAAATCCATTAGATATCCTTTTTTTGTCAATTCAGCACGAATCCAATTTGGGGTATCTTCCCGCAATGTCATGGCGCCTGGTTTCATCTCATGTGCACCAAAGGAGCTTTGCATCTGATAGGAATTCATATTTGCCGCCTCAGCCGCCTGTTGCACATTCATATCAAATTCTACCACATTGAGGAAAAACTGAAGTAAGTTTTGATCCTGTGAATCTCCGCCTTGTACTGCAAAGGCCAAGAATGGTTTTCCATCTTTCATCGCTAAACTTGGAGTCAAGGTGACTCTTGGTCTTTTTCCCGGCTCTGGTAGATTATACGGATTCAATTTTTCATCCAAAACAAAGCTTTGCATTCGCTGACTTAAACCAACCCCAGTGTTTCCGGCGATTACCGCTGGAATCCATCCACCGCTAGGCGTAACTGAAACTACCCAACCTTCTGCATCCGCTGCCTCAATGGAAGTAGTTCCCCGCTGGAATTGCTCCAAAAATGGATCATCAAGTCCGCCTAATGGTTGGCCCGGGTTATTTATGGCTACAGCTTTATTGTTTTGTTCCAGCAGATTTTTAAAAGGGTTTGTTCCTCCTTGGTAAGGATAGGGATCTCCAGGACCCATTGTTGGATCATTTTTGTCTTTGATCAGTTTCGCCCGATCTTTGGCATATTCTTTTGAAAGCAATCCTTTCATGGGACTTACAGGGTCAAAGGCTGGATCAGAATAATAAAAATCCCGATCTGCAAAAGCCAAATTCATCGCTTGGTAAATGGTGTGGATATAATTGGCAGAGTTATATCCCATGCTTTTCAAATCGAAGTTCTCGAGAATATTCAAGGATTGAAGTAGGGCTGGACCTTGTGTCCATTCCTGAAGTTTGTAAACATCAATACCTTTATAATTAACCGAAAGAGGTTCCTCAATTTTCACTTTCCAATTTGCCAAGTCTGCTTCCGTAAATAGCCCGCCTTGTTCGCGAGTACCTCTGACAATCTCTTTTGCAATATCCCCTTTATAAAATCGCTCATAAGCAGCATAGATAGCTTCTTTTCGGTTTTTGCCAGCTTTCAGGGCTGCTTTTTCGGTTTCAACAAGCTTAGATAACGTTTGATATAAATCCTCCTGAACAAAGATTTCGCCAGCCTCTGGAGCTTCTCTTTCTTGACCTAGATGAGGGAGAAATACTTTCTTTGAGTAAGGCCATCCCTTGATTTGATCTTTCCCTTTTTCTATGTTGTTGGCAGTCATTTCCTCAATAGGATATCCCTTTGCAAGCTGCATCGCCGGTTCCAAAACCTGCGTTAAACTCATAGTACCATACTCAGCCAGCATAGTCATCAATCCACCCGGAGTTCCAGGAGTAGTTGCTGCCAACGGACCAAAAGCAGGAGGATAATCCATGTTTTGAGATTTGTAGAAATCTACCGTAGCACCAGTGGGTGCATAGCCCATGGCATTAATAGCAATCACTTTTTTAGTGTTAGGGTTGTAAATCAAAGCTTGGGTTTCACCGCCCCATGAAAGCACATCCCACATCGTCGCAGTAGCGGCTAGCATCCCGCATGCAGCGTCTACGGCATTGCCTCCTTGTTGAAAAATTTGGGATCCAGCAGTGGCTGCGAGAGGTTTACCTGTAATTGCCACCCAATTTTTCCCATGGAGCACTGGCTTTTGGGTTTGCTGAGCAAAAGTCAATAACGGTAAGAACAGTAAAGCAATAAATGTATATTTCTTAAGCATATAATTAGTTGTTTATTTAATTTTGATCAAGGAGTTGACTCATAATAGGCTGAAAGCCTTCGAACTGAGAATTGAAATGCGTGAATATTTGAAAAAGAGAACTAGGATCTCGAGTGGGGAGACTGTTTTGATTGACAAATTCTTCCATTTCTTCTGCTTTTTCGCCAAAAAGCGCAAATAGCTTTTTACGATTGGTTGGAACTTCAATTACATTTTTTCCTTCTAAATAGTAATAGGTATTCCTTTTAAGAATTTGATGGTTTCTATTCCCAACCATCAATGCTGTATTGTAATTTGATTCTTTGAATATGGCCTCAGTTCTTCGCATTAAGGGTAATTCTCCGTCAACCAAGACCTCAAAAAATCCAGATATTGGACTTCCTTCATCAAAAAAATCCATTCCGTTCACAAAATACCTAGGCACCTTGTATGCGGAATCTACCCAAACAAAATTTTGAACTCGAAGACCCATCATAATCGATATCTGGTTAGACTCAGGTTCCATCAACTCAAACTGATTAGCGACAATATTGTATCGGGCTCTAAAACCTTCCAAAAGTTTCTGATCTCTATAAAGCAGGAGGGAAGCAGTATTCCATTTTTTATCCAGATAATAATTTCCTTCCACTTTAGCTGGTTCTGGGGCGATACCATACACCATATTTCCCCCTAACATATTCGGACGGTCATTAAAGAGGTTGGTGATATTGGTAGCTCGAATAGTCTTTTGCAATGCAGCACCAGAACCTTCCGCGCCATATTTCACAAGGTAAATATCTCCGAGGTTTATGTTTTTATTAAGCTTAACTACCTGTTCGTAAGAGTTATAACCTTCAAGATTTAAAGAAAGAATGTATTTATCTTCAACAACATTTTCAATTGAAAAATTGCCCCCTGCTACTGATTTCACTCCAAAAGCTGTTCCTCTTAATGTCACACTTACATCTTCTAAATATTCCTGAGTTTCAGAATCTACAATCCTACCTTTAATTTCAAATACCTGAGAAAACAATTGATTGGAGCCAAAGAAAATTGTGGTACAAAGGAAGAGGAAGAGTCGTAGGTAAAATTTAAAATTCATCAAGTTGTAGGTTGGCTTAGATTAAGTTGAAATATAACCTAATTGATGGATTCTTTCCAATTTTGAATACAAATTGGACTTTTAGTAGATTTGAATGTCACTCAGCTGTGCTATAGATTTGGCTTTCTGTTGATTTCGGAGGTATATTTGAGAAGACAAAGTTTTTTTGTTCTTTACAGAATTTAACAATCCCTTTAATTTTGGAATTTTCAGCATTTAATTTCGAACCTTCGCTTCAGGATGGACTGGACGCCATGGGTTATGAAAAACCTACACCAATTCAGGAAAAAGCAATTCCTGTTATACTTCAAAACAAAGATTTAATCGCTTGTGCCCAAACTGGTACAGGAAAGACTGCAGCTTTTATTCTCCCGATATTAAATAAGATATGCAAATCAGGTTCAAATAGACTCAACACCTTGATTTTGGCACCTACTCGGGAACTTGCAATTCAAATAGATCAACAGATTCAGGGATTTTCTTATTTCCTTGGGGTTAGTTCCATTCCAATTTATGGAGGAGGAGATGGGATTGTCTGGGAACAGCAAAAGAAAGCCTTGGAAACAGGTGCAGATATAGTTGTTGCCACTCCAGGCAGATTGATCGCGCTATTAGCTGGTGGAAAAATTAATCTTAGTACCCTAGAGCATTTGATTCTGGATGAAGCAGATCGGATGATGGATATGGGTTTTTCAGATGACATCCTTAAGATTGTAAATTACCTTCCAAAAGACCGTCAAACAATCCTTTTTTCGGCGACTATGCCTCCGAAGATTCGTCAGTTTAGCATGAAGTTTCTAAATAAACCTGAGGAGATTTCAATTGCGCTAGGTAAAACAGCTGAAGGAGTTACCCAATCAATGTATTCAGTTTACGATACACAAAAGGAGGAACTGGTAAAGCATATACTATCACAGAAAGCATATGAAGCGGTTATCATTTTTGCATCAACCAAGGAAAAAGTAAAATCATTATTCAAAATCCTTAGGAAGCATTTTGATGTGGAAGCATTTCACTCAGATTTGGAGCAGGTAGAGCGGGAAAAAATCATGTCAGCTTTTAAAAATAAGGCTGTCAAAATCCTTGTTGGAACTGATATTATTTCTCGTGGAATCGACGTGGTAGGTATAGAATTGGTAATCAATTATGATACACCTTCCGATCCAGAAGATTATGTGCATCGTGTGGGACGTACAGCCCGTGCAGATAAAGAAGGGGAAGCTATCACTTTTGTCAATCCAAAAGATCAACACAAATTCGTTCGAATTGAAAAATTGATTGGAATGAACATAACTCAGAATCCTTTACCGGAAGGATTTGAAAAAGGTCCAACTTATACTGGAGAACCAGAAAAAGCAGGTAAATCCAATTCAGGAAAAAAGCCAAACTTTAAAAAAAGGGAAGGGGGACAGTCTAAGAATCATTCTAAGCCTAAAACCGACACTTTTAATCAGACAAAAAGCACTAAAACAAACGACTCAAACACCACTAAGGCTGAGCAAAAACCAGCTTCAATCGAAAAAAAGTCAGGTAAATTTGGGCCTCGAAGGAATGTAATTGATCCGGAATAAGGTCAATAAAGCATTGCATATTTAAAGTCCTTCAACTAAATTGAAGGACTTTTTATTTTTAAAGCAGATATTATGCAATACATAAAACTAAGATCCCGTGGTTCTTCGGTGGCATTTTTACAGGAATTGCTGTTGAAATTGGGTTATCAAATTCCGATCACTTCATATTTTGGGACTTTGACCGAAGCCGCTGTTAAAGACTTTCAGTCTAAAAACAGATTAGTGATTGACGGAGAGGTTGGGATTAAAACCTGGACCATTCTACTTGAAAAAACCAAACCAGCAGAATCTTTTGGGGATAAATTTTTAGATGAACAGGATCTCATAGATTTCTCTAAAAAGTATGGACTGGAGTTGGCTGCAGTGAAAGCAGTAAATGAAGTTGAGAGTTCTGGAAAAGGTTTTTTCATTGATGGCAGACCAAAGATTTTATTCGAGGGTCACATATTTTGGAGGCAGTTAAAAGAAAGGGGAATAGATCCTTCCAGTCTGTCAAATCCTTCAAATGAAACTGTACTTTATAAAAATTTCACCCGAAAGCATTATTTAGGAGGCACAAATGAATATCTCCGAATGGAAAAAGCAGCATCCATATCCTCTGACCCAAGGGTTAAAGAAGCCGCACTTGCTTCAGCTTCTTGGGGCAGTTACCAAATTATGGGTTTTCACGCTTTAAAACTTGGTTATCCCTCCGTACAAAACTTTGTAGATGAGATGTATATCCACGAAAGCAATCAGTTAGAAGCCTTTGGACGATATATATCCACTTTTGGATGCCTTTCTCATTTGAAAAATAAAGATTGGGCAAAATTTGCAAAGTGCTACAATGGACCAGCTTATGCACAAAATAAATACGATATAAAAATGGCGAAGGCTTATCAAAAATATTCTTAATTTTTTGATGTTTTAATTTTCATTTATGATTTTAAAAAATTTCATCACGCTTTTTGAGCGTGATTTAGACAAGCTTATTCAAGAAATAGAAAGTTATTCTGAAGAGAAAAACCTTTGGCTGATAGATGGTACAATTAGCAACTCAGCAGGTAATCTAACCTTACATTTGATTGGAAATCTGAATAATTTTATCGGAAAAGAAATTGGAGGATTCGATTACACCAGGAATCGAGAATTTGAATTTGGGGCGAAAGATGTTCCAAGGCAAGAGTTGGTAAATGAAATCAACAATTGTAAAAAAAGGCTTATTGTCAGCCTAGAAGGTATGGATATTTCTTTAGTCGAAAAGGATTATCCGCTTGAGGTATTTGGAAAAAAAATGACTCATTGTTTTTTCATTACACATCTATATGGACATCTCAATTATCATCTTGGCCAGATTAATTACCATAGAAGGTTTTTGGATAAAAGGATTTAGCATATAATTCTTAGGATAATGGGAATTCAATTGGTTAAACATTTTGTTTACCATCGAGTTAACAGAACATGGTAAGCGAGATTTTTTTTAATATTTCCTTATTCCTCGGAATTTTACTTTTGATAAATATTCCTGCACCATTGTTAGGATTGAAGTTTGAAGGTAATTCTTTGAGAAAAAGATTATGGTTTGAGCCGGCGGGCTTTGTTATTCCGATTGTTTGGGTTGGATTGTTTTTATTTCTAGCCTACTTGAGATACCAGCTCATACTTTTAGAAGCATTAGACTTGGCAAGAATGGTAATTATCTTGGCAGTGGTTTGCGCAACTTATGCTTATTATACTTTGGGATTAGAAAAATTAACAGGTGTCTCAGCACTTAAATTTGGACTTATCGGAAATGGGTTAATAATTATAAGCGCCATAAGAATAGGAGTGGAAGTAGCAGAATTATCCATTTCACTTTCTTATCTAATTTACCCTATAGTAGTTTGGACTTTTTTCGCAAGTATGATTCTTGTTGGCCAGCTTAGAATTCAAAAAGCATAAAAAAAGCCTCGTTTTAACGAGGCTTTTTTCAAATCAATACAACATTCTAAATCTGATTGTTCCTTTAATGGTTTTAAGCTCATCAATAGCATCAGGAGAATACGCTTTATCAATATCAGTAATCACATACCCTATTCGTTCGTTTGTTTTCAGATACTGACCAACAATATTGATTTCATAGTTAGCCAAAATCTGATTGATTTTAGCCAAGACTCCAGGCTCATTTTGGTGAAGATGGATCAGGCGGTGCGCATCTTTAAGGAAAGGGAGTTGAATATTTGGGAAATTCACCGAATTGTAAGTGTTACCTGTATTGATATATTCCATTATTTTTCCTGGAACAAATCGGGCGATATTTTCCTGAGCCTCCAATGTACTTCCTCCTATGTGAGGTGTGAGAATTGTGTTTGGAAGTCCGATCAATTCTGAGACAAAAGGCTCTGAATTATTTTTTGGCTCCTCTGGGAAAACGTCTACAGCACATCCTGCCAAGTGACCCGAAAGAATAGCATCTTTCAACGCAGGGATTTCAACTACATGTCCACGGCTGAGGTTAACCAATATTGACCCTTTTTTCATTGCAGCAATTTCCTTTTTGCCAATTATATTCTTATTGTCCTTTCGGCCATCGACATGAAGAGAAATAATGTCACAAGTACTTAATAATTCCTCCAGAGAATTTAATTTGGTTGCATTTCCCAAGGCCAATTTCTCGATGACATCGTAGTAAAAAACATTCATCCCCATATTTTCGGCCAATACCGAAAGCTGTGCACCAATGTTGCCATAGCCGATGATTCCAAGCTTTTTTCCTCTGATTTCAAAGCTACCACTTGCAGACTTATCCCATTTTCCCTGATGCATCGCCACTGATTTGTCGGCAAAACTTCTCATCAGAAAAATAATTTCGGCAATTGCCATTTCCACTACCGAGCGTGTATTGCTAAAGGGTGCATTAAATACCGCAATTCCTTTTTCCTGACAAGTCTCCAAATCAATTTGATTCGTACCAATACAAAAAGCCCCAATTGAAAGTAAACGATTAGCATTCTCAAGAACCTTTTTTGTCACGTTAGTTTTGGAGCGAATACCAAGAATCGAAATATTCTTAATCTTTTCACAAAGTTCCTCTTCACTCATTGCAGAGCTAATTACCTCTACTTCATATCCTTCCTCCTTAAACAAATCCACTCCGATTTGATGCACATTTTCCAAAAGCAAAACTTTAATCCTGCTTTTCGGATAGCTAAACTTCTTATTCAAATTATTAACGTATAAAATTTCATCCAAACTAGGCGCAATATGATCTGCCTGAGAAGTGACTCTAGGTCTGCTTACATTTTCCGTAAAAGCATAAAACTTATTTGCCAATCCTGAAGCTTTGATTTCATAATCGGTGTACCCATCACCAATGACATAGATATCTCCTTCAAGGTTGATTTGCTTTATTGTTTCAGCTTTTCCGTTATTCTTGGAAAGCGGGTTTTCCCGATTAAAATCAACAATACGATCTAATTGATCATAAATAAATTCATTGGCAAACACATTATCCTTTTGAATTCCATAATCTGCTACAATCGGAATGATAAAATCTTTGAATCCATTCGAAATGATGTAAATATCATTCGAGTTCTCTTGCAAGAACTCCTTATTCCGCTCAAAAGATTTTGAGACTTTCTTTTTCAATGCTTCAATAAGATCAGAAATTTGGCCTTTAGAAGCACTTAAAATCTCCAAACGCAGCTCTAAACTTTCTCTAAAAGTAAGAGAACCATCCATTCCTTTATCTGTGATATCGGCGATCGCCCTGAGCTTTTGATCTCTTTGAGGATCTCCGGCCAAACTGATTTCTCCAAGTATGTCTAGAGCTTCTACCTGTGTGAACGTGCTGTCGAAATCAATAATGAATTTTGTGGATTGAGGCATAATTAGGTTTGAAATATAAATTCTTTGGTAAAATTACAGCATTGTTAAAAAATTGGAAGTTTTATTGTAAAAATTGTTTAAAATCTTTTCTCTACTAATTTTTTTTCAACAAATGCTTTCAATAGTTGAATAATATTGTTTTCTGATTTAGCTCAATAATCTTCAATCAAATTCTTTTTACTTGCGATTCTTAGTCTTATTTTTGAAGTTCTAAATCCGATATATTTATGAAAAAGTCATTTTTATCTGTCCTCGCAGTTGGTTTTGGTTTATTGATTTCTTGTCAAGAATCTCCAAAGAAAGAGATGGAAACCGAAAAATCTGCTGACATCATTGCCGGCAATTATGGTGCTTCAGTTTCTGATCAAGAAGTAGTAAATCCAGCAGAGATGATTTCTTTTGTGATGGAGAACGGAACTTTCGAAGGTAAAATTGCTGGAGAAATCAATGAAGTGTGTACCAAAAAAGGCTGTTGGCTTACGATGGACCTTCCAAACGGTGAAAGTATGCGGGTTACTTTTAAGGATTATGGTTTTTTTGTTCCCACCAATTCTCAAGGATTTCCTATCATTCTTGATGGAGTTGCCACATTGACAACTACTGATGTAGAAACTTTAAGACATTTTGCAGAAGATCAAGGAAAGAGTGAGGAGGAAGTTGCAGCAATCACCGAACCTAAGCGAGAAATAACATTTGAGGCTACAGGTGTTATTATAAAGGATAAAGCCTAATGCCTATCGCTCTGGATAACCTTAGAGTAGGTAGGAAGTATTTACTAGTCAATCAAGGAGAGATCCGTAAATTGGAAATTGTTTCTAGATTGAGAGGAGCTAATTTTAAAGTAAAAGATCTTGATACTTTAGAATTATACACCATTGAAGAATTACTGCAGTGGGGAATAGGAAAAGATTATGATCTTGATGAATTATACTTTTGATAAGTAGTTTCTCCTCCTGTTTGAATAAGTAATTAAAGTCACCAAGAAAACGCCCAAAGAAGTTTTACTTCGAAGCAAAAAGCAAGAATGTCAAAAATAAGCAAGACTCAAGCTATCCTGACGGCTAAATGTCCGAATTGTCGGGAAGGGGATCTTTTCGAAGGCTCTAAAATGAGTTTTAAAAATCTTACCTCCATCAATCATTCTTGCCCGGTTTGTAATGCTAATCTGATGCCGGAGCCTGATTTTTATTATGGTGCAATGTACATCAGCTACGCTTTTTCTGTAGCTCTTGTAATAACAGCCTTAGTCGCTTTGAATGTGTTAATTGAAAAGCCAGAGCTATGGATGTATCTTACCTCTGTAGTAGTCGCTAATATTATTCTGTTGCCTTTAATGCTTCGTTATTCCAAAGTACTTTACCTTTATTTAGCCAGTAAACTGAAATACAGAGGGTATTGAGATTTTAAAGCAAATGTTTTTTGGGATTTATCAGTAACAATACCAAGCTATAAGTTGCTAGACTAATTAGAATAAGTGCCGGAAGCCCACCAATTACGGAAAGCATTCGTACTCCATCTACCCCCGCAAAAGTAATCATCACCCAAGCAAGACTTGCCATTAACGTTCCCCAAATTACTTTGAGGTTTACATCTGTCTTGAATACATCATTACCAGCTTTATCCATACTGATGCTTGCAAGTGCATCTGTACTGGAATCGGCAGCTGTGACAAAGGAAATAAACATAGCCAAAATAAAAAGTTGAGAAAAAAGCTTGAAGTATCCCATGTCTAAGGAAACTTGATAAATAATAGATTCTGGGCCGGATACTTCCAATAGATTTTTATAAAAATCAGGTGCTTGTTCAGCAAATCCTAGAGTAGCTCCACCAAAAATACTCATCCAAAGTGTACAAAATATAGCAGGCAGAAAAAGGTTAAAAATTAAGAATTCTCTCACTGTCCGACCCACTGCAATTTTACCAAGAAAGAGTGCTGTAATAGGAGCCCAGGCTGTCCAAATAGCCAAGTTAAAGGTAGTCCAATCGTAAGTCCATTGATTTCCTGCTCCCGAAATCTGTAAGCTTAAATCCAAAAAATAGTTGAAATAAGTTTTCAAATTATCAACAAATGCAGGAAAAATAGCTAATCCTTGCCCAAGAATAACAAATAGAACCAGTAACAAAATAAAGAATCCAAGATTGAATAGCGAAAGACTGCGAATTCCTTTTTCAATCCCAGAGGAGGCCGAAATCAAAAAAGTGATAAGGATCAAAAGTGTTATCGCAGGCTGAATTAACACTGGACTCCAATCTGGAAAAAAAGATAAAACCCCTCCAGAAAGGCTTAGGATGCCAGCTCCCAGAGATGCTGCCATGCCTGTAACTAAGGCAAAAAGACAAATTGAATCTAAAATTCCTGACCAATTTCTACCACTTTTTCTACCTAAAATGGGCTTTATGATATTTATTAAAGAATATCTTGGTTTGTCCGAGTATAAGATCAAACCAAATACCAATGCAGGTACAGCATAAATCGCATAGGGGGTAAAACCCCAATGAAAAAACAAGGCACCGAGCGCAAAATTTTTAGCATCAGTAGAAACTGGTTTCAGGTCAAAGAAATCTGGTGGAAAAAAATAATGGTTTAAAGGCTCAGCACTTCCCCAAAACAAAATACCAACAGCTATAGTAGTGCAAAGTATAATTGCAAACCAGCTTAATTTTGAAAGCCTTGGTTTTGCTTTCGCTCCACCTATTCTGTACTTTCCTAAAGGAGAGAAGAATACGATGATTACCAAAAAAAGCATTAAAAATGAAACCCAACTGAAACCAATCGAGAAATAAGTTAAGATTGCTTGTTGTAGATTTCTGATCTGGTTGGAGAAAACTTCCGGTAGAAAAATACTGGAAATAACAGCTGAGATTAGAAGAATAAATGGAGGCCAAAAAACATAAGGTCTTACATTCAGCCTAAAAAAAGATGGATATTTTGACATCGAGTGATCAATATAAATGCTAAAATCTTGTCAAAAAAGAAAGAAAAGAAATTGTTGAGATTCGATGAACTCAATGAGTTTTTAAATTAAACAGAAAATGAAAAAACAATTACTTCTGAAAATTGGGAAATACCTAATGGCTGCCTTCTATTTTTTAGGTGGTATAAATCACTTTTTGCAACCTGAGTTTTATCTCCCTTTGATTCCTGAATACTTGCCAGAAAAGGATCTTCTAAATACCATAGCTGGAATAGCGGAGGTAGTAGGTGCTATTGGCCTTCTGATTCCACAAACAAGAAAGATTGCCGCTTGGGGAATTGTGGCAATGCTAGTGGCCTTTATACCTTCCCATGTCTATTTTATTCAGATAGGGTCCTGTTTAGAGGAGGGACTTTGCGTTTCTGAATGGATAGGATGGATCCGCTTGGTGTTGATTCATCCATTATTAATTTGGTGGGCTTTCATTTATACTAAATAACAGGGATCATGGATGGAATAAATTTATTTGGGGAGAAAATAGAACTCTGTAGCAAAACTCCAATGACCGGGTACTATAGAACAGGATGTTGTGAGACTGGACCAGAGGATCTTGGTACGCATACGGTATGTGCGGTGATGACCGAAGATTTTTTGGAGTTTTCAAAATCTAAAGGAAACGATTTAATGACACCTATCCCTGCCTATGATTTTCCCGGTCTAAAAGCAGGGGACAGGTGGTGTCTTTGTGCATTGAGGTGGTTAGAAGCTTATAAAGCCGGTTATGCTCCTTTCGTGATTCTCGAGGCTACAAATGAAAAAACCCTGAATATCATACCATTAAATGTTTTAATTGAAATGGCATTTAAGTCATAAGTAAGTAAAAGTATTTTTTTGTTAATATTACTAACAAAAAACAGAGTTTTACTAAACCTAATTCAATTACTTCCGTTGTATTCTTGTTTTTGAAGGTATTTTATGGAAAGTATATTGAGTAAATCTAAAGTAGAAGTGAATGGTAATCTTTATTTAAAAGAGCCATTTACATCAGATTTAGGTGCCGAAATTGTCAGGAAGGGATGTAAGCTAATTCATGAGCTTGGGGTAGAGCAATTCACTTTTAAAAAGCTTGCCACGGAGATTGGGAGTACTGAAGCAGCGATTTACCGCTATTTTGAAAATAAGCATAAGCTCTTACTTTATTTGACAGCTTGGTACTGGGGATGGATGGAGATTAATTTAGTTTATGCAACTGCAAACCTCACTGATCCTGGAGAGAGACTTGGTGTAGCACTTAAATTAATGGTTGATGGCCCCATTTTTACTAAAAATGAATACCTTAATCCTCTAGTCCTTCGATCTTTGGTGGTAAATGAATCACTAAAGGGCTATTTGACCAAGGCAGTGGACGATGAACATGAGAGTGGGATTTTTGCTCAAGTTTACAAATTTGGAGAGCGTATCTCATCTATTATTCAAGAGATCAACCCCTATTATGAATATCCTAAAACACTGGTTTCTACTGTGATGGAGTCAAGTCTATTACAATCATTTAATTCACTTCATCTTCCAGGAATGACTGAGCGGTCAATAGATTCCTTAGGGAGATATCAATTCTTTCACCAACTCGTAATCAACGCGATCACTAATGAAAAGTAGTAATGGAATGACTCCAGTAGCAAGGCTATTTAGCCTATTGAGGGAGGAAAAAAATCAAGTCTACGCAATTTATTTCTATGCGATTTTGAATGGTATTGTTACTCTTTCATTGCCGCTCGGAATTCAGGCAATTCTGAATTTTATTTTGGGAGGAAGAATATCAACTTCATGGGTCATCCTAGTGATAATTGTTGCTCTGGGTGTAGCTTTTGGGGGTTTTCTTCAGATCTCACAACTTCAAATTTCGGAAAAATTGCAGCAAAGGATTTTCTCAAAAGCTGGATTAGCTATGGCATATCGGCTTCCGAAAGTAAAATCCGAGATACTTCATGGTGAATATGGCCCTGAGATTGTCAATCGTTTTTTCGATATCGTCAATCTTCAGAAAGGACTCTCCAAAATCTTGATTGATTTTTCCACAGCCTTTCTTCAAGTCTTTTTTGGCCTCCTCTTATTATCATTTTATCATCCGACATTCATTTTGTTTGGTTTAGGTTTGACGGGAATTTTGACCTTAATTTTCTATTTCACCAGCCCAAAAGGAATGGAGACTGCCTTGAAGGAATCAACTTATAAATACCAAACTGCATATTGGCTTGAGGAAGTAGGACGAACTTTGAATACTTTCAAACTGGTTGGAAATACTCGGCTACCCATACTTCGAGCAGATAAATTAATCCAGAAATACGTGGATTTCAGGACAAAGCACTTCTCTGTTTTGATCTTTCAGTACAAGATCATGATTGTATTTAAAGTGCTTATTGTCACTAGTTTACTCCTTGCAGGTAGTTTATTATTAATTAATGACCAGATCAGTATTGGTCAATTTGTAGCAGCTGAGGTAATTATCATTCTAGTAGTGAATGCTGTTGAAAAGTTAATTCTTTCGTTGGAAACGGTTTACGACACTTTGGTTTCAGTTGAAAAGATTGGACATGTGATGGATTTGGAATTGGAACATAGCTCAGATATTGAAAAAGTAATTGTATCAAAACCTGAAGGTTTACAATTTGGACTAGAAAATGTAACCTTTCAACCTCACGATTCTATTGAGCCGATCCTTCAAAATGTTTCTTTATCAATTGACCCTGGTTCGAAGGTGGTTTTGAACGGGAAAAGTGGTAGTGGAAAAAGTGCTCTTTTGGCTTTACTGTCAGGATTGTATGAGGAATATGAAGGTGAAGTTAAAGTAAACAATCTCTCAATAGAGATGATCAACCTGGAGAAGTATCGTGGAATGGTTGGAGATTGCTTAGAAACAGAGCAAATTTTCCATGGATCAATCAAGGAAAATATCTTGGTAGGAAGAGATTTTGACGTGGACCAATTGGAGTACATCTTAGACTTAGTTGATCTTAAAGATTATATCTATCAATTACCATCTGACTTGGATACTATGCTTCAGCCTGAGGGAAAGGGGCTTTCAAGAAAGCTTGCTCAAAGTATTTTACTCGCAAGGGCCTTCCTAGGAGAACCTAAGGCAATAATTATGGAAGATTCTTTGACCCACATTGATGCAAAGACTAAGGCCAGAATCACAGATTTCCTTTTTAATGGAAATTGGACCTTGGTATTAATATCTAATGAAGCGGAAATACTTGCTAAAGCATCTCAAATTGTTCAGTTGGAAAAAGGGAAACTAGTCTTTAATGGAGACCATCAAAGTTATAATTCATTCATAGCTAAGAATTTATAAAATACTATGTTAGATATTTCTAATGTTAAAATAAAAGAGTCAATTCCTTTTAGCGGAGCTAAAAGCTTGGTAATGACTTTGCCTATCAAGGAAAGTAAGCGAAGAGTAAGAATTCTTACCGGTATTTTGATAGTGATGTTTATCATGCTCTTTTTGCCTTGGACTCAGAATATTAGGTCCAAAGGGTATGTCACTGCTTTGAAACAAGAGCAGAGACCTCAAACCATCCATTCGGTAATTGCTGGTAGAATTGAGAAATGGTATGTTCGAGAAGGTGCATTTGTGCAAAAAGGAGATACAATTTTGCAGATTTCCGAAATCAAAGATGAATACTTTGATTCGATGTTATTGCCAAGAACTCAACTTCAGGTAGATGCGAAATTATTATCTGCAGACTCTTATAAAGAGAAGGTTGGGCAACTTCAATCACAAATCAAGGCAATCGAGGCAAATAATATTTTGAAACTTAAGCAAGCTCAGAACAAGCTGAATATGGCTAATCTAAAAGTTCAGTCGGACAGTATATATTTTGAGCAGGCTAAAGTGAATTTTAAAATCGGTGTAGAACAATTGGCGCGAGCAGAAAAACTATATGAGGAAGGATTAAGATCTTTGACTGATTTAGAAACTAGAAGACTGAAATTTCAAGACGTTCAAGCAAAGCTTCTTGCAGCAGAAAATGATTATTTAAGTAGTCAAAATTCCCAGATTACTGCTTTGATTGATCTTGATGCAATCGAAAATGATTTCCGGGACAAATTAGCCAAATCGAGATCCGAGATGTATACAGCAATGTCTTCTCAATACGATGCGGAAGCCACAGCCACAAAACTTGAAAATCAATACTCCAATTATGAAGCACGTACAGGTTTCAGGCATATTTTAGCTCCTCAGGATGGCTATTTGGCTCAGGCAATTCAAGTAGGAATAGGAGAAACGATTAAAGAGGGAGACCAAATTTTAAATATCGTTCCATCTAATGCCGAACTTGCAGTAGAAATGTATGTCCAGCCGGTTGATTTGCCATTAATTAAAGTCGGAAATAAGGTGAGATTCATTTTTGATGGATGGCCTGCGATTGTCTTTTCAGGATGGCCACAGCTCTCTAATGGTACCTTTGGGGGACAGGTGGTTGCTATTGACCAATTTGCAGGACCAAATAACCAATATCGTGTGGTCGTTGCAGAAGATCCAGATGAAGAACCATGGCCTGATTTACTCCGAATGGGATCCGGTGCTGATGGAATTGCATTGTTGAATGATGTTCCTGTCTGGTATGAAATATGGCGACAGCTCAATGGATTCCCGGCAGATTATTACACACAAGAAGAAAAAGACGGCCTAGCCAAAAATAAAAAATGAAGAAGTTTTCGTTAAGCTTTACCTTTTTTCTTGTTTATCTTATTGGGTGGTCCCAGACGCTGGATACGCTTGATTTTGATTCTTTTCAGACTTGGGTTAGGTCCTATCATCCAATCGCAGCCCAAGCAGAAATCAATCTGAGAATGGGAGATATGGAAGTCCGACAAGCTAGGGGAGGTTTCGACCCTCTTTTGTATGGAACAATGGATAAGAAAGAATTTAAGGAGAATACCTATTACGATAAGCAAGAGGCAGGAATCAGTATTCCAACTTGGGCTGGAATTGAGTTAAATGGTACCTTTGAAAGGAATACAGGACAATTTCTTAACCCTGAAGGTTCTGTACCTATTGATGGATTATTTGCTGCTGGAGCTTCTGTAAACCTTGGTCAAGGATTGATCTTGGACGAGCGAAGAGCTGCTTTACGACAAGCGCAAATTTATCAGGAATCAACCGTTTCTCAACGGGAGCAATTACTCAATGAACTCTACTTTAATGCTTCAGAATCCTATTGGAAATGGGCAGTAGCCCATGAAAATGTTAAGGTATTAAATGAAGGTGTTGAACTTGCAAAGATTAGATTTGATGCAATCAAAATTGCCTACCAACAAGGTGATTTGCCTGCAATCGATACAGTAGAGGCATTTGCAATTTTACTCAATAGACAATATAGCCTTCAATCTGCAGAAAATGCATTCTTTGGCGCATCTCAACTTTTGAATACCTTTCTTTGGGATGAAGATGGTAATCCAATGTTGTTGGAGAGCGGTGTCATTCCTCAAGGCTTATATGATGAATTTGCTCCAATTTTAGAAAAAGAAGATCTCCGCGTAGCGGTTTCATCTCATCCATTATTGGAAATTGCGGATTTTGAACTGGCGAGTTTGGGCGTAGAGCGTAAGTTAAAAGGCCAACAAATCCTCCCTGTAGTAAAACTTAAATACAACTTTTTGACTGAGAATCTAGGGGATTTTAATTCTCCATTCTTTGAAAACAATTACAAGTGGGGAGTCTCAGTATATACGCCACTACTTTGGAGAAAAAGTAGAGGAGCTCTTGGTTTGGCAAATGCTAAAATTGATTTCAAACAAAATTCTCGAGACTTAAAAGAGGTAGAACTCCGAACCAAACTGGAAGCAGAGATCAATAGTTTTGAAGTTATAAATACGCAGATAGTCACCTTTTCTCAGAATGTCACTAGTTTAGAATCCTTACTTCAAGGAGAAATAAGAAGATTTGAAATTGGTGAAAGCAGTTTATTTTTAATAAATGCTCGTGAGGTTTCCCTTTTTAGTTCAAAACTGACTCTAAATGATTTAGTGTCTAAACGGAGGATAAATTTTGCAAAAAGCCGCTTTGCAGCAGGTTTAGGTTTTGATGAATAAGTTATGGGAGCAATTGTCCTAGTACAGGTAGATATCCACGATCGTGATTTATACGAAGAGTATAAAAAACTAACCCCGGCAACGGTGGAATCATTTGGAGGAAAATTTTTAGTTCGGGGTACAGAAGTACTTGTACTGGAAGGGGAGTGGAATCACGATAGATTAGTAATGCTAGAATTTCCGGATAAAGATTCTGCAATGAATTGGTACTATTCTAAGGAATATGAAAAAGCACGGATGATTCGTGAAAAAGCTGCAAAAGCAAAATTTTTTATTCTAGAATTTTAATATTTGGCACTTTTATTGGTTTGAAAAGCAAATTAATTGATATGTATTTTTCCGTGTCGATTAGTTTTAAATACCAACGTAAAAACCATTATTAAAAAAAAACAATCAACCTTAAAATTATTTAAATGAAAAAAACACGATTACTCTTGAAACCTGCCTTAGTATTATCGGCATCCTTAGTGCTTTATTCCTGTGCTACAGAAATAGAATCCCCTGTAATTCAAGAAGATGCTAAGCAAATAGAATCTATTAATTCACCTGCTAATGGAGAAGAAAATTTGAGAAAAAGAGCAGAAAGGAATTATTTCGAACGATTTGAAAATTCTCTTTTTCCAGTACCTGGTGAAAATTCTACCGGAGGTCCAGATCAGACTTATTATCCAGGCTCAGGCGTTGGGAACTCTTCGCACATGGGTAAAGCCTTGACTTTCCTAAACCAATTTGCTCAATTTGGTCCAAATGGATTAGAAACAATCGCGGCTCCTGTTACCATGTTTTTTGGTGAGGAATTAAATGAGCTAGGTATTACTGATGTTCCAGATAATGTTAGTTCAGTAACCACAGACAAAAAAGGAAATTCTGTATGGTTCTCGAGTATTAGCAATCAAGTTACTTTTAGTGCAGATGGAAGCAGAGCAGACTTTGTAGCTGAAGTAGAGATTGTAGGTGGAACAGGTAAATTCAAAGGAGCAACAGGAACAGCAGAAGTTAATGGCTTTTTCAGTCCCTCAAGTGGCAAAGGCTCAAGTGTTATAAAAGGTAGAATAACGTATTAATTTATTTTAAACTTATAAAAAAATAGCGATCATAATTGATCGCTATTTTTTTATAGAGATACCCCCCGTTTCCATGGAATAAAGTCAAAATTCCTTTTTTGATCCGCTTTTACAATTATTTCCCCACTAGCTACTTTTAGTACAAGTTCAAGTAAATCATCTCCGCATTCTTCGATCGTCTGATCGCCTGAAATAATACTTCCCGCATTAAAATCTATAATATCAGACATTCTTGATGTCAACTTATGATTTGTAGCAACTTTAATCACAGGACAAATTGGGTTTCCGGTTGGGGTACCAAGACCAGTCGTGAAGAGAATGATATTAGCTCCACTACCGGCAAGACCTGTAGTACTCTCCACATCATTTCCTGGAGTGCACAATAGATTTAATCCTTGAGAGGACAAATATTCGGTATAATCCAAAACTCCTGAAATAGGGGCAGTTCCTCCTTTTTTTGCCGCACCACAGGATTTTATCGCGTCAGTAAGTAGCCCATCTTTTATATTTCCAGGACTTGGATTCATATCAAATCCAGATCCTACTCGGTCAGCAGCAGCGGCATATTCTTCCATCAAACGAATGAATTTTTGAGCGATTTCCGGTGTCTTACAGCGATCAATGAGATTCTGTTCTGCTCCACAGAGTTCGGGAAATTCCGAAAGTATAGCACTTCCTCCGTTACTTACCACCAAATCAGAAACTCTGCCAAGCGCTGGATTGGCTGAAATACCGGAGAAACCATCAGATCCACCACACTCAAGACCGATTACAAGCTTACTGATAGGCTGAGAAGATCTTTTACTTTGATTTGCAACCTTGAGACCTTCCCAGGTTTGGGCAATTACTTTGGTGATATAATCATCTGTAGTTCCTTCCTGCTGCTGATCAAAAATAATCACAGGCTTTGGATTCCCCTTTTGAAGATCCTGAAGTTTACGTTCCAAAATTTTTGCCTCCGCATTTTGGCAACCAAGAGACAAAACTGTGGCACCTGCAACATTGGGATGATGTATGTATCCTGCCAATAATGCACAAAGTGTTTCAGCATCATTTCTAGTGCCACCACAGCCTCCATTATGAGTTAAAAATCGAATGCCATCTAGATTTTCAAAAACTCTAAAGTCTTTTTCAGTTATTTCGTTCGTAACCGTTTCCGTACTTTTTTGTACCACTTCATTACCCAAGCCAGAAATAAGATTTCTAATTTGACGCTCATAAGGATTGACCTTGGCAAAGCCTAAAGCATTTTCGAAGGCCTCTTGTAATAATTTAATATTTGTATTCTCGCAAAAAACCAATGGAAGCACCAACCAATAATTAGCTGTTCCCACTTGACCATCTTCCCTTAAGTAACCTTGGAAAGTCTTGTTTTTCCAGGAATTGATATCGGGAGGATTCCAGGAATAGGTTTGAGAGGAAGTTCGATACTTACGGGTTTTATGACGAATATTAGCCAGAGTAATGGCACCTCCAGCTGGTATCGATTGTGTAGCTTCTCCTACAATAGTTCCATACATCAAGATGTCATCGCCGGCTGTAAAGTTTTTCAGCGCATATTTATGCTTTGCAGAGATATCGTCTTGAATCTTAACTGTATTTTCAGAATCTTTGATAAGTTCTCCAATTGATAAATCTGTCAAGGCAACTCCGACATTATCATGAGGATGGAGGACCAAAGTTTTATTTCGCATAAAAAAAGCTTGAGTAGTTGTAAGTGGTTTCAAATTAGAAAAAAAACAGTGACTGATGAAAAAAATTGTAACACTTGGTGAAGTAATGCTTAGACTTTCGCCTCCCGGAAATGAGCGATTTTTTCAAACCAATTCTTATGATGTGGAATTTGGAGGCTCTGAAGCCAATGTGGGTGCAGCTTTGGCTTTTTGGGGGAACAATGCGTACCACCTAACGGCATTCCCAGATCATGAAATTGGCTGGGCCGCTGCTGCAAGGCTTCGAAGAAATGGGATTAAGACGGATTTTGTGAAATATTATCCTGGGAGAATGGGTATTTACTTTTTGGAGCAAGGAGCAATGCAGCGGAGTTCACAGGTGATCTATGACCGAGCTGATTCTGTATTTGCAAACTTTGATGGAAATGATCTAAACTGGGAGAATGTATTTGCTGATGCAGATTGGTTTCATTGGTCAGGAATAAGTCCAGCGATATCTAAGGAGTCTGCAACTTTAACTTTAAAGGCTCTGCAAGAGGCTAAAAAAAGAGGCATTCCAACAAGCGGTGATTTGAACTACAGAAGCAATCTCTGGCAATTTGGAAAAAAACCTCATGAAGTAATGCCTGACTTGATGGAACTTACACAAGTAATGATCGCTGGAAAACGTGATTTCTCAGCTTGCTTGAATATTGAATTTGATGACTTTGAACATGCCAAGGGTCATATGTTCAATAAATTTCCAAACCTGAAATACATCTCTAAGACAGAACGAACATCCCATAGCTCATCACACAATACTCTGATTGGAGATTTGATCAGTGCTGATGAGTGGTTTACTTCTAAAAGCTACGACCTGACCCATATCGTAGATCGGGTAGGTACTGGAGATGCGTTTGCCGGGGGACTGATTCAAGGCTTGTTGTATTTGGCTCCTCAGGATGCAATAGATTTTGCAGTGGCTGCGGGAGCGATCAAGCACAGTGTTCCAGGCGATGTCTTGCTTTGTAGCATGGCAGAGGTTCATGAATTAGTAATAGGAGAGTCTATAGGTAAAATCAAAAGATAATGAGAAACCCAACCCCATTTATCCAAAAAATGGATCAAGCTGGCATTATGCCAATTTTTTTTAATCCGAATGAAACCATTTGTCTTAAACTATTGGAAGCTGCTTATGAAGGCGGAATCCGAGTGATAGAAATGGTGAACCGAGGTAAAGAAGCTCCCTCGATTTTTCCAGCTCTTCGAAAAATGGCCGATCAAATGCCCGGACTTTCTTTAGGAATTGGAACAATTTATCATACTTGGGAAGCAGAGATTTTTTTGGATATGGGAACTGAGTTTATTGTGGCACCGGTCATGAATCCAAAGCTTGGTGAATATTGCCAAAAAACTGAAACGCCATGGATTCCGGGTTGTGGGACTGTTTCAGAGGTCTTTTTTGCGCAAGAGCTAGGTGCTGAATTAGTGAAAATTTATCCTGCAAATGTCTTGACACCAGAGTTTGTAAAGGCTGTTCATGCGGTTCTTCCAAAAGTGGAAATCATCCCAACAGGAGGTGTGGAACCAACAGCTGAAAGCATCAAAACCTGGTTTGATGCAGGTGTTCTTTGCGTAGGTATGGGTTCTCAGCTTTTCAAAAAAGAATTAATCGCAAAAAGGGCCTTTACTGAAATCAAAGAAACAATAGCAGATGCCTTGGCAATAATTGAGGCGATAAAAAACTAAAAAAGGCTCCTTTTGGAGCCTTAAATTAGGTTTGATAGCTAAATTATAAATCTGGTTGAGGAGTCGTTCTCAAATAAGGTTTGATCACTTTATGACCTTTAGGAAATTTGGCTGGTATATCTTCTGTTTTGATTGAAGGAGATACCACTACGTCTTCCCCTTGTTTCCAATTCGCAGGAGTGGCTACAGAATAGTTTGCAGTAAGCTGCAAAGAGTCTATCACCCGTAATAGCTCATCAAAGTTTCTACCTGTGCTTGCAGGATAGGTAATCATAAGCTTAATTTTTTTATCATTTCCAATCACGAAAACTGACCGGACGGTAAAGTTTTCATTGGAATTAGGATGTATCATATCGTAGAGCTCAGATACTTTACGATCCTGATCTGCGATAATTGGAAAATTCACCTCAGTCCCTTGTGTCTCATTGATATCTGATATCCATCCTTTGTGGCTTTCCAACCCATCCACACTGAGTGCGATTACTTTGGTATTTCGTTTTGCAAATTCTTCCTTGAGCTTTGCGACTGCTCCAAGCTCTGTAGTACAAACAGGTGTATAATCAGCAGGATGAGAAAAAAGAATCCCCCAACCATCTCCTAAATACTCATAAAAATCAATTTTTCCCTGTGAGGTTTCTGCTTGAAAATTTGGTGCGGTATCGCCTAAACGTAGTGACATGAATTTATTTATTTAAAGTCTATAGATTTAATAGACTAATGTACGGATCATCGATCATACAGTTCGGTTTAAATTCATTTTTTGGATAAAAAGAGAGAAATTATAAGAATTTGTCGCCTTATTTAACTTACAAAAAATTGAAAGCGATTCTATAATTATGAGAAATGAGTAAAACCGCATTGATTATTTTCCAAAAGAATGAAATTCTTGGAAGAGTTAAAACAAGATTGGCAACATCAGTTGGAGATGAAAATGCACTAAAGATTTATAAAATACTAATTAATCACACCCATTCAGTTTCAAAAGAAATTGAAACTGATCGTTTTGTATTTTATTCCGATTTTATCCCAGAAAAAGGATTTGCGAGTCAACGATTCTTTAAAGAAAGATTACAAAAAGGAAAAGATCTTGGCGAACGAATGCGAAATGCATTTGAGACCGTATTCTCAGAAGGTTATAATCATGTAATAATTATAGGGACAGATTGCGTTGACCTAATGCCTAATCATATTCAAAAAGCATTCAGCAAATTAGATCAAAACGATGCAGTTTTAGGTCCTGCCTATGATGGAGGGTATTATTTGCTTGGATTAAAAAAGTTGATTCCTGAAATATTCGAAGAGATTGATTGGAGTACTGACCAAGTGTTAAATCAAACCCTAACAAAACTCCAGGAGTTAAACTATTCGATAGGAATTATTGATACTTTATCAGACATAGACAACATAGCTGATTGGGAAAAAGTAAAAGGCAGATTTAATCCTGAACTTAATTCAAAAAATTGAACACCATCATTTTTCTAACAGAAATGAAACTATCCAATTCCACATCAATAATTAATACCTATTATACATGATGAAATTTATTTCAAAAAGGACTTTTGAAATCCGACTCATTTTAATCTTAATCGGAATCATCATTTTCGGAAGTGTCACTGCGCAAACAACAACAAAATCCTACGCAATAGAATTGGCTGGTTTTCAGATCGGCGACATGAAAGTTGAGGAAATCAAAAGGAATGAAATAATCGAATACAACCTTGAAAGTTTGGTTAGTTTCTGGTTTTTTGGAAAGATCAATGTAGAATTGACTATCAATTCTATTTATAAAAATGGAAAAATGATCAGTTCAGATTCAAAGTCAATTTCAAATCGGGGTTCATTTTTTAGCAAAATCAAGTGGAATGGGACATCTTATTCAGTTGATTCGCATTCTTACAAATTCGATAATAAAATCTCGATTCAGAATTTAGTCCCATTTTCAATTGTCAAATTTTATTTTCAGGAACCAAGCCCTCAACAAACAATGATCTCTGAGACTTTTGGATTGACTAGTCCAATTTCCAAAAAGGAGAAGGGAGTATATCAAATAGAAATAAACGGCAATCGGAATAAATTTGTGTTTATCAATGGTGAACTCGACCATGCGCTGATTCAAAATCCCATCAAAAACTATGTGATAAAGCGAATTTATTGAGATCTGAAAACACCATATCGATAATTATTCCTGTTTGGAATGAAGCAAATAATTTAGAGGAACTCCTACCAATACTTCTTGAATCTAAAAGGCACAAAGTCTTAGAAGTTTTAGTGGTCGATGGAGGAAGTTTAGATGATTCAATTGATATCGCAAAGCGATGTAATGCTAGGGTAATTTTAAGCCCATTGAAATCTCGTGCGGCACAGTTAAATCTCGGGGCAAAACATGCAAACGGGGATATCCTATATTTTATACATGCAGATAGTCGGCCGATGATGAGTTTTGAGGAAGATATTCTTCAAGCAATTTCAGAGGGAATTGAAGCGGGCTGTTATCGTTATAAATTTGATTCTACCAGTAAATTGCTCAAGATCAACAGTTGGTTCACTCGGTTCAATGGGGTATTTGCAGGTGGTGGAGATCAAACACTTTTTATTTCTAAGTCTTTGTTTAATAAGCTTGGGGGCTACGATGAGCGATTTACAATAATGGAAGATTTTGAACTTGTCAAACGAATCAGAAAAGTCACCAAATTCAAAGTCCTCCAAAAGTCCATTTTAGTTTCTGCTAGAAAATATGAAACCAATAGTTGGCTTTCAGTTCAATGGGCCAACTTTCTAGCGATCATGGCTTTTAAAATGGGAGTTCATCCAGAAAGTATAAAAACTTTATATTTTAGTAGATTAAATAAGAATTTAAATCAATAAAAGTAAATGAATCAGGTTCAAATTAATGGAATTCAACAAGTAGGCATAGGTGTATCGAATGCTGAAGAAGCTTGGGCTTGGTATAGAAAAGCATTCAAATTTGATGTTCCGATCTTCCAAGACAGCGCTGAAGCAAAATTAATGACTCGGTATACATCAAATAAAGTCGAAAGCCGTCATGCGATTCTAGCGATGAATATGCAAGGGGGAGGAGGCTTTGAAATTTGGCAGTACACCTCCAAAACACCTTTAGCCTCCAAAGAAAAATTAAAATGGACTGATCTTGGAATTTTGGCAGTGAAAATCCGAAGTAAAGATATTTACAAAACATATGATCACTTAAATACATTTGGAGCTACTATTCTTGGAAAACCAGAGCCAAATCCAGTGGGTGTGAAGCATTTTTTCATTAAAGATCCAGACGGAAATATTTTTGAAATTATTGAAAACGATTCTTGGTGTTTCAAGAATAAAGATCTTACTGGAGGAGTATTGGGTGTGGTGATGGGAGTAAGCTCAATTGAGAAAGTGCTTCCAATCTACCAACAACATTTCCAACAGGTTGAAATATTGGCAGATGAAAAGAAAAATTGGGTGGATTTTAACCAAGTTGATAATGAAAAAACTGAATTCCGAAGAGTAATTCTACAAGCATCTAAAAAAGCTACAGGAGCATTTGGAAAGCTGCTTTGTCAAACGCAAATAGAATTAATCGAAACTGACTATCCTTCAAGGAATGTGATATTTAAAGATCGAAATTGGGGGGATTTAGGATTTATCCATGTGTGTTTTGATGTCAATGGAATGCATGAATTAAAACGAAACCTCAAAGAGATTGGGGTAGAATTTACAGTTGATAGCGAAAATGAATTTGACATGGGAAAGGCTGCCGGAAGATTCGCTTACATTGAAGATCCGGATGGAACCTTGATAGAAATGGTAGAAACCTACAAAATCCCCATTATTGAAAAGATAGGCTGGAATTTGAATCTTAGGAACCGAAACCCTCAATCGACATTACCTGATTTAGTTTTAAAGGCTTTAACTCTGAATCGTGTCAAGGATTAGCTTTTGCTTATTTTCTTAGCAAGATCGACAAGACGGTTTGCGTAGCCAGCTTCATTGTCATACCAACCTACCAATTTCACCATTTTGCCTTTAGTAGAGGTTAAAGCAGCATCAATGATACAAGAATGAGGATTTCCAATGATATCAATAGAAACAATTGGTTCATCTTCTACTTCCAAAAAACCCTTTAAATCTTCTTCGCTCGCTTTTCTGAATGCATCATTTATCATTTCATCAGTTACTTCCTGTTCAAGCTCTACGATCAAATCTGTCAAAGATCCATCGGGAACTGGTACTCGCATGGCTGATGCTTCGATTTTTCCCGATAATTCCGGCAATACCAGATCTAAAGCTTTTCCTGCGTTGGTGGTAGTAGGAATGATTGAATAGGCTGCGGCTCGTGCTCTTCTAAGATCACGATGCGGTGCATCATGAAGGTTTTGATCGTTAGTATAGGAATGAACAGTAGATGCAAATCCTTTTACTACTCCAAAGTTTTTATCCAAGACAGCTACCATAGGAGCAAGGCAATTTGTAGTACAAGAAGCATTTGAAACAATTTTTTCATTACCCGATAGAATATTATCGTTGACACCCAAGACAACCATCTTAATGGTAGGATCTAACGAAGGAGCGGAGATAATTACTTTTTTTGCTCCAGCACTTAAATGTTTTTCTGCTCCGGAGCGCTCAGTAAATCTACCTGTACATTCAATCACAAGATCAATATCCAATTCCCTCCAGGGAAGAAGTTCCGGATCTGAAATACCAAATAATTTGATTGATTGATCATTATAAGTCAATTCATTCGAATTTAAGGCGATATTCTTCTCTAGTTTCCCATGAATTGAATCATATTTCAATAAATGTGCAATCGCTTTTGGCTCAGCTAAATCATTGATTGCCACAAGTTTTAAATCCTTATTTTCCAATATTAATTTGGCAGTATATCTTCCTATTCTTCCAAATCCATTAATAGCAATTCGGATTTCTTTAGTTGGTTTCATTCGCTCTTTTCTAATACAACTCAAAAATAGATAATTCATCTTCAATCTCTTCAAAGAATATTTTCTTCCTTTAATTCAGCATTTTAAATGTTAAACCAAATAAATTTTGGTAGCCTAATTGGTATTATAATCTTAACCCTCTATATTTGCACAACCTTTCAGAAAAGCACGTTTTCAAGGGTAGTAATGGTCGGTTCGTCTAGGGGTTAGGACGTATCCCTTTCACGGATAAAACACGGGTTCGATTCCCGTACCGACTACATATTTTACTAATAATCAATGTGTTAATAGTAAATTTTTGAAATTTTTAGAATATGGTCGGTTCGTCTAGGGGTTAGGACGTATCCCTTTCACGGATAAAACACGGGTTCGATTCCCGTACCGACTACTAAACTCATATTTTGAGTTTTCTTTATTTTTGTTTTATGGTTGTTAGTGGTTAAAGTGAACAAAATCCCGATCTATGGTCGGGATTTTTGTTTTTATACCAGCTTTTTACCAAAGGCAATTAGATAGTAATCATTTTATTTATCTTAAGGTTTGATTTTAACAATTAAACCTATGCCCAAAATCTTTTCACTATCAAATTCTTCGCTTTTTCTGATTGCTACTTTTGCTTTTTCTTGTCAAAAAAACACTGAAGACCTGCGAATTAAAAGCTTGACCAAAGAGGAAGTTCAGATTCAAGTCAAAGCCATTGAGGCTCAGGTAACGCCTGTTCTGGAAGATGGATTAAAATTATCCCTATGGGGTGTGGATTCTCTTGTCTATGACCCAATTTCGATACAGGTTCTAGATAATGGAGATCTAATTTATTCAAGAACAAACCGTCAAAAGGATTCGGAATTTGACATTAGAGGTCATCAGCATTGGGAGATTCGATCGATATCACTCCAGAATATTGAGGACAAACGTGCTTTCCTTCGAAGTGAACTTTCTCCTGAAAGATCCTCTGAAAATACTTGGCTCGCCGACTTAAATGGAGATGGATCTCACGATTGGAGAGATATGACAGTTCAAAAAGAGGAAATCTATACCTTGAAAGATACCGATGGTGATGGATATGCCGACCAATCTCAAATAATCGTACAAGATTTTAATGATGAAGTCACAGATGTAGCAGGGGCAGTGATGATGGGAGAAGACGCACTTTTTGTTGGAGTTGGTCCGGATATGTGGCGATTAGTAGATAAAAATGGGGATGGATTGATGGATGAAAAAACATCGATTTCACATGGTTATGGAATCCATATTGGTTTTGGAGCTCATGGAATGTCAGGTTTGGAAATGGGACCGGATGGGCGTGTTTATTGGGGAATAGGGGACATAGGTTTTAATGGAACAGGTCCAGATGGAAAAGAATGGAAATACCCTAATAGAGGAGTTATAGCACGGGCGAATCCGGATGGAAGTGATTTTGAAATTTATGCGATGGGTGTTAGAAATACCCATGAATTCGTTTTTGATGCATACAACAATTTGATTTCTGTTGACAATGATGGTGATCATCCGGGTGAAAAAGAACGCCTGGTTTACCTCACCAATGGTTCAGACTCTGGTTGGAGAACTAATTGGCAATTTGGAAAATACCTCGACCCTGACAATAACCCTTACAAGGTATGGATGGATGAAAAACTTTTTCTTCCAAGATGGGAGGGGCAAGCGGCTTTTATTACACCCTGCATTCAAAACTATGTCTCTGGACCGACTGGTATGGTTTATAACCCAGGAACTGCGTTGGGTTCTAAGTGGAAAGACAGTTTTTTCGTAGTTGAGTTTGTAGGCAATCCTTCTCGATCAGGAATTCATGCTTTTCAACTTCAACAGAAAGGAGCAAGTTTTGAAATGACAAAAACTGAAAGAATTCTATCTGGTGTTTTGCCAACAGGATTAGATTTTGGACCAGATGGTGCATTGTATTTGGCTGATTGGATTGACGGATGGGGAACAAAAAATTATGGGAGAATCTGGAAGTTAGAGGAAGAGAATAGTGATTTAAAAGAAATTCAAGCAGAGACAGAACAGAAGTTAAAATCAGACTTTAAAAAGTTAAGTTCTGCTAATCTAAAGAAAGAACTTTATCACCCTGATCTTAGAATCAGAAGAAAAGCTCAATTCGAACTAGCCAAAAGAGGAAATGGTGGAATGGAAATCTTTCAAGAAGTCATTGTCGATAAAAGTAATCAACTCGCAAGAATACATGCAATCGTAGGGATCAGTCAATTAGCGAGAATGAATGACATTAGTCATGCTGATGCGTTGGTCCCTTTGTTGGAAGACTCAGATTCTGAAATCAAAGCTCAAGCTGCAAAGTGGCTAGGAGATATCAGATATGACAATGCCTCAGAAAAATTAATTAAGAATCTTACTGATCCAAATCCAAGAGTTCAATTTTTCGCAGCTGAGGCTTTGGGTAGAACGGAAGACGCAAAAGCTATACAACCTTTAATTTCTTTAATTGAATCCAATAATGATGAGGATGCTTATCTCCGACATGCAGCTACACTAGCCTTGGCCCGAATCGGGAAAGTCGAGCCTCTTGCAAGCTTGTTTTCCCATCCATCCAAGGCTGTTAGACTTGGGGCAGTTATTGCGCTAAGGAGATTGGAATCTCCTGAATTAGCCCGTTTTCTAAGCGATTCTGATGAATTCATTGTCACTGAAACCGCACGAGCGATTCATGACGATTTTTCAGTCCCTGAAGCTTTACCAAATTTGGCCAAATTAGTCGCTATGACGACTTTTAGAAATGAACCCTTGGTAAGAAGAATAATCAGCGCAAATCAAAGAATAGGTAATGAAGAGAATTTGACAGATTTGCTACAGTTTATAAACAAAAATGATGTGCCATTGACACTTCAGGAAGAAGCCATCGCTGCAGTAGGAACTTGGTCTAAACCATCTTTGGTAGATCGGGTAGATGGAAGATATCGTGGAGAAGTAACTCGAGATCCTGTGCTGATTCGCGAAATTTCAAAAAATGATCTAGTTGCCCAGCTCAACTCAAGAGAGCCAGGTATTCGGCTTGAATCTGCAAAAGCACTTGGTAAACTCAAAGTTTTGGATGCTGATCAAGCACTATTTACCAAGTTGAAAAATGATCCCTCTTCTATAGTAAAGGTGGAATCGCTGAATTCACTTAAGGCCATGAATTCTCCGATCTTAGGACAGGCTATTACGCAGGCCATGAAAGACTCAGAACAGGCTGTTCGAGTGGCAGGGCTTTCTTATTTATCTGAGACAGACTTACCTAAAGACCAAAAGGTGGCTTTATTGAATGAAATAATCAATAAGCGAACTATCCCTGAAAAACAAACTGCTTTATTGACTTTAGGAGGTTTAGAAGGAAGTGGGGAATTGAAAGAATGGGAATTAATCTTAAGCAACTTCGAAAGTGGAAAACTTCCTGATGGCACATGGGTTGAATTGGAAGAAGCAGTCAAAAACACTGCTTCAAATTCATTAATGGAAAGGTTCACTACAATTTTAAACGCTAAGGCAAATGGAGAGGAGTGGAAAAAATACTCTGGAGCGTTAGCCGAAGGTAATGTAAGGCTTGGAAGAGGGATATTTTTTGAAAATCAAACCGCTCAGTGTATTCGATGTCATGCCTACGATGATATGGGTGGAAATGCAGGACCAAGTCTTTCTGGCATCGCTAATACCTTGAGTAGAGAAGAACTTTTGATTGCACTTGTCGAGCCTAGCAAGCGTCTGTCGCCTGGTTATGGAACAATTGCTTTAGAACTCAATTCTGGCGAAAAAATAAGTGGGATGCTAATGGAGGACTCTGATCAATCTGTTGTAGTAAAAATAGGCTCAGAACCCGAACGAAAAATCCAAAAGTCAGATGTCAAAGAATCAAAAATGGCCATGTCAAGTATGCCTCCGATGGGTACTCTTTTGACTAAAAGAGAACTTCGAGACCTGGTTAGTTTCTTAAGTACTTTGACTAGAGAATAAGAATGAAAAAATTCTTTTTTTGGGTGATTGGCATCATATTTTTGATGCTGATCGCCCTTTCTTTTGGATTAATCCTGATCGGTAAAAACCAGCTTCATGATTCTGATATTCCCCAGCGGAAAAGCTTATTCATGAGTGAACAACCTCAAAAGGTTCTGGCTTTTTTCCCACATCCAGATGATGAAGTGGCAGTTTCAGGGACACTTATGAATCTTTTGGAAAATGGAAATGAGGTTTATTTAGTCACCTTGACAAAAGGAGAAGCGGGAAATTCCAACGCTGAACACACAAAATCTGAACTTGCTGAATTACGCACGTTAGAAATGGAGCGATCCGCAGAATTAATTGGAGTGACTCAATTGAACCTCTTAAACTATCCTGATAGCGGTTTAGAAAATATTGGGCTTGACAGTTTAAAGGAAATAGCTTTAGACTGGATAGAGAAGATTAATCCGGATATACTAGTTTCTTATGATAGTAAAGTCGGACTATACGGTCATCCCGATCACCGATTAAGTGGACTAGCGTTAGAACAAGTGTTTTTGGAAAAAAGAGGAAAGGAAAATTTTTCTCCTGTTAAACTTTTCCAAATAACTCTTTCCCCAAAACAGATTGAGGTGGCACTTCAACTTTCCTCCGGTTTTCAAAGGAACTATCCAAGAGATAGGGAAGAGGGATTACCAAAACCGGATTTTTCAGTTTATACCCAACCTTATTTTGACCGGGTTTTGGCAGTTATGAAATCCCACGAAACACAACAAGATGTTTTAAAGGATTTGATGCCCTATCACGATAAGATTCCTTCTTGGATTTATTCCAGGATTTTTGATCGAGAGTATTTTCATGAAGTGAAATAAGATATTCTCATTAGGTGAGATAACTTCCATCGGAAAGTATATCCACGAAAAAACGATCATTTCTAATTGATTTTACTCATAATTGATTTGACTCAACCTGAGTTTATTTCTAGTATCAGTAATTCGATTTTTCCTAGGCTGGGTTTGATTCTTTCTAAATTGATCGCTAACACTTCGTCTTGCCAAGGCTTTAAAAAAAGAGATTTACCCTTAATTTAGTGGAAATATGTTTTTTATAGGGCTAGATAATATTATTCAACGCAGCGATTTCAAAGAGTATAATTTGATTTAATCTCTAAAACATTCCGCTTAAAATGATGACGATACGGTCAATCCATTACTAAGCTATTCTTCCTTCTTTTGGCTTGGCCCGAAAGAAGCAAAAGTCCAAGACATGGAAATGCTTCTCCCCACATGCCACCGCCGGCCCGCTTCCATGTCCACCCCCGCGCCTTAAGGATGATATATTGCAGTAACCTTCGGTTGAGACATTCTATAAAAGAATTTGACGCAGGATATTCATAAAATGTCCAAAAGAATGTTTTTCAGGTTTTCTAATCAAAACCCTCTAGGCCGACTCCATTAAGTTTGTGGTAGTACCAAAAAAAGAAAAAGCCATCTCAAATTGAGATGGCTTTAGGTACTTTAAAGTGACGCTTGAAGATTAATTCAAGAACTCGTCAAAAGTCAAGCTTACGAAATACATCGTTCCAACAGTCGGGTTACCCCAAGCTTGTCGATAGCCATCGTTAAATAAGTTAGATCCACCAACTTTTAAGATTGACTTCAAGCTCTTTAGCTTATAGCTTACTTGAGCGTCAAATGTACCGAATGCCGGCATTACTGAAAGTTGCTGAGTAGACACTGAAGGACCTACGAAAGAAGACTGCCAAACAAATTCGCCTTGCCATCTGTAAGCCACTGCAAAGCCTAGATTTTTGACTACTTCTCTGTTTGCAAAATTCAATACATATCTATATTCAGGAGTATTGAAACTTGGCTGGAAACCAGTTTCAGCTAATTCTTCCAAATTTGTCAAAGTATTGAAGGAAACATTACCTCCAATCGTATAATTCTTTGGCAATTTATAATCCAAACCTAAAGCCCAACCCCAAGACTTAATAGTCTCAGTTCTATTTGTTGGAAGGGAATAAACGTTTCTAGCAGCGGGATTTGATTGTGTAGGTGCTGGCTGAACAATTACTTGACCACCAATGAAATTCTCAAATCTATTATTGTAATAATATGCATCTACTAAAAATTTATTTCCCCATAGAGCCTTATATCCAAATTCTATAGATTTAACTGTCTCAGGCTTAAATTCGGTGAATTGATATGGATTTGTAAAGTTCCCAGAAAGGGCGTCTTGAAGTGTGAAAACTGGTCCAGTTGTCAAATTATATCTATCTCTAAACAAAGGAAGACCACCAATTAATCTTGCTTGAGGAGTTACTAGATCAATGTACTGATCCTGAGTAGTTGGAATTCTAAATCCAGTCTGATAAGAAGCTCTAATATTGTGATTCCCTTGAGTAAACACTCCAGATACTCTTGGAGACCACTGACCTGCAAAGTTCTCATTCTTATCATAACGAGCAGAAGCTGTTAATTTGAATTTATCATTGAAAAGCTTCTTTGAACCCTGAACATATCCACCATATTCAGCAATAGTAAATTCATCCCCATTCTCATCTGTTGCAAATAGTGTTTTTTCAGAATTCAGTTGATAAATTCTATAATTAGCACCTACTATAAATTCTGCAAATTTAATTTGATCAGATAGGTTGTAAGAACCTTCAAAGTGATACAAGTTTGTTTTATCTACAAACTGAGCTCCTACACCATTGGCATCTCCTGGAATTGGCCTACTTGTTACACCTGCCAAAGCTTGGTTAAACTGAGGTGTTCCAGGCTCTAATCTTCCATCGTCCGCGATCCCTCTAGCAAAACTATGAGCTGCTGTGGGATCTGCACCTTGTAAAATTGCTCCTGCATAAGCTCCTACATATTGTGGAAACCAGGTTGTGCTTGGTTTCCAAGCTTCGTTAATTCCCTGAGCGGCGATACCAACAGCAAAAGCATCACCTGATCGCTCTTGAGTAGTATAAGCTCTTACATACCAGTTTGAACCTCTCAATTCTGCTTTGTACTGTCCAAGTTTGAAATTCGCAATCGAATACCTGTCAGCTCCTGTATAAACTGTAGTACCAAAACCGTAATTACCCTGAAGAATAGCTTCTACTCTGTCATTTAATCTCCAATGAATGGCAGCATTTAATTTCAAAGATTTCGTACCATAATCTGCAAGATCTCTTTCTGCATATCCAGTTCTTGAAATAAATGTATTTGGAATAATACCAAGAGCAGCACTAGGCAAGAAGCCTGCATTAACTAAACCTTGGGCAATACTTTGCATATTTACGCTAGTTTCATCTCCGTAAATATTCACTCCATTGAATCCAGGATTATTTTCTCTTGTACCACCTGCAATTGATGAACCGTTTAGAAGAGACTGATCTCTAAAGTCATTTGCTTGCCAATCATCAGCTTCTAAATATTGTACGTTAACTTTGAATGCAACTTTATCGCTAAAAGCTTTTGCATAACGAGCTGAGAAATCATAGAATCCAGTCGTAGGAGTACTTCTTCCTGATTCATCCATGATACCTGTTCTAACGCTAGCTGACAATCCCTGATATTGGAATGGGTTTTTGGAATTCATCAATAGAATACCATTGATAGCGTTTGGACCATAAAGAGCTGAAGAAGCACCAGGAAGTAATTCTACACTTTCAAGATCCAGTTCAGAAATACCTACGATATTACCTACTGCGAAATTCAAACCAGGAGCCTGGTTATCCATTCCGTCAATCATTTGAACGGTTCTTACGTTGCCATTGGCGTTGAAACCTCTCGTGTTGAAAGACTTAAATGTCAACGACTGCGTACTCATTTCTACTCCCTTAAGATTATTCAAGGCGTCATAGAAACTCGCTTGAGGAGCATCTCGAATCGCAATAATATCCATTTTCTCAATGGAAACAGGCGATTGCAAAACTCCTTCCTCAACTCTAGAAGCCGACACAACCACTTCTTGACCTAAAATGGAGGTTTCTGTCAAAGCCATGTCAAGGGTAGTCATTCCATTTGTAATCTCTACTTCCTTGGTATTGTAACCTACCATAGAAAAGACCAAAGTAAAAGGAGGCTCCTGATTTACACTTAGCGTGTATTTTCCGGATAAATCCGTAATAGTTCCTATCACTTTTCCTTTTACCAAGATATTTACCCCCACTAGGGTTTCTTTTGTCTCAGCATCGATAATTGTTCCTTTTACCACGGTTTGTCCAAATGCTTGTACCGATATTAAGGAAACTAGAAGGGTGAACAGGAATACCGAACCCTTCATTCTTGAAGTAATGTAGCTCATAGGCATACTTTTATTTAGGGATTTATTTGATAATTGATTGGGTGTAATTGTCCGAAATTTAGCCTAATTAGCGAATAAAAAAATATTTGAACCCAAATTTTAATCACAAAACTAAAATCTAAAAATAATCTAATTTTGGAAACTGAGGTAGTTTATTGTTGATTTTCAATTTTTTAGGGCGTGCAATTGGTTATACTAGAATGAATCTGCTACTTTTTTATAAAATTGAAAAATGAATGTTTTTTACTGAAGAATTTACCATAAAAAAAAAACCTGATTGTCATCAGGTTTTTTTGATCTTAATCAAAAGTATCATTTTTTACTATTCTCTTCATTTACATGTCTTACGAGACGATCGCAAAGATCTTTCATCTCTTCTGACATGTACTCATCACCTGTACTGTTCAAGATAGTTTGGGCCATTCCTCCAAGAATATCAATATAAAATCGCTTCATCTCTGCCACGGACATTTCTTCAGTCCAAAGGTCAATTCTGAGTGTACTATGATTCAAATTGTCCCAAACATTCAAACTGATGCTTTTTGTGGACTCTAAACCTTCGCCTTCTTTGTCTGAAGCATCCCATCGAATGGCTTTTGGTAAACTATTTTCGTCTAGTTCTACCTGAAAATGGATATCTGATTTTTTCATTCAATTTATGTTAACTCTCTTTTTACTCTGATTTCAAAATTATTCAGCAAACTCCAAGAATGTTCTTTCAGTTCATTTTAATCGAAAATCATCTCTGGAATTTCTCCCTCAATGATCAATTTACCAGCTGTTTTTGACTTTATTTCCTCAACTGAAACTCCAGGTGCCCGCTCTTTTAGTAAGAAACCGCCTTCAGGCAAGACTTCCAATACCGCCAAATCCGAGACTATTTTTTTGACACATCGAATTCCTGTGATTGGTAAAGAGCAAGCTGGAAGCAATTTCGATTCACCGCTTTTTGAACAGTGCTGCATCGCAACTATAATATTGTCCGCTGAAGCTACCAGATCCATTGCGCCACCCATTCCTTTCACCATTTTTCCAGGGATTTTCCAGTTTGCGATGTCACCATTTTCAGATACTTCCATAGCTCCCAGAATCGTAAGATGCACATGACCACCTCTGATCATGGCAAAAGACTCGGCAGAATTGAAAAGGGCTGACCCTTTTGCCAAAGTTATAGTTTGTTTACCTGCATTTATTAAGTCAGGATCTACTTCAGCTTCAGTTGGGAAGGGGCCAATTCCCAAAAGTCCATTTTCAGATTGGAGCACTACGTCCAAATCTTCCGGGATATAGTTTGCCACCAAAGTGGGAATACCAATTCCAAGATTGATGTATTGCCCATTTTTTACCTCTTTGGCGATTCGCTGTGCGATTTGATCTTTAGTTAGCATAGTGGGTTTATTTGGAAATGGTTCGCTGTTCGATTCTTTTTTCATAATTAACCCCTTGGAATATCCTTTGAACGTAAATTCCAGGCGTATGAATTTCATTGGGATCCAGCTCCCCGGCCGGTACAAGTTCTTCTACCTCTGCAATACAGATTTTTCCCGCAGTAGCCATAATTGGGTTAAAATTTCTGGCTGTTCCTTTATAAATCAGGTTTCCAGCAGTATCACCTTTCCAGGCTTTTACAATAGAAAAATCAGCTTTAAGCCAATTTTCCATCAAATATGTTTTCCCCTCAAATACCCTTGTTTCTTTTCCTTCAGCTACTTCCGTCCCGACACCTGCAGGAGTAAAGAAAGCAGGAATACCTGCACCACCAGCTCTGACACGTTCTGCCAAAGTCCCCTGTGGGATTAAATCTACTTCTAGCTCACCGTTTAACAATTGCCTTTCAAACTCTGCATTTTCGCCTACATAACTTGAAATCATTTTCTTAACCATCCGCTTTTTAAGCAATAGTCCTATTCCAAAATCATCTACACCTGCGTTATTTGACACAATTGTCAGTCCGTTGATGTCTCGCTCTAACAATGCTGAAATACAGTTTTCGGGTATACCCGATAGGCCAAAACCTCCCATCATAAGCATGCAATTACTTGGAATATCAGCCACTGCGACTTGGGCATTTTTTACAGTTTTATCAATCATATATTTGGGTTTAAAGCAATTTTTTAGCGTTTACTTGATCCAGACTTAACTGAGCTTTCAAGGCTTCCAATCCTTCAAATTTTCGCTCTTCTCTTAAGAATGCCTTGAAATATATAGTGATCTGTTTATCATACAAATCACCTTGAAAATCGAACAAATGAGCTTCAACAGTTTTTTTATGACCATCTACAGTTGGTCTATTTCCGATATTGAGCATGGCTTTGTAAATTTTTTCATTTACCATTGCCTCTACAGCATAAACACCGTCTTTGGGGATTAGTTTGTAATCATTGGGGATGTGGATATTTGCTGTTGGAAATCCAATTGATCTACCAATCTGTTGTCCTTTTATTACCAAACCATTTAATTCATAGGGCCTCCCCAAATAATTAATAGCAGTAATCACATCTCCAGCCTCCAGTGCTTTTCTTATTTTGGTGCTTGAAACACCAATATCATCCACATCCTGACGGGATATTTCCTCCAATTCAAATCCAAATTTGGAATGATTCGCTTGAAGATAGTCAAAGCTTCCTTCACGATTTTTGCCAAACCTATGATCATATCCAATGACTAGTTTCTTGCATCGGATCTTATCCACTAATACGGTTTGAATAAATTCTTCTGAACTCAATTCAGAAAACTCCTTTGTAAAGGGAATAGAAACCAGATGATCAACACCAAACTGTCTGAGCAGCTTTGTCTTTTCCTCAAATGTGCTAAGAAGCCTAAGATTGTGTTCATTAGGAAAAAGAACCAATCTTGGATGAGGCCAAAAAGTAATTAAAACCGTTTCTCCATCAATACTTTTGGCAATTTCCCGAATCCGTTGTAAGATTTTTTGATGACCTAAATGAACTCCATCAAAAGTCCCACTGGTAACCACCGCATTTTTAAGCTTTGGAAAGTCAGCTAAGCCCTCATAGATTTTCATCAGATCTTAATTTGATTTCTTCGATAAGATTATCCAAATTCTTGCTTTCAGCTAAAGTGAATTCACCAATTCGAGTTCGACAAAGCGAACTCATGTAGGCACCAACTCCTAGTTTGTCTCCAAGATCCCGTGCTAGGCTTCGAATATAAGTCCCCTTTGAACAGACTATTCGAAATTCAACGGTAGGGTTTTCAAATCTGGTTATTTCAAACTCACTGACAGTAACCGGCCTTTGCTCCATCTTAACGTCAATGCCTTTTCTGGCAGATTCATATACCCGCTTTCCATCTACTTTAATTGCGGAATGCATGGGAGGAATCTGTAAAATATCCCCTGTAAGTTCTTTCACTGCAGCTTCTACATCACTCAATGAAATTCCAGCAGGATCAGCTACTTGAATTACTGGTTGTTCCAAATCAAATGAATCCGTTGTAGCTCCGATTTCAAAGGTTCCGGTATACTCTTTTTCCTGACCCATGAACGTATCAATCTGCTTGGTCATTTTGCCAGCGCAGACGATTAGAAGTCCCGTAGCTAAAGGATCCAAAGTACCAGCATGACCTACTTTTTTTATTTTTAGCGTATTTCTAACTTTTCGAACTACGTCAAAAGAAGTCCACTTAAAGGGCTTATCAATTAAAAATAACTCAGCGTATGGCTCTTGTTCCATCTATTTTGGAAGAAAAGGAAAACATCCTATTCTCCTTGAAATTCACGATAATTAATTAGAATCAGTTTTTGCGAAAATCGCATAGAATTCAAAAATAAATCCTGCCAAAGTCACAATGGGCCCAATTGTCAGACCAAGTATGCCATTGCCATGGGGCTCGCCGTCCAAACTAATCAGGACAAAACCCAAGATGATCATACCGATACCGATTAGCATCAGTTTATAATTTTTTCTAGAGAAAGGAAAAGAAGATTTGCTCATTATTAATAGAGTTCGTCCAAAGACATGTTCAAATATTTATTCACTGCACGCAAGGTACTCAGTACCGAGAGAATTCCACCTACCAAAATTAGTACACCAAACAATAGAAAAAGAAGGTTTTGATTCTGAAGCATTGCAAATCCTTCGATTGAGGATTGGGTATATTTAACTAAAAGGAATAAAATCAGTGAAGCAAAACCACCTGCTAGCATTCCGAAAATAATTGCTCTTGAAAGAAATGGTTTACGGATAAATCCTCTTGTAGCTCCAACCAATTGCATGGATCGAATCAAAAATCGCTGAGAAAATAGAGCCAATCGAATTGTATTATTGATGAGCATCACCACAGTGATAATTAAAATCAAAATAAAACCCCCAAGGACTAAGCTTACTTTGAGTAAATTCTTATTGATTGAATCCACAAGGTCAGTCATGTAAGAGACCTCAAATATTCCAGGGATTTCCTCCAACTCAGCCACGATTGCTTCCAGCTGTTCTCCAGTCTGGAATTCCTCCGCAATAGAAATCACGAAACTATCTCTCAGCGGATTGTCTTCTAAAAACTTGGTAAAATCTTCCCCAGTACTTTCAATAAAAGTAGCCGCAGCTTCTTCATCTGTCACAAAGCGTAAAGCCAGCGTATCTGCTTTCCTCAATATAAATGATCTATCGGCAAGGTTAGACTCGATAGCTTTGATTTCGCTTTCCTCTAAATTTTTATCCAAAAAAACCTGCACCTCGATGTTTTCCCGAATAAGGCTAGTGAGTGTTTTTGCTTGAATCAAGATCACTCCGAAGAGTCCCACAATGAAAAGCGATAATGTAGTACTGAATAAAACACTTCCAAATTTGAAGTGCCCCAGCGTTTTTTTATTTCGTGGATGATTTGCCATAATTGATTTCTTCATTCAAAATTAACCTTCCCCAAGGATATTGCCAATCTTATTCTGTTAAAGGATTTGAATGATTTTTTTTCCAGTTACTCCAAAGATTTGATCGCCTGCTTTTGGAGTGATAAGAGCCAAACCTGTAAAATTCCCAAAAGCCGGAAGCGTAAGTTGATTTCCTCTCAAATGAAAAACCGGGATACGAACAGATTGTCTTGCCTTCCCAACCAATCTGATTCCTGGATGAATATGTCCACAAAGATTCAATTGATCGACCGGAACACTTTCAAGTGGTTCGTGCGAAAGCAACAAATCACCCAATGCCAGAGGTTCTAGATGAATCTCAAAAGATGATCGAGTATAGGCAATAGGGGAGAGTACGTCATGATTCCCTTTGATCAGATGAAATTTTGTTTCCGTAAAATTCTTTAAAAACTGATTCAGGACTTCCCATTGCTCATTCCAATCACTATGGAATAAATCCCCTAGAAAGTAAAAATCTTTGGGTTGGTGCTTTAAAATCAGGTTTGCAATTTGGTTTAAATCTTCCTGATGAATGGGCTCAGGTATCGGAATTCCTGATTTTCTGAAATGGGCTGCTTTCCCAAAATGCAAGTCGGCAAGGAAAATTGCTGATAGATTTGGTTCCCAAATTGCTTTTTCCGGAAGTAATTTAAGGGGATGATTTTTATATATTATATCCGAAATCATTAAATTTATAACCTTAGGACTTATCGTAATTAAATCCAAAGCTAGTTCAATAAGTATTTTATGAGATCAATTTTTATCAAAATTTGTCAACTTACTTCGGTAATTGTTCTTTTTACCACTATTCTTTCCTCGTCAGTTCTGGCACAAAGTGAAGGAGCTATTTTAGGAACTTGGTTCAATACGGAGAAATCAGCTAAAATCGAAATTATCCAAAACGGTTCTGAATTTATGGGAAAAATCATCTGGCTTGAGCCAGAAGGAAATGGTTCGGAAACTATTCTTGATAGTGAAAATTCCGATCCTAAACTTCGTAAAAGACCAATAATGGGACTGACAATTCTTCAAGGATTAAAATATGGCAATGGAATCTGGAAGGATGGAAAAATCTACGATCCTGAATCAGGTAAAACTTACTCCTGTGAATTAAAATTGAAGAACAATAAGGTATTGGAGGTCAAAGGATACCTTGGGTTTTCATGGGTAGGTAGGACTGTGGAATGGACTAAAGCAAACTAGGAAAGCTAAATAAAATCTTCCTATTGCTGTAAATAAAATGACTTTAGGATATAGGCCAACTGCTCAAACTCGATCAGAAAAGCATCATGACCTGCTGTAGATTGGATTTCCTTATAAGTCCCCCGTTTTACATTTTTGGATATAAATTGAGATTCTGAAGCCAAGAAAAGCAAATCGGAATCTACTCCAACTGTCAATACATTAGCTTCAATTTCTTGTAATGCAGATTCTAAACTCTCCCTTTCCCTACTTAAATCATGACTATCCATTGTCTTACTTAATGTCCAATAAGACAATGCATTAAAACGATTAGAGAGTTTACGCCCTTGGTATCTTAAATAGCTTGCTGCCTTGAAATCATCAAGCTTTGAATACGTTTCTTGCTGTTTTCTGCTGATGTCTTCCGGGTGTCTATAGCTAAGCATTGCTATTGCTCTCGCTGTCTCTAAACCTTTTTTTCCGGCGTTTTCGTCTTCATTTCCCCAAGAACAATCTGACTCAATTGCCATACGTTGTGTTTCATTGAATCCAATTACCCACGGGGATGACTTCGCTGTGGATGCCAGAATTATGGCATTAGATAATTTCCCTCCCAGAATAATAGCCCATTCCAATCCTACCTGACCTCCAAGTGACCCACCAATCAAAGTATTGATTTGAGTAATTCCTAAATGAGTTCGCAAACACTCCAAGGCATTTGCCTGATCTCGAGTAGTTAATTGTGGGAAATCATAATAGTATGGTTTTCCTGAATTAGGATTTTCACTTAGTGGATTTGTGGAACCATAACAGGAACCAATCAAATTCGCACATATGACGAAGTGGGTACTAGGGTCAAAGAATTTATCCTCCCCAATAAGCCCGTTCCACCAATCTGTCACATTACTATCACCCGTCAATGCATGAATCACCCATACCACATTGGATTTACTTGCATTCATTTGGCCATAAGTAGTGTAAAACAACTCGAATTCGGGGAGGCTTTCCCCGGATTCGAGTGATAAAGAAGAATTAGAATGAAACAAACCTTGAATCATAGAAATAGATGCGTATTCACTTTTGAGGTTCATTTATAAATTTAAAGTTTATCAAAAGCCTGTTGAAGATCATCTTTAATATCCTCAATATGCTCTATCCCACATGAAATTCTTAACAAATTTGGAGTAACTCCAGATGCCAATTGCTCCTCATCCGAAAGTTGCTGATGGGTGGTAGCTGATGGCTGAATGATCAATGTTTTTGCATCTCCTACATTTGCCAAATGAGAAATCAGCTTTAGGTTATTGATCAATGAAGAGGTAGCCTCTTTATCTCCTTTGATTTCAAAACTCAATACTCCGCCAAACCCGTTTTTCAAATATTTTTTAGCCACTTGATGATAAGGCGATGATTCCAGTCCAGGATAGTTTACTTTTTGAACTTTGGGATGTGATTCAAGCCATTTTGCAAGTGCAAGTGCATTGTCAACCGTTCTTTGGACTCGAAGCGAGAGCGTTTCTACGCCTTGCAAAAGCTGAAAGGAATTAAAAGGGCTGATCGCTGGGCCGAAATCTCGGAGTCCTTCTACTCTTGCTCTGATAGCAAAAGCAATGTTAGGTAGGCCAAGAGGGTTGTTCTCTCCAAATACTTCCCAAAAATTAAGGCCGTGATAACCTTCAGATGGCTCAGAAAATTGCTTGAATTTGCCGTTCCCCCAATTGAAATTTCCACCATCAACAATGATTCCACCAATAGATGTCCCGTGGCCTCCAATCCACTTTGTGGCTGAGCTAGTTACAATATTAGCTCCATGAGCTAGCGGTTGGAATAAATATCCGCCAGCACCAAAGGTATTATCAACTACTAATGGAATGTCATGTTTTTTTGCCACGGCAGCGATTGCCTCAAAGTCTGGGACATTAAACTCAGGATTACCTATCGTTTCAATATATATAGCTTTAGTACGATCATCAATCAGGGCTTCAAAAGCTTCCGGTGAATGACCCTTGGCAAAACGAGCCTCGATTCCTATCCTCTTGAAAGCAACTTTAAATTGATTATAAGTCCCCCCATAGAGGTATGTAGTTGAGACCAAATTGTCTCCTGCCTCCAAAATATTATTTAAAGCTAGAAATTGGGCAGCTTGTCCCGAACTGGTGGCAACAGCCGCCACACCGCCTTCCAAAGCTGCAATTCGCTTTTCAAAAACATCGGTGGTGGGATTCATGATTCGGGTATAGATATTCCCAAACTCCTTCAGGCCAAAAAGATTTGCTCCGTGCTCAGCAGAATTGAATACGTATGAAGTAGTTTGATAAATAGGAACTGCTCTTGAGTTGGTAGTAGGATCGGGTTCCTGTCCAGCATGCAGCTGTAATGTTTCGAAACGATAGTTAGTTGACATGGTATAAAGGGATTTGATTTTAGAATATTGAAAACAAGATTTTAGATTGAAATAGTCTTAAGACTGAATCAAATGCATAAAAACAGCCGATAATTTATGATCGGGGAGAAATCGGGAAGAAAGAAATCTAGTGGTAAATCCAATGTGCATATTGCAAAGAATTTATAGTTCCAAATAAGAATAGCTTACCTGGCAGGAATTGGCACCTTGGACTTTCCAGGTTGCCAGAGGGTCATAGAGCCTGTCTCTCGCCTCTTCTTTATAAATCCCAGCACAAAAAGTGAAAGGACTCCGCAAATAAAAGCAGGAGTCCTTTCAAATCAAAATTTTTTAATCAGAAAGATGAGAAATTACTTTTTCGAACTATTAAAAAATGAATAATAATTGAAATTTAAACATAGATAATATCCATTTTAAAAATTAATTATTTGTATTAATGTCTAATGACAGAATAATATATAACCCTATAATATTTGTGAAGAATTGTTTTCCCTTAAGTTAAAAGACCCATAATTGCCTTATCAATTTCTTCAAATCTAAATTGCCTAATTGCTAGATTCATTTTTTCTTGAATCTCCTTGAGATTTAAATTACCAATACTTCCTTCGTGCGTATGATTCAAATTAGTCTGGTCTGGTGTAAAATCCCCCTTTTCTATATCAAGGCCTACCTTTTTATAGGCATCACGAAATGGGATACCTTTTAATACCAGTTCATTGACTACTTCCACTGAGAAGAGGTGCTTATAGAATGGATCTAAGAGAATATTTTCCCTGATTCGGATGGATTTAAGCATAAAGGTACTCATCTCAAGACAAGACTTCAACGAGGCTATTCCTGGAAAAATTTCTTCTTTAAGTAATTGCAAATCTCTGTGATACCCTGTAGTAGTATTGGTAAGTAGGAGATTTACAGTATTTGGAATAGCCTGAATTTGATTGGTTTTCGCACGAATCAATTCAAATACATCCGGATTTTTCTTGTGTGGCATAATGCTACTTCCAGTAGTGAGTTCATCCGGGAAAGAAACAAATGCAAAATGCTGATTCATGAAAACACAGACATCTGCAGCCATCCGATTCAAGGTTCCTGCTAAACCCGCCATTGCAAATGCGAGAGTACGCTCTGTCTTTCCTCTGCTATTTTGTGCATTAATGACATTGTGATGAAGATCTGCAAAGCCAAGCAACTCGGTAGTCATCGTACGATTTAATGGAAAACTTGAACCGTAGCCAGCTGCAGACCCCAAGGGATTCTTATTAGAAAGATCAAATGCAGCTTTGAGTAAGCCCAGATCTTCGCTTAATCCTTCTGCAATTGATCCAAACCAAAGTCCAAACGAAGACGGCATAGCTAGCTGAGTATGCGTGTAGCCAGGCATGAGATCATCTTTGTGCTTTTCTGCGAGTTTTAAAAGCAAATCGAATAATTCAGATGAATCATTGACTAATTCCCGTATGGCTGCTCGATAATATAATTTCAAATCCACCAAAACTTGATCGTTACGGCTTCTTCCACTGTGAAGCTTTTTTCCAACATCCCCAAAGCGCTCTGTAAGCAAAAATTCCACTTGAGAATGAACGTCTTCAACACCTTCTTCAATTTGGAATTCACCTCTTTCTATCTCGTAGTAAATATCCCGAAGTCCTTTTTGAAGAATTTGATTTTCTTCTTTCGTTAATAGTCCAATCATACTAAGCATCTCTGCATGGGCCATAGAACCCAAAACATCAAAGGGAGCAAGACTCAAATCAAATTCAGGATCTCTACCGATGGTGAATGATTCAACTTCTTTTTTACTTCCAGTATTTTTTTGCCAAAGTTTCATTTCAAATAGTATTATTAATCAAGTCAGAATAGGCTTCCAGGAGTTGGATATAGCCATTAATTCCTTCTTGAATTTCGTTCAAATAAATAAATTCATTTGCTGTATGCGATCTTGCTGAATCTCCAGGGCCCATTTTGATAGACGGGTAGGGGATTAATGCCTGATCGGATAGCGTTGGGCTTCCATAAGTTTTAAGCTTTAGATTTTCAATTAAACTCCAAGCAAAATGTTCCTTGGGAAGCCGTGAAGATTGGAGTCGCATTGATCTTGGCTTTAGTTCTGCTGCTAACTGATCCTTCAGCTCTTCTAGCGCCTCTTCAAGTGTGTAGGCATCGGTTACTCTGACATCCAAAACGAATTCACAGACATCAGGAACCACATTATGTTGCTGTCCGGCATGTATTACCGTTGCGGAAACTTTAGATTTACCCAAAAACTCCGAGCCTCTTGAAAATTCAAAAGATTTGATTTTTTGAAGATCATCCAAAGCCAAATAAATCGCATTTTCTCCTTCTTCTCTTGCTGCATGTCCAGCTTTTCCAAAAGTTTTAGCATCAATAACCATTAGTCCTTTTTCAGCTACTGCCACAGCCATTTCTGTAGGTTCACCAACAATAGCAAGGTCACAGGGTGGTAATTGACTTATGATTGAAGCAATACCATCTTTTCCGGAAATCTCTTCTTCTGCCGAAGCAATCATGACCAAGTTGAAAGGAAGGTCTATACCTAAAAAATGAATAAAGGCTGAAAGTAGGCAAACCAGTGAAGCTCCTGCATCATTACTTCCAAGCCCGAAAAGTTTATTGTCTTTAATTAAGGGTTGAAAAGGATCAATGGTATAACCTGAATTAGGCTTGACTGTGTCATGATGTGAATTCAACCAAACAGTTGATTTATTTCGATCAAAAGGTGCAGCAAAAGCCCAAACATTATTTCCGGATCGTTCTACTACACATCCTCTTTCAATCAGGAAATCCTCAATAATCCCAGAGGTATGTTTTTCTTCCCGCGAAAAAGATGGCGTAGCGATCAGTTCAGATAGGAGAGAGACTGCTTCTTTATGCAGGATTGGATGATTTTTCAATTTTGTAAATTAGTAAAGGTCATATCGCTGCTGCTCGATGATGGTTCCGGATAGCTTACCCTTGGCAGCTAGATGCAGATTTTCAGCTTTTCCAATCCAGACATAATTAACACCTTTTCGGAGTGCCTCAAAGGCATTATCCAACTTTGGGATCATTCCGGAGTGGATCACCTTTTCCTTCTTCAGTTCTTTGTAGATATCCTCGTTTATCAATGGAATGATAGAATTCTCGTTCTTTTCGTCTATTAAAACTCCACTTTTATTAAAGCAAAAGTACAAGTTGACCTGGTGATCCACCGCCAGACTTGTCGCTAAAGCTGAAGCAATACTATCAGCGTTAGTATTGAGTAATTGACCTTTTCCATCATGGGTGATTGCATTAATCACAGGCAATAAATCACCCGAAAGTAAATGATCAATCAGAGTAGTATTAACCTCTTGAATATCACCTACAAAACCATAATCAATTTCTTTGACTGGACGTTTTTTTGACCGTATAATATTACCATCAGCTCCTGTCATACCAATCGCATTTACATGTAGGGCCTGAAGCTTTGCAACAATATTTTTATTAATCAAGCCAGCATATACCATGGTGACCACGTCCAACGTGTCTTTATCCGTAATTCTTCTTCCGTCTACCATTTCAGGCATTACACCTAAGGATTCTCCAAATCTGGATGCCATGATCCCACCACCATGAACAAGAATCTTGTGGCCGGGAAACTTGGCAAAAAGCACTAAAAACTCTTCCAGCTTCTCAGGATAATCAATTACGTTTCCTCCGATTTTAATAATACTGATTTTCATGACTGAACTATTTTACTGGTCTAAGAGAAAACTGATTGCCGCCTGAGCAGCAAAAATTCTGTTTTTAGCCTGTTCTTGTACAAGTGAGCGATGACCGTCTAGAATTTCATCTGAGAGTTCCACATTTCTTCTTACAGGCAGGCAGTGCATCACTTTCGCATTTGGCGCATTTTTCAAATGGGATTCTGTAAGCATCCAGTTTGGATCTGTCTGTAGAATCTTTCCATAATCGTTAAAAGAAGACCAATTCTTAACATACACAAAGTCCGCATTTTCAAGAGCTGTCTTCAGGTTGTACTCTATTTTTGCCCCTCTGGTAAATTGCTCATCAAGTTCGTACCCTTCAGGGTGTGTTATAGTCAAATCATGATTCATCCCTAAAGTCCACTCAGCAAAACTGTTGGCTACTGCATGCGGAATTGCTTTGATATGGGGAGCCCAAGTGAGGACTATTTTTGGTTTCTTTTCTCCTTTAGTTTGCTCTTGTATCGTAATTTGATCGGCTAAGCTTTGCAAGGGATGACGAATTGCAGACTCAAGGCTAATTACAGGCTTCCCAGAATATTTCACGAACTGATTAAATACGAAATCATTGATATCTTCTTCTCTGTTAGTTAAAGAAGGAAAAGCCCGAATAGCTAAAATATCAAAATAAGAACCAAGTACAGCCGCTGCATCTTTGATGTGCTCAACAGTACCCTTATTCATAATAGCCCCCTCATTCATTTCCAGTGCCCAACCTTCTTTATCCATATTGAGGACAATAGGTTCTAATCCCAAATTCAAGGCGGCCAACTGAGTGCTGACACGTGTTCTCAGTGAGGGGTTAAGAAAAATACATCCAATTCGTTTTCCTTTTCCTTTCTGCTGATCAAGAGCTGGATTTGATTTGTACTTTAATGCCAAATCAATCAACTGAGTACCTAATTCAAAAGATTCAAATTTTGTAAAATGTGAGACTGGCTTAATAATATTTGGCATTTAATTCAAATTGAAAATGATTAGCTAAGTATTTCTTTTAATCCGACTATAAACGAATTTAACTGATTCCACTCGATATTTAAAGGAGGAAGAAGCCTAATAGTATGTTTTCCAGCTGCACTTCCGGTAAAAATATGATACTTCTGAACCAACTCTGTCCGTACGGGTCCTGCCTCGCGATCTAAGTCTATCCCTATCATAAGTCCCAAACCTCTCACATCAGTCACACCAGGAATCTCCTTTAATTCATCCATTAAGCGGTTTCCAAGAACTGTAGCCTGAGGAATCAATTTTTCGGATTCCAAAACTTCCAAAACGGCAAGTCCAGCAGCACAGGCCAAATGATTGCCTCCGAAAGTGGTCCCAAGCATCCCATATGCAGATTTGAATTCCGGTGATATCAGAATTCCACCGATAGGAAAACCATTTCCCATTCCTTTGGCCATGCTGATCAAATCAGGCATAATTCCTTCTACCCATTGATGTGCAAAAAATCTTCCGGTGCGGCCATATCCAGATTGGACTTCGTCCAAAATCAATTTTGCGCCATACTTTTTGGCAAGTGCCGAAATTCCTTGCAAAAATTCAGATGATGGAACCTGAATTCCACCAACGCCCTGAATCCCTTCGATGATAATTCCTGCAATATTCCCCTCTTTTAAAATTTCTTCGGTTGACTCCAAATCTTCCCAAGGAAGAATATGAAAATCTTCGCGTGCGTTACAAGGGGCAATGATTTTCGGATTATCAGTTAAGGCAACTGCTCCGGAAGTACGACCATGAAATGCACCAGAATATGAAATAAATCCAGGTTTATTCGTGGTAAATGAGGCCATTTTCATGGCATTCTCATTGGCCTCTGCTCCTGAATTACATAGGAAAAGCTGATATTCATGCAGGCAGGACAACTCTGCTAATTTTGAGGCAAATTCCTTTTGAATTGGAATTTGAACCGAATTCGAATAAAAAGCAATTTGATCCAACTGCTCTTTGATCCGCTTCACAAAATGAGGATGTGTATGTCCTATCGATATTACTGCATGCCCACCATATAAATCCAGATATTCCTGTCCCTGATCATCCCAAAGTTTTGCACCCGCAGCTTTGGTAATTGTAACAGGCATTAGCGGATAAACATCAAATAATTTCATTTCTAATTACGATTTACGAAAATTGATTTCTGATTTCAGCTTTCTGAATTAAAATGCAATACTTTTTAATCTTAATCCTTCTTTTTCATCTAATCCAAAAGCAAGATTGAAATTCTGAACTGCCTGTCCGGAAGCTCCTTTCAAAAGATTATCAATAACTGAATAGATCACCAATTGACCCTTTTTCACCTGAAGATGGATGATACATTTATTGGTATTTACCACTTGCTTTAAATCAATATCCTGATCAGAGACATGGGTGAAGGCTGCTCCAACATAAAATTCTCGATAAGCACTCAAAGCTTCTTCAATCGTACCTTCAAAAGGTAAATAAGCAGTGATCCAAATTCCTCTTGTGAAATTACCGCGGTATGGGACAAAGAGCAATTCCGAATCAAAGTCAGTATTAACTTGGGAAAAGGTTTGTGAAATCTCCGCTAGATGTTGGTGGTCAAACAACTTGTAAACAGACATATTTCCTGTTCTATAGCTGAAATGTGAAGTTTCAGCTAACTTTTTTCCTGCACCAGTACTTCCTGTAATTCCTGAAATATGGATCTGATTTTTCGCCCAACCTTTGGCAACAGCTGGTAATAAAGCAAGTTGAATGGCAGAAGCAAAACACCCCGGGTTGGCTATACGCTTAGCTTTTTGAATCTTTGATTTATTGACTTCAGGAAGTCCATAAACAAAGCCATGTGCTTCATTCCGGAAATCTGTAGATAAATCGATAATAACAGTTTCTGGATTGAATGAATGTTTTTCAAGGAAGCCTTTCGTTTCTCCGTGAGGAAGACCCAAGAAAACTGCTTCAATACCTTCTGTTTGAACCTCGTCAGTAAAAACCAGCTCACAATCCCCAATCAGATCAGGATGAACCACAGATACTTTTTTTCCTTTTTGACTATTGCTATGTACATAAACCAACTCACAAGCAGGATGATGAACCAAAAGACGAAGTAATTCTCCTCCAGTATATCCAGCTGCTCCGATGATGGCTGTTTTAATTTGCTTCATCAGGATGATTTACTTTATGGAAAATTGAAGTTTGGTTGCCTAAAATTCGTGTAAATCCTTTCACATCCTCAGCAGTATAGCCTTTGTTCATTTCCCCATAGCTTCCAAATTTATTGGACATGAGGTCATTTTCCGAAGTTATTCCAAGAAGTGTGAATCGATATGGATGGAGCATCACTCGGACATCGCCATTTACAAAAGTCTGCGTATCGGCTAGGAAGGCCTCCAAATTTCGCATTACAGGATCTAAGTAATGGCCTTCATGGAGATGATTTCCATAGAATTCTGACAATTGATTTTTCCAGAAAAGTTGCCATTTCGTTAAGGTATGCTTCTCTAGCAATTGATGACCTTTTATAATTATCAAAGGTGCCGCTGCTTCAAATCCTACACGACCTTTGATGCCGATAATGGTATCACCCACGTGAATATCACGACCAATTCCATAAGGAGCAGCAAGTGCCTGAACTTCCTGTATTGCAGCTGTTGAAGATTCAAATTTCTTTCCATTCACCCCTTTCAATTCTCCTTGAACAAAAGTCAATGTCAATTCCTTTGGATCATGCTCAGTCACCTGAGTTGGCCAAGCCTCCTCAGGAAGATAATCAGCCGATGTCAAGGTCTCTTTTCCACCAACAGAAGTCCCCCAAATACCTTTATTAATTGAATAAGCGGCTTTTTCGAAGTTCATTTCTACACCATGCTTTTTCAGGTATTCGATTTCTTCCTGACGGGAAAGCTTCAAATCCCGGATAGGAGTGATGATTTCAATATCTGGCACGATAGTCTGAAAAATCATATCAAACCGAACCTGATCGTTTCCTGCTCCAGTTGATCCATGAGCAACAGCTTTTGCTCCAATGGATTTCGCATATTCTGCCAGAGATTTTGCCTGAAGAATTCGCTCAGCGGAAACTGATAGGGGATAGGTCTGATTTTTTAGCACATTTCCAAAGATCAAATATTTGATCACCTCTTCATAATAGATTTCAACCACATCCAAAATATGGAAAGAAGCTACGCCGAGGCTATTGGCTCTTGTTTCGATAGCTTTCAGTTCTTCTTCAGAAAAACCACCAGTATTTACAATAACAGCATGAACCTCGTATCCAAGATCTCGGGAGAGGTGCAAAGCACAAAATGTGGTATCAAGGCCACCACTATAAGCCAATACAATCTTTTTCATCTTAAATAGGTTTACTCCATTGAATCGGGAGAATATTATAAAAAGAAGCTATTTATTGAGTCTTTCGACTTGGTCAATTTAAGCATCACATATTTCTTAAGTCTTACCCAGCGATTAAACAAATTGATTTCCTTTTTGAAATCATCCCGTAGTGCCAGGTCCTCTGTATTATTTTTCTTTGCCTGAGGATCAAAAAGCATCGCTGTACAGATACAGTTTTGCCTGCTTTTACTCATCAGGATTTCATAATTCACACAACTTTGACAGCCTTTCCAAAAGGCTTCATCATCTGTCAAGTCCGAATAGGATACAGGAATATAGCCCAATTCTGAATTGATTTTCATTACAGCTGCACCGGTAGTCAGTCCAAAAATCTTGGAATCAGGATATTTCAAACGACTAAGCTTGAAAATTTCCCGCTTGATTTTTCTTGCTAAACCGTATTTCCGAAACTCAGGAGCTACAATCAAACCTGAATTGGCAACATATTTTCCATGGCCCCAAGCTTCGATGTAGCAGAATCCCGCCCAAGTGCCATCTTGTGTCAAAGCAATTATTGCCTTGCCTTCGTCCATTTTGGTCTCAACATATTCGGGAGTCCGTTTTGCGATTCCTGTTCCACGAGCTTTTGCAGAATTTTCCATCTCATCCGTAATTGTAGATGAGTATTTCTTATGAGAAGGATTGGCAACTAAAATTTGAAATGAAATATTATCCATGGATAAATGCATGTATAAGTCCGAGCTCTTCGGGGGATTAGAAATAAATCAATGAAATAAATAATGGGCGAGAAAATTTTCCGCGCAGGAAAATCAAATTATTATAAGGGTCAAGCCCTAATAAAAAAACTATGTCTCCTCACTAAAGGAGATAAAAAAGCAATAGCCAACAATTCAACACCTTTTTTTGAAGGTTGAGTGAAGGTTTGCGCTATCTGTGTTTTGAAATTCATTTGAGCCAGTAAAATTCAATGGTTTGAAAACGAATTGCAAGAAAATTTGCAAAAAAAATCAACCTACAGCTTATTTATTATAAATTTTATGTGAAAACCATCCTAATTATGAATAATCTCAAATAAATCCGATGAATGTTCGGCGAAATTTATCAAATATTCAATTTGATACTTAAGAATTACCTGACATTTCCTTCAAAGCGAGTACAAATTGGTCCAATTCTTTTTCACTGGTATAAATATTTGGCGAAATTCTGCAGCCTCTTACACCTACGCCATCAATAGCTACGGTATAGATCTGATACTTTTCCATTAGGATCGTAGCCATTTCTGAAGGGGAATATGCCTCCAATCCTACATTCGCAATTCCGCAAGACCTCCAAGGGTCTTTAGGTGTATTCACGTTCACTCCGGGCAAATCTCTGACTTGATCAGACCAATAGCGCTGAATGTATCGCAGTCGTTCTTCTTTGCGCTGACTGCCGATTTTATCATGAAAATCAATCGCGTCTATTACTGCCAAGTCCGTTGCTACTGGGTGTGTACCTATATGATTGAGGTATCCGATTGTCTCCAATTTTAGATCAAAAGGCGCCAAAAGTGGCTCAAGCTTTGAAATCCTATCCTTTTTCACATAAAGCATTCCGGCTCCCAATGGCACTGAAAGCCATTTGTGAAGGCTAGAACCATAATAATCAACTCCCAAATCTGAAATATTAAACTTAAAATGTCCTACAGCGTGTGCTCCATCCACCATCACTTCGACCCCATGGGAATGGGCCATTTCAGTTATTTTTTTAATTGGAAGAATATGCCCTGTAATATTGACAATATGAGGGACCATTAACAGTTTGGTCCGGGAGGTAATCACTTTTTCATAGGCTGCCACAATATCTTCATCGTCTTCAGGGTGCATCGGAATATCGATTCGGATGATTTTGATACCACTGCGCTTAGCCTGCAAATCAAACATGGAAAGCATACTTCCATAATCTTGATTACTCACGATCGCTTCATCTCCGGCTTTCCATGGAAAACCCGAAATGATCAAGTCCAATGACTCCGTTGTATTTCGCGTAAGCACAATTTCTTCAGGACTAGCCCCAACCAACTCAGCCAGCTTTGCAGCACTTTTCGCCTTATTTTCCCATTGTACCGTCCGCATGTAGTATGACGCTTGATAATTCACATCCCGGATATGAGTGATATATTTTTCCAGCGTTTCCTGTGGGAGAAAGCAATAATATCCATTCTCCAAGTTTATGTATTCTGGTTTGAGTTTGTATGACGCACGAATTTGATCCCAGAAATCAGCAGAAGAGAAATCTAAATTGGCAAAGCCTTCGAATTCTGAAGCTTTGGAATTAAAAATCGAACCAGAACCAATTCCTAGAAATGCCAAACTTTTGAGAAAAGAGCGTTTATTCATCATACAGTGAGTTAAGATTAGAGAACGTAGCTTAAAATAAAAATAATTAAAAGAAGAATGGCAACCCAGGTAATCCAGGGAGATCTTTTCGGGAATTCAAATTGACAAATAGGGCAGATGCTTGCTTTCTCGTCAATTTCCATGGCACAAGAAGGACATTCTTTGGTTTTCAATTTCTGATAGATTTGAACTCTTTCATTATTTTTTCAATTTCCTTTCAAGTAAATAAAATAGAAATGAAAATAGAAATATGGTCTGATGTAGTTTGTCCTTTTTGCTATATCGGGAAACGGAAGATGGAAAAAGCACTGGCTAAATTTCCTCAAAAAGATGCGATAGAAATAGAATGGAAAAGTTTTCAGTTAAATCCTGATCAAAAAACCGATACATCTGTAAGTACACTGGAGCATTTAGCAGCTTCAAAAGGTTGGACTTTGGATCAAACACGCGAAATCACTGCTAATGTGGTTGAAATGGCTAAATCGGAAGGCTTAGATTTTGATTTTGAAAATGCTGTAGTTGCTAACACAAGAAATGCTCATCAATTGATTCATCTCGCAAAATCAGCAGGAAAGGGAAATGAGATGAAAGAGCGATTATTAGCTGCATATTTCTCTGAAGGGAAAAATGTAGATGATTTTAATACGCTCATTTCTTTGGGAATAGAAATCGGATTGACCGAGGATACCATCAAAAAAGCATTGGAAACTGGCGCTTATGAAAATGCCGTTGAAACGGATATTTATGAATCGCGTCAGTTGGGAGTAAGGGGAGTTCCTTTCTTTGTCTTAGATCGGAAGTTTGGAATCTCAGGAGCTCAAGCAGATGAGGTTTTTACTCAGACCTTGGAAAAAGCTTGGAGCGAATATGAAAAAACGAATCAGCCGATTCAGATGACCGGCAGCGATGACAGCGAGGCTTGTAACATAAATGGGGACTGTTAGTCCCCATTTAATTTTTTATAGTTTATAATCTTCCTAAGTCTATCTTAATCACATTCTTAGGTTCTCCATTTCAAGAAGTTGTGGCTGGAACGGCTGCTCATACAATCGTTTTCCCGTTGCCTTATAAAGTGAATTTCCCAAAGCTGCGAAAACAGGAGGGAAGAGTGGTTCTCCCAACCCAGTTGGTGCTTCGTTATTTTGCACAAAATGAACTTCAATTTTTTTAGGTGCTTCTTTGTGTCTGATCATTCTATAGGTATCAAAGTTCCGCTTTGTTGGAGCACCGTTTTCAAATGTCAACTCTCCATAAAAAGCGTTTCCTATTCCATCTACGATTGCACCTTCCCCCATATTTGCTGCGGAATCTGGATTGACGACAATTCCACAATCCACAGCAGCATATACATTTTCAACCACTGGCTGCCTGTCTTTGATGCTGATGTCAACCACTTCAGCCACATAGGAGTTGTGACAAAAATAGGCCGATACCCCTCTAGATATACCTGCAGTAGTATTTGACCAGTTAGATTTCTCTCTTACCAATTCCAAGACTCCTGCATATCTCTTAGGATCGTAATCATTGTTTTCACCCACAGGGTTTGTTTCAGCTCGCTTTAGCAATTCCAAACGGAATTCTATTGGATCCTTTCCCATTTCTTCAGCTAATTCATCCAAAAAGGATTGCTCTGCTCCAGCGATAAAATTAGATCTAGGTGCACGGAAAGCTCCAATTGTGATGTTTGATTCGATCTGCCATCCTTCCGCCAAATAATTATCAATTGCTCCAGCAGGGAATCTATTGGCGTGTATCGGAGATTCTGGAATTCCTCCTGCCTTTACATGTAAAGCAAGTAGGTTATTGTTTTCATCCAAAGCAGCTCTGTAAGTTGCAGAATAAGTCGGTCGATAAACACCTGCGCTCATGTCATCTTCACGGGTATAAACCATTTTCACAGGCGCTTGAATTTTCTGGGAAATCAAAGCGGCTTCTGTCAGGTGATGGCTATAAGCTCTACGGCCAAATCCTCCTCCCATTCTTGCTAAGTTGATCTGAATATTTTCAATTGGAAGCCCAAGACTATTTGCAATAGTTTGCCTGATCAGTTCAGGGGCTTGTGTTGGTCCATAAATGATTGCTTTATCGCCATTGACATCCGCAAAAGCATTCATTGGTTCCATTGTATTATGTGCCAGAAATGGTGCAGAATAGGTTCTTTCCAAAACTCTTGCAGCTTTTTTAAATGCACCTTCAGGGTCCCCGTCTTTACGAAGAATATTACCTGATTTGGTGATATACTCATTCATTTTTGCTTTGTGCGTGGTAGAGTTCTCTAATCCTTCAGGAACTTTGACGTCCACAACTTGGCCGCCTCTTCCTGCCAATGGGAAAGTGCTCTCAGGTGCTTTTTCCCATTCTGCTTTTATACTTTTCTTTGCTTGTAAAACTTCCCAAGTTGAATTACCAACTATCGCAATGAGTGAAGGAAAACTAGTGGTGTCAAAAAAGTTTCTACCATAATCGTCTTTAAAAATTTTGACTTCGAAAGCATCCTGAATTCCTGGCATTGACGTCACAGAATTTTTGTCAAAAGATTTCAACTGCATTCCAAAAGCGGGAGGCTGCACGATCGCAGCGTACTTCATTCCTTCTACTTTGTGGTCTATAGCAAATAGTGGCTTACCCGTTACGATATTCGGGCCATCTACATTCTTTTTTGAAGTTCCAATGATATTAAAATCAGCAATATCCTTCAACTTAACGGTCTCTGGATCTGGAGCTTCTAAAGTTCCAGCTAAAGAAGCCATATCACCATATCCGGCTTTTTTTCCAGAGGCTTTATGTTCCACCATTCCTGCCGAAGTGGTTATTTCAGCAGCAGATACATTCCAAGTTTGTGCTGCGGCATTTACAATTAATTGTCTGGCTGTAGCACCTGCCGTTCTAAGAGGTGTCCAACCCTGACGGATACCTTGGCTACCTCCTGTAAATTGTCGATCAAATCGTTCTGGGTAAAAATCCGCTTGTTCAACGAATACATTTTTCCAATCCACATCCAATTCATCCGCAAGGATCATTGGGAGGGAAGTTTTAACGTTTGAACCAAATTCGGGATTTGGGTTGAATAAGGTAACCGCACCATTCTCCCCGATTTTGATATAACTATTTAATTCAAACCATTCTTTTGGCATAGTCAAAACTTCCTCTGGAGTAGGTTTACAACCTGCCAGCCAACTAAAGCTCAACATCATTCCTCCTCCTGCCAGTGTAGAAACTTTCAGGAAAGATCTTCTATTTAATTTTTTATCTATCAATGTCATAATCTCTATTTTTAGGCTGATTTAGCAGCTGTTTTGATTGCAGCTTTGATTCTTGTATATGTACCGCAGCGACAGATATTACCGTTCATTGCATTTTCGATATCAGCATCAGTTGGGTTAGGATTTTCCTTTAGTAGGGCGGCAGCAGTCATGATTTGACCAGCCTGGCAGTAGCCGCATTGAGGGACATCATGTTCTATCCAAGCCTGCTGAAGCGGATGATCTCCATCTTTGGAGAGTCCTTCGATAGTAGTGATTTGAGAATCTTCAACTGCAGAAATAGGAAGCTGGCAGGAACGGATCGCTGTACCATCCAAGTGAATTGTACAGGCACCACATTGTGCGATACCACAGCCGAATTTAGTACCTACTAAATCGAGATGATCCCTCAAAACCCACAAAATAGGGGTGTTAGGATCCAAGTCTACTTGATGGGATTTTCCGTTAATATTTAGATTGAAAAGAGCCATAATTTGTGATTTTAGGATAAATATAAACTCTTTGGCCTAGAATATCTTTACTAAATTCAAACAATAAGACACATCAAAAAAATTAAACATCAAAGAATTAATTACTTACAAACTTCTTTTTTACCTTTTGGTCTAAGTTTTGATAATAACAAATTCACCCTTTTATTATCACCCTAATTACATTTTATGCTTACAGAATCTAATCTTTTAGATCTTACCAGAAAGAAATTTGAAATCTGGGAGACTCTAAACCTTGACCACCTAACTCACATTTTTGACGATAATGGTTTAATGTTTAATTCTCATGGAAAAGTAAATACCAAAGAAGAATTGATTGAAAAAATTCGATCTGAAGAATGCGTCTTAAAAGAGATTGATTTTCAAAATACTATCGCAAGAGTTTATGGAACTTCAGCTGTAGTTCAGGGCGAAGGTGCTTTTACTTTTTCTGTAAAAGGTCAAATGGAATCTAAGAATATGAATTTCTTGGACGTTTGGATAGAGCGTGAAGAAGGATGGAAATTGGTTTCAACACATTATAATCAAACTACATAAGGTTAAGTATCAATAAAGTAAAAAGGGAAAGTTGACGCTTTCCCTTTTTATTGAATAAACAGAAATGAAATTTACTCTCATACCTTTAAGTATTTTTTATTGAATTTCTAAAATATCAATCAGCTGGGATAGTTAGAAAAATGCTCTTTTAAGCACTTGAATCCTTTGGCATATAAAACTCACCAAACGCCATGAGTTTTCATTTTCAAAGTATATACCGCGTCAGAGGCAGTTATAAATAAAGTTTTTCGGTCTAATGCTCCGAAAGTAACGTTTGCAGTCCACTTTGCAGGTACTTTAATATGTGCAATCTGCTCTCCTTTCCGATCAAAAACCTTCACTCCATCTCCTGTCAAATAGACATTACCCCGATCATCGATTGTCATACCATCTGATCCACTTTCACAAAACAGTTCTTTATTAATCAGATATCCATCCTCACGGATTTCATATTTATAGGTCTTTTTTGCACCTGGATCCGCTATATAAAGAGTTTTACCATCTGGTGAACCTATGATTCCGTTGGGTTTGACCAAATCTTCTGCTACCCGAAATAGCTCAGATTTGTCAGGTGAGAGGTAATAGACGTGTTCTCCATCTTGCTCAGATTCCTTTCCTCTTATACCATCCCAATAAGGACGGGCATAAAGTGGATCCGTGAAATATATTCCTCCTTTCGGACGTAACCAGATATCATTTGGTCCATTTAGCTTCTTTCCTCTAAATACAGAAACCAATACTTCTTCAGAACCATCCTTACCGATCATCCAAAGCTGATTTTCTTCATCTGCTGCTGCCAAAAGACTTCCGTCTAACATGAAATAAAGACCATTAGATCTACCCGCATCTTCTTTGAATACAGTAATTTCATTCGTGATTGCATTCCACTTATGAATTCGATTGTTTGGTTGATCAGTAAAAAAAACGTCTCCAAAACGATTCGTAGCCGGACCCTCTGTAAAGGAAAATCCATCTTGGACTTTGACTAACTCAGCATTCTTTGCAACAATTCCTCTTTTATCCTCGATTTGAGCTATTGCAGCTTGTACCAAAAAGAGCGAGAAAAGGACTAAGGTTGATTTTAACAGGTTCATATTGGGTGTTTATTATTTTCGTTCCATCGCAATCACGAGCACATTTAAATCCTCGCTATATGCTAATCTGCTTATATTTTGATGTGTATCAGTAGTGATTGTACCAATTACTTCCCAGGTCTCATCTGAAAATCTTCGTTTATAAATAGTATTTCCTTGAGCCATCAACAGATAGTTTTTGTCAATCCAAATAAAATCTTGAGATCCAGGCAATCCATATCCCAAATCCTTGCGTTCCTTAGATTCAATATCATAGCTTTTTAATTTAAAGGCCTTGGAATCTTCAGAATCCATGAATTCGCGAGTTGAAAGATAGGTAATCGAACTGGTTTTAGGTCTTCGATTTATCGATCTGGCGATTTCAGTGTCTATCTCGATCAGATTATCTCTACTTTCCGCATAGACGAGTTTATTTGGGTTTCCCAAGATAAACATCGCTGCTTTATTATTATACCAATCATAATACCCAACTGGCTCAATGTCGTCATAAAGCAATTCAGCAGGTTCAAAACTGGTCGGATAAAGCCAAATTCGTTGTTTTTTGTCAGGTTCAGATACTACTGCTGCGATATACATTCCACAATCTGTAATCCTCGGAGAATTTTCATTTCTATCTGAAGTTTTACTTAGGTTAGTAAATTTTTTTGACTCAAAATTATAGGCTATAATATCAAAATTACCATTTTCATCAGCGGCTGAGAAAACCATCTGATATTCATTTATAAAGCTAGGCTGGTTGTCATATTCCGGACGATCTGTCAATGCATATGCAGTTTCTGGATTGAGTTCCAATTTCCCCCCTTTCCCTGAAGTTTCTACCACCCAGAGGTCAAAACTGCCTTGTGCTGATACCGACATCGAAAGTATTAAGAAAATAAAAAGAGTCAACGAAAAGATATTTTTCATGTGTTTATAATTTTTCTATTTGGCCACATAGCCTGCCCCGAACTTGTTTCGGGGGAATCTCGCATTTCGATCCAGATAGCCATCGAGACATCCCACTGTGTGACATTATTGTCATGCTCGATTTCATCAAGTTATAATTTGCTTTTTAGCGGTAATATAGAATGCCCTAATCCCGATATTTATCGGGACATTCCTCAGTGAAAGAACTTTTCTCATGGTATTTCATCTATTTTTTAAAATTGATCAACCAAAATACAAAAACAAGGTTAGAAAGATGTGAGCAAATTAGAACTATACACCAATTCCGAATTTGATCTACTAAGATCACGTCAAGATCCAATTGCAGATCAGCTAGTTAGTCAATTGGTGAAAAATCCAGAATTAATCACTTTAATTAATTCCTGGGAAGAAATCCCCTCCAAAATTGAAGATTCATTTCCGCTGGAGTTTCAGGATTTTTTCAACTTTTTCCTGAATCAAAAAGAAATTCCTATTGAGATTTTAGAGAAAGGGCAGGAATTATTCAATGATAAAGGAGATTTGTATTTGGCTATGCTCGGCTTTTATTCCTTGCCCTATGCTTATGCTTTTGGAGATGGGGCAGAAGTTCTCGTGAGATCCAAGCGGATTTTGGATGATATCGGTCAGCGGCTTGGAGAGACTGGTGGGTTTATCCTAGACATTTTCGAACCAGAAGCCTTTATGAGCAAAAAGAAGGCTTACTTAACCTGCGCTAAAGTTCGCCTGATTCATGCTTTTAGCAGGTATTTCATTTCACATTATTCAAAAGATTGGAATAACGCATTTGGAAAACCTATTAACCAAGAAGATTTAATCGGTACCAATTTGACATTTAGCCTTATTGTGATTCGAGGTTGGAAGAAAATGGGTTTTAAGGTTTCCAATGAGGATGTCGATTTACTGATGACCTATTGGAAATGGGTGGGAAAGCTGATGGGAATAGATACCAATTATTGGCCGGATAATTCCAAAGAAGCTTTTGAACTGGAAAAACTCATCAGAAAGCGTCATTTGCGCGAATCAGATGCTGGGAACAGATTGATAACTGCTTTAATCAATTATTACAAATCAACTATACCAGATCAGTTAATCGCATCTCAGGTAATCCCGATTCTAAATTTTTTCTTAGGAAAAGAAGCTTCAAAAGCATTGGGTATTTATACTCCCCAACCAGTAAATGGAGAATTGTTGGGTTTGGTGTTTAAATTTAGTGGGTGGAAAAATTATGGTTCAAATAAAAGCTATGCTCAAATCGTAAAGCAATTTGAATTCAACCAAAAAGCAAACTTTGGTAAAAAGCTGAGTATCCAACTCCCAGAGTTAAAGCGTTCATAATCGAACACTTTTTTGTACGATCCAATTCATTCTTATTTTGGCATTCCTTTAAATTAGCTTGAAAAGCCACTTTTTGACAAATGGCATCTTTTTCGTATTTCTACTGGCATGAAAGAAATCACCCGATGGATAAAGCAACTGCCTTTAGAATTGATATTCTGGATCGGAAGCCTTATTGCAATCTATTTCATCAATCCATATTCTGGAGATCACATGAGCCTTTGCCCATTAGATCAGTTGGGATTTGATTGGTGCCCTGGATGTGGGTTGGGTCGTTCGATGAATCTGCTTCTCAAAGGAGATTTTCAAGAATCCTGGTCTATGCATCCGTTGGCAATGTTTGCCTATCTGGTGATTTTCTCTCGAATTTGGACTTTAATAAACAACCTTAAAACAACACACAACTATGGCTAATGTATTGAGACATCTTCCAGAATTGGAAGGAATGGAACTTGGATATATCCAGGGACTGATGAAAAGTATGGATGAAGATCAAGCTTCTCTATTTGCTCAAGTATATCGTGCAAGAAGAAAAGACTCTCAAATGATTCTGATCTTGACCTTACTTGGTTTCTTTGGATTCGCAGGTTTGCATCGATTCATCCTCGGACAGATTGGACTAGGAATCCTTTATATCCTCACCGTAGGTCTTTGTTTCATCGGTACAATCGTGGATTTGGTGAATTACAAAAGCCTAGCTTATGAATACAACATTAAAGTCGCACATGAGACTATGAATATGCTGAATGCCAACTATCCAGGTGAAACAAACTAAAACCTGATTGCTTACTTAACACCACCAACCAAAGGCCAGAAGAAATTCTGGCTTTTCTATTTTTGGACCGAAAGATCTATTACCAATCCTCTTCCTCGGGAGAAGATTTAATGGCACCTACCAAAGGCGTATTTTCGAAGACTTCCATTCCCTTCTCTGAAAAAATAACATGAATTTGATTCAATTTTTGATGCATTTTCTTCAAGGTTTCAAAATCAGGTTGCTGCACATGAAAGGGGATAGAGATTAGGTTTTCCTGATCTTTTGCAAAAGGTGGGGCAGGTTCACTTGAATAAAAATATGGTAATAAGGTTTTAGCACAGCTGATTCCCCACATATCGATTGGAAATTCATCAGAATAGTTAGTCAATCGCTCGTTTATTTCTTCAAAAAACCGCTCACTTTCTCCTAATCTTAATCTCGAACCAGCTCTTGATTTCCCTTTGGTTTTCAAATATTTAATTTGACTTTTCCCTTGTTTTTGACGAATCATGTAGGCTCTGAATACCTTGTGATCAATCATCACATCATTATGAAAGTAGCCAGTGGTAGCAATTCCAGCTCGAATCATTACTAATCCTAGATGGTGGTCATCCTTTGGCTTCAAATCACCCATAGCATCAGGAATTCTATTCCATGGAAGCATCACTTTGAACAACCATTCCGTCGAATTCCAAAATTGGAGCTGATGCTTTTCTGAGAAATAATTCCTTTCCAGATTCAATTCCTTTCCTTTTTGGATTAATTGAAAATAAGATTCTAGACTAATCTTTATCGGATTTGCGGAATTCATAATGGAGGAAAAGCAATTCAAGTATATTTGTACAAATTAAACTTAAAATCAATGGAAGCCGAAATCGATCGATTAATTGCTAAGATGTCTGATCCTAATGAGAAAGAAGCCTATTTTTTCGCAGATAAAGTCGGGAAATTAGTTGATGAATCAGGTAGGGATCGATTGATCGAACTGGTGAAAGGAGATCAATGGGAGGTTGCATACTTAGCTTGTCGAGCGCTTTCGAATTCAAGCTTTAATGAGGAATCTTTGGATGCAATTTTTGAAGCAATCAATGACAAAAAAAACAGGGCTCATCAAGGTGTATTTGTTCAGGTTTTGGAATTGTTTGATTTAAGCCAGCGGTTTGTGGATGTGTTCCGGGTTTATCTTTTTGGAAATTTCAAAGCCTCAACACTTGCCAAAGACTATCTCGATGAAGTGGAATTTGATATTACCCCCCGCACAATAAGAAAAGCAGAGAAGCACTGGAATCATTATCTACACAATCCTGAAGATGAAGGAAGTGTTGCCGTAAAAAGGATGGAGATCGAACCCATACTGCTGGAAATGAGAGAATTATTTTCTGAAGATTAGACAACAAAATCAAAAATGTGCTGTTTAAATACTATGCGCAAAATTGATTTAGTCTCAATTCATGACCTTTTTTTTAAAGATTTTGGCTTTAAATTCATTGAATCCTTAATGCTTTTTGAAAAGGATTTTCCTCATGGAAAGCAGGTAATTTTTGTCCATTATACAGACTATTCAGATCAGAGTTTTTTAGAATACAACCTCGGAGTGAGGATTGATAAAGTAGAGATGATAATCCATAAGTTCTTGCCAACTCTAAAAGATTATGCTGAAAGGTCTATTACGATGATTCAAACGCTCAATAAAATTGGGAAGAAATTACCCAAGCGTTTTACAATTGAAAATGATTGGGAGTTGTCAGAAGCTATCATGAAGACCGAGTCTTTTTTCGTTACAGACGGATTCAAATGGTTGGATGAAATGATCAACCCTCTAAATCTGGAGCGTGCATTCGTTGAACAAAGGAATAATTCCTTTAAAACCCAAAATTTTGTCTATAACGCATTTAGAGCAACCGCTCTTTGTAAAATTTACAATCCAAAAGATTATCCGGAAGTAAGGAAAAGTTTTCTAATGCAAATCCGAGAAAAGGATATGACTCCATTTACCTTGGCCTCATTCCTTCAGTTTCTCGATTACTTGGATAATTTGGATTAATTCGGATTTTTTCGCTTAACACCCCTTACCGCCTCAGCTGAAATGGGACCCTCTGGCCATTCATGCTTCGGATATCTTCTTTTCAGTTCTTTCTTCACCTCAAAATAGCCATTGTTCCAAAAGCTCTTCAAATCCTGAGTCAGTTGTACCGGTTTATATCCGGGAGAAAGCATTTCGATCAGAAGTGGAATTTTGCCATTATTTACTTTTGGAGTTTCCAATAAGCCAAAAAGCTCCTGAAGTCTAACCGAAAGGAGCGGAGCATCTCCATCTGTTCTGTATTCAATTTTTATATCACTTCCTGAGGGAACAGTAATTATGGAAGGCGCTAGCTTATCCAATTCCTGCTGTAGTTCAAAATCAAGACTATGAAGTAAGATTTTGGAAATATTGAGTTTCTTAAAATCCTCATTTTTAGTAATTCCAGAAATATAAGGTTCAATCCAGTTTTCAGGTTTTTCACACAAGTTGGCCACTGACCAATCAGGCCAATCCTGAGTCGGATTCCACTTTCTGAGACTAGCTACTCTAAGAATCAATTGATCAGCATCCTCATCAAAATTCAATAAATATTCGCCTTCTTCTCGAATTGCCTCCAAAATTACTTGCGTGGCATCTCCTTTTTCAATTTTGGCCAAAGGACGACTTCCTAGCACAATGGCACCAATCCGAACTTCAGTCAATGCTACTAAGCCCCCTTTTTTACGATCCCAAGAGATGATTTCTTTGGTCTTGACCATAGGCATCAAATCCTTGGGATTCAGAGGAGCTGCCATCCAGATTTTTCCCATACCTTCCCGAGCATCAAGATGAGCCACCGCAAGCCAGGATTCATGTGCCAAATCATCCCGATGTCCGATTGCGGCTATTTTACCATTTGCAAGTTGAAACTGAGCATTATTTCCAGGTCTTGCAGCTGCAATTCGCTCAGGATAAGCATATGCTAAAAGCAAGCCTGTTTGCCAAGGATCAACAGGGGTGTTTTCAGGATCTATTTTAAACATCCTACGATAGGAAGCTGCGACTTTCTCGATCTTTTTAATTCGGGAAATGCTCGCACCACGACTTCTGAATCTTCGTAAAGCTTCAATTCTCAAATTCAAATCAACTCCTGAATCCTGAGGCAAAGGATCCCGCTCCTCTAAAATAGCCGCAATGTCAGTTCCCAAACAAAGCTGATCATGCTGCTTCGCAAAAAGGAGCATATGAGCAATTCTTGGATGACTTGGCAAGGCATGAATTTCTTTGCCATGAGGAGTTAGATCTCCGTTTTGAATTGCCTCAATCGTTTCCAAAGTCTTTTCAGCTAAAGCCAAAGTGCCTGAGGGAGGTGGAGTGAGCCAAGTCATTGATCTGATATCCTGTTTCCCCCAGGCTTTCATATCCAATACCAAAGCTGTCAAATCTGCTTCCATGAGTTCTGGAGTACGGAATTCATTAAGCTGATTCTGTATTGCTTTTGTCCAAAGCCTATAGCTATGGCCCGCAGTTAATCTTCCTGCACGGCCACTTCGCTGATCTGCAGAATCCTTGCTGATTCGATGCAATACCAACTTGGAAAGCCCAGTTCTTGGGTCAAATTTGGATGATTTAGCAAAACCTGAATCTACAACAACTTTGACCCCTTCGATCGTCAAGGATGTTTCAGCAATGTCTGTAGAAAGAACGATTTTTCGCTTTCCCGTTGAATCAGGCATAATAGCACGATTTTGTTCTCCGGGTGAGAGCTGTCCATAAAGTGGTAAAACCAAATCACTTGGAAGTGCTTTTCTTAAAATCTCCTGCGCTTTTTTGATCTCCCCTTGACCGGGTAAAAAGACCAAAAAATCTCCTTCATGAACTTTGGTCAAGGGAATAATTTGCCTTGCGGTATCTTCACCAATTGCATATTCGTCAACTTCGCTAGCAAAATTCACCTCAACTGGAAATTGCCTTCCCTTGCTTTCAATAATTTTAGAATTCAGCAAACCTGATAACTCTTTGGCATCTATTGTGGCTGACATCAAAAGAATCTTCAAATCCGGACGAAGCACTTGCTGCACTTCTCTGCAAAGGGCCAATGCAACTTCTGAATGCAGATTTCGCTCATGAAATTCATCAAAAATAACCATCCCGACATCTTCCAAAGCATTATCCGAGTGAAGCATTCGTGTAAGTATTCCTTCCGTAATCACTTCCAATCGGGTGTTTTTAGAAATTGCAGATTCAAATCGAATTCGATAACCAATCAAATCACCGAGTTGGGTATTTGTCATGCTGGCCATTCGCTGCGCAATGCTTTTGGTAGCCAATCTTCTAGGCTCAAGCATAATGATCTTTTTTCCGGCTAGCCAAGGCTGATCCAAAAGGGCAAGTGGGAGCAAGGTGCTTTTACCAGCTCCAGGAGGGGCTTGGATAATCAGAGAATTATGATTCGAAAAATGAGTTTGAACTTGTGGGATGATTTCCGCAACTGGAAGATCAAAGGAGTTGTAATCGAAGTTTTTAAGCATGAGGTGCAAAAATAAAAAAGCCACAAGGATTTTTCCCTGTGGCTCATTGAATATCTAGAAAAGAATTACATGCCTAGCTTGGCTGCGGCTTTTCCATATTCCCATCTGATCTCAAAAACGCTTGGCATTACTTCATAAACCAATCGCTCCTCCATAGTAGAAGTCTGTTGAGAGGGCACTGACACTCTCAAAGCATCTTCTTTAGAATCGTAATTAAATGCTCCCCACTGCTTTGCTACTTTATTGAAAATCAAAGTAGATTCATATTCACCCGGAATGATAAAAAAGCTATAAGTACCTGCCGGAAGTTTCTTTCCTTCTACCATGATGTCTTTTGATGTGGTGAAAGTAGTTGCCTCATTGGCACCTGCTCTCCAAACTTCTCCGAGAGGAACTAATTCTCCCCAAACTGTTCTGCCCTTTACTGCAGGCGATGAATAGTTGATTGTAACTTTCGCATCGCCAACCATTCCTTCGGCAGTTTTTGCTGGGCTTGGTTTGTCTTGAGCGAAAGCTGAAATACTTACAAATGCCATTAAGACAAATGCAAGAAGGTTTTTTGTGAAATTCATGTTTTTCATTTTGCGATAATTATAGAAATAAATAAAGGGTTAATAATTCAAATTCTGATTATCCGCAATCTTGCCAGTAACATAAAATTCTTTGCTCATTTGGCTAGAAGACCGAAGAAGCATCAATGCTAACTTTATCCCCTTCTTTTATTGCTTTTAGCTATTTACTGGCAGAAAATCGGATATACATATAATTTAATCTAAGAGTCTTTTTAAAGACAATTAGCAATAATTTAAAACTTCCTAAACGGCAACCCAAGCTTGCTTTTTATTGCTTTCGATGATTCGCTCACCAATGATCAATTCACGTAATCCATCTGCAAAAGTTGGGAAAGAAGGTTTTTCAGGCTGTTTTCCCTCATGGATTGCAGCATAGACCTCCTTAAACATTTGCTTCGATGTGTCTGGGAAACCCTCGTTATGACCTCCTGGGAAACTAACTAAGGCTGAAGCTTCTGGATGAAGCAAAGATGGGTCTTTCATCAGGTGCCCATTAGCAGTCTCACGCTTGCCAATCCAAAGTTCATTTGGTCGTTCTGAATTGAATTCAAAATTTGACTTGGAACCTGAAATTTCTACATTCAATCGATTCTTTCTTCCTGCATTTACTTGGGAAACAGTAATCGAACCCTTATTACCATTATCAAATCGTAATAAAACAGTTGCGTAATCTTCAGTATTGATAGGTACTTCCTGATAATCATCCATTGAAAGCATTTTGCCAGAATAAGTTTCTATTGCTTTCAAAGGTTTCAATCTAGTCTTATGAACCGTAGAGAAATCTGCCATTACCTCCGTAATTTTCAATCCAGTCACATACTCGGTGATATCCAATAAATGGGACCCAATATCTGCAATAGCTCTCGAATCTCCCGATTTGTCTGGCTCCAGTCTCCAATTGTAATCAGTTTGTAAGAAAAGCCAATCCTGAAGGTAAGAGCCCATCACCGAATACACTTCTCCAAGTTCGCCTTTCTCACGCATGGTTTTCATCTGGCGGACCATGGGATAATAACGAAGGTTGAAATGAACCGCATTGACAAGCCCTTTTTCAGCAGCCAAGGCTACCAATTCTTCTGCTTCGTCAATCTTAACAGCCAAAGGTTTCTCACAGATCACATGCTTTCCTGCTAATAAAACAGCTTTTGCTTGCGCAAAGTGAAGGAAATTAGGTGTACAGATATGCACTACATCAATATCTGATTGTTTGAGCATATCCTCAAAAGTGTAGGCATTTGGAATACCGAGCATTTTAGCCTTTTCATCTGCCAATTGCTGATTGACTTCGACAAGGGCTGTTACTTCTACATATGGAAGTCTTCTGAGGGCTTCAAGGTGAGCAGGTCCGATAAATCCAGTTCCTACTATTGCTGCTTTAATTGTCTGAGACATAGGTTTTAGGTTGGGTTAATAATTTTTCAAAAGTTCAAATTAGTAATTTTGGCTCAATAAAAAGGATTTTTGAACACTCAACAAGCTCAAAAATTTCATTAAGGAATTCAAATCTGGTTCATTTACATTGAAATAATTTTATGTCGAAGATACAGGGGATATAGTTTAATTAGGGTTTAATCCACCATTCTTCTTTGGTCCATAAGGAATCTTTGAGATTTATAAATTCTCCAATTTTAGGAACAAAAAGAGGCTGATTAATTTCCTGTGCCTTCAAGGTTACGCGCTCCACAGGATCTGTCCAAGAATGCATCGCCAATGTAAAAGCAGCCCAATGAATAGGCATGATAACTTTTGCATTGACGTCCTGGCCAGCCATCGCAGTTTCCTCAGGCATCATATGGATTTCTTTCCAATTCTCATTGTATTGTCCACACTCCATCATTGCAAAGTCAAAAGGACCATATTTCTCACCTATTTCTTTGAAGTGTGGCCCATATCCACCGTCTCCACTGAAATAGATATTATCGTCCTTGCCTTTGATCACCCAAGAACCCCAAAGAGTGGAAAATCGATTAGTGGCCCCTCTACCAGAGAAATGTCTCGAAGGTGTAAATGCTAAAGAAAGTCCATCCACTTCCGCTTCTTCCCACCACTTCATTTCATGAATCTGATCTGTTGACACTCCCCAGCGCTCGAAATGAGCTCCAACACCAAGCGGCACATAAAACTGCTTCGTTTTCTCTTTTAACTTTTGGATAGATCCATAATCCAAATGATCGTAATGATCATGCGAAATTATAATCAGATCGATTTGAGGAAGTTTTTCTATTTCGATAGGTAAATCTTTGAAAAACCGCTTTTTACCAAGAAGGGGATTTGGAGCAGGCACTTCCCCAAGCATCGGATCAATCAGAATATTTTTTCCGTCGATTTGGAGCAAAAATGCAGAATGTCCAAACCAAACCAATCTTGTCGGTAGGCTATCAGCAACCAATTCTAAAGAATCCCGACTCACTATGGGCAACTCAAAAGACGGCACTCGACTTGGATCATTTTTAAAAAATTTGGGAAGCATTTTTATCGTTTTTCCAAAGTCCATATCCATCGTTGTTGGGATAAGGTTAGAAAATTTGCCATCCGAAAAATAGTCTAATTGCTCGTATTCTGATATTTTTTGTTCCGATGGTGTACCTCCAAATTCCGGACTCAGCCTGACGAATAAAACCCCAAGAAGAATGAAGGTCGCTACGATTATTATAAAAGATACCATTAAGATTTTGGCGATTTTGAAAATGAATTTGGACATAAAGGGCTCAGAAATCTGTTTTTGACTTCGTTGGGGTAGTAACTAGAATGAACCCAAAAAGGTGCAGGACAGAAAAAACAATTTTCATGAACCAAATTATTAATTTGAAAAGAAGAAATTCCCTTCACTCATCCGATCATAGCGCAATTCATCAAAAATTCAAGTTAATATCAACTGGAATTTCGCTCAAACCTTGATTTTCTTTAACTTATGCTTGAATTCAAAAAATCGATCATGGCAACATTAAACCTTAAAGTCAATGGAAAATCCCATACCGTTGATGTGGAAGATGACACTCCGCTCTTATGGGTATTGAGGGATCATTTAGGACTAGTCGGGACTAAATATTCCTGTGGTATAGCACAATGCGGTGCATGCACAGTTCACCGAAACGGTGAGGCAATTTTTTCTTGTATCACTCCAGCCTCAAGTTTGGAAGGAGATGAGATCATTACTATCGAAGGGCTTTCTGAAGACGGAGATCATCCGGTACAAAAGGCCTGGAATGAAATTGATGTAGCACAATGTGGCTATTGCCAAGCTGGTCAAATTATGAATGCTGCTGCATTTTTGGATAAAAACCCAAGCCCTAGCATGGAAGAAATTGATGAGGCAATGAATAGAAATATCTGTCGTTGTGGCACTTATCATAAAATCAGAGAAGCTGTTGCAACAGCTGCTAAAATCAAATAATTATGGCTACAGGATTAAAAACAAATCGAAGAGACTTTCTCAAAATTGCCGGAACAACGGCAGGTGGATTGTTTATTGGCTTTAATTGGATGAGCTGTGATTCTCCAAAAGTTGAGGTTCTGACAACAGAGCAAATACTCTCACAGGCTAAGAGTTTTAATGGATACCTCTCCATTTCTCCAACAGGAGATGTGGTGATTTATTCACCAAATCCCGAACTAGGTCAAAATATTAAAACTTCCTTTCCAATGGTTGTTGCCGAAGAATTGGAAGCAGATTGGAATAGAGTACGTGTCGTACAGGCAAATTTGGATACAGAGAAATACGATAGGCAATTGACCGGAGGATCAGGAGCAATGCCGCATAGCTGGGAACGATTGCGAAAAGCAGGAGCTACTGCAAAGTTTGTTTTAGTAGCTGCCGCAGCTGAAACATGGAAAGTACCTGCATCCGAAATCACTGTGGAGAAGGGCATTATTTCTCATAAGGCTTCAAAAAAGTCAGGTCATTTTGGTGAGTTTGTTGAACTCGCATCTACCATGACTGCACCTGAGGAGATTACTCTTAAGGACAAGAAGGATTTTACAATTATTGGTACAGCTGTTAAAAATGTAGATAATCCTGAAATTTTTACCGGGAAACCACTTTTCGGATTAGATTTTTACCGCGAAGGAATGCTTCATGCCATGGTGCAAAGACCACCTTTCGGAATGAAAATTAAATCGGTGGATGATTCTGAAGCTAAAAACATAAATGGTGTCACGGATGTGATTCAATTTGAAAACAATGTAGCGATAGTAGGAAAATCTACTTGGCCACTGATGAAGGCCAAAAGGCTGTTAAAAGTGGAATATGAAGCAGACGGTGCCGTAGAAAGCACAGAAGACCATAATAGGATCTTCCGGGAAATGTTGGATACAGGAAAAAGTACTGTTCGAAGAGAGGATGGAAATGTCAATCAGGCTTTTAAGTCTGCTGCAAAAATCGTTACTGCTGAATATCAGTGTCCTTTCTTATCGCATTCACCGATGGAGCCGATGAATTTCTTTGCTCATGTTCAGGGTGATAAGGCCGAACTTATAGGACCTACTCAGACTCCGGATCGAGCTAGACAAACTGCTGCTGAGATTTTAGGAATTCCTGCAGAAAATATTTCCGTAGAAATCACACGGCTTGGTGGTGGATTCGGTAGAAGACTACGTGCTGACTATGTAGCTGAAGCCGTTCAAATTTCCAAAATGATGAATGCTCCCGTTAAAGTGACGTGGAGCAGAGAAGATGATTTAACTGGAGGAGCTTACAGGCCGGCTGTTAGATATAGATTCGAAGCTGCATTAGACGAGGCAGGCGAAATGATCGGATACAAGTTAAAAGGTGCAGGAATTAATTCTGGAAATAGCACCAGACAAGACAATTTCCCTGCAGCTGCCGTAGCAAATTATAAAGTAGAGAGTGTTGAGCATAATTCTCCAATTACTACAAATGCCTGGAGAGCACCTATTACTAATTTTCTTGCTTATGCGGAGCAATCTTTCTTGGATGAAGTTGCGCTTGAAGCAGGCAAAGATCCTGTGGAGTTTCGATTAAACTTATTGAACAAAGCCAAGAATAATCCCACCGGAGAGCCTGGCTATGATGTAGATCGCATGATAGGCGTAATCAATAAAGTAAAAGAAAAATCTAATTGGGGTAAAAATCCAAATGTAAAACAAGGGTTCAGTGTTTATTTCTCTCATCGAACCTACGTGGCCCAAGTGGCTGATATCGAGATAGAAAACGGAAGCCCTGTTTTGAAGAAAATCACTGCTGCAACAGACTGCGGAATGGTAATCAATACCACGGGTGCCGATCATCAAGTAAGAGGTGGAATCGTAGATGGTATGGGACATGCTATGTATGGAAATCTGACTTTCGTAGATGGATTACCAACTCAGAAAAACTTTGATTCCTATAAACTAATAAGGATGAAAGAGGTCCCACAAGTCGATGTTCACTATGTGGATTCCGGATATGACCCTACTGGATTGGGAGAGCCAGCTTTACCACCTACGGGAGGAGCGATTGCAAATGCAATCTTTACTGCCACGGGAAGAAGGTTGAGAAGCCAACCATTTATTGAACAGGAGGAATTTTCGGATATCAAATTAGCAATTCGGAGAGCATAGTTTTCCTTGAAATCTAAAAGCCTTCTGAATCTAAATTCAGAAGGCTTTTTTCATTTTCAATCGATAAATCAAATCTCATCCATTCCTCTTTCCGGCCAATAAGCTCCCGTCAATATCAATTGATTTGCTCTTTCATTCATCTCAAATCTAATTTTCATCTCTGATATTTCTTTCTCGTGTATGCCTAGACAAGCATTGAAATGGATTAAATCAAATTCCAAGATTAGATTCCCACTGGTTGGTGTCTCAAAAATCGGCTTTGATTTTACATCTACATTTTCAGCCAAGGCGCCGTCTCTTTTATAATAATAGGAAAGAAAGATTCCTAAATCTTTTGATTTAGACTTAAGGAATTCTGAGAGATTATTGGAGTTTAAAGAATCTGAATAATCAAATGTCCAGGTTTCTTGCATATGCGTAGTTTTCTCAAAGATACAAAACTACAAAACCTAGAAAAACGAGGATATTAAGCTATTTTGAACTCATGAATTACCCCATTTACCTAGATTATAATTCAACCACACCTTGCTACCCGGAAGTGATTGAGGCAATGCTTCCATTCTTTGGGACTCACTTTGGCAATGCGGCCAGCAAATCACATCCCTATGGATGGGTAGCCGAAAATGCAGTTGAAGTAGCAAGAGAACAGGTTGCAAACTTGATTGGAGCAAAACCAAAAGAGATCATTTTTACTTCCGGGGCGACTGAATCGATTAACCTTGCTTTAAAAGGAATATTTGATGTCTTTGAAGACCAGCCGATTCACATTATCAGTTGCAAAACGGAGCATAAAGCTGTTTTGGATTGTTTGGATTCTTTAGAGAAAAAAGGGGCTCAAATCACTTATTTGAAAGTTGATTCAGAAGGAAAGATTGATCTGGAGGAGCTGGAGAGCGCAATACGAGCAGAGACCAAAATGATCGCATTGATGTGGGCGAATAATGAAACAGGAGTAATTCATCCCGTTGAAGAAATAGCCGAAATAGCGAACGAACATCAAGTAATTCTTTTTGTGGATGGAGTTCAAGCAGTGGGTAAAATCCCCATTTCGCTATCTGGTGTGCATTTGATGGCGATTTCAGCGCATAAGTTTTATGGACCAAAAGGGGTAGGAGCATTGTATATCCGTCATAATCATGATTTACCTAAGCCTACTCCGCAACAAATCGGAGGAGGACATGAGAAAGGTTTTAGATCCGGCACCTTAAATGTCCCTGGAATAGTTGGGATGGGGAAGGCTTCAGAAATGCGGTTTCAAGCTATAAATGAAGAAAGTGAGCGGCTGGAAAAGCTAAGAGATTTGCTTGAAAATAAGCTCTTAGAAATCCCTAACACATTTTTGAATGGAAGTCAATCCAATAGATTGTCTCATGTTACCAATATTGCTTTCGGAGGAGTAGAAGGAGAGGAGCTACTCCGAAAAGTCTGCCTGAAAGTCGCAGTGAGCTCTGGTTCAGCTTGCACGAGTATTTCGCCAAAACCAAGCCATGTTCTTCAAGCGATGGGTTTGAATTCGGATTTAGGGAGAGCTTCGATTCGTTTCAGCCTGGGATTTCAGACTAGTGAAATAGAGATTCTAGACGCTATTGATTGGGTTAAGGAAGTGGTGGGTGAGTTGAGAGGGGAAAATGTTTGATTTAAGATTTAGGATATAAGATTTTTGACTAGTGTACTTCCCTAAATAGCGTTGACCGTTTGGTTCAACTTTCCCTCAGTTCCCCAACACTACGCAGCAAGGACAAGAATCCTAAAGATTCAAATCTCTTAAATCTTCTTCCGTATCCACATCAACTTTACCCATTGGAAATTTAACTAGTGCACAATCATCTTCGTGTGCAAGAGCAACTTTTTTTGCACCCTCATCTCCTGAAAGTGCTTTCAATTCCTTAAAATAAGCTTTTGTGAAAAGAATGGGAACGCCTACCGTTTCTGAATATTCACAGGCAACAATACCTTTTCCAGTCTTCTTTTGTGAAGCAATCAGTTTCTTCAGCAACTTGGAATCCACATACGGCATATCGCAAAGCATGATAATCACCTGATCAGGAGCATCAAACTTCAATAAATAATCCAAGCCTTTTTGCATACTGGAAGCCATTCCTTTTTCCCAATCCTGATTTGGAATGTTGGGAATAGAATCACCTCTAAAAGTCTTTTTTATCTCGTCTTTATTCGCTCCCAAAACCAATATTTGCTTCTCAACTTTAGCTTCCAAAGCAGCATCAATTGCATACTGAAGCAATGTTTTTCCTTTGTATTGAGCTATTTGCTTGGGATATCCCAATCTTGAAGATTCGCCTGCAGCGAGAATAATGATTCCGGTTTTAGCTTTTTCCATGTATTATTTAATGTATTGGACCTTGTTTATCACGCAGAAAGGTACCCATTTTTCCATCGAGAACTGCTTTTATTTCTGACAAAGCGGACAAAGCTATTTCTTCAGAGTTCTCCGCACCGATGTCCAAACCAATCGGTCCAAACACATTACTCCAGTCCAATTCTAGTCCTTTAGAAGTTAAGCGTTCGTGTAGCTTTTCCGATTTTTTCTTTGGTCCCAAAATCCCAACATAAGATAGTTTTTTAGAAAGGAGAGCTTCGAGAACTGTAGCCTCGTATTCGAAATTATGAGTCATCAACAAAGCCACAGTATGAGTATCAATAGTTATTCCTTCCAGCGCTGTTTCAGGTGGGGAAACTTTAATTTTTATAACTGTAGGAAACCGGGATTCGGTAGCCTGATTGGCTCTACCATCGATTAAGACAACTTCAATACCCAGTAAATTAGCCATTTTGGCAACAGGAATAGTATCATTTCCAGCACCAAAAAGTAATAATTGAATCGGTGGATGTATCACTTCAATGAAGATTGAATGAGATTGATCCAGTGCTAAAATTTCGCTTTTTATTGAAGAATGATTGTAAAATACGGATTCAATTAGTCCCAAAACTGGCGGTTCTATTCCATTTACTTTCTTCCTGTTTGTATCACCTTTCTTTAAAAATCGGGTTCCAATTTGTGCTGATCTAGCATTTCTTACAGAGAAAATAGTTGCTAAAACGCCCAATTCACGATCTTCTATCGCCATTTGAAGAAGCGCTACCGGGTTCAATTCATCCTGGAAATCAATCGGTTCGATTAATACATGAATGATACCATTACACCCTAAACCTATACCGAATTTCTGATCATCTTCATCAGTAGTGTCGTAGGTTACCAACATAGATTCCTGCTGAAAAATCACGGTTTGTGCTTTGCGAAGCGCATCGCCTTCCAGGCATCCGCCACTGATGGCACCGGTCAGTTCACCTGCTTCTGTAATTAGCATTCTAGCTCCAGGCCTTCGGTAAGCAGAGCCATCGACTTGGACAACAGTTGCAAGTGCAACTTTAAGTTGATTCTTTTTAGCTGATTGGTAGGCTTTTATAATGGATTTTTGCTCGTTCATAGAAAATCTTTGATATCGATTAAAATCGTTCAGCATAAAAATAGAGGATACTTCCGAATGCCAGAAGAAAAATCTGTATAATCGGGGATTAATCTTTAAAGAATGAAACACGCTGTATCTGCGCTAATACTTCTGTTTTTTATCTCAATCATCCAAGCGAATGCTCAACTCAGCAAATCCGAGATAATAGAAGCCTCAACTGCCCAGTTGAGGAGTTCACTTTTCGAATTTCAGGAGTATCTAAGCCTTCCTAATAATGGAAAGGTGCCTTCCGACATTCAATTGAATTTGGATTGGACTAAAGCAGCTTTGGAAAAGCGAGGTTATAAAACCCAAATATTGACATCAAACGGAGTTCCGCATCTTTTTGCTCAAGGTAAAAATGACCCGAAAAAGAAAACAATTCTTGTTTACATGCAAGTTGATGGGCAGCCCGTAGATTCTTCTGCTTGGAATCAAGAAAGCCCATACATTCCTGAATTGATGGAGGAGATAAATGGGAATTGGGAGGCAATCAACTGGAATTTTCTAGATGGAAAAATAGATCCAGAATGGAAGATTTTCGCTCGTTCGGCGTCCGACTCCAAAGGTCCAACCATGACGTTTCTATCTGCTTTGGATATTCTCAGACAAAAGGGAATTGCTCCAGCAGTCAATCTGAAGTTTATCCTGGATTTTCAGGAAGAAATAAGTTCACCAGAACTTGCCAAAGTTGTGGCTGAAAATAAGAAGCTCTTTGCAGCAGATGGAATCCTTATTATGGATGGAACTCGTCACTTTTCCAACCTTCCCAATTTGGCTTTTGGAGCAAGAGGAATTGCAACCATCACCTTGAAAATATTTGGCGCAAATGATGATCTCCACAGTGGCCAGTATGGAAATTTCGCTCCAAACCCAGTTTTTGCCGCAGCTCGATTACTCTCAGCTATGAAAGATGAATCCGGAAAAGTACTGATTCCAGGTTTTTATGATGGCGTGAATTTTACAGAATCTGATCTGAAAGCTATGGCAGCCGTTCCCGAAAGTATGGAACAAATTCAAAATGAGCTCGGAATCGCTGAAGCTGAAAAAGTAGGTACTAGCTATCAGGAAGCCATGCAATTCCCTTCGCTGAATGTTCGGGGTATGCGGGCAGCTTGGGTAGGTAAGGAGGTACGTACCATAATTCCATCCGAAGCCATCATCGAAATCGATATGCGCACTGTGAAAGAAACTCCGGCAGAGCGGCAGGTGGAACTAGTCAGACAATTTATTGCAGATCAAGGCTATCATTTTGTGGAAGGTGAGCCTTCAGATCAGGAGCGAAAGATTTATTCAAAATTGATTTCATTTGACTATCGGATCGGCTCAGAACCTTTCCGGGCAGAAATGGAATCTGATTTCGGAAACTGGCTGGAAAAGGGAATGAGTCTGGTTTTTGGGGAAAACTACATTAAAACCAGGCTGACGGGAGGCTCACAACCAATGGCGCCTTTTATCAATATCTTGGGAATTCCCGCTGTTTCTGTTCGAATCCCAAACCCAGACAACAGCATTCATGCGCCTAATGAAAATATCCGAGTGGGAAATTATTTGGAAGGAATCCAGACCTGTCTTGGAATCTTAAGTCAATCATTTGATTAATGGAAAATCTTGACTGGATAGCTACGGCGATTGTTTTACTGACAGTGATTTTCGTACTGAGAATCAGTAAAGTAAAAAATCGAATTGTAGAAAAAATATTAGACTGGTTTCCTGCAATTCTCTTTGCATATGTGATCCCAGCGGGATTTACACATCTATTCGGATGGGATCTGTCCGGAGTTTATTTGCATTCCTTAAGTCGAAACTGGATCATCCCAATTACACTGCTAGCAGTGATGAGCGCTTTGCCATTAAGACAATTGGCCATAGTAGGTGTTAGGCCTTTGGTTCTGTTTTTTGTTGGCTCAGCCATCATCGCCACACTTCCGGTGATTTTGGTTTTGATATTTTCAGGTGTAGATCCTGTGTCTTCAGATCTATTTGTTGGTCAAAGTTATTGGAAAGGATTAGTACCAATTGTTGGAGGTTGGATCGGAGGAAGTACCAGCCAATTAATTTTAAAAGAATTAGCTCAAACGCCGGAGTCACTTTTTCTTTCGGTATTGGTTCTAGATAATATCTTGGTGAATATCTGGACGATTTTGATGTTTCAATTCATTAAAAAAGGGGAAACCTTAAGTACACTGCTTGGAATCAATGACCCGATTCCAGATCAATCAACGGTTGATTTGAAAAGTAGTGGAAGGAAAATCTATCCTTGGATCACCCTTTTAATATTCTTTGGAATAGCTTCATTGATTTTCATTTTAAACATTTCCTTTCTTGGAATGGTAGTCAGCCTATCCATAATTGGTTTAGTATTGGGAAACATCTTCAAACTTTGGAATACCCGCTTTTCTCTTCAATTGGGAGGGATTTGTATAGTATTGGTTATGGCGATTTTGGGTTTGCGATTGGATTTCAGCAATCTGAGTTTACCCTTGGTTTTCGTATTGCTTGTGGTGGTCTGGCTAATTCTACATTTTGTAGGGATGCTGATTTGCGCAAAAATTTTAAAGTTAAACTTGGTTTGGGTACCAATCGCTTCAATGGCTAATTTGGGTGGAATCTCCACCGCACCGGCTGTCACAGCGGCTTTTCGGAAAGATTTGATGCCTCATGCGGTCTTGTTGGCGATATTGAGTATGGTCACAGGTACAGGATGGGGAATGTTGACGATCTATCTTTTTCAAAATATCTAACAGAAAATCAGGAATGAAAATCCCGAGTTTAGCACAGCTTAAAAAAGAACTTTCTTACTTACCTGAAAAGGAACTGATAGAAGTGATCTTGGAACTTTCGAAGTTTAGCAGGGACAATAAATCCTTTCTGTTTTTTAAACTGAATGAAAAAGACAACCCGGGTTTATTTGTGGAAATGGCTCAGGAGGATTTAGCAAACGAATTCCAAAATGCCCGGGCAGATCATTACTATTACGCTAAAAAATCAGCACAGAAGATTCGAAGAAAAATGAATAAACTGCTCAAGCTGACTAAAAATAAGACAGATCAGATTGAAGTAATCTTGTTTTTTTGTGAGCAATTAAAAGAAAATGGCTTTTTGGATCATCGGCATGCCGTACTTGATAATATTTACCAAATGCAAGTCAAAAAGGCAGTGAAACTTATAGACGGACTTCACGAAGATTTGCAATTTGACTATGAGGGTAGGATAGAGGACTTGACTTAATTCCTGTATTTAATTGATTTACAATATCTTCATGTGATTGGTATATTGGATTTTTGAAATTTTAGAATTACCAAAACACAAATTAACTGAGCTATTTAATCAAGGGATAAATCAAAATAATAATTTACAGATTAATTAATACACCAATTTTTGTATTGAAAAATATGGAAGGAATTAATCTTAATTCAGGTAAACGCTTAGGAATTCATGTTTTAGCATTTTCAAAAATTATATGAGTAACTTTGCGCAAATTTTAAGAGAGATTCTATGAAGCGCATTAATGAATACAAAAAGTTATTTAGTATCGAGGGACCAATTGATCTGAAAGAGCTAAAAACTACTTACCGGAATCTCGTTAAAGAATGGCATCCTGACAAATTCCAAGAAGGGGATGAACGAGCAAAAGAAGCTCAGGAAAAGAGTACCAAAATAATTGATGGGTACCATTTTTTAGTCAGTATCGCTCCTGAAACAATTGCTTCCAATCTTGAAGAATACACTATAACTGCGACTCAGACAGGTATTGAAGATTTTCATTATAAAAATCTCGTTCTGGAAATTACATTTCTGGATGGAAATACTTACGAGTATTTTGGAGTTTCAAAAAACACCTACACTAAATTTCTCAGTGCAGACAATGCTTATCGATTTGCAAGAAGAAACATCCTGAGTTCTCATCTCTATCGGAAATCAAAGAAGACCTTGGTGGAAGCATAAATTTGCTTCTTCAATAATTAAACAAAAAAATGGCTTTCTGAGATCAGAAAGCCATTTTTTATTTTGTCCAATAAGAATAATTTCTCGAAGTAAAATCCTTACAGACTTTTTAGCATCAAGAGAAATCTTAAAATCACTTCTTATCAATTGTGATTTTATTTGGTAGTACATCATTTAACTTTTTCAGATCCTTTGAAAGCAACTCATCCAATTTTGCGAGATGATTTTCCAATTCTCCAGAAAGTTCTTCAAAAACCACATAGGCTGCATCAGTTGGTCTGGCTTGACCAGTTTCTACACTTCTCTGAAGGGATGCTAATCTATTATTCAGCTTTATTGGGAAGTTTAATGGATCTTGCCCACTTTGATTCTTCACCTGATAGAGATCTTCTTCGATCAGCTGCAGTTTGCTTAAAAGAGCATTAAGTTCCTTTTCGATCTTCTTCTTTTGCGCAGCATCCAATGCTTCTGCTTGAGACTCAATCTGACGGATCAAAATCACGGCTTCATTGGCCTCGGATACTTTATCTCGGATCATCATAGCTAGATCAAATTGCTTTTGCAAATCATCAACCGTGACTCCTTCAAGATTCGGATCCATCTCTAACTCAAAATCAGTAGCATGCGTATTACCCAATGCCGTCAGCTTCACTTGATAAGTTCCGATAGGAGCATAAGGGCCTCGCTGAGGTCTTGCCGACCAAATGATCATCCCATCAAAAACAGTAGATCCAGGATAGCGCATATCCCAGATAAAGGTGTTCAGTCCAGCATTACGCTTTGGGGCATTTCGGGCTGTAGAATCTCCGTATGCAGTGTAGGTGTTGATTAGATTTCCATCAGAATCAAGAATTTCTATTTTCAGGGAATCTACCTTCTCTGGTAAGTAATACTGTATTGCTGCATCGTAAACTCCACGAATAGGGTTGGCTGGCTTATAAAGGGTTACTTCATTTTTAGAGGTGGTTTCAACTGCTGCACGAAGTGGTCGGATATCATCCAAAATCCAGAAGCCACGGCCATGAGAACCCAATACCACATCGTCATTTTTCAGCACTAAATCGCGTATTGGGGTATCTGGAAGGTTAAGCTGCAATGACTGCCATATTTCTCCATCGTTAAAGGAAACATAAACTCCATGCTCTGTAGCTAAATAAAGCAATCCTGGCTTTTCTAAATCCTCTCGAATTGCTCGCGCAAAGTGTCCATCTTCAATTCCCGAAATAATTTTTGTCCAGGTTTTACCAAAGTCATCAGTTTTAAAGACATAAGGCTGTCGATCATCAACTTGGTAGCGATTGGCTGCGAAATAAAGCGTTCCAGGTCTAAATTTCCCCTCATCAATGATACTGATCCTAGAAAATTTCGGTAAGTCTTTCGGTGTAATATCCACCCAGTTTTTCCCTCCGTCTTGAGTGATATGGACTTTTCCATCATCCGAACCAGCCCAAATAGTATTCACATCATGCATGGAAGGTGCAAGTGCAAAGACAGTCGCATAAATTTCTGGACCATTCATATCCATAGTGATCACCCCACCGGTTTTTCCCAAGGTTTCAGGATCAGCATAGGTAAGATCGGGACTGATTTTTTCCCAGGTTTGTCCATCATTGGTAGTTTTCCAAACATGCTGGGAAGTGGTGTACATCGTCTTGGGATCCAAGGGAGAAAACATAATAGGGAAAGTCCATTGCCATCTTTCAGGTAGGGCAGAAGCTGGTTCGCCTGAAAAGAATCTAGGGTAAACCTGAATATCACGAATCTGGCCTGTTTTTCGATTATACCTTGTCAGCAAAGCTCCCTGAGAACCAGCATAAAATATATCTGGGTCTGTAGGGCTTTGAGTGATCCAGCCGCTTTCTCCACCACCTACTGCATAGTGCCATCCATGTCCAGGACCTCTTCCAAGCATATGATCCCAACCCTCTGAAGGCATTGCTAAAGTACTGTTATCCTGCTGGGCTCCAGCGACATGATAGGGAACATCTGAAGTAGTCATCACATGATAAAATTGTGTGGTTGTATAGTCTTCTTCTGTCCAAGTCTTTCCACCATTGATACTCACAACACCACCACCATCATTGGAACTGATCATTCTCATCGGATCATTTGGATCTATCCATAGATCGTGATTATCTCCATGGGGCACTGTAATCTCTACATCAAAAGTTTTTCCACCGTCCGTCGATTTCCAAAAGTCCACATTCAATCCATAGACTGTATTCTTATCAATAGGATCTGCATAAATCCTCGAATAGTAAAATGCTCTTTGTCTTAATTTCCGCTCATCATTTACTTTTTCCCAAGTTTTTCCTGCATCATCGGATCTGAAAACTCCACCTTCATTGGCTTCAACTATAGCCCAAACGCGATTGGGATCGGCAGGGGAGACCGTCACCCCGATCTTTCCGATGGGTCCGGCTGGCATTCCAGGATTGGAGGTCAGATCAGTCCAAGTATCTCCACCATCTGTAGATTTCCAAAGCTTAGAATCCGGACCACCACCCCACATTTTCCATGCTTTACGGTACACCTGCCAAGTTGATGCATAAAGTACACTTGGGTTGGTACGGTCTATGATTAGATCCGCAGCCCCTGCTTTATCACTTACATAGAGCACTTTTTCCCAAGTATCTCCTCCATCTTTTGAACGGAAAACTCCCCGTTCTTCATTTTCGCCGTAAGGATGTCCCAAAGCAGCCACATAGACAAGGTCAGCATTGGTTGGGTCTACTCTGATTCTGGAGATGGCTTGCGTTTCCTCAAGTCCGAGATGCTTCCAGGTTTTGCCTCCGTCTGTAGTTTTATAGACTCCATCACCTTGTGTGATACTTCCACGAAGTTGAGTTTCTCCTCCACCGATATAGACAATGTCAGGATTGCTTTCAGCTACCGCAACTGCTCCTATACTTGAGGAAGAGATTTGACCGTCGGTAACCGGAAACCATTCATTTCCTCCATCGATGGTTTTCCAAAGTCCTCCACCAGTAGCTCCAAAATAGTATTCATAGGGACGACTAGGACTTCCCGAACTACCGAGTGATCTTCCACCGCGATTTGGCCCTATATTTCTCCAGGTATAACTTGAATAAAATGAGGTGTCTACCTGTAATTTCTGGGCTTGGAGTTCCTGAATCGATGCGAAAATCAAGCAAACTATGATCAGCGCAGCAAAAGGATTTTTAAAGTATTTCATAAGGTTGATATTTGTGGCTTTGATACAAAGTACAAATTCTCTGGAAATGATGCGATTTTTTAATATACCAATGGAAAGTGCTTCCTCATTTTTTTGCTCTACGCTGTTTTAAGACTCACCATAAAAATAAAATGTATTTGGTGATATACTTGACAGATTTGCTTTTGGGGAAACCATGGATTAAAAATACCTTCCTCAGTGAAAATGGGGTATTGGTTTTTGCCTACTTTTTTCTATTTTGAGGAGGCTAATTTTTTAAAAATCAAAAAAATAGCACGCTATCCTTTTTAGTTTTTATCAAAAAATTTCACAATCATGTCAAAAATGAAAGATACCATTATCACACTTTACGTGGATACCACTAAAATCATCCAGTATTCTAACAAGGAAAAAGACAAGGTTCTAGAATGCGTGCTTATCTGCGACAATCATGATGATGTTCCTGGAAGAGAAGATTTCACGAGCTACATCAAATCAAATTCGAAGCTGTCTTGGGTTGGAGCCGCCATGTATATCATGACTAGCAAAGAGGATTTTGTGATCATCAAAGAAATTAAGGCCAAGAAAGGAAGTAAATCCTTTATTAAGATTTATAACCGTAAAAACGGTGCAGGATCTACGCATATCGATGGCCATGTAGGCAAAATAAAAGATTCATCTCCACCTGAAGAGTATAAAATCAAGTTCATGGTCAACTCAGGCGGAGTAGAAAAAAAATACACCATTGATCCAAAGATTAAAATATTCTGATAGCATAAGCCTAATTTTTTTGATTTGAAAATCACCGTCTTATTCATTTTCTTATTCATTTCATCCTTCCAAGTCTATGGGCAATCAGAAACTGAGGAGGGTAGAAATGCTTTTATACTAGACAGTCTTAAAAAAGCCTATTTTGATGGTGGAGAGAAAAATCTAGACCTTTTAAACAAACTTTTAGCCAAAGAACAAAATCCTGATACGCTTTTGAAATACGGCAATATCCTACTTCAGAAATCTTCAAAAGACTCCCTTTTCTCTAACTTATATGCTGCACACCTTCAAATCGGTAATGCATATAAGTTAAAAGGCAATTTGTCTGAGGGCTTGGCAAACTACTTTATTGCCTTAAAATATGCCGAGAAATATGAGAATAATGAGGATATAGGGAAAATATTTGTCGCAATAGCTGACACCTATTCCGCAAGCGAGAATAGCCAAAACGCTATTATTTATTATCGGAAAAGTATTGAAATCCTCGAAAATGGAAACGACTCCATAGGTTTAGGCAGTGCCATTTTCAATGCTGGAGATGAATACTTAAACATGGGGAAATTGGACTCGGCCTTACTTTTTACAGAACGATCTCAGCAGATTTTTGAGCGTGTAAATTTCCCCTTAGGTGAAGCATATTGCCTCGGTAATTTGGGGATGATCTTCGCCAAGTATGGCAATAATAGCATTGCTGAAGATCGAATAAATCAGGCCATTGAGATTCTGGAAAAGTATGCGGATTACTATGCCATAGCAGTTTATTTGAATTTCATGTCCTCTATTTATTTGGAAAAAGGTGAAGAAGCAATGGCCTTGTCCTATTCACAGCAAAGTCTTGATCTGGCTAAAAAATATGGCCTTAAAGAGCAAATCAGTGAGTCAAATCTATTATTATCAAAGATTTATGAACAATCAGGAAATGCTCCAAAAGCGTTGGAATCTTATAAACAATACATCCTCTATCGAGATAGTGTAAATAATATTCAGGCGGTACAAGAGATTGCAAACCTCCGAACCGATTACGAAGTATCTCAAAAACAAGTTGAAGTCGATTCTTTGGAGAAGGAAGCATTAATTTCCCAACTCAAGGAAAAGAGACAGCAATTAATTATCTACGCTGTACTTTTCGTGTTGCTTTTTGTGATTCTTGTAGCAATAATGACTTATCGACGCTATCGGTTTGAAAAGGAAACCAAATTGATTATTGAAAAGGAAAAAAACAGATCTGAGGAATTATTGCTGAATATTTTGCCGGAGGAAACCGCTGAAGAATTAAAGAATGACGGCAAAGTAATGGCCAAAAGAATAGATTCAGTAACGGTTTTGTTTACAGATTTCAAAAGTTTTACCGCGATTTCAGAGAATATTTCTCCCGAAAAATTGGTAGAAAGTATTGATTTTTATTTCAAAGAATTTGATCGGATCACGACAAAATATGGCCTTGAAAAGATCAAAACTATTGGCGACTCTTATATGTGTGCCGGAGGTCTCCCAATTCAGAACAAAACCCATCCCAAAGACGTGATTTTGGCTGCAAAAGAAATGATGGCCTTCGTAAATCAGGAACTTAAGAATGACTTGATGCACTTTGAAATGCGCATCGGAATCCATACAGGACCTATAGTCGCCGGAATTGTTGGAATCAAAAAATGGCAATACGATATCTGGGGAGATACAGTGAATATCGCTTCGCGCATGGAAACCAACTCTGTAGAAGGTAAAATCAATATGTCAGAAACAACCTACGAACTGATCAAAGATGAATTTGAATGTGAATACCGCGGAAGTATCGATGTTAAAAATAGAGGGATCTGGAAGATGTATTTTTTAAAGGAAAGTTGAGAAGACTAGATTAAAAAAACGCTCGTTGATTTATTTCAACGAGCGTTTTTCTAAATTATATCTGCTAACTGCCTGCCTACCGTAATACTGTCTACTGTAATACTGCTAACTGCCTACTGTAATACTGTCTACTGTAAACTGCTAACTGCTTTCGCCTCTTCTACCAGCAATTCGTTTTCATCCGACAATCCCGCAGCAACAAAGGCTTCTATCACTGAATTCCGGGCTTGACCTTTATTCAATAAAACACCGAGGGTAATCATCACACCGATTCGGGTTCCGACTTTTTTGGCCGCAGTCTGGAACAAAGGCTCCAACTCTTCATAGCTTACCTCTTCAGCCAATCGGGCAATATCTGCACGGGCAGCAGCCAATTTATCTCCAGAAAGGTTTGTGTACTTTTTAGCTATTTTCTGAATCTCATTGATTGCAGATCGCACTTGCTGATCTTGTGATGGTTTTGGATTGCTTTTCTGGGAATTTGAAGGGTTTTGTTGAGCAGCAGGTGCTGGCTTTTGCTTAGCCCAAGAGTCCCGCAAGCCTACAGTTTTATTGAAGACAAGCTTGTCTGCCGATGAATCTTTATCGAGCGTAAAATATCCCAATCGTTGAAACTGGAACTTATCGCCGACTTTGGCATCAGCCAAAAACGGCTCTAAATATGCTTTTGAAATGATTTTCAAAGAATCAGGATTTACAAATTCCATGAAATTCCTGTCTTCATGAGAGTCTGGTGCTTCGTCCAAAAACAAACGATCATATTCCCGCACTTCAGCAGTGATTGCATGTTGGATAGATACCCAATGAAGTGTTCCTTTTACTTTTCTTGTGCTCGCTTCGGTACCAGAACCTGATCTTGAATCCAAGTCAGCAGTACAATGAATTTCTAATATATTACCTTCCACATCTTTCACCACAGATTCTCCTTTGATGATGTAAGCGCTTTTCAGACGAACTTCATTTCCCAATGTCAATCGAAAGAAATTGGATCCTGCGGCTTCTTTGAAATCTTCCCGCTCGATATACAATTCCCCGGAGAATGGAAGTTCATGTGTCCCTGAGTTCGGATCCTCTGGATTATTTTCGGAATCCAAGAGTTCAGTTTTCCCTGCTGGATAATTGGTAATTACTAATTTGACAGGATCCAAAACCCCCATTACCCGAGTAGCAACTTTATTCAAGTCTTCTCGAATACAATATTCCAATAAGGAAACATCGGTAACGCTATCACGCTTCGAGATGCCTGAAAGATCACTGAAATTACGGATTGATTCTGGGGTATAGCCCCTTCTCCTAAGTCCGGAAATAGTTGGCATTCGAGGATCATCCCAACCCGATACAGTCTTGCTTTGTACTAATTCCAAAAGCTTTCGCTTACTCATCACAGTATAGCTCAAATTTCTCCTTGCAAATTCCCGTTGAATCGGTCTTAGCTTCGCAGGATCGATGATCTGATCCAAAAACCAATCGTACAATTCCCTGTGCATTTTAAACTCCAACGTACAGATGGAATGAGAAATTTGTTCGATGTAATCAGACTCTCCATGAGTCCAATCATACATTGGATAGATACACCAGTCGGTTCCAGTCCGGTGATGCGCTTTTTTGACAACCCGATAAAGAATCGGATCTCGCATCAGCATATTCGGTGAAGCCATATCAATTTTCGCTCGAAGCACATAGCTTCCCTGCTCAAATTCCCCATCCTTCATTCGCTGGAATAAATCAAGGTTCTCTTCAACCGATAAATCACGGAATGGACCAGCTACGCCTGGTGTACTTGGAGTCCCTTTTTGCTCCGCCATAGCTTCGGCAGATTGACCATCCACATAGGCTTTTCCTTCTTTAATCAATTGAATCGCCCAATCATAGAGCTGCTGAAAATAGTCAGATGAGTAACATTCAACCGCCCATTTGAAACCAAGCCATTGAATATCTCTTTTAATAGCATCAACATATTCCTGCTCTTCTTTGGCAGGATTGGTATCGTCAAATCGAAGATTGACCGGTGCATTATGTTTTTCGCCTAAACCAAAATTTAGACAAATAGAAGCTGCATGACCAATATGTAGATAGCCATTTGGCTCAGGTGGAAATCGAAAACGAAGCTTGTCCGGCGAAAGGCCCGCTGCCAAATCGTCGGCTATAATTTGTTCGATAAAATTCAGTGATGAGTTTTCTTCTGTCATGGATAGAAATTGAATTTCAAAATTAAGGCAAAATTGAGAATATCGAGCCTGCAATTTAGGAATTCAAAAGTAAGCATGCAGATTTACAAAGAGTGTCTCTTATTGCACAGCTTTTTTTCATAATTTGATTCCATGATGCATCATTCCTCAACAACCCAGGCCACTTACGATATCATCATAGTTGGAGCAGGTATTTCTGGTATCGGAATGGCTTATTGGCTTCAGAAAAAATGTCCCGAAAAGCGAGTTTTAATCCTTGAAGCTAGGGATTCCATCGGAGGGACTTGGTCTCTTTTCCAGTATCCTGGAATCCGATCAGATTCAGATATGTTCACTTTTGGTTTCAGGTTTAAGCCTTGGAATGACCCTCAGTCCCTCTCCAGTGGGGATAAAATCCTAAAGTACCTTGAGCAGACTGTGAAGGAAAATAAATTAGATCAGCTTATTTCTTTCAAGCATAAAATGCTCAGCTCCAACTGGTCTGATGAAGAGAAATGTTGGAGTCTACAAGTAGATTCACCCGAAGGACTAAAAGTTCTAAAAAGCCGTTTTTTGAGCATTTGCACTGGATATTACAATTATCAAGAGGCACACCGCCCAAAATTTAAAGGGGAAGAACTATACCAGGGAAAGATCATTTTGCCTCAATTCTGGCCAAAAAACCTGGACTTTTCCAATCAGAAAATCGCAGTCATTGGAAGTGGGGCTACTGCAATTACCTTGGTTCCCAGCCTTGCGAATCAAGGGGCTAAGCAAGTCACGATGATTCAGCGCTCTCCAACCTACGTGATGAATCTTCCCAATCGGAATGGTCAGTTTGCTTTTCTAAAAAAAGTTTTACCGAATAGTTGGGCATATCGTCTGACCCGAAGTACAAATATTCTGCTTTCTATGGCTTCTTTTGGGTTTTCGAAAGCTTTCCCAAAATTCATGAAAAAAATAATCATGAATGCAGCAGCTAAACAACTTCCCGACGGATACCCAGTAGAAAAGCATTTTAATCCGAGTTATAATCCTTGGGATCAAAGACTCTGTGTGGTACCTGACGGGAATTTTTTCACGAGCATTAATAAGGGGGATGCCCATGTCGTAACTGGCGAAATTTCGCATTTTTCTGAGAATGGAGTCCAAATGAAAAACGGGGAATTCATCGAAGCAGATCTTATCGTCTTGGCCACAGGATTGAAAATTCAATTGCTTGGTGGTGCGCAACTTTCGGTGAATAATATTCAAGTTAAAGTCAGTGAGTCTTATATTTATAAAGGAATGATGGTAAGTAATTTACCTAATCTTATTTATTGCTTTGGTTATACCAATGCTTCTTGGACTTTAAAAGTAGATCTGACGGCCAATTACCTATGCAAAATCTTAAAATACATGGATAAGAATGGGTTTGAAGTTGTGACTCCAAAATCTGGCAAGATCGAGAGCGAAGAGAATTTTCTGAATCTAAGCTCGGGATACATCACCCGTGCTGAAAATGAGCTACCGAAGCAAGGTTCTAAGCGTCCATGGCGCGTTTACCAAAATTACCTTGTTGATATGCTTACCACTCGATTTGGACCTATACGGGATCAAGCCTTAAAGTTTACGCCTAAGTCCTAAATCGGAGATTTAAATGCACTTTTTGAGAGAAATATTTGATAACAAAAGTGGGGGAGCTAGGTTGAACAGACATGTCCGTCAAGCCCATCAAACCCAAACCAGGTCAGGAATCAGTCTGGGACTATCCACGTCCACCAAGACTGGAAGAATGCAGAAAGCACCTTCGAATAGTATTTAATGGAGAAATCATTCTAGACACGAATCGATCCTTTCGAATTTTAGAAACCAGTCATCCACCAACTTATTATATTCCAATGGATACTTTCAAAGAAGGCATGTTGATTCCCGTTCCCGGTTATTCTTTTTGTGAATGGAAAGGCGCGGCCAACTACTATGATATCCGAGTAGGGGGCAAAACAGCTTCAAGGTCAGCTTGGGGCTACTTAAATCCAAACAAAGGATATCCACAGCTAAAAAATACGGTATCCGTCTACGCCCACCATATGGATGCCTGCTTTGTGAATGATGAAAAAGTACAGGCTCAGGAAGGGGATTTTTACGGAGGCTGGATCACTTCTGACATCGTTGGCCCATTTAAAGGCGCTCCAGGGACATGGGGATGGTAATCGGGATTGCCGATTTATGATTATAGATGTAGGATTTTTTAATAGGCTAAGCTCCTCAAATTCTGAAGTAAAAAATTGAGCACGGAATATGATTGGCAATGTCAAACTACAACTATGCAGCTTAAATTTCAATTGTTTGAAAATCGTAAGTATTGATTTGAATACTATTAAAAATACGGCAGAGGAGCAAGTTTCTTTGTATCATCAATTATCTCAAAATGATGCAAAAAAGATTTCTTCAGCTTTTCGTATTCGTGCTGCTTGTATTTTCATCTTTCTCAGTCTTTTCTCAAGAGGCTGATTCTACCAAAAGTTTTCATTTCGATGGGAATGTAAGTGTCTCAAATAATGGGTTTTCCTTCATTCCCACCTTCAACTTGGGAAAGCCAGCAGCAATTGCCACCCTTTCCATTGGAGGTAATCGCTTTAGTTTTGACCCACAGTTCCGCTTTGATCTGGACGGGCTAAGACCTTGGTCATTTATTTTTATCTGGCGCTACAAAGTGATCAAAAGTGACCGATGGCTGGTAAGAGCTGGAGTTCATTTACCTGCTATTGCCTTCCGTACTCGCCAAGTGGATTATAATGGAGTGATGAAAGAAGAGCTTTATGCTCAGCGTTTTTTCACTCCTGAATTGACCACATCATTCAAAGTCTCAAACCGCCTAAGTATTGGTACCTATTATATCTATGGAAGAGGTTTAGAGAAAGAAGGCCAATCCAAAAACACTCATTTTATATCACTACAGCTTGGAGTCCGGGATATTAGGATTTCAGAGCAGGTATATCTGAATTGGAATCCTGAGCTCTATTACATGAATATCGATGGCACGGATGGTGTCTATGTCGCGCAAAACCTGACACTGGCTCACAAAAAATTCCCGTTTTCTATCTCCTCGATGATGAATAAGGGAATTGATACCAATATTAATTCTGGAAACCTCGATTGGAATATCAGTCTGACCTATTCTTTCAAGAATGAGTTGAAAAAGAAGTAAATGAGAGAGCTGTGGATAGATTTATTTGAATATTGTAAATTTCATAACATGAAATGCCCATGAGAAAAGTTCTCAATCAGGAGGATGATTATCCAAGGCATTCCATGTGACAATTGAAAAGCAAATTATAAACACATGAAAAGCATTGAATCCTTAGAAGAATTTTACAAACGAAAGTTTGAATGGCTTCCTGAAGACCTAAAGAAAGATATTGGCCATTTCAATCTTTTTCATCATGAACCTTATGTGGAAGGAAAACCTACTGTGATCCCTTATCGGAGAAGAGATTTTTATAAAGTCATGCTGGTTAAAGGCAGCGGTAGGGTTCATTATGCTGATAAAGTAGTAGAAGTTAAAAAACAGGCGCTGTCTTTTTCCAATCCACAAATCCCGTATAAATGGGAACATTTGGATCAAATTCGGGAGGGAGTGTATTGTGTTTTCAATTCCCAATTCTTTCATCAATTTGGACAGTTCGGAGAATATGAAGTTTTTCAACCCAGCGGAAACCATATTTATGAGCTTAGCGATGCGCAATTAATTGAAGTCGAAGCGCTCTTTGAAAAGATGGAAACAGAATTCAATTCCGGCTATAAATATAAATTTGATAGCATTCGAAATCAGATTTTCGAAATACTTCATTTTGCGTTGAAACTGGAACCATCCAGCGCACTTGAAGATAAACCAATCAATGCATCTCAGCGGATTTCCATGCTTTTTGTTGAACTTCTGGAGCGGCAATTTCCCATTGATGATTCTCATCAATCAGTTAGCTTGAGAAGCGCTTCAGATTTTGCGGACCGATTAAATGTTCATGTAAATCACCTGAATCGGGCAGTAAAGGCTTCTACTTCTAAAACCACCACACAGATTATTGCAGAACGTGTTTTGCAGGAATCAAAAGTTCTGCTCCGGCATACCAACTGGAATGTAGGAGAAATAGCTTATGCACTCGGTTTTACCGAAGTCACCCATTTCAATAATTTCTTCAAAAAGCACCTCGAAATAAGTCCTACCGTTTTCAGGAAATCTATTTAGACTAATGAACCAGAACAATTAGGAAAGAAAATATTTTACCAAATCCATCTCCTTAGGAATAATTAATTACAAAAAGAAATATGGAAATCGAAAAAAGAATACTTGGAAAAAAAGGTCTTGAAGTATCTTCAATAGGTTTGGGCTGCATGGGCATGAGCTTTGGTTACGGACCTGCCAAAGACAAGAAGGAGATGATCCAATTGATCCGGGAAGCGGTGGGCTTAGGTGTTACTTTTTTTGATACTGCGGAGGTTTATGGCCCTTTCACTAATGAAGAACTAGTAGGAGAGGCCCTCGAGCCCTTCAAAGGTAAAGTGACTATCGCAACCAAGTTCGGCTTTGATATTGACAGAAAGCAAATGAAGCACGTAGGAATCGATTCCCGACCTTTAACCATCAAAAGGACCGTGGATGAATCTCTTAAGCGACTAAGAGTCGAATCCATTGACTTATTGTATCAGCATCGGGTAGATCCAAATGTCCCCATTGAAGAAGTGGCAGGAACGGTTGCTGATTTGATTAGTGCAGGTAAAGTGAAGCATTTTGGCTTGTCTGAAGCTGGAGCTGCCACGATCAGAAAAGCAAATGAAGTTTGCGCTGTCACAGCTTTGCAAAGCGAATATTCGCTTTGGACCCGAAAGCATGAAAAGGAAATAATCCCCACTATTGAGGAATTAGGTATAGGTTTGGTGGCTTATAGTCCTTTGGGTAAGGGGTTTTTGACTGGAAAAATTGATCCAAGTACTCAGTTTCAGGAGGGTGATATCCGAAATATACTTCCGAGATATACCAAGGAAGCAAGAGAAGCGAATAGAGCCTTATTGGATGTGATCGAAAGATTTGCAAAGGAAAAAGAAGTTACTCAAGCTCAGATTGCGCTAGCTTGGGTCCTGGCTCAAAAACCATGGATAGTTCCTATTCCCGGAACCACCAAATTACACCGATTGAAAGAAAATCTAGGAGCAAATCAAGTTCAGCTCTTCTCCTCAGAACTTAAAGAAATTGATAGCCTTTCCAGTAAGATTCAAATCCTAGGTGATCGATATCCTGAAGCAATGGAAAAATCCACTGGATTGTAGAACCTGATTCAAGCCTTAAAAACTTACAAGTTAAGGTTTATGCAATCCAAAACTGATTAAAGTGCGATTTTCATTATTAGAGGAAAAACTCTTACAACTCTTTTGATGAGCAAAAGGAATGCGTTTTTTTTAGGATAATTTGTAAGAATAAACAGAGGAGAATTAAAGCCGAATAAAAAATGAAACGAATTGGGTAAAATAATCCTTAGACTAAAATAAGTAACTGGAAATCACAAGCAACGAAATTAGTTACAACCCAAATCCCCAAAAATGAAAATCGCCTTAATCATAATCGGAGTAATTATTTTGATATTTATCGTGATCCAACTTTTTGCGATGAGAAGTCAAGAGAATATTGAAACTTATCCATACAAGGTCAACAAGAAATATGAAGACTTTGAGATTCGTAGCTATGAAGCAAGCTTATTCACTTCCGTCAAACTCTCAGGAAATAAATATAAAGAATCATCCAGCAAAGGATTTTCTATTTTGGCAGGATATATTTTTGGTGGAAATAAAAGCAATGAGAAGATAGCTATGACATCTCCAGTGGCTATGTCTTTGGAAGACTCGATGACCATGATGTTTATGGTTCCAAAGAAATTCAACAAAGAAACACTTCCTCAGCCGAACCAATCTCAGATCGAGTTTCGAGAAGAACCCGCAAAAACTGTCGCTGCTCTCACTTTTGGCGGTTGGGCTACTGATGAAAAAATAGAACAGAATAAACAAAAACTAATTGCGGCTCTTGTGGCTGAAGGAATTGAGTACACCAATCGATTTTACTTTTTGGGATATAATCCTCCATTTGAAGTGATAAATCGGAAAAATGAAATTATTGTGGAGTTGGATAGTGGAGAAGCTGAAAAGCTATCCCCCTAAGCTTTTTCCAACGAAGTCTAGGCTATAACAATTGGGAAATTTGTCATCTAACCTAGTTTCAAAATTATTTCGATAATTTGAGTGGTATTAAAAATCACCCCTGAAAAAACTGATTCTATGAATCGAAGCATTTGTCAAAATCCCGAGGAATTAGGAAAATTAGCCGGAAATGAAGGTGCCAACTTAATCCGGGAAGCAATCCAAAAACAAGGTTATGCCAATATCATCCTAGCCACAGGCACCAGCCAATTTGAGACCTTAAAGCAATTGCTTGCTGAAAAAGATATTGACTGGTCCAAGGTGACCGTATTCCATTTGGATGAATATTTAGGTCTGCCGATTACCCATCCGGCAAGTTTTAGAAAGTATTTGATGGAGCGATTTTTCAATCATTTACCGCAATTGAAGGCCTATCATTTAATCAACGGGGAAGTGAATCCAGAGGAAGAATGTAATCGTTTGGGTGAATTGATTAGTAAGCATCCAATTGATGTGGCTTTTGTGGGAATTGGGGAAAACGGGCATCTTGCTTTCAATGATCCTCCAGCTGATTTTGAAACAGAAAAACCCTATATCCTGGTGGATCTCGACCATGCATGCCGAATGCAGCAGTTGGGAGAGGGTTGGTTTCCCAGCTTAGAAGTTGTTCCTCAACAGGCAATCAGCATGTCTATTCGGCAAATCATGAAATCAAAAGCTATTATTTGTTCCGTACCGGATACCCGAAAAGCCTTGGCAATCAAAAACTGTGTAGAAGGTCCAATTACTCCTGATCATCCTGCTTCGATACTTCAAAGTCACCCCAATTATCAATTGTTTTTAGACCAAGGTTCCTCGTCACAACTTTCAGGTCATTGATCGGAAAAGTCTTGTTTTGCTGAAAAAAAATTTTGTATTTATACCAATTCTCAGGTATTCATTTCGAGAATTCCATTGTTTGTTTCAGCCCAAAAGAACTATGTCTTCAAAATCAGTGGCCGTAAAAGCGGAGTCATTAAGTCAAAGAGATACTTGGATTTCCATAGCCATAATCGGGATGATGTTTTTCATTTTTGGCTTTGTCTCATGGGTAAATGCAATCCTAATTCCCTACTTTAAAATTGCCTTTACGCTTAGCAATTTCGACTCCTATCTGGTGGCATTTGCGTTCTACATTTCCTATTTGGTGATGTCAGTACCTTCTTCCTATTTACTCAAAGCGGTAGGTTTTAAAAGAGGAATGATGTATGGTTTTTTCGTGATGGCGATTGGGGCATTTATTTTTGTGCCAGCGGCGATGGCTAGAACCTACGAACTCTTTTTATTGGGCTTATTCACCTTAGGAACAGGCTTGGCGGTATTACAAACTGCCGCTAATCCTTATGTGACTGTACTTGGTCCCAAAGAAAGAGCTGCCCAGCGGATCAGTATTATGGGTATTTTCAATAAAGGAGCTGGTATTTTGGCACCTATCCTTTTTGCAGCGGTAGTATTACGAGTAGGGGATAATGAGCTCTTTCAGCAACTGGATCAAATGTCTGCAGCAGCTAGAGATGCTGCTTTGGATGAACTGATTCAACGGGTGATTTTACCTTATTCCATTGTAGGAACCGTATTAATTGGTCTTGGTCTTTTTATCCGGTTTTCTCCTTTGCCTGAAATCGATACGGAGCATGAATCCGAAGAGGTAGCTGTAGCCAATTCAGGAAAAACTTCCATTTTCCAATTCCCGCATCTGATTTTAGGCGCTTTCGCTATTTTCCTTCATGTCGGTACCCAAGTGATTGCCATCGACACCGTGATTCCTTACGCAAATTCCTTTGGCATCAGCCTGATGGATGCTAAAGTCTTCCCCTCATTTACTTTAGCTTTTACGATCTTGGGTTACTTGATTGGAATTTCATTGATTCCCAAATTCATCTCTCAAGTCAATATTTTAAGAATCTGCACCCTCTTGGGTACGATTCTCACCTTGATGATTGTCTTTTCAGAAGGTCCAATCCAGTTTTGGGGAATGACCGTGGATATCTCCATTTTGTTTGTGGTCTTGCTTGGTTTGGCCAACTCACTGGTTTGGGCGGGAATCTGGCCATTGGCTTTGGATGGTTTAGGGAGGTTTACGAAGCTAGGAGCTTCCATCATGATTATGGGGCTTTGTGGAAATGCCATCTTGCCATTGGTTTATGGATATTTTGCCGATTTGTATTCGGTCCGATTAGCCTATTGGGTTCTATTTCCATGCTATCTCTACTTGGTTTATTATGCGGTTGCTGGGCACAAGGTTAGAAAATGGGCATTTGCGAAATGATACTTCAAGGCAAACATTACCGCAGCGGATTACCAATTCAGATTTCTTGTTCTGAAGGGATCATTGATAGCATCTCCGAAACTCAAACTTCCTTGGAAAAGGATCTGATTATCGGTCCCGGGTTTACAGATATTCAAATCAATGGCTATGGAGGAATCGATTACAATGAAATCCAATCTGATCCGATAAAACTGGCCGAAATCTCCAGACTTTTATACCAGGAAGGAGTCACCACTCATTTCCCAACCCTCATTACCAATGATCCAGCGCAGATCAGTCGCTTGATTCTTCAGATAGTTTACCTTCGGAAAAGTGATGAATTGTCCAGAATGAGCATTGAAGGCTTGCATATTGAAGGTCCCTTTATTTCACCAATCGATGGACCAAGAGGGGCACACCCAAAGGAATTTGTAAGTGCTCCGGATTGGAGCTTGGTTCAAAAATGGCAGCTTGAATCCAAAGGCCTGATCAAAATGATTACCCTTTCTCCGGAATGGGAAAATGCCAATTCCTTTATTGAAAAGTGCGTGGAACATGGGATTCTGGTTTCCATTGGTCATACCAATGCCACGCATCAGCAAATCTTGGATGCGGTAAGCGCCGGGGCTAGGCTATCGACTCATCTTGGAAACGGCATGCACCCAATTATCGCCAGACATCCAAATTACCTCTGGTCACAACTCGCTCAGGATGAACTGGGAGCTTCGATTATTGCGGATGGTTTTCACCTACCGGCAGAAGTAATCGAGGTTTTTCAAAAAGTAAAAAAGGATAAACTGATCCTGGTAAGCGATTCAGTTTCTTTGGCAGGAATGGCAGCCGGAGATTATGATCTTCATATAGGCGGTGAAGTAAGCCTAACCCCGGAGGGAAAATTACATTTGAAATCCAACCCTTCGATCCTTGCCGGCTCTGCTTCCAATATCCGAAGAGGAGTTTCTTTTATGATAAAGAATAAACTTTCTTCCCTTTCTGAAGCCTGGGAAATGGCTTCTGTTCGCCCACAAAAGCTTTTGAATCCCGGTCATATTCTATTTGAAGAAGGTGCCATAGCGGATTTGATTCTTTGCCAAATGGATGAAAATGGAGAACTTAAAGTGGTAAAAACAATCAAACATGGGCAAGAAGTATTTTCCGCCTGAACCTATCTGAATCATTAACTCAAAACCAAACAACTATGCCAAAAGACGTCAATCGAAGGAATTTCATCAAAACCGTAGCCACTGGAAGTTTAGGATTAGGGGTGATGAGTTCTGCTCATTCTTTCAATATTTTATCCCAATATCCGGTTCAGGATAAGGTTCGTGTGGCAATTATGGGAGTCAATGGTCGTGGTTCACAACATATACAGGCTTTTGCGAAAGTACCGAATGCGGAGATTTCATACATCTGCGATGTAGATTCAAGAGCAGTAACAAATGGATTGTCACTCGCGGAAAAATCTGGAGTGAGCAAACTGCCACAGGGTATTTCTGATTTTCGGAGGGCTTTGGATCATAAAAATGTAGATGCCATTTCCATTGCTTTACCTGATCATTGGCATACTCCAATGGCTTTGATGGCTTTGAAAGCAGGAAAACATGTCTATATCGAAAAGCCGGGGAGTCATAATCCTGCTGAGGGAGAATTGCTTTCCAAGGCTACGTCAACCTATGGAAAAGTAGTGCAAATGGGTAATCAGCGGAGAAGCTGGCCAAGAGTTCAGGAAGCAATCGCCGAACTTCACGGCGGGGTAATCGGCAATGCTTATTATGCCCGAGCTTGGTACACCAATACCCGCCAGTCCATTGGTTTTGGGAAAGAAGTTCCTGTTCCGGAATGGCTGGACTTTGAACTTTGGCAGGGACCAGCTCCAAGAGCAGCCTTCAAAGACAATCTGATTCATTACAATTGGCATTGGTTCTGGAACTGGGGCACTGGCGAAATCGTCAACAATGGGGTACATTTCCTTGATCTAGCACGATGGGGACTGAATGTGGATTATGCCAAAAAAGCCTATTCAAGCGGGGGGAGATATCATTTCAAGGATGACTGGCAGACTCCTGATACCCAGACTTCATCTTTTGATTTTGAAGGAAAAAGTATCCTCTGGGAGGGTAGAAGCTGCAACAAAAGGGGAATCAACGACATGGGTTCCGGAGTGTCTTTCCATGGTGAAAATGGAACGCTTGAATTGCTGGACAACTCCTACAAGATCTATGACAATGCCAATAAGCTTGTGAAAAGCGCCGAACCCACCAGTAACACGGTAGTAGATCAGCGCGGTGCAGGCTTTGACATGGATATTGCTCATTTCACAAATTTTACAAACGCGATTACGAAAGGAGAGCAGTTGATTTCACCTTATCAAGAAATCGTAAAAAGCGTCATGCTCTGCCATTTGGGGAATATTTCTTATCGGACGGGCCGAGCTTTGGAACTGGATAATTCCAATGGAAGAATTAAAAATGACAAAGAGGCAATGAAGCTGTGGAGTAGGGAATACGAAAAAGGTTGGGAACCAAAAATGTAAAGATCCTTATGAATAGTCCAGCCAATTTGACTTCTAAGAGACTAGTATCAATCGATGCCTTGAGAGGTTTTGATATGTTGATGATCTGTGGTGCAGATGCGTTTTTTCGAAGTTTTGAAGGAAAGACTTCCTGGGCTTGGTTGGATGCATTAGCACTTCAATTTGAGCATCCCGAGTGGATCGGCTTTACATTTTATGACTTTATTTTCCCACTATTTATTTTTATTTCCGGAGTTTCTATTCCTTTTTCGTTAGGTAAAGCAATAGAGACAAAGGTTCCTGAAAAAGAGATCTATCGAAAAGCATTTATCAGAATGCTTAGGCTGATTGGTTTTGGTTTACTGGTAAAAAATGTTCCTTTTCCATTTTTTGATTGGGAACAGATCCGTCTGGGATCAGTGCTAGGAAGAATCGGGATTGCCGGATTTTTTGCTTCTGTTCTTTTCATCAATTTTGACTCAAAAAAGCGGCTCATTATTGGAGGAGCTATTTTGTTGGTCTATTATGCTGCTATTTTCCTGATTCCAGTTCCTGGCTTCGGAGCCGGAAATCTCAGTTTTGAAGGGAATTTGGCAGGCTGGTTTGACAGAACTTTCCTTCCAGGAAGGTTACTTCAGGGACAATTTGATGAACTGGGTATTCTGACCACCTTTCCGGCAATATGTCTTGTGATTATGGGCGTTTTCGCAGGAGAAATCCTGAAAAATGTAAATCTTCCAGAAAAGCAAAAACTCAAGCAGCTTCTGCTAACTGGTTTGATCTGCATTGCCATTGCGCTGGTATGGGGACTTCACTTTCCGATTTTCAAGCGCTTGTGGACTAGTTCTTTTATTCTGCTTACAGGTGGGATGTCCTTACTTTTCCTGGGTATGTTTTATTGGATTATTGATATCCTCAAATTTCAAAAATGGTCCTTCTTTCTGGTTGTGGTAGGGATGAACAGTCTGACAATCTACCTGATTTATCGTTTTGTCAATTTCAGATATACTTCAAAGATGTTATTTGAAGGCCTATACAGTCCTTTGGATGAAAAATGGTTTCCAGTAATGGAAAGTCTTGGTGCATTGCTTTTGGTTTGGTTGTTCCTGTATTTCCTTTATCGGAAGAAGATTTTCTTCAAAGTTTAGGAAGTAGGAAGTGGGAAGTTGGAAGTTGGAAGTTGGTATAAAAAAGTTTAAGTATAGTAGTTCAAAAAATTTTATTTCAAAGTTTTATGAAATCGAGCATGACTCAAGCGTCAAACAACGGGATAATTATCTACCATGCGAGATTCCAAATGGCCTTTAAAAGTCAAATTATAATCATATGAAAAATAGCCGAAGATCTTTTATCAAAAAATCCAGTGCTTTGGGAGCAGCAGTAAGTCTGAGTGCTTTACCATTTTCAGTCTTAGCAAATTCAAAAGTAGACCCTATCAAAATCGGAATTATTGGTTTGGATACTTCTCATTCACCGGCATTTACCAAACTTTTTAATGCAGAAAATCCTAGACCTGAATTAGCTGGATTTAGGGTAGTTGCTGCTTATCCTTATGGAAGCCGGGATATAGAGTCCAGTTTTAACCGGATCCCTGATTACATAAAGCAGGTCAAAGAATGGGGAGTGGAAATCATGGATTCGATCGAGGAGCTCCTCAAGAGAGTTGATGTGGTACTGATAGAAACCAATGATGGAAAACCCAGACTGGAACAAGCCAGAAAAGTAATTCAGGCTCGAAAACCCTTTTTTATTGATAAGCCGGTTGCATCAAGTTTTGAGGATACAAAAAAGATCTATCAGGAAGCCGCAGCGAAACAAGTTCCGATCTTTTCTGCTTCATCCCTGAGATATTTGAGCAATGCCCAAGCGGTAAGACATGACGGGAAAATTGGAAAAGTACTCGGCTGCGATGCGTTTAGCCCTGCAACTTTAGAAGCCGGTCACACGGATTTGTTTTGGTATGGCATTCACGGAGTGGAGATCCTTTTTACGGTGATGGGGCCAGGATGCGAGTCAGTAAGCCGGGTATCTACACCCGATACTGATCTGGTTGTTGGAAAATGGAAAGATGGAAGAATCGGGACTTTTCGAGGAACGAGAACTGGAAAACACGAATACGGAGGAACTGCTTTCGGTTCGGAAGGAAATCTGGTTCTTGGAAACTACGAAGGCTACGAACCTTTGGCTGTAAAAATTGCTGAGTTCTTTAAATCCGGTAATTCTCCTGTGGATCCTGCTGAAACTTTAGAGATTTATGCCTTTATGGAAGCCGCCGACGAAAGCAAACGAAGGGGAGGAGAAAGCGTAGAAGTTGGGTATTTGCTTGGGAAATAATGCTGATTAGTGATTAGGAGCATATTTATACAAAAAAGCCCAAGTTGCTAGCTTGGGCTCTATAAATGTTAAGTTTTTCTATTCAGGATTAATCAGGCAATTAATTTGAATTACTTCCAATATTCCCTTGTGCTACGACTACTCCAAGTTCAGCCATCGAAAGGTGCACATTGATATAGCCGTTGAAAGCTAATAATTCATCAAATGTAATGGCCGTCATATCATCTAAAGTAACAATGTTGGTCATGCTCATTCCTGAAGTTCCATTAACTGGGTTAAAAGTGAATTTGATACCTCCACCCATGGCCGCGGTATTTTCGTGAATATGAGCTGGATGAGTACTACCCGCAATGGTATTTTGAACTTGCAAAATAGCCAATGTAGTACCATTTGCTCTTTCTCGGAAAGTAGCAGTACCATTGATTCCGGGAACGTCCTTTTCACCCAAAACATAGGTCTTAGATTCGCCTGTCAACTCATTTTGTCCAATATCTCCTTGAGCTACAATAGTGCCTAGTTCACTCATGGAAAGATGCACATTGATATAGCCATTGATATCCAAGATATCATCATAACCAATCATGGAATCATCGTCCAGCATTGTAACATTGGTTTGACTCATTCCAGAAGCTCCATTTACCGGGTTAAACGTAAATACAATCCCACCACCCTGAAGCGCAGTATTTGAATGAATATGCGCAGGATGCATTCCATCTGCTGGAGTATTCATCAGCTCAAGCACTGCCAAAGATTCACCGTTTACACGCTTTTTAAATGTTGCTGTTCCGCTAATTCCATCCACGTCTTTTTCGCCTAATTCATAGCTTTTTTCCTCTCCAGTCAACTCATTTTGTCCTATATCGCCTTGTGCAACTATGGTTCCTAGCTCTTCTGCTGAAAGATGAATATTTATATATCCATCAAAATCCAACAATTCATCATAAGTAATTGAGGAATCATCATCCAAGGCTGAAATATTTGTGACACTCATTCCTGTAGAACCATTTACAGGGCTGAAAGAAACCGCAATAGCACCGCCTTCAGCAGCAGTATTAAAGTGAATATGACCAGGATGCATTCCACCATCAGGTGTTCCATTCAACATGATTTTAACTAATGTTTCATCGTTTACACGCTGACTAAAAGTTGCAGTACCGCTGATGCCTGGTACATCTTTAGTTCCCAGGGAATAAGTTTTGGACTCACCGGTCAGCGCATTTTCTCCTATATCTCCTTGGGCAACCAATGTTGCTAAATCAGATGAGGAAAGGTGTACATTAATGTATCCGTCAAAATTAATTAATTGGGAATAGGAGATAGGAGAACCGTCATCCAAGGCATTAACTGTTACGCTGCTCATTCCTGTTCCACCCATAACTGTTCCCAGGGTTAATGCGATATCGCCACCTTCGGCAGCGGTATTAAAATGGATATGAGCTGGATGCATTCCAACTGCCGGAGTTCCGGAAAGCATTAAATTAATGGTTGTGCTATTATCATCATTTTCAATAAACTCAGCTGTTCCGGAAATACCTGGATTTGACACAGCTGCAAGATTAAATGTGGTACTGGACCCAGTCGGCATTGGCAAAGGGATCGGATCCATTTCATCATCACAACTGATGAAAATTAAGGAGAATAAAAGTAAAAATCCTCCAAAGAGATGTTTTGAATAATTCATTTTCATTGGTAGTTAAAATTTAAATTGATTAAAAGCTTCCTAATAAGTTGGTTGCTTTCCTACCTACGAAGTGAACTTTAATGTTGGATTTAGGGGAAGATCATTTTTTTTAAACAGTAGAATTCCTTGGATTGAAAAAATCAAAAAACCAGATCGAGTAAGATCTAAAAGAAAGCTCTTTTTTGAAATCTTAAACACGAATCGCCTTTGAGATATTTTCATACTCAAAGGTTTTTATTTTAAATTTTTGGGTACCAAAAACAGTGTCTATGATTCTGAAACCGCATCTAATCTTATAAATTGAGGTTCCTCAGTCTGTAAAACTGATCAACAAAAAAACTTCCTTTCGATACCTCTTTTGAAATAACTATGTTGCTTATTTTGAAAGCTTAAGCTGTTTTTTTTTCCTCAAAAAGGTGAAAGTTCTTCAAATTATAAGTGGCAACTTTTTATTAAATTAAAGATCAAAAACAAAAAGTCCATGTCACATCTAATTCTTTTAACTCTCGAAAGTGCTCGCCACGGATCCATTGCAGGTTCAGTAATGCAAGCGGGATTTGAAAACCTGATTGAAGTGTTTTCTACAGACCATGAAGTATCAACAGATTTGAATCCAACGGGCAGACGTGCCAGAGGGAGAAACAAACATGGGGCCTTTGCGGTAACTAAGGGGATTGATAAAGCGACTGTGCTATTATATGATAGTTGGGATAGAAATGATCGGATATCAGTCTTTCGGTTGGAATGCTATAATACCAATCTGGAAGGTGTTTTATCCCTCTATTATTCTGTGGAATTAGAAGATGCTAGAATCAGCTCCATACAGCAGCAACTCGCAAATCCTGCACTTTCTCCAGTACCCGAGTTAGAAGTTGTCTCCTTTATCTATAGCAAGATAACCTGGCGTTTTGCCGATGGAAATTTAGAAGCCTCCAGCGATACTAATATTGGGGCTTAGGCAGGGGCAGTGGGCAGTGAGCAGGAGGCAGTGAACAGTAGGCAGTGGGCAGAATGTATAATTCTAAAAACTTTAAACTTTAAACTTCCAACTGTAAACTATCGTCAAGCCGAAACCCCAACCGCAGCAAGTGGATCATTAGCCATAATCGCCAGCGAGGTAACCAGATATAGCACTACGCCATCGGAATCGGTAAAGTACTCTGCTTTCATATTTCCAAAGTAATCACGGATTTCACCTAGTTTTTGACCCTTTTTCACCGTATCCTCCAACTGAACAGACGGATACCAGCAGCCTTCTACGCTCGCGGTAGTCACCAGCATTTTTTCAAGAAATTCCACTTCATACTGTTTCACTTCCCCTGGAATGACTTCAAATGAACGGAGTACATTCAGTACTGCTTCTTTGTATTGATCAACCTCCTCTGGACTCCATCGCCCACATTGCCCTAATTCAGCCAAAAATCCCGGAGTGCCTGACTTTGCTGCAGCTCCAATAGAGCCATTTTCTGAAACAGAACCTACCACATAAGGAAATCCCAGCAGGGCAGAGGCAAGGCGAGATTGCTCCGCTTGTGCTGCACCTCCCAGCGTAGAATAAATCACAAAAGGAACCAAGCCCTCATGAATATCGCCTCCATGAAGATCCAAGTAAAAATCAGCTGCCTGCTGAAACTGATGCACCGCATATGCAATTCGCTCGCTGACTGTTCCGGTGGCTTTCCCAGGGAAAACTCGATTGAGATTTTTCCCATCAAAAGGTCCATAATATTGCATCCGGGCAAGGAAAGCTGCTGGATTGACCGGATGAATAATCAGTATCGTGCCGCTAACCTGAGCAGGATCAATCTCATTGGCCAACTGAATCGCCGTCTCAATACATGGATACTCTCCACCATGCACTCCTGCGGTGATTAACATGGATTTACCCGGATTTGCCCCATGGATAAAAGTAAAAGGCATTTCAACCGGAGTTCCCGGTATAGAAATAAAACCTCTTGTTTTAGAGTTGAGCTTAACTTCGCTGCTTTCTGGAAAGTGATTTTGGAGTAGGTGGATCATGGCGATTTTTGGTTTGGGAAGGAATTTAGGGAATATTCAGAAAAACAGTTTTCCTTCATTGAATTAAATAGCTTAATTATGTTTGAAGAATTCTTGGAAATTTATGAATAGGGCCCTAAAAAGTCATTTTTGTCAAATAATACTTTTATAGAAAGCAACTTTTAATAAGCTTGAGTTTAAATAAAAAAAGATCGTAAGCAACTAGAAATGTTGAAATTGGGATTCTTTGTTGTTATCAAATAAAGACAAGATTTTTCAATCAACAGATAGAATTATCCCTCCTATATAGCCCATTTTCGGGATATTTTTCCTATCTTACGAATATGCCGAACATTTATTCATTCATTCCAAAAGTTTCAATCGAAAGTTCTTTTCACCTCGAAACTTAATGTATAATCAGGTATAATTAATAGCATAATTATCATTTTAGAAATTAATGATATTCTTAAAATAAGTTAGTTGATCCCTGATAATTTCAAATTATCTTTTTTTAGAAGCTATTATTATCGACTTCACCCACCTTATTCAATCCAAACCACTGAAGTAAATAGGTTGCCTACTTTTTAGGCCAAGCGCTATTGTCTCAGATCGATTTAGAAGTATCCAAACAATAAAAAACTGTACATGATTAAGAGTAATTCTAATGCCTTATTAGAAAGGCGAAAAAATGTGGTTGCAAATGGAGTTGGCGTATTTAATACTGCCACAGTTAGGGAAGCCAAAGGCGCAATTATTATAGATGAAGATGGCAAAGAACTCTTGGATTTTGCAGGAGGAATTGGAGTAGTAAATGCAGGACACTGCCCTGAGCCGGTTGTCAAAGCTATTCAAGAGCAAGCTGCAAAGTATATCCATACCAGCTTCAACGTAGTCACTTACGAACCTTACATAAAATTATGTGAAGAGCTTTGTGAAATTCTTCCGCACGGAGCGAAGACAAAAGCCATGTTGATTAGTACAGGAGCTGAGGCTGTTGAAAATGCAATCAAAATAGCGCGTCAAGCCACAAAGCGAGAAGCAGTGCTATGTTTTACAGATGCATATCATGGAAGAACTATGATGGCAATGACACTTACCAGCAAGGTAGATTATAAGCTTGAATGTGGCCCATTTGCACCCGAAGTTTACCGAATCCCCTTTCCTAATTTTTACCATAATTCTGAAGGTAAATCAATGGAAGAGTTTGTGGCCCTTCATCTTAAAAATCTTCAGGAGTCAACGAAAAACCTTATTGATCCCAAAAATTTGGCAGCTGTCATTGTCGAGCCAGTGCAAGGAGAAGGTGGTTTTAATCCAATTCCTCAAAAATACTTTGAGGGTCTGCGTCAGTTTTGTGACCGATATGGGATCATTCTTATCGCGGATGAGATTCAAAGTGGATTTGGCAGAACCGGTCATTGGGCAAGCTGGCAACATTACAATGTGCAGCCAGACTTGAGTACGTATGCCAAGTCGATGGGCTCGGGATTGCCGATTGCTGCAGTAGTGGGAAAAGCAGAAGTAATGGACGCAGCTGCTCCTGGAACAATAGGTGGAACCTATATCGGAAGTCCTATCGCCTGTGCCGCTTCATTGGCTACAATACAATACATGAAGGATATCAACCTAAATGAGCGAGGAAAAGTAGTAGGTCAGATCGTCATGGATCGATTTGAAAAAATCAAAAATAAATACCCGGAAGTGGGAGATGTCAGAGGGTTGGGCGCTATGAATGCAATTGAATTTGTCAAAAATGGCGATCCTCAGCAACCTGATGGGGAGCTATGTGCAGCGATTGTAAAAGGTTGTGCTGAAAATGGACTGATCATTATCTCTGCAGGTACTTATAAAAACATCATCCGAGTTTTATCCCCACTAGTCATTACTGATGAAGAATTAAACAAGGGATTAGATATCCTGGAAAATCAAATTAGAATTAATACTAAAAAATAAAAATGAAACCATTCGCAATAGCAGGAATACAAATGAAAGTATCCGCAATTCATTCCAATGTGGAAATGATGAAGCTGAAACTGGATATTACTATGAACCTTTACCCTTGGGTTGAGATGGTGGTATTTAGCGAATTATGTGCTTTTGGACCATTGCTTCACACCGCGCAGGAAGTACCAAACTCTTTTGAGCTTGAAATGCAGGAGATGGCAAAAAAATATGGAATCTGGCTCTTACCGGGATCTATATTTGAGAAAAAGGATGGGAAAATTTTCAACACCGCCTCAGTCATCAACCCAAATGGAGAAATAGTCAATCGGTATAGTAAAATGTTTCCTTTTTACCCCTATGAAGTAGGAGTGACCGCTGGAAATGAATTTTGCGTCTTTGACGTGCCGGATGTTGGCCGTTTTGGAGTATCTATTTGTTATGATATGTGGTTCCCTGAAACGATCAGAACACTCGCTGTAATGGGCGCAGAAGTGATTCTTCACCCAACTCTGACAGGGACAATTGATCGTGACATCGAACTCTCAATCGCACGAGCAATGGCCAGTGTCAATCAATGCTTCCTATTTGATGTCAATGGATTGGATACCGGTGGCAGTGGCCGCTCCATTGTTTGCGGACCAGATGGGCGAGTACTTTATGAAGCCGGAAGTACCGAAGAGATCATTCCGATAGAACTGGACATCGATCGGGTAAAACGAAGTAGGGAGCTAGGAATTCTCCGCCTAGGTCAGCCTTTGAAAAGTTTCAGAGATAATATTAAAGATTTTTCCATCTATCAGGCAGGTACGCCTTTACCTTATTTGGACTCACTTGGGCCATTGATCAAGCCCAAAAAATTGGACGAGCTCGCGAAGCTGCGTCAAAAAGAAAGTGAATATAATCAAGAGGCAACTCCAATGGGGTTCAAAGGCCTTTAATTTATTAGCATGATTTTCTGTATTCCCAGCCATTCCTTAAGAGAAATTGGCTGGGATTTCAGATCATCTTCTTTAAAACATCACTTGTAAAATCAATTCTTCAACTTTAACAAAAACTAATGGGATTACCCTCCACAGGAAAAAAAAGAGAAAAAATCCGTCACTATGTAAGCTGGTTTGAAATACCTGCTTTGAATTTATACAGGGCAGTTGCTTTCTACAATTACATCTACTCAATCGAAATGGAAACTATGGAAACCAATGGTTATTCCATGGCATTATTCCCCGCTGAGAATGGTATTGGGGGAGCTATTGTAGTAGGTGAAGGAAGTACTCCCAGTGAAACCGGCACCTTAGTATATCTAAATGCCGGTAAAGATCTTGCACCCGTTTTAGGAAGAGTGGAAGCCGCAGGCGGCCGTGTCATTTTAGGTAAAACCTTGATTAGTGAAGATGATGGGTACTTTGCCCTATTTATTGATACTGAAGGTAACAAACTAGCTCTCCACTCCATTAAATGAAAATCACTAAAAAAGCAATAAGCGCTCCCTATTATAGTATTGGTCAGCTTCGACTTGACCGATGGAATGAATTAAAGATCGAAAGCGAAGAACTTATCGAAGCTAAACCTGGATCTGCTGCCGAATCCAAGCATAAAACCAGTATTGGTCAATTGCTAAGTGATTTAGCGGTGGTAGAAAAATATTTTGCAATACCTGGTAAAGCAGTAATCGAAAAACTTATTAAATCATTTGATAAGAGAGATTATGGCTTCATGGGTCAAGTAATCACCAACACAACCAAAAAGGTTGTTGATGATGTGTATAGCGGTAATCCTAATGTTTCTTCTGCAGAGGATGACGAAGATATCGAAAATGAGTTGATTACAAGTATTCGTCAAAGTGGACAAAAGAATTACTTCGAAGTTCTTTTTCTGGATAATTTGAGCCCAATTGATGAGGCAAATTTGCATGAAAAAATCAGAGATCTTCATGATCCAAACGATAAGTTTACTTATAACATTGTCGTGCAGCATTCCTTCCAGGATGCTTTAATCGCCCTTTTCTTCAATCCAAATATTCAGGCAGTTGTCATTCGATACGCACCCCCATACCTCTCTTCGAATATTACCCCTTTGATCAAACCTTATATTCAGAATGTTCTTAATTTAAAATTGGAGGACCTTTCTGAGGCCGAGTTAGGGCCAAGGCTAGGGCAATTGATCAAACAATTTAGACCTGAATTAGACACCTATTATGTCACTGACACAGCACTTGGTCAGTTGCAAGACAAGACATTAGCTACTTTCCGGAGAATATTCTATCGAAAAGAAGATCTTCAGGAACTTCATTTAGGAATAATCAGAGGAATAAACGAACGATACAGGACTCCTTTCTTCACCGCTTTGAAAGAGTATAGTCAAAAACCAACAGGGGTTTTCCATGCTATGCCTATCTCTAGAGGTAACTCAGTATTTAAATCGAAATGGATCAAAGATTTTGGGGAATTCTACGGGAGAAATATGTTCTTGGCAGAAACCTCATCTACCATTGGGGGAATGGACTCATTATTACAGCCTACGGGTCCATTGAAGAAAGCTCAGGAAATGGCCTCAGAGGCTTATGGTTCTCAGCGAACATTTTTTGTAACTAATGGAACGTCAACTGCTAATAAGATTGTACTTCAAGCTTTGGTAGCACCTGGAGACTTGGTTTTAATTGATAGAGATTGCCATAAATCGCATCACTATGGATTAGTACTTTCAGGAGCATATCCGGTATATCTAGATTCTTATCCAATTGAAAAATATTCCATTTATGGAGCAGTTCCTTTAGAACAAATTCTTAAGAAACTTAAAATTTTGAAAGCCGCAGGGCGATTGGACAAAGTCAAAATGCTATTACTGACCAATTGCACCTTTGATGGAATGGTGTACAATGTACAACGCGTAATGGAAAGTGTGCTGGCAATCAAACCAGACATGGTATTCCTTTGGGATGAGGCCTGGTTTGCTTTTGCAGGATTTACCTACACCTATAAGCAGCGTACAGGAATGTTCAGTGCCAAAAAGCTATATGAAAAATACCAAACTGAGGCTTACCGAAAAGAATATCTAAACCACCTTGCGAGCCTTAAAGAAGGGGAAGATCCTTTATTACCTGATCCCGATTTGGTAAAAATAAGAGTCTACGCCACTCAAAGTACACACAAGACAATGAGTAGTTTCCGCCAAGGTTCCATGATTCATATATGGGATGAAGAGTTTAGAAAAAGAGCTGAAAACACCTTCCTGGAAGCGTATATGACGCATACTTCCACTTCTCCCAATTATCAGATGTTGGCATCACTTGATGTCGGAAGAAGGCAAGCCCAGTTTGAAGGCTATGAAATGGTGGAGCGCAGCATCGAGTTGGCAATGGTTTTTAGGGCCAAAGTCATTGGAAATCCAAAGCTCAGTAAATACTTCAATGTGTTGACGGTGAAGGATTTTATCCCAGATCAATACCGAAATACAGGATTAAGCGAATATTACGATTCCACAAAAGGATGGAATCGTATGGAGGATGCTTGGGAAAAAGACGAATTCATGTTGGATCCCACTAAAATCACCTTGTTTATAGGGCGTACCGGAATCGATGGAGATACTTTCAAAAACAAGTATCTGATGGACAAGTACAACATCCAAATCAATAAGACTTCGAGAAATACGGTTCTATTTATGACCAATATTGGAACCACAAGAGGAAGTGTGGCCTACCTGACGAAAGTGCTTTTGGATATTGCAGAGCAATTGGATCAGCATTTCGAATCCCTTAATCAAAGAGAAAGAGAAATTGCGGATATCCAGATTGAATCGCTCACTAAACATGTGCCGCCATTACCTGATTTCAGCCGATTTCATTCTTCATTCCTTGCGGTACCTGGAGTTCCAGGAGGGAATTTAAGAGCAGCATATTTCCTTGCTTACGACGAGGATAATTGTGAATACATCTCTATGGTAGATTGCAAAAAAGCAATTGAAGAAGGAAAAGAGTTTGTGGCTTCTTCATTTATAATTCCCTATCCTCCAGGATTCCCAGTTTTGGTCCCAGGTCAAGTGATCAGTGAAGAGATTCTTCGCTTTATGTTGGCTTTGGATGTTTCTGAAATTCACGGATATAGAGCGGACTTAGGATTAAGAGTATTCAAAGACTCAGTTCTGAATCGACAGAAAACAGCAACCGCAATGGGAGCAATGAGCATTTCTAAAAAAAGATAATTAAAAAAGTATAGACCAATAATAAAATTATGACTACTAAAACGATCGAAAAAGCAAAGCCTACCAACCCAATTTTGAAAGGCATATCCGATATCCGACGATTTTTCTATAAGAATGAAACTCCAATCTATTTTATCAGTGCTACAAATTTTAATCTTTTGGGAGCAGATGAGTGGATAAAGGGCTTCAAGTTTATAAGTAATATAGAGTGCTTTGATGGATTACATCCGAATGTTTTTGCACCACAAACTGAGATACCACATGACGAGTTTGAGAGTATTGAAGACATTAACAATTACCTTCTTCAGCACCCTGAAGTTCAGGCATTTATTCATCAGCGTAAAGTAAAGGGCAAAGCAGGAAAAGCGATGTTTTTAATGTTTGATGAGAAAACTGAAAAACTTGCTAAAAAGCTTGGTCTTGAAGTGATTTTCCCAAGCGCAAAGATGCGGAATGACATGGATAATAAGGTCAATACCAATCGGATCGCAGAAAAAGCAGGTGTTCCTTGTGTGCCCTACGTGCTTTCTCCAGTAAAAAATTATGCGCACTTGGAAGAAGTGTCTAAAAAGGCTCTGGGAACTGATCTTGTGATTCAAACACCTTTTGGTGACTCCGGACATACAACTTTCTTTATTTCAAATGAAAAAGAATATCTGAAGCATGCTCCAGAAATTGAAAAAGAAGAAGAGGTGAAAATTATGAAGCGGATTAACTGCCGAGGATCTGCTATAGAAGCCTGCGTAACTAGTAACGGAACGATAGTCGCTCCATTAATGACTGAGCTCGTTGGTTTTAAAGAGCTCACTCCTTACAAAGGAGGCTGGTGTGGTAATGAGATTTACCCGAATGCCTTTACACCAGCTATCCGTCAAAAAGCTCGAAAGTACACCCAGCTTTTTGGAGATCAACTGAAGAAAGAAGGCTATAAGGGATACTTTGAATTGGATTTCTTGATCGATCAGGACAATGGTAAGATCTATCTGGGAGAACTTAACCCAAGAGTAACTGGAGCAAGTTCGATCACCAATCACGCCGTATTCGCCTTGGCTGATGCCCCACTTTACCTATTTCATATTTTAGAATGGATGGATCAGAAATACGAATTGAATGTGAAAACTATCAATGATCGCTGGGGTCGACAGGAAAATATTGATAACTGGAGTCAAATGGTCATCAAGCATACCGAAGACACCGTGGAATACATTCATTCCGCTCCTAAATCAGGAATCTGGCATATGTTTGACAATGGTCATATCCAATTTGACCGAATGGATACTCACCGAAGAGCTGTAGAATCCGAGCAAGAAGCCTTTTTCTTGCGAATCAGTAAAGAAGGCGATTACTTATATGAAGGTGCGGATATGGGGATTTTGGTTTCCAGAGGTCGCATGATGACCGATAATTTCCAGCTAACCGAGCGAGCAAAAACTTGGATCAAAGCCGTCAAAGGTCAGTATTCTTCAGAATTGGTGGAAGATAAGAGAGAGCCAATTCATCTTACAGGAAGTTTGACCAAATAATACAAAAGCTCTTTTTTCCCCAGCACTAGGTTTCCTTAGCGCTGGGGAATTTTAATTTAAGAATAGGATTAAATGCCTTACCTTAAAAGAGCTTATTAAAATCCCTAATCTTAGAAGCCTCGGCTATCTGAATTCGGGTAAAGGTCAAAGAATAACTTTCTGGACTTGATTTTAGCTAATCGGAAAAATTAAAATTTAGAATCAATTCGTTTTTGAATTGCTGGGAACTATGCAGCGCCTTTTCACTTCCATCAATGAGTCGATCGCAGACTTCAAATGGCAAAAATTATTTCATGAACGTTGGCCAGCTTATAAGGCCTGGTTGGATGCGAGTGTATCTGAATTTAATTCAAACCAATCCATTTCGGCCTTGAAAATTTACATGCCGGAGCTTTTACCGACTTATTATCACCTCTGTGATTTAGTCCGGGCAGATGAAGTCGCAGCCTGCTTTCTGACTGGTTTTCAGCCGCCAACTTATTCCAGTGCTTGTTCTCAAGCGGTCTCTACCATAGAAACCATCCAATTGGTACGGAACTACGACTACCATGCCGAAAGATTTGAAGGCGTATTATTGAAAACTGCTTGGAACGGAAAATCCGTTATCGCCAGCAGTGACTGCCTGATGGGCGTGCTGGACGGGATGAATGAAGATGGTTTGGCACTTTCTCTGACCTATGGTGGCAGAAAGACCGTGGGTTTTGGATTCGGAGTTCCTTTTATACTCCGATACATTTTGGAGTTTTGTAGCACGGTAGCAGAAGGAGTCAGCGTCCTTCAAAATGTACCCTCACACATGTCTTATAATGTGACCTTGGTAGATAAGAGTGGCCAGGTAAAAACCGTTCAGATTGCTCCGGATCGGAATTCTGTAGTGACTGATGCCAATTTCACCACCAACCACCAAGGCCCGATCAACTGGGCAAAAAAGAAGAACCTAAACCGAACTGCCACCAGAGCAATTTACCTGGAAAATATCCTGAAAAGAGGAATGAGTGGCGATTCACTGTGCAATTCTTTCCTCCATCCACCGCTTTATAACCAATATTACGAACAAGGTTTAGGCACTTTATATACCGCTGCTTATTATCCGGAACTCGGAGCAATGCAGCTGCTTTGGCCTGGCGAAATAATGAATCAGTCTTTTGACGATTTCACAGAAGAGGAAAAACTGATCACTTTTCATCAAGCTCTGATTCATCGCCATTAAACAAAATAAAAATCGATTAAAACCAATTTGATTGTCCAAGGAAAACAAGTTTTGATTCCTTTCAACCCAAAAAATTACTGGACAACATAATAATCATAAACACCTAATCAACCATGGATTTTAAAAGTATCAACCCTTATAACGGAGCAGTAGTCGGTCAATATCAAGCTCAATCTGAATCAGAAGTGAACTTAATGCTCCAAAAAGCAGCCGATGCTTTTAGCTCTTGGCGTAAAGTACCTATTGAATCGCGTGCCGCCATGATGGTAAAGGCAGGAACTGTTCTACGGGATAATGTCGAAGAATATGCTCAAATGATCACTTTGGAAATGGGCAAACCCATTTCAGAATCTCGTGCAGAAGTAAATAAATGTGCTTGGGTTTGTGACTATTATGCTGAAAATGCTTCTGCATTTTTGAAAGATGAAGTCATTGCCACGGATGCCCAGAAAAGCATGGTCAAGCATGACCCGATTGGATGTGTCTTGGCGATTATGCCTTGGAATTTCCCTTTTTGGCAGGTATTTCGATTCGCTGCCCCAACTCTGATGGCAGGAAATACAGGAATGCTCAAGCATGCCTCAAACGTTTTTGGCTGCGCAAAGCAAATCGAATCTGTCTTTCTGAAGGCTGGTTTTCCCGAAGGAGTTTTTCAAAATCTTATCGTTCATCATGATCTGACGGAAACTATTGTTTCACATCCGGCGATTAAAGCGGTCACACTCACAGGAAGTGAACGAGCAGGAACAGCCGTAGGGGAAATCGCCGGCAGGCACTTGAAGAAGTCATTACTTGAATTGGGGGGAAACAATGCTTTTATCGTTTGGGAAGATGCGGATATCGATCAAGCCGTGAAAACTGCACTTGCAGCGCGCATGCTGAACTGTGGTCAAAGCTGTATTGCGGCCAAGCGTTTTATACTCTTGGAAGGGATTTATGAGGAATTCGTGAGCAAATTCACCGCAGGGGTAAAAGAACTTAAATCAGGTGATCCCATGGCTGAAGATACTAAAGTAGGAACCTTGGCACGAAAAGATCTGGCAGAAGAACTCCAAAGCCAAGTCCAAAAGTCTATTGCTGCAGGAGCCAAATTACTCTTAGGGGGAAAACAGGAAAACTGCTACCACGAGCCTACCATATTGGGAGAGGTGAAACCCGGAATGCCAGCTTTTGACGAAGAGACATTTGGACCTTTGGCAGCCATGATCCGAGCAAAAGATGAGCAGGATGCCTTCCGACTTTCTGAACTATCAAATTACGGTTTGGGTGTGACAGTATGCACGACCAATATCGAAAAGGCTTTGAGCATGTCGGGGGAAGTGTCAGATGGCGCTTATTTCATCAATGAATTAGTCAAATCTGATCCGAGATTACCTTTTGGGGGGACAAAAAATTCAGGCTACGGCCGTGAACTCTCCAAGGATGGCATGATGGAATTCATCAATCGAAAGACCATCTATATCAAATGAGTTCAAAGTTCAATCGAGTACTAGGCAAATGGGATATTTTCACTCTTTCCTTCGGCGCGATGATCGGCTGGGGTTGGGTGGTGCTCACCTCTGAGTGGATTCTCAAAGCCGGAGTAATGGGCGCAATTCTCGCCTTCTTTATCGGAGGATTTGTGGTGGCTTTGGTAGGCTTGACCTATTCCGAGCTAACTGCAGCAATGCCAAAAGTGGGAGGGGAGCATGTGTTCAGTTACCGGGGACTCGGGTTGGACGCCTCCTTTTTCTGTACTTGGTTTATTATTCTGGGCTACGTTTCCGTCTGTGCTTTTGAAGCGGTGGCCTTGCCCGTGGTCCTGGGAAATATTTTACCCCTTTCCCAAGGGGAAGCACTCTGGAACTTCCAAGGCAATCCCATCTACCTGGATTGGGTTCTGATTGGAATAGTTGGATCGGTTTTGATCGGAGTCATCAACTTCTTTGGAGTCAAATCTGCCGCTTTTATCCAAACTGTTTTTACGCTCTTTATCCTAGTAGCTGGTTTGATGTTGATTTTCGGAAGCCTTTTTTCTCCCAATGAAGCTATTTCATCCGGGGAAATCTGGGGAACGGAGAAGATATCAACTGGCTTGCTGGCAGTCATTGTAATGACGCCTTTTATGTTTGTGGGATTCGATGTGATTCCACAGGCTGCGGAAGAAATCAATCTTCCTTTTAAGCAAATTGGCAAGATCCTGATTCTCTCCGTGCTTTTGGCCATTGGCTGGTACACGGCGATTATTTATAGCGTTGGAACCACCCTTAGCAGCATTGAACTGGAAGCAAGCACACTGGCCCCGGCAGATGCCATGCAGAAAATCTATTCAGGAGTCTGGGCCAAAAACCTGTTGATTTTAGCGGGTCTGGCAGGAATTATTACCAGCTGGAATAGCTTTTTTGTAGGAGCGACCCGGGCGATCTATGCAATGGGATATTCTGGAATGCTACCCAAAGCCTTTGCAGTCCTGCATCCTAAATTCAAATCTCCAATTGTAGCGATCCTATTTGTCACGCTGACCTCAATTCTAGCCACAGTTTTCGGAAAAGAAGCGATGAATTGGTTGGTCAATGCCGGAGGGCTGGGAATAGTGATTTCCTGGACTTTGGTGGCGCTGTCCTTTTACCGATTGCGAAAGAAGGAACCGCTTATGCCTAGACCATTTAAAGTGCCTTTTGGGAAATGGGTTGGGATCATGGCTTTTGTATGCGGATTAGGCTTGTTCTATTTGTATTTACCCGGAAATCCTTCTGCACTGAATGGCATCGAATGGACCATTGTCGCCTGCTGGTTAGTCATCGGATTAATCTTCTATTTCTGGGCTAGCCGGGTTTATACCCGAAAGGGCATGCGGGAAAAGATGGATGATCATCTGGAGAGTTGAGTTTTTTTATTACTCCCGACAAAGTTCCGGAAACATAGATGTTTTTTATTTAAACCACATAGACACATAGAAAACATAGTTTTTCTACCGCAATAGATAACACCGAAGGTGTTTTTATTTTCTTTTTCAATGTTCTTTTGCATCAAGCCAAAAGAACAAAGAAAGGAGAGTAGTATGGCTTTTATTAAAACCACATAGTCACATAGGAAACATAGCTTTTGAAATCAGAAGGCAAAATTGCGAAGTCTGAAAACCTTAAAATTGGAAGATCACTCAAATAGTGACCTAGCCACCTGCGCCGTAGGTGCTAAAGCTCGGTAGCCATGGGCGCCCTCGATAGTTATCGGGGCCATGGTTAAAAGAAACCCCACCATTTAAAACCTCCCGCGCAGGATTTCTATCTGGAAAAGGGTGTATGTGCGGGGGGATGGTAACGATTTTTATTTTCTTTTTCCATGTTTTTTTGCCCCCGAATTCATCGGGACAAGACGCAGCAAGACAAAAACTTGGATCGTAGATTTTCTACACATTGAAAATCCTAAGATTAGGATTTGACATTATAAACATTGAATTGCTGAGCTTTGAAAAAATACATTTAACCATAAAAAAACCGAAACAAATCTATCTCGGTTTTTTTAAGTTTTTATTTATTCATCTTCCTGTTCATCAGCTTTATCCTTTAATAACTTAGTAATATCAATAGGGGGTAGCAAATAGCCTCCCATTGGCCCCAAATTAGTAATTTGGTAGATAATATTACGTAAGTTATTTACCATCATATTGAGCGTAGAAAATCTTAACAGATTGTTTCTTAGTCCATCTTCAATTTCTTCAGATTCACTGATTTTGAAAGTACCACCACCTTCAACCATTATTTTATATCCAGGGAATTTGTTTTCCTCGTCTAGATTGACTTCAATTATAGTTATCAATTGGATTTCGCCATTTTCTTCGATAGGGCTCATACCAAAATCTATTTCGACTGGATAGGAGAAAAACAGTTCTTTTGGGTCCAGTTCATCATTTTCAGGAACTATAAATTCATAATGAGACTCCAAGAGCTTGAAATCCAATAATTGTAAGGGTGAGAATTTTGCTTTCATCCTGCCATTGCATAATCATCCTCGGAAGCTTTTTCCACTGCCATTACTAGTTGAGGATTTGGTTTTTGATTTTTCAAATTAAAATACTGCTGGGTAAGAACCCATTTGCGATGATAATCAGTGATTTCTTCATTTAATCGCTCTTTAATCATCTCCTCAGTCATTACCTGCTCATTCTCTGCCAAAATAGCCTGCAACTGAATCTCCAGCACTTTTTCCAATTGGGTAAGGGTTGAAAGCTTGTAATCATTCTGTCCTTTTACCAATTTGCTTACTTGCTGACGAGTCACACCTAGCGCTTTTGCCAGATCGGTTTGATTCCAGCCTTTATCATCCAAGGCATCCAAAATGCGCAAAGCAATTCTTGTTGCCTTCTTGATCCATGCCTTATTTTCTTTTCTAAAAGCAACTTTTTCCTTCCAGTTGGAGGTTGGATTCTTTGCTGCTAAATTCTTTAATTTTTCTTCTGTAATGCTCATTGTCTTAAATGTCTAAGTAAACGAACTCTCCTTCTTCACCTTTCTCTTGGAGGTAATCTCTTACCAAATTGAGTTTATAAAGCTCATCTTTTGTGTGTTTCCGATCTTTCATTTGATCCGTCAATTTAATGGCACCCCCAGTAATAACGTAGGAATTTCCATACCGAATAGCATACACTCTCAAAAATGAATTATTGAGTGTTCCATATCCTTTTAATTGTTGTAAGTCATAAGCTTTTCCAGCTTCTTTATTGTGTAGCGGTTTTAAAAATTCGCCAAGATGACTTCCTGATTCATCTTCAGCCAATTTAAATAAGGTTTCAAACAGCAAATCCGCATCATCGATGGCTATCTCAACTATCGAACTGATTCTTGCTTTGCCATAATAGGCTTCATAATCCTTTTTGTATTGTATGAAAAACTTGCGTAATTCTTCTGGATCTGACCATGTTTCTTGTAGTATTTCAAGCGCATCTAGCTTATTGTCATCATACTTAACAGCAAAAAGACAGTCCCTAGAGCGCTCAAATATAGTAACAATATTCATAGTGTCAACCTACAGGTTTACATTTTGGTTCAATAGATATTTATTTGTCATAATGAATCATTCAAAATCTCGAATAAACGTCATCCTTTATCTCCTCACATATTCTCGAAAAGTCAGGAAATAAAAACTCTTTTGTAATTCCGGCTTCTTCAAGGCTTTCCAAAATGGAATTTCTAAGTGAATTACTGAAATAATACTTTGAGATTTTCCAGTTGAAATAATCGTCCTCTTCAATTAAACCAGATCGACCAAAATGGGGGAGACCATCTCCTGAACGCTCTTTACCTATAGGAATAATGTTTATATCCTGATTTGAAAACCAACCTTCTTGGTTCTTTATTCTGTCATCTATGAAATGATTTCGAGGATTAATAAATCTAGCAACTCTTGTATTAAAGATGTTTTCATCTTCAGCACCTTTAACATCCCATTTTTGAATTGTAATCGTTTGAACAACTCTATCAAAATTACCCATCTGACTTTCACTAAATGCAAACCATAAAGCAACCAAAGAATTAGTCGACCAATCAAGTAGTCGTGTAGGTAAACCATAATGTTGAGCATATGCCAAAACTTCGGTGTTTGAAGAAGTCTCTTTTTTTAATTTGTCTAGCTTGCTTTTGAAGCTTTCAAATAATGTTTGCTCTATCTCATAAAAAGATTGCTCAAGATCAGCCTCCATTACTTCTCGATAGAGCCTCGATTCTAGTTTCCAAGAAGCATTCTTCTGACCTCGAAATAGTCGGAATTCATCATCATCAATTAGATGTAGTTGTAAAAATGAAATAAACTCATCTAAAGAATTCATTCGGAATTTATCTGAGGCTAATCTTTCCATATCATAATCTTAAATCTCCAACTTATCCCATCTTTCTAAAAATAACTGATTATTGAGAGAGTTAAGATTTACAATACCGCGAGTTTTATATTGTTTAACCTTTAAAAGTGCTTCCACTGAAGTACAAACAAAATACTGCGGACTATCAGGTAAATCAGCATTGATCTTGTCGCCATTCAGATTGACGAAAATATAAAAGCAGTCCTGCTTAACAGCAGTATTCATTAGAGGCCATCCTACGTTTTTAGCTTTATATATTGACTTTACTTGGACAGAAATTCTCGTATTACCTTTCTCCGCAAAAAGGTCAACTGCTTTGGCATTACCCAAGGTCATACCGACAGACCAACCTCTTCTATACAACTCTGCTGCAACAAAGTACTCTCCTGATAAACCTGTATTATTTCGATGTATTTCAGCCATATAGCTTTTAGTTAACTTGAAAGTTCTACTATTTTTAGAGGGTAGCTGTTTGTAGCCATTTCCCTTGAAACGCTGATTATCGAAAATTTGGCCACATTTGATGTGAATGCTTCTATATTATTAATTACATCGTTTCTGACACCTTTCGGGCAAAAGGCAAGAACAAACTCAATATTTTTTTCAAAAAGATTCAAAAATCTTTCTTCATCGAACGAATGAATATTGTTAGGGCTATTTTGGAAAGATTGAAAAACTTCTCTTACGAAATCCTTATTTGTCGTTAAATCATTGGAAAGTCTAGATGATGAAATTAAAATCTGATTTGTGAGTTCTCTCAACTTAGCATCAAACCCTGCTTTTACATGAATAAGGTAAATCGTAGTGTCTGTTTCGTAAAGTAAATCACAAAGTTCTATGTTTTGCCCCAACATTCTATCGAGCACAATAAAACCTTGTTGATTCAAATAGCTAAGATTATAGACTCCTTCAGTCTGACTAGAGTTCCAGCTTAAAGCTAAAGGATTGTTTTCCCAAAACTTCGCTTTTAAGATTTGTTTGCTTTCTGAATTAATTGTATCAATAAAATCCCCTTTCGCCTGATACCAACGATTGTCTAGGAAAAAATAAGATGTTTGATTTATTTTATATTCACAATTTATGTGTGTGATGAATGGTGCTTTTGTTACCTCATTACCTCCTTTAAAACCTTTTATTTGTATTCCCCAAAGTATTCCATTAAAATCAAATTGGTTAATACTTCCATGATCATTCCTGATTTTAGTTAGAACTCCCTGATATATCTCATTTCTATTATTTGTGGAGTACATTGGGACTTTGCCTTTTTTGTAGAAGGCTTGAAATGAATCACATTCATAAAACATTAAAAGTTTTTGAGGATGAACAAAATCAAAATCTAGTTGAGCATGACTTCCGCTAGCTACTCTTTGAGAATCATCAAAAATATTAGTAGACAAGCCTGGAATCAATGAATTATCACAAAATTCTTGATCTTTCACTTCTTCAAAACGACTTATTCTATTGTTTGATGGTCTTTGTAAAAGATCACCTACAATTTGAAGTAACTGATGGGTTTCGTCAAACGTTAGTTTGTTCTTTAACCAAAATGAGTTTCCTATTTCAATAAATTGCTCTGTATTTTCAGTTAATGGTAAAAAATTAAAGATTTCAAGAAACCCCTCTTGGTTTATCCCAATTAATATTTTTATGGGTATTCTTCCTAATGATAAAGCGTCAATGAGAATTTGTTGTTCTTTAAATGTTGAGAATTGAGAGGTTAAATTTCCAGATAGGGATCTAGAAAATAAAGTATAAACAATATCGGTAGTTGGGTTTGAAAATTTTTCATATAATTCAAGACCAAATGAATAATTGATGAACCTTTTTATAGCTGATATACCTCGTCCGCCAACAATGCAGAATATTCTATCTTCTAATTCTGCGAATAAAACAAATGACGAGGCCTTTACATTAAAATCATTATCCTCGGTGATTTCAGCAGGTAAATATACTTTCCATGGGGAAACATATTCGACTTCATTATAAACATATAGACTATATTTAATATTGTCCTTTTGATATTCTGGTAAGTTTCCATCATAATCAATTTGTCTCAGGGAGTGCTCTACGTGATAGTTAATGATGTGATGGATAATTCCCGAGCTCGAGTTTAAATTTCGAAACTCATAGAATCCCCGATTAATTTGATAGACTTTTACGTCATGAGGGCTTTCAACTTCCATAATTGATATTTTTAAAAATTTAAATGCTAAACAACCTCCCTCAAACAACTCTGCATCAAATCCTCCAGCTGCTGAGTGTTTTGTTCTATTTCTTTCTCTAGGCTATCACAGAAGCCCATTAAGGCATTGACTTTTTCTACAATGGCTTTTTGTTCCGCTTCTGGTGGCAATCCGATAATCAAGTTTCTGAAAAATTTAAGTGAAACAAAAGGTTGTGCTCCTCCTGCGGCTTCTCCCTGTAAACTCATAGCAATGAATTGACTAAAGAGTTTTAGAAACCCTGGAACGGGTAATCCATATCGATAATGTTTGAAAAGTGCCACATTTTTTATTGCAAACTCTGTTACTATTCCAACCTCAACTTGGTTACCAATATTTCCTCCTATCATTGAAAACAAAATATCACCTGAGTGAACTTGTGACCTTTGAATCACCTTTAAATAATCTTCTAAAGAAATCCTTCTTGCTGTCTCAAAATCGATTTCACCGTTATTGAAATTCTTACTTGTTACGAGTGGATAAGTATTAGAACCAAGGGCATCTTTTGGCGAGTCATGTGTACCATCTCTAATATCAAATATCTCTTGAAACCTACACCAAACCCATCCTTCAGGCAAGTCATAAGTAATCTCCTCATCTGAGATCTCTGGAAGTAGTTTTTCCTTTTTGATTTTTCCAGCTTTGATCAGTTGGGCTTTTTCGGCTTTGATGCGTTCGAGTAGGGTAGTGGCTGACTCCATTTCCGGTCCCTGAGCTTGTCGAAGGGCGCGCCAATCTCGAGTCAGCTTCCCCTGTACAGCCAATTGCAAAATGCTTTCCCGGAGTTTTTTGATGCTGCTTTTCTCGGTAAAGAAGGTTTTAAAATGGGCTTGTAAATACCCCCATTCGGTGGCGGTATCTCCATTTGCCAATTGATTCAAGGCAGAAGTCACAAAGTCTTCTTTCAGCTTTATACGCGCTTTGCTTTGCTGCTCTAATTCTTCAACTTCTTTAAACAAAGTATTGACTATGCTGACAATGGCTTTTTGTTCTTCGAGGGGAGGAAGAGAAAATTCCATTAGTTTGACTGTCCCAGTACCAAGTTCAGTTTGTTTAGTGCTTCCAGAAACTCTTCCCGCAACTAAATTTTGAATTAGAGGGCTTGCGGTGAAAGTCCATAAATAATCGTGAATAATATATTTCTTGAACCCTCTTACTACTGTGACATGTGAATCTGCGACAACTTTAGAAAAATCAGAACCAGGATAAGAAATTACTCTCCCAATCGTACCATCTCCGGTGGAGTTCCATAGCAAATCACCCACTTGAAGAAATCTTTCCTCACCATATTTTTCGAGAGATTCTTCGGTTATGAAATTAGCTCTCGATATATCGAAACCAGCCCATTGAATGCATTTTTGTGAGATGACAGGTATTTTTGGTTCTTCTGTATATTTTGGTGATTTTCCTCTTTGTATATATTCACAAACATTATTTAATCTAGTCCAAACCCAGCTTTCTGGTAATTCATATGGAATTTCATCTTCAGTGATATCTGGAAGTAATTTTTCCTTTTTAATCTTATTATTTTGTATCAAGACTTCTTTTTCAGATCTAATTCGCTCTAGTAAAATAGAAGCAGGCTCAACATCAGGATTTTCTTCACGCCACTTTTTAGTGAGTTTGCCCTGAACAGCAAGTTGCAGGATCAAGCCTTTTAGCTCTTCTGCATTTTTGGGATGCATCGTCAATTCCTTGAAATGTTCTAATAACTTCATTTATTTCAAAGCCTCGGTTAGTATATTTATAATCTCATCCTGTATGCTGCTGATCTTTTTGGAAGTACCATTGTATTTTTCCAGAATCACGGCTGGTGAAGCTAGGTCATCTGCTTCCTGATGTGGGTTTTTGATATCCAGATTATAACCTCTGGCTTTAATCTCATCCGCTGACACCTTCCAGGCATAGGCATTGTATTGTTCATCTTCCCGGTTATTCCACCAAGCTTTTTCCAAGTCAAACTCCTTGATATGGATTGGCTTGCCCTTGTTATAGCTCTTTACCCCATCCGGATAGGGATGCTCAAAATACCAGATGTCTTTGGTGGGTGTTCCTTTTTCAAAAAAGAGCACATTGGTTTTGATGCCTGTGTAGGGATTAAATACGCCATTGGGAAGTCGCACGATGGTATGTAGGTTGCAGCGCTCCATCAGTTCCTCTTTGATTCGGGTTTTCACACCTTCCCCGAAGAGCGTTCCGTCAGGTAAAACCACGGCACATCTTCCGCCATCTTTCAGCAAGCGAATAATTAGGGCCAAGAAAAGATCGGCAGTTTCTTTGGTTCGGAACTTCTGTGGAAAATTGGTTTCGGTACCATCTTCTTCCACACCCCCAAAAGGAGGGTTGGTCAGGATGATATCTACCTTATCCCCAGCACCCCAATCCGCATAAGGCTTGCTCAGCAAATTATCTCTACGAACGGCTGGTACATCAAAGCCATGCAGCATCAGATTGGTGGTACACAGCAAATGCGGTAAAGGCTTTTTCTCGATTCCTCGAATCGTAGCCTGCAAATCCCGCTCATCCTTATTGTTTTGCACCAGTGCTTTTTTATGATCAATGGTGCAGGTTAGAAATCCACCGGTACCGCAAGCAGGGTCAAGAACAGATTCTTTTAGCTGAGGATTGATGATATCCACCATAAACTGCGTGACCGCACGTGGAGTGTAATACTCCCCGGAAGATCCCGCAGATTGCAGTTCCTTTAGAATGGTTTCATAGAGGTCATTGAATAAATGTCGATCAGAAGAGCTGTTGAAATCGATGCGGTTGATTTGGTTAATTACCTGACGGAAAAGCGTTCCGTTTTTCATGTAATTGTAGGTGTCTTCAAAAACCGATCGGATAATCTTAGCTTGAGGACTGATGGTGATATCCAGTTCTTTAAGAGCAGGAAACAGCTTATTATTAATGAAGTCCATCAAGTCATCGCCCGTCAGGCCTTCTTCATCTGCAGCCCAGGTTTGCCATTTGAGGTTATCAGGAATCGGGCTTTCGTAGTCCTCAATGGTGATTTCCCATTCTTCCTCTTTATCGGCAAAAATCTTCATAAAGAGCATCCACACCATTTGGGAGATACGCTGTGCATCTCCGTCTACTCCTGTGTCTTTCCGCATGATATCGCGGATGCCTTTAATGTTTGTTGTTATTAGGGACATTTTTATTTTTTAAATTCTTTATTGTTCGTTAATTGATCCCAACGGGATCAAATGTTTATAGCTACAATTCGAGATGGAAATGTACGACCCCGAGGGGGTCGTATTAATCCGGACAATCGCTCCATTGCTATAAATATGTGACCTCTTCGAGGTCTGTCCTTTTCGTTCGTTATTTATTTTATAAACATTTGACCTCTTCGAGGTCTAACTTTATTCATCTTCTATCCATTTGAATAAATACTCTTCCTTGAATTCTACCTCAAATCTCTTCAAGAAATCAATGTATTCTTCCTTGAATGATTTTTTTCGATGATGTTCCTTTTGATTTTGAATATATGCAATCACATGATCTAAGGCAGAATGTGAATAGGAAAAAGCTCCATAGCCTTCCTGCCATTCAAATTTCGATTTGGTAAATTTCTTTTCGTTAAATAAATGTATTAGACGACTTTTTAATCTCTCGCACTAAATCAGATACACAGCCAGATGGTTTCAAGCCTATTAAAATATGAATATGGTCAGGCATCCCATTAATAGCGATTAGCTTTTGTCCTTTGTTGGTTATTATCCCTGTGATGTATTTATACAATTCTTCCTCCCAAGATTGAGAAATCAAACTATACCGGCCTTTTACTGCCATTACCACTTGGATATATATTTGTGAAAAGGTGCCCATCTTTTATTCCTCAAAGGACATTATTAAGCCGTTTGATATATTTCGTTTTCTAATTCTTTGATTGCCGCATCAAAATCTTTGGGTTTTCCAAAGGCTCGTACCAATTCTACTGGTGAACCTAGCAGATTAAGCGGCTGTACTTTGAGGATTGATCCTTGTTCGATGGTCGTGATTCCCTCTTCTTCATACTTATCCAAAAGGGTGGTTAATACTTCCTGAGCCTTTTCACTGTATTTGGAGAAGTAATTGCGCTTACGCACATTTTCAGCCCGTTCTTTTCTGGTGAGGGGAGGTTGATCAAATGCGACATGACAAATCAAATCAAAAGCATCCATGTCTTTGCCCACTTCCTCACGTAAAGCTTCCAATAATATTCCCTGCTCCGCGAGTTCAGTTAAAAGTGCTTCTTTCTTTTCTGATTCAGACCAACGTTGAATAAATGCATCTAAAGAACTGAAGTTCTTATCAATGTTTTTGCGCGTATAATCTTTTAGCGATTCGGTGATTAATCTTCCATCAGAACCGAAATATTGAATCCGTTCATTGATTACTGTGACAGGCACATCATTAACGTAGTACTTTCTGGGCTCCGCTTCAGGATCTCCTTCCAAAATATCAATATTCGGAGGAAGGGTTTCTAATTCAGGTCGCTCTGGATCTGCAACTAGATCAAGATCATCTGATGGTTCTTCTTCTGGTGGCACAGGTGATTCTTCAATTCCTGGTTCATAAATCTGTACAGGATCTCCATCAAAATCAGGATCAGCAAAGAGATTGGTCGCTTTTCTAAAGTCAATAATGGTGAAGAACAGTTTTCCTTCCGCTTCTCTTATTCTAGTACCTCTTCCAATAATTTGCTTAAACTCAGTCATGGAAGCGATATTGGATTCTAAGACAATAAGCTTCACCATTTTAGTATCGATTCCTGTGGTAAGCATTTTAGAAGTGGTGGCGATTACAGGAAAGCGCTCTTCCACATCGGTGAAGTTATCCAGCTCCCTTTTCCCGATCTCATCATCTCCGGTAATCTTGACGACATAATAAGGATGCTTTGATACCAAATCCGCATTAGCATTGATCAGTGCCTGTCTCATTCGTTGCGCATGTTCTATGTCAATGCAAAAGACAATTGTCTTGGCGAATCGATCTGTGGCTTTCAGGAATTCAGTAATCTTCTCGGCGATCAGTTGCGTCCGCTGATCGATGACCATTTTCCTATCGTAATCCTTTAGGTTGTAAATTCTATCCTTGATTTCATTTCCATATCTATCCAGCATTCCTGCCGATGGTCTCCAGCCTTCATCTAGATTTGTCGTGATTCGAACTACTTTATAAGGAGCCAAAAACCCATCCATGATTCCTTGCTTCAGGGAATAGGTATAGACAGGCTCACCATAATAATCCATGTTGGAAATATCCTTGGTTTCCTTTGGAGTAGCAGTCATTCCTATCTGAGTTGCTCCCTCGAAATAGTCCAGGACTTCTCTCCATGCAGAAGCTTCAGAAGCTGATCCTCTATGGCACTCGTCCACGACGATCAGATCAAAGAAGTCCTTGCTGAATTCTTTGTATGCGTTTTTCTCTTCTTCGTTACTTGTTAAACCCTGATAAAGGGCGAAGTAAATTTGGTAGGATTTATCAATCTTTCGATTTTTAATGATATGCATGATATCATTACCAAAAGGGGAGAAGTCCCCATTTTTGGTTTGAGTCAATAAGGCATTCCGATCAGCTAAAAACAGAATTCGTTTTTTGATTCCTGTTTTCCATAATCTCCAAATGATATTAAATGCAGTGTAGGTTTTGCCTGTGCCAGTTGCCATCACCAATAGGATTCGATCTTGTCCTTTTGCAATTGCTTCAATGGTTCGGTTTACTGCATTAGCTTGATAATAGCGGGGACTCATTCCGCTTTCATCGATATGATAATCTTGCTCGACTATTTTCCGTTTTTCAGGTTCTTCTAAGCCATTATATTTTAAATATTTAACCCAAAGTTCCTCAGGATTTGGAAAGGAATCCAAACTTATTTCCTCTTCTCTTCTTATATCGTTTGTTTTGTCATGAAAGACAAAAGAATCCCCATTCGAAGTAAAGACAAAAGGAAGTTGAAGGATTTCCGAGTATTCAATTGCTTGCTGCATTCCTGACCCAACAGGCTTCTTATTGTCCTTTGCTTCTATGATTGCAATCGGAATGTCATTCTTATAATAAAGAATGTAGTCAGCTCTTTTTCGTTGACCTCTGGTGTGAAGACTTCCTTGGACAATCACCCTTCCATCAGTGAAAGAGACTTCTTCGCGAACTTGCTTTTTGATATTCCATCCAGCTTTTTCAATAGCTGGGGTTATTAATTTGGTACAGACGTCGCGTTCAGAAAGGGTCTTCTTGTCCATTAGAAAAAATTAGATCAAAAATTACTTTCTAAAGATATTAGTTTGAGCCAGAAGGAAAAATCCTTTGGTGTAAGTTTTAGTAGTTTTTTATTCGAAATCGAACTTAATTTTAAATTATAAAAGAAAACCATAGGGATTTTTGAGCAAACAGAGAGTTTCAAGAGGTATCAAGTGCTGTAAAACGTCTTTCATTTCCCCCGATTCCAGGCATTGAATTGATTATTCTACATCATTACCCAACCTGACAGTAATTAAAAAATTTACATGAGGCGTTTTATCCTCCTAGGCAATAGGCGTAACTTAGTTCTCAGATGACAAAGAGTTCCGAAGAAAAGAGTTTGTTTCAAGAGTTTGAGAATTTGCTGATCAAAGCTACTAATACAGCAAATGAGGGCATTACCATCAGTGCAATGGATCAGCCTGACCGTCCACTTATTTTTATCAATGATGGCTTTGAGCGATTGACTGGCTACTCCAAAGAAGATGTAGTGGGGAAAAATTGTCGTTTTCTGCAAGGGGAGGAGACCGATCAGGCTCCTATCGAGCAACTTCGAAGAGCGATTCGAAGCGGCGAGCAGACTACAGTAGAACTTCTCAATTATAAAAAAGACGGGACGCCTTTTTGGAACAGGCTATCCATCACCCCACTCAAAGATCAAAATGGAATGACCACGCATTATGTGGGCGTACAGTCAGATATCACTGAATTGAGAGAAACGCAGCGGAAATTGAAAGCTGCAAATGAAGAGTTGGAGCTCTTTCAAAAGAAGATCAATTTTGAATTGGACGAGGCAAGAAGGGTTCAGAATTTTATCCTGCCAACTACTCATCCTACTACTTCAAAAATTCAGTTTGCTTCCCTCTTTGAACCAGTGGATCAAATTGGAGGAGATTTCTTTGATATCATTGATCTGGGCGATGGACGCTATGGCGTATTAATCGCTGATGTGACGGGACATGGCGTGCCTGCAGCGCTGTTGACCTTTATGACTTCATTTGCCTTTAAGAATATTGCAATCCAATCGACTTCGACAGCTCATGTAGTCAGTGTCACGAATGAGAAATTGTATAATAAAATGCCGAGAGGTTCTTTTATTACGATGTTTTATGCCATTTATGATGCGAATGACAAGACGCTAAACTTCACACAAGCCGGTCATCCCGAAGGTTTTGTCCTCCGTCCTGCCATAAAGGAAGTCATTTCATTAAAATCGGAAAGCCCATTGGTGGGTGCTTTCAGCAGTAAATCAGTTAACTATTCCGAAGCCAAAATTCAGCTTCAAGTCGGAGATAAATTTTTGCTTTACACGGATGCCATACTAGAACTCTGGAACAGAGATGAGGTCATGCTCAATCGGGAGGAGTTTATTTCTTTTCTGGTAGACAACGCACACTTACCGATTGCAGAATTATTGGAAAGTGTCAAACAGTTTGGATTACAGTACAGTGGAAAGGAAACCTTCAATGATGACTTTACTATGGTTGGATTTGAGGTTTTAAAGTAAAATCCTGGAGAATTATCTGATTACGGAAGGAGGATTTTTTTGAATTAACCCTCAGAATCCATCCCCCGCAAAGGCACAGAGACTCAAAGACAGAAGAAACAGCAATGCTAGTGTTTCCCATAAATTAAGTCGCTTTTACCTTTTGCTGGTTCAATTGCGGATATACATATTCTGAAATTACAATCTGTAAAAAAGGAATAGAAGCGCGAAACTACTTTTGGTACTCTATTTTGAGAATTTTCCACACAAAATCACCCAATTTGGTATTCACTATCACCTCATCTCCAACAGTTTTACCAAGAAGCGATTTAGCCATGGGAGAGTCCATAGAGATGTAATCTTTGTTACCTATTAACTCTTCGTAACCAACAATTCGAAGACGATTTTTAAGACCTTTCTTTTCGTTTTTTATTTCTACCCAAGCACCAAAATTCACTATTCCTTCTTGGTTGGGGTGGTAGTCAATCACTTTAAAGTCATCTATACACTGACGCAAATAACGTAGGCGATTATCAATTTCTCGAAGACGTTTTTTGTTGTAATGGTAATCGGCATTTTCCGAACGATCTCCCAAACTTGCGGCCCATGCCACCTTAGCGGTAACGTCAGGACGTTCTACTCGCCACAAATGATCATGTTCTTCCCTTAATTTTTGTAAGCCTTCGGAAGTAATAAATGGTGAGCGATTAAGTTTTGGTAGCGTTGATTCTGGGATTTTGCGCCTCATGATAAATGATCTTACTTTGAAAATTTTCACAAGATAATAGATTGATGAGAATTGGATTGTAAGCCCCTTGCGACGCTTCCTGTTCTTGATTCATTGTTTTGATTGGTTGGGGATTTCGCTTTCGTTTGAAAAATTGGATTTAGCGAATTGAAAATCTAATCACAGCGCTTAATCCCGATAAATGTGGATCTTTGGGCTTTAGATTTAGAATAAAGGCGCTTTATTTTTATAAAATGTGTATATATGCTTTCATTCCAGTTACCAAATTTTATGGATATTCACCTCGACTTCGCTCGGTGAGCCTTAGGTTTTAAATTAGGTGGGGGAAGAAAATGCGGCCTCGCCGCATTTTCTTCCCCCACCATAATTAACCCCGAATCCGAAGGCCGAGCGAAGTCGAGGCCAGTTTGATCTACTAGCATAATTGCGAATAATCAGATTATAAAAAACAGCTTGACTATTATTCAACTCTTTCAATCCTGAATATTTACAACCTGATTCTTCAAGGTATCTACCAATTATTTCCCATTATTATTTTCCAAAATGAGCCTAAAAAATATACCCCTTACCAAAAGTCTAGCATTTAATACGCATCTGGAGCAGGTAGACCTTGGTTTTGATTTTTTGATCTCAGAGTTTGGCTATGAGCTGAGCAAGAGTGAATTCAAAGGCAGGGAGTTTTGGATCGTTTATTCGAAGGAGGCCATCGCCATTGAGATTGTGTTTGAGGTCGGTGGGCTGCCGTTTGTGACGATACGAAATAATAACCTGCCTCAGGATGAGGATGCTTATTTTGATACTGGAGATAGCATAGAGGAATTTAGCCCAAAAGCGCAGCAGCTCAAGAACAGCCGCTATGAACGAAGGGAAAAGCCCGGTGCCAACCTGGCGGATGATTATGCTTTGTATGGACGGGAAGAACATATTGCCTATTTGAAGGAAGCTGCTCGCACCGTCCGCGAAAATATTGAATTGAGAAGAGGAGTGCTGGGTATGAGAGCTTAGTGGGGATTTACTAGTAAATAGAACGTTTCTTGAATCACTTAGTCAAAAAGAAAACAGCACTTTAGCGTCCGATTAATCTTAAGCTATTTTCTATTTTTATACTAAATCCTTTCCAATGAAAAAACGATGATTGAATCCCGTCCAACAGAAAAACAGATTCGAAAAAGCATGCTGGAGCGATTAAAATTGGATCATTTACCGCGCTGGGTTCATGGCATCGGGTTAGGCGGTACTTTAATCGTATTCCTGTTTTTTCTTGTGCTTTTTGGCGTTTTTCAGGAAGTTCCGGTTTGGACGGATTGGACTCCAGCAGATGAATTTCTTCAGCCTGAGTATGGTGAGCAAATCTATCCGGATAGCATCTTTCGAACACGAATCAACACCTGGTCCAATCTGGTGTATATCTGTTTTGGTTTTTATGCCATCGCATTGGCGATCTACGATTGGAAAAGGAACTGGTCTTTGGCCCGAGGGTATCTTTGTGCTACTCCAGCGATAGGTTTTTTATTTGGCATTTCCGGAATCTATTTAGGATTAGGAAGTGGGTTTTTCCATGCTTCGCTAACCCGATATGGGCAGCAGTTTGACGTAGGAGGGATGTACGCCATGATGATTTGTATGGTGGCGATTGCGGTTGGCAGTTGGCTTCCTCAGATTCAGTTCAGGAGAAATTCCAAAATTTACCCCAGCTGGCCAATCATTGCTGTTTTGGCTATTTTTAGTTCGATTTACTTTTCGGTTTACAAATGGGATTATTCTTTTGCCAGGATTTCCAATTACCTGACTGCAGTACTTTTTCTATTTGCGATATCCAGCCTGATTCAACCAGGAAAACACTTGCAAATCGCTTGGTTTGTGGCTGGAGTTGCTTCGATTCTTTTAGGTTCAAAAGTGCGTGACCTTGATATCGCTGACCAGTTTAGCGCTCCGGACGCCATCTTTCAAGGGCATGCTGTTTGGCATTTCCTGTCTTGTATGCTGTTTGTGTTTTTGTACTTGTATTTCAGGTCTGAGGAGCGTGAGGGAAATCGAATAGGGTAGCCCAATTCTTTCAACACTTGTAGATTGGCCTTGCAGTACATTTAAACTTTGGGATTTGGTGCTTTTAACGTTTTCACTGAGAGGGATTGTTTTTAGATTAAGTGGAGTCTTTAGAGGCTAAAGCTTGTCTAGAATCATCAGAAATAGAGTGGCCTTTTTTTAAATTATTACATTCTTTTTTATGATTATCCGCAAAGATGCCACTAGGCAAATTTAATTAGGAGATATAAAGGTCAATGTTTGGTAGCCTAAGATCCGAAGGATCGTAACAATTCATAACCCCCGGTGTAGCCGGGGGCAAAGTCAAGATATTAGAAAAGGAGCCCTGAAAGGGTGACACGTTGAAGTTTCACCCTTTCAGGGCTCACAGGAAGGAAATTATCAATGACTGCCCTGCACTCCGTACAGGGTCATGAATGGTTTGGCTCCTTCGGAGCTAATTAAGAAGGCTATTTGAGATTTTGTAAAAATTTCGACTTCATAAATCTTATTCTGCTTTCACTTTAGTGCTGGTGCAATTGCGGATATACATATTCTTTTTTATGTAAAACCACTTTCTGGAAATGAGAGTATGTTTTACAATCGATGACTAAGATCAATCATTTCAATGCCTTACATCATTGGTATCTGCTGTGGATTTATGGAATTTGATAAGTGGCAGTTTCAGATAGCGTAAAAATTGAGGTAAAAAGCCCAATAAAATGATGCGCTATTGAATGATGCTTAAGATAAAAACACCAAAACCTTAATGACAATGAAAAGCTATTTCATATCCGGCATTGTGGCACTTGTTGTAACTCTGGGAGTGATTTGGGCAGCCCCTCAGATCCTGCCTAATGCTAAAACACTCAAAATTGAGCATTTAGATGGTGCGCCTGTAAAAAGTTCGCTCTATACGCTCAACGAAAATAATGAAATTGTACCTCTTGATTTCACGGATATTGCTGAAAAAGTCATGGATGCAGTTGTTCATATTAAGTCTACCCATACTGAGAACTACTCAAGTCGACAGCCTCAACAGTATCGAGAGTTGCCTGATCCTTTTCGGGATTTTTTCAGGGATGATTTCTTCGACCAATTTTTTGGTCCCCCTGACCAGAGACAGTTTCCGGATCAACCACAGGTACGGATCGGAACAGGTTCGGGCGTGATCATTAATGATGAAGGATATATTGTGACCAATAATCATGTGATTTCGAATGCAGATGACATCGAAGTTACCCTTCACGATAATCGCGTCTATAAGGCAACTGTAATTGGGACAGATCCAAGTACGGATTTAGCTTTGATCCAAGTGAAGGAAAATGGTTTACACTCTTTACCATTTGTCAACTCCGATGAAGTGAGAGTGGGCGAATGGGTGCTTGCAGTGGGTAATCCTTTTAATTTGAACTCCACCGTTACTGCAGGAATTGTAAGTGCTAAATCACGAAATATCAATATTTTGAGAGATCAGTATGCTATTGAGTCTTTTATTCAGACAGATGCTGCCATCAATCCAGGGAATAGCGGGGGTGCATTGGTAAACTTGCAAGGAGGTCTGATTGGAATAAGTACTGCTATTGCTAGTCCTACCGGATCTTATGCAGGTTATGGATTTGCAGTGCCATCCAATATAGTTAATAAAGTAGTTGATGACCTTTTTAAATACGGTGTTGTACAACGAGGATATTTGGGAGTAACCATTCGTGGTGTTGACGGCAACCTAGCAAAAGAAAAAGACTTGGAGGTGAATCGTGGCGTATTCATCGATAGTGTAGCAGAAAATAGTGCTGCATTGGATGCAGGAATTAAAGTCGGGGATGTGATCTTGAAGATTGATGATGTTGAAGTCAGTACAGCTCCTGAACTTCAGGAGATTATTGCCCGCCACCGACCTGGAGACCAGCTAAATTTGAAAATAGCCAGAGGAAAACAGCAACTTGATTTGAAAGTGGAACTTAAAAATCGAGAAGGGGAAGTAAAGTTTCTAGCCAAGAATCGAGAAGAGATTTTCAATGTATTGGGGGCTGAATTTGAAGATGTAGAAAAAGATGTGGCGAAGAAACTTGAAATTGAGGGAGGAGTGAGAGTGAAAAAATTATACCCGGGGAAGTTGACAAAACATACCGAAATACGGGAAGGCTTCATCATCACAAAAGTGGACGGTCAAGTAATCAAAAATACCGAGGAATTGGCAAAAGCCCTTGAAAACAAAAAAGGCGGAGTTCTAATAGAAGGTGTTTACGAAGATCTTCCGGGTGATTATTACTATGCTTTTGGCTTATAAAGCTTATTAATTCAAGTTATTTCTGGACTTATCATCAATGGTTTGGAGTGATATAGTATCCAATCGATAAGTTGGTGATATAATTAATTAATTGTTATATAATTTATATTATGTTAAATAGATATTTGCGACTTCTTCATATTCTAGATTATTTCTATATTCAAGCCTGATTCACCACCACCCCGTATTCAGGCAGCTATGAATAAATTAATACCCCGATTAGGGCTTTACCTTGGACCGATTGCTTTCCTGTTGATTTATTTTTTGGTGGAATCTCCAGGACTTTCCGTTGAAGCCAAAGCCATGCTTGCTCTTGCGGCTTGGATGGCCACTTGGTGGATTTCTGAAGCGATCCCAATTGCAGCCACTGCATTCCTTCCGTTGATCTTTATGCCGCTGCTTGGGATACTTCCTATTGGAAAAGTATCCGCCAATTACATGCATCCTACCGTCTTGCTCTATATGGGCGGTTTCCTTTTGGCAACAGGAATTGAGAAATGGGGATTACATCGCCGAATTGCACTTAACATAATAAATTTATTAGGCACTGACCTGCGCCGCATCGTGTTGGGATTTATCCTTGCTACAGGATTTCTTTCCATGTGGATTTCAAATTCAGCTACATCTCTGATGATGTTACCGATTGGTTTGGCAGTTGTTAGCCAGTTTAAAGCTCAATTAGGCGATGGAAACATAAGTATCGCTGATCGGCTGGGTAAAAATATTATGTTGGGAATAGCCTATAGTGCATCCATTGGCGGAGTTGCCACCTTGATTGGAACTCCGACTAATGCCATTATGGCTGCGGTTATCTCGGATTTATACGGGTATACCATTGGCTTCAATGAATGGTTTATGTTTGGACTGCCACTATCGGTTTTCTTATTGTTGGTATGCTGGTATTACTTAGTTTCCTCTGCCAATCCACTACCAAAGCGATTTAGTTTGCCCGATGAAAAAAGCATTATCGGTAAGCAGCTAAGTCTTTTAGGAAGAATAGGTTATGAAGAGTGGAATGTGATGCTGGTATTCGGGTTAGTTTGCTTTTCCTGGATTTTCAGAGAGATTCTTATTCAGCCTTTTTTACCACAAATCAATGACACCATTATAGTGCTATTCGGAGTCGTTTTACTCTTTATCCTTCCCTCCTCCTCTGGCGACGATCGGATTTTGGATTGGAAAACCGCCGAGCGCATTCCTTGGGGAATCTTAATTCTGTTTGGAGGAGGACTGGCATTGGCAGAAGGTTTCCAAAGTACCGGTTTGGCAGAATGGATCGGTCAAAAGTTTACGCTACTCGAAGGAATCAGCTTCTTCTTACTGCTGATGATTATCATCGCTTCAGTAAATTTCCTGACGGAAGTTACTTCAAATGTCGCTACCGCCTCCATGCTTTTACCGATTTTGGCTTCCGTGGCGATCAAGTTGGACTTGCATCCTTTTGGATTGATGGTCGGAGCTACCTTGGCGGCAAGCTGTGCTTTTATGCTTCCGGTCGCCACGCCTCCCAATGCGGTGGTTTTTGGTTCGGGCTATTTACAGATGAAAGATATGGTGAAAGCCGGATTTTGGCTGAATATCTTTTCCATCATTTTAATTACCCTCATGGTGTATTTTGTACTGCCTTGGATGTGGGGGATTGATTTGCTGAGGAATCCTTTCTGAGTTAGGAAGTTGGAAGTCGGAGGTTGGAAGTTTGGTTACTTTGAAATTCGACGTTTAACATTGATTATTCTAGATTTCTTATTAGAGTTCTGTTGTTGTGGTTGTCCTGGTTGTTAGTACTTCGCTATTCGACGTCTAGTATTCATCATTCGCGGTTTGTTGTCGGTTATCGGTTGTCGGATTTGAGAAAATCATAAATCTTCTATCAAAAATCCAAAATCTCATTCCATCCCTAATTCGATTGGATTCGTCACAATTTTTTGTATGTCTTTAAGCATCGAACTAATCTTGGCCTATCAATTAGCCAGCAGCAATGGGAACTCGAAACCGCTTTTATCTTCTGATCATCTTAGGAATAATTTATAATCTTATCTTAATGATTTCAGATACTAAAAGTCCAAAAACAGATCACCAAGTTGCCGAAGTTGAGCTAAACATGAATTTCCAAAATCAAAAAACCAACCCATGAAAAGCCAATCTCTAGCTTTCCGACAAATCGAATGGTGGATCGTCACCAGCGCGATTTTAACAGCATTTATTTTTATCCTTTTTGGATACCAACCTCGATCTTACAACGATTCGGGCCAAGAAATTTTCAAGTTTACAAGTCGACTGATTATCCTAGCTACTTTATATAGTGCTTTCCATTTGATTCATATGGTCCTAATTCCGAAGTATCAAGTGGAAACTAAAAAATTGCCATCCGTAGTCTGGATGGTAGTCATTGGGCTTGCCTCATTCGCTGTGAGCGCTATTTTTGGGTATAATGCTAATTTGATCAAAGCGCCTTTTCCTGCCTTTTATTTGGGAACTGTCGTTCTTTATATCTGCTTTCTTTTAGGATCACATGTTTTAAGTCAAGCACTTACCCCCCCCAAAGTCCGAGACTTTCAGCTTTACAATATTTCTAGGCTGATTTTTGTCTATCTTTTTGTTTTTCTGTTTCTACTCCAACTCAATCCAATTGTTAGCGATGGTCCATCTATTATTTTTGGAATATTTATTCCTTTGATATTCGTAGCCAGCCTTTTCAATTTCTTTTTAGTCTATGGAAAACGAAAGCAAGGTCTCATCAAACAATCCAGATCATATAATTGGGGATTAATGGCCTTAATTCTGATAGTTTTCATGATCATCTCCGCAGAGGCAAATCAAGAAGAAATATTCTTCATAGGTGGCTTAGGGACAGTTGCTTTCATCCAAGTGCTATTTTTCCCCCTGACTTCCCTGCTTTTCAAAAAATATGACTCGTACATAGGTCAGATCACCTCGCTTTCCACTCAGGTAAATCAAGGTTCGGCCAACCTGAGTTTCCTCAAATCCCAGATCAATCCACACTTTCTATTCAATGCGCTGAATACGCTTTATGGATCTGCTTTGACTGAAAATGCGGAAAAGACATCCGACGGAATTCAGAAGCTTGGGGATATGATGCGATTTATGCTACATGAGAACCTACAGGATAAAATCTCGATCAAGCGGGAAATCGAATACCTTCAAAACTACCTGGATATCCAATTGCTTCGCTTCGGAAAGGAGCCAAATCTGGAGCTTTCCATCCAGATTCAGGAGGACTTCTGCGAAGGCGAAATCGCCCCGATGATGTTGATTCCTTTTATCGAAAATGCCTTCAAACATGGCATCAGTACTAAAAACAAGTCTTGGATTAAGATTAATCTTCGATGCCTGAAAGGTTCTATTCATCTCGATGTAGTGAATAGTGTGCATCCCAAAAAGGCCACCGAGGATCCAAAGGATGAATCTGGAATCGGATTGGAAAATGTCAGAAAACGCTTGGAACTACTCTATCCACAAGCACATTCTTTGACTATCGTCGGGAATGATGCGGAGCATTTCGTACATTTTTCCCTTCAATTAAAGTAATATGATCAGTGCAATCGCCATAGATGATGAAAATATGGCCTTGGAAGTAATCAAGGCTCATGCTTCAAAAATCCCTTTTCTGGAACTCCAAGCTGTATTTTCCGATGCAATTCAAGGCTTGGAGTACCACCGAAATAATCCGGTCGATCTGATCTTTCTGGATATCAATATGCCGGACATTTCCGGGATTGATTTGGCCACTATGCTTCCAAAGGAAACCTTGGTTGTCTTTACTACGGCCTATTCTGACTTTGCCGTAAAGGGTTTTGAATTGGATGCGCTGGATTATTTACTCAAGCCTTTTCCGCTAAGTCGCTTTATGAAGGCTTGTCAAAAAGCGCAGGAATGGAAAGCGTTGCAACCCTCACATGATGCAGGATATTTATTTGTGAAGACTTCCGAAGGGCAAATCCGGGTGAATTTTGAAGAGTTACTCTTCTGTGAAGCAGCAGGGAATTATGTGACTTTTCAATTGGAAAATGGAAAACTAATTTCAAGAATGACCTTCGGGGAATTGGAAAAGCTCCTTCCCTCCTTTTTCCAAAAGACGCATCGCTCCTTCATTGTCAATAAAAACCGTCTTGACAAAATCGAACGTCACCAGGTTCATTTGGGAAAACATGTGGTACCGGTAAGTGTAAGTTTTATAGGGACGATTTTGTGAATATCCTTCGATGTTTCAAGTTTATTTAACCGCAAAGCCAACAAAGGTTTCGCAAAGAAAACAATAGATACTTTTTGGTCCATTTCCAATTCTTAAAAATTCAGTTCTATTTTTTATTCTCTGCTCTCTATTCTCCCCCGATATTCTTATGGATCAGGCAAGGTTTGGTTGATAATTTTTTTCGTGTTTTCTATTATCACGGATTAAGGCAAAAATCCGGTTGATCAATTT
>NZ_MSPQ01000007.1 GCF_001936475.1 Algoriphagus marinus | reverse complement strand
GTCCACCCACCGCGCCATAAGGATGATGGGTTTCAGAAACCTTCGGTTGAGACATTCTATGAGTGAAATTCCGCTCTAGAGGTGAAATTTGATTGGAGCTCCAAATCATACAGTTGAGAATGACCACGATTGATTAAACCATTAATGGGCTATTCTTTGTTCTTTTGGCTTGGCCCAAAAGAACCAAAAATCCAAGACATGGAAAAGCTTCTCCCCACAGGCCACCGCCGGCCCGCTTCCATGTCCTCCCACCGCGCCATAAGGATGATGGGTTTCAGAAACCTTCGGTTGAGACATTCTATGAGTGAAATTCCGCTCTAGAGGTGAAATTTGATTGAAGCTTTAAATCATACAGTTGAGAATGACCACGGTTGGTTAAACTATTAATATCCTGTTGTTTGTTCTTTTGGCTTGGCCCAAAAGAACAAAAAATCCAAGACATGGAAAAGCTTCTCCCCACAGGCCACCGCCGGCCCGCTTCCATGTCCACCCACCGCGCCTTAAGGATGATATATTGCAGTAACCTTCGGTTGAGACATTCTATGAGTGAAATTCTTCTCTGGAGGTGAAATTTGATTGGAGCTTTAAATCATACAGGTGAGAATGACCACGGTTGGTTAAACCATTAATAGCCTATTCTTCGTTCTTTTGGCTTGGCCCAAAAGAAGGGCTGAGCGAGAAGTAAATGCCCAGTGGGCATTTATAGCGAAGAGCCAGGTATGCGGGTGGCACCAAATATGGAAATGCTTCTCCCGACATGCCACCGCCGGCCCGCTTCCATTTCCACCCACCGCGCCATAAGGATGATGGGTTTTAGAAACCTTCGGTTGAGACATTCTATGAGTGAAATTCTGCTCTGGAGGTGGAATTTGATTGGAGCTCCAAATCATAAAGTTGAGAATGACCACGATTGATTAAACCATCACTAGCCTATTCTTCGTTCTTTTGGCTTGGCCCAAAAGAAGGGCTGAGCGAGAAGTAAATGCCCAGTGGGCATTTATAGCGAAGAGCCAGTTATGCGAGTGGCGCCAAATATGGAAAAGCTTCTCCCCACATGCCACCGCCGGCCCGCTTCCATGTCCACCCACCGCGCCATAAGGATGATGTATTGCAGAAACCTTCGGTTGAGACATTCTATGAGTGAAATTCCGCTCTAGAGGTGGAATTTGATTGGAGCTCCAAATCATACAGTTGAGAATGACCACGTAGTGGTCAAACCATCAATAGCCCCGGGTGAGGTACGAAACCCGGGGTTGAAAGAAATAAGATTATTGGTCTCCCGCGCAGGATTCACCTTTGGAAAAGAAAGTCCCGTGCGGGAGGATGGAAACGGATTTTTTCATTCCTTGATTTCACCAAATATCATTTGATTTTGGATCAAAAATATTCCGTTTTGAAATGACGACGACATTATGCTGAGACCATTACTAGCCTATTCTTCGTTCTTTTGGCTTGGCCCAAAAGAAGGGCTGAGCGAGAAGTAAATGCCCAGTGGGCATTTATAGCGAAGAGCCAGGTATGCGGGTGGCACCAAATATGGAAATGCTTCTCCCCACAGGCCACCGCCGGCCCGCTTCCATGTCCTCCCACCGCGCCATAAGGATGATGGGTTTCAGAAACCTTCGGTTGAGACATTCTATGAGTGAAATTCCGCTCTGGAGGTGGAATTTGATTGAAGCTTTAAATCATACAGTTGAGAATGACCACGTAGTGGTCAAACCATCAATAGCCCCGGGTGAGGTACGAAACCCGGGGTTGAAAGAAATAAGATTATTGGTCTCCCGCGCAGGATTTACCTTTGGAAAAGGAAGGCCCGTGCGGGAGGATGGAAACGGATTTTTCAACAAAAAAATATTAAAGAAAAATACAGGCTTCGCTGAGCTAATTTTTTTCCCTACAGAAAAGCCAAAGGATATAACAGAGAGTCTTAGCGCTGTATTTTCCTAAAATATCCCAAAGAATGTTTTTTATTTTTCCAACCAAAAACCTCCCACCAACTACATTAAATTCGTGGTAGTACCCTTTTTAATAAAGCTTTTCTGAAAATTAATCACTGTATCTATGTCTTGATACTTGCGTCTTGATTCTTGATACTAACATCTTGATACTAACATCTAGATACTTGATACTTCTTCTTACCTTTGCCATGTTTTAAGGATAAACACCTTACCATGAAAAAAGAATTTACCCTGCAATTAAGCCCTGAAGAGGCTTATGATCCTGAGCTGTTTAAGTCCACCCTGTTAAAAAAGGCTGGATTACCTCTAGACGAACAAGAAGCCTATGCGAGGCAAACCCGTAGGTCAATAGATGCCCGAGGTAAAGCTATAAAGGTGAACGTTCAAGCAGAACTTTTTATTAAAGAAACCCCATCTCCTCTTCTGGATCATCACCCTACTTATGGAAATGTTTCCAATTCAGATCAAATTATCATTGTCGGTGCAGGTCCAGCTGGATTATTCGCTGCACTTAGGGCCATAGAATTGGGAGTGAAGCCAATCCTGATTGAGCGAGGTAAGGATGTAAGAGCAAGACGTAGAGATCTTGCCGCAATCAATAAGGAGCATATCGTAAACCCTGATTCCAACTACTGCTTTGGAGAGGGAGGGGCAGGAACCTATTCAGATGGGAAGTTGTACACCCGATCAAAAAAGCGTGGAGATATCCGTAGGATTATGGAGATTTTGGTCGCTCATGGAGCTACAGAGGAAATTCTGGTAGATGCACACCCTCATATTGGTACTAACAAACTCCCAAAACTTGTAGCCGATTTACGGCAGACGATCTTGGACCATGGAGGAGAAATTCATTTTGAAACCAGAGTCATTGATTTTATACTTGATAGGGATCAGATCGTTGGGGTAAAAACCCTCTTGGGTGATACTTTTAAAGGAAAGGGAGTAATCCTTGCGACAGGACATTCTGCCAGAGACATTTTTGAACTGCTTCATCAGAAACAAATTCTCATTGAAGCGAAACCCTTTGCCTTAGGTGTGCGGATTGAACACAGTCAGAATTTGATCGATCGAATACAATATCACTGTGAGGTAGATAGAGGACCATATTTGCCGGCATCTTCTTATTCCTTGGTTCAGCAAGCAGATTACAAAGGGAAACAAAGGGGAGTATTCAGCTTCTGTATGTGTCCAGGTGGATTTATTGTTCCTGCTGCTACTGCGCCGGGAGAGTTGGTTGTCAATGGCATGAGTCCAAGTCGTAGAGATAGCAGGTTTGCCAATTCAGGAATGGTGGTAGCTGTAGAGTTGGAGGATTTACCGGAATTCAGGAAATTTGGACCCTTGGCAGCAATGCATTTCCAGGCAGAAATCGAGCGAAAAGCATGGGTTGCAGGGGGTCAGACGCAAACTGCACCCGCTCAGCTCATGGTTGATTTTGTGAATAAGAAAGTAAGTAATTCACTTTTGGATACTTCCTATCAGCCTGGCTTGAAGTCAGTGGAAATGCGAGAGTTCCTGCCGGAATTCATTTCCCATCGAATGGCATTTGCCTTCAAAGTCTTTGGACAGAAAATGAAAGGCTACCTCACAAATGAGGCACAATTAATAGGATTGGAAAGCAGGACTTCATCTCCGGTACGAATTCCCAGAGACCGGGAATCATTTGAGCATACTGAAATCAAAGGACTTTATCCATGCGGAGAAGGAGCTGGCTATGCTGGAGGTATTGTTTCAGCAGCTATGGATGGAGAGCGCTGCGCCGAGTATTTGATTGCAAAGTATATTAACAGGGGGCTGTAGGCAGTATTACAGTAGGCAGTTTGCAGTGTTACAGTTTGCAGTTGGTACTTTAAACCTTTGAGGTCTTTTTTCGACCTCGAAGGTTTTATATCCAGTAAGGAGCAGTTTGCAGTGGGCAGTGGGCAGTAGGCAGTTTGCAGTAGGCAGTTGGCAGTATTACAGATGGCAGTTGGTGCTTTTAACCTTTGAGTTTTCCGATAAAAATCGGAATTAACCTCGAAGGTTTTACAGTTCTTGCCTCGGTTTATATCTTTGACTCGCATCGGTTTGTGTCTCCACAAACCGAAATAATTCCTTTACTAGGCTGCTGTCTCCACAAACTTTTTTCCCACCAGAATCTTTATTCCATTTGAAGAATAGACCGGGAGGTTGGAATCGAAAAAATATAAGGAAACAAAAAGCTCTACTTTGAGATCAAAAAGACCATAAAGTAGAGCAGTTATCAGTTTTCAGTAGTACGGACCACAATCCACTCTTAAAGCCAATTTGCCCAAGGGATACGGGAAAGAATCAATAAAAGTCCAATCGCATACATCATGTAGATGCTTCTGAACTTGCTTCTCGAGACAGTCATTTTCTTAGCTCGGATATAACCGATTGATATAACCACAATAGCGATTATGTTGATCAATGGATGCTCCAAAGCTGTAAGTCTCGCTACAGGATCAGACATTGCTCCTCCTCCGGTAAGCAACTCTAAGCCAAGTGGACTGACGACATATAAAATCAAGCCGACCAATAACTGTATATGACAGATAATGAAAGCAATCATAGCGATCTTCCTGTCCTTTTCGGAAAACTCTCTTCCCGAAAGCGCTCCAATAAGCATCAAAACGATAACGATTACCAATGCTAAAAGAGCCAAATAAGCGATTCCAGAATGTAAGTGTTGTAAACCAGTGTACATATTATAATTTTTTTGAGTGTTCGAAATTAACTAGAAAGAGAATAGATTCTTTTGTTTTTTGTTTGAATTATTCCACATAAAGAACTAATCCCTTTAAATATTCTGTTTCAGGGTGAAATAAATTGATGGGATGGTCCGCAGGTTGGGAAAGCTGATGGAGCACTTTTACCTTTCTTCCACTTTCTAATCCTGCCGCAGTTACCGTATGCGTGAATAAGCCTTTGTCCACGACTTGGCTACAGGAGAATGTAAACAGAATTCCTCCTGATTTAATTTTTTTCAAGGCCTCAGCATTTAATCTTTTATAGGCCTGCACTGCATTATGTCTAGCTTTTTGATTCTTCGCAAAAGCCGGAGGATCTAGTACGATCACATCATAATCATCTCCGATTTCCCGAATGTACTTGACCACGTCAGCCACTTTGGATTCATGTTTCCCAATGATATCTGAGTTCAGGGAAATATTCTCTTCTGTCAGTTCAATGGCTTTGGATGAAATATCCACCGAATGAACTTCAGCGGCTCCGTCTCTAAGCGCCTGAACGGAAAATCCACCGGAATAGCAAAAAGTATTCAGGACTTTCTTTCCTTCGGAATATGCTCCCAATAATTTTCGGTTTTCCCGCTGATCGATGAAAAAACCGGTTTTCTGACCTTTGTCCCAGTCGATTTTATAGTTGCTTCCATGCTCCTGTACCAGATCTGTCTGAGCCGCTCCAAGAATCCATTCATTAGGAATGGGGCCAAGATTTTTCGGAAGGGTTTCAGAACTTTTGTCAAAAACCCCTGCCAGCTTTTCTCCAAAGCTATTTTTGATGGCTTGAGCAATTTCCTTCACATGGCTATGCATTCCAACATGATGGGCTTGAATCACGGCTGTGCCATTGTAATAATCTACGATCAATCCAGGGAGTAAATCTCCTTCTCCGTGGATTAGTCGAAAGACATTCGTATGCTTGCTGTCCACGAGTCCCAAAGCTTTGCGAAGCTGGAAAGCAGCCTGAATCTTTTCATCCCAAAAGTCTTGATCGATTGCCCGCTCCTCAAATGAAATAATTCGAACCATGATCGAACCTTGTGAAAAGTGACCAATTCCTAGGAATTTGTCTGATGAAGATCGGACTTCTACCAGTTGACCGTTTTCCATGTCAGCAGGCATTTGATGTATAGCTCCGGAAAAAACCCAGTGATGTCTCCGGATTAGGGAGATTTCCTTTCCTCGTTTTAGAATGACTTTGGGATAATTCATACGATTGATTTATTTCTGGGGAAAGCCAAACTTCCAATGATCATGGCGAAAATACTAGCCAAGAGGCCATAAATATGAGAACTTATTTCAAGGTTGAGCCTGTCCACAAAAAGGTAAACAAGCATTCCGAAAACCATGGAAGAGACAGCTCCAACTGGAGAGGCCTTCTTCCAATATAATCCTGCAGTCAATGGGGCAAAGAGGGAGACAAGCAGTAAAATAGAGGCACTCGCCACTAATTCATAAATATTCGAATCCTGAGATGCCATGTAAATTGAGACTAAAGCAACCAAAACAACATTGATCCGAAGAATCCACAATAAGTGAGCATCGGAAAGTTTGCCTTTAAATAGTGGACGAATCAAGTTTTCAGAGATCAAAGCCGCAGGTGCCAAAAGTCCCGAACTAGCTGTACTCATAATTGCTGATATCAATGCTCCAAAGAAAATGATCTGAATTGGAAGATTGCTGTGCGCCAAAACCATAGCTGGGAGGAGCATTTGTTTATTTTCCAGGTAAAGCTCCGGATACATGACCTGAGCAGCAAGCGCTATAAATAAGGGAAGTAAGCCAAAAGTCACATAAAATCCTCCAGCTAAATAAGTAGAACGAACAGCTACATTTTCTGATTTGGCAGACATTACACGCTGATAGATATCCTGACTTGGAATACTCCCCAAACCCAAAATGATCCAGGCCCCAAAGTAATTTACCCAAGACGTAAATCCTGCATCGGGTAAAAACTGAAAACTACCTTCTGGTGCCTTATCCAAAATAAATTCAACCCCTCCGGCATCCCGAGTGACCATGACCGTGACAGCTATCAAACCAACTACGATCATCAAAGTTTGGATAAAATCGGTAATAGAGATCGCCCACATTCCACCCAAAAAAGTATAGAAAACTACGATCCCGGCAGATAGTAAGATTCCTTCTATCAAGGTTAAATCCGTTACTGCTCCGAATACCAAACTCATTGCAACCAGCTGGGCTGCAACATATCCAAAGTAAACGGGAACAAGGAAAACAGTAGCGGTAAATTCTATCCTTTTACCATAAATCTTTTTGAAAACGTCGCCAATGGTCAAAACGCCCATTCTGTACATGGGCCGAAGGAAGAACATCCCGAATAGAACCAGACAGAGCGCTCCACCAAAAGGATCTTCAATTACACCTTGGAGTCCTTCCTCGAGATAAATTGAGGATGCTCCAAAAATGGTCTCAGATCCAAACCATGTTGCAAATAGGGCAGAGGCCGAAAGGAAAAGCGGTAGCGATCTACCAGCCAGCACAAAGTCATTAGAACCTTTTACCAGTCTGGAAGCAAATGCTCCAACCAGTAATGTCAGTACTAAATAAACGACGATGGCGGCTAATAGCAATTCAGTTTTGGTTAGCTTTTCCCGTACATTTTTTCACGAATGGCCTTAATTTCTGCACTCTCAAGGTAATCGTCATATGGCATTCTTCGATCGATTGTACCATTTGGTGTGAATTCTACGATTCGATTCGCAGAAGACTGCACAAAGGCATGATCATAAGAGGACATCAAAACCGTACCCGGAAATTCTATGATGGCATTGTTAAAAGCAGTGATGGATTCCAAGTCGAGGTGATTGGTAGGCTCATCCATTACCAGAAGATTTGGGTTTTGGAGCATCATCTTGGAGATCATGCATCTTACTTTTTCCCCTCCCGAAAGAACTGAGCATTTTTTGAAAGATTCCTCACCTGTGAAAAGCATTCTACCCAAGAAAGTCCGCACATAAGCTTCTTCCTGATTAGAAGAGTATTGCCTTAACCAATCGATTAGGTTTAAATTAGTCTCGAAGTATTTTGAGTTGTCATTTGGCAAATAAGCCTTATTGATCGTGACTCCCCATTTCATACTCCCTTTTGATGTAGGGATTTCTTCCATGATTGCCTGAAAAAATTTATTCACAGCCTGTTTGGTTTTAGAGATAAAAGCAATTTTATCACCCTTATCCACCATCAGGTTTACATCCGTGAAGTAGGTTACACCATCGGCTTTTAATTCCAGATTTTCAGTCATAAAGATCTGATCACCCGCCTCGCGCTCTGGCTTGAATACAATGCCGGGATACTTTCGCATCGACGGCTCAATCTCATCGATATTTAACTTTTCGATCATCTTCTTACGTGCCGTAGCCTGCTTAGACTTGGCTACGTTGGCAGAGAATCGATCGATAAATGCCTGAAGTTCCTTTCGCTTGTCTTCTGCTTTTTTGTTGGAATCAGATCGCTGCTTCAGTGCGAGTTGAGAAGACTCATACCAGAAGGTATAGTTACCGGAATAAATCTTGATTTTACCGAAGTCAATATCCACGATGTGCGTAGATACAGCATCCAGAAAATGTCTGTCGTGAGATACTACGATCACGATATTTTTGAAGTCCAAAAGGAAATTTTCCAACCAAACAATGGTCTCAGCATCCAAGTCGTTGGTAGGTTCATCCAGAATCAGGATATCAGGATTTCCAAAAAGAGCTTGTGCCAGCAAAACCCGTACTTTCTGATTTCCGGCAAGGTTTTTTAGAGGTTGATAGTGAAGATCTTCTGTGATCCCAAGACCTGAAAGCAGAGCGGCTGCATCCGACTCGGCATTCCAGCCATCCATCTCTGCAAAATCAGCCTCCAACTGTGAAGCCCGAAGTCCGTCTTCTTCCGTGAAGTCCTCTTTCATATAGATCTTATCCTTTTCATCCATGATGGCAAAAAGGGTTTTATGACCCATCAACACTGTTTTCAGGACTTCCACTTCGTCAAAAGCAAAGTGATTTTGACTTAGAACAGCCATTCGTTGACCGGGAGTGATATTCACCGAACCGCTGGTGCTATCAATTTCTCCGGAAAGGATTTTTAAAAAGGTAGACTTCCCAGCTCCGTTGGCGCCAATCACACCATAGCAGTTTCCAGGATTGAATTTGAGACTTACTTCATCAAAAAGTGTTCTTTTTCCAAACTTGAGGGAAAGATTATCTACTGAGATCATTCGTTTTTTCTTCTTTTTTGAGGCGCAAAGATAGGAATTTAATTTTTCAAGCTTGGACTAGCGCTCGGCTTTTGAAAATGAATTCTCAGCCTTTTATGTGAAAAACAAACAAATTTTTTTGGCTTTGTTTATATTGAGTGCTTAATGGCTTATGAGAAAATTTTATAGGGGATCTATTGTGTTGTTGTTTTTGCTTTTTCAAGTCAATCTTGTTCAAGCACAACTCTCAACTGTTGGGGAGGAATTTTGGGTTGGTTTCATGGATAATAACCGTATTATTCCCAATGCCCCTGATCAGGCAGTGATCGTGATTTCTGCCAATGAAAATGCTACAGGTGTAATCGAGTACCTGGGTAGAACAGTTAATTTTTCCATCAATCAGGGCCAACAATTCACCCATATTGTGCCTTCTGAAGAAATTGACCTGCTTCATCGGAATTCAGGTGTGATCTCCAATAAGGGGATCTACATTCTCTCTGACGGCAAAATCTCAGTTTATGCATTCAATGAACGTTTCCGAAGTGCTGATGGGACAGTTGTCCTTCCAATTGGTGCCCTTGGAAAGGATTATTTGGTTACCTCTCATTATGAGACGCTGACAGCTCCTGTGACTTACAATGGAAATATCAATGACGAAAGCCAACTTCTCATAGTGGCTACTGAGGATAATACTCAAATTCAAATCACTACTTCGGTAGGTTCCCTGAGTGGGAATCAAGCAGACGTTCCTTCTACAATTACTCTGAATAGAGGACAAAGCTACCAGATCAAAGCCAAAGCGGATTTGACTGGGTCCAGAGTCAGAGTAATAGGAGACAATGCGAATGAATGCAAGCGAATAGCTGTTTTTGGAGGAAATAAATGGACCTCGGTAGGAAATTGCGGTGCTGCAAATGACAACCTTTTCCAACAGGCCTATCCTGTGAATACCTGGGGGACTCAGTTTGTTCACGTGGCACTTTCAGGGCGAACCTCTGGTGAACTGGTAAAAGTTTTGGCGTCCGAAGATGGAACTTCGGTTGAAGTGGGTGGGGTGAATCGTGGGACAATTGATGCGGGTGAGTTTTTAAGTTTGGAATTTAATATCAACGAAACCGCCAAGATTAATACCAGTAAGCCTGCCTCAGTCAGCGTTTTTGCAAAAAGTCAGGAATGCAATGAGATCACTGCTCCAAACTATGAAAATGGAGATCCATTTATGATTACCTATAGTCCGGTGGAGCAGCTATTGAAAGAAATTCGATTCAATGCCCTGAATTTAGAATCTATAGTCGCGCATTATGTAAATGTTGTAGTTAAAGCTGGTACCGAGAATTTCACCATTTTGGATGGTGCCAACCAAGGCGCTCTCTTTAATTCTGTTCCTGGTGATCCCAATTATTCTTATGCACGAATTAGTATTTCGCAGGGAGTTCATCAGTTGACTAATCGGGAGGGATTTACGGCATATGTTTATGGATTTGGGTTTTTGGAATCCTATGGCTTTGCGGTGGGAGCAGCTTTGGATAATTTGAATTTTGAGACTCAGGCGGCCTATGAATTTGAAGTAGATGGTGAAAATATTGCATGTCTAAATCAAACCGGAGACTGGACTATTAATCCGGACAATCCGGATTTCACCTATTTTGTCTGGGATTTTGGGGATGGCTCAGATCCCGTTGTAGGGATGACGGTATCCCATACCTATACCGAACCCGGAGAATATGAAGTAGTTGTTTCGGCCTCTTTGAGTCCGGATACCTGTGATCAGCAAGAAGAAGTGACATTTGATGTGACCGTTTTAGAAAGTACTGCTGAGCTGATAGGTCAAACTTCTGTTTGTCCTGATGTGGAGGAAATGGTATATAAGTTGGGCGAGAAGTTAAATGTGGACAGTGTATTTTTTGAAGTTGAGGGTGGATTAATCATCGAAAGGTACCAGGATTCGGTACTTGTGAATTGGGGGCCGGCAAATGACAATGCTAAGGTAATCGCTACTCCATTTACTGAAAATGGATGTCCAGGTGAGGCAATAGTGTTAGAGGTAGTTATTAACCGTAGAATCGAAGCGGTTATACCTATCGGAGAAACGGAGATTTGTTTTGATCCTGCAGTTTCACAATTCTATGAAGCCCCAAATTCCTCATCCGGCAGAGGCTATGAATGGACGGTTGTTGGTGGACAAATTATTTCCGGTGGAGATCAACCTGTTGTGGAAGTAAGTTGGGATCAGCCAGGAATTATTGGTGAGGTCAGTTACAAGACATTTAGCTTGGTAGATCAACTATGCGAGGGAGTTTCTGAAATTCTGGAAGTATCAGTCAATGATTTGTTCGAGGTTAAATTGGCTCAATTGAGTCCGATTGGCTGTTCGGGAAATGCCTCCGGTGAGATAGAACTGGAGATTAATGGCGGGGTAGGACCTTTTGAAATTACCTGGTCTCATGATTCAAATGTAAAAGCTCAGAAGGCCATAAACCTTCTATCAGGAACTTATTCTGTTCAGGTGATTGATCAAAAAGGCTGTATCCGGGTTTTGGATAATCTTGAAATAGTGGAACCACTTCCCTTGCAGTTGTTGGCTGTCACTCCAACTGCTGCATCCTGCTTTGGAAAAGCAGATGGTCAGGTTGATCTTCAGGTGATAGGAGGAACGGCACCTTATCAGTTAGATTTCAATGGAATAAACACCTTTACTGATCAGCTCTTGCTTTCTGATATCCCACAGGGAAATTACGAATGGGAAGTTCTTGATTCCAATGGCTGCAAAATTCCGGTTTCTTTTGAAGTTACTTCGCCACCAGCTTTAGAGGTGGAGGTCAGGCTACAAAAGTCGGCCTGTCCCGGTGGAAGCAACGGTGAATTATTCGCCTTTCCCTCAGGAGGGCAAGCACCTTATATTTATACTTGGGATAATCAAAATGCATCGAGCAATGAATTGACTGGAGTTCCTAAAGGAAATTACAATGTTTCGGTGTTAGATGGAAGTGGTTGCGTAAGCTTGGGTGAGGGCATTGTCACTGAGGAAGCTCCAAAAATGCGAATGCCAACAGGCTTTGATCCCAATGAGGGTGTTTTTCAAGGCGTATCAAACTGTGAGATCAATTTCGAGTTATCCATCTACAACCGATGGGGACAGCTAATTTATGCAGGTATTTCCGGCTGGGACGGTACTCTTGACGGCAAAGATGTTCCAACCGGGTCTTACTCTTATTATATGAGTTATTCCTTTCCTTTGGAAGATAAAATCGAGGTGGTGGAAAAGAGGGGAACATTTACATTGATCAGATAAATTTGGATTGAGGAGGTCGAAAGGAAATGAAATTTAAGTCGCTGATTTTTAAAGTCCTGATTTTGTTACTCGTGATGTCGAGTACTGAAAATGGATTTGCGCAGCGAAATACCGTTGGAAGGGAGTTTTACGTAGGTTTCATGGATAATAATCGACGGAACACTCAACCAGACAAAGCAATAATAATCATCACCGCTAATGAAAAGGCGGCTGGAATCATCTCAACTCCTAAGCAATCCATTCCTTTTTCACTCGAGGCAGGTCAGCAATTAATAAAAGAATTTGATGGGAATGACGAAGGTCTAATCCACAGGCAATCAGGTGAAGTAAGCTATAGAAGATTAAAAATCACTTCTTCCGGTGATTTGGTAGTCCATGCAGTTAATGGGCGAGAGTATAGTTCGGATGGTACGGTTGTCCTTCCAGTCACATCTTTGGGGAAGGAATATTTAGCGACGGCTCATTTTGATGTTTTTGGTCCTGGTCAGGATCCTGGAAGTAATGAGAACTTCGAAAGTACTTTACTGGTAATGGCTATCGAAAATGATACTCAGATAGAAATTACACCTTCTGCACCTACTGTGAATACAATTCCAGCAGGGTCTACAATCCGTATTACTTTAAATGAAGGGGAAAGCTATCAGGTAAAAGCGAATGGAGATTTGACAGGTTCTCGGGTTAAAGTAGTGAATTCGGATTTGACTGATTGTAAGGTTGTAGCGGTATTTGGAGGAAATAAAACAACGAGTGCAGGAACATGCGGAACCAGTGGAGATCATATGTTTCAGCAGGCATATCCCTTAGAATCCTGGGGGAAATCTTTTATTCATATCCCATTGGAAGGTAGGACTTCAGGAGAGATTGTGAAGGTTCTTGCTTCGCAAAATGGTACATCGGTTCGGGTCAATGGACAAACTGTAGGGACCTTGAATGCTGGAAAGTTTTTGAAGCTCGAATTTGGAAAGAATGAGGTCGCATCGATTGAAACTTCCAAGCCTTCTACTGTTGCAGTGATAGCCAAAAGCGCTGCATGTAATGAGTTTGGTGTCGCTCCATTAGGGGATCCTTCCATATTTACACTTAGTCCAAATAATCAACGATTAAAATCCATCACTTTTTCTGCAGGTAAACTAATAGGGTCATTTAACCAGGATATTGTACATTATTTGGAGATAATAGTACCAAAAGGCACCGGAGATCAAACCTTGGTCAATGGAATACCAGTGGGCTATGCATTTGCGGAGGTTCCGGGGGCTGATTTTGAGTTTGCACGAGTTACGATAAACAAGGGGGTTAATTCTGTAAGCAATCCGGAAGGGTTTTTGGGATACGCCTATGGCTCAGGCTCGATCGAATCCTATGCTTTTGCAATAGGGTCAAGTTTGGAAAGTATTCAATACGAGACTGAAACCACCTATGATTTTGAGGTAGAAGGTGAAAAGGTTGCCTGTCTTGATCAGGAGGGACTCTGGAAAATCATCCCTGATGATCCTAAATTTTCGATTTTCACCTGGGACTTTGGAGATAATTCAGCAGCTCAGTCAGGTCAGGAAGTGGCTCATACATTTACATCCGAGGGAACCTTCGAAGTGAGTGTATTGGCTTCTTCAGGTGATGGAAAATGTGGCAGTGAGCAGACATTTACTTTCGAAGTGAAAGTGGAAAAGGTGGGAGCTACTCTTATTGGACCCACTTCAGTATGTCCCGATTCCGATGAATTTACTTATACTCTTGAGGATAGAACAAATTTCGAAACTGCCATTTGGACTGTTGATGGGGGGCAAGTGATATCGGAAACTGATTCTACAATTACAATCAAGTGGGGAGCTGCAAATCCGGCAGCGAAGGTTCAGGCGATTCCTGTTGCTCCCAATGGTTGTTATGGGGCTGTTTTGGAATTGGAAATTGAAATAACCGATACCATTCAGCCTGAAAAACCAGCAGGTCAGCAGGGGATTTGTGGAGTACAAACTGATCCGCTTTCCTACAAAGTAAATTTCCCATCTGCAGGGAAAGTTTATACTTGGTCAGTATTTGGAGGTGAGTTAATTTCAGGTCAAGGAACTACCGAGGTTCTAGTCCTTTGGGATGTTTTGGAGACCGATCGAAGAATCTTTTTTGAGGAAGCAAGTGCTTCGAATGCAGCATGTTTTGGGGTTTCGGAAGTTTTGGAAGTAGGGAGTTTTGACCCGGCAGTCCTTGGTGTTGATGAGGAGATAAATCCTTCTTGCCCAGGGGAATCAGATGGATCAATTAAATTAAATATTACAGGAGGCTCAGGTGATTTTAAATTCAACTGGTCGCATGATCCACTATTGAATGAAGACGAAGCTTTGGGGCTTTCTGCCGGAATTTATGAGGTGGAATTGATAGATCTATCGGGATGTGGAATAGAGAAATTAGCCATTGAAATAATCGATCCTCAGCCCATTTCTATTGCTCTGGCATCGCTTACTTATCCTTACTGTTTTGGAGAATCATCAGGAGAGATTGCTTTGAATATTTCAGGGGGCACTGCGCCTTTTCTGGTCATTGGTCAGAATAGCACTTGGGCTAACGGTGTTTTGACTATTACAGATTTGCCGGCAGGGGAGATTGAATTGGAAATTCAGGATTCAAGAGGCTGTATTGCTTCCTTCAGTGAAACATTGATATCCCCAGAGCCACTGGAACTCCGTTTTGTTCAAGAAAGTCCCGGCTGTCCAGGAGACTTGAGTGGGGCGTTGACGGTAATTCCAAATGGAGGCAATCCTCCTTATAATTTCCTTTGGGAAACGGGAGGGTCATTTGCTACTCTTGAGCAACTTTCCTCAGGTAATTATTCAGTAATTGTGACCGATTCAAACGGATGTGAGGTAAGAGGAAAGGGAATAGTATCGAAAGCTGTTCCGCAGGTCAGAATGCCTACTGGGTTTATCCCGGGCGATGGTAATTATATCCCAATATCATCTTGTCCGATTACTTACAAGATGATGATTTACGATCGTTGGGGTCAACTTGTTCATTCCGGAAGTGAAGGTTGGGATGGGCTTTTTCAGGGTACAGAAATGCTTCAGGGGGTTTACAGTTTCAAGCTGGAATATGAGTATAACACAGATGCAGGAATTGTTGTAGACGATAAAATGGGTTCGTTCACCTTGATTCGGTAATACTTCATCTAAAATAATTGGGCATCTAGCTGCTTTTGGATAGATTTACCGACGAAAATTTTTAAAAATTATGAATAAAATATTAATCACCGGTGGCGCCGGATACATTGGTTCCCATACAGCAGTTGAATTGGTAAAGGCAGGATTGGAACCAATCATTTTGGATGATCTTTCTAATTCAAATGAAAAAGTACTGGATCGCTTAGAGGAGATTTTAGAAAGAAAATTGACTTTTTACAAGGGAGACTGCAATGACAGATCTATTTTAGATCAAATCAGTAAGGATCATAAGATCAGCGGAGTGATTCACTTTGCGGCATTCAAAGCAGTAGGAGAGAGTACAGAACAGCCTCTGAAATACTATAGCAATAACATAGGTTCGCTACTGGTTCTTCTGGATTTTATGAAAGAGAATAGTATTTCAGATTTAGTCTTTTCTTCCTCCTGTACAGTTTATGGTCAGCCGGATGTACTACCTGTGACTGAATCAACTCCAAGAAAGGATGCGGAAAGTCCCTATGGAAACACCAAAAAGATTTGCGAGGATATCCTTGTAGATTATGTAAAAAGTAAGGCTGGAATTCGAGTTATTGCACTACGTTATTTTAATCCTGTTGGAGCACATCCAAGCGGGAAAATAGGAGAGTTGCCAATAGGAAAGCCAAATAATCTGGTTCCCTTTATCACCCAAACTGCTGCTGGAATTCGTGAGAAACTCACTGTTTTTGGAGATGACTATGATACCCCTGATGGTTCTTGTGTAAGAGACTTTATCCACGTGATGGATTTAGCGGATGCTCACGTGAAGGCATTTACTTATTTGAATGATAAGCCTTCAGGTTTTTATGACGTCTTCAATGTTGGTACTGGAAACGGGAACACGGTTTTAGAAGTGATCCATACCTTTGAAAGAGTAAATGACCTCAAGTTGAACTATGAAATCGGCCCAAGACGAGCAGGTGATGTGGTTAAAATCTGGGCGGATACTAAAAAAATCAATTCAGTTTTAGGCTGGAAACCTTCTAAAACACTAGAAGATTCCATGCGTGACAGCTGGAATTGGCAGAAGGGATTGTAAGTTCTCAACGCTTTAGAAATAAATTAAGAAGGCTGTCTCAATTTTGAAGCGGCCTTTCTTTTTGATTTTTTTCATCAAGTGCGCAGATCACCTAAAAGATTCTAAAAACGAATTACTCGGGATTGAATAGTAAAATCTTTAATTTATCCCTAAAAAAACTTTGTGTCTTTGTGCCCTCGTGGCTCTAAAAAAAAAATATCTGTCCTTTCGAAATAGGCAGAAAACAAAAAAGCCTTAGATTTCTCTAAGGCTTTAAGCGGAATGGACGGGACTCGAACCCGCGACCTCCTGCGTGACAGGCAGGCATTCTAACCAGCTGAACTACCACTCCAATATTTTAAAGGCTTTACCCTGTTTTGATCTTTTCAGATGTCCTTCTCGTTTGAAGTGATGCAAAGGTAGGTATTTCGTTATTTTCCGCAACACATTGCTCTAATATTTTTTGACAAGAATAGTTATCTGATTCTTATTCAGGGAAATAATTTTTAAAGTAGCGAATTAGCCCCCATTTACACGGAAGGGTTTTTCTCAAAGGGATAATGCTTATCTTTGTATCTTTCAAAAATCACCGATATGGTATTAGAATTCGAAAAACCTATAGCCGATTTAGAGCAAAAACTTCTAGAAATGAAGGATTTGGCCAAAGGGCGAAACATTGATTTACGTTCAGATATTGAGTCCCTAGAAGAAAAAATCTTAGCCTTGAAGAAAGAAACATTTCAAAATCTTACTAGATGGCAGCGTGTCCAGCTTTCTCGTCATGCCGACCGCCCTTATGCCTTGGATTACATCTATGAGATCACCAATGATTTTGTAGAGCTCCACGGCGATAGAAACGTCAAAGACGATAAAGCCATGATTGGTGGTCTAGGCGACATTGATGGAAGATCAGTGATGTTTATTGGTCAGCAAAAAGGAAGAAATACCAAGCAGCGGCAAGAGCGCAACTTCGGTATGGCGAATCCTGAAGGTTATCGTAAGGCCCTTCGATTGATGAAAATGGCCGAGAAATTTGGTAAGCCAATAATCACGCTGATCGATACTCCCGGTGCTTTTCCTGGATTGGAAGCTGAGGAAAGAGGACAGGGCGAAGCAATTGCCAGAAATCTCAAAGAGATGTTTATGCTAAAGGTACCTGTGATCTGCATTATTATTGGAGAAGGAGCATCAGGTGGTGCTTTGGGAATAGCAATTGGAGATCGGGTATTTATGTTGGAAAACACTTGGTATTCTGTGATTTCGCCAGAGTCATGTTCCTCTATTCTTTGGAGATCTTGGGATTACAAAGAACAGGCAGCTGAAGCTTTGAAGTTGACTGCAATGGATATGAAGGGGAATGGTCTGATAGATAATATTATTCCGGAACCGCTTGGAGGAGCTCATCGCAATATGAAGTGGATGGCAAATACCATTAAGGAGACAATTATCCAGTCTCTAAAAGAACTGGATAAAGTTAAACCTGAGAAGCGAATCGAACAAAGAATTGATAAATTCTGCGCCATGGGCGTAGTTGTTGAATAATTTAAACCCGGACTTATTTAAGTCCGGGATTTTTCTTTTAGCCTATGGAATTACATGTAGTCAATACCGGATTTTTCAAATTGGATGGAGGTGCCATGTTTGGGGTAGTCCCTAAATCACTTTGGTCCCGAACAAATCCTGCAGATGAAAATAACCTTTGTACCTGGGCGATGCGATCTCTGCTAGTAGTGGATGGAAATCGGATCATTTTGATTGACAATGGAATCGGGGATAAGCAGGATGCAAAATTCTTCTCCCATTATTACCTACACGGAGATGATTCCTTGGAAAAAAGCCTTAGAAAGATTGGAGTAAGTCCTACAATGATCACTGATAACTTTCTTACACACCTGCATTTTGACCACTGTGGAGGAGGAGTAAAGTATGGTTCTCACGGGCAATTTGAACTTACATTCCCAAGAGCCACTTACTGGAGTAATCGGGACCACTGGCAATGGGCAACTGTTCCTAATCCACGCGAGAAGGCCTCTTTTCTGAGCGAAAACATACTTCCAATGCAGGAAATTGGACAATTGGAGTTTCTTGACCTGAATTCAAAGACTTTCCTTCCTGGATTTGATTACATCACAGTAGATGGTCACACCGACAAGCAGATGCTTCCAAAGATTCAATACAAAGGGAAAACTATTGTATTCATGGCTGATTTACTTCCTTCAGTTGGTCACATTCCATTGCCTTACGTGATGGGATATGATACTAGGCCTTTGTTGACAATGGACGAAAAGGGAAAGTTTCTTGAAGAAGCTGCTCGGGAAGAATACATTTTATTCCTGGAGCACGACGGAGTAAATGAGTGCTGCACGGTAAAGATGACAGATAGAGGAGTAAGATTAGATCAAACATTTAGACTGGATGAAATCGAGCATGACTAAAAAGTCACACACTGGGGTGATTAAATGCTGCGAGATTCCATGTGACAATTGAAAATAAAATTATAAACACATGAAATCTAAGTTGAAAATAGGAATCGCATTGTCAGGTGGTGGGGTCCGTGGGATTTCACACCTGGGAGTTTTAAAAGCCCTTGTGGAAGTTGGAATAACTCCAACAAAGATCTCCGGCACTTCCGCAGGTGCCATTGTAGGAGCAATGTATTGCCAAGGCTATACCCCGGAGGAGATTTTGAAAATTATCGTGGAGACGAATTACTTCAAGTTTATGCGACCTGCAATTTCCCTTACAGGAATTTTGAAAATGGACGCCATGGAAAGTCTCTTTAAAATTTACCTGGATCATAACGATTTTTCGAAGCTGAAAACCCCTCTCACAGTAGCTGCAACAGATATTAAACGGGGAAAAGTGAAATATTTTTCCGAAGGAGAACTCATCAAACCTATCATGGCATCTTCCTGCATTCCCGGGATGTTTGATCCTATAGTGATTGGGAATAGGTATTTCGTCGATGGAGGAATATTGAATAATTTGCCTGTTGAGCCACTAGAAGGGTTTTGTGATTACGTAATTGGTGTTAATTGCAACCAACTTCCAGAAGAAAGTAATATCCGTAACATGAAAAATCTGATCGAGCGGTCGGTGATCATGGCGATGAATTACAATGTCTATAGCCGCAAGGATAAGTGCGATTATTTTATTGAGGCACCAGGTTTGGGAAAATACGGTGTTTTTGATATCAAAAAGGCACCGGAACTGTTTCAGGCTGGATACGAGGAAACTATGAAAATGATTGAAGAAAATCCGGAATTATTGGATTTAGGTGCTAAGAAGCAAAAAGCAGAAAAGGTATGATGAAGGCTTTATCAAAATTTTTATTTTGGATTACAGGTTGGGAGTTGGTTGGAGAATGGCCAAAAGGTGTTAAAAATGCTGTTTTAATTGCAATTCCCCACACTTCAAACTGGGATTTGCTCTATGCCCGCGCAGCCTTTTTCCTTATGGATATTCCTGTGAGATTCACAATTAAGAAGGAGGCTATGGTGGGGCCACTGGGTTGGATACTCTCTGGTCTTGGAGCGATAGCGATCGATCGAAAGCGAATTCCTGGAGGAAGAAAGCAAACCTATACTGAGGCTATGATCGGGATGCTGAAAGAGCGCGAAGACCTTGTGATCATGGTGACGCCTGAAGGAACCCGAAGTCCTGTTAAAAAATGGAAAACAGGTTTTTATCATATCGCAGAAGGCGCGGGTGTTCCTATTGTGGTTGGCTTTTTGGATTATAAAAAGAAGAAAGCCGGAATCGGACCACATTTATATCCAGATGGAAATATGGATGCGCAGATTGAAGAGCTAAAAGCTTTTGGTCGAACCGTTACAGGAAGACATCCCGAGAAAGGAATTATTTAAATAGAATTTTCCCTTAAAGTGAAAAAGGTCCTGAATCATGCGATTCAGGACCTTTTTTATAGACATAACCTTTATTTGTCTTTGAAATCCAAACTTACAGAGTTGATGCAATACCGAATTCCTCCTTGGTCTTTGGGGCCATCAGGAAATCTATGGCCTAAATGAGACCCGCATTTACCACAAAGGATTTCCTCCCGAACCATAAAATGTGAATAGTCCATATGGACATCAATTGCCTCTGGCCGAACCGGTTCTGTGAAACTTGGCCAACCACAACCTGAATCATATTTTTTATCCGAATGAAAGATTTCATTTCCACATACTTTGCATTCGTAGATTCCAGTATCCTTATTTAGGTAGTACTCACCTGAAAAAGGTCTTTCTGTTCCTTTTTCACGCAATACATGATAGGATTGAGGATCAAGTTTTGCTTTGAGTTCTTCCTCATTTACCTGAACCGGATAGACTTTCTTTTCTTTTTTCATAGTCTTACTATTTGGTTTGATAACCCTCAATTCGCTTTTGATGTTTCAAGAGGTTTTAAAATTAGAGGATCTCCGCTATTATTCAGGATATCGTTTCTGTTCATCAGTTGCGATCGGTACCTTCCTTTCACATACATTTTTGCCTGGTCACGGTAGTGTTTGCTAAAGCGATTTCCACTTTGACCAGTAGGCAGAACAGAGATAGATTTCTCCACATCTTCAAAATCCAAAATGATTCGCATGGCCGGACCGGAAGTGACTTTATAAATGCCACCACCGTTGAGTTTGAAAGCTAATTTATTTATCCCTTCTGCATTGGCTTTCAAAGGTTCGGTTTTGACATTGAAAATTTTATCCAGAGGCTTTTGAGAACCCAGCGGATGTGGATGCTCAGAAATGATAGCTTTCTCCCAATTCCAATCCTTCCAGTTTGATCCTAATTGAGTATTCAATTCTTCCAAGCTTTGGGCAAGCGCTAAAGAAACAATCATGGATTTAGATTCAATTTCAGGCGTTTCGGTATTGTCCCACCAAGGATTTTGTTCGGAAGTCAAGAAGTTTTCTGTGCTTCGGATCATCAGAAAGGTCTCCAAATAAGTGGAAAAAGCAGACTCACCGAGTTCATCTTCCATACTCAATCTAAGGGTGTGATAGAGCCATTTGTAATAGAGCGTTGGTTCAATGTCCTTCAAATTATGATCTCCATCCCAATTACCCAGTCGCTCAAGGATTTCCTGGTAATTTTCAAATTCAGCTGGATTCACAGCTTGGATCAGTTGCTTGGCATTTTTTGGATGTTTGGTATTGACAGTTTCCAATTGGAGTGATTTAATGGATTCCATGTCCCAGTCATTTCTGGTTTCTAAAGTGGTTGCAATCCGCTGATAGCGATCTCCAGGGTAATAATATCCCGGAAACAAGACGCCATTTTTCATAGTGTCCGGCTGATTATTTGCGGAAATGACATAGCCATTGGATGGGTTTACGCTTTGAGGATTGTCAGTGAAAGGATACCAGCCTTTTGGCAAAGTCTCGTTATCAGATCCATCGGCAAATATCTTCGAATGAATTTTTTCAGAGCGAATCGGAAGTTTTGCTGCAGCCCACCAAGCGATATTCCCGGAGCTGTCACCATACATAATATTAAGTCCGGGTGCATGAATAAGCGAAGCCGCATCAGCCACTTCCTGCATTGATTCTGCATGATTGAATTTATAAGTAGCTTCCAAAGCCTGAGTTGGCTGTAGGGTATAAACCCACCAAGAAGCTACTGGGTTTGAGGTCAAGGCTGAAATTTCGGGCACCACATCGTTTAAAATGGGACCGTGAATGGTAGATCTGATTTCAAGAGTTTGGTCAGCCTCACCTTTTACTTTTATGGTTTCGGTACGAGATTGGAAAGGGTAGGAGACATCACCGATGAGATAAGAATTTGAGTTGCTAGGGTTTGTTTTGATTTCGAAGAAATCCTGATCGTCATTTTCAAACATGGTCAAACCTATGCTGTGATTCTTTGAATGTCCCACCAAGCCAAAAGGCATCCCCGCCAAATGATTGCCATAATAGCTATAGCCGGGATATTCTATATGAGCTTCGTACCAAACCGAAGGAGAGGAAAATCCAATATGGGTATCATTCAGAAAAAGCACTTTACCACTTTTGGTTTTGGATCCGGCAATCACCCAGGAATTAGATCCTTCCAGTGCGGGAACAGGCAATTTCCCAAGCATTGAAATGAGTGAATTTTCTACAGAAACCTCATTTGCTAATGAATCAGGATAGTGATTTGGAATGAAATAATGGTTCGGTAAAGTTTGAAGCGATAGCACTTCCAAATATTCCGGAGCTAGCTCCCTTGCCATTTTGCTGATCAATGGATCAGTTTTCACTCCCATTGCAAAAGTAAAGGACATGTAACCCATGATGCCGTGAACATCGTTGACGGTAAATTCCCTTGGTGTGGCTCCGAGAAGGGTATATTCTACTGGGAGCTTCCCTTCTTGAATAAACTGGTTAACGCCTTTTATATAGGCTTCAGTGGCAGATTTCCAGGGAGAATTAGGTTGATTATTCCAATCAGTAGTGCTTTCTTTAGCGTGATTCGGAATCCCTAGTGTTCGGAAAAATTTATCTATTTCTACCAAATCCGGACCAAGCAATTCAGCTAAAGATCCTGTTCCGACCCTTCGCATCATTTCTAACTGGAATAATCTATCCTGCGCATGTACATAGCCCAAAGCCTGATATGCATCTTCTTCATTTTCTGCATAAATATGAGGGACACCAAATTCGTCAAAAAGAACTTCAACTTCTGAATTGAGTCCTTCAAGATTTAATTCTCCTTTGTACTGAGGAGAATGGAGGTAAATGAACGCCAAGAGACCTACCAAAATCAGTAGGATTAGTGAGCCAATGATTATTCCTATTTTTTTCATGTGTTTATAATTTTCTCTTCAATTGTCATCCCGAAAGCTTTCGGGACATCCCATTTTTTTCGCTTTCGTCATACTCGATTTCATTTGAAGGAAACTGGATTTGAGAAAAGAATATGAAAGTTAGTTTTGAAATGGAAATTAGAAAAAATCCTGAGCTGTTAATCGATCGCTTCCAAAATTATCCTACAGGCTTCCCGTATTTCTGCATCTGTGATGATCAATGGAGGCGCAATGCGCATGGAATCGTCACAGAATAAAAACCAGTCCGTAATTACTCCTGATTCAATTGCCCGATCAATAATTGGTTTGAGCACTTCGAAGGATTCAAATTCTACCGCCATCATCAACCCTTTATTTCGGATGGCCTTGATTTTAGGATGGACTAAAAGGCTTTTAAAGAGTGTGGCTTTGGCTTCTACTTGGTCGATTAAATTTTCTTCCAAAAGAATCTGTATAGTAGCCAATGATGCTGCAGCGCTTACCGGATGACCACCAAATGTGGTTATATGGCCTAGAAGAGGATTATTTTTGAATACCGCCATCACCTCTTTATTAGCTATGAATGCACCAATTGGCATTCCACCCCCCATTCCTTTGGCACAAACCAGGATATCTGGGATAATATCAAAATGCTCGAATGCCCAGAACTTTCCTGTTCTACCAAATCCAGCCTGAATTTCATCGAGGATCAATAATGTTCCGGTTTCATCACACCGCTTTCGCAAGGCTTTGAAATATTCGGTACAAGCTACTCGAATCCCTGCTTCACCTTGTATGGTCTCGATCACTACAGCAGCAGTATTTGAATCGATTTTTTTTAAATCAGAAAAACTGCCGTAATGGATATGTGTAATCCCAGGAAGTAAAGGACGATATGCCCTTTTGAAAATTTCGTTTCCTCCTACACTGAGTGAACCTGCGGAACTTCCATGATAAGCATCAACGCAGGAAATCAAATTGGGCCTTCCTGTGTATCGTTTGGCCAGTTTCAACGCACCTTCGATCGCTTCTGAGCCACTATTGACTAGATAGACATTATCCAGTTGCTGAGGAAGTGTATCGGTTAAAGCTTTGGCAAGCAAAGTCTGAGGTGTTTGGACATACTCCCCATAAACCATCAGATGCAGGTATTTGTCTAGTTGAGTATGAATTGCTGTGAGCACTTTGGGGTGGCAGTGTCCAACATTACTGACTCCAATTCCGGAAATCAAATCGATATACTTTTCCCCATTCGGGCCAAAAAGGTAAATACCTTCTGCCTTTTCCACTTCGATCATCAATGGAAAATCTGTTGTCTGGGCTAAATGGGATAAAAAAAGTTGTCTGTTATTCATTCTTGAATTAGATTCAATAGCTCGAAAATCGGAAGAAAATTCCTAAAGGGAGCTTTTTGGAATGGTTATCCTGAAGATACAATTCGCCGTGCTCTGCATTTTGGACGTCTTTAAAATTTGTATTGATAAGATTAGCTGCAATCAAGGAGGAAAAGCTTAACGAATACATATTGAGCAGCAGGAAATGATCTTTTGGTTCCAGGATCTCTGCACACACTTTGAGCATTTCGTTAATTTGCTCCTCTAGAACCCACTTTTCACCTTCTGGCCCACGACCATATGCTGGTGGATCCAGGATGATTCCATGATATTTATTCCCCCTTCTCGCTTCCCTTTTGATGAATTTCATGGCATCATCCACCATCCAACGGATTCCGTCCAGTCCAGAAGACTCCATATTATGTCGGGACCAAGTCACCACTTGCTTCACAGAGTCAAGATGAGTGACATCGGCTCCAGCTGCTTTAGCTGCTACAGATGCTGCGCCGGTATATGCAAAGAGATTGAGAACTTTTGGGTTTTTGATCGGACTCTCTTTTATCTTTTTGTAGAGGTAGTCCCAGTTTACGGCTTGCTCTGGAAAAAGACCAATATGTTTGAATGAAGTCTGTGCCAGATTGAGCTTCAATTTCAGGCCATCTGCATTTTCATAGGACAAAGTCCAATTATGGGGCATTTTCTGGAATTGCTCCCATTGACCTTTCTCGGGATTGCTTTTTTCTTTAGCAAAATGTGCATGCGCCATTCGCTTCCATTCACTCTCCGGGAGACTTTTATCCCAAATCGCTTGAGGTTCAGGTCGACTGAGAATGAAATTTCCAAATCGCTCTAATTTTTCAAATCCTCCGGTGTCTATCAATTCATAGTCATTCCAAGGGCCTGGACAAAGGGATAGGATTGTTTCTTGCATAATTGCTGATGTAATGGGTATGCAAAAGTAGGGAAATATCAGTAACCCATTTGCTCAAGTAGCTCCAAACTATATTCCCAAAGCTTAGTAGCATAGGCTTTGTTTGAAGCATTTTTTGATTTGCTTTTTGGTTTTTTCTTATCGTAGTAGGCACCATAGATTAATTGCTCCTTTGGTGTGAGTGAAAGAAATAGGGTCGTCTGAGCTCCGGCTTTTGGGGATATGAAAAACAGTTTACTTACCTCGATCATCACCTTGTCAAAAGCTCCGGAAGTTGAGCCGAAATTTGTCTTTACTGCTCCGGGATGAAGGGAATAGGCACTTAATCCTTTTTCTTTAAATTCATTATCCAAATAATTGCTTGTCAATATATTATATAGCTTTGCAGAGCCATAAGCTAGCCATGCGTTTTTAACCTTTGCAAGCCCTAAATCCTTCAAATTAAATGAGCCTATATGATGAGCCATGGAGCTTACCTGAATGATTTTTCCTTTTGCTTCGATCAAATTTTCCAGCAGATTTTTGATTAGAAGAACATGTCCCAGATGGTTGACTTGGAATGTTTGATCTAGCCCATCTATGGTCTTTGCTCCAGAGGGAAACATTCCTCCTGCATTGTTGATCATCAGGTCGATTTTGGGGAAAGCTATTTTAATTTTATCACTGGCTTTCTGAATTGAAGCTAAATCTTCAAGATCCATTTCGAATAGATGGATTTTTTTTGTGTCTGGGAGTTGAAGGAAAAGCGAATTTGCCTTAGCTATATTTCTTACAGGTAGGATAAATTGATCAGCTTGAGGATAGAGACCTTTCAGGGTTTCCCACCCAATTCCTGAAGTACTGCCAGTTAATATTACGATCATGTTTGAATATTCTTTTTAATACTACAAAATCCAATCGAATTGGTTTTCAGGAGTCTAATTCTTTTCAAAACTTGAATCTTAGACAAAGACTGATTTTTTGTACTTTTGGACTTATTTTAAGGGAAAATTTGAATTATTTCGGTTTTATATCCGGTCCAGGTACTAGCATGATATGAGCAAAAAAGTAATTGATATTGAGCAAGCGATCAATTCAAAGAATCCTAAACTACTGAAGTGGATTCCTGGTTTTGTTGTTTCTTACATTAAGCGAGTCACGCATGAAGCTTGGATGAATGACGTTTACAATCGAATCCAGCATTTACATGGATTGGAATTTGTCAATGCCCTGATGGGTGAGTTTGACTTGGAGGTAGAGTTGATCGGAGAGGAGTATCTGCCTAAAACGGGTGGGGTCATTATTGCGGCAAATCATCCTTTTGGCGGCATGGATGGCATTGCGATGATGTATGCCATGGGGAGAATCCGAAGTGACATACGTTTTTTGGTAAACGATCTCTTGATGACTTTTAAAAATTTCGAGCCGCTTTTTGTTCCTATCAATAAACATGGTAAGAATTCTCAGGAGGTCTACGAACGGATAGAAAAAGTATATTCCAGTGATTGTGCTGTATTAATTTTCCCGGCCGGTTTAGTTTCCAGAAAAGGAGATGAGGGAATAAAAGATCTACAATGGAAGAAAAGCTTCATTGCTAAGTCCAAGAAATTTAAAAAAGATGTGATTCCTTGTTTTATAGAAGGTAATAATTCCAAATTTTTCTACAATTTGGGTTTTTGGAGAAAAAAAATAGGGATCAAGGCTAATATTGAAATGTTCTATTTGGTGGATGAGATGTACAAGCAACGAGGGAAAAAAGTGGTAATCCGAATCGATAAGCCTATTTCTTATCTCACTTTTGATGAATTAAAAACAGATAGCCAATGGGCTGATTACCTCAGGGACAGAGTTTACGAACTAGGCAGCAAAGCATGAAAGAAGTAGCGGTAATTCCGGCAGTAGATAAGAATATCATCAAAAGTGAACTTACAGAAGAGCGATTTTTGAGGTATACCAATAATGGAAATAATCTAGTGTATCTGGTTAATTTTCATAACTCACCCAATGTGGTCCGGGAGATCGGAAGGCTTAGGGAGTTGACTTTCAGAGCGGCAGGTGGCGGAACAGGCCTGGCTTTGGATCTGGATGAAAATGATACCTGCGAAAATTGTTATGATCAGTTGATAACTTGGAGTCCGGAGGATGAAGAGATTGTTGCGGGATATCGATTGATCAATTGCAAAAATGCGGTTTTGGATAATGGAGATATAAATCTTTCCACTACGCATCTGTTTGATTTTTCAGAGCGATTTGTTTCTGATTACCTCCCTTATACCATTGAGCTTGGGAGATCTTTTGTGCAGCCAAAATATCAGCCAGCCATAGATAATCGAAAGGGTATTTTCAGTCTGGACAATCTTTGGGATGGACTTGGGGCAGTAGTACTTTTGAATCCCGAGGTGAAATATCTCTTTGGTAAAGTGACGATGTACCCGCATTATAATCCACAGGCCAGAGATCTTTTATTGATGTTCTTGAATCATTACTTCCCGGATCGAGACCAATTGGTGAAACCAAAAGAGTCAATTAAGCTCAGTTATAAAACAGACCTTCCTAATCAGGGTAATCCTTTTGAAGGGCTTGCTTACAAAGAAGGTTATAAGTTTTTAAATAGTCAGGTTCGGTCTTATGGTGAAAATATCCCGCCACTGATTAATACTTATATGAATCTTTCACCAACGATGATGACCTTTGGTACTGCACTCAATGATGAGTTTGGGGAAGTGGAGGAGACTGGGATTTTAATTACGCTTGCAGATATCTACGAGACGAAGAAACATCGGCATATGGATACATTTGAGCGGGATAAAGTGTATGCTGGAAGAGAAATCTAAAAAACTAACCTTACTAGTCGGAGCAACTCCTAACCCAAGCCGCTTTGCGTACTTCGCTGCCGGTAAGTTCATGGAGCAGGGTATTGATTTTATTCCTATCGGTATTAAGAAAGGGCAAGTATTCGGTAACGAAATTCTAGATATTCGATCTAGGCCAGAATTATCCAATATTCACACCATCACTCTTTATCTGGGTGAGCAGAACCAAGAAGAATGGATTGATTATCTCCTTAGCCTCAAGCCTAAGCGAATTATATTTAACCCCGGAGCAGAAAATTTTGAGTTTATGCGAAAAGCTCAAAAGATGGGGATTGAGGCAATAAATGCCTGTAACCTGGTAATGCTTAGAACCGGCCAGTTCTAGTTGCCTTATTCCAAAATCTATCCATATACAGGATATGAGGAAATGAAATCAAAGAAATCAAGATAAAAAAGACTAAAATTAGTTCGCTGGTATTTAAATAATTCATCCCTAGGATCAGGATTAATGCTATTCCAATCAAGCTGATTACAGAAAAAGGGATTAGTTGAGCGGCAAATTTTTTGACTGTATTGTAATTCGGGTACCTCTTTAAAAATTTGTATTCCGATATCATGCTTGGTAATGCATGCCAAAAGCTGAAGTATACAATAAACCCTATCATTAGGGGACTGAAATAGAGAATAGGGGCAAGTACCAACAGCTCGAAAAGATCCGATCGAGTGAATTTCACTTTGGAAATCCATTGTACTATAATTGTTAAGAGTAAGGAGCCGCTCAAAATTAAAATCAGGTATTGGCTCAAGCTTGAAACATTTAAAATAGGATCTAATATCTCTTGGGTGAGTTCAAAATCCCCACTTAAAATTAACAGAAGAAAGAAAATCCCCCTGGAAGTATAGAGAAGAGCCTTCGCTGATTTTTGGACAGGTCTATTGATGAAATGTGTCTGGCCAAAGTGATATCCTGACATCAGCAGGAAGGCGATCAAGGAGAAAATGGGGAAGAAAATCCAGCTAATCAGATAGCATGCAATCAAGGAAACATAGCTTATCAGGAAGGTCAAAAAGCCTTTCTTTGAAATTTCAGGCTCTGAGGTAAGATGATCAATAGCTCCATGAGGAATGCCCAGAAAAGTAAGTGCAACAAAGAAAATGGAATACTCAATCAGTTGATTCTGTGATGAGAAGAGTACGAATAAAAGGCAAATAACTAGGCCTACCGCTTTGAAAGTAATCTCAATGCGATTCATATCTAAGAAGACTTTTGATGAAAATACCGAATTTTAATCTGCTGAGAAGTTTGATTTCATCCACTAGGGTAGTTTCTTCACTTAAGAATCTCAATACTTTTTCAGTCGGATTATTTTTAAAGAGATCTTCAAATACTCCAGCTAACTTTTCTGGCCACCTACTGGCAATATTTAAAAGTATGTTATCATAAAATTCAAATCTTCGGCTTCTGCTGATTCCATTAGTAGCAGCTGAACCATTTTCCAAGTTTGATACTATTTTCTTTGAATTCCCTTGAATCTTTTGGAAAGTATAGCCAGTTGAGGCCTTAGTCCATCCGGCTGCTGTTCCGATAGGAATGATTCGATTGGATTTTTTCCGGTTTACAGATTTATTAGTCATGGGAATGACGCCTGTCTCCTGAAAGGTGATTTGATAATCTTCGGTTTTGAGTAAGCTAGTGAGGTATGATTTTAACTCTTTTTCCAAAGCCAATTTATCAATATTAGTTTTGGAATATGCGGTAAACTCAACGAGAGCACTGTTTTTGGAGTAAGGGAGGATGTAGAAAAAATCAAATTGTGAATTTGAGTTTTCCTGTATTTCCATCAATGTAAATGAGGAAGGATCGAAAATTGGCTTAGATGTTTCGATTTTCCATCCTGAAAAAATTTGTTTCAGATGGGCGCTAGGTATTATCTGATTCGGGTCAAATCTGGAATCAAATACCATCTGAGCTTCATATTTTTCTCCATCAGTCGTGGTTACAATTACTCCTGAATCCACTTCTTGAGTGGAGGTTACAGTAGATTCTTTATAAACTATATTTTCAAGAAGTTTAAACTCCTGATGAATAGATTGGTAAAAATCCTTTGAGTTGAGGTGATAATATTTCAAGTCACCAAGAGGATTGACTTGGGATTTTGTCCCGAATTTTAAATTTAGATTATCCCAAGAATGAATGGCGTTTGTTGGGTGGATTTCCAAGGGAGTTTTTGCCCAATAGCACCAGGTTTTATCTGGTATTTGATAAATATTGGGGTCAATCAGTAATATTTTTTTATGCTTCAACGAGCTACGCATGAGATGGTAGGCCAAGCTCAAGGAGGCACAACCTGCACCTGCGAATATGTAGTCGTATCTTTCCATAGAAGAGAAAAGAGCCATCTCTCCCTTGGTAGGGAAAAATGGCTCGTTTTTAAAATTAGGCTTTTGAAGTCTTGTTAGATTCAGCGATTGCTACTGAATAGATTACTAGTCCAAATCCAATTTTGTTGATCGCATCGGCGATGTTGTAGAACAAGTCGATAGAACTTACTTCAAACGCTCCTGACAATAAATTGCCTGGAAGCACCATGTAACCGATTGGATAGATAGACCAACCTAGTGTGATGAAAATCTTCAAAAGGAACATTGCACTACCAAGAGCAGGGCTATTTGAATCCTTAGCAAGCTTTGCAATGTCACCAGCAAAAACTTCATAAACGATATATAAATAACCTAGAGTTGAGATTACTCCCCACATGATATTGCTATCGATACCTGAAGTCTCACCGATATAACCTGTGACCAACATTACCAAAGAAGCAACGATCAATTTGAAAAGAGTTCCACCTTTCGCACCAAATGGCTTGGTCAATAAATAAAACTCAACACACATCAATGGTACTGTCAAAGTCCAATCCACATATCTGAAAGCTGTTGGACTGGTACCTGTTTGTAAATAGAAATCCCTCATGTAGTAGTAATGCACAGCGGCAATACCTGTAATGAGACCTGATACTAGAAGCGAGAGCTTCCATTTTCCGTCAACAGAGCCTCTTTCTACGAAAAAGAAAACTGATGAAGCGAGCATTGCCATGTAGCCAATAAAGAAGGTAATTGCTACTGGGTCTGAGTTGATGATTCGATCTAAACCAATTAGATCTGCCGATAAGGTGTAATTCATAAGATTTGAACGGGTTAAGTGTTTTGGTTATTTTGAAAATTATAAGTAATTCAGAATAATATTTGTTTAATATTTTTTATCAAAGATTTAACAAAAAGTGATAAGTCGTCATTTATGAGAAACATATGGTTAGAATTGAATGATGAACCGTATGAAAAAAAATCGAGAAAAAATCAAAATTTAGAATTTTATTCTGTTTTCAGATTATGTAGGATATCCATAAAGTTTCCTCACAAAAGGATATGATTAGTGTCGATTGAGTCACTTTTTTTCCCTATCTTGCATCCTATTGAAAAATATAAAAAACACCTTTTTGAGCCCATTTTGAGGGTTTTCTCCAAAAAAATATGAGTGAAGAAAAAGCTAAGAATCCAGCAGAATACGGTGCCAGTAATATTCAGGTATTAGAAGGTCTGGAAGCGGTTCGAAAGAGACCCGCCATGTATATCGGTGATATCGGAATCAAAGGACTTCATCACCTGATATGGGAAGTAGTAGATAATTCCATAGATGAGGCGCTCGCAGGGCATTGTGATACGATCCGAGTGACTGTCAACGAGGATAATTCCATTACCGTGGAGGACAACGGTAGGGGAATCCCTACTGACATGCACGAAAAGGAGAAAAAGTCTGCTTTAGAAGTAGTGCTTACTGTACTCCATGCCGGCGGTAAATTTGACAAGGATACTTACAAAGTTTCCGGAGGTTTGCATGGTGTAGGAGTTTCCTGCGTAAATGCGCTTTCTACTGATTTGAAGGCTACGGTTTACAGAAATGGTGTAATCACTGAGCAGGAATTTAAAATCGGAGTGCCACAGTATCCAGCAAGACAGATTGGAACGACCGACAAGCGAGGAACAACTATTCAGTTTAAGCCAGATGCATCAATTTTTGCTATAACTGAATACAAATACGAAACCATCGCCAATCGTCTTCGGGAAATGTCTTTTTTGAATGCGGGAATCCGTATCACTTTAACAGATCTCCGAGAGCAAGAAGATGACGGTTCCTTCAAATCAGATGAGTTTTACTCTGAAGGAGGTCTGGTTGAATTTGTCGAATATCTTGATGTCAGCAGAGAGAAGATCATCGAAGCGCCGATTTATATTGAATCAAACGAGGGTAATGTGCCTGTGCAAGTAGCCATGAGCTACAATAATTCCTATTCGGAGAACGTGGTTTCCTATGTGAATACGATCAATACCTATGAAGGCGGTACGCACGTGACCGGTTTCAGAAGAGCCTTGACACGAACATTGAAATCCTATGCAGATAAATCGGGAATGCTCGATAAGCTTAAAATCGAAGTGTCTGGAGATGATTTTAGAGAAGGTCTAACGGCGGTTATTTCGGTAAAAGTACAAGAGCCACAATTTGAAGGTCAGACTAAAGGTAAATTAGGTAACTCTGATGTGGTTGGTGCGGTTGATTCTGCAGTATCTGAGACCTTACAGTCATGGTTGGAAGAGCATCCTCGTGAAGCAAAAACTATCGTAGGAAAGGTTATTCTTGCAGCTCAGGCTCGCCATGCAGCGCGCAAAGCCCGAGAGATGGTACAGCGTAAAAATATACTTGGCGGCGGCGGATTGCCGGGTAAACTTGCAGATTGTGCAAACAGCGATCCCACAGTATGTGAACTTTATCTAGTGGAAGGGGACTCGGCAGGAGGATCTGCCAAGCAGGGAAGAGATCGGGATTTCCAAGCAATTCTTCCTTTGAAAGGAAAAATTCTGAATGTGGAAAAAGCGCACGAGCATAAAATTTATGACAATGAGGAAATCAAAAATATTCTAACCGCTTTAGGTGTGAAATTTGGAACTGCCAATGATGATAAAGAACTTGATCTGGCAGGCTTGAGATATCACAAGATTATTATCATGACTGATGCGGACATTGACGGTTCCCATATTCGAACTCTGATTTTGACTTTGTTCTTTAGATATATGAAGTCATTGATTGAAAATGGATACGTATACATTGCTTTGCCTCCTTTATATCTTTTGAAGCGAGGAAAAGACGAGCGTTATTGTTGGACTGAGGAGGAAAGGAAAATCCTTACTGCAGAGATGGCAAAAGACGGAAGAGAAGACAGCGTAGGAATTCAGCGATACAAAGGACTTGGAGAAATGAACCCTGAGCAGCTTTGGACGACTACCATGGATCCAAATGTTCGTACGATCAAGCAGGTTACCATTGATTCAGCTGCAGAAGCAGATCACTTGTTTAGTGTGTTGATGGGAGATGAAGTTGCACCTAGGCGTGAATTCATTGAAAAAAATGCGAAGTACGCTAAAATCGATACCTAATTAAAAAGGGGCTTTTTTAGCCCTTTTTTTAATTTAAAATATTTAGAATACAATTCGAAACCGATCAACTTATATCTTGTTCCTGTTATAAAATTTTGAGCTATGAAATTAGCAGTTGCCGATAAATACGATTCTATTATTCAAAAAAGTGACTTAGTCAGTCGGGACTTGAGTTGGTTGACTTTCAACGACAGAGTTCTTGATCAGTCTAAGAAATCTCATAGATCGATTTTTGAAAAATTGAAATTCCTTGCGATCACTGCTTCCAATCTGGATGAGTTCTTCATGATCCGAGTTGGTTCATTGTACAACTATCTGGACTACGAGAAAGAAAGAGTCGATTACTCAGGATTACGGGAGGAGCCCTTCAAGGCCAAACTGATGAGTGAGTGTCAAATTTTTCATCAGGATCAACACGAACATTTCACACAGGTAATCCTGCCCGAAATGCAAAGTGAACACATCACTCTTGGAAATATTTCCAAGTTGAGCGAGGCAGAAAAAGAAAAAGTACATCAATATTTTCAGAAAGTCATCTACCCTATGCTTACGCCGATGGTTTATGATGGCTACAGAACTTTCCCAATACTGATGAATAAACTTCTGGTATTCGGAGTGGTGACTACCAGCCCTGGAGATCGAAAGGATATGCGGAAGCTTAGTTTTGTCCAGATCCCGGCAAACATTCCTCGCTTTTTTGAAATTGAGCGGGAGAATTCGCTTTTCCTAATTCCCATAGAAGAAGTTATCCGGGAAAATATTATCTCCCTTTTCAGAAATGTGGAGATTGCTGGAATCAGCCTTTTCAGGATCACTAGAAATGGAGATTTCACGCTTGAAGAAAGTGAAGATATGGACGCAAACTTCCTGGAAGAAGTGAAGCGGAAATTGATGGAGCGTAAAACAGGTCGGGTAGTACGAATCGAAATTGAAGAAGGCTACAGCAAATGGATGCTTAATTCCCTTTTAGAGCGATGGAATCTTAAAATGGACTCTGTTTTTCTAGTAAAAAGATCCAGTATGCTTGATTTTACTGGACTTTGGCAGGTTGTTGGTAATAAAAGATTTAAGGAGAGATTGCCACAGGTTCATCCATCGGTAAAACCTCTATCTTATCAAGACGAGGGTACAGTTGAGATTTTTGAAGCATTGAAAGAAAAGGATATACTCCTTCACCAACCCTATAATAATATTGACCCGATTTTAGATCTTATTGATTCGGCTGCTGATGATCCGGATGTGATGGCGATCAAAATGACTATCTATCGCCTTGCAAAAGACAGTAGAATCACAAAATCACTTTTGAGAGCTGCTGAAAATGGGAAACATGTTTCAGTTCTTTTTGAAGTCAAGGCTCGATTTGATGAGGAAAATAATATTCGTGAGGCGAAGAAACTTCAAAAGGCAGGTTGTTTTGTGATTTATGGGATTTCAAACCTTAAGACTCACACCAAGCTTTTGCTGATAGTGAAGCGAGATGGGTCTGAAATTACGCGATTTGTACATTTGGGATCTGGTAATTACAATGAGGATACAGCGAGACTCTATACCGATATTGGATTGATGACTACCAATGAGGTCATAGCAAATGATGTCTCTGAATTTTTCAATGTAATTACGGGACATTCCATGCCGAGTCAGTATCAAAACTTGATTACTGCTCCTCGCGATATGCGAAACCAATTGATAGAGTATATCGAGAAGGAAGCTGAAAATGCCAGAAATGGACTTCCAAGTGGTATTTTCATTAAAGTTAATTCATTGGAAGATTCCGAATCTATCTATGCATTATATAGAGCTTCTCAATCTGGGGTTACTATTAAATTGATTATCCGAGGAATTTGTTGTCTTCGTCCTCAGCGACCTGGGCTAAGTGAAAATATAGAGGTAATTTCTATTGTAGGGGACTTTTTGGAGCATTCCAGAATATATCATTTTCATAATAATGGTGCAACCAGGACTTATGCAGGTAGTGCTGATATGATGGTGAGAAGCTTTGATAAACGACTGGAGTCATTATTTAAAATAGAAGCCCCTTTGCTGGAGAAGCAGTTGATGAATATTATTTCATATAACCTTCGAGACAATGTAAACTCTTATGTGATGCAGGAAGATGGTTCTTATCTGCCTAAGAAACCTGCTGAGGGTGAAAGTGAGTTTAATATTCATAAAGAGTTTTTTGAATTGGATCCTGAAGAAGTTTCCAAGGTTCGATTAGTAAACTAGAACAAAAAAGCTCCAAGTATGGAGCTTTTTTGTTGCCAGAAAGTTTATATCCAGATCACATTGGTTTATAATTCCCAATTTTGAGTCTTTTTTTTACTTTGAAATAATTGATTACACCAATAATTAAAGAGCAAAAACTCAATACAAAAGCTACGTATCCGAGATTACTGACATGAGCAAGTTTTTCAACTTCGAATAGGGCAGTCCCACTCACCAAGAAGTAAAGTGAGGTGCGAATGAAAGAAAGCAGAGTTCGTTCATTTGCCAAAGTAGTACGCTGTCTTGCCAAATAATCACGAATAATTAATTCATTTTCAAAGTCATTTTCCATATTTGTGCCTTGTTCTATTTATAATTGAATTTAAACTACTTATTATGAAAAGATTTTACACGTTTTCCCTTCTACTTTTTTTAGTGGGTCAAGTGATTGCTCAGGATCAAGACGCATTGACAAAAGCGGATACAAGCTATTGGCTTAAGGAAATTGCAGGAGGATTAAATATTAATCAAGCATCATTTAGTGATAACTGGAAAGGCGGGGGCGTAAACTCAGTAGCCTTTAGCGTTTATCTTAATGGTAGAGCTAACTATGCAAAGGAAAAATGGTCATGGGACAATCAATTTGATTTTATCTATGGTGTGGTCAAAAATAAAGGCGAAGATGGAAGAAAATCCAATGACGTCCTTTTTATGGATACCAAAGTCGGTTATAAGATAAACGACAAGTGGAATTACTTCTTAGGGATGAATTTTCTTTCCCAGTTTGCTCCAGGTTATAATTTCACAGATACTGAACGTACTTTGATTTCCAAATTTGCAAATCCCGCCTACCTGACTACCTCAATAGGTCTGGAATATAAGCCAAATGATGAGTTCAGTCTTCGTATTTCTCCTTTTTCCCCTCGATGGACTTTTGTTTCAGATACTGAATTGTATTTGAATGTACCTGATAATTATGGTGTGGAGATAGGAGAAACAGTTCGAACAGAATGGTTGGCATTTAGCCTCTTGGCAGATTGGAATAAGAAGTTGTCTGAGAATCTATCCTTGAAGATGAGATATCAAATGTTTGCGAATTATGAAACTCTAGCATTCAAAACAATAGATCATAGACTTGATGTAGGACTTACTGCCAAAGTTTCGAACCTAATTAATGTGAGTTTGACTTCCCTGACAATATATGATTTTGATCAGGACAGTAAAATCCAATTTAGCCAAGGTTTAGCATTGGGAATTGCATTTAAACGAGGTAATTTCCCTGTGAAAGAATAAATCAAACAAATTTTTATTTGGTGTTTTGATTTGAATATAAATGTATTATTTTTGAATTCATTGTGGTAGTTAAATAATAGTTGGTTTAGTTTTCAAATAAAGGGCAGGAGATTTTCTCCTGCTTTTTTATTTTACCCTCTCCAAAAAATCCAATTTTTTTTATTTTCCTACAAAACAATTGTATAGTCTAGATTTAAAAGCTTTTAAATATCCAGAACACTTTTTCGGTACAGCCAACAATAAAGAGGTAAAGACTAGATTTTTTGGAAGGGGGAATCTTTAGCGTCTTCGAGTTTTTCATGAGGACAGCGATTCTGATTCCAGCCAGTAGGGGATAATGTAAAAGCTTCAGTTAGATTTTTGGAAAGTGTTATAAGTGCTTATAGAGTTCCTCTTTTCAAATAAAAAAACAAAAAAAAAGCCCAGACTTTCGTCTGAGCTTCGTGCACTCGGAAGGATTCGAACCCTCAACCCTCAGAGCCGAAATCTGATATTCTATCCAGTTGAACTACGAGTGCGTACTTTTTATTTTAACCCTGAAGGACTGCCTGTACTTTATCAGCAGCTTCTTTCAAAGTGATAGCCGAAGCTACTTTTAGACCTGATTCGTCAATAATCTTTGCGCCTTCTTCAGCGTTAGTTCCTTGCAAACGTACGATGATAGGAACTCTGATATCACCGATTGATTTGTAAGCTTCAACCACACCACTAGCGATACGATCACATCTTACAATTCCTCCAAATACATTGATCAAAATTGCTTTTACGTTTGGATCCTGAAGAATGATTCTAAATCCAGCTTCAACAGTAGTAGCATTTGCTCCTCCTCCTACATCCAGGAAGTTAGCAGGCTCACCACCTACTAATTTGATCATGTCCATGGTTGCCATTGCAAGACCAGCACCATTAACCATACAACCTACGTTTCCGTCAAGCTTCACATAGTTAAGACCTGATTTACCGGCTTCTACTTCCAAAGGATCTTCTTCAGCTACGTCTCTCAACTCAGCCAAGTTTGGATGACGATAAAGTGCATTATCGTCTAAGTTAACCTTCGCATCTACTGCAAGGATTTTATCATCAGAAGTTTTTAAAACAGGATTGATCTCAAACTGAGATGAGTCTGTAGCCTCATAAGCTTTATAAAGAGCAGCGATAAACTTCACCATTTCTTTAAATGCATTTCCGCTAAGACCAAGTTTGAAAGCAACCTTTCGGATTTGGAAACCTTGTAAGCCTACCTTAGGATCGATCCATTCTTTGATAATCTTTTCAGGATGGTTTTCTGCAACTTCTTCGATATCCATTCCTCCCTCAGTAGAAGCCATGATCACATTGCTACCACTAGCTCTATCGAGTAGGATCGATACGTAATATTCTTTTGGTTCTGAAGCTCCAGGATAATACACATCCTCAGCGATCAAAACTTTATTGACTTTTTTACCTTCAGGACCTGTCTGGTGTGTCACCAAAGTCCCACCAAGGATATTCTTGGCTTTCTCGGCTACGTCTTCCAGTTTTTTGGCTAGTACCACACCGTTTGATCCGGTTTCTTGTACTTTACCTTTACCACGACCACCTGCGTGAATTTGTGCTTTGATTACAAACCATGAAGTGCCTGTTTTCTCATTGAGTTTTACTGCTGCTTCATGTGCCGCTTCAGGGCTGTCAGCTACTATGCCTTCCTGAATTCGTACACCGTAACCTTTTAGTACTTCTTTAGCCTGATATTCGTGAATATTCATCCTGTCTGAATTTTTGCACGAAGTTACGTTCAAAGTGTTGATAAATCAAACCTGAATTATTCCTTTTTTCGGGAAAAAAGGCTTTGATTCCTGAATTTGAGGGATTTATTCTATTTTTGAGACATAAAAAAAACTTAGTATGCTGAAAGCCAACGGAATCCATAAATCTTATGGAAACCTTCAAGTACTTAAAGGAGTAAATCTGGAGATTTCTAAATCTGAAATCGTTTCTATTGTAGGTTCTTCAGGAGCAGGAAAATCCACCTTGCTTCAGATTTTAGGAACTTTAGATAAGCCTGATCGTGGGCAGATTGAAATGAATGGTTTGGATTTGATCCGATTGAAAGGAGAAGAGCTGGCAAAATTCAGAAATGAACAAATAGGATTTATTTTTCAATTCCATAATCTTTTGCCGGAGTTTACGGCCTTAGAAAATATTCAGATTCCAGGTTTTATCAGAAATACCAATTCAAATCAGCTGGCAAAGAAAGCTGCTGAGCTTGCCGAATTATTGGGAATTTCACATCGGTTGGATTCAAAGCCAAATACTTTAAGTGGGGGAGAGCAGCAGCGAGTGGCTGTGGCAAGAGCTCTTATCAATAATCCAGCTGTGGTTTTCGCAGATGAACCCTCAGGAAATTTAGATACTAAAAACGCCCGTGGTCTTCATGAATTGTTTTTCACCCTTCGCAAAGAACTTGGTCAGGCATTCGTAATCGTCACACACAACGAGGAGCTAGCGAATATGGCAGATCGAAAAGTGACTATGAAAGATGGATTGATTGAGGCTTCGGATCTTATTTCTTAAGCTTTTTAAGCATGGCATTTATGTGGCCTTTGGACTCAAACATTTCGGAAAACACACCTGCTATTTTTCCTGATTCGTCAATCAAATAGGTAACTCTTTTGGGCATTTTGATCAATGGGATCAAAGCGTCATAAGCTTTACATACTTTTCCGTCTGGATCAGAAAGTAATTCAAATGGAAGTTTGTGGGCTGCTTTGAACTTGAGATGACTTTCGATAGAATCTCTGCTAATCCCAAATACCGGAATTTCCAACTCTCGAAATGCTTCGAATTGATCGCGGAACTCGCAAGCTTCTGCTGTGCATCCCGGGGTGAAATCCTTGGGATAAAAATAAAGAATAAAGCTTTTTCCCTGTAAGTCTTTCGAAGAGGATAATGTACTGCCGCTTGTGGAGGCTAAAGAAAATGTTGGGGCCAATTTGCCGATAGATAATGCCATAGTGAGAGTTTAACTTTACAAATCTTGAAAGGTTTTTTTGAAAATGCGAATCAATTAGAAAGGTTGAACTTTATAAATCCTTTTTACCTTTGGAGAATAAGGAATTTAAAACCACCGATTTTGAAAATTACCAGTGTGCAGTCCATGCTTTTGGCAGGGGTATTTTTTGCGTTGATGAACGTCTCGGTGAAATTCATTCCTCATATTCCTGCCATAGAAATTATCCTTTTCCGTTCTATTTTTAGTTTAGTTTTTAGCTTTTTGGTGCTGAAGAAAATAGGTGTGCCAGTTTTCGGTAATAATAGAAAGCTACTGATCATAAGAGGTATAGTTGGCTCAGTTGGACTGATTTCATTCTTTTATACTTTACAAAAAATCCCACTGGCTTCGGCCGTTACGATTCAGTATTTATCTCCGATTTTCACCACAATTCTTGGGATATTTCTAGTCAAGGAGCGGGTAAGACCTATTCAGTTTCTATTTTTTGGGATCTCATTTGCCGGAGTTATCGTGCTTCAGGGATTTGATGCTCGGGTTAACCTTCTGTATGTCAGTATAGGAATAATTTCCGCTTTATTTTCTGGTCTTGCGTATAATGTCATCCGAAAATTGAAAAATACAGAACACCCGCTTGTCATTATTTTCTATTTTCCGCTAGTCACCTTGCCGGTAGCATCACTTGTCAGCTATTTTACCTGGGTTCAGCCAATTGGTTGGGATTGGTTGATTTTGCTTTGGATAGGGATATGCACCCAGGCAGCACAATACTTTATGACCATTGCTTATCAAAATGCAAACGTTTCTAAAGTTTCCAGTTTAAGCTATATCGGTATTCTTTACGCCTTATTTTTTGGATTCCTTTTCTTTGGAGAAACTTTCGGTGTAATGTCTTACGTGGGTATGGGATTGGTTTTGCTCGGAATTTTATTGAATTTAAGAGAAAAGTAAGAGACTTAAGAATAACCCTTTGTCCATGAAAATCACCAAAGACTTATATCAATCTTCACTCGCATTACTTACTGATTTTTATCAGATCACGATGGCTTATGCCTATTGGAAATCGGGGAAAGCTGAGCAAGAAGCAGTTTTTAATCTTTTTTTCAGGAAGCATCCCTTTCAAGGAGGTTTCACGCTGGCTGCGGGATTGGACTATGTCATAGACTATTGCAAAAATTTTAAATTTGAAAAGGCTGATATTTCTTATCTGGCGGATATGAAATCCAAGGAGGGATCTCCTGTTTTTGAAAAGGCATTTTTGGATTACCTCTCCAAAATGAAATTTTCCTGTGATATCGATGCTGTGGAAGAAGGAACAGTGGTTTTTCCAAATTCACCACTTGTAAGAGTAAAAGGGCCGCTAATTCAATGTCAGCTTTTGGAAACAGCTTTATTGAATATTCTGAATTTCCAGACTTTAATAGCCACCAAAGCTGCCCGAATTAATTTGGCAGCCAAAGGCGAGCCTGTCTTGGAATTTGGATTGAGAAGAGCACAGGGAATAGACGGTGCACTGGCTGCTTCCCGTGCATCTTATATAGGAGGTTGTGCTTCCACTAGTAATGTGATGGCTGGGAAACTTTTTGGAATCCCAGTATCAGGTACTCATGCGCATAGCTGGATTATGTCATTCGAAACGGAATTGGAAGCTTTTGAAGCTTATGCAGATGCATTCCCTGACAATTGTATCTTTTTGGTAGATACCTATGATACGCTCAATGGGGTAAAGAATGCTATTAAAGTGGGGAAGGCATTGAGAAGCAAAGGGAAGGAAATGGTTGGAATCCGAATCGATTCAGGCGATCTGGCCTATTTCAGTAATAAGGCAAGAGAAATGCTCGATGAAGAGGGATTTAAAGATGCGAAGATAGTAGCGTCAAATGATCTGGATGAGCACATTATCACCTCCCTGAAAACTCAGGAAGCATCAATAAATGTCTGGGGTGTAGGAACTAAATTGGTGACAGCTTTTGATCAACCAGCTCTAGGTGCAGTTTACAAATTGTCAGCAATTCGAAATGAGGATGGGGAATGGGAGCCAAAAATTAAGCTTTCTCAGCAATCCTTGAAAATAAATATTCCGGGTTTCCATAATGTGAAACGATACTATTCCAAAGAAAAAGCTGTAGCAGATATGATTTATCTGGAAGACAAGCCTATAGACCCCAAAGGTGTAATCATCATTGATCCTATCGATCCTACTAGACGGAAACGACTGATGCCTTATTTCTATCAGGAGGAAATTCTCCTCAAAGAGATATTCAGAAAAGGGAAAATAGTCTATGATTCTCCCACCATGGATCAAATCAGAAGCCGAGCAAAATCCCAGTTGGAATCTTTGGATAAAACACACAAGCGATTGGTAAATCCACATTTGTACCCAGTAGGGTTGGAAGAAAATCTACATCAATTGCGAATGGAATTGGTTTTAAAAGCTAAAAAACTAGATCATGAAACTGACTGAAAAGGATGCGCTGATCATCGTAGATGTTCAGAATGATTTTCTTCCGGGGGGAGCCTTGGCGGTTCCAAAAGGTGATGAGATCATCCCCGTGATCAATGCTATTCAAGATAAGTTCGATTTTATAGTAGTTACTCAGGATTTTCATCCTGCGGATCATAAAAGTTTTGCTGCTAATAATCCAGGTCGACAAATCGGTGAACTAATCGATTTGAATGGATTAAGTCAAGTCCTTTGGCCAGTTCACTGTGTGCAGGGAACAGAAGGAGCTGAATTTTCAAAAGATCTGATTAAGAAGACCTGGAGAAAGGTTTTTCAAAAAGGAATGAACCGGGAAGTGGATTCCTACTCAGGTTTTTTTGATAATGCCAAAAGAGGCGATACTGGTCTATCCACTTACCTTAAAAAGAATCAAATCGACCGAGTTTTTATCTGTGGGTTGGCTTTGGATTACTGTGTCAAGTTCACTGCCCTAGATGCGAATGAACTTGAGTTTGATACTTTTCTGTTTACTGATGCTACTCGGGCGGTGAATTTAAATCCAGAGGATGGCAAAGATGCCTTGGCAGAACTTGAAGCAGCAGGAGTAAAGTTGATAACAAGTGATGATTTATAAAGCAAAAGAATATGTTTGAGTACAACCCTGAGAAACATTATCCAAAAGAAACTGAAAGTAGAGTCGTGATTCGCTTTCAGGATTGTGACCCGCTTCGGCATTTGAATAATGCCAAGTACTTTGATTATTTCTTCAATGCCCGAGAAGATCAAGTGCCAAAGCTTTATGGATTGGAAATCATAGATCTAATTCGTACTTATAAAGCAGCTTGGGTGGTATATAACCATAACATCAGCTACGTTCGGCCTGCTATGGTAGGCGAGTGGGTCAGGATCATGAGCCGGGTAATATGGCATAATCATAATACTATGGTGGTGGAATATTATATGACCGATGATTCTAAAACTCAATTGAAAACACTCCTTTGGTCAACGATGCGATATGTCACTTTGGGAGAGGGGAAATCCACAGATCATACCGGAGCAGTTCAGGATTTTCTAAAAGCTACCTCAGGAAACTTGGATGTTTCAACGATGAATATCAAAGATCGTGTTAAATGGCTGGCTACAGAACTCAAGAGTTGATTTGATTTATATCAAAAATATGTGTCCCAGCGGACAAGACCTGTACATAACCGTACAGGTTTTTTTTTATAAAATATTTGAATCCAAGGTGTTGAAAATTTTTTCAAGATTAATTTTTACTAACGCGCGCAATATGATGCAACCTGGTTTTTTGGCAAAATCATCAAAAACTGTTCGGCATCGTGACAAGCGAACGAGAAATTGTACCCTTTCAAGACAATTTTTGTAAAGAAATCAGACTTATTGCCAAATTTAATTTTGCCTGAAAGTTAATTTTTCAAAAAAAGCAGTCCCTGAAAATGGACTCCAATGCAGGGTCATGGCATAGGTGGTACGGGCTTCGCAAGGAGTAATGGCATAACGTACTAAACCAACTCATTATCTAAACCAACATTATTATGAAAACTTTATTCACTTTCGCTCTAGCAGGACTTTTAGCTACATCTAGTTTTGCTGCAAATGAAAACGAAGACTTGGCAGCAATGTCAAATGTCAATGCAAAATTCAAGCACATCAATGTACTTCTTAAAGATGGGGTAGGAAAAGCTAAAATCGCCATTATGGATGAGAATGGCAAAATCCTTCATCAAAGGAAAGTAAAAGTCAACAATGATTTGATGGTTCCTTATAACTTGGACCATTTGCCTTGTGGAGAGTATCAGGTCATGATTTCTACCGAGGATGAGGAAGTCGTCTATACAGTCGAAACTTTTGAAAAAGAAAAGGCAGCAGTCGATTATCCTTTAATGGCATATGGTCATCAGATTGATGATGAGACGATTAATCTCGCCGTTATCGGACTTGAAAATCCTGGTGTGGAAGTAAAGATCCGGATGGAAAATGGAAACAAGATTCTTTTCCAGGAGACTGTTAACCAGCCAGAAGGTTTTAGAAAAGACTACAAATTAAAAGGTGTTTCTCCGGAAGAAGTTTATTTCGAGGTGAAAGATTCCTTGGGAAGAACTAGAATCTTACATTTCTAATTGCTCTCAAACCTAAAAACCAGAACCCTGAATCAAGAGATTCAGGGTTCTTTTATTTTTTAAGCATGTGAGAAGTCAACTCTTTTGCGATTTGTTCCAAATCAATTCCTAAAAGCTCTTTGTTAACTTTCAGGACTTGTTCCCGCTCCAGTTGAGGGAGTTGTTCAAAACCATAATAAGCTCCAAGAATACCGCCTACCACTGCCGCCGTGGTATCATTATCCCTACCGTAATTCACTAGGAAAACCAAACTTCCCATAAAGTCAAAATCTGCATAAATCATGGCGGTGAGGGACTGAAGCCAAATTTCCCCTGCGTGAAAAGGCATGTCCTGCAGCCGCTGGTCTAAAGCTGAAAATGCTGCTTGAAGTGCAGGACTCGCCGGATCCAAACCGACACTAAGGCTGTCTAACTGGTGTGATTCACTACTGATATTCAGTGCGTTGGTTAAGATGGAGTTTGCAGTCCTTCCCACTAATCGGCTTTCAAAATAATTTTCAGGATCTACCTGAAGTGCAGCTAAAAGAGAATCTCTTGTAGCTGCTTTTTTCATTCCTGCGGCAGTCATTCCCGCAGCTATAGAGGTCAAATCCTTGGCGTAGCCCAAGTCATAAATCGAAAGCGCATAAGCTTCACGGTAGGCTTTTTTCGGATCTCCAGGAAAGTAAATTCCCAATGCAGGAGCGTATAATAAGCCTGCACAAACCATCTCTCCTCCATAGAATTTTCCCAGAGCATCCGAATAATCAACCAGATTATTTGCTATAAATGGTTCACTGACTTTAGCCCACTCTTGAAGCCATCCAAGTTTAAGATTAACCTCTTCAAAAGATTCGGGAAGAGTGTCTTTGATTGCATTAAATTCTTCAGTGTAATCTTGGTATTTGCTAAGAATTTGAGTTGCGAAATCACTGGCAGAAAGTGACTGATTTTGTTGGGTCATCAGGTAGCGACCGGTCAGGACTTTCCATCTTGTATCATCCGTAGTTCCGCCCGCAGGAAGATCTGCAATCCAAATCCCCTCGGGAGAAGTTTCACGAATCATGGTATCCAATCTTGTCACAAATCCATAAGCTTCGTTGATGTTTTCTCTGGACCACATTTCTGTTGGAGCCCCCATAGCATCTCCGATTGCGGAGCCAACAAGCATGCCTAGAATTTTATCTTGGAGTTCTGACTCACTTAAGCCGCTAATTTCCAGTTTGTCATAAGGCTCGATTTTTTCTTCCTGCTTTTTACCGCAGGAAAAAAGAAAGCCGAAGAAAAGAAAAGAGTAGATCAGCTTTTTCATATGTTTATATTTTGATTTTTAGCGGTCATATGGAATACCCTGGATAATCATTCCCCTGAGTGAGAACTTTTCTCATGGGCATTTCATGAGTGCGTCAGTAGGTTCGTGGCGTCCTCAAGAAGTTTTTTCTTGGCATCAATCGTAAGGTCAACTGGAAGTTGTGCGATTCCAATTAGCCTGCGCATGATTTCAACGCTTTCGTATTGATCCACTAGTTTTTGTTCGAAGTCTTTTTTGTAAATGTTCAGAAATTCTTCCTTGAGATTTTGGGGTTGTTTACTCAATTGTAAATGTGCAAAAAGAACCCCCAAGTCAAACTCAGCATCCCCTTTAAAACCGAATTCGGGATCTATAATTTTCAGTTTACCATTTATTTCCAGCCAGGAGGCAGGATAAAAATCGCCATGAATAAGTGTTTTCCCCGTTGCCAAATAGCGTGTACCCAATTTTTTCAAAGCATCTTTGAGCGATTGGTTTCTTTTAAAGGGCAAACTGATTTCCTGTAAACCGGCCTGAATAGAATTCAAATCAAAACCATTGTTTTCTTCAAATGGGAAGTTGAAAATATGTTCATGGTTTAACTTTTTCATTTCCAGATTTGATGGAAATGAGTCTGTTTGGATTTCATGAAGTGTATTTAAGTAATTTGCTAATTGCCTAATTTGATCCAGAGAGAGCTGCTTTTTTCCTGAATATAATTCCAGAAAATCACTTCCTTCCCCCAAATCCTCTGTAAGTAAAATGTAATTTTCAGGGTCAAAATGAATCACTTTTGGAGAAAAATCTGAGAGAGCTTTTTCGTTTTGTACTAATTCATAAAATGCATGTTCGACCTCAATCCGTGTAATTGGGGCAGGTATCTGTGGGAATTTTCGAACATAATTTTTGGATTGCTTTAAGATAAATGACCGCAAATTTGTCTTTACCCGAAGTACTAAATTCATATTACTTTCTCCCGCAGGTAGTGCAGAAATGATACTTTCATTGGTTTTCCAGTAGGGTAGTTTCTTCAGTATTTCTATAGAGTTATGCTCCTGAATATCTAACATGGTTGGTTCTAGTTTCGGATTTAATTTTAACAGCGAATCTACTCATTAGTTTTTTTATCAATAGTCTCTTGTGTTTTACTGATAGATATTGTTTTGAAAAGGTCTTTAAGAGGACAAACGGAAAATAAGAGCCATTAAAAATTCCTATTTTTGAGCTGAAATTAAACCCAATTATAAAATCATGTTTGGACTACCTAGATTACTTTTCAACGAAGAGCACGAACTTTTTAGACAATCTGTGAAAGAATTTATAGCACGTGAGATTACCCCGTATAATTCAGAATGGGAGAAACAGAAGATGGTTTCCAGAGAAAGTTGGCTGAAATTAGGTGAAAATGGATTTCTTGGAATACAGGCCCCCGAAGAATTGGGAGGGATGAATATTCAGGATTTTCGATATAATGCCATTTTGATCGAAGAGCTTGGATTAAGCGGATGTTCAGGGCCGGCAATTGGTTATCCATTGCATAGCGATATTGTAATGCCCTATATTTTGCATTATGGAAATGAAGAAACCAAGAAAAAATACATTCCTAAGATGGTTTCCGGAGAATACATCGGTGCAATTGCTATGACCGAACCGGGAGCAGGTTCAGATCTTCAGGGGATGCGTTCTACGGCAATAGATCATGGAGACTACTATTTGGTAAATGGTTCAAAGACTTTTATCACAAATGGCTACCTGTCCGATGTGGTGGTGGTAGCAGTGAAAACTGATCCTAGTAAAGGAGCGAAAGGAATAAGCCTAATAGTTCTGGATAATTCAATGGAGGGTTATACCAAGGGAGTCCCTTTTGAGAAGGTTGGGTTACATGCTCAAGATACCTGCGAGTTATTTTTTGAAGATGTGAAAGTTCCAAAAGAAAACCTTTTGGGAAAAGAAGGAGATGGCTTCAAGTATTTGATGCATGAGTTGGCTCAAGAACGCTTGGTTGTATCACTTGCTGCTATCGCATTGGGAGAATACATGCTTCAGGCTACGGTAGAGTATGTGAAACAACGAAAAGCATTTAATAAATCAATCTCCGATTTTCAAAATACCCGGTTTAAACTGGCTGAGATGACAGCAGCATTGGAGCAAGGGAGAATTTATTGTGACCAGTTGGTTATTCTTCACAATGACAAGCTGCTCGATCCTGCAATGGCTTCCGCCGCAAAATACAATATGACCGAACTTCAGTGTAAAGTAGCCGATGAATGCGTGCAGCTTCATGGAGGCTATGGCTACATGTGGGAGTATGGAGTAGCAAGAGCTTATGCAGACGCTCGAGTGCAGCGAATCTATGCCGGTACTAATGAAATCATGAAGGAACTGATTGCAAGAAAAATCTTGAAATAATTCAAGATTGTTTGATCAAAACCAAGATTTTATAGTAATTCAGGAAAAATAGTTTATACCCAAAAAAACCAATTCGATGGCAGATTTTCCCTGGCTAAAGCATTATCCAGCCACAGTTGACAAAACTGTAAACCTTACCGAATATTCGAGTATCTCAGAACTTTTTGATGAGAGTGTAAAAAAATATGGACCTGCAGTTGCCTATGAATGTATGGGCAAAACAATCTCTTTTAATGAGTTGAATCAACTAAGCGGGAGTTTTGCAGCTTATTTAACCCAAGTGCTCAAGCTGAAAAAAGGTACGAGAGTAGCTATTCAGATGCCCAATATTCTACAATATCCGGTAGCGATGTTTGGAGCTCTAAGAGCAGGAATGGTGGTAGTCAATACCAATCCACTCTATACTCCTTCGGAAATGAAGCATCAATTCAATGATTCAGGTGCTGAAGTAGTGGTGATTGTTGCCAATTTTGCCAGTAATCTGGAGAAGATTCTTCCTGAAATAAAAGCAAAGCATGTGATCGTGACAGAATTAGGGGACATGCTTGGCGGGTTAAAAGGAACCATCGTAAATCTGGTAGTAAAACATATCAAAAAAATGGTTCCTAGTTTTTCCATTCCAGGAGCTGTTTCTTTCAAAACTGTTTTAAAAGAAGGTGCTAAAAATGCTTTTAAGGCAGAAAATCTAACATTGGCAGATACAGCATTTTTGCAATATACAGGTGGTACAACGGGTGTTTCAAAAGGAGCCGAGTTGACGCATGGAAATATTGTGGCAAATATGCAGCAGATCTCTGCTTGGATGAAGCCAAGCTTAAAAGAACGGGAAGAGATCGTGGTTACAGCGCTTCCACTTTACCATATTTTCGCATTGACGGTAAACTGTTTAGCAATGTTGAAAATCGGAGCTCATAACCTGCTGATCACAAATCCTCGCGATATGCCTGCCTTTATAAAAGAGCTTTCAAAACATAGATTTACAGTGTTCACAGGGGTAAATACATTATTTAATGGTCTTCTGAACCAGGAAGCTTTCCATAAGTTGGATTTCTCTGGATTGAAGGTTGCAGTAGGAGGGGGAATGGCTGTTCAAAAAGCAACAGCGGATAAATGGAAAAAGGTAACTGGAACTCCATTGGCTGAAGGTTACGGACTTACCGAAACTTCTCCTGTGGCTACATGTAATCCCACTGATGGAACAGAGCGAATAGGAACCATTGGATTACCCCTCCCAAATACTGAAATTATCATTGTAGATGATATGGGAATTACTCTTCCGAATGGAGAACGAGGGGAAATCTGTATCAAAGGTCCGCAGGTCATGAAAGGATATTGGAACCGACCTAAAGATACCGCAGAAGTGATGATGGGGGAATGGTTTAAATCAGGAGACATTGGGATTATGGACAATGATGGATTTACCAAAATCGTAGATCGAAAAAAAGAAATGATCCTCGTTTCCGGATTCAATGTTTACCCAAATGAGGTGGAGGATGCAATTGCTTCTTGTCCGGGAGTTTTGGAGGTTGGAGTCATTGGTATGCCGGATCCCAAATCCACAGAAAAAGTGGTGGCCTATGTAGTGCCCAAAGACAAGTCACTCACGGATAAGGCTGTAATTGATCACTGTCATGAGTTTTTGACCAATTATAAATGTCCAAAAGAGGTCTACTTTACTGACGAATTACCAAAATCAAATGTGGGTAAAATCCTGAGAAGAAAAATCAAAGAAGCACATATTGAAAAAATAGGAGCTTGATCCGGAATCAAAAAAAGGCCCAAATCTTACGATTTGGGCCTTTTTTGTACCTAAACTTCATTCGTAAATCAGACCATTTATTTTGACTTTTTATTCAGAACTATTCCCAAATTTATTCCAAAAGAATAAGGATAATAGGTTTGGGTTTTTTCTCCACCAAGCATCAATGGGGATTTAGCATAATTCATGATCGCTGTCTGGAAATAGGGGGTAAGTTGTAAAGCAAAATTATCAAAGGCCTGATACTCCAAACCAAAAGTCATCCGGATACTTGCAGCCAATGGATTATATATCTCATTTTCATCACTTACTAAAAATTCTGGATTCAATAGAGATCCAGCTATTAACTTGGTTTTACTGCCAATTGGGAGGTCATAATTGATTCCAAAGAATGCGCCCAGATAAGTTTTATCTATTCTTAGAAAATAGGGATTGTCGATTGGGCCCGAGCCAATAGAACTTAATCCCTTCTCAGTATAAGATTTTTGGTTTATTCCCAAGCCATAAACAAAGCTTAGATTGGAGGTTTTTGATTGGACTTGGTAGAGAATATTAAAGTCATAAGATGTTGCTGGAGTTTGGGATGTTGGAAAACAGCCCTCAAAACATTGGAATGATTGAAAAGTCTCTTCATACATTCCTGTATTTTGAATACCGCCATTGAAAATTATTCGAGTTGCTTTTTTTTGAGCAAAGGCTTGACTCATCAGAAGAAAGAGAATCAATACTAAAAGGGATTTTTTCATAGCGGTTTAGTTTCTGCGTCTCTAAGTTAATTAGTTTCAAAATTAATTCCTTGTTGTTTTTAGTTTTTTTTGAATATAAAAAACTCTAAATCAGGCATTTGGAATTCCTACTGGAGATTGTCTTTTCTCATTTTTCCTATAATAGAGATCTATAAAAAGGTCCAGATCTGAATACTTTAACCAAAATGAGATATATAAAAAATAGGGTTCAAATCCGAAGGACCTTGAACCCTATTTTTCTTAATGATAATGTAATTGCTAAATAAGTGCAACTATTAGATATTGGACATCTAACATCGGACAGCCAGCATTAGACATTTATATCACAGTCTCGAAATACGCTATCGTTTTTTCAAGTCCTTCCCGAAGTGCAATTTTTGGTTCCCAGTCCAATTCCTTTTTAGCAAGATCAATCAATGGTCTTCGCTGCATAGGATCATCCTGTGGGAGGGGAAGGAAAATCAATTTACTCTTACTATTGGTTAGCTCAATTACCAACTCAGCTAGTTCAAGCATGGTAAATTCACCTGGATTACCAATGTTTACTGGACCAGTAAAGCCATCACGGCTATTCATCAAGCGGTACATTCCTTCAATATTATCATCTACATAACAGAAGGAACGGGTTTGCTTACCATCTCCGTAGATCGTGATATCTTGACCCTTTAAGGCTTGTACTATGAAATTACTCACCACTCGTCCGTCGTTTGGATGCATTCTTGGCCCGTAGGTGTTGAAAATCCGCATCACCTTGATCGCAACTTGATGCTGTCGGTAATAGTCAAAGAACAGAGTTTCTGCGCATCGCTTTCCTTCATCATAGCAAGCACGGATGCCGAGTGTATTCACACTTCCTTTGTAGGATTCCGGTTGTGGATGTACTTCAGGGTCGCCATAAATTTCGGAAGTACTGGCTTGTAAGATTTTAATTTTCAATCGTTTTGCAAGTCCAAGCATATTCATTGCCCCAATTACAGATGTCTTAGTGGTCTGAACTGGATCAAACTGATAGTGAACTGGAGAAGCAGGGCAAGCAAGATTGTATATTTCATCAACTTCTACATAAAGTGGATGAGTGACATCGTGCCGAAGCAATTCGAAATTCCTGTTGTCGAGTAAATGATGTATGTTTCTTCGATTACCCGTAAAAAAGTTATCTACGCATAAGACTTCATTTCCTTCTTGTAAAAGACGGTCGCAAAGATGACTTCCTAGGAATCCTCCTCCACCGCTTACTAATATTCGTTTCATGTTTTAATCAGTGTGTTAAAAATACGCGTCGCCAAAAATAAGGAATTGTTTCAAATAAGCAGGATCATCCGAATCTTTCGATGGTTTAAAACCAATCTTCTTCCATTTTCAAGGTTGGGTAATTCGTTGAATTTAATCGTTCAGCAAGTGACTTGATTTTCACCAGCTCATATTCCATAAAGTAGTTCGCAGTTTCTATTTTTCCTTGGTAAAAATTTTGATCAATCCCTGGACGTGCTAATTTTTCGCGTGCCGTTCGAGCTTGATTAAGCCACATCCAACCTACAGTTAAGAATCCACAGAGTTCTAGGAATAGTGTCGCATCGGCCAAGAAAATTTCTGGTCCCTCTTTTGATTTTTGCATAAGGGTGGAGGCTACTTCATTTGAAACTGATAAATAACTCTCCAGAATAGGGGCTAAGGCTTCGCAACCTACAGTAAGTTTTGCCAGAGTGATACTTTTTAGGATTTCCTGATTGAGGATTTTCCATCCAAGTCCCTCATGAATCAAGACTTTTCTGCCCAAAAGGTCCAATCCATGGATCCCGGTAGTACCTTCATGGATAGGATGAATCCGTGCTTCCCGATAATATTGCTCTACCGGAAAATCGGTCGTATAACCTGCTCCCCCCAACACTTGAACAGCTGCCGAGGTACTTTGTAAGCCCATTTCCGAAGGAAAGCTTTTTGCGATCGGAGTCAACAGATCCAGTAATACTTCTAATTTTTGTTTCTTTTCGGGTTCAGATTCTTGACTGATTTGATCTGAAAGCATAGCGCAATATAAAAGTAAGGCTAAGGAACCTTCTGAGATACTTTTTTGAAATAAAAGCATGCGCTTGACGTCTGCATGGGAAATGATTGGGATCTGTGGTTTACTGAGATCTTTTTCATTTATTTTTCTTCCCTGAGGGCGTTCTTTGGCATAAGCTAAGGAAGCTTGAAAAGCTGCTGTCGCAATGGCTACTGCATTCATTCCTACTCCGAGTCTAGCTTCATTCATCATTTGAAACATGTATTTCAAGCCATGATTGGCTTCCCCTAGAAGATACCCTTCGCAATTGTCATCCGATCCAAACATCAAGTGGGCTATTGGAGCACCTTTATATCCCATCTTATGGTAAACGCCTTCAGTCAGCACATCATTTGACTGCCCAGATTCAAGTTTCTTTTGTGGAACCACAAATAGTGAGATTCCTTTTGTTCCTGCTGGAGCTCCTTCTATTCTTGCCAGCATCAAATGGATTACATTATCCACGGCATCGTGATCTCCGCAGGAAATATAGATTTTCTGGCCTTTGATTTTATAGGTTCCAGGTTGGTCAGTTGGATAAGCAATGGAGGAAAGGTCCGAAAGTGAGCTGCCAGCATCGGGTTCTGTCAAGGCCATTGTTCCTTGCCAAAGGCCTGAATACATGTTTGGAGTAAATTTCTTTACCAAATCCTGATTGCCAAATGTCCGGATTAGATTGGCTGCACCAGTGGTCAAAAATGGAAAAACACTGGCCGAATAATTAGCTGCTTGGAGAATAAACCCAGCTGCAATATGAATCGTCCAGGGCAATTGCTGCCCACCTTCTTCGTAGGAAAAAGTGGCATTAATCCAGCCATCAGCCCCAAATTGTTTCACAATTCCCTGCATTCCCGGATGAATCTTTATCTTTCCATTTTCCAAAACAGGTTCATTTCGGTCCATTTCGGTGAGCAATGGATATAGATTCTTAGTCGCGATTTGATGTGCAGCATCCAAAACCATCTGGAAGGTTTCTTTGGAATGGTCTGCAAAGTATGGGAGTTCGGTTAATTGGAGCGAATCAAGATTTTCAAAAAGCTGAAAATGGAGATCCTTTCGAGAATAAAACTGAGGCATATTTTGAGTTTGGGTTAAATCAAATATCGGATTTTTTGGATTAAAGGAAGCTTCTTGAAGGTAAAATGCAATTGATTGACTCTTTAAAAACAAGATTTAATTCATAGAATATTAATTATTTGTATCTTCTGGATTAACCATAAAAATTAAATATGATTATAGACGTTCACACACACATTAATAATTATCATGAAGATCGAGTAGTTTCTTTGAAGGATTGTTTAGATCGATTGACCGAAACCATGGATAGTAATCAGGTGAATTATGCACTTGTACTTACCTCTTATAAAGTCAATGAAAATCGACCCAGCACTCAAAAAGTGGTGGAGGCAATCGCTAACCGCAATAACCTTGGTGTGGTGGCAGGGATCAGCTACTTGAATTATAATCACCGAGACTTACGCGAAATTTCTGAATACCTGGAAGCTGGATTGATCAAAGGATTGAAATTCTATCCTGGATACGAACCGTTTTATCCAAATGATACCCGGATGAAAGTAATATATGATATGGCTGTTGAATATGATGTTCCGGTTATGTTTCACTCGGGTGATACCTATGCTCCTACAGGTAGAGTTAAATATTCACACCCGATTCACCTTGATGATTTAGCTGTTGATTTTCCTGAATTAAAGATTGTGATCTGTCATGTGGGAAATCCTTGGATCAAAGACTGCATGGAAGTCACATACAAAAACAAAAACGTGCATGCTGATTTTTCAGGTTTGGTATTAGGAGATTTTTCAGAAAAATTCGAAAGATTTATGAAAAATGAATTGGAGCAAATGATTACTTATGCTGGTAATCCTAAATATCTATTGTACGGAACTGATTGGCCTATTTCCTCGATGAAATCTTATTTGAATTTCATGAAAAATCTGGATTTACCGGAGGATAAAAAGGAACTGATCCTTTGGAAAAATGCCGCTGAGTTATTCAAAATTGACGTCTCAAAGCTGTGAGGTAAATAGGTTTCTAAGTGCCTATTCAAAAACTTGACTTTCTTTGAATAAAAGAAAGTCAAGTTTTTATTCTTCAATCTTTCTGACTACCCGTGCAGGATTTCCCCCAACTACTACATCGGAGGGAAAACTTTTTGTTACAACTGAGCCTGCACCGATTACCACTCTGCCACCAATAGTCACTCCCGGGTAAATCACTGAAGATCCTCAAATGCAATTTTTCTACCAGAGGAGCCAAAAAGCTTTCGAAATAAAAAACCCTTTATAATTCTGATCCTGAAGATTAGAATTATAAAGGGTTTTAATTAACTCTCTGGTCGGCAGTATTTCCTTACCTATGACGGTTTTCCTGCCGGATAAAATTTTCCGGAAAGCATTTCCGCCTTCTCTGTCATTTATTTTTAGAATAAAGTAAACCAGCCTGAACTCCTCTGATTTCTGCTAAACCCTTTAGTCGGCCAATTGCTGAATATCCCGGGTTTGTTTTCTTTTTCAAATCATCTAGCATAAGATGCCCGTGATCTGGTCGCATCGGTAAGCTTTTACCCCGACGCTCCTGCACTTTGAGGATTTCATCGATTACAGCTACCATTGGCACATCGCCCTCAAGATGATTGTCTTCAAAGAAATTGCCTTCTGCATCCCGTTTAGTACTTCTAAGGTGTATAAAGTGGATATGCTCTCCAAATTCAGCGACCATAGCAGGGAGATCATTATCGGCTCTTACCCCGAACGAACCTGTACAAAAAGTTAATCCATTAGATGGACTAGGCTGATCCCTTAGGATTCGTCTGGCATCTGCAGCAGTACTCATGATTCGGGGTAGTCCAAACAATGGAAAAGGTGGATCATCTGGGTGGATCGCGACAGACACGCCTACAGACTCAGCAACTGGTACGATCGCATCTAGAAATTGTCTCAAATTATCCGCAAGCTTCGGTGCATCAATCCCATCATATGTTGCCAGCATTGACTTGAATTCCTCCATAGTGTATCCAATCTCTGACCCTGGAAGTCCTTTGAGGATATTATCTATGATCATCTGATGTTTTTCAGGTGTCAAAGACTCAAAATAGGCTTTCAATTCCTGATATTCTGATTCCGACAATTCGGCTTTTGCTTCAGGTCGTTTTAGGATAAAATGATCGAAAGCTTGCACTGCTTTTTTCTCAAAAAGCAAAGCTTTGACACCATTAGCGAGTTCATATTCCAAATCTGTTCTTGTCCAATCAAGGATAGGCATGAAATTATAACAAACTGTAAAAATCCCCTCAGCAGCTAGATTTCGTATGGTTTCCTGATAGTTTTTTATTTTTTGAAGGTAGGCACCTGATCGGGTTTTGATTTCCTCATGGACAGGAACTGACTCCACCACAGACCAAAGCAACCCAGCGGCCTCAATCATATCTTTCCGCTTTTTGATTTCTTCTCGAGTCCAAACTTCCCCATTCGGGATATGATGTAGCGCTGTCACAATTCCTGATGCACCGGCTTGTAAAATGTCGCGAAGGCTGACAGGGTCGTTTGGACCATACCATCGCATCGTTTCTTGCATTTTTATCATGGTACTTGAAAGGTTATTAAAGGTTGAGAAAATAGTGAAGGTATTGTATCAGGGATAGCGTTGTTCAGTTGTAGAATAAGCGTAATTAAACTCCAGAATATGCACTAAACCCACCATCCACCGCAATTACGGTTCCCGTCACAAATATGGAGGCATCGGAGCAAAGCCAATGCAAAGCACCTAATAAATCTTCCGGGTTCCCAAAACGATTCATAGGAGTGTGAGAAATGATTTGATATCCCCGTTGAGTCAAACCGCCATCAGGCTCAGTTAATAGGGTTCGATTTTGCTCGGTAAGGAAAAAACCAGGTGCAATAGCATTTACTCTAAATTCAGGGCCATGTTTTCCCGCAAATTCAACCGCCAGAAATTTGGTTAAATTATCAATTGCAGCTTTCGAGGAAGCATAGCCCATTACTCTAGTCATAGGTCTTGAGGCTGCCATTGAAGATATATTAATGATATTTCCTCTTCTATTTGGAAGCATCAAAGGCAGTAAGGCTTTGATGGGTAGAACTGTCCCCAGGTAATTCAAGTCAATCACTTTTCGAAGAGCATTTGAATCAAGATCCAAGAAAGTCTGATCGGGACGAATCACTGCTCCAGGCATATTTCCTCCGGCACCGTTAATCAGGATGTCGATTGTGCCTTCTTCGGCTTCAATTTTATCCTTGAGTTCTTCCAGTTTTGTTTCGTCGGTGACATCCACAGCATATGCCGAGGCCTTCCCGCCCGCCTGGATGATTTCATCTCTGAGGTTATTGACTTTTTCTCCAGTTCTTCCAACTAGGATTACCTTAGCTCCATTTACTGCTAAATAAAGGCACATGGAACTACCCAAAACCCCTGCAGCTCCGGTAAAAACGATTTTTTTTCCCTTTAGGGAGAAAAGCGAATTAGACATAGTTAAATCTGAAAGTTTTCTGATTTGAAGTCAAAATAGTTCTTTGCATTGAAATAGCAAATATCTGAAATCAATTTGCCAAGCCATTTTTCGTCCCAAGGGAGTTCCCCATTAGCGACATCTGTTCCGAAGATGTTACAGAGAATTCTGCGGAAATATTCGTGTCTCGGAAAGGAAAGGAAGCTTCTGGAATCTGTCAACATTCCGATAAAACAACTTACTAAGCCCATATTCGAGAGCGTATTAAGCTGTTTTTCCATTCCGTCTTTCTGATCCATATACCACCATCCCGAACCAAATTGTATTTTTCCTTTTGAGGAACCATCATTAAAGTTGCCGATCATAGTTGCAAAAACCTCGTTATCTCGTGGGTTTAGGTTGTACAATACGGTTTTGGTCAATTGGTCATTAGTGTCAAGTTCGTTGAGAAATCCTGCCAAAGCTTTTGCCTGGTCAAAATCCCCGATTGAATCAAATCCTGTATCTGGTCCCAGTGATTGAAGTGATCTGGAATTAGTATTGCGTAGCGCACCAAGATGAAACTGCTGTACCCAGCCTTTGGCATGGTACATTTTGGAAAGGGCTATCAAGGTTTTGTATTTGAAAAAGTGAACTTCATCAGGAATAAGCGCTTTCCCTTGCATTAAGTGATTGAAAAGGGTGTCAATGGAATATTCATTGCCCTCAAAATGGTACAATTGCTCTAATCCATGATCTGAAAGTCTGCATGCACGCTTATGAAAAAAGTCCACTCTATTCTGTAAAGCATCAAGTAGGGAATCAAAAGAGTGGATTTTTACCTTTGACGCTTGCTCTAATTTTTCAAGGTATTCACGATAAGTTTTTGGATTTTCTACTGCAAAAGACTTGTCTGGCCGGAAGGCAGGATACATTCCAAGTTTTTGATTTTTCAAATGAAACCCGGTGTGATCCAAGAGGGAATCAGCAGGGTCATCCGTGGAGCAAACAACCTCCACATTCATTTGGGATAGCAAGCCTGTAGTTGAGAATTGATCTTGATTTAGTTTTTGATTGCAGAATGAATAGATCTCTTTTGCATTTCCCTCATGGAGTTGCTCCTCTATATCAAAATAACGTTTCAGTTCCATGTGAGTCCAGTGATACAAAGGATTTCTCATGGTGTAGGGAACAGTCATTCCCCATTTTTGAAATTTCTCCTCATCGGAGGCATTTCCAGTAATATACTTTTCAGAGATCCCTAAAGTCCGCATTGCACGCCATTTATAATGATCACCTGCTAGCCAAACTTTTGAAAGGTTTTCGAATTTTTTGTTTTGGTTGATTTCGGAAGGAGGGAGGTGATTGTGGTAGTCAATGATTGGGAGATTCTTAGCATAATTGTGATAAAGAATTTTTGCGTATTCATTATGTAAAAGAAAATCTTCTGTAAGAAAGCTGGTGCTAACAGGGGCTAATGACATAGAGCTCAAGTGATAGATATAAGTCAATAAGTTCGAAGTTAAATTTACCTCGATTTGGGGCTAAATTAGGATTAAAATACGGAAACGATTGCGAAATAATGAGGTCAAAAAAATCGGAATGAGGTAAATGATTAGTATTTTGGAAGTACCCAAAAAATACCTAGACATTATGGCAGCAGGAATTAGCCTTAAAGAACTTGCTCTGGAGTTGAAATTAGCTCCTTCTACAGTATCCAGAGCATTGAATGATAGCTACGAAATCAGCGAAGAGACCAAGAAAAAGGTCATCCGGATGGCAGAGAAGCTGAATTATCACCCGAATCAATTTGCGAGAAGCCTTCGTGAGAATAAAAGCAAAACGATTGCGGTTATCATTCCAGAGCGAATCAACAACTTTTTTGCTCAGGTGATGGATGGAATTGAGGATATCGCTCAGGAACAAGGATACCATTTGCTGGTCTATAATACTCATGAAGATGTGGATCGGGAAAAGAAAATTGTAAACCTGCTTTTGAATGGTAGAGCTGATGCCGTGGTGATGTCTGTTTCAAGCCAGACTAGTGATATTTCGCATCTTCAAAAATTATATGATCGGGGTCTTCCTTTATTGTTTTTTGACCGAATCTGTTCAGAAATTCCGACAACAAAATTCATCACTAATGATTATGAAAGTGCCTATGATGGCACGAAGCATTTGATACAACAAGGCTGTAAGAAAATTGCTTTTCTAATGATCAGCAAAGAGCTTTCTATCACTAAGGAGCGTTATCGAGGCTACGTCGATGCTATAAATGAAGCAGGTCTTTCTGCAGAACCAACCTTAAGTCTAAACTGCTGTATGGCTGAAGAGGAAAATATTAAACTAATCACAGATATGCTTTGGTCGGAGAATCGACCCGATGGAATTATGGCTTCTGTTGAGAAGTTGGCATTTGCTACTTACCAAGCTGTTAAGCGGACTAAAATCCGCATCCCTGAAGATTTGAAGATTATTAGTTTTTCAAATACTGCAATTGCTGGATTGCTGAATCCTTCTTTGACCACCATCACCCAACCTGCCTTGACTATAGGCCAGGAGTGTGCAAAATTGCTAATTGGGAAATTAACGAAGCCAAAACACTATGATTTGATTAATCAGGTGATCACTATTCCTTCAAAGATTACCATTCGATCTTCTACTGTAGCAGAGTAAAAAAGTTCTTAACTCGTTAGAGTCAATACTATTCACTATTCAAAGCAAAAAAAGCTGCTCTAATTTAGAGCAGCTTTTTAGTTTATTAGCCAAATCTATTTGTGTTGATTAATAGCCAGGGTTTTGAGGAAAGGCTGATGCACCGCCTTCAGCTCTGTCAATTTGATTTTGAGGAATTGGTCTCAAAACATGGAAATCTTGAATATTTGGTGCGCCTTGTGGGTTATAGGCCTTTACACGCTCCACTAGGATTCCCCATCGCTTCAAATCCAACCATCTGTGTTGCTCTCCGATTAATTCCCGCTCGCGTTCTTCAGTCAAAAACTCAAAAGTCATCTGATCAGGAGTGATTTCCATTTCAGCCTCTTTGCCTGGGAAAGCAGCTCTTCTTCGGATCACATTGATTGTAGCTGTCGCCTCGGCAATTTTGCCTTGACGGAACTGCGCTTCTGCAAGATTCAGATAAGTCTCTGCCAATCGCATTGCTATGTAATCTCGACCACCTTCAAACTGAGTACGGTCAACTCTTCCTGGATCCATTTGCTTTCTCATAGAAGGAAAGAGTTTCTCTGTATATGCAGCCGGGATCAAAACCTGATAAGGTCGCTTTGCACGCTCCTCCTTAGACATGTTGAATCCAGGTAAATACATAGTGGTATCTCCTGCGGCAAATGAAATTGCAGTTTTCGAATCATCAAATGTTGCATTATAATTTCCGGGTCTATTGGATTGGAATGCATCTACAAATGTCTTTTTGTATCGGCTATCATTTACCCGCTCTCCAAAGATTACATTTAGGGTATAATTGGTTGGTCTATAACGCTTGAATGGTCGTCCATTTTGAGTGTCCCGCTGCATACCTGGTTGAGTATCGTACTCCATCAGGAAGAAAACGTGTGAATTGTTTCCTCCACCATTGGTCAAAGGAGACCTAGTATATTGAACTGACCAGATCACTTCATCATTGATTTCATTTCCGGGGAGATATACGTCTGCAAAATCAGGAAGAAGTTTGATTCCATATTTTTCGATTACATTTTTAAATAATGGTTCTGCACTCGCATAATCTGCAGCACTTCCCGCAGGTGTGCTTGCTCTAGTTAAGAATACTTTACCAAGTAAATGTTCTGCTGCTGGCCGTGTTGCTCTGCCAAAGTTGGTAGATTTTGCTTTAGCCTCCAGATCAGGAATAGCCTCTTGAAGATCAGTGATTATTGCATCATAGACCTCTGAAATTGGCGCACGAGAGACAGCTCTGTTTGGAACCACATTTTCAGACAATTGTAAATCGACAGGTCCGAAAAGCTGTACCAGCAAGAAGTAATGATGAGCTCTGATGAATTTTGCTTCGGCTCTACGCTGTGCCAAAGTAGCAGCAGGAACACCAGTTATTTCTGTAGATCGATCCAGAACCGCATTACAGGTATTGATTCCTCTGTATAATTCGTCCCATAATTCACGTACATGTCCATTTTGTGAATCAAATTGGTTGGTATATTGATTCATAAATTTCCAGGAACCATCGGCTCCATTCGTGTAAGTGTCGGTACCAAAGATGGTGAAGTTATTTCCCCGCTCTGTACCATACCAAGTACGCATAGAGGAGTATGCGGCATTTATACCATCATCCAGACCCTTTGCAGTGTTCAGGTAATCATTTCCAATCTGGGAAATTACCTCTTCGTCGAGATAACCATCACAGGAAACAGCTACCGAAAGTCCAAGAATCAGTGCTGTTGATTTAGCCCAGTTTTTGAAGTTTAATTTTATGTTTTTCATGACTTTTCGTTTTGCTGATTAGAATTTTGCATTGATACCAAATGTAAAAGCTGTTACAGGAGGAGATACGTTTGAGTTCACTACACCACCTTCTACGCCTTGCTCACCGTCGATAAATACTTCAGGATCGATTCCTTTATGTTCTGATCTGTAATTTGAAAAGATGAATGGATTCTGAATACTTGAATAAACTCTTAAGCTAGTCATACCGATTTTCTTAGCAGCAGCTTCATTGAAAGTATATCCAAAGTTGATGTTACGAACTTTGATGAAAGTACCGTCAAAATAAGACATGGAGCTGTTGTATTTTGGTCGCTCCTGATTTTGATTTGGTCTTGGATACGAGTTAGTTGGGTTGGTAGGAGTCCAATAATCCACAGCAAGGTTATTGTATCGCCCAAATAAGCTGTTGAAGTTGTCATGGAATGCTGATCGGATCATAGAACCGAATCTTCCGAAGATGAAGAATGACATGTCAAAACCTTTATAAGAAAATCTGTTAGTCAAACCCAACGAGAAATCCGGAACTGCGGATCCCAAGAACTGTCGGTCATCTGCATTGATTCGGCCATCGTTGTTAAAGTCTTCTACTTTGATTTCACCTGGCTTATCTCCAAAAGAAGTTGCTAAATCTGTTTCAGAAGTCTGCCAGATTCCAATTTTATTCAAATCATAGAATACTGTAAGTGGTCTTCCAATAAATCTACCGGCAGAGATATCATCACCATTCGGAAGGGAAATAATTTCCTCTCTGTTTCTGGTGAAGATGAAGTCAGTAGACCATACAAAACTCCCTTTTTCAATGTTTAGAGTGGAAAGGGTAAGTTCTATACCTCTATTTTGTGTTTCTCCAATGTTAGTAGTGAATCCTCCGAAACCAGTCGAATTTGGAAGCGGTTGAGGAGCCAAAAGATCAGAAGTATTGGTAATGTAATACTCTAATGAACCCAACACTCGTCCTTGCCAGAAGGAGAAATCCACCCCCGTGTTGAATGTAGCAGAAGTCTCCCATCTTAAATCAGGATTTCCGATTGTGTTTGGGCGATAACCGAAAGCACCGGTATTGTCAAATGCATAGGTAGTCCGACCTAATAGGGCTTGAGTTTGGTATGGATTGATTGCCTGGTTTCCGATCTCTCCGTAAGAAACTCTTAGCTTCAACAGATCTACTTTGCTGGAATTCTTCAAGAAATCCTCATCGGTAATATTCCAACCTAATGCAACTGATGGGAAAACACCATATTTATTGTTTTGACCAAATCTTGAGCTCCCATCTGCTCTAACTGTAGCAGTTATTAGGTATTTATTTTTGTAAGAATAATTCGCTCTACCCATAAATGACATCAAAGACCATTGTACCAAATTGGTGTTGGCTCCAGTAATCTGAGATGCATCACCCAATCTATTGAATAGCTGTGATGGTGCAGGGATACCTTGCACATTCAGATTAGTTTCTTCCAGATTATCACGCTGAATGGATTGTAGCGCAGTCAGATTAATTGTATGATCATTGATAGTCTTATTATAAGTCAAGATGTTTTCCAAAGTGTAGTTGAATCGGAAATCCTCACTTACACTACCAGTAGCATCACCACCTCTTCGGGCATTGGTTTGTGAACCTGTGAACCTGCCATTTCGGGCGATGTTGAAGTCTGGGCCAAATACCATTCTGTAGCTCAATCCTTTAGCTATCTCCCAATTGGCATAGAAGCTGGTAAAGATTCTATAGCGCTTGGTTAAATCTTGCTGAGCACCCGGTACGATTTCTGCGAATGGGTTGGTACGAAGACCATCGGAAGTAGGCAAGAAAATTAAATTCCCTTCATCGTCAAATGGCTTTCCTAATGGGTTTTCCTGCAAAGCACCTCCGAGTGGATTAAAGTTTTCTCCATTTCGCTCACTGTAAGAAACTAGGGAAGAAGTACCGATTTTCACTTTCTTATTGATCTGATGATCCAGGTTAATTCTGAAAGTGTATCTGGTAAAATCCTGATTGATTACCACTCCTTTGTCTTTAAAATAGTTTCCTGAGATGAAGAAAGTAGTCTTATCGCTTCCGCCGCTGACACTTACCTGATGACTTTGGATAGCGCCGGTTCGGAGTAATCCTCCCACATAATCAGTAGATCTGCCTTGTGCTATACCTTCAAGTTCTACCGGCTCAAACAAAGCAGCATCAGCCGCAGCTGTAGCTGGGCCATCTGGATAAGCGCCTGTAGCTCTTCGTGATTCTCTTTTATATTCTGCAAATCCTGGTCCATCGAAAACTTCGATTTGTCCTAGTTCTTCATTAATACCATAATAGGAGTCGACGGAAACTGTAGTCTTACCCACGCTTCCTCTTTTTGTAGTAATAAGTACTACACCGTTTGCACCTCTTGAACCATAAATAGCTGTTGCAGAGGCATCTTTAAGGACCTCCATGGAAAGAATGTCTTGAGGGTTGATGTCATCTAGACCTCCTACAAGCGGGATACCATCAACTACATAAAGAGGTTCATTTGATGCGTTGAATGATCTTCTACCTCTGATTCGCACCTGAGGCGCTGCACCTGGTTTTGATCCTGCCTGAGTCACATCGACACCAGCGGCTCTACCTTGTAAAGCTTGTCTGGCATCCGTAATTGGCAATTCTTGAATTTCTTTGTTTCCAACTGAAGAAATCGCACCTGTGAGTTGACTCTTCTTGGCAGTTCCGTAACCAACGACGATAACTTCATCCAGCTCAGATAAATCAGGCTCAAGGCTAATATTGATTTCTGATTGGTTACCAACTGACCGCTCTACAGGAGTATATCCAATAAAGGAGAAGACTAAAACCCCATTAGATGGTGAACTAATAGCATACTGACCATCAATGTCAGTAGTTGTTCCAGTGGTAGTCCCTTTCACCAGGATAGTTACTCCTGGAAGGGGAGCACCTGTTTCATCAGATACGACTCCTCGTACCTGAACATTCTGAGCCCAGGCGCTTGTGGCACAGAGCATCAGAAAGACCACCACCAAAAGGTGTGTGTAAATTTTTAGACGCATAATAGATTAGGTTTATTGATAAAAGAAATAGATTTCTCAAGGAGCTTTAGATTATACTTTTTTAATTGTAAGTATTACTTCTACTACTTGATTCTATCAAGTTACCTTATCATAAATTCAATCTCAAGATATTCCGGTCATGACTTACGGAATCGATTGCGAATTAAAATAATTACCACTCGTAAACTTGTCTTGATTAGGGTGAGTCGAAATAAAATTTGGTAATTTTATCACAATTATGCTAAAAGACAATTTTTTTTAGGTTCAGCGAGGATAGTATGTGCTTCAAGTAAAAGCTATTTAGGGAATTCTTAAGTTTTCAAAAAGTCAACTCTTGCTATATAAATTATTATTATAGAAAATATAAATATCTCTTATTATATCGGTAAGGTAATTTTCTGTGTTTTTCTTGAAAAATGCATTCTAAATACCCTGATTGTTCTATGCATTTCTAAATTCACCGTAGCTCTTATCCCTAACTGGGGGAATATATAGACATAAAAAATATAAGATCTTAAGTTAAAAGAAGGGTGTTTATTTATTTTGGGAAAACTGAAAATTCTAAGAAAAAAATACCGCTTTAGAATTCGATCTAAAGCGGCAGTTTTTGAATTCTTATACTTTCGGGGGCTCCCAGCCTTTTTCATATTCACGGGTCCAAAGTGCTTTTCCTTTTTCGGAGTTTTGGATATGTCCATTCTTTGGATCACAAACCAAAGTTTCCCCTGTTCTGTAAGAAATGTTGGCCAAATGACAGAGTAGGGTGGAGACTGCTCCTTCCTCGATGTTTGAATTTTGCTTTTCAGTTCCTCGAACAGCATTAAAGAAATTGACCACATGTAGTGTGCTCATATCTCCTCCACCACCAAGTTGAGTTCCTCCTTCATTACCTCCGCCCATATTTTCCTTGACCAATTTTCCACCTCGGTCATATTGCTTGTAGCCACCACGATTCACAAAAACTGTCCCGTCTGTACCATAAATTATAGTGCCTCGATCCGCTCCATAGGTATTGTATGCGTTTCTGCTTTTCCCATCCCATTCGATTACAGAGCCATTTTGGAATTTGAATTGAGCCTCCATCGTATCGTACATGGTCCAGCCATCCTGAGGGAAATGCCGCTTTGCAGCCTCTACTTCCACCATGCTTGGATAGTCTACTTGGAGTGCCCATCTAGCTACATCAAGCTCATGTGTAGCATTATTACCTGTCTCAGCAGTGCCGTATTCCCAACCATACCAATGCCAGTTGTAATCCCAAGTGTCATGGGTATAGGCTCTTCGAGGAGCAGGGCCTTGAAATAATTCCCAATCCAAACCTTGAGGAGCTGGAGCCGCTTTTGGCAATGGAACCTCACCACGGCCATTACTGTAGAATGCAGTGGCCTTATAGGCTGTTCCGATCACGCCCGCGTGAATGGCTGCGATTATTTCCCGACTTTCCGGTGCAGACCGCTGTTGGTTTCCCATCTGGACAACTTTCCCGTATTTCTTTTGCAACGCGATCAACAATTCTCCTTCTCTGGGATTGTGGGAGCAGGGCTTTTCTACATACACATGCTTTCCACGCTCCAGCGCAAGCCAAGTTCCGGGAGCATGCCAGTGATCAGGAGTAGCGATGATCATCGTATCGACATCCTTGTCATCCATCACTTTCATGACATTCTGCTCAAGCTTTGGAGCATAATCGATATGTTTCGCAAAATTCTTTGCAGCTTTTGGCATTTGAGACTCCATGGCATCACAGAGATACAGGAGATTGACATTGCTGGATTTCATGCCAATCGGCTCATAATAGGCACCTAATCTTCTTCCTAATCCGGCTATCGCAACATTGATTCGATCATTTGCTCCAATAATATTTCCGTAGGATTTTGCTGAAAAGGCCATCGAACCTAATGCTGAGAGTCCAAGGGTCGCAGCGGCAGATTTTTTAATGAATTGTCTTCTGGGGTTATTGCTCATGATAAATTCTGGGTTTTAATTTAAGGTCTTAATTTTGATGTTCTTAAAGCTTACTTCGTCTCCATGATCTTGAAGTAAGATATGGCCTTCAGCTGCTTCACCAAAATTTTCCCAAATTTTATATTTACTGATGGCCACCAAGTCACGGAATTCCTGAGAGCCACGCTGATATTCGACTACTTTGACACCATTTAGATAATGCTCCACTTTATTGTCCGGATAGACCACAACTCTTCCTTTATTCCATTCGCCTATCGGTTTGATGAATCTTGGCTGCTTATCTGCCTTAATTAGATCATAAAGAGAAGCAAGCGTTCTGTTTCCTTCAATTCCCATCTTGGCATCAGGGTGTTTTTCATCATCCAGGATTTGATATTCCAGACCGATTGCTGAGCCCTTGTTTCCTTCGGTCAAGGTCACAAAGTATTTCAGACCGCTGTTAGCTCCTTCGGTAAGTTTAAAATCAAAAGCCAAGTCAAAAGAGCTGAACATCTCTTCTGTTACGATGTCTCCTGCATTAGTGGATTCGCCTCCATTTGACTTTGCAATCGTCAAAATGCCATCATTGATACTCCATCCAAAATCAGGGAAAGTCTCTTTATAAGCACCTCTCCATCCATCGCTGTTTTGTCCGTTGAAAAGTAACCTCCATCCGTTTGCTTTTTCATAATCAGTCAATGAGTTTAGGCTATTGTTAACCACGAAAACATCTTTGTTAAATGGTTTAGGTTCAAGGTTCTCAGTCTGAATCTTCACATTTTTAAATGAAGTCTTTCTTCCTGCATCCTCCGGCTCACGGATACTATGTACCTGTAACCCCACAAAGCCGGTTTTGTCCATGTCATCGACAACATAGGCTACTTCCTGACCGTTTATCCAAGTTTTGATTTCATTGCCGATTGCTTCAATTCTGTAATGGTTGAATTCCCCCATCTTGAAAGCAGATTTTGCCTCTGGGTTCAGGTCAAGAGGATATAACCAGCCTCTTCTTGCTTCATCATATAGTCCACCTGACCAAGCTCTTTCGGAAGGATCTGCTTCTATTTGATAGCCAAAGACAAGACCTTTTCCGTCCCTAGCAGCTGGATCAAATTGCCCTCTGGCCATTACTCCTGAATTACTGGAAGAGTGTTCGATCTTGAGATCAAGCTCTAGAATAAAATCTCCATAAGTTTTCTCCGTGATCAGGAATGTATTTGGAGATCCTGCAACAGCTGACCCTACGATAGTTCCGTCAACTACTTCAAATGTGGCAGTACCGGCTACAGTCTTCCAACCCGTAAGATCTTGTCCATTGAATAGGTCTGTCCAACCATCATCGGCTTTTTGTTCACCGGCACAGCTTACTAGAGCCAAAGTTGTGATTAAAACCGAGAGCATGTTTCGGGTGTGTTTCATATGTATATAATTTGTTTTTTAAAGGACATCCTGAAAGTTATCGGGAGGAATCTCGCAGCACAATTAATCATCACAGTGTTTGACTTTTTATTCCTGCTCGATCTCATAGAAATATGATGTTATTGTTCATCCTAAAATTCAAGATTTAGGGTCATTACACCAAAGGGAATTCCTTTAAGTTACGCAATCGTTTGCGAGTATTCTTTTGAAAAATTGATGAATTACGAAGCATTGGTGAAGAGCGGAAAAGAATCCCTTGATCTTTATTACTTTTGCACATGCTTGATTTTAATCTCAAAGGAAAGGTCTTTATCACCTGCAAAGACCGGTCTGTTTCTTACCTAGAAAAGGAAGTTCGCGAACTTGGTTTTGTCCCGGAGGCTGTCAGTCGTACGGGAATAGAGTTGAAGGCATCGATGGAGGAGTGTATGGATTTAAACCTTCATTTAAGAACAGCCTCACAAGTGCTTTATGAGATTAAGTCTTTTTACCTTCAAAATGCTGATGATATTTATCGCCGATTCAAAGCTATTCCTTGGGAAGAGTATATGGATGTGGATGGTTATTTTTCGGTGAGTTCTGTAGCAGAAAATGAAAGCATTACCACTCCACTGATCGTCAATGTTAAAGTCAAAGATGCCATTGTAGATCGATTTCGGGATTTGAAAGGGCGGAGACCTGATTCAGGTTCGGACTTCAATGGATTGGTTATTCAAGTTTATTGGAAAGAGACGCAGGCATCGGTTTACATCAATACTTCCGGTGAGACACTCGCTAAACATGGCTATCGAAAAATCCCGGGTAAAGCTCCCATGATGGAGGCTTTGGCGGCAGCTACGATCTATGCCACGGAGTGGAATACGAGAGTGCCTTTTATCAATCCCATGTGTGGTTCTGGTACCTTAGCAATTGAAGCTGCTTTGATGGCTACGAATCGCTATCCGGGACTTTATCGGGATCATTATTCCTTTCAGCATGTAATCGGATACGATGAACAGGCTTTTTTGGCAAAAAAGAAAAAGCTGGAAGATAAGATTCGGGAAATCCCCGAGTTGATAATTATAGCTTCCGATATTTCCCTTCAGGCAATTGCTTTTGCAAAAGAAAATGCCATCACGGCAGGAGTTGATCACATGATTGATTTTCAGGTTTGCGATTTCGAAGAGACAGAAATCCCCGAAGGTCCAAGAGGAGTGATCATGTTCAATCCTGAATATGGTGAGCGATTGGGAGAAAATGAAGAGTTGGAGCTTACCTATAAGCGTATGGGAGATTTCATGAAGCAGAAATGCCCAGGCTATCGTGGATATATTTTTACAGGAAATATGGAGTTAGCCAAAAAAATCGGATTGAAAGCCAGCCGAAGAATTGAGTTTTGGAATGGGACTATTGATTGCCGATTGTTACGATACGATATGTATGAAGGAAAAAAGGATGTATGACATGTGATTTAAGATGTTGGATTTAGGTAAATCTTATATCCAACATCTTAAATCTAATATCTTTTATTGGTGTTCGTCCCGAAGAAGATCATTCACCGTTTTTACTGGATTGAAAGTGATCAACGGCACCTCTACGAATAGCGTATTCCATCCGGACATCGTGCCATTCCAAAGCCCGGGAAGCTCCAAAGCTTTCAATTCACGGCCATTTTTCGATTTTTCCGTGATAAATCCCGTATTCATATCCCGGTATTCCATCAGATCAAATGATTCTCCTTTATAGTTTCTAGTACCGCAAACCAAATCCACAGGGTTGAAGTGAGTCGCTGCATTTAAATGTGCGAGCGATTGCGGATCTGTTAAGTCAATTTGGGCAGTTTCAAGGATTTGAAGGGATTGGGATCCGTCAGATTCTTTGATCCAAAATGGCCCTCCGCCTGGTTCACCGGTATTTTTTACCATACCACAGACTCTGATTGGCCTATTTAATTTTGACTTTAGATAAGCTCCTTGGTATTCGATAGAATTCGAATCGAAGTTTTCCGGCAATTTGGCTCCCAATTCATTTGTAAATACTGCTTTTGCTAAGTTCACTGAATCTTTGGAATAAGAATTTTCCAAGGTTTTCACTGCTTCAAAGACTTTGGATTGGATTTCCAGCAAAAGGCCACCAATTGCCATCTTGTAGTTTTTGGTTTCCTCTTTTAATCTATCCGGTACTACATTATCGATGTTCTTGATAAAGATCAGGTCGGCTGAAATATCATTTAAATTATCCAGCAAAGCTCCATGACCAGCTGGTCGAAATAGAACGCTTCCATCTTCTTCCAAGAATGGCTCATTTGAAGAATCTACCGCGATTGTATCGGTAGTTTTTTTCTGAGTGGAATAGCTAATATCAAAGGCTACTCCAGTGTCTTTGGAAAGGGCCGGTAAAATACCGTCAATTTCAGCTTTGAATTTGGGGAGGTGTTCAGGTGAGACAGTGAAATGAATTTTCACTTTATTTCCTTTACCTAATGCATACTGAACTCCTTCGATCAAGTGCTCATGTGCTGGAGTTCTACGCTTATCAGGATAAGAATGGAATCGTAAAAGTCCCTTTGGTAGATTGCCATAGCCCAAGCCATCATCCAATAATAGCGCTGCTAAAATCCCTTTGTAATCTTTGGTGTCCAGCGCATGTGAAATGCTACTTCCCCGACTTTTCAGAACTTCATCTAAATCATCATAGAAAGCAAATTTCTCAATGTTGTTCATGAATTTCTGAACAAAAGAACTTTTGCTCAAATCCCCATCACCTTCAAGAAAGGAAAATAAGTCCTTAAACATACGTGATGCAGCACCACTTGCTGGGACAAATTTCACAACCTCAATGCCGGCTGCTTGCTTAGGATAAGTGGATATATATTTATCCAAGTCACTGGATTCTAAAACTTTGATTCCATTTCCGGGAGTTGCAGGGCCGGTAATATTTAAAAAAGGAAATCCGTTTTTGAAATTATTGATCTGCTCTGCAGCGATCTCAGGGTTCATTCCCTGCTTGATTATTTGTTCTTTTAGACTTGTATTCATGGTCTTTGGGTTTCGAAAAGTTAAACTGTAAGATAGCAGTCAAGTGCACTTTACTCAAGGCAATTCGACTTTTTTTATTCTATTTTAGGTAAGTTTTTTAATTGAAATTGGATTTTCTGTCCGACCTTTTTCTGAGCAACTATTGACAAAGCATCTTCTGCAACTTGTAAAATTCTCGGATAGCCACCCGTAACCTGTGCATCTCGCATTAGAATTATCATTTTACCGCCAGAGGTTAGTTGGATTGTTCCCGGGTAGACTGGAGCAGTCAATCGTTCGGAGATGTTGTTGGGCAGAAGTTCTTCCAATTGAAAAGCCATTCGATTGGCTAAGGTCGAAATCGTGAACTTGGTATCTAATAATTGGTTTTGGGTTTCTGTCGAAAGCTCCTCAAAGTCAGGTCCTGGATAAACCTCCAATACCTCATTTTCAAACCATATCATATTTTTTTTCGCAGAAGAGAAAGTTGACTTCCCAAAAGATTGATTTGTGAAAAAAGGGATTTTATCTCCTTTTGCTAGCATCTTAGATAAGGTGATTCCGGAATAAAGACTTCTGGAAGTTAAAACCCTTTCAGTCTGAAAGCCATGAGCGATACCTAAATAGACAATGCTTCCTGTTAGGAATTTACCAATTTCCAATTCATCATCCGGCTGGATCCGAATGATGGCGGAAGGAATTAAATCACCGTTTTTCCGGATCTCAGCATTTGCTCCAGCGACCCCAATAGTGGTGTAGCTGTCAAAGCGACACCTGAACCCAGGCTGGAGAATTTCTATAACTGCTGCAGATGAATCGTTCTTGAGAAGATGATTGATCCAACTGTAAGAACGGCGGTCCATCACTCCTGAGATGGGGATTCCCCATTTACCTAGTCCGATTCTACCATGATCTTGGACACTAGTACCAGGATTTGTTTTTAAAATCTCTAAAAACCCCACGTCCTTAATCATTACTTTTTATTGGTTTGGGATCAAAGGATAACTGCTCAAATTCTTCTCGACTGATTGGAATAAATTGAATTTGTTCACCTGGCTTTGCAAAAACCGGTGGGTTTAAATTTTGGTCAAAAAGTCTAATTGGGGTTTTGCCAATCACATGCCAGCCACCGGGACTTTCGGTCGGGTAGATTCCGGTTTGAGCGCCTCCAATAGCAACAGATCCGTGTTCGATCTTTCGATCAGGAATACTTTTTCTTGGAAAATGTAAGGCTGGATCCAAGCCATTCAGATACATAAAGCCGGGTAAAAAGCCAAAAAAATGAATTCTATAGGTTTGTTCGGTATGTAAAGTGATTATTTTTTCGATGTCAAGTGATAAGGATTTGGAAAGTGAAATTAAGTCTTTACCCAGTTCAGGATCATAGCAAACCGGGATTTCCCAAAGTTTGGTTGGTAAAGGGGATAGTTCAATATTGGCTTCAACAAAGTTCTGCCAAGCGGTAAGATCGGATTCTTTCAAGTTATTTTTCAATAGACAAGAAAGCGTTTGAAAACCTTTTCTGACTTCGATGACTTCGTTCCCGAATTGAGAAGAAATAGCGTTATCCCAACTTAGGAGATGATTTAAGAGTACATCATTGGGTTTTTCATCCCAATACAATTCCATCAAAATCGGGCTGATTTGTCGAAGTTTTGGCTTCATTTCCAATACTTTTTTCGAAGAATTGGAAGGAAATTCATCAAGCCGGGATTGTCCCCATGGAAGCAAAGCGTCTCAGCCTGAGCAGGTAGTTTTTTACCAGAATGGGTAAGAATTTGCTGGGTATAAATGATCGAATCGAGATGCGTTTCTACCTCTTTCAGCGTAGTGAAAAGGGAGTTGGATTCAGATCTAGGCAGCAGTTGGTAATTGTCTTGATAAGCTCGATCTCCAAAAACTTCCAATCGAGTCTTTAGTCCAAATTGCTCCGCCCAAAATAGCATTTGAGAACCTGGGGAAACGAAGATTGGAGTGCCTTTATGATGATTTGAAAGCCATTGACATAGTTCTTGAGCTAACAAAGCATTGGACATCGCATCGTTGTAGAGTGCGCCGTGAAATTTGATATGGTCAATGCTTACCTCTTGATCTCGAGCTATAAGCGTAAAAAGATCAAGTTGCTTCTGTATCGAAGCTGCCAAAATTGAAAACTCCAGATTCATGGATTTTCTTCCAAAATTAGCCGGATCAGGATAGGAGGGATGTGCTCCAGCTTTAACTTTGTTTTCCTTTGCCAATTTTAGGCTAGACAATATACTGTTTTCATCTCCACAATGACCTCCACAAGCAATGCTAGCACAGTCTATCAGTGGAAATATTTCTTCCTCTCTTGGAATTCCTTCGCCAAGGTCGCAATTGATTTTTGGGGTTTTGTAGTTAGCCATAACTGAAAAGAAAATTACAGAATTTATTTTAGGATTAATTACCAAATGTTGTTGCCTCGTAAGCTATTGACTTTTTTTTGCAGAATTTTTATTTTCATTTCATCAATCTAAACTCAAAAAAATCATGGGAAAAGGAGATATGAAATCAAAAAAAGGGAAAATTAGCCGAGGTACTTTTGGGTCTTCCCGACCAAAAAAAGAAGCGAATAAAAAAGCTCGAAAAATGAAACTGGAAATCAAAGAAAAGACAAATTAACATTAGGAGCCTTCAGGCTCCTTTTTTTAGAGATTGTTATAGTATTTAATCAATTCATTCAGCTGCTTGCCATCTATATTTCCCTTGCTCAAGCGCAAGTGGTGCATTATTGCCAGAGATTTTTTCATCCGACTTTCCGGGTTTTTGACTTTAGTTACTAAGTAGACTAGGCTTCTTTGCTTTCCAGGTGTAAGTGCTCGAAAGATGGCATTTGCATCCTCATCCTGATCTAGCATCACTTGAAATTCTTCGGGTACTTCGTGACCAAATTCACTATAATCACGCTCAATTTTAAGGATTACTTCATCTCCAAGTTCAAGATTGAATCGGAATCTATGCTGCTGATTAATCAGAATATACCAGCATGTTTTTGCCTTGAAAAGTGCCATATGAAATGGACCTTCTTCCATGATCCAGATTAAGACACGTCGGTTTTGGCCATCCATAAAAGCTTCCGCAACTTCATCACTGATCGGGATGTGGTACTGCCAATGGTTAAAGTCAAACTTGCTTAAGGTTCCTTTAAACTCCTTCATAACTAGTGTTTTATCATCCGGATGGCTTGTTCTCCTTCGATCAGATTTACGGCTAGGATAAAATCCGGGACGCTGATTTGCTGAACGCCAAGGTCTTTGATTTCGCCTGTGATAGGACTAATCAATTGAATAGAATAGGAACCAGGTTCGATAGTCATTTTGATTCGTGAATTAGCTTTTCCTGCTTCTACCAGATAAATCAAGTAACCTCCAGATCCATCTTGAAGCGCAAATGAAAGAATCCCGGGTGAACCATGAATGAGATTTTTAGCAGGAGATACTTTTTTCAAATTCAGTGAATGGATAAGTTCGGACAGGATTTTTAATTGACTTCGAAAAGAAGTGCTTCCTCCTCCGGGAGCTTCATTGATCCCGGTTCCATTTTCCTTTCCTGCAAAAAAGGAATAATCAAGATTATTGTAAAGACCACCGCCAGCTAACATAAATGCCCAAGCCTGTCTTCGATAGACCAGATCTTCAGTTCCTGCAAATCCTGATTCGTCGAAGCCGACAACACGATTGAGGTGAAGATTCCAATCCGCTGATTCTGGCCAATTATAATGAAAATTTACAATCGAAATATGCTCAGAAACTTCATAGAGAGGCGCTTTGAAATTGCTGTAATTCTGGGCGATCAGATGTTTTTTTGGTAGATCTTTTTCTTCTGTTACAATTGTAGTTGCAATTTCCTCATGCCAGTCCAGGGAAAGTTGATCTGCATAGTCTACTTTTTCCATCCAGTTTGGGCCATCGATTTGGTACTTGTTGGCAATGTTAAGAATAGGTTGACCACGATCAGACCAAGGTTCATTTTGAATTTCAAAGAAGAAATTATCGAAATCATTTAGCTCATTAACGAGTTTTCTGACATATGCTTTTTGAAGACCCAGCAGTTGCCCGTTTTCTTTGGTATGAGCTAATTTACGGTCGAGCTCTCCTTCTGATCCTATTCGGTTTTTAGGGTTTTGAGGATTCATCTCCCAATGCTCATCGGTATAGATTGAGGAGAATAGCGTGACTTCTACGATGATATCAAAACTAGCGGCAAGACTCATGAAGTCTGATAGACGTTTGAAATAGGCTGGGTTATAGCTGTTCCAGTCGTATTTGATTTGCCCATTTACTTCTAAGCTTTTCCAAGGCGTTATCGCTTTACCAACTGCTGGAGCCAACGTATTGAATTTGATACCGAAGCTTGTGGAGGGGATTTCAAAATAGCTCCCCATAAAGATTCTTGTATAATTCATTCCCTCCCGATGAAGAGTTTCGAGATAGGTTTTGTAGTCAAAATCCCCGTTTAACACAGCTCCATAGTGTTCAGCAGAGGTAATTAATGCTATTGGTTTTCCTTTGAATTCGAAATAATGGGGATTTTCTTTTAAAAGTTGAATGGGGACAGACTGACCAAAACTTATAATTTGGAAGAAAAGAACTGATAGAGAGAGTAAGGTAAATTTTTTCATAGGATAGGTTTATCAAGTCTTTAAATTACCCAAAAAAACCATTCCAGAATTAGATTAGACTAGGTTTAAAGCTAATCTGGAGAAAACAAGTACGAATCATCTAGGCTCTTCAGGAGTTTGATTTAGTTTAAAATTAATAATAAATGTTGTTCCACGTCCCACTTCACTTTTCACCCGAATTGATCCTCCGTGGCTAAAAATGATGTTTTGAGTATTAGTCAGCCCTAGTCCTGTTCCGGTACTTTTGCTTGTAAAGAATGGCTCGAATAGTCGCTCAAGATTCTCCTTACTGATTCCTGTTCCATTGTCTTCAATTTCAATCCTACATAATTTGCCTTTTACAGCGGTGGAAAGTTTCATTTTCCCATCATTTCTATCAGTAGCTTCGACTGCATTGACAATAAGATTGATTAATGCAATTTTCACTTTTTCGGGATCTACTTCAATGTTACAAACAGCAGGATCGTAATCTTTGATGATTTTAATCTTTTTCATTTCGATACGATCCTTCACGGTATCCAAAGCTTCATCTAAGAGCGAATTAATAGACTGTGAAGAAATGTCCAATTCGGAAAATCGAGTACTATCTAAAAGTTGGGTAACAAGTTGATTGATCCGCTGACAGTTTCGCTGGATCACTTCTATAAGATCTCCACTTTCTTTTAAGACCTCTTCCGGGAGTTCCATCTGAAGTTGATCGGCAGAAAGCACTATAGTGGTTAAGGGATTTTTTACCTCATGAGCCAGAAGTCTTGCAATTCTTCCAGTTGAAGAGAATTTTTTAAGATTGTGTTCCTCCTCTTCTTTGGCTTTTATTGCTGATAGATCTTTGATAAGTACTTGGAAAGTATTGGCATTTTGCTTTGCAATGTTCACTAGTCCTCTGAAAGTATTTCTGGATTTGTTGATCAGAGTTGCTTCAAAATCAATGATTTCAAATTTATTTTGAAGTTTTTCAATCAATTGATCCTTTAGAAATTGCTCTTCTATCAGTTCAGTGAAAAAAGGTAATTTGGATTGTGTCAAAACCTTTTCCTCAAATTCGAATTTAGCAATGGAGCTTGGGTTTACTTCCAGGATCAGGCTATCGCCATCAATCAATAAGAAGGGATCCGAAGCCCGTTCAAATATTGATCTGAACTTTTCTCCTACCAAATCAAGATTTTCTTTAATCTGACTGTCGCGATATGCGAAGCGAAGTGTCCTATCAAGTGTGGCCGCATCAAACTGGCCCTTGACCAAGTAATCCGAAGCCCCCAGTTGTAGTGCTTCCCGATCTAAATTTCCTACTGCCATTCCCGTCAAGAGAATAACAGCAGCGTGGGCCTGACGTGATCTGATTTCTTTGATTAATTCCAGTCCGGTGGTTTTTCCCAGACGATAATCCACCAGAAAAATATCAAATCTTTCTAAGATTCTCCTTTGGGCTTCTTCAAATGAAAAAGCATGCACGATGGTGTAAACAGGGTCATCGATTTTTTTCAAAAATGCCTCAACCAGAAAAAAATCATCTGGGTCATCGTCTACATATAGAATTCTAATTTGTTTTTTATTCATGTTTTAATCTGGGAGAACTACCGTATTGGACCAATAATTATTGATCTCCTGAGTGATTTTTACCAAATCCTTGAAATTACCCGGCTTGGTGATAAAGCTATTTGTCCCCATTTTGTAGGTCATTTGAACATCTTCTTTGAGGTTGGACGTAGTGAAAATTATAACCGGGATTTTCCGGAATTCTTCGTGATTTTTGATTTCCTGAAGCGTAGTTTTCCCATCCTTTCTTGGCATGTTGAGATCCAATAAAATTATATCAGGGATCGGAAATTGGGAGTTCTCGGAATTACTTGTCTTATGGAGATAATTGATCAATTCCTCTCCATCACTCACACAGGTGATGTTTTCAATAGAAAGTGTTTTTTGAAAAGCTTTAATGATCAGTAATTTGTCGTCATCATCATCCTCTGCAACAAGAATACGAATTGATTTTTTAGTTTTCATTAGATGGATTTTGAAAAATTATATTTGTCTTAGTTGGTTTTCCTATTCTAGGGTTTAGGAAGGATTATTATGAAAGTTGCTCCGATTTCTGGTTTACCCTCGGCAAGGATAAGTCCATTGTTTTTCTCAATGATTTTCCGTGTTATAGAGAGTCCAATTCCTGTTCCTTCAAATTCACTTTTTCCATGAAGTCTCTGGAAGATAGTGAAAATAGTATCCGCATAGTCTTGATCAAAGCCGATACCATTATCGGCAACCTTGATCAAATAATAATTAATAGATTGATCTAGTTGAGCATATTTCGAAATTAATTCTATAGGCGCATTACTAGCCGTTATAGTGATTTCAGGAGCTATTCCTGCCTGGGAAAACTTCAAGGAGTTGGAAATCAAATTTTGAAAAACCTGTCTCAATTCAGTTTCTTTCCCTTCAATTGTAGGTAGATTTTCATATTTAATTTTTGCGTCTTTCTCCGTAATTGATATTTCCAGATCATCTAAAACTGAATCTAGAATGTCTTCTAAATTGATCATTTTGATCGATTCCATTGAATCACGGCCAGCTCTGCTGTATTCCAAAAGGTCAGTGATCAATTGTCGCATACGGTTTGCTGAGGCAGTTATTCGCTCCATATAGTGCTTTCCTTCTCCTTCCAGTTTTTCATCAAACTGCTCCTTGAGTAGATCAGAGAATGAGGTTATTTTCCGAAGTGGCTCCTGAAGATCATGAGAGGCGATGTAAGCAAATTGCTTCAATTCGTTATTTGACTCATTAAGTAATTCGATTTTTTCTTTGAGTGTCTCCTGATAATTTTTGATTTTTTGATCGTTGATTTTTGAAGCCCTGTTATAATGAAATATGGAGAATAGGGTGAGGGCTCCCATTAGTATGGAGAAGAATGAAATCAAGCCTACTATGAAAGGTAGGGCGTTGACATTATTAATCAATATTTCATTTCGTTGGATCAATATGCGTTCTTCCTCAGCATTGATTTGATTAATAAGGTTTTTTATTGAGATGTGTCCATTTACCGCATCTTCGACTTTACTGTTGTTTAAAAAACCATCTAGAGTCTTATTTATTTTGTAATATTCTTTAGATCGTTCAAAAACATCCAGTCTCTGTTTCATGAATATATTTAGCTCCTGCAGGTAATTTTGTTGGACCGGATTATCCTCCGTTAAGTTGAGGATGTGATTGAAAACCTCCCTACCATTGGTGATTGAGTTTTCATAGTTTGCTAAAAAATCTTCATTTCCAGTTAATAAATAGCCTCTGATGCTGGTTTCTCGCTCAAGTATTGTCGCATATAATTTATCTGTGCTTTGTAAAACTTCCTCAGTGTGAACCAATTCTGCGGTGTAATAATCTATTCTATTTGCAACCCAAAAGGAAATGGCGCTGCCAAGTATTACCAAAACAAGTGTAATAATCGAATAGGTTTTTACTTTTTCTAATTTGGGAGCTTTCTCTATTTTCATAATTATTACCCCAATTGGGGAATTTTTTACTCAATTTCTGACTGGATTTTAGGTTTTGGTTCTGCGATAAATAGCTTAAAAACCCATTTTAGGGGTTTTAGACTTGCTTTTTATTCCCTTTGACCTTAACGGCACAAGCCTTGAACCATAAATATCATAATCAATCAATCCACCTAAATAAAGCACTATGAATTCATTATTGTATTACATCGCAATTATCCTCGTTATAGGATGGCTTATCGGAGTATTTGCTTACAGTGCATCAGGTCTAATACACGTTCTTTTGGTCATAGCAGTGATTGCTGTATTATTCAGATTGATTTCCGGGCGAAGTATCTAATGCGAATTGCCCTATTAAACTAAATAAATTTTATTATTTTAACTTAAACCAACTACATCATGAACAACACTGAATTGAAAGGTAACTGGAATGTACTCAAAGGAAAATTAAAGCAAAAATATAGCGAATTGACTGATGACGATCTGACATTTACTGAAGGTCAAGAAGATGAAATTTGGGGGCTGATCCAGAAAAAAGTCGGAAAGACGAAGTCTGAAATTCAAGAAGAAATTACCAAACTTTAAAAACTAAAACTACCATGAAAAAGGAAAACATAAACTTGACACTCTGGATGAGTGGATTGCTTGCAGGAGTATTGGTCGGAGCATATTTCTATCGAAATAAAGAACAATTTGCTCCACAACAGAAAAAATTAAACAGCGTGATAGCAGATCTTAAAAAGACTGCAGGAGATCTTGGGAATAAGGCTTTGAAAGTAAGTCAGGAACAGTTGAAAGCTTCTAAAGATGTAGCTAAAAAGGCTGTTGAGTCAGTGAAAAATGCTACCTAAACCAGTCTTGTAAGAGTTGAAGTCCTCTGACTTCAACTCTTTTTTATACTTTTAAACTAATTGGAAGAAGTAAACGGAAATAGATGTGACCAAAGAAAATTTGATCCTGGTAGTTGATGATGAGGTGGAAATCCGAACGCTTTTAGCGAGGTTTTTGACTCGGAAAGGGTTTACAGTTCTTTCTGCAGGGACTTTGCAGGAAGGCATTCATCTCTTCAGACAAAAAGCTCCGGGTATGATTTTTTTAGATGTAAACTTACCTGATGGTAATGGTTTGAAAGAATTGAAATCATTTAAAAATGGGTATGAAAAAAAAATCATCATGATGAGTGCTTTCGATAATCAGGAAGTTCGAAAAGAAGCAATGAAAAACGGCGCTTTTGATTTTTTAAGTAAGCCCTTCAGTATTTCTAAATTAAATGAATTAGTTCAAAATCAGATTTGACAAAAATGCATTCTATTAAAGCAAAGATTCTAGTAATCGACGACAATATTGACATTTGCCAGCTTTTAGAGCGGTTTTTGACAAAAAAAGGATACGAAGTCAGGACCACCATTTCCGGAAAGGATGGGTTGGATCTCATCAAATCTAATTTTTATGATTTGATATTTTGCGATTTTAAACTTCGAGACATGGACGGGAGAGATGTTCTCCGTAAAGTAAGAGAGATCTCACCTGATACTCAAGTAGCCATTATCACAGGATATGCTGATGTCAAGATAGCAGTGGAAGTAATCAAAAACGGAGCATTTGACTACGTCACCAAACCACTTTTTCCAGATGAAATATTAAATCTGATCGAACGGGCTCTGGCAAAGACTGCTGAGAGGCAGGAGGGTAATTCTGCCAATCAATCAGCGTCAAAAACTTCCCCAAAAAATCAAAAATCAGGAAATCCATCTTATCTCAAGGGTTCTGGAAAAGTATCCAAGAGACTTTACAAAGAAGTTGACTTGGTAGCGCCGACTCAGTTGTCTGTGATCATCTACGGAGAGAGTGGTGCGGGTAAAGAAAATATTGCAAGAACGATTCATGATCAAAGTGAGCGGGCCGGAAAGCCATTCGTTGCGATTGATTGTGGGGCGTTGACCAAAGAATTGGCAGGTAGTGAGCTTTGGGGGCATGAGAAAGGATCCTTTACAGGTGCCACCTCAGATAAGCCAGGTCAATTTGAACTCGCAAATGGAGGGACAATATTTCTGGATGAAATCTCAAACCTTTCCTATGAAATTCAAGTGGGACTACTCCGCCTCGTGCAGGAGCGAAAGCTTCGAAAAATAGGAGGCACGAAGGATCAACCAATCGATGTGCGAATTTTAGTAGCATCAAATGAAGATTTGAGAAAGTCTGTTCAAGAAGGTAAGTTTCGGGAAGATCTATATTTCAGATTCAATGAATTCAGTATTACTGTGCCTCCGCTTCGAGAACGTATCGGTGATATTGAGGCATTTGCGGCGCATTTTCTAGAACTCTCCAATGAGGAGTTAGGGAAAAAAGTATTTGGATTTGAGCAGGAAGTGATGGATGTATTTATGGAGTACCATTGGCCTGGAAACCTTCGTGAAATGCGAAATGTAATTAGACGCGCCACTTTATTGACAGATGGGAATCGAATGACTCTTTCTGCTTTACCGCCCGAATTAGTCTACGCAAGGAAGTTTAACTTTTCTGATTCTCAGGATAATTCTGAGGAAAAAACGCCTAAAAAAAGCTCCTTAAATCTGAAAGATGCTGCTGCCGAAGCAGAGGCAGAAGTACTGAGAAAAGTGCTCGAAGAGGTCAAATACAATCGAACTCAAGCTGCCAAAAAATTGGGAATAGATCGCAAAACGCTATTCAATAAAATGAAGCAGTATGAGATTTAATTTTAGCCAAAAATTTTAATCTGAATAAAAAACTAGAAAAAGCTCCCTTAATCCGGGAGTTTTTTTGTGATTAATTTCAACGGATTGGGGAATTTTTTTCACGTCTCATTTTCTTCCACTATAAGGTTAGATTTTCAAACCCCGATCTGATTTTACAGTATTTAGCAAGTCCCAAATATTCTGATTTATATCCTCTTAATTGTAAAATCTTCTTTGGAAGACCTTTCAAGGCATGGCGATTGGACTTATAAAAGCATAGAAATTAACTAATAAACGATAAATACTATGGAAACTATAAGCAAAGCAACTTTATCCAATCATTTAAAACTTGATACCAAGGAGATGACTCATATCTCCGATAAATTGAACGATCTTTTATCAGACTATCACATCTTCTATCAAAATGTTCGAGGATTTCACTGGAATGTAAAAGGTGAGAATTTCTTTGATCTACATGTGAGGTTTGAGGAATTATACTCCAAACTGTATGAAAATATCGATGAGCTTGCCGAGCGAATCGTAACAATAGGTTTTGTGCCTTTACATTCCTATTCAGATTACCTGAAGCAAACCATTCATAAGGAAATTACGGATGTAAGTAATGGTGAGGAATGCGTAAAGCATGTGATTAATGGACTGGGAATTTTGGCACATTCACATCGAGCCGTAGCAAAAATGGCTGATGAAGCCGGAGACATTGCCACTGCTGATTTATTGACTCAGTTTCTGGGTGATTTGGAGAAGCGAATGTGGATGTTCACCATGTTCTCGAAATAAGTTTCAGAATACAGTTTACAAAAAAAACCGAAGCGAATGCTTCGGTTTTTTTTGGTTTATATCCAGCTATGATTTACGCTAAGGCCTTCTGGCAGAATTCAACGCATTTCTGTACTTCTTTTACAGCATCAGAACCTTCAGGAACTTGATATTCCAATTCTATGGTCGCTGGGAATTTATACTTGTTCTTTTTCATCATTTGAAGCATTTCCCCGATTGGTGTATCACCAGTTCCCCAGACCACATTGCCTTTGCCGTTTGCCGGAGTAGTTCGGTCTTTGGTGTGCATGCTCAGGATTCTGCTATGCTGTTTTTCTATTAATGGGATAAGATCTGTTTGTCCCGCTGCGATGTAGTGACCTGCATCTAAATTCAGTCCGTTTTTTGGGCTTTGGGTAAGAGCAGTATCCCAAAAAGTAAAGGTCTCTTGCTCATGACCATGGTAGCCTACTGCCATTCCATATTGCTCTCCCATTTTTCCAAGCTTGAGCGTATGCGCATCATCAGAAGGGTGCTCTAAAGTGATATGTGAAGCGCCGAGTGCTTTTGCTGCTTTCATTCCATAGGCGATCTCAGCATCGGTATTATTCTTTCCAAAAGCACTGGGCTTAAATGCATAGATACTTACTCCAGCATCTTTGTACATTTTTCGAAATTGCTCAAACTTCTTCATGTCAGCCGTAGCTCTCCAAGCGGCTACTTCTTTCTGGTAAGCATCGCCTTGGGCACGAAGTTCATCAAGTTCTTTCGTTTCATCTGCAGTCAGTTCTTCCCCGCGACGTGCTTTTCCACCAAGCTGAAACATCCGCATCCGATTGATCGGGGAGACAGGCATACCAGCAAATGATTCCGCAGGATCACCCATAAGTTCGATCGCGCTTAATCCACTGTCTTTTACATATCGAAGCGTGGCTTCTGCACTTTGGTCCGGCATAGTTCTAAAGCTATAGGTGATGCAACCGATCTGAACTCCGTTGATTAGAGAATTCGGTTTGTTGAAATTCCGGATAATTGAAGGTGCTCCTTGGAGCCAAGTAGGAGCGGTGACTAAGGCTGCTGCGCTCATTGCTGATTTGATGAGAAAATCTCTTCTGGTTTTCATAGGTTATTAGGGTTTGTTAGTGTCGAGTTTTGAATAGTACAATTTAACATATTTCAGAGAAACCGCTTTTAAAATTAGATAAAGGGTCAATTCCGAAGGACAGCTGAGCTATTCAGCTGCATTTATTAACTTTCGGGTAAATCCCCCCTTAAATCAAAGGTAGCATTTCAATGATTTTATTCGCTTTCTCATCTTATCCGCTTTTATCATGAGCACTTCCAGTTCTATTAAAAAAAGGATTTTGGAAGGAGTTTTCCTATCTGAATTTCAATTTCAGACTTCTCGAAGTGGAGGTCCAGGTGGGCAAAATGTCAATAAAGTAGAGACTAAAGTGCAGCTCAACTTTGATATTGCTGCATCTCCAAATCTCACTGAGGAGGAGAAAAGCATCCTTTTTAACAAGCTGAAAAATAAGATTACGGAGGCTGGGATTTTGCAGATAACGGCTCAGGAAAAGCGCTCTCAACTTTTGAATAAGGAGATCACAATCAAAAAGTTTAATGAGTTGCTCCGCAAGGCTTTCGAACAAAAGAAAGTACGAAAAGCGACTAAGCCTGGGAAAGGTGCTATCGAAAAGCGATTAAAATCCAAGAAAGTCAATGCGGAGAAGAAAGCCAACCGAAGCTGGAAGCGAGAGTAGGCAGTATTCAGTTCACAGTGAGCAGTTCTCAGAGGGCAGTAGGTAGTTAGCAGTTTTCAGAGAGCAGTTTGAATCGTCTTAAATAGAGTTGACCGTTTTGGATTTGTTTTCAGCTTCTTTTCTAAAAGCTTGTTAATTTTTAACTAAATCCGATTTTTTCTAACCCTTACTTTTGACTTCTTAAATATTATTTGATTTATTAGTTCAAATTTTTAAATCTTTTAGTTTATGATTAGAACGATAAAAATACTCGCAATCTTCCTTTTGCTTCCGTTAGCCTCATTTTCGCAGGAATTGATCAAAAGTGAACTCCAAAGAAGATGGTATGCCGCCGACGGAAGTAATGAATTGATTCTAGCTGTCCAGGATGATTTTGCCTTGTTTCAAGGTGAAATCTGGGAGATCACAGAAGTAGATTCAAATGCATTACAGCTTAGCAAAGCTGACGGAAAAACAGAAATTACCTTTCAGCAAAAAGGCGCTAATATTTTACTGGAATTTGATGGTTTGTCGAATCAGGTGCAGTTAGAGAAGAAGGTTAGCACGTCCAATAAACCACGCTCTACCGCATCGATTGCGGGTGATTTTCTGAGAATGGATCAGGTCATGTTGCAAGGTGTCATCATTCCAAAAGGTGAAATGCCAAAGACATTTTCAGTTATCTACAATGACGCTTTTGCAGATGATCAAAAGAAGTTTGTGGCAGATGTAGATGAAAAGGGACGCTTCAAAATCATTTTTCCTTTGGAGGTTCCGCAAAGTATCATGATAAGAGCAGGCGAAGCTTTCACTACAATGATTTCTAAGCCAGGCGCAAAACAAGGCCTGATAATCGATGAAGCATCATTTTCAGTAAACGGCTATGAATCTTGGTATCAAGTGAAGCAGTTGGATTTTATGGGGGACTTAGCCTTAGAAAATGAGGAGCACCGACTACTGAACCCCGAGTTCATGAAAATCAGAGCCTATTTCGAAAATGACAGCATGGTCAAGTCACTTGATGCGGATGCTTACCAAGCTTATAGACTCAAGTTGATGGAGCGACATCAACAATTTTATTCCAATTACTTTGATTCTGTGGAAGTGAGTCCGATAATCAAAGATTTTAGCTTTAGAAATACCCGAATCAATGCTGCTGATGACATGATGCGGTACATCTGGCTTAGTGGAATGAAACCTGGAGGAGGCCCGATAGAATTGGCAAAAGTCTCGGAAGAATATAGATCCAAAGCCTTGAGTCTAGTCAATAATGAGGTAGAAGAAATGATGGCTACAGAATATCCAGGTTTTGTTCGTGAAATAGCCATGTCCTCAGCGCAAGGGAATCGAAAGGAACTAATGGATAGTTATATCGATAAGGTTTATGAATTCTTAAAGTCAGAAAACTTTCCCGATTCCACGATGAGCAAAATCGAGGATTGGAAGGCAAGTCAAGTGGATCGGAACGTTCCCAATGATGCCATGCAAATGAATCCTGAAATTACAGCCCTTTTTAAGCAATACAGTGAGGTGTTGATGCCTCTTTATCAGGAAGCGAACTGGGAGATTCTAAAAAAGAAGCTGGGTACTTATAATCCATTCTTGGGTTCAAGTGTTGTAGCTGTTTTTATAGACCAAAATTTTCTAAGTAGTGGCTTGGATGTTCCCGAGAATATTCTCGCTGATTTAGATCATTTGGACCTCAATCCTGCAATAAAAAAAGGGATTTTGGAAGATGTGGCTGACTTCGAAATTTTGAAGAATAAGAAGTTTGTTACCGGTGTGGAAATCTCCGAATCAACTGAAAACATCTTATTTCAAATCAAAGAAAAGCACAAAGGAAAAGTCGTCTATGTGGATGTGTGGGCTACTTGGTGTGGACCTTGTATTTCTGAATTCAGCTATTTGAAGGAACTCAAAAGCCAAGATTTAGAAGATGTGGTGTTTGTGTATCTCTGTGCCCAATCCTCGGAGGAAGCCTTTACCACCATGGTTAAAAAGTTTGAGTTGACCGGGGATAATTACTTCTTGAATGCCAAGCAATATCAAATCTTTGACAAAGAAGTTGAAATAGCCGGTTTCCCGACTTACCTGCTTATCACCAAAGAGGGTAAACTGGTGCGGGAGGGAATTAACAGACCAAGTTCAGGAGATGCATTGGTGAAGCAATTGAAATCATTTTCGAAGCAAGGGATCGATCCTGAGTAATTGAAAATCAAATTTAAAATAGATCAAAAAGGCTAGGTAGAATCTAGTCTTTTTGATTTTTCAATCGATCCTCAATTTGCTTTTTTAACCTTTTAGCGAGGGTATGTTTCGAATCCAATGAAAGTGTTTGGTTCACCAAGAATTCAGCTTTTTTCCATTCTCCCATTTCAAAGTTTAATATCGCCTCAGTAAATGCGATGGAAGGAAATCCATTACTTGAAAGTCTCTTTTTGAGCTCTTCCAAAGCTTCTTCTGCTTTGTCGAAATCTTTTAATTCGGCCCATAATTGAGATTTGTAGCTGATTAAAAATGGGTTGCTTTCTATTCCAAGATTCTCATCCGATTGAATGCTGTCCAAGGCAGCGGCAGCTCCATGGATACTATGAATTACTTCAATGTATTCGGCTCGGACATAGATTTCTCTCGGATATAGGTCTAAAAAATCCCCAAAATTTTTGAAGGAAGCTTCATAGAAATGAGTCACTTGTTCAGGGTTGATTGCTATTCCACGGTCCTTTGAGTCGATCAATTCCAAGCTTCCCAGATATACTTCCAAAAGTTTGGATTCCCAGGAAGAATCAGCCTGAATACTTTTGAGTTTGTTATAAATGGAAGCTCGCTCTGCAGGATCATTACTGATTCTTCCCACCTGTGCCCAAGCCAATAGAAACTCAGGATCAAGCCTCGCTGCTTCTCGATAAGATTCCTCAGCTTTAGTCCATTCACCCAAATCCAAAATTTCTTCCCAGCCTCGGAGGTAAGCCTCACGGGCCTGATCCGACTTAGTTCCATAGTCAAAATTGGGAGTTTGAGCTAAACAGAGAAAAGGGAGAATTAGAAAAAATAAGAAGGTCAATTTCACGTCTATAATTTTAATTGTCACCCGAAAGAGATTGAAATTTCACGTTTCGAAAGCGAACTTCCCCAGTTCCCATTGCTTGAAGGGCGATATAACCCTCAGCAAGGCTGCTGTCTTTTAGGTCTGCGGTTGGGATATCATTGATCCAAGCTTGAAGATGATCTCCCTTTATTTGGATTTTATAGGTATTCCATTCTCCAATTGTCTCCACATAGTTGAGCGGAGTAGCTCTATTTACAATCGCCCCAGTCCGAAAGTCCTGATTTGGATGTAGATCCCAGATATTGATTTCGTAGCAATCTGTAAAGCTGATCTCCTTGTTTTGACAACGAATATAAATGCCTGAATTGATCGTACTATCTGGTTTAAATTCGAGTTCGAGGATAAAATCAGTGTACTTATTTTCAGTCATTACAAATCCGACACTGTCTTTTACAGTGCCTATCAATTCACCTTCATTAAATTTCCATTCAGCTCCTCCAAAAATTTGCCAGCCGTCAAAGTTTTCGTTCAACATTTTCTCCTTTTGGTCACAAGATGAAAAGCAGAAAAAAATCAAGGCTATGGCCAAATACCTTGAAAAAGGCTTAAAATAATTTTGCTGATTGAGGTTTTTCCGAAACATGATTAGGAGGATAGTTTTAAGCTAGAATGAGAAATTTGTCAAAATATAGTTCTCTGAATTTCAAGAAACCAGAATATTCTCTGTTTAAAATTATTCACCTATAATTCTTACCAACAGCTTTTCGCAGACTTTTTCGCTTAAGGTTTCTCGTTCGTTTTTCAAATAACTCACGACCATACTTTGGTCGTAGGCCTCTTTGGAGTGAATGCTGATTTGAGTTCCAAGGCTCAAGTTTCTGCTGTTTAGAAATTCTAAAAACTCCGTGGAGCTATTGGTTAGAGCAGCCAAAACTACTGTTTGTCCAGCTTCGCAATCTGCCAAATTCACGTAATGGGTTTCTTTGATTCTGCCCATTTTATCAGGAATAGGAGATCCATGGGGGTCAATGGTTGGAAAACCTAAAAGCTCATCCATTCGCTCAAAAAATTTCGGTGCATGAATATGCTCCACCTGCTCGGCAATAGCATGTACCTCTTCCCATCCAAAACCCATCTTATTGACCAAAAACATTTCCGTCAACCGATGTTGACGAATGACCAAAGCAGCGGTCTTTTGTCCTTCTGGAGTCAATTGAACAGGTTTGTATTTTTGATAAATCACCCAGCCGTTTTTTTGCAGGGTTTTTACCATACTATTGACAGTGGGCATACTGACTTGAAGTTGCGCAGCCAATTCGGAAATATTCACTTCTCCGGCTGAGTTGGCGAGGTTAAAAAGTGCTTTGAGGTAATTTTCTTCGGTTTGAGAAGCCATGCAATCTTGTTTTGAAAATCAAATATGTAAAAATAAAAGTAAAATCTATTTTGTTAGAATAGTCTAACTTTTTACTTTTGTCGTATCTAAATAAAAAATTTGGATACTCTTATGTCTCGATATTTACTTTTATATTCCGTTCTGTTTCTCAGTACTGCGTTTGCTCAAGCCCAGACGCTTCAGGGAAAGGTTATTTCCGGAGAAGAAGGAGTGGAGTTTGCTAATGTCTGGATCAAAGAACTAAATACCGGAGCTGTGACAGATAGCTTGGGAAACTTCTCCATTAAAGTTTCGGAAACTGGTAAGTATACCGTTCAGGCTTCCAGAGTCGGTTTTCAGACTTCACAGATTCAAATTACGCTTCCGCTAGCAGCTCCATTAATCTTTCAACTTACCGAACTTGATGGTGGCTTGGACGAAGTGGTGGTCAGCGGCACGATGCAGGAAGTATCCAAACTCGATAGTCCGGTTCCCGTGGAAGTCTACTCTGGTAATTTTTTTAAGGCGAATCCTACGCCCTCTATTTTTGAATCGCTTCAAAACGTCAATGGCGTTCGGCCACAGGTAAATTGTAATATTTGCAATACCGGAGATATTCATATCAACGGTTTGGAAGGACCTTATACCATGGTACTGATTGATGGGATGCCGATTGTCAGCGGACTGGCAACTGTGTATGGATTGACAGGGATTCCCCAAGCTTTAATCGACCGGATCGAAGTAGTGAAAGGCCCCGCGTCTACGCTTTACGGTTCGGAGGCAGTAGGTGGCTTGATCAATGTGATCACCAAAAACCCGCTGAATGCGCCGCTTTTTTCAGTAGATGGATTTGCAACAGGCTGGGGAGAAGTGAATCTGGACCTTGGGATTCGATCAAGTTTGGGATCAAAAGTGCATTCACTTACAGGGATTTCAGGTTTTTATTATGATAACCCAATAGACAATAATGGAGATGGAATGACTGATTTGACACTTTCCAAGCGGATTTCCATCTTCCAAAAAATTCAAGTTGACCGACCAAATAATCGTGTTTTCAATGTGGCAGCTCGCTATGTATATGAGGATCGTTGGGGCGGGCAGATGAACTGGACGACTGCAAATCGGGGAGGAGATCAGGTTTATGGGGAAAGTATCTATACCAGTCGATGGGAAACTTTCGGGATATGGCAGTTGCCCAGTTCTGAAAATCTGAATTTTCAATTTTCGGCCAATGGACATTCGCAGAATTCAGTATATGGAAATACCATTTACATCGCTGATCAATACATTGCTTTTGGGCAATTGACTTGGAATAAAACCTTGGGAAAAAATAATTTCCTATTGGGGACTGCCTACCGATTTACGCATTATGATGACAATACTCCTGCAACTTCATCTGACTTGGGCGACCAAAATAAGCCTTCAGTTATTCATCTTCCGGGGATTTTTGTGCAGGATGAATTGAAAATCACTCCAACTCAAAGTTTGTTGCTTGGAGGTAGGTTGGATTTCAATTCAGTTCATGGTTCAGTTTTTTCACCAAGAATCAATTACAAGAAGTCTTGGAATGATAATACGACGATTCTCCGACTTTCTGCCGGAAATGGTTTTCGTGTAGCCAATGTTTTTACAGAGGATCATGCAGCTTTTACAGGAGCGCGGGAGGTGGTTTTTACGGAGGAACTTCGGCCTGAAACCAGTTGGAATACCAATGTGAATTTGGTGAAGAAGATCTACACCAATGGCGGTACATTTATCGGAATCGACGGTTCTGCTTTTTATACCTATTTCACCAACCGAATCGTCCCAGATTACGAAACTAATCCGAATCAAATCATTTATGGAAACTTAGATGGCTCAGCTATTTCTCAGGGAGTTTCCATGAATTTGGATTTTGCTTGGGCAAATGGCTTGACCCTGACGGGTGGAGCAACGCTAATGGATGTGAGTTTGGAGGAAGATGGGATCCGAACCAGGCAATTGCTCACGGAGCGTTTTTCAGGAGTTTGGTCTATCGGTTATGAATTTTTCAAATCAGGATTAAAAATCGATTACACCGGAAATGTCTATAGCCCGATGAGATTACCGCTGCTTGGCGAGCTTGATGACCGAGACGCTTATTCTCCTTGGTTTAGCATTCAGAATATCCAACTGACTAAGTCTTTTGGGGAAAAATGGGAAATCTACGGAGGAGTGAAAAACCTGTTGAATTTTACGCCTCCGGCAAATTCAATCGCAAGAGCATTTGATCCTTTCGATCGGGGAGTAGCTTTTGCCGCAGATGGTACGGTGATTCCTACGCCAGAAAATCCTAACGCATTGACTTTCGATCCAACCTATGTTTTCGCTCCAAATCAAGGGAGAAGAGGTTTCTTAGGGTTGAGGTTTAGGGTTCAATAGCACTGATCAGATTTAAAAATTGAAAGATTTTAAAATTACTTCAATTCTAGTCTAGGATCATCGCCGAAGGCATAACGCCATTTATTCCTGTCTGCCTTGGTTGGACCTTGGGTGCAACCCATGGCAAACACGAATCACATATTTTTCCCTTCCGCGCAGGATTTCAATTTGAAAAAGCATGAAAGTGCGGGAGGCTGGAAACGGATTTTAATTCAGGATTGAAAATCCTATGGTTATGATTCGACTCAATGCTAAAGACACATCTCATATAATTTCATAAATTGATTGAGACTTTTCTTGATCTTAAGGAATGAAGCCTCATGATCTATCATCAACTCAAGTCACAGAAGAATAAATAAATCTGGAATTTATGACATTAAAACTCTCAAGAGTATTGCTCACTGTTTTGCTAGGAATCAGTATTCTAGGTTGTGAGTCCAATAATGAAAACAAACTACTTATTGAAGGTTTGCAAGAACCTGTCGAAATTATTAGAGATGAATGGGGTATCAATCATATCTATGCAAATAATCAGCATGATTTATTTTTTGCACAGGGATATGCCGCGGCAAAAGACCGGCTATTTCAATTTGAAATCTGGAGACGTCAATCAACCGGAACAGTAGCGGAAATTCTAGGGGAAAGTGAATTGAAACGAGACATCGGCACAAGACTCTTTAAATACCGAGGGGATTTAACAGAAGAAATGAATCACTATCATAAAGACGGTGAAGAAATCATCAATGCCTATACCCAAGGAGTGAATGCCTATATAGAAGAGATCTTGGCTACTCCGGATCAGCTTCCAATCGAATTTAAAATCCTCAATATCGTTCCTGAAAAATGGACATCAGATGTAGTCATTTCAAGGCATCAAGGTCTTTTGGGTAACATCGAAGATGAATTAGAGATAGCACAAGCTGTGGCAAAATTAGGCGTTGAAAAAGTCAAAGATTTAAATTGGTTTCATCCTAAAGATCCGGATCTCAACATTGACCCAATCATCGATCAAGAGCTGCTTTTCGATAATATTTTAGAATTATATAAAGCCTATCGTAAGCCAGTTCAGTTCAAGAAAAGTGATGTTCTTCCAGAATATAGAAATTCAAAGAGTGAAAATCCGATCGCAACAGTGTTTGAAGAGAATGATGCAGCTTTTTCTATCGGTAGTAATAACTGGGTGGTGAGTGGAGCACTCATGGACGATGGCAACACGTATATGGCCAATGATCCGCACAGAACCATCGCCATTCCCTCACTTCGGTATATGGTCCATTTAGTGGCCCCAGGATGGAACGTAATCGGTGGAGGTGAACCAGAAATCCCAGGAATATCTATCGGTCACAATGAATATGGTGCATGGGGGCTTACCATCTTCAGTACTGATGGGGAAGATTTGTATGTGTATGAATTAAATCCAGAGAATAAAAACCAGTACCTGTATAATGGAAGTTGGGAAGACATGAATGTCATCACAGAGACGATCAAAGTAAAAGGTCAAGCTGATGTAAACGTAGATCTTTCATACACTCGTCATGGCCCGGTCACTTATATAGATTCTGTAAACAATAAGGCTTATGCCGTTCGCTGTGCATGGCTCGAACCAGGCGGTTCGCCTTATTTAGCCTCATTACGGATGGATCAGGCAAAAACCTGGGAGGAGTTCCGTGAGGCCTGTACCTACAGTCATATTCCAGGTGAAAATATGATTTGGGCAGACAAAAAAGGAAATATTGGCTGGCAGTCAGTTGGTATAGCTCCCATTCGCAAAAACTTTAGCGGTCTTGTTCCTGTGCCGGGTGATGGCAGATATGAATGGGACGGCTATTTACCTATTATTCAAAAACCCAATATTTTAAACCCATCAAAAGGTTACTTCGCCACGGCTAATCAGAATGTGACGCCCCCGGATTATGAGCATTGGGATGCGATTGGGTTTTCTTGGGCAGACCCCTTCCGGGGAGAACGAATTGAAGAAGTGCTTGACGCTGGGAAGAAATTAACCATGGAGAGTATGAAAGCCTTGCAGGTTGATTACCAATCCATTCCCGCCAGAAGGTTGGTTCCTTTTCTAGTAGAGCTACCTCTTACGGGCAAATCTGCTGAAGCAAAGGACAAGCTTCGAGCTTGGGATTTTACTTTAGATCCAAATTCCATTGAAGCTGCTATTTATGTGGCCTGGGAAAATGAGATCAGAAGTCTAGCGGCATCTAGATTTATTCCTGAGTCTGGAAAAGGCATAATCAAAAGCATTCAAATGCAGAAGATAATAGACTGGATTTCTGCTCCTGATAGCAGATTTGGGCTAAATCCTAATCAAGGGAGAGATCAATTTCTTGCTGATGCATTTGTAAATGGTATAGCCTACCTAGAAGAAACGCTTGGTGAGGACATGAATAAATGGCAATACGGTCAGGAGAAATTCAAGCACACCTATATGGCTCATGCTTTAGGAGAATTGGTAAACGATGAGCTCAAAGCAAAACTGAACCTTGGTCCCTTGCCTCGAGGGGGCAATTCATATACCCCAGGTTCAACGGGTGGGAATAATAGACAAAGCTCAGGCGCCTCTTTTCGGATGATCGTGAATACAGGAGATTGGGATGCTGCTGTTGGCACGAATGGACCTGGGCAGTCGGGAAATCCTGAAAGCCCTTTTTACAGCAACTTATTCGAACCTTGGGCAAAAGATCAATACTTCCCTGTGTATTATTCTCGTGATAAGATTGATTCTGTTGCAGTGGATAGGATGCTATTGAGTCCTAAAAAATAGGCTTTGTTTCAAATCAGGGGAGAAGTAGTTTTTTGGAGTAAGGTTTTCTTTTTGAAGAGAATTACAAGATTGAAAGATTTGAAATACTTGTCCGCCGTGGCCGATTGAAAAGTTACTTCAATGCTGACTTAGGACCAGTGCCGTAATTGCGATAGCTCTATTCCTCTTTTTGTTTCTTCACTAAGGTAAAAAACAAACATCAATTTCTATTTTCTAAAGGGGAATGTGGAGGCTGGAAACAGGTTTATTTATATCGCTTCCAACAACTGTACGGAAGTCGCAGAGGCCACAGAGTTTTCCCAGGGATTTCAGGTTTATGGAGACACAATCCTTGCGACTTTTTTCACTCAATCACCAAAACTTCTTGCAGGGAAGCTGTAACCGACCTATTTTCAGAGACTTTTAGAATAAAAGAAATAACAGCTGCTTTTAAAAACCAAACCCATGAATCGATCTAAATACATTGCTTGTCTTGTTACCGCATTCATTTTAAATATTCAGCTGGTGCTGGCACAAAAGGCTGAACCTAATGCTAACCTGATAGATCAGCTATATGATTTTTCCAAAATCTCATCGGTTACCGGTAGGGAAGAACAGGCCGCTGCCTATATACAATCCTTGTTTCCAAGTGGTGAATTGAAGCAAGATAAACTGGGGAATCTGATCCTGGTCCTAGGTTCTGGCCAGCCAAAACGATTGATCACAGTTCCATTGGACGAACCAGGATATGTGATTAGTCAGATTCAAAATGATGGTTATTTGAAGGTGAATCCATTAGGTTTTGGACATATTGGGAATCTGTATCATCAATTTCTACAAGGGCATGAAGTCCAAATCAACACTGCTACAGGATCTGTGAAGGGTGTTTCAACCGTTCGATCTTCGCACTATGAGGGGCTGAGAGCAACACGGGAAAGTGAAAAGAATCCGTTCAGCTGGCATTAGGTCTTTATTGATTTGGGAGCATCTTCTGCGTCAGAAATAGCTCAACGGAATATTCAACTCTTAGACCCGCTGACTCTAAATAAGAAGACCTCAATAATCGGTAATCAATATATCGCTGCTCCTTCGATAAATGCGAAAGCCGCTGCAATAGCACTGGCTGCGGTAGCTAAAAGTATCGAGGAAAAGGAACTTGATGGAACTTTGGTAATTGCCTGGACTACGCTTGAACTGATCAATGGAAAAGGAATAGAGGCGATACTCAATACACAAGGTCCTTTTGCGGAAATTCATCGGTTTAATCGCTTTTTGGATGCTGAAAACATTGACCAAGAAAGCTTATTGGCGAATGGCTTGATGGTAGAAAACAACAAAAACCTTTTAATTACAAAGCCTGCCAGTTCATTTAGAAATCCATCTTCTACCATTGATTTTTCCAGTCAACCTGTTTATGAAATTGGATTGCCAAGCCGCTACACGAATACCCCGGTGGAGCTAATCGCCATTTCGGATGTGGAAAATTTGATGGATTATTGGATGCAGGTGATGGGTTCAAAAAAAGAACTTGCGCTGCTGCCAAAGGTGAAATCCACTACAGCCAAACCTTCCTATTCTTCTTTCAATGCGGAGTATCAGATGGTTTCCGAACTCATCAGCCAATATGGGGTAAGCTATGATGAAGAGCGGGTAAGAAAACATATCCTTTCCAAGTTGCCTGCCTGGGCAAAGCCTGAAGTTGATTCTGAAGGAAATATTATACTAAACTTTGGCCAAGGTGAGGATCACATTGCTTTCGTTGCTCATATGGATGAGACAGGATATGTGGTTGACGCTATAAATGAGGATGGTACGCTAATCGTGAAAAATAGGGGAGGGATGCTTCCTTGGATTTGGGAAGCACAGCCTGCCCTGATCCATGTTTCTGAAAATCCAATCCAGGCAGTATTCGAGCCTAGAGCAGATTTTGAGACAGCTACTAAACGAACAATCCCTTCAGAATTAACCGTATTTGCAGGCTTTAATTCAAAAAGTGAAGCTTTAGCTACTGGAATCCAGATTGGGAAAACAACGGTAACCATGCCTAAAGAAATGATCCGAATGAGTGAAAATAGAGCAGCTGCTCGTGGTTTCGATGACCGGGTAGGTTGTGCTGCTTTACTGATGAGTTTGACGAATCTAAATCCTGCTGAATTAAAACAACGAGTCACTTTCGTCTGGTCGACTGCTGAGGAAACTGGATTAGTCGGGGCTTCCTTTGCTGCAAAAAATCTACAGGATCTAAAAACTGTTTACCCGATTGACACCTACGTCTCCTCGGATGATCCTTTCACAGATGAGACCTTTGCAAATTGTCCTCTGGGGAATGGCGCGGTAATCAGGGTACTGGAAAGTATCAATTTCATTAGCAGAGAAAATTTGAAAGCAGTACAAAATCTGGCGGCCCAAAATAAGGTAAAAGTTCAATACGGCATGACTGCCGGGGGTACCGATGGGCAGCCATTTCTCGGTTACGGAATCCCCTCTATTCCGCTGTCTTGGCCTGGTAGATATTCTCATTCTCCGGTAGAGATCATGGATTACCGGGATCTGAGCAACTTGGTGATGCTAATTAATTCCATACTATTGAATCCTTCGAATGAATAAAAGGCCTTACCAAATCGGTTGAGCTGAAGCTTTTTTCCGATCCTTAATTTTCTCTAAATTATATCGAACTACTTTTCTACAGACTATGAAACATACTTTGACAAGCCTGATCTTTTTACTTTCAATTTCACTTTCCTTTGCGCAGAAACCACGTGCAAGAGATCTGGGTGTTCCGTTTTCGGGAACTCCCGGTTTGCATAATGCCATCACTGATGTGGCAGGGATTGAAGTAGGATACAGCACGATTATTTCGGGTTCCGGGAAAAACGTCGTGGGTGAAGGTCCTGTCCGAACAGGAGTTACTGCGATTTTCCCAAGAGGAAAAGCCAAACAATTCAGTCCCGTATTTGCCAATTGGTATAGCCTCAATGGCAATGGGGAAATGACCGGAACGACCTGGCTCACAGAATCAGGTTTTCTGGAAACTCCCATCATGATCACCAATACGAACAGTGTGGGCGAAGTGCGTCAGGCAGTTTTGAAATGGTTTGTAAATACCAACTGGTATAAAGGCGAAGAATGGTGGTATACGTATCCGGTGGTGGCAGAAACCTATGATGGATTTTTGAATGATATTTACGGTTTTCACGTCCAGGAAAAGCATGTCCTTGAGGCAATCGAAGATGCCAAAGGAGGTCAAATCGCAGAAGGAAATGTAGGCGGAGGAACTGGAATGATGTGTCTGGGATTCAAAGGAGGTACGGGCACTTCCTCTCGAGTGATTCAAATCGGGGATTCGACCTATACGCTTGGCGTTTTGGTTCAGGCAAATTTTGGAACAAGAAACTCTCTGAAAATCGCTGGTGTCCCGGTAGGCTTGGAGCTTGCAAATACTCTTAATAACGAATTGAAGCTTCCTCCCCAAACCTATCGAAAAGAAGGCGATGGTTCGATCATTGTCGTCGTGGCAACCGATGCGCCATTACTTCCGACACAACTCAAGCGAATCGCTCAACGGGTTTCGCTTGGGATTGGAAATACCGGAGGCTTTGGCAGTAATGGTTCAGGAGATATTTTCATTGCTTTTTCTACGGCTAATCCAGATGCATTCAGCAGAGAGCATGTCGAAAAAGTAAGCTTTCTAGCGAATGATATAATCAGTCCGCTATTTGAGGCGACCGTCCAGGCTGTGGAAGAGTCGATAATTAATGCGCTGATTGCAGCCGAAACCATGGAGGGAATCAATGGCAATAAATCCTATGCGATCCCACATGATTTATTGGTTCAGGTGCTTGAAAAATATAATCGGATTGAGAAATAAAAACTAGGGTACTAGTATTCCTCGCCTGATTAATACTATCTCCTAAAGAAGGGATGGCGACGATTCTTTCTAAGGATTGAAAATCCGATGATAGTAATTGGACATTGCAAATGTGGATTAGCAGGCTGCAAAGGTTTTAAACCGCATAGAAAAGATAGAAAACATAGCTTTTGAAATCAGAAGGCTAAAGTGAGAAGTCTGAAAAGCCTTAAAATTGAAAGATGAATCAATGAAGTCTAGCAATAGCTCCAGAGGAGCGATTTATTTGTAGCCCCGGCCCCGATAGTTATCTGGGTTAACCCGGGGTAATCGGAGTTGCATCAATCCGCTCCCGCGCAGGATATCAATCTGGAAAAAGGGGTAGGTGCGGGAGGTTGGAAATATTTTTATAATCGCAAAGCCGCAAAGGTTTTTTAACCGCATAGAAAGATAGAAAACATAGCTTTTGAAATCAGAAGGCTAAAGTGAGAAGTCTGAAAAGCCTTAAAATTGAAAGATTACTCAAATTGCGACCTAGCAACAGCGCCGTAGGTTCTAGAGCTCGGTAGCCATGGGTCCAACACATGGTAAATGAAAGCCAATACCGTTCCTTCTTGCGCAGCATTTTGATTTGGAAAAGGCATGAATGTGAGGGAGGATGGTGATGAATCTTTTTCTTTCTCGTCCTTTTGGCTTAGTCCAAAAGGACCAATAGGCCAAGACGTAGCAAAGCTTCCACCGCACCGCCCATCGCCGGCCCGCTGCTACGTCGACCCACCGCGCTTACAGATTAATTGTTCGTTTCAAATCATTGGTTATTTGGACCGTAAAAGCTCCAGAGGAGCGATTTGTTTGTAGCCATTAGCGAAGATTGCGTCCCCAATAGTCTCTTTATAAATCCTTAAATTCTTAACTCTCCATTAAACCTTCACAATTGGTTCAAGTCTTACTCAAAAACCCAAAACAGATGAACTTGAAGACGAATGGGCTATTGATGTCCCTGATTTTTTTCGGACTAATCTCTTGTAATAAAGGATGAGATGGAACCCATATCCACCGAAAGCGCGATTAACCTTCCTGACATCCCTTTTGACTATACTGCGATCGATATCCCCAGACATCTCTCAACAAATGCCCTGATTGGTCCCGGACAGAATGCCGCGATAGACAATGACAACACACCGTCTACCAATCCCACAACCAACGATGGGGCTACCTTGGGTAGAGTATTATTTTATGATAAAAGCCTTAGCGCAAATGGTACGATTTCCTGCGCCTCCTGTCATATCCAGGCAAATGGATTTTCAGATCCTAAAAAACTAAGCCTAGGCTTTGACGGAGCAACTACCCGAAGACATTCGATGAGCCTTATTAATGCCAGATGGTATGATAGAGGTCGATTTTTTTGGGATGAAAGAGCCGCTACTTTGGAAGAGCAAGTTCTGGAGCCATTCCAAGACCCCGTCGAAATGGGGATGACATTAAGCCAAGTGGTAACTACGGTTCAAAATCAATCCTTCTATGCAGCGCTTTTTAAAAATGCTTTTGGGTCGACGGAGGTGACATCAGATAAAATTTCAAAAGCCTTGGCGCAATTTATCAGGAGTATAGTCAGCGTTTCAAGCAAGTATGATGTTGGACGGGCATCAGTAAATATCCCTACGGCCGACTTTCCGAATTTCACAGTGAGTGAAAACAATGGGAAGCGGTTGTTCTTTATGCCCAAGGCACTCGGAGGTTTGAGCTGTGTGGGCTGCCACTCTACGGAAGCATTTATCAATCCCGATGCCGGCACGACAAACAATGGCTTGGACTTGGTGTCAACAACAGACCTCGGGGTATTTGAGGCTATTCCCAACCCTCAATTCTCAGGAACCTTCAAAGTGCCTTCGCTTAAAAACATTCAATTGACAGCGCCCTACATGCATGATGGTAGATTTGCGACGCTGGAGGAAGTCATTGAGCATTATAACAATGGTGTCAAAAATCATCCGAATCTAAACAGTTCCCTAAAGGATCTGAATGGAAATCCCCAACAGCTGAACTTGAGCGAACAGCAAAAGATCGATATAGTCAATTTTCTAAAGACGCTCACCGACAATACGCTGACCAACGACCCTAAATTCAGTGACCCTTTTAAGTAGGCTTTTGGTTTGCCCTTAAATGGTCGATTAGTGTATCTTCACAGAAACCTGTATTAAAGACTATGCATGAGACTTTAAAATCATACTTTCAGAAAAGGACGCAAATCACTGAGCAAAAACTAGAGGAACTGGCAGCATACTTTAAGGAGAAAACATTCAAAAAAAATGAATTCTTGCTTCGAGAAGGAGAGGTCTGTAAGTCCAATTATTTTGTGGTTTCTGGATGTCTCCGTTTGTACTCTATAAACCCGGAAGGTTTAGAAAACACTAGATATATCGCTTTAGAGGGGAAATTCGGAACTTCCTTTACAAGTCTGATTACAGGACAGCCCGCCACGGAATACATTCAATGCTTGGAAAAATCCACATTGTTGGAGATTAATAAGGATGACTTTTTTTTGTTGGTGGAAAATGAACCTGCCGTAAATCTTGTTTACCGCAAAATCCTGGAATCCGCCTACATCACTACCCAAAAGCGGATCTATGACTTTCAAGGTTCTGATAGCTTGCAGCGCTTGAAATTTCTAATCGAAAAGCATCCGAATATTTTTGGTAGACTTTCCAATAAAATTATTGCAAGCTATTTAGGAATTACCCCATACACCCTAAGTCGCCTTAAAACCAACCTTTAGTCCTCAAAACGTTGCTATAGCGCAACACTTTTCGGTTTTCCATTTCCCAACTTTGCATCATTAAAAAAAATAAACAGATGCAAAGTATCACCCGAAAAGCCAACTCTTATTTATTCTATACATTGTTTGTGCTGATTTTATTAGGGGGAGTAAAGACATCCCTAGCACAGGAAGGTCCGCCTAAAGTGCCTACACCAGCAGAATTTATGGCAGGTAATAACCGGATGTTTTTCCAATTGGTCACAAAGAAAAAGTTTTCACCCGAAAGCAGATTTGGCTTTCTCACAGTTGCTACTTTATCGGCTAGCTATGACAATGAGCGAGAGGATTTGGATATGGCTATTCCTGTGGTCATTAACTACGAGATCTATAAAGGCTTTAGTATCGTAGGAGGTGGGACTACAAACAACAAAGTCGGATTTTCACCTCTTCTCGGAGCACAGCATGTTTATTCCAGTAGAAAATGGCTCTCAGTGACCATTGCTTCTTTATTGTTGAATTCAGGTAATACGGAGTTCTTTGGAATCTATGAATTCAAACCTCAACTCAGTCCCAAAACCAGTTTATACACTAGGTTACAATTCTTATACATCCACAATACCCAGGAAAACTCCCATGCCCGAAGTTATTTGCAGCTAAGGACAGGATTAAAAATCAATGCACTCAGCTTTGGTCTTGGTGCCAATCTCGATCAATATGGACCTGGAAAAATATATAAGCCAAATTATGGGCTCTTTGTAGGTTGGGCTTTCCAATAAGAGCGCTCTTTTTGAGGGGGGGCAAAAACCACAAATTCGTTTTAACCGCCAAGAATATGAAGGTCAAAATCCTGGCCGCAAAGGTTTTAAACCGCATAGAAAAGATAGAAAACATAGTTTTTTAAATCAGAAGGCTAAAGTGAGAAGTCTGAAAAGCCTTAAAATTGAAAGATTACTCAAATTGCGACCTAGCAACAGCGCAGTAGGTGCTAAAGCTCGGTAGCCATGGGTTCAACACATGGTAAATGAAAGCCAATACCGTTCCTTCTAGCGCAGGATTTTGATTTGGAAAAGGCATGAATGTGAGGGAGGATGGTGATGAATCTTTTCCTTTCTCGTCCTTTTGGCTTAGCCCAAAAGGACCAAAAGGCCAAGACGTAGCAAAGCTTCCACCGCACCGCCCATCGCCGGCCCGCTGCTACGTCGACCCACCGCGCTTACAGATTAATTGTTCGTTTCAAATCATTGGTTATTTGGACCGTAAAAGCTCCAGAGGAGCGATTTGTTTGTAGCCATGTGTGCCCTCGATAGCTATCGGGGCCATGGTAAAGGAAATCCCACACCATTCCCTCCCGCGCAGGATATCAATCTGGAAAAAGGGGTAGGTGCGGGAGGCTGGAAATATTTTTTTAACCGCAAAGGCGCAAAGGTTTTTAAACCGCATAGAAAAGATAGAAAACATAGTTTTTGAAATCAGAAGGCTAAATTGAGAAGTCTGAAAAGCCTTAAAATCGAAAGATTACTCAAATTGCGACCTAGCAACAGCGCCGTAGGTGCTAAAGCTCGGTAGCCATGGGCGCAGCCCATGGTAAAGGAATCCCCACATTTTCCCTCCCGCGCAGGGTAGCAATCTGGAAAAAGGGGTAGGTGCGGGAGGCTGGAAATATTTTTATAACCGCTAAGCCGCAAAGGTTTTAAACCACATAGAAAAGATAGAAAACATAGCTTTTGAAATCAGAAGGCTAAATTGAGAAGTCTGAAAAGCCTTAAAATCGAAAGATTACTCAAATTGCGACCTAGCAACAGCGCCGTAGGTGCTAAAGCTCGGTAGCCATGGGCGCAGCCCATGGTAAAGGAATCCCCACATTTTCCCTCCCGCGCAGGGTAGCAATCTGGAAAAAGGGGTAGGTGCGGGAGGCTGGAAATATTTTTTTAACAGCAAAGCCATAAAGATTTTAAACCACATAGTCACATAGAAAACATAGCTTATTAATCTCCTCCAATCTATCGGAGCTCTAATCCCCCCGAGCTATCGGGGCCCTTTTCTCTTTTTCTCTCATTCTCTCATTCTCTTAATCTCTAATCCCTAATCCCCAATCCCTAATCTCATTTCCCTAACCCCCAGTCCAATAATTTTTTAAACAAATCACCTAAAGGCTATTGTGATTTCAAACTAATTTCATTTAATTACCTAAGGTTTTTAATATTTCAACCAGATTTTTAAAAATCAATCTAGGAAGATCTCAAAGAGCGCTTTGAGCAAAGATGCAAGCGGGAATAACCCGTCTGTAAGTTGAATAAATTACCCTTTTTCAGCTTATTTTGTTTGATTAAACTTAACACGACTGGCCGAGGAGCAATCCTCGGCCTTTTTATGGTCTAATGCTTCAATACCCCTAGTAAAACACGCGACCTCCTTATAAAAACATGCGATCGCCCGTGTAAAAGAAGAGATGTCCTATATAAAAGATAGGACATCCCGTATAAAAGTAGGGATGACGCTTGTTTGAAGTGGGGGAGGGTACTTCGGAAGTACCCCTTGGTCTTTTATTGAGATTTCAAATCCCTAATAAATAAAAAAGCGTAGTTATAAACTACGCTTAGACAAACGCTTATTGTACACTTAGACGGGGCAAGCATTCTATTCCTAGGTGAGGTAGCTACTTATAAGGTTTCTACTGAAACATTTTTAAGTAAGGCATCATTAAACCCAATTTGTTTTAAAATACAGCAATACAATAATTTACGCAATTCAAAAGTAACATCAACAAGCCCCTGTAGATCATATAAATACTGAAAATCCTTCTCATAAAAATGAGAATAATAATGCCTATTTCGTGCTATTCGGAAGGAATCCAATTTTATTTTCCCTATATCAATCACATTTTGAAACTCGTCGAATAAAAAATCTAAACGAACTTTCAAGTCCACGTGTCCATCATTTCTAAAACGCCTATGGAATCCTTCTAGGGCATTGACAATTATCATAAAATTACTTGTGTCAAAATAATTGTCATTTTGAAAGCTCTTAACTAAATAATTTAAAATTGGTTCCAACTTTGAATCAATTGCCATCCAGTTACATAAAATGCTATTTAAGCTATTTTCAATATGATTAAAATTGAAAACAGGCCTATCATAAGGCGATTTATCACGAAGTCCTAATCTTTGCTTATAATAAAGAGCAATTGACTTATTACCTAGATTATCTGCGTCAGGTTCATGATCAAATAAATAAAAGCTTATAAACTTAACTTTTGATGTAAAAGCCAACTCAAAAAATAATAATAATCTTTCACTTTTTTTTACAATATCTAAAAAAGCAGATGGCTCAACAGATGAAATTTTTATTATATAAATTTCATTGATATTAATCCCATTAAAATCTTTTTCCTGCTGCCAACTTTTACTAACAATTTCAAGCAGCCAAAAATCATCAATCTTCAAATCATAAATAAATCGGTTTTTTAAACTGTCAAATGAGATGGAAAAACCCGTTATTTCATTTTCTGAATTGAAAGTATATGAATTTCTAATGTTGTTTCTTAAAAACCATTTATTCAGTTTATCTGTATTAAAATTTCCTCTTGAAAAAATTTTTGCATGAACATCTTTAAGATGAATGCCTTCAAGTAAGTATCGTACTCTATATTTAATAAGTGAAAATTTTGCTTTATAAACCTTTTCATGCTTTGCAACATCGCAATAAACAAGACTTATTTTTTTATGATTGGAATCCACTCCATAGATTAAATCAGCACTTGATAAATTATGATTAAAAAACAAATTTAATTCTTCATGAAAAGAACCTATTAATTCTAGGGTAACTCCAGACTCAGGATCGAATTTGGCAATACCTGGAATCATTGTTTCAGGTTTTTCAGGTAAACACCAAAATCCTTTAAACTCTTTCAAATCATTCACCGCACACCTCCTTCCATAAACCCCTCCCCATCTATCTCCCTCATCACCCGATCCGTCTCCACTAATGCCTTGATGATCTTCTGATAATGCAGAATATCCTGAAAATCCAGGGTTCGGCCTTTGCGGTCTTTGAGCCATTTTTGGGCGGGTTGGTAGCCGCCGATATAGAAATTCCAGGCGAGTTCGGGTACGCTGTCGAAGTATTGCTCGGAGTTGATGTAGACTCTTCCCGTCACTGCGAGATCCGCTTCAGCGGTCGAAGCAGTCTCTTTAGACAGATCGCTTCGGTCGTTCCTCCCTCGCGATGACGCGGACTCGTCGCTCGCAATGACGAAATGTGGCTTCTCGACTTCGTTTTCACCGCCGATGGGGTACTCGGTAATGTATTCGTTTAGACTTGGGCTTTCCATCAGGTGCAGGGATCGGAGTTCTCCGCCTAGCGCGACTAGTCTCCAGAACTCTTCCACATCGGTAGGATAGGGCACCCGAGGGAAATCTATCTTCAAAAACTCCTTGTAAGTCTCCCGATAACTTGGCGAGTGCAAGATGGCATATATGTAATCCAGCAAATCAACAGGTGCAAAACTCTGTCGATATTCCGGCATAACTTCCCCGCTTTCAGCAAAGCAAACTTCCCCGCCTTCTTCCTTCTCCGGCAAAAAAGACAAACCTAAACCCTTGGCGATTTCTGCTACGATCTTTGGATCAAGATTGGGAGTTCGGTTGGCGCTGGAATCTAAGGAAAGTTGGGAATCGGAGTCCGGGTAGAGATAGAGGGGAAATATCGTAGCAATATCTAAAAGGGAAATAGCATCCTTATTAACTAGATTTCTACCAATAAAATATGTCCCTGTTTCAGAATTTCGGCTCTGCCTAAGGCAAATAAATGCAAAATTATCTTTATTCAATGTATGAGCCATCACTTTCCATGCAGGGCGACTAGTTAAACCTAACTCATAATACATATACCTAGAATCAAATGGTCTGTACAAACATTTTGACACATTCTTATCATTAAAATTCATTGAACTAATTCTGTGAGTTAAATTATAGCTCGATGAATCTTTTACAGCATATGTTTCTTTGAAATTTCTATCTAAATTTTCAGAAAACAACAATTTAATTCTTTCCTCCAATTCGGTTTTATCAACAGAAAAAAACAACTTATCTCTATCCGATTTTATACCATTTTGGAAAATATTAAAAACTTCTACAACAGAAAATCCTTTTTCATAAATTTCTTTACCATAAAAATTCTTATTTAAGAAAAAATAATAGGGCTTATCAATACTTATATCTTTCCATTTAATACTAGATATAGAATTTTTCAATAGGAACTGGTACTTTATATCTCTTCTGCCAAAAATGTCGAACGTTTTTATTATTTTTTTATTTGTAGAATTTTTAATAAATATATTTATTGATACACCCTGCATAATATCAAAAACATTTTCATCTTTAGATCCATCCGGCGACACCTCTTGCTTTTTTGAATTCCCATGCAGATCTAATATATATATTTTATCAAAAGTATCTAATAATGACTTTCTCATCTGGCGATGAGTTATTCCATCCAAAAAACTATTATTTGATATATAAGCTAAAATCCCAGATCCATTTTTATCTATAAAGTGCTGTCCGTATCGAATAAACTTGATGTAATCATCGTCTAAGTTAATCTTTCGCTCATTCAGATTCTTTTTATAATCCGCTATCAAATTCTGAATCCACTCCCCTTTATTGGTACTACTTACACTATAAGGTGGATTTCCTGCCACAATCATAACTGGTGCATCACGCTTGATCTGATTGGCTTCGTTGGCTTCGGCACTCAGCCAGTTGGCGAAGAGAGTTCCTGTATCCTTGTGGTATTCCTCCAGTGAATTGGTTAGGTAGATGCGGAAGCGTTGGCCTTTAGTGCCCGTGTAGCCTGTTTGCTTAAGCAGCAAGTCCAGCTTCAGATGTGCCATGGCATAGGATGCCATCAGGAGCTCGAAGCCGTTAATGCGGGGTAGCAGGTGATTTTCCACATAGGAATTCCAGAGCCCCTGTTGTCCTTTGAATTTGGAATAGATATGATTGATCGCCTCAGCGACGAAGGTGCCAGTTCCGGTAGCTGGATCAAGGAATTGCACCCGATGTACCTCCTGATCCACTTCCCGAATTCCTCCGGAGAATCGCTTGTCATGCGTAGCAATGGGCACTTTGATGGTGGTTTTGGAAGTGTCTGCCAGCCCCATTGGCAAGTCAAACTCATCGATCAGAATATCATCTACAGCGCGGATGATAAAATTCACCACAGGATGCGGCGTGTACCAAACCCCACGGGCTTTGCGCAGCTTAGGATCATAGGTACTTAGGAAGGTCTCGTAAAAGTGGATGATCGGATCTTCGGTTTGGGTAGCCTTACCGAAGTTGCTCAGGATGGCATTTACATCAGCCGCCCGGAAGATATCCGCGAGCGCATCCACGATCCATTTGATCCGATCGTCCAAGTCATAGCCGGCGATGTATTGGAAAAGCTTTCGTAGGAAAGGATTAGACTTGGGGATCAGTTCGGCAGCTTCCTGTCTGGAAAATGAATCCAAGGTTTCGTCGTAAAGTCTTGCTGCAAACATCCCGTAGGATATGGTCTGCGCATAGACATCCGAAAATTCCTTTGGCGTAATATCATGAATCAGGATTTCCTTGAAGGCATTCATCTGCTCTCTCAGGGTAGAATTCTCCTGATTGATCTCATCGGAATTCAGAGAATTTTCGATCACATTGGCAAGCATTCTGGCTTTTCCAGCCATCATTTCTGCAAGCTTTTTGGGGCTTTTGATACTTTGGCTGATATGAGTTGTAAACTCCTTGATGAGGAGCTCGAAGGCTGGGAAGTTATGGGGTAGCGGAAGGATTTTACCGTTATCGACCACCCCAATCCGAATAGAAGTTGCCAATTCTCCATTTATGTAATAGTAAAAATCGAGGTAATCGGTAAAGATCAAGTTATCCAGCGAGCCTTTGTATCGGTCGAATTGTTCTTTGTTTCCGTTCTTTTTACTTCCAGTCAAGTCATTATCACCTATATCTTTGGCTTCGATGTAGCCGACTGGAATTTCCTTTTTATTCGTCAGAATGTAATCAGGCGCACCACAAGCTTGGCGCTTAGGTTCGTTGGTTGCTGAGATGTTTGGAATTAGTGATTCGATTAGTTGTTGAAGATCGCCTCTGAACGTATGTTCTGTGGCGTGCCCAAGGCGATATCGGTTATTAATTGATGCGATGTATTCGGAAACAGTCATGAAAAAGAGTTAGTAAAAAAGAACTTCCTAAAGATATAAGAAGAATTAGTTCCAGAAAGAACCGATCAGAAAAATTGTTAGGTAAGAATTGAAAATTTTGACTTTCGCCTTCGGGAAGTTTCTCCTGGCCCGGCCCAAGACCAAAACGATTCCCCATAGCCCATGATTTTTTATCGCCTTGTACTTCCGGCCATCAGGACCATAGGCTTCGATCAAATCAAAAGTCCTTTGGACAACTTGGATTTTTAGATAAAAAGCTGTTGGTTCAAGTAATCTAAAAACAACGCGACTTTTGTCCTAAGTAGGCTCGATCCCACAACTAGCGCAATTGCTTTGCGAAGCAAAATGTTGCCAACAATTTGAAATAAAGATGAGATTGAAATATTTGTACTTTATCCTAATCGCATTCCTGCTTGTTTCATGTAATCCAGAAAATGAAACATCCGATTTTGAAAAGTTTACAGGAAGATGGACTCTTCATCTTGTAGAAGTACAATCTGATTCAGCAGCCAATTGGGAGCCTAGGCAAGACGATTACAAAAACCGAAAAGGGTTTATCATTTATGATGGGAAGGGTGGAATGGGCGTACATCACGTGACTGAAGACTACGAGAACTACAAATTTGAAGGAAAAGGAGGGCTTGACAGTTTAACCCTTACTGACTTAAGACATCTAGCTGATAATTTTGTCTACTTTGGAAATTACAACGTAATCGACTCGCTTCACATTATTGCGCATCATATCGAGTCATCAAACTTTCAAAATATGTGGGGAACTGTTGCAAAGAGAAAGTATGTCTTTTCAGGTGACACCTTGATTCTTAGCCCTGTTACGGACAGATATCCAAAGGGTCGATATAAGTGGATAAGGCTGTATGATAGTGAATAATGTATTTTTGATTCTATGTATATCCGCGATTGCAGCAGTAAAAGGTAAAAAGCGACTTAATTTATGGTAAACACTAGCATTACCTGTACTTCGGTCATCGGTCTTCCAGCCTGATAAGCAAAGAAAAAGAGGACTCTGGCATCATTGCGGATAATCAGATTTTATTAAATGATCCTACTACTTAAAATGACAGCTAAATGAAATACATAATTGCTTTCGCATTGCTTATCCTTGTTTACAGTTGCAGTCAAAAGGAAAAGTCCAGTTCGGACTCGACCTCAGACGCGCAAAATGAACTTCGAGTAAGCCAGGCTGATACCTTGGCCATTAAAAACATAATTCAAATTCAAGCCGGGAGTAAGAATTTTGAAGAGCGTGAAAAAATATGGGCTGAGGACGGTCGATGGCTTCAAGCCTTTGGACGTGTTTTCTATGGAAAAGACACTATTATAAAGTTTATCAAAGTGCTGCACAACAATCCGGGATTTGCAGTATCCACAGCAAGTAAATATGATGAACCTGAAATTAAGTTTCTAAGACCTGATGTCGCTGTAGTTCATCAGCATCATGAACGAGAAGGACAGCTAATCAACGGAGTGGTAACGCCAACAAGAAGGATAAATACAACTTATATTATGACCAAGGAAAATGGTACTTGGCTACTGAGGGATAAAGTGACAATGGATGAAAGAGAGCGATAAAATACTAAAATCCCCTCGCTAGGCGTAGGCTGTTGGACTGGATTACATCCTGCTGAACAGTTAAGCGAAAAAAATATTAAAACGTCACCACAACACTTTTTTCAGGTACTAAAAGTTGGAAGCAAGTTAAGAGGAACACATCATCATCATAAACGAGTAATTAAGAATGAAACCACTACTAATCATTTTCTTTATTTTCATTACATCAAATTGTTTTTGTCAGTCACATTCATTTTACTCGGATCTAGACACCTTAAGCATTGACTCAGAAATATTTGGAACTATAAGGAAAATCACTGTAAGTATTCCTAAAGATTATGACAGACTAAAGCAAGCCAAAAACTGTATTCTTTATGTGGATGGTGATGATGAGGAAATTACAGCTACGATTCTACAGGCGACAAATAACTTGTATTTGTACGATGATATACCACAAAGCATTTTAGTGGGAGTGATTCACGAAAACAGAGACCAAGAGTTACAGGAGAAAAATAAACTTTATGATTTTATCTCCACTGAGGTGCTTCCTGTAATTTCAGAAAAATATATTTTAAAGGAAGAAATCACAATTGTAGGACACTCTTTTGGAGCATATTTCGCAACCTATTGTTTTCTAAAAAACAATAAACTTTTCAATAATTGTGTTGCGATAAGTCCTTCCTATTGGCCAAATCAAAATGATATTTATACAATCGCTGAACAAGAATTAGAGCAGCAGGGAAACCTTACAGGAAATTTTTATTTAGCCATTGGTGATAAAAGATGGGATGATATTTCTTTAAGAGATGGTGTTTTTAAATTTAAAAGCATGATTGAAAGAGATGAAAGAGATTTTAATTTCCGCTACAATGATTTAATCGGTTTCAATCACAATTCTTCTCCCACCGTTGGATTTGGATTAGGATTAAACTTTTGCTTTGACGAATGGGAGTGGGGGAGCGTAGTTGAAGAACAAAATAGTAGAATAGAATCATTCCCGGATTTTTGGCGTCATTATGAATTAAAAGCTGATGCCTTAAGTCACCTTAATCGAACAGATGAAGCCATAGAAACTTATAAGATTTCAATAGAAAAATTGAAGTTGGACAAGGAAATCACGGCTACCGACAGGAATCTTTTCTTAAAAAGACTAGAGGACAAAATAGGGAGATAAAAAACCTGCTTGGCGTGATCAAACCCCCTCTGGGAGTAGTTAGTTTGCATGGGTTAATCCGCGTCAATTGTCGGGATTTAATGGCTCGAAACAACACCTCCATAAGTAATCTATTAGCCCCGCCCAAGACTAAAACAATTCCCCATATCTCATGATTTTTTAGCGCCGTGTACTTCCAGCCATCAGAACCATGGCCTTCGATCAAATCAAAAGTCCTTTGCACAACTTGGATTTTTAGATAAAAAGCTGTTGGTTCAAGTAATCTAAAAACACCGCGACTTTTGTCCTAAGTAGGCTTTATCCCACAACTAGCGCAATTGCTATGCGAAGCAAAATGTTGCCAATCACATAGAAACCAGCAGAATGAGTAAAAAAATCATTATCGTACTGTTCTTCCTAATTGGAGCAAATCAAGTAAAATCACAGGATGTCGAACAAATTGTAATCGGCACTAAACATATCCTCCACTCCAATATTTTGAATGAAGATCGAGAATATTGGATTAGCCTACCTGACTCTTACAGCAAAGAAGGATCATCCTATAAGAAATACCCTGTGCTTGTCTTACTTGATGGGAATATCCACTTCAAGGCAATTTCTGGGATGGTCAACTACATGAGTTCTGATTCATACCGAAGTTGGAAAATTCCAGAGATGATAGTAGTAGGTATTCAAAATGTAGATAGAAGACGAGACTTCACACCTGATAAAATTGTAACGGTAAGGGAGAATAATTCAGGTGGTGGAGAAAGCTTTCTAAGCTTTTTGAATGATGAACTTATTCCCGAAATAGATCAAAAATATAGAACAGAACCTTATCGAATTCTTTTTGGACATTCATTAGGTGGTTTATTGGCTACCCATGCCTATATGAAAGAAGAGACTCTATTCAATGCATTCATTGCCGTTGACCCAAGCTTTGGCACCTGGGACGAAGAAACCATGGACCAAAAATTAGATGCTGTGACGAGTCGGTCATTTGAAAGATACATTTACATAGCCACTGCAAATTGGGGTAAAAGAAATATCCGAAATCGTGATCGTCATGTAAGGTTGTACGAGGCATTGAACAGTAAATGTGAAGGAGAATTTCCTGCAAAATTGGAATACTTTGAAAATGAAAGTCATGGCTCTGTTCCACCATTAGCTTTTTACAATGGAATTTCAACCATTTTTGAAGGCTATGATTTTTCCAATCGGAATGTGGAAAGCATTGAGGAGCTAATTCAGCATTATCAGTCACTTTCTCAGCGGCTTTCATGGGATTTTCGGCCTCCGGAGCAGCTAGTAAATCGATTAGGGTATGGATTGCTTCAAAGTCGAAATGAGATTGACAAGTCCAAGGCATTAGCTTTTTTCATCCTGAATACAAAAAACTTTCCAAATTCCTTTAATGCTTATGATAGCTTGGGAGAGGCTTATGAATCTCTGGGAGATACAAAAAAAGCGATCGAGAATTATAAAAAATCACTTGAGCTCTATCCTAATAATGAACATGCAAGATTGAAGATAGAAAGCTTAGGAAATAACCAATAAATACAAGGGACAACTTAAAAGGGGAGAGAATTTTATAAAAAGAGTACAAGTCCCAGGAAATAGGAAATCGAAGAATCAGACTAGTATAAAGGGCTATGCTTTGCAAAGAATCTAACTCCTGTGCGTGGCTGAAAGCCATGCATAGAAGATCCCGAAGAGATCTAACCTTTCATATAGCTCCCGGTGAAACCGGGGGAACAGGTAAATGGTAGCAGAAATACCAACACCCAAAGGGTGTTGAACTTATAAACGATACTTTGAATCAAAATCAACTTCATATTCCTTTAATAAGGCTTTGTATTCATCCAAAAATGAAACCTTAGTATGATGCTCCTCTTGGTTTTTGATGTAATTCATTAGTGCTTCTTTAGCCTTGATGGATTCAGAAAATGCACCGTAACCATCTTGCCACCCACTAAAATTCGGGAAAATCCCTTCCTTTTTGATCAAATCATTTGTGGCTAATTTGATGTCTTTTACCAGATCAGAAATTACAACTGAAGGATGGATGTGAGTTAAAATATGGAGATGATCTTCCACTCCGTTGATCCTATAAAGGTGACAATTTTTATTAGTGAGGAGTTGATGGATGTAGGCAAATAATCGGCGTCTGTGGTCTTTAATAAGAGTGGGTTCCCGATGTTTGGTAGAAAAAACGATGTGGTAAATCAATTGTGTATAGGTGCTCATAAAAATTAGGTTGAAGTAGAAAAATGGGTTGTAGAAATTTAGAGTAATTAGTTGTGATTGACAATGGGTCCTACAGAAAAAGTTCGACCACCTTCGGGGTCGTGGGATGTTTTGGGTCATTTTGTCCATGGGTTGTCACCCATGGTTATTGAGTGGTTTGACCACTTGGTGGTCTTGCTTTCTTATTAACAAATCATATGATTTTTGGTCCGAGATCCCGAAGGGACGGAACCTTTCAATAACCTCCGTTAAAACCGAGGGATGGGAAAATCAAGAATGGATAAGACTCGTCTTAATATCGCATACAGGTTTTCACCCATATTTAGTGAGTGGTTTTGCCACTTGGTGGTAAGGCTTTCTTATCAAAAAGTCGGATAATTTTTTGATGGAGATCCCGAAGGGATCGAACCTTTCAATAGCTCCCGGTAACACTGGGAAATGGGAAAATCAAGAATGGAGAAGATTTGTCCAAATATCCCACACAGGTTGCTACCCATGTTTATTGATCGCTTTGACCACTTGTTGGTCTTACTTTCTTACCAAAAAGTCGGATAATTTTTGGACCGAGATCCAGTAGGGATCTAACTTTTCAATTAACCGCGGTAACACTGGGAAATGGGAAAATCAAGAATAGAGAAGACTCGTCTAAATATCGCATACAGGTTTTACCCATGGTTAGTGAGTGGTTTTGCCACTTGGTGGTCAGGCTTTCTTATTAAAAAGTCGGATAATTTTTGGACCGAGATCCAGTAGGGATCTAACCTTTCAATAACCCCCGGTAAAACCGGGGGATGGGAAAATCAAGAATGGAGAAGACTTGTTCAAATATCCCATAATGGTTTCCACCCATGGTTAGTGAGTGGTTTAGCCACTTGGTGGTAAGGCTTTCTTATCAAAAAGTCGGATAATTTTTTGATGGAGATCCCGAAGGGATCGAATCTTTCAATAACCCTAGGTGAAACCTAGGGAACAGGTAAATGGTAGCAGAAATATCAACACCCAAAGGGTGTTGAACTTTTTGAAAATGGAATTACAAATCCCGAAGGATAGTCGAGTTTAATTTCTCCCGCTAGTTATTCTTTGATCGAAAAACCTGGATTAAAATGATTCTTAACCCTAAACAAGGTTCAATGAACTGTCTTTTTTCATTATTCTTTTTCTGCCATGAGCTTTATGCGCAGCTGCAAAATGGCCTTCTGCAATAGCAGCGCCTATAGACAATTCTCCTGCCAAGGTCACTGCGCAACAAATTTCCGCAAACTTCCCTACATCCTCTGGTGTACTACAATCCATTAATTCCAAAGATTCCTTTTGTGTAGGCAATCCCGTGCCACCTCCAACTGTACCTACAATCAATCCTGGTAAGGTCATCGACGCATACAAATCACCATTACTTTTGGCCTCCATTCTTTCAATCCCAACAGCTGCCTCTGCAATACAAGCCACATCCTGACCACATGCGATGAAAATGGAAGTAAGGGCATTTGTGATGTGTGCAGGATTACCGACTGCACCAGATTGGATGGCAGCCAAGGTTCCTGTCATCCAGAATTTTGAAATATTCTCAGCTGTTGACTTGAGTACCTTTTGAATAACTTCTTTCGAAATCACCACTTCAGAAATCACTTTTCTACCTCTCACATTACTTAGAGATCTGAAATTTGCCTTTTTATCTCCGGACATATTTGCCTCTATATAAAATAGAGTTGGTTTCAGAGGTGCTTGATCTAGCACTTGTCTCAAAACCTGATCAGTAACGATAGTTACCATGTTTTGACCTGCCGCTGCGCCAGTTTCAAAGGAAAGGGTTAAATGCACCCCATTTCCCTCGTGCAAGACTTCCATGTTTAAAAGCTTGGCGTAATTACTAGCTTGACTAACTCCAGTACTTAGTAAGGACTCTTTAGATTTTATCCAGGTTGCAAAGTGTAAGGCATCTATCAAGCTATCAAATTCAAAATAGGGACTTCGCTGTACCTTGTTGGAAAGAGTTCTGGATGTAAAACCTCCGCATAATGAGCCAGCCTTTATGCCTCTATCATAGGATGCCACAAGAGCTCCTTCTGTCGTAGCCATCGGCACCCAATGCTTACTAATTCCTGCTGTGCCATTCAAAAGTAAGGGCCCAGCTAGACCAATAGGCACTTGCGCAAAGCCAATGAAGTTTTCGATATTACCTTTGAATGACTGTGAATGGTCAATAGGTTGCTGACCGCTAATGTACTTAGGGTGCTTATTTTCCTTACTCAGCTTATCCAGGTACTTGTTTGGTTTGTCCGTAAAATTCATCTTACAATATTAACATTACTAAACCATTACTTCTGAATTACAGAAAATTACAATGGTATGATTTAAGAGACTTTAGTTTAAAGATTGTCTTTTTCAACAAATTTGGATTTGTTTTCAAAAGCTAAATCAAAGACTATCTAACCAAACCTTTTGTTTTATCATTCAAATCAAAAGAATATGAACTTCAAATAGGTATTCTAGGGCTTGGTATTTAGCTGAATGATTCAAATAAATTGAAAAAGTCCCCTGCTCGGCTTAGTCAAATCTTTGATAGGGACTAGTTAAGATTTGAAACCCCAAACTCTCAACCCCATTTGGAATGGGTTCAGCATCTAAAGAAGAAAGTTCGACCACCTTCGGGGTCATGGGATGTTTTGGGTCATTTTGCCCAGTTTGAATTTTCTGTTAACTTAAAAAAGGATTGAAAATAAGTGATATACAAAAACAAGGAAAAAATGCATACTAAGACTCTTGGCTTCTTTTTACTGTTTCTGATTTTTGGTTTTACAAGTTCCTGTGATAGGCCTCAATGCGAAAATACGAATCCTATATTTGACCAATTCGCTCCCGACACCAGAGATTATAAAGAAGAATTGGCGAGGCAGATGAATGCAATTGGATTGGATAATCTAGAGTATTGGTTTGATCAATCCCAGGCGATCAGTGACAAAGAGTTTTATGAAATGTACATTCAGGGTAAAGGTCTATGTGCTAAAATAATTGTAGAGAATAAAAGCAATCGCAAGAATTTAGGGGATGGGAGTTACCGTGGTGTAGCCTTAGAAGGAGTAATAATTCAAACTGAACAGAACTCCTCAGAAACAAATTTTATTTTAGAGAAAATTGAAAGTATTGTTGATTGAGGGTGATTTAAGCTCAATTTGGTGAGAATACATTTTAAAACACATGCCTAAATAAAAAGCGTTGCCCCGAATTGATTCAGGGCTACGCTTTTATATGAATTGGTAATTTAAAATCAGCTTGAGGATCAAATCTCTTCCTCAACAGAACCGCAAGTCAGCATTTTGTCACCGAAATAGGGGTTTCGGATTTGATCGGAAGCACTCAACCAGAAGGCACCGGTATTATTCTTTGCCATAGGACAGTATTGCTTATACAATTTCCCTTCTGTTAGCATTTCGCTTTTTGCCAAAATCAAAACCTGCTGTGAAAGGAGGTCGAAGGCTACACGCTGTACTTCTGGATCAGTAGAATTAGCGATTTGTTCTGCGGCTACCTTCAAAGTCTCCTTAGTTTGGATCGAGGATTTCTCTAAAACTGAAAGCATTTTCTTTGCTTCGACACTGGCTTTTTCACCGTCAGTAGCTACGAGTTGATCCTTCAAGCCCAAGTAGGAATTGATGATTTCAGTAGTCTCTTCATTGCTAAATGAAACTGACGTAGCAGGTATAGACTCCGTGGATTCGCTGGATTCAGCCTCATGTAATTCTTGAGTGTTTTCTTCTTGGTTTGAAGTTTTCTCCGAGCAGGCAAAAGTCAAACTTACAGCGCATGCCAGTAAAAGGGTGTTTTTTAAACTTGTCATTTTATAAGTGTTTATTTTCTATTCGTTTACAATCTCCCCACAATTGAGGAGCTCTTATTCACCCCCGATACCTATCGGGGCTCTTATTCTCTTAATCTCTATTCCCTATTCCCCAATCCCCGATCCCCATTCTCCATTCTCTTAATCTCTCATTTTACTAACACCTTTCTCTTTTTCCTCGTCATAAAAAACAAGGTAAAACCAGAACCAACCGCAGCCAGTCCCGCCAATGAAAACACACGAAGCAGCAGATTGTTGAAATTGTCTCTGCCGGCATAGTCCATGGTATGAAACATCCAGAGGAAGTCAAACCAGCGCCAGCTTCGATGACGGACACGTTCGAAGTTTCCGCTTTTGGCGTCAATATAAGCAGTCAGGTTCTCGGGATGCTCAAAATGAATCGCCCAAGCGGGGAGGGGACGTCCTCGGTATTCATGATGAGAACCGGTTTCAGTCAGGTATTCCGCTTTTCGAATCCCAAAGTCACCTTTGATGTAGATTTGAGCAATTTCTTTGGCTTCAGTTTCTGAGATTTCTCCATGAAGCGCTCCTGTTTTGGCATTGAAAAGTTGTTTTTCATTCACCCAGTAATAAGGCTGATGGATCACAAATCGGAGTTCCATGGTCGAGATTTCCAAAGTAGAATCCAAAGTTGCAGGATTCACCAGATCGCTGACCGATTGATGCATCATATGCGTCTCATGAAACTGATCGCCGTGAATCTCATCGATATTAGTCCAACTGAAATACAAACCTGAGATGGTCCAGAGAAGGAATTGAATTCCGATGAATACTCCCAGGAATCGATGAATTTTACGCGCGAAGTATTGATTGTTTTTTCTCATGAATTGATCCTGAAGTACAAGATAGGGCACAAAGTAAGGGGAGAATGCCTAAAGTTAAAATGCTATTTTCAAAAGTTTCCTGTCAAAGGATAACTGACCAAATGGCTTTTAAATCAGAAAACTAAATTCAGAAATCAGGAAGGATTAATAAATCAGGACAATCCTTTAAAGTAAGAAAATAGAAGGTGAAGTTAAAGTTTGTGGAGTCCTTGGACTAGAAATGCCTATTTTGAGATTCATTTTAAAAGATTGCTAATTTTAACGACTCCAAAATTTGCAGATAGGTGAATTTTTAAATGATCAAGTAATAGAAAACCACTTCAATGATAAAAATACATAAGCTTCTAAAGTCCGCTGGAACATGGGTTTACCTCAAGTTTTTAATTCTCATAGGATTTAGAAAACTTTTCAACTTGAAGACTAAGTTTGTTTTCTCACAAACCGGTGAGGATATGATCTTATATATGCTTCTCCGTGACATCCATGATGACGATCTTTTTTACATAGATGTGGGCTGTAATGACCCTATTCATGACTCAAATACCTTTCTTTTTTATTTAAATGGAGGTTCAGGGATTTGCATTGATGGCAATAAATCATTGATCGATAAGCATAAAAAAATCAGGACAAGAGATATTTCTATCTGTAGTCTCGTCTCTGATGAAGTGGAGGAAGTGACTTTTTATATTTCAAAGGAAAATCGGGTTAGTACAGCCAGTAAAGAGGTCATGATTAACAATTCTAACCGTTGGGAATTTGGCGATAAACTAAACCTGAAAACCAGAACGCTGAATGAAATTTTGGACAGCAATCTACCAAAAGGACAAGCTATTCATCTGCTTTCTATTGACGTCGAAGGCTATGATTTCAAGGTTTTGAAGTCAATTGATTTAGAGAAATATCAACCAAAAGTCATAGTCATTGAGATGCATTCTTTTTCGTTGGATCCTGAATTCTTAAAGTCAGATGAGGTAATCCTATACCTTCAATCTTTTGGATATTCACTGAAGTATTACGCTACTTTTAATGCCTACTTTGTTCGAATATCCTAATGAATCAGCCAAATGCAAGTCCCCATCCGGATTTAGGATTACGGTCTACTTATTTTTAACAGGTAGGGAAAACAAGCGATATTTCCCTACTTCAATACGATTTCCATTAATCTGACAGTCTGTCAATCATCGCTTTCATCTGAGCGATTTCCCTTTTTTGGGCCTCGATGATTTCTTGTGCGAGCTTTTGCGCCTCAGGGTCTTTCAGATGGGCCTTTTGACTGACCATGATAGCCGAAGAGTGATGCGGAATCATTGCTTTCATCCATTGGATATCAGCTATTAATGTCTGGTTTCGAAGCATCGTTAATGTGCTTATGAAGACCACAAAAGCAGTAGCAATGATGATGTAATTCACTTTTTTGTTTTCATACATTCCCCACATAAAGAGCATCATTGTTACTGCCATCGGAGCGATCATCAGGATGGTCATATAAGTTCGGGTAGTACTGAGCATGACATGATCAAATACGTCGGCATTTAAAAACATTACTCCATACATGATGACAAAAGAAACAGCCATCATCAATGCGAATTTTTGATAAGATTTGTTTTTCATGATTTGGATTAATTTTAGTCCTTTTTGTAAATCCGAAGAAAGAAGCCGTAAGGCTATTGTCGGAGTTTGGAGGCAGGATCTTTAATCTTACAATCAAACTTCCGGCAAAACGGGATAATCGATACATGACAATCGATACCATTTTAGTGTTGATGTTCGCCGGAATTAATCGCAGGTTTAGTGTCAGCAAAATCCAACACAGTTTGACCTTTCAGATAAGTCTTAGTTACTTCTCCGCAAGCCAGCATTGATTTACCAAAGTAAGGATTACGAATTTCTTCAGATTCACTCAGCCAATAAGCTCCTTTATTATCAAAAGCCATCGGGCAATATTCTTTGTACACCTTGTCTTTTGTCAGTCCAAAGGTCTCTGTCAAATTCAGAAATGCTTGGGAAAGTGGTGAGAAATGCCGGCGTTGATTTGCGATTTCAGATTCCTTTGTGATCAATCCTGCTGCTTTTTGAATTTCGCTTCGGATAGCCATCCATTTGTCATGTCCTGGGCCTTCGACCAAGCTCATATCCACTTTGGAAAGATTGCTTTGTAATGTTGCTGCCGCTTTTTGAGTGGCTAAAGCATCATCACTGACCAAGCTGTTTTTCACTTTGAAATATTCTTCGGTTAACTGCGTGAGTTGAGACTGGAAAATAGTAGAAACTTCTACAGTTTTGTTCTCCGGACGGTTCATCATGCTATATCCACCAGCTAATTGTGAAGCCGCATCAATAGCAAATACACCATTGGTAACAATCTCTTCACCGGCCTCTAAACCCGCCTCTACGCTGTACATTTCCCCAATTTTGGAGCCAATAGTAATTTCCCGCATCTCATAAGAAGGGTATTCGGCATTGGGAACTTTCACATAAACTATGGAACGCTTACCAGACCAAAGCAAAGCAGTTCGTGGAATGGCAATAGCAGTGTTTTGCCCCTTTGAATTGGTCTTCACTTTTGCAGAAACAAACATTTCCGGCAAAAGCTTTCCATTCGGATTTGCCAGCTCTGCGCGGAGCGAAGCTGCACGTGTTGTAGGATTAATAATCGGATCGATGTAAGTGACTTTTGCGGTAAAAGTTTGGCCGGGAATGCCAGCTGCAGTAAATGAAATCGGATTTCCAACAGCGACCAACGGTAAATCAGATTCGTAGGCATCGAGCATGACCCAGATTTTATCTAGGTCGACCACATTGAAAAGAACGGTTCCGGTATTGACATAATCACCCACAGCAATATTGCGCTGGGTAACTATTCCGCTATGACTGGCTAAAATGTCAAATGCGGTGATCGTGTTTCCCGAATTTTCAATGCTGGAAATCTGAGCTTCGGTCAATTTCCAAAGCCGCAATTTTTCAAGGGCAGCCTGATACAATTCTGGAAAAACCGATTTAGTCTTTGCTGCTTCAGCTAGTTCTTTTTGTGCGGTCATCAATTCAGGGGAATAGACGGTGGCCAGTTTTTGCCCAGCTTTGACTTTCTCTCCTGTAAAGCTGACGAAGAGCTTTTCAATTCTTCCTGGAAACTTGGCTGTCACCGATGCATTTTGGCGCTCATCAGCTTCGATTTTTCCAGTCAGAAGCAATTCGCCATCACTACTCATTCCTCCTACGATGCTTGTTTGGATATTCGCCATAGCAATGGCTTCCGCAGTCATTTCATGCACCATTGGATTTGAAGATCCAGATCTATTTCCTGAAACCAGCGGGATCAAATCCATCCCACAAATCGGGCAATCTCCGGGTTCATTCAATTTGATCTGAGGATGCATGGAGCAAGTCCAGAGTTGATCTGCAAGCGCTTCTACTCCGTGATCATGTCCATCCTCCGCAACGTTTGGTTCGGATGGACTGATCAGCCAGCCTATACTGATCCCGATTAACAGGATCAATCCGCCAAATAGTATTGACTTTCTAGTTTGAGTTTCCATGGGATTAATTAGAATAAGAGTTAAGCGAAGTAGCTGAAAGCATATCCAGCATAGCTATGGAATTATATTGTTTGGTGATGGCAGCGATTTTCGAAAATTCATAATCCAACACCAATTGCTGGGCACGAAGTACTTCTTCAAAATATTGTCCATTGGTGGCATAAGCAGTGAGTAGCAAGCTTAAGTTTTGCTTTGCCAGTTCTAATTGAGCATCAAAAAGCTCGACTTTGCGGTTGGCATCTTCAAAATCCCGAATCGCTTTTGACCAACCAATCTCCAATTGATTCATGGTGTTTTCTTTTTTGAATCGAAGGGACTCCTGAAGGAGCTCTGCTTCCTTGATTCGAGCATGGGTTTTCTTTCGGTAGATCGGTAGACTCATCGTCACCATGGGCATGATCATATCGTTTCCTCCCATGGACATACCATCTTCGATTCGTGGTTTGAAAGGCATGTAATTTACCCCTGCACCGAGCATTGGTCTACCGTCAAGTTTGGCCATTTCCTTTTGAGATTCCAGTGCTAAAAGCTCTGCATCATACATCGCAAGCATGGGATTGTTGGCGCTGATACTATCTAGGATAAGTTGCTTGTCGATACTCAGTTCGAAAGGCAACAAGGGCTCAGGGTTAGCGATTTCCGCATCCCGGTCTCCATTCATCAATTTATTCAACTCCACTTCTAGCAGGACTTTGTTTGCCTCAAGCAATTGCAAATCATTTTCCAGTGTGTTGATCTGAAGTCGAATTCGAAGCACATCCGTCATTCCCGGTCCAGTGGCACTCATCACAGAAGGGCTTGACATTCCCGAGCTTTTGCTTGAATTGGACATGCTTTGAGATTGATTTCCCATAGAATTCATTCCTCCTGCACCTGCGGAAACGCTGGAGTTTGAGGATGATGCCATTGGAGTCGCATTCGGACCGGAGGCCGAAGAAGAAGCGCTTTCAAAACGAATCAAGGCCATTCGCTCGTATTTGCGGAGGATTTCCAGGTTTTCTTCGGTGATTCGAATTTCCTGCTGTAATTCTGCCAGCGCATACCATGTCGTTCTAAATTGATAGAACAGGTTGTTTTTGGCATCCAAGAAAAGTTGGTATCGAGCTAATGCCATTTGATCAGCTTCAGATTCTTGTGCTTTGAGCATTCCAAACCAAGGGAACATCTGCATCAATCTAATATCCGCCTGCTGATTTCCCATAAATCGCTCCATGGAACGAAAGAAGAATCCAACCTGTAGCTCCGGATCTGGAAGACTGACTTGACCACCTCTTTCAGTAGCGGCCAAGTAATCTTGGTATGCAGCTTTTAGCCCAGGGTTGTTTTCTGCAGCCTTGACCAGGTAGTCATCCAAACTTTGCGCAAGCGAAACTGACCCAAATCCAGCCAGTAGCAGTAATGATAGAATTAGCTTATTCATTAGTTCTTGTTTTTTAATTTTCGCTCGGCCCACCAGCTATAGAGCACCGGGACAAGGAAAAGAGTGATCAATTCGATGGTCATTCCCCCAAAAGAAGGAATCGCCATGGGAATCATAATATCCGAACCTCGACCGGAAGAGGAGAGTACCGGAATCAACGCCAACAGGGTAGTGGCAGTAGTCATCAGACAGGGAAGAACTCGCTTTTTGCCAGCTTCTAAAACTGCTTCTCTGATTTCTTTCACTGTTTCGGGACTATTGGAATCAAAACTTTGCTTCAAATAGGAAGCGACTACCACGCCGTCATCTGTGGCTATTCCGAACAAAGCGATAAATCCCACCCAAACGGCTACGCTGAGGTTGTAGGTTTTCATTTGGAAGAGATCTCGCATCTCTGTTCCGAAGAAAGAGAAATTCAAAAACCAATCCTGTCCATAAAACCATAGCATCAAGAATCCTCCGGAAAAAGCCATTGCAATTCCTGAGAACACAAAAACTGTGGTGGAAATGGATTTGAACTGAAAGTAGAGAATCAAGAAAATCGCAATCAAACAGAGTGGCACAACAATAGCCAAGCGCTGCTCTGCGCGGAGTTGATTTTCATAAGACCCCGAGAAAACATATCGGACTCCAGCTGGAACAACCAATTCCCCGGAATCAATTTTACTTTTCAGGTAGCGCTGCGCATCCTCGACTACCGTTACCTCTGCAAAACCGGGCATTTTGTCCAAAAGCACATAACCCACGAGAAAGCTATTTTCGCCTCGAATCATATCCGGGCCAGGGCGATAAGTGATATTTGCCAATTGTCCTAAAGGAATGTAATTCCCCATAGGAGTTGGGACTTGAATGCTTTCAATTGCCGCTGGATCATCCCGGAATTCACGGGCATAGCGAACTCGAATTGGGAACCGCTCCCGACCTTCGACGGTGGTGCTGAGTTTCATGCCTCCGATTGCCGTTTCAATAAAGTCCTGTACATCCACGACATTCATTCCGTATCGTGAGATTTGCTCTCGATCTATATCGAGCTCGAGGTAGGGTTTGCCTACAATTCGATCCGCAAAGACAGCTTCTTTCTTCACGGATGGGACTTCCTTAAGGTATCCCTCCAGCTTCATTCCAAACTCCTCGATCGTCTGAAGATCAGGACCATATACTTTGATTCCCATCGGGGCCCGCATCCCTGTTTGGAGCATCACCAGACGAGTCTCGATCGGTTGAAGCTTTGGCGAGGAAGTAACTCCAGGGATATTAATCACTCCGATAATTTCTTCCCAGATATCGTCAGGAGACTTGATTTCAGTTCGCCACTGTCGGAAATATTCCCCATTGTCATCCGGAATCAAGTCTGAAGACTTGACTTTACTTGGAGTATTCAAGCTTGGATCATAGAATTCACCTGATTTCAATTCATAGAAACCATCTGAATTGACCTTGTATCGACGTCGATTTCCATCAGCATCTGTTGCATATTCAGATTTGTAATTGATCGTATTCTCAAACATGGAAATTGGCGCTGGATCGATTGCAGTTTCTGCACGGCCGGCTTTTCCTACGACCAAATCAACCTCCGGAATTGCTGTGACCAACATATCGAGTCGTTGAAGGACTTCTTTATTTTCGGCCATCCCGGAATGCGGCATTGTCGTCGGCATCAAGAGAAATGATCCTTCATTTAGTGAAGGCATAAACTCTTTACCAAGACCAGGGAAGCTGTGGCTCATGCTTGACCAAAAGCTGGTAGCACGAAGATTCCAGCCAATGCGATCAGCAGAATTTGAAAATACCCCGAAAACCCGGTCAAATCCTAACCAAACATTTACCCCAAGAAGCAAAATAACAATTGGAAGGATCAAGAATTTCCCTTTGTTGTTCAAGCACCAAAGGAGGATATGGGAATAATAGCGAAGAAAAATCGAGAAGATTCCCAAGACCATTCCGATGATTAATCCAATAAATAAGAAGTTGGAAAAAAGGCTATTGGAAACACCTAGCGGAAGCCATTTGATTGTCAGTAACCATGAAATGGCTATTACTGTAATTCCCACTCGGATATAATCCTGATAAATACCAACTCGCTCAGGATAATAGCTGATCAGCAAATTAGCAACTCCAAAGGCAAACAAAACCCAGCCAGCCCAAGCCCAAACCGTAAAAGCGATGATTGGACCAAGTACTACCAAAGCGATATTCAGGTAAAGGCTTCTAGACTTACTGGCACTTTTCATTGAAAAAACCCAATGCGAAAATGCAGGCATGATCAATAGTGTAAAGATCAATGCCGAAATCAAGGCGAAAGATTTTGTGTATGCCAATGGGCCAAAGAGCTTTCCTTCCGCGGCTTGAAGGGTAAACACAGGTAGAAAGCTGACAATAGTCGTACTCACTGCAGTAAGAATCGCCGAGGCAACTTCAGTCGTAGCCAAGTAAATCGTTTTCAATTTTGGTTGACCTGCTGGAGCATCTCCCAAATGGCGGAGCACGTTCTCATTGAGAATTATCCCCAAATCAACCATAGTTCCAATTGCGATGGCAATACCTGAAAGAGCAACGATATTGGCATCAACACCGAAGTATTTCATAAAAATGAAACACATCAACACTGCCAAAGGCAATAATGCGGAAATCAGGAAGGAGGCTCGAAGGTTGGAAACCATTACCACGATCACGATAATGGTAATCAGGATCTGTAAGGAAATAGCCTCGTAAAGGGTACCAAGTGTTTCGAAAATCAATCCAGATCGATCGTAGAAAGGCACAATGGTTACTTTGGATACTCGGCCATCAGCTAAAGTTTTGGAAGGTAAGCCTTCCGAAAGTTTCTCGATTTCTTCTTTAACTCCTTGAATCACCGCCAGCGGATTGTCTCCATATCTGGCGATAACTACTCCACCTACAGCTTCCGCACCGGATTTATCCAATATTCCGCCCATGTTACGGAGTTGAGGACCGATGTTTACTTTGGCGACATCCTTGATTCGAATGGGGACATTGTCGGTGACTTTGACCACGGCCATGTCCAGATCCGAGAGTTCTTCTACATAGCCAAGCCCTCGCACGAAGTAGTCCACTCGGTTGACTTCAATGGTATTTGCGCTGACATCCAGATTGCTTTTTCTTACTGCCTGCATCACATCCATCAGCGTCACCCCATTTGCTTTCAAAGCAGCAGGATCTACGTCAACTTGGTATTCTTTGACATAACCACCGACGGATGCAACTTCGGAAACTCCTTCGACAGCGGTCAAGGAATAGCGGACATAATAATCTTGAATAGTGCGTAATTCATGTAAATCCCATCCGCCGGCAGGATTTCCATCAGCATCCCGACCTTCCAGTGTGTACCAAAATACCTGACCAAGTGCCGTGGCGTCTGGTCCAAGTTTGGGTTGCACATCTTCCGGTAGTAATCCTGCAGGGAGAGAATTGAGTTTTTCCAGTACCCGAGATCGGCTCCAGTAGAATTCCGTATCCTCATCGAAAATGATGTAGATACTCGAAAAGCCGAAGGCAGAACTGCTTCTGACACTTTTTACACCTGGAAGACCTAGCAATGAAGTAGTGAGTGGATAAGTGATTTGATCTTCCACATCCTGCGGAGATCTTCCCATCCATTCGGTAAAGACGATTTGTTGATTTTCTCCAATATCTGGAATGGCATCCACTGGCACAGGGTCTCTTGGGAGAAAACCAGTATCCCAATTGAATGGCGCAGTCACTACTCCCCAAGCGATGATCAGCAGGAGCAAGAGTACAGTGACTAATTTGTTTTCAAGAAAAAACTTGATGATTTTATTTAGCATAATCAGATCCGGTAAACGAAATAGAAAGAATCCTTTGCCCAGACAGGCAAAAGCTTATTCTCCCAATTCAAATGAATTGGGCTACCGGAAAGATTAAATTAAGAAGGACTGGTAAAGTACTTGGAGGTCTTGCCTCAGAATAGGAGGAGGGTAATCTTGGTAATTAGTATGGTTTTCAATTGGGAAAAAAGAAATACCCAAGAAGGTATAAACCAGAGAAACCACAAACTCAGGGGAGTAATCTGAGGCAAGTTGGACCTTCTGTAGCTCTTGGTCTAAAACCAATAACTCAAACTCCTCATCACAGCAATCATTTTCTTCATGCTTAGAAGATTCTTGTTCCGAATGACAGTTAGGCTTCTTTTTAGCCATTTCGCATTCGATCTCAGTGGTTGAAAATCCAATCGCGCTCTCCATTTCAGTACCCATACAGAGGTGTATGGTCTTAGCCAATCCCACATTACTGAGGAGGATTAGAAGAGAAAACGCTATGGAGAGTATCTTTTTCAACGCTGTAAACTTACGGAATTATTGGGAAAGAGTTGGATATGGAATGTTTGGTGGGAAATGTCCGGTGTCGGATGTTAGACGAAATGTCAACAGATCACGGTCCACACTCTACTAAGCATGTCTTTAACGAGTGAGAACATTTCAATTTGAATCATTTCTAATTTTCACCAACTTCAGTCCCTTGGACTAATTTCAAATGGCTGTCGACTATCGTCTGTGGACTGTTGACTGGCAACTGCACTTCAGTTTCAAAATAAAGATGGTAATGCTTGCTACATCCTGGATTGAAAGCAGATATACAGTTGGGGCAAGTATTGTTGGAGTTTTGGTAATCGGTAATACTCAACTCTGTACCACATACTCCACAAAGGATGGCTTTGGTGTCAAATTCGGCTTTCGGCCAAACAGAAGGAGTGTGATCGGCTGTTTCCTCATGACAACTGAAACAGGGATAATACTTATCACAGCAATGAAATTTGATTGCGATAATATCCAAATCTGAATGCCAATGCTGACAACGGGTTTGCTGGTCAACAGGTTTTCCGTAGATATTGATGCCTTTGATCTCCGATCGAACCACCGGTAAAAGCGGTAATTGCTGGGAGATAACTTGTCCCGAGAAAAGGATAAAGAAGAAAAGAAGTAGCGCTTTCATACGTAAGAGTTATGTAAAACTACTCCGGTTTAGCTACAAATCCAGCTTTGATGACCGTTTTGAAAACATCTTCCGCACTCATGTCCTCAGATTCTATGGTTAGGATTCGATCCTCACTTTTTAAATCCACTTCCCAAGATTTTACCCGAGGCTCGGCATTAAGAATAGGAGTGACCTTTGCTAGGCAATTTCCACAGTTGATGTTGGTTTTGAATTTTTGAGTTTTCATGATATAGAAATTGGAAAATTAGAAGATTTTAAAATTAGAAAATTGATTTTAAGGTTTTAAGTAGAAATACGATTGAAATACTAAGCTTAAAGTGTCCTCTTCGCCCTATTTCGCGTAGTGTATTTCAATAAGTATTTCGCGCAGCGTATTTCTAATTTTCAATTATAAGGTTTTTCCCTTCAAACGAAGACTATTCAATACCACCGATACCGAACTTAAAGCCATTGCGCCGCCCGCAATCATGGGATCCAACAGGAAACCGTTGATCGGATATAAGATTCCAGCAGCGATCGGAATTCCAATAAGATTATAGATAAATGCCCAGAAAAGATTCTGATGAATTCCATTTACTGTAAGTTTAGAAAGATGGAATGCTTTTGGGATCACCTGAAGATCAGAAGAGATGATCGTCATCTTGGCCACATCCATGGCAATATCAGATCCATGCCCCATGGCAATACTTACATCTGCTTGTGCTAAGGCTTCAGAATCATTGATTCCATCCCCAACCATTGCTACGATCTTTCCCTCTGCTTGCAATTTCTTGATAAATTCAGATTTATCCGAAGGTAAAACCTCGGCTTTGAAATCTGTCAACCCAACTTGATCTGCAACAGCTTTTGCGGTTTGGGCATTATCTCCGGTGAGCATATAGACTGCTATTCCTTCCTTTTTCAAGCTTGTAACAGCGGCTTTTGAACTTGGTTTGATCGTATCCGCGATTGCAATTACCGCAAGTACTTTTGATTCATCAGCAAAGAAAACCACTGTTTTCGCTTCATTTCTCCATGTTTCAGCTGTGCTCAGAGATTCTGAATCTAATTCAACTCCTTTATCGGATAGTAATTTTTGATTTCCAACATAGTAATGATGACCTGATTCCGACTTAGCTTCTACACCATTTCCAGTGATGCTTTGAAAACCTTGAATCGATTCGGGATGAATGTTTTTCTCACTTAATGATTTTACTACAGCTTCCGCAAGTGGATGTTCCGAAGCTGATTCAATAGCGAATAAAATGGAAGCATATTCCTTTTCGCCACTTTCTGTTGTCCATTTCAGATTGGTTACACTGGTTTTTCCAGAAGTAATTGTCCCTGTTTTATCCAGGATAACTGCATTGACCTTATGTGCTAATTCCAGACTTTCGGCATCCTTAATCAGGATATTATTTTCAGCACCTTTTCCCACACCAACCATAATTGCTGTTGGTGTAGCTAATCCCAAAGCACAGGGACAAGCGATTACCAATACTGCAATGGAATTCATCAAGGCATGAGTAAATGCATCTTCTCCTCCGACTAGCATCCATACTGCGAAAGTCAGGATGGAAATCGAAATAACCACAGGGACAAAGATTCCGGCGATTTTATCCACCAGTTTCTGCACTGGGGCTTTACTTCCCTGAGCTTCCTGTACTCTTAAAATGATTTGAGACAGGAGCGTTTCGGTGCCCACCTTTTCTGCGATAAATCTAAAACTCCCTTTCTGATTGACTGTGCCTGCAAAGACGGTCTCACCTTCCTTCTTTTCCACAGCCAGAGGTTCTCCTGAAATCATGCTTTCATCAACAAAGGAATTACCGGAAATCACCTTGCCATCTACAGGGATTTTCTCCCCAGGACGGACAATGATTTCATAACCTTTTTGTACTGCCTCAATCGGGATTTCCTTCTCAACTCCGTCAATTTTAGCTTTTAGGGTTTTTGGTTGAAGCCCCATCAACTTTTTCAAAGCCGTGGTAGTATTCGATTTTGCGCGAGCTTCCAGCAGTTTTCCTAAGGTAATAAAAGTGATAATTACCGCCGCCGCCTCATAATACACATGAGGTTGAACGCCTCTAGAAATCCAGAATTCAGGAAATAAGGTATTCGCTAAACTGAACAAAAATGCAATTCCTGTACTCAGTGCGACAAGCGTATCCATATTGGCTTTTCGAAACTTAGCTTGCTTCCAAGCTCCGATAAAAAAAGGCTGTCCGAAATAGAAAAGGACTGGAACGGTCAATACCAGAGAAATCCACCTTCCAGGCTCCCAATCCATAAAAAGCATCCCAATCACCACCACAGGTACGGTTAGAATGGCTGACCAAATGGTTCGAAGTTTGATTTTTTGATATTCTTCAGCTTGGGCTTCGGCTACTACTTTGGAAGTATTTTCATCGGAAATGATTAGGCCATAGCCAATAGCTGTTAGCGCTTGGTTCAATTCCTCTGCATTGATTTCATCAGAATATTCTACCTGAACGGTGTTGGTGGCAAAGTTCACATTCGCTGATTTTACGCCATCGGTGTACTGAAGAATAGTCTCTACACTGGAAGCGCAAGCCGCACAGGTCATACCCGTGACTGGAAAAGTTCGTTTGGTGATATGCTGAGTTTCAGTTTCCATAAGGTAATTTAAGCTCATTCAATACATCTTAAGCAGCAGAAATTCATCTTAGACAACTCTTGTTTTAGAAGTGAATTTAGTGGTGCATTTTGTATTGAATTGCTCATAGTTAAACCCACTTAGCTTGAAAAAAAGTTCGGCCAATCTGAATTGAATCAAATTGGCCGAATTTCTAAAAGATATAAAGGATCAAACCAACTTCATCCCTTCAGGATCCCAGAGGATTGGTTTTTCTTGTGCTATGCTCATGTTGCAGGCTAGGGAAGGAGCAGCTGTCCGAAGTCCAAAAGAGGCATCCTCTAAGATTGGTGAACCAGTTCGAATTCCATTGAAGAAAACAATCAAATGATCCAGACGATCATCATAGTCTTTTTTGGCTTCAAAGGAGGTTGGCTTATTTTGCTCATATCCTCCGCCATTTGATACTCCGTAGGTCTCTTTGTACCATTTTTCAAAATCTTTTTTTTCTTGAGCGGAGAAACTAGTAAAGGAATCGTAACCACCATAACCAGGGATCGGGTTTCTTTTTAAGGTTTTGACGGTAAAGTCATTCCATCCAATCGTGATAACTCCATCAGTTCCGACAAACTTCATCCCAAATTCACCTTTTCCTTCACCATCACAAAGGTTGACTCTAGTAGTGACTTGGAAGGAATCATGGCGCTCATTTTTTGGATAGGTCATAATGGCATTGATGACATCGTATGCATCACGGCCATCTTTCCAATATTTCAAATCCCCAGCACTGAATATTTTGGTTGGACCGTGAGAGTCAGTGATCGTATGCACTGAGGTGAGCAAATGAACAATCAAATCACCTGCTGCTCCAGTGCCATATTCCTTATAATTTCTCCATCGGAAAAAGCGCTTCGCATCAAATGGAATCTTTGGAGCATATCCCAAAAAGGTATCAAAATCTACGGTCTCAGGACTTGCATCAGTTGGGATGGAATAATTCCATGCGCCATTCGAATCCGTTCGATCACAATAGGCAGATACAAAAGTCAGATCTCCGATCACGCCTGATTGCAAGACTTTTTTTGCTTCCAAAATTGCAACAGAACTTGCCCGTTGACTACCGACTTGGAAAACTTTACCTGAAGCTTTCTGGGCATCAATGATCGCTTGTCCATCTTCGATTCGCTGCACCATTGGTTTTTCACAGTAGACGTGTTTTCCAGCTTTCATCGCATCTATCGCGATTCGTTGATGCCAATGATCTGGGGTACAGATCAAGACCGCATCGATGTCTGGGCGAGCTAAAAGTTCTCGGTAATCCATGGTGGTAAATAAGTCCTTGCCCCATTTTTCCTTGGCGTATTCAATTCGGCCTTTATATAAGTCACATGCGGCAACCAATTCCACACCTTCTACCAATAAGGCAGTATCCGTATCGTAATGACCGATAATCCCTGCTCCGATTAAACCAATCCGGATTTTATCATTTTTGGAAGTCTTGATTTGAGATTGGAGTTCGATGGATTTAGCAGAAGCCGGTGTGCTGATTCCTGCTCCAATTGAGGCTAAAGCAAGGCTTCCGGAGGCCTTTTTCAGAAAGTCTCTGCGTTGATTTTTCATGGTTTTGGGTTTAATGGTTAATAGCACTATAAGATCAGGGATTTTAAATCAAAAGGCAATTAATGCTTGATTAATGGATTAGATTCATTCTGAAAAAATTGCAAATCAGGGTTTTGGAGAGGTTTATAAAAAGTACTCCAATATCAAATAAAACACCGAAGGACAAATCAGACAACCCAATCCGGAATAAAAAGTTGCAGTTACTGCTCCATAGGGAACTAACTTAGGATCCGTGGCAGCTAACCCCGCAGCTACACCACTGGTAGTGCCCATCAATCCTCCATAGCTCATCGCTGCTCCTTCTGAATTAAGACCAATTCGCCTGGCTAGGATTGGAGTTAGAATGGTTACGGTTATAGTTTTTACCACTCCGATTCCGATGCTTAATGCAATAATATCCGAACTAGCTCCAATAGCAGCACCCGTAACGGGACCAATAATATAAGTACAAGCTCCCGCACCTATGGTGGTGAGTGTCACTGCATCTCTAAATCCCCAAGCCCAACCTAAAGCCACACCAACCGTGAAAAAGATAATCAGACCTAATAGGAGGGAGATCATCCCTGCCAGACCGGATTTCTTGATTAGCAGGAAACTTGCACTGATCGCAGTAGCAACGATGGTGAAGTCACGAAACATTCCGCCACCCATGAAACCCACCCCTTTGAAAATTGGAATATCTGATAAGCCTTTTTCTCCTCCCCCAAATACCCCACCGATATACCCCAATACCAATCCAAAAAATATCGCAATGGCAGAACCTGGGATTTTCGAGCGGAAGATTTTCTTTGAAATGATTTCAGAGAAAAACATAATAATTCCGACTACCAGAAAAGCTACAATCAATCCATACGAATCGATTACCTGAATTAATTCGGACATATCAGGAAGCTTTAAGGCTTTTGGTGAGGTAAGGAAAAACGAAAAAACAGATGATAACCGGTATAGCTCCGGCAGCAATTGCCAAACTTCCACTGGTGACTGCCGCTTTTACATTAAGGCTTGCTGCCATGGCTACGACCACCGGAATGTAAAGCTTACCCCAAAAATCTACTCCATATTCCATTTCTGCTTTAAACCAACCTTTGCGATGAAAACCTTCTTTGGTGAGAATCAAAATAATCATGGCAAAACCTACTCCTCCAACATTGGAATCAATTCCAATCCAATGGCCAAGTAGAGTTCCCATCCATTGCCCAAACAGAAAAGAGAAGGCTAGAATTGCTATTCCGTAAATCATTTTAAAAGAGTTTTTTCAGTTCATTCTTGGTCACTTTTCCCATTGCGTTTCGAGGTAATTCGGAAATGGTCACTATTTTTCGAGGAATTTTATAGCCAGGCATCCGTTCTTTGAGCCAGATAGTTAATTGAGTTGAATCTAATGCTGGATCACAGACCAATGCTGCTACTACGATTTCCCCCCATTCCTCAGATGGGATTCCAACAACTCCGCAATCACTTATTAAAGGATAAGTACGAAGGACTTCTTCAATTTCTAAGGCGGAGATTTTGTATCCTCCTGACTTGATAATGTCAATCGAATCTCTTCCAAGAATTCGATAATAACCTTCCTCCAAGACTGCAATATCACCTGTTTTGAACCATCCATCTTTTGTGAAGCTCTTTTGAGTTGCTTCCGGCTTCCTCCAATACTCCTTGAAAACCGAAGGACCTTTCACTTGAATTTCACCCGGATGGCCAGGAAGTACAAGCTCCTCATGCTCATCTACCAATCTGATTTCAACTTTAGGCAAGGCATGACCAATGTAGCCAGCTCTTCGCTCTCCTTCGTAAGGATTGCTGATGGCCATTCCGATCTCAGTCATTCCATAACGCTCCAAAAGGTAGTGATTTGAAATTTTCTCCCATTGACGCATTACTGACACAGGCAGCGCGGCGGAGCCCGAAATCATCAACCTAAATTGCTTTAAAATTCCAGTGATTTTCTTTTGTCGCTCTTCCGGGAAATTTTCAAAGGCTGTCATCAATTTGAAATAAATCGTTGGGACAGCCATGAATACATTTACTTTCCCTTCCTCAAAAATTTCAAAAACTTTCTCGGCATCAAAAGGATATTGAAACTGTACGCATGCCCCAGACCAAAGCGCAGATGAGACCACATTAATAATCCCATGTACATGGTGTAAAGGAAGAAGGCATAAAGTATGATCGGTTTCTTTCCATTTCCAAGCTTCCACCAAAGTGCTGATTTGAGATTCAATATTGGCATGTGTAGTCAAGACTCCTTTAGGAAGGCTAGTCGTACCCGATGTATAAAGAATCATCGCACCACGGTTCGAATCTATTTTGGGATGCAAAAAATCTTCAACAATAGAATTGAAATCTGATAATTCAAAAAATCGAATTTTAGGACTATCGCGGATAGGAGCTAGGACTTCCAAATATTCTGGACCTGCAATGACGTATTCAGCTTCCGTATCATCCAAGACATACTTTAATGATGGGAATGGATAGGAAATACAGAGCGGAACTGCAATACCTCCTGCTTGCCAGATAGCCCACTGGGTGGCTACATATTCAAATCCGGGCGAAACCATAAATGCAACTCTTGATTCATTCAAATCATTTTTGCCGGCCAATAGATGGTTTGCTATTGTTTGGCTCTTGGATAAAAGTTGAGAAAAGGTGTAAGAACCTTTGGAATCGATTATGGCTATTTTCTCAGGAAAAAGAGAAGCGCTTTTAAAGATTTGAAGCATTGAGTTTTTTTTACTGGGCTATAATGCAAAAAAACCTCAAGAAAGTGTGGTATCCAAACTTATCTCAAGATGAAGGAGAAATCGACCTGCAGTACCTCAATAATTGGATACTTACTTTTTGATCTCATTTGAATGCCAAATCGTTTCAATAATTTTTTTAAAAATGAAAAACTTATCCACCTCCTGTTTGTTGTATCTTTACACATCAAAAAAAAAGAAACCAAAAAAATGAAAAATTTAAGATTATTATCACTGGCACTTGCTGCAGCAGCTACTAGTTTTGTGATGAGTTGCGAAAGCAAACCAACTGAAGAAACAGAGACTGTAGTTGTTGAAGAAACAGTAGTAGAGGAAGTTCCAAATACTGTTGTTGATATCGCGGTAGGTTCTCCGGATCATACTACTTTGGTAGCAGCAGTTCAGGCTGCAGGATTGGTAGAAACTCTTTCTGGTGATGGTCCATTTACAGTTTTTGCTCCTACGAATGCTGCTTTTGCAGCACTTCCTGAAGGAACTGTAGATACACTATTGAAGCCTGAAAGCAAAGATCAATTGACTGGCGTTCTTACTTACCACGTGGTTGCTGGCAACGTAATGTCTGGCGATCTTTCTGACGGACAAGTAGTGACTACGCTAAATGGTCAAACGCTAACTGTATCTATTAAAGACGGAGTAGTGATGATCAACGGAGCGAAAGTGGTTGCTGCAGACCTAGCAGGTACTAATGGAGTTGTTCACGTAATCGATTCAGTTCTATTACCGAAATAATTTCACCTCAGAAAAAATTAAACCTGCTTCGGCAGGTTTTTTTTTGCTTTTTTTCGAGTAAGCATCAATTAAATTAACTCATAGTTTTAAATAAGCTTTTGAAAAAAGCTTTGATTACTTCCTATAAATAATAGAGATTTTAAAACATTCACTTCTGCCATATTTCAGACTTTTGAATTGGATGAAACGGTCTTTAAGGAAGTATTTAAGAAGTATCATCTGCTTGGATTGCCTTTGGCAATTGGTGGCTAGAATTTGAAAGGGAATAAAAATTTAAAAGAAAAACCTTGACTGATTTGCCCGGGTTTTCTTCTATAATCAATATCCAACGGCTTTATCGTCACCTCTAGGATCTGCTCCGCCTTCGAGTTTACCACTTGGTAAAACTAGGATAGCATCCACTTTTCCTATAATCGGGTTATTATTTTCCATGATTTGGTATCCTTTCGATTTTAAATTGGAGATCAATACCGAATCAAAAGAATTCGGCTCAAAGCTTACCAAATCCGGAAGCCATTGATGATGAAAACGAGGAGCCTCTACAGCCTCTTGCATTCCCATATTGAATTCATAGACATTCAAAATCGTCTGAACAACAGACGTTATGATGGTCGATCCTCCAGGAGTTCCCACTACCATCCAAAGTTTGCCGTCTTTTTCTACGATGGTGGGAGTCATTGAGCTTAGCATACGTTTTCCAGCGGCGATGCTATTTGCCTCTGCTCCAATCAGCCCAAACATATTTGGAACTCCAGCCTTGGAACTGAAATCATCCATCTCATTATTCATAAAGAAGCCTAACTCATCTACGAAAAGTTTGCTGCCATAGGCACCATTGAGCGTGGTAGTCACGGAAATGGCATTGCCCTCAGCATCTACTATCGAATAGTGTGTTGTTTCCATACTCTCTGCAAAGGCTATTTCTCCAGCAGCGATGTCTTCAGATTTGGTTGCTTTTTCCATGGTGAAACTTTCCATTCGAGATTTCAGATATTCTCCTGCAGTCAATTCAGCGACAGGAATATCAACGAAATCAGGATCTCCCAAAAAGAAATTTCGATCGGCATAAGCTCTACGTTCAGCTTCTACAAGTAATTGAATGTGCTCAGGACTATGAAAAGGATATTGACCTATAGAAAGAGGTTCAATCATGCCGAATATCTGTGCGATAGTCACGCCTCCGCTACTTGGAGGTGCCATGGAAATGATTTTTAGATCCTTATATGGAAATACAATCGGATCTCTCCAAACCGCTTCATAATCTGCTAAATCAGATTCAGTGATAATTCCACCCTTGGATTGCATGTGGGCTGCAAGGATTTTTGCAGTTTCACCTTTGTAAAATTCATCCCGACCGTTTGCAGCGATTCTTCTAAGAGTAGCTGCCAATACTGGAATCTTCAAGGTATCTCCGCCTTTGATTTCTTTGCCAAAAAAAGTTTCAGGGCCATTTACTTCGATAAAGGTTTCCCGAAGCTTTAGTAATCGCTCAGCTTGTCTGCTCGATACTACAAACCCTCTTTCGGCTAAATCAATGACAGGTTGTAGGATTTCAGCGGGAGTAAGTTTGCCGAATTTAGATTGAGCTTCAAAGATCCCTGCAATTGTTCCAGGCACACCCGATGCCATTGCACCTTTCGTACTCAACTCAGGGATTATTTCGCCATTTTCATCCAGATACATATCCCGATAAGCAGCAGATGGAGCTTTTTCCCGATAATCAATTGAGCCTACAGTTCCATCTGCCATTCGATAGACCATAAATCCTCCTCCTCCCAAATTTCCAGCAAAAGGATAGGTGACAGCTAAAGCCATTTCCGTTGCCATCATCGCATCAAAAGCATTTCCGCCTCGTTGTATTATCTCAAGGCCGATTTTGGATGCTTCTTCCCGAGCCGAAACGACCATTGCTTTATCGGCAATTTCTCCTTGGTTTCCGGGAGATTCAGTTTCTTTTTTTGTACAGGAGAAAAGAGAAAATACCAAGCCTGCAGTAAGGCCTAGTAGTTTGAAGTAGGTGATTTTATGATTCATTTTAATCAAGTAGGGTGCTGTTGAATAGTTTTAGGATCCGCTTGTATTCATCAGTCCAAGAGCTAGGTTCTACAAAACCATGATCTTCCACGGGATAAATTGCCATCTCCCAATTATCTTTTTCAAGTTCAATCAATCGCTGAGAAAGTCGAACTACATCTTGAAAATGCACATTGACATCGACCATGCCGTGTGCCATGAGTAGATTCCCTTTTAGACCTTCTGCAAAATAAATCGGGGAGGAGCGACGGTAAGCGATAGGATCTTCCTCTGGTGTGTTCAAAATATTAGCAGTGTAGCCATGATTATAATGTGCCCAATCCGTTACAGATCGTAGAGCAGCTCCAGATTTGAATACATCGGGCTGGTTGAACAGCGCCATAAGCGTGATAAATCCGCCGTAACTTCCGCCATAGATTCCGATTCGATCTGCATCTACGCCCTGAGAATCGACCAGATACTTGGCTCCATCAACTTGATCTGATAAGTCTTTGCCTCCCATATGTCTATAGATTCCTGTTCGCCAATCTCTACCATATCCTGCTGAGGCACGGTAATCGATATCTAAAACTGTATAGCCTAGATCAGTCAGTAAGTTGTGAAACATGTACTCTCTAAAGTAGCTACTCCACCATTTATGAGCATTTTGTAAATAGCCAGCCCCGTGAACAAAGATCACAGCAGCCCCATTTTTCTTTGCTGGATCCGGAGCATAAAGTCTTGCAGGAACTTTTGCTCCATCTTCTGCTTCAAAACGGATTATTTCTGGAGCCCGCCAATTGTATGACTTGAATTCTTCGCTTTGCCCGACAGTAAGTTGCACTGCCTTTGCGCCTTCTTTATTATCCTGAAGGAAAAGCTCTGTTGGTTGGTTGCTGAAGGAGAAGAGGATTGCAAGTTTTTTCTCATCTGGAGAAAGACTGACCTCATTATTCCCAGTCATGCTGGTAAGCTTTTCCATCTTTCCACCCATTAAAGGCATTTTATAAAAATGTCTTTCACCAGGGTCAACTTCTGAAGTGGTCAAATACCAATGCTTTTTATCTTTTGAAATAAATGGATCAAAAACCTCATACTTTCCACTAGTCAAAGCCTTCTTTTCCCCGGATGTAATATCCAATAAATAAAGGTGGGAGTAACCGGTCTCTTCGGATTGGAAATAGATGTGACGATTGTCCGATAACCATCCGAATGTACCAGGAGAAAAAGTCCAACCTATTCCCGGTCCACCGATCCAAGCTTCATCACGTTGCCGATCAAGAACTTTTAGCGCACCTGTCTGCATATCTACACTGGTAATCCATCGATCTTTATTGTCATAGGATTTCACCTGGAGAATGGCATTTTTCCCATCTGGAGAAAAAAATGGACCTGCCAATGCGACCTCCCTATCTTTCTCTTCCCAAGTTTTATCCGGATAATCTTTGATATAATCAGGCAAGTCTTTGATTCCCGTAAGGTCGATTGTTGAGATAAAATAGACCGTATCTCTCTGTAAATCATAAATCCCTATTTCTGAAGTGGTCGGCTTGGTGCCAACTTTAGGTCTTGCATTTAGGTCTTCGGTGTATCCTGATGCAGCTACGTAATCAGGGACTTTGGTGCCCTTGTTGCTTTCAGTCTTGTAATAAGCAAAGGTTGCAAATCTTCCATCAGGTGAAAGTTGAAGGCTTGAAGGGTTTTTTCCAGAGGTGTAATACGTAAATTTCTCCTCCTCTTTTTCTGCAATAGATTCTCTATAGGCTTTCGATTCTTCCGCTTTTTTTTCCCTTTGGGCGATTATTTGAAGCAAGGCCAGGTTTTCTTCTTTCACAAAACCCATGTTTTCAGATTTACTATCAGAGCTGGATTTTTTTGAAGGCTCAGAGCTGGTGGAAATATTTGTGACTTTCTGCACCACCTTAGTTTCTATATCGACTACATAGATATTGTTTGAAAAGTTAAAGGCTACTTTTTTTTCGTTCGCGAGAAAGGTTGGATTAGAAAAATTATCAAACCAATCTAAAATCACTTGGGTTTTTCCTGTTTTTACATCCTCAAGAAGTAATTGATTGTCTTCTTTAATAAGTCGGAGTGTTTTGTCTTGGTTGAAATTTCTCGAGGTATTTCGAAGGGCTTTTTCCTCCGGCCAATGAACTTTTGATAATACCTGTAAATTGGAAATTGCGATTTTGTAAAGGGAATCAGAGGGGTCTTTGTCACGATTATATTCGAAGTAAATCTGCTGTGAATCCTCGCTCCATCGTGCCGAAGAAGGGAAAGTACCCATCCAAGCAGGGTCACGCATAATGTATTCTACACTTAGGGGCGATTGAGCGAAAGCAGCTGTGAAACACAGGAATAGAATTGGCAGAAATAGTAGTTTTTGCCGCATGGAATAAAGGGATTATTTGAAAATTAGTTAAACGGATTTGAGGAAGTCATGAAGTTCCTCTTCGATTTTGGAAAGGTTAGATTGAAGTTGTGCATTGAGGTCTAATGAATCTTCCACGTTTTCTTCAATCTTTTCGATTAGTTTCCTTGTGCTTTGCGCTCCAATGTAACTCATGCTAGGTTTAGCCTTATGGATTCGCTTTTTGATTGTCACAAAATCATTTGATTCATAGAATTGAGTAAGTTCCTTCAGATCATGAATATTTGAAGTCAAAATAATCTGGATCATGGATTTAATCAAATCTGGATCATCGTCTCCAAAGTATTGATAAATAGACTGCTCACTGATGAGTTGATACATAAAACTTAAAACTTGGTAAAAATAGAGAGTAGCTTTTGGATAAAATTAAAACATTTTTCAAAAAGTATCATTTTCTATCCTAGGGGATACATTATCGGATCAATATATCCAATCCTTTCCCCGGAATACGTAATTTTGTAAAAGTTACAATTGAACCAAAATCTTCATGCAGAAAAATAAAAAGATTTTTCTTATCCTTTTTGTGATTTTCATGTTAATCATGTGTTGGATCGGGTATGATATTTCCCAAAGGACGACGTTTCCGGGTTCCAAGGGGAATCTGAAGGAAAGAATTAGCACAGGTGAAGGTGAAAAATAATCATGACAGGTAAAAAAATTGATGTAGATAAGCTCGATTTGGAGCGAATGAAAGATAAAACCACTGATAACCCAGGTATGCTGCCTTATGCGCATCATTCGGGAAGTGCGATTATCAAACCTGAGGACAAAGGGAAGATCACAGGTAGAGCAGTGGCGGCCATGCATAGTCAGACTGATATGCAGATGTCCCAAATCTATCAGCAGATGCAATTGCTAGCTGATCAGGCAAAGAAAATCCAGTCTCGTGTGGAGGTTTCTGAACGTATTTATGGTGCATCTATTTCTTTCGAGCCGCTGATCAATCATACCTATTTTTTGTATCAAAAGTCAGATGGAACAGATTTTTTGAGCATGATCGCTCCAGAAGAGTGGGGAAGGAAAAAAGATTGGGCAGAGTTTATCGCGGAAATAAAATTACTAGCTGATCATACCTGGGATATCCTGAGAGAAAATACTTAAACCATGGATAATTTGATGACTCGGCAGCTTGACCTGATCCTTAGGGAAAGGGGAGTTGATTATGAGCCAGAGTTTGAGTTGGAGGTCAATCCATCTTTTTTAGATACAAAAGGCAAAACTTGGCTAGCAGAAATCTATGAAGATTTAGGTGGACAAGGGGAATTGCCTTTGTTGCAAAAGCTAAAATTCGATTTCAAAATCAAAAGAAATTTGATCATTTGGGATGATGAATTACATTTTAACCGATATCGCTTAATCAGCCTACGATCAGATTTATATTCTGATTTCAATTTCCAATTTACAGAAGGAGTTAAACGAGTTTGCAGAACTTTCGAAAAGGAATGTCTGAAGGCAGGGTTGCAAGAGCGAATCTGGAAAGGTTCGCCCTTTGCAAAAAGTAGCTTTGGGACACCTTCTGAGCCTGCCGATTTTACTCAAAACGGAAGTCCAGGCTGGAAGCTTACGGCCTATAATGATGCCCAAATGGACCTCCAGTCAAGGATTCATGGCTATAAAATCTTTAGACTTTATCCTTATGAAACTTTAATGACTGGAGGTTCTCTGAAGCGGTTAGATCAGTTGCTGGTCAATCCTAAGGAAGAACAACAAGTGATGATTTTCAACTGGTTGATGCGTAAGTTAGACAGCTGATAAAAATTTTATGCAAAAAGCCCAAACATCTCCCGCTCGATCTTTTCTACGATGAAAGAAAAATCCTCCGAGCGCTCGACGAAATCAAGTTGATTGACATCGATGATTAGAAGTTTACCTTCTTTATAATTTGCAATCCATTCTTCGTAGTGCTCATTTAAGTGCTTGAGGTAATCAATTCGCATGGTAGTCTCATAGCTTCTTCCTCGCTTTTCGATTTGGCCAACAAGCTTTGGGATGTCGGCCTTAAGGTATATCAATAGATCAGGTGCCTTTACATGTGAGATCATGCTATCGAACAACTCCTTGTAGTTCCAATAATCCCGCTCAGTCAAAAGCTTACTTTTATACAGATTCGCTGCGAAAATATAAGCGTCCTCATAAATGGTCCGGTCCTGAATAGTGGAGGCACTACTTTCTTGGATTTTCTTAAGTTGGTTGAAACGAGAGTTGAGGAAATACACTTGAAGATGAAAAGCCCAACGCTGCATATCTTCATAGAAATCAGCGAGGTATGGGTTGTTATCTACAGCTTCAAATTCAGCTTTCCAACCGTAGTGCTTTGCGAGTTTTTCTGTGAGCGTGGTTTTACCACTCCCTATATTTCCGGATACTGCGAGATGCATTTAAGAGTAATTATTTGGTGAATCTTGGCGCTACTACGATGTCCTTGCTGCCCTTGGTGTATTGATAAAATCCTTCTCCAGTTTTCACTCCTTTAAATCCAGCTTCTACCATATTCACTAACAAAGGGCATGGTGCATATTTTGGATTTCCAAAACCATCGTGAAGCACTTTCAAAATTGAAAGACAAACATCCAATCCTATGAAATCAGCTAATTGAAGTGGTCCCATTGGATGTGCCATTCCTAGTTTCATCACGGTATCTATTTCACTTACTCCGGCCACTCCTTCAAATAGCGTATAAATTGCCTCATTGATCATCGGCATTAGGATTCGGTTTGCTACGAAACCAGGATAATCATTTACCTCAACAGGTTCTTTTCCCAGATTTTGAGAAAGCGTCATTATTTCAGCTGTCACTTCATCAGAAGTGGAATAACCGCGGATAACTTCTACCAGCTTCATCACTGGCACAGGATTCATAAAGTGCATGCCAATCACTTGGTTTGGTCTTTTGGTGACCGCTGCGATTTTGGTGATCGAAATCGAGGAAGTATTCGTTGCCAAGATGGCTGAGGAAGGACTGAACTCATCTATTTTTCGAAAAAGATCCAGCTTGATATTCATGTTTTCTGTAGCAGCTTCCACTACCAGATCTGCGGATTTTACTCCCTCAGCGATGTCCGTGAAAGTAGAAATTCGAGCAAGCGACTGATTTTTTTCTTCTTCTGTTATTATTCCTTTTCCTACCTGACGATCCATGTTCTTAGCGATCGTGGTTAAGGCCCGGTCTAGTGCATCTTGACTTATATCTATTAGAGAGACAGGATGTCCATGCTGCGCAAAAACGTGAGCGATACCGTTTCCCATCGTACCTGAACCGATAACTGAGATATTTTTCATAAGTAGGTGATTAAGAGTAAAAACTAGAAAATTTGGGTTTATTCGAATTAAATTATGCCTCAAAGCTACTCTTGAAAGGCTCCAATTCCAATTTTTAACCCTTGCATTCCCGACTTTGTTTGTCGCAAAACTTCCCTTTATAAAATTATTTATTGGCTACCTTTGAGCTATGAAAGAACTTGGAATCATCTCTACTTTATCTATTAATCGATTTACTGACTTCGGCGCCTACCTTGCCTTGAGTTCAGGAGAAGAAGTGCTACTTCCAAAAGGCTATCTGACAGGCGAAGAAAAAGAGGGTGATCTCAAGGAGGTTTTTGTTTATACAGATTCGGAGGACAGACCAGTGGCGGTAACTCAAATGCCTTTGGCTTTTTTAGATGATTTTGCGGTTTTGGAGGCCAAAGAAGTAACCTCTTTTGGGGCTTTTATGGACTGGGGATTGCCAAAGGATTTGCTTGTGCCCAAAGCTGAAATGGGTAAGAATATGATTCCCGGAGAAAAATACCTGGTAAAAATCTGTGTAGATCACCGAACGAATCGACTGATCGGAGTAAACAAATACCGTGATTTTATCTTTGATGCGCCAATCGAATTTTCTGAGGGAATGGAGGTGACAGGGTTGATTTTCGAAGAAACTGATTTGGGTTATAAAGTCTTGGTTGAAAATGAATTTGAAGGTTTACTTTTTAAAAATGAAGTTTTTCAACCTATTCAGATTGGAGAAAAGCGCTCTGTATTCATCAAAAAGAGACGGGACGATGGAAAGTTGGATCTTCAGCTTTTGGCTCCCGGAAGAGAGAAGTACGATGAGGGTTCTGAAAATATTCTTGCCATTTTAGAAGAGAAAGGTTTTTTACCGCTGCATGATAAATCTACTCCTGAGGAGATTCAATCGATGCTTGGTATGAGTAAGAAACATTTCAAGCAATGCATTGGGCAATTGTATAGAGCTCGAAAAATTCAGATTTTGCCTGATGGGATTTCACTGAATGCTGCAAGTTGAAATGGAAGTTGATTTAGTTGCTTTTTCTAAAGAGAGTAAGTCTGCTTTTCCAGCCAACAAAAAATTGCGCCAACGACTTCGAAAAGTAAAATCCAAAGAGTTGGACTCGCAATTTGAAAACTTGCATGAGAAAGTCTTTTCGGAGTTAGATTGCTTGGATTGTGCGAATTGTTGTAAAACCACCAGTCCGATTTTTTTGAATACAGATATAGACCGATTGGCTAAAGTATTTCGGATGAAGAGCAGCAATTTCATTGACGAATATTTGCACCGGGATGAAGAGGGAGATTATGTATTGAATTTTTCCCCATGTCCATTTTTAGGAGATGACAATAAGTGTCTTGTCTACGAAGATCGTCCCAAAGCTTGCAGAGAGTATCCACATACTAATCGGAAGAATATGCAGGGGATTTTGGAGCTTTCTTTGAAAAATACACTCGTTTGTCCTGCAGTTTTCAAAATTTTCGAGCAGATTGGGGAGAATTATAGGAAGTAATCTGAATCTTTTGCTTTTTTGAAACTCAAACCTATGGAGAAAACAATGCATAATCAGGACACGCACTTTCTTGGTGTGGATGTGGGAGGCACCCATTTGAAGATCGGATTGGTCGATAAAAAAGGAGAAATTTTAGACTTTCAAAAGGAGGATACGACTCCCTATAGAGACGATGAACATGGCTTTGGCCCTTGCTTTATCAAAGGTCTAAAAAAGTATCTCGAAAAATATCCAACGGTACAAAAAGTAGGAATTGGTCTTCCAGGTTTGATTTCCAAGGACAGAACCACAACCCTGGAAATTCCTGCCATTCCAACTTTGAATGGATTTAATCTGAAAGGCGGATTAGAAGCTGCGTATCCCGAACATGAATTTTTCCTGGAGAATGATGCCGCTGCTGCCGCAATGGGAGAGTTTTACTATGGTAAAGACAATCCAGAAGAAAATTTCATTTTCATCACCATGGGTACTGGAATAGGAAGTGCCTTGCTACTTGATGGTCAGGTGTTCAAAGGTTCGAGAGGCAATGCCATGGAAATGGGACATATGCTTGCTCAAGGAACATCAGGTTTGGAGACACTGATAGGTAGAAAAGGAATATTAACGATCATGGCAAGAATGGTTGCGGCCTATCCTGAGAAGGCAGGTTCTTTGATTGGAGCAGAACCCGGCACCCATTTATTGGTTGATACTGCAAAAGCAGGCAACCCAGTTTCCTTGATGGTTTTTGAGGAAGTGGGAAGAATTCTTGGAGAGGCTATCGTGTCAACTATCAGGATTTTGGATACCAACACAGTTTATTTTGGAGGTGGGATTTCTGCAGGTTTAGAATTTATGATGCCAACAATGGAGCATACAATCAAGCAATATCTGACCGCATATTATGTGAAGGATCTGAAGCTCAAGAAAGCTACGCTGGAAAATAATGCAGGTACTTTAGGTGCTGCTGCGCTCTGTTTTATGGGTTCAGGGTTGTAATATTTACTTCAGAAACCTTACTAATCGCATTCATTCGAAAAAGAACCCTTAGAGGTTCTTTTTCTATTTCTATACCATCGCATTTATCACTTGGTTCTAGAAAATAAAAGAAAAAGCTTTGGCTTTTATCCACAAGTTCTACCCGATCTGGTCTTCCAAATGTTTTAATAAGTTCTTGATTGTCAGCACCTAAGAAGGAGTTTTTGATTCGCTCCAACTCTTCAAGATCCTGCATTCTCAGTCCCTTGCAACCGTATCGGTCAGATTTCCAATTTTCGATATTTATGTTCCCTGTGTCCAACTTGCTGCTGCAAGCACTGAAAAATAAAAGGAGAAGAATGGAAAACAGGTAACCAATGGAATTATTCATAGAAAGTAAGGTTTGTGAAATTTTGGGAATCTCTGTTTGGTGAAATCAAACATCGACTTAATTCGGAGCGATCTGTATTTTTTGAGTAAAGCAAAACCAAGAATACTTCAAATAGCCTTGATTTTCATTTATTTGGGGATTTTTCAGAAAGTAATTGTCAAATATAATCATAAAGGGAACAACCATTAAAGGGATTCTGTTTCGTGAAATCGGTTATATTAGCACCTTCAATCTCCCTAGAATATGTTATATCGATTTGGAAAAGCGTTCTATTTCCTAACCCTCTTTGGCTTTGTTTTCCTCTTGCTTTATTTCTATTCCGCAATGCCTGAGTCGATTGGGTATGGAATGGATGAAGCGGGGTCTATTGTGGACCGGATTCCTAAAAGCAATTTCTTCTATGTCATGATTTCGATTTTTGTGGTTTCGAATTTGGTTGTAATGATTCCACCAAAATTAGTAGAGACCAAAATTCACAAAGGTCTTACAAAGATATTCCCGGTAGGGGACATATTTCGGGATTATTACCTGGGATGGTTTTATTCTTTTGGAGGAATTTTAAATCTTAGCCTAATCATGATGGTTTTTTATACCCATTCGATCAATAACCAAAATGAAATCGCAGCAAGTGAATTCAATTTCTTTTTCTATCTGATTCCTTCACTTTTAGTCCTTTGGGTAATAGGACTATTCGCGATTTTTGCTGGTAAATTCAGACAGATTCAATATAATTCCTAAGTAGACACAAATAAGTAAATGGCAGAAATAGGAAAATATAACGAAGATAGTATCAAGTCCCTGGACTGGAGAGAGCATATCAGACTCAGACCCGGAATGTATATCGGGAAACTCGGAGATGGAAGCGCACAGGATGACGGTATCTATGTGATGGTGAAAGAAATCCTTGACAACTCGATCGATGAACATATGATGGGATTTGGTCGGACCATAGAGGTTAAAATCACTGATCAAAAGGTAGAAGTCAGAGATTATGGACGTGGTATACCACTAGGAAAAGTTATTGACTGTGTATCTAAAATAAATACTGGAGGTAAATACGATTCAGGAGCATTTCAAAAATCAGTTGGTCTAAACGGAGTAGGTACCAAAGCCGTAAATGCGCTTTCAGATTTCTTCAAAGTCCAATCTTTCCGTGATGGAGAGACGAAAGTTGCGGAATTTGAAAAGGGGATTTTGACAAATGATCAGAAAATAGATAAATCCTCTGATCGAAATGGTACAAAAATCGTGTTTTCTCCAGATGGTAGTATTTTCAAAAATTACCACTTCATTCCAGAGTATCTCGAAAATCAGATTTGGAATTATGCCTATTTGAATGCGGGTCTGACAATCAATTACAACGGTAAAAAGTATTTTTCGGACAAAGGTCTTTATGATCTTCTTTCTAATAAAGTGGATGAAGAAGCGATTCGATATCCGATTATTCACCTGAAAGGAAATGATATCGAACTGGCAATCACACACTCTGGTCAATATGGAGAGGAATATTATTCCTTTGTGAATGGTCAATATACTACGCAAGGTGGAACACACCTGGCAGCATTTCGAGAAGCGATCGTAAAGACGATCCGAGAATTCTATAAGAAGGATTACGATTCCTCAGATATCAGACAAAGTGTTGTAGCTGCGATTGCAGTGCGAGTTCAGGAGCCAGTTTTTGAATCTCAGACCAAAACCAAATTGGGTTCCCAATCAGTTGGACCTGATGGGCCGACATTGAGAACCTTTGTCAATGATTTTGTGAAGACGGAACTGGATAACTATCTCCACAAAAACCCGGCGGTAGCTGATGCGCTTTTGAAGCGGATTTTGCAATCAGAAAGGGAGCGAAAGGAAATATCCGGAATCAAGAAGCTTGCAAACGAGCGGGCAAAAAAAGCAAATCTTCACAACAAGAAGCTTCGTGATTGTAGAGTGCACTACGATGATCCGAAAGCCAACGAAGATGCAAAAAACAATACCATGTTGTTTTTGACTGAAGGTGACTCAGCATCCGGCTCCATTACTAAATCACGGGATGTGCAAACTCAAGCGGTATTTTCTCTTCGAGGTAAGCCATTGAACTGCTTTGGGATGACCAAAAAAGTGGTTTATGAGAATGAGGAATTCAACTTGCTTCAGCATGCCTTAAATATTGAAGATGGAATTGAAAATCTTCGTTATCGAAAGATTGTGATAGCTACTGATGCCGATGTCGATGGCATGCACATTCGTTTGCTGATAATGACTTATTTCCTTCAGTTCTTTCCTGACTTGGTGAAAAACGGTCATTTGTTTATACTGGACACGCCACTTTTCCGGGTTAGAAATAAGAAAGAGACGATTTATTGCTATTCCGATGAAGAACGTCAGCGTGCTATTCATAAACTTGGTAACAAGCCTGAAATCACTCGATTCAAAGGTTTGGGAGAGATTTCACCAGAAGAATTTGGGACCTTTATCGGTGAGGACATTCGTCTGGAACCAATTATTTTGAATAAAGAGACCAAGATTCCTGATCTTTTGAATTTCTATATGGGGAAAAACACACCCGATAGACAAACATTCATTATCAAAAATCTGAAGGTAGAAAAAGACCTTGCTTTGGAAGATCCAAAAACCAAAGAAGTAGAAGAGGAAAACGAGGCAGCTTAGAAAAAAAATCTACCAAGAATCAAAATACACTAAGGTAAATCGAGTGAAGATCAACTTGCTTGATTAGACTAAAATCGAATTTTAATACATGAGTGAAGAACAAGAAAAGCCAGTAAATCCGGAAGAGACCCTTCATACCTCTGTTCCAGTCACTGGGATGTACAAAGATTGGTTTTTGGATTATGCGTCTTATGTAATTCTAGAGCGGGCGGTTCCTGCCATCGAAGATGGTTTGAAGCCGGTTCAGCGAAGAATTCTCCATGCAATGAAGGAAATGGATGATGGTAGATTTAACAAAGTCGCCAACATCATTGGGCAATCCATGCAGTATCATCCGCACGGAGACGCCTCAATTGGAGATGCGATCGTAAATATTGGTCAAAAGGAATTATTGATAGAAACCCAAGGTAACTGGGGTGATGTGCGAACAGGTGATCGGGCTGCGGCAGCTCGATACATTGAAGCCAGACTTTCAAAATTTGCACTTGAAGTTGTTTTCAACGCTCAGACTACCGAATGGCAGCTATCTTATGATGGTAGAAAGCGTGAGCCGGTCACTTTGCCGGTTAAATTCCCACTTTTATTGGCACAAGGAGTAGAGGGAATAGCCGTAGGTCTTTCCACCAAAATCCTTCCACACAACTTTATCGAATTGATCGAAGGGTCAATTGAAATTTTAAAGGGAAACAAAACGAATGTTCTTCCTGATTTTATTACAGGAGGTCTGGCGGATTTTTCAGAATATAATGAAGGCCTCAGAGGAGGAAAGGTCAAGCTCAGAGCTCGAATCGAAGAGGAAGATAGTAAAACGTTGCTTATCAAGGAGATTCCTTATGGTACGACCACGGATTCTTTGATTGATTCCATCCTTAAAGCAAATGACAAAGGGAAAATCAAAATCAAAAAAGTTGTAGACAATACAGCTAAAGATGTTGAGATCGCTATTCAGTTGGCACCTGGAGTTTCACCCGATGTGACGATTGATGCGCTCTATGCTTTCACCGATTGCGAGGTGTCGATTTCTCCAAATGCCTGTGTGATCATCAAGGATTCTCCTGTTTTCCTTACAGTCAACGACATATTAGAATACAATACTAAACAGACTAAGGCGCTCCTAAAGCGAGAATTGGAAATCAGAAAAGCGGAATTACTTGAAAAATTGCTTTTCTCTTCCTTGGAAAAAATCTTTATCGAAAATCGTATTTACCGGGATATTGAGGAATGTACGACTTGGGATGCAGTTTTGGAGGCAATTGACAAAGGCTTAGAGCCTTATAAGCCTGATTTTTACCGGGAAATAGTTCAGGATGATTTGATTCGACTGACCGAAATCAAAATCAAACGTATTTCGAAATTCGATGCTTTTAAAGCTGATGAGTTGATGAGGCGACTTCAGGAAGAACTGAAGGAAGTGAACCATAACCTCCGAAACTTAACAGAGTACTCGATCAACTACTACCAAAACCTTCTTGAAAAATACGGAAAAGGCAGAGAGCGAAAGACAGAAATCCGGACATTTGATACCATCCAAGCCAATGTAGTGGCTGCAAATAATGCTAAACTCTATGTCAACCGTGCAGATGGGTTTGTTGGGTATGGATTGAAAAAAGACGAGTTTGTATGTGATTGTTCTGATTTGGATGACATTATCGTCATTCGAAAAGATGGGATCTGCATGGTGTCCAAGATTCAGGAGAAGAATTTCATGGGCAAGGATATTCTCCATGTAGCCGTCTTCCGGAAAGGAGATGAACGAATGGTTTACAATTACATTTATCTGGACGGAATCACCGGTCGAGCCATGGTAAAGCGTTTTCAGGTATTGGCAGTAACCCGAGACAAGGAGTATAACTTGACCAAAGGTACTAAGGGCTCGAAGACACTTTATCTGACTGCCAATGCTAATGGAGAAGCGGAAATCGTAACCATATTTTTAACTCAAGGAGCCAAAGCCCGAGTAAAGGTTTTTGATTTTGATTTTGCCTCGATTGAGATCAAAGGCAGGGGAGCAGGTGGAAATATTCTTACCCGTCATCCTGTTCGGAAGATCCAACTCAAAATGGAAGGCGTTTCCACTTTGGGTGGTCTGAATATATACTATGATCCTACAGTCGGTAGATTGAATACTGATGAGCGTGGTAAATTGATTGGAAACTTCTTGGGTGAAGACAAAATTCTGGTCTGCTACAAGAGCGGAGATTACGAACTGACTAGTTTTGAATTAACGAATCGATATCAGGCGGATGATGTGGTTTTGATCGAAAAGTTTGATCAGGATAAAGTCCTTTCTGCAGTATATTTTGATGGCGCTAGTAAAACCTATTACATCAAGAGATTCCAGATCGAAACCACTACTCTAAATAAGAAATTCAATTTCATCTCAGATCATAAACAGTCTTACTTGAAATTGATTTCTAGCGAAAAACAACCTCAGGTTTCGGCTATTCTGATCAAAGGAAAAGAAGAAGAACAGGTGGACTTTGATCTAGACATGTTAATCGATGTCAAAGGTTGGAAAGCTTTGGGGAATAAGTTGAGTACCTACCAAGTAAAGGAAGTGTCTCTAATAGCACCGAAAAAGTCTGATAAAAAATCCGATGACTCTGAAGAAGAGGCTGTTGAAGATGAGTCAGATGACCAATTGGATGTCGGGACTACAATAGATTTATCACCTAAAAAAGATGATGAGGAGCAGTTGGGACTGTTTTAAATTGTTTCCCTAGTTCGCTCTGTTTAATGGAGATAATGACTGATTTTGATTTAATTTAAACAATATAAAACTAGAGTTTTTTTGTAATTAAGAACCATGAAATCACCTTTTTATATTGCTATTACAATCCTTCTTTTTGTAGGGTGTTCTGAAAAGACATCTTCAAATTTAGTCATTGGGAATTGGTGGTATATTCAAAGTGATTCAACTTACTCTGAGGCATATGTAAATGAGAATGAATGGGATAATCTCATTGGGTACCTTGGACCAATCCCATATACATACGTACTTGAAGGAGATTCTTTGATTTTCTACAGCTACGATAAAACTTCTCAACGAAAGTGGAGAGTTAATAAAAAAAATGATTCAACTTTATTCCTGAGCGGTTCACAAGAAACTATTCAACTTAATCGGATCAATTTTAATCTTTCATATTTCGATGCCCTTGAGGATAGTTTGTTATATGAAAAATTCAAACAGGAATTTATCTTAAGGTATTTAAAATACAATACTGAATTTGGTATTGAGTAGTTTATCCCAAAGGATTTATTCAATCCTTTGGGATAATAATTATTTTAAAAGAAGCTGTTGAAGATGAGTCAGATGACCAATTGGATGTCGGGACTACAATAGATTTATCACTTAAAAAAGATGATGAGGAGCAGTTGGGACTGTTTTAATTAGTCCTGATTCTTCGTTTTAAACGAATGGAGCATTACGATCAAGGATTTTTGGATTACTTGAAAACTTATCTTTCAGAAAGTAGAAAGTCTATTATTGAGTCCGTTTTAGCGCAGCGAACCAGACATTTTACAGTTGTCTTGGAGGATATCTATAAGCCACATAATGCCAGTGCTGTTCTTCGTACCTGTGATTGTTTCGGTCTTCAGGATGTACATGTCATAGAGCGAAGCAATCAGTATAAAATTAACCCCTATGTGACCCGTGGGGCTTCACATTGGATAGATCTTTACAAATATTATTCAGAGGAGGATTCTCCCGTTTTGGATTGCTTCGGAAAGCTGAAGTCAAATGGATATAAGATTTATGGTACTAGCCCCGCTCCTGGATCAATGAGTATTCATGACTTGGATCCTTCGGAGAAAATAGCATTGGTCTTTGGTAATGAGCATGAAGGAATCAGTCAAGAAGTAAAGGATCAGGCGGATGGACTTGTGCATATTCCAATGATGGGGTTTACAGAGAGCTTTAACATCTCGGTTTCCGCCTCAATATTTCTTTATGAATTGACAAATAAGGCCAAGCAAGCGGAGCTAGAAAACTATTTTTTATCAGAAGGTGAAAAAAATACGCTCCGAATGAAATGGTATCAATCGGTGGTCAAGCGTGCTGATTTACATGAAAAAGCTTACCTTAAAAGCATTAATTCCTAAGTTTATTTTTTAAAGATACCATTCAGTTTTTCGTTAAAGCTAGGTCTGTTTTGCTTATTTCTAGCCCTTTGACGCTGACGTTGATTCTTTTTTTGTTCTTTACTTTTGACCAAAACCATGCGTGCGGATAAGCCTATTTGCCCACGATAAAACTCAGATCTTCCTACCAAATTCACATTTGGTTTGTAGTCCAGGGATATGACTGTATTTAAAAGAGTCATTTCTATTCCCCCAATCAAATCGACTCCGGTGGTATTATTTCCATAGGTTCTAATTATGGTTTGATCACTTTCATTTTTCACAAAACTCTCTTCTTTACCCAGTGAAAGACCGGCGCCATAGTAGTAATTGAAGCGCTTAGAAATAATTGGGTGATGTTTTTTAGCTAAAATCGAAAAGGTACTGTTGAGGTTAAAATCAGATTGAAGAATCGCCTCCAAACTAGCATGATCAGCAATTCGTTGTTGAGCAGAAATACCAAAAGTTCTGCTGATTTGATTATTCCCCATCCGAATACCTAATGTTGTTCCGTATCGCTGGGCATCGGCTTCTGAAAAAGCCGAAATTAGAATGATACTGATGAATAAAATGGATTTAGTCATAGTTGAGAAATTGTTCAACCATTTAGACAAGAACCATTCCAAGAAATTTATAGCAGCTTCAATATTAGAGGTTTTTAGAGTTTGGGAATATTTCCATTAATTTGAATTTCTTCCTCATTTATTCCTTAAACCCAATGAAGAAAATCCTTCTATTTCTTTTCAGCCTAATTGCAATTCTGGTTTTAGCAGCTTGGCTTTTTTCACTGTATCAATTCAGGGATCGCCACAAAGGTTATTGGATCGATCTAAATCTTCAATCCAGCCAGAATGATATTCTTTCAGGTTTTTCAAAAGTAGAAATCAGTCCGGAAATTCCTGAAACTTGGATCGATGCCAATGGCGATGCCAGATATAATTCGGAAGATGGAGATACCTATTCTGATGCGAATGGTAACGGGAAGTTTGACGGAGTATGGTTGGCAGGTTTTCATACTGGAAGAGCTGCTCAAGCAGTTCTAGATCCGCTTTGGGCAAGAGCAATGGTCTTGGATGCAGGTGATGTGCAAATAGCTTTGGTAGTAATTGATATGATCGGGTTTGGAAATGATGAGGTGATTGCCAGCCGCAAATTGATTCAGGAAACAAATCCGGAGTTGGATTATGTGATCATCACGAGTACCCATGTACATTCTTCCCCAGACTTGATGGGGATGTGGGGAGCTTCCCAATATGAAAGAGGAGTTGATCCGGCTTACCTTTATCAAGTCCAAAAAGGGATTCAAAAAGCAGTTAGTCAAGCTTCAGAAAATAAAAGAAAGGCGGTATTTCGATTTTCAGAAGAGCAGGAAAAGTTGAAACCATTGGTAGGAGATACCCGAGATCCACAAGTATTAGATGCAGGTCTGAAGTTAATGCAAGTGTTGGATGCCGAAACCAATGAGACACTTGGTACGATCATGAACTGGGGAAATCATCCTGAGACACTTTGGTTAGAAAATATTGAGGTAAGCTCAGATTTTGCACATCACTGGAGGGAAATTGTGGAAAATGGAATTGTGGAAAAGGATAGTGTTTTTGTGGAAGGAGTAGGAGGAGTGGCAATTTTCCTAAATGGTGCAATTGGTGGATTGATGACCACACATCCATCGATGGAAGTGATAGATCCTTTTTCAAAAGAAAAATTTCAAAAACAAAATCCGGAAAAAATAATCGCTCAGGGTCGGGCTTTGGCCAAAGTTACCTTGGAGACACTTCGTGATAGCTCTTACCTGGAGGTGGGGAAATCCAATTTAGCCGTCAGAGCTGAGACTATCGAATTGAAAATGGATAATAAGCTATTTCATCTGGCTGCTTATCTGGGGATTTTTGATCGGGGGTTTACCAAATGGAAACATATTCGATCGGAAGTTTCTGCATGGAAACTCGGTCCTGCTACTTTTGTGCATGTACCTGGAGAGCTTTATCCTGAGATCTTGCATGGGGGCATAGAAAGTCCCGCAGGAGGTGATTTTGGAATCCAGCCTTTGGAAGTTCCTGCCCTTCAAACCCAAATACCTGGTCAGTTTAAGTTTTTTGCAGGGATGTCAAATGATATGGTTGGTTATATCATTCCAAAAAGTCAATGGGATGTTGAGCCTCCTTTCACCTACAAGAATAAAAACAGGCCATACGGAGAAATCAATTCCCTTGGCCCGGAAACTGCACCGAAAATTCATTCATCGGTTTTAAAAATTTTGAAAGAACTCAAATAAAAAAAGGCTCCAATATTGAAATATTGGAGCCTTTTGGTTCTTAGCCTTTTGATTTTAGGATTCTGAGATCGTGATCTTTTCAATTACATCTCCAGCTTTGATCGCATCGATTACCTCTAGACCTTCAACTACTTTACCGAAGCAAGTATGGTTCCGGTCTAAATGAGCGGTATTGTCGCGGCTATGACAAATGAAAAACTGAGATCCTCCGGTATTTCTTCCTGCATGAGCCATGGATAATACACCACGATCATGATATTGATTTTCTCCTGTCAATTCGCAATCAATTTTATATCCAGGTCCACCTGCACCATTTCCAATAGGGCAGCCACCTTGAATTACGAAGTTTGGAATAACCCTGTGAAAGGTCAGACCATCATAGAAGCCTTTATTCGCTAAATCCACAAAATTTTTAACAGTGTTTGGAGCATCTTTTTCATAAAAATCTACTTTCATAGTTCCTTTGGCTGTTTTGATCTCTGCTGTTTTCATGAGTTGTAATATCTTGTTAGAATGTTTATTTCTTTTTCGATTTAGAATTGCAAAAATAGAGTTTTAAAGCGAAGTACCTAAAGCGAATTTTGTTTACTTCTTTTTTTTAAATATTTGAATAAAGCATAGTCATTAAACTTATATAGTAATATTTCAATAAATAGATCGATTTTTACGAGAAATTTAAAATCTAAACATCATTCAAAAAAAAATCCCACAGTTCAAATTGTGGGATTTTTTTCATTTCAAATAGGTTTTAACCTAGCGGTGATCCTTCCAAAATATCTGCTGTTGCAAAATCTTCGAATCTCTTGAAGTTATCACGGAAAGCTTTCGCAAGCACCGTTGCCTGTCTATCATAATCCTCAGTATTTGCCCAAGTATTTCTTGGGTTTAATACTTCGGAAGGGACATTTGGACAAGTTTGTGGTACTTGGAACCCAAAGATTGGGTGACTCTTATATTCTACTTTATCAAGTTTTCCTTCGAGTGCTGCGGTGATCATAGCTCTGGTGTAGGAGAGTTTCATTCTTGATCCTGTTCCATAAGCACCACCAGTCCATCCAGTATTGATTAGCCAAACATTAGTTTCGTGTTTCTCCATTTTCTCCCCAAATAGTGTTGCATATTCAGTGGGGTGTAAAGGTAAGAACGCAGCACCAAAACAAGCTGAGAAGGTAAGTTTCGGCTCAGTGATTCCCATTTCGGTTCCGGCAACTTTGGCGGTATATCCTGAAATGAAATGGTACATCGCCTGGCTTTTATTAAGTTTGGAAATGGGGGGGATCACTCCAAATGCATCCGCAGTCAAAAAGAAAATATTCTGTGGAATTCCTGAAATGGAGGGGTTAAGGGCGTTTGGAATAAAATCAATTGGGTAGGCAGTTCGGGTGTTCTCAGTGACTGATTTATTTTCAAAATCAACATCTCGAGAATCTGGCTTGAATCTGGTATTCTCTACGATCGCACCAAAACGAATGGCATCCCAAATCTCAGGTTCTTTTTCACGGGTTAAGTCAATTACTTTTGCGTAGCAGCCACCTTCGAAATTGAAAATTCCCGATTCTGTCCATCCATGTTCATCATCACCAATCAAGCTTCGATTTGGGTCTGCAGATAGGGTGGTTTTACCAGTTCCTGAAAGTCCAAAAAAGATCGCAGTATCCTGATCTTTCCCCACATTTGCAGAGCAATGCATTGAAAGCACTTGTTTTTCATGTGGAAGTAGGAAATTGAGAACAGAAAATATCCCCTTTTTCATCTCACCAGCATAACCGGTACCACCAATTAGAATCATTCTTTTGGAAAGATTTAAGATGGCGAAATTTGGGTTTTTAGTTCCGTCAGTTTCAGGATTCGCTTCAAAACCGGGGGCGCAGATAATAGTAAAGTCATGTTCAAAGTTTTCCAATTCTTGGTTGGATGGTCTTAAAAACATGTTGTTGCAAAAGAGATTATGCCATGCCCAGGTATTGACTATCTTAAGATTTAAACGGTGATTTGGATCCGCTCCTGCATACGCATCCCGGATAAATAAATCCCGGTCTTGAAGGAAGACTTTCATTTTTTCCAAAAGAGCATCGAATTTATCCGAGTCGAAAGGAATATTGATATCTCCCCACCAAACAGCGTCTTTGGTTTTTTCATCCAAGACGATGTAGCGATCCTTTGGAGATCTTCCTGTGAACTTGCCTGTGTCTGCCATCAAGGCGCCGGTGGAAGTAAGAAAACCTTCCTTCCTGGCCAAAGCATGTTCTACTAAGGCGGCAGGAGGAAGGTTGTAGTGTACTTTTCCGCTTGTCTTCAAGTCTAGAAAAGACAGGGGATCGATCTGGGTTTCCAGAACTTGTTCCTGCATAATATTTGGGTTTTACAAACTGAAAATTGTCTTCACAAAAATAATCATTTCTGTAAAATACTTATCAAAAAACTGCATTTTTTAGCTTTTCAATCGATTACGAAAGAAAAACCAATGAAAATTCTGTGGCAAGTATCAATGTCTTGGAATCTCTAGTAAAAGCTTATTTCAAACATCAGAAAATTTTGTTTCAAAAGGATATTTCCTCCGGGTTAACTTTGGAAACAAGTAGGAAAATAGATTATCATTGTAAAATTGATTTCACCCAAATAAAACTATCCTTGGAAAAACAACTCAATTCAGAATTCGCAGGGCCAACTGTTTTCGGTCATCCCAAAGGTCTGATGACCCTATTTTTCACAGAAATGTGGGAAAGATTCAGCTATTATGGAATGCGGGCTTTACTTATCCTTTTTATGACCACCGCAGTAATAGATGGTGGATTGGGATTTGATGATAAAACCTCAGGTGCTATCTATGGTCTTTATACCATGGGAGTGTATTTATTAGCTTTACCCGGTGGATGGCTCGCTGATCGGCTTTTTGGTCTGAAGAAATCAGTTTGGTATGGAGGAATTATCATTGCTTTGGGGCACTTTACAATGGCTCTTCCTGGTCTGGTTAACTTGTTCGGTACTGCTGAGGTGGAAAAAGTAGCACTTTCGGCATTTGATACAAATTCGTTTTTCTTGGGTTTGGTTTTAATTGTGTTTGGAACCGGCCTTTTGAAGCCAAACATCAGTTCAATCGTAGGCCAATTGTACCCGGCTGGAAGTTCGAAGCGTGATGCTGGTTTTTCAATTTTTTATATGGGTATCAATTTGGGAGCTCTGATCGCTCCCATAGTTTGTAGCACTTTAGCTACTTACGATTGGCACCTTGGTTTTGGTGTAGCTGGATTGGGAATGGTGATAGGCTTAATTCAGTATAAACTTACCAGCCAAGCATTGGATGGTTTAGGCGATCAACCAATAGTTGAGACTCCAGAGGAAAAAATCAGTTTTAATAAGCTTAAAAAAGGAACCACCTATGTGATTGGAGCATTGATTGCAATAATCGCTGTTCTTTTTACCGGAATAATTCCCATCGATGTTTCTGCTATTGCGGGGGCTTCAGGTACAATCATAGCAGTGGTGGCTTTTGGCTATCTTGGTTATGTTATTGCTTTTGGAGGATTGGATAAAGGTGATCGAAATAAGGTTGGGGTAATAGCAATCCTTTTCCTGTTTTCTGCCATGTTTTGGTCTGGTTTTGAGCAAGCGGGTTCTACTTTAAATCTTTTTGCAGAGCGATTTACCGATCGTACCGTTTTTGGATGGGAAATTCCTACTGGATATTTTCAATCTATCAACTCCATGTTTATCATCATTTTTGCTCCGATTTTCGGTGCTATGTGGGTTTGGCTAGGGCGAAGAAATATGGAGCCTAGTTCTCCTTTGAAGTTTGCTTTCGGATTATTTGCGTTGGGGATGGGCTTTTTGGTAATGTATTTTGCTGCTAAAATTGCCGCTTCAGGTGACTTGGCCGCACCAACTTGGCTAATCATGACTTATATGCTCCATACCTTTGGGGAGTTAAGTTTATCGCCAGTGGGATTGTCTTTGGTTACCAAGCTTGCTCCGAAAAGTTATGGTGGACAAATGATGGGAATCTGGTTCTTGTCTGTTGCTTTAGGTAATTTGATTGCAGGATTGATTGCGGGCGAGGCAAGTGGTGGATCTGAAGAAGCTTTAGCTCAGATGCCAGATCAATATATGTTGATCGTTTACACTGTTCTTGGATCTGCTGCGCTACTCTTTTTACTCAAGCCAATCATCCGAAAAATGATGGGTGAGGTTCATTGATTTGAAGGCTATTAGAGTTAGATCCAATTAGTCAAAAAAAAGGAAATCCCATATGCAGGCAATTGTACATTACTTTTTGCATTTAGGATTTCCTTTTTTTATTGCATTTTTATTCTTTAGAAAAGAATGGAAAAAGGTCTATTTGATTCTCCTGGCTACTATGCTCGTTGATTTAGATCATCTTTTCTCGACTCCTATTTTTCAAGCAAACCGATGCAGTATACAGTTTCACCCGCTTCATACGAGTTATGCGATGGTGGTTTATGTGATTTTTCTCTTTCTACCAAAACCATTCAAAATCATTGGAATTGGCTTATTGTTCCACATGTTCACGGATTATGTGGATTGCATTTTCACCTTTCAAAAATGTGGTAACTGTCTAGCGGAATCGCCTATTTATGATCTCATCCAAGCCACCTCAAATTGGCTTGGATTATAAAATACTCAGGAATAACGGTGGAATATAAACTTGCGATTAGAATAAGCTTCCCTGAACAGTTACTGGCTTTGTGGCTTGAATGGTACCTTTCAGCATTTCGTTCATTAATCTGAGAAATCCAGGTTCCCAATTTTCAGGATGAACTTTCATGTCTTTTCCTTCATATTCGATTGGTCCCAACATTTTTTCATAGCCAATGATCATGCTCCAAACGGTGTAAAATGTTATTTCCGGCTGTAATTCAGGCCTGATACTCCCATCTTTTTGACCCTGGCTCACGATCATGATTCCGATTTTGGCTGGGTCATGATGGATTTCTAAAAGCTTCTGAAAGTGACTGCTTTCTAAAATCAATGGGTTAATGAGTGCTCGGGTTTCCGGATTGTTATATTTCTTAACTAAGTCCAGAAAATTGAGAATGGAATCGTAGTAAACCTGGTTTTTTTTGGCAAAAGCAGTGATTCTAATCAAAAGGTCAGATAGCATTTCCAAACCAGTTTTTCCTTTGCTTCTGTAGACGTCTCTAAATTCGTCCTTGAACTGATCAAAAGCTTTCTTGGTTAAAGCCATGAACAAGTCTTCTTTATTCTTATAATAAAAGTAAGTAAGCCCTTTACTGATTCCAGCATTTTTTGCCACATCCTCCATCCGGGTTGACTGAAATCCTTTACTCGTAAATAAAGCAACCGCTGAATCTAAAATAACTTTTTCTTTATTCTTTTCGCCTGCCATTGAATTTTGATTTTTCTAAAAGTTGAGAACAAAGTTATTAAACCTGGGTCAAAAAGTTCGGTTTAATGTTGTTTAAATACCGTCAATTTTCAAAAAAAGTGCTTTGAATTTAATTCAAAGCACTTAGATCTTGAGCATCAAAATCTTACTTTATTTCTATGATAAAGTAGTTTTTCTTTCCTTTTTGTACCAATAGATATTTGTCTTGCAGCAAATGAAAGGAAGGAGCTTCGTTTGGATCATTTAGCTTTTCCTTATTGATGCTGACTCCACCACCCTGAATCATTTTTCGAGCTTCGCCCTTTGAGGCAAAAACAACTCCTTGAGTTACCTCGCCAAAAAGGTCAAGGATCGAGGTGAGCTGATCAAGTTCAGATTTTGAAATTTGGACCTGAGGTACACCTTCAAAAACCTGCAGGAAAGTTCGCTCATCTAAAGCAGCAAGATCTTCTGTTGAGGATTTTCCGAAAAGTATTTCAGAGGCTTTTAAAGCCATCTCAAACTCAGCTTCCCCATGGACCATTTTAGTGAGTTGCTTCCCGATTTCTTTTTGCAAGATTCTTAGGTGCGGAGCTTCGGCATGTTCAACTTCCAAAGCTTCAATCGTTTTTTGATCCAAAACGGTAAAAATCCGGATGTATTTAGATGCGTCTTCATCGGATACATTCAGCCAAAACTGATAAAAGGCATAAGGTGAAGTTTTCTCCGGGTCCAGCCAAACCGATCCACTTTCGGTTTTACCAAATTTAGTCCCATCTGCTTTGGTGATCAATGGGACAGTCAATGCATAAGCACTTCCACCACCCATTCTTCGGATGAGCTCAGTACCTGTCACGATATTCCCCCACTGATCCGAACCTCCAAGTTGAACGGTACAATTTTCATTTTTCCATAAATGATAGAAATCGTAGCCTTGGATCAGCTGGTAAGAAAACTCGGTAAAAGACAAACCATTTCCATCCTCAAGTCTTCTTTTTACAGAATCTTTCGACATCATGTAGTTTACTGTGATGTGCTTTCCAACGTCACGGATAAATTCTAAAAAACTAAATTTTGAAATCCAGTCGTAGTTATTTACCAGCTCAGCTTTATTTTCTGCTTTTCCCGAAAAGTCCAGGAATTTTGAAAGCTGTGCCTGAAGGCAATTCACGTTATGATCTAAGGTGCTTTTATTGAGTAGATTTCGTTCATCTGACTTGAAGGAAGGATCACCAATCATCCCCGTAGCACCTCCAACTAAGGCAAATGGCTTATGTCCTGATCTTTGGAAATGTAATAGTGTCATTACACCCACTAGGTGACCAATATGAAGCGAGTCTGCTGTAGGATCAAAGCCTAAATAAGCCGAGGCCATTCCTTTACTAAGATGTTCCTCAATATCAGGAGTCATGTCCTGAAGCATTCCTCTCCAGCGAAGTTCTTCTATAAATGAATTCATGGGTGTTTGATTTTTTTTCAAGCCGCAAATATAGCTTGGTCAGCCGAAGGATTAAAGGAATAAATGGAGCTTTCTGAATTTCCGCATATATCCTTAAAAACATTTCCCATAAAAAAGATAGTAAGTTGGGATTGAAAATTCTCTTATTTTAGCGTCAAACTGATTAAATATGAATTTGAAAAAATATTTATTGATGGCCTGTTTGGCCTTTTTTTACGTCAACATAAGTATAGCCCAGGTAGCTCCTCAATGGATGCGCTATCCGGCAATTTCTCCTGACGGTTCTCAGATCGTTTTCACATATAAAGGGGATCTTTATCTTGTACCTAGTAAAGGAGGGGATGCAAAGCAGATTACTTTCCATGAGGCACACGATTACAAACCTGTTTGGAGCAAGGATGGAAGCCAAATTGCTTTTGCATCTGATCGTTATGGGAATTTTGACATTTTCATAATGAGCGCTTCGGGAGGTCCAGCATCACGCTTGACTTACCATTCGAATGACGAACAGCCGTTTGAGTTTTCCTCAGATAATGAAAAAATAATCTTTGGAACAACAAGACTGGATCAGGCAGAACATCGTCAATATCCTACGGGATCTCAGCCAGAGCTTTATGAAGTTCCTAAAAAAGGTGGTCGAGTAGATCAGGTTTGGACGATTCCAGCTGAATATGTTCAGTCCAATAAGGCTGGAGATAAGATGATTTACCATGATAAAAAAGGTGGTGAAAACGAGTGGAGGAAGCATCATCAATCAGGAGTAGCAAGAGACATCTGGCTTTATGATGCTAAAACAAACTCCCATAAGATGCTTACCAGTTTTTATGGAGAGGATAGAAACCCAGTTTTTTCTCCTGATGAATCAGAAATCTATTACCTCAGTGAAACGAATGGCAATTTCAATGTCTATGCCATGAGTATTGCCAATCCGACTTCGACCACAGCTCTTACGGATCTAAAAACTTACCCAGTTCGTTTTTTGTCTATTTCCAATGAAGGCTTGATGTCATTTAGCTATGATGGTGAGCTTTACACTTTAAACAAAGGTGCACAACCTCAAAAGCTTCAAGTCAATCTTCAAACTCAATCGATCAGTAATGCTGATAATTACATATCGATCAATGGAGGAGTAAGGGAAATGGCTATATCTCCTGATGGAAAAGAGATTGCATTTATCGCAAGAGGAGAAGTATTCGTGACTTCGGTTGACGGTGCAATGACTAAGAGGATTACAAATACGCCAGAGCAGGAAAGATTTGTAGAGTTTGCTCCGGATAGAAAATCCGTTGTTTATTCAAGTGAAAGAGGAGGGAAGTGGCAGATCTTCCAAAGTAAAATAGTAAGAGCTGATGAGCCTTTTTTCTTCGCTTCTACTTTGATTAAAGAAGAGCCATTAGTGAGTGTAGCAACCGATGCCTATTTGCCAAAGTTTTCACCTGATGGTAAGAAAATAGCTTTCGTGGAAAATAGAAGAGTATTGAAAGTCCGTGATTTGGCATCGAATGCCGAAGTGACTCTCTTAGATGAAGATGAATTATTTCACATGAGAGATGGAGATCAATATTTCACCTGGAGTCCTGATAGTAAATGGCTGCTAGCTTCTTTTAGACCGACTATGGTAAACTCAGAAGTCGTTTTATTGGATGCAGCTGGCAAAGAGCCTATGCGTAATCTGACAAAAAGCGGCTACGGAGACGATGAGGCTAAGTGGGTGAATGGAGGAAAACAGATGTTATGGTTTTCCAATAGAGATGGATTGAGAAGCTATGCGACAAGCGGACAAAATCAAAACGATGTTTATACGCTGTTTTTTGATCAGGAAAGCTGGGATAAGTTTCGCCTTTCGAAAGAAGATTTTGACTTGATGAAAGAGATTGAAAAGTCGAAGAAAAAAGAAGATGAAACAGAGAAAGATAAGACCAAGAAAGAAGCTGAAAAAGAAGTAAAGCCGCTAAAATTTGACTTTGATGGAATAGAAGACAGAAAGGCAAGATTGACAATTCATTCTTCAGATTTGGGAGATGCAGTATTGTCAAAAGATGGGGAAAAGCTTTTCTACCTTACCTCATTTGAGAAAGGGATGAATCTTTGGAGTACAAACCTACGAACAAAAGAGACCAAGCAGGAAATCGCTTTAGATGCAAATTCTGCTAGCTTAATGTGGGATAAAGATCAGAAAAATCTCTTTTTGATGTCCAATGGATCCATTTCCAAAATTAATCCGGAAACAATGAAACGAGAGTCAATCAAAATCTCCGGGGAAATGACTTATGACAAAGATGCGGAGAGAGCTCACTTATTTGATCATGTTTGGCTTAGAACAAAGGGAATATTCTATACCCCGGATATGCATGGTGTGGATTGGGAAGCCGCTCGGGTTAATTATGAAAAGTACATTCCACATATTGGCAATGAATATGAATTTGCAGAATTACTTTCTGAGATGATCGGTGAGTTGAATGTATCTCATGCGGGTGCGCGTTATTCCAGATCCATTGACTTAGCAGATGCGACAGCCTCATTAGGAGTATTTATAGACTATAAATATGAAGGCAATGGAATCAAAATAGCTGAAGTGATTGCAGAAGGACCTCTGGATAAATCAGGTATAGAAATAGAGCCTGGAATGATCATAGAAAGTATTGACGGAGAATTACTTACTTTGGATTTTGACCATGCCAAATTATTAAATCGAAAGGCAAATAAGTTCACCTTGATTGAGGTATTGGAACCTAAAACTGGGACAAAAAAGCAATGGACCATCAAGCCGATCTCGCTAGGTGAGGAAGGAAGACTACTTTATAAAAGATGGGTAAAAAAGAATCAGGCTGAGGTAGAGCGATTGAGTGATGGCAAACTTGGGTATGTTCATATTCCAGGTATGAGCGATGGTCCATACAGAAACGTTTATGATGAAATGCTCGGAAAATACCACGATAAGGAAGCTGTGATTGTTGATACTCGCTTTAACGGAGGAGGGGACTTGGTAGCTGATTTGGCAATGTTTTTCACCGGTGAGAAGTTTTTAACCTACGCTACTGAAGCAAAAGTTGTAGGCTATGAGCCTACTGCCAGATGGACCAAACCAACTCTTGCCATGTTTAATGAAGCAAATTATTCCGATGGGCATTGTTTTGCTTGTGGTTACACAGATTTGAATATCGGTAAAACAGTAGGTATGCCAACTCCGGGGACCTGTTCTTTTGCGGGTTGGGAAGGTTTGCCAAATGGAGTGAGATGGGGAGCTGTACCAATTTCTGCGAAAAACAAAGCTGGAGAATGGTTAGAAAATAACGAGACTAAGCCTCAGTTTGAGGTGAAAAATATGCCAGGTAAAATAGATAAAGGAATTGATCAGCAGCTGGAAGTTGCAGTGCAGGAACTTCTAAAAGATGTAAAGTGATTCTGAAATATTTGGTCAAAAAAAAAGCCCGGAATTTCCGGGCTTTTTTTGATTAAGTTTTTTTACTGAAAACTTTTTGTGTTCAAAGTTTCGTCATTCTTGAAGAATTCGTGAAGCTTTGCAAATGAGTTGTCGAAGTATCCACCAAGCATTTTTTTGATGATAAACGATCTGTACTCATCTTTTGAAACGATTGGAAAGTACTCATGGCTTTTACCATAAGACTTATGACTAACGAATCCTTTTCTCTCAAGAATTCTCACAATTGTCGAAACGGTGTTGTAAGCCGGCTTCGGATCAGTCATAGGTGTAAGGATGTCTTTGACGAATCCTCTTTCGATTTCCCAGAGGATTTGCATGATCTCCTCTTCTGCTCTTGTTAATGGTTTCATAAATAAGGTGTTAAGTTTTAAATCGTCAGAAAATTATTCGTTTAGTTTCTAAAAAGCAACAAATTTCCCAATTAGTTTTACTATTTAGTTTATAAAAATTTTAAATCACTGGTTTTCTGTTAATTAAAGATCAAAAAAAAAGCCTCCATTTGGAGGCTTTTTTTTATGTCGCTCTTAATTTGATTATCCCAGTAGCATGTAATAGTTTGACTATTGGGTAGGTTGGGTCAAATTCATACCATTTAACAGCAAAATTCGGTCGATTTGGAAGCTTATGGTGATTGTTTTGAAACAATTCTCCAAGCATTAGTACGTCTAAGAGAAGACTGTTTTTGGATTTGTCATTATTGTCAAAGTTTGCATAACCATATTTATGGCCACTCCAATTGACAATAGCTCCGTGAACTGGGCCCATCAAGAAATGAATAGGAAGTAAGAAATACATCCACCAATGCGTGCCGGGTAATTCAAAAACTGAAATACATAACACATAGATTGCAACATAAAATAAGCCCCAACTTACTCTGACAAGCATCGTATCTGCGAATTTGTCAAATTTATTCCAATCTGGAATGTCTTTAGAAAATCGCTCTTCAGGCTTTAGACGGAAAGAAAAGTACTCATTATAAATATTTTTCGTCTTCCACATCATGGTAAAAAGATTCTCTGTATGATGGGGACTATGGGGGTCTTTTGGGGTGTCACTATAAGCGTGGTGCATTCGGTGCAGGATCGCGTATGCTCTTGGGGATAAATAAGAGCTTCCTTGCCACATCCACGTGAAAAAGTAAAAGAACTTTTCCCAATACTTGTTCATATAGAACATCTGATGAGCTGCATAACGATGCAAAAAGAAACTTTGGCAAAACAGGGAGAAATACCAATGCAAAAGGAAGAAGATAATGATAATCACTCGAGGGTTATTTTGTTGTTGTCGTAAATATAAGACTTGACAGCTTAAGAACTCAAAACCAGTCCCGAATTCCTACATTATAATTTGATGATATTTATCAGAAATTAAGTTTGTAAGGGCTGTCATTACTTTGGTTATAAGTAGTTTGATTCAGATAATGTTTGATCTTTTTTCCGAAAGTAAGCCTGCGTTTTTCCGTTTTCTTTTACAAATATTTTTATGGGTTTCGATTTTTTGATGATAGCCAGTAATAAATTTATTTCGTTTTCGTCGGTTTGATTTTTTTTATCAATCCAAACTGTAAATTCTTCAAAACTAATCTGTGCTTGAGGCACGCAGTACTCTTCGTTAGCAGAGTTGATCATGTACTTTTCTTCTTCAATATCAATACCTACAAGATTACCTTTATCCGATACTCCTATCAAAATTATTCCCCCCTCGGTATTTGCAAAAGCAGAAATAGTTTTTGCAATCTTTCGTTTGGAGGTGATTTTTAATTTTAGATCTAAAGTCAGATTTTCTCGATCTTTTATAAGTTTTTTGATAAAATCTTCATCAACCATTGTGGAATTAATTTTATTGGTTTAGATTTTGAAACTATATTGACATAAAGTAGTCGAAAATAGCATTACTAAACGACATGAAATTGTAATTTTTGAACCATGAAATTCACCAATCCTGGATTTGATCCTCAGCAAATCCTTAAGTTAAGAGAGGAGCTTGCAAGCCTAGGTAAAAGTTTTAAAATCATACCCGATGAAGAAAATACGGATGAGTTTGTAAACTTTTACTTCTTGGGAATGTATGAAGGCAAAGAGGTCATATATGATGCTGCACTTTATACGCTACGACTTCATCATGCAAGTGAAGTATATGAATTGGCAGAGCATAAAGCCGCTCAGAAATTCCCTAATTTTAAAGGGATCTCTTATGAAGAGGATGAGAATGGAAATATGATCCCCCTGACACAAGAAGAGGAAGAGATTGGTTGGTTCATTACTGAAATCATCATGGAAATTGAGGAGGAAGAAAGCGTCAAGGTTCAAGAGTTTGTCGATATAGATACCAATCATGATTATGGGATTGGTGTAGATGCTAGTCTCAACGTGGATTTTATTGATGAAAAGACTATCGCGAAATTCGTCAAAGAATTTAATGATGATACACTAGTTCTTGATGATACGATGTATTCTTTCCAATCTGAGGAAGAAGAATTTGACGATTAAAAGATTTAACAATTATGCTTGACACTTGTTCTTTGGACAAGTGTTTTTTTATGCTCAAAATAGCTTACGCATCTACTTATTCACATCCCTTGCCAAAAGGTCACAGGTTCCCAATGGAAAAATACGAGTTGCTTCCGGAGCAATTATTATATGAGGGCCTGATTTCAAAGGAAAGTTTTTTTGTGCCAGAAGCAATTTCTGAAGATTGGATCCTTTCCACACATACCTTAGAATATTGGGAAAAATTGAAAAATCTATCCCTTTCTAAATCAGAAATCAGAGCTACGGGGTTTCCGCTTTCGAAAGAACTTGTAAATCGAGAGATACAAATTGCCGGGGGATCAGTTCAAGCAGCTCTTTATGCTCTAGAATTTGGGATTGCAATGAATATCGCAGGAGGTACTCATCATGCTTTTGCAGATCGAGGGGAGGGTTTTTGTCTACTCAATGATATAGGTATTACTGCAAATTACCTGCTGGAGAAAAACCTTGCGAAGAAGGTTTTGGTAATTGACCTTGATGTTCACCAAGGAAATGGAACAGCTTCTCTTTTTGGTAGCAATGATCAGGTTTTTACTTTTAGTATGCATGGTAAAAAAAACTATCCTCATCGGAAAGAGACTTCTGATCTGGATATAGGATTGGAGGATGGCGTTGATGATGAAATTTACTTGAGCCTTCTTAGCAGCAATCTAGCTTTGATTGAAACGCTATTTATACCCGACTTTGTCATCTATCAATGCGGTGTAGATGTATTATCAACTGACAAACTGGGGCGACTGGGAATGACTATTCCAGGTATAAAAAATCGGGATAAAATGGTTCTGGAATTTGGGAAAAAGTGGAATGCACCTATTATGTGCTGTATGGGAGGAGGATATTCTCCCCAAATTTCAAAAATTGTAGATGCTCATACACAAGTCTATCGACTAGCAATGGAGCTGTTTTTTTGAAGTTAACTCAATTTAGTAAAGCCAAGGGTACTTCATCATTTGTAAACTGAATTCTTTCTTTATATTTGCGCCCTTGTCATCTATAAAAATAAAAAAGTGAAAAAGGGATTAAAATTACTAGGATTATTAAGTTTAGCCTCAGTGCTTTTCTACAGCTGTGATAAAGCAGGAACTTCCACTACTTCAGAATCTGCAACATCAGAATCGATCGCTGCAGGTGATATGAAAATTGCTTTCGTCTACACCGATAGTGTGATCAATAAATTTGATTACTTCATTAAAAGATCAGGTGAGATTACTGAAAAAGGTAAAAAATTCGAAGGTGACCTTCAGGGGAGAGCGAGAGGATTTGAGCAGGAAGTAGCCAATTTTCAGCAGACAGGAGGGAATATGACTCCTAATCAGCAGCGTGCAAAGCAAGAAGAGCTTGTTAAGAAAGAGCAAAATTTAATGACTTATAGAGATAATCTGATGCAAGAATTATCAGTAGATGAGTCAACACTATATTCTGAGGTTTATGACCGAGTGCAGAAGTATTTGAAAGCTCACGCTGAAAAAAATAACATAGATGTGATTCTTAGCTATACAAGAGGAGGAGCAGTTTGGTATGCAAATGATGCCATTGATATTACTGCAACTGTCATCGAAGAATTGAATAAAGAGTATAATGCTGCACCAGCTGATACTGCAAAATAAGTGTTAAACTTATTTTAAAACATTGAAACCCGGTTAAGCCGGGTTTTTTTGTAGGGTAAAAATCAATATTTTTGCAACTCTTAAATCGAAACTTCCAAATATGAAAATTACAGAATTTTTAAAGCATAACTATAGACATTTTAATGCTGCCGCCCTTATAGATGCAGCAGAAGGGTATAAAACTCACTTGGATAATGGTGGCAAAATGATGGTGACTTTGGCAGGAGCGATGTCAACAGCGGAGTTGGGAATTTCTTTAGCCGAAATGATCAGACAGGATAAAGTCCAAATCATCACTTGTACGGGAGCAAATCTAGAAGAGGATGTTTTCAACCTTGTCGCACATGATTATTATGAGCGAATCCCAAATTACAGAGAGCTAACACCTGCCCAGGAGCAAGATTTGCTTGAGCGACATATGAATCGGGTGACAGATACTTGTATTCCGGAAATGGAAGCAATGAGACGTATAGAAAATGTGATTTTGGAAGAATGGGTTAAAGCCGACCAAGCTGGAGAAGCTTTCTTCCCACATGAGTTTTTCTATAAAATCCTTCTTTCGGGAAAACTAGAAGGTTCCTACCAGATTGATCCTAAAAATAGCTGGTTGCTAGAAGCCGCTAAGAAAAATCTTCCGATCATCGTTCCAGGATGGGAAGATTCTACCCTTGGAAATATGTTTGCAGGCCATGTTATTAGTGGAGATGTGAAAAATGTGCATACTGTAAGGACTGGTATCGAATACATGATGTTTCTTGCAGAATGGTATACTCATAACGCTACGGAAGATAGTAAAGTAGGCTTTTTTCAAATTGGCGGGGGAATTGCAGGAGATTTCCCTATCTGTGTAGTGCCAATGTTGCATCAAGACTTGCAGCGGGATAGTGTTCCACTATGGGGGTATTTCTGTCAAATCTCAGATTCGACAACTTCCTATGGATCCTACTCCGGAGCTGTTCCAAATGAAAAAATCACTTGGGGTAAACTAGGGATTAATACTCCTAAATATATTATCGAGTCAGATGCAACGATTGTAGCGCCATTGATATTTGCTATAGTCCTTGATCAATAAATTATGATAAAAATCTCGCAATGGATTTTCAAGGCAAGCAGCGTTTTACTGCTTGCCTTTTGTTTTCCTTTAGTTTTATTTTCCCAGCAGATCCAATCTCTTTCGGGAGCAAATAGCCCACAGGATGATATGAATCCTGTTTGGATCGGTGATAATACGCTCTTGTTTACTCGTGCTTTTCATCCTGATAACATCGGAGGAGTTACAGATCCAGGGGATATTTGGATGACCATAAAAGGGGAAGATGGGAATTGGTCTGAAGCAATTCATCGTACCGACTTAAGTCGATCAGGATATGATTATGCACTAGGATTAGAAAATGTTTTAACCCTTTTGGTTTATCATCAAGAAGGATCAAATGTAGGCTTATATCAATATTCTAAATTCGGAAAAGATTGGAATTTTCTTAGAAAGGTAACTATGCCAGGACTGGAAGATTTGAAAGGTCAGTTGTCTGGCAGAGTAGTTTCAGGAGGAAATCAGATTTTTCTTTCTGGGAATGGAAAGGACTCAAGAGGCAATGAAGACCTTTATTTTAGCCAAAAATCCGGAGTGATTACTTGGTCTGAGCCGATTAATCTGGGTTTGGTATTGAATACTGAAGGGCAGGAGATGAGCCCTTTTTTCGATCCGAGTTCTAACCGCCTTTTTTTCTCTTCAAACATGCTTCCAGGAGCAAATGGAAAAGATATTTATATTTCAAAGAGACTTGGGGAAACCTGGGATACCTGGAGTATTCCAGTAAAGTGGACTCAACTAAGTTCTAATGGTTCTGATATTTCAGTCACCTTTATTTCTCCTAAAGAGGTGATTTGGACTAGCACTCAAAATAGTGATGGCTTCGCAGACTTATTGTCTTTTGCAGATCCGGTTGAGTTGGTGATTCCAGATGATTTTGAATTACCTAAGGAAAAAATTACAGAGGTAACGCAGCCGACTTCAAGTTCTCAAACCTCGGTAAAAATCGCCCCAATTTATCCACTTTCGGCAGTTGGGATTCCAGAAGTGAAAATGCTTTCAGTTGAAGAAGAGTCTGAGAAATCAGTTAGTTGGTTTGTGATAGATGCTAAAAACAAGATAGAAGTTCCATTTTCACTTCTTTGGAAAACTGGAGACAAATCTTTTGCAGCTGATAAGAATTCAGATATTAAAATTTCTCAATTGATTAATTCTGGAGTGATCGAAATAAAAATCACGTCATTAGGCTATTTTCCTCAGATGATTCAAGTATCAGACTTGAAGGCCGAAGAACCTAATGTAATCCTAATGACTAAAGCTGAGTCAGGAAACTTGGTGGTACTTAAGGATGTAAATTTCAAAAGAGGAACTGCCGAATTAGAGGGTGTAGAAACTTTTGCCGGACTAAATGAGATTGCAGAATTTCTTTTGGAAAATCCTGAATTGAAAATTCGGATTCACGGACATACGGATAGTGCAGGTGATCCTGGGTTAAATAAGCAGCTTTCGCTAGAAAGAGCTAAGTCGGTAAGAGATTATTTGATTGGGAAAGGTATCGAATTTGAAAGTCTTCGAATTTCAGGTTGGGGAGGAACTCGACCTGTAGCATCTAATACCACAGAAAGTGGAAGGTCTAAAAACCGGAGAGTAGAATTGGAAGTGGAACGTTGAAAAAAGGCTTTGAGTAATCATCACTCAAAGCCTTTTAAATTTTAAAGAGAGAATCCTTCTCGGTATTCCCGCTTCACAAATTGATTCGCTGGATCAAAGTTGGTAATCTTCATATTAGGACCATCCCAAAGTAACTTGATACCACGTCCAGGATAGTCGAATTGATTGGCATTTCCATCAGCTCTTGGGGTGCGGTAATCATAGCTGCGAATAGCTAGATTCCCCATCAATACAGATTCAGTCAAAGGTCCTGCAACAGAAAATGGAGAACTCAGGTTTTTGAATTCTTGAGATCCATGTCCTGCAATGCAAGCTTCAACCCAATTTCTATAATGGCCTCTATCTCCATCAGGTACACGATACAAGGTTTCTGGAACGTTTATGTCCTTTGTTTTGGAAGTAGGCAAGAGCTGAGGGTTAATGCCGTAGGTTGAGCACATCATTTTACCTTTTGTGCCTTCTATTATTACACCATTTCCACCATCTCCCATTTGTTCATTGGGTTCTAATTCTTCAGGTCTGGTTGGTTGAATTCCTCCATCCATCCAGTGGAATTCTAAGTCCTCTTTTCCAGGACGATCAAAGCGAAGCGTGATATGAGAAGAAGGAGGACAACTTTCAGGAAAATAACCTCGGTTGAATTCCCCAACATAAACTGAACCTACAGAACATTCCGCTGACTTTGGATATCCTAATTCTAATACTCTAAACGGAGGCTCCATGATATGACAGGCCATATCCCCTAAGGCACCCGTTCCATAATCCCACCAACCTCTCCAGTTGAATGGCACCAAGTTTCCTACATAATCTTTGTATGGGGCTGTTCCAAGCCATAAATCCCAATCCAAATCTGAAGGTGGTGCAATTGGGTTTTTCGACCATTCAATGCCTTGTGGCCAAACCGGACGATTGGTCCAGGAATATACTTTAGTGGCTTCTCCTATTAATCCAGCTTTGTACCATTCAACCATTTTGCGGACGCCCTCTCCAGATGATCCCTGATTTCCCATTTGAGTGACCACTTTATATTTTTCTGCAGCTTCAGTGAGCATTCTAGCCTCATAGATATCATGAGAAAGAGGCTTTTGTACATAGACATGTTTGCCCATCTTCATAGCCATCATCGCGGCTACAGCATGCTGATGATCGGGAGTGGAAACAGTAACCGCATCGATGTTATTTGCTTCTTTTTCAAGCATAATGCGAAAATCCTTGTAGTATGGAGCTTTAGGATGCGCATCGACTGTCCGTTTTGCTCTGGTATCATCGACATCACAAAGTGCAACAATGTCTGCTTTTCCACTATTGAAAACGCCACTTACATCACTGAACCCCATTCCTCCAATTCCAATTCCTGCAACTCTAAGCTTATCGCTTGGAGCTATAAAACCCGTACCACCCAATACATGTCTTGGAACAATATAAAACCCAGCAGCAGCCAATGCAGAGCCTTTTAGAAAACTTCTTCTGGAGTTATTGGTATTTGATTTCTTATTTTTCATTTGGTTGTAGTTAGGTTCAAAATGGGTTTAATGTTTGAGTTTTGAATGATTAGAGGGCATAATTTATCAAAAAGGATTTAATCAGGCTTGATTTAAAAACACAAAATCTGATATTTTTTTTAATTTTTTTTTCTCCATGACTTGATAAACACTTGTTTTTCATTCCTTGATATTTTCTATTTAAATGGGTGAGATTTTTAAAATTTTGAATTAAGTTTACCCAAATTCTAATCTTATGAAAAGTTTACTTTGGTCCGCAATATTAGTTGCGACTGTTATTGTGAGTTCTTGTCAAGCGCCTATGCCTGAAGTGCCTATTGATGAAGCTGGTTTGATTCCTATCCCAAAATCTATAAGTTCGACTGGAAAAGGATTCTTATTGAATTCAGAAGCCGCAATACAATACAAGGGCAATGGTAACAAACTTGAAACTATTGCTAATTATTTAGCTAGCAGAATTTCTCCCGCAACAGGTTTTGAGATGCCAGTTTCTCAAAATTTCGGTAATATTATTTTAGAACAAACGAGTGGAGAAGCTTCAGAAGCTTATCAATTAAAAGTAGATGAAAATGAGGTGAAAATTACTTCAACAACAGAAGCTGGGATTTTTTATGGTGTTCAGACTTTTCTTCAGCTATTCCCAACTGAAATAGAAAGCTCATCGGTTGAATCAGTTGATTGGGTTGTACCAACAGGATCCATTCAGGATGAACCTGAATTTGAATATAGGGGATCAATGCTTGATGTAGCCAGACATTTTATTAGCATAGAAGATGTCAAACACTATATAGATCAGATGGCCAAATTCAAGTTTAACTACCTTCATTTGCACCTGACTGATGATCAAGGATGGAGAATTGAGATTAAATCGTGGCCGAAATTGACCGAAATTGGAGGTAGTACAGAAGTGGGAGGTGGCAAAGGAGGATTCTATACTCAAGAAGAATACAAGGAGATCGTTGTTTATGCGGCAGAGCATTTCATTACTGTCGTGCCAGAAGTGGATATGCCTGGTCATACCAATGCAGCTTTGGCTTCTTATGGAGAATTAAACCCAGGTGTAAACTTGCCAGATGGTGATGTTTCTACAATGGTTGAGGGTAAAATAGACTTTGACATTCTGGATAGAAATCCAGTCCCCGCTGAGCTATATTCTGGAATTGAGGTAGGATTCAGTACACTAGCGACGAATAAAGAGCAAACTTATCAATTTGTGGAGGATGTAATCCGTGAGATTTCAGAGATTACGCCTGGCCCATATTTTCATATAGGAGGCGATGAATCCCACGTGACTGAGAAGCCAGATTATATTTATTTCGTAGAGCGCGTTCAGGAATTAGTCCAGAAGTATGGGAAAATAAATGTGGGATGGGATGAAATTGCTACAAGTAAGCTTCTTCCGGGAACCATCGCTCAATTTTGGGCCGAAGAAGAAAATGCAAAGTTGACGAAAGAGCAAGGGAATAAAATACTGATGTCTCCGGCTAAACGAGCTTATTTAGATATGCAGTATGATTCCACAACAAGGATTGGGTTACATTGGGCAGCATATATTGACTTAAAAGATTCATATTCTTGGGATCCATCTACCTATACCGAAGGAATAAATAAATTTGATATTTTAGGAGTTGAAGCTCCTCTTTGGACAGAGACAGTTACCAATCGAGCCGATATTGAGTATATGACTTATCCTCGTTTGGCTGCAATAGCGGAGGTGGCATGGAGTCCTAGCAATCTACGTTCTTGGGAAGATTTCCAAAGAAGGATAGCAATTCAAGGTAAGCGATGGGATATCAATAAGATAGGTTTCTACCGCTCGCCACAGGTGAATTGGTAAGTTATAAGAAATAATCAAAACCTGAGTTTTCTCAGGTTTTTTTATGGTTTTCAGGCTATGGGTTCTTTGTTTTTGATAAAAATCGACCTAATATGGAAACTAAATTCACATCAGACTTGGTAGTGAAATAATTCAATAGTTGAAATTAAATAACTCAATGGGAGATTTTATTATAGCGTTTGCGGATTGGATTTGGGGCACGCCAATGCTAGTAGTTTTAATGGGGGGTGGAAGTATTTTACTTTTTCATTCTGGTTTTGTTCCATTTAGGAAAATAGGACATGCTATTAGTCTCCTAAGAGGAAAATACGATGACAGTAATATTCCCGGACAAATCACTTCTTTCCAAGCTTTATCATCAGCTATTGCAGCTACAGTTGGTTTGGGAAATATTAGTGGAGTTGCAATTGCGATTACCATGGGAGGGCCGGGAGCTATATTTTGGATGTGGGTTTCTGCTTTTGTAGGAATGGCAACTAAATTTTATACCTGTAGTCTAGCGATAATGTATCGAGGCAAAGACTCAAGAGGAGAGGTTCAAGGTGGTCCGATGTACGTAATTGAAGAAGGGATGGGAAAAAAATGGAAATTTCTCTCTTATATTTTCTGTATTGCAGGGGTGATGGGTTTGCTGGCAATTTTTCAGGCAAATCAATTAACGGCAGTTTTCCGAACAGTTATTTTGGAGCCTGCTGGATTAGATGAAGGAGAAAAAACCAAATGGATTATCGGAATCACCATGATGATCATAGTAGCAATTGTAATTCTAGGTGGAATCAAGCGAATTGCCAACGTGGCTTCAAAGCTTGTTCCTTTTATGGTTGGACTCTATTTTATTACAGTTCTAATCATCGTTTTCAAATATATAGGTGATGTCCCTGATATGCTTGTCAAAATTGTTACAGATGCATTTTCAGGAGAAGCTGCCGCTGGCGGGGCGGTAGGAGCCGTAATTATTATAGGAGCCAGAAGGGCTGCTTTTTCAAATGAGGCGGGAATCGGAACAGCTCCGATGGTACATGGTGCTTCCAAAAATAATGAACCAATTCGTGAAGGTTTAATTGCAATGCTAGGACCATTTATCGACACGATTGTAGTTTGTACACTTACCGCACTTGTGATTATGTTAACGGGGGTTTGGCAGACCACTGAGTCAGATGGTGTAAGACTAACTTTGGCAGCATTCGATACTGCATTGCCTGGCGTGGGAAGATATTTGTTGATGGTGGCTGTTTTGATTTTTGCGCTTTCGACTATGTTCACCTATTCCTATTATGGGCATAAGTGCTTCAATTATCTATTTGGAGCAGATAAGGCAGATTATTATAATTATTTCTACCTGATCACTATCGTAGCTGGAGCAGTAGCCTCTTTACAGGTAGTAGTTAGCTTAGTAGATGGGATGTATGCTGTAATGGCAATTCCTACTATGATTTCAACATTTTATCTGGCTCCAAAAGTTAAAGCTGCCTCAAAGGACTATTTCAAAAGGATGAAGTCAAACTAGGATGAATGTATTAATCTCTCCAAATGCATTTAAGGGAACTATAACTGCTGACAAAGTTGGTGAGATTATTCAATCTTGTATCAAAGAAAGGTATCCAGAGTATCAGACTAAAATAGTCCCTCTAGCTGATGGGGGGGATGGTACTTGTAGTCTTCTTACTAAGGTTTTGAATCTTGAATATGAAGAGTTTTGGACATTAAATGCTTATGGAAGACCTATTAGAGGAGCTTTTGGTTGGAATGACAAAGATAAAACTGCCTATATAGATATTTCAGTTGCTTCAGGTTTGGGATCACTTCAAAATCAGCATTTAGATCCTTTTGTTGCTTCCACTTTTGGGACAGGTATGATTCTTCAAAAAGCAATTGAAAGAGGAGCACAGCATATTGTTTTGGGTTTAGGAGGGAGTGCCAGTATTGATCTGGGGACTGGGATCTTGGCTGCTTTGGGAATTCTAATGTTGGATGAAAAGGGAAGGGAGCTGACTCCCTTTAGCCCCAATTACCTTTCAAAAATCAAGCATATTCAATTTTCCCCGAGGCTACCAAAAATTGAATTTACTCTTTTGTGTGACGTTAGGAATTTCTTTTTTGGGAAAAATGGTGCTATTCAGGTATTCGGTCCTCAGAAAGGTCTTAATCCAGAGGAGGCTGATTCTTTTGAGAAAACTTGCGAGGAAGTTCTTCTTAAATTCTATAATAAATCAAAGAAGGAATTTATTGAGGAGGAAGGTTTTGGAGCTGCCGGTGGAATAGCTGCTGGTTTATCAGCTTTTTTTCCTTGTGAAATAAAAATGGGTTCAAGTTATTTTTTTAAAAAGGTAAAATTGCCCGAGTATGTAGATTGGGCAGACCTAATTATTACAGGGGAGGGGAAATATGATACTCAATCAAAAGGAGGTAAAGCTTCATTTGAATTGCTTCAACTAGCTAAAAATCAAGGAAAAAAAATCGCATTAATAACAGGAGGTGACGATCTAATTGAGGATGATTTTGACTTAATTATCAGATTGCCAAATCTCGATTTTTCTAAACCTGACTATGCTTCCACTGCAAAATTAAACCTAGTAGCATCTTTTAAAAGTAATTTTAACTCTAGATTTTGGACATAAAAAAAGGAGGCAAAGCCTCCTTTCTATGTCGGTATGATATGAATTAATGATCAGACTTCTTTTTAGAAAAAGTACTTCTAGCATCAATTGCTGATAATCCTGCTCCTAATCCAATTAGAATACAAACAATCAAAATGAAAGTCTGCGCACCTGATGCGATTGGAGAACTGAAAATATCTAGTAGTATCATGTCTTTTTGGTTGTGTTAAAACGGAAGCCCGAAGATAATTTTTACAATTGGTATTAACAAAATAAACTACAGTCTAAGGGTTAATTAGTCTATTTCGTCATCAAAATCCTCATCGATGTCTTCGTCAAGTTCATCCTCGTCAAAATCTACAATGTTGTCATCCAAGAACTCATTGTCATCATCCAAGTCATACTCATCTTCAAAATCACTGTCGAAATCATCACCATCTTCGATGTCTTCAACATCGTCAAAATCGTCGTCAAAATCAGCCATAGTTTAATTAGAAAGAGGTTTTATTAAATATTGATGCTAATTAAAATATTTTTTCTTTGCCTACAATAAAGCAACAGCTAATTTTTTTTCTTCAATTGCTATTTCAGATTCTACATTTTCTTTCACCCAAGCTTTTCTAAGTAGTTCCGACCAGGTCTTCATGTAATAGATTACATCTTCTTTTGAGTTTTTGGAAATTGATCTCCTTCTCTCAAAGGGCATAGCTGATAAAATTTTGGGGTCAGAAAGCCTTTCCAAATGAGATAAATCCTCAATAGTTAATCCAAACTCTAGCATCTTACTGATCATAAGATCCATTGGGTATCCACTTGTGGGGCAAAAGTCTACAAGTTGTTGATTCCAGTCGCCATATCTCCCCATCGCATACCGATGGATTTCCGACTTTTCTAGCTTTGTTAATTCTTGGGCAAGATTTCCGCAGTTGCAAGCTCCCATATGACCCCATTGATATGGAGATCCATTGGAAAGCTTAAAAATGGTCTTTTCTAATGCAGAAATTAATTCTGGGTTTGCAATAGCCATATGGTTAAATTTTGATTCATAAACATAACCAATATCGTATCCAAGGGTTTGGCAAAAAAGTAAAATCCAAAAAAAAGACCTCTAAAAAAGGCCTCACATAGATCAACTAAAAATCGATTTTATGTATTTTTTGATTAATGGCTTTGAGAGATAATCTTTTACTATACTGTAAGTTCTTGCTTTTGTAATATCTCTATCATCAACAGAACTACTTAAAATATAGATTTGAGCTTGATTTTGAGAAGAATTAAAAGAATCTAAAAAATCCCATCCGTTCATTTCAGGCATATTAAGATCCAAAAACAAATAATTAGGGCGAATTGAATAGATTTCTTTGAGTGCTTGTTTTGCACTTTGATATTTAAAAAATTTACAAGGCTCACTTACATTTTTGGATATAAGTTTCTCAGTCACAAATGTGCTGATTGGGTCATCATCGATAAGTACTATGGTTAACATCAAATCCAAAAACTCAAGCTTGAAATACAAATATCCTAATACAAAAGTAGCAGGTACTAACGATTTAACAAATATGTTGCCAGAAATAATCCAAACTTTCTTCAAATTTTCATTTTTTGATAATTCGGAATTTTTCTTTTCCTCTTAAAAGATCAAAAAAAAGAATAAAGTCAGATGCTAAGCTGAATAAGGGGTATTTAAAAGTTGCCGGCTTATTCTTTTCAAAAAAGAAATGTCCTACCCAAGCAAATCCATATCCAACAACTGGAATGGAGAATAACCAAACATAGTTCTGGGTAACCAATGCGGAAACTAAAATCATAAACAGAAGGCCTGTACCTACGAAATGAAGCATCCTGCACGTATAATTTTGGTGTTCTGACAAGTAATAAGGATAAAACTCCTTCAAGGTTTTCATTCTAGTTTCCATCATCAATTAGGGTTTTTGTAAGATTGAATTTCTGAAATAAATCTTTCAACAATTTTATCTGTTGTTTTTAGGATTTTGTTATCCTTTGTTTTTTGACTCGAAACCTCAGTTACACCCGTGAGTGTCATTAGGAACTTATCTTGTTTTGGGTCAATGAAGTCGACAATCAATTGTACCAGCTCGTAGCTTGAGGTTGTACTCCTGTTGTAATTATCTACGTAAGGATTATACATCCAAGGGTCCCATACTCGATATCCCCAAAAAGGATATGGATTTAAATTATTATTTATTTCGCGCTTTCTGGGATCTTCATTGGAGGTATATCTAATGACAAGGTCGGGTTGAATCTTATCGTAAACCAAGCCTTCCGCCTCTAGTGCTTCCTGAAGATGTATTTGCACCTGAGCATCTATGAACTGGGATGAAAATCCGCGCATACCGATTTCTTGGTTTATTAGTACAAAACTCTTGTAGGGTTTATTTATAGGGATTTCAGAGTTTTCTTTGAAAACTTCTATTGAGCTACATGCGCTTATAAAAATCAAACCAAAAGAGAAAAAAAGTGAGGTGATTGTGGATGGTTTTGTCATTTTTTGTTCTTTTTCTTCAAAAACGAATAAGGTCCTTGAAAGTTAAAATTTAAAATTTAAACGAAAAACAAGTATCGATATGTACATGATTCTTCCTCTTCAAATACTATTTTTGGACAAATTATTGAAAATGAATAAACCGGATTTCGACGATATTTTCATGGAATTGGCAGTTAACCTTGCCAAAAAATCACACTGTATCAAAAAACATGTGGGAGCTGTCCTAACCAAAGACACTCGAATAATCTCAATTGGATATAATGGACCTCCTGCAGGTACCCACAATTGTGATGTGGAATTTCCAGAAAAAGGATGTGCCCGAGATAGCAAAGGAAGTTGTTCTTTGGCTCTTCATGCGGAGCAAAATGCTATCCTATACGCTGTAAAAAATAATACAACCGTCGAAGGATCAACTCTTTATGTGACACTTTCTCCCTGCCTTGCTTGTGCAAGGATCATCTTTTCAATGGGGATTTCAAAAGTAATTTTCCTCTTTTCGTATGCAGAATATAAAGGGATCGGAAGTGACGAAGGAGTTGATTTTCTTCGAAAATTTGGTGTGAAAGTGGAGAAATATGACAAATCCTTTGAAGTAAATGATGCGCTTGTTTAAAGGAAGTTAACTTCTGGGCTGAGTTCTATTTGAAATTTATCAAAAACAGACATTTGTATTTTTTTGGAAAGCGCTACAATATCCTCTCCTGAACCATTTCCATAATTGACTAAAACAAGAGGCTGGTTTTGATGTACTCCTACATCACCAAAACGTTTCCCTTTCCATCCCGCCTGCTCAATCAGCCATGCGGCTGGTACTTTGGTTCCTTCTTCGTTTTTATACCCTGGAATATCTGGGTAATTTTCTTTCAATTTTTCAAATTCTGAATTAGGAATGGTAGGGTTTTTAAAAAACGAACCACTGTTTCCAATTTCTTTTGGGTCGGGAAGCTTGGACTTACGAATTGAAATAACGGCATCGGATATTGCTTTTAAGCTTAATTCATTCACACCTTTTTCCTGCAGTGTTTGCTGAATAGCTCCATAAGTAATTTTAAAATCAGGGGATTTTCGAAGTCTAAAAGTTACTGAGCAAATCACGAATTGATTTTTAAACTCATGCTTAAATATGCTCTCTCTGTAACCAAAATTACAATCTGCACTTTCAAATTTCCGAACCGAAAAATCATTTCGATCCACAGCTTTTAAGTTTTCAAAAACTTCTTTGATCTCAACTCCATATGCACCGATGTTTTGCATTGGCGAGGCTCCAACTGTACCTGGGATCAGCGATAAGTTTTCAAGTCCACCCCAATTTTGATCGATGGTATAAAGGACTAAATCATGCCAAATAACTCCCGCTCCGACCTCAATAAGAACTTCATCTGGTGTTTCCTCAAGCAAGGTGATCCCCATGATTTCAATTTTAATCACTAGGCAATTAAGATCCTGAGTTAGAAGAATATTGCTTCCACCACCCAAAATCAATACTTTTTCTTCATAGGATTTCGCCCATTTCAAAAGCGCTATTAGATCCTCCAGATTATGGGCAATGGAAAAATATTTGGCCTTTTTGTCGATTCCAAATGTGTTATAAGCCTTCAGCGAAATGTTTTCTAGTATATTCATGAATGAATCCTTGTGATGCGAAATAAGTAAGATTTTGAACCAATAGAAAATCAAAGGATCATCCAAAACTAGATTTAATGAAAGAACTTTTAATCAATGGGGTACGGATTCGTCAAGGACAATCCATGAATATCGAGTTACCTATTGCTAAACTCCCCACGCATACATTAATTGATTTACCCATATTTATTAGATCTGCAAAAGAGGAAGGCCCTGTTGTTTTGATCAGCGGTGGTGTGCATGGCGATGAAATCAATGGGGTAGTCACTGCCAAAAGACTTTTAGAGGAGGTGGATGAAGGACTAACATTACTAAAAGGAACTCTTATCTTCATTCCACTAGTAAATATTTATGGTTTCCTATCTAATTCACGCACATTCCCAGATGGAAGAGATCTGAATAGAAGTTTTCCAGGGAGTAAAAAAGGCTCTCTTGCAGGACGCATTGCCTTTATTCTTAATGAGCAAATTATCCCTCAGATAGATTATGGAATTGATTTTCATACGGGAGGGAGAATGTTGAGTAATTATCCTCAAATCCGAGTGGACTATTCGGATAAAAAAGCAATGGAATTGGCAAAAGCCTTTGGAACTCATTATATTTTGAATTCAAAATACATTGAAAAATCCTTCCGAAAAGCAGCGTTTAAAGCTAATAAGCGGATTTTAGTTTATGAAGGCGGAGAATCCATGCGATTGGATGACTATGCAATTGAAGAGGGCGTACAAGGGACTAAGAGATTACTATCAAGCTTGGAAATGATAGATTACAATGCAACTCCACAAGACTCTATTTTTCTGAAAGAGAGCAATTGGGTTAGAGCTAGGGCTTCGGGAATATTTAATGCTTCTGTGAAACTGGGGGATTCAATTAAAAAAGGACAGATTCTTGCCAGAATATCAGACCCTTATGGTCAAATCAAAGAGCCTGTAAAATCTCCCTCAAATGGATATGTCCTCGGCCTGAATAATCTTCCCGTAATCAATGTAGGAGATGCTTTGGTGCATATCGGAAACGAATAGAAGTTTTGAAAAATTGGCATAATCGCCGAAAATATCTAAGTTCAATGACTGTTTTAGAATCTTTTCGTAGTGTGCGCAAACGTTCCTTGGACCTTTGCAAAAACCTGATTATAGAGGATTTTTCCCTACAGGCTTCCGAAGAAGTCAGCCCTCCTAAATGGCATCTTGCACATACGACTTGGTTTTTTGAGCAATTTATTCTTGTCCCGAAGAATCATACATATCAAGTAAAGCATCCCCAATTCAATTTCCTTTTCAATTCTTATTACAACACACTTGGTTCGAGGACAGCAAGAAATCAGCGAGGACTGATGTCCAGGCCTCCGGTATCTGCGGTTTTGGAATACCGTACCTATGTTGATAATGCAATGGAAAGACTTATTAATGTCGGTGATTCGGAGATCCTTGAGCTAGTTATTCTTGGTCTTAATCACGAGCAGCAGCATCAAGAATTGTTGATCACGGATCTCAAATTTAACCTTTGGCATAATCCACTTGACCCAGAGGTAATGGAAATCGGAGAATATGAGGCAGAAGAAGGGAAGGGCTGGACGGAAGTCAAGGAGGGAATTTATGAAGTTGGACATTCAGGAAATGACTTCTGCTTTGATAATGAACTCAATCGTCACAAGGCTTATTTAAATGATTTTGCGATTTCAAATCGCTTGGTGACCAATTCGGAATATTTAGAATTCATGAATCAGGGTGGCTATGAAAATCCTATTTTTTGGCACGATGAAGGCTGGACTTGGGTAAAAAGTCTGGAGATTAAAGCCCCGCTCTATTGGGAAAAAAAGAATTCAGATTGGACTTATTACACCTTAAATGGCAGAAAAAATCTAGATGAAACTGCAGCTGTGGCGCATGTAAATTTTTATGAAGCATCGGCCTATGCAAATTGGAAAGGATTGAGACTTCCAACCGAATTTGAATGGGAAGTGGCAAATCTAAATTTCAGCTGGGGTAGGCGATGGGAGTGGACTAACTCTTCCTATTTGCCTTATCCGGGATTTAAAGTTGCTCCAGGGGCTCTCGGTGAATACAATGGCAAATTTATGGTCAATCAAATGGTTCTCCGGGGAGCGTCAGTTGCAACATCTGCAAATCACTCAAGATCCACTTATAGAAATTTTTTTCACCCGCATTTTCGATGGCAATTCATGGGAATACGTCTTGCGAAATCCCTATAAATTATGAATGCAAAAAATTCTGACTTTGGAAGCTTCGCCCAAGACGTTCTTTTAGGGCTAAGTTCAAATCCAAAAACTCTTTCGTCCAAATATTTTTACGATGAAAAAGGAGATAAACTCTTTCAGGACATCATGGCTTTGCCTGAGTATTATCTGACAAGAAAAGAGTTTGAGATTTTGGAAAGTCAACATGAGCAAATTCTCAGACCTGTTTTAGAATCTGGCGAACCTTTTAATCTTGTCGAACTCGGAGCTGGAGATGGTCTGAAAACCAAAATCTTGCTTCGATATTTAAGGGACAACCAGGTTGATTTTTCTTACTTTCCAATTGATTTTTCAGGATCAGTTTTGAAAGAATTAAAAGAAAGCCTGGTTCAAGAAATGCCTGATTTGAAAGTCACAACAATTGAAAATACCTATCGCGGGGCTTTGAAAGAAAGAGCCTGGGATAATGGAAAAAGAAGCCTCATTCTATTTTTAGGTTCCAATTTGGGTAATTTCCAATTAAAAGAAGCCTATGAGATCTTAGATCATTTGATGATCGGAACCAATCATTCGGATTGGGTAATAATTGGGTTTGACTTAAAAAAACATCCTCAAATCACCCTGAATGCTTACAATGACCCTACAGGAGTGACAAGAGCATTTAACTTAAACTTACTGGCCCGAATCAATAAGGAACTGGGAGCGAATTTTGACTTGGATTCATTTATTCATTGGCCTTCATACGATCCGATTTCTGGTGAGTGTAGGAGCTATCTTGTTTCCACTAAAAGGCAACAGGTGTATTTTTCCTCGAATCAGGAAACAATTCATTTTGAAGCATTTGAATCTATTTTTATGGAAGTAAGTAAAAAATACAACTTAATTGAGATAGGTGAATTGGCTGAGCGAAGCGGTTTCAAGGTAATTCAAAACTTCACAGATCCGGAAACCTATTTTGCAGATTGCCTTTGGCAGAAAAAGTAAAAAAAAAGCGACATTGAAACTCAATGTCGCTTTTTTGGCTTCCTTTTATTAGCTAAAATAGGCTTTCAAGCCTTCAAGTTTTTCGGCAAGTTCAGCTTCTTTCTTTCTATAATCAGCTGCATTTTCAAGAGGTCTATTTACAGAGAAATAATACTTGATCTTTGGCTCGGTTCCAGATGGTCTTGCAGATATCTTACTTCCGTCTTCCAAATAGAACTGCATCACGTTTGACTTGTCCATATTAAGCTTTTCTGTTTTCCCCGTTTTGACATAGGTTATAGTACTTTCCTTGACATCCACGATTCGTTCTACAGGGATTCCATTCATTTCTGTAGGAGGATTTGTTCGGAATCCATTCATCAATGCCTGGATTTGTTCAGCTCCATCTTTTCCTTTCTTAGTGACAGAGATAAGAGATTCTTTGTAGAAACCATATTGGGTATAGATCTCAGCCAATACATCAAAGACTGTTTTGCCCTGTGTTTTGTAGTAGGCGATTATTTCCGCTACCATAGCACAAGCAGAAACGCCATCCTTATCCCTCACAAAATCCCCAACCAGATAACCGTAAGATTCCTCTCCACCACAGATGAATTTCTTTTTCCCCTCGAGTTCTAAAATTATGGATGCAATATTTTTAAATCCAGTCAGAACCGAAAAACAGGTTACATTAAACCCTTTTGCGATTTCATCGATCAGCTCGGTAGTCACAATTGTGTTCACTATAAATTGATTACCGTCTAGCTTTCCGGCTTCTTTCCATCTGCTCAAAAGGTAATAAGTCAAAAGTGAACCAGTCTGATTACCATTCAAAAGTTCGAACTCTCCACTTCCATTAGGAACAGCAGCAGCATATCGATCCCCGTCAGGATCACAAGCCAAAACCAACTCTGCACCAATTTCTTTAGCAAGTTTGAGTGAAAGGGTTAAGGCTTCAGCTTCCTCCGGGTTTGGATAAATCACGGTTGGGAAATTCCCATCTGGTTCAGCCTGCTCTTTAACGATATTGATATTTTCAAACCCGAAGCCACGAAGCGCGGCAGGCACCATTTTGCCTGAAGCACCATGAATCGGTGAGAAGACTATCGGCATATCTTTTTGAGCTTGAATCGCTTCCTTGGAAAGACTAAGCTCCTTAACTTTCTCCAGATAGATCGCATCAAAGTCTTCTTCTATATAGGAGAAAAGTGCATCATTTTTATCAAAATTCACCTGATCAAAAGAGGTAATTTTTTGCACTTCAGTGATGATATTTTTATCATGTGGAGCAACTACTTGAGCACCATCTTCCCAGTAGGCTTTGTAGCCGTTGTATTCCTTAGGATTGTGGGATGCAGTAATCATGACGCCACTTTTACATCCGAAATGGCGAACTGCAAATGATAACATCGGAGTCGGACGCATATCTCTGAAATAGAGTACATGGATTCCGTTGGCAGTCAATACGTTTGCAGTAGTAGTTGCAAAAAGCGTATTGTTGATTCGGCTGTCATGAGTGATAGCTACTCGGATTTCCTGATTTGGAAAGCATTTCAAAAGGTAGTTTGCTAAGCCTTGTGTCGCCATTCCGATTGTGTAGACATTCATCCGGTTAGTACCTACTCCCATAAGTCCTCTCAGTCCACCTGTTCCAAATTCCAGGTCTTGATAAAAAGAGTCAGTCAGTTCTTTGGGATTTTCCTTGATGAGTGTTCTGATGGTAGATTTGGTTTGCTCATCTACATTTCCAGCAAGCCAAGACTCGGCTTTCGCTAGGATTGAAGGGTCTATTGCATTCATATTTTAAAAATTTCTATATGGGTCTAAGATATGTAATTTGTTAAAAAATGCCATTCTGATAAGGAAATGAATTAAGAAATATTTGTTTGAAGAAATTGGTCATTAAAAGCAGAAAAAGTTTTTATCCCATTGACTTTGACCTATTTTTAATATTAGCATATCATCAAAATAGCCATTATGAAGAATCATCTACTTCGGATTTTCCTTTTTGCTTTCACTTTTTCGATAAGTATCAATTTTGGCTTTGCGCAGCAGCAAGCCAATTCCTACCTGCGAGTTTATCTTAGTGGGAAAGATCATTCTCAAGCAGTGCTTTGGGATTTCAAAGTATCAGATGGAAGAAATAGCGGTCAATGGTCTAGAATCAAAGTTCCTTCCAATTGGGAAATGGAAGGCTTTGGCACATTCAATTATGGTCATGATCATCGAGAATCTGATCGGGTGTTAGGTAAAGAAGTTGGATACTACAAACATCGTTTTTCAGGAAATCCAGATTGGAAAGGCAAAGTGATTCGATTGGTTTTCGATGGGGTAATGACGGATACTGAGGTGAAGATCAATGGAGAACTTGTTGGTCCAGTCCACCAAGGTGGCTTTTATAGATTCTCATATGACATCTCTGATTTTTTGAATTTTAAAAAAGAAAATCTACTTGAAGTAATAGTTAAAAAACATTCTGAAAATGAGTCTGTTAACAAAGCTGAGCGACAGGCTGATTTTTGGATTTTCGGCGGTATTTTTAGACCAGTATTCTTAGAGGTTTTACCCGAAATACACTTTACCAGAATTGCAGTTGATCCACAAGCAGGAGGGAAACTTACTTCTTTACTCACATTAAGTAAGGTTCCAAAAGCTGCTCAAGTTAAAATAGAACTATTCGAGCAAGGATCTGAATTGGTTATCGGGTCGCAATTGCAGGATATCAGTTCTGATTCGATTTGGATCAGTAGCCAATTCGATCAAATTAAATCCTGGAATCCTGAGACCCCTTTCCTTTATGATGCTCGCTACTCGATTATTCAAAATGGAAAAACGCTATATGAAAAAACTGAGCGAATTGGTTTCAGGACAGTGGAGCTTCGCAAAAATGATGGTTTCTATGTCAATGGTGTGAAAGTCATATTCAAAGGTGTTAATCGACATTCATCTTACCCGACTACTGGAAGAGCTTTGTCAGAAGCCAATCATATGGAGGATATTGCTTTGATGAAAGAAATGAATATGAATGCCGTACGAATGTCTCATTATGTTCCTGATGAGCGATTTTTAGAATTGACGGATTCGTTGGGATTGTTTGTTTTGGATGAGGTGACAGGATGGCAAGATGCTTATGATACAATCGTGGGCCCCAAGTTGGTAAAGGAAACGGTACTCAAAGATGCCAATTATCCTTCGGTGGTAATTTGGGATCATGGAAATGAGGGGGGATGGAATTTTGCCAATGAAAAAGGTTTCCATGAATTAGATATTCAAAAACGCCCTATTCTTTATCCTTGGTTACAGCGAAATGGCTTTGATACTCACCATTATCCTAGATATGATGCTGGAATCAATAGACTGAGCAATGGGCAAGATGTTTTTTTACCTACCGAACTACTTCATGGACTTTATGATGGTGGTTTGGGCGCTGGTTTAGAAGATTTTTGGCAAAGTTATACTTCAAATCCCCTCGGAGCTGGAGGGTTTTTATGGGTTTTTGCAGACGAAGCGATATTGAGAAAAGACTTGGGGTATATCCATGATGTGGATGGAAATCATGCTCCAGATGGGATAGTAGGCCCATATCGGGAAAAGGAAGGAAGTTTTTATACCATCAAATCCATTTGGTCTCCAGTGCAAATAGAACCTTTTGTTCTTTCTCCCGATTTTGATGGAAATATCAGGGTTACGAATAAATACCTTTATTCCAATTTGAATCAAACCAGAATAAACTGGACTATCGAATCATTTGATGGTTGGAAGAATTCCAGCAAATTATACTCTGGCTCCCAAAGTCTTCCAGAAGGTAAGCCAGGAGAAACGAGGATTGTTAATTTAGATCTCCCCAGCTCATGGACTAGCGGTGATGTGCTTAAGATTACTGCTTTTGGGATCAACGGTGAGGAGCTTTACACTTGGGCTAAGGCAATTCGTAATCCCGCAAAAGGAAATCAAAATTACTTCCGCAATGATCCTTCCACAGAAACTCAAAACATTGTGGTCAGGGAGACATCAACTGATTTACAGATAGCGGTTGGTGAAAAAATTTATTTCTTCGGAAAGAAATTTGGAAACCTTCAATTGGTCAGAATAGGTAGGGATTTAATTTCGCTGGAACAGCGTGAGGAGATTGAGGGAGTAGAGTCAACTGTATCAGAAGTGTCTTGGATGCGAAATAAGGACGGTTCAATTCAGATACAATCCGAATTTAAACCATATCCAGCAAAGATTACCTGGACCGTGTTGACTGATGGCAGATTGAAAATGGAATCATCTGCTCCGAACTTTAACGGTAAGAATATGGAGATCCTTGGACTTGGTTTTTCTTATCCTGAGGAAAAAGTCATCAGTGCCCAATGGATTGGAAATGGTCCTTATCGAGTCTGGCAAAACAGATTGAAGGGTGTTGAATTTGGGCTTTGGGAAAAGGAGTATAATAACACCATGACTGGTTTCAGTTTCGAGAATTTGATTTATCCGGAGTTCAAAGGCTTTCATTCTAATTTTCATGCGCTTAACTTAAAGACTGAAGAAGGAGAGATTGAGATTCGAACTGAAACACAAGGTCTATTTCTAGGGCTTTTTAATCCTGAAATCCCAACCCTTTCAACTCCAGGTACAAGACCAGTTTTACCAAAAGGTGATTTATCATTCTTATATAAAATATCACCTATTGGTACCAAGTTTCATCTGGCAGATGAGATGGGACCACAGGGGCAAAAGGCTTTTGGGGTTTCTCGGTCAGGAGATATCGGCTATTCAATGATTCTTTGGTTTGATTTTAAATGAAATTACCTAAACCCAAAAAACAATGATGAGTAAACTAATTTTAGCCTTCTGTTTTTGTGTTTTTTCTATTCAGAGTTTTGCACAGGGGCCGATTCTCAAAACCGATTGGACCGACGAGGTGAATCCTGATTCACCCTTGCCGGATTACCCAAGACCTCAACTTGTTCGGGATAATTGGCAGAACCTCAATGGTCCATGGAATTTTGCGATTCAAGCAAAAGGAGTAACTCCAGCGACGATTGATCAGGGAAAAATCACTGTTCCTTTTGCAGCAGAATCCCTACTGTCCGGAGTGCATAAAACCGTTGGGCCTGAGGCAGAACTTTGGTATGAGCGATCATTTGATCTTTCTTTAGAAAGAGGGAAAAACAGGATTTTACTGCATTTTGGAGCGGTTGATTGGGAATCTGAAGTTTGGGTAAATGATAAGCGTGTAGGAATGCATCAAGGTGGATTTGATGGTTTTAGCTTTGATGTGACGCCATTTTTGGAAAAAGGGAAAACCCAGAATATCAAATTGAGAGTCTGGGATCCGAGCGATTCGGGCCCTCAGCCTCGTGGAAAACAAGTCAAAGACCCAAAGGGAATTTGGTATACACCTGTAACCGGAATCTGGCAGACCGTCTGGTTGGAATCCGTTCCAGAAACTTATCTTAAATCGGTTTACACGGTGACTGACTGGGAAAATTCAGCACTGATTTTTTCTCAGGAAATCATCGGCAATTTCGAGGGGATGCAGCTTCAGATAACGCTCATGGAAGAAGGAAGAGAGATTTATTCAAGTCTGGCACCCGCATCGGATTCTCGAAAGATCATCTTGACCGATCCAAAAACATGGTCTCCTGATAGTCCATTTCTATATGATGTAAAAGTGAGTTTGTTGCAAGGAAAAAAAGTGGTTGACGAAATTACATCCTATGCGGCTTACCGAGATATCCGAATGTCCAAAGATGAAGACGGTTTCCAACGGATGTTTTTGAATGGGAAACCACTCTTCCAATATGGCCCTCTTGATCAAGGTTGGTGGCCAGATGGCTTATATACAGCGCCGACTGATGAAGCTTTAGCATTTGATATACTTAAGACCAAGGAGATGGGTTTTAATATGATTCGTAAGCATGTGAAGGTAGAACCGGCTAGATGGTATTACCATGCCGATAAATTAGGAATGCTTGTCTGGCAAGATATGCCTAGCGGAGATATGGGGAATCGATGGGAAGTTCGCCCGGGAATTATCAGGGAAGGAATGAATAAAGATCGAACTGCAGAAAGTGAGCGGATTTTCAAAACCGAGTGGACAGAAATCATGAATGAATTCAAGTTTTTCCCATCGATTGTGGTGTGGGTTCCTTTCAATGAAGCTTGGGGACAATTCAAAACTACTGAGATCGTGAATTTGACCAGGAAATTGGATCCTACAAGGCTTATCAATTCAGCCAGTGGGGGAAATTTTGAAATGGAAGGAACAGATGTGGTGGGAGATATTCTGGATCTTCATAATTATCCAGACCCAGTCATGCCTGACCCAAGTACTTTTGGAAAATATGATTTGATGGTTTTGGGAGAGTTTGGTGGATTAGGATTACCGATAGAAGGGCATACTTGGTTGAACAAAGATAATTGGGGCTATCAGTCTTTTACAACGAAAGCGGATCTTCAGACTCGCTATGAAAGATTAATGGTGGATTTGAAAAAGCTTATTCCGCGTGGCTTGGCAGCGGCCATTTATACTCAGACCACAGATGTAGAAGTCGAGACCAATGGTTTGATGACTTATGACCGGAAGGTCTTTAAGTTTGATGAGAAGTTTTTGAAAAACATCCATTCCGGACTTTTCTAGTGTTTTCCCTTTGCAAGAAGTTCCACAGTTCCTATCCCTAATTTTCGCATGACCGAGGAAATGTCTCCTTGTTTGTATTTAGTTCGTGTGACTTGATCCTTTTTGAAAATTACTACATTTCCTTCCCATGTGCTTGGAGCAGAAGGCACGAAAACTACGCAGTCTCCATTTTCAAATTCATCCACTAAAAAGCCAAACATTAACCCGTCAATTGGAACGAGAACTACCGGAAACTCTTTATCCGATTTTAAACCAGCCTTACTCTCCAAGCTAGATTTCATCAATAAATACCCAGGGAAAAGAGAAAGGACATTTTCTTCAATCCATTTAACCATTACTTTTCCTAATCCTAAGCTAGCAATCCAACCTGCTAAAAAGCAAATCAATACAATGATCAGAATGGCAAAAATATAGGGCACATTTAGAATTGAGCTATTGATTTGAAGCTCATTGCTAATCGCTTCTGCCACTGGCTTAATCAGTTCTATTCCTTTTTTTACAAAAAATAATACAAGAAGGATTGGTAAAAGGAAAAATATTCCTCCTTTGATGGTCTTTGACGCAAATGACAGAATTGACTTCATAGATTTCTTCTTTGAGTCTAAAAATTAAGAGATTATTGAGCAAAAAAAAACCGGTCTTAGACCGGCTTTTGTAATTATAAATTTCCTCTGAGCTCTTGCTCTCGTTCGATAGCCTCGAAAAGCGCTTTGAAGTTACCTTTTCCAAAAGATTTGGCCCCTTTTCGTTGGATGATCTCAAAAAACAAGGTCGGTCGGTCTTGTACCGGTTTGGTAAATATTTGCAATAAATAACCTTCTTCGTCTCGGTCAACTAGAATGTTGAGATCTTTAAGCGGTTGCAAATCTTCGTCAATTTTACCTACTCGGTCCAATAAATCATCATAATATGAAGCTGGAACCTCTAAAAACTCAACTCCTCTCTTTCGAAGTTCACCTACCGTATGAATAATATCATCAGTAGCAATTGCCATATGCTGTACCCCAGGTCCGTTATAGAAATCAAGGTATTCTTCAATCTGAGATTTTTTCTTGCCTTCTGCAGGTTCATTGATTGGGAATTTCACATAGCCATTTCCATTTGAAACAACTTTTGACATCAATGCGGAATATTCAGTGGATATGTCTTTGTCATCAAATGTGATCAGAAGCTTGAATCCCATCACATTTTCATAGAATTCTACCCATTTGTTCATTTCTCCCAGGGCTACATTTCCGACGCAGTGATCTATATACATCAACCCGATTGGAGTAGGAGTATAGGTGCTTTTGCGAGGCATATATCCTGGAAGGAAAACACCGGTATAATTCTTTCGCTCTACAAAAGTATGAATTGTATCTCCATAGGTTTTGATCGAAGCTACCTTAACTTCTCCGAATTGATCAGTAAGGACTTTTGGCTCTGATTCAGATTCGGCACCTCTTGAAGTAGTTTCCTGCCATGATTTTTCGGCGTCATCTACCCAAAGAGCCAGTACTTTTACTCCGTCTCCATGCTTGAGGATGTGATCTGAAATTATTCCACCTGTTTGGAGAGGAGAGGTTAAGACCAATCTGATTTTTCCCTGCTTCAATACATAAGATGCACGATCTCGAATACCTGTTTCAGGACCCGCATAAGCTATCAGTTCGTATCCAAATGCATATTGATAATACAATGCAGATTGTTTGGCATTTCCGACATACAATTCTACGTAGTCGGTACCATTAAGAGGAAGAAAATCTTCAGACATGATTTCGTTATTTTTGGGTTAAAATCTACCTCAAAGGTAGAAAATCCTGCCAAATATTATTTGGTGTTTGTGAATTATTCCTGAGGGTTTTTATTTCCCCAAAGACTTATCCAGGCCATGATCAAAAAAGCAAGAGCCCAACTGCCAAGGGGAGTGTCCAATGCAAGCCAGAACAGCGAAAAGTACCAAATTGGTGCAAAAACAAATCCGATCAAAAACTTCCAAGTGCTATCAAAAACTTTATCCTTGACACTTGGACTTTTCCAAAGCCAGAGAAAATAGAGCGGGAAATGAAAGATTTTCATCAGCTTATTTTTTAATCCTCCATGGGTTCTGACTGGATTTGGAACCTCTCCAGTTTTCAGAAATAGTTCTACTTCTTTTTTGGAGGTAAGGTCTACTTCATTCTCGATTAGCCTTTCTAAATCAGATTCATAATTTCCGATTGGAATTGTTACCACTAGTTCACTGAGTGCTTTTTCGACAGATTTGGTGAGAAGGCCAGATTTAGATGCCGGCATGTCCACGGGAATAGGTCGGTCAAAAGTGATTCTTACTTTGCTGCCGGACCTTCGATGTGCACTGTAATCCATTGCTACGGGTAGAATGACCGGGTTTTTGTCGGGATATTTTTCTTTCAGCCCAAATGCCATTCGGGTAAAGCCTTTGCTGAGAGGCCGAAGATTTCGGATAAGACTATGACTACCTTCGGCAAAAATGATTACAGTGCCATTTTTGCGAAGAACTTCAAAAGTTTGATCGAAGGTTTTTTGATTTTGCTGAATTGTAGAAAAACCATCTCTCACTCGGTATACCGGAAGCATCCGGATTAAATCCAGTAGTTTAGCAGCAATTGGATTTTTAAAAACTGAGGCTCGAGTCAAAAAATATGGGTTGAGCGAAGTGTGTGTGGCCAAAAGCAAAGGGTCAACCAAAGCATTTTGATGATTGGCCACCAAGATGATGGGGACATTTTTTGGGATGTTTTCTGTTCCTTCTACCTTGATTTTTTTGAAATACCCATGAAGGGCAATTTTCACGATCAGACGAAGAAATGCATTTAGCAAGTATTTCATTTACTCAAATTCAACTTTTACAGGAAGCTTTTTTTGTTTCCAGATACTGGCAATAGTCATTCCTGAGATCAAATGCCAGATTCCCCACCAGGCAGTGATGATTGCCATTCCTCCCAACCCATCAAAATAAGTGAAAATCAAGACGAGCCCCAAGCCTGAATTTTGAATTCCTGTTTCAATAGTAAGTGATTTGACATCTGCGATGGGCATCTTAAATGCTTTTCCTGTAAAGAAACCAGCTCCCAAGGCCACCAGATTATGGGCTAAAACCCAGAAGAAAATCAATGAAATGTACTTTTGGAAAATGTCTAAATTGCCTAGAAAGGCAATAACCACAAATGCTGCAAAAATCAGAATACTCAGCGGTTTCAATATTGCAGAAGCGCGCTCAGCAAATTTAGGGAGGTATTGATGTGTCAAAATTCCTAAAATCAATGGAACTCCAAGAATTAAACCAACTGTAAGAAAAACCTCTGAATAATCTAAACTTATATCTCGCAACAGATTGGAGGTAGGAGCATAGAAGCTAGCCCAAATCCCAAAATTCAAAGGAGTAGTCACGATCGATAAAATACTCGAAAATCCTGTCAGACTCACTGAAAGAGCAGTATTTCCGCCAGCAAGGTTGCTCAAGAAATTAGAGACGTTTCCTCCGGGGCAGGCTGCAACTAAAAACATCCCAAGTGCTACAGAAGGTGGTGGCTTCATGACCAGCACTAGACACCAAGTCAAAAAAGGTAATAGGAGAAACTGAGAAAATACACCTAGAAAAAAAGCCTTAGGGTTTTTAAAGAGGTATTTGAAATCTTCGAACCTCAGATCAAGTGAAACCCCGTACATGATCAGTGCAAGCGCAAGATTCAATAAAAGTAGATCGCTGGTAGAGAAATTTATCCGGATTGAATCGAGAGGTGAAGTTGGGTCCATGTCCAGCAGATAGCTTTAAAATTATGAGATCAGAATTAAGAAGACGTCCAAAGCTAATAAAGCTACCGATTAAAATATGTTTATAAGGTTGATGCGCTTTGAATTTCTTGAATGCGAACTTTCTGAAGACATTCACTATAATTCTTATTTAAATGCCCGGTATTCTATCTTGAATATCAATGAAATAAAACTACTGACATCATTTCAGATTATCTTATTAATTTCTATTTATTGCTTAATTTGATCTTCGAGCATTGTAATCTGTTTCTGTTTTCCTCCGTAAAAGATTAAAAAATCTCTTTAAAAATGAAAAAGTCCCTTCTATCTCTATTCGTTCTTTTTTTCTTAATCACTGCTTGCAAAGAGGAAGAAGAACCCATTACATACTGTGGGGTAGAAAATCCTGCTGAAAGTTTGACTTGGCTAAACACCCTCACTGATGAATTAAATGACTCGTATTTTGGAGTTTATTTTTATGTTACTGCTGGCAAATACCAAAATGAAGAAGTCTTTCTGATTCGAAACTGCTGTCCAAATTGTAATACAATTATCTCAGTTTATGCTTGTGATGGAGAGGTCTTAGGTTTTTTGGGTAGAGACGGAGCTGGGATCGACCCGACCGAAATCAAAGATGAGGTCATCATTTGGAGAGGAACCGGATTTGAATGTACGGTCTGAGAAATAAAATTTACTTGGGAGTTATTCTAAAATAGTAATTGAATAACTTTTTTGATCTGATTCACCTGGAGCTAACTTCAAGAGCCCTTCCTTCTCTTCAAAATTTTGATTTGTATCCACTGAATCTGCAATTCCTAACCAAGGCTCGATGCAAACAAAGGGAGCAGATGGTTTTGCCCAAATTCCCAAATAGTTAAAATCTTGGTATTCTACTGCTAGTATCGGTCCTCGCGTTTGATGCTCAAGAGATACTTTTCTGGATTTCAAATTTTTAAAAACAAGGGCATCATGATCGAAAAGATGGGAGTGAAGGGGGATGGTTTTGCTTTGATTCAGCATGGGAATCCGACCTAAACCTATTAATCCATTTGGTTCAATCTGACAGGTAGCGTCAGTCTCTTCTTTGGGAAATTGTAAATAATAATCCTCGTATTTCTCATCTGAATGCAGAGGACAGTTAAAAGCCGGATGCCCTCCAATGGAATAAAGCATAAAATCGTCGCCTTCATTAGAAATATGATGCTTAATCAGAAGTGTTTTTCCTTCCAATAAAAATTCAATTTCTAATCTAAATTTAAAAGGATAAGCGATCAAAGACTCTTTATCCCATGACAAGGCAAACCGAAGGAAATTATTCCCGGAAGATATGAGTTTTGGCTTTAAAGAATTCCTAACTAATCCATGCTTCTCCATGGAATAGGTAGTCCCTTTATAAATCATCTCACCATTTTTCAGGGCTCCAATGATGGGGAATAATACTGGAGCTTGTCCTGCCCAGAACGCTGGGTTTCCTTGCCATAAGTATTCTTGATTCGAATTTTTTGATTGGATGGAGGAAAGCTCCATACCAATTGAATTGACTTGGATCCTGAGATCGGAGGATTCAATATGATACTTCATATAAAACTACTTTTTGAAAATTGTGGTAAGCACCTAAAGATTAGTTTTCGTTTACTTTTCCGATCCCGTTGATGTCCCGCTTTACTACTTTAGGGTTACCACTATAATTTACTGATCCGATGCCATTTACTGTGATTGATAATTCTTCTTCGCAGTACACATCGACCATTCCAATTCCAGAGGAATTAAGAGTCATTTTTTGGGAAATAAGTTTGGATGCATCGATTTTACCCATGCCTTCATTGGAAAGATTGATTGTTTCGACACTTCCCTTCAGGACAATATTTCCCATCATATTAAAAGTTGCTTCGATAGTATTTGCCTCAATTTCCAAATCAATCTTGCCAATCCCATCACCGGAAATAACGATTCCATCTACTTGGAATGCACTTTCAGTCTGAATATTTCCTACACCTTCAAAACTCAACTTACTTAGATCTGAGACAGTCACATAGATATCTGGTGTGAAATCCTCAAAAATATTTTTGACATTATCTTCATCTTTATATCCAATCTCCAGAACCTCACCATTCTCTATAATTTCAAGTAGCGAAACTGCCTTTTCATCACCTTCTACACGAATAGATTCATCATCTCCTTGGCTGAGATAAACGTTGAGGATCCCGGAAATTTTAACTTGAGATATACCGCTAAGCTTTCGTTCCTCAGTGACATTTTCGCCTGATTCTTGTCTCTCACGAGAAGATCGAGAAGTGCAGGATATAACGGCCAGAAAGGCCAAGGCTAGGAAATGGTGGTAAGTTTTCATGCGCTGTTGGGTTGGCTTGTTTTCAAATAATAAAGATACTAATCATAGGGGATTGAATTTTATCAAGCTGAAAAAAAGGAATATAAACAATGAAAAAATTAGGGTGTTCTTTGTCAGTTTAATTCAATTTTTTCTTCGCAAATGTTCGGTTATCTTGGTCCAAATCAAATCGATTTATCTACCCAAACGCTTTTATGAATACGATCACACTTCGAGTTTTTCAGTTTTTACTGATTTCATTATTTGTCTTTGCTTGCAAAAGCAATCAAGCTCCGTTTACAAAAAAGGATATCAAAGCAAGTCAAAAGCTAATTGGCCTTGATTTTTCAAATCAGGCAATTGATACCATGTATGATTATTTGGTGGAGAATAAACTTGGTTATGACAGTCTTCGCCTATACAAAACCTCCGCAGAGACTTTTCCGGCAATGATGTTTGACCCACATCCTTTAGGTTTTCAATTTCCCCAGAAAAAAGAAAACCCTAAGTTTCTGATTCCAGAAGGAGTGGAGCTGCCTGAAGATTTGCAGGAAGTCGCGTTTTTCTCCATTCCCCAACTTGCCTCACTAATCAAGAATAGAAAAATAACCTCTGAGCAACTTACTTTACTTTACATCGATCGAATTAAACGTTTTGACGGACAATTGCTGAGTGTAATTACTCTGACCGATAGTTTGGCTTTGGCGCAGGCAAAGAGAGCCGATCGGGAAATCGCAGCTGGAAATTACAAAGGTATCTTGCACGGGATTCCTTACGGCGTTAAGGATCTGATGGCTGTGGAAGGCTATCCGACTACTTGGGGAGCAAAACCATACGAGGATCAAGTAATTGACTACACATCCACAGTAGTTCAAAAACTGGAAGCTGAAGGTGCCGTACTAATTGCCAAATTAGTCTCTGGAGCCTTGGCAAGAGGAGATGTCTGGTTTGGTGGAAAAACCAAAAACCCTTGGGATCTTACACAGGGAGCAAGCGGTTCATCTGCAGGTTCTGGTTCAGCAACTTCTGCAGGTTTAGTTGCTTTTGCGCTTGGAACTGAAACTTTGGGTTCCATTGTAGGTCCTTCCAGCAGAAATGGCGTGACAGGACTTCGACCAACCTATGGTAGAGTTAGTCGTCATGGAGTGATGAGTTTGAGTTGGTCAATGGATAAAATCGGCCCAATTGCAAGATCAGCTGAAGATTGTGAGATTGTATTTGAGGCTATTTATGGGAAAGATGTAAAAGACCCTAGTACAAATGATGTCCCTTTCAACCGATCCTCAAAGACTGCCAGCCAACTAAGAGTCGCCTATTTAAAGGGAGATATAGATAAGGATACCACCGATGTTGGAAGGAATCTCCAGGCGACTTTGGAGGTGTTTCAAAATTTAGGAGTTCAACTGGATTCAATCGCTTTTCCAGCTGATTATCCATATCCTGTTTTTGACATTATTTTGAGAGCAGAGGCGGGAGCATTCTTTGATGAATTGGTTCGTTCAGGGGCTGTTGATACGATGGTGGAGCAGCAAAAAAACTCAAGGGCGAACTCGCTTAGGCAATCGCGATTTATCCCTGCGGTGGAATATCTTCAGGCTAATCGTCAGCGAAGAATGCTAATTGAAGAGGTAAATGCACTTTTTAGTCAATATGATGTGATTATTTCTCCAACATCGAATATGAACCAATTGATGGGGACTAATCTTACTGGACATCCAGTAGTCTGTGTTCCAAACGGCTTGGATAAAAAAGGCAGACCTACGAGCTTTACACTAATTGGGAATCTTTACGATGAGGGGAGTATTTTAGCTTTGGCTAAAGCCTATCAAGCTGCCACAGAATTTGAGGAGCAGCATCCTCCATTGTTCCAGAAATAGAAGAGAATCTCGCTTGAAATCAGGACAAAATACTCTGCAATCTTAATCCGATTGGATTATTCTTGATAAAGGTCTGCTTAGACAAGTAGGACCGCCGCAGCCTTTTTGACTGATTTCAGCTCCTTCATATTCGATGACTTCGCATCCGGCGGCTTTCAAGCGAGCTACACTTATCGGGTTTCCTTTTACTATCAAGCACTTCCTTGGTGCCAAAGCCAATACATTGCAACCCATGGAATCGAATTCTTCTTCAGGACATTCGACTAAAGTAAACCCTCTTTTGATTAACTCCTCCCTGAAATAAATCGGCATCAAAGGGGAATAAACCATTGCCAAATCTTTGTCCAAAGGGCTGATTATTGACATCAAATGAAAAACATCAGAAGGACCTTTATAGTGTGGAAGTTCCACTTGGAATACTTCAATTCCATAAGGTTCTAAAAATTGACGAAGTTGTCGGATTCCTTCCAGATTGGTTCGATAAGTATGGCCAATAGCCAGAGTCTTTTCATCCAACCAACACATATCCCCACCTTCGCAGGTTCCTGGAGCTTCCACTTTGCCCAAAACTTTTATTCCATTTTCTTGGCAAAAAACCTCTATTGACTTTGGTTCAGATTTCCTTGCCGCTTTTCCCATATTGCAAAGAATCAATCCAAAGTCTGTAGCCAAAGCAGCATCCCGGCAATAAATCGAATCCATGCTCGTCTTGGATGCAGGAAGCAAATGGACTTCTGCGCCTAGATCTTCGAAGTATTTTTGGAACTCTGAATATTCTGTTTTTGATTTTGGGAAATCCACAGCAGAGAGATAGTTCAATTCTTCCCATTCTGTGGCTATTTTTTCGGCTGATTCAAAAGCAGATTTTGCTGGTTTCAGGATAACACTTTTAATCAATCCGTAGTCGGAGTGGCAAGTTTTCATTTTCGTTGTTTTTTATTGTAGATATAAACTGGTACTCCTAGTAGCATTCCAACAGTTCCCCAAATAATGGCTTCTGTTCCTGAACCAAAGAATACCCAAATACTAAAACCTAGTCCAAGCAAAGAAATGATTTTGCTTTTGAAGGTCCAGGTAAAGCCTAACTTTTCTCCGTATGAAAAATAGGTATAGACCAAAGCTGCGGATAAATAGAAAAATAAAGAAGTAATCGTACTAAGCAAAACCATAAAGGAATAGAGGCTGGCAAATCCCTTGGTCATATTTAAAATCAAAAGAATAGTCACGAATACACTGGAAACGATAATTCCTGTACTTGGTGAATTATTTTTGTTTTTAAAAGCAAGGGCTTTTGGTAGCAAACCATCTTTTGCCATTGATTGAGCAATTTGTCCTTGGATCAAAATCCAACCATTCAATGCCCCAAATGTCGAAATGCAAGCTCCAGCTGCAACCCAGTATTTTGCTCCGCCTCCAAAAATTTTGGTCGCAGCATCACTAAGTGGGGCAAGGCTTGAAGCCACTTCTCCCGGAGGCAATACACCAAATAAAGAGATGGAACTGAACATGTATAGAAATACTACCAAGCCAACTCCGATCAGTGTGCCTTTTGAAATATTTTTCTCGGGGTTTTTGATGTTATCTGCAGGGATGGTTGCTGCTTCGATACCTAAGAATGCATAAAAGCAAAGTACAGAAGCACCTAAAACTGCCTGAGCAGAAGAAGTTCCTGAAAGGTTAAAAGGAACGAAATGATCTGGATTGAAAAAGAAGATTCCACCAACTGCTACCACCAAAACAGGGATTACTTTCAAAGCTGTTGTAAGCACTTGTAAGTTTCCTCCTGTTCGAATTGACTGACTATTGATGGCCGTGAGTGTCCAAATTACCACTAAACTGATGAGGGGAGATAAATAATTGGATTGGCCTATTTCCGGGAAGAAAACACTCAGATAACCTGTGAAAGTTAATGCAATGGCCACATTGGTACTCCAGAGAGAAAGCCAAAAACCCCAAGCAACCAAAAAGGCAGGGAAATCTCCAAAGGCTCTTTTGGTATAGGCATAAGATCCTCCACTTTCAGGAATCACTTTGCTGAGCCTTCCCATCATATGTGCTAAAACCATTGCTCCTATGGCAGCTACAACCCAACCTAAAATACTGATCCCTCCAAATTGAGCTAGGGCAGAAGGAAGGGTGAAAATCCCTGAGCCGATCATTCCTCCGGCAACCAATGCGATGACTGTAATTAATCCAAGCTGTCTAGGGGAAGAAGTTTTATTCAAAAGAAAAACTGAATTGGGTGGAAATACTTATTTTGGAAGCAAACAAGATAATTAGATAATTGAAAGCTTTCCATATTCACCCCGATATTACTCAGGCAGAGACTTTACCTTCTTCTTTTTACCGCTCTAAGATGGTATTTGAGGAGCTAATCGAAAAGGTATTTGCCAAAACCTGGCAATTTGTCGGAGATACTGGATTAATCTCTTTGAATCAGCAAATAAACCCGTTTACTTTTTTAGAATTTGGGCTTGAGGAACCAATGATGCTGACCAATGATAATGGATCTATTACCTGTATTTCTAATGTCTGCACACATCGCGGCAATATTCTTTGTCATGACCCTTGCAAATCCCGACAGATCACCTGTGCATATCACGGACGTAGATTTGATTTGAAGGGTGAATTCCAGCACATGCCTGAATTTAAGGAAGCTAAGGGTTTTCCAAGAAAAGAAGATAATCTGCATCGCTTTCCACTGAAGCAATGGGGACCTTGGCTATTTACTGCTTTGGAGGATTCTTTGGATTTCCAATCAGTGATTGATGCTATGGATCGAAAGGTTGGTTTTCTTCCGCTTCAGGAATTCAAAGAAGATAAAAGTCGTAATAAAGATTATCTAGTAAATACGCATTGGGCCTTGTATTGCGATAATTACCTGGAGGGATTTCATATTCCCTTTGTGCATGATAGCCTCAATGCAGTTTTGGATTACAAGAAATACGAGACGCAACTCTTTCCATATTGTAATCTGCAATTTGGACATGCAGTAGGAGGAGAGCATGTGTTTGACTTACCAAAAGCGCATGAAGATTATGGGCAACAGATCTCTGCCTACTATTTCTGGATTTTCCCAAATATGATGTTCAATTTTTATCCTTGGGGCTGCTCAATCAATATTGTTAAACCTATTTCACTAAACAGGACTAAGGTAAGTTTCATCACTTATGTACTTGATGAGACTAAACTTGACACCGGTGCAGGTGCAGCGCTGGATAAAGTAGAACGGGAAGATGAATTTGTGGTAGAAGGTGTTTTCAAAGGAATGTCTTCCAGAGTCTATAAAACGGGTCGGTTTTCCCCTAAAATGGAAAAGGGAGTTCATCATTTTCAAGGATTGTTAGCGAAGTTTTTGAACTCTTAGTTCTTGAGTTTCAGCTTGCGCTTCTTAACGCTGCATTCATTACAAATTCGAATTTGGAGTAGATAGTGGACCTTTCTATTTTGCAGACCTATTAGAACTCTCCCTTGTTTATGTTTGAAAGTCCAGATTACCCCAAAGCGTTAGAGGAATCAGTTTTTGATTCATGGCTTGAAAAAGGGCGAAGCAGTAAAATTTCCTTTGCCTACATTTTGATCGTTTGGGATGAGCTAGAGGCTACCTATTTTCCGGTTTTTGTAGAAAATCGCGACCAAATTCAGGACTACGAGCCATTTGGACATTCCTCCCAAAGACAAACCCTTGTTGCAGCTTATGATCTGTACTCTGAATCACGGATCTTATAAGTTTTGAAAGTATGCCCATCTAATTCATGTTTAAATTCGCAACAGAATGGTTTTAGGATCTTATTCGGATAAGGATTTTGATGCGCTATACCCTCTCAAAATGAGAAAGCTATCCGGGACACATTGGACTCCTGTGGGAATTGCAATGAAAGCCATTTCTTTTTTCGAAAATTCAGGATGTAATTCCGTTTTAGATTTAGGTTCAGGCGTAGGGAAATTCTGCTTGATTGCAGCCGATAGCTCGAGTATCAGGATTTCGGGGATAGAGCAACGGGAAAATTTAGTCCAACTGGCAAGAAAGATTGCTGTCAATCATCAGCTGTCTAACTTGGAATTTATCCATGGAGATTTGATTTCTCTTGATTTAAGTGATTTCGACGGCTTCTACTTTTTCAATTCCTTCGAAGAAAATATCAACTCAAAAGATTCTTTGGACAGGCAAAGCACCTTGAGTTCAATCCAACATGAGAACTATATCAATGCCCTGAGGGAGAAGTTTGATGCTTTACCTATTAAAACCAGAATAGTCACTTACTGTGGCGAAGCATCTGAAATCCCAGAAAGCTACCGATTGGTTCAACAAAGCCACAAGGGGAGATTACGCTTTTGGGAAAAGCAGATTTGATCTTTCCTTTAGGGATTTCCAATACTCCTGGAAGTAGTAGAAGTGAAATCGATTTATTTTAAACTTTCCAGAATTAGTCTTACCAGTTCTGCCTTATCGCTATTTGGGATCCACCTGGCCACGATCACCAGATCATTTTCCTGATCTACATAGATCATATTTGTTCCTGCTCCGATGTGTAGAAAAGCGCTTTTTGGTCCATCTGGAATTTCCTTGAGGTCTTCATTCAAGAAGTAATTCATGAAGCCATAGCCTGGATTAGCAGGGGTAGGGGTCCGTGATTTGGCTATCCAGTTTTCTGCTATTAGTTGTTTTCCATCCCAATTTCCATTTCGAAGAGTCAAATATCCAAACCTTGCCTGATCCCATGCCGAAAGCATCATTCCACCACCCCAATGGGAACCTCCGCTTACCGATTGAATAATCTGGCCATCCAGTATCACAAAAGAGTTTTCATAACCTGTCCATCTCCAAGTATCGCTTGCACCGATTGGATCCATAATTTCAGATTTCAAAACCTGTGGTAGCGGTTTTCTCCAGACGTTCAGCAAGGCTAATGCGAGCACATTTACACGTGTATCATTGTATTCATAGGCTGAACCTGGCTCATTTTGAGGTCTTTCTCGTTTTTGTTTTACTCCTTCGGAAGGTCGATCTCCCCAGTCGGGTTTTCCCCAGAGGGTTCCTTCCCAGTCCGAAGTCTGACGAAGCAGATCATCCCATCGTATTTTTCTATTGTGCTCTGTATCAAAAAGCTCAAAAACATCCTCTTCGAATAAATGATCTGATTTATTCATCATAGCCTTCACTGGATCATAAGGATAAATGGGAGCCATGTATGGATATACTAAATCCATTTCATCTTTAATCAAACCTGCCTCAATGGCAAGCCCTGCAGTCGTGGATAAAAAGCTTTTTGCAACACTGAAAGTCAAATCTACACGCGCTGGATCACCCCATTCTCCTACAACCATTCCTTTGTATATTATCAAGCCAGTGGCCGAACCTCTGATTTTCATCGGACCCACTGGATATCCAAACGGTTCGCGTCCAAAAGCACTTTCGTAATGAGCGACTTTCAGATTTGGATTCGCTGTACTTTCGTGTGCTTTTGCAAACTCAAGAGCCTCATTTAGTTTGGATTCGTTTATGCCGAGTTCGCTGGGCTTCACTTTTTTCCAGTCTCCTTTCGGAGGGAAATATTGCTGCGCAACAGTGATTTGACTTAAAAACAGGAAGGTCAGAAGTGTGGTAAGGAAGATTTTCATGGATTTCAACTTTGTTGCGAGTTTACTATTTTTTATCATTCATAATCCGCCATTCATCAAAAGCTCTTTTAAGTCAATAATTCTGGTTTTCTTTGTAGATGCTTATCAAACCCTTCCTCATTGGATCAGTTATCCAATGAGTATAAAATTCGAACCTATTCTTAGTTTAATTATGATTGAAGCAAAACTTGACCCTAAAATCTATATCATCGGAGCTGGAATTTCTGGCCTTGTGGCAGCGATTGAGTTGGAGAAAAATGGATTTTCTCCCTTTATCTTGGAAGGCAGTCAGTCGATTGGTGGAAGAGTTAAAACCGATTTGGTAGATGGTTTCCGACTGGATCAGGGTTTTCAGGTTTTGCTTACGGCCTATCCTGAGGCTAAGAAATACTTGGATTATCAGGCTTTGAATCTGAAAAATTTTGAACCTGGAGCGGTGATTTTTGATGAGAATGAATCTTTTATAATCACTGATCCGCTAAGAAACCCTCTTCAAATTGTAGGAATGGCGTTTTCCAAGGTGGGTTCTTTTCTGGATAAAGTCAAAATGTTCAGCTTGACTCAAAGCCTGAAAAAGAAAACTGTTGCTGAAATTTTCAATTCAGAATCGAAACCAACTCTTCAATACTTGAAGGAATATGGTTTTTCGGATCAAATCATCGCCTATTTTTTCAAGCCATTCTTTAGAGGCATCTTTCTTGAGCCCCATCTAAATACCTCCTCCAGAATGTTTGAGTTTGTTTTTAAGATGTTTTCCATAGGAAATGCAGCTGTCCCTGCAAAAGGAATGGGGGAAATACCACAGATGCTTCGAAGTCAGTTGAGTAAAACCCAAATCTATTTTAATACCCCCGTTAAGCAAATCAAAAGTCAGGAGATTCATCTTGAAAACGGGGAAATACTAACTGCTGATCGAATTATAATAGCTACACAACCGGATAGGGTATTGCCTCAAATGCAAGGTCAGTTTGCTAAACCCAAGCATGTAACTAATCTGTATTTCACAACCCAGAAGTCTTTTATGGCTCGCCCTATGATTGGATTGATTCCGGGTGATGGGCATTTGGTAAACAATATTGTTTTTATGGATGATGTATCTGAGGAGTATAGTGCAGAAAATCGATCCCTATTGTCAGTAACAGTGCTGGATCACTCATTTTCTGAAAAAGAGTTGATCAAAGCAGTTCAGGCTGAGCTGGAAAGAATCTCAAGGATCAAAGGGGAATATTTCAAGCATTTGAAAACTTACGAGATTCCATATGCATTGCCTACTTTGGATGATATGAAATATGAAATTGCTTTTACAGAAACCAAGATTACTGAAAATGTATTCTTGGCTGGTGACTACCTGCTCAATGGTTCGATCAACGCAGCAATGACCTCAGGAAGACTAGCCGCAGAAGCAGTTAGCCATAGTTTTACAGCAACTCACTAATCTGGAAGTTGAAATTATTTTAAGGGAACATCTCCGGCGACATATTGTAAACCATCCAAATAAAACCGAAGTAATCGAGGGTCATCAAAGCTCTGGGCATTGTGAGACGGGGAAATGTACATCACCCTCCCTTTTTCCTCTGATCTTATCCATGACACATAAGTCTTTCCTTCTTTCAACTCTTGACCTTTTCTTTGGCCATCGATTTCAGCATTGTTGAAGTATAGTAGCGGTGTGAAATCAAGATTTGCATAGGCATTTTTATAGAAATAAGGCTCATCAATATGACTGAAGCCCTCTACAGGAAATGCCTGAACCAAGGGGTGAGATGAATCTTCGAGACGCACTTGGAATTTTTGTTGCTTGGGATGGTAATCAAAACTTCCACCAACTAATCGACTGAATTCATCAGAATTATTTTGGGTGGTAATGGCTCCATGAATAAGAAGTAATCCCCCTCCATTTTTGACATATCTGCTAATATTCCCTTCCAATTCTAATGCTTTTGTCATCAAAACGGCTGAATCCGCATCTGAAGTTTCTCGTAGTTTATCCCAAAACAAATTACGATGGTCTGGCTTAGAGCAGGTATTATTCAAAACAATCGCATCGAACTGAGCTAAATTCTCCGGCTCAAACCAAGCAATATCTTTGCTGCCAGTGACTTCAAAAACTTCAGCTTTCTCACTGATTATTTTTAGCATCTCTTCAGTATGAGGGATTACCCAATGGTTGAATCCTGTGTGGAGGGAAAAGACCAGGATTTTTTTCTTTTTCTTAAAATCAAAAGAAGTCTCTTCAGGTGCTAAAGACCTGATTTTTCCTTTCCAGTTTTCATTTAAAGAGACTTCATCTAGGTTTTGGCCTAAGGTGATTCCAGAAAAAGAAAAGAAAACGATTGCGTAGAAAACTAGGGTCTTCATTGGGTTTGATTGTTGAATGGTCAGTAATCTTTTTAGAATTTCAATAACTTTAAAATTCAACACCCAATAACCTGAAATTTCTATGATTCGCAAAACATATAGTTGTCTCATTGGCATTTTGCTTTTACTTTCTACGGAATCGTTCGCGCAATCTGTCAGTTTGACTCAAAATGAAAATGGGGTAGATTTTAAGCTTGGGGATCGAGTGATTTTAACCTATCAGACAGCAATAGCTAAAGTTCCTGATGGCGTGAAAAAAGACTATGAAAAGTCTGGGTTTATACATCCTATCACTTCTCCCTCCGGTCAAGTATTGAGTAGGATCCAGCCCAAAGATCATTACCATCATTATGGCATTTGGGGACCTTGGACCCGTGCTACCATTGGTGGGCGAGAAGTAGATTTTTGGAATTTGGGCGACGGAAAAGGTAGAGTGGATTTTGGAGAAATTCTTTCGATGAAAGAAGCTGGTGGAGCGGCGGAATTGAATGTAAGACAAAATCATCTGGACCTTACAGCTCCAGAAAGTGAGCGATTGGCAATCAAAGAAGACTTACGAATCAAAGTAAAGCCTGCTGATCAAGGTCGATATAGTGTAGATTATACAAGCACCATAAGCACTTCATTGGAAGGAGGGATTCTTTTGGATGATTACCGTTATGGTGGAGGAATTGGATTTCGGGCGACCGAAGTCTGGGGAGATGGAAATAGTACTATTCTTACTTCCGAAGGGAATGATCGAAAAACTGCAGACGGCACGGCTGCCAAGTGGATAATCGTGCAGGGCGAAACAAAAGATAAGTCCGGAAAAAGTGGAATTCTTTTTCTAAGTCATAACACGAATAAAGCTCACCCTGAGCCTTTGCGAGTTTGGCCTGTGGGCCAATATGATGGTCAAGGAAATGTATTCATTGAGTTTTGCCCCATTCGCCATGAGTCCTGGGCCTTACAAAAAGATCAAAATTACACCTTGAAATATCGAATGATTGTCTTTGATGGAGAACTCAGTCCTCAAGAGGCTGAGGCCTATTGGAAGGCATTTGTAAAATAACAATAACCCAAAAATCATGAAACGAAGAAACTTTATCAAAAATACAGCCTTAGCTAGTGCTGCCATTGGATTTCCAACGATCGTTCCCTCATCCGTTTTTGGAAAAAACGCACCTAGCAACAAGATTAATATTGGACAAATCGGCTGTGGACGTATCGCCAGAGATCATGATATGCCGGGAGTCTGGCAGCATGATGTGGCTCGAATAGTAGCTGTTTCTGATCTGGATTCTAACCGAATGGCAGATGGTAAAAAACATGTAGAGAGTTATTACACCAAAAAGATGGGTTCCCCTTATTTGGACGTGAAGCAATATGCAGATTACCATGATATGCTTGCTGATAAAGATATTGATGCGGTAGTGATTAGTACGCCGGATCATTGGCACTCTCAACCAGCTATGGAAGCTGCCTTGGCAGGGAAGCATGTGTATGTCCAGAAACCTACTTCGCTGACTATTAAAGAGGGAAGGCAGCTTGTGGAAATGGTGAATAAAACCGGAATTGTACTCCAGTTGGGCACACAGCAACGCTCCAGTGAGCAGTTTAGAAAAGCTGCCGAATTGGTGAGAAATGGGAGAATTGGAAAGCTGCATACGGTACGAATTGGACTTCCTGGTGATCCATCAGGTCCAGATGCGCCAGCGATGCCAATTCCCAAAAATTTGAATTACGATATGTGGTTAGGCTCAACCCCAGAGGTTCCTTACACAGAGATTGGAGTTCATCCGCAAGTTGGCTATGATCGGCCGGGATGGTTGAGATTAGAGCAATACGGTGCAGGAATGATTACCGGTTGGGGACAGCATCATTTTGACTCAGCAGCTTGGGGAATGGATACCGAATTAACCGGTCCACGATTCATCGAGGCAGTTGCAGAATTCCCTAGATCAGGACTTTGGAATGTTCATGGTGACTTTATGGTGAAAGCAGAATATGAAAATGGAATAAACATGTTTACCAGTGGAGGCTATCCAAATGGAATTCGATATGAGGGGACTGAGGGCTGGATATGGGTTTCTCGGGGAAGTTATACTGCTTCTGCATCAGATCCAGTTTCCAAAGAAGCGAGTAGCAAAGCACTTGATGCATCTGACCCTAAGATTTTGGATTCAGTCATTGGGCCAGATGAGATTCAATTGTTAAGAAGTAATGAGCATCATGGCAATTGGTTGGGTGCAATTCAGGGCCAGAATGAATTGCTTTCTCCGGCTGAGATTGGTCATCGTTCTTGCTCAGTTTGCTTAGTGAGTCACATCGCGATGAAACTTGGAAGAAAGCTGGAATGGGACGCCAAATCAGAAACATTTGTTAATGATTCGGAAGCAAATTCACATTTGAGTCGCCCGCAGCGTGCGCCGTACGGCACAAATAATATAAAAGTCTAAACTGAAAATGAAAATATTTAAACCAATCCTGGGAATTCTATTGATGAGTTCAATCATTGGATGTGAAACGAAAAATTTGGAAAACTCAACGCCACCTTCAGAATCCAAGATAAAAATCATGGCTTTGGATCCGGGGCATTTTCATGCCGGGTTGATTCATAAGACCATGTATCCGGAAATCGATTCTACCATTTATGTATTCGCACCCGAGGGTCCTGAATTGAAGGATTACCTCAATCGTATTGCGGGCTACAATGAACGGAACGAAAATCCTACCGCATGGAATATCAATCTTGAAATTGGACCGGATTATCTGGATAAGATGATCAAATCAAAGCCCGGAAATGTGATGATGGTTGCAGGAAAGAATGATTTGAAGATTGATTACATCACGGCAGCCATAGAAAATGGGATTAACGTCTATGCTGATAAGCCCTTGGTTATTAATTCGCAAGGGTTCAAGAAACTTATAAATGCTTTTGCATCAGCAAAGCAAAAAAATCTGATGCTTTACGATATCATGACCGAGCGCTACGAGATTAGTACGATTTTGCAGCGAGAGTTATCTCTGATCCCAGAAGTATTTGGTACGCTGGAGGATGGGACTTTAGAAAATCCTGCAATCACCAAAGAGTCTGTGCATCATTTTTTTAAATATGTTTCCGGTCAAGCTTTGATTCGCCCAGACTGGTTTTTTGATGTGGAGCAAGAGGGAGATGGAATCGTCGATGTGACCACTCATTTGGTTGATCTGATTCAATGGGAAGTATTTCCAGAAGAAATTCTTGATACCACTCAGGTTCAAATGCTTTCAGCTAAAAGATGGGCTACAGAATTGGATTTGAATCAATTCAAAGAAGTAACCGGTAAAAGCGAGTTTCCGGACTTTCTTCAAAAAGATTTGAAAAATGACAAGTTGCAGGTTTTTTCAAATGGTGAAATGAATTACACTTTGAAAGGGAAGCATGCGAAAATCAGTGTTATTTGGAACTATCAGGCTCCTGAAGGGACAGGAGATACTCACTACAGCATGATGCGTGGTACAAAAGCAGATTTGATTATCCGTCAGGGGAAAGAGGAAAATTACAAACCGAGTCTTTATGTCAAACTACATGAAGCCCAATTCGAAAGCTTGGAAAAAGCTATTCAGCAAACACTTCAAAGTAAATTCCCAGGACTTACAATTACTGAACAAAGTAGTGGGGAATATTTGATAAATATTCCAGAAAGCTATCATGTAGGTCACGAGGCTCATTTTGCTCAAGTAACAGAGCGTTTTTTGGAATACATGAAGGCAGGTAAAATGCCCGATTGGGAAGTGCCTAACATGATCGTCAAATATTTTACAACTACACAAGCGCTGGAGAAAGCTATGGAGAAATAATTAGCTTTATTGAACTTACCCTATTCAAATGGGTTGAATAGGAAACCCTTTTTATGAATCAATCAACTACAATAGCTCCAAAAAAACTCACGATTGCAATAGCAGGAGCGGGGGGATATATCGGCCGCTGGTTTATTCATCGATTTAAGGATAAGTATAATATTGTTGCACTTAGCAGAAAGAAGTTAAAGTCCAATCCCAACCCTCAAGTAGAATGGAGACAGGTAGAGTTGTACTCTATTTCGAGTACGATCGAAGCATTACGAGGCGTGGATGTAGCAATATATTTGGTGCATTCCATGAATGCTTCAACTCGATTAAATCAGGGGAGTTTTGAGGATACGGATTTGCTTTTGGCAGATAATTTTAGCCGAGCAGCTGACATCAATGGAGTCAAACAAATAATTTATTTGGGAGGGCTTTTGCCAAAAGAGCCAGAAGAAAAACTCTCAAGACATTTGAAGAGTAGGTTGGAAGTGGAAATGACTCTGGGTTCTCGAAGCGCAAAACTAACTGCACTTCGAGCATCAATTATTGTAGGACCGGGAGGTTCCTCCTTTGATATGATCAAAAATCTGGTGAGGAGACTTCCAGTGTTGATGTGTCCCAAATGGACTGAATCCCTTACACAGCCTATTTCCCTCAAGGATACTTTGGAGATTATGGATACCTGTATCGGGAATCCTTCTGTCTATAATAAACCCATTGAAATCGGAAGTCCAGAAGTGATGTCTTATCGAAAAATGCTGGAGAGAACTGCAGAAGTGATGGGGAAAAAACGATTGGTTTTTTCGGTACCGGTTTTTTCATTGGGGCTATCAAAATTTTGGGTGGGTTTATTTGGAGATAGTCCGCCACAGCTGGTTTCGCCCTTGGTCGAAAGTCTAAAACATACGCTGACTGTATCACCGGAATTGGCTTTTAAAGAAAAAGAAATAAGCTACCTGAGTTATGAAGAATCGGTTGATGAAGCTTTGAATTCCAAGGAAAGTCCCAAAATGCCTACATTCTATGAGAAAAAGGGTGTAAAAAATACGGTCAGAAGTATTCAACGAATGCGGAATCAAAATGGGAATTCAGCTATTTGGGTTGCCAATAGATACAACCTTTGGTTGCCCAGTTTTTTTAAATTCCTGATCAATGGTAAAAAGAATGAAAACGGAGATATCGGTTTTCACCTTTTGAACGGGAATAAACCAATGCTCCAACTCACCATGATTCCTGATCGAAGTGATGAGGATCGCCAGCTATTTTATATTACAGGAGGCTGGTTGGTTCGACGGTTTGACTATGGTTGGCTCGAGTTCAGAGGAGTTTTGGACAACCGATACATGATTTCAGCCATTCATGAATTTGTTCCGAGATTACCGTGGTTTATTTATGTCAATACGCAAGCTAGGTTGCATCTTTGGGTAATGAATCGTTTCAATTCTTATTTAAGAAAAAGAAATGATTAGGACATATTTAACTTTTGAGGCTTTACCTAAATAAACTTTACCAAAATGAAACATTTAACATTTAAAAACGGAGATCAGATTCCAATCCTTGGATTGGGAACTTGGAAAAGTAATCCTGGAGAAGTTAGAAAAGCAATAGTTTGGGCGATTGAGGCCGGATATAGACATATTGATTGCGCGGCAATCTATCAAAATGAAAAAGAAGTTGGCCAGGGGATCGCTGATGCAATTGAAGCGGGGCTTGTAAAGCGCAAGGATCTTTTTATCACCTCCAAACTTTGGAACAATGCCCATCGTCACGAGGACGTTTTGCCAGCAATCCAAAAGACACTTTCAGATTTGAGATTAGATTACCTGGATCTTTATTTGATCCATTGGCCTTTGGCTTTTAAGTCAGGGGTTTCCTTTGCCCAAAAAAGGGAGGAATTCTTTACTTATTTAGATGTGCCTTTGACTCAAACTTGGGAAGCAATGCAAGACCTTAAAGTCAAAGGATTAGCGAAGCACATCGGAGTTTCTAATTTCAATCAAAATAAGTTGAAAGAAATTATGGGAATAGGAGGGCAGCACCCGGAAATGAACCAAGTGGAGATGCATCCATTCTTACCACAAGAAGGTTTGGTTAATTTTTGTTTGGAGCATGGAATATTGATGACGGCTTATTCTCCATTGGGATCACCTGATTCTCGAAACGAAAAGCATGTCGAAGATCCAAAACTTTTGACTAATCCTATCGTGAAGGAAGTTGCATCAAAACACGGTGTCACCGAAGGTCAAGTTCTTATTGCTTGGTCTATTGCCAGAGAAATAGCAGTAATTCCAAAGTCCACCAATGAAGGAAGAATTAAGGAGAATTTTGAGGCTTCAAAAATTCAGCTTGATGATCATGATATGATGGAACTACGGGATATAGGAGTGAGCCATCGATTTGTAGATGGTACATTTTTTACCGGCACAAATAGTCCCTATAAGTTATCTGATCTATGGGATAGTTAAAAAAATGGCTGTTGGAGTATTCCAACAGCCATTTTTCATTCCTCTACTTCTAAAGCCTCAAGGATATCGGCCAGTTCGTTGAAGTCTTTCAAACCTGGTTTTATTTCATCCCCTCCAGTCAGAGCAATTCCTTTTAGATTCAATTCTTTTACAAGGGTACTGACATTTTTAGCAGAAATGTCTGCTCCTAAAATGACTTTGCAATAAGTGCTTAATTTTTTCACAGCTTCTAGATCATCTTTACTTAAATGTTGATCCTTTGAGGTGACATGAAAAATAATTCCTGATTCAGAAAGCTTCTCCGCAACATCCTGCTCCATTCGATAGACCTCTTCCAAATTCATTTTGTAGATTAATCTAAAGCCTCTTCCTTCAAACGAAAGCAAAGGATCTAATCTATCATGTTCTATCCATTTGATTTCCGGATATTCTTTGAGAGTATCTAAAATCTGAGATTCAGTATAGGTTTCAAATTCCCCGACAAATTCAACTCCTGAAATCCAGCCTGTTATTTCCTTGAATTGGGTAGGGCTTACATATCGATCGGCATCTTTTTCTAGGGAAAAACCTAATAAGTCTACATACATCCCTGCACAATATCTTGCGTCACTGAGATTGGTAATTCCGCTTATTTTTACAAAAGTACTTAAAGCCATGGGTTCTTAATTTTTGGAGATACGAAGGTAGCCAAGATGATTTAATAGAAAAAAGTGAAAGCACTATATCAATGAACAGTCAAAAGATTTATTAATCAAAAACTAGTATTTTTGGGCATATTATAGATTTATGAGAAAGCATTTGGGCTTTATTTCATTCGTTGCTCTAATCTTTTTTTCTTCTTGTGAGCGAGAAGTAGAGGAATCCATTATTGACATAGGATATGATTTCCAACCCTTGGGTGTTGGTAATTTTTGGATCTATGAAGTAGATCAGACAATTTATTTTGGGGAGAATGATTCTGAGCAGGAATTTTTCTTTTACCGCGATCACATTAGAACTTTATATCTGAATGAAGCAAAGGAGCAGGTATTTATAGTGGAGCGCTTTAAATCCAGCGATAAACAAACGTGGGTGTTAGAAAAAGAGTATACCCTTATTCTAAGGGATTTAACTCTAATCAAAACGGTAGATAATCAACCGCTGGTTTCCTTTGTTTTCCCCCCAAAAATTGGGAGAGTTTGGAATGGTAATATTTACAGAAATGAAATTAGAGATGACTTTGAGATAGATACAGAGCAAAGTGGACCTGCTAATGGGATAGATTTTGAAATTGGATATAGGGTTCTGCAGGAAGATAGTGATGATAAAATTACATTCAGAGATATACGCTATGAGTACTATGCAAAAGGCATTGGCATGACAGAATACTTCTCTGAAGTTTTAACATATTGCTCCAGAAATGATTGTCTTGGAGATGAAATAATTGATTCTGGATATAAAATTCAGATGAATCTGATTGAATATGGCAATGATTAAGCGAACATTATTTTTACTGTTTTTTTGTAGTCTTGGGCTTAATTTATTTGCTCAGGACAGGTATGCTGTATTTTACAAATTTAAACCGCAGACAAGTCTTTCCTTGGAACGACCTGAGGAGTTTTTGTCTCAAAAGGCACTAAACAGAAGAGCTAAAGAAGGGGTTCAGGCAGATAGTTTGGATTTACCTGTAGCTAAAAAATACGAGGATAAGATACTAGGGCTCTCTAATTATATATTATACTCCAGCAAATGGTTTAATGCCACTATCGCGGTCACCGATGAAGCTGGAGCAATAGAAATGGCAAGTCTGCCTTTTGTGGAAAAAGTAGAGCTAGTCGGAAGAAGTTTCATCCCAAGTCCAAATGCACGGCTTCAAAAAAATCCTTCTGTCTCGATCCGTCATAAGTTTGATCCTCCTATTGGAGAAAATCAACGTAGTCTTGCGGCACAGGAAAATTCTTATGATTTCCAGAATGAACTTTTGGGAATCAATCAAATGCTGGAAGAAGGCTACAGCGGCGAAGGAATTACAATAGCTGTTTTTGATGCTGGTTTTCCTGGCGTTAATACTTCTTCTGCATTGTCACATTTGGAGACAAATAATCAGATTCTTGCAAAGAGAGATTTCGTAAGACCATGGAATACTGATGTATATCAGAACAACCAACATGGGACAAATGTACTTTCTCTTATTGCCTCCAAAGATCCGAACGTACTTCTAGCCGGTGCTCCTGATGCAAATTATATCCTGGTGATGACTGAAGAAGTAGCAACAGAATATCGTGTGGAGGAATTTAATTGGGTCAGAGGTGCCGAGTTTGCTGATAGTCTTGGGGTGGATATAATTTCCAGTTCTGTAGGTTATTGGGATTTTGATGATTCTGCCATGAATTATACTGTGGCAGATTTGGATGGTGAGACCACTGTGATAACCAAGGGTGCTACAATCGCTGCTTCAAAAGGAATATTGGTAATAAACAGTTCTGGAAACTATGGATCAGGAGAGTCTTCACTTGTTGCTCCCGCGGATGCCCGAGGAATATTAGCCATTGGCGCTGTTAATAAAGATCTTTCAGTTTCAGCTTTCAGCTCTCGAGGACCGACTGGAGACGGGAGAATCAAGCCGGATTTGGCAACCTTCGGGAATGGGGTGGCATTAGTCCGTTTCAACGGAAGCGTAGGTTTTGCAAACGGAACTTCGTTTTCAGCCCCTCAAATTACGGCATTAGCAGCCGGACTTTGGCAGGCGGAACCTAAATGGACTAAAGACAAATTGATACAGAGATTATTGGAGAGTGGAACCCAAGCTGATAACCCAGATAATTTAATTGGTTTTGGAATTCCAAATTTTAGGGATGCCCTATATGGAGAAATCCTTTCAGTCGAAGAAAACCGAGAAGAAACTCTCTGGAAAGTCTATCCAAATCCATTGGTAAGTGATCAGCTTCAGATTTTCTTTGGTACAAGTACATCCAGTGAATTCACTCTGCTTGATATGAATGGTCGTCAATTGATAAAGTCTAATTTAAACCGATACAGTATAAAGGATCCTTATCAAATTACACTTGAAGGCATAAATCAAGGGATTTATTTGATTCAAATGCAGGATGGTCAGCAAATCAAACATGCCAAGCTTTATCGACATTAATCTATTTACCTAATTTTATTTAATCCATAATTAACCATGTACCCATCGATTGCTCCTTCTATTTTAGCTGCAGATTTTGCCAATTTACAGTCTGAAGTAAAAATGCTAAATAACTCCAAAGCAGACTTTATTCATGTGGATATTATGGATGGGGTGTTTGTTCCAAATATTTCTTTTGGGATTCCAGTCACTGAGGCAATTTACAAACATGCCCAAAAGCCATTGGACGTACACTTAATGATTGTGGAGCCAGATAAGTATTTGGAAGCATTTCGAAAAGCAGGAGCAGAAGTGATTTCAGTTCATTATGAGGCCTGTCCACATTTACATCGAACCCTTCAAGCGATCCATTTACTTGGTGCAAAGGCTGGTGTAGCAATCAATCCCCACACACCAATTGAATTGCTTAGCGAAGTGATTGCAGATATCGATGTGGTTTGTGTGATGTCTGTAAACCCTGGATTTGGAGGACAAAAATTTATAGAAAACACCTATTCTAAAATCGATCGTCTTAAGGAATTGATACTTTCAAAAAACTCGAAGGCACAAATCGAAATCGATGGAGGAGTGAATGCTCAAAATGCTCCGAAATTGATCGAACGAGGAGCAGATATTTTAGTAGCCGGCAGCTTTGTTTTTAATTCGGATGATCCAATTAAAACAATTGCTGATTTGAAGTCAATCCGGACAAAAGACTAATATCGGTTGCCATTTATCATAAATTAACTTAATAACCCCGAAGAATCCTTGATTTTTCGGGGTTTGGTTTTTTTATTGCAAATTGATAATCAACTATAAATAGAAGAATATGAAAAAATTGATGCTTTTCGGAATGTTTTTTTCCATGATGGGATTGGTAGCTTATGCACAAGATGATGCTGTTACAGATGAAGAACTTGCAAAGTTTGCTAACGTTGAAGTAATGACATCTAACTATGTGGATGCAAAAACAGAGGAATTAAGAAATATGATTCTTAATAATGAAAATATTGATGGAGGCGCTAGATATAATGAGATCAAAGCTGCTTGGGGAGATGAAGCAAAAATGGCTGAAGCAAATATTACTGATGCTGAAAAAGCAGCATATCAAGCGGTTCAGGATTTTCAGGATTCCCTTCAGGAAAGTGTAAAAGAATATAAAACTGAGCTGATCATGGATGATACCATTCTTGGTGCTGGTACTTACAATAAAGTCAATGGTGCCATCAAGGAAGATCCTGCACTAAAAGCAAAGCTTGATGCAATGATTGATGCTCAGAAAGCTAAAGAAGCTGCTGAGAAAGCTGAAGATGGAAAGTAAACTCAAATTGAATTTTATATGAAAGCCTCCTAGTCGGGAGGCTTTTTTTATATTTACACACCAAAACATTTTACTGCTTCGTTAGAAAAATATGACTGCTAAAAAAATATTCACCAGTGTTCTTTTTTCATTTATCATTTTGGTAGCTCAGGCTCAAGAGGAAGATATTTTTGGCATCTCAAATAAAGCGAAAAACCCAAAAAGCGAATCAGGAATAGGAAATGCAGCTCGAAATATAGTGGAGATGTTTGCGATTGAGCTTTCCACCGGAGCAGGATATCATCAATTTGGAACAAGTTTTTACTCAGAAAATCCGTCACTGTATCCATTGAATCAAATTCAGAATTTTGATACTCCTTTGGAAATTACTGAGGAAAGTCCTTTGAAAATGAAAGGTGAAGATTGGACGTTTCCAGTTTTCAATGCAGGGGTAAGAATCAATCTTTTTAATCTATTGACTATCGGAGGAGGTTATGGACAAGAGTGGGGGAATTATCAAAACATGACTGGAGGGGATTTTGAATTTCCTTTTGAGGGTAGTTCATATCAAATAAGTAAACTTTATGGGACTGTTGGTTTAGTGCTTTATGATGCTAATCGAAGAAGGAGTTTTTTAAAGTGGAAGTATAGAAGATATGCGTCTTCGAACTTTTATATGCAGTCAGAAATGAAGCAACGAGCAAAACAAATTTACCCTTGGAGATTTATTTTGGAAGGAGAATTTGGTCAATTAAATTTAAAAAAATCCTACGATCCAGCCTTAGATATTTCCAATCAACCCCCATACAGCCCAAGATTGGCTGTAGCAGATGAGCCTTATTATGGTTTGGCTTTGCGGATAGAAAGGGATTTTTCAGAGTATACTAAGCTGTTTATAAAAGGAGGCGCAGAGTTTAGGAAATTCACCTATGCAGCATCCGACTTCTCTGAATTTCAAAACGTTGACCAGACACTCTACGCTATGCAAGTTGGATTTGCTATTCGTTTGCCGGGCACTAAGCGATGCAAGATTGCCGGTTGTGGGGTAGTGATGAAACATTCCCATAATGGGATAGAGGTTCGGGGAAGTTCAATTTTTAGACTTCAGAATCGAAAAATCGGCCAGTGGTATTAAGATCTTCAATCTGTTTTTAGTGATTTGATTCTCTTTTCAAAACCAGTCTGTTTTTACTATCTTGCAGCCTTAATCATCCCCGTGAATAGCATTATATGGCTCAAGGAGAAAACGAGAATATTATCCTAATAAATATTGAAGACGAAATGCGAGGAGCTTACATCGATTATTCGATGTCAGTTATTGTTTCAAGAGCTCTTCCTGATGTCCGAGACGGACTAAAACCAGTTCACCGCAGAATCCTGTTTGGAATGCAAGAATTGGGTGTATTACATAACAAACCTCATAAAAAGTCTGCCAGAATAGTCGGTGAAGTACTTGGTAAGTATCACCCGCATGGTGACTCGGCCGTTTACGACACAATGGTTCGAATGGCGCAGCCTTGGTCACTGAGATATCCTTTGGTGGATGGGCAGGGTAACTTTGGCTCAGTCGATGGAGATAATCCTGCAGCAATGCGTTATACAGAAGCCAGACTCAAGCGAATTGCCGAGGAGCTTTTGATAGATATCAATAAAGAAACTGTTGATTTCCAATTTAATTTTGATGATTCGTTAAAAGAGCCAGTAGTTTTACCAGCTAAGGTACCTGCTTTGCTCTTGAATGGAGCTTCTGGTATTGCAGTAGGTATGGCTACCAACATGGCTCCTCATAATCTTGGGGAGGTAATTAATGGAATCATAGCTTATATCGAAAATAGAGATATTACTATTCCTGAGTTGATGGAACATATCATTGCTCCAGATTTCCCAACAGGTGGTATTATATATGGTTATAATGGTGTAAAAGCTGCTTTCGAAACTGGTCGCGGTAGAGTTGTCATTCGAGGAAAAGCAAACATCGAAACCAAAGATGGTGGAAATAAGGAGATGATTGTCATCACTGAAATTCCATATATGGTCAACAAAGCCAACATGGTCGAAAAGACTGCGCAGTTGATCAATGAGAAAAAGATAGAAGGAATTTCCGCTATTCGTGATGAATCAGATCGATCGGGAATGCGAGTGGTTTATGAGCTGAAGCGTGATGCAATATCAAGTGTGGTTCTGAATAACCTCTATAAACATACTGCCCTTCAAACTTCTTTCTCAGTGAATAATGTAGCCTTGGTAAAAGGCAGACCTTATACACTCAACCTTAAGGATCTGATTGTTCACTACGTCAGCCATAGACATGAGGTAGTTGTCCGGAGAACTGAATATGAACTGAAGGAAGCTGAAAAAAGAGCTCATATATTACAGGGTTACCTGATTGCTTTAGATCATTTGGATGAGGTGATTTCTTTGATCAGAAGTTCTGCTGATCCAGAAACCGCCAGAAACGGATTAATTGAGCGATTTGAACTTAGTGAAATCCAAGCTAGAGCGATTCTCGATATGAGATTGCAGCGATTGACTGGAATGGAGCGAGACAAAATCCTTCAGGAGTTTAAAGAGATTATGGCTTTAATCGACGAATTGAAAGAAATTCTGGCCAGCGAGGACAAGCGAATGGAGATCATTAAGACTGAACTCGCCGAAATGAGAGATCGGTACGCAGATGATCGAAGAACTGAAATTGAGCACAATGCAGAAGATTTCAGCTACGAGGATATGATTCCAAATGAAGAAGTGGTAATTACCGTTTCTAACGAAGGATATGTGAAGCGTACAGCTTTAACTGAATACAAAACTCAAGGTAGAGGAGGAGTTGGTTCAAAAGGAGTAAGTACCAAGCAAGATGATTTTACTGAGTATTTATTTACTGCCTCTACACACAATTACCTCTTAATTTTCACAGATAAGGGGAAATTATTCTGGCTGAAAACTTATGCGATTCCAGAGGGAGGAAAAACTTCCAAGGGAAGGCCAATTCAAAATCTTATCAGTATAGAGCAAGAGGACCGAATCAGAGCAATTATTCAGGTAGAAAATTTCAATGATGTGGACTACTTGAATAATCACTTCTTGGTAATGGTTACTAAGCAGGGAATTATCAAAAAGACTACGCTTGAGCAATATAGTAGACCTCGAACGAATGGTATCATCGCCTTGAATATTCGTGAAGATGATCAGTTGGTGAACGTGAGTATGACAAATGGGGATCAGCATATTGTTATCGCGGCTAAATCAGGTAGAGCAATCCACTTCCATGAATCTGCTGTAAGGCCGATGGGAAGAACTGCAACTGGTGTGAAAGCAATTAAGTTAAATGATGATAACGACTATGTGATTGGCATGGTATGTGCATCTGAGGAAAATGCAACCCTACTAGTAGTATCAGAAAAAGGATATGGAAAGCGGTCCAACCTCGATGAATATCGAATCACCAACAGAGGAGGGAAAGGCGTAAAAGCAATGAGCGTCACCGAAAAAACCGGTAAACTTGTAGCAATTAAAGAAGTGATTGATTCAGATGATTTGATGATTATCAATAAGTCAGGAATCACAATCAGAATGGCTGTAGATACCCTTCGTGTGATGGGTAGAGCAACTCAAGGAGTTCGACTTATTAAAATTGGAGAAAATGATGAGATATCATCTGTAGCAAAAATATCCAAAGAAGAGGAGGAAGAAGTTATCGATGAAGAGATCACAGATCAAAACACCGAGGAAAGCAATGACTCTTCAGATGATCAATCAATAGAAACAAACGAATAACCAAAAAAAGAAAAATCTAAAAAATGAAGAAGCTAATTCTATCAATGGCCTTGATCGGTGCAACGACTCTGGCTTTTGGACAAAAAAAAGTGGTTCGATCTGCTGAGAAGAACTTCAAATCAGGAGACTTGGCTGCTGCTATGAGCGATATTGAAGCAGCAACTGCTGATCCTGAGACAAGTTCAGATCCTGCAACTTACCTTTTGAAAGCAAAAATCCAAACCAAGATGTTTGGCTCTGATTCCACGAATACTGAGAAAACTCTTGAAGTAGGTAAAGCTGCCTTAGGAACTTATCTGGAAGCATTTGAAATGGCAGGATCAGATAAAACAGCTGGAGTAGGTGAAGAAGTATATGAAGCCGACATGGTTGGCGTTCCTGATAACTTGAGACCATACTCTATCGAAACTTTGAAAAATACCGCTTTTGATAAAGCGATCGATCGATACAATGAGAATGATCTTGAAATGGCTTATAGCTTTTTTGATCTTGCTGGGGAAGTTGATTTGACAGATACAACAATTCATTATAATGCAGGCTTTTTGGCCAACGATCTAGGGATGTATGAGGAAGCGAAACGTCATTACAAATATCTTCTAGAAATTGATGGATATAATAAGCTTAATGCTTATTACTCTCTTGTGCAAATCCAAAGTGGACAGGATAAAGATCCAGAAGCAGCTTATGAAACTATAATGGCTGGTAGAAAAGATTATCCTGAAGATAAAATTCTTGCAGAATATGAAATTCAATTATTGCTTCAGTTGAATAAAATGGATGAGGCAATGGCCCAAATCCAAGAAGCACTAAAGAATGATCCAAATAACGCATCGATCTTATTGAGATCTGGTTACTTGAAAGAGCAGTCTGGAGATATTGAGGGAGGTTTGGCTGATTATAAAAAAGCGGTTGAAGTTGATCCGGATTATTTCGAAGGAAATTATTACACTGGAGCACTTTTACTAGAGGAATCAGTTAAAATGCTTAATACGCTTAATGATCTTTCAGATGCTGAATGGGAAGTTCAATCTCCTATAGTAGGAAAGAAAGCAGATGAGAATTATAAAGAAGCTGTAAAGTATTTTGAGAAGGCATTGGAAATTAGACCTGATAATACTGAAATCATGGCGATCCTTTTCCAGATTAACACTCGTCTTAAAAATACAGCAGAAGCTGAAAAATACAACAAGATGCTAATCGAGTTAAAAGGTCCAAATTGGATGGAAGACGGAGAGTAATCTTCACTATAAAAAAATAAAGAAAGCCGCTTCCGAAGCGGCTTTCTTTATTTTATACCCACTTTATGTTCAATTATTAAGTCTTCTTCTTAGCTTTTTCTATTTTTACAAGAACTTAGAAAGTAATCCATGTATCGCTGTAGAGTTTGTTTTATTATATCTCTTTTTGTAGCATGCCTCAGTCTAAATGCAAATGCACAAGTCAGATTTCAAAAATCTCTGAGTGTTTCTTTCGAAACTGGTCCATTGATAAGTAATGGCAAAGATTGGGCTGACGAGATTAAGAATAGTGTAGCATACAGAGGAATTGATGTCCGTTTGGGATGGAGAAATCTCTCCAACAACCACATAAATCATCTTCACCGATATCCCACTTTTGGATTGGGTTTTACTTCCTCGGTTTATTATTTTCCTGAAATTGGCCGTCCTCAGGCTTTTTACGGCTTTTTTGAAATACCTTTTTCCCATAAAGGAAACCTGCGAAAATTTCAAATGGGATATTTTTCACAAATCGGAATTGGCTATAATCTTAATCCATACGATTCAATTTCCAATCCACTAAATCAATACATAGGGTCTAATCTGAATGCATTTATCCATTTTGGAATTAAGGCGGATTATCGCTTGAGTGATCGAGTACAACTGTTTGCCTCGGGCGGGTTGAAGCATTATTCAAATGGCTCTACAAAGAAGCCAAATGCCGGTATCAATCTAGCTCCGTTAGCTATTGGTATCCGAACTAATCTTGGAGAAATCCAAAAAATCCCATCGGACACACCATTTTATCCTGATCTGGAAAAAAGAGGATTTTGGAATTTTGCACTTTATACGGGTTTTAAAAATTACGATATCGGAAAATCAGCCTATTTCAGAGGAGGTTTAGGTTTCAATTACTTGTGGGAACTCAATTATAAATTCAGAATAGGACTTGGTGCAGACTTTTTTTACGCATCTGGTATGGCCGACCGTTTTCCGGAAGGTGATTTCAACTTCAAGGACAAAACTTCAGTTGCTGTAGTTGCCTCGGGAGAATGGAAACTGACTGATAAACTTTTTATGCCAATGGGCGTGGGTGTTTACCTTTATCGGAATGAAGCTAACCAAGAGGTTTCTGGCTTTTATGAGCGAATAGGATTCCGATATCGGTTCATGAACCAGTTTTCTGCTGGCCTCCAAATAAAAGCACATAAAGCAAAGGCAGATTTTTTTGAATTTACGCTAGGCTATACTATTCTCGGAAAAGTAAAATACACTACCCCAAATAGGTAAGTAATCCATTAATCAAATTATATTTTTTTTTACTGGATGCAAATACTAGCTTGCTCTTCAATTTTGGCCCTTTTATGACTAAAAATATTCAATTCCTAAGCTTTCTTACCGTTTGCTTACTCTTTGTAAACTTCCTTTCGTTCAGTCAGTCCATTCCTTCTTCGGAGCTTTATCATAGACTTTTGAGACTTCAGGAGACGAAAAGGATTTTATATGTTGCGGCACATCCTGATGACGAAAACACCAGATTAATAGCTTACCTAGCAAATGGCCTTCACAGCGAAGTGGCCTATTTGAGCCTTACCAGAGGAGATGGGGGACAAAATCTCATTGGAAAAGAATTGGGTATCGGTTTGGGTCAAATTCGTACTCAAGAATTGCTAAAAGCCAGGGAAACCGATGGAGGCAGGCAATATTTTACCCGTGCAAAGGATTTTGGTTATTCCAAAAACCCTGATGAAACACTACAAAACTGGGATAAGGAAAAAGTTTTGAGTGATGTGGTTTGGGTGATTCGAAAGTTTCAGCCTGATATAATCATTACCAGATTTAATACGATACCCGGTGTCACACACGGACATCACACTACCTCTGCAATTTTAGCTGGTGAAGCGTTCGATTTGGCCGGAGACCCTACAGCTTTCCCGGACCAATTGAAATATGTAACCGCATGGCAGCCAAAGCGGATCTTTTGGAATTCATACAATTTTGGGGGAGAGTTTAAGGAAGATCCAAATGAAGTCTATGATGTTTTTGAAACTGGAGAATTCAATCCTCTTTTGGGTGAAACTTATAGTCAAATCGCTGCGGATAGCCGAACGATGCATAAGTCACAGGGTTTTGGAGCTACTGCCGGAATCGGTGCAGCACAGGATCATATTCAATTTATTAAGGGAGAGCCGTTTCAAAACTCTGCCTTTGATGGAGTAAAAGATAGATGGTCGGAAGTGGAAGGTGGGAAGGAAATTGAAGCAATGATTCAAAGTTTAATTGAAAAATTCGATTTTATAAACCCAGTAATTAATCTGAAATCGCTGATGCAAATCCGATCTGAACTTTCAGCACTTAATTCCAAAGCTGTCTGGATTGCTGAAAAAATACAGAAAATCGACGAGTTGATTTATGAAGTGTTGGGATTGGAAATAGAGTTTGTAACTAGGCAGGAGCTAGGCTTTTCGGGAGAACAAATAAAAGCAACGCTGCTCGTAAATAATCCTTCTCCAGTTTTGCTGAGGGATATTTCACTACAGCTTCATGATACTTATTTCACAGCTTCGAACAAGGAAGCCTCGAATAATGAACCAATCCAGATTCCAGTTGAATTTCAATTAGCTGAAGCTACTCCCTTGTCGCAGCCATATTGGCTAGTTAATCCTAATGAAGACGCCATTTACGATGTACGAGATCAAACGATGATTGGTAAGCCTTTCAATGATTTAAAATTTGGAGGAGACTTGAGTTTTAAGATTGATGGGCAGGAATTCAAAACAGTTATTCCCCTTTTGTTTAAATACAATGATCAGGTAGATGGAGAAATAAAACAACCTTTTACAATAGTACCAGAAGTTGATTTAACCCTATCAAAGGAAACTGTTTTTCTTATTCCTGGATCAGATCCTAAGTTGAAAGTGACTGTTCATTTCAAAAACCAATTTATCGATGGAGGCTTGGATTTTATAAATCTGCCAGCAGATCAATATAAGATTTTGACTATTACGGATAATGCGTTTTTGAAAGAGCGAGTATATGAGGTGGAGTTTGTTCCCAATGGAAATGGATTAAAAGAAATCACCGCTCGATATGTGACAAGCCAAGGCAAAACTTTTGATCAGATCACCAACCGAATTCTCTATAAACACATTCCAAATTTGACTTATTTTCAACCTGCCACAATTCGACTGATTCAGGAGGACTGGAAAGTTTCAGGAGCAAAAGTGGGTTATATTCCAGGCGCGGGTGACGATATTCCCGGAGTTTTGACTTCGCTGGGTTATCAGGTAGAGGAGATAGGAGAAGCGGACTATTCTGTAGAAAAGCTCAATCAATACAAGGCTATTGTGGTCGGTATTCGTGCTTACAATACCAATGAGACGCTAGCTTCTAATCAACAAGTCTTGATGGGGTATGTTAGATCAGGAGGTAATCTAGTGGTTCAATATAATACCAGTTCGCCTTTGCTTACTAATCAACTTGGACCTTATCCATTTGTACTCAGCCGAACAAGAGTGGCCGTGCAGGAAGCTCCAATAACATCTGACTGGGATTCTCCGATTCTAACTACTCCCAACAAAATTGAAGAGTCGGATTTTGAGGGCTGGGTACAGGAGCGAGGTCTATACTTTGTTGGTCAAATGGATGAGAAATATCAAACGCCATTTACCATGAATGATCCTGAAGAAGATCCAAGCAAGGGTGCGCTGATTTATACCAAATACGGAGAAGGAACTTATACTTACACTGGAATTTCATTTTTTAGGCAATTGCCGGCGGGAGTTCCGGGAGCGATTAAATTATTCATCAATCTGATTGAACAATAATCATGGAGGAAAAACAAATTCGTTGGAAGTATTTCTATATAGGTTTATTACTGACTTTGGTGGTTTTGATTGCTTTATTTTATTGGCTTAAAGTAGCTTATTCATGAGCAATTTAGATTGGATTGTACTGTTTGGTACACTCATTACTATTGCGGCTTATGGAGTTTATAAAACCTACGGGCCGAAAGACTTAGACTCTTATCTCAGGGGCAAAAACTCCATGAACTGGTGGACGATCGGCTTGTCTATCATGGCAACCCAAGCTTCAGCTATTACATTTCTTAGTACTCCGGGTCAGGCCTATGAGGATGGAATGCGATTCATTCAGTTCTATTTTGGACTTCCACTGGCAATGATTATTATTTCTGTCAGCTTTATTCCAATTTATTATAAACTCAAAGTTTACACGGCGTACGAGTTTCTCGAAAATCGATTTGATCTAAAAACCCGAACACTGGCAGCTTTACTTTTCATCACCCAAAGAGGATTGGCAGCAGGGATTACGATTTATGCACCCGCGATTATTCTATCTACCTTATTGGGATGGAATCTCACGCTGACGAATATTGTGATCGGAGCTGTTGTGATTATTTACACAGTTTCAGGCGGTACTGAGGCTGTTTCCATTACGCAAAAGCAACAAATGGCAGTGATGATGGGCGGGATGATCCTAGCTGGAATTATCGTGATTCAAATGCTTCCGATCTCTTTTCAGGAAGCACTTCACGTAGCCGGCAAAATGGATAAGCTCAACATGGTAAATTTTGAGTTTGACCTCGCCGATCGATACAATGTCTGGTCTGGAATGACCGCAGCGGTGTTTTTGTTTCTTTCCTATTTTGGAACGGATCAAAGCCAAGTACAACGCTACCTATCAGGTCAAACACTCTCCCAAAGTCGGATGGGGTTGATTATGAATGGATTTTTGAAAATCCCAATGCAGTTTGTGATTCTATTCATCGGTGTGATGGTCTTTGTGTTTTACCAGTTCTTTTTGCCTCCTGTGGTATTCAATAAAGTACAGACAGATAATTTACGCCAAAGTGAATATGCAGGTGAGTTTGAAGACTTAGAAAAGAAATACGAAGCGAATTTTGAATCAAGTAAAAGTTCCTATTTGGAGCTTTTGGATGCCATAGATAAAAAAGATGAGCCAAGGGAAACCCAGCTTCAGCAGCAAATCAAAACCCTGAAGTCCGAGCAAAATGAAATACGTGACGAAGTGAAATCACTGATTGTGGCAAACGACCCTGTTGCAGAAACCCGAGATACAGATTACGTTTTTATGCGTTTTGTGATGGATAACCTTCCGGAGGGAATCATCGGTTTATTGTTTGCTGTGATTTTTTCAGCGGCGATGTCTTCTACTGCCTCCGAATTGAATGCCTTAGGCTCAACTACTACTGTGGATTTGTATAAACGATCCATTAAAAAAGAGGGGAGTGATCATCATTATTTAATTTCCTCAAAATTATTCACTGCTTTCTGGGGACTCGGGGCAATTCTCTTTGCGACCTATGCTTCACTTTTTGAAAACCTTATTCAAGCGGTAAATCTTCTCGGGTCCTTATTTTATGGCACTATATTGGGGATTTTTATGGTTGGATTTTTTATAAAATGGGTCAAAGGAAGAGCAGTTTTCATTGCAGCTTTACTTTCTGAATTATTAATTCTTTTTATCCATTTTAGGAATGGCGTTGGGCTTTTTGGCTTTGTTTGGGATATAGGATTCCTTTGGTATAATGCGATCGGATGTATTGCTGTGATGCTGATTGGAATGATTATTCAGAAGTTGAATATTAAATAACCAACCAAAAAAAGAGAAAAATAACCATTTGATTTAAGTGGAAATCAATTTAGAATCACTCCATTTATTGTGAACTAAAAAAGGTCTGCGCATGCACAGACCTTTTTTGCTCAAAAATAAATCAAGGTTTAATCAAACAAGTTTACTTCAATGATTTGATCAATCGCTCATTCAAGCCAACGTAATCTGGATTCCCTGCTTCTTTAGCCATTTTCATAGATTGGTTTGCAGATTCAATTGCTTCTGACTTCATGCCAAGAGTAGCTTCAATTTTAGCTTTCAAGTGCATTGTCCAATACTTACTGTCACTTTCTACAGATTGACTGATCCAACGATAAGCTTGTTGCATGTCCTTCTGATTAGTGTAGTAGTAATTGGCAGCGGAGTAAAGTAAACCCGGATTGTCAGTTTCTGCCTCAATGACTAATTCTTTGATTTGAGCCATCACGATCGGATCTACATCTGTTTCGATACGGAAATTTACCCGTGTGTTTTCCCATTTGATCGAGAGATCTGCACCCGTATCGGTCATATCTGCGAAAGTGATTTCCATGGTTTCATACTTTCTGCTCAGTTTCGCAGGAGTAGCCTTGAAACGCATCAAGTCTTCTTCAGCATTGTAACCAATCGCTCCCCAAAGTTTTGTGTTTTTGGATAGTATGATGGTCCATTCTGATTTATCTGGGATAGCATACAAAGCATATTGACCTGCTGGTACATTTTTTCCGTCAATTATCACATCTGTGGAGAAGGTCAGAACCGTTGCTCCATTGGCACCTGTTCTCCATACTTGACCAAAGGGAACTAGTTCCCCAAAGATTTTTCTTCCTTTTGTACTGGGTCTGCTGTAGTCCACAGTGACATCTGTCAGCCCCACTTTTTGTGCGATTTTAGCTGAAGGAGAGGCTTGTGGCATTTGGATTTGCTGCGCGAATGCGACTGTTCCAAAAATAAGAAAAGCCAAAATTAGAAATCCTGATTTTTGTTTCATTTGATAGATAAATATGCTGTTTGAAGTAATTGATAACTTTTAGATAATGAAGATTATTTCAAAATCGCCTGCAATTTGGGATATTTTAATGCATTTTTACAGTAGTAATTGGCTTTTTTAATCGAAGGATAGAAGTGAAATCCTGGTTTTTCATTCAACTTTGATTCTAAATATATTTTTAAAATATCATGAGTTTAGCAATAATCAGTCCTGGCAAGAATCCAAATGCTTGGATTAAAGTAATTAATCAATTGAATCCAGATTTGAAGATTCAGGTCTATCCCGACATCTCAGATCCTGAAGAAGTGGAAGTTGCTTTTCTGTGGCAGCATCCTGAGGGCTTGCTTTCCAGCTTTCCCAATCTCAAATTAATCAGTTCCATGGGAGCTGGTGTGGATCATATCCTTCGAGACAAAACCATTTCTCCTGATATTCCTATTGTAAGGATTGTAGATGAAAAATTGACTTGGTCCATGACTAATTATGTGATCATGGCCGTTTTGAATTTTCATCGTCAGATTACGCGATATCAGGCGGACCAAAAGCGGAAAGTTTGGGATATGAGTAATCCTGAAATTGAGGTGAAAGTAGGAGTGATGGGAGTGGGAGCACTGGGTTCAGATGTATTGGAAAAGCTCTCTATGATGGATATACCTGTTTTTGGATATGGGTTTTCAGAAAAAGAGGATTTCCAATTCCCTTATTTTTCAAAAGATCATTTGGATCAATTTCTCAAGGAAATCAATGTGTTGGTTTGTTTGCTTCCCCTCACCAAAGAGACAGAAAATATTCTCAATTTGGATCTTTTTGAAAAATGTAATCCTGGAACTTACCTCATTAATGTGGCAAGAGGAAAGCATTTGGTTGACGAAGATCTGATTATAGCGTTTGAAAAGGGATACCTTTCCGGAGCTATGTTGGATGTGTACCGGGAAGAACCATTGCCAAAGGACCATCCGTTTTGGGAAGAAGATCGGATAACTATGACTCCGCATATTGCAAGCGTAACCAATCCGCGGGCGGCTGCACCTCAATTAATCGAAAACATCGAGCGGATTAAATCAAACAGGGAGTTGTTAAATCTCGTAGATCGAAATAGAGGTTACTAAAATGATATGAAATCGAGCATGACGCAAGCGATACACACTGGTTTGTCCCGAAAGATTTCGGGACAAACCAGCGAGATTCCCCCGAATCAATCCCGATTTATCGGGACGGGGCAGGCTTTATGACAATTGAAAATGAAATTATAATCATATGAAAACTGCTTTCACTATTCTTTGTCCGACTGATTTTTCCGAGTGTTCGCTGAATGCGATCGAATACGCTGCAAAGCTTGGTGAAAAATATAATGCTGATTTAATATTGTTTCATGTGCTCAATAAAACAGACTATGCTAAGCTTTCTCCTTCGGACTATTCAGGTACAAATCAACGAACATTTGTAGAAGAGAAGCTTCAGAATCTCCAGAAAGCCGTTCAGACAGAGAGTCTTGAAAAGGGATTAAAAAGCTGTAGCTATCATTTTATAGAAGGGAAGATCGTAAATGAAACGGTCAGCTTCTCCCAAGAAATCAAAGCTGATCTGATTGTCATTGGGACTGAGGGGATGAATGATCTTCGTGAAAATATCATCGGTTCACGGGCCAGTCGAATCGTGGAGTCTTCCGACCGGGATGTACTTGTGGTGCCAAGAAGGGTGTTTTTTAAACCTCCGAGAAAGATGGTCTATGCTACAGATTACATGGAGGAGGATAAGTTGGCTATTCAGAAAATTGTTGAAATGGCCCGTTTCTTTGATTCGGAAATTGATATGGTACATATCAGTTCTACTCAAAAGGCAATTGATAAATCCCTTCACCTTGTCACTATTGAGGAGATGCAGCCATTTATCAAATACGATAAAGTCAATTTTGTATTGAAATCCTTTCGGAATGATTTGGCTTTAGGATTGGAGAATTATTTGAATGTGGCCAAGGGAGATATGTTGATCACGCTGAGTAAGAAGAAGAGTTTTTTCGATAAGATTTTTTCCAATAACCTCTCAAAAAAAATGGCCTATTTTATCAATAAGCCACTTTGGGTGATTAAGACATTTTAATTCTTCTTTCCGAATTTTAATTAATAATCCGGGTTTATAACTTCCCTTAAATTTATTAGGAAAAGCAACCGTTTGGTAAAGGATCACTTTTTCTTACCCGAGAAAAGATTTTTCAGATAAGTAGAAAACTCCTTTTGAGTTTTCGGATTGCTTGCAACCGATTTTAGAATTTGGACAAAATGTGAAAAAGTCATTTTCTTTTCAACCTCTTGAGTAGCTTCAATTTTGACCTCTTCTTTTGGAGTGGTAGGCTTAGGTTCAGGAGCTTTGTACCCTACAAGATCATCTGCTTTTTTGAAGCTTTTCTTTGCTCTTGCTTGATAGCCAACTTTCTCTTCAACCAGACCCCGGTTATTATAAGCCACGGCATCCTCAGGATCCAGTTCAATGGCCTTATCATAATCTTCAATTGCACCTTCCAAATCCCCAATCCGATCCTTGAAATAGGCTCTGCTGCTGTAGCGATAGGGATTCCCAGGATCCAAATTCGCTGCACGATCAAATTCTGATAGCGCTTCTTCATTTCGCTTTAGCAAATGGAGTACTACCGCTCGATCACTGATAAAATCGGTATTATAGGGTTCTAATTCGACTATTAAATCAAAATCGGAAATTGCTAATTCAGTCTTCCCCAATCTTGAAAGAACTCTTCCCCTATGTAAATGGAGTTGGGCTTGATTGGGATTGGAGCTGATCAAGTCATTAAAAAGGGTTAATGCCTCCTGAAACTTTCCTGCTTTGTAAAATTCTATTGCCTGCTCGAAACTCATCACTGATTTTTTATTTACAAGACAAAATTAACCCCAGAATAGTTTAACAAATAATCTTCTGTGGCTTTTTGCAGGTGAAAGTTTGGGTTTACTATCTTTAAGGCTGAAGAATCCAGATTTCCATGCCCCATACACCCCAAGCTGTCCTCAAGGACCTGAAAGAGAAAAAGTTTGCTCCGATTTATTTTTTATCCGGCGATGAACCTTTCTTTATCGATCAGATTACTGACTTTATTGAAAAGCATGCGATTGCAGAGCACGAGAAAAGTTTTAATCAGATTATTCTCTATGGAAAGGATGTGACTGTTGGGGCGATTCTCAATAATGCCCGGAAATTCCCCATGATGGCCGAGCGCCAGGTAGTTATTGTTAAAGAAGCGCAAAGTATTCTTGATCTGGGAAAAGAAGAAGCCCAGCAATTGCTGATTAGCTATCTGGTCAACCCCCTTCCCAGTACCATTTTGGTGTTGGCTCATAAGTATAAAAAAATTGATGGTCGCTTGGCTTTAGGAAAAGAAATCGAAAAGCGGACCATCCATGTCAAGTCAGACAAAGTTACGGAATACAACCTTTTGAAGTGGATCGAAGGTTACTTTAAGGATTTGGGACACAGTATTGATCCACGTGCCGGACAATTATTGGCGGATTCGATTGGGAATAATCTGGAAGTGCTGACCAATGAGGTGGGGAAGATGCTGATTAATTTTAAGGAGTCTACCAGATTCACCACCGATGATATTTCCAAATACATTGGGATTAATAAGGATTATAACAATTTCGAGTTTTTGAAAGCTATCGGATTCCGAGACGTACTCAAAGCAAACAAGATCATCCAATACTTTGGGTTAAATTCCAAAGCACATCCGGTGATTCCTCTTTTTTCACTGATGTATAATTACTTTTCAAAAATCATGATCATCCACCAAGAGCGGAAAAAGGGAGCCAGTGATCAGCAACTCGCGAGCGTGCTTGGACTGCCTCCTTTTGTGGTAAAAGAATATGTGATCGCTGCCAGGAACTACAATTTGGGCAAGGTAATTGATGTATTTGAACACATAAAAGAAGCCGATCTTCGTTATAAAGGAGTTGATTCCGGAGACATGTCTCATGCTGAGATTCTCCGGGAGCTCGTTTACAAGATCTTACATTGATTACCTAAGCCAAACTATGAATCCGGCCATTTTGGAATAATAATAGTGGCTGTGCTCGGTGGTTTTCCACCTGGGATAGTCTCTTCCAATTGGCTAAAAATGGAGCTAAATCTATGAGATACCCCTTATTGCTCTTATTGAGCATTGGACTTGGTACTGGGACTTTTGCACAGTCAACCCTTTATCAAACCAGTCCGCAGCAATCGCTGGATCATAATCTGGAGCTTTTTGACAAACAGCTTTTTTCAGCAAGTTTGTTTGACAATTCCAGATTGCTCAACCAAAACATCAATTCTGAACAATACAAATCAGCCGATCTCCATCGAGCTATGTCGGCACTTCAGCTCGAAAGCCCTGATGGGCCAGGTTTGATGAAGAGTTATATTCTGGAAAATGGAAATCATCCCTCTGTAGCTACGGCAGGTTTATATCTCGGAGATCATTTTTTTTACAAAAGAAATTATCGGGAAGCGCTGGAAGGATATCAGCTGGTAGACGCTAGAAAACTCTCGCCGGCAAATCAGGCAGACGTGCTTTTCAAGCAGGGCTATGCTCATTTTCAATTAAAAAATTACGGACAGGCTGCTCCATTTTTTGATCAGGCTAAAACAATGAATCAGCCGATCAGTGCAGATGCTTATTATTACAGCGGCTTTATTGCGCTCGAAAATGGCAATACTCAAAAGGCAATTTCAGATCTACAGTTGGCGGCGACTTCTCCGTATTATGCCAACAAGGTTCCATACCTCTTGGCTGCGATGTACTACCAGCAAGGCAGCTATGAGCAATTAATTTCTTATGCCGAGCCTTTGGTAAGTTCGGGCCAAAACCTGGAGAAAAAGGAAGTCATCTATTTGTATTTGGCGGAAGCATATTATGCCAAGAAAGATTTCCAAAATGCAGCAAAGAATTACGATGCATTTATAAATTCAAAAAAGGGGGAGCTATCGAGACCGGAAATCTACAAGGCGGGAATCGCTCAATTTGAAATTCAAAACTACCAGCGAGCTACGGATTACCTTAAGGTATCTGCTTCAGCTACTGATGAGCTCGGACAAGCATCTAGTTATTACCTGGGCCATTCTTATTTGAAAGTCGAAAATTTCCAATTCGCATCCACCAGTTTCAGTGCAGCTTCCAAAACTGACTTCAACCCTCAAATCAAGGAGGATGCACTTTTCAACTTTGCGAAAGTCAATTTGCAGAAAGGTAGTTTTCAAGCTGCTATCTCAGCGCTGGATGAGTATTTGGACACTTACCCTTCCGGAAAAAATAAGGTTGAGGCAGAAAACTTACTCTCTGAGGCTTTAGTCAATACCAATGATTACCTACGAGCGATAGAGCAAATGGACAAGCTCTCCACCAAATCTCCAAGAATCAGAGCAGCTTATCAGAAAGTAGCTTTCTACCAGGGAATGGTCTATTACCGGGATCAAAAGTATAATCCCGCCTTAGCTTATTTGGACAAATCGCTGCAATACCCTGAAGATCCAAGCATAGCTTTAGAAACACATTTCTGGAAAGGAGAAATCAATTCCTCATCCGGGAATCTGGCTCAGGCCATCAAATCCTATGATGCTGCGATTGCAATGGGTAAAAAAACTTCCAGTGCCTACTTGACCAAAAGTCTCTATGGCTTGGGATATGCCTATTTTAATTCGCAACAGTATGGAAAGGCGGAGCAGGAATTTAAAACTTATACCGACCGTCTCAGAACAAGAGAGAACAAGGAAAATTATGACGATGCGCTTCTTCGATTGGGAGACTGCTATTATGTCCAAAAACGGTTTTCAGAAGCTGAGGCTACTTTCCAACGTGCGATTAATGAAAGCAATAAAGGAATCGATTACGCCTATTACCGATTGGCTGTAGTTCAGAATTTTCAATCGAAAAACCAGCAAGCACTCGGACAGCTCGATGTTTTGATCTCCAGATATCCCAATAGTCTTTACATCGAAGATGCACTGTTTCAGCGTGGTCAGATCAATATGGAGGAAACCCAATATCGAACTGCTGCAGTTAGTTTTTCTGATTTGATCAGCTCCAAGCCAAACAGTCCATTTGTTCCTTATGCCTTGGAAGGACGTGCAGTGGCTAATTTTTCACTGCAAAGCTACGATCAGACCATTGCAGATTACAAAACCATTTTAGACCAATATCCAAATTCAGAAAACTCTGAAACTGCCTTAAAGGGACTTCAGGAGACCTTGGCTTTACAGGGAAGATCTGCTGAGTTTGCTTCTTACTTGTCAAACTACAAAGGAGCTAATCCTAGCAGTGGCAGTGTGCAAACGCTTGAATACGAAGCTGCAAAAGGAACTTATTTTGATAAAAACTATGCACAGGCAACTCGGCTTTTTGAAAACTACCTAAGAAGCTATCCGGATGCTGCTCAGCGAGCTGATGTATTATATTTCTTAGGAGATAGTTATTCCCAACTTGGAGACAAAGATCAAGCGCTGGCACAATTCAGGCTTTTGGAAAAAGAGCCTGCTTCTCCGCAGCGAATTCGAGCAATTCAACGAATAGGCGCTATGGAATTGGAAAAAGGGAACTTTGCTCAGGCAATTCCTTACTTGCAGACATCGGTGGAGAATTCAAGAAATAAAGTGGAGGAAGCTGAAGCGGTTCAAGGCCTGATGATCGCAAATTTCCAGACCAAGAAATTCATGGATGCGATAACTCAGGCAGATCGCTTATTGACTCTGGATGGAATCATCCCTGAATCTACTCCTAATGCAATTTTGACCAAAGCAAAATCACAGAAGGAAATGAATCGAAAACCGGAATCTGAAACAACGCTTTTGGCTTTGGTAAATGAATATAAGACCGTTCAAGGAGCTGAAGGGCTTTATCTGCTGGCATTAGCCTATCAAGAAAACGGGGATATCAACCGATCGAATGATGCTATATTTGATTATTCAGGACCTTTTGTGGACTTCGACTACTGGTATGGAAGAATGTTTCTTTTGCTTTCCGACAACTATTTGAAAACAGGGGAGGACTTCCAAGCAAAAGCGACACTGGAATCAATCGTAGAGCGATCTACCAATGCAGAAATTAAAGCAATGGCACAATCCAAACTTCAAACCATTAAATAATCCATGAAGAAGCTACTATTTCCAATTCTTTTGGGCGGATCGTTTGGATTACTTCCAATGTTGTCTACTGCTCAGACGCAATCAAGAGGTGAGGTTCAGGATCAGGAGTTTGTGATTCGTAAAGACCGGGTCTTGACATTACCGGCACAGCCGCGGATTTTTGAAAAACTTCCGGTACTTCCGCAGCCTAAGGGTTTGACTGATTTTAATTATATGGTTTCAAGATATAATTTGAATCTTCAGCCTTTACAACTTGCAGCTACGCCCGCTCAAAAAAACTATCAAGCGCCTCGAATGGACTTGTATCCCGGATTTATCCGGGCTGGATACGGGAACTTTGTTTCACCACTTTTAGAGGTGAGGTATATGGGAACACAGGTTGAAGATTTCAATTATTCAGTTCAACTCAATCATCAGAGCTTTGGACAAGGTCCTGTTTTAGCGGAGCAATCCAAGGAGTCGCACACCAACCTTGGAGTTGATGGAAGTTATTTCGCAGATCTTTTTGAAGTGTATGGAGGTTTGAAATGGAAGCAAGATTCCTATCAGTTTTATGGCTTTGATACTACACTAGCCTCCAATATGGATATTGATTTGACGCAAATTCCCGGTAACGTATTGAATACTGTAGAAGTGAAAGCTGGAATTCGGGAAATAGAGAAAGTAGGTCCTTTTTATTACGAAGGAGAACTGAGTTTTAGAAATTTCAAAGACAGTTATCTGGCTGTTGAAAATGAATTTGGAATAAAAGGAAGTGGGAAATTTAGGGCAAATGAGGACTGGTCCGGAAAAGTGGATCTGGACTTTTACAGTACCAGTCCCGAAGATTTCAACTACGCTGAAACCAGAACCTATTTTGGAATCAAACCTACTGTTTCTTATAACTACGGCGAATTCAACTTTACCGCGGGACTGAATGTAGTTTCAGAAAATGATTCAATCGCTGATAAGTCAAGCAATTTAAGGGTTTTCCCTGTGTTGAAAGCTTCCTATCAATTCGCACCTGAGTTCGGATTTTATGGTTCTTTCACGGGCGATGTCAATCGAAATACTTACTATAGTTTCGTGATGGAGAATCCATTCCTGGGTCCGACAAATAGATTGTTAAATACGGTCAATAATTACAAAATTCAAGCAGGAATTGAAGGACAGTTTCAGGAGTCCTTTCATTATCGAGCAGGAATAGATGTCAGCCGATATAATCAGCTGTATTTCTTCGTCAATAATTACAGGATTAAAGTCATAGATTTTTCGGATGAAGAACGATTCAATTTGGTCTATGATGATAAAGTAGCCGTATTCAACATCAATGCAGAACTTGGATTCAAGATGTCAGATATTTACACTCTAGGATCAAGATTGGATTTGTATCAATATGACCTGAATCAGCAGGCAGAGGCTTGGCATCGACCTACTTGGGAGTTTAGAGTCAATAATCAGGTGACACCGATTGAGCGACTGATTGTTCAGGCAAATTTAAATTTCATGGGCGGAATCAAAGCAAGAGGAGCTTCACTGGGTGTTGAGATAGGAGGTCCAGAAACTTATCAAGTAGTCAAACTCAAATCTATTGCAGACCTTCAGTTAAAAGCTGATTACGGAATCACTGAGCGGATATCTATTTTTGCCGAAGGCAATAACCTGTTGAATGGACAAAATACCCGATGGCTCAATTATCCTGTCAGAGGTATTCAATTGGTGGGTGGAGCTTCCTTTAAATTCTAAGGTTTCTGGAATAGTGGTTGGGGTTTACAGTCAATTCGGTTAGTTTCGTAGGTTTCCTAGATATCAAATGAGCAGTAAAGACAATCCTGATAAAAATTGGTCCGATCCAAAAGACTATGGCCTCCCTTATGTGGAGATCTCACCTTTGAAATCCGGAGCTCCTGTGGAAAGCAAGGGGCCTGAAGAAACTGAAGAACACATAGTTTCTGAAGAATTAGAAACTATTGTAACACATCAAGTTCCGATAGAACCTATAATTATTCCGATAGCCGAGGATAAAAGCCCTAAAACAATTCCGAACAAACCATCAGAAGCTGCTAAAAAGAGCTCTTCCAGTTGGATTTGGGTGGTTTTAACTATTGCGGTTGGAATCATATTGGTCATCATTTGGCAAATGTCTTCTACTGTTAGTGAACCCGCTGAGGTGGTTGCTAAAGCGTCCAATCAAATGCCAACTGTAGTAGAAGAAAATCCTATAAATAATAATACAAATACAGGAATCCAAGAGGTTGAAAATCAAGATCCTATTGTGGATTCTACGAATTCCGCTACAGTAACTTTAGAAAAGCCCGAAACTGGTACAACTATTGATTATAAGGGAGAAGGAACTTTGGTTCGAATCGAATCAAAAGCAGATCGCCCTACTTATTTTATTGTGGTTGGAAGTTTGCCAAATGAAAGACTGGCACTGGAAGAATATCCGCAATACAGCAATAGAGCATCTACTGTTTATTTGATTCTGCCATACGATGATGTCAAAAACTATCGTTTAGCAATTGGTTCTTTTTCAAGCTTTACAAAAGCAAACGAAGAATTGGAACGAATCAAAGGAGACTACACAGAAGCTTTATGGATTTTGAAATACTAATATGATTCTACTTCAAACCCTCTCTGCTGATCCTTTATCAGCAGCAGATAGCCTTTCAATGGGCGCAACAGCGGAAAGCATTGGTTTGCTAGACCTTTTGATCAAAGGTGGCTACATGATGATCCCGCTTTACCTATTATTTATTCTTGCCATTTTCATCTTCTTTGAGCGACTTTTGACTTTAAAGAAAGCGTCTACGACTTCTTCACATTTGATGGATCAGGTTAAGGTGCTCGTGCAAAGTGGAAATACCGAAAAAGCTAGGATTCTCTGCGCAAGCGAGAATACCCCAGTGGCAAATATGATCGCAAAAGGAATCGAACGAATAGGTTCCCCTTTAAAAAACATTGAGGTATCGATTGAGAATGTAGGAAAAATCGAAATCTACAAACTGGAGAAAAACCTAAACTTATTAGCCACCGTATCCGGAGCAGCGCCGATGATCGGATTTTTGGGTACAGTGACAGGTATGATTCAGGCCTTTATTGCAGTGGCACAAGAGGAGGGAATGGTTTCTCCGAAATTGCTCTCCACCGGTATTTACGAAGCTATGATCACCACTTCTGCAGGATTGGTAGTGGGTATTTTAGCTTACCTAGGCTACAATTATTTGGTAGCTCAAGTTTCCAAATTGGTGCATAATATGGAATACTCTTCCATAGAATTTATCGACTTACTTCAAGATAAATAAGATGGGACTTCAAGCGAAAAACAAAGTAGATCCAGCATTCAGCATGTCCTCCATGACGGACATTATCTTCTTGCTTTTGATTTTCTTCATGCTTACTTCATCATTTATCACGCCTTCAGGATTACCGGTCAATTTACCTTCCAGTGAGACTTCAGATATTGTGATGCAGGAAGTGACGGTGACGATTACCAAAGATTTCAAGTACTCAGTGAATGATAAGATTGTCTCTCGGGAACAAATCAAAGCTGAGCTTACTTCCTTGTTGACTGGTAAAAAAGGTCAGGTGGTACTTCATATTGATAAGGAAGTGCCTGTTGAATATTTAGTAGAGATCGGTGGTATTGCTGCCGGGCTTGAAGCCAATGTTTCCATAGCAACAAAACCGTACTAAAATGCAGTATTGGGATTCAGATAAAATAGAGAGTGAAAGCAAGAAAAAGTCTTGGATAATAACCATTATCCTCAATGTGGCTTTGCTTTTGGCTTTTTACTTCATCGTTGTTTGGAAAGAACAAATCCCACCTTTGCCGACATTTGGTTTAGAATTAAACCTAGGCTTTACCCCAACTGGTTCTGGAGATCGAAATAGTCCCAATGCCCCTTCTGAGGTACAGACTCCAGTGACAGAAGCCGCTGCTCCGGGTGAGATTGCTGAAGCAGTGACCAAACCGGCAACTCCTGCACCAAGTCCAAAAACAGAAACAGCGAAACCAAAAACGGCTTCAAAACCTACTGTAAATCAAGCTGTAACTACGAAACCTTCCCCAATCAGAGGAGAAGAAAAAGCAACTGAAAACACCAAAAAGCCAGAGCCAGTGAAAACTGAACCTGCCAAAACTGTAACCACTCCTGCTAAAGCAGAAGCTGAGGAGACAGTTCAAAAAGCTCCTGAAAAACCTAAAGTGGATCAACGAGCGATCTTTGGAGCGGGGGGAACTTCCGGAAAAGGAACAAAAGCAGCTTCCGGTGGGGCAGAGGGATCTTCTACCGAAAAAGGTGATGCCGGAGATCCAAAAGGGACTGTAGATGGCAGAGCGATTATGGGCGAAGGTTCAGGAAAAGGAGTGGCCTCAGGTGCTGGATACAGTTTGGATCTGGCAGGATGGGACTTCGCTTCCAAACCTGCGATCAATGATCGGGTATCAACTCGAAATGGAAAGATCGTATTTAAGATTACCGTTGACGATGCTGGAAAGATTGTTCAGGCAGTTCCTTTGGAATACAATGTCTCCAATGAAGTCTTGGCTTACTACAGACAAGTAGTCAATCAGATCAATTTCAAAAAGCAAGGTGGGGCCGCAGCGGATTTTTCCTCAGGCAAAATCACTTTTGTGATTAAGATCGATTGATTTTTTTTTCAGTGGCTTTTTAAAGGTTTTTTTAACCACAAAGTATACGAAGGTTTACACAAAGGGCACTAAGGTTTTTTAACCACATAGAGGTTATAGAGAACATAGTTTTAATTCAAATCCCCGCGATAACGATGGCGGTTCCCATTCTCCATTCTCTTACTCTCCTAATCGCCATTTTAATTTCTCTATTCTCCAAAACCCCGAAAGGTATTTAACCACAAGGTACACGAAGGTTAACACAAAGGGCAAAAGGTTTTTTAACCGCATAGAGATCATAGAAAACATAGTTTTAATTCAAATTCCCCCGGTAGCAATGGCGGCTCCCAATCTCCTTTCTCTTATTCTCTTCCTCTCCAAATCCCCATTCCCTAATCCCCATTCTCTATTCTCTTATTCTCCTAATCCCTATTACCCAATCCCTTTTCCCTTAAATTCTCTCCCTATAAGATTCAGCCTAAAGAATCATTCCTTAGCTTTACGTTAGTAATTTTAATCCTCGATCTCGCTTCTCAATATGAACTATCAGGAAACTCTGGAGTACCTGTTCAATTCTTTGCCCAACTTCCAGCGAGTTGGCGCTCCAGCCTACAAAAATGACCTCAACAATACCTTGGCCCTCTGTGCGCATCTGGGGAATCCGGAACGCCAATTCAAATCCGTGCATGTCGCCGGGACAAATGGCAAAGGGAGTTCTTCGCATAGCATCGCAGCGATTTTGCAGTCGGCAGGCTACAAAACGGGACTTTACACCTCTCCGCACCTAAAGTCTTTTACGGAGCGCATCCGCGTGAATGGGATCGATATTCCTGAAGAAGAAGTGGTTCTATTTGTTGCCGAAAATAAGGCCTTCATGGAAGAGCTGAAGCCAAGTTTCTTTGAGATGACCGTCGCCATGTCCTTTTGGTATTTTGCAAAAGCCAAAGTAGATATTGCCGTCATCGAAGTGGGGATGGGAGGGAGACTGGACAGCACCAATGTCATTATACCTGAACTGAGCTTGATTACCAATATCGGCTACGATCACATGCAGTTTCTGGGGGATACCCTAGCCCTGATCGCAGGGGAAAAAGCAGGTATCATCAAGCCGAAAGTTCATGTAGTCATCTCCGAAACTCATCCGGAGACTCGCGCAGTTTTTTTGGAGAAAGCAAAAAATGCGGCTTCTCCCATCAGTTTTGCTGATCAAATCTGGTCTATTTCAGCCTCCCAATTGCTAAATGGTAAAGCGAATTTTATCGCGAAAAAGAAGCAGAAGGAATATCAAATCCAACTGGATCTGATCGGAGCCTATCAGCGCTACAACCTACCGGGGATTTTGGAATCCATCGATACCCTCCGCAGCCTGGGTTGGGAAATCACTGATGAGCAACTGAAAGCAGGTCTTTCTAATGTCACAGGGCTAACTCAATTAAAAGGGCGCTGGCAGATTCTTCAGGAAAATCCGCTGATGATCGCAGATACGGGGCATAATGAACCCGGAATGGTAGAGATTTTAAAACAGCTGAAAACCTATTCTTACCGCCAACTTTGGATGATTATCGGAATGGTGCAGGATAAGGATATTCGAAAGATTCTGGCTCTTTTCCCGACCAATGCTAAATATGTATTTGTAAAAGCACAAATTCCGAGAGCAATGCCTGCCGAAACTTTGGCTGAAACCGCTGCTAGTTTTGGGTTAAAAGGTAAAATCATCCCCGATGTGAATGAAGCCATTGCTTTTGCCCGAAAAAAAGCGAGTACGGATGACCTTATATTTATTGGAGGGAGTACTTTTGTGGTCGCAGAAATCGACGAGATCTAAATGAGCAGAAAGAAACTGGTTCGCTTCAAGGAAAATGAGGCTAATCCCAATGTTGTACAGCCCGGAAAAGCAATTTTTGAAACGATCAAAGGCAATTGGAATGAAATCCAATTTCAAAATGATCATCCACTAGTCGTCGAATTAGCCTGCGGCAGAGGAGAGTTTACCGTCGGCTTGGCTCGGAATTTCCCTCATCAGAACTTTATCGGTGTAGATATCAAAGGCAGTCGAATCTGGAAAGGCAGCTCCATCGCCACTGCAGAGGGCATCAGCAATGTGGGCTTTCTTCGCACGCAGATCGAGTTGCTGGATGCTTCCTTCGCTCCGGACGAGATCTCTGAACTGTGGATCACCTTCCCCGATCCATTTCCCCGAGATGGAGACGAGAAGCGCCGATTAACTTCTCCGCGCTTTTTGGAGATGTACAAGCCCCTGTTGAAGCAGGAGGGTATTATTCATTTCAAGACTGACAATACTGGCTTATTTGACTATACCTTGGAGCTCTTCCAAAGTCGCGAAGACATCGACCTGATTGGCTTTACTCATGATTTCTACCAAAGCGAATGGAAGGACGATCACTTCGGGATTCAAACCCGCTACGAAAAGATGTTTTCTGACAAAGGCGAAAAGATCAAGTACCTGAAGTGCCGCTTTGTATAATACCTTTTCCCCAATCCCCATTCTCTTAATCTCGCTTTCCCTATTCTCCAAATCTCCCTTTCCCTCTTTATATTTATTTGATATTTTGAATTCCATATCGCCTAAAAGGGAATAATTTTACTGAGGCCTAAACTCAAGGGCTAAAGGGAAAGATTAATTGAACAAAGAATGGATTGTAAGAATTGTGGATCAAGTGTGACAGGGAATTATTGCAGCAATTGCGGGCAAGCTTCAAAAGTCACTAAAATCAATCTTCCAAATTTTCTAAATGAACTCTCTGAGAGTATTTTTCAAGTAAACAGAGGTTTTTTTCACACGATTTGGGCCTTATTTTTTAGACCTGGAAATACCATTCGGGAATTTCTGGACGGTAAGCGGAAAAATTACTACAAACCGATTCCCTTTGTATTGGTGCTGTCTACTGTTTATTTTCTGATATCTCAGCTTGCCGAGCAGAACACCCTAATCGAAGATGTGATCTCGGGCTTCTTTGCCTATAAAGCAACAGAGGGGTCCGAATTGCCGGCGTCACTGCAATGGTTTTCTGCAAACTACGCCTACACTACCTTACTGCTTATTCCGATTTTTTCCTTGGCTTCACAGCTCGCATTTTTTGGGTTTCGGAGAAATTACCTCGAGCATATCGTTCTCAATGCCTACATCACCGGTCAGCAGGCAGTTTTATATTCAATTTTTATTTCACTAGAAATATTCATTACCAGTGATATTTTGGAAGTAATACCCCTCTTTCTTTCTATTACATATGCCTTCTGGGTATTTTGGCAGTTTTTCGATACCGGCAATCGAGCAGTCAATATCCTCCGTTCATGCTTGACTTACCTGTTCTATTTAATCCTTAGCTCGGGTATTTTGGCAGTCATTGGGGATAGATTGATAGGGTAGAGGGGATTCTTTGAAAAAATATTGGATTCAATTGGAGGGGAATTGATCCGAAGTTTGAATTGAAAAATTTGAAATACTTGTGCGCTGTGGTGGATTGAAAAATTACTTCCTCACTTGCAAAAAAAAAAAAACATCTCCATAGGAGCGTGATATGGGTAGCCCCGGGTTTTAACCCGGGGTATTAGGTGTAAAATCATTTTCCCCTCCCGCGCAGAATTTCAATCTGGAAAGCGTCATCCGATACGGGAGGATGGAAACGTTTCTTTTCACAAATTAAAAATCCCAGGATAGAAATTCGCCATTGCAACTGTCGAATAGCAGTTGGAAACGTCTTTTTATTTTCACCACAAAGCCACAGAGGACACAAAGGTTTCACAGGAAATAAGATTAGAAGATTTGAAATACTTGTCCGCTGTGGTGGATTGAAAAATTACTTCCAATCGAAACTGGTAACAAGTGCCGAAGGTACCAAACCATTCATGACCATGGGCGTAGCCCGTAGTAACAGGAATCCCACCATATTCCCCTCCCGCGCAGAATTTCAATCTGGAAAGCGTCATCCGATACGGGAGGATGGAAACGTTATTTTTTATTTTTTTTTACCACAAAGCCACAGAGGCCACACAGGTTTTCACAGCGGAATTTGAATTGAAAAATTATTCCAATTCTGATCTAGCACCAGCGCCGTAGGTGCTGAAGCTCGGTAGCCATGGGTGCAACCCATGGTAAAATAAAACCCCATTTCATTCCCCTCCCGCGCAGAATTTCAATCTGGAAAACGACAGCTGGTGCGGGAGGATGAAAACATTTCTTTCTACGGATTAAAAATCCGAGGATAGGAATTCGACATTGAAAATACCGAATAGCATAGATAAAATGTTCAACACTTAACATAAGGTGTTCAAGACTCAGGTTTAAGTCATTTTCACTCAAATTCAGGTGTTCAACACTCAACTTTAGGTGTTTAGGACTCAGGTTTAAGTCTTTTTCACTCAACTTTAGGTGTTCAACACTTAAGTTCATGTGATTATGACTCAAGTTTCATTGATTTTCATTCAACTTAAGGTGTTCAAGACTCAAGATCAGGTCTTGATCATTTAAAATAAGGTCTTCAACACTCAACTTAAGGTGCTTATGAATAAGCTAAGGTCTCAAAGACTCAATCGATCAAAAAATGGCTTAGCAGAACAAGCATCAAACTGTAAGAGAGCTCCTTTTTTAAGCCCTCCTAATCCCTAATCATCAATTCCTAAGCCCTCTCAAAAAAAATAATCCGACATTTTTCGTCGATTTACCTAAAAACCCTTGTTTGGAAACTAATCCCTCCTTATTTTCAAAGACTTTTCAGGGTCAAAAAAGGTAGCCTTACCTGATTTTTAAGAAAATATAAAATTACCAAAGGTGCATTTAGTTGACCAAATTGAGGAAATAGATAAACAAAAGGTATGGCAATAAATAAGTTATGCGAAAGCCTAAAACCGATATCACAACATTAAACCGACAAATATAAAATATGGCGACAATACATTTCTTAAACGTACTTGAAGGAGACTGTAATATTATTCAACATGACTCAAACAGGACTACTGTTATTGACATAAGTAATGGCTATAATGACTATGACACAGCAGAAGAAATTGCTGTTAAAAATTCACATATTAGAAAAGACATGTACTTAAGGACACAAGTTCCTTCAGATAAAAAAGACTATAAACAAAAAGCACAACCTGATAATCCTATATTTTATCTTAAGCAAAAAGGGATAAAAAATATTTTTAGGTTTATTGTTTCACATCCAGACATGGACCATCTGGATGGGATTAAAGACCTTTTTGAAGAATTTAATGTTGGTAATATTTGGGATACAAACAACAAAAAGGAAATATCTGATAAGGCTAACTCTGGAGGATATAACATAGAAGATTGGAAGTTTTATAAAAGTATTAGAGATGGAAAAATTACACCAAGTACACGATTGACATATTATTCAGGAAACTCTAACCAATACTTTAACGAAGATTACATTGAAATTTTATCACCAACTCCTGCAATAATAAAATCATGTAATGAAAAAGGAGATTGGAATGATTCATCTTATGTTTTACTTTATACTCCACCAAAAGCTAATGGAGGACATTGGAAAATTTTATTTGCAGGGGACAGCGAAGATTTGACATGGGAACATATAGTTAAAAATCATTCAGAGAAAGTTAAAAATATTGATATTCTATTTGCTCCTCATCATGGCAGAGATTCGGATAGAAACTTTGATTTTCTAAAATCGCTAACACCTTCGATTACTCTTTTTGGAAATGCTAATTCTAAGCACTTAGCTTATGCAAAATATCCTGGGACAAGAATTACTAACAATCAAGCAGGTTATGTAGTTTTAGACATTTCAGACCAACACATAAAACTATATGTCAAAAACGTTGATTTTGCAAAAGATTTCCGTGCTAAACGTGGATGGGAAATATCAACATTTAATACTATACATCAAGCATATTTTTTATGTCAAATAACAGCAAAATAAATCATGGCAATAAATAGTTATTACTTAAAAGCACGACTTTTCCCAACTGTATTGACATCAATACCAGCGATAATACTATACAATAAGTTTGTATCATCTATCTATCACGACAAGCTGGCAAACATATACACTGCACTTCCAACGGTTACTGACATTATATTATCATCTGCCATTGTGTTTTTGCTTGTTCAAATAAATCGTTTCCTTTCCAAAGAGATATTTCAAAGACTTTATTTCAAAGATGAAATTTATATGCCAACAACTAACTTATTACTGAAATCAAGTAACGAACTTGAAACGAGTATAAAGCAAAAAATTGAAGACAAAATAAAAAGTAAGTTTGACATAAATCTTTTGACCAAAATTGAAGAATCTGATGACGAACCAAGAGCAAGAAAACTAATTGCGACTACTGTTTCACAGATTAGAAATGTGCTTAGAGACAATTCTTTACTATTACAACACAACATTGAATACGGATTTTTCAGAAACCTAATTGGTGGTTCATTTCTGGGGTTTGTAATTTCAATAATTATTCTTATTTCTTCATATTACACAGGAGATATTGAAACAAGGAGTTTAGGTTGGATTTTAACCTCAATTTACTTTTTACCAATTTTACTTAGTAAAGTCATTATAGACAAATATGGGAAATACTATGCGAAAATTCTGTATGAACAATTCTTAACTATCTAACATGCAGACAGACGACAGAAGAAGGCCATCGCAAATCTGCAAAATCTTGGCTATCATTAAAGATGCACTTAATTAATAAAATTTTATGAATATTAAAGAGACACTTGATAAAATTGAAAGGAACCTTAGTAAATTGAACTATACATCTTCATATGTATCGACCCAAAATTCAGATTTAAATTATACTGCCAAAAATCTGATAACATTAAAAGACGCAGTTAACGAGCTTTCAGATATTGATTTTATTGGACAGCAAATTGGCACGCTCAAATCTTCTGCACTTTTTAAAAACTACAGAGACGAAGATGCCTTTAATTCATTAGAAAATGGAAAAATCAATCGTATGGTTGAAGAATTGAAAATTGGGCTTACCTTTTTACTCAAATATTACAATTCTGCAATTATAGGTAAAGACAATGTTATCGAAATTAAACTACCTGATACAAATAGCTTTGATGAGTTGTCAAAGGTTTCAATTGACCTAAAAAAAGCAATTGAATTTCCAATTTTGGACAGCAACACTGGCGGTAATGTAGAAATTCTAACTGCAGAAAATGGCTCAATATGGATTATAGTTTCTGTAGGAACTTTTGCTGCAGTTAATTTAGTTGCATCTATATGTTGGGCGGCCGCTGTAATTAGAAAGAAAATGGCGGAGGCAAGTATTTTGGAAGCTCATGTTAAAACTTTGGATTTAAAAAATGAGGTTTTAACAGCTTTAGTCGATGCGCAAAAAAGACAACTCCAAAATATAATTCAAGGAGAAGCAGAGGCAATTGCTTCAAAGCACTATGACATTAAAGACCCAGAAACAATCGCTCGCTTAAAATTATCCTTAGAAACAACAGCAGATTTGATAGACAGAGGAGCGAAGATTTTACCAAACTCAAGAGAAGAAGAAATAAAGAAAGCTTTTCCCGACTATAGTAAACTTGCATTAATTGAATCAAGTATAAAACAAATCGCTTTAGGTGACTAACAGCAGCCATCACGAGTTTTGCGTAATACAGGCTGAATTGTAAACTTGTAGCTTTGTGCCTCTTATGAACTTAGTAATAAATTGAAACTTGGTGCTTCGTAATCCCGCCCGAACGCAAAGCCCTGATAGGAGTAGTGTTAACAGTTTTGTTCAATCCCCCTCAAGCCAATGGAAATTAACTGATCTTGATTAGCTTAAAAGATCAATACACCGCATTGGTAGAAAAGCCATGATTACTTTATTTCGAAAAATTTGCTAAGAATTATTGAGAAAACTAATCTCCATCTCAGCGTAAAAAAAATCCATTACGAGACTGAAGTTCGAATTTGAATAAAATAAATCGCATGAAACAGAAAATACTTTATTTGACCATAGGACTCCTGATAGGAGTAGTGTTAACAGTTTTGTTCAATCTCCTTACTAAGACAAGCGGACAAAAACTCGAGAAATTACCTACACCATTCTACAGTGTTTTATTTGAGAACGAACATATTCGAGTAATTGACCATAAATTAAATCCCGGCGAAACTGAGCCAATGCATCAGCATCCCTCCATGTATGTGTACTTTCTGGAAGATGCGGAAGTGGAAATAATTGGGCCTGACGGAAACAAAACATCAGAGTCGCTGAAAAAGGAACAAAACTTCCTAGCCCCGGCACTTTCCCATTCAATCGATAACAGAGGTAATACTGTACTCCATTCAATATTGGTCGAATTAAAATAAAGGTGCTACTTCTCGGTGTAGTCAGGTCGTATCCATGGGCGTAGTACCGCTCTGGGAGTTTTAGCTTGCCTAGGTGTTATCCAATCCCCCAAATCAATCTCATTTCCAATCCATTCACCTTCCCTAAAATTTCAAACGATTCCTATCCAGCCCATATTTTTTCAGCCAAAAAACCCCTCAAGCCAATGGAAATTAACTGATCTTGATTAGCTTAAAAGATCAATACACCGCATTGGTAGAAAAGCCATGATTACTTTATTTCGAAAAATTCGCTTTGAGTTGATGAATAAAAACAAACTGGAGAAGCCCGTCTCACAGGTAGGTAGGTACCTGAAGTATGCTTTTGGAGAGATTTTGCTGGTGGTAATTGGAATCCTGATTGCCATCCAAATCAATAATTCCAATCAAAAGCGTCTAGATCGTGAAGCTTTGGAAGGCTACCTCAACAGTATTGCCCAGAACATTGACAGCGATCTGAAAAAAGCTCAAAAGATCAATGAAATACGACTTGAGCTTTTTCCCAGAATCACTTTGATCAATCGAAGGATGGCTTCGGACTATTATCAAATCCTGTCCGAAGTGTATGGCCAAAACATCAGCCCGGAGTACCGCTACAGTGTAGAAAACCTGGATTTTATGTCCCGAGCCATCAATGATGCGTGGACCAATATCTATTTGACCCCCGACCTCAGCGGATTTGAGTCCTTGAAAAACTCCGGTTTCCTGAGTCAACTTCAAGGCACTGACTTGGAGAAACTGCTTTCCAATTACTATAATTTACTGGAAGAGCTCACCACCCTGGAGAACAATTACAATACAGGCCTTCAGAATTCTTTTGAGCAATTTATCAATGCCGACTTGCCTGGCACCTATGCTTTTTTCAGTCCAGGTATTCGGGAATGGGAACGAGAGTTAGGAGGGCAGCTACCGGCGATGGTAGATGGGATAATTGAGCATCCTTCTTTAAGACCTATTTACTTTTGGCCTTATAAACTCATTGTGAAATACGAAAACCTCATGATCAAAGGGCAAGCCTTGCATGAGATGCTTGTAAAAGGAGAAAAAGACTTTTCCAAGGAGATCAAGCAGCAGCTGGAACAGGTTTTTGATGAATACGGAGAAGCTCCTTATCCTAAAGTCATGAGAAATGGTGTGAACCCCGATAGCTATAATTATGCAGCAGCAAGTGCTTATAACAATCAGGGGGTGAATATACAGTTCCTAGGAACTCATATGGCTGTTCAGTTTGATTTGGAACCCTGGGCTGTTGCCTACTGGTTTTTGGGAAATGGGGTAGTGGACCCCAATCGGGTCAAAGATTATTCAAAATTCAAAACCCTTCGGCTCAAGCTGAGAGGGGTGAAAGGAGGAGAAAAAATAGCAATCAGCCTGAAAGACAAATCCAATCCGACGGATGGAAGCGAAACCAAAGTACCGCTGACGTTGACGAATGAGTGGCAAATCTATGATATCCCGCTCAGCAGCTTTGCGCCAACCCGCTTGGAGGAACTTTTCATAGTCACCTCAATTATTGTGGAAAACCAAGCCTGCGTGATAGAGGTGGAGACGATTGAGTTTTTGTAGAAATCAATTTTGAAATGCAATTAAAAACAAGTCCTTTTCAATCTGATTTACTTTCAATTTCTAGATTAAAGCTGGAATCCGAATACAAGAGTTCACAACGAGACAGCGACGAAAATTGGATTTTGAGAACGGGGAGTGTTAGTTTTTCTTTACTCTAAGCTGAATTTCATCAAAGTATATTTTGCCATAAAGGAGCGAAGGCATAAACAGATATACTTGTACAGATTGTGCATCCTTTGGGAAACTCTCCAACCTTGCAGTTAATGGCGTCCAATCAAAGTTGCCTCCAAATTTAATCTGATTGCTGGCTGAATAGGTGGCTCCACTAGCATCGCTTTTTGTAAATACTTTAAAATAAATAAAAATATTACGGTCTGGCGTAAAGTTCCTGATTTCTTCCCCCTTGAGAAAAGCCGTCAGCTCTAAGCTGCTTCCAGGTGCTGGCATAGGTCCGGTATATTTTTGGGTCCAAGTGCCTGTACCACTCATCGTACTATCCTGATTTTCTATAAATAGAGATTGGTTTCCAGTGAAAAAAATCCCCTTGCTAACTCCCATGTTTGTACCGCCTGATTGATCCATCTGCCAGGGAAGTATTGAGCCTCCAGCTGAGGATAGATTAGTATTCGCAATAAGTTGATATCCTAGTGGAAGGTATTCTTCAGATGAACAGCCCACCCAAAGAAGTGAAACGATAAAACCCATTAAAATTTGCTTCATATCGAGCGATCGTTTGATTATATGCCTTGGCGAATATTGCATTAAGCTTATTGATTTACCTAACGAACTAAAGATATGCAATATTGGGAAGTAAGTCAGAAGAATAAATGTAGGATTTGATAAAGTAAAATCTCAATAGTTGATCGAGCTTACTCAATTACGCTTTTTGGAAGCTTTCGTTTTATGATATTGGGACAAAAAGATGGTTTCAACAGAATTTCCTAGAAAGCATTTTTATGAAAAATTAGCAGATGGAGTTATGGTGGGAATTGAGATTTAGGAGATCTTGCGGATAGGATGAAAGACTAGTAAAAGTCATAAATCGGCTCATCAAAAATTATCCAAACGCTAAACGCACTTCAGTAATCTTGTTCAATCCATGAAATATATTTTTTCTCTTGTCCTCTGTTTTCACCTTACCAATGCATCGAGTCAAATAAACGAGTTTCAAAAAAATGAACGCTTTATTCGGATTTGGGGAGTATTGAAATATCATCACCCTGAGATCAGTGATGGGAAATATGATATTAATGAAGTGTTTTTAAAAGAATATCAAAAGCTGCAAACACTAGAAACCAGCGAAGCTTTTGATAATGAAATGCTTGACTGGATCGGGGGTTTTGGATTAAACCATCTCGAATCAAAGAAAAAGCACGCCTCGGACAATAGCTTTACTTCAAACTTTAGATACGAATGGATCGATGAATCTACATTTAGCCCAGCGCTTACGGATCTACTTCATCAACTTACTACTAACAGCAACTACCAAAATCACTACGCCAAAGCCAATAAGTTAAGCAGCTCAGTGGGTTTCAGCAATGAACTCCCTCTGTTAGATTTTGATGCTTTGCTAGAAGCACATCGACTCTTATTTCTTGCATCCTTTTGGAATGCGATGAATTATTGGAATGTCAATACTTACCTAACAGCTACTCCTTGGGATGAGGTGATCACTGAATTAATTCCAGAATTTATGGAAAGCGGGAAGGTGAATTTTGAGCAATCCAAAGAGCATTTGTTTAGCCACTTGAATGATTCGCATTCAGATTATAGCGACAGTTATACGCTCAATGCCATAAGTCATTTCCCGAATTTCGGAGGGCGAATAATCAATGACTCCTTGGTGATTACTTCGGTATATCGTCAGGAATTTTATGAAGTGGATTCCTTGGCTAAAGGAGATGTGATTTATGCGGTGAATGATACCGCTCTTGAAGAATATTATACCGCCAAGTTTTCGAAAGTCATCAGTGCCTCCAATCAAAATTATTTGAGAAATGCTATTGAAAAGACCTATTTATTGGCTTCAAATGAAGACTCTATTCAAGTCAATGTCTTGAAAAATGACGGTCGAAACTTCAAGCAATTCATTCGATTAAACCCCTTGCAATATCCTGCCGAAAAATATTCTCGCATGTGGCCTCCAGAAACGGAGGCATGGAAAGAAATAAATTCAGAAATCGGATACATCAATTTGAATAATATTGACAAGTCGCAATTGGAGGAAGCATTCGGTCATTTTGAGAATTTCAAAGGCATCATTGTCGACTTAAGAAACTATCCAAGGAATATTGATGCAGATGATATCGCAAAATACCTCTATCCAGAAAAAAAGATTTTCATGAATGCACTTACCTCACTAGCACCATCCTATGGAGAGTTCATCACGAGTACAGCGTTAAGTTTTATAAGCAACCCATTCGAGGCCGGAAAACGAAATAAATCCTATTTCAAGGGCAAAGTCATTCTTCTTGTGGATCGGGGAACTGCCAGCAAGGCCGAGTGGATTGGCATGGCTATTCAGGCTTCTCCCAATTGTATGACAATTGGGGAAAAGACTTTTGGTGCGGTGATGAATAGAAACCCTATACCTCTCATCGATGGTACATCGATTGATTTTACCGGAGTTGGAGCCTTTTACCCATCCGGTGAAGGAGTGCAGCGAAATGGACTAAAGCTGGATATGGAAATAAAAGAAAGTGCGATAGGCTACGATAAAGATTTATATGTTGATACTGCGGTAAAACTGATTTATAAAGAGTAGTAGTAATTGTAATCCTTTCTTAAACGTAGAACCTCAATAAAAGCAATTTAGAATCGAATCATTGACGTAGTTAAAAAAATGCCTTCCTAACCAAGCAATAATGCATTTAAAAAGGAATTAGAATACAAACAGTCTACATTCTCTTTTTCTCCAAAAATCTTTAACTTATCCCACAACGATACTTGATTCAACATGAGCAGAAGATCCTTTCTTAAAAAAACAGCACTAACCGGTTTTGGATTGACCGCATTTGGTTGGCTGGACTCCCAAGCAATTTCTTTTTCCCAAAGCCTTCCGAAAGTAAGCCGCCAGCGGATTGAAGATCGGATTCAGGCGCTGGCGAAGTTTGGGCAGGATGAAAATGGACATGGGTATCGGGTAGCTTACACCCAAGGGGATATTGAAGGTAGAAAATGGTTTATGGACCTGATGCAAAAGGCAGGACTAAATCCCCGCATCGATGCAGGAGGAAATATCATAGGAAGACGAGCAGGGAACAACTCGGCATTGAAGCCTATCGCCTTCGGTTCACATATCGATATGGTTCCGGATGGGGGAAATTACGATGGGACTTTAGGTTCACTTGCTGCATTAGAAGTCATCGAAATACTGAATGAAAACAAGATGACGACCGAGCATCCTTTGGAGGTTATTGTTTTTGGCAATGAAGAAGGTGGACTGATCGGTAGTAAGGCGATGGTGGGGAAACTCAGCTCGGATGGTTTAAAACAAATCAGTCAAAGTGGCTTGGTCATGGGAGAAGGAATTCGAGCCATTGGAGGAAATCCAGAAGACATAGGAAGTGCGGAACGCAAGAAAGGAGACCTTCATGCCTGGTTGGAATTGCATATTGAGCAGGGAGGAATTCTGGATAGCGAAAACCTTCAAATTGGAGTGGTAGAAGGAATTGTGGGGATTCTGGATTGTGAAATTACCGTGGAGGGATTTGCCAATCATGCAGGAACTACCCCAATGAAACTGCGGAAAGATGCCTTGCTGGCCGCATCCAAACTGACGGTAGCCGTCAATGAAGTCATCAATAGTGTTCAAGGGACCCAAGTGGGAACTGTTGGAAAAATCGAAGCTTTTCCCGGAGCTTACAATGTTGTTCCCGGCAAGGTAATGATGGGTTTGGAGATCCGAGATTTGTCATTTGAAAAAATCGAAATGCTCTTGGGAGAAATTGAAAAGCGTGCACAAGTTATCGCAGCCGAAACTCAGACGAGTATTCACTTCCGGCGAGAGCCGAGTTTCAATCTTCCTGCCTTGACCGATTCAGCAGTTCAGGAAAAAATAAATGCGGCTGCCAAAGCTCTGGGACTCAAAACCAAATACATGCAAAGTGGGGCAGGCCACGATACCCAGCAAATTTCTCTGATTGCTCCAGTAGGAATGATTTTCGTCCCAAGCGTCGGAGGAATCAGCCATTCGCCTAATGAATTCACCAAAGGGGAAGACATGGAGAATGGAGCGAATGTGCTTTTGCATACCATTTTAGCTTTAGATCAGCAGGGGTAGAAAAACTCAAAGCTTATTTTTGAATCGATTCTCTGCCTAAGTTCCCTCTTTTAAAACATGACTATTTTATGAAACTCATTACATTATTAACAGTAGCTTTTTTTTCTGTGTCATTAGGTTTTGCGCAGGTAAACAACTCCAAATCAGAAGCAATCTATGTTTCATCTGAGGAATTTTCAGCCCTCAATCTCCCATTTTCGCAAGCTGTCATCTACGGTGATGTTATTTATGTGTCAGGACAAATTGGAAACATAGGTCTAAAACTTGTTGAAGGAGGGATCATTCCAGAGGCCCAGCAAACCATGTTGAATATTAAAAATATCTTAGAAGAAAATGGCTCGTCGATGGACAATGTCATAAAATGCACCTGCATGCTGGCTGATATGAGTGAATGGCCGGTTTTGAATAATGAATACCTAAAATTCTTCCCAAATAACAAACCCGCAAGAAGTGCCTTTGGTACAAATGGATTAGCATTGAATGCGCGAGTGGAAATAGAGTGTATGGCTTATATAAAAAAATAAGTGATTCAAAATCAAAATATTCGGAAATCTGGAAAAGGCCGTCAAACCTTGTAAAAATCTAGTTTTGGATTTAGTTTTAGAAAAACCAAAGCGAATGAATCTGTACCCCAAACATCAAATCAATCCTCTGATTAGCCTATTTGTTATTTTTTCTCTATTTCTAGCCAGTTTTGGATGTGGGGAAAAGGATCAGGATGAGGATTCGATCTTGACGCTGATCGATGCGGATGGCAATGTTTATCAGACCATTAAAATGGGTAAGCAGATTTGGATGGCTGAAAATCTAAAAACCACCAAATACAACGATGGTAGCCCGATCACCTTATACACGGTAGAAAAACATGGAAATAATTGGGGAAGTATCAATAACCAGGAAGCTTTTTACCAATGGGCCGCAACCCAAGATTTAAATAATGTGGTAGACAAAGAGATGCCCTTTGATTACTATGGGGCTATGTATAACCATTTTGCTATTGAAAGTGGAAAACTCGCTCCAAAAGGCTGGCGCATCCCGACTGAAGCTGATTTTAGAGAATTGGAGAAATTCCTGGCAAGTGAGGGGCATTCCGGCGACGAAGCTGCCGTACTCAAAACAGCGACAGGATGGCTAACAAGCAGTGGAGGAGGCACCAATTTATATGGCTTTGATGGATTGCCTAATGGCTATGGATCGGCTTTCGGGACTTCTACTTTTAGTGAAGGGATTTGCACTTGGGCAACTGCTGATGTATCTGGAGAGAGTCTCCCTTCCAAAAGAAGGGTTTTGGTTTCCCTTTTTAAAGAAAAAACCATCTGGTTCGACGATGCCGCCATTCAGGTCGGCGCGGGTATCCGATTGATAAAGGAATAATGCCTACACCATTCCCATTATAAAACCATGAATTCTAAAAAAAGACTAGTCGTATTATCCGGGGCGGGGGTTTCTGCCGAAAGCGGGATCAAGACCTTTCGGGATTCGGGTGGACTTTGGGAAGGGCATGATGTGATGGAAGTAGCTTCACCTCAAGGCTGGCGGAGAAATCAGGCACTAGTTCAAGACTTTTACAATCAGCGGAGAAAGCAAGCTCGGGAATGTCTTCCCAATGCTGCGCATCGCGCCCTAGCGGATTTGGAGGAGTTTTTTGAGGTAGATATCATCACCCAAAATGTCGATGATCTACATGAGCGTGCAGGTTCCACCAAAGTACTCCACTTACATGGAGAGTTGAGTAAAGCCCGAAGTTCGATGGATCCAAAGCTTGTGTATGAGTTGGATCATTGGGAGATCAAAGCAGGAGATAAGTGCGAAAAAGGATCGCAGCTTCGTCCACATATAGTTTGGTTTGGAGAGGAAGTTCCGATGATGATTCCTGCAATCAATCTGGCAAAAAAAGCTGATTTCTTTTTGGTGATTGGGACCTCCTTACAAGTATACCCAGCAGCTGGATTGGTGGATTATGTGCCAAATCAGGCGAAATTATTCCTAATTGACCCGAACGGGGCAGCGTTAAGTATGCGAAGGAGCGTGAAGGTCTTTTCTGAAAATGCGACTTCCGGAATGGAGAAAGTGAAAGCGATATTGATGGGAAACCTTTGAGATTTTTTTACCACATAGAATCTAAAAATAATAATCCCCAAATCCCTTAACTCCTAATCTCTATTCTCCTAATCCCTTTTCCCTAATATCCATTCTCCCAATCCCCGACATTCTTACAATAATATTTTTCACGTCATATAAATAGCATAAATTGGAGTTCTAATTTTTAGCTATGGCAAATAAGAAAAATACTTGGCCTATACTTCAGTTTGATGAGCTGAAGGATACGATTTATCTCTTACATCATTGGACTCAAATCGTAGGGAAAGTTCGTCTGAAAAAGTCTCCATGGCAAAATCACTCCTGGCATGTGACACTTTATGTGGAATCTCAAGGATTGACTACTGGATTGATTCCCTATGAAAACGGGTCTTTCGAGATCAGAATGGATTTTATTCACCATGAGTTGAGGATTAAGACCACCAACGGTACACAGGATCGTTTTTCTTTAGCAGGGCAGACGGTGGCTAGTTTTTATCAGCAGTTGATGGAAAAGCTGAAATTCCTTGGGATTCAGGTTAAGATTCATCCGATTCCCAATGAAATGCCCGATCCAATCGCTTTTGCCAAAAACAATAAGAAATTCATTTACCAGGCAAATGCTGCTCAGAAAATCTGGAAAGCGTTGGTTTATGTCAATAAGGAATTCAATTCATTTAGATCCAAATTCACTGGAAAGAGTAGCCCCGTCCACTTTTTTTGGGGCTCTTTTGATTTGGCATATACACGGTTTTCGGGTAAAAAAGCTCCTGTTTTTGAAGCAGATGTTCCTAATATCCCAAAGGCTGTCATGCAGGAATCCTATTCCCATGAGGTGTTCAGCGTTGGCTTTTGGCTGGGAAATGAGTCTTTTCCAACTCCCTCATTTTATGCCTATTGCTACCCCAATCACCCGGAATTTAAAGAAGAGACTGTCCAGCCAAAAGAAGCTTATTGGAGTTCAGACATGGGAGAGTTTTTACTTCCGTATGAGGTAGTACAGAAGTCCTCAAATCCTGAAGAAACACTTCGATCTTTTCTGCAAAGTACTTACGAAGCTGCAACAAAGGTTGGAAATTGGGATCGGGAGAGTTTAGATTGCGATTTCTCGCATTTTGATCAGAAAAAATGAATTATTGAATGAAGCCAAAGATTGCTGTAATCGGAGCGGGCCCCTCTGGAATAACCGCATTAAAAAATCTCGTTGACCAAGGTTTGGATGTGACAGCCTTTGATAGAAACTCTGAAGTGGGAGGAAATTGGATCTATTCAGAGAATGAAAGTCACTCCAGTGTTTTTGAGACTACTCATATTATTTCTTCCAAGAAGCTATCGCAATACGAGGATTTTACTTTTGATGACTTTGATCCTGCTGTTTCTGATTACCCTTCTCATGTTGAGTTACGCCGTTATTTTCAGGCTTATGCAAGAAAATTCAACCTTTATCCATTCATCCAATTTGAGACCTTGATTACCCATTGCGAATGGAAAGGTCCAGAAGCTTGGGAAGTGACTTTTGAAAAAGGCGGAGTCTCCCAAACCGAAACCTTCACCCATTTGGTAGTTTGTAATGGACATCATTGGAAACCCAGATTTCCGGAATATCCTGGAGAGTTTTCAGGGGAGTTTATTCATTCGCATAATTTTAAAAAAGCTGCGCCTTTCACTGGAAAGAAAGTTTTGGTGATCGGAGGGGGTAACTCTGCTTGTGATGTGGCCGTGGAGACCAGCCGAGTTTCAAAGCTTACTGCGATTTCCTGGCGACGTGGATATCGGATTGTCCCTAAATTCTTTTTCGGAAAGCCTTCGGACGTCGTCGCAGAGCAAACAAAATGGCTTCCTGTGAAAGTGAGGTCTTTTTTTAATCAGCTGCTTTTGAAGATCATGCTCGGCGACAATAAACTCTATGGACTTCGGCCCGTCACTGAGCCATTTGGATCTACACATCCCACCATCAACGACGAATTACTTCTTAAAATCCGACATGGCAAAGTCAAGCCGAGATTGGATATCAAACGATTTGAAGGAAAGAAAGTAGTTTTTGAAGATGGAAAAGAGGAAGAATATGATTCCATTGTTGCCTGCACGGGGTATTGGTTGAGTCATCCATTTTTCAATCGTGACTTTATCAATTATTCCGAAGGACCGGTTCCACTTTGGTTGAAGATGTTTCATCCGACTGTTTCGAATGTTTATTTTATCGGCATGTTTCAGCCGCTGGGATGCATTTGGCCAGGCGCTGAGCTTCAGAGCAAATTGATGGCTCAGGAAATCATTGGAAAATGGAAGCGACCGGAAAATATTCAGGAGCTTTGTCAAAAAGAAGTCAGTAACCCGCATTACAAACAAATTGATACTCCAAGACATACCATTACGGTGGATTTTCACCTTTTTGTAAAAGAATTGAAAAAGCAATTGCCGAAAAACTACGTGTCTAAAATGGTCGTGGCAAAGTCTCAAGAAAAGGAACTGAATCATTCTTAAAATGAACTGATGGCCAAAAAAATCAAATTTTTTCTTTTCATTTTGATCTTTTGGGTGGCGGCGTTTTTAGCTTGGGAGTGGTGGAATAGTTTCCCTAAAGTAAATCTTGTGAAGTTCGCTCCAGAGGAAGGGATGAAAGGAAAGCTTGATTCTATCCTTTTTCAAGCCATAAATGAATATAGGCTTCCGGGTGTTTCGGTAGCCTTGGTGAAAGATGGAAAAGTGGTTTACCTCAACGCCCTTGGTTATCAGAATTTAGACACCAAAGAAGCGCTCACCGACACCACTTCTATTCCTGTAGCCTCTGTATCCAAAATTTTCACAGCGCTGACGCTTGCAAATACCGCCCTTTCCATAGAAAAAAAGACATCAGATTTCCTTCAGGATTCACTTTTTAAAAAATTTCCGCCACTTAGTTTTCATCAACTTCTGGAGCATAAATCGGGTCTTGAAGCAAATAGATCTTTTGCTTCGCTTTTATTGGGAAAGCGAAATCCCAGCTTAAATGAGTGGGGTATTGAATTCCTTGAAAAAATGGAATTTACCCAAAGAGGCGATCAGCCCATGGTCTATTCAGATTTGAATTATGATTTATTGGGCTTTTGGCTGGAGAAAAGTAGGGAAGGTGAATTTCAGGAGCAGGTTTCAGCGCAAATATTTGAACCCGCAGGAATGGATCAGAGCCGTTTTGTCAAATTTGACGATTGGGATTCTGTAGCCATCACAGGATATCAGGGTACTTTTCTTTGGAAAAGATTGGCAGAAAAACAGTTGAAACTCCAGGTTTATCCCTCTCCGTCAACAGGGCTTCTGACAAGTACACAGGATATGAGCCTGGCATTGATTCATTTGCTTCGGGGTGATATGGGGAATTTTGAGGAAGAGCTCGCCTGGCTAGATGATCCTGAAAATGCGAAACTATTGGGCTTTCAAAAAATCAGAATGTTGGATTCAGACTGGATTGGACATTTTGGTGGGCAGGCTGGCTACAGTTCCTTTTTCTTTCTTTCAAAAAATGAGAATACAGGAATCTTCTTATTTTTCAATCTGAAAGACCCTGAGGAGTATCGACTTGAACTTTCAAAGAAACTATTGACCCAACTTTTGCAAAAATGAATTTAGGCCTATGAAGCTATCCTTTCCACATCCGATTATCATTCTGTTAATTTTTATTTCTATTGCTGGGATTTCCACCTATTTCATTCAATCCGGAAGTTTTGATCGGGTTTTGGATGAGGCGACAGGTAGAGAAGTGGTAGTTCCTGGTAGTTTTAAGGAAATCGAAGATGTGAATGTAGGCTTGGGAGATATATTGGTTTCCATTCCTGCAGGTATTATAGAGCGAGCAGATGTGGTGGTATTGATTCTTTTACTTGGAGGAGCATTTTTTGTAATTGAGAAAACGGGAGCACTTCAAGTGGGGATCGAATCCTTGATTTATCAATTTAGAAATCATCCGTATTGGCTTTTTTACCTTCTGGGTTTTATATGTTCGATCTGTGGTGGGGTCTTTTACATGTCGGAAGAGTTTATCGGATTAATTCCCATCTTCATCTTACTGGCAAGGAAGACACAGTACGATTTGCGAGCTATTCTTTCGATTGGAGTAGGCTCTGCGGCTATTGGAGCTGCATTTTCGCCCTTTAATCCATTTGGATCTATGCTTGCCATGAAAATTGCTCAAGTAGATCCCTCGGCGGAAGTAGTATATCGAATGATCTTTTTTGTCATTGCGGTAGGAGTCTGGATCACTTATCATGCAAAGTTTGGCAAATTAAAAGTTGCGAATGAATCTGCGATAGAAATCAAAAAAGTAGTGATTTCTATTCAACACCGGATTATTTTGAGCTTGACCCTTGCGGGAATTGGCCTGATGGTTTGGGGAGTCGCGATCCAAGGTTGGGATTACAATCAAATGGGAGTGATGTTCTTTGTGATTGGTTTTATCTGTGGATTGATTGGCGGATTGGGCTTGAACGGAACGGCTCGAACTTTCTCAGCAGGCTTTTCAGAAATGATTTTTGCGGGAGTTGTAATTGGATTAGCACAAGCGATTTACCTGATACTGGACCAAGGAAAAGCGATTGATCCGATTATTTATGCATTGCTCCAACCTCTGGAGACTCTTCCAAATCAAATCGCTGCGGTTGGGTTATATGTTTCCCAAGCGCTCATACATATTCCAGTGCCGAGCACTTCAGGACAAGCGGTGTTGACCATGCCTTTGGTGACTCCATTGACTGATCTATTGGGAATGTCTCGGGAAATAGCTGTTCTGACCTATCAATATCCCGGCACCCTAATGGATATGATGACTCCGACTAACGGAACAATTCTGGCGATCTTAGCCGCCGCCAATATAAAATTCAATGATTGGGTGGCTTATATCTGGAAATCTTGGCTGCTAATTATGGGGATTGGTTTGTTGGCAGTAATAATCGCTTTATTTTCGATTTCTTAAACCTAAAATAGAAAAAATGGATATCAACGATCATAACCCACTATTGCCTTATCAACCAGCAGCCGATCGCTATCATCAGATGAACTATCGTCGTTGCGGGCATAGCGGACTTCAATTACCTGAAATTTCACTTGGCCTTTGGCACAATTTCGGTCATAATTCGGATTTCACCCTAGCTAGAAAAATTCTAAGAAGAGCATTCGACTTAGGAATTTGTCATTTCGATTTGGCTAATAATTACGGTCCTCCTTTCGGATCTGCTGAGGAGAATTTTGGTAGAATCCTAAAAAAGGATTTTTCAGGCTTACGAGATGAATTATTGATTTCCTCGAAAGCAGGTTGGGATATGTGGCCGGGGCCTTATGGGAATTATGGGTCAAAGAAATATTTGGTAGCAAGTTGCGATCAAAGTCTCAAGCGAATGGGACTCGATTATGTAGATATTTTTTATCATCACCGACCGGATCCTGATACTCCACTAGAGGAAACTATGGCAGCTTTGGATTTGCTGGTAAGACAGGGAAAAGCGCTATATGTGGGTATCTCACAATATTCAGCGGAGGATACGCAGAAAGCATATGATATCTTGAATCAAATGGGTACTCCATTATTGATTCATCAACCACGCTACTCGATGATTGATCGCTGGGTGGAAAATGGATTGATGGATGTCTTGGGAAATAATGGGGTAGGGAGTATCGCATTTTCACCTTTGGAGCAAGGGATGCTTACTGATAAATACCTGAAGGGAATTCCAGAAGATTCTCGTGCTGCGAAAGATGGTCGTTATTTAAAGGCTGATCAGATTGGTGGTGAAAAGTTGGAGATGATCAGATCGCTCAATGAAGTTGCTAAAACCAGAGGGCAGAGTCTTGCTCAAATGGCTATTGCTTGGTTGCTTAAAGACCCACGAATCACTTCAGTGTTGGTAGGGGTATCCAAGCCGGAGCAATTGGATGATAATGTCGAAGCTGTGAAGAATACCAAATTTACAGAAGCTGAGATAAGTCAAATCAAAAAAATATTAGGTATTTGAAACCTGGCTTAAATTCACGGAGTGCCCTGATTTTGATCGTTATAGCTCAATTTCTAGGCACTTCGCTTTGGTTTGCGGGGAATGCAGTTGCACCCGAACTTGGGATATTACTTGGCAAGCCTGGGATTATTTCTTGGATTACCTCTGCAGTGCAGTTGGGCTTTATAGCAGGGACCTTAGTTTTTGCATTTCTGAGTATTCCTGATCGTTTTCCTCCTGCCAAAGTCTTTCTTTATTCCGCAATTCTTGCCTCATTTTTTAATATTTTGATCACGATATTACCTCTCAATCTGGCGATCATATTGACCTGTAGGTTTTTGGTGGGCTTTTTCTTGGCAGGGATCTATCCAGTTGGGATGAAAATAGCAGCTGATTATTTCGAAAAAGGGCTTGGTGCGGCATTAGGGTTTTTGGTTGGGGCATTAGCACTAGGCACAGCTTTCCCTTATTTAATCAAAGGCTTGAATTTGAGTTTCGATTGGAAGATTACCTTTTATGTGACTTCTTTATTGACCCTCCTAGGAGGTCTTATTATTAGTTTTTTTGTTCCCAGCGGACCCTATCGAAAATCTAATTTGGCGTTCGATATAGGATTGATCCCAAAACTCTCTAAAATAAAAGGTCTAAAAAGTGCTGCCTCAGGTTATTTTGGACACATGTGGGAGATGTACACGTTTTGGGCCTTCCTTCCATTAGTGATTGTTCATTTGAAAGGTTCAGAAGTCTCCGGTTCGTATGAGAGTTTGCTGACATTTTTTGTGATTGCGGCAGGCGCGATTTCCTGTGCAGTCGGAGGACTGCTTTCTAATAGATTTGGAAGTCGAGCAGTAGCAACCACAGCGTTAATAGGCTCTGGTATATGTTGCTTGACTTTGATTTTGGTACAGGAAACGACTCCTGAAGTTTGGATTTCATTGTTAATTTTGTGGGGAATTTTGATCACTGCTGATTCCCCTCAGTTTTCGACTTTAGTGGCTCAAAGTGTTATTCCTGAATACAGAGGTACTGCTTTGACTTTGGTCAACTCGTTGGGCTTTTTTATTTCAGTGGTCAGCATTCAATTTGCACAGGTTTTATTGAACTGGTTTTCAATAGTAGAAGTGTTATCTTTTTTGGTGATCGGACCAATTTTGGGATTGAGTTTGTTTCGGCTTTTTTACCTGAAAGCTAAAGCTTCCCCAAAAACATATTGAGTTTGGCTTGTTGTTTTTATTCTAGGTAAATTGCCTCATGGAAAATTTAGAACCTTGCCCAGCTTGTAAATCTCCCTATACCTATGAAATGGATGGGAAATTAGTCTGTCCTGAATGCGGATTTGAGTGGGAATCAGCATCAACTGAAGAAATTCAAGAGGAGGGATTTGTGGTAAAAGATTCCAATGGTACGATTCTATCTGATGGTGACGCAGTAGTTATCGTAAAAGATCTACCGGTAAAAGGAGCTCCGAAACCTATCAAGGCCGGAACAAAGGTAAAAAGCATCAGACTGGTGGAAGGTGATCATAACATTGATTGCAAGATCGATGGGTTTGGATCCATGGCTTTGAAGTCTGAGTTTGTAAAAAAGGCATAAAAAAGGAGGCTACTGTCTCTAGCCTCCTAACTCGTAGCCTAATTTACCGAACTACCTAACTACGTTTTCTAATGTTGCTAAGTAAACCCATTTTTGGTCCCTACTGTTTAATCCCTCATTAACAGCTTTTCGTTGTGCTTCTGTTTGGTTCATGTCCTCATAAGCCTGTGAATTGAAAAACTGCATGTAGTCCTTATACATATTCACCGTCAAGTGGGTTGATTTTGCTTCAGATCCGAGCGGTAGAGCGGTTCTCATAAAACTCCAATGCCCCATTAAACCTTGTTCGATTCGCTTCTGATGTATAGGTTTAAATACCTCAGATTCAGCTTTTTCGTAAGCGTCAAATTTGCCTTCATTTGCCTTCATTAAGTCAAATGATGCCAATACACCCGGCTTGATTTGAAAATTATCATTTGTCTCGGCAATTTCCCGCATATAAAGTCGCATAGGCATATCTCGCATTGCTAAAGATTCCTCAAAGATCTTTCTTACCTGACTTTCATTCAAATGAGGATAGGCGATTTTAGTGTATTCAATCATGGATTCCTCGTTTAAACCATCCATCATTTTCACGGGATCATCGTAATGCGTCACCATTATGTATTGAAAATCAGCTCGGTCTCCTCCTGATTGAAGGGACCAAAAATCCCATCCGGTGATTTTTTTGTCGTTGAGCGCCTGCCTGTATACTTTTTCCATTAAATCTTTGAATTCGATGTAGTCGAAGATTTGATCATTTTCAACTTTAATGAATTCAAACACTGTAAACTGAGTTTGTTGAGCTAAAAGGATATTCGCCCAAAACACTCCACAAACCAATAAAATAATTAACTTTTTCATAGAAAATTGGGTTTAGAATTATTCGTGCTTTCGATTAATTTAAAAAATTATTTTGTTATTAATGTTAAATAGAAAAGATAATTTTATTTTATATGTTAAAATCAGAATTTTACAAAATTTAAAAATGTTGTACCGAAAATGTAATTTTTTTAAAATACTTGAGCAAACATTAGTATTTTAACAACCAAATTGATCAAACTATGAACGGACTATCAAGAAGATCATGGCTAAAAAAAGCTTCACTAGGAAGTGGATTAGCGATGTTGGGAACGACTGGTGTAGTGACTTCACTCACAGCAGAAGAAATTAAGAAGTATAATCCAAGACCTTTGGACGGCCCAATCCGATTGGGATCGAATGAAAATCCTTATGGACCTTCAGAATCAATGCGTGCTGCTATGACCAAGGGATTTGATAATGGATGTAGATATCCATGGGGGTACAATGGGGATCTGGTAAAAATGATTGCTGAAAAAGAAGGAGTTCCAGAAGATCATATCGTGTTGGTAGCAGGATCTACTGAAGGCTTGAAAATCGCTGGGATTACATTCGGTGGGGGCGGAGAGATCATCTCTTGTTCACCGACCTTTCTTTCGATGATGTCCTATGCTGAACTTTGGGGTACAGAAATCAATTGGGTTCCCTTGAATAAAGATCTTGATTTTGATCTGGAGGAGATAGAAAAGCGGGTTTCTTATAAAACGAAGATGGTTTTTCTATGTAACCCGAATAACCCGACAGGTAAATTACTTCCGGCAAACCAAGTGGTTGATTTTTGCAAAACTGTTAGCAAAAATGCCGTTGTCTTTTCGGATGAAGCATATTACGATTACATCACGGAGGCTAATTACCCATCTATGGTCGAGCTTGTAAAGCAGGGATATGATGTGGTAGTTTCCAGAACCTTTTCCAAGGTTTATGGATTGGCAGGTATCCGAATGGGGTATTTGGTAGCGAAGCCTGAATTGGCCAAAATGCTTTCTGATCGTGTCGTTGCCAATACGAATATCATGGCTATTGAAGCAAGTAAAGCGGCTTTAATGGACAAGGATTTTTATAATTTTTCACTTCAGAAAACCAAGGAAGCCAAAGCAATGATTACCAAAACTTTGGATGATTTGAAATTACCATACTTAGATTCTCATGCCAATTTTATCTTTTTCCAATCTGGAAGGGATATCAAGGAATTGAATAAAACCATGTATGACAAAGGCTTTATCATTGGGAGACCATTTGAGCCACTGAATGACTGGTGCAGGATTTCCACAGGAACGCTTGAGGAAGTAGCGCTGTATAATAAAGCCATTCAAGAAGTACTTGGTTGATGCTAAATCCCAATTTAATTTTGGAGAATGATTACATCCTGCTCAGACCTATATCTGAGCAGGATTTTTCTTTGCTACAAGCTCTGGCAGATGATCCAAGTTTATGGATATATTTCACTCAGGATTTGAGTGTTGAATCAGATTTTTTAAAATGGGTGGATCCAGCGATGCAAGCTCAACGATTACAGTTTGTGGTAATCGAAAAGGAGCGTAACCAGATAGTTGGAAGTACAGCTTTTGGGAATTATTCCTCGGCAGACCAAAGAATTGAAATAGGCTGGACTTGGCTTGGAAGAGCATTTCATGGCTCGGGGATCAATCTTCAAATGAAACTGCTGATGGTTCGATATTGCTTTGAGGTATTAAATCTCAAAAGGGTGGAAGTAAAAACAGATGTTTTGAATCTTCCTGCCAGAAAAGCTTTGATCAAAATGGGATTTGTAGAAGAGGGAGTTCTTAGGTCACATACTCAAATGACCCATAACAGAAGAAGAGATACTATTTATTACAGTCTTTTGGATACCGAATACGATGACTTTCTAAAAAAACATGAAGGTTAACCCAAAACAGTCCAGATACTTTTTAAACCGAGAAGAAGCGTAATAAGCCATATTAAAACAGCTGTCAAAGTTTGAAAAAGGTTGTTTTTAAAATCCCCTAAAATTGATCGCTGAGCTGCGATATAGATTATCCAGCCGCTGATTAGAGGCAGCAAAATCCCATTTGCCAATTGGGCTAAAGTGATTAATTCGATCGGTTTGATTCCCAGAGAGGAAAAAATAATTCCCAATCCAACGATCAAACTCATTGCGATGCGCATTGGTCCGGACTTGATTTCCTGACTCCAATTCAAAACTCCGCAAATCACCAAAGCACCGGCGAGTGGAGCTGTAATTGAGGAAGTTAGCCCTGCTGCCAAAAGCCCAAATCCCATCAGGTATTTAGCATAACTTCCAAAAACCGGTTCCAATCCTTTTGAAACATCAATCGCATTGCTGATTTCTCCACTGATATTGGCTGCACCAACCATCAGGATTGCCATAGAAACTAATCCTCCCAAAATAATTGAGATTCCAATGTCCTTCCTCATCCAAGCTAACTGTCTTGGATCCTCCCATCGATTTTTTGCAAGACTAGCATATAAAAATAGATTGTAGGGGACTACAGTCGTACCAATCAATGCCACAATGGTAGTCAGTTCCGCTGGATTGATCGAGGGAACAAAGCCTTTGAAAACCAAGCTCCAGTCTGGTTTGGTAAGGAAAGCAGTGATGATAAATGCGAAAGACATGAAGATAACCAGACCCACCAAAACTCTTTCTAAGGTTTTGTAGGTACCCAACCATAAAAGAGCCAATGCAAAAATTCCCAATAAAAAATTCCCGGATTGTAAGCTTACATCTCCAATCTGAAATACTGGTGATTCCCAAAATATCTGTAATCCAAGATTGCTTCCGGAAATATTTCCAGATTCGTAGGCAGCGTTTCCTAATCCAATGGCTAAAAGAACCAATCCTATGCTTAGAAACTTTAAAAGAGGATGCTGTTTTTGACTTTGAATTAGCTGCCCAAGGTCTTGTCGGGTTACGATTCCAATTCTTCCTGAGATTTCTTGCAAAACTACCGTAGCGACTACAGATAGTAAAAGTGCCCAAATCAATGTGAAACCAAAGTTTACCCCAGCTAGTGTACATACAGTAACAGTTCCCGGTCCTATAAATGCAGCAGCGATGATTGGACCAGGTCCAAGGTTCTTAAGAAAAGATTTTAGCTTCAAGGGTTTCTTTTTTGCCAAAATAGGTATTTAGGGCAGATTTTTTGTAGTTTTTGATATCAGATTAAAGCTTTTTCTCCGCTATTTACTTTATATGAATTGGATCAAACGAATCTTCAAAACCATTGCAGTGATCATACTGTCTTGCATTTTCTTTCTCATGCTGATCTATCGGAGTGATATTCCAATTGATGAAATCGAGAAAAAATACCAGACTCCCCAATCTCACTTTGTAGAGGTAGATGGTATTAATGTACACGTTCGATTCATGGGAGAGGGGGTTCCAATAGTTTTGCTTCATGGAAGTTTTGCTTCGCTCCATACTTGGGAAGCTTGGCAGGAGGATCTCAGCCCTTATTTTATGACTATTTCGCTTGATTTTCCCGGTCATGGACTTACTGGCCCAGATCCCGAAAAACGCTACAGTATTCGAGATTATAGCCAACTCGTAATTCGATTGATGGAGAAATTAAATCTGGAAAAATACCATCTGGCTGGTAATTCGATGGGAGGGGCTGTTGCTTTACAAATTGCATCTACGCGTCCGGACCGAGTGATCAGTTTAAATCTTATTGACGCTTCTGGAGCTCCAACAATTCCTGTGAGAGAGTTACCTGATTCTACTGTCAAATCAAACTCAAATGGTGGGGCTTTGATTTTTCGGGTTGCAAGAAATCCTATTTTTTCAAAACTGCTCTTGAAGTGTACTCCAAAATTCCTTTTTGCAATGAACATGAAGCAGGTTTATGGAGATGAATCTAAGATTAATGAGCTGACCTTGGATCGATATTATGAGCTTATGCTTCGAGAGGGAAATCGAAAAGCGACGCTGGATCGATTGACTGGACCTCGGGATTCTGATGTTGATTTTTCCAGATTGACTATGCCGACGCTAATTCTTTGGGGAGAAAAGGATTCTTGGATTCCAGTAAGACAAGGATACGTATTGGAAAAAGCTATTGCGGGATCCAATTTAATTATTTTCCCAGGTGCAGGTCATGTTCCAATGGAGGAAATTCCGACGGAGTCTGTCGCTGAATATCTTTCATTCTTAGGTGTGGAGATTCGCAAGGACTATCTTGAGGCTCCAAATTTTGTGACTTATGCCGATTGAAATTCTCCTTTACCTTGTTATTGTTTTACAACTTGGATTGCTTCTATTTTTAATTTTCAGGAGAAAAAACGGGAATGAAAAAGAACTCTTAACACAGGAATTAGCCCGAATGACCAAAGAACTGGATTCGGCTTTGGCACAGGCCAGAAAAGAGTCAAATGAAAATCTTACCAACCAATTTCAGCTTGTTTTTAATTTTCTTCGTGCGAGCTCAAAAGATCAAAATGAAGCTTTAAAATCATTTGGTGAGGTTTTTAGGCAGAATGTTCAGGATTTCAATAATCTTCAGCGAGAAAAATTTTCTGAGCTCAACCGTCGCCAGGAGGAATTGATGAAAAGTACAGAACTGAGATTGGAGAAAATCAGGGAAACTGTAGATGAAAAGCTTCAAAAGACATTAGAAACACGATTAGGACAATCATTTGAGATGGTAAGCAACCAGCTGCAGGCCGTTCAAAAAGGACTGGGAGAGATGCAGAGTCTTGCCAACGGAGTGGGTGATCTAAAACGAGTACTCACCAATGTGAAGAGTCGAGGTGTTTTGGGAGAATATCAGCTTCAGGCAATTTTGGAGAACTTACTTAGCCCAGATCAATTCATTGTCAATGCCTCTGTAGGGAATGGTAGTCGGGAGCGGGTAGAGTTTGCAGTCAAAATGCCCGGTCAAGAAGAATCAGTATTGCTACCAATTGATGCCAAGTTTCCTCAAGAATCTTACCTCAGACTGGTTGATGCGTATGAAATAGCCTCCAAAACTACCATTGATACCAGCCGTGCGGAGTTATTCAAAGCAGTTCGAAAAGCCGCAGCTGATATCCAATCCAAATATATTCATCCACCCTATACCACAGATTTTGCGATTCTTTTCCTTCCAGTGGAAAGTTTATATGCCGAAATTCTGCGTGAGCCTGGTCTTGCACAGGAGATTCAGACAACCTACAAGATCATAGTTACTGGGCCCACCACATTATCTGCGATTTTGAATAGCCTCCAAATGGGATTCAGAACACTGGCAATTCAAAAGCGAAGTTCTGAAGTATGGCAGGTGCTTGGCGCCGTAAAGACAGAATTCGGGAAATTTGGCGAATTGATTGAGAGAACCCAGAAGAAACTTGGAGAAGCAAATTCAGAATTGGATAAGCTAGTAGGAGCTAGAACAAGGGCGATTCAACGAAAATTAAAAGATATCCAGGAATTACCTGAAAAGGCATCTTCAACACTTTTGGATGAATAAAAACTAAAACTCTCTAAATTTTCATGATAAAAGGAGCTAGAAAAGGAGAATTTTGATTGAATAGGTGAATCTGTGCAAAAGAATTTGCTTGAATTCTGATTCCCAACGCGAAAGATATTATTTTTGCACCATCTAAAATCACCTGAACTACCTCTATGGGGATGAATATAGTGATTGCTGGAGCTGGAGATATGGGGTACCATCTGGCGACACAATTAAGTTACGATAATAAGGATATCATTTTGATCGATACAGATCGCGAAGTCCTGGATTATGTTTCCTCCAAACTTGATGTTTTAACTGTGCAAGGAGATGCAACTTCCTTTGAAGTTCTTCAACGCGCCAATGTTGAAAATGCAAGTATGGTTTTGGCGGTTACCACTTCCGAAAAGACTAATATCGTTACCGCTCTACTTGCCAAGCAACTAGGAGCAAAACGTGTAATGGCGAGAGTTAGGAATCACTCCTATCTGGAGACTGACAATCTTGCCTACTTTAATAATCTTGGAATTGATAATTTGATATCTCCCACCATGCTTTGTAGCAGGGAGATTTATAACATGATCGAAAACTCAAGTTTTACGGAGATTTTTGATTTTGGTGGTGGGAAATTGAATATAGTAGGGGTTACACTTGATCAAACTAATCCGCTTGTAAATCAGCGGATTATGGATACAAAGTCCAATCCTATTTTTGAAGATATTCGGATCATTGCGATACTTCGCGATCAAAAGACAATTATTCCAAGAGGAAGTACGATTATCCGAAATATGGATCACGTATTCTTTGTGTCAAACAAAAAAAATACCGAAAACATCCTTGAGATCCTTGGGCAAAAGAAAGTAGAAGTCAAGAACATCATGATTATTGGTGGAGATGATATGGCGCTGACTACTGCATTGAGACTGGAAGGAAAATACCGAGTTACTCTGGTTAACAAAGACAAAGAAAGATGTAAGTGGCTTGCAGAAAATCTTAAAAGCAGCTTAGTAATCAATGGTGACTATAAAAATATTGAATTGCTAATTGAAGAGGGATTGGAGCAAATGGATGCTTTTTTAGCATTGACTGAATCTTCGGAGACTAACATTATCACCAGTCTTTCTGCTAAAAATCACGGGGTTTATAAAACCATCGCCCACGTAGATACAAGGGAATACATTCATATTTCACATAGTATTGGAGTCGATTCATTAATCAATAAAAAACTGGTAGCGGCTAATGAGATTTCAAGATATCTCAAAAAAGGCTCAGTTGATGCGGTCTCTGGTATCTATGGCGTTGATGCTGAGTTCATCCAATATTCGATTTGTAAGAATAACAGAGTGATCAAAAACCCACTTCGGGATCTTCATTTTCCGGATTCTGCGATAATTGCGGGAGTAATACGTGGAGAGGAAGTATTAATTCCAGATGGAGACTTCCAGTTGGCCTTAAATGACAAAGCAATTGTTTTTGCACTTCCAGACGCCAAGACTGCATTGGAAAAAATCTTTCATTAAGGCATGATCCATTTTAAAGCTATCGGTAAAATCATGGGAGCACTCTTGGTGCTCATAGCACTTTTGATGCTACCAGGGATTGGGTTTTCCCTCCATTTTGGTGAAGATCCTTGGCCAGTTTTGACTTCCTCAGTCATTGCCATGATTATCGGTGTTGTATTGTTTCTTTCATTTTCCAAACAAGATCAAAATATCCGTAAGAGAGAAGGATACCTTATCGTAGCGATTAGCTGGCTTTTTATGGCTGGTTTTGGTATGCTTCCTTATATTTTGAGCAAAGAGATTACCGGTTTTGCAGATGCTTTATTTGAAACAATGTCCGGACTCACTACAACGGGAGCATCAATTTTAACGGATATTGAGGCCATGCCGAAGGGCTTGCTTTTTTGGCGTAGTATGACTCAATGGATAGGTGGTTTGGGTATTATTGTGCTTACCGTTGCTATTTTCCCACTATTGGGAATTGGTGGTATTGAGCTTTTTGTTGCAGAATCTCCAGGACCTACTTCGGATAAAGTTCACCCGAGAATTTCCGAGACAGCGAAGCGCTTATGGTATGTGTATGTGGGCCTGACTCTCGCTGCAATGCTCCTTTATTGGGCTGGGGGAATGACCTTCTTTGATGCAATTAATCATGCACTGACTACACTTGCAACAGGAGGATTCTCCACCAAAAACAATAGTTTGGCCTTTTATGACTCTGCTTTTATCCAATACACTGCTATCTTTTTCATGTTTCTTGCAGGTACAAACTTTACCGTTATTTACTTTGGGCTAGTTGGTAAATTTAAAAGAGTCCTTCAGAGTGATGAATTCAAAACCTATGCATTTTCCTTATTAGCAATAGCCTTAGTGCTTTATTATCCAATTATGGCTAGTGGTGGAGTTTCTAATGAATTAGCGTTTAGGAAGTCATTATTTCAGGTGGTTTCCATTATTACTACTACCGGATTTGTTACTGATGATTACACTCAATATGGTGAGGGAGTCACTTTCATTTGCTTTATGCTTTTGTTTATCGGTGGTTCAGCTGGTTCTACAGCAGGGGGAATAAAGTTTGTGAGACACCTGACTTTTATTAAAAATTCATGGCTGGAATTCAAGCGATTAGTCCACCCCAGAGCAATTGTTCCTTTAATGATTAACGGTGATAGGGTAACAGGAAGAATCATTACCCATATCATGAATTTCCTTTTGATTTACCTTCTGACTTTTGTGATGGGATCCTTGGTTCTTTCCATCATGGGTTACGATCTGATGACATCTTTTGGAGCAGTAGCAACCAGCTTGGGGAATGTAGGTCCTGGAATTGGTAAAGTCGGGCCCGTTGATAATTTCGCCTTCTTTTCGCCAGGAGCTAAGATTTTCCTTTCCTTAATTATGCTTTTGGGAAGACTTGAATTATTTACGATTCTGATTCTTTTTACGCCGTTTTTCTGGAGAGCAAATTAAATTCCCTTTAATATTTTGCTCTGGTCTTTATTGATGGCATGCTGATTTCAGGATGGAGCATGATGATTATTTTCTGATTTTCATAGAAATAGGGTTTATATCTGTTTGAAAATGAAAAATCACTCCTTAATCATTCTTGTCCTTCTCGCTGCTTTTTCCGCTTGTTCTCAAAAGCCAAGCTCCCCAATTGGATTGGAAGCTGAGTATCCTACAAAACCAAACCTGGTTTTTATTCTGGCAGATCAGTGGAGAGCTGAGGCAACGGGATATGCAGGTAATCCTGATGTGATCACTCCTAATTTGGATAGACTGGCATCTGAAAGCCTGATTTTTGAAAATGCAGTCACGGTGATGGCGGTCTGTGCGCCTTGGAGAGCTAGTTTCCTTACCGGGCAATATCCGCTAACGCATGGAATCTTTTACAATGACAAACCACTGGATTCTGAAGCGATTACCCTCGGAAAAATTTATAAGGAAGCAGGCTATCAAACAGGTTACATTGGCAAATGGCATTTAAATGGGCATCAAAGGGGAGAGGATCCATTTAGTGGCAGAAATCAACCTGTACCGAAAGAAAGGAGGCAAGGCTTTGATTATTGGAAAGTCCGAGAGGTAACTCACGATTACAACAATTCATTTTATTTCGATGAGAATGATCAAAAGCAATTTTGGACCGGGTATGATGCTTTTGCACAAACCGATAGCGCCATCAGCTACATTCAGCGAAATAAGGAAAATCCATTTGTGTTGGTGATGTCCTGGGGACCGCCACACGATCCTTATCCCACGGCTCCACAGGAATTTAAGGATCGATATGACTGGAGAAAAATCAAACTTCGACCCAATGTACCACTTGCGTTGCAAGATAGTGCCAAGCGGGTCATCGCAAATTATTATGCTCATATCACGGCGTTGGATTCTGCTTTAGGAAGATTGTTGGATGAAATTGATAATGCAGGCTTAGCCGAAAATACCATCTTTGTTTTCACCTCAGAACATGGAGATATGTTACTTTCCAAAGGGGTTTTGAAAAAACAACGTCCTTATGATGAATCGATTAAGGTTCCAATGTTAATTCGTTTTCCTTCTAAATTCGGAAAGTCTTCTAGGAATATTTCCAATCCAATTAATACACCTGATTTGCTTCCAACACTTTTGGGTTTAAGCGGAATTGCAATACCAGAAACAGTTGAAGGAAAAGATTTTTCAAACAGCCTGATTTCCGGAAAAGAAATTGTAAGTGAAGCCGCTCTTATCATGCTTCCAGTTCCATTTCATGAGTGGCAATTCAAAAATGGGGGAAGGGAGTTTAGGGGAATTCGAACCCGTCGCTATACCTATGTCAAAGATTTGAAAGGACCTTGGCTTCTGTACGACAATGAGAAGGATCCATATCAGATGGATAACTTAATCGGAAGGACAGATTTTAACACGCTGGAAAGTTCAATGGAAACTATCCTAATGAAAAAACTAGCCGAAAGGAATGATGAATTTCTTCCGGCTGATGAATACATGACCCAGTGGAATTACTTGTATGACCGAACGGATAGTATTCGTCCGGCTAATTATTTGGAGATTAATCGTTAGGTCCCTTTTTAATCCTGAATCGCAAACTGCGCCTGAATCTTTGCTACCCGATCTTCGATGCTTTCGGAAGAAATAGAAGTACGATTTAATCGATCCACCATTATTGGAAATGAAAAAGGCGTGAACTGTACCGGATAGCGCACATCAATTTTTTGTTGATTTAGCTTTTCCATCGCCTGAATAAATTTATCCTGTTCCACTTGGCTGTTTAATGCCTCTTGATGCGCTTGTTTTAGCAAAAGGTTGTCCGGATCATAGGTTTCAAATACCTGAAATAACAGACTAGAGTTGGCTTGGATATGCTTAAAAGTGGTGGGTTTCCCCGGATAGCCCTGAAAAACCAGGCCGGAAATACTCGCAATCTCTCTGAATTTTCTTCGGGTCATCTCACTTTCATTCACGCAGTGCAGCAAATCTTCTCTTATATTTTTCATCGAAAAGAGATCTTCCTCCAGCAACTCATCAATAGGAATAGGGCTGTCTGACAAAATCTCGAATCCATAATCATTCATCGCCATATTCAAAGAAACAGGGTAACTGACACTGATACGATAGGCAATCAGCGCACTCATCAGCTCATGTATCATCAATCCCTCAAAAGGATAAAAAAAGAGGTGGTAACCTTGTGAAGACCTGTGTGACTCGATTAAAAAAGTATCTCGGTTTGGAACAATCGAGAGTCGCTTTTGTAAATCTAAAATCGGTAAAACCCTTCTGATTTCTTCTGAATCGCAGATCCCCTGATTATAATCTTCCAAGAGTTCCCGGATCTTTTCCGCAAGCTTGGAGGATAAAGACATCCGAGCACCCATCCAACTGACCACATTACTGGTTTTTTTCTCGGATACTTTCACATAGGCATTCATATCTTTTACCTGAAGCAATTCCAAACTTCGCCCTGCAAAAAAGAACCGGTCCCCCAGTTTCATTTTCGAGATAAAATACTCTTCCACCGTCCCTAGGAAAGCTCCGTTTTTGAATCGGATTTTAAGCATGGCATCCGAAACGATAGTCCCCATCGAAAGCCTATGCTTCATCGCAATCCGTTTATTGGTTACCCTGTATTTACCATCCTCGGCTAAGTTCACTTTTAGAAAATCCTCATAACTTCCCAGGGAATTTCCTCCCTTGGTGATGAAATCAAGCATCCAATTCATTTCTTCTGCAGTCAATTTTGAAAAAGTCCGAGTTCTTTTGGCAACTTCAAAAGCGTGATTTGCATCAAAACCTTCTCCCACAGCGAGTGTCACCAAAAATTGAATTAACACATCGTAAGTTAAAACTGGGGGGAATTGGGATTCCATTTCTCCTTTTTCAATTGCATCGCGAAGAGCAGCAGCTTCAATTAGCTCAAGTGCATTGGTAGGCACAAAGAAAATCTCAGAAGGTAATCCAGGTTGATGCCCAGCCCTTCCGGCACGCTGAATAAATCTTGAAACGCCCTTTGGGCTCCCGATCTGAACGACTCGATCAACAGGTCTAAAATCGACTCCCAAATCCAAACTTGAGGTACAAACCACCAATTTCAATCGGCCTTCATGCAGCGATTGCTCAACCCAAGATCGCACAGACATATCGAGCGATCCATGATGCATGGCAATCCAGCCCGCCCAGTCAGGTCTTGCCTCAAGGATTTTTTGATACCAAATCTCTGTCTGCGAACGGGTATTGGTAAAAAGAAGTACCGTTTTTCCTGATTCAATGATTGGGATGACTTTTTCCAGCATTCGAATTCCGAGATGGCCAGCCCAGGGATATTTTTCGATTTCCTCCGGAAAAACTGAATGGAGTATAATCTCTTTTTCAATTTCGGCTTTGACAATATGAACAGGAAGATCATTACCGAGAAGCGTTTTTGCCGCTTCTTCTATGTTTCCCAAGGTTGCAGAAACTGCCCATCTTCTGAAATTAGTCGGACAGATGGATTGAATATATTCCAAAGCTAATTGGACCTGTACTCCACGTTTGTTACCTACGAGTTCGTGCCACTCATCTACGACGATGGTTTGGATGTTGGAAAAAAGTTTGAGATGATCCTTTTGAGAAATTAGAATATGAAGAGTCTCAGGAGTAGTGATCAGGCACTCAGGAGGTCTTCTTTTGAGTGCAGCTCTGGTCTTTGCATCAGTGTCACCATTTCTCACTGCAACGGTCCATGGCAAACCAATTGATGTACAAACCTCCTGCATCGCAAGTTGTATATCCTGAGCCAAAGCTCTGAGAGGAGTCACCCAGATGAGTTGAATTCCATTGTTTTGTGGCTTCTTCCATGTCTCTGGGTTGTTTTGAATGTATTCTAAAATGACCGGAAACCAAAGGGCAAAGGTTTTTCCAGAACCCGTTGGTGCATTGAGCAGCCCAGATTTACCATCCAGAAAATCATTCCAGGTCTGAATTTGAAAAGGAAAGGGTTTCCAGCCTTTTTCTTCAAAATAAGTAAGACCAATTTCAAGTCTATTTCCCTCCATACAGTTTCAAAAGGTCTTTCAAATCAGCTAAAGAATTGGCCTCTTCTTTGGGTTTGTCCTTTCTCCAACGTGAAATTCGGGGAAATCTTAATGCGATCCCACTTTTGTGACGAGGACTGTCTTGGATTCCCTCAAAAGCAATTTCAAATACCAATTCCGGATTTACTGTTCGAACCGGTCCAAATCGTTCCTTGGTGTTTTTCTTGACAAATGAATCGACTTCTTTCATTTCCGCATCAGTCAACCCAGAGTAGGCTTTTGCAAATGGAACCAGTAGATCACCATCCCAAACAGCGAATGTATAATCACTGTAAAGATCGGCCCGGCTTCCGTGGCCTTTTTGAGCATAAAGCATGACTCCGTCTATTGTCAATGGATCTATTTTCCATTTCCACCAACTTCCTCTTTTTCTTCCTGTTTCATAATAGGAATCCTTTCGCTTGAGCATGAACCCTTCTGCAAAATAATTTCTGGACTCTTCTCTGAGCATAGAGTACTCCGTCCAACTATTAGCTTCGATGGGGGTCGACAATTCGAAATTTGTATGATCAATGGATTTAAACAGGTATTCTAATTTTAATCTCCGCTCTGCTAGCGGTTGATCACGAATATCCTTTCCTTCAAACTCCAATAAATCGTATGCTAAAAGGCTTACAGGGGCTTCTGTAAGAATTTTTTTACTGACATTTTTTCTACCGATTCGTGTTTGAAGTAGATTGAAGGGCAGGGGACTTCCATTTGTGAAGCATAAGATCTCACCATCCAAAACCGTCCCGTCTGGCAGACTATTACCGAGATTAGCCAACTCTGGGAATTTCTCCGTCACTAATTCTTCTCCACGGCTCCAGATAAATGTTTCCCCTTTTCTTCGAATCAATTGTCCCCGAATTCCATCCCATTTCCATTCTACCTGCCATTTGTTAGGCTCATCAAGTGCTTCGATTCCTTTTTCCAGACTATGTGCCAAAAAGAAAGGATATGGTTTTGATAAATCCTCTATTGCCGAATCTGAATCAAATAGCTTTTCAAAGCTGGTTTCTATCGGATCCCAATTTCCCATCAAGGCATGGGCTATAAATGATTTTTCTTTCTTCAAGTGGACCGCAAGGGCTTTGGAAATCAGGTTTTGACTGACTCCAATTCGAAATCCTCCTGTGAGAATTTTATTGAAAATAAAACATTCTTCTTTGGTGAGTCTATTCCATGAATCCTGAATCATCCACTTTTTCTCTTCGTCTGAAAGTCCCTTGAGTTCAATCAGTTTATTTATCCAATCGGCTAAGCTGATCTCTTCATTCGATTTTTGGTGGGGTAGAAGAAGAGCTATTGTTTCTGCTAGGTCGCCTACTGTATGATAGGATTCCTCAAAAAGCCATTCGGGGATTTCAGATAGTTCAATACACCATTCACGCAACTGACGGGTAGTCACTTGGCGCTTAGGCCTTCTATGTGTAAACAGTGCAATTGCCCAAACTTTATCCTCATCACTCGCATTTGAAAAAAAAGTTTCCAATGCGGCCAACTTATCATTGGTTTTGTTGCTTTGGTCAAGTTCGGTGATTAGCTGCGAGAAGTGTTTCATAGATTTTCAAACTCCAAGTTCCCGAATTAGAAAGGATCGCGAGGGGATTAATTGAAAAGATTTATATTTATTAAACCTAAAGGAACAGAAAGTGATTTTTGTCCGTTTAGAAATTAAACTGTAGAAATATGAGAAAGTTAATCTTTGGATTTGTGATTCTACTCGGATTTTCGGCTTGTTCCGAATCCGACCCAGAAGAGCTCACTAACAATAAAATTGAATATCAGCTATTTCAATCCAGTGACTTCAATTATTCCGGGACATTGGAAATAGTTGAAATGGTTAATGGTGGATTGGAATTTAATATAAAATTGGTGGGCGCTGCGGGCAATGAAGCTACCAGTTTCCCTACACACTTGCATTTTGGAAATTACGAGCAACCTGAAGCAGTCATAGCAGCCGTTCTTCAACCTGTAAACTCAGCGACACTCAGTAGCAAAACTGTTTTGAGCGAATTATCAGACGGGACTAAGTTAGATTTTGAAAAAATGAAAACCTTTGACGGTCATGTTAAAATCCATTTAGCAGCTGATGGTCCTGAATATCAGGTGATATTAGCATCAGGAAATGTAGGGATGAATCAAACAAATGCAGAAGGTTTCGACCGTTCTAAAATTGCTGTTTGTGGAAATTCTTTCTAAAACAGAATAGATTTAAAAAATAAAAGGCAACCAATGGGTTGCCTTTTTTATGGATTTGAGTTGTCAATTAATTCAAAATTAATGGGAAAGTAATATCGAGGTCACTTTCTCCTCCCGCTTGTACAAAATTCTCAAAGCTAGGATTGGTTGCACCTGGGAAGTTTTTGTCCAAATCATGTCTGAGAATAATTCTCATATTGGCATTATTGAATCCTGGACTAGCAGCTACAGTCACAATACCTTGTACTCCAATTAATTCACCGGAAAGGTCATCGTATTGGTAAGTTAAAACAGGGGAACCTACAAAAGCTGTACCTAGGAAGAAGAATTGGTGCTCATCGCCTTCCTCTAAGATTTCTTCAGTTATATCTTCATTCTCAATTGAATTTCTAACTTCTATGTTGAGTTGATAAGTTTTTCCTTTAGTCAAGGTTACATTATCAATAGTTGGAGTAGCGCCGACTTCTATTCCTTGTGGATCCGATGCACTGAAAGTGGTCACAGCTCCTACAAGATTTCCTGTGGCATCTAGTTCTTGGAAGTTCAGAATCACATCAGTAATTACTTCTGCGTCGTTTTCAATTACAGGATCATCACTTTCGCATGCAGTAAAAAAAGACAGAGCGAAAAAAGCCATTACGTAGACCAGATTTTTTTTTGAATTGAACATAGTTGGATAATTTAAATTAATTGGTTTTAATTAGAATTGATAGTTGATTTTTAATAGAATATTTCTTCCCATATCATCTGTGAAGTATCTAAACCGGTTCATGTATTCTTTGTACGATGTATTGAATATATTTTGGACTTGAATTCCAAGATTGAGCTTGTTCGAATGAACCTGAAGTTGTTTTTGATAGGCCAAATTAAACAGTGCGTATCCTGGAGGAGCGGGTGCAATGTCAAAGTCTGGTTCTCGTGTTTGTTGAGCTACCAAAATATTGCTTAAGGTCACCTTATTCGTTTTCCCATTTCCGGAGTCAAAATCATAAGCAAATCCCCAATCCATTCGATCTGAAGGAATAAATGGGAAATAATTATTCTCATCAGTATTCTTTGCTCTGATTATGGAGCCTTTTGCATAGGCACTAATTTTCTCTGTAAACTCATAACTTCCCGCAAAATCAAACCCGTAGAAAAACGCATTAGCCTGTAGGTATTCATATACATTGAATGTCCCCCTTAGACTGACCACAGTTTCACCTGTAGGATTAAGATAGATGTAGTTGTTGATTTGATTGGCGTATCCAGTAACTTCCAAATGGAGGTTGTTATGGTCGTATTCCAATTCATTCACCCATTTGAATGACTTTTCGGAATTCAATTCCGAATCTCCTATTTCAACTGCGGCAGCACCATGATGTAGACCCTGACTGAATAATTCGTTCACATTTGGAGGTCTCCACGCTGACCCTAGGTTAGAACTGAACGATAATCTTGGATTAATTTGGAAAAGGCCACCTATGAATGCAGAGAAATTTTGATAATCGAGGTCAGCTTCCTGAAGCTCATTTTGAATAAATCGAGCTGTCTGAACATTCCTGAGGTCATATCTAAGTCCTGCTTCTAATTCAAGGGGTCCTTTTGAATATTTCTCCATCAAATAGAATCCCACATTCACCATGTCGTAGTTTGGAATCAATGGGGTTACCCCAGTTCCAGGGACATTTGAATTGGCTTGCTGAATCAAGTTCACACCCCAAGTCCCACTGAATTCATTTCTGTGGGTATGGTCAACAAATAGATCAAACGTGTTGGTGTAGAGCTTTAGGTCCAGACTTGGTCTATCGTTCAGATCACCTCTTCTTCGATCGTATTCTTCTCTGAGATTCAGTTGAAAACCATATTGCGCGTTCAATTTCCAGTTTTCTGAAAGGTGATAATGAGATTTTACCTTTGCCAAATGATGGGAAACAACCTGTTTGGGATTGTTAATCTCATAAGTGAAATCAGCATTGGTAAAAGGCCTCCCATTTTGAATGATTTGTTCAAGGTCACTTAGGTTTCCAGTGTGCGCATCTCTTAGAATACCTATTGAAGTATTGAAAAAGCTGTAATAAGTTTCAATTCCCAATTTTGAACTGGAATATCCCAAAGCCCCGGAGAAATTAAGTTCGCTCATCCCTGTATTATCCTGATAATAATCGGGGGATTTCACATTTCCTGCACGTTTGGCGGAGGCTTGAACACGATAACCTAAACCATTTATTTTTCCAGACCCTCCGCTGTGAGTGACCGAAATATTCCCCATTCTACTATTTGTACCTCCAAGGAGATTCAATTCTGTTTTTCGGGATTTCTTGGTAGCCAATGGGGCGGGATTTACTAGAATTACGCCACCCATTGCCTCAGGGCCATATCTTACTGTTTCTGCCCCCTTCACAACAGTGATTTCATCTGCAAGAAAGGGATCAATTTCCGGTGCATGCTCAGCTCCCCATTGTTGCCCTTCCAGTCTGATTCCATTATTTAAAATCATGATCCGGTTGCTGTGCATTCCATGGATAACAGGCTTAGAAATCGTATTTCCTGTAGAAAAAGTTGTCACCCCAGCAATTCGCTTTAGACTTTCACCCAGATTTTCACCTCGTGCGGCAAGAAGTTCATCTCCATATAATGCAGTCAGTGCAGTGGTAGTTTGAACAGCATCTCGATGTCCATGAATCTCTACACCAACCAGATCAAGGGATTCTTCTTCCATTCTATAGGTTTTGTTGAATGAATTAGTATTGAGTGATATGGTGTCTAAAATTTCTTTGTGACCAAGGAATTGAATTTTTATAGTGTAGCTACCCGGACATAAATTTCTAATAACGAAGTTTCCATCCTGATCTGTGATTTCTCCGCGCTCCACTTCATTGATCCAGATGTAGGCAGATTCTATAGGTTCATTATTTTCCAAATGAATTACCTTCCCGCGAATCACAAGATTACAGTCCTGAGCCATTCCGTTTGAAATGGATAGGATAAGAATAAAAAGGGTAAATGCGTATTTAATGAAGTTCACGAAGCAAAAATAGGATTCAATATTTCTTTAAACCAATAAAAATGAAACAAAGTTGCAAAAAGGGATAAGCGGTTTAAAATTTGAATTGGAAAATAAAATTCCTGTAGAAATAAACGGGGTAATTCATAAGACTTCTCCCTTTAAGCTTAGTCTATTCTTGTTCCGACATTCGATGACAATTAAAAATAAATAATCATATGAATCGCTTAATTTGAACCATGGAATATGCGATTGTCGATATAGAGACTGCTGGAGGAAATCCAAAAGGAGGGGGGATTACAGAAATTGCGGTGGTAGTTCATGATGGTGAAAAAATCATTCAGGAATATCAAACCCTTTTGAACCCAGAGATGGCGATACCCACCTATATTACCGGATTGACTGGAATCGATAATTTCATGGTTCGGCACGAGCCAAAGTTTCAGGATATTCAGGACGAATTATGGGAATTGCTAAAGGATCGGGTCTTTATTGCTCATTCAGTAAATTTTGACTTTGGTTTTATCCGAGAGGCATTTTTAAAGGAGGGAAAAGATCTCAAATCTCCAAAACTTTGCACGGTGAGGTTAAGTCGAAAAGTGTTTCCAGGCTTGAAATCTTACAGTTTGGGTAGGATTTGTGAAAATCAAAAGATTCCAATCACTGCCAGGCATCGCGCTATGGGGGATGCAATGGCTACCGCTATTCTTTTTGATCGTATGATCAAGCAGGCTCCTGAAATTGTATTACAATCCTTGAAAAAAAATTCTGGAGAGGCATTTCTTCCTCCAAATTTTCCAAAGTCCAAATTCTATGAAATCCCTGATCAATGTGGAATTTATTACATGCTAAATGAAAAGGGGAAAGTGATTTATGTGGGTAAAGCAGTAAACATCAGAGAACGGTTCAAAAATCATTTTTCCGGAAATGTATTGCCTCACCTGAAACAAAAATTAAAGGCTGAAGTGGTTGATTTACAATGGAAACTAAGTGGTACTGAGTTTTTGGCTTTGCTTATGGAAGTGCTGGAAATAAAAAGGTTATGGCCTGAATATAATTCCGCTTTGAAACTTCCGAAAACGATGTGGGGGCTTTTCCACTATGAAGATGGAAGTGGGTATGGTCGGTTCCAGATCTCGAAAGTGACCAGACATCTTCAGCCTGTAGAATCTTTTTTTTCCTTGGAGGAAGCGACCAATTTTCTCAAAGAAGCGATGGTGAATTTTCAGCTTTGTCCCAAGCTTAGCGGTTTAAGAAAAGTCAACTGCAGCCAAGAAAGTGAGCAGCAATGCAGTGGTGCTTGTAAAAGTGAAGAAGATCATTTGTCCTACAATCAGAAAGTCAGATCTTTTCTAGATCAGATCAAAGTCAGCCAAAAAGAAATTTTATTGGAATTTGAATGCAGGGAGGAATCAGAAAAGGCTTACTGCGTATTTGATCGTGGCATATTGACTCGATTTGGTTTTGTAAAAGATCTGGATGAAAAGGAGGATTTGATTTCCAGGCTTGAGAGTGTCCCAAAAATTCCAGAGACATATTATATCCTACGGCAATTTTTCCCAAAATTTCATGCTGACCAAATCCAAATCCTGGAAACAACCTAAAGATCTACAGCACTAAATGTATCTCCTTGTTTCAGATCTCCTGTGTCAAAACCCTTTCTAAACCACTTCATGCGCTGAGCAGAAGTGCCATGGGTAAAAGAATCGGGCACAACTCTACCAGTTGATTGTTTTTGAAGTCGGTCGTCTCCGATCGCATTAGCGGCATTCAAAGCTTCTTCGAGGTCTCCTCGTTCGAGCCAGCCACTTAGTTGCTGGCTGTGATGAGCCCAGACGCCAGCCAGAAAATCTGCCTGAAGTTCTAATTTAACTGAATATTGATTGTATTCTTTTTGACTCACTTGCCCTCGAAGTCGATCCATTTCTTCGGTGATCCCCAAGATTTTTTGGATATGATGTCCTACTTCATGGGCGATTACATAGGCCTGTGCAAAATCTCCAGGAGCATTTAAACTTTGTTCCATTTCTTCGAAAAAGCTCAAATCGATGTAAAGCTTTTCATCCCCTGGACAGTAAAAAGGTCCTGTTGCTGCGGATGCATTTCCACAGGCAGAGGAGACAGATCCTGTAAATAATACCAAGGTTGGTTCTCTATAATTATCAATCAATTGATTCCAGATTACCTCAGTATCACCCAAAATCGTGGCACTAAATTCTGCCAGTTCATCTTCTTCAGCTGTTGGAGTATAATTGGTTTCCGTGGTGAAACCTTGAGCTCCACCACCTAAAATATTTCCTATAAAGGTCAGAGGATTCGTACCTGTGGCGAAAGAAAAAATGGCAATGATTCCGACGATGATTAATCCAGTCTTGGAAAATAAAAGCTTGACAAGATATCCAAGCATCATTGGATTTAATCCGCCACCTCCCATTCCTCCTGAAGATTTACCCCTACGGTCCTCTACATTTGAGCTTTGTTTTTTACCTTCCCATTTCATGTAAAAATTGATTTTATTTCATTTAAAATTAACCAAATTGAAATCTGATATTTCTACCTAAGTTGAAATTCAACAAATAAAACCAAAACCCAATACCTATGAAAGCCAAATTTTCTTCTTTGTTGATCCTAGCATCGATCTCATTTCTTACTCTCTCTAGTCTACAAGCTCAGACCGGAGTAGGTCAAAAGCCCGAGAAAGGGGCCAAAGTATATCTGGATGGATCTAAAAAATCTCTTGAAAAAAACTGGATTTACTGGGAAGGTCCAAGATTCTCGGCAGAGATGCCTATCAAATGGCCAGAAGTTACTGATCCGGTAGATGGTGGAAAAGCCATCTCGAGCATTGATCCTGCGGGTGCCGGTGGAAAATACGGCGCAGCTGACATAGTGACTAAAGATGAATTTAAAGATTTTCGAGCCCATGTCGAGTTTCTGGTTATGGCAGAAGGAGGAAATAGCGGCGTCTATCTTCAAAACAGATATGAAGTGCAAATTCTAGATGGAGATTATGGTTTGCATGGGATGGCGGCTTTAATAAATGAGCATTTGCCAACATCGGAGGAGTACAATGGTGTGGGCAAATGGAATGCTTATGACATTGTTTTTAGAGCTGCACGGTTTGAAGATGGGAAATTAGTTGAAAAACCTCGCGCAACAGTCTATTTCAATGGTGTAAAGATCCATGAGGACAAGGAGATTTCTCAAGTTTGGGGAGGACCGAATTCTGGACTTGATGGGGGTAATGATGGAGGAAAAGGAATTACGGATAGACCGGGCGGACTCAAACTTCAGGCGGAAGGACATGATGTGCGTTTTCGGAATATTTGGATCAAAAAGCTTGATTTAGCAAGTCCTGATACAGATTTTTAAAAAATAAGGCCGCTCCGGGAAATCATTCTAATATTTCCCGGAGAGACCCTGTTGCATGTCCAATCATGTTCCACTCTGGGACATTTAATTCAATTATTGCCATCATTCCAGGTTGCAATCCAAAATAAGCAGAGCCGGTAATATTGGAAAGTAAAAGACTGATCGTTGGATTATGACCAACCAAAAGACAAGTGTCAGCATCTTTTGGAGTTTTTTCCAATAATGTAATCAGTGTATTTAAATCCCCTTGATAGATTTTTTTTGTGATCTGCGAGTTCTTGATTTCAATTGATTTTTCAATTAATTCAGCAGTCTCCTGAGTTCGTTGAGCTTCGGAGCAAAACATGAAATCCAGAGATATTCCTGAAGATTTTAGGGTTTGTCCTAATCTAAAAACTTTTTCTCTTCCTCTTGATGTGAGTTGTCTTTCGAAATCCAAACCTTGAGAAAAACTTGCTTCGCCGTGCCTCAATAAGAATAACTGTTTCATTTCTTGTGTTTTTATTAATGAAAAATCTTGATTTAAAGCTCAAAAATCCTTCCAAATAAAGGGAGATAAAAAGGATTAATTTGGACGAGAAAACAATGCCCTCTATTTTTAGCACATCGAATAAGGGTGTGAACCCTCTAAAAAATCCAGTTTTATGTCAAAAAACCTTGTTATCGTCGAGTCACCTGCAAAAGCAAAAACTATTGAAGGGTACCTTGGCAAAGATTATAAAGTAGCTTCCAGCTACGGTCATGTGCGTGATCTTCCAAAAGGAGATAAAGCTATTGATATTAAAAACAGGTTTAATCCGACATATGAAGTCACTGCGGACAAAAAAGAGGTAATCAAAAATCTCAAAAATTTAGTCAAAGATGCAGAGACAATCTATCTGGCGAGTGATGACGACCGTGAGGGAGAAGCCATTTCCTGGCACTTGAAAGAGGTATTAAAGCTGAAAGATGAAAATACCAAACGGATTGTATTCAGGGAGATTACCAAAAATGCCATAACCAAAGCAATTGAAAATCCGAGATCGATCGATTATGATTTGGTAAACGCGCAACAAGCGCGAAGAATTTTAGACCGATTGGTTGGTTTTGAGCTTTCCCCTATACTCTGGAAAAAAATCAAGACAGGTTTATCCGCGGGACGAGTGCAGTCTGTAGCAGTGCGCTTGATCGTGGAAAGAGAACGAGAAATCGAGCAACATAAATCAAAGTCAAGCTTTCGAATCACCGCAATTTTCGAGGTAGAAGGAAAAACCTTTCAGGCTGAATTGCCTAAAAAATTCGAAACTAAGGCTGAGGCAGAAGAATTTCTGAAAAACTGTTTAGCTGCTGAGTTTTCGGTAGAAAACCTGGAGAAAAAACCAACAAAAAAGACTCCAGCGGCACCTTTCACGACCTCAACCCTACAGCAAGAGGCTAGTAGAAAGCTATATTTCTCAGTGGCACAAACGATGTCTGTAGCTCAAAAGCTTTATGAAGCGGGAAAAATAACCTACATGAGAACGGATAGTGTAAACTTATCCGATGATGCGATGAGTTCTGCAAAAAATGCCATCGTCAATTCTTTTGGAGAGCAATATCATAAGTCAAGAAAATTTACTACCAAGTCAGAAGGAGCTCAGGAAGCTCACGAAGCCATCCGACCAACTGACTTTTCAAGTTTTGAAGTTACAGGAGAGCGAAACGAGCAGCGATTGTACGAGTTGATTTGGAAACGAGCTATCGCTTCTCAAATGGCAGATGCTGCTTTGGAGAAAACAACCATAACCATAAAGATCTCCAATGCAGATCAAAAATTAGTCGCAACTGGTGAGGTTATCAAGTTTGATGGTTTTCTAAAAGTTTATCTCGAAGATACTGATGACGAACCAGAGGAAGACGAGGCAAACGGAAAGGCTCTACTTCCTTCTTTGACCATCGGTCAATCTCTTCATTTGCAAGAAATGAAAGGGCGTGAGTCATTTACAAGACCTGCACCAAGATATACAGAAGCCTCTTTGGTGAAAAAACTGGAAGAATTAGGAATTGGTAGACCATCAACTTATGCACCTACTATTTCTACTATTCAGCGAAGAGAATATGTGATCAAAGAATCCAGAGATGGAGTACCTAGAAAATATGTAGAAATGCTTATTTCTGATGGTAAATTCTCTGATGCTACTAAAACGGAAACCACTGGAGCGGAGAAACAAAAACTTTTCCCTACGAATATTGCAATGGTAGTGAATGACTTTCTTGTAGAGCACTTCCCGAATGTGATCGATTTTAGCTTTACTGCAAGAGTTGAAAAAGAGTTTGATGACATTGCATCAGGTGGTCAGGTTTGGCAGGATATGTTGGAATCTTTCTATGGGAAATTTCATCAAAGTGTTTCTGATACGGAGCAGGTTTCCAGACAGGATATTAATTCAAGCCGAGAAATTGGAATTCATCCTGTAAGTGGAAAGCCAATCATTGCTAGATTGGGAAAGTTTGGGCCTTTGGTTCAAATAGGAGACAGTGAGGATGAAGAGAAGCAATTTGCAAGCTTGAAAAAAGGTCAATTCATCGAGAATATCACGCTTGAAGATGCCTTGGAATTATTCAAACTTCCTCGCGATGTAGGTCATTTTGAGGATAAAAAGATTGTTGCTGCCATAGGAAGATTTGGCCCATATATTAGACACGATGGAGCTTTTGTTTCTTTGGGTAAAGAGCTTGATCCTTTGAGTATCACTGAAGAGGAGGCGATACAACTCATTAAAGACAAAAGAGAAGCAGATGCCAAAAAGCATATCAAGTCCTTTGATGAGGATCCTGAAATACAGATTTTGAATGGTAGATGGGGCCCTTATATCAAAAAAGGTAAGGACAATTTCAAGATCCCAAAAGGAAAAGAAGCAGAAAGCTTAACCTATGCTGAAACTATCGAAATTATTGAAAATCAGCCTGAAGTGAAGAAAAAAGGAAGATTTGCTAAAAAGAAGAGCTAATTTGATTTAATACTATTCCTGTGAAGACAAGACAAATTCAGACATTAATCAAGACTGTTTTTTTCTTGTCTTTTCTTTTTTTAGGAAGTTCAGTTTTTGGGCAGCACGTTTTTAAAGGGTCTGTGGTCGATGCATCTCGAAATGAACCAATTCCTTACGCAACCATCTTTTTGACCAATACGACCTTTGGAATCACAGCCGACGAGGAGGGGAAATTTTCTATGGAAATCCCCAAAGGCAATTATGATGTGATCGTTAGAATGCTTGGATTTGAATCTTTGACTTTTGCTTTGAATTCTGCTGAGTTAAAACCTCAAGGCTACAAAGTGATGCTTCTGCCACTTGAGGATGAATTGGATTTGATTGAAGTAGAGGAAGAACGAGACCCTGCTTGGTATAGGAATCTTGAAATTTTCAAAATGTATTTTCTTGGCTCCTCCAAAAACGCAAAAAAATCTATTATTCAGAATGAAAAAGACCTTCGATTGGATGATCAATCCCAACCAGGTGTACTGAATGTGAAAGCTGCCGATGTCTTGAAAATCAAAAATCCAAATCTTGGCTATCAACTTGAATATGTTTTGACCGATTTTAGTTTTGACCGAAGAAGAGGATATATTTTTTATGGTGGTAATCCACTATTTATTCAGGATACCTCGGCCCAAAAGGGAAAGCTAAAAAACATAGAAAATAACAGGGAAGAAGCATATCGGGGAAGTTTGCAGCATTTTATCCGTGCGCTTTATAGAGGGAAGGTAGCCGAGGAAGGATTTGAGATTCGTAGACTAGATCGGATTCCCAAGGATGGAGGTTTCCTTGATCAGTTAACAAGCCAACGATTAGATGAAGAATCTTTGTTGACTCGGGGAGAGGATGGAAAAGTGACTATCAGTTACGATTTCCATTTGCATATTCTTTACAAACTGGAAAAGGAATCCAGTGAATATGCCGGGATTATGAATGGAAAAAAAGCAATCAACCAAACTTCAATCATGAAGCTTGAAGTGGATTCGCTTGAGCTCTATGAAAATGGGGGCTATGCCAATCCTTTTGGTATCATGGTGGAGGGCTACATGGCTTGGGAGCGTGTGGCCGATCTTTTACCATTGGACTATAAAGAAAAAAGCGGTCAGAAGCCTTAGACTTCCTCTCGCTTTTTCCATTTATTTTAATAGATTACTAGGTTTTTTATTTGGCAAAGTTTGGGTCTCGATAACTGGGATTAGGATACTTATAGAATCCTTCACCTGTTTTTTCACCTAATTTCCCTTGGTCGATGTAAGTTTTTAAAAGTTTGGCAAAAGCCTGAGATGCAGCATCAGGCATATTGTGAGTGACATGCCAGGCTGTTTCGAGTCCAATGGAATCTAAAATCCCAAATGGTCCCATAGGCATATGGAAATTCACCATCCAGGATTTATCTATGTCTTCAATTTCTGCGACATCGCGAGTCTTCAGCTTGCCAGCTGCACCAATTAAAGCCATTAACATGGTGTTGAAAATATATCCGGGATTTTCTTTTTTTACCAAAACCGGAACTTGATTCAGTTTTCTTCCCAGGACTTCCAGCAAAGGAATCAGATCCGGATCTGTGCCTGGATGGGGCATGATATCGACTATTCTGGAATAAAACACATCATGAAAGTGAAAAGCACAGAATTTAGCTGGTCTTCCTGAATCTTTGGCAAACATGGATGGGAGCAAGTAGGAGGTGTTGGTAGTGAAAATGGTCCTTTCAGGAGCGATTTCCCCAAATTGTTTCCATACTTTTTTCTTAAGCTCAGGGTTCTCAGTCACACTTTCATTTATGAAATCCGCATCTTCAACTGCCTCTAATGGATTCATTGTAAATGTGATTCGCTTAAGTGCCATTTTCCCTTCTTCCTCAGAAAGCTCCCCGGCTTTTTCCAGTTGACGGAGAATCTTTTCCATTGTTTTAAGTGAAAAATCCAGACTCTTCTGATGAATGTCATACACAGATACCTGATAGCCGGAAATAGCTGATTGTAAGGCAACTCTTGATCCAAGCGTTCCAGCTCCAAGGATGCAAATTTTATTAATGTTCATTTTAAATTTTTTGAGTTTCTAAACTTTTAATTGCCTTTTTCCCTGATGCCTCAACCACATGTATCAATCCTCCAAATCGGGGGTCGCTTGCATTGCCTTGCTTGAATCTTTTATAAATCTGCTGTGCAATCACGGCTACTTTCACGATTCCGAAAATGTAATAAAATAGCATTTCACTCATATCTAGCTTGCTATTTTGGCCGTAATATTGAATCACTTCTGACCGAGTCATATTTCCAGGAAGATGAGAGATGTTAAAGAGTTTCAGGGCTTCAGGATCTGATGACTCACACCAATAGGCTAAGGTAGTTCCCAAGTCCATTAGAGGATCTCCCACAGTAGCCATTTCCCAATCCAAAACAGCCTTTATCTCTTTGATGTTTTCTGGATTGAGGACGAGGTTATCGTATTTGAAATCATTGTGAATGAATCCGGTATTTTTATTTATTGGGATTTCTGACTGGAGCCACTCGATCGCCCGCTCCAGTTCAGGAAGTTCATCGGTCTTCGCCCGGAAATACCGTTCACTCCAACCATCGACTTGTCTTTGCACATAGCCAGCAGGTTTTCCCAAGTTGATTAGACCTGAATTTACTAGTTCAAGTTGATGCAATTCAAGGAGACAATCGATAGCTGATTGAGAAAGAGAATGAAATTCCTCCGGTGATATGGATATGCCTTGAGGAATCTTATTTCTTAGGATGAATCCATCGACATGTTCCATGACAAAAAATGGCGCTTCAAAAATATCCGAATCTTCACAAAACAATACTGGTTTTGGAGCTTTTGGGTATCCTGCTTTCTGAAGAGCTTGTAGAACACTGACCTCTCTGCCCATATCATGAGCTTTGCTTATTTTTTCTCCAAATGGGGCTCTACGAATGACAAAGGTTTTTTCAGGAGTCTGAAATTTAAATGTAAGATTAGAGTAACCTCCTTTGAATTGTGTGATTCCGGAAACATCTCCCTTAACATCCAATTTTTGATTCAGGTAGTTTACTAAGTTTTTGAAATCTAATGATCCAGACATAATTACTTTTTGTGGGGTAAATAAGACTTCAAGATGCTTCGAGCTAGTGAAGCCTTATGAACCTCATCTGGTCCATCATAGATTCTTGCACCACGCTCATGCCGATACCAAAATGAAAGCAAGGTGTCATCCGTGATCCCAAGTGCTCCGTGCACCTGAATGGCCCGATCAATGACTTTCATCAGGACGTCAGCTACGAAAAATTTGATTGTAGAAATATCTTCTCTTACTGCTTTAGCGCCTTTCAACTGCATTTGTTGCGCAGTGTCCATCACCATCAAACGACTGGCTTTGATTTCAGCTCGGCTTTCAGCAATCCAATTTTGGATGGTCTGTTTTTCAGCAAGTGGCTTTCCTAGATCCAATTCACGAGATAAAGCTCTTTTACACATCATATCAAATGCGCGCTCACAGATTCCAATCCATCTCATACAGTGGTGGATCCTTCCTGGTCCCAATCGCTCCTGTGCCAAAGCAAAACCCTGTCCTTCCTCCCCAATCAAATTCTCAATTGGCACAATGCAATCTTCAAATTTGACTTCTGCATGAGATAGGTAATCTTCACCGGCTTCCCCCATGATAGGGATATTTCTTACAAAGCGATACCCTGGAGAATCAAGAGGAACGATTATCATACTGGCGCGCTGATATTTTGACTCTGCCTCTGGATTAGTAACCGCCATGACGATTGTAAATGCTGCACCATCTGCTGCGGTGGTAAACCATTTATGACCATTGATACGATAATGATTGCCTTCCCGGACGGCGGTGGTTCCCATGTTTACCGGATTACTCCCTGCAAATGAAGGTTCTGTCATCGCAAAGCAGCTCCTGATTTTTCCTTGTTGAAGTGGCTTTAGAAATTTTTCCTTTTGAAGATTTGAACCAAAAAGATGCAACAATTCCATGTTTCCGATGTCGGGAGCGTTGCAATTGAATACGTAATGTCCAAGTGGACTATGACCTAAAATTTCTGAGACTTGAGCAAATTGAACCAAATTCAAACCTAATCCACCTTCTTCAGGCGAAAGGTGAGGAGCGAAAAGTCCCTTTGATTTGGCTTTTTCACGTAGCTCATTCAGATAGGGTAAATATTCCCGAAATGGCCCTTGGACTATTGCAAGATCCTTTGGGAATAAATAAGTTTTGACAAAATCCCTATAGCGATCTAGCAAAACTGATAGATCTCCGGTGAAATTATTTTGGGTTTGCATGTTATTAGATTGTAAATCCTCCGTCGGCAGTGAACACCGCCCCAGTAGAATAAGATGATGCCGTAGAGGCTAGAAAAAGTGCCATGGCGCCGATTTCTTCACTCGTGCCAGATCGCTTGATAGATAATTGCTTCATTAACATGGACATGATTTTTTCATTAGACCATAGGGCTTCCGAGAATTTGGTTTCAATCAATCCTGGACAAATAACATTAACCCTGATTTTTGATTCTCCCCATTCCTTTGCAAATACTTTTGTTAAAGAGATTAATGCAGCCTTACTAACTGAGTAGATTCCAAGACCCTGCTCCGGTGAGATTCCACCAATGGAGCTGATATTGATGACTGAGGCCGAGGAGGACTTCCTTAAATGCGGAAAACAAAGTCTGCAAAGTTCAAATGGAGCTTTTAGATTGACGTCCATGATTTTATCAAAAGCCTCTAGACTTGTCTCATGGATAGGTCCAAATACAGGATTAGAGGCGGCATTATTGACTAAAATATCCAACTGACCGTAGGTTGCAATGGTTTTTTCTACCAAAAGTGGAAGTTCTTCCATATTTCCCACATTACATGCGATTCCAGTAGCTTCATAGCCTTTTGATTTCAGTTGATTTGCCATTTCATCAAGCGTATCTTGCTTGCGACTACTCAGAACCACTTTTGCGCCAGCAGCAGCAAATATCTCTGCAATGCTAAATCCGATTCCTTTACTGGCACCGGTAATCAGTGCTACTTTTCCATCCAGAGAAAAAACTGAAGATAAATCCATAATTCGAAGGTTTTATTAAGTACTCAAGATATAAAAAAATAGAAAAGAGACAGGGCAAAACAGAATATATCGATAGTTTTAACAAGAATTTAATCTGAAAAAACTAAAACTATATAAACCCATGAAATCGAGCATGACTCAAAAGTCACACACTAGGGTGATTATGCTGGAAGCGAGATTCCATATGACCTTTAAAAATCAAATTATAATCGTATGAAAGAGGTAATTTTTGAAACATGTGGAATGCCACTGGAAGTATTGAAACTAGTCGAAAGCGAAATCCCTGAACCAAAAGCACATGAGGTTCAAATCAAAGTAGTCGCAAGAAATATCAATCCTTCTGATATTATGTTTGTTCGAGGGATGTATGGCATCACACCTAAGTTACCAAGCAGTGCTGGTTTTGAGGCGAGTGGTGTGGTCACTAAATCTGATGAAGCAGGCAAAGTCCCCGTAGGGACTCGAGTGATGTTTACTGCTATCGGAACCTGGCGGGAATATCTTTGTATTCCTGCAAGCTTGGTGATTCCGGTCCCTCAAGGTATGTCTGATGAAATTGCATGTCAGGCTTTTGTCAATCCCATGACAGCTTTTGGAATGATTGAGAAAAGTGGACTGAAATCAGGTGATTGGCTTTTAATCACAGCTGGAGCTTCAGCTTTTGGAAAATTTGCAATTCAAATGGCTAAGGCAAAAGGAATTATGGTTGCATGTACTGTACGTCATGATTCTCAAAAGGATTACTTAAAGGAATTGGGAGCTGATCTGGTCATTAATACTGAAAAAGAGAAACTCCAAAAATTGATTGCTGAGCATACTGGAGAAGGTGTTTCTGTGGTTTTTGATGCGGTTGGAGGTGTTTTGGGAGCCAAAGCTTTAGCATCCTTGAAAGCTGGAGGTAGAATGATGGTTTTTGGATTGCTCAGTCTGGAAAATATCCCTTTAAATAGTGGTCTTTTGATTTTTAAAAATATTACTGTAGAAGGGTTTTGGCTATCTACGTGGATGGAAAGCATGTCAGATTCCGAACGGAAAACAGCTTTTAAATCTGTTTTTGGATTTTTACTAGCATCTGATTCTAAGGTGGATGTAGGAGAGACCTTTCCGCTGGAGAAATTTAAAGAAGCAATAGTAGCTTACGAAACTCAAGGAAGAAACGGAAAGATTTTACTAGTAAGTTGATCGTTTTGCCTATCCGATTTAATGGTTTCAAAAGCCAGTTTTCAAACAAAGAATTTACATTGAAGACCAGATTTATCTAAAATTATTCTTTGAAAACAGAGGGATTGCCCATCTTTGCAATCCGAATTAAAAAAAATACGAATGGACTGGAATACGCTTGACAAAGCCCTCACAGAGATTGTAGAAAAAAGAAACCAACTGGCGGCCATGGATTATAGCCATGAAAGCTATGATGATTTAGAAGAGGAAATTCATGATTTGGAAGATGATTTCAATGAAAAATATGAGGATGTTCTTGAGGATCAGTTGGAGAAAATTCAGGAAAAATTGAAGTCTGATACGGATGTGTTGCTTCCTACTGCTTATGTTGCCAACGTCTACAAGCCATTGCTACCAGATGCAAACGGAATCGTGAGTTATGAAGTTAGCGGACATCAAGGTGTACCTATAGAGTCGGAGCAGTTTGATAAGCAGGATGTACGAATTGTATTGATTCCAAATCCCGCACGATTTGTGATGCTTATTAATGGCAGACAGTTAAAAGATCTTTGGAGAAGTAGATAAGAACTAGCCCATAATCAATAAAAAAACCCAGTGAATAGCTGGGTTTTTTTGTGGAGTTTCAGATTTGAAGACTTCTGTGAGAGACAGGCAAAGGGCGAAGCATAAATCAAACGATGAATAATATCATATTTATGCGAATCCCAATTTTTCTCTTACTTTTTGTAGCAATACCATTCCAGTTGCTTTTGCTTTCTCTTCACCTGCAGCAAGTTTTCGTTCTATTTCTTCTGGATTATTCATAAAGAAATCAAATGCTTTTCGCTCTTCAGCATACTTTTCAAGAATCAGTTCCATAAATTCCTTTTTAGCATGTCCGTATCCATAGTTACCTCCTTCGTAATTCTTGCGCATTTGTGCAGTTTGATCTGAGGAGGCGATTAGGCTATAAAGTTTGAATACATTGCAAGTATCTGGATCTTTGGGTTCCTCTAATTCTTTGCTGTCAGTGATAATACTGTTTACATTTTTCTTAAGGGCTTTTTCCGGAAGGAAAATATCGATGTAGTTATTGTAAGACTTACTCATCTTTTGCCCATCTGTACCAGGAATGGTTTTTACATCTTCAGAAATTCGGGGTTCGGGTAGGGTTAGGATTTCTTCGCCTATTTGATGATTGAATGCAGATGCTATGTCTCGGCACATTTCCAAGTGCTGCAATTGATCTTTTCCGACAGGTACCAAATCGGCCGAATACAGCAAAATATCCGCTGACATCAATACCGGGTAGGTGAATAAACCGGCATTGACATCTGAGAGTCGTTCTGATTTGTCCTTGAAACTGTGCGCATTGGCAAGCATGGGAAAAGGAGTGAAGCAACTCAAATACCAAGTCAATTCCGCGACTTCAGGTCTTCTGGATTGGCGGTAAAAAACCGTCTTTTCGATATCCAAACCAAAAGCCAACCATGCGGCGGCAACTGCCAAGGTATTTTGCTTTCGAAGCGCTCCATCTTTGGAACTCGTCAAGGAATGGAAATCGGCAATAAAGATGAAAGACTCCTCGTTGTTTTGCTTGATCAATTCAATTGCCGGGACGATCGCTCCTAGGATATTTCCCAAGTGAGGTCTCCCGCTACTTTGAATGCCTGTAAGTACTCTTGCCATTGGTCTAATTTTGGCGCAAAATAAGTAAATCAGGCTACAAAACGGTTGAAATTATGTGTTAATTGCGAGCATGTTCAGAATTCAAAAAGCAATCTTTCTATTTCTTTTATTTTCCTTTTCTGCGCAAATTATTCACGCTCAGGAAACTGTAATCCCCAGATTGATCTGGAAAGTCAACAAAGTAGACCTAGGAAGTGTCCTGGAAGAAGAAGGCGCCAAGATTGCTGAGTTTGAATTTACACATACTCAAGATTCTCTTTTTTACATCGACGAAGTGATCACTGATTGTGGTTGTACAACTGTAGATTATTCTAAAGATACGCTGGATGTAGGCGGAACTGGGAAACTTCTAGTTTCTTTTGATCCAAGTTCCACTGCTGGATTTTTCTCCCGAATGATAGTAGTAAAAGGCAATCTTATAGGAAGTCAAGATACTTTATATATTGAGGGGACCTCGATTCCTTTCCCAGAAAACCCGGCTCTTACCTACCCCCGTAAAGAAGGAACTCTGGGGTTCCGATTACCTAAAGTAAACCTAGGTGAGGTTTTGACAAATATCCCAAAAGTGAAGCAAGTGGAGGTTTATAATTTTGGTTCAGAACCAATACAGCGGAAGGATTTAATCTATAATGGTCCCGAGTACATAAAGGTTTTTCAACAAGAAGAGATGATCTATCCCAATCAGCGTGGCTTATTGGACGTGGTCTATGATGCTGTGATTAAGAAAGAATTGGGATTCTCGGAAGATCAAGTGCTTCTTACCTGGGCAGGAGAAAAAGCTGCCCGTTTGGACGTTATTGCTAATGTGTTTGAGTATTTTCCACCACTTTCAAAGGATCAATTGAATCAAGTTCCACAGCTTTCCATTTCTCCAACTGAAATTGATTTGAAAGAAATCAGTGCAAATTCCATTCAAAATAAATCAGTGACTTTGACCAACAAAGGGAGGGAAGTACTTGAAATTCGCAAGATTCAAGGGAATTGTAATTGTTTAGTTTTGGAAATATCCAAGACAAGTATCAATCCCGGAGAGTCTGTGGATTTAAAAATTACTTTTGACCCGAAAGGAAGAAAAGGGATTGATCAGCGGAATATCTACATTTTCAGTACAGATCCATTAAATTCTGTTCAATTGTTAGTACTGAAAAGCAGAATAGAGTAACTTCATTTTTGTACATTTGATTAAACAGGACTCTAAATCTGATTTTATGAAAAGATTCCTTTTTCTCTCTCTTCTTTTAGCCGCTGGGTTGTTTTTTAGTGGAGCTAGCTATTTTGAGGTTAATCCTTACAGAGTCTATCCGTATCTGCAAGTCTATGATCAGGGGAAAATCCAATTAACCTGGTTTGGCAACACCTTAGCATCAAGTGAGATTATTATTAAAAATCCATCAGGTGAGGTTATTTTTTCGAAAAATGTCAACGGAGAAGAAGTTCCGGAGATTTTTTATACCGATGCGGAGAAGAATCAAACTATTTCAGGTTTAGAAAAAGGGTCTTGGCTTCAGTCAGATCAAGCTTTTCGTTATCAAGTGCAAATGACTTTGCCCCCGGGTATAAACGTGTCCTATCGGGTTTCTTTAGGGGGATCAGTATTCGAGTCATCTTTTAAGACACCTAAAAGTAAAACCGACTGGGATAAGATCCGATTTGTAGCTCTGGCAGATTCTGAAACTGAACCAAGAGGAAGGGTTACAAATCGTGAGTGGTATCCAGGTATGCCACTAATTCGACCATTTGCTATTCCTCAGCTGTGGAAGGATAAGTTTGGTTTTACTACACTTGAAGGCTTTGAGATTCCTAATTACATGCTTACCGAGCAAAAGGGCTATGCTGAAAACCTGAAAATTATTAATTCCAGGGATATTGACTTTATGGTCATGCCAGGAGATTTAGTTCAAGGTGGAGGATATCAGCCAGGCTGGGATGAGTTTTTCCGACATAATGCCGGGGAGTTTGATAAGGGATTTAGCACCTATCCTGTGATTCCTTCTTTTGGGAATTGGGAAAATTTTGGTGCGATAAATGGTGGCTATGGCGATATGCCTGGAGGTCAATTTGCACCGGTTGTAGCCAGAAATAGATACCAAGCTTACTTCAAAACTCCAGTCAGCGATCCTCTTCAAAAACATGGTCAGAGTTATTATCGATCTGACTATGGGCCAATCACCATTTTGACTGTAGACTCTAGCAATGGAACTCCTGATCAATTGGCATCTGATTTTGATGGAGTGACAAAGTTGAAGGGAAAAGAGTTTACCGTACCTGGGACAGATACTCAGGAGAATTATACGGAGGCAACTTATAAGGCTAGAGGAGGAAATGACCTTAGCAGTTTTGGTCCTGGATCAGATCAATATGCTTGGCTGGAAGCAAATCTTAAGGATGCAAAAGAGTCAGGACAGCTGATTTTTATACAATACCATCATATCGCATTTAGCTCAGGAGAACATGGAGTTCCTTTAAACCATGAATTGAGTGTGGGACAAGTTGGCACGCCAATGCAGATATTAAATCCCCTTTTTGAGGAATATGAAGTTGTGGCAGTGTTCTCTGGCCATGATGAGATTTTTGAACGAAGTTTCGTCGATCAAGACAATGATGGAAAAGGGGTGGTGTATTATGATGTGGGTGTAGCGGGTGATGGAATACGAGCTGTTAAACGGGATTGGAAAAATAATCCTCTAAATACGCTTGATTACAATCCTTATTCGAAATGGACTGCAGATCAAAACTCCGTAGAACAATGGAATACATCCGGCTCTAATCCGATTCTGACTGATGGCGGAAAGCACTATGGCCACTTGGAAGTGAATGTTGTAAAAGTAATGCAGGATGGAAAACCATTTGCAAGAATTGACTTTACACCTGTTTATGCTTTTCCGGTTTTGGATCAAAACTATAATCTCCAGCGTGTTGAACGCAGGGTTTATCCTGATGAAACGAGCTTATTGGTAGCTCTTAATCAAGCCGAATTTGTGCCTGTGGTAAAGGATTCCGTTTCCTTGTTTTTAGATGAAGGGGGAAATGCTGTTCTGACTCCTGAAGACTTTTTGGAAGAACAGCCTGTTGATCCATTTACTTACACATCTTCAGTCGGATTTGATTTTAGCTGCTCGAATATCGGTGAAAATGAGGTGATCATTACTTCAAAAAACACTCAAACAGGAGAGGAATGGACCGAGTCAACAAAAGTCTGGGTGTTTGATAAAATCCCTCCATATTTTGATGCTGGAAATGCAACTCTCCTTTTTGATCCGGTGGCGGGGAAAGTTTCTTTTGATTTGATTGATTTTTATGTAGTGGATTTTAGAGACAATTGTTCTGAAGTTTTGGGCTTCAATCTAAGTAGGAATGAAGTGACTTGCGCTGATATTTATCAGGATCCAAACGCACCTGTTTGGGAGTTCCCTGTTGAGATTACCGCAACTGATCAATCAGGAAATACATCCTCCAAAACGGTTAATGTTACTATAGGAAATATAATAGAATCAAAGAAGGTTTCAATTACCTCCACTGGGCCTTTGGAAGAGGGTGGAACAACCAATTTAGTATTGGGGGATGAGCTGGATTATACTGTGTTAGGTTGGGAGCCTGTTTTCAAAATTGTAAGTCAATCAGGAAATGAAGCGACTATTTCTGAACCGGGATATTATAGAGCAAGATTAATGCTTTCTGCAGGTTGCCCTGTTTTCACTGAGCAGTTTGTATTTGGAGAGCTTACTGAGGATTACAATCAGGATATTGTTTTGTATTTAGATGAATCCGGAGTTGCGGAGCTTTCTCCGGAAGATGTTTTGATTAGCGATAATCCAGAGATTCTAAGTAACCTAATCCTGAGTCAATCCAAGTTTACCTGCGAAGATTTGGGTTCCAACGATGTGAAAGTTACTCAAGGTCAATTAATTGATGACCCCACCAATCCGGGGAGGTTCGAAGATTGGATAAAAGTGATTGTGAAAGATGAGCTACCTCCAGTTTTAACTACTAAAATCCCAAGCCTATCTTTTGATTTGGTAAAAGGAGAGTTGGAGCTTAATCCTGAGGATTTTGTTGAATCGCTCACCGACAATTGTGGCCTATCTGATTTATATCTGAATAAGACTAACGTTACTTGTTCAGATTATGACTCACCAATCGAACTGATTTTAACTGCGACTGATAATTCCGGGAATATCACTTCAGAATCGATTACGATTAATGTTACTCCTTTTGAGTCCCAAAAGATTTCAATCAATCCTTCCGGTAATTTCCAAGGTTTTATTGGAGAACCTATTGAAATCAAATTAGGAGATGAATTTGGGTTTAATTTGGAAAGCTGGCTTAAAGATGGTGTTCCGATCGAAGGAGCTAATGAGAAAGCTATTTTGGTAACCGACCCAGGAACCTATTGGGCGAAAATTATTCCTGATGGTGGATGCAGTGTCTTAACCGAAAAAGTTACGATTACATTTTCTGACCTCCCATTTGGGGAAGTCAAAGAATTTGTTGAGCTACCGCTCGATGAATCTGGGAAAGCCTCTCTCAAGCCGGAAAATGTATTTATATCCTGGCCTCCAGCTGATCCTAATCTGGATATCAAACTAAGTCAATCTGAATTTGCCTGCTCGGATATTGGAGAAAAACAGATTACGATCACTATCAAAAATCTATCTGGTCAAACTTGGGAGGAAAAGACGATTGTCAAAGTTCAGGACAATCTTAAACCAGTTTTAACTCCTAAAGCCTTCAATGCAGATTTTGATGTCACTGTTGGAAGTTTGGTACTTAAGCCTGAAGATTTTATAGCTGAATTGACTGACAATTGTGGTGTAAAGGAAGTTACAATAGATAAAACTACTGCCACATGTGACGATTTAGGAAAAGAGATTCCGATTTCGATCAAGGCGCTGGATGCCTCAGGAAATGTGGTGGAAGCTGTGGCTATCCTTACTTTAAACAGAATTGAAACCCAAAAAGTAAGCATATCAGGTGATTCCGAATTCTGCGAAGGAAGCAAAGGACTCCTGACTTTAAATTCTGAAGCTCAATTTGAAGTTATCAAGTGGCGAAGAAATGGGCTTGAAATTGTCGGGGCAAAAGAGAAGACGCTGGAAATCGAAGTAGGTGGAAGCTATGATGCAGTCATTCGTTACTCAGGAGCTTGTGTGTCCGAAACCAATTCCTTTGTTGTTGAAATCAATGCACTGCCTACCGGTGAAATCAGTAGAGAAGACAAACTTTTAACCGCTCCGACCGCCAATAGCTATCAATGGTATCGAAATGGAGAAAAAATCTCCGATGCCATTACTAAAACATATCAAGTCACACAAGAGGGAGAGTATACTGTGGAAATCACTAATGCTGCCGGCTGTAAAGCCAAGTTGGGTAGCGTGACGTTTACCGCAGACGACTTTAATCAGACAGTTTTTCCACCAATTAAGTCAAGTGTTATTCTCGAATTGAATCAAGAAGGCAATGCTACTTTAAAGGCTGAAAATCTTTTTGAAACTTGGCCATTGTCCGATCCAAGTATTACTGTATCTATAGCCAAAACTGATTTCTCCTGTGTTAATCTTGGCGAAAATTCAGTGAAAGTCACATTAACTGATTCAAAAAATCAGACCAATGCCAAGGATGTTTTAGTGATAGTGAAAGATAATTTACCTCCAGTTTTCAATTCTAAATCAATTGAATTAGAGCTTGATATTAGTATTGGGAAATTTGAATTGAATCCTCAACTCTTTTATACTGACCTAATTGATAATTGTGGAGTTAAAGAGATCAGCATTAATCGAATGTCTATTACATGTGAAGACCTTGGAAAGGTTATTCCAATTGAAGTTAGAGTAGTTGATAACTCAGGAAATGTGACGGAGAAGATTTCTCAACTTACTGTTAAAGCTAAAAATTCAGCTCCGGTTGTTATTTCTGGTCCAGTGGAGTTTTGTGCTGGTTCTGCATCTGAATTGACGCTAAATTCTACGGCAGCTTTTGAAGTGCTTCGTTGGCGAAGAAATGGGGTCGAAATAGTTGGGCAAAATGGTAAAGTATTGACGATTGAAGTTGGTGGAATTTACGATGCGGTTATTCGCTATCAAGGAGCTTGCCTTGCTGAAACTGCGAAATATGAGGTCAAGGTAAATCCAATTCCTACAGGAGAAATCAAGCCAGATGGAAACAAATTGGTCGCGCCGGAAGGAGATTTCACTTACCAGTGGTACCTGAATGAAGCTCCGATACCATCAGCTACAGGGCGGATTCTAACCTTGTTTGAAATGGGTATTTATACGGTCGAGTTGACAAATTCTTCAGGGTGTAAAGCGAAACTTTTGCCTGTAGAAGTCACTATTGCTGGAATTTTAAGGCAAAATCCAATTCTTTCCGAAGAGCTGAAAATTTATCCTAATCCAGCCGATGATCAGGTGGAACTTGAAATTAAATCTGATCAATCTATAGATGTGAAATCACTTAAGATTTACAGCATGGAAGGAAAAGAAGTCACAAGCACCGTCATGATATCAAAGTCGCTCAACAAGAATTTCCAACTTGATATCTCTGGTATAGCCGCAGGAACCTATATGGTGATGCTAGAGGGAGAGGATCGAAAAGTATTTATCAGAAGATTTATAAAAAGGTAAAACCTGGTTTTATGCAACAAAAAAGCCTCAAAGAATTTTCTTTGAGGCTTTTGAATTTATGTTTTCTGCTTATTTAAAAGCTTGTAATCCGGTTATCTCCTGACCAAGAATTAATAAGTGGATATCATGAGTTCCTTCATAAGTAAGTACAGATTCCAGATTCATCATATGTCGCATTAGCGGATATTCGCCGGTGATCCCCATACCCCCATGGATTTGTCTTGCTTCTCTAGCAATATTTAGTGCCATTTCCACATTGTTTCTTTTGGCCATTGAAATGTGGACGGTTTTAGCTGTTCCTTCATTCATCATTTTACCAACCTTCCAGGCCAAAAGTTGCGCTTTGGTGATTTCAGTTAACATTTCTGCCAGCTTCTTTTGAGTCAACTGAAAGCCTGCAATGGGCTTTCCAAACTGGATTCGCTCTGCGGCATATTTACGCGCAGATTCATAGCAATCCATCGCTGCCCCGATTGCTCCCCAAGCGATTCCAAATCGTGCAGAATCCAAACACATCATTGGCGCACCTAACCCTGATTTGCCTGGAAGAAGATTTTCTTTTGGAACCTTCACATTATCAAAAACAAGTTCACCAGTACAGGAAGCCCGAAGGGACCACTTGCCATGGGTCTCCGGAGTAGAAAAACCCTCCATACCCCGCTCCACAATTAAACCATGGATTCTACCTTCCTCATTCTTAGCCCATACCACTGCAATATCAGCTTTTGGAGAATTGGAAATCCACATTTTGGCTCCGTTAAGAAGGTAATGGTCGCCCATATCCTTGAAATTGGTTACCATTCCGCTTGGGTTAGAACCATGATCTGGCTCAGTCAATCCAAAGCATCCTAAAAACTCACCTGAGGCAAGCTTCGGTAAGTATTTCTTTCGCTGCTCTTCTGAGCCAAATTTATAAATTGGATACATTACTAGAGATCCTTGAACAGAAGCCGTAGATCGCATACCTGAATCACCTCGCTCAATCTCCTGCATGATCAGGCCATAAGCAATGTAGTCCAATCCACCACCTCCGTATTCGGCAGGAATTTGTGGGCCGAATGCGCCAACGTCACCAAATTTCTTTACAATATCATAAGGGAAATATGCCTTCTGTGCCCAATCTTCGATGTAAGGTGAAATCTCCCTTTTTACAAAGTCTCGAATTGAGCCTCTGATTAATTTATGCTCTTCGGTTAGCAAATCGTCTATATCCAGAAAATCCACTCCTTCGAATGTATCCTGCTTTTGAGATTTATGGATTGCAGTTGCTTCCATGATATTTTGGTTTATTAGAATGAATCAATGACTTTTGTATTGAAGAAAAGCCACTTTTGATAACTCGAAGTAAATAGATCGAAGGTTAAAAAACTACCTTTTTCCCTAAAAAAGAACCCATGCATGAATCCCAGTTTGACCCCAAAATTCTTGATAAAATCCACCAACTTGAAGAGAAGTTCAAAGCCTCAGGACAGGATATGCTTTCTTACCTGGAGGGATTGCTTTATGCCGACTATCTGACCTACTGGGAATACATTAATTTGGATGTATTACTTTCGCTACAGCAGCCAAAAACAAGTTTTAAGGATGAGAAAATTTTCATCATCTACCATCAGATTACTGAGTTGTATTTCAAACTGATTATCTCCGAAATGGAGCAGATATCAGACAGTGATCCGATTACAGAGGAATTTTTCAAACAGCGGATGGAGCGAATTTTAATGTATTTTGATCATTTGATCTCCTCTTTTGCGATGATGTGGAAAGGAATGGAGCGAGAGCAATTTCTGAAATTCAGAATGTCTCTTCTTCCATCAAGTGGCTTCCAGAGTGCTCAATATCGTGAGATCGAATTGATGGCGGCAGATGCTTTTCATTTGGTCACCTTATCCAAAAGATCGGAGTTTGACTATCACTCTCCAGCGGATGATATTTTTGAACACTTGTACTGGCAGCAAGGAGCAATTGAATTGGCCTCCGGTCAAAAGACGCTCACACTTAAAAATTTCGAAATAAAGTACGGTAAAAAACTAATCGAGATTATTGAAAATTACCGACGAAAAAACCTTTGGCAAAAATACATTGATTTGGATAAGCCTTCTGAGGAGATGACCGAACTCATGAAGCAATTTGATCTGAAGGCAAATGTCTTTTGGCCTTTGGCTCATTACAAATCTGCCGTACGTTACCTCCAGAAAGACCCTGTAGATATTGCGGCGACAGGAGGTACCAACTGGCAGAAATACCTTCCTCCACGTTTTCAAAAAGTGATTTTCTTTCCAGAACTTTGGTCTGAAAAGGAGCAAGATGAGTGGGGCAAAGGATGGGTAGTAAAAGAGATCTTCGGAGAAGACTGATTTATTCTAAAGAATATTATTAGGGTATTGGGAAATTTCTCACTGCAAATGCTTCAGCATTATTAAAACAAAAATCATCCACCAGTTTTTCGCAATCTTCTCGACTTTGGAGATGCTCCAAATATTTGGTGTTTGATTTCTTGCGCGCCTGATCAATTTCAAAAACCAAATTATTGGCGAAGATTTCAAACTCCAAGGCTGTTGGATAGAAATCAGTAGGATCAATTAATCCCTCAAAGTCAGTTCCGATTGTCATCGATTTCCAGATTTGGAATTTTTGATCCTCTGAGAGATTTTTATTGGAATAGACACCTTTGACGATTCCTTCGATATTTTCCCAAAGTAGCTGGATTCCATTTCTAGGCGAATCTTTGTCCTTTTTTGTGATCCCAAGGATTCGCTGATCGAAAGAGAGACCAAAGATTCCACCGGTTTTTAGTATTACTTCAATGTCTTCATCGCATACATTTATATTCCATGCGTTAAATTTATTAGTCTTTGGATCAGTGTAATCGTCCTTTTCCAAATCATAATTGTTGATCAGATCTTGAAGCTTTTCAATTCCTGAATAGCCGCAATGTGAAGCAATCACAGGAATTTGATCGCCATTCATCAAGCAGGGTAGAACTATTTCTTCATAATAATCTTTCCTGGATTGCGCACTCATGTGCTTGACATCTAACAGGATTCTATATCCAAATTTAGGGTCTCGCTCTAAATTTTTGTTTAATCCCAATAATTCTCGAGCTATTCTTCTTCCTTTTTCATTGAATCCCTTATTGAGATTTCTGGATTGATTGAGAAGTATTTTTCCTTTATCTGGAATCGAATGTGCGTGTCCACATAGCCTGTTGTTGAAGTGATGTGCAAAAGTGATGAAGAAAACCGGTGCCTCCCATTCCTCTTTGAGGTACTTGACCCTTCGGGAAAGCTCGGCAACAGTGGCTCTGTCGCTACCCAAAGAATGAGCTCCCTCAATGGTCAGGATCATGGTGATTTCTTTATCATCCTTTAAGGACTTGATGAGTTCATCTCTGGTTTTTGGAATAAAATATCTTGCTCTCTCTGCGATTAATTCTTTTTTAAATGCTTTGGATCGTTTGAACTCATTTTCAAAAATCCTTCGAATCACACCTGAAGTGTGAATTTCATTTTTTTTGATGGTCACCCCAGAATCGATCAACACAAAATCTTTTTCATGCTGAAGTGACTCCCAATAGTCATAATCAATAGACTGAAAATGATCTACTGCCACTTTTGGAATCCGCATATAAAAAACCTGAATTAAATCCCGTAGTGGAAGGTGATGAGATGTTGTTGTACCAATTAAAATATGGAGTAGGTCTGTGGTATTCAATTTATCCAAACCCCTGACAAACTGCCGCTCAAGTGGGTAAAGTGAATTAAAAGTCAGTCTTACATTTCCATTCCATGCTTTTACTAAATCAGCCTGGGAGTAAGCTGCTCCCATTTTTCCTTTGAGATATCCTTTTCGGTTGGATGCAATGACTGTCCAAGGTGTGAATTCCCCTTTTCTTTCAAACTTCTTTCGTTTTTGTTGCATGTGAAAATGCGCTCGCATGTGATTGTGGCAATGGAGATCTGAAAATTTTCTGGCCATAACGAATTGAGTAAAAATGTAAGTTTGAAAAATCGCTTTAAGTTATATTGAACTTGAGTCAAAATCATTCATGATTTTGTGCAAATGAAGATTAAGAAAAAATAATTTGAAAAATAAATCAGTGAAAACCAAATGACTAAAAATGAATTTTTAAAGAATCCAGAATTATGTTTTCGTTTATAAAACCATAATTTTCAAAAAAAAGCAATGCAAATTCCATCAATCTCATGCATTTTGAGCATAGCTTTTTTTATGAAATAAATTAAACTCAAAATCAGTATAAAGATGTCTAACAAAAGAGAATGGGTGGAGCTAAAATTGAATGATCATATGTTTTTCTTCAAACCATAATCCATGAAAGTTTTGGTTTTTTAAGCGAAAGACCGTTTTAAAAAGTTTATTCTAAGAAGCTAAAGAATACATTGGTCATCCGCCTTTTATTATTAATCAAAGTCATATAGGTAGATAAAAACAACAGCCTCGATATTAATCGAGGCTGTTTTCATAAATCTGATTTAATTTTTCTAGAAGTCCTTTTTCGCAAAGCGTCTCATTGAAAAATAGGCAGGAATTGCCATCCAAAGGATAAGAATGCCTGAAGAGATGACAATTCCTTTAATGTTGCCGAAAAAATCAGCAAAGAAAGCCCCTGTATATCCCATCAAAGCAGAAATATCGAGCTGCATCAACATGATAATTCTACCTAGATCAACTGGGTTTAGAAAAGTCAAGGCAAGTGTGACTTTTTCTAAAGGATAGTCTGCAAAACTGTAAATCATATATAATACCAGACCGTCGTAAATCAAGGAAAAATAGATCCAAATTGAAAGGCTTATTCCTATTGCTTTGGCTTTGTCACGGGTGCTAACCGAAGCTAAAAATGCCATTGAAGCGAATACAATACTGAGGCTGATTCCGATCCCCAATAAAGTCAAAACAGTCATATCGGAACCCCATATCAACATCGGAACTCCGAATCCCAAAATTAAAGCTAGGCTCAAAACAACTACTACGGCAATAATTTGGCTAAGAAAGACATGACTACGCTTGACGGGCTGAGCGAGCATTAGCTCTGTAAACTCCAGGTTGTTGAAGAAATGGGTAGTCGCAAATATTGCTGAGATCAAAGGCACGATCATAAGCATGATATTCAGGAGGCTGAGTGATACTTTACTCATATCTTCTGAAACTTGATAGACAGCGATGGCTACCAAGAGCATAAACAAGGTGTATAGAATCGCAAATCGCGATTGAATAATGTCGTATAGCGCGTATTTGAGGAGCTTAAGCATGATTAAGAATTTTTAAGTCAGGATTTTTTTTTAAAGACCACTCCATCAGGCTTGCAATAGCAGCCGAAAATCGCTCTTTACCAGTAATCTCCTTAAGTTCTGCAATGCTGTCATTGAAAACAACTTTGCCTTCATGGATGTAAATAGCATGATTAGTGAGCTCTTCGAGTTCGCTCAGAATATGCGAGGTAATGATTACTAGTTTTCCGGATTCTCGAGTTTGCATGATCTTGGTTTTTAGAATTTCCACTGAAATAGGGTCCAAACCTGCTGTGGGTTCATCTAGGATCAGGATTTCAGGTCTAAAAAGAAATGCCAAGGCAGCACTTACTTTTTGTCTAGTACCTCCGCTTAGGGTATGCATTGCTTTATCCATAATCATATTCAAGCCAAAAGCTTCAATCAATTCCTCGTCATAATCCTTCTGGGTAGGTCTCATATCCTTCATCATGGCAAAGAGTTGCTTCATTTTGATGTTTTCTGGATATCGACCTATCTGGGGCATATACCCAATTAGCGATCGATAGGATTCTGATTGACTGATTGGTTTGTCCTTGACCCAAACCTCTCCTTGGGTAGGAATGACCATCCCAAGAATTATTTTTATCAGAGTTGTCTTCCCACTGCCATTTGGACCCATTAGGGCATAACTTTTTCCAGATTTAAATTCCAGATTGAAGTCCTCTAAAACTTTGAGTTTTCCGAAATTTTTATGGATGTGTTGTATTGAGATCATTTGGTTTCATTTTTGGTGAATTATCAATCATATTTTCAGGTGTGATAGAAGGCATTACCTTCTCCATCCTATCAAGGAGAGTGACCATAAAACTTCTCCAGAGGATTACAGCAGTAGGGATTTTTTCAACTATGACACTGAATAAGCTAATTGGTCTGTAAGGAACATCCCCGATACGATCTTTATTGAGGTCATAGCCTTCATATTTATCCCAATAGTTTCCTATTAATTCATTTAAGACGACAGATCCATTGGTACTGATATCAAAAGTATTGTTGATGAAATTGTTGTTTTCAAATGTGTTCTGATCACAGCTGGCCATGAGTTTTAGTGCCCATCCATTTTGGGTAAAAAGATTACCGGTAAACTCAGATCGGCTACAGCCTTCCATGTATATCCCGATTGTATTGTCTTGGAACTTATTGCCGATTATTTGGGAGTCTGAGATGTCTTTTAGAAGGATTCCGTAGGAACTAGAACCTTCACTTTGCTCAAAGATATTTTCCTTCATCAGCACGTTTTTGGTGTACATTACTGCTACACCAGCCCCATTTGCTTTAAACCTATTCTTTATATATGAATTGTCGTGGGCAAACATAAAGTGCAGGCCATACCTCATGTTGTTTTCAATAGTATTATTTATCACCTCCGTGTCAGTGGTAAATTCAAGGTAAATACCATCTCGATGACCCTTAACATAGTTGTTTTCGATGAGATTTTCTTTGCACTTCCATAGATGAATGCCGTTGCCTGTTTCGAATTCCCGATCAGCAGTTGAGATAAGCCGATTATTACGGATAGTGAGATGCGATGAGTTAGAAAAGTGCAGTCCAAAAAAGGTATCTAAGAGTTCATTTCCCTCAATTGTACAATAGCTGGAATCAAAGAATTTAATGGCAGCAGAATCATCTGTGTTAGATCTACCAGTATTGATAAATCGGAATCCATTTACAGTAATATTCTTCCCTGCAATCAGAATAATATTTCCTTTATCCTGCCCGTCAAGAGTAGGCATTCCTTCTCCAATAAGGGTAATTGACTTCCTTATGATTAATTCATTGACCGTATAGTCTCCTTTGCTTACAATTACAGTATCTCCTGCATTTGCCTGCTCCACTGCATTAGGGATCGAGCCGCCTGCTTTGACACGGATGGATTTACCAAAGGAGGTAAATGATACAATCATCCAAAAAAAGAGAAGAAGATAAGGGTTAAAGAGTTTCATGTTGACTGATTTTTTTGTGACAGGCAATTGATTAAAATTTTCTTTTAAATAAGGAATTGACTGTCATTTTGAACATTATTTGAATTGAGTGACCAATTCTCCCCATGCTAAATAGACGCCTCCTGAGGTTTTTTTGAAACTCTTTAAGCTGTCATAGTGACTGAAAGCGATGACTTGGCTATTCATTGGGGTGCGAAACTCTTCAGACTTAAGGTAAAAGGATGTAGTAGCCTCAAGGAGACTTCCGGAGTTTTGATAATCGACTACCAAAATATGTTTTAAATCCGCTAATTCAGTCTCAGTATTTTCGAGAAATGAAATAAGGCAGTTGGTATCATCAAAAACAAAAATTTTCCCTTTTTCAGTGACTACTTCAGCGCCAAATTTAGGGTCTACAAGCATCATTTTACAGTGATGACAAAGATCTTCACCAAATGCTATTGGTCTAGGATCAGTGGAACAAGAAGCTAGAATAGTAAGGAGAAATAAGAAAGTGAAAAGGGTTTTGATTTTCATGATTTTGGAATTTAAGTGAGTGCAGTTTTTTTTCGATTAGATCGCCAATCAAAGAAAATTGCAAGAATGGTTAATAAAGCTGAGCCCATAAGAATCCATCCTCCTACATCTGGACCGGAATAAGCTAGGAAATTAAGAAGTTCTTTATATCCGATTAAGGGAGGTTGGTAAGCCATACCTGGGACTTTAATGGCTGCAGTTGAATTCAAGTTGTGACCATAATCATATCCCCACAGGTGCATGTCTATTATGACCCCAATTCCTAAAAAAGTAATCAATAGAAAATAACCATGAAGAAGGAATTTTTTCCCAGTCAAAGCTGCTATAAATCCTACAGCTATAATAAAACCAAAAACATATATCAGGTAACTAAACTCCGGGAACATTTCTTCTCCTATATGCTTCATTCCAATGTAATGATTGACACCATTGATAATATTGACATCTCCTGAAAGTTGATCAATCCAGATTTTCATATTGAGCCCTTCTGGGTATTGTGGTGCCCAAAGACTGATTTGCCATAGTGGAGTGAAATAGGCGGAAATCATCAAAGCCGCAGCTAAAAAAACCAATATTCGATTTCCTTTTGAAATAGTTTTCATAATCATTGATTTTGTAGAAAATACCCGCCGACAATTTTTGTCGGCGGGATAGGAGTTTATTCTCCTGTGGTAAAAGTGAGTGGGAGGTTACTTCCTTTAGGAGATACTCGGACATAACCTTGCATCTCTTGGTGAAGTGCAGAGCAGAAGTCAGTACAATAGAATGGGAAAATTCCAGGTCTGTTTGGTATCCACTTTAATGTTGCTGTTTCTCCTGGCATCACAAGAAGTTCGGCTGTATTAGCATTTTTGATAGCCAAGCCATGCGGTACGTCCCAATCCTGCTCCAAGTTTGTCATGTGGAAGAATACCTCATTGCCTACTTCTACACCTTCAATATTATCAGGTCGGAAGTTGGATCGGATGGAAGTAAGGTAAATGTGAATTTCATTTCCTTTCTTTTCCACTCTCGCATCAGCGATACCTTTCAAGGCTGCTGGGTGATTATTTTCTTCCAAAGGATAGAATTTCACCTGACGATCTTTTATCAAACTTGCAGGGAATGATTCTGCATAGTGCGGTTCCCCTATGGTCGGGAAATCAAGCAAAAGCTGCATTTTATCTCCTGTGATATCATAAAGCTGAGCGGAGTGCGCTAGTTCAGGGCCAGTTGGTAGATAGCGATCTTTGGTGATCTTGTTATAAGCAACCATATATTTGCCATGAGGCTTGCCAGTAGGGCCGCCAGGAATGCTTAAGTGACCTACAGAATAGAAAGTAGGAACTCTATCCAAAACCTGAAGTGTTTCAATATTCCATTTAACAATTTCAGAAGAAACGAACATGGAAGTATAAGCATTTCCTTTTCCATCAAACTCTGTGTGCAATGGTCCTAATCCTGGCTTTTGAACTTCACCATGGAGAACAGACTCATATTTCAAAATAGGCATGCCATCGATATTTCCTTCAAAATCCTGCTTTTGGATTGCAGCTAGCATTTTGGTAAAGGAGAATACCGGAATAATTGCTGCAAGCTTACCACTACCGATGATGTACTCACCTGTTGGATCTGTATCAGTGCCGTGTGGTGACTTTGGACAAGGGATGAAATAGACGATATCCTTTAAGATCTTTGGATCCAATACCAATACTTCTTCTAATATTTTGGACTCAGCCATGTGAGTTGATTCGTTCCATTTGTTATGGGCATATCTTGCTGGGCGTTTTTCGCCCTCTCCAGCTTTAACATATTCTTCAGCTTTCTTCCAATTTACGGCCATGATGAAGTCCTTATCTTTTTGGGAGGCGTTTACTTCCAAAAGGGTGTGAGCCATTTCTGTGTTGTAAGTAGAAAAGAAGAACCAGCCATGAGATTTGTTCTTACCTGCACGAGCTAAGTCAAAATTGAAAGGTGGTGCCTCAATCTGGAAACTTAGATTCATATCACCAGTTTCTTGATTTACACCGATGAAACTGATGAAGCCTTTGAAATTTTCCTTATAACTGGCAATTGGAACATCACGTTTTGCGTCACTTCCAGTTGGAACAGAGAATCGGGTTCCTGCTACTACATACTCCGTATTCTCCGTAATGAAAGGGGAGGAGTGGTTTCCTGCAGAATTAGGGATCTCGATAATCTCCACAGTTTTGAAGCTGGTCAAGTCAACTCTTGCAATTCGGGGAGTATTGTTTCCGTTTCCAAATGCCCATCTAGCATCATGTTCAGCCTTTGTTTGAGAAATTGCGATGTGGTGAAGATCGTCCCAAGGCACAAATCCATTAGAGGTATTCAACATTGGTTTTGACTCTTCAGAGAAACCATAGCCATTTTCAGGATTCACAGAGAATACTGGAAGAATTTTCAATACCCTTCCTGAAGGTAATCCCACTACGGACATTTGTCCATTAAATCCACCTGAGACGATGTTGTAAAACTCATCATGCTCACCCGGAGCCACATAAACTTTGCTGGCAGCGTCACCGGCGATGGCACTTTCTGCTGTCTTAGGCTTACAGCCTGGATTTAGGGCTAGAGCTGCTACAGCTCCGACAACCAAAATAAATTGTTTTTTCATATCTAAATTGTTTTATAAGGAACCGTCTTTTTCACCGGATTTTTCTAGGTCATTTTTTCTCAAAAACTCCAAAATGTCGCGTGCATCACCAACAGAAATATTTTGATTCGGCATCCGGGTAAGACATTCCTCTAATAGTGCTTGTGCAACTGGATCCTCATCAAGCATCACCTCCACGTTTGTGATCATATTCATGATCCATTCAGGCTTCCTTCTGTTGGTTACACCTTGAAAGCCAGGCCCTACGAGTCTTTTGTCATTAAATTGATGGCAAGCAGTACATTTCATATCCATAATTGCTTTGCCTTTTTCTGCCATTCCGTCGTCGATTCCTTCTGAAATAGCAACGTCTTTTATTTCTCCGATTCCTTTAGGATCTGCGGCCTTAGGAGCTGCGGCTTCAGTTGAACTTGGGGCTGTAGTGCTGGAGGATCCATCACCGCCCCCACAAGAGGCAAATAGTAGCAAAGTTGCTCCTACAGCCAGAGTTAGGGACTTTTTCATTGTCTGGTTTGATTTAAGTATTGAATTGATTTTAAAGGTTGATTGAATGTTGAAAATTTGGGCGATCGTAATCAATGAAAGACCAATTGGTAATAATGTGGAGGCTAGAAAGAGCAGGGGGTAAAAACTAGGGATAAATCCAGCTTTCAACCAAAGCAAAGTGCCTTGTCCGAAAAGGAGAAGTTCTGTTAAAAAAAAGCCTGCTAAAAGGACCATCCAGCCAATCTTGGCAAGGAATGAATTTGAAAACAATCCTTTTTGAAGTAGAGCTGAGCTTATGGTGAATGTCATTGCTCCCAACATGATGAGGTGAATGAACCCAATCACGTACATTCTAATCGTGTAGGCGATCACTGCCACAGGAGTAAAGATCAATACTGATTGGATCAGGGCTTTAGCAAAGAGGAAAATGATCCCAAGGAGTAAAAGTCCTTCTATCCAAGTTTTATTCTTTTCAGATAGGAGATCCTTCCAAACTGGCCGAAGAATCCTGAGGTAGGCTAGTAATTGTAGGACTACGGCTAAAGCATTGATATATAATAGGCCGGGTATTGGAGTGCTCCAAGAAACTGCAAGACTAAAGCTTAAAAATAAACTTCCATGAAGAATAGCCCAGTACCAATTGCTCAGGCTGAGCAATTTTCCTTTTTGAGCCAAACGAAAAGCTAAAATGCTGAAGATTGCATAAACAAACCAACCATTCAACTGGAAATGAAGAAACCATTGGATGGAGATGAAAAACATTGGATGCAACCTTCCCATCAATGATCCTACCGGTCCGATTGCCAATAAACCCAAGCTGGAAACAACCATCCATAGCACGCTACATGCAGCTAATTGTATGGCATCGGAACTTGGCTCTTTGCGGATGTCTTTCCAAAACTTGAAGGCAAAAGCAAAGCTCACAAACAAGTGCAGGGTTGAGGCTGCAATACTATAGGTGCCATAGCCTTGGACTGGAAAGGAGAGTACCATTCCAATATTGGCTAGGATGGCCAATACAACTAGTGGATAATAACTTTTTTGTTTCTGTTGATCGGGAACAAAGAAATAAACAAGTGCCGCTGAAGTAGTTAAATAACCCCACCCTAAAAGAGCCACATGTGAATGAGTGTGCAGCAAATTTTTGTAATCGATGTAAGCAGGCAGTTCACCGACCGTAAAATATCTCATCGCCAGCCCGAAAAGTGCAGCAACTAAAAAGAATCCCAAACTCCAGCCTAACCATATTTGGAAAAGGCTGGATCCAGAATTATCCTTTTTAAGGAAAGGCGGGCTGATAGACATATTATTGATTAGTTCAATTCGTGGTAAAGCGTAGTAGCTCTTGGAAAAAGGACATTATTCTCTAGATGAATATGGGTGTGTAGGTCCTCAACAAATTCCCTGAGCATTGCATAGGCTACTTGATAGGTTTGGCAACCATCTTCAGGAGGAGTGTAATTGTTTGTGATTTTAGCAAGTTCATTGAACCGGTCTCCTTCTTTTTCGTGCTCTTCCTCCATCATGTGGATCGGGTTTTCGATATCACCAAAGTGAGGTGCGGATAGTGGAAAATGTTTTTGCTTAGCCATTTCCATTGCTTTTACATAGGGGAAAAGAATGAATTCTTCCTTTTTCATATGAGAAGTCAAAGCATCGGATGCTTCGAAAAACATCTGTTTTACTTGATGTAATTCGGGGTGTCGGTCACCATGTACTGATTCAATTTTCTGTAAATAGGCTTTTAACGGCCCTAAAGTTCGATCTACATAAGAGTGGTGTGTGCTTACGATGTGATCAATGATTTGAGTAAGACTCAAATGCTGCTCTATCAAAGGATCTTGGTGCTGATTCGCCTCTAGGAGTTCTTCAAGTAATTTTTTTGAATCTATTTCCTTGTTTTCACATGCTTTTTCAATGGTAAGCCCACCTCCACAACAGAAATCAATACCGTACTTTGAAAAAACAGCAGCAGTTTGGAAATTTTCTGCAACCACCTGACCTACTTTTTTATCTATTAATTCACACATGATATGTTTGATTATAGTTTTAGAAAAGATTTTCCTGACTGTATGCTTCCAGCTAAATCATTGAGACTAGTGGACCATAGCATTCCGTATAAATGGTCTCGTATTGCTTTAAATTTGAAATGAAGTCCGCAAGGATGGCTTTCAGTACATTCCTCCATTCCAAGTGCACAGCCAGTGAAAATTATTTCTCCATCAATTGCTGTAATTATTTCTCCGACAAATACTTCATTAGATGGCTTCCTAATTGAAAACCCTCCATTAGGACCTTTTGTGGATTTCAATAAATTCCGTTTGACTAACTCCTGAAGAATCTTTGCTGTAAATGGCTCAGGGCTAGCGGTAGCTGATGCAATTGCTTTCATACTTACGCTTGCCTTTTCTTCCGGTAATGTGGCCAGGTAGATCATAGCATTTATAGCGTGTTTGCAGGCTTTAGAAAACATCTGTTTTTCGATTTATTATGTAAACATAAAAATAAAAAATAATAAAAGACAAAAATATCCTTTAATATTTTTTTATAAATGATTCAAAGCAAAATTTCTCAATATTAGAATCAGGAGTGGGGATAATATTGAAGAGGAAGTGGCAAACTACCTCGAATAAAAAAAAATAA
>NZ_MSPQ01000006.1 GCF_001936475.1 Algoriphagus marinus | reverse complement strand
TTCACAATCAAAACTCTTCTTCGAAGCTCTTTGCGAAGATAGTCTAGTTTAAAGCGCCAGCGGCGCATTTTGATTGTAGGAAATAACAATTAATTAATTCAAGAGCACCAGCGGTGCGATAGGATCATGTCTATTATAATCAAATCGCTTCTCCGAAGCTCGCCTTGAAATTGATTATTTGGATTCTACAATCATAACGCTTCTTCGAAGCTCTTTTATTTCAATTGATTAATTCTACAATCAGATCGCTTCTTCGAAGCTTTTTGCTTTTCTACCCTTGATTTTCACAATCAAAACTCTTCTTCGAAGCTCTTTGCGAAGATAGTCTAGTTTAAAGCGCCAGCGGCGCATTTTGATTGTAGGAAATAACAATTAATTGATTCGAGAGCACCAGCGGTGCGATAGGATCATGTCTATTATAATCAAATCGCTTCTCCGAAGCTCGCCTTGAAATTGATTATTTGGATTCTTCAATCATAACGCTTCTTCGAAGCTCTTTTATTTCGATTGATTAATTCTACAATCAGATCGCTTCTTCGAAGCTTTTTGCTTTTTTACCCTGATTTTCACAATCAAAACACTACTTCGAAGCTCTTTGCGAAGATAATCTAGTTTAAAGCGCCAGCGGCGCATTTTGATTGTAGGAAAAAGCAATTAATTGATTCGAGAGCACCAGCGGTGCAATTTGATGATTTAATTGCTTAGCAAATCTGAATTTTAGCTATTTCCTTATCTTTGAATACGCAATGAAAAAGCAGGATCTAAAAGATAAAGTTGTAATCATCACTGGAGCTACTTCTGGAATTGGTGAAGCTTGTGCTCAAGTATTTGGCCGAGCTGGTGCAAAAATCGTGATTACAGGCAGGAATCAGGCGAAACTAGAGCAGAGTAGAGATAAACTGGCAAGAGAAAATATTGAGGTTCTTGCTATTTTGGCTAATGCGGATTCTGAAGCGGATAACCAAAAGATCCCTGAACTGACCTTAGCTAGATTTGGGCGAATAGATATCCTGATCAATAATGCCGGGATTTCCATGCGGGCTCTTTTTCAGGAACTCGACTTGAAAGTTTTTAAGCAAGTGATGGATACTAATTTTTATGGAACTGTCTATGCGACGAAGTTTTGTCTTCCAGAAATTTTGAAAAGCAAAGGTTCGATTATCGGAATTTCCTCCATCAATGGCTACCGAGGGACGCCAGCCCGTACCGCCTACACAGCCAGTAAATATGCCATGAATGGTTTCTTTGAGTCCTTGCGTACCGAAGTAATGAACCAAGGAGTACATATTTTGGTAGCTAGTCCAGGCTTCACGGCTTCCAATATCAGAAATGGAGCGCTTACTGCAGAAGGTAAATCTCAGGGAGAATCTCCGCGGGATGAGTCTAAAATGATGAGCTCGGAAGAAGTCGCTGAGGCGATTTTAAATGCGACCTTGAAAAGAAAGCGGGATTTGGTTCTCACTACACAAGGAAAACTTGCCGTTTTTCTTAACAAATGGATTCCGTCCATTATGGATGGTCTCGTTTACAAAGAGATGGCTAATGAACCTGATTCGCCTTTGAAATAAATGGCCGGTTCTATTTTTCAGCATTATCTCCATAAACTTACAGACCTTTCTTCTAGGAATAAATCGCTTTACCTACCCAAAACGGAGGGAAATGGAGTAATTGATTTGCAGGAGCTTGATTTTTTGAATGGAGAACCTGCTTTTGAGATTTTGAGAAAAGCTATCCTTGGTAAAAAGAAAATCCAGCTGATTCCGGAGCTTGATCCTCGAATGGGAGAGGTCAATCAACTTTCAAAATCGCTGGCAAAAATTGCTTTTCGAGATCAATTGACACAGGAAGAAACGGGTGATCAAAGCCTTTTCTTGGCTTGGCCATTTGTAGAAGGGAAGCTGATGAATGGGCAAATGCTCCGCGCTCCTCTCATTCTGATTCCCTGCCAATTGGAAAAAGCAGGCGGAAATTGGCTGCTTCAAACTCAGGATTCCTGGAAGTGGAATTCTGCATTTTTTCTCGCCTATGCTCATGGACAAGGTGTGAAGATTGATTCGGATCTACTTGACGCTTCTCTTGAGGAATTGCCTAGCGATCCCCTAGAATTCCGGACGGCATTAGTGAAGCTTTTGGAGTTTTATTTTTCAATTCAATTGAGTCCAAAGCTATTCGAAGATCGGATTACTGCTTTTCCAAATTCGCAGATTTCGATAGATCGAGGGACTTTTCAGGAGGGTAAGTTGGCACTAAAAACCTATGGCCTCCTAGGTCAATTTGCCCAAAAGGGAAATTTTCTTTTCAGCGATTATGAGGAATTGTTGGCTGAAAATTCGGAGGAGACTTTAGAAAATTTGTTTGAAAGTCATTTTCAAGCAAAAGAAAAAGTTTCTATCCCCAGAGAGGATCAGCTCTTTCCTGTTTTTCCGCTGGATGCGACTCAGGAAAATGTGTTGGTCAAAGTCCGTCAAGGAAAAAGCTTGGTCGTCGAAGGACCTCCCGGGACAGGTAAATCCCAGTTGATTGCAAATTTGGTTTCCGACTACATCGCTTGGGGCAAAAAAGTCTTGGTTGTTTCGCAAAAACGAGCTGCCTTGGACGTGGTTTTTGAGCGAATGGCAAAAGCCGGTTTTGGGGAGTTTCTGGGTCTAGTTCATGATTTTCGGGCGGATCAAAAACTGCTTTTCAAGAAGTTGAAAGATCAGATTGGCTCGATAGAAAATTACCAAGAAGAAAATCGCGGCTTGGATTCCATGCAGTTGGAGCGCGAGATTTCAGTGCTTTCAAAAACCATAATGCGACTTTCTGAGAAATTTGAAAGCTTTCGGGAAGCACTTTTTGAATCTAGGTCAGCAGGAACCCCGATCAAAGCCATGTACTTAAATGCAGTTGGCTTAAAAGGACCTGAATGGGATTCCAAGTCCACGCTTTTAGGTTTAAACTATGAGCAAGCCAAGGAATTTGAAAAAGAGTTGATCAGCTTTATAAGCTATCAGAATAGATTTGAAAGGACTTTTTGGGAAAATCGAAATTCATTTGCTTCGATTGAATCAGATCAATTTTCAAAAATTCAAGAAGTTTTAGAAGAGTTGGAAGGCTTTCAATCAACGAATCCCAAAAGATCGAATGATGAATTGATTCAAAAATTAGCTCAAGAAATCGTTCAGGGAAATTTGACTGCTGAAGCGATTGAATCCTTGAAATCAGATTTTGAAAAGATTTTAAATCCTCATTTAGCCCTTGGATTAATTCGATTCCCAAAAGAAAAGAAGCACATTGAGTTGGTTCTAGATTGGATTCAAAATGCGATTTCAAAACTCCAAAGTCTGGATTTGCCAATTCCGGAAAATCAAAACCAACTTGAGACTGAATTGAATGAGATTTCCATGCTTCAGGATTCTTGGTGGGGTAAGCTAACACTCAACTTCCAGAAAAAGCGATTTCCAAAGGTATTTTCCTGGTTGGCTTTGGGAGGTTTTAAATGGAGTTCACAGCAGATTGAAATGGCCAAGGACAGCCTAAATCAAATCCAAGCATTGGAAAATGAAATGCTTATACTTCCGGAAATTCCAGAATTGAATTGGTCTTTAATTCGGTTATCCGGTATTGATCAAGAACTCCGGGAGGCAAAATCTTTGGCAAGTAATTGGGAAAAGATTCCAAGCCTGAAATTGATTCTTGAGCAAGAAGCTCCAATTGAAAACCCTCAGATATTGATTTCTGAATTGGAACGCTTAGTTGGCTTTTCGGAAGAATTTGAAAGAAAACTTTCCCGTTGGAGAATTTACCTAACTTCTTCACAGCTTTCTCAGTTGCTTTTTGAACAAACAAAGGTTTCCAATTCCAATCTTTTGCAGACTTTTTCCGAGTTGGTAGCTTTTGATAGATTCTTGGAAAAATGGACTTTGGATAAGTTCAAACTTGCTGAGAAAATCAAATCCATTTCCAGCCATCCGGATTCTCCTGATCCAAGCGAGCTGTTTTGGAATGCATGGAATTTGACTTGGATAGGGGAGTTGGAGCGAAGGAATCCGGTCTTGGCGGAAGCTGGTAGCCTGAAGATGCAGCAAGAAATGGGCGAGTTGAAAGATGCAATTCTGGAAAAGCGGAAAATTTCAAAATTCATGACGTTGCTTCGCCTTCGCGAGCAGATGACGGATTCACTGGTATTTAATCGGCTTGGAAATCGACTGACTTACCGAGATCTGCTCCATCAGGTGAGTAAAAAGCGTCAAAAATGGCCCATTCGAAAATTGAATGAGGAGTTTGGGGAGGAGATTTTTCGCTTGATTCCTTGTTGGCTGGCCAGTCCGGAGACGGTTTCGGCCATTTTTCCAATGAGACAAAATTTTGATTTGGTGATTTTTGATGAGGCTTCACAGTGTCCGGTGGAGCGTGGTTTGCCGGCGATGCTTCGTGGAAAACAAGTGGTTGTGGCTGGTGATTCACAGCAATTAAGACCTTCGGATTTTTATCAGGTCAAGTGGGAATCTGAGGAAGAGGGGCTGGAATTTGAAGCGGAGTCGCTTTTGGAATTAGCTGGAAATTTCTTTGAAAAAACATTGCTTTCAGGGCATTACCGCTCTGCGCACCCAGGTTTGATTGATTTTTCGAACCGAAACTTTTACGAAGGGAAGCTGGCTGCTTTGCCTGATTTGCAAACGATGATGGCAGAAAAATCCCCTTTTACCTGGGAAAAAATTGAGGGGATCTGGGAAAATCAAATGAATAAGTCAGAAGCAGATGCGGTGCTGGATAAGGTGATGGCGATTCAATCCCTTTTTCCTGATGATTCAATTGGAATCGTGACGGGCAATTACTTTCAGATGGAATTGATTCGGGAGCGGCTTTGGAAAGCAGGAATTCAGCAGGCGGAGATTAAAGTGCGGAATATCGAAAATGTCCAAGGGGATGAATTCGACCAAGTGATTTTGTCGCTGGGCTATGCTCCAAACCGGGAAGGAAAACTGGTGACAAATTTTGGATTGCTGGGAAAGTCAGGTGCCGAAAATCGATTGAATGTGGCAATCACCCGGGCGCGAAAAGTCATGCATGTGATTAGCAGTATAGCGCCTGAAGATTTCCGTGCGGGTCAACTCCATAATCCCGGACTGTCATTGTTGCGGGATTTTTTAGAATTTGTGCGAAAACAAGCTAAGAACCCCCATTTTGAAGCGATTGAAATTGAGTCTAAAAGTTATGAGCTGGATTGGAGTCTCAAAAACCACTTGGTAAAATCTGATTCAAGCCTGAGTAAGCAGGTCCCTTCTGTCGTCATGGATTTGCTGAAAACAAGTACTGAATATCCTATAGCCATACTGACGGATGATCAGCGTTTTTTTAATTCGCCCTCTGCTAAAGCTGCGATGGCCTATCATCCGATTTTGCTGGAAGCCAAGGGCTGGAATTGGGAATGGCATTGGAGTCGGGAGGAGTTTTTGAAGTCAGAGGTGAAAAATTTGAAAGGTGAAATTTAGAAGCATTTGAGCTCTTTTTTGATCTCTAGGATTTCGACTCATTATATTTACTGTTTAAATCTAATTAATGAATGATTTATCATTCATTAAAATCAATTAGTATGCTTAATGAATGAATTTTCATTCAAAATAAATATTGATATTTAGTATGATATTTCATTCATTAAGTAGTATATTTGGACTTAATGAATGATTTTTGAGTCATGGATTACAATCAGTTATCGGATAGTGCGATTTTGCAGCAGATTGGTGCTTTTGTAAAGCATCATCGTATGAATCAGCAAAAATCACAGGAGCAATTAGCCACTGCTGCGGGTATTAGTCGATCCACTTTGAGTTTGCTGGAGCGTGGTGAAAAGGTCAATCTGATTACCTTGATTCAGGTGCTTCGGGTATTGGATAAGTTGTCTTGGCTAGCTGAGTTTGAGGTTCAGAAGACCATCAGTCCGATCGAATACATCAAGCTCCAAAAGAAATACGAGCGTCAGCGGATTCGTAATTCAGACATCGCTGCCGATAATCCTCCATCCGAATGGTAGTTGCTGCTGAGATCTGGATTTGGGATCAGTTGGCTGGTGCGATCTTATGGGATGAGAGTAAACAGTTGGGCAGTTTTGAGTTTGATCAAAAATTTCTGCGCTCCGGATTGGATATTTCTCCAATCAAGATGCCTTTGACCGGAGGAAATCGGATTTATTCTTTTCCCGAATTACGACCGACCAGAGGCGAGGCGTTTGACACGTTTAAAGGTTTGCCTGGGCTTTTGGCAGATATGCTTCCGGATAAGTATGGCAATCAATTGATCAATACCTGGCTGGTCCAAAATGGAAGAGCTGCGGATAGTTTGAATCCGGTGGAGCAGCTTTGCTTTATCGGGAAGCGGGGTGTGGGAGCATTGGAAATCAGGCCTACGTTGCGTGAGGAAACCGTCAAAGCAAGTACGCTGGAGATCGATAGTTTGGTAGGAATTGCCAATAAGATTCTCAATTCGAGGGAAGGCTTCCAAGCTAATTTGACCGGAGAGGAACAATCAGCCTTATCGGATATTTTGAAGATCGGAACTTCCGCTGGTGGAGCTCGCGCCAAAGCGGTGATTGCTTTTAATCCCAAAACAGGCGAGGTGAAAAGTGGTCAGGTAAAAGCTCCGGCTGGTTTTTCCTATTGGATTATTAAGTTTGACGGGGTTCATGATTCGCAGTTTGGTGCGACGATGGGCTATGGTCGGGTGGAAATGGCCTATCATCTGATGGCAAAAGCTGCCGGTATTCGAATGAATGAATGTAGACTTTTCGAGGAAAATGGAAGAGCTCACTTTATGACCAAGCGATTTGATCGACTGGATAATGGGCAAAAGATCCATATGCAGAGTCTGTGTGGGATCCGACATTTTGATTTCAATCAGGTAGGGTTTTACAGTTATGAGCAAGTATTTGAGACGATGCGAATGCTTCGACTTCCCTATCCCGAGGCAGAGGAGCTTTTTGTCCGAATGGTGTTTAATGTGTTGGCGAGAAACTGTGATGATCATACAAAGAATTTTGCCTTTTTGATGGATCAAAATGGAAAATGGTCACTTTCTCCAGCTTATGATATTTGCTATGCGTATCGACCCGGAAGCGTTTGGGTGAGTTCGCAGTCCTTGATGGTCAATGGAAAGCGTGAGAATATCGGAGATGCTGATTTCCTTGAAGTAGCCCGACAAATGAATATCAAAAAGCCGGAGGAAAAGATTGAGCAAGTAAGATCAGCTGTCAGGAGATGGGTTGAATTTGCAGAAGAAGTGGGAGTGGATCCAGCACTTCGGGATGGGATTAAGGGAACGCTTTTGGTTTGATTTTTTACATCACAAAAGATCTATAATCTTGATTTGGTCAACTAGACAGCCTAAGCGTTGTCTTCATTCGCTTTGATTTAGAATCAAGAAGACCTTTACGTGAGATACAAATGGGGTCGGTGTGGGTACGCGATGCGATTTAGAATCCATTATTGACATAACTCGAGTGGAGACACTCAGGTCGGCAAGGGATTTAAATATATCCAACAAGCTTGTAGATAGTAATTCCAATCCATTCCTTTACCAATTTATGCCACATAAAAATCGAGTATGGATCGGGGTAAAGTAGCGTGGGAAGATCGTATTTGGTATCGTTGCTATAGTAGTCTGTTGGGAAAGTTTCAGTTTTCAAGCCTACCTTGTCAAAGCAGCCTTTGGCTCGATACATATGAAATGCCGAGGTGATTAGGATAAATCCCTGTGAGGTGTCAAACCCATTTTTCTCTAAAAAAGCTTTGGTAAAACTGGCATTTTCTGCAGTATTTTTTGCTTGATCTTCGATCAAAATATCCGCCTCAGGCATACCGGTCATCAGGAGAAATCGCTTCAATACTTCGGCTTCGGACTGAGGATTCACAGGATTGAGGCCTTGTCCTCCAGTGATCAGGATTTTTTTGATTTTTCCTTGGCGATAGAGTTGGAGTGAGTGGGTGATTCGGTCGGCGCCTTTATTGAAGAAGGTACGGTCGTAAGCTGTTTTGCTCAGGTTAGTTACACCAGTCAATACTATTCCGATTTCATGGCTATTGATTTCATTAAAATCTTTGAAATCAGGTTCCCAGGCCAGCATAGCCTGATTCGCGATAAACGAATTGGAAAAAAAACCGAGAAGAATGATTCCGGTCCAAAGGCTTCGCTTTCCCCATTTCTTATTCAAATAAATCGCTCCCACTACAATCAAAATACAGATGATCGTAAATGGCATTGCCAAAAAACTTAGAAACTGAGAAAGGTAGAAAAACATGAAACTTGAGATCGGGTACACAAAGAAAGGGCAAATGAACAAATATCAAACTCAATGATCAAGTCAGTTCAAATTCGTGATGACTGATCATTAACCTTTGACAATTACTTCCTCCGTTGTATTTTTCTACGATCAGGTAAAAAATATTAAATTAGTTTGTATTCGATGAAATATTTTGTTAGTTTATTCTCAAGCCAAATAAACTACTGTTTTAATGGGGGGGGGAGCAGGTAGAATTCAGAATATTATTTCGTAAAATATAGTTCTGAGAATTGTATTTTTCGTAGAATCATAAAATGTTGAAGATGAGTGATTTGGAAATTTAAAGATGAATTCGTAAAATCAACAAATGATTTAATTCTTATCAACTGTTAACCAAAAACAATTATGAAAAATTTTAAATTAGTGATTTGTGGATTGGCTTTGATCGTATTTGCTTTTCCCTCAGCTGTTTCGGCATTTGAATGTGAAACTTTTGGACCAGGCGATTCGGGCTCAGATGCCGGGGTTATTGTCTGTGATGGTATTACCATCGTTGTGAGTAGTTTTACTGACTTCGGAGCATGTTCTGGAGCACCTAATCATTGTCAGGGTTTTTACCCCAATTAATTTAACCCTTGTCAATTCTTCCTTTGATAATTTTTATCAGAGGAAGAAATTTCGCCTTATATGAAATTCAACTTCATCATAGCAATAATTGTAGTAATTTTTTCATGTACCGAGAGAAAAGCTACGCCAGATTTGCAATATATGAATTACAAAAAGGGAAACTTGGTCATTTCTCTTGACTCTGTTTCCAGTTATGAATTCTATTGGACTCAACTAATTAATCATGAGAACAAGTCTACGTTATTAAATCTAAATAAAGTTATAAACTCGCTAGACTTTTATACACTAGATTCAAATTTAAGTAAAGGGTTTCTTGAGAAAAGAATTCCCTTAAACAGTCCAGATAAGTTTAGTGGCACGCCTGTTCAGGGTTTCTTTTTTCATAATATTGATTCTATATTTCTTTTTCCACAGTTCACTTTAAACGGCACTACTTTGATAGATGGAAAAGGAACTGTACATAGAAAATATAGATTATCGATTCCTGAAAATTCAGAAATATCTCAAGCTCTGAATCATGTATCTTCTCCATCTTCAGAGACAGTTTTGGTAAAAGATAAGCTATATGCATCAACAGCCACACTCACAAATACTTCCAAAAATGAAGGAATTAGCGATGCTTTTAGGGCCATTGTTGTAGCGGATCTTGAGAGTGAGACTGTGTACATGAATTCGAAGGTTGGCTATCCATCGTTGTATATCGGGAGGTCGGTTACTAATCATCATGCATTTCTAACAAGAACTTTTGTAAGTGATAGCCTTTGGGTGCATAGCTACCCATTGTTAGATAGCCTTCAAATATACGATAAAGAGTATAATTTTTTGAAGTCTGTATCTGTCTCAAGTGATTACTTCAAAGGTTTCTCAGAAACTCCAAAAAATACTGCTCAGAATGAACAAGTAGAATTTATTGTAACACAAGCTTCATATGGAAGAATATTATATGATCCATTTAGGAAGTTGTATTACCGGTTTGTTTTGCATGGTAGGGAAATCTCTGACCGCGAAATTTTAGAACCAAAGTCTAGTCATAAGAATCATTTTTCGATTATTGTAACTGACTCTGATTATAAGAAATTAAAGGAAATTGTATTTCCAGGTGAAATCTATCATAATTATTCAGCTTTAGTGTCTCCAAAGGGCCTATTGCTTCCAAAAATTAATCATTTTTATAATGAACTCAATGATGAGTGGCTTGAATATGATATTTTCAGTTTCTAGAGTTTTACTTTGGAGCCTTATAATGTCTGCATGTGTATCAAACAGCAATAGCTCTGTGACTCTGGAGCAAATTTATGACAATTTAGATATCCCAGAAGAAAATAATCTCCTTTTGGTAAACCTTGATCTTTGTAGTAGTTGTATGTCCAATACAATTCAAATGATCAATGATGCTTTGGACTCCAAAGCTTTCTCCGTGCTAGTGTCAACTAAGTCAAATAAAAAGTACAATATTTTTAAGGATCAGATTAGTATGAATGAATTTGTTTTTCACGATACTGAAGATTTAATCCTTAATAGTGGGTTGGAGTTGCTAGTTTTTCATAGTCTGCATCCATCGATAAAAGAAGATTACCATATGAAGGACAATTTTTTATTTAATTTGACAGGTATTTATGAAAAGATTCCAGGATTGTCGATTGATTCGAAGTATCCATTTAAACCAGAATTTTTTTTCTCCGAAGATTTTTTAATTCTATTTAGCCAGTTTTCTTCTGAAATATTTATCATGAATTCAGACTCAGAAGTTGTTTTTCATAAAGCGTATTATAGTAGTCGTTCGGGGACAATGATTGTTGATGGTATACGAAAAGTAATTGTTCAGAAGGACACTGTTCTTTTAATTTTTGCTAGTAAGATTGTGAAATTGAACTTATTTGACTTGGAAGAGAGTGATATTGATTTGAATTTACCAGCACCAATTCTACCGGAGAGTCAGGTTGTATTTTTAGATGAAAAATCATTATTGATTACTCTCTATGAAATTAAAAAGGAGAAAAGTCGAGCTTTTTTTTATTCGGTGAAGTTGGCTTCTGGCTCGAGTAGGTTAATTAAGGAGATTGAGTTTTCTAATCTTCCGGTACCATACTTTTTAACAAAGAAAATAGATGATTTTTTTTATCAGCTGTCAATGGATAAGAATTATTTATTAAAATTGAATTCTGAACTTCAAATATGCGATACTTTGAAATTTGAACTTCCGATTGAGTACAATGTAAGGTATAATGAGGTCTTGTATTCTAATGAAATAGGTAATTCTAAAAATAGGCTTTTAAGTGATTATTTTTCTAATTTTACGCTTGATTCAGATAAACTATACTTATCCTATCATTTAATGTCAGATTCAATTGGTAATCGATTTGATTCTGAAAATATGCTTTTGGTTTATGATTTCGAGAAAAATAGTTCAGACCTACGAAGGATAGATGATTATCATGGTTTTCAAATTTATGCAAGTGGTTATTTCTTTTTGAAAGATAGTATAGATAATACCTATTTATTTTATAAAAAGTTTTAAATAGGTATTTGACCTTGGGAATTTAAATAGTTTAAAGTGAGTAGAGCGGATGTTTTGAAGAGGAAATAAATCTTTTACTCACGTAATATTTGTAAAAATAGCAATACCATTCCCATCCAGAGGCTTCGTTTTCTCCATTTCTTATTCAAATAAATCGCTCCCACTAAAATCAAAATACAGATGATCGTAAATGGCATTGCCAAAAAACTTAGAAACTGAGAAAGGTAGAAGAACATGAAATTTTAGATCGTGGTATGCAAAGAAAGGAGGGAAAAGGGCAATTATCAAACTCAAAGCTCAAGGATCAATGGTCAACGACCAAGTGGGTGGAATCCTTGAGTCTTGAGATTGAGAATTCAGTCTTTAATGTACTTGAGGGTGGGCAGTCGTAAGAGACTGTTACTTGAGAGGGAATTTCGGTCTGTGAAGACACAGCCCGAGGCAAAGACGGTAAGGATAAGTTTTCCAACTCAATGGTCGATGACCAAGTGGGTGGAATCCTTGAACCTAGAATTTAATTATTGCTAAAATATTCGTTAGATCTTTCCAAGATTTGATGAATATTTTTAAATTAGTTGAAATTCGAGAAAATATTTTGTAGTTGATTTAAATTTCAAACTAAACTTCTGTTTTTTTTTATCCAAATTCAAAATTTTATTCCGAAAAAAGCCGTTTTTCAGCTTGTACTTTTCTAAGAATCGTAAGGTTTTGATTATGAGAGATTAGGAATTTTGAACTAAAACACTTAAAATCATCCAACAATTTAATTTTTAACAATCAAAACAAATTTATTATGGAACGATTAACAATTGACCAGATGGAAAATCTGGTGGGTGGAAATGATTATTGCGATACAGCTGAATTACTCCAGTTTGGTGGAGGATTTCAAGGTTCAAATGAACTTTATATGATCCTTTTTAACTCGTGGGTTGCTAACTGTAACGGGTCAATCGCGTAACTCAAACCAGATCTGCAGGATTATATCCTGCAGATTTTTAATTATCTAATTATGACATTTGTATATATAATTTTGTTCTCAATTCTTCAGTTTCATATTACTGACATTGAAGGTAAATGGAAATTGAAAGATTATTCAGGGTTTTTAATAATGTTAGAAAATGACGTATTCAAAAACTTACCAGAGGATCGGAAATTAGAGGTTTTGAAAGGATGGGAATTCGTTCGTGACAATACCTTTTACTCCTTTAAGGGTGATTCTGTAAATTTCACTAATGCGGCTCCGGATTATTCTGTAACTGAAAAGAAAGGTAGATTTTTGATGAAATCAGATACTTTAATAATTTTTGAATCAGGAAAAGTTAATGTTATTAAATTTTTTATAAACTCCCTTAAAGAGGATGAATTAAAGTTGACATTTGTCAGAGATGGAGGAGAGATTGGACCAACTGAAATGACTTTTGGAAAGGTTAAATAAGATTCCTTAATGTAAAAATTTAGAATTTTATTTGCTACTCAGGCTTCGTAATTCTGAACTTCTAGCATCGAATTTTAATCTGAATTAAATGCGATTTAGGTTCCGAGCTGGTAATTGAGACTTTAAATCTTCGTATCGGGCTTCGAGATTAGAAACCTTAAAGAGCGATAATCTCAAATTCTTTTCTCCTTATTTTCTTTAATTACAAAGTCAAGGTTTATTTTTGACTATGCCTTCAAACCAGACCAACTTATTGCCTTTTTTGCAGACCCTTTCCACTCAATTGGAGGGGAGTCTTCATTTTGATTCGCTTACCAAGACTCTTTATGCCACCGATGCTTCTGTTTATCGGGAAATGCCTTTGGCGGTTGCTTTTCCCAAAACTGCCTCAGATATCCAGAAATTGATTCATTTCGCAACTGAGCACGGAACTTCGCTGATTCCCCGAACGGCTGGCACTTCCCTTGCTGGGCAGTGTGTGGGCAATGGGATTGTGGTGGATGTGTCCAAGCATTTCACAAAAATCCTGGAATTCAAAAAAGAAGAACGCTGGGTGCGGGTGCAGCCGGGAGTAGTTCGTGATGAATTGAACCGCTTTCTAAAGCCTCATGGGTTGTTCTTTAGTCCGATCACTTCCACGGCCAACCGTGCGATGATCGGGGGAATGGTGGGGAATAATTCCTCCGGGACGACTTCGATCGTCTATGGTGTGACCCGGGATAAGGTGATTTCCCTGACTACGATTTTGAGTGATGGAAACGAAGTGGTTTTTGGGGATATTTCTCAGGATGATTTTGATCGAAAGTGTAGCTTAAAGACTTTGGAAGGGAAAGTTTATCGGCAACTTTTTGATGAATTGAATGATCCCGCTGCAAGAGCGGAGATTCATGCGCAGTTTCCCAAAAAATCCATTCATCGCCGAAATACAGGCTATGCAGTGGATGAATTGCTGAAATCTGAGCTTTTTGAAGGAAAAGAAAAATTCAATTTTTGTAACCTTTTGGCTGGTTCAGAAGGAACGCTTGCTTTTACCACTGAAATCAAAATCAGCTTGGATCCACTTCCTGAACCGGTTGAGATCGTAGTGGCCGCGCATTTTCAAAGCATCCATCAAAGTATGAAGTCTGCTCAGGTGGCGATGAAGCATCCTGCGACTGCGGTGGAACTTATGGATAAGATCATTCTAGACTGTACTAAGGAAAGCATCGAATATTCTAAAAATCGATACTTCGTAGAAGGTGATCCTGAAGCTTTGTTGATGATTGAGTTTCGGGGAAAAACACTCGAAGAGGCTACGGCAAAAGGAGAAGCACTGATTGCTGAATTGAAAGCTGGAGGCTATGGCTATGCTTATCCTATTATCGAGCCGGCCATGGTAGCATCGGCATGGGCACTACGGGCTGCAGGTTTGGGGTTATTGGGAAATATCCCAGGTGATCCAAAAGCGGTTGCCTGTATTGAGGATACCGCGGTGGATATCGAAGATCTGGCAGATTACATCGATGAAGTAGATGCGATGATGGATGGCTTTAATCAAAAGCCAGTGCACTATGCACATGCCGGTGCGGGAGAAATACATTTGAGACCGATCTTGGATTTGAAAAAATCAAAGGATATAGAAGAGTTTTATCAGATTTCCAAAGCCTCTGCTGAGTTGGTTAAGAAATACCAGGGTTCACTCTCCGGAGAGCATGGAGACGGGCGAGTTCGAGCGGCATTTATCCCGATGATGGTGGGGGAGAAGAATTATGAACTTTTCCGCAGGATCAAGTCCACTTGGGATCCCAAAAATATTTTCAATCCGGGCAAAATCGTGGATGCAGCGCCGATGAATCAGTTTTTGCGCTATGAACCAGAAATGGAGACTCCAGAACATGAAACTGTATTGGATTTTTCCGCAGCAGGTGGAATCCTTCGCTTGGCGGAGAAATGTAACGGAACGGGCGATTGCCGAAAGCTTCCTGAATCGGGTGGAACCATGTGCCCAAGCTACATGGCCACTCGAAATGAAAAAGATACCACTAGAGGTAGAGCTAATGTCCTTCGGGAATTCTTAACTTTAGATAAAAAAGAGAATGCCTTTGATCATCCGGAAATCAAGGAAGCCCTTGATCTCTGCCTGAGTTGCAAAGGTTGTACTTCCGAGTGTCCATCCAATGTGGATATGGCGAGTATGAAGGCAGAATTTCTCTACCAATATCAGAAAACGCATGGGGTGCCTTTGCGCTCCAAGGCTTTTGGGTATATCAATGAATTGAATGAGTTCGGGTCTAAAGTTCCAGCTATTGCTAATTTCTTCCTGAAAAATGGACTTACCGGTGGAATAATGAAGGCGATTCTTGGTGTGGCGCCGGAGCGGAATCTTCCAGAAATAAGCAAAGTCAGCCTTCGATCTTGGTATAAAAAGAATTACGCCCTACTTCCGGGAGCTGCAGAAATTATTAAATCAGTCTATTTCTTTGTTGACGAATTTACCAATCACAACGATACTGCCATTGGAATCAAGGCGATTTCACTTTTGAAAAAACTGGGCTACGATGTGAAGATTGTCGAGCACGAAGAGAGTGGTCGATCGGCGCTATCCAAAGGCCTTTTGCTTAAAGCTAAAAAGCATGCTGAAGCGAATGTTCAGATTTTCGATAAACTGATTGATGGAAATACGCCCTTGATCGGTTTGGAGCCTTCAGCGATTTTGAGTTTCCGAGATGAGTATCCTAAAATTGTATCCACTGATTTGGTGCCAGCAGCAAAGAAATTGAAGTTTCATGTGAAGTTGATTGATGAGTTTTTGGGACAGGAGTTGGCTGCTGGAAATATCAAAGCGAGTTCATTTACTCAGGAAATCAAGAAAATCAAGCTACACGGTCATTGTCATCAGAAGGCCCTTTCCGCTATGAGTTGGACACAAAAGATCCTTTCTTTACCGGAAAATTATACCGTAGAAACGATTCCAAGCGGCTGCTGTGGCATGGCTGGAAGTTTTGGCTATGAGGTTGAGCATTATGAAGTTTCTCAACAAATCGGAGAGTTGATCTTATTCCCGGCTGTTCGGAATGCAGAATCGACTACCTTGATTGCTGCACCAGGAACTTCTTGCCGTCATCAGATTGCTGATGGGACAGGAAGAAAAGCGATGCACCCGGTGGAGATTTTATTTGATGCGCTTGCCTAACCTTTGAGGTGTCATTTCGAGGAAGGAACGACCGAGAAATCTCCTCGAAGGTTTCAACAAGCTAACTCGCTACTCTAGAAGCAGAATTTTTTTTACAGAGTTTCGGTTTGTGTCTCCACAAATCGAGGCCGCGAGCAAAAAATTTAAAATCTATAATTAATTAGCCAAAAACCTTTCTCAGGATATACTCAGTGCACCTGGCTGCCAACCGAGCAGTGGCTTGATCTTGGTCATAGGTTGGATTCAGTTCGACTACATCCAAGGAGATAAGTTTTTTGCTGGAAGCGATCAATTCAAAAACTTTGAAAGCGATATCCGGACTGAAGCCCATCGGGGAAGGAGCCGATACTCCCGGAGCAAAAGCCGATGAGAATCCATCTAGATCGATACTTAAATAGACCTTATTCACAGAGTCTAAAAACCAGAGAATTTTCTCCTGAATGACCTCCCAATTGTTAATTCGGAAATCTTCCATTGCCATCCATTTCGTTTGGGTCAGATCGGCTGTTTCGAAAAGTGAGCGGGGATTGGCTGCACGCTGAATTCCAAGGCAGAGGTAGTGAAATTGGGAAGGGTTTTCCTGCGAAAGTTGAAAAAATGGCGATCCGGAATGTCCTTGTCTATTCTGCATTGGGCGTAAATCGAAATGCGCATCCAAGTTGATGATTCCTAGTTTTTCATCTTTTTCCTTCAAGTAATCATAGATTCCGGAGGCATGTGCATAGGCTAAATCATGTCCGCCTCCGAAGAGGACTGGAAAATGCTTTGTCTGAAGTAGTCTAATGACAGACTTGGAAATAAGCGCATGGCTTGATTCAATGTCGTTTTTCTCCGTTTGGATGGTCCCGTAGTCAAAAATATGTGTGCCTGTTTTTAGATGAAAAGCAGTACTTCCCATCACTTTTCGGATCGCATCTGGAGCCAAAGCTGCTCCAATTCTGCCGCCATTTCTCCGGACTCCCTCGTCTCCGGCATAGCCCAAAATCCCAATTTTCCGCAGGTCAATATCCTCGTTAAAGGACAAGTCATTGATCGAAATGACCGCCTGATGCCAATATTCGATGGTTTCAGCGGAGCGGCCAGTCCAGAGCGAGGGGGAAGGATTTTGATGCGGCATTATATCTTTTTATTTGATTGCGAAGAGTTTATGAAACTTCTAAATTGAACAAGGTATTTCGTTTTTTAGTAAATTCATACCTGAAGTTTGCGTAAAGTATCTTAGCTATGAAATCGAGCTTACCTGAGTCAGTCAGGAAGAACGCAAGCGTCACACACTAGGATGTCCAGAAAGCATCGGTAAAACCATGCGAGATTCCATATGTCCTTTAAAAAAAACAATTCTAATCATATGAAAGAATATCGAATCCCTCAAAAAGAGAAAATCAATTTGGATGCTTTTAATGAACCCGAAGGATCTTTATATACCTATGCCGATTACCTTAAATGGGACTTTGAGGAAATAGTGGAACTGATCAAAGGAAAGATTTTCACTAAAGCTGCGGCACCAAACCGCAGGCATCAGGAGGTTTCTGGGAATTTATTTGCTACACTTTTTAATTTTCTTAAAAACCATTCTTGTAAAGTTTATTCGGCCCCTTTCGACGTACGTTTTTCAAGAAATCCAGCGTATGCAAAAATAGATTCTGTAGTCCAGCCGGATATATCTGTAATATGCGATCTATCTAAATTGGATGATAAAGGTTGCTTTGGTGCGCCGGATTTGATTGTGGAGATTATTTCTCCGGGTAATAGTCGGGTAGAACTCCAGAATAAATATGAGTTGTATGAGGAATTTGGTGTTCGTGAATACTGGATAGTTCATCCTACAGACTGCACGGTTTTGGTTTATACCTTGATCGATGGAAAGTATCAACCTTCTCGACTTTTCACTTCAGGTGATCAAATTAAATCTGTTGTGCTTCCTGGTTTTCGTTTGGATTTGGAGGAGGTGTTGTGATTTTTTCAATCGATTACCAAGGATCTCCAAATCTCTTCATCGACCATATTTGGAATGGTGACTTTCAATTCGGGCGTTCGAGCCATTTCCCGTTGAATAGCTTCCAAGGAACCTGAGTTCCGAGCCCAAGCTCTTCTTGCGATTCCATTATTTACATCGTAGAAAAGCATACTTTTCAACTTCTCTGAGGCTTCGGGAGAGCCATCTAAGACCATTCCGAATCCGCCGTTAATGACTTCTCCCCAACCTACTCCGCCACCATTGTGGATGGATACCCAAGTAGCGCCCCGAAAACTGTCGCCGATCACATTTTGGATAGCCATGTCCGCCGTAAATTTACTGCCGTCGTAGATGTTGCTCGTTTCCCGGTAAGGCGAATCCGTCCCGCTTACATCATGATGATCTCGTCCTAAGACGATTGGCGCTGAGATTTCTCCAGAATTTATGGCTTGGTTAAATTCTTCGGCGATTTTTGCCCGACCTTCTGCATCTGCATACAGGATTCGTGCCTGTGAACCTACTACCAGCTTATTTTGCTCCGCTTCTTCGATCCAAGTGATGTTATCCTGCATTTGTTGTTGGATTGATTCTGGGGCCTGCTGCATGATTTTTTTCAAGACTTGAGCAGCAATTTGATCTGATTTTCGAAGATCTTCTGCTTTTCCAGAAGTACAAACCCATCGAAAAGGCCCAAACCCACAATCAAAACACATTGGTCCTAAGATGTCCTGCACGTAGGAAGGATATCTGAAATCGATGCCATTTTCTGCCATAACCGCTGCTCCTGCACGTGAAGCTTCCAATAAAAAGGCATTTCCATAATCAAAGAAATAAGTGCCTTTTGCAACATGCTTATTTATCGAAGCAACTTGTCTCCGAAGACTTTCTTGAACTTTTGATTTGAAAAGAGCCGGATTGGAAGCCATAAGTGCATTGGATTCGTCAAATGAAAGTCCAACGGGGTAATATCCTCCAGCCCAGGGATTGTGAAGTGAAGTCTGGTCTGAACCCAATTCGATGAAGATCTCTTCCTGATCAAATCGCTCCCAGACGTCTACGATGTTGCCGATAAAGGCGAGTGAAACTACTTCTTGATTTGCTTTTGCAATTCGAGTTCGAACTACCAGTTCGTCCAAATTATCAATCAACTCGTCCACCCAGCCTTGCGCATGCCGCTTTTTTGCTGCGGAAGCATTGACTTCCGCACAGATCGTAATGCAACCGGCAATGTTTCCTGCTTTGGGTTGTGCGCCACTCATTCCTCCCAAACCAGCTGTCAAGAAAATTTTTCCATTTGGGCTTTCGCCTTTTCTCAACTTTTTCCGGAAAGCATTCATCACGGTGATGGTGGTGCCATGGACAATTCCCTGAGGACCGATATACATAAAAGAACCGGCAGTCATCTGTCCATATTGGGTTACGCCTAAGGCATTGAATTTTTCCCAATCGTCCTGTTTGGAGTAGTTTGGGATCATCATTCCATTTGTGACTACTACCCTCGGTGCAGCTGCGGAAGAGGGGAAAAGCCCCATGGGATGACCTGAATACAGATGCAAAGTTTGAGTGTCTGTCATTTCTGAGAGATACTTCATGGTGATCAGGTATTGTGCCCAGTTTTGAAAGACCGCGCCATTTCCGCCATAAGTGATTAATTCTTGCGCATGCTGGGCAACTTCTGGATCTAGGTTGTTTTGGATCATCAGCATGATCGCTGCTGCCTGGGTTGACTTTGCAGGGTACTGATGAATCGCTCTGGCATGCATCGCATAATCCGGCTGAAACCGATACATGTAGATTCTTCCAAAATCCTGTAATTCCTTCAAAAATTCCGGCGCTAAGGTCTGATGCCAATCTTTTGGAAAGTACCGAAGTGCATTGCTCAGAGCTAATTGTTTTTCAGCATTCGATAATAGATCTTTTCGCTTTGGAGCATGGCTTAAAAGTGGATCCTGCTTTTTTGGCGCAGGAAGTGAAAGTGGAATTCCTTGTGAAATCTGATTTTTAAAATCCATAATAAATAATTTAGGCCTCTTTAAATTTGACCAAGGCCCCTTTTTTCCAAACTTGAACAGGAGCGAGTTGTCCTTGTTGATAAAGAATTTCCTGATAATCTTCCACGGCATATAAGTTGAAGTCTGCGAGCATTCCTGGAGCTAAAACTCCACGGTCAGAAAGTCCCAAAGCTGAGGCAGCTCGGAAAGTAAGTCCGGCGAAGACCTCTGCGGTACTGAGTTTTTCGAAAGCCGCCAGCACGGATGCTTGTGCAATCAAATTGCCCATGGGAGCAGAGCCAGGATTCCAATCGCTGGCAATGGCAAGTGCACCACCAGCATCTAGGATTTTCCGAGCAGGAGTAAAAGCGCATCCAATTCCCAAAGAAGCTCCGGGTAAAGCCACGGACACTACATCCGATTTTGCCAAGGCCTGAATTTCATTTTCACCGGAAACTTCGAGGTGATCTGCCGATTTGGCTCCAAGTTTTATCGCAAGTGCTGAGCCACCGGTAGTAAACTGGTCAGCATGAATGGTAATGTCAAAACCCTGAGCTTTTGCACCAAGCAGGTAAGGGGTGATTTCTTCAGGTGTAAACGCGCTTTGTTCTACAAAAGCATCCACTCGATTACTCAAGTGGTGGGTTTTGAGCATTGGGAAAAGTTTGTGTTGAATATCGGATAGATAGGCTTCATTGGAACCTATAAAATCCTTCGGTTTCATATGTGCTGCCAGACAAGTGGGGATCAGATCAGCTGGAGTTTTCAGCATTTGGATTGTACTCAGCATCTTCAATTCTTGACTAGGCATCAATCCATAGCCACTTTTGATCTCGATGGTGGTTATTCCTGCTTTTAGATGTCTTTGGATTCGGGAAGCAGTAAGTTTTTTGAGTTGAGCTATATCTGCTGCCCTTGTGGATTGCACGGTATCCCAGATTCCTCCTCCAGCTTTTGCGATTTCCAGGTAAGATTTACCTGCATTTCGCATAGCAAAATCCTTTGCCCGACTTCCTGCGAAACAAATGTGGGTATGGCAATCTATCCAAGATGGGAGAGCGACCATAGCTCCTTTCACTTCAATTTTCTTTATTCTTCTGTCTCGATAAGTTCTCAAGAGCGTTTTGTAATCGCCTATTTCAATAATCTTATCATTCAGAATTAGAATTCCTGCATTCTCGATTACCTCAAGCTGCTCATCTTTCAAGGCTCCTTTTATTGGAAGTCCCGAAAGTGTAATCATTTGTACCAGGGGTCCGATTAGTTTTGGCGTTTTCATAGGCTTAATTTAATATTCAAACAAAGGACTCCATGGCGTATCAAAATTTAGATTCTCTTTTTTTGCAATCGCCTCAGCAAGCTCAATTAGTTCGCCACTTTCGACCATTTTGATAGCTGCTTCAATATCTTCAGTCATGACTCGGTCTACGGTGACTGGCTCGATTTCACTTCTCACTCGCTCGTAGATGGCGGTCATGATTTTTCCTGACTTCAGTGGGGCATGATAATCCATCGCCTGAGCAGCATAGAATAATTCAATTCCTAAGATTTTTTCAACATTACCAATGACCTGGAGTGCTTTTCTAGCTCCTATACTTCCCATACTGACATGATCTTCCTGACCTAGTGAGGTTGGAATGCTGTCTGCGGAGGAGGGGAAACAAAGTCCTTTGTTTTCTGATGCCAATGCCGCCGTGGTGTATTGCGGTATCATTAGGCCAGAGTTGAGCCCAGTTTCTTTCAAAAGTAATTTTGGAACTCCTGGGGTATCTCCTTCAATGGAAAGATAAATCCTTCGGTCAGAAATATTTCCGATTTCAGAGGCAGCCAAGCAAGCATAATCCAAAGGCAAGGCAATCGGCTGTCCATGAAAATTGCCTCCTGAAATAGTATGGTCTTCGGACAAAACGATCGGATTATCGGTGACCGAATTGATTTCTATTTCAATGATTTCTTTCAAATGAAGCCAAGCATTTCGAGAGGCACCATGTACCTGAGGCATGCATCGCAAGGAATAAGGATCCTGAACTCGTGCACAATCCAAATGAGAATTTACAATCTCAGAATCTTTCAAAAGATTGAGTATCGTTTGAGCGACATGTTTATTCCCTGTGTATGGTCTGAGTTCGTGTAGTTCAGGTGAAAAAGGCTTGATGGAACCCATAAGCCCTTCAATCATCATTGCTCCTGTGATATCCGCATTTTTTAGTACGTTGCTTAGCCGATCCACTACTGTGACACCAAAAGCTGCCATAAACTGGGTTCCATTGATCAAGGCAAGGCCTTCTTTGGGTCCCAATGCCAATGGTTTCACATTGAAATGATGCAATGCTTTACCGGCACTGATGATGTCTCCCTCATAATGAACTTTCCCCAAACCGATAAGTGGCAATGCTAAATGAGAAAGCGGAGCCAAGTCTCCCGAGGCACCAACGGAGCCTTGCATAGGAATGACTGGTGTGATGTCATGATCTAGCATCCATGCCAAGCGCTCCAAGGTTTCCCACTGGATCCCCGAAAATCCTTGCGCTAAAGCATGGATTTTTAGGATTAGCATCAACTTAGAAATCTCGATAGGAATAGGTTCGCCCAATCCGACGGCATGGCTTTTTAATAGATTTTCCTGTAGCGTTCGCGTATCTGATTCAGAGATTCTGGTTATACAGAGTGGTCCAAAACCGGTGTTGATCCCATAAACTGCCTGTCCGCCTTTAGCGATTTTCGCTACGGCTTTAGCAGATGCAATCACTTTTTCCTGAGTATCGGGATGAAAAATACCTGCAATCTTTTTTCGAGCAATCTTCAAGGCTATAGAACTAGTCAGGTGATCTCGACCGTAATGGAATTTTATCATTTTGTGCTGGATATATTTTCTCCTGAATCGATTGAGGATTTCTCCAAATCGTTCATTCTCAAATTTAACTGCTTTGAATGATACCTTATGATACTATATTTATCAATAATTGATACTTTTAAGGTATCATGGAAATCCGACATTTAACTTACTTCAAAGCTGTTGCGGAGGAATTGAATTTTCGAAGAGCTGCAGATCGATTATTTATATCGCAACCAGGGCTTAGTCGGCAGATTCGCCAACTAGAGGAGGAACTCCAAGTGAGACTTTTTGATCGGGACCAGAAAAGTGTCAGTCTCACCAAAGCTGGAAGCTATCTTAAGGAAGAGGTTGATTTTGTGCTAAATCATTTGGATACTATAAAAGGTCAATTGAGTCAAATTCAGGCAGGGAAAATAGGGGAGCTCCGAATTGGTTTTTTAGGATCTGCCTCCAATCAACTTATTCCTCGATTAGTATCCCGATTAAATACACACCAGCCTTTGATTAGCGTCAACTTGGAAGAATTAAGTAATTCTATTCAAGTAGAAATGGTGCAAAATGATAGGCTCGACTTGGGATTTGTCCGGCTAGCCTCAGTACCGGAAGGATTGGAGATGCGAAAAGTCTCCAGAGATAGTTTTTCTTTGGTTGTGCCAAAAAATCATCCGATTCAAAAATCAGATTTTGTTTCTATGGATCAATTCAAAGATGAATCATTCGTGCTTTTTTCAAGTGATTACAGCAATTACTACTATGAGCAGATTATAGGAATTTGCCGTGATGCTGGCTTTTCTCCAAAGATTCAGCATAAGTCAGTGCATGCCTTGACCATTTTTAGACTGGTAGAAAATGGATTGGGAGTAGCCATCGTCCCTACTTCCATTCAGGAAGGATACGAAACAAACGTCCGTTTTATGGAAATTCCCAATATTTCACAGTTTACGGAGTTGGCCATCATCTGGAAAACGAGCAATCGAAATCCAGTTTTGGGCCAAGTCTTGGAATTGATTTGATCTCTTTCGGAGAATTCCTTATTCCATACTCCTTGAGAAATTTTCAAATTGGGCTATTTTAGCCCATAGATCAATTTGTCGGGCTAATGTCGGGTTAAATCCGAGCCTTTTTCGTCTTAAGTTTAATACCTATCAGAGAAATTGCCATGGTTAATCAAAAACTCACATTACTTATGAAACAACCAGAATTAGGCAAAAAAATCTCTGAGCTTAGGAAAGCAAAGGGAATGACTCAGGAGGAACTTGTAGAAAAGTGCAATCTGAATGTGCGAACGGTACAGCGAATAGAAGCTGGTGAAGTGACCCCAAGAAGTTATACCATCAAGACCTTGTTTGAGGCTTTGGGATATCAATGGGAAAATCAAGAGGAAAATGCGGAAGGAGTCAAAGCGAAACCATCTCCAATTCTGTATGCGGCAATCGGAGCTTCCATCCTCTACTTTTTCCTTTCCATGTTTGAGATCGGTTTAGAAACTGAATTTATCGCAGGAGAACCCTCCATAAATACAGGTGCTTTCGCATGGATTAAAACAGGCTCTTACCTTTTCTATGTGATTTTCCTGCTGGGTTGGGTGAAATTGACGGAATCCTTTCCAAATGGAATTCTAAAAATTGCGCTTTGGATTATGATTGGAGCCAATGTGATTTGGTATGGGGTGGATTTGATCGCCATGTTTACCACGGCTTTCAATTTGGGAGATTATTACATGATCAAAGTAAGTTCATTTGGATTCCTATATGCATTTCTTGGTTTGGGATACTTAGGATACAAAAAACAGTTTTCCTCCATTGCCACGATTATGGGTGCCTTACTGATGGTGGCAGGAGCTCTGATGTTTACAGGAATAGGAGCTTTTCTAGCGTTGATTCCCTGGACTTTAGGAGAAATAGTCCAAATCGCTTTAATGATTTATTTAATTCAAAAAATCGGGGGAAGAAATTCCCCTGAGTTTACCTAGTGGATTTTTCAAAATATTTTTTTGAAAATCAAAGGATTTCAAATATTGATTTATGTTAATGAAATACAGTAAAAACAGGTTCATGACAATGATTTTTTCAACCAAAAAAAAGTTCTATTTTTCAGCAAATAAATCAATTAACTAATGAAATCAACATCTATTATTTGTCTTTTGTTTATCTCATTTTTGGTTTCTTCCTGTTTTGAAAACTCCTCAGATGAGCAAATTGTCCTTCCAACCAACTTATCGATTGAAGTTGAATATCTTGGAGATGGGGTTGTAAAAGCCAATTTCACAGCAGAAAAAGCTGCCTTTTATAAAGTAAGTTTTGGTACTCCGGGTGAATCGCTGGTACGAGTAAATGGAAACTCAGCTACCAAAACTTTTACTACAAAAGGCGATTTTACGCTTCAAGTTCAAGCTCATACCAATGAGAAAGATTTTATTTCTGGTACTGAAATGATACGGATGAATGCGGCTGCTCTAGGTCTTGATCCAAATACAGGTTTCACCAGTCCAACTAGCTATGATGAATATGATTTGGTCTGGGCTGATGAGTTTTCAGGTACAGAACTTTCAGATGTTTGGAACTTTGACCTTGGAGATGGTTGTCCGCTTACTTGTGGTTGGGGAAGCGAAGAGTTGCAGTATTATAAGAAAGATAATGCCACTTTGGTCGATGGAAATCTTATTATCACTGCCAAGAAAGAAAATGAGGGAACAAGTAATTATACGTCTTCTAGAATGACCACTCAAGGAAACGAATTTATTACTTTTGGAAGAGTCGATGTTAGAGCAAAGTTTCCAAAAGGAAAAGGTTTTGGACCGGCCATCTGGATGATGGGAGAAAGTCTTCCAGAGGTAGGTTGGCCTAAGTCCGGAGTAATTAGTGTTGCGTCAATGGTCGGTGGAAGTACCGACAACGGTGATGCCACTGTAAGAGGTACTTCCTTTTGGGATGATTCTAATAGGGAAGAGTTTAGTAGAGGGGAAACCACTTTACCTTTTGGAATTTTAAATGATGAGTTTCATGTTTTTTCAATTGTCTGGGATGCTCAGAAAATCGTTTGGCTACTAGATGGAGTCCAATATCATTCTCTTGATATTACTCCGTCAGAATTGGATGAATTCCAAAAGCCTTTCTTTTTTCTTTTAAGTTTATCAGTAGGAGGGAGAACATTAGGATCACCTGACGAGACTTCTGTTTTTCCCCAGGAAATGAGTGTGGATTATATCCGTGTGTTTCAGAAAAAGTAGTCTCAAAAAGGATAGAAACCTTTTCTATGTAACTATTAAGTGTCTCTTGTTTTTAAACTATTAAATTCTAGTTTAAAAACAAGAGATATTTTGATTTGCGTCCCAGACTATAAGGAATGCTAAAAAATAAATATTACCAACTTGCTTTTAATAGCGTTCAGGCAATAGCCAAAATTGGAATTGCAAGCTTAGTATTTCACTAAGTCTGATTTTATTCAAATTTCCTATGGTTAAATTTTTATATTTTCCAGACTCGAAAAAAAAAAGTATTATTAAGGAAATTTCCTTAACTCATGCTAAAATCCACTTTTTATTACTGCCTTTTATTTTGCTCAATTTTAATTTCATCTTGTTCCGAAAATGCTTCGGATGAGCAAACTAAACTACCAAGTAACTTAATCCTTGAAATTGAATCACTTGGTAATGGAGTTGTTAAAGCCAATTTTACTGCAGACAATGCGGTTTTTTTTAAAATCAACTTTGGAACTCCAGGTGAAACAACTCAAAGGGTCGATGGTAATTCTGCTTCCTATACATATAAAGTAAAGGGTGATTATACCATTACACTTCAAGCTCATGCAGATGAGCAGCTTTTTGTGGTAGATTCTAAAACCATTAATATGAATGCCGCTGCATTGGGATTGGATCCTGATGCAGGTTTCAAAAGCCCAGAGAATTACGATGGATATAAATTAGTATGGGCAGATGAATTTAATTCATCGACTTTAACTGATGACTGGACTTTCGAGATTGGAGATGGTTGTCCTCAAAATTGTGGTTGGGGAAATGACGAGCTTCAGTATTATAAAAAAGAAAATACTTCTCTTTCCGATGGAAAACTGACAATCACTGCAAAGCGCGAATCGATAGGTGGAAAAAGTTACACTTCTACAAGATTGATTACTAAAGGGAAAAAGTTTTTCACTTATGGGCGTATAGATATTCGGGCGATCTTGCCTAAAGGTCAAGGTATGTGGCCTGCGCTATGGATGCTGGGAGAAAATTTCTCCGATGTAGGTTGGCCTAAGTGCGGTGAAATCGACATTATGGAAATGGTTGGCGGATCAGTGGAAGACCGTGACCGAACTGTGCACGGTACTGTTCATTGGGATAATTCAGGCAACTATGCAAACTATGGTGGAAAAACAAAGTTGAGCACAGGAATCTTCAATGACGAATATCATGTGTTTTCTATTATCTGGGATAAGCAAAAAATTGTTTGGTTACTCGATAACGTACAGTATCATGTCATTGATATCACTCCTAGTGGGTTGGAAGAATTCCACAAGCCTTTCTTTTTTATTTTCAATGTCGCTGTAGGGGGTAGATGGCCTGGGAATCCTGATGGAAATACGTCATTCCCTCAAGAAATGAAAGTGGACTACGTGAGGATTTTCCAGGAAAATTAAGATAGTTAAGTAATATTCTCTTTGATTTTGGATTTGATAAACTTCAGAATTGAAGCATTCTTTTCGCTTGAAGTTTCGACTTCCAAGATTTTAGGATGAATACTTGGGGAATAAAAATCGGTCATGGCAGATTCTAATTCTTCGTTATCAACAACTTTTATATAGTGGAAGCCATGCTCTTGAGCTAAGAATTGTGCTGATAGGTTTTGTTTGGTTTCAAAGAACTCTTGAAGTTCGGGTTGTTTTGATGGGCCATCAATTAACCGGAATATTCCTCCAGCGTGATTATTCAATAAAACAATTCTGAGGTTTGGCATGGTGTAATTATGCCAAAAAGCATTTCTATCATAGAAAAAAGCCATGTCACCGCTAATCAGAGTGACAGTTTCTTTAGTGGTAAATGTGCAGCCAACTGCTGTAGAATTAGACCCGTCAATTCCGCTCGTTCCTCTATTGCAAATGATCTCTTGAGTTCTCTTCCCTAAGAAATTTGCGTACCGAACTGTCATACTATTTGCAAGATGTATCTTAGAAGAAGCAGGTATTTTTTTTAGTATAAATTCAAGTGCTGGATATTCTCCAAATTCTACTGATTTAAATACTTCTGGAAGTGATTTTTGAGTTTTTTGTTCCAACACTGTCCAATTGAAAAAGAATTGTTCATCCTGAGCTGGGAGATTTTCCTTCAACCAATTCAAAAATGAAATTGGTGAAGTGCTAAGTATCCGTGTCAGACGCTGAAAAGTATCCTTCCCTAAACCGGTAGATTGAATATGCCAGTGCGAAGCTTCTGAATTTCGTAGAAAGATTTTTAGTGACTTGGAAATAATTGATTTGCCAAAAGTAATGATCAGTTCGGGTTTTAAATCTTCTCCTGGTTGATTATTACCTAACCAATGGTCATGCAGATTAATCGTATAGTCAGACTGGAGATTCGAGATAACATCAGTAACTACAACTACTTTTTGTTCCTTCGCTAATTCATCTAAGATGGCTTGAATTTCGAAATTGGGCCGTTGTTGGCCCGGTACAATTAAGATTTTCCCGAAGGATGAAAGCCTATTTTTCAACTTTTTCAAGTATTCATCAGAAAGATTGATACTTTCAATTGGATTATTGAAAATTCTGGGTTTTTCAGGAAATGAGATCTCCTCATTTTCTACCGGGTAAAAAGGCTCCCTTAATGGAATATTGACATGAACTGGCCCTGTTGGGCATTGTTTAGCAAGGTTTATAGCTTCGTTAATAATTCGATTTGCATGCCAGACTTGATCTTCCGAAGAAAAGGAATCGGGAAATTGAAAGCTTTTTTTGACATGCTTACCATACAATTCATGCTGGTAAACCGTTTGTCCATCATATTGATCTATCCATTCGGGTGGTCGATCTGCTGTTAATATCAAAAGAGGAATTTCTTGAAAAAATGCTTCCGCCACCGCAGGGAAATAATTCATAGCAGCCGAACCTGATGTACATACTAATACTACGGGTTTTTCTAGCTGCTGCGCCATCCCCAGTGCAATAAAGCTAGCGGAGCGCTCATCAGATACCGTTCTCGTATGGATTCCTTTATGTCTTGCAAAAGCAATCGTCAGAGGAGCACATCTTGATCCTGGAGAAAGAATTGCATTTTCAATTCCTTTTTTATGGCAAACTGCCACTAAATCTATAATAGGTTCGAGAATCAAGGTTTATGATTTTGTAGGAATTTACCAATGATTTGACACTTCAATTCCGTTTCTTCCCATTCTTTTTCCGGATCTGACTCCTCCGTGACACCTGCACCTGCATAAAGAATGGAATATCCATTCTGAAGCGAGGCCGTTCGGAGATTTACATAAATAGAGGTTTCATTTTCAATATTTACCGGACCGATGAATCCGGCAAAGAAAGATCGATCCAAGTCCTCAAAGTCTTTGAGAAAAGCATGAGCAGCTTTTCTAGGCATTCCACAGACTGCTGAAGTAGGATGCAAAAGTTGAAGCATTACTGAACCAAGCTGAGGAAAATTAGTAGCCTTCATGTCAACTTTGAAGTCAGATCTGAGGTGTAGTAAAGTGCCGGCTAAGACTGTTTTTGGACCATGTTCCTCATACTCTCTTAGTCGAATTTTTTTAAAACAATCCACTATATACCTGCTCACTAAGGCTTGCTCTTCAATTTCTTTTTGCGTCCAAGCTGCCGTTTTCAATGGGTTTTCTCCGATTGCGGGCTGAGTTCCTGCTAGAGACATGGTATGAAAATAATTCCCTTTCGTCTCTATCAGAATTTCAGGAGATGCACCTATCCATGTGCCAACTGTGGGAATGTGAAAGAAATTCACAAATGAATTTGGGTATGCTTCAAGCATACTGAAAAGGCTTTTCGCTAAGTCAAAACTTTCTTCAAGAGGAATGTATTTAGTCCGGGCAGGAACAACTTTTTCTAGGGTTCCTTCTTTGATTGCAAGGATCCCTTTTTTTACCAGTTTGATGAAATGTTTTTTTTCAACACCAAATTCCCGAGCATCCTTAGCTTTATTAGTATTGTTTTCAGAGAAAAAACTATAACGAAAGATTGCTTTTTCTGAAGTGTCATCTTCAGTTGACTTTGCCAACCAAGAGGGGAGTTCTTCATCAGAAATGGTAGCTCCAATTTTGAAACTCCAGTATTTAGAAGCTGAGATAAAGAATGCTTTTTGATCCTCTTGGTCCGCAAAAGGATGTACGATAAATCCAGGTTTCAACTCTTCCAGATTTATTGACGTCCTTTCAGGTTTAGGGTTTTCATTAAGAGTTAGTTCCAGATTATTCGACTTTGGCTTTCGCCAAATGGCAAAAGAACCACCAGACTGAAACCCATGCAGGAGGATTAATTCCAATAATTCGCTAAGCGTATAATTTATTGCAACCTGAGAGTTGATCATTTATTTTTTATCCAAAATAGCCATTGTAAGTCTGCTGATGCAACACAATTGACCGGCTGTATTTTTAATTTTTATTTCCCAGACTTGGGTTGTTTTACCCAAATGGATTGGCTTGGCAGTTCCTATTACTTTGCCTTCTCTTACTGACTTAAGATGATTAGCATTGATTTCCAGACCTACCACAAATTGTTTTTCTGGAACAATAGTAAGAGAAGCAGCTAAACTTCCTAGTGTCTCTGCCAAAATTACGTTTGCTCCTCCATGTAACAAGCCCATAGGCTGTTTGGTTCTGGAATCTACTGGCATGCTTGCTTCAAGGTAATCATCTCCAATACCAGTGAAAATAATGCCCAAATGAGTAACCATTGTTTCTTTTCCGAGGTTATTCAAGTCATCTAAACTAGGCTTTGAAAGAAATACCATTAAAATTTGGGCTAAATGAGGTTTATTTGAGCTCAGAACAAAAATAGAGAAACTTGAATCGAAAAAAAATTTACCTCGTAAGGCACGGACAAACAGATTTTAATTTAAAAGGTGTAGTTCAAGGGAGCGGAATAGACGCTCCAATAAATGAGACGGGTATTGCACAGGCAAATGCATTTTTTAAAGTATATGAGCAGGTCCCTTTTGATCAGATTTATCATACTGGATTGATTCGGACCAAACAGTCCATTCAAAATTTCATAGACCTTGGTATTCCTTCAACTGCTTTGGTGGACCTAAATGAAATATCATGGGGGAGCTATGAAGGGACACCAATGACTCCTGAGGAAGGGGAATATTACAAACACATGCTTAATCAATGGAGGCAAGGAAACCTAGACTATGCGATTGCTGGAGGGGAAAGCCCAAATATGGTAGCAAAGCGAATGAGATCAGGCATTAAAACCATTTTGGAGGGCCCTGGTGAAACCATACTAGTGTGTATGCATGGAAGGGCTATGAGAATCTTCCTTAGTGTTATCTTGAATTTTGACCTTCGCCATATGGATAACTTCGAACACCAAAATCTTTGCTTGTATCTATTAGAGCAATTAGAAGATGGAACTTTTGTGGTTCGAAAAAATAATTCTCAGGAACACCTTAAGGTCTTGGGTTGACCTTCTCTGTTTTCGAGACTTTTTTATGAGTTTCGCTAAGGAGTAATAACTTCTGCTCAAGTGCTTTTTTACTTTCGGTCATGTCAATTACCCGGAAAGCTATTTCTTGAAGTTTAATTTCTTCGCCTTTTCCTAATGAAATCAAGAAATCACCGAGAAAGCATTCGTCAAAATCGCATGCCGGGATATCAATCATTACTGAAGGTTCTGAATTTCCCTCGTAGCTTTTTGTTTTGTAAACAGAAGAAAATTGCGATTCGATCTCTTTGAGAGATACCTTGTGCGATTTTAATTCCTTGGATTTGAATATTACCAAAAATGTTTTGGTTTCATTCTCACTAGCAAAAACCGAAAGGGAGCAGAATAGGGTGACTATAAGGATTGCTACTCTTTTCATAGAGTCTAATATAGTCTTTTTAAAGTGTTCATAGCAAATGTGGAATGGTATAAAAATGAAAAAACCCTCGAAAATTAATTCGAGGGTCTTCATATTTTGAAAGCTTTAATTAAGCTTTAGTAGTTCTTTTTTTCTTTACTGGAGCCTCAGGAGTGATTTCGTCTTCAACACCAGCGAGGATTCTTCCGCAATGCTCACAAACGATCAATTTTTTCTTCTCACGAATGTCTGCCTGTCTTTGAGGTGGTACTGTGTTGAAACAACCACCGCAAGCTCCTCTTTTAACCATTACTACTGCTAAGCCATTTTTAGCATTTTCTCTGATTTTTTCATATGACTTCAATAATCTCTCATCTACCTTTTTGGTAGCTTTTACTCGGTCATTGTTGATTTTTGCCTCTTCGGATTCACTTTCAGAAATAATCGTAGAAAGCTCATTGTTCTTCTGATCAAGATCTTTCTGACGGTCTTTCATTATAGCAGTAAGCTCTTCAAGGTCTACTTTTTTCTGTTCGATTCTTGCTCCTGCTTCAGCGATCTTCTTTTTCGCTACCTGAATCTCCAAGTCCTGCAACTCAAGCTCTTTCGTAATGGCATCGTATTCACGATTATTACGAACATTCATTTGCTGCTCTTGATATTTTTTGATCAGTTTTTCAGAATCTTTGATGCTCTCTTTCAAGGCTTTCACCTCATCATCAAAAGAATCAATTTCAAATTTAAACTTCTCTAAACGAGTATTGTAACCTGCTATTTCATCTTCTAAGTCCTGAACTTCCTCAGGGAGGGCTCCGCGTACTTTTAAGATGGCGTCAAGTCTTGAGTCTAAAAGTTGAAGGTTATGTATAGCTTCGAGTTTCTGTGCTACTGTACTTTCCATGTACTATCGGTAGGATGTGGGATTTGTAACTACTTTTGTCAAATAGAGTGCAATATTAGGAAAATTTTGTGACAAAAACTCGTGGAGTAATTCTTTTGTGAAAATTTCGCTCTCATAGTGTCCTATATCACACAGAATAAGCTTTCCTTCTGCATCAAAAAATTCATGATACTTAATATCTGAGGTTACAAATACATCTGCATTTGCTCGTTTTGCATCGGGAAGCAAGAAAATTCCGGCTCCTCCACATACAGCAATTCTCTTTACTTTCTTTTTAGGTATCTCCGTATGTTTGATCATTGAGAGTTTCATTTTGTCTTTCAAAAAATCTAAAAAATCCTCTCCCTTCATCTCTTCTGTTAATTCCCCTATCATCCCTGCTCCAACTTCTTGATTTTCATTCTCCAACGATTCAATGTAGTGAGCGACCTCTTCGTAAGGATGATTTTTTTTCAGAGCAAGAACTACCTGAGTCATGAGATGAGATGCCACCAAAACTTCCGTTCTTACCTCGTCAACCTCTGTGGGAGTTCCTTTTTGGCCTATGGTCGGATTGGCATTTTCGGAGGGAGTGAAGGTTCCTTTTCCCCTAACTTGAAAAGAGCATTCTTTGTACTCCCCAATTTTACCAGCTCCAGCTGCGAAAACTGCGTCGAGCGTTTTTTGGGCGTCTGAAACAGGTACATAGTATACCAGCTTACTTATCAAATGCTTTTTAGGACTCAATATTTTGGCATTCTGGAGCTCTAGTATATCGCAAATCCGTTTATTAACTCCATGAGCGACATGATCTAAATTTGTGTGAATCGCATAGATAGCAATATCGTTTTTGATTGCTTTGATTATCGTACGCTCCACATAGTTTTGTCCAGTTAAGCTTTTCAATCCTTTAAAAACAATGGGATGATGAGCTACTATCATATTTGCACCTAATGCTATCGCTTCCTCCACCACTGCCTCAGTACAATCCAAAGAGCAAAGTATGCCATTGACCTCCCAGTTGCGATCTCCGGTAATCAATGTGGCGTTATCATATGATTCCTGATATGCTGGAGGAGCTATTGATTCTAGATATGAAATTACCTGACTAATCTTGTGTCCCATATTTTTCTTTTATTTGGTCAAAAATACTAAATCTGACGAATGCGCTGGTACGATTTTCTTCTTTATCCTTTTGCTTTGCTTTATGATTTAGTCACAAGTCTGCGCAATATTTTTTTTGATTTGGGTTGGAAAAAAAGTCAGAAGTCTAATATACCAAGTATTGTAGTTGGTAATCTCTCGGTAGGAGGAACAGGTAAAACTCCAATGGTGGAATTCCTGATAGGTAAACTTAAATCAGGCTCTAAAGTAGCAGTCTTAAGTAGGGGATATGGTCGGAAAACCAAAGGGTTTTTAGCTGCAAACTCTCAGTCTACACCCAGCCAAATAGGTGATGAGCCATTTCAGATTTTTATGAAATTTAAAAATGAAATTGAAGTATTTGTTGGAGAAGATAGACTTGCTGCAATAGAAAAGATAAGCGCAGGAGAGGAGTCCCCAGGGGTTTTAATACTCGATGATGCTTTTCAGCACCGGTATATCTCAGGTGATTTGAATATCATTTTGACTACCTATCATAAGCCCTTTTGTTCTGATTTTCTGCTTCCAATGGGACGATTAAGAGAAAGTAGGAAAGGTGCAAAGCGTGGAGATATGGTGATTGTCACCAAATCCCCCGAGACTCTGAGTGATCATGATAAATCAGAGTTGGTGCAAAAGATCAATCGGTATATCAAACCAAAAACCCCAGTCATTTTTTCATCCATTTCATACGGGGTGCCATTTCCTCTCTGTGGAGATCCTGATTTTTCTCCACAAATTATTCTTTTGACAGGTTTAGCAGATGATGGGCCTTTGGTGGAATATGTTTCTCAGAAATACCAACTCATGACAACCTTAAGCTATCCTGATCATTATGATTATTCATTATCTGATTTTGAAAAAATCAAGACTGTTTTTCAAAGCTTTTTACCTGTTCAGCCAGTAATCCTCACTACTGAAAAGGATGCGGTAAAAGTTAAATCCAATGCTCCCGAAGGTTTTCTGCAAGAAATTCCGATTTTTGTCCTTCCAATAGTGGTATCCATGTCCCTGACAGATGAAGCCATTTTGGATGGACTAATCCAACAAAAAGTCTTTAATAAAGACCACCATAAGTGAAAAAAAAGGTAATCGGTTTATTTCTTATTTTGATTTTGGCAAGCATACAGCTTTCGCTTGCGCAAAGACCATTACCTAAAACTACACGGCCTACCAACAGCACCAATCAAAACCCAAATCAAAATCGGGAAATTCAAGAAGGTGAAGAACAGGAACTGGAAGGAAGAAGGACACTTTTGGACGACTCCACAAAAATGGTTTATGGTCCGAATACAAGTCTTCACTTTTTTGAAAAAGATATCAAGCGAAATCGACTTCAGGTTTTTCCGCAGGATACCGCATTGAATAATTTTCATAATTATGATCCAGTTGCCAAAAGTGGTTGGAAGTATCAGGATTTGGGAAATATAGGTTCGGCAGCCACGCCGATATTTTACCAGATTCCGGAGATGATCGGAACGAGGTCTGGTTATAGCGCTTACGACTTGTATTATAGAGCTCCTGAGACTAGGAAATACTTTGATACAAAATCTCCATTTACCAACATGTCAGCATTTTTCGGAGGTGGTAACCGTAATATGCTGGATATCGAATTTGCAAGAAATATCAATCCCAGGTGGAACGTTGGGCTTGAATTCCATACCATTCGATCCAAAAAAACTTTGAATCCCGTGGCCAGAGACGATAATATGGTCGAGCAGAATTCATATTCTTTTCACACTAATTACCGCTCAGAAAATGGGAGATATTGGTTTTTGGGTAATTTTTCGAGGATGCGACACGTAGTCAATGAGATTGGTGGTATCATACCTCCTGAAATAGACAGTACATCCTTGTATTTTACTTATGAGGATGCCAAGGTTTGGCTGAGGTACACTCAAGCTCGTGATTTGAGACAGGACTATCATTTTTACCACGAATACAAAGTCAAAGATGGTCTGCAATTGTATCATGTATTCGATCGGAAAAATCAGGATTTGATTTTTGAAACCGATATGACTACTTCGGATACGCTCTATTATCCTATCGATGGACTTAGTGCAAGAGATACAGCTCAAAACAAGAATTTCTTTTCCGAATGGAAAAATGAGGTTGGTTTCAAGGGGACTTTCGGAGGGTTTTACTATAATGCCTATGCAAAATTCCGTTCCGGAAAAATGAGAAATCCTCGTTTTGATTCTGACCAGACATTCAATGAGGTTTTTGTCGGAGGAGAATTGATCGGTAAAATCTCAGAAAAGTGGACAGTTAGTGCAGATGGAGAATACTTATTGCCTGGTGCTTTTCGAGTGCATGGTTTGTTTTCTTCACCATGGGTGGATGCGGAATACACCAAGGCACTATACAAACCTACTTCCATGCAGCAAGAATATCAAGGCTACTTTTTGAACTGGTCTAATCAGTTTGATAACATTGGAGTTGATCAGATTAAAGGGACGCTTAAGCTTGATTTCAAAAAAATACATATCAGACCTTCATTAACACTAAATAGAATTAATAATTACGTCTATTTTGATGAGAGTAGAAAAGCCACTCAGGCACTTGGAGAGGCATTTATGCTTCAGCCAGGTTTGATTGCAAACTTCCAAATAGGGAAGAAGTTCCGTTGGGATAATGAGATTATTTTTACAGAAGTGACAGGCAATGGTGCAGATGCGTTTCGAATCCCCTCAGTTTATGCCAACTCAAAAATCTATTTTGATAGTCCGCTGTTTGACGAAAATGTCTATGTACAGATAGGAGTGGATATTCGATATCATTCGGACTATAATGCAAATGCATACTTTACAGCTACTCAGCAATATTATTTGCAAAATGATTTTAATGTATATGCTTATCCTGTGGCTGACTTTTTCTTAGATTTCAGAATCAATCGAACTCGTGTTTTATTCAAATACAATCATTTGAATAGTGGTTTGATGAGAGAACAGGGTTATTTTGTTACGCCGGATTATACGGGATACAAATCATTTATAGACTTGGGAATTACTTGGTATTTATTTGATTAAGATGGGTTGGGAGGAAAACACAAAAGAGAAAATGCTTCACTTGAAGCTTCCAACTGATCCAAGATGGGTAGGGATAGCTGAAATGCAAATCGAGGATATCTTGACCGACCATGCCTATTGTGAACAAAAGGCAGCGTCATCTTGTATCAGCTTGATTTTGAGATTTAATGATCTAGATCAGATTGTGGATACTTTGACTCCGATTGTAGCAGAAGAGTGGGGGCATTTTGAAAGGGTAATGGAACAGATTCGAAAGCGAGGATTGAAGTTTGGTTTTCCAAGGAAGGACGAATACGTAGTCGCACTCACCAATTTTGTGAAAAAAGGGGGAAATCGTATGCAGCAATTGACTGAGCAACTGTTACTAAATGCCTTAATCGAGGCCAGAAGTTGTGAACGATTCAAGTTGCTTTCAAAGAATATTCAAGACGAGGAGCTAAAGAAGTTTTATTATGAATTGATGGTTTCAGAAGCTGGTCATTATGTAACCTTCATTGAGTTGGCTAGAAGCTATCAAGAAGTAGAGAAAGTTAATGCTCGATGGCAGGAATGGCTCACTTTCGAAGCTTCAGTACTAGAAGAGATAGGATTACGTGCAGATCGAATGCATTAAAAGATATAGGGATTGCTTCTATCGGTTTCTCGAAAAAAACTATTTGGTAGGAAGGTTTACACAAGTGCAGTTGAGCAGGGATCAATTCGAGACATTTGATTCTAGTTATGATCCATTTTCTGCTCTATCCGTTGAAAAAGTTTATGTTCCTTTGATAGAAGCCAAATAGAAATTTGAAATAAGGAATGTTAAAAATTAGTGTCTTAAATAGCCAAATCAAGCTGAATTGGTTATAATTAAAGGCATTTTCTAAAAAAATGAAATTAATCTGTTCTAATCCGAACATAATATGAATTTGATCGAAAATATTCGAGAAGCAGTAAACTCAATAAAGGTAAACCTACTTCGTACCATCCTTACCGGAGCTATTATTGCAATCGGCATTTCTTCGTTGGTGGGGATGCTCACAGCCATAGACGGGATAAAGGCCCAGATTGCAGATAGTTTTGCAGGCCTAGGCGCAAACTCTTTCGAATTAAAAAATAAAGGTTTCAGTGGTGGCCGTGCTGTCACTGATGGTAAATCTCAAAAGATCTATCCAAAGCTTACCTATGATGAAGTTATGGACTTTAAACAAGCCTACTCCAGCGTTGGAATTTCCACGGTTTTTGTGTCTGTGACGGGTTCTTCCGAAGTGAAAAGAGGATCGAAAAAAACTAACCCAAATGTTAGAATTAGAGGTGTAGACGAGAATTACATGAGTATAAAGGCCATGGATCTTCAGGAAGGAAGAAACTTTGGAAATCTCGAAGTCAGGTATGGTAATAGCGTTGCTATTATTGGAAAGGAACTGAAGGAGCTTTTATTTGAATCAAACGAGGAAGCAATTGGAGAGAAGATTTCATTTTTCGGAAGGCCATATACCATTATTGGAGTTTTGGAGAAGCAAGGAAGTGTAGGACCAGATTCCGGTGCGGATCGTCAGATTCTTATTCCTGTTGAAAATGCAAGTCGCTTGGATCAGCGTGGTACTTTTAATTATAACGTAACTGGTGTTGCCTCAGGTCCTGAGCGAGTTGATTACGAAATGGGACAAGCAATTGGGATGATGCGAAAAATCCGTCAGGATCGTGTTGCTCAAGAAGATTCTTTTGATTTGACAAAGAGTCAATCTGTAGCTGAAAGTCTAGAAGAGGTTGCGGGCTACTTGAGAATTGGAGGTTTCGGAATTGGATTTATCACACTTTTAGGAGCATCCATAGGTTTGATGAATATCATGCTTGTATCTGTGACTGAACGAACCCGAGAAATTGGAATTAGAAAAGCTTTGGGCGCAACACCATTAAAAATCCGTCAACAATTTTTGTTTGAAGCAATCATGATTTGTGTCCTTGGCGGCATTTTCGGGATGATTCTTGGAATAGGAATAGGGAATTTAATTTCGCTGGTAATTGGGGCCGGAGGGTTTTTGATTCCATGGTTATGGATGTTTGTCGCCTTTTTGATTTGTATTGTTGTAGGATTGCTTTCTGGTTATTTTCCTGCTTACAAAGCCAGTAGACTAGATCCTATCGAATCCTTGCGATACGAATAAAAAAAGAATTTCTAAAAAATATGAAGCCCGATGATTTATATCCTCGGGCTTTTTTACTAATTCGATTTTTTTATAAAAGTCTTAAAACAATCCCTTATTTTTCAAATATGAACACGCACGAATACGACGCAATAGTAATAGGATCCGGGATTTCTGGAGGATGGGCAGCTAAAGAGTTTTGTGAAAAAGGCTTAAAAACCCTTGTTCTGGAGCGGGGAAGGGATGTTCAGCATTTGAAGGATTATCCAACCATGACCGCGGCACCTTGGGACATGCCCCATCGTAACCAAATTCCTCTGGATCAAAAGCTTGCAGATCCGGTAGTCAACCGTTGCTATGCCTATGCAGAAGACACACAGCATTTTTTCGCGAAGGATTCAGAGCATCCTTATGTGCAGGAAAAACCATTTGACTGGATTCGAGGCTATCAGGTTGGTGGGAAATCTTTGATTTGGGCTCGACAGACACAGCGTTGGAGTCGTTATGAATTTGAGCGTCCAGGGCGGGATGGTTATTCGATTGAATGGCCAATTGGTTATGCTGATATCGCGCCTTGGTACAGTCATGTAGAGCGATTTGTGGGAATCAGCGGGAACTATGACGGCTTGGATACACTTCCTGATGGAGAATTTTTACCAGCTTGGGGATTGAATTGTGTGGAAAAGGAATTACAGAAACGAATCAAAGCCGCATATCCAGATCGTGATCCCATTGGTGGACGATGTGCTCATTTGACCAAGCCAAAGGAAATCCACCTCCAACAAGGAAGAGGTCAATGTATGGCCAGAAATCAATGCTATCGAGGATGTCCATTTGGTGCATATTTCAGTAGTAATTCCGGGACTTTGCCTTGGGCCGCAAAAACAGGAAATCTAACTCTTAGACCAGATTCAGTGGTACATTCATTGATATTTGACGATGAAAAAGGAAAAGTAACCGGTGTTCGAGTGATCGATAGAGTCACTAAAGAAGCCACAGAATACTTTGCGAAAGTAATCTTTCTCAATGCTGCTACATTGAATACCAACCTGATTTTGCTCAACAGTACATCCAAGCGCTATCCAAATGGACTTGGAAACGATTCTGGTTTGCTTGGTAAATTCGTGGCTTTTCACAATTACCGAGGTTCTATGAGTGCAGATTTCGAAGGATTTGAAGACAGCTATTACTTTGGTAGAAGGCCTACGACGATGATGATGCCGAATTTCCGCAATGTCAAAAAGCAGGATATGGATTTTCAGGGTGGATATATGCCTTTCTTTAGTGCCTCAAGAGGTAGAGGAAATGGAGTGGCTGATGCAGCATTAGGTGCTGAACTTAAGCAAGCAAATACGGAAGTGGGCCCATGGCATGTCTGGATGATGGTCCAGGCGGAGACCGTTCCAAAAGAGACGAATCAAGTTTCCCTAAGTAAAGATCAAAAAGATGAATGGGGGATGCCGCTGCTGAAAATTGATGTAAGCTACGACGACAATGATGAAAAAGTCCTAGCTGATTTTTATACGCAAGGTCAGGAGATGCTCGAGAAAGCGGGCTGCAAAAACATCAGAACTTCCGATAGTGGTCAAAATCCAGGTCTTGATATTCATGAAATGGGAGGGGTAAGGATGGGCAAGGATCCAAAAACTTCTTTGCTAAATGGATTCAATCAATTTCATGAACTTCCTAATGTCTTTGTGACAGACGGAGCGGCAATGTCTTCTACAGGGGTGCAAAATCCTTCATTAACTTTTATGGCATTGACTGCTAGAGCAGTAGATTATGCAGTAAAGGAGTTGAAAAAAGGCACGCTATCTTAAAAACGATTAAACTATATCTGTTTTTCTTGGATCTGGACCATATTTATTTAATCCTTTTTCCCCTGGTTTGTACGCAAGCCAAATAAAACCAATGAAATTGACAGGCGGTGGAATTAATAAATAAAGTGCGTATTTCCAGTCCATTCCTATATCATGCAGTCGTTTGATTGCTTGGATAAGGAGTAAAATAATCGAAGCGATCAGGATAATGATGAAGGAAAAGAATATTGGCCAGGCTTCGCCATGATAGGATTGCCATATCAACATAAGACTCAAAATATTTGTAAAATAAAAAATCATGAAAAGTACTAGATAAAGTCTTCTCGTGATTCTGCCGGTAGGTTTTAAAAATGAACTCATAACTATCTAACAAGTTAAATGCGATAATGTTTAAAATTTGCTTGATTTAATTCTTTTTTGATTTTCTAAGTTAGATTTTGACTATAAAAAGTTTTGGATTTCACCTCCTACATAATTCTAGTGGATTTGTATTTTTAAGATCATTATTATCACGCTTATCAATCTTATCAAACCTAACTCTCCTCATGAAAAAGTATTTATTTCTTCTACTTTACCTTCCATTTTTATCATTTGCTCAGGCTAATTCAATTGAGTTTCAAGCTCCACAAACTTATCATCTAATCATTGAAGGCTTTGATTGGGGGCCAGCTGCCAATAAAGTGGTGATAAAAATGAATCAGTCTATAAAAGAAGTGAATGCATCTGATTTTGAGATCTATGTTAATCGGTCTTCAGATATCGGAGAGATTCCGGCCGGTCATAAGGCAGGTAAAAGATCTGTCATTTTAGGCTATCCTTCGGATGAGTTTGGTAATAGAGTAACAGAAGGGAGCTATGCGACATTAGTTCTCGCTGTGAGCCCTGTAATGCCTTTGGGCTCTCCGATTCAATACATGCGAACTGGAAGTCGAGGCGGTAATTTCTGGATTGACTATCAGATGACAATTTTGGATACCAAAACTGGTAATATTTGGAATGAAGAATCAGGGAGGTCTCGCCCGATTGTAGATGATTTTGCTTTGGAGGGAAAATTCACAAAGGACAATACCACATTGACTTTTGCTGCTTTTACACCTAAATCAAGTCCCGAAAAAGCACCACTTATTATCTGGCTACATGGAGGAGGAGAAGGAGGATCAGATCCTACCATCGCACTTATGGGGAATAAGGCATTTAACTATGCTTCTCCTGAAATCCAGATGTTATTCGGAGGAGCCTATGTACTGGTTCCTCAGGCCCCAACTTTCTGGATGCAAGCAGCCGAAGGGATGACTCGTGGGCAAACTAATGATATTTATAACGAGGCTCTTTTTGGTTTAATTCAAGATTATGTGGCTAAAAACCCTAAAATCGATCCAACTCGAATCTATGTAGGTGGCTGTTCTAATGGAGGTTATATGTCTCTTAAATTAATCCTTGAGCACCCAGACTATTTCGCAGCAGGCTTTATTAGCGCGCTTGCTTATGGAAATGAATTTATTTCAGATTCACAGCTCCAAAAAATTAAGAATGTACCAATGTGGTTTATTCATTCCAAGGATGATCAAACGACGAAGCCCGCAGATACTGTTGTGCCTCTTTTCGATCGCTTGAAGAAAGCTGGTGCCAAGAATGTGCACTTCTCATTTTACGATCACGTGACGGATATTACGGGTTTTTATGGAGGAGATGACTATTACTACAGCGGTCACTGGTCTTGGATCTATTCGCATTCCAATATGGCTCGAACAGAGTTGGACGGAAGCCCTGTTCTTCTTGACGGTCGGCCGGTGACGATTATGGAGTGGATGGCCGCTCAGCGAAAAAAGAAATAATTTAAAAGCCGGAAATCCCGGCTTTTTTCATTTTAGTATTGGGCATTTTTTCTTGATCTCTTCGTAAACTTGTTTGATGGAAAATCTCGAAATTTTTAGTGAAGAATTTGCAAAAAAAGCTGCGCAAATTGGCAGACTTCCAGATGAGTGGTTAGAGGAGATCAACAATCAAAATTGGTTTAAGCTTTTTATCCCAAAAAAAATGGGAGGGTTAGGTTTAGAATTGACGAAAGGGCTTTTACAAGAGGAAAAACTGGCTTCTCATGACGCAAGTCTAGGCTGGACAGTGACGCTCTGTGCTGGAGCAGGATGGTTTGTTGGTTTTATGGAAAATGAAATGCGAGAAGAACTAGCAAAAGAACCCAAGCTTTGTCTCGCAGGAAGTGGCTTCGTAGGTGGGAAAGCAGAAAAAATAGGTGACTCATTCCGGATTAGTGGAAATTGGACTTATGCCTCTGGAGCTTTGCATGCCAGTCATTTCACGGCTAATTGTGAGCTGGTTGAAAATGGGAAACCTATCTTAGATTCAAATGGAAAACCCCTAATCAAAGCTTTTATACTTCGAAAATCTGAAGTGGAAATTCTGGATAGCTGGAATTACATGGGGATGATTGCAACAGGTAGTCATGCGTTTCGATGTGAAGATTTGGTGGTTCCGTCTAACCGATACTTTGAGATACTTCCGGACAAAACTAAACTGCCAGACCCGATCTTTCGCTATCCATTTTTGCAGTTTGCCGAGGCAACGCTAGCAGTGAATATCTTAGGAATCAGCATTCATTTTCAGGAATTGATTGAGAAAAGTTTTTGGAAGCGGAATGAAATCCGATCCTATGATAAAAAGCAGCTGGACTATTTTCAAAAGGTCTTTGTCAAAGAATCGAAAGGGATTCAGTCGTTGAGAAGTGACTTTTACCAAGCTATCGAAAGCTCTTGGGCTGAACTGATTGAAGAAGGAGAGACCTCTGCATCAGGTTTGAAAAAAGTCAGTAAAATAAGCAGAAAACTCACTCAGGCTTGCCGACTGTCGAATGCTAAACTTTTCCCATTTGCTGGTTTAGAAGCTGCAAGAACTCATACTGAACTGAATCGGGTCTGGCGGGACTTTAATACCGTAAGCCAGCATGCGCTCTTGACTTTTCCATTTTAGGCTGGGCCTTTGTTTTAGCATAAGAGCGGAGCCTTACAAAACTGCCAATCTCTTGATTGCTTTGCTAGACTCCGCTCGTGGTCAAATAAACTTTTCTATCTTTTTAAAGACCTGGTTTTATTTGACCTCTGTAAAGCTTTGACTGATCCCATTGAGTATATCCAAAAGCAGGTCATCAGCATGCTCTATTCCTACTGAGAGTCGTATAAGCTTGTCCGAGATTCCCATTTGAGCCCTTGCTTCTTTACTCATTCCTATATGCGTCATTGCAGCTGGAAGTTGTACCAAACTTTCAGTACTACCCAGACTTACGGCCAACTTGATCAACTTGAGACTGTTCAAGAATCGAAATGCTTCTTCCTCTCCACCTTTCAATTCAAAAGAGATCATTGTACCCGCTGAGGAGTATTGTTGAGAATAAATAGTATGAGATTTACTTCCAGGTTCTAGATGTCCAAGGAAGCTTACCTTTTCAACTCGAGGGTCATCCTTCAAGGCATCTGCAATCTTCTGGGCATTTCTAGCTTGTTGCTCCAGTCTTACTTTCAAGGTCTCAAGACTCCTGATCAGCAACCAACAGGTATGAGGACTGGCCATATTTCCCAAAAACGTGCGCATAACTTTTAAGCGATGAAGCAATTCTGCTTTTCCAAGTACCGCACCAGCGATCACATCGCTATGTCCACCAATGAATTTTGTAGCGGAATAAATCACAAGGTCTGCTCCATGTTCTATTGGGTTTGACCAAAGTGGACCCATATAGGTATTGTCAACTGCCAGTGAGACAGTGGCTTCTTTCGTGCTGAAATGATCCGCAATCTTTTTGTAAAGCCTGATATCAAAGAGGTCATTGGTTGGGTTGGCTGGAGTTTCCAGATAAATAAGTTTTAACTGCGCCTTCCGGCCACTCGATTCCACCTTGGCGACCACTTCTTCAAAAGAGTCAGTTGCCCTTACGGCGATGCTTTGTACGCCTTGACGAGTGAGATAATCTTCAATGAAATGACTTGTGCCACCATAGGTAGGCATACTGTAGACAAGCAAATCACCTGGCTTAAGAAATTCTAAAAATACAGTACTGATTGCCGCCATTCCACTTTCGAACATGGCACAATCGTCTTCCCTGTTCCAGAGGCAAAGCCGCTCTTCCAATATTTGAAGATTAGGATTGTTGATTCGACTGTAAATCAAACCTAGATCTTCTTGGTCTTTTTTCTCCCGGAGTCCGTACGCGACTTCGAAAAATGATTTTCCCTCCTGAGCGGTCTTAAACACAAATGTTGAGGTCAAAAACATCGGTGGTTTAATCGCTCCTTCTGAGAGTTCTGGTTTATAGCCAAAAGACATCATTTGGCTTTCTGGTTGCAGGCTGTTTTTCATAATAGTAGGGTATTATTGTCCTGACAAAAATACATAGTCCTAGATTCAGAAACTGATTAGATTAATATTTCAGGAAATTTTCCTGTATATTTAAGCTATTAAGGGTTGAGTCACTTTATTGATTCTCCTTTTTTATTTAATCAGGAAGAATTACGTTATAAAATTCCGCATGGATGAAGGTTCATTCCCTTGGGTGATAAGTACCCATGCGAGATTTTCCCGAAGCAATCCCGATATGTATCGGGACGGGACAGGCTATGTGGCCATTAAAAATCAAATTACAAACACATGAAATCGAGTATGACTAAAAAGTCACACACTGAGATGATTATATTCTGCGAGATTCCACGTGACCTCTAAAAAAAAATATAAACACGTGAAATTAGATGACATCGATAGAAATCTTCTCCAGCTACTGCAGGAAGATTCGAAAGTAAGTGTAAAGGATCTAGCCTCTAAACTTGGATTGACCAAGACTCCTGTTTATGACCGGGTGAGAAGGCTGGAGGAAAGTGGTATGATTAAAAAGTATGTTGCGGTTCTTGAGCAATCCATGCTTCCTTCCTACATGGTTATATTTTGTTCGGTCTCTTTGGAAAGTCAGAAATTAGAATCCATAGAGTCCTTCAGGGATGCAGTGTTGAAATTCCCCGAAGTGTTAGAATGCTACCTTATGGGTGGGGCCAATGATTTTCTGTTAAAGCTTATTGTAAAGGATTTGAATGATTACCATTTATTCTCATCAGGAAAGCTGGCGGCTTTGAGTAATATTTCAAAAATCCAGAGTTCCTTCGTACTCCATGAAATCAAAAATTCAACTATCCTACCTATTTATTAGGAGTTGAAAAATTGATAAAATCTGATAAGATGAAATATTTAATATAGGTTTTTGGAGGGGTAATTCTATTGGGCTTTTTTTCTGTAAATATGCCTTGGTAATTTTAATTTGGTTTGACACGATTATCCTAGTTGCCATTTCTCCTTTGCGTGAGTGGATGTTGACCGGGAGCGAAAAAGTTTTGGTTAAGATTTTACCAATATTTTTTGAACACCTAAATTGTTGGCCGTCAAAGCAGAAAATATGAATTTACTTTCAAGCAAAAGTTTTATTCTTTCTTCAAAAAATCCGCAACTACAGCGCTCTTATCAGACTCCATTTCGCATGTCCAACTATCAATCCACCATCTCCCATTTTCAAAATGAAGTTGGATGCTATTCAGGCCTCTGATATCTGAAACAATATTTGGATCAGTTCTGATTTCAAAAGCACTCCATACTTGAGCCAAGTTCCCAAACTGATTTACTTTTCTTTTTAACTCTATCTCGTAAAAATCCGATTTTGGTGATAAGGCCAATGGGACGTATTCTGCTTCCAGAGAATGCGATTCAGCCTTTCCATTTTCGTCTAATCTGGTTATCACTGCATTTTCAGCATGAATATACTTGTCTCTTTCAAACTGCCATGGGTCATTGCTAGACCCTGAAATCACATCATAATAGGCAGCGATTATTGCATCCAGTGATTTGACATCTTTCCCATATTTTTCATCAAGGCTTTGTCCAAAAATTGAAGAACAAGCTAAAAATGTGAGAGTAAAAAGTATGGACCTTTTCATAAATCTTAATTTTAAAAACGGTCCTGGCCATGGCAAATTCGGGATTTTGAAACCGATTCTTTGCCCGCCATACCGAATGTTATTTAGTTGTAATATCTTCATTTTCAGCAGTCAGTCCGCATTTGCTATAGTCGATTCTGGCCACAGTTATTTTTCATTAAGAAATTCAATAATCGATTCGGCGAAGTCCATTGAAAAAGGTGTACTCATATGGTCTCCACTAACGAGACTTAATTTACTATTCGGTAATTGTTCTTGTAATTCTTTCGGATTTCCATTATCTATATCCTCATCTCCACAAATTACCAAAGCCTCCATCTCAATATTATTAAGTTCAGTAACCGTCGTTTCAGGTTGATAGTCCTGTAAATAACCCATTATTTTAAAGTTCACATCGAGATCTTCTGCAAATTCTACAGCTCCTCTCGTCATTTGATTAGGTTCAGTCCGTCCAGAAAAGACATTTCCAAATTCAATTCGTCTGTGCCAATTTGGATTCGTAAATCCAATTCCCATTCCTCCGAATACAGCTTTGGTGATTCGCTTATCTTTAGTAACTAAGTTTGCAAGTAAAATTGCACCTCTTGAGTATCCAACGGCCATATAGTTGTCAGCTTCTAAATGGTCAATTAGAGCTATTAAATCCTTCACTTCCGCATTATTTTTATATGCATCTTCATTTTGTGGTTTATCAGAATCTCCATTTCCTCTTAAATCTGGTATAATAACTCTGTAGCCTTGTTTAATCAGTTGTTTTTTTAATTCCGATTTTCCCCAATTCCAATTTCCATCAACTATGAAACCATGAATTAGTAAAACAACTTCGCCATTGCCATTATCAGAATACGCAATTTTTGTTCCGTCAAATGAGATGAAATCATTTTTACTTTCTTCTTGTGATTTACAAGAGACTAAAAATAAAATGGCGATAATCAATAATTTATACATTCTCATTTTCATAATTGTGCATAACTTCTTTATTGTTATGGTTTTTCCTTATATACTTTCCTTTATCGGACCAATAGACACGGTTTTACCCAATTTATTTTTTTCGCTCGAGTACGATGACCACCCGGTTAGGAATATAAAGTTGGAGGTGTTGGGAATCATCGGTAGCATAGCTGATTGATGGATCTAATCGCTTAAACCCTCCAAACTTCTTTTCATCAGAGTCTAGTATGATTTGGTAGCTTCCGGGTTTAGGCACATAAATTGAAAAGCCAAAAAATGACTCAGTTGGATTAAAAGAATAGATAAAAATGAGTCCTCCGCGTTCGTAGGCCAGAATTTTCTTATCAGGATCCAAATGAAGTTGTACCGCAGGTGGGGAAGCAAGGATCTGATAATCAGTGGCTAGCTTGATCATCACCTTATCCCAAGCATCCAGCTGCTGATAGCGTAATAGAGGGTCATCTACGAGTGACCACTGTCTTCGAGCGTATTGATAGCTCCATTCATTACCTTCTCTTGGGAAATCTACCCACTCTGGATGGCCAAATTCATTTCCTATAAAATTCAAATAACCTTCACCTCCCAATGTCAGGGTGATCATCCGAATCATTTTATGAAGCGCTACTCCTCGATCCACGACCAAGCTGGGTTGAAGGATAGACATATTGAAATACATATCCTTATCCATCAACCAAAAGGCTATGGACTTATCACCCACTAAAGCCTGATCGTGACTTTCTGCGTAAGCGATGGATTTTTCTTTTTTCGGCCGGTTGGTGAGTTCATGCCAAAGCTCAAAGAGGTCCCATTGCTCATCGAGCTTGTGCTTGAGTGTCTTGATCCAAAAGTCTGGAATTCCCATTGCTAATCGAAAATCAAAACCGATTCCGCCATCTTCGACTTTTCTGCAAAGCCCTGGCATTCCACTTACTTCTTCAGCGATAGAAATTGCATTTGGATTCACCGCATGAATAAGTGTATTAGCTAATTGCAAATAAAGAAGGGCATCTTCATCCACCCCCTCATCGAAATATGCAGCAGCGTCTCCAAAGGAGATATGTCCATGATGATTGTAAATCATTGAGGTCACGCCATCAAAACGGAATCCATCAAAATGGAATTCTTCCAGCCAATAGCGGATATTGGAAAGTAGAAACTGTTGAACTTGAAATTTACCGTAGTCAAAAAGTTTGGAATCCCAGCCTTCATGATAGCCTTTTTCGCCGGGATGAAAATATTGATTTTCGCTTCCGTCAAACTCGTTGAGCCCTTCATTTACATTTTTTACAGCATGCGAATGTACAATGTCCATCTCCACTGCAATTCCCATTTTGTGCGCAGTATTGATTAAGGATTTAAGTTCTTCAGGCGTGCCAAATCGAGAAGTAGGAGCAAAGAAATTAGATACATGATAGCCAAAGGAACCATAATATGGATGCTCCATGATGGCCATCATCTGAATGGTATTGTATCCTGCTGCTTTAATGCGGGGTAAAGTGAGTTCTTCGAATTCCGAATAGGTCCCCACTCCCAACTTCTCCTGAGCCATACCAATATGACACTCATAGATTAGCGGTTGCTTGAAATTCGATTTGGGAGAAAACTTAGAATCATTCCATTGGAATTTCTCAGGAAACCAAAGTTGCCCTGCGAAATCATGATTTTCAGGATCTTGGACTACCCGTGTGATGTATGCAGGAATCCGATCCAAGGTGAATTTGGCAGATTCCACTCGTACTTTTACTTTTCCTTTGTGAACAAAGCGAGTTTTGTATTCCTCGTAAGGCAAGAATATTTCCCAATCGCCACGCGGATTTCTTCGCATTGGATGGGAGGAAAGATTCCAGCCATTGAAGTCACCGATAAAATAGAGTTGATTGGCAGCGGGAGCCCATTCCCGATAGACCCAGCCATTACGCCAGGCTTCGAAATGAATTCCGTAGTAATGATGCATGCCGGCAAATTCAGTTATGCTTCCGCTGTAGTTTTTGATTTCATGTAGCGCTTTACTGAATCTATCAGATCGTGCTTTGATCTGTGTTTCATAATCTGCCAACCAAGGTTCATCTTGGACTAAAGTGGGAATGTGTTTTTTGCTCACGAAAAATAGAATTTTGCTTGAGTTGAATTTAGGAAAAATAGGTTGGTTTGGAATGAATGAATTAAAAAGTTTAGCCAAACAGGAAATAAAAAAGGGAATCACTATTCATGATTCCCTTTGGTTTAGTGTTTTTCATACACAAAGTCAGGCTCCAAGACTTCCACATTGCCCTGTTCATTGATTTGATCCAGAGTAACCAATTTAAGTTCATTGATGAGCATTGGGTCATATTTTGCTGCGACACGGATGTAATTTTCAGTAAAACCATGGATTTTGCCATTTTCCACATCCTCTTCGAAAAGAACAGTGAAAGTTTTTCCCAAATTCTCTTCATAAAACTTCCTCCGCTTTTTCTCAGAAAGAATCCGAAGCATTTTAGATCGCTCGTTTCGCTTTTTCATCGGGATTACTTCGTCCATTTCTGCAGCCCTTGTATTTGCTCGCTCAGAATAAGTGAACACGTGTAGGTATGAAATGTCGAGCTCGTTTAAGAAATTATAAGTTTCCAGGAATAACTCATCAGTCTCACCTGGAAAGCCTACGATCACATCCACACCGATACAGGCATGCGGCATCAGGGTTTTAATTTTGGAAACTCGATCCTCATAGAGCTCTCGAAGGTAGCGCCTACCCATTTTTCTAAGAATGGTATTTGAACCCGACTGAAGCGGAACATGAAAATGAGGGACAAACCGTTTGGAGGTAGCAACAAATGAGATGATCTCATTTGTCAGAAGATTCGGTTCGATGGAGGAGATTCGGAATCTGTTAATTCCTTCAACTTCGTCGATTGCATAGACCAAATCCGCAAAACGCTCATTCCGTTTTCCATCTACGATTCCAAAGTCTCCGATATTAACTCCGGTGAGTACGATTTCTTTAACTCCTGTGGCGGCTATTTCGCGGGCAGATTCCAATACTGATGCTATGGTGTTACTTCGGCTTTTGCCACGTGCAAGTGGAATAGTGCAGAATGCACAGCCATAGTTGCAGCCATCTTGTACTTTCAAAAAAGTACGTGTGCGATCGTTGATGGAGTACGCATTATTATATATAGTGGCTTCTTGAATTTCAGAGGCAAGGACTTTTGTCTCTTGTGCTTTCGCAAAATCATCCAATAATTCGATTAATCTGAATTTTTCAGCAGCACCAAGTACAGCATCGACTCCTTCTATTTCTGAAATTTCTTTTGGTTTGAGCTGCGCATAGCAACCAATAATAGTCACATAAGAGTTAGGCGAGATCTTTTTAGCCTCTTTGACGATTTTCTTACACTTCTTGTCCGCATTCTCAGTAACGGAGCAAGTATTGATGATGAAAATGTCTGGATTTTCTTGAAAATCGACTTTTAGGTACCCTTTTTCTTCAAATTGTCTACTGATTGTAGACGTTTCGGAGAAATTTAGTTTACAACCTAAGGTATAAAAGGCTACTTTTTTCAAAATCGGTTCTATTTTTTAAGAATACAAAGGTAATTAAACTTGACTTGTTTTCAATTCCCTAATGTTCTTACTGAAATTCAAGTTTTTTCGTTAATAAGGGTGATTTTTTGTTTGATTTTTTGAAAAAAGTGTAATTTTTTCAAAAAAAGACTTCAAAAATCCATCAAAAGCTTTTCGAAAGAAGTATTTTTCTATTTTTGTAGATATAATTTTAAACCACACATTGTAGAAATGGCAACACTCAGACAACAAGCTTTAACGATGGTGCAGGGAAGACAGCGAAAAGCAGTAACTCCACCATCCCCTAAAATTTCGGATTACTTCGGTACCAACGTATTTGGAGCTAAGCAGATGAAAGAATCTCTTGCACCATCTGTATTTAAAAAGGTGATGGAGGCAATCGATAAGGGGGCAAAAATCGATGCTTCAGCTGCAGAAGAAGTAGCATCAGCTGTAAAAACCTGGGCTCTTTCTAAAGGAGTGACACATTATACTCACTGGTTCCAGCCATTGACAGGTTCCACAGCTGAAAAGCATGATTCATTTTTTGATGCTTTTGCAGGGCTTGAAAAATTCAAAGGTTCTGCTTTGGTTCAGCAGGAGCCAGATGCATCTTCATTTCCAAATGGTGGAATTAGATCAACCTTTGAAGCAAGAGGATACACTGCTTGGGATCCTACTTCGCCTATTTTCATTTTTGAAAACACACTTTGTATCCCAACAATCTTTGTTTCTTATACAGGCGAGGCATTAGATTTTAAAACTCCGCTGCTCAAATCAGTTGAGGCTATCAATGATGCGGCAGTACAAGTTTGCCAGCTTTTTGACCGAAATGTGAAAAAAGTTCAACCATCTCTTGGCGTAGAGCAGGAGTATTTTGTAGTAGATAAGGCACTCTTTTCAGCTCGACCAGATTTGGTAATGGCTGGAAGAACTGTATATGGACATAGCCCAGCAAGAGGTCAACAGTTGGATGATCATTACTTTGGGTCTATTCCTACTCGAGTGAAAGACTTTATGGTTGAGTTTGAAGTAGAATCTCACAAATTGGGTATTCCGGTGATGACTCGTCACAATGAGGTGGCTCCAGGTCAGTTCGAAGTAGCCCCAGTTTATGAAGAAATAAATAAAGCAACTGATCACAACCAGTTATTAATGGATGTGATGGAAAAAGCTGCTGAGAAGCATGATTTAAAAGTTCTACTTCACGAGAAGCCATTTGCGGGAGTCAATGGAAGTGGAAAACACAATAACTGGTCATTAATCACTGATACCGGAGTGAATTTGTTCCAACCAAGTAATTCAGCTCGTGAGAACCTTCAATTCCTGACTTTCCTAGTTGCAACGATCAAAGCTGTTTATGACAATGCAGATTTACTAAGAGCAAGTATTGCTTCTGCAGGTAATGATTTTAGACTAGGTGCTAATGAAGCTCCACCAGCGATTATTTCTGTTTTCTTAGGAACCACTTTGACCGAGGTGCTTGATGAACTCGAGAAGAATGGGAATATCAAGATTGAAAAAGGAGATAACATGTACATGAAGCTTGGGATTTCCAAGATTCCTGAAATCATCCTAGACAATACAGATCGAAACAGAACTTCTCCGTTTGCATTTACAGGAAATAAATTTGAATTCCGTGCAGTTGGTTCTCAGGCAAACGTTGCCGGTCCAATGACTGTATTGAATGTGATCGTAGCTGATGTGCTTAAAACAATGCTTAAAGACATTGAAAAAGAGATGACAGCTGGTAAAGAAAAGAAGATCGCAATCGTGAATGTATTGCGTAAATACATCAAAGATTCTAAGAAAGTAAGATTCGAAGGAGATGGCTATTCAGACGAGTGGGCTGCAGAAGCTGCTAAAAGAGGCTTATCAAATTTAAAATCTACTCCTTTGGCGCTCGATGTTTACAAAACGAAAGACACTAAAGAGCTTTTTGCTCGTCACAATGTTTTGAACCATATAGAGCTTCATGCGCGTCATGAAATCATGCTTGAAAACTTCATCAAGAAAGTTCAGATTGAAAGTCGTGTGATGGGAGATCTTGCCTTAAACCATATTATCCCAACAGCAATTCTGTATCAAAACAAAATGATCGAGAATGCAAATGGATTGAAAGGGCTTGGATTAGATCATTCAACTGCTGTTGATACAATCAAAGAAGTGTCAAAGCATATTGAATCATTGAAGCAAAATGTCACCGCTATGATCGAAGCCAGAAAGCAAATCAACAAAAACCCTGATTTGGAAGTCCAGGCTAAGAGTTACCAGACTGCGGTGAAAGAGCAATACTTCGATAAGATCAGGTATGCAGTTGATAAATTGGAGCTTTTGGTAGATGACGAGTCTTGGCCATTAGTGAAATACAGAGAGTTACTTTTCCTTAGATAGTAGCTTTTTAAAAGAACATAAGCCATCCCAGTTATTTGGGATGGTTTTTTTGTTTAAAAACCACTTTTGCAATTTTTTATAATTCAGAATAATCGACTAAATACGGTGTATTTAAACTATTTTTTAAAATAATATTTTGATTTCTTTATTAGCTGTCTAAACAAATATTAACGAACTGCTAATTGTTGTTCTTTAAATTCTGATTTTTACTTAGGGTTATTTTAAAATATTTTTTTAATCCGACTTGTATTTTAAAATAAAGTGGCTGAAATTTTAACTTTTATAAAAAAATAGAATAAGAATCTTCTTTTTGTTAAAAAAAAATTACGAATATCTTTTGTAATAAATTTGAAATTTTTAGATTTATACCAAATAGAGTTATGCGTAATCTCTTGATTTCAGTTTTTTTTATGGATCAAGCGAGGGTTGTATGTAGTTAAATGTTTCTTTTTTAAGTAATACCCAAATTTTATGAAAATAGACTTACAAAATATTCTTTCATCCGAAAGAACCCGGGATTCCGGAAAACTAAAACAATTCAATTTCACTATTTATTTTAAACTATGAGAAAACTTCTATCAATTGCTTTTGCTCTTGTGCTGATGATGGGTCTCATGACCTATGCGCAAGCTCAGACAAGAGTTCTGAAAGGGGTCGTGACTGCAGAGTCAGACGGACTACCCATGCCTGGAGTAACAATCCTGGACAAAGGGAACAACACAGGTACCACCACTAATGTGGATGGTGAGTATTCTATTACGGTAAGCTCTAGTTCAGTGCTAGTGTTTTCGTTTATTGGATTTGCAGCACAGGAATTTACTGTTGGAAATCTTACCGAGTTAAATGTTATTCTTGCTGAGGATGCGAATGAGCTTTCTGAAGTGGTTGTGACTTCTTTTGGTATGCAAAGAGATAAGAAATCTCTCGGATACTCAGTGACTCAACTCTCTGGAGATAAATTCACAGAATCTAGAGCAGTCAACGTTGGAAATGCATTGACTGGTAAGGTTGCCGGTGTAAATGTGACTCCTCCGTCTACTGGTGCTGCAGGATCTACTCGGGTAGTCATTCGAGGTGGTTCTTCCTTGACTGGTGCAGATCAACCGCTTTATGTAGTCAATGGTGTGCCTATCGAATCAGGTAATCTTGGTAATGCAGGAATGTGGGGTGGAAATGATGCCGGTGATGGTCTGTCTTCCATTAATGCGGATGACATTGAAAGTATTTCTGTTTTGAAAGGAAATACTGCAGCAGCCCTTTATGGAGCAAGAGCGGCAAACGGTGTTATTCTAATCACTACCAAGAAAGGTACAAGCAGAAAAGGAGTAGGTGTTGCTGTAAACTCCAACTTTACTTTTGATCAAGTAGTGGATCGTACAGATTTCCAAAGAACTTATGGTCCTGGTCAAGATGGTAGAAAGCCTGGAACTCAGGATGAAGCATTGAATACTTCAACCAATGGTTGGGGAGGTGTTTATGATGGAGCTAATGCAATTCAGTTTGATGGACAACAGCGTCCATATTCTTTCTTAGGTGAGGACTTCAATGATTTCTACCGCCAAGGAAGCACTTGGAACAACTCGGTGGCTTTATTTGGAGGAAGTGAAAGTACGAGCTATAGATTCTCATTCTCAAACTTGACAAATGATGATGTCCTTCCAAATGCTGGTTTTGATAGAAATGTAGCCAGCATCAATGTCAACAGTAAGCAGGGTAAATTCACACTAGCAGTTTCTGGTCAATATTCAAAGCAAGAAGCTTCAAATAGACCAAGACTTTCTGACTCACCTGGAAATGCCAACTTCTCAATGGTAGTGAAGCCGGGGAATATTCCTTTGGATGTAATAAAAGGAGATCCAAATAAATTGGGAGCAAATCCTGATGGAACTGAGCTGAGATATCAAGGAAACGTATTCCAGACTAACCCTTATTGGGCAGCTTATCAGTGGGGAAGAACTGATGTGACTGATCGAGTATTTGGAAATATGTCACTGAGATATGATATCACTGACTGGTTGTATGTACAAGGTCGATATGGAACTGACTTTCAGATCAGAGCAGAAGATGGATATGAAGGATACGGTACGGCATTTAAGCCTAGAGGTAGTTTTAATACCTCCTCTCGTACACTTCGAGAAAACAATGCTGATATCATGATCGGTTTCAACAAAACTTTTGGTGATTTTGATGTAGATGGATTCTTAGGTGGAAACCAACTGAGAAGAACGGATGAAAGTAAAAATGGTGGAGGAAACGACCTTGTAGTTCCTTACTTCCATAGTGTGACTAACGTGGCAGCTCCGTCATTTGGCTATGGATTCTCTGAGTTTGGAATCAACTCTATTTATGGTGCGGCGAACGTAGGTTACAAAAATATGATCTTCTTGAATCTTACTGGCCGTCAAGATCAATTCTCCACGCTTGCGCCTGAAAACAGCAAAATTTTCTACCCTTCTGTTGGTATGAGTGCGGTGATCTCTGATATGATCAAGATGCCTGATTTCTTCACTTTCGTGAAATTAAGAGGTGGTTGGGCTCAAGTAGGTGGTGGCGGACCAAATCCTTATGCGCTGAACCTTACTTATGGTTTAGTTGGAGCAGGACATATTGGTGGAGCTAGCCTTGGACAGATCAATAACGGTTCTATTCCTAATGCTAATTTGGGTCCTTATCTTTCCTCTGAGTGGGAGATTGGTACAGATATCAGATTTATGGAAAATAGAATTGGTTTGGATCTGGCTTATTACAAGCGAAGAACTTCTGATGACATCTTGAATACTGGTATCTCAGCTACTTCTGGATTTGGTTCTACAACAGTGAACATCGGTGAGCTAGAAAACCGGGGTATAGAAGTCCTTTTAAATGTTACTCCAATCATTGGTGATTTCCGTTGGGATATCTCTTTTAATTATGCCAGAAATATCTCAGAGGTTTTAAGCCTTGGAACGAATGCAGCTGGTGATCCTATCGAGTTTATCAACTTGGATGAATCTAGAGTAAGAAGAGAGCGAATCCGTCATATTGTGGGGGAGCCACTTGGTATGATTACCGGTTTCAAACAACAACAAATCAATGGTCAGCCTGTTTATGACGCAAATGGATTCCCAGTAACAACTGCTGGTTATGAGACAATTGCGGAAGGTCGTCACCCTGTTTCTGGTGGTATAACCAACACGTTCTCTTTCAAAGGTTTCAGAATGATGTTCTTGGTTGATTTTAGAGCAGGTGGATCAATGATGTCTGGAACAAACTATTTTGCTTACCAAAATGGTCTTCATAAAAATACTTTGGTTGGAAGAGATGGTAGCTTGACTGTAACTGGTGTGACGCCGGAAGGAGCTCCTGGTACTTGGACTATTCCTGCAAACCCTTCTGATCCTACTAGGTACCTTATCGATAACTATTGGCAGCGCTACGCACAGGTGTCAGAGAATGTAGTTTATGATGCCTCTTTTGGAAAACTTCGTGAGTTCTCTTTTGGATATACTTTCACCAAAAAGTTCTTGGAAAAGACTCCATTCCAGTCACTTTCACTTTCTGTGGTGGGTAGAAATCTTGCGATCCTTTGGTCTAATGTGCCAAATCTTGATCCTGAAGCTGCTTATACTACATCTGGTAACTCTCAAGGCTTAGAGTTTTTCTCAGTTCCTGCGAACAGAAGTATTGGATTTAATCTATCTGCTAACTTCTAAGACCGAAGGTTTAACCTAAAAAAACGAAACTATGAGACTAAGAAATAAAATAACCGGTCTTTTGCTTGGAGCAATCCTCCTTGGCACATCTTGTAATGAGCAAGATTTATTGGACCTCAATATAAATGAAAACGCAGTTGAGGATATCGATATGCGTTATCTATTCTCCCTAGGTACATTGAGAATCGGTGGAGAATATGAAAATACCAGAGCAAACATGCTTTATGCAGCAACAATGATTCAACATACTGCATCAACTGCAGGGTATTTTAGTGGAGATAAGTACTTCTACAGTGCTCAGTATAGTGGCGCTTACATGGAAAGACACTTCACAGATGTGATCCGTTTATTTTCGCATGTAATCACTAAAACAGCGGATGATCCAACTCAAGCTAATCTAAATGCTGCGGCTACCGTGCTTCGGGTTTTTGATTTGCTGAGAATGACTGATATATATGGAGATATTCCATATACACAGGCTGGATATGGTTTGGAATCTGAGGCGAATTGGTTTCCTACTTATCAGTCTCAGCAAGAGGTGTATTCTCTGATGATTGCCGATTTGAAAGCAGCCAGGGATAAATTTTCTGCCTCAGGTGGGGCTTTGGGTAACCAAGATTTCCTGTATGGTGGCAATATTGATAAGTGGAAGAAGTTTACTAATTCGCTTTTGATGAGAATGGCAATGCGAATGAGTAATGTCGACCCGTCGACTGCGCAGTCTGTGTTTACTGAGGCAAATACCAGTGGAGCATTTACCAGCAATGATGACATTGCATTTATTCACTATGCCCCGGGACCACAAGGTGTGAACCGAAACGGCCTGAATGATGGCTATTGGAATACTTATAAGTACTCTAGAGATTGCAAGATTTCTGGAACTTTCTTGAATTGGATGAAAGCCAATAAAGATCCTCGAATGATGATTGTCACCGGAGGTGTTGGAAATCCGGACGATGCATCCACTTGGATTACTGATCCTGAAAAACAAATTGGTCTTCCAAATGGCTATAATTCAACCAATTTGGTAGGAGCGGTGCCTCCTGGTACATTAGATGGTTTTACTACCGTGCAGCAAAACTTCTCTATGCTTAATCTAAAGTATTTAGATTGGGAAGATCCATATTATTTGATTTCATATGCAGAGGTAGAATTGATGCGAGCAGAGGCTGCAGTTAAAGGTTGGATTTCTAGCAACCCATCCACTCACTTTAATAACGGAGTTACCGCAGCAATTTCATCATGGGTTATTTTTGATCCATCTTTTGCACGAACAGGTCCTGAAATTCAGACGTATGTTGCTGGTCGTGGATTTGACGCAGCAACTAATGCTGATAAATTGAGATTGATTGGTGAGGAATATTGGGCAGCGACTTACTTGAATGATATCGAGTCTTGGTCTAACTGGAGAAGAACTGGATTTCCAGCGCTGACTCCAACTCAAGATCCAAATGCAGAGGAAGGTAATTTCATTCCAAGACGATTGAGATATTGGGAGTCTGAAATTGGAGCAAATCCTGAAAATTATCAGGCTGCAGTTTCCAGAATGGGTGGCGATCTATTTGCTACTAAAGTTTGGTGGGACGGAGGCAATTAATTTGCCTTATATTCTAAATTATTAACCAAATTTATGATAGAGGTTCTGGATTTTCCGGGCCTCTATCTTTATTTATCAAGAACCTTACGCTATGAAAAACTATGTTTTGAGCTTCCTTTTTCTATTTCTTTTTCAAGAAAATTTTGCCCAATCAAATCCAGATAAGGTTGTCATCGGATACATTGCTGGTTGGAAAGGTGTTGAACCCGACAAGATCCCTGCAGAAAAACTAACTCATATAAACTATGCATTTGCTAATGTGGTAGATGGAATTGTTTGCTCCGGTGATGGGCAGGAAGAGCGGGATAGTTTGAATTTTTTGAAACTTCATTCACTCAAATCTCGGAATCCAGATCTTAAAGTATTGGTTTCGATTGGAGGATGGACTTGGTCAAAAGGCTTCTCTGATGCAGCTTTGACAGAAGAAAGTCGTAAAAAATTAACAGCTTCTGGGATAGATTTTTTAATTAAGCACCGTTTAGATGGGCTTGACTTTGATTGGGAATATCCAGCACTACAAGGCGATAATAATGTCGTCAGAGATATTGATAAGAAAAATTTTGTAGCCATGCTAAAAAGCTTCCGAGAGGCTTTGGACTCACTCGGAGCAATTGATAACAAGCGCTATCTATCAACCATTGCTACTGGAGGCTTTCGGAAATACCTGGAAGTAAATGACCTTCGTACTGCACAACAGTATTTGGACTTAATCAATATCATGAGCTATGATCTTTTTGGTGCAGGTGATGATACCACAGGTCATCATGCTAATTTGTACAAGGGAAACCCAGAATTAATACCGGCGTCTAAACGAAATAGATCAGTGCAATCTGCAGTAATGGATCATATCGAATTTGGTATTCCTCGAGAAAAAATTGTGATAGGAATCCCATTTTATGGAAAGCGTTGGAAAAATGTAGGCCCAGAAAATAATGGACTTAACCAATCTGGAACTTTTGACCAGGGGCTTTCTCAGGATAAAATCTACGAATTGCAAAGTAATCCATCCTATCGAGAATGGTGGGATACCGGTTCGGAAAATGCTTTTTTGTATTCGGAAGAAAATCGGGAATGGGTGACTTTCGAAAGCCGAAGATCAATAGAGCATAAGATCTATTTTATGAAAAAAGAGCAACTTGCAGGAGTGATGTTTTGGGAGCTTTCAGAAGATCCTTCTGGATCATTACTGGATGCCATTGACATCAATATTAAAAGACCTTTGGAAGATTTTAAGCTCAAAAGGTAAATTCTTTATTTTCAATTTTGTACATGAAACTTATTGGGGTAGATATTGGCGGATCTCATATTTCAGCAGCTTCCATAAATTTAGAGGTAGGGAAGCTAGGTCTGTATGATGTAGCAGAATCATCTGTAGACACCTCAGCTTCTGCCGAAGACTTAATTTCAACTTGGGCTGCTGTAATTCAGGCAACTGCTAAAGGTGCAGAAAACTATCAGTTAGGAATAGCAATGCCAGGTCCCTATGATTATCCAGCTGGAATATCTCTGATTCAGGATCAAGGGAAAATGAAAGCACTTTACAAACTTTCTGTCAAAAATCTACTCGCACAGTCGCTGGGAATCGCTTCAAATCAGATTCAATTCACAAATGATGCAGAGGCTTTTCTTTTAGGGGAAAGTCTGGTAGGTTCAGGAAAAAGCTTCCGGAATTCCATAGGAATTACACTCGGCACTGGACTTGGTTCGGCGATCAAAGTGGAGGATGTGGTCAAAGATGCAAAGCTTTGGACGGCACCCTTTCGGGATGGAACTGCAGAGGACTATTTGGGGACAAACTGGTTTGTCCGAGAAGCTAAAAAGCAGTTTAACTTGAACGTTTCAGGTGTTAAAGACTTGGTTGATTTGCATTTAGACAAAGCCGCTATTCTCTTTGAGATTTTTGGAAAAACACTGGGGGAATTTCTGTACCCTTATCTGATCAGACTGCAATCCGAAGCAGTTATTTTGGGTGGAAAAATAGCGCTACTTCATCAGTTGTTTTTACCGGCCATTAACCAATACCTTTCTCAAAATGGCTGTTCTGTAAAGATTGCAATTTCAACTTTGGGTGAGCAAGCTGCACTTATTGGTGCTTGCCAACCCTTTATTAAATCATAAACTATGAAATCGAGCATCACTAAGCAGTCAATAACAGAGACGTTTATTTACCATGCGAGATTCCCCTTCCGAATAGTGTTATCCAGGCTGGCATATGGCCAATAAAAACCACTTATAAATAAATGAAAAATCAACCCATTATAGTTCTAGTTGCTTTTCTCTTTATAAATCTTTTTTGCTTAGATAGCTTTGCACAGCAAAGTTATGATCTCATCGTCGTGGGTGGAGGAGCCAGTGGAACTTCAGCTGGTATTTCAGCAGGAAGACTTGGAACCAAAACGCTTATACTAGAAGAGAGTACTTGGCTAGGAGGGATGTTGACAGCAGCGGGAGTTTCTGCTATTGATGGGAATGATAAGATTTCCGGAGGCTTTTATGGAGAGTTTAAGCGTGGTTTGGAGGAATATTATGGAGGTCCAAAAAATATGGCGACTGGCTGGGTCAGCAACACACTTTTTGAACCGAAGGTAGCCAATGAACTACTACAAAAATTAGCTTCCCAAACACCAAATCTTGAAATTTCCTTTGAAAGTATTTGGAAGACTGCGATTTATGAGGAGGGAACTTGGACTGTCACTTTTATGAAGGATGGTAAAGAAGTTGCCGTGACCAGTACACTCTTGATCGATGCCACAGAACTTGGAGATGTGGCTGCAGCCCAAGGGTTGAAATACCGACTGGGAATGGATGCCCGCGATGTAATTGGTGAAGTCTATGCTCCAGAAGAAGCAAATAATATTATTCAGGATTTGACTTTTGTGGCTACACTTCAGGATTATGGAGTTGGCGCTGATAAGACCATTCCAAAGCCTGCGAATTACGATCCTACGGAATTTGCCTGCGCTTGTGCCCATGCTGATCCCACTACAGATGATGCGCCTACTCTGGACTGTGGCAAAATGCTGGATTACGGGAAATTGCCGAATGGCAAATACATGATTAACTGGCCTAATTGTGGAAATGATTATTACCTGAATATTGTAGAAATGGATAGGGAAGAGCGAAAAGAAGCTTTGAAAGCCGCAAAAGCTGCTACGCTTAGATTTGTCTATTACATTCAACATGAATTAGGTTTTAAAAATTTGGGCCTTGCTGAGGAAGAGTACCCAACTGCAGATGATCTACCAATGATCCCGTATCATCGTGAATCCAGACGATATTATGGTTTGGTGGATTTTACCTTGCCTTATGTGTTAAATCCTTATACCGCTCCAAATCCCTTTTATCGCACAGGAGCCATAGTCGGAGATTATACGATTGATCACCATCATAAAAAGAACCCGGAAGCTCCAGCCATTGATTTTATCAAAATCCGGGTGCCGTCTTACAATGTACCTCTAGGAGCGTTGGTGCCAAAAGATCATAAAGGATTGATCTTGGCAGAAAAAAGTATATCCGTTTCCAATATTGTGAATGGAGCTTCGAGACTTCAGCCCGTGGTCCTGGGAATAGGCCAAGCCGCAGGAACTTTGGCTAGCGTTTCTTTGATGACTAATAAAACTCCAGCGGAGGTTTCCATTAGATCCGTTCAGCAAGCTCTTTTGAATCAAGGTGCTTTTTTGATGCCATTTATTGATGTGGATCCTTCAAACCCACATTTTCAGGCGGTGCAAAAAATCGGAGTTAGTGGTATTCTGAAAGGTGAAGGAGTTCCGTATTTATGGGCTAATCAGACTTGGTTTTACCCAGAGCGCTTGGTTTCGGAATATGAATTGGTCGATGGACTAAGACCGATCTATTCAGAACTGAAAGATTTCTGGGGCTCTTCAGGAGCTTACTTAACAGGGGAGCGATTTCTGATGATTTTGGAAAAAGTGAAACCAAATACACCACTATTGGAGATTGCGCAGGCTTATAGTCGAGCTGGACTTTCTGGTCAATTTACCACTGACAAAAAGCTGAATCGACTGGAAGTAGCCGTTTTGGTAGATGAGCTACTTGATCCTTTTAAAGTGGAAGTGAATTGGGAAGGGGAGTTTAAATAAGCTTTGGATAGTATTTTAATAAAAATCAACCAGTTGAATATTTGATTTATTTAGTTCTTTCCCAAATCATTTTCCCAATCTTCTCACCCTGTTTTACACCTTCGTCAATAGCATCCCGAAAATGAATTCCTCCATATAATCTGGAAATTGCTGCTTCTTCCGAAGCTAGTAAAAAGGATTTGAATGGCCTTTCCGGAAGCCCAAAGTAGGTTTCGGAGCTGTCGATAAACTCAAAATTATCCCCGAAATAGCCTGTCAACACAATCGCAGAAGCTCGACTGATTACCGAGTGACCTGAGGTGTATTCTGGAAATGGCGGAGTTTGCAAAAGTGGTCTCCAACGTTGATCCATCTTTTGATTAATGACAGTTTCAGGTCGAATCCGATTTGTTTCATATTTGGCTTGCCAGCAGGAAATAAATGCATCATGAAGTGTTAACCCCACCAAAGCGTGGACATAAGCAGTCTCTGCAAATGAAAGTTGCTGCTTCTCAGCTGCGATCCCCGTAATTCCCATCCAATGTCCACCTGGCGATATTTTCTTAATTCCTATGGCCATATGTCCACTGAAATCCACCATAAATGGATTGCAATCCCAAAAATTCGCAATCAGTTTTTGTTCTTCAGTTAATTCTTGAGTTACTGTATATACCTCCATCAATTGTGTATGAAAGGAGCTACCTTCTGTAAGATTGAAAGGAGCCATCGGGGTAGGTTTATATGCCGCTAAATCTTCAATAAAAAATGGTTTGATGGTTTTCCACTCAGGCTCTACTGCAGCGATATAAGCTGGGGGAGTAGGGTACCAAAATCCTTCTCCTTGAGAAGGAGTATATCTAGTCAAAGTGGAAAGTTGGAGATACCCATCTTTTTTTGCGATCTCCATCACTGATTTTGCAATTTCAGTTCCATATTCCAAATGAACTTGAAGCTCTTTTTTGGAAATGATTTTAGCCTTTAATGCTTCTGAAATCCATTCTTCCTGTCTCTCTTTAAGTAAATAACCAGACGGCATAATTGCCTCACCCACTTGAAGCATTGCGATGATGGCAGCAAATTCAGGTGATTTTAAAGAAGCATTTGGAGTGGACCAAGAATTCTGGGCTAGGTAAGTGCCTCCCAAAAGTGATAAATGCTTGAATTTAACTCCTTGCTCCTGTATGGTCAGATAAGAAGCCAATGTAGCATAAGCATAGATTCTGGCTGCAACAGGTGGACTAGCCACATCTGTAACCATGATTTCGGTTAACTGGAAGAGTTTATCTGCGTAGATTTTTGGCCAATTTGGAGACTTTGGCTCAGCATGAACTAACTGTGAAATCGTCAATCCTAACAGTATCAAGTATATTTTCAATGATTTCATTTGACCTTAAATAATTGTAAAGCCTGTTGATTAATGCCAAAGAGAAGCTGAGTTTGTCCATCTACATTGATAGGCAATATTGATTTGATGTCTCCTTTTATATTGAGCCCGGATTCAGAAGGGAGAAGGGCTTCGAAATTTCCCTTTCCGTCATTGCTAAGAACCAATCCCAAACCTGCATCTATCAAACCCATACGAATTCTGGTGAAAGTTTGGTTTCCCCCCAAGACAAGGTCTAAATGCCCATCATGGTTTACATCTATTGGGAGAATGGCATAAATAGGGAAGGCTTGGGCGATTTTTGGCAGAGCATGGGCAACAAAGCCTGCTGATGTATTTTCAAGATAAATGGATTCTAGGGTATTTGCAGTCAAAATCTGAGCATCATCCAATTCTTTTGATGAAAATAAGTCAGTCATTTTTGCTTTGGAATAGCTGGCATAATCAGTGAATTTACTTCGCATGCTCACCATTTGATCCAATAGTTCATCTCGACTTGGGAATGGATAGGCTTGATCTCCTATGAAACATTCCAAGATTGGATCAACTGATCCATTTTGATCAAAATCGGCTGAATAGAGCTTCAAGAACTTTTGTTCGTTTGCTTCAAATTGGGAATTCAAACCAAAATTTCCGGCTACGATATCCAAATCTCCATCGGAATCAAAATCACCTAAAGCTAAGCTTCCCCACCAACCTGAAAGAGGGGAGGCTAAGTATTTTTGGCTTTGGTCAGAGAAGGTTTTCCCACTTTCATTAATCAGAAAAGTCAAATTCATAAACTCCCCTGCTACCAACAAATCGTCGAAACCATCTCCGTTGAAGTCCATTTTTTGGGAAGAAGTGACCAAACCTATTTTGCCATCTTGCGGTAAAAATGCAATAGTCTGATCTGTAAATACTCCTTTGCCATCGTTAATAAGTATCTTGCTAGCAGCGATTTGAGGATATCTACCCGGAATCATCCGAGCCCCTATGAAAAGGTCAAAATAACCGTCTTTATTAATATCGATCGCTTGTGCAGTTCCTGTGCTGAATTTGTAATTTGGAAATGGAGCTTTAGTTAGCTTACCCGTGCCATCATTAAGGTAAAGACGATCTTCTAAAGCTTCATCTGAGCCGATGTAATCCTGATAGCCTCCGCTTCCGATAAAAAGGTCTTGTGCTCCATCGTTGTTGAAGTCTTCGAAAATGGATACAGCATCTGTGACTGAAGCGCTGGAAGTGAACCTCGCATAAGGAATCCACTCTCCAATGACGAACGAGAAAATTTTTCCAGCCTGACCTTTTGTACCCCCAATAAAAACCTCTGGATTTCCATCACCATCCAAATCGCCTTTTGCTAAAGAAGGAGAAATATAACTTGGCATCGTGAGCATCAAAGGCTGTCTTTTGAAGTCATTGAAACCAACTGATTGTGGGATAAAAGGAGGCACGTTGTCAGAAGAAATTAAAACTGGTTCAGCTTTTTGCTTCGACGATAATTGAGAATTTGGTTCTTTTGAAATGGTTAAACGTTGATTTTTCTCAATATTCTCCAATACTTGTAGCGCTCCATCAGGCCATGTTATTTGTATTGATTTGACTGTTTCTATTTCACCTAACCCTATGTGGATTCGTTGGCTCACGGAGGATTGAAACCCTCGGACGGGTTGCATTTCATAGAATTGATTTGACTCGGCTAAGTTTACTTGGATTTTTGCCCCGATAGCATTTGTGTTTTTGGACCTTTCTTTAAGCTGTATTTCTAACCAATTGCCTGTTTCTCCCTTGTTTTCATAGATTCCGGCAGTTTCATTCAAATGATTAATGACTAAATCCAAATCTCCGTCATTATCCAAATCCGAATAGGCCGCACCATTTGAAAATATTTTTTCTTCAAAACCCCAATCTAGAGACCGGTCTTTGAATTCCAGATTTCCTTGATTTTCAAAGAAATAATTATGAACTGGCGTGGAGGTCATAGTGGTGACCAAATGAAGCGTGTCGGCTTTTTCATTTGCCACGGCCTGTTTGAAATAATAATCCCCTTTGTATTTTAAAAAATCGCGGTTGGTGTAATCTCGAAAATATCCGTTGGTGACCAAAAGATCCTTATTTCCACTATTGGTAGCATCAAAAAACAAAGCAGACCAGCTCCAATCGGTATTGGAAATGTTCGAAAGTTGACCGATTTCTGAAAATGATCCATCTCCCAGATTTAACTGAAGCATGTTTCTCATATTCTGATGGTAAAAACCTTTTTGGATCATCAGGGCATATTGCTCATAATTTTCAGGTCCATAAAGGAGTTTCTGCCGCTCGTTATCCTCGGGAAGCATATCAAGGGTATACACATCAGGGTTTCCATCATTATTGATGTCAGCAATATCAGCTCCCATCGAAAAGTGAGAGATATGTTGGAAGTAATCAGTGATCCGATCTGAAAAGGTACCATCCTGATTATTGATATAGAGGTAGTCAGGTTCAATGTAGTCATTAGTAACCAGTAGATCCATCCAGCCATCTTGATTTATGTCTGAAGCAATCACGGCTAAACCAAAGCCTAATGCAGAGCCTTTAATGCCGGCTTTCTCACTGATGTCGATAAATTTACCATTGTCGTTTTGATACAGTTTATCTCCTGCATAGGGATGCCGGATCGTTTTTGCCTCGTCAAATTCCAACTCATTGATGACTTGGATGTGATGATTGAGAAGATATAAATCGAGATCACCATCACGATCAAAATCAAAGAATAAACCTTGCGTGCTGTTGGATTGATCTGCAATTCCATATTCCGCAGCTTCTTCTTTGAAAACGAAGTTTCCTTGATTGATCCAAAGTTCATTTCCCCTTTCTTTCGGATCGCCTTTCCCGGAATAGCAGACATATATATCCAATAAGCCATCCCCATTTACATCTGCCATCGAAACACCTGTAGTCCAGACTTCTTTTCCTTCAAGACCGGACTTCCTGCTTAGATCTTCAAACTTTAGATTTCCAAGATTTCGATAGACTTTGTTGGAACTCATATTTCCCGTGAAAAATAGATCCTCCAGGCCGTCATTATCTAAGTCTCCGACAGCGACACCTCCACCATTATAAAAATATTCGTATCTCAGAATGTTATTGTTAGCATCCTCCTTTAATTGATTTTTAAAAGATATACCCGCTTTTCTGGAGTTTAATTTTTGAAAATTGGCTGAATAATCTGTTTGAGAAAAAGTATTACAAACCATTGAAAGGCTCATAATAAACCCCAGGATTGAAATGGATGTTATTTTTTGAATGAATTGGATGATCATGTGAATTGATTCTTAGAACTTATCCAAACCGATTAATCAAATCATCAAATAGTTTTTCATTAACTACAGCTACTCCTCCGAGCAAACCAACATCTTCGCCAAGTTGATAGAGTGAGAGCTTAGTCTTTTCTCTTGATTTGGCCATGCTGTAAATGTTTAGTGCCTGCTGTATAGGGGTAATTAAGTACTGATTTGCTTCAGCTACAGATCCTCCGATAATGATCAATTCAGGATTGAGTAATTGAATAAGCATTGAGATTCCTCTTCCAAGATCAAGACCCGCTTCAGATAAAATAGTGATTGCTCGTTGGTCTCCTGACAATGCCGCTTCTACCACTAGACCTGGTTCAAGTTCACCCTCGTGATCTCGGACCATTCTGGCTAGAATTCCATCTTTGTCCAAAAGAATGGCTTGTTCTGCTTTTTTTACAATTGCGGTACCGGAAGCCACAGCTTCCAGACAACCTTTTTTACCGCAGGAACAAGTAATATCTCTGGATTCAAAGATGGGAGAGTGACTGAATTCTCCTGCAAATCCCGATGCACCTTGATAGATTTTTCCATCTATAATAATCCCCAAACCAATTCCCCAGCCTATAAATAGTCCAAGTACATTTTTGTAATTATGCTCAGTTCCATATTTAAACTCAGCTAAGGTCATTGCCCTGGCGTCATTTTCAAGGAAGATTTTTTTATTGAAGCGGGCTTCAAGATTCTCTAAAAGAGTCTTTTTTCCGAATCTCAGATAGGTATAATTTACCCCTCCAAGCGAGTCTAATAGTCCCGGCATGGAAATGCCAATTGCAATTACTTTTTTGGGTTCAATTCCAGACCGCTGGAGATAGTCTTCTATATGGTTACAGAGCAGATCAAATGTTTCTTGCTCATTATTTAAGTTGATCTTTTTACTTTCTTTTGGAAAAGTTAATTGCTGCGTACAAGAGTAAAGGCCAAGGTTAAGATTGAATTTGGAAAGGTCTACAGAAAGTACATAAAAAGCATCTTCAGCTAAGCGGTAAAGGTCTGGTTTTCTTCCTCCCTGAGACTCTGCCCTACCATGTTTAATGACCTCACCATTTTCCATAAGATCGCTAAGCAGCGAGTTTACAGTGGGAAGAGAGATTCCAACTTCATTGCAGATCTCACTAGCTGTATTTGCTCCTTTTTGGTAGAGGTTTTTGATGATTTTTATTTTGTTGAGGTAGCTCTTTATCTCTACCACGCCATCCATCTTATCGATGACAGCTTGAGGATTAATCAGGTTCATATGCTAAAGTTACACTTGAATTAAGTGAATTTTCATGTTTCAAAAAATACTTTTTAAAAAAAATAGAATAACATACTGTGATTTTTCAATTTTTGATAAAAAAATTATCAGAGTCTTTCTGATTATCTGAAAAGATTTCAAATGTATTTTATGAACCTCCATCTTTTCTTTTTCAGAAAACTCTATTTTTGAAAAAAATAATTTCCATGCAATATTTTACCCTACAGGCAGGCTTGAGTAAAGAAGAGGTTTTTCAAAAAGTGAGTCATTATTTGAAGGGAGAGGGGTTTCGTATTTCGAAAATAGATCAATCCAGACCTTGGGGTGGGTTTTTTGTTTTGGATGAAACTCAAATAGCGAAATTTAAATCAACTTACTTTGATGAAGTTGAAATGTCTGAAGATCAACTTTCACAGAAATTGAGTCCTAAGCTTCTTTTGGTGGCACCTGGAGCAAGACTTTCTTGGCAATATCATTTTCGCAGATCCGAACTCTGGAAATTGATCTCGGGTGAATCGGGAATCGTGAGAAGTCAAACCGATGAACAGGGAGATTTGATAAAAATGGTGTTAGGCGAAACTGTTTCTTTAGAAAAAGGAGAGCGACACCGGTTGGTTGGTTTAGTCGGTTGGGGTATAGTAGCTGAAATCTGGGTTCATTCAGATTCAACTAATCCATCCAACGAAGACGATATCGTACGACTTGAAGATGATTATTCAAGATCCTAAACAGAAAAAGCCTGATAGTGATCAGGCTTCTTGTGTTTTATCGGCGAATCAAATGTTACTTCAATAAGTCAATTTTTTTAGCTATTTCTTCAGCCTCTGCACTTAGTTTGTCTGCTGCGGTCCTATTGGATGTGGACATTTTATGAGCTTCAGCTAGTTTTGCAGCATAGGCTTCCTGAAGTTTTTCTTTCTCGGATTTTTTTTTGAATAGTCCAAACATGATTTCTTTTTTAAGAAGAACCTTATTTCCGTAAAATGGTTTGGAGTTAATTGAATTCTTGTATGGTTGGAAGCTGATTCTCTACAACCTCGTCACCTTTATAATTGATTAAATCTTCTAACCTTCCAGCTGGGTTGTAATATCTCCAAGGCCCTTCTTTTTTTCCGTCTACCATTACACCTTCAGAAGCTTTTCTACCATTTTCATGATAAAACACCCAATTACCAGTTGGTTTTCCTGATTTATAATTTCCTTCTGATTCCTTTTTTTCGGATACATAATAGGTGATTCTGGTGCCATTACCATCTTTCAATGTCCCTTTGTCAAGTTTCTTGCTTCCAGTGTAGTTGTTGTAATCACTGACGTTCATCAATCTTCCATTATCCCAAATTTCTTCTTGGGTCAACTGTTTATTGTCATAAAAAAGACCCCAAATACCATTTTCAAATCCCAGCTCATAGGTTCCTACTGATTTTAGTTGGCCTCCATCGTAGTAATAAAACCACTGCCCGACTTCCATTCCTAAACTATATTCTCCCTCAGCGATCAGAATTCCAATTTTATTAAAGTATTTCCAAAGACCGGTTTTCAAATCATTTCGGTATTCTCCAATCGAATAAATTTCACCGTCAGGAAAAAAACTTCTCCATAATCCAGTCTTCATGCCATTTGAATATTGACCGGATACTGAAATTTCGCCTGAGCTATGGTACTCGATATAATCCCCGACAGGAACACCTAATTCATAGGTTTTTCGTTTCGATATGGATTTATTAGGGTAGTATTCTTCCCAAGTACCTACTGCAATGCCATTTTCATATTTCTCTACACGCGCTAAGCGTTTGTTTTCGTAGTAATATTTCCAAGTGCCGACCCGATTCCCATTTTCATCGTAATATTCCTCTGCCTCAAGGGTTTTTGTTCCTGGGAAATACCGTTTCCACTCCCCGACTTTTTTTCCTTTTGAGAAGTTACCTTCCTCTATCAAGTTTGATTCATAAGTGAACGCCTTATAAGTACCTTCTAGAAGATCATTTTGGTACATAGCCTCAGTAATGAGTTCGCCATAGTAATCATATTCGATAAATGGCCCTTCTTTCTTTCCTTTCACGTAAAATTCTCTGGAAGAAATTTCCCCGTTTGGATAAAACTTTAGCCATTGACCAGTTTTATCACCCGCTTCATACAAACCTTCCATTAAGACTTGACTAGGGGAGACAAATTCCTGATTCCCGGTTTTGCCGTAGTATTGAGTGAATTTCCCAACCAAAACGCTATCCTGGAAAATCATATCATACTTCAAAGCTCCAGCTGGATCATAATATTTTGCCGGTCCAAAAAGCTTTCCGTCTTTATATTCCGCTTCAATACTCCGCTTTCCATCCGGGTAATAGGATATCCAAGTGCCCTCTTTTAAACCTTTCTTGAATGTGCCTTCAGTAAGAATATTGTTGGTTTTGGGGTCATAGAATTTCCACAGCCCCTCTCTTAATCCATTGGTGATCACCCCTGTAGCCATGATAGTAGAATCTGGACTATACTGACGGATCAAGTTGGATTCTTGAGCAAAAAGTTGAGTACTAAAAAGAATAAAGCCGATAAGGAGGTATTTCATACAGTCTTTGTTACGGATCAAGCCGGAGGGTTTGCCGGATTGTGAAAAAAGTTAAGTCCTTTTCTCGTCAATTCGATTATTGTACGGAAGAATCCGATTCCTGTTTAAAAATAAGTTAAATCTTCTTTTATTCCATTTTTAAAAGGAAGAACTCTAACAAATTTTTTAATTCTTCCAAGATCATGTTTTTAGGATTACTAGATTGGGATTCGATGTTAATTTTTATAAAATACTGGTGAAATTTCATAGAATCCATCTCTGCTGGAGTGGGAGAGATGGTTTTCAATTCCTTTAAAATTAAATCAGGATAGTCCCAAGGAGATGAGCTTAAAGCATAAAAAAAGCTATTTTGAATAAAATAGTCTTCAGAAGAAAGTGGATGGTTTTTACCAAAATGTACAAAGAGATACATTCCTTGCCCAAACCAATTTAAAATTCTAATATTTAATCCTTTATCAGGGTCGAAATCCCTAATCAAATCCAAAACATGGTAAGGGAATCCAAGTAAATCCCCTCCCTTTGATAGCTTTATTCCTTTATTTTTGGGGTGAATTTGCCTTAAGATAGCTGTGTCAATTTCATTTCCAATCTGTGAAAAAAGCTCCCAAAATCCTGCTTTTAATCTGTTTTGGCTTTGAAACAATTCCCGGTTAAGCCAGAGCTGCAAATTTAATTTGGGAGTGTTTTCCTCCATATTACCAGTTTAGCAAGGCAGAAGCCCAAGTAAATCCTGAACCAAATGCAGCTAAGCAAATCAAATCACCTTCCTTGATTCTTCCTTGTTCCCACGCTTCACTCAGTGCAATGGGAATAGTGGCTGCTGTCGTATTTCCCATATGCATGATATTATTGAATACTTTTTCATCAGGAAGTCCCAGCTTTTGCTGGATGTATTGACTAATTCGAAGATTCGCTTGATGGGGTATTAGAAGATCGATTGCTGATTTATCTAAATGATTTGCTTCAAGAGCCTCTTTAATGACCTCCATGAATCGAACCACTGCATGCTTGAATACCGCATTTCCATTCATTTTTAAGTTGAAGTTTCCGGAGTCAATTAACTCCTGTGAAATTCGAACTTCACGGCTACTTCCAGGATCCGAACAGTATAATTCTTCTGCATATTCTCCTTGTGCATGAAGGTGAGTAGACAATATTCCAGGTTGATCTGATTCTACTGCTCCAAGCACAATGGCACCGGCTCCATCTGCAAAAATTACCGAACTGGATCTTCCTTCATCTGATTTATCTAATGCAGAGGATTGAATCTCAGCTCCTACCACAAGTATTTTTTTGTACATCCCAGTTTTGATAAACTGATCTGCTATCGAGAGGGCGTATATAAACCCAGAACATGCATTTCGGATGTCTAAAGCTCCTATTGTTCCCATTCCAAGTTCACGCTGAAGTAGAACGCCATTTCCGGGTATAAAATAATCAGGTGTGATGGTAGCAAAAACAATAAAATCGATCTCTGATGCAAGGACACCAGCTCTTTTAAGTGCCATTTCTGAAGCGTTTTTTGACATGGAGGTAACCGTGTCAACTCCAGGTGTGAACCAATGCCTCTCAGTAATCCCAGTTCGTTCTACTATCCATTCATGATTCGTATCCATCATTTTGGCTAAATCATCATTTGTCACAACATGCTCCGGTACATAATGACCAACACCTAGAATCCTGGATTTCTTCATTTTTTTTGGGTTTATAAATTGGACGGCAAATATGCGGACCTTCATTCACTCTTACAAAAAAGATGTGATGGAAGGGTCACTGTTTAACTCATCCAAAGAGCGTATAGTTTCCGTGCTGATCCATTGGAGAGGTTTTTCGGATCAATGTAGGATTGTCATTTTCAACCGAATTCACCAATGGTGAAACCGTGTAGCTTAACATTAGATCAGAAGGGAAAGGATTCAGGATTTGTGTCAACTCCTCTTCCGAAGAATAAGGATCAAGCCATTTTTTTTCATCCTTCTTGGCCAAAATAACAGGCATTCGGTCGTGAATTTCAGCTACTTTATCATTTGGGGTTGTAGTCAAAATCAAAAAAGTATGTTGAATTTCGCCATTGACTGTTTCGTATTCTTCCCAGATTCCGGCGAAAGAAAAGAGTTCATTTTCACGGAGGGTAAACCGATAGGGGATTTTTGTTTTTTTTCCTAATCGCTTCCATTCGTAAAATCCATCTGCGGGTATTAAGCATCTCCTTTTCTGAAAAGAGCTTTTAAAAGTTACTTTTTCTGTCACTGTTTCTGCTCTGGCATTGATAAGCTTTTGAGCAACAGGTCTGTTTTGACCAAAGTCCGGCGTAATACCCCAATAAAAAAAGGAAAATCCTTTTGGACTCTGTGAGGTAATCACAGGAACCAGTTGAGTAGGCGCGATATTATATCGAGGGGTAAAATCCGGAAGCATTTCCGCCTGAAATCGTTCTTCAAGTTCGATTTTACTTTTACTGAGAGAATATCGTCCGCACATGATTTTGAGTGATTATGTCCTGAAAGTTAGAAACCCTTGCCAATAAATTCAATAGCACGCTGCTCAGAATAGTATGGTAAGTCCGAATTTTCCGGACTAAAGCCTACATGTCCCCCATATTTGGGGAATTCAAAAAAGATCATTTCCAAATTTCTACTTAGGTGAATAGGAAAGCATTTCTCGCTTAAGAAAGGATCATTTTGTGCATTTAAGATCAATGAAGGCACTTCTATTTGATCAAGAAAATATAAAGAAGAGTTTACTTCATAATATTCTTTGGCATCTGAAAAACCATGAAGTGGTCCAGTAAAATAATCATCAAAATCTGATAAAGTTTTGATATTTCTTAATGTTCCAATTGGGATTTTGCCGGGATGAGCTAGTGATTTTTTAACTACTTTTTCTTTGAGAGTTTTTAAAAAGCGCTTGGAATAAAGTGTGTTTTCACCTTTGGAAATTTTTTCACAAGAGCTCCCCAAGTGCATTGGAACCGAAATTGCCACTCCTTTCTTAATCTTTGGAATGGATGATTTTTTTTCTCCAAGATATTTTAAAGTCAAATTTCCACCCAAACTAAAACCTATCAAATAAATTTCTTCATAATCTTTTTCTGCATGCTTTACTACAAAATCCAGATCATAGGTAGCGCCGGAATGATAAAAGATCACTTGATTATTCATTTCTGTTCCGCAGCCTCGAAAATTCCAAGTCAGCACGTCAAAACCATTTTTAATAAATGTTTTTGCCATGCCAAGCATATACGCTCTAGAACTGTTACCTTCTAAACCATGACTGATAATCACGAGTTTAGAATTGGAATTGCGATACCAATCCAACTCGAGAAAATCCCCGTCAGGTGTGGTGATTCGTTCAGAAGTAGGTTTTGAGAGTTCTACTTTCCTGAAAATCGCTGGATAAATTGTCTCAAGATGACTATTGAAAAGCCATTTTGGTCTCTTGTAAGTACTGTTTTGAATTAGAGGCATTTCAGAAGAATAAGTGATTAGGGCTGAAAAGCATGGGGAAATTACTAGTTTTAAATTTGAATAAAGACTTTATAAAAACTATTTTTGGACACTTTAAAAACGAACAGAGCGCAATAACATATGGCCGAAATTATTAGAATGCCTAAAATGAGTGACACCATGGAAGAAGGTGTGATCGCTGCTTGGTTGAAAAAAGTTGGGGATAGCGTAAAGCCAGGGGATATTTTGGCTGAAGTTGAAACCGATAAAGCAACTATGGAGCTTGAATCCTATGATGAGGGTGTCCTCTTATATATTGGAGTAAAAGAGAAAGATTCAGTACCTGTAAATGGTGTAATTGCCATTATCGGAGAAAAGGGTGAGAAATTTGATCATTTGCTCAATGGTAGTGCAGAAGCTAAAGCCGAAGAAAAAGTAGCTCCTGCTGAAGAGAAGAAAGAAGTTGTATCGGAATCAAAGCCAAAAGCTGAGAAAATTGATACATCTTCGATCAATGCTACTGTGATTACTATGCCTAAAATGTCTGATACCATGCAGGAAGGCACCATCTCTTCTTGGTTGAAAAAGGTTGGTGATTCTGTGAAGTCAGGTGAAATCATAGCTGAGGTGGAAACTGACAAAGCCACAATGGAGCTTGAGTCTTATGAAGATGGTACTCTCTTATATATAGGAGTAGAAGCTGGAGACAGTGTTCCTGTTGATGGAGTTATAGCGGTAATCGGAGAAAAAGGAGCGGATTTTGAAACTTTACTAAAAGCACAAAAAGCAGAAGAGACGACAACTTCTGAAGAAACGAAGCAGGAAGAAGCTCCGAAAGTAGAAACGCCTAAGGAAAATTCGCCAGTCTCTAGTCCTGCAGCATCTGCTCCTGCCAGTTCTTCTGGTGATCGGGTAAAAGCTTCACCTCTTGCAAAGAAAATGGCAGAGGAAAAAGGTTTTGACATTACTCAAGTAAGTGGATCTGGAGAGGGAGGAAGAATAGTTAAACGTGATATTGAGAATTTTGTACCAGCAGCAGCACCTTCTGCATCTGCTTCAAGCCAAATGGTGTCCTCAGTAGGTCAGGAAAGTTTCCACGAGGAGAAAGTTTCTCAGATGCGTAAAGTGATTGCCAAAAGACTTGCAGAAAGTAAATTTGGAGCTCCTCACTTCTATCTGACCATGGAAATCAACATGGATAAAGCGATTGAAGCCAGGAAATCTATGAATGAGATTTCTCCGGTAAAAATCTCTTTCAATGATATGGTGATCAAAGCTTCTGCTGCAGCATTACGGCAGAATCCGAAAGTGAATTCCAGCTGGCTAGGAGATAAAATCAGATATAATGAGCATATCCATATTGGAATGGCCGTTGCTGTAGAGGAAGGACTTTTGGTTCCTGTGATTCGTTTTGCAGATAATTTATCACTATCTCAGATATCTAATCAGGCTAAAACACTTGGAGCAAAAGCTAAAAATAAAGAACTACAACCTAAAGATTGGGAAGGCAACACCTTTACCATTTCTAATCTCGGTATGTTTGGTATCGATGAATTTACAGCTATCATCAATCCACCTGATGCCTGTATCCTAGCAGTAGGTGGCATCAAAGAGACTGTTGTTGTGAAAAACGGAGAAATGAAGATTGGCAACATCATGAAAGTGACGCTTTCTTGTGATCATAGAGTAGTGGATGGTGCTGTAGGATCGGCATTCCTTCTGACACTAAAGAGCCTCTTGGAAGATCCCGTTAGAATATTAATTTAAAAATGACTGCCAAAAAGTCCTGTAATCAGGACTTTTTGCTTTTTGTACGCTTATTGGTGTAAAATGCCACATAGATAAATACCAGAGAAACTAATTCTACTTTTTCTGGTTTTTTAAACTCTAAACTTATTTAAATCATCAGTATGGAAAGAATTAAATCAACCACTGTCGTAGCCATTCGGCATAACGGAGAAGTAGTAATAGGTGCAGATGGACAAGCGACCTTAGGTAATACCATTGCTAAGAGTTCTGTGAAAAAACTTAGGGTATTACAAGGTGGGAAAATAGTGACTGGTTTTGCAGGATCTACGGCTGATGCATTTACTCTTCTTGAGAAATTTGAAGAGAAGCTAGGTGCTTTTGGGAATAACATGAAGCGAGCTGCGGTAGAATTGGCTAAAGAGTGGCGAACAGATAGAATGCTGAGTAAGCTTGAGGCGATGATGATTGTAGCCGATGCAGATGACATTTTGATTATCTCAGGAACTGGAGACGTTATTGAACCAGATATGGAAATTGCAACCATAGGCTCTGGAAGTATGTTTGCTCAGTCTGCAGCTCGTGCTATGAAGAAGTTTGCTCCAGCAATGACTGCAGAAGAAATGGTCAGAGAAAGTCTGTATATCGCTGCGGATGTATGTATTTATACCAATCATAATTTGGTGATCGAAAAAGTAATCAAGTAATAATTAGAGGTATATATCAAATGTTTTTGGGAGCCGAAGTTAAATAACTTCGGTTTTTTTGTGCGATTGAAAACCAGTACGTCTATTTATGTGTTACCACTCTGACATTGAAAAAAAATTATGGAATCAGCTACTACCAAGAAAACGGCCAAAAAGGATTTTCGAAAATTGATTTTGGAGGGATATAAAAATCATGTCTTAGAGCATGGTACTGCGCCTAAGTCCGTTTTCAAATTTGCAAAAGATTTAAAAATGAAGGAAGAAGAGTTTTATGCTTACTTCACTTCATTCGACTCAATCAAATCAGCAGTCTGGATCCAGATTTATGAGGATACGATATCTCAAATCGAATCGCAGGAAGTTTTTAAAGAATATTCTGCTCGTGAGAAATTCCTCAGCTTCTTGTTTACTTGGATTGAAGAATTAAAGAAAAACAGATCCTTTCTCCTTAGTATCTATGGTGAAGGTTCAAAAGGTATGCTCTCGCTTCCAAAAGAAATTTCAGATTTCAAGGATAAATTCAAGGATTTTGCCAACGAAATCATTCTAGAAGGAAAGGAAACAGAAGAGATTGCTACCCGACCAATCATCAGTGACAGGTACGATGAGGCTATGTGGCTACAGGTTTGGTTCGTATTCAAATATTGGTTGGATGATCGCTCACCACGATTTGAGAAAACAGATGCAGCAATCGAGAAATCAGTGAATCTAGCTTTCGACTTGATGGGTAAAAGTGCTTTAGATTCATTCCTAGACTTCGCGAAATTTATATATCAATCCAAATAATCATGGCTGAAAAATTAAGAGAACAACAGGCAATCCCTGTTTCAAAGGTTCAGCGTGCTGCAAAATTTATTTCCACTGGAGCGAAAGTTGGGGGGAATTATGTGAAGCATTATGCTAAAAAGATGGTCAACCCATCAATGGATAAGGAAGAACTTCATTCCAATAATGCTTCAGATATTTATAATTCCTTGAGTGAGTTGAAGGGTTCTGCCTTGAAAGTTGCTCAGATGATGTCTATGGATAAGAACCTTCTGCCTAGAGCTTATCAGGATAAGTTTACTATGGCGCAATACTCTGCTCCGCCTTTATCTTATCCTTTGGTAGTTAAAACTTTCCAAAAGCATTTCGGCAAAACTCCAGAAGGTATATTTGAAAGCTTCACAAGGTCTGCGATAAATGCTGCATCTATCGGACAGGTTCATCAGGCAACAAAAGACGGTAAAAAACTTGCAGTAAAGATTCAATATCCGGGTGTAGCGGATTCAGTAAGTTCGGATCTGAAATTAGTAAGACCATTTGCCCTTCGTCTCTTGAATATGAATGAGCGGGAATTGGATCATTACATGGCTGAGGTAGAGGAGAAGCTTTTAGAGGAAACAGACTATGTATTGGAAATAGAACGATCCAGAGAAATCTCTTCTGAATGTGGGCATATTCCAAATTTGAAGTTTCCTATCTATTATGATGAATATAGCTCAGATCGTATCATCACGATGGATTGGATTGATGGAAAGCATTTGAAAGAATGGTTAGAGACAAATCCTAGTCAAAAATCCAAAAATCAAATTGGACAAGCACTTTGGGATTTCTACCATCATCAAGTTCATAATCTTAAAAAAGTACATGCAGATCCTCATCCAGGAAATTTTATTGTACAGGAGGGAGATCAGCTTGGGATCATTGATTTTGGTTGTGTGAAAGTAATTCCTGAGGACTTTTATGAAGGGTATTTTGCACTTATCAAAAAAGACCTGTTGATTAAAGAGGAAGAACTCAATCAGATTTTCTACAATCTTGAGTTTATCTCAGACAAGGATACTGCTGAGGAGCAAGTTTATTTCAAGGGAGTATTCAAGGAAATGATCAGCTTATTGGGTAAACCATTTCATGTGGATCGATTTGACTTTGCAGATGATGGATTCTTTGAGCGAATTTTCCAGCTGGGAGATAGGATTTCCAATGATAAGATGTTTAAGAAGTCTCGCCAAGCGAGAGGCTCTAGACATGGATTATATATCAATAGAACTTACTTCGGATTGTATAACCTGTTGAATCAGCTTCAGGCGGAAGTAGATACAACAAAACCAGAATGGTTGAAATAAAAAAAGGGAAGCTTCACGCTTCCCTTTTTTTCATTCTCCTGTATAGGTCACTCGGTATATGACACCAGCCATATCATCTGAAATGAGCAAGCTGCCGTCAGGTAATTCCTGCACATCCACTGGTCTACCCCAAACTTCCTGGGTCACTTCATCAAGCCAACCCGAGGCGAAAATTTCTTCACCGATTACATTAGAGTTTGCATCCAGTTTCTCTAATGTGACTACATAGCCAGACTTTTTGCTTCTGTTCCAAGAGCCATGCTTTGCCACGATGATTTGGTTTTTATAGGAATCAGGAAACATTTTTCCTTCATAAAATCGCATTCCGAGCGGAGCTGTGTGAGCTCCAAGTTTTGCAGCGGGAGCAACATAGGCACTTTGCGCTTTTCCCTTATTGCCAAATTCAGGGTCTTTTACAGTGCCTTCATGCCAATAAGGATATCCAAAATGCTGTCCAGCAGTAGTTGCTCTGTTGAGTTCACAATTTGGGACATCATCACCCATCATATCTCTACCATTGTCGGTAAACCATAATTCACCGGTCACTGGATGCCAATCAAATCCAACTGAATTTCGCACTCCATGGGCATAGACTTCCGGTTTAGGATTTGGGGATTTTGGATCAAGTCTGGTGATACTGGCAAAGATCTCATCTTCTGACTCGCAGATATTACAAGGGGCTCCCACAGGAATGTAAAGCATCCCATCCGGTCCAAAGGAAATAAATTTCCAGCCATGATGTCTTTCTGTTGGATATCCCTCATAAATCACTTCGTATTTGGGATTGTTGAGGGTATTTTTGATGTCTTTGAATCTCAGGATTCGATTTACTTCCGCTACATAAAGATCACCATCCTTGTAGGCAACTCCATTTGGCATTCTTAGGCCTTCCGCCAAAATAAATTTGACATCCGCTTTGCCGTCACCGTCTTCATCAATGATAGCATAGACATTTTTTTCTTGTCTATTGCCTACAAACACGATTCCATTGTCACTCAAAGCCATTGATCGTGCATTGGGAACATCAGCGGCCCAAACATCAATTTTAAAGTTTTTTGGAAGTTTGATTTTATCCAATTGGACGTCAGCTACAGCATTTTTTATACTCCGCTTGTTGGAGCTATTCGGTGTTTTTAGAGACTGAGCATCAGCAGGTTGTTTTTGACTACAGCCAAAAATCAATGCGACAAACAGAAATAAAATAGGAAGTGAGAAATTAGAATATGGTTTCATATGCGTAGAATCTTTGAATAATAAATATAGCTAAGTTCAGATTGTTTTGCTTTGAAAGGTTTATAAGCGGGTTTAATGTTATTTTTGCGCTATGTTATCGATTAATAATCTCTCCTACTTTATTGGAGGCCGTCCACTTTACGAAAATGCCAATCTTCATATTAAGCCAAAAGATAAAATAGGCCTGGTAGGACAGAATGGGACAGGAAAGTCCACTTTATTGAAAATAATAAATGGAGATTATCAGCCTTCTTCCGGTGAGGTACAAAAGGCAAAAGATTGTACCATTGGTTTTTTAAATCAGGACTTATTATCCTACCAATCTGACGAAAGTATTTTAAATGTTGCATTAGCAGCATTTAAAGAAACCTTGAGTCTTCAGGATGAAATCGATGAAGTTCTCAAAAAAATGGAAACGGACTATTCAGAAGAGATCATCAATCGATTGGCTTTTCTACAGGAGCGTTTCGAAGCGAATGAGGGCTACACTATTAAAGCTAAAGCAGAAGAGGTATTGGAAGGGATAGGATTTAAGACTGCAGACCTCGAAAAGCCACTTCGTACTTTTTCAGGAGGATGGAGAATGCGGGTTATGCTTGCAAAACTGCTTTTGGAAAAGCCGTCCTTGCTTATGCTTGATGAGCCAACCAACCACCTTGATTTGCCTTCTATCCAGTGGGTGGAGAATTATTTAAAAACCTATGAGGGTGCTGTAGTAGTGGTTTCTCACGACCAGACTTTTTTGAATAATTGTATCAGTAGTACAGTAGAAGTAGCAAATCAGACACTTACGCTATATGCTGGAAATTATGCTTTCTATAAAGAAGAGAAAATAGAGCGGATGGAAATCCAGCAAAATGCTTACGAGAATCAGCAGCAAATGATCAAGCAGACGGAAAAGTTTATCGAACGATTCCGGGCTAAAGCATCCAAATCCAATCAAGTACAATCCAGAATCAAAGCGCTTGACCGAATGGATAAAGTCCATGAGGTGGTTAATGACGAGGTTTCAGTTAATTTTAAATTTAAGTTTTCAAAGCAATCAGGCCGTGACGTCATCGTGCTGGATCAAGTATCTAAGTCATATGGTGATTTAGTGATTTTAAAAAACTCAACAGCAAGGATCGAAAGAGGAGATAAAATTGCTTTGATTGGTGCAAATGGAAAAGGTAAATCAACGCTTCTTCGAATTATTGATGGCTCTGAAAAAATCCAAGGAACCCGTACAGAAGGCTATAATGTGATCAAATCGTTTTTTGCGCAGCATCAGTTGGAAGCCCTTACTTTGGATAATGAGATCATTCAGGAAATGACGCAGGCTGGAAGTGCAAAGTCTGAAATGGAGTTGAGAGGGGTTCTAGGTTGTTTCCTATTCACAAATGAAGAAGTATTCAAAAAAATAAAAGTCTTGTCAGGAGGTGAAAAATCCAGAGTTGCATTAGCTAAGACATTGATTTCTGAGGCTAATTTCCTTTTGTTGGATGAACCTACCAACCACTTGGATTTTCAGTCGGTAAATATTTTGATCCAGGCTCTTCAGCAATATGAGGGCACTTTTGTCACTGTTTCTCACGATAGACATTTTATCAAAGGTGTGGCAAACAAGATTTGGTACATTGAGAATCACGAGATCAAAGAATATCCTGGAACTTATGAGGAGTTTGAAATTTGGAAAGCGAATCAAGTGGAGGAGAAGCCTCTTCAAAATGTGGTGAAAGTCCAGAAGAAAGAACAAGCTCCTGCTTCAAAGAATACGATGGAAGCTCAATTGGCGAAAAAAGAACTCAAGAAATTGGAAGAACAACTTTTGAAAATCGAGAGTGAAATTGAATCACTTGAAACCCAAAAGGAAAAACTTGAGGTAGAAATGGCGAATCCAGAGCTTTATGCAAATGAAAGTGAAGCACAAACTGTTCAAGAAAAACATCAAAAAATTGAATCAAAGCTTTCTGATTTGAATAACGATTGGGAAAAATTGGTAGACCAAATTTCATCTTTGCAGGAAGTCATTGCTTGAAAATTGAGGAATCAATTATGTTTTGATTAATTTTCAGAATGAAGATTTATATAAAGAGTTTTCTTTTTCTGCTTCTTTTGGGGATTCAATTCAATGCTTTTTCCCAACTCGAGGATAAAATTTATACAGATCATATTCAGTCGGTTCGTCTTTTTCCTCTGGGAGCAACTACGGAAAGTCAATTAAGCTCTCCTGTAGCACCGCTTTCTGGCTCAAGACCATTAGTATTGCTATTTGACGATTTAGCTTATGATGCAGAACAGTATAGCGCAAAATTGATCCACTGTGATGCGGACTGGCAAAAATCCCAACTACGTGATAATGACTTTTTGATCACATTCAATGAATTCAATATTCAGGATTATGAATACTCCATAAGTACTCGGATCCCCTATATTCATTATCGGTTTGAACTTCCCAGAGTAACCAAGTCAGGCAACTATATCCTCAAAGTCTACAGAGGGAGAGATGAGTCTAATGTGATTCTGACTAAACGCTTTATGATTTATGAAGAGCTTTTTACGGTTGGATCTGCAATCGTTCCTCCTTCCCAAACCCAAGATAGAAGAGGGGCTCAGCAAATAAATGTGGTGTTGAATTATTCGAAAGGAGAAGTGATGGATCCCATGAGCCAAATCAAAGTTGTACTTAGACAAAATCAGCGATGGGATAATTCTAAGTATTTGGTCAAGCCTACATTTATGAATGAGAGCTCGAAAATCCTGAGGTATGAGTTATTTGATGGACAAAATGAGTTTGATGCAAGTAATGAATTCCGTTTTGTGGATTTGAGATTTATTCGTGCAACAGGTTTGAATATTGCGGATGTGAGAGTAGAGACAGACGTAATTTATGCAGATGCGGTAATCAATACACCTCGTCAAAATAGCGTCTACTCTCAATATTTAGATCTCAATGGGCAATATCTTGTTTTTACCAATGATCGCCCAGGTGGAGACCCAGAGATTGAAAGTGAATACATGTTGGTTACATTTCGTTTTTCAATTCCGGAGACTTCATCTCAAATTTATCTTTTGGGATCTTTTACTCAGTGGGGAAAATCACCTGAGGCAAAGATGAAGTGGGATCCTAAGTTAAAAGTTTATCAAACTACTTTACTGTTGAAGCAAGGTTGGTATGATTATCAGTTTGCTGTCTCGGATAACGGGAAATTTGAAACTAAGCAATTTGAGGGAAGTCACTTTGAAACAGAAAATGAATATGAGACCCTTATCTATTTCAGAAATTTAGGATCGCGGTATGACCAACTTGTTGGATATATAAATCTTAATCCAAACAAAAGAAGGTTCTAATGAAAAAGCCTGCTGAAAAGCAGGCTTTAATTAATTAAGATTCATCTGATGAAGATTGACTTTCTTCGTTTTCATCAGAGGTTGGAGCGACATTTTGTCGAGTTCTTTCTGAAGGCTTGTAGGGAACAAATCCTTCCCGCTTAAACTTGTAGGTATTGGTTCGAACACCAGTTCCATGGTTTGCAAGATCTAGCATTCCGAATCCTTTATGAGTAAATGCACCAAGACCACATTTAAAAACAAAGTCTTGAACTTCCGGAGCTGCGTAAAGGGTAATTGGAAGCGTATATCCTCTTACCTCATACTTCACATCCATATCATATACTGCATAGATACGAGCAAATTTCTTTTGGGAATCCTTCAGCTTATTTACATAAACCATATCAGGAACTACTTGAAATTTGTAGAAAGTCTCCATCTGCTCAGGGGTGTACCAACCAGATCGTTCCATTCTTGTTAAAGTAGATTCGTAAAGCAAATCTGAAAACTCGTCACTATCAGGACTGATAAAACGCTTTCCAGCTTCTTCATTGAATGCAGGAGTGATTAATACCAAAGGTGAAATACAAACAAACTTATTGGAGGTTTCCAAAGTTGGTTCTACTTCAATTTCGGTATACTCAGGCACTAAAATAAGATTTCCCAACTCAATTTTAGGAGTCGCAAATACTTGTTCAAGTAGGTAGTCCATAAATTCTTCGCTCTGGGAAGAAAGGACTAGGGTGACCAAACTCGAATAATAATGCAATCCACTTCTACTTACTTTTGTCTGACCTTTGAGGCCAGAAAAGTTGAAGTAGTTGTAGTTGAAAAATTCTTCTCTTCCACCTTTTACGATAACTCCTTTAAGGAATTGGGCTAGGATGTACTGGTGGTGGAACGGCAAGTACGAGCCCTTGTTTTTTAGGGAAAATATAAGTCTAACTCTCACGATAAATTAAAAATAAATGAGACAATAAATTTAAAACTGCTATTTAAGGGTGATTAAACTACAGAACGACAAAATTACAACTTTTATTGGAAAAGATTAAACATTGAACCTAAAATGCATGATATCTCCATCTTTTACTACATATTCTTTGCCTTCAATCGCAATTTTCCCATTATCTCTACAATTAGCTTCAGTTTTCAACTGCTGATAATCCGCTAATTTGATAACTTCAGCCTTAATGAATCCTCTTTCAAAGTCTGTGTGAATCACTCCTGCAGCTTGGGGAGCTTTCCAACCTTTTTTTATAGTCCATGCCCGCACTTCCTGAACTCCCGCAGTGAAATAAGTAATTAGATCTAATAAAGAGTATGCCGCAGAAATCAATTTATTGAGACCGCTTTCTTCTAAACCATATTCTCCAAGGAACATTTCCTTTTCTTCTGGATCTTCAAACTCAGCAATTTGTGCCTCAATTGCAGCGCAAAGAATAATTACCTCAGCGTTTTCTTCGCTTACTTTTTCTCTCAGCGCGTCTACAAATTTATTTCCGTTAGCTAAACTTCCTTCGTCCACATTGGCTACATAAAGTACAGGCTTGATCGTAAGTAGGTGCAGGTCTCTCACTGCCTCCAAATCTTCTTTTTCAACGTCAACCGATCGTGCATTTTTACCTTCAGTAAGTGCGTTTTTGAAAAGAATCAAAGTCTCTAATTCTTTTTTGGCTTTCGCATCCCCTGATTTTGCAATTTTTTCTGATTTCTGAATTTTCTTTTCTACAGACTCTAAATCCTTAAGCTGAAGTTCTGTGTCAATTACTTCTTTATCAAATATCGGATCTACTCCTCCCGCAACGTGAACAATATTATCGTCTTCAAAACACCGAATCACATGGATTACGGCATCAACTTCTCGGATATTCGCCAAAAATTTATTTCCCAGTCCTTCTCCTTTACTCGCACCTTTCACAAGTCCAGCAATATCGACGAACTCAATTACTGTAGGTAATACGCGATTTGGATTCACTAATTGCTCAAGAATCTTGAGACGATTATCTGGAACTGTTACGACGCCGACGTTGGGTTCAATCGTACAGAATGGGAAATTTGCAGCTTCAGCTTTTGCGCTTGAGAGTGCATTGAACAAAGTAGACTTTCCCACATTGGGAAGTCCCACTATGCCACATTGTAAGGCCATTAATTCGTAGGTTTTATTTTAAATATTCTATATGACTTATACCCCTTAAAGAATTCAATAAATGAAACTCTAAAAATGGTATAAACCGGTATTGCGAAAATCATTCCGACTACACCGCCGATTTTTGCACCGGCAAAGATAACAACAAAAATTTCAAGGGGATGAGCTTTTACTGATTTAGAAAATATCAATGGTTGAATTAATATATTGTCTATAATCTGTACTGTAGCAAATACTGATAAAATCTTAAAAATAAGATAGTTAAGTTCTGAATTGGTTTCAAAATTCCCGGATGATATTCCGATAATGATTCCAAAACTTGCACCTAAGATAGGTCCGGCATAGGGGATAAGGTTGGCTATAGCTGCAAATAATGCTATAGTCAGCGCATAATCTACACTTAAAATACTCAGTCCCAAACTTGCTAGGGAAAAGATGGCAAGCATTTGAATCAATAGCCCTGAGAGATAATTTGAAAGGAGTTTTTCAACCTTTGTAAAGGTTGCTACTGAAAGTTCAAAATAAGGATTAGGAATAAGATTTAATAGGTTTCTTCGCAGTAGACCATTTTCTAACAAAAGAAAAAAAGTAATAAATGCAATTGCCATGAATCCTATAAACAAGCTGCTGGTCGTATTAATTACCCCACCTATAAAACTTGTAAAGTCGAAACCCTTGATGGTTTCAATCATTGAGTTCTTAAGTTCACCAAATAAAAATCCCGGTTTATTTTCTAAAAGTTCATATTGAAAAAGGAATCGCTCAACCTTTGAGACTGGCGCTTGAACTTTCTCGTAAATCCCGTTCAGATCCAATTCACTAAGAATGATAATTTGATTGTTAATCAGTGGATAAAATAAAAAACTTAAGGAGACAAAAAGCAGCACTATTGAGCTATATGAAAGTAGAATAGCCGCCCAACGAGGGATATGCTGCCCTAGTACATGAAAATCATGTAATCGATTGGTCAAGGGCCTCAAAAGTGCAGCGAGGATCAATGAGGCTATTAAATAAATTGTAATATTCGAAAAGTACCATCCAAAAAGGAGGAACAAAACAATAAACAAAAATAGGTAAGCAAAAAAACGCTGCATTTATTTAAGCATAAAAGGAGGCGATTATGCCTCCTCTAAAGATACTATTTCTCAATTGTTAAAATGAAATTTAGATAACTCATTATTCCCATTTAAGGTCAGAGTTGATTTCTTCATTTTCATCTTCTTTTTCAAATTGCTCAAAATCCACATCAGGCAACAAATCATGCTTGACATATTCTACAGCCTCATTCAGGGCTTCTGCAAATTTGAAGAAATCTTCCTTGTAAAGGAAAATTTTATGTTTTTCATAGGTGAAGGTGTCACCATTCATTTTGCGCTTACTTTCTGTAATTGTCAAATAATAATCATTTGCTCGAGTAGATTTGACATCAAAAAAATAAGTGCGTTTTCCAGCTTTTACTTTTTTAGAGAAAATCTCCTCTCTATCATAGCCTCTTTGATCTTCCACAGTGCTTTCAGTTTGGGTACGGGGTTAATTTTATACGAACTAAGATAAAACAATTCATATTTAGATTTCAACCAAATCGTGTTCTTTTTTAAAGGAATGGAGGTTTTTAGGGTATAAGTTGCTAGCTGTCAACAATGAAGCAAAATAAAAGGTAGATAAACTACCTTTTATTCTCCATGCATAAATGCTTTTTTTGCGAGCAATTCTTCTTCAGTCTCTCGATGGTCTGGATCATCTACGCAACAATCCACCGGACAAACAGCTGCGCATTGAGGCTCTTCGTGAAAGCCATTGCACTCTGTGCATTTGTCAGTTACGATATAGTAAAACTCATCAGAAACTGGTTCTTGTTTTTCAGTTCCGCTTACCACGGTCCCATCAGGGAGAGTGACCTCTTTCAAATTTGTTCCTCCGCCCCAAGTCCACTCTACACCACCTTCGTAGATTGCTGTATTTGGACATTCAGGTTCGCATGCACCACAGTTGATGCATTCATCGGTGATCATTATTGCCATGACTTCATTTTTTTAATTCTCAAAAGTAATAACCATAAAACTGAGAGGCAATAAAAAAGTTGTTGTACTAACTAATTTAATTCAATTCTAAGGTATGATCCTTCAAAATAGGTAAATTTGCCTTTCAATAAGTTTATATGGATTCAAAGGATAGGATAGCAGCATTTGTCAAATTAGGAGAGTTTATAAAGAATTTAGACCAAGAGGAATTTGAAGATATTCAGTGGAGAGCTCAAAATGCTAACAATTGGTTTACTGTGGCTTCAGTCTCAGAGGCTCTCAAAGGGATTGCTTTGATGCTGGATTCTTCAAAACTGAATAATTGGCTCAGTCAATATGAACTATCATCTTATTCCTCTTCATTGAAGGTTGGGGTTTTAATGGCCGGAAATATTCCGGCAGTAGGATTTCATGATTTGATGTGCGTCTTACTTTCAGGTCATATTGCTTCAGTAAAACTCAGTTCTACCGATAGCGTTATTATGAAATGGTTGATTTTCAAGTTGATCAAAATTGATCCCCGATTTGAAGATCTGATAGAAATCGAAGAGATGTTGAAAGGTAAAGATGCCTATATCGCAACAGGAAGTGATAATTCATCTCGTTATTTCAATTATTATTTTGGAAAGTACCCGCATGTTATTCGGCAAAACAGGACTTCGGTTGCAGTTCTCTATGGTGATGAAACTACCGAGGATTATCTTAAACTGGGTAAAGATGTTTTCCAATATTTTGGATTGGGTTGTAGGAATGTATCGAAGGTTTTTCTGAAAAACATAGAGCAACTTCAAGATTTTCTTGGAGCAATTGAAGTATTTAACGAGGTCTCAAACCATCATAAATATCATAATAACTATGACTATAATAAGTCTATTTATTTGGTCAACGGGGTTAGTCATTTAGATAATGGTTTTCTCCTTTTGACAGAGTCAGAAGCGTTAGTTTCCCCAATCTCAGTTTTGTTTTTCGAAATATATGATGGAGAAGAACAACTGAAATCTAGATTACTGGAAATTGAGGAAAAAATTCAGTGCATAGTTTCAAAAGATGGTAGATATGAGAATTCTATACCGTTTGGAACTGCCCAATGTCCTGAACCTTGGGATTACGCAGATGGGGTTGATACAATGAAGTTTTTGTGTGATTTAATCTAATTGTATTTTAGACGCCTTCAAATTCACACAGAATTTTGCTCCTTTATTCTCAGTAGAAAACACTTCTAAACTTCCTGAGTTTTTTCGAACATACTCTCTTACTAAAACCAGTCCCAGACCAGTCCCAGTCTCATTTTTTGACCCTTTGGTGGTAAAAGAGATTCCTTTATTTATTTTCTCTAGGTTTTCGGCACTGATTCCCTTGCCAAAATCTTCTATGGAAATCTTGACGTAACCATCTGATAATGAGGTGGAAATTATCACTTCTCCATTCTGATTTGAAAATTTTATTGCATTATTGATCAAGTTTCTGAGTACGAGTTCAATCATATTTTTATCTCCTATAACTTTCTGGATTTCCGGATTCTCTTCCAGAGTTATTTTAATGTTTTTTTCTTTGGCTAACCGTTCCAGAAGTTGTTTTTGTTGATTAAGAACCCTGTAAATATCAAAATCTTCAAGAACTAGTTGTTCACCCCGGATCTGTGAACTCGTCCAAGCTAGGAGATTTTCTAGCAGCTGTGCCACATTCTCCATGTTTCTGGAAACTTCTGGAAGTAGTTCAAAGAATTCTTCTTTAGAAATGAGGCCAGTCTGTGTCAAGTGAATCAATTCTTTAACTCCAAAAATCGGTCCTTTTAAATCATGAGAAATAATACTAAAGTATTTGTCTTTTAAATCGTTAAGCTGTGCTAATTCATTTTTTTGTGCAATGAGGGTTTCTTTAATTTTGACTTCTTCTGTTATATCATCCATTAAAATTATGGTTCCATTAGAGCTGGATCCCCGACCCAAAAGCGGGATCATTTCCAGTCTTATAATTCGTGTACCCTTTTCCGTTTCTTCCCTGATTTCAATAAAATGCTTTTCATAATCATCTATGAATTCATGAACCTCAGGGTGTTTCTGATAGACTTCACTCAACTTCGTGCCTACTTTGATTTGTTTTGAATCTTTGAAAAATTTAAAAATTGCTGGATTGAAATCAATAATAATCTGGTTCATATCAATCACAAGGACCCCTTTTGTAATTGCCTCAAAAATCTTATTCTTAGCTATAGGCTTGAGGCTAAATAGGTTGTATTTTACTATAGCGATCCCAACAAGTATATATGTAAAAAGAAAGGCAATTGGGGTTAAGTCTATGAATCCAAATGGTTTATAGATCCCTAATTGATAAAATGCATTAAATCCTATAGGGAATAATCCCGCTAAAAATATTAATCTGGTTTGAGCTTTGAAAATTGGGTCAGCAAACTTGAACCTAGTCCATATAATGTAATTTCCAAAGCCAAAAGCTAGGTAAGAATAAATCACATGAACTGCATACCAAGGACCGATTTTAGTAATTAAGGCTTTGAATGGACCCTTTGGAACCAGTTCATAGGATTCATAAATAAGACCATGAAAGTTATTGGTAAAGACGAAAAAGAAAGTCAGTGTTGGTATTAGGAGCACCAAGAATACAGCTTGGGAATAGTTTTTGAAATTTAGTCCTGCGTATTTGAAGGCAAAAAACAACCAGGATACCGCAAGGAATGAAATTCCAATGTACTGGAGCTTTATCAAAATAAGAATTGTGTCTAAATCTGTCGAACTCAGTTCAAGTCCATAGAAAAAACCCCAAAATGCCGCACAAAGCATAGTGATGGCGACCCATTTGGTAGAGCTTTCCATTCTTGATGCAATGATCAAGGATAGCCCTCCTACGATCAATCCGGAAAGAATTAATATGATAGAAAATGGATTGAAGATTAATTCCATTAATTGATGGAAGGTTCAGTTTTGTAACAGCTTGTGATTAGTTGATGCTAATCGATTATAATTATACTGTATAATTACCAACTAAAAAAAAATATCATCTACGATGTCCAAAAAGACTAAAGATTTTTTAATTACACCTTTTGGATTAGTCCTTTTATTAAGTGCTATTTCAATTTTTGCGGCCATCATTTTTGGGGAAGATCAATCTGAAACTGTAACGGATTCGATCCTTATAAACCTATCAAATTGGCAGCAAGGTTTTTTTGGTTTATTGGAGTTCACCCTTCAAATGATGATAATTCTTGTTTTGGGGTATAGTATGGCTATTTATAAACCCATTTTTGATGGCTTAAAGAAGCTGGCTTCTTATCCAAAGACGCAACTTCAGGCAGTATTATTAACAGCTCTTATTACGATGCTTTCCGGTTTGATCAATTGGGGATTTGGACTAATCGTAGGAGCAGTCCTTGCCAGATTCATGACAATGGCGCAACAAGAAAAAAATAAAATTACCAATCCGGCATTATTGGCGTCTGCAGGTTATTTGGGAATGGCTATTTGGCATGGCGGACTTTCGGCTTCTGCTCCATTAAAAGTAGCAGAGAAAGGCCACTTCCTAGATTTAAAAATTGGAGTTATCCCTGTTTCCGAAACGATATTTAGCTCGTTTAATATTTTTATTACCACAGGCTTGATTTTTCTTTTTCTTGGAACGCTATGGATTCTGTCAAAAAATGAAAAAAACCAAACTGTCCAGATTCACACAAAACCTATTAAACCAATATCCAATGCGAATTCTTTTGGCTTAGCTTCTCTGGTAGGTTTATTTATGCTGGTAGTAGGAATATTCGTTCTGTTTAAAAATGATGCAGGTATAGGCGCTTTAAATTTGAATACAATCAACTTTCTACTATTCGGAATTTCACTTTTTGCCTATAAAAATCTGAGTCGATTTACCGAGGCGGTCACTGAAGGAATCAAAAGTTCAGCTGATATTTTTATTCAATTCCCCTTTTATGCGGGGATTTTGGGTGTGCTCCAGGCTTCTGGCTTAATTGAGAAGATCTCACTATACTTTTTAAATAATTCAACAGAGGCTTTTGTACCACTGATTACGTTCTTTTCTGCAGCTTTTGTAAATCTTTTGATTCCCTCAGGAGGTGGACAATGGGCCATTCAAGGCCCGATTTTAGTGGAGGTTGGCAAATCATTTAACCTTCCTATAGGTAAACTTATCCTTGTATTTGCATATGGGGATCAAATAAGTAATCTTCTTCAACCCTTTTGGGCTTTGCCTCTTTTAGCAATTACAGGTGTACCAGCCAAGCAACTCTTAAAATACTGTTTTTGGCTTTTTTTAGTTGGATTTACATTTTTAGCATTGGCTATCTTTTTCTTTTTCTAAAAAATAAGGCTAAAACGGTTTTAAATAAGGATAAACCTTAGGTTACTAAGTATGTATGGCTACTTATTCTAAGGCTAGTTTCCTATATTTGTGTTCTGAAAAAATGAACCTTTTAACTAACCAAAAACCCCTAAATAATGGCTTTTGATATTAATATGATCAAAGAAGTGTATGCTAGATACCCTGAGCGGATTGAAGCTGCCCGAAAGGTAGTGGGCAAACCACTTACTTTGACTGAGAAAATTCTTTACGCACATCTTTCAGAAGGAGCCGCTTCCCAGGCATACAGCAGAGGAGTCTCTTATGTAGATTTTCAGCCTGACAGAGTAGCGATGCAAGATGCGACTGCCCAAATGGCACTTTTGCAATTTATGCAGGCAGGAAAAAGTCAGGCTGCAGTTCCTTCCACCGTTCATTGTGATCACTTGATCCAAGCGGAAGTTGGTGCTGTGACTGATTTGGCAAAGGCCAATGATAAAAACAAAGAGGTTTACGACTTTTTGTCTTCTGTTTCCAATAAATACGGGATTGGATTTTGGAAGCCTGGAGCAGGTATTATTCACCAAGTAGTACTTGAAAATTATGCTTTTCCTGGAGGTATGATGATTGGTACAGATTCTCACACTCCGAATGCGGGTGGCTTGGGTATGGTTGCAATTGGCGTAGGTGGTGCTGATGCATGCGACGTGATGGCAGGCCTTCCTTGGGAACTTAAATTCCCAAAATTAATTGGTGTAAAATTAACAGGTAAGTTATCCGGTTGGACTGCTGCTAAGGATGTAATCCTTAAAGTGGCTGGTATTTTAACCGTGAAAGGCGGGACTGGAGCAATAGTAGAATATTTCGGAGACGGAGCAAGATCGCTTTCCGCTACTGGAAAAGGCACAATCTGTAATATGGGTGCTGAAATCGGAGCCACTACCTCCATTTTTGGATACGATGAAAAATCTGCTGACTATCTAAAGGTTACTGACCGAGCTGATGTAGCAGCCCTTGCAAATGAAATTGCTGCGCATTTGACTGGTGATGACGAAGTCTATGCAAATCCTGAAAAATACTTCGATCAGGTAATTGAAATCAACCTTTCTGAACTAGAGCCTCATGTAAATGGACCATTTACTCCGGATTTGGCATGGCCAATTTCAAAATTTGCAGCCGCAGTGAGAGAAAATGGTTGGCCTGCAAAATTAGATGTTGGGTTGATTGGGTCTTGTACAAATTCCTCTTATGAAGATATTTCGAGAGCTGCATCTCTTGCCAAGCAGGCAGTAGACAAAAAGCTTGTTGCTAAATCTGAGTATACAATTACCCCTGGATCTGAGCAGGTGAGATTTACAGTGGATCGGGACGGGTTCTTAGATACTTTTGGACAAATGGGTGGAGTTGTTCTTGCTAATGCTTGTGGACCTTGTATTGGACAATGGGCACGTCATGGAGCAGATAAGCAAGAGAAAAACTCTATTATTACTTCGTTCAATAGAAATTTTGCAAAACGAGCAGATGGAAATCCAAACACTCATGCCTTTGTAGCTTCTCCTGAGATCGTAACCGCTTTGGCAATTGCAGGTGATTTGACATTTAATCCTTTGACTGACACCTTGACCAATGAAGATGGTCAGCAAGTGAAATTGGAAGAGCCAAGAGGTTTAGAACTTCCAACTCTTGGGTTTGCAGTAGAAGATGCCGGTTATCAAGCTCCCGCTGAGGATGGTTCAAAAGTGACTGTTTCAGTTAGTCCTACCTCAGATAGACTTCAATTGTTGGAGTCTTTCAAAGCTTGGGAAGGAACTGACTTAAAGGGCTTGAAGCTATTAATTAAGGCAAAAGGAAAATGTACTACGGATCATATTTCCATGGCAGGTCCTTGGTTGCGTTTCAGAGGGCATTTGGATAATATCTCCAATAACATGCTGATTGGAGCAGTTAATGCCTTTAATGATCAGACTAACAATGTTAAAAATCAACTTACAGGAGAATTCGGAGAAGTCCCTGCTACTCAGAGAGCTTATAAAGCAGCAGGAATTGGTTCTATAGTAGTTGGTGATGAAAACTATGGAGAAGGATCTTCCAGAGAACATGCTGCAATGGAGCCAAGATTTCTGGGTGTAAGAGCCATTTTAGTAAAATCATTTGCTAGAATTCACGAAACGAATCTTAAAAAGCAGGGAATGCTTGCATTGACCTTCGCAAATCCTTCAGATTACGAGTTGGTTAAAGAAGATGACTCAATCGATATTGTAGGTTTGACCTCATTTGCTCCGGATAAGCAACTTCAAGTTGTCTTACATCATGCTGATGGTACTAGCGACACCATAAATGTAAATCATACGTACAATCAAGGACAGATTGAATGGTTTAAAGCAGGTTCTGCTCTTAATTTGATTAAGGAAGGCCTCTAATAGTTAGATAAATTATTTTTAACCGCAGTCTTTCTGACTGCGGTTTTTTTTTGAAATGTTAATAATATGAGGATTTTAAATATTCTAAGATTTGGTTTCTCCTTTATTGTATTATTTATGCTTGTGAGCATAGTGGGATTTGCCCAGGACAAGGTCGAAAAAGAGGAAAGAATTAGGGAAAAGGAAGTTCCTAGAATTGCTCAGGAGTGGCTGTATGATGCCTTTGAAAAAGTAAAACGACCAAAATGGTATAAGGAGTTTTCGGATTCTGGTTATTCATTTGAGGCAAAATTTCAATATGATGATCATTTCCATAGTGTTGAGTTTGATTCTTTGGGCAACATATTGGATGTGGAAATAGAAATGGATTGGTCGGAATTAAAACAAGAAGTAAGATCTTCAATTGGGAATTATTTTGGAGAAAAATATAAAGTACACAAACTGATTAAAATCCAAATTCAATATTCCGGAGAGGAGGAGGATTTAGAAGATTTTTTTGATGAGGATGAAAATGAGGGGATTTTGATTCAATACGAAATTGAATTTTCAGGGATAGATTTAACTGGTGATTCTAGGATTTGGGAAGGAACATTTGATTCTCGGGGTAATTTTCTTTCACTAAGGATAATCCGAGTGTTGGAAATGGCTAATGTAATCTTCTGATATGCGGGCAATTCTGATATTACTTGGCTTGTGTTGTTTTCCAATATTTTCAAAGGGACAGTCTCAAACTTTCTTTTCTGGGGTTTTTCCTGAAGTTTCTTTAACCAAGAAGCTTTCTAATGAGAACAGGATAAACTTTAAAATCGAAAATCAGGAGATTCTTTTTGATAATAGAATGGGAGATGTAGAGAGTATTCAATTTACTCACTACCGAACTGATTTAATGGCATTTCACGATTGGAGGTTAAACTCTACCAAAAGTATGGCCATTGGGGTTTTTTACCGATTCCAAGACGGTGCTGATGCTAAGCGAATCATTCAGCAATATGCTTTGATTCAGCGATTAAGAAATTTAAGATTGAGCCATCGCTTTCGAACAGATCAGACATTTGCAAAGCAAGAAAAGATAGAAGTTCGATTCCGTTATAGATTAGCATTAGAAATACCTCTAAACGGGATGACATTGGATCCTGGAGAACATTATTTTGTGATCTCAAATGAGCCTATTTTTAATCTTCAAAATAGGGAATTTGAGCTTGAGAACAGGTTTGTTTTTGGTCTCGGAAAACTGTATTCCAAAGGTCAAAAACTTGAATGGAGTATTGATTACAGAACAGATGGGTTCATCCAAAACGACTTAAGAACTCGACTCTGGCTCAAAATTGGATATTTTCAAAGTTTTTAGTCTTTTTTTTATATTCAAACAGTAAAAAACTTGTTGTGAAATACAAAATGATGTATGTTTACGCGTCAATAAAAAGGGATTGTCCAACTTCAAGAAATACGCTCCTTAAATCAATAGATTGGCATACATCCTAATGCAAGAAAGAGGTATAAACAGTACATTCAAAAAGATCATCTACCAATCTTCGGAGATGGTGTTTTTAGCTGACGATACCTATCCCTATAATATTTTTTACGCTAATGAAGCATTTGAAGCCCAAATAGGAAGTGTTCTTAAAGAGCGGAGTTTGGCAGGATTGGGGTTGGATATCAATGCTTATATCTTCAAAGAGGAGCTAATTCTATCATACAATGGTACTGACTATGAATTTAAACTTGAGCTACCTGAAGATTCTGCTTCAAATTATTTTTTGTTTTATAAAGGCATAGAGCTTAAGAAAAATGGACAACTGAGTCCAATTGATACTCAGCTCGTTTTTAAATCCAATCTTGATATTATCGGAATTGGTCAGCATGATTACCTGACATATTTGAATGATGCTGTTTTGCCGATTTTAGGATATCATTCTGAGGAGTTGCAAAACACTTCACTTTGCGACTTTATTCATCAAAAAGATCTTAAGAAATTAAAGAAATCTTTAAAGAAAGGCAGACAAGAAAACTTTGCCGTTTTATCCAGATTTAGATTTAAGACGAAGGGAAATAGATGGGCGTACTTGGAATGTACTTTTCAATTCACGGGAGATTCTTTTTTTGTAATAGGAAGAGATGTCACAGTTCAGGAACAAGAAAAATCAAAACAATTACAGCTTGAAAAGTTAAGAAAAGAGACAATTGACTTTTCACCTGTTTTTTCTTGGGAATTTGATTCATTTAAAAAGAAGCTTTCTATTGAGCCAGTAGGGGCAACTCTTCTTCAAACCTCAGAGCATATCCATCTTGAAAATCCAGCAAATGAGAATGACAGGATTGTTTATGAGGTGATCTCAAATTCTATTTCTAATTTTTCGGCGAAGGAGAACAACAAGTTTCAGTTTCAAATTTCTGATGAAAATGGCAAGTTGAAGTCATTTTCAGGTTTGATAGAGAAAGCTAAAAACAATGAAAATTATTTTTTGGGTGTTGGTTGGGATGATAGCCTTGAAAAGGAAGCTAAAGGGCAAAATTTCCTTTTTGAGGAATTAATAAAGAACTCTCCTAATGCCATCTTATTTGTGAAACCAGGTGGAGAGATTTTAATCTGTAGTACTGAAGCAAAAAATCTTTTTGGATTTGATAAAGATTCAGAATTAGTGCATCTGAGTCAGTTAGAGATGCTTTTTGTTGAAGTCGATCTTTGGAAGGAGTGGGTGAATATTGCTCAAAAAGAAGAGTTTATTCAACGTTTTTCGACTTTGCTGATTAGTCAGACGGGAAAGCAACTGACTTTGGAAATTTCTTCTAAAGTAAATCAGATTGGAGATGAAAAGTATATATCAATTTCATTTAATAATATTTCTGAAAAAGTAAGCTTAGAGCGTTCCCTTGAAGCAAATAGTGACTTCTTGATGAATCTCACGGAGCAAGTTCCGGGAGGTTTGTATCAAATGGTTCTTGACCTGGAAGGTAAAATGAGTTTCTCCTTTTTATCAAAAGGAATAGGTGCAGTGCTTGGATTAACCGAAAAGGAGCTTGCTTCTTTTACAGATATTTCAGGTGCGATTTCGAGAGTCCACCCTATGGATTTGCCAAATGTCATCATGAGTTCTGTCGCTTCTGCGAAAAAACAAGAGCCTTGGCAGTGCCAGTTTAGAGTAAAGACAAATCCAAGTTCAAACGATTATAGATGGATTCTTGGAGCTGCTAGATCTCAGTTACTGGAAAATGGAAATATGGTTTGGTATGGCTATCTCACTGATATCAGCAACCAAAAAGAGTTTGAATTGAAACTAAATGAGGCAAGGTTGGCTGCGGAGAAAGCGAATCAAATCAAGTCTGATTTCCTTTCCATGATTAGTCACGAGTTGAGAACTCCATTGAATGCCATTTCAGGTTCCACCTATTCCTTACTTCAGGAAGATCCCAACAATAGTCAAAAATCGGCTCTGAACACTATAAATTTTGCAGTCGATAATCTGATCATCATGATTAATGATCTTTTAGATTTTCAAAAAATCGAAGCGGGTAAATTGACTATTGAAAATAACCCTTTCAATCTTGAGGACTTTTTGTATCAGATCGAAAAGGGACTGTCATTCCATGCCAAGGACAGTAAAAACAAGTTGACTTTTGATCTGTCAAAAGGATTGGGAATCAGCGTGAAAGGGGATAAGACCAGGCTTTCTCAAGTGATGAATAACTTGATTACTAATGCCCTCAAATTCACAAATGAAGGAGATGTGGATGTCAAAGTGGAGCTGAAAGAAGAAAATGGAAATAAGGTGCGTGTGTATTTTGAGGTGAAAGATAACGGGATAGGTATTGCTCCTGAAAACCAGGAAAAGATTTTCAATGATTTTGATCAAGTTAAACCAACATTCTCTACCAAATATGGTGGAACAGGATTAGGACTTTCAATTACCAGAAAGCTTCTGAATCTTATGGGAGGAGAAATTAAACTTGAATCAGAAGAAAATAAAGGAAGTAAGTTCTTCTTTGAATTGGTTTTTGAAATAGAAGATGAAAATAGTAGACACTTGGATTCTAATAATACCACAACTGCTACTCCTTCAACACTTCATCTATTAATGGCTGAAGACAATGATGTAAATGCACTTGTTTTGGGTAAGATTATAAAAAAATGGGGCTTTACTTTTGATCGGGTTTATAATGGGAAAGAAGCAGTTGAAAAGTTTGCCAAGGAGCATTACGACTGCGTTTTGATGGATATTCAAATGCCTGTAATGGATGGTTTTGATGCTACCATAGGGATAAAAAAGATTGCTGATGTACCTGTAATCGCACTTACGGCCGCTGCCAAATTAGAGATCATGGAGCGAATCGATGAATGTGGCTTTGATGGATTTGTAGCCAAGCCAATTGACGCAGCTGAACTTTTAAAGAAAATAAGAGAAGTAATTTCTGTAAAGAAGGGTCAGAGATCTTGAGCTTTTTCCAAATATTCTTTTACTAATTCCATATCCGGGTAATCGCGATTTAACTCATTTAGGTATTGAATCGCTGAGATTTTATCACCTTTCATGACATAATAAATACCCTTGTTTCGGAGTGCAAAAGGGTTTTTTGGGTCCATTTTTATACTTTGATTAATTAATTCCAGTCCTTCTTCCAGTTGACCTAAAAAAAGTAGGTATAGTCCTTTGTTATTGTAAAAGTAGGCCTGGCGATTGTTTAAAGTGATTGCTTTATCTACAGAATTCAGTGCTTTATCATATTCCTTTTCTTCGAAATAAATCATTGATCTCAAGTTATGAAGATTGGATTCACCTGGATTTAAGGCTTCTGCTTGATCCAGTAGTTCTTGAGCTTGATTCATTTCTTTTAAATAGAAATGAATGGTTGCCTGGTTTACCAATAAGTCAGAATTTTCAGGTGCTAATTCAGAAGCTTTTCTAAATGAATCTAAAGCCTCAGAATAGTTTTTTAGCTTTTCCTCAACCAATCCTTTTAAAAAATGGCTATGCCAGTTTGAAGCATCAAGAGATAGTAAGCTTTCTGCATCTTCTCTTCCTTTATAGAATTCACCATTATCCAAATAGCTCAATCCTCTCTGAAAATAAGCGTCATAGTATTCCGAATTGTATTTGATAGCAAGTGAGAAATCTCCTAAAGCTTCTTCTAATTGGTTGAGCTGAATATGAGCTAATCCCTTGTTGAAATATGCGTCTGCATAGGTCGAATCAAGTTCAAGCGCTTCCGAATAGAATGAAAGTGCATTTTTAGCATCGTTTTCTTTCAGCTTTTCATTTCCTTTGAGCAGGAATCTTCCTTTTTTGTCTTCCAAAGAATCACAGGAAAAGAAAATTATAAAAACTAGAATCGGGAAAATTTTTATTCGTTTAGGCAGGTTTCTCATTTTCTTCTTTTTCCGTTTGATTTTTTTCCTCTCCAAGTAGAAGCGCAAATGGTCTGGTTTGTTCGTTTAATTCAAAAATTTCACGAAGAATTGCCATCGTTGGGATAATTAAAATCATACCGGCAACACCCCAAATCGACCCGCCGACAAGTAAACCTAAGAAAGTAACAAATGCATTGAGATTCACATTTCCTCCGACAATTTTTGGCGTCAAGAAATTACCCTCGATCACTTGAATGATTTGATAAGAGGCAATAACACCAAGTGGATAAAATAAACTGTCCTTTGTCAAAAATGAATATACCATTGGCATCATCGCACCAAAGAAAGGGCCCACATAGGGTATGATGTTTAAAATTGCTCCAATTAGACCAAAGAAAATAGCATGTTTGATTCCTAACAAACTGAAAGCTGTAATATTCAATACGGCCAAAATCCCCATCACTTTTACGACGCCAATAATATAATTTTGCACTACTCTTCTCAATTTTACAATCCTCATCCGGACGAGTTCAGGATCCTTATCTCTATAAATCTGAATCATAAGATTGGTCAGATGATTTCGATAGAGAAGAAAGAAAAACATGAATACTGGGATTAAAACAACTCCGGAAAGTGAACCAACCGTATTCAAAGCAAAAGAGGAAATGCTTGATCCGTTTTCTGTGAGGAAAGTTTTGATGTAGTCGGTATTCGCTTTTGATTCTAAATCAAGACTGTATTCAAAATTTCTCAATGCCCAGTCATCTAGTTCTCCAGCGTAATTTTGAAGTTTATCTGAAACATTGTCAAAATCCTTTGTGAACGAAGAGACTGTCGAGATAATGAAGGATAACAATCCACCAACGATTGCGATCATTGTCAATAGAGAAACTAAAGCGGAAAGAGTCTGAGGAATCTTCTTGGAAACCAGCCAATTTGACAGAGGAGTGAATAGAATAGCAAAAAAACCACCCATGAAAAGTGGAACTAATAAGGTTTTACCTACTATCAGGAAAAACACCAAAACAATGATAAAAACCATCACTGAAAGTGCTTTAAGATAAGCGGGTAGGTTAAAATCTGTATTTTTCATTTGCTTTCTAATAATTAGTTTAGATTTTCTGATACTAACCCTGATCTTTTCAACAAAGCATCTTGCTTAGGGGCTCTTCCTCTAAATCTTTTATATAAAACCTCCGGATGTTCTCTTCCTCCAGCCGATAAAATATGCTCTTGGAATGATTTTGCAGTCTCTGCATCAAAAACTCCCTTTTCCTGAAATAACTCAAATGCATCTGCATCCAAAACCTCAGCCCACTTATAGCTGTAATACCCCGAAGCATAACCACCTTGGAAAATATGAGAAAATGAAGTACTCATCAATGTTCCAGAAACTTTTGGCAGCAGGTCAGTTCGCTTCATAATATCTTTTTCAAAATCAAAGATACTAGTAATGGATTTTGGGTCCTGGCTATGATAGGCCATATCCAAGAGTGCAAGGCTTAACTGTCGTAAAGTTTGATACCCTTGTTGGAAATTTGAGGCCTTTTTTATTTTCTCAATCAATTCTTCAGGAATTTTTTCTCCAGTTTGAAAATGAGAGGCAAAGAGATCTAGACACTCTTTTTCATAGCACCAGTTTTCGAAAATCTGAGAAGGAAGCTCTACAAAATCCCAAAAAACACTAGTGCCTGACAATGATTCATAAGTACCGTCGGCCAATAGACCATGAAGAGCATGTCCAAACTCATGGAAAAGTGTCGTAACCTCATTGAAGGTTAAAAGACTTGGTTTGGACTTAGTAGGCTTAGTGAAATTGCAGACAATTGATACATGTGGTCTTTCAATTCCACTTTGACCTTTGTAGCTAGTCATCCAAGCTCCATTTCGCTTACCCGCTCTCGGGAAAAAATCAGCATAAAACACTGCAAGATGCTTCCCATCGCGATCTTTGACCTCGTAGGCTGTAACATCCTTATGATAGGTGGGAATGTTAGTGTCGGGACTGAAAGTGATTCCAAATAACTTTTCAGCGGTTTGAAAAACTCCATTGATCACTTTCTCTAATTGGAAATAGGGGCGGAGTAGCTCATCATCCAGAGCATATTTTTCTTTTTTGAGTAACTCTGAGTAATAGGCAAAATCCCATTTTTCAATTTTTTCGATCCCATCGATTTTCTTGGCAAATTCTTCCAGTTCTTTGATCTCTTGGATTGCCTTTGGTTTAGCTTTTTCTAAAAGTGATTCAAGAAATTCCATTACTTGAGTTGGACTTTTAGCCATCCGTTCTTCCAAGATAAAGTCTGAGTGACTCTTGTATCCCAGTAAAGTCGCACGTTCAAATCTCAATTTAAGAATCTCTTTGATGACCTCTTGATTATCCAATTCATCACCTTTGGCACATTTGGTACTCGAAGCCATAAACAAAGTTTTTCGCAATTCTCTGTTTTTAGCATAAGTCATTGCTGGAATATAGCTAGGATAGTCCAATGAAAAAGCCCATTTACCAGCTTGTCCTTTTTCTTCGGCAAGTTGCGCTGCAGCTTCCTGAACACCTTCAGGAAGACCTTCTATAGCTGATTTCTCATCTTCGAAATGAATAAACTTGTTTGTTTCTGCCAAAACATTTTCGCCGAATTTAAGGCTTGCCTGAGCTAGTTCCTGATCGATCTTCCGAAGTTTAGAAGCTTGGTCAGGACTCAGTTTTGCCCCATTTCGAGCAAAAGATTTATATGTTTTTTCTAATAGCGTAGTTTCTTCAGGATTGAGATTTAGTTTGTCTTTTTGTTCAAAAACCCTAGAAATCCGCTGGAAAAGATCTTGATCCAGTAGGATATCGTTGGAGTGAGCAGTCAGAAGTGGTGAAATCTCTCTAGCGAGTTTTTGTATTTCATCATTGGTTTCAGCGGAATTCAGATTAAAAAAAATTGAGGTGATTCTACCTAGAAGTTTGCCGGACTGATCAAGTGCTTCGATCGTATTTGAAAATGTGGGAATCGGATTCTTTTTGATTTTTTCGATGTCCTCTTTTGCCAACTTGATGGCTTCTTTTATTGCTGGTAAAAAGTGTAAGGATTCAATTTTATCGAAAGGGGCAGTATCAAATGGATTGTCAAATCTGACCAATAAAGGGTTCATCATTAAATATTCTGATTTTAAGTTATTCTGGTTTTTTCCAAGCTGGATCAAGTAAGTGTCCAACCGTTTTCATTTTGGACTCTAATTTAGCTAATTGATCCGAGAAGCTATCCCACATCCAAGCGTAGTGGGGGATGTTTTTTGCATTTTCTAAATGTGTTTGATAGGCCTTGAAATCGCCTAACCCGAATGATGATTCGGCTTGATTGACTGCAATCCAAAATTTTTGAGCATCATAATACTCTTGAAGTTCTTTTCCTTCCTTGGTTCCATTATCAATTCTGCTCTTATCAATAGCTTCTTTTTCTAAAATTATTGGAAGATCTCTCTCGCAGAGATAAAGTACTCTTTTCCAAGTTCGCTGGGCGAATATTAGATCCGCAACTTTTTCATGTTCTGTGGGAGACAAACTTGTAGTAGCTCGATAAACCAGAGTCAAAGCTAGATTTACTCCATTGTATCTATTGTTGAGTAGGTAATAGCTTCGTTGAAAATAAAGAATCGAATTCTCCAAATGACTTACTCCTTCCCCGCATTCAAAGAGTTTTTTTTCAATTGCTCCTGCTGAGGAAACAGTTTCAGGGTCATTAGTATGAGCTAGATTGATGGATTCAAGTAGTTTAAGTGATTCATAAAGCGAGGTCACCAAATCCGGAAGAGCCGCCTTGTAGGTAGTAAAAGCAAGACGATGAATCAAATACAGATCTTTTTGTCCTTGATTCAAACTTGAAAGTTGTACTGCGGTTTGGAAAAGTGTCTTTGCAATGAGGAAGTCCTTATTTTCAATGGCATCTTCTGCTTCTTGTATTATCAGCGATAGCGCCTTTCCTTTATCTGGATTCGGGACAGCATCTGTTTTTGAAATTTCATTTATTACCTGGTCTATTTCCTCCTGAATTTGTGGTGGAATCAATGAATTCAAATAGGTATAAACCGGACTATCTGGTTCCTCTTTTGGGATTACAGTGTCAATTAACTTTCCTAAAGCTCCTCGGAAACGCTCCACTTCTTCATAATCTATTGCATCTCCAAGATGCTTATAGCTGGTGATCAAAATATGGTTTAAGTCAAAAGGATAAATTAATTTATCCTCAGATATCACAATGGTAGTAAAAGGTCTCAAGGCATGTCTGACTCCCAGCTCATAGATCGCATTTGGATTTGCTGTAGACAAATCTGCAATCACTAAATCTGCCTGGAGCAGCTCCTTGTACATTTGAACATCTATTGACCCGGAATGTGTGATTTCGTCAGCCCGAACACATTCCAATCCTTTAGCTTCTACTACGGGTTTAATCAAAAGTCTATAAGATTTGTTTAGATCAAGTTTTCTGCCATTTACATAGTCTGTCTTGGTTCCAAAGCCCATGACTACAAAACATCGCTTTTTAGTATCTGTCATAAAAATATAAGATTTAAAAAATCAATATAATCTTTATCCTTCTCGCATTCAATGTATTAAAAAATAAAAGCTGACATTGCTGTCAGCTTTTTTACTTATCAGATTACGAAATGACTTTAGAAATCAAAGTCACAACTCATATCTTCCATTCCAATAGGAGCTCCGTCAGGTACTTTTAGAGATTCTTGAGGAGTGAGTTTGACTGGCAGATCCAAATAGGCTTGAATTTTATCGGCGAGATATCTGGAGTGCATTCCAAGTACTGAGTTATTGCTACCCCTGCTTTTTAAACCAACCGTATTATCAACAAATCCGGTCTCTTTTAGAGTTTTCAAATATCCTCTGGTTATTGCTCTTACTGAATTAGACACTTCTGGATTATCCGCAAGCAAAATCATATGATCAATCAGTTTCGATTCAGTCATGAATTTGATTTCACCTGCCATTCCTTCAGGTACCGTATAACTGAAGATTTTTCTTGTCACGTCGTCTAAAACAGAATTTAGGCTTGGGAGCGAAGGGTTTTGTAGGTTTTGTAGGTATAAACGAGTAGCTCTACCTCCATCGAATAATAGTCCAAAGGTTAAGTCCACCACACTTTCAGCCGGAGCAATAGGGTCGAATACTGGTCCTGTCCGCGATACAAAAGTCTCTCTTGTTTTACCATATCCAAATGGCCGTGGAGGAATTAATGCCAATATATGAGGCGGAACCTCCAACATATTTGGTTGTATAGTTAATAGTAATGCATCCAACGCTGATTTTTGATCGGCTGCACTGATCCATTTATGTTCTGGTTGGTTGTCTCCCTTGATTTTGTAAGTGTAGTCCATTCCCCCAATCAATTTTGAGGTAGCTTCGACTTGATATCGATGCATCAGGTAAAGTGGGACAAATACTTCTTCAAGCATCGCTTCCGGCTCTCCATTACGAATCGCATTCAAACCAAAACTTTTCATTTTATTTTCTCTCAGACTAAGCATTCGCTTAAGTTCAACAGGTGCAGATGCACCATTATCCCATAAATGTGATCTTGGATGCACGCCACTTGGGTTTCTGGAATCTGAATCCGTGATGAATTCATATCCTGCAGCATAAGTTGCTTCCAAGGTTTTCTCTAAGAAATCAGATTCTGATTGACCTTGAGCCGGATATCCATAACCGTAGGTAATAGCCCATTTGTCCCACTCTCCAATTTTATCATCATAGGCATTGCTTAAATCTAACTCACCTTTGGCATTGCCTGTAATAACTGGATAAGGGTAATCCATCACAGAAGAACGACCCTCTGCTGAAGTAGCATAGCTATGTGCTAATCCTATGGTGTGACCAATTTCGTGAGCAGAAAGTTGCTTCAATCTGGCTACTGCTAGCTCCAACATTTTAGGGTCAGGAGTATCTCCATTTTCGTAAGGCTGGATCAATCCTTGCGCAATAAGATAATCTTGTCTTACTCTCAAGGATCCCAAAGAAACGTGTCCTTTTAGAATTTCGCCAGTTCTCGGATCTCTAACGCTTGCACCATAAGACCAGCCTCTGGTAGATCGATGAACCCATTGAATTACGTTGTATCTCACGTCCATGAGATCCATGCCTTCCGGTGCAATCTCGACACGAAAAGCATCTTTGAATCCAGCTGCTTCATAAGCTTGATTCCACCAGTTTCCTCCTTCGATCAAAGCCGAAGCTACAGGCTCAGGCGTTCCGCGATCAAGGTAGTATACAATTGGCTCGACAACTTCAGATACGGCAGCATTCGGATTTTTCTTTATCAACCGATGTCTTGCAATGTATCGCTTCACGATAGACTCGGAAATTGGGGAAGTGAAGTCCATAAATGAAATACTTCCAAATCCTCCTCTAGGATCAAATTCCCTTGGCTGATACTGATCATCAGGAAGCTCGATAAATGAATGTCTCTGACGAACTGTAACAGCATCTGGGGTAGGAGTGACAGATCGTAGATAGGCTCCAGTAGCGTTTCCTGTGAGTGTAATTGTGGCTTCAACCTCAGTGTTTTGAGGGAAGTTTTTTGTCATAGGATAGTAGAGTCCAGAGCGACTATTATCCACTTTGAATGTCCCTTGTCTGCTTTGTCCTAATCTCCCTGCTACATCATGAGCATCTTGAAGATAAAAGTTTGTTGCATCTACAATTAGAGAGTTGCCATCTTTTTGAGCTACCTCAAATCCCCAAATGATTGATTCTGCAAATGCATCTTTAACTGATTGAACTTCAGCTGGATTAGAGGAATAGGCTCTGAAATCATAGTTCTTGTGTACCAGAAAAATTTTATTTCCGGTTTTGCGGAATTCAACTATTCGGGTGTCACCAAGTTGGCCTCGATCCAATCCAATATCATTGGAACCTATGCCTGCTGTAAGCGAATTGACATAGAGAAATTCTTTTTCCAGATCATCGATCTGTAAGTAAATCTTCCCTTTTTCTTCGTCAAGATAAAAAGGCACAAAGCCATCTTTCATGCTCATTTTGCTCAGATCAAGGTTTTGTGCCAAAGCAAGATTAAGGCTAAAAAGAAGCAATAGCGTGGTCTGTAGTATTCTTTTCATGGATTTTTCGGTTTGTTTCGAAATTAGAAAAAAACAGAGTCGAAAACCTACCATTGATGGAAATTTAGCGATGTAATAGGTATCGTATCAAAAATGTGCTTTCAGTCTGATATGGTTTTGAAATCTTTTGAAGACCCGAACTGATTTCTTCACGATCTGTATAACTGGTTCTGGCAAATCTAAGATACCCAGTTAGCTGACTGTTAAATTGATATTGTCCGACTAGGTAATACCGCATTCCCTGACCAAAATAAGCCGGGACTGAGAAAGTCCATAGGACATTATTCTCAAAGGTATATAACCTGTTTTCATACTCTTCGGCATCAAAAAGCCCAACTCTCCCCGTCACTCTAAAAGCCCCAAAGCTGTATTGAACATCCTGTAAAATCATAAACCCTGAAGTGACCTTACTATTGAATTCTACCTTGCTAAAGAGAATTCTAGATCGGATAAATAGGTCTTTGCTGATTTGATATTCAAGACTCAAAAGGCCATTCGTTTTTTGGATAGTCTGTATGCGGTAGTTCAAAGCTGGTTCCCCAGAGTCTGGAATATTTCTTTCTTTTTGTTCTTTTCTGATTTGAAAAAAGGCGATCAAATTCCGATTTGGTTGGTAAGTGATTCGATTGAGCCATTCATATCCACTTGATGGGGCATAGATTCGATATCTAAGCCAGGGAAATTTGAAAAAATCATAATAGGAATTGATCTTCCATTTTAAAGTTGGTTTGATTTGTAACCCTAAATAAACCCCTCTTTCGTTAATTGGTCGTGTGCCCTCTGCGAATGCATTTCCATAGAAGCTATGGAAATCCCGATCGTATTTTCTCCATAAAAATGAAAAATCTACCTGCTTACTTAAACTTGAGATGAAACCTAATACGGTTCCATTTCCTCCTGATTGAGAGGTTGCAGACTCTCCAAACAGGAAAAAATTCTTCCAATTATAGCTTGCATAAAGGCTTCTGATGGAATTGGTTTTTCCTCTAAATTCGTATTGATTATAGGGCGTCAAGCTTCTCTGCCAAGGTTGATCAAAGTTAGTTAGCAAATAGTTTACGCCTGAATGAAACTTCCCATTCATGTTGCTGTATTGTAAGTTGGTGCCAAAGTTCAATTCCTTAAATTGATTTTTAGTTGCCAGTTCGCTTGGAGTGCGATGAAGTCCACTTTGATTAAAGGAAGAAATAAACTCGGTCGTGTTTTCCAATGTGTCGAGAGCTGCACCGATTCGACCATCTCGAGAAGCGTAAGAGGCAATAATTGTACTTTGCCAGTTTTTATAACGGTAAGTTGCCCCGACTCCTCTAAAAAAACCGAATTCTAAAGCTGCCGTGTAAGGGGTGATTCCTACACTACTTCTCCGAATTGTAGGGACTGTTTCTGCTCCTTTCCCAAGTGAATATCCTGCTCCAAAAACTAGCCCTTGGCCAAATGAAACCTGAAAGTCTCCTAAGCTTACTGCTTTCCACCTTCCCATGTTGTATCTGGTAAAATGAAAGGAAAGAAAATTGAACCCATATCTGGCACTTTTCCTATCCCAGGTAAACTGCTCGCCAGCATCTTTGTCTAAGGTCAGACCCAAACTGAAATCTCTTGCATGTTGAATTCGAAACCGAAAGTAGAGGTCATTTGGATCCCCCAAATATCTTGAAGAAATTCTTCCTGTTGAGCTGGTATCAGCAGGAGTAAATCCGCTTCGGGTTTCCCAAACTCTCCGATGGCGAAATAAAAAATAAGCTTGTTCCTCCATTTTTACTCTCTTCCAAAACGATTGAGTTTTATTTGAACTTTCATTTCCTAGAGTTAAGAAAGGAATGATTTGATCAATGGTGTTGGAGTCAAAACCAGGAACTGCCTGAAGTTCGTACAGCGAAATAAATTCCCCAAAATCATTCCGATAGCTAATTAAGTTGCTGATCTGTTCGGGACTCAAAAGGTAACTGGCTTGAAGGATCTCTGAATCTGCCTTATTAATATCAATCGGATTCGAATAAAGCTGAAAGAGGACCTCATAAATGGCCTCGTAATCAATATCTTCATCTTGTACAGGAAAGAGTCGTTCAATTAGTTGCTCTTGATCAATTGCAACCTTTGGAGGTACTTGAGCTTTTGCTTCAGCATAGATTATACTTATCACTGCGACAAATGCTATTTCTCGAATGCGCCCCATCAGTCCCAAGAATAAGATAAGCTTAGATGAGAAGTACTTCCCAAAGGATTGTTTTGACCATAGCCAAAGTCGATCCCAAATCTTTCATGCTTGAGGCCTAAACCAAAAAAGATTTTAGCAGGATTGGAATTTATTCCGGTTCGAAGGGCAATCCATTCCTTTAATTGATAGTCTAATCCGAATTTGTAAACTGCTGAGATTTGTATATCCTTTTCTACTTCTGCAAAAAATTGAAGTTGATCAATTGGGTTATAAGCCAAACCAAGACTTATTCCTGTTGGAAGTCTTTGATCACTGTTTTTACCCAACTTTCCCCTTGTTAGGTTTCCAATAGTCGCGCCTAAACTCAGTTTTGGGTCTAATTCTGCGATTCCTCCTAAACTGAAAATCAAACTATTTCCAGATCCAAACCCTTCGATTTGTGTTTGGAACCACTCTATTTTACCTCCAAAACTTACTATTCCTAATTGATTTGCAAACGCAATTCCCAGAGATTGTTGATTGAATAGTTTTCCTCCAAATCGAGTAACTCCAAACCCGAAAGTGCCGAAATTACTTCGGAGTGAGGCAGCTAAATCATATGTATTGAGTTCATTAAGACCAAATCGATGATCATATCCGACGACAATTTGGTCAGTTTCTAACTTGGCAAGAACGCCCGGATTATTGAAGTAGCTCCAAGCAGTGGAACCAAAAACTCGGATATTTCCAAGACTTTGATTTTGAGCTCCGTGGACTTGAGTTAAGGGGTCTGTTTGGGCAAAAGCACTTGCCGAAAGCAGGAAAAGGAAGCTTAGAAAAATTGAATGCTTCATAGTTGGAAAAAATTTGATGTTGAATTTAGTTAAAAAATTTAATTTTCAACTAAATCCAGATTTTTCCAGAAAAAAGAATTCAAAAAAAGGATTAGAAAGGAGTCTTGAAATTGAAAAAGAAATTACCCTCGCCGCTATTGTTAAGAGAATATTCAAATCTGAGCACTGAATCATAGAATCCAACCAAATCTATACCCATTCCATAACCGAATAGATAGGTGTTTGTCAATCTGGAATTCTCAGGGATTTTATTTCGATCAGTGACATAACCATGGTCAAAATTGGCACTCCAATATAATCGGATTGGAATAGTGCTAAACTGTTCCAGTTTAGAAAATCTCGAAATATCATATTCCTTATCAAAGATTTTCCAGCGGAAACTGTTTTTATGAACATAGAGTTGCTGTCCCTCGACTACATTCAACTCATAACCTCTAATGAAATCAGGGGAATATCCGATTCCGCGAACCAAAGTATAAGGTTGACTTTGACTTAGAAACCAGTCTGCAGTTAACCCTGTATTGAAATTGAAACGGTCATTAAATTTGAAGTATTTATTGGCCGTCATACTTACCTCTACTTCATCCAAATCCTCAACAAAAAAGATCCCGTATTTGGTAATCGAAAGTTGAAGTAATTCTCCATCCGTGGCATAAGCTACATTGTCTCGTCGATCATGTCTGAAAATATAAGTTCCAAAGAGATACTGAAGTTGTGTCTCTCCATTTTGAAAGTAGGAGGGATTCTGTACCAATATTTCAGGATCTATAGAAGTATTAGTATAACCTAGTGTAAAAAAATGGAAATTATAGAAACTTCTACGGTAAGTATATCTGACAGCAGCTCCAAAGTTTTTACGCAGTATCCTTTCATCTTCTGAGGTATAGAATACTTGTCTGTTAAATTCTGATTTTATTGGAATGGTTTTATTCTCATTGAAATTCAACTGAAATGCCAAACCATGTTTCTGTTTTTTATCGATATATGGCTTACTGTATTGAATATCCAATGCTCTTGTGAAACCCAGTTGTCCCGAAAACCTCAGTTTTTCGTTTCTGCCTGCGACATTTGAATGACTTAGTCGAAGCCCAAAATTCACCCTTGAGAAGTCTCTGTTTTGATTCGTCCACCATTCTGCAAAATTCCTGTCTGCCAGTTGGAATATCAATTGAGGAAGGAGATACCAGCGCTCTTTTACTGTGATGAGGACTTCGATTTCTTCTTCATCTATTACAAGTGGGGTAATCTCTACTGAGGTAAATAGTCTCAGATTATAAATTTTCTTCTGATCGGCGACCAAAATTTCAAGAAGTGTATCCCAATCGTAATAGTAGTCAGTAACAAAATCCAATTCTCGTAAAATGATTGATTTTTTAGTTTTTTCATTTCCTATAATAAAGATATTATTCACCCTTACTTTGCGTTCAAGAGAAGGTGCCAGTGAAGTATCATTTTGCGCCAAACTAGGAAGCGGAACTGTTATTCCGAAAATCAAAATGATGGCAGAAAAAAAGAAGGTGATATGTAGTCGCTTAGATAGCAAGATGGAATCGGAATGAAGTATTTTTGGTTGAATGATAGATTGCCTCTAATTTAAAATCAAATCATGTTTAAGACCATCGTTCGAAAGATAGCAATATTTCCAGTTTTGGTATATCAATACACTATTTCTCCACTTTTTCCTGCAAGTTGTAGATATACTCCCACTTGCAGCCAATATACCAAAGAGGCCATTTTGAAACACGGAGTTTTCAAAGGAGGCTGGCTGGGAATCAAGCGTATTATTAGTTGCAATCCTTGGGGTGGACATGGCCATGATCCTGTCCCTTAATTTTTCAATGGTTTAGGTCCCTTTTTTAAGGCAAGTATTACCAAAATAATACCCCCAACCACAAGAGGAACACTTAGAAGTTGGCCCATGTTGAAAGCCATTGATTCTTCAAAGTCAACTTGATTTTCTTTGAAAAACTCCCAAACAAATCGCATTCCAAATACACTAATCAAGAAAAGCCCAAGGAGTAATCCCTCTGGTGTTCTCTCGCGGTAATGATTCCAAATGGCTAATAAGATCAAGAAAATGATGAAATATGAAACCGATTCATAAATCTGGGTGGGATGTTTAGCTTTGCCAAAGGTCTTTACCGTCGCCAAATAGCGATCTCCTTGATCTACTATTGTCAAATCGAGCGGTGTTTCTACTTGTTCTGCATAATAATTTTTGGACGAATTAAACTGAGTCAGTGCGTATTTAATGTCTCTTCTTAGCGTATTCTCGAGATCAGCTAGGTCATAAGGACCTTTATTGATTTCTATATCAATGTTCATAGGGACTATTCCATTCCCTTGCAATTCTCCTTGACGATCAGATGGTTTGTAGGCTTCGATTGATTCCACAGGAACTTTTAAAGATTGAAGTAATTCTTCAATATGCCAAGCATATACGAAGCCATTGTCCGTTAATGTCTCCTTTCCGCCTATTTCCGAATTCATCAAATTTCCGAATCGAATGAGTGCACCAGTCATTGCGGTGACAATCACGATTCGATCTACTACCCATAAGTAGCTTTGTCCAGGAGTCTTTTTTGCATAGATCCAAAGTGCTATTAAAATTGCTATTGCAGCTCCGTGACTGGCCAAGCCACCTTCCCAAACTTTCAGAATATCGATTGGATTGCTGAGGTATTTCTCTGGCTCATAAAATAGAACGTGACCAAGTCTAGCGCCTATGATAGTCGCTAAAACCATATAAATGGTCAGTTTATCGACTAGGTTTTCATCTTGACCTTCTTTACGAAAAAAATAAACCATGAATTGCTGTGAGATAATAAAGCCCAAAGCAAAACACAAACTATACCATCGTAGTCGTTCAAAACCTGGAAAAACTGCCGGGTTTGGATCCCACACTACGTAACTTAGAATAGATTCAAGCATAATTTGGTGATTAGAGTTGTTCTAATTGTTCGAGTTCTTCTTTATATCCTCCTGAGAGGATTGGGAATCTGTACCACGTTTTAGGGTCCACACTAAACTCATCTAGGTGGAAAGAAGGTGCAAATCGTTCTCTTTTCCATTGGTTTCGGGACCAAAGTTGGAAGAATTTTTTGATATAACCCTTCAGTACTGTTGGATCCAGATCGAGTTCGTCATTTAAAATCAAATACACATCTTGTGGTGATCTTCGATCTTTAATGGCTAATTTTTCGATTTCTACTATAACTGAATAAGGCATAAGATCTTTTTCATCCGTTTGTGATCGTTCCAAAGGCCGTAGTTCTGCACTAGGTTGAAGGGCGTTTACCCACTTAAGCCCAGGCTGGTCTAGATTTTTTTCTGCCCAAGTAAGCCAGTTCAGGATGAAGAATTTATCTACAGCTGCGATCGGAGAAATGCTTCCACTAGTATCTCCATCCATGGTGGTATAGCCAACATCACCCTCGCTTCTGTTTGAAGTAGAAAGTAAAAGGGCATTATTAATATTTGCGAGCATCCAGATGATTGGGGATCGAGTTCGGGCTTGGATATTCTGTAGCGTAATATCGTCGGTCTCCCAAGTTAATTTCCGACCAATTGCCTTCTCAATCTTTCTAGTGTAGGAGTTAATCTCTTCGTCGATTGTCCAATTGTAGAATTTTGCACCTATACTTTCTGCAAGTTTTTCAGCACTTTGAAAAGTCTCGTTTGAGGAATTTGAAGTGCCTTGGTAGGCTGTAGTCAATATTTCCCCTACAATCTCTTTCTCAGGATTATCGCCTTTTAACGAAATCGAAATCCCTGTTTTTTGAATAAATGATTCTAAACCTAATTCCTTTATTCCTCTTTTCACCATTTCAGATACTAAAATGGCAATGGTCGAAGAATCTGCGCCGCCAGATAACGAAAGTACAAAGCCCTTTGATCGGCTTTTCCTTAAATAATCAAAAAGCCCAAGAGATGCAGCTTGTACAAATTCTTCCTCTTTAGAAAGTATCGGGGTGATTTCTTGCTTTTCTGAAGAAAGGAAAAAAGATTTTACTTGGACGTCTTGATATGATAAAAGACCATTTTTAGCAATTAAATCACCAGACTTAGCAAGCATGATTTCGCCATCAAAAATCATTTTTCCAGCCTCATTTCCAAGGAGATTCACATAACAATAGTAGCAATCAAAAGTCTTTGAACTTTGAGTAACTAGTTCCTCTCTCAAAGTACTTTTCCCCATCGCAAAATGACTTGCACTTGGATTATAGATTAAATCTACTTTCCGATCGCAAAGCCTATATCCAGGGCGAATGTCTCCCCGCCAGGCATCTTCACAGATTTCAAATCCATAATGGATCCCTTTGTGATGAAAAGTCAAATCCCCAAATGGATATTTTTCTCCTTCAAATTCCAATTGAATTTGCTCGTTTGCCATCCAAGGTGTAAACCATCGAAACTCGTAATGAACTCCATCAATTGCCATAAACTGCTTTGCTACGAATCCTTTAAGTTTCGCATTTTCTATTATGGCAACTGTATTATAAACTTTGTCTTGAATCCGAACAGGCAAACCCACTGCTACAGTTATGTCTGTACAGTAAGGAATGAGCTGTGCTAGCTGCGTTAATGCTTTACGTGGATACCAATAGCTTAAAAAAAGATCTTCACTTCCATAGCCTGTGATAGAAAGCTCCGGAAAGCAAAGGATTTCAACTTGTTCATTCTTAGCTTTTTCTATCCCTTTTTTGATTCGATCCAGATTCCCTTTCCAATCTAGTGGAGTCTGATTAAGTGTAGCAGCGGCAATTTTTATAGAGGGCATTCGTAAGATATGTATTCTGTAAATTTACTCGCTTAAGTTGCAATTTTGAGGATTTCGCAAGCATTTTTTGAGGCTTCTTGCTCTGCTTTCTTCTTGGTGGGCCCTTTCCCTTGAGCTATTGATTCATTTTCTACATGAAGGGCCACGATAAATTCTTTGAAGCGCTGGTTTCCATTTATGGCAACCACTTTGTATTCAATCTGTTTATTGACTTTTTGAGACCATTCGATGATCTTGCTTTTGTAGTTGGTGGTAGTGGCTATCATATCATCCAAATCCATATGAAGTAAGATTCGATTCAGAATAAATGATTTCGTGAATTTGTATCCTTTATCCAAATAGACAGCGCCGATGAATGCCTCCAAAATATCACCAAAAAGGGACTTGTTCCCAGTAAAATTCCGGTCACCGATCTCCATGTCCAAAATCTTTTTTAATCCGATTTTAATACCGGTATGATTTAGATTTTCTCGGTTGACAAGTTTGGATCGTGTTTCAGTCAGAAACCCTTCGTCCCTGTATGGGTATTTCAAAAAAAGATATTCTGCTACCACCGAACCGAGAATAGCATCTCCTAAAAATTCCAGCCGTTCGTTGGATATTCTAAATCCTTTGGTTGTTTCTTCGCTAAGTCCTGAGGGAGTCAGGGATAATTTGTATAGCGATAAATTAAAAGGCCTGCTTCCGATCATCACTTTGATGAAAGAAGCAAGCCTTTTGTCTTTTTCGTTTAGGAAAAAAAACTGTATTCCAAGTCTTTGAAACAATTTCAAAACTGGGATTAATTATATTTTTTGAAAATGACCGAACAGTTATGTCCGCCAAATCCAAAAGTGTTGCTCAACGCATAATTGATTTCTCTTTTCTGCGCAGTATTGAAAGTTAAGTTTAAACGCTTATCAAAACTCTCATCATCCGTAAAGTGATTGATCGTCGGAGGGACTAAGCTATTGTTCATAGCATAGATACATGCAATTGCTTCTATTGCTCCTGCAGCTCCTAATAAGTGACCAGTCATTGATTTAGTACTGCTGATGTTCATCTTGTAAGCATGTTCTCCAAAAACAGTTTCTATCGCTTTGGTTTCACTCACATCGCCCAAAGGTGTGGAAGTGCCATGAACATTTACATAATCAATCGCTTCCGGTGAAATATTGGCATCCTCCAATGCGATTTTCATCACACTGCTAGCTCCAAGACCTTCAGGATGCGGCGCAGTGATGTGATTAGCATCAGCAGTCATTCCTCCTCCTACAAGTTCAGCGTAAATTCTTGCGCCACGAGCTTTGGCGAATTCATATTCTTCCAAAATCAATGCACCAGCACCTTCACCTAAAACAAACCCATCTCGATCTTTATCAAATGGTCGGGAAGCTGTTTCAGGAGATTCATTTCTTTGAGAGAGTGCTTTCATGGCATTAAAACCACCAATTCCGGCCTCAGTGACTGCAGCTTCAGATCCACCGCTGATAAAAATATCGGCTTTACCAAGTCTGATGTAATTGAATGCATCAATCAGGGCATTTGTAGCAGAAGCACAGGCAGAGACGGTGACGAAGTTTGGACCACGAAAACCGTATTTAATTGAGATAAAGCCTGCGCTGATATCAGCAATCATCTTCGGGATGAAGAAAGGATTAAATCTAGGAGTACCATCACCTTGGGCGAATGCAGTCACTTCGTCTTGAAATGTGCGCAAGCCTCCAATTCCAGATCCCCAGATTACCCCGGCTCTTGATTTATCAATTTTTTCAAGATCTAATCCTGAATCTACCATAGCCTCATCGGCTGCAACCATGGCAAACTGAGTGAAAGGATCCATTTTGCGCGCCTCTTTTCTATCAATAAATTGCTCGATGTCAAAATTTTTGACTTCGCATGCAAATTGTGTTTTGAATAGAGAGGCATCGAATTTAGTAATAGGCGCAGCACCGCTCACACCATTAGAAAGACCTTTCCAAAACTCCGGAGCGGTATTACCTATCGGTGTGAGAGCACCTATGCCTGTTACAACAACTCTTTTTAAATTCATGGAATGAATTTATAAATTATTATTTAACGTTTGCCTCCAAATAAGAGACAGCCTGTCCAACTGTTCCGATTTGCTCAGCTTGATCGTCAGGAATAGAAAGATTGAACTCCTTTTCGAATTCCATGATTAATTCTACAGTATCAAGAGAATCAGCACCAAGATCATTGGTGAAGCTTGCTTCTAAAGTGACTTCAGACTCTTCTACGCCAAGTTTGTCAACGATGATGGCTTTTACTTTTTGTGCAATTTCAGACATTTTGTGATCAGTTTAGTTAATAACACTACGCAAAGAAATATATTTAAAACCTAATTGGCAAAGAAAAGATCGAAGTAAATTTTTATGCAAATTGCCAACTATTCCCGTTGAATTTTTATTTCTAACTTTGTTTTGATTCATTTTCTTCCCTAATGAAGAAGTCCAAATTAATAGTTGAACATGCGTATGATTTTGACCTTTTGGGGCTTGTCTCCCCTGTAAAGGACTATAAGGCTGCTTGGTTAATCAACCGGGAGCTCGAACTTAATTTAGTAAAAGTGGAAGATTTGGAACTTGATTTTTACAATGGACCTTCCCTAAAAATCTCACAATATTTTCTTTCTTTGCCACATGGTTTTGTTCAACTTCTCAAAAATAAAGCGCTGAATTCAACAAATCAGATTTCTTATCTTATCCCTGAACTCAGATCTATGGATTATTTCCTTTTGGTTCAAGACGAGACCTTTCAGATAAGTATTAATACATTTGCTGAGAAGCTTGCTCTAAATCCATTGGTTCAGAATGTGATGAAACTAGACGTATCTAAATTAAAATCAAAAGAAAACCTATTAACCTACTAATAATCTAATGAGTAATTTCAACAAGACCAAAATCCTTGCGACGATCGGTCCCGCATCAAATAATTATGAAACAATAAAAAGCTTGGCAGCTGCAGGAGCTAATGTGTTTCGATTAAATTTTTCTCATGGTTCGCATGAAATCCACCAAGAAGTCATCCAAATCATCAGGCGTGTCAACGATGAGTTGAATACTCATCTGGGAATTCTTCAAGATCTTCAAGGACCAAAAATACGGGTTGGGGAAGTAGAAAATAATGGAGTCCAAATCAATCCAGGTGATCAAATCACCATCACCAATGATCCAGTCGTTGGGACAAGCTCTTTAGTCAGCACAGTCTACCAAAACTTACCGAACGATGTTATATCGGGAGATAGAATTTTGATTGACGACGGTAATCTTGAAGTATTGGTAAATAACACTGATGGTAAAAATGTCAACTGTACAGTTATTCATGGAGGAATCCTAAAATCAAGAAAGGGGATAAACCTCCCAAATACTAAAGTCAGCGCTCCGTCTCTTACAGATAAAGATAAAGAGGATTTGATTTTTGGCTTGAGTCAAGATGTAGATTGGATCGCACTTTCATTTGTAAGAACAGCAGAGGATATCATTGATCTAAGAAATAGGATAGAAGCAGCAGGAAAAGTTTGTAAAATCGTAGCTAAAATTGAAAAGCCTGAGGCTTTGGAAAATATAGATTCGATCATCGCTGAAACTGACGCAATAATGGTGGCAAGAGGAGATTTGGGAGTTGAAGTTCCAATGGAGATTGTCCCTCTTTGGCAAAAGAGAATCGTGGAAAAGTGTAAGCTCGCTTGTAAACCTGTGATCATAGCTACCCAGATGATGGAGAGTATGATCGTTAATCCTAGACCAACCCGTGCCGAGACTAACGACGTTGCAAATGCGGTATTAGATGGGGCAGATGCTGTGATGCTCTCTGCTGAAACTGCCTCTGGAAAATATCCTGTAAATGCAGTGAAAGCGATGAGTAGCATCATCAGTTATCTTGAGGAAAACGCAGACATCTATCATAACCTTTATAAAATCCCTGAAGAAGACGAGACTTTTCTAAGCAATAATCTATTGTTAATGGCTTCAAGACTTTCCCGAAATGTGAAAGCAAAAGCTATAGTAGGAATTACTTCTTCCGGATTTACAGGTTTTAGAATTGCTTCGCATCGACCATTGGCTAATATTTTTGTATTTACAAGAAATAAGCAATTGTTGACACAAATGAGCCTCGTTTGGGGAGTAAGAGCATATTTATATAGCAATCAAATTTCTACGGATGCTACTTTCACAGATATTGAGAATAAACTTAAATCTGATGGTCATGTGAATGCAGGTGATGTGATTATTAACACTGCGAGTATGCCTTTGAAATCAAAGGGTAGAACAAATATGCTCAAGGTTCACGTGGTGGAATAGGATAAAAGCCAAAAAAATAGATTAAAAGAGATTCAGAAATGAATCTCTTTTTTGTTTCAGGACAATTCACTGATGCCATTCTACAGTTCAACTTGGAAATCTGACAGTTCATCATGAAACACAAATCCAATTTGCGATAGGCTAGTTAAGAAGTCATAAATAACCAAATCAAACTATGACTAAACTATTCAAATTCCTCTTTTTAGGAGCATTGTTCGCAACAGTGCTATCCTGTGTGAGTGATGATTATCAAGGGCCTATCCCTTATCCTACACTCATTGAAGCATCTCAAGATGCAGGTTTAACAACTCTAGTAACTTCTATCCGCGCTATCCCAGGGTTAGAAGCAGCTCTTCAGGATCAAAATGCGATCACAGTTTTTGCTCCTACGAATGAAGCATTTGCAAATGCGCTTGTTCAGTTTGGTGCTACAGATTTAAATGATTTAGTAGCCAAGTTAGGTGGTGCAATGAACCTTCAAACTGTGTTAGGTTTTCACGTAGTGCCAGCTGCAGCTTTTTCGGATCAACTTAGAGAGACAAACACATTCACTACCCTTGCTAACCAGCAACTAACTGTCAATAACAATGGTGGAGCTATTACTGTCATTGATGCTGCTGGAAATACAGCAAGAGTGACTCAAGGTGATATTGAAATTGAAAATGGTGTAGTTCATGTTATCGATAGAGTATTGATTCCAAGCATCGAATTACCAAAGCCAAATTTGGTTGAAGCTGCTACTGACGCAGGATTAACAACTTTACTTGCTGCTGTTACTGCAGTTCCAGGATTGCCTGACGCACTTCTTTCTGCTGGAGCAATTACTGTTTTTGCTCCTACAAATGAAGCTTTTGCTGCAGCATTGGACGTCTTTAATGCAGTCGATCTAAATGAATTGGTGATTAAAATTGGTGGAGCTGCCAATTTGGAAAAAGTTCTAGGTTTTCACGTAGTACCTGCTGTTGCTTTCTCAGGAGATTTAGCAGCTACTAATTCATTCACAACACTTTCAGGACAAAATATTACAGTCACTAAATCAGGATCGACTGTAACTGTAACAGACGCTTTAGGAAGAACCGCTCAAGTTGTTGCTGCTGATGTAGAGATTTCAAATGGTGTTGTTCATGTAATCAATGGAATGATGCTTCCTGATTTGATGTTGCCAACAGTAGTGGAAGCTGCAAATGCAGCAGGGTTAACCACTTTGCTTGCAGCAGTGACTGCAGCAGATCTAGGAGGAGCACTGCTAAATGCCGACGCAATTACAGTCTTTGCACCTACTAATGATGCATTTAATGCAGCTTTGACTGCCTTCGGCGCAACTAACTTAAATCAGTTGGTAGCCAAAATCGGAGGAATCGAGAATCTTCAAACGATTTTAGGATTCCATGTGGTACCGGCAGTTGCTTTCTCAACAGACTTAGCGGCGACCAATACATTTACAACTCTTGCAGGCCAAAATCTTACAGTGACCAAATCTTCCTCTGGAGTAACTGTAACAGATGCTCTTGGAAACACTGCTAACGTTGTTGCTGCTGACGTAGCAATTGAAAATGGTGTAGTGCATGTTATTGATGGAGTACTTCTTCCTGAGTACAGCTTGCCTAATGTAGTAGAAGCAGCTACTGCGGCGAATCTTACCGTCTTACTTGATGCAGTGACTGCAGCAGGACTTGGTGGAACTTTGCTTGATGCAGATGCTATTACAGTTTTTGCCCCTACAAATCAGGCTTTCTTGAACCTTCTTTCAAGTTTGAATCTGAACTCATTGCAAGCGTTAATCGATGCTTTGGGTGTAGACGCGGTGACTAAAGTGCTTGGTTTCCATGTGGTACCAGCTACAGCTTTCTCTTTTGATCTTGCAGAAGGTGACCAAATGGTACCGACTCTTGCAGGTGAAATGTTACTGGTAAACAGAACAGGAAATACAGTGAAAGTTACTGACAAAGCAGGAAATGTATATTCAGTGATTGCGGCTGATGTAGCCATAGAAAATGGAGTTGTACATGTCATAGATGGGGTTTTACTTCCAACTTTGTAATCAAACCAACAAGTTATTTAACTTCCAAATCAAAAGGGGCAGAAATTCTGTCCCTTTTATTTCCACTCTAAAAAGTGAGTTTTTTCCTTCTATTAAATGGCTCACTAATCAAATTCTAAACAAGAAAATTGTAGATAGTTAGTGGAGAGAGTAGCATATGTTTAAACATCGATTTAATTTTATTTTTGCAGGATTATTGGGGCTTTATTCCTTCTGGAATATTGTGACCTTGGAGGGTGACCGCCTGTATCAGGCAGAACTTCCATCTCGAGATCTTTTTTATGTAGTCATTTTTCTGGCTTATTCCGTTTGGTATGTGAATCTCGGTATTGAGAAATTCATCCTTCCTAGAGTTAAAGTTGTTCATCCTTTAATTCTTCAGTTTTCTACAAGTCTGATTCTGGTAACAATGATTGCTTTAATCTCTGTAGAAATTACTGGGGTAATATTTGGAGGACCATTTGCTTTTTCATTTCAAAATTTCTTGCTCACGCTTGGGTTCACTTTTCGAATCAATCTTTTTTTAAATTGTGTGAATGCTATTTTCTTCTTCAATAATAAATTCAACGAAAAGGCGCTTGAGGCCGAAAAACTGAAAACGCTCACAACTCAGGCAAAGCTGGAATCAATCAATACCCAATTAAACCCCCACTTTTTTTTCAATAATCTGAGTGCTCTTTCTGTTTTGATCCATGAAGACGTCAAACAGGCTGATGCTTACTTGCAGCGATTGAGCATTATTTACAGGTATATTCTGAATAATCAGAATCAAGAACTAGTGACGATAACTGAAGAATTGGATTTTTTAAAAAATTACATCGAACTGCTTTCTATTCGATTCAAGGATTCTTTGTCTTTTAAAATGGAGCTTGATTCAAACTGTAAAGACAAGTTAATTCCTCCAGCTGTTTTGCAATTATTAGTCGAAAATGCTGTAAAGCATAATTATTTTACTCTCAAAGAGCCACTTCAGATCAAAATTAAAAGTGATTGTAAACAGATAGAAGTTTTTAATCTGAAGCAGCCAAAAAATGTATCAGAGGAGTCAACAGGCATAGGACTTCAAAACATATCCGAGAGATATAGGTTTCTTAATTTGTCTATCCAAGTCGAAGATGTGAAAGACTCATTCAAGGTCATATTACCATTAATAGAAACCGATGAACATACTTTTAGTAGAAGACGAACCTTTAGCTCAGCAGCGAATAAGTAGCATTTTGGCAAAAAACTTTCCCGAGTGGAAGATTTTGGATACGGCTCAGAGTATAAAAGAATTTCAAGCAAGTTTAGATTTATTTCCTCAGGTCGATTTGATTTTTTGTGACATTCATCTTGCAGATGGATTAAGTTTCCAGGCTTTTGAAGGAAAAAAAATTAATACACCAGTCATTTTTATCACAGCATATGATCAGTACGCGTTGCAATCTTTCGATCACAACTGCATTGATTATGTATTGAAACCTATCGAAGAAGATCGATTAGTGAAAGCTTGTCAAAAAGCTATTCAAACTCCTCTTAAAGCATTGTCTGGTGAATTTGTAAAAGACTTTTTGATTAATTATTCCCAAAAATCTTATAAAAAAAGATTCCTTACTAAAACTGGAAATCGATTTTCGTTTGTAACAGTCGATCAGGTAAGTTATTTTTATTCTGAAGGTGGGATGACATATTTGATTGAGAATGGATCACAGCAGCGAATGTTGATTGATTATTCGCTAAATGAGTTGGAATCCAGTTTGTTAGATCCAATGAAGTTTTATCGTGTCAATAGATCAATGATCATTAATCTCGATTCACTTGTAGAAATCCGGCCTTACCATAATGGGCGCTTAGTTTTAGGGATGAATTCTAAAAGTGAGGAAGCCATTGTGGTCGCTCGTGAGCGGGTGAATGAATTCAAAAATTGGATTAATCAATAAAATTTTATGCTGAAAGCATTCTTATTGACGCTGAGCTTAGTCTTGGGATTCTGTTTTATTGCAAAAGGTCAAACATCAAATTTGCCTTCGATTGATTCATTAAAAAGGGCTGTTATTGAGCTGGATCAGGAGATTTATGAAGTAAAGCTCAACTTACATAATTCTCAAAAACAGCTTAAAACCGGAATTTTGGTGGCCACTATTGGGTATACGGTAACAATTATTGGTGGGCAATTGCTGGGTACAGAACCGGATTTGGGGAAAACATTACTGTATGTAGGTGGTGCCACTGGAATTGCCGGAACCTTTATCTTGGTGAAAGGATTTAAGAAAATCAGCCTCGGGGCACCCGCTCCACCGCCAAATTATTATCCAAATAGTTATTGAATTTCTTTTCCGAATAGAACTTCGGGTCCGGCTGGTTGTACTAGAATGACCTTTTCTTTTTCCACTACTACAGAGCCTGGCGCAGATCCCTTTACTTTTCTTACAAATTTTACCGGAGTGTAGATTACAGGAGCCAATGATTCAGTTTTGTTTTTAGAATAGAATGCGGCTAGTTGTGCGGCAGCTTCCAATACTCGAGTGGGAGCAGGGTGATTCACAGCGTTTTTGACCAATACATGTGAGCCTGATACCATTCTGGCATGAAGCCATAGGTCATCTTTTTTAGCATATTCCCGAAGCATATCATCATTGGATTGGGCTGATTTCCCTACCCAAATCGTATATCCTTCCAGTTCAAAAACTTTGAAAGGAAGGCTTTCTGTCTCTTTTTGTATGGCTTTGTCTTCCCCATGTTTCTTCTTGAATTCTTTCAGTCCTCGATAATCATCAATTGCGATAAGTGCATCTATTTTCGATTTCAAAGCCTCAGAAACAGCCCTTTTATTTTCGATCGTTTTTTCAATTTGTTTCCATTCCAGCTTTCTGTTTTTGCTTTTTCGATAGAGTGAAGCTGCAAAATCCTGTGGTTTCTGATTTGGTTTCAAAGCGACTTTTACCTGTTTTCCGCTATAAAAATCAAATAGCTCAACCTCGGATTTTCCATTTTCAAACAGATGCAAATTTGCCATTACCACGTCGGCAAGGTTAGATGGAGGGGCAGAATCTCTTAATTCCAGGAGTTTTTGACTCGATTTCTCAATGTATGATGTCTGTCTTTTGAGTTGCTCTTGATATTTTTTGAGTAAGGTGTTTTTTTCTTTTTCAAAACTTCCTTTGATCAAGGCTTGGTAGTAAAGCTCATTTACTGCCTGAACTGGATTCGAAAATGTACTGATCGAATCCGCCTCAGGAAGAAGGCTCAGTCGAACTTCTCCTGATTCTTCTACCAAAGAAAAAAGCGGTGTCTCCAGCATATCCATCAACTCCACCATCATTTCCCATCTCTGTAAAAGATTGGAATCCAGGTAGCCTTGATCTTTGAGCCATCGTCTTGGGAAAGTTCCTAAGGTCGGGAGGAATTTGGAGGCATTGCCTTCCAGTTTTTCAAATTGATCGAAACTTAAGTCAAGATCTTTTTCAAGCTCATTCCAATCTAGAGATTTGTCCTCCACTAATTCATTTCGAAAAGTTTTTTCAGGGACATTAGCTTCTGGTAAATACATAAGCACATTGCTCCGATTCCCATGAAGTTTGAAAAGTAATTTTTTCCCGGAATCCATTGAAAAATAAAAAGCCCGCTCAAAAGAAAGGAGCTCGCAGCCTGTGATTTTTTCTCCAATGAGCTCCTTAAAGAAGTTCATACTGTTCCTTTTGGCTCGTTTAAAGTCATCTGGGAAAGCCAAATAAATTTGGGGAGGGTTGAGATGCGCTTTTAGGTATTGCGTTCCATTTTCATCTTTTGCCTCGAGGATAAGCTCATTCTTGTTTTGCGAAAAACAGGCCGTGACTTCTTTTCCACGAAAAAGCCGATCTAATTCAGGACAAAGGAATTTTAGGAAATGGTAATTAAGATGCATTAAGGTAAAGATATCTCCAGCCCGTCATATCCCAAAGAAATCCCTGCGGGTAGTTCTTGATCTACTTCGGCGTGAAGTCCCATTCGATGCGATATATGCGTAAAATATGTCTGTCTAGCTCCTATTTTTTGAGCCATTGAAATAGCCTCATCAAGGGTGAAATGGGAAATATGGGAATCTTTTTGAAGCGCGTTCAACACCAAAATATCAGTTCCTTCTATAAGTTTTAGAGATTCATCCGAGATGAAGTTGGCGTCGGTGATGTATGTGAAGTCTTTAATTCTAAATCCCAAAACAGGGAGCTTGTAATGCATGACCGGAATCGGAATAATTTGGATTTTGGAAACTACAAAAGGGTTTGTATCGATTTCGACTGCTTCCACTTGAGGAACTCCCGGATATCTATTCCCTGAAAAAATATAGGCAAATTCACGCTTAATCTGTTCTAGCACTTGATACCTGCCAAAAACAGGCATATCTTTTTTTTGCTTGAAATTAAATGGGCGAATATCATCCAAACCTGCGGTATGGTCTTTATGCTCGTGTGTCAAAAGCACTGCGTCTACTTTTTGAATATCCGCTCTGAGCATTTGCATTCGGAAATCCGGACCCGTATCAATCACCAAACTCACTCCATTCACTTCAATATGGATGGAAGACCTAAATCGCTTATCGCGAAAATCCAATGATTTACATATGTTGCAGGAACAGCCAATGACTGGCACTCCTTGGGAAGTTCCGGTACCAAGTAGGGTTACTTTCAAAACTTAAGTTGAGTTTGTCTAAGTTCGGTCAAAAAGTCTTGATTGGATTTATCAGAAAAATCCTGGGGATTGAAATTCAATTCAGTCAGAATGTCGATTAAGGCGTTTATTTTACCTTCTAAGGGGAAATATTTGTTCACGATCACAATTTTGTTCTCATTCAAGACACAATAACCGGATTTGAAGTTCCCTTTTTCATACCTCAGCATATATTCTGAGGCGGCAAAGAGATTCTCTAATTTGTCCAAGAAATGTTTTGTGTACTTGATGGCCATGCTTTAGCTCAGGTATTTTTTTACAGTGGCCAGGACCACATCAAAATCAAGAGGCTTCTGAATGAATTCATTAAATCCGATTTTCCGAAATTCATCTATTGTGTAATTGTTGATATTTCCCGAGATAGCAATGATCGGCAAATTTGACTTAACAGGATCCGAGAGCGCACGAATTGCTTTTGTACATTCTATTCCATCGAGGACTGGCATATTCAAATCCATTAAAATCAAGTCAAAATCCTCTTTTTCCAACAATTCTAAGACTTGTTTCCCATTTCTGGCTGCCTTCATTTCATAATTTTCGAAAGCCAAGACACTTCGGGTCAAATTAATGATAATGGAACTGTCCTCTCCAACAAGAATTCTTTTTTGATCGCTCATATTTCAAAAATAGCTGCTTCTTTAATAAAATTTTCAAACAATTTTTTCTCTTTTTCCAGTTTTGAAAATAAAATTTCTACTTCCGGCCAATCTTCTTTTTTGGTAAATGCTTCTAAGTCAATAGCAATGAGATAAATAGAATTTGCACCAATTGTTCCGGAGTTTCCTTTTAAGATATGAAAAATCTCCGCCAGTTCATTGGTGTTTTTTGAGTTTATAGCCTCATGATATTTTTTTATCAGTTTAGTTAATTCTACTACAAAGTCATTTAAAATCTTTTTAACAGTTTCTTTAGAATTGTATTTCATCAATTGGGAAACTACACTTTGGTCAAGAAGAACATTAGGTACTTCTTTTTGATCCGAGTATGGAGTTTCTTTCAATCCGGTTTCTAAATGAATTTTCAATGTTTCCAAAAACCGTTTTGTGCGGATGGGTTTAGTCAAAAAATCATCAAACCCCATTTGTAAAAACTCTGCTTTATTAGACTCTTCTCCATAAGCCGAAACTGCTACAATAGGGGAAGTGCTCAATTCCAATTGACGGATTTTTTTCAAGGTGGAGATTCCATCCATTTTAGGCATCTGAATATCCATCAAGATCAAGTCAAAGTTTTCTTGGTTAAGCAAATTAATCGCTTCAATCCCATTTATCGCACTTTTATAGGTCCAATATTGCCCGATCAAATTCTCAAATAGCTTTCGGTTCAGATCATTGTCTTCTACGATAAGGACCTTTTTGCTTTTCATTTATTTACCTTTGAAATTCTCAACAAATAAGTAAGACAAAAATAAATTGAAATCACAGAATTATTTGATTCTTATTGTAGGTCCCACAGCAGTGGGTAAGACGGAGTTGTGTATCAATCTTGCCAAAAAGTATCAAACTGAAATTCTTTCCTGCGACAGTAGGCAGTTTTACAGGGAAATGAATTTGGGAACTGCCAAGCCTACTTCAGAAGAGTTGAGAGCAGTTCCACATCATTTTATTAATTCCCGTTCAATTGAGGAGGACTACGATGTCAAACAGTTTGAGCAGGATGCTATTGCGCTTTTAGAACAACTTTTTGCTAAAAACAATGTGGTAATAATGACCGGTGGATCTGGACTTTTTGCAGATGCTGTAGTCAATGGTTTGGATGAAATGCCCACCATCGAATCTCGGATTCGTGAACAGGTTATTGAAGATTATCAGGAAAAAGGGATTGCTTTTCTCCAGTCTGAAGTTCAGAAAATGGATCCCGATTATTTTGAAGTGGTGGATCAGCTTAATCCCCAGCGACTGATGCGAGCATTGGAAGTGATTCGGGGAACAGGGAGGCCTTTTAGTTCATTTAGAATTAAAAAGAAAGTAGATAGACCGTTTAAAGTGATAAAAATTGGCTTGGAAAGGCCAAGGCCAGAATTGTATGAAAGAATTGAGAAGCGGATGGATCAGATGATTCAGGCTGGACTTTTTGACGAAGCGGATGCGCTCTTTGGGAAACGTCATCTGAACTCATTACAGACACTGGGCTATACCGAGATCTTTGATTTTTTAGAAGGAAAATATGATCGAGCTGAAGCTATACGACTTCTGAAACGAAACTCCAGAAGATATGCAAAAAGACAATTGACCTGGTTTAAAAAAGATCCAGATATAAAATGGTTTAATCCTGAAAATCAGGTTGATATACTCAATTTTATTTCTGATCAAATCTCCTGAAAACCAGCTATTTTTGCTACCCAGTTGTAAGGGCCTTTTTTGATTAGCTGATTGTATTGGTGTCGATTTATTTTCATTTCCAGGATAAGATCTGAGGCTTTTTCAGCAAGACCTTTTTTTAGCTCTTGGCTTTTTAGCAAACTGATCAGTTCTTCAGGCTTTTGTGTTTCGCCTATAAGTAAACCCAACTCCGGATTGAGAGATTTTAGCTTGAAAAGTAGCTCTCGCTGTAGATTGGCTTTCCGCTGTAGGGTGTTTTTGACTGTCAGAAAAAACAGGAGGATTGCTCCTCCCATTGTAAGAAATATAGGAATGAACCCCATTATTAAATATTTAAGATATCTATAAGTTTCAAGTGATCAGGATTGAGTGGCTTGGTTTTGCCGATGCAATCTGCAAATGGAGTGTAGCGAATCTCCTGATTGACTACTCCTGCCATGTGGAATTGATGGCCGGAAAGCAAACCTTCCACAGCAGCCATTCCACATCTACTGGCTAATACACGATCTCTGGCAGTTGGATTGCCTCCTCGCTGAATATGTCCCAGTGTAGTGACTTTGAAATCTTTATTTTTGTTATTGACCTTTTCTTTTACCTTTTGCATAATCACTTCGGCATTTCCCTCGTCATCTCCCTCAGCGACAACTATGATGCTGGAGGATTTGCTTTTCCGAGGGTTCTTCAATGATTTTACAACTTGGTTTAGATCTGTTTTAGTTTCTGGGACCATCACAAATTCTGCTCCGCCTCCGATTCCAGACTCCACTGCTATGAATCCAGCATCTCGGCCCATTACTTCAATAAAGAAAATCCGGTCGTGTGCCGCAGCCGTATCCCTGATTTTATCAATAGCTTCCAAAGCAGTATTTACCGCAGTATCAAAACCAATCGTATAATCCGTTCCGTAGAGGTCGTTGTCAATGGTTCCAGGACAGCCGACGGTAGGAATACCATATTCTTCAAAGAATATTTTTGCACCGGTAAAAGTCCCATCACCACCTATAGCAACGACACCTTCTATTCCAAATTCCTTTAGATTTTCGTAGGCTTTCTTTCTTCCTTCAGGAGTTCTAAACTCTTGAGATCGTGCGGATTTAAGAATTGTACCACCTCGCTGAACGATATTACTCACTGAGTAAGACTGCATTCGTCTGATGTCGCCTTCAATCATTCCCTCATATCCACGATAGATTCCATAGACTTCAAGGCCTTTAAAGATAGCTGTTCGGACTACTGCTCTGACACAAGCATTCATTCCGGGACTATCTCCGCCTGAAGTAAAAACTGCGATTTTTTTCATCTGGTTACAATTGATTTTCAAGGGTCATATTGAACTTCTCAACACGGATAATTATCCAAATGTGTGGATCATCAAATATGCTTGATTTGATTTAAATAGGTTTAAGTGCCCAAAAATAGGGATTAAAGCGCGATCGAACTTGATTTAGTGAATTAATAAAATTTTAAATATTGGGACATAACGCGATTTTTTGATTAGAAGCTTAAAATTGGGAATTTGTTTGATTGAAATCGAGCAAGGAGAAAAACTTCACACGCTGGCATGTCCCGATATCCATCTGGACAGCTATGCGAGATTCCTCCCGAAACAATCCCGATATGCATCGGGAAGGGACAGGCTATATGGCCTTAAAAAAACAATTATAAACAGATGAAATCGAGCATGACGATAACGTCGCACAGTGGGATGATTATTCGAAATGCGAGATTCCATGTGGCCAAATAGAAAAATTATAAACACATGAAATATAGAGCACTTTCAGAATCTGGAATCAAGCTAAGCGAGATTGGACTTGGCTGTATGTCCCTTGACCCTGAGTCGAATTCTTTCAAGTCAGTTATTGAAGCTGCGATTTCGGGAGGAATTAATTTTCTGGATACAGCCGATTTGTATAATCAAGGATGGAATGAAAAAGCCGTATGTCAAGCGATTAAAGGTATTCGGAACCAGGTAATTCTTGCCACGAAAGTTGGTAATGAGATGCGGGCAGATGGCTCGGGCTGGGATTGGAATCCAAGGAAAAGTTACATTCTCAAAGCGGTGGAACACAGCCTTTCCCGCCTCCAAACTGACTACATTGACCTCTATCAACTCCATGGTGGGACGATAGAAGATCCCTGGGATGAGACTTTGGAAGCTTTTGAAATCTTGAAAACACAAGGCAAAATCCGAGCTTTTGGAATTTCTTCGATTCGCCCAAATGTGATTCGAGAGGTTTTATCCAGAAGTAATCCTGCCACCATCATGATGCAATACAATCCACTCGACCGTAGGCCTGAGGAATCGGCATTTCCGGCGATTGAAAAAAGTTCTACCAAGGTTTTGGTTAGAGGTGCATTTGCCAAAGGATTATTAATCGATAAGATGCCTAAGCCATTCCTCGATTATGATGCGAATCAAGTGAAAGGGTTTCAGGATTATGTGAAAGGCCAGAATTTCTCTCCTGAATCTCTGTTGATCCGTTTTGGATTGTCTCAATCGGTAGTTGCATCTCTGGTGATTGGAGCAAGTTCAGTGGAACAGGTTGAAAAAATGCTGGCAGGATATGAGCAAAGCCAAACCATTTCTAAAGAAGCTCTGAATCTATTTCAGCAAAAATTTCCCGCTAATCACTACGATTCCCACCGATAAAAATTCCATTTGCTGAGTCAGCAAGATTCGTTTACTTTCAAGCTTTCAAAGAAATATATCTCCCAATGAAGAAATTCCTTTCGCTAATTATTCTAGCCAGTTTTATCTTTTCCTGTCAAAATACTGCTCCCAAATCCGATCTGGAAACAAAAGCCGAGCAAGTAGAAATCATCCGCGATGATTTTGGTGTTCCCCACATTTATGGGAAAACCGACGCAGACGTGGTTTTTGGCTTGCTCTACGCGCAGTGCGAAGACGATTTCAGAAGAGTGGAGCGAAACTATATCTGGGCGACTGGTCGATTAGCGGAGCTGGAAGGGGAGGAAGCGATTTATTCTGATCTCCGGGCAAATCTCTACATGACCGAGGCAGAAGCCAAAGCGGCTTATGAAAAAGCTCCGGATTGGTTGAAAGCCCTGTGTCAGGCTTTTGCTGATGGGGTAAATTACTATCTGGAAACGCACCCAGAAGTGACGCCTCAGGTGATCACGCATTACGAACCTTGGATGCCGATGTTTTTCTCTGAGGGTTCTATCGGTGGAGATATTGAGCAGATCCCGACTCGCAGGATCAAAGCTTTTTATGAGGAAAATAAGGCTTTGGCGCTTAATGAGTATGGAAATGGACTCAATCACCAGGAAATGTTGGATGAACCAAAAGGATCTAATGGAATAGCAGTAGCAGGTGAATTGACCGAATCAGGAAATGCAATGCTGTTGATCAACCCGCATACTTCATTTTACTTCCGACCTGAAGTCCATGTAGTCAGTGAAGAAGGTCTGAATGCTTATGGAGCGGTGACTTGGGGGCAGTTTTTTGTTTACCAGGGTTTCAATGAAAAAACCGGCTGGATTCACACCTCTACTTTCGTCGATTTTATAGATGAGTTTGTCGAAAATGTTTCTGAAAAAGATGGCAAATTCCAATATCAATATGGAGATGAAATGCGGGATGTAATTTCCCAAGACATCACTTTGAAATATAAGGAAGGCGAAGAACTGAAAGAAAAGACTTTCACTTTTTACCGAACGCATCATGGTCCGATTACCCATAAAATCGATGACAAATGGGTGGCAACCAAAATCAATTGGGATCCGGTCAATGCATTGACGCAAAGTTATACTCGAACGAAATTGGGGAACTATGCCGAATTCAAAAAGATGATGGATATCCGAACCAACTCTTCAAACAATACTGTATTTGCAGATGCTGAAGGAAATATTGCCTACTTCCATGGTAATTTCATCCCGAAGCGCGACGATTCGTTTGACTTCCAGCGCCCTGTAGATGGTTCAGATCCGAAGACAGATTGGACTGGAATCCACACAGTAGATGAAAGTATTTTGATCTTGAATCCCGGAACAGGCTGGATTCAAAACACCAACTCTACACCTTTTACCGCAGCGGGAGAGTTTAGCCCTAAGCAGTCTGACTATCCAAAATATATGGCTCCGGATCAGGAGAATTACCGTGCACTTCATGCGGTAAAAGTTTTGAAGGATGCTAAGAATCTGACTTTGGATAGCTTTATCGACTTGGCGTATGATCCTTATTTGCCGGCATTTGAAGTCTTGATTCCAATGTTGATGAAAGCTTATGACCAAGTAGGAGGAGCAGATCCAAACTTGACTGAGCCGATCGAGATCCTTAAGGATTGGGATTACAGGACTTCCAAAGAATCTGTAGCCATGTCTTTGGCGCATTTCTTCGGGATGAATTTTATGCGAAATCATGGGAATATCAATTACCTGATTCCTTTCAATGCAGACAGGGGAGAGGCGCCTAATCCAAATGCAACCGAATTATTGGCTACTTTTTCGCAGACTCTTGAAGCGATGAATGCAGACTTTGGAAGTTGGAATACTCCGTGGGGAGAAATCAATAGATTCCAGCGTTTGACGGGAGATATCGATCTGAAGTTTGATGATAGCAAGCCTTACATTCCAGTGGGATTAGCCTCGGGGACTTGGGGAGCTTTGGCGGCATATGGCGCAAGAGCTACTGAAGATACCAAGCGCTTGTATGGTTACCGTGGAAATAGCTTTGTGGCGGTGGTAGAGTTTGGTGAAAAAGTAAAAGCCAAAAGCATGCTTGCCGGTGGCCAAAGTGCAGATCCAAATTCCCCGCATTTTTACGATCAGGCGCAGCGCTATGCAGATGCAAACTTTAAGGATGTGGCATTTTATCGGGAGGATGTGGAGAAGCGGATGAAGGAGAAGTACAATCCAGGAAAGCGGTAGTGTTTTGAAGTCAGAAGGCTAAAGTGAGAAGTTTGAAAACATTTTAAAGATTAGATAATTGAAAAATCACTTCAAAGCTGCCTTATAATTAGCCCTGGGTTTTAACCCTGGGTTTTTATTTTTAAAACCAGAGTTAGCTTCTAACTCTGATTTTGATTTCCCCCAGAATTCTACTTTTGCAGATTATTTACCATTCCCAATCCAGTATTTGATGAGATCGGGAATGATTTCCTTTTGTACCTTTGCAAAATGAAAGAACGAGAAAGAATAAGCGGTCAGGTAGTTCGTTATTTAGAGGACAGAAACTATGGATTTATTGAAAGCGAAAAAGGAGATACTTTCTTTTTTAAAAATGACCGGAAGCGGCAGAAAGAATTAAAGCGGGAAGGAAAAATTGATAGGGTGCATAACTATTCTTCCGGTGATGAAGTGACTTTTATGCCTGCCAAATCTCCAGATCCCGAATTAGGAGCATTTGCCTCGGAGGTGAATTTTGTAAGCAATGCCAAAAGAACTGCTTTGGCCGATGAATCTGAAGCCAAAGGAGTTCTTCAGGGTACCTTAAAGAAATTGGAGGATGATGCTTGGTTTGTGGTTCATACGAATACTAATATTTACCTGCCACTACCAATTTCGAAATGGGAAATCGATCTGGAAAAAACGTATGAATCCAGAGTGAATCAACTCGTAGGTTTCAAACTAACTCAAACCCATAATTTGGAAAAACTAAGTGCGATCCTGATTGATCGAAAGTTCAGCCCAAATTTCCAATTATTGAGAGATCACTATGAGGATCAGACTACCTTAAAAGTGACTGTGACAGGAAAAAACCAACATGGGTATTTTGCGAAATTAGCTTTCGGAGACTTTGTGGGTTTTATCAAACTGGATAAGAATGCCTCGCGGCTTCAAGCGAATGAATACAAGCAAATCCAAAAGGATCAGGAAGTTTGGGTGAAACTTCAGCGCCTTCAGGAAAATCAAGTCCAGTTGCCGCTATCTTTTTACAGCCTGGAGGAGCAGAGTTGATTGGGATTTCGGAGGATGATAATTTTCGAATCTGATTATCCGCAATGATGCCTTGTTTTTTTTTCTTTGCTTATCAGGCTGGATGTCCTTCCGATAGCCATCGGAAGAAGTACCAGCGATGCTAGTGTTAACCATACATTAAGTCGCTTTATACATTTTACTGGTGAAATTGCGGATATACCTATTTTCGAATTTGAGTTTTGAGACTCGAATCAAATCCAAAAAAAAGGCAGGAAGAACGATCCTCCTGCCTTTTAAAAAATAATGTGGATGATTAGAATGGAAGATCTGCTTCCATTTTTTCTTTTTTCTCCGAGTTGCCCAACAGTAGGACTTCATTCACCACGATTTCGGTGATGTAGCGCTTCACGCCCTCCTTATCCGTATAGTCCCGATTGCTGATTTTGCCTTCGATGGCGATCTCCGAACCCTTGTCCGTATACTTGTCAAGTAGCTCTGCGTTCTTGCCCCAGATCACCAGTCTGTGCCAGGTGGTTTCGGTGATTTTCTCACCTTTTTGATTTTTGTAGGTTTCGTTGGTAGCGATATTGACGTTACCTAGGATTTTGCCACTTTCAAGGGTTTTCAATTCGATTTTGGAACCCATGTGACCGATTAGCTGAACTTTGTTTCTTAGCGCATTCATAATGTTTGTTGTTTTGGTTAGAAGATTTGTTTGTCGTTTTCGCCAGAGGAAAAACTTATGGTCCAAAGTTGCAGGGTCAGTCCAAGCTAAGTCGGTATTGATCCATTTGTATCCGATTGTATCCGTTTGTTGTCGGATAATTGTGGATTTCATGTAAACTAGATAGGTACTTAATGAAAAAAAGTTTTTAGGTTTAGGGAGGATATAACGGAAATAGCCGCAATTGCGGGTATTTTATGTTGTGTGCAACCCTAATAACCGACACAACCGATAACAAACAAACAGAAAAATGAAAGACAAAATGCCAACGCTTCAGCAAAATCAAAAGAGCTGAATCCCAACGCTCTATGCTAACACAATGCAGCAAATTTGCTTTTGCCCCAATGTACTGTCCGACAACTGAAACGGTTGGACAGAATAACAGGCATTTACAAATTAACTTTGACCATTAAAAAAATTGAAATACAACGTAAATGAGTGATATAAGAGAAATTGAAAAGACCCTTTGGGCTGCAGCTGATAAATTGCGAAGTAATATGGATGCGGCTGAATACAAGCACGTTGTTTTAGGGCTTATTTTCCTGAAATACATTTCAGATGCATTTGACGAATTACATCAAAAGCTAAAAGCATATTCAACATTTGAAGAATTGGATGTTAAGGGAATGGAGGCTGAAGAAGCTGCTGAATTACGTAATCTTCAAAAAAAATATCAAGGAGCTGACCCCGAAGACCCAGACGAGTATTTGGCTGAAAATGTATTTTATGTTCCTGAGAAAGCTCGTTGGACTTTTTTGAGAGACAATGCTAAACAACCTGAAATCGGTATTCTGATTGACCAAGCAATGGACAGCATTGAGAAAATCAATGACAGCTTGAAAGGCGTATTACCAAAAAACTATGCTGACCCTGACCTTGACAAGCAACGATTGGGAGAACTCATTGACCTGATTAGTAAAATTGGTTTTGGGGGCGAAGGACACCAAGGCAAAGACTTACTCGGGCAAGTGTATGAATACTTTTTGGGAATGTTTGCAGATGCCGAAGGCAAAAACGGTGGACAGTTCTACACACCGCAAAGCATTGTAAAACTATTGGTAGAAATGCTTGAACCCTACAAAGGCAGAATTTATGACGGCTGTTGTGGTAGTGGTGGAATGTTTGTGCAAAGCGAAAAATTCATTGAGAACCACCAAGGGAAAATTGGCGACCTGAGTATTTACGGACAAGAGAGCAACCCGACAACTGTAAAATTGGCGAAGATGAACCTTGCCATTCGGGGCATAGATGCCAACATACAATTTGGAGACACTTTTACCAACGACTTACACCCCGACCTGAAAGCAGATTATATCATTGCCAATCCACCGTTTAATATCAGCGATTGGAAAGGCGAACAACTGCGAGACGACAAAAGATGGAAATACGGCATACCGCCCACAGGCAATGCCAACTACGCTTGGTTGCAACACTTCATTCATAAACTTAGCCCCAACGGTACGGCAGGTATTGTATTGGCAAATGGAAGTATGAACAGCAACACAGGCAGCGAAGGCGAGATTAGAAAAAATATGATTGAAGCCCGATTGGTGGACTGTATGGTTACGCTACCAGCCAACTTGTTTTACAATACCACCATTGCCGCTTCCTTGTGGTTTTTGGCTAAGAACAAAACCAACGGCAAGTTTAGAAACCGTGAAAACGACATCCTGTTTATTGATGCCCGAAAATTGGGTGTGATGATAAACCGTAGAAACCGCATACTCAAGCAAGAAGACATTGACCTGATAAGCGGCACTTACCACAGATGGAGAAACCCAAATGGCGGCTATGAAGATATTGCGGGCTTTTGTAAATCTGCCACAATGGAAGAAGTGATACAAAACAATTATGTGTTGATGCCGGGCAGATATGTGGGTACGGAAGAAGAAGAAATAGACGCTATGCCTTTTGATGAAAAAATGCAAACGCTTACCACCAAACTTGCCGACCAATTTGCCAAGGACAATGAGTTAGAAAATACCATTCGTGAAAACTTAAAAGGAATTGGATATGAGTTTTAACGAGTGGAAAGCAGTTCGTTTAGAAGAACTTTGCACAAAAATCACATCAGGCGGAACACCTAATACGCAAAAAAAAGAGTACTACGGTGGAAATATTCCTTGGCTGAAAACTCAAGAAGTAACTTTCAATAGAATTTATAAAACAGAAACATTTATTACAGAAGAAGGGCTAAGTAATTCATCAGCCAAATGGATACCTGAAAATGCTGTGATAGTAGCAATGTATGGTGCAACAGCAGGACGAATTGCAGTTAACAAAATTCCTTTAACAACAAATCAAGCCTGTTGTAATCTAATCGTGAATTCTGAATTAGCAAACTATAACTTCATCTACTATCACTTACTTTCAAGATTTGAAGAAATTGCAGGAATGGCAATAGGTGGAGCACAGCCGAATTTAAATGCAGGAATGATTAAAGATTTAAAAATCTCAATTCCATCCATTGAAGTTCAACACAATATTGCTCACATTCTTTCATCCATTGACGACAAAATCGAAAACAACCTTGCCACCAACCAAACCCTTGAAGAAATAGCCCGAACGCTTTTTAAGGAATGGTTTGTCAATTTCAACTATCCCAATGCTGACGGTAACCTAAAGCACAGCGAGTTTGGAGAAATTCCTGAGAGTTGGAGCATAAACGGAATTGGTGAAATATGCTACGTTCAAAATGGCTATGCTTTTAAGAGCAAAGATTTTCAAGAGCAGGGAGAAGTTGGCATCATCAAAATCAAAAACATCAGCGGCAATGTAGTTGATATTCAAAACACCGATTTTGTAGATGCTTCGGTGGTTTCATCCTTAGATACAAAATTCAAGATTGAAAGCGGCTCTTTGTTGATTGCAATGACAGGAGCAGAAGTTGGTAAAATTGGTTTAGTACCATTGACTGAAAAAAACCTTTGGCTCAATCAACGAGTAGGAATGTTTCAAGAGAAAATTGCCTTCGGCAATCTTTTTATGTACTTGTTGCTTTCAACAGACACCTACCAAACAGCCATTCAAAATTCGGCTTTAGGAAGTGCACAGCCCAATATCAGTGCATCAGCCATTGAGAGCATTCGGGCAGTTATTCCACCTGCCGAATTGATTGAAGCATTTGGTAAAACCGTAAAACCAATGTTTGAAAAGATATTAGACAACCTTGCAGAAAGTGAAACTTTAAAAACCACTCGAGATAGTTTGTTACCCAAATTGATGTCGGGCGAAATAAAAGTAAATGGCTGATAGTGAATTTCCATATGAACACGAAAGGTATCAGCGATTTAATGAATCGTTGGACGAAGTAGGTACAATTCAAATTGCAGGAACTGAATTTTTACCAAGCCGCATTCTTTATGAAATGGAGCCAATCGGCTATGTAGAAGCCTATCAGGAATTTCAAGACACCGAATTTGAAAGATTAAAAGACACGGTTTACAATCAATACCCGTCTTGCATTGCTTACAATTTCAGACTGTCAGAAAAAGGCGAAGGAGCATCAGACCCAGTTAGGAAATTACTGCATCTGAAAGACACTTGGGAATCTATTGCTTTTGTGTTGTATGCCATTGTTTGGGGAGAAATCAGACATAAAGCAATTGACCTGAAAGCCGCACAGGTTTTGGTGGGCACAAGCCCAACAGGTCCCGTTTACAGAAACTTCAATACCGACCGCCTGATTTCTGATGCCCTCAAAATCAAAATTCAAAACATAAAAGCAGTTGTTGAATATTCCAGAGCCAATGGTTTGGGTTTGAAATGCGAAGAAATAGAACCCGATTTGTTGGACAAACTTTTGGCTTTGCAAGACATTAGAAATGATATTTCACACCATACTGCACCCACGAGAGAAGAAGCCGAAGCAGAACTTTTACAAGTCATTCCACTTTTCAAAGAAATGTTGATGATGACGGAGTTTTTAGCAGAATGCAAAATTTTGAGATTTGAAAGCTATACAACCAAGTGCAGATGCGAAGAATTTAACGGACATTATCTGAACAAAGAATTTGGTGATTTTGACTTTGCAGCAAATCAGGCTTTCGTATTAGGACTTGGACAAGAACAACTTTTTATAAAATGGGATAATGAAATTTTCAGTCTTTCGCCTTTCCTGCATTTTCTTAAAGACGGAGTAGGCAGAGAAACCTATTTGAGTTTTTTCAAAGGCAAAAAGGAAGGCAAGTATTGGTTTGAGCCAATTACCAAACGTGATGAAATTTCATTTGACCCACTGCAAGCTCGTTTTGATGGAGAGCAAGCAGTTTTAATCAATTTAATTGTGCCATAATGAACATATTAACAGAAGAAGAAATAGAACAAATGGCTTTGCAAACGTTGCGAGAGCAAGGCTATGACATACTAAATGGTGCAAGCATTGAGCGGGCTTACAATGAAGTTGTATTAACCAGTCGTTTGCAAGCCGCTATTGACAAAATCAATCCTGAAATTCCTGCCGATATACGAGAAGAAGCCGCAAGAAATGTGGCACGAGTTCCTTTTACCAATCTGTTAGCCAACAACGAAGCATTTCATAAACTCATCACCGAAGGCGTTGATGTAAAAGGAAGAGATGGCGAACAAATCAAAACCTTTAAAGTATGGTTGATAGATTTTCAAAATCCCGAAAACAACGATTTTACGGCAGTCAATCAATTTACCATCATTGAAAACCACAACAACAAACGCCCTGATGTTATAGTGTTTATCAATGGTTTGCCTTTGGTAGTGATAGAAATCAAAAACGCAACAGATGAAAAAGCCGACCTAAAAGCCGCTTACAATCAGTTGATGACCTACAAACAAGCCATTCCTACCCTTTTCAATTACAACAGCTTTTTAATTGTTACAGATGGTTGGTTTGCCAAAGCAGGAACCATCACCAGCGATTGGAGCCGTTTCAGCGGTTGGAAAATTCCTGAAACACAACCCGAAAATAGCGTAGCCGAACCCAACGATAGTCTTTATAACTCAACCCTGTTTCCAACACCTACCGCCAATATTGAAATGGATGTAGTGTTGAGCGGAATGTTGGACAAGAAAACCATCATTGATTTAATCCGCTACTTTATTGTTTTTGAGAAAACGAAAGAGAAATCACTGAAAAAAATTGCCGCTTACCATCAATACTATGCGGTAAATAAAGCCATTTATTCCACCATCAAAGCCGCATCATTTTCAGGCGACCAAAGAGCGGGTGTAGTTTGGCACACGCAAGGAAGCGGAAAGAGTTTGAGTATGGTTTTCTATTCGGGTAAAATGGTGGTAACGCCACAACTCAACAACCCGACTATTGTAGTACTCACCGACCGAAACGACCTTGACCAACAACTTTTTGAGACATTCAGCAATTGCCAACAATTAATCAGGCAAACGCCAGTACAAGCAGAAAGCAGAAGTCATTTGCAATCTTTACTAACTGTTGCTTCAGGTGGTGTGGTTTTTACCACTATCCAGAAATTTATGCCTGATGAAAAAGGCGGCACTTACCCCAAACTTTCAGACAGAAGAAACATTGTGGTAATTGCAGATGAAGCACACAGAAGCCAATACGATTTTATAGACGGCTATGCTCGTCATATGCGTGATGCTTTGCCCAATGCTTCGTTTATTGGTTTTACAGGCACACCGATTGAAAAGGAAGACAAGAACACACAAGCTATTTTTGGCGAGTATGTGGACATTTACGATATACAACAAGCTGTTGAAGATGGGGCAACTGTTCGCATTTTCTATGAAAGCCGTTTAGCCAAAATAGAACTTGACCCTGAAGAACAAAAAATCATAGACCAACGCATTGAAGAAGTAACCGAAGAAGACGAACTCACCGAACGCCAACAACGCTTTGCCAAATGGACACAGCAAGAAGCCATTGTGGGAAGTGAAAAGCGTTTGCAACAAGTAGCAGCCGACATTGTAAAACACTTTGAGCAGCGAAGTGAAGTATTTGACGGCAAAGGAATGATTGTGAATATGAGCCGCAGAATTTGTGTGGCATTGCACAATGAAATCATCAAAATCCGTCCTGAATGGTACAGCGGTGATGACGACAAAGGCGTTATCAAAGTGATAATGACAGGTTCATCTTCCGACCCTTTGGATTGGCAAGAACATATCCGCAACAAACCAAGAAGAAAAGCCATTGGCGACCGTTTACGAGACCCGAAAGACCCTTTGAAATTGGTATTGGTTCGTGATATGTGGCTCACAGGTTTTGACGCACCTTGTTTGCATACTTTGTATGTGGACAAGCCAATGACAGGACACAACTTGATGCAAGCCATTGCCCGAGTAAACCGAGTTTTCAAAGACAAAGAAGGTGGTTTGATTGTGGACTATTTGGGCATTGCACAAGATTTGAAAAAGGCATTGAGTGTTTACACGTCAAGCGGTGGAAAAGGCAAAATTGAATTTGACCAGGAAGAAGCAGTTGCCAAAATGGAAGAACTGTATGAAATCGTGGTGGACTTATTCCACGGTTTCGACTACAAAAGCTTTTTCACTTTACAGCCAAGAGAAAAACTCACTTTCTTACTTGATGCAACAGACTTCATTTTAGGATTAGACAAAGGACAAGAACGGTTTAGCACCAATGTTTCCAATCTTTCCAAAGCATTTGCCATTTCCGTTCCGCATCCTAAAGCCCTTGAAATAAGAGATGATTTGAGCTTCTTTCAAGCCATCAAAGCAAGAATTTCTAAGCTAAGAGAAAGCAATAAAAAGCGAAGTGATGAAGAAGTAGAAACAGCTATCAGACAAATCATTTCAGATGCTTTGATTTCAACAGAAGTCATTGACATTTTCCAAGCAGCAGGTTTGCAAAATCCTGAAATATCAGGCTTGAACATTCTTTCAGACGAGTTTATGGCAGAACTGAAAGATATGCCGAGAAAGAACCTTGCTTTAGAACTTCTTCGCAGATTGCTCAATGACGAAATCAAACAGCGTTCACAGAGAAACATCATACAGAGCAAGAAATTTTCTGAAATGTTGGCTGATGCTATCAAGCGTTATCAAAACAACGCCATCACAGCAGCCGAAATCATAGAAGAACTGATAAGACTTGCCAAAGAAATCAAAGAAGCCGACAAACGTGGCGAAAACCTAAACCTTGACTTTAGAGAATTGGCATTTTATGACGCTTTGGAAGTAAGCGACAGTGCAGTTCAAATTTTAGGAGACGATATTTTAAAAACCATTGCAAGAGAATTGGTAATAAGCGTAAAAAATTCTGTAACCATAGACTGGGACAAGAAAGAAAGCGTACAAGCCAAAATGCGAGTAATGATAAAAAGGATTTTAAAAAAATATGGCTATCCACCAGAGAAGCAAGACCAAGCCGTAAAGACAATTTTAGAACAAGCAAAAATGATAGCAGACGATTTTTCATCAAATCAATAAATCGGATTCTATGGAATACAAAATAGAAGATATCAATGTAGGTGATGAAGTTTATTTCGACTCAAAACCTTCGCAAAGCAATCACGGCCTTTATTGGAAAGTGATTCACAAGTATGAGAAAGAAAAACAGCTTGTTGTTCAACTTGATGAAATGGGACATTCTGACTTACGTTGGACAATTGGAATTAAAGAAGTTAGACAGCATTTAAAACTTAATAAAGACAAATAATTGCCAACGCATTTGGAGGCACATTTGCAAAACCGCACAAGCCCACGCTAAAGCCAAGTTTTGCAAAAGAGCCACCAAGCCAACGCACGACAAACCGAAAGGAAATGACTGAAAAACAGACGGAAAGAAAAAAGGGCAGCACACAACAATGTATAAGCGTAATGCGGGCTAAAGTGCTAAATTTGAATATATTGAATATAAATAAACATAGTGCTAATCCGAAAGTGGAGTGCGTTTTAACCCCGCACTATGCATAGCCGAGACTGCCGTGCGCAAGTTTATAAAAGGAAACAACGAAATGACATAGACAAGAGTGCCGTCGAATTCTTTTATGACACTTCTAAACAGTTAGAGAGAACTTTTATAAAAACTTAGTATTACAAATGGAGTCTAGAGACCATTTTAAAAAAACGGGGTGATACTGAAAAGCAAGATTAGTAAGAAATAATAATTACATTATGAAATCGAGCATGACTAAAAAGTCACACACAGAGGTATGATTAAAATAGATGCGAAGGTTCCCCCGAAACAATCCCGATATGTATCGGGACGGGGTAGGCTATATGGCCTTTAAAAATCAAATTATAAACACATGAAATCGAGCATGACTAAAAAGTCACACACTGGGATGTCCCGATAATTATCGGGAAAGTATTGCGAAGATTCCATGTGGCCATTAATAATCAAATTATAAACACATGAAAAAAAACGTTATTTGGATTTACTTGCTAGCCTCAATTTTAGGTGTTATTTCTATAGTGCTTCCAACATTTTTTCTACCTGATTTAAGACAGTATGATTCTCCATTGTTTCCCTTGATTAGAACCGGAATTGAAGGGATTTCAAGTTGGAGTTTTGGCCTGTTGTTCTTAAGCGGTTTTGGTGTGAAATTATTGAGTAAGTTATCCAGTTGGAAAATTGGTTTATCAACGATGGCCCTTTTCCCAATAATGGCAATATTTGAAATGATTGTTGATCCATCATCGCACAATATGCTCCCAATTGAATTCATTTTTTATGCCGTATATTCTGTTCCTGCAATAATTGGTGCTTACCTTGCTCAGGGTACTAAAAAGATTATTGGTAGAAATTAATCTTCTTGTCTTGAGTTTATTTTGTACAGAATTGAAGCAAAACCAAAAAAAATAAGAAGAAAACCAGCCCATAAGTGTATAATAAACAGCGGGTTCAGTGCTAAAACAAAGGTCAATGCATTAAATAAAAGTCAGAGCCAAACTGAAACTGAAGTTCTTTTTAATCGGCCACTGCTCATACACTAGACCAGTGTAATAAATCACTAATTAATGATAAAATTCTTTAGAATAATTAGACAGAGATTGCTTTCGGAAGCAAAAACCAGCAAGTCTTCCAGCCAGACAGGCAGGTATTTTAAATACGCAATTGGTGAAATTGTACTTGTTGTCATTGGGATATTAATTGCTTTGAGCATTAATAATTGGAATGAAAATAGAAAAACAGAAGAAAAAAGGAAAATTTATTATCGTCAGCTTCTAGTAGATTTAAAAACTGATAAGGATTATTGTAAAAATAGAATTGACAATTTTGAAGCTATCTTGAAAAAATATGCAGAGTATGAAAAAGAATTTCAAAAAGGAGCATTAAATCTAGAGACAAGTTTAGAAAATATAAGTCAGCTTCAGATAGGAGGAATAAATTTATTCTTTAAAACAAATACAATCAAGACACTTATTAGCACTGGAGATATCAGTTTATTTCCTCAAAACATCAATAATAGCCTAACAAATTATTTAGATTTTCAAAAAGAGCTGATTAGTGGTAATAATACAAACGCCGCTACAATGATTGATATGATTGGGCAAATTACCATGTCAGGATATTCTTATTATCGCAAGAGAATTGATAGTCAACCAGAACTATCTGAAGAATTGAATATTCGAGCTAATATTCCTAAGATTTTTCTCCAACTTGAAGCCTATCATAGTTGGAAAGCAACCACATTAAAAACTTCGATAAAAAACATGAATGACTTAATTATAAGTGCTGACTCAACAATAACTATAGTCAATAATGAATTAAACAAATAACTAAAGGACAACAGTAGCTATTCCCAGGCAGGAGTTTCATCTCTCGCACGACATTTTTGTGGTTTATCAAACATCTGTTTTTTCTATAAACATTTTACCTAATAATTCCCACCTTGGCCAAGCGCCAAACCGTTAGCGGCAACAAATCAACGTAATATGAAAAATACTTTTATACTTTTAATTATAGCCTTCATGGCTATTGGATGTGATCAGGCAAACAAAACTGGCTCAGCATTAAGTAATGACAATCAAATCACAATTGGCCACATTGACTCACTCCAATCTGATATTCTTGGAGAAACCAGAAAAATATTGGTACATCTACCCGTGAACTATCAGGAAGGCAAAAAGTATCCTGTCTTATATGTACTGGATGGTGACGGAAATTTTAATACAGTAACCGGTTTGATGAAACAATTGAGTACCAATTCAAAGGTTCTTCCGGAAATGATTGTTATTGCTATTCTAAATACAAATAGAAGTCGCGATTTAATACCTACTAAAGTTGATATTGATTATCGCACCGGAAATAAACTTGAATATGACAGTGGTGGAGGTACTGCTTTTCTTGATTTTATCGAGGATGAGTTGATTCCCTATGTTGACAGCACCTATCCAACAAGCTCTTATCGAACGTATGTGGGACATTCATTTGGGGGACTTAGTGTGATACATGCCCTCACCACCAGAAGCCATCTTTTCAACAATTATTTGGCAATTGATCCAAGTTTTTGGTGGGATAATATGGCCTATATGGAAACTGTAGACACCCTGTTATCAGTGAATGATTATTCTAATAAGGGACTTTTTGTAGGTATCGCAAATACGATGATTGGCGGGCAAGACTATGCTACTGTTGAAGAGGATACCTTAGGAACTTCAACACACATTCGATCCGTATTGAAATTTTCAAAATCATTAGAAAAGAAGGACAATGGATTAAATTTTGAATGGAAATACTACCCAGAAGAAAATCATTTTAGTATTCCACTGATTACAGAATATGATGGCTTACGATTTTTATTTGATTGGTATGATTTCAAGGTGAGGTATGAGATACTGTATACAGAATTATTCTCCACCGATGAGGCTTTGGAAATGGTGAAATCCCACTATGAAAACGTATCACAAAAAATGGGATACGAAAACAAGCCTGATGAGTCGTTGATTAATAGACTTGGGAACCGCTACCTGCAGGACAAAAAGTTTGATCAGGCAGCTAACTTATTCGATCTTAATATTGCCAATTTTCCAACTAGTGATAATGTCTACGATTCAAGAGGAGATTGTTACCTGGCTGTTGGAGACTCCCTGAAAGCAGTAGAGTTCTATAGAAAAGCACTGGAATTAGGCGATAATGACTATTCTCAAGAAAAAATTGATAGGATATCTAAAGCATTAAAAAAATAAAAAGGCAGTGACTAACAACTGGGTTTTCGTGCAAAATGCGTTTGGCTCAACAGCTGTTGAAGTGGTTAATTGAACATCTTAACTCGAATCAATTCCAAATGCTTTCGGAATGGTATATTAAAAGCGATGTCCTCCGAATGGTGCTTTATAGCAAAGCTCCAAACCATTACCTAATATGAGAAAAGCATCGAATGAAACAAAAGATACTATCCATATCCCTGTTATTGATCAGTTGTATTTCCATTGGTCAAACACTGCCGGAGATAGTTAGTGAAACTGAGTTTACAATAGGTAAATCCATTAAAATTGAATCTATTGTATTGGGGGAAGCAAGGGACTTAAATATTTATTTGCCCTTGACCTATTCAGAGGATAGCAGCAAAAACTATCCTGTGATTTATTTACTTGATGGTTCTAAGGATGAAGACTTTATTCACATTTCCGGGATAGTTCAGTTTGGTTCTTTTTCTTGGATTAATATGATCCCGGAATCCATAGTGGTTGGAATTGGAAATGTGGATAGGGTAAGAGACTTTACCTATCCTTCCCAAAATGAACTTGACCAAAGCGAATTTCCTACTTCAGGAAAATCCGAAAATTTCATAGCCTTTTTACAGCAGGAGTTACAGCCATTTATTGATTCAACGTTTAGAACCACTGAGGTCAAAACCATTATTGGTCAATCCTTAGGCGGCCTCTTAGCCACAGAAATTCTATTTAAAAAGCCAGAATTATTTGATAATTATATCATTGTGAGCCCTAGCTTGTGGTGGGATGATGAAAAACTACTGGGAGCACAATCGGCTTCCTCTGATTCAAATAAATCGATCTATGTAGCTGGAGGAAAAGAAGGCGAAATAATGGAACGAACTGCCAAGGAACTGTTTGATAAACTATCGAATAATCAAAAGGAGAACAAGCAATTGTTTTACGAATTTTTGGAAGACAAAACACATGGAGACGCTTTGCACAGTGCTGTATATAACGCGTTCGAAAAAATATTTAAAGCTGAAAAAAAATAACAACAGGCTGCAAGAACTGACTTTTTGCTGGGTGATCAGAAAAAATGGATTAAGTTAGGTATCTGTTCCAACCAATAATCAATGCTAAAATTTTATGTATATCCGCAATTCTGCCAGTAGCCAAATTTTATTAAGTTTCACCTCGACTTCGCTCGGTGTCCGTTAGTTTTTGTTTTTAAGGGAGGGGAGGAAAATGCGGCTGGGCCGCATTTTCCTCCCCTCCCTTTAATAACCTGAAACCCGGTGGCCGAGCGAAGTCGAGGCATTCTTGCACTATTGGCAAAGAAGCGGATAATCAGATAAAATTTTTTAGAAAAATCCGTCAAAAAATGCTGACTGAAAACAAATTCAGTAAATATCTGATTTATGCCATTGGTGAAATTATACTTGTCGTTATTGGAATTTTAATAGCCATTCAATTGAATGAATGGAGAAACGACAGTATAAACACCAAACAAAAACAGAAAGTATTATTAGCCTTAAAAGCTGAGTTTGAAGCTAACCTAACAAGGTTAGACACTGTATATTACTACCAAGAACAAAGCTTAAAGAAATTTAGGGAATCAAAAGATCTTATCGATTCTATAGATTATATCAAAGACAATACTGTTTTAAAAACTAGCCTTAACCATGGTGGATATGGATATAGTTACAACCCTATTAATGGGGCCTTGCGTTCTGCCGTATCGTCAGGAGATATACATTTAATTAAAAATGAGCGCTTAATAGAATTGTTGTTTAGTTGGGAAGACTTGGTTTTAGATTCCTATGAAGAAATCGAAAGTGTCCGAGATTTTGCTAAAGACCCCTATCTAAGATTATTAGATAATTATTTGAAGGCTGGAGAATTAAATAAAAACATTTTAAATGATAACAGGGGTAACTTCACATATGATTTCTATGGTTTATTTAAAGATCCGCTCTTTGCCATATACACGGGACGACTGCTCTCTTATTCCTATAATTATATACAAGAACTAAAAGGTATCAGAATAAATAATTTAGAAATTTTAGAATTGATTGATGAAGAATTAAAATAATATGATTATCCACAATCTTGCCAGTAACCTAAAATTCTTTGCTCATTTGGCTAGAAGACCGAAGACCGGTGTCAGAAGCAGCATCGATGCTAGCTTTAACCCCTTCTTTTATTGCTTTTAGCTATTTATTGGCAGAAAAGCGGATATACATATAAAATAATAACAAAAGTACGATCATGCTTACGAGCAATAGTTTTTCCAATATATACCAGAGATTCCACAGGTATATTTCTATTTACCAAGTGCCTTCCTACAAAGTCAAAGCTGGCCACTTAACTGCCTAAAGAGGTGACTTTTCTCTGTCGTTTGAACAATTCAAAAATGAGAAACTCAATTTTACTTTTTGTCATCGAACTTTGCGATTAATCGAAAGTTCACTTCCTAATAACTGCCTATTTTCATAGATTAACCCTTGTTCTTCAAAAATAACCAGAATGTCAATTGCCTACGACAAGTACTATCAGACGGAAGATTTATTCGGAAAACCTTATCCAGAATTAATAGCTTTTTTTGCTGACTACTCTAAAAAAGGAAAAGTAATCGACTTAGGTTGTGGACAGGGGAGGGACGCAATTCCACTTGCCAGAATGGGGTATTCCGTGACAGGGATTGATAACTCAAAAGTCGGGATTGATCAAATGAACCAAGTCGGACAAGATGAAAACTTAAATTTGGTTGGACAAGTTGGTGACATTTATGCTTTTGACAGATTTAGCGAATTCGATATTATCCTATTGGACAGTATGTTTCACTTTGCCAAAAAAGATCGTGACAAGGAAATTGGACTAATTCAAAAAATCATCTCGCAAATCAAAAATGGGAGTTTGCTTGTCGTTTGTATACAGGACACAGGTGACAAAGTTCAATTTCTCAATCAAGCAATTGACGTTGAAAAGCAACTTAAAAGGCTTGATGATAAAAAATTCAAATACACTTTTGAGGATAAAGAAAGTGGACACAAGTCAGAGACGGACTATAGAATGATTATAGTTGAAAAATAAAAATACTAATTACACTCAACGCCAAACACAATCCTAGGCTGGACACTGAGTATAATATACCATTTGCCAAAAGCATTATTTTTTGCCAGACAACAAAGCTTTCTAGCCTGCAAAGGTGAATAGCTTCAGACCGTAAGGAGCATACTACAAATTTAGCCAGTAGGTCATCTTAAAGACTATTGCTCGAGATTTTGAGCCACCGAATTGAATAAAGCCTTCCTGACTTTCCGCTAGGTAATTATCCGTGTAAACCAGAAAAATATCCGAAACAGGTGCGAATCTCCACTGTAAACGCGAATTGATATTTACGTTATCGATTTGACTATTGTATTGGACAAAGGTTGTCCAAAAGAGTGATTTGCTGAAGGTAAAGTCAAATCTTGGGCCGATCAGGAAAAGGTTTGCGTCATTATAGGGAGCTGGCAATCTGATGCCATTGTATGCAAAATCGATGCTTGTAAAACCCAATGGCTGATAGCGCCACTGAATACTTCCTTCGAGATTCCAGCGCATGCCATTAAAATATTCTCCTGATCGCGTACTTAGCTCATACGATAATTTCTTCCGCTCATCAGACTGATATCGGGCTATTATCAGATTAGTAGTGTATTCGGTATTAGCAGGAAGGGGAACTCCATCAGTGCCACTGGGGTCAAAACCGTTGAAAAGATAGGTGTATTGCCTACGTAATCGCATTGAAAATTGAGCTGAAGAACGCCAAGTGATATCATAGAGGATATTTGCATCCCAGTCAAGCATACCGTAGGTGTCATTTCCCAGAATATCGAAATCCAAACCTGGACCATGCCGTTGGATTCCTCCAGATGAAGGGAAGAAACTTCTACGATAAGTCATTGCTAGTTGCTGAATATCCCTTCTTCGGACAAAGCCAACTTCCGGGGCATAATTCGCACCGATTACTTGCGCGCGCATATTGAGTGACCATTCAGGTACGCTGTACTGCAAATCCATGCCCGTTGTGAAGGCACTATCCACCTTTGCTTGATTGATATTTTGATGGTAGAAAAACTTCCCGGTTATTTTATTGTCCGCAGAAGCCAGATTATATTCTGCTCCAAAGGTTCTGTCCCACTCGTTGTAAAGGCTATCGCTGTATTCTTTTGGACTTTCAAAGGTCTGCTTATTGACCAGGAAAGCAGAAATATTCGATCTGGCAAAGACTTTTTGCTGAAGTGAAACCATGGAATAATTGTATGAAGGCAAACTAGCCGACTGGTCATCCGCTACTTGCATACTCAAGACACCCACCCGAAGATTGTCATTGACTTTTCCACTGAGTCGTAGCCCCAGGGGTATAGCAGATTCAATATTCTGCCCGGTACTTTCGTCGCGTGATACACCTATTCTTCTACTGAAAAAGGGCGTGTTTCCTCGCTGACCATAATTGGCAAATAGATCTGCATTTTCTAAAAAGAACTGTCTACGCTCCGGAAAGAAAATCTCAAATCGATCTAGATTTGTGACTTGTTGATCTACCTCTACTTGAGAAAAATCAGGGTTTACGGTAAGGTCTAGATTCAGGCCTGGGGTGATTCCATACTTTAAATCAAAACCAGCATTTAGGCCTTTTTGGGCATTTAGCCCCTCATCAAAATCCTGATTATAGTTGCCTGCTAAAAATGGAATGAAGGATATGTTTTTACCACTTCTTTTGGTCGGTTCTTCCCACTCGGCCTCTCTTAGCGAAGCTAGATTAAATAGGGTGAAATTTCGCTGAATAGGTGCCCATGTGGATCTTTCAGCATATTCACTGTCAATTCTGTAGAAATTGATATTCCAGTTTTTCTGGCCCTCATTAAATCTCAGGGAGTTTAAGGGAATGGCAATTTCAGCTACCCAGTACCCTTTATAAATCTTAGCTTCGCCTTTCCAGACATTATCCCAGTCTAGGCTCAATGAACTTTCACCACTTCCTCCATTGGACACCAAGCCCTCTCTTCGAACTCCAAAAGGGTTAATACCAAAAGTAAAGGCATTAGTTCTGTCTTGGAAGGTATCCAAGATGACTGTAAAGTTATCATTTGCAGCTCCTCTAAAATCTCTTCTGAGTGAAGGAGTGACATATTCACGGTCTTCTGAAGCACTGTACATCACTCCCAGGATGTAAACATTTTTATCATCATATAGCACTTTTGCCACTGACTGGTTTACTGCCAAAGAGGAATCATAGGGGAAGTACTGCATCCAATCATAGGCAGAATCCGCTTCAGCCCATATTTCGTCAATCTCTCCATCGATTCGAATGGGGGTATTTATTTTCTTAAATAGAAGGTCTTGGCCAATTACAGCAGTAGTGCAAAATACAAGTCCCAAAAGGAAGAGTGCCTTTCTAAACATGGTGTAAAACTATTCGAATCGGATTAGCCTCTGAACAAAATTTATTTCAGCGGTTCCTATTGGTTGGTGTTCGCTTTAAACTCAGTGGTCTAAAACAAGTTTGAATTAGGTTATTATTTTATTTAAGCGACATTTTTCAAGGATAAAACGTTAGATATCCTGCTGGTTTGGAGATCTTGTAAGACCACTGGCCTTCGATACTACTAATTTGATAAATTAGAATCCGAAGCTATTTTTAAAAAAAATAATCTCCCAGAAATGAAAATAATCTCTACCAATATTGGCAAGCCGACGACTTTTATTTGGAATGGAAAAGAGGAAAAGACAGGGATTTACAAATTGCCTACTGACCAAGCCCTTTTCCTGACGAAAAACGATGTCTTGACCGATGAAATCTCCAATCGTTTGAATCATGGAGGTTATTACAAGGCCTGTTATGTTTTTTCGGCTGAGCAGTATCCCTATTGGAAAAACGAATACCCTGACCTCGACTGGAGCTGGGGAATGTTTGGTGAAAATCTAACTGTCGCAGGATTTGATGAAACAAAGGTTTTTCTGGAAGATATCTATCAAGTGGGAGAGGCCTTGGTGCAAGTGTCCCAGTACCGAGAACCTTGCTACAAACTGGGCCATAAATTTGGGACTCAACAAGTGATCAAGCAATTTATCCAACATGGTTTCGGAGGCACCTATCTGAGTATTCTGGAGGAAGGTTATGTCACAGTCGGTGATGAATTTAAACTGGTTGAACGCCCCGAAAAAAGCATGACAGTTGCCGATCTATTTCAACTGGTCCATGCCAAAGAAAAAGACCTTGAATTGGTGAGAATTGCTGCAAATAGTAAAGCTATCCCTCCTAAAAAGCGAATTTGGTTTGAATCTTTTCTGAAATAGAAAGGATTGTTTCATTTCCCCGAAAGCTCATTTTTTATAGTTTTATCCTAAATTCTGCTTTTAAACCCAAGTTTTAAAATCCTCACCATACCCAACCCCCCCATGAAAAAGATGCGAATACTATTTACAGGCGGCTCAGGAAAAGCAGGGAAGCATGTCATTCCCTATCTAATCGAACAAGGTCACCGGGTGATGAATGTGGACTTAAAACCTCTGGATTATCCTGGGGTAGATAATCTTATTGCCGACATCACGGATTCTGGCCAGATGTTTAATGCCATGAGTTCATATGCCAACTTTGGGGAACTGGAACCAGGAACTGGTGTTCCAAAATTCGATGCTGTGGTACATTTTGCTGCTGTAGCAAGAATTTTGATCAATCCGGATAATGAAACTTTTCGCGTAAATACCATTGGAACCTACAATGTGATCGAGGCAGCGGTCAAACTTGGGATCAAGAAGATCATCATTGCCTCCTCGGAGACTACTTATGGGATTTGCTTCTCAGATGGTCAAACCAATCCTCATTCGCTTCCACTGGAAGAAGAATACGATGTGGATCCAATGGATAGCTATGGGTTATCAAAAGTGGTCAATGAAAAAACTGCTAGAAGTTTTCAGCGACGCTCGGGGGTTGATATTTACGCCCTTCGGATTGGAAATGTGATTGAGCCTCATGAATACCAAGAGTTGTTTCCCCATTATTTCAAGAATCCTGAAGTTCGCCGTAGGAATGCTTTCTGTTACATCGATGCGCGTGATTTGGGCCAAATCGTAGATTTATGTCTGAAAAAAGATGGTTTGGGTTATCAGGTTTTCAATGCGGGAAACGATCACAACGGAGCAATTATTCCAAGCAAGGAATTGGCTGAACGCTTTTTTCCGGGAGTTCCGATTACCCGTGAACTAGGCGAGCATGAAGCCTTATTTTCCAATCGGAAAATAAAAGAGGTCTTAGGCTTCAAAGAGCAGCATAATTGGAGAAAGTATGTGAAGGGGGAGTGATTTTTACTTCTTGATTTTTTTCTTTTAATGCTGAATTCGAAAAAATAAGCGGAAAAATTTTAATCCATTTCGATGGGTCTTTCTTAGTTTTAGTAATGCTTATCTTCAAGATTGAGTCTTAAGTTATTTCGCCAGAGTTAGTAAATCATCCACTATTCAAATTGTATCAAAATGACCAAAAAATATCTATTTCAAGGATTACTAAGTTTTTTCATTTTTGCGATTTCGCTCAATTCAACCTTTGCGCAGTCAGCAGCCAAGCCCTTTGTCTACGGGGACATGTTACCCGACGCACCAGAATTAGCGGCAAGAGGGGAGTATGCAGTGGGAGTGCAGACTTTGGACTTGATCCACGAAAATCAACTCGATATTCTCAATTATGGGAAGGGAGGCGACTCGCTTTACAATAGACCGTTGAAGATTGAGGTGTGGTATCCAGCCATTGCTGTGGCAACTGACCTGATCTCTTACGACGAAGTGATGGGGCAAAACGGTTCGCCTACCAGACCAATCGTTCCTTTCACTTTCCTAGGTCGCGCCACCCGAAATGCAAAACCTATAACTTCTGCAGGTTCATTTCCACTCGTGATTGTATCTCATGGCTACACGGGTTCCCGCTACTTGATGACTTATTTGACAGAGAATTTGGCTTCCAAAGGATATGTCGTAGTAGCAATAGATCATACGGAGGCTACCTTCAGAGATGCTGCGGGATTTCAAAGTACCCTGCTTAATCGATCTTTGGACGATCTCTTTGTGCTGAATGAAATCGCAAGAATATCAAAACAGAGCGATTCCTTTTTAAATGGCGTTGTTGATACTGACAATTCCGCCATAATTGGGTATTCAATGGGAGGTTACGGTGCCATCAACGTGGTAGGAGCAGGATACAGCCCACAGGCTTCCCAGCTTTTTGGATCGATGACCAGTGGGAGTAAGGCACTCGAAAAGCGAACTATCGGAAATCCTGAATTTCAGGCTTCAATTGATCCTCGGATCAAGGTCGTGGTTGCTTTTGCGCCATGGGGAATGCAGCGGGGAGTATGGAATGCGGAAGGACTCGCCGGAATTAAAATCCCTTCTCTGTTTATAGCGGGGAGCAAGGATGATATCTCAGGCTATGAGGATGGTACCAAAGCTATCTATGAAGGAGCAGTTAATTCAGAGCGTTTCTTACTGACTTACATTGATGCGCGGCATAATACAGCTCCAAACCCTCCTCCTGCAGCAGCTTTGGAAGCAGGTAGACCGATTGATGAATACCTAAGATATGCAGATTCGGTTTGGGATATGCGTAGAATTAATAACATCAATCAACACTTTGTCACTGCTTTTCTTGGGATTCATCTCAAAGGGAAGGAAGATTACAAATCCTATTTATACCTTTCTGATGAGGCTAAAAAGAAAGTTTGGCCGGGATTTAAGCCGCGAACCTCCATTGGTTTGGAGCTGGACTATCAATCAGCTAAGTAGAGAAAATAGAAGCTTTCCAAAATCAATCAACCATTATCCGATGCGAACCTACCTTCCAATCCTCCTTCTTGTATCTTTTCTCACTTTTTCCTGTAAGCAAAATAGCTCCACGGAAATGGAAGTCGAATTTCAAAGAGATAGCATTTTCACTACTCCGCTAGGAAAGACTTTCATCATTCCGATTCCAAGCGAGAATACTTTGGCGAAATATGAAGAGGCGAAAGCAACTTTCGAAGCAAACCCAGAAGATGTGGATGCGCTCATTTGGTATGGACGAAGGACGGCCTATCTCGGACAGTATCAAGAAGCCATTGCAATTTATACCAAAGGCATTGAGAAGTTTCCAAATGAACCTCGGCTATACCGGCATCGAGGACATCGCTACATTAGTTTACGGGAATATGATCGAGCGATTGCCGATTTTGAACAAGCTGTAAGTCTTATTGAAGGAACTGAAAATGAGATCGAACCAGACGGCATGCCTAATGCTCAGAATATCCCAGTTAGCACGCTTCATGGTAATATCTGGTACCACTTGGGGTTAGCTTATTACCTCACTCATGACTATGAAAAGGCCTATACTGCCTACCTCCGCTGTCGTGAAAGTGGAAATCACTATGATAATATTGTGTCTGCTACGCATTGGTTGTATATGATCCAGCAGCGTCTGGGTAATCCCACAAAAGCGGATTCTCTTTTAGCTCCGATCAACCGAGATTCTACTGTGATCGAAAACCAGAGCTATGCAGATCTTTGTCATCTTTACAAAGGTTGGGTTCCGGTGGACTCCCTCACCCAGGAAGGTCCCGGCAATCCTTCCAATGATGCGGTTAGCTACGGAGTAGCCAATTGGTATTTGTATCATGGAGATACACTCCGAGCCAAGCAATTGATGCAGGAACTTGTGGAGGAGAAAGCCTTTTCTTCCTTTGGATACCTTGCCGCAGAGAGTGATTTGATTCAATATTTTTCAAAAAAGTAAGGAGAAATGCCAAGCTGTCATTCTAGTAAGTTCCATCAAATTTACATAATCCTTAAAAGTATAGGCTATACAACCGAACCCATTAAATCCCTATTCTCCTTATTTTTTTCTAGTTAATGAATACTCCAATTAGTCTTTAAATATTGAAGATTTCATCAAATTTAATTGAGAATTGATTCTGATTTGAAAGTAAGAATCAACTGAGATTACTGATTCTATGAGCGGTTTCTGTTGTGGGGCCTGGGTGATTTTTGGCCATAGGAACCATGCTTTATTTACTTTATATTAATGTTTCAATTCAAAAAACTGTTCTGCCTTACTCTTTGATTGGAATGGATTGAGGAGTAGTAAGTTTAAAAATCAGTTTATTACAGGCATTCTATTTTGTGGTTATTCACAATATTTTCTTTTGTAGCTTGAAGATTTCCAAGTAGGAGTCTTCACAACTGAAAAAACGACATAGAATTATGAAAAAACATAAGAAGCTATCTGTTTTGGCATCTACTGCAATTTGTGGAAACGACATCAGTTCTTCCGTTTTATATGTGTCGGCTTTAGCAATTGCATTTGCTGGGCAATATGCCTGGATTACTTTACTTATTGTCTCTCTTGTACTCTTTCTTTTTCGGAAGATCTATGGCGAAGTCGTTGGCGCCTTGCCGCTCAATGGTGGTGCTTACAATGCCTTACTCAATACTACAAGTAAATCTGTAGCTTCATTTGCTGCCACCTTGACCTTGTTGTCTTATATGGCTACAGCCGTTATTTCTGCAAATGAAGCGATCCATTACCTACACCATTTGATACCAGCGATTCCTATTATCATTGCTACTATCATATTGCTTGGTCTTTTTGGGGCTTTGACCATCGGGGGAGTATCAGAATCTGCAAAAGTAGCCATAGGCATTTTCCTCTTCCATTTGGGTTCTTTTGTGCTGTTGAGTGGGTTTATTTTGGTTTTTCTTTTTTCAAACGGTGTTGCAATTTTCCTGGAAAATTGGAGTTTCCCCACCACTGGAGGAAGTATTACAAATGCTATATTCCTGGGATTTGCAGCTTCCATGTTGGGCGTTTCTGGGTTTGAGAGCTCTGCCAACTTTGTAGAAGAGCAGCAAAAAGGTGTGTTCCCAAAGACACTTAAAAATATGTGGATTATAGTAAGCATTATAAATCCGCTTACTGCGGTTTTTGCGCTCGCATTATTTGCATTGCCGATTTTACAAAGTGATTCATACCAAAACACCTTACTAATCGAAATGGCATCCCATGTGGGTGGAGATTGGTTGGCTATTGTTATTGGAATTGACGCCTTTTTAGTCTTAAGTGGAGCAGTTCTCACCAGCTTTGTTGGGGTGACGGGTTTATTGGAACGAATGGCGCTAGATCGAGTCTTACCCCAGTTTTTTCTAAAGAAAAACAGTAGAGGAAGTTCTTATCGTATTATCATCATTTTCCTGATCCTAACCATTTCAGTTTTATTGATTACAAATGGAGATGTGAAGCTTTTAGCTGGAGTTTATACCATTTCTTTCTTGTCTGTGATGGCATTATTTGGGATAGGCAATATCCTCTTGAAAGTCAGACGTGCCAGATTGCCTAGACCCGAAAAGGCAGGTTGGCTAGGGATTTTCACCGCAATTATTGCTGTTTTTGTGGCTTTGGCCGGCAATATATTAATGGAGCCGATTGAGGGGGTACCTAGTAATTTCTCCGTCTTTCTGGAATATTTTGTTCCTTCCGTTGTATTTATTGTGATCATGCTGAATCGGACGGTATTGCTGAAATTCTTGTTGAAACTGATGCACACCATCTTTGATCCATTTAGGGCATTAGTTTTTAAAGTTGATAAGAATATACTTTCCTTGATCAATGAAATAAACTCTCAGGAGTTTGTCTATTTCACAAAGGATGATGATGTGGAAACCTTAAACAAGGTGATGCTGTACATTCAAAGAAATGAGCATACAAGAAAATTGAAAGTGGTCACAGCCACAAAAAACGGGAATCCAATTACAGAGCAATTCAGGAATGATATAAATGTGATTGATCGGGAATATCCAAAAATCAAGATTGATTTTATTGAGTTGGATGATAATTTTGGTCCTCCCTTGATTAATAGATTATCTAAGGAATGGAATATCCCAATAAACTTTATGTTTATAGGTTCTCCAGGTGATCGCTTCCCTTATAGGGTTGAAGAATTGGGCGGTGTAAGACTGATTATTTAATCTTATTTTGCCATGTTAGAAAACAAAATCAGGACAGTGTTTATTTGGTCCTGATTTTGTTTTAAGTACTGATAATCAATATTTTTTAAAAAGTTGATTAAAGATATTTAGAGTATTTTTTAAAAAAGTTTAGAAGTTGTTTTCATTCACATCTTTAGCACTTCCATAAAATAGCTTTTCAGTCTTTTATACTCTTCCACATCTACTTTATTATCGGCCATTACCTCAGTTAGAAGTTGATGTAAATCCTTAAAGGGCTTCTGATCAAGAACGGTATTGTTTTCTTCAAGCCACTTTCGAAGCATATCCACTTCGTATTTATTGATTTCCTCGTCGGCTAAAATCCCGTAGCATAAACCTTGGAGAAACTGAAGTTTTGCATCATCACTTTCTGAATTGCTGAGATGGGCTTCATGCTTATCGAGAATCGCCTTCAGTTCCCATATTTCCTCAGAAGTCATTGTGCCTCCGTCCAAGATTTCTTTAATCTCAGAATAGAATTCTTTAAATGGGGATTCAGTGCTGAGTCCTTCATGGGCTTGACACCAGAGTTTCATCTCGTCAAATTCTCCTCTGGTGATTCTTCCGTCACCGCTGATTCCATAAATAATTCCTTTGAGATGATTGAATGGTTTTTGGGTTTTGCTAGTCATATTCTGAAATTTTATTTTTCTAAAATAAGGAAAGTTGGTCGCCATCTTATACCCTGTACAGGGTATTTTTTATTCTTTTTTATTAAAAAAAATGATTTTTGTAAATCCGAATGGGATGATATTTAGTCTGAATTCATTTTTCAGGCGATGAATAAGCCTTATTTAACCGATTTTTTTACCGAGTCTGTATTTTTATTTGCCATACTGCCGATTTAGGGATACTTTCCATCTCGATGAATCGAAAAGACGATTTAGAATAATTACACTCACTTTAATCCATAGATCAATTGAAAAGAAGAGATTTTATCCAACTCTCCGGAATGGGGCTGGGCGCACTGGCAACTTCCGGTTTGGTCATGCTGGGCAATCCTGTCTCAGCTGAGACGTTACTCGAACCCGGGATCGATGTAGCTGCTAAGAAAATGCTTTCAAATGTGGCCTTGGAGGCTGCTCGTGCGAAAGGCGCAACTTATACAGATGTTCGAATCGGTAGATACTTACAGCAATTCCTTTTCACCCGAGAAAAAAATGTTCAAAACATCACCAATGCTGAGTCTTTTGGTGTTGGAATCCGAGTAATTGCCAATGGCACTTGGGGCTTTTCTTCCACTTCAGACGTTACCCCTGAAGGGATCAAAGCCTGCGCAGAAACTGCCGTAGCAATTGCAAAAGCAAATTCCAAACTTCAAAAAGAACCTGTTGAACTGGCGCCAGTTCCAGGATATGGAGATGTGACTTGGAAAACACCAATCCAAAAGAATGCAATTGAGGTTCCAGTCAAAGAAAAGATAGATTTATTATTGGGTGTCAACAATGCGGCTTTGGACAACGGAGCAGCCTTTGTGAACTCTGCACTCTTTATGATCAATGAGCAGAAGTATTTTGCATCTACTGATGGATCATACATTGATCAGGATATTCATAGAATCTGGCCAAACTTCACCGTAACCGCAGTAAACAAAACTTCCGGAGGATTCCGAAGCAGGCAAGCGCTAAGCGCTCCAATGGGCATGGGCTATGAATACCTCGATGGCCTGGCAAAAGATAAGTCAATGAATCCAGCTGGATTTAATAGTTATAGAAATTCCTATGACATGCTTGAAGATGCTGTAAACGCAGCTAAACATGCTCAGCAGAAATTGACTGCAAAATCCGTTGTTCCTGGCAAATATGATTTAGTCCTTGACCCTGATCACCTGGGTTTGACTATTCACGAATCAGTAGGTCATCCATTGGAATTGGACCGTGTATTAGGCTATGAGGCGAATTATGCAGGAACCAGTTTTGCCACTTTGGACAAGTGGAAATCCGGTAATTTCAAATACGGTTCTGACAAAGTGAATATCGTTGCAGATAAAACTCAACCTTTCTCCCTAGGTAATACTGGCTATGATGACGAGGGAGTGAAATGTAAGGAGTGGGATTTGATCAAAGATGGAATTTTGGTCAATTATCAGGCGATTCGTGATCAAGTGAAAATCCTGGGCGAAAAAGAATCAAATGGATGTTGCTTTGCAGATAACTGGAGCTCAGTACAATTCCAGAGAATGCCAAATGTGTCGCTGAAGCCGGGTACCGAAAAGCTCAGTGTAGCAGAAATGGTGAAAGATGTTGAAAAGGGGATTTATATTCTGGGAAGAGGATCCTACTCCATCGATCAGCAGCGTTATAATTTCCAGTTTGGAGGTCAATTATTCTATGAAATCAAAAATGGTGAAATCGTAGGAATGCTGGAGGATGTGGCTTACCAGTCAAATACGCAGGAGTTTTGGAATTCTTGTTCTCAGATTTGTGACAAAGATGATTACAAATTCTTCGGTTCATTTTTCGATGGCAAAGGACAGCCTTCGCAAAGCTCTGCAGTATCTCACGGCAGTTCGACGACTCGATTTGACGCAGTCAATGTGATTAACACCGGAAGAAATATTTAACCCCCAACGCGAGAATTATGGCAATTTTAACACAAGAAGAAGCGAAGAAAATTATAGATAAAGTTCTTTCTTACGCCAAAGCTGACGAAACAGAAGTCACGCTATCCGGGGGAAGAACTGGGAATATCCGTTATGCTCGTAACAATGTCAGCACCAGCGGAGAAACAAATGAAATCGGGCTGAATATCACTTCCGTTTACGGGAAAAAGTCTGGCTCATCAAGTATCAATGAACTTGATGATGAATCACTCCGAAAGGCTGTGGCAAGAGCAGAGGAAATCGCGATGCTGGCTCCGGAAAATCCGGAGTATATGCCTATGCTCGGACCTCAGGATTATCCGGAATCCAAAACTTTTGTGCAAAGCACAGATGATATCAATCCAGATTATCGGGCACAGATTGGTGCAGATAGCATGGGACCAAGCGGAGAGAAAAATCTTGTTGCAGCTGGATATTTGGAAGACTTTTCCGGATTTACAGCCATGGGAAATAGCAAAGGAATGTTTGGCTATAACAAGAGTACTTCCGTGGATTTCTCCGTGACCGTCCGAACAGCCGATGGATTAGGATCTGGTTATGCGATTCGTGATTACAATGACGTGAACTTATTAAACTCAAGGGAGGTCACCAATATTGCGATGCAAAAAGCGCAGGCTTCTGTCAATGCACAGGCAATCGAGCCCGGAAAATACACCGTAATCTTGGAGCCGACAGCAGCAGGAGATTTGATGGGTTTATTGACCCGAAGTCTGGATGCCAGAAGTGCAGATGAGGGCAGAAGCTTTATGAGCAAAAAGGGTGGAGGAACAAGAATTGGGGAGAAGCTATTTGATGAGCGTGTGAATATTTATTCAGACCCTTCAAATCCAATTATTCCGGGTGCTCCATGGGACAATGAGGGCTATCCACAAAAGCCAGTAAAATGGGTTGAAAACGGAGTGGTTAAAAACTTGTATTATTCCCGCTATTGGGCAGAAAAGCAAGGTGTTCAGCCAGTAGGTAGACCAAGTGGAGTGATCTTTGAAGGAGGGAATCAATCCCTGGCTGATATGATTAGCTCTACAGAAAGAGGGATTTTGGTGACGCGTTTCTGGTATATCCGAGGCGTAGATCCACAGACGCTTCTTTTCACGGGATTAACCAGAGATGGTACCTTTTACATCGAAAATGGAAAGATTAAGTTCCCTGTAAAGAACTTCCGATTCAACGAAAGCCCAATCATCATGCTCAATAATATTGAAGCCTTAGGGCAACAGCAGCGGGTTGGCGGTGACTTGATTCCGGCAATGAAAATCAGAGACTTTACATTTACAAGTTTGTCAGACGCAGTATAATTACAGTAAGCAGTATCCAATTTTCAGCGAGCAGATTCTTAACCTTTGAGGTCTTTTCCAGACCTCGAAGGTTTTATTTCAGCTAGAAGTGTGCAGTTTGCAATGGCGACTGCCGCCTGAAAACTGCCAGCTAAAAAAGATTGCTTCGGATTTGAAAGAGATGTAATGAATTTAGATTCTATCGCAATCCTCGCTCCCGACAGCTGTACAGGAGACGACTGCGTACTGCACACTGCAAACTGCCAACTGAGAACTTCCGACTGAAAACTGCCAACTGAATGAGTGATTTCTTCTTTACAAGATTAAAATACAACTCAGGAAACTGGGATACAGATCAGCGAATGCCATCGAATCTATTGAATTCACTGATCGAGTACACCACCATTCCCGTCGATCAGCAGGAGAAAGTGGTGGAGTTGAGTAGTGCGGAGATTTTCAAGAGTCCTTTTTGCTACCTCAGCGGGCATAAGCTCGTAGAGTTTTCCGCTGAGGAGCGAAAGAACTTTAAGACTTATGTCGAAAATGGAGGTTTTGTATTTGCGGACGACTGCAATCATGACATCGATGGACTTTTCGCTAAATCATTTGAAGCGGAAATGGCAAAGACATTTGGCGCAAATGCGCTACAAAAAATCCCAAATAACCATTCCATTTATACCGCATTCTTCAAATTTGAAGATGGCCCACCGGCTACTTCCTTTGAGCTCAACGGTTGGGGCGATGATCTGATTCACGATTACCTCAAAGCAGTAGTTATCAATGGTCGGATTGGCGTCTTATATAGCAATAAGGACTATGGATGTGAATGGGATTACGACTTTAGAAACAAACGATTTCTGAAGGAAGACAATACCAAATTTGGCGTCAACATCGTGGTTTACGCTTTAACTTATTGATTTTGGAAAAGGAAGAATTAGCTAATTATAAAGCGCTCGTCGATAAAATTCCTTTGTTGAAAAAGGAGATTGCAAAAACGATTGTCGGGCAGGAGGAAGTCATTGAGGAAATCATCATCACCCTTTTTGCAGGTGGACATTGCTTGCTAGAAGGAGTGCCGGGATTAGCAAAAACGCTGATGGTCAAGTCAATTTCTGAAGTGATGGAAATGAATTTCAAACGAATTCAGTTTACCCCCGATTTGATGCCTGGTGATATTTTGGGAACTGAGATTCTGGAAGAAGATCATGAGACTGGAAAGAAATTCTTCCAATTTAATCGAGGGCCAATCTTCGCCAATATGGTTTTGGCTGACGAAATCAACCGAACTCCACCCAAAACACAGGCAGCTTTGCTGGAAGCTATGCAAGAAAAGATGGTCACTTATGGAGGTCAGCATCATTCTTTACCTGATCCATTTTTGATCATTGCTACGCAAAATCCCATCGAGCAAGCAGGAACCTATCCACTTCCGGAGGCACAGCTGGATCGTTTTCTTTTGTATATCAAATTGGGCTATCCTTCGGAAAGGGAGGAATTGGAAGTTTTGGAAAAGACAACCGGAACATACCGAGCAAAGCCTGAGCTGGTTTTTACTACTTCTGAGATCAAAAAGCTTCAGCAACTTACGCGAGAAGTGCATATTGATTCAGAATTGCTTGCTAAAATCAATAGACTCATCCGATCTACGCGTCCTGCAGAATCCAATGTGGATGCGGTGAAAAGCTACGTGGAATGGGGAGCAGGAACACGGGCAGGTCAATCTCTCGTACTTTGTGCCAAAGCGCGTGCATTGGTGAAAGGTCGCTTTTCGGTGATTCCGGAGGATCTCGAGAAACTGGCATTTCCGGTATTGAGACATCGGCTTTCCCTACATTTCCGTGCTGAAGCAGAAAACATTTCACCTGACTTGATCATTCAGAAAATCCTGGAAGCCTCCCAAATTCATGCACGCCAGTAACCTTGAAATAGTACGGCTAAATAATTTAAAACTTGCTGCCAAGATTATCAGCGAGCAACTCAAGCATGGGGTACATTTTGGGAAACGGGTAGGTGTGGGGAGCGAGTTTGAGCAATATCGCTACTACGAACCAGGAGATGATCCAAAGCGGATCGACTGGAAGTATTTTTCCCGCTCAGGAAAGCATATGATCAAGGAGTCTCAAACTGAAAGTCACCTGAATATCCGGATTTTATTGGACCTTTCCGGCTCCATGAATTACGCTGAAAATGGAATTAAACGCCTGGATTATGCCAATAGTCTGATTGCCTCTTTGGCTTATTTGGGTAATCAGCAGGGGGATTCGCTTTCGTTTTTTACTTTTCAGGAAGGGAAAGTCACTCAAAAAGTTGCCCCGTCACCGAAAGCTTTTCAACGGATTATTTATCATTTGGAAGAGGAGAAAGCCGCGGGTAGCTGGCCAATAAGGCAACAAGATTTCCCGGAATTGAAATCCAAACAGAAGGAACTGATTATTTTCGTTTCGGATTTTTTGCAAAAGGAATCTGAGTGGATTGATATTGTGGAGCAAATGCGACATCCAAAAAAAGAGATTGTGTTATTTCAGATTTTGGGAGATCAAGAACTCAATTTTAATCAAAAAGGAAATTTGAAATTTTATGATTTGGAGAGCGATCAAGTAGTTACTCTAGATGGTGATTCTGTTCGTAGGAATTACCAGGTCGCAATTTCCGCTTATTTAGAAAAGCTTGAAAAGTCATTTCAGCATCCTCAGGTGCATTATTACCAAGTGAAACTATCGGACTCCATTTCTGAGGTGATCAGCCGATTTTTAGACGAGCGAAGTTTCTCATGAGTTTTCTGAATCCCATAGCGCTTTGGGGATTGTTGGCGATCAGCATTCCGATTTTGATCCACCTCTGGAATGGGAAGAAGGGGAAGACGATTGCCTGGGCTGCGATGGAATTTTTGAATGTCGATGAAAATCAGGTTTCCAAAGGATTCAAACTTGAAAATTGGCTGCTATTGGCACTTCGTATTTTGCTTATTGGTTTGTTGGTTCTCCTTTTAGCGCAGCTTTTTTGGATAGGTAATCCAACAACACAAGAAAAGAAAATCGCACATGTTCTGACTGGTGAAAAAGCCCTTTGGGAGGAGTTTCGATTTGAAATTCAGCAGGCAATTGAACGAGAAGAATTGGTGCTTTTGGCCGATAATCCTTCAAAAGAAATCACCACGCTTGATGCCCTTTTTGGCCTTGAAGATATTTCTAATTCCAATCTTCAAAGCACGTTGGATCAATTGCCGGAGGAGTTGGATTCGCTGATTTTGTATTTACCCAATTCAAACTTGGCACTTTCTTCTGATTTTTATTCGAGTCCAGTTTTACCAACTTTCCAGATTGGAGAAGCTTCCGCCGGGAGGTCCAAAACTCAATTCCTTAAAACTAGATTGAATCGAGTCTTCGCATTAAATGAGGCTGGGGTTTTAGACTCGGTTAATGTTGGTGAAGGAGAAAATCCAACTTTTGATTATTCTGAGAAGTCGATTCCTGTTCTGATTCAAAATTCAGAGAATGAAAGGCAATTTATAGAAGCTGCGTTATCATCCATTTCGGAAGTTTATGGATTCGAATTTCAGATAACCGAGAGTTTGGATTCAGCTGCTTTAGTATTTTCAAACAAAGCACTTGGAAAACTTGATCTTGAAAAGCTTTACTTTTTCTCGAATTTGATTGAATATCCTGAGTCTGAAAATCAAGTCATTTTTGCCAATTCACTGATTTTTGATGAATCTGAATTGATCCGAAACGGGCAATTGCCGGAATTGATTTTGGGGAAATTCTTAAATCATCTCGGCATAAATCAAAAATCAACGCCACTTAATTCAGAAAGGATTTCTGATCGGTTTTTGTTGAAGCCCAAAAATTCTAATCCTCAAAAAGCCAATCTCAACGAATGGCTGATGGCTTTGCTTTTGGGGACTTTGATGATCGAACGTTACTTAGCTTTCAAACAAGGAATTTGAAATCGCTGCAATCCCATATCGCCCGAATTGAAAAGCAAATCTTTGGTATGATTTTGCTTAAATCAGCATTGATTGGGTTGAGCTTTTTTGGCTTGTTTATGGTTTTAGAAACTTCTTTGACATGGGCGATTCTTCTTGGGAAACTGATCGCTATCCTGTCGTTTTATTTATTGGGTGGTTTTGCAAATCATCGAAAGGCCGCCATTTCCCATTTACATCAGCATACCAAAGGCTTGGAGTTCAGTCTTGAATTGTTGGATAAAATCGACTTGAATATTGCCGAGCAATTGCAATTGGATCGAGTCGAAGCTCAGATGAATGCCGATCCGGCAGGAATAGATTTCCGGAAAGTTGCCCCTTTCTTTTTGCTGCTTCTGTTACCCTTGCTTGTATTTGGAGTTTCCAAAATCATTCCTGAAAAGTCTTCACCTGAATCAATCCTGGAACGGAAAAACCGTATTTCTCTTCCGGATTCCTTGGAGGACCTGGCAGTTTCTTTGGAAGAAATCTCGATACGAATTAGTCCGCCTTCGTATTCCGGAATTCCTGAAAGCTCCCAAAGTTCACTTCAGATTACTGCATTGAAGGGTTCGAGACTTTCTTGGTCACTTCGCTTTTCCAATCCAGAGCTACAAGTTTTTCTGATCAATTCACTTCGGGATTCTTTAGCTTTTGAAAAAAGTACGACTGATTTTGCACTTTCGGATCAGTTGAATTCATCGGGGATTTATGCCATTCAGGCCTATAATGGCGATTTGTTGGTTTATGAATCTGCGTTTTTTCAGATTGAGGCAATTGAAGATTTAGCTCCAATTATTACCCCGTCAGAAAAGGAATTGTACGCCTACCACTTTCACAAAGACGGTTTGTCCAAAAAAGTGGAAGCTCAGCTCAGCGATGATTTTTTGGTCAAAGAAGTCTATCTAGTCGCCACCTTGGCTCGGGGCTCCGGGGAGAATGTGAAATTCCGGGAGACTCGAATTTCGATTCAACAAAAGAATTTCAAAGCCTCAAAAATCGACCTGAATCTGGATTTAAAAGCCTTGGATTTCAAGCCTGGTGATGAATTGTATTATTATTGGGCAGCGATAGACAACAGGCGACCCGAACCAAATTTTTCCAGATCGGATACTTATTTTCTGAATTTTGTGGATAGCACAGGAATGACTGAGGAACAAGTGATGGGAATGGCAATCCATGTGATGCCGGATTATTTCCGAAGTCAGCGACAGATTATTATTGATACGGAGAAGCTTATTGCTTCTAAAAAGTCTATTGCCGAGCGAGCTTTCAATGTCACTTCCAATGAAATAGGCTATGATCAAAAGTTGCTCCGCTTGCGCTATGGGCAATATTTAGGTGAGGAATTTGAGAACTCAGCTGGAGGAGGGACCATGGAACAAGAAGATCCGGAAGATTTGCTGGCAGGATTTCGACATGATCATGACCATGAAGATGAGGGGGCTGTTGGTCTGCCCAATCCGGTCGCCGAACCTGAAAAAATAGAAGTTCATGAAGAGCATTCAAACTCGGAAGACGGAGGACTTGGAGGGATTTTGGATTCCTATCTTCACAATCACGAGGATGAGGAAATGAATACGTTCTACGAGGCATCGACGAAAAATATGTTGAAAATGGCCTTAGAGCAAATGTGGCAATCAGAGCTTTATTTGAGACTTTTCGAACCGGAGAAAGCCTTGCCCTATCAAGAAAAAGCCTTAGAATACCTGAAAACCGTTCAGCAAAAATCACGGGTTTATGTAAAGCGAACAAACTACGATCCTCCCCCAATCAAAGAGGAAGAAAAGCGAATGTCCGGGAATTTAGAAAAAATAGATGCGGTGATCCTTAAAGAGCAGATTGCTAGGGAAAAGCAGTTGGCGCCATTGGCGGCAACTGTTTTGGGGATGCTTCCTCAAACCGAATTAAGAGCAGAAGATCAATTGAAAATCCAACGCTTAGGCCAGCTTTGGACCGAGCGGATACAGTATTCCGGTCTTTCGGAGTGGTCGGTTTTAATTCATTTGCAGGAATTGAGTACCGGAAGGCTAAGCGATGAAGGTAAGTCTGACTTGCTTAAAAAGCTCTATCCATTGGTAGCTAAGGATTCAAAGCTTGATGCTTCCTTTCAGGCAGAAAAAGAATTGCAACAGGCATTTTGGGCAAAACTAAGATGATGGATTTTGAACCGATTGTCTCCCCGCTTTTTACCTGGATTTTTGGAATAGGAATCAGTTTATTGCTGATTTTTCAAATCATTCGGATTCAGAGATCTGATTTCTCTTCCAAACGAAAAGGGATTAAACAGCTCTTGAATGCACTTTTGTTTTTTGCATTGCTGACTTTTATGCTGAATCCGGTTTGGAGTTCTGAGCAGATTTCAAGTCCTATTTTGCTTGTTTCCGAGGAGCTTGATAAAAGTGAAATAGACTTTTGGAAAGATAGCATAGGAGTAGAGAAGGTGATTTCGATTGATGATTTTCAATCCAATTCCGATTCGCTGATTCTTTTGGGAAAAAACTTTTCGAAGGATTTTCTTTATTCTATTCGTGCTAAATCTTTGGATTGGATTATCCCAAGTTCGACAACAGAACCTGAGTTTTTGGATTGGAAAGGAATTCTTTATCAAGGCGAGGTCCAGAAAATCCGATTGAAGATGGATTTAAGCACAGGTTCTACAATCTCGATTTTCCAAGAAGGAAACGAATTGGAAGAGATTGAAATTGACTCTGATCGTAACAGTTTGGAGTTGGATTTTCCCGTTTCCATTTTGGGGAGAAATGAACTAGAGCTGAGATTAGGAGAATTGGTTTTGGGCGAGATTCAGTTTTATGTTTTGCCCGCAGCGCGGCTTAGTTACCAAGTTCAAGTAGGCTTTCCTGGGCCTGAGATTCGAACGCTAAGTCGTTATTTGATTGGGAAAGGGGAACAAGTTCAGGAAGAAATTCGCCTTTCGAAAGATTCAGAGTTGTTGACAGGAAGCGGTCCGCTCGATTCCATTGATGTATTTGTCATTGATCCTTCACAACTCTCAAATACCAAAATCCAAAATCAAATCCGACGTGCAGCTTCCTTGCTTCTGCTTAATTTGAATGATCCTCAGAAAGAAATTGATATACTGAATAAGGTCTTCGAAACCAATTTTGAAGTTTTAAAAACCGGAACTGCGGAAAACCGAGAAATTATAGGTGGACTGGAGGCTTTACCCTTCACCTTCCAAGAAAAGATCTTGCAGGAAAGCCTTTTTGAAAATTCAATTGCTGCACAGCGAGTTGGAGATTCTAAAATAGTAACCAGTTTGCTGACTTCTACTTTCTCGATCACACAGGCCGGAGATTCGGCGAGTTACGATAAATTATGGGAAAAGATTCTTGGAGAACTACGGCCTGAAAATCAATCCAATTGGGGAGTTAGTGCGCCTGTTTTTTGGGGAGAATATGAGACCATTTCTCTTAATTCAAGTGATTCTGTTGATAATCTGATCTTCGGAAAAGACACCCTTTCAATAAGTCAGTCTCTGGTAAATCCAAAAACTAAAACTTTGGACTTTGTCTCTCTGGATTCCGGATGGGTAAAACTTGGGGAGATAGGAGAGGTATATATTTCAGGGATGAATGATTGGCCTAGTATTTTAGCACAGCAAAAAAGAGCAGCTTTTCTCAAATCTCAGTCTTGGATTTCCTCCTCTTCAGTAATTAATTCCAGTAAATATCCTATTCCATTTTGGGCCTGGGGACTTATTCTACTCTTCCTGCTTACCTTAATTTGGCTGGAGCCAAAGCTTTGGGATTGATAGGGTTTTTCAAAGAATTTATTTGTGGATTACCTGAAATTCAGCGTGAAAACTGTTCGCTCATTTGGGATTGATATCACTTGAAGACTTCCTCGGTGGAGATTCATTATCTGTCTTGAAATGGCTAACCCAATCCCGGATCCTGTTTTCTTGGTAGTATAGAAAGGTACAAAAATCCGCTCAAGTGCCTCAGGAACTATCCCTGGGCCATGATCTTCCACTTGAATAATCGATCCGAGATCGCCTTGAGAAATGGCTCTCAAAAATATAATCCGATTGGCCTGGTTAGTCAGAGATTCTGATGCGTTTTTGATCAGGTTGATTAGGATCATCATGATCTGATCTGGATCGCAATGAATCTCCAATGTTCCTGGTTGGATCTCGCTTTGAACCTCTACCTCATTGGCTTTTAAGTCCTCCTTCATCAGATTAAGCACTTTTTCGAAAAGACCTTGAATATTAACCAGTTCCTTTTCCGGCAATGGAATATTCGTGTAGTCCCGGTAAGCATTTACAAAACTCACCAAACCTTTACTTCGGTTTGCGATAGTATCCAAACCTTCTTGAATATCCTGGAAACCGTCTCTTTTAATTAAAAATCCTTCTTGCTGCACGTAGCTATCTTCATCTAGAATAGTCCGAAGCGATTCCACCAAACTTGAGATTGGCGTGATCGAATTCATGATTTCATGGCGAAGTACTTTGGTGAGATTCTGCCAAGCTTCGAGTTCATTCGATTGTAGTTCGGCGTTGATGTTTTGTAGTGAAAGCAAAGTCCAGCTTTGGCCTCCCATCTTAAGAGAAGTGGATTGTATGATTAGATGGAGGTTTGAATTTACTTTTTGAGAAATCCGCTGTCCGGGTTTCATATCCATTACTTCTTTGAGAAGTTGGGTTGAGAGCTTACCTAAATCTGAGATATCCCGGAATTGAGGAATCTGGAGCAAGTGTTTTGCCGCATTATTTATTACTCCAATTTTCCCCTCCGAATTGAAGGAAATAATACCTGTATTGATATGTTGAATAATGACTTGAAGGAAAAGCATTTGCTCTTCTTTTTCTGCTCGGGTCTTTTTGAAGACATCCATCACCTCATTGAAGGCTACGTTGACCTCTCGAAAAGAACCTCCCATCTGAGAATCCGAAGTGAAGGAACTCGAGAAATCATTGTATCGAATGGAGTCGAGAAAACGGGCAAGCTTATGATTGACAGAATTGACATAATAGATCAATTCCCCAATTTGAATGAAAGCGACTAAGCCCAAAATCGCCGGTGCCAGCCAAAGCTCTTGTCGATAATACAGCCAAAGACCAAGGTAAAGGCATAGAATAATCAGGATCAGGCGAATGGCTACGCCAATGGAAAACCGCCTATAAACCATATTTCTCCAGTCTTCGGTAAAGAGATGATCGCGTCAATCCCAATTCTTCAGCGGCTCTAGTGATATGCCCATTATGCTTTTGTAATGCTTTCCGGATCAGAATTCGTTCCACATCTTCAATATTCAAATGCTCCAGATTTACTGATTCTTCAGATTTTTCATGATTTTGGATTTTCTGTAAGAAAAGATCCTCAGGTTGCAAAACATTATGATTGCTCATAATTACAGCTCGCTCAATGCTATGCTGAAGTTCTCGGATATTTCCCGGCCAATGGTATTTCGACATCCGCTTGATCAGTGGTTCCGACGCCTTTCGAATATCTTTATTATACTTTTTAGAATAGTAGGCGATAAAATGATCAGCCAAAAGTGGAATGTCCTCGATCCGTTCCCTGAGGGGAGGAAGTTGGATTTCGATGGTATTGATTCGATATAATAAATCCTGCCGGAAGGTATTGTCATAGACCATGTTATGAATCGGCATATTCGTAGCCGAAATCAATCGAATATTTACTTCTACTGGCCGATTTGCACCCACTCTCGTGACTTCTCTATTTTGTAAAGCTGCTAATAATTTGGCCTGAAGTGGCAAAGGTAGATTTCCGATTTCATCCAGGAAAAGTGTGCCTTTATGCGCCTGCTCAAAGCGACCGGCACGATCTTCTTTGGCGTCCGTGAAAGCACCTTTTTTATGTCCGAAAAGCTCGGATTCAAACAGCGTCTGCGTAATCGAGCCCAGATCCACTCCAACGAATGCTTCCCGACTTCGCTTGGAATGTCGGTGAATAGCTCTTGCAATTAATTCCTTACCGGTACCATTTTCTCCTAGAATCAAGACGTTAGCATCGGTGACGGCCACACGTTCGATAGTTTCAAAAACCTTTTGCATGGATGCACTTTGACCGATAATATCCTTGAATTTATTGTCGATATCCTGCTGCATGGTGGCTTTTTGATCTTTTAGCAGATCTACCTCCAGCTTTTTTCTCCGGAGTTGAAGGGCGGAATTGAGTGTAGCGAGCAGTCGCTCATTTTCCCAAGGCTTCAACACAAAGTCTGTCGCACCTTCTTTGATGGCTTTGACTGCGAGATTCACATCTCCATAGGCAGTGATCAATACCACCACAGCTGATGGATCCAATTCCAAAATCCGATCCAACCAATAGAAACCTTCTTGACCCGAACTCACATCTTTGGTGAAGTTCATGTCCAGTAAGATCACGTCATAGTTTTCATTATGAGTCAGGATAGGGAGTAGATCAGGGTTGGTTTCTGTATCTACCTGTGCGAAATGCCGCTTCAGAAAAATTTTAGCTGCCTTTAGCAAATCTTCATTATCGTCAATGATTAAGATTTTCCCGATTCGTTGCTCGTTCATAGTAAATGATTTTTTTCCTTGGGGAAATATATCCCGGATTCGATTTCCTGTTGTTCCAAAAGCATACCGAAAAACAATTGCACTTTAAAATGGATAAAATATGTCATTTTCGGACGATTTGAGCAGATTTTGGCTATTATAAATCTTCAATTAAGTTAAGGGAAAAATATCCGACTTTGATAGCTTTTGTTCGCTTTCGGACGAAAATGTTCGCGTTAAGGAATCTCGTTTTTGTTGAAATCACCCAAAGAAGCATCCAACGGCTATTTTTTGCATGGCATGCCATTTGGCATAAAGGGGATAGCCCTGAAAAGGAAAACACACACAATGGATCGAAAAATAGAAAAGAAGACATGGACTCCGAAAAAGATCGCAATGATCGCAGGAGGAGTGCTCGTAGTAGCGGCAATTATTTATCAAATAGGCTTTGCAGATCATCGCTCCACGATGAATGTGGAGAAGGACCGTTTGAGTATTGCCACAGTGACTACTGGTGAATTTACAGATTACATTTTAGTATCTGGACAGATTGAACCTGCTCAGACTTTCTTCCTTGACGCTGTCGAAGGTGGAATGGTCGCAGCTTTGGTGAGGGAATCTGGCGCACTGGTAGACGTAGGAGATACGATTTTGATCATGGCTAATTCCAATCTTCAATTAGATGTGATGCAGCGGGAGACGATGTTATATGAGCAAATCAATAACCTTCGACAAACCCGTCTTTTCTTGGATCAAAATGATTTAAGCCAACAAGGGCAATTGGCAGAAATTGATTATCAAATCAGTTTGCTGGAGCCACAGTATAAAAGATTTAAAGAGCTTCACGAAAAGAAATTGGTTTCAGACAGAGAATTTGAAGAAGTAGCGGAGCAGTATGAGTATAACTTGAAAAGAAAGGAATTGACCTACAAATCATACAAAAGTGACTCAATTGCAAGGTCCTATCAGCTGGCCCAGCTAAGACAGTCTGAAAATAGAATGAATGCCTCTCTGAATGGAGTTGGTCAGATTCTCAATAATCTGGTAATCAAAGCACCCATTTCAGGTCAATTGGCCATGGAGCAGATAGAAATCGGTCAGGCGATTAACTCCGGAGAGCGTTATGGACAGATCGATGTTTTGGATGAATTCAAAGTAAGAGTGCCAATAGATGAATTATACCTTCCTAGAATCGGTCAAGGTCTCCGTGGAAAATTCACCTTGAGCGGAGTAGATCATGAATTGGAAATTATGAAGATCTATCCGACGATTACGAATGGAAGATTTGAAGTAGATATGAAGTTTACAGGAGAAAGCCCCCAAGGAATCCGAAGAGGTCAAAGTGTGCGAATCAGATTGGAGTTGGGTGACAGTGAGCAGAGCTTACTCTTACCAACCGGTGGCTTCTTTAAGGATACAGGAGGAAACTGGGTATTTGTTATAAACGCTGCAGGAAATGCGGAGAAAAGAAATATTCGTTTGGGTAGAAAAAATCCTGAATTCTATGAAATTCTTGAAGGCTTGACTGAAGGTGAAAAAGTGATCGTCAGTGGCTACGAGAATTTTGGAAAGAATGAGGTGCTGGAGTTGAGGTAGGGGAGACGGGTGTCGGATGTCAGATGTCGGATGACCGATGACCGATGTCAAGTGTCTGATGACCGGTTTCAGATGTCAGGTATCAGATGTTTTATTGAGAATTGTTATTCAATTAAAAATTAGGATTTTATGGGAGAATATGAACCTAACTTCAAATTTGAAAAGCTCCAGATTTGGCAAAAAGCAATGGATTTTGGAGAGGATATATTTAATATCTCTAAGGGTTTTCCCAAGGATGAACTCTATAATTTAATTTCTCAAGCAAGAAGGGCTGCAGATTCCATTGCTTTGAATATAGCTGAAGGTTCAATCTCTCAGTCAAACCCAGAATTCAAAAAGTTTATTGGGTATTCTACTCGATCATTAGCTGAAGTAGTTACCTGCCTACATAAAGCTCAAAAAAGAAAATACATAAATCAAGATCAGTTTGATAAGCTATATGCCGAATCATTTCATCTAATGAATATGATGCAATCATTTAGATCAAAAATCACCTAATGAATTCCAATTCAATTAACATAACTAACATTAACAATGATTGGAGTCAGGGCCACATCGGTCATCGGACATCCGACACCTAACATCATACAACCATGAACGTAATCAAAACAGTAAATCTCAGAAAAATGTACGCCACCGAGGAGGTAGAAACCACCGCGCTGGACGGAATTCAAATTGAAATCAAAAAGGGTGAATTCGTAGCCATTATGGGTCCTTCAGGTTGTGGCAAGTCCACGCTTTTGAATATTATCGGTCTTCTGGATAATCCGGATGGGGGAGAGTATTACTTTTTGGATCAAGAGGTGGCCAAGTTTTCGGAGCGGCAGCGTTCTTCATTGAGAAAAGGTAACATCGGATTTGTATTCCAGTCTTTCAACCTAATCGATGAATTAACGGTATTTGAAAATGTGGAGCTACCACTACTTTATCTGAAAATCCCGTCAGATGAGCGAAAGCAGAAAGTGGAAGAAGTCCTAGGTCGAATGAATATCATGCACCGACGCAATCACTTCCCGCAGCAACTTTCCGGTGGTCAGCAGCAGCGTGTGGCTATTGCCAGAGCGATTGTGGCTAAGCCATCCGTGATCCTTGCCGATGAGCCTACAGGTAACTTGGATTCTACCAATGGTGAGGAAGTAATGCGACTTCTTGAAGAATTGAATAATGAGGGAACTACTATTGTGATGGTAACGCACTCTCCACATGACGCTAACTATGCGCACCGAATCATTAATCTATTTGATGGAAAAGTCGTGACGGAGAATATCCGGGAGCAGTTTCATGTTTAGAAGTAGGGAAGTAGGAAGTAAGGAGGTTGGAAGTTGAAAAGTGTGCCGATAACTTTCTGGTAATATTAAAAATTTCAACCTAATTATAATTTTCTATGGATTTTAAATTTGAGAAACTTCGTATTTGGCAAACTTCTATGGTTTTTGGAGAAGTAGTTTTTGAACTCTCGAAAACTTTTCCAAAAGAAGAATTATATAATCTCACATCACAGATTCGAAGGGCCGTAGATTCCATCGCATTGAATATAGCGGAGGGTGCAACAGGTAACTCCCAAGTTGAATTTAGAAAATTTGTAGGTTACTCTTTAAGATCACTTGCCGAGGTTGTAACCTGTCTTCATAAAGCCAAACTAAGAGCTTATATAAATGAGGAAACCTTTCAAAATTGCTATAAACAGGCTTTTGACCTAATGAATAGTATAGCCGCATTTAGAAATACCTTAAGCTCAAATACGAAATAAGCACTATCCAACTTCCAACTTTCAACTTCCCACTTCCGACCTCCCACTTCCAACCTCCAACTTCCCAACCTCCTATGCTCCGCCACCAAATCCTTCTCGCTTTTCGGAACTTCATGAAGTTCAAAAGCATCTTCTTCATCAATCTTTTTGGATTGGCGATGGGCCTGACTACCGTGGTACTGATCATGCTTTGGGTAAAGGATGAACTGAGTATCAGTCGTAATCACGAGAAGATTGATCGGATTTATGCGGTGATGACCAATCACGATAACAGTGGAGGTATTATAACTTGGGGTGTAACCCCGGGTGAAATGGCAGAAGCAATGAAGGCCGAGCTTTCTCAAGTGGAATTAGCAGTAGGGGCTTCGCCATTTATTGATGGAGTTGCTTTCGAAAATGGGAGCACAAAGATGACTGGTGCTGGTTTGTTTGTTGATCAGTCCTACTTCGATGTTTTTTCTGTTGATTTTGTAGCCGGCAGTCCGAGTCAGGTTATGACAGGCATCAATAGCCTGGCCTTATCAGAAACTATGGCTACGAAGCTGTTTGGTTCGCCGAAAGAGGCGATCGGTAAATCGGTAAAATGGCAGGTTTTTGACTTTCATAATGAGGTAGAGGTGACTGGAGTTTACAAGGATTTCGGCCCCTATGATTTGGATAAGGCAGACTACTTTTTATCCTTTTCTTACTTCAAACAAATGCTTGGCGAAAGTATGCATTGGGGTAACTTCAATGCAAGTACTTATGTGTTACTACGGCCTGAAACAGACATAGCCTCTTTTAACGAGCAAATTGCAGGATTCATCAAAGCTAAAGCCGAGGGGAGCAATGTGTCGGTTTTTGTGCAGAATTATGGAGATACTTATCTGTATGGAACCTATGAAGATGGAAAAGTAGCTGGCGGAAGGATTAGCTATGTGAGGCTTTTTTCAGCTATCGCCATCTTTATTTTGATCATCGCCTGCATCAACTTTATGAACCTGACTACGGCGAGATCGATGAGTCGATTAAAGGAAATCGGGGTCAAAAAATCTATGGGAGCAAGCCGATCTGGTCTTTTTGGACAGTTTATGGTGGAATCATTGCTGTTGACTTTTTTGGCTTTGCTGGTTGCAATAGTGGCAACATTCGTTCTACAACCATTTTTTAATCAGGTGACTTCCAAATCTCTAAGCATTTCATTTCAACCTGAATTGATTCTGATTTTAGTTGGTATTTGGCTGTTAACAAGCTTTTTGGCTGGAATTTATCCAGCAGTTTATCTCTCCAAGTTCAAGCCAGTAGAGGTGATGAAATCTAATATCAAGGGAAGTTTTGGGGAGTTACTTGCCAGAAAAGGCTTGGTAGTTTTTCAGTTTGCTATTTCGCTTTTGCTGATCATCGGTATTTCAGTAATCAGTAAGCAGATGTCTTATATTCAAAACCAAAATCTAGGCTATAATCAAAGTCAGCTCCTTCAGATCAACGCTTCAGGAGTAAATCCCAATCAGCTGGATTCCTTTTTGGCAGAGCTTAGGAAATCTCCAGGAGTGGAGAATGCATCTAGTTTGAGTCATCCGTTGGTAGGCTTGAGCAGCTCGACAATCGGACTTTCATGGGAAGGAAAAAATCCTGATGAGCAGGTAAAATTCGAAAATGTATCGATCAATATGGGCTTGATCGAGACCATGGGGTTTGAAATGATGGATGGCAGAGCTTTTTCTTCGGACTTTGGAGATGAAGGTTCTAAAATAATTTTGAATGAAGCGGCCGTTCGTACCATTGGTTTTGAGGACCCTATCGGACAAATTGTAAACCTTTGGGGAGATGATAAAGAAGTAATTGGAGTGGTGAAGGATTTCAATTTTGAGTCTTTGAAGGAAAGTGTTAAACCGGCTTTCCTGAAATACGACCCAACATTTGCGCAGCGAATTATGGTAAGAATCAGTCCCCAAAATCAACAGGAAACCATTGCTGAAATTGATGCGATTTTCCTGAAGCAAACGGCGCAAGCGATGGATTATTCCTTTATGGATGAGGATTATCAAATGCTTTACGCTTCCGAGCAGCGAGTTTCCAAGCTGGCAAAGTACTTCGGTTTAATGGCGATTTTTTTGAGTTGTCTTGGATTATTTGGTCTTGCTGCATTTACGGCAGAGAAGCGAAAAAAGGAGATAGGAGTACGAAAAGTAATGGGAGCTTCTACAGCTGGAATCTTGACTTTGGTATCCAAAGATTTTGTAAAGCTAATTCTGGTTTCAATCCTTATTGCAGTGCCAGTTGCTTGGTACTTTGCTGATAACTGGTTGAAAACCTATGCCTATCAGACCAATCTGAGCTGGTGGATTTTTGCAGGTTCTGGTTTGGTTTTGATTTTTATCGCAATCCTTACGGTTGGTCTTCAGGCTTTCAAAGCGGCAAGTGCCAACCCTGTTGATAGTTTAAAAAGCGAGTAAGGGATTTGAGATTTAAGAGGTAAGATTTCAGATTTGGAGCTCGTAGCAGGAGGGATTTCTTCGTCCCCAGTAAAGCTGCAATGAGCTAAGATTTCCACCTTGCTAGATTTCCTTACACTTTCCAAATCCAAAGCAATCTGTATGGCTGATTGGTGCAGCTTACTTTGTCTCCAGATAAAGAAGAGGATTAGAGTAGAAATTCGACCGCGGAAATTCAATTATACGAAAGGCTTCAATCCTTGGTGGAGGTTTTGCCCGAAGGCGAACAATACTGTACGAACTTATTGATATGAAAAATTAGAAAACGAGCTTTCTGGTATCCAGAAGGCTTTTTTTTAACTGGCATCAATCCTGAATATGTTATGCTACACTATTGTAGTCAATCGTAAATTCTATTTGATATGATTAAGAATTATCTAACTATCGCTTTTCGCAATTTGCGTAAACACAAGTTTTACACTTTTATAAATATTCTCGGGCTTTCAGTAGGAGTTGCTGTTTGTATTATCATTACTCTTTTTGTGGTAAACGAGCTCTCCTACGACAAACACTTTAAAGATGCTGATCGGATTTATAGAGTCCATGCCGATATTGTTTTTGGAGGAAATCATTGGAATATGGTTTTGGCTCCGGCCCCAATGGCAGAAGCCATGCCAGAGGATTTCCCTGAAGTAGAAGCAGCTGTTCATTTCAGGCAAAGGGGGTCCTATTTAGTAAAGAAGGTAGATCAAAATATCAAGGAAAATAATGTAATCTGGGCTGGAAGAGACTTCTTTAAAGTTTTTGGAGTGCCGCTACTCGAAGGGAATGTGGAAGGGGTTTTAGCCGAACCCAATACCATGGCTATCAGTCAAAGTACAGCTGAAAAATATTTCCCAGGTGAAAGTGCCATTGGGAAATCCTTGATTTTAGATAATGAGGAGGACTTCAGAATTACAGGAGTTTATGAGGACATTCCTGAGAATAGTCACTTTCACTTTGATTTTTTATTAGCAATGGAAGGTTTGGAAGAGGCTAAGGGTACTACTTGGCTCAGTAACAATTTTCAAACCTACTTTAAACTTAGAGAAGGCTCTGATCCCGAGAATTTGAACGCAAAACTTCCCTCAGTCATCAAGACTCATATTGAGCCTGATATAAGTCAGATTTTTGGAGAGGGAGCTACAATGGAAACTTTGACTGAAAATGGAGGTAAGATTGAATTTGACATACAGCCCATGCTTGATATTCACTTGAAGAGTGATTTTATGGGAGAGTTCGAACCTAATTTCAATATCACCTACGTCTATCTATTTGTAGCAATTGCCTTGTTCATTTTGCTCATCGCCTGTATCAATTTCATGAATCTTTCTACTGCGAGATCCTCAAATCGGGCTAAGGAAGTTGGAATCAGGAAAGTGATGGGTTCTTTTCGTTCCCATTTGATTCGACAGTTTTTGATGGAGTCCATTTTGCTCAGCGTGATTTCATTCTTAATTGCAATTCCTGTTGTGGCATTTTTGCTACCAATCTTTAATGATTTGGCCGGTAGGTCACTGGAAATGCCGATTTTCCAATTGACCTCTTATGGGGTCTTAATCCTCGGGGCAATCGGAACAGGGCTTTTGGCTGGGATTTATCCTTCCTTTTTCCTGTCTGGTTTCAAACCCATCAGTATCCTAAAAGGGCAAGTGTCTCTGGGAATGAAAAGTGGAATGATTCGAAGCTCTTTGGTGGTTTTCCAATTTGCGATTTCTATCATTTTGATCATAGCCACAATAGGCGTTTTTAATCAGTTGAATTATATACAGAATAAGAAAATAGGTTTTAATAAAGAGCAGATTATCACTGTGGATGATATTTACGCTTTAGGTGATCAGGCAGAAACTTTCAAGAGAGAGATACTATCAAACAGTATGATGGAATCAGGGACGATTACAGGTTTTCTGCCAGTTTCTGGCACTTGGAGGAGTGATACTCCATGGTGGGTAGAAGGAAAAGATCCAAAGCAGACAGAGAATTTAGTCAGTTTGCAAAACTGGCAAGTGGATTACCATTACATACAGACTTTAGGGATGGAAATGGTTGAAGGAAGAGATTTTTCAGTTCAATTTCCTTCCGATTCAAATGCTGTAATCCTTAACGAAACTGCTGCCCAAAAATTCAATTTTGAAGGTGATCCCATAGGACAGAAGATTTATTCTTTAGCAGGAGATACAAATAATATCGACTTTGAAGATCTCCAAGGCAGGACAGTGGTTGGAATCGTGAAGAATTTTCATTTTGAATCTCTTAAGGAAAATATTGGCTCGGTCATGATTTTCCTCAGCGAAAAGCCGAGAGGGATTGCGTCCTTTAGATTCAACTCCAATAATACGGATGAGGTAGTAAGTTTCATAGAAGCGAAATGGAATGAAATGGCACCAGGACAACCTTTTACCTATTCTTTCCTAGATGATCGATTTGGGAATATGTATGCATCCGAAACGCGCTTAGGGAAGGTTTTTGGGATATTTGCTGGCTTTGCTATCGTGATTGCATGTTTGGGATTGTTTGCCTTGACAGCTTTTACAGCAGAGCAGCGAACCAAAGAAATAGGAATTAGAAAAGTCCTTGGGTCTAGCATAGGGAGTATCATATTACTTCTATCCAAGGAGTTTGCTAAACTTGTATTTATTGCGTTTTTGATTGCCACTCCTATCGCTTGGTGGGCAATGACGAAATGGTTGGAGGATTACCAGTTCAAACAGGATTTGGGTTGGCAAGTGTTCTTAGGTGCAGGCCTGTTTGCGATTATGATCGCCTTGCTGACTACTAGTTATCAATCGATCAAAGCTGCTACTGCGAATCCGGTAAATTCTCTTAAAAGCGAGTAAATTGATTTAAGATTTTAGATGTAGGATATAAGATTTAGTCATTGCCAACCTTCTGATTTGATCGTCATTCGCCCTAGTTCGTGTCTTCACGAACTGATGCTAAAAGTGACCGTCATTGCGATCCGCCACAGGCGAAGAAGCAATCCCCAGCCAAAAATCTAAATTCTAAAAAAGTGCTAGAATGAACCTTTGAGGTTTTTAAAACCTCGAAGGTTTCTTTGTTTTTGGTAAGGGTCTTTTGGATAATGGGTAAGTGGCCTTGGGCAGGACAGTAGGGAAGGCAAACTACGCTGAGCCGAACAATCTGATTACACTCAGACTGGGGATGTAGAAGTAGGCAAGAACAGGCAATTACTTAAAGCCATTGTGTGTGCGTTCGTATTTTATTAAACTTCACATTTTTATGTAATTGGTAATCTTACAAACCAATTTGCAATTGAATCTAATAATGGAAAACTTACTTGAAAGAAAAAGAGACCATGAAATACCAATAATAGTATTAAAAAAAATGGAAATACCCAGCGACCGCTGGTTTGTTTTCTTTCAATAATGATGAGTGAAATAATTGGGATATACATTATGAGAAACGTAATTCCCAACCCAATCATAAAATCGATTTCTGGTAATAAGGTAATGATAATAAAACGACCTAAAGTTGGCTCAATAAATACGATGCCGGTTGCAATCATAGCACGAGCATGGATTTGCACATTGCGCCGATTTGCCATTGCAATGATATACATGACACCAATAATAATTATGTTTTTAAATAGAAACCACATACTGGCCCCTGAACCTTCAGTAACTTCACCCCCAATTAGATAGTGTTTTAGTAAGATCACTGATATTAAGAACAAGGGTAAAATGGCAAAACTTAATTTACCAATTTGTCTATGAATCGACAGTTTCTTTTTTTTGATGAGTATGGGTTGAACTATCAATAGCGCTATCCATAATGATGACAACGCAAAATGAAAATGAAAATAAAAATTGAAGTCCGCTGTTCCATCAAAGAATTTTGAAAAGTAGGTTGGCCAAAAACCTAAAATTGCAAGAACTATTAATCCTAGAGCATAATATCCAGCATTATCGAACTTAATTTTTTTAGTCGTTTCTACGATAGTTTCCTTCATTTTTGATTTCCTATTGTATTAAGATTATTACTCTGAAAGATTTTTAGATTTCTCGTTTTTTAACTACTCAGTTTATTTTATGACACATAACTTAATTATTAATTCCTCTTTCCTCCACAAGGGTTGGATATTTGCAGCTTATGGACTTATTGTCCTTCAAAAAAATCCCATCGATCTCCTCTAAAAAGCTTCTGAAAAATACCTCGATAAACTTAGGTTCGCAAATGAATCAAGAGGAGAGGAAAATAATAATTGGATTCTCTTTCGAATAAGAAAGGAATTCAGGAAACCTAGAATGGAATTGAAAAAGCAAAAGACAGAAACCTTGTGGGAGATTCGACCGCAGGCGAACAATTTTGTCCGATTGGTTTCAGGTATTTCCTGCTTATTCTATCCTAAAGCATTGATTCGCCAGTTTTTGGATGGCATGAAAGTGGATTCTTGATTAATAAAAAAGAAAAGCTTTATGCCTCATAATGAGGGTAGATTCAATCTTTCTATTTTTTAATATTCAATGGGATAATAGAATCAGCTATGTTTATAAACTACCTCAAAATTGCTTTTAGAAGTCTTTCCAAGCGCCGACTTTTTACTTTTGTTAATTTAACTGGATTGGTAATTGGCTTGGTGACTTTCTTGGGGCTTTTTGCTTATGTGGTCACGGAGTGGAGTTACAATGACTTTCATGCCAATAAAGACCGGATCTTCAGAGTTGTGGTTAGTGAGGGGAATGGTGAGTTTGAAACATACCTTCCACCTGGCTATGCGGGAGTTTTGGAGGCTAATTTTCCGGATATAGAATCTTCCGGGAGAATTGCAGGATACATTGGCGGAGGCTTGATTGCAATTCCTGAAACTGATCTGTTTTTTAAAGAGGATGCGATCAGTTTTGTTGAAGGAGATTTTTTTCAAACCTTTTCTTTTCCTATTTCAAGAGGAACTGCTGATCTGAATGCTACAAATACTGCTGTGATTACTCAGGCTATTTCTGATAAATTCTTTGGAAATACAGATCCCTTGGGCAAAACTTTCCTATTGAGCAACCAATTTGGCAAGCAAGAATTTGCAGTTTCTGGAGTTTTAGAATCAATTCCATCCACATCAGATATTACAGGGGATATATTTTTATCCATTCACACCTTAGAGAATCCCTCAAACCGATCAGGAAATGAATGGGCTGATCCAAATGGTTTTGATTCCGGTTTTGTCAACTTATTTGTCTTGACAAAAGAGGGAGCTGATCCCAATTCGCTGTCGGATCAATTGACGGAGTTTATTCGAAAAACACCAAATGGGGAGGCCACTTCAATAATTCTTCAAGATCTTCCAAGTATCCATCTGGGTTCCTCTATTTCAGATCCACTACCCACTTCTTCTAAAATGGGATCAGTTTTGGTGTTTTTAGCGATTGCGATTTTGATCCTTGGGATTGCTTATGTGAATTACCTTAATCTTTCTTCAGCCAATATTTTAACTCGAATAAAAGAGATCAAAATGAGGAAAGTCTTAGGCGCACAATCATGGCAGTTGGCTCAACAGTTTATGATGGAGACGTTAGTACTTCTCCTGAGTTCATTGGCCATTTCCATACTTTTTGTATATCTCCTTGCTCCGTTTACATCCAATATTTTTGGAACAGCCATTTGGTTTGGGGCATTACAAACTCCACAAACCGTTTTGATTATTGCTGCAATCATTGGATTATGTGCTTTGATTTCAGGGTTTTATGTGGTATTGCTTTCCGGGAAATTTGAGAAGAAATCCCAATTAAAATTCAAGCCTGAAAGTCAATGGCTCCGAAAATCATTGGTGGTATTTCAGTTTGTGATTTCGATTGGTATCATCGTTTGCACGCTTGTAATTCGAGATCAATTATCATTTATGCAGACGCAAAGTCTGGGTATGAATGTGGATCAGAAGCTGGTAGTAGCAGGACCAAATGATGTAGGTGAAAACCGGTCTTCGAAAATGAATGCCTTCAAGCAAAGTTTAAAAGCCCAAACTTTTGTGAAAGCAATAGCTGGATCCAATAATCTTCCTGGTCAGGGATATAATTTCTCCGCAGGAGGAATCAGTCCTTTGGTGGCAAGACCTGAGGATAAGGATTACAATTACAGCATGTTTATTATTGATGAGCAGTTTATTCCCACTTATGAAATCGAGGTGTTGGCAGGAAGAAATTTTACATCCGATGAAGCAACTCAAAATTGGAACAATCTTAATAAAGTGATGCTCAACGAATCTTCAGCTGCACAATTGGGATATGAAAGTCCGGAAGCTGCCGTGGGACAAAATATACTTTGGGGAAAGCCTTTTGAGGTGATCGGAGTGACGAAAGATTACCATCACATGTCTCTACGTGAGCCAATCAAACCCATGATTTTCTTGGCTTCAGAAGCGGATGGTTTTTTCACTTTGGTGGTAGATCCGGCTCAAATGAAAGAGGCAATTGCATTAGCTCAAAAAACCTATGAGTCAGTTTTTCCGGGAAATCCTTTCAGCTATTCTTTCATGGATGAGGCGTTTGCCGCTCAATATGAACAAGAATCTCAATTAAGCTTGGCATTTACCATAGCTGGGATTTTAGCGATTTTGATTTCTTGCCTAGGTCTATTCGGTTTGGCAGCTTATGCGGTGCAGCAGCGAACCAAAGAGATCGGGATTCGCAAAGTGATGGGAGCAAGTACCCAGAGCCTTTTAAATTTGATTTCCAAAGACTTCGTGATTTTGGTAGCGGTGGCCATGATTTTTGCATTTCCTATCGCATGGTTTGCCATGGAGTCCTGGCAGTCAGATTTCCCTTATAAGGCAGGTCTTTCGGTTTGGACTTTTGGCTTTGCGGGAATTGTAACGCTAGTAATTGCCTTGATTACCGTAGGGTCACAAGCGATCAAAGCTGCTTGGGCAAATCCTGTAGATGCCATGAGAGATGAGTAGAGGAATTGGGGTTTATGAGATTTATTCAAGCCTTTAATCTCGGTTTTATTGATTTGTTTTTTGAAGGATTAGAAATCCTAGGATTGGAAATCGAGATTGCAACTCTCGAATAGCTGAATATTTTTTGGGTTTAGTAGTTGCGATTTTTTTTTGAGCTGAAGCAACCAACTCGACTTTTGCTGCATCTAAGAAATGAGTGCTTTTGAAAATTACCTGGGGAAATTTTACTGAAGATTTGGAACGCTTAAAGCCGGAGGTAAGAATCGTAAGATTAGGTTGAACTGGGTACAAGGAGCTTTCTTTTTTGTTCGCTTACGGTCAAAATCGTAAACGATCGGACAGGGTTTAAGATTAAAACTGCTCAATTTGTATAATCAAGGCTGATTTTCCCTTGGCACAATCTCTGAAATTAATTTCATCATATAAAAACAACCAACATCATGAAACTCACAAAAATCGCTTCACTCATTATCCTACTTTTTTTGGTAGGCTTTACTGCTCAAGCACAAACTGAAACTCGTACACCGGGAACTTTTAAAGGAATTGAATCGGGAGGTAATTGGGATGTCTTTGTCACCATCGGAAACAAAGATGAAGTTCGTCTGGAATCTAAAGGTTTTGATTTAAACAAGGTGATTACCGAAGTAGATGGTGGAGTTTTGAAAATCAAACTGGAAAAAGGTAATTGGAATAACGTGAATTTTACAGCTTATGTGACTGTAAAAGAGTTGGAAAGCGTCGGAGTTAGCGGTTCAGGAAAAATGATTTTGCAATCAAATATCAACTCCAGAAAATTCAGTATTGGTCAATCAGGTTCTGGAAATATTCAGATGAAAATGCTTCAAACAGAGGCTTTGAATGTAGGAATGAGTGGTTCCGGCAAAGTAACTATAGAAGGTGGAAGTGCAGATAGGGCAAGTATTGGACAATCAGGTTCCGGCGAATTCGAAGCTTTGGATTTGATGGCCGGTGATGTGAAAATAGGAAAGTCAGGATCTGGAACTACCTCTATTGGAGTCAATGGGAACTTGACCGTGGGATCCTCTGGATCAGGGAATGTGTATTACAAAGGAAATCCAACTAATCAAAAAATTGCTAGCTCGGGTTCGAGCAAGGTGATTAAAAGGTAGGAAGTTGGAAGTCAGGAAGTAGGAAGGTGTTTGTCTAAAAATAGAATTCCTACTTCTCTAATTAAGAATTTTTCAATCTTCCAATTTTAAAATCTATAGAAAATATGCTCAAAAACTATTTCAAAATCCTGCTTCGGAATACTCGTAAAAATCCATTATACATGTTTATCAATGTATTTGGATTGGCAGTAGGTATGGCCGTGAGTATTTTGATTTTTTTGTTTGTACAGCATGAGTTGAGTTATGATAAATGGAATACCAAAGCAGATCGAATCGTCCGGGTTTCCCGAGCATGGTTTAATCCTGATGGTGAGGTCAGCCTTCATTTGGGTCATACAGCACCACCATTTGCACCACTGATTCAGTCAGATTTCCCGGAAGAGGTGGAAGCGGTGACACGAATGCTTGAATCTGATCCACTCGTGATGCATGAGGATAAGAAATTTATTGAAGATCATTTCACTTTTGCTGACCCTGAGATTTTTGATATTTTCTCGATCAATGTCTTGGAAGGCGATGCGAAAAAAGCATTGCAGCAAGGCAATGGAGTGCTTGTGTCAGAGAGTATGGCTAAGAAGTATTTTGGAGATGAATCCGCCATGGGGCAGGAGTTGAGACTTGGTTTGGGAGGTGCTGAATTCACAGCCTTGGTAAGTGGAGTCTTTGAGGACTTCCCTGATAATTCCCACTTTCATCCTACATTTTTAGCTTCCATGCAACCAGTGATCATGTTTTTTGGAGGACAAGAAGCTTTCATGAGCAATTTTGGGGGAAATAGCTTTTCTACCTATTTATTGCTGAATGAAGGGGTAGATCGTCAGGCTTTTGAGGATAAATTGCCCACGCTGATAGATAGGCATATGGGGGAGACAAGATCAGGAACTCCAATGTCAGAAGGTACGAAGCTCTATTTGTGGCCTTTGGAAGATATTCACCTGTATTCTAATCTCGACACGGAAATCGAAGCCAATGGAGATATCGCTTATGTGTATATCTATTTGGCCGTTGCACTGTTTATTCTCTTGATTGCATGTATCAATTTCATGAATTTATCCACAGCACGTTCTTCATTGAGATCGATGGAAGTGGGGCTTCGGAAAGTGATGGGTGCGGATAAAAGTAATCTGATCCGACAGTTTATGGGTGAATCCTTTATGCTGACGACGATTTCGATGCTGCTGGCATTGATCCTAGTGTATTTCTTTCTCCCGATATTTTCAGATTTTACAGAGAAGCAACTTAGCCTCAACTTTTTCCAACACCCCGAATTCCTGCTGGGAATAATAGGATTAATTGTACTTGTGGGCTTGATTTCAGGGAGTTATCCAGCGCTTTTCCTTTCAGGCTTTCAACCGGGGAAAGTGCTAAAAGGAGCTTTCAAAGCGGGTAAAGGTCATGAACGATTCCGTTCAGTTTTGGTGGTTGGACAGTTTGCAGTCTCTGTGGTGCTGATCGTGGCGGTATTGGTGGTTGTGAATCAATTAGATTTCATGCAAAGCAAGGACCTCGGCTTTGAGAAAGAGGATATCGTCCTACTTCCAGCAAGTCCTCAGATCGAGCAAAACTTACTGCTTGTGCAGGATAGATTGGAAAATCACCCCGGAATAAAATCAGTTACAATTTCCAGTCGTGCTCCATCAGGCAGATTATTGGATAATCAAGGAGCTTCAGCAGAGTTAGACGGGGAAATCACTCAATTGGAAATCCGAATTGCTGATATTGATGTAGGGCATAATTTCCTTAAAACCTACGGGATTCCACTGGTTGCCGGAAGAGACTTCGATGTCTTGCGAGCCAGCGATTCTACCGAGGCATTTATCCTGAATGAAACAGCAGTTCGAGAGATCGGCTGGGAAAGTGCAGAAGAGGCAATTGGAAAGCAGTTTTATTATGGGAGCAAAAGAGGTTTTATTACTGGAGTTATGAAGGATTTTCATTTTGAAAGTCTTCATCAGCCGATTGTTCCTATTGTTTTTGAAATAGGACAAAATGGAAACAACTTGATGAGCATCAAGATCGATGCTTCTCAACGAGAAGAGACCTTGGCTTATTTGAAAGAAGAATGGGCTACACTTCGTCCTAATTTTCCTTTTGAGCCTAGATTTGTAGACCAAGGATTTAACGAACAGTATGCAGCTGAACAGCGAGTAAAAACCATTTTTACCTTCTTTTCAGGACTTGCGGTTTTGATTTCTATTTTGGGCTTATTGGGCTTGGTTACTTTTGCGACAGCACAGCGAACACGAGAAATCGGCATTCGGAAAGTGATGGGAGCGGAGACTGGGAACATTTTGCTTTTGCTCGGAAAGGACTTTCTGAAATTGGTTGGGATTGGATTTTTGATTGCCATTCCAGTTTCTTGGTTTGGAATGAATTCCTGGTTGGAAGATTTTGCCTTCCATATTGGGATCAGTTGGACTGTATTCCTATTTGCTGGATTGATTGCAGGGTTGATCGCCGGCATTACGGTTATGTCACAATCATTAAAAGCTGCTTGGGCTGACCCGGTGAAAAGTATCAAGAGCGAGTAAATTGCCTATTTTCCCCATAAGTTTTTAGAAGCTTTTTTTATTAAACACAAAAAAATAGGCGAAATGGACAAAATAACTTTGAAGTAAAACTGATATATATCAGTATTTCGAGTGATTTTGCTCTCAGGGATTCTTGGATGCTATTCTCAACTTATAGTGTTTAATTAACGACTTGAATCTTGAAAGCGATTGACAAACCATTTTTCACAGAAGTAGGGGATATAGCCAGGTTTACGGGAAGGTTCTTCAAGGAAATCACTAAGCCCCGACAGGAGTACGAAGAATTCATTAATCAGTGTTTTTGGATTGGATACAAGAGTTTTACGCTCGTCAGTATCACAGCATTTATTATGGGACTGGTATTGACGATTCAATCTCGCCCTACACTGCTGGAATTTGGAGCCGAATCGCTTCTCCCATCCATGGTTTCCGTATCTCTAGTCAGGGAAATTTCTCCAGTGATCACTGCCCTGATTTGTGCAGGTAAAATTGGTTCTGGTATCGGTGCCGAATTGGGTTCAATGCGAGTGACGGAGCAGATTGATGCGATGGAAGTATCAGGAACCAATCCTTTCAAATACCTGGTAGTCACAAGGGTAATGGCCTCTACTTTAATGGTACCTGTACTTTCCAGTTTGGCCATTGCAATTTCAATTTATGGAGGGTATTTGGGGGTTAATATGAAGGGGTCCGTTAGCTGGTCTCTTTACTGGTTTCAGGCATTTGATGCCCTGAGTTATGGTGATTTTATTCCCTCATTGATTAAGACATTTTTCTTTGGTTTTGGAATTGGAATAGTAGGGTGCTATAAAGGTTATAATTCTAAGAAGGGTACAGAAGGCGTAGGGAGATCAGCTACTACTGCAGTAATTGTAGCCTCTTTATTGGTTTTTATATTGGATTTGATTGCAGTTCAGGTTACAGATTTATTAGGATTGACTTAATATATGGAGCCTTCTAAAAGCATTATAGCGATATCTAAACTGAACAAGTCTTTTGGTGAAAACCATGTGTTGAGGGACTTTGATATGAGTTTGGCTCCAGGTGAAAACCTTGTAATTCTGGGTAAGTCTGGTTCAGGAAAATCTGTTTTGATCAAATGCATCATTAAATTGATAGATGCAGACTCAGGTGATATTATGGTGTTGGACCATGATATCAGCATGATGGATCAGGACGAAATGGATTTGCTGAGAAAAGATATTGGTTTCCTTTTTCAAAGTAATGCGCTTTATGATTCGATGACTGTCAGAGAGAATCTCGAGTTTCCTTTGAGAAGACATTGGACAAAAGAACAACGGGAAAGTCAGGCGGAAGAGGCGGTCATGGAAGCGCTGGAAGATGTTGGCCTTTCGCATACGGTCAATATGATGCCAGCAGAATTGTCAGGAGGAATGCGAAAGCGTATCGCGTTGGCTAGGACCTTGATTTTGAAACCAAAGGTGATTTTGTATGATGAGCCGACCACAGGTCTTGATCCGATCACAGCGCGGGAAATCAGTGAGTTGATGATTTCTATCCAAAAAAAATATAAGGCCTCCTCTGTGATCATTTCTCATGATATGAATTGCATTCGGATGACATCCAACCGGGTAATTACACTGATTGAAGGACGGAATTATGTCGCTGATACGTATGAAAACTTAATGAAAAACACTGATCCAAAAGTCAGTGAATTCTTTCGATAAAATGAAAAAAGAACGAAAAATAGCGAATGCCAAACTTGGAGCTTTAGTACTAGCCAGTATGATTTTTCTGGTTTTTTCGCTCTATCTCATTGGCAAAAATCAGAATATTTTCGGGTCCTCTATCAAGGTAACTGCCGAAATGCAGAATGTGAACGGTCTTTTGCCAGGCAATAATATCCGCTTCAAAGGAATGGATATCGGGACAGTAAGTGCCATCCAAATGCTGAATGACTCGACCATCCAAGTTGAGCTTTTGATCCATAAATCCATGCAGCCCTTTATCAAAAACAACTCAAAGACTACGATCAATACAGATGGATTAATGGGGAATAAAATTCTTCACATCAATCCAATGGAAGGAGATGCACCTACGCTGTCCGCTGGAGATATCTTGTATGCTTTGCCCCAGATCGATACCGACGAAATGCTGGAAACGCTTAATTCAACTGGAAATTATTTGGAAAAAACCCTGATCAATCTTACTCAGATTACCGAAAAATTGAATGAAAGTGAAGCGCTTTGGACCTTATTGTCTGAGCCGGAATTAATCAATGACATTAATGTCGCAATCCGTGAATTTAAGATAGCAGGAGCAAATGCTGCGGAAATCACAAAGTCGGGCAAAAACATCATTTCTTCATTTGAAAAAGGAGATGGAATAGTGAACAGCTTATTCACGGATAGTGTGATGAATTCAAATTTTGAAGAAACCTTGATCGAATTGCAAAAGACCAGTGCTGAGGCCGCAGAGATGATGGGGAGTATGAATCAGTTACTCAACAATATTCAAAATGGAGAAGGGACAGCAGGTTTGATCCTACAAGATTCCGTTTTTCGTGAACAAGTAGATCAAACACTTCAGAACCTCGAATCCAGTACCTACAAGTTAAATGAGAATATGGAGGCGATGAAGTCGAATTTCTTGTTTAGAGGGTACTTTAGGAAGCAGGAAAAAGCCAGAAAGAAAGCAGAGCAGAACAATAATTAGAATTCGGAATAGGTAGTCTTTTTTTCTTAAGGTTTCAACTGCCATTCCTTTCTACTTTATGAAATAAAATTTTTGACTTTAAAAGGTGGGTGATTTTTTGCCCGTCAGCGAACAAAAGTGTCCGTCTAAGAAATGCCTTGATTTCTAAAATGATGGAATAGAAAGCTCTGGTAGTCTTTTAGGATGGCATAAATGTGGGATTAAAGAAATCGAAATACTATAAAAAACCACCTATGAAAAATCTTCAATCGCTATTTGTTTTAATTTTCTTTCTAGTCACTGCTAGTTGTACTAATGCTACTTCTTTTCAATTTGAGGGGGAGCCTTATTTAAGCCAAAGTTTCTCTATCAATGGTCCGGGTGATCTCAAAGTAGAAACATCAGGCTCCTCAGTCCGTCTCCGGGACATCGGGAAATACAGTTACTATCGATATGTATGTCAAATTCAGGGGTAAAGAAATAGATCGAGAAAATGCCGAAGTAGAAGAACTCTTGGAAGAGTATGACCTGGATTTTTCTCAAGACGGAAATACCATTTCGCTCAAAGCCAAGAAAAGTGGAAGCTGGGGATGGAATTCGGATAACCGATTAAATCTCGCTTTTAAAATCTCAGTTCCTCACAATATGTCCACAAACATTAATTCAAGTGGCGGCTCTATTTCTTTGGCTGAACTTACCGGAGAGCATGAAATTAACACAAGTGGAGGTAGTATTAAAGTGTCTAAAAGTGAGGGAGAGCTAGTTACAAGAAGCTCTGGTGGCTCTTTACGCTTAGAAGAATTTAGAGGAAATGTTTCTGTGCAGACTAGTGGAGGTTCGGTCAAAATCAGTCAAGTCGCAGGGGATATTTCGATTGGCTCTTCTGGAGGCTCTGTTTCATTAGAGGAAATTGATGGAAGTATTAATGCAAGCACAAGTGGTGGTTCGATTAAAGCTCAGCTATCCAATCTGGAAAAAGGGCTCACAATGAAAAGTAGTGGTGGAAGTATTACAGCGGTTGTTCCAACGGGTTTGGGATTAGACTTAGACCTTAGAGGCGGTCGAGTGAATACTTCGCTTAGTAATTTCAGTGGAGAGCAAAAGAAGGATAAAGTGATTGGTAAAATCAACGGAGGTGGAATCCCCGTGACTTTGCAAAGCTCCGGTGGAAGTATTAATCTGGAGTTTGAAGGGAAGTAGGAAGTCAGGAGGTAGGAGGTTGGAAGTAAGGAAGTTGGAGGAAGGAGTAGGAGTCGACCGATAACCGACAACCAACACTGGACATCGGACACCGACCTGCATCAAATGAACAACATCGAAATCCAGATTGGACGTGGTGACTTCAGACAGCAACTCATCGACGATGTTCCTATGGAAACCATCCGAGTAGGCTGGGAGCCAGAGCTTTCGGTTTATTAGGAAATGAGGAGGAAGTATTTGATTTATCGTTGAGGGCTTGATTAACCTTCGAGGTTTTTTCCACCTCGAAGGCTTTTTGCCCATTACAAATGGTAACGATATTAGGGTGGAATTACAAATCCCACCCAGTCTACAGTAAGGATTTGACTACATAGAGAGGGGAAGATGAATAAAATCCAATAATCACTTCTTCTTACTCCGCTTCCAATACTTTTATATCAGCTATAAGCGATTGGATACTGTTAGGGTCAAGGCCATTATAAATGCCACGGATGTGGCGCTGCTTGTCTATCAATATAAAATTCTCAGTGTGTAGAAAATAGTCTTCTGTCCGAAGAATTCCTTCATCCTCTTCGACAAAGTAATACTTCCTGCCAAGGTCATAAATTTCACTACGTTCCCCAGTCAGCAATTTCCATCGGGAAAAGTCAACGCCCTTTTCGGCTGCGTATTGTTTGAGCACAAAAACGCTGTCAAAGTCTGGCGTAACGCTGTGTGAAAGCAATAAGATCTCGTCATCATCCAAAAATACCTTTTGCAAGTCAACCATGTTGGCGGCCATTTTGGGACAAATACCAGGGCAAGAGGTAAAGAAAAAATCCACAACGCATATTTTTCCTTCGATGTCTGCCTCTGTAAATGTCTGGTTCTCTTGGTTGACTAAACTAAATGACCTGATCTGATGAAAGTTTTCATTTATCTCCCATTTGGGTGTGAAGTCTGGCGTATCGTAATATGGAAGTGTTCTTTGTGGTTTTGATTGACAAGCAAATAAAGCCAAGGTTATGGTAATAAATGAGCTACATTTTAAGATGGTGCGTTGAGACATGGGCATTGGTGATTTTATTTCTTTAGAGCGACTTCTTTGAGTGCCCTGGATTTTACTTTCTCATCTTCAAGTGTGTAACACAAAGATGATTTTTGTAGCCCGTAGCGAAACCCATCTCTCACTTCGTAGTTGATGTAGGCTTTCCGTTTTCGCGCCAAGCTTGCTGTAGCCCATACTCCTTGTCATCTTTAAAATTCAAAAATGCATAGGCACTACCGCTTTCATACCATTGCTTTTGTATTCCCTCGCGTTTGTCGTAGTAATAGGTATAGTCAAATTTCATATTTCCATTTGCCCAGTAGCCATAGTGTCTACCATAGCCAATGTTTTCTTTGTAACTCCTACTATCCCGCAAGCTTCCGTCTGGATAATACGTTTTGGTAATTCCATGTTGCATTCCTAGGTAATTAGAACCTATGTTTTTCAATGAGCCATTTTCATAAACTTCCCTTATAAAGCCTGAGAAGGGCCTGTCTTTAAAATAGTAAATCCCATTGTCCAATCGCAGATCTGAATCAAAAGAAGAAATCGTGTCCATGGGAATTTGCGAAATATCAACAGCTGGAAAGAGGAATGGCTGGTCAACCTGTTCTTTTTTTTCGGCGCATCCCAGGCTAACAAATAAGACTAGGATGCTACCGAAAAAACTAACCTTAATTAGTAAAGGTGCCTTTAGTACCATGATAGCTTCCGGCTTTTAAAATGTAGAACCTTGAATTTAAGTAGGCGACGTTGGAGGCATGATAGTGGTATATTGCAGTACTAAATTCTCCTGTAGTACCCGCATGCCCGCCATGTGAATCCAAATTCGAAGGATAACTTCCATCTACATCTTTTCTTCCATAGATGGGGAAACCATCCCTTAAAAACCCGATAAGATTAGCGTTGTCGTTTCCTGTAAAATCGCCTGTGGTATGGTAATGGTAGGTATTTCCCGGCCCTGGATGTGCACCTGCCCTGTCAAATGAGCCAAGAACTCCTTCATCTACTGGTACATTTCCACCCTCCCTGTCATTGTAAATGGGAACACCGTTCAAGGCCATACCTATAGGTCCTAATGAAGTAGCTTCTTTGGAGCTAGCTTCTGTAGGAAATATTTCAATAGTCATGGAATAGTTTTGTGTTGCTATGCGACCGGGATTAAGGGTTCCTCCAGCTCTTTGTTCTTCGAAAAGTGAATTTCCTTCTCCCCAATAAGGGGATGGATGGTCAGGTACTCCTTCAGATCTAAGTGTAATACTGCTAGTTCCTACTGTTAGGGTTACAGCGCTTTTGTAATTAGCACTTACTACATCTTTGATAGAAACTGTGCCTCCCTCTGGGGTAGGGTCTGGAGTGGAGGGGACTGGATCTTCATTGCCGCAAGAGACAATCACTATGAGCATCAAGCCTAGGGCAAATGAAGAAAGTTTTGAAATCGAATTAGGTTTAGTCATAAGAGTGTTGTTTATATACACTGATACGAGCTTACTCGGCTAATCCTTCGGGGTGGGTCGTTTTTTAGTAAAATTTTTATTTCATCGGGTTTGAAAAATCGGCTAGCTCGAGGTAAAAAAGTTGATATGCTAAAGGATATAGGGAATTAGAAGGTAAACTACCACACAAAAAACCCGCTTCTAAATCAATTACTTTCTGGGTCTATTTTGATCTGTGCTGCCAAAGAAACCCGCCAGTCGGGTGGTCAACTCTTCGAAATTTCTAAGCTGGTCAGTATTACAAAGTTTTTTTATTTCGACGAAATGCTCGTAATGCGTTCGCTCAATATTCTTTTGTAGTGAGCCGATTTTTGTAATTAGGGAATCTTTTGCAGCATCATTTTCTGAGTTCAGCATTTGATAAAGCAGGCTTTTTACATTCCGAATACTATCGTTAAGTGCTTTTACCGATTCTTGGTGCTCATCAATCAGAACTTCGTATTTTTTCACCTGAATGTCATCAAACCGCAGACTTGCAATGATTTCATTTTGTGGTCGAAAACGTTCCGGAGGAGCTTGTCCAATAGGTCTATCTTGTGGTCTTATCGGTTTTCTAAGGAAATGAAAACCAATAAGGGAAAGGTTGAGGATCAATAAGCCTATCACCGCTATGCTAAGCAATTTTGTTTTACTCATGATAGAGGTCGTTTAAGGTTGATAATTCCATAGTATTTACAATTACTTCCACGCTTATGTTGTCTTTGGAATCAGAAGAATTAAATAGAATGAATGCATTGATGCAGAAAATGGCGATAGATACGCCTGCAAATGCTAAACGCCAAGTCAAAGGTGCCTGTGGTTTTGGTTTCACCTGCTCCATAATGCGTGTAAATAAAAAAGCTGGTGGTTCCACCCTTTTTATTCGCTTAAGTGATTCCAATTTTTGGTCGATGTTCATAACCTCTTGTTGTAATGTAATACGATAGATTTTTTAAAATCCTTCGCTCCTTTTCAATTGTTTTTCGATTTGTGCTTTTGCTCGCTGAATGAGAGACTCCACGGCTTTGACACTTGTGCCCATGATTTCTGCTACTTCTTGCTGAGGGCGGTCCTCAATTTTAGTTAAGATAATTGCAGTTTTTTGTTTTTCGGGCAAGTTTTGGATAATAAGCATCAGCTTTTCCAAGCTTTCTCGATCCTCCAATTCGATCCCGGGATGGTTTGCTAGCCCAACATCATGGATTGGTTCGTTCGAATCAGAACCAAATAGAGAAGTTAAAAATCCAAACCGTTTCTTTGATTTTTTAGCTTTCAGAAAATCAAGTGACTGGTTGATGGCTATACGGTAAATCCAGGTTTTTTAAGGATGCTGCGTCTGGATTATACTTATGAAGATTGTGATAGATTTTAACAAACACTTCCTGCGCCACATCCTGTGCATCTTCTCTGTTCAATACATAGTGCAGGCAAACATTGAAGACAAGGCTCTTGAACTCGTGGTAAATTGATTCGAAATGAGCGTTGTCCGTCACTGAGACTCTTTTTTATTATTTGTATTTCTGTTATAAAGTTAACTGCCTGAGTGGTAATATTCAAAAGATTGATTTGCTATGGGGTTGGTCTGGCTCTTGGCATTGCTCTGGTGTCGCGGTAGCATAAGCGGCAATGGCAAGTTCCAATGGCATTGGCGAGAATTATTTTAGGTTGCCGTGCGGTGGGGATTTTTTAGACGAGTCTTTGCTCGTCAGCCGAGTCCAGTCCCAATTCTATCTTTCATTTTTCAAGTCCATGTTGTATAAAGAAATGATTAGTTGTCCTCGGGGTGAAACTTAATTAGTGAGATTTTTCGAACACTATTTTGTTGTCTTGGAGTATTTGTCGGGTTAAGAAAGGGCATTGTTGCTAACTTGTTTATTGCTATACCTTTTGTGCTTCTATATGCCCAAATCGGACAAGTAGATGTACCTTTCATTCTTTTTGTCCCACAAAAAAAATACCTTCGATCTCCTCCAAAAAGCTTCTCAAAATACTTAGTTAGATTTAGTTACACAGGTGAATTATGGCGAGCGGGGAAAATTAGTTTGAAGTCAGAAAGCTAAAATCAGAAATCTTAAAGGCAGAACAAAAAAAAACTAACTGCCAAATCCTAAAAAACAACCTTCGAAGTTCTGGGATCCTCAGTCCTTATTGCCCACTGGCGAACAAAATTGTCCGATTGATTTTATTACTTTTCGCTTTTCTTGCCCGAGGATGCTGCTTTGAGGGTTTTGGGATGGCATAAATATGGGATTGAAGTTGGAGGTTGGAAGTGGGAAGTAGGAGGTGTGGAAGTAGGGGCGTGTAAAGATTGCTTCAGGGCAAGATGACTCTTGTGGCATATCCAATCCTGATGCCCTTCGCTAGGACGAGTATATTCAATCTTTCAATTTTCAAATTCTATTAAAATGTTGAAAAATAACATTAAAATTTCCCTAAGAAACCTCAAAAAGCATAAGTCGCTTACAGTGATCAATGTGTTGGGGATGGCTGTAGGCTTGGCGGCTTGTTTGCTGATCGGACTATTTATTTTTGATGAATTGTCGTTCGATCAAAGCATTAAAGATGGAGATCGAATTTATCGTGTAGCCTTGGAAACTCCTGATACTAAATGGGCAGGAAGTCCTGGCCCACTGGCAGAAGGATTGAAAAATGATTTTGAGGAAGTCGAGAATTCTACAAGAATCATGAAGTTCCCGGAACTAGACCAAATGCTTCTGAAAAGTGAAAGCAATGGGGAAGTCAAGCAATTTTATGAGACCAAAGGGTACTATGTGGATTCTACCTTTTTTGATGTTATAGAATATGAATTTGTAAGAGGAATTCTCTCCAATGCTTTGCAAGCTCCTAATTCAGTTATTCTATCTGCTTCGCTTGCCGAAAAGTTTTTTGGAGAAACCGATCCTTTGAATCAGTCAATAACTATCGGTCTGCCTTTTGGAGACTTCGATTATACCATTACGGGAGTATTCGAAGATCGCAACCGGCAATCCCATATCGATGCGAATTATTTCCTGTCGATGGAAAATAACGACATTGGAAATGGTGTCAAGCGCATGACGAGTTGGGCTGCCAACAATATCTTCTACACCTATGTGAAGCTAAAGCCAAATACAGAACCCAACGTTTTTGAAGCCAAACTTCCTGCTTTTTTTGACAAGCATGGAGCAGCTGATTTGAAGGCTATGGGAGTCGAGAAAAGTCTGTTCTTGCAACCTTTGCAAGATATTTATTTACACTCCAATATAGAATATGAACTAGGGGTTACTGGTAATATGACGACTCTGTATGTGTTTGGGTTGGTGGCAGGATTTATCCTTTTGATCGCTTGTATCAACTTTATGAATTTGGCCACGGCCCGATCCGAAAAACGATCAAAAGAAGTGGGGATTCGGAAACTTTTAGGCGCGAAAAAAGGGGGATTGGTTGGACAGTTTTTGGGAGAATCTATAATCATTTCCCTGATTGGATTGATTATAGCTTTTCTTCTCGCTTCGTTTTTGATGCCTTATTTCAATGACTTGACAGGCAAAGAGCTCGATTTATACCAACGATCATTCCCTTTAATTGCGATCTTCTTGCTGGCTATTGTAGCTGGTTTGCTCGCCGGAACCTATCCTGCTTTTTTCCTCTCGGCTTTCACACCAAGTTCTGTTTTGAAAGGAAAATTCAAAGGGAAATTGTCGGGTTTTTCACTTCGTCAGGTGCTCGTTGTTTTCCAGTTTGCTATTTCAGCTTGTCTGATCTTAATGGTTTTTGTGATCAAGAATCAGTTGGACTTTGTCCAAAGTCAAGACCTAGGCTTCAATAAAGAACAGCAATTGATCTTACCGCTCAAGAGCGAGGATGCTGTTTCAAAGTATGATGTGCTCAAAGCGGGTTTAATGCAAAATTCAAGTGTAAAATCGGTAACCTTGGCAACGACTTATCCCGGTATTGAGAGCATTGAGAGCATGATGTATTATGCAGATGGTAAAACAGTTGACGATGTAGTCAATATCACCAATGCTTTTGTTGGCGATGATTTTATAGAGACGCTTGGATTTCAAATACTGGAAGGAAGATCTTTTACCAAAGAGTATACCTTTGAATATCCAATGATAATTTTGAATGAGTCAGCTTTAAAATCCTTGGGATATGAACTGGATGATGCCGTAGGAAGAAAGGTTCACTTCGATTGGAGAGGAGAGTTAAACACTCTTGAAATCGTAGGAGTGGTAAAGGATTTTAACTACCAAAGTCTTCATACCAAGATTAATCCCTATGCATTTATCAAGGAAAATAGAGGCGGTTACCTGATCGCTAATTTTGCAGGAGCTAATACAAACGAAGTGCTAGCCAGTGCAGAGTCAATCTGGGATAAAACCAATATAGCTGATCCATTTATCTATTCATTTTTGGATCAGGATTTTCAGCGGAATTATGAGAAGGAAGAGCGTGTGGCAAACATCATCATAGGTTTTGCCTTGTTGGCAATATTTATAGCTTGTCTTGGTTTGTATGGTCTTACTGCTTTTATGACAGAACAGCGAACAAAGGAAATTGGTATTCGCAAGACAATGGGGGCAACTGATTGGAGTATAGTTACTTTGCTTTCGAAGGATTTTGGCAAGACAGTTTTGCTTGCGATTCTAATTTCTATTCCTCTTAGTCTATACTTATCCAATGCCTGGCTGGAGAATTTCGCCTTCAAAATCGAACTGAAATGGTGGTACTTTGCAGTGACTGGCCTTGTGGCTTTGATGATTGCGATGATTACTGTGAGTTTTCAATCGATTCGATCTGCAATGATGAATCCAGTGGAAAGCTTGAAGAGCGAGTGAGAGGATATAAGATATAAGATTTCAGATTTAATTCAGAAAATTGAAGTGAGAAAGCTGAAAATCGGCAAAGCCAAGATCCGAGAACCAAGAATCAAGAGTCAGGTAATGAGTACTAAGTATCAAGTGACTAGTATCAAGTAGTAAGAATCAAGAATCAAAAACCAGGAACCAACTCCGGATAGCTATCGGGACGATAATTGACAACCAAAATCAGGCAAGGTCAAACTGACAACCGACAACTGATAACCGACCATCCCACAATCGAAACCCTAATTGCTGAGTGCAACCAAACCCATGGAAATATGGTTAACCTTGCATGCATACTATCGAACCATACTATAACTGGCGGAACCTATATATAGCTTCAGAAGACCCTCAGTCCCCATTTTTTGGTTACGAGAATAGTGAGGTTCACTTCACAGATCAGATTTATAATTTTTTGATACATCCTCAATGGGATAATTTCGGAAGTGAAACACTTTTTCTAAAAGTTGTTTTTGCAGATTACGATGATGGTTTTGCCATAATCGAACTTTTTGGAGAATGGAATGACCTTTTGAACAATGACATCATGACCCTGAAGCGTGGGGTGATTGAATTGATGATCGCAGAAGGGATCAATAAGTACATCTTGATCTGTGAAAATTTGCTCAACTTTCACGCTGATTTGGATTCTGATGATTATTACGATGAATGGCAAGATGAATTGGAGGAGGGATGGATTGCAGTCTTAAACTTGCGTGATCATGTGTTGTCAGAAATGTGTAAATATGGCATTGATCAATACCTTGTCATGGGAGGGAAGTTGAATGATATTGCCTGGAGAACCAGACACCCAAAACAGCTTTTTGAAAAAATTGACGAATTGGTGATGAGGAGGTTAAGTCTTTAATTTCAACTTTTGAAGTGGACGAGATCTATTTAAGAATAAGATCTTTTTTTTTATTTTTCGCCCGTTGACGGACGATTTTGTTCGAGGGCAAAAAGATTAATTTTTTCGAATGCCATTTTTAGTGGATTCAGACCATTTTTTGATGGCATAGAAGTGGAATCTTAATAGATATCATTTCAAATAAGATGACGTCATTCCGAGTTTTTGTTTCAGGAATGTGCAGCTACCAGATAAAACTATTTATTATATTATCTAATACTCTCAATGGCGTTAAATCTTTTCTTGATAAAAGGACCGGAAAAATTCTGGTATTTTAAATTTTCAACTTGCTCGACATGTTAAAAAACTACTTAAAAATAGCTTTTCGGGGATACCTAAGAAATCGAAGATTTACTTTCCTAAACTTGTTGAGTTTGGTTGCTGGTTTATTTGTGGCCTATGTAGGAATATCTTACATCAACTTCGAAAACAGCTATGATGGTTTTCATGAAAACTCGGATCGGATTTATCGATTGGCAAGAACATATAGAACCCAGGATTACAGCGTCATTGGATTTCCAAATTGGTCTGATGGAACTGCAGAAGAGCAAGAACGGCAAGCTCAAACATTTAAATCCTCACCGGGAATAGAAGAAGTTACCCAGTTTATCACATCCCCCTATACTGAGTTTATCCGATCCGGCGAGAGCCAGATTCAGAATGATGGGATTCTAAGCACCAATACACCGGAAGGCTTTGTGAAGATGTTTTCCTGGAAACCTGTCTTGGGTTCTTTGAATAATTTTTCTGAAGGATCAAGAAAAGCTCTTCTAACGGCTTCAGTAGCAGAAAAACTTTTTGGCTCCGATTATTTTTCTCAAACAGGATTAATCAATAGTTCGATTCAAATAGGAGGAGAAGATTATGAATTGGCGGCGATCATAGAGGATGTTCCGGTAAATTCTCATTTTGATTTTTCTGTAGCTCTTAGTAAGGATCGAATCGATTATTGGGGAAGTAGAATTTACCTGCAAACCAATCCGAATAGTAGTATCGAAGAAGTTCAGAATCAATTAAATGCGACTATTGCGACTTTCAATCCTCGTTTGGCCGCCGATGAATTGTATTCCCAACACTTTCTTCAGCCGATTGAAAGTATTCACTTGAATTCCAATATTTTATACGAAACCAAAACCCCCGGAAACAAGAATTACATTACAATGATTTCCTTCTTTGCTGGATTCATTTTAATCATCACACTATTTAATTACGCCAACCTGACTTTGGCGATCAAATCAAAAGAGAGTAAAACCATCGGTGTCCGCAAGGCCATGGGAGCCCAAAATTCCATGATTACCACGCAGTTTTTAATAGAAGGTGTTTTACTGTCTTTAATTGCGATTCCTTTTGTAGGGCTTTTGATTTCTTTAGTGATTCCTCAGTTCAATAGCCTAATGGGCACTGACATTTCCAATAACCTGATTGCTGAACCGATGACTTTGGTCACTTTATTGATTCTGGCTGTCATGATTGGAATTTTGGCGAGTCTGTCTCCTGCGATCTATCTGGGTATGAGAGGGGCAGTAAGTTTATTCAAAGAAGATCTCAAGCAGTCCAATTTTCAACAGTTTCCAATTCGAAAATATCTGGTGATTAGTCAGTTCGTGATTCTGATTGCGATTAGTTCAGTTTCGCTTTTGATTTCTCAGCAACTGGAGTTTGTAGAAGGGAAAGACATTGGGTACAAAAAGGAGGGTATTTTATATGCCTATACCTCACCCGAAAATCAAGGCGTTTTCCGACAAAAACTTCGTCAAATCCCCGGAGTAATAGCTGTAGGCACTGGTAGTTCTTTTGGTCTCCAAACCTTTAATCAAGGCACCTATAAATTAGAAGGATTGGAAACTGTTTTTGATGATTCCAATCAATTGTATTTGGATTTTGAAGGCTTAAAAGCATATGAGCTAAAAACAACATTGACAGGAACGCCAAGTGCTCGGACGACTTTGATCAACCGAACTGCAGCAGAAAAATTTGCCAATGCAAAAGGTGTGCGTGCAGAAGATTTGATCGGCACGCAGGTCATCACCGAACCGGAGTATACCAATGAAGAAACCGGGCAGGTAGGATTTCCATTTACCATTGGGGGTATTTTCGAAGACATCAATCTTTTTTCATTGCATGAAAAAGTAACCCCTTATTTTTTGACCCTTTCAGAAAATCTGGAAATGGATGGAAGAAGTATCGTTTCCTATTATCCTGAAAATGCTGCTGAAGTATTAGCCGCAGTGAATTCGATTTACAATGAATTAAATGAGCCTTTTCCATTGGATCTGGAATATTTAAGCGAAAATGTAGCTCAACTCTATGCTCAGGATCGGCAAACCGCAGATTTATTGCTTTATTTCAATATCATCGCGGTGATTTTGGCGGCCTTGGGAATTATCGGGATCACAATTTTCTTAACAATGGCCCGGAAAAAGGAAATAGGAATCCGAAAAGTACTTGGTGCATCCGTGTTTTCGATTATTCAATCTTCTACCAAAGAATATCTGGTTTTAGTTGGGATTGCTTTGCTAATTGCTTGGCCAATTGCATTCTATGCTGCAAACTCCTGGCTTTCAAATTTTGCCTACCGGATTGATATCAACCAATTCGTCTTTGCATCCATTGGCCTGACTACATTCATTTTCACCGCCTTTATTGTTGGAATCATTGCTTATCAGGCTGCGCAGGCCAACCCGGTGAATAGTTTGAAAAGTGAGTAACCGGAGCAATTTCCAATAAATTAAGAATCATCGATTCGTTAATTTTAATGAAAGAGTCTAAATCAAAAAAAAGATCTTTAAGCCGGGAGTGACAGTCTTGTTCCTCTCGGCTTTTTCAATGAAAAGTAAAGAGGGAATAACACTTTTTACTTTTGCCCGTGAGCGGACGATTTTGTTCGAGAGGGGTATTCTTTATTTTTGAAAAAGCCATTTTTAGCGTGTTTAGGCTATTTTTTGATGGCACAGAAGTGGAAATGTAAATGTCTCCTGTACAGCTGTCGGGAGCGAGACCTTTTCTTAAATCATAATTCAATGGGGTCGAAGCAATCTTTCAGCAGAAAGAAATTGCTTCGGATTCAAAGGAAGGGAACATAAAAAATAAAGGGAAATTAAACTTCGCAAAGGCGATCCATATGCTCAAAAACTACTTTAAAATCGCTTGGAGAAATTTACTTCGTCAGAAGTCGTTTTCTGTGATCAATATTTTAGGCCTATCCATTGGCCTGGCTTCTTGCCTTATTTTGCTTGCTTTTGTAAAGCAAGAGCAATCTTATGATCAGTTTCATCAGGAAAGTGGACAAATCTATCGCGTAGTTCAAGATGTAAATAACTCTGGCCAATGGGCATGGACAGGTGGAGCCATCTCGCCCATGCTTCGCAAGGAATTTCAGGATGAAATGACTGAGGTGGTCATGATGGTGCCAAGTAATGTCTACTTCACTTCCCCGGATGGGATAGCACCGGATGAGAGTTTTAAAGAGGACTATTTTTATTTTGCAGATGCAGGATTTGAAAAAGTATTTGGATTTAAACTTATCGAGGGATCATGGGATGGAGTTTTCGAAAACCCAAACCAGCTCGTTATTACTGAAGAAAAGGCAAAAAAGTATTTTGGGAATGAACCAGCCGTAGGGAAGTCACTCCTGACATCAGATGGAAGGGGCTATGAGATTAAGGCAGTTTTGGAAAATCTGCCTTCTAATACGCACATGAAATTTGATTTCATTACCGGGATGTCTTCTTTCAAATCTCAAAATTATTTCCCTCTGGATGCGGATTTTGGTAGTTTTTGGTGGCCTCAAGGCTATACCTATGTCAAAACCACCCCTTTGGCAGATGCTGGACAGCTCAGTAAGCGAATTCAAGAAGTCAATGGAAACTATCGAAATCCAGAGGAAGCCAAAAGCTATCAACATTACCTCCAACCGGTAACTGATATCCATCTCACTGCTGGATATGATCGGGAATGGACTCCTGTCATGTCGAGACAGACACTTTATATTTTTGGGTCCATTGGCTTATTTGTTTTGCTTTTAGCCTGTATCAATTTTATCAATTTGGCTACAGCACGAGCGATCAAGCGAATGAAGGAAATCGGGATTCGAAAAGTCAATGGCGCCCAGCGTGGACAGCTGATCAGACAGTTTCTCACGGAATCATTCTTGATTAATGCGATTGCAATGCTGGTAGGTTTGGGCTTAGTGTATTTGATTTTACCCTTGACAAGTACTTTGATTGGGGTGCAAATTCCTTTTGAGATCAGTTCTGATCCTGCAATTGCTTCATTTATCCTGGCTATTTGGGTGAGTTCTTCCCTGTTGGCGGGGATTTTTCCGGCATTTTACCTTTCAGGTCTGAAGCCAGAGATGATTCTAAAACAATCAGGTGGGGCAAAAGGGAAATCGACCTTGAGAAAGTCTTTGGTAGTATTTCAGTTTGTACTTTCCGCTTTACTCGTTTTCTGTGGTGGAGTAGCTTATTTCCAACATAGTTTTTTGAAAAATGAAGATATGGGCTTTGATTACAAAGGGTTGATGACTGTTTCATTAAATAATCAAGCCAAAGGAAATATACAGGTTTTGAAAAATGAACTTCAAAATCTTCCAGGAGTCCTATCCATCAATGCTGTTGGCAGTATTCCCGGTGTTGAAGTAGGGTGGGCACCTTCATTTTCCTATACGGATATGAAAGAGGGTGAAGAGGCTGATGTTCACCTTCAATACGTGGATGCAGGTTTTTTTGAAAATCTAGGCATTCAGCAGATTTCTGGAAGAGCCTTCAGTGAGGAATTTTCAGATCAAGGCGCCAAGCGAATGATGCGGGAGCAGTTTGCTGCGATGGATGACTTAGGAATAGTGATCAACGAATCAGCTGCGAAGTGGATGAAAAAAAATCCTAAGCAAGCGCTTGGAATGGGTGTTAGAGTCTATACTGAAGAGAATGGCCAGCTTTTCTCAGATTACCGGGGAAATGTCGTGGGAGTGGTAGCCGATTACCATACACAGAATCTCAAAGACGAAATTGTCCCCACAGTCTTTTTTCCTTCTCAAAATTCGGCATTCGATGCAAGTGCTTATTTACTTTTAAGAGTAGAAGAGGGTTTTGGATCGGCAGAACTTGAAGTTCTCAAGTCTAAATGGAAGGAATTAATACCAGGAGTTCCTTTTGATTTTAGTTTTGTAGACACCACCATTGCGCTGCAATATGAGCAAGAAGCTCGGATTGGAAATATCTTGGGTTCATTTGCATTCCTGACGCTATTTATTTCCTGTTTAGGCTTGTTGGGACTTTCCATTTTCACAGCGGAGAGTAAGCGGAAAGAAATCGGTATCCGAAAAGTTTTGGGAGCTTCTGTTTTCGGGATTATTCAAAAGCTATCGTTGGAATTCTTGATTCCTGTCGGAGTGGCCATGCTCATTTCTCTTCCATTGGGATATTATTTGATGGAAGAGTGGTTGAGTCAATTTGCCAATAAAGTCAGTATTTCTCCTTGGTTTTTCTTGGGAACAGCCGCTTTCTCCATGCTGATCGCCTGGCTGACGGTGTCGATTCAGTCTTGGAAATCTGCCAATGCAAATCCGGTGGAGTCGATTAAGAGCGAATAGGATTTAAAATTAGAGAAGTGCGATTTACGAAGGAAGAGATTTTTGATAGCATCAAACTGGGTTTAAAAGCCAAGCTAAAATTGAGAAATATCGAATTATGAATGTCGAATGATGAATTATGAAGTAACGAACCAAGACAACCCTTTAACCAATGCTAAAAAACTACTTTAAAATCGCCTGGAGAAATATTCAACGAAGTAAGGGCTACGCTTTTATCAATATCGTTGGTTTAGGAATCGGTATTGCTGCCTCAATTCTGATTTTGATTTGGGTGCAGTTTGAGCTTTCAGTCGATCGATTTCATGAAAATTCGGACCGGGTGTTTGCAGTTTGGAGAAATGCTGAAATGCAGGGAGAAACCTTTACCTGGGATTATACTCCGGCACCTTATGCGCCAGCATTAAAAAATCAGTTTCCTGAAGTCGAAGAAGTGGCTCGAATAACAGAATGGGATCCACAATTATTGACAGTTGGAGAGAATAGTTTCTATGAAGAATCTACATTTACTGAGCCAGGATTTTTTAAAATGTTCAGTTTTGAAGCCTTAGAAGGCGATCCTGTCCAGGCAATGGAAGAGCCAGATGCACTAGTGCTTACAGAATCTGTCGCGAAAAAACTTTTTGGAGATGAATCCCCTATTGGAAAATCTGTTACCGTGGAGAAGCAAATGGATTTGGAAGTGAAGGCGATAATCAAAGATTTGCCTGAGAATACCAACTTCCCTTTTACCGCTTTTTTCTCGTTCAAAAAACTTGATCAAATGGGTTGGTCAGATGATTTCTGGGGAAATAACGCCTACAGAACATTTGTAATGCTTACAAAAGACGCTTCGCTGGTTGACTTCAATGAAAAGTTTAATGGTTTCACTGCAAAAAACTCTGACTTTGATGATATTTCAGATTTTCTTTTTCCTTTTGAAGACTTGCACCTCTATTCCAAATTTGAAAATGGTCAATCTGTCGGTGGCAAAATTGAATTGATCCGGATGTTTGGGATCGTGTCGGCTTTGGTATTATTCATTGCCGGAATCAATTTTGTAAATCTTAGCACCGCCCAAAGTGATCGACGCTCTAAGGAAGTGGGGATCCGTAAAATCTCAGGAGCGGGCAAAGGAATGCTGATTGGGCAGTTTCTAGCAGAATCTACCCTGATCGCAATTTCCGCTTATCTCTTTGCCATATTGCTCGTTTCATTGGTATTTCCGTGGTTCAGAGACCTTATCGGGCAAGATCTCGCCAATCCATTTACTCAGCCCTTCTTTTGGGGAGCCTCGATTGTTTATGTACTAGTAATTGGAGTTTTGGCTGGAAGCTATCCAGCATTTTTGATGAGTGCTTATCGACCAGCCATTGCTTTGAAAACCAAAATGGATAGTAGACGTGGTTTTGGTGTAAGACCAAGAGAAGTTTTGGTAGTATTTCAGTTTGCAGTAGTAGTTATTTTGATTTCTAGCGTATGGATCGTGCGTGATCAGATGAATTTCGTTCAAGATCGCGATCTGGGACTGAACAAGGATAACCTGATTTTTCACCCTGTGACCCAAAACATAAGAAATAACAAAGCAGCATTAAGAAATGAATTACTTGCTTTACCTGCAATTAGCTCAGTGAGCTATACTTTTTCTCCTTTGACAGAAGTATACAGTGATACTAATGAAATGAAGTGGCAGGGTAAGGATCCTGACTTCAAGCCGAGCATTAATCGGATGGGGACGGATGCGGGTCTAGTAGAGACTGCTGGGCTAGAATTGATTGCTGGAAGAGATATTGATATTTATTCCTATACAAGCGACAGTCTTTCGGTCATTATAAATGAGACAACTGCCAAAATAATGGGCTTTGAAGATCCCATTGGTCAAATTATCCAAGATGATGATTATGAATTTACGGTAGTCGGAGTGGTAAAGGATTTTATAATGGCTTCTCCTTTTGATGAGGTAAAACCTATTGTGGTAATCGGACCGGAACGAGATTTAAATTTCATTCATATCCGAGTTGCTGATGGTGAAAATCTGCAAGATGCCTTGGCTTCAATGGAGTCTATCTTTAATAAGTTTAATCCAGATGCCCCATTTGAGTACAGATTTGTGGATGAGCAGCATTCCAAAAAATTTCAGGCACAACAGAGAACTGCGCTTTTAACCTCGATTTTCACGGGGATTGCGGTGATCATTTCCTGTATGGGATTATTTGGCTTAGCAACTTTCATCGCAGAGCGGCGAAAAAAGGAAATCTCGGTTCGCAAAGTCATGGGAGCTACCGTGGCAAGTTTGGTAGGATTGATTTCTACAGAATTTACCCGATTGGTGCTCATATCAGTGGTGATAGGCATTCCCGTGACTTGGTATTTCATGAGTGATTGGCTCAATACTTTTGCTTATAGAACAGATTTGAAATGGACTGTTTTTATTTGGACAGGTGGCTTGACTTTAATCATTGCCTTATTGACTGTGAGTTCGCAAGCGATCAAGGCAGCATTGGTGAATCCTGCAAAGACGCTTAAAAGTGAATAGTGACGAAGGTCTGAAGGCTGAAGGGAGAAAGATGAAAATACCGAAAAGATAATTTACTAGAGGAATAATTAGTAAGAATAACTACACTAGATATGCTTAAAAACTATTTCAAAATCGCTGTTAGAAACCTCTTGAAGAACAAACTTCATACAGCTATCAATTTGATTGGACTTTCACTGGGTTTGGGAGTCAGTATTTTGATTTTCTTTTTTGTACAGTTTGAAATGAGTTTTGACAATTTTCACCAGGAAAGTGATCGGATATTTAGGATCAAAAGTCATGAACTAGTAGAAGGTGAAATACAGGAGAGTTTTAGTTCTCCCATGATTGTGGAATCCACATTTCGTCAAGAATTCCCTCAAATTGAGGCAATTACACAATATATCAGTGGGGGAGTTCAAGCCATGCTTCCAGATGAAAGTACCCAGAGCCAGTCCTTTCGGATGGTTAACCCTGATTTTTTAGAAATTTTTGATTTTGAGCTCTTGCAAGGCGATCGAACTACTCAGCTTCGAGATAAGTATCAGGTTGTAATTACAGAAGAGACTTCTGAAAAATATTTTGGCGATGCCAATCCAATTGGGAAATCCATCCGAATGAAAATGGCGGATGAATTTATTGATTATCAGGTCACCGGGCTATTTAAGAATATACCTGCAAATTCAACACTTCAATTTGAAATGCTGATGCCGGTAGAAAACATGGATTTTTTCTCCGACGATGAAGGTAGGACTTCATGGTTTAGTGTTTGGGGATCAAACATTGCCAAATTAGGAAGTCCTGATCAAGTAACTTCTATTCATGAATCCATGAATTCGGTAATGAAAAAGGCCCTAGGCGATGATTTTGTAGAAGGAGAATTTTATTTCACGCTTCACCCTATTTCTGAAATGCATTTTTCACAAGGTGCGGGTAATGGAGGCTTAGAGACCACTAATGAATCTTTGCTCTGGATTTTGGCAGGAATTGCCTCACTTGTTTTGCTTATTGCATGCATCAATTTCACCACAATGGCAATCGGCAGGGCTACGAGTAGAGCCAAAGAAGTGGGAGTAAGAAAAACAATGGGTGCCAACTTTGGTCAACTAACTTTACAATTCTTGATGGAAGCTATGCTCATTACCCTGATTTCGACCGTTATCGGTGTATTGCTTGCCGAGCTTTTGCTGCCCACATTCAATGATCTTTTCCAAAAAGAACTCGATTTGGTTTATGGTCCTCTCCAATTACTGATTCTTTTTGCTTTGGTAGTAGTCATTACGGGGATTGCCGGGGCTTATCCTGCATTTTTCCTTTCCGGATTGCGACCGATAAAGGTTTTGAAGGGGAATTTATCTATTCATTTTGGTAAGCAGGGGCTTCGCAAAGGTCTGGTAGCTTTCCAGTTTTTTATCTCCTTTGTACTGGTTGCGAGCACCTTGATTATGGTCAATCAGATGAATGCCATCACTTCTTATGACTTGGGCTTTATCAAAGATGAAGTCATTATTGTAGAGGTTCCAGATGTTCCTTCTACCAGTTTTGTCACCTCGCTTCATGAAAGCTTTAAAAAAGCAGATATGTATAGGCAGGCTTTGGTTAGAAGATCTGAGGTGGCCTCAGCAGCGATCACTGTGGCTACTTATGGTGATGATGCCTATTGGGAGGTTGCATTTCCGAAGGAGGATGGCAGTCAATTTAATTTCCGGGTCAATTTTGTGGCAGGAGACTATTTTGAAACCATGGGTCTTGAGCTTCTTGAAGGTAGGAAATTGAGTATAGATGCGGGTTCGGATAGCAGTGCTTTTATCGTAAATGAGACTTTTGCTAATGCATTCGAATGGGAGGATCCTACTGCTGAGATGATTCCAGGAACTCGTTTTGCACCACATGAAATCGTGGGTGTGGTGAAAGATTTTCACCACGCTTCCTTGTATCAACCGATTGAGTCAGTTTTGATAGCCAAAGCCCCAATGCCAGTATTTAGTGGAATTAGCAATTTGAATATTCGTTCCAGCACCAATCCAAAAGTCTTGGTAAGATCAAACGGAGCAGATCTTGAATCCTTCAAGGTTCTTTTAGAAGAGGAGTGGAGTAAAATTTTCCCAGGGGAGGCCTTCAATTTTGAGTTTATGGATGAGACGATTCAGGCTCAATATCAGGCTGACGAGAGATTAGGGAAAATGGTATTTATCGCTGCATCGATCGCTATCCTAATTGCATCAATGGGTTTGTTTGCCATGGTGGCCTTGTCAATTGCTGGTCGCACCAAAGAGATTGGAATTCGGAAGGTGCTTGGGGCGTCGAGTTGGAGTATCAGCTGGATGTTTAATAAGGAGTTCCTGATAATTACATTCATAGGAGTTTTGATTGCTTTGCCATTGAGCCTGTATGTAATGCAAAGTTGGATTCAGCAGTTTGCTGTTCGGGTATGGCCATCTTGGCTTAGCTTCTTACTTCTTGTTTTTGGAGGAATCCTATTTACGGCATTGATTGTCTCTGGTCAGGCTTTTCGAGTGACAAATACGAATCCAGTAAAGACGTTGAAGGATGAATAATGCTTGATGTCAGATAACGGTTGTTGGATGACCGATATCGGACTTCCGTTATTCGTCATTGCGAGAGTTTTGAACTTTGGTTTCTTTCAGATAAATCAAACTAACTCGAAGCAATCTGTCTGCGGGAATAGATTGCTTCGGAAATGGAAAGGTTAGTATAAAAAGATAAACTCGTTGATTTCCTCGCAATGACGAGAACCAAGAACCAAAAATCTTCAAATTTTTCAATTTTTCAATTTTATAATTATTAGAAAATGTTCAAAAACTACTTTAAAATCGCCTGGAGGAACCTGCTTAGAAATAAGCTTTATTCCTTTGTGAATATTTCAGGTTTGTCAATCGGTATGACGGTCTGCATATTGATTATGCTTTTTGTGAATTATGAACAGGATTTTGATAGCTTTCACAGCAAAAATATTTATCGGCTAAATGAAGTTCAGAACTGGGAGGGAATGGTCGCTCCCCAAAAGGTAGCGCTGTCCATGTATCCCATGGGGCCAACACTTTTAGAGGAATTTCCGGAGATTAAGAATTTTACACGACTAAGCTTGGCGGGGGAACTCAAGGTTAAAGATGAAAATAAGGAGACCATCCTTTCAAAAACCGTATGGGCGGACTCTTCCTTTTTCCAGCTTTTTGATTTTAAACTCATCGAAGGAAACCCGGAAACTGCTCTCAAGGATCCTTTCAGTATAATTTTGACTCAGGAAAGTGTAGAGAAAATATTTGGAAATAGACCGGCTCTTGGTGAGGTTTTATCGCTTGCAACGCAAGACACCATTTCCTACACCGTGACTGGGGTGATGGAAGATTTTCCGGAAAACTCCCATTTACAATTTGATGCACTGAGCTCATTCAATAGCTATGTTGGCCCACAGGCTATAGAAAACTGGGGAGGCAATTGGCTGACTACTTACTTGGAATTGGGAGAGGATGTGAATATTGAAGAGTTGGAGAAGAAGTTTCCGGATTATCTTCTTTCCCACATGGATGAAAAAGAAGCGGATGGCTACGAGTTGTTACTTCAGCCCATAGCGGATGTTCATGCCGGATCCTCGGACATCACGCATGATTACCTTAATTTTCAGAAGTTCGACAAAGCCTACACTCGCATCTTTTTTTACATCGCGATTCTGGTCATGGTGATTGCTGCGCTAAATTTTGTCAATCTCTCCACCGCTAAATCCATCAATCGCGCCATGGAAATCGGGGTGAGAAAAGTGTCAGGCGCCACGAAATCCAATCTTTATTTTCAGTTCATCGGTGAATCGATATTTATCAGTTTGATAGCGATGTTTTTTGCCTTGGTATTGGTTGGGTTTTTCCTTCCTTCACTTAATCAATTCAGTCAGCGATCCCTCGTATTTCCGATTCTATCGGAACCATTTACTTTGATTTACATCCTTTCTGGAGCGGTTTTGATTGGGATCTTGTCAGGTCTTTACCCAGCCTTGTACTTATCAGGTTTTAAACCTGCGGGAATATTGAAAGGGGCAGACCTGAAGATTGGGAACAAATCAGGATTCAGGACTTCGCTTGTAGTGGTACAGTTTTCAGCTGCGATATTTTTGATCATCTCCACTATTTTTGCAAGCAGGCAATTAAGCTACATGCAGGAGAAAGACTTGGGTTTTGCCTATGATCAAATTGTGACGATCCCCTTTGGCAATCAGCCGATCGAAAAGTATGAGCCTTTCAAACAGCAACTGCTAAGCAATTCTTCGGTCCAAAGTGTATCAGCTTCAGGTCAGAGACTAGGGAATAATCTGCACCAGACCTCCATGATTTTTGAGGGAAAAGAAGATACTCGTGAGCTATCGACTTCGCATCTTGTCGTGGATCCCGACTTTGTCAGTCTGTACCAAATGGAATTGGTAGCAGGAAGAAACTTTAACTCCAACAACAAAGCCGAAAGCGGGAAAGGCTTTATCATCAATGAATCCTTAGCCAAAGAATTGCTTTCGGCTGAAAGCGAAAATGCAACTCTGGAATCGTTAATCGGAAAGCCCTTTGGCTTTGGTTGGTCCGATTCTTTGGGTCAGATCGTCGGAGTAGTCAGAGATTTTAATTTCAATTCTCTTCATCACAAGATCGAAACGCTATTTATGGTCCGGGAGGAAAACTGGGGCTATGCTGAGATTTCTATTAAAATCAACGGCTCACAAGCCCAAGAGGCAATTGTGGCTATCGAAACTGTTTGGAACCAGTATTTTCCGGAAAGAGAGTTCGAATATAGTTTTCTGAATACCCATTTTGAGGAACTGTATCGGGCCGACCGCACGGTGAATTACATCGTAGGCTTGCTGACGATACTTTCCATTTTGATTTCCTGCTTGGGCTTGTTCGGTTTGGCCTCATTCGCCACCGAGCAGCGGGTCAAGGAAATAGGAATTCGAAAAGTATTGGGAGCATCAGTGGCTAAAGTGGTGATGCTACTTTCCAAAGACTTCGTTAAGCCGGTCTTTTGGGCAATTCTCCTAGCTGTTCCGATTTCATGGTTTGCGGTCAATCAATGGCTGGAAGACTATGCCTATCGGATCAGTTTCGAATGGTGGATCGTAGGAATTGCAGGAGGTTTTGCTTTGTTATTAGCATTGCTAACAGTAAGCTTTCAATCAATTAAAGCAGCCATTGCCAATCCAGTTAAAAGCTTAAAAAGCGAATAGGATTTGTGATTTACGATTTGAATCCTGATGGAAATTGGGATAATAGATTCCTGAAACAGTTAAACGGGGATTTAGAAATGAAAAATATCCAATGATGAATGCCAAATCATGAAGAAATCTAACCCGACAACTACGACAACCCTTTAAACTATGCTCAAAAACTATCTAAAAATCGCTTGGAGGAACATCTTCCGAAATAAAGTCAGATCTGCAATCCATATTCTTGGACTTTCGATCGGGATAGCGATCTGCTTTTTGATTTTCAATGTGGTCACTCACTCCTATAGCTTTGATCGCTTTCATCCCGATGTAGAGCGGATTTATCGCATCAATACCATGACAGATTGGGGCGATGGGGGAGCTTTTCCTAATTCCGGCACTCCAGGTCCGTTGGGTGAGGTGATCCAAGATGAAATTCCCGGTATCGCTCAAAAGGGAAGACTTTACACAGGATATCAGACCCTGGTAGCTGATCCATCAAGCAATCGATCATTTGGGCGTTCAAATTTTGTCACATATGCCGATGCCGGTTTCTTTCAGATTTTTCCAAGGACATGGTTGGCTGGTAATCCCAAAACTGCATTGGAGCAGCCTAACAGTCTGGTGATTTCAGAGGCTAGTCTTCACAAATATTTCCCGGGTTCAGACGCTGATGATGTGTTGGGGAAGGAACTTTTGTTTATTGATCCCGATAGTATATCGGCACAAATCACAGGTGTAGTTGCTGACTTTACAGAGAATTCTGATTTTATTTTTCATGACTTCATTTCTCTAAGTACTATTCAAACTGACGAACTCAAGGAATGGTACGGACTGCATATTTGGGGTTCCGTCAATTCGAGTTCCCAACTTTTCGTAAAGCTTAATCCAGGTGTGGATGTTGGGTCAATCGATAAAGCTTTTGAATCTTTAGTCGAGAAGCATTTTGAAGTGGATGAGGATTCTAAGACAAGTTTCTTTGCAGAGCCATTGGCAGAAATGCACTTTTCGCAAAACTACGCTGATGATCAGGTTTCCAAAGTCTTTTTGAATGGCCTGATTTCTATCGGCTTGATCATTTTGGTACTGGCGAGTTTGAATTTTATCAATCTTGAAACCGCCCAAGCCATCAATCGGGCAAAAGAAGTGGGGATCCGAAAGACAATAGGAGGGAGTAGAGGAGAGTTGATTTTGCAATTTTTATCCGAGACTTTTCTTCTGGTAATGATCAGTACCTTACTGGCACTTGTTCTGGTGGAGGGGTTACGACTTTCATTTTCTACTTATCTACCTGGAGATTTTAGAATAGATTTTTTATCAGGTTCTAATTTGATTTTCTATTTGGCATTTCCAATTGTGCTCACTTTAGTGACGGGGATTTATCCTTCCTTGATTTTGTCAGGATACCAGGCACAGCGGGCTTTGAAAGGTGAATTTTCAAAAGTGGGTAAGTTTTCTTTAGGAGCTTTCCTCCGGAAAAACCTGACCGTGCTTCAATTCGCCTCTTCCATTTCATTTATCATTTTGGTTTTGGTGCTTAATTCTCAGCTCAAATTTGTAACGAGCCAGCCTTTGGGGTTTGACAAAGAAGCGGTGCTCTATACTTCATTGCCTTTTATGTCTGATCCGGATAAAATGCTGCAACTTCAAAATCGCATGAACCAAGAGTCTTCGGTAGCCGCTTCCAGTTTGAGTGGGAGTTTAGTGTCGTCCAACAGTCTTTGGACCTCAGATGCCTACATTCCTGTGGACACTACAGAAAAGCAGATTTTCGTCCAAGTCATGAATGTGGATTCGGCTTTTGTGCGGGTGAATGGAATTCCGCTGTTAGCTGGAACTGCCTCGATCAAAAGTGATGACGAGCTGATCGTGAATGAAAATTTCCTGAAAGAAGCTGGAATTAATTCTATTGAGGAAGCGATTGGATTACAGATCGGACATGGAGGGAAAGAATTTAAAATCATAGGCGTGATCGGGAATTTTCATTCGAGAACACTACGCGAGGGAATCCGGCCGATGCTGATGAAGCGGGAACCGACTTACTTCCAAACGGTAAGCGTGAAGCTTTCTAGTGATCAAAATTTGGCTGAAGCCAAGCAAAATCTTGAGAGTATCTATCAATCGATCTATCCAAATGAAGAAGCTTCTTTTAGCTTTCTCGATTCGCAGATTGAGAAGTTTTATGCTGAAGATCTCAAAATCAGGAATGTTTTAGGCTTTGCCTGTGGCTTGGCAATCTTGATTAGCTGTATGGGATTGTTTGGACTTTCTTCCTTTACCATAGCGCAGCGTACCAAGGAAATCAGCATCCGAAAAGTACTCGGTGCCACTTTGCAACAGATCTTATTTCTGATCTCCAAAGACTATTTGATTTTGGTGGGTGTCGCTTTTTTACTTGCGGTGTATCCTTCCTATTATTTCCTGAATGATTGGCTGAATGGCTTTAATACCAGAATCGAGATGCCTTACCTGATCTTTGCTGCAGCAGGACTTGGAGTAATGGCGATCTGCCTGATCATAGTTGGAGTGCATTCTTATATCGCTTCGCAAAGCAATCCTGCGAAGGTGCTGAAAAGCGAGTAAGAAATGTAAGTAAGAAGTTTGAAATTAGAAGTCTGAAAAACCAACCCAGAAATGGAAAAGCTATTATTTTTGAGGTTGGTTTTTTGGATTTAGGATAGGAGGTTAATTGTTTGAGCTAATCCTAAATTTTCGAATTGAGAGCTAAGTGGGCTTAAGAAACAATGATTCACGATTCAGTCTTATTTTCTCCTTAATTTATTTAGGAGGTGATTACCCGTGTTAAATTATTTCGATTTTTGAGTTGTTGGAATGTTTGAATACAATGCCTCATGAAAAAATCAATTTTGGTTTTCATTTTTATAATCCTTGGAGGTTTTAACAACCTTTTTTGCCAATCCATAAAAGTCAAACTCTCCGGAAAAATCATTGAAGAAACTACCCAAGAGCCTTTGCCCTATGTGAATGTTTTGCTGAAGAAAATTAGTGATTCTACTTTTGTGACGGGCTCAATTTCCGATGATGCTGGGTTATTTGTTCTCAATGATGTGAACTCTGGTGAATATGTTTTAGAGGCAAGTTTTATCGGATTTGAATCGTTGAAAGTGCCGGTTTTTGTTGGGTCAAATTCTCCCTTTTTAAATTTGGGTGAGTTGAGTTTGAAGGCTTCTTTTCAGGAGTTGGGTGAAGTGGAAGTTGTAGGTCAGCAAGATGCGGTCGGAACCAAGCTGGATAAAAAGACTTACGACCTTTCTGATAATATTAGCCAAACAGGTGGTTCTGTGCTTCAAGCCATGCAAAATCTCCCCGGAGTGGCGATTCAGGAAGGGAAAGTGCAGATCCGAGGCAATGATCGAATTACTGTTTTAATAGATGGCAAGCAAACAGCCTTAACTGGATTTGGAAATCAAACCGGCTTGGATAATCTGCCTGCCTCAGCTGTGGAGAAAATCGAAATCATCAATAATCCTTCGGCCAAGTTTGACACAAATGGAAATGGAGGGATCATCAATATCATCCTGAAAAAAGAGCAAAAGCAAGGTGTAAATGGCAGTGTAGGTTTAGCACTCGGTCTTGGTGCTATGTGGGAGAAGAAGGCAAATCTGCCGGGTATTCGACCACAATACCAGAATACTCCAAAAATCAATCCATCGCTTTCTTTGAATTTCAGAAAAAAGGATCTGAATTTTTTCATTCAAGCTGATAATCTTTACACGCAGACACTAAATAAAAATGAGTTTGTCGTCCGAACCTATAATGATGGTACTATCATCAATCAGCAACTTAAGCGGAATCGGAATACGAACTTTCTGACCACCCGGGCTGGCGTGGATTGGTCCATTAATTCTGCAAATACTTTAACCATTTCAGGACTTTTTGGAAGCGAAAAAATTATTGATCGAGGGGATCAACCTTTTTATAATGCTGATTATTCAGAGCAGTTGAGACTTTGGCAGTTTCTTGAAGATGAATTGAAAACGACTGTGATGGCTACAGCAGCCTTTCAGCACAAGTTTTCTGATCCAGGTCATACACTTTCAGCAGGGATGAATTACACCTTCCATCGAGAGGATGAGCAATATTTCTTCACCAATACACTTCCCAATTCGGTAGGCCAAGACGCATTCAAGTTATTGTCAGATGAGAATGTTTTGGACTGGACCCTAGACTATGTGAAACCATTAAGGCAGGGCCGATTGGAGATGGGGATGAAGTTGCGAAGACGTTGGATTCCGACGAATATGCAGTTTTTCCCGGGATTGAATTCGCCTATCGATTCACTAGCTGGAGGTGCTGCTACCTATAGGGAGACCATACCAGCTGTCTATGGTAACTACATTTATGAAACCAAAAAGTTGGAAGCCGAGATCGGACTTCGGGTAGAGTATGTAAATCTGAATTATGAAGTAAATCCAGATCACCCAACTTACAAAAGTGATGGTTATAACTATTTCCAACCTTTCCCCAATACCCGGATTTCTTATAAAGTCAATGATTTCAATAAGTTGACGCTTTCCTATAATCGAAGAGTAGATCGACCTAATGAAGTGGACATTCGAATCTTCCCGAAATATGATGATGCTGAGATTATCAAAGTCGGAAATCCAGCTTTAAAGCCCCAGTTTACCAATTCATTTGAGTTAGGATGGAAGGCAGGTTGGAACTCCGGCTATTTATATTCCGCCATTTATCATCGGATGGTTAATGGTACGATTACGAGAATTTCCACTACAGTTCCTGACAGCCGATTGATCTATGCCATTTTCCAAAATGCAGATAAAAGCTATAACAGTGGAATTGAATTGATCTGGAATCAAGAAGTGAACGACTGGTATACTTTTGATTTAAACCTGACTGGCTATCATAATCAGATTGATGCATTTACAGTAGAAAACTTATATCCAAAGCCACATACTTTCACGGCTGAGAAGCAGGAGGTATTCTCTGGGAATGTGAAATGGAATTCTAAGTTTAAGTTTTCGGAAAACTTCAGTGGACAGGTTTCTGTCATTTATCTCGCTCCGGATTTGATTCCTCAAGGTAGGATTGATTCCAGGTTTTCAGTAGATGTAGGTTTGAAGCGGGTTATTCAGAATGGAAAAGGTGAAGTCTTTTTTAATGCCACTGATCTATTCAATACTTTGGTGATCAATCGAACCATTCAAGGAAATGACTTTAGCTATACCAGTGCGGATTATTACGAGACACAAGTGCTAAGAATCGGATATACCCGGAAGTTTTAGGACGAGTCATTAGTCTCGATTTAATATTAGCCAAGGGTTTAAACCCTTGGCTCTGTTTTGCTAATCCACAAGTTTTCTTTTTCAAAAAAATCAACAAACCTCCACTGGTGTAATAAATATTTTTAAGTAAGTTTTTCGAAGAGAATTTCCCCTGAAAAGTTATCTTGCAGATAAGATTCAAGAGTAACATCCCGAAGTTAATTCCTCTTACTTATGAACAAACCCATTTTAACCACTCTCATTTTAACTTTTTGCGTTTTTTCTTTTGTTTCATTTGGACAAAAAATGGAAAATGAAAAAGGCTTTACTCAACTCTATAACGGAAAAAACCTAGATGGTTGGGTGGGGAATAAAGAATCCTACCGATCAGAAAACGGGTTGATCATCATCGACCCCAAAGGAAAAGGAGGTGGAAATCTTTACACCGAAAAGGAATATAGAGACTTTGTTCTCCGCTTTGAATTTCAGCTAACCCCCGGCGCTAATAATGGTTTAGGAATTCATGCCCCATTAGAAGGCGATGCGGCCTATGTAGGCAAGGAAATTCAGATCTTAGATAATACCGCTTCCAAATACAAAGGACTGAAAGAATACCAATTTCATGGTTCAGTCTATGGCGTCATCCCGGCAAAAAAAGGCTTCTTAAAGCCTGTTGGAGAATGGAATCAACAAGAAGTCATCGTACAGCATCCCAAAATTACAGTGATTCTAAATGGCACAGTGATCTTGGAAGGAGACTATTTGGAAGCAAGTAAAAATGGAACATTGGATGGACAGGATCATCCTGGTCTCAAGCGTGATAGAGGACATATTGGCTTTTTGGGTCATGGAGATGTGGTTCATTTCAAAAACATCAGAATTAAGGAATTGTAGGCATATAAGAATCAAAAAAAGAAGGATATGAGTAAAAAATTCACATTTATCGACCGACGGGATTTCATCAAGAAAACAGGTCTTGGACTATTTGGATTAGCATTAACTCCAGCTGCACTGGCAAATGTCAAAGCAGGTGGTAGACTTCGTACCGCACATATTGGAGTTGGAAATATGGGGATGGAGGATCTGAAGGCTATTTCTTCACACGAATTGGTAGATGTCACGGCACTATGCGATGTAGATGTCAATAATATTGCTGCTGCATCGAAGCTTTTCCCAAATGCTCGGACGTATGGAGATTACCGAACTATGCTAAAGGATATGGAAAATGAAATTGATGCAGTAATTGTATCTACTCCAGACCATACCCATGCTCCAGCATCATTGATGGCTATGAAGATGGATAAACCTGTTTATTGTCAAAAGCCATTGACTCATTATGTGACTGAAGCTCGAAAGATGAAGGCTTTGGCGAAAAAGAAAAATCTTGTTACCCAAATGGGGATTCAGGTTCACTCCTTTTATGATTATAAATTAGCTACGCTCTTGATCCAATCTGGAATCATCGGCAAAGTGCATACGGTTCGTGCTTGGTCTCCTAAAAACTGGGGCTACGATGGTCCTGAGCCTCTTGGAAGTGATCCGATCCCTGAGACTTTGGATTGGAATCTTTGGTTAGGAACTTCGGCTGAGCGACCGTATAAAGAAAATGTATATCACCCTGGAAATTGGAGACAGTTAGTTGATTATGGATGTGGAACCTTGGGGGATATGGGTGTCCATATTTTTGATACCCCGTACAACGCACTTGAGCTTGATGTACCTCGCACTATTGTTAATGAATGCAGGGAGCCCAATGGTTTTGGCTATCCGGTGAATAATATTGTGACTTACGAATTTCCTCAAACGCCATATACTACCGAAACATTGAAGTGGGTATGGTATGATGGACCAGGAGCTCCACCAGCCCATGAGGATTTGATTCTGCCAAATGGAGATGAGCTTCCTGATCAAGGAGCTATGTTTTTGGGAGAAAATGGAAGACTATTACTTCCACATTTCCAGCAATTGCCTCGAAAAATTGTTGATGGGAAATATGTTGAAATGGACATTGAGTCTTTCAACTTGGGTAAGCCGGTAAAAGATTACGCTTCAGAGAGTAAAAAGCACTACCACCAATTTGTGGATGCTTGTCTTGGGAAAACCGAGACTACCGCTCCATTTGATTACTCTGCTCGATTGACAGAAACCATCCTCTTAGGTGTGATTGCTGGTCGGTTCCCAAATGAGACCCTTCATTGGGATAGTAGAAAAGCTAAGTTTGCAGAGAAAAAGGCAAATAAGTTTTTGAATGGTAAATACAGAAAGTTTTAAAAAGAACTGAAGAATCAAATTGATTTGTCCGCCACCGAACAAAAATGTTCGAGAAAACAGCTAGTGAAAATCTAAATAAAGGCCTCTGAAGCTAATTCAGGGGCTTTTTTTATGGCATAAAAGTGGAACTGATTAATGTAGAATTTAAAATGTAAAATGTAAAATTGATATTTTAGGAATGGGTAATCTTCCAATCCACCACGGCGGATAAATAATTTCAATTTTAAAATCTTCCAATTTATTATGTGGAAAAACTACCTTAAAATTTCCTTCAGAAACCTTAGAAAGCGGAAGCTTTACACTGGGATTAATTTGCTAGGTCTGACAGTAGCTCTGGTTAGTTTTATCGTTATAGCCCTTTACATCAACCACGAGTGGAGCTACGATCGGATGTATGCTGACTACGATCGAATCTATAAAATCAATCAGGAGTTCGTCTCCAATGGAGAATCTCAGTTGGTCGGTTCTTCGCCTTCTTTACTTCCTGTTACACTTTTAGAGGAATTCCCGGAAGTTGAAAATGCCACGCTTATTTTCGATTTGAGTATTTTTTCATCGGTCATGATTGATGCAGGTGAGGGAAGTCAGGAAGAAAATCACTATGCGATGGTGGATGAGCATTTCTTTGAGGTTTTCGATTTTGATCTGATCGCGGGCCAAAAGACTGGAATTCTCTCTGAACCAAATCAAATCGTTTTAACAGAATCAACGGCTAAGCGCTATTTTGGGTCGGCTTTTAATGCAGAGGGAAAATCTTTAAAAGTTGATGGTAAAGACTTTTTGATCACAGGTGTGATGGAAGATTTTCCAAGTAATAGCCATCTAGCTTTTGAATTTTTGGCTTCCTTCAAATCACATAGACATAGTCGCGAGCCAGAATGGTCTCCAAGTAATTATTACAATTATGTGAAGCTGAAGCCAGGAACTGATGTAGCTGCTTTCGAAGCCAACATGGCAGAAATGGTGGAGAAATACTTAGGTGCGGACTTAGCAGAATACGGCTATGAAACAGCTTTTTTTACTCAGCCCGTTACAAATATCCACTTAGGAGATCCTACCTTGAGTACGATCAAGCCAGGAACAGATATTAAATACATTTATATTTTTGGGGTGGTTGCGATCTTATTGATTGCCATTGGAATCATTAATTATGTGAATCTGGCTACTGCCGAAGCTACCGAAAGAAACAAAGAAGTCGGCCTTCGTAAAGTGATGGGAGCCGATCGAGTTCAACTTTTTGGACAATTCGTTTCTGAATCCATGATCCTTTCTATGGGTGCGATTTTGTTTAGTATTCTGGTTATCTATTTGGTTGCTATTCCTTTTGAGAATTTCGGAGGTGTTCCTTTAGACTTGAATTTATTGTTTTCACCTATTGGGATTACTAGTCTTTTGGGGTTATTTCTTGCTGTAGGACTATTGGCTGGTTTTTATCCCTCGCTGATTTTATCAGGAATGGAGCCGATGAAAGCTTTAGGAAACAAATTGAAAATAGGAGGTGGAGCTTGGGTGAGGAAGTCACTGGTTGTCTTTCAGTTCTTTGTTTCGATGGGACTCCTTATTTCCACTTTTGTGGTAAAGAGTCAGTTGGACTTTATGCGGGAAGTGAATTTGGGTTATGATAAAGAACAAGTCGTCGCCTTGAATTATCATTATAACATGAGAGAGTCTATCCCAACACTTCGAGAGGAGATGATTCGATCGGGAGCGGCGGTTTCTATTGCCAGAGCAGCTGATATGCCTCATGATGTGAAGGCGGGGTACAAGATTTTCCCGGGAGGAGACAATAGCCGTGAGTTTATGATTACTGGATACGCGGTAGATCCAGACTTGATTGAGACCATCAATTTGGAGCTGCTGGCAGGAGAAAATTATACTGAATCCGATCCTGTAAGGAGAGGTCTTGAAGAAAATGGAGAGATGCCAATCCTATTAAATGAATCCGCCATAGCGGAAATGGGTTGGACTTCTCAGGATGCGATTGGAAAAAAAATAAACGTAGGATTCACCAATAACGCAATAGTAAAAGGAATTGTGAAGGATTTCTATTTCAGTTCCCTTCACCAAAAAGTAGGTCCAATGGTGATCTTTAATGATCCTGAAGAAGCGAATGTGCTTTTGATAAAATTGGCTGCTGGAAATCCGACTGCGAATCTCGCCTCAATTGAGGCTGTCTGGAAGAAACTGGTTCCAGGTCGCCCTTTCAATCCTAAGTTTTTGGATCAGGAGTATGCTAATCTCTACCAATCAGAGCAAAAAGTGGGTTTGATTTTCGGCTTATTTTCAGGAATAGCAATCTTCATTGCATGCATGGGGCTTTTTGGATTGGTTTCTTATGTGGCTTTGAGAAGGACCCGAGAGATTAGTATTCGAAAAGTTCTGGGCGCTACCCAAGGAGATGTACTCAAAGTATTGTCTTTAGATTTCTTAAAGCTTCTTGGGGTCTCAGCAGTTTTGGCGATTGGATTTGGAATTTGGTTTTCGGATTCTTGGCTAGCGGCTTTTGCTAACCGAACGGCTTTAACGATATGGCCATTTGTGATTGCTATTTTGGCAGTCTTGATCTTGGCAGTCTTGACAATTGGCTACAGAAGTTGGAAAGTATTCCGATTAAATCCATCCAAGACACTGAAAAGTGAATAATGGGATTTTTGATATAAGATTTAGGATTTATGATTTCTAAAGTATCGTCATTTCGAGACCATCAACCTCCATCTTCTCCAATTCATCCGCCACAAATTTTACAATCTTTCAATTTTACAATTTTCAAATTCTAATGATACAACTCAAAAACTTAGATAAATTCATCGAGTCCCGTTTCCAACGGGTCTTTATTCTGAAAGGGATTGACCTTACCATCAATGAGGGAGAATTTCTCACACTTATGGGACCAAGTGGTGCGGGGAAATCAACCCTGTTAAATATTTTAGGTTTGCTGGATGAGGATTATGAGGGCGATTATTCTTTTGGAGATCGAAGTATCAAATCCATGAAAGAACGAGAGCGCTCTGCCCTGCATAAAAGTGAGTTTGGATACATTTTTCAAGCCTATCATTTGATTGATGAGTTGACTGTCTATGAAAATATAGAGACACCGCTACTTTATAGAAATGTCTCTTCTTCTGAGCGAAAAAGTATCATAGCCAACTTAATGGATCGATTCAATATGGTGGCGAAAAAGGATCTGTTTCCGGCGCAGCTTTCCGGAGGTCAGCAGCAGCTTGTTGGGATTGCTAGGGCAGTTGCAGGAAGGCCTAGGGTTCTGCTTGCAGATGAGCCAACAGGGAATCTTCATTCGGGTCAGGCTAAAGAAATCATGGAGATTTTCCAGGAACTTCACCGTGAAGGAACGACTATTATTCAGGCTACACATGCACGGGAAAACGCAGATTTTGGTACCCGGTTAATTAATATGCTAGATGGTAAAATTGAAAGTGATGAAGCTATTTAATTGGATAAATATTTATTTGAGTGTTGGGATTTCTTTTCTTTTTTCAGGGGAAATTTTTGCTCAAGACACGTTGAAAATTGATTTCCGAGAGGCAGTGGAATTAGCGTTGCAAGCTAATGTAAACTACCAAACTCAACTCAATGCGATGGAGGTCTTACAAAAAGAAAAGCAAGTGGCAATGTTTTCTCATTTTCCTTCTGTCGGGTTCAATACTACTTTTGCGCAGCAGTCAGGTCAGCAGTTTCAACAGATTGAGGGAGAAATCGTGGTAACAAATGTGACTAATGAGATTATCTCCTCAGGATTGAATTTAAATATGCCAATATTCAATTCCGGAAGAAGAATTCTCGATTCCCAATCTGCAAAATTGGCTTATGATGCGGGCGAAAAAGGGCTGGATCGTGCGAGTCAACAAGTAGTTTTTGATGTCGCAAGGAGGTATTTACAAGTTTTATTGGATCAGGAATTACTTCGAATTGCCACTGAAAATCTTGCTAATCAAAAGGAGCAATTGAGACAGATTCAAGGATTTGTAGATGCAGGTCTACGGACCCTTTCTGATCAATACAATCAACAATCTGAAGTAGCTCGATTAGAATCTGTATTGGTGGACGCTCAGGTACAATTGGAAAATGACCTTTGGGATCTTTCTGAATATTTGCAATTACAGCCAGGTGTAACCCCAGAATTGACTCCTGTAGATGCTTCAGCAAGGGAGAATAGTCTGCAAGATCTCCCAATGGATGAACTTTATGAAATCGCAGCTACTAATCGTGCCGACAAAGCACAGCAAGAACTTCTTGTGAATTCTACCAAAAAGGACTTGAAAGCTATAAAGGCAATGTACTATCCACGTCTTTCGGCTTTTTACAATTATTCAACATTCTTTACTTCATTGGATAATAGGTCTATTCAAGAACAGTTATTGAAAATCTACCCACAAAATAATTTAGGATTGAATCTCACAATTCCGATTTTCAATAATTTCCAAAACCGACTGGATGTAAGCAGGAGTAGAGTTGCATATAAAAACCAAGAAATTCAAAAGGCAGCTATAGATCGGAAAGTCTATCAGGATGTGAGATTAGCTTATCAAAATTACCAAGCCGCCATCCGAAAAACAGCAAATACGGATGTGCAAGTATTTGCTGCCAAGGAGGCTCAATTAGCTATTTCGGAGCGTTTTAGACTAGGGCTTTCCAATTTTGTGGATTTGGCTACCGCAAATCAACAGCTCGTCGCTGCCCAGGCAGATCAAGCTCAATCGGTTTATACCTTGTTTTTCCAGGAGGTTTTGATGAAACACGCTTTGGGTACCTTGGAAGTGTTGGATTAGTTTGGCTAAAGTCTTCAACCATTTTTCCAGGGGTCATGAAAAAGTATGAAGAATATTTAAGGCGAATTGGAAGTATTAGTCTTAAGAAATTTGAAATAATAGTTTTTTAAAACTTTATGAATCAGAAAAACAGAAAAAAAGAGCAAGCCAATTTGGCTTGCTCTTTTTATTACTAATAGTTGGTTTTTCTTTTTAGAGCATTGCAAAGAACATATCCAGATCTGGGATCAGAACGATTCTAGTTCTTCTGTTGATTGCCATATTTTCAGGTGAGTCATTTTCTACCAAAGGCATATAGCTTGATCTTCCTGCAGCGATCATTTTCTCGGGTGCTACATTGTAGTCATTTTGAAGCTTTCTGATGATGCTTGTTGCTCGCTTTACAGATAGATCCCAATTGTCCTGAATTACCCCTGTAGAGATAGTTCTAGGATCTGTATGACCTTCGACCATGATTTCCAGACTAGGTTCTGCATTGATCAGTTCGGCAAGCTTCTTCAATAATGGATCTGCTTTAGAATTGATTCTATAGCTACCCGTATTGAAAAGTAATTTGTCAGATACTGAGATCATCACAACGGTATTTTCAATACTGATTTTGATATCGTCACTATCTTCTCCTGTAGTATCTGAGATATTTTGAGTGAGGTTATATTCTACAGCCAGATTGACAGAGTCTTCCATAGTACGAGCCTCGGCTAGTTTGGCAGGATCTACTTTTGCCAAAGTAGCTTTCATTTTTTCTTTATTATTCTTTGACATCAAAGTGGCACCCTCTAGGGTAAGCATTCCATCGTTTTGAAGTGATAGGTGATCGTTGGTGTCTTTTAGTGAATTGATTCTCGCATTGTATTCAGCGACTCTTGCTTCTATGATTGACATTTTTTCTTCAAGCTCTGCCTTTTCTTGATTGGTCATAGCTAGTTCAGTCTGAGTCTGGAAGAGATTGCTTTCAAGAGCTGTGTATTTCTTTTTTGAAACACATGATACTGTCAATGCAGCGCTAAGAATTCCCGTCAAAATGATCGTTTTTTTCATTGTTGGTTTGTGTTGTTTGGTATCATCAAATCCAAAACGATTGCCAGAAAAATGCTGAAGCATATCAAAAAGTAAAAAGCCTCTCTATATGATATAGGAGGCTATTTATACTAAAAATAAAGGGTTAATAGGTATTAGAATAGATTTATAAATTCTATGAAAGTTGTAGAGGAAAGCAACAGGTTGCCCGTAAAATTGCCCGACTAACGGGGAGATTCTCCAAATCGGTTGACAATTTTAAATTCATTCATAACCCGATAAGCAGCTCTTGTGATGTCAGCCTGAAAATCCGGAGAATTGAAATCAAATCGGGTAGGAGTATAGCCCTGCCAAATGGTATTGCCAAGCTTGCTATCAATTACATAAATCACAAGCATACCTTCATTTTTACTATATCTTACCATATTGTAAGTTTCATCTTTTTCCTGCTCTCGAGCTAACTCACCTTCCTCGTCTCGATAAGTGGTTCCTCTACGCTTTAGCCAGTAGTCAAACTCAGGCTGTACATAGCCACGATAGCTTATTGAATCTGTGAAAATCTTATAGCTTACCAACATGTCAGGTTGAACTGGTTTTTCTTTGAATCCCTGTGACCCGAGTCTTGCACCAATAGTCGCATTCAATACTGGCGAAATCATAGAAGAATCACCTTCATTTGTCTCTACAAAAGCAAAGGTTTTATATTTTTTGAAAGATCCTTGATAGTTATAATCGTACTCAGTGACGTAATCTTTCTGGGAAAAACATCCACATGTGATTACTGCAATTAATGCGAAGAGAAAGTAGATCTTTTTCATACTTAAATTATATTTGGTTGAGGGCTAAAAGAACAACAGTTAAGTAACAAGTAATGGGGAATGATGTTTAATCAATTACTTGTTGTTCAACCGAATACCCACTTTAATTTATTCAAAATCTTTTAAAAAAAATCATTTCAACTATAATGATTTTGATTTTGTCTTCTGCTTAACAAAAAATAATCAATCCAAGCCTAGGAAGTACTTCGATTTGCTAATCAATTCAGGACCTCATGAGGCATTCTTCCTGATCATCTTCTATCTCTATGGTATAATGTGAAAAGGGATAGGCCTTTAGCAGTTTTTTTATTTCGGTTTTAATTTCATTCAATTCAATTAAAGTTTCGATTGGTTTGAGCTTTACATGAACTGTAAAAACATGGTGCTCACCTTCGAGTGACCAAATGTGCATGTGATGAACCGAATCGACTTTTTCCAGTTCACATATTTTTGATTTGATTTCATCCAGCGACACGTCTTCCGGTACGGCTTGGAGAAAAATCATAATCGTTCCTTTTAGATTTTTAAAAACATTCCAAAGGATAAAGATGGAAATGCCCAATGATAGGGCAGGGTCAAGCCAAGGGATTTCTTTAAAATAAAGTACTACTCCGGCTATCAATACAGCTGCCCAACCTAGGACGTCTTCAATCAAATGCCAACTGATTACTTTTTCGTTTTGAGATGATCCTTTAGATACTTTAAAGGCGGCGTATCCATTGACAAGAATGCCAAGAAGTGCAAATAGTATCATCCCCTGAGCATCTGATACCTCCGGATTTTGAAAACGTTGGATTGCTTCACTGATTAGATAGATCGATCCCAGTAGGAGGATCAGGGCATTGACAAAGGCTCCAGCTAAAGAAAAGCGTTGAAACCCAAAGGAAAACTGGCTGGAAGCGGATTTCTTGGACTTCTTATCCAGATACCAAGCCAAGCCTAAGGAAAAACTGTCTCCGAGATCATGAACCGCATCTGAAAGAATTGCAACTGAATTGGTGTAGATTCCTCCGACAATCTCTAAAATGGTAAAAGCTAAATTGAGGAAAAAAGCAAGCTTAAGGTTCGAATGTGTATGATGGTGTGAATGATCGTGGGACATATTTAATACTCTAATTATTCCTTAATATAGAAAACGAGCCATGAAAGGAAACTTCAATTGAAAGTTTAAAATAAATCTCCCTAAAGGCAAGAGGCCAGCCCAACTTCAATTGGAGTTGGTTTCAAGCCATATACTTTCTCGATTTTTGAGGAGTCAAAACAATAATCCGAATCTGTCTGGTAGCGTAGCTCTTTGATTTCGCGAAGCGGAGCAATAAATAATCCTAACAAACTCACAGCAAAGGCCGGTAAAACTTGAAGTTTTAGATTTTTTCCAAGTTTCTTATTTAAGATCGCAGTGACTTCCTGACCTGATGGATAGGCTGGATCAGTTGGGAGATGCCAACTTTGATTCCAGGAATCTTCCTGTTGAGCCAAAAATGCAGTAGCCTTGCCAGCATCTGGGATATAAGTAAAGGAGTGTTTTTTGTCTCCTGCGTAAAGCCATTGTGGGCTTTTTCCAGCTTTTATTTTATCGATAACCAACTCATTCAAAAAGCTATTAGATGCACCTGGCCCATAAAAGTCAGCTGCTCTTGCCACCAAAGCAGTGAGTTTGCCTGCTTTGACATCTTTCCAAAGCATATCCAAAATTTCCTTTCTTACTTTCCCTTTTTCACTTTGCGGAGCCATAGTACTTTCTTCAGTCAGGTGACTAACTTCGTTGGGATCGAAGGCATACATGTTGTCAAAAAAAACCAACTTTGCCCCATGTGTAATGCAAGCATCCAGTGCATTTCGCATAATTATCGGCCAGTCTCTCTTCCATATTTTTTTATTGTATTGGATTCCAGCCAAAAGGAAAACTACTTCTGATCCTTTCACAGCCTTAGAAACCTCTGCTGCATTTAAAAGATTTCCTGGGAAAAGCTCATTTGAATCGTTCACTTTTTTTGGATTTCTGCTGAATTGCCGAATGATAGTCTTGGGCTGTGCCAAAGCTTTGGATACTTCTTGAGCAATATTACCATTGGCACCTAAAATCGTGTAAGTAGTCATGATGAATAGTCGGTATATAGGTTGGAAGAAAAGTGATTCTTATGTAGCTTTTGGGTACTTCAGTTTTTTTAAAGTTCTGATTTTCTAATTTCTATCCATCATTCTATGAAATTTATTTTATCGCTTTTTCTCCTTTTGTACTGTACGGTTTCATTTTCTCAAGATTACTATCAATCAGATATTATTATTTATGGGGGCACTTCTGCGGCCATTACTGCTGCAGTCCAAGCTAAAAAGCTTGGGAAATCGGTTATTGTCGTATCTCCTGACCAGCATTTGGGGGGCCTATCTTCAGGAGGCTTAGGTTTTACCGATACGGGAAATAAATCTGTGATAGGCGGACTTGCTCGTGAGTTTTACCATCGGGTTTATCTTCATTATCAAACCGATTCTGCCTGGAAATGGCAAAAGCGAGAAGAATATGGGAATAAAGGTCAGGGAACTCCTGCTATGGATGGAGAAAACCGCACGATGTGGATTTTTGAACCGCATGTTGCGGAGAGGATTTTTGAAGATTTTGTGGCAGAAAACTCCATTTTAGTCATGCGTGATGAATGGTTAGACCGAACCACAGGTGTACGAAAGGAGGATGGCAGAATCAAATCAATTAAAACCCTTTCAGGGAAAGTATTTGAAGGGAAAGTATTTATTGACGCAACCTATGAAGGCGATTTGATGGCTGCTGCAGAAGTGAGCTACCATGTCGGTCGCGAATCCAATGCTACCTATGGAGAAACTTGGAATGGTGTTCAAATTGGGGTTTATCAGCATAGACATTATTTCAAAAACCCGGTAAGCGCTTATCAAATCCCAGGAGATCCTACGAGTGGCCTTTTGCCAGAAATTTCCTCAGAACCTCCCGGTGTAAATGGACAAGGAGACACTAGAATTCAAGCGTACACTTTTCGACTGGCCATGAGTAGAAACCCAGCCAATCGAGTTCCATTTGAAAAGCCAGAGAACTATGACCCTGCGCGATATGAGCTCTTAGCACGTGTGTATGAGACTGGATGGGATGAGACTTTCGATAAATTCGATCCCATTCCAAATCTAAAGACCGATACTAACAATCATGGGCCTTTTAGTACGGATTATATTGGTAAAAACTACGAATACCCTGAGGCAAGGTATTCAGAAAGAGAGGCAATCATAAAGGATCATGAGATCTATCAAAAGGGTTTACTTTATTTTCTTTCCCATGATCCACAGGTTCCCCAAAAAGTCAGAGATAAAATGGCTCAATGGGGATTGGCAAAGGACGAATTTAAGGATAATGGGAATTGGCCGCATCAGATCTATGTCCGTGAAGCAAGAAGGATGATAGGGGATTATGTGATGACGGAATATGATGTTTTGGGTGATAAAGAAGTGCCTCAGCCTATAGGAATGGGTTCTTATTCGCTTGATTCTCATAATGTCCAGCGTTTTGTGACTGAAGACGGTATGGTTCAAAATGAAGGAGATATAGGTGTTCACCCTAAAAATCCTTATTCCATTTCCTATGGTACGCTAATTCCAAAAAAATCTGAATGCGAAAATTTGCTGGTGCCGGTTTGTGTTTCGAGTTCTCATACAGCTTTTGGGTCGATCCGAATGGAGCCTGTATTTATGATTCTAGGGCAGTCAGCTGCAGCAGCTGCAGTCTTAGCGATTGAAAGTGGACTTTCTGTTCAGGATATTTCATACTCAAAGCTTGAATCGATTTTACTTCAAGAAAATCAGATTTTATCTTTGAAGTATTGAAAAGCCTATTCAAGCTCCAAGACCGCAAACCATTAAAAGCTTTGGTTCTAGGTCTATCCAGAATTACAAAACTTTTAAAATTCACTTGAGTAATTAAGAATAGTCTATTAGACTTTTCTAGCTCGATTCTCATTATTCACTTTTTAAAAAAAAACTCATCCCTGATCAACTCTATTTCATCACGTTTATTTGTTTTACAAATAGGTATCAAATATATTAGATTCATATTTGTAAAAGTAATAAAGTCAAGAAATGAAAGGATATCATTTAGGAGAGCTGGAAGAGTTGGTTTTGCTGACAGTAGGCATTCTTGATCAGGAAGCTTACGGAGTCTCTGTTTTGGAAGAAATAAAAAACCAAACCGGGCGAAAGGTTAATATCAGTGCTATTCATACTGTTTTGAATCGCTTGGAGGAAAAGGGGTTTTTAGATTCTCAAATGGGTGGAGCCACCGAGGAAAGAGGAGGTAGACGCAAGCGACTCTTTCGAATCTCTGCAAGTGGAAGGTCGGCCATTACCGAAATCAGAACTTTACGAAATAAGCTATATGACCAGATTCCGCCTCTCGCTTTAGATTTTTCTCATGGATACTAAGCTGAAGCATTTTCCTCCAAAATGGGCAGATCGTTTTCTGGAGTTTTACTGCGCTGAATCCAAACTAGAACAGATTCAAGGAGATGCTTATGAAATTTTTTACCTGAATTTGGAAGAAAGAGGTTTGGCTTACGCTCGATTTCGATTTTGGATTCATGTATTCAGCTTTTTCAGATGGAGTAATATCAAGCGAACTAAGACCAAATACTATCATTCAAATTCAACTGCCATGTTTAAGAACTACCTCAAAATCGGCTGGAGAAATCTCCTCAAGCAGAAAGCGACCACTTTCATTTCGGTTTTTGGTCTCGCCTCTGCAGTGGGTTGCTGCCTAGTAGCATATCTCTTTATAGCCAACATTTGGTTTAAAGGGATGCTACAACCCAATAAGAATGAAATCTATCAGTTGACCTATACGATTGATGAGGAAGAAGGAAAGGTTACCTACGGTACTGTAGCAGAACCAATCGCTGAACTACTCTCAAATGAATTTACTCAAATAAAATCCCAAAGTAGGGTAAAACAGGGATTGCCAATTTTGATCTATCAAACTGAAAGCTTCTACCAGCGCGTTAATTATGTTGACCCTGGCTTTATGGATATGTTTGTGTATCGCATGGAGTATGGCTATCCGCAAGCATTGACTGAGCCGGATCAGGTGATTTTGACTTTTGAGCTTTCAGAGAAGCTATTTGGTGATACGCATCCTGTCGGGCAAGAGATCAGCCTTGTGACTGATGGAGAAGAGAAACGATATAAAGTAGGAGGGGTTATGAAAAAGTTGAATGATATGGAAATATTCAATTTTGATCTCTTGGTAAATTTGGAATCTATCGAATTAGAAAAGCCACAAGTCTCTTTAAAACAATCTTGGGATGCTGAACAATGGACTTTTGTACAATTGGAGAAAGGTGTAAACCCTGCAGAACTTCAAGCAGGGTTAGCCTCAATAAAAAAACGACAAAACGAAATCAATTCAGAAAATCCTTACCTCAGTTTGGATTTAATTGCCTATACCGATTTGGTGTATCAAATTGGGAAAATTGAAAATGGCGTACGAAATTTTTTAGGATTGGGTCCTCAGATTTTGTTAGGAGCAATAGGACTATTTATTCTGATTTTGGCAGTTTTCAATTACATCAATATTTCTATTTTGATGGCTTCTAAGCGGCTAAAGGAAATCGGTGTTCGAAAAGTTATAGGAAGTCGGAGAGGACAATTAATCGCACAGTTTTTAAGTGAGAACCTGATCGTTTGTTTTTTCGCCTTATTCATCGGTTGCCTTTTGGCAGTATTTATATTGCTCCCGGGTTTCAATCAAGTTGCTTCGAAAAGTCTGAAGCTCGACTTGCTTCATGACCCCTACATCTGGATGTTTTTGATAGGATTGATGGGGTTCATCACTTTGGTATCCGGTCTGTATCCCGCTGTTTTTGTATCAGGTTTTAAGCCAGTGACTATCTTAAATGGTAATCAGAAATTGGGGTCTAAGAGCTTTATGACAAGTGTTTTACTTACTTTTCAGTTTACTCTCGCCATTATCAGTATTGTAGCAGGAATTGCTTTTCTCCAAACCAATTACCTTAATGAGAATCGAGACTGGGGATATGATAATTCGGATAAAATTATTGTGAATGTACCTGATACGAAAGCATATTTCACTCTGAAGGATCAAATTTCAGCCATTGCTTCAGTAAAAGAAGTGAGTGGAAGTGAAAATTTTATAGGAAATGGGGCTGAGGAAAAAGAAGTGACTTATCAAGACCAGAAGTATGAGGTGGATTACCTAGAAGCGGAGGCTAATTATGCGGAAGTTCTTGAGCTAAGATTGATTTCGGGAAGATTTTTGGATTCAAATCTAATCTCTGATCAGACGCAATCCATTCTAGTCAATGAGCGATTTATGACAGATTTGGGATTGAGTTTTCCAGTTGAAGAATCGATTGTTTTGGATTCTGTAAATTATCAGATTGTGGGTGTGGTTAAAGATTTTCATATGACTTTCTTCCAGCGGCCGATCGTGCCGATGGTCATTCGTTCTGGTTCTGATTCTATTTATAACTACCTGACCCTCCAAATGAGCCCTGGGACTGCACTTTCAGCTATGGATTTGGTGAAGAAAACCTGGCGTGAGGCAATTCCCGCAGGACTATTTGAAGGCAAGCTTCAGGCAGATGTTTTTGAGCGTGAGTATTCCGATGTGCGCGGTATCCAACACATTATCATTTTTGCGGCTGTTTTGGCAGTGATTCTGGCTGCAATGGGTTTGTTTGGACTAGTTTCTTTGAATATGAATTCTAGGATCAAAGATTTCTGTGTACGAAAAGTATTCGGCGCTGGGACCAGCGATCTTACAAAAAAGCTTTTTAAGCGCTACCTGATTAGTTGGGGAATTGCTTCAATTCTAGGAGGAGGTTTAGCCTTTGTGATTGTAACTCAATTCTTGGATAGTTTCTTTGCCTTCCATGCCGGTGTTGGTTTTATTCCGATTGCTACCGGCTTGATGGTTTTGCTATTAGTGATTGGGTTGACTGTTAGTTCTCAAATCTGGAAGGTAGTAAAAGCCAATCCGGCAAATATTTTGAAAGCGGAGTAGATTAAAAAAAAGCCATTCGAATTAACGGATTGCTTGTGGGCCCAATGGAATCTGCTGATAGCTATCGGAGGAGTCAGTTGCCTTTATATTTCACCTGAAGTTTGGCAGCGATTTCGGGATATTTTTTCAGGTTTTGGATATAGACAGCAGATTTCATTCGCTTAATATGAAGTTCAATATTTCGTGCTTGGGATAAAGAATCACATTCAATAAAATGAAATAGCGTCCAATCACCTGCTTTTTGGGTAAAGTTGAACTTACTATATTTTTTAGCGATATGGTTTTCTAGTCTTTCTTCAACACTGAGGGAAGTCAGTCCTATATAGAATCGGTTAAGTGATTCTGAATAAAGGATATATACAAAAAAGTTATTCATGATTGAATATAAAAAAAGCCATTCGAATTAACGAATGGCTTGTGGGCCCAATGGAATCTGCCGATAGCTATCGGTACAAGTACCTACTGCTCCGATAGCTATCGGAGGAGTCAGTTGCCTTTATATTTCACCTGAAGTTTGGCAGCGATTTCGGGATATTTTTTTAGGTTTTGGATATAGAAAGCAGATTTCATTCGCTTAATATGAAGTTCAATATTTCGTGCTTGAGATAAAGAATCACATTCAATAAAATGAAATAGCGTCCAATCACTTGCTTTTTGGGTAAAGTTGAACTTACTATATTTTTTAGCGATATGGTTTTCTAGTCTTTCTTTAACACTGAGGGAATTCAGTCCAATATAGAATCGGTTAAATGATTCTGAATAAAGGACATACACAAAAAAGTTATTCATGATTGAATATAAAAAAAGCCATTCGAATTAACGAATGGCTTGTGGGCCCACTTGGAATCTGCCGATGGCTATCGGTACAAGCACCTACTGCTCCGATAGCTATCGGAGGAGTCAGTTGCCTTTATATTTCACCTGAAGTTTGGCAGCGATTTCGGGATATTTTTTCAGGTTTTGGATATAGACAGCAGATTTCATTCGCTTAATATGAAGTTCAATATTTCGTGCTTGGGATAAAAAATCACATTCAATAAAATGAAATAGCGTCCAATCACTTGCTTTTTGGGTAAAGTTGAACTTACTATATTTTTTAGCGATATGGTTTTCTAGTCTTTCTTCAACACTGAGGGAAGTCAGTCCTATATAGAATCGGTTAAGTGATTCTGAATAAAGGATATATACAAAAAAGTTAATCATGATTGAATATAAAAAAAGCCATTCGAATTAACGAATGGCTTGTGGGCCCACTTGGAATCGAACCAAGCACCTACTGATTATGAGTCAGTTGCTCTAACCGAATGAGCTATAGGCCCTTTTCCCTTAAAACTCAATTTTTAGCCTGATTTGGCTTTAAACCTTGGTTTTGGGAGTGCAATGTTACATATTTGAAGGGATATTCACAACCCCAAATTCGAATGAAAAAAACGCTAGACGCGGACTTTTTAATTTTTGATCTAGGTAATGTCATCATTGACATAGATTACCGAGGCTCGATCAACCGAATAAAACAGGAGCTTCCAGAGTCAATTCACTCTAAAGTCGACACCTTTTATCTCACTGATTTTCATAAAGAATACGAAAAAGGAAGGATAAATTCTTCGCAGTTCAGAGATGAGGTTCGCAGTTATTTTGGAGTGGATTGGGAAGATCAAAAAGTTGACTTTTTATGGAATAGTTTACTCGGAAAAATTCCTGAAGAAAGATTAAAATTGGTTAAAAAACTTAGAGAAAATTTTCAGGTAGGAGTTCTTAGCAACACAAATCTCATTCATATTCTCGGGGTAAATGAAATCTTGAAGGCAGATCATGGATTGGATAATTTTGATCCGATATTTGACTGGGTGTTTTTGAGTCATGAAATGGGATTGTCCAAGCCAAGTCAAGAGATCTACGAAAAAATGGTTAATGAATTACATACTACTGCTGATCGGGTGATCTTCTTCGATGACTTGGTAGCAAATGTAAACGGTGCTCGAGAAGTAGGTATTCAGGCAGTTCATGTGACTGGACCTCAGGTTATTTTTGACTACTTCAAAGATGTATAGCGGCAAAGAATACCTAAAACACGGTCTGTTATTTATAGTCACTTTAATCTTCACCACTTTTGCCGGAGGGGAATGGGTCTATGGCAAATCCATCATTGCTTCAGGTGATGATTTTCTTACTTTGGAATATTTCTGGAAGTCGATGGCTTATTCCATTCCATTTATAGGAATCTTGTTGATTCACGAACTGGGGCATTTCTTTACCTCCATTTACCATAAGGTAAAGTGTACCCTGCCTTTCTTTATTCCAGGCTGGCTTGGGTTTATTGGAGCTCCTTCAATAGGTACTTTTGGAGCGATAATCCAGATGAAAGGCTTTGTGAATAGCCGTAAAAAATTCTTTGATATAGGAGTTGCAGGCCCTTTGGCGGGATTTGTGATCGCAGTCGGAGTGTTGGCCTATGGATTCATGACCTTGCCTGAGTCAGAATATATTTATTCCATTCATCCTGAATATGCAGACCCTGACTTTCAAGGTTATGGAGAGGAAGTGTTAGAATTTGAATTGGGTGATAATTTATTATTCAATGGGATGGGGAGACTTTTGGCTGATCCCAATAGACTTCCTGAGATGTCTGAAATGATTCATTATCCCTATCTTTTTGCTGGTTATTTGGCCTTGTTTTTCACTGCACTGAACCTGCTTCCTATAGGCCAGTTAGATGGAGGCCATGTGATTTTTGGACTATTCCCGGGAAAGCATCGTGAAATATCATTGACGACTTTCACACTATTTATAGGGTATGCCGGTATAGGAATTATTAGCCCGTATTTACCCGCTGAAGAACTGATTTTTCGAATTCCCCTTTACTTGGGATTTCTATATATCTGTTATTCCAAATCCGGGTTACAACTACAGTCTCGAATTGCTTTAGTTTTATCTTTGGCAGCGTTTCAATATGCGATTGCCTTTTTTAAACCTGACTGGGAAGGCTATCAAGGATGGTTATTTTATAGCTTCTTACTTGGAAGAGTGATGGGAGTGGCACATCCGGAAGTGTCGGGCCACCAGCCATTGGATAAAAAAAGGCAAGCCATAGGTTGGCTCGCCATTATAATTTTCATTCTTTGCTTTTCTCCACGACCCTTTATTTTCGAGTAGGGAGGGAGAAGAGTATTTACATATTTCGATAAGCCATTAGGCCACCAAGTGTATTTCTTACCTGAGTAAAACCCTTAGAGGTTAAGAAATTTTTAGCGTTTCCACTTCGTGCTCCTGATCGACAATGGATGATAATTTCGGAGTTTTTATAATCTTCCAATTCATCCAGCCGGTTGGGTAATTCACCCAAGGGGATGTTTTTTGCGCCTAGATTATCCTCTTCATATTCCCATTCTTCTCTTACATCGAGAAACAAGAATTTGTCTTTATTGTCTAATCTTTTTTTCAGGTCCTGTACAGTGATATCTTCCATAAGTTTTATTTAACTAATATTCTGAATGATTCAATTCCATTTTCTCGAGCGACATTAATAATATAAATCCCAGGTCGCTGTCCTTTAAAATTAACAATTTCTCCTTTGGTTGTGAGTTCTCGCTCCAAAAATATCTCTCTACCGAAAGAATCGAAGATCCTGATCTGGCCAAAAGCTCCTTCTACATTTAAGAAATTCCCAACTGGATTTGGAAAAATTCTCAAATTTTCATCAGGAATCTCACTTTCCTCAAAGGGTGCAGATAAGCTAATATGTGGGCGGATCATCAGCGAACCCTTCACTTCTTCATTTTGTGCCCAAGCTCCTGCCACATTGTAATAAATTCTGTCACCAAAGTCATTTGTTTTGTTTAAGCCGACAAAAATGAAATCATTGGTAAACTGAGCAAATCCAATATAATATGTCCCAGTGACCCTGATATTGGTATCCAAAGAATAGTAGATGAATTGTTCGTTTGCCTCCTTTACCGGTATCAAATCTTCTCTTCTGAATATCGGGTCTTCATCCAGTTCCTTCCAGATATAAATATCAATGGCTTGATTAGCCTGTCGAGGATTGGTGAAATTTATAGAAATACCTTTAATGAAAACTTCTTCGGGTGTTTGATATTCTACTGCCAAAAATCCTGATTTCTGGTTGATTCCTGCCGCATAATCTGCAGAGCCATTATCATAAGCAAAGAAATCACGGACCGGAAAATAGGAGCTAACTGTATCGTTTGCTCTAAAATCGACGTCCTCAAATCTCGTGGTATCTCCGGCTATTATTTTGAATAAAAAATCGTCTCCCGAAGTTAATTCAGTAATAATTTCCAGTTCAGTTTCTTCGCTGGGAACAGGAAGTCCATCAAAAGTTCTGCTTTCAAAAACACGTCGCTCATTTGAGTTTGGCACAGGGTTGAAAGGGGTATTTGCGTTAATTGTAAAGCTGGTATTGTCTGTAGAATCAATAGCTAAAATGGTGTATTCCATTGCTCGAAATCTATTCTCAAGGTTTAAGAATTCATTTTCAACAGCGGACCATTCTCCAGTCTGATTTCTTTCCAATAATGCCAGAGGGTAAGCACCAAAATCTGCTAATCTAAGCTCATTTCTTCGGGTTAAACTTCGGTCGGGGAAATTGATTTCATTTTCAGACCTCCCAGAATTAAAAAAAACATAATCCACTAACCAGCTGTCGAAAGGTCCGGAAAGTCTGCCTTGCGTGAAAAATCGAAACTGGAAATTTCCGTGCTGGAAGTCAGGGGTTACTTGAATCGACTCCTGAGTGAAACTTTCCCGGTCTAAGGATACTCCTCCGAACTGTCTCCATACTGTTACCCAATTTCCTTCTGTATTTAAGAATTGAAGGATTAACTGATCACTTTCATCCGGTAATTCTCCTCTTCCACCAGCTTGCCAAAAGAAACTAAGGAAAATGCTGTTTCTATCTATTTGGTTGGTGGAACTAAGGTCAAATGGTTTGGAGGTCACTTGGTCTGCATTTCCTTGTTCGGTCTGTTGCAAAGAGTAGGGGCTTCCATTTTCATCTACTCCATCAAAAAGAACCATGCCTATGGAAGGAGCATTTAAGCCAATAGTTTCCGTATAGGAAGTGCCTGAAAAAGTCCATTTTAATGTATCCAAACCTCCGGAAAAATCATCCCAAAAAGGGAGTCTATTTCCATTTAGAATTCTACTCCCGAATTCATTTGGTGCATAAGACTTTATTTTGGTATTTGGAATTGGAGCAAACTCCACAAACTGGGCTTGAGCCAGATTTACGATTCCCAAACTCATGATGAGTCCAAGTAATCGAACTATGTGAAGTCTAAATTCCATTTAATTAAAATTTTTCTTTCGAAATCCAGATTTCAATCAACTCGCCAGTTTTGACTTGCATATCTGAAGTAGGAGACTGTTTAAATACTTTTCCTGAAGGAACGGTGTCATTTTCAACAAAGTATTTTTCGCCAATTCGAAGGCTTGATCCCAAAATCAAAAACTCTGCATCAATTTCATCCATTCCGATCAGGTTAGGGACAGTCAAAATTTGATTTCCAAGGCCATCACCTACAGTTAGGTCTATTCTGGCCCCTTTTGGAATTTCTGCTCCCTCCTTGATATCCACACCTTGGTATTTTTGTCCTAGTACCACATTGATCCCAATATCCGGCACATAGATGATCTCACCACGTTCCAGTCCCATATTTGCTAATATTTCCTGAGCGTTTTTAAGTGGATTATTAATCAGATTTGGCATTTTGAGCATCGGTGCATTTCGAGCGTTAAGCGTAAGGTAAATCCTTCGCCCACTTTTTACCTGACTATTAGCCTCAGGGATTTGCTTCAAAATTGCCAAAGGCTTTTCATCCGTACTGAAACTTGAGTCTACAGAAACCTGATATTGTAAGCCTGAATTGGAGAGTATTTCGACCCCTTCGTCAAAGGTATATCCTGATAAATCCGGAACAGATACTGTTTCGCCATGATTAGTGTACATGGGGAGATACACTTTTAAAAAAAGGAAACCTAATAAAATGGTCAATCCAAAAATGATGGATAGTGTGATGATTATTTTTTTCAAAGCCTTATGGAGTGGTACTCGTTTGAAATTAAGTAAGCTAAAGATATTGGGAATTTTGAATCCTACCAACGAAGGAGTTTTCAAAAACCGATAATTTCACCTTTCAAAAAATAAGCCGAAGTGGTTTTCTTCGGCTTATTTTGACTTTAATTAATAATTAATCTCCTGGTATCCCGGACGGTATCACTAGTAATTTTAATGATAAATACTCCGGGGGAAAATAGTGAGGTGCTGAAGGAATAGGTTTGGTTTAAAGTATTTGGATACTCAATTTCCTGAACCACAGCTCCAGTACTGGAAATGATTTGTATGGTTACTGTTTCCAGTCTAGGTAGGTTAAATGCGATATTAAAGATTTCTGTTGCGGGGTTTGGATATAATATCGTCATGCCCTCAGAAGGAATTACCGGATTCGGATTAGCGCTTAGGAAAAGTTCGATATTGTCTAGGAAGAGTGGAGAATCTGTTTCTGAACCTCCTTCAAGAACGAAAGCCAGACGAACTTGATTTTTACCTACCCCTGCAAATTCTGTGAGGTTTACATATTTCCGTATGTAGTCGTTGACATTGTTTGGGTTTGCCTCGCCTACCGCTACAGTAGAAAGTTCGGCTCCTGTGGCAGACCACACTTCAATATAATTCTCTCCTGCATTGTCACTGGCGAGGAGTTTTAATTTTGTTTGTGGACTTACCTGCCCTACGGCATAGTCGAAGAAAACACTTGCTTGACGACTGACTGTCAAATCAAAAATCTGTGTTCCTAACCAATAGGAATTCTTATCCTTTAAAGTTTGGACTCTCGCGACATTGCTAGGACCATTCCCATTTGTGACCGCAGATACTGTCCAAGAAGTAGAATTTTCTTGTGGATTTATCGCTAGCCAAGGATTGATTTGAGAGCTATTGTTGAAATTCTGTCTCCAAGGGACAATTGTAGTTGATCGATCTTCGAGCGCATAAGATCTATAGCTATCTGCGTTCCCAGCGTTTTGATCGAAATTAGGCTCAAATACAGTGAAGTCTAATCTGTTTACACCTTCTGTCGTGGTATTATCTCCCGTAAGATTAAAGGTGTCGCCGCCACTTACAGCATTTCCGCTTGCAATAAAGGTTTGAGTAGTAGCTCCATTTGTACTTCTGGAAAACAGGAATTTAGAAACTGGAAGATTCCCTGTGTTTCTCAGCTGGATAATTTCATTTTCATGTGTCCCGTCAGAGATAGGAGCAGGGACTAGTAACTCCTCAATTTTCAATTCGTACTTCAATTCTTCTGTCGGAGAGATTCTAATATTTTTTAGATAAATATTATTTCCGTAGGCATTCTCATTAATGATTGCTATTCGTACTGAACCGAGGTCTGCATAGGGTGCAAGATTTACAATTTCAGTTCTAAACTGACTGGACTCCGTAGGGATAAATTCATCCAATAATGCAGCGGAGGTTTCTAGGCGCTGACCACTCTTCGAATATGTGGAATTTGCGATATCGAATGTATTGCCGCAATCCTGAGAAACTGCCACGATTAATTTGTCTTGAAAACCTTGCTGATTGTAAGGGGCATGGGCCATTTCAAAAACCAATTGGGCATTGGGGAATTCACTTAAATTAATGATCGGAGAAATAAAATAATCAAGCTGCCCAGGGCCTTCATATTCATAGTTTCGAATATAAATCATCTCCTCTGTCTCACCGGATATCTGCAAGGATGTTCTTTCCCATCCAAAGTTGTTGTCAGGGTTTTTGATTGTCCATGGAGTTGGAAAGTCGGAAAAAGAAAATGTATAAGGTAGATCTATTGAGCTCTGTAAAATCGGATTTGCAGTTTTTACATTGTTATCAGCATTCTGATCAGCTTGGTCATTCACTTGCGTGATTCTAAATTCAATTGCATTTTGATCAGCAACTAAATTGAAGGAGTTAAATGAAAATAAAGCACTTTCTCCGGTTGTCAGTGAAAAAGTGAATCTTTTACTTTCAATCAAATTTCCATTCTGACGAAGTTCCACTCTTCCTGAAGTAAGTAGATTATTACCTGCATTCAAAAGCTCAATTTGTGGATTGATTACAGTTCCACAAGCAAAGTCTGAAGGTTCAATTACTCTTGAAATAGCTAGATCAAGATCAACTAAGTCTGGAGAAATTGTTGCCCGATTATTTACTAAGGTTACTCTTCTTGGGCTGTTAGCCAATACCACATTGAATCTTTCGATTTGACCTTTGGTGAAAAGATTCATACAAGCATCAGGAGTGTAATCCATGTAGTTCTGAATCATATCATTGGAATCACAACTGAACCGGGAAGGATTTGCAGTGCATGAATTGTTGGAATTATCCTGAAGTGGTGTATCTGTCACAAAATCATCTACCCCACATCCACCATCTCCCCAAATATGCCTCAGACCAAAATAATGGCCTACTTCATGAGTTGCAGTTCTACCTAAAGAGGCTGAAATTGCACTTCCTCCCACACCAAAAAATCTGTAATCAATCGTTACTCCGTCAGTAATGCTAGAGAAAGGCGGGAAATTTAATCCTGGTAAATCTGACACCGGAAAAGAGGCGTAGCCAATAAACGGCTGAACAAGAGGTACAACCCATATATTCATATAAGTTGCAGGATCCCATTGGGATAATTGACCTAAAATTGTGGCATCGTCTGGGGAATAGCTGGTTTTAGTACCTTGGACACGAACTATTCCGTCTGTAGGCAATCCTGAAGGATCTTGTTTTGCTAGGACAAACTCAATATTTGAATCACCTGCTGCAGGAAGGAATTCTGCTGGGGTTAGGCTTGCATCGGCGTTTAATCTTCTAAAGTCCTCATTAAGGATTCTGATTTGTTCTTCAATCTGGCTTAGTGGAATATTTGTTCCATTGCCAATATCTTGGCCATTATGAATAACGTGGACTACCACTGGGATTAATCTTACTTCTTCATTGATTTTAGCTAAAATCTGTGGTTGACTTTTAACGATATCAATTTTTCCCTCAATCCAAGACTCAAAAAATGTCTTTGAGCCAAAATACCCCATTTCCTTCTCAAGTTTTGCTTCGAGAATTCCATGACCACATTTTTCATTGTGATCATGGGTGGTAGTGTTGCTAAGATTTCCTGTGACGTTAACAGTTTGGAATTGCTGCGCATCAGCTTCACTAAAAAATATAACTAGTCCTAAAAATAGGAAAATGGTTTTTTTTAAAAACCCAAACCGTTTGTTCATCAAGAGGAGAGATTAAGCTTCTGTGAGATTAACTGCTTCTACTCTGACAATTTCGGGAATAGCTCTTTTTATTGCTTCTTCTACACCAGCTTTTAATGTCATGGTAGACATTGGGCATGAACCGCAATTCCCAAGCATTTCTATTCTAAGAACCCGATCTTCAGTCAACTCTACTATCCGAACATTCCCTCCATCGGCCTCCAGATAAGGTCTTATGGTGTCAAGTGCGAATTCTATTTGTTCTCTTAGTTCTGTTGTCATTTTTTCAATTATCCTTTTATCTCTACTACCTCGGTTTTGCCTTGTGAGGCATTTCTTATGGCAACTTGGCTTGCTACTGCTTGTGCCAAAGTCATGTATGCATCTTGGGTTAATCCTTTTTTTATCACAGCCGGAAACCCGGTGTCTCCGCTCTCGCGGATGCTTTGAATAATTGGAACTTCTCCCAGAAAAGGCACACTGTACTTCTCTGCTAATCTTCTACCTCCTTCTTTGCCAAACAGGTAGTATTTATTGTCAGGCAGCTCTTCGGGTGTAAAATAAGCCATATTTTCAATAACACCTAAAACGGGAACATTAATTTGTGGCTGTCGGAACATTGATAATCCCTTATTAGCATCTGCAAGAGCGACCTTTTGAGGAGTAGTCACGATTACAGCGCCGGTCACAGGTAGTGTCTGAACCATGGTCAAGTGGATGTCGGAAGTTCCGGGAGGTAAATCGATAAGCAGGTAATCAAGTTCACCCCATTCGACATCCGAAATGAATTGTCGCAATGCGGAACTCGCCATTGGTCCCCTCCAAACCACAGCACTATCTGTTGGAGTTAAAAACCCTATGGACATCAGTTTTACTCCATATTGTGAAATAGGAATAATCGTATTCTTTTCTCCAATTTTTTTAACAGCAGGCTGCTCTCCTTCAACATTAAACATAGTGGGAATGGAAGGTCCAGAAATATCTGCATCTATTAGTCCCACTTTTGCTCCAGATTGTGCAAGGGCAACAGCCAAGTTTACGGCCGTTGTAGACTTTCCTACACCGCCTTTACCAGAGGCAATCGCGATAATATTTTTTACCTGCGGAAGGATCGGTGTTGCATTTCTGATCGTAGTCACTTCAGAGGTCATATTCAGCTCCCAGTTGATGCCTTTCCCAAAGTCTTTTTCCAATTCTTCAAGGCAATTATTTTTGATCACCTCTTTAAGAGGACAAGCTGGAGTGGTGAGTACGACATTGAATCGAACAGTATTTCCCTCTATTTCGATTTTTTGAATCATACCAAGGGTGACTAGATCTTTTTTCAAATCTGGATCTTGTACTCTTGAAAGGGATTTTAGGATTGAGTCCTGTGTTAATTGCATGGGTAATGTGGAAATTTTTCGCAATTTAGAGCATCTCATGCTCTTTATGAAGCGACATTTAAAATGTATGAGAATTAAACTTAGGGATAGAGGAAATAGTTCTGCGAGATTTCTCTAAGATTAAATCGCCTAGCGATTAACTTTGTTCTAACAAATAATTTATGGGAATCAGTAAGCTTACCACGGATAAGGTTAAAGAACGCATGGACATCGCAGAGGTGGTGGGTGATTATGTCCCTTTGAAAAAGAAAGGTCAAAACCTTTGGGCTTGTTGTCCATTTCATGGTGAAAAAACACCTTCCTTCTCGCTTTCCCCGGCCAAGCAGATTTATAAATGTTTCGGTTGTGGTAAGGCCGGTGACCCGATCCAATTTATAATGGATATCGAGGGAGTCGGGTTTCAGGAAGCGATCCGACACCTTGCCGGAAAGTACGGGATCGAGGTTGAAGAAGATCAAGATCGTACTCCAGAACAAGATCAGGCCCAAAATGAGCGGGAGAGTCTTTTTATTGCTCTAGGTTTTGCTAGAGATTTTTTTGTCAAGAATCTGCAATCTGATGAAGGAAGATCCATCGGTCTGAGTTATTTCAAAGAGCGGGGCTTTACACCTTCTATCATCGAGAAATTCGACTTAGGATATGCTCTTGATGGATGGGATAATATGTTGAAAGCTGCAAAGTCAGCAGGTTTTCAAGAAGATATCCTTTTAAAGGCCGGCTTGGTCCTGCAAAAGGAAGGAGATCCTTCGAGGATTTATGATCGATTTCGAAACCGGGTAATTTTTACCATTCACAATATCAGTGGAAAGCCAATAGGCTTTGGCGCGAGGATTCTTACGAAAGACAAAAACCAACCAAAATATATCAACTCCCCTGAAACACCAGTTTACCACAAAAGTGATGTGCTGTACGGGATGTTTCAGGCTAAAAAAGCAATTCGGGACAAGGATAACTGCTTTTTGGTAGAAGGCTATACGGACGTGGTTTCCATGCACCTATCCGGCATAGAGAATGTGGTGGCTTCTTCTGGAACCTCTCTCACCGACGGGCAGATTAAATTGATCAAGCGATTTACCAATCAAGTCACAGTTCTTTATGATGGAGACTCAGCAGGGATTAAAGCATCGCTGAGAGGGATTGATTTGCTTTTGGAAGGTGGGCTTAATGTCAAAGCGGTGGTTTTTCCAGACGGAGAAGATCCCGACAGTTACTCTAGGAAGGTTGGTTCTGAAGCATTTCAGGCTTATTTGGCTGCAAATAGTCGTGATTTTATAGGTTTTAAAATTGGACTCTATCAGGAAGAATATGCAAAAGACCCCATTCGCAAGGCAGAGGTAATCCGAGAAGTGGTATTGAGTATAGGCAAAATACCCGATCCAATTATTCGATCGGTCTATGCTAAAGAAGCTTCAAATTTATTGGAAATTGAAGAGGAGATTATTCATGCAGAATTGAATAAATCTATTCTAAAAACACAGAAAGATTTTTACAATAAGCAGAAGCAGGAAATTGAAGCAGAGGAGGCAATTCAAGAAATCCTTCCTACAGAAATTGAAACCTCTTTTGAAGAGATTCTTCGAATTCAAGAAAGAGAAATGGTTCGGATATTGGTGAATTATGGGACCCAAAAGCTGTCTGAGCAAGAAATTTCCTTATCCAGTTACCTTTTGTCTGAGACAGAGGATTTAGAATTCAGTACTCCGGTTTATGCTCGTTTGTTGAAACTTTATAGATACGCATTAGTGAAAGGACTAATTCCAACAGTGGAGTATTTTATTGGCTTAGGAGATCAAGAGATCCAAAAAGAAGTGATTGATTTGGTTACTATGCGCCACGAAGTATCAGTTCATTGGGCCGACAAGCATCAAATCATTATTAATAAGGAGTCGGATGATTTATCATTGACAGGTTACAAAACCATATTGAGGCTCAAGCGGAAAATGGTTCAGAAGATGATGGAGGAAGCAAAACTGAAACTGAAAAACGCGGAATTGGAAAAATTACCTGACCAACAAATAATTGGTTTTCAGGAACTTTATTTTGAATTGAAAAAAGTCCAATTGGAGATTGATAGAGAGCTGGGAATAGTGATTGGTTGATACCAAACTTTATTTGGTGTAATCCTGTTTTAAACTGAAAGCGTGTAAATTTGCACCTCCAATTAGAAAATGTAAACCCAAGTTTTGTGGAAAATATAATTCTTGATCCGATTGAAGATGCAATCGAAGCAATCAAAAAAGGTGAAGTAATCATTGTAGTAGATGATGAGGATCGTGAAAATGAGGGTGATTTTGTATGTGCTGCAGAATCTATCACTCCTGAGATAGTCAATTTTATGGCGACGCATGGAAGGGGATTGATTTGTGCGCCACTGATAGAAGACCGTTGTGAACAGCTTGGTTTAGAACTGATGGTTGGTAGCAATACCGCTGCTTTTGAGACGCCATTTACAGTTTCTGTTGATCTTGTAGGACATGGCTGTACTACTGGGATTTCAGCATCTGATCGTGCCAAAACAATCAGAGCTTTGGTTGATGATTCTATTCATCCTTCTGAATTAGGGAAACCAGGGCATATTTTTCCACTGAAGGCAAAAAGAGGAGGTGTGCTCAGAAGAGCAGGTCACACAGAAGCGGCAATAGATTTGGCAAGGTTAGCAGGATTTTCTCCAGCAGGAGTCTTGGTAGAAATCATGAATGAGGATGGGACTATGGCTCGTCTTCCAGACTTAGTGCATGTTGCAAAGAAGTTTAACCTGAAACTTATCTCTATTAAAGATTTGATCGCGTATCGATTAAAAAACGAATCATTGATCAAACGAGAGATAGGAGTGGAGTTGCCTACAACATATGGTGATTTTGATTTGATTGCGTTTCGTCAGACCAATACCGAAGAGATTCACATGGCCTTGATCAAAGGTACTTGGACAGAAGAAGAGCTGATCATGGTTCGTGTTCATTCGTCTTGTGCTACAGGAGATATTTTTGGGTCTTGCCGTTGTGACTGTGGTCCTCAACTTCACAATGCCATGAAGATGGTAGAAGAGGAAGGAAAAGGAGTGATTCTATATATGAATCAGGAGGGTAGAGGCATTGGATTGATCAATAAACTGAAAGCTTATAAACTTCAGGAGCAGGGAATGGATACCGTACAGGCCAACTTGGCCTTAGGTCTTCCGATGGATAGTAGAGATTATGGAGTAGGAGCTCAGATATTAAGAGACTTGGGAGTTTCTAAGATTCGTTTGATCTCAAATAATCCAAAGAAAAGAGTTGGACTTCTTGGATACGGTTTGGAGATCGTAGAGCAGCTTCCAATCGAAATAGTACCAAATCCTCATAATGAGCGATATCTTCAAACTAAAAGAGATAAAATGGGGCATAATATTTTAAAGTAGAATGCTGTTTTATTGACCAAAGTCAAAGATTTCTAAATGCATTCAATAAACTGCTTTAATATAATTACGTAGAACAGGGAATGATGAAAAGTACGATAGTCAAAATTTGGATATTAGCCTTCCTCTTAATGTTCGGAGCAGCAGAGGTGTCTGCGCAAAATCAATTTCCTTCGCAAATTTTCCATAAGGGGAATATATATGGCACTGATGGACAAGTATATTCGGGCTTGGTAAAGTACGATTTGGTAAATAACCTTGTCCAGCTTCAGAACGAAACCATTACTACGTTCACCGCGTCGAATGTCTCATATTTTGAGATTTTTGATGAGGTTTTTGGAGGTCTTCGAAAATTTTACTCTTTGCCATATGCACTTAATGGAGATTATGAGACCCCTATTTTCTTTGAGGTCCTTACCGAAGGAGATAATGTGGCACTCCTTTGTAGAGAATATATAGCTACCGATTCTCGAAATATGGGTGCTATGAATACAATGGGTATGAATCCATTTTGGGGTCCGTCTACTATGATTGGATATCGATTGGCGTTCAATTATTACTTTTTCAAAAATGGATCTATAGATCGATATAGCCTAAAGAAAAAAGACCTTTTCGATATGCTCACCGGACATGATGAAGAGATCAGTCTTTTTATGCGAAAAAACCGATTGGAACACGATAAGCGTGGAGATTTACTCCGTATAACAGCTTATTACAATGAACTCAATAAAAACTAATGTCAAAGCCACTAATTCTCGTCTCTAATGACGATGGGATCACTTCAAAAGGAATAAGAGTTTTAGTATCTGTAATGAAAAAACTTGGTGAAGTGGTGGTAGTAGCACCTGATAGCCCTCAGTCTGGAATGGGGCATGCAATCACTATTGGAGAGACTCTAAGGCTTGTGGAGGAAGATATTTTTGAAGACGTACAAGCTTATAAATCCAGTGGAACTCCTGCTGACTGTGTGAAATTGGCCAAACATCATGTTTTAAAGAACAGGACTCCTGACCTAGTAGTAAGTGGCATCAACCATGGGTCAAATACTTCAATTTCGGTCTTATACTCCGGCACTATGTCGGCAGCTATCGAGGGTGCTTTGGAGGGGTATCCTTCTATTGGGTTTAGTCTTTGCGATTATTCATCCAAAGCCGATTTTTCACATGTGGAAGAATGGGTGGAAAAAATAGCAAAACAGGTCCTTGAATATGGAATCCCGAAAGGAATAGCTCTGAATGTCAACTTTCCCCCGAAACAAAATCAACCTATTCAGGGAATTAAAGTCGTACGGCAGGCAGACGCCAAATGGCAAGAGGAGTTTTCCGAACGTTTTGATCCGACAGGGCGAAAGTATTTTTGGATGGCTGGGAATTTTGTCAACTTCGACAAAGGAGAGGATAATGATGAGTGGGCGATTGCAAATAATTTCATCTCTATCGTGCCTTGTCAATATGATCTCACAGCGCACCACGCAATTTCCCAAATGAATAAAGACTGGGATTGGGATGAATTAAAAGCTTAATTTTTATCGTAATCTAATTTACTTCCTTAGAATTTTCTGTACCTAAAAGTAGAGATAGGTGTCGAATATTACTATTTTGCGATCCAATTGAAATCTACGGCCCTTGTTTAGATTAATCTGTTTTTCGGTCTTCCTTTTTTTTATTTATTCGACTCCGAATTATTCTCAAGATCTCGATACTGATAGCCTCAGGGCAGTTCTTTCAGAATCTAAAGGTCAAACAAGAATAAATGTTCTTAATGAACTTGGGACTAATCTCAGGGAGATTTCTCAGGAAGAGGCTATGTCTTATTCTATGGAGGCTGAGCAACTGTCCATAAAATTGAAGAATAAATCTGGTGAAGCTAAAGCAAAAGAAAACATTGCATGGATTTACTATCGTCAAGGGCAATGGCAGAAGAGTTTTAGCTATTCGGAAAAAGCCTATGAGTTAGCTCTTCAGGCATCAGACTACGGAGAGGCTGCAAGGATATTAAATAATTTGGGAGCGCTTTATTATGAGCAGCAAAACTTTTCCATGGCCATCGTTCAGTTCAAAGAAGCTTATCGCATCGCCAAATCCATGGATGACTTGTACACTCAAATTCGAAGTTTAAATAATGTGGGATATAATTTCATCCAATTGGGAGAGTTAGATTCTGCTCTTTACTATGCCAACACGGCCATTGAAACGAATAGAAATGCCGGGTCACCTTATTTAACAGCTTTTACATTTAGGATTATTGGGGATGTTAATTTGGCTAAGAATGAACTTGATTTGGCGGAAGCTGCTTTTAGGAAATCTTTGGGTTTTTCAGAAATCCAAGGCATTTTAACCTTAGAGGCTAGCCTGTTACATCGGTTGGGTAACACTTTATTACAGAAAGGAAATCTTGTTGAAGCTGAAGAGTTTTTAAAACGGGGAATCAAATTATCTTCAGAAAACTCCTTTTTAGACGAATTAACTAAGTCCCATAAATATCTCGCAAAAGTTTATGAGGCAGAAGGTAAAATTACAGCCGCTTTTGAGGAGCAGTCGAAATATTTGAGTTTGAATGATTCACTGTTAAGTCAAACTAACAAAGATCGATTGGCTTTACTTCAAGGGATGTTTCAGGATAATCTAAAAAAATCAGAATTAGAATTACTTCAGGCTCAAAATGAAAATCAAGCAAATCGACTCCAATTTATTAATAGGATTGTTTGGGTGATTAGTATTGCAGGGATTCTGATATTAATGTTGAGTATTTGGTTAGTTCGGTTGAATAAAAAGAAAAGAGAACAAAATATTGATCTGGAACAAAAATCAAAAGAGCTCGAGAAGATCAATCAAGCAAAAAACAAACTCTTTTCAATTCTTGGACATGACCTAAGAAGTCCAATAGGTCAGGTGAAAAACTGTGTTGATTTGCTTCTAGCCGGAGAACTTGAAAAGGAAGAATTTGAGGAATTGATTGGTAATATTAAGAAGGATGTGGATGCAGTTTACCTCACTTTGAATAATACACTAAAGTGGTCCTTGACTCAAATGGAAGGGTTCAAATTGAATAAAAGAGAGATTAAATATTCAGATACTGTAAGTTCTATACTGGCATTGATCAAGCCTCAATTGGAAGAAAAGTTTATTCAAATTCAAAGTGACTTTCAAAATGAATTACCAGTCATGGCAGATGCTGATTTGATAGAAGTGGCAGTTCGTAATATAATTACCAATGCTGTCAAGTTTTCCAAGCCGGGAGATAATTTGATTATTAAATCTATGGCGTTAGACAGTCAGGTAAAGCTGTGTATCACTGATCATGGAGTGGGGATGACTAAGGCCCAAATCAATCATATTCTTTCTGAGAGTATCAGTATTTCTGATTCTAAACCAGGCACTTTGTCTGAAGAAGGATCGGGACTGGGACTTCAGATCTGTAAAGAATTCATTAAAATGAATGGGGGAGAACTAAGCATAGAAAGTGTTCCAAATCAAGGCACCACTGTTTGCGTACTGTTATCGAAGGCCTAATCCTCTATAGTTATTCTTTCCATTGTAAGAAAATCTTCAGGCTTTTGAATGGATTTTAGAATCCCAAGTTCGACCATTTTCACCATGAAGCGGATCAATTCTTTTTTTGAAACAACTGGCTTTGTAGCCCAATCGGTTTCTGAAAACCATAATTCAACATCCTCCTCGTTTAATTCATAGGCTTGAGAAATCTCCGAAATTGTACTCTTTGAACTTTTTAATTTTAAAGCTTCTAAATACACCAAATCTCTGAGTTGAAAGATTATATCACCAAATTCTTTCAATGCAGCATTTGAGGCGATTACTACGAAGCAAGGCCAGGGGCTTGGAACTTCTCCGATACGTTTCATTTCTCCAGAATCGACCCAAGGTTTGGTCGTGAATTTCTCCCATAGAAACATCTCGGGATGTGCTGGATTCATATGTTCCAACGCACCAGGTAGATTGTCTACTATTTTGAAATTTATATCCTGCGTATCCCAGTTTTCTCTTTCTGCTAAAACAAAGGCCATCAATTGAGAACCTGAACCCATTCTGGAGATTAAAAAATCATTTTTTTTTAACTCATCTAAAGAATTTTCGATTGATCCTCCAGGAATATGAATTCCCCAAATCAGGGGTGAGTTTACATGAAAACCAATCATTTTTGAAGGGTTTCCAGCTTCAAAATCTTTGAGAAAACTTTCAGTTAAAATTAGCGCTAATTCGGTTTGATTTTCCCGTAAGGCTAGATTCATCTGACCGGATCCCCGGGATTCATCAATCCATTCCAGTTTAATTCCCTTAGAGAGAAAAGGTTGGCGGGCAATTACTTTTTTCCAAGGGTAATTGAAATGTTCTGGTACTCCAGTGATTCGAAGTGATTTCATGTGTTTATAATTTGTCTTTTATGGCCACATTGAATCTCGCAAAGTTGCCAATCAGACCCGTGTGTGGCTCTTGCATCATGCTCGATTTCATATGTTTACAATTTGATATTCAAAGGTCACACCTACCTGCCGAAAGGCAGGTGGAATGCTCTGGATAATCATCCTCCTGAATGAGAACTTTTCTCATGCTCGATTTCTTGTGAGTTTATTTTCCTAAAAATAAGAAAGCCGATCCCAAATAGAACCGGCTTTCCAATATTTTACAGGGCTGGCTAGTCGTGAGTGACTTTGCGATCAGTGATCATCAGGTTGCTTAATCCGGCTAAAATGAGAAGTAATCCAGCTAATAGCATGGTATTGATCACAGCCTCTCCGAAAATCAACTTATAAAGGAAATTAACTCCCCCAAGTGCAGCAACTATTTGCGGTATCACTATAAACATGTTGAAAATACCCATATAAACGCCCATTTTCTTTGGTTCTACGGAGCTGGAAAGCATAGCATATGGCATAGAAAGAATACTGGCCCAAGCTATTCCAACAAGCGAAAAGCAAATATGGAGCATCCATGGCTCGGAAATAAAATAGATTAAAATAAAACCACAGCCTCCTGCCATTAAACTTACCAAATGAACAAGTCTTCTGTTTATCTTGATTTTACTGGCTACATAAGCCAAAATCAAGGCATAAAACATAGAAATTAGTCCATAAGTACCCAAGTAATTTCCCACGCTATCTGCGGCGTCATTATATGCTGCAGAACTTGTATCTGTTGCTCCAAAAATATGCTCAGTAATTGCAGGAGTAGCGAAACTCCACATCGTAAAGAAAGCAAACCAGGAGAAAAACTGAACAAGCCCTAATTGCTTCATAACCTTAGGCATGGAAGCAATATTTTGAGTGATCTCCTTGAAGCCGGAGAAAGCACCTTTATTTGCAGCTTTCTCCCTTTCAAATTCATCCATGTCCTCGGGAGGATATTCTTCCGTTGTGAAAATGGTATAAAGTATAGAGGTGAAAAGTACAAAAGCTCCTATCGCAAAAGCATATTTCACTGAATCGGGGACAACTCCTTCGGGTGCCGTATTTGGAACGCCCAATTGGGTCATCATCCAAGGTAGATTTGAAGCAATCCAAGTCCCTATTCCAATGACAAGAGTCTGAACTACGAATCCATAAGACCGTTGAGAATCCGGAAGCTTATCTGCTACCAGAGCTCGGAAAGGCTCCATACTGATGTTGATCGATGCATCCAAAATCCAAAGTGAACCAGCCGCCATCCAAAGCGCAGAGGAATATGGAGCAAAAAATAAGGCAACTGTGCTTAGTACTGCTCCGATAAAAAAGAATGGTTTCCTCCTCCCAAACTTAGGATGCCAAGTTCGATCACTTAAATAACCGACGATTGGCTGGACTAATAAGCCTGTGAGTGGAGCGGCAATCCAAAGAAAGGGAATGGCGTCTTTATCTGCACCAAGTGTCTGAAAGATTCGAGACATGAATCCTCCCTGTAGTGCAAATCCGAACTGAATTCCTAGAAATCCAAAACTCATATTCCAGATTTGCCAGAAACTTAAATTCTTCTTTTGGGTCATTTTGGGTTAGCTTAGTTTTATTGGGTTAGGAAAGTAGATCAATCACAATTTTTCCGGTTGAATTTTCAATTTCCAAGAAAGTCAAATCTTTAATTTGATAATATGGATGATCGTTTTCGGGAAGTGGATCAAACTCAGTAAGCTTGGATAAGAAAGCGAAATCTGATTTGCTGGACTGTTTTTTCGCTCCATTTACCTCAAAGTGATGAGGTTTAAATCCATGAAGAAAAATCCTGATTTTATTGAAGTCACTTTTATAAGTTCCCTCAGTTTTACCAAAAATTAATTGCTTCTCAGCTGGAGAATAGATGATTTCTCGTTTCAAAAAGTTTCCTGATTGATAATCGTGAGAGATCCCGTCATCTTCATAATGCAGGTACGAACTTCCATTTTCACCATAGTACACATGAATTCTTAAAGTCCCATCATGAGATTCACTTGTTGAGAAAACATCCGATTGCATACTAAAAATACTGCCGCCTTTCACGTATACAGGTAGATAGTTGATAGGTGAATCTTGATAAATAATATTATTACCTTCAGATAGTTGATCAGAATACATATAATACCATTGTCCTTCAGGTAAATAGACCTTGGTGATTTCTTTAAAACTTTCAACAGGCGCTACCAAGAATCGATTGCAGAATAAATATTGATTTTGAAAAGCTGAGCTGTAAATCAGCTCATCATTTGGATAATCTATTGCAAGGCTTCTTACCAAAGGTAATCCTGATTGAGTCGCTTCATAAAATGCACTATAAATTGTAGGTAGAAGTCTATATCGGAGTTTCATGTAGTTACGTGATATTTCTTCTACTTCTTCTCCAAATGCCCATGGCTCAGCATCGTTTGTATTGATCATGGAATGCGCCCGATATAGTGGTGAAAAAGCTGCAATACTCATCCATCGAGCGAATAGCGATTTGCTCGCTTCTCCGGCAAATCCACCCACGTCATATCCTGAAAAAGCTACACCACTTAAGCCTAGACTATTGATCAACCGAATCCCTGCCAGCATATGTTCTTCTGAGGCTACATTATCTCCTGTCCAAGCTGCAGCATATCGCTGTATTCCTGAAAATCCAGATCGTGTCAGCACAAAAGGTCGTTCTGTATTATTTTGTAATAAAGAGCCTTCCTGAGCGCTACGAGCCATTTGCATCCCGTAGATGTTTCTGGCTTGGCGATGAGAAGCGGGACTTCCTTCGTAATCAAATTCTATCAAATTAGGAGTGAATTGCCCCCAAGAAGCAGGTTCATTCATATCAGTCCAGAAGCCATCGACACCTGCATCTGTGTAAAATTTCATTTTTTTGGCCCACCAAGTTCTAGTCTCCGCTTTGGTGAAATCTGGAAATGCACACCATCCTGGCCATACCTGACCTTCATATTGCTGGCCATCTGGGAATTTTACAAATAGATCCTTTTCTTTTCCTTCTTCATAGGGTAGGTATCCTTTTTCAGTTTTGATACCGGGATCCATTATTACGATTACACGAAAGCCCTTTGCTTTCAAAGCAGAAACCATAGCCTTTGGATCAGGGAATTTTTCTCCATCAAAAGTAAAAACCTTGTACGCCTCCATGTGATGAATATCAAGGTAAATGACATCAGCAGGCATCTTTTTATCTCGGAAAGTACTGGCAAGGGTAAGGACTTCCTTGTCAGGATAGTAGGAATATCGACATTGCTGAAATCCCAATGACCATTTGGGTGGCATAGCCATTCTTCCGGTCAGGGCAGTATAGCTGCTAATGATCCCAGATACGGTAGGCTCGTGAATGAAATAATAATCCATATCGCCATCCTCAGCATTGAAATACATGAAGCGATTGGTAGAGGCTCCGAAGTTGAAAACTGTTTTATGGGTATTATCCAGAAAAATGCCATAAGCCCCCTGATCATGAATCCCAATGTAAAATGGAATGCTCATATAGAGCGGATCATCTCCTACACCATATGCAAAGTAATCTGTATTCCAGTTTGTATATGCCTTTCCGAACCTGTTTAGATTTCCTGTTTTTTCTCCTAGTCCAATGAATTTCTCATCTTTTTGAACTTGTTTATAGGTTGTTACCTCCGTTCCTATCCAAGCAGTTCCCAGTGAATCATCGGCATTTAATAAATTTCCTTCATGATCAAAAAAACTCAAACTGAAGGTCTCGAAATTTACTTGAAGGAGGAGTTTGTCAGTTTTAAGAAAGAGTTGGTTTTCTTTTTCGGAAACAGTGAATTTTACACGTTTAGGAGTTGCAGTCACCGAATATGGATTGGATTCAAAATCAGGATATCTACTCATTTGGATCCGAATCATCCCAGAATCATAAACTGTAAATTTGAATTTACCTGCAATTGAAATGCCTTCAATACCTGTTTCAGTTTCTTTCCAGAAACTAACGGCCCCCATTCCTATGTGTCGTGCTGAAGATTTGGTTTTTTTTAAGGGAAATTCGGGGGATTTCATAGCGAATATAATTCGTGTTAAAGCAAGTGATTGGGCTAATTTAGAAACGATTGTGGATACTAAAAACCCACCTAGGGAATCAATGTGGGCTGTTTTTCTGAAATAAATATCGGTGATACACCGATTTTGGAATTTTAGGCGTATTCAATCGTTTGCATCAAAAAATGAAAAATGGAAAAAAATATTTCCAGATTTTTCATTTTACGGATGAATTTCGAATCAAAAGCTCAGTTTCAAGCACGATGGGCTCAGTTATGGTATCCGGATCTAGCTTTTTTTCAATTAGGTCAAGCAATAGCTCTGTGGCTTTTAATCCCATTTTAAATCCAGGCTGAGAAACAGAAGAAAGCGTAGGTTCAATCATGGAGCAGAACTGCCAGTTGCTAAAGCCTACAACCCCAACATCATTTGGAACTGAATAACCCAATGATTTGCAGGCAAGAATAGCACCGGCAGCAGCGATATCATTATTTGCAAAAACTCCATCTGGCTTTTTATCGAGTTGTTTAAAAAGGTTTTCTGTGATCTTAAATCCTTCGTCTGAAGTCCCATAAGCGCACTCAACGATAAGGGTTGGATCGATAGGGATTCCATGATTGGAAAGGGCATCTCTATATCCTCTTTCTCTTTCTTTGCTGATGCTTAGGTTTTTTGGTCCTGCTAGATGCACTATTCGATTATACCCTTGGGAAATTAGATGGGAAGTGGCATTGTAGGCGCCTTGATAATCATCCACCATTACATTAATGGAATGTGGGATATTGGGTACTCGATCGAAAAATATAATAGGGTAGCCATGGTCTAAAAGTCGGGAAAAGTGCTCGAAGTCAGTTGTTTCTTTGGAAAAACTCACCAAGAAACCGTCAATTTGATTCGAAAGCATTGTGTCAATACTTGACTTTTCCCGAGTTAAACTCTCATTGGTCTGGGAAAGGATGACATTATAACCTCTTGATGAAGCAACTTCTTCTATGCCACTGATGACTGTAGAAAAAAAGAAATGGACTACTTCAGGGATAATCACACCAATGGTGAAAGACCTACTTTTACGAAGTGAAAGTGCGATAGCATTTGGCCTATAATTTAGTTTTTCGGCTACTTCTTTGACTTTGCGCTTAGTCTCATCGCTGATTCCAGGGTAATCTTTTAATGCTCGAGAGACGGTTGAAGAAGATACATTAAGTTCCCGTGCAATGTCTTTTATAGTGGCTTGACCAATTTTCATACAATTAGATTATTCCTAGAATATATTTCAATGAATCAATTTATGGATTGTGCGTGAGCAATCTATCTAATTTAAGGTCAATTTTCCAAAAAAGTAGTTTTGATTCTTTGTCTTTTGAAAAAAACTTTTCCTATGCAATCGTCAACGCAAACGATTGCAATAAAAATTTAGTAGTTAGGCATGCGGTCGCTATTGCTTTATTGATTTTTCAGCTCTAAAATTTGGAAATGGAATTAAAAAGGTTGTCAAATAATTTATTAAAAGCCTTTTGAAAATTTCATCATTTCAACAATGAATTGAATTATTCTAACACCAAATAATCAATAACCAATCTTCCATTATGAAAACCATCCAAAAAATCGCTTGGTTCGCAGCTTTAGTACCAGTACTATTTGCTTGCGATAATTATGAAATGCCTCCGATCATTGATCAAACTGGGGCAGCACTACTTGACCCTGCAGCAGGATCTTCTTTAGTTTTGAACGGAGATGACCCTGAAGCCTTGATTTCATTTTCTGTTACTGCGGCAGATTTTGGAATGCAAGGAGAGGTAACTTATTACCTGGAGATGGATATTGCTGGAGCAAACTTTGCAAATGCAAAAGAACTTGGCTTCTCCAAATCAAATATCATTGAAGTAAGTACTGAAAAACTGAACGATGAATTAGTTGCAAAAGGTCTACCACTTGAAGTAGCTTCTGATGTGGAGTTTAGAGTTAAAGCAACCATCACACAGCCACTTTCCCCAATTTATGGTGAAACAACAACGCTTTCAGTGACTCCTTATGATTCTTTTGTTGAATTTCCTTTGCTTTATGTTCCAGGAGATTACCAAGGCTGGAATCCAGGTAACTTGAATACAACTTTGAAATCAGTAAATTTCAATAAAACATTTACTGGATTCGTCCACGTGTTGGGTGGAAGCGGAGAATTTAAATTTACCGAAGAGCCTGATTGGGTAGACGGCAAAAATTATGGCGATACTGGTGCAGACGGTAAACTCGATAACCAATCAGATGCTAGCAACATCAAAGTGACAAAATTTGGTACTTACGAGGTGACAGTAGATCTGGAATCAAAAACATATACCATGTCTGATCCAAAACTTTGGGGGATTATTGGTGATGCCACAGAAAAAGGATGGGATTCTGAAACTGCGATGAATTTCAATAAAGATCTGAATGTACTTACTATCACTACCGACCTTAAAGTAGGCGAAATGAAGTTTCGTGCTAACCAGTCTTGGGACTTTAATTTGGGGCCTAAAGATGGAGTTCTTGTAAATGGTGGAGATAACATTAAGATAGAAGCTGCTGGTAATTACACGATCACTTTGGATTTTAAAAATCCTGGTGAAGTATCTTATACGATGACCAAAAACTAATAGCAAGAGTTCTTTTAAGCTATTCGTATTAAAGACCGACAATGGATTTTCAAAGTCCATTGTCGGTCATCATTTATAAATAAACCCATGAAAATCGTCAAGAAATTTCTCCCTTTATTTTTACTAGTGTTATTGGCACAAGTTGCTTTTTCTCAAGTAACTACTGATCCATCAGTGCCAAATGCAGGTGAAAAAGTAAGAATTATATATGATGCTAGTCAGGGTTCTTCTGGGTTAAAAGATTGCAATTGTGATGTTTATATCCATATCGGAGCAGTCACAGAAAGTGCTTCTTCTACTACATGGTCAATTGTCCCTTTTACCTGGGCGACCACGGACCCCAAAGCTAAAATGACCAAGGTGGATGGTCAGACAAATCAATATTATTACGAACTCACTCCAAATAGTTTTTTTACCAACCCCAATGGATTAACCATCTATAGACTGGGGATGGTCTTCCGTAATGGAGATGGTTCCAAAGAGGGGAAAACCACTGCGAATGGTGATTTTTTTGTAAATCTCGCACAAGGTTTTCAAGTGGCATTCACAAATCCAAATTCTCCTGAAGTTTCTTTAGAGCTAGGCGAGTCTTTTGAATTTAAAGCAGAGACTTCTTCAGTAGCTTCGATTTCTTTCGAATTGGATGGAGTAGAGGTTAAAAGTATATCGGATGCCTCTTCTTTAACTTATTCCTACACAGCTACTCAAGCTGGAAATTATAAGCTTACAGCAAAAGCCATAAGTGGCAATAACCAAGATTCAGAAACCGTAGATATAGAAGTTTTTGCTCCTTCTACTGTAGCTCCTCTGCCTTCCGGAGTAAGATTAGGAATTAATTATATCTCAGATACCGAGGTGATTTTAGCGCTTAATGCACCTGGAAAGAAACTTGTTCAAGTAATTGGAGATTTTAACAATTGGGAGAAATCGGCCGAATACCAAATGAATAGAACTCCAGATGGCGAGATTTTTTGGCTAAAGATTTCAAATCTTATCCCTAAGAAAGAATATATTTTTCAATACTTAGTAGACGGACTAATTCGGATTGGGGATCCCTATGCTGATAAAACCTCTGACCCAAACGGAGACCAAGAAATCATTTCGCAGGGAAGATATCCAGGCTTACTTTCTTATCCATCCTCTAAAACAGAGTTTCAGGCCACCTATCTTCAAACTGCCCAAGATACTTATTCTTGGAAAAATTTGAGTTTCGAAAAGCCAAAACCTGAAGAACTTGTTGTATATGAATTATTGGTTCGGGATTTCGATGATAAACGAACCTACAATGCAGTCATTGATCGATTGGATTATTTGAAAGAACTTGGTGTAAATGCGATTGAGTTGATGCCAGTGGGTGAATTTGAGGGGAATTTATCTTGGGGATATAATCCTTCCTTCTTCTTTGCACCAGATAAATACTATGGGACAAAAAATGATCTCAAAAGACTTATAGACGAAGCTCATGGGAAAGGTATAGCGGTGATTTTGGACATGGTCCTAAATCATGCTTTTGGTCAAAATCCAATGGTTAGACTTTACAATGACGGTGACTACGGTGCTCCAACTCCCGATAATCCATGGTTTAACCGTGTAGCTAAGCATCCATTCAATGTTGGGTATGATTTCAATCATGAGAGTAAATACACGCAGGCCTTTGTCGATTCTGTAAATAATTATTGGCTTACAGAGTACAAAGTGGATGGGTTTCGTTTTGACCTTTCTAAAGGATTTACGCAGGTGGAATCAGGCGATAATGTGGGTATCTGGTCACAATATGATCCATCACGTATTAAAATTTGGAAACACATATACGATCGAATCAAGTCGAACCATCCTGATGCTTATGTGATTTTGGAACATTTATCAGCCAATGATGAGGAAAAAGAATTGGCGGATTATGGATTGATGTTTTGGGGAAATATGAATTTCGATTTTAGAGAAATTGCCAAAGGACAAAACAAAGATCTAGGCTGGGCTTATTATGGGAATCGAGGTTGGAAAGAGCCTAATCTAATTGCATATCAAGAATCTCATGACGAAGAGCGCGTGATGTGGGAAAGTTTAAATTTTGGAGCAACATCTCCGGTTAACTTGAAACAGTTAGAAAATGCAGTGAATCGGAATCAGTTGATGACTGCCTTCTATTTTACAATTCCGGGACCAAAAATGATCTGGCAGTTTGGGGAATTTGGGTACGACCAAGAATTGAATAATGATCGTCTTGGAATCAAACCAACCAAGTGGAATTACCTTGATAATCCAGATCGGCAGCGATTATTTCAACTTTATCAGGAAATGATTTCTCTGAAAGATGAGTATCAAGTATTCAATAGACCTGAAAAAACAACTCTGACTCTAAGCGGTACAGTGAAATCTATTATTCTTGAAAGTTCAGATATGGACGTAGTACTTCATGGCAATTTTGGTCTTTCAAGTGTAGGAAACATTTCGCTAACCTTTCCAAAGGCAGGAAAATGGTATAATTATTTTACAGGTGAGGAATTTAACGTGGCGAGCACGACAGTTAATTTTAGTTTGAGATCTAGTGAGTTTTATCTTTTTACTGATAAAAAACTACCAACTCCTCCTCAGGGGATTCTTCAAGAAGATTTTGTGACTTCAATTCCAGAAGAAATTAATCTGAATGGATCCTTTAAAGTTTATCCTGTACCAACTTCTGGAGAGTTATTTATAGAGTTGCCAAATGAAATGGCGGGATCTAATTTTCGGATCATAGACTTGACTGGTAGAGTCTTGATCGAAGGGAAAAGTGGAGCAAATAGCCAGAAATTAGAATTGGATGTGAGGAATATTAAGGCAGGGATTTATATCTTTGAAGCTTATGATTCTAAAAATGTGCTTTTGAAGCGCTTTATTAAAAGATAATCAAACCTAATTCCACTATGAAATTCAAACCAGGAGTAAAGTACGGTGAGGAGCTTAAAGATCTTTATGCATATGCAAAAGAAAATGAGTTTGCTATGCCCGCAGTCAATGTGATCAATACCAACTCGGTAAACGCTGTTTTGGAAACTGCTAAGAAGGTTAATTCGCCCGTGATCATCCAATTCTCCAATGGAGGAGCACAATTTTTCGCAGGAAAATCCCTGGCAAATGATAAGCAGCAAGCAAGTATCGCAGGAGGTATTTCTGGAGCTCATCACGTCCATTTGATGGCTGAAGCTTATGGAGTCCCAGTTGTGTTGCATACTGACCACGCCGCTAAAAAGTTACTGCCGTGGATAGATGGCTTACTTGATGCAGGAAAAGCTTATTACGCTACTCATAAGAGACCCTTGTATAGTTCGCACATGTTGGACCTTTCTGAAGAGCCGCTTGAAGAGAACGTAGAAATCTCTTGTAATTACTTCAAAGAATTCGCCAAGCTTGATATGGCAATCGAAATTGAACTTGGTGTCACTGGTGGTGAAGAAGATGGAGTGGATAATTCTGATATAGATTCTTCAAAATTATATACTCAGCCTGAAGAAGTGGCTTATGCTTATGAGCATTTAAAGCAAATTGGAGATTTATTTACCATTGCTGCTGCTTTCGGAAATGTACACGGGGTTTACAAGCCTGGGAACGTTTCTTTGAAGCCGATCATTTTGAAAAATTCTCAGGATTACATCAATCAGAAATATGGTACAAGTGGAAAACCTTTGAATTTTGTTTTCCATGGAGGTTCAGGTTCTACGGTTGAGGAAATCCGTGAAGCAAATAGCTACGGTTCAATCAAAATGAATATAGATACCGATATGCAATGGGCATTCTGGGAGGGGATTCTGATGAACTATAAAAAGAATGAAGCCTATCTTCAGTCCCAACTAGGTAATCCAGAAGGAGCAGATAGTCCTAATAAAAAATATTATGATCCAAGAAACTGGTTACGTAAGGGAGAGGAGAACTTCGTGAAGCGTCTTGAGTTGGCATTTGATATGCTCAATGCAGTAAATAGAAATTAATAAACTTTGATTTTCTGGAAAAAGTCACTTTGATCGGTGACTTTTTCTATTTAAAAAGTATCCCAATGAAAAATTCCAAATTGATCCTTATGGCTGGATTTGCGTTTGCAGCCGCTTGCGCTCCGAAAGAGGTAGCAGAACCGGTAAATTATTGGCCAGAAGCTGGAGTAACGTATGAGATTTTCGTCCAATCGTTCAATGATTCTGATGGAGATGGAATAGGAGACCTAAATGGAGTAACCGAAAAACTGGACTATGTCAAGGAGTTAGGAGCTAATGCGATTTGGTTTATGCCGATTATGCCTTCTCCGAGTTATCATAAATATGATGTTACAGATTACAGAGCAATCCATCCTGACTATGGAACAATGGAGGACTTTAAGAATCTATTGGAGGAAGCTCATAAGCGAGATATTAAGATCGTCATTGACATGATTATCAATCATAGCAGCAGTGAACATCCGTGGTTTGTGGAGTCGAGAAAAGGAAGGGATAATGAGTTTCGGGACTACTATGTATGGGCACAAAAAGACACGATTGCTGAATCGATAGAAAAGAAAGTAATCACTCTGGACAGTGACAATATCAGGCAGTGGCATGATCCAGGCAATGGTGATGATTTTTATTATGGGTTTTTTATTGGAGGAATGCCTGATCTGAATTTTGATAACCCTAAAGTCCGGGAAGAAATCTACGATATTGGGAAGTTTTGGCTGGAGGAAGTAGGAGTCGATGGGTTCCGATTAGACGCTGCAAAACATATTTTTCCAGATGATAGACCTTTGGATAATCATGCCTTTTGGAAAGAGTTTCGAGCTAAAATGGAAGCTATCAAGCCGGATGTATATTTGGTAGGAGAGGTCTATGACAAAAAGGAAATTGTAGCACCTTATCTTCCGGGGCTGCCTGCCTTATTCAATTTTGATTTCCATTATACCTTGCTTGAAGCATTGAATACTGAGAATGGGATGGTGCTTGCCAAAAAACAAAAAGAAATTCTGGATTTTTATCAAGGAATCACTCCTAATTTTATTGATGCTACTATCTCTTCAAATCATGATCAGCCCAGATTGCTTAATGAATTGGGAAGCGATCCAGAGAAGTACAAACAAGCAAGTGCAATCTTGCTGACTATGCCAGGTGCTCCTTATTTGTATTATGGAGAAGAAATCGGCATGCTAGGTTTAAAACCTGATGAAAATATTCGAGAACCTTTTCTTTGGGATGTGATAGAGAAAGATCAAGGTCGAACCAAGTGGATCGAGCCAGTTTACAGTACTGATGCTACGGTGACCCCACTATCTGTTCAAAAGGAGGATCCCAACAGTTATTTCAATCATTATAAGGGACTTATTTTCATGAGGAATAGCAATCCAGCATTGGCAATAGGGACTTTGGAATTAGCTCCTGAGGATTATCCAAAAAGCATCATGGCCTACTTTAGGAAGACCCAAAATGAGGAGATTTTTGTCCTCCATAATCTTGGGAAGGAAGAAGTTACGGTGGATGTTCCTAAGGGTTTTTCAAATAAAATCTACCAACTTGGACAGGCTGTGTATGCGGAAGGAAAAGTCAAACTTGGGAAGAATTCAAGTATTCTATTGACCAAGTAAAGGAACCTATTAACAAGAAAGCTTGATCATTGATCAAGCTTTCTTGTTATAGTCAAACTTTAATTTTTTTTTTATTAAGTACTGAGAATCTTTGCGATTCTGAAGTCGTCTTCATCTACTGTTTTATCATCAACGATGGCTTTTTTGATCGGTGTGAAAACAACCTTATGATTGATCAACCCTGCCATTACATCATACTTTCCAGCCAAAAGACCTTCTACTGCCGACACTCCTAGTTTTGAAGCTAGAAGTCTATCGTATGAAGACGGCGCTCCGCCTCGCTGCAAGTGCCCAAGTATAGTGACTTTTATATCATAATAGGGCAGATGTTTTTTGACTAAAGCGGCAATATCACCAGCTCCTCCACTTTTTCCCCCTTCTGCAACAATAACGATGTTAGAAGATTTTTTTGCTTTTGTTCTTACTTTCAATTTTTCAACCAATTCCTCAACAGGCATTTTTTTCTCAGGGATCAGGATTGCTGCAGCAGCACTTCCTATTCCTGCATTGATCGCAATAAAACCTGCATCTCTTCCCATCACTTCCACAAAGAAAAGGCGGTCATGAGAAGTAGCGGTATCTCTGATTTTGTCAATTGCTTCGATCGCAGTATTACAAGCAGTATCAAATCCAATCGTAGAATCAGTTCCTGAAAGATCATTGTCTATTGTACCAGGAAGTCCTATGGAAGGAATACCAAATTCCTGGTAGAATAAATGGGCACCTGTCAATGAACCATCCCCACCGATGACAACAAGTGCGTCGATTCCATGGCTTTTAAGGTTTTCGTAAGCTTTTTTCCGACCTTCCGGAGTTCTGAACTCATCACTTCGAGCAGATTTCAAGAATGTTCCACCTCTTTCCAAGACATGGGTAATATGGCGAGATTCAAGTTTTTTGATATCGTTTTGAATCATTCCTTCGTAGCCTCGGTATATTCCATACATATCAAGATTGTAATAGAATCCCGCACGAACTACGGCGCGAATAGCGGCGTTCATCCCGGGTGAATCACCACCTGAAGTTAAGACACCGATTTTTTTTATGATTTTAGGTTCCATTTATTAGGTTTGAGTTAAGGCTTTAAACATCAGTTCGGCAGAAGCCGGGTTAGTTGCCAATGGGATATTATGCACATCACAGATCCGCATCAGCATTTGCACATCTGGTTCATGAGGATGCTTGTCTAATGGATCTCGAAAGAAAATAACCATAGCTAATTCTTTTTGAGCTGCCATTGCTGCAATCTGAGCATCTCCACCTATTGGTCCAGAAAGTAATTTTTGGACCTCAAATCCCGCTTTTTCAATATGGGAACCAGTTGTTCCTGTAGCTACAAGATCAATATCGACTTGTTGCAGTCGATCCTTGAATCCACTTAAAAAATGAACCATGTCAGCTTTTTTGCCGTCATGGGCGATTAGCGCAATTTTCATTAGTAAGGTTTTAATAGGTTGAGGTCAAAGTTAGAAAAAAAATACTTTTCTCACTTTAGGACAGTTTATTTTAAATACATACTCTAGGTTATGAAATCATGTTTTCCAGATAGAAAAGGAAAGTATATTCCAACGCCAATTCTTTCAGTGCGTTGAATCTCCCTGAAGCTCCTCCATGACCAGCATCCATATTGGTATGAAGCAGAAGTAAGTTTTGATCAGTTTTATACTCCCTTAGCTTCGCTACCCATTTAGTCGGTTCCCAATATTGAACTTGACTATCATGCAGTCCTGAAGTGACCAAGAGATTGGGGTAGGAGGTAGCCTGCACATTATCATAAGGAGAGTATGAAAGCATGTATTCGTAATATTCATGGTTTTTGGGATTTCCCCACTCCTGAAATTCACCGGTTGTCAGAGGAATACTTTCATCAAGCATTGTAGTTACCACATCGACAAAAGGAACTGCGGCTATTAATCCATTGAATAAATCTGGTCGGAGATTCATCACTGCTCCCATCAGAAGCCCTCCTGCTGAGCCACCCATTCCATAAAGATGAGAAGTGCAGGTGTAGTTTTCAGAAATCAAATGTTCAGCACAAGCAATAAAATCAGTGAATGTATTTCGTTTGCGAAGCATTTTTCCGTCCTCATACCAGTGTCTACCAAGATCCTCGCCACCTCTGATATGAGCAATGGCAAAAACAAAACCTCGGTCCAACAGGCTCAATCGGGTACTTGAAAAATAGGCTTCTGAACTATATCCATATGAACCGTAAGAATAGAGTAGCAGAGGATTTGTACCATCTGCTTTGAACTGGTCAATCTTATAGACTAGGGAGATTGGAACCATTTTTCCATCCACAGCCTTTGCCCAAACTCGAGCAGATTGGTAAGCGGTTGCATCATAGTCCCCCACTATTTCCTGCTGCTTCAGTAATGTTTTTGATTTGGTGATCATATGATAATCAAACGTACTTGCAGGCGTCACTAAGGAATTATAACCAAATCTAAGAATAGAGGTATTGAATTCAGGATTGGCACTGATCCAAGCCGTATACGTCTCATCGTCAAATTCCAGCTGATGTCCTTGGGAATTATCCCAAGGTTTGATATAGATATTTGTCAAACCGTTTGTTCGCTCTTGGATTACCAGAAAGTCAGCGAAAAGATCAAAATCCTCTAAAAGACTTGTTTCTCGGTGTGGGATCACATCTTCCCAATTTTCTAATCCAGGACTTTTTATCGGGGCTTTGATTATTTTAAAGTTTTGGGCCTCATGATTGGTTCGGATCCAAAAATGATCTTCATAATGATCTGCGGCATATTCTAAATGTGGAATACGTTCTTGGAGAAGCTGAAAATCTCCTTCAGGGTTAGACGCTTCGAGAAACCTGATCTCAGAAGAGATAGTGCTTTCAGAGTGGATAAGTAAATACTTTTCAGATTTAGTTTTTTGAACTACGCAGTTGAACTCAGGGTCTTTTTCTTCGAAAATCAATCGATCGTTTTCTACTTCAGAACCCAATAGATGAGCATAAATTTGATATGACCTTAATGTTTCCGGATCTTGCTTGGAATAAAACAGTGTCTTTTGATCAGCTGCCCAGGTGAAATTTCCGGTGATATTGGGGATTTTATCTTCCAGTAATTCCCCTGTTTCAAGGTCTTTGAAATAGATGGTATAAATTCTCCTGCCTACCTCATCTGCTGCAAAAGCAAGGATTTTTTGATTGGTAGAAGTGGCAGTTCCTCCGACATTATAGTAAGCTTTTCCTTCGGCGAGTAGATTTACATTTAAAATGATTTCCTCTGTTGCATCAAGACTTTCCCTCTTTCTACAATAGATTGGGTATTCAGCGCCTTTTTCATAGCGTGCATACCAGAAATAACCTGATTTTAAATAAGGTACACTCTGATCATCTTCTTTGATTCTACCTTTCATCTCCTCAAAAAGGGAGTTTTGAAATTCTTCAGTGGATTTTAAAGTCTCTTTTAAATACTCATTTTCTTGATTTAGGTATTCTATTACTTCTGGATTATCCCGATCTCGCATCCAATAATAATTATCGATTCGCTCGTGATTGTGGATTTCAAGTTTTTCTGGGATTTTTTTAGCAATAGGTGGCTTCATTTTTTTTTTGCTTGGTGATTTTCTAACAACATAATCTATGTGGTTAAATCTATATGGTTACGAATTTCAATTTATATAAACCCTAAATCTTATAATCTCTTAATTTTCTTATCTTTTTAAGAATAAATAAAGGGAAGTGTAAAATATTTGACTGGATTCAAATTTAGCTTGATTTAGGGTAAAGGATAGATTTTGATAAATAGTTTCAGCGTTTTTTTATTGAAAAAATGTGTTTTAAATCTTCTTAAAAGAATGTTGGATTTGTTTTAAATCAGATTTTTTAAAATATTCACTTCCTATATACATCATTAACCTTATCAACCACCTTATGGGAATGCTAAAAGAGTTTAAAGAATTTGCTGTCAAAGGCAATGTCATCGATCTTGCTGTCGGTGTGATAATAGGTGGAGCCTTCGGTAAAATCGTGGCTTCATTTGTGAATGATATTGTAATGCCTCCAATTGGATTACTGGTGGGTGGAATGGATTTCAAGAAATTGAATTTGGTTTTAAAGCCGGAGGAACTTGACGCAGCAGGGGAAACTATCGCTGCGGTGACCTTGAACTATGGTGCATTCATCCAAAATGTTGTGGATTTTGCAATTGTAGCATTCGTCATTTTCCTTGCTATCAAAGGAATCAATTCTATGAAACGTAAGGAAGAAGAAGCACCGGCTGCTCCTGCAGCCCCACCTAAGTCTGAAGTATTACTTGAGGAGATTAGAGATCTACTCAAGAAGTAAAAATATGCTTCATTTGAGAATTAAAAAAAGGCAACCTAAATGGTTGCCTTTTTTTAATTTTCTTTACGTTGTCTCTGATATAATTGCCTCGTGAAATCTCTTGTCAATCCATTCAACATTAAAATTTGATTGTAACTGACCGCTTTACTGATATCTGTTACAAATTTCTCTTCGGTTGAAAGTAATTTCTTCTGAATTTCAAATCGCTTTTCTACTCTTTTTTTCGCTTCTGATTCAGTTATCGGACCATCTCTTCTATCATTCAAGGAAGACATTTCTTTCAAGAGTGCATCTCTCGTATCGCTGTATTGATTGAATACCGGCCAAAATTTCTCCGCCTGATCTGGAGTCAAATCCAGTCTAGTGGTTATAAATGCGATTCGAGCTGCCTGCAATTTTTCAGGATCATATCGTTCAGTAGGTCGCTGGGCTAAGCCGAAACCAAAACTGATTAGCAGGATTGAAAGTGTTAATGCGTATTTTTTCATAATTAAAACCAATTTTGATCTTCTTCCCAAAGCAATTCGCTTTCAGGATATTCTTCTTCAATGATTTGTTCGAGTAGTTCGTCAGGATTTTCCGCCATACTTAAGATGTCCTCAGCTGTCCAATATTGACTATCGATATAGAGATTAACCTCTTGATCTAGAGTCAATTCTACGTTTTCTTGTTCAAAAGGAGCAAGTGCCCAAATCCCTGCAGAAAGAAATATCACTACGGCCGCAGCGTATTTCATCCAAGAAAGATTCTGCTTTGGTTGAAGTGAATCTAGGATCTGATCCGGAAGCTGTTCAAAATATCCTTCTGGAGTTTTGAATTCATCTATTTTTGGGAGTTTTTCCATGATATAAGTTAGACTGGATTCAGTATCAATAGTTTATTCTGCTTTTAAGGATAATTCAATTTTTTTCACTGCATGATGGTAACTGGCCTTTAGCGCACCAATGCTGGTTCCGGTTATTTCTGACATTTCTTCGTAAGTCAATTCTTCTTGATATTTCAGATGAAAGACAAGTCTTTGTTTTTCTGGCAAAGTCAAAAGGGCCTTTTGAAGTGCTCTTTGTATCTCATCTCCTGAAATGTTTCCAGGTTGATCCACATAAGATTCTAATTTTTCTTGATGGTCATCAATTGAAAAAAAGAAACGCTTTTTCTTTTTTTCCAGGAAACTCAATGCTTCATTGGTTCCTATGCGATATAACCAGGTAAAAAGACTTGAGTTTCCCTGAAACTTATCAATATTCCGAAAAGCTTTGATAAAGGTATTTTGAGTGAGATCATCTGCATCTTCGTGAATTAACACCATTCTCCGGATCAAATGGTAAACCCTTTTTTGGTAAGCAAGAATCAACTGCCGGTATCCTATTTCCCTGGTCTTGGGATCATGAATTAACTGGATAAGTTCTTGTTCACTGATTTGATGCATTCTGGATTTAGACTTTTATCAAGGTTAAAGGTTTATCCTACTTCCTAAAAAAAATGAAAAGTCCTTTTTATCCAGCTTGTCAATAGTGTCAAATCTCTAGGATGTAATCCAGAATTCCTGCGTTTTTTCCTTTAGGTCTAGTGACTAGTAAGGGAAGGCTATCATTAAATTGAATTAATCGCTCAGCCATGCTTCCGATAAAAAGGGCTGTTGCAGCTGTTCTTCCTTTTGCTCCGATAATAATTCCGTCTGAACCCGTTTCTAGTGCTTTTGCGACAATCTCTTGAACGGGATCATCATCATCATCTTGAGTGTAAATTGGTGTTATTTTCTTCCCTTTTGTATCAATTTTCCGAATAAATTTCTTGTAAGAGATTTCCGCATGCATTCTCATGATAGCAGTAAATTCTTCGTAGGTTTTGCCGGTAAAATGGTATCCAGAAGGAACAGAAAAAACGTTTTGGCAGACAATCTCCACATCACCATGTTTTTCAGAGATCATAATCGCTTCTTCTAAAGCATCCTTGGAATAATCTGAAAAATCACTTGGAACCAAAAGCTTTCTCATTTTCGGTTCGCTTCCTTCAGGTACAATAAGCAACGAACAACTTGCTCTTCTTGCAAGTCTCAATGAGGCAATTCCACTGCCTTGAAGCTGTACTTTTCGGCCTATTAGAATCATATCTGCCGATTTTTCTTCCGAAAGTTTCAGGATTTTCTTCGAAAGAGATCCTTCTTTGACGATGTAATTCAAAGAAACTCCCTTCATTTTAGGGAAGTTTTGGTTGACTACTGCTTCCATTTGATCTTGGCGCTCTGTAATCATGTTTTCAACCAAATTTGGAAATTCTTCCAGTACTTCTTTAGGAATACTTAGATTCCTAATGACGTTTACAAAATAGATTTTCTTGGTTTGATTGACTTGCGCAATAAAGGCTGCGTACTGAATCAATGTCTGATCCAACGAAGTTTGATCCAGACAGACAATCAATTTCTTAATCAAATACATATTCTGCAATGAGTTTAGGAAGTGCAAAGTTAATATTTATCCAAGTATTCCTCTTTAAGAAACTTGAAATAATATTCTGAAATTTTTTAATCTATATCTACAAACCTTATTTATTCTTCTTTTTTTATTCTTTAGAGAAATTTAATTCTGATTTGATGGATATTTTAATTGTTATCATTCATGAAATACTTCCCCATATTCGGAATCCTCTGTCTAAAAACCAACCCTGATTTCCAATAAATCGTATATTTGCATTGTCCGGGTCGTCGACATGTTCAAACTTCACAATTATCAAAATTACCGAGTAAAGCCCTTTCCAAAAACAGGCCTCATCCTGTTCTGATAGCTTTCAGAATCAGGACCTCGCTCAAAAAGCAGGATAACAGTGGAAGTTTGCGGTCCCAAGGCAGCTCAAATCTTGTCTTATAGGAGGTTTGTAACACTCTAAGATCCGGACTTTTTTATTCTTTCTTTGATCCACAACCATTCTTCTCTTCCCGCTCTAAAGATCAAGGACCACATCAAGAAGTAAGCAAATACAAAAAATGAAGTAAAAATTAGCTGAGCAAACGGCGAGCCTTCTAAACTTGTAAACCTTGCTACATTGAAAGTCATTATTCCGACACCTAAAATTTTTAAGGTCTCTTTTGAGAATGGTTCCAATCCTAGTTTTACTTTCAAAAACAAATATTTCACCAGATTAAAAAGTAACATAACAATGGCTGAGGCCCCCGCAGCTCCTTCTATGCCATAAATCGGAATCATTAAATAATTTAGTGCAATGATTAATGCACTCATTGTGATAGTCAGAAATAAGTTGAATCGGTAATATTTTGAGAAGACCAAAATCTCACTATTGATTGAGAAAGCGACATCAAATAGTTTTCCCAACCCGATTAAAAATACCACCCATTTTCCCGTAAGGTAAATTTCTTTGTTTGGTACGAAGGAATAAATGGCGTCGATATTGGCCCAAATACCGATGAAAAGGAGTATACAAACGTAGAGTTGCCGATTCGAAACCTGTTTATACAAAACATTGATTTCTGATAGATTATCCTTTGCAAAATGATCAGCTACCACTGGCATCACCACTTGAGAAATTGCCCTTCTTGGGAGTTCGATCACCAGAGCCATACTAAATGCGATTGTATAAATAGCATTAGCTTCCAGGCTAATCATCGAACTGACCATGATGCTATCAATCTTCATTATCAGTGTAGATGCAGCAGTAGCGAGGAATGTGATAAGGCTAAACTGGATAAAAGAAGTTCTAAAGCCCTTCGGAAAACCTCCCCAACGAATATCAAAACGGAGTACTTTCAGCCACATTAAGTAAGCCATTACACCCAGAAGTGAGAAACCGTAGACGAAAATCAGGCCTTGCATCACTAGTGTGAAATTGATCCACTTTAGTAGATACATTCCAACTAGGATCCCTGTAAGCAGGCGTAGAAAGACTTCTCTAAAGAAAGTCGGTATTGCAATTTTTAAGTAAGACCTACTATAAGAGTCAAGAATGCTATTTAATAATGCGAAAAGTGTAATCAATAAAACTACTCCAAGAAAATCAATTACTTCGGGGGAATTCGCTGCAAACAAGCCTATGATTTGACTTTTGAAACCCAGGAATAGTATGCTGACGAGGGCAAAGCCTCCAAGAGCAATGAGTAAACTGTAACTTAAAAATGCAGACTTATTTTGATCTAGTTTTGGAAAATAGCGAGTGATTCCATGGCCGACACCGAGCTGGGCGAATGGCACGAATAGTAGCCCAAGATCTTGAATAGTGCGAAAAGTCCCTAGTTCTGACGCATCAAGTGCATAGGGATAAAGCCAAAGTACATTGAAATAACCTATAACTACGCCTAGGTAGGAAAATATGGTGGTTTGGATGCTCTGATTGGCTACTTTGCCCATGAGCTTAAAAGTATTAAAAAATCAGGAATATGGATTGTGAATTTCAGGAATATTAGGGCTTGGCGCATTTATCACAACCAGCTTCAGTTTTGGATTTGAAAAAGAATTTTTTCACCAAATAAGCCAAAGCTGCCAATACTACTAACCCAATAATAAGTTCCTGTATCATTATTTAAGATAAAATTTGATAAACCAACAGCGCTGATAGATATGCTAAAGCCGTCATATATACTGTTTGGATTAACGGCCATTTCCAACCTTTAGTTTCCCGATAGACTACCGCCAGGGTACTCATGCATTGCATCGCAAAAGCATAGAAAATCATTAAAGAAAAAGCTGTGGCTGTGTTATACACTTTTTCACCATCGGGTCTGATTTGCTGATTTAGTTTTTGCCGAATAGTCAAATCGTCTTCTGGATCGCCTCCGATACTATAAATTGTAGCAATTGTTGACACAAAAACTTCCCTTGCTGCAAAGGAAGCAATAAGAGCAATTCCAATCTTCCAATCATATCCCAATGGTCTGATTACCGGCTCGATACCTCTCCCCATGATTCCAATAAATGAGTTTTCGAGTAAGAGAGAAGATGTCTCAGCCTGAATTTGTTCTTCCATTTCAGAGCTTGTTGCCAAGGCAAGTTTTTGTTCTCCGGTTGATCGAATTTCATCCATTCTGGATGGGGGTCCATAAGAAGCCAAAACCCATAAAATCACAGATATTGCTAAAATCACTTTTCCAGCCTCCATCACAAAAGTTCTGGACTTATTGTACATGGTCAGAATCACATCCCACCACCTTGGAGCTCGATAGGATGGAAGTTCAACCATTAGAAAACTTTTCTCAGTAGTTTTTAAAATATTTTTTAATAGAAATGCTGTACCTAGTACTCCAATTATTCCTAGAAAATATAAGCCAAGTAAAGTGAGCGCCTGAAGATTGACGAAGGCAATGGTTTTATTTGGAACGACCAGACCTATCAAAATCACGTAAACAGGTAACCTTGCAGAGCAACTCATTAATGGAGTTACCATAATGGTAATTATTTTTTCTTTCCAGTTTCCAATATTTCGAGCTGCCATTACTCCTGGTATCGCACAAGCTACACCTGAAACTAAGGGTACGACACTCTTCCCATGCAAACCAAAAGGTCTCATCCATCGATCCATCAGAAAGACTACTCGAGACATGTATCCTGTATCCTCGAGAATTGCCAAAAAGCCAAAAAGCATGGCGATTTGCGGAATAAAAATAACTACTCCGCCAATCCCTGGGATAATCCCTTCAGAAATCAAACTGCTGATCGGACCTGAAGGTAGTAGACCAGAGACTTTACCTGATAATTCCGCAAAAAATCCGTCAATTAAATCCATTGGAACCGATGCCCAAGCAAAAATGGCCTGGAACATAATTAGTAGGATAGCTGCAAAAATCACATAGCCCAAAACCGGATGAAGGAAAATACTGTCAAGACCGGATTTCTCTTTCTTAGGGTGAGACTCTTTCACCACAGCTTGATCTACGATTTTGGTTATTTTTCGATAACGGATTTTAGTTTCCTCAAGTTGAGCTGCAGCAAGATCGAAATTGATCTCTTCCAGCTTTGACTTAATCCAATCTCTATCTGCCTGTGCAATAACTTTATCAATCCTTCCAAAACGAAGCATTTGGTAAGCTTGATAATTATTGCTCATATTGAATTTACGCTTGACTTCTTCTAAAAGGGTAATAGGAACCACTTCCTCTATTGCCAAGAAACTACCTTTTTTGCTAAAATTCCGGGTGTGGATTAATTCTCGAATTTGGTCAAGCCCCTTTTCTCCTCTGGCGTCTGTACTCAGAATAGGAACACCAAGGGCCTTGAAAATCTCAAAAGTCCGAATTGAAATATTCCTTTTAGTAGCTAAATCAGCCATATTTAAGACTATGGCAAGGTTTAATCCAAGATCAATTAATTGAGTTGCCAAAAAGAGCCCCCTGGATAATTGACTGGAGTCAATGACCATTAGAACATACTCAGGCTTTTCTGTTTCGCTCAATTGATTTAATACCCTATGAGCGATGACTTCGTCCTCGGAATTGGGATATAAGCTGTAGGTTCCAGGTAAATCGATGATTTCGTAGGTGCTTCCCTGATAACTCATCGTACCTACTTTTTTGTCCACAGTGACTCCGGGATAGTTTCCTATTTTCTGATTGAGTCCTGTCAGTTGATTGAAAATAGTTGATTTACCCACGTTTGGATTGCCAATTATAGCAATCTTTGGAGTCTTTGTAATGGAGATCATGGTGGGTACAGTCATTAATCAGAGCAATTGCACTTCTATCAGCGAGGCCTCATTTTTGCGAAGTGCCAAAATAGTCTCATCCAATTTAAAAGCCATAGGTCCTCCCATAGGGGCGGAAAATTTTAAGGTGATCTCTTTTCCGGGTAGAAATCCCAATTCCATTAAGTTGATTTTTAATGGCGAATCAATTATTTCTTTAATTACAGCCGTTTGGGTGACAGGAATTTGGTCCGCAGTTTTCAACATAAGTAGATCAAGCCGTATAGCGAATGCAAAATTAACATTATTTGGAATGAATCTAAAGAAAAATAAAGAAGATTTTTATCAGCTTTTCAGGTGATTTAGAATTCCCTTATTGCAAAAACTTCATTATTGAGGTTAAACTCTTTGTTATTAGTGAAAAATATCCGAAGGCTAAATTCCAGAACTACCTCTTTTCCTGGGTTTTCCTTCCATCCCAGCTTAAAAAGATCATCCCGGTACACTTCTAGTGGGGCCTTGAAAAAGACTTCAAAAGGGCTTGTGCTTTCGGTAAAAAAATAATTAATCTCAAAAAAATCAGTGATATCATCACCTACTTCAAGTATTCTACCATCGCCCAATATCACTTCTTTGGAGTTTAAAATCTGAATTCCTGTCATCAAGTCTTTTGATTTCGGGCTTTCAGGGCTGCAGGCATAAGCTAGCCCCAACGAACCAAGGCCATTTTTTTCATTATTTAAAGAAAGTGTTTGGGTATCAAGTATTCGGAAAGCTTTAAATATATCTCTGTAGGGAAGGGGAGTGCTAGGGTTGACTCGTTGTCCAGCTTTAGTAAGCGAAAGAGTTTCAAATGAAAGAATTGTAAAGTCTTTAACTTCAAACCGAGGTCCGCAGCCACATGGGTCACTGCAAACTACACCACAGCTGATAGGAAGTAGAGCAATCAAGGTTAATACTCCAATTGTTGCTATCGATTTTTTTATACTTTTCTTCATCATTTTTTAACTCCTTCAAATTAACTGTTTAAAGAAATTTTGGTTTAACCTAGAAGGAGGCTTTAATCGAAAAGCTAAAATTTCTCCCAGGAGCCGCTAACCCTGAACTATAAGATTGATACCTTCTGTCCTGGATATTTTCGACTCCTGCCATAAGCTGAAGGGCAGGAAACAGTTGGTATGTGGTATTCAAATTAAGAACAGCCCAACTTGGAGCATAAGGATTTCCATTTTCATCTTTGGCATAGAGCTGAGGCTTTTCTTTTTCTTCAAACGGTAGCTCTGAAAAGGAAACTTCAGCACTATATCGACTAGTAAGCTCTATTTTGAGATCCTTTTTAGAAAAAGTCAATCTACTCAGACCGAAAGCTGGGGCAGCATGTCTGGATGGACTTTTACTGCCATTATCCAATTCCTCAGTACCATTTTGCCAATTATATCGTGATGTGATTAAGAAATATTTAGAAATGGCAAGCTCAAAACCTGCCTGTACTCCATAAACCTTTGCGGAGGCAGCATTTTGAATTGCGAAAACTTGGCTGGCTTCTCCGTCATAATCAATTATCGATTCTCCATTAAGAGTGAAAGGTCTTCTCACCATTGCATCTCTAAGTAGAGTGTAGTATCCACTTAGATCAAATTTAAATCGTTGAAAGTGCTTATTCAAGTTTAGTTCTGCATTGTAGGCATATTCTGGTTTTAGCTCTGGATTGGGAACCAAAACAGCACCAGGTGCAGAATCGAAGATTTTTCCAACATCATCCACATTGGGCGCTCGGAAACCTGTTGATAGAGTCGGGGAGATGGAAAAGGATTCTTCAGGCTGTATCACCATTCCAAAGCTTCCGGTCAGGGCGCTGAAGTTGTTTTTACTCGTTGAAAAGGGTAAAGGATAGAATTTGATGTTATTCGTAAAATCTGCACTTAGGCTTGTAAAATTATATCGAAGCCCAGTCTGCATCTTCACTTTTTCGGACAGGGTAGCATGGTAGGTCGAATAGATTCCTGCAGAAAACCAATCTGAATTGGGATACCTGCTTGTTGTAGGTTGAGTCGTCCCAGTACCAATATTCTCGGTAATTCCTTCAGAATTTACACGATTGAAGACCAGTTCAGCTCCGTAACTCAGGAAACTTTCGTTTTTAATGGTTTTCAAGAAATCAGCATTAATGGAATATGCGTTAACTTTTTCAGTTCGGGTATTCTGATTTTGATTTCCAAATCGCCGGTCAATCCTACTCTCCTCGAAGTATTGCTGTGCGATTTTGACTTTCATCTGGTCGAAGAGTTTTGAATCACTTTCTCTCGTGATTCCTAAATTATTCATAAGCCAAACTTGAGGACCATAAGACCAAACAGCAAATTTCAATTTATTTCCATTTTGCTCGATCAATCTGTCGTATCGGGGAATGTCGCCGGACTTACTATAATGAAAACCATAGCTTAAGACAGTTTTTTCATTTGCCTTAAATTTTATTTTCTGCATCAAATTATATTGTTCATATCCGCTCGATACTTGAACCTTCGGATCTGAATTTTGGATTATCACGTCCACTCCATTTTCTAAACCTGCATAATTTGGGCGCAAATAATCAGAAGGTCCAATTCTGCCCATTTTTAAATCTCCGTATTCAAATTTTGAAAAACTGGATAAAAATGCCCATCGCTTGGTCGCGTACCTGAAATCAGCATGAATTGTTGCTTCCTTATTTGCTGAAGCAAATCGAGAAATCACATTGGCAGACCAATTCTTATCTCCATTTGCAAAACTGGGATCAAGCGTTTCAAATGACATTACCCCTCCAATTGCATCGCTGCCATACATGACTGAACCAGGTCCAAAAAGAACTTCAGTGGTCGAAATTGCAAAAGGATCCAAGGAAATAACATTATGAAGATTTCCACTTCGAAAAATTGCAGTATTCATTCTGATTCCGTCCACAGCATATAAGAGCCGATTTGCAGAAAATCCACGAATCATTGGACTACCACCTCCTTGCTGACTTTTCTGAACGAAAACTTCACCACTATTTCCAAGCCAATCTGCGGTATTTGCCGGGTTACGAATTAGAAGGTTTTTGGATGAAAAAACAGAAATCTTGGTTGGTACATCAGAACTGCTTTGACTCCATCTAGATGCAGAAACCACTGCAGGTTCTAAACTCATCAAATCAGGATTCATTTTTAGAAAAAATTCATTTTTTTCCAGTTCTTCAAACGTCAATTTTAATGAACTGAATCCAAACAGTTGAAAATTCAAAATTTTACTTTTGTCAAAAATCCCCAAATCTGCAATTCCTTCATTATTCGTGAGAATGGAATTTCCTGGAGCATTCGAATAAATCATCACCCCCGGAAGCGGTAAATTGCTGCCAGACTCTACGATTTTCACCTGTTGAGAAAATGCAGAAGCATAGAAAAAGAAGGCTATTACAGAAAGAAATATTGATTTCATAAATCGTAAAAGTGCTAATTCAGAATCGAAGTTAAATGGATATAATTTATTTTGAGTTGGACATTTGTATAAATGGTTTTTAACATTTCAAGTTTTCTTGAACTTTAAGATTATTAAAGACTTTTTTCATTAAACTTTTTGGTTTCAAAATAAATCTTAAATAATAGATTTTCAATTAATTATAATGAATTATTATTCGGATTTATGTAGAAAAAACCATAGATTTCTAATGCTTTTTTTCAATCCAAAATTGGTGCAGTTGAATTTTTAGTGTCGGGTAGAATCTGGTTTTCTGTTGGGAGAAAGCTCCACCATAAATTTTTTTTACCATGGAAAAAGACTTATTACAAGATTTATTAACTGAGATTTTTGGTCAGTTAGAAGGAGCGAATCCAAAAGAAGTTTCAGCGATTAAAGAAGGAATGCCTCTTGTAGCCCAGGCAATGAAATTCCAATCTGCTGAAGAATCACAATCCGAAAAGCTAAGCATCCAATCAGCAGATTTCTTTTTTAGGGAAAGAATGAGTAAGCCGAGACAAATTGAGCTTGAGAAAGTAGTCAAGGAAGCTGTAAAAGTTCAAGAGAAAGAGCCAAATACTAAGGTATTTGTAAGGGAGATTCCTATTCGGACTAGTCAGATCAAATCCAGTGTTCCTTCATGGGCTGTGGGTGCAAAAGTGGATAAGACAATTGGCCCGATCACACGGGTGGATGGACTTCAAGTTTTCTTGGATGTTTACCGAGTTGAAAAACTGATAGCGCTTCGGAAGCAGAATACCAATGAGCCATTTATTCTATTTAAATCAAGCTTCACCAAACCCAGATTCCAGACTTTAAATGCTCCACCGATTGAGGTGTCAGATTCTTACAAAATACTTTCAGGTACTGTTTGGGTACAAGTAAAGTTATTTGATTCATCTGCTCCAAATGATCGGTATTTTGGATTGAAAGTAAAAGGTGGGCAGATTGACTTGACTGCTAAACCAGTAGCTCAAGGTTCCAATTTGACTCTTAGCGCAACTACCCAAGTTAACGTGAATCTAGAATTGGATTCACCCCCTAAAAAAGGTTCTAAGGGCAAAAAGAAATATGGATCGGATGCAGCAGAACTTTCGCTTCAATTGCCTGACAAATTAAGGTTTCGCTTCAGAGGGAATGGGGTAGGTCAAATTCAAGATGCTGGAAATGCTGAATGGAAAGTATATGGAGAAAAAGGGGCTTTCCAATTTGCAAACAAGCAACCCATTTTCAACAGTCAATTAAATCGTTTTTGTATTCCTTTTAATTATTCAAAAGGAGATTTTGAACCGCTGAGTTTCTCCGGGAAATATTTTTCCTTGGAAGGGAAGTCATCAATTAAGGCTAGTTTTTGGGCAATTCCCGCTGGGGCAATTGATACCAATGCACCACTCGAAGCTGCAGGTGTTGGTGGAATGGTTCAGAATTGGGAGCCGGGCATAAATTGTAGTTGGAAAGGGTTAAAAGGAGGTTCACTTCCCCTAAATGAGAGTTTGTTTTTAGTGGAAGAAGGTAGGATAGCTATTACCTCCCTTGATTCAGGGAATGCAGGGATCTCTCAGGATTTTGATCATTGGAAAGACGTCCAAAATCCATATGGGACAACAGTGAACCTAAAATATACAGGTCAAAATCTTTTCTTGTACAATTGTGTTTCTTCAGGAACTGAACTTGTGATTTCTCAGGCTGATGCTGTTTTGTCTGTGGATAGGCCAAAGCAGGTAAACGGTCATGCGGTTTCTGTAAAAACAAAGAAATCACTGGTCATCTTGGGAGGAGGTGAGCTTCAGAATTTGATTTATTTGATTGATGATAATATCCTGTGGGATAATAAATTACCATTTGATAAAGTTCCGAAGTTTAAATCTCTAGCTCTTGCACTAGAGAATGCACTCTTTACAGTTTCTCCTGTAAATGGTGCGATGATTTTTGGAAAGTGCGACGATGCTTGGGAAAAGATCACTCAAAGTCAGACGTATTTGGTATTTGGGATGATATCCTATTTGCCAACTCTTCCTGACCCTTATTTAGCTAACCTTGGGATTTTAAACAGATTTATAGGCAAGCAGACAGGTGAACTTACTAGCATCAAAAGCTGGTTAATTTGTCGAATCATCCAAAAGCCAATCGAAGATAAAGACGATGAGGTTTCAGTTTCTTTTCATTTTGGACCGCAGAATCTTAATCAATCAAATCAAAATGCTGTTGCTAATAATCTCGCTGCAGAATCTCCAGTCAATCGGATAAAAAGCAGCACTAAGTCAGCATTTAGGAAGGATGTTCCTGATTATGAAGCAGCATATAACCAAGCAGTAAGTCCAATTGGAAATGATTATTTTACACTTTTAGATGTAAGTTCTAATGCAAACCAGTTAGGAGTAAGCTATGGGGGCAACCCGGGTTTTTCTAGCCCAAGAAAGATTACTGCAACCGTTACCCATGTTTCAGAGTCAGAAGCAGTGGTTTCGGGAAATAATAGTGAGACTTTGCTAGTCGAAGGAATGGAGGTAAAAGTCCCTGGCTATATGGCTCGGATATTTTTGCTTCCACAAGTAGCTTGGGAACCAGTCCAAAATCTCACCCCACCGCCTCCTCCGGAACAAGCCGGTCCGATGGATCCACCTGCTTATTTCAATTATTACCCAAATGATGGAGGTCCTTCTCGGCTTTTGATAAGTAATTCAAATCCTGTAACACTAGCTCCCATTCCCTTGACATCCTTCCTTTTGGAGAATTACAAACTTCTTAAAACTGAAGTGATAGCACAATTTACTTTGCCTTTCGGACTAAAAGCAGTAGCTCAACTTAGTCAAAATGCACCTTATAATCAGCTAAAACCTAAACTCGAAAATATACGGCCAAATTTCCCTGATGATTTAAAAGGGGGAATCCAGCTGAGGGCAACAGGAGGAGATGCAGGCAAAAAGATTCCTGATAAAGTAGGGATGGATGATTTCCCAATGTTTGATGGGTTTACTTTTCAAATCAACAACATTTTAAACATTATAGGAGCACCGACTGGTGCCAGTACACTGGGAGATCATGTGACAAAAATTTTCAATGGTGAGTTTTCAACTATCAATGGAGATCCAAAAGGTGTACCTGTTGTAAGTATTGATTTTTCAGGATATGGGGCTAGTACTTTCAGCAATTGGTTGAGCCCTTCAGCAGCAATAGCAAGTACGAGTCAAGCAAGGTTTGATATTATGCTCGGCCGAACAGGGCATGAGGTAATTCAGGTCAAAAGCTTGGTTTATCCTTGGGGGATTCGGGTGGTCAGAACAATCACCTTATTTAGAACCAGTTCGGGCTACGTTTATCGAGTTGATAGTGGCTGGCAGCCCGAGAGCGATGGTAGGTTTGATTTTACATATAGTTTTGTAAGAGGAGCAAATTCAGTAGAGGTTGTACCCTACAAAATTCACCCAGGTACTTTAAGAGGATTGTATAATGTCAGAAACATTACCGAAGACGCTTCAATTGGTGAGTTTGAACGAACTGATTTGGTAAAAAAGGGGGAAAAATACATCGACATATTGGGTGTAGAACAGACTTGGAATGATACAACTCCTAAAGAAATCAAGATTATTTGTGCTCCGGTATTTTTTGATGCAGATGTAGAACTTGAAAACCTTGTCCAGGGTCATAAAAATAATCGAACCCCTGCGAAGAAAATTCTCGGATACGTACAGCTATCGCCAACCGGATTCACACTTACTCCTCAACGATTCAAGGAACTTTTAAATCTTCAGGGTGGCTCGATTGGAGGAGATATTGACTGCGTAATGGATGTAAATAAGTCTGGACAATTGATGCGAATTTCCAGGTTTGATTTCTCCAATTCAGTTGATACAAATGGATCAGATCCCATTTTTGTAGCTTCTGCAAGAGGAAGTGTACTACTACCCAAAACTGGTAGCTGGACCACCGTTCAACACCAAATTGCTAGTGGAGAAGTTTCACCGTTGCCTCCTCATATTCCTGTACCACTCATTCGAATCGGAGAATGGGATCAAGCTAAAGTGGTTAAGGATTCGGATGTAAACAGTCAATTGCTTCGACTGGCAAACCCAACTGAGTTATTAAGGACTCCAAATACAAATACCATAAACTACGGATTGCTTCAGACCACTTCAACTCAAAAAGCACTTGTTCTTACACCGTCTTTTGCGAAGGGGAATACCAAACTGCTCAGTAAAACTCCACTGCTTTATGCGGATGCTTATCGTTTGATGTCAGGAAATGGGATTTTCCCAAATATTGGAAATGCAATTGACGACTTTGGGAAGGCAGTGGCTTTAACAGATGGACTGAAAGAAGGGCAAAATGTATCAAGTTCAATCTTTAAAGAGAATCCGACTTTTGTAGATGGAGGGGTGAAGGTTTTAGAACTGCTAGCCATCCTTTCTGAAAAACAAGGAGATTCTTTGGTCGATTCCGGATTCAAATTGATAGCTGACAAAACAAATAGCCTTGCTGAAAAAGCTTTGGCATTTGATATGCCTCCTTGGGAAGTGGTCTTGGTGGAGATGGAGTCTCTGAAAATCTACATTGATTATAAAACCCAGAAGAGTAAGTCTTCAGGAACATATGTAGACAGCAAGTTGAACTTTGATATCAACTCTTTTGCAAACGATGCCGCTGAGACTTGGAAAAACCGGCTCAATAATATTGCTATGGTGGTTGATTTGGGGTCTTTCAAAAGATTAATGACGATCAAAGGGAATTTTGACTCTAAAAAAGGTTCGGAATCAAGCTATAAAGGAGGTCCGGATTCTAATTTCCCAAGTATAGGCTACCCTTCTCCCGAAATCGAGTTTAGCGATGCGCTCCAACCAGTCATAGACCTCTTGCAGATGTTGATGTCCTTAAGTCAAGGGAAATATGCAGATGTAATGAAAAAAGGGCTTCAGATTGCCATGAGTAATGCAGGAGAAATCTGGGAATACAAATTTGAAGCTTCCAAGGAAATCCCGCTTGTCAGGTTCCCACCTGAAGAAAATCTCTATAATAACCCTACAACTCCTCTAAAATTAGAAGCAGGCTTAGAGTTGGGCGTTTATTTCAATGCTGCTTTAAAGGTGACAGACGATCCAAAGCAATTGCTTCCGACGGCGGGCGCATATATTCAATTCAACGGAGGATTGGAGGTCATGTGCGTGACGGTGGGTGGAGCAACCGTTTTTGCAGTGGGTGAAGTCGTACTCAAAGTCGCTTGTGATACGAAGATCGGCCCTAGTCTTTTGATGAGGTTTGGGTTTGGAGCTTCGATAGCTGTTGGTCTACCGGTCGTCGGCAATGTTTCTGTTACCTATATCGTAGGATGTGAGCTCTATGCGGATCTCACTCAAATAAGTGTCACGGCTTACATGCTGTTCAAAGGTCGGGCTAGCCTAGTTGGAGGATTGGTTTCGGTGACGATATATATTGAGGCCAGCGGTACGATCACCAGACTTATTGCTGAGGATCGAACTGAGTGCACAGCTTCAGTGACGTTTGGAATTGAGATCAGCATATGCTTTGTAATCAATATTGATTTTGAGGAGACTTGGGAAGAGTCCAGACAGATCGCTTAAATATTACTTTTCACTTCACCATTTTTATCATGGAAAAAAATAGATTAATCACGCTCATGACGCTTCCCCAACATTTTGATGGGGAAAATCTTACGGTTCATATAGTCGTTATTCCAAGAAATGCCAATCCTTTCCAAGATTGGAATACTGGACTCCCTAATCCTTCCAAAGTAGTGGGATTTGCTGATTTTCAGCCTGAATTCTCCTTGGCAATAGTAAAAGGAACTGAAGATTTTCCAGTAGAGAATACCACGAATCCTGCTAGAAAACCTCTTTTTGTTCCAGTCGAAGTGAAAAAAGCTGAAAAGAAGGGGATTCTTTTAAAACAAATTTCAGAAAGCTTTCCTGTTCCTGTCATTGATACTTCAGATAAGCTTCAGGCTCCTATACCAGTTGAAAAAAGCGTTAAAAAATATCTTCCAAGTTCCTATAGAAATAGTTTTAATTTCACGCAGCCTCGGCACCCCAATGGAGTGACTGATGATAGCTACGAATGTGCAATCAGAGAAAAGCTTCCACTTCAACCAGTTACTCCAAAGGAAAAAGTGAGTTGGGGAAAAGTCTTCGCGCAAATTCTGAAGCAGCCTTTGTTGGCAGAAGCATGTGGAATGATTTACAAGGTAACACTTCAAGTTAAGCCTGATTGGTTTAAAAATGGGGGATACCTTTTTGCTAAAATCACCAATGATCCATATGCTGACGTACAATTAAAGCAGATAGCTTCTCCAAATGGTCAGCTGGTAAAACAATATGCAGCCCGAATTCCTGAATTGGATTCAAAAAAACCGAGGGTTGTATTTGCACCAGTCGTATTCCCAGTTTTGGTGATTAAGGCACCTGCTACAACACCTACCATTCCATTGGGGCCATGGGACGAATTATTTCAAGAAGCGAATACTTATGATGATGGTTTTGCCAAGATTGTACATGCTAATCAACCCATCAGCGGGAATATGCTTAAGGAAAGCTCCGACGGATTTCATCCTCAAAAAGAAACTGGGATTCGCTGTGGTTGGGATGATGAGCAGATATTGATCTGGTATATCCGCCAACTTACCGAAAACCCAGCTGCATCGGGATCAGGTGAGCGAGTAGATTCTGCGCTTAGTGTCATAGGTTACCATCTTGATGTCAAAGAGTCTAGCTCAGGAAGTTTTTGGGAAAGTTTGAATGAGGTGGAAATTGCAAACACCCATTCGATGGCAGCTTTTTTACCAGGCAAAACGACCGAGATTCCTTATCAAGTTTATCCCACCAAAATCAATGGTCCGGCTGGAGCAAATTATTGGTTGCCCATGTATTATGCTTATTGGCTTGGTAAAAGTCTCGTTACCGAAGACCAAGATGCCCTTCAGATTTATAAAAATGATCAAGACAATGGCGCATTGATTGGAGGTCCTGAAAACAGGAAAGTCGAAATGAATTCAACTCTGAAACCAAAGCCCTTAAAAACAATCTTAAGGTATGGACAAAGTTATGACTTTAGAATTCGTCTAACAGACATTAGTGGAGGAGGGCCTAAAATTGAAGATTTTCCATTAAACCCTGCCCCAAGTGCTGCCACTTCGGTTGCTTTTAAAAGGTATGTAAATCCTGGAATGTTGCGAATTGCGAAACCTGGACATTTATTGAATCAGACGGGAGAGTATTTCAATTCTACTGATTCGGATGAAACCCAGTTTTCAGCAAATCCGGAAATCGTAGTGGAGCGACCGTTGTTGGAATATCCGGCCGTTGTTTTTACAATGAAGTATCAAAAGATAGGAATTGATCCTATCGCTGAATTGAAAAATTTGAGTTTTACGAATGATACTCTAAAACCCGCCTTGCCCGATCCAGATGTCAGGGAAGTATTCATTAGAGTAGAGGTTAAATCTTTGCGAATGGATACTTCGCTCAGTCAGTCAGGTAAGGATTCTTTCATCACATTATACCAAACCAAAAGGTCTTTCGGAGAATCATTTGACTCTAGTTTGACAATTCCGGTGGAGTTTATTGATGTGCCAGTATTAAATCTCGGTGAGGAAGCGAACCCCTTTTTCATGGCAAATCTCAAAAACTCTGATTTGGATGCTATGGATCAGCTGATTATTCCTACTGGTCGCCATGTCCGCGTGACGATGCGTGCATTTGCATCAACTGAAGAGGATCCAGATGAATATTTTGGATCAATCAGTTCAGATATCGAGTTAGATAGTCGTTATGGCAAAACGACACAGCTTCTATTCTATAAGGAACCTCAAAATGAAACTGAGCTCTTGGCCCCTTATCAAAATGTACCTGTTGTTCAGGGGGTTTTTCTGAAACCAGATGATGTCCCTACCCGCAAAAGAAACCCTTTTTCCATTCTTTTGAAAAGGGAAACAGAAAGTGGAACTCCAGACGTAGTAAGTAGGCTGGCAGAAGCATTAGGATGTCTTTCTAAAGGACTTACGCTTATTGCTCCAAAGGGTGAAAGAATTGCCTTTGGCTGTAGTTCTCGGATCAGGCACTCACTTGCACCTGATGGAAGTAGTATCACTTTTGCATCTAAAGCTGAGCTTCAAAACCATTGGATAGGAGGGATTAACTACAAAATCCAGCGGGATTGGACTTGGGATAGTTTGGTAAATGATGCTTTCATAATAAGTAAGCGATATAAATTTAGAAGAGATAAGGATTCTGAATGGCGAAACCTACAAAATGCAGGCGAGGTGGAATTAAAGCATACCGTATCTTTTGAAGCGCTGCAATCGGATCGTTTTGGACGGATTAATCGCGACTATACACGAATTATTTTTTTGGATGCGATTGAGCCAAAGAATGACCTTAAAAGACCAAATGGAGAACTTAGATTCCCTGATGAAGTCTGGGTGGAATATAGAGTTACTCCGAATTTCAAGCCAAATCATGTTTCTACTGCCTCCTTAGAATTGGAGCGATTATCATTGCCAACCGTATTGCCGCCATCTCAAATGCCAAAGTTAAAAAGTGTGGGACTGGCTTTTTCCCCATATGAGCGAACTGAGGATTACAGTTCCTCTGAAGTGCGGAGAAGGCATCTTTGGATTGAATTTGAAGAACCCGTATCAAATCCTGATGACTTGTATTTTTGTCGGGTCTTGGCTAACGCTCCAGACCAATTACTTTCGAACAACTCACAGGATCAATTTATTGCACCAGAGGAGAGTCCTTTGGCTTTGGATCCAGAGCAAACCCGTGTTATAATTCCTGATCAAAGTGATGACTTAGCTGGAATAGGGGCGATGCAACAGATGATGCCTTCATTAGATAGTGATCGTCATTTTATTCTCCCGATCCCTCCGGGAATGCATGCAGAGAGCCCAGAGCTTTTTGGGTTTTTTACTTATGAATTTAGGGTAGGTCATGCCTACTTTGATGATAGGGATGACAACCTATGGTCTACAGCTCAAGGCCGTTTTGGAAGAGCATTAAGAGTCACAGGTATTCAACATCCTGCGCCGACTTTACTTTGTTCTCTTAATAGAGATTCAGAGCTAATGTATATTTCTGCCCCTTTTGCCAAGGCGGTATTTAATGGTAAAAATGTCACTGCAAAACCTCCTAGAACCAGTCTTTGGGCTGTTTTATATGCCCAGGTTACTCAGGCTGATGGAAAGGATTTTAGAAATATTTTGTTAGGGGAGCGGATTATGAAAATCGGTATGAAAGTAAAACCTTCCAAAAAAGAGGAAGATAAATTTAAGTCTATAGTAGATGCAGGGTACAAAAATAATATTGTCTCAAAAGTACTACCTTCTGCTTTGACAAAAAATGTAGCTCAACTGGAAATAGGACATTTGATTGCGACCCTTAAAGAAAATCAACCTGTGGGTACAGCTATTTTTGAATCTCAGGAGATTGCAAATCGTTTGGCAATGTTTGGACTTCCAGAAGATAGCCCTTTGAGCGTTTTGGTTGTTGAAGTTTTTGGAAACATTACCAACCTATTTGATCACATGGAGGCTTATAAAGATCTGGATGATTCGCAGGTTTTCCATACTATTTTAAAGAAACAAAACTTGCAAGAGATGCCAGAAACGAATTCTCCAGAGGAGATGAGACCGCTAAGCACAAGTTTGGGTCATTTTAGGATACTAAGGACTTCACCACTAACCAAAGTCCCATTCGTTTGTTGTCCGACTTGCGAATGAAAATTAAAAAGACCGACTTAAGTCGGTCTTTTTTTTAGGCTTTTCCTCTTAGCATTAGATTCCAATACATAAATGGTAAACCATATTTTTTAAGAAGCCACATGCTGTATTGTTCTTTGGTAGTGTCCACAAATTTTGAAATCAATGGATCGCTATCTCTTACATTATCGTATTTAAATTCAGCTAATAGCATCTTTCCATAACCCGTCACGATTGGACAAGAGGAATAACCTTCATAGGATTCGTGACCTACTTTTCCGGTTTTTATTAATTGAATTAGATTGTCAACCAATACTGGAGCTTGCTTACGAATAGCTGCACCTGTTTTAGCAGTGGGCAAAGAAGCCACATCTCCAATGGAGAAAATATTTGGAAAGCGCTTGTGCTGCATAGTATGAATATCGACATCAATCCAACCTTTACCAGGCCCGTCTTGGATTGATATCAGCGATTCTTGGATAAACTTGGGAGCCGCTTGTGGTGGTGCCAAATGAAGCATATCGAAATGGACTTTAATTTCCATTGCACCAACCAGCTCTTCACCCAATACATTCCCCTCCATTATCGTACAATTACTTTCGCCAGGTTTAGAGTATTGAAAAGTAATTTCCTGCTTTTCTCCATCAATTTTGACTGGAGCATAGAATGGTTTGAAAATTATATTTCTGTCATGAATTATTTTGTTCAATGTCTTTGCAAAGTCAGGCACTCCGAAAATAACAGTACCTGGAGTGGCAAAAAGCACATTGGTTTTATCTCTAATCCCTTGCTTTCTGAAATAATCCTCTGCCAAATACATGATTTTCTGAGGAGCACCTCCACATTTAATTGGGGTAGTAGGTTGTGTAAATACAGCGTTACCACCTTTGAAATTTTGTAATACTTCCCAAGTATGTTCTGGATTCGTGTAGTTAGAGCAAACAACACCTTTATCCAACGCCTCTGGTAATCCAGGGAGTAGCTCGGGAGCCATCACCAAACCAGGAACTGGGATCAAATAATCGTATGTGAAGGCACCCGAACTGGCAGTGGTCACTTCGTTTTTTTCAGGATTTATTCCTGTAGCTTTATCCTTAATCCAATCTACTCCTTCAGGAATGTAATCAGCTTCGTCGCGTTCGGTATCCTTGTAGTCAAAAGTTCCTGCGCCGACAAGTGTCCAAGCTGGCTGATAATAGTGTTTTTCCGAAGGCTCTATTATCGCCATGTTTAATGACGAATCCTTGCGTCTTAATTGAGCTGCTACAGTTATTCCGGCAGTTCCGCCACCAATAATCAAAATCTGGTAATGTTTCATAGTTAGGTCGGGTTTGATTTAATTTAATGCTCTAATTTAATTCGAGTATTAAATTGATTTAGTGACATTTATCACCTAAATTTTTTTATTCAAAAAGATTTGTTTGAAAAATCTATTAATACAAGGCAAATGGGTTTTGATATTTATCCTTAATTTAGAAATTAATTTACTTAAATGAACCATTAGGAATTAATGACCATAGAAGAATTAAAGGCTTATTTACCAAGTTTTACAGATCCAAGATTACTTCAAGCAATATTGGACAAAAGTCAATTGATCAAGCTTGAACCGGGAAAGGTATTAATGGAGCCGGGTCAGTTTGTGAAAATGGTCCCCCTTGTATTAGAGGGAGCAATCAAAATAATGCGGATGGATGAGGAGGGAAAAGAACTCTTTTTGTATTATCTAGATCCTGGCGAAACATGTGCGCTTTCTTTGACATGCTGCTCCGCCTCAAAACCAAGTGAGATTAAGGCAGTTGTGGAGGAAAATACGCTGCTTTTAGCAGTGCCTGTCAAAGTTCATGAGGAGTTTTCAGATGAATACAAGCAGTGGAAAGATTTTGTGTCAACTACTTATCAACGAAGATTTCAGGAGATGTTGGAGGCATTGGATGCAGTTGCTTTCAAGAGAATGGATGAGCGGTTGATGCGCTACATTGTGACCAAGATGAAGCAATTTAAGGCAAACGAACTACATACAACTCATCAGGAAATAGCAACGGAACTAGGGACATCGAGGGAAGTTGTTTCCAGACTTCTAAAACAACTTGAAAAAAAGAAATGGATTGAGTTGGGTAGAAATGTGATTTATATTCGTGATGATTTCGAAGAATTGATTTCAAAATAATCAATTCATTACTAAAAGGGGAATATGTATGTGGTAAGCCATGTTGATAGACTGGCTTCCCTCAATCATTTGTTTCCAGAAGTTTTTGTGCTGATGACACATGATTAAGATAGTCTCTTCATTTATCCTTAGAAATGTTTCAATACCCTCGCTTAGGGTATCAGAATTAATAGTATTGACTTTAGTGTTTTTTTCATCATAGGTACTTTCAACGTAGTTTTTGAGACCTATCGCTGCTAGTTTGTCCTTGAAATTTGGAGACTTTTGAATGTGAAGAAAATTTAGGGGGAGATCCCATTCTTTACTTAATCCAATAGATTTTTGAATTAATGGGATTTCATGATCAGAAAATTCAAGCGCAAGAGTTAAGTTTAATATCTGTTCTATTCTGGATTTTTCTGGTACTACTAAAATTGGGATATTCGACTCTTTGATCAAATTAACCGCAGTACTTCCAATCAGAATTTTTTTCACTCCGCTTGCCCCTTTTGTACCCATGACAATTAAGTCTACTCTTTTTTCTTCGGCTATTCTGGCTAAAGAAATAGATGCAGTTCCTTCTTTGATTATTTTTTTTAGATGGACCTCATCAGAAGAATAGTCTTTGACCAGCTTGTTCATCATTGATTCGGCATCTTTGTACATGGTGTCTAAAGCTATTGCCGCTTGAGAAGCAAAGTCATATACAACTTCAATGATATGTACTAGAAGTATTTCGGTTTTCTTTCCTCTTCCAAGTCCTAAAGCAAATTCTAATGCTTTTAAAGAATCTTGTGAGAAATCTATTGGAACGAGAATTTTCATGGGTTTCAGTTTATCTTCAAGTAAAGTACAGCATCTGTTAGTATATAAAAATGATAAAAGTCACCTCTGGATTAATTTATTTTTGACTTAATATTCATCTCATATATTCTCTGAAGTGAAGTGTTTTGGACTACTAAGAATTGCTTATTGTAACAATTGTCACCACTTTGAAGCTTTTACAGATCTACTTTTGTGGAGTCAAATCTGAAAAATTTAAAAAAATGGATTACATCGTTCTAATAGGTTTTGCATCTGCAGTTTTAATTGGCGTAAGTCTTGGACTGATAGGTGGTGGAGGTTCAATCCTCACTGTTCCGGTTTTAGTATATATCCTTGGAATTGAGCCAGTTTTGGCTACTGCATATTCCTTATTTGTAGTAGGGAGTACGTCTTTGGTTGGTTCTTTCACTTACATGAAAAAAGGTCTGGTAAATTATAAGACTGCTTTAGTATTTGCGATACCATCTTTCATAGCCGTTTTTCTTACAAGAAAATTTCTTGTTCCAGCTCTGCCTGATCAGCTTTTTGAAATAGGTGAATGGGCGATTTCCAAGAATATCGGAATCATGATTTTCTTTGCATTAATCATGCTAGCAGCATCTTATTCCATGATAAAAGGTGGTGGGAAAAAAGATGCTGAAGAAGATTCCGAGGTTAAGTTTAATATACCTCTCATTGCATTGGAAGGAATGGTGGTAGGTGTTATAACAGGAATTGTGGGAGCTGGTGGTGGTTTTTTGATTATTCCAGCATTGGTACTTCTGGCAAGACTTCCTATGAAAATGGCTGTAGGAACTTCCTTATTGATTATTGCCGCTAAATCTTTGATCGGCTTTCTCGGTGATGTGAGTAGTCAAACTATTGATTGGAAGATGCTTCTAATCTTTACAGGATTATCTATTGTAGGAATTTTTATAGGAAGTTCGCTCTCTAAAAAGATCAATGATAAGGTTTTGAAGAAAGGTTTTGGATGGTTTGTTCTAGTAATGGGAATCTATATCATCAGTAAAGAGTTATTATCTCTTTAAACAGCATGAGTTTTGAATAAATACATAAAAATAGCACTGGATGGATATTATGGTTATTGGGATTATCTGAAAACCGAAATACTCCATCCTTCTTGGCATAGCTACTTCTGGTGGCTGGTAGGTTTATCCGTATTAGTTTGGGGATTGGAGTTGATATTTCCATGGCGAGACCGTAAGTCAGCCTTTCGAAAAGACTTCTGGTTGGATGCATTCTATATGTTTTTCAACTTTTTCCTTTTTTCACTTATTATTTACAACTCGCTTTCAAATGTTTTTGTAGAGGCGTTTAATGATTTTCTGGGTTGGTTTGGAGTTCGAAATCTTGTTGCGATCGAGGTGAACAGCTGGCCGATCTGGGGGCAATTCCTCTTAATGTTTGTAATTGCTGATTTTATCCAGTGGAATGTTCATCGATTACTTCATCGTAGCCCTTGGCTATGGGAATTTCACAAAGTTCATCACTCAGTGGAGGAAATGGGGTTTGCAGCACATCTGAGGTATCATTGGATGGAGACGATTGTCTACAAGTCTATTCAATATATTCCCCTTTCAATGATCGGATTTGGACTAGATGATTTCTTCGTTTTACATATTTTCACGATTGCGATCGGACATCTTAATCATGCCAATATTAATCTGACCTATGGGCCACTAAAATACATTCTGAATAACCCTGTAATGCACACATGGCATCATGCCAAAACTCTTCCTAAAGGAAGTTATGGAGTGAATTATGGTATTACACTCAGTCTTTGGGATTATTTATTTGGTACTGCTTATATTCCTAATTCAGGAAAAAATGAGCCGCTTGGCTTTGATAAAATTGAAGAATTTCCACAAACCTTTTGGTCACAAATCACTTATCCATGGTCAACGAAGAAAAAAAAATAACCAAGAACCCTCTGAATAATTGGGGCTTGGTTTTGATCATGTGTGCATGGTTAGGCTTAGCTCCCTTTTTTCCAGAACCACACATTTGGGGTAAAATCAAATGGGTCGCAGGTGGTGCAAATGGGATGAAATTAATTGATTGGGGAGACCTTCTTCTTCATGGTTTTCCATGGATTTTATTAGGTCGACTTATCTTTCTTAAATTCAAACCGAAAGTGGTAAAGTCTTGATTTGGTGACTTTTATTACTGTTTAATGGCTTTTATCAAATTAACTTTGTAAAAATAAAAATCAAAAGCCATGTTAAATTTCTTCAAAACAACCCCAAAGAACTATCAAGATATTCCTTCAGGTGAATTTCATGATTTGATGATTCAGCCCAATGCTGTAATTATTGATGTGAGATCTGCCGGAGAATTTGCTGGAGGAAAAATAAGAGGTGCGAGAAACATCGATATTATGTCGAGCTCATTCTCCAACCAAGTGAAGAATTTACCTAAGGATAAAACTTATTTGGTTTATTGTCGAAGTGGAAATAGAAGCGGACAAGCCTGTGAAATAATGGGTGACTTAGGTTTTGAAAATGTAAAAAATCTTAAAGGCGGAATAATGAGCTGGCCTTTTGAAACAGTCTAATAATTAGTAAAATCTATAGCAAAAGCGGGCAAATTAGTCCGCTTTTTTTTATCGTTTAGAAATTTTATTCAGAGCAATGCCACGTTGCATTCGGGATTTAAAAGTATCCATATCATCAGGACTTTTTCGTCTATGTTTCGTTTTCCTACCCTGAACTCGTGCTCTCCACATTTTGAATGAACTCTCTTTCATGTTTTTGCGCATGAGTTGAATTACTTGAGACTCATTGATTCCAAATTGCACCTCAATCGCGTCGAAAGGCGTTCTGTCTTCCCAAGCCATTTCTACGATCCGATCTATTTCTTCAATCGATAATTCTTTAAGTATTTTCATAAAGTCAAAACTTTGATCGGGATCTAAAGTTTATAGATCGTGCAAAAAATCTCATTAGTTTGGCTAAAAAGGGACTTGAGGTGGGAAGATCACGAGCCTCTTTCGGAGGCAATTAAGTCTGGCCTTCCTATTCTTTTGCTTTTTGTTTTTGAACCAAGTCTGATCGCTGCGCCTCAAAGTGACAATAGGCATTGGCGATTTGTTTTGCAAAGTATTCAGGACATGAATAAAACACTTTTTCTTTTTGGAGGAAAAGTGACTATTCTATTTGGAGAAGTCCCCAAGATCATTGAGCGTCTCACTGAAAAGTATGACATTCGGGCTGTTTATTCTCATCAAGAGACCGGAATTAAAATCACTTACAAGCGTGACAAATTAGTCTCCACTTTTTTGAAAGAGAAATGTATTCCCTGGTTTGAATATGCCCAACAGGGAGTGGAGCGAGGTAGAATCAATAGGGAGAGATGGAATAATCACTGGTTTGCTCATGTCAAAAGTAAAATTCAGAATCCAGATATTTCTTCGGCTTCTTTTATTCAAATAGAAAAATCTATTGAATCAGAATTTGATGCTGCCCCATTTATGGGGTCTTTAGGAAACCCTAATCAACTAATGCAGCCTGGAGGTACTTCAAATGGAAGAAAATACCTAGAAAGTTTTTTTAAGGAAAGAGTAAAAAACTACAGTAGACATATTAGCAAGCCAGAATTAAGCAGAAGAAGTTGTAGTCGTCTTTCTCCATATTTAGCATGGGGTTGCCTTTCAATTAGACAAGTTTTTCAACACTCCGAAGCAGAAGCAAAAAAAGGAAAAAACCTTCAAGCGATTGCCAATTTTCAATCTAGGCTTCATTGGCATTGTCATTTCATCCAAAAATTCGAAATGGAATGCAGCATGGAATTTGGCTCTATTAATCGAGGATTTGAAAAATTCAAATCTAAAGTCAATCCAATATTGATTGAAGCTTGGGAAAATGGAAATACCGGTATTCCGATCGTGGACGCTTGTATGCGATGTCTTATTCAGACTGGGTATCTAAATTTCAGAATGAGAGCTATGCTGGTTTCGTTTCTTACGCATCATTTGAGGCAATATTGGAAAGATGGATCAAATCATTTAGCTCGGATGTTTTTAGATTTCGAACCTGGAATCCATTATCCGCAGCTTCAGATGCAGGCTGGTGTGACAGGAATAAATACCGTTCGAATCTATAATCCTATCAAGCAATCTCAAGATCATGATCCAGATGGAGTCTTTATAAAAAAATGGCTTCCTGAACTTGCTGAAATTCCTTCAAATTTAATCCACAAGCCATGGGAACTATCGCAAATGGAACAGGAGCTGTTTGGAGTAAAAATTGGTTTAGATTATCCTAAACCCATTGTTTCTATAGAGCAGGAGGGAGCATTAGCCAGGGAATCAATATGGGCAGCCCAGAAAGACCCGGAAGTATTGAAGGAAGCAAAACGAATTTTAGCAAAGCACACAAACTCCAAACGCTGGTCATGAAAAATGTAAAAAAGCAAAACCTCCCAAGTAAAATTTGTACGGTTTGTAATCGTCCATTTTCCTGGAGAAAAAAATGGGAGAAGAACTGGGAAAGCGTCAAATATTGCTCTAAGAAATGCAGTGCAAAATCTAAATCTGCCTGAACTTAGCCTCTATAGACCATCACATACCATGTCAACCAAATGGCAAGAGGAAAGAAATAACTCACTAGTGTGACAAGTGCCGATTCTCCTATGGACCTTCGGCTAATCATATGAAAACCATACACCCAGACAATACCGTAAATCACCTCGAATATATTGATGCTTGCCAAAGCATACCTGTATTGCTTATCAATGTTTTCTGGTCCTAATAATTGCAAAAGTGAAAGCGGACGATATTCTTGAATCTCTAAATATGAAACTCCTGAATCTGGTGCCAAGTATACCAGAAGTCGAATAAGTTCAGGAAATACAAAAACGAATTCGGCTACTAGAGCAAATTGCCAGAGTTCTTTATAAGGAACTTTAAATCCTACCATAAATCCCCCGACCCAAAAGAGAAATGCAATGACTGTGAATTTCCAAAGTAGTCCAAAAGGCGTCCAAAGGTAGTTCGCAAAAGAAAAAATATGGAAAAACATAAAATCACCTTTTGCTTCAAGTTCCTGATAATTTGGAATGGCTTCGAGAATAAAAGTGTTGGTAAGATACCTGATAACCAATAGTAAAAGGACTAAAATCAGAAAATAGAGTCTTTTGTCAAAATCAATTAACTCTTTTAATCGTTGTCCTTCTGAAGAAAGTGGTTTTGCCATTTTAAGATGAATCTTAATCAAATCTAAAATTTTGTTTGGGATTAAATCTAATTTTGAACCTGAATTAAAGATTATAAAATGCGTTCAATCGTAGTATTGGTCATTATTTTATTTACCCAGTTGGGGATTAGAACTGAAATCCAGGCACAAAATGCCTTGCAGGATTCCATGATCAATCCACCCAGTAAGTATTTACTCCTTGACAAGGGACTGCAATACCGGATTACTAAGTCTATTAACAGTATGTATGACTTCAATTTTCCGGTTGCAGAGCGAGATTTTGCGGTAATTGCAAATCAGTATCCGGAGCATCCTCTTCCATATTTCTTGGTTGCCTTGGGCTATTGGTGGAGAATTGAAGTTGATGTTACCAAAGAAACTTATGATAAGTCATTCTTGAAATATTTGGATTTGGCTATAGAAAAAGCCCAATTCATGTATGATGAGGATAAAACCAATAAGGAGGCAGCATTCTTTTTAGCAGCAGGGTATGGGTTTCAAGGAAGGCTTTATTCTGAGCGAAAAAGTTGGACAAAAGCTGCTTGGGCAGGAAGAAATGCACTCAAGTATATGGAATTAAGTAGGGGTGAGGCAGAATTTAATCCAGAGTTGCTGTTAGGGGATGCACTTTTTAATTATTTCTCAGTCTGGATTCCTGAGAATTATCCGCTATTGAAGCCAGTCATGGCATTATTCCCAAAAGGAAATAAGCAATTAGGGCTTCAACAATTGGAAGAAGTAGCGACAAATGCTTTTTATACGAGGGTTGAGGCACAATATTTTCTATTTCGGCTTTATGCCTCTGAAGAAAAGAAACCTTACGAAGCACTTCAAATCTCCGAATACCTACATACCAAATTCCCCAACAATCCATATTTCCACCGGTCCTATGCGAGACATTTATATACAGTAGGTCGCTGGAGTGAGTCTGTCAAACAGTCTTTTGAGATCCTTGACCGAATAGATGCTAAGCAAACTGGCTATGAATCGAATAGCGGCCGATATGCAGCCTTTTTTATTGCAGAGTATTATGACCGAACGGCGGAAAGTAAAGAAGCAAAGAAGTATTATCAGAAAACGATCTCTTATGGAGAAGAATCAGAATCTCAGGAAAGTGGATATTATCTTCACTCACTAGTCCAGCTTGGTATAATAGCTATGGAAGAAGGAAATAAATCACAAGCAAAAAATTACTTTAAAGAAGTGAAGAAATATGCCAAGCGAAAACACCCTTCGCATGTGGCTGCTCGGGAATATTTAAAAAAGAATAAACTTTAATTCCTTTTTGGACGTTTTTAAAGCTTACAACAGGAGAATATTTGAATTTTTCTAAGACTATAAGATAAATTAGAAGGAATCTTTGCCCAAAACGCGATAAGTGTTTAGAAAATTTTGAATTTCGTTTCTAAAATTCTGATGAATGGTTTAAAACAATCATCAATTATATTAAATTTGCACAATATAAAATTTTGTCAATGCAAGAGATCATGGATAATAGCTTAAGAATTAAATTCGATAAAATTGATCGGAGGATTCTAGAGATCCTGCAAGCGAACGCGAAAATTACAAATGCTCAATTGTCAAAAGACATTGGCTTGTCTCCTGCTCCTACCTTGGAGCGTGTCAAGAAACTCGAGCAATCTGGAATAATAAAAAGCTATCATGCCAAACTTGATCCTGAAAAAATCGGACTAGGTGTGAGCACTTTTGTGTTGGTAAGCTTGATAGGACACAACAAAGGGAATATTGATGCCTTTATGAAGGAAATCAACTTAATTCCTGAGGTAATTGAATGTCATCACATTACAGGTACAGGTGATTTTATTTTAAAAATCATAGCGAAGGATATTACAGCCTATCAGAAATTGATGCTTGAAAAAGTTTCTGAAATCAGAGAGGTCGATTCCATGCAATCCATGGTTATTCTTTCTACTTTCAAGGATTCGAAAGTAATGCCTATACCCGCATAATTAGAAAATTATTAAAGAAAGGGTGGCGTAAGTCGCCCTTTTTTTTTGATTAAAAATGGAACAAAACCCCTGGAAAACGAAAACTTCAAAGTTGATCTATGAAAATCCGTGGATCAAAGTAGAAGAGCATGAGGTAATAAATCCTGCAGGTAATGATGGGATTTATGGAACAGTGCATTTTAAGAATCGAGCTATGGGGATAATTCCTATTGATTCGGAGGAGAATACGTGGCTAATAGGGCAATATCGATATTCTTTGAATGAATATTCATGGGAAATTCCTATGGGAGGAGGTCTGATAGGGTTAGATTTTTTAGAAAGTGCAAAACGGGAATTAAAAGAGGAGACTGGCTTGACCGCAAATAAGTGGACTGAGCTATTGAAAATACATACATCCAATTCTGTAACTGATGAGGTGGGAATCGTTTACTTAGCGGAAGAACTTACCTTTGGAGAAACAGAATTTGAGGATACAGAGATTCTTCAAGTCAAAAAACTCCCATTCAAAGATGTATTAGACATGGCAATGAGAGGGGAGATTACGGATGGTATCAGCCTTGCGGGTATATTTAAAGCCGCCAGGATTTTGGGATATTAAAATGACTATAAAAGAACATTTCAAAATCACATTTAATCTTGCATTCCCAGTTGTACTAAGCCAGTTGGGTCAAGTTTCAGTAGGCGTGGCAGATAGTATGATGGTGGGAAGACTTGGAGCAGTTCCTTTGGCCGCAGCTTCATTGGGGAATAGTATTTTTTTCGTTTTGTTAATGTTTGGATTGGGTGTCTCAATGGGGATTACCCCTTTGATTTCTATAGCCGAAGGGAAGGGGAAAAATAAACGAATATCCCATCTATTTCAACATGGAATGTGGATTAACATAGTTACAGCTATAATTTTGATAGTAGTAATTTTCATGTTGTCACAAGGCCTCCATTTTCTGGATCAGCCAGAGGAAGTCGTCACTCTGACGATTCCGTATTTATTCATCATCACAGCTTCGCTATTTCCTTTTATGATTTTTCAGACCTTTAAGCAATTTGCGGAAGGTCTCTCCCAAACCAAGCAAGCGATGTATGTCACTATATTTTGTAATCTAGTAAATGTCTTTTTGAATTGGGTTTTGATTTATGGTGAACTTGGAGCTCCTGAACTTGGATTAAACGGAGCTGGAATTGCAACTTTGATATCTAGGATTTTGATGCCACTAATGATGGGTTGGTACATAAATCGTTCGAATAGATATAAGATTTTCAACTTGCAATGGGGAATAAAGAAACTTCGGTTTTACATGATCAATCGGATTTTGAAAATAGGGTTACCTACAGGGTTTCAATATATTTTTGAGGTCAGTGCTTTTAGCGCAGCAGCTATCATGATGGGATGGATAGGGGTAAATGCATTGGCTGGTCATCAGATCGCATTAAACTTAGCCTCCATCAGTTACATGATGGCTGCGGGCTTGAGTACCGCAGGAATGATACGCGTGAGCAATCAGATCGGAAAAGGAAATCCTAAGGGAATGCAGGAGGCTGGCTTAGTAGTCTTCGGAATGGTATTGGTCTTTATGTTTTCTGCAGCTGTGATCTTTATAGGGTTTCGAAATATCCTTCCTACTTTTTATATCGATGATCCTGAGGTAATAGCAATTTCTGCTTCATTGTTGGTTATCGCTGGATTTTTCCAGCTTTCCGACGGTGTACAAGTAGTGGGACTTGGAGTTTTGAGAGGTATGGAGGATGTGCAATTTCCAACTATTATTACCTTGATTGCATATTGGGTTTTGGGTCTCCCTCTTGGTTATTTTTTAGCTTTTGAACTGGGTTTTGGTGCAGAGGGGATTTGGTATGGACTACTGATCGGTCTCAGTATTACTGCGGTGGTTCTTTTCTTTAGATTTAAAGCCTTAAGTAAAAAGAGGATTGGAGAATCAACAAAGGTTGTTTTTGCTCCTAACCTTAAGTAAAATACTGACCCATAGTTTCTCAGTTTTCTTTTATATTCAAGATCAAATAAGTCCTTTAAAAAAATGAAACAAACTCTAATCCCTTTCTTATTCCTATTTATTTTTCTTTCTGCTAAAGCCCAGGATTTAGCTGTTTTGAGTCAGCGAGCTCAAGCAGAAGTGATTGATTCTTGGTTGGACGAACGAATCACAAATCTGCTTCCTCAATTAATGACCGAAACAGGAATTGATATGTGGGTTGTAATCTCTAGAGAATACAATGAAGACCCTGTGATTCGGACATTGCTTCCAGCGACATGGATGGCAGCCCGTCGCAGAACAATCCTTGTGATGTACCAACCTGCTCCAAATTCAGCAGTTGAAACCTACGCAGTAGCTCGCTATGATGTAGGAAAAGCTTTTAAAAGGGCATGGAATCCAGAGGAACAGCCTGATCAATGGGATGCATTGATGAAACTGATTTCGGAGAAAAACCCAAAGAAAATTGCTCTGAACTATGCAAAGGACTATGGTCATGCAGATGGATTGACTCAAAATGAATACCAGACATTTATGGAATACCTTCCTGCTAATCTGAAAGGAAATGTAACTTCTGCCCAAACCTTGGCGGTGAGATGGTTAGAAACAAGGACCACGTCAGAAATGGCGACTTATAAGCACATTCAAGAAATAGCGCACTACATCATTCAAGAGGGGCTTTCAGAACGAGTGATTACCCCTGGTGTAACGACAACTGAGGATGTGGTCTGGTGGTATCGTGAAAAAATCAAAGAAATGAAATTAGATACTTGGTTTCATCCTTCGGTAGATATTCAGCGTGCTGATCCAGCAAATGATGAGCAAAATCGGAATTTTGCCACAAAAGCTGCAGAGACAGTAATTCTACCTGGAGATTTACTTCATATCGATTTTGGGATTACCTACTTGAGGTTAAATACAGATACTCAAGAACTTGCTTATGTACTTAAAGCTGGAGAGACAGAGGTTCCTAAATACCTTCAGGAAGCCTTCAAAGCAGGGAATCGGGTGCAAGATTTGCTAACTCAAAATTATGTATCGGGAAGAACTGGAAATGAGATACTTCGGGAAACTCGAAAGATGATGGAATCAGAAGGAATCAGAGGTAGTATTTACACACATCCATTGGGCTTCTATGGGCACTCTGCAGGGCCAACTATAGGGATGTGGGATAATCAAGGAGATACTAAAGGAGCTGGAGATTTCTCTCTCCATGCAATGACTGGATATGCCATTGAGTTGAATGCAGTAGTTTTTGTTAAAGAGTGGAATAAGGATGTGAGAATCATGCTCGAAGAAGGAGCTTTGTTTGATGGGAAGAAGGTAACCTATTACAATGGTCGACAGAAGTCCATCTTAGCTATTCCGCGAGTAAGTAATTACTTAGGTTATTAACCAAGTGGCATTTCTTGTTTTCGATCTCTCTTTACAAAAATTAAAGCGACGAAAGCTAGAAATGCCATTCCCCCACTAAAAAGGAATACAAGCCTAAAGTTTTCTGACTGGTTATTATAAAGGAATCCAGAAACTATCGCACCTACACCGATACCTGCTTCCAAAAATATATACATCGTAGCAAGGGCTCTTCCTCTGAATTTATCAAGAGATAAATCAATCACCCAAGCGGCTGTGGTAGGGCTATACATTCCTACAGCAGACCCAAATAATACGCCCGAAAACATTAGAGCAAGTTTGCTCTCTGCAAAAGCGATAGTAACCATAGCCAAGACCATGATGATACTTGCTACTCGCATCACAGGAACCCGTCCATAGCGATCAGAAGTTTTTCCTGCCAAAAGACGAATGCCTAGAGAGGAGAGTGTAAATACAGCGAAGAAAAGTCCCTTGTTTTTGATTCCCAAAAACTCTGAAAAATCCGGTACAATAGTCAGTACCACTCCAAAAGAAAAGACCGACAGAAACAGAATTAATGATGGAATAAGAACTCTTTTTTCGATGATTTCATCTTTTTTTAATCGAAATAATCCTAAGGATAGAGGCTCCTTTTCTTCTAAAGTTTCTTTAAGTCGGACCAGTATCAGAATTGAAAATATAGCGGTGAAGGCAGACACATAAAAAAGAAAATCAATTGGCCAATAGGTAGCAATCCAGCCACCAATAGCAGGTCCAGCCGCCATTCCAAGAGAACCAAAAAGAGATTGTATCCCCATCGCTTCTCCTCTTTTTTGAAATGGGACAATATCTGCAACATAGGCGGATACTCCCGTCGGCGTAAATCCTGCCGAAAAGCCATGGGCAAAGCGAAGAAATAAGAATCCGCTCACAAACGTAAGTAATGGATAGAGAAGACTAACAACGAAACAAACTGAAGCTCCAAAAATCATTACTGGAATTCGACCTATTTTATCAGCAAGCTTACCACTGAAAGGTCTTGATAATCCTGCTGAAAGGGTGAAAAGCGCAATAATTAACCCTTTATATTCCGCTCCCCCAAGGCTGCTGAGATAATTTGGCAGCTCAGGAATAATCATATTAAAGGATGAGAAAAAAAGAAATGAACTCAAGCAGAGTAAAAAAAAATTAAGCGTAAAAAAGGAGGGGAGGATTCTCATATCGCCTTCGAAAGTAAGAAAAAAGGCCGGAGAAATATCCGGCCTCAATCGTTGGTTAGTCTTTATTTGCTTGTTCTTCGCTTTGAGCGAGAAGATACGCTTTCATAAACTCATTAAGCCCGCCATCCAATACATGTTGGGTATCAGATGTCTCATAGCCAGTCCGGTTGTCTTTGACTAGTTTATAAGGGTGCAAGACATAGTTTCTGATCTGAGAACCAAAGTCCACACGCAGCTTGGAAGATTCGATTTTGGCTATTTCTGCATTTCGCTTTTCCAACTCCATCTGATATAAACGCGATTTCAACATTTGCATCGCTTTTTCTCGGTTGGCAAGTTGAGACCGCTCAATTTGACAAACTACCACTATTCCTGTTGGTTTGTGTGTCAACTGAACCTTAGTTTCTACTTTGTTTACGTTCTGTCCACCTGCACCTCCAGATCTTGAAGTATGAAGCTCAACATCTGCTGGATTGATTTCAATTTCAATTGAATCATCAACCTCAGGATAAGCATATACAGAAGCAAAAGAAGTATGCCTTCTTCCTCCAGAGTCAAAAGGAGAAATTCTGACCAGTCTGTGTACACCAGTTTCTGACTTTAGGAAGCCATAAGCTAATGGACCTTCGAACTCTAGCGTACAGGATTTGATTCCTGCTACTTCTCCTGGCTGCACGTCTACTTCTCGGACTTTATAACCGTTCTTCTCACCCCACATGATATACATTCGCATGAGGATCGATGCCCAATCATTACTTTCTGTTCCGCCTGCACCTGGATTAATCTCAAGAACTGCATTCAACTGATCTTCCTCAGATGAAAGCATTTTTTTGAGTTCCAATTCTTCTACAGCAGCTTGTGCTTTTTTGAATTCCACTTTGATCTCTTCCTCAGAAACCTCATCTGCACTGTAGAATTCATACAATACTTCGAGATCCTGAATGATTTGATCCAAGTTCTCATAAGAACTTGTCCAAGCCTTTCTGGCTTGAATCTGTTTCATAGTTTTTTCTGCCTCTTCTGGATCGTTCCAAAATTCCGGCTGGGCCGAAATGGCCTCAAAGTCTTCGATTTCTACTTTCTTACGATCGTAGTCAAAGATACCTCCTCAAAGCCGATGTGCGGGCTTTCAAGTCTTTCAGTTGTTCTGAAGTCATCTGTCTAGGTTAAAATTAAGCTGCAAAAGTCCGAAAAAAAATCTGTTTTTACTACTTTGATTCAATTATCCATTCGCATTTGAATGATTTGAATTTTATTTCGGCCTTCGTTTTTGAATGTTTTATATCGGACTGGAAGCAAAGCTAAACCCGTCCCTATTAAAATCGCAGAGGTAACTCCAACGCCTCTGTCAATTGAAAAGTTTTCAGTCTGATAAATGCTGTTGATTGATTCTACGCTAATTAAAATCACTCCAGCTCCCAATATCAAGGCATTTAAGTTTCTCAAGGTTCTATTTCGAGGATCTTTATTTCGAATATCAATTTCTTGAATATTGTCTATTCTTAGGATATTTTCGGTTAGATAAATAAAATCCTTATCCAAACTGACAATTCTATCAGTAATGAAATATCCTAATTTTTCGCTTTTATAAGTGATGTCTTCTCCGGGATAAAATCGAATTTGTGATTTTTGATTTGCACCTCTTTTCAATAGTAAAAAGTCTTTTGATTGTGAAAAAGAGAGATTTGCTGAAAATAGAATGGTTAATGAAAAACAGGCTATCGTAAGACTTTTGAAAAAAGCGCAACTACTTTCTTTGGAAAAATTAAAAGTGTATTTCATTTATATTGAGTACTTGAGCAAACCATCTTGTTTTCGTATCGTGAAAATAATACTTTATGGCTATGAATTTAAAAGGAATAGTTTTTTTGGTGGTATTACTCTTCTCATCTGTGATATTCTCATGTTACGAAGAAAATTGTCCTCAAGTTCTTCCATATTTTGAAATTATAGAACTAGGTAGTTCTGCTCTTAATAAGCAAAACCAACAACCTATTTCTACTTCAAATCCAACTAGCTGGTCTAATATAAGCTATAGGATAAGTTTTGAATTTAAAGGAGTTGCAGGACATTTTCATTCTCCAAATGGAACTCTGTTAGCTTTAGATTGCGCATCTCCTGGATATTTAGGGTCGCGAATCGGAATTGAAGAGTTAGCAATTTTTAGTAATTCAAGTTATTCCAGTTTAATTCAGACAGGGGGGTTAGCCAATCGAATTTTTGGAGTTGAAGTTTTGGGTGAATTGCTTTCAATTCAGGAATTCAATCTGATTTTTAGAGAAGGTTTTAATTTTGATAAGTTCAATCTGGTTTTAGTTAGTCCTCCAGATGCGGTTGGTGAGCTGCAAACCTTTACGGTTCAATTGAAAATGATGGATAGAACAGAGTTTGAAACCACAACTGAAGAAATCCGAATTTTATGATAAAAAAAGCGAGAGGGTAACTCTCGCTTGATCTTAGATTTTAATTACCCAATTATGAGTATCTTCTATTTCTCCATATTTTATTCCATCCAACTCAGATAGTACCCTTAATGAAAAAGCATCTACACTTTTCTCAGGTAGATTATAATCTGTACCATTGATATTAATGCGCTCGATATGAGCGATTGTGGCAGCAGTTCCAGTTCCAAAGGCCTCTTCCAGACTTCCGTCTTTCAGAGAAGACTCTAATTCTTTTACAGTCAGAAATCGCTCTTCCAATGGTTCGTTCCAATCCTTTGCTAATTGGATAACAGAGTCTCTTGTTATTCCTTTTAAAATAGTGCCTGTATTAGTTGGAGCGGTTATGATTTTTCCATCGATCTTAAACATTACGTTCATAGTTCCGCTTTCCTCTATTTTGCTATGACTTTTTCCATCTGTCCAAAGCAATTGATCGTATCCAGATTTTTGCGCTTGAAGAGCAGGATATAAAGATGCAGCGTAGTTTCCAGCAGTTTTTGCAGCTCCTGTACCACCTTCATTAGCTCTTGTGAAGTTGGTCTCTACCTTGACACTTACAGGCTTGCTGTAGTAATTCCCCACAGGACAAGTGAAGATTATGAATTTATAAGTCTCTGAAGGTTTTACTCCGATGTAGTCATCAGTCGCAAACATGAACGGGCGTACATAAAGCGAAGCACCTTTTGCTGTAGGTACCCAAGCCCGATCCAAATCAAGAAGTTGGGTTAATCCATCCATAAAGATTTCTTCCGGAAGTTGCGGCATACACATCCTCTCTGCGGACTCATTCAGTCTTTTCCAGTTTGCATCACCTCTGAAGACAATTACCTCACCTTTTGAGTTTTTATAGGCTTTCATTCCCTCAAAAATGGATTGTCCATAGTGAAGTGTAGCATTAGCCGGGCTCAATTGTAATGGTGCATAGGGCTCAATTCTCAAATCGGTCCATTCCCCATTTTTGTAATCCGCCACAAACATGTGGTCACTAATTGTTTTTCCAAAAACCAAGTTTGAAAAATCTACTGAAGCTAATTTAGAGTTTGTCGTTCTGGAAACTGGGAAATCGAGTGTGGTCTTCATGAAATTGAAATTTAATGGACTTTCGGTCAAGGTATTACTGTTAAATTCTGGGTTTCCAGGTCACTTCTTCTACATCTAGTTCGAGTGCCATCATTCTGCCTAAGACAAAAAGAAAATCGGAAAGTCTATTGAGGTATTGAATTACGAGTTCTGAAACAGGCTCAAAAGAAGCTAATTCTACAGTGATTCGCTCTGTTCTTCTACAGACAGTTCTTGCTAGATGGCAGAAAGAAACAGCTGTATGCCCACCAGGTAGTATAAAAGCAGTTAGAGGTGGAAGTTTTAATTCCATTTGATCCATTTCCCTTTCTAGCAATTCAATATCTTCTGAAAGTAGGTCGGGCTTTTTTACTTTATCTTTTCCTGGCACCGTAGCCAGATCGGCACCTATTGTAAATAATCGATCTTGAATTTCTTTCAAAAGTTCTGAACGGTCCTTATTCACTTCTTGATCCCTTAGCAAACCTATGTATGAATTTAACTCATCCACAGTTCCATAGACATCAATTCTTAGATCTGACTTGGGTACCCTTGTTCCTCCCAATAATGAGGTGATTCCTTGGTCTCCAGTCTTGGTATATATTTTCATTTTGTAATTCTTATTTCAAAAAACAAAAATAAGAATCTATTTTAATAAAAAGGGATTATCAGGTATGCATCGCTACACCTCTTGTAGGATTTGGATTGATTGTGTCAGTTTCTACCAATCCATCTCTTAATCGTACGACACGATGTGCATAATGTGCTATGTCATCTTCGTGTGTCACCATAATAATAGTATTGCCTTTTGAGTGAAGCTCATGAAAAAGCTCCATGATGTCGTAGGAAGTTTTAGAGTCCAAATTTCCTGTAGGTTCATCTGCCAAAATGATACTTGGATCATTTACAAGGGCCCTGGCAATTGCTACACGTTGTCTTTGTCCACCAGAAAGCTCGTTTGGTCTATGTTTTGTCCGATCTCCAAGTCCTACATTGGAAAGCGCTTGAAAAGCTCGCTCTTCACGCTCAGACTTGCTAAAACCTGCATAGACTAGGGGTAAGGCTACATTCTCCAAACAGCTCGCTCTTGGTAAAAGGTTAAAAGTTTGAAATACAAATCCAATTTCCTTATTACGAATCTCAGCAAGCTCGTTTTCGCTCATATGTGAGACATCTTTATTATTTAGGATATAGGTCCCTGATGTTGGAGTATCTAAGCAGCCAATAATGTTCATCAAGGTCGATTTTCCGGAACCCGAGGGGCCCATGAAAGCTACATATTCCCCACGATCCACAGTTATCGAAATTGACTTCAAAGCTTCGATGATTTCAAAGCCCATTTTATAGGTTTTATTGATTTCGTGAGTTTCTATAATCTTGGCCATGGGGTGGTGGTTTTGAGTTAAGGTAGTGGTTTAGTATTTATTCTGGTTTAGAACCTGCTTCAAATTACGTGAATGCTTTTTAATAGTTCCCTCTTTCTAGTTGTAAAATTTCTTCTCTCGAAAGCCATTCTTGCATTTGAATTAAAGCATCATTGGCGTAATTATCAAGTCCGATTGCTTTAGCAGCATTGATTTTAGCTATCCAGAGCATGGGGTCTCTATTAAACTCCGAAGCTGAATTCAAGATTTCATATTTGGTTAGAGGGTCCTGACTAATCATAGCTGCACTTAGTATCAGCGGAGTATAATAAGGGTTTGAGGTCAACTCTTCTTCCAATCCTAGCCAAGCCAAAAGTGATTCTATGGAATCAATAGATTTCAAATCCGGATTACTAAGATACATCGTAAGTTTTTCCTGTTTTCCAATTTTAGAGGAAATGTAGTCCCCCAGTGTTTGGATTTGAGGAGCTTTTAAACCATGAGACTTATGCGCAATTAATCGAATAGCAAGGTCTGTTTTATACTCACTTTCTTCAAAATCAATCCATTCAGCTAAAAGCGATTGTGGGAGGCTCTGGTGAAATTTGCTGATTAATTCCAAGTACTTTGGAGTTGTAATTCCTTCATCTGTAAGATATACTGGCAAGATTACGCTGAATTTCTCACGTAATTCAATTGCTTTTTCAGGTAAGCCGCCAAGTCCATAAATACTCCAATGGTGGGTGTCGAAAGCCTGAAATCCCTTTTCTTGAGCTGCTTCCAATTCTAATGCTGCCTTTCTAAAATCAAGGTTTTGAGCTAAAATCAAAGCTGATAATTGCAGGTAATATCCAGCATCTCCCGGATTTCGAAACGCTAGTCCATTCAAATTTTTCACAACGTCTACAATTCTTCCAGCTGCCAGACTTCTTATGACAGCGGTTTCCTGCAATTGCATCTGAAATGATTGATATGAAGTCGAATTCGCTAAACTATCTAAAAGTTTAAGCTCGGGATCCGGGTTGTTCTTTTTTTGAGAGGCAAAAAGATTTCTATAGCCAGCATTAACCAGCATTGGGCTGGATGATGTTTCTATCTGTGTTTTTATTTTTTGAATCAATTCTTTGCTTGGGATATTTCCTAAAGCATTTGAAGCAGCAAGAAGATTGATGTTTGAAGGGAGATCTTTTTGAAGAATTTCAGTCGATTCAGGTTTGCCGGCCATTGTCTGCAGTGCCGAAAAATTGGAAAGTAAAATTTCTTCAGGGTTGCTGACAGTCGTCAATAGTTCCAAAGCTTCCTCTCGCTTATTGATTTTAGTATAGAAAAGAGCCAGGTTATTAATCAATTTTGGATGGTCAGGGAAATAATTCAATCCTCTTTCCAGATAATAAACTGCTTCAAAAAGTGCGTTTTCACTATGCAGCTGATCGCTTAACAATAAAATATTGTCTACTTGAGGCGCTTCTGCAAAACTTTCTTCAAGATGTTGCTTGGCTAGGGTAGGTTGTTTTAATTCCAAAAGCAATTGCGCTGTAGCATTTTTTGCTTTGGGGTTTTTGCGATAGCGTACCCAAGCATTTTCATAAAGGATGCTAGCTTCCAGCTTTTGATCAGTCTGATAGTAATAATCAGCCAAAGTGTTCGTGGTCATCGCATTGACTTGAACTCCTATTATTGCATCAGAATAGGTGATCAAAACCAGCATAGTAATCAAACCACCAATTCTTAAATGGTAATAAGGCAATGAGTGTGGTTTGTATAGAATTAAGTCGACTGACTTTCCTGAGTCCATTACTGAAAGGAAATTCGAGAAAAGGTAAACCAGAAAAAACAAAGAAAACCCCAGTTGACTATAGGTGATTAAATGCTTGAATAACTCTTCGGCAGGCTGATTTCCAGCTATTTTTAATTTCCAGATTAACCAGCAGGAAATACCAAAACCTAAGACATAGAGTGCTTTTAAACTTTTTGAATCGCTTATAAGATCAGTGCTTTGTTGAAGCTTAGCTTTTAGCGAAATCCAGCCAAATATTCCCATTGGAAAAATAAGAAATAGGGGAGAGAAGGTAGGGAATGGGAGACCGGACTCACCTGTAAGCTCAAGGAATATGAAGAAAACTAAAGCTAAATAGAGAAATCCAATCAACGCAATCTGAATGGAAACACGAAGCTGAAGTGTTCGGTTTGCCCTTGCAATCAGAAGATATATTCCTGATAGTACGCCATGACCATTCCAAAAGATCCAAGCTAAACTGAGGCATAGACCAATTATCAGTGAATGTTCAGCCAAATAAAGCATGGGTTCTTTAATTGGACTAAGAGATGTCAAAATGAATACAGTCCCTATAAAAGCTACTGATGTGCCAAGCCATTTAATCTTTAGGTTCCAACTTTGACCCCAAATATGAAAAATCAAAGCGGGAGTCAGTGTTCCAACCAAGCTGATGATCAAAGTAAAATTGGAACTTACTCCGCCGATATTTAATCCATTTAGGTTACTAAAAGTGATTAATACGATCCAGGCAGCCCCACCAATTATAAAGTATAACTTTTTGAATTCGCTCAAAAGTGTTAAAAATGAAACACTTACTATCGAAACTATAATCCCGAAAAGATAAGATTCTGAAATATGGAAGTCTGGTCGAAATGACTTGAATTCCTGAAAGACCAGAAAGTTATCTACCTCAATCGGAAATGAAATAGGTCCTATCTGTGCCCAATCAAAAGGAATGGAGATACGCTCGGAAAAATATGCTGTCGAAATATTTTCGTAAGGAACTGGATTAAAAATAAGGTAGTAGAGCGCAAGAAAAACGCCTAGAATTAAAAAAAGGAAGCTGGGAGTTTTCGAGTAGGAAACTGAACTCAATTTACTTTGTGGATTCATTATTCTAATACCTTCGGAACACGGAAGTAGTCGGAATCACTTTTAGGAGCATTTTTCAAACCTTCCCTATGGCTTAATTGATTGGCTACTTTATCCTCACGCATTACATTTACTTCAGTAGACATAGTTGTCAGTGGCTCGATATTGTCGGTATCGATTTCATTCAATTGCTCCACCCAATCAAGAATTTGGCTCATGTCTTTAGACATTTTTGCTGCGCTGCTTTCGTCAAACTCCAATCTGGCCAAATGAGCAATTCTCTTAATTGAATCTTTATCGATTTTCATAATGTGCTGTTGTCTTTATCAAGTTGATTTTGAATAACCTGAAAACATCGTTCCTTCATTCCTTCCTCAGTATCTCCTTCTTTGGCGAAAATTGGTTTGTGAATAACCATTTTCGCTTTCCTTCTCCGCAAGAGAAGGTTTCCATCATCAGGCAAAATTAGATGATTATAAGATAAAGTGACAGGGATAATTGGGATTTGTTTATCGATTGCTAATCGGAATGCACCATTTTTAAAGGGCACCATTTTGGGTGGATTTTTGGTATAGATTCCTCCTTCTGGAAAAATAATGATTCCACTTCCGGTATCTAAAGCTTCACTTGCCCTTTTTAAAGTTTCAGCTCTGCTTTTCAATCTTTCCCGATCAACCGCAATATGGAGACTTTTGAAATAATAGCCGAAAAGTGGGGCTTTTCGAATCGATGCCTTTCCAACAAATAACACGTCACCCGGAATAAATCCCATCATGGGAATGTCAAGATAGCTAAAGTGATTTGCAAGGAAAATATAGGGTTTCCCTTTGACTAGATGTGAATTATTTTGAATCTCTACGGGAAGAAAAATTATTGAGAAATAAGCTCTAGCCCAATATCTGTTGATTTTTCTGCCAAATCTTTTCCAGCCAGGAATCCAGATACACACAAGTAAAAATGGGAAAATGATTAGAAAGGAGATCATAAACAGAAATCCTGCATAAAATGTATAAAGGTAGCGAAAGGCCTTACTCATGATTAATCATATGGTTAGCCACCTTAATGAAATACTCCATCATTAATTCCTTGACATTTGGGTCCAATTGAAGCTTATCAAGTGCAGTGAACATTGCATTTAGCCAATGATTTCGCATCGTCGCATCGATTCTCCATTCCAAATGCCTCATCCTTAGGCGTGGATGTCCGCGCTGTTCAGAGTAAGTTTGAGGACCTCCAAACACTTGTAATAGAAAAAGGTGTAATCGCTCCTCAGCTCCAGAGAGATCTTCTGGATAAAGCTTCCTTAGGGCTGAGTTGGAGGCTACTTCTTCATAAAAATAGCTTGTAAGTTGTTTGATTTGATCTGCTCCAATCAATTCAAAAACTGTCTGAAAAGGATTCATGCGGTAAACTTACCAAAATCTCTCAAGCCTCCCACTTTTTTACTTTTAAGGATGTGCCTTCTGTGGAAATGACAATAACTTCTTCACCTTGATCTAAGAATTCTCCACGTGAATAAGCATCATAGATTTCCCCTTCGATTTCTACTCTTCCGCTTGGTCGGAGTCTTGAGTGTACTTTTCCTCTTTTCCCAGTCAATTCATTTGCATAAATACTGGAGGTAAATCCTTCAGATCGTTGTTGGGTATTAGCCAGTGTGACACCTCTGAATGCTCCCCATTCATTGACTTTTGGAGTTAACCAAAACACTAAACCAACAGAAGCAATTGAAGCGATAATTACCGTAAGTAATGCTCCAAATAGATCTTCCGCAGGAACAAACTGAAAATCGAAGTTTTGATTTGGAAGCATCCCAAGGACTAAGCCAGCCAAAATACATACAATACCAAGTACTCCAAAAATGCCAAAACCTGGAATTACAAACAGTTCTACAGCCAGTAAAATCACTCCTACAAAAAATACGATGATCTCCCAGTTTTCAGCTAATCCATTTAGATAAAAAGGAATGAAATATAGAATCACCGCTATGATTGATGCCGCGAGGGGAAAACCAATTCCAGGGGTTTGTAGCTCGAAATAAAGACCCCCAATAATGATCAGTATCAAAAATCCGCTAACTGCAGGACTAAGAAAAAATGAGATAATTTGTTCTGTTTGATCGGGCTCATAAGTGATCAATTCCGCGTTTTGTAGGTTTTGGGCTATCAGAATTTCCGAAATACTTGAATATTCTCCATCACAGAAGCCGTATTTTATGGCTTCAGAGACAGAAAATGTGATTACGGATCCTTCTTCCGATATTCCATCAATCTTGATTTTTTCATCCACCATTGCTTCTGCTATTTTAGGGTCTCTACCTTGAGCTTCAGCAGTGCTACGCATCATTGAGCGCATGTAAGATTGGTATTTGTCAGGCGCTGCGGCACCATCTGTTCCATTAACAACTGTAGCGGCACCAATGCTAGCACCCGGGGCCATGTAGATGCTGTCTGTTGCAATAGATATCAAAGCGCCAGCCGAAGCTGCGTCCTTATTGATAAAGACATAAATCGGAATTGGACTTTCTAAAATCATGGTTCGGATGTCATCCGCATCATTTACAGCGCCGCCGTAGGTATCCATTTCGATTATGATGAGATCAGCATCTTCCTCTTTTGCTTTTTCCAAAGCGATTTTCACTCTTCTATTCATCCCAGGATCGATATCTTTATCGATCTTGAATGTGAAGATTTTATTTATTTCCTGTGAATTAACCTGGCTAAGACCGATTGAGGAAAGGGAAAGCAATAGAATAAGTAATGCACTTAGATTTTTTTTCATTTTTGGAGCTATCATTCTAGGCGGATAAGATACAAAATCATCTGCTAAACTGACTTTTTTTATGAATTCAGGTTTACATAGTTTTAAGCAATTCTAAATTCTAGCTTTGTTTTCTAGCATAATTCTTGCACCCTTAACTTTTAGAAAATAATTTTAAATGAAACTTAGAGTAGCCCCAAATTTTCAAATTCTTATGAGATTCAGATCAACTTACCTCTGGTCATTTTGCATAGCCATTACATTGTTTTTATCATTTTCAATGAGTTCTTCAGCTTCCACAATTGATTCGGTAGGAGTGGAGAAAGTTGGAGATCAATCATATATCCTCCATGAAGTAGAACCGAAAGAAACACTTTTTGGAATTTCCAGAAGATACCAAGCTCCTGTTGGGGATATTGTTAATGCAAATGCGGCCCTAAAGCAAGGATTGAAAATCGGTCAGACAATTCGAGTTCCTTTTATCCCGAAGTCTGAATTACCGGCAGGTGCGGTATTGCACAAAGTTGTTCCTGGGGAGACTCTTTTTTCGATTTCTAAAAAGTATGGTGTTTCTGTAAATGAAATAATGGCTTCCAATGAACTTAAAGGGAACGACCTCAGTGTTGGTCAGCCTTTAGTGATTCAAAAACCAGTAGTAGCGGAGGCTAAACCCGTTCCGGTTTCTACACCATCAGTAACTACCGTGGCTACCCCAAAAGCTGAAACTCCTAAACCTGTCAAAGAAGAAAAAGTGAAGACTGAACCTAAGCAGGTAAGTCCAAAACCAGAAACATCAAAACCTTCAGCTCCAAGATCTGAAGCAATTCGTTCGTCATCGGAGTCTGCAAAACCAAACACTACTCCAATAGTGCCAGGAGATTGGATGTCTCACACTGTAAAGTCTGATGAAACCTTGTTTTCTATTGCAAGTCAATATGGTGCTCGGGTGGAAGATTTGATTACTTGGAATGCATTGACATCAAATAATCTCGCTCCAGGCCAAGTTCTTAAAGTAGGTAGAGGTGCACCGGAAGAGTCCAAAGTTCCTATAGTCGGTACTCCAAAAGTAGTTTCCAGTGTTGAAGAAATGAATATAGAACCAACTGCTGAAAATACATCTGGCGGCTTTAAAAATGTAAAAGAAACTGGCCAAGCTGAATTGATTGAAGGCACGGGAGGTCATAAGAAGTACTTAGTGTTACATCGCACAGCGCCAATTGGTACGATCATGCGAGTAAAAAATGAAGAGAACGATGTGACAATCTTTGCTCGTGTCGTTGGAGTGCTTCCTGAGACTGGTGATAATTCCAAATTAGTCATCAAGCTCTCTCAAGCTGCTTTTGATCAACTTAAAGCTGTGAATGGAAGGTTTCCTGTTGAAGTCATGTATTGAAGAGATTAAATGATATTATGTGAAAAGGTCAGCTCTAGGCTGACCTTTTTATTTTTTTGGAGATCAATCAGGTTTCAAAATAACTTCCTTTTTTACTTTCCGATCAATAGTTCTAATTTTGACATTAGTTACAACACAATGAATCGACTCCAACTTATATTTCACCATGTTTTTAGATTTATCTGGAATCTGATATTTATCATATCTTATCCAGTCTTGGCGAGCTTTGGATTGATTTTTATCGGGATCACGTATGTGTTTTCGTTGCTTTCAGGTTTTCTGGCTCGAATCAAACCTGAGGGGAAGACTGTAGTGCTAAAAGAGTCTGAATGGGAAAGCCTGCCTCATTCGGCTGATTTGTTTGAGGCGAAGCTCGTCAAACAGATTATGTTTGGCCCATCAGGATTTAAACTTCGTAGGAAAGACGGGGTGCCTTCTGTTCTCTCTGATTTTGTTTTTGGAAAAAAAGTCCGGGTTATAGATGAAGGGTTTATTCTTGAAAAATGGAATTCGATTGAATCAAAAGATCTTCCTGATTTTGATATTTGTCTGTATAATCCAGATGAAGACTCATTAAAATCCCTGACTAATATAAAGTGCTTTGATTGGCATGTTTCAGAAAAAGTTGAAAATGAACTTTCCTTCAAGTGGTTTGACGGAACCCAGGGAGGTGAAGTTAAAGTAGCACTTTGATGAAAGACTTGAAGGGTTTCTTAGACGAAAAAGTCGAAGAGTATAATCGTCCTGGATTCATCACACTTGATCCGATCTCGATTCCACATCAATTTTCCAAAAAAGAGGATATTGAAATCACCGGTTTTATTGCGGCGATTTTGGCTTGGGGTCAGCGAAAAACAATCATAAATAAATGTCAGGAGTTGTTTCAATTGATGGATAATGACCCTCATCAGTTCATTATTCACCATAAGGAGTCAGATCTTAGGCCTTTTTTAAGTTTCAAGCATCGGACATTTAATGATATCGATACCCTGTATTTCATCCATTTTTTTAACTGGTTTTACAAAAAGCACACTTCACTGGAAGAAGCTTTTTTGATCGGTCAAACAGGGGCTCAGGATTCAATGTTTTCCATTTTGGAACAATTCCATGAATTCTTTTTTTCGATACCTGACGCGCCTAATCGTACTAAAAAACACATCGCAACGCCAAAGCGAAAGGCAGCCTGCAAGCGAATCAATATGTTTTTAAGATGGATGGTGCGTTCTGATGATAAGGGAGTGGATTTTGGTATTTGGCAAAAAATAAAACCATCCCAATTGATCTGCCCATGTGATTTACATGTAGACCGAGTGGGTAGAAAGCTTGGTTTGATCACCAGAAAACAAACTGATTGGCAGACAGCAGTAGAATTAACCGAAAAACTTCGGGACTTTGATCCCGAAGATCCAGTTAAATACGATTTTGCCTTATTTGGGCTAGGAGTAGAAGAGAAGTTTTAATGAAATTTCTTCACTTCTGGTGCATTAGCAACAGTAGAGAACTCATCTGCTATCCGTACAGCATAGCTATCAAGAAGTTCCATGACACGATTTTGATTTTTGGATTTAACGATCAATCCCGCATGGTATTCCAAAGGAACTCTGAAATAGACTTCTTCATCATCAAAACTACTCAGATCGGGATGCTCATATTTAGAGAGTGTAAGAAGAATACCAGCGTAGTTTTTTGAAACTTTTGGCATCGTGTATTTAGTGTTCTTTGCAAGAGAATCTTCTATTTTAGCCCATTCTGCCCATAGATTAACTCCTGTTGCTGCTTCCACCATTTCTGCAAGGTGAGCACCTCCAACTCTGGATGAAGTCTCTAAAAAATAGATCTCTCCATCTTCTTTGGATTTTATGAATTCAGTATGCGTAGCACCGGATTTCATACCGAATGCTTTCATGATTTCTGCGTTTGCCTTTTTGATCTTTTTCTCATCATCTGATCCGTATTTCAAATTAGCAGACCTGAAGATTCCTCCTCCTTGTGAGATTTCCATAGGTGTTGATAGGTATTTTGATACAGCACAAAAAATGTTTTTCCCATCAAGCATTAGTCCATCTGCGTGATAGACATCGCCCGGTTTAAATTGCTCTACTAGATAGTATAGTCTATTGTCGCCAAGTTTATGGATGTTTTCCCAAAGTGATTCCTTATTCTCCACCTTAATGATTCCATGTGCTGAGGCCTCAGATCTGGGTTTTAACACCCATGGGGCAGGAATATGATCTGCATATTGGTTGATGTCATCGTCGTTGAAAAGCGGGGAAAAAGGAGGGACTTTGATTCCAGAATCCTGAGCTTTGATCCGCATAGCCAATTTATCCCTGAAGAACCGACCTGTGGTTTGACCCATGCCCGGAATTCGAAGGTTTTCTCGTAGATAAGTTGCTTTTTCTACATCATAATCATCCAAAGCAATGATGCTTTCGATTTTGTGATTTTTCATCAAACCCCCAACTCCCTTCATCAGTAAATCCAAATCCCAATCAAGGTCTTGTCCAGGCATATAAAACACATCATCGATGTATTCAAAAGCCCAAGGTTGGTCTTTCAATTTTTCTGAAGTAATCAAAAAGACCCGATTACCTTGTTTTTTCAAGGCTATTAGAAATGCATTTCCCTTAAAAAAATTTGAAATGCAGAGAAAGGTTTTGCCACTTTGATCCATGATTACAATTGATTTTCGATGAATTTAAGTAATAAATGAACGCCAAATGCAGTTCCTGATTTTGTTTTTGAAAATTCTGTATCACCATAAGCTACACCAGCAATATCTAAATGTGCCCAAGATGGGTGTTCGTGAATGAATGCTTCTAAAAACTTTGCAGCTGTAATTGCCCCTGCTATTGGTTTGCCGTGGTAATTCTTTATATCGGCAATTTCACTATCCATTTCCTTTCGGTAGTTTTCCCACATTGGAAGGGGCCATACTTTCTCAAAAGTCTCCAAGCCTGCTTTTTGGAGGTTGTTTGAAAGGTCTTCGGAATTAGAAAACAATGCCCCACACTCATAGCCAAAAGTCGCTACGCTGCTTCCAGTTAAAGTAGCCAAATCAATGACTTGATCTATTGCATAATTTTGAACTAGATAGGAGAGTCCATCTGCTAAAATCAATCTGCCTTCCGCATCAGTATCGATCACTTCAATACTTAGTCCGGCATGACTTTGAATCACTTCACTTGGCAGATAGGCATCTTTATCCACCGCATTTTCTACTGCAGGGACTATACTCGTCAGATTAATTGGAAGATTGAGATCTACAATTAATTGGGTAGTGGCTAGGACTGCTGCTGCACCACCCATATCCGACTTCATGTGAACCATGCCTTGGGTCTTGATATTTAGCCCACCTGTATCAAAAGTGACCCCTTTGCCTACTAGACCAAGATGGAATTTTGCTTTTGGATGTCGATGTTCAAGGATGATGAATTTTGGTGCTTTCGCACTTCCTCTAGATACCGCAAGAAATGCGTCTAAACGTTCGGACTTTGCTTTTTTCTGGTCAAAAATTATTGCTTTTAAACCATTTTTTCCCTCTAGTTTTTTAGCCCAATCAGCTAGAAAAGTCGGTGTAAGTACATTTGGAGGCAAATCCACCAATTTGAAGGCTTCGATTTTGGCATTTGAGATTTTTTCAGCCCGGTCTACTATTAGGTGAATTGATTCAATGCTGGACTTTACTTCCACTTTTAAATCCCGGAAATCCTTCTTTTTGTCTTTTTCCCGTTTGAAAAAATCAATTGAATAGCCTCCTAGGGAAAAGCCGATTAGAGCAGATTCGATCAACTTAGAATCTAAATCCTGTGAAAAATCTAATGTGACTTTGTCTTGAATAATTTCAGCATTTTTAGAAAGAATTCTTCTAAAGCTTTTTTCAACTTCATTGATTTCTTGATCTTCTCCCAATCCAACCAATAAAACCAATTGATCATGATGTTGAAGTAGATAAGTGCTGTCTTTTTTTCCTGAGAATACTGAAGGGTGAACATCCAACCCAAACTTGGATGGTAAGATGTCAGCAGCCGAGTTTTCAAAAATGGGAATGATTCTAAGGGATGATTTGGAAGAAGTACTTCCGCTTAATTCAAATATCATATTTCGTTTTAGTCAGGGCTATTACTGAAAAATAGCCATTCAATCGCTTTTGGAAACTCATCGCTCCAATAAATTTCATTGTGTTTGCCTTCCATATTGATACTTAGCCTGACCTTCATTTTACCTTGGAGACTTTCTCTTTTCAGCAATCTTTTTCTCAGCTTGGTGACATGGGATACCATTGTGTCACTCTCATCTCCGCCGGCATATAAGTAAAGCCTGGTCTCCAAAGGCTCAAAGAAATCCATAAAACCTAATTTGATCTTTGGAATTACCCAAAGGGAAGGCGAAAAAACCATCAACTTCCCGAAAACTTCGGGGTAAATCAAACCCGAGAAAATGCTTACTAAACCACCCATTGAGCTCCCGCCTATTCCTGTAAACTCCCGTTCTGGTTTTGTTCGAAAGGTTTTATCTACAAAAGGCTTTAAGGTATCAGTCAAAAATCTGATGTATTGCTTTCCATTTCCTGTTCCGAGCAGCGTTCTGCCGACATTGTATTCCTGAATTCGTTCTGACTCAGCGTGCTCGACAGCTACCACGATGACCTTTCCAATTCCATAATCAGACATGACTGCTAGCTTTTTGTCAATTTGCCAGTTGCCAAAATCTGCATTTTCATTAAATAAATTTTGAGCATCCTGTAGATAAAGGACTGGATAAGATTCGGTAGAAGTTTCGTAATCATGAGGGAGCAAAGCCCAGATTTTTCGAGTCTTATTGAGTTGAGGGATTTCAAATTCTTCAGAAATCAGGTGAATTTTAGGAAGTTGACTGGGTCGATAGGGCAACCAGTTCTTCCTCCACTTGGCTACTTTTTCAATCCGTTCTAGATTGTCGTCATTCCAATGTCTATTTGGAGTTTTATTGCCGTAGCGATCGATTTCTACTTCCGACCAATCACCTTTTGTAAATTTGTAAATGAGCTCCTTTTGAAATTCTTTTCCTTCAGGAAATGTAAATTCATACTTTCCTTTGGAAACTTTTCTCATTAAAAAACGGAAATCTTGAGTAGTCCACTGATTGAAATTCCCGGAAATGTAAACAGGACGATCATCATCTTCTGAGGTATGGAGAATGAGTTTCCTTACTTTCTTTAATTTTTTGGAATCTATATGTACAGGGGAATCAGTATTCATGTTTGGGGGATTGCGGACTTAAGCCGAGATGCAAAAATAAACTTTCCCAGCTTAAAGTCCCTAAAAACATTAGCTGTTAGATTTTTTGTTCGGGGCGAAACCTAATTTCCTCTGGATAAGGGTAAGCATGGATCAACTCTCCGGAAGCAATTCTTTTCTGGATTTGCTTCCAATGTTCTGCATCAAAAAGTTCTTCATGATACTGAATGAATTCATCTTTGATATCCCTACGACCAATCATCCAGCGTTTAAAATCTTCAGGAAACACATCATTTTTTGCAATGGTGTACCAAGGCTCAGGAGCATAGATTTGTTCATAGGTTTCTGCTTTAGGCTTTTTCCTAAAATTCATATCTGAAAGAAACTCGATTTCATCGTAATCATAAAATATCACTCGCTTCTGCCGCGTAAGACCAAAATTTTTGGTCATCATATCCCCTGGGAAAATATTAGCCTGAGCTAATTGGAGGATTGATCTTCCATAATCTTTAGCCACGCTTATTCCATCTTCTTTTGTACAATTCTCCAGAAATATGTTTAAAGGAATCATCTTACGTTCAGTATATAGATGCTTGATTATCAATTGATCATTTTCGATAGAAATTAAAGAATTTACTGTATTTCGAAGTTCTTGCAGTAGCTCTTTACTGATTCTGTTTAGGGGGATAGCAAAGTATTCAAACTCGTGTGTATCTGCCATCCTTCCCACACGATCATGCAATGATACCAACTTATATTTCTCCCTGACCTCTTGCCTGGTCATACTTTTTGGAGGTTCAAAATGATCTTTGATCAGTTTAAATACAAGGTTTAAAGAGGGGAGAGTGAATACCGTCATGACCATTCCTTTGATACCTGGGGCGATTTCAAAATTATCACTGCTTTGATCAAGATGAATTAAGAAATCTCGGTACAGGAGCGTCTTTCCGTGTTTATTAAAACCTAAGGCGTTATACAGTTCGTGTGTTTTTTTATGCGGAATCACGGATCTTAAAAAGGCAATGATTTGGGAAGGTTTTTTTGCCTCTACCATGAAATAGGATCGAGTGAAACTGAAGATATTACTCATCATGTGCGGGTCAAAAATCAAGGTATCTACAAAGATTCCTTTGGGACCATTCATCATGGGAATAATAAAGGGCATCCATTTATGTCCCAAATAGGTTCTTCCGACAAGGTATGCTGCCTTATTACGATAGAATACTGATTTTAGAATTTGGGTTTTGGTGTCAGGAGATACATTGTATCTGCTTAGAATGACTTCTTTTACACTTTGGATCAGATACTTGACATCTTGCTCTTTGTCCATGTATGGGGTTCCAAAGTCATAATCTTCCAAGATTTTTCGAATTATTTTTTCTAATCCCCAAGAAGAAGGGTAAGTCCTTATTAAATCACTGTTGTCGGGAATGTCATAAGCATCGAATCCCTCCATGACAAACATGAATTCTTCATTGACTACTGTTTTTGGAAGGATTTTGCGTACGACCGAATTGAAAAAAGTCTCGGCTAGTTCCACATTATACATTTCTGCGATAAGTTTGGAGTAGTGACTTTTCACATAGACCCAGCTTGCAGGTTCTGTGGCATGTTGTTTTAAAATCTCCATGCACTCCTTAGCTAGTGGAATGAGTAGGTCTTTATACAATCGTAATCTTTGGCGATGATTGATTTGAGTTTCGATCCAATTTCGTTCTCGGAAATGAATGGGGGCAAGACTGGTGTAGGTGTTAAAAAAAACCATGTAGGATTTAAAACCCTTGAGGATTTTTTCGGCTAGGATGATGGCAAGTTTTTGTGGCATTTTCCTTTTAAGTAAGATGCTTGAGGAAATCTTTAAAGTTGGTGAAAATTTTCTAGCCTTCTAAAAAATAAAATTTCGATCCAAAAATGCGTTTTAAACAACATTTTGGTAGGGAAAATAAAATTTCGAAAATCTTTCGCAATCGATTGTTTGGAGTATTAGTAAACATTTTCTACTTTTCGAAAGTATTCAATTCAGAATATCTACAATAGGTTTAATAGGTTTGAGAGCAGGAAAAGGTCGGGATTATATCCTGGCCTTTTTTGATTTTTAGAGGCTGGGAGTTAGCTTGAGTTTACAAAAAATATATTTATGAGGGTTCCTAAATCATCCTTTAAATTTTCAAGGTTTTTTTTGATGGTTGTTGTTTTACAACTTGGTTGTACTGGCACTTCTTCTGATGAAGAGGCTAACACAAATGAAATTCAACTTGAAGAGGATAAAATATCTAAGATGAAGAATCAACTAGATATAACTTTAGCTCAAAAGGAATCTTGGTATACCCATTGGAAAAACATTTTAGGTCCTTTTGATTCTTCAGATTTTGAACTTGTCATGACGGATTCTATAGATCCTATGGAAATGCCAGAACGTAATCCTATTCTGTCTGATGATCCATTGTTTCCATATCAATATTCTCATCCTAATGGAAATGGCACCATGGATATTTACAGTTATAAAATAGAAGCTCAGGAATCTTTGGAAACCCCTTTTTTGAATCCAGATTCCGAAGTAATCTGGTATCGTGCCGATGGTATGAAAGAGCGTCTTTTATTTATGGGTCCTTCTGGTATGTTTGAAGAAGGTGAATGGCTGAATGAGGATGAATTCATCGTTTTGGGATATTTTCAGGAGGAGACAGGTTTCCGTCCAATGGCTTGGATAATAAATATTGCTACGCATCGAATTGCTCATTTCAATCTTTCAAAATTGTCTAAGACATATGAAGCAGATTCGTATATCGATCAAAAAATCAAACAAGTTTCCTTGAATTAAAAATGGAATTTGATCTTGCGATAGAATTACTTCAAAAAGGTTTGAAAAAGCCACTTCCGGGTCAGATTGCCCAAAAATCCATGTCGCCTCTTCCTATTGATCCGAAAAGATTTGATTTTAAATTTTCTGAAAACCCAAGAAAAGGCGCTGTTTTGATTTTCATTTACCCGGAGGAAGGAAGAGCTTTTTTTCCATTGATCAAACGCCCTACCTATGCGGGTGTGCATAGCGGACAGATTGCATTTCCAGGTGGTAAAATGGAGCCAGAAGATGAAAGCTTAAGTATCACTGCCATGCGTGAAGCTTGGGAAGAGGTTGGGATTTTACCAGAAGAAGTAAAACTTATTGGTCCTATTTCAGATCTATTTGTTCCTGCGAGCAATTTTTTGGTAAGTCCTATTATCGGGTATTCTGAAAAGAAGCCGCTGTTTATTCCCGAACTTAAAGAGGTGGATCGAATCATTGAAACTCCTCTTGAACTTTTGCTTCGTTTGGAAACAAGGAAGCAGAGAACTTTAGAGGTTGGTGGTAAAATTAAGCTAGATGCACCATACTTTGACATCGAAGATGAGATAGTCTGGGGAGCTACTGCTATGATTTTAGGTGAGTTTCTTCAAGTTTTGGAAAACGGAAGAGGTTGAATTTTTGGGGAATTTGATCTTTTGTTGGTATTGTTGCAGACCTAAAAAGTTATCGGCATGGAAGAAACTCCCTTATTTACCAATGATGCGGTAGTCTTTGGATTATTAATGGCAACACTTGCCTTGATCTTTGCTACCTCATCAAGCAATTCTACTTTTTGGAGAAAGTTTTATTCGGTAGTGCCGACAGTTTTATTGTGCTACTTTATTCCTGCATTATTCAATTCCTTCGGATGGATATCAGGAGAGGCTTCAGGGCTTTATAGAATGGCAAGTCGATACTTATTACCCGCTTCGCTTGTTTTATTCACGATCAGTATCGATATCAAAGGAATCTTAAAACTTGGGCCAAAAGCGCTAACGATGTTTCTGGCTGGTTCATTTGGGATCATGATCGGAGGTCCGTTGGCCTTGCTGACGGTGGGGTTTGTTTTTCCTGAATTACTTGGAGGGAATGGTCCCGATGAAGTTTGGCGTGGACTTTCCACTATTGCAGGATCTTGGATTGGCGGTGGAGCAAATCAAACAGCGATGCTTAAAGTATTTGAACCTAGCAATGCTTTGTTTAGCCAAATGATTGCTGTGGATGTATTAGTAGCTAATCTTTGGACAGCTGTATTACTTTATTGGGCAGCCAAACCTGAAAAAATAGATCGTTTTTTCAAAGCCGATACCACAGCTATTTATGAGTTAAGGGATAAAATTGCCGATTTTAGAAAAGGTATTATGAAAATCCCAAGCCTTTCTGATACGATGATTATTCTTGGAGTTGGTTTTGGGGTGACTGGAGTTGCAACTTTAATGGCTGATTTTATTGCTCCTTATATTGAAGTTAATCATCCAGAGCTTGCCCAGTACTCACTCGATTCCTCCTTTTTCTGGATTGTAGTGATTGCAACTACCGTAGGTCTAGGCCTTTCTTTCACCAAGGCCCGAATGTTGGAAGGGGCAGGAGCTTCGCGTTTGGGTAGTGTATTGTTGTATGTATTGGTGGCAACGATCGGAATGCAAATGGATTTGGGAGCCATCTTTGATAATCCACTGCTATTTCTAGTGGGGATAGTATGGATGGTCTTTCATATTTTGATTATGCTTATTGTGGCTTATGTAATTAAGGCGCCATTTTTCTATGTGGCTGTTGGTTCTCAGGCCAATGTAGGAGGTGCTGCTTCAGCTCCTATTGTGGCGTCAGCCTTTGATTCCTCACTGGCTCCAGTTGGAGTTTTATTAGCAGTTTTAGGATATGCCGTCGGGACTTATGGTGCTTATTTGTGTGGATTGATGATGCAGTTTGTTTCGGGAATGTAATGAAGTTGAAAAGGCAATTAATTTTTATTTGTAATGGGTCAGATTGTAAAAAGTCTGGTTCTAAAACAATTTCGAAAGATGTAAAAGAAGCGGCCAAAACTGAGCCTTTGAAGGGGGCATGCAAAATCATAAAGACAAAATGCATGGATATGTGTAAATCTGCTCCAGTGGTGATCGTAAACGAGCATTTCTTTAAAAAAACAAATTCTCAAAAAATAATCTTGGAACTAAAAAAGTCCTGAATTTCAGGACTTTTTTAGTTTTTATAACTTAGTAGTTTTGACAGCAGTACCACTTGCGGTGACCATCAACATACCATCTCTGATAGTTTCATAATCAAGGTCAATTCCAATAATTGCGTTTGCCCCAAATGTGCGTGCTTGCATTTCCATTTCGGCCATCGCTGTAGCCTTTGCTTCTCGAAGTACCCGCTCATAGGCGGATGATCTTCCTCCTACGATATCTGTGATGCTTGCAAAAAAGTCCTTGAATACATTTGCCCCGATGATAGTTTCTCCTGAGACTATTCCTAAGTAGGTGTCAACACGATATCCATCAAGGGAGTTTGTGGTTGTAACGATCATTTTATTTAGTTAAAGGTTGGAAAATAATTCTACTTGTTTCACGCTAAAGGATCCTTGATTGTTTCCCCTACATTCGATTTCTGTAAAAAAAGACACATTTTAAGTTTTTTTATCTGTGCTGTCTTTGAAATACTTCTAAAAATTTACATTTTTAGTTCCTTTTTCGGGAAAGTTGAATGATGAATAATTTTTAATTTGCTTGATGGCTGATTTGAATCAATTTGATATTTCAAGCTTCTTTGATGAATTGCAGGATCCTGTGTTTCTCATTGATTCTGATGAAATCATCTATAAGAACAAATATTTTCACTCGAATTTTCAAGACATTTCAGATTCTTGGCGTGAATTGTTTACCAATTTAAAGCTTCAAGGTGTATTGAATGATTTTTTTGAAAAAGGAGATCGTCCCAATATTTTCGCCATTAAATCACTCATTGACAATCGTGGGGATTCCCATCAATACGAGTGGAATTTCACAAATCTTCCTTCAAGTTTTCAAAGTAGATTTTTAATTGTAAAAGGGAGGAAAGTTAAATTTTTTACGGAAGGTCAAAACGAAGATTACTTTGAGGATTCTGGGTTTAATCTCGGTGAAGAGCTTCGGTACATTCAAAGTATTCTCAACAATAGTCATGACCTAATCGCAATTCTCGATAAGGATGGTAACTATAATTTCATTAGTTCTGCGGTTGCAGAAAAATTAGGGTTTCCGGCCGAGGCTATTATCGGAAAGAACTACAAGGATTTTATAGAAAGAGGAGTTATCGAAATTGTCAAAGGAGATTTCAAGGAAATACTTATTCATAATAAAGAAGTGAATATTGATTTTTGGATTAATAAGCAGGATGGATCACGTATTTATTTGGAGAGTTATGCCAAAAATCTTTTGAACCACCCACAGATTCAGGGGGTAATATTCAGCGCGAGGGATATCACTGAATATGTTCTCACGGATCTTTCGTTACAAAGAAGATTTGAAATCGAGAATTTGATCAATCAAATTTCAAGTCTTTTAATAAATGCGCCGATTTTAAATATTGAGATCCTTTTTAAAGATTCAATAGCTCGGTTCGGAGAATTTTTGCGTGCTAATAAATGCGAGGTTTATATCTACAATAAAGATTTCAAAAGTTTTGATTTACTCTCGAATTGGAATTCACTTACTGAAAATGCAAATGCATCGACTGATTTTTTTCTCCTGGGAAAAGTAAAATTAATCCTTGATGAACTTAAGGAAGGGAGAGTCAAGCTCATTAAAAATGAGGATTCCTCTTCTCTTTGCGTTCCTATGATTTCTGGTTCGAAGCTTTTGGGGTTCATTGTTTTGGATTTAAAAACGGTGCATTCGAATGAGGATGAATTTCAAGTTTTCAGACAGTTGGGAGATCTTTTGGGGGGAGCCTATCGAGGCAGCCAAATGACTAAGAAGATCGAGCGAAATGAAAGTTTATTGGCAAATACAGAGTTGCTTTCAAAATCTGGATCTTGGACCTATAGTACTGCAAAAAAGGTGTTTTTCATGTCAGGTGGATTATCCAGTATTTTTGGATACGGTGAGAAACCTTCGGTACGTGAATTCACTTCTTTAATAAAAAAGTTAGAAAAACCCGGAAGATCAGCTTTTGTACAAAATCTCAAGAAGGCGATTGAAGATGAAGGAAAAACTTCTGGAGAGTTTATTGTATTAAGTGAAGATGATAAACAAGTATTCATTAGCTATGAGATCGAAGCTCGAAGAGATTTTCTTACACAAGGATTGGAAGTTTATGGTTTTTGTACAGACATTTCTCATAAGAGAGCCTCAGAAGATTATCTTAAACTTCAATCTCAGATTTTAGCTCAAGTTGCTGATCCAATTATAGTTACAGATACTTTTCTAAATGTTATTTATTTGAATGAAGCTGCTATTCAACTTTGTTGTCCAGAAACAGCAGATGGTTATAGAGGTCAAATCAGTGAATTGGTAACCCTGAAATTCAACTCCGAGCTTGATCTAAACTCTATTGTTCAGGACTTAGAAATCGGTACGGTATGGAAGCAAGAAGGTAAAATTAGAACAAGACATACTGCTCAGACCCCATTTGAAATTACAATCCAAGCCTTTACTTCAGCATCTAACGAAAAAGTTGGGTTTTCTTTTATCTACAGAAATTTAACCGAAAAATATGAAAGCGAAAAGCTTTCTAAACGAGTGCAGCTTATTGTTGAAAACAGTCCTGCAGTAATATTTAGAGTGGATCCTGAAAAAGCATATCAGATTCTATACATCTCTGATAATATAAATCAGTTTGGCTACAGTGCTGTTGATCTTATTAAATCAAAAGTTTCGTTTTTAGATTTACTTCATCCTGAAGATTCGGGCAGAATTAATCAATTCATATCAGAGAATCCAAATGAAAATGGCATTTCTTCTTTTTCAGGTGAATATAGAGTGAAAAAACCCGATGGGTCTTATGCTTGGGTAGAGGATAAAACTAGAGACGTATTTGATGAAAATGGCAAAATAATTTACCACGAGGGGTTATTTCAAGATATTACGGATCGAAAAAATCTTGAAATTTTCAAAGAAGAGCGTGATAAACAATATCGTGTTTTAGCTTCCAATATCCCTGGGACAAATATTTTTCTTTTGGATAAAACCAGAAAATACATTCTAGCGGAAGGAACCAATTTTGATCATTGGGGTATGAAGAGGGAGGATTTTGAAGGCAAATACCTATCTGAGATTTCGCTCACTAATTTGGAGGAATTAAATCAGCTATTGGATCGGGTGTATCACCACAGGGAAATTGTTGACACTGAATTTTTCTTTAAAGGAAGATATTTTCATCGCACAATTAGGCCAATCATTGAAAATGGGGAGGTGGAATTTGCGCTTTCAATCGTTAGGGATATTAATGAGGAGTTTCAAGCTAAGGAAAACCTCTTGCGCTCTGAAGAAAAGTATAGAACGTTGGTTGAGGAATCGACTGAAATTATTTTTTCGCTATCAGATACATTTCAATTAGAATATGTATCCCCAAATGTCTCTCAATTTTTAGGCTATGTTTCTGAAGAAGTATTGGGTCAAAGTATTTTTGAGTATTTGAATTCCGAGGATTTAGATGTTTTTCAGAACATGCTTGGTCATAACAAGAATATTCTTGATGAATACCAATTTTTGGAATTTAGACTTAGACACAAGAATGGAGAGTATAAAGTGTTTAGCTCTAATGGAAGGATGATTGAATCCAAAAATGGCTCTAAACGCTCATACACCGGTATTGCAAGAGATATTTCTAAACTGAAAGAAGCTCAAAAAGAACTTCTGATGGCGAAAGAAAGAGCTGAGCAGGCTTCTTTAGTAAAGTCACAGTTTCTTTCAGTGATGAGTCATGAAATTCGAACACCAATGAATGCTGTCATTGGTTTGTCACATTTTTTAATGGAGGAGGATCCAAGACCAGATCAATTAGAAAATCTTCGAACACTCCAGTTTTCAGCTGAGAATTTGATGGGTTTGATCAATGATATATTGGATTTCAATAAAATTGATTCAGGAAAATTGGAATTAGAGCGTGTTTCTTTTGATCTGAGAAACGTCATTAATAGGATTTTACATTCGCACAGTTTTCAAGCAAATGAAAAATCCTTAAAAATCACTTCCGAGATTGATGGACAGATTCCTCAAGAACTAATTGGTGATCCAGTGCGTGTGGGGCAAATCGTCAACAATCTGATCTCTAACGCGATCAAATTTACCGACAAAGGTTTTGTTAGTATACAGCTTCAACTTGAAAAGAGAGAAGGTGCCAAAGCTTCTATTTTGTTTAGATTTGTAGATTCTGGGATAGGAATCCCCGAGAATAAATCTGAAAGTATTTTTGAAGCTTTTACACAGGCTTCGTCCTCGACTACCAGAAAATATGGGGGAACTGGACTCGGATTGGCAATTGTAAAACGATTAGTTGAAATTCATGGGGGAGAAATAAAATTGAAGTCAAAACCAAACGAGGGGAGTACATTTGAGTTTATTCTTGAATTTGAAACTACTGAGGATAACACAAAATTGCTTAAAAATGAAAAATCCATGTCTCCAAAATCATTACAAGAAGCATCTATCTTAGTTGCTGAAGACAATGCTGTAAATCAAATTCTACTTAAAAAGTTTCTCACAAAATGGAATGCGGGGAATCTAGTTTTGACTTCCGACGGGGGAGAAGCGCTTGAAGAATTTGAAAAGGGCAATTTCAATTTAGTGCTATTGGATTTGCAAATGCCCGTTTTAGATGGATTCTCAGTTGCTAGAGCTATAAGAAGTCATAATGACCCGAGTAAAAGAAATATTCCGATTTTGGTTTTAACAGCGACAACACTTCAGGAAATAAAAGCTGAAATGGAAGAAATAGGGATTAACGATTTTGTGCCTAAACCTTTTACGCCAGAGGATTTATACGATAAATTAAGTCAATATCTGCCGACAAAAAATTCTTAAAAATTCGATTTAGCACTAATTTTGCCTAGTTGGATCTATAAAATGACCCACATAGAAAATCGAATTTCTTAATGCAGCTTATTTTTAGACTATTTCTACTCGTTTTTACCTTTTTGAGTTTCCATCCTGTCTCAGGTCAAAGACTTGTTGCCAAAAGATCCTCAATCTATGTTGTTGCGGGTACATCCGGGGCCAAGCTGAATCAGTTTGATAAACTCTTGGAGGAAAGAGGATTGTCAGGTTTATTAAACCGTTACCAAACTATTGGACTCGGAACCCAGACTCGAATTAATGATTTTGTTTTAGGACTTGAACTCTTTCACAACCAAGGGAAAAGAAGTCAATTTGATGATTTTACGCTTAGTTATCGAACTTCGAGAGCACTTCTGAATATTGGATACTCTTTTACCGAGGAATCTAGATTTCAATTAATCCACTATATGTCCCTTGGTGTAGGATTTTTGAATTTTCAGATGATGCCTACTGAAAGACCTAGTAACCTTGAGGTTTTTCTAGGTGATCCTGAGAAGGGCTTTATTCTTCGAGAAAAAGATATCCAAAAAGGAACTCAGAATTACGGGAATTTTCTCACGGAAATCGGGTTTCAGTTAAGTTATGATTTTGATCTACCCGGTAGACCAGAGGCACTTCAGATCCTAACAAAAGTTGGTTATTCTTTTAGTCCTTTTGAAGGTAAATGGGAATTGAATGGGATCTCATTTGATAATACTCAAAGTGGCGCTTTTTTAAGAGTTGGAGCAGGAATATCACTTCCAGACCGTAATTTTTTCTACAAAGATGCGGGGATTGGGGTTTACCTCATCAGAGGAGTTCATTTTACCAATGCAAGTCGGTTGAACCAAGAACTTGAGAAGGCGGGTTTTTCTGCATTGGATGGTATGCCTTCAAATTGGGGACTTCGGATTCTCGGAAATACAGAAAAATTGCTCTACGGAGCAGAGGTATTTAATCTTGCATTGTCAGGAAATGCTTCCTCTCTAAAAAGTCATAGTCTAAATAGTTTAAGAATTTATGCGAATGGGGGTTATAAATTCTTCCAGTTTAAAAACCTAGGGATTGGTGGATTGACGGGTTTGGGATTTGGCAATATCCGCTATTCACTTTTGACCAACCAAAAACCAGATTTCCCCGAACTTTTTGAAGAGCGAACATTTGATGGATATCTAAGGAATACAGGTTTGATGCTTAAGCCTGAGGTCTTTGCCGAGTATGGAATCCCAATGACAAAACGAAAATATTTTGATTTAATGCTTTCCGCATCTTTTGGGTATGAAGTTCCTATAGGAAATTACCGTTTGGGAGAGTTGGATATGGTCGATTTCATGGCAGGTTCGTATTTGACTTTTGGAATAGGAATCAGGCCATAAATACATAGTTTGTTATTTTTTAATGCTTTTTCTAATCCATTTCCACTAAATAGACGGATTTATTAGTAAAATGATATTACCTTTACATTGCTTATCGAGAAAGACCGAGGGAAGGGCCCTATGACGTCTTAGCAACCTAAATTAAAGGTGCTAACTCCCATTCCGGAATTAACCGGAAACAGATGAGCGGACAAGTACTTGTACTTTTATCCGTGTTTTGCTCGATAAGCTTTTTGAAAAAAGAACTATGCAAAACAGAACGGAACTTCTTCTTCAACAACTTTCTAAGAAAATCCTAATCCTGGATGGTGCTATGGGTACCATGATTCAGCGGTATAAGTTGGAGGAAAATGATTTTAGAACTCCGGATTTAAAGGACCATCCCAAACCTCTTAAAGGTAATAATGACCTTCTCTCTTTAAGCCGGCCGGATATTATTAAAGACATCCATAGAGAATACTTAAAAGCAGGTGCCGATATAATCGAAACGAATACCTTTTCGGGAACATCTATTGCCCAAGAGGATTACAAATTAGGGCATTTGGCTTATGCTATCAATTTTGAATCTGCGAAAATAGCTCGGGAAGTAGCCGATGAGTTTACTTTAAAAAATCCCAATCAACCAAGGTTTGTAGCGGGAGCTGTTGGACCAACCAATCGGACAGCATCACTTTCGCCGGATGTGAATGATCCGGGATATCGGGCAATTACTTTTGACCAGCTCGCCGAAGCTTATGCTGAGCAAGTAAATGGGCTATTGGATGGAGGTGCCGACATTATTTTGGTTGAGACTATTTTTGATACGCTAAATGCTAAAGCAGCACTTTTTGCTATTCAAGATGTTTTTGAAAAGCGGGGTATTCCATTGGATCCGAAGGAAGGAGGAATTCCAATTATGATTTCCGGTACTATCACAGATGCATCTGGACGAACACTTTCAGGTCAGACAACAGAGGCCTTCCTGATTTCTGTTTCGCATGTCCCTTTGCTTTCAGTGGGCTTGAATTGTGCACTTGGAGCCAAAGAACTACGTCCATATTTAAAAGTCTTAGCGCAAAAAGCACCATTTTTTGTAAGTGCATATCCTAATGCAGGTTTGCCTAATGAATTTGGACAATATGATCAAGGTGCCAATGAGATGGCAGATCAAGTGCGTGAGTTTTTGAAAGAAGGAATGCTAAATATTTTGGGAGGCTGTTGCGGCACAACTCCTGAACATATTTCAGCACTTTCAACTATGGCAGCGGGTTTTCAACCTAGAAAACTTGAATTAAATGAGGTAGAAGAACAGTTGGATTGAGCGTATGAAAACCAATAATTATTTAAAACTTTCTGGCTTAGAGCCCTTGATTTTTACTCCGGAGTTGAATTTTGTCAACATAGGAGAGCGAACAAATATTACCGGATCAAAGAAGTTTGCGAGATTAATTCTTGACGGGAATTATGACGAAGCGCTTGAAGTAGCACTTGACCAGGTAAGGGGAGGAGCTCAGATTTTGGATGTCTGTATGGATGAGGGGATGCTGGATGGAGAATTTGCGATGAATAAATTTCTGAATCTTATCGCTTCAGAACCTGAAATCAGCCGTATTCCGATCATGATTGATAGCTCAAAGTGGAGCATCATTTTAGCAGGCTTGAAATGCGTTCAGGGAAAAGGAATAGTAAACTCTATTTCATTGAAGAATGGAGAGGAGGAGTTTATACAGCAAGCGAAGACTATTAAGAAATTTGGAGCTGCCGTAGTAGTGATGGCTTTTGATGAAAAAGGTCAGGCTGACACCTATGAACGAAGAATTCAAATCTGTGAGCGAAGCTATAGGGTTCTGGTTGACGTTGTAAAATTCAATCCACAAGACATCATTTTTGATCCAAATATCTTTCCAGTAGCTACTGGTATGGAAGAGCATAAAAGGAATGCCTTAGATTTTTTCTTGGCAACTAAATGGATCAAAGAAAACCTGCCCGGAGCAAAAGTTTCTGGTGGGGTTAGTAATGTGAGCTTTTCTTTTCGGGGCAATAATCCTGTCAGAGAGGCAATGCATGCAGCCTTTCTTTACCATGCGATTCATCATGGGATGGATATGGGAATCGTCAATCCTACTATGCTGGAAGTCTATGACGATATACCTAAGGATTTGCTTGAGCGGGTTGAAGATGTGCTTTTTGACAGAAAAGAGGATGCTACAGAACGACTCTTGGATTTTGCAGAAACGGTAAAATCATCAGGAAAAAAGGAAATTGCGAATGAGGCTTGGAGATCTGATCCCGTATCAAAACGAATTGAGCATGCTTTGGTAAAAGGGATTTTGGATTACATCATCGAGGATACTGAGGAGGCTAGGCTTCTATTGCAAAACCCACTTCATGTGATCGAAGGTCCCCTGATGGATGGGATGAATGTTGTTGGCGATCTTTTTGGGGAGGGTAAAATGTTTTTACCTCAAGTGGTGAAATCTGCTAGGGTGATGAAAAAGGCAGTAGCCTATTTAGAGCCTTTTATGCCTTTACCAGAAGAAGGTCAGGAAGCTTCATCATTAAAGAAAATTTTACTCGCAACAGTAAAAGGTGATGTGCATGATATCGGTAAAAATATCGTAGGAGTAGTTTTGTCTTGCAACAGTTATCAAATCATCGATTTGGGTGTTATGGTGGATGCGCAGAAGATTATAGATGAAGCGATTAAAAGTAAAGTGGATATCATTGGATTGAGTGGATTAATTACTCCTTCGCTGGATGAGATGGTTAATGTGGCTTCGGAGATGGAGCGACAAGGATTGACTATTCCGCTTTTGATTGGTGGAGCTACAACGTCAAGAATCCATACTGCTGTGAAAATTGATCCAGTCTATTCTGGGATTGTGATCCATGTGACTGATGCCAGTAAATCTGTTCCAATTGCAGGGGAAACAATTTCTGAGGAAACAAAGGAGCCATACAAAGTAAAACTCAAAGAGACGTATCGCCAACTTAGAATTGAGCATGAGGCCAAACAATCGGTGAAGCAATTGATTTCTTATGAGGAAGCAAAATCGAATCCTGTGGACATTGACTGGTCAACAAATACACCTGTAAAACCAACTCAACTTGGAAAAACCATTCTGGAAGATTTGGACTTATCTGTTTTAAGAAAATACATAGATTGGACTCCGTTCTTTAGTACTTGGATGCTGAGTGGGAAATATCCCAAAATCCTAGAAGATCCTATTATAGGTTTGGAAGCGAAGAAGCTATTTTCGGATGCGAATGAAATGTTGGATCAATTGATTGAGGAAAGGTGGATTTCTGCCAAAGCAGTGTTTGGAATTTTTCCTGTGAAAAGAATTAATGATGATGCCCTTGTATTTGAATCTAATGACTCAACTAATTCGATTGGCAAGTTTCACTTTTTGCGCCAGCAAGGAAAGAAAGGGAAAGGAGTTCCCAATCGATCACTTGCAGACTACATTCATCCAAATCAGGAAGATTACCTGGGATGTTTTGCAGTGACATCAGGCTTAGGTATGGAGACGAAGTTGGCTGAATTCCAGGCTGATGGAGATGATTACAATGATATTTTATTCAAGGCCCTTGCTGACCGATTGGCAGAGGCGGCTGCGGAATATGTTCATGAATTAGTACGTAAGGAATATTGGGGGTATGCAAAAAATGAATCTTTAGACAATGAAAGTTTGGTTAGAGAAGAATACTTAGGAATTCGACCTGCTCCAGGATATCCCGCCTGTCCTGAGCATTCGGAAAAAGAAACTATTTTCAATTTGTTGGAGGTTGAAAATTCTATTGGAATCTCACTGACTTCCAGTTATGCCATGTATCCCACTTCTTCAGTTTCCGGATTTTATTTTGGGAATCCAGAAAGTAAATACTTTGGATTAGGTAAAATCGGAGCAGACCAAGTGGCAAGTTATGCTGAGCGAAAGGGAATCAGTATTCGAGAAGCTGAACGATTACTGTCTCCAAACCTTGCATATACACCAACATTATCGATTTCAGAATCAGTTTTATGAAATCGAGCATGGCTAAAAAGTCAAACACTAGGATGATTATATTCTGCGAGATTCCATATGGCCTTTAAAAAACAAATTATAAACAGATGAAAATCACCGAACATCTGAAAGAAGCAAAAAGCACGCTTTTCTCTTTCGAAATACTTCCTCCTTTAAAAGGTCAAAGTCTAAAAGAACTCTTGGAGGGAATTTCCCCATTGATGGATTTTAAGCCTCCTTTCGTCGATGTGACTTACCATCGGGAAGAATTTATTTATAAGAAGCATCCGAATGGTTTGTTGGAAAAAATCAGTACAAAAAAGCGTCCTGGTACTGTAGGAATATGTGCTGCAATTATGAATCGTTTTCATATTGATGCGGTACCTCATCTGCTTTGTGGTGGATTTACCAAAGAGGAAACTGAAAATGCATTGATTGATTTGAATTTTATTGGAGTGGAAAATGTGTTGGCACTTCGTGGCGATGCTCCAAAGGCGGAGGGTAGATTCATTCCAGAACCAAATGGGCATCATTTTGCAAGCGAATTGGTTCAGCAGATTATTGGGATGAATGCAGGAAAGTATCTACACGAAGAAACAGAGATTGGCTTCCAAACTGATTTTTGTGTGGGAGTAGCAGGCTATCCAGAGAAGCATTTTGAAGCTCCATCCATGAAGTTTGACCTCAAATACTTGAAAGAAAAAGTTGATAATGGTGCAGAATATATCGTAACTCAGATGTTTTTTGATAATGAGAAGTTTTTCAAGTTTGTAGAGGATGTTAGGGCAGCAGGAATTACTGTTCCCATTATTCCTGGAATCAAACCGATTACTACTTTGGGACAAATCACCATGCTTCCCCGAACCTTTTTCTTGGATTTGCCAGATGATTTGATGGATGAGTTGGAAAAATGTAAAACCAATCAGGAAGTGAAAGAAGTGGGTATTGAATGGTCCATTGCGCAGTGCAAAGAATTGGTTGAAAGAGGAGTTCCTTCACTTCACTTCTATACCATGAGTAAGGCAGATACCACTTATAAGATTGCGAAGGAGATCTTCTAGAGATCTGTAAACTAATTTAAAGTACGATCGAGTTTTTATAATTCGATCGTATTTACTTTTTTAGTGCAATCAGAAGGATACGTAAAATTCTCTTTTCCAGTATTTTATTCCCTTTAGCCTAAGTCTTAATTTTTGTTTTTACAACGATAGAATATTCTTCACGAATTAAATTGAGCTAAAAAATTTAATCTTCACCATATAAGCTAATTTGAGATTTTAGGTCTCAAAATTCACTGCTTATATAATTCTCGTTTTTGAGCTTCATTATTATATCTAAATTCAAACATGATTAAACTGATTGAATGTCCCCGCGATGCTATGCAGGGTCTTCCTGATTTTATTGATACTGCAATCAAGGCGGCATATATCAACCAATTATTGGAAGTAGGTTTTGATACGATTGATTTTGGGAGCTTTGTGAGTCCGAAAGCTATTCCACAAATGCGGGATACAGCAGAGGTTTTAAGTCTTTTGGATCTGCATAATTCGAAAAGTAAGCTTCTGGCCATCGTGGCAAATGTACGTGGGGCGGAGGATGCACTTACCTTTCCTGAGATTGATTACTTGGGTTTCCCCCTTTCTTTATCAGAGACTTTCCAGCAGCGTAATACCAATGCTTCTATTGCTCAAGCTTTGGAAACTGTAGAAGAGATTCAAAATCGCTGTGAAATCAAAGGAAAGACCTTGGTAACTTACCTAAGTATGGGGTTTGGGAATCCTTATGGAGACCTGTATTCTCCTGAATTGGTCGCGGAATTTGTCCAACAATTGGATGAAATTGGAATCAAAATCATCTCGCTTTCTGATACCATAGGAGTTGCCAACCCTGAATCCATTCGCAGCTTATTTGAAATCAATGTTTCCTCGTTCCCTCATATTGAGTTTGGTGCGCATCTTCACTCGACTAGAGATACTATTCCGGAGAAAGTTCTTGCTGGTCTTGCTGGAGGATGTATGCGATTCGATGGAGCTTTGAAAGGCTTTGGAGGTTGCCCAATGGCAAAAGATGAATTAGTAGGTAATATGGCGACTGAAGTAATGATTGATACTTTGGAGGCTTCAGGTGAAAAGCTTGAGCTAAATAAAATAGAATTGGCTGAAGCGATGAAACTGGCCAATTACGTCTTTAATCCAGCTATCTGATGGCAAATAAGGAAGTTCAACAAAAGGTTAAATCCCTTCGATTACTTCGGGTTTTACATCGCTGGTTAGGAATTCCTTTGGTCCTTTTTTTCTTCGTCATTGGCATTACGTCCATTTTATTAGCTTGGAAAAAGAAAGCAGAATTGCTTCCGCCTACTTTAAAAACAAAAGTCGAGTCCAAGGAAGACTGGATTTCTCCAAGTCAAATGGTAGAAATAGCAATGGAAAAAATGGATTCCATGAAACAATCGAGTTTGGTGGATCGAATCGATATCAGACCCGATAAAGGAATTGCTAAAGTGACTTTTCAGACGCATTTTACAGAAGTACAATTGGATGGCTTTTCGGGAGAAGTGCTTTCCATCGAAACTCGCCATTCGGATTGGATTGAAAAAGTCCATGATGGAAGTATAGTGGATTTTTACTTTGGCGGAACTGAAACCTCCAAATTGATTTATTCAACCTTGACTGCGTTTGGATTGATTTTGATGAGTTTTAGCGGTTTCTATTTATGGTATTTCCCTAAAGTTATCCGTAAGATGAAGATTTGATTGTGTAAAAAATCTAAGTTTAAATGGTCCATTAATAAAAATTTAATTGTTGAGAAAATAGATACATATTAGTGATGTTCCGCTATAAATACTCCCTCTGAATAATTGAAATTCTATTAAATCTTCAGCTTTTTAAAGCCTCTAAAACTCTTTCAGGAGTAAAAGGTAAATGCCTCAATTTCTTTCCGGTTAATGCTAAAAAAGCATTCGCGATAGCACAAGCGACCATAGGAGTGGCAGTTTCTCCAACACCCTCCGGATGCATATCTGAAGCGATCAATTCTGTTTCAATTTGATCTGGAATATCTTCCATTCTCAATAATTGATAATCATGAAAATTAGATTGCTGCACTTTTCCATCAACAATCGTGATTTGTTCTTTAAGTGCACTGCTAATTCCCATCATGATTCCTCCTTCCATTTGAGCTTTGACATTATCAGGATGGACGATTACTCCGGCATCCAAAGCAACCCAAAAATTATGGACGCTAATTTTCCCGGATTCCCGATTCAGTGAAATCTCACATACACCTGAACCTAGTGAACCGTGCTCCACAAAGGCAACTCCCTTAGCTCGACCTGATTCTGATGGTGTATTCCAATTTGAAATCTGCTCGACTTTCTCCAGTGTAGCCAAAGCGCGGGGTGAATTCGATAGGAGACTTTTTCTAAACTGAATCGGGTCTTTTCCCTGATCATGGGCGATCTCATCCAGCATACATTCAATCGCAAATTTGTTTGGCCCATGTCCTACAGATCTCCAGTGTTTTAATCGAATCCCGTTACTAGCCTCTCTCCATTCTACAAATTGATTGGGAATGTTGTAATGTGAATTGTTAGTTCCACTTGCTACAAGATTCCCTCCATCACCTACCACTAGGTGAGAAAATCCCGACACATTTCCGTCTTGATCAGTATTAGCTTCTATTCTTTGCAAGGATAATGGTCGGTAAGCCCCATAAGTAAGATCATCCTCTCGCGTCCAAATTAATTTGACTGGCAAGGGAGCCATTTCTTTTGCAAGCGTTGCACATTCTTCTACAAAGTCATTCATACTTCTTCTGCCGAATCCACCCCCCAAATACTGCAAGTGTACTGTTACTTTTTTTGGATCAATACCCAGTATAGCTGGCACACCTAATTTGGTATCAAATCCCTGCTGACTTCCCACCCAAACATCCGCTGCGGACAAGTCTTCAGAAATTTTCACAACAGCATTGAGAGGTTCCATTTGTGCATGGTAGATGTAGTCATTTTTGAAATCTGCCTGGTAAGTTTTACTTGCAATTTTCTTTGCCTGTTTTACATTCCCTTTTTCTTCCAGAACTTGACCCTGTTTGCTACTGGATGCAATTTTCTCATACTCAGAATATATTTCTTGCGAATTATGACCTGAAGCTTTTGAATCGCTCCAATCAATTGAAAGGATTTTTTTTGCCGCTAAGGCATCTTCAATCGAGCTTGCAACTATCCCAATTCCATATTCCAAACTAATTAGCTTTAAAACACCTCGAGAAGCCAAGACTTGAGTTTCATTCAGAAGAGTGGGTTTGGAACCATGAACATTACCTCTTTCAATTACTCCATAAACCATATCAGGTAATCTGATATCTATTGAAAATTTCGCTTTCCCGTTAACTTTATCAGGGATATCGGTTCGGTTGATTTTTTTACCTACCCATTCAAAGTCTTTAGGGTTTTTCAATTTATCCTCAGCAAAATCCGGTAGATTCTCAGGCATTTGAAGGAAAGAAACTATCTCGCCATATTCAATTTGCCTATTACTGTTCTCATGGATTACTATGCTCTTTGAGGTAGAAAGCTCAGAAATAGGAACATTCCACTTTTTTGAAACGCTGGCTAAAAGCACATATCTGGCTTGCGCTCCGGCTTGGCGCATGGTCATGTAATAACTATTGGTTGTTCGACTGCCCACGGTAAACATCAATTTACTTCCTGGTGACCAACCTGGAGATCCATAGATTTCTGATTCCTGTGGAGAAAATTCCACAGAGACCTTTGACCAGTCGGCATCCATTTCTTCTGCAAAAAGTAAGGGTAAAGAAGTCATCGAACCCTGTCCCATTTCTGAAGCAGGGTTAAAAATAGTGATATCACCATTTTCGGTAAGTTTTACCCAAGCTGTGATGGGATGCTTAGCAAGTACCTCTTTGATTTTTTCCGGACTGGAGCATGAGACTAGTTGAGGCAAAATACCTGAAACCCCAACAAAGAGTGCTACTCCACCTGTTGACTTCAAAAAATCTCTCCGACTAAAGCCTGATTTTAATTCTTTCATGATATTAACCTTTTGCCTTTATTTCGTTAGAAGCCGCAATTTCAATCGCTTTTATAATCCTGAGATAGGTGCCGCATCGACATAGAATTCCATTCATTTTAGACTTTATCTCGTCTCGACTAGGATTGGGGTTTTCGTTTAATAGAGCGGCAGCCTGCATAATTTGCCCGGATTGACAATAGCCGCATTGAGGAGCTTGGGCTTCAATCCAAGCCTTTTGTAGTGGATGGTCGCTATTCTCAGCTAATCCCTCAATAGTTTTTATCTTTTGGCCATCAGAAAAATTTTCTACTTGTAAGACACAAGCTCTCATCGGGACATTATCTACGTGAATAGTACAAGCACCACATTGAGCAATTCCGCAACCATACTTTGTACCCGTTAACCCTAAATGCTCACGAATCACCCAAAGCAAAGATGTGCCTTCTTCAGCTACAACTTCATAGGTCTTTTCGTTTATTTCAAGTTTGTAGTTTGGCATTTCTAATAATCGTTTAAATTAAAATACTGGATTTAACAGGAGAAAACTGATCAAATGTGATGGGATAGAGTTTCCTCTATACTAGTGGATTAAATTGAAAAAGTAAAGAAATAAGCCCGATGTAATTTTACCTGGACTGGTATTATGATCACTTGAAGCTCTATATTTCCCGAAAGGGTAAATAAAGTCTCGAATTAATATCCCAATAGTTTATATTTCTTTCCGGGGAGTGACTTAATAAGACCTTCAAATTCCAGACTCAAAAGTAATGACGCAAGAGGACCCAGTGGTATTTCTGTGCCATAGCAGATTTGATCTATTTCTGATTCATTTTTATCCATCAGGAATTCTAGGACGATTTTTTCATCAGAATTTCTATTGCTAAGATCTAAAGCAGGTTTTTTAACTTCTTTTTCTCCGGGTTTTACCCAAAAAAGTGCCTCAGCAATATCTCCCGGGCCGGTATAGATATTAGCCTTCATTTTCTTGATCAATTGATTACAGCCTTCGCTGAAAGGTGATTGTAGATTTCCCGGAACAGCAAAAACATCCTTATCATAGCTATAGGCAATTTCGGCAGTAATCAAAGCACCACCTTTTTCCGCTGCTTCTACGACGATTAAAGCATCCGAAAGACTGGCAATGATTCGGTTTCTTGCTGGGAAATTCCCCGGAGTCATTTTAGATCCGGGTGCATATTCACTCATTACCAGACCTGTTTCTAAAATTGACTCAGCTGTTTTTCGATGGACAGCAGGGTAAATTTGATTAATTGGAGATCCCATCACTGCTACAGTTGGTAATCCCACAGCCAATGCGGCTCGATGAGCTTCTATATCTATTCCATAGGCCAAGCCTGAAATGATTGCCGGTTGATAGATCGCTAAGTCTTCGATGATTTTCCGAGTGGCACTTTTTCCATAGGTGGTGGCGCTTCGTGTGCCTACTATTCCAACAGATCTGTCAAAATTTAAACTTCCGGAGCCTTTGGCAAAAAACAAAACAGGGCTATCCTCTTGAACCTTGAGTCGAGTCGGGAAATCCGAATCCAAAGATGTGAAAATCCGATAGCCTGATTTCGCACAGCTTGAAATCAGTTCATCTGCTTTTCTTAGTAATTCCTGTTCCTGATTTCTAAGCTCAAGTAATTTGGACCCGACTTTAGGAGTTTTTAAAACTTTTCCTTTCGGGAGACTGAAAAAGTTTTGAGCTGATCCGGCATAAGCTATAATAGCTTTAAAGATGCCAGGCCCAATCTTAGGAGCAAGCGAAAGTGCAATGAAGTAGCGTAATTCCTCAGGATTGGGACTTTGCGTTGTATTGGTCACGGATAGAGATTAAAAAGTCTTTAATTTCTTGAAGTTTCTGAACGGCAACAACCTTGTCAAAACCTTGATCTGTACCCGCCTTTATCACTTCTTGAGCTCCTTGAAGGGTATATCCTTTTTCCTTTACCAAATGGTAAATGTATTTTATCTTTTGAATATCAGGCTTAGTATATCTTCGATTTCCCTTTCGGTCTTTTTTTGGATTAATGATATCAAACTCACCTTCCCAATATCGAATCAATGATGGTGCTACCTTGAACATGGTAGCTACCTCTCCGATAGAATAATACTTTTTCTCTATGTCTCGCTCTTTGTATGGCACGGTTAAAATTGGCTTAAACTCTAAATTAATGAAAATGCAATACTTTGCTAAGCTTCAGTAAACTATAAACAGAAATAAATTATCGATTCAAAAGTTGAAGGATATCGACTGCTACTAAACCGGCGGTTTCTGTACGAAGTCTACTTTTCCCAAGTGATACAGGAAGGAAGTTTTCTTTGATTGCCATTTGAATCTCCTCTTCAGAGAAGTCGCCTTCAGGTCCAATTAAAATCAAATAATTACCTTTCGCTTTAGCGACATCCATAAAATGGTTCTGATGATTTTCATCAACATAAGCGATAAATCGCTGATTTTCTAATTGTTTATTAGATTCAATCAATTCTTTAAGTGATTGAATAGGGTTTAGCTTTGGAATTCGATACTTCAAACTTTGTTTGCAGGCAGAAATAATTTTTTTCTGAAGTCTATCTGTTTTTAAAAATGATCGCTCAGAATTTGAGGTTTGGATCAATGATAATTCATGAAAGCCGATTTCAGTTATTTTTTCAATCATCCACTCCATTCGATCAGGACTTTTGGTTGGAGCTATTGCCAAATGGATGTAAAATTCATCTTCAGGAATTTCTGTTACTTTTTGTACTGAAAGTTTCGTTTTCTTCGGATTTGCGTCAGTGATAATACAATCGAAAAGCTTTCCTTCTCCATTTGTTACCGAAACCAAGTCTCCATTTTTTTTTCTAAGAACACGGGTAAGATGCTTGGATTCTTCAGAATCAAATTCGATCTCAGGTGGCTGGGAATTTTCTTGAAAGAATAGCTGCATGGACTTTTCAGTTTATAAAAACAAAAAAAGCACATTTCCTGAAGAAATGTGCTTTTGAAATTATTAAGGTTGGGAAATTATCCTTTGGATATCTCCATGTTTACACTTTTACCTTTTATGGTGTTGTTTTTCATACCGTTGATTACTTGTTCAGCATCTCTTGTAGGTACATCTACAAAAGAGAAGTTATCATAGATGTCAATTCCACCGATATTTTTTCCTGAGATACCAGTTTCACCAGCAATGGCTCCAACGATATCATTTGGTCGAATTCTGTCTTTTTTACCAAGATTTAAGAATAAACGAGTCATGTTTGCTTCGCGAACTCGCTCAGGTCTAGTTCCTCCGTCTCTGCTTCCTCCATCTCTACCAGCAAATTCTCGTCTTGGACCTCTTTCGCTACGATCTCCACGCTCACTTCGCTCACCTCGTGGAGAGAATCGCTCATTGCGATCAAATCTTCCACCACGCTCACGGTCTCTTCCGCCATCTCGGCTATCACGTCCACCTTCTCTTCTGCGATCTCCACCGAATGAGTCTATGCTGAAGTTTTGTTCGCTAAGCTCTTTTACCGTGTCACCCATCACTAGTTTGATAAGGCCTATTGCTACTTGGTCAAGCGTCATGCCTTCAGCAAGCATTTGACCGATAGAAGCCTCAAATATTTGATTGTCTCCTGGTTTAGCCACTTGTGCTGCCACATCTTTTACAAGTTGAGCTTTTTTCAATTCGATCAAGTCAGCAACAGATGGAGGAGACATTTTATTGATAGTCGCCTTAGTGAAGCGCTCCAAATCACGAACTTTCATTGCATCTCTTCTTCCTGATACAAAGTTGATTGCTGTTCCTGATTTACCAGCACGTCCTGTTCTACCGATTCGGTGTACATAGTACTCCTCATCTAAAGGTAGATCGTAGTTGAATACGGCTTCCACATTGTCTACGTCGATTCCTCTTGCAGCTACATCAGTTGCAACTAGAACGGTACAAAGTCCTTTTCTGAACTTGCCCATTACTTTATCACGCTGTGCTTGAGAAAGATCACCATGTAGTGCTTCAGCAAGAATTCCTTTAGAACCCAAAGTTTCAGTCACTTCATCTGTCATACGTTTTGTATTACAGAATACCACGCTTAGTGCATAATTATTAACGGTCATCAGACGAGCCATCAAATCCATTTTCAATGAATTTTTAACTTCGTAATAAACCTGCTCGATTAAATCAACAGTCAATTCTTTTTTAGCAACCTTGATGATCTCTGGATTTTTTTGATACTTCCGAGTCAAATCCATGATTGGTTTTGCCATTGTGGCAGAGAAAAAGACAGTTTGTCTTTCTGAAGGCATTTCCTGGAGAATAGCTTCGATATCGTCTCTAAAGCCCATGTCAAGCATCTCATCTGCTTCATCAAGAACGATGATACCAGCGCCATCCAACTTAAGGGTGCCACGGTTGATATGATCCTGTACACGACCTGGAGTTCCGACCACAATCTGAACACCTCTACGAAGTACTCTGATTTGTCTATCGATAGATTCGCCACCGTAGATTGCAACAGAGTTGATTCTTCGGTGAAATTTTGCAAGCTTCTGAATCTCGCCTTCTACCTGAACTGCAAGTTCACGAGTAGGGCAGAGGATTATTGCTTGTGGCTGATTCATATCCGGATCGACTAGGTCGATAATTGGGATTGCAAATGCAGCAGTTTTACCTGTACCAGTTTGAGCCTGTCCAATGACATCTCTTCCTTGAAGAAGGAAAGGTATAGCTTGAGTTTGAATTTCGGAAGGTTGGGTATAGCCCATCTCTTCCACAGACTTAAGAATTTCGTTAGAAATTCCCAAGTCAGAGAACTTGAGTGTGTTTTCCATGATGTTTCCTTACTTTTCTTGCCATGTACTCCTAATGATTATCCCAGACAAGCGACAGTAAGGATTTCACGGCACAGAAAAATGTTCTACGTCTTATTGACGGTGCAAAAGTATGCTATTATATTTTGAAAACCAAACATCATATAAAAGTATTTAGAATATTCTTAATAGAAACTGTGATTTGGGCAAAATATATTTTGTTCGGATCGCTAGAAATGGCTTTTGCAGGATTTTTTATCGTATTGAATGGAATGCCATTTCAAAAATAAGTTAGGTGATTATCTGGAATAACCTCAGAACTCTTCTTGTCTTCCTGAAAAAAGGGGGAGTTGCGAATCAAATTCAGATTTACCCCCAAATTCTTTTAGCGTATTTCTCTCTACCGATCTAACCGGTTGGATATATATTAATCATCATCAACCTTTTTAAATGAATGCTTTGTCCTCGCTGGCTTCTTCCATCATTTCTGATGCAAGGTCTTTGCCCAGATATCGGTCAATGATATTATGCCCGACGTAAAGTAAGGGTGTCAGTGCTATTGCGACTGTGAACTTGTAAATATAATTGATGATGCCAACGGCTAATACTTGGCTTAATTCCCAATTTCCAAATACATAAAATGCAATTCCCAATACCACAAAAGAATCTATGAATTGGGAAACAAAGGTGGATCCAGTTGCTCTTAGCCAGATCATTTTCTCACCTGTGATAGCTCTTAATTTTTGAAAGACATACACATCAATCAATTGACCGAGTAGGAATGCTGTCAAAGAGCCAAGGATAATTCCTAATCCTTGCCTGAAAATGGTGTTGAAAGCATAGCTAATGTTAAAGCTCTCTCCATCTGGAGTAGTTGCATTTACATCAAGCCAGAAATCTGCAGGAACGAGAACCGTGACCAAACTAATCACCAAAAAAACATAGGCAATCAGTCCTGCGGTTATAAAGCTGATTTTTCTAACTCCCTTTTTCCCAAAATATTCATTGATGATATCAGTAGTAATAAAGACGACAGGCCAGATTACAGCTCCGGCAGTCAGATTAAAATCAAGAATATATTCCCCAAAGAAATTCCAGTTCACAGGGGTGAATCCCAGGGTTTTTTCAGCTGAAAAAATTTTAACTCCAATTACTTCCGCAAGGATCGCATTAGTGAGAAAGATGCTTCCGAGAATAATGAAAAGATTGGTTTTTCGGGAGTGCTTGGCTTCGTTCATATAATATAGCTTTGACCTTCTTCACTTAAGATAGAATCAGGAAATACGGATTGAGCTTCGATGAGCATCTCTTCCAAATCTGCGTAGCGAGAGGAGAAGTGTCCAAGTAAAAGCTTTTTAGCATTAGAAGATTTAGCAATTTCCGCAGCTTGTTTGGCAGTGCTATGAAAAGTTAAATTAGCTCTTTCTTTGTCTTGCTCCATAAAAGTAGATTCGTGATAAAGCAAATCTACATTGGCGATGTATTTTTTTAACTCTGGATCAAAAATCGTGTCCGAACAAAAGGCATAAGATCTAAGTGGTGGAAGTGGGTATGTAAATTCTTTCACCTTAAATACCTCGCCTTCTTGAGAATAATAATCGATGCCTGATCGCAGGGATTTAATAGCTTCAATACTTAGTTCTTTTTCCTCGAGCTTTTGTTTGATGAGACTGCGAAGACCATATTTTTCACGAATCAGAAAACCAGTTGTTGGAATTCTATGCTTGAGTGGGAAACTGTAAACTTGAAAAAGTTTTTCATCAAGCAATAGATTCATAGAATCATTATTGGTTTGGATAAAAGTGATTGGGTAGCTTAGTTTTGTATCACTCCATCTGAAATGTGTGGTGATGATTTCATCCAATCCTTTAGGTCCGAATATTGTAAGCGGACTTTGCCTTTTTGCGAGGTGATAGCTTGATAATAAGCCCACTAATCCCAAATAATGATCTCCATGCAAATGGCTTATGAAGACATGATTGATTCGGGATGTTTTGATTTTAAACTTTCTTGCTTGAATCTGCATACCTTCCCCACAATCCAACAATAAACAATGCTGCCCAAATCGGATGATTTGGGCAGTATGATTTCTTCCGTGTACTGGAATAGAAGAAGTATTACCTAGAATTGTGACGTCAAAATCTGGTATCAACCTTCTTCCTCCTCTTCTTCACCATTTTCAATTTCATGCATGAAGATAGCTTCTCCCGCTTCCTCCAAATTTGTCACCAAATTCAGTTTCTTGTCTAGCATAGAGATTTTAAGAAGCTTCATTACATGATCCTGTATTCCTGAAATCAGGAAAATTCCACCATTTTTCCCAAACTCACGATCTCCAACAAGGAGTGCACTAAGCCCTGAAGAATCAACATATTTTACTTGGCTCATATCCAAAACCAAATTGGTAAAACCTTCGGCATGGATTGTTAATAGTTCGGATTTTAGGACTGGAGCAAGAAGTGAGTCAAGTTTTTCCTCCATAGGAGTGAAGATGACATACTGTTCTTTCTTATCAATTGTATATTTCATAGTCGGTAGAGTTACTTATTTAAGGTGATTAAGGATTGCTTTTTCTATTCGTTTTTCAATGATTGAGGTATCAGCTTTCTGAAATACTTCTCCGGTGATTTTTTCGAAAAGCTCAATATAGCGATCAGAGATGCTTTCTACAATTTCATGAGTCATTTCCGGGACAGATTGTCCTTCCTTTCCCTGAAATCCGTTCGAAATCAACCATTGTCTAACAAACTCTTTTGATAGCTGTTTTTGAGGAAGATTGTTTTTTTGATTTTCTACATACCCTTCAGCATAAAAATAACGTGAAGAATCAGGGGTATGAATTTCATCAATTAACAGAATTTGATCTCCAAATTTTCCAAATTCATATTTGGTATCAACCAGAATCAAACCCATTTCAGCCGCCATTTCCTGCCCTCTCTGGAACAATGCTCTGGTATATTTTTCCAAAATCGCATAGTCCTCTGAACTTACTATTCCTTGTGAAAGTATTGCTTCTTTTGATATGTCCTCGTCGTGTCCTTGGTCGGCTTTGGTAGTAGGGGTGATGATAGGCTCAGGGAAAGCATCGTTTTCCTTCATTCCTTCAGGCATCGCTACTCCACAAAGAATTCTTTTACCGGTTTTATACTCTCTTGCTGCATGCCCCGCTAGATAACCTCGAATTACCATCTCCACTTTGAAAGGTTCGCATCGCTTACCGATTGTTACATTTGGATCTGGTGTCGAGGTGACCCAATTTGGAACAATATCGGAGGTCGCTTTTAAGAATTTAGCAGCAATCTGATTGAGAACTTGCCCTTTGTAAGGGATTGGTTTTGGCAATACCACATCGAAGGCCGAAATACGGTCTGATGCAACTACGATCAATTCATTTTCAAAAATATAGACGTCTCTTACTTTTCCTTTGTAGAATCCCTTTTGACCAGGAAACTTGAAGTTTGTCTCTTTGATTGCGTTAGTCATTCATTCATTGTTTTGACAAAAATATAAAAGCCGTGACTTTATTCTTTTTGAATTCTAATTATTTATTGAATTTTCCCTTCGAAATAATTTTCTGTCCTGATCAGTGTACCCTTTTCATCAAAGTAACTTCGGGAGCCATGAAGTTTGTCATTTTTGAAATTCCTGATTTCCTGTAAACTTCCGTCTTCCCGATAAACCCTCACCTCACCATTTGCCAATCCATTTTTATAATTCACTTGCAAGATTATTTGTCCATTGGGGAAATAAGTTGACTCTTTCGCTAGTAATTCGGTCCCTGATAAAAACTCCCTATCTAAAGAGATTTTCCCATTCGGATGGTAAATCCTTAAGGGTGTTGTTGGAATTCCTTTTTTATAAGCGATCTGAGACCGGATGCTTCCGTCTTCGTAATATTCTAAAAATTCACCTTCCGGTAATCCTTTTTTGTATTTCCCCCTTCGCTCAGGTTTTCCATTCGGAAAATTTAACTCATAAATCCCGTCGAGTTCCCCATCAGAAAACTCTCTGATCGATTGAATTATACCCTCTGGATAAATTGTTTTTTCTATCCCATTTAATTTTCCCTCGGAATAATTTGCTTCCAAGAGGAGTTGTCCATTTTCGTCATATTCCGAATAAGTACCTTCATAGCTACCGTTTAAAAAGTTCTTTTTTGATTCAAGCTTTCCAGATTCGAAGTAGCTTAAGCTTTCACCGTTTGGCTTATTGTTTATGAAAAGCGTTTTGTCCTTAATATTTCCTGAAGGATAATAAGAAGTGACTTCTCCGTTGATCTGATTATTTTGGTAAAAAGACTCCTGTTCGATTTTGCCGTTTGAGAAGAAGCTGATTACTTTTCCATCTCGCTTATCAGCCACGTAAGGGGTAATTCTGATGGTGTCACCCGTCTTTGGACTAAGGTCTACAAAGAGACCCTCTTTTTGATTGTTCTTCAAAAATCCAAGTTGTATCAAATTCCCTTCAGGATCAAAAAGTCGCACTTCTCCTTCTGCTTTTCCATTTACTCTGAAATAGATTTCTTTTAGAATGGTTTCTTCTTCATCGTAAAAAGTCCGTACGGTATCCTGCCCAAAGGATAATTGGGTGCAGAAACAAAGAAAGAAGAGAATAGAAATTAATCTCATTGGAATAAAAAAACCGCAAAGCGAATAGCTTTGCGGTTTTTATAGGTTAGAATTTACATTTTTTCAATTACTAGCGCTGAAGCTCCTCCGCCTCCATTGCATATTCCCGCTACACCTATTTGTCCGGATTTCTGATGTAAAACAGAATTCAATGTAGTGATAATCCTTGCTCCTGAAGCCCCAAGTGGATGCCCCAAAGACACAGCTCCACCAAAAACATTGATCTTATCATTATCAAGGTTTAGCTCCTTTTGGTTGGCTAATGCAACTGCTGCAAAAGCCTCATTGATTTCATAGAAATCAATGTCTTCGGCTGTTAGCCCTGCGTGCTTGATAGCTTTTGGAATAGCCAAAGCTGGTGCAGTCGTAAACCATAGAGGATCTGTCGCAGCATCAGCAAAACCTCTGATTTTTGCCAATGGCTTTAATCCTAGTTCTTCGGCTTTTTCTTTACTTACCAAAACCAAAGCTGACGCACCATCATTCATAGTTGATGCATTCGCAGCTGTTACTGTTCCTTCTTTATCAAAAACAGGTCGGAGGGAAGGTATTTTGTCAAACATTACATTCTTGTATTCCTCATCCTCATCGATCAGAATCGTTTCCCCTTTTCGACCTTTCATCTCAACAGGGATTACTTCATCTTTAAAATATCCTTTAGCCCAAGCATCTGCAGATCTCTGATAAGACTGAATTGCATAAGTGTCCTGGGCTTCCCGTGAGATATTCATCTCTTTAGCAGTATTATCTGCGCAGTTACCCATCGGAAATTTATAATACACCTCGAAAAGTCCGTCTTTTACCAATCCGTCTACAAATTCTGCATTTCCGTATTTATAGCCAAAACGAGCTTTTGGAACATAGAATGGGACATTTGACATGCTTTCCATTCCACCTGCTACTACGACATCATTTATTCCGAGCATGATGGACTGAGCTCCAAACATTACTGCTTTCATACCTGAAGCACAGACTTTATTTATAGTTGTACATGGTACTTCGTATCCGATACCTGCTCCGATGGCAGCTTGCCTCGCCGGAGCCTGACCTAAATTGGCAGAGATTACGTTCCCCATAAATACTTCTTGGACCTCTTTAGAGTCCACTCCAGCTTTGGACAATGCACCTTTGATGGCTGTGCTGCCTAGCTCAATAGCAGTGAGTCCTGAAAGCTTGCCTCCAAAACTTCCTAGAGGAGTTCTGACTGCAGAAACGATATATACTTCTTTGATCATTATTATTTGGGTTTAAATTAAAAGTCAAAAGACCGAAGGTTCTTTCATCGGTCTTCTAGCTTGATACTTTATTTTTTTACCAGTCAGGAATCCCTCTTTTAGGTCTTTCAGTAGGTTTTTTCTTGTTTTGTTGGATGTATCGCAATTCAGCTGCATTCATACTTTCCAGTATTTGGGCTGCTTGTTCCGGAGTAAGGTTCATCGCTTTTAGCTTTTCTTTAAACTCCTCCATTGCTTTTTGGCGATCCTCTAATTTTGCGTCCATTTGATCATTCGCATTTTCACTTGCAGGATCTTGACTTTGGTCACTCGGATCACCTTTTTGAGATTCTTTGGCTTTATCTTCTTCTGTTTTTTCGCCTTGATCTTTAGATTCCTGTTGTTCGCCTTTTTCGTCTTGACTTTGCTCTTTTTGCTGCTGTTGTTCCTGATTTTGCTGTTCTTGATCCTTCTGCTCTTGTTCTTCTTTGTCTTTCTCCTGCTCTTGTTCTAATTTTTCTTTTAAAGCTTGAAGTTTCGAATCACCGGGAAATTTAGATAAGCCCTCATTTACCGTTGTAAGTGCTTGATCTTTTTCAGTTTTGACATAGGATCTTGCTGCACGGTTGAAATAATCTCCAGAGTTCTGTGAAAATCCTGGAGTAAGTCCCAACGTGAAAACAAGTATTCCTATGTAGATCAGTTTATTTCTCATCGATTTCTATGATTTCTTCTAGACTCTTTATAAACTCCTGATAAGCCGCAACAGTTTCATCTTGTGCTAAAGCCTCCTGCATGACAGTTAGGGCATCTTTAAATCTAAACTGCTCAACCAATCGATCTGCTTCTGCCTTTTTGCGCTTCGCAAAATCCGAAGGTTCTGGTTTATTCTGATCTTGTTCCTTTCGCTCTTTATCCCGCTGCATCCATCGAGCGAGTAATTCATAATTGTGACGTGCTACTTCGTTGAAGGGGTCTTTGATCAAAGCCGATTTGAATTTGCTTAGCGCTACTTCGTATTCTTCTTTATTTCCTTGAATTACACCACTTTGATTGAATGCAAATGAAGCTAAGATTTTATCTGCACTAATACTGGCTTTATCATAAAAACCTAAAGCTTCATCTGGCTTTTCGGCATATTGATGACTTAATCCCAAGTCAAAATCCAATTCAGTTCCCACATATCCAAAGCCCTCCATCAATGCAAGGTGATCGGTGATAGCTTGCTCGTATTCAGTTTTGGCGTAACTCTCAGCAGCTAAATCAATAGCTGCATTCATCCTCGAAACCTTTGTCCAGGATGCAGGAAGAAAAAGTAGAATTCCTAAAAAGATCTTGCCCCAGCTCATCTAAAGTTTGATTGTTTTGATAGGTAAAATCATATCCAAAAGGGAAAGGATCAGGCCTGCAAGCAGAAAGTAAAAATACTTGTTAGCTGAGGCTTCTACAACTCGCGAACCAGTTACGCCGCCTTCAAGACGTTCCAATGCTCCGATTAAATTCCCTGCCTCTTGCACTTGGTCAGAAATCTCAAAGTATTGACCGTTGGTTTCTGCGGCAATCTGCTGAAGTGGTGCAGGATCTAAAACAGTCTGTGCTGGCCGACCTGTTTGAGGATCAATGACTAATCCATTTCCTCTGGGAATGCTGCTTCCTGATTCTGTACCAATTCCAAGGGAAAATACTTTTACCCCCAGATCATTTAAACTTGCCCCAATGTTGTCTAGTTCATCACCGAAATTCTCGCCATCAGAGATCAAAATAATAGATTTTGATTTTATCTCTTGGCTTTCATCACTTTCAAATCGCTCCAAGGCAAGTCTTAAAGGAGCATTCAAATCAGTGCCGAAATTTGGGACTAAACCTGTATTCAAACCATCAATGTACAATTGCAATACACTCTGGTCAAAAGTCAGTGGGCATTGAAGAAAGGCCTCTGAACTGAAAATAATCAACCCAATTCGATCTGATGGGAAGCTTTTCGTAAGGTTTTTAAGTTCAAATTTTATCCGCTGAAGTCGGCTAGGGCCTATGTCGGAAGCATTCATAGATTGTGAGAGATCCACTGCAATAAAAATATCTTTCCCCTCTTCTTGAATTTCCTTCATCGCTGTTCCAATGGAAGGACCTGCGAATGCTATCAGGAAAAGAATGAAATAGCATGTTCGAATCACTATTTTGGTAAATAGTCTTCTCTTCTCCACTTTCAAGCGTCGATTGATAGCCCAATAGCGGGATAAGTAAATAAAATACAGCAGGCAGAATATTCCTGCGAGCAATAGGGTGAGTCTAACGTCCGGGTAAGCCCAAATCATGGGCTGAAATTATAAAATAAAGATTACTTTGAAAGGCTATTTCTGATAAGAGAAAGTCTAAAAAGTGAATGTTTTTAAAAAATTAACAAACATTAATCCTTCTGAATCGTCTAGCTTTGAGGTTTTCAATCAAAAAATTAATCAAAGGTTCGATTTACATGAGGAGCATATTCGCTGGAGTATTCCTTTTTATTTTCCCATTATTTACACTGATGGCTCAGGAAGCCACTTTTTTAAAGGGTCAAATAGTGGATGCAACCAATTCTTCCCCGCTTCCCGGAGCTAGCGTTTATTGGGAAGATGATATTTCGACAGGAGTCGTATCTGACTTGGATGGTTTTTTTGAAATAAAAGTTGGGAGTTTTCCCAGGAGGCTTTTAATTTCTTTTATTGGTTATGAAAAATCCATTCGGGTAATCAATCAAAAAGATTTTGAAAAAGGGCTGAAGTTTTTTTTAAACCCGGAAGAGATGTCCCTCGAGGAGATAATCATTCAGGAAAGGAGACCAGATGAGCAAGTTCGAAATCTTGAGACCGGTAAAGCGACCATGCCAATCGCTACAATTAAAAATATTCCTGCCCTTTTTGGAGAGGTAGATCTACTTCGAAGTCTTCAGTTATTACCGGGGGTGCAAACCGCAGGAGAAGGGACTGGTGGATTATTTGTAAGGGGTGGATCGGCAGATCAAAATTTGGTTCAAATCGATGGAGCTCCCGTTTATAATGCTTCTCACTTTTTTGGGTTTTTCTCAGTCTTCAATCCAGATGCCCTGGAAAAGGTAGATTTATATAAAGGGAATATGCCAGCTTCTTTTGGAGGCAGGCTTTCTTCTTTAATTGATGTATCTCTTCGAGAAGGAAATAACAAACAACTGAGAGGTGAGGGCGGAATCGGAACGATCTCCTCGAGATTTACCTTAGATGGCCCCTTGTTTTCGGAAAAATCCACATTTGCCATATCCGCTAGGAGAACTTATGCAGATGTGTTTTTGGCACTTTCATCGAATCCTGATATTCGAGAAAATCGCCTCAATTTTCATGACCTCAGCGCTAAGTTTGCTTTTTTGTTAGGTGACAAGGATAAACTAACTTTCTCTACCTATCAGGGAAGTGATTTTTTAGGACTAGAGCGATCATTCGGTTTAGGTTGGAGCAATTTTGTTAACTCCATGAAGTGGAATCACACCATTTCGAAAGATGCGTATTTTGATCTTGATGCTTACCATTCAGTATATAATTATAAGATCGAATTTGATGATCCTGAGAATGGCTTTGAGTGGAAAAACAAACTTTCGGAAACTGGACTAAAGGCGCAATGGACTTGGCTCCGCGGAGAAAACTTACAGACCTACTGGGGGGTACATTCTCAATTCTATCATTTTGCACCAATAGCCCTGATTCCTGCTCCGGATAGTAATATACAGCAGCTGGATACCAACCCTAAGAATGGAGTTTTGAATAATATTTTCGCAGGAATGACTTATGAAATCACTCCAAAGCTCAGTACTGAAGCAGGTTTGCGATGGGGGATTTTTAATCAGATCGGTAAAGGAGTGGATTACATGTATGAAGGTGGAGTGCCGGGTCCAGAAATAGACATTATTGATACAACAAGCTATTCTACATTGGAAAATATAAAATTCTATCAAGGGCTTGAGCCTAGGATTGCTTTCAGGTATTTGATCAATGAAAAGTTTTCAATCAAAACTGCCTATAATCGAAATTTTCAATACGTTCAAATTGCTTCTAATTCATCGGCTGGATTGCCGATAGACCGATGGATTCTAGCTGGAACATACGTGCCTCCAATCCGATCAGATCAGGTTTCAATAGGCCTTTTTCATAATTTTGATAATAATAAATGGGAGTTTTCGGTGGAGACCTATTACAAGGACTTTCAAAATATCATCGATCTGAGAAATGGTGCGAGTGTCTTATTCACTGATAATGTCGAGACAGAATTACTGACAGGACGGGGATGGGCTTATGGAGCGGAGTTTTTGCTTCGAAAAAATCAAGGTAAAACAACAGGATGGCTTGCATATACTTATTCCAGAACATGGCGAGAAATCGAAGGAATCTCCAGAGGGCAAAAGTATAATCCAAGATATGACCGCCCAAATGACATCACTTTGGTTTTGAATCATGAGTTTTCTCCTGCGTGGTCTGCGGGATTGACTTTCGTATATACCACTGGTCAAGCCGTATCTTTCCCAATCGGACAGTATTCAACAGATAGGCAGAATGTGCCTTATTACAGTGATTTTAGGAATGAGGATCGATTCCCAAACTACCACCGAATGGATGCGTCGATTACCTGGAAAAATCCGAATAAGGGGCGCAAGTGGAGAGGCAGCTGGAATGCCAGTATTTATAATCTCTACGGAAGGAAAAACCCCTTTGCTTATAGTTTTGAAGATGTGGTCAATAATGATATCAATTACGATTCTGAAACTGATGGTCCTGTCACTTCTGTCAGACCTGGTATTATCATGACTTACTTGTTTACTTTCCTGCCATCGATTACCTATAATTTTGAGTTTTAAGATGAAAAATAGCTGGATAATTGCTTTACTGTTTTTTATAGTTTCCTGCCAAATAGAGGTGGATCTGCCTTTAGGAGAGATTGAAGGAGATATTCCTGTGATTGAAGCTATCTGGACTGATAATTCAATTTTCAATGAAGTGAAAATCTCTTTGGCCAAGAACTATTTGGATACCACTGCATTTAGTCCGATCACGGATGCAGAAGTGGTAATTAGGAAGCAGGGGACTGAGACGACATTTCCTTTTTTTTATAATAGAGACACTCGGTCTTATAAGCCAGTAAATGGAAGTTTGGTAGCCAATGTTGGAGAGACTTATGAACTTTTAATCGATTGGAATGAAAACAGCTTTTATGCTGAGGGGCTGATGTTGGAAGCTCCAACGTTAGATAGTCTTACCTATCAATATGAAGAGGAGAGACCTTTTCGAGATGAGGGATATTATATTAAAGCTTATGGAAAAATCCCTTTTGAAGAGAATAATTATTACCGAATTCAAATCATCGAAAATGATACTTTAAAAAATGATGCAGAAGATTATTTCTTGTTTGATGACACATTCGGTTTTACATTTTTTGAGAATGGCTTGGAGTTGGGATATGCTTTTGAACCGGGTGATCGTGTTCGGTTAATTCTTTATCGGATGACGGTTGAGCCTTATAATTACCTCAATCAATTATTAGGTCTATTATTTACAGACGGAGGATTGTTTAGCCCGCCACCTCAAAATCCAGATACAAATATTCAGGTAATCAGAGGAGATAGTGAAGTTTTGGGGTATTTCTTAGTGTCACCGATCCTGACAGAATTTGTGGTAATTAGAGAATAATTTTTTTTACTTCCAGTATTAATCGTAATATTACGATTGATATGGGGCTTACTAAAAACAATCTATTTTCAAAAGAGCAAATTGAACTTGCAGATTTTGCCAAAGTCTTGGCGCATCCTGCCCGGATAGCAATTCTACAATACTTGATTGAGACTAATCAATGTGTCAACGGCACGCTGGTACAGGAAATCGGACTTGCCCAAGCAACTATTTCTCAACATCTGAAAGCACTTAAGGAAATAGGTCTTGTGCAGGGTACTATTGAAGGTGTTTCAGTCTCTTATTGCATTAATCCAGTAAAATTTGAAGAATTAAAACATCATCTAAATTCTTTTTTCAATGACTTTGAAAATAGCAAGTTGAGATGTTGTGACTGAAAATCATAAATCTGAAAAATATGACTTTATCTGAAATTAAAGAATATCTAAAACAGCTCGAGGAGCTTCAATTTATCCTTCCAAACGGCGACTCAGTTCCTGCACATTTTCACGTAACTGAAATTGGAAAAATCAATAAGCAGTTTATCGATTGCGGGGTAACTCTTAGAAATGAGCAAAAAGTAAACTTTCAACTTTGGGAAGATGGGGATTTTGACCATCGACTTGGGGCTAAAAAACTTTTGAGCATCATAGATCTATCAGAACGAGTTCTTGAGCTATCCGATTCTGAAATCGAAGTGGAATACCAAGGCGATACTATTTCAAAATATGGATTGAAGTTTGGCGGTAAAGCATTTCATTTAACTAGAATGCAGACCGATTGTCTTGCAAAAGATAACTGCGGAATTCCTTCTGAAAAACCAAAAATCAGACTTTCTTCAACTGGTGTTTCAGATAAAAGTGCTTGTACTCCACAATCAGGATGCTGTTGATTTTTTTAAGCTGTGAATAAAGTTTTACTCAATACTATTTCTACTTTTTCAAAATCCCTTATTTCTGAGGATAGAAAATCTTTGCTCGATGAATTAGCAATTTATTTGGTAGAAAAACTTAAAGAGAGAGGAGAAGCTAAATTGAATTTTATCTGTACCCATAATAGTAGGAGAAGTCAACTGTCTCAAGTTTGGGGACAGGCTTTAGCAGATTATTTCAAGCTACCGATTAAGTGTTACTCCGGAGGAGTCGAGGTGACAGCTTTCAATCCTCGCGCTGTTGCAACGCTGTTAGAGGATGGCTTTGAGGTGATGGTAAAAGGTCTAGAAAATCCTCATTATAGTTTTGTCTTTGGTGAAAACCAATTGATCACTTTTTCAAAATTGTACAATGATCCCGTGAATCCTGAATCTGACTTTGCTGCTATAATGACTTGTGATCACGCAGATGAAAACTGTCCCTTTATTCCAGGTGCTGCTATCAGGATTCCGGTTCGGTTTGAAGACCCAAAAGCATTTGATAATACTCCTCTTGAATCCCAAAAATATTTGGAGAGGTCTAGACAAATAGGAGCTGAACTTTTTTATGTCTTTTCTTCTGTAGCTAAGAATTTCCACTGATTTTATTGAAGCGGATATTTTTTTTTCGTAGATATACGAAAAAATCGTAGGATTAATAAATCAAACTTTCTACATTAGTTTCTATGAAAGAACTAACACAAAACGAAGAGCGCGTCATGCGCATTATTTGGAGCAAAGGAGAGGCTTTAGTTAGAGATATCTTGGAAGCCTTACCTGAACCTCAGCCTCCCTATACTACATTGGCTTCTACGGTAAAGTCTTTAGAGAAGAAAGGCTTTGTGAAGTACAGGGCTTACGGTTCCACTTACCTTTATTCACCCAAAATCACTCAGGAAGACTATAGTCGGAAGAGTGTCAACAGTTTGGTTAAGAATTATTTTGAAGGCTCAGTGGGTAATTTTCTATCCTTTATGGTAAAAGAAAATAAAATCTCTGATAAGGAGATTGAGGATTTACAAAAGTTGATTGATGACATGGACAAGCCAGAAGAAAAATGAACTCACTCGTCGTTTATCTGATCGAAGCCAGTATTTGTCTGGCTATTTGCCTTTTGTTTTACAAATATGTACTGAGCGAGTTGACGTTTTTCAAAATCAATCGGGCGGTTCTGTTGGTAATGCTTTTGATCTCTGGGATTTTCCCTTTGCTTTCATTTGAGTTGATCAAAGTAAGTGCTACAGGCTTACAGGAGATTGCCTTGCCTGAGTTTATTGTTGGGCAAAATGTTGAAAACACCCAAAAAACTATTTCTATCATCGAGATCATCAGTTTGGTATATGTACTAGGTGCGCTGTTCACTTTTATACATTTGTTGCTAGGGTATTTTGTATCGCAACGATTGCTTGGCAAAGCTCAATTGATTAAATATCAAAATCACTGGATTGCTATTCATCCAAAATTCATTCCTGCATCTTTTTTTGAATATATTCTTCTCCCGGATTTTGACCCGGATCAACCAGAGCAGCGACAGATTATTCTTCATGAGTCCATGCATGTTCGCTTAAAGCATAGTTGGGATTTACTCTTGATTCAGTTTGCCAAAATCATCTTCTGGTTTAACCCAATGATCTATCAATTTGAAAAATCACTTCGGGAAATCCATGAGTTCCAGGCAGACCAAGGTGTCACCTTTACTTTTTCCAGAAAAGAATATTCTGGCCTTCTGCTTCAGATGATCAGTAGAGGACAAGGCTGGCAGTTCATGAATAACTTCAATCAATTTCAAACCAAAAAACGCATTATCATGATGAGCAAACCAAAATCTGAAAATCGGGAGAAAAGCAAATTCCTTTTTGCTTTGCCTTTAGTAGCATTATTATTCTTTGTGTTCTCCTGTGAAATCACGCCAGAACCTGAAATCGAAGGTCCAACTCAAATGGGTGAAAAAGGGACTCAAATAGGACCATCTAGTATCACTGCGAGAATAAAAAGCGTTGGAAAAGATGGTAAAGAGATTTTTGATGTGGTAGAAACTCAGCCAAATCCTCAAGGAGGAATGCAAGGATGGAATCAATATCTTGCTTCTAATCTCAAATATCCGGCAGAAGCAAAAAGTATGGGGATAGAAGGAACAGTGATTGTAGTATTTATTGTCAATTCTGATGGGTCTATTTCAGATGTGGAAATCCTTCGTGGTATTGGAGGAGGAGCAGATGAAGAGTCGATTCGCGTCGTGGAAAATGCACCTAATTGGGAACCTGGTCAGCAAAGAGGAAGGGTTATAAATACTCGAATGAGGCTTCCGATTCGATTCAAACTAGCTAATGATTCGAAAGTGGAGATTAATCCTGGGTTTGAAGAGATGATCGAAATTCCAATTAAAAATTAGTTTAAATAAGGTATGATTTCTTTTCAAAAAGGCATTCGGTACTACTGTTTGCCTTTTTGGATAATCAACTTAAACAGGATGAAAATGAAAAATCGAATCACTAAAATATGGACATGTGTGGCTTTTTTGAGCTTTAGCTTTCTAGCTCTTCCTCCAGAATCAAAAGCCCAAAGTTCAGCTATGGAACCAGGCGTAATGACTGAGGTAGATGAACGACCCTTGCCTCGCGGAGGAATGGATGGGATGTATGAGTACTTTGGTAAAAACATGAAATATCCTGACCTAGCGAAAGAGCAAGGAATAGAAGGTACAGTTGTAGCTACTTTCTTGGTTCAAAAAGACGGTTCAATAACTGATGTGGAACTGCTACGAGGTATAGGTGGATATTGTGACGAGGAAGCTATTCGTCTGATAAAATCTATGGAAAAGTGGCAGCCTGGAAAACTTAAAGGAGAAGCAGTTGTCACTCGAATGCGAATTCCCGTACGATTTAAACTCGAAAATTCAATTTAAAATATCGAATTCAACAAAAAACAAAACCTAACACTAACATGAAAATTTCATTAAAAATTGGCGTTGCCAGCCTTGCCTTGTTCGCCTTTTCAGCATTCCTAGAAACATCAGAAGCTATGGCACAAACTCAGCAGGAAATACATAAAGAAGTGGATCAGATGCCAGTTCCTCCTGGAGGGATGGAAGGATTTACAAAGTATATGATCGAAAACCTGAAATATCCAGCCTCAGCGAAGGAAAACAAAATAGAGGGAAAGGTATTTGTCAGTTTCGTAGTAAAACCGGATGGGAGTATAGAAAATCCAGAAATTATTCGGGGTATCGGTGGAGGTTGTGATGAAGAGGCTATGCGAATGGTTGCAAATTCAGGCACTTGGACTCCAGGAATCAAAGATGGAAAAGCAGTAGCAACTCAAATGGTATTGCCAGTGATGTTTAAATTATAAACTAAACCAACTTAATGATTAGCCACAGGGTTTTCTGTGGCTTTTTTTTGACTTTTTAGGTAGAAATTTAAGTGCTTTAATTTGGAGATTCACTTGCGATTTTTTTATCCACAAGTTCTAAAAGCTTAAATAGTGGAGGGGAAGCAATAATCAAAGCAAGTTGTTCCAATAGTAATTTAAACTCATTTCGGAGCATCCGATCTTCTTTTCCATAGTCCCAGATTGGATAGACTACTCGTTCGAAAAGCGCATCAAAACTATGTTCATTTCGATAAAGCATATAAGAATTTCCACCTCGATTCTGTGTAGATGGAGGGAAGTGAGCTGCCCGAAACCCAAATAAATCAATTATTGCTCTAAAACTGATGATCGCTGTTCCGGGATCGTTGATTCCAGGGCTTAGTGCTTTCAAGGCTATTTCGGAGAGTTGTCTTAATCCGTATTCATAGTTTCGGATCACCGATTCTTGTCTACTTAGAATCACTCCTTGGAGTGCATTTTCCATTTGAATTTCTGAAAGTTTTTGACTGCACTTTAAAATCGGTTGTCCGCGAATTATAAAAGTACCCATTGGATATATTGCCAAAATACTGCATTCATTTTCTTCGCAGAAATCCATGATTTCTTTGGTGTCAAATCCTTCAAAAACACCAGACTTGGAGGCTCTAATTACGGTGTGGTAAACAAATTTGGCATCCTCTTTCACCTCGGTTTCAGCATTGCAAAAACGCTTCATTCCTTCAAATGTAGCAGACTCGATTCGATCTATAATGACGTCATATTTAACGGATTGCGTGATAAAATGAAGAAAGTAGATGAAAATAAAAATATCGAATACCGTGATTACGGTAAGAATAAAAATGCTCAATGAAGGGATTTGAAATGAATTACCTGTATCTCTAATCGTACTGAACATGAAAAAAGTATAGACTATCGTGCCGATATAGACTCCTAGTACGATTTGTTGAAATCTATTTCCGATCAACTTATCCAAAATCCGATTACTCATCTGTGAAGCAGCTTGATTAAGTACAATCATCACCATCGAGAAACTGAATACTGTAAGGGAAATCACTCCTCCAGCTATTGCTCCCAAAATGCTTCTTGCTGTAGAAGGGTCTTTGATATTTAGCCAAGGAAAATCAATTTTAAATTGTTGACCAGTCTCAGAAACATCAAAGAGGAAGAGAGCCCCAGCTAAAATCAAAAAAGAAATACTAAGAACTCCCGGTAAAAAAGCGATGCTTGAGACAATAAGCTGGTATCTGGAAATAAGCCACAATCTGATTTTATCCATTTGATTAAGTTAAGTATTGGCTCGGGAAATTCATGAAGAACTTCTCGAATTTATATTCAAAATCTAATTCTTCAATCTTGATTCTAGCTTTTGAAGAGGTTTATTCTTAATCTTTTTAAGAATACATAGATCATTATTTATTTATCTTTCGGTCCTAATTCCAATTCAATATGAAACATCTAATTCTTAGCTCATTTAAAAACCTTTTCATTTTCGCTTTTATCCTTGCTGTTTTCTCTTCCTGCGGAAAAAGTACAGAAGAATTGCTGGTCGGAACTTGGTCAGGTACGGACTTCAAATTTGACCAAACTGAAGGTCCTGATCTAGCAGCAATGGTTGAGGGAGGCAAGGGATTACATATGGATGGGAAGCTGATTCTGGAAGCTACAGGAACATACATTATCACAAGCCCCGAAGATATGATGAATAGCAAGGGTACTTGGAAAGTAAAAGGAGACGATCTGTTGATGACTGATGAAGCCAAGAATGAGGTAGTCTATACCATTGTTGCATTGGACGAAGCTCAACTGATTACTTCCAATGATGTGAAAATGGAAAGTCCACTGGGAAATATTGCCGGGACAATTACTTTGACCTATAAGAAGTAAATCAGTAGCCAGGAGGCAGTTTACAGTTCACAGTAACCAGTTTTTTAAAGCTGTGAATTGAGGTTTTTACTTTTAAGAATCAGTCTCTAGAGTGTCTTTTTGAAATAGGCTATTCGCTAATACAAAAGAAAATCCGATAAGCGACTTATCGGATTTTCTTTTGTATTTAGTTTCAAGTCTTTAAACTTTTCAATGTTGAACTCTTAACCTTTTCTAGTCCATTTGATTACCAAAGAACAAAGCATTCAAAAACAGCTTGTTGGTTCCAAACCAAGTTCCTCTGAAATTCGGGCTGTCAAAGAAATGAATCACACGGCCTTGGCCTGTTTTAGAGATGATCACGCTGGCACTTTGCTTTAACTTTTCCAAGTTAGATTTCGAAATATAGCCACCAAGATGTGGATTCTCAGTATAAGTTATTGGAGTCAAATACTTGTCCGCACTTGGTTTGATAAAGATGCTGGTATTTCTATAGACAGGAAGTGTTTCGCGTTGATAGCCATAGGCGATCGGATGTGTCAAATCAAGCTTCGCCAGATAGATACTTCCGCCCACTTCCTTCGCTCCTTCAAATGCACTTCGATCCTCAAAAGGTAATTTGCTTGGATCCTTCACTTCTGCTTCCATGGTAACGGCGCTTTCTTTCGTCAGCTCAATTCGATTCAACCAGAGACTGGCATTTTTCATGGAGATGATGGTTCCGCCACGGTTGGCCCAATCTTTCAAGTGCGCGACAGTACGGTCTGAAAAATCACCGTAATTCCCAGAGGGTAGGATCAGCGTATTGTAATCAAAGAGATTGACCCGAGCCATTTGATCGGAGTTCACTTTAGTGATTGGCATTCCTAACTGACTGTCCAGTAAATACCAGATTTCACCAGCTTCATAGGATGAAACTCCCGGGCCGACAACCATGATTGCTTTTGGTTTGGTAACTGCACCCACTAGATTCGAACCTAAATCAATTCCCTTTAGATTCATGCCTGTTTTTACTGCAAACACTTGCTGATTACTTGCCTTCGCATGTTTTTGAATTAATTCAACAACTTTTTCACTATCCATACTCTGAAAACCCATAGGAATCATCAGTGTGCCCGCAGGGAAATCTTTTGCTCCAACTTGTGTCTCCGAGCTGAAAGGACGATTCACTTGCTCCACATGAATTCCAGCTTTCTGCAATTCATAAAGGAACTTTGGTGCGTAATAATCTGACCAATCGATCAAATAGGCATAGGCTTTTTCAGTAGGGAAATCATTGACTTCAACTGCCGAGACCGATATTTGACCACCGGTTTTCACACTTGGAGCTTTTGCAAAAGGCATCCCATAGGCATGAGCCATGGTCCAGGCCGAGGCATCATAGAAAACTGAATCTGCAAATTCTTTAACCTCTTCAAACATAGTTCGGACCATGCGATATTGAGGTTGGGCAGTTGGGACGAGGTAAGATTTTTCTTTTTTAAAGGAATAGCCTCCAAGGTTTAAATCACTCGTATTTTCATAGACCTTGATCTGATGATCCATGAGGAATTTTACAAATAGTTTGGTTCTGCTTTGATCATACTCATCTCCGAAAAGGTAGTTTTTTGCAGGATCTTTTGATCCTTCTGAAACGGCTGATTCGAAAAATTCTCTCAAATAGTCATGCATGAAAACCCTATTGTCCTGTGCAGCTTCCATGGTTGCAAGAGAGCTGCGGACGTGGTTTCTGATGGTAAAAGCAAAACTGATATCTCCTCGCTGGCTGGATTGTAAATGTCCTCTACTACTTGCCTGCTCAAATACTAATCCCAAACCGCCATTGATATCAGGGTAAGTGGAACCGTAGCCCGGATAGCTATTGTCAAATACTTCTTTGGACCAATAAAGGCTTCCTATTTCGTCTAGATATTCTGCGAAGTATTTGGCAAATCGAACATTAATATCATCGTAATTTTTTCTTGGGACAACCGGGTTCTCACTTCCAAATGGCTTGGTTGGTTCAAAGAAATAAGTGCTATTGGTTCCCATTTCATGAAAATCTGTAGTCACATTGGGATACCACTGATGATACCACTCAATTTTTGATTGAGATTCTGGATGTGCCAAAGGCAACCAATCCCGATTCAAATCAAACCAGTAATGATTGGTGCGTCCCCCAGGCCAAGCTTCATTGTGCTCACGATCGAGTGGATCAGCTACAGGTGGTAAGCCTTTATTGCTATTGGCCCAAAGACTGTGACGATCTCTTCCGTCAGGATTTACTGTGGGATCGATGTGAACCACAGCATTCGCTCTAAGATTTTGGGCTAGCTCACTTTGCGAAGCTAAAAGCCAATAAGCAGATAGCATGGCCGCTTCTGCGGAGGATGGTTCATTTCCATGGACTCCATATCCGAGATGGATGATGGATGGCATCTGGCTGACATCGGGTTTGGGTTGTGTGGGATCTGCCAATTGAACCTGCTTGATTCGAATGTCCTCCAGATTGGAGAGATTAGTACTAGAGGCAATCGTCAAAATCACTTTTGGCCTCTGTTCATGGGTATAGCCTATGGTGCTGATTTGAGCATTTGGACTGAGTTGATCCAGCTTTTCAAAATACTTGACAATCAAATCGTACCGGGTATGCCAATCTCCAATCGGGTAGCCTAGGAATTCTTCAGGAGATGGAATTGTCGAATCAAATTTTTCTCCGGGGAAAAAATAATCTGACTGCGGAAAAGCAGTAGAACTCAACAAAAAACAGGTGAATAGTAGGAGTAGTGATTTTTGCATAAGTTGTATTTTGTTGAAAATTAAGAAAAAGATTGGCGTCTGAAATCAAAAATCCATAAATGGTTTTTTGATTCAGGGCAATTTGAGCTAATTTAAAACATTAACATCTCAACCCTAAATAAACTAGTATGAATACGAAAAGACTATTGCTTTTAGCAGGACTAAGTTTGATGTGTACTGCAACTTTTGCCCAAGAGAAAACACCACCACCCATGAGGCCTGAGGCTACGGAATTTTACACCCCAGTTCCTCCAAAGATCACTCCAGGCACTCAGAATAACCTTCCTCCCTCGGATGCGATCGTCCTTTTTGATGGATCAAGTTTAAATGCTTTCGTCAGTGCAAAAGATGGTAGCTCGCCGGCTGAGTGGAAAATCGAAGATGGTGCGGTAATCGTCCAAAAAGGAAAAGGAGATATCCAAAGTAAATTAGCATTTGGGGATGCCCAATATCATGTAGAATGGTCTGCTCCTACGGAGATTGTCGGTGAAGGCCAAGGTCGTGGTAATTCAGGTTTTTTCCTGATGGGTTTGTATGAAGTTCAAGTGCTTGATAGCTATGAAAGTAAAACCTACACCAATGGTCAAGCCGGAAGTATTTACAAGCAACATCCGCCATTGGTAAATCCCCTCCGTCCTCCGGGAGAATGGAATTACTACGATATAATTTTCAAAGCTCCTCGATTTGACAAAAATGGGATGCTGACTTCTCCGGCTACGGTTACGGTTTTGATTAATGGAGTGTTGGTACAGAATAATGTGATTATAAAAGGTCCTACGGAATACATCGGAATTCCAAACTATAAAGCTCACGCAGAAGAACTACCAATCAAACTTCAGGATCATGGCAACCCAGTTCGCTTTCGGAATATCTGGGTGAGACCGCTTTGATTTACGATTGTACTTGTGAGTTTTATATAAAACAGATTGCTTCGGACTTGTAAACTTTCCTAAAGGGTATAAATCCTCAAATTCCTCGCAATGACGACAACTCTAAAACTTTTGAACCCTTCAACCATTTAAACTTCCCCAAAATGTCCTCAAGAAGAAAATTTATACAAAATACCATGCTCCTTGGAGCGGGTTTAAGCATGCCTCAAATTCTGACGGCTGCTGATTTCGGAGCTTTTACCCGTAAAGTATCTCCCTCAGACCAACTCAATTATGGAGTCATCGGCTGTAATGGAATGGGTTGGTCCAATATGAACGCACATCTTAAGATGCCGCATGTGAATTGTGTGGCTTTGGCTGATGTGGATCAGTCTGTGCTCGATAGACGCACCGAAGATGTCTTCAAGCTGCGAGGAACCCGCCCTAAGCAGTACACCGATTACCGAAAGATGCTCGAGGATCCGAATATCGATGTAGTCATTATCGGAACACCGGATCATTGGCATTGCCTTAATATGGTGGATGCGGTCTCTGCCGGGAAAAATGTCTATGTGGAAAAACCAATTGCCAATACTATTGAAGAATGCCAGATCATGGTAAAAGCCCAAGAGCGCTATGGGAAAATCGTGCAGGTAGGACAGTGGCAGCGTTCAGGTTCCCAATATGCAGAAGCAATTGATTACGTAAAGTCCGGAAAGCTTGGGCAGATTCGACTCGTTAAATGTTGGGCTTATCAGGGTTGGATGAAACCAGTGCCTGTGCTTCCGAATCAAGCTCCACCAGCTGGCGTTGATTACAAAATGTGGCTGGGTCCTGCACCTTCGAGAGAATTTAATCCGAATCGCTTTCATTTTAATTTTCGCTGGTTCTGGGATTATGCAGGAGGATTAATGACGGACTGGGGAGTGCATGAGATTGATATCGCTTTATTTGCAATGGGTGTATCTGCGCCAAAGTCTGTGATGGCTTCCGGAGGGAAGTTTGCCTACCCAGACGATGCTTCCGAGACTCCGGATACCCTTCAAACTGTATATGAATACGAGGGCTTCAATATGCTTTGGGAACATGCCACCGGCATCGATGGAGGAAATTATGGTACGACAGAAGGAATTGCCTTTATCGGAAATAATGCGACACTGGTCGTGAATCGTGGTGGTTGGAAAGTGATTCCGGAAACCGAAACCAAAGATGGAGTGCGAACCAATAAAGTGGAGGAAGTAGCACATGTCAAACCAAATGGAAATGCATTGGATCTCCATGCTGTTAATTTCTCTGAGGCAGTAAAAGCAAATGACCCTAAACTATTAAACTGCGCGATTCAAACTGGTTCGGTTGCTGCGATTAATGCACAAATGGGAAATATTGCTTACAAAACCGGAGAGAAAGTATATTGGAATGCAGCCAAAAATCAGTTCACTTCTTCTGCTGCCAATGACTTGATGAAAGCCCATTACCATAATGGATGGCAAGTTCCGAAGGTATAGCGTCTTTGCGAGTGAAGCGAAACAAACTCTTGAATTTAAGATTTATAAAACATGATTTACAAGCCCTCCGAAGCGATTTGGAGGGCTTTTTATTTTAACTTTCCTATATGAAAATTCTCCACCCAATTCTCAGTCTCTTTCTTTTGGTTTTAATTTTTTCCTGTAAGTCCACCGCCAAATGGGAAGGTCAAGGTCCCATTCAGATCGTCCCTACAGAAAGTAAACCCATTGATCTTCAAGAGAAAAAAACCTTTGATTTAGAAAATAGAGTTTACTTTTCTAATCAATTTGAAGGTGCTCGGCTCCATGATGCCAAGCGAATCAATGACAGCTTGATTTCCATTACCATTTTACCGGAGAATGAACCCATCAATCCCAGTCCTTGGTATGCCTTTAAAATCTGGTCTGCTAGTCCACAAACCTTCTGGGTGAAGTTTACCTATTCAGATAAGGGTTTTCACCGCTATTACCCAAAGATCAGTCAGGATGGCTATGCTTATTCTAATGCAGATTCTGCTGATTTTGTATTGCCTACTGTAGCAGAAGGAAGACCGACTGAAGCTTTTTTAAAGGTTTCAAGTTCTCCGGATACCCTTTGGGTTGCAGCTCAGGATTTGGTGGGGACTCAACATGTGACTGATTGGAAAGCAGAACTGTTGAAGTTGGATTTTGTAGAAAAAATCGAAATAGGTCAAAGTACCAATGGAAGAACTTTAGAGGTTTTGAAGATTGGAACTGCTGATGACCAAAAAATGCTGATGGCGATCTCTATGCAGCATCCCCCTGAAGTGCCAGGTTATTTGGCGATGAAAGCCTTTGTCGAAACTATTTGTGAAGATTCACCGGAAGCTAGAAAGTTTAGAAGCAAGTTTAATCTTTACGTTATGCCTCAGATGAATCCAGATGGGGTGTCCAACGGACATTGGAGACATAATGTGGGAGGAATAGACTTGAATAGAGATTGGGTTAATTTCAATCAACCGGAGACCAAAGCTTTATCAGCATTTATGGAAAAGAAAGTAGCTGATTCAGGTGGTAAGTTTGTTTTTGCTGCAGACTTTCATGCGACTTGGGAAGATATTTTTTACACGATCAATGAAGATTTGGAAGGAAATTTCCCAGGACTGATTCCTAAACTGATCAAGCGATCATCGAAACGGATTCCCGGCTATGATCCAAATATCCGACCAACCGAAACGAACGAGCGAAGTGTAACTTCCAATAGCTACTTTTTCTTTGTTCATGGAGCCGAGTCCATGACTTTTGAAGTAGGCGATAATACCCCTCGGGAGTTGATTCGAAAGAAAGGTGAGTTAACTGCCCGGGAATTGATGCGGCTCTTGAAATAAGGGGAATTACTTTGAAGGAAGGCCTGCAATGATACGCAATGGACCACCACTTCCGTCTTTGATTTTCATTGGAAGCGCCATGATGTAAAAGTCTTTTGCAGGCAGGTTTTCAAGGTTTGCCACATTTTCAAAACCAGGAATATTTGCTCCCATAAATACTTGATGGGCTTCAAAGGCTTTGGATTGGCCATAATCCAAACTAGGTGTGTCTAGACCTATTGCTTTGATTTTTCGTTCTGAGACAAGCCATGTTGCGCAAGCCGCTGAAATTCCAGGAAAATGCAATTCAGGAATCGCTTCGTCTCCTTTTTTTGCGGTCCCAAAATAACTTTCCCGATCAGGGTAAAATTTTCCATAACCAGTTTTAAAGAGCACAATTTGATTTGGATCTATTTGACCATGGGTGCTTTCCCATTGTTTTACATCTTCCTCTGAAATCAAATAATCTCTGTCCTTCAACGCTTTTTCAGACACATCTATTACAATTGCTTTGCCTATTAAACTACTCAGGGGAATCTGATCAGAAGTTAGCTTTCCTTCAGAAAAATGAATGGGTGCATCCAAATGTGTACCTCCATGCTCTGGTGTAGAAAGAGAATAAGAGGAGTAGAAATAGCCAAGATCGGTGGTTCCATAAGCATCCGTATCATGCTCAAAATCAGTTGGATTATTGGGCCAATATAAGGTGCTGCTATCAAATGAATGAGTTAGATCAACCCACTCCAATTCCTCCAATGAGATTAAATATTTTTCTATGGGTTGTTGATTGCAGGAAGCTAAGAATATTAATGAAGCGATCAATATGAAGGTGTTTTTCATTTCTTGAGGTATTAAAAATTGAAAAAGAGAAAATTCAATTTAATAATTGTAGTCTAGGGAGTTGAATATCTATCAGAATTAAATCCTAAAATGTTATCCCCTAGAGATCCCTCTCGTCTTAAAAAAGAGAATCGATGAATCGATCTGATTCTCTATTTTTTAAAGATCGCTTCGATCTCCCCATGAGGTTATAATTATTCCAACTGATTTTATTTGACTTTACTTCCAAATAAAAGTCCCAACGGCACCGGGATTCAAACTGGCTTGGAAAGATTTCTCGCTTGGTCCAGCTGAAAATAGTTTTGGCTCATTTCCTTCATTCAAGACGATTAAAACCAATTTCCCATCTGGACGCTGGAAAGCCACATTTGCAAGTCCCTCAATTTCATTGCTGTCAATTCTCATAGAACCCGGGACTACAAATTTACTGGCGTGCGCAATTACATAGTAAGCAGGATTTCGGATTACCGAATCACCCTCAATCGTCACTGCACCCAGACAGCGATCACATCCACCACGATCAGTAAATGGCGTTAGGGTAGGATTGGAGGTGAGATTCCATTCTAAAACCGTCTTTGCCCAATTTCTGGTCGCTCCAATAATCAGATTTTTGATGTGCCAAGGCAAATCACCCGCTAGATTTCCAGGTGCGCCAATCCACTGTTCGGTGAAATAGATATGCTTATCTGGGAAAGCCTGATGTACATCTGAAAGTGCATCGATTTGTCCTCCATAGAGGTGAAAAGCCGAACCAGCTATAAATGGATTTGCCAAGGAATCTTGAAGTACCGTAATGGGATAGTCCGGTCGATCGGCATTGTGATCATAAATGAGAATCTTGGTGTCTATTCCCGCATCGCGAAAAGCTGGGCCAAGATGCAATCCAATAAATCTAGCTTGCTGCTCTGAAAGCATTAATAAAGAAGGGTTATTTCCGGGATGAAGTGGCTCATTCTGAATCGTCAGTGCATCGATTATGATTCCCTCCGCTTTCATTTGCTGGATGTATTTCACTAAATACTGGGCATATACTGGTTCATATTCCTCTAAAAGTGATCCACCACGAGTATCCCTATTATCCTTCATCCATGCAGGTGGAGACCAAGGCGAAGCCATTAATTTGATATCAGGATTGATGGCTAGAATTTCTTTGAGAATCGGAATAACATCGTTTCGATCTGGACCCAGATCAAATTTTTCAAGTTCCAGATCTGTTGCCAATGAATCTTCCAAATCATCATATGAAAAAGGATACTCATTCAAATCTGAAGCAGCTACTGCCAGTCGTAAATAAGAGATCCCAATTTGATTTGCATCAGTCCCAAAGAGTTCTTCCAACAAAGCTTTTCTAGCTGATTCGCTCATTCCCAAAAGGTGAAGGGCACTGCCTTGGGAAAGGGTAAAACCGAAGCCATCCATTTCCTGATAGCTGTTTTCAGGATTGAGTTGTATAAAAAGCGGTTGACTTTCAGAGGATTTTCCCATCTGAAAAACAAGTGAATCCTGAAGTTGAAACTTGATGTCTTGACTTGGATCGGTCATCCAAAACTCAACTTCTTTGGAAGGCTGGTTACAAGAAATGGCCATGAAGCCACAGGCAAGAAGGAAAAGGTATTGCTTAAGCATGGCGAAAAATAAAAAAAAGCCATGAACAAAAAGTCCACGGCCTCCATATTTATAATTTTCAAAGGCTAAAAAGCCAGCGCTGCCAATCCAAGTTTTGACTTTAGTGGATTAATAGATTTTAAGATATTTCCGGAATATTTCTGAAATAAACCACTGCCCAATAGATCTGTAAGAAATTTTGTTCTGGAGTTTTTCAGATTTAAAAACCCTTCCTTTTTCTCATCGTCCGAACCTGATCCATTTTGGATTTTCATCAATTTGTCCACGAAGCTTTTATTATCAGTGGTTAGCTTTCCTTTTTGATCGCTGCTAAGTGACAGCCCATCTGCACCTTTATCTAATATTCCGAGAAGCTGGGAGGACATATCCATTTTAGGAACTTTCAGTGATTGCGCTTGAACTGTGTAGCCTCCTATAAAAAGGAAAAGTATAAGAAATGTGATTTTTGAGTAATTCATAATCTTCTATATAAAATGTGATTGACTTTATTGATATTCCTAAAATAGGGTCTTATTATCTTTTTTTCAATACCCTAAGCAGTCCGACATTTTAATTGAAGAGCCCTTTCCCTAAGTCCATAAGGCCTCCTAAGTCCATTCCGCCACTTTTTCCGCCTCCAAGCAATGATCCCATCAAATCGCTGGTATCAATTTTACCCGATTTTCCTTGTAAAGAATCGACGATTGAAGACATAATATCTCCATTCGCCTGCGGAGCATCATTCACTCGCTTGTTGAAAAAGTTCATAATCATCGGTAGCGCAGCAGCAGCAATACCCATTGCTTGCTCTCTTGAAATACCGAGTTTGCCCATGAGATCATCAGCTACTCCACCTTGAAGATTCTGAATCACCGGAGCATCTGGAGAGGTCTCCGTACCTGAAAACATTTCTTTGACAGCATCTAGATTTCCAGAACTGATTTGGGTTTGAAGGGAGGAAAAAACACTTTCCTTCATAGCGATTGCAGATTGGTTTGGCTGATTTTGATTCATTCCGGAAAGCATCTCCTGAAGGGGACCATCGGCTAGTTTTAACAATTGATCTAACATACGATTTTGATTTTAGTGTCCTTAAAAATCGCCAAAGTCTGGGGTTTAAAAAAAAATAATAAAGTTTTAATCTTTAGAGGTAGTTAATAACTAATAAAACATCTTGAAATCTATGCTCAAAAATCTCTGAGATCTATAAAATCAACCAAACTGATTTCAATAATTTTTTAACAAATGGAAGGCTTCAATATTTTCAGAGGCTTTATTAAGGCATTCAAAAATTTATAGTATAGTGAATAAGCCTCTCATTTGAGTAATAAACACTCTCTGTTGAGTGATTAAGTCTCTATTTTGAGCGGTAAAGACTCTCGATTGAGTATTGAAGCCTTTATTTTGAGTAATAAACACTCTCGATTTAGTGATTAAGTCTCTATTTTGAGTTGTAAACACTCTCTGTTGAGTGATTAAGTCTCTATTTTGAGTTGTAAAGACTCTCGATTGAGTATTGAAGCCTTTATTTTGAGTAATAAACACTCTCCGTTTATTGATTAAGTCTCTATTTTAGTTGGTAAACATTCTCTGTTGAGTGTTTGAGTCTCTTTCCAAAGTCTAGTATCGGGAAGTATTTGGAAGATTTATTTTCGCTCTTTGAGTTGACGTTTTTCGGAAGGTGATGGATGTTATCCGTATTGATGACGGGGATCATGGATACATTCAAATTGATGAAGTACTTTCCTCTTTGATAAAAGGTACCATTGAATAATTTAAAATCTCTAATTATGAAACCCGAAACTCAAAATTTACCGCCCGCAGCATCTCAATACATTCAGGACCAATTCCGTGAAGGATTTTTATATGAAGTGACAGAGGTGAGGGAAATAAATGGCGCACCACATTATTTTGTTGAGGTGGCAAAAGATGGAGAGGTTCACCTATTTCATTTCAATGAAAAAGGGAAGGTGATCATCGATCGACTTGAGGATCCATTCAGACCGAACCCTTTTGAAGAACCTCCTTTTGAGGAGATTCCTGATTAGTCAAATTCAAGTTCCTCTTTTTCAAAAAATAGAAATTCTTTCTTATTAAGTTCCCTTCTGCTACCTGCACAAGGGATGTGTCTAAAAAAAGGTCCAAGTCGAGAGACTTGGACCAATTGGGATATAAATTATTATGATTATCTACTTTCTTACAAGTAACTTGATTTAACGGCCAAAAAGCCAAATGAAATTTCCATACTGGCGTAATTGCGTATATACCTCTAAATTATAAACGCTAAATCAATTTCCTTTCGGTCTGAAATATCGAATCGGAGCTTTTGGCTCAGGTTTCAATTCTATTCCTTCGGTTTTCAGCAATTCCAATGCAACCTGAACTGCTCGTTCCAATTGTGGATCTTTACCGGCGATGACCTCTTTAGGCAATTGCTCTACAGGGATATCAGGAGAAATACCAACCCCCTCTACAGCCCATTCTCCATCGGTATCATAGAATCCACCTCTAGGAGCTACCATTCTACCTCCATCTACGAATGGTGGCGTATCCCAAGTACCAACAAGTCCTCCCCAAGTTTTTGTGCCGATCAATGGACCGATTTCCATTTTGTTAAAAAGGTAGGGTAGAAGGTCTCCACCTGAGCCCGCACGCTCATTGATCAGCATGACTTTTGGTCCCCAGATGCCAGACATCGGTTGGGTGAAAGGTTTATGGTCATTAGCCCGTGAGTTGAAGTAGCCGGTTAATTTTCGATTCATAATATCTACCATATAGTCGGCTGCTGATCCACCTCCATTGTTTCGCTCATCGATGACAGCACCTTTCTTATCCTGCTGCGCAAAATAATAGCGATTGAAGGAAGTATAGCCAGGTTGACCCGTATTTGGAAGATAAACATAGGCTAGTTTTCCATCGGAAAGTTGATCTACTTTTCGACGGTTCCCTTCTATCCAAGCGATGTTTCGTAACTGATTTTCATTGCTAACCGGAAGCACCAAAATGCTGCGAGAGCCTTCCAATCCCGGTTTTGAATTCAGATGAATTTTAGTTGGAACATTGGCAGATCCTTCAAAATAGGTGTAGAGGTTAATTCCTTTTTCAATAGCTTTTCCATTCACCCCAACAAGGTATTCTCCAACTTTGGCTTGAGCACCAACTTGAGCTAAAGGAGCATCCAAACCAGGATTCCAATCTTCGCCTGTATAGATTTTTTTGATTTTGAAATTTCCATTATCCAATTCAAAATCTGCTCCTAGCAACCCGATAGGAACTCTATCAATATCTGGAAAGTCACCACCTCGAGTGTAGCTATGTCCAACTGCGACTTCACCACCAATAATGTCAATGATGTAATTCATATCTGTTCGATGACGAACTGAAGCTACCCATGGCTTGTACCATTCGAAGATTTCATTCCAAGGTGCACCGTGAACATTCTCTACGTAGAGAAAATCCCGCTGATAGCGCCAGCCTTCCCGGTAGATCTGCTGCCATTCTGCCATCGGATCAACTTTAACTTTCATAGATGCAATACTTTTCAAAGCTCCGTCTCCTACTTTTTTTCCATTTCCGGAAGTTTCAATGATTCCCCAAGTATTTCCAGACTGGTATAGCAGGGATTTTCGATCATTTGAAATCACCACTTGATTCACCTTAGGCAGGAAATCTTCAGACTTCCGCTTAGTCAAATCATATTTTTTCATCGTCGTCCCTTCATTTTGAATCACTTCCATGTAAAAGATCTGATTCTCTGGAGCAGGAGCTAACGCAGAATAGTTTCGGGTCGGGATATCGATGGCCACTATCCGCTGCTGAATACCTGCTTCGGTGATCGTTACCGTCACAGTTGCTTTCTCTTCTTTCTTTTTTTCTTCTGTCTTTTCTTTTTCTTCGTCACTTTGAGGAAGGAGTGGGGAAGAATCAGCAGCATTTAACACTGTAAAGTAAAGCGCACGAGTCACAGGATGATCGTAGCTACTCATATCCAGCCATCCTGTATTCAATCCGAAATCAGTGCTTGCCAAGAAATAGAGGTATTTGCCAGAAGCATCCCAGATAGGAGAAATTGCATCAGCCATGGTGTCAGTCACTTGGATTTTCTTTCCTGTAGCCACTTCATAGACAAAAATTGATTTTAACTGATTATCCATCAATCGGGAATAGGCGATCCATTTCCCATCAGGAGACCAAACTGGATTCATGCTTCGATTAGGATGGGCAAATCGATCCGTATCTGCGATTTTGCTTGTTCCTGAAGCCACATTGGTGACCCAGATATTGTAATCGGTATCTGTATAGGCGATGTGTACATTATCACTAGACCACTCAGGCTTAAAGAAAAAGCTTGGATCAGGAATAGCGATTTTCTTCGAAACCATACCTGCTTGATCTGCTATGATCAATTGATATTCCCCTGAAGCATCAGAGAAATACGCGACGTTTTTCCCATCTGGCGACCAAACAGGAGAACGCTCAGCTGACCTGGAGGTATTCGTCAGGTTTCTTCCTGCACCATTTTCTTTAGGGAAAGTCAGGATCTCTCCTCTATACTCAAAGATTGCTCGTTGTCCAGTAGGTGAGAGCTGTGGATTTTGGAGCTGGTTGGCAGATACATCTGTCCAACGCTCACGAGCCCAGTGAAAATCACCATTTACAGTGATGTTGACCTGAGTCAAATTTCCAGTGCTCGGATTATAAAGGTGGAGAAATCCTCCTTGCTCAATTATGATCGCTTCGGGGCCAGCATCGATGCTTTTGATATCGAAATCTTTCAAAAAGGTCTCCTGCTTTTCTTGTTTGGTACCAGGATCATACGACCAAAGATTAGCCAAATTATCTCGCTCAGAGATGTAAAAGACTTTGTTGCCAAACCAAACTGGATCAGTATGGCGCTCATTATCTGTCTGAGGAGTCATCTGAAGTGAGTAATCTTTAAGGTCGAGTATCCAAATGGGCTTCGCTTGTCCACCGCGGTGATTTCGCCATTCTGGATCCCAAAAAGAAATTTGCTGATAGGCCATATGCTTGCCATCTGAAGAAATCTCTCCGTTTACTGCTCGCGGGACTATAATAGGGCTTGGCATGCCGCCATTCACACTCACTTCAAAAAACTTGGACTCTTGGGTCGCATGACCTTCTCTTCCAGAGGAAAAAATCACTTTAGATCCATCAGGACTCCAGCCGGTCACTAGATCAGCTCCGGGATGCCAAGTTAATCGCTTTGGCTCGCCACCTATAGAAGGGATCAAATAGACATCGGTATTACCATCGTATTCACCTGTAAATGCTATCCAATTTCCATCTGGAGAAAAGTGCGGAAGACTTTCTTCACCGTCATTACTGGTCATTCGAATCGCATTTCCACCCGCTATTGGAGCTTTCCAGAGGTCATTGGCATAGACAAAGACAATTTCTGATTGGCTGAGCGTGGGTTGTCGGAGAAGCTGGGTTCCTTGGGAAAATGCCGAAAAGGCAATTCCAAGAAGGAGGGAGGTGGTAAAGAGTTTTTTCATCTGTTTATAATTTGATTATTAATGGTCACATGGAATCTCGCTTGGTTATCCCGAAAGCTTTCGGGACATTCCGGTGTGTGACTTTTTGGTCATGCTTGATTTCATAATTGATCGGAAAAGTGTTTCTTAAAAATAGGTCAAATGAAAAAGCTAAACCAACCGATTGTAAAATATTCTATGATTGTCCTTTAGGATGCCAGGATTCTAATTCTCATTTTTTTCCGGCTTGAATACTTTCTTGGTAAGACTGATCTTTCAAATATATGGCGTACTCTTCCTGTCTTTATTGATGCCAGGCGAATTTCTAAAAATTCCTGTATTTCTTGACTTTCACATTTTTCATGGTTTTTAATCTAAAAACGAATGGGAATTAATGCAGTGGAGATTTCCTATTTCAAAATAGTTTTAATCCCTTTAATTATTGAAAATCCTCTCATAAATACCTATTTTAATGATTCTGTTTAGCAGATTTTTCTGATAAGTGGGCAGATAGTTTAACAGCTTTTATAGGATCTGGAGCTTTGTTCCAAATCATTTATCCATCAACCGTTTTAAATTTTTAAAAAAATGGCCAATCTAAAAATCAAATTAAAAGGTCAAGATCAGGCAGCCTTTGTTACTGGAGAGGATCAGGGTTTTGAATTTTACCAGCTGAATAAAGCCTTTTCTGTGCTCAGCCCTACTCGGGGAGACGTACCCGAGCAATCTTTTGAGATCAGGGATGATCAACTTATCGAACTCAATTTATCAGATGACACAGTCTGGTTGGGGGATAATGAGACTCTTCGTGAGCTTTTCCCATCACAATTCAAAAGGTCTGGAGAGGGTGATGAGTTGTTTCTTCCGGATGAAATCGAAGTTGATGCGCAAAACAGAGGAGTAGTCAGCAAAATAGGAATTAAGATTTTAAAGATTTTCTCCAAGCGTGAGGTTGTTTTTCCATTGGTAAAGGACTTGGCAAAAAAGCTTGAAGACAAACAATTATCCATCGATGGAATCGACTTTCAAAATGTTGGTTCAGGAGTATTACTGTATTGCTCCCCACAGTTTGAATTGAAAAGGGCTGAAAGCCTGGATGGATCCAAGCCACATTTGCTTTTTCTGCATGGGACTGGTTCCTCCACGTTAGGTTCTTTTTTGGATTTGAAGGATTCCGAAGATTGGAAAAATATAGTTTTGGGATATCCACGAAATTCCATCATTGCTTTTCAGCATAGAACTCTTACCTGTAGCCCTTTGGAGAATGTGCTGGCGTTGGTCAAATCTCTCCCAAATGGGATAGCTCTTGATTTGGTCAGTCACTCTCGTGGTGGATTAGTAGCGGATACCTTGGCGAGGTTTTGCGTGCCCGAATCAGATTCCAAAGGTTTTGATGAATATGAGCGATCTGTTTTGGAAGAAAAGGATCGGGTCAAAGATCTTGAACTTATCAAGGCTATCGAAAAAGAAATCAAATCAAAAAACATAAGCATTCGAAAGATGGTGCGTGTCGCTTGTCCAGCGAATGGTACCACGCTTGCCTCATCTAGATTGAACCTCTTCCTCAATGTCACTTTTAATTTATTGGGATTAGCCAGTGGACAGATCGGAAATCCGATTTTTATCTCTTTCAAGGAGTTGATCATGGCTGCTGTTGAAAGCAAGGATAATACAGATGTATTGCCCGGATTGGAATCTATGAATCCCAAGTCACCTTTTGTGGAAGTACTGAATTTTCAGGGCACTGAAATCAAAATTCAAGCACCGCTCTATGTTGTCGGCGGAAGTAGTGAGTTGAGCTTGAAATGGAAAAGCTTGGTGGTATTGGTTGGGAAGTTTTTCTTCATGGGAAAAAATGACTTGGTAGTTGATACGGAGAGTATGTATTGGGGTGGAGCTCGTGAAGAAGGAAAGGTTTCTGCATTTATTGAGGCCAGTGGTCAGATTGATCACCTTAAATATTTTATTACTGAGAGTACTCGTGAGGCCATTCGCTTTGGACTGGAATCAGATGGATCTTCCGTTCCTCGCAAATTTGAACTGGTTTCCAAATCAACCATAGGACAGAAGGACCGTGGTGTATTTGGAATTGAAGGAGGAGAATACAAGCGCGATCAGGCCAAAGGAAAGCGACCAATTGCAATCTTACTTCCGGGTATCATGGGTTCCAACCTTCAGGTAGGTTCCAATCAAATTTGGATCAATTACATACGGTTTCTAAAGGGAGAACTTACTCGATTGGATTATGTGAATAGTACAGAGAAGGTACAAGCAGATTCTTTGATAGGTACTTCCTATAAAGGGCTGGGAAAGAATCTCGAACGAAATTACGATGTGGTGACCTTTGAGTTTGATTGGCGCTCACCCCTTCCGGAAACAGCAAAGCGACTGAATCAAAAGATTACAGAACTATTAGCTTTCAACCAACCAATAAAGATAATTGGTCACAGTATGGGGGGAGTTCTAGTAAGGGATTTTGCGATTTATTTCCCTGATACTTGGAAGCAACTGAATGACACTCCTGGCTTCAGAACCTTATTTTTAGGATCACCTTTGGGCGGATCTTATCGAATTCCGTATGTACTTTTTGGCAAGGATGATATTATTCAATTGCTGGGAAAAATTGATATAAAAAATTCCACAAAAGGACTTCTTAATTATTTCACGAATTTCCCTGGAATTCTGAATCTTCTTCCAATTAATCGATTAGGAAAACATGATTTTTCTGACCGGGAATTTTGGAAAAAACTACGGACAGCATTTGGAGACCAATCCTGGCCGATCCCAGATCAGAAGTACCTCGATGAATTTGGGAAGTATCAAGAAAAAGTCTTGGCTGAGGCAGATCGATTGGATTACTCCAACGTGAGCTATATCGCGGGTCAAAGTCGAAAAGATAAATTCACGATCTCTGATCTGGAAATTGAAGACGGGGAGTTAGTTTTCAAGGCTACAAATGCCGGAGACGAAAGTGTGACTTGGGAATCGGGTATTCCGAAGGAAATCCTGCGTACCAAAAATTATTTCTATGCCAACGCTACTCATGGAGCACTTTCCACTGAAAGTAAATTGTTTGCGGCGATCGATGAGATCCTGATTTATGGTAAGACCAGCAAGTTGCAAAATAGTCTTCCTCAAGTGAGGGGAGTAGAAAAGGACTTTGTAGCAGAGCCAAATCAAGTTTTCGATCTCAGTGAGGAGAATGTCGAGAACACATTACTTGGCTTGGGACAAACTGGGGAACGTTGGATGAATGATCTACCGATTCAGGTGACAGTAACCCATGGAAATCTGATTTACGCTAGATATCCAGTTATGGCAGGACACTTTGAAGGTGATGCTATTCTGTATAGTGAAAGTGCCATCGACAAAAAGCTGAATAATGAACTTAGCCGATTGCATTCTTTGGGACTTTATCCAGGTGATATTGGTACTCATCAGATTATTTTGAACCGGGGATGCAGCAAGGGTGATTTTCAAGGAGGAGTGATTGTGGGCTTAGGAAAAACCGGAGAATTGACCAGTTTCCAATTGATGAATACTGTTGAAAAGGGGATTTCTCGGTATTTGACAATTTGCAATCCAACAGATAATTATTCAAACGATGAGCCTTTGGGGATTTCAGTTATTGCTATCGGTAATTCTTTTGGAGGATTGTCCACCGAAAGCTCGGTTCGGGCAATTATTCTGGGAATCCAAAAGGCAAATAAAAATATCACAGCGACTTATAAAGGCCTGAAAAAAGGAATAGAGGAAGTAGAAATCATCGAGCTCTATCATGATAAGGCCTTGGCGATCTTGAAATCCATGAAGAACATTGAGGCCAATCAAAGTCGTGAATTCAATATTGTATTCCGAGGAACAGGAATGGAGACCAAAATTGGAAGACAGTGGCGAATTCCTCAGGAAAACTCCACGGATTGGTGGACCAGAATTACAGTCTGTGAAGAAAGTGGATTTGAAGTTCGTGGTGAATCTCCAGGGGGAAAGAAAATAAAAATGGCTCTAGCCACAACTGGCGCCAGTGAGCGTGTAGAATATATGCCTTCCAATACCAAAGTTTTGGAAGTGCTTTTGAATCGGATGACACATAAAAATATGTTTTCAGCAGAGATTGCTAAAACAATGTATGAATTGTTGATTCCATTGAAATTCAAAGAGGAGCTCAAGCGTCAGAATAATATTTCATGGGTTCTGGACTTGGATACAGCAGAGTTTCCTTGGGAAATGATGCAAGAGGACATCAATTCTGTCCCGCTTTGTATCAATTCCGGCATGGTGCGTCAATTGGCAACTGAGAATTCACGAGGGGCTATTTCGCGTGTATCTTCCAAAAGTGCCTTAGTCATAGGTGATCCAAACTTGGAAGGTTTTATGGGGCAATTGCCTGGAGCGAGACGTGAAGGAGAGCTTGTAACAGAACTTCTTCGGCAGGAAAAGTTTGAAACGGAAAGTCTTATTTTCAGCGATGCTCAAAGTGTGCTTTTGAAACTTCTTACCAAAAAGCACAAAATAATTCACCTTGCAGGACATGGCCTTTTCAACTATGGAGATGAAAAAAATTCTGGAATGGTCATCGGAAACAATACATTTTTGCTTCCTGGACAATTGGCAGGAATGTCAGATGTTCCTGAATTGGTTTTTGTCAATTGCTGCTACTTAGGACAAATGGATTCAGCAGAGGAAAAAGGAAGTCAGAATAGAAATCGTTTTGCAGCGAATATCGGGACTCAGTTGATAAATAATGGAGTCCGAGCTGTTATTGTAGCGGGTTGGGCTGTTGATGATTCTGCCGCTTATGATTTTGCAAAGCTATTCTATCAGTTTATGTTCTCTGGGTTAGGATTTGGAGAATCAGTGAAAAGAGCTCGAAAGAAGATTTATGAGGATTATGGAAATAGAACTAATACTTGGGGAGCATTCCAGTGCTACGGTGATCCATTCTATACTTTGACTGATAAGAAGCAGTCAAAATCAGAAAACAACAGTCCTTTACTTCTGGAAGAAATTGAAATAGAATTGTTGAATTTGATTCATAAACTTGAGACCTCTAATTATGATGTTGATAAAGTCATAAATCGAGTAAAGGAAATTGATCAAATGATCTTCAAAGGTTCGGAGCGAAATGATACAATTTTGGAGTATCTGGCCAAACTTTACGGTAATTTGAATCTCTACAAAGACGCAATTCGAATCTACTCGGTGATGATGAAGTCTAAGAAAAATGAATTTTCGGTTCAATCATTAGAGAAATATTGCAATATCCGTGTGAAGGAATGCCTACTTCGATACAAATCAAAAACCATTTCTAAAAAGGAGGCGATTCAGGAAATCTCTGAGGTTGTGAAAGATCTTGAAAGCTTAAATCGTTTTAGCGAGACTGCTGAGCGTTGGAGTCTAATCGGTAGTGCTTACAAAAGATTGATCCAGTTGAACGATTCTGGTAAAATTCAGGAAATGCTTACTGCGGTTATTAATGCCTATGAAAGGGCTTCTGAACTTTCAAATTTGGAAGAAGTCTATCCCCTGACTAACTGGCTTCAGTTTCTTCAGGTACGAAATGAATTAGAAGGTAAAAAAGGTTTGAAGTTTACGCCTATAAAAGCACGAAATGCGATGGCAGAATTACTTGATAAGTTCGAGAATAGCTATAGCCCAAAAAGTTCCTATTGGGATATAGCTGGAAAAGCAAATATTCTGCTTACACAAATGCTGATAGAAGGGACCGCAACAGTCCATAAAAGAGTTTCCGAAGCATATGAATTTCTTTGGAAAAAAGCGGGAACTCTTGGTCAAAAACAGGCGGAATTAGAACATTTTGACTGTCTGCTACACACTCTCGGTGATCAGAAAACAGAAAAAGAACTGAAAGAAAAATTGGTAGAGATCAGGAAAGAGCTTTCTGAGAATATGTAAATGATAATGGTCCTGAATAAAGCTCAGGACCATTTTTTATTTTTTGAAGGTTTCTCTAATAGCCTCCAAATAATCAAATCCGTGGCCTTCGGTGGGTTCAATGTAATTACCTTCCAGGTATTCATTCCAGCAGCAAATCATCACGGTATTGCCGTTGGAGTTTCTGTATTTTCTGGATACAGCTTGTGCATCACGAAGTTTTGCCGAAAAAGAAGTTTTATCGGAGTGAACTCGATCCTTTTGAGGTTCGCTGGGGAATCCGCTTTGCTGTGGCCAAGTGCCGCCAGCAGGTCTCATATCCCAACCCATAGCTACAGGGACCTGGTATTCGAAGTTCGAATCATCTTTAAACTTCTCTGACCACATGTTCCAATGCCCTTTGTAGGTCTCACGCATATCGGCAAAGGATTTATTTGACTTCTCCATGAAGTTATGGTAAACATACCCCGTCATCCCTTCAAAGCCCATTCCTTTCAATCGAGGCACGTATTCTTGTAGTAATTGCTTATTCCTGTATTCTCCACCTTCCCAAGGTCTTTGAGGGTTTTTAGCTACCCATTTGGTAGGAAGACCATAAGCTTTTTCGTTAGGCATCATTGGACCTGCTGTGATAGCTATGAATTTGATCCCAGGAAAACCTTGCTTTTTGGCGACTTCCTGCGAAAGGTCTAAGAGGTTTTTTAAGGTTAATCCATAATAGGCTGCCCGTGATTCTGCGTCTTGTGGGAAATAGAAATAGATAATTGGCCGCCCATCAGGAGCCTTTAAATAGTCCTTTCTCTTGAAATAATTATCAGTCCATTGTCTTGTGATTTTCTCATGGACTTTTAGATAAAGTGCTTTGTCTGGTTTTTCTCCCTCATAGTTCGCTTTTCTTGCCATTTCATCCGGAGACCCGATTTTTAGCCAAGCCATCCAACGCTCATGACTGTCATCGCACCAGTTGATCACCCATTTCATTTGGTCTTTTTCGGGTAAGCTGGAATTCACTTCCAGCATTACTTTCAGCTGGTCACTCCATTCTTCAAGTCCGGGAACAGCTACGCGTCCGTCGCGATTTGCATCTATTTTCCATCCTTCTGGATAGTAGATTTTTGATTGAGGGCCAAAGTATAAATGATAATAATAATTTCTTCCATAAAACCAGTTGTAGGCAAAGAAATCAATGCCATAGCTTTTCATCATTTGAAGTTGCTTCCGAATCACTTCGGGGTCATCTCTTTTATAGAAGCCTTTTAATTCGGCAATTGGCTTTCGGTCGAGGTAAGGGCCTTCATAGGGATACTTGGCATTGTAAATTCTGCCTTTTGGTCCCCAGATTCCAGGGTTTTGTAGGCTCGAGCAATTGGCGGGATCTTGGAGGCAAGACCAGAAACTATCACGATCAATAGCCGGGTCAGGAGAGGTGTTCCAAGATGGCATGAAATACACTCCGACTAATTCTTCTACTTCGGCATCTTTGGTGTTTGAAATCGAATTGTACTCATTTATTAAACCAGCTTGGAGTTTTATGATCTCAGATGTGACATTTTGCTTTGAACTGAAGTCGCAGCCTGAATTAATCAATCCGGAAAAAAATAAAAAAAGAATAAATCTCGGCTTCATAGTCTTAGAATTTAGTCAATAAGAGTACTTCTAATTTAAGGTTTTACGCAGTAATTTTCTTTTGATAAACCTGAATACCTCTGTATTCAGGCTTTAGTAGCTCAAATTCCAGTTGATACGAATAAACTAATTCATAGCTTATTTTTTCATAGAATCTTCTAGCCTGTGGTTTTTGCTCCATCGCTTCGAGCCAGATTGAATCGAGTTTAGCTTCAATAGCAATTTTTTCTAACCAATCCATCAATGCCTTTGCAACTCCCGTTCCATGTAAATCTTCATGTAGATAAAGCCGATGAAGTTTCATGGCATTTGGGATCTCGATTTGCTTGGGAGAAAATGGGAAATCGTATTTCAAAATCCCCGCTTTCAATCCGTTGTATTCGATGAAAAAATAATGTGAGGTATCCCTGCTGAGTTCTTTGTTTAAATTTTTGGTAGAAAAGCAAAGATCCAAATACCAAGAACAGTCATTTTCCCAAAAATCCTGATACGCAGAGGTATAGACCTCTTGCATTAGCGTAAAAAGGATTGGTTGATCCTCAATTTTAATAGGCCGGAGTGAAAGCTTAGAATTAATGTAAATCATTGAAATTTGAATCTAAGCGTAAGATAGAAAACAATAAAAAACCACAGCCTTTTAGCTGTGGTTTTCAAAGCAACAAATGATTTTATTTCTATTTCCTTGCCAAAGCTTTTTTAGCTGCTTTCACGATATTTTCCGCATTCAAGCCATATTTTTCAAGCAATTGAGCAGGTGTTCCTGACTCACCAAAGCTGTCATTTACACCTACATATTCGAGAGGAGCTGGATGATTTCGAGTCAAAGTCTGAGCGATACTGTCGCCTAAACCTCCATTGATCTGATGCTCTTCAGCAGAAACAGCACAGCCGGTTTTTTTCACCGACTCCAAAATAGCTTCCTCATCCAAAGGCTTAATGGTGTGGATATTGATCACTTCGGCATAAATGCCTTCTTCGCGAAGCATCGCCTCGGCTACTACCGCTTCCCATACCAAATGACCAGTTGCAAAAATGGTTACATCTTTGCCATCAATCATTTTCCAAGCTTTTCCAATTTCAAACTTCTGATCAGCAGGAGTGAAGATTGGCCAGCTTGGTCTTCCAAATCTCAAATAAACCGGGCCCTCATATTCTGCAATTGCTAAAGTAGCAGCCTTGGTCTGATTGTAATCGCAAGGATTGATGACTGTCATGTTTGGAAGCATTTTCATCATTCCAAGATCTTCCAAAATCTGGTGGGTAGCTCCATCTTCTCCTAAGGTCAAGCCGGCATGTGAAGCACAGATTTTGACATTTTTTTCGGAATAGGCTACGGATTGGCGGATTTGATCATAAACTCTCCCGGTAGCAAAGTTGGCGAATGTTCCTGCAAATGGGATTTTCCCTCCCAAAGCCAAGCCGGCAGAAAGACCAATCATATTTGCCTCTGCAATACCTGTCTGGAAGAAACGTTCAGGAAATTCCTTTTGGAAATCCCCCATTTTCAATGATCCGATCAAATCAGCACATAGTCCGACTACATTGGGATTTCTTCTTCCTGCTTCCAAAAATCCATCACCAAATCCGGAACGGGTATCTTTTTTTTCTGTGTAAGTATATTTTAAGTCTAAGCTCATCTTTTGTCAATTTGGAAAATGGAATTAATAATCACCAAGGGTTTCTTCAAGCTGTGCCAAAGCTTTGGCAAGTTGCTCGTCATTTGGTGGGGAACCGTGCCACTTATGCGTCCCAACCATGAAGTCTACGCCATAGCCCATTTCGGTATGCAAAAGGTTCATTACCGGTTTGCCTTCGCGAGTCAGGTTTTTTGCCTTTTCCAGACCTATCAATACAGATTCCATATCGTTTCCATTTGGAGTCTCCATCACTTCCCATCCAAAAGCCTCAAACTTATCTCTTAAGCTCCTCAAGCCCATGATTTCCCGAGTTGGACCATCGATCTGCTGACCGTTAAAATCCACTGTGGCAATCAAATTATCAACTCCATAATGCGCTGCATACATTGCGGCTTCCCAAACTTGTCCTTCCTGAAGCTCTCCATCTCCCATCATGACATAGACTAGCTTATCATCGCCGTCGATTTTTTTAGCTTGCGCAGCTCCAAGAGCCACAGACAGTCCCTGTCCCAATGACCCTGAGGCTATTCTGACACCTGGGAGATGTTCTTCTGTAGCCGGGTGGCCCTGAAGTCTGGAATTCAACTTTCTAAAGGTTTTTAATTCTTCTACTGGGAAATATCCGCTTCTGGCTAAGACTGAATACCAACCTGCAGATAAGTGACCGTTTGAAAGAAAGAAAAGATCTTCACCTTTTCCATCCATTTTGAAATCTGTGTTGTGTCTCAACTGGTCAAAATAAAGTGCTACAAAGAATTCAGCACAGCCAAGTGGCGCACCAGGATGTCCAGATTGAACTGCATGCACCATTCTCAACACATCTCTTCTGAGTTGAGTAGCGATTTTCTGGAGTTGTTCGATTGATTGTTTTTCCATTAGGGCTGGGTTATTTTAAAATTTGTGCTGTGTGATCTTTGGTATTTACTTTTTCGATGATCTCTGCGATTATGCCTTTCTCATCGATGATAAAAGTCGTTCGGGCTGTGCCCATGTATTTTCTGCCATACATGGATTTTTCTACCCATGTGCCATAAGCTTCATGGACTTTCAAGTCTGTATCTGCGATCAATGAAAAAGGAAGTGATTGCTTTTCAATGAATTTTACGTGGGATTTTTCAGCGTCAGAGCTGATTCCCAAAACAATGTATCCTGCTTTTTGCAAGGCTTCGTAATTATCTCTCAGATTGCAGGCTTGAGCTGTACATCCCGGAGTAGCGTCTTTTGGGTAAAAATAAAGGACCACCTTTTTGCCCAGGTAGTCTGAGAGTTTGATAGTTTCTCCCGTTTCAATTTTTGCTTCGAATTCTGGTGCCTTTTGGCCTACTTCTAACGACATATTAGTTATTTTTTCAATTGAATAATAATTTAAAGTGTTCCCTTCCACTCAGTAATATTCCCGGCTTGGTCGGTTACTTTTAGAATAACAGGCCCTTTAAACGGTTGTTCATCTAATTTTTCTGACCATATAACCGACTGTTTGTGCTCGTATCGCATCAAAACCCATTTTCCATTTACCATTGCCTCAAAGCTTTGGATTCCTGATAAATCATCCTTGATGATAAACCTGAGTTCTGATGGTGTGACTCGTACTGGTGAGATAGTTGGCTTTTGTAAATCCTGGCCTAAAACAAAAGTACCAAAATTTCTGGTTTTGAACCGGATGGAATTGCCTTCCCAAGTTCCCCCAACATATGATTTCCCTCCATTAGTAGCTTGTTGATATACCTGATAGGCAGTTTTATTACCCGGAAATCCTGAAAGATCCCAATTGATTTCAATAGAATTCCAAAGGTTATCTGATACATCGTTAATCTCAAGTTTAGGATTCGAGGGGGAATCCTCATGCTTGATTCTCAAAAATAAATCGTCTAATACAGACTCTTTATCAAACTTGATCTGAACCTTTGAATCTGCGAAGTAATGCTCTTTTCCAAAGGGGATTTTTGCTTTTATTGGAAGGATAATTACTTCAGAGCAAACATCGATTTCCTCAGGAATTCCAAAATTCATATCCCAGAGATAAGTCCTGCTTTGTGCATCTTGATATGCTGGCAACATTTCAAAGGAATTGGCACCTACGTAAAATTTGGCCAATCCTCCATTCGGTGAGATCGGTGCTTTGATTTTTAAAATATCATCCAGATAGTAAACCGTTGATCTTGCAGGAGCTCCGCCATCATTGACATTGTGCTCTAAGTCTTGACCCTGAAGTGTGAAACTGATTTTACGTTCGTTTCCATAGGCATCAACCAGGGAAAGGGTATATGATTTTTTCTCTTTTGGCTCTAATTCCAAATGACCTGAATTTGATTGCTGTGGATGAATAAAATCAAATTTCAGATTTTCCTGAAAGTACAATTTACTGAAGCGGTTCTGGTGGGTATAAAGTAAAAAATGCCTGCTGTAATTGAAATCTACTTTATCCACTACTTGCTTAAAAACAATGCTGTCGTTTTCTTTTAATATAAAAGTGGGGAAACCGTTTCGATTGCTGGCTCCATCCAATTGATCAAAACTTTGGATCTCAATCCCAACTTTTCCGGTGACTTTTACTGTAGCTGGAAGCTTGTAGGATGAACCAGCAGCGATAGGGGTGATTTCAAGTCGTTGAAATTTCCCATTAACACGAGAATCTATGTCAAGTGGGACGATAGCGATTTTTTGAGGAGTAGGAGGGGTGTTGTCTATAATCTCCGGAAATCCAAATAAAAGCGGATCCATGGCGCGGTCTAGACTATCTCTGATCTCGAAATGTAAATGCGGACCTCCTGACGATCCGGTATTTCCTCCATTAGCGATTTGTTCTCCTTTTTTTACTGATAATTCTCCTGGTTCTGGATAAACTTCCAGATCATTTGCCTTGGCTTCATACATTTTCTTTCGGATGTAGGAAGCAAGCTTTGGATTGAAATTTCTCAGGTGTCCATAGAGTGTGATATGCCCAGACGGGTGCTTCAAATAAATGACATTTCCATACCCAAAAGTGGATACCTTAATACGATGAACCCAACCATCTGCAGCAGCATAGATTGGTTCGCCCTCCTGACCTCCAAACTTGAAATCCAAACCCGTATGAAAGTGGTTAGGTCGTAGTTCAGAGAAGTTTCCCGAAAGATAATTGCGCGCTCCAGGCTTCACTGGTGACCTGAAGTAACCTTTCTCAACCCCCTGAGAAAGAGTAATTAAAGGAATAAAAAAAATGAATAGGAATAACTGGCAGTGGAATCTATTTAACTTCAAAATCGAGCATTTTTTTAGAGCCAATAAATCCTTCCAATCGATCGCCAACAGCAACAGGTCCAACTCCGGCTGGTGTTCCTGTGTAGATCAAATCACCTTTTTTCAAAGTGAAAAATTGGGAAACATATTCGATGATCGTTCCGAAATCAAAAAGCATCAAAGCCGTATTTCCTTTTTGCCTGAGCTCTCCATTGATGGTCAGATCGAAATCAATATTCTTCAAATCACTGAATTCTGTAACAGGCATAAAATCACCAATCGGAGCAGCTCCGTTGAATCCTTTTGCTATTTCCCAAGGAAGCCCTTTGGCTTTGCATTGGTCTTGTAAATCACGAGCAGTAAAGTCTATCCCCAATCCAATCTCTTCGAAATAGCGATGCGCAAATTGCTTTTGAATGTATTTGCCTTCCTTGCAAATTTTCAAAACTAATTCGGCTTCATGATGAATGTTTTTTGAGAAATCAGGGTAATAAAAGGGACTCCCGTTTTTTAATAAAGCCGTGTCTGGCTTGAGAAAAACTACTGGATTTCCTGGAGTTTCATTCTTTAACTCCTCAATATGTGCCGCATAGTTTCGGCCAATGCAAATAATTTTCATTTTTTTCCTGGACCGTAGGGATTATAGCCTGGTAATCTTTTTAAAATTAGGGTGATTTTTTGGTTTTGGTCTTTTAAAATCAAAGAATCAGAGTTTATCAAATTATATGATTTACTTGTCAGTATAGCATCTTTCAAGCCGAAATCATCGCATTCTGTATTTTCCGTAAAATAATCTATTGACAAAGAAAAGACTGAAAATTCAGATTCTCCTACCTTTCCAAGGTTCCCACTATAGAATTTACATTCGGTATTTGCAGAAATTATTCTTCTCCAACCCTCAAAATTAATCTTAAAATAGGCAAACTTATCCTCTGGCACTTTAAAAGAATTGATTTGTAAAATATCCCATCCAGCGTTTAATTCCGTACTGAAGTCTTTTACTTTTTGGATTACATCAATCACCTTATACTCAAAAGGATTTTGGGAGTTTGCTTCTGGTATTTCTACTTTTAGCTGATAAAAATAATCTGACTGATAATCAAAATCACTAAGAATGTATTTTTCATCCAAGCGTATCCAATTATTGAGGTTATAGTCTAGCGTATTTTCTTTGAGAACGTAAAGACATCGAATCGTGGTATCGAAATCACAAGGGATTCTCGACGTCCAAACCCAAAAAGTTTCCTCTGTTGTTTTTGGTGATTCTGATTCCTTACAACTTGTGAAAATTAGAATCCCATAAATCAAAAAATAGTGATATGCTTTCATAATCAAATAGTTATAAATTCATGATCAAGTTAATGTTATTTTGAAAAGATATCAAAAGATGGGTTTGTTCTTAGAAATAAGTTGATAAAAAGAAACTGAGACTTTTCGGATTTAATCAACTGCCATAAATTTCATCAGCACTTTACCCTCTTCATTTAGAAGTAGGAGATGATTATTCTCTATCTGGTATTTGCGGCAATCAGTTAACGCTTTGCCAATTGCTTGCTCTACAGACATATCCGGACAGGCCATCATGGTGGTAGCTCCAGGGCCTAGAAGCAATTTTTCCCCATCATTTTCTTTAATTGAGCCACGAATCGAATTACATCCTGCATCTCCAAAATAAGTTTTGGCAGTTGCGTTGAATTCGAATATCAATGCTTCCTTTGATTTGAAACTGACAGGATTTTTGATTTCACCGACTTCCACCACTTTCCAGATATTTGTAATTCTTAAACTTTTATCAATTTCCTTACTTATCACTTCTATTAATTTAAAGGTTTTTGAAGATGCATCAGCCGGGACCGGCGCTGGTCGATCTTCCACACTAACATTAATTTGGTATATGTAACCAGGTTGGTATTCAAAGCCTTCAATGGTAGAATAGAAAAATTCCCACTTTTCAGAATCAATAATTTCCCCTTTTTGGATTTGTAAACAAGACATTGGGGCAACTCCAGTGCAGTCAAATTTGGAGCTATTGATCCACCAAGTCTCGACGATAAGATTTTCCTTGTAATCAGTACAGTTAACCAATCCTAGTAAACTTAGCAAAGTGAAGATTAGGGTAATTTTCAATCTTTTAAGTTTAAAGCTTTCACTTGTTCAAACAATTTATCTGCCCAATACGAATAGACTAATCCACTTGGATGAAGTTTATCCTCCACAACCATCTCGGTTTGTGCACCTACGGCTCTGTAATGTTCAGTAATATCGATAAAGAAAACACCGAATTGCTTACAAATTTCTTTTTTAGCAGCGTTATATGCATCGATTTCTGAAGCCACTTTTAATTTATCCGATCCTTTTTCTGTTGCGAAAGGAGTAACTCCCCAATCAGGAATGGATAGAACGACAACATGGTTTGGAAGATTTCCTGCAAAGCCGATTGCTCGGAGAAGGACTTGCTTAAACTCAATTTTGAATTCTTCTACTGATCTTCCTCTATATTGATTGTTCACTCCAATGAGAAGCGTCACCAAGTCATAAGGCGGAGCAATGTTCTTGGATTTATTAATCCCTTCTTCCAATTCATCTACAGTCCAGCCTGTTTTGGCAATAATAACTGGATCGTTCATACCTATCTCCAATTCCTCATTTAATCGCTTAACCAATTGGTTTGGGTAGCGATCATTTTCTGGAACTCCCTCTCCGATGGTATAGCTGTCTCCCAATGCTAAATATTTTAAAGGTCTTTCTTTGTCTCCCATTTTGCTAGTTGAGTCTGAATTTGAGCAGGCTAAAAAGCTCATCATTACGAGTAGTGCTAATAAACTTTTCATTTATAATTTATGATTGGAAAATTGGTTCAATTAATTGAAATGTGCCTGTTGAAGCATCCATTTTGACCCTTGCCCCAATGGGAATAATAAATTGCTTCGAGATATGACCGATCATCGCTCCCGTGTAAGCAGGGATATTCAAAGGCAAAATGTAATCATCCATCACCTGATCTACACTGAGTGAGCCATAGCCACCTCCAGGTTCGCAGTCAGAGCACTGACCAAAAATAAACCCTTTGATCTGAGCTAAGGTTCCGTTCAGCTTGAGGGTACTCATCATTCGATCGACTTTATAGGGATCCTCTCCAATATCTTCGATAAATAAAATTGAATTTTTGAAATCCGGATAGTAAGGAGTGCCTGACAAAGAAGTTAAAACAGTCAAATTTCCACCAAGAATTTTCCCTTCTGCTACGCCATCTTTCAGAGTTTGAATTCGATTTGCTTTTATTACTAAATCATCTCCTTTTGGCTGCTCATTTTGATAGTTGACCAAAGCCTTCTCAAAGAAGATTTGCTCAAACTGATTTACATTGAAACTATTCCAGCTCCCTGTGCCATTTGGTCCATGAAAAGTGATTAAGCCGGTTTGGGAGTGAATTGCGCAATGCAAAGCCGTGATGTCAGAATAGCCCATGATAGGTTTTGGATTCTTCTTGATCAAGTTGTAATCAATCATCGGGAGGATTCGAGCGGCTCCAGAACCTCCACGGATGCAGATTATTGCTTTCACATTTTGGTCTGCAAACATCTCGTTAAGATCTTTTGCCCGTTCCTTATCCGTTCCTGCCAAATGCCCACGACGGTTTTGGAGATTTTCTCCCAACTTCACCTGAAAACCCAGCGCTTCCAATGCCTCCTTCGCGAAAGTGAATTGCATTCGATCTGAAGTGGCAGCCGATGGACTGATAAGCCCTACTAGATCTCCTTTTATTAAAGCCTTTGGCAAAAGAGTTTTTGGGTCAAAATTAAGTTGAGAAGTACTCCAGGACAAAAGGGGAGCAGCCCCAGCTAAGAGTCCCAGAGATTTCAGAAAAGCGCGTTTATTCATGAAATTTATTGGTCGGTTACCTACAAATTTATGGCATTTAGACTGGGAAGAAAATTTTTAATTTGGTAAAAAAAGTTATTATTACTACCTTAGTTATTAGGGTCCGTTAAAATACTGTGATTTTCTATCACAGTGTCATGAAACTAAAATTTCAATGAGAATTCGAATATTCTCGGCTTTTTAATGCTTTGAGATCTTATCAACTCTTTATTAAAATAATAATTTTGTTATTAAA
>NZ_MSPQ01000005.1 GCF_001936475.1 Algoriphagus marinus | reverse complement strand
CCCTGCAGCGCCGATGGTACTGGGGTTACTCCCGGGAGAGTAGGTCGCCGCCTCATTTATTCAAAAGCCTTTCAGGAAACTGAAAGGCTTTTTTGCGTTTAAGATTTTTCAAGAGTCTATTGACATCCGGGCAGCACACGTTAGGAGATCGGGAGCCACTTATTTATTCATAAGCGAGCTAGACAGCTGGCTTTTTTTGTGTTAAAGGTTTTTAAATATTTCATTGTTACACTTGTAGAAACCCATCAACATTAAGTAAGTGTAAACTTTAGGTTCTTTTCTTAAAAGTGTTTTCATATAATTTGATTAACCATTTTTCATTTTTAGAATATTATTGCAGTTTTGCATCAAAGCCAAATTTGAATGTCCATTCTATTTAGAGGTCTCCGTCTTGTTAATTCTAATGGTTTGTCACAACCAAATGATTACGTTTTTGAAAAAGGAGAATTTACACTTGTTACCAACAGCAATTCATCGGTATTTAATGAAGAAATTAATGCAGATGGCTGGCTCTTGTCAGATGGTTGGATTGATCTTAGATGTAGTATGGGCGAACCTGGTCATGAGTATAAAGAATCCATAGAAAGCCTTGCTGATTCATTAGTATCTAGTGGTTTTTGTGCAGGCGTGATACAGCCAAATACTCACCCAACGATTCAGTCAAAAGGTGATGTAGAATATATTTTGAATCGTGCGAAGCGGTTTACTCCTGAATTTGTAATACAGGGTGCTGTCACAAAAGATACTGCTGGAGAAGATTTTACTGAGATTTTGGATATGAATTTCCAGTCTGGTGTTAAGATCTTTGGTGAGGGTGTTAAACCCTTGTCGAATGGCGATCGGTTTATGAAAGTGAATCAATACCTGCAAAAATTTGACGGAATTTTGTTTGATCATTCTTACGATCCATTACTTGCTATTTTCGGACAAATGCATGAAGGTGAAAATTCCACAATGCTAGGGGTGAAGGGAATTCCAAATCTGGCTGAAGACGTGGCAATTCAAAGGAATATTGAGATTTTAAAATATACTGGTGGGCGTGTTCATTTTCAAACTGTCAGTTCTGCTAAAACTGTAGATCTTATTCGGAAAGCAAAAGCTGAAGGCTTAAGAGTTACTTCAGACATTTCAATTTATCAATTGATTTTTTCTGATCATGATTTAATGGATTTTGATCCTAATCTTAAGGTTTTACCGCCTTTCAGGGGAGATCTTGACCGGAAGGCATTAATTGATGGATTAAAGGATGGTACAATAGACGCTATTGTATCTAATCATCAGCCTGAAGATTTCGATTCCAAGTTTATGGAATTTGATCTGGCGCATTTTGGAATGGCTGGACTCCAAACCTTTCTACCAGCATTGGTTCGCTTAGAAGCTGAATTGGGTTGGGGATTGTTAATTGATAAAATTACGAAAGGGCCCAAATCAATACTTCCTCAAGAATTGACCGATTCTTGGACCATATTTGATCCTAAGTCTACTTGGACTTACAATGAAAAAACTAATAAATCGCTTTCTTCAAATAACCCTTGGTTTGGCAAAGAACTTACGGGGAAAGTGAAATATGTGATTCAAAAAGGTCAATTAATCGAAGTGAATGTCTAAGTATTTTAAAACAGCCTATCAATTCGGGAGCTTGGGCGGTATACTTAGCTTATTTGCTTTTTTTATACTTTCATTTTTTTATGTAGACCCTACGAATTTAACTTTGCTTTTTGGCTATGTTATAACACCGATTGCAATTTTTCTTGCCATCAAATTTTTTAAAGAATACTCCAATGGTGGATACCTATCTTTCGCAGAAGGTATGTCTGTAGGATTTGTGACATATGTTTTGATTGGATTAGTTTCAGCTATTGGGATTTGGATTATTCTGACGATTTCACCGAGTCTATTTGAGCAAATAAAACTTTCAAAATTCGATGTTTTAGAGAAAGGAAAAGAAACAATTATTTCTCAGGTCGGCGAAAATTCCTTTGACGCTACTCTTGTAAGCATAAAAGAAATGTCGAAATTGGATGTGTCAATCAATGATGGGCTATGGAAAATCATCCCAGGATTGTTTTTTACTATTATTATTTCAATTATTTTAAGAAAAAACCCTAACTAAAAAAATTATGGAAGAGCATCAATCTCCTTTTCAAGCAGCAATTAAACCCGGAGTTACCATGGGTTTGGTTTCATTGGCAGTAACCTTTATTGCCTATTTCATTGACTCCACACTCTTGGCATCAGGCTGGTTTGCATTGGTTGCACTTGTCATTTTCTTCGGATTGATCATTTATTTTGGTAGGGAATATCGTACCGAACTTGGTGGTTATATGAGTTTTGGGACCGCATTCAATTTTAGTTTTATAGCTATAATTATTTCAGGCTTAATTGGTCTAATTGGTCAAATTTTACTTTTTCAAGTAGTTGATCCGGAGTTGCCAGGAGTTTTAGCCGATAAATCTTTCCAAACCACGATTGAAATGATGGAAAAGTTTGGAGCCTCTGCTGATTCTTTGCCTCCAGATCAATTAGAACAAATGAAACAGGATACTATGAGCAATTTCACTCTAGTAGGTCAATTGAAAGGTTTTGGAATTGGAATCATATTTTACGCAATTATTGCATTAATTTTGGGGGCTATCTTGAAGAAAAAGGATAAGTCACTCGAATTTTAAATCATGCTTCAGATTTCCGTCGTAATTCCTGTTTTCAACGAAGAGGAGTCTTTACCAGAATTAGCAAATTGGATCAGCCGGGTCATGCATGACCACGGCTTTTCTTATGAAGTTATTTTGGTGAATGATGGAAGCTCCGATAATTCTTGGGAGCAAATCCAATCTCTGGCGGAAAAAACAAATGAGATCAAAGGCATCAATTTCACTCGAAATTATGGTAAATCTGCTGCGTTAGATGCGGGTTTTAATAAGGCCTCAGGGGAAGTAGTGATTACTATGGATGCAGATCTTCAAGATAGCCCGGATGAGATACCAGGACTCTATCAAATGATTAAAGAAGGTGGGTTTGATGTTGTTTCAGGCTGGAAAAAAGAAAGGCATGATCCAATATCCAAAACAATCCCTTCTAGATTTTTTAATGGGGTGACTCGATGGATTTCAGGCATTAAACTACACGATTTTAACTGTGGATTAAAAGCCTACCGTTTGAAGGTGGTGAAGAATATCCAGATCTATGGGGAAATGCATCGCTACATTCCCTTATTGGCAAAATGGAATGGATTTGGAAAAATAGGAGAAAAGGTAGTTAAGCACCAATCACGTAAGTATGGGTACTCCAAGTTTGGGATTGAGCGTTTTTTGAATGGTTTCTTGGATTTAATTTCAGTATCATTTGTCCATAGGTACAAAAAGAAACCGATGCACTTTTTCGGACTTCTTGGTTCTTTATCTTTTATGACTGGATTTTTGATTACCTGCTGGTTGATTTTTCAAAAAATTTATGGTCTTAGTAAAGGATTGAAAGTACGTGAGATTGTGGATCAGCCACTCTTTTTTCTTGCTTTGGTGGCATTGATTATTGGTGTTCAATTATTCGTTACGGGTTTCATCGCAGAGCTAATGACTTCCAATCAATCCAAAGAAGCTGAATACAAAATTGGCGAAGAGGTTAATTTTGATTTTTGATGTTTTTTTCGGTGATCATTCCGGTCTTTAATCGACCCGACGAGCTGGCCGAACTACTAAGAAGTCTATCTGTCCAATCCTATCAAAAGTTTGAAGTGATAGTCGTCGAAGATGGTTCGAGTATTACTTCAGAATCTGTTATCGGAAAATTCAGAAATGAAATTTCAATAACCTATCTAGTCCAATCTAACCAAGGGCAAGGTTTTGCGCGAAATAATGGAATGAGTAAGGCTAGCGGTGACTTCTTTGTCATTTTGGATTCGGATGTGATTTTACCAAAAAAGTATTTGGAAGTGTTAGCTAGTCAAATCCAAGAGCGAAAACTAGATGCTTTTGGTGGTCCTGATGCAGCCGCTTCCGATTTTTCGACAATGCAAAAAGCTATGGATTTTGCAATGACCTCCTTCTGGACTACAGGAGGGATTCGTGGAAAACTTAAAGACCCTTCCAAGTATCAAGCGAGGGGATTCAATATGGGGGTTTCCAAGACAGTTTTTTTAAAAACTGAAGGTTTTGCTGATCCAAATAGGGGAGAGGACATTGAATGGAGTATTCGGATAAAAAAAGCAGGATTCAAATTGGAATTGATTGAGGAGGCATTTGTTTATCATAAGCGAAAAAACACCTTGTTTTCTTTTGCAAAGCAAGCTTTTTCTTTTGGTCAAAATCGAGTAAATGTATCTCGATTCCATCCCGAAGCAATCAAACTTGTTCATTTGCTGCCTACTGCTTTCAGCTTGTTCCTTGTTTCGATGATTCCCCTCTCGATATTTTTCCCGTCGCTTTTCACCCTCCAATTAGTCTTAATTGGATTTTGGATTGGGATGATTTTTTTGAATTCCTTGATCCAATATCGCTCAGTTTCTGTTGCATTGTTGAGTATTATTACATCATTGACTCAACTCGTTTGCTATGGATTTGGGTTAGTATATGAATATCTTAAAAAATCGGTAAAGGGCTAAATTCCCTTTTTGCAGATAAATAGGATTTCATCTGGTGCTAGTGCAAATTGCTTAACTTTTTCTTGACCTAATTCCTTTACAAATTCATTTTCTTCGATTTTCAATCCGGATCTTCGGAGTCGTTCTGCATAGTCTTTTCCAAATTTCCTGACGTGATCACGTTGACCAAAGAGCCGCTCTCGTTCTGCAGGGTCTGTGATAGATTTGTCTTCCAGTGTTTTTTCTAGATTATAAACGGGGGATTGAAGAATTCCCCAGCCTGATTCCTTCAGAACTCTATTGAACTCTGAACAAGCTTTGATATCATCTTCTACATGCTCCAGTACATGGTTGCAGAACACAATATCAAATGTATTTTCAGGGAAAGGTATTTCATGAACATCCATTTTCACTTTAGCTAATGGGGATTCTATGTCGGCTGTAATGTATTCTAAATTTGGAAGGGACTCAAATCGATCTATAAAGCAATGCTCCGGAGCTACGTGAAGAACTTTCAACTTTGCAGTAAAAAAATCTGTTCTCTCTTTTAAAAATAGCCACATCAGTCTATGTCGTTCAAGGGCCAAGCAATTTGGGCAAAGGGCATTTGGCCTAGCTATTCGGCCATAAGGAAGGAACTTGCTGTATTGACTTCCACAGACTGGGCATTGAACCTGAGTGCCTTTATTTAACTGTGCAAAAACTTTCATCACCAAAGGGCTAACTCGCTGTAGCAATGGTCTCGGCACGTACCGGATGACAAAACTGATAATAGACTTCATAGGGTGATTTAAATCCAACGCAAGTTAACCAAAGACACCGTAGGGTTGAAAAGAATTAGTGGATTTTGAAATTTTACAAATTTTAGGAAAATGTAACAAACTATTCTATTGTTTAAGAATTTCCAATCGGTATTTTAGTTGATCCAAATATAGAACTATCAATTAAGCTATTTTATGAGATCTATTAAACCAACTTTTTTTGCCCACCTATCCAGTTTATTTCTTATTTGCCTATTCTGGAATGTGTCACACGCCCAGGAGGCTACTACTTTTACACTTCAAGAAATGGTGCAACGCGCTAAAGAACTTTCTCCTTCTTCGCTTCGGGCCCAAACCAGAAAAGAAAATAGCTATTGGCAGTACCGATTGTTTAAGTCAAATTATAATCCTCAACTGCGGCTAACCGGTACTATTCCGAGTTATTCTCAATCCTTCAATAGTGTTACCCAGCCGGATGGTTCTATCGAATTCTTGGAGGTTCAGCAGAATTTTATGGATCTTGAACTTGGTCTTCAGCAGGTAATTGCTCCCACTGGAGGGATCTTATCGGTTAATTCTTCTACTAATCGTTTTGATAATTTTCTGGCAACGGGAAGTAATCCTCAAACTAGGTATTCTGGAGTTCCTGTTAATGTGCGACTTCAGCAGCCAATTTTTGCTTACAACCCATTTAAGTGGGATAAGAAAATCCAACCCTTAGTTTTTGAGGAAAGTAAGCGAGCATATGTGCAAGAGATTGAAGAGGTGTCCTATTTCACTACTCAACTCTTTTTTGATTATTTGATTGCCCAAGTCAATCTTGAAATCGCAACTGTGAATTTGAAGAATACTGAAGAAATCTTTGGTATTGAAAAAAGAAGATATGAAATCGGAACGACTACTGAGGATCGCCTTCTACAAGTTGAACTTCAAGCTCTTCAGGCCAAGCAAGATCTTGCTCAGGCCAAGTTAGATTTGGAAGGTTCATCATTTGCAGTGAATTCATTTATTGGCTTGAATCAAACCTCAAAAATCACCTTAATATCTCCCACAGAATTACCTGATTTTGAAGTAGACGTTAATCAAGCTATAGAGTTGGCATTTGCTAACCGGGCAGAGGCTTTAGGTTTTGACAGAAGAAAGCTAGAAGCGGAAGCATTGGTAGCAGAAGCTAAAGGTCAGCGGATAGGAGCAAATCTGAATGCAAGTTATGGCTATAATAATGCTGCATTCAATTTTGGCGATTTGTATAATAATCCGAATACGCAAGCATTGGTGAATTTGGGCATATCAGTTCCAATCTTGGATTGGGGAAGAAATAAAGCGAGAATGTCGCAAGCACAGGCAAATCAGCGCTTAGTGGAGTATACGGTGGAGCAGGATATTATCAATTTCGAGCAGGAGATTTTCACAAAGGTTAAAAACTTCATCATGATGAGAGAGCGATTAAATGTTACTAATCTTTCTTCTGATGTGGCTCAGCGTAGATACGATATTGCGCTTAAGAGATATCAGACAGGAAGCGTAACCATAACTGATTTGAATATTGCCCAAAATGAAAAAGACTCTAATAAAAGAGCCTTTTTCAATTCATTAAAAGATTACTGGATGGCATATTATGAGCTTAGAGCACTTACGCTTTATGATTTTGAAAATCAGATTTTGCTTTATACTCCAGAGCTTGAAAACTAGTTAGCCTATTTTACCTTTTTCCTTTAGGTATTTTTCGAGCTTTTCAATTTCTTTGGAAAGTTTGTCTATGTCTTTCGTTTTCTTTTCCAGTGCCTTAGTTAATTTCGCTACATCATTTGGACTAAGATCACCTTTAGAGTTTTTACTTTGGAATTTGGCTAGATCCTTAGCGTATTTCTCTTTCAATTTTTCAATTTTCTCTTGATCCTTTTGAAGCTTGACTCTGGTTTTTTCGATTTTAGCTTGTTCTTTGAGAATCTTTTTATCTACTGTGGTTGCCTCACTAATGACCTCTTGGGCATAAGTGGTAGAAGGAGTCAGGAAAAATATTCCTGCTAAGAAGAGTATGCTGAAGATGATTTTTTTCATGACTTTTCGTTTTAAGTTTATTGAATTTCATCAAATACCATTGGAAAACAAAAGTTAATTCTGGTTTTTATCCTCTGAGTTTTCTACTGAAGGCGCTTTGGGTAGTCTACCAGATTTTAATAACGCTTCACGTATGATCCATTCCAATTGCCCATTGGTGCTTCTAAATTCATCTGCAGCCCATTTTTCAACTGCCTTCATCATCTTTTCATCTAGTCGTAGCGCAAAGGCTTTTTTAGATGCCATTTTATTCCTCCTTCCAGGTTGATAGATATTCTTCCAGCTCTTTAGCTTTCATGGTTCCTATCATGATTTTCTTTTTTTCTCCTATGTCTAGTAATAACCCTTTATCACCTAAAATACTATAAGCTTTAGTAGTGCTGTTCCCTTTCAATCCCCATCCGCCATAGTCAGTTATTGGACTATAGGAGATGACTGAAATAGATTGGATTTTTTCTCTTGGGTATTTTCTCCATGATCTTACAAATGGGAAAAATTTAAATGAAACTCCTATTTGGTCGATTCGTGTCTCGAGTTTTAAATTAAAAATGAAAAGAAGGATTAAACTCATTGTTACTCCTACAACCGACAATGCAATCCCCATTTCAGTTTTATCTTCAGCCTGAATAAAAAAAACAAGTAGTAAGATCAAGGTGGGCAGTTCGACCATCAAAATGAAATACATAACCCAAGTTCCTCTATAGGTTTGCGTTTCTTTATAAACTTGATTTGCCATATTACTGGTGTAATGTTCCTACGTTTAGTACAGGGCTGGCACTTCTATCTGAGCAGAGTACAACCATTAAATTAGATACCATTACTGCTTTTTTCTCATTATCAAATTCTATAATGTCTTTCATTTTCAAATCAGCAAGTGCCATTTCTACCATTCCTACTGCCCCTTCGACGATTTTCTGTCGAGCGGCTACTATGGCAGTTGCCTGCTGACGTTGAAGCATTGCAGAAGCAATTTCAGATGCGTAAGCCAAATGCGAAATCCGAGCCTCAATGACTTTGATTCCTGCATGATTCAATCGGTCACTTATTTCTCGCTCAAGCGAATGGTTTACTTCCTCTACGCCTGATCGAAGTGTAACTTCTTCTTTTTCGGCCTCAAAGTCATCATATGGATACAATCCAGCCATTTTTCGAATAGCAGCATCTGATTGTAAATGAACAAAATTCTCATAATCATCGACATCAAAAGTTGCTTTGAATGTATCGTCGACTTGCCAAACTACGATTGTACCGATCATTACTGGATTTCCGATTTTGTCATTCACTTTAACAGGTTTATTTTCAAAGTTTCGAACCCGTAGTGAAATTTTCTTCTTGGTCATAAATGGATTCACCCAAAAGAAACCACTCGCCTTTACGGTTCCTTTGTAATCCCCAAATAGTAAAAGAACCATTGCTTTATTAGGTTCTACAATAAAAAAACCTGTTAGGCAAATTGAGAAAAGCAAACTAGCTGCCACTCCAATAATAGGTTGCGCACCGATGAAGCTAAATACTGCAACGGGAATAAGTGCTACCAGGAATAGGATAATTAAATATCCAGAGAAAGGTTTGATTATTTTTTCCATGTCAATATGATGTTAAAATGATATCATATTGAATTACGTAAAAAAAATCTATACGTTCAAGTAATTTCAAAAAAAAAGTCCTGATACATCAGGACTTTAAATAGCATTATGTTTTTTTATTTCTTTTTGAAGAGTGAATCCACAAATTCTTTTCTATTAAAAATCTGTAGATCAGTCATTTTTTCCCCTACTCCAATGTATTTAACTGGGATTTTGAATTGATCCGAAATACCAATTACCACTCCACCTTTGGCTGTACCATCCAGTTTTGTAATTGCTAATGATGTGATTTCAGTGACCTTTGTAAATTCCTTAGCTTGAATGAATGCATTTTGTCCAGTTGAGCCATCGAGAACCAGCATGATCTCATGTGGTGCGTCTGGAATAAATTTTTGCATTACCCGCTTGATTTTACCCAGTTCATTCATCAAGTTTACTTTGGTATGAAGTCTACCGGCAGTGTCGATAATGACTACGTCAGCTTTTTGATCCACTGCTTGTTTTACTGCATCGAATGCTACAGAAGCCGGATCAGTATTCATTCCATGGGAAACTACTGGTACGCCTACACGCTCTCCCCAGAGAATCAATTGATCTACCGCCGCGGCCCTGAATGTATCAGCGGCTCCTAAAATGACAGATTTCCCTGCAGTTTTAAAAGTATTCGCCAATTTCCCAATTGTAGTAGTTTTTCCTACTCCATTTACCCCAACAACCATGATTACATAAGGCTTTTTATCTTCAGGGATATCAAAGTCAATGAGATCTTGCGTGTTATTTTCTTCGAGAAGAGCTGCTATTTCTTCCTTGAGGATTTTATCCAACTCGGAAGTATTAACATATTTATCTTTGGCTACACGAGCTTCTATTCGATTGATAACCTTTATGGTGGTATCCACTCCTACATCTGCTGTGATGAGGATTTCTTCGAGTTCATCTAATACAGCTTCATCCACAGTAGATTTACCTACTACAGCTTTGCTGAGTTTTGAGAAGATATTTTCGTTGGACTTTTGGAGCCCTTGGTCGAGACTTTCTTTTTTGTCCTTAGAGAAAAAGCCAAAGATTCCCATATAATACGTTTTAAAAATTCAATATAACCAAAAAGTCCCTGCTGACCTATGGGCAGAGGGACTTAGATACTTTAGGATGCACTTGGCAACTTATTTTTTCAAGGTATCCTGCACCAATGTGGAAGGAACCATTTCTTCTTTGAAGGTATAAGCACCAGTCTTGTCAGACTTTACGGCTCTTATCACTTTGGCGTAAGATACACCACCTTCTTTTTTTAGGGTTGCTACTACTTTCTTAGCCATATCTTTTGTCTTTTACTGGAATCGCTTCCGAGGGAATTACTTAATTTCTTTATGAACAGTCATTTTCTTCAAGATTGGGTTGAATTTCTTCAATTCTAATCTTTCAGTAGTGTTTTTTCTGTTTTTGGTAGTGATGTATCTTGAAGTACCTGGCATACCTGAAGTCTTGTGCTCCGTGCATTCCATAATCACTTGTACTCTGTTGCCTTTCTTAGCCATCTTCGTGTTGATTTAAGGGTCGTGACTTTGATTATCTGATTACGATCATACCGTCATTCTGCGCTTTCTTCAAAACTGCAGTAATTCCGTTTTTATTGATAGTTTTCAGTGCCTTTGAGCAAACTTTCAAAGTGATCCATGCGTCCTCTTCAGGTACGTAGAAAGTCTTCTTATGAAGATTTGGGTAAAATCTACGCTTGGTCTTGTTGTTTGCATGGGACACGTTGTTTCCTACGCGAGGTCTTTTTCCAGTAATGTCACAAACTTTTGCCATGGTAATATATCGTAAATATGATGCGTTTCTGTAATGAGTCTGCAAATATCGGAACTTTTCGCGAATTACCAACAAAGGGATTCAAAAATATTCCCTTTTCTATCAGCCTTTTGGGAAGGGGCAATGTTTACACCCACTTCCGCAGCAATATCCCCGTTTCAGATGATAGGATTTTGTGAAAACCATCAATCCGCTTTCGTTGAAATAATAATCGGAGGGTGTAATTGAAGTAGGAGTTTGTTGCTTCTTTTCGGGTTTCATGGGACAGACGAAGGGCAATTACTATATTTGTCCAACTCTTTGAATTTTAAATTAAAACCCAAAAATACAATAATATGGAGACTATTACTTCCAGTAACCAAGCAATCGCACTTGAGGATCAATACGGAGCACATAACTATCATCCGCTTCCAGTTGTTTTGGCAAAAGGAGAGGGAGTCTTTCTTTGGGATGTGGAAGGGAAAAAGTATTTTGATTTTTTGTCAGCCTATTCTGCTGTTAATCAAGGGCATTGCCATCCGAGCATTTTAAATGCTTTGATTGAGCAAGCTGGTACATTGACACTCACTTCCCGTGCATTTCATAATAATGTCTTGGGGCCCTTTGAGAAATATATTACGGATTACTTTGGTTTTGATAAAGTTCTCCCGATGAATACAGGTGCGGAAGGTGTAGAGACAGCTATAAAAATTGCTCGGAAATGGGGCTATGAAAAAAATGGCATCGAAGAAAATCAAGCTAAAATCATTGTAGCTGAAAATAATTTCCATGGAAGAACAACCACGATTATTTCTTTTTCGAATGATTCCAATGCACGGAAAAATTTCGGCCCATTCACTGAAGGCTTTATCCGTATTCCTTATAATGATATCACTGCGCTGAAGGCAGCATTAAAAAAAGAAAATGTGGTGGCCTTTTTGGTTGAGCCTATTCAGGGAGAAGCAGGAGTGTATGTGCCAGCTGATAATTACATTAAGGAGGCAAAAGCGGCCTGCGAAGCAGCTAACGTATTATTGATCGCAGATGAAATCCAGACTGGTATCGCCCGTACAGGTTCTCTTTTGGCCGTATGTGGTAATTGCACCTGTGAAAAATCATGTGAGCAACAGGCTACTTATACCAAACCAGACATGTTGATCTTAGGAAAAGCGATTTCTGGGGGCTTCTATCCAGTATCGGCTGTCCTAGCGGATAATCATATTATGGAAGTGATCAAACCTGGTCAACACGGATCAACTTTTGGGGGAAATCCTCTTGGGGCCAAAGTTGCAATCGCTGCGCTTGAAGTGGTATCTGATGAAAATTTGGCTCAAAATGCAAGAAGACTCGGAAAGATTTTTCGAGATAGGATGCAAGCGTTGGTAGAGAAATATCCTATTATGAAGCTTGTGAGAGGAAAAGGTCTTCTAAATGCAGTAGTTATTAATGATTCAGAAGATAGTAGTACAGCTTGGGATATTTGCGTGGCACTAAAAGATAATGGCTTACTCGCTAAGCCTACTCATGGGAATATCATTCGTTTTGCACCTCCATTGGTAATGACAGAGGATCAGATTCACGAGTGCTGTGATATTATTGAAAAGACCATAAAAGCTTTTTAATCATTAATCAGTTTAGCTTAAACTTCAATGAATTCCCTGAAATTTTGAATTTCAGGGAATTTTTTTTGGCTTTTGCGTAGTTTTGCCTTTAAATACACCTAAAAACAACATGCTTCAAGCGGTCATTTTTGACATGGATGGCGTTATTTGCCATACCAACCCCTATCATTCGATTGCATTTCAGCAGTTTTTTGCAAAAAGAAATTTGAACCCTACTGAAGAGGAGTATAAACATCATATGTATGGGAAAAATAATAGCTACATTCTAAGCCACTTTCTGGGACGTAAGATCGAGGGAAAAGAATTAGCTGAGTTGGAGTTCGAAAAGGAAAGCTTGTTCAGAGAAATTTATAAAACAAAAATTCAACCTATTGCTGGTTATTTAGACTTCCTCAGAAAGTTGAATTACCAGAACCTTCCTGTTGGTGTTGCTACCTCCGCTCCAAGGGCTAATATGGATTTGATTTTAGATACTTTAGAAGTGAGGTCAATTATGGGTTCTCTTTTATCGGAAGAGGATGTGTCCAAACATAAGCCTGACCCTGAAGTTTACCTTAAAAGTGCTTTCAACTTAAATGCAGACCCTAAACGTTGTTTAGTATTTGAAGACTCTTTCTCCGGAGTCTCAGCTGGTTTGAATGCTGGGATGAAAGTAGTTGGAGTTCTATCCACACATACTAAAGAAGAATTACCTGTTTGTGATTTATACATTAAAGATTACTCCGAACTGAATCTAGATCAGATTCAACAACTCTTTTTATAACATGCTCAGAAGACCAAGAAGAAATCGCAAATCCGAGGCAGTTAGAAGCCTTATTGAAGAAACATCCCTTTCTGTAAATGATATGATTTTCCCGATGTTTTTGGTGGCTGGCTCAAATCATAAAATCGAGGTTGCAAGTATGCCAGGTATCTATCGGTTTTCCATCGATTTAATGCTTCGAGAAATTGAGGCCTGTATGAAGCTTGGGATTATGGCCTTTGATGTGTTTCCGGCATATCCTGAAACGCTAAAAGATTCCATTGCATCCGAAAGCTATAATCCTGAAACCTTTTATTTAAAAGCGCTAAGGGAGATCAAGAAAAATTTTCCGGAAATCTGCCTAATGTCTGACGTGGCTATGGATCCGTATAGCAGTGATGGACATGATGGGTTGGTGAAAAATGGTAAAATCCTCAATGATGAGACGCTCGAGATTCTCGGTAGAATGTCATTGGCGCAAGCCGATGCTGGTGTTGATATCCTTGGACCTTCTGATATGATGGATGGACGTGTGGGATACATTCGTGGATTGTTGGATGAAAATGGTTATTCAGAAACTTCCATAATGTCATACACTGCCAAATACGCAAGTGCTTTTTATGGCCCATTTAGAGATGCGTTAGATTCGGCTCCGAAATTTGGAGATAAGAAAACTTACCAAATGAATCCTGCGAATTCAAAAGAGGCTCTTATCGAAGCTGATCTTGATATGGAGGAAGGTGCAGATTTCTTAATGGTAAAACCTGCTTTAGCTTACTTAGATATTATAAAGCTTTTGAGCGAAAATTATCCACTTCCAATAGCTGCCTATAATGTCTCTGGTGAGTATAGTATGATCAAGGCTGCCGCAAATCGTGGATGGCTAGATGGTGACCGAGCTATGCATGAATCACTGTTGAGTATTAGGCGTGCAGGAGCCAAAGTGATTCTTACTTATTTTGCTAAAGAGTTTGCTTTGCTTAGTAAATGAATCAGTTAAATATGAACTCAAAAAGCCGGCATTTTGTCGGCTTTTTTGTTTTGAGGGCAGATGATTTGCCTTGCTTATTTAAATTTTTCATAAAAATCTATGAATTAAGTTTAAATAAAAACTCATTTTTTTAAAATTTATATTTTTTATAAAACGGACTTATTGGTTTAAAATTCTGAAAAATACGCATAAACGGAATTAAATTTTTTAATTATAAAATATTCAATTGCTATGTTTTGAATCTGAATTTTTTCAATCGATTCCGAAGAATAATACATAGGTTTTCAAAATATTGTTTTGTTAAACAGAAGGTTTAAAAAAACATTGATTTTTATTGATTTTTTGAAAAAATGATAAAAATTGGTTTAAAAAATATATTTAAAAGCTATAAAATTTGTATTATCTGTAAAAGTATATTTGTTTTTTTATCAATAATATAATTACATTCGGAAATAGCTTCGGCTCTCAAACCTTATAAAAATTCTGAAAAAGTTCAAAATTTAATCAAAAACCTATGAAGTATTTTGTACCTCTATTTGCTCAAGATGTAGGAGCAACGGCAGATTTATCCGCAGAAATCGCCCAAGGACTATTTACCACCAATAATGTTTGGATGATGCTTTCCACTGCGCTGGTCTTTATTATGCACCTGGGCTTTGCCGGTGTTGAGACTGGATTTGGACAAGCTAAAAACACGGTGAATATTCTCTTTAAAAACACGATTACACCCATCTTAGGCATATTGTCTTATGCGGTAGTCGGTTTTTTCTTAATGTATCCAGGATTTGAGACTCCTGGATGGTTTGCTTTTGACCTTTCTGGTTGGAAGATGTTTTGGTTTTCCCCAGCGGATGCTGATGTTTCAATAGGATATGCTGATGGAGGATTTACTTATTGGACTGATTTTTTATTTCAAGGGATGTTTGCTGCAACAGCCGCGACTATTGTCTCCGGGGCAATAGCTGAGCGGGTGAAATTATCTGCTTACCTGATCTTTACTTTATTCTTTGTGGGAATAGTTTATCCCTTGATTGGAAGTTGGAAATGGGGCGGTGGTGCTTTAGATGCTATGGGCTTTTATGATTTTGCAGGGAGCACATTGGTTCACTCTGTAGGAGGATGGGGGGCTTTGGCAGGAGTAATCCTAGTTGGTCCGAGAATCGGGAAATATGTAAATGGTAAAACTGTAGACAAACCTGGTGCATCAGTTCCACTTGCTGTGATTGGAGTTTTTATGCTATGGTTAGGCTGGTTTGGATTTAATGGTGGATCTGTTTTATCTGCGGATCCTGCACTTGTTTCCTTTGTTTTGGTCACGACCTCTCTGGGGGCTAGTGCTGGAGGTATCGGTGGCTTCCTGGCGGGTAATTTGGTTTTTAAGCGACTCGATTTGGGAATGATGCTGAATGGAGTGCTTGCAGGACTTGTAGGTATCACAGCGGGAGCAGACGTGATTACTCCTGCTTCAGCAGTGATTATAGGGTTAGTGGCAGGAGTCTTAGTAGTCTATTCTGCCGTTTTATTGGATAAGTTGAAACTTGATGATGTGGTGGGTGCCGTTTCGGTTCACCTGACCTGCGGCGTTTGGGGGACTTTAGCAGTAGGAATTTTCTCAACCAACCCCGAGCATACTTTTCTCACTCAACTTACCGGCGTAGCGATTTGCGGGGCAATGGCCTTCAGCTGTGCTTTCATTATCTTTTTTGTTTTAAAGAAGACTATAGGTATCAGAGTGTCTGAGGCTCACGAGAAGAGCGGTCTTGATTCTCATGAACATGGAATTCGTGGCTATACAATCGTCTATGACGAATAGTCAAACCTAAATTAAAGAACCCCTCCGGCGAAAAAAATACCACTCTCTTTCATCCGGATGGGGTCCTGCTAGTCAACTCTATCATTCACTAACATTCAAAATTAACATGAAAAAATTTATTCTGTTTTCAATTATTTTCTTAATGGTATATTCTCCGCTTCTTTTTGCTCAAGAAGAAGTGCTCATCGTAGAGGTAGTAGAGGAGGAGGAACCTTCTACATTAACCTTGTCAGGGTCAGTTGATGCCTATTTTAGAACAAACTTTAATGCACCAAATAAGGGTGAGAATTTTATGGCCCCAGCTTCTTCTTTTGGAAACCTTCCGGGTTTTGCATTAGGTATGGCAAATATTATCGCCACTTATGAAGGGAAAAATGTTGGAGCGGTTGCAGATTTAGTTTTCGGTCCAAGAGGCGAAGATGCTGTTTTTGGATCTCCTTTGTATGCTGGAGGTATGGCAGGAAGCTCTCAAATTATCAATCAATTGTATGTGTATTGGAATGTAAATGAAACGGTTACTTTGACATTTGGAAATTTCAATACCTTTTTAGGATACGAAGTTATCTCTCCAACGGGTAACTTTAATTATTCAACTTCCTACATGTTTTCATATGGACCATTTTCGCATACAGGTTTGAAAGCTGATTTTGCTCTTTCGGATAAATGGTCATTGATGGCATCAGTAATGAATCCCACCGACATGACAGAATTCAACTTGAGTGGCACCTATACCTTGGGCGCTCAACTTGGATATTCGACTGATGCAGGTAGCACTTATTTAAACTTTGTTTATGGAGATCAAGATGGTAGATTAGAGAATGACGGAAGTTTGATCACAGATCAATCCTCAGCTGGAAATACCTTTCAAATAGATTTAACTACAGGGTTCAATCTATCTGAGAAATTGTTTCTTGGTGTAAACACCACATATAACACTACTTCTTCAGGGGAGTTCTTCTCAGGTTCTGATATTCAGGATTCCGACGGTGATGGTTCAGGGTTTTATGGTTTTGCAGGGTATTTGCAAGCAACTACTTCCGATAAATTTGCAATCGGGCTTCGTGGTGAATATTTCAGTGTATTCAATGGTGGACTTGAAGGAGTGGTAGGTGTAAATGGCGAAGGTGATGGAAATGTTTTTGCGATGACATTGTCTGGAAATGCTAAAATCAGTAAGAACCTAACTCTCATTCCTGAATTGAGATTAGACTCAATGGGGGAGGAGTTTTTTATGAATCAAGATTTAAATCCAAGCAAGTCTCTAGCATCTTTCTTGATAGCAGCAGTGTTTTCATTCTAAATTATTATACAGGGTCTATTGTGAATTAAGCCGAGTTGAATTTCAACTCGGTTTTTTTATTTTCAAGTGTATTTATAGTAAATGAGCTTAAAAAAACATTTCTTTTTGAAAATTAGATAGACTAATTCCTATTTGAGGTTGTTCCTGAGGTCTAAAATATGTTGTAATACAATTAATTAAAGAATATAATTTTTCATTTCATTAGAAATCTTTTAAAAAAGATTGAATGAACAGGAACATTTTTTTAATTAGACAGTATATCTTGGTACAACCCAAATATACTAGTCATGAAAAGTTTGTCTCTTTTTGTAGCTGTTTTCCTCACTTGTGCTACTGCCTTTTCCCAGGATTTCCCAAAAGGTCCTGCTGCAAAAAATACTAAAGTAGGAAAGGCCTCTACAAATAATCTTAGTGTCGTTTTTGATAATAACCCTCAATTAGTTAAGGGCCCCAATTCGAAGAATTTTAAAGTTTGGAACAAGGAAAGTAATGCTGTTCAAATCAGAACACGAAAAAACATTAATAATCCGAAAGGACTTCAAGCCAAAAATAGAAAGGTTTGGGAGGAATCAAATCGAATAGAAGTAACTAGCAAAGCAGCATACCAATTGCCAAAGAGTATGAAGAGGCGGAAAATTTGGTGGCATTAATAATTTAAAGCTCGTAGTCTACGAGCTTTTTTGTTTTAGAGGTCTTGCTCCCGCTCTAGCATCAAAATGCTATGTTGGGGTACAATAAAATATTTTTCTCCCTCATAAATAACTTCGTGCGATCCAGATAATAAGAAAATAGCTAAATCTCCTTCTTTTGCTTGGAGCGGAACATATTTTACTTTTTCATCAGAATCCATCCAAGGTTCAGGATCTTCAGTTTGAATTGGAATAGGGTAGCCAGGACCAGCTTTGATGATATAGCCTTGTTGGACTTTCTCTTTTTCCTGTATTCCAGGAGGAAGATAAAGTCCTGAGCCTGTCTTTTCATTAGGTCGTTTTAAACGAATCAAGACTCGATCTCCAACAATAATGAGTTTTTTTAATTTGTTTTCGGCTGTTAGTTGCATTCGATATAAATTCTAAAGTCAACAAGAAGAGCCAAGAACCATGATTCTTTAATCCGGATTCTTGGCTCTTAAAATAATAGCGGCATCTGATTTTCACAGATGCCGATTTATTGGTTTAGCTATGGTTTACTTTTTGTCTTCACTTACTTCCTCATAGTCAACATCAGATACCCCGTCTCCGCTAGTTCCGTCGTTGCTTCCTGCATTGACATCCGGTCCACCTTGTGCACCTTCAGCGCCAGCAGCATTGTACATTTCAGAAGAAGCTGCTTCCCAAGCTTTGTTTAGTCCATCCATCGCAGTATCAATACCTTCGATATTTTGTGCCTGATGAGCAGCCTTCAAAGTGGCAAGTGCAGATTCGATTGCTGATTTATTGCCTTCAGAAAGTTTGTCACCGTATTCTTTCAACTGCTTTTCAGTTTGGAATACTAAGCTATCAGCTTGGTTTAGCTTGTCAACTTTTTCTTTTTCAACTTTATCTGTAGCAGCATTTGCCTCTGCTTCAGCTTTCATTCGCTCAATTTCTTCCTTAGAAAGACCTGAAGAAGCTTCAATCTTGATTTTCTGCTCTTTACCGGTTCCTTTATCTTTTGCAGATACATTGAGGATACCGTTGGCATCAATATCGAAAGTTACTTCAATCTGAGGTACACCACGCTGTGCAGGTGGAATGTCAGCCATTTGGAATCTACCAATTGTTCTGTTGTCCTTAGCCATTGCCCGCTCACCTTGAAGCACGTGAATATCTACCGCTGGCTGATTGTCAGCCGCTGTGGAGAATACTTCAGACTTCTTAGTCGGGATAGTCGTATTGGATTCGATCAATTTGGTAAATACACCACCCATTGTTTCGATTCCCAGTGAGAGCGGAGTTACGTCCAAAAGTAGGACATCCTTCACTTCACCAGTCAATACACCACCTTGGATAGCAGCTCCGATTGCAACTACTTCATCTGGGTTTACACCTTTTGAAGGCTTCTTTCCAAAGAATTTCTCAACTTCTTCCTGAATTTTTGGAATTCTAGTAGATCCTCCAACCAAGATTACTTCATCGATATCTGAAGGCTTCATTCCAGCATCTGCCAAGGCTTTCTTACAAGGCTCCATTGATCTTCTTACCAAGTCCTCAGAAAGTTGCTCAAATTTTGCTCGGCTCAAGGTTCTCACCAAGTGCTTTGGTCCAGTCTGAGTTGCAGTGATATACGGCAAGTTAATTTCAGTAGATGCAGAGCTTGAAAGCTCAATTTTTGCTTTCTCAGCCGCCTCTTTTAATCGCTGAAGTGCCATCGGATCTTGTCTCAAGTCGATTTGTTCTTCAGCTTTGAATTCGTCTGCTAACCAGTTGATGATCACTTGATCGAAATCATCTCCACCTAGGTGAACATCACCGTTGGTAGATTTCACTTCGAATACACCGTCACCAAGTTCAAGAACTGAAATATCGAATGTACCACCACCAAGGTCATACACTGCAATTTTCATGTCCTGATTTTTCTTATCCATTCCATAAGCCAATGCTGCTGCAGTAGGCTCATTGATAATACGTTTTACTTCAAGACCAGCGATCTGACCAGCTTCTTTTGTTGCTTGACGCTCAGCGTCATTGAAATATGCAGGAACGGTAATTACCGCTTCGGTTACTGCCTGTCCTAAGAAATCCTCAGCAGTAGTCTTCATTTTCTGAAGAATCATTGCAGAAAGCTCCTGTGGAGTGTAAGATCTATCACCGATTTTGATTGCTACGGTATCGTTAGGTCCTTTTTCTACTTTATAAGAAGCGTGTTTCTTCTCTTCAGTAATTTCAGAGAATTTTTTCCCCATAAATCTTTTTACGGATGAAATGGTATTTTGAGGATTAGTGATTGCCTGTCTTTTGGCAGGGTCTCCTACTTTTCGCTCTCCATTTCCGTTGTCAAGAAAAGCCACGATTGAAGGTGTGGTTCTTCTTCCCTCACTGTTTTGAATTACTACAGGTTCATTACCCTCCATTACAGCTACGCAGGAGTTGGTAGTACCCAAGTCAATGCCGATAATTTTTCCCATGATTATAAATTTTATTTAGTTTCAGATTTAATACATTTCCCTTTCTTCAAGTCATGTGCCATCCCGGAATCTTTAGATTATTGTGTCAGATTGGCAGAAAACTTGCCAATAACTTTCTGGTTTCCTTCCGAAAATGTCAAGAATCATTTGGCAGACCTTCCTGCTTGGCAGTTTTTATGATTTCTTTTTCCCCTGCAACTATTTAGTGATTGTCTGCATCTTATCTGTAATGAGAAAGTTTTTCTATATAAGAAATCGAAAAGAATTCTTGCGCGGGATTCTTGTGTTTTGCATTGGAATTGCCTTTGTCAAAGTAGATTGGAAGCTTGAACTGCTAAATCCGCTTTGGGTTTACGTCGAAACTCTCGAAAATTCTTTAATTAATTTCTTCAGCTAAGAAGCAGAATTTCTGATGGAGAGGACTTATTTTTGAATCATGAATTCAGCCTTGCGAGTCCAGGATATTTTTATCTACCCAATAAAGTCTCTTCGGGGAATTAGAGTGGAATCTGCAAAAGTTTTGGAGCGTGGGTTTCAATACGACCGATGTTGGATGCTGGTAGATCGAGCTGGTTTATTTCTTACGCAACGAACTCATCCCCAAATGGCGTTGATCAAGGTCGATTTACACGATGACCATCTCACGGTATCAAATCCTGTATCTCAGGCTAAACCCCTCAAAATTCCATTTGACCTTCTATTAGATTCACAGATTGAAGTGGAGATTTGGGATGATCGCCTGAAGGCAAACCTGGTAGATCCATCTATTGATCAATGGTTCTCTGAAGTCTTAGGTATAGAGTGTCAGTTGGTCCGAATGCCTGAATCAGGACAGCGTAAAGTAAGTCCAAAATATGCGATCAATGAGGAGTCGGTAAGTTTTGCCGATGGTATGCCCTATTTAATTATAGGGCAAGAATCGCTTCATCATTTGAATTCAAAATTGACTCATCCGGTTTCTATGGATCGTTTCCGCCCAAATATTGTCTTTTCGGGTGGAGAAAGCTTTATCGAAGACTGTTGGAAAAATATCAAAATCGGAGACGTAGATTTCTGTATAGTCAAACCCTGTGCTCGTTGTGTAATGATTACTGTCGATCAAGAATCAGGCGTAAGCAGTAAAGAACCACTTAAGACTCTTGCTACCTACCGCACATTAAACAATAAAGTATACTTTGGGCAAAATGCACTTTCGCTCCAAGAAGGAAAAGTACGCATAGGAGATTCAATTCAACTAATATGATCAGCAAGCGATATTATCGACTTATAGCCCTTTGGGTATTGACAGAGACATTTCTGGGTGGATTACTCCATGCTTTTCGAATTCCGCTTGCAGGTGTTTTTATCGCATGCTTTTCGGCGCTATTTATTTCCTTGATTTATACCGCTACGGGCAGTTCAAAAAAAGTGATTCATGCCACGCTAATCGTTTTGGTATTTAAGATGCTACTCAGCCCGCATGCACCACTTGGAGCATTTTTATCAGTTGCATTACAAGGGACTTTTGGAGCAATAATTCTTTCATTGGTTCGGTCTCAGAAAGCTGGAAGAATGCTTGTCACAGTTTTTGCATACCTGCAGTCAGCCACAATGAAGCTTATCAGTTTGACGATTATTTTTGGAATGGGCTTTTGGGATGCACTGGATGAGTTTATGCTCTCTATTGTAGAATACTTCCCTTTTTTGTCTACGATTCTAAGTGCCAAAAATTTGGTATTGAGCTACCTTGGGATTTACCTAGTGACCGGGATTATTGCCGGATGGATGATCGGGAAAGTGACCTTGGTCGCTAAGCGAACACCCGTGACTTCAGAAGAAGAACAGATAGTTACCTCTGCCAAAAAGAATCGGAAAATAAATTTCGAGTGGTCTATCATCGCATTATTGGCGGTGATTTATTTTATTCCATTTATTCCAGCTTCTTTTAGAGAAATGAGTTTAAGAGCTGCAATTATCCTTACTGCCTGGCAATTGGTTTTAGGACCTTTGGTCAAAAAAGCACTGTTCGCTTTTCTGGGAAATAGGAGATCGGGACTACTACGGGAGATCAATCTGATTGAAGGCATTCTTCCTGAGATGCGTAAAAATCTTAAAATCTCCTGGAGAGCTGCTTCAGGGCAAAAGACCTTCCAACGAATTCCTTTTTTTGTAAAAACATGGGTACAGATCAGTCTCTAAGAATCATCATTCTTACAGGAGAAAAAAGAGCAGGGAAGACTACCTGGCTTCAGAAGCATAAAAGTGGATCTGCAGGTTTTCTCAGTCCTTTTATTCTGGAAAAAAGAAACTTTTTATTGATTCCAAATCAGATATCGATCCCCATGGAAGAGCTGGGAGGCAACCTGAAAGTGGGAAAATATTCATTTTCAAATCAATCCTTTGAACGAGTGGATCGACACGTTCGTGATCAGTTTCACGCGCCTGAATTGATTTTTGATGAAATCGGGCCCTTAGAATTTAAAGGAGAAGGCTTCGCCGAGTTGCTTCGATATACGCTTCAGAATTACTCTGGCAAATTAGTGATTGTTCTCCGATCAGGGATTGTAGAAGAGGCGATCGAAACTTTCCAGCTCGATCGCTTTCCGATAACTGTTATAGATTTTGAGCAGTTGATGAACTCCGAAGAGACGGAGCTGAATTAGCAATAATTCTTCACCGTCTCAATAAATACTTTCACCATCGCAGGATCAATGTCTGGATAGACACCATGTCCAAGATTAGCAATATGACGTGTCCCTTTAAATTGGTCCATCATATCAATGGTTGCTTCCCTTACTTGATCTGGATTTCCGTATAGTGCAGCAGGGTCGAGGTTTCCTTGAAGCGTTTTGTTTTCTCCAATTAATTTTCTGGATTCAGCTATTCCCATGTTCCAATCCAGACCTATTGTCTCACAATTCAACATCCCCATTTCTTCTCGGGCAAAAAATGCGCCTTTGGCAAAAACAGTCTTAGGTACTTCGCTGATTGCATTGCAGATCTGTGAAATGTATGGATAGGAAAACTCAGCATATTGCTTCGGTCCTAAAATTCCTGCCCAGCTGTCAAAAATCTGGACTAAATCAGCTCCTGCGTTGATCTGTGCTTTCAGATAGTTGATAGTACTGTCAGTAATCATCTGAAGCAACTGGTGTGAAAATTTTGGTTGGGTGTAGAGCATCTCTCTTGCTTTAGAGAAAGTCTTCGAACCTGATCCTTCAACCATATACGCAAAAATGGTCCAAGGAGCACCTGCAAACCCGATTAGAGGGACTCGACCAGCTAGATTTTTCTTGGTTATTTCGATTGCTTTGATCACATAGCTGAGGTCATTTGCCCCATCGGCTACGCGGAGTTTTTTTAGGTCTGCCTCTGATCTGACTGTGTTTGGAAAAAAAGGGCCTCTTTTCTCCACCATTTCATAGGGTAATCCCATCGCCTCCGGAATTACGAGAATATCAGAAAAAATAATTGCAGCATCTACACCTAAAATATCCACAGGCTGAATGGTTACCTCGGCAGCAAGTTCAGGGGTTTGTGCGAGTTCGATAAATCCACTTACGCTTTCCCGGACAGCTCTATATTCAGGTAAAATTCTACCTGCCTGACGCATCAACCAAACTGGTGTTCGTTCTGTTTTCTCTCCCTTTGCGGCTCTTAGCAGCAAGTCATTTTGTAATTGCATGGGTGCAAAGATAAGGAGCAAATTTTATTTGGACTCTGGAAAATTGGAACATAAAAAAACAGGAGGGAGATTTCTCCTTCCTGTTTGTGGTAATCAGTTGGTTTAGGTAATGTACTTTGTATTGAATATTACTTTTTCAAGTCAATTCTTTTAAAATCTTCATCTTTTAAGCCGAGCATAGCAGTGACAGCCTCATAGTTGGTAAAGTCGATTCTACTAGAGGCATAATCGCCTGGAACGACAATCACTCTGAATAATTGATTTAATCTCCATTCTTCCCCAAGATTAGCAGGATTGATAGCACCGTCTAAGAATAACCTGAAATCATCTAGCGTGAAATCATAATTGTAGATCAATACCCCACCTTCGTTGAAGAAAACGGTCTGAGGAAGGGCTCTCCAAACAGACTTGCCTCCGTCTATTTCCCACTCGATAAAAGCTAAAACCACATCACTTTCGATGTTCGCTTCCTCAAATATTAATTTTTCGATGTAATTGTTCGCTTGGGTGAAATTGACCTCAACTTCAAAAACTTTAGATACAATATTTACCCCATCAAGCCCATCAAGTCCAGGAGGTCCCACTGGACCCTCACATGCTTGAAAGCCGATTAGAATAATGATCGAGAGAGCAAGTAAGTTTAGCTTTTTCATTGTGTTTGGTGTTAGGTACGATTTCTTTCACGAGAAAGAATAAAATTTTGTTCGTTAAAAAAGCTTAATCACCATATAAGTGTTTGGAAAACAAGTTTTAAAAAAATGATCAACTTCAGGTATGCTCTTAGAATTACTTCAAAAGTGCAAGGACATGGACTTCCTTTTCGGATATAATCTTATCAATAAAAATACCATTTAGCTCCAGCCCATTTTCTTGAGCATAGTTTTGAAGTTTTTCTTTAATCGCATCCGGTCCCGGCATCACCCATCTACTCCCGGATATTTTGGCTACTAGATAGCCATTTGTGTCAAAAGTTTTAAACTCAAAATCATTCAGGGGTACAGCTTGATTAATTCCGACGAAAACCTTCATGGTATCTAGTTTCCCCGCTGGTTCCACCTCGTAAATCGTATGAAGATAAGTTCCGGGCTTCAGCCCTTTTTGAGTCTGTATTTCTTCGAAATAATTCGCAAGTTTTTCATCCTGAGGAATTCCCTCAAAGGTTCTGCCAGCAAGACTTTCAGGCTTGGAATCAACTAGTTCAATGATGATGGGATTATTCCCTCCCAATCTGTCAAAGCCCCAAAATCCAAGCACTGCTACTAGGGCCAAAAAAATCAATCCAAATAAAATACGTTTTTTCATTGTCAGAAAATATATCTGATTCCAATTGCCCCTTGTCCTTTTACATGACCCACTCGATCCAAGAGTTCTAAGAAAAAGCCAGCCTCCGCAAAAATATTTATCGGAAGGTCATCAAAGTAATATTCTGCACCGATAAAAGCCTCAGGGCCAAAGTCAACGTTTGTTCGCTGCTCCTCAAGCAAGGGAACTCCAGGCTGACTAACTATCCCTGTAGCATAGGTATAGGTGATATTTGCTGTCCGCAACTGAATCCCAGCGCCTCCATAAGCGAGTAGATAGCCTTGCTCGATCCCGAAAGTCTCAGTAAAATCCTCGTTGTATGCCATTCTTGCATTGAGAGAAATCCCTTTTTTGGAAGAGTGGGCAACATAAAAGGCATTATTACTAGGTGGGTTGTTTTCAAAATCACGCTGGTAATAGCTATTCCCGTTGAGTCCCGCACTTCCCAGCATAAACTCATAGGAGATGTAATCGGAGATAAAGTCTTTGTAAGTAATCGAAAGCGGCTCACCAAGTCTGAGACCAATGCTTCGCTCTTGAGCGAAAGTGAAAAAAGGAATAAATAAGATTGCTAGAATGATTTTGTACTTCATGAGTGATTAATATTTTTCCGAATTGTCGCAAAAATCAGGCTAGATCGCCATTGTTTTAAGTTGCATCTGATGCAATTGGGTATAGTAGCCGCCGAGGTCAAGCAAATAGTCATGTGTACCCGTTTCGACTATTTCGCCCTTATTGAGCACAATTATTTTATCTGCTTTTTGAATAGTGGATAGTCGATGGGCAATCACAATGGAGGTTCTGCCTTTCATCATTTTATCAATTGCCTCTTGTATCAGTTCTTCCGTTTCTGTATCCACAGAGGAGGTGGCTTCATCTAAAATGATAATTTCCGGATTATAGACCATCGCCCTTACAAAAGAGATCAATTGGCGCTGACCAACCGACAGCGTTGCTCCACGCTCCATTACATTATAGTCCAAACCTCCCGGCAATCGCTCAATGAATCGTTTTGCACCGACCAATTCAGCGGCATACATCACTTGTTCTCTGGTGATTTCTGGATTACCAAGTGTGATATTATAATAGATCGTATTTGAAAATAAAAAAACATCCTGCATTACGACTCCGATATGCTTTCGCAAAATTCCCAGTTCAAAATCTCTGATGTTATGACCATCGATACTGATCGAGCCTTTGCTGATTTCATAAAACCGTGAAATCAAATTTATAATCGAGGATTTTCCCGCACCTGTTGCTCCCACCAACGCAACAGTTTGTCCTGGCTTAACCTCAAAATTGATGTCTTTGAGTACATAGTCCTCATCGACATATGCAAACCAAACACTCTTCAATTCAATATGCCCTTTCAACTTTTCAGGGGCAAAGCTTCCCTCATTGTCGATATGTTCTTTGCTTTCGAGTAGTTTGAAGATTCTAGAGGAACTTACCACTCCCATTTGAAGCGTATTGAACCGGTCAGCAATCATCCGAATGGGTCGAAAAAACAATTGCAGATACATGATGAAGGAAATCAAAACTCCGATTTGTAAATCCATTCCCAACACGCCCACTGCACCATACCAAACTACAAGGCCAATTCCAATAGCTTGAATAATCTCCGCAACTGGGAAATAGATTGAATAGTAAAGTACAGATCGAATGTGCGCACGAGCATGTTCCTTATTGATTTCTTCAAACTTCGCAAATTCTCTTTTTTCACGATTGAAGATCTGTACGATGTTCATCCCAGTGATATGCTCTTGCAAGAATGAATTGAGGTTGGAAACCGCATTTCGAACATCATTGAAAGTGACTTTGATTTTCTCCTTGAATACATAGGTTGAAATGACCATCAAAGGGAGCGTACATAAACTCACCAAGGTCAATTTCCAATCAATGTAAAACATCACTGCAAGAATCGTGACCAACTGAAGTAAATCTCCAATGATTGCCGCCAAACCTTCGCTGAATACATCTGCTAAAGTTTCAATGTCTGAAATATTTCGAGTTACTAATCGACCGATAGGGGTGTTGTCAAAGAATTTCAAGCGGAGCTTGAGCAAATGCTGATAGAGCTGAACCCTGATATCCCGAATAATCACTTGTCCAATCCACCCTGAGTAGTAGGTGTGAGCCCATTGCACCAAGGCTTGAAGGATCATCAATACAACCAGGAGATAGATAATCTTCAACAGGCCTGCGCCATCACCCACTGTGACATAGTCGTCTATAGCAACCTGAATAAAATAGGGTCGGGTTGGAGCCAATATTGCCAAAGCAATTGTCAGAAACACCAAAAAGTAGAATTGTGGCTTATAGGGCTTTACAAAATTGTAAAGCTTCTTGAGGACTTTGGTGTCAACAATTTCTCCGGAGGATTCTTTTTCTTTTTCTAAGCTCAAAATAGTTTAGTCTAAATAGATTTTTTCAGGATATTCGACTCGACTCAAAAACAAGCCTTTTGCCGGTGCCGATTTTCCCGCTTTTTTCCGGTCTCTGGAAAGGATAATCTGATCCATTTCATCAGCTTTTCTATGATGGTAACCCACTTCCAAGAGGGTTCCCACTATTGTTCTTACCATCCCTCTGAGAAATCGATTGGCAGTTATATGAAATAACAATTCGCCGTCTTTTTGTTCCCAATAGGCAGACATTATTTGACAGCGGAAGTGTTTTACCGCAGTGTTCACCTTACTAAAACACTCGAAATCTTCATGTCTCAACAAGACTTCTGCTGCTAGATTCATCTGAATCACATCAGGATTGTAAAAGCACCTCCAGGCTAATTCATCAAGAAATGGGTTTTTGCGAAAGATAATCCGATAAACATAAGATCGCTTTTTGGCATCAAATCTCGCATGTGCTGTAGGTATCACTTCCCTGATCGAATGTATGGCTATTTCCTTTGGGAGAATACCATTTATTGCTTTGAGGAACTTTTCCTTTTCAAACGGTAAATCTGTTTCAAAATGACAGACCTGCATACTAGCATGTACCCCAGTGTCAGTCCGACCACTACCAACTACGGTAACGGGCGTTCTAAAATAGGTGCTCAGTGCTGATTCAACTGATTCTTGTACTGAAAATGAATTTTCTTGGATTTGCCAACCATGAAAAGGGGTGCCTTTGTAGCTCAATTCCAGAAAAAAACGCTTGACTCCACTCATAAGTTTGCAAAGATACTATTCCCCTTCAATTCCGCTAAGAAACTTCCATTCCTTGGAAAGCATTTAAGAACCGCTTTTCTTTGCCAAAAAAATAAACAACAATGATTCAGCGCGTACAAACCATATTCTTGTTTTTAGTAGTCATCGCTATGGGTGTGACCATCGGAATGCCTCTTTGGGAGCAATTACAAACCAATTCCGGAACTGGAGATTCTTGGAATCTTACTGCTTTTGCTTTGAGTAATTTTGATGCTTCAGGGGAATTGATTCAGTCTTCATCCAAATGGTACATCGGTACTCTGGCCGCTTTCGCGGGACTTTTAGCCTTGATTTCGATTTTCCAATATGCCAATAGAGGTCGTCAGATGCTGATCAATATGATGAATAGCCTTGTGATGGTGGGTTTGGTAGTTGCTGTTTTCTTGACTACCAATGGTATAAACACAGCTATCAATGCTCAAGAGGCAGGTACTTATCAAATAGGTTTTTGGGCGATTCTGGTAGCGATGGTTTCTAATATGCTAGCTAACCGATTTATCCGAAAGGATGAGGCGCTAGTCAGGTCTGTAGATCGGATTAGATAGAAGAAATATATTAGTGAAAAGTATCAAGACTTTAGAACTAAGATACTAGATTCAAGAATTAAGAAACGAGGGATAAGAGAAACTAGTGAGGATTTTAGGATTGGTAATGGTGAGCTAAGTTTTTAGAATCAATATATCAATGCTTAAAAAGAAAAATAGCCGGTGATAAGCCGGCTATTTTCGTTTACCAAAATCTGATCCCTATAGTTGGGTAAAAGGTTTTTAGATTTTCTGTCCCAATGATGCCTACTTGGATAGCAACATCTTTACTGATTTTCCTTCTATAGAACGCCTGCATTGTGGTTCCTTGAAATAATTGACTTTTTTTAGAATTAACCAAAATACCTACCCCAAAAGTGTTTGCAGAATTTGACTTTGGATCACTTCGATCCCATCTAAACTCCGTGTTTGCGAACCAATTGCTATTGACTTTTATGTTTTTTTCTATTCGGTCAGGGAAATATATCGTGTTGGTAAAGGAAGCACCAATGTCAAATTTCTTAAAGTTAAACATCACCTTCGCTCCAAATTGAGGAGTGAAATCCCCTCCTGTATAATCCATCCCAAGGACTAATCCAAGTTCCAGTTGATCCACATGGGGCAAATAGTTTCGCTCTAAATCAAGAATAACAGCATCTTCTTTTGTGATACCATACTCTTCGCTTATCCGATAAGTTAAAGTCTTGAACTCGGGAAAATCTGTTGTTTCCTTCAATACCTTTTTAAATCGTTCCTCAAGTTTTGTCATTTCATATTCATCTTTATTGAAGAGAAGAATTAATTTCCCCTCATTTGGGAAGTTGAAAACCAAAGTATCAGTGATTGGAAATGAAAGATTAAGTTTTTCTAATTCGTTGCTGTGAAGCTTATTTTCAATTTCCTGAGCAATACTACTAAAGGAAATAAGCATGGCGATGCCAGTGAGAAGCGTAAATCTTTTCATTTTCTTGAGTTTTAGAAATGTGGTTTAATTGTTTTGTCCGAAACGGATCCGACCCAAGCGACCAGATCTCCCGATTTGTTTTTCTTCTAATTTGACGGGATCAGATTTCCCAAAAGCTGTTTTTACCTGGAAATTGGTTGGTTTAAGCCCCCAAGAAATCGTCACTTCGTGGAGGGTTTTCAATTGAACTTGGTTTTCAAATTCTTCTAAGGAATCTTTTTCAGCGAGAAGTATAACTGGCTTATCAATAGCGATAAATTCAAAATCCGGAACTTTGACAGAAATCTCTGGTAGTTCTTTTTCCTGTGTTTCTGTGATCTTTTTGGGTTTGGATATTGAGGGAATCGTCTTCGATATTCCAGATTTTGATTCTTCTTGAAACTTCATTTGAACAGGCAGATCTATCACTGATATTTCGGTTAGAGAATTTTGATCAGAGAATTGTAGCTCAATAGTTTCTGTTTCGTTCCAGGCAAATTTTGAAATCAATAAGATGCCAATAATCCCTGCCGCAAGTCCAAGGAAAGGCCATAGTGAGATTCGCTTTTTATCTTCAAGTTTATCGATGATCTTTTCCCAGCTATCAGCATTTGGCTCAAACTGAGGAAGATTTTGGAGGTGACCTTCGAGTTGATTTTCAAAACTCATCTTCCCTAGGATTTTTTCCCAGCTATCTGTTCTTGGTGTATGTTCGTTCAGTTGATCTTTCATGCCTGCAGAAGAGTTTTGAGTCGCTTTTTCAATAATCCCTTGGCGTAATTCAATTGTGACTTTGACGTGCTTTCACTTATTCCGAGCAGTTTTGCACACTCCTGATGGGGATATCCTTCCACAGTTACCAGCATAAAGACTGCTCGTGCCCCAGCTGGAAGATTTCGAATCGCCTGATCCAGAAGCTCTGCATCAAACCAGGCATTCAATTCCTCTCCGATTTCTAGATTTGCTTGTTCCAAAGGTTCAAAGTGAATCTTTTTCTTACTTTTTTTGATTGCCTTACGAATTGTGATCGTTTTCATCCAACCAATCAAAGCTTCATGATGAGCTAGTTTTTTGAGATTCTGAAAAACTTCGACATAGGTGTCCTGAAGGACATCCTGGGCTTCGTCCTCATCATTCAGGATTCGAAATGCCAAAGAATAAACCAATCGTTTTGTCAATTCAAACAATTGGAATTGTGCCTTTCGGTCGTTTTCGATGACCTTTTCAATTAATTCCTGATTGATTTGAATAAGACTCATTTGTTGGGGTTATAAAAGAAAGAGTCGGCTAAACACCAAAAGGTTGGAAAGCATCAAAAAAAACCGGAATTATCTTCCGGTTTCTGATCAGTTGAGGATCAATTTTCCTCTCAGGATCACTTTCCCGTTCGGTTCAATAATTTGATAAATGTAGATGCCATTTCCTGCCAGTATGTCAAATCTGTTTTTTTTCTGGCCTTCGGCAAAAGTGAATTCCTGAATTTCTTGTCCCAGCGTGGAGTAAATTTTCATCTTTTCTCCACCTTTCCACGCATCCTCTGATTGAATGAAAAGTGTTCCTGAGCTAGGGTTAGGGTAAACCTTAATTCCTGTTTCTTGCTCCGGTTCTAAAGCCAGTACTACATCAAATTGGTAATCCATCCAATTCAAGCGATCCTGAACCCAGGTTTTCAAATAGGTGATTTCTTTTTGGTACGTTTGCCCAACAAAATTATTTGGCCAAACATATTCGCCCAGCACATCCCATTTTTCAAAATTCCGGACTCCAGCTCCACCGATTTCTGATTGCATACTGTCAATTGCAAACATTATTTTTTCATCTGAAAAAACGTCTTTTCGCAGTTCGATCCATCGGTCTTTCATTTTTGAGATATACGATGGGTCTTCCAAGAGTTTTGTCCACCAAAAGTGGATTACCCAATAATCATCTGGGCATACTGAATTGAAGTCCCAGGCCCAGCCATCTATGTTGGAGCCATTGCAATAATTCGCATTGCCAAAAGCTAAATTGAAATCCCAAACCGGACCTGCTTTTATTTTGCCTCCTTCACTTTCCCGATCCTTATAAAAAAAGCTACTCAAGCGATAGCCATCTACATTTCTGGAAAGCTCATTGATCAGAGAAAAGTCAATAAAGCTTTCTGCATCAATGTATTTTGCATACCCATTAGTCGGGTCTTTGAATTCCGGGCCATTTAAAACGCTCTCAAATTCATCAATATAACCCTTGATATAGTTGAATTGCTCAGGCACGATCTCGTCATAGTCTGGTGTGTCAAACATGATTCTTGTTTTTCCTGCTCCAGGAAAAGGAAGAATAGGAGATTCCCATGCAATCTCTTCTTGAAGTCCTTTATCAAATTTCAGAATATACCCACCCGTCAATTTATCTCCCGAGATATCCTCAGCGTCTAGTTTTTTGATATCTACTCGGTTTTTATCCCGCTTGATCCGTTCGGTGAGAAGATAAACACCCAAGTATTCATCATTTATTACGAGTTCAAAAAATTTGATTTTTGGGGCATATTCCATGTTTTTAGAAGCCAAATAATAAGCCAAGGCATTTCTCATAAGTGACTTATCGCTGAAAGGGCCGTGGAAAACAAAGTCTTCTTCCTCCGGAAACCCAAGTAGTCCAAAGTCAACCCCATCCTGATCTTCATCCCATAATTCAATTCCATAACTCTTCTTGTCGAAAGATTGGGAGGACTGACCTCTGATTTCTATCCCAACTGACCCATCGTAATGATTATATGGATCAGTGATCTTATTTTCGACTCCATCACCATTCCAGATGATTCCCATTTTGCCAAGGACTTTTGGTTCGTCAGGAATTTGAACTTCTGTATTGATAACTACGATTGGAAGATTAGAACTAGTAAGCTGAGCAAAAGCAGAAACGCTAAAACTCAACCATAGGAAAATACCAAATTGGGTTTTGGCAAAAGAAATTCGTTTCATACTGCAAAATATTAATAGTATTTTTCCTTCCAATCAGAATTCAAAAAATACATATCATGAGGCTTGAAACTTTAGCAATTCACGGAGCAAATATCATTACGGATTCAGAAAAACCTGCAATTCAGCCTATAACGCTAAGCACCACATTCATTCATCAGCCAGATTCGATGATTTATTCCAGAGCGAATAATCCAAATCGGAATGCGCTGGAAAAACTGTTAGCAAAACTTGAAAAGGGAGAAGATGCCACGGCCTTTTCTTCAGGGAATGCAGCTGGTGCTGCTGTTTTTCAAGCCTTGGAACCAGGTTCCCATATAATTGCTCCAGATGACATGTACCACGGGCTGAAAAATGCAATTCTTCAACTTTTCAATGGAGTGCTTGAGGCTACTTTCGTAGATATGACGGATTTGAAAAATATAGAAAATGCGTTTCAGGCAAATACCAAATTAGTTTGGGTGGAGTCGCCTTCAAATCCCCTTTTAAAAATTACTGATATCAGAGCGGTGGCAAAACTTGCAAAACAAAACGGCGCCATGCTCGCATGTGACAATACTTTCGCTTCCCCAGTCTTTCAAAATCCTATTGATTTGGGTGCAGATATCGTGATGCATTCAAGTACCAAATATTTTGGAGGTCATAGTGATATTCTGGGAGGTGCATTAATCACCAAATCTGTCGATGATTTTTGGGAAAAAGTAAGGATCGTGCAACGAGTAGGAGGTGCAGTTCCTTCCCCTTTTGATTGTTATTACCTTTGCAGAAGTATCAAGACCTTGCCTTATCGGATGAAAGGTCATGCAGAACATGCAGGGATTATAGCCGACTATCTAAGCCAACATTCTGGAGTAGAGCAAGTGTATTACCCAGGACTTAAAAGTCATTCCGGACATGATATTGCAGCAACTCAAATGACTGGTTTTGGTGGGATTTTATCTTTCCAAGTAAAAGGTGGCGCTGAAGCTGCAAACAATTTGATTTCAAGACTTCATTACTTCACAAACGCGACTAGCCTCGGGGGAGTGGAAAGCTTGATCGAAAGAAGGGCCGCATCGGAGGGTCCGAATACGCTTACTCCCCAAAATCTTATTCGAGTTTCAGTTGGTCTAGAGCATTTGGATGATTTATTGGAAGACTTGGATCAAGCCTTCTGATCTGTGATGTTTTACTTTGATTTATTTTTCAAGTGGAAAACCATTTCGATACCAATCTCCTAGACCACCTTCCAAGTGGTAAACTGATGTATAACCCTGTCCGGTCAAAAATTCAGCTGCTTGTGCACTGCGAACGCCCGCTGAGCAATAGATTAATATAGATTTCTCTTTGTCTAGCTGTTTTGCTTTAGTCTCAAATTCTGGATCGTAGATATTGATCACAGTTGCATTTGGGATTTTTCCTTCAGCTACCTCTTGAGGAGTTCTTACATCAAGGATGATTGTGTTTTCCTTTTCTGAGAGGTTTTTAAAGCTGACAGCATCTACGCTTTGGACTCCTTGTTTTTGAGTGACTCCAACTGCGGTGCTTTCAGAATTGGTTTTTTCTGGTTGACAAGAAAATAAGAGAATTGCAAATACTGGAATAAGTAGGGTCGCTTTCATGGCAAAATGGAAATTTCACCAAAAGTAACTTTTCTAAATCTTTCATAAAGTGATTTTTCTCACCGTGATGGTTTTTGGGAAACCGTTGGTTTCATCCTTTAGTAAGCTTAATTGGTTTTTGAGAGATTATAAACATAGCTGTTTTCGCCCTCCTTTCTTGTAAGTTTTGACAACTTACCGTCCTTCAGACTAAATTTAAAATTTCCTGAAAGGATAAGCCCCCAGTTAAATTCTGCAGTCCAGATACATTCATCAGTGAATATGATCTCATCCCCGATTATTTCATAAGTTCCTCTACAGATTGCAGGATATTTAGACCTGCTGGAGGTACCTGAAAACCTTCCGTTTTCGAGAGTCAATGTGATGTCAGAGCTAACAAAGTCTGAATTTGGAACAGCTAAATAAAATTGCCCAATATAGGCCCCCTCTATGTTAGTGAGTACTTGGGGTTCTTCAGATTTACAGCTCCAAAAGATCAATAAAAAGATCAATAAATGATTAGGTTTCATACTACATCAGGACGAGGAATCTCTAATGAGGTTACATGATTTTCAGTAAATCGTAATAGTTTTTGAAATTGATAATAAACTGATGATTAAAGTATCCTTCCTAAAATTATTTGTTTTTCTAAAATATTTATTACCTTCTACTTCTTTTTAAGTTGTACATAATAATAAACCCATGGCAATTCAGCCTATTGAGCTAATTCTTGGTAGACAATTCATTGATGGGTTGTCAATGCCAGTTTTTTTGGTGGATCCAGAAGGTAATCTTTTGTTTTACAATGAGCCCGCTGAAGAAATTCTAGGAATCAGGTTTGGAGAAACAGGAAGTATGCCTGTAGAAGAATGGTCAACTATCTTCAAACCTACTGATATTGAAGGCAACCCTTTACCCCCCGAGAGTCTCCCTTTGGTACAAACTCTAACTCATCACAAACCTGCACAAGGATCGTTTTACATTGATAATTTAAAAGGCGAAAAGCATTTGATAAATGTGTCTGCGATACCAATCGAAGGAAGACCCAAACGTTTTCTTGGAGCAATGGCTTTGTTTTGGAACTCTAATTTCTCATGAAAATCAAAGTATGGGGTTGCAGGGGGTCATTACCCTCACCAGGACCCGAAAATATAATTTATGGAGGAAACACTTCTTGTGTAGAAGTTTCAAAGGGCGATACACTTATCATCCTAGATGGAGGATCTGGAATTCAGCGACTTGGAAAATCTCTTTCTCCAAAAGTCAAGGAGCTTCATGTTTTATTGACACATCTTCATATTGACCATACGATGGGATTGGGTTTTTTTCAACCACTTTATAATCCAAATATTCAAGTTCATTTCTGGGGCCCAAGCACGGCTCTGGAGCCTCTATTACATCGTTTACGTCGCTATTTCTCGCCTCCATTATTTCCAGTCAGATTAAATGAATTGCCAAAACATCCTATAATTCACGAAATTAACAACTCTGAATTTGTAATAGGAGATATTAAAATTAAATCAGCTTATATCTGTCATCCTGGGCCTACATTGGGTTTTCGGATGACAGATGGGGATTCTGTATTTGCTTATATGCCAGATCATGAGCCCGCGCTTGGTTCTGCTAACTTTCCGAATGAAGCTGAGTGGACAAGTGGTTATGAAATTGCAGAAAATGCAGATTTACTGTTCCATGATGGAGAATATACAGCCGCTGAGTACCAAACTAAAATAGGTTGGGGTCATAGTTCTTTGCAGGATGCAGTCGCTTTTGGAGCTTTGGCTAAGGTGAAAAAGCTCGCAATTTTTCACCACGATCCTTTAAATTCCGATGAGCGACTCAGTAAGATTTTTGAAGAATGTGTTACTGCGACGAGTCCAAATTATGACGTATTCCTCTGTAAGGAAGGAGAAGTTTTTGAATTGGGTTAGTAGCTCTTAAAACTTGGCTGCATTTTGGCCATCTTGATAGCCTTTTCTAAAAGCCTCTAAGGTTTCTTCCCAATTGTAAATGGAGTCTAAAATAAGGAAGGTAGCGATTCCTATAAAGAAGAAGAGTACATCGCGCTTGGTGATCCTTTTCATAACTGTGAATTTATAATTGAAAGGTTTGATTTTTTTTAAAATCTCAAATCATATATCTCAATCATCCATCTCAAATCTGTACACTATCCAGCCCATCCTTCTCGATCTAAACTTCGATACTGAATTGCCTCCGCAAGGTGCTCGACTTTGATATTTTCGGACCCTGAGATATCCGCGATAGTTCGTGCTACTTTCAATATTCGATCATAGGCTCTGGCTGAGAGGCCCAATCTTTCCATTGCAGTTTTCAAAAGTGATTTCCCAGCTTCATTGATTTGACAGACTTCCTTCACTTGGTGGGAGGGCATCATAGCATTGCAAAAAACTTCCGGATTATCTTTAAACCGTTCTTTTTGCCGCTCTCTTCCTTGGATCACTCGCTCTCTGATTGATTTACTGGACTCGGTTTTTCGGGTGGAGGTCATCTCATCAAATTTTACAGGAGTTACTTCTACATGAAGGTCGATTCTGTCTAAAAGCGGACCTGAAACTTTATTTAAATAGCGTTGTACGATCCCCGGACCACAGACGCATTCTTTTTCGGGATGATTATAATAGCCACATGGGCAAGGGTTCATGCTCGCAATCAGCATGAAATTGGCAGGGTAATCTACCGAAACTTTTGCACGCGAGATCGTAACTCTTCGCTCTTCAAGTGGTTGTCGCATTACTTCCAGGACAGATCGCTTAAATTCTGGTAATTCATCCAAAAACAAAACCCCATTGTGCGCTAATGAGATCTCTCCAGGTTGTGGGTTACCGCCTCCTCCAACTAAGGCTACATCCGAAATTGTATGATGCGGACTTCGGAATGGTCGTTGTGCCAAGAGACTTCCATTTTTTCCGAGTTTGCCTGCTACAGAGTGAATTTTGGTAGTTTCCAAAGCTTCCACAAGAGTGAGCGGAGGGAGGATCGAAGGAAGTCGCTTAGCCAACATGGTCTTGCCGGCACCAGGAGGTCCGATCATGATGACATTATGACCACCCGCTGCTGCGATTTCCATTGCCCGCTTGATATTTTCTTGCCCTTGCACATCTGCAAAATCAAATTCATTGTCATCCAAGGAATGATAAAATATCTCTCTAGTATCTGTGACTAAGGGCTCGATTTGTAAATCCCCCATCAAAAAATCAGCGGCTTGCTGCATAGTTTCTACTCCGATAATATCAAGGTTGTTCACGATGGAGGCTTCTTTGGCATTTTCAAGAGGTAGGATAAATCCCTTGAAGCCCCTTTTTCTTGCTTCTATGGCAATCGGAAGGACACCTTTTACAGGTCTAAGTTTTCCATCTAAAGAAAGCTCCCCCATGATGATATATTCTTCCAAAGAAGGGAATTCGACTTGCTCGGAGGCCTGAAGAATTCCCATCGCAATAGGAAGGTCATATGAAGAACCTTCCTTGCGGACATCCGCAGGAGCCAAATTGATGACTACCTTTTGACGAGGCATTCGAAATCCAAAATATTTGAGTGCGGATTCTACGCGCTGCTGAGATTCTTTAACTGCCGAGTCAGGGAGTCCCACCATGAAAAAACTGGTTCCTTGACCAACGTTAACTTCAATTGTAATGATGTTTGCATCTACACCGGAGACTGCACTTCCAAAAGTTTTTGCTACCATAAAAAAAGGAGACGATTAGGTCTCCTCAATATAGCAGTTTGCTTTAGTTGAAATGATATTTGTTAGGTAATATTTTGTCTAGGCGGGATATTACTAGAGTCATTCTCAGAAGGCTTCTTAGAAGGATCTAGAGGTTTTGCGGTAGATTTTGGATGTTCAAAGTCATAAATCTTAGCTTTCAATGCATTCATGTCATTTTCCATTCCCTTTATTTTTGAGGTAAGGCTGCTATTTACAGAGTAGCCAACTCCCCAAGTAATGAGAAAAATAATCATGCCTGTAAGTGTGATTTTGACCATGGAGTCTGAAGTGATTTCATCCATTCCAAAAAGTCCTCCTAGGGTGTCAAAAGCAATAAAGAAAATCAGAAAAGCGCCAAAATAAACCAATAAGGCTATTTGAAGGATTTGAAGAAATTTTTTCATGGTTTACGATTTTGGTTTTACGAATATACTAAACGGACTGAATACTGGAAAGCTTCTGATATAAGCCTTCTTTTTGGCTTAATTCCAAATGGGTACCTCTCTGGACAATCTCTCCACGCTCAATAACCAGAATTTCATCGGCATGCTGTATGGTGCTCAACCGATGAGCGATCACTAATGTGGTTCTGTTTTGCATCAGCTTAGTGAGAGCTTCTTGTACTAGAAGTTCCGATTCTGAATCAAGCGCCGAAGTAGCTTCATCAAGAATCAAGATTGGCGGGTTTTTAAGGACAGCCCGGGCGATGCTAATGCGTTGTTTTTGACCTCCGGAAAGCTTGGATCCCCGTTCACCTATTGAGGTATGGTAACCATTTTCCAGATTTTCAATAAAATCATGTGCATTTGCAATTTTAGCAGCATCCATTACTTCGGACTCTGTTACTCCATCTATCCCAAAAGCGATATTGTTAAAAACCGTATCGTTAAACAATATTGATTCTTGAGTTACAATACCCATTAAGCTTCGTAAATCGGTAAGATCAAAATCCCTTAGGTCAGCTCCATCAAGGAGAATTTCACCTTCTGTTGGATCATAAAATCTGGGTACAAGATCTGCCAATGTCGATTTCCCCCCTCCAGAAGGACCTACCAAGGCTATGGTTTTTCCACGTTCTAATGAAAAATTAATCTTATGTAAAACTCTGGTCTCCTCATAAGCGAAGCTTACGTTTTTGAATTCAATTGATTTATCAAAACCATTTAATGCTTTTGGTTTTGATGGAGAACTGATCAGCGAAGTAGTATCGATTACTTGGAAAATCCGATCTGCAGAGGCTATTCCACGTTGGATATTGCTTACTGCTCTTGAAATTTCCTTAGCGGGATTCAATACCTGAGTGAAAATAATGATATATGTGATGAAGTTTGAAGCGCTAAGTTCCGAATCGCCGCTAAGAACCAACCCTCCTCCATAAACCAAAATTCCTGCAACTACGGATACACCTAGAAACTGAGAAATAGGAGAGGCTAACTCGTTTTTCCGAGCCATATTCACATTTACATCGGCATAGTAATTAGTTTCCTGGTCGAATTTATTCTTCATAAATCGCTCGGCGTTAAACGCCTTGATTACTCTCATTCCTCCAAGAGTTTCATCCAGAATATTTACAATTCTACCAAGTGATTGCTGGCTTTGAACGGCCTTCTTCTTGAGCCTTCGGGTTATTCCTCCTATGATTGCACCTGAAATTGGGATAATTAATATGGTGAAAAGGGTAAGCTTCACTGACATAAAAAATAGCACTCCAAAATAGAGGATAATGGTTGCCGGCTCTCGAAAAACTACCCGAAGTGATTGTACAATGGTATTCTCTACTTCTTGCACATCATTGGTCATTTTTGACATCAAATCTCCTTTTCGCTCATTGGAGAAATAGCCAATGTGGAGCTTACTCACTTTGCCAAAGATGTCCATTCGCATCTTTTTGATCACTACTGCTCTGACTTTTGCTAAAACTACTCCAGACAAATAGGTGAAAAGATTAGCTAGGAAAACGGAGAGAACAATAATGATACATACATAAAACAGTGTCCCTTTTTTACCATATTCCTCAGCAACTTCCAGGAAATTATAATTGAATAAATGTGAAAAATAGTCAATTGATAGACTGAATTCTGGCTTTGAAGCATATTTGGAAAGGGTTGATGGGTCAACCTGTTCAAAAATGACATCAAATAGTGGCTTAAGTAAAGTGAAATTTAATAAGCCAAAAATGATAGAAAGTAGCGCGTATATAATGTAAATAGGAACGAATCTCCCATAGGGTCTGGCATAGGAAAGGATTCGTAAATAGGTATTCATAAATAGGGAGATGAAAATAAACCCGAATTTACGGAAAATTGTCCGCTCGGGGTGTTATTAGTAATTGTAATCGGGACGCAGGAAATTCCAACGAAACCCAAGTTGTACTAATTGATTTGATTCTGGACTATCCAAGTCTTGCGCTGTTCTCCTTCGGAAAGTGTGCGTAGCATCGATAAAGAAGTTGTGTCGAAGCATGTAACTCGCATTTAAATTGGTTTGTATCACTGTGTTTTCAATGCCCTGTCCAATGAAGTTTCCGAATAATCCAGTTGGGCTTCCGACAAGTCTATTTTTCAGGACATCCCCTCCGAAGTTGGTTTCTGGATTAGGATCAGCTCCATAGAGTTGATGCATGGCGATTAAGGTAAGATTCAATTTCGGAAGCGGTTGATATCGAAGAATTCCCAAAAACTCCCTGAAGTTTGCTCCTCGAGGATGGGTAAGTGGAGTTCTCCAATTGCTGTAAGATTGATAATCCTGTTTCTCTTGGAATGTATATGGTCTCGCTGTATTGAACTCTACCTGCAGATCTAGATTTGAGATTTTGAATGCGTTGATATATTTATAGCCTGCTTGTACTCCATATTTATTTCGTTTGGAGCCTTTCCCGTCAATTCCAAAAAATTCATTGAATACAAATTCATCCAATGCAAATTGACCATATAATTGCATCCCGGGGTATAAATTCCATTTGAAATCTGAGCCTAGCATGACCTTGTCAGGTGTTCCAAGACTTTGTTCCACCCATCTAAAAAATATAATAGGGTTGAAATAATTGAAGTTTGCCTGATCAGTCATTACCGACTCAAAGAATCCTAAGTTTAGTTTTTTACCCACATCAAAACCTAGCCTATGGAATGAAAACCATTTCTGGGGATACCTTCCGTCAGTAGGTCTTCCCCGATCATAGATTGCATCTGCTGTCATTTGAGTCCACACATTGGTGAGTTGAAATTTCCAGACTTTAGTATTCAACTTCACAAACATGTATGGATTGGAAAAGTCCGAAAGTAAAAATGATCGATATCCTTCTCCAACAAAATTACGGTCGTGCCCGATCTGGGCTTGAATATTTTTGGTCAGGTTAAAATTGACATGACCAAGCGCGGAAAAGTAACTGTAACCCTGCGTGTTGTATTCTTTCCAAAATCCTTCACCGGGAACTGCTCCGTTATTCTCCGCATAATTTTTGATCCAAGACGGGAAGAATGCCTCTGAAGAAGTGAAATAGGTATAAAACCCCACTTTTTTATCAATAGAGCCCCGAACTACAACTCCTCTTGTCAGACGGTTTGGGTTTTGATCATTATCAGTTTCGATTCCGCCGCTTAGGAATAGGACTGGACTCACATGAATATCAAATTCATCACTGTGATAATAGGCTAAATCACCGGGTCTTTTATAAAGGGCATTTAAAAATGGCTTTTTCGAAAGTGAAGTTTCCCTGTCTACAAATTCCCAATTGTCTTGGCTCAAATAGGAGAGGTTAAACTGGTCTGATCTGCTTTTAATTACTGGGTCATTGGACAAGGAATCAAGATATTTCCCCAATAAATCCCTTCTTAAGGGTTTGAATCCTGTTTGGAAAATTGAATTATTTGATCCTTGAAGAATCTCGTATCGTTCGAATCGATGATAATAATCCCGATCATAAGGGACATAGCTTCCCTGTGCAAAGAGAAACTCTGGCATAAAAAGTAAGGATAAAAGCAGGAGCCAATAAATACTTAAGGTTGAATTTCTGGGAGTTTGCATCGGATAAAGCTAGAAAAAGAGCTGAAATCTAAAAACTGAGGATGTATATTTGCGCTCCAAATCTACTATAAAGATGCTTTTGAACAATTGGCTCATAAATACTTGATAAAGATTTGGTGAAAAATATGAAAAAGAATAACTTTGTGCCTCATTTGAAAAAGGTACTATATAACTAGCAATACAATGAAAGCTGATATTCATCCAAATTACAGAGACGTCGTGTTCTATGACACTTCAAGCGAATTCAAATTCATGACTAAGTCAACTATCGAGACTTCCGAGACTATCACTTGGGAAGATGGTAAAGACTATCCAGTTTATAAAATTGAAGTTAGCTCTGAGTCTCATCCTTTCTACACAGGTAAGAAAATGATGTTGGATACTGCAGGTCGAGTTGAGAAATTCAACAGAAGATACGCAGCTAAGAAGTAATTCTTCCCAACCTTACTTGAAAAAGTCTCCCGGAGCATGGATTCCGGGAGACTTTTTTATTTTTGCTTCATGGACTCAATTTTATTGTTTGATGACCCTGCTATTCGCGGTTCATTACTACCTTTTGCTTTTACCAGACCTGTTGCAGATTTCCGGGTAGGAATCTTGAAAATCTCTGAGAAATGGGAAAAAATCACTGGTAAATCAATTTCATATCTAACTCAGGATTACCTGCAAAAAAAATTTCCACGAGCGAAAGGGAAAGCTATGGCAGTTAATGCTGCATGGCTTCCTGACGCAGAATCTTGGGGATTAATTGAAAATCTAAAAGAGGATCAAGCATTGTTTTTTGGTAAAATCCTGCTCGCATCCTACATCGGAGAGACTGAAAAGAATCTTGATGCAGTAAAAGAGAAAAAAACAATTCAACTTGAAAAGTCACCTTCCTTACTTCTCAAAACTTGGAATATTTTTCAGTTTAACGGAGAGGAGATTCGAAAAGACTTTGCTTTGATCACCAAAGGGAGAAAAAGTGAGCCAATCACAGATCCGTATACGAAAGTATATTCAGCCGAAAATATCTTTATAGAAAAAGGAGCAACTATCCGTGCAGCGATTCTCAATGCTGAAAATGGTCCTATCTACATCGGTAAAAATACTGAGATTCAAGAAGGATCCATCATTAGAGGACCTTTTGCACTTTGCGACCACAGTACTATAAATATGGGCGCTAAGCTTCGTGGAGATACAACAGTTGGTCCTCATTGCAAAGTTGGTGGTGAGGTTTCTAATTCGGTTATTTTTGGGTACAGTAATAAAGGTCATGAAGGCTTTTTGGGGAATTCCGTAATCGGAGAATGGTGTAATCTTGGGGCAGATACAAATACCAGCAATCTGAAAAATAACTATGCACCTGTCAAACTTTGGGACTATACCAAAGGTGGGTTTGCGAATACCGGTTTGCAGTTTTGTGGATTAATGATGGGAGACCATTCCAAGTGTGGAATCAACACCATGTTTAATACCGGCACTGTAATCGGTGTGGGAGCAAATATTTTCGGAGATGGCTTTCCGCGTAATTTTATTGCTTCATTTGCATGGGGTGGGGCAAGTGGCTTCTCCACATTTCAATTTTCCAAATTCGAAGAAACAGCCAAAGCGGTTATGGGACGAAGAGGTTTGGAGTTGACTGCGGAGGAATTAGAAATTCTTCAAACCATATTTGAACTGTCCAAAAACTATAGAATTTGGGAGAAATCCTCTTGAACTAAACTCACATGCAATTCGCATCTATACCAGGACTTCCCGATATTAAAGAAAACTTGATCAACGCAGTCAAAAATAACCATTTGGCTCATGCGCTACTTTTTTATGGTCCGGAGGGATCGGCAAATTTGACGATGGCTTTAGCCTTGTCTACATATTTATTTTGTGAAAACCCTGGAGAAAATGACTCCTGTGGTCAATGTTCGCCATGTCAGCGAATGAGCAGACTTGTGCTTCCTGATTTGAATTTTGCAATGCCTTCAATTTCAAAAAGTAAAAAGGACGAAGAAAAAGAAGAGGAAGATGACGACGAAAAATCTGATTTATTGAGCAATTGGAGAAAGTTTGTGCTTTCCAATCCTTACGGGAATATCCATGATTTCATTCTATTTAATGGGTTTGAGAAAAAACAGCTGAATATTTCTAAAGGTGCTGCCAAAAAAATAATTCAAACTCTTTCCTTGAAGGCTTTTGAAGGCGGATACAAAATTATGATGATCTGGGCTCCGGAATACCTGCATCAAAACGCTGCAAATGCCCTTCTCAAAATTCTGGAGGAGCCTCAGCCTAAAACTATTTTTATTCTGATCACTTCTCATCCAGAACAGTTGTTGACTACCATCCTTTCTAGGACGCAGAAAGTATTGGTCAGAGGCTTTACAGATGAGGAGATTCAAAACCATTTAATTGAAACTGGCAAGGCAGATGAAGTTACCGCCAACCAGGTTTCGATGATTGCGGACGGCAGTATGAGAGAGGCCGTTCGGCTAGTTGATCAAGTGGAGGATCATCAGGTGAAGCAAATCCGGGAATGGTTCGTGGATTGCTTTAAATCTGATTTTAAGTCCTTGTTTAATAAGGCAGATTCCTTTCATAAGGAAAGCATAGAAGGACAAAAGTCTTTGCTCCTTGGAGGAATGAATGTACTTCGAGAGATGCTTTTGGTTGATGCTAATCTGAACCAATTGGTTAGAACCCGCGGTGAGGATCTGGATTTTGTGACCAAAATTAATGCAAGTGTCTTCAAAGGGGATCACATTGACACCTTGTACGAGGCTTTCAATCAGGCACATTATCATTTGGAACGTAATGGAAATGCGAAATTCATCTTCACGGACTTATCGATGAAGATTTCGAGATTAATGGCAAAAATTAGCTAACATGGAAAAAAAGATAATTGGCAGAAAGGAAAAAATTTCTTTGCCGGATCTGGATTTAAAACTTGTATGGGCCAAAGTTGATACCGGTGCATATACGAGTAGTATTCATGCAGAAAACATCCATGTTGAAGAAATCGAAGGAAAAAGATTGTTGAAATTTCAGGCTCTAATGGAAGGTCATCATGCTTTTACAGGGAAAATAGTGACTTTTGATAAATTCACTGAGAAGAAGGTCAAAAACTCCTTTGGGCATGCTGAAGTGAGATATATGATCGTTACGACAATAAAAATCGCAGATGAGACATTCCCTGCTGAATTTACACTCTCCGATAGGTCCAGTATGAGAAATGTAATTCTACTTGGAAGAAAAGCCTTGAAAAAGCGATTCCTGGTAGATGTTGATCATACTAATCTTGCGAGAACTTACCGAAAAAAAGCCTAATTGAATTTCAATATCCTACTTTTACCCTAGTAAAATAAACACATGAAAATTGCCATTTTATCCAGAAACCCAAATCTCTATTCCACAAAGCGGCTTTTTCAGGCGATCCAAGCAGCAGGTCATGAGGCGGTTATCATAAATCATAGTATTTGTGATTTGATTATTGAGCAGGAGGGTCCTTCTATTTATTATAAAGGAGAGCGGCTCTCCAATATTGACGCGATTATTCCTAGAATCGGAGCCTCAGTGACTTTCTATGGCACTGCGGTAGTTCGTCAATTTGAACTGATGGGTACATTTAGTGCAGTCAATTCACAGGCGATTGTCAGAAGCCGTGACAAATTGAGAAGCCTCCAAATTCTTTCAAGTGCTGGTTTAGGAATGCCTAAAACGGCCTTCACCAACTTTTCCAAAGGTGGGGAAAAGCAAATTATCGAGCATGTAGGCGGAGCTCCTCTTATTATCAAATTGCTTGAAGGAACCCAGGGATTGGGAGTTGTCTTGGCGGAAACAAAGAAAGCCAGCCAATCTGTAATCGAAGCATTTCATGGATTGAAGGCAAGAATTATAATTCAGGAATTCATCAAAGAAGCCAAAGGTGCTGATATACGAGCTTTTATTGTTAACGGAAAGGTAGTCGGGGCAATGAAACGACAAGGAGCTGAAGGTGAGTTTCGATCCAATCTTCACCGTGGCGGAAAGGCTACCATAATTAAGCTGTCTAGATTGGAAAAGCAGGCGGCCTTAGGTGCTGCAAAAGCCTTAGGCTTGGAAATAGCTGGCGTGGATATGCTTCAGTCCGCTCGAGGACCACTTATCTTAGAAGTAAATAGCTCTCCGGGACTAGAGGGGATTGAGAAAGCAACCGGAATAAATATCGCAGGAGAAATCATCAAGTTTATCGAAGAGGGGGTAAGCAAAAAAAGTGTAAAAAGAAATTCTGTTCAATGAGTCAATTAGTCAAAATAGGAACTCGCGGAAGTAAGCTCGCGCTGTGGCAGGCTTATCATGTGGAGGGCTTATTACAAAAGGCAGGTCTTGCGACAGAAATCGTTTTGATCGATACTAAAGGAGATCAGGTCTTGGATGTTTCCATTTCAAAAATTGGGAGTAAGGGTGTTTTTACTCAAGAATTGGAGGACCAGCTTATGGATGGTAGAATAGATATCGCCGTCCACAGCGCAAAAGATATGCAGTCAAATTTGCCTTCAGGTTTTGAAATTATAGCTTTTACGGAGCGTGAAAAAGAGAATGATGTCCTTGTTTCTCACGATTCAAGTATCTCTTTGAAAAATGAAGAACGGACTTTGGTGCTAGGTACGTCTTCCACCCGTAGAGTATCCACACTCAAGCATTTTTACCCCCATGTGAAAACAGTGGAGGTGAGGGGAAACCTACAAACCCGTATCCGAAAAATGGAAGAAGGACTCTGTGACGCGCTTTTGTTAGCCTATGCTGGAGTTCATCGGATGGGCTACGATCATTTGATCGCGGCAGAATTAGATCTGGATGAATTCACCCCGGCTGTAGGCCAAGGATCCGTGGCAATTGAAGTTGCCTCCCGTCTAGACGAGCAATTGAAATTAGGAATCTCTCAAGCTTGTAATCACTTTGAAACAGCGCAAAAGTTGAAAGCTGAACGTGCATACTTGCGTGTTTTAGAAGGAGGATGCAGTATTCCAGTTTTTGCTTTGGCCAATTTGGAAAAAGAGAATATCATCTTAAAAGGAGGAATAGTAAGTCTCGATGGTAAAGAGAGGATTTCTCTCGAAGTGATAGGCGATTTGAATTCACCTGAAGAACTTGGTCAGCAGTTAGCAGACCTGGTTTTAGGAGCAGGGGGAAAACGAATTTTAGAAGAAATAAAAACAACTTTAGGAAAATGAGTTTTGTGAGAAATTTAGTTTTTGCGATCCTTTTGATGAATTCCTTTGCCTGCTCTGGGCAAAAAGATTATTTAATTAAAATTGAGACAGAGAAAGGAGAAATCGTGGCAGTACTTTTTGATGATACTCCTGCTCATAAATCCAATTTTATTGAATTGGCTGAAGAGGGGAGATTTGACTCTACCCAGTTTCATCGGGTGATGAACGCATTTATGGTTCAGGGTGGAGATGTCTTCACCAAAGAAAAACTAGCACCTGCTGATTGGCCAACCCTTCCTGCGGAGATTAATGCTAAACATTTCCACCGGAAAGGAATGATCGCCGCTGCCAGACAAGGAAACGGAATCAATCCAGAACGTAGATCCAATGGATCTCAATTTTACATAGTAATCGGGAAAGTCTACAATGAAGAGGAGCTTAAGGCTGATATGGAGAAACTTCAGCCAGCTTTCATGCAATATGTACAGCTAGCTAGTCAGGAAGAGCTCCGGAAGGAATACAGTCGACTATATGCTGCTGAGCAATTTGACAGCCTGACAATGCTAGTGGTCTCAAAAAGAGAAGAAATTGAAAAATCATTGAATCTTAATTTGACAAAAAACTTCAGTAAGGAACAAATTGAAGCTTATACTACTATCGGAGGAACTCCACACCTTGATCAGGAATACACTGTTTTTGGAGAAGTTATTTCGGGATTGGAAGTGGCAGAAGAGATTTCAAAAGTAAAGACAGGTTCTAGGGATGTACCTATCGACCCTATTTATATGAATGTCACAGTGGAGAAAATGACTCGAAAGAAAATCGAAAAGGAATATGGCTACAACTACCCAGATGGAAAGTAAACGGAAGATTTTTATCACAGGAGCAAATGGTCTTTTAGGGCAAAAGCTTGTAGAGCAATTGGTTGCTAAAGGTGAGTTTTTGGTATTTGGAAGCGGAAGAGGAGAAAGTAGGCTGCCTGGAAAAGGATTTGAATATATTGATCTAGAGATTACCTCAGAAGAGCAGATTTTAAAAACAATTCAAGCTATTCATCCTGATATTATCATCCATGGGGCAGCAATGACAAATGTAGATCAATGCGAGCAAAATCAAGAAGCTTGTTTTGATGCGAATGTTAATGCTACCAAATATTTGGTTAAAGCTGCGGAGTCTGTTCAGGCTCATTTTATTTTTCTTTCTACAGATTTTATTTTTTCAGGAGAAAAAGGGCCTTTGGACGAAAAAGAGGAGGCTTCACCAGTTAATTACTACGGTAAAACAAAGTTACTGGGAGAAGAAATAGTCATGAATAGTCAAACAAAATGGGCTATTGCAAGAACAGTTTTGGTATTTGGTATAGCGCACGACATGAGTCGAACAAATATTATCCTTTGGGTGAAAAGCTCTTTGGAATCAGGAAAACAGATCCAAGTGGTAGATGATCAATTTCGAACTCCCACTTTAGCTGAAGATCTGGCAGCAGGCTGTATTCTGATCGCAGAGAAAGGAGCTGAAGGAATTTTCAATATTTCCGGATCGGATTTTTTGACGCCATATGAAATGGCCATGATGACTGCTGATTACTTTGGACTTAACAAAGAGTTAATCAAGCGTTCAGATTCAAGTACATTTACTCAACCGGCAAAAAGGCCTCTGAAAACAGGTTTTATTATCGAAAAAGCACGAAAAGAGCTTGGTTATGAGCCTAAAACTTTCCAAACGGCAATTGGTATTTTGGCAAAACAAATTATCTTAGCCCGCTCTTAAAAAGTAGTTTATACCCTTTAATTTAACTTAGCATTATCTATTTATGGCAGTACCTATAGAATCCGAAGAAAGAGGTCAATTTGGATCAAGTCTTGGTTTTATCATGGCTGCGGCTGGATCAGCTGTAGGACTTGGTAACATCTGGAGATTCCCTTACCTAGTGGGAGAAAACGGAGGAGGAGCTTTTGTGTTTGTATACATTCTCTGCGTTTTACTGATCGCACTTCCGCTTTTATTCAATGAAATCGCATTGGGAAGAAAATCCGGCAAGAATCCGATTGGAGCGATTCGTGATACAGGAGGAAATAAGTTTTGGCAATTGACAGGCGTACTTTGTGTATTAGTCTGTTTTTTTGTTTTTAGCTATTATTCTGTGATTGCAGGATGGACAGTGGGATATATAATCACCGAAATCATCAATGTACCGGTTGATTTTGAGGTCTTTATTGAGACTCCATTGTATGTGATTCCATTGACATTTCTATTTATTCTAATGACAATCTCGATCGTATTGGGCGGAGTGTCAGGAGGAATTGAGAAAGCTTCAAAATTTTTAATGCCAGTTCTTTTTATCATCATCATATTCATTGCTGGTAGATCTGTTACTTTAGAAGGAGCTCAGGCAGGGATTGATTATTACTTGAAGCCTGATTTCGCCAAAATCAATCCAACTGTTATTCTACAAGCTTTAGGGCAAGCATTCTTTTCAATGTCAGTGGGATGGGGATTGATGATCACATTTGGTTCCTATTTGCCTAAAAAAGCAAATATCATTCAGTCGTCTGGCTGGATAGCTGGGATGGATACTTCAGTAGCTCTTTTGGGAGGACTAATGGTGTTTCCGGCATTATTTGCTTTGTTGCCGGGTAAAGATCCTGCAGCAGGTCCAGCTTTGGTTTTTGATGTGCTTCCAAAGGTTTTTGCTGAAATGCCAGGCGGGCATATCATTGGAGCTTTATTCTTTACTTTATTGATGGTGGCAGCATTGACTTCTACTATTTCTATGTTGGAGGTTCCAGTAGCATATCTAATCGATGATCGAAAATGGGGTAGAAAAAAAGCGACTTGGATTGTAGGAATTGGAGCGATGCTTCTTTCCGTTCCTTCAGCTCTTTCTGCAATAGAGGGGAATTTCTTTGCGGATTTAAGCTTTAATTTCCTGGGGAACCCTTTAACAGGATTCTTCGGAATCATGGACTTTATTTTCGGGACATTTGCAGTGATTGTCATCTGTCTAATGCTGGCACTTTATACAGGATGGGCATCTAAAATCTCAGATTATGCGGATGAACTAGCTTCTGGTGCGCCATCATTTAAAGGACCGTTCCGGGGAGCTTGGATTTTCTTTATCAAGTATGTATGTCCAATCGTGATCATCCTTTTGATTTTGAATATGGTCGGTATTTTCGGAGCGCCTCAAGCGGCTTAATTCTAGTCTTAAAATAATTTAAAAGGGGCTTTTGCCCCTTTTTTTATGGATTAGGGCCTCATCATTTTGATATGTCGCACCTTTTGTTGTATTTGAAATGCATTTGTTTGTCATATAACTAAATTCAATGCGTGTACTTGTAGTAGATGATGATAATATTCATCTCTTGATTCTTAAAAAGATTTTTGAAAAATCTCAAGATGATGTGGTTCTGGCTCACAATGGATTGGAAGCACTTGGTTTTCTAAGAGAGGATCCCAATTTCCATGTGATCCTTACAGATATCATGATGCCTGAAATGGATGGTATAGAATTTTTGACTCAATTGAAGAATAATTTGCTTTTCAAAAGTATCCCGGTGATTGGTTTCACTGCTGGGGATGTTGAATATTTTCGAAAAAACTCACCGAATAAATTCGATACTTTAATCCCTAAACCCCATAATTTTTGGGACTTATACTTGCTTGCAAAAGATAAGGCAACAAAAGATTTGAATTAAAATCTAGTTTTGGCAAGTGAATTGTTAATTTTTTCAAAACTTTTACGTTTTGTAACCTGAATCAAAAATCACTTTCATGAAAAAATTTATCCTACTCTTTGCTTTCTTGGGTCTGGGCCTTTCGGCATATGCTCAAGAATTTTCTTTAGGCCCTAAGTTTGGGCTTTCATCTACCAAAGTAGATTTCGAGAAAAATAATTTTATCCCAGGGGATGCTGAAACAGGGTATCATGTTGGGTTGTTTGGAAGACTTGCTTTTGGAGGGTTCTATATGCAACCAGAGCTTTTGTACACAAAGACGAGCGGAACATTCCAAATAAATAGTCCTCAGCCAGGTGGAAGCTCAGGCTCAAATTCCTTTTCCGAGAATTTTAACCGATTAGACATTCCTTTAATGCTTGGGGTCAAATTATTCAAGTTTTTTAGGATACAAGCAGGGCCAATTGCAAGTATTGATATCAATTCAGACTTGAAGGATGCCACAAATACCGTTCAAAATGCAGATTTTAATTCAGCCACTTTAGGGTATCAGGCAGGGCTAGGACTAGATATTGGAAACTTACTAATCGATGCTAAATATGAAAGTTCACTCTCATCCTTGACAGGGAATATTGGAGGTCTTGAAACAGATCAGCGAATCAATCAATTTATTCTTTCCGTAGGATTCAAGCTTTTTTAAGCTCTATTTTAAACCAAAAAAAAATGCCCGTTCGGTTGATTCCAAACGGGCATTTTTATGTATGGACTATTTATTTTTCCATTACCACTTGAGTTGGCTTGGCCAGTTTGTGAATAGGATCCAGATCTACCACGTAAACACTTCTACCATGTGTGCTAATGACTAAGTCATTTTCCCGGCTTTGGATCGTCATGTCATAAATGGCTACGTTTGGAATGGCGCCTTGGAAAAGATTCCAATTATTTCCTCCATCCATTGTCACATAAAGTCCGTGGTCTGTTCCTAGGTATAGGATCGCTTCATTTACTTTATCCTCTACGATAATGTTGGTGGACTCATCGGGGAGATTTCCTTTGATGGCTGTCCAAGTCTTTCCATAGTCTGTGCTTTTATACACGTAGGTGGCAAACTCATCACTACGATAGCCATTGAGCGTCACATAAACCAATCCTTCCTGATGACTTGATGGCGCAATGCTGCTCACCCAGCGATCTTGCGGAAGTCCAGCATTCAAGCTGATCCAGTTACCACCATTGTTTCGAGTGATCCAAACATTTCCGTCATCCGAACCTGCGTAGATCGTCCCAAATTCCAATGGAGATTCTTCGACTACCGACAAAGTCGCATAAGGGACATTTCCACTTTTTTGATTTTTTGTCAAGTCAGGAGAGATTCGCTTCCAAGTATTTCCTTGATCCAAACTTTGGTAAACATATTGCGAAGCCATGTACACGATATCCTGATTATGGTAGCTGAGTTCAGCTGGTGTTCTCCAATTGTATCGATTAGGAGCGGTGCCGATTTCATGGCCCGGGGTGATAAACTTTCGCTGACCTGTGGTCTTATCGATACGGAAGTACATACCAAACTGGGATCCTGTGTAGACAATGTTATTATCGCGGGTATCGACTGCTACTACCATTCCATCTCCTCCCATCAGCGACTCCCAAGGGTCTGATGGATCATTGGTCGACTTACCAAACCAAACACCGTTATCCTGCATTCCGCCATAGATATTGTAAGGCTTGGCATCATCCGTCATGATGGAGTAAAACTGTGAAATAGGCATCTGAGTATTCAAGTGATCCCAAATCGCACCTCCGCCGTAGCTTCGGTAAAGTCCACCATCATTCCCCAATAAAATATGCTTGCTGTCTGTTGGATTGATCCACATAGATTGGTGATCAGAGTGAGGCCTGCCAACGGAGTCGGTTCTGCTGAAGTTTTTTCCTCCATCTCTAGAAACCAAAAGCGGCACTCCCAAAACAAAGATTTCATCTTCATTTTCGGTATTCACGCGGATTTCTCCAAAGTAATATCCATAGGAATTGTACAGTCGGCTGATATCCGACTCGGAAACCTTTTTCCAGGATTTGCCTGCATTCTCAGATCTGTAGATTTCTGCGCCAATTACCGCACCATCAAACATAGCCGCATTTGCGTCAACAGCTTCGCCATTGTAATTAGCAATCTGGGTAGTATTTATTTTCCCTGTTTTTAAGAGACGCTTTACTTCTGCTGCAGTGTAAATCGTGGCAAATCTGTTTGATCTTAGAAAAGTATCCAGTCTTTTATCTTCAAGTCCAAGCGCTTCTTCAGTACTCATATTCTTGAAGTCTTCAAATTTCAAAGCATTCTCATCAGGCTTTGCCCCACGCTGTCTTGGCGCTTCAGGAGCTTTGTCAGATTTGGCTTGGTTATCAAGTAAGGCATATACCACCTCTGGATTGCTTTGGCTAAAGTCAAAGCCGATTCTCCCTACAAATTCGTCCTGAGGGAATCCATCCACTGCTTTTTTCCAGGTATTTCCACCATCCTCTGATCTCCAGATGGATGATCCTTTTCCATTGCCGATGAAATCATGAGCCTGACGGAATCGTTCCCAGCTTGCAGCCAAAAGAATATCTGGATTACTTGAATGGATTTTGATATCAATGATACCGGTATTGTCATCGATGTAAAGTGTCTTTTTCCAAGTCTTGCCTCCATCGGTGGTTTTATAGAGACCGCGCTCTTTGTTTTTGGAGTAAAGGCCTCCCATGGAACCAACCCATACTACATCCGGATTAGTTGGGTGAATCTGAATCGAACCAATATGCTGCGAATGTGGCAAGCCCATCATCGTCCAGGTTTTGCCTGCGTCTGTGGATTTGTAGATTCCTGCACCGGCGTAGGTTGATCTACTGGAATTATCCTCTCCAGTTCCAACCCAAATGATGTTATTATTGGAAGGCGAAAGTGCCATATCGCCAATGCCCAAGGCTCCTTGATGATCAAAGATTGGGGTGAAGGATTGCCCGTTGTCTTCAGTTTTCCAGACTCCACCAGAGGCTGCCGCCACATAAAAGGTATTTTGATTTTGAGCGACTTCGATGTCTACGATTCGTCCAGACATATTAGTTGGACCTACATTTCTGGCTTTGAAGTCTTTTAGGGGAGTGGAAGAAAGCAATTTTGCATGCTTCTCCATCGATTCGATTAGTGCCTTTTCTGAAGTTGGCTTGATGTCCTGAGCTTGAAGATTCGCTGCAGTAGTCAGGGCCATCAATCCTGAAGCGAAGAGGACTTGGAGGGTAGTGATTTTTTTCATTAGGAAAGATTTGATAAAAACGAATATAAACAAATGCGGGCAAACTCGATGGAGAATGCCCGCAGAAGGGAATAAGTTGAGATAAGAGGAGTTATTTGGATACTAGTCGGGTCTTATAGATGACTACATAGTCTTTTTCTACTTCTTGATAATCTGGAGAAAACCAGATTTCTTCCTCTGAAATGAACTCGTAGACAAATCCCAGTCCTTTAGGTTTTTGAATGATTGGACTGACTGACTTTCCGTCAAAAAGAACGAGGCCATTGGTATTGACATCTGTCATTTTTTGATAACCGGCATCTTGGTCTTTTTTGATTAGATCAAATATGTCCTGATACTCCGCCTCGGTTAAGCCTCGACTGTAGTTGACCAGAAACCGGTCGTTTTCTGTTCGGTGAAAGGAATTAATTGTCCCACCATAAATATCCTTTGACTCATATTGACCAAATTTATCCAAGTCTTTAGGTTCTTTTTCAATGAATTCCTGAAAGGGAATCTTTCGGATCGATGCAGGACTGTCTAAATTTGAAAAATGGTAGCCATAAACAACAGGTTCATTTCTAAAAGCCACGAAAAGGGAATCATCTTTCCGGGATAGAGCGGTAGAATAACTGATGTTTAAATAACTTTTTTCGCCCGAACTAAATTTCGACTCCCTTGGGAAAGGCATTTCAGGAGAAAACTGACCACTTTTTAGATCAAGAACTTCCACTTTCCTGACTTGAGTTTGAAATTCTCTCCCCTCTACGCCGAACTCATCTGCTATTCTTCCTTCCCATGGATAATAAATCTTTTCACCATAGCTGATTAGCTTATTGGAATACGGAATAATCAAAGAAGAGCTGGGGTTAAAATCTGGAAGAAATGTCCGCGTCGCTTCCCCAGAGAGGGAGTAAAGGTAAAATCCTCGAAAAGCGGGAATTATTATCTCTTCACTATTCAAAAACCTTGGTAATCCTGATCTTCCTTGTTGATAGAACCCTGGCCCATCTCCTTTTTTAGTGTATTTATGAAGGATAGCCCCAGCGGAATCAGTGACAAAAAGGGTGTCGGTCTTTTGGTCAATCAATAAAAAAGTCTTTCCATCCTCGCTGATATCAGCCAAATATAAATTTCCCAAATAATCCACCACTAAGGAATCATAGATTTCAAATTCCAGATTTTGCTCCGAAAGGGGAGTGGTAGGAGTTTCAGATTCCTTGCTTTGGCAGGAAAATATTGTAGCTGCAAGTGCAGCTAATAGTAAGAGTTGGTTTTTCATTTTTGGATTAATTTTGTCTTGTACATCACCGAGTAATCCTTTTCGAACTCCGTAAAATTTAGCGAGAACCATATTTCTTCTTTTGAGATAAATTTGTTGAAACTTCCAAGTAGTTCAGGTTTGAGGATTGGAAGACTGATAGTTTTACCATCAAAAAGAACCCATCCTCCTTTATTAATTTCTTCAGCCAACTCAAAGATTTTTTTTGTATCCCCTCCAGCACGGGAAAGGACATCGTCAAATTCATCTTTTGTGAGTCCTTGTAAATAGTCAATTAGAAAAACCTGGTCACTGATTGAAATCATTTGATTGATGGTTCCAAGAAATAGGTCGTTTAAAGAAAAACCTTCCTTAGGATTTTTATCAGTCGGTTCTTTTTGGATAAAATTTGGAAAAGGAATGGGTTTGGATGATGGTTCGATATTTAGATTTGAAAAAGAATATCCAAATATCTTCGGTTCATTCCTAAAGGATAAAAACAAGCTATCTTCCGTACTTGTAAGGCTTCGATAAAATTCCAAATCAGAATATGATTTTTCTGTACTGCTATACTTTGATGACTTTGGGAACCTGATTGCTGAAGCAAATTTTCCTGTTTCTAAATCTAAAATTTCCATCTGAAAGGCCTTTTTTTGATAATCAAGGCCACTAGTTCCAAATTCATCCACTCCTCTGCCCGATAGATTGGAGTAAATTTTTTTGTCCTTCAGTATAAAGTTATCATTGTTTGGAATAGTCAATACTGCATGAGGCGTAAAATCAAGCTGATACTTTTTCAGAAGTGTACCGTCTAGTTCGAAATGGAAAAAGCCGGAAAAGGTGGGTAATAAGTAGTCACTTTCGTTCAAAAACCTAGCATTCCCCCATCGGCTCCCTGAATAATTATCAGGACCCTCACCTTCCTTTTTGTACTTAAATAAAATCGTGCCTTCTGAGTTTGATACCAAAATAGTATCCGTGTTTTGATCAATCAAGAGAAACTTGTTTCCATTAGGACTGATATCCATCAAAACCAAATTCCCCAAATAATCCACCACCAAAGAATCGTAGATTTCAAATTCCAGTTTTTGTTCCGAAAGGGGAGTGGTAGGAGTTTCTGATTCCTTGCTTTGGCAGGAAAATATTGTAGCTGCAAGTGCAGCTAATAGTAAGAGTTGGTTTTTCATTTTTGGATTAATTGAAGCTTGTAAAAAGTGAGATAATCTTGCTCCTCGCCGAGGTATTCGTCATTTCTTAGGGCATAGAAGGGCTTTTCGAGAGATTCGATGTTAAGAATAAAATCAATTGACTTTGGAAGGATCACCTCATTGGAAAGGCCAGATTTGGGACTGTATATTTTCAAGTAGTTTTTTCTGTAGTTTGGATATAATGGGAAGTTTTCAGGCTTTTTTAATTCAAACTGCAAGAAAATGTCTTCTGGAATACCTCCGCTGTAATAGACAACAAACGAATCATCAAATGAAAATAGGCCTTCTACTTCAGCCTCATACATGGTATTACCTGATACATAGCCTACTGGTTCTTTTTGACCCTCTATCATATGAAACTCACTAGGCTCAAAAGGAATACTCTTTAACAATTTACCACTATCGGCCAAGGAGTAGATATGAATCACTGGATCGTTGGATAGAGCAAAATATAAAAGATCCCCACTGACAGAAAATTGAACTGTGGGGGTATCAAAAAAGAAGTCCGAGGAAAACTTAGAGCTGGAAGGAGTCCTGATAAGGGAATCAGACGTTTGGGTTTCAGGGTCAAAAAGCTCCAAAAGTGGATAGTCTCGGTAGAAATGCGGAATGTAGGGGCTTATTCCATCCCTTCCTGGGTACCAAAGTAAAATTTTATCCCTCCAAAAAGCAATATTCTTGGCATTCCTTCTCCCACCGCGGGATTCTGAAATAAAGGGCATTTCAAAGCTTTCTATCAGATTCAGATCTTTGTCAAAATGATGGATTTTTTCCCTGTAGGTAGAAGCGTATAATTCTCCTTTCTCCGAAATAACTGTGCTTGAAAACCAGTAGACCGCAAAAGGTCCCTCTTCGGGATAAGTCTTTTGTGCTACTACTTTGCCTAAAGTATCAAATTTCACTAAAGAATTACTACTTATATCTTTAAGATAACCAAAGCCATCTTGGAAATTGGCATCCCAGATCTTACCCAAATAATCCACCTGAATCGAATCCAAAATCACCAGTTCCCATTCATTGGAATCTTCTTTTGCCAATGAACTTTTATCTGCTTCGCCACATGAAAATAGAATGAATGCAAGTACAACTAATAGTAAGAGTTGGTTTTTCATTTTTGTACCAGTTTGACTTTATAAATCCGTAAAAAATCTTCCTCTTCTTCTTCGTTTGCAGCTTTTTCCATCCAGAGATAGCCACCTCCCGAAGTAAAACCTGCTCGGTTTACACCTTTTGGAAATGGAATATCAGCTTCCAGTTTCAGAGTCTTTTGGTCAAAAATCAGGATCCCTTGTGGTAATTCGGCTTCCAGTTTTTCATAAAGTGCTCCCGCTTCTTCAGCTTTTCCTTGTTCCCATAGTGCTTCCGCCTCTTTCAATTTTTCAGGATCCATACCTGGATAATATTGAGCTAAGATTTTCCCATCTACCAAATGAATATTTCGAATTGCCGGCGTACTCCCATTTAGGGTAACTGATCCTTCGGAAAACTCAGAAAAATCCTTTGGCTCCAATGGTTCATAGCCGGGAATTGAAAAACTTACCATGGTATCAAGCAAAGTTCCTTCAGGAGATAGGTCATATACATAGAGCTTTTGCTCAGCACCCAAACTGATGTAAAGTTTGCCGTCTTTTGACTCGAATGCTGGAGAATAGTCACTTTCATAGTAACCGGTTCCATTCAAAAACATACTCCCTTCTTCAAAAGGGACGATTTCTTTGATGGTATTTGACTCAGGATCGATGAGTTCCAACGCCTTAAACGAAGTATAAAATTTCATTTCCCCTTGGAAGCTATCGTGAGATCTCACCGATTTGGAAAGCAGATAATCTTTCCCATCTAGTTGTGTGGATTCTGTTGATTTTCCTGGAAAAGTCATAAAACCCGCTATTCCGACGGACTCAGGGTGATCGATTTTTTGAATCATATTTCCCTCCAAATCATAAAGAAAGATGCCCTTCATTCCCATAACCACAATTTGATTTGATTTAAAAAATCCGGGAACTTCCATCATAAACCCATAGGCATCCGGCGTATCTTCTTTTTTAGAAAATCGGGAGAGAATTTCACCTTTTTTATCGGTGGTGATGATATCGCTGCTGGCGAAATCATAAAACAGAAACTTACTGGCATCAGCACTTACATCAGCGATCAATGGATCTCCCAAAATCTCCAAATCCAAGGAATCCAATAGTTCCAAAGAATAAGAAGTTGGAGTGCTTTCGAAATCACTTTCAGCAGATTTTTCACAGGAAGAAAACAGACTTGCTACTAAAAGCAAAACAGGGGAAAGTATTTTTTTCATGGGATAGTTGGTTTTCCTAAATATAAAAGGTCAAATCATTATATGAAAGTAAAAAATAGTTTAAAAAGACTTGGCTAAAAGTATTTTCGGATTTAAGGGAAATGAGGCCAAAAAAAACCTTCGAGAGGTTTAACTCTCGAAGGTTGTTGATTAGATCAAGTTTCCGTCGGCATCCCATTCCGCTACCCTTCCCCGATCCTCGGGTTTCAGGTAGAGAGATAAGTATTGCTCTGGGAGAGAAACGCCGTGTTTTTGCATTACTTCAGCTGGAACGCCATCCCATACATTAACTTTGTTTCCCTGATAGTCCATGTATTTCCATCCGGCTTCAGTGGAGAAGAAGCCCGTTGCAGCAAAATTCCGCACGAGATTAAACCACTTTACTCCGCCTTCAAACTCAGGCTTTGCAGTGTCCGGCCAAGCCACATCATCAATGATTTCCATGATCTGATCTTGGTTGAGTTCTAGAAATGTCTTTCCAAATCGCTCATCTGCTTCGTAGTCGAGCCACATCAGTCCACCTCGCATCGGAGTCTGATTGGATGGCTGATCGATCATCATAAAGTCGATGAAGTCCACTGTCCCTACTTCGGAGGCAGCTGGGGATTCAGCATCTTTTGGCATTACGATATCTACGAGGATAGTCATTTTTTTCTTTTCTTCTTCAGTAAAAAAGTGCTCCGCCATCAGTTTCTGGTCACGAAGTACTTCCTCGTCAGTCCGACCTCCAATGGTGCCACTTACTGGGGGAGGAGGTGGAATTTTTTGTGCATCGGGTGTACAGTTAGTTAAAAGTAGCCCCGTTCCGATTGAACCAGTGAATAGCAGTTTTAGATTTTCTCTTCTGTTCATGGCTTAAATATTTTTTTGTTTCAATTGCTCAATGATGAAATCTGAAGTTCTCCAACTCAAAGCCAAGATGGTCCAAGTAGGGTTCTTATCTGCTTGGGAAACAAATGTTCCCGCATCGACCACGAATACATTCTTACAATCGTGCACTTGTGAGTTTGAATTACATACAGAAGTCTTTGGATCATTTCCCATTCTGGAGGTACCAACTTCGTGAATGATTCTTCCAGGAGCAGCAAGTCCGTATTTGGTATCGGCACCTGGCTTAGTTCCTAATAAGGTTGCTCCAGCATTCGTCAGAATTTCTTCAAAAGTATCCTGCATGTGTTTGGCTTGAAGAATCTCCTGATCCGTCCAGTTGTAATTGAATCGAAGTACAGGAATTCCGTATTTATCTACCACATTTGGATCAATTTCGCAGTAATTATCATAGCGAGGGATACTTTCACCTCTACCGGACATTCCCAAGGTGGAGCCATAAAGCGCACGAATGTCTTTTTTTAGACCTTCTCCATAGCCGCCATTGGGACTTGGTTTCCCAAACTCATCGATCACATATTTCCGCATAGAATTCATACCCATACCAGAACCATAAGAGGGTTGACCCATTCCACCCCAATACTCGATGTGGTAACCCCGGGCAAAGTCTAATTTTTTATTGTCCAACCACCATGGCGTGTACATGTGCATTCCACCTACTCCATCTTCGTTGTATCGATCTCTATTGATCAAGTCTGGCATGATCCCCATTCGGTCAGCGCCTGTTGAATCGTGTAAGTAACGTCCAAGGGTTCCGGAACTTGCTCCGATTCCATCTGGAAAAGCTTTCGATTTTGAATTCATCAAAATTCGAGAGGATTCACAAGCAGAAGCTCCTAGTACCACTACTCTGGACTTGAGCTTGTATTCCTTCATGTCCACTTTGCTTACAAAAGAAACTCCTGTTGCCTTTCCAGTTTCATCTGCAGTCACTTTACGCACCATGCTATGGGTATAAAGATCCACTTTACCTTTTTTCATAGCTGGATGAACCAGACATGTTCCTGCAGAGAAATCTGCATAAGCCTGACATGCTCGGTTACATTGATTACAGAAAAAGCAAACTCCCCGCTCATTATTAATCGGTCGCGTAAGCATTGATAATCGTGACGGGATCATCGGAATCGCGGCTTTATCCGTTCCTTTTTTGATTAAAAGTTCGTGCAATCGAGGCTTTGGAGGAGGAAGGAAAAAACCATCCGGTTCATTGTAGATACCCTCTTTGGTTCCAAAAACTCCAATAAGTTTATCTACTTTATCATAATATGGCTTGACATCTTCATAGCCAATTGGCCAATCATCTCCCAAGCCATCCATACCTCCTCGCTTAAAATCATTTGGTCCGAATCGAAGGGAGATTCTACCCCAGTGATTGGTTCGGCCACCGACCATTCGAGATCTAAACCAGTCGAACTGAGTTCCATTTTTTCGGGTATAGGGTTCTCCTTCGATATCCCAACCACCGATTGCCGCATCAAAATCACCAAAAGGGCGAATTCGAGTACCAGCACCTCTTCTGATCGATTCCCAGGGTGGACGAAGTTGAGTTCGGTCTTCCTCTTTAGCGGGATCAAAGTCCCCACCTGCTTCTACAACTGCCACAGAAAGGCCTGCTTCGGACAAGATCTTAGAGGCCATTCCCCCTCCAGCTCCGGAGCCCACTATGATCACGTCATAAGCTTCTCCTGAATTTTTTATTTGAAAGCTCATTAGATAAATTTTTTTAACAAGTTATTAAGATAGGATAAAAAATTCGAGGATCGAAATTGAATTATAGAATTGATAATTTTCCTCTAAAATCGAATAGACGGATCTTCTTTTCTCGACAATAGCTAGAAATTAAATATTCCTCCAGTTAGTAAGAAAACCACTTTTTTATTTTTGTATTTCGTGTTATTCTTTAGGTATTCTGTTAGACCAAAAAGTGCTTTTCCGACATAGATTTCATCTAAAATCAGACCTGTGTTCTTCATTGTTTCCCTAATGAAATTTCGTAACTCGTGGTTAGATTTTCCATATCCTCCAAATGTGTATTGATCCAAAATTTGATCTTTAATTCGAAAACTTGAAACAGGTGGAGTTTTTGACTCAAAAAACTCCAAGAGATTTTGAGCTATTATTGGTACGGAGATCTCATTCGTACGAGCAATACTTAACCCTAATAAATCTGTGCTCGGTAAATACATTTGAACACCTGCCAGTAGCCCTGAAAAGGTAGTGCCAGTGGCAAAAGTAGTTGCAATTAGTTCCGGGTCTATTTGCGTGTTTATTTCCTGAACTACTTCTGCATAGGCTTTTATGCCTTCATAGGATTTTCCCCCTCCATAGATAAAAAATGGGATCTCTCCGGCATTTTTGAGTTTTGTCATTTCCTCCTTAATTCTCTCTGATACTTCATCAGAATTACAAAATGAATATTCAGCTCCAGTTTGATCACAGATGCGTTTGTTTAAGGATTCTTGATGGATATGGGGATTGTTATCATAGAGAACGATTCGCAATTTGAAACCCATTTTTTTTGACATCAAAGCTAAAGCTCTATTGAAATTAGAATGAGGCCCACCTGCAGTGACAATGTAGTTTGCGTTTTGATCTTTAGCCTTTTTCAAGATTAAAGCGATCATTCGGGCCTTATTTCCTCCACCACCTTCTGGGAAAAGATCTTCTCTTTTGAGGTAAAACTCTGTTTCAGTCAATGAAGATAAATAGTGTGAATATTGAAGGGGAGTAGCCTCTGTCATTGATTTATAGATTTGGTTTATATCCTTTTTTCTTAATGAATTCATTAAAGCCTGAATTCAAAAGGATGGGACCTCCGACCTGAGTTAGTCTTGCTTCTGGTTGAGAATTAATCTCAATAACTTTTATCCCCTTATCAGTGAAAGCGAGGTCAATTCCTGCAAATTCTAAAAAATCAAAATGGTTAACAATTTCTTGAATTTGCTTGTAGCAATTTTCCCAGTCAGGGAATTTGATCCCTTCTATCTGCTTTCCTGAATAAATATGTTCAGAGTACCAGCCAGGTACTCCCGAGAAAGTGTAAGCCTTAGACATTTCTCCAGATTTAGGATCGATACTACATGCCATTCCCCCTCCGGAAATATTATCAACTGAGTTGGACAATGAAGTCCCAAATTTTTGAGCAATCATGAGGACTTCATTTTGACCTGACTCATTTTTATAAAAAGTGACTCGGGTAGTATTCAAGCACCCAGGGAAAATATCGGATAAAAAATGATTGTTTTTCAACACATTATTTACCACAAAATCTTTTTTAGTTAAATCTTTTTTAACCTGGTCAAAATTTTCTTTGGTCAGCAAAAAAATCCCTCTCCCTCCACCTTCGGTAATTGGTTTAACTATAAGATCCCCGAAAGTATCAAAGGCAGACTTTAGGAATAATTCTAAATTCAATAATTTATTGGGAATCCCTTTTTGGAAAATGATAGTTCCCTGAGAAAAGAAAGCAAAAAAATCTGGGAGCCATTCTTTTTTATCTCCCAGTAAAATTGGGAGATGACTTTTGTAGTCAATTAAGGTGGAAATTGACGGGTGATTTATTGGATAGAGTTTAGCGTAATCGCGATCATTTAAAAAAGAATTAAATCCAAATTTCTGAAAATCTAAGATCAAATCTGAACTAGGGAAAAACCCATTTTTAATTAAAATCTTTTTTCTTTCTTGAGGTATGGAGACCTTGATGTCTTTTAGATACCAGTTACGCTTTTTTGAACTTCGTCTTATTTCTCGTAGTAGCGCATTTTTAATTCTTGACCAGTTCATAGGTTAAGTCGAGAAGTGGAATATTTTTTAAGAATCACTTTAAAAGTAGACAGTAAATTGTAAAACAAACTCATTTTTTGTTATTTGAACCTACTAATTTCCGATAGTTGAAAATTAGATTTTTTTAATTGAAGCTTCGGGATAGAGATGCTTTTATACAAAATGAAAATAGCTTTATAATACAGTTTGTATATTTTGAATGCTTAAAACAGATATTGAAGGTTAAACTTGAAGAGTTCACAGTGAGAAATGGAATTAAATTGAAGAATAAAATTATAGTTAATTTTTGCCCGACGGGCATGGTGCCGACAAAAGCTTCAACTCCTCATGTACCTATTTCACCTGAAGAGATTGTTGAACAAACTCATGAGGCTTATGAGATGGGAATTACTATTGCACATCTTCATGCCAGAGAAGAGAATGGTACTCCAACTTATTTGTCCTCCATCTATGGAAAAATTTTTGAAGGAGTTCGAAAACACTGCCCTGATTTGATTATTTGCGGAAGTAGTTCGGGAAGGAATTTTCCTGAGTTTGAAAAAAGATCTGAACTGCTTGAGCTTAAACCTGATTTATGCTCCTTGACCCTGTCGTCCCTGAATTTTCTTTCTCAGGCTTCCATTAATGCTCCAGACATGATAATTGCTCTGGCTGAGAAAATGAAGAATCTTGGAATTACACCTGAGCTCGAATGTTTCGATTTAGGCATGATCAATTTTGGCAAGTACTTAATCAAAAAAGAAATTGTTTCAGGTCCATTTTATTGGAATTTACTTTTTGGAAATATTGCAGGCTTCCAGGCCAACTTCTCTCAAATAGGAACAGCTGTACAGGAAATTCCGGAAAATCATTTTATCAGTTTTGCAGGTCTAGGTGAGTTTCAACTCAAAATGAACGCTATAGCTATCGCAATGGGATATGGGGTGAGAATAGGATTAGAAGACAATATCTGGTGGGATAATAAAAAAACGGTTAAGGCTACCAATTTAGATTTGGTCAAGCGTGTTCATGATTTAATGGAAATCCATCAAGTTGAGTTATTTGAACCGCTGGAGTTGGGAAATATGGGGTTTTACAATAAGTATTCTCAGAGAAGAGCGACTAAGAATGAGCCTGTTTCTCAATAAATTATATTGATGGAATTTCTTGGACAAGGTAAACCAATCAACCAAGTAAATCCCTTGGTTTCTGTTTGTGTACCAACATTTAACCATGGGAAGTTTATAAGGTCTTGCTTGGAAAGCATCATTATCCAAGAAACGGATTTCCCTTTTGAGATTTTAATTGGGGAGGATGATAGCGCTGATGAAACACGAGCGATTTGTTTGGAACTTGCTCAAGCCCATCAAGATAAAATCAGACTTTTCCTCCGAAATAAAGAAGATAAAATATTCTTATTTGGCCGTAAGTCCGGAAGAGGAAATCACCTCGGTCTATATGGCTCATGTAGAGGAAAATATATTTGTATATGTGATGGCGATGATTTGTGGAATGATCCCTTAAAGCTTCAAAAACAAGTAGATGCTATGGAAAAATATACTTCGGCATCTATGTGCATTACAAATTCTTACATGGAAATGAATCCTGGGCAAAATCCTCCAGGGGTACCAGATCAGTTTAAGGTTTTCGATAGAAAGTCACTCAATAAAATTTTTTATATGGGGCATATTTCCAATTGGATGATGAGAAATGAAATGCGTGAACTCTTATCCAATGAAATTGTAAAAAAACCAATTCCTTTAGACAAGGTTCTTTTCTCATTTTATAAGAAAAAAGGGGACATAGTATATCTTCCAGACACTACCACTACATACAGGTATAATCCAAATGGAATATATTTAAGCCAACCAAAAAAGAAAAATCAGCGTGCGCTTTTACGCCATAATTGGTACTTGTTTAGATTTATTCATAAGGATCCTCTGCTGTGGTTGAGGTCGGGTCTTTATATTTTGAGAAGATATTTTGTGAATTTTAATGATTTTTGACAGAGAAAAAAAAGCTGAAATGGACAGTATAGAACTAAATAAAAAACTGATTCTTCTGGGGCATAGTGAAGGTGGAATTGGGGTGCTAATGGATCTGGCTAATGAGCTAAGTGGTGTCAATCAATTTGATATAGTAAAGAATATTGATTTGCCTGATTGTGTTTTCTCTCCTGAATTGTATTCCATTCGTCATTTTTTTGACTTTGAATATGACTTCGAATCCAATGAAAATCTGAATGTTCAATTTGGAGTTCATCATTCAAATGTTAAGTATCTTCTCTATTCGCATTTTTTGAAAAAATTCGGAATTGAAAAAGAACGATATATTTCAATTATCCATCCAAGCTCTTATATAGCTCCTAGTGCAGAATTAGGTGGTGCATTATTTCTGGAGCCACTTTCTGTCATTTCTTCCTATTCTAAGCTTGGATTTGGAGTAAGTATAAAACGTTCTGCATCTGTTGGCCATCACGTTAATTTGGGTGATTTCGTAAATATAAATCCAAGAGCAGTCCTCTCTGGCTATGTCAATGTAGGAATGGGTACAGAAATAGGTGCGGGAGCAGTAATTTCCAATAATGTAAATATTGGGTCTAGGACTCTGATAGGAGCAGGAAGTGTAGTCACAAGAGATATTCCAGACGGTGTCATTGCCTATGGAAATCCCTGTAAAGTAGTAAGAGAAAATGAACGGTGGGCAAAAATCACCTATTAAATAAATAAGGCTATTTATGAACGTTTTATTGACAAGCGTGGGTCGGAGAAATTATCTCATCGACTATTTTAAAGAAGCAGTGGAGCCTTATGGAGGCAAGGTCTTCGCGGTCAACAGTCATGAAAATGCCCCTGCGCTGTATGTTGCTGACGAATTTAGATTGGCCCCTCTGATTCATTCTGAAGACTACATTCCTTTTTTGCTCAACTTTTGTTTGGAAAAAAAGATTGAACTGATTGTTCCACTTCTGGATAATGATCTGCCTGTTTTGGCTCAAGCAAAAAGAAAATTTTCCGAAGCTGGTGTTTACGTTTTAGTGGCCGATTTAAATTTGGCCAAACTAGCCAATGATAAATTTCAGACTAGTTTATTCCTCAAACAGCATGGGTTTGATACTGTTGGCAACTATTGTGATTTGGATTCATTCGCTCAGGCTAAAGACTCTGGGGAAATTGATTTCCCAGTGATCATAAAGCCTAGATGGGGAATGGCTTCTCTTTCGGTCTATTTGGCCAAAAATGAAGAGGAGTTAAATTTTTATTTCAAAAAAGCAAAAGAGGAGGTGCTAAATTCATTTTTGAAATTTGAAAGCCAGCAAGATCCCGGTAAGGAAATCCTGATCATGAACAAAATTGAAGGTGAGGAATATATGCTTGATGTAATCAATGATCTGGAAGGGAATTATCAGCTTACTATTGTCAACAAAAAACTATTGCGGAAAGCTGGCGAAACTGAAGCGGTGGAGACGATACGGCATGAGGCACTTGAGCAGATAGGAAAGAAAATTTCAGCTCATTTCCGGCATCCACTTGTCATGGATATAGATGTGATCGTCAATAAAAATGGGATTTATATTATAGAGTTTAATCCCAGATTTAGTGGAGGTTATCCCTTTTCCCATGCAGCAGGGATCCATTTGCCAAAGGCGCTACTAAGATGGCTCAAGAAAGAAACCTTCGACTCAGGCGAATTCCTTACTCCGAGAATTGGCACTAGATCCATGAAGGGATTTGTCATGATCCAAGCAAATAAATTCACTAATTGATTTCTTGCTCGATATAAGGCCAGATTGTTTCAAAAACGATTTTATGACCTTCCTCTGTTGGATGGATTCCATCAGGTAGATTCAATTCCGGAATTCCTCCCACATTTTCTAAAAGGAATGGAATTAAGGTTACATTTTTTTCTTTTGCCACTGCCGGATAGATTTCTTTAAACTCATTCGAATATTCCTGACCCATATTAGGCGGAATCTGCATCCCTGCTAGAATAATCTTTGTCTCTGGAAATTTGGCACGAACCTTATCCACCATCGCAAGCAAATTACTTTTTGTCTCGGATAATGCAATGCCTCGAAGCCCATCGTTGCCACCAAGTTCAAGAACAAAAATATCCGGCTGTTCTTCTAAAAACCAGTCTAATCGACTCAGTCCACCAGCAGTAGTTTCTCCTGAAAGACCTCCATTAATCACTTTGTAATCCAATCCAAGGCTATCTACCCGCTGCTGGGTTAATCCTGCAAAAGCATCGTCTTCGTCGATACCATAGCCAGCTGTCAAACTATTACCGAAGAACAAAATGATTTTCTGGTCAGGTTTGTTTGCTGGAGATTCAGTTTCCTGGATTTCGGATGAAGCGTTTTCTTTCTTTTCAGAAGAGCAGGCGAAAACCCCAAAACAAAAGATAAATAGAAGAAGAAATAGATTTTTATTGAAATACATAAATTGTCGGACTTTAGAAATATGTAATGCAAATATTGGGAAAAAGTTCAGCCGTACATGTTTTTTCGAAGTTTGTACAATCAATTAATTATCGGTTAAAAATTAAAAATCAAACCACTAGTCCAATTTTCTATTCAACATTCCATTGAATTGCTGTTATTTAGGGGCTGACTGTTCATTTTCGATCAATTAACAAAGTGACTTCATACCCGTTTTTAAGTGGTGTGTTTACATAAAAAAATCAATGACTATACTTTCTATAAAAAACCTAAGCAAAACATATCAAAGCGGCAGCAGAAAATTGACTGTTTTGGATGAGGTGAATTTTGATATCGAAGCAGGAGAAACTCTTGCAATTGTTGGACCTTCTGGTTCAGGAAAAACAACCTTACTCGGTCTTTGCGCAGGTCTAGACTCCGGATCTACTGGTTCTGTCAATCTTAATGGCAATGCATTGGAGAAACTTTCTGAAGACCAACGCGCCGCAGTTAGAAATCAGAATGTGGGTTTTATTTTTCAAAATTTCCAGTTGTTACCAACGCTCACTGCTTTAGAGAATGTAATGGTTCCACTTGAGCTTAAAAGGCGAAAAGATGCTCGACAGAAAGCACAGGAATTGCTAAATAAAGTGGGGCTGGGTGACCGAGCTTCTCATTATCCTACGCAGCTTTCCGGTGGTGAACAGCAGCGGGTGTCCATTGCAAGAGCTTTCGCAAATGAACCGAAGATACTTTTTGCGGATGAACCTACCGGTAACTTGGATACTGAGACAGGCGATATGATCGAAAAATTAATTTTTGACCTGAACAAAGAAGAAGGCACTACACTTGTTTTGGTCACCCATGATTTAGAGTTAGCGGCAAAAACGCAGCGAATCATTCATATCAAAGGCGGTAAAATACAGGAGGATGCTCATGCCTGATTTTGGATGGATTATTAAGATGGCTTTTCGGGATTTCAGGAAAAACATCTCTCGACTTTTATTATTTGTTTCTTCGATCGTAGTGGGGATTGCTGCTTTGGTAGCTATCAGTTCTTTCGGAGAAAATCTAACCGCTGATATTGATAATCAAGCTAAGGAGCTTCTAGGGGCCGATCTAGTCTTGGAAAACAGCAAGCCAGTCGGAGATCAGCCGCTCGATAGCTTGGCTTTAGAAATGGCTTCTGAAGTTAATTTCGCTTCGATGGTCGCTTTTCCGAAAACCGGAGCTAGCCGCCTAACTCAAGTACGAGCATTGGAAGGAGCTTTTCCTTTTTATGGATTCTTTGAGACAATTCCTGCATCTGGAGATGCCGATTTTCGCTCTGGCGGAAAAAAGGCCTTGGTGGAAAAGACACTCTTAGCGCAGTTCAACGCTCAGGTAGGTGATTTAATCAAGGTCGGTGAAGTAGAATTTGTTATTGCTGGGGAACTCCAAAAAGTGCCTGGACAGACAGGGATTACTGCCACTGTGGCACCTGCAGTTTATATTCCGCAAGCTTACTTAGAAGAAACTGGCTTGGTGCAATATGGGTCTCGGGTGAATTACAACAGATACTTCCTTTTCGCTGAAAACACGGATGTTGAGGCTTTGATAAAACCATTTGAAGATGCTTGGGAGGTTGAGCGAATCGACGCTGATACAGTAGAAGATAGAAAGCGATCCACAGGCCGTTCCTTTGCAAACCTTTCCAATTTCTTGAGCTTGGTTGCATTTATTGCATTGCTTTTGGGTTGTGTGGGAGTTGCAAGTGCGGTTAATGTGTTTGTTAAAGAAAAGCTGGCATCGGTGGCGGTCCTTCGATGTCTGGGAGTTGCCTCCAGAGATGTGCTGTTGATTTATTTGAGCGAAATCATCATCATGGGTTTGATCGGAGCTATCCTTGGAGCGTTTTTAGGAACACTTCTGCAATTTATTTTACCTGCGGTATTTGCTGATTTTCTTCCTGTGGAGGTTTCATTCGGCATTTCTTGGCTTTCTGTAGGTTTTGGTGTGATCACGGGATTGTTTGTCTCTGTTTTATTTGCCCTTTTGCCTTTGTTGAAAGTTCGCAATGTCTCTCCGATGGCGACCCTTCGACCTGAAACTGCCGATTCTACGATGCTCAAAGATCCGTTGAGGTGGTTGGTGATTGTTGGGATTTTGGCATTTATCTGGGGATTTAGTTTCTATTTATTGAAAAACGTCAATCTAGCCTTTGGTTTTACCGGGTTCGTGGTATTTGCTTTTGGAATCCTTTGGGGAGTGGCCCAGTTGATTATTTGGGCAGTGAGGCGGTTTTTACCGATTTCATTTGAATATACACTAAGGCAATCTTTGGCAAATCTCTACCGACCAAATAACCAGACAGTTTCCTTGATTGCCACGATAGGACTTGGAACGGCGATGATTTCCACACTCTTTTTTCTCCAAAACCAATTACTCGAGGAAGCAAAATTTGCGGACAAAGAAGATCAGCCAAATATGCTGATGTTTGATATTCAAAGTGCTCAGCTTGCTGATGTCAGACAAGCGATCGAATCAAAGGGGCTTCCTATTATGCAGGAAGTAGCGATTGTGACCATGCAACTCGATGAGATCAATGGGATTGATAAAAAAGAGAATGAGGAGCTCTCGGATGAAGAAAATTATTCGAGATGGCTATATAACCGTGAGTTTAGAGTTACTTACAGAGACACCTTAATTGACTCGGAAACTTTGACAGAAGGAGAGTTGATTCCTGTTGGAGCTCGGGGAGATAGTATTTTTGTTTCTTTTGAAAAGGGCTTTGGCGAAGGAAATGGGATTAAAATCGGAGATGAGGTTGTGTTTAATGTGCAGGGCAGACCGATTAAAACTTATGTGGGGAGTTTCCGAGACGTGAAATTCAATCAGGTTTCCACCAATTTTCTAGTGCTTTTTCCGGAAGGTGTTTTGGAGCAAGCTCCAAAGTTTCATGTGTTGATTACTAAGACTAAAAATGATCGCCAAGCTGCAGACGTACAGGTAGAAATCGTTCGGAGATTCCCGAATATCTCGATTATTAATCTTGGCGCAATCGTAGAAACACTGGAAGAGATTTTGGGAAAAATCAGTTTTGTGATCCAGTTTATGGCATTCTTCAGTATTGCTACTGGGATTTTGGTATTGATTAGCTCGTTGATCATCAGTAAGTATCAGCGGATGCGAGAAAGTATTTTACTTCGGACGCTTGGTGCGAGTTCGGCGATTGTAAGTAAGATTAATACCCTTGAATACTTCTTCCTGGGGAGTTTGGCTTCGCTTTCAGGGATTATTTTATCCTTTGGAGCCACTTGGCTTTTGAGTGAGTTTGTATTCAATATCCAATTCCGGGGGGCTTGGTTAGAGGCCCTGATTCTTTATTTGGCAATTACTGGCCTAACCATAGTACTTGGCTGGCTGAATGGTCGAAAAATCATCAACCAACCTCCGATGGAAATTTTGAGAGGAAATTAAAAAATCAGAAATCTAAAATAATTGGAAGACTCGCAGGGATGCGAGTCTTTTATTTTTTTGAGTCTACAAAGTACATCTTTAGCTTACCCTTATTTTTAGCTTCAATCTCACCTCTATAGGTGCAAGAAAATTTCTCTTTAACTAGCTCATAGGTGGATTGGGAGATATTTATTTTGCCGGGCTCGCTATTTTGTTCCATTCTTGCAGCGGTGTTAACAGTGTCTCCCCAGATATCAAAAGCAAATTTTTTCAACCCCACTATTCCGGCAACTAGAGGTCCTGTATTTATTCCAATTCGGATTTCAAAATTACCATCAGAATGATCTTCAGTTTTTAAGGACTCAATAAATTCTTTAATTTCGAAGGCTGCCAAAATCATATCTTCTTCCGATTTTTCGCTTGATTTTGGAATTCCTGAGACGCAGAGATAAGAGTCTCCGATTGTCTTTATTTTTTCCAGATTGTATTTTGTGATGATTTCGTCAAACTTCCTGAAGCAAAAATCAATCTTGTTTACGAGCTCTTCCGGGTTTAGATTTTCGCTGTGTCTTGTGAAATCCTTGAAATCTGTAAACATCACGCTTACTCTCTTATAACTTTTAGCTTTAGCTTTTCCAGTTTCTTTTAATTCGTTGGCAATATCCTTTGGTAAAATATTGAGCAGTAAATCATCAGATTTCTTTTTCTCTGCCATTAGTTCAGTAGTACGATCTGTGACTCTTTGCTCCAGTTGATCATAAAACATCGCGTTTTCAATAGAAATTGCGATCTGACCGGCAAGTAGTGTTAGAAGTGCCAAACGCTTTTCATTGAAAACTCCGTTTGAAAGGTCATTTCCCAAATAGATAATTCCTTTTAAATCCCCATGATTGAGGAAAGGAACACAAAGAATGGATTTTGGTTTGTGCTTCTTTATAAACTCATCATTCACAAAAAGATGACTCTCGGTGGCATTTTCTAATATCACCGGCTCTTTGGTCAAGGCAACATATTTTACAATGGATTCAGCTAATTTCTGACTTCCTTCCAGCGGAGTGGCTTTGAAAAGATTTACCTGTTCAGATTCTTTTTGGCTTTCTGCACCTATAAATAATTTCTCGTTTTTCACCAAAATGAGGTATCCTTTTTCGGCTCCGGCATTTTGAATGATCAAGACCAATAATTTTTGCAAAAGATTATCCAGGACGATTTCGCTGGAAATTGTCTGGGACGCTTTAATTACTGTAAGCAGATCTATTCCCACTGCGTCAGTCGTGGATTCACTTAGAGAAACTGTTTTTGAATTATCGAAGAATTTATTTCTAAAATCAATCGTCAGTCTTATGGCCTTTCTTAGTGTCTGATGATGCAGCAAATCGATTTCTTTGACTTTTTTCTCAGCCCCCCATCTTAGATAAACATGTCGGGCTTTTATCAGATAGGTCAACGCAATATCTTCCTTGTCTTGAGCATGAAAAAAATCAAAAGCTAACTCGCACGCTATCCCCTCGTCATTGAGATATTTTTCACTAGATGCATTTTTAATAGCCTTCAAATAGAAACGTTCAGCTTTTTCAATTTCTCCCTTTTGACGCAACCACTCAGCCTGAACTAATTGGTATTTATGAAGGTAATTGGATGGACTGTCCTTGGATAATTTCTTTAGTTTTTTTAAATAAAAACTTATTTTATTCGACTTGGACCTTGTTGACTTGAGAAGAGACAAAGCGGCAAAGAAATATAATTGTGGCGTGTACTCCATCCCCATAACAGATTCTATATAAGGCTCTGCTATTTCAAAATAGGAATTGGCTTTCTCATACTGACAGAAGTAGAAATGAACCATCCCCAATGAGAGATTTCGTTCATAAATGGCTGTGGAATATTTAAGTTCTTCAAAAACAGGCATGAGTTCATCTTGGAACTCTGGAGAAATAATCGATTTTTCTGTAGCCTCTTTTCCAATGAGCTCGGCCAGAACAGGAATAAAAACATCCATCAATAAGGTGACTTGGGTAATGCCAAGTTTCTCTCCATGATCCTTCATGGTCAGAAGATTCTCATAAGTTTGAATCAACGGCTCCCCCGCAAAAAATGAATAGGAGCAGTAATGGAAAGCATTCCATCCACCGTATTCTAAGTCTCCTGTCTCAAGACCACTTTTATATCCCTCGAGAAAGTGTTTTTTTGACTCAGATATTGGATTTTGCCACTGAGAGATAAAAGCATAGTAAACGAAAAAAACCTTTGCTTTCAGCTCATTGGCTTCAAATTCATCAAAAAGCTTCAGTCCTAATTTTCCAAATTCATTACCACTCTTCATGTCTCCCAGAGCTCCGCAAAGTACTAGTCCGTAGGTTGCATATCCATATGCAGAATATTTCGAGTTACCGTATTTCAGAGAAAGTTTAATAAGGTTGAATACGATAATGGGAAAAAGGTCTGGCATTGCCAAAAATGCTGATGAAGTTGTGCTGACCAATATCCGCATTGCTGCAACTTTCAAAGGATCAGTCATTTCAGGGAGTTCGAGTAGCTGAGTTGGAGTTTTTCTTCCAAGGGCAATTTTGGTGCTGATTAACTCCTTCATCAAGTCAAATTTCCCGGGTTTTTTTGGCATTGGCACGCCAAGTAATCCAAGGACATTTTTGGCCTCCATGATAGCCTCAATCAATTTTGATTCTGCAGCTAAGGATTGGATTTTAATTTCCAGCGAAGGGATTTTGTCGTTTAAATCTTTTGAATGTTTTTTTACCCAAGCTAGATTTTCTTCCATTTTTTGGAAGTCCTTTTTTAAAAAAGCTACTTCTACACCATTGGCATAAAGGGAATGTGCAAGATCATAGTGAGTGATTTCGGGGTGGTCAGGTAATAGGGAAATCCCTGTATTCAAGTATACCAAACATGCCGCATAGGCGTTGGAAGATTTGGCTTTCAGGGAAGCCAGGTAATTCCAATTGGCTAATTGAAGTTTTTCTTCCGGATTTGTGATTTGAGATTTGACGAAGTTCAAATGATTGACAACGTCAAAAATAATATCCTCTTGTCTTTGAATTTGTTTTGAAAGATAGATTCCGATTTTATAATGCCATTGATTTAATTCATCTGGGTCGAGTAAAGAATATGCAGCCTGTTGGATCCGGTCATGCGAAAACCGGTAATGCAAGACAATCTCCTCAGAATATTGATTCGGAATGATCAACCCTTCCAAGACGGCATCTCTCAGAGATTCCTTAATCTTTGAGTTTGGTTGGTCAAGTAGTTGTGCAATCATATCTACTCGAAAACTCATACCGATTGTAGATGCGATTTTTAAAATATTTTTTGCAATGGGGTTTAGGTTTTCAATCTTTGAAGACATCAATTCTATGACATTCTCCGTGAAGCTGTTTTTCTCTATTACCTCAATATCCCATTCCCATTTACCAGTAGTTAAATTAAATTTCAAATACTCATTATCATATAATGACTTAAAAAACTGCGTAAGAAAAAATGGGTTCCCATTTGTCTTTTTGAACATTAAACTGCTTAGAGTTTTAGTAGCAGGGTCATTTGAATCCAGAGTTTCTGTTACGAGTTGATAGACATTTTCCTCAGAGATTGGAGCAAGTGAAAGTGTTTTTAATTTAGCTCCATATTCCTGAATTTGTTTAAACATGAGCATTAATGGATGTGCATCATCCACTTCGTTTTCACGATAAGCTCCAATCAGATAGAGAAACTTAGATTCATCGATAGCAGCAACCTGCATTATATTTTGAATCAAATCTATGGTGGCTAAATCAGCCCATTGTAGATCGTCCAAAAACACCACCAAAGGGTGCTCTGCAGAAGCAAGAGACTTGATAAAACTTCTGAAAAGTAATGTAAAACGATTCTTTTCTGCTTCTCCCCGAAGATTCGGAGGTTCCGGTTGAGGGCCGATAATAAGTTCTATCTCTGGTATTACGTCAATGATCAATTGGCCATTTGGTCCGAATGCATTTAAGAATTTTTCTTTCCACATTTCAAGACGCTCGTCACTTTCTGTGAGAATTTGCTGAGTTAATTCTCTGTAAGCCCGAATCATCGCACTGTAAGGGATGTTTCTATGATATTGATCAAATTTCCCCTGAACATAATAGCCCTTTCGAGCTACAACTGGTTTATTTATTTCTTTGATCAGGGCGGTTTTACCAACTCCTGAATACCCGCTTACAAGTAATATTTCACGATGGCCTTGACATACCCGCTCGAATGTTTCTAATAAAATGGAAATTTCCTTTTCTCTGCCATATAGCTTTTCGGGGATGTGAAATCTTCCTGATGCGTCATTTTTGCCCAAATCAAATGGCTGGATCGGCGCGGACTTTAAAATTGCTTCTTGGCAAATTTTCAAGTCATGAATTATCCCACGGGTACTTTGGTAGCGATCTTCCAGAGTTTTTGACAGCAATTTCATGATTACATTGGAAAGCGCCTCAGGGATATTGGGATTTACCTCATGCAAAGCTTTTGGAGCTATGGCTATGTGAGCATGAATGATTTCCAATTTGTCAGTAAAAACAAAAGGTGTCCGACCACTTAGCATTTCGTAAAATGTCACACCCAATGAATAAAAATCACTCCGATAATCAAGAGTTCGGTTCATTCTGCCCGTTTGTTCAGGCGAAATGTAGGCAAGTGTGCCCTCGATGACGTTTATTGCCTCTGAGTCTTTATTTTCTCTACCGAAGGAGGAAGATATTTCAAAGTCAATTATTTTCACTTGCCCAGTCTCACTATTATACAGGATATTGGAAGGGTTGAGGTCCTTATGGATAACGTTTTTACCATGAATCTCCCCCAGAGCAGCGGTCATTTTAAGAGCTAAATCAAAAAATACCGGGATACTTATAGGCTTTCCTTTGGTCAGATTCAAGATAGGTAAACCCCCAAAATCCTCGGCAATGATGAAGAACTCTTCGTTTTCTTCTAATAATTCCAAATAATTAATCGTGCCATGGCTTTCCAACACTTTTCCAACTTCGAATTCATGTCGAAGTTTGCTTGACTCTCGGTTATCAAAAAGTTGGTTAGGCTTAGTTTTTATAATTACCGGTAACTGATCGGACTTACGTTCTCCATTGTAAATCTCAACAGACTTACTTTGAAATAATACTTCTTTAATATTATATCCCTTCAATATTTTCATTTTGGGAATAGCTAGATTAATCTTCAAGAAAAATAAACATTTCTATCGATGGTGAATTAATTTTTTAAAAAGTGTTTTTGTACAAAATGATCTGAGTAGTTAATAATTGGCTCGATCAGTTCAAACGCCATAAGTCCTCCTACAAAAAAAGTATTGTTTTTGCCTTGCAGGTTCTCCAATTTATCGTAGAAGCCTTCCTTAAAATCTAAGGCAGAAACATGGGGAAAATAAGTCCATCGATCATGGGTATAGCATTCGATATTTTCTTTACTTCCAAGCTGATTATATAGGTTTCGGGCTTCTTGGATTACCTGATCACGGTCTGGCTTGTCCCCCTCAGAAGTTCGGCTATAGAAAGAGACCAGTGGATTGCCCTCAAACTGTTGAGTCACTACATATGGCGTACCTATTTTCTGTACAGGTAATACGTTTATCAATCTTCTTTTTAGTCCTTTTTCTCTAATGTCTTCCAAAATGAAAGTAGTCATACAATAAGGATTAGTTTTTACTTTGCTGAATAGATATCTTTCTTCTTCAGTCATCATCTGTTTCTTGTTTTTTTTATTCAGGAACAAGTCTTCTAATACTTTGTTAGTCAGTGGAGTAGCTATAATAAGATAATCGAATTCTTCCTCTTTTTCTACCGTAATCACCTCATTCATATTGTGCTCTTTAGTTTCGTATAGAATCTTTATTCTTTCACCTCTGGTGATTTGAGTAATGTTGGCATTTTTGATAACTGAAAGATTCCAACTCACCTTTTGCCAGAATCTTTGGAAACCATAAATAAATCGTTTTGGCCAGCGCGTGGGCATTCCAGATCCGAAAACGAGCATATTCCAGAAAGTAGGAATACTCATGTAGGTTAAGGCATAAGGTGCGGGGATCTCATCAATTTTCCCATATCCCATCAGTGTAATTGGGATTTCAAAAAGCTTTTTGAGGGCCATAAGTTTTTTGTCAACAAGCCATTCCTCAAAGGTACAAGTCAATTCAGGATGTTGACTTACACCCGAAAAACCTGCTGGAGGGAGGTGTTTAGTTACTTTTTTTCGTTCTATGAAATACCGAATCGATTGAATGGCAAACTTCCAAAATGACCCTCCCTTTGTTACTGCTGTCAGAATGTTACTATATTGATTAGTCTTTGGGTCAAAGCAAGTAGCTTTAGTTTCGGTATAAAGTTCAGCCTCTACTTCCTTAGCTATAGCTAAAGTTTTTTTGTAGGCTGGAGTTAGATAGTTTGCTCCCAAGTCAAAAGACTTATTTTCAAATGTGATGCTATTACAAAGACCTCCTACTTCAGGTAGTTTTTCTAAAATAGTCACTTTTGTAAAACCTGCTTTTTGTAAAAAATAACCTGTAGACAAACCACCTGGCCCCGCACCAATAATACAGATTTCACTTTCTTTATTGATTTTAGTTTTCATAATTTGAATTGTTATAAAAATTCTTCTAATAAGTTAATTTGATTGCAAAAAATTGCTTCTTAAAATATTTAAACTTTGTATATTAAAATAAAAATGACGGAAAGAGATTTTTAATTTTATTCTAATTTATTCATGCTTCTTTAATTTCTCATTAATTTTTAACAATTTACTGAAATACATGAATTTAGCTAATAAATATCCCTTTGAAAATGTAGTTTTTGAAGGAGGAGGAGTGTTGGGAGTAGCCTACCAAGGAGCCTGGGAGGTGTTAGAGCAACACGGTATTTCTTCCCAAATCAAGCGAACTTGTGGTACCTCAGCTGGCACTATTTCAGCCACCATGATATCTTTAGGCTATTCGGCGAATGACTGTAAAGAAATTCTAATAAATATGCCTTTCAAGAATTTTAAAGATGGCGGATGGTTAGGGCTTTGGAGGTTGTTCTATAAATATGGCTGGTACAAAGGGGATTGGATGATGGATTATTTCGAAAATCAATTGATCGCTCCCAAAACCGGTAATCCAAAAAGTACTTTTAGAGATTTGAAAGAAAAAGGTTTTCTGGAACTCCGCCTAGTGGGAACAAATCTCACCAGAGATAAGAGCCAGATTTTCTCATACCACCACACTCCGGATATGCCGATTGGTCTGGCGATGAGGATTTCTACCTCGGTACCCTTTTTCTTTCAGCCTGTGGCCTTTGATGGGGACTGTTATGTAGATGGAGGTGTTTTGCGCAATTATGCGATAAGCGAATTTGACAAGCATCAAGAAACGAGTAAATCGATTGGTTTTTTTTTAAAAGATCCCAACAATCATCCAAAACCCATAACTAATATTGTTTCCTTTAAGCAACACTTTATGTCTGCTATGCGGAATCAGTTGTATGTGGAAATCAAAAAAGAACCTGTGGATTCGCAAAGAACAATTTTTATCGATGACCTTGGAATTGGCTCCTTAGATTTTTCAATTTTGCCTGATCGTCGCCTTGAACTTATGGAACAAGGGAAGATCGCCACTGAGAAATTTCTGAAGAACTGGGATAAAAATCATCAGGCGATTTGAACTACGTTTCCATGGAAATCATACTCTATTCTTCTAGGTAGATGAACCGTGGCTATCGGGCCATCTGAAACTTTCATCGCATCAAAAATGGTCAATCTACTTTTGTTAGCTAGTGTGTCATAAACTACATTCAAAAGATAACCAACCCCTTCAGGAGAGTCTTTTTCCTTGGGGGTAAATACGGCTTCTCCGGTAAAGCAATTTTTACCAAAAGAATAAGAATCATTTTTTCCTGTGCTAAAATCTCTATGAACCAAGGTGTTCCAAAGTCCTTCCTTTTGCTCTGCGTCTTCAAGCATCACAAAATAGCCATGGGTATGTTTTTTAGTGGCAAATCGCTCATCCATGTTTGGGAATTCCATTGGATTATCGGTAATACGCTCCTCTTTCAGTTCTCCCGTAACTCTATTTAATCGCCATCTGACAAAAACTGCAACTGGATCTAATGAAAATGGAGGGCTCGGATTTTCAGTTTCAAGATCCAAAAGCGGGATTCGTTCATATTTAGAAACATCTGTGATGAGCCAATCTCCTTCCTCATGCATGTTCATATTGTGAAATACCCAGCAGACTGGAATTTCAAACCATTTAATGTCTTTATCAGATCCATTCCTAGGCATCACTCCAAGTCTAGCTCCTTTTTCCGGCATCCATCGAAAAGGCTCTCTGGAGCCAATGTTTTTAATATCAAATACTGCAGGAAGATGATAAAACATCACGTAATTTTCACTTAAGCCAAAGGCATGCATCATTACGCCATAAGGAACAGTTATTGGCTCATAATGAGCAATCTTGCCATTTAGTCCGATTTTGTAATATTGAAAAAACGGAGGCAAGGCATTGTAGCCCATTGTGAAACTTTCCTTTGTGAAAGGATCACTTAAGGGGTGGGCAATACTAGGCCCTTCTAGTTTATTTTCATAATTGTAAATACCGATAGTCGCCATATCGGAGTCGATTTCATAGGGCTGTCCGATTTCATCGAGCGCTAGCAGTTTATCTCCCTGTCGGAGCACGTTTGTATTTGCAGCATTTAATATGCTCGCAATACTTTCATATTGAGATCGAGTGGGCCCTTTTCCCAGTAAAGTCCGAATACCTAGTTTGATAAGGTTGAAAAAACCAAATTTTAAAGCTCGCCATCCTTTTAGGGAAGTTGCCATGCCTGAGCGGATACCGCCAAAAAGCGCTTCTCCGGCTTCATTTTCAAGGAGCCATTTTTTTGTTTCGACGTATTTATTTTTATATCGAACTTTACCATTTTCAAAATAAAATGCGTTCATCATTCCATCGCCATCAAACCAATGATAGTACTTCATATCGCGGGGTTTAAAGCGAGGATTCGGACCAGTTCGAATAAGCATTCGACCATTTAATTCAGAAGGAATAGTGCCTTCTATTTTAAGATCTTTGAATTCCTCTTCTTTGATGATGGGTGAAAAATTCCCGTTGAGGTAGGCATTATCTGTTTTGCCAAAGGGTTGGATTTTGCTCATAAAAATTGTGTTTTCATCAATATAAAAAATATTCTTATCTCTACAGCAATTCCCCATTGGCTTTATAATGAGATCGAACTGAATGATTACTCAGATCATATCATCTGAAAGGCAACCTTGGGATAATACTATTCTTGAAAATTTTTCAATAATCCAGTGAAGGGTGCTTTTAAGAAAAGTAAAGAATGCGGAGAAAGAAAAGGTATATGGGAAGGTGATTTGCTTCTCTAGATGTGCCAAAAAATGCAAAAACCCCTTCAAAATTGCTTCTGAAGGGGTTTTGTGTACCCAGAGCCGGAGTCGAACCGGCACGCCTTGCGGCATTGGTGTTTGAGACCAACGCGTCTACCGATTCCGCCATCTGGGCATTCGGTAAGTCTAACTATTCGTTTGACTTGGCTCCATTCCTTTCGGAACGGGCTGCAAATATGAAAACAATTTCTTTTTCCTCCAACCTCAAGGTTTCACTTCCTGCAATTTTTTTGAGCTGAAAGCAATTGGCCTTGCTGTGAAAAGTGCCTTTGTAAAACCCCAGACTGTTTTAAAAAGCTCAGAATCACGGTATTGATTTAGTGCTTCTTCACTTTTCCAGTGGCTATAAGTCAAGAAAATATTTTTTTCATTTTCATCCTGCCATAGCTCCAAGTGATCACATCCCGGGAAATTCCTGATGGACTGCTTGTTTTTCTCGAAATTCTCAAGAAAATCTTCCACTCGATCTTCCTGAAATGTCATCCTGACTACGCGTACCAACATTAAGCTTCGAAATTTATATATACTACACTGTCATATTTCAAGCCAAGTAAACTACCCCCTTGTCCATGATAGATTCCAATTTCCAAAAGATCCAAACTGTTGAAGAACGCAAAGCAATCTCCAGGCTCCACCTGATCGTAACCTTTGTTAAGTTTTGTCAATGTTTCTCTTCCAAAATCAATCGTGAATTTCCCGGGATTTAGTTTGTCGAAAATATCCTTTCGTATGTTGGTGATGAGATTTCCATATGGATCTACTCTCAATACATGACCTATGATTTGTTCGCGAGTTGCTTTCGGCTGCCGGGACATTAACTTTCTGAAATTGGTTAATGGTCCTCCGAAATCATGAATTGAAGCCCCACTGGCTACTTTTCCAGCGATTGGGGCTAGGATATCTTTGGCTGGGAAAGTCGAATCTTTTAAATGTATATCCGCAAACTGTACCATGATTCCAGGATCCTGATCAGCTAAAAGGCTGAGAATACCGTTGTTTGGCCCAATAAAAATATGCTCTTCAAGCTTTATCCCGATATAACCATGCGTGATACTCCCAGTCGTATTCACCGCGACTAAATGAACGGTGCCTTTCGGGAAATCCCGAAAAGAGGATCTGAGAACAAATGCCGCATGAGCAATATCAAATGGAGCGATATTATGAGATAAATCGATAATATTTAGCTGAGGATTAATTGCCAATAATTTGGCTTTCACCGCAGGTACGTAATAATCTTGATCCCCAAAATCTGAGAGGAATGTCACTAATGCCATAGAAGCAAGTCAATTAAAATTTTGTACTTTTGTTAAGGAGGGATTCGAACAAAAATAGAAATTTTAATCTTTTGCCCTTAGAGAAAAATTAAATCAATATATCAGCTTGGTCGAAAAAGTAATCACTTTAGAAAATGTCCCCCTGGCAGAATTTTTAGGTCAGGCAAATGAGAACATCAGGCAAATTGCCGCAGCCTTTCCCCAGAGCAAAATAATTTCAAGAGGAAATGAAATCAGAATTCAAGGGGGAGCACCAGAAATCCTTCGGATAAACGATGTAATCAACCTTTTGCTTTCCCATTTTGATCGGTTTGGTCACCTAACTCCTGAAAATGTTAAAGACTACCTCGATGTTGAAGGAATTCCTTTTGAGGAGGCTAATCGGGATCAGGTCATTGTTTTTGGAAACAAAGGCCTTGTCATCAAACCAAAATCTCCCAATCAGCGGAAGCTTGTAGAAGCAGCCATGAAGAATGATCTCGTCTTCGCGCTGGGGCCTGCAGGTACTGGAAAGACTTATATCGCTGTAGCTTTAGCAGTGAGGGCTTTGAAAAATCGCGAAGTGAAGCGAATCATCATTACTAGACCAGCGGTGGAGGCGGGAGAAAATCTTGGTTTTCTTCCAGGAGATCTCCAGGAGAAACTGGATCCATACCTAAGACCAATCTATGATGCACTTCAGGATATGGTTCCGCCGGAAAAGCTGAAATATTACCAGGAAACAAGAGTGATTGAAATTGCTCCTCTGGCTTACATGCGAGGTAGAACCTTGCACGATGCATTTGTATTGCTTGATGAGGCTCAAAATACCACCAGTGAGCAGATTAAAATGTTCTTGACTCGAATGGGTCCAAACTCTAAGGTAATCATCACCGGAGATCAAACACAGGTTGACTTACCAATAAGGCAGAAATCTGGTTTATCGGAGGCACTTAAGATTCTGAACGGAGTAAAGGGAATAGGTGTAGTGAGTCTTAGTGGCAAAGATGTGATTCGACATAAATTAGTAAAAGCCATTATTGAGGCTTACGAGAAAGATGAAGCAGTCAAAGAAATAGCGAAAAGTGAGTCTGCAAGTAGAAAAAATAACTGATCAGAATGAGCTGGATTCTGCTTTTAAGATCCGAAAGGAGGTTTTTGTAGAAGAGCAGAAAGTGAATGCAGAAGATGAATGTGATGAATTTGAAGATTCGTCTTTTCATTTTTTAGCCAAGCTTGAAGGAACTCCGGTCGGCACAGCTAGATGGAGATTTACTGAAAAAGGAGTGAAATTAGAGCGATTTGCAGTTTTAAAGGAAGCCAGAGGAAAAGGAATTGGTCAAGCATTGGTCCAATATGTATTGGAGGATATCGCGACTCATTCGAATGCAGATTCTAAAACAAAATATTTACACTCTCAAATTTTAGCAATTTCGCTCTATGAAAAATTCGGTTTTAAGAAAGTAGGAGATATTTTTGAGGAATGTAATATCTTGCATTTTAAAATGGAACGGAGCTAGGTTTTTATCTTCACCTTAACGACATAATCATGAAAAAAACAATTTTATCTCTTGCATTAATTTTGGCCTTCGCTATTAGCGGATACAGCCAAGATGTTATTTCGAGTAGCAGTAGAAATACAGGTGATTTCTCCAATGAAGTAAAAGTTAATTTTTTAAATCTTATCGTGTTAGCTTCGGTTGAGTTGGGTTATGAGAAGTACTTGGGTGAAGATCATTCCTTAGATTTACAACTTCATATTAATGATCGATTTGGCTATAATTCTCAGAGTGGGGACAAAAACTACAAAACAAACTCAGTTCAAGCAGCTCTGAACTTTTATTTCGGAGATAACGAAAATGGTAGATTTTACATTTACCCACTTGCAAAACTTCGATTTGGAGATTTTGAGGAAGTAGAAAATGGGGATTTGGTCACTACAAATATGAATGCATTCATTCTCGGTGCAGGAGTGGGGTATAAGTGGGAGTTTTCCCAAAATTTTGCATTTGGGCCTTATGCTAGCATTGCTCGAGGATTTAGCAGCGAAGTTTCTGATCGGTTTTCTGCTGTAGAGGTGAATGGAGGATTTAGTTTAGGGTATAGATTTTAATCCAAATAAAAATTAATTAAAGGCCCACCTTGGGCCTTTTTTTTGCGCCTTTAATTGTAAATTAAGGTTTTAATTTTTTTCACAATGAGGTTTGCTGACTATCCATTTTTACGGTATCTCCCCATTTTGATTGGCGGAATATTGCTTTCTAAGAGAATTGCATTTCCAGATTTTGGTTTGGTTCTCACTCTCTTGGTAGCAGGTTTATTGATCTATGGTTTCATTTTATACAAAGTGAGTTTTACAAGAAAAGGACTTTTGCTAGGCGGAATTGGCTATGGGTTACTTTTTCTTACTGGAATTTTCTTGGTAAGGTTAAATGAAGCTTCGCAAACTGCTTTTCAGAATTCTGAAACTATTGAAGGATATCTAGCCGAAGTGACTCAATATGATGTGGCGAAACCCAATTCCTTTGAAAATTTGCTTCAAGTAAAGGCAGTTTCGACAGATGGAGTTTGGGTTAAATCGGATGAGAAAGTCTTGGTCTATCATCAAAGTCAAACTCCATTTTTGCCAGGACAGATTATTTGGGTAAAGTCAGAGCCGGAATCTATTTCGGCACCTTCAAATCCGAATGAATTCAATTACAAGGGTTTTCTGGCTAGAAAAGGGATCTTTTCGCGGCAGTTTTTATCTAAAAATTTTGTCGTTTTAGACTCTTCCATTTCCACAAAACCGCAGCATGTACTTTCTCACCTTAGATTCAAGATAGGGAAGCTTCTTCAGGATAAAATTCCCGATCCTGATTCAGAACAAATAGCTTTGGCACTTTTGCTTGGACAGAAGCAATATTTGGATCCCAACATCAGAGATGGCTATGTTCAAGCAGGGGTCATGCACATACTAGCTGTTTCAGGATTGCATGTTGGGATTATTTATGCGCTTTTTCTAATGCTATTGAAGCCTTTGAAATTGAGTAAAAAATGGGCGAAGATTTACCTTCTTTTTGTAGTCCTGTTGATTTGGGTTTATGCATTTTTAACAGGTCTGTCTCCATCAGTTGTCCGTGCAGCGACTATGTTCAGTCTGCTTTCTTTGGGTCAGATGCGGGAACGAAAACCTTCGATTTTCAATATTTTGGCCTTCTCTGCGATGCTTATGATAGCTCAAAATCCAGCTGTCATTTTCGAAGTGGGATTTCAGCTGTCATACCTTGCAGTAGGAGGGATCGTTTTGATCCAACCTTTGATTTTGAATTGGTGGCTTCCCTCGAATCGTTTTTCGGAGTATCTATGGCAGCTAACTAGTGTCAGTTTAGCTGCTCAATTGGCTACTTTTCCCTTATCTATTTTTTATTTTCATGTTTTCCCTACTTATTTCCTTTTGGGGAATCTGTTTGTTATTCCAATTGCCTTTTTGATCATGCAAATTGGCGTTCCGTTGATGCTTCTTGGTTGGATCCCTTACTTAGGCGATTTCCTAGGCTGGATTTTATCGTTGTTAATCTGGCTTCAAAACTTCATCATACAATTGATTCAACTGATCCCCGGTGGAAAATTGGATCGGCTTACCATCGATTTTTCCAGTATGATTTTGATTTGGGTAATCTTACTGATATGGGCTTCTTGGGCCATGTCCAAAAGGAAAAATCTTGTCTACTTTCTTTTTGTTTTAATATTGATTTGGTCTGGAGTTCAATTGGAAAAAGAGATTTCCAAGCCTTCGGAAGAGCTATTGGTTTACCAAAGCAAAGATGGGTTTGCCATCGATTATAATCTGGAGGGGAACCTTTATTCTTGGAATCAAGGAATAAAACCTGAAAATTTGAGCTATTTGGTAGATCCAAGTCGGATAGCGAATGAATGGGACCGATTCCCAAACCCAATGTTCATGATGTTTTTGGATGAAGACAAAAAATCAATTTTCCCATCTCCTATTCGTTTTGACGATTCAAAAATGACATTCCACTTTGTCTCTCAAAAACCTAAATTAATTCAGGTTTGGGAAGATGGGAAGTGGGTGGAAACAAATTTAAGTGATTCGGTTTCGCTCAATGAATCTGCTATTCGAATAGTTTTTTAGGCTACCTTTTTGGCTTTGGATTTTTCTGAACCTAACTTCATGCAAACAAGAATTAGCCCAAATGAATGAAGCTGTACTCACCCAAGTTGCCGATCGAATCGGTTTTATCACTCTTAATCGACCAGAAAAGCGGAATGCCTTAAGTCCTGAACTGATCTCAGGTTTGATTTCTGCTTTTGAGGCGATGAAAATAAATGATGAAGTAAAGGTGATTATCCTTAGAGCGAATGGAAAAGCATTTTGTGCAGGAGCAGATTTGGCTTATTTGCAGCAGTTGCAGGATTTCACCTACGAAGAGAATCTGGAAGACAGCCAAAGATTAAGGGGGTTGTTTGACCTGATTTACAATTTTCCCAAAGTTGTCATAGCTGAGCTTCAGGGGCATGCTTTAGCAGGAGGTTGCGGATTGGCAACGGTTTGTGATTTTGCATTCGCAGTTCCAGATGCACTTTTTGGCTATACAGAGGTAGCCATAGGATTCGTGCCTGCATTGGTTTCTGTATTTTTGCAGGAGCAAATCGGTGGCGCAAAAACTCAGGAGTTATTACTTTCTGGGCAATTAATTTCTTCTTCAAAAGCAGCTGAACTGGGACTGATTACAGAAGTTGTTTCCTCTGAATTTTTGCAAAAGTCTGTCCGTGATTTTGCAGATAAATTAATTCTTAAAAATTCAACTTTTTCCTTGCGCGAGACGAAGCTTCTTCTGAGAGAATTGAACAGAGAATCCCGGGAAAAATCTCTCAATTATGCTGCAGAATTGAATGCGAGAGCAAGGGCTCATCCGGATTGTAAAAAAGGAATCTCGGCTTTTCTTCAAAAAACTAAACCTGAATGGTAAATGCTGCAAAAAGCTAAAGAAATCCTTCAGCAGGTTTTTGGTCATGCTGACTTTAGACCGGTTCAAGACCTGATTATCGAATCAGTCTTGGAAGGGAAGGATACGCTTGCGCTTTTGCCAACGGGTGGAGGGAAATCGCTTTGCTTCCAAATTCCCGGCCTGGTGGCTCCAGGGATTTGCCTGGTGGTAAGTCCCCTGATTGCCTTAATGAAAGATCAGGTAGATGGCCTGAAGGCAAAAGGAATCAAAGCTTCAGCGATCTATTCAGGGATGAGTTTGAGAGAGATTGATCGGGTACTTGACAATTGTATCTATGGAGATTATAAATTCTTATACGTTTCTCCAGAGCGATTAAAGTCAGATTTATTCTTGGAGCGCTTTAAGCAGATGAATATCAATCTTATCGCTGTTGATGAAGCGCATTGTATTTCCCAATGGGGATATGATTTTAGACCGTCTTACCTGGAGATTGCCGCGATCAGGGCTTTTCATCCCAAAATACCTATCCTTGCCCTGACTGCTTCAGCTACGCCGCAAGTCTGCAAAGACATTCAGGAAAAGTTGGAGATGAAAAACCCCAATTTTTTCAGGAAAAGTTTTGCTCGGGATAACTTGAGTTACAGCGTAAGGCTGATAGAAAACAAACTTGAGAAAGGATTGGAGATTCTGAGTCGAATCCCAGGTTCGGCTATTTGGTATGTGCGAAACCGACAGGCAACTCACCAGATTGCAAAATCGCTTTATCAATTGGGGATTTCGGCTGCAGCCTATCATGCAGGTCTTTCGATGGAGGATCGAAATCAAAAGCAGGAGGCATGGAAGACAAATCAGGTTCGAGTGATAGTAAGTACCAATGCGTTTGGAATGGGGATTGACAAGCCAGATGTGCGGGTGGTGATTCACAGTGATATTCCCGAAAATCTTGAAAATTACTATCAGGAAGCTGGTCGTGCTGGTAGGGATGGGAAGAAAGCCTATGCTGTTTTATTGGCAAATGAGAATGATTTTGAGCAAATTTTGGAGCGGGCTGCACTTGTGTATCCGCCTATTGATTTTCTCAGAAAAGTCTATCAATGTCTGGCAAACTACTTTAGAATAGCTGTTGGAAGTAATATGCTCAGCAGTTTCGATTTTGAATGGAATGAATTTGCTCAGACCTATAACCTGGGGATTCTAGAGACCTTTTATGCACTTAAGGTTTTGGAAGAAGAAGGCTTTATAGGATTGAGTGAGAGTTATTATTCTCCTTCAAAAATCCATTTTTCGGTAGATCCTTCAAGGCTTTATGAAGTTCAGATTGCTTATGCAAAATTGGATCCCTTGGTAAAAATCATCATGCGGACCTATGGTGGAAATGTATTCTCAGAATACATCACTATCAATGAATCTAAACTTGCAAAATCTTTAGAAATGAAAGAGCATGATCTGATCAAATCACTCAAGCAGTTGGAGCAGCTAGAGGTCATGGTCTATGATCAGCGAAAGGACAAACCCCAAATCACTTTTCTAACTCCTAGATATGACGCGGGCAAGCTGCCTTTGAATTTTAACCGAATCAAACTAAGGAGGGAACTGACCTTAGAAAAAGCCACAAAAATGGTGGCCTATGGGCATCAAAATCAGATATGCAGAACGCAATTCATTCAAGAGTATTTCGGAGAAAGTGCTGATAAGGTTTGTGGTGTTTGCGATTGGTGCATTTCTGATAGGAAATCAAAGTCCCCAGAAACAGTCGAAATCAAGCTTAAAAACAAGATTGTGGAAACTTTAACCAATCACAGGGAGTTAACAGAACGTCAGGTATTCGATAGCTTGAATCTGCCTGCATCTGAAAAAAACCTTAAAATCCTTCGACTGATGGAGGATGAAGGAACTGTCAATCAACTTGCTTCCGGCAAATTTACTTTAACAACAAATGGGTAACTTCTTCGATGATTTGTATCAAAAAGTGTTTAAGTCATCGGAAAAGATTCCTTTGAATCATAAGGAAAACTTTGAGCTGAAAGAGCTTGATAGTGAAGTGGCGGAGAATTGGTCTTATAGTGCAGAGGGCATTTCAGTTTTGGAGAAAATTTACAAAAGCTACGCCTTCAAAAAACTTCAGGTCAATGAATCTCCCCAGGTGCATATCTTGGATTCAAAATATGCAAAAGGCTTTGCAGTGACTTATGAAGAACCCTTGACACCTGAAACATTTTCAATGCTTTTCTTGGCATTTGCCCAGCGAGTTTTAGCTTTGGGATACAAGCAGGTAAGTCTTGATCGCAAATTGGAGGAAATCAACGAGCAGGTGAGATCTACGGAGAAGTTTTATTTCAAGCCTCCCTTGCAAATACCCGAAGAAAATGCCCTAATTTCTCAGCTTTATGGAAATGTGGCAATTGAAAAAATAACCCTTAATAATCAGCCTAGTTACTTAAAAGTGTTGGCGACCTTTTACTCAGATCGCTTGTATGAGGACCCCAAGCCTTTTGATGAGTTTTTGGATGGATTATTTGAAAAAAGATAAATGGATAGATTAGAATTTAGTAAGCAACTTAGCAAGTATCGGACTCCCTACGAGGAAGAATCAAGTTTCATAAATGATTTTTTGAAATTGACAGAAGATTCACTCGCTTACAAAAGGGAACGATTGGATGGTCATTTTACTGCCTCAGCTTGGATCGTAAACCGCAAGCGGACGCATACGCTGTTGACCCTTCATCGTAAGCTAGGTCGCTGGCTTCAGCTTGGAGGACACGCAGATGGGAATGAAGATTTGCTTGAAGTAGCAATGAAAGAAGCTACAGAAGAAAGTGGTCTGAAAAGTTTGAGATTCGTGGACGAGACCATTTTTGATTTGGATAAGCATATTATTCCGGAGCGACCGCATGTACCGGAGCACTTTCACTTTGACGTCCGATATATTTTGGAAGCAGATATTGCAGAACCTTTGCAGAAGAATGACGAGAGTATTTCCTTGGCATGGGTTGCCTTTGACTCTGTTCAGGATGTGATTGGGTACAATCCGTCAATCCTTCGAATGCTTGAAAAAACCAGTAAATCCGAAATTCTATTATAATTCATGCAGAAAGCTGATCCTGCAACTCTTGCTCAAGAGTTTGACTTTTCGATTCCTATTCAGATTCGTTTCTCAGATATTGACGGCTACATGCATGTCAATAATGGGGTTTATTTTAGTTATTTTGAACATGCCCGAGCTGCTTTTCTCAATGATTTCTGCGATTGGAATGTAATGGAAGTAGGAACTGTGGTTGGTAGAGTTGAGATCGATTATTTTCGTCCAATCCACCTGGAGGATCAAATTCAAGGATTGGTCAAGTGCACTCGCTTGGGAAATTCCTCATTTGACATCGAACAATACTTGATCGGAACTACGAAGCAGGGAAAGTCAGTTACGTTTTCGCATTGCAAATGTGTGATGGTCTCCGTAGATATGAAGACCATGAAGCCGACATCGATTCCTGTGGCGTTTCGGGAGAAACTTTCGCTCAAAGACTGATCTAATTAGTCTAACCCCTATCTTTGCCCAAAATTTTATTCTGTGAAAAAGCTTTTATTTATAGCCGTGACATTGATTGCGCTGGTAAGTTGTAGTCCTAGTGAAGAAGAATTGATGATCGCTGGAATGGAGAAAATGGATACTCAGTCTTGGAAGGAGGCTGTTACCTATTTCGATCAATTATTGGAGAAAAACCCCACAAATAGTCAAGCCTTGAATGCAAAAGGAGTTGCGCTTTTTCAACTTGGGGATTTCAAAGAAGCGATCCCAGTTTTTACAAGTGCTATCAAATCAGATTCTTCATCATACAAGCCTTGGTTTAACCGGGGCAACTCTAATCTGGAATTAGAGAATTTTAAGGAGGCGGTATCCGATTACAATATGGCTAATCGCCTCGATCCTAATCAAACTGATATTTACTACAATCGTGGTCTGGCATTGCTCGGGATGGAGGAATACGAGGATGCGCTACTGGATTTTGATGCAGCGCTACAGGTGAACCCAAACCAGGCATTGGTTTTTTTCAATCGAGGCAAAGCTCAGCTAGGGAATAATGATCCTGCCGGAGCCCTGGAATCACTTACCAACGCTGTTAATTTGGATGGAAAAAATGCTGCTGCTTATTACCTGTTAGGTGTAACTCGAATGAGTGCTTTAGAACAGAAAGAAGAAGGTTGTGCAGATCTGAAGATGGCCTATTCATTAGGGTATGAAGAGGCGAAAACTTGGATTGAAGATTTTTGCGACTAAAAAATGGCTGAAATTTCAAAAGATTTGAGGCTTGCCAAAAGGCTTTTGGAAGAAGCAAAATTAGTGGCTATACCGACAGAGACCGTTTATGGTCTTGCAGGAAACGCATTGAATCCATTGGCTGTAGCATCCATTTTTGAAACCAAGAAAAGGCCGAGTTTTGATCCTTTGATTATTCATGTTTCGGATCTTTCTAAAGTTGAAACTTATGTCACCGATTTTCCTGCCCCACTGCGAAAATTAGCTGAGGTATTTTGGCCAGGCCCTTTGACATTATTGTTGCCAAAATCAAGTCAGATTCCTGATTTGGTGACTTCAGGATTGGATCGTGTTGCCATACGCGTTCCAAATCATCCCTTAACTTTAGAATTGCTGACTTCGCTAGATTTTCCCTTGGCAGCGCCAAGCGCAAATCCTTTTGGCTATATCAGTCCAACACTTCCGGTGCACGTAGCCGCTCATTTGGGGGATAAAATCCCATTGATTTTGGATGGTGGACCTTGCGAAGTAGGATTGGAAAGCACGATTGTTGGATTGGAAGATGATAAAATTACGGTTTACCGATTAGGGGGGCTGGAGATTGATGTAATCGAAGCGGTGGTGGGAAAAGTTTCGATAAAAGATCATAGCTCATCTAATCCTCAGGCGCCTGGACTTTTGGAAAGTCATTATGCACCAAGTACACCTTTTGTTTTGGGAAATCTGGAGGAGTTAATTCCCCAATATATCCAGATTGGAGTTCCTTTTGCTGTTTTGTCTTTTTGTAAAAATTGGGAATCTGTTTCAAATTCCAAACAACTGATACTTAGTGAAAAAGGAGATCTGAAGGAGGCTGCGGCAAATTTATTTTCCCATATGAGAAAGCTTGATGAGCTAAAAGTGGAGGTTATTTTAGCGGAATTAATGCCGGATTTTGGACTTGGGAAAGCGATAAATGATAGACTTAATCGGGCCTCTGTTAAGAGCTAATGTGATACTAGTTGGAAATTGATCTAGGTAAAAAGTCGATTTTTGTCTCAATCTTTGATAAATTCACAACAGTATTTTTATAAAAACTTACATATCCTATTTATGAATCTAAGAATTAAAACTGTAGATAATCTGAGCTTTGAAGGGAAAAAAGCACTGGTTAGAGTGGACTTCAATGTTCCATTGGATAAGGACTTTAATGTCACAGATGATACAAGAATCCAAGCTGCGATTCCTACGATTGAAAAGATTCTGAATGATGGCGGGTCAGCAATATTGATGTCTCATTTGGGTAGACCAAAAGGCACTTTTGATGATAATTATTCACTTCGGCATATCGTCTTAACGCTTGAAAAAGCATTAGGTCGGCCGGTTAAATTTGCTCAAGATTGCATTGGTACAGAAGCGGAACTCATCGCTGAAGAATTGAAACCTGGTGAGGTACTACTTTTGGAAAACCTGAGATTTCACAAGGAGGAAGAAAAGGGAGATAGAGACTTTGCGAAAAAACTTTCTAGACTTGGCGAAATCTATGTAAATGATGCCTTCGGTACAGCTCATCGAGCCCATGCTTCCACTTCAGTTATTGCAGAGTTTTTCTTCGATAAAGTGTCTGGTTATTTGATGACTTCTGAGTTGAAAAATGCAGATAAAGTCCTCGAAAAACCTGAGAGACCCTATACTGCCATCATGGGAGGAGCGAAGATTGCGGATAAAATTTTGATCATCGAGCGATTGTTGGATAAGGTGGATAACCTGATCATCGGGGGTGGGATGTCGTATACTTTTGCGAAAGCGCTTGGAGGAACTATAGGGAATTCACTATTGGAAGAAGATAAGTTGGATTTTGTGCTTGATTTGATGGAAAAGGCAAAGGCAAAAGGAGTTAATTTAATTCTCCCAGAGGATACTGTTATTTCTAAAGCTTTTGCCAATGATGCCGAACAAGGATTGGCGGACAAGGGTCAGATTCCTGATGGCTGGATGGGTTTGGATATAGGACCAAAAACCAGAGAAGTCTTCGCAGCTACGATTCTTAAATCCAAAACAATTCTTTGGAATGGCCCAATGGGAGTATTTGAAATGGAATCATTTGATAAAGGAACAAAAGCCATAGCGGAAGCAGTGGTGGCTGCTACCAAAGCTGGTGCTTATTCGCTCATAGGTGGTGGAGATTCTGCAGCTGCTGTAAACAAGTTCGGTTATGGAGATGATGTTTCTTTCGTCTCTACAGGTGGAGGGGCTTTGCTAGAGTATATGGAGGGAAAAATTCTTCCTGGTGTGGCAGCTCTTGAGCCTTAACAGGAAAATTTATTTATTGAAAAGGGCTATTTCGATTTCTCGGAATAGCCCTTTTTAGCATTAGTTCTGTCTATATCCTTCAACTATTTATCAAAACTCAACTTCTACCATTACAGGAAAATGATCTGAGGGATATTTTTTACCATAGTTGTCAGTTAGGATTCCGTGGCGTAGTACTTGAATCGGGCCCGAAACAAAAATATGATCAATGATACCATCAGGTAATTTTTCCCAGTCGAATCCGGTAAAGGTCCCAGCCGGGCCATAGGATAGATCAGAAATTAATCGGGCATCTTTCCATTGCGGTTGGGCTGTGATCACCGTATAGGCAGGGTTTTCCGAAGTTACATTGAAATCACCCATCCAAATTACCGGTAGTTTTTCGATGTTTATTTTTTCGATTTGTGCCAACACCAGTTTGCTACTTTCTTCCCTGGCCTGTTGCCCGATATGATCGTAGTGGATGTTGAATACGTAGAATTCAGTCCCGTTCAGATCAGCAAACTTCCCGTAAGTTGAGACCCTGTTTAGCGCTGCATCCCAACCTTTACTAGGCTTTTCAGGAGTTGGGGAGAGCCAAAAAGTGCCTTGATCTAATAATTGGTACTTTTTTGAATTGTAGAGAATCGCTGAAAACTCCCCTTTGTTTTTCCCGTCATCTCTTCCGACACCGATATACTCGTAGCCCAAACCTTCGCTCATTTGCAAAAGTTGTTGCTGAAGAGCTTCCTGAACGCCGAGTAGGTCGATTTTGTGAAATTGAACCAGAGCAACCACATGTGGAAGTCTGTCCTTCCATAGATTTCCTGTATCATTTGGATTGTCCCAGCGAATGTTGAATGTCGCGATGTTGTGGCTTTGTGCTAAAACGAAGGAACTGGAAGAAATAAAAATAACAAGAAGTAAAAGCTTGAAATAAAACGATTTAGATGTTTTCATAAGTGTAGGGGGTAAACTAAATCTGGTAAATTGGTTTAAGTAATTAAAATTGAGTTTTAATTTCATCAAATAAAATCAAGGATGACTAAAAAGTCCCAGTTGGACTGTAATGTTGCAATTAAAGAACAATACTAAATACATGAAAACCTTTTATCCCAAAGACCTTTCCACTCAGGAATTCCATGGATTGCTGCAAGGAAGTATAGCTCCGAGGCCCATTGCCTTTGCAAGTACCATTGATAAAGAAGGGAATGTAAACCTGAGCCCTTTCAGTTTTTTCAATCTATTCAGTACTAATCCTGCGATTCTTATTTTTTCTCCTTCCAGAAGAGTGAGAGATAATACTACAAAGCATACTTTGGAAAATGTGCTCGAAGTACCAGAAGTGGTCATCCATGTAGTGCATTATGGATTGGTGGAACAGATGTCTCTGGCGAGTACAGAATATGGCAAGGGAGTGAGTGAATTTGAAAAAGCGGGATTGACCCCAGTCTCGTCTCTAGAAGTAAAGCCTCCTCGTGTGAAAGAAGCCCATATTGCATTTGAATGCAAAGTTAATGAGGTGAAACCGCTAGGTAATCAAGGAGGATCGGGGAATTTGGTGATTTGCGAGGTGCTTGTCGCACATGTCAATGAGGATATCATGGATGATCATGGAGTCATTGATCCTAACAAACTTGATGCAGTGGCACGATTAGGTGGAGATTGGTACAGCCGCGCAAGTGGAGATTCGCTATTTAAAATCCCAAAGCCAATCCGGACACTTGGAATTGGAGTAGATCAGATTCCGGAGGAAATTCGAAATAGCACGATTCTTTCCGGGAATAATTTAGGGAGATTGGGCAATGTGGAGCAATTGCCAAATTCCGCTCAAATCGAAGAGTTCGGAAAGACTGAAATGATTCAAGAAATGCGGATTCGTTTTAAAAATGATTCAGAATCCTGGTTAGATCATCTTCACCTTGCGGCCAAAACTGAATTGGAAGAAGGTGATATCGAAAAAGCTTGGTTGATCCTTTTGCAAAAGCAATAAAAAAAGCGGCCTAGGCCGCTTTTTTTATTTTATGGTAATATCCTGAGGCATTCGTACCTGAATTCCTTGGTAGTTTTTCAATTTTTCCACCTGCTGGTAAAGTGGATAATTCTCTTTCAATTCGCGCTTCAAGAATCCAACCTTCACATTTTCACCCAAATCCTCCATGATCATCTGAAACCAAGGCTTTACTTCAGGATAGTAAACTACTCGATAATCATCGCCGGCATTAATCTTACCTGCTGCAATCTCAATGGCAGTATCTAATCCTCCAAGCACATCCACTAATCCTCTTTCTTTGGCTTGATTTCCAGTCCAAACTCTGCCAGAAGCGACTTCTTTGACCGCCTCGATACTCATTCCTCTTCCTTCAGCCACTCTAGAAATAAACGTTTCATAGCCATCTTCTACTGAGCTTTGAATGATCATCCGCTCTACTTCAGTCAGTGATCTACCTGCGTTCATAAAGTCAGAAAGTTCGCCAGTAGTTACTACATCAGTTGTGATACCGAGTTTATCGTTGAGTAATTCCTGCACGTTGAACATCAATCCGAAAATCCCAATTGAACCTGTGATTGTATTTGGTTGGGCTACGATCGTATCAGCTGGGGCGGCGATATAATATCCTCCAGAAGCAGCTACTTCTCCCATAGATACGATCACCGGCTTCACTTTTTTAGCTTCAGCCATTTCTCTCCAGATGACTTCAGATGCTACAACTGATCCTCCCGGAGAATTTACTCGCAGAACGATAGCTTTGATACTCTCATTTTTTCTCGCTTTTCGGATTTCTGCTGCAAACTTCTCAGAGCTGATTACGCCTGCTGCTTTCCCGCTGACGATTTCTCCTTCTGCAATAATTACTGCGATCCTATTAGAAGAAGTAATATTTTTCGATTTAGCAGAAGATGCTAAATCCGTTGCATTGATTCTTGAGATATCATCATCTTCTTCCAATCCAAGCTTTTCTTTCAATTTTGAATGTACTTGATCCTCATAAAGTAACTCGGTCATCAAACCATAAGTCACAGCATCTGCTGGCTTTCTAACCAACATCAGGTTATTGATTTTTTTCAAACTGTCGAAAGCGATTCCCCTAGACTCTGCGATATCCATCAACGCATTGGTGTTGATATCATCCAAGAAAAACTGCGTTTGAAGTCTGTTTTCAGGGCTCATTTTATCCAAGATATAGGGCTCAACCGCACTCTTAAATTCACCCACGCGGAATACTTCAGGTTTGATCCCTACCTTTTCGAAAAAACCTTTCAGGAAAATCCCCTCAGAAGCAAAACCATTGAAATCAACTCCTCCAATAGGATTCATATAGACTTCATCAGCTACTGAAGCAAGGTAATAACCACCTTCGGATAAGGCTTCGTCATAAGCAATTATGAATTTGCCAGAGCTTTTGAAATCTTCCAATACTTCTCTAAGCTCAAGTAAATTTGCTTGACCGGCTATTATCAAACCTGTGTTAAGGTAAATACCTTTAATGTTATCATTCGTTTTAGCCTCCTCGATTGCTTTTTTCAAGTTTACCAAACCAGCATTTGAATCTCCTCCGAAAGGATTTCCCAAGAACCCAAGGTCAAGATTATCCTCTGTCGTCCGCTCGACAAGAGTTCTTCCGTTAAGATTCAAGTGGAGAACTGTGTTTTCTTTCACTTTGACCTCTGAATCTCCTGCCGAAGAAGCAATGATCCCAATAAAGCCAAACATGACAAGAATACTGAGAATGCTGAAAACAAAAAGACCTACTATCACAGCAAGTACATTTCCTAAGAATTTCATAAGCTAAATTATTTGAGTGCTAAAATAACCTATTTTAGCCCGAGATTACAAAAGGAATTCTACGGAGAAAATGTTCAGTAAGGTTGTTATTATTTTGGGGGGAAATAGAGGAGATCGTAAAAATTTGCTCGAAAAAGCTATTCTTGAACTTGCAGAAGCCGGCGAATTCGTGGTCAAATCATCTGTTTATGAAACGGAAGCCTGGGGTGGAGTCGCAAAAGGAGCATTTCTCAATCAGGTAGTTCATCTGAAAACGAATCTAAATCCTGAGCAGCTTTTGGAGTTGATCCAAAAAATTGAGTTCAATCTGGGAAGAAAGCGAAACCAACATTGGGGAGATCGAACGATGGATATTGATATTCTCTACTTTGACCAAAGTGTGATTTCAAATTCTCTGCTTCAAATCCCACATCCATTTATTGCCCAACGTAGATTTGTACTAGTGCCACTGGTTGAGATTTTACCTGAGTTCATTCATCCTGTTTTAGGAAAGAATCATTTGGAATTATTGGAAGAATGCAATGACGAGACGAAGGTTTTTATTTTTAAACCTGAATAAAAAAGCCCGCTTGAGGCGGGCTTTCAAAAATTAAAGACCGGAAACTTCAGCTCCGGGATGGATTTTTTGAACTAATCCTTGAAGGACTTTTCCAGGTCCACATTCTACAAATTGTGTGGCCCCATCTTTTACCATATTTTGAACAGACTGAGTCCATTTTACAGGAGCTGTCAGTTGGGCAATAAGGTTAGCTTTTATGTCGTCCACATTAATGATAGCCGTTGTACTCACGTTTTGATAAACTGGACAAATCGGAGTATTGAAAGTCGTAGATTCGATTGCTGCCTTTAATTTTTCTGCGGCTGGCTGCATCAAGGGTGAATGAAATGCTCCCCCAACCGGAAGTGGAAGGGCTCTTTTTGCTCCAGCCTCTTTCATTTTGAGGCAAGCGATCTCTATACCTTTATTTGAGCCTGAGATGACTAATTGGCCTGGACAATTGTAATTAGCAGGAACGACAATTTCATCTGTTATTGATGCACAAATTTCTTCTACCTTTTCATCTGCCAGTCCCAGAATTGCTGCCATGGTAGAGGGGTTGATTTCGCAGGCCTCCTGCATAGCTAATGCTCTCTGATACACGAGTTTTAAACCATCTTCAAAAGCCAAAGTACCGTTTGCAACTAAGGCCGAAAATTCTCCTAATGAATGACCTGCCACCATGTCTGGAGCAAAATCTGCAGTGGTCTTGGCCAGGATAACAGAGTGAAGAAAAATTGCAGGCTGGGTAACCTTAGTCTGTTTCAGCTCTTCAACAGAACCATCAAACATGATATCAGTGATTCTGAATCCAAGGATTTCATTGGCTTGTTCAAATAATGCTTTTGCCTGTGGATTTTCCTCATAAAGAGCTTTTCCCATACCGGGAAACTGGGCGCCTTGGCCCGGGAAAACAAATGCCTTCATCAAATTGAATTTTGGTTTATGGCGCAAATATAAACCTTTTCACCAAGTGATTAATTTCGGCTTATTCGTCAAATGTGTTGAAGTGAGCTTGAAACACCGATTTTTTATTTTCGGAAATCCATCTAATAAAGGCCAAAACAGCAGGGGAATGCTTTTTTTGCTTCAACCAGATCAGTTTCCACATTGCCTTCATGGGTAAGTCCGGATATTTCAAAAGTGTGATTCTATTGTCTTCGATTTCCTGACTCATCGAAAAATTAGAAAGGATTGACGCTCCCAATCCAGCCATAACTGCTTGCTTCACGGCTTCGTTGGTAGCAAGTTCAAGTTTGCTGTCTACTTTGATATCCCGCTCATTGAAAAACTCTTCCATTTTCACTCTAGTTCCAGAGCCCTTTTCCCTAAGGATAAATGGAATTTTTTCCCAATTGTTAGTATCTATTTCTGCTTGAAACTTTGTCGCATGTTCAGGGGCGCATGCCAAATACCATTTATTTTCCTCTAAGGTAATGCTATCAAATGCCACATCATTGGGAGGGGAAACAGAAATTAAGGCTAAATCCGTGGTGTTTTCTTGTAAATGGGCAAGGACACTGTGTCGGTTGGATACTTCCAAGCTAATCTCCACATGTGGGTGGAGTTTCATAAAGTCCGCCATCAAATAGGGAATAATATACTTACCCGTTGAAACTGCGGATATTCGGATTTTTCCTGCAAGAAGCCCTTTCAGTTCTAGCATTTTTTGCTCGATTTGATCTACTTCATCAAAAATCCGATCTGCCATATCTACTAACTCTTGCCCGAATTCGGTGATGTGAATTCGTTTTCCAATTATCTCTGTAAGCGGTACTTCGAATTGCTCTTGGAGATTTTTTAATTGGATGGAAACTGCCGGCTGAGTCATATTTAATGACTTGGCAGCGCTAGTAATGCTTTCTTGAGTGGAAATAGCCTTAAGTGCGCGGAGCTGAGTTAGTGAAATATTCATAAGTAAATTAAATACAAAAGTCATTACGAATAAAAAAACCTTATGGTTTAGTTTTTTTTCCTGTTTTTCCTTTAAATATTTGCAGCATGGATTTTCAGATACTCATTAACAACCTAACGAATCCGAGCTTACTGTTTTTCGTTTTGGGAATTTTGGCAGTTCGGTTTAAAAGTGATCTGGAGATACCTCCAAGTAGTTCTAAGTTCATAGCCTTATACTTGATGCTCTCGATTGGGTTTAAAGGAGGTCAAGAACTTTCTCACAGTAGTTTTGATTTAAGTATTTTTTGGGCGCTTCTTTTCGGGATTTCGCTTTCGGCACTTGTTCCCTTTTACACTTTTTTTATCCTCAAACGCAAGCTAAACGCATCAAATTCCGCAGCTATTGCGGCTGCTTATGGCTCTATAAGTGCAGTTACTTTTGTGGCAGCAGTTGCATTTTTAGATCTTCAGGGTGTTCCATTTGGAGGCCATATGGTTGCAGTGATGGCTTTGATGGAGGCTCCGGCAATTATTTCCGGTGTAATTTTGCTTCAGGAATATTCAGATCAAAAACCTGAAGGAGGGCTAAAAAACATTGTAATCCATGCATTTACGAATGGAAGTGTTCTTTTAATCTTGGGGAGTTTGGTAATAGGATTAATAGCAGATGAGAAGCAAGCCGAAGGAATTAAGCCATTCGTAACAGACATTTTCAAAGGATTTTTAGCTGTTTTCCTTTTGGATATGGGAATCCGAAGTGGTAAAAAGCTAAAGACTTTCTTCAAATACGGCTATTTTTCTACGATTTTCGCAATCCTGATTCCACTTGTTAATGGGGTTTTGGTAGCATTCTTAAGCTACTGGGTAGCAGATGCTGATGGGGACCGATTTATATTTGCCATTCTAGCAGCCAGTGCATCTTATATTGCAGTACCTGCCGCAATGAAGCTTGCAAATCCAGAAGCAGATGAAGGTCTGTATATCCCAATGGCATTGGCAATCACATTTCCGTTTAACATCACATTAGGAATGCCAATCTATTGGATGATCATTCAAGCGTTTTAAAGCCAGATTATCCAATTGAGTTTCTAATGAATTTTCAGGGTTTAAACAGGGATATTTTCCTTGGTAAGGAATTTGGCTTTTTCTTCAGGGCTGGGCAGTCTGCACGTATTCTTTTTTCCAAACCAACTGTATCGATTCTTTGCAATCCAATCGTAAACAGGGTCACGAAGTCCCTTTGGTAGATAAATCAATGGATATAAGGCAGGCCATAACCCAGATAGGTTCTTTGCTATCTTGAGTGCGGCTGTACTTTTGTAAAAAATCTCCTTGTCCTCAAGAAGAACGAGTGAGTCTAAATAATCTTCTTGTACAGAATAATCAGAAAGCACTTTTTTACTTACCTCGTCTTGCAATGCTCCCACCAGGAACTGTCCCTTTTTATCTCTCTTAATGATAAAATCTATGGAAGCATTGCAGAGGTTGCAGACTCCATCAAAAAAAATGATGGATTTGGAACTTGTCATCTTAAGATTTGAATAGTTCCTTTTAGATTTTGTTCTTGCTTTCCAGGATCCAATACATCGAATTTGACTGAGCCGGAGTAGAAATATGTTCCTGCTGGAAGATCATTTCCATTTTTGTCTTTTCCGTCCCAGCGAATGAAGATGTCGTTTTCACTTGACTCTAAGCTATTGTAGCTAAAGACCTCAGCTCCCCAACGGTTGACTATGAAAATCTCAACTCCGATCACAAACCTTGGACACTTTGAGAATGGATTGTCAAATGCAATGAAGGTGTCATTATTTCCATCCCCATTTGGCGTAAATGCATTAGGAAGTTCATAATATGGACAATTTTCCACACAAACGACGTTGCTTGGTTCACTTTCATTTCCAGATCTATCCACTGCCGTGATGTAATAACACCCCCTGAAGTTTGTTAGGTTATTGATTCTGGTTTCTAGTTCCAAAGCTGAAAGTTCAGCAACTAATTCAAACTGTCCATCTTCCCCGTCTTCAGTAAAATACAGTTTGTAGCCACTTAGTTGGTCATCACAATCTCCACTGAAATCGGGAGTCCAACTCAAATCATGGTAGTAAGTGGTTGTATTGCAAGAAACTTCAGCTAAATATTCCTCGCATACTGGACCTTCAAAAGTTAATACTGGAGGACAAGGCAACCGATTGTCATCAGGCTTGGCGCAAACTATCTGTGATTTGTTTTCCAGCGGGTAAATGAGACCAGCTACATTGTAAGAACCTTTGGTAATTACATAGTAGCAGTATTCTATATCTTTCTCTAGAGCCACCCCATTGAAGCTGCCATCATCGAAGAAGGTAAAGCCAGCCTGAGTTACATCCACTTCAGCTATTTTTATAAAAGTGTCTGCATCTTGGGCTTCTGGATCGGTTCTGTTTCGATAGACATCATGTTTAAACTCCCGAACAGAATTATTCCATGGTACCGTAAATTCCCAATTTAACTCAATGGCTTGGTTTATAATGGTTGGCTCTAATCGTACTGATGATGCGGATGTAGAACTGTCTATTTTGGTTCCACGATCAAGAAGGACTACTTTATAATTATAAACCAAATCTTCAGTATTTATTCCGGTATCTGTAAACAAAGTATCTGCCGTTATTCCTAGGGAAACAGCACCTGAGTTACCTGTGAATCCGGTTCTTCGGTACAATTCATAGGTGAATGGACCGGGATATTGGGTTCGATCAATGTCATATGGAGGAGTCCATTTTACAAAAATCTCACCATTTGCTGGATCTGTAGCCTCAATACTAACATTGGTAATAATAGGAACGTCCACGTCTATGGTGATACAAATTTCTTCTGAAACTATGCTCTCACCAGCACGTGGCTGGGGATAACCTGCTACCAATCGATAGCAATAGGTATTTCCAGGAGCGAGTCCCTCTCCGCCATTTTCATCTAGGAAACTGAAGATTTCCATATTTGTGGTTCCTATCAGTTCGTAACCAGCTCTGATTCCAGTTTCACAACTATCTGGCATATAAGGATCTGAATTGATTCGTCTCCAGACCTGCATCTCCTGAGCCGAATTAGCACATACATAAGGATCCCAATTCAATTCTACAGATCTTCCAGTTCCTTGTTCGATTTCATTGAATACAGGAGGTGGACCAATGACTTTGATTCGCCATGTTTTGATGTCCACTAAGGAAGGACCAGAACTTGGATCATCAGAAATTCGAACGCGAACCTCATATTCCCTTGCTCTTACATGGTTGCAAACTGTCTGCCAATTGAAATTTACAATGCCGGGACTAGCTTGAAAGATACTTTCAGGAGAATAAGTTGCTGGGGAGGCATTTATTTCGATGGGTTCCCCAAAAATCTCAATTCGAATAGGGTCTCCATCAGGATCTTGACCTTGTATGATCTCTTCAATTAGAGTACCCGCTTCCACGCAAAGGTCAGGAGGTAAAATCAATTCGGGTCTTCGGTTATTTGAGTTTTCGATAATGATCTGCATATCTCTAACGACGTAGCCGATCAACTCATATTTACCATTTAGTTTGCGGTATTCTTTGATTCGAAACGCTACGTTAAACTGCCCTGCAGTACCGGGAGCATCCCAAATTAAATCTCCAAAAATAGGATCAACTCTCAAAAAAGGAGGGACGGAACCATCTTCCTGGCTAAAGCTGAATTCGTTCGTAGCTGGACTTCTATAATTATTTACAGGTCTTTGGAAAGCCTGATTTGGTACGCCCAACTCATATGCTAAGCTATCTCCATCTGGATCATAAGCGCCTGGGTTGTGAATAAATCGAACATTCACTGCCCCATTATCTACCGGTGGAATAGTCAAAACAGGGGAATTGTTGACACCTATGAATGGATCGATGGTAATCTGGGTTTCTACATAAAAAGGAGTGTCCACCGAATTATCCATGTTCAAGGTTTTGTCGTTTCGATTAAATTCTTGAAAACGAATCGTATATGTTCCGGGGCCTTGGAAAGTATGCGTAATGACAAAGGTGTTTTTCTCGATTTGGTCACCTAGACTTTCTACTAAAGAAAAGTCGCTTTGAGTATTTAATTGCTCCTCTCGACCATCTCCAAAATTGATGGTTCCTGGACCAAAAACCACACTTGATCTGGTATCAGTATATCCGACAACTACGATTCTGTAGGTTAAAGTTTGAACTGAAGTCCGCTCAGCAATTATTTCTCCTGCTCTAATGTGGGTTGCCCAGACATTGCTAAGTCCTACCAAAAGAAATAAAATAAAAATACCTAGTATGGCTTTAAACTTCATATTGATTAAATTCTTTACTATTTCGAAACTACTTAACGGAACAAAAGTTGAATTGATACTCACTTTAACCCTATTTCTTTTCCTATACGAAATAAATGGAAGTAAGTAGAAAATCTCCACAAAATCAAACAATAAAAATAAACAGGAAGTTTTGTAATGAGTTAAATGAAAATTCTTACTACTTCGAAATTCTTTATTTAGAACGTTTTGAAATAAGTAATCAGTATAAGATCGAATTGTTTGCTAGCAGTTCCAAATGTAAATTTGGCCACGTAAATCAAAGAATTCGTTCTAATCTAATCGTTAAAATTGTATGAGCTGGGTTACAAAAACCTTGAGTAGCACACTAGGAAGGAAATTGATCATGGCATTGACCGGGCTTTTCCTGATTCTGTTTTTGACAGGTCACGTTTCAGGTAATTTATTGTTGTTTAAAGGTGATGGAGGTGAGGCATTTAATATTTATGCCAAATTCATGACCACTAATCCTGCAGTGAAATTACTTTCGTATGTGACTTACATTTCAGTAATAGGTCACGTTATCTATTCCATTATTCTTACTCAGGTCAATAAATCATCAAGGCCTGTAGGTTATGCCAAATCAAATGCTTCTAAAAGCAGTTCTACGGCATCCAGAAACATGGGGATATTGGGAACGATTATTTTAATCTTTCTTGTAATTCACATGCAGAGCTTCTGGTACCAAATGCATTGGGGGGAAGTTCCATTCGTTACCTATGATGGAGAACAGTACAAAGATTTGTTTTCCATTGTGACTTTTGCGTTTCAAAATGAATTGATGGTGGCTGGATATGTCGTTGCAATGGCCTTTCTGTCTTTTCACCTATCGCATGGATTTGCTAGTGCATTCCAAACCTTAGGATTAAATCATAAGAAGTATACCCCAGCCATAGAGGTATTGGGTAGAATATATAGCATTCTAGTACCGATCTTATTTGCTAGTATGCCGATTTACATCTATTTCACATCACAGAGCTAATAATAGTCCCGTATGATACTAGATTCCAAAATACCTGCTGGCCCATTGGAAGAAAAATGGACCAAGCATAAGTTTAACAGTAAGCTGGTAAACCCAGCCAACAAAAGAAAATACGATGTCATCGTAGTAGGAACAGGCCTAGCTGGAGCTTCTGCTGCTGCTTCCCTTGCGGAGTTGGGGTACAATGTAAAAGCTTTTTGTTTCCAAGATAGTCCAAGAAGAGCGCACTCTATTGCTGCTCAGGGAGGGATTAATGCTGCAAAAAACTATCAGAATGACGGTGACTCAATCTTTAGACTTTTCTACGATACTATTAAAGGAGGGGACTACAGATCAAGAGAAGCCAATGTGTATCGATTAGCTCAAGTCTCAGTAAACATTATAGACCAATGTGTGGCACAGGGAGTTCCTTTTGCCAGAGAATATGGCGGGTTACTTGCCAACCGTTCATTTGGTGGTGCACAGGTTTCCAGAACCTTCTATGCAAGGGGTCAAACAGGACAGCAGTTGCTTTTAGGTGCATATTCTGCGCTTAGCCGCCAAGTGGCTAATGGAAAAGTAAAGCTTTTCCCAAGAACAGAAATGATGGATTTGGTAACAATCGATGGTCATGCCAGAGGTATTGTCACCCGAAATCTGATCACAGGAGCAATTGAAACTCACGCAGCTCATGCAGTACTATTATGTACAGGAGGATATGGAAATGTGTTTTTCCTTTCAACCAATGCGATGGGGTCTAATGTGACTGCAGCCTGGAGAGCTCACAAGAAAGGAGCTTTGTTTGCTAATCCTTGTTTTACTCAGATCCACCCTACCTGTATTCCTGTTTCGGGTGATCACCAATCGAAACTGACATTGATGTCAGAGTCACTTCGAAACGATGGTAGAGTATGGGTGCCGAAAACAGTGGAGACTGCTGAAAAGCTTCGCAAAAAGCAGATTAAACCAGCAGATATTAAAGAGGAAGACCGGGATTATTTCCTAGAGCGAAAATATCCAAGCTTTGGAAACTTAGTTCCTCGTGACGTGGCCTCAAGAAATGCAAAATATGTATGTGATGAGGGACGAGGAGTAAACGAAACCGGTGAGGCTGTTTTCCTTGATTTTAGGGATGCCATTGCAAGAGATAGTGAAGATACTATAAGAGCTAGATACGGTAACCTGTTTGATATGTATCAGCAGATTACGGGTGAAAATCCTTACAAAACTCCGATGATGATCTATCCGGCAGTTCACTACACTATGGGTGGACTATGGGTTGATTATAATTTGATGACCAATATTCCTGGCTTGTATGCTTTGGGAGAGGCTAATTTCTCAGACCATGGTGCCAATAGACTTGGTGCTTCTGCATTGATGCAAGGACTTGCTGACGGATATTTCGTTGTCCCTTACACTATAGGTGATTATTTGGCCCAAACTCCTCCAAAGAAGGTAGATGATTCGCATCCTGCTTTTGCGGAGGCAGTTGATAAAGTAAAAGGAGGAATCAATCAGCTTTTAAATATCAAAGGTTCTAAAACAGTAGATCACTTCCACAAACGTTTGGGTAAAATCATGTGGAATGAGTGCGGAATGGCTCGAACTGCTGAGGGTTTGAAAGAAGCCAAAAAAGCAATCAAAGCTTTGAAAAAGGAATTTTGGTCAGATGTGAAAGTGCTTGGAGAAAATGAGGAACTTAACCAATCGCTTGAAAAGGCAAATAGGGTGGCAGACTTCATCGAACTGGGAGAATTAATGATTGATGATGCTTTAAACAGAAATGAATCTTGTGGTGGACACTTCAGAGAAGAGTATCAAACTCCAGAAGGAGAAGCACTACGAGACGATGAGAATTATGCTTATGTAGCGGCTTGGAAATTCATGGGTGAAAATCAAGAAGAAGAATTAGTGAAAGAGCCTTTGGAATTCGAGAACGTGAAGCTTACACAGCGTTCCTATAAATAACCTTAAGACAAATTCATAGCTATATGAAGTCGAGCTGAATAGAAAGTCAAACACTGACATGTCCCGATGGCTATCGGGAAAGCCAAGCGAGATCTCATATATCTTTTGAAAAAAAATATTATCATATGAAATTAACATTAAAAATATGGAGACAAAAAAACGCCTCAGATAAAGGCGGTTTTGCGACTTATCCAGTTGACGGTATTTCTACAGACATGTCTTTCCTTGAGATGTTGGATGTGTTGAATGAGGGATTGACAGAAAAAGGTGAAGATCCAGTCCATTTTGATCATGATTGTCGGGAAGGTATCTGCGGAATGTGTTCTCTTTATATCAATGGCAATCCTCATGGACCACTTCAAACTACCACTTGTCAACTCCACATGCGGTCTTTCTCTGATGGGGAGACTATCACGATTGAGCCTTGGAGAGCAAAAGCTTTCCCAGTTGTAAAGGACTTGGTAGTAAATCGCTCTGCTTTTGATCGGATTATCCAAGCGGGAGGTTATGTTTCAGTGAATACTGGAGGAGTTCCTGATGCTAACGAGATCCCGATTCCTAAGACAATTGCAGATGAAGCATTTGATGCAGCGACTTGCATTGGCTGTGGAGCTTGTGTGGCTGCTTGTAAAAACGCATCCGCAATGCTATTCACTTCAGCAAAAATCTCACAACTAGCCATGCTACCTCAAGGCAAGGTGGAGCGAAAAACCAGAGCAGAGAAAATGATTGCTCAAATGGACGCGGAAGGTTTTGGAGCATGTACCAATACCGGGGCTTGTGCTGCAGAATGTCCAAAGGGAATTAGCCTGACAAACATTGCTAGAATGAACAGGGAATATTTCTCAGCGGTTGTTAGTAGTGATAACATGTAATCGAAATTAATACCATTTAAAAGCCGGCGAGAGTCGGCTTTTTTTTGTACTATTTCAATTTTGGATATTGCCTTACGGTCAATTTTTTTTATAAAAACATTTAAATTTTTAATATTTGACCCTTTTTAGTAACTTTGAAAAGTTATATTTCTAAGAGAATTTGTTACAAACCAAAGTAAATAATGCATTTAGTGGATCTGGGGATCTTTCTTGCTTACATGCTCGCCATGTTAGGAGTTGGATATTTTTTTATGAGAAAAAATTCAGATCAAGAGGACTACTACGTTGGTGGTAGAAATATTGGTAGCTGGCATATTGGTTTGTCAGTTGTTGCTACTGATGTTGGGGGTGGTTTTTCAATAGGATTAGGCGGACTTGGGTTTGTGATGGGAATTTCAGGCTCCTGGATGCTTTTTACAGGATTACTCGGTGCTTGGCTTGCAGCTGTTATTTTGATTCCGAGAGTGAAGTCGGATCCGGCTTTCGCTAAGTTTTTCACATTTCCTCAGATCATTGGGCATCTCTATAATTCCAATGCAGCCAAAGTGGCGGCTGTGATTTGTTTTTTAGGGTATCTGGGATTCACATCCTCCCAGTTATTGGCAGGGGCAAAATTAGCATCTGGGACTTTCGAAGGATTTGATTTACATACAGCGCTTTTAGTGATGGGGGCTGTAGCAGTTGGCTATACAGTCATGGGTGGGTTAAAAGCCGTCATCTATACTGATACTATTCAGTGGATTATATTGATGGCAGGCTTAATGTTTATAGGTATTCCAATTTCCTATACTTATGTAGGAGGATGGGCTGCTATCCAAAGTGTTTTGCCTCCGGAGTTTTTTAGCTTTTCAAATCTATCATGGCAAGATCTTGCAAATTGGGGGATTACGATTATCCCTATTTGGTTTGTGGGAATGACTCTTTACCAGCGGATTTTTGCAGCAAGAGATGTGAAATCAGCAAAAAAAGCATGGTTTATCGCTGGGCTTTTTGAGTGGCCGATTATGGCTATGCTCGGTGTCACCTTGGGTTTACTTTCTAGAGTGGCAGTGGAGCAAGGAGCTTTGGAAGGATTTACCACTGCTATGGATCCTGAAATGGGATTGCCTGTTTTGTTGAGTAATATCTTACCGGTAGGAATTTTGGGTCTGATGATGTCAGCTTATTTTTCGGCGATCTTATCTACTGCAGACTCTTGCCTCATGGCAGCATCAGGTAATTTAACTACAGATCTTTTAGACCGGTTATTTGTTGGAAAATCACTAAAAACTCAAATTAGATATAGTCAATTCTTCACTTTTGCAATCGGTGCAGTGGCGATATTTATAGCATGGCAAATGACTGAAGTACTCAGTCTGATGTTGTATTCCTATGCTTTCATGGTTTCGGGATTGCTGGTTCCTGTGGTAGCTGGCTTATTTTTCAACCAGCGAAACTCTACTGCCGCGATTTCTGCGATGATTTCAGGAGGAACATTGACGGCTGTATTGGGTTTCTCAACTATAGCTCTTCCTTTTGGATTGGACGCTAATCTGTTTGGATTGACACTTTCTTTAATTACATTTTGTTCAATCACTACGCTTCAAAAGAAAAAACAATTATACGATACTATCTCATGATTAAAATAGAAACAATTACAGCCATTGATAATGCTACTTTCCTCCAGAAAAATGAAATAGCAGATTTTCTCTTTTTTCATTTGGGAAAATATGGTGATCCCAAAGAGGATATTATGAAGTGTCTAGATTATGCGCTAGACCAAAACTTACATGCTGGTGGATTTGTCGTTCTTGCTAAAGAAAATGAAAAAATCGTAGGGGCATTGATTATGAACAAAACCGGTATGTCAGGCTATATTCCAGAGAATATCCTTGTCTATATCGCTGTCGATGCTAGTCAACGGGGGAAAGGCATCGGTGGGAAAATAATGGATATGGCAATCAAAATGGCAAACGGTGCGATTGCACTTCATGTGGAGGCTGATAATCCCGCTAAAAAACTTTACGAAAGACTGGGATTTACTAACAAATATCTTGAAATGAGATTGACGAAAAAAAATGGCATATCTGACTTTAAGTAAAAACAAACTCAAACAGAATTTCCTTTTCCTTAAAAATCTCTTTGAGGAAAAGGAGATTTCATGGGGCGTTGTGTCCAAAATCTTTTGCGGTAACCGATTATTTCTAACAGAGTTGATAAATCTTGGAGTTAAAGAAATCCATGACAGTCGAATCAGTAATCTGGCTATGATCAAGATGATCAATCCGGAAATTCAAACTGTTTACATTAAGCCGGTTTCTAGACGAAATGTTGGTAAAATGGTTCAGTTTGCAGATGTAAGCTTAAATAGCGAACTGAAAACTATTGAATGGATTAGTGAAGAGGCTGTACTTCAGAATAAAAAACACAAAATAATCATCATGGTTGAGACCGGGGATCTTCGAGAAGGAGTGATGGGGGATCAACTTTTAGATTTTTATGCTCGGGTTTTTGAGTTGCCAAATATTGAAATTATTGGTCTTGGCACTAATCTCAACTGTTTGAATGGGGTAATGCCCTCAACCGACAAGTTGATACAATTGAGCCTCTATAAACAAATAATCGAATTGAAGTTTAACAAATCTATTCCTTGGGTGTCTGCAGGAACTTCGGTGACAATTCCTTTAATGCTAACTCATCAGCTACCTGCCGGTGTAAATCACTTTAGAGTCGGGGAGACACTCTATTTTGGGGTGAATCTAGTTGAAGAGTCAATCATAGAAGGAATGCATGGAGACGTATTTGAGTTGAATGTGGAAATCGTCGAAATGCAGGAAAAGCCACTTCTTCCAACAGGAGTATTGGCGCCGACCCCACAAGGCGAAGTAAAGGAAATTGATGAGAAATTGATGGGGAAAAGTTCTTTCAGAGCTATTGTAGATGTAGGTATTTTAGATGTAGATCCTAAATACTTAATCGCTAAGGATAAAAATATTGAGATTTTAGGAGCCAGTTCGGATATGATTATTATAAATCTGGGCCAAAATCCTGAGGGTTACAAAGTTGGAGACGTATTAAGTTTTGATATGAAATACATGGGAGCCTTAAGTCTTTTGAATTCAGATTATGTCGACAAAAAAATAGTCGATTAAATAAAAACAGCTTCCTGTAATCAGGAAGCTGTTTTTTTATGGTTTCATCGAATTGATCCAATCGCGAATTAAAGCAACTCCTTCTTTGTGAACAGTTGTCCTTCCAAGTTCAGGCATCGCAACTCCCACTTGAGTTGAGTTCATTCGATGAGTTAGAATTGATTCATCAGCTTTTCCAGGAACTACATCAAACTTGAATTTTCCCGCACCGATTCCTGCTGCCACTGGAGTTTTATTCACTCCGAGCTTCATAGGGTCTGTCTGATCATAGGTCAAGAAAAGCCCGGAAGTACTCGCTGGACCTTCTGCGCTATGGCAGTGAGCGCAATTAATGTCCAAGTACGCCATGGCCCTATCATTTAGTGGAAGAGTAGAGTCTTCGTAATTGATCATGTCAGGATGAGCACTTTTCCCCTCAAATCCTTCCAGTTTATCTAGTGATGTCCAATGAGCCAACTGATTCACTTTTCCAGAACCAAAATCAAGGTCATTGTTCAAATGTTTTACTTTTACTCCGATAGGAGCCATTTCCTCTGATTTATTATGACAGGTTTTGCATTGGTTTTTATTTGGAATGAGGTAATTGATCACTTGATCATTTCCAGAATAATCCACAAATCTCACCTCGGTCTGACCACCTACAACCTTAAGAACTGCGTCTGTTTGGCTTTCATTCCAGATATAAGGAAAAGCTTCCCATCCATCTGAGGAGTTTATCATTAATCTGGTTTCAATAATTCTTCTATCTCTGTTCGGATCTCTAAAATCAGTGGGATAGAAAAAGTTTTTGATAATCACCGTTCCTTCTGGAAACTCTAACTCATTTGCTACTAATTGTGCTTTTTCCCCTTCAGGGAAAAAGATAAACCGGGTTTTCAAAGCATAATCCGTAAAGAGGGAGGAAGCCGGCTTGTACAAAAGTACATTTGAGGCAGGCTGAAGCTGGTTCATCTCTCCTTGGAAAAAGCTATAGGTGGAAAGCCGCTTGTATGGATAAATCCCGTCAGCCTCTTCTTCTGTTAATTTTTCTGTAGAGGAGTTCTGTTCTTCGGTTTGTTTTTGGCAGGCAAAAACAACAAGAGAAAAACCCAGAATCAAATTAAACGCCCAAAATAAACTAGTTTTCTGCATTACATTTTAGCTAGTTGACTGATGTCTGTTGTCACTTCGACCTTACAGTTTTGGAAAGGTTCAGATTCTTTGAAGGCATCAATATTATCGTCACCGTCCATTAAAAAGAATCTTGAGAAGTATAATTCATTCATTGACGGTTCCGAAATACAGATCCGCATTGGATTAGTATCTATAGTTTCGCTGATAGATGTGTCCCAAATCCCATCATAGATAATGTCTTGAGTTGTAGCCTTCCCATGGGCATTGTAAATACTGACCATTTGTCCAAGCTCTCTTGTCAAATCAGGAAAGCCTTCACTTCGGTCATATTGGTTGTCATGGAGGTAGACATCGGTAGTATAGGGTGACCAGTTTGGAGCTTCGTCTGGAAAACCTGTAATCTGATAGGAAGCAATTGCGACTCCAAATGTCTTGTTCTTCAGGATTCGGTTATTAAATATTTCAACTTCTTTGGCTGCCAATAAAACGATTCCCGATCCTGGGGGAATCATCGTTACCGTGTTTCCGTTTGGACCTTCGCCGATAGCGGTTGCGAAATTTTCATGATTGTTTTCGATCACATCATTATCATAGATCCGGGTACGTTTTCCGTCCGATTTTGGAAGGCCGGGAAGATTGAAAACCAAGATTCCTCCTGCATTGTCTCTGGCGATATTTTTGAAGACTTCAGCATTGTCACAGTTTTCAATTTCGATTCCAGCTACATTGCCAAAAGCTAAAGAATTTTTTACTACAATATTTTCAGATTGTCCCACGTAGATTCCGGCATCTCGGGAATGTGAGGCGATCACTTCATCTATCATCACATTTTTGCACTGCACGGGGTAGATTGCGTAGGTTCCGTTTTTTGATTTGTCTCCATTTGTCCAGGTTACATTTATTCTTCGAAATGTAATCCCGTCTGTATGTTGTGCTTTCACTCCATCTCCAGGAGCATCTTCTATCGTAAGATCTTGAATAACGATATTTTTACCTACGATCTTCACACCTTCTCCACCTGTTTGTAATCCTTTGAAGGAAAGAAAAGTCTGATCCATCCCGGCTCCTTTGATTATGACATTGGATTTATTATCGAGAATAAGCTGGGTATTTAATTCGTAGAAACCGGCCGGAATTTCAATTACCCCGCCATCTTCAACCATAATAAAATCCTCGACAACCTTTTCTACCTCTTCCGCTGAAACTCTGGTGATTTTTGAGGAATCATAAGTCTGTTCATTTGAGCTACTGCTACAAGCTGCTCCATATAGGAGGAGAATAAGGAAAGGGAGAAAATTAAATTTGCTCATCTGTGGGCTTGGTTTGTTTAATGTTTCAAAATTAAGGCTTCCCACAGTGAATACCCTTGACTAAAGTCAAATAATTAGATTTTGGCTCTGGTGCGGCTAAGTGTCTCGATCGTCATATCCAAATAGGAAGCAATGTGACCTACTGATGCTTTCTGAATTACCTTTGGTCGATTTTGCATCAATTCCAGATACCTTTCTTTGGCTGTTTTGAACTTTGAAAAAATCTGATGCTCTTCTAATACGATGTAATACTTCTCTAAAATCATTCGATATGCTCGCTCAAGTTCCGGAAACTCAGTAAAACATTCCTGGAGAGCATTATGGGAAATTTTTAGGATTTTACTTTTTTCCAGTGTTTCTATTTTTTCATAAGATGGCTTACCTGTAATAAAGGAATGCATGGCAGCAACAAATTCTCCGTCCAATGTAAAAGAAACGGTAATGTCGCGGTTTTCTCGGGTGTAATAACTACGCGCAGACCCTTCCAAAAAGTAGTAAAGGTGATCTGCCAGTTGACCTTCCGTTACGATCAATTGGCCCTTCTCGACTTCCATTAATGTCATCCTATTTGCAAAGGCCTGTTTGGCCTGGTCTGAGATTCCTTGGTACTTATCAAAAGCATCAAACAGGTTTTCCATTTTTCGGTTTTAAAAATTCAAGCCTTTTATACTTTTATCAAAAAGCTTCTGTTAGTTTTAACCACTTAATTTAAAAATAACTCGTTCAAGATTATTCTTTTCCTCAAAAAAAGTGATCGGAATATTTCTTAACTGCGCTGTTTCATTAAAATTCCAGAATTTCAAAATTCGCTTATCTATGAAAAAAATACTTATTCTACTTCTCTCAATTAGTTTGTTTGGAACTGCCCAAGCACAATTTGGGATCCGTGCGGGCCTAAGCTCCGCTAATTTCTCTGACACAAATTTTAATGCAAAACTTGGGTTTCATGCAGGAGGTTATTATCAATTTGATGCAGGGTTTTTATCCATAGAGCCAGGGCTCCAATATGCCCAGAAAGGCTATGAGGGAAATGAAGCCGCAACCGGTGCCGTTATTTCAGAGCAATTAAGCTATTTGGATGTTCCAGTTCTATTTCGCTTGAATTTCCTCCCTTTTTTAAATGTTTTTGCAGGACCCCAAGCTTCTGTTCTACTTTCTAGAAATTACGAATTGGCAGGAAATGTTAATAATTCAACAGATGTAGTTCGTGGGTATGATCTAGGTGGGGTAGTCGGGATAGGTGTTGGATTTCCCCTTGGACTCAATGCCCAATTGAGCTATGATTTAGGGTTGACTGGTTTAAATTACTTTGATACTGATGTCAAAAATAGAGTCCTTAAAATATCAATAGGATATGATTTTTGATCTTTAATTCTTAAAAGCTTAAAACCCGATCTTTTGGTCGGGTTTTATTTTTTCAGCCGATCGGGATTCTCTTGAATAAATGATTTCCAACCTTCGTTTCTTCCCCGACTCTGAACCCTTCCATCGTGAAAATGATGGCAGAGCGCAACTGCTAATGCATCTGTGGCATCCAGCATTTTGGGAAGTTCGGTAAGATTAAAAAGTGTCTGAAGCATAGCTGCTACCTGCTCCTTTGAGGCATTTCCATTACCTGTGACTGATTGCTTTACTTTTTTCGGAGAGTATTCTGTTATCGGGATATCTCGGGCAAGAGCAGCAGCCATTGCAACCCCTTGAGCACGACCCAATTTGAGCATAGATTGGATATTCACTCCATAAAAAGGGGCCTCCAATGCAACAGAGTCTGGCAAAAACTCATCAATAATTCCGGTAATTCGCTCAAAGATTTTTTTCAGCTTGAGCTCATGAGTTTCATATTTTTTGAGGTGAATTACCCCATATTGAAGCAATTTGTATTTTTTCCCCTCAGTCAGAATTATGCCATAACCCATCACGGTGGTACCCGGGTCAATCCCCAAGATGATTTTTTCCTTTGCTTCTTTTTTTGGTTCTTTACTCACCCGCGCAAGTTAGCCCAAAAGATGCTAAATTTTTACCTGATCTGGTCTTTCAGTTATGCCCTTTTGCTTTGGCTAATCAGCCGAACATGGAAATCTGACCATTTCAAATTTCCCGGAAACCAGATTGGTAAGGCTGTTTCATTACTAATTCCGATCCGAAATGAAATTGAAAATCTTCCTGATTTGGTCAAAGAACTTCATCGGCTATCTAGGCTGGACCTAGAGATTATCCTGGTCGATGACCAAAGCGAGGATTTGTCTTTGGATTTTTTAAAGCATAATCTTTCAGAGAAACCTAATATCAAAATTTTGAAAAGTCCAGGAATCGGAAAAAAAGCAGCAATAGAATTTGGAGTAAAAAATAGTGTGGGAGAAATTATTATCTGTTCAGATGCGGATTGTAGCTTTTCATCCGATTGGGTAGAGAATATGGTGCGGCCATTTTCAAACCCAAAGATCCAACTAGTCGCAGGTCCTGTAATGTCTATTGGAAGGACTTCATTTTTTCAGCGGTTTCAACAAATAGAGTGGTCAAGCATTCTATTGATAAGTAATTATTTTTTCCACTCTGGGAACCCAGTCATGTGCAGTGCTGCAAACCTCGCTTATCGGAAATCTGCATTTCAGGAAGTAAATGGTTTTGAAGGAAATGAATCTTTTCTTTCTGGCGATGATGAGTTTCTTTTGAAAAAAATTACAAATCGCTTTTCAAGTGAAAGCTGTGTTTATCTGAATAATCCTGAAGTTTTAGTCCGAACGAAAGCTATAAAGGACTGGTCAAGCTTGATCAATCAACGAATCAGATGGGCGAGTAAATGGAAGGCACATAACTCTTTATCTCATGGTCTTGCAGCCCTTATCCCTGTTTTTATTCAAATCATCTGGTTGCTTTCCTTTTTTATTTTGATTCAGATACAAAATGGTCCGGTAGTAGTCCTAATTTGTTGGACAGTTAAAATTTTAGCAGAAAAGTGGTTCCTTGGAAAAGTTCTTGAGACCTATTCGATTTCTCAAAAATGGAGCGACACCTTATTTACAGGAATTATCCATCCAATCTATGTGCTTTGGACAGCATTGGGAGTAATTCGAGGAAAATTCACGTGGAAAGGAAGGGACAAAATGAGAAGTGTTATTTTAGCTGATAAAATAGAGCAATGAGCGAAAACGAATTTGATTTAATGGATGAACTTTATTTTGTCCAACCTTTTCAATATTTGAAGGAAACTTTAGGTTGGGAAGATGAATTGATACTATCTACACTTCAGTCACTTCACAAAAATGGCTATATAAAATGCCTTAAATCTCCAGATGATGAAATTTTTGAAAGTGTGAATTTGACTCAGGATGGAAGAAACTTTTATTATCTGGCTACTAAAAATGGGTTGATGGCTCACAACACTTTATAAAAGAGAAGTGCAAACAGAAAAAAATAAATATCTACGCAAAGAACTTGAGCTGAAAGCCCTGCTCGAGATCACTCAGGCGATTAATGAAAATCAGCCTGAGAGCGTCTTGTTGAATATTTTCAAATTCACGTGTTTGGTACACTTGAATATCAAATCGATGATACTTTATGTGTCTAAAGACGGAGCATTTGAAAATAAAATTTCACACGGTGTCAAAGGGAATATTCCGAGTTTGATTCCCGAAGGGCAGGTATTAGATGAAAAGTCAACAGGCGAGCTCAAGCTTAAATTGGGGAGTGAATACTCTTTTAATGAGCTGGAAACTTATCTGCCTGTTTATCATAAAAAGCAGATGTTGGCTATTTTATTTCTTCGGAGAAAGGATCCGTCTTTTGATCTGGACTTGGATTTCACCGAGGCAATAACCAATATTTTGGTTGTGGCTCTAGAAAATAAACGTTTTGCGCGGAAGCAATTAGAGCAAGAAGTTTTGAATAGGGAAGTGGCTATCGCTTCGCAGGTGCAGCAAATGCTTTTTCCTTCAAACCTTCCAAAAACCAAAGCACTCAAAGCAAAAGTCACTTATTTCCCACATAGTCTGGTAGGAGGTGATTATTATGATCTGATCCAAAAGAACGCAGATGAGGTTTATTTCTGCATTGCGGATGTTTCCGGGAAAGGAATTTCTGCGGCTCTGCTGATGTCTAATTTTCAAGCTACCCTACGAACACTTCTCAGAAGCGACGCCGATTTGGAGACAGTTGTGAATCAGTTGAATTTTACATTATTTGAAAACACGAAGGGGGAGCGCTTTATAACTTTCTTTTTGGGCTATTATAATCGGAAAACCAAAACTCTCGAATACATCAATGCTGGTCATAATCCCCCCTTATTATGTTGGGAAAATGACCGAAAAAGTGAGACACTTGATGCAGGGACGACCATTTTGGGTGCTTTCGAGTCACTTCCATTTATGGAAATAGGGCGAAGAGAAAATTTACAACAATTCACCATCCATCTCTATACTGATGGACTTACCGAGGCTATGAATAAAGAAGAAGAGGAGTATGGTGAGGAGCGATTTGAAACCTTTGTAAATGCTCATATCTGTGTAGATCCGATTGATTTTCACCGTGATTTCATGAAAGAAATGAAATTGTTTTCTGATGGAATCCCACTCAAAGATGATTTGACATTATTGAGTTTGAGATTCAATTGATATGTTTTTCCATCGAGTCCCAGCCATAGTCCAAAGACTTTATCCCAATCGAACTTGGAATAATAAAGATGCGGAAGGTAAAGTTTACCTGACTTTTGATGATGGACCGGTTCCGGGAGTGACGGAATTTGCTCTTGATCAACTTGCCAAACATGGAATGAAAGCGACCTTTTTTATGGTAGGCGACAATGTTCGGAAATATCCGGAATTGGCTAAAGAGGTAATTGCAGCCGGTCATCAATTTGGAAATCATACTTATCATCACTTGAAGGGGTGGAGAACCAAGCTGGAGTATTATTTTGATAATTTTCAAAAGTGCGAGGAAATTTTCGAGCAAGTGATAGGTCAAAAATCAAGGTTGTTTCGTCCACCATATGGACTGATGACAGGTCGTCAAATGAGGAAAATCTCGGAAAGCCATCAAATAATCATGTGGAATGTGCTTTCCGGTGATTATGATCCAACCCTCAAATCTGACAAAATCTTGGAAAACATAAAGAAATTGACGGATTCAGGGGCGATCATACTTTTTCATGATCAGAAAAAAACCGCTGAAGTTTTACCAAAATTACTTCCTCAGTATTTGGATTTTGTCCAGCAAAGTGGCTTTGAAACAGCACTCTTATGATCATCGTTTTATCGGTATCTGTTGGGATTCTTTTGATTTTCCAATTTGCATTTATCCTTATAAGGGTAAATTATTTTTGGAAAGATCATCAGTCTGATCTGCCATCAGATTTGCCGTTTGTTTCCGTATTAATCGCTGCTCGAAACGAGGAGATTCAATTGCCCATGCTCCTTGAATCTCTTGAGAAGCTGGAATATCCGGATGAAAAAATTACGTTTTTGTTTGCGAATGACCAAAGTACAGATAAGACTGAAAAGCTTCTGGAAGATTGGTGTGGAAAAAAAAGCAATCGTAAATTCATCACAATTTCCGATTCTGAAATCAGGAAATATCATCCAAATGGGAAAGCAAATGCCTTGGCGATTCTAGGAGATTTTGCTAAAGGTGATTTTTTATTTTTCACCGATGCAGATTGCGAAGTCAACCCTGCTTGGATTAAGACAGGAATAGCTGCATTTGGTCCAAAAATTGGCTTGGTAATCGGGATTACTCAAGTTTCAGGAACAGATTTTTTTGGAAGATTTCAAACCTTGGACTGGTTGAATACTTTAGGTCTGGTTAAAGTAGCTTCTGACTTAGGCCTTCGGACGACTGGTTTGGGAAACAATATGGTGATTGAGAAATCGGCTTACCTCCAATCCGGAGGTTTCAAGAATTTACCAGCTTCACTTACGGAGGATTTAGAAATTTCTAAATCTATTGCAAATGCGGGTTATAAAATTTCGCATCAAATCAACCCTGGAATGTTGACAAAGACCAAGCAGGAAGATTCCATCAAATCATTGCTTCAACAGCGGAAACGATGGTTTAGCGGAGTAATTACCCTTCCTTTTTTCTGGTTGATTTTGCTTTCACTCCAGTTCTTTTATTTGCCGGCAGTAATGATTCTGGTCGTTCATAATGTGGCATTCGGCCTAGGTGTTTTTTTGATGAAAACCCTTCTCCAAGGAGTTTTTCTAAGGGAGGTTTCAACTAGAGCGGGGATGAAATTGAAGTGGAACTATTTGATTGGATTCGATTTTTACTTCTTTTTAATAAATGCCCTAACGATTCTTTATTACTTTTGGCCTTCCAAAATCCGCTGGAAATCCAGAGACTATTCATGAATTTAATTGATACCCACGCACATATTTACTCTTCTAAGTTTGATTCTGACCGGGACGAGGTGATTAAGGAAATCCAAGACTCAGGGATCGAGCGGATTTATATGCCTAATGTCGATGTAGAAACAATCGAGGCAATGCTGGCTTGCGAAACCAAGTATCCAGGGTTATGTATTCCAATGATGGGCCTTCATCCTTGTGATGTGAAGGAAGATTTCAGATCTCAATTAAGAATCATGAAAGATTGGTTGGACAAAAGACCTTTTTCAGCAGTAGGAGAAATTGGACTGGACTTGTACTGGGATAAGACTTTTTTTGAGCAGCAAAAAGAAGCTTTGAAGATACAGATCGAATGGGCTAAGGAAAAACAACTACCGATCGTTTTGCATTGTAGAGAATCCATGGATGAGACCATTGCAATTGTGAAGGAAAATCATGATGGAGCTTTGAGAGGGATTTTCCATTGTTTTAATGGGAATGTTTCCCAAGCTAAACAAATCATAGAAATGGGATTTCTCCTTGGAATCGGTGGAGTAGCAACCTATAAAAATGGCGGTTTGGATCAGGTTATTCCTGAAATAGGACTTGATCATTTGGTTTTGGAGACAGATGCTCCATATTTGGCTCCAGTTCCCTTTAGAGGGAAAAGGAATTCCCCCGCTTATTTGCCTTATATCGCAGAGAAAATTGGTGACTATTTACAAGTTTCTAAAGAAATTGTAGCAGCAAAGACCAAAGAGAATGCATTGAATCTATTTAAAGAGTTCAGCTTATGAATTATAAAATAGTAAGATTAAACACTTCCCTAAGGACGAGTAAGACTTCTTCTGTCCTGATAATCTATACTGGCGGTACTTTGGGGATGGCCTACGATGATTCAGGAGCTTTAGTGCCTTTCAACTTCGGACAGATCCTGGAGAAGATTCCAATTCTTTCAAATATGAATATTGCTATTACGGTGATTTCATTTCCTGAACCGATTGATTCGTCCAATGTATCTATGAAGCATTGGAGTGACATGGCATATATTATTTATGAAAATTACGACAGTTACGACGGGTTTGTAGTCTTACATGGTACAGATACAATGGCATATTCTGCGTCGATGCTCAGTTATATGCTACAGGGGCTCAACAAACCTGTGATCTTTACCGGAGCGCAACTTCCGATTTCAGCGATGCGGTCTGATGCTCGTGAGAACCTGATGACTTCTTTGGAAATTGCTACGGCTAAGATTAATGATGAGCCAATTGTACCGGAGGTATGTATTTTCTTCAATCATATGCTTTTGCGTGGCAATCGAGCTAAAAAAGTGCAAAGTGTTCACTTTGATGCTTTTGAGTCTGAAAATTATCCGCCATTAGCCGAATCGGGAATCGTAATTGATTACCATACGGCAGCGATTCGCCCTTTGGAATCAAACAAGAAACTTGTCAACCGAAGTAAATTGGATAATAATGTGATGGTTCTAAAGCTTTTCCCAGGAATCACGGATAAGATTATGGATGCCTGCTTCGCGATCGAAGGTTTGAAAGGAGTAGTGTTAGAAACCTATGGCTCGGGAAATAGTCCAAGCGAAAAGTGGTTTATGCAATCGCTGGAACGTGCAATCAAAAAAGGAATAATCATCCTGAATGTATCCCAATGTAATGGAGGCCGTGTGATTCAAGGTCGATACGAAACCAGTAAAGAGCTTTTGAGTGTAGGGGTGATTAGTGGTGCAGATATGACTACTGAGGCTGCGATCACAAAATTGATGTTTTTGTTTGGTCAGGAAAAAACGTTGGAGGATGTGAAGTCTAAACTGATGATTCCATTAGCTGGAGAGATTACCGCTTAGGTAATCTGAAATCATAGTTTGTCGCCCCGATTTCTTAGACTTTAAAAGCTTTTGAGCAAAGCTTATTCTAATTATGAAATTGCTTTTCTGATTGATTTTTTGTGAATATTTAATTGGCAGTACAAGCAGTGTTTCGTTTCGAGAAAATGATTAGTTTTAAATTACTTTATACTCGGCCAGCTTCTGCATGAAATTTAGGCCAGCTCCACTCGCTACACTTTTAATAGGAATAGCTTCAATCTTTTTTTCCTGCCAAGTGAAAGAACAGATTGAGGAATTTGAGGAAACAAAAATAATCTTAAAAGAATCTCTTTTCAGATTTACCGTTAACCATCCGGATCAGTTGATTTCCAGCGAGTCAAGCACTGATTTGTCATGGGATTGGCAAACCCGAAATCTGTTAATTCAAGCATTTGTGCTCAATTCTTTTAACCCAATAATTGTAAAGCGGGACATTTTCGCGCCTTGGTATACTCAGGGTAACGCACTTAACATCATTGATCCAAAGATCAGTTCTGAGGATGGTTACAAGTTGGTTATGCGGAATTTTGGTTCCCCGGAGAATGGTGTCTGGAGACCCTATTTCGGATTACTGAATACTAAAACAAACCTGCTTCGCATTTTTATTCATAATTCACAATCTCAGCCTGGTCATTATGTAGAAGCTAAGCTTATCCTGATTGATAATCAGAATAACCAATCAAAAAGGTATGATTCGAAACCAGCTCGAATAACTCAATTTGAATCCTGGTTCAATTTGGAATTTCAGCTAGAACCCAATCAGCTCAGGGCACCCTTCGAGGAAGTCAAGTTTTTGATAGAATGTGAAGGAATTCGAGAAACTGTAATTGACTGAAGCTAAAATTAATGGGGAAGTTTTTTAATAAAATAGTGAGATTGGGTAAAAGTAACTGATAGATTCCTCGGTTTTTTTTAGATATAGTTTGTAGGAAGGTCTATTTATTCATTTCTTTGCACTCCGATTCGGAAACGAGTTAGAAAAATCAACACAGAGAGGTGTCCGAGTGGTTGAAGGAGCACGCCTGGAAAGTGTGTATACCCGTGAGGGTATCGAGGGTTCGAATCCCTTCCTCTCTGCGAAAAGCCAATTTCAGAAATGAAATTGGCTTTTTTATTTGACTTTTAAGAGCACCAATACATACTTTTCCTCTTTGAGCTTTTCTCTGTTTTTACCAAAGAACTCATGAATATTTCCTTCCGAAATCTCCACCTGCTGATCGTTGAAAGTATCCACATAATCATTGAAAAATTGTCTGGAGTCAATCTGATACACCATTTGAGTCGGGGTTTGAGTCCAGGTTCTCATTTTAATCAGACTTCCATCAATATCATTTTCTAATTCGTCTATATTAAAAGTTGGATTAAACTTTTTGTCTAAAAAAATCCAATAACTCTTTTTGAGTGAATGACTGACGGTGATGAAAAACTTCTTATCAAAGGCAAAGAAACTATTAATGGAACGGATGATTGGGCTATTTTTCAGGTATTCTTGCGCTTCTCGAGGTTTTTCTATAAAGTTGAGTCGTAATTCTTCAGGATAATTGTGGCGCCCAAAATCAAAATTGATAGTGTTCAAATGGAATCCAGTGCTATCAAATTCTTGAATAGCATACGAGTACCATTCCTTAAAATAAATTTTTCCTGTTGAAGCATCCTTAATAAAACCAACTGGAGAGGCAAAGGAATAGAATCCTTCATGTCCTGGAAGAATAGAGACATATCCTATAGTGTCATTTTTAAAAATTCTGAAAAACGTTTTCTGATCATTTCCATCACCATCTTGGATATGGCTAATTCTAAATTCTTCACCAAAGTGAAAATCATCAGCAATCGACACTTTTTCTTCTGAAATAAACTCACCATTCATTGTGAACTTGAGTATTGCCAACCTATGTCTCACATACACATATAAAATGGAGTCCTGTAGAAAAGCCCGTCTATAAATCTAAACTCTCCCGGGCCATCACCGTAATTTTGAATGATTCTCTCAACCTTTCCTTCCCAATCAAAAATAAAAATACTCGCATTTTCTCTGCTTTCCACAAAAAAGCGGTCTTGTGAAAAGGCCATCTTATATGGAAAAACAATAGGCTTTTCATCAGAATAATCCAATAGAACATAATCTATGCGCTCAAAAAAGTCTGAAAGTTTGGCAGAACTACTCTTCGAAAGGTCTATTTCAACAGTAGTGTTATTTAAAGATTCAGGAGCTTCACTACAGGAGAACAAAGCAGGAATACTCAGAAATAATAGAGCTAATAAATGCCAGCGATCTAAAGATAAAATCATTTAATAAACTTATAAACTGTTGAAAAATCTTAAGAACGTAGTGTTTAATTTTATTTAATCCAAGATTGGAATAATTTTTAATAACTCAAATACCGCTAAAACCCGTGATTGATAGGGCTTTTGGAACTGGATTTTTTGCCATTTAAAAAAAGGTTAAGATTCAGTGTGGAATTTATTTTTGTTTCTGCGAAAAAATAAGAACCTTACCGACGAATTTGGAGCTCTTAGCCTTTTTCAGATTTAATTTAAATTTAGTCCGTTCGTGTAAAAACTCGCTTCATCACGATTTAAATGGATCATTTTTAAAAAAAATCTGTTGAGGGGAATTGTTTTTTGAAATTAAAAAATGATAACTTTAAGACTCGATTTTAGTGTAGAAACCATTTAACCTTTATCTAAAAGTCTATTTAAAATTCAAATTATGAGAAAGTTAATCGCTTTGTTCATGCTTGCAGGAATCCTATTTGTACCTGCTTTCGCTAACGCACAAGAAGCAGCAGCTGATTCAGCAGCTCAAGAAGAAACCACCCCTGTAGTAGAGGAACCTGCTGCAACTCCCGTGATTGTCGACGATGAAATCGTGGCAGAGGAGCAAAGCTTCCACCAAGTAGTTAAAGAGAAGTTTATTGAGGGAGATCCTCTTTATATGACTCCTGTATTGATCTGTTTGATTTTGGGTCTTGCAGTTGCATTAGAGAGAATCATCACATTGAACCTTTCTACTACTAACACTAAAAAATTATTGGCTAAAGTTGAAGACGCACTTACTTCTGGTGGTGTTGAAGCTGCAAAAGATGTGACTAAAAACACTAAAGGTCCAGTTGCTTCTATCTTTACTCAAGGATTGATGAGATATTCAGAAGGAATCGAAATGGTAGAGAAATCTATTATTGCTTACGGTTCTGTTGAAATGGGTAGATTAGAGAAAGGTCTAGTATGGATCTCCTTATTCATCTCTCTTGCTCCAATGTTGGGTTTCATGGGTACTGTAATCGGTATGATTGGTGCATTCGACTCTATTGAAGCAGCAGGTGACATCTCTCCTTCATTGGTGGCTGGTGGTATTAAAATCGCCCTTTTGACTACTGTGGCAGGTTTGATCGTTGCGATCATTCTTCAGTTGTTCTACAACTACCTTGTATCTAAAATCGATTCTTTGGTGAATGATATGGAAGATGCTTCCATCTCTTTGGTTGACGTTTTGGTAAAGCACAAGTTGACTGGCAAATAAGCCTTCAAAACTTGCAGATTTTCAAATTATTCAATTAACATCAAAGAAGCTACATTATGGATACTTATGACATCTTATTATACGGGAGCTACTTACTAATTCTAATCGGTGCAATTGTGGCAGTTGTTATGCCTCTAATAAATTCTTTGGATAATCCAAAGAGCTTGCTGAAAACGGTTGTTGGTATTGTAGGTGTCGGAGTGTTGTTTTTCATCGCTTACTCAATTTCAAGCAATGAAGTACTTCCGAAATTCGAAGCTGATCCTTTCAATTTGACTCCGGAAGGATCTCAATTAGTAGGGGGAATGCTGATTACTACTTATGTTCTTTCGCTTGTCACGATAGGAAGTATATTTGTGACTGAGGTAACAAAAGCTATAAAATAATATGGGCGCTAGAAAGAAAAATAGACCAAGTCAAGAGGTCAATGCAGGTTCAATGGCAGATATCGCCTTCTTGCTCCTGATCTTCTTTCTTGTCACTACAACAATCGCTTCGGATAAGGGTATCTTGAATATCTTACCCCCGAAACTTGATCCTAATGTTCCGCCACCAGATATCAAGGTGAATGAACGGAATATATTTACTATACTGATCAATGCTAACGATCAACTTCTAGTAGAAGGTGAATATGCAGATACCGAAGGGTTAGATATGAAGGTTAAAGAGTTTATCTTAAACTTTGGAAATCCTACAGATGAAGAGGCAGTCCAGTTGTTTAATACTTTGCCACCTTCATTGAAGGCTTTGTCTAGAAGATTACCTGAATCATCTGACGACCCGGGAGAAGCTGTTGTTTCGATCAAGACAAACAGAGGTACATCCTACGAGACTTACCTTGAAGTTTTTGATTTAGTGAAAAAAGCCTATTTCGATATCTATGCTGCTAGAGTAAATCTAGACACAGATGAGTACAGGGCTTTGACTGGAAAAGATGATGCTGAAGTTAGTCTTCAAGATCGAGGAAAAGAAGGAATCCCAATGGCGATTTCAATTGCAGAACCAGATAAACTAGGAGGGAATTAATATGTCAAAGTTTAAGAAAAAGCCCAAGTCCGAACCAGGAATCTCTACTGCTTCTTTACCTGATATTGTTTTCATGCTTTTGTTTTTCTTCATGGTTACCACTGTGTTGAGAGAGCAAGAAATATTGGTTGAGCAGAAAATTCCATCAGCTACGCAACTTCAAAAACTTCAAAAGAAGACGTTGATTTCTTATATTTTCATTGGAAAGCCTAAGAATACTTCTCTTTTTGGAGTTGAACCAAGAGTGCAAGCTAACGATGCCTTACTTGAACCTTCAGGAATTAGACAGTGGGTGAATCAGGAAAGAGACATGCTCCCAGAAGCAGATCGAGGTTTGATTACTATCTCAATAAAGGCTGATAGAGACGTTAAAATGGGTCCGATTTCTGATGTTCAATATGAACTGAGGGAAGCAGATGCTCGTAGGGTTCTCTATGCTGCTATTGGAAAAGTAGTGAAAGACTAATTAGAAATAATATTTATATTTAAAGCTATCCCAATTAAAGGGATAGCTTTTTTTATTTTAAGTAAATGCAAATAGCCTCCATTAGAACTAAAAAGGTCCAAAATGCTTGGGCGATGTATGATTGGGCAAATTCGGTATACAGTTTAGTTATAACTTCTACTATTTTTCCAGTCTACTATAATAGTGTCACCAAAGGTATTAACGATTCCGGGATCGTAGATTTCTTTGGATTTAGCATGATAAATACTGTTCTCTATTCTTACTCTATCTCTTTTTCTTTTTTAATTATAGCTTTAATCTCACCTATACTTTCAGGGATAGCTGATGCTAGTGGAAAAAAACTTCAATTCATGAAGTTTTTCGCGTATTTGGGTTCATTGGCCTGTATTGGATTATTCTTTTTTGATGGTAATAATCTTGAATTTGGAATTATATGTAGTGTTCTTGCTAGTATTGGCTATGCTGGAAGTATTGTGTTTTATAATGCCTATTTACCAGAAATATCTGATCAAAATGAATATGACCATCTCAGTGCAAAAGGTTTTGCTCTTGGTTATATAGGGAGTGTGATTTTATTGATTTTTAATTTGTTGATGATTACGTTTCCGGAATGGTTTGGTCTTTCAGATGAAAGTTTTGCGCCAAGATTTTCTTTCCTTATTACAGGGATTTGGTGGGCTGGATTTTCTCAGATTCCTTTTAAATTATTACCTAAAAATCTTTTTAATAAACAAATAAAAAGAGAGTTTTTGGTAAAAGGTTATTATGAAATTAGAAAAGTATTCAACGAAATAAAGCAGATCAAAGTAATGTCCCGTTTTCTTGCATCTTTTTTCTTTTATTCAATGGGTGTGCAAACTGTAATGTACCTCGCCGCTACTTTTGGAGATAAAGAACTTGGGCTTCCTGGTGATCAATTGATAATAACCATTCTTATTATCCAGATTGTAGCAATATTTGGCAGCTTTCTTTTTGCCTACGTATCTAAAAAATTGGGGAATAAAATAAGTTTAGTAATCATGGTTTTTATTTGGACTGGAATCTGTGGTGCCGCTTATTACGTTTACACAGTATATGAATTTTTTGCTTTAGCTTTTGTGGTGGGTTTGGTAATGGGTGGAATTCAGGCTATTTCTAGGTCTACTTTTACTAAGTTGATTCCAAAAGAAACCACAGATCATGCTTCGTATTTTAGTTTTTATGATGTCACTGAAAAGATCGCAATAGTGTTAGGGACTTTTTCGTATGGCTTTATTGAACAGATTACAGGAAATATGAGAAATAGTGCTGTATCTCTTGGTATTTTCTTTATGGTGGGATTAGGCTTTTTGTTGCTGGTAAGTATTCCTAAAAAAGGTTTAGAAATCCAAAATGAAATGTGATGCAAGAAATCTATTCTGGAAATCAGGTTAAAATTCTTGATGCAGAATATCTGCAGAGGACAAATATTAGTAGTCATCTTTTAATGGAACGTGCTGCTCAATCGTTTGTGGATTGGTTTTTAGAACAAAAATACGAGCGGACTTTGATACTTTATGTAGCAATTGGAAGTGGAAATAACGGTGGTGATGGGCTAGCAATTGCTCGACTTTTAAGAAAAAAGGGATATGAATTAAAATTAATCAGACTATTTGAATCGGTTACTGATCTGAGTATTGATGCTAAAATCAATTTTGATTTAATATCAAATGAAGTAGAGATATATGATTGGAAGAATTTTTTGTTTCAATCCAAAGGCATTTTAATTGATGCATTTCTTGGTGTTGGTTTAAAGGGTGATTTGAGGGAATCTGCAATAGAAAAGATTGACTTTCTAAACCGGTTCGAAGGGGAGATAATAAGTATCGATATGCCATCAGGGTTATTTTCTGATGAGCAAAGTTCTTTTGGTGCCGTAAGAGCCTCAATAACAGTGACTTTTCAATTTCCCAAACTGGCGCTTTTAGTGCCTGACTATGCCGAATTTTGTGGGAAATTAGTTGTTCTTGATATTGGGATTAATAAAGCAGCTAACTCCAAGTTGACTTCAGATAAATATTTTCTTCAAGAAAATGATTTGATGGGGCTTCATAAAAAGTTTAACCGCTTCAGTTACAAAGGAGACTTTGGAAAATGTTTAGTCATTGGAGGAAGTCCGGGAAAAATGGGAGCACTGTATTTAGCCTGCAAAAGTGCTTTGCGTACTGGGGCAGGGCTTGTAACCTGTTTTTTAGAGGAGTCAGAGCGATCTATAATACAAGAAAGTATACCTGAAGCGATGTGTACTTGGGGTTCTCTTCCGGAGTTTGATCAATTTGATGCCATTGCTATTGGTCCAGGTTGGGGAACTGATACCCGAATGCCCATATTTGAGAGTGTGTTGAAATCAAGCAAAAATCCGCTGGTTTTGGATGCAGATGCGTTGAATTTATTGGCGCAAAAACCCTCTTTAATTAAAAGTTTGCCAAAAAACTCTATTCTTACTCCACATTTGGGTGAGTTTAAAAGATTAGTAGGTGATTCTACCAATCACTTTGAGCGAATAAAACTAGCACAGGATTTTGCTGTAAACAATGAAGTAATTTTAGTTTTGAAGGGTGCTAATACGGTAATCAGTTTGCCCGATGGAAGACAAATATTTAACTCCTCCGGGACCTATTATATGGCGACTGCTGGGGCAGGGGATGTATTGACTGGTATGATTGTAGCCTTTCTTGGAATGGGATATCTACCTGAGAAGGCCGCTTTATGTGCTGTGTACCAACATGGACTAGCTGGAGAAATTGCCTCCAAAACCAAGCGGAGAGGATTGATCGCTTCAGATATTATCGATAAGATTCCAGAAACATACTTGCGTTTAAATATTTCCTGAATTTCCGAACCAATAGAAACTATCCGTATTCTGTTGGGGTTCCTGATCTAGTTACTTTTCCAAATGAAAGAAGAAAAGCTTTTGCTCTGGACCCTTGCGGCCATAAACTTCATCCATATTGTAGATTTTATGATTCTGATGCCATTAGGGCCTCAACTCATGAGAATCTTTGATATTTCTCCTAGGGAGTTTGGCTTATTGGTTTCCTCCTACACCTTTAGTGCTGGGATTTCAAGTTTTTTTGGAGCTTTCTTTTTAGATCGATTTGATCGAAAAAAGATTTTACTTTGGGTATATGTCGGTTTTGCCATAGCTACACTAGGGTGCGCGCTTTCGCCAAGCTACTCAATTTTGCTGTTGGCAAGAATTCTTTCTGGTCTATTTGGAGGGCTGACTTCAGCCTTGATATTGGCAATCATTGGTGATGTGATTCCAGACACTCGAAGAGGTAGAGCAATGGGCTTGGTAATGGCGGCATTCTCAGTTGCATCAGTTTTGGGAGTTCCTATGGGCTTGTTTCTTGCAAGTTTATCTGATTGGCATATGCCTTTCTACATTTTAACAGGATTGTCTATTTTAAGCCTTGGGATGATAATACGATACATTCCAAATATAAATGAGCATTTAAAAAATGATATCGTCAGACCAAATCCGATGGTAGTGATTAGAAGAGTTACTGGTAATCAAAATCAAATGCGTGCGATTACACTTTCAGTAATGATGATGTTTGGGCAATTTATGATAATACCATTCTTAAGTCCCTATACTGTCGCAAATGTAGGGTTCTCAGAAATGCAGCTTACCTACATATATATGGCAGGTGGGGCTTTCACAATTTTCACTTCTCCTTGGGTGGGTAAGCTTTCGGATAAGTATGGTAAACTTCGAATTTTTACCATATTCATGATTTTGAATGTGATCCCGATAGCGATTATTACTAATCTTGGAGTTACACCAATTCCTTTTGTTTTGATGGTATCAACCATGTTTTTTGTGACTTCAAATGGAAGATATGTACCCGCTGCAGCTATCATTACCGGTACTTCCAAGCCGGAAAATAGAGGTAGTTTCTTGAGTTTTAATTCCGCAATTCAGCAATTGGCAACTGGGCTGGCTTCGTTGATCGCTGGGATTATTATTGGTGAGAACGCTGCAGGAGAACTGACCAATTACAACATTGTAGGTTATATCGCTATTGGTTTTAGCTTGCTCTGTATTCCTATTGCTAGAAGAGTGAAGATTGTGAGTTGATCTTTTGAATCTCTAAATTTGATTTTTAAGAATAATTTGACAACTTCATAATTGTTGAATCAGCCAAAGTTCATGAAATTAGATGATGGCTCTTGTATGAGCTGCGGAAGTGACTTCCAAGGAGCATTTTGCCATAATTGTGGTGAAAAGCGAATTGCTTTAGCAGATAAAAGGGTCATCCACTTTTTGGAGGAGGCATTTTCCTCGGTTTTTGTCGCAGATGGAAAGTTTTTCAAAACCATCAAAATACTAGTCACTGATCCGGGAGAGTTAACCAGAAGTTTTGTCTTAGGAGTCAGGAAAAAATACCTCTCTCCACTTCAACTATTCTTTTTTGCCAACCTGATCTATTTTATTTTCCCTTTGATTTCGACTTTTAACACTTCTTTGGATGTTCAAATGAACAGACTTCCATACAGTGATTCAATCCGGCCGGTAGTGGAGAATTATCTTCAGAAAAATGAAATGTCCTTGGACTCTTTTACTTCTGAATTTGAAAAAATATCGTCATCTAATGGAAAACTATTATTAATAGTCTTGGTAGTCCTTCAAGGTTTTTTTCTAAAAACCCTTTTTTGGAAAAGACAAAAGTTGTTTTTGATTGATTTCCTGGCGGGTTCATCTTATTTCTATGGCTTTTATATCCTGTTTATTCTAGTTCTTTTACCGGCGAGTTTTATTTTGGTAATGAATCTATTTGGAATATCGGGTAGTACGCAAATCAATGAACTCAGCCTTACAATAATCTTTTTATTGGTGATTGTAACTTATATGTTCTTTTTGATTCGGAAAGCATATGATGTAAGTAATTTAGGGAGTCTTTGGAGGAGTGTTTTAGTAACGATTTTTATCGTTCCTAGTTTTATTGTTTATAGATACATCTTGTTCTGGGTGACTTTTTGGATGCTCTCTTAAAAAAAATACTCGACTATTAAGTCGGGCATCTCTTAAAACTCTGCGTTTCCAGGAGTCCTTGGGAACGCTATTACATCGCGAATATTTCCCATTCCTGTGACAAATTGAACCATTCGCTCGAAGCCTAGTCCAAATCCTGCGTGAGGTGTAGCCCCAAATCTTCTGGTATCCAGATACCACCACATTTCTTCTTGTGGAATATTCATCTCCTCCATACGCTTTGTTAAAACATCTAGTCTTTCCTCTCGCTGAGACCCTCCGACGATTTCACCTATACCTGGGAAAAGGATATCCATGGCTGCTACTGTTTTCCCATCCTCATTTTGGCGCATGTAGAAGGATTTGATATCCTTAGGATAGTCAGTCAAGATTACTGGCTTTTTGAAGTGCTTCTCCACTAAGAAGCGCTCATGTTCAGATTGTAAATCAGCCCCCCAAGAATCGATTAGGTACTGGAACTTCTTTTTCTTATTCGGATTGGAATTTCTCAAAATATCGATCGCCTCGGTATAAGTAATTCTCACAAAGTCATTCTCCGAGACAAACTTTAATTTCTCAATCAAAGACATTTCCGAACGTTGATCCGCAGGCTTATTTTTTTCCTCCTCAGTCAATCTATTTTCCAGGAATTGAAGATCATCCTGGCAGTTTTCCAAAGCGTAATTAATGACATATTTTAAAAAATCTTCAGCTAAATCCGCATTGTCCTCCGCATCGTAGAAAGCCATCTCGGGTTCAATCATCCAAAATTCTGCAAGGTGTCTTGTTGTATTGGAGTTTTCTGCACGGAAAGTAGGACCAAAAGTATAAATCTCGGCAAGTGCCATAGCGGCAAGTTCACCTTCTAACTGCCCTGAAACGGTCAAGTTTGTCTCTCTTTCAAAGAAATCTTGCTTAAAGTCGATTTTCCCTTCTGTGTTTTTAGGGGGATTCATCAAGTCTAGGGTTGTTACTTTAAAAGTTTCTCCGGCCCCTTCAGCATCTGAAGCCGTTATTATTGGCGTGTGGATGTAGAAGAATCCTTTATCATTGAAATATTTATTGACTGCAAAGGCCAAAGCATGCCTAATCCTAAAAACGGCGCTAAAAGTACTCGTACGCATCCTTAGATGAGCAATTTCCCGAAGAAATTCCAGCGAATGTTTTTTTGGTTGCAGTGGATATTTCTCTGGATCTGCTTCACCAAGCACCTCAATTGATTCGGCATTCAACTCCGAGCTTTGTCCTGAGCCTTGAGATGCCACCACTTTTCCTGTAACTTTTAGGCAGGCTCCAGTACTGCATTTTTTTAATATTTCTTCTGAAATTACAGTTGGATCTGCGACTATCTGGTAGTTGGTGATCGTCGAGCCGTCATTAAGTGCGATAAATGAAACGTTTTTATTTCCTCGTTTGGTTCTTACCCACCCCATTAAAGTGACCTCTGAGTCAATAGGAGCCTGTTCAAGGATATTTTTGATTTTTATACGTTTGTTGAATGCCATGTGGTGGTTTTTTTACGGATGTGGAATCTCCGATGTTTTTTTGTGGATTGCAAAAAAACGATTAAATCAGCTTTTTATCAAAAAATTGATCGTTTTTCCTAACTTTGAATTATTGGCTTTTTCACTTGGAAAAGCCTTTTTTGAACCCAAATAGCAGGTTTAATCCAATTCTGAATGCAAAAGCTAAATCTTAGCCAATCACTTTCTCAAAAGCTTTCCCCACAGCAAATCCAATTTATCAAATTGTTGCAGGTGCCGACGGCTGAGCTCGATACTCGAATCGAAGAAGAACTCGAGATTAATCCAGCTTTGGAAGAAGGCAAAAGCGAAGATTCTGAGAGTTCTGAAGACGAATTTGATGATAATTTCGAAGAAGATTTTTCTTCTGATGACCGCGATGTCAATATCGATGACTACTTAGATGATGAATATGGTGGGTACAAAATGCAAGGAGATGGAAATTACAGTCCTGATGATGAGGATCGTGAAATCCCGATTTCCAGCCAATCTTCTTTGCATGAGCAACTATTGTCACAACTTAGTTTTCTAAGATTAGATGAGCGTCAGCGTATTATTGGGAGACAACTTATCGGCAGTATCGAAAATGATGGCTATATCCGAAGGGACTTGGAGGCCATTATCAATGACTTAGCGTTCAGTCAAAATATTGAAACGGACTTTGATGAGGTGGAAGAGATCCTGAGGAAAGTGCAAAACTTTGATCCAGCTGGGATAGCCGCTCGGAATTTACAAGAATGTCTAATCATTCAATTAGAACGAAAAGAGCACCCTGATGATCCCACTGTACAGCATGCATTGATGATAATTCAAGATTGCTTTGATGAGTTTACAAAAAAACACTATTCCAAGATTCAAAAGAAATGTGATCTGTCGGAGGATGAAATTAAAGAGGCAGTGAATTTAATAACAAGATTAAATCCAAAACCAGGAGGCGTCGCTGAAGGACTGGTGAGAACTCAATATGTGATTCCTGATTTTATTTTGAATCAAGTGGGTGGAAAGTTTGAGATAAGCCTCAACTCCAAAAATGCTCCAGAGCTTCGGATTTCTCGCTCTTATTCAGAGATGTTTGATGCGTATGATAAGAGTGACAAAAAAGATAAAAAACTTAAAGAAACGGTCACTTTTGTTAAGCAAAAACTAGACGCTGCTAAATGGTTTATTGATGCGATTAAGCAACGTCAAAACACTCTCCTTCGAACAATGGAGGCAATTCTAAAGTATCAAAAAGAATTTTTTATAGATGGTGATGAGACAAACCTTAGACCTATGATCTTGAAGGATATTGCTGAAAGGATCGATATGGATATCTCTACAGTATCTAGAGTAGCCAATAGTAAATCTATTCAAACAGAATTTGGTGTTTATCCTTTGAAATACTTTTTCTCAGAAGGGATTGCTACAGATAGCGGAGAGGATGTCAGTAATAGAGAAGTAAAATCTGTCTTACAAACTATGGTGAATGAGGAAGACAAGAAACGGCCACTTTCAGACGATAAGTTGGTCAAAATGTTAAATAAAAGGGGGTATAATATTGCGAGGAGGACTGTGGCGAAATATCGAGAGCAACTTCAGATCCCAGTAGCAAGGCTAAGAAAAGAACTGTAGTGCAGCGAATACTTTCTTTAATTATTTCAGTTGTCTTTCAACCGCTTGTTATCCCAACTTTGGTATTTGGGTTAATCTTTTTTGTGGTACCTGAATCTACCAGTTTGCCTATGGAGTTTAAGACAAGAATCTTTTACCTGATTGCACTTTCTACTTTTGCAATACCAATGATTACTATTTTCGGCTTAAGGCTAAGTGGGACATTGAAAAGTCTTCATATGGAAACTATTCAAGATCGAGTCATTCCATTTTCCATCACTTCAGTTTATTACTTGCTAACCCTCTATTTTTTGTATGATAAGACTGAACTTGATCCTATTCTTTGGCAGGTGCTCGGAATCATTACTTCCACAATCTTGGTTCTGACTGTAGTGACATTTTTCTGGAAAATGTCTGCTCATATGACTGGGATGGGAGGGCTTTTAGCAGTGGTTTTGGTATTGGGGTTCAAGTTTCCAACATTTAAAGTCCTTTATCCTTTATTGCTAACAATTATGCTGACTGGTGTAGTTGGTAGTTCGAGAATGTATTTATCAGCGCACAGGCCGGTAGAAGTTTATGTTGGTTTAATCTTTGGATTTTTGGTTTGCTTTTTAGGTTTTTCGTATTTGTGGGCATAAAAAAAACCGGACTTTAGATCCGATTTAAAAGTTGATTCATTTCGAATTAGAATACATTTATTGCAATTCCAAAATTGATCTGACTCGCTTGATTTGCAAAAGGACCTCTGCCACTTTGAAATAAATCATTTAATCCAAAGTATGACCAAGCATAAAAACCAGGAGATCCTGCTTTAACACTAATTCCGTATCGGAACTTTTCAAGACCATAATTTTGAGAATCTTTCACCTGTCGCTTGAGTCCTGTGGAATCTTCGTATCTAATTTTGGTATGTGAATTATACAAATAACCGATTTTAGCACCTACGCTTAATCTGAACCCCTGGGAATAATTTGATTTGTTCAAGTGATAAGTAAAATCAATCGGGAGATCAAAGTAATTCGCTGCAAGCACGTTCTTGTTGATCCGAATATTATCACCTAATACATCAGTAATTGGGAGTAATTCACTTGATTCTGGACCTAAATCCTCATTCATAAATAAGTTTTGGTCATCATTGAAAGCATATTTGTCTGTGCCAATACCCAAACCAATATCCATAGTCATTCCTGATCCTTTTCCTAAAATCTCAATAGGATAAGAATAATAAGCATTGAAAGTACGTGAAGCAAAGAAATTCACACCCATTTCAGCTGGTCGATTATTCAACTGGGAAAAACCAAATTCAAATTTCAAGTCACTTGGGATATTAGGGCGACCACCAATCGGGTTTTTCGGTTTTTTTTCGGTCTCTTGCGCAAAAGCTCCTTGAAAAAGGGTAAAGGCAAGCAAGAAGGAGAATATTTTTTTCATCAAATAGTTACTTTTTCGGCATTGAATGCGGGCAAAAATAGGAAATCCCTAATGATTTACCCCTCTTTTGATCTTAATTATTCTAAAGGCCGCTGAATTATCTTTAAGTTTTTCTGGTTTTTATTGTAATATGATATTTGGAAAAAAAGTATTTCCAAGTACCTTTGCATTCCAATATGGCTTCGTAGCTCAACTGAATAGAGCACCTGATTACGGCTCAGGAGGTTTCAAGTTTGAATCTTGACGAGGTCACAAGTTACGCGAAATAGAGGCACATTTCAGTACGTTTTGTCTCCATTTCTTGTCTCCCTCCAAAATCAAGGGAGACAAAGATCGCGTCAACAGTAAGGGAGGAGCTTAAAGCTTCTCCCTTTTTTTTTCTGTTTTTAAACTCGACCATTATCTGCGAAACTGTAAAATCCATTGTCCGCCGTAACAATGAGATGATCAAGCAACTCAATGTCCACGTGTTTACATGCTTCTTTTACTTTTTGAGTAAATCGAATGTCCTGATCTGAAGGTTGAATTCTTCCAGAAGGGTGGTTGTGTGCCAAGATGATTCCTGAAGCCAAGGACTTCAAGCCCATGGAAAGAATCAGTTTGGTGTCTGCAACCACGGACGAAACGCCTCCCTGAAAGGCTTTATAGTAACCGATAACCACATTGGCTCGGTTTAGGTAAAGTATAACAAACTCCTCTCTGGCTTCCATCAAGTCAGTATCGAAGATTTGTGACAGAACTTGGAAAACATCCTTGCTAGATCTGAGAGGGTCATACTTTTTGTAATCTCCTGTTCTTGTATAGCTTAGCTTTAGTTCGTAAAGAAAGTTTTTCATGATGTGTTTAATAAAAAACCCACCGCTTTGGACGGTGGGCTTGAGTTTAAGTTAGATACCAAAATTCCGGGTAAGAGCCTTCCAGGCTTTGCCTGATCTTCTGTGTGAACTCGAACCCGTTGACCCCTCTTTCGACAAACTTGTCGATGTACGATTGCTTATTTGCTCCCGTGAACAAGTTGTAGAATCTCCACAAATCGATACTACCGTTCTGAGAAGGTGCGAAGTTCGGGTCTAAGTAGAAGTGTTCTGCAATTCTCGAGACTTGGGTGTCATTAATAAGCAGCTCTGGTATTTCTTTTCTGAGAACTGCTGGCAGAAACTGATACAGCCTGCATCTACCGATAATCTGGGCGAATTGATGTTCCTCCAATTCGTACTTTGACAGATTAGACAAGTTTCTCAGAAACGTTACAGAATCAAAACCTGAGATCAGATCGAATACACTTCTGTAAAGCTCTTCAAGCGATCGCACTTTCAAATCCTTTTTCACACCGTTGGTCGATACACACAGATTGGTACAAACTCGGTTTTTGAATCCGATAAAAACCTTGAAGTGCTCTAGGCCACCCTTGCAGGAGTTGAGATTGTCCAGGTGGAATGCTTTCACACCACCGATCGTAAGCTCAAGGAGGTTCCCAGAAATGCTGTCCCTGATTTGAGGCAGAGAGATCATGAAAGCCATCCGCTCGAAGTAGATCGTTTTCTCATTTGGGAGCAATTCTTGAGCTTTCTTGTGACGGGCTTCGTAAACTCTGCCTTTTACAGGATGGGATACCCGGATGTCTGCTCTCGGAAACGTGGCCAGTCCAAATGCATCCTGTGTGGCTTGAGCAACCGTTTCGATGAATTCACAGTGAGAAATCGTAGGCTCGTTGTCCTTCAAGAACACGGGAATCACATGACGATCTCGCATTTCTTCAAAAGTCACGACTTCTGTGTTTGCCTCAATAAACGAAGAACCCGTTCTCAGAGGAGTAACGGGCTCAATTCTCGGTTGGATTTTTAGCTGATCAACGGGTAGAAGTTCCATTTTGTCTGAAGGTTTGATGGTTCAATAAGTCGTTTTTCTTTGTAACAAATTCCTCCTTGTAAGGCTGTTGTAGATCGGGGTTGTTGTTAAAAAGTTTTATCAACTCATCCATGTTCTTGCAGTTCTGTATTGCATCAATAAACTGAAGCTCCTTTTCGAAATCGTCCAGCAGGGATTTGGGAGTATTACTGTTCTCAGAAGGGCTGTTCTCTTCGCACCAATCCTTGATTTGCTTACCAGTGTTTTCGTTTATGGTAAACTCTGGATGATCAACAAAGAGACCAGTCCGATCTTTGGAAGCAATTGCCTGATGCTTGATATTCACGTCAAAAACCAAAGTAAAGTCATACTCTAAGCCATCCCGCTGCACGCCCTTCAGACCAACTTTTTCAGGCACCATCTTACCATTCTTGTCAGTCAATACATAGTCCTGTTTGCTTCTCACGGTTGCAATCACATGAGCTGGAGAAGAAAGGATCTTGTTCAACAAGGCATTGTGCCGCGGTGTGATCTTTGCCCAGTTATTAAAACTGTTACCAGGTAAGTTGGCGTGAATATCGAGAAGAGTTTCCCACTCGTGTGAGATGCTGTCGATGATGATCGCCTCCATTCCAGCTTTCTCACAAATTTGGATCGCCTCCACATATTTCTCAGGGGTTTGAGGTGATCCAACTGCAATCACATTGTACTGACCAAGGCTGGCGTACAAGTCAGCGCTCTGGTTTTCGGTGTCAATGACGGCAATCTTGGACCAGTTGCCAGTAAGCCCGAAGGCGAGCAAGAGGGAGGAGTAAGTTTTTCCTGACCCCGACGGACCCTGCAGACATACTCTGATTCGTGCTTGGGAACGTTTTGAAACGCGTAAATTTTCCATGTTTAAATAGTTTAAGTTTAACACTGGATTTAGTGAGGGGTAGGAATTCTGGGTAGCAAAAGGGTAAAAGAAGACCCCCGGGGGAGAGTCCCAACTTTTGCCAAGCCGGGGCTCTTTCCGCTGGGGGTCCCGTGATCTCGCTCACGTGAAATGAATTGCCGAGTTTTTTCAAAAGGAGCCTTCTATCTCCACAAGTTCCTCATGGAACTGAATCAGACGTTCTTCACTTTCGCTGATGTAGTTAATCACCTTTTCGATGTCGGATTCGAAAATCTCGCGCAGATCTTCTGGATTGTCACTTCTTTGCCAATGGATCTGATTTGTTGGTTTAATCTGAATCGTTACAAGATTGGAAACTTCGATCCAGCTGGGCCGTCTCCGAATCTCATAGTCCTGATCGGCTAAATGGTTGACTAATTGGTCCAGGTAATCTGCTGCTTGGCTTCGGCTGAAAAATCCACCTGATAGTTCTATCGGGTTACATTGGAAGTGATCGATCAAGGTGATGACAAACAGGTTATTCATAGGTTTTTACTTTGATCCTTACATAAATAATATACAAAAAATCGGTCGAAAAAACTAGTGTAAAATATAGAAAATCAGTTAGTTGTGTCTTTTTTTCTTGCTGAACGTCAAGGGTTTCTACTGGCGTAATTGTCAGAAGCGTGGTCCTTTTTTCAATGTTAAATCACCATGCTTCAAACAGGATTAAACACCTTCGATCAGCCAGAATGTTGGCCCTCACTTGAGAGGGGTTTGCATGATGCGATCCGGTTTTCAGGATAGTCAGAAGCACATCTTCAAACACCCATTTCTCGAACTTCTCTACGGCAGGCAGTTTGGGTTTGGTGGCCAGACGGATTACGTCAGCTTGATTTATAATGGTCAAATTGGGATTACCGGAGGTTCCGTCGTGAATCGCGACGGTATTTTGATTTTTACAATGCTTGCTGATGGCATCTCTGGTGTTCTTATACCCCAACACTTCAGCCACATCTTTGGCGACAAACCATTCTTTGCCGTGTTTTAAGGCATTATTCTTTACCCGGACGTAACCGAGTTTAGCTATTTACTTTTTGAGCAAGTTCAAATTTGCACCGAAAGGAAAGAGACGAAATAAGTCTCACCGGTGATCACCTTCAAACGCGGAGTCGCAGAGTTAATTTTTAACATGTCCTGAGAAAACTGAAAAGAGCAACCTACCAAAAAGACCGTTATGTATTTCTGGCGCTATATATAATCGTCAAGAACTCACGTTAATCAGGGATGTAATCTTCCGCTGCAAAACCGGGGAAAAAGTACTTTTTTAAACCAGCCGGAAGACCTTCCACGATCTTTCTTCCTTTCAGATAATAACCATCCCGCTCATTATTGTTACCTGATCTTGTTTCAAATATGGCCTTGATGTCCTCAAGGATCATTTTTTGCATGTCTTGCTGAGTTCCTGACGGTATTGGTTTTCCAGAAATAGCAGCAGCATTTAGGTACTTAACTATCAGGTCATCGTTGGAGTACCAAACACCTTTTTCGGGTGCAAGCGGAATTTGCTGAAAAAGCTCTTTTAGGAAACCAGTTGTCGGATCTTGGATGGCGAAATCCAATTTGGTTTCTAACCTTTTCAGGTTTCTAACTGATGTGCCAGATCTCTCTTTGCTAAGGGTTTTTGAAATGGCCTCAATCAATACATCTTCATCGATGTATTTCCTGAACTTTTCAAAGATACTCAGCCCTAATACCACAACCTTTGTTGTGGCTTGTTCCTCATAAGCTTCCTCAAAGCTCATTTTCCTTTTCGCGATATTGTAGAGCAGCGTTATCAGTTTTTTCTTTTCGGTAGAAGCCAATTTCGCTATATGCGAGTCAGTTTCTCTGGGCGGTAAAGCCGAATGTTTTTGAGAAATATTCACTACACATCCACTAGTTCGAAGCGCTTCGGCAAGCCCGTTTTTGGGATGATAAACAGTTTTTGCAACTCGTGAGTACTCAAGTAAGGCGTCGATATTTAAAAAGGACACCGAATAATCACCTTTTAAATTCTTTCGAACCAGCCGGGAAGAGTCAACAGCACCATTTGTCAGCATGGCTTTAAAGGTACTTTCGATTCGTGCTTTCATGATAGGACTTTTACTGTATGTTTTCTCAATGCAGTTCAGGCTTTGGAGTTGTGATTCCGCTGCTTCCTTCAAGTCATGAAAAGAAAAGAAAGGGCCTTTCGGAATATCTTTTCTTTCGTAGATGATAGTTTCGGACAAGAGTCCGTTTCTTCCTCTTCCAGCCACTTGTTTGATTTTCTTCTCAGAAAGCCGAAGGACAGACTCTTTTGATGAAACATATGTGAAAAGGTGAAATTTATCCTGAAGATCAAGCCCCGTGAAAAAAGCAGACGTAATAAACGTCACTAAGCCAGGTAGATGCTCACCTTTTAGTTGATGGTATTTTATGACTTTGTCCTCACTCGAACTGCTGCACAAAACATTTATCTGTGCGATGTCAATCCCTCCACTAAGCTTGTCGTCGGTAATAGCTTCAATCACAGAGTTTATCAACGATAAACTGTTCAAGGCTATGACTACTTTTTCGAAGTTCGAAGGGTCACCAGAAAACTTGTTCAATATTGACTCTACTAGAACTCCAAACCCATTGTCGCATTCAAAAAGTTGAACATCCCTCTTTTTGCCGTGCCCATACCGTATAGTGATTTTCGGTTCATTTAAAAGCTCAGGGTCAGTAAACTCTAGTGGTGTTGCAGTAACCATCGACCTTCTTTCTGGTTCGAACTGTTTGTAGATGTCCAAGCATTTTTCCATGCCATCCCGAAAGGTTGAATCGAGCTGAAAAGAATCTGATTCATCGATGGTAAAGTGGTATGTTCCCAGCTCTTTGGTTGGAATTTGTTTGATAAATTTGGTCAAGCTTTCGGCTACTACTAGAAACTTTTTGAAGGGATTTTTACTCCTGAGGTAGCTTTTGATCATTGACGGCTTAATCCCTTTTCTGGTTTTGATATCCGATCCAACATACAACGCTGGGAATGGATTGTTTGGGTTATTTGCTTTTTGAAACGCTGTACTCCTTGTAGGCTCCACTATGATTGAGTTTCTTAAGCTGTTAAGTTCTAGCGTTGTTGCTCCCATACCAGTTTCAGCCTTATAAATGATTCCCGATGGAAGGAAATTCAAAGCCTCTGAGAGTTTTGTGTTCTTACCCGTTTTGGGATTTTTATTTTTCAGTGTTAGGGTGTTGCCAATCTCGGACACTTTTAAGTCCTCTTCCTTTATATCAAATATTCTTGGGGTTCCTTCTGAGCTTAATTTCATACAAAATCAGTTTTAAAAAAACGCGTGAAAATAAAAGATCAGGAACGTATAAGCTCTGTTTTCCTGAAAAATTTTTAAGTTTTAATTAAGCCGCCGCTGAAATCCCGTTAATAAAAGTCTCCACGAAGTCCATGATTTTTGACTTCACGCGTTCTGCGATTGTCCTCCGTTCGGTCAAGCTCGGGCGAGCTTTAAGCATGTTGATGATATCATCTCTCAAGGGTTCTTTTTCGGTATAGATAAAGTCCCCGATCACACTTTCCAGTTTTTCGCTATCAAGACCTTCCTCTTCACTTAGAGTTTTCAGTGCCTCGATACGCTCCTTAGTCCAGAAGCTCAAAAACTCCTCAGGTATATTTTCCGAGTCTTCAATCGTTGGCAGTGTTTGGTTGATGAATTTCTCGATCAGTTCCCGCTTGCTTCTCAGCTGGGATTCTCCGACAATAAGTTCAACGATTGCTTTTTTCTGTTTTTCCTGATCCTCTGGTGCGGCATCTTTCAGTTTAGCCAAGAGCTTGAGTATATAGCTAACATTGATCTCGTCTCTGTGGATCAGTTCCAACTCAAAGTCCACATCGTTTAGAATCGAAACCTTTTCTTTACCTGGTTTTTTACTAGAATCGTAGATGTCCAGGTATTTACTCTTGTAGTCCTCAAAGACTTGCTCGGACATACCCAAATCTTGAAACTCAAACTCAGTGAAGGTGCTCAGTACATTTTTCAAACGCATGAGTTCCCGAAAAGCTTTGATAAACTCGAGTTTCTCCACCTCGCTTGGTAGCTCATTTACGCTATCCACCGTAGGGACGACCTCCAATAATTTCGCTACTGCTTCCTGAAATTTACACACATAGTCCTCATAGGGTTGCATGATAATCTCATCCTTTGCGTCCAAATTCGAGAAAAGTGTGATCGCATCGTCTGTAGCTGGCTTGAGGTTCCTGAAGCAGACGATATTCCCTTGAGATTTCAGCTCATCCAGAATACGGTTGGTTCGAGAATAAGCTTGGATCAAACCATGATACTTCAAATTCTTATCGACGTAGAGTGTGTTCAGTGACTTACTGTCAAACCCAGTGAGAAACATGTTTACGACTAATAGCAGGTCGATTTGCTTTTTCTTTACCCGGTCTGCAAGGTCGTTGTAGTACTGGTAAAAGAGTTTACTGTCTCTGGTATTGTAGTTTGTTCCAAAAGTCCCATTGTAGTGGATCATGAACTCATCCAGGTATTCCCTTGGGTGTTTCTTTTCCGATTGTGCATAATCGTCCCGTTTCAAATCGGATGCTATCCCAAACTCACTTTCCTCCCAATCTTCCTCAAATTCATCTCCGCTATCAATCAGGTCCACGTTTGCACCGTAGGAGAAGATGGTCGCAATGTTGAGGGAGTGTTCGCCAGCTTCTTTCTTTTGATGGAAAAGCTTGTAGTATTCAATCAATGTGGGAACACTGGACACACAGAAAATCGAGGTAAAGGAAAGGCTATGAGTTTTTCGACCGTGGTTAGCGATTATGTAATCAGTGACATTTTTTAATCGCTGGGGAGCGTTCATCACTTCTTCTTCATCGATTGCCTCCACATTGATGTCTAAGATGTTTTCCTTCTTTTTAAAGGTGCTGATGTACTCAACCGAAAATTTTAAGACGTTTTCGTCTCGTATCGCATCGGTGATTACGTATTTGTGTAAGCAATCGCCAAATAGCATGGTGGTCGTCCGCTTTCCAAAAGCGTTCTTACCTGCATTCTCTTCAAATATCGGGGTACCAGTGAATCCAAAAAGCTGGGAACTTTTGAAAAAGTTTTTGATGTCTTCGTGTGTTTTACCAAACTGGCTTCGGTGGCACTCATCGAAAATAAAAACGATTCGCTCTTGCTTCAACTTGTCCAGTTGGCTTAGATGGCGAGTTTTGGTAATGGCGGTATTGAGCTTCTGAATGGTGGTTACGATCAGCTTATTGTCTCCGGCTAATTGCTTGACCAGTGTATTGGTGTTATTCGTGCCGTCAATACTTCCCTTGCTGAAAGCATTGAACTCGACTGTGGTTTGGTAGTCTAAATCTTTTCGATCCACCACGAAAACTACCTTGTAGACCTGTGGCAAATTCGTGAGGATCTGAGCCGCCTTAAAAGAGGTGAGCGTCTTTCCTTAGCCCGTGGTATGCCAGATGTAGCCATACTTTGTCGTACTTTTTACTCGCTCAATAATTGCCTCCACCGCATAGAACTGGTAGGGGCGGAGAACCATAAGGGTACGCTGAGATTCGTTTAGCACCACATACTTGGTGATCATTTTTGAGAGATGGCAAGGCTCTAGAAAAATGTCGGTAAAATCTGAAAGCTGGGTGATCAGTTTATTCTTGGTGTCGGACCAGTAAAAGGTCTGCTTGAAGGATCGGTCTTTTAAGGGTGCATTTGCATAGTACTTGGTGTTGACACCATTGCTGATGACGAATAGTTGGATAAACTGGAAAAGCCCCTGACCTGCTCCGTAAGAATGAATGGAATAGCGGTCGGTTTGCTTGAAGGCTTCTTTCAACTCTAGTCCTCTTCGCTTCAGCTCGATTTGCACGAGAGGAAGTCCATTAATCAGGATAGTGACATCGTAGCGATTCTTGTATTTCCCCTCCACAGCTATCTGCTGGGTGACCTGAAACTGGTTCTGACACCAGTGGATTTGATTGATCAGTTCGATCGTTCGGTGTTCTCCCGTTTCATCCAAATAAGGCACACGATCTCTGAGGATTTTAGCTCGCTCGAAGACATTACCCTTGTTGATAAAGTTCATCACCTGCTTAAAATCACCATCACTTAGGGTTACTTTGTTGTGAACCTCAAGTTGGGATTTGAGATTGAGCAATAAGTCGGCTTCATTCCGGATGGAGACAGGTTTGTAACCCAAACCCTGAAGCTGAAGTACAAAGTTGTTTTCTAAAGTCTGCTCTGGTTGTATCGTCATCTAAAAGAAAAAATGACCTGAGTGCAGATCTTACGGTATGCTTCTAAGGTTCTGTTTGCGCTAAGATGTGAATTTAGTTGATCTGAAGCAAATTCTGAGATTGTATTTAAAATGCAAGATTCTCACGCTGATTTAACCGAGTGAGATATTCGGCAGTCTTGACCAATCCACACTTTTCTAATGTTTCTAAAACTTGCTCAATCTTCTGTGGCGGAGTTTTAAGCCTTGCGACCATCTGTTTGAAACACTCAAAAGCAACTTCCATCGATGACTCTAAAAGCAACAAAGTAAAGTCATCTGGATGGATTGGGTTTATCCCATGTTCTAAACATTGATCAAGAGGAAAATCTTTAAGATTTGCAGTAACTAGATATTTGGACTCAGCATAAATTGCTGCAGCAAGTACATGCCTATCATCAGGATCTGGCAATTCTAACGCTTGCAGGTTGTTTTCGTAATCTTCAACAAGTGCATCTGGAAATGCTTCATCCATCATGTCTACAGTTCGGCGGATTCTTTTTGGTTCTAAATCAGATCGATTTTCAATAAGGTTTCTAGTCCATTCATCATGAATTTCAATAGTCCACTTCGGTTTGAATAAACCTGCATCTGCAAAGCTCAATAAAAGATCACGGATCGGGGCGGGATATATTACACAAGCATCCAGAAGAGCAACTATCTTCATTCGTACCCAAGTTTCATTTCCTGCGCTTCATTTGCTAAAATCTCAAGATTTCTTCTTCGGATTTCTTTCAGGTCTGATTCGTAGTTAAGGACATCTGTACGTTTCACTCTTCTATGTGTCCCTACCATTTTGTGGGGGATTTTACCCGTTTCCAACAGTTTTACCAAATGCGGACGAGATACTTTCAACAGGTCTGCAGCTTCCTGAGTAGTGAGGTCTTCTGAAACTGAACTGATTTCAACGAAATTACCCTTAGACATTTGATCTAACACTTTCTCCAGAAGTTCAACAGCTGTTCTTGGAATGGAAATTGATTCGCCTTCTATTCGGATGAGAAGTTCATCACTGGTCTTGAAAGTAAAAATGATCTCTTTCAAACTTGAAGCTGATTTTCTAGCACTTTCCTGCTCTTTTTTGGTAGGTTTTTTTAGAGTTTCAGACATGATGTGAGGAATGATTGTTTGAGATGTTAATCTAACAAACGAAATAAACGAAACAAAGTTTCTCCCAGAAAAATGTGATGGGTTGTTATTTTCTGGTTTATTTCAAACCAAAAAGGTTTATATCAATCTGATTTAAACTCTGAGAGTTTCTGGGATAAAAAGCAAAAGACACGCCCTGGGACGCTGTTCTTATGGGTAGCGTGGCGTGTACTGTTACACAAATATGGAAAGAAAGTTGCACTAATGCACTGTTCTCGTTTTTTTAACTTTTTTCCTCATCTCCTTCTCTGAAAGCACCCTTTAGTTGTTTCTTTTTCAGCTCTCTATAGCCACCTTCAATACTCAGTGCCAAGTCAAGCCATGGTTTCATTAGTAAGCGTTTTTCAAATAAGGTGTCAAATGCTACGAATGCCGCGAAAGACTGGAGAGTGAGAAACATAAAGTTTTGATCATTTTCATTTGGAAGCCGACCGATCAGGTGAAGAACAGTAAATACGATGATCAGAACAAAGTAGAGTAAGTAAATAACATATTTGATTTGTGTGTGACCAAGATATTTGTTGATGATCTTCAAATCACCCTCTATTTTTTGGGAGTCTCCCCCTTCCATTTTAAGTGCTAGCCAGTTTACAATTTGGTTTCCTTTGAAGGAAAAAAGTATTGCGGATAGTGTGAAGGCTAGGAATAAACCCGTATCAAGTGGGTTTTGAATTTCTAGATACTCTAACGTTTTTGATATAAGAACTGTGGTCAAAACAAAAACAAACATCATTGCGATCATCACTCTACCAAATAATGAGAAAGCGTACACTAAAAGGAATACGACAATTGCCACAAGCTGCAATCCCCAGTAAAATATTCTGGTGAAGAAGTACTTTTTTAGAAATTTGCTAAATGGGCTTGTTACTAGTAGCATTCCTAGTAGAAGCAGAGGAATTCTAACTACATGGACCCAGGAGTTTCCTTCTTCAGGTATTGAAAAGAAATACCAACAAACTCCTAAAACCACCATTCCGAATGCGATTTCAGCAAATCGACTCCATCGCTTTGGTTTCGAGGTTTCTGACTCTGTTGAATTTTCCATAGGTTTAGGGAAAAGTGCTGTTATAACTAGAATAATTCTCCTCCATCTTATACATTATCATCTTTAATTTCTCCGGACTTAACCCAGGAGAGAATCGTTTCGATCAGGTGTTGGTTTACGGAGTATTTTTGCATGTAATCAGGTTTTTATCTTTTTCAACTTTTCAAGGATTCACGGATCTTTGGAACTTGCTTAGCCAAGTAACTCTTTATCTCCTCAGTAAGAAACTCGATTAACTTCGTTCGAAAAGAGTCGTCAGTATTGAGCTTTTTGATAAAATCATTGCTGGTAAACTCAATAGAGGTTTGTTCAAAATCTTGGAAAACCTCAAGATCGAACCACCAAGCACTATTCCATTCAAAGCTCTTCGCATGCTCTATGTGGAGTTTTCCCTTTTTACCATCGGGATTATAACTTCCTATCCCAAGTTTTGGGTTGTAGTTAGTGTGGTCTACACTGAATGAGTCGATCCCTATGTAAACTCTATTAGGAAGAGGGTCATTAGGTTTGATCCAAATTTGGGAGATGGTATCTACGGGGGAGTTTCCAATAGTGACCTCATACTCAAGTTGGAGTTCTTGTTTTAAGTGTTCTTTCAAGTCAATTCTGAAAGACTCTGCCACGGAAGCTTTAGCACTCACATAGTTTTTTGCAATCATTTCTGCCTCCTCCAAGTTGTCTAAAATCAGGCCTTTGAGTTTTTCCTGTTCATCTTGCGCCATAGTTCCAGTCAGTTTTTGTACTAAGATTTGATATTGGCGGATGGTTTCTCTCAAAATCGGAGAATTGAAGGCCTCTTTTTGACAACCTTCCAGCCAAGTATTGATATGGGTTTTGTAAGAAATCGGATGATAATCCTCTCCCGAGACTAATTCACCTCGACTCTCCTTTGATGCTTCTCTGCCGTCTAGGGTAAGATATAGGATTGTGCTTTTTTTCGCTTTGGAGTTGTGATACCTAACTAGCTGAAGGTTCCCATCACCCGCATATACTTTGTTTTCGATCCTTATTTCTTGAGTTCCATCACTGATTAAGATGTCAATTCTTCCTCCCGATCCTTCTTCCCAGTCGATTTTCCCATCGTGATGTTCCTTTTTGACCCAGCATTTTTCAAGGTCAAAATCTTCCAGCTTTACGGGGAGCATTTCCATGAAAAGTTCGAGGAATCGCTTCTCTTTTTGATGAGAACCCCCAGGATTTAGAAGTTCGGCGATGAAGTTGGAATGCGTTCGGTTTTCTTTAGACTCTACCTGAAGTATGGTAAACACGTTGAATTTCTCACCTTTTAGACGTTCGATTTCTCGCTGATACTTGATCAGGTCACCTGTTCGCCCTAAGAGATTTTGCAGCTTTGACTCTATCATGGGCTTAAAAGTTTGTTTATGCGGTCTAAAATGGTATCCCTTTGAGGCTCCCACTTGTCTCCGTCCATTGGTTCAAGTCCAAAAAGTTTTTCCAAATCTTGCTTGAGTGAAGACCATCTTAACTCATCCAGAATCTGAAATCCTTGATTCGCATTGATCAGGTCGTTGGTATCCTTGAAAGTAAGTGGTGGTATCAATATCGGAATGTGCAGCTTTGACAATACCCATGTTGCTCCCATTTCAAGAAGGCAGATTTGGCTCGTGAAGTAGTTGTTGGAAAGCAATGATATCACGACTCCTTCGCTACTGACTTCACTTTTCAAAGTTTCTACCCAGTCTTTTCCAAGTGGCACTCCATAACCAGCAGCAGAAGTGTAAAATATTTGGGTGTGCTTGATCCCAATAAGTTGGAGCAAGTTGATGACTTCTTTTCCGATTAGGTCGTCTTTGGAAGCATGGCTAATGAAAATCTTTTTCACATTTTTTGACTCAACTTCTTGATCGTGATAAAGTGTATCGTCAGGAATCTCGTCCTTTAAAGATTCTAAAAAGGTCCTAAACTGCTGAACTTTTTCGAAGACTTGTTTTTTTGATCCCTCGCTTGATCCATAGGCTCTGAAAGAGGAAAGACTAGCTCTAAAGGGTCTTATTGATAAAAAGTGTTGTACCGGTAAAGGGTCGTTCTCAAAGATTTTAGAAATTTGACGTTGCACTCTTTGCCTCCACGAATCAAACTCTCGATGGTAGGTTTCTTCTTCCTCCATCGAGAAGAGTGCTGCTATTAGCTTATCTAAAGCTTCGACTTTTTCAGTTTTAGTCATGATTTCTTAGTTTCACACAAACATCTTTTGCAGCAGCCCCTTCTTCCAGGTCTGCGTTTGGTTGATCTGTTGGTTTAGGTTTTCCATATTTCTGTCCAAGCCTGTCAGAAACTGGACGATTTTTTTCTGTTCTTCCAAACATGGAAGGCTCAAGCTAAGCTCTCTCATTCTTGCTACGGAAATACTTAGGACTTTCGTTCCTTGTGCGATTTTCTTGACCTGACTCCGAATTCCTTCTGACTTCATAAGGTACCCGCCAAAGCCTACTTGAATGTTTGTCTGACTACGTTTTGCATGTAGGGTGTGAAGGCCTGAAAGAACTCTCTGTTCCTTTACATTGATCACTTCGATGGTCTTTCCGATGTCGGCATAATCTTCGGATGCATCAGCAATCACCAAGTCCCCAGCCTCCACCAAGTTTTCCGAAACTGTTTTTCGAATTTCTACATCATCATTCACAAAGGGGAGATTAACCTGCTCCAAATCTAAAAGTGTTGGGAATTTGGTGTGGATGTCGCCATAGTGGATGTTTCTGAATTCTCCAGACTCATAATTCAGCTTTTCTCTGGAAAATGAGTTGGTGGTTCTGAACTCGTAAATCTCCCCCAACTTCTTCTCTTCCCAATCAGGAAACTCCGAACCGTCGTCTTGCTTGAAGCGGATCTTCGGTACTTGTCCCGAGCCTGTCGAGGGAAAGAGCTGCTGCATTACCCCTTTTTTGTAGGATTCGAGCTTCTCTTTTTTCTGCTCCAGCAAGGCAATCCGCTTGTCCACGGCTGTCAGAAACTCGGCGATCTTCTGCTGCTCTGGGAGTGAGGGGACGAAAAAGGTGAAATCAGAAATCTGTTTGAGGCTGAGGTTTGGCTGTGCTCCAACGCTTACACTTTCATATATGTAGTTTTTCATGACCCTTGAGGTCAAGATCTGAAATATAAAGTTGACAGCCTCTTTATTCGAAAGGCGAATTATCGCTAAAGCCTGGTTCGTATTTGCTGGAAGAATTTCCTTTTGTACGACTCCAATTTTTCCCACAGTTGCGCCAGCTATTGCAAAAAGTATGTCGTCTTCTTCAAGAATAGATCGCTTAAGTTCTTTAAGATGAGTCGATTCGTCAATTGAAGCACATTGTCTTCTTTCGATCACATGACCGTTTAGACTCTCAATTTTAACATAAACCACATCACCTTCTATAAATTGCTTAGGAGTTGTCCCTTTGGTTATTAGTCGAGAAATATTTCCCAGAGAAATTCTTTTCCATGGAGTTGTTAAGCCTTCGAACCTTAGCTTTGGCACGTTTCTTTTTTCGCTTATCATCAAAAAGGTGTTTTGATTCCCAGTTCCTTACAGAAACCGATCAGTGAAACCTCATTGGATTTCAGCTCAGAGTCCAGTTGTACCAGTTCTTCTGCCACTTCATCTAAATTGATGGCATCTTCCTCCTCGAAGGTGTCCACATAGCGCGGGATATTTAGGTTGTAGTCGTTCTCGGCGATTTCGGCGAGTGTTGCCACATAGCTGTATTTGTCCTTTGTCGCTCGGGTTCGGTAGGTTTCGATGATTTCCTCCACATCTTCCTCTCGAAGTTCGTTTTGATTTCCCACTTTGATAAAGTGATCGCTTCCGCTTGCATCGATAAAGACGATGTTATCATCCTGCTCTCTGCATTTCTTTAGCACTACGATACAAGTCGGGATGGAAGTGCCATAGAAGATATTCGCAGGAAGTCCGATGACCGCATCGAGTACATTCATCTCCTTGATCAGATACTCTCGGATCAGGCCTTCAGCTCCTCCACGGAAAAGTACGCCGTGTGGAAAGACGCTGGCCATGATGCCGTTGTCCGCCAGCTGGAAAAGCATGTGTTGTAGAAAAGCAAAGTCTGCTTTGGTCTTTGGTGCCAGTCGCCCATACTGGCTGAATCGCTCGTCATTGGAATAAAGTGGGTTTTCGTCTCCCTTCCAATGTGCCGAGAAAGGAGGATTAGCCACGATGGCTTCAAATCGACGATCCCGGTGCATGGGGTTTTCCAAAGTGTCCTCCTGTCGGATATTGAAGTTACGGTAATGCACATCATGGAGAATCATGTTCATTCGCGCCAAGTTGTAGGTAGTGCGGTTGAGTTCCTGTCCGAAAAACTCGGATACCTCAGCCTCTTTGGCCACCCGGAGCAAAAGCGAACCAGAGCCGCAAGTAGGATCATAGACCGATTTGAGTTTGGTTTTACCCGTGGTGACCAGCTTGGCCAGAATTTTTGAGACTTGCTGCGGGGTGTAGAATTCTCCCGCTGATTTGCCTGCTCCTGCAGCAAATTTGCCGATCAAGAATTCGTAAGCGTCTCCAAGTACATCCGATTCGATGTCTTCCAGCTTGAAGTCGATCTTATTCAGGTGATTCAGAATCTGTACGATTACTGCATTTCGGGCACCTACCGTACGACCGATCTTGGTTGAGTTTAAGTCTAGGTCTTCAAAGAGCGCGTTGAAGTCTTCCTCAGATTCGGTTCCCATCGTGCTTTGCTCGATATGGTTGAGGACTGCTTTGAGGTCTTCGAGTATGTAGTTGCTTTCAGATTCTGTATCGGCATTGCCTTTGGAAGCGATGGAAGAAAATAGCTCCGTGGGAAGCAAGAAATAACCAAGCGTCTCCAAAGATTCTTCTTGGATCGCCTTGATCAGGGCTGAGTCTTTCAGGTCTTTGTAGTCTGTGGTAGCCTCGCCTTCGAGTAAAGTATTCGCATAGCGGTATTGCTTTTCCGAGAGGTATTTGTAGAAAATAAAGCCGAGGATATAGTCACGATAGTCATCAGCGGAGATTTTTCCACGGAGTAGGTTGGCTATTCCCCAGAGCTGGCTTTCCAGTTGGCGTTTATGATCTTCGGACATAAGCGTTTTTTGTGTTTTATGAAAACCTCTATTGATACTAGCTCAGAGCGCATTATAGAAAAGCTGTTGCACTTGCTCAATCAGGAAGAAGCTCCAAAAAGTTTTTGGTTGCTTAAAAATAGCGTTTTAGGTTGAAAGACAAAGTGCCAAAGATCTAAAACTGTTTTAAATTAGGTTTGGACCCCGCATTTAGTTTCAAGAAACTCCAAAAACTTTTTCAGGTGGGTTTTTGAATAGTGTAAGTTTCTGAGTTCAAGAAAAAATCCGTATAACTTACCGGAGTCATCGATTCTAAGTGCTTCATTTTCCAAAGAATCGATTCGGGAAATCATCTTTCTTGTTTGAGTTTTTTGGCTTTCTACTTCCTTCGTTGAAATCTCTTTTGGAGCAAACTTAAAGCAAAAATCAAGATTGGACTTCAACATGTCTAAGCTTGGAGGTTTAACCGCTAACCTTTTAAATTCTTCGTCTCTAAAATACAGGTCCATTATGTAACGGATGGTTTCACGTTGCTTTTCAATGTCGGATTTCTGTTTTGTTTCAGAATGTGAAGGCCTTTGATCGGAGTAAAGATTTTCACTTTCTAAGATTTCAACATTTATGTTTTCGACGTCCTCTTCGGTTGTATTTTGGCTTAGAAGATCTTCGATAGTTTTTAGTACAAAACCTTCCTCAAAAAGCAGTTCTGGGTGATGTATTGTGCCTGAAAAATTGAGAGATAGTTGAACTCCGTTTACAATAGATGCAGTGAACAAGGTCTCACTTCCTTTATCTGAAATGATGAGTTTTCCAGAACCAGTTAGCTCCCAAGCTTTTCGACTTATCTTTCCAAAGGCTGCGTCGATGAGAGTCTTGTTTCGAAGAAACTCGAGTTGTCGTAAAATATTTTTTTCCTCATCAATTTTCAGCCAAGTCTTGTCAACAAGTTGTTCATAGAAACTTATTTTGGCCTCCTGTTTTTTTACTCTTTTTACGAAATTCGAGAGAAGCTGCATGATTTTTATTTTAGAGTTTTACTGAAAAGCTCCCCTTGATCGGGATTTTGACTGGAGTGGGGGTTCCATTCTTGTACACCTCGCCTACGAAACTACCCTCCAAAAGCTTTTGTGGAATACTTTTCTTAGTGATAGCTACTGTGCCAGAAGTTGGATCGGGGGTACTATTACTTCCTCCATACCAATAGTGAGTTGTGTAACTACCGGAAGGAAGTGAAATGGATTCGATTTGCTCGAGGGGGGTTGACCCTAAATCATCTTTGAATGACATGTTCACAAAGAAAGGCGTAATGCAAGGAGGAGATATGCAGTCGGTTTGAATTTGTGCGTTGAATCCGCCTTGGTACACAAGCGTCATCTGAGTTTCTGGAAGATCCCGTGAGAACTCTTGTCTGAAGACTTTACCTTCTACTTCAACCTCGAAAAAGTACGTTAACTCTTCAGGGGTTGACTCTTCTGTACAAGAATTGAAAGTCAAAAATGCAAGACATAGAAGGAGTAGATTGTTTTTCATAGGAATCGTTTCAAACCAAAAATCAAACGATGATAGTAGTAGTTTTTTGATTTTGCAATAGGCAAAAGCCCTGTGTGCCTAGATTTGTATTTAACTGTAATAAAATCAGTAAGATGTGTTTTTAAAATCCTTTTGGGACAGACTCAGTTTGCTAAGGGAAGTAGTCGAAGCAATAGGTGGTTTTGAGTCAAAAGTGCCCGATAGTTAAAAAGCTAAAAAATCAGCTTCAAAATTTTCAGATTGCTCAAAACTTTTTCAAAAAATACCCCGAGAATGTGTTTCACGGGGCTTGATTTGGTTTGTCCGAGGTAACTACTCTACTTGGCCTACAGATGTGCATTGGCTTGATCTAGATCTTCCCTTGAAAAGTTATCGAGGTAAACCTGTGTTGTTCTTGTGTCAGCATGTCCAAGCGCTTCCGATATGAGGGAAATCGGAGCGTTGTGTTTTAACAGCACCGTAGCATAAGTGTGTCTAGCAGAGTAAAAGGTCAGTAATTTCACCTGATTTGAATCGTAGTTCAGGTAAGATTCTGCGAGTTTTCGGATATGTGCATTGATGACTTTGGCTCGCTGCTTTCTTACTTTGTTGACCAGGGTCAGACTTTCCATTTGTTTATCAGTCAAGTGATCAAAGACTCGGAATATTAGCTTTTTCGCCACTTCGTTTTTGATCTGACCTGCTTCGAGCTTTTCTTTCAAGATCTCACGTTGTTTGGCTAGGATTCTTCCGTGGGCACGAGGAAGCATGCGTATGTTGAAGAAGTCCAACGTTTTTCCACGAGAATAAAAGATTCGATCACCAACGATGTTTTTGTCCCATCTCAGTTGACACATGTCTTTGAAATTCATCCCCTGACAGTAGTAGGAGAATACGAACATATCCCTAGATTCATCGACAAAGGGTGTTTTGCTGAGATCCACTAAGTCCAGCTTTTTCATTTCTTCCTGTTTGATCGCTTTTTTGGGAGTTCGTGCCGTTTTGATCTTGAACCCACTTCTTGGATCTGACTCAGGTTTGACCAATTTCCGATTGACCGCTCTGCCATACACAGCAGACATGGACCGGAGGTAGATTCCGACACCATTTGTGGATTGTCCAGACTGTACCATGAAGATCCGGAACTTCTCAAAAGTGTGCTGGCTGATCATACGAATAGGAATAGGGCGGTCTTTCATGAACTTCCGGAATTTGTTCAAGGCATTTTCGTAGGATGCAGCCGTTCCCATTCTTTTTTCAGCACGTAACTCTTTGATCACGGACTCCCAGAAGGAGATAAAGTTTTCTCCAGACTGGAGTGGAGATGCATCTGAGAATTCCAGCGAGAACCTATCAAAGTCAAACTCATCCTGAAGGACCAGGATCTTCTTGATGATCTCTTTTGCTTTTTCCAGTAGACCTTGGATTTTCTTGTTGTCTCTGGCTCTTCCGGTGATTGAGGCTGATTCTTCATCCCAGTCTTTTTCTGGGATGGATACTCCGGTCCGGAAGTACCTTCGCTTGGTGTCTGAATAAACACGGATGACCACTGGGAATTTCCCGTCTTTGGCCGGTCTCCATTTTTGGAGGATCAGGTTTGCTGTTGTGACGCTCATCTTTTTTTGGATTTAGGGATCCAAGCTGATCGTCCTGATCGTTACAATGTCCATTGCGCAAAAGCTAAAAAGACCTACTTTTGTCTCCAAATCGTGTCTCCCCGGCTTTTTTGACTAAGAGGGGAAGCAGAAAACACTTCGGTAACATATTGATTTACAGGATGCATTCCAATATGGCTTCGTAGCTCAACTGAATAGAGCACCTGATTACGGCTCAGGAGGTTTCAAGTTTGAATCTTGACGAGGTCACAAAGCTCAACTTCACGGTTGGGCTTTTTTTATGATTATTTAAATTTCTTGAATTGGAGGAGGTTTCAATCCGCGATAGTTATCGGGATGAATCTTGACGAGGTCACAAAGCTCAACTTCACGGTTGGGCTTTTTTTATGATTATTTAAATTTCTTGAATTGGAGGAGGTTTCAATCCGCGATAGTTATCGGGATGAATCTTGACGAGGTCACAAAGCTCAACTTCACGGTTGAGCTTTTTTTAAATCATTATTTTTCAGTTGACTGATGGACTTCTCAATGAGTCATATTGTAAAGATTTAGGGATGGTTTAAGCTGTTTATTTTTGTAAGCATGAATCTAATGGTAGGCAATTCTTCTTTATAAGGTTTTTTCTTTCTTGAAGACTCAAGTAAGATCGAGTTAATTTTCTCTCCTGATTTTTTTTACCCATATTTCGACTCGATTTATTTGCCCCGATGAAAAGTTATATAGCTCTTATTTCCCTTCTTTTTATTTTTTCTTGTGATACTCTTCGGGATATTGAAGAGCTCGATGGTCCCTGTACGATTATTCTTTCTGATGGGAGTTCAGTTGTCAGTTTTGGAAATATAGAGATAAGTGATCGCACTCAAGCTATTACTTATAGAGATGAAAATGGGAAAATTTGGTCCTTATTTAAAGAGGATTATCAAAGTTTTTCCTGTAATTAATTGTTGAACTCAAGAAGTAATTTTCATTTTTTTAATCTTCTTAAGCGTTTTTAATTTTTTGGTAGAAGTTTTCTTGAAATCCTGAAGATATAATTCCCATCAAAAAGTGTCAGTCGTCCTAAAGAATAGACCTATTTTAATTTTAGGACAACTGAGACTTGTTCATCGGGAAGTTGTTGGTGTTATTTTTTTCTACCAAAAAATACTTTTACGAGAAGGTAAGAAAACACAAACTAGATTTTCAAAAAAAAACAGCCCGAAGGCTGTTTTAAGTTTAGTGTGCAGTTGAAACCGCAGCTGATGATTTCGAACTCTTTTGCCAGAAGAAGAAAATGGTAAAGAGGACTATCAATATGATAGGGAAAAGCATGATTTTCTGTAAAGTGTCTTGACCAGCTGCTAATTCGAGTTCTGCTCCAGAAAGACCAGCTGCTGACATAGCTGCATTAGAGCTATCAATCCATCCACCGATTATAGGCTGGAAAATAGCTGTAGAAAACATTCCTACTCCGCCTATTATGGACATTCCCAATGCTCCACTAAGCGGAACTCGTTGTGCTACTGCTCCTACCATAACTGGCCAGAAGTAACCTACTCCAAGTGCAAAAACAACTGCTGCTACGTAGGCCATAGGTCCTGTAACTGTACTGAATAGATAAATTCCCAAAGTAGCTAGAATAGCTCCAGCCAATAAGACACCTGTTTGACCAAGAGTTTGTACCACAGGTCCGGCAAAGAACCTTGCAACGGCCATTACTCCAGTAGTCAATGCAAGAATCAACATCGGGCTAGCCCCACTTGACCCCATAATCAATCCTACCCATTGCTGTGGTCCAAATTCTGAAATGGCAGTTAAAGCCATTGCAATGAACAAGAAAATAAATACTGGACTTATCATCGCTTTGAGATTTTCAACCAAAGAAGTAGCTCCTTCAACTTTCGGCTGAGGGAAAGTTTTGCCAAAGAATAAGACAGCATAAATAACAGTAGGGATCATCATTACCCAGATTTGAGCTTCCCAGCCCATATTTAAATCTGTCATAAACTTGGAAATTAAGGAGCCTAGTACAATTCCTCCTGGAAACCACATGTGGAAACGATTTAGCATTTTATTCATTTTCACTCCGGTGTACATATCTGCAATCATTGGATTACAGGCAGCCTCTGTACAGCCATTACCAAATCCTATGAAGAGTGTGGAAATCAGTAGGGTATTATAGCCATCTGCGAAAATTGTAAGCAAAATACCAAGCGTATGCATCACAAAAGCAATCCGCATGATATTGGCAGGGCCTATTTTGTGATAAAATAATCCACCCAAGATCATTGAAATGGGGAATCCTAAAAACCACATGGAGTTAATGAATCCAAGTTGCTCGGCATTTAGTCCAAAGGTGTCACCCAATTGGGGAAGGATACCAGCACGAATAGCGAAGGTGAAGGCGGTGGTAATGAGCGCAAAACAACTAGCATTGAAGAGCGCCGATCGGTTAATGTTATCGGTCATAGGTAAGGGTTTGGGTTTGGGTTAATGAATACAAACGATTGAAACGGTTCAAAATAGGAAAAATATTGCATTCAACTTTCCCCCTCATAAAAAATATTGGCCTTTTGGGTATATCAATCTATTACTAATAGCGAACTGGTGATTTTTTCTTCAAAACCATAAATGGGATTTCTAAGCATTAGAACTACAACATATGTCCCAGAAGGAATTGATTTTCCACCTGTTTTCCCATCCCATATCAAAATTGGAACCTCTGCGGCGATTTCATTTACGGTTTGAAAATGGATCAAGGCTCCCTGTCTATTTATAATATAAAGGTCTGCTTCAGTTACTCCTTCGCTTACCAGTACTCTAAAATCTCTCGAAGGGTCATCTAAAACCATAGCAGTTGGAAAAATGACATCGAAATCACATGCATCAAATGTCGTGAAGCTAACTGCAAACTCGCATCCATCAATTGTCGTTACGACCAAGGTGTATTCGCCCACTTCGGAGGGTTTGAAAAGTCTTTTTTCCGAGACTAATTCCTGTTCAAAGTACCAACTGTATGCTGCAAAATCACCTGGGTCAAGCGGAGGAACTGTGTTTTCTTTAGAACAAATACCATAACGATCTTCGAGGTTGGGAGGTGTAAGCAAAGTTGATTCTTCTACTAAAATCAAATTTCTTCCTATCTCACAACCAAGCCTATTATATGCTACAGCTTCATAAGTGCCTACTTCTGAAACTGTGATTTCAAATAATCCAGCAAATTCAGTTAGATCCTTTCGATTGTTGACTAAATCAAAATAAATCCATTCTGTAAGTACTACCTCTGCTTCATTTGTACTCAGTTTAATAGTTGAAAACCCTGGTTCCGGACAGATTTTATTAGCTTCTAAATCCATCGGGACTGATAAGATTGGGGCTGTGATCTCAAATGGAATTGGAGAAACTGGACAAAACCCACTTCCAAGAGGCTGTACGATCAGAGAATAGTCCCCAAATGCAGTTGGAAATAAAACGGTACTTCTTCCAACGATTTCACCTGATTCATTTAGCCATCTGATACTTGTCTGATCAGGATCTACACCTTCGATTTTGGCTTCATAGATCTTGTTACCAAAACAATCTTCTTCCTTCAAGACAGGTTCGAATACAATTGATTGAGATAGGGTTGCTGAGAAAGTTTGAATTTTGGGACAAAGTCCAGTAGAAGGATCTTTAGATATTCCCACAAGCGAATAATTTCCAGCTTCGGTGAGTTGGAAAGGATTCTGAGCATCTGTCGTCTTCGAGGTGCCGTCAGGGAAGGTTAAAGTGAAGCTGAGATTTTGATTGGTTTCCGGTACAAAATCAAAAAATTCACAAATATTGATTGAAGTTGGAACAGTAAATTCGACTTGTGGTTTTTTTTCAATTCTGAATTCTTCAATAGGATATGTGCAGCCATCGATAGTCAATTCAAGTAAATAGTCTCCTCCATTCAGATCAACTGCCAAAGAATCTTGATCTTCGATTTTCCCGGTAAGTATGCTTCCTACTCCAAGAGCCATTATTCGGTAATAACCAATTACATTGCCTTGAGGAAATTGAATTTTTAATTGACCGGCAACTATTCCATTTTCAGTACAACTTTCTGGGAAAAAATCGTACTCTGTCTGTATAATAGTGGGAGGGTTAGCGCTAGTCGGAGGATCTTTTGCCTCCAAAATGAAAAGGTTGGTTAATTCACACCCATTAGCATAGGAACGGATGGTATAGATTTGTGGCTTAAGGTTATCAAAATTTAAAGTTTGTCCAGCAGAAATATTTCCAGAAACAAATCCTAATTCTTCTACCACTAGCGAGTCCAAAGGAGAGGCTGCCTGCACGGTAAAATTTCCATTTGGATTTCCACAGTCGTCAGGTTTTTCCAGAAGGTTAATTTGAATTTTAGGAGCTTCTTTCAATTCAAATGCTACTTTTCTTTCCGATCGACATTCAGGCAAGTTTGGATCGAAGGAACTGAAAATAACCTCATAGACTCCTAGGCTTGGGAGTGTGGATGCATTTATTGAAATGTTAAACGCTGAACCTAAACTTGTTTTTTGGGAAGTGCCCGATTTGCGGATAAACCATTCTCCTGAGAGTGGTGTATCTGTTTCAAATTGAATCGAACTTCCCTCGCAAATCTGCACTGCTGATTGTTGGATTTTAAAATCAAGTGGGGGACCAACGAAGCTAGAGCCAGTGATTAGGCAATCCTGACTTCCGTCGCTGTTTCGAAGGAATAATTCCACTATGTAAAATCCCTCAGTAAATGCAATCAAATCATTTTCATTTCCAACAATATTTCCATTTTGATCTTTCCAGATGAAAGAATAGCTCGATAGATTCGAGGTCTCAGGATCAATTGCAGTTAGTTTAACAGGCGTCTCACCGCAAAGCAAGTAATCTGGTAAAAGAGCTAATTCAGGGCCTTTTTGGACTTTTACTTGTAGGCTACTGGTATATATATCCAAAGTACCTCTGCGTACATTTAAGGAAATATTATAAATGCCTACCTCATTGAAAGAAACCTTTATGGTTTCAAATTGGGAACCACCTGATCGGTTAAAAATCTCTTCTCCATTTGGCCCTATAACGAGCCAGCTATACACGTCGCCAGGATCACCACCTCCGCTGTAAGTTCCTATTACTCCACCAAAAACAATACATAGGTTTTCAGGACCGACCAATTCTGGATTTACGGTATTTGAGGAAGATTTGAGTGAGATTAGATCAGGGTATTCAAATCTTTCCTTTAAGGCATAGGAGGAAAGTGAAATACAAATCAGAATCAGTATAAACCCAATCTTCCTGTAGAGGAATTGGTCTTTTACAGGCAAATACTTTTTATTTCGGGAGATGTTACAAAAGTAGTCAATGAAAGGTGTTTCAACAGGCTATCTTTCAAAGGTTTCAAAAAATGTTCCAAAAAAAGTACTTAAAGACCCTTTGGCTTACTTCACGATCAAGATGGATCCTATTTGAGTTTTGGACAGGCCTTTCTCTATATTTTTTAAATCAATCCGAATCGCATAAGTGCCGTTTGGAATTGCTTTTCCGTCATAAGTCACATCCCAAAAACAAGTAGATTCCTCAGAAATCAAGTCTTTCTTTTCACAGTAAAAAATAATTTCTCCCCACTTATTAAAGATAGAGACCTTCATTTCATCAATTAAATAATTGGTGTAAATAAGGAATTCTTTATCAGGATTGCCCGGCTGAACCGCATTAGGATAACTTACACGTAATTCACACTCCTCTTCAGTTTCAAATAAAGCGTTATAGGCGCATCCTTCATTACTGAATACGATTAGTTCATATTTCCCTGGTAATATCGGTTTGTATGTTGGGTCTGTAGAAACTAGTTGGTCTTCAAAATACCATTCGTAGCCTGAAAACACACCTGGATTAATAACTGGCCCAATTTCATACCGTGGGCAAACTTTATAGCTTTCTTCTACTGTAGGCCGGATTGCATCCATACTCCTCATGATTAGAACTCTGTCAAAACCTAGAAGGCAACCATTTTCATTTAAAATTCTCACTTCATAAGTGCCTTCATTGAAAACTAAAATAGACTCTTTATTGGTCTCTTGAATTAATTGATTTTGCTGACCATTTGTAGCTGTAAACCACCATTGAATCTCATTGACTAAATCAAATTCTGAAGTAGCTGTGATGGAAGTAGAGGAGGCATCTGGACAGAGTGGCTCAGAAGTCAAGCTAACTGGAACACTAAGCAAGGGAGGCTCAACAAAAAAGCTAACTGGTTCTTGATCACATGGAATACTTCCACTTGGCTGGACATCCAATGAAAAATCCCCAAATGTGTTAAGAGTTAATAACTGGTTTGTCCCAATAATATTCCCACTTTCATCAAACCAGGTGAATAATGCCAAAGCAGGATCTACTCCTCCAATATCAGCGATATAAATTTTTTCACCATTGCAATCTTCTGAAAGTAATTCTGGAGAAAACTGAATTTTTTGATTTACCACTACTTCCATGTTTTTAACTTCAGGGCAAAGTGGTGTCCCTAAATCAGGGTTATATGCAAAAAAGCTATAAATACCATTTTGATCTATTGTGATCGGTTCCCCTGAATTTAGCTCCAGGATTTCACCATTAGGTTTTGTTATTTCAAAAAGTAAATTTTCAGTAGTGATTGGAGTGAATTCATAAGTCTCACAGATTGAAAGATTTGTAGGGATCTCAAAGAATACCTTTTCAGGAGTTAAGTCCAATGTGAAATTGATTCGAGCGAGTTCACAACTCGAATTAATTCCTGGTTTGATTTCGCTGAAAAGAGTTGCCTCATAAGTGCCACCAATCCTAGTATTAAAAACAAATTGATTATTGAACTCTGGTAAGTCCACGATTTCCCCTAGCTCATCAAATCTTCTCCACTCAATAAATTTTACTGCATCTGGCGATGTGGTACTTAATTCAATAATAGCTTCGGGACCAAACTCACAAAGTTTGGTTGAGGCTATTGTTGCCTCCACAAAAAGAATAGGCTCTTTTACTTCAAATTCTTTTGGAGAAATAGGGCATAGCTCACTGCTCTTAGGCTGAACTTCCAATGAAAAAATACCTATTGAGTTTGGTGACAGAAAAAGGTCTTTACCAGTACCAATAGTCTCTCCTAATTCATTTCTCCAAAAATAATTTACCGATGTCGAATCTGTCCCATAAATTTCAGCAGTATAAATTCTGTTTCCTATGACACAATCCTCACTTTTCAATATTGGGTCAAATGAAATTGGGTCTGTGGTTGTAATGACTATTTTTCTCAGGGAAGGACACAACTCATCTTGGTTTGGCAAGGATCCTACCAAAATATATTCTCCTTCTTCAGTGATGTTAAATGGCTCGCCTTTAGCTTTTGAAGTAATATTTCCAACTGGATCTGTTAGTGTAAATACTAAATCCTGGGAAGTATCAGGTATTAAATCATAGGATTGACAGATCACTAAGTTCTCAGGAATAAAAAAATTAGTTTGTGATTTCGAGGGAATTTCAATTAACTCTTTTCTTGGAAGATTACAGCTGTCCTTATCCAAAATCTCGAAAAAGTACTTTCCGCCTCCAAGATTGATTTTAAAAGGGTTTTCATTTGGCAAAGCGTCTTTAATGATTTCATCTCCACGTTCGGTTATTATCCTAAAAGATCCCTCAGTTATCCCGTTTAGTAAACTTATTTCAAATGAACCGCCTATTTTTCCGGTTTCTGTACAAGATTCACCAGTTACATTTTCAACTGCAAACTCAAGATTTGCGGGAGGAGTCAAGAGAGGTACTACTGTTCCAAATGAGTTACGACATCCATCTAGGAAAGCCAAAAGAGTGTAAGCTCCAGATTCCAGGTTTGGAATATTGATTGGATCACCAACACTAAATGGACCAAAAGATAATCCTAATTCTTCGACAATTAGTTGATCTATATCTGTTAAAGCAACAAGCTCTAGGGATCCATCTGCTACAAAACAACCGCTCGCTCCTATAGCATCTATTATTTCGACAAACGGTTCTACGTTATAAATGAAAGTTGTTGTTGCCTCAGGAGAACAAGCAGGGTTATCGGGGTTCTCGATAAGTACCTTAAGTTCATATTGCCCAAATTTCAAAAGATTAATATTCGGGAATAATGTAATCTGACTCGATTTACTAAGAAATACAGGATTTGGTTCACCCGGAACTGATAGTATCCACTGGCCAACAGTAAGCGGATCTGTTTTGAAGTTGATCGATCCATCCTTACAGACTGTGTCAGAACTTTTGACAATAGTAACTAGATCAAGTTGAGTCACTGTTGTTGTTAAATTCGTTTGGCACTGAGGGTTAGATTGACCATCCAAAACATAAAATTCCACATTGTATTTACCTGGCGTATTAACGATCAACTCATTTGAGTTTCCGATAATTACACCGGATTCGTCAGTCCATTCAAACGAATAATTTGAAAAATCTGAACTTGATTCTGCAATAGCTTTGATACTTAGGGATTGGCCGGAACAAATCTGATAAGAGTTTAAAAGGGTAATTGTAGCCCCTTTGATAATATCTACATTCTTTGAAAAGTTTCCAACTAAAATCCCCCCTCTTGATACTTCCAGTAAGACTTTATGTACCCCTATCTGTTCAAATGTATATTCAATACTCTCAAAAGCGCCTGGAGGCCGGGTAAACAAAACTTGTCCGTTTGGAGCAAGAATAGTCCATTTATAGACATCGGTATCCGGATTTCCACCTCCTGAAAAGGTACCCCTAACACTTCCTACAACATTACATAATTTTTCAGGTCCTGATAATTCAGGATCTATTATGGCTTGATTTAAAGGTATTGATGAGATTAATCTTTCAAAAAAAACAATAGGTGACTTAAGTTCTACCTCAGCTTGGGCAAACCAAGCAAAAAGGCAAACACACACAAATACTATTGGAGTTGTTTTTTTCAAAATGGATTAATAAAATACTCATTTTCAAGATGCTAAACTACATTTTTTTATATATCCGGGAAAGTTGAATACCTTTTGTTACGCTAAAAAAAATGTTTCTGAAGGATTAACGAACAAAAGTCCACTTCAATTGTGTGCTTAAAACATCTGAAAACTCATATCCCTCCAAGTTAAATAATTTCAACTCATTTGGATTGGTGATTCTGTTTTTGATCGCATAATTAGTCATCATTCCTCTTGCCTGTTTTGCAAAAAAACCAACAACCTGATAAGCGTCATTTTTGAATTCTTTGAAGTGAATGGTAATGATTGGGTTTTTTACAGTTTTCAAATCGACTGATTTGAAATATTCTTGGGAAGCAAGATTTACAATCGGGCTATCTCCAGCCGCAGTATTGATCGCCTTTGCGATTTTTTTGTCCCAAAACTCATACAGACTTTTTCCTTTTTTATTTTCAAGCCTAGTGCCCATTTCCAATCGATAGGGTTGAATCAAATCTAAAGGCTTTAGTAAACCATATAGTCCTGATAGAATTCTCAAATGTTGCTGCGCAAATTCAAAATCATCTTTATTGTATTGGTCTACATCTATTTTAGTATATACGTCACCTTTGAATGCGAGCAAAGCCTGCTTGGAATTTTCGAAATTGAATTCCTTTTGGAATGTCTTGAACCGCTCTTCATTAAGTACTGCCAAGTTCTCAGAAATACCCATCAACTTTCCGATTTCTGATGCAGTTTTTTTCTTCAGGACATTGATCAAATTCTTTGTCTCAGTCTGAAAGTCAGGTAATGTGTGTTCTTGTATAATAGGATTATTGTAATCCAGCGTTTTGGCTGGTGAAATTAAGATAAGCATACTATTGAATAATGGTAATCGCTTTGATTAGAGATTGTGTTAAGTTTTGATCTTGACTGGTAAACTTCACCTTTACCGCATATGTTCCGTTTGGAACAAATTTTCCTCCAACTTGACCGTCCCAAGGGCAAAATGGCTGTCCAGGCTCAAGGTTTTGATGCTCACAATAGAATATCAATTCACCCCAGCGATTGAAAATATAGACTTCTACATTATCAATGTATTCATTTGCGTAAAGAATGAAATTTCGATTGGGATCGTTGAGCACTACTCCATTTGGAAATGAGATTTTCAACGCACAATCTTCAATGACTTCGAAATTTTCCACATAGAAACAGCCCAAATTATCTGATACGGTCAATTCATATATCCCAGGTAGGGTAGGGGTGAAAATCGCTGATGTTGAAACTTCGTCACCATTTAATTTCCAAGAATAATTGTCATAAACTCCTGGGTCTATTGATTCGGTGACTCCTTCTATAGCACATATGGTAATATTTTGTGGTACAACGGGAGGTATAATTATTGATTTCGCGACCGAACCACTGGCTCTGCCAATATCACATCCGGCAGCACTTCTCAATAGTACTTCGTAAATCCCCTCTTGACTTACTTCTATGATTGGCAAATCGTCGAATGCTGGAATGCGAGTTCTTGTTCCGCCTTGGACACTATACCACTCGATATTTTGAACCAAAGATAAGTTTGCATCAATAGTAATTGTGGTACTGGTTTGATCTACACAGAATGGCACTATATCAAGCGCAACTTCAAGATTCTCTGTAAGTACTTCAGCGTCAAAATAAAATTCATTCGTAGGACAGAGACCTCCATTTCTTGGCTGAACTTCTACTGAATAGGTTCCGGCAAGATTTGGAACAAAAGTTTGAGATCTTCCAACAATTATTCTGTTAGCGTCTCTCCAAAGGAATACAACATCGGCTGGATCAGCATTTATTAGGACAACCTCATACCGAATTCCTGCCTGGCAATCAACAATTGGAGGAGGCACATCAAAAACTATAGGCTGTGTGATCGTGGCAGTAATTGATTCTTCACGCGGACAATCAACACCTGTAGGATCCTCACCTCTTACTATATAAACTCCACTTTGAGAGATTGTGAATTCGCCACTTGCGTCAGGGGAGATAATTGCGCCACTTGAATTGGTAACTGTATAAATCAGGTTATCTGGAGATGTTGGTAAGAATGTAAAGCTTTCACAGGCAGTAAGTTCTGTAGGAACAGCAAACACAACCTCGAATTTCTGAGCAACAGTATAATTCGTGGGATCTGGAATAGCACAATTTGCAGCATCAGAAACTTCCACTGAATAATCTCCATATGGGACATTCACTGTGATTTGACTGCTATTAGTGAAGCTTCCTGAGAAAGTTTGACCATCTCCTTGTCGTGTGATTAGATAGCTTCCTGAAGGAGTACCACTGGTAAACTGAATAACAAGTGTTCCATTTTCAACTCCGTTAATACTGCAGGTCTCGTCACTAGCTATTACTGTATATTCAAAGCCACTTGGAGGGTTGGAATTTTCTACCGTTACAGTCGAGATATAGCTGCAGCCAGTACTATTTAAGGCTTCAATGGTATGAACTCCAGGTAGCAGGTTGGTTACAGAAAGCACATCTCCCTGATTCACATTGTTGAAAATTTCACCCGTTTCTTGGACAGTCACAGTAGAAGCACTTGCTTGCATAGTGATCTCAAATGAACCATCTGGAGTAGCACAGTCAGTAGCGGGAGTAGTTTGTGTAGCTACTAACAGTGGAAGTTCATTAACAAGCAGTGGTAATCTTTTTTCAACAGTACATCCTTCCAAGATAGGATCCTGAGTCACAAAAATAATCTCGTATTGTCCTGACCCAGGGAGGGTATTCACGAATAACTCCAATTCAAAAAATTCTCCCAAAGAAACTCGAGTCGGATCACCATTTAATTCATAAAACCATTCACCAGTAATTGGTGTGTTAGGGGCGAAAATAACAGAGGTTTCTTCGTAACATACTTCAGTTGCAGTTTGGGTCAAATCAAACTCAAATGCAGGCCCAACAAATATCTCTGCTGTTGCAGGGCAAGTTTCGTATAATGCTGCCTCATCTTCAGACAACCCATCTGGCAAAGCAAAGCTTACGGTTACGGTATAAATGCTTTCCTCGGTAACCGTTATTGAATTAGAATTTTCGTCACCAAAGACTTCTCCAGCAGCATTTGTCCATTCAAAAACATAGAGTCCCTCTGCAGGATCATACCCATCAATTGCAGTAAGGGTCACAGGGTTTTCAGCACAAAGTGTCGCAGCATCTGGCAAAGTCAAGGTCGGAGGAGCTTCAACCAAGATCTCGGTACTTGCTCTGAAATATTCCGGGTCGCCACATCGATCTACTCGAAGTTCCACTGTGTAAGTTCCAGGATTAGCAAAGATTTGTTCCAAAGTCTGAAATTGTTCTCCTGGCCCTCCAAAATTGTTTTGAAGGAAGGTTCCATCTTCTGCTGTGATTGTCCAGAAATAGCTGTCGATATCAGGTTCTCCACCACCTTCAAACAATGCTCCAGAAGGGTTGTCTGGGTCTAGACAAATTCGAGGAGGTGCTGCTAGTGAAGGTTCAGGAATTGAACTGCCGGAGTTTTGAACAAATGAAGGCAATCCTAAATTAGAAGTGCCCGGCATTGGCTCGACACCATCTTGGGTGAAAGTACTTTGGGATGTACAACCTGTACCTACATTGATTTGACCGATTCGATTGTCTCCAACTACCGCCGCATAAATTTGACCATTTGGTCCAATCTGAAGCGCACCAATATTTAATGATGAAGTGCCGCTGATTTGATTTCTTGTACTGAGAATACATGCTTCAATTTGAGGCCGGGTGGATGCAGTTCCAAAGCAAGTCGGACAGGCTGTTGCATCTGGATCATCTTCGTCAGCTGTGGATTTAATAATGAATTCTTCAATTCCAGGCCCTCCATTTTGATAGCTCACTAGGATTCTATCCCCATCTTCGGAAAATTCCATACCATAGACTTCTCCATTGCATCCCAAATCTATCCTAGCGTATTCGGTAAGCTCACCCGTAGATTGATCAAAATCGAAAATCTCCAATTTGTTGCAACCACCTTCACTGATAGTTACTGCTAGCTGATCTCCATCGGAATTAAACTTCATTGCGCCCACTCCGGAGTTAAATCCATGATTACTACCTACCGAACTTAGGACCGGTGGGCCGATGCCATTGGTGGTTACTGGATATGCTCGGAAAGTGTTATTTCCTAATTCATGAAACATCACCCAAGTCGTGTCTCCAGCATCCAAAGCAGCGGTATGTTCTGTAGAAGGACTGAAAAGGAAATTATCCTTGGTGACCACATTTCCGACTCCAGTCTGATTTTCTGCCTTAATGTCTACCAGTGAGAATTTAACTTCATTGGTGCCGTTGGCAGATACTTGTGTAGTAAAGAGATAAAACAGTGTCTCCTCTTGCGGTACAGGTACAGCCAAAGCACCTTGACTGGATCCATTATCCCCACCAATGTTATCCCCATTTTCCATGAGATTTCCATTTAAATCCCAAACAGAATTTCCATCGGTAAAGAATAAAACCTGTCCAGTCTGATCGGAGATTGTGGTTGTACCTGCGGGAATATTTTGTGGGTGCCTGTTTGCTATTGGCCTCGGAGTTGGAGCATTTTCATCATTCGGATCTGGATTGAAATCCAGACCGGCGCCATCTCCGAAATACCAGATATTATTTGTCTGATCTGGAAGATCCCAAATCTGAACTCGGATTTCAGCATAAGCATAGCAAGAAGAACCTGGTTCTCTTACCAAAGCCCAATATAAACCTGGCAAACAAACTGTGTTTTCGGTTCGAGTTCCCCAGCCTTCATCACGGAAGTTTGACCAAAAGTATTCGTAATTATCCCCGCCGCTTGGAGGAGCCTCGCCACCTTGTTCACCAGCAGTACTTTGTGCTTCCAGCAAAGCAGCAATATCCACACATTGTCCTTCGCAAAGCGTAGTGTCCTGAGGTGTGAAATTTGCCTCCAAATTATTCTCCGTAAGCGTGATATCACGAGATACTGTTTCGGATTCTCCATCGGCAAAAGTCACAGTTAATGAAACTGAAATACTTTGACCCTGTGCGGCATCTCCAGGTATTAGGAAATGCTCTTGACCAAAATCCGCCGGCAAGGGGTTTCCATCGGAATCTGTTAGAGGTGGATTGAATTCCCACTCAAAACTGACAGGACGGTAGTTTTCAGGAGTGATTTCACTGGTAAGTTGGATAGGGTTATTCGCACAAGGCATATCTGGTGCCCAGGTGAAATTTACAGTTGGGGTAATGTCAGCATTTGGAGCAAATGTTGGGAAGACTGTTCCGCAAAAATCAATACCATTGAAAGGATCTTCCTCCAAATTAATTTCTGCAAGATCTGGTTCATTGGGATTAGTCACCCTGCCGATAAGCTGAGGTCCACCGTCTACTTCCTCATAGATGTAATAGAGGTTGCCATCAGGACCGACTTTAATATCATAAACTGCATGAAGATTATCAGGAAGAGGGATTTCTTCCGGTTCACCAGAAAGGTCGTCGCTTGGTACTCTAAAAAGTTTATTTCCTCTTGAATAGTAAATAAATGCTCCATCTGGAGAAAATTCAGCACCTCCGAAAGGTTCTATACCGTTTGAATTAGCTATAAACTCCCTGGTGACAAAAGTCCCGGTGCTAGTGTCAAAATCAATTACGGCTATGTCTGAGTCGTCGGACCCATGAATGAGAATTAAGCGTTGGGAAGCTTCGTCAAAAATGATTGCTTGGGGTGTGAAACCAATATTTTGAGTATCTGTTGTGGTAAAACTTCCAGCTGTTCCATCAAGCCTTCGAGAAATGATAGTGTTATTTTCAATAGTGATAAGGTAGGAAGGAGAAGAAGGTGACTTGACTACCAAAAGTGATCCTTGAGCAGTTCCAATTGCAATATCTTTTTGAGTTACTTCACCCAGTGGCCGCTCATTTCCAGTAGCTTGTCCGGCAGCATTCATATCCACCAAAGAGTAGAGGAGCTGCCCTCCCGGAGAAATATAGAATATGTAGAAAAGTTTATTTCCGTCAGGATCATATTCCAGAAAGCCTGTTGCAACTTTTTGCCTTCCTGTAATATCTCCGTCCAAACCTGGTGCACTTCCTTGCAGCGGGTTTGAGCTATAATCGTATACTAGTTCTCCATTTGTTAAGAAAAGGGGTTGACCGGTAATCGGATCGATAGCAATTGCATTATTATTTTTACCTATTAAAACGGTGGAGGGAAGGGTCTGAACTGTTGGGGTTCCACCTTTTCCAAAGGATAAATAGTTGTTTTCAGCGCTTGTGCCGCAGTATCCGAAAATCCATTCGTTATCATTAAAACCTTGGGAATAGGCAGAAAATTGAATTACAAAAAATGTAAATATCAAAGAAAGAGGAAAAATGTAGGGGAAGCTTATGGAATTAAGGTTGCTTTTCATAATTTTCGAACTGCATCTAAAACAACGAAGAGCTCGAATCGTTCTAAATGCTAACTGAATATTCAAATAAACGAACAAATCCTTGTTACGGTCTCTGGTTTACGTGGTTTTTTTTAGTGTGGTTGGACTTTTCCTTCATACGTCGGCATTTGCACAGGATCCGCAATATAGCCAATACTACGCTGCTCCTCTTTATTTGAATCCGGCCTTTGCTGGTTCTGAGCTTACTGGTCGGGTTGGATTTAACTATAGAAATCAATGGCCAAGCATAGATGCACAGTTTACAACCTTCTCTGCATTCTACGATACTTACTTGGAAGATTACAATAGTGGGATTGGGATAATGCTGATGCAAGATACGGAAGGGGCTGCAAAATTGCGGTCTACCACGATATCTGCCATTTATTCTTACGAATTGAAATTGAGTGATAATCTTTATTTCAGGCCAGGATTTCAGGCAAGTTATATCAGAAGAGAAATTGGATTTTTTGAAAATTTGATTTTTGCAAATCAGATTAATCCCAGTGACCCTTTTGGCCCTACGCTTCCAGGTACGGATATACCGGGTTTAGGTGATCCAGTTAACATGTTATCACTTTCTTTTGGGGGATTGATTTTTACAGAGAAATTTTGGTTTGGAGGGTCAGCACATCATGTCAACCAACCCAATCAGTCCTTTATTGACGGAGATAGTCCGCTTCCTATGAAGATTTCCTTTCATGCTGGTTACAGAATACCTCTAGGAGAAGGATCCATGCGTCAGGATTTTACGCATATGCGAAAGCAACGTTATTTAACTCCTACAATCAACTACAAGCGACAAGGACCATTTGAGCAGCTGGATATTGGTGCATACTTCTATGTAGAACCGATCGTATTCGGTCTTTGGTATCGTGGACTACCTTACAAGCCGGTTGAAAATCAAAGTAATCGAGATGCGATCGTCATGATGGTTGGAGTGAATTTGCTCAGTGGATTGAATATCGGCTACAGTTTCGATTACACGGTTTCTCAATTGGGAATCCAATCAGGAGGAGCACATGAGATTAGTTTGTCATGGACTTTACCAAACAATAATCAAGGCGGTCCGAGAAGAAGGGATACCATTCTCCCTTGTCCTAAATTCTAAAATTTCATGGAGCCGATTTTACTAAAGAATCTACTGATTGGAGTAGTGACTTTTGGGTTTTTATTGGGTAAAATTCTCAATTACTTGAATTACAGACAGCCTGTACCAAAAGTACCAGCCACACTGTCAGAATATTTGACGGATCAAAAACTTCAAGAATCTAAGAACTACCAAAATGAAAATTATCGCTTTGGATTAGTTTCAGGGATTTTCTCATTTGTGATCACCATTCTTTTTATTAGTCAAGGTTGGTTTGGAGCAATTGATAGTTGGGTGAAAACTTTTGAAATCGCACCGCTTTTAGAATCTGTCGTTTTCTTTGCCCTGATCTTTATTGGTTCGGATATCCTTAGCCTACCCTTTGATTATTACAGCACTTTTGTAATCGAGGAGAAGTATGGATTTAATAAGTCCACGGTTAAAACGTTCTTTTCGGATAAATTAAAAGGATACCTACTCTCCATCATCATTGGAGGAGGATTGTTTATGCTTTTTCTGTGGCTAGTTCACCAAATGGGGAATGATTTCTGGTGGCAGTTCTGGATTGTTGCTGCAGTTTTTATGGTGTTGGTCAATCTGTTTTACACTGCTTTGATCCTACCACTGTTCAATAAACTTACCCCTCTTGGGGAAGGAGAATTAAAAGATCAAATTTTCAATTATGCCCGATCGGTGAATTTCCCTTTGGAGAATATCTTCGTGATGGATGGAAGCAAGCGTTCTTCTAAAGCAAATGCTTTTTTCTCCGGTTTTGGAAAGCGAAAAAAAGTCGTGCTGTACGATACACTGCTAGATCAACATCCCCCAGATGAATTAGTGGCTGTTTTGGCTCATGAAGTCGGCCATTACAAAAAGAAGCACATCGTTTGGAGTATGATTCTATCAGTGCTTCAAATCGGACTTTTATTGTTTTTGCTGGCTCAATTTATTTTTAATGAACCCATGAGTATGGCTTTGGGTGGAAAAGTCTGGTCCGTGGAATTGAATCTCATTGGATTCACCATGCTATTTTCGCCGATCTCGATGATTCTGGGAATTGGGATGAATTGGCTGAGTCGCAAAAATGAGTTTGAGGCAGATCATTTTGCGAAAACCACTTTCGCAGGAAAACCATTAGCTGAAGCATTAAAAACGCTATCTGTGAAAACGCTTAGCAATATCAATCCACATCCTTGGTATGTGTTTATGAATTATTCTCATCCGCCGCTATTAGAGCGATTGGAGAAGTTGGAAGGGTAGAGTAGAATTAAAAAGGTCATCACTATTTTCAAGGTTTGAAAATAGTGATGACCTTCAACATTCCCCCAATTCTCTTAATCTCTAATCTCTCATTCACTAAACCACATAAAACTCCTCCCAACCCTTTCTTGGCGGCATTCCTGCCAAAACTTGATTGGCGAGTGGATTATTCGTGATTTGGCGAGTCTCCCGATCAAATTCCAGCTTGGTTCCCATTTGCTGGGCCATCACACCAAGGCAAAATACCTGACTGAGTGGACCGGCGATTTCAAATGGAGATCTGGTTTTTTCTTCTCCCTTACATGCCTTTAAGAAATTGGCGAAGTGATTGGATGGACTTTCTGGAACTTCAGGAAGTTTGGATTCCCATTCTTTTGCTTTATCCGAAGGAATGATCGAAAGCGTGCTTCCGTGTGAACCTCCTTTGAACGTCAATTCTTTACTGTAAATAATTTTGCCAGGATTCAGTTTTGCAGGTTGGATCTGTCCATTGCTTGGAGGTGGAATATTAGGGTCCAGCTCGGAAACCCCATAGCCATCCGGAACGGAAGGAATATTGTCCAAGCCATCCTGCCAGGTAATCGTCATCGGAGGCATCGCAGCTCTAGCTGGGAATTTGAATTCCAAAGTGGTGGACATCGGGAAAAAGAACATGTTGTGACCGCTGAGTTTGGTTGGGTTGATTTCACTTGGAAGTCCCAAATCCAAAAACTGATGCGCGGTATCCATGATATGTGCTCCCCAATCACCCAAGGCTCCCATTCCAAAGTCGTACCAGCAGCGCCATTGTCCGTTGTGAAAGTCTTTGTTGAAAGCATGCGGCTGAGCCTGGGAAGTCCAAACATCCCAGTTCATCGTAGCGGGAATGGGCTCTGCCGCTGGAAAAGATTTAATATTGGGATTCCAATCATGCCAACGTCTTCTGCTGTTCATATGGGCAGTCATAGCGGTCACATCTTTGATTATTCCTGCTTCCTGCCAAGCTTTAAACTGAAAATAATTTCCTTCGGAGTGGCCCTGATTTCCCATTTGAGTGGCCAGTTTTGGATATTTCTTTGCAGCAGCCATCATCAGATCGACTTCCTGAAAAGTCCTAGCCATTGGCTTTTCTACATAGACATGCTTGCCTTCTTTCAATGCCATCATGGTCACCGGGAAATGTGAAAAGTCCGGAGTAGCAATGCTTACCGCTTCAAACTCTCCTCCGATCTGATCAAACATCTTTCTGAAGTCTTGAAAGCGTTTGGCTTGTGGAAACATCTCCATGATCTGAAGGGTCTGCTTGGCTCCCATATCCACATCACAAAGTGCTACGACGTTACAAAGGCCAGTCTTATGAAGTTCTTTGATGATCTCAGCTCCTCGGTTTCCAATTCCGATACAGGCAAGATTGACTTTGTCAGAAGGAGCGACATAGCCCATGGATTTGCCTAGCACATGAGGAGAGATTAGCGTCAGTCCGGAAAGACCCATAGCAGCAGAGGCTCCGGTCTTGAGAAAGTTTCTTCGATTGGTTTTCATGAAGGGTTTATTTTGAGATGGAGCAATCAAGGATCTATTTGCTTTTCTAAGCTAGGAATCAAAATTTAGAATCAGTAAGCAAGTGCAATAAATCAACGGAATCGATACCGAAGCGAGTTAGATTAGCGAGGCAATTTCAAACTAATTAAAATTGCACTGAAAATAATTTATTAAAAATAAAAATTAGTTTATAATTCTGTCTTAGGGAAATAAACTACTGATTTATTTGGTAGGGGGGGGGCGTGTAAACTAAAAAAACAAAACATTCTTTTGAAATCCACCCTTGAAAAAATGCAATTTTAACTAAAATAAGAGGATGTAAGATTTAGTAAATTTGGAGAATAAGTTATAAGCAGCTATAATTGAATAGGTTACACTTCTAAACTATTTTATTATGAAAAAGAAATTATTTCAATTGATAGGTATGATTGGCTTATCTATTATCCTGATGTTAACAATTGAATTGATAAACCCAGAAGGTGAAAAGGGTTTATTCTTAGCCAATGTGGTTAGTAGCGGTTTCTCGCAACAGCAGTTGCCAGATGTTTGCGGCCCTTTAATGGGGAATTCTTCTGGAACGAGGTATTGTTGTGCAAATATTAATGCAGATGAATGCTTCGCAGCAACTTGTGGAGGTGGTAGCAATACATAGAATTACTTTTCTTTATTATTTTATAAAAATTAAATAATCTTATTATGAAAAAACAATTAGGCAAATTATTAGGTGGAATTTTTCTCTGCTTACTAAGTTTCTTTGTTCATGACCTCAGTTCCTCAAATGGCGAAGAACTTATTTTTTCGAAAGTAATTGTAAGTGGATTCTCACAAACTATGTGTGATCCACCTGCAGAAATGTGCGGTCCATTGATGGGTAATTCCTCTGGAACTCGATATTGTTGTGCAAATACTGATTCTTCCTGTTGTTATGCAGGAGGATGTGGCGGAGGTTCAAATACCTAAAAGAATTAAATAAAAAATAGTGCTTTTTTAAAATTTAAAATAGCACTATTTTTTTCAATTTATTATACTATATAACTTTATGAGAAAATTATTGAATTCATTGTTTGTAATACTAATTATTTCGGCTTGTTCAGAAAACGAAGATCAGAAAGTAGGTTTTACTGTAAAATCAATTATGCAGGATTTACCTAGTGTTGAGTCTGAATTAAATCTGTCTGAATATTATAAATTCAACGAAGTTGTAAGACTTCAATCTAATGATTATTCTCTTGTCGACTTTGTAATTAAAGTATTGGTAAATGAGGAATGGATTTTTATTAAAGGGGGAAATTCTCTTTTTAAATTTGATAGAAATGGGAATTTTTTTGGTAAAATTTCTAAAGGTAAAGGTGGTCCTGATGAATTTGTGAATTTAACAGATGTTATTTTATTACCTGATCTAAATAGAATTTGGGTATATGATTCAAATCAAAGGTCAATTTTCCAATATACTTATGATTTGGAAATGGAAATTGATTACCCACTTAATTATCCATTATTTGGAATTGAAAAAATTAAGAATGGTTTAATTGGTACATCAGGATATTTGGATGTATCTGAAAAATCTTCTTCTTTATTTCTTTTTGAGGGGGATAATCTTGCCACTGGATTTAATTTTCTTAATACTAGCCTTAGATTCAATCCCGAAAAATCGAAATACCTTCATGTTTATAGACATGATTTTTTCTCCAATGCAGATCAAGGATATAACTTTGTTAATTCCTTTAATGATACTATTTATTTTGTAGATAAGAGTATGAAAGTGTTTCCAAAGTATTACATAGATTTTGGTTCAAACAAAGTTTTGGAAGAAGACTTGGTTGGAAAAGGTTATATTTCTATTGTTGACGTATTCCAATTTATCAATTTCTCAGAAAAGTCTTTCAATGTTGGTAATGTAGTTGAATCAGAAACTTATTTGATGTATAGGTTTTTTAATCAAGGCCAGGCATTTCTTTCTGTGTATGATAAAAAGAAAGATGTGCTTAAGTCAGGAAAGAAAATTTCCTTTGATCACCTTGGTGTTCAAATAGTCCTTGACTTGGACGAAGAAATATCTTTTGGCACTATAGGGGATAATAGGGCATATATCGTAATTCCAGCGGAATCTAGTGTTTTAAAGCAATATCAAGAGGTTTTTAATGTTAAAGACGGAGACAATCCACTAATCATACTGTTTGATGAAAAGTAAACCAGTCATTCTTTTTAGCTTCATTTTAGGATGTCATTCTCCTCAAGTAGAAAAAAATAATTTGGAGATGACAGAAATTAGATCTTTAAGTGAATTGATTAATGAAAATTTAAATAGTGATATCTTTTATAAATTATATGAATTTGAGGCACAAAATGATGGATTGATATTTATTCTTCCTAATAGTTCTTGTTTTAATTGCTTTGAAGAATTAAACTCATCACTTAAAATGTATTTTGATCAAAATCCAACTATAAAACTTTATTTGTTTAGAAATGATAAATTAAAGGAAAGGGAAATTAGGTATTCATTACAAAGTGTTTTGCCACTTGAACAAATACAAATTTTTGATATTACTGATTACTCTTTTCTGAGTCAACATGAATTTTTTCCAAAGTTGGGATATTTCAAAAAGGGTAGGATTTGTTGTTTAGAAGTTTTTGAACAAGGGGATTATGGAAAGATTAGAAATTATTTTGATTATTTAGATTTTCGAAATTGATTTTATTTTAGATTTTTATTGTGAGATCAGTTTTCCATTTTCTAGGAAGCTTTTTCTATCTTCAAGCACTTATAAACCTATACACATGCCAGACCTCGCAGAAATTCACGAACCCATCTCAGAACTTTTCCCCCAACCAAAAACCAAAGCAGATTGGGAGCAATACCGACTCAGTCAAGAGCAAATCGATTTTTTTCATGAAAATGGTTATTTGGCCGATGTAAAATTGCTAAATGCAGATCAGATCGAAGCCTTGAAAAATGCCTTGGATGAAGTGATGGATCCGGCGCATCCGCTGCATCATCTGTTCCATGAGTTTCACAGCAATGAATCGGGAGATCCGAATAAAGTGCTTTTCCATTCCTTGGGCCATTGGCGGTTGGCTCCTGCATTTCATGATGCGATCTGGAATCCAGCATTCCGAATGGCAGCCAGTCAATTGCTCGGAGATCGGGCAGTCCGTTTCTGGCATGATCAGCTATTTTGCAAGCCCGCCCATCATGGAGGCAATGTAGCATGGCATCAGGATTACAGCTATTGGACTCGGACCATAGCCATGCAGCACCTGACTTGCTGGTGCGGATTGGATGACGCCACGGAAGAAAATGGTTGTCTCCAATATGTGCCGGGTTCACATCGCTGGGGGCTTTTGGATAAGCCAGCTTTGGCAGGAGAAATGGATGGATTGATGGCCATGATGACTGCCGAGCAAAAGGCGAATTTCAAACCCGTAGCGATACCCTTAAAAGCCGGACATGCAGCATTCCATCATCCACTGTTGGTTCATGGAAGTTTTGCTAATTTTTCACCGCGCTCGCGCAAAGCTTTTGTATTGAATGTCTTTGCTGACGGGACGGTTTCTGATACGGATGAACCGCTTTTAGAAGGTGTGCCCGTCATCCCGAAAGGAGAAAAAATGAGTGGAAAGTTCTTCCCTATTATTTTTGATCCTAAGGAGATAGGAAATAGTTGATTCCGGTTTTTAAAGATAAAAATCTAGCCTAGAAGATTAAATCCTTGATTTCGCTCCTGGAGACACGATCTAAGGCAATTTTCAATTACGAATTTGTTATTTAGTTTAAAGATTTTCGTATTTAAAAATCTGAATTTCCATATTAGCCTCTTATCAAATTGGATTATATTAGACCAACTCGTGATCAACCCAAAAAACTAACCCTATGAATTGTTTGAAGAAATTTTGTTGTGCATTCCTCTTTTTTGCGCTCAGCGGAACGTTCACTTTTGCACAGAATGGAATTACTTTTCTTCAATTTGAGGGAAAGGAAGGTGTAGGAAATGGTAAGCATATCGTGCTCCTTGCGGCCGATGATGAATACCGCTCCGAGGAATCCATGCCCATGATGGCAAAAATTCTTTCTCAAACTTACGGATTCAAGACCACCGTACTTTTTGCGATAGAACCTGAAAGTGGGAATATAGTCCCAAGTTATCAAAATAATATTCCAGGGTTGGAGCATTTGGATGATGCAGATCTGATGATTATGCTCCTTCGATTTCGGGATTTGCCAGTAGATCAAATGAAAGCCTTGGATGGTTTTTTCAAAAAAGGAAAACCATTTATAGCACTTCGAACCTCTACCCATCCTTTTGCTATTAAGGATACCAATTCGCCCTATTTCAAATGGACTTGGAATAGTAAAGTTCCGAATTGGGAAGGAGGCTTTGGACAGCAAATTATAGGTGAGACTTGGGTCAACCACCATGGGATTCATGGGGAAGAGGGGACTAGGGCATTGATCGATGGAGTGAAACAAATGGAAGACCATCCGGCATTGAGAGGAGTCAATGATATTTGGGTGCCTTCGGACGTGTATGGTATTAAACATTTGCCGGATGATGTCGAAGTGCTGCTCTACGGTCAAAGTACAGCTGGAATGACTGATCAATCCCCTTTGATATGGGAGAAATCAGTTATGCCTATCGCTTGGACCAAAACCTATCAAATTGAAGGGGGAAAGCCAGGTAAATTGTTTGCCTCCACCATGGGTTCTTCCTTGGATTTTCAAAGTGAGGACCTTCGGCGTTTAGTGATCAATTCGGCTTTTATGTTAATGGGAATGTCAGATGAAATCACTCCTGATCTTTCAGTAGCTTATATCGGAACCTATAAGCCGACGATGTTTGGCTTTGACACCTTTCGGAAGGGTATGAAAGTGGAGGATTTTAGGTAAAATTTTGGTCAACAGTCGACGGTCAACAGTCCACCGATATGCGGCTGTCGACTGAGGACTGTGGTCCGTTGACAAAATAATACAATGAACAAAATAGGATTTAATGTGCTGGCTTGGTCAGCGGTGGTTTCTGAAGATTTATTTCCGATTCTTGACCGATTAAAAACCATAGGATATGATGGTGCAGAATTTTTTGTGGGGCCTTGGGAAGAGAAAGCTTTCAAATCTGTAGGAAAACATTGCCAAGAAATTGGATTGGAAGTAACTACTGTGACGGTAATGGGGCCTGATGAAAATCCGATTTCACCCGATGCCAAAGTGCGAGAAAAAGCAAAAGAGAAATTGCGTTGGGTACTCGATCGGGCAGCCGACCTGAACTCCCAGGTTTTATGCGGCCCCTTTCATTCCGCCTTTGCCACTTTTGCATCTCGTGCACCTCAGGAAGATGAATACAATTGGTCAGCTGAAGTGCTAAACGAAACTGCAGACTATGCTCAAAACTTGGGGATACTCATGACTCCTGAAGCACTCAATCGCTTTGAATGCTACCTCTGCAATACCATGGAACAGCTGGATTATTTGCTTGCAAAAGTCAATCACCCAAATGTCCAAGCCATGTTTGATACGCATCATGCTAATATGGAGGAAAAGAAAATGGGTAAAGCCATTGAGTTTATTGCTCCAAGATTGGGGCATTTTCATATTTCAGAAAATGATAGAGGTACTCCAGGTTCAGGTCATGTGAACTTTGATGAGACTTTTTCCGCTTTGGCTAAAGTGGATTACAAAGGCTGGCTGACTATTGAAGGTTTTACCCGAAATGATCCTGATTTTGCCAACTCGATTGGGGTGTGGAGGAACTTCTCTGAGCCTTGGGACATGGCAGAGAATGGATACCGGTTGATTCGCGAAAAACTATTGAAGTATAGCAAGTAAGCCGAATCAAATTATTTAGGGTTTGCCAACTGCAATTCCATACTCCATTTTAATGTGGGCGGGTACTATAAATTTTTCAAAAAGTTCTATCCAAAAAGTCTATAATAGGAAAAAAACAAAAAAAGGTGGTCTCTTTCGAAACCACCTTTGACGTTAATTTATATCAGCTTAATTAAGCCAAATCAAATCTGTCAAGATTCATCACTTTGTTCCAAGCGGCTACAAAGTCCTTGACAAATCGCTCTTCACCATCTGCACATCCGTAAACTTCAGCAATCGCACGAAGCTCAGAATTAGATCCGAAGATTAGATCTACTCGTGTTCCAGTCCATTTTACCTGACCTGATTTGCGATCCTTTCCAAGGAAAGCATGCTCACCTTTGTCAGCTGCACTCCAAGTAATACCAAGATCCAATAGGTTGACGAAGTAATCATTCGTCAATGATCCTGGACGCTCTGTGAATACGCCATATTTGGAATGATCAAAATTGGTGTCAAGCACCCGCATGCCGCCGACTAAAACAGTCATTTCAGGAGCAGTCAAAGTCATCAACTGAGCTCTATCGATTAACATCTCTTCAGCAGAAGCCTTGTGCTTTGGAACGAAATAATTTCTAAATCCATCAGCAGATGGTTCTAGCGCTGCAAAAGATTCTACATCAGTTTGCGCCTGAGAAGCATCAGTTCTGCCAGGTGTAAAAGGCACAGTTACTGAATGACCAGCGTTTTTCGCTGCTTGCTCAATTCCGGCACAACCTCCCAATACGATCAAATCGGCAAGTGAAACTTGTTTTCCACCAGTCTGTGCTGCATTGAATTCTCCTTGAATAGCTTCAAGTTTTTCCAATACTTTTGACAACTGAGCAGGATTATTAGCATCCCAATATTTCTGAGGAGAAAGTCTCACTCTTGCTCCATTGGCACCACCTCTAAAGTCGGATCCACGGAACGTAGAAGCGGAAGCCCAAGCTGTAGACACTAATTCAGAAACACTAAGTCCTGAAGCTAGAATTTTTGCTTTTAGTGCGTCAACATCTGCAGCATCGATCATCTTATAGGTAGCAGCAGGAATTGGATCTTGCCAGATCAATTCTTCGGAAGGAACCTCAGGACCCAAATATCTGGATACCGGACCCATATCTCTGTGCGTCAATTTATACCAAGCTTTTGCAAAAACATCAGCAAACTCATCAGGATTCTCAAAGAATCTACGAGAGATTTTCTCATAAGCTGGATCTTCACGCAATGCAATATCTGTAGTCAACATGACTGGCTGATGGCTCTTGGAAGGATCATGTGCATCAGGAACGGTTCCTGCACCACCACCATTTTTAGGTCTCCACTGATGAGCACCTGCTGGGCTTTTGAATAATTCCCATTCGAAACCAAACAAGTTTTCGAAGTAATTATTACTCCATTTGGTAGGTGTGGTGGTCCAAATTCCTTCTAAGCCGGAAGTAATTGTATCACCTGCATTTCCAGTTCCAAAGTTGTTTTTCCATCCCATGCTTTGCATTTCGATACCTGCAGCAGCAGGCTCACGCTCTACATATTTGCTAGGATCGGCAGCACCGTGAGTTTTACCGAAGGTATGACCACCAGCGATAAGCGCTACAGTTTCTTCGTCGTTCATTGCCATTCGACCAAAAGTCTCCCGGATATCTTTAGCCGCTGCCAAAGGATTTGGATTCCCGTTTGGTCCTTCAGGGTTTACATAGATAAGACCCATTTGTACGGCTCCAAGTGGATTTTCAAGTACACGGTCACCAGTGTATCGCTTGTCTCCGAGCCACTCAGTTTCAGATCCCCAATATACATCCTCTTCTGGCTCCCAGACATCTTCACGTCCACCGCCAAATCCGTATGTTTTGAAATCCATTGTTTCCAAAGCCACGTTTCCAGCAAGGATCATCAAGTCAGCCCAAGAAAGTTTCTTGCCATATTTTTGTTTGATTGGCCAAAGAAGCAATCTAGCCTTATCTAAGTTTCCATTGTCAGGCCAGCTGTTTAGCGGAGCGAAACGCTGAGTTCCTGATCCTCCACCGCCTCGGCCATCCTGGATTCTGTAGGTTCCTGCACTATGCCAAGCCATTCTGATAAAAAATGGTCCATAATGACCAAAATCTGCTGGCCACCAATCCTGAGAATCAGTCATTAGATCAGCCAGATCTTTTTTCACTGCAGCCAAGTCAAGACTTTTGAATTCAGCAGCATAATCAAAATCTTCGCCCATAGGATTGGAGAGCGAAGAATTCTGACGAAGAATGTTAAGCTTCAACTGATTTGGCCACCAGTCTCTGTTAGAGGTTCCTCCACCAGCAGCTTTCGTCAATGTACCTCCAATGAAAGGGCATTTTTCGGCACCATTTGAACCTCCATGACCATTCATGTCATAAACTTTGGCGTGATCGGATGAATGTGGGTTTTGATTGTTATCCATATTACTTGAGATTTAATTTTTCTTGAAAAGTAAATTTACCTAAAAGGATTGGGTATTGAAATCCTTTTTCCATAGATAATTCCTATGAGTCTTTAAGGATTCTAAATGGTTATAAAATTACCAAAACTGGTTTGTTTCTCCTAGGATACTTAAATGTCAGGATACTTGATTTTTGTCACCAAAAATCTCTATGAAGACAAAAATTATAATTTGGGGGATGAATTCTATTTGATCTAAATGCCATTTTGATCATGTTTGTTTCATTTTCTTAAATCGATCTATCTCGATTCGAATTTTAACAGAAACCACAGGACAGCAAGATCTATCCTTTTTCGGTAGATTAGGTCTATAACCATAAGACCTTTCACGTGAAAATTCTATTTTCCATTCTGCTTTTAAACCTTTCAATTTCTGCTTTTGCTCAGGAGAAAAAACCTAATATCATCTTCATACTCACTGACGATCAGCGCTGGGATGCTTTAGGTTTTGCAGGAAATACAATGATTCGAACACCGGAAATGGATCGCTTGGCTGAAGAAGGAACTTTCTTCGAAAATGCCTTTGTGACCACACCAATCTGTGCTGCTAGCAGGGCTAGTATTCTTACGGGCCTTTATGAGCGTACCCATGGCTACACCTTTGGGCAAGGAGATATTAAGCAGCCATACGTAGCTCAATCTTATCCGGTTAAACTTAGAAATGCAGGCTACTATACCGGTTTCTTTGGAAAGTTTGGAGTCAATTATTCCGGATTTTCTGAGCTGTTTGATGAAGGTGAAGACTATGATCGGAATGGCAAATACAATGATCGAAGAGGCTATTTTTTCAAAAAAATAGGAAAAGACACAGTTCACCTAAGCCGATATACTAGTCAGCAGGCGATTGATTTCATTGAGAGTGCTCCTACTGAAAAGCCATTTATGCTATCCTTGAGTTTCTCTGCTCCGCACGCTCATGACCCGGCGGAGTTGCAGTATTTCTGGTCTTCGGAATACGATACGATGTACCAAAATCTAGTTGTGCCAGACCCTTTACTCATGGAAGATAAATACTTTCTTGATCAGCCTGAATATGTAAGATCTGGTGAAAATCGAACTCGATGGCATTGGCGATATGATACTCCGGAAAAGTACCAACAAAGCGTAAAAGGCTATTTTCGGATGATTTCTGAAGTAGATACTGAAATTGGAAAGATCCGAAAAGCCTTGAAAGCCAAAGGTCTGGCAGAGAATACGGTTATCATTTTAATGGGTGATAACGGATATTTTCTTGGAGAAAGGCAGCTGGCAGGGAAATGGCTGATGTATGATAATTCGCTAAGGGTGCCACTAATCGTCTATGATCCTCGACAAATCGGAGGAAAAAGGAACACAAATTTCGCTTTGAATATAGACGTTTCGGCAACCATTTTAGACTTTGCAGGAGCCAAAAGACCCAAATCTTGGCAGGGAACTAGTCTTCGATCTAAGGAATTGGCAAAGCGAAAGGATTTCCTAACCGAACACCTCTGGCAAGTGGATATTATTCCTCCGAGTGAAGCTATTCGTACTGAGCGCTGGAAATATTTCCGATATATTAATGATCCCGAACATGAGGAGCTTTATGATTTGGAAGCGGACCCAATGGAAATTAATAATCTGGCCGCCGATCCTTCACGCCAAAAGATCCTCAAAGAGCTTCGTGAAAAGATGGAACAAAAAATTGCCGGTTTTTTAAAGGAAAAAATGGATTAAGTGAAGCGAAATTTATCGAGAGAATGCTGAATTCTCAGGAACTGGGAATTCGCGGAGACATTTCATCTTAGTGGCTAATTGTCCAGCTGAGTGGTGAAAGGTTGATTGTATTCCAAATTTTTGATTTCTAATTTTAGCCAATTCCATTCCCCTTGTTCTAAATTCCAAGAGGCCTTCATCTTTGAAGGCACTTTGATGCCTTCAAAAACGGCGTATTTTTCTACAGTCAAAATCCACTCTTTTCGTGCTTCATTGGGATTATCTCCTTGAAATCTAAAGGCAATAAATTTTACAAAATCTCCAGCTTCATTAAAATAGAATGTTCCGCTTCCTTTGGTATTTTGATAATCCAGGGTGGCTTTTGCACTTAATTCATCAAGTTCTTCCCAACTCACAAAAGGGCTTACTGCCAATGATGGAAACCAAACCATTTCGCCCAAAAAACGCTGTAAAGCACCTTCGTCTATCTTTGGACCATTTGCATTTACCAAGTTGAAGAGGGAATTCAATTTGATGAGCATTTCGCCTTTACCAGCTTTGAAGCTATCTCTTCCCTTGATCCATAGAAAGGGGTTCATTTTCATATCTACGGTCCAATTAAATGCTGGAGGATCTACCACGGTATATTGCAGGGCATTGGCCTCAAACCAATCTTTTTGGTCGGGCTTCATTTTCATTTGAGCCACTTGGGTCAATTTACCGATTCTCGTTTTGGGCTTACCTATCGCACCGCAGTGCAACAACCAATTCCTAACTGGCTTGGGTAAATCTTGTATTTCATCTTCTGAAAAAATTTTCTCCCCCGAAGTAGTTGATCCTGATACTATCTCAAATCTTTCTCGCTCTACTTTTGATTCAAAGAGCGCATTTCCCATAGCAAATATGGCGGCGATAAGAAGAAGTAGATTGGGTAAAAAAAACCATTTGGCATATTCCCAAAATATCAAAATAAAACTTAAAGAGATGATCAGCAAAAGAATCCAAATGCCTTTATTTTTCATGATTTTCCCTATTTATATTGATTATTACTATCAATTACCATCTATTTTGAGCTTTGATCATTATAAATACTGGACTAATAATTTACAGAAAACACATGGTTTAAGCACAAGGATTTTGAGAATCAATGAGGTTGGTTCAGAATCTATTCGCTTGACTTCAATTATCAAATATGATTTTAATTTGAATTTAGAATTTTTAATTCACTGAAAAAATCGAATTGAATCCGGACTCTTTCATAGATTTCACACACTCAATTAGGCCGATAATACCAAAAGTAAGGGGTATTATTTTCATTTATTGATTTTCGATAAAAATTATTGTTTATCAATAAATAAGTATTGATATTTGATGCATCATTAGCTCTAATCAATACTCAAATGAACAAAAACTCTAAAACCAGAACTGAAAAAATTCTATTTGCGATGAAGGTCCTGATCTGGATCTTTTTCATTGGCAATTGTATCAAAACCGGTGCTCTTGCTTACACCTTTTTTGTGAGCCTATCCATAAATCCAAATGCAGCAGCAGACCTATATCTTGGCTTGGATCTATCTCAGCTATTAGAGCGGGATGGTTTTCATTATAGTTTCTTGGTCATGAATCTAATCTTTCTATCCGCCGCTCGAGCATTCCTGGTTTATTTGGTTCTTAAGATTTTCTTGACTTTAAATCTCAAAAGACCATTCAGCATTGAGATGGCAAGTTTGATCAAGCGGATTAGTATTATTGCCATTTCACTTGGTTTTGTAAACCTTTTGGTACGGGCTTATGCAGGATGGTTACTTGGAAATAGTCCAAGTGTAGGTTATTTGGCAGAATACCTCTATGGTTCGTCAGAATTTATATTTTTCGGAATTATCATTTTCATCATCGGAAAGGTATTCCAGTATGGATTGGAATTACAGGCCGAAAGCGAATTAACAGTCTAAGCCATGCCGATAATTGTAAATCTTGATGTGATGATGGCAAAGCGAAAAATGTCATTAAATGAACTTTCGGAGCGGGTAGGTTTGACCTTAGCGAATCTTTCTATCCTTAAAACAGGCAAGGCCAAAGCGGTTCGATTCACCACCTTGGAAGCTATTTGTGAGGTCTTGGAATGTCAGCCCGGGGATATTTTAGAGTATCAGGCGGAGTAATTCTTTGCAAATCTTGTTTTTGGCACTCATTCCTTTGGGATTTTTTTGAATAAGTTGAATGAATATTAATTTCAAGAACAATTCAAGACAGATCCCAAAGGATAGCCATAATTACCAATACTAATTAGTCTTGAAAAGAAAATCCAAAATGCCTTTCACGAAAAACTTCATTCCTTTACTTCTTCAGTGGCGATTTCAATACAGAAAAAGCCAAATCTCATCATTATCCCTATAGGTGATCAGCGCTGGGAAGTATTGGTATATACTGGGAATGAAATAATCCAAACTCCGGTGAAGCATCGTTTGGCTGTTTCTGGATTATTTTTTCAGAAATGACTTTTTTACTGCCTTGGGCTGTATAGCAAGCTTGGTAAGAATATTAATTGGCCGATATGTGCAGACGTTTAGGCAAGCTTTTAGGCAGATGCAATTGAATGAGGCTATTTCCACAGATTTTATTCAATTCTTGGGAAATGTCCATCGTCCAAGTCACAAGGAGCTCTGTTTTTTATCGCAAACACAGGCTAGATTAAAAAAATAATCTCGCTTCTATCCAACCTTTCAAAAGCAGCTTATATCACTTGATGAGAAATTGGTGAATATGATTAAGGGGTATTTGAAAGGTTGATTAAAAAAAAGGCAGGTCTTTTTTTTAGCGCTTCTAAAGGTCGCTTGGGGGATGATTTGATGACGGCTGAAACTTCTTCAGCAGGCAGAATTTGGGCAATCCTCTTTTTTAAATTACTCTTTAAATTTTTAGAAATTACTTATTGAAATATCGATTACTATTGCTTTACATTTGTATTGGCATTTGCCTTACCCATATGAATCCACAGCGAATTTCCTTCCTTTTTGGCCTTTGTTGGTTCATCGGATTTGTCGCTTTTACTTCGCTGCCTCCAAAGTATGACTCGGGAAATAGACTTCATGGCAATGAAACAGTTCTCAATCAAGAGCTAACAAAGGCAGTTGATATTCGGATTAGCTCAGAACTGCCAAAAACCCCGCCTTTTAAAGTTGATTGGAGTCTAATCCACCGATTAAATACACCATGGGTATCGGAGGAAATCAGTTTTAACGAAGCATATCTTTCTCCATCTTTTTTTCAAAAATCCTTCTCCCGCTTTGACGTCAGGGAGACTTTCCTTCATTTTTTCTTCAGTTGGTAGCTTCTAGTTGTTTTCATGATTGCTCTTTAAGAGCCTAACAACTATTCTAACCTTCTAATTCTTAACCCCATGTTTGACATTGATCCAGTGACATTGAGTTTGTCATTTCTGTTATTTTGTGCCCTCTGCACTCCATTTATTTATCATTCCCTAAAAAATTCAAAAAAGAGAAAAGCCTTAGAGATGAAGTTGCATGAACTTGCCTCTCAAAAAAATGGTCATATCAACCAGTCTGAATTTTGGCGAAATTTCTATGCCATCGGGCTTGATCAAGAAAACAAATTATTGGCCTACTTAAGGAATAATGGTGAGCCATTATCCTTTCTGATTGATCTTCATCAAGTGAAATCAGCAAAAATCCATAAAATCGCTCGGGAAGTGAAATCAGATACATCCAAGAGAATCATTTTGGATTATGTCGGAATTGAGTTGAGCTATTTACAAGAAGGGTTGAAATCCACTGTTCTTGAGTTTTTCGATGCTGAATTATTCACTGACCTGAATGGAGAATCGGTGATCGCCGAATCATGGCTTGAATTGATCCAAAATACCTTGAAGAAAGATTCTGAAGTAAAGCCAAAATCGATACAAAATGTTGCTAGTGCTCTCTTATGAGTAATCAAAAAGAATCATGGGGATCAAGAACGGGCTTGATCCTCGCTATGGCAGGAAATGCGGTAGGCTTAGGGAATTTTCTTCGGTTCCCTGTTCAGGCGGTGCAAAATGGAGGTGGAGGATTTATCCTGCCTTATCTGATTTGCTTTGTTCTGATGGGAATTCCACTCTTGTTTGTAGAATGGTCTATCGGTAGATATGGTGGGATAAGTGGTAATCACAGTACCCCATATATTTTGGATTCGATGTCCAAAAAGAAGATTTGGAAATACATCGGCGTATTTGGGATTTTTACCAATATCGCAGTCGTAGCCTACTACACTTACATCGAGTCTTGGACGTTCATGTATGTGCTACATACGCTATTAGGCTCATTTACGGGAATGAGCAAAGAAGAAATCAGTTTCTTTTTTGACAATTATGTCAATCTGAGTGGCTCGGATTTTGGGATTCCGCTACTTCCCCTAGTTGTTTACATCTTAGTTCTGGGGGTCAATGTTTATATCCTTTCAACAGGTTTGGGAGGAATAGAAAAAGTTGCCAAAATTGGTATGCCTCTTTTAATTCTGTTTGGAATTATTCTGGCCGTAAGAGGCTGGACTATGGGGACAAGTTTCGCCTCCAATGAATTTCCGGATGCAAATGCATGGGATGGCATCAACTTTCTCTGGACTCCACAATACAGCTCCTTGGCGGATCCTAAAGTTTGGCTGGCAGCTGCGGGTCAGATTTTCTTCACCCTTTCAGTAGGGATGGGATCTATTCAGTGCTATGCTTCCTACATCAAAGAAAACGAAGACATTGCTTTAAACTCAGTTACCGCAGGTTTTACGAATGAATTTGTGGAGGTTTTGCTCGGAAGTGCCATTGTGATCCCGATAGCGGCTGGATTTCTAGGCATAGATTGGGTGTTGGAAAACGCCGGATTTGGAATGGCATTTCAGACTATGCCTTACCTCTTTCAGCAGTGGGGTACCACCTTTGGTATTATTGCAGGAGTATGTTGGTTTGGATTGCTGTTTTTTGCAGGAATCACTTCTTCTCTTGCCATGGGCACGCCTTGGATGGGATTCATGAAAGATGAGTTTGGCTGGGGAAAAGTAAAAGGAGCCGTTTCCTTCGGTATTGTAGCCTTGCTCATGGGAGTCCCTACCGTCTTGTTTTATAAATATGGGTACTTTGATGAATATGATTATTGGGCCGGTACGGTCAGCTTGGTTGTATTTGCATTATTAGAGACTATCCTTTTTGCATGGATATTTGGGATGGATAAAGGATGGGTTGAAATAAATCGAGGCGCAGATATCCGGATTCCAAGCATTTATAAGTGGATTATGAAATATGTGACGCCGGTTTTATTGCTGTTGGTATTCATCAGTGCACTCTTTACACCCGAAGGAAATGACTGGGCTGGAGCAATAGCCAGCTTTACAGATGGACGTCTCTATAGTCTGGATCCAAGTGCTTTAATTTCTAAATTGACCCATGAGGACATTAAGCTTGCCTTATCCTTAAGTCCAGAGCAAGGGGAGTATTTGGAGAAAAAGATGTTCTACTCGAGTTTAGCTAGAATCCAATTGTTGCTGTTATTTCTTGGGATCGTAGGAATTGTTTGGTATTCAAGTGTAAAACGTAAAAAATCCTCACTATCATGAACACTTCAGCACTTATTCTAGCGCTAGTCACACAAGGACTAATCTTGTCAGTAACCTTATACTGCTTCTACTTGGTATTAAGAAAACCCACATCAAAATCGGAGGAAAAATAGACTGACTTTTGGTTGATTCGAAATGTTTGAATTCAAAATGAATGTCATAATCAGCATCAAATTGCCTCTTCAGAAAATAAAAATCCAGCTACTCCAAACCCATAATTTTGAAAAATTTGGGTTTGGAGGATTGGATTGAAATCTAAAATACCTTTGATAATCTTCAGAGTCCAAAGAGGAAATTGTTTTTTAAGGAATGATTATCGCTGAAAAAATACCAACAAGCCATCTTTTCCAGCCACAGCAATATCTATTTTCCCGTCTCCATTTAATGCTATAATATTGAAACAAGGAGATTCAGTATGTTTTTTAAGTGCACTCCAAAAGGTGTTTTAATTTCATAATGAGGTGTTTACCGTCATTTTTAGCCAAAATTTTTTAGAAAATACAAATCAAAAAAATAGTTCTAGATTCTGCATGAAACGAAGTCTTATGAAAACCGGCTATGTGATTTTCATCATTTTATATGCACTATCAATTGACTTACTTCCTTCCTGATTCAGGTTAAAGAAAAAATGCTATGCTGAAAATAAAAAGTACCATTGCTATTAGTGACTCGGGTTTCGTATTTGATGCAGGAACTGGAGACTCTTTTTCGCTGAATAACACAGGTTTAGAGATCGTACGATTGATTAAGGAAGGAAAGGATTTTCCGGAGATTATTCAAAAGGTGTCTGAAAAATACGAAGTGGATGAGGAAAGCTTTGAGCGGTATTACTATGATTTTGTAGCTACTCTAAATCAATTGAATTTAATCGAAAAAGATGGAGAAGATTAAAGTCAATGTGGCGCTCTCTGGATTGAATAATATAGATAATCCAGGCCCGGGAATTCCAGTTATCCGGGGTTTAAAAGAATCCAAAATATTGGATGTCAGGGTGATTGGTTTGTCCTATGAAAACCTGGAGCCAGGTATTTATATGCATGATTTGGTGGACAAGACTTACAAAGTGCCTTATCCGTCGGATGGATTCGAGCCATTTTTAGATAGAATCCGATACATCCATGAACAGGAAAATATTCAGGTTCTGATCCCCAATTTTGATTCAGAGCTCTTTACTGTGATGAAGTCGGAAAAAATCCTTCAGGATATGGGAATCCGGACTTTTCTTCCTACACTAAAGCAATTTGAGGAAAGGCATAAATCCAATTTGCCTGAATATGGAGAAAAATATGGAGTCAAAGTTCCATACAGTGAGACCATAACTAGCTTGAGTGATTGGCGAAGGATTGAAAGTAAATTTGAATATCCTGTGGTGGTCAAAGGGAAATTTTATGACGCTCACATTGCTTACGATCGTGATCAGGTTTCTATTTTTTTCAATAAAATCGCTGCCAAATGGGGACTTCCCATTGTGATTCAGGAGTTTGTAAGAGGTACTGAAGTGAATGTCGTCGCTCTTGGAGATGGTAAAGGGAACACCATTGGAGCAGTGCCAATGCGAAAAACCTACATAACAGATAAAGGAAAGGGCTGGGGAGGTATTACGCTTCAGGATCAAACCATGATGGATTTGACTCAGAAGATTATTTCACAAACCCAATGGAGGGGGGGTATGGAATTGGAACTGATCCGAACTTCAAAAAATGAGCTTTTCATGATTGAAATCAATCCCAGATTACCTGCCTGGGTTTATTTGGCAGTGGCCGCCGGACAAAACCTACCGGAGGCTTTGGTTTTATTGGCTTTGGGAAAAGAACTAAAACCCTTCTCGCAATATGAGGTGGGGAAGATGTTTATCCGATATTCCTACGATATGATTTGTGATATGAAAGAATTTGAAGAGTTCTCGACCCGAGGTGAAGTTTAAAAATTTATCCAGAAAACTATGAGTAAGCTAACATTTGAGAGACCGATCATCCAAAGAATCAATGCCGGACTTCCCAGCAAATACGGGATGCCAAGAAGGTTGGATCCTATCAGTCACATAGACGGCACTTCTATCAAATCATTGCTAGATGAATTTGGCTCTCCATTATTTGTGATTTCGGAACAAACTATCCGAAAAACCTACAAAGAGGCTCATCGGGCCTTCAGTTCCCGATACCCTAATGTTCAGTTTTCTTGGTCTTACAAAACCAACTATCTCAATGCTGTCTGTAATGTTTTTCATCAGGAAGGAGCTTGGGCTGAGGTGGTTTCCGGCTTCGAATACCAAAAAGCAATCGAAAATGGAGTGCCTGGGGAATTGATTATTTTCAATGGTCCGGACAAATCTACTGACGACTTGAGATTGGCAATTGAAAATAATTCACTTATTCATATTGACCATTTTGATGAATTGTATGAGCTCATCCATCTGAGTAAAGAAATGGGTGAAAGACCAAAAGTTGCCATTCGAGTCAATATGGATACTGGGTTTTACCCACTTTGGGATCGCTTCGGCTTCAATTTTGAGAATGGAGAAGCATGGGATGCCTTGAACAGGGTTATGGCAAGTAAAACGCTTGATCTTTTGGGACTTCACACACATATAGGAACTTATATACTCAGCACGGATGGTTACCGGATTGCTGCGGAAAAGCTGGCAAGTTTGGCTGTAAAGCTGGAGAAAAAGTATGGGCATGTCCTGAAATATATTGACTTGGGAGGTGGTTTTGCTTCCAAAAACACACTTCGGGGAGCCTACTATCCAGGTACTGATACAGCGCCTTCTTTTGATGATTTTGCAGAGGCAATTACTTCGGCTTTGATGAGTTCAGAGATAAAGCCCGATCATCTTCCCATGTTGATTTTAGAAACGGGAAGAGCGATGATCGATGAGGCGGGGTTCCTCGCTGGATCGGTCTTGGCCACCAAAAGGCTGGCTGATGGTAGGCGTGCTACTATTATAGATGTCGGTGTCAATATACTTTTCACCTCTTTTTGGTATGATCATGACATAAGGCCTGTTGAAGCAGTTTCTGACCAATCTGAGGACACGACGATTTATGGACCTTTGTGTATGAATATCGACGTAATCCGGGGAAATATAATGTTTCCACTGCTCAAAAAAGGGGATCACTTTGTTATTAGGAGAGTAGGAGCTTACAATATGACCCAATGGATGCAGTTTATCACGCTTCGGCCAAATGTGATTATGCTTGATTCTAAGGGTAAGCCTCATCTGATCCGGAAGAAAGAGTCTCTCGAGACCATCAATTCTCTGGAGAATACCCCAGAGCATTTGAAGAATTTTGAACTCTAATTCTTTCTTACTTTGACAAAAAAACTTGCATTGAAGCAATTTGAGTGGTTTTGGGAAGCCTTGCTCAATAGCTATGCCCAGGTTTTTTTCTCCGACAATAAATTATTTGGAGTTGCCCTCTTGATAGTTTCTTTTATTGATTTGTATGTAGGACTGTCAGGTTTATTGGCTGTTTCGACAGCTCTTATTATTGCGAAAATTCTTGGCTATTACGAGGGGAATATCCGACAGGGATTCTATGGATTTAATGCATTATTGGTAGGAGTAGGTTTAGGGATCTATTTCGAGCCAGGGCTTTTATTGTTTTTTTTGGTTTTTCTCTCAGGAGTTTTAGCGGTTTTGATTTCCCTGACCTTAGAGGGAGTTTTGGGCAAATATGGTCTTCCTTTTTTGAGTCTTCCTTTTCTTCTTATTTTTTGGATGCTTCGGCTGGCTTCAAAGCAATTTGAATCTTTGGGCCTAAGTGAGCGCGGAGTTTATGTGCTAAATGAGCTCTATACCTTGGGAGGAGGAAACCTTATTCAGTTCTACGAATGGATCAATCAATTGGCAATTCCAAGCTCACTTAGATCTTACTTCTTCTCGCTCGGAGCCATTTTCTTCCAACAAACTCTCGTGGCAGGCTTGGTAGCTGCTATTGGATTATTGATTTACTCGAGAATTGCTTTTACGCTTTCGATTTTGGGTTTTTATATAGCCTATTTGTTTTATATGATTTTGGGAGTGCCTTTTTCTGAGTTGACTTTCAGTTATATAGGTTTCAATTTTATACTTACCGCCATCGCTTTAGGAGGCTTTTTTATTATTCCAAGCAGGAGTAGCTATCTACAACTTTTGCTGATTATTCCTTTGGTCGTTTTAGTTAGTGTTTCCCTCCAACAGGTTTTTGGTTATTTCTATCTTCCAGTCCATTCTTTTCCTTTCAACATAGTTACTCTGATCGTTCTCTATGCCTTGAAATTCCGAATGGATAACCGAATTGGGTTGAGTACGATTTTTTGGCAGCAAAATTCTCCTGAAAAAAACCTTTACAGTTTTTCGAATTTCATGAAGCGCTTTGGAAAAAACAGTCCCATCCCTATTTACCTTCCGTTTTTTGGTGAATGGACGGTGACTCAGGGGCATAATGGCGAGTTTACGCATAAAGATAATTGGAAGCACGCTTGGGATTTTGAGATCAAAAATGAAGATGGGATCACTTTCAAAAATGAGGGTGACTTCCTCCCAGATTATTATTGTTTCTACAAAAATGTTTTGGCTCCCGCCAATGGGGTAGTCGAGCAGGTAGTCAATGACCTTGAAGATAATGTGATCGGCACGAGGAATCTGGACCATAATTGGGGAAATACGGTAGTGATAAAGCATGGGGATTTCTTGTATTCCAAGTTGAGCCATCTTAAAAAAGGGTCTATCCCGGTAATGGCTGGGGATGTGGTAGAAAAAGGACAGGTAATCGGGAAGTGCGGGAATTCGGGGAATTCTCCCTACCCACATTTGCACTTTCAAATCCAATCAACTCCATATATCGGGTCTAGTACGATTGATTATCCTATCTCTGATGTGTGGATTCGGTATCATGGTAAAGAAAGTCTGCAAGCAACTTCCAATCCAACAAAAGGTGCTTTGGTCTCTCAGTTGGTGCCCAAATCGGAAATGAAAAAAGCTTTTGCATTTGTAGTAGGAGGTACTATCAAATTCCGGACAGAAGAAGGGGAAGAAGAGATTTGGGAAGTCAAGCGAGATTACTTTTTGAATAAGTATTTGGAATGCCAAAGAACAAAATCAAAAGCATATTTTAAAGTGGATGATTTAATGCTGCATTTCACCCATTTCGAAGGTAAGAGGACCTCACTGATTTACCTGTTTTATCTTTCCGCCTTCAAGGTGAGTTTTGGGTATACACATGGACTGAAACTTCAAGACAGCTTTCCGATCAACCAGATTTTTCATCCCAAACGAATCTTTATTCAGGATTTTATTGCGCCATTTTACCAATATCTCAGGGCTGATTATACGCTGAATTATCCAAAAGCTAGCAGGGGTTTTTCTGATAAGCCCTTTACTTTGAATGGGATGATCACCAAGTCTGCATTCAAAAAAACTTTGGAAAGTTCAAAATTCGAATTCGTTATAGATCAGGTAGGGCTGAAGTCTTTTTATTTTGAAAGAGGAAACCAAAAAACAAAGGCACTATGTGTAAGAGACTGATCCTTTTAGTTTTTGTTGCATTTTCAGCTTTATGGGAAGCCAAAGCTCAGGGTAAGCTGAGTCTGTCCCAGGTTGATGCCAGGACTTATGAGTTATTTATTCAAAACGACTGGGAGAGATTAATCCTTGAAGGAACGAATGCGCTTGATCAAGGGATTGATTACTATTACTTGAGAGTGCGTTTAGGAATTGCCTATTTCAAAAAGGGTAATTATCACCAAGCTGCAAAGTATTTTGAAGGGGCTATGGAGATTAATAAGGAGGAGTATGTTCAGGAATATCTTTACTATTCTTACCTGTGGTCAGGAAGAGAGTCTCAGGCAAAATTGGTGGCTCTAGGATTTTCACCTCAAATGAAAATTAAAACTCAAACCGATCAATCCAAAGTTTTGAAAGGACTTGAACTGGCCTACAATTACACCCAAATTACTGATCAAAAAGTAATTGATGAATTCTCTGCTGATGTTGATCCTCTTGCCGAAGGATATCAATTTATCCCCCGTTTTCATCATTATGGCTTTCTGGGATTGGACTTAGATATAAGTAGTCGCTTCAATCTTTATCAAGGTTTCAGTGTCTTACAGGCTACCCAGTTCTATTATAGTCAGGACGGAGATATTCCGATTCAAAACACGAGCTATGTTTCTGATTCCTGGCAGTATTATGCCGGAGCATCATTCTATCTAGGGCAAGGGGTTCATCTTTCAGCTGGAGGACATTATCTGAATATTTCATATCTCCAGCAGCAGGCGGTCGGAGTAGGAAATGGACAACAAACCCAGCTAGTGAGCAGTACGCTAAAGGATTCTGATTTTTTGGTCTTCGGGTCGATTTCGAAAAATTTCATGAATCTGGATCTAGGTGCAACAGCCTATTATGGCACGATCAACAATGGCAAACAGATTCAGTCTGATTTGAATCTGACTCTTTTCCCTTTGGGAAACTTGAATTTTTATACCTTCTCCGTTTTCACCTTCCAAAGTCAGGAATTTGCGAATTCTTCCTCAGTCAAAAGGTTTATTTTCAATCAAGAAATAGGAGCAAAAGTGACTAATTTTCTTTGGCTGGAGGGTTTTGGGACGTTCGGGGAAATAGAAAATTATTTTACCAAACAAGGTCTAGTCGTTTTTAATCGACTGGATAAAATTGAAAGCCGCTTGGGAATGCGGGCTATTGTCTTACCTCATCCAAACTGGAAACTTACTCTGGATTTTAGTCATTTTTCAAATAGCAGTAGTTTTCAAACACTATCTGACTTGACTCAAGAACAAAATCTTAAATCGTATCAACTTCAATCTTTAACTGCAATACTATCATGGAAATTTTAACTAAAAAATTCCTAAACCTTTCTGATTTTCCATTTAAGAAATGGGGATTTTTTGGATTGGTTTTTCTTTTGATTTCTATAAGTTCCTTTGCTCAGGATAAACTAGTAAATGCATTCAAGGAGAGCTATGCTTTAGAAAATAAGGGTGATTTTAATGGTGCTATTGAAAAAATCAAAGAGGTTTATAAATCGGATTCATATGAAATGAACCTCAGGTTAGGTTGGCTTAATTACCAGAGTTCAAAACTCCAGGAGTCTGAAGATTTTTACAACAAAGCGGTAAATTTAAAGCCCTATGCGATAGAACCGAAATTTGGACTTGTACTGCCTCTTTCTGTGCAAGGAAAGTGGACTGAAGTGGAAGAGGTTTACCTCAGGATTCTGAAAATAGATCCTCAAAATTCGCTGGTAAATTACAGGATAGGTCTTATTTATTACAATCGTGCAAATTTTGAAAAGGCAGATCCCTATCTGGAAAAAGTAGTAAATCTCTATCCCTTTGATTATGATGGCTTGATACTACTTGCTTGGAATAAGCTCAGTCTTCAAAAAACAAGAGAAGCAACAATACTTTTCCAAAAAGTACTTCTGCTCAATCCCGGGGATACCTCTGCATTGGAAGGCTTAAAGCTTTTGAATGAATGACATTTTAGGCCTACTTTTCAATATTTAAATTTGGAGATATTTGTTCCTGTTAGTTCAGTTTATGCCTATTTGCTTTTTTGGTTTAACTCTAATATCGAGTTGTTTTTCATCAGGATTTAGGAACTTTCCTTAAAATATGGTTGGCATAGTTATTTAAAAGAAAATTTTATTTCTGAAAAAATACCACTAAGCCATCTTTTCCAGCTACAGCAATATCTATTTTCCCATCGCCATTAAGATCGCCAGTAGAAAAATAAAGTCCTGTCCCTTTGCCAGATTCAAGTGGTCCATAGCTGATCACATTTTTGGTAAATGAGCTTCCATTCCACTGAAAATAATATAATCCTGCTTCTTCTTTTCCTCCTGGATCCTTTCCATTGTGGGCGCGATAGCGCTTTCCGGTGAGTAGTTCCATCTTGCCGTCTCCATTTAGATCAAGCCATTTCATGGTATGGTATTGAGAGTTGAAAGGATCAATTTCATGTTTTATAAAATTGATTTCATCACCCTTTTTGCTTTGCTCTAGCCAAAAAAGTCCATAGTCATGGCCTTGGCCCACAATCAAATCTGCCAAGCCATCATTATTTACATCTGTGACTATAATCGGAATACTAGCATCTTGGAGTTGGAATACCTGATGATGAATCCATTTGCCATTGGCGAGATCTTTTGGAGCTTCCAGCCAACCATCGGAGACTACCAAGTCACCGCGTCCGTCTCCATTGATATCACCAAAGCCCAATCCATGTCCATGTAAATCTGCCACTGGGAATTTCTGAAATTGATCTGCGCCAGTCATTTTGTAATAGGCGAGTGCCTTCCGGGGAGTATTTGGCACGATTTCAAGTGTGCCATCTCCATCGATATCCCAAGCAGCGATGGTTTCGATATTCCCTGTTTCAGCAATCAAATGAATTGGCCATTCAATCGCTTTTCCGGGGTTTTCTTTCCAGATTAATTTCCCTTCAAACCAACCTCCTGTGATGAAATCCATTTGCCCATCTCCATTGACATCCATTGGAATGGTTGAGAAATCTTCATAGTATTCACCATATCGCTTGACCTGCCCGATAAAACTTCGGTCAAGAAACTCCGGCCCCTTATACCAATAGCTTCCGGATACTAAATCAGGATTCCCATCATTATCCACATTCATAATCCCTACTGATTCGAAGGATTCGAAGGCGATGACTTTCTTCTCGAAGGAAATAGTTTGTGCTTTTGCAGAAAAAAAAGCGATGAAAAGAAGGGGCGTTAACAGATATTTCATGAAATTAAGATAGGGGAATTGTTGAATAAATGAATCCTGTGGTAAATCTCCCAATCTCTAATTCCCTATTCTCTCAATTTCCCTAATTTTCCAATCTTCCAATCCCAATCACTTCTCCAACGGATGCATCTTCAACAATTCAGAAGCATTCCAAAAGCCTTCTTTATCCTTGACTTCCTCGCGAATCTTTTTCACCAAATCAGGAGATACCGCAGAGGCATTGTTTCCAAATGAATTTCGAACATAAGTCAAGACGGCAGCTATTTCTGTATCATCCAGCATGCCTTCGTAAGGCGTCATAGGAACTTGACCGGGATAGACTTTTCCAGCAACTTCCATCTCACCCATCAATCCTTTCAACACGACCTTGATCATCCGCTCAGGACTTCCTGTCACCCATGGAGTGCCTCGGAGTGGGGGAAATTGGGAAGCTGAAAGTCCGCCACCATCGGCCTGATGGCAAGTGGAACAGAAACCGTCACGTGCATAAATTTCTTTGCCCAGAATAAATAATTCGCGATCCGAACCAGTTAGTGAAGACTTGATGTCTTCTTCTTTTTTCTCAGTCACTGAAAGCCCATTCAAATGAGCAATTGCAGTTTCTAAAGTTCCTTTTATCCAGGTTTCATCTTGAGGCTGTTTTGCCGATTCTTCAAGAATTGGAAGGCCTTTTTCTCTCGGTAGCCAACTTGCAGCGACGATTGCCTCCATTCGTACATGACCATTTGGATCTTTGGCAGCTGCCAATAGCAATTCGTCTTGATCTTTGACTTGATGGCCCGTATACCTAACCACTCGAGTTGCAGCAGCACGAACCCGATGATCTGATGATTTTGCCAGCTCACGCAATAGCTCTTGATTCACTTGATTAGCTCCCCAAGTTACCCAAAGTGCTTCCAAGCGATTGTGCTCATAATTTGGGTCATTTGAATCTAAGTTTGCAACCCAAGTTTTTACCGCTGCTATGACTTCTCCTTTTTCTCTTCCCCGTAGCTCGCGTCGCGTACGATAGCGAGTTCTGTATTCAGGAAGTTTAAGGTTTTCCAGTAATTCCGGGATACTTGCTCCGTCTATTTTGGCCGGAGTCACCAAAGGTCTGCTTGGATAAGTCACCCGATAAATCCTTCCATGTACGTGATCTCTGAGTGGATCCCTAGCGTTGTGTTGCATGTGACCAATCAGGATATTATGCCAATCTACAATATATAATGAACCGTCTGGTGCAAACTCCATATCCACTGGTCGGAAATTTCGATCTGTAGAATAAACAAGGTCCTGGCGGAATTTGGTGTGAAAACCAACCTCATCTTCCACCATTTGGTGTTGCTTGGTTCCTAAGAATCCGATAGTATTATTGATGATCATATCACCCTGCACCTCATCTGGGAAGTGACGGCTATGAATGAATTCCAAGCCTGAAGTCGGACGGACCATCTGTGCTTTTTCGATCATATTAGGACCTTTGAAGTTCGAATTCCCGTAGCGGGGCAAAGTTGATCCCGGAAGCATCCAATTGACATTTGGACCAGAAGTTTCTGCGTAGAAGTTTTGTCCCCAGTCATCAAAAGCTATTCCCCAAGGATTAGGGATACTCACTTGATTCACTCGCTCCAAGTGGTGACGCTGGGGTTGATATCTGTAAAAACCTCCATTAGTCGCGCGGACAGGGCCATAAGAAGTCTCCACGTTAGTATGAAGAAATACCCCTTCCGCCATATAAATCGCACCCGATTCATCGGTGGTGAAAGCTGAAATCGCATGATGCGTATCGTGGTCGTCAAAACCACTTAATAAAATTTCTTTACGATCAGCTTTGTCATCTTTATTATCGTCGATAAGTAAGATCAGATTGTTCCCCTGAGAAACATACACCCCTTCCGGAGCCAATTCGAAGCCAACAGGAATATGTAAATCTTCGGAAAAAGTGGTTTGTTTGTCCGCTTTGCCGTCATTGTTGGTGTCTTCGAGAATGATCAATTTATCCTTTGGTCTCGGATCACCAGGTTTGTAATGTGGATAGCTTGGCATGGTCGCCACCCAAAGTCTTCCTTTGTTGTCAAAAGAAAGCTGAACTGGATTTGCCAGATCCGGAAATTCAGATTCAGAAGCAAAGAGCTCAATTTTATAGCCAGGCGCTGTTTTAATTTCCTTAAGCGCATCTTCACCATATTTATATTCTAAGCTTCCGTTTTGATCAGGATTGTAGTTTGTTTTGACTTCCGGCAAAGATCGGGTTTTTGCATCTGCAGCCGCTAAATCTTTGACTTCCCCTTTGGTCGCCATCCAAATCGCAGTATCGCGAATAGCAGTCATCTGACGGATTTTTTCCTGTTCGTAGGGATAGTTATCTGGACCAAAAGGATCGTATCTACGGCCAAAGACATGAACTCCATTTGGGATTTTGTAGTCATTGAGCCAGAGCCAATTTTTTTCTGTGACAGCTTCTTCTATTAACTCTCTATTAGCCTCTGCTTTAATTGGACTTTTGCCAAAAATCTCATCTGCCAGCAGCTTGCTAAGCTTTTCATAGCCAGCTTGATTTAACTGAGAGCCATCGATGGTAAGATCCAAATCAGATTCGGCATACCATTTTAGACTTGGGGTAAAAGCATTTACAAAAAGCACTTTATTTTGTGCGGCCACTTCAGCCATTCCCTCAGCGTAAAGCTCAATTAATTCGTTTTGAGCTTTCCCGTCAGGCACATCTATTTTTGCAGAAAGATCCTCCATTGCAATCGGAGAAACTATGGCCAATTGAGGAAGTGTGTCTCCATTGTATTTCTGTCGAAGGGAATGTTTGATCCATGCATCCAATTCTGCTTTAAAATTCTCTAATCCAGCCTCGCCCTGAAAGGACTCATTGAAGCCAAAGAATCCAATGACTATGTCAGCCTTTAGTCTTGTTAGCCATTGATCGGGTTTTTCCAAAAATCCCTCTGAACCTGAAGGGGTGGCATATTCATCTTGATAATCAGCAGCTCCAGGGAATGCCCATGGATCATTTGTGCCAGATCTAGGCCGAAAGCCAGGAGTGTCACCAGGATCTCCCATGTTACGAATTATCAGATCCTTTTCAGGATAACGGAGGTAAAGTTCCGTCTCAAAAGTCCCATAATTCATCATCCTAGAGGGGAGGTTGTTTCCGACAAGGGCAATGCGGGTATTTTGAGCAAGATCCAGTGTCTTTTTTTCGGTGCATTGGAAACTTATTCCTGCTACCAAAATGATTAAAAACAGGGAGAAATTTATTTTATATGTCATTTCGGGAATAAAATTAGATTCTAATTATAGCGAAATTGTAGATGGATTTCAATTAAATAATGCTCGACAGTTTTTTTTTAATAAGTATGAACAAGTCTTTATAATCACTTTTTTGCAAGCACACCTATTTATATTATAAATACATAAATCATGGGTACTACCATCCTGTTCTATCCTGTGAATTTTACATTTATATTTTTTTATAAACCACTGAAATACAGGATTGTGCAGGATAGAATCTGCTTGGTTAATCAGGTACTTGGAGAAAGTAATAGTGCCATTAACATAAACCCAATCTTATGAAAAAACATTTCCAAAACACAGTAATTTCCCGATTGCTTGGGATGTTACTAATTATTTTATTTACCGTTCCAATGGTATTTGCGCAGTCTGCAAATATTACCGGGACGATAAAAGACGAGACAGGAGAGCCTGTACCAGGGGCAACCATTATGATCAAAGGTACACAAGTAGGTACCGTGACTGATCTTGATGGAGTTTTCAGCATTCAAGCTTCCCCCGGTGACATTTTGGTTGTAAGTTTTATCGGGTATACAGCGAGAGAAGTTATAGTCCAAAATGGTCAGACGAGTTACGATATTTCACTTCAAACATCTATGTCGGATTTATCCGAAGTGGTAGTAGTGGGATACGGTAGCCAGATTAAAAAGGAAGTAACTGGAGCGATCCAATCAGTGGGGGCTAAAGAACTTGCTGATTTACCGGTTTCTTCGGTTGCTCAAAAGCTTCAAGGTAGACTTGCAGGAGTTCAGATTAATCAAACGACTGGTAAGCCTGGTCAAGGTATGAACGTAAGGATCAGAGGACAACTTTCTGTTTCGGGAGGTAGCGCACCTCTTTACGTGGTAGATGGATTCCCAATTACAGGTGATATCAATGCAATTAACCCTGATGAAATCCAGGAAATTACTGTTCTAAAAGATGCTGCTTCCACATCCCTTTATGGTTCTCGAGCTGCTAACGGGGTTGTGTTGATCACCACCAAAAAAGGGAGCAAGGGTCAAACCAATGTGAATCTAAATGTTTTTACAGGCTGGCAAACAGTTCCTGAGAAAGGCAGATTGGAAATGCTGAACGCAGAGGAATTTGCACAGTTTAAGAAGGAGTATTACACAGATGCCGGTCAGACCGTTCCGGACATTTTCCAAAATCCTGCTGATTACCGAGGAAAAAACAACGATTGGTATGGTGCAATGTTGGAAACAGCCCCAATTACTTCTTACAACTTAACGGTTACTTCAAACAAGGAGCGGGTCAATACTGCTATTATCGCTGGTTTTTTTGATCAAAAAGGGGTAGTGAGAAATACAGATTACGAGCGATTCTCTCTTCGAATGAATACTGATTACGCAATTTCAGACAAAGTAAATATTGGAGTTAATGTAGCTCCCAGCTATGTGGTAGATAATACACCACAAACAGATGGGTCCCGAGGTACAGGTATTTTATTCAACGCGCTCCATACTTGGCCGGTGATGCCGATCTACACAGAAACTGGTGAATTGACATCTTTTAATAGATTTCCTGCGAACACTGGAAATATCTTCGCTTACCCAAACTGGTTGAGATCTGCGGATGAAATAACCAATGAAACCAAAGTATTGAATGTTCTGGCAAATACTTACGTGGAATGGAAGCCAATCAAAGGGCTTTCTTTGAAGTCTACATTTAATGCGGAATTGAGAAATTCTAATTTCTTTTTCTTCAATCCATCCACTGCGACCAACGCAATCAATGTCGCTTTACCAACAGTTGCTGTTTCTATACGAGATGAATTTCAGGATTTATCTTGGTTGAATGAAAATATTGCAACCTATGGAAAAAGTATAGGAGACCATAATTTTGAGGCTTTGCTAGGTTTCTCCAATCAGAGATTCCGAAGTGATCGGACTAGAATTCAGGCGGATACTTATGCAGATGATCGACTTCCAACCATCCAAGGTGCGATCAACGTCAATCGAAATGGAACAATTTCCGGTGTGGAAGAGTGGTCTTTAACTTCGGTTTTTTCTCGATTAACTTACAATTATAAGAGCAAGTATTTATTTACAGCTTCTATCAGAGGAGATGGTTCATCTCGATTTGGAGCGGATAATCGTTGGGGAGTTTTCCCTTCCACTTCAGTAGGATGGGTGCTTTCCGATGAGGGTTTTCTTAACAGTAGCTCAGCTATTTCTTTTACGAAGCTTAGAGCTAGTTATGGAGTGACCGGTAACAATAATATCGGTAACTACACCCAATATGCATTGGTTAACAACACGATTAATGCAGTTTTTGGAAATACGGTAGTACCTGGAGCTGGTGTAACTTCCTTGAATAACTCAAATTTAGGATGGGAAACTACAGCTCAATTTGATATTGGATTAGACTTAGGTTTATGGGATGATCGGATCACTTTCGTGTATGACTTTTATACCAAAAACACCACAAACTTACTTTATGCAGTACAGATTCCTCAGGAGTCAGGCTTTACCAATTTCAATGATAATATCGGGGAGATTAAGTTTTGGGGACATGAGTTCTCGCTTACAACCGTAAATACTACCGGTTCTTTCAGATGGACTACCAATGCAAATATTTCCTTTAACAGAAATGAGGTATTGGAGCTCGCTGATGGAATAGATAGAGTCTATGGAAGCTGGCATATTACCCAAGTGGGTAAGCCTTTTGGCCAATTCTACGGCTTAAATAAATTAGGTAACTATGCCAATGCAGAAGATTTGGCAAACTCACCAGTAATTCCAGGAAGATCCACAGTTGGAAGTATCAAGCTGGAGGATGTCAATGGAGATGGTGTGATTACGTTTGGTGGAGATAATGATGACCGAACCATTATCGGTAATCCATTTCCGGACTTCACTTATGGTATCATCAACAATTTTGCTTGGAAAAACTGGGACGCAAGTATTACCGCTTCAGGTTCTCAAGGTAATGAGCTTTACATGAGACACCTCTTTTCTACTGCAAACCTGGACGGGGTATTTAATATGGTGGCTAGAGTAGCAGATCGTTTTAGATCTCCTGAGAATCCAGGTGCTGGAATTTTTGGTACTACAGTAGGTGGAGGAAACGTGACTGGAATTGAGCGAGACTGGCCAAACAGTAATTTTGTTTGGGATGCATCGTATTTCACTATTCGAAATATTACTGTTGGTTATACATTTAAGAATTTGCCGAAGGCGATTAAGTCTGCCAGAGTCTACGGATCGGCACAGAATGTATGGGTATTTACTGACTATTGGGGCGGATCAAATCCAGAAGTAAGTATGCAGAATAATGGTGCAGGAGATGGAGGTAACCTAAGCCCAGGAGTGGATTTGGCTGGTTATCCGGTTCCGCGTACGATCACTTTCGGCGTTAATGTTACTTTCTAAGCTGAGAGATTCCACCTTATTTATTCACTTACAAACGAAAAAAAATGAAAAAATATATCCTAGCTATTTTGGTGACTGCATTTGCGCTAAGTGGCTGTGAAGACTTCCTTACGGTTGTGCCAGAGACTCAGCTGAGTTCGGCCACCTTTTTCAAAAATCAAACTGACTTTGAGCAAGCGGTAAATGCTGCTTATGTTCCACTACGTACCATCATAAATGATCGTGCTTGGTTACTCTCGGAAATGCATTCAGATAATACGTATTATGCTCGAAATATTCTTTTTGGAGCTACTGATAATCAAGAAGATTTGGCAGATTTCTCTGTACCGGAATCCAATGGTACTACTGCCAATACCCACGTATTGAATCAATGGCGTCAAGATTATCTGATCATTGCCAGAACAAACCAGATCTTAGCATTAATTGATGATGTGGATTTTGATGCAGCGGCTAAAGCTAATGTTAAAGGCCAAGCATTATTCCTAAGAGCTTATGCTTATTTTGAATTAGCACGTTATTTTGGAAGTGTTCCACTTCATTTGGTTCCTGTTGCAGTTCGAGAAGAAGCAGCTTTGCCTTTAGCAAATGAAGCAGAAGTTTACAATCAGATTATAGCTGATTTACAAGCTGCAGTTCCACTTTTGCCTAAAAAAGAACAACAAACTCCCGGACGAGTAACCGAGGGTGCAGCAAGAACACTGCTAGCAAATGTTTATATAAATCAGAAAAAATGGTCTGAGGCAGAGCAAATTTTAGCTCCCGTATTGACTCAGGGCTATCAATTGATGCCGAATTATGAAATGGCGTTCCCGGGAAATTCATCTAATAAGAACAATGCAGAATCGGTTTTTGAGGTTCAGTTCTTAGAAGGAGCTGCTGGCTTGCAAGGGAATTTTATCTACCAATTTATGCCTAGACCGATTAGTGCAGCAGAGCTTCAACCTATAATGGGAACAAGCAATCCTCAGAACATCGATGGGGAAGGAAATAATATTCCCACACCGGATATTATTGCTGCTTATGAGCCGGGTGATTTGAGAAAGGATGCTTCTATTGGCAATGTATTTCTAGCAGGTAGTTTCAGAGACGATAAAAACTATCCTTACATTAAAAAACACGCGAAACTTCACTCTCAGCATAATAATCACGGGACTAATTGGGTAGTGTATCGCTATGCAGAGGTATTGTTATTTATGGCTGAAGTGCTGAATGAGCAAGGGAAAACCGGTGAAGCTATTGGATACTTAAATCAGGTGAGACAACGTGCGGGCTTAGAAAACACCACAGCAGCAGGGCAAGTTGATTTACGGGAAGCAATCTTTAAGGAACGAAGAGTGGAGCTTGCTTTTGAAAATAAGCGCTGGTTTGATATCCAACGAACGGATCGAATTCAGGAAATCATCGTTCCGTACGGTCAGCGAATTATTGCAAATCCATTAGACTATTATTATCCGCCGATTGCTGGTGCAGTGCCTAGAAGCAATGCATTTACAAATATCAAGAAGTTCTATGCGTATCCGGCAGCAGAGTCAGATTTGAGTCCGTATTTCTAATTTTTTCATAAACATAGTACAGCCCAGCTTTTTTCGGAAAGAATACTTCTGAAAAGGTTGGGCTGCTTTTTTTAAAGCATGAGATGGCAGGACAGTTTTTTAATTCACAAAAAGTAAATAGCTTAAACTATACATGATAATTGAGTAAATTTTGATTTATGAACCCTTTCACCGAAATCCAATAACCCAAAAGTATATGATCTTTAAATCTTTTCTAAAAAAACTCTTCCTGAGTGCGGTGGTGCTCTCAATTGCAGTTTCCTGCGCTAAAAAAGAAGAAGATGCCCCACTCGATCCCAAAGTATCGAAACTTAAACTCCCAGAAGGGTTCAAAGCTGAGCACATTTATAGCCCAGGTGATTTGGATCAGGGTTCATGGGTAGCTATGACTTTTGATGATAAAAATCGTCTCATTACGGCAGACCAATATGGTTTTCTCTATCGATTGGATATTCCTGAGATCGGGTCGGATTCTTTGGCTCCTAAAATTGAAAAGTTGATCATCGGGAATGTCGCCGAACCTCAAGTAGGAATGGGCTATGCCCAAGGCTTGCTGTATGCCTTCAATAGTATTTATGTGATGGTGAATCACAATGGAAATGAGACATTCAAAGAAAGTACTGGCCTGTACCGAATTCAGGATTTGGACGGGGATGATCAATATGAAACTGTAACTACAATTAAACTTTTTACAGGTCAACCCGGAGAGCATGGACCGCATAGTATCAAACTTTCTCCAGATGGAAAATCACTTTACATGGTTGCAGGAAATCATGTAGACGTACCAGAAATGGACGCTTACCGACTTCCTCGAGTTTGGAATGAGGATAATTTATTCCCTGAGATCAAAGATCCTCGTGGTCATGCCAACTCTAGAATGGCTCCAGGAGGATGGGTTGCTAATTTTTCACCTGATGGATCTTACTTTGAGTTGATTTCAGCAGGTTATAGAAATCCATTCGACATCGCTTTCAATGAGGCTGGAGACCTGTTTACCTATGATTCGGATATGGAATGGGATTTTGGGATGCCTTGGTATCGACCTACTCGAATCTGTCACGTAACCAGCGGATCCGAATATGGATGGAGAACCGGAAATCAGAAATGGTCTCCGCTTTATCCAGATAATCTTCCTGCCACTTTAAATATAGGTCAGGGTTCACCAACTAACGTGATGTTTGGAACTGGTGCAAATTTCCCAGAGAAATATCAAAAAGCACTCTACGCTTTTGATTGGAGCTTTGGAATTATCTATGCTTTTGAGCTTTCTCCGAAGGGAGCTACTTACGAGGCAAAAGCAGAAGAATTTATCTCAGGATCTCCGCTTCCTTTGACAGACGGAATCATCGGTCCGGATGGCGCGATGTATTTCATGACGGGAGGGAGAAGATTGGAATCAGATCTTTACCGTGTTTACTATGATGGTGAGGTCGAGAAAAATATCACTCCACTTCAAATTGCCGATCTTCCTGCGGAGAATAAGTTGAGAAGAGAGCTGGAAGAATATCATAAAGTGGGAGCTTCTTCAGAAGGTTTGGAAAAGGCCTGGGCAAATTTGGATCATAATGATCGATTTGTACAATATGCCGCTCGAATTGCTTTGGAACATCAGCCAATAGATTCCTGGAAAGTAAAAGCACTGGAGGAGCAAAACCCGGTAAAACTTACCCAAGCGATGATCGCTTTGGCTAGGCATAGTGAAAAAGGTGCCGGAACCCCAATGATTCAGGTATTGATGGGAATCGACTATTCGAAACTCAATGAGAAAGAGAAGCAAGATTTACTTCGAGCATTCGAATTGATCCTCTATCGTCAAGGTGATCCTGCAAAAAATGTTAAGGATCAGTTAGTGGCCTATTTAGACGGGAATTTTCCTGCAAACAACAATAATCTAGATCGTGAGCTCAGTAAATTATTGGTTCATCTGGATGCAGCGGATGCGGTGGAGAAAACCTTGGCACTACTCGAAAATGCAAAGGATGATCCTGATTACCAGAAAACGTTCACCTCATCCTCGGATCTGATCATGCGTAATCCACAGTATGGATTGGATATCGCCAATATGCTGGCTAATGTACCACCTGCTCAACAAACTTATTTGGCAGTAGTTCTAGGAGGAGCGGAGGCTGGATGGACGCCTGAGCTTCATAATGAATACTTCACTTGGATTCAGAACGCTTTCAAGTATAAGGGTGGTCGAAGCTACGTTGGGTTTATTGACAGGGCCAGAAAGATGGCATTGACTCATGTAGCCCAAGCAGATTTTGATAAATACAATGAGCTTTCGGGAGCAGCAATGTTGACTAGCAGTGGAAATGATCTTGCAGAGACGACTATTCAGCCAGAAGGGCCTGGCAGACGATGGACAGTAGAAGAAGCCTTGCCTATAGTAGAAAACCTTAGTGGTAGAGATCTGGTACGAGGGAAAGCTATGTACGTGGCTACACTTTGTCAATCTTGCCACACCATGAAAGGTGAAGGAGGAATAATTGGTCCAGACCTTAGTCAGTTAGGAACTAGATTCTCTGCAAAGGATATTTTAAATGCCACTATCAATCCAAGCGACGAGATTTCTGAGCAATATGAAGCGACTATATTGGAACTTAAAGCTGGAGGATCTGTAGTCGGTCGCTTGACCAATGAGGATGCTGGTAATTATTATGTTTCTCAAAATCCTTTTGCGCCAGATGTGATTCGTACGGTGGCTAAAGCTGAAGTGAAAAGCAAGAAAGTTTCGGAGGTTTCAACGATGCTACCAGGAATGATTAATCGACTCAATGAAGAAGAATTGAAAGATTTGATGGCCTACCTGATTTCAGGTGGAAACGAAAATCATGAAGTCTATCAGAATAAAGCAACAGCTCAGAAATGAAACTCCAATTTTTAAAAAAATATCTACTTCTTGAGACGGCTGCTGCCGTAATGGTTCTAGGCTATTACGGGATCGAATCAGCATTTCCACCCTATGAAAATAGCGATCAGCCAGTTGTTGTTTCTCAGTTGGAATCAACTCAAAAGGATTTCAAATCCATTTTTGACGGAAAAACACTCAAGGGATGGGAGGGAGATCCCACGTACTGGACAGTCAAAGACGGTGCGATCGTTGGGACCATTACTCCTGAGACTTTATTGAAAGCAAATACTTTCTTGATTTGGAAAGGAGAGGTTTCTGATTTTGAGTTGAAAGCTGAATTCCGAATCTCGGAATCAGGCAATTCAGGCATCAATTATCGAAGCGATCGTGTGGAGGAAGTTCCATTTGCGCTTCGTGGCTACCAAGCAGATATCGATGGTAAAGTAAACTATACTGGACAGAACTATGAGGAGCGAAAGCGAGCCACTTTAGCCTACCGAGGACAAAAAACACGCATTACCTCTCAGCCGGATGGGATGACCAACCTCCGCGACTTTGTAGAGCGAAATGCCTGGAAAGGATTGAATGTGGAAAGTGAGCTTGGTGATCGTGCAGAATTAGGTGCAAAAATCAAGAAAGAAGATTGGAACGAGATTCATCTCATCGTGAAAGGAAATGTGATGCAACACTATGTCAATGGAATTCTGATGAGTGAAGTGCATGATGAAGACACTAAAAACCGGATGATGTCCGGTCTGCTCGGAGTACAGGTCCACGTTGGGCCACCGATGAAAGTCGAATACCGCAAATTGATGCTCAAAAAACTTTGATTGGGTTTAACCCGGATTATGCATTAGAATTCGTAGTGAAGATTTAAATCGCAATAAATCAGGAAGTTTCATTTCGAAAGCATAGCATCGCTATGATGAGAAAGGAAACGAAGCGAAGCGACTGTTTTGAAGTGATTTAAAGCTGTAATAGAATTTCTAATGAATATTTCGGGTTGAAGGATTCATTCTTCGGAATGGATCCTTTTTTTTTGACCAATGGCAGTTTTTCCTCCTTCATTTTTTCTAACTTAAAATCAAATGCCTTGACCTACCATATAGCGCAGGATAGTGTCGGAAGGGCTTTTTTATAGATTGAATCCCTACAAAAACCCAAAATGAATCCAAAAAATCTAGGCAGCTGGAAACATAAGCTTTCGAATACGCAGCAAATCGGGGGAATTGAAACTTCAATTCTTGACAATGGTCCTGGAAAAGGAACCCGTATTGCTTGGATTAATACTGGTACAGGATTACGCTACAAAGTTGTCTTGGATAGGGGAATGGATATCGTGGATGCACTTTTCAATGAAAATAGTCTGGCCTGGATTTCACATGCCGGCATTACTGCACCACAGCCTTTTTCCAATCAGGGGATTGATTGGCTTCGAACTTTCGCTGGGGGCTTGCTTACTACTTGTGGTCTTTCATCCATGGGGCCGCCAAACGAAGATGAAACTGGCAGTAAAGGACTCCATGGTCGCTTTTCCAATTCGCCTGCCGAGTTGATCTCAATTCGTCAGCCTGATATTTTCTCGGAGGATTTGAGTTTTGAAATCGTAGGAAAAATAAGAGAGACCACGACTTTCGGTCCGAGCTTAGAGCTTACACGAAGTATTTCAGGAAGCTTGGGATCAGCAGAGATTCATATCAAAGACCTGGTCATCAATCGGGGAAATACGCGAACGCCTCATATGCTATTGTACCATATCAATTGTGGCTGGCCCCTGATAGATGAGGGGACACGGATTATTTGGAATGGAGAAAAACAAGGAAAAGCAACTGACGCGAATAATACCGATTTCAATATCCAACATGAATTTACCCGCTGTGCAGCCCCGATGGATGAGCATGCAGGTTTTGGGGAAGATGTTGCTTTTATTCTTCCAAAAGCTGATGCTAATAACCGAGTGGTTTGTGGCTATGCAAATGATGAATTAGAGTTGGCTTTTAAAATTTCATTTTCGAAAGAGCAATTCCCTTGGCTGATCAATTGGCAGCACTGGGGTAAAAACGAATACGTCACTGCTTTGGAACCGGCTACCAATCCGCCAATTGGGCAAGCAGCAGCAAAGGAAAATGGAACCTTGATCTATTTAGAACCTGGGGAAAAGCGAGAATACGAGTTGAAGTTGGAAGTGCTGACAGGGGAGAAAGCCAAGGAATTTAAAATTTAAAATGAATTATCAAAAATTTGGAATAGGCAGATGGTCCTGGTTCCAAAATTACTTGTAAAAAATATCGAATGCAGAATGCTAAATTTCTAATAATGAAGTAACTCTGACTCTAATCTTTCAATTTTCCAATCTTTCAATTTTCAAATCATAAATACCAATGAGCCTAGCCAAAAAAGCCCTCGAACAAGGGGAAGGAATTTTAAGATTAACACCGACTTGGGTGCCAAGATCATTTTGCGTTCCCGGTCGTCGAATCAAACTTCATCCGGATGATTATTATAGCCTTGGTGGTAATCGTGGAGGAATAGATGAACGCTGGTTTTCTTCGACTACTCCAGCTCAAAATGGTCCTCTGACTTCCAAAAATGAAGGCTTGAGTCATATCGCTTTTGAAGAAGGGGGTAAAACTGAACTTTTCCTGCTCAAAGATGCGATTGATGAATTGGGAGCTCAGATCATCGGAGATCGACTTTGGAATGCGCATAAATCCTGGCCGATGTATTCCAAGTTTTTTGACAATATGGGGCCACTACCACATCATATTCACCCGAGCGATGAATTTGGGAAGCTGACTGGCCAAAATGGAAAACCTGAAGCTTATTATTTCCCGCCTCAAGTAAATAATCACGGAGGAGATTTTCCTTACACTTTCTTTGGAATCGCACCGGGAACGAGCAAGGAAACCATTCTGGAATGCCTGAAAAACTTCAACAAAGGCGACAATAAAATCACAAACTATTCTCAAGCTTTCAAACTTCAGCCTGGAACAGGTTGGGATGTGCCCCCTGGGATGCTTCATGCTCCTGGTTCGCTCTGTACTTACGAGCCACAAAAGGCTTCCGATATTTTCGCGATGTATCAATCCTTAGTGAATGAGGCTATTATTCCGGATGAATTGCTTTGGAATGCTACACCGAAGGATCGCTGGGGTGATCATGATCTCTTAGTGGAAATGATCGATTGGGATCTGAATGTAAATCCGAATTTGATGGACAACCACTACATGGAACCAAAGCCGGTGGAGGCTGTGGAAAAAATGCATGCCGCTGGTTATCATGATGCTTGGATTTGCTATCGTTCGCATGATTATTCGGCGAAGGAATTGACGATTTTCCCTGGTCAGACTGTGACTATTACCGACAGTGCTGCTTATGGAATGATCATGATGCAAGGTCATGGCACGATGGGTATTTGGGATATTGAGACTCCTGCATTAATTCGATTTGGTCAACTCACGCATGACGAGTATTTTGTATCTGAGTCTGCGGCTAAAGCTGGAGTAAAAATCACAAACCATTCCAAGACCGATCCGATCGTGATGCTGAAGCATTTTGGGCCAAAGAACCCTGATTTGAAAGTTTTCTAGTCAACGGTGGACTGACCACGGTCAACAGCTGTAGATTATGGTTAGTCCTCTTTTGACGATTAATCTTTCAATTTTCTAATCTTTCAATTTTCAAACTCTAAAATAACCATGAACAATTACCCAAAACTACACAACGCCACTTGGCCGGGATTGGTCGGAAAAGGACCGGATTCTGAGCCGATCATACCTTTTGATTCGCTGCTTGAGATGACTGCAAAAGCCGAAGTCAATGGAGTGAAATTTGACGGAATCGATGTGGGTTTGCTTGAACCTCACTTTGATTTGAATAATGCTGATGAAGCCAAAAAGCTTGCGGATAAAGTATCCAAATACAATCTGAATGTGGGTTCGCTGGTTGCTCCGATTTGGGCAGGTTCAGCGATGGGCACTGCAGATCAGCGGAAGACTTTTGTGGATATGGTTCGGAAGTCCTGTGAGTTTGGACAAAAGCTCAACGAACTTGGAGTTCGGCATTACGGAGTAGTACGAATCGATTCAGCTGCCGGTGTTTCAGATTGGGCGAAGGATCCAAAAGGAAACACCAAGCAAATAGTGGAAACTTTCCGTGAAGCCTGCGATGTTGCTGCCGGTTTTGGAGAAAGACTAGCGGCTGAAGGGGAGATTTGCTGGGGTGCCATGCATAGCTGGAAACATATGGTGGAGACTTTAGAAATGGTTGACCGACCGAATATTGGCTTTCAGGCAGATATGTCGCACACCTTTTTATATACCATGGGCTACAATGCTCCAGAGCATCGGATCTTAGCTCCAGATGCGGATTTGAATGATCGGGAAGCGGTGAAGGCAGCTTTGAAGACGGTAACGGATGCACTTCGCCCTTGGACTATTGACTTTCACGTAGCCCAAAATGACGGGTCAGTTTTCGGTTCAGGTTCTCATGATAAAACAGGTCGTCATTGCCAAGCTACAGATCCAAATGGAGTATTAGATATTGTCCATGATGCAGGCTACTGGCTCCGGGATGAAAATGGAGTTTTGACCAAAGCCATGAAGCATATCTGTTGGGATGGGTGCATGTTCCCTAACTCAGTAATGGAAAATCAGCAGACTTGGAATGATATTCTGGCTACGATGATCAAAGTCAGAGAGGCGCATGGATGGAAGGGGTGAGTTATGATGTTAGATATCTGATGTATGATTTTTGAAATATGAATTACGAGGTACGAGATTCTTGAATCTAGAAAAATCTTTAAAAACGCGAGGCCTTCCTTTCAACTCTTCAACTATCTAATACTGTATATCGATTACTTCCAACATTACCACTTTCTAACTTATCAACTCAATTTTCAAATCTTTAAATATTTCAATTTTCCAATTATGGCAAATAAAAAACACATACGAATCGGACTAATCGGTACTGGACTGATGGGTCGAATCCATACGAATGGCTACAAGCGTTTAGCAGACTTTTTCCCAGAATACGAATATCAACCTGTTCTTCAGGCTTGTTGCTCTCGAAAAGCTGAAAGAGCAGAAGCTTTCATGAAGCAGTGGGATTATGCATCCTATGAGACAGACTGGAAAAAAATCATCGCTCGTGATGATATCGATGCGGTGGATATCTGTACTCCAAATGACATGCATGCCGAGATTGCCATTGCAGCTGCTGAGGCAGGGAAGATGATTCTTTGCGAAAAGCCTTTGGCAAGAACGGTTGCTGAGGCGAAAACTATGCTGGATGCCGTGGAAAAAGCAGGAGTGAAAAATACGGTTTGGTACAACTATCGAAGAGTTCCTGCGGTGACTTTGGCGAAGAATATCGTGGCTTCCGGCAAACTTGGGAAGATCTTCCATTACCGAGCAAATTTCTTACAGGACTGGACGATAAATCCTGAGTTACCGCAAGGGGGAGATGGCCTTTGGAGATTGGATGTGGATGCAGCAGGGTCTGGAGTGACAGGTGATTTATTGGCGCACTGTATTGATACTGCCATGTGGCTCAATGGAGGAATCAAAGATGTCTCAGCCATAACAGAAACGTTTGTCAAAGAGCGAGTTCACGTGGGTTCAGGGGAAAAGCAAAAAGTCGGAATCGACGATGCTTGTATTTTTCATTGTCATTTTGACAATGGTTCGCTTGGACTTTTTGAAGCCACTCGATATGCCAGAGGTCACAAAGCGCTCTACACATTTGAGATCAACGGAGAGCATGCTTCGATTCGATGGGATTTGCATGATCTGACTCGATTGGAATATTTTGATCATAGTGATGAAGGAATTGTCAGAGGCTGGCGCTCGATTCACGTGACAGATGGGGACCATCCTTATATGAGTCGATGGTGGATTCCCGGAACTTCGATCGGGTATGAGCATTCATTTATCCATCAGGTGGCTGATTTCTTTCATAGCCTTGAGACAGGAGAGGATTGTCACCCAACTTTCCGAGATGCTTTCGAAACTCAGAAAGTGTGCGAAGCAGTGATTAATTCTGCCAATGACCGAGCTTGGAAGGATACTGGAGTGGATTGGGTGGAAAAAGTCTGAATAATAAGGTCAAAAGTCTAAAAACTCCAAGTCGAAAGGCTTGGATTTTTTTATTCCTGATTTTTTTCCATTTGAATTATATAATATGCAGTTAGTTTTTTGTCTAAAAATTTCTTCAAATTCTTCTTGGAAAATTAAAATGAAAATAATTTCTTAAAAGCGATAAACTTTTAATACTATGTTATATAAACCAAACCAAACCTTTATTTAGGTTAACTGGTATTCTGATCGCAGTCTTGATTGGACTGCTGGCTACTTCCTGTATAGAGGAAGAAATTGAGCAACTTTCTGATTTGAAAAATTCAGAGATTGAAGCGGCTAAATCCTGGTATGACGCCTTTGAGATGCAAAATCAAGGGGATGAAAATGCCAGAAAGGTCAAAAATGGAAAAGGAAAACCAGATTGGGCCAAATCTAAGGTGTACAATCAATCGGATGGAAAGAAGGTCATTGAAGTACAGTTTGACTTTGAGGATATTGCGATTCCTGAGCATCTGAAGACCGAAAAACTGGAGAAAAATTCGATTTTACAGACCTTAATCCTTTTTCCAAAATCAGATGGAAGTTATGTTCCTTATTTTTTGAATATTTATCCAGATAGCCCGGATAAGAAATTCAAATTGAAAGATTTCATGGACGGCGGATATCAAAAGATTCAATCAGATTTCTCAGGGATATACCGGTTTTACAGATGGAATGGAGATTTCATTAGCGGATGGCGGATTAAGGATGGGATAAAGACCCATCGGATAAAAGAGTCAAAAGCAAAGGGTTCAAATAAAAATTCAAGATTAGCCAATTCTTATCTCGTTTGTTATCAGGTGGTGACCACTTGGTATAAGTCTACTTGTTGGGAAGGTTTTGGTTGTACCACACCGGTTGAAGATGGAACAACTGTTTCAGGGTATGAGTGTGAACTGGTAATGGCACCCCCAACTCCGGGAGACACTGGCGGAGGCGGAGGTGGTGGAGGTACCCCGCCTTCTACAGGCACAGAATGTGAGCAGCCGGAAGGAAATCTTCAGGGAGTGACTGTGGATTGTGATGAGGAGGAAGAAGAGGAGGAAGGGCCAGGTGACAGATTGTGTATTAGTTCTTTTGGGAATATTTCAGGAGGAAATGATGATTCTTTTTGGGAAGGAAATCTTAACGGACTAAGATTTGAAAATGGCCAATTATTAAATCAATTTGATATTTATTTTGCATTAGGTAATGGGATAAGTGATGCTGCAATGAATAGGATACAAAACAATACAATTATGAATACTGTTGGCAGTGGTTCAGCTTTAGATTATTTAATAGAAAGGTTTCCTGATATTATATCAAGTGGAGATTTATTTTCACGTGTTGAAAATGGTGAAGTTTTTTGGTATTTTTCTAAATATGGAGCGCAAAGAATACTTCAATTTTCTGCCAATGGAGCTGCATTTGGTGTGTCTCAAACAGTTATAGAGCCACACAATCCACTCAATAGTAACACCAAAAGGCTCTTTTTGGAGTATTTTGATGAATTTATTAAAGTTTTTGCACCTGAGTCTACAACCTCAGAATTCCCGAAAAGAAATGTTGTAAATTGTAACTCGTCTTATAGTCCAAATTGTTAAACTGAAATGGGTTCTATTTTAGAAGAAATTGAAAATTATTCTTTTCAATTACATAGAGATGATCTTTATGCAAAGACTGATGAAGAATTTATCAAAATCAATAAGAGAAACCAGCTGGAGGTTGAAAGGATAAAGAAAAACTTAGAAAAATTGGAAGTTGAAAAGGTTGGGTTAGTGGAATCTTGGAATTCTATGGTTATTCTTCTCAAAGAAAATGATCAAATTAAAAGAGTGACGGATCGCACTAAGGGAGCCCACACTTATTCATTTAAGATGGAAATTCTTCTACCAAATAAATTAGGTATTGGATTTTGTTTGAGTCAAATAGGGAAATTAATTGGGATTTATTTCACTAGCGGACATGCAAAATCAATTATTCCAATAACTGAATATACTTCCACTATTGGTGTATTCTCAAAAGAATCCAAAAATCCATTTATCAGTTATTTCCCCTATTCTGAAGAACAAATTAATTTTGCTAACAAGTTGATTAGTTGTTGTGAAAGATTCTTTCCTGAATTTCAATTGTTCAATAATATATTTGCCGCTACCAAGATTGAAGATATTGTGATCGATGGGAAAAGTGTTTACAGATCAGACCTTTTTCAGGTGTTGTTTGCTGATAATCTTGTGATTATTTAATTGAAAAGTATAAAAAATCCAAGTCGAAAGGCTTGGATTATTTTATTTCTGAGAAATCTCAACTTGTAATAGGGAACATGTAATTAGTTTCATGTTTAGAATTTCTCTCCGTTAAATTTGAAGTTCAAAAACTCCAAGCCATAAGACTGGGAGTTTTTTTCTAAAGCTTGATTTTCATTCCCTTCAAGGAATGGTAAAGCAATATTATTTTTCAGTTGAATCCTTGAAATCTTTGGGTTAACTTGTTAAGGAACGAAATACATCACCCATGAAAAACTTTTGGTTTCTACTTCTTTCATCTGCAATCTGCCTTTTCTCCTGCCAATCATCCACTCAGACTGAAACGATTCATGCCGATTCGACTGCAGTAACATTAGAAGATGGAGTTCAGATGATTCCCATCCAAACTCCAAAAGGAGAATTCAAAGTTTATACTAAGCGGGTAGGGGATAATCCTACCATGAAAGTGCTTTTGCTTCACGGCGGACCCGGGATGACACATGAGCAATATGCGAACTTCAAAGATTTCCTCCCTCAGGAAAACATCGAGTTTATCTGGTATGATCAGTTGGGTTCGGCCCATTCAGACCAACCATCAGATAGTACACTTTGGACGATCGAGCGATTTGTGGATGAGGTAGAGCAGGTGCGAATCGCTTTGGGACTGAACAAGGATAACTTCTACCTCTACGGACAATCTTGGGGCGGAATGCTCGGGATGGAATATGCCTTTAAGCACCAAGACAAACTCAAAGGGCTGATCATTTCCAATATGATGGCAAGCCTAGCTGACTATGAGAAATACGCCAAGGAAGTACTTGGGCCGCAAATGCCAAAGGAGGTCTTTGCTGAGGTGATGGAAATCGAGAAAAAAGGTGACTTCGAAAATCCCCGCTACATGGAGCTGCTTGGAGAGCACCATTACCCTCAGCACGTCCTTCGCAGACCGTCTGCTGAGTGGCCAGAAGAAATCAACCGCATGATGGGGCAGGTCAATCCCAATGTCTATGTGTACATGCAGGGCTATAGCGAATTTGGAATCACCTCAGGGGCAAGTCTGGAAGGTTGGGATGTAAAGGATCAATTGAAAAGCATCACCGTTCCTACTTTGGTCATCGGCGGCACCCACGATACCATGGATCCCAAGCACATGGAGTGGATGTCCACAGAAGTCCAAAACGGCAGATTCTTACTTTGTCCGAATGGAAGTCACTTGAGCCAATACGATGATCCGGAGCATTTTTTCCCAGGCTTGATTCAGTTCTTGAAAGATGTAGATAAGGGTGATTTTAAAAGAGATTAATCTATTCTAATAATTTCCAAATCGCACAGAAATGGCTTGCAGTTCCCAAAAGAACAAAAACATGCCAAATGCTGTGATAGTAAGGCTTATTGCTTTGGACATAAAAATAAACTCCAATCGTATAGCTCAAGCCTCCAATCAAAATCCAAATAAGCGTCTCACCGCTTAAGTTTTCCCACATGGCTTTGAGTAGAAAAATTGAAATCCAACCCATTGCCAAGTAAAGTCCTACAGAAATAAACTTGAATCTGCCTGCAAAAAAGAATTTAAAAATAGAGCCTACCAATACAAAGCCCCAAAGGATAGAAAGAAACATCATAGCCTTTTTTTCCTCCAAAACTGTCAAAATCATAGGGGAGTAGGAGCCGGCAATCAGGAAGTAAATCGAAATATGATCAGCTTTCTGAAAATGGTCTTTTCTGTGTCCCGCTTTTGAAAGGTGATAAAGAGTCGAACTCGAATAGACCATCAAAATCCCCAAAGAGAAGGCAGCGCAGGCGATTAGCAAATCAATGTCACCTAGTTCATTTGCACGGAAAAGTAAAAAGGGAATACCAATAAGTCCCAAGAAAAACCCAATTCCATGGGAAAGGGAATTGAAATATTCCTCTTTTTCGGTTTGTAGTCTCTTAGGCATTCGCGGCTATTTTAAAGCAAAATACCCGAATCAGATGATTCAGGTATTTTGTTTTTAGATTTATCAATTTAGGTTTCTGATTTTTTAGAATACACTTTTGAAGCCTTCCATTTTCTGATCCACCTGAGTGTCTACCATAAAGGAAACCATTACACCTTCCCAAGCCATGGTGATTTTTGCTATTTTGTTGTCTTCAGCAGAAATATGGTATTGCAATCTTTCTGTTTTTCCACCGCGGGTAGTCATGCCTTTGAATGCTACAGCATCATCTTTTGCCACTGCCTCTTCGTCGATTTTACCATCTTTCATATAGGCAAAAACAGAAGCCGCTTTGCTGTTTAAATGCACCATCCAATCACCTGATTCGATTGGAGTCATGAAGATGGAATACTTACCTGCACGTAGGTTTTTTCCGCCCACGCTTACCGGAGTACTGAACTCGATGATGGTTTGATTATTAGCTCCAGCTCTCCAAGTCACACCGTATTTTTCGATTTCTCCGAAGATTTTACGGCCTTTTACAGCAGGGGAGGAATAATCAATGTTGATTTTGGTGAATCCTACTACTTGTGACACGCTAGCTGCTGGGCTAGGAGCAGGAGATTGAAGCTGTGCAAAAGCAGAAAATGTTGCTGCCATAAAAAAGGCTAAAGCAAAGAATAGAGTTTTGGTGTTTTTCATTTGAGTTTAGATTTATTAGTCCGAAAGCTAACTAATTATCCGTAAAGGATGTTTGGAAACTTGACTTCTAATCGGTCATACTTTTTTTAAGCTGCTCATTTGCCAAATTTTTGCTTTAAAGATTTTTCTACGGAATAGATCAATAAACTACATGAAGCAAGTACCCAAATCATCCCAAGGTAAAAATCCCATGGATCGCTTAAAGGGATCACTAGGCTAATCAGACCAATAAGGAATCCTATTTTCCCAAATCGACTCATTTTTTTTCCTGCTTCTACTTGGGCAAAGTCCCAAGTTTCCTGCTTCTTCATGGATCTGGTTGTACGATATCCAGCTAAACCATTGATGTCCGAAGGCGGGTGATTCATCATTAGCCTTCCGACAAGAAAATAGACGATCCCTACAGATATTGAAATCCAAACAAATTGGTTAGTGAAGTAGAATGGAATGCCAGCCATTTATATTCGATACTTGCTTTTTAACCTTGCAGATACTTTTAGCAAAAACGTTATTTCAAAATCGACTTAATAAAAGCCACGCTTTGTGGGATCTGCTCAACGGATCTCGAACTTTCATCTTCGATTGTCAAGTAAGCAGTACCTTGTTTTTGAGCTTCTTTAATTATTCCTGCGATATCAATATCTCCCGTACCAAGCACAACATTTGCTTCTACATCTCCATGACCATCCTTTGAGCCAAGAGTGCCCTTAGCCCGGTCTTTAAGGTGGAGCATTGGGAATTTCCCAGGGTAGGATTTCATGATTTTCAACGGATCCCCACCTCCCATTTTTACCCAAAACACATCCATATTGAATGCAAAATTCTTGGCGTTTTTCAGCATGTAATCCATTGGCACCATTCCTTCATCTTTCACAAATTCATAACCATGGGGATGATAGAGTAAGGTTATTCCTTCCTTTTTGAGTTCCGCCCCGGCTTTGTTAAAAAGCTCCGTTGCTTCTTTGATTTTGGCTAAAGAAATCGGTCCGTCTGGATGGGCTATCCAATAACAGGTGGCGTATTTGGCACCGGCTTTTTTAGCATTGTCAATGATGGGTTGCAAGTCTTTGCTTAATTCATCGTATTCCGCTCCTACACCAATGGTTTTAAGGTTATTATCCGCAAGGATTTTTTGGTATTCGGCTTCTGACATTCCATATCCTCCTCCCCCCTCCAAGTTGGTAATACCCATTTCGGGAATCATTTTTAGGTATTTTACTGGATCGACTTTCATCTCATTTCGAAGTGAATACATCTGCAAGGCAATCTCTTGGGCTGAGCCAGTAAAAGGGGAAACTAACATGAGGCTGATTATAAGAATTTTAAATTTCATAGTAGGTTGATTTTGGGATGGTCTAATCTAGCTAAAAACATTAAAATTTATTCGAAATTCAGTAGTAAAGTCCTTTTTTGGAAGATCTTTTTTCAGTTATCCGGAAGGAAATCTTAAATTGAAAGTCTAGCAGCACTCAAATGAACTCACGAAGAAAATTTATCCAAAACTCCTCTCTATTAGGATTAGCTATGAGCATCAAACCTGACTTTTCTCTTTTTGCAGCCCAAGACCAAATCTTAGGTCATGGTGATTTTAAATATAAAATAGATCCTACCTGGGGGAATTTAGATCCAGCAAAAGTTCCGGTTGTGAATTGCCATGAAATGGTAATGGATCGAAAAGGAAGAATGATTATGCTGACAGATGAGGCTAAAAATAATGTGATCATTTACGATCAAGCCGGGAAATTATTGGATACCTGGACGCTGAATCTGGATCGAGCTCATGGACTTTCCATCGTTGATGAAGGAGATGCAGAATACCTTTGGGTGGTGGATAATGGAGGAAGAGTATTGAAGACCACGTTGTCAGGTACGATTGTCGCTGAAATAGCATCCCCTCTTTCCGAAGGAATCTATGAAGAAAAAATGCGCTGGGTACCAACAGAGACAGCAGTCGCTCCAAATGGTGATTTGTATATTGCAGACGGGTATGGTTCCCAATACTTTTTGCAATACGATAAGAATGGAAATTTTATCCGAAAATTTGGAGGCCCGGGTCAAGGAGACAGTCAGTTTAGTACGGCTCACGGGATTGCTGTAGATCAGCGGGGAGGTAAAGAGCCGACCTTGCTCTGTACCTCAAGAGGTCATAATTCTTTTAAGAGATTTACTTTGGATGGGAACTATTTGGAAACAATTTTCCTGCCTGGGGCATTTGTATGCAGACCTGTAATTCACGGAGAAAATCTTTTTGCAGGAGTATGCTGGTCCCGATTGAGATATTTGGAACAGACCGATAATTCAGGTTTCGTAACCATTTTGAACAAGGATAACAAGGTCGTTTCCAATCCTGGAGGGACTGCTCCGGAATACCGCGATGGCCAACTCCAATTGATGGTTCAGTCTGAACCGGTTTTTAAGCATTGCCATGACGTATGCATCGATCAAGATGAAAATATCTATGTCTGCCAATGGAATGCAGGCAAAACCTATCCGATCAAATTAACCCGAGTTTAATCCATTTCTACAGAAAAATAGATTTTGAGGGTAAATAGCTTGCTTACATATTTTTTCATTGAGAATCTGTAGGGTAGCGATTTATTCCCAAGAATTTCTCTATTTTTAGTTTTCAAATCTTTATAAATAATTGAATAGTAAATGAGACTTTTTGGGACTCAGGACCTAGGTAATAATCTTGATCAGCTTCAAAACAGGATTTCTCTGTTATTTGCCCTTCTTGCTGGGTTTTTGATGATTTTTTTGGGTTTGTCAGATTTGGTAATTGGGCTTGATCCCTTCATTATAAAAGCAAAATTCTTTTTTGCGATACCTTATTTAGTTGGGTTTTGGGTCATGTGGAGGTATGGATACTTTCAGCAGATTATCCAAGTGATGATTTTTGTAGGCTTAATTTTAGTTGCTATTAATTATATCAATAACGAAGGTTACCAAGGCCCAACATTTTATACCATTTTTATTTTTATAGTAGGAATTGGGATTTTGATAAAGGGATGGCCAAAAATCGCTTGGTTACTTTTTACATTTATGCTCTACAGCCTTCTTTTTTATGGTGAAGTCCATGGTTGGTTTATTGTTCCACAGCATTACCCTGATCTTGAAAGTCTTTATTGGGATCATTTGATTACCATTTGGTGGACAGGGTTATTTTCTTTTCTGGGTATTCAAATATTTTTGAAGAATTATAGGGCACAAAATGACAGCCTTAGACTTATTCAGATTGAAAGAGAGCTGGCAATGAAGGAGTTAGATTCTTTGAATACCAAAAAAAATCAACTCATTGCTTTGCTTTCTCATGACCTTAAAAATCCTATCGGGATGCTTGGTCAGACTTTGGAGCTTGCAGATAAAGGACTATTTGAGGAAGGTGAAATGGAAGGGATTCTCAAAAATCTTAAAAACCAAAGTTATCATTTGTCTGGAGTGCTGAATAATACCTTGAATTGGGTTTTAGCAGAATTGGAGGACAAAGAGTTGGAAACAGAAAAAGTGAGCTTGTATAAATTTACTGATGAGATGAAGGAAGGGATGCTTTCTCAGGCAGTAGTAAAAAATCAAACTATTGAGTTTAAGAAATCCGGTAATGACCTGAATATCGAACTTGAGGCTTCTGAAATTCAGATTATTTTAAAAAATCTACTTGATAATGCTATTAAATTCACACCTGTGGGAGGTGAAATCGAATTTGAATTGATTTGCTCAGAAAAGGAAGTAAAGTGGATTGTCAAAAATGAAGGAAAGGAGATTCCTCAAAAAGAGGAAATAACCTTATTTGATTTCAAGGTGAAGACTACTTATGGTACTTTGCGGGAGAAAGGAACAGGAATTGGACTTCCGCTTTGTAAAAAAATTGCAGATAAATTAGCGATGGAATTGGGTTTTTCTCGCACAGATTCTGGTAAAAATAGCTTCTTTCTGACCAAAAATCTAGCTTAAACCAAAACCACCATCAAGCTTTTTGCTCCATGAGCGCCTATCACGAGGGATTGCTCAATATCCGCAGTCTTAGAAGGTCCAGCGATAAATAATCCAAAACCTGAATATTGGCTTCCAATCCTATTATAAGCCTGATGCATGGTCGACACCAATGATTTGCTATCTAAAACAATCACCAAATGCTCGGTAATAAAAGGAATTGCCCGCAAGCCTAAATCCGAATCTTCCAGCCAAATCGCCCCATTCTCTGCCACTCCAAATTGACCTTTTAAGATTGCCAAATCCAGTTTTGCGAAAGTATGCGAGTCCGTGGGCAAAGCTTGATTTGCTAAGTTTGAAAACTCTGTAACACTGGAATAAACAGTGGGATACACGCCTGACTCTAACTTTGAAATCAATTCATCAGGAGTCAAAATCTCACCTTTGTTTCCAAGAATCGCAGTCCTAAACCTATCGACTAGGTTTTCTGCTCCTTTGAAATCCGGGATTTCAGGCAGTGCTTTTTGAGCTAGGTTTAAACTTCTGATTTTTCCAAGTATGGAATCTCTACTGCTCATGATCGATTCTTTTGATACCATTCTTTGAAGCTTTCTTTTGGGACAGTAGGCAAATCTCGCTGCTTGCCCCAGACATTCAATGGGTTGTAAATCATTGATTTTGGAAGGTTTTTTAAAGCCAGTCGCATCATTTTTCCGGAATAGTTATAAGCTAATGGACTTTTGAAAATCCCATTTCCAAGCATCATTGATAATTCTTTTACTGAAGTTCCCTGAGCTTTGGTGATTTCCTGACGCCAGCGATAAAGCTGCTCGTGGATGTTAATCTTTACTGGACAGACATCTGTGCAACTCCCACAAAGTGTGGAGGCAAAAGGCAAACTGCTGTGCTTTTGTAAATCCAAACCTGGTGAAAGAATCGATCCAATCGGACCAGGAACGGTACTTTTGTAGCTGAACCCACCACTTCTCCGGTAGATCGGACAGGTATTCATGCATGCACCGCATCGGATACATTTCAGGGAGTTTCGGAAATCCTCACGCCCCAACTGTGCTGTTCGACCATTATCTACCAGGATGATATGGATTTCCTTTCCGGCCTCCGGACTTCTGAAATGTGAATTGTAATTCGTGATATTTTGACCTGTTGCGGATCGGGCGAGCAATCTCAAGAAAATGCCGAGATGTTTTCGTTTTGGGATAATCTTTTCGATTCCCATACAGGCAATGTGGGTATCTGCTAGATGCACGCCCATGTCGGCATTACCTTCATTGGTGCAGACCACAAATTCGCCAGTCTCGGCCACCCCAAAATTCACTCCCGTGATGGCGACTTTAGCTGCGAGAAACTTCTCCCGAAGGTGATGTCTAGCGGCCTGCGTCAAGTAATAAGGATCTTCATTGCCCTTTTCCGTCTGAAGCTTTTCATGGAAAAGCTCGGAGATTTCCCCTTTTTTAAGATGGATTGCTGGCAAAACGATATGACTGGGAGGCTGACCGAGAAACTGTACAATCCGCTCACCTAAATCGGTATCGACTACTTCGATCTCATTTTTCTCCAAAAAAGGATTCAAATGACACTCTTCTGTCAAAATGGATTTACTCTTGACGATGGCTTTACATTCCTTTTCTTTTAGAATAGAAAGGACGATCTCATTATGCTCCTGAGCATTGGCAGCCCAATGCACTTTGATTCCATTCTTAGTTGCATTTCGCTCAAATTCTTCCAGATAATCCGCCAGATTCCCAAGCACATTATCCTTTATCGAGGAAGCTAATTCCCGCAATTCCTCCCACTCTGGGACGGAATGGCTCATTTTATCTCGTTTGTCCCGGATAAACCAAAGGGTGTCATCATGCCATTTTGATTTGGCAGGATCTTTTAAAAACTCCGCTGCTTCCTGTGGATGACTCATGACATGGCTTCGTTAAGGATTTCAGCGAGATGCTTGAATTTGAGATTTTGGTTTTGACGCTGAGCGATCCCCTGCAAATGCATGATGCAAGACATATCACCTCCGGTCAAAATTTCAACTTGATGTGCATGGTGATCATCCAATCGATCCTTTCCCATCTGCACCGAAAGGGCCTCTTCACTTACTGCGAAAGTTCCTCCGAAACCGCAGCATTCATCTGTCCGTGTCAACTCCACCCATTCTAAACCTTCCAGATTCTCCAATAGTTTTTTGGCTTTGCTGAAAGGCTTTTCATTCAATTCTGAGCTGGATGAAAGCCGCAGGCCACGCTGACCATGGCAGGAAGAATGGTACCCGATCCGATGTGGAAAGCTTCCGTCTATCCGTTCGATTTTTATAATATCGGTGATAAATTCCGTGAATTCGAAGATCTTATCATGAAGTTCAGCTTGCTCTTTCTCCAGACCTTCGACCTTTGGCGAGTGCTCCTTGACATGTACCACGCAACTTCCGGAAGGAGCCACGACGTAGTCATATACAGCAAACGTTTCGATAAAATGCTTGGTCGTCCCCACCGTATCCCGCTCAAATCCTGCATTCGCCATCGGTTGGCCACAACAGGTTTGATTCATGGGATAGCTGACTTGGCAACCCAATTTTTCCAAAACTGCTAAAGTGGAGATGGCTACATTGGGATAAAATTGATCTACGTAGCAGGGGATAAAGAGGGCGATATGTGGTTTTGGTTTGATACTCATCTGGGGGAGTAATTTAAGCAGTCCTTTGGAAAGGCCAACTATAATATCCCTCGAATCCTTAAGTTTATTCGGGGAGATTACTAGCCACTAGATAGCTTTGTACACTCTTTTTTCTATCCTTTGCTGTCGGGTGATCAAATATTCATTTTTTTAAAACCGCATAGTTTTTAAAGTCAGAAAGATGATATCAGAAATCTGACATTTCCAGAGCCGCGGTTCGTGTCTCACGAAACGCAACAGTAAGAGAGCATGAAAATGATTTTTTTTAAACCGCTAAGTTCACAAAGGTTTAATAGTAGGACGCAAAGGTCTTATTTGAACCACATAGTTTTTAAAGTCAGAAAGCAGAAATTCTGAAAACCTGAAATTACCCAACACCAGCGGTGGTGCATAGGTCGAAACCTAGCGTCAGCCATCCGTCGGTCTCCCACCCGGGATCATTTTTTGGAATACAAATGCTATTGCGGGAGGATGGAAACGGATTTTTTTCAAACCGCTATGGACACAGAGAATTTCAACAAGGGACACAAAGGCTTTAAAAATCTAAGACCTGACAGGTTTTGAAAACCTGTCAGGTCTTTTTTTTAGATACTGAATTAGGTATGACTTTCAGCCGTCGCTTCATTAATCAGCATCACTTAGCTGCGGTTCGTGTCTTTCGAAACGCAAAAATACGAGAGGATGAAAATGATTTTTTAACCACATAGTTCACAAATCTACATAGTTTTTAGAGTCAGAAAACATAAAATAGAAGCCTAAAAAAATCGAAGATCAAGCTGAATCTGTGCAGATTAAGCAAATGTTAAATTTCTAGTTTATTTGTCCGTTCATTTGTAAACTAAAAAAAGAATCTTTAGATTTTATAAATTTTTAAACAAACTTTTTATGAAAACAATCAAACAATCAAACAATCAAACAATCAAACACAGCTTTAAACTGCTTGGAGTGCTGTTTTTCCTCCTAGCCAGCTGCCAGTCTGAATCCGATTTTTCGGATGCCCCGGTGGATACTTTGGCAGAAGCTGAAGCATCTTATAAAGTATCAGCAGATCTTGCCAAGCAGATTGCTTTGGGATTTTTTAGCTCTGACTCTAGCTATATCGCAGGAAGGAAGACTAACAGATCTCCCAAAATCCGGGAAGTTGCTAGAGTGACGCTTTCTGATACGCTTGATTTTGAAGCTTTCGTAATTAATGAATCCGAGGGGTTTGTGATGATAGCTGGTGATTCTAGAATTATGCCAATTCTGGCATATTCTTCTGAAGGTGAATTGACCGCAAAAAATCTCGAAGAAGTCAACGGGCTGAAAGTATGGTATCAAGAAACGATGAAACAGATTGATCAAGAATTGAAAGAAATTAAAAAAGTCCACCCAATTGTATATAATGAGTGGAAGAAATATTCGGAGGGATATGATCCGAAAGGTAGAATATGGGATAATGCAGTAGCCAATAACCCAAATTCTAATTGCTATGCATGGTATCAATACGGTCAGTTTATGTGTAATCCATATATGACTTTATCAGAAAGACAACCACTATATAGCAATCAAATTTCTTGGGGTCAATCAGGGGTTTCAAATCACTTAGCCCCAACTAATTTACTGAGTAGTTGCGGATGCAATGATAGAAGTCCTATTGGCTGTGGTGCAGTAGCAATAGCTCAAACGCTTTGGCACTTTAAGCCGGGATCATCCTATTCATATAGTTTAATGCCTCGATATTCAAACACTCCTTGTGCTCCATCTACATCGGGTCAAACTAGCCTAGCTTTATTAATGTATAATTCAGCTATTGCCGCAAATACCACTTTCAATTTTGCGGGAACATGTAACGGTTTGACATATCCATGGAATATAAGTTCTGCATTGACTTCCATGGGATTACAAAATGGAGGGAATACGTCAAATTTTAATCCATGGACCCTTAAAAATGAGTTATCGCAAGGTTATCCAGCAATATTTTATGGCAGAGATTCTTTGCTCGAATGGCATATTTGGACAAGTGATGGCTATAAGCAACATAACTACAAAGCATACGATTGTGACTTAGATGGATGTATGGAATGGTCTTACACTTGGTATTTTATGAATTGGGGATGGAATAATTCTAATTTAAATGGAAGCCCTATATCATCTAATGGTTATTATAGTAGTGGGGTTTATACACCTTACGGATCTTCAAGCACCTATAGCAATAGTTTAAAAATGATAACTGGAATCCGATGAAAAATTTAACTAAGTTCCTTGTAATCTTAGCATTATTAGGTTGTAATGAGGATTTACCCTTCGAGACAGGTTTTTTCCCTGAAGATCCTGTAAACTTGGTTGAGTTGAATACTCAATATGATGAGATGAATTCAAACTATATCCCTACTACTACAAGCGAAGAAGCCCAGTTGATTTTTTCCAGTAACTCTAAGAAATTGGGTAAAGATTTTAACTTTGAAGCGAAGTTTATAAGGTTTGTTTGGAGTAAAGAAGTGGGAAACTTAACTCACCAAATTTTGACCAATAACACTGAGGGATACAGTGATTTCTACAACAAAGTTCAGGAGCTACAGACCGATTGCAATGAAAAAGGTCCTTATTCTTATTTTGAGAAAAGAGGACAATCAGGATTGCGCTACATGCTCTTTTCTCGGGATTGTGGAGGGAAATATAAAATTGTGGGAAGAGAGTTTTCGGAATCAAGTTTTTCAGGTCGATTAGCTACTGAAGAATCTTCATTGAGACTGTTTGAAGATAATTCCAATGAAATGTATCCAAGCTTCATGGGTAAGGATTTTTCTAAAGAATTGAAAAACTCAGAAATCCCTAGACCAGAGCAGCTGGTCTTTTCGTCTGATAAATCTGGGAATTTTAAGTTATATCAGTTGAATATTCCAGCTAACCAAAGCCCGTTTGATTTTCTCACCTCAGCCTCATCGAAAGCTATTAGTTTGATAAATGAATTGAATTCTGAAGGCAATGATCATTCTCCATTTATCAATGGGGAGTTAATGCTATTTGCCTCTGACCGAGCTGGTGGATATGGAGGCTATGATCTTTACTATTCCTTGTTTATAGGCGGCAAATGGACGGAAGCTATAAACCTAGGTCCAAAGATTAACTCTGAATTTGATGAATTTCGTCCGATTTCAATAAGAGAGGAATACTCAGGATTTGAAAATAGTCTGATGATCTTCTCTTCCAATCGCCCGGGAGGCTTAGGTGGATTTGACTTGTATTATGTGGGGATTCGGAAGTTTTAAAAATCTCAGACCTGACAGGTTTTCAAAACCTGTTAGGTATTTTTTTTAGATACTGAATTAGGTATGACTTTCAGACCTTGCTTCATTAATCAACACCGCTTAGCTGCGGTTCGTGTCTCACGAAACGCAAAAGTACGATAGGATGATATTGATTTTTTTATTTGAACCAAATAGTTCACAAAGCCACATAGTTTTTAATTCAGAAAGCTTAAAATAGATACCTAAAAAAAATCGAAAATCAAGCTGCCCCTGAGCAGGTTAAGCAAATGTTAAATTTCTAGTTTGTGTGTCCATTCGCTTGTAAACTAAAAATAAAAGCTTTAGATTTTAATCACTTTTAAACAAACTTTTTATGAAAACAATCAAACGCAGCTTTAAACTGCTTGGACTGCTGTTTTTCCTCCTAGCCAGCTGCCAGTCTGAATCCGATTTTTCGGATGCCCTGGTGGATACTTTGGCAGAAACTGAAGCATCTTATAAAGTATCAGCAGATCTTGCTAGTCAGATTGCATTGTCGCCATATGGCTCAAGTGGATCCAACTATAATAATAACTTAAAAATGATAACTGGAATCCGATGAAAAATAAAATAAGTTTTTTGCTATTTATTATTTTGATCCAATCCTGCAATCAGAATAATTATCCTGTTGGAGTCTTCCCAGAGGAAGCGATGAATCTGTCAGTGGTCAATTCTGTATTAGATGATATCAATTCGGATATTCCTACCATTAATCACGAGATTAAACTTGTTTTCTCATCTAATAGACAAGGATCTCAACCGAATCATTTTAATCTTGTGGAATCCAACCTTCTCTTTTATTGGGATAAGTCAGAGGGGTTTATGACAGTTGATAAAGGGAATACCTTATTTGATACGGAATTGAGGGATTGGGTTCGAAGAACGGAAACCTCATTCAATGAGAAAGGCCCTTATAGCTTTGTGGAATCTGAGAATAATCGGGTTTTACTCTTTAGCCGTGACAATGCCGAAGGAATTTATTCCATCTATGCTGAACCGGAGAAAGCCAATTCTAACCCAAATGCACGTACGAATCAAAAATTTCAAATCTTTGAAGAGTCGGCAACTGAGATGTATCCAAGCTTTTATGGTAAAAACTTCTTGAAAGGGGCTGATATTACCAGTCAAGGGAAGCCGGAAAAACTGCTTTTTTCCTCAGACAAAGACGGTGGTTTTGATATCTATGAGCTGGATATCCCATCGAATGTGTCAGTCATGAATTACCTGTTTGATTCCAAGCCAAAATCTCCCACAAAAATCTCGATTAATTCGAGTGCCAACGACCACATGCCTTTTGTCTATGGCGATATGCTGGTTTTTTGCATCGGATAGGCCCGGAGGTCTTGGAGGATTTGATTTGTATTATTCATTCAAAACTGCCTCCGGTTGGTCAGATCCCGTGAATTTCGGACCTAGCATCAACTCAGCTCAGGATGAATACCGACCGGTAGTTTCTGATCATCCAGATTTCTCCAATCGCCTGATGATCTTCTCTTCCAATCGCCCGGGAGGCTTAGGTGGATTTGATTTGTATTATGTGGGGATACTAAAGTTTTAAAAATCAAAGACCCGACAGGTTTTTTAAACCTGTCGGGTCTTTTTATTGAATCTGATTTAGCCACCTCTGGTTAGAATAAATTTAAACCCTAGACACAGTTTAATGAACTATTCCTTTTTCTCTCCTAATTTTGTTTTTTTATCGCTCTTAATAATTTTGACATATGGAAATACAAAATAAATACTAAGCAAGAAAAACAATATCGGCAATTGTATTTCACGTATCGATATTACCCCATCAAGTAAACCACTCCAATTTACAGTCGCAAAAAAGATTCCAGAGAGTGTTGAATTTATTAATATCAACAAAAACAAAGTCAACTTTGATAGCTTTATCATTGGAATATAGCGTCTGCACATCCATCGCAAGCTGCTGCTGCACTGTCGATGGCTATAATATGTAAAAGAATAGCCCCACCGCATGCCAATACTGTAGCACATGATGACAGGCTGGCAGTTGCAGCGGTTAAGGCTATAATTGCACCTGCGCATCTCCATCCTGAATCACAAGATATTCTCGAATTTAAGTTTAGAAATTCGTTTTTTCCAGAAACAAATAATTTTGGATTGGAAAATTCTAAAGCTTTAATCAAATTTATAAACCTGTTTTTCTTCAGAAACTCTTCTTGAGTTAGGTTTAGGTTTAAAACTTTACTTTCATAATTTTTTATTGCTAAATCAAATCCTAGTGACTGCAAATCTTCATAGAACATGTTGTTTAATTCAACTTCTTGTAAATCAATCCAACCTTGTTTTAAACTAGTTTCAAATATCAGTTCTCTGTCTTTGTTAATTAACTCAAAAGCAGAATCCGTAAATTTTACATCAGTACCAAGTCTATTATTTATTTCAATAAGGAAGTTCTTACTAAAAATGACCTTTTCATTGGGGTTTAATCCTTTAGGCATTTGTAAATCTTCAACAATTGAAAGATTTTTTTTAAAAAACTCAAATGTACTATAGTTGAATTCGTGTCTTTCTAAAAAATGGTAGTCTTTTTCCGTAACACAGGATGGTAAAAAAAATAGATTTAATGCGATCATAAGAGCCACACTATGGCTCTTGAATACTTTCAATTTTTTCATATAATTTTTTTTAGTTAAAATATTAGGTTATACCCTTAAGTTAGTGGAATGTATATATAAGGTCCTTTAAAATATAAAATACATATACTTTGGGTAGCTATTAAGTGTTGATTTTCAGATGAATAACAAAACTAATACAGGTAAACTTCTACCTAAGTCCTGTGTTCTCCATTAAATTCGTGGTAGAGCCAAATATTAAGAACGATATAAAGTATTTATACCAAAAACTCTTCATTAAATTAAAAATTATATTTTAAAAAAAAAAGTTTTATCCTTAATTTAGTAGGAATTACAAATTCCACCCAATCAATACGGTGATCTTAGTCAAGTAGGCAAGGGGAGTTTCATCCCAACCCTCTCAAAGAACCGTATATTAAACTCTCGCTTCATATGACTCCTGTCATACAAATTATATCTAATTGAAAACTGTATAATGATAAAAGATGTCCGGAAATAAGTCCTTTATTTCTTTAAGCCATTTGTAGGCTTGGCCATAATTACACCAGAACTTTTTGTATTTAATCATTGCCCATTTGGCCAGACGAAAGAATAACTGCATTAACAGAATGTGTAAACCGATTGAATTGATTGCCCCAAAGTAATTGATCAACCCCCGCTTCTGCTTATTGATTATAACCGCAATTGTCTGTATACTTAGGTCACTTTGGCGATGCCATTTACTTTGCCTACATTCATCCTCAACCTTGGTAATCACTTTTTGGCTCATTTTATACCCGTATCCCAAAAACACACTCTCATTTTCCCATTATGAACGATACATCCTTGGCTGGAAACTGAATCCAAGAAAATCAAACTTGTTTCCGTATCCTTTCTTTTCCTACCTCCGATAACCTCTACAATGCAAGATTCTGGTCTTAGTTTCATTCAGGCGTAGATGGCATGCCCGCTGAGTGTAGTTTTAGGCTAAATTTTTTGAAGGGTATTGCCTAAGCGTAATTTGCAATTACGCCTTGCTATCCAAACAAATTTGTAATTTATCAATGAATAAGATTTGGATGTATGTTAACCAATTACAAATTGGTAAGAATATGAGGATGGAATTGCATCTGACTGCTGTACGGATTCCGCCCAGGTTCAAACTGTACTTCAGAGGTGCATAGTTGAATCTACATCCATGTTGAGCAAGATTCCAAAGCGATTCCCCTTAGTTATTGACGTGCCGCGTTGGGAAATTCGCCAACTCAGCTTAAAAAGCTAACTTAACACGGTCACATGCAGCTATGCTGACACACCTATTTTATTTAATCAGCATCCACTTTCAGACGTCGCCTCATTAATCAACATCGCCGCACCCAAAGCCGAACCATTCGGGAAATCACTCGGAATAATTTCCAATTCGGGTAGTTTTTTGCGAAGCATCTCCAGGAAAATCAGATTCGCATTGAAGCCACCATCTACAAAGATTCGCTTGACGGGACTTCCTGCCAACACCAAATTCAGTGAAGCAAGCTGAAGGTTAGTGAGCTCATCCATAAAGGTATAATAAGCCTCTTCGAAATTTTCAAAACTACTCCAGTCTGTTTTTTCCGCACTTTCCAAGTCAAAATCTTTGGGCTTGAGGTAATGAAACGCTATTCGTTTGACGGAGTTTGCTCTTACTTTTTGAAAAAGAGACTCCTCAAAAATCAGTTTCTTATACGTTCCCTGGGGAAGCTTGAAGTGAGCATACATCTCGTCAATTTGATATTTATGCTCCTCTCCGATGAATAATCGGCTGATTTTGATGGGTTCTCCGTGGATACTCAAAAACTGCAAGCAGTCGCGCTTAAGTTCTTTTTTGGTGAGCGGTGTCTTGTTAAAAGGATTGATACTGATCGCCCAAGTGCCGGTGGAAAGCAAAAGAAAAGGTTCCGTCTCCCGCTGTATGTACGGTAGTAATGCTGCTGAAGAATCATGGATTCCGATTCCGCAGGGAATATTTCCCAGTTCGGGCTTGGTTTTCAAAATGGTTTTCCCCGATTTGATTGGCGGTAAAAGCTTGCGAATCTCTTCCCGATCCACCCATTCGTGGTAATCGTTTTTTTCAAAATCCCAAAGTCCGGTATGACAGCCAATGCTGGTGTAGTCGGAAGTCATTTCTCCGGTAAACAAATAGCTGACATATTGCGGAAGATGGAAGCAATGAGCAGTATTCTTGAAAACATCGGGCTTCGCATATTTCAAAAAGTAAATCTGCAATCCCGAATTGAGCATTGCCAAAGGCGGAGAGGAAGTAGCTCGACAGAAATTCATTTTTCCGCCATTTTCTTTATAAAAACGATTCAATAAATCCTCCGGAAAAGGCTTGAGGTAATCGTAAAGTGGAGTAGCTGTATTTCCTACTGCATCTGTGTGTACAAAACTGGCCCCATGAGTAGAGAAGTTTAATTGTTGGATTTCAAATTCCAGTAAGGCTAAAGCGGATTGAAAGGTCTCGATCATCCATTTGGACATGGCGGATAGATTTTCCGCCGGAAACCCGTCTTCATCAGTTAGGTCCTCGAATCGACTATAGGTTTGAAAAACTTCACGCAAGTTTTTATCAAAAAGAAAGAACTTCTTATTTGTCTTTCCAATATCAAAAATGGCGGTAACGGGAAGTTTTTCCATAAGGTTAAAAAGTGCGCTGATAGATGTGGTCCCGCTTTGGATAGCTGATTCGTTTCAGTGGGATTTGCTCTCCACCGGTAGTTTCCAGCCAAGTAAATACCTCGTCCCGGAGTTGTTTAGCGATTTCCTGATGCGCTTCTGATCGAATTAAATTATTCATTTCATAAGGGTCATTTTGTAAATCGTAGAGCTCATTGATATCCCAGACTCCCTGATTGAAGATGTATTTATACCGCGAGGTCCGAACTGCAAAAATGGTTGGAGTACTCGGGTAGGCCATTTCCCAATAGTATTCATAAAAGACTTTGTCCCGCCATTCGGCTTGTTGGTTTTTGATTATTGGTAGAAAAGATTTGCCTTGGACATCAGCTTTTGCGCCAGGTAAACCTGCTAGCTCCAGAAAAGTCGGAGCCAAATCGATATTCATGACAATATTGGGATTGACTGTCCCAGGTTTAATCAGCTTAGGATATTGAGCCAAAAAGGGAACTTTCATGGACTCCTCGTAGGCATGTCGCTTGTCGATGAGCCCATGCTCGCCGAAGCTAAATCCATTGTCCCCCATGTACACAATCATGGTATTTTCTTTCAGGCCATTTTTCCCCACCCAGTCTAGGACTCTCCCTACACTTTCGTCAATTCCCATTAATGTTTCCAAATACCTTCGGTAAAAAGAGTCAAAGGGGATGTCCCCATGATACATGTAATCGACGCCATGCCAAGAGAATCGTTGACGGCGAACCCATTCCGGGATGTCTTTGTAATTTACAGGCGTTGTGATCGGCTTTTCCCGATCGGAGAAATAAGGACTGTCTTTAGTTGCAGTCAGGTACATGCTAGGAGGGGTGACGACTGGAGTCTTGTCATGTAATCCTTTATGTCGCTCTGCTGGGGTGAATTCCGCATGAACTGCTTTATGGGATAAATAGAGGAAAAACGGCTTATCCTTTTCCCGTTTTTCCAACCACTCTACTGCATAATCAGTCAATCGATCTGAAGTGTAACTTCCTTCGGGTTGCTTGACCAGCTGCCCATTTATATTGAAAGTTGGATCGTTATATACGCCCTGACCTCGGAAACTCAACCAATAATCAAATCCAGCCTGTGGTTTATCATCCTCATCACCCATATGCCATTTGCCAAAAAAGCTGGTTTGGTAGCCATTTTTCTGAAGGATTTCCGGGAAAAACTTGGTGCCTTCGGGTACCGGTGCAGAGTTGTCCACGATGGTATGCGTATGCGCATATTGACCGGTGAGAATAGAGGCTCGACTTGGAGAGCAAAGTGAAGTAGTCACAAAAGCATTGGGAAAATGCGCTCCGTTTTTTGCCATTCGATCCAAATTGGGAGTTTCCAATCCTTCTACCGCACCAGTGAAGCCCATAAAATCATAGCGATGATCGTCTGAAAGAATAAAGATGATATTCGGACGGCTATCTTGTGCAAAAGCCTGAAAAATCAGGCTCATGAAAAGAATTAAGAAAGTGAAATGCTTCATCTTGGGATATGAGTTTTAAGATATTCTTCCTTCAAGTTAGATCTTATAGGAGATGTCTAATATGGATTACTTCGGTCTTCCGTCTTCGGTCTTCCTCCCACTAAAGCAAGGAAAGTAAGCTTTGGGGTTACTCTGGATTTAATTAAAGAGCCTAGATAGATTTTCTAAGATAAAGTTTAAAGGGGTTTTTAATTGGGATTTTGTCCTCTTTTCCTAGAATTTGTTCTGCAATGGATCTGCCCATATGAATAAAATCAGTGGAAATCGTGGTGATTCCATCTGCAAGGATTTCCTTGAGTGGAGTTTCATTGTAGGAGATTACCCCAATGTCCTGACCGAGTTTTAAGTTTTGCTCTCGGGATTTCTTCACAATATCTGCCAAATCAGTTTCTGCCAATACGATAAATGAATCTCCTTTGTATAAAGGTTCATCATCGATACCGTCCAAAATCAGGTTGTTGAAATTGTGGAAATAGCAGAATCGCTTAAATCCATCTATGATTTCCGGTGGGTAAAGCTCGCCCTTTGGAAAGACTAAGGTCAATCGCTCATATTTTCGCAAGTGGGTGATTCCAGATTCCAAGGCTTCCATGATGTCTCTCGCAAAATCCTGATATACACCTGGAAATTCATTTTCGTGATCTTTAACAGCCCGATCAATGATCAATAACTTATCCGAAGGGATTTTTTTAATGAGTTCGTAAGCAGTCTCTGGACGAGAATTTTCATCATAGAAGTGGGGGGCAACCACGTAGTAATGGTATTCTCCTAGGTTTCGCTCCAGTAAACTTTCAAATAGGGTTTTGTTGTAGTGATGAATTTGTAGGTCGACGTTTGCTTGATTTCCCAAAGTCTCTACAATAGAATAATAGATGATTTTTTTATAGGAACTCAGCTTGTTGAAGAGTAAGAGTACCTTCGTCTTATTCTCCATGTTGGTCGAATTCACATAAAAGCCTTTGCCACGAACAGAAGTGATGATGCCACGATCACGAAGTTCGTTGTATGCTTTTTCTACCGTATCTCGCGAGAGAAGAAAGTCAAAACTTGTTTCATTGATCGAGGGAATTCGGTCCCCAATTTTTAATTTCCCTCTGTCAATATCTTCCAAGATCAAATTGACCACCTGCATGTATTTGGGTGTTCGGGATTCGTTATGAATTTTTTCAGATTTATCGAGTAACATAGGCTGGGTTTATTTTGGGTTTTCAATTAACTATCGAGGGAAAGCTGCCGCCAATCCACCATCAACATTTAGCATATTTCCAGTACTCTTAGAAAGTAGTCCACTTACAAAGGCAAAAGCCGCATCAGCGATATCCGAAGTTTTTACGCTTTCCTTAAGTAAAGTTCGATTGGCATAATACTGCGGTAAATCCTTCAATTCTACGCCATAAGCCTTAGCACGATTCTCGGCCCATCCACCCTCCCAGATGTTTGAGTTTTCAATCACAGCATCCGGATTGATCACGTTTACCTTGATTTTATCCTCTGCAAGTTCTGCTGCCATTAATCTTGACATATGGAGTTGAGCCGCTTTTGCGGTTCCATATGCTACGTTTTTCGGGCCAGCTACGAGTGCATTTTTACTAACAATGTTCACGATGTCACCACCCAAGCCTTGCTCTTTCATGATTTTCACACCTGCTTTGGAGACATGGTATTGGCCCATAACGAGGATATCATTGAGCTTTGACCAGTCTTGATTGGTATGATCTTCAAAGCTTTTGCTGATGGAAATTCCGGCGTTATTCACAATGATATCGACTCCGCCGAATTTTAGACAAGTGGCTTCAATTGCTTTTTCCAAGCTTGTCAAATCTGTCACATCCAACTTGACTCCTAAAAAAGAATCCTTTCCGTACTTGAGTAGAAATTCTGCCTCCGCATCTATCAGACGGTTAGCATCAATATCAGTTACAACAACGCAGGCTCCTTCTTGTACATATTTCTCTGCGATAGCTTTTCCGATCCCTCCTGCACTTCCTGTGACTAAAGCAATCTTCCTGGAAAGCGGTTGCTCTTTCGGCATCCGTTGTAGCTTGGCTTCTTCCAATAACCAATACTCGATATCGAAAGCTTCCTGTAATGGCAAGGACACATATTCCGAAACTGCTTCAGCACCACGCATCACATTGATTGCATTGATGTAAAATTCGCTCGCAACACGACTCGTTTGCTTGTTTTTAGCGTAGCTAAACATGCCTACTCCAGGCCAAATAATCACTACAGGATTAGGATCCCGCATTGCAGGGCTATTTGCGCGCTTATGCTTCTGATAATAATCCGCATACATTTCACGATACCCTTGAAAAGCACTTGCAATTTGATCTTTAATAGATTTAGGATCACTCAAGTCTTGATTAGCAGGTATATCCAAGACCAAAGGAGAGATTTTGGTTCTAAGGAAATGGTCAGGACAGCTAGTTCCCATCGGAGCCAATTTCCCAAGATCATGGCTATTGATGAATTCCAACACTTCGGGTGCGTCTGTAAAAGTGCCAACCATCAGGTTTTCAGAAGAGGCCAGACCTCTTAGCAATGGAGCTAATTTTGCAGCTTGGGATTTCCGTGTTTCCGGATCTAGGGGAGTTACTTTCGCTCCACCAAAAACCGGACGCTTTTTACCATAGTTTTCCGCCAAATATTCGGAAGCCATTTCTATAACTTCGAGGCTATTCAAATAGCATTCGTAAGCGGTATCGCCCCAAGTGAAAAGTCCATGGCCTCCGAGCATAATTCCTCGAATTCCAGGATTGTCATCTAGGGATTGTTTGAGCTGAAGTCCCAAGTCGAAGCCGGGGCGCTGCCAAGGAACCCATGAGATTTGTCCTTTCCAGAGTTCTTTTGTGATTCGCTCTCCATCTTTTGAGGCAGCAATAGCAATAGCCGCATCAGGATGAAGGTGATCGATATGCCTAAAAGGTAAAAATGCATGAAGTGGCGTATCAATCGATGGGGCTTTAGAAGCAAGATCATAGATACAATGGTTAAAGAGCTCAACCATTTCGTCCTCAAATTGAAGGCCACGGTAGATGCCCTTCAGCGATCGCAATTTATCGACATATAATCCTGCTAGGCCAGATTTTTTTAAAGTTCCAATATCTCCTCCAGAACCTTTCACCCACATGATTTCTACTTCTTCTTTGGTCAAAGGATCCTTTTCAAAAGTCTTGCAACTCGTATTTCCACCACCGTAATTCGTGATTCTCAAGTCTGCCCCTAGCATATTGGATCGATAAATTAAAAGGTCTACCTCATTGCCTTCAAGTTTTGAGGCTTTCTCTTCATCCCAGAGGTAACTTACGTGCTTGAAATTTTTTGTCTCTTGGTTCATTGGATTTAAAGGATTTTCTTAAGGTCAATTTGTTGGAAAAGGAAGCCAATTGCATCCTGTGCTGTCTTGAGCAGTGGATTTTAATTAACCCATCCGATGGTTCAATTTAAAACCATTTCAGAATTATACCTCTTTATAAGAGTTCGGTCTTCAGGATAATTCCAAAATTTTTTTCTTCAATTTTCTTTATCGAAGATTCTTTATAATTCCTAATCCAAAATTCAGTAGGATAGTGCAGGATAGGCTCCGAGGTAGACTTACTTTATTTAAGCTAACAAATAACCCTTATGGCCTCATCAATTTTCAAAAAAGTACTAAGCGAGACAAATGAATTTGAGCGGACTCCCGTGCCTGCTTCGGAGTTGAAATCCGGAAATAGTTTCCTTGGAATGTACGCCGGGGAGCATACGGCCGGTACTGAATTTGTAATTGGGCCACTTTTCGTCGCACACGGAGTGGCTGCTGGAGATTTGATTTTTGGACTCCTTATTGGTAATCTCTTAGCTGTTTTTAGTTGGGCTTTAATCACTGCTCCGATAGCGACTTCCAAACGACTTACGCTTTATTATCAATTGGAACGAATCGTAGGGAAGCGACTTGTAGCGGGATATAATCTAGTGAATGCACTGATGTTTTGCTTTCTGGCGGGTTCGATGATTGCCGTCTCGGCTACTGCTGTTGGAATCCCTTTTGGATTGGAAATGCCCACGCTGACTGATTGGATGCCGAGAACCTCAGGTTGGGTGATTACGGTGATTCTGATGGGTGCGGTGATTACATTAGTTGCCATTCAAGGGTATTCTTATGTGGCTCGCTTCGCAAATTTGATGGCGCCTTGGATGATTCTGATTTTCATAGGGGCTGGATTGATCGGCTTGTCTCAATTGGGTGTGAATTCTTGGGAAAGTTTATTGGCGATATCTAATGAAGTGATTTGGACTGGAATTCCACTGGAAGGAATGTCCAAATTCACCATTTGGCATATCATCTTTTTTGCTTGGTTTTGTAATATGGCCATGCATATTGGGATGTCGGACTTGACGATACTTCGCTATGCTCGCTCTTGGAAGTATGGCTTTCTTTCCTTTGCTGGCATGTACATCGGGCATTTCTTTGCATGGATTGCTTCAGGAATATTATATGCAGTCTTTCTCCAATCTAATTCTGCTTCCACTTCTTTTGCTCCAGGGGAAATCGCTTTTCAAACTGCAGGCATTGCTGGGGCTGTTTGCGTAATTGTAGCCGGATGGACTACTGCAAATCCTACGATCTATAGAGCAGGACTGGCATTACAGGGGATTTTTCCTAAAACTCACACTTGGAAGATTACGGCCATCGTCGGAGGAATCACCAGTTTGGCAGCTTGCTTTCCAGCTTTGGTGATGAAGTTGTTGGATTTTGTGGCACTATATGGTTTGCTCTTGATGCCAATGGGAGCGGTTATTTTTGCTGACTTCTATTTTTCAAAGCGATTTGGATTTCAAGCTGAGCAAGCTTTGACAAACAAGAGCAATTTTAGCCTTCCAGCTTTCGTCGCTTGGGTCTTGACTTTGGTCATTTGTCTGGGTTTAAATCAATTCTACGGAATTGAGGTGTTTTTTCTTGGTCTTCCAGGCTGGTTTATCGCGGTCTTTATTTTTATAGGCCTTTCCAAATTTTACTATTCATCTGTTAAATTGAAACTGGCATGAAAGCAATTTTGAAAATAATTTCCCTGATAGGATTATTACTGACCATGATTCCCCCAGTATTGATTTTCATGGGAAGTATAGATCTTGAAGAAACTAAGTCGCTCATGACCCTTGGGATGGTCGCTTGGTTTGGATCTGCACCTTTTTGGATTAATAGGAGGACCGAAGACGGGAGACAGAAGTCCGAAGTGGGGAGTTGAGACAGAAAATATAAGTCAGATGTTAGGAGACGGAAGTTGGATGAAAAAAGACCGAAGACGGGAGACCGAAGCGAATTTGTCAGAAAGCAAATTGAGAATTTGGAGGATGAATGTCTTGAATAGTGGAATTTTGCGCTCTTTAATTAAAATAGAATATGAGTATTCGGATAAGTCCAGGTTTAATTATAATTCAAGATTCAAATGAGAATCGGATCTAATCCCCTTTAAAAAAGGGATAAGGGGGATTGTTTTTACCTAAAATCAATCAAGATAATGTTGAGTGACATTTTCTTTAACACATATTATTTAAAGATTGCTTCGGACTTGAAGTATTAAGCATAAGGAACAAATGATTAAAGTCCTCGCAAAGACGAAAACCGAAAATAGCTAACAGTAATCCATGAACATCACCAATTCCCAAATCCAAGCATTCGAACCTGACGAGTTTCACGAGCGATCCTTGGCAATTCTCTCTGAAAAACTGGAAAAATTAGGTTTAGACATCAATGTACTGATTTCTAAAATCGCTGCATTTCAGATCGCAGTACCAAGTTGGGCCTTGGGAGCCGGAGGGACGCGCTTCGGTCGATTTTCGATCGGAGGCGAACCCCGAAATCTGGAAGAAAAGCTAGAGGATATCGGTATGCTTGCTGCCTTGACTAAGAAAATAGCTGCCGTTTCGCTCCATATTCCTTGGGATATTCCCAGTGATTATGCAGGTATCAAGGCAAAAGCGGATTCGCTGGGTTTGTCCTTTGATGCGATGAACAGCAATACTTTTCAGGACTATGGCCAAAAAGAATCCTACAAAATGGGTTCGCTCGGGAATGCTTCCAAGTCCGTAAGAGATCAGGCAGTAGCCCATAATGTCGATGTGATTCGGATCGGTGAAAAGTTGGGCAGTAAAGGCTTGACCGTTTGGTTGGCAGATGGGAGTAATTTTCCAGGTCAGGCTAGTTTTCGAAATTCTTTACAATGGACCATAGATTCTTTAAAGGAAATCTATCAAGAGATGCCTTCAGATTGGAAACTCCTTTTGGAATACAAGCCCTACGAACCTAATTTCTATCATACGATTATTCCTGATTGGGGTACTTCTTCCTTGATTTGTCGGCAGCTTGGGGATCGGGCAAAAGTGCTAGTGGATCTGGGTCATCATCTACCCAATACCAATATCGAGCAGATCGTAGCTACGCTGATGTATCAAAATCAGTTGGCAGGCTTCCACTTTAATGATAGCAAATATGGAGATGATGACCTGACTACCGGGAGTATCAAGCCTTATCAGTTGTTTTTGATTTTCTGTGAATTGGTGGGAGGGGCTTCAGACAGCGCGCAATCTTGGGATTCCATATCCTGGATGATCGATGCCAGTCATAATGTGAAAGACCCTATGGAAGATTTGATTCAGGCTTTGGAAGCGATTGCGATTTCCTTTGCTAAGTCGCTTTTGGTAGATCGGGTACGATTAGCCGAATGTCAAAAATCCGGGGATGTTTCCGGAGCTCAGGAGATTTTGCAGGCAGCCTTTCAGACAGATGTTCGTTGCTTAGTGACTGAAGCAAGAATCCAAAATGGAGGAGCGGCGGGTCCTTTGCAGGTTTATCGTTCGCTTAAGGTTAGAGAAAACTTAATTAAAGAGAGAGGGATGGTTGCCAAAGCATCTGGGCTTTAAGATTTGAATTTAGTATCTTAAACGGATGAATGATGTGAAAAAAGCTTGGTCAATTTTGATAGTTTTTGGCTTTTGGGCCATTCTGATTTTTTCCTGCAAGCAGGAACCTCAAGTGACTCTGGAAGAAAAAAAGCCTAATATCGTCTTCATCTTGGCTGATGATCTAGGCTGGGGAGATTTGGGGTTTCTGGGTCAGCAATACATTGAAACTCCCGCCATCGACCGACTGGCAAGTCAAGGCATGTTTTTTACCAATTTTTACTCTGGGGCTACGGTCTGTGCACCTTCTCGTTCTGCTTTTATGACAGGTTTGCACACGGGGCATACGCCGATTAGGGGGAATACCGAAGTTCAGCCGGAAGGGCAGCAGCCCATGCCTGATTCGGTGATGACCATTTCTAAACTCCTTCAAGAAGCAGGTTATGTCACCGGAGCTTTTGGCAAATGGGGATTGGGATTTCCAGGTTCGGAAGGTGATCCAGTCAATCAAGGATTTGATCAGTTTTTTGGCTACAACTGCCAGCGCTTTGCGCATCGCTATTACCCCGATTATTTATGGGATAATTTCCAAAAAGTAAATCTTCCCGGCAATGATTGGACTACCAAAGGAGACTATGCACCAGATTTGATTCAGGAAAAAACGCTAGCGTTTATTGAAAAGAATCAGAAGAATCCATTTTTCTTATTTATGCCGATTGTGATGCCTCATGCTGAATTGGCTGCGCCTGAGGATGAGGTTTTGAAAAAATATCAATCCAAATTCCCAAATGAAACACCATATGTCGCTAAATCAAAAGGAGCAGATTATGGTCCGGAGATGGCGATTCCAGGGTATCAATCTCAGCCTTATCCGCATGCAACCTTTGCGGCGATGGTGGAGCGAATCGATCGCTATGTAGCAGAAGTAGTTAATAAATTAGAAGAATTAGGCATGGCAGAAAATACCATTATCATCTTTGCCTCAGATAATGGAGCCCATCAGGAAGGTGGAGCCGATCCGGATTTTTTTGATAGCAACGGGCCATTTCGAGGTCACAAACGAGATCTTTACGAGGGAGGAATTCGGACACCGATGATTGCCTATTGGCCTGGAAAAATCAAAGCTGGAAGTAAAAGTGATACGCCTCTGGCCTTTTGGGATCTGCTTCCGACATTTTCAGAGCTGGCAGGAACTAAGCCGAATTCAAAAACGGATGGCATTTCTTTCGTGCCAACTTTATTCAACCGAGGCCAACAGCAGAATCATGAGTACCTCTATTGGGAGTTTCACGAGCAGGGAGGAAAGCAAGCCATTCGACAAGGGAATTGGAAGGCAGTGAAGCTGCAGGTTTTTGGCAAGGAAGGTCCATTCTTAGAACTCTATGATTTGTCGAAAGACCCAAATGAAACAGAAAACCTAGCTTTTAGTAATCCGGAAAAATTAGCGGAGTTGGTTCAGTTGATGGACCAAGCGCATAGCTCGAATTCTCTATTTCCACTTTATCCTGTAGAGCGTGAAACCCAAAAATAACTGACTGGTTATTTTATGGAATTTGTATTGAAGAGAAAAAAGGTCAATTCCGATGCTTTTCTTTTTTATGTAAATTCAAGTCTAATTAAATTACCATGAAATACTATCCAGTTGTTTTTATTTTGCTTTTCGCAAATGCATGTACATTTTCTTCCAAAAAAGCTGAAACGATTATTCCTGAAAGAAAGTATCAGGTCACTGGTTCAATTGAGCGGATTGATCCCGCTTTAAATTCCCTTATTTCAGAAGATGCGGAAATAGAAATTCTTGCATCAGGGTTTGATTGGTCGGAGGGACCCATTTGGATTGAAGATCAACAGGCCTTGCTTTTTTCAGATGTACCGGAAAATAAAATCTACCGCTGGTCTGAAAAGGATAGCCTATCTATCTTTTTGGAACCTTCAGGCTATCTTGGGGAACGGATGGATAAACATGAACCTGGTTCAAATGGATTGACTCTTGATCATGAAGGCAACTTACTACTATGTCAGCATGGAGAACGGCAATTAGGAAGGCTCAAAGGTTCGCTCCAAGACCCTAATCCCCAATTTGAAATTCTGGCTGCTGGATGGGAGGGAAAGCAGTTCAATAGCCCCAATGACTTGGTTGTGCATTCCAATGGTGGGATTTTTTTCACAGATCCTCCATATGGCTTGGATGAATGGGATAAAAAAGAGCTTGATTTCCAAGGTGTTTATCGCTTACTAGATGGAGAATTGACTTTGCAGATTGATAGCCTTCATCGGCCGAATGGAGTGGCCTTAAGTCCTGATGAAAAGATTCTTTACATAGCTCAGTCAGATGCAGAGAAGGCACGGTATTATGCATATGATCTGGATGAAACTGGGCAAGTAATCAGCGGAAGAATTCTATTGGATGTGAGTGATAGAGTATCTGAGGAAAAGAAGGGGCTGCCTGACGGATTGAAAGTGCATTCTTCTGGGACAATTTTCGCCACTGGTCCGGGAGGAGTATTAGTGATTTCAGCAGAAGGAAAGATTTTAGGAACGATCCAAACCGGTCAGGCAACGGCAAATTGTGGTTTTGATACGGAAGAAAAGTATCTGTATATGACAGCAGATATGCATTTGATGCGAATAGCGATTAAATAAAGAAAGTGAGGTTGGGGATAAAAAGAATAAGGGTGTAAAAAAGACAGCTATTTTGTGGATAAACAGGTGTATAAGTCTTGAAAATCAGTGTATAAGCTTGTTTATTTAGAATAATATTTGGTGGAAAAATTGGGGGTAAAAAACGTCTTTAAAAATTGCCTTCTGCAAAAATATAACGCAACTTTAATACATCAAGTAAGAGATAAAAAGTCGGGGATACGACCCCGGATTTAAGTTTGAAAGTTTGAGATCGGGCGCAAAGGGGGATTTACTTTCGGGTAGATTTCTGAAACGGATAACCGCAGAAGTGCCAACAAACGATTTGGTTGAATTTGATGAACTCTTCGGAAAGATTCAGATTTTCGCACATGAAGGACTAGATGAGTTTTCATCTTGTTGAGAGAGGTTACTCCAGAAGTGTATAAAGCGAATTAATCAACTGGCGAGAATCCCTCGGGAGGAAAGCAATCGGGCACAAAGGAATGGCTGGTTAATCCCAGTTGTTTGTAACGGGAGACCGCAGAAGTGCAAAAACAGATCGGCCCAATATGGAATCCACTCGTTGGGTTTCGAGATGACTGGCATGAAGGGTTTATTCTAATGGGATAGATTGAGACAGGAAACTGCAGAAGTGCATTACAGGAATTCTCATTTGGGACATGCTCTTAGGGGCGACTGAGAACATTGAATTTTGACCCGGGTAACTGGGAAAAGCTAATAACTGTAGCTTGATGCAGTTTGGGGACTATGGTTTTCAAGCTGTAGAACGGGAAGCATTCGCAAGAATAGTTTCCCGTTTTTGTTTTTAAGAATATTTTAGTGCTGATTTGGATCTAAAATTTATAATTTCTTTTACCAAACTTTGATTCGATAATACTTTTGCATCTCAAACTTTCAAGAATCTCAAAGAGACTCTTGCGTTTAAAGTAGGTGTACTTGTTGTTTGGTTTTAGCTAATATATATGTCAATTTATTATATTTTTTTATATGCAGCATCAATAACAAACAATCCATTTGATTGATGTAGATGATGCATAGATATTAATCCTTTTTGAAAATTAGGATAAGTTGTTACAATGGTGTTTTCTATGTACTCATCAATAGTTAGTTTTTCTATTTTATTGATATTTAATGCCCGTCCATAAATTCCGTCAATATTTGCTTGGGATGGTCGATAAATTTCATTTTCATATTCAAAAATAGGTCCTCCATTCCTTGCTATTTCGGAGTTGATCATGACCGGATTATTTTTATGAGGTTCTAAATCTTTTAAATCAAATGAGTTTACTTTATAAATGTATAATTCACTTTCAAATGGAGCATTAATATCCATTTGTTTGTTTATGAATAGCCACTTGGTTTTGTCTTTATCAGTATAGAAAAAGGCATCTGCCACTTTTTCATTTTCGAATGCTGTCGTGTGAAGTTCCCATTCTGTGGGGAATTTAATACATTTATATATTTCTAAGCGATTGTTAGCACTTGATTCAGGCATTAGAAAAATATCCTCATTTTCTTTAAAAATAAAAGGATATGACAAGTGATAGTCTGTTTCTATAACATCGGCGATATCAGTTAATTCATTATTAGTGATTTTCCCGCAGGATATCTTCCCTTTCTTTGTAGTGTAATTATAGTTTTCAAAAAATATATAATTATCATTATTATGGTTGAAAATGAACGGATCAGCCCAGAATTCTTTTTTGGGAAGTTTTATGGGTTTTAATCTAAATAATGTTGAATTGAGAAAATCACCTTTTCCTATAAAAAGTGTCCAACAATCAAATCGACGACCGAAAATCTTATAGTTTGTTTCTTCCATAGCTCTTCCTAATAATTTAGAATAAAAAAGAAACATGTATTTTAAGACCATTTTTAAGCCTGGGGCTTTATAAAGAGGGTTGAAATAGACGAGCGATTTTGTTGGTTTGAATTCACCATTTTGTAATTTTTTAATATTTTTAAGTAGAATAGAAACTGAGCCTTCTAAAATAAGTCTGCTTGTCCTTACAAAAGACCAGTTTCGATTAAAAAATGCTTTATCTATAACAAGTCCTCCGTCTAATTCAGGTGTTAGTTTTTGTAAAGTAACACCAACAGAAGGTTGTTTTAAAACTATTTCCCAAAACCCTGCAGGACCTCCTCTGTTAATAAAATTGTCAGCATGATGGAACGACCAAATACCATACTTCGCTGCTTGTAATATGCTCCCTCTAATTATATTAAATTCATGACGTAAAATAATATCAAGATCATATTTTTTGATTTTATCAACATCGTTATCATCAAAAATATCCAAAAATCCTTTCCTTTTTGGTTCTACATTTATTTTATTGATTTTATTTAATTCTCTTATAATTCTTTCTTTATCAACAGTTATTTTTTCTTTAAATAAGAAGTTTTCAATTTTTGTTTGAAGACTGAAAAGTATTTTTCCAAAAATATTCTTAGATTTTAGTAATCTATTTAATCTGCTTTTTAGCGTTTTTGTACTATTATTCCCTTCTCTCCCGTCCTGTATTAATAAAGCCAATTCAAGAGATGGGTCTTTTAGGATTTCATTTATTATTCTTAATTCCCAATTTGATAACACCTCAAATTCTTGAATTAATATGCCGATTCTCATTTTGATTTAATTTTAATTGTTGATAATCCTAATTTTTTTGACTAAAAGTTCTTCATATAAATCAAGAAGATTCAATTAATCAGGATTCCTAGGTTACTAAATTCTTCCCATTAAGAAAGACAAAATTTTAAATTCGTATTTACTATGTCTTGTAAAATTATAGTTTTTTATCTGAGAGAAAAATTTTTCCTGATCTTAATAATTATTTAATACTAAATATTTAATTGGATTTTGATTCATAGGGTTTAATACTTCGTTTAATTTAGGCTACTTACTTTCAATTGATTATAGCTTTATTTATATTTTCAAAATATTTTTTTTCACTTTTAATTTTATCTTTTTAAGAATATTTTCTGTCTTATAGACCTTTTCTTCGGTTTGGTTCAGATAGTTTTTTATTCTAATACCTTATTCCAATCCCAACACACAATATTCCATTCTTCATATTCGTCTTTGAAGGTGTGAATTGTTTTAAAACCTACTCGTTCATGGGCTCGCATGGACCGGATATTGCTCGTTGAAATTTCCGTGATTGCAAAATCAAATTTTGACCGGAACTCGCTTTGATACGCATCATAGAGTTGGTCAAAAAGTTGAATTCCTCGGTAACCCTTTTTGATGCAGACCTGGCCTATGGTGATAAATTCATATGCTGTGATCGATTGGCCTTGGATTAGAATTTTATCCATTTGCTCAAACATCGGTACAAGCATAGCCATAGATTGCCGAAGTGATTTTGGCATGGCTAGAACATAGCCGCAAATTTCTTCGCCATCTTTTGCAATGACCTGTGGTGCTTCTTTGGCAAAGGCTTTTAAATCCTTTAATAGGTGTTGAACCATCACAAAACCTTCGGTTTTTTTCTCCTCTAACGTGATACTGTATAGGGAATTTTCTCGCTGTAGTTTTAAAATTCTCTCTAAATCAGCGTTTGTTTGGGCATGACAGATTTTAATCATTTCTCGGTAATCTGGTTAAGAGACTTTAGGAGGTAAAGTGTCATTGATAGTTGGGGTAAATCTCTTAGGATTTGCAGGAAAAATATGTAGACATGGGCTCATTCTTTATTTTTAAAAAATTATCTTGAATCTGTAATTATTTGAGAATAGATCATAAATTTTTTAAAAAATGCTGGCACTTTAAAGTAATTTTTTTGAGTTGATTTGGTTAGATTTGATCAAAACGACTTATTCAATGAAATTTAACAAAATATTCTTTGGTATTTGGGCAGTATTGTTTGCTTTGTTTGCCTATTGGCAGTTTAATGATCCAGATCCTGAGATTTGGGTAAGTATCTATGTAGTCGCAGTGATTTTTTGTTTGCTTGGTGTTAGAGGTATTTTCCCGAAGATACCGCTCACCTTGGTTGTAATACTATGTCTATTGGGTGCTATTTACTTTTTCCCAGGAGGAGTAGGGGATTGGGTTTCTCAGGAATGGGCTCAAAAAGACCTTACCATGAAAACCCAACAAATGGAAGAAAACCGAGAGACCTTTGGCTTATTAATAATCGCTATCGCATTAAGCCCAGCGCTTTGGAAAGCATGGAAAGCTTAAAGAGACTATATCTCTCATTTAAATTCATTATTGAAATAAACACCTAAATTATCATCTTTCAAACCCAAAAAAACCATGAAAAAAATACTATCAAGCGTATTTCTGCTCTTTCTGGCACTTTCAGGTTTTGCGCAGCAAAACTCTGATATGAAGTCCAGGTATTTTGAAGTACGGAAATACTATGCAAACGAGGGAAAGCTTCAGGATTTGTTGAATCGCTTTGAAAATCACACCATAAAGTTGTTTGAAAAGGCTGGGATGGAAAATATTGCCTATTTCGTGCCAGTGGATAACACCGATAATTCGATGACTTATATATTAGGCTATCCTGATGAAAAGTCGAGAGATCAGATGTGGGAGTCTTTTATGAATGATCCAGAATGGAAAAAGGCATTCGAGGCTTCTCGTGTAAATGGTCCTTTAGTTAAAAGTATAGACCAAACTTTTATGGTGCTTGCTCCTCATCTCAATGATAATCCCAAGCCCATGCCTAGTGGAGTGATTCAGATGCGAACTTATACCTTATTCGAGGGAAAAGTCCCAAATATCCAAGCTAGATTCCGAGATCATACCCAAGACCTTTTTGAGAAGCAAGGGTTGAGAAATTATCCGTATTGGATGACTGTACCAAAAGACGGCTCACAACCTAAGCTTTTGTACCTTCTCGGGGCTAAAGATCAAGCGAGCTTTGATGCAGGATTCCAGGCTTTTTTAAAGGATCCAGAATGGATTAAGGCTCGGGATGAGTCCGAAGCCTCAGGCAAAATCGTAGAAAAAGTTGATGCAGTAATGTTTAAAACATTGCCATTTTCTCCTTTAAAGTAGGGATCGAAATTTAACCTTTCTTTGGACTCAACAAAAAAGGCCAATTCCAAATCTGGAATTGGCCTTTTTTGATTTTAATTAGCAGATTACTTAGGCATGAAAGTAATTCCAACAAGGATAAATGCGCCAGGGTCGCCACCATTTTTAGTCTTACTTGTCACATATACAGTATGCAATTTACCATCTGAAGTTCCCGTCACCGGTAGTACAAATGGTTTTATTGAAGTGCCAGTACCATCGGGTTTGAACTCTCCTTGAACAAATGTTCCTTCAGCTACTTTTGGTCCTGTAGGACTATCGAGATGCACTTCAAAAATCATTTCTTCTGACATCACATCTCTTGTTCCAGTGATTAGCATAATTGAAGAGATATCAGTAAGATCGACATTCTTAATGGCAAAATGGGCTTCTGTTTTTGGAACCATCAAGAGATTTCTTCCACCAAAACTCATTGAAGTATAGTCCTTCAAATTGACCGCATTCCCTAAATCAACAGTGTTGTTCATTAAGTACACACTTTTTGATCCAGAGAGCGGCTTAATTCCTTCTCCACCTTGATCGGTGTATGAAGCTGTCAATACCAGGGTTCCAGACGATGATGGAGCTTTACCCATTGTTGGATCAATAGATCCGGATGCTGGTAGAGTAGGCTTGGCTGCTGTCTGATCAAGAGAAAGAATATAGCTGATCAGAGCACTTAGTTCTGATCCTTTCAGGTTTGGATTAGCAGGCATCACGGTCTCTCCCCAAACTCCTCCGCCACCATTCATGATTTTGGTAGTCAGATAAGGGATGTCTTTTTCAGTGTATTTCTTAGCTACATCAGTATATGCTGGTCCAATGGAGGTTTCAGCTTCCTTATGGCAAGTCTTACAAGTCAAAGAAGAGACTAACGATTTACCAACCATAGCATCTGTCATGATTTTGTGTCCCATGTCCGCTTCGGCCATATCAACGCCTTCACGATAATCGGCAGAGACGTAAAGTGTACTCATGTCTTTTCCAGCATCTGGATGATCCTCATCTGAGACGGATATTTCGTATGCTACTTGCTTGCCAGGGAAATAGAATGACTTATTTCCTTTGATTTCAATAGCAACTTCCGGAGCAACATTTCCTGCATAGACGCTCGCTATTCCACTCATGCCTGACAAACCAGCAGGATCTGCCGCAGTTACTTTTACCTCATATTCTCCGATTTGATCAAAGGTGTAAGTCAGAGTAGGCTCAGTAGTCGTTTCAGTTTTTCCATTTCCAAGATCCCAAATGAAAGACAAAGCGTCTTTTTCAGGGTCTGTTGCGGTTGCTTTGAAATTCACCGTCAATGGTGCTTTACCTGAGGTTTTGTCAGCCACGATTTCTGTGACAGAAGGCGCACGGTTTCCACCATTAAAGTCTATTCGAGAAAGTCCAGAATCTGGATTTTTAGAGAACCATCCATTACCATATTCGAGAATGTACATTCTGCCATCAGGTCCCATTTCCATATCGATGAGCGCATTGAATTTTGTACCTGGCATAAATGGCTCCATCTTATCAAAATCACCTGATTCGGTCATAGTCACTGCCTTGATCCAACCTCGAATCCAATCGTAAATAAAAACCTTTCCGGCATAATAATCCGGGAATTTGGTGTCTGAAGTATACAGATCAGGGTAGTAAACTGGTCCTGCCATGGCATTTCGGCCACCTGTTCCTACTGCCGGAAAGTCCGGCGATTCTGCATAGGGGTACCAGATAAATGCCGGTTGGGCTGCTGGAAGTTCTTTTAAGCCTGTATTGCTTGGAGAATTGTTTATTGGTTTTGCCGGATCGAAAGCCATACCCGGTGTTCCTGTTTCAAAATCAAAGTCATGATAAGCGTAATTATCTCCTACAAAATATGGCCAGCCAAAGTTGCCTGCCTGACGGGCTTGGTTGACTTCATCATAGCCTCTTGGACCACGAGTATCCATACTGTCAAGGCGTGCATCAGGTCCCACTTCGCCCCAATAAACCCAGCCTTTTTTCTGATCTACTGAGATTCTGTATGGATTTCTATTTCCCTGAACAAATATTTCAGCTCGTGCTTTCTCAGTTCCTTTAGGATAGAGGTTGCCTTCTGGAATATCGTAGCTACCGTCAGGATTTACTTTGATTCGAAGGATTTTACCACGGAGATCATTTGAATTCCCTGAAGATCGTCTGGCATCCCACTGCTCTCTGCCTGGTCTGCCATCCAAAGGAGCATACCCATTGAGAATGTATTTGGAATCATTTTGGTTGAAAGGAGTAGAGTTGTCACCAGTAGAAAGGAATAGATTTCCGTCTTTATCAAAAGCAATTGAACCTCCAGTGTGGCAACAAATATCTCGTTGAGAATCTACATCTAGGATCACTACTTCTGAAGCCATATCCCAGTTGTTGTTTTTGAAAGTAAAGCGAGAAAGTCGATTTACCCACTTATCACCAGTTGGTGCATAATAAACGAAGACATAACCGTTGTCTGCAAAGTTGGGATCTTTCTGAATTCCCATTAAGCCTTCCTCAGCATTAACTCCTTTTACATCTGTTTTCCAATAGACGTCAAGCTTTGCGACCTCTTTAAGTTCTTCAGTTTGATTGTCAAAAAGTAAAATCTCACCTCTTCGCTGAGCTACAAGAATATCTAAGTTGGGAAGGATGGTCATTTCCGTAGGTTCGGTAAACTCACCGACAGAAAGAGTTGTCTTTGTAAATCGATTTTCTTCAGGGACATGTTTTGTCTTAGCTTTTGAGTAATCCAATTCGAGATTGTCTCCTATCGCATATTGAATTCCTGCCACTAAGTGCTTCAAAAATAATTCCTCTGTAAATGACTCATTGGTATGGCCACCACCAGTATAGAAGGCTCTACCTCCATCATAATCATGGTGCCATGCGATAGGGTGTTCGCCCATATCCATTCCGCCTTTGTAGGAATTCTCATCCAAAGTCAATAAAACCTTGACTTCCGGATTCATTTTCTTGTAGCTGTACCACTCGTCTGTTCGGTCCCAAGGACTTGGAAGGAAGGATGTTGATGCATTGGATTTATCTACTACAGTGATTGAACCAGGTTGTACGTTTGGGTTAGGGTCGTTAATCCCAGGGTGATCAGCAAAATAACCTCCTACCAGACGATTGTACCATCCCCATTCGTATTCGGTATCTGCCGCGGCATGGATTCCAACAAATCCTCCGCCCGCCTGTATATAGCGCTCAAATTCAGCTTCCTGGTAATTGTTGAGTACATCTGCGGTAGTGCTTAGGAAAATAACCGCAGCATATTGGGTTAGATTTTCTTCGTTAAATAGTTCTGAGTTGGTCGTAGTATCAACTGCAAATCCATTTTCTGCCCCCAATTTCTGGATGGCAGCGATTCCTGCAGGAATCGATTGGTGATAATATCCTGCCGTTTTGCTGAAAACCAATACTTTTGGATCTCCAGAGCGCTTGTTTTGACAGCTCCAAAGTCCCACCATGGTAATCAAAAGAAGCAGGGTTAAGCTTCTTAGGTTTTTTGGGAAATTCATAGGTTTAATATTTTTCGGAAAATAGGGAATTAAAAGAAACATCTTTCGAGTTAACTGAAATTCGGAGGAATTGATTGCTAAACGGTCAATTATTTCTTTTTGATACAATAGATTCTATTTTTAAAAAGAGGTTGAATCAGAGTGGATTACGGAGGCTCCGTCCGAGAGCTCCACTTCGATGAAATCCGGGATTATTCCAAACGCCTTTTGATAGCTATTTTGAATCTGATTCTTAAACTCTACTAAAAATTCTTTATCAACAAGATTCAGAGTACAGCCACCAAAACCACCTCCCATCATTCGGGATCCTAATACCTGAAGCATACCTTGGGCTTGGCTAGCTAAAAAGTCTAATTCTGCGCAACTCACCTCAAAATCCGTAGATAAGCTTGTATGGGAAGCATTGAGTAATTTACCAAATGTGAGGAGGTCTCGCCGGCGAAGTGATTCTGCTGCTTCAAATACGCGGTGATTTTCAGTAATTACATGTTTGGCCTTGGGAAAAAGTTCTTCAGGGAGGATTTTTTCAACCTTTTCCAGATCAGAAATCGCTATGTCACGTAAGGTTTTGATTTCCGGAAATTCAATTTTCAGAATCTCAACACTTTCCTCGCAAGCCATTCTTCTTTTGTTATAAGCAGAATCTGCTAAACTATGCTTGACCTTACTATTCACCAAAACCAATTGAAAATGGCCTAAATCAATTGGAATCTCTTCATGTGAATTGTTTCTGCAGTCTAGTAGAAGAGCATGGGATTTTTTACCGAAAGCCGAAGCGTAGGGATCCATGATTCCACAATTGACACCAGCATAGAGATGCTCAGATTTCTGAGCATAAAGAACCAGTGATTTTTTTGATACTTGATAGTTAAATAAGGAAGTGATCGCAGTTCCTATTGCGATGGAAAGTGCAGCCGAAGAGGATAGTCCTGCCCCTACTGGGATAGTACCTCCGATGACCATATCAAAGCTTTGTGGTGCAAATCCCGACTGCTTCAATTGGCTTAGCATTCCCATTACATAATTTACCCAATGACCTTTTTGGGGCGAAATCGAATCTAAAGAAAAAGTGTATTCTTCGTCGAAATCGAGGGAATATAACCTACAATGGCCTTCTTGATTTCGGCCAATAGCTATGTAAATCCCTTGTTTCACAGCTGCTGGAAAGACAAGTCCTTCTTGATAATCAGTATGTTCTCCGATAAGATTAATTCTCCCTGGAGCAAAAGCGATTAATGGATTTTGGGAAAAAAGATCTTGAAAAACTTCGGATATTCGTTTTTTCATTTTTAAAGTTGAGCTGTTGATTGACGCGGAACTAAAGTAGTTTCCAGTACGATGGAGATGGGGTCGTCAGATGTCAAGCCATCCAGTTGGTCAAGTAAGTGACTTACAGCTAATTTCCCCATTTCATAGCCAGGCTGGGACACGGTAGTTAAAGGTGGTTCTACGACAGCCGAAGTTGGGTTGTTGGTAAATCCTGCCAATGCCATGTCTTGAGGGATTCTGATCCCTTTGCTTTTCCAATAAGTTAATACATCCACAGCTAATGGGTCGATCATGCAGAACACTCCGTCTGGTCTTGGATTCATTTCAATGATTTCTTGAGCTACTTTCAAATTTCCTTCAAGAGTCAGGTCAGTTACCTTGATTAATTCATCTTTTTCGTTGATTCCAAATTCAGCTAATGCTTTTAAATACCCTTCTTTGCGCTTTTTGGAAATGTATAAATCTTCGGGTCCTGAAATGTACATGATTCGCTTTCGGCCAGTTTCAAGAAGGTGTTTAGTTACCTGATAAGCTCCTCCCGTATCGTTGAAAGTTATTTTTGAAACAGGCATTTCCTCATGTACGCGATCGAAAAGCACGAATGGAATCTCCCTGCTATATAATTCATCCAAATGCTCGAAATGATTGGTTTCCCGACTTAGAGAGATCAAAAGTGCATCTACTTGTGTGGCAACCAGTGTTTTGATATTCGCTTTTTCCTGTTCAATGGATTCATTGGATTGGCAGATCATGACATTGTAGCCACGTTTATTCGCATAATCCTGGATTCCACTAATACAGGAGGCGAAAAAGTGTGAAGTGATTTCCGGTACGATTACTCCAAGGGTTTTGGTGCGGCTGATTCGAAGGCTTTGAGCCAGGAGGTTAGGCTGATAATTCATTTCCTTAGCCATCTCTACAATCCTCCGTTTAGTCTCCGGATGGAGTTCTGGAGAATCCTTTAATGCTCTGGAAATAGTAGAAACGGAAACGCCCAATTTCTTGGCTATTTCCTTCATCGTTATCTGATGCCCTTTTTTCATGATAGAATCATTTACAAATCGAGGGAATTATTGAATATTCAAAAACTGCAATCGTATTCCATTGTTTAGATTGCAATAAACGTTGAAAATTCTATTATTCCTGATAAATAGTAAATAAAACAGTTTCTCCCACCGCTTGCAAGGTTCGTCTGTCAATTACCTCCATATTATCCCCATGTGTATGGTGATAATGACCAAATCCATAATCCGGGGAAAACTCAATAATATCAATCATAGGGATGCCTGCATTTGCATTCACGAAAACGTGATCATCCAAAATATCCGGAGAATCTCTGTTGACAAAAAAATCTCCTTGGCCTATTTGTGCAGCATTATCCCAAACCTTTTTTAGAATGCCCGAAGCATATTGCCGGGAGTAACCTTCCCTAAAGAAACGAGCTCCTTTAGCACCCACCAAGTCGACCAAAATTCCATAATAAGCAGAATAATTTGGTACATGCTTGTTTTTGGACCAATACTGTGATCCCAAACACCACCAGATTTGGGAATTGTCTCGAGTCGAAGCTTGCTCAGGCTCCCCATCATCTTCCCCATCAAAAAGAATAATATCAATACCTACATCCGGCTTCAAGCCCTGAGACGCGATCGTTCGTGCGATTTCAAGTAATACACCGACACCAGAAGCGCCATCATTTGCGCCATCGATAGGTTCATCTATTCGTTCGGTGTCTTTATCAGCAATTCTTCTACTGTCCCAATGGGCCGCCAAGAGCACACGCTTGGTGGCTTGAGGTTTATAAGAAGCAATGATATTACTGAGATCCCAAGTCAAACCATCATATGTTTTAGCTTCGAAATCCTGTGTTTGGACGCTAAAACTGTATTCTTCAAATTTTTGGATAAGCCAATCTTTTGTAGCAGCATGAGCTGGAGTTTCAGGAACTCTTGGTCCAAAGTCCACTTGTTTTTGGATAAAGGCATAAGCAGAATCCGGATTGAATTTCGGATAGGGTTTGGCAATTGGTGTATCAATTACCGACTCAGCTTTTTTCTCAGGCGAGCTACAAGCTATTACCAAAAGCAAAAGTCCAAGGATCCAAATTCTATTCTTCATATGCCCAGTCAATTTTATCTTTCATGTCTTTGACTACAAAACCCAAATCCTTTAATCCAGCTCTGATCTCGTCTACTTTTGCATAATCTCGTGCAGTTTTAGCCTCGTGATAAAGCTTTAGCATCAAGTTTATCATGCCATTTTGCGAATCGGATTTTTCCTCAGTCAGTCCTAAAATATCTTCAACAAACTGGATATAGGTCCCTACTAACTTGTCGAAAACCTCCTTTCCGAAAACTCCGGCAGAAAGCTGTCCAGTATAGATTGAATTTATTTTCTTTAGTAAATTAAATAAATGTCCAATCGCCTGAGCAGTGTTGAAATCATCATCCATGGCGCGAAAAGCTGCGGCAATGCTGTTTTCTACTTGCTTCACTTGCTCTTCATCTATCGCTGCATCCGCTTCATCAAAAAAGAGCATTTTAGCGATTCGAAGTCCATTGATCAGTTTTTTATAACCTTTTTGCGCAGCTTGAAGTGCATCATTGGAAAAATCCAAGGTGGAGCGATAGTGGGCTGTCAAGATAAAATAACGAATCGTCATCGGGTTATAGGCCTGCTCCAATAATTTATGGTTTCCGGTAAAGAGCTCCTGCAAGGTGATAAAGTTACCGAGCGATTTACCCATCTTCTGACCATTGATGGTGATCATATTATTGTGCATCCAATAGTTCGCGGGATCTTTATGATTGCAGGCATTACCCTGAGCGATCTCACATTCATGATGTGGAAACATCAAGTCCATTCCACCACCGTGAATATCGAATTGAGTTCCGAGGTATTTTGAACTCATAGCGGTACACTCCAAGTGCCAACCTGGAAAACCTACTCCCCAAGGGGAATTCCATTTCATCAGATGCTCGGGGGCCGCATTCTTCCAGAGGGCAAAATCCACAGAATTGCGCTTTTCGCTTTGACCGTCAAGATCACGACTTCCGCTCATCAACTCATCGATTACTCTACCTGAAAGTCTTCCATATGGTGTGATCTCGTTGTACTTCAGCGTGTCGAAATACACCGAACCGTTTACCTCATATGCCAAACCTTCCTTCAGAATTGATTCTACCAATTCGATTTGCTCGGGGATGTGTCCCGTCGCACGAGGTTCAATATTGGGTTTCCAGGTATTCAATAAAGCCATATCCCGATGATAGGAGTCTGTGTATTGCTGTGCAATCTCCATCGGTTCCAATTGCTCAAGCTTTGCTTTTTTGGCAATCTTATCCTCTCCTTCATCAGCATCTCCCTGCAAGTGACCTACATCGGTGATATTTCGGACATATCGAACTTTGTATCCCAAGTAAGTCAGGTAGCGGTTGACAGTGTCAAAAGTGATGGCAGGTCTCGCATGACCAAGGTGAGCATCTCCATAGACAGTTGGTCCGCAGACATATAGACCTACAAATGGGGGTTTGATAGCTTTAAAATCTTCTTTCGATCTGGAAAGAGTGTTGTATAGTTTGAGTTGATGTGATTTCATAGGATGTATGAAGTACGAAATACAGAAAACCAAGTACGGATTCTATCCGAATTTGATTCGCACTGCAAAATAGGGGATTCGAGTGGGTAAATGAAAGGTGAGTTTGGAAGAGCGGTGATTTTTGAAAGAAACCACTATTTATTAAATGAAAAAAAGCCTTTGAGATAAAGAAAATCTCAAAGGCCTTACTTCTGAAAACCTATGGTTTGTCAAAGATTAATGTTTGAAATGACGAACACCCGTCATTACCATTGCCATGCCATGCGCATCACAATAATCAATGCTATCCTGATCTTTGATCGATCCGCCTGGCTGAACTACCGCTGTGATTCCTGCTTCACCGGCAATTTCCACACAATCAGGGAAAGGGAAGAAGGCATCCGATGCCATTACTGCTCCATTCAAATCAAAGCCAAAAGCCTTAGCTTTTTCGATTGCCTGACGAAGTGCATCCACTCTCGAAGTTTGACCTACTCCGCTTGAGAATAGCTGATTGGAATTGGAAAGTATGATGGTATTGGATTTAGTGTGTTTACAGATTTTTGCTGCGAAAACTAAAGCGTCTTGCTCTTCTTCAGTTGGCGCCTTTTTGGTTGCAACGGTGAAATCTGCTTTGGTTTCTGTTACCAAATCTTTGTCTTGCTCGATTACACCATTTAAAAGTGTTTTCATCATTTTGGTACCAGGAAGATCCATTTTCTGAACCAAAAGGATTCTGTTTTTCTTTTTCATCAAAACCTCCAAGGCCTCATCCGTAAATGCAGGAGCAATCAATACTTCGAAGAACAGGGAATGCATTTCTTCTGCAGCGTCCTTATCGACAGTTTGGTTGGTCACCAATACTCCTCCAAAAGCGGAAGTGGTATCTGCTGCGAAAGCTTTTTGATAGGCTTCTTTTACAGTTGGAGCCAAAGCCACTCCACAAGCATTGGTATGTTTCAAGATTGCAAAAGCAGTTTCTCCTTTGAATTCTGCGATCAGATTAACGGCAGCATCCACATCGACCAAGTTGTTGTAAGAAAGTTCTTTGCCATTCAACTGATCAAAAAGTGCTTCCATGTCACCATAGAAATGCGCTGACTGATGCGGGTTTTCTCCATATCTCAACGCTTTGGCTTTTGTCTCTGAAACTTTCAAGGCCGGGATATTTTCAGTTTGGTTGAAGTAATTGAAAATATGAGTGTCGTAATGTGAAGAAACCTGGAATGCCTGGGCTGCAAAATACCGACGGTCTTCCAATGTAGTTTGTCCATCTTGAGCAGTCAGTTTTGCTTCCAATTCAGTGTATTGATCTTTGGAGGCTATGATAGTTACATCTTTGAAATTCTTTGCTGCAGCCCGGATCAATGAAATTCCTCCGATGTCAATTTTCTCAATGATATCAGCTTCAGAGGCTCCTGATGCGACTGTTTCTTCAAAAGGGTATAAATCAACGATTACCAAATCAATAGCTGGAATTTCAAATTCAGCTGCCTGAGCTAGATCTCCTTCATTTTCTCTTCGGTATAGAATACCTCCGAAAACTTTTGGATGCAGGGTTTTCACCCGGCCTCCAAAAATAGATGGATAGCTGGTCAAGTCTTCGACACGGATTACTTCTGCGCCTTGCTCCTCAATGAATTTCTGTGTGCCTCCGGTGGAATATATTTTCACTCCGTGCTTCTTTAGAAGGGCGATGATGGGTTCAAGATTGTCCTTATAAAAGACTGAAATTAGGGCTGATTCTATTTTTTTGAGCGCCATTTGGGAATGGTTTGGTTTGAAAACTTAGGAAAGCGCAAAGGTAGGAAAAAACCTTGGAAGGGAACTCTGAATCCTGAATTGAAGTGAGGAATTCAAGAAATGAATAATTTTTTTAAACGCTGAAGTTTCGGCAGAATAAATACAATGATTAATTCTTTTTTTAGACTTCTTAATTTCTAAAAATGCACTCAACTATTGCTGTCAATCAATAAATTTTATAATTGATTGCTCTTACATCTTCTGAGTCAGCGTTGGTAGATCAATAAAAAATAGTCAAATTCAAGTCTAAAATTCCCTACTTGAAAAGCCTGTCATCCAGCTACAAATAATTGAATGATTACTATAGAATATTTACCATTTATCTTTTTCATCATCGCTTTGTTCTATAGTTCGGTTGGCTTCGGAGGAGGCTCCAGCTATCTGGCAATTATGAGTTTATTTCTGACTAATTTTTATGAAATACGCTCTACAGCATTGGTTTTGAATATTTGTGTGGTCTCAATTGGAACCATCATTTTTGTGAGGAACAAAGTGTTTGACTTCAAGCTCTTTTGGCCATTTCTGGTTTCAAGTATTCCATTGGCTTATTTCGGCGCTCAGTTAAGGCTTTCTCAGGAAGTATTCTTCTTGATTTTGGGAGCTTCATTGATCCTTTCCGGGGTAGCAATGATGGTTAGATACATTCAGGCAAAACTTGAATCTCAGGAATTTGGTTTGGTCAAAAAGCTGAGTTTGGGAGGAGGTGTTGGGTTTCTGGCGGGAGTTTCAGGTATTGGAGGAGGGATTTTTCTAAGTCCTACTTTGAATCTCCTGAATTGGGCAAATCCTCGAACTGTAGCTTCATTAGCCTCGGTTTTTATCCTTGTCAACTCGATTTCAGGGTTGATAGGATTGACGGTTGCCGGTACTTTCGAAGTTGATGTGAATCTGATTTGGAAATTGGTGCTCGCAGTGGTCTTAGGAGGAGGTATTGGTTCCTACTATTCTAGCAAGAAATTTAACCTTAGATTTTTGGGCGGGCTTACCGCTATTCTGGTGATTTATGTTGGATTGAGGTTAGTCCTAATGCATGGATTTGGGATTAATATTTAGACTGGAGAATTTTTTGGGCACAACATTCCACCTATTTGTCCTAAAAGTTAACCCCATTTCAATTATCACTAGTTTATTTCTCTGCTATCGAAATCATTTGTAGTTCGATTTTTCGAGTAGTAATTGATAAAGCGGATTGTTTGAAAAACAATCTCTTTTACTATCATGACCTATTTCAATTAATCCTTTTCTCTAAATATTGTCTTTGTTGATTTGGAAGCTATCATGCATTTTGTCGTAAAAGCTATTAATAAAGCGCTATCTTATAAATACTTACAAAAAAGGTTAGATTTCTTATAAACGATTTCCAAAATAACGGTAACAAAAAAAGCAAGTCTAACTTTAGGATGATCTTATCCGAATCACTTAAATCACACAATTATGAAAATTGCAAAAGACGACATTGAAGTTAAAATGGAGATTCCAGGAGCAGTTATCCGACAGAAGACTAATTTTGGCGACGCCACTGGATTAGGTAAGATTAGTGGAGAGTATTTTAGCCTTTCCTCAGGTGTGGACACAACGCCCTTATTTATGGGACTTGAGGGGGATCAATGTCAGTGCCCTCATTGGGGTTTTCTTTTGAGTGGTCATCTTACTACTACTGATGCAGCAGGCACTAAAGAGGATGTGTATTCAAATGAGCTGTTTTACTGGCCTCCCGGGCATAATGTAAAAGTTAATAAGGATTCCGAGATAGTAATGTTTAGTCCGCAGCATGAACACACCCAAGTGATCAATCATATGATTGAAAAGACTAAAGGATAAAACTAATAAGTTTCTCAAAAAACATTCAAATTACTCTCCTACCAGACTTTTTTGAGTGTTTTTTTGTGTTTACGAAGAACCAAAAATCTTTTTTATTGAAAGAAATCCGGCTTTTTAATAATGGGGTTTTCAAAGCAAGCTCTCGATCACTTCCGGAAAATAGCGATGCTCGAGTGCATGAACTTTGCTTGCAATATCTTCTGGACTGTCTGATTCTTCTACAGAAGTAGCTGCTTGAAAAATGATTTTTCCTTCGTCGTAGTGTTCATTGACAAGATGAATTGTAACTCCTGTTTCGGTGTCTCCGGCTGCCTTAACAGCTTCATGCACATGAGCTCCGTACATTCCCTTTCCTCCGTATTTTGGAAGTAAAGCAGGATGAATATTAACCATTTGGTCTGGAAATGCCCGAATAAGTTCTGCTGGAATCTTTAAAAGGAAGCCTGCTAAGATTACCCAATCGATCTTTTCAGCCTGGAGTTTTTTGAGTAAAAAGCCCTCTTCAAGCTCTTTTTTGGAGAAAGTAAACGTCGGGACCTCAAATTTCTTCGCTCGCTCTAAAACAAATGCATCTGCTTTATTGGAAGCCACTAAAGCGATTTTGGCTTTCTCAGAGTTTTTGAAATACTCCATGATTTTTTCGGCATTACTTCCACTTCCGGAGGCAAGGATGGCTAGACTTTTCAATTTAGGCGGATTTAATTTGGAGTTTAAAATTAAACCATTCTAAAGGCTAGATCAAAAAAACGTTGAGGATTTACGAGATTTTCAGGAGTTCAATAGATTGTTTTCTGATTTTAAGAGTTTTGAGCTTTAGAACCAATTTCTGGGATATTGAAGCTTATGAAAAATAGACTTTCTGGCTTTCTTTCTAAAAATAAATTAATGAAGTCCCAATTCATCTTAGGCAAATTAAAGCCTAGGCACAAAGTTTTCCCCAAAAGCAATCTAGTGGTTGAAGACTTTCTTTATACCTAGGTTTTTTTGATGCTACGTTTATTAGCTACTCTAGAGATCTAGTATTTTAATTGTTCATTCTTATCCCAAACTCCCCAGAAAGCACCAACATCCCCTTCGTTGCCTACTTTCCAAGATTCGTCGAAGGAAGAGAAATAAAACAACTCTATGCCATCCTCTATGGACCATTGCTGGGCATTGATGAAATATTTGATGGCATTTTCAGTTGAGGGTTCTGCGCCACGTAAATTCGATCCTTGGTCTGGCCAGCCTGTTTCCGTGATGATCACTCGCTTTCCTTTGCCCGCCTCAGTAGCGATTCTGAACATTTCTTTCATGTAGAGTAGGGAGTGCTCAAGTGGACAACCTTCCCAAAAAGGATAGCAATTGGCTAGAATTAAATCGCATGCATCAGCGACAGCTGGATGATCATGAAATTCATAATAGGCGTCTACATAACCTACTGGCACATCCTTTTGGATTTTACTTTTTACTTCATGAATGTATTCAAGAAGCTCAGCCTCGGTAAGATCTCCCCGGTAGAGTACTTCATTGCCTACAGCAGCGATATCAACTAGTCCTTGATTCACTAATTCAATCAAATTAGTTACTTCTTTCCGGTTGGTCTCTGGATCATCCCCTAGCCAAGCACCGACCATAGTCTTGATACCTAGTTCTCTTGCGACTTTTGGGATGAGCTCATTGCCTTCAGTGGTAGAAAAGGACCGGATCCATTTGGTATGTGGCTTCAATACCTCCAATCTTTTTCGGATTTGTTCTTCGGTAAGTTGATCACCTGGTTTTTGGCCTTCCAAATAGGGGCTAGCGCAAAAACCATGGACACCGCTGGTCAATTGTTGTTTTAAAATTTCTTTTAAATCTGCTAACGGCTTTTCTGTTAAGTCTGAGGAAGCGAGAGAAAGAAATCGCTCTTGTCTAAATGATGGCATGAAATAGTTATTAATTATGGGGCTTAAATTACAATTCGACTCGGCTTGCTACAAGCCATTTATTCATCTTTTTTAAAGACTGTGAATTAGTAGTTTGTTCGGATCAAAATGGTTTGAATAGCTTGGGGACTTATGGAAATCATTTGTTTTTCTTCTCCAAGCTTCAATTCAAATACTTTTTTTTCCATGTCTTGGTTTAAAATAACCACTGCAATGGATTGGTCAGGGTTTTTTGCTGCGGTAACCAATAAGGTGTCGTCTTGTTTTTCTACCCCAATTACTTTGGCTCCAGGTCTGATGTATTTGCTGAAATGGACTAAGGTGTAATAAATCGGGGTATAATAGACTTCATCTAAAGCGGGGTCTACGATTACTGGTGCGACACACCAGTTTTTAAACCAATTTGGTCCGCCTTGTCGATCCAGTACTATATTCCAATCAATCCAGCCATCCACCCAATTATTCAAGCATCCAATCATATCCCGGGCATAGCGGTAGGTCGGGACATATTTTGGGTGTAAAAATTTTTGATCCTCAGGAGCCCAGTCCCAGCCCCAATCGGTAGCCTCTTTGCTCCAATACCAAGCATCATCTTTCCACTTTGGAACTTCTGCATCCACGCAGGCTTCGGTTTGGATCAGGTATTTATCAGGAGCGATAGCATGCGCATAGTTCAAGGCTTCCGGGAATACCTCATAAGTGCTTTCATACCAGTGAATGGCCGTTCCGGCAAAGTATTTTGAGGATTCCTTGGTGGCAAACATGACGTCGACCCAATCTTTGAGACCAGCTCTATTTTGATCATAACCGAAAATTTTTACCGCTTGATGACCATTGTTCTCGAGGGTTGGTCCTAGATGTTGCTGCACAAATTCGGTCATCTCTTCAGGTGAATAATGCATGCTCTCCCAATTATTTCCGTTGCCATGGGGTTCGTTTTCAACAGTTATTCCCCAGATCGGAATACCCTCAGCTTGGTAAGAGGCTAAGTATTTTAAGAAAAACAAAGCCCAAGTGGGATAGTATTCCTTTAGCAATTTACCACCAATCCAGTCTTGGTTATCCTTCATCCAAGGGGGAGCTGTCCAAGGCGACGAAATAAGTTTAAATCCATCGCTGGAAATAGTCATGGCGTCCTTAATCAATGGGATAAGTATTTCTCGATCTTTGTCGATCGAAAAATTTTCCAAATGAATATCTCCCGGCACTGGAGCATAGGAATATTGACTCAAGGAAAAATCACAGGAATTAATATGTGTTCGAGTCAAGGAATACTTGGCTCCGGAATCACCAAAATACGCCTCAATGATTTCTCTTCGTTTTTCTGGACTTAATTGACTTAAGACATAAGCAGAGGATTCAGTAAATGATCCCCCAAAACCTGTGATTGTCTGAAAATCCTTGGAAGGATGGATCTCTATCAAAGAAGTTTCACCACTAAGGTCAAAATCTTGTAGTTTTTGGAGCTTGTTTCCATCAGCGGAAGTTTCAATTATTTCAGTCTTCAAGGGAGATGGTTTTTTAAGTGCTACAGGTTTACTAATTGAAATTAAAGAAAGAATGGAAAGTTGATTCCAAACTAGTTCACATTAGTTGGCTCATTTCAAATGATGATTTAAGGGAGGAATCATCGCTTTTTCAAGGACTAATTTCTCATTTCCATCAAGAGATTTGGTAATTGGGCGACCATCACGAGTCAATCCATCAAAGATTCCCTGGTCTACTTTTTCCCAAAGGGCGTACTTGGCTTTTCCGTCAACAGTGATTAATCCAAAGTGATTTTCTGATCCAATCGGATTTCCAGCATCCTTCCAAGGCTCGTCGAAGGCTTCAAAATAAAAACAAGAAATTCCATTTTCATTGGACCAATTTCGCATGGATTCATAGTAGAGCTTTTCTTTATACTCATCACAAGCTTTGGCTCCATTCGGACCGTAAAACCCATCTGAAGTCGTAGCCCATCCGGTCTCTCCAATATGAACCGGCTTTCCTGACGCGATACGCTGCACATAAGCTTTGACTTGCTCATATTGATCTGTGGCAAAGCTAACTGCGCGCTTCATGGATAAGGACAGTATTTTTTCTTTAGGTAATTTCTTTTCCTCAGTAGTAACGCCCCAAAAGAAAGGATTATAATGGGTGTTGTGCATCGGGTAAGTGTGCATCGATACAAAATCAACTGCTTGAATGAGTTGCTCTAGTTCCGGCACATGATACATCGGGTCCCCGCCTCCCCAGGAAGAGAAATCATCCGATGAGGTAATCCAAAGGTCTTTTGGAAGCTCATTTTTGGCTTTGAGTTTCTGGAGTTGCAAAACCCACTTGAGGATAACTCCGGGCTGCACATAGTAGGACTCAGCCCACTTCACCATTGCTTCGTTTCCGACGGCGATTACCTTGATTATTGATGGGTATTCCTTTGCAAGGGCGATTGCTCGGTTGATCTCGCCTTCATTTTGCTCACTCTCTTGGTGATGATCTGGAGTTAATTCCGTCCAAGCATGCTTACAATCAATCCAAGCACCTAGCATCACATACATTTCAAAACCAGGTAACTCCTTTTTCAATTCTGAAATCGCCTTGACCACGTTGGGCGCATGGGGAAGTTGTACGTTGTAGGTTCTCACGATCCGAATGCCCATGGCATAAAGAATTTTCAAATCCTCCTTAAGCTGAGCAAGGGTAGGTTGGTTGTTTCTTGTGGTGTCTCGATAGCCTCCAAAAGAAATGGCGAGGTAATCAGGATTCCCTAAGATGTCTTTAGCGGTCATGGTTTGATAGTTGGTTTGATGGCAGGACTTGCAATTATATTATATAATTTTCTTTTTCTTTTAGTTTTTCCTCCTTGCCTTCCAGCAATAATTCGAGGTATGGTCAATAGCCATTAAGTAAATCTGCCTGTCGGAAAACTCAAAATAGCCTTTGTCTTCAATTATAATTTTATGGGGTTTTTCTGAGATAAGTCAATTTCTCAAGCATTTCCTAAGCTTCGCTACTCAGGGTTTAACGTCTTGACTATTGTGTAATGTAGTTGACCACATCCTATATATCTGAACCTGATAAATGAAAAAAACTCAGGAATGTGAAAGGTCAAATCGTACTCACAATTATCTCGACGAAATATCGATGTTCGAGATTAACTGCAATATCTTCTCAACTCTCTGATTTTTCTACGGAAGTTGCCTTTTGAAAAATGATTTTTCCTTTATCGTAGTTTTCGTTTACCAGTTGTATTAAAATTACTCAATGTTATTCGTCTCCAACTCCCTACGTTCTCACTTGACCATTTCCACGAACGATCCATTTGTAGCTGGTCAGTTCCTTGAGTCCCATTGGACCACGCGCATGGAGTTTTTGAGTGCTGATTCCTATTTCGGCTCCCAATCCAAACTGATTCCCATCCGTGAAGGCTGTGGAGGTATTGATATAGACTGCAGCAGCATCTACCTCTAAAAGGAAACGATCCATAGCGTCCTGATTTTCGGTAACGATGGCTTCTGAATGCTGCGAAGAATAGTGGGAAATATGATCCAAGGCTTCATCTAAGTTTGCAACTGTTTTGATCGCCAGTTTTAGACTGAGAAACTCTGTCCCAAAATGCTTTTCTGTCGCTTTATGGACCAGTGGGTTGGTTTTTAAAGCCCCAAAAGCCAATTCATCTGCAAAAATCTCGACTTCTTTTTCCAATAGAGGAGCAACTAATTTATTTAGATTATTCAAGTGAGTCTCGTGAATAATCAGACAATCCAGAGAATTGCAGACGCTTGGCCTCCTCGTTTTTGAATTCAGAATTATAGCTTTTGCTTTCTCCAAATCTGCGCTTTCATCCACATAAGTGTGGACGATTCCAGCACCAGTTTCTATTACCGGGACTTTCGCATTTTCCCGTACGAAATTGATCAGTCCCTGCGAACCCCGGGGAATGATTATGTCTACGAAACCAACCGCCTCAAGCAAAGCTTTAGTAGCGGACCGATCAGCGGGAAGCAGTTGAAAAGCTTGAGTAGGGATTTCATGCTTTTCCAAAACTTCATGAATCAAACTCAAAATGGCTCGATTGGAGGCATCAGCATCTGAGCCCCCTTTCAAGACTAATCCGTTTCCGGATTTGATTGCGATGGCAAATACGTCAAAAGTCACATTGGGGCGGGATTCATAGATGATTCCAATTACCCCCAAGGGAACGGAAACTTTTTGTAAGGAAAGCCCATTTTCTAAAATCTTTTGCTCCAAAACATGATGGAGTGGAGAAAGTAAATTACTAACCTGAATCAATTCAGAGGATATATTTTTGATGCGCTCCGCTGAAAGTAAAAGCCGATCGTACATTGGGTTTTGTGAATCCATTCGGGCTAAATCTTTTTGATTTTCGGAGAGCAAAAAATCACTTTTGGCGATAGCCAAATCCGCCAAATCACTTAAGGCCGCATTTACTTTGGAGTCAGAGAGCCCAATCAGCTTTCGGCTGGCTTTTTTTACATCTTCAAAAATTCTCTGATACTCATTCATGATCGAAAAGATAGAGGTAATCGTAATGAATTAGTGCTTTTTGATTTTTTTGTCCTAATCGCTCTTGGGCGAGTTTTGAATTGTATTCTGCTCGACCCAAACCGATTTTCCGCCCTTTTTCATCTTTAATCAGTAAAATGTCACCTTTGGAAAATTCACCTTCCAAACTTGAAATCCCAATTGGAAGTAGACTTCGAATGACTTCTGAAGTAAGTGAAGCTTTCGCTCCTGCATTGACAGTCAGTTCACCTTTGTAATAGGAAGCCCCGTGAGCCAGCCATTTTTTGGTGCTATGAGTCGATTTTTTGGCTTCGAATTGCGTGCATTTGATTTTTCCTTCGGCAAATTCCTGTAAGATATTATCCCGTTTGCCATTGGCGATGAAAACTTGAATCCCCAAATCTGCTGATTTTTTAGCCATGGCATATTTGGTCAGCATGCCACCTCTACCAAAGGAGGATTTCGATGCGGAGATATAGTTGGAGATTTCCGGCATGGAGGAAGAGACTTTTTCGATCAATTTCGATCCTGGTTCGGCAGGGTTTCCGGTATAAATCCCGTCCACATTGGTAAGCAAGATCAGTGTATCTGCATCGATCATGGCTGCAGTCAAACCGGCCAGTTCATCGTTGTCGGTAAACATCAATTCGGTAATCGTCACTGTATCATTTTCGTTGATGATCGGGAGGATCCCCTGAGCTAACAAAGCCTGAATACAATTTTTCATATTCAGAAAATGCTTTCGATCCCGAAAATCTTCCTTGGTGACCAAAATCTGAGCGATTTGGACTCCTTGCTTTTCGAAGCGTTGTTGGTACTCGTGGATTAGGCGGATTTGACCTGTAGAGGCCCAAATTTGTTTTTTGAAAACGGGGTTTAATTTTTCCGGAAGTGGAATCGCCTGTCTTCCAAAAGCTACCGCACCGGAACTTACAAGGACTACTTTCTTTCCCTGACTCATCAGATTTTGAATCTGCAAGACCAGTTTCTCCATTCGAATGAGGTCGGGAAGTCCGTCTTCCTGTGTTAGGACATTCGAGCCGATTTTGATGACAATGACTTTGCTTTCGAGCATTCTTTAGAAAATTTGCATCAAAATACTGGTTTTATTGCGAAATGTGTCTACAAATTGGAGATTACGATTTTCCGGATTCTCGAATAGATTGGGTTTTGTTTGAATTTGTTTTTATCAGCGAAGCGGAAAAGTTTAATTTCTGATATCAGCGGTAGAGAATCTTTTAGATCTCAAAAATCTCATATCGTAAATCTGAAATCAAAGAAATCCCATACTCATTGTCCCAACGAGCATTAGAATTTTAGCAAAAAGGCTTAGCTGAGTAAAATGATCTTTTCGATCCGCTTGGTAGATCTTGTACATGAAATACAGGAAAAATATACCCAAACCTCCAAAATAGTAAAAAAGGTGAGGTTTGTTGATTTCAAAAGTGATAATGATGATCGCTGAAACAAAACAGATCGCTACTAGAAATATAACATCTTTGGTTTTACGAAAGCCAATCACAATCGGTAAAGTCCGACAACCGTGTTTCCGATCTCCAGGGCGATCCTCGATGTCTTTGATAATCTCACGGATCAGGTTAAGGAAAAAAGCGAAAATAGCATAGGTCAATACGAGTAGTTCTGATTTTTGGTAATAAAAAGCTACCAAATAAATTGCTAAGCCTGTCAAAAATGCAACAGTAAGGTTACCTATGAAGGGTTCCCGCTTCAATCGGTTGCTATATAGCCAGAGTAGAAATGCTGCAACAAAATTAATCAATCCTATCCGGGGAGCCACCGCAAAACCTATCCCTATTCCAATGAAATTCAGAATGGTATGAAGAAATATCACCATTCGACGTTTTATTCCTTTCCCAACTATCACTTCATGGGGGCGATTGACATAGTCGATTTTGACATCGTAGTAGTCATTGATCATATAACCTGCTGCGGTGATAATGATCGTTGAAAACACGAGTAGATATAGTTTGAAATCCTGAAAAACAGGTAAGCCTTGGTTGTTCGTCTCTATTAAAAAATAAGCGGCCATAAGCTGCGCAAAGCCTACCATCAACAAATTGATAGGCCTGCTAATTCGAAAAAGTCCCCGAAAAGAGATTATGCGTTCCATGCTTATTTTCAGAAACTCAAAAATAGCTCAAATGATTTGTAAAGCTGATTTTTTATCTGTTTAACAATCAGAAAAATCGATTCCGTAATCCCTGATATAAAAAAAAATAGAATTGCTTATCTTACTTCTTTCCAACCCAATAACCTTAAAATTCATGGATAAGAATCAAATTAATTCCAGGCGCGATTTCATCGCAAAATCCGGATCTCTTCTTGCGGGATCATTTATGGTACATCCGATCGCTGAAGCGCTTACTTTTTGGGATAAACCGGATCAGAAAATGAGACTTGCTTTGATTGGAACAGGAGTGAGAGGTTGCTCTATGTTTGGGCGCGATGTGATGCGGGTCTATAAAGATCAAGTAGAATTTGTAGGATTGAGTGATAAAAATGAAGGAAGACTTCGCTATGGAAAAGAATACATAGGTGCTGATTGTCCGTTGTTTGCTGATGCTGATGAAATGCTTGCCAAAACCAAACCAGATGTGCTGATTGTGACTACAATGGATTCCACACATCACGAGTTTATCATCAAAGGTTTAAATTCAGGCATCAATGTGATTTCTGAAAAACCAATGACCACTGACGAATTCAAATGTCAGGCAATTTTGGATGCAGAGCGAAAGTCTGGAAAGCGGTTGATCGTGACATTCAATTACCGCTATTCACCCCATCGCCAAAAACTATACGAATTACTACGGGCAGGAGAAATAGGTGATTTAACTTCTGTGGATTTTCATTGGTATCTGGATACTTCTCATGGTGCTGATTACTTCCGAAGATGGCATGGCTACAAGGAAAAAGGAGGGACGCTTTTAGTCCACAAATCCACCCACCATTTCGACTTGTTGAATTGGTGGATTGATTCGGATCCCGAAGAGGTTTTCGCCTACGGTAAATTGGAGTTTTATGGGAAAAATGGGCCTTTCCGTGGTACTACCTGTAGAGGATGTGTGCATGCTGACAAATGTGATTTTCACTGGGATATTACCAGAAGTGAGCATCTGATGAAGCTCTATGTGGAAAATGAGAAATACGATGGATACCATCGGGATGGCTGTGTCTTCCGTGAGGACATCAATATCTATGATAAGATGGCCGTACAGATTAAATACAAAAATGACGTCCAGGTCAGTTATTCTCTGACGACTTACTCTCCATATGAGGGTTATCGAATTGCTTTCAATGGAACAAAAGGAAGACTCGAGGCCTGGATCAAAGAGCGTCAGCCTTGGGATGAAAAAGCTGAGGATGAAATCCACTTAACCAAGAATTTTGGGGAAAGAGAAACAATCATTATTCCTCATGGAGGAGGTGGACATGGAGGAGGAGATACTCGATTGAAAGATAAGCTTTTCAAGGATCCAACGATGGCAGATCCTTGGCGTCAATCCGCCGGAAGCCGAGATGGTGCCATGTCAATCTTGGTGGGTATCGCAGCTCGAAATAGTATTGAGACCGGAAAACCGATCAAAGTTCAGGACCTGACTGACATTCCGCTATTGGCTAGTGGGAGAGGGGGATAAAATGAGAAGTGTTAATTCAGAAGTCTGAAATCATAGGTTGCAAAAGCTGTTTCCTTTCAATTTTTTGATTTCAGACTTCTGCTTTTTGATTTCAAGAGTCATACTTAACTGATCTTTGTCTTTCCCGATTGACAGTTAATTGTAAGACATCCGGCCTTGAGTAGTGGCCAACTGCATCAAAGTTTTGACGCTCCTCGAGGACCCTGTTAAAGTCTAATGTTTCAATCAAAAGTCCTTCATGATCAGCCACGGGTTCCAAAATCCATTTCCCATCCGGTCCAGCAATACAGCTACCACCATTGGCTAAGACATCCGGGCAGTTTTTTAAAATCACATCCAGATGAGGTGTATCGGCTGGGAAGTCACTTTTTCGCATTAAACTTGAAACTGAGATTGAAAATGATCTGCCTTCTTGGGCAATCATGCGCGTGATGTTTTCAGTATTCCGAACAGCTCCCGGCCATACTGCAACATGGAGGTTTTCTCCAAGACCGTAGAGCGCAGTTCGCGCAAGTGGCATCCAGTTTTCCCAACAGTTCAATCCACCTACTGTAAATTCTTTGAGGGAATGAACCTGAAGTCCATATCCGTCTCCCTGAGCCCAAGTCAGGCGCTCATCATAGGTGGGCTGAAGTTTACGATGTACGGATTTTACTTCACCGGTATTGTCTATGTAGACGAGCGAACAATAAATGCTATGGCCGCCCCGGTCGATTGGTCGCTCAATTATCCCAAGATAAATGGCAATCTGATTTGCCTTTGCCAGTTCACAAATTCGCTTCAAATCACCGGATTCGACGCTGATGGCATTCCGCAGGTAGTGGGCATGGATTTCTTTTTGAATTCTATTGTCCCAATCTGATGCAGAGGTGATCGAAAGCCACCAAGGATAGCCCGGCACAAGTCCTTCTCCAAAAATGATTAATTCACAACCTTTAGAAGCCGCTTCTTCGATTGATGATGCTACTTTTTCGAGGGTTTTGACTTTATTCAGCCAAACTGGAGCAATTTGAGCAAGGGCGACTTTGAGGAGATAATTGGGCATTTTGAAAGATCTTATTGCATGGGAAAAGTAGGGTAAAATACATTCTTGTTCAAAATTAAGTTGGAATTCTTAAAATCAGAATAGCAAAAAAAAGCGGATCTGATGAGATCCGCATTTTCAGAAAACTAAACCAACTTGATAAACTAATTAATGATTGTTTCGGGCTCCAATTCTACCAACGCCACAGCACCGTGGATTGCGGTCTCATCTAATTCGGAAAGTAAGATTTCTAATCGGTCCAAAACTGTGGCATAGCCAAAAGTCGAGAGCGTTTGATTAAGTGATTTTTTGAATAATGGATAGGTTTTTCTGATGGATCCTCCCAATACTATAGCTTCAGGAGCCAATGCGTACAATATATGTTTTATTAATTCTCCCAAATGGTGCCCATATTCATCAAATGCCCTAAGAGCTCTCTCATCTCCAGCTAGAGCTAACTTTGCCAGAGCCTTTGGTCTGGATTGGTAATATTTTGCAAAAAACTTTCCGCTGCAATAGTGCTCAAAGTCATAGTCGAGGTAAGGTGCACTGCACCATTCGCCAGCCGCAGAATTCACTCCGCTATACACATGTCCATTGATCACAATTCCACCGCCAACCCCTGTGCCCAGCGTAATTCCCACCAAATTTTTGAATTTTTTACCTACGCCAAATTTGTGTACCCCTAAAGCGAAACAGTTTGCATCATTGTTGATGAAAATGGGTTTTTGATAGCGATTGGATAGGAATTTTTTTAGTTCTACATGCTGGAAAGCAGGAATGTTTGAAAGTCCTAAAACAATCCCCTCTTCTACATTCACTAAGCCAGGAATTCCGATTCCGATTCCTAAGATCTCATAGGCTGAATAAGAATCAATAAACTGTGCAATAGTCTCTAAAATATATTCCTTGCTTTCTTGAGCCGGAGTAGAAATAGACCGGATATCATGTAGATGTCCATTGACCAATACACCGCCTTTGATGCCAGTGCCTCCGATGTCTAATCCTAAAATGGCCTTTTCCATTTATTACAATTTTGGGTTAATAGGTTAATCTAAAAATCAGAGAGTCGTCTACTTTTAGGGACAACCCTCTGATTGAAATGGTTAAAATTTAAAAGAATGCGTTTTAAAGCATTCCTTCTATTGATTTTTCAAGTTCTCTGGCCGTGGCCAAAAATTCTTCAACATTCATGTCCCGGAAGAAAATTAATCCGTGGCTTGATCTCACTTTTGCTCGCTCATGAAGGTAAAAGTAATTTTTACCAAGCAGGAGTTGAATCGCATCCAGTTGATTTACCCAAGTTCGCTTTGCAACGGTACTGAATTTCCCGTTGTGCGCATAGCTTGGGAAAGATGCATTCACTTGGCTTAAATAACAATTTGCAAATGAATCTTCCATCACTGACATATCCCCAAGAGAAACAGGTACGATCACATTGACTTCATGTGGCTCAAACTTAAACCACACATTCCTGTATCCAATGATTCGAAGTTTACTAATATCTTTTTCTTCACCCCACTTTTTTACTGCTGCGGCAGTTGCTTGAAGCACTTTGTAATGGGTATCCGGACCACTTCCCTCAGGATCGAGTGTTAAACTAATCTTCGTAGGATTAACTTTCCTAAACATTTCCACGATCGGTTCTACATCACGTGTTTTGTCTGGTTGTTCCGTGAATATATCTCCTGTGTAGAATCCTAGTCTCAAGTGATGGACGTTTTTCACTTGCACTCCAAAGTGGGCCCAAACCAATTCTTCTTCAAACTCTCGGATCATTCCTTTCAGCTTTTGGATTTTGGATGGGTTTTTCTCTCCGTCGTAGCTATTTCTCAATACGCTGATCACTTCATTGATGGTCTCACGAAGTTGCGTTTTGTTTTTGATCTCATAGATAGTTACCAAAGCTCTAATCACTCGGTGACAAAGACCACGCTCTCTTTCAAAGGCATTTTCTGAAGCTACATTGGTGAGGAAATGGTAGACGTCCTTGTCTGTTTTCAAACTGTATCCAATCTGGAAAAAATCCTCAAAATGTACCATTTGGATTTTGCCTTCATCCAGAAGCTTTTTGGTGAATTGAAGTGTGTCAATGACAAAGGTATTAGTCACAGCAGTGAAGCCTGAAGTCAGAACAGAGAAATGAGCTTCATTGCTGGGTTCGTGGAGCTGATTGGTGATATGTGGGAGAATTCCCAAAGAAATATCATCATGGTGAGGTCCTGTGTGTAGAAGTACTTCATCAGTTTCTTGCTCTAGGCCTTTTGCAAGCTTGTTTTCGATACTTTTCATCACCTGATTGACGGTGTCTTCTGACAAGTCAGGAATAAGACTAGTGTATTTGTCGGCTTTCAGATCAGAAAGTTTGAGCCTATGGCCATATTTCTTGAGTTTTTTACAAAGGTCGATTACAGATCTTTCAGTTTTTTCCCAAGTCCACTCACCTTTTTCATAATAGGAATCCATGGAGTCAGTGAGTTTTACGCCGGCTCCTTTGGTGAGGTAGAATCTGCCATTTTTCAATTTTTGAAGAACGGTTGCCGGGTAAACATTAGTCATCTTGGTTTCCAAAGAGTCTTTTACGATACCCGCTTTTGCTTCTCCTGCAGCGATGATTATTCCCACTGCCTCTGGATTGTAAACAATTGTATCTAAACCGATCGTGATGACTAATCTATTGGCAGAAACTTCAATTCCTCCTAAATCACCCGCCGCAACAGCTTGAGTTTCAAAGTTGGTTTCAGTTAGTCTGGTTACAGAAAAAATATGAGATCCTCTGGTATTGAAAGCGATGTGACCGTCAGGACCTATTCCGCCTAGGAAGAATCCGATTCCTCCGGCATCCCGGATTCGCTGCTCGTAGTCTCCACACCATTGATCAATCAGGTAGATGGACTCCTGCTGTAGTTTTTCCAGTTCATTCTGTGGATCTCGGAATCGAAGTGAAAGGTCAACCTTCAGATCTGGAAATATCTTACTAAAGTGTGCACCATTAGCTAGAGGAATCTCATCCGAATTAATCAGAATCGCTTTTTCTCTTGATAATCCGAATCCGTCGATATAGAACTTATTAACGTAGTCGAAAAAACTATTTTTCTGAGCCGATGAGATAGGATAAAATTCATCTATCTGTACAAATGTAAGTTCCTTTAATACAGGCTTCTTGGTATTTCCCAAACCATATTTTTCTCTTACATCTTTCCCTTTTTTATTGTCCCAGTTTTCAAGTAAAAACTGAGTCCATTTAATGAAAAATTCAGGAGTTTTTCCAGTTGGTAAACTGATTACCCCTTCTGGATTGGCAGCAGCCCATTCCAAAAAGCGACAGGCAGTTAGCAAACCTAATTTTGGAAAATTATCAACTTGTAGGTAAGGAATGAGTGTGCTGATTTTTTCTACACCTGATTCCTTGAGAAAACTCTTTTCTACTTCTGAAAGTGGATACTTGCTTAGCATAAGGGTCTTGAAAGATTATTTTCGGTTATGAGATATTTTATCCTAATCCAAATTCCAAATAAAATAAAGAGAGTAATCGATTTCTATCCCCTATTAGAAGAAGTTTATCCAAAAAATATAAAATTAAATTTTGAATAAATACGATTTTTCAATTAATTATTTGATAGAACAAATTTAAAAAAAGTTTTTGAATAAAACATACTTTAATAAAAATTTTATAAAAGTATAGTCTAGAAAGATGATAAACTTTTCTAGTTCGCACAAAAATCCAAAAAGGTTTCCAAATTTATCCCCTAGTTTCTTGTCGAATGCAGATGGATCAGAATATACCATCCCATAATTTCTATCGGGTTTTAAATCATTATTTTCCCTAAATTCCGAGATGATTGTTATTGTCACAGGAGTCTCAGGAACGGGGAAAACTACACTCGGGAAAGCTTTAGCAGCGTATTTGAATTTGCCATTTTATGATGCTGATGAATTTCATCCAGCTGAAAATATTGAAAAAATGAGTAAAGGGGTTCCTTTGAATGATTTGGATAGAGCTCCTTGGTTGAATTCACTTGCAGAACTCTTAATCGAATCAAATGCTCACGGAGGTTCGGTCCTAGGGTGCTCAGCATTGAAAGAGTCCTATAGAAAAGTGTTGCAAGTAAATTCAGAGGTGAAGTGGATTCATTTAAAAGGAGATCGCGATTTAATTTGGGAACGGATGCTCGCACGAAAAAATCACTACATGAAAGCAAGTATGCTGGATTCCCAATTTGCGACTTGGGAAGAACCTAGTTATGGTATGCATCTAAATATTGATCAACCACCTGAAAAAATGCTTGAAGAAGCATTAGAGTTTCTCGGAGTTGGAATTAAAAAGATTTAATCTGTCAGGTGGTTCATTTAGAATTTTAAACTATAAAATTATGAAAAAAAGACTTTGCTTTTGGATAGGGATTTTATTCTTTATAAGCATTGGTGAATTCAGTTCTGTTTTTGCTCAAGAAATGGTTTTGGGTAATGTCCATGTAGTCGATGTGGAATCGGGTAAAATACTTGAGGACCGTTTTATAATTCTAAAAGACGGGATAATAATGAGGGTTTTGCCGATGAACAGGCTTCCAAATAACGGAGTTGGAATGAACATCACTGATGGAAAAGGAGCCTATGTTTTTCCTGGTTTAGCAGAAATGCATGCGCATTTACCAGTAGCAATAAAAGAGAATACCCAGCTTCAAGAAGAAACACTTTGGCTCTATCTCGCAAACGGAGTGCTTCGGATTCGAAGTATGCTGGGTCATGAGTCACATTTGGAATTAAAGCGAAAAGTAGTCGGAGGAGAGATTCCTGGACCAAGGATGTTTATCTCCGGACCTTCCTTGAATGGTACTTCTGTGGAATCGCCACAAATGGGAGCACAGATGGTGGGCTCTCAAAAAGCAGCTGGATATGATCATCTAAAGCTTCATCCTGGTCTCGATGTGCCAAAATTTTTAGCAATAGCTGAAACAGCAAAAGCAGTAGGCATTCCTTATGGTGGCCATGTGTCGCTTGGAGTAGGCCTGGAAACCTGCCTCCAAAATGGCTACAAATCTGTCGAGCATATGGACGGATATCTAGAAGCTATGATTGAAGATAAATCAAGGCTTGATCCTACAGTAGCAGGACCGTTTAGTATGCTGGTTGTAGGTGAGGCAGATCAAGACAAACTTCCTGATCTGATCAAATTGACCTTGAAAAATAAAACTTGGATTGCACCTACACTGACATTATTTGACCGATACTTTGGCTATGTGCCAGCAGATTCATTCCGATTGGCTCCAGAAATGAAATACCTACCGGGGCTGCAGATTCAGCAATGGGTAAGCCAAAAGAAGCTTCTGGAGAGCCAGGGAGTTTTAACCAAAGCGAATGTTCAACCCTATTTAGAGTTTAGGAATCAGCTTTTTCTTTCCCTTCATGAAGCTGGAGTCCCGATGATAATGAGTTCCGACTCTCCTCAGGTATTTAATGTTCCAGGTTTTTCTATCCATCATGAGATAGAGATGATGTCTAAAGCTGGCATGTCCAATCTGGAAATCCTACGAACGGGAACTGTTAATCCAGCCTTGTATTTTGATCAAAAAGGGGAATGGGGAGTCATCAAAAAAGGAGCAGCGGCGGATTTTGTATTGGTAGAGAAAAATCCTTTGGAAGATTTGTCTACTATGAAGCGACCCATCACAGTGGTCATGGGAGGTAAATTCTATGATCGAGCAAGATTGGACGCAGAGCTCGCAAAAATCGAGATGAATCATCTTAGGAAGTAGTATTAAATAGTAGTTGTGCCAAAATCATAATTTTGGATAACCTAGAACAGGCTTCGAAAAACATAAACCCCAACCTATGAAACTTTTCAAACCAATCAATTTTGTAGCAATCTTTATGATTGCTTTAGCTTTCTCCTGCCAACCCAAACCTAATAATCAAGAAACTCAGCTCGAAACTGAAGAAATAAACCTTATGCTCAAAGTAGAAAAAGTAGCTCAAATCCTAGATCAGGAAATTTTCAAATACACTCTGGATAATGGCAACATGCAAGTGGAAATGAGTAATTACGGAGGATTGATCTCCAGAATTTCTGTTCCGGACAAAAATGGGAAGTTGGAAAATATTGCATTGACTTTGGATAGCATTCCGGAGTTTTTGACTAAGCCCAATCCCTTCTTTGGTGCCACTGCCGGTAGAGTGGCCAATCGTATCGGAGGAGCAAAATTTGAATTGAATGGAAAAACTTACACACTTGCAAAGAATAATGGGGAAAATACACTCCATGGAGGATTAGAAGGCTTTAATAAAAAAGTCTGGGATTCAGAGCCCTATTCCAATGATTCAATAATCGGTGTGAAAATGACTTATTTGAGCGTGGATGGTGAAGAAGGATTCCCTGGTAATCTGACTACCACACTTTGGATGGAATTGACACTGGATGATGTTTTGCGGATTCGATTTGAAGCAGAAACAGATCAGCCAACACTAGTCAATTTGACCAATCACACTTATTTTAATCTCAGTGGAATTTCCGGTCCGGTAACGGATCATGTATTCCAGTTTAATGCCGATGCCTATACTCCGGTAGATGAAGAACTAATCCCTACAGGCGAGGTGAAAGATGTAACTGGTACTCCATTTGATTTCCGTGAGCCAAAGATTCTTGGTAATCAGATTGCTGCAAATAATGGTGGGTTTGATCATAATATGGTGATGAAGCTGGAGAAAAGCCCTGAATTTATACACTTTGTCAAGGTGATTCATCCTACATCAGGAAGGACTATGGACATGTTTTCAGATAATGTGGGGGTACAATTTTATACAGCAAATTTTCTGGATGGCTTTGCCGGCGCTGAAGGCAAGACCTATGATAAGTATTGGGGATTCTGTCTGGAGTCACAGAATTGGCCTGATGCAATCAACAAGTCAAACTTCCCATCACCTATCTTAAACCCGGGTGAGAAATACAAACATGTGATCGAGTACAAGTTTGGAGTTGAAAAGTGATTTTCATTTTTCGAATCAAATCAAATAGCATTACTTAAAAAACAGCCATGGTGACATGGCTGTTTGCATTTATGAAGAGGTGTTTTTTGAATCTTAACTTAGTGAGAACCTGTTTTTAATTTAATTCTTAAAAACATAAACTCAGCAGGTCTAACCAAAGCCATTCCTATTTCTACATTCAAATTATCATCTAAAATATCCTGGCTTGTCATAGTCTCACCTAATCCCACTTTTATAAAAAAAGCATCTTCAGGTTTTGCGCCTGCAATTCCACCACTTCGCCAAATTCCAAACAGAAAATTAGTACACTCAGATTTTACTCTGGTCCATGTTTTAGGTTCATTTGGTTCGAATACCACATACTGGAGCCCGTTTCGAATGGAATGTTCAATCATGTTAAAGGTTCTTCTCACTGGAACATATCGCCATTCGTTATCATTTCCTGCGAGTGTGCGTGCACCCCAAACCAAAACTCCCTTTCCTGGAAATTCCCGAATTGCATTGATTGATTTTCCGGAGGGATGAATGTTTAAATCTTCCTGGATAGAATTTGAAATCGAAAAAGAAGTACTTCTGACAGAATTCAAGGAGATATTCGCAGGTGCTTTCCAGACTCCTCTTGAATTATCGACTAAAGCATAGGCACCTGCCAAAAACCCGGAAGGAGGGAGAAGTCCTAATTTTTCTTGAATTACCCTTTGAAGTTTCAGGTAAGTTGGACTAAGGCTTTTTAGTGCTTGGTGTAGGTATTCACCGGAAGGGGAAGGACTGGTATTCAAAAATGTCTTTGCAAATTCTTCGGGTAAGATTTCCTGCAGATCTTGAAGCGGAATATGATTGAGGATTTCAAAATCTCGATCTGAACCTAAATTGGAGTAAAGCCAGGGATAATATGCTGCGCCAGAGGCAAGATTCATATTTCCAATTCTATTTCTAAAGTTAGAAATACAATCGCCTGAGGTATTCAATGGTAAAAAGCCATTTGGGATATCAAGTATCGCAAATCGAAACCTGCTTTTAGCTTGAGCAAGCATTGCCTGATAAACTTCAAAAGCATCATCTCCCAATAAAACAGCATCGGGAATTGCTAAAACAGAAGGTGTTTCCTCACTTTCCAATACAGAAAGCCCATTGAGCAAATCAGATTTATTAATTTGAAGTGTAGCCTGACCTACATAATTTCCAACCGATACGATGTAACAAGAACTGCCGCCATTGGAAAAAAAGGCTTTGATACTGTAGTAAAGGAAGACTTGTTGATCGGGTAAAAATAAAAGAGACTTCATCTGTCCTTCAATAGTGAATGGTAAAGGATCGGAGGAAACTGCAGATACTACTTCGAATCTAGATGGAAATGCCCCTCCAAAAAACTCCTCGAATTCCAACATGGAACTGATTCGAGTGGGAATATTTAAGAGCGAACTACTGCCTCGAAAAGCTTTTTCAGTATATCCTATAAATGCAGGAATTGCAGTTTCAACTTGTGCTATGGTTTTGGGAAATGCGCTGATTTCCTCCACATAAACTCCAGGGTTGCTGTATCTTTTTTTCATAACCTTCAAAAAATCTGTCACTTGTAAGATAAGAAAATGATTGAAAAAATCCTTTCAAGCAGTATTCAATTAAGGTTAATCTAGAAACATACAAAAGGGTAGGATAAACAAAACATCAGACTGGATTTATCAATAAGAATGCTAAAACAGAATTTGAGTGGGCTGATTTTAGTTGAAAAATATCTTTAGAGCTTCTGCTTGAACTTCCTGAAAAGTTTGGTAGCAACAAATTACTGCTTCACATTTTTCCAGATTTTCAAAAAGCGGCAGAGCCAATGGGTTTCCGAAATGCACCAGAATACATCGTTTTGAATCCATCATATCCTTGATTTCTGCGATGGATTTCGGGTCCATTCCGAATTGATTCAGCGGTTTGTGACTAGGAACAAAGACGGCTAAGACTACTTTTTCCACTTGATCCAATGAAGTATAAGGTAAGTCTAACTGCTGAGCAAAGTGACTTTTCTCTGTGGTGAAAAATTCCCGATAGCCTAGTGTTTCAGCCTTAATAAGCTCTTGGATTTGACTTGGATTTATTTTTCCAGAAATGACTGAAACGTAGTTTTTTGCCAATTCACTTTGCAAATGAGAATGACTTTCCCAATCGAAAACAGGAACTTCTATTGGTTTAAAATCCAATACTCCCAAGCCTATTTTTAAAGTCTTTATCTTTTCAAATACTATCCCAATTTCCTCTTCGGTGCCATGCTCCACGATTTTCTCAATCCCTTCTTTAACATGATCTGAGAAGCAAAGCAGATCATTACCTGCCTTGAATGCTTCCAGCTCCAATTGTCCCGGCTCTGGAAAATGTTTTGCTACGGCTTTCATATTTAAAGCATCAGAAATAACCAATCCCTCAAAACCCATTTCTCCCTTGAGCAAATCGGTGATGATTTCCTTAGAAATACTTGCGGGGATATCCTTTCCACCCGTAAGTGAAGGGACCGCCAAATGACCTACCATGATCATTTGCACACCACGATCTATTCCATATTGGAAAGGAAGTAATTCTTCGACCTGAAGTTCTTGTTTGCTTTTCTTTAAAATAGGTAAGCCTAAATGGGAGTCCACTTCTGTGTCCCCATGACCGGGAAAATGCTTCAAACAAGCTCCGATCCCAGCTCGCTTCATTCCCTTATAATTTGCAAGCGCAAGTTTGGCCACTCTCTCCGGATCTGTTCCAAAAGAACGGTAACCTATCACAGGATTGTTTGGGTTGGTATTCACATCAGCACAAGGCGCGAGATTCAGGTGGATTCCGGCTTTCTTCATATCCAATCCCATCTGGTAACCCACTTCTTCTACCAGATTTTCAGAATCATTTTGCATGGCACCTAGCGAAATGGCAAAGGGGTATTGTGGTGTTTTTTCAATTCGCATAGCCAATCCATATTCCCCATCGATACTGATCAAAAGAGGGATTTTGGAAGCAGCTTGGTAGCGGTTGATTAGGCTGATCATTTTTTCCAATGTACCGCTCACATCCAGTACCTCTGCGCGCTTTTCAAAATTTGCAGCGGCCGAGTGTCTGCTATGAAAAAAAGTCAAGCCACCGACACCTTCTTCCCGGATTAGATTCTCCAAGGCCTTGTAATTGTCTTCCGAGTCATGGACAAAAGCCGCTGGTAGAAAGAATTGAGCTACTTTTTGGGATTTAGAGAGGGAAGGTTTCAAAAGGTATAAGGTTTAAATGTTGTAGCAGTCCGTATAGTTCGATCTTAATCACTTCATCATTCACCATTCAAGGTTTATCAATCATTATTAAATATCGAATAATGAATGAAGAATTTCGAATAAAGAAGTTTTGCTTCAGTTTAAAATTTAATCTACTTTTTTCCCAAAGTCTCTCGGGTACTTTACGCTCGCAGCTATCACTAAAGCAGGAATCATAGCAACACCTACCCAGACAAAGAAGCCGGTGTAACCCAGCCATTCCTGAATATAACCGGAAAGCATTCCCGGAAACATCATTCCCATAGCCATAAATCCGGTGGCGATGGCGTAGTGGGAAGTTTTGAAAATCCCTTCTGCCAGATAAATCAGAAATACCATGTATGCTGCAAATCCAAAACCATAGCCTAGCTGTTCTATAATTACTACGCCTCCGGCAAATAGCAAACTGTTAGGTTGGAAATAGGCCAATGCGATATAGAGTAAGTTTGGAAGATTCAGTGATAGTGCCATTGGAATCATCCACTTGCCCAGTCCATCTCTGGAAATTGCTATTCCACCAAGAATTCCACCCAAAAGCAAGGCGATAACTCCAACCGTTCCGTAAATCAAACCATAATCTGAAGTGCTGATGGCTAATCCTCCATCAGCTTTTTCATCCAAGAGAAAGGGAGAAGCCATTTTGACCAATTGGGATTCCCCAAGTCTATAGATTAATACAAAAGTCAAGGATAATGCTATGTTTTTCTTGTTAAAAAACGTTTCAAATACCTTGAAGAAATTCGCTCGCTCCTCAGCCCGGCTGAGTTTTTCAGTTGGGACCTCCTCGTTTTCTTCTACTGCTGGAGTTGTCAAATAGTTGATCGCTGTGAGGATCAACATCAATCCTGCTACGATAATCATAGTCCAGGACCAAGCTTGAGTGTTATTTCCAAGCGAAGTCTCCAGATAACCGGCAATAATGACTATCAAACCTTGACCGGTAATCATCCCGATTCGGTAAAAGGTGCCTCGCAGGCCCACAAAGAAGCTTTGCTGCTCCGGTTTCAAAGCGATCAAATACATTCCGTCTGAAGCAATGTCGTTAGTTGCGGAGGCAAAAGCTCCCATCCAGAAAAAAGCCAAAGTCAGAAAAAAGAAATTACTTGCCGGAGTAGTCAATCCAGCTCCCAGAAAGACCAAAGCCAGAATAAACTGCATGCTAAGAAACCATTTTCGTTTGGTTCCTATCAAGTCAATAATCGGACTCCAGATGGGTTTGATTACCCAGGGTAAATACAGCAAACTGGTGTAAAGGCCGATGTCCGCATTGGAGACACCGAGCTTTTTATACATTACTACGGAGACTACAATGATTAGAATATACGGAATGCCTTCGGTGAGGTAAAGCGAGGGGACCCAAAGCCAAGGGGATTTAACAGGTTTTTGGGTCATGATTTGCGGATTAGATTTTCATAAATACTTACTTCGGAGCCTTCGATGATTTTGGCATCTACTGTTTTTTCATAGAATTCTGCCGGCCCCACTCCTCCAATAATCGCATAAGCATAGCCCATTTCACGAAGAGATTGAAGCGATTTGATCAATAGGATTTTCCCAATTCCTTTTCCTCTCTCAGCTTCTAATGTACCGGTTGGCCCAAAGAAATTCCGAGCAGTAGATTCATAGCATGCAAACCCTAAGATATTATTTCCTCTTTGCGCTAGCCATACTGAAACTGGTTGCCTACTGAATGTCACTTCAACTTCTGATTTCCAATAGGCCCCAAAATGCTCCATTACCCATTCGGCAACCAAATACTTCTCAGGGGCAATTGCTCTTCGAAAAACGATTTTCTCCTTCTTGAGAAGAGTCGATTCAAGTTCTGAGCAATCTGGAAGCCCGATAAGTCGAACAAGCATGTCTTTCATGGCGTGAGATTTATGGGATTTGATAGACTTGTGTTTGTACGATTCGCCCAAAATGGTCGATCCAACGGATGGAAATAAAACGAGTATTCAAACTGGAAACTTCCAAAATCCGAGCACGGCTTCCTCCTACCCAAACGGTATGAATTTCAGCGTCTGCAAGCTGATCCAGCTCGTTTGCACCTTGGATCATACCATATCGAATGGCTGGATCCAGGGGCTTTTCGAGGTTGATTTGAGTGACTTGCTCATTTGCTTTCACCTCCAAAACCTTTGGGATATCAATGATTGAAGCGGTTTTGGGTTGGAAAGCTGGGGGTAAAGTTGGTTCATTGTAAAGCTCCGATTTCAAGAGTTGCGCGACATCCTGATTTTTCATCATCATAGATTTTGCTGAGAAAAATGCATTGCCCTGAATCTGAGGAAGTGTACGCGTGTATGATACTTGAGTATTGATCTCTTTTGGGTTTTTCCAAGCTTCGTCCGCATCCTCACGGATTTTATAAGGACCATTTCCTACATATATATTAGTTCGGTTGGCATTATTTGACCACCAATCATTCAGCTTCCTGTGTGAAGCCAGTGGAAACTCCATACTCCAATAAAGCTGTGGAATCAGGTAATCAATCCAACCGTTTTTCATCCAAAGCAAAACATCTGCATAGAGGTCATCATAGTTGGTCTGACCTGCTTTGGTGGGTGAACCTTTCGGGTCTTTATCCTGATTTCTCCATACGCCAAAAGGAGATATTCCAAATTGTACCCAAGGTTTACTGGTTTTGATGGTTTGATTCAGGGCAAAAATTAATTCATTGACATTTTGTCTCCTCCAGTCATCCTGAGATTGTCCCGGTTTCTTGAATTTATTGTAACTGGCTTTGTCAGGAAATTCCTCTTTTGGCACTTTATAGGGATAGAAATAATCATCAAAATGGATGGCGTCGATATCGTAATTATCCACAATTTCCTTAATCACAGCTAGTAAATGGGCTTTTACCTCAGGCAGCCCGGGATCGTAATACCATTTTGAACTGTATTTCAGCATCCAATTTCGATGGATATTGAAGTCATGATTTGGGCTAAGTTCTTCTGTTTTTAAATCCATGGTAGCCCGATAAGGGTTGAGCCATGCGTGAAATTCCAAACCGCGGGCATGGGACTCTTTGATCATCCAAGTGAGCGGGTTTTCATTGGTGCTGGGTGCTTTACCTTGTTTTCCAGTCAAATATTTTGACCAAGGAGCAAGGTTGCTTGGGTAGAAAGCATCACCGGCAGTTCGAACCTGTACGATTACGGCATTGAAATTCAGATCTTTGTAATAATCCAAAATATTCAGGAAATCCTTTTTTTGCTTTTCGTAGGAGTCTGTTCCTGAAATCGGCCAATCTATATTTGCAACAGTTGCAATCCAAACCCCTCTAAATTCCCGAGGCATCTCAGGCATCTGGTAAGAGAGTGGCTGAAGCGAAACAGGTACTTTCGGAAGTGGGGTTGAGGGAAGTGGCTGAGCAGGTTTAGGACTTTGACCCGAAAGTGGAGGAGATTTGGTTTGCGAACTTTGGCTATTCGGTTTTTGGGTTTTACAGGCACTGAATAGTAAAATGAAAATCAGGAAAAGAGAAAAATATGAATTTGTTTTTTTCATAAATGAGCGGTGCAGGATCATTGATTGGGCAAAGGTTGAAGTCCAAGATCAGCTAAATTTTTGCGAAGTTTTTCCATAAATTGATCTCCGGGATCCGTTTTTACAGTGCGATAATCTGGATCCGCTTCTTTCCACAGATCTGTGTTTTGGAATTTTTGATATTCATGATGACCGATCACATAATCAATCGGGTATTTTTTATTCAGGTATCTAATTAGCATTTCATTCGCTTTTAACTGGGCTTTGGTTAATGGATCGTCTGCCCCTCCAACATTTTCAATGCCAATTGCCAGGTAATTCAATCCTATCACATGTCTGGCAAAAGTAGTTTCCGGCAAAAGCCTGAAAATCGTACCATCACGATCGATTAAAAACTGAGAAGATACATTGAGGTTACTGGCATCAGTCAAGTCGGCTCGACCACCTAGAGTTGGTGGATTAAAAACATCAAAAGTCACTTCAATATTATCAATAGCTGTCCAATGAACCACCACCATCTGTGGGGAAATAATAGCTGACTTTTGATCGAGACCATGTCGGTTTTTTAAATATTGCAAGGAGAGCTGCTCTCGCTCGGCATTCCAAGTGATCGGTTTTTCAAATATCCGAAAGGTAGGTTTGGGGCTGCAGGCGAGTAGAAAAAAGAGTATCAAAATCAGCCCAGATTTAGAAATTCCTAGAAATAAGTCTTTGAAATTCATCTGTGTTGGGGTTATTTATTCAGGAGAGAACAAAAATTCTTGTTTGAATCTTCAGCTAAACTAGCTAGAAAATATCAAGTTAAGGAATGATCCGAAGCAATTTTTTGCCATTAATCTTCAACCTTTTTAGGTTTTTGCAAGTTCTTGCTGTTTTTGCTAGTTTCACTCTGTTTAATAATTCTGAAAATGTTAAAAGAGGAAAGACATAAATACATTTTAGATCAGGTTCATCTTCATCATCGAATTTTGCTGAATGATCTTTCTGATGCATTGAATGTGTCCATTGATACAGTAAGACGGGATGTGAAGGAACTCCATCAGGAGAAAAAATTGAAAAAAGTCCATGGAGGAGCCACTTCATTTGGTTTTATGACTTTCTCCAAAGATGACGGGAATATCTATCTCCAATCAAAGAAAATTCAAATTGCCGAAAAAACAGTGTCTTTGCTTTCAGAAGGTCAAGTGATCCTGATGAGTGGAGGAACCACCAATATGGAAGTGGCAAAACTGATCCCTAAAAAATTACCTCTAACAGTTTTTACACCGAGCCTTCATGTAGCAATGGCTCTTTTGGATCACAAAGACGTGGAGGTTATTTTTTTAGGGGGAAAATTACTTCACGATGCAAAATTTGCGGTTGGTGGCACGGTGGTCAATGCACTTTCACAGTTGCGGGTAGATCTTTGTATCCTTGGAACAGGCTATTTGGATGCTGTCTATGGATTGACTGAGTTTGATTGGGAGGTGATTCAAGTGAAGCAGGCAATGATCCGTGCTGCAAAAAAAACCATTATCCTGTCTGTTTCAGACAAACTTCATTCGGTACAAAAATATAAAACATGCGATTTGACAGCTGTTCATACTCTTGTCACCGAATTGGATCCCCAAGATCCCTTATTGGATGCATTTCGAGAATTTGATTTGAAGTTAGTCTAGGGGGCTTGAATAATCGATTTTCAAATTATTTCAATATTTATATTCGCCATTGCACCAGTTTAAAGGGATAGCCCTGAATTTGGTTTACATCGGTCATCGGACATCCATTTGGAAAAGCAAGGCAAATAAGGCAACTGGCAACATTCAGGATAATCAGGTATTTCTATTTCTCCTTTCCAGGATTATAAACCCGCTTTGCATTTTTCAAAACCTCCGCTTTATCCAAAGTCATCGGCTTCAACTTTTGATCCAGAAAAAGCTGCATCTGATCGTCAAAATGGGGGCTTTCCGGGTCATTGCTTGCTCCATAGACATTGATCGTTTCAATCTTTGGGAGCCCTTCTCCAAACTTTACCATCATGATGTAGGATTCCCCTTGTACGCCTTTTCGCATTCCCTTTTCCCAAGGAAGTGAGCGCATTGCCGTAATCACATCGTCAATGCCTTGCAGGGGTAGCGCTTTAGCTCCTCTTACCAGTTTCTGGTATTCTCCTAAAGTCACTAACTCTTTTCCAAAATGAGTTTCGAAATGAATCTTTGCAGCTTGGAGGCTTTCTACTGACTCCACTTCCGAAAGTGTGGTTTCCCAGCTTCGCCCGGTTTCAGCAAACTTATCCCACCAGTAAAAATAGACAAAGGCAAAAACTGCTGCACCTTCACTCTCTATTCCGGAGCTTTTATCCCAATTAGTGAGGACTTCAATTTGCTTGGCGATTTCCGGATACTTCTCTGGACTTAAGTTGAAAAGGGATTCCATATTGGTTCGAAAAGCCATTTTCTCAGGCAATTGCCCATCGTACTTGATCTCTTTAAATCGCTCATAGGAAATTCTCCCCGTGTCCAGCATCAATTCTCTAAACCGTGTTGATCGGTTATTATCCCGGAGAAGGTAATTCATCGATTTCGGAAAATTATCCGGGTCAAGATTGTCAGCAATTCCACTTGCTTTAAAAGGGGAATGGTTGGTATTGAATAAATATCCGGAACCCGGATTGTATTGTTGAGGCAAATCCTTGAAGTCATGGTAGCTTGTCCACAAAGCTTTTTTGGTATTTCCGGATACGGTTCCGGTGAAATCTATCGATGGATCTCGGACCGGGATCAATCCATTGCTCACATAATAGATGGTATCATACTTATCTGCATAGACAGTATTGAAACTTGTCAATTCCATCCGTCCCATTGCTTCACTAAACTCCTTGAAATTTTTGGCTTTATTCATTCTCCACCATTGCTCAGGCGCACCGATTCGCTCCAAAGCACCTAACCGAATTGAAAATGTCCCTTGTTCAGTGACCAATGTTGGGCCGTAGATGCTTTTCCAGATTTTCTTGGGAAAAGGAATCGTGATTAAGTCTAGAATTTTAACATCAAGCCAAACAGTCTCTTCTTCCAATTCCAACCACTCTCCATCAACCCGGTATTGATCCTCATTTTCAGGATTGATTTCCAGTTGATACGTATCCAAGAGATCAGGAAAGTTGACCGTATGAGCCCAGCCCAGATTTTCATTGACCCCGTGAAAAATCATTGCGCCTCCGGGAAAAAGTCCTCCCAGAATATTCCAACCTTCTTCAGAATGAAGATGTGCTTCGTACCAGGCAACAGGCCCATCGAGGGGCTGATGGGAATTGATCGCCAAGAAATTCTCCCCAGAGTCAGTTCTTGAAGAGTGGATAGCAATCGCATTGGAGCCTTTTGGATTAGCGTCGAAAGGAACTGTTTCTACTTTTCCCGAGACAATTTGCTGAACTGCCCGATCAGCGCCTGACATTTGTGCAAGGGAAAGAATATATGCAGCAGTCATTTCTTTGGTAGTAACAGGGAATGCTTCCGATAGTAAAACTTCCTCCGGATGAGCTAGCGCAAAGTCATTCATTCCCGCGGCATAGGCTTCCAGGATAGCTTTGAATTCTGTAGAATAAGCCGATTCATATTTTGCTTCAGCGATTTCAGTAGTCTTTAATAAATGCCCAAAAAAATCAACTGCTGCACCATCTTGCCCATACACCTGCCCAACCATTCGCTTTCCTGCGAGTAGCGTTTTCTGTATCGTTTCAAAATCATCCTCTGCATGTGCCCAGGCTAATCCGTATGCAACATCAGCATCGGTTTTCCCAAAAATATGAGGAACTCCAAATTCATCTCTGGCAATTTCCACTTTGCTGGTATCCCAACCAGACTCCGAATAAGAGGAATTGCAACTGAAAATAATGAACGGAACAAATACGAAAAGTAGGCGAAGAAGGTCTTTTAGGGTGGTCATGGCAGTGAAGATAAATCTGAATTTTTTAACTGGATAGTTTTTTTGTTTCGGTGGTGTCAAATACCAAAAACACGGTCTGTTCTACCTAGGTTTTACCAACCTTGGATAGACCCGACAACCCCTTCTGAAGAGTTGATATAAAAGCCCTTCCCTGATTAAAACTGAGATTTTCTTAATACCTATCCTATTTTAGTAAAAGGCCAAAGGCTAAAGAACTGAATCAATCAATAATTTTACTGTATATCATCATCAAAAAAGGCCAACCGTTTTATGGGTTGGCCTTCTGTTCTTAATTTCCGTCTTTTTTCTTTTTCGGAGGGTCATTGTCATGCGCCCCATCTTTACAGCATTCGTCGAGTTTGGCGTAGGCCTTCGGATCGCGTTTCAAACTATCCGCATGATAGCCTACCATAGTGACGCGCTTTCTCAATACATCCGGACTGGTCTTTGAATCCAGATAAGCGATATTAAGGACCTTGGTTTCCAAGTCTAAATTGACAGATTTTACACCTTTTTCAAAAGTCAAATCTTTTTCCAAGGTTGCTTTGCACATCTCGCAAATCGCTGATGTTTTGATTGCCACTGTTTTTACTTGCGCTTGTACCGCAAAACCTCCCAAGAGGAAGCATAGAATTAAAGTAAGTTTTTTCATCTGTTTATATTTTTTTTAGAGGCCATATGGAATTTCGCATGGATTACAATCATTTCAGTGTGTGTCGCTTGAGAAATGCTCGATTTCATAAGATTAAAATTGATTTTTAGAAGACATATGAAATCTCAGTAGTGCTGATAGTTCATGAGTTTGATTAGTTTATTTTATATCTGAAGCCAGTGTAAATGACTCTTCCCGCGATTGGTCCCCAAGTCATGGAAGCATCGAAATTTGGACCAAATGGGTTGCTGGCATCTACGATTGGATTGTCTTGTTTGAAGTTTAAAATATTTTCTCCTCCAATATAAATACTTCCCCATCTGAATCCACGAGATACTTGGGCATTAACCAGGTAGAAATCGGGCGACTCTGTTGGCAAGCGAAAGTCAATCGGGCTATCGCTAGTGTCCGGTAATCGCATGGCTCCGTTCCAGTTTATCGTCATATCCGCTTTCCATTTGTCAAAATTGGTGGCATAAGCCATATTCAAAAAGAAGCGATCTTGACTCTGGTAAGGAACCTGTTGAAGGATACCATTGGTGGTCATTAAGTTTTGATAGTTCTTGTAGGCAGCTTTCATATCAAGATTTCGAGCTACTGGATAGCTAGCCTCCAATTGAAAACTCTTGGCAAAAGATTTACCCTGAAGATTATCAATGATCAGTAACTCTGAACTGACATCTTGATCATAGACGAGTTGACTTTGGAAGTTCGTGTAGAAGTAATCAGCCACAATGGAAAGTGGCTTCTCTGCAATCGTAAAATTGCTGGCAAGACTCATTCCGCTATTCCAAGAAATCTCAGGCTGAAGGGCTGCATTAAACAGGATCTCTCTGGAAGAAACCCAAATCATGCTATTTTCCATCAATGCATTTGGGGTTCGGTAGCCTTTACCCACGGAAGCCCTTAAGGTCAAATTGGGAGAAAATGCCCATCTGGCATGAATCCTCGGCGTGAAATAGGTTCCGAATAGATTGTGAAAATCCGTTCTAGCTCCTGCGACAATTGTAATGTTTTCATTTGGAATGAAATTGTATTCGAAGAAAATGCCAGGAACTTTCTCTGTTCTCAGAAAGGTAGAATCCAAGCCATTTGGGGTGTTGGTGTCAAAGCTTTCTTCGAAATCATCATAGAGGAAACTTGCGCCAGCCTTGTATTGGTGGAAGCTACTTCCAATTATATTTTGATAAATGAAATTGGTATAGGCTGTTTTTTCGATTCCTGAATACAATCTTCTTCCAGCGCCACCTTCAAAATCTTGGTAAGAAAGAGTGTATTGCAGACCCCAGCTCTGAGTAGGTTTATTGGGATAGATCATCCCTATTTTTCCGAATACCTCGGCTTTTCGAGTGTCCAATTCATATCCAAACTGATCGCTGGAAGTGAGGTTATCCTTAAAACCAAATCCCAGTTGCCCTCCAGCATTGTCAGCTAGAAAGAGATTGATTCCTATTTGAGCCATCAAGCGATCGCCTTCATATTTGTAGCGATTCAATAAGTTGATTTGCCGGCTTTTAGGAAGGTCCATAAAACCGTCATCGTTACGGTCTATTTCCGAATTGATTTGTGAAGCATGGAAAAGTATGCCGCTACTCCATTTTTCAGAGATGGGGATCTGATGATTTGCGTTGAGTTCCAATCTTCCGAAGGAGTTGAGATAGGCATTGAGGTACCACTTGTCCATGGTCTCAGGCTTAAACAAATCCACATTGATCTGCCCTGTCATAGATTCGTATCCATTGATGACCGTTCCTGCACCTTTGCCCACGTCGATTGACTGGATCCAGGTACCGGGCACATAAGTAAGACCTTGACGGGAATTTAGCCCACGGATATTTGGTATTCCTTCTCGGCTAATGAGTACGTAGCGTCCATCTAGTCCCATCATTTGGAGCATCTTAGTGCCTGTCACTGCATCTGCGTAGGAGACATCCACTGAGGCATTGGTCTCAAAACTTTCAGAAAGATTACAGCAGGCCGCTTTTTGTAATTCTGCCTCTGTGATTAGAATGCTTAGAAAAGGGGCTTCATCTACCACACTTTCGGATCTTCCGCGAATGAGGACTTCTTTCATAGCTTCATCCCTTTCATAGAGGATGATCTTCATTTCTGAATCGAAAGCAGGCGAAATCGTATCTGTTTTATAGCCAATATAAGAGACGATGAGTAATTCATCTGCAGACACATTTTCTAATTGAAATTTTCCATCGGTACCTGTAACAGCTCCATTAGACTTTCCGGCCACTTGAATAGTTGCTCCTATTAAGGCCTCCTTGGAATTGGATTTGACGGTACCTTTGACAGTATTTTGACCCATCACGAAGAATGGGGTTACTAGTATGAGTAGTGTGAATAGGGTTTTCATAAGATTTACTTGGTGAAAAAAGGTTTTCTAACCCTCCAGTAAAATGAAGGGGGAAATCAAGCAATCTTTAAATCAAAAAAGTCTGATGGAGAAGGTAAAGGTCAGGTAATGGATGATCTTCGTAATAGATATCAAGCTGTTGCGGCTGATTATCAAAGGTCAGGGGAGATAGAAAACTCAGGGTATAAGCGAAAACGAATTCAGCCGAAAGGTGAACTTTAATTTCCGATTTACTGAAATGGTCGTCCGCATCTACCGTGGTAATTTGATCTTTGCAGCAGTCCTCAGGTACTTCTGCTGCTGATGAAGCGCCACAATCACTTTTTTCAGGTGAGAAAGTAACCTCACTGTCAATTAACTCATCTCCACAATAATGCTTCGCCCAAGACAGATTGACCTGCCCGAGTAAAAAGAATAAAAGCATTAATGTTGTAAGGATCTGCTTCATAGAGACCACAAAGGTGATAATATTAGATCGAATATAAAAACCAGCCCGATAAATGGAATTTTTATCAGGCTGGTTTTTGATTGTATCTAAGAACCTTGGTAAAGTAGGTTCAGTAAGATTATTTGATCAAGAAATTTAAGGAGAGCTTACCAAGCTTAAATCTTGCTTCTTTTATCTGAACTGATAATCTACTCCGGTCACTTGAGTGAGTAGTGTCGCCGGAGCATCTAAGGCAACGGCTGATTTTGGTGGTATTGGAGTTACCGGGGAATTAGCTCCCAAATAACTTCTCATCGCCTCATGAAGAGTAAAAGGAGTGTTTTCGGTTTCTTTTACTCCCTTGAATCTGCAAAGCATATCATCAGGATCACCATCACGCTCACACGCGCATATTTTATAAACTCGATCATGGTCGAGTGGCTGCCCGTGAACCAAGGCAGATTGTACTCGCTTACCTTCTTCTCCAAAGGCATTGAATTCAACTTCCATTCCCTTGAACTTGATTACCCATCCTCCAAATCGCTTGGAAGCATCTGCGGCAAAAACGTTGTTTAGTTCGCGCTCCAGCCATTCGCTGATTTGCTCTCCTGTTACTTGTCCCGTTCGAATTTGTGAGTTAACAGGAAGCATATCGAAAATGAACCCATTGGTGATTGGTATATTGCCGGTCTGATCAGGAGTTGATCGGGGCGGACAGAATCTGAATCCATTCGAAAGAACAATGTCCACATCAGGAATTTGCCAGCTGATGGCATCCAATATCATGGTGTCAATGGTATTTTCGATCACGAAATATCTATAAAGCGGAATAGTGCTATATCCCACCACTTTTTGGATATTTTCCAAGTAAGGACCTTCATACTGAGAGACTACTTTTGTCATGGTAGGAGAGGCAGGGTATTTCTCTGCGTCCACTTCCATCAACTCATAACTATCATTGACCACTTTTCCGTTTTCAATAGTAAGTTCAAGCTTGCCTACAAAAGAGCCAAAAGCACCCGGTTCTACAACTTTAGCATATTTAGCTTGAATCGGCTTTCTTACTCGCTCGTGGGTATCTCCTCCAAGAATATAATCTACTCCTTCACAGGCTGGAATATTGGCCAAGTGGATTTGTTGAGAAAGTCCAAGGTGGGCTACAATAGCTACGAATGCACATTTTTCCTGATTGCGAAGGACATCCACATAATGGGCTAGATTTTCTTCCGGCTTGGAATAGAGTATGCCTTTGCTATAATTTGGGGACTGGCGGATTGGCACTAAATGGTCTGTATAGCCTAAAAAGCCTATTTTTACACCATTAACTGTCCAGATATGGTAAGGAGGAAATATAAGTTCCCCTCTTTTTCCTTCACCCAGATCATGATACATATTTGCACAAACCTTAGGAGCGGTCAAAGAGCCCAAAAGATGCTGCATAGTTTTTTTGTAATAAATCACCTCCCAATTACCAGGGAGATAGAGATCGTACCCAATCGAATTTAAGATTGGAAGCATGGCTTCTCCTGTCGTTTTCACAGAAAGTTCAGATCCTTGAAACATATCTCCTGTATCAATCAAGAAGCTGTGTTCAGATTTCTTTCGCTCTTCGTCTACAAAAGTTTTCAGGTGAGAATAGCCGCCTGTTTTCCGAAATACCTTTTCGCCATTTTCCCAGAATAACTCATCATGAGCATGGATTTGGCAGTGTACATCAGTGGTTTGAAAAATCGATAGGGTGAATTTTTCTGGGTTTGATTTGGGAGTTTCAGCCTTAGCTTTAGAGGGAGTGAGTCCCAAAAGACCAGTGCTCGCGCCTAAAGCACCTAATTGGGACATAAACTTTCTTCTTGACTTCTTCATTCGGTTTGCTTTGGGTTTTTGATTAGGCAGAGCCTTTCGAGAATAAAATTCTGTACTCAGTTTACCCTAAATTCGGGTTCAAATAGCACATCTAAAATTTATATTTCAGTGACAAGCATCACATTGTAAAAAAACTTTACCTACTTCAACCAAAAAAATAAAAAAACGCCTTCACTAAACAGACTAGTGAAGGCGGACTTCTTTAGGAGTGAAATTGAATTTAATCTCCAGGGGAAGTGAATTTTATTACCTGATTTGATATAGGCTCCACTGTTTTTAAGTAAGCATATATTGCTTTAAGATCGGATTCCTTCATCCCACCATACATCGTCCACGGCATTATTGAATTAAATTCTCCCGGTTTCACATTAGGAGCGACATAACCTGAATCGGCATATTGAGTGAATCTTGCTAAAAACATTTCCTCTGTCCAGTTACCAATTCCCGTCTCAAGGTCTTGGGTAATATTCGGAGCAGTTACCACCGATCCATCTGGAAAAGGGAAACTTCTTCCGCCTGAAAATTCTTTTCCAGCTACGATTGCCCCTGCTTCAAAAGGAGTATGACATTCTGCGCAGCTAGCTGCATTTACAAGATAAGCCCCATAGGCAACTTGATCTGAAGGATCAGGTTTTGTTTGCATTGTAGGATCATGCGGCATAGTCTTGAGGATTAGATTTACAGGAAAATCAATCTCTGCATCCGGGAATTCACTTTCGATTGAAGGTAGCGATCGGATATAGGCGATGATGTCGTAGATATCTTCAGGGTCCATTTTACCATAATACATATAAGGCATCAGGGGAAACATTGCCCGCCCCTCATTCGTCACTCCAGTGGTAATAAGTCGGTAAAGCTCTCCATCTGTGTAGTCTGAGATACCAAAAGGGGTAATGTTTTTCGCATAAAAAACGCCTGGAAGACCCATACTATGGTCAAAGCGATCCCCTCCTTTTCCAATAGTACCAGGGGTAGGTGGCCCGGAGAATTTGGAAAAATCACGTGTTGAATGACAATCCATACAGACAGTCACGTGATTTGCCAAATAAGCACCTCGTTCGATTCGATCAGCGGTCAATTCGATTTTCAGATCTTCTGGCTCGGATACTTTAGGAAATGCTGTTGAGACGTAAATGGCTCCTGCTATTGCTGCAATAAGAATGAAGGAGATGAGATAGGTAAAAATTTTTAAAAGCTTTTTCATAAAAATGGTGGTTTGGTTACATGAATTTAATGTTTTTTTTCAAAAATGATTTAAAAGTTAAAAATCTTATAATCAGATCATTGATATATTTTAATTAGATATCTGATAAATTCAATTTTGAGAATTTTATTCTAAGTCTTAACTCTTTCCAATTCAGAATTCTTAATTTCCTGTTTAGAATAAACAAAATAGACTATGAAGAAAATTTACTTGCTTGCTCTGCTCATTTTTCCTTTAGTAGGATTTGCGCAGGAAGATCAGATATTAAAAAAGTTAGATGCTAAGGCGGGCTTTTATAATGATATCGCAATGAAAATATGGTCAAATCCAGAACTGGGATATTTGGAAACGCAAAGTTCGGCATTGCTTCAGCAAACTTTGAAAGATGCTGGGTTTACAGTAAAACCAGGTGTAGCAGAAGTGCCAACAGCTTTTGTTGCTGAATATGGATCTGGCAAACCTGTGATTGGTATTATGGCCGAATTCGATGCGCTTCCTGGCGTATCGCAAAAGGCTGTTCCTTTTCGGGATCCGGTAGTTGATGGTGGTTCAGGGCATGCTTGTGGGCATCACTTATTTGGAACTGCTTCTACTGCAGCAGGGATCTCTGTAATGGAGTGGATGAAAGAAAATAACATCAAAGGGACTCTTCGTGTATATGGTACTCCTGCAGAAGAAGGCGGAGGAGGAAAAGTCTACATGGCCAAAGCTGGCTTGATGGATGATGTAGATGCAATGCTTCATTGGCATCCGGGATCTGACAATGAGGCAGGGGCTACATCCTCATTGGCTAATATTTCCACCAAGTTCCGTTTCTATGGTGTGGCTTCTCATGCAGCTGCAGCTCCTGAGCGAGGAAAATCGGCTTTGGATGGGGTAGAAGCCATGAATTTCATGGTCAACCTGATGCGTGAGCACGTGCCCATGGAAACCAGAATGCACTATGTGATTACCCGTGGAGGTGAAGCTCCAAACGTAGTTCCTGCTTTTGCAGAATCCTACCATTATGTACGTCATCCAGATGCACTAGTTGTGAAAGAGATTTTTCAGCGAATGATTAAAGCAGCAGAAGGTGCCGCATTGGGAACACAGACTCGAATGGAATATGAGATTATCAATGGAGTTTACAATTTGCTTCCAAACGAGACACTTTCTCAGATCATGTTCAAAAATCTGCAGCGTGTAGGTGGAGTAAACTATACTGCCGAGGAGAAAAAATTTGCTGAAGAAATTATCAAAACTTTCCCTGAGGGAGTCATTGCCTCGCCGGATGATGCGGCCGTAATTACACCTTTTGAAGTAAATGAAAAAGGAACCGGGGGTTCTACAGATGTAGGGGACGTAAGTTGGTTGGTTCCTACTGCAGGTTTGGGAACAGCAACTTGGGTACCCGGCACTTCTGCGCACACTTGGCAAGCTGTTGCCGCAGGTGGAATGAGCATCGGACAAAAAGGAATGATGGTCGCTGCAAAAACATTGACATTGACGGCTATGGATATCTTTAAAGACCCTTCCGTGACGGTAAAAGCTAAAGCTGAACTAGACAAAAGAAGAGGAGCTAACTTCAAATATGAGGCATTGACGGGCAATCGTAAACCGCCTTTGGATTATAGAAAATAAGTTTGATGGGAAACCCACTGCTACCTAAAATCGCATTATTGCTCACTTGTATCTTGTTACAAGTGAGCTTTTCCTTTTCTCAGAATAATCCCCAAAACCCCAAGGACACCAAAATAGGATTGGTCTTGAGTGGAGGAGGAGCAAAGGGAATGGCTCATGTCGGCGTGATCCGAGCAATGGAGAAAGCAGGCTTGAAGGCCGATTATGTCGTGGGTACAAGTATGGGGTCGGTAGTCGGGGGCTTGTATGCTTTGGGTTACAATTCCGATGAACTTGAGCGAATTATTAAATCAATCGACTGGGATTTACTACTCTCGAATAAGGTGAGTTTTGAATCGATTTCTTTTGAGGAGAAGGAATATTATAATCGATATCTGCTGGAATTCCCGGTTGTGGATGGGAAAGTCTCATTTCCATCGGGTTTGATTGAAGGGCAAACCCTTTCTGATGTTCTTCATTACTATACTTGGCCCGCTATATCGTATAAGAATTTTGATGAGTTCCCAATCCCTTTTCGATGTGTAGCTACTGATATCAGTACAGGGGAGCCCATTATTTTTGATTCCGGATATCTCCACAATGCACTCCGTTCCAGTATTGCTATTCCTACCGTTTTTTCAGCCTTTGATTTAGATAGCACTTCCGTGGTGGATGGCGGTGTAGTGAATAATTTCCCTGTAGATGTGGTGAAAGAAATGGGGGCTGATTTCGTGATTGGAGTTAATGTTTCGGATGAGGATTTTGTTTCTTCCAAGGATTTGGGAAGCTTTGCGGCCATCCTTATGCAGCTGGCAATGGCTGAATCACTTCGGCGGACCAAGGATAATATTGATGCTACAGATATTTATATCAAGCCGGATCTGGGAGTTTATTCAACTGGGAGCTTCAGTTCATATGAGGAGATTCTGAAGCTTGGAGAAAAAACAGGAGCAGAATTTTATCCACTATTCCAACAGCTTGCAGACAGTCTTGGGAGAAATGATAAATCGTCTGGGATTGGTTTGAATTCCAATAAAGTTTTGATCAATAAGACTGAGATTCTGGGAAATCAGATTATTTCAAAGGATCTAATCTTGTCCAAGTTGAATATTAGCCCTGGCAAAGAAGTCAATCGGGATGAATTGGAGTATGCGATGAATATGGTTTTTGGAATCAATGCTTTTTCAAAAGTTGATTATTCGCTAAAAGAACTTCCTTCTGGGGGCTTTGATCTGATTGTAAGGGTCAAAGAAAAACCAGCTACACTTTTGTTTACGAGCTTACATTATGATAATCAGTTTTCTGCAGGTTTGATTTTCAATTTGACCAAGCGGGATTGGATAGGGAAATCTTCAAGAACCGTATTTGTGCTGAACGTCTCTGAGAATCCGAAATTTCGATTTGACTATTATAAGTATATAGGCCGGGAAAAGAAGTTTGCGATCAATCCAAGATTTAACCTGCTTCGACAAGAACTCCCTCAATATGAAAATGGAGAGGTAGAGGAAATCATAATTGAGCGGAATAATAATTTTGCCGTCAATTTCATTTCTACTTCTTCGTTGAAACAATCGTTTTTATTTGGGCCGATTTACGAGTCGAGTAGATCGCGGGGAAAAGTAACGGTTTCTGTACCTGAAAATTTGAAAAGTGCTTATCAGAGGAGCTTGGGTTTTAGATTTAGATATTATAGAAATTCCCAAAACGACCGAAACTTCCCAACTCAAGGGGCTGAAAGCTTAATCGAACCAAAATTGAATCTTAAAAACTGGGTTGGAGTAAATATCCAGAATGGAGTGGATACGGTTTTCATTGATTTCGATGGGATACCCGTTGGAATTCCAAGCGAAATTTTGGATGATTTTATTAAAGATTTAGCTCCGGATACACATTTGAGTCTCTACTCAAAATATTCTAAATTTTTTCCTCTAAGTAAAGTAATTCAGCTCAAGCCAGAATTCTCTGCCGGACTTACCTTTGGGGCTGCCGGAGTTGAAAAAATTTACGATGAGTTTTTTATTGGGGGCTATCAAAACATCAGATTTACAGACACTCGATTTTGGGGATTAAACTATGCGGAGGTTACTGCTGCCAATTTTATCAAAATGGGTCTTGATATTCAGGTGATCCCACTTAAAAAAATCTACCTCCGTGGTGGGGTGAATTGGTTGGGATTTAGTGATTATATTCCTTTGGATGATCCGGAGTTTAGGACAAAAATCTTTCAGGAAGATCGCTATTTTGGATATGGAGTTGATCTTTCTTATCAATCCTTGATCGGTCCGATCACTATTGGGGTAACTAGCAATTCCAAAGACAATCAAATCAGGGGGTACTTCTCCCTTGGCTTCTCTTTTGGATATTCAGACCGATAATTTCCCTACACATTTCCCATTGGTCAGATCATAATTCCACTGAAGTAGAAATTGACTTTCTCAGGATTTTTAGAACTCAAAAACGTATATTCAAGCAGTAAAATTCTTGAGAAAACGCGATGGACAGAAGAAAATCTTTAAAACTAATAGGAGGCTCTGTAGTAGGAGTTGCCGGTTTAGTCTTTGCCGATTGGAAATGGCAAATCATAGATCAGTTGACACATGAAGGCTTTTTTTCCTTAAAAGAAGAGCAGACGATTCGAGCAATTGCGGACACCATTATCCCGGAAGGATTACCTCCAATTTTACCCTCTGCTGATGCAAAACCAATAGGAGCATTGAGTACCGGGACACATGACTACATCAATAAGGTCATCGCTCAATGCTACGAGCCTACGGATCAAGAATTGGTCAAAAAGGAATTACAAAAATTAATCAATCAGGATTTTTTAAAATTGGATCGGCAAGCAAGAGAAAAGAGCCTGCTGAACTTAGAATCCTCTGAAATAGAATCAGAGGTAGCGTTTTTTAAAATGATGAAATCAGAAACCATCACGGGATTTACTACAGTAAAAGAGGTAATGGTTAACTACCGAAATTATCAAGTTGCGCCAGGATTTTACAACGGCTGCGTTGAAGTCACCCAAAAAGCCTAAATAAATGCTTCAAGATTCAAAGGAAAAAAGAACTTACGATGCTATCGTGATTGGCTCAGGAGCATCAGGCGGCTGGGCAGCAAAAGAACTTTGCGATGCAGGATTGAAAACCCTCGTTCTCGATAGAGGAAGAATGGTTCGTCATATCGAAGATTACCCAACTGCTTCCAAAGCTCCTTGGGAGTTTGAGTTTCGAGGAAATATCCCACTTGAAAAGCGAGCAGGATTGGCAGATTGGTCCTGGAAACGTGAAGAGACCGTACAGTGGGCCATGTCTGAGGATGAGCAGCCAGTGATTTTTGAAAAGCCCTTTCGCTGGTGGAGAAGCTATCATGTAGGAGGTAAGTCTTTACTTTGGGCTAGACAAACTCAAAGGTGGTCTGACTTCGATTTTAATGGACCTGCGAGAGATGGCTTTGCGGTGGACTGGCCTATTCGGGCAAAAGATTTGAATCCTTGGTATGCCCACGTGGAGCGATTCGCAGGAATAGCTGGAACCAAAGACGGCTTGGCCGAACTTCCGGATTCTGAAGTAATGCCGGGATTTGAGCTCAGCTGTATAGAGAATTATTATAAGGAAAAGTTGAAGGTCAATTTTGAGGGGCGGTATTTGATTCAAGGACGATGTGCTCACCTCACTGATCCGCAAGAAATCCATAAGCAACAAGGAAGAAATAAATGTCAGAATCAGGCCATGTGTAATCGTGGTTGTGTTTATGGGGGATATTTTAGCTCCAATGCATCTACTCTACCTTGGGCAGAGAAGACTGGAAATCTCACCATCAGACCAAACTCGATTGTTCACTCGGTGATTTATGATGATGCCAAAGAAAAGGCTACTGGGGTCAAAATCATTGATCGGGAGACGGGAGATGAAATGGACTTTTATGCTAAAATCGTTTTTGTAAATGCGTCGACTATTGCTTCCAATGCAATTTTGCTTAATTCTAAATCTTCCAGATTCCCTAATGGAATAGGAAATGACTCAGGCTTGATGGGCAAATTCCTTGCTTCCCATAATTATCGAGGTAAAGGCTACGCGACTTTCGAAGGATTTCTGGATAAAAAACAGGAGGGACGTCATGCTGGTCATGCCTATGTCCCTCGATTCAGAAATGTATTCAAACAGGAAACAGATTTCCTTCGGGGTTATTCTATCGGAATGTCAGGTGGACGCGGGATGAGTTCGGATACGAGTATGATTGGAGACCAACTCCGGGATAATTTGCTTAATCAAAAACTGAATAATGTTTGGGGAATGTCAGCTTGGATGCAAGGAGAGACAATGCCTGTAGAAGATAATCACGTTCGACTTAGCACAGACCAAGTAGATAAATACGGGATTCCAAAAATCATTCTTTCGGTAGAATGGAAAGAAAATGATGATAAGATGGTGGCAGACTTCATCGAGCAGCAAACCATGATGTATGAAAAAGCTGGCTTTACCAATATCAAAGTGGAAGATTCAGGTGCACTTCCAGGTTCGGATATCCACGAAATGGGTGGAGTAAGAATGGGCAAAGACCCGAAAACTTCACTCCTCAATGAATGGAACCAACTCCATCACTGCAAGAATGTATTTGTGACAGATGGAGCTTGCATGACGAGTACTTCTACTCAAAATCCAACTCTAACCTTTATGGCGATTACCGCAAGAGCAGCGAATTATGCGATCGAGGAGTTGAAGAAGTTGAATTTATAGTCAACAGTCGACCGTCCACGGACCACAGCTGGTCATTGAGAACTTCATTCATGAAACCGGGAATGGAGCACAAAGGAGAACAATTAGAATAAAACAGCTATGGACTATGGACCGTGGTCTGTTGACAAAAGCAACCTAAAAACCTATGAAAACTACACTTACCCTCCTGATTCTCGCCTTTGCTTGGATCATTACTCCACAAGTAACTTTCGCTCAGAAAAAGGGGGATCCGCTTATGCAAGCTCCGTTGGGAATTGCAGCCTACACCTTTCGGGATCAATGGAAAAATGGTATTCCAGAAACGCTCGATATCATCCAAGAGCTAGGCTTTACCGAATATGAAGGTGGCGTGCCAAAAGGATCCACTCCAGCTGAGTTTAAGCAAATGCTAAATGATCGAGGGATTACTATTCCAGCCACTGGAACTGGTTTTGAAGACTTGGAAAAAGACGCTCAAGCTGTTGCAGATCGGGTTAAAGCGCTTGGTGCGAGCTATGTCATGTGTGCTTGGATTCCGCATAAAAGAGGGCAGTTTACCAAAGCAGATGCAGATCGGGCAATCAAGGTTTTCAATGAAGGGGGCAAAGTCCTTAAAGCGAATGGAATCACTTTCAAGTACCATGTTCATGGTTATGAATTTCAGCCTTACGGCAATGGGACCCTTTTCGATTATTTGGTAGAAAACACCAATCCGGAATACGTCAAACTTCAAATGGATGTAATGTGGACGCATTTTGGAGGTGGAGATCCGGTTGCTTTGTTGAAAAAATATGGAGACCGCTGGGTTTCCCTTCATTTGAAAGACTTTCGGAAAGGAGCTCCAAAAGATATGACCGGTTTGACTGGACCAGAAAATGATGTACCACTAGGAACTGGGGAGCTGGATATTCCGGGGATCTTGCGGGAGTCCAATAAGATCGGAATCAAGCATATGTTTATCGAAGACGAAAGCGATAAGGAGCTGGAAAACCTTCCAAAAAGTATCGCTTATTTGAGGAGTTTGAAGTATTGAGGTGGTGCAGAGGTGCAGGTAATTCAAATTGGAATTACCTGCTTTTCCCCTGACTTATAAGAGAAACTAATCCTAACACCACTTAAGAAAAGCTTTTATGAACCTAACGGGACTGGTTTTTTTGAGGATGATTTTTTTAATGAGTAATTTTTATGGGTATCATAAGTATCAGGTTAAATGCTCTAAATGTGGTTTTTTTGAAAAAAAAAATCAGGTCTCTTTTAATTTTTCGACCTAGCAGAATTTTAAACCCAGCCTTTAAGGCAAAAGGTCAGAATTTAAAATTTTGTTAAATCATTGAAAGCTAGTTGTTAGAGTTAAATTGAATCATTAGCTTTTAGTTCAATTCAAACTCGCTCTTTATGAAATCTAAACTCTTTCTAATCGCATTGCTCTTAGTTGCGAGCAGCTCCTTCGTTTCGGCTCAAACTTCCGGTGAATATATCTTAGTTAATAATAAGCAAGTTTGGGTTAAAGCATCGGGTTTGGAGCATCGTAAATTTCTTCAACCATTAGTAATCCTTGAATCTGGTACTGCCGATAATTTAGAGAAGTTTGATAAAGTATTCCATCAGGTAGCGGAGTTTGCCCCTGTTTTGTCTTATGATCGATTAGGTCTAGGCAAGTCTGATCAAGCAGATAATCCAATTACAGAAACCGGCCGTGTGGAGGAATTACGTGAACTTTTAGCTACCATGCATTTAGAACCTCCCTATATTTTTGTAGGAAATGATTTGGGCGCAGTTTTTTCACGGGCTTTTGCATTAGCCTATCCTGAAGAGGTGGTAGGTCTAATTTATTTGGATCCTGTATCTCCTTCCGAAAACTTGGAAAGTCTCGCCGATCAATTGAATGAAGAAGGCAAAGATGGAGATGCACTGCTTTTAGATTATAAGGCATTACAATCGAAAATGCTTACCAACGCTAGCTCAGGGCAGAAAGAAGAAGTGGAATTTGCTTTGGGGATGTTAGCTAATGAGCAGCTGACTTGGGAGCTCGATCCAGCGCTTCAAATTCCGCTGGTTGTGATGCTGGGAAGGAAAAAAGATATTAGGACCTTTTATAATCCAATATCCTCCGATGGTAAAGTGCTAAATGAGAAACTGATCGAAAATCGAATCAATTACTTTGAGGAGTTAACTTCCCGTCAGCCCAATTCAACGCTTTTAATTTCCTCCAATTCAGCAAGGTATCTTCCGCTTCAAGCATCCACAGCAGTAAGTTTGCTAGTGCAACAGGTTACGCTAGCCGATCCGCTTCGAAGAATCTGGAGTGCTTCCCGAACATTGGATCCTTCCGATTTTAAAAGATTTATATCAGATTTAAGAACCTATATCCCCTCTTTTTTACTTTCTGAACGAGATCTGAATATGATTGGATACAGCCTAATGCGATCTGATCTTTACATGCATGCTTTGGTGCTTTTTGAAGATAATTTGAAAAATCATCCCAATTCTGCGAATGCATACGACAGCTACGGTGATGGTTTGTTTGCGGTGGGGCGGGTTCAGGAATCCTTGGAAGCCTTTCAAATGGCAGTTCAATTGGGAGAAGAGGAGAATCACCGGGATCTCGCGCTTTTTATTAAAAATCTAAAGCGAAGCGAGGAAGCACTTTCGAATTGATACAGAATTTCTCAAAAAAAGCCCAGAAGATTTGATGTCCCTATGTGCTATTTCACAGTAAGCCAGGTCAGGTAATTTGCAGGGATTTCTACTTCGAGTGTAATAGAATTACCATTTCCCATTTCATAAATCTCCGAGGGGCCATATTGGTCCGATACCTGCGCCTGATTGCTTAATCCTGTATAATAAAGTGGGATTTCGATGCTTCGTTTGATGGGTACATCCAAAGGGTTGAACAGCATGATCAAGGCTTTTTCTTCTCCCATTGGATTCACATGCATCCAGCCATCCCAATCACGACCATCGGCTCTCCGCAAGCGAATAATATCTGCATTTAGAATATTTCTGTATTCCTTATACCAGTCAATGACTTCAATTACTGTATTCTTTGTTTGCTCGGTATCGTATAGTCTTGGTCCACGGTAGCAGGCCTGAATCCCCGCTCCATAATATTGCATCATCAGCATCTTATAGTCGTCCAGATGTTCATTTAGGGGTTCCAAAACTGCATCTTCACCTCCGCCATGATAGGCTGTCAGAGGAACAAATCCCCAACCCATGGAAGGTGTCTTTTCCCAAGTCGCGTCATAGATATTTTGACGGTTGAGAATTTTTTGTTGAGCTCTTGAGAGTGAGAAATTCACCTCACGATAGCCCATAGCGATCTTATGGGAGCCATCTAAAAAATACCAATCGGGGGCATTGATATAAATTCCCCGTTCATTCATCCAGTGGTAAAGTTCTTTTTGCAGATTCAATTGAACCCATTGTGAATCTTCCAAACCGGAATGGCCCGGGTATGAAGTGGAGGCACAGACATCTCCGGGGTATGGACCATCATTCTCAAACAAATCAAAACCAGTGGTTTGGTAGAAGTTTTTGATTTTATCCAGATAGTTCAGCCCCCAATTGCTTGCCAGACAGGGGGCATTTCCAAAGAAAGCGCCTCCAGGTTTTCCGGTTTTGGGGTCAATCACATCATCTTCGGGACTGATTGTTCTCGAACTGAAAAGTGAGTATCCACCAATTTTTATTCCTTTTTCATGGGCATAGTCAGCGATCCTTTTCCAGCGCTGTAGATTTCCTGCCGTTTCATCTTCCATATTGATATGACTCCCAAAACTTAAGATCAGAGCTTCATAACCGGTATCCACACATTGATCGATAGCCGTGTAAACTTCCTCGTCATTTTTACTGACCAGATGCATGAAAATTGGATTTTGCAAAGTCCAAGGAGCCAAAGCCCGATACATTTTCCTCCGAGTCAATCCATTTCTTTCCCGATCATAGCTATCCAGAATCAGCTGATTGGATCGGATAGATTCGAGGTTTTCACCCGTTGCGAGCTTGATTCCATACCCTTTGTCTGGGAAAATTTTAGCGATTGCAGGAGTGAGCAAGTCATAATTCACCTGGGAGGTATAGCTTGAATCAGGGAGCCAATGCGTGGCTTGATCGCTGAGCTCGGCATGCATGGCATTGTTGAAGGCGAAGTTATTCTCAAAATAAATTTGATGATTCTTCTTCATTTTGGCGGTGCTTCCAACCACGGCAGATTCTTCCTCCACCAGTGCGAGTTGTTCGGAGACGATTTGATTGATGAAATAATCGGAATCTGATTGGTTCTCTATCGAGAGGTATTTAGAAACCAAGGGAAGATTATCGAAGAGTTCGTAGTGCACCGCTACCGAAAGACCTGGCAAGTCTGAATGAGTAAACCAAAAAGTGAGCTTTGTACCGGTTCCATAGCTTGCTTCATAGGGCCAAAAAACCATTTTGAAATCAAGGGGAGAGCTTATCTTTTCTTCAGTATAGCGTTCAAAACTAAAGTGATTTGAAGGAGATGTCATTTGATTTAGCCACTCGAGTTTAAAAAAAGCTTTTTCTTTCAAATCAATATTTCCTCCCACAGCATACTGCTTGCCGTTTATAGTGATTTCAGCCTCGGGCATTGGACTTCGAAGCAGCTGCTCCTCCGTCATTTGATTTTTGAAATCGTAGCAAATGAGATTTTCTCCTACATAAAAAGTACGTCTGATTAACCCATTGTCTAATCGGATTTGGGAATCTGAGTCAAAAAAGACTTTGGCAGTGCGCTGTTGATTATCCACCAACCAATCACCTTGAATTGATTGCGAAAATCCTTGAGGACCTAATAAAAATATAAGGACTCCCAAAGTCCCTAAAAACCAGAAATGAGTTTTATTTTTCATTACCAAAAAGATAGGGTTTTGAATAAGAACCTGCAAGATCCTTCAAAATCGATGAGAAAGGAATTGTCAATTTCCTGAAGGACTCAATTATTCCTGCTTTTTTTGAAAAGTTTTTATGTGCAGATAAAGCAACTTGTACGTGAAGCCGCGACTATTCTGGGTTAATCGCCTTGTCGTAGTTGAGCTTTTTCAGAGTTTGAGAATGAAAAATCAAGGACACTCTATTTCGAGCTATGCCCCGGTTAGTGTCCTCACTAACCGGAATATTTATACAGTTTAGTGTATTTTCATCCGCTTTTCCATTTCGGCGGACACTGTATTGACAAGTTTGATACCTTATTTTTTCACATATCCTCCAAAGAAAGGGCAAGGAATTCTTTGGAGTATCCTGTCAGATAGCGGTCTAGAACTTGCGATTTTTCTCTGAGTTCGGTCAGATTGATTTTGGCTTTGTTTAATTTCACTTCTGCGAAAAGGACTCGTTTTTCCATTTCATTAATGGCGACTATATCAATTTCATTTTGGTTTTTCTTATCCCAAAATGTCCCAATTTCAGAAAATTGCTTGCTCAGTTTCAGCTTTTCGATAAAGTACCTTTCGAGCATTTTTCCAGAAAATGTGGAGTAATCTCTTCTCACCAAGTCTTCCACATAGTGATAATTTCCTATTTCGATAGCACTTCTATTTTTATAGATAAATCGAAACCAAAAGCTTAAAAAGTTGTCAGTGATTTCATATTTTATTTGACGGCTACCGATTTTGGCGAAAATAGGTTTGATTTTTTTGATGATACTAAAGTCATTTTCCAATCGATCCAAATAGCCTCCGATACCCATTTCAAGGATAGATTCGATCTCCGGCCTGGAGGTTTTGGATGAGGCGATTAAAGAGAGGATTGAGAAATACGTTGCATAATCTTTCCCAAATTCATCTATCAATACATTTTTTCCTTCCTCCAGAAAAAATGAGTTTTCGCTGAAAATGCTTTTTAAGACAACTTCAAAAGTGAAGGCTTGGTTCTGCACAAAGCTTTCTACGTACTTTGCCACCCCGCCTGAAAAGGTGTAAAAATCGAGTAAATCTCTGGACGAAAATGTTGGGGAGTTATCTCCTAAGATCTCTTTTAGTGTGACTACATTAAATGGTTTTACATTGATTTTGGAGGTTGCTCTGGCAAAAAGAGGCTCTTTGGAGTTTTCAAAAATTTGATTCATCATCGAATAGATCGAGCCACAAAAGATCAGATTTATTTTGCTTTTGGCTTTTTTAGAATCCCAGATATGCTGGATTTCACTGAAAATCGAAGGATTAATAGTTTTGAATTCCTGAAATTCATCAAAGATTAACGTGAAACTTCTTGATTCTGACAGTTCCATTATCCAGGCAAAAAGGTCTTTGACTTTGGTGATCTGCCCGAAAAGGCTCACTTGGAGTTTATCCTTTATAGTTTCAACAAACTCTTCACATAGGAGTATTTCGCTTTTTCTAGCCACAAAAAGATAGATAGATAGGTTTTCTTCAGTATCCTTTTTGAGAAGACTAGTTTTACCGATTCTTCTTCTGCCTACCATTAGGGTCATCTGCGCATTTACGAGCGATTTTTCCCGTATATTTCGGAGCTCAGCAAGTTCTTGTTCTCTGTTATAGAATTTCATTTGAATTTATTGTACTGCAAATTACTGTAATATGTAGTACAATAAAAACTTTTTTCTTGAAATACGCTATTCGAGATTACAAATCTCGAATTCCTATCATAGGATTTTCAATTCGGAAAGTGTAGAAAACAATAAATCAACAGGTTACTAGGGATTAAAGCTATTGCTTAGCAGCTCTTGTAATCAGTTAAAAGATTGCTTCGGGATCGGATGACTGTAAAATGATTGAATCTTAAGGTTGATCCCCTGCAATGACGTCCTGTCAACACACCAACTTATACCCAAAGCCTCGAATATTTAGCAATTGGATTTGTGGGTCTTCCTGAAGCTTTTTTCGAAGCTTGGTGATAAAGACATCCATACTTCGGGCGTTGAAAAAATCATCCGAACCCCAAATCTGAGTTAAGATCAAACTTCGATCTGCCACCTCATTCGCATGCTCTACCAAGATCTGAAGCAGCGCAGCCTCCCGGGCGGTAAGTAGAGTTTCTTCCTTCCCGAATTTTAGAATTTGCTTGGTTGGATGAAATGAATACGTGCCGATAGCAAACCAATCTGATTGATTTTGACGAACGCGCAGCCGATCCAATTGGGCTTTAATCCGGACAATCAGTTCCTCCATGCTGAAAGGTTTGCGTACATAATCATTGGCTCCAAGCCCAAAGCCTTTCACTACATCCTCGGTTTGGCTTTTGGAAGTCAGAAAAATAATCGGAGTGTAGGGGTCTGTTTTTCGGATTTGCTCTGCAAGCGAAAAACCATCCTTCTTCGGCATCATCACATCCAGAACCAATACATCGGGTTTGGCGCGCTGGTATTCTTCCCAGGCTTTTTGTCCGTCAGTGCATAGATTGACTTTGAAATCACGGCTGTCCAGACTTTCCTGGATGATCATTCCCAAAGCGATTTCATCTTCCGCTAGTAGAACCTTGATTTTGCTCATGGCCAGATCGTGATAAATGAAGTGCTGTTTTTTCTTGATTCCAAGGTGATTTTTCCACCGTGTTTTTCGATAATCTTCTTCACGTAGTAGAGCCCGATTCCAAAACCTTTCACATCGTGCAGATTACCTTTGGGGACTCGATAAAACTGTTCAAATACGCGATCTTGATCGGTAGGGGAAATGTTTCCTCCACTATCCCAAACCCGGATTTTGTTGATTCCATTTTGTTCCAAAGAAACCTGAATTTCATTACCCCCATATTTCTCCGCATTATCCAAGAGATTGGAAATGACATTTTCAAAGTGAAATGGATCCACATGGAGCATTTTAATACTACTCGGCAGAATGAGTTCGATGGTCTTTTCCGGATTGATGGTTTGGTATTTTTGAACCAAGCTGCGCAAAATCGGAACCGGTTCAACATCCTCAGGCTTCAATCCCAGTTGCTCTGAATCCAAAGTGGCTGTCTCCAAAAGTTTCTCCACCATCTGATTCAGTTTGAGTAGCTGCATTTTGGAAATCCCTAGGTAGCGCTTCGTCTTTTCGGGGTCATTACCGGGGTTAAAAAGTTCAATTCCTTCTATGGCAGAAAGCGTGGTGGCAATTGGAGTTTTGAACTCATGGGTGATATTTCCAATTAAATCCGCTTTGATATCAGCGAGTTCCTTTTGGTTTTTGATCGTCTGATAGAGGTAATAAAATGCAAAGGCAATCACAGCCAAGAAAAGAATTGAGGTCAGAATTTCTACCAAACCCCTTTTCAAAATAGTCAAGGCTGTGTTTTCAAAATACATTTCCAGTTTTTGATCCCTAGGGAGAAAAGTGGACCTTGAAACCACCTGAAAAGGCATTTCTTCAGTTCGAAATACAGTCGAAGAATCAGGTTTTGATTTTTCATCCAAATGCACAACTTGATAGTCAATTTCGATTCTTCTGCGGTCAAGTTCGGACTTTAGGTTTTCTTTGATTTTGTCCACTTCAATAGAATCTCGAGTGATCGAGATGATGATTCGGTTGGTCAGATACTTGATTTGAGTCAAACTGTCCGCTGCTTTTTGTCCCCAAAATACATTTAGGTTATTAATCTGATCAACCCCTGTCCCTTTCGCCGAGTCGATAAATGTGAATGTTTTCAGGCTATCATTTCTTACTTCAGACCAAAAAATGGAATCTGGACTGCCATTTTCTGCACCCTCGATAGCACGAAAGATCATTTTGCTTTTCCCTACCCGCTCGATAAAAGGTTTAGAAAGTTCATTAAATAATACCGTGTCGGATTTGAAGAATTTTTCTGGGTCAAACCCAGGCGGGAGGGAATCTACCGAAAAAGGCAAACCTTCTGCTTGTTGGATTTCAAGATTATCTGTCAGTGTAATGACATTAGTTTTCGCCAGATCCGCATAATAGCTTTCCACAGCGTTGTCCAGACTTTCCTGAATATCACTGATGAGTTGGCTTTGTATGATTTCGAACTGGGAGTACATTCTCCAAGACTGCACTCCGATGCTAATCAGCAAGGTCACACCGATTAAAAATCCTATTCGTTTGAATTGTAGCTGTTTCACATTGCTAAATTACTTGCTTCATTTGGTTTCATTTCCGAAGGTTAACACTCGTTAACAGTGCTTAACTTAGGCTTTGATTTCTTTTGACTTGGTTTGTATCAAATAAAAAATTATGAAAAAAATCTTATTCTTTTTCGCAATCGCAATTTCCTTCTTGGGTATGCATTCTACCGCAACAGCCCAAGGCCTAACAGGAAGAGTAAATTATAAAACTTCCGCGGCTTTCAAATTCTCCATGGATAGCACCACCATGGCTCCGGAAGTCATCGCCGACCTTCAAAAGCAATTGAAGAAACAAATGGAACGCGAGTATACGCTTTCTTTTACTCAAGCTGAATCCAACTGGAAACAAATAGAAAGCTTAGGCGCAGGCCCTGCGACAGCTTCAGCTGGTGGAGCTCAGATTGTGATTCAAACTGGGAATGAAAATCGACTTCTTTATAAAAATATCGGCGAGCAATCTTTTCTGGAAGAGGAAGATTTGATGGGAAAGCAATTTTTGGTTTACGATAGTCTTCCGGTTTACGATTGGGAATTGACCGGAAATACCAAGAAAATCGGGGAGTATGAAGTGCAGGAAGCGAAGTATTCAAAAATTGTGGACAGCAAGCGCTTTTCGATGGGAATGGAAGAAATGGAAATCAGTAAGGATACCATCAATGTCACCGCTTGGTTTGCACCACAGATTCCGGTAAGTCATGGTCCGGCTGATTTTTGGGGATTGCCGGGTTTGATTTTGGAGTTGCAGAATGAGGGCATGACTTATATCGCGGATCGAATCGTACTAAATCCATCTGATCCGGTCGCAATAGAAGTTCCTAAAAAAGGTGAGAAAATCAACAGTGAGGCTTATCGAGCTTTGGCAGATGAGAAAATGAAGGATATGATGAAGCGCTATAATGGCAAGCCGGGCGAAGGAAATCGAATGGAAATTCGGATAAGTAATTAGGAGATGTCGGATGTCGGGTGTCAGATGTCGGATGCAGGAAGACGGTAGACAGGAGATGGAAGACCGATGTCAGGTGTCGGAAGTTGGATGAACGATGTCGGTTGTCTGGCGAGGGATGAAATGCGAAGTAACCAAGCTTGAGATGCATTTAATCCCTGGCGGCATATACACTTTTATATATCCACACCGCGATGCCTTCGAACAGATTAATTATTTAGAAAATAAGGTTAAACCCTGAATTTGGCTCGCATCGGTCATCCGTCACCGGTCATCCATCTGGACAAGCAGAGGAGATAAGCTTCTAGCATTATTCAGACATTCCGTTTCACTAGTTGTTAATTCCTAAAAACTAAACCAACTCAAATGCCTTTTTTAAAGAAAATACTTGGAATCAGCCTTTTTTTGCTGATTTCTATCCCCACTTTTGCCCAAAATAAATTGCTGATCGGTCAGGTTCTGGACTCGTTGGATCATCCAATTCCCTATGCCAACGTAGTTGCGATCAATCAGACTACCCAGAAAATAGGAGGCTTCGGGATTTCGGATGCCTCGGGAAGATTTAAGATTTCGCTGTCTCCTGGTTCCGAATATTTACTTCGTGTTTCTTTCGTGGGTTTCAAAAAGTTTGAACGCGTGATCAAGGACTGGTCTCCAGATGAGCAGCTGCAAATCATCTTGTCCCAAGATGAAACCATGCTGGATCAAGTCGAAGTAGTGACTGAGCTCCCAATCACCATGAAAGGGGATACTCTGACTTATAAGACGGATGCTTTTACCACAGGCACCGAGCGGAAATTGGAGGATGTCCTGGATAAGCTTCCAGGGTTTGAAGTGGATGACAATGGAGAGGTGAAAGTTCAGGGGAAAAAGGTGGATAAGGTCATGGTCGATGGGAAAGCCTTCTTCGATGGAGATACCAAGCTGGCTACCAAAAATCTTCCTGCAAATGCGGTGGATCGTGTACAAGTCTTGAAAAATTTCAATGAAGTTGCTCCCACGCGAGGATTGGATAACAATGAGACGCTGGCCTTGAATATCCAATTGAAGGAGGGAAAAAAGAATCTGGTATTTGGAGACCTTTCAGCTGGTGCAGGACCGAAAGAACGCTACTTGGGTCATGCCAATGCGTTTTATTATGCCCCCAAATTAAATTTGAATCTGATCGCTGATGCCAATAATGTGGGAGAATTGGCTTTTACACTTCAGGATTACTTTCGCTTTAGTGGAGGTTTATCCGGTTTAGGTGGCCGAACAGGTTCTACCGTAAGCATCAGTGGGGATGATCTGGGAATTCCCATGGCGCAGCGAAACAATGCTCGGGATCTGGTGACTAATCTGGCGGCATTGAACTTGAATTATTCTCCAAACGCAAAATGGAGACATGCCGGATTTGCCATTGGTTCTACTTCTAAAAATCAGCTCGGAAGCTCTTCCCAGCGAACTTATCTGAGTTCTGAAACGGATAATCAGGAATTACTTACTTCAGCTAATCGAGTGGAAAATGCTTCGGGAATGTTGAAGTATGCTGCTACCTACACTCCGAAAGAAGAAACTTATGTCAAGTACAGCGTCTTTGGAAAGGTGGCGGATATCTCTACCAATAGTCTGCTCAACTCCAACTTTGCGCAGCAAAACCGGCAAATCGGAACGATTCAGGAACGAACTCCTTACAGCATCCAACAGAAAGGGGAGTGGTATCATGCGCCTTCTGATAAGCGAGTATATTCTGTGGAGGTCAACTGGGAAAAGAAATTTATCGATCCGCTCTATGATTTGACTAGTAATCAGAATCCTTTTCAAGGTTTAATCCCGGTTTTTGATCAAGACAGGTATCGATTTTTACAAAATCAGGAAATCAACACAGGCGTCTTCGAAGGAGCTTTCAACTACTACCAAATTTTAAATCCGACCAATCATCTGAATTGGAGTTTGGGTTTTCAGCGAACCAATCAAGAGATGACTTCCGAGGTGGAATTGGAATCGGATCTGCCTGCGGAAGGTTTGGAAGCCTTTAAAAATGACAATCGCTTTGGATTTCAGGATCTCTATCTCGGGATGACTTACAAAACAAAATGGAAATCGCTCATCATCAGTCCATCGGTTTATGCGCATAGATATACTTGGCAAGACACTCAATTTGGCCAAGAGCAAAGTCAATCTAAATTCTTGCTGCTGCCGAATCTGTATTCCAAGTGGGCGATCACGACTAATCGCTCCTTGACCTACCGATTCAGTAGCTCGGTGAACTTTATGGATATTCAAAAGCTCGCGCAAGGATTGATTATTCAGGATTACAATTCCATTTTTCAGGGGAATCGACTACTTGAAAACGGTTTGTATTTCAGCCATAATCTGGATTACAATCACTTCGATTTCTTTTCAGCATTCAACCTTTCCGGCGGTTTGAATTGGACCCGAAAGCGAGATGATTTGGTGAATACCACCAATTTCCAAGGGATCAATCGCTTGGTGAGTATTCAGAATATTGAGCCAGTCAATGAAACCTTGACGGGAAGAGTGGAGGCCGACAAGCGATTTGAAAAGTTCAAGGTAAGCGCCGGAGGGAATTGGAATACCTTTTCTACCAATACGCTTCTTGATGACCGATTGAATGAAAACAGTCAATTCTCCCATACCTATGACTTTCGCATTACGACGACTTTTTTCAAAAAACTGGAAGTGGACTTGAAGTATGAATGGAACCAGAACTTCTACCAGTCCGCCAATATCAAAAACACCTTCAATACCCATAGCCCGAGTATTGAAATCGATCTTGATATCTGGAAAGGTCTGAAGTTGAATACGGATTACACCTACAATGCCTACTTTAATCAGCAGGCAGGCACAAAAAGTGAATTTGAATTTTTAAATGCTTTTCTAAGCTACCAAGGCAAATCCAGTCCTTGGGAATTCCGATTGACCGTTTGGAATATCTTGGATACGCGATCAATTCAAAGAGATAGCTTTTCCGAAAACCTGATCAGCACCTATGCCTATTTGGTGCAGCCGAGGTATGGTTTGTTTACCGTGAAGTGGGATATTTAGAGGGGGATGGTTATTGGTGACAGTCAAGATTGTTGCAGTTGCGGAATTAATTGCACTGAATTTCAAACCAGCCCAAAATGTAAAAGAAAGAACTAGAATAACATAAACCACAGACTCCGTAATTTGAACAGAGCCTGTATTATGCCCAGTTTATTTTTTTATATAAGATTCGTAGTCTTGATTTATATAAGTCATGTCTGCTTTTACAGGCTTTGCCTTGCCATAGAACAATAATATTCCCCAATACAAAGAGTTCATATCAATTTTGAAGATGACTCCTTTAGCAGTTTTAAAAGAAATTGAACCTTCCGAATCCCTTTCAATTCTCTTGACCTTAACCGAGTCTAAGTATTCGGCTGAAGTCGCCATATAATATTCATTATCATCAACAATTGTATTATAGTCGTCTTCAGTATTTTCATTTTTTAGTTTTTCTATTTTTCGAGAATTAGGTCGTATAAGAACGGCACATGAATAATTGATAATATCGAGCTTTTCTGTTAGTGCGCCACTTGAAGGTTTTCGATTAACTGCCTTTTTTGATTCATGGCTCTCATCACAATTTCCGTCTTTATAGTCCCATCGTCCGCCTTGGTCTAGGCAAGAATCAATGGCAAAAAAAGTAACCACATTAGGATAAGCTAAGAAAGTCAATATTACAAGTAAAACGCTTATTTTGAGGATTATAGTGGGTTTAGCAGTAATTCTTTAATTAGGTATAACATTTCGCTAACCCTTATAATGGTGGATATTTCCCAAGTAGCTAAACTTAATCTCTTTTAGTTATATATCCAATCGACTCTCCGTACATAATCTGGGTTTAATTCCCTTTCTTTTACGCTTCCAAAAAAAAACCAGAAAGTAGCAAGGCATTGTTTTTTTTGTTCAGTCTGTGGGGTTGAATAGATGCATTACCGCTCGAATGCCCTAAGAAACCGCTGATGCCTATATTCATTGTTAGCAAAGTAGTTTGTTGATACATTTATGCCATTCCAAATACAAATACGTCCCCAAACTTTGTATGTGCTTCAAATCTTTAGATTCATATGATTTCATAAAAAGGGAAGTTTTAATGCCCGATTTAAGAAAATGAGAAGCAAAGGATACAATTTTAACTTCCTGAATTCCTTCATGGTAAATGAATTCTCATTTTCAAAAATTAATGAGGAAAATTTGGTATTTGGGTTAAAAACTGGAATTCAATTTAGATCGCCATGAAACGATCGATATGAAACGATCAACATGAATTAAACCTAATTAAATGAATAGAATACCACTTTTATTGATTCTGATCTTCTTTTCCTTGACTATCCCGTCAGTTAGTCAAACATTAGTTGATAATAACAACCGTCTCAATAAACTCAGAGTTTTTATTGACGGTTGTGATCGGAGAGATGGAGGCTGTGATATGGATTTTATCAGAACTGAAATTACTGCGGTTGACTTCTACCTGGATAATCAAACGGCTGATGTCTTTCTGCTGATTAACGATAATAGATCTGGTGGAGGCGGAAGACAATATCAACTGCTATTTATAGGCCAACAAAATATCCATGCGGGAAGAAGCGACACCCTCTATGTAAATACCAAACAGACGGATACCGACTTTGAAGTGCGGGAAAGACTTACCAGGTTTATCAAATTAGGTTTAGCTCCGTATGTTGCGAAGACACTAGCTGGAGAAAATATCGAAATCAATATGAAGACAGGGGCTGGTATCTTTGATGATGAAGTCAAGGAAAGCATTGATCCTTGGAATTATTGGGTTTTTAATGTGGGGGGTGATGCGAACATTGAAGTAGAGGAATTGAGCAGGGACATCAATCTTGGTGGAGAATTCAATATTAACCGTATCACGGATGAATGGAAAATATCCCTATCCGGGAGAATAGACGAAAGGCTGAGAAGAACGATTCAAAAAGTACCAAGAGTTGATGGAAATGGCAATCCGATTCTTGATGAAAACGGTAACCAGTTCATTGATGAAATTGAGAATAGTTTTGATGTATCCGAGTTTGGGTTTAGTCACCAGCTCGTAAAGTCTATTTCACCCCAATGGTCATATGGATATGATATGGCAGGTCGTCAGAATACCCGCTTAAATTATCAATTTCAGACCAGCATTAGACCAGCTATAGAGTATAATTTTTTTCCAGAATCAGTGCAGAATTCCAGATTTCTAAGAGCGAACTATGGGATTGAAGTCAGGAATAATAGCTATGTCGAAGAAACGATTTCCGGTGTTTTTAAAGAAACTAGGGTCCTCCATAGTTTGAGAGTCAGTCTGGGATTAAATCAACGCTGGGGTAATCTGGAAGTGGGATACCGTGTGAGAAATTATCTAGATGATTTTAGCTCTTGGTCCACAGGTTTGAATATTAGTGCAGAAGTCCGTGTTACTGGGAATTTTTCTTTCTTTGTGAGGGCAGAAGGTAACTACGTCAAGGATCAAATTTACCTTGCAGCAGGAGATTTCACCGAACAGGATATTTTGAGCGGAAGGGTGACTCTACCTTCATCCTATACCGTAGACACCAGATTTGGGTTTAATTATCGGTTTGGGTCTAATCTAAATAACTTCGTGAATCGAAGATTTTTTGGAAGGGCCAATTTTGTTGGGAATGATTAATGAATCTTTTTAGGATTAAAGGACTAAACGAAATTGAATGCTTTATGAAATTATGATTGGAACATATTCATTTCGAATCCCTTTGCAGAGCAGTACTATTTCCAACTCAATGTTTTTTGGATAGAAAAGAACTGAGGAGTCACCATTACTTCTGCTTGGGATTGAATTTTCTTCAATTATTTCGAATTGTGGTAAGCATTCCGCTATCGCCTAGAATGGGATATACTTTTTGATTAGCTAAACTTATTCTCTTTTGTTATTTGTCTAATCGACTCCTAGCGTAGACTTTTAGCTTGCGATGGCTTTTAAGTTCTTTGGGTACGGATTCTCCGCAATCCATAGCAATTATTTGACTGCGTCAGTCTAGAGATGGCTAGTTCATTGCGTTAGGAATTATCATATCAACAGTGTCGCTAAACTTTGTTTGAATTAGGTTTTGGTGTCTAGTGTTTTCACCATGTATTCTCTCATACAGTTAAGCCTGCCTGTAAAATTCAATCTTTTGCTTTCTGCCAAATGCACCAATCGCCAATTGAGAGTCGAGTCACTAGCTTCAAATTGAATATCGAATAATGTTTTGCCTATGACTCTTGCAGCATTTAAAAATTGATTGGTACAATTTGATAGGAGCGTAGTATCAAAATAAGATTCTTCTACAGATTCTATCAAGCTATCTGTCGATGATATTCTTAAAGCTTTGTTTTCGCTCATGAGTCTAGTCCATAATTTCACCCAAGACTTACAATCTTGCTCACTCAAACTCCTGAAATACTTTTCAATCAGATGTACTTCTTCTGGATTCATAACACCCAAACATTCCGGGATGTAGTCATGACCAAATTTCGACCTTATTTTAATTTCTGGAATATCTGTGATGACAAGACTTTCGAAATGATTTTCCAATTCAAAGACCAACCTAGCAGTCCCCAATAGATCAAGCGTCCTTCTGCCACACCAAATGTATATTTTCTTGTCCTTCTTCAGTTCGGCTCTTAAGTCCTGAATCTTTTGGATGTCCATACTTACATTGGAACAAAAATATTCTCTTTCAATCAGACAGGGATTATTTTGAGTCAACCAAGATTGTCTATCAATTATGCTATTTGACTGGGATAAATTGACGGTGGGACCCACTCGGAGGTCATCATTAAGACTAATCACTGAATCCACATGAGGAGCCATTTCTTGACTGGAAAGAAGAGTTAGCCTGGCAGAATCTCCAAATACAACATGTATAGAACCTGAATTCATTTTTAATAATACCTAATATTTCAATTGAATTCTGCAAAATAGACCTAATAATTAAATTTGATTTAGTAAAACAAAAAAAGGCTGAGAAAATTAATTCTCAGCCTTCTTATTTGATTGTTTTTTAAACTCAAGGAGTAGCTACCAGCTTCACATCTAGTTTCACTTCATCGTAGATTAACTTATCCGCCAAATCCTCGAAATAAGAACCTGAACGATATTTGATATCGTAGTGTGTTCGGTCAAATTTGATCTCTGCAGTGGTAGTTATGGTGCCATTGCTTGCAATTACTGTTGCAGGAAAAGTAACTGGTTTCGTGATTCCTTTGATGGTAAGATCACCGGTAATTTCGTAGTTATTTCCTCCTGTACTTTTTACGTTTTTGATCTTTAAAGTAGATTTCCCAAACTTCTCCACGGAAAAGAAATCATCAGACTTCAGGTGACCAGTTAGTTTTTGGTTTGAGCCAGCGTCGGTGATATCTTCTACAGTTAGATTTTTCATATCCATCTCGAAAGTTCCGCCTGTGATTTTACCATCAGCATAATCAAGATTTGCAGAAGAAATAGGGACTTTTCCGTAGTGGGAACCTGTTACTTTGGATGCATGCCAGGTTACTGTACTTTCAGCAATGTTTACTTTAACTGGGGCGGGATTTTCAGAAAGGGAAAATAACGTTCCCAAAGCGAAAATAAGAGTGGTAATAAGTTTCATTTTTATGTAATTTGATTTTAGGGTTAATTTGAAAGTGCGAAATAGGTTCTTATTTCAATACAATTACTCAAAACACGAAAAGAAGGTTTTCTGTTTTTGATGGTCGGAAAAAAACCTGTTTTAAGACTTAAATCCTGAAGATGTTGTAGAAATTTTGGTATTTGAAATGAAGGATTTGAATTTCTTTGGGAAAAATCACTTAAGCCAATAGATCTAGTACTGCTTTCCCTTTGCCGTCAGGAGTAGTGTAAAATGGGCGCTGCTCTATTTCATAATTGAGTTCCTGTGGGATACCAAGAGCATGGTAAATCGTCTGATGGATTCCATCGATTTTGATAGGATTTTCAATGGTTTTGCAAGGGCGCTCGTCAGCAGTTTTGCCAAATACATGCCCACGCTTGATACCACCACCAAACATCAGGATCGAACAGCCATCCGTAAAATGCCGATGCATTCCATAGTTTTTCAGGTCTTCGATGATATCCGGGACAGTTACTTGATCTTTTACTTTTAAGTCAGGTCTACCTTCGGTAAGCATGTCCCGACTGAATTCACTTGCTAAAATCACCATCGTTCGATCGAGTTTTCCGCTTTGATCCAGATCCTTGATCAATTGTGCCACAGGGCTATCAATCATTTTTTTCATGTCTTTGAGCCGAGTATGACCATTATCATGGGTATCCCATCCAAAGAATGGTTCGTATTCCGTGGTCACGGTGATGTATCGAGCTCCTTGGTCAACCAATCGTTTGGCCAAGAGGCATCCTAAACCAAACTTTCCTGTATTGTATTTATCGTAGCTTTCCTTGGGTTCCTGACTGAGATCAAAGGCTTTTGCCTCAGGTGAATTCAGTAGGATATACGCCTGTTCCATGGAGCGCTTGAGGGACTCTTTTTGATAATCCGAGCCAAAATCACTCATGGGACCGGCGGCCATCAACTCTTCATAGAGTTTGTTGCGACTTTCAAATCGCTTGGTGTCCATTCCTACCGGCGGGCGAACAGCATCCAAACCAGCAGTTGGGTCAGGAATCAGAAATGGACCATATTCCGAACCCAAAAATCCTGCGCTGTGGAAAGCTTTCAATTCTTCTCCTTCTCCCACAGTGAATCGTTGGCCTATGTTGATGAAAGGCGGAATGACCGGATTTAGCGCTCCTTTTTCTTTTGCAATCCAACTTCCTAGATGTGGGACGACCACTGATTGCGGAGGTTCATAGCAGGTATGGAAATGGTATTGGTGTCGGGTGTGTAGAATATGTCCCAAGTCAGCAGCTTGATAGGATCGGATCAGGGTGCCTTTGTCCATTACTGAAGCGATATTTTCCAATCCTTCGGAGAAAAAGATATCATCCAGCTTAGTCGGGATTCTTGGGAAGGTGCTCAAAACCTCCTTTGCCTCCATCCCTTTTCGGAAAGGGGTATAATCTTTGGGATCAAAAGTCTCCGTATGAGCCATGCCGCCAGCCATAAATAGCAAAATCACCGAATCAGCAGAAGTGGGGATTTTGCTCTCACAAGAAGTTAATAATCCCGCCAATGGGCTGCCCATCCCCAATGTGGCTAATGTGGCTGCACTGGTTTTTTTTAGGAAATCTCTACGACTGTTGGATGAATTCATAGTTTAATAAATCATTTGGAACTCCGGTAATAAAAAAACAGACCAAAGTAAATCTTGGGTTTTTGCCACATCTGTCTTTCCACCAAAGAGGCGATCTGCTAATTCTAATTCTTGCTTTGTTGGGGCTCTGAGCAAAGCCTGAGCGAATAATTTTGAAGTCAGCTCTTTGGGGTCTGAATAATTTCTAGCCCATCGAGCGCCTCCTTTAGCTAAAGCATCATTCAACTTTATGCCGTTGGTGAGCTCCAAAGCCTGAAGCAAACTCGCCTGAGAATCCCTGCTTGTGGATACGATCTCCCGATTTGGTCTTCCCAATGCAGTGAGAAAAGGATTGTTTGCCACCAAAGAAGCTCTGGCATATTCAGGCTGATTGCCTAATTCAGTAATCAATTCATTAGGTCTGAATTTTACTTCTGCTGAATCAAAAAGCGGCGAAGCTAAATGACTTACTGCATCGGAAAATTGCTCAGCCGTCATCCGTCTTTGGATTACTCCCTGAAATTTAAATTCGCTGGCCAGAAGCAATTCCGGAGAAGGGATCAAGATGGATTCACTTTGGTATATTTTGGAGGAGGTGATTTGAAAAACCAGGCGCTTGATATCATAGCCGTTTTCGACAAAATCTACAGCTAGCCAATCCAATAAATCCTGACTCCAAGGCATATTATCCATCTCATCGACCGGCTCCACAATTCCCCTCCCCATAAGCTGCTTCCAAATTCGATTGACAAAGGTTCGGTACATTCTTCCGTTGGCAGGCTGCACCAGCTGATCTGCCAATTGGCGAAGCTTTTCTGCTTTGGAAGCCGCACTATCAATTGTTCCCAGTTCTTCCCAGAGAATTTTGGTTTTGGCAAATTTCCCGGTTGGAATCTCACATCGACTGATTTCCAAAGTCGAGTCAGCAAAAACATTGGCAAAAGCATAGGCTTCTTCCAACTTCCAGTCACTGATGAAACTATCATGGCATGAGGCACATTTGAGATTTAATCCGAGGATGACTTGCCCCACATTTTGAGCAGCCTGCATTTCTGTCCGCTGACTGGCATTGACTGTTCCCCTCCAGCGAATACCCTCTATAAAGCCTTTCGACTTTTCAGTTGGATTAAGGAGTTCCTTGACGAATTGATCATAGGGTTTATTAGTGCTTATTGAGCTATAAAGCCAATCAGTGATTGCAAAGCGACCATTGGTAATGTAACCCGTTCCGGTATAGTCGTTTCGCAGAATATCATTCCAGAAAGTGAGCCAGTGCTGGGTGTATTCCTCATTTCGATCTAAAAGTTGCTGGGAAATGACTTGCCTTTTTTGTGGATTCGGATCCTTTTTGAAGCTATCCAATTCTGCTGGACTTGGCAAAATCCCTATCACATCGAGATAGATCCTTTTTAAAAAAGTCCGATCATCGACTGGCTGAGTCCAGTTGATTTCATGTGCTTGGAAATACTGATCCACCAACCGATCAATTGGATTTTCAAGACCTGGTTTACTAGCTGGGAGAATAGGTTTCCGAGGTGCCAAATCAGCTTTTCGATAAATAGATTGCTGCGGAACTCCTTCTGGCCATGGGGCACCTTTTTCTATCCAGAGCGTAAGCAATTGAATTTCCTCCTTGGAGAGAAGATTGCCTTTGGAAGGCATTACGTCTTTGTGATTTTTGGAAAGGGAAACCCGCCGGATCAATTCGCTTTGGGAAGGGTTTCCGGGTAAGATGACAGCCCCGTTTTCTCCTCCTTCGAAGACATATTCTTTTTCATCCAATCGGAGTTCACCTTCGATCTTGGAGCCTGAGTGGCATTTGTAGCAATTATGAGCCAATACAGATCGGACATTGGTAACCAGAAGCATTTCCTGATCTGAGGAGAGATCGGAAGTGAACTGGGCAAGGTTGATCGTCAATGATTCTGGTGCGACGTAATCGTCATTCCAAGGAATTTTCTCAGTCAGAAAATCATCTCCATAAACCAAGGCTCCTCCAAAATGACCTGTAAGTCCTACTCCGAACCCAACCAAAAAAAGTAAAAAGCGATAGATTCGAATGAACTGTGATTTCGATTCGGATTCGCTTTTCTGAAGAAAATAAAGTAGAAGAACACTTAAAACTGAAGTAGCGATTCCTAGTTTTTTGTGTAGGTCAAGCGTACTTCCAGTTATGCCTTCATTTTCTGCCAAGAGCCAGCCCAAACCAGCTGAAATAATCGCTGAACAAGCCCCAAAAATGACCATCAATCGAATGGCTTGGCGCATGGGGTGTTGGAATCCTTTAAGAGTAAAAAGTTCTAGGAATCCCGCAAAAATCAATAGGGCAATAGGGAAGTGGGTAAGAATGGGATGAAATCTTCCCAAGATTTCCAAAGGCCAGAATGTAATTTCGGTCCCTGAATTTTCAGCCCCAAAAGCAGGAAATGAAACCATAATTCCAAAAGCAGTAAGCAAAAGGGGATTTTGAAGGTATCGACTTAAGTTTTTGAAGAGCCTGGAAAGCATCAAAGTAAAGAAAGGAAATAGGGTCAGAAAACTTGAAAAATATAAGAATTCTGGCTTTAGAAACCATCCTTAACTTAAATGCTTTTGATGAATGGGATAGGTTTAACCTTTTTCCGAATCTTCATTTCGACGTAAAAAGGAAATTAATTCTTCCAAATTTCAATAGAAGGTTATTTTGAAATTTCCCTTTCAAATTTTAAAATATCATATCCTTAATTATAAAGAAGGACTCCGAAAATTAAGTTAGGAAACATTTCCGCTCGCAGCGCCGCTGCGACCCTGCGAGAAAAAAAATGTTTATTGAAAGCATTAATCATCAAACTCCGAGAAAACTACAGGTAATATCATTAACAATGATATTATTTAATACGCCGCTATTCCGGCAGCAGCAATGATTCCATCTTGTGCTGAGGTTACTCCTGAAACACCGATACTCCCGACTATGATTCCATCTTTAAAAATCGGAAGACCGCCTTCCACTCCCACCGCATTTGGAAGTGTTGCTATTCTTGCCCCACCTTCGGCTTTCATGGCGTCTTCAAAAACTTTGGTAGGTCGCTTGAAGAAAACAGCTGATTTTGCTTTGGCCTGAGCCACTTCAATACTGCCTACTTGCACACCATCCATACGTTGGAGGGAAATTAGATTTCCGCCATCATCAAGAATCACGATAACTACATTCCAGCCTTCTGCCACTGCCTTTTCAGTTGCTGCTGCATTGATTCGTTGTGCATCTGATAGCGATAAGTAGGGTTTGGTCTGGGCTTCTGTAAGAGTTAAACCTGCAAAGAGAAGCAAGAGGGAAAGAATAATTTTCTTCATGGTATTTTGAGTTAGGTAAAATCTAATTTACGCCTTTTCGGTGGAAAAGTGGTTTTGCTCTAATTGGCATTCAATATCAAAATGTCTATCTTAATCGATGTTATCTAACCCGATTCTTATGAAATCCCTCTCCAGACGTGACACGATCAAATCGCTAACCCTGATTACCGGGGCTAGTTTGTTTTCTCCACTGACTTTAATTGGAAGTAATTTTCCTAAAAAAGAAAAACTAGGTGTCGCGTTGGTCGGCTTGGGTTATTACAGCACGGATTTGTTAGCACCGGCTTTACAGCAAACCAAACACTGTTATTTGGCAGGAATTGTGACTGGAACTCCGGCAAAAGAAGGGATTTGGAAGGCTAAATATCAAATTCCTGAGGGAAATGTTTACAACTACAAAAACTTTGATGATATCAGGGATAATCCGGATATTGATGTTATTTATATCGTGTTGCCTCCATCTATGCATATGGAATATGTTGTAAGAGCGGCAAAAACAGGGAAGCAAGTATGGTGTGAAAAGCCAATGGCTATGACTGTCAAAGAATGTCAAACGATGATCGATGCTTGTAAGGAAGCAGGAGTTTCCCTTTCAATCGGATATCGCTGCCAGCATGAACCAAATACACAGGCTTTTCAAAAAATAATCAAAGAGAAAAGTTTGGGAACTGTTCAGAGATTGGATTGTGCTGCAGGCTACCGAGATAATCGAACCGACCATTGGAAGCAAAAAGCAGAGATGGGTGGGGGAGTGATCTATGATATGGGAGTATATTCGATTCAGGGAGCTCGATTAGGAACTGGAATGGAGCCTATTGCGGTACGGACTGCGAAAGCTTGGACAGATCGACCTGAAATTTATAAAAAAGGCTTGGCAGATAATGTGACCGCCGAGCTGGAGTTTCCAGGAAATGTAATTGCTACTATTAAAACCTCATTTGCAGAGCAAACCAACTTTTTGAATATCAACTGTGAAAAAGGGCAGATTGCGATGGAGCCGTTTTCTTCTTATGCTGGAAATAAAGGATCTAGTCCGCTCGGAGAGATTAATTTTCCATATGATGTTCCTTGGCAGCAAGCCAACCAAATGGACCAAGATTCTTTGGCGATACTTGGTGGGAAACCAATGGCTGTCCCAGGAGAGGAAGGTCTTCGGGATATCCGGATAGTAGAGGCGATTTTGGAATCTGCGAAAACCGGGAATAGGGTGATGATTTAGAAAATTACAATCGATTTTTAGTTGAATCGCAAATAGATTTTACATGGTCATCGTCTCCTAAAAATTATTTGAAACTTGGATAAAAAGCTTATAGCCTTCATTTAATGGAATTATGATTTTTATTGGGCTAAGAATCATTTTTCAACACAGCGATTTCAAAAAGTATAGTCTGATTGTAGCTCTAAAATATTCCAGTTTAAATCACGATGGAATGGTCAAACTAATACAGGCCTATTCTTCGTTCTTTTGGCTTGGCCCAAAAGAACCAAAAACCCAAGACATGGAAATGCTTCTCCCCGCATGCCACCGCCGGCCCGCTTCCATGTCCACCCACCGCACCTTAAAGATGAAACATTGCAGAAACCTTCGGTTGAGACCTTCTATGAAATATTCCGCTCCAAAGGTGAATGTTGATTGCAGCTCTAAAGTATATGGTTGAGAATGACCGCGAAGTGGTCCAACCATTCATAGCCCCGGGTGAGGCACGAAACCCGGGGTGGAGAGTATTAGGCTGATTGCACTCCCGCGCAGGATCTACCTTTGGAAAATGAAGTTGCGTGCGGGAGGATGGAAAGGGATTTTTCACTTAGGAAGAATATAAAGGTTTTCTATATCTATTATTTTCTCAACAGAGTGGTCCTAGGATACTTCAAAGCAAGAATTTGATGTAGTGCATTCTTAAAATGTTCCAAAGAATATTTTTCAGCTTATTTAACCAAAAATCTCTACGCCGACTTCATTAAATTCGTGGTAGTACAAGTAAAAATTCTAAGCTCATATGAAAATGGTTGTCAAAATACTTGTGTTCTCAATCTTTTTGGTTTTAGGGTTGAAGATCTTATTTCAAATTAATAAATGGCCATCCATATTTAATTTTAGTTTGATCTTGGGAGTTTTAATCCTTCTAATTATAAGTTTACTGTTGATTGTCAAGTTAAGAAAATGAAAAAACTCATTTCTTCAATAATTGGAGCATTTTTCCTTATAGTCTTACTCGTTACTGTATATTTCGTAAATAGTATCAGTAATGATTTCAAAAATTCTGATGCCTTTGCTTCTGTCATAGAACTTATAGAAAAAAATCAAACCATAATACCTGTCATTAATAAGCAATTTGAAGTGAGTTACTTTATAGGTGGAGATTTAAATTCTGAAGTAGCCCATTTTAACTTTAGAGTATATTCCCAAAAGAGAAAATTTGTGGTTTACGTAGATTTGGAAAGGAATCAATCAGATTTGTGGGAGATAGTAGATTTTGAAGCGATAGAGAAATAGCTCATCATGGTCTTACTTTGGAATCAGCGAAGACAGGAAAAAGGGTTGTGATTTAAATTAGTTGATTGATTAATCCATTAACTCTAAAAAAAGGAATCCATAAATTGAAAAAGGATACTAAAAGCTATTAAGCAACGAAATTGGTTCAAAACTAAGATTCTTCCCACTTTTTGTAATGATGGATATTTTATCTTCCGAGAAGCGATAATACCAATTGACAAAAGCACATTCATCACTAAAATCGCTCATGGGAATACCATTTACGGAGATTACCTCTTCTCCGATTTCTATTTCCTGATGGGAAGAAATCTGCTCTAGGGATTTTCCGCTCACCAGTACTTTTCCTTCACTATATCTAAGGTTGAAAAACTTGGTGTCGAGAAATTTTGGACTTTCATTTTTAAGATCAAGATAGTAGGTAGATTCTGAGTTATTTATGATCGTTTTTTTACTTAAGGTGCTAAAAAAGGCCAAACCTAGTTTACTGTGATTGGTTTCCATAAACTCAGTAGGTATCCCGTAAACCGCCCCATTACCGAGGGCTAGGGTGTCCAAGAGAATATTAATTGTTTCCTCAGTTTTTTGGCTTATAGCTCCGGTACTATGGTTGAGAGAAGCATGAGTAAAGCCTTGATTATCTTTGTTCTGGATATATTTTCTGATCAATTCAGAAGATGAGTCAAGATCTAAAACTTTGGTATACCCAAAATCAATTAGAATGTTTGACAGGTTTATTCCTTGAAAAGAAAGTTCGGTGTAAGGCCGCGTATTTTTATAAGACACAGGTAAAGCCAAATAGCTGTCTTTTATGGGAAAAGGTTTTTGAGATACCCGAACAATCATTTTTTCGAAATCAATTTCCCAATTGAGCAATTTGATAACATTTGAACCCAAAAGGTAAAAATCCTGGCAACTCAAATAAGACATGTCATAAATCAGGCTTTTTACATTTGAGATTTTAAACTCACCAATTTTAATTTCATCGGTATAGGCTGTACGTACCTTTTTTGTTTCACTATTCGAGTCCCGAATAGTCATCCGCTTTCCTTTTATTTTGACTCTTTTTGTATTGCTGAAATTTTTCCCTGCAAGCCCCAAAGCAGCTCCTGTGTCGAAGGCAAAATTAGTCGCTTGGCCATTCATCTCTCCGCTGAAGACAAGTAGTCTAGACTCTAGGTGAAAGGGGAAGCTGTAAACGGAATCACTTTCTTGTCCAAAGCTGCTCCAGCTTAGCGATAACGAGAGCCCGAAAAATATCAAGCGTTTTATAAATACTGAGAGACCGATTTTATTCATTTCAGATAAATTGTTTTCCCTTCCTTAGCACTTTTAATAGCCGCTTCAAGGATTTCAACTACAATCAGATTGTTTTCCAAAGAGCTCAAATCATAAGGTTTCATCTGGATATCACCTCGAATCACAGCAATTAAGAATGAAAAGGGATCATCGAAAGGTGCATCCCTTTTTTCTATTCTGATTTTTTCTTCGTCAAAGCCATCGTAGCCTTCTGCTATTCGGACCCGGAGATCTTTCCCATTATCGGCATAGATCGCTCCCGTCAGGCCATAGATTTCCATGTCTTTTCGGCCAATCGGCCAATTCCAAGAGGGTTCAAGGATGGCTTGAGAATTCTTATACGTTAAGATAATCGTGGCATCATCTTCTACTTTCGGATTGTTTTCAGGTTGAAATTGCTGGGCAACGGCAGTCACTGAAGTTGGTCTTTGACCTGAGTTGAGCCAGGTTGCAATATTTGCACCATAGCATCCAAAATCGATAATTGCTCCGGCACCATTCAGGACAGGGTCGGTGAGCCATTCCAAGAATTCAGCACTCACTCCAATTTTCTTTGGGCCCCGATGTCCATCTCGGACGATCAGTTTTCGCATTTCACCAACTTGACCCGATTCTAACAATTCCCCTGCTCGCTCCACGGAAGGATACCAAGTCGTTTCATAATTGGTGAGCAGGTGAATGTTGTGTTTTATTGCAAGTGCTTCCATTTTCGAGGCATGCTCCATCGATACTGCGAGAGGCTTTTCTGCCATCACATGAATCCCTTTTGGGGCACAAGCTTCCACGACGGCAAGATGATCGAAAATATTCCCGAATGCCGTGACAGCCTCAGGTTTGGTGGCCTCTAGCATTTCTTCCAATGAATCAAAAACCAAGTCCATTGGGATTCCATAATTTTTGCAGAGTCTTTCTGCAAGTTCACGATTGGGTTCGGCAATCCCCACGATCTCCAGATCGCTGCGTTTATTGGCATCTAATATCCAACCCACATGTCCATGTGTGAGCCCCGCCACGCCAACTTTGAGCGGTTTTTGGGCAAAGCTGTATTTTGAAAAAGCCAGTAAAAAAACTAGGCTAAGGATAAATTTAAAATTCATGTCTAATTAAAATTTGGAAGGTGCTCGATCCCGGATGATTCGCATTTGACCGCCATGGTTGGATTCGTGCTCCATCACGTGAAACCATTTCCAATAGGTATTTACTTCATTCCCGGGACTGGACCAGCCTTTATCAACTTCCATCAACCACTTATCGTCTTTTTCCTTTAGTTTTTCGAGTGTCTCAGCCCGGACTTCCCCAATCATTTTCAGGTAGTATGCTGCGGTATTTCCTTTGATTTTCTCTCGTCCTTCCGCACCCAATCGCATGGCCGCTCCCCAGATTTCATCTTCTTCGGCAGTAAATTCTTCCCGTCCTTCGAAGGTGTTGATTTGATAAAACTTATCAGTGGCACCCAGATGCATGATCATTGCACCGATAGAGTTGGCATTTTCATCAAAAAGGTAATCCAAGTCTTCAACGCTAAGATTTTTCACAGTATCAATAATTGTTTGTCTCATATAGGCCATCATGGATACCAGCGCACCAATCTGAGGGGAATATCCCTTTCTCGGACCGATGAACATTAAGTCTTCGCTTGCGAAATCCGGATTTGTGCTGGCAGCTTTTGCGATCTGACTTATCCCTGCTATTCCAGCGGAAACTGCGATCCCTTGCTTCAAAAAAGCTCTTCTGTTGGTAGGTTTTAATTGATTTTTCATCTGCAAAAGTTTAAGTGAATAAAAAACTACGGATTAAAAGTTGCGCAAAATCTGGCACTTATTCAATCTGTTTAACGATTATTTACCTGTTCAAATTGGAAATGCATTTACTGGTTAGAGTAACACAAACATTCAAAATTTCTTAAATTGAAGTATTCATCAAACCCATTTGCTATGACCACTCAATTGAAGTCCCTGTTCACCTTCTTGGTGATTTTGATTTTATTTTCTTCCTGTGCTGAAGTCACCAATATTGAAGACTGTGTCACTGATGAGCCTTATGGCTTTTTCTTTGGCGTCTGGCACGGAATTATCGCTCCGATTAGTTTTGTGCTCTCTGTTTTTTTTGATGATATCGCCATGTATGCCGTGAATAATACCGGAGGATGGTACGACTTCGGGTTTGTATTGGGAGCGGGGATTCTTTTTGGAGGTGGAGGAAAAGCAAGTAATTCCAGATAAAGCCCAATTTCTCTAGATGAATAAATATTCTGATCTTTCGAGGTGATTTTTAGGATTTGATTGGGGAGGAAAATTTTAGGGAGTTTCAGCTAATTACAAATTATGGAGTATCTGGGAGAGTCTAAGCCTGTCAATTTGATTGATCCTTTGGTGTCTGTCTGTATACCTGCATTTCAGCATGAAAAATATATTGCACAATGCATTGAGAGTGTCCTATCACAGGAGACTAGTTTTCCTTTTGAGATTCTAATAGGAGAGGATGATAGCACGGATCGCACTCGTGATATCTGCATAAAATACGCAAAAGAAAACCAAGATCGAATTCGGTTATTTTTAAGAAAGTCGGAGGATAAAATGATCCGAAACGGAAGAAAAGTTGGTCGTTTGAATCATTTGGGATTATATGGTAGTGCTCGAGGGGAGTTTATATGCATCTGTGATGGCGATGATTATTGGGTTGAAAACACTAAGATTCAGCATCAAGTAGATCTTCTGAAGCAATATCCTAATGCATCTATTTGTATTACAAATACCATATTAGATGGAGAGAATCCTCCAATAACAACAGATATACCTGATAAAATAACTTTTAGAAAAACATCGGAACTTAAAAAAAAATTTTATCAGGGTCATGTTTCGAACTGGATGATGAGGAATAAAATGGATAGTTTTTTAAAAAATCCTGCTGCTTATAAGTCTCCTGGTTTGGATAATCTGATTTATAATTTTTATAAAAATCAAGGTGATGTAATTTATACACCCAAAGTAACCTCATTCTATAGGAAAAATTTACTTGGTTCGTATAAGAAGCTTTCTAATCGTGAGACACATAAGAAAAGACTAATAACTAATTGGTATTTGTTTATTTATATTCATAAGGATCCCTTACTTTTCTTAAGGGTACTCGGATTCATGGCCAAAAGATATTATGTGAATTTTATTAAGTGACCGCAGATTTATTGTTTTTATAATTTTCGTTCTTTTTAGAAAAGCCTTGTTTATGTTTTTCTTATATCTTCGATAAGTTTTTCTTTTATTATTCCTTTGAACTTGAAAGTATGATTATTGATGTGCGCTGTAGATTTACTGGGGGTAAATCAGCAGATTATTATAGAACCCAACTTCAAAAAAGCGGTAGACTTCCCCTAATCGAATCACTCAAAGAAGGTACTGAAGAGTCCTTTTTCAAAGAAATTGAAGATGCTGGAGTTACTACAGCAGTCTCAGCATCCGGGTTTAATCCAGGAGCAAAATTGGGGAAATATAACTTTGCAGACCGAACCACATCAAACGACGACCTATCAGCAATTCAACACCGAAACTCGAGAAGGTTTATAGCTTGTGGAGGTTTAGATGTGAGTAATACATTTCATGATTGCCTCTCGGAAATCAGTCGCTGTTATTATGAATTAGGTATAAAAGTCTTTCAGATTGAGCCTGGAAGAGCGCCGGGTTGTTTGCCCTCAGATAATAGATTGGATGAGGTCTATAGACTCTTGCAAGAATTAGATTGTACGGTTATTATTCAGACCTCCGGGCTTAAAGGTGGACAATATTTAGATTACGCTAATCCACATCATATTGAAAAGATTGCTGAAAAATTTCCTTATCTAAGAATAATATGTGCTCATGGATGCTATCCTTATGTAAGGGAAGCGATAGTTACTGCCATGCGGAGAGATACAATTTGGTTAAGCCCTGAGGGATATCTTTGGCATCTTGGTCACGAGGATTGGCTTAGAGCCATTAATAAAAATTTTGAAGGATTCTCCAGCAAATTTTTATTCGGGACTGCCTATCCTCTGACTCCTATTAAGGCTTTTGTAGCTAATTTTATGAGTCTTCCTTTTAAAGAAGAGTTCTTGCCAAAACTACTTTACAAAAATGCATTAGATGCTTTGAATCTGAAAGAAGACCCGATTTTTAAAGCTTATTATCTTCCAGAATAAAATAAATCATATCTATCGAAAATTCCTTTGAATTAAAATGAAGAATAAAATCAAACTCTTGTTTCTGTCTGGAGGAAGTTTGGTGGGTCGAAATCTACTAGATGTATTATCGGAAAGAAGGGAGGATTTGGAGTTGATTACATTCAATTCTATCCCAAATGTGCCCTCTCTTTTTGAATATGATAAGGTGCTTATTTCACCTTCTTTAGTGGAGGATGCGGAGGATTTTCGGAAATTCTTTTTGGAGAAAGTACAAATTGAAAAACCAAATTTAATCATTCCTTGTAGAGATGAAGACGTTGAGTTTTTATCAAAAATCAAATCTGAAAATTTACTTGTTGAATCCCCAATCCTGACAGGATCTTTTGAAATAGCGTCTGCTTTTCTTGATAAATGGAAGAGTTTTGAGTTCTCTATAAAACATGATCTTCCTTTTGCAAAGACTATTTGCGCAGATTCTTCACAAGAAATCCTAAACCAATTTCTATCAGGGGTAGCATTTCCCATCATTGCTAAACCTAAGAAAGGGTTTGCCTCAAAAGGAGTGATTCTCCTTTGCACCAATGAGCAATTAGAGGCTTTAAGGGGTAGAAAAGATTATATTTTTCAAGAGTATTTAGGTGATTCTAAAAAAATCGAGGAATATCGTAATCAAATTAAGACCTCCGGCATACCCCTCTTTCATTCATTTGAGGAATTAAAGATCTCTTGTCAAGCGATGGTTGGTCCAAACGGAGAGCTTGGAGGACTTTTAGTAACTGAGCATCTTATGAAGCAGGGTGTAAGTGCCACAGTGAGCATTTGTAAAGATGAAACAGCGAACAAGCTAGCTAGAGATTGGGTTAAAAAAATAATTTTAGCAGGCTGGGTGGGGCCTATTAATATTCAATTTCAGAAAAAATTAACTGGAGAATATTTTATCTATGAGTACAATGGGAGGTTTACAGGTGCAACTTCTGCTAGGTATCATTTAGGATTTGATGGATTGGGAATGCAGTTGAAACTTTGGTTGAATGAAGCTTTGCCTTCCGCAAATTCTTCGGGCGTATGTGATTCTGTTCTTCGTATTCCTAAGAGTAAACCTTTAAATATTTCTCAAATAAATAAACTCAGCGAACAAAAAGTATGGGAGGCAAATAGCACTGTGAATTGAGAATATTATATATTAAGATTCTCACTATTGTACAAATTACTTTTATCCAAGATTATATCAGTTGTATTCTTAAAAATTTCACCTGCCTCTCGGCAAGCAGGTATGACCTATAAAATCAAATAATAATTATATGAAATCGAGCATGACGATAACGTCACACAGTAGGATGTCCCGATGGCTATCTGGATCGAAATGCGAGATTCCCCCGAAACAAGTTCGGGGCAGGCTATGTGGCCAAATAGAAAAATGATAAACACATGAAATCGAGCATGACTAAAAAGTCACACACCGGGATGATTATAATCTGCGAGATTCCATATGGCCTTTAAAAAACAAATTATGATCATATGAAAAAGCACTTAATAATTTATGCCCTAGGAATAGCAATTTTTTCCTGCTCTGAGCCTAAAAAAGAGCCGTATTTCTTTCAGGTTTCCGACCTTGAACCTTATATCATCACCTTAGCGTCAGATGAGTTTGAAGGCCGAATGCCTTTTTCCGAAGGGGAAACAAAGACGATCAACTACCTTGAGTCAGAATTCAAAACCATGGGTTTAGAGCCTGGAAATGGCAATTCCTACTTTCAGGATGTACCGATGGTCTCGATCAATAGTACGGCTGCTTCGGAAATGACGATCAAGTCTGCAAATGAATCCGTCACGTTTGAAGGTCTGAAAGACTATGTGATCTGGACGCAGAGAACCGATTCCTTGGTGAGTTTTGAAGATACTGAAATCGTCTTTGCAGGCTTTGGAATTGTTGCTCCAGAGTATGGTTGGGATGATTACAAAAATATCGATGTTACTGGTAAGATCGTGATGGTGCTAGTCAATGATCCAGGTTTTGGGACAGAAGACGAGGCCTTTTTCAAAGGGAATACCATGACTTATTACGGTCGCTGGACTTATAAATATGAGGAGGCTATTCGTCATGGCGCAATGGGAGTCCTGATTGTGCACAATACCATTCCGGCTGGATATGGGTTTAATGTGGTTCAGAATCGCTGGAATGCAGCACAACTTTACCTGGATGACCGAGGACAAGACAATTACAAATTGGGTTTTGAAGGCTGGGTGACTTTGCCTACAGCGAATAAGCTTTTTGAAATGGCAGGAATGAATGAGCGGGAAATGTTGGCAAAAGCTCGAAAAGCTGATTTTCAAGCTGTAGCGATGAATTTGAAAGCGAGTTCCTCTTTGGCAGTGGAAGCCAACTATGACGTTTCGAAAAATGTGATTGCTAAAGTGACCGGCTCCACCAAACCGGAAGAATATATCATCTATTCTGCACATTGGGATCATTTGGGAATCGGAAAACCGGATGAGACGGGAGACTCGATCTACAACGGGGCCTTGGATAATGCCACCGGTACCGCAGCTTTGCTTGCTTTGGCAAAAGCCTTTAGTACTGACGAGAAACCAGAACGTACCGTTATTTTTCTAGCGGTAACGGCCGAGGAGCAAGGACTTTGGGGTTCGCTTTATTATGCTTTGAATCCGATTTACCCTAAGGAAAAAACTGTTGCTAATATCAACATGGACGGGATCAATCCTTATGGCAAGATGAAGGATGTCTCTATCATAGGTGTAGGGCAGAGTGATATGGAGGATTTACTCAATGTAGAATTGGAAAAAGTAGGTCGCTATTCTGCTCCTGATCCTACGCCAACTGCTGGTTATTATTTCCGCTCTGATCATTTCAGCTTTGCCAAAGTGGGCATTCCTGCCTTGTATATCGGAACGGGAATAGATCACTTTGAGAAGGGGAAAGAATACGGAAAGCAACTGGAGGATGATTATGTGCAGAAGTATTACCATAAGCCTTCTGACGAATATGATACCAGCCGTTGGAATCTAGACGGAGCAGTGGATGACGTTCAGTTGCTGTATTCAGTAGGTAGAAATCTGGCAAATTCTGACACTTGGCCAAGGTGGAAGGCTAGTTCAGAGTTTCGAGCGATTCGAGAGGCGTATATGAAGTAAGTAATTAGGGAGTTAAAAAGTAAAAGGCTGATGGAGTCAATTTCTCCATCAGCTTTTTTTAACCACAAAGTACGCTATGGCTGACGCTGAGAGCACAAAGGCAGAAGTGGAAACCAACTCACCAATTCTATTTTTTCAATATTATTTTAGAAAAGGAAGGAAATCGATTGGGTCATTTCCGTAAAAATATGTTACTAAAACCCCTGAAGGATCTATTAATACAGTCGTCGGAATTTGTATAATATGATATCTTGAAAAAAAGCCATTGCCATTATTTACTAATTTGATATCTGGTTGAAATTCCTCAACTAATGCACCTAAGTCATCGTCATAGGAAAATACACCGATACATTCAATTTCATATTCTTTTCGTGACTTTCTCAAATCAGAAACCAAATTTGTCCACTGATTTTTATCCATGAAATCAGGAAATGGATTAAATTGAATTAAAACCCATTTACCAATTAGTTCTTCACTTACGAATTCATCACCGTCAACAGAATTAAATGAAAATTCTGGAAATGTTTCGCTTCTTTTAGGTTGCTTTTCTGGGTCTCTATTGTAATGTTTGAAAGGGTTTGAAGGATCATAAATTGATTTTTCCAATTCACCATACCTATCAAAGAATAATTCCATTTTTAATCCCGGTTTTTCCTTTAGAAGCTCCATTAGCTGCATATTGGTAATTACTTCCCCAGTAAGTTTATTAAAAACCTTACCCTCTAAGTCACCACTTCTAGTAGTTCTAGTCAACGTTTTTTTTTCTTGAGCATTTGAAATAAAAGTCAAAAAGAAAATCAATATAAAAATTGGGATGGTTTTCATTATTCAAATTTTTCTTCAAAATAGACTCTAAAAATTAGTTTTCAAAATTCGAGATAGAAAAGTTGTTTTTTCTTCTTTAATTCTGAAGAGGCACCTTTTCAATTTTCACCGGTTTGACAGGAATATGCCACTCGTCTTTTTCCGGGTCCACTCCTCCGCCCATTTTTTCTTGGACCATTCGATCCACTACAAAAACTCCGGTTTTCGCTATGTTTTCAAAGTTGTCTATTCCATCATTTGGAAATCCTCCTCGAGTTCGATGGATATTGAATTTGTCGGCGAATTTCCTTCCGAAAGCAGCCTCGACCCCTTCTTTTCCAATCATAAATCCGATAAGACCTCCCCAAGTAGCGGTAGGATTATCTGAATCCCAGCCTGCTAATGTGCCAATTTTGATAGTTTCTTTGAAATCACCTTCCCCATAAAATAAACTGACCATACTTGCTCCGAAATTAATTCCTCCCGCAAAGCATCCGTTGCAGACCACGTCTTTGGTATACCAATCATAGCCCGCTTCTTGATTGATTTGATATTTGATATGAAGGCTGTCTCGGGTAGTTTCCCATGGGATTTGTGCCTCATAGCTCTCTTTGATGAAGTCGTACATACCAGCAACCGCTGAATTTTCAGGAAGTCGAGTTCGAGCTTGATCAGCCATCCAGAATAATTGATCTTTTATTGGTTTGTTTTGATCTGCCGATAAAGCCAAAGAATACATGATCACATAAAACTCTGCGGCCCACTGCGCATTAGATCTAGCCGTAGTGAGAATTGGTAGACTTACGATTTCCAGTGCGATATCCGGTCTAGTGGGAGCGAAAAATCCAAAAATCTCAGTGGTCAGTTGCGCGTCAATCATTTCATAATCCTTGTTGTTTGCCGGATCGCCAGTAGCTGGAGGGAGGATTCCTTGACGCATGAGATCGTGCGCAGTTTGATTTGAAACCCAAAGGTAATTTTCTTTGGAAACACCGTCTTTTCCAATGAAAGGAGTGTTTTCATCCGAGTAAATATGCTTGAGCCAACCATCACGAATCTGCTCCGGACTAAGTGAGGTTGTTTGATTTTCGTACATCAGGGATTGGTAGATGTACTCGATATCGGTATCGTCATCCGCTCCCCATATCCCACCTTCCTTTTCCAGGACAAAATCAATATTCCTCCCCATATCCATTCCTTTTTCCTCCCAAATTGCAGGTTCGTCAGGGCCACCCCAATTCGCTCTAGTATAGAAACCAGCTCCTTTTCCATCTTTTCCTTCTCCTCCGATTTTATCCATTTCGGTGATTAGTCCCGTCCAATTGGCGATGCATTGGCCTAGCCAAAAGCCATACAATCGATCGGCATATTCCGTTCTGGAAATCACAAGATCTGTTGAGTTCGGGACATAGGTCTTGTATTCCAGATTAGGATCTATTAGTTCTGATTGCTTTACCACCTCCTGTTGACAAGCAGAAAATGACAGAAATAGGATGAAAAGTACAAGGGGTGTAAGTAGTTTTTTCTTCATGGGGGAATGGGGAGGATAACTCCCAAGGTAGAAAAATCCTAGCCTGCTTGGAAATCAAATTTCAAAAAGTAAAGCATGACTTGGTTATATTTTCGTTGGGCTACAGCTTCTCTTTTCCACTCATGAATTTAAAGGATAAAGAAAAAAGCGTGCTTAGAATTTAAATTCAAAGACACGCTTTTTCAATTGCAATAGACTTAAAAAACTTAGTCGTTTTTTGTTCCACCTACTCCAATAAACGGAATAGCTCCTGCTCCCGTCACTTCAGGAAGGATTCCATTCCACTTTTCAATGGCTTTCAGGTTGGCTTCGATTTTTCGTAGCTCGATCAAATCAGGAGAAATATTCATTTTCTGAAGTCTCAATGCCTCAGCTTCTGCTGTTGCAGCAGCGATGGTCTGCTCGGCTTCCACTCGAATACGATCCAAATCCCGCTTTGCTTTCAGGGCATTTTGTTCAGCAGTCTGCTTCGCTTCAATGGCGTCAGTGAAGGTTTGAGAAAAGCTAAAGGATACAATAGAAAATGCATCCACGGCGATATTTGACTCCAATAATCTCGATGACAAAGCATCCTTCATCTCTGTACTCACCGCTGGTCTTTTGGTGATTAATTCCTCTGCGGTATATCGAGCAGTTACCGCTTTCATTACCTCCTGAATCGCCGGATCAATGATTCTTGCTTTAAATTCTACACCGATCGATTGGTACACCACATTAGCCTTGTCGGGAATGACGTGGTAATTCAAGGCCACAGATAAGGCCACATCCTGTAGGTCAGAAGAGGCCGAAGCCGCGTCGGTAATTGCCTTTTGGATCTTTACATCCATCAGGACTACTGTCTGCACAATTGGTATTTTGAAGTGAATTCCTTCACCCAAAACTGTATTTTCAACTGCTCCAAAATTAAGTACAATTCCTCGCTCACCAGCTCCCACCTGAGCCCATGGCTTAAAGGCAAATAGTAGGAAAATTAGAATTCCTACAATAATTATAGGCTTCCAAGAGCCTTTTTTCATTTCATATTTTACGTCTTCGAAATCCATTTTTCATTAGTTTTTACCTGTACAAGGTAATCTTTTCCTGACGGAAACTCCCGGTTTAGCCCAAAGCCTTAAGGTCTTTTAGGAATGGATTGAAGATTTAAACACGAAATTTGATTTGTTTTTGCTTAATACCCGGCTGCCTGTCCGTCTTTTCTGGATTCCGAAGCACCTGAGTAAACTCTATTTTCCAGATCCACGCCGATAGCTTGATATCCTCCGTAAATCCCAACAGCGAAGGAGATTTGGTGTCCCATTTTTCGAAGTTCTCTAAAAACCTCTGGGGTAAATCCGCTTTCCAAATTGAGTGTACCACCGTCAGTCATAACAGATCCAGTTGGTTGTGAACTTCCGGAATGTCTCATTCTAGGCGCATCTCCAGCTTCCTGAAGATTCATGCCAAAGTCCACTACATTCACGACAATCTGGGCGTGACCCTGCGGCTGAACTGATCCTCCCATCAAGCCAAAACTCACAAATGGCTTACCGTCTTTCGTGATAAAAGCTGGGATAATCGTATGAAAAGGGCGCTTGCCGGGAGCTATCGCATTGGCATGATTGCGATCCTGAACGTTGAACTGCGCACCTCGATTTTGGAGCACAAAACCTAAGCCATCAGGAACCATTCCAGAGGCGAATTCAGAATAAATACTTTGGATCAAGGAAACCATATTCCCATCCTTGTCGGCTACAGTGAGGTAGGTGGTATTTCCCAATTCGATTTCTAAATCTCCAGCCGGATAGCTTCTGGCAGCTTGATTGGGATTGATTAAAGCCCTTCTTTCGGCAGCATAGCTTTTGGAAATAAGCTCTTCTACAGGGATTTTATTGAATGCGGGATCTGCATAGAATTTAGCACGATCTTCATACGCTAGTTTTTTAGCCTCAGTCAAGACATGAAGATATTCCGCACTTCCAAATCCCATGGATTTGATATCATATCCTTCTAAGATATTCAACATTTGAAGCACGGCAGTTCCCTGTCCGTTTGGAGGAAGTTCCCAGACATCATAGCCCCGATAATTCGTACTGATGGGTTCTACCCAGTTTGAAGTATGGTCGGCAAGATCTTCGTAGCTGAGAAATCCCCCATGCTTTTTCATGTAAGAACCAATGGTGCGAGCGATATCGCCTTTATAAAAAGCATCCCGACCGCCTTTTGCGATTTTTTCATAGGTATCAGAAAGATTTGGGTTTTTGAAAACCTCGCCTTTTCGTGGAGTATGGCCATTCGGCATGTAAGTCTCTGCGAAACCTGGTAAATCCACCATCCCGGAATAATTACTCTCCATTTCATAGGCGATCACTTCAGAAACTGGGAAGCCCTCTCTTCCATAATCAATCGCAGGCTGAAGTAGCGTGCCCATTGGTAGTTTTCCGAATTTCTCATGAAGCGCAAACCAGCCGTCTACTGCGCCTGGAACGGTAACAGGAAGCGGGCCTAGATCCGGAACATATTTTATCCCTTTGTCAATAAAGTAGTCAATGTTAAGCGATTTTGGGGCTCGACCGCTCCCGTTAAATCCATAGAGTTTTTGGGTTTTTGCATCCCAAACAATTGCGAAAAGATCTCCACCTATTCCACAACTCGCAGGCTCGACTAAACCTAATACTGCATTCGCCGCAATAGCTGCATCCATTGCTGAGCCACCTTTTCTCAAGATATCCAAGGCCGCTTGTGTAGCCAATGGCTGACTGGTTGCTGCCATGCCATTGCGAGCAAGTACTTCGGATCGTGTGGTAAAAGTCTGTCCCGTAAGTCTGTCTTGGGCTGCAAGTTGACCGCAAAAAACAGCGAAAATTAGGGTGAAAATTAGCTTATTCATGGGTAAAGATTAAGTTAGTCTTCAAATAAACAAAAAAAGAGAGTGCCTGATTTTATCAATTTTGAGATCAGTAAAATAAGTACTTGAATGGTGTTTAGACCACCGAATAAATCACCGCTGTCCCAAATGCGAAGGCTAATGGTGCAATCCATCTCACGTAATTGGGTTTGAGAATTGAAGCCCATTTCACCGAATAGGCATGATGATAGCGCTTTGGAACAAAGTATAAAACAAGCGAAGTGGCGATCATAAATCCTCCGAATAATTTCAAAATATCCGGAAATCTGGAATAAGGTGCGTAAATCCCCAATGCGATGGCAGGAATCAAGCGAATGGTGATTTCCCCATAATTAATCAAATTGGTACTGCCTGCTTTTCGAAGTGTAGCGAGTGCTTTTTCAGGAAAAAACAACATCAAAAGCCCCACAGAAAAGATGAAGCCTCCGAATAAGATAATGATGAATTGAGCGATAAAAATCATTTTTTGGGTTTCCACTTAATAGGGATGATTTCATGCCAAGCAGTCTTTGGGCGGTCTGGAGGATAGCCGTTTTCTGCACGGTATTTCTTTCGTTCTTCCGTGTAATCCCACCAATTTTTAGTAGTTGAGTGGTTTCTGGCAAAATCTACTATTAATCGAAATTGGTCTTCCACACAGGGATCCGTCCAATGACCTTTCTTTCGCTCATATTCTTCAAGCAATTTCGCCCCATCTTTTTCCTTGAGTTCAGCCAAGGAATAATAACCCATAAAAATCAAATCCTCGGCAAACTTGATTCCGATGGATGGTACAGTTTGGAATTCCGCTAGCGCAAAAATCGTTTTCACCCGATCTGAACTTGCTTCTAAAATCAATTCCAATTCATCAGGGGCATAATCCAAGAGCTCCGAAATCTTGATTTTGGCTTTTCGAAGATTTTTACGCTCTTCTGGAGTAAGATTGAGTTTTGGCGCAGATTTCTTAATCGTGCTCATGCTTGTTAATTCTATCTGCTAGTTAAAAACAAACCCAACCAAAATCAATCGGTTGGGCTTGAAATGATACTTTCAATCATGAGAATCAACCCATACCAAAACCATCACGATAGGTTCTAGTCACAAACTGATTGGCTTCTTCCAGGTTTGTAATTCTAAGGTTTTCTCCGTCCCAAAGGAGTTTCTTTCTGCCAAAGAATTCAGCTTGTCCTTTGCTGTTTTCCCTTCGAAGCATATAGCTTCGGATGGCTAGATTTCCCATCAAAACGGTTTCGGTCATTGGACCGGCATAGTCAAAAGAGGAAGTCAAACCTTTGTGCTCGGTACTTCCAAATCCAGCTTTACAAGCATCTACCCAAAGACGCTGATGCCCATATTCAGACTCCATATTTTCTTCAGTCTGAGGTCCAAATTCAGTCGTTCCGTCATTCAAATAAAGTTTAGGCATTAATGGAGAAGAATCATTGATATTGGTAGAAATAATTCCTTTATCCCCTATGATCAATACGCCATTGGCAGATCCGGTACCTCCGATATCGTCATCAGCCGGGATAATATCCGGATGTGAAGGCTTAATTCCACCATCACTCCAAGTCATTTCGATCGGTGATTTACTTTTCGCAGTAGCGGCAAAATGCAAGGTGATAAATGAGGATGCTGGGCATCCTTCAGGATTGTAATCTGGAGTCCACATTTTAGAGAAGACAGTTCCAACACTGCACTCTGCATCGGTTGGATATTTCAAACCAAGTGTACGGAATGGAATATCGATCAAATGACATCCTACATCACCGAGTGCGCCTGTTCCATAATCCCACCAACCTCTCCAGTTGAATGGATGTAGATTTGGGGTGAAAGGAATTTCCGGTGCTGGGCCTAGCCAAAGATCCCATTGCAGGGCATCTGGTTTGGTGCCTGGATTTGCAGCAGGAAAAGGTCCTCCTTGCGGCCAAACCGGACGGTTGGTCCAAACTTGAACTTTGGAGATTTTTCCGATTTTATCCTCATCAATCCATTTTTGAACTATATCCAGGTATGGGTTTGATCCACCTTGGTTTCCCATTTGGGTTACTACTTTCTGAGTGCGAGCCAACTCTGTGAGTATTCTCGCTTCAGAAATATTATGTGTCATCGGCTTTTGGACATAGACATGCTTGCCGCGATCCATGGCGTATTTTGCAGCTGGTCCATGCACGTGATCAGGAGTTGAAATGGTTACTGCATCAATGTCCTTTTCAGTATCGAGCATTTTGCGGTAATCGGCATAGAGCTTGGCATTTGGAAAACTCTCCACTGATCTCTTGGCTGAACCTGAAAAGTCTACATCACAAAGTGCAACGATCCGCTCTCGGCCTTTCACAGAAGCAAGCATGATGTCGCTAGCTCCTTTGCCGCCAGCTCCGATTGCGGCGATATTCAATTGGTCAGAAGGAGAGGTGAATCCTACTCCTCCAAGTACATGCCGCGGAACGATGAAAAAAGACGAGGCAATCGCTGTGTTTTTGATAAAGTCACGGCGCGATTGATCCGATGCTACTTTTTTGGGTTGTTTCATGAGATTTGTTAATTGGATTTTTGGGAAGCTTAAAATAATGATTAATCTCTTTTATTGCATACTGCCGTTGATTTTTTGTGAACCAACTCCCAGTTAGCTTATAGTTTTTTTTGATTTGATTTTTTGAATAAAAAGTTTGAAAAAGAAGTCAAAATTGATTTAGATCAGTGTTTGGGCTTTTCGGTTTGGGTAAATTTATACATGCTAAAACATGCCTTTGCATGATTAAGAGCGGAAATTCATTTTAAACTAAAATTACTCAAAGCCATGAAAAAGATCATTCTTGCTTTATTCGCTTTCGGGATTTCTATTCCGTTGTTTGCCCAGGTAGTCACTTTGCCGGAGGTTGAAGTGTCAGCAAAAAATTACAAATATTTGGATGATGTTAATAATAGCTCTGCTGCTCAAACAGTACAGCTTCTCGAGCGGTATGCGACTTCCTATGACGTTAGGGATTCGGAATATTATGAAGATGAATATGACAAATATTTTATCTCATTTTTTATTCCAAAAGGGAAAATCCTCGCAGCCTATGACGATGATGGTAATTTGTTGCGCACGATTGAGAAATACGAAAATGTTAAGCTTCCCTTAGCCGTTTCCAAAGCAGCAGCGAAAGAATACCCTGGTTGGAAAATCACCCATGATGCTTATTTGGTCAATTACCATAGCAAACTGGGAGTTACCAAGAAAGAATATAAACTTGTTTTGGAGAAGGGAAATAATAGGATTAGGATTAAAACTGATGAAAACGGAAATATTCTTTAACCTTTTTAAAATTTAATTTTTAAGGAGTTGCTGATTAGGCAGCTCCTTTTTTTTGTCAAAAAAGTATAAAATGACTGAGATCGAAATCGATATCGCAAATAATGATGTAACTTTTTCAGCACAGGATGGTAAAATGCTACTTAAAAAATTACTTTAGGTATTAATCAAGAATGGTAAATTTTAAAATACACTGTTCAAACGTTGAAAAATGAAAATCGGAGTACTAAAAGAAACCAAGGAATTTGAGCGAAGAGTAGCGTTGAGTCCAGATGGTGTGAAGTTATTGATCAAGAAAGAATACCAAGTTTGGGTTGAATCTGGAGCAGGAGCTGATTCTTATTTTTCAGATCAGGAGTTTTTAGATGCAGGTGCTCAAATCCGTTCAAAGGCGGAAGTATTGGCTTCGGATGTCATTTTGAAGGTGAATCCGATGACCTTGGAAGAGGTGGCTGGGGCAAAAGAAGGCGCAACCTGCATTTCGTTTTTATATGCCTACACCCATCCTGATTTGGTCAAAGCTTTTCTCCAAAAGAAGATCACAGCCATTTCCATGGATGCTGTTCCGCGAATCTCTAGAGCTCAGAAAATGGATGCATTAAGTTCCCAAGCGAATCTCGCTGGTTATAAAGCTGTGATTTTGGGAGCGAACTATCTTGGAAAAATCTTTCCACTGCTCATGACTGCCTCAGGCACGATCACTCCTGCCAAGGTTTTGATTTTTGGAGCAGGCGTGGCAGGATTGCAAGCGATCGCTACGGCAAAGCGTCTGGGTGCGATCGTCGAAGTAACGGATGTGCGACCCGAAACCAAAGAGCAAGTGGAATCGCTAGGCGGAAGATTTTTGATCGTGGAGGGAGCGGAACAAGTAAAAGTTGAAGGAGGATATGCAGCCGAGGTTTCGTCAGAATTTTTGGCGAAGCAGAAAAAACTAATCGAAGATAAAATCAAAGATGCTGACTTAGTCATTACTACCGCTTTGGTGATGGGGAAAAAATCTCCGATTCTAGTCACTGAAGAAATGGTGAAAAGTATGAAAGCCGGTTCGGTGATCGTGGATATGGCGGTAGAGTCAGGAGGAAACTGTGAAATCTCAGAAATCAATAAAACGGTCGTTAAACATGGAGTTACGCTGGTAGGAGAGTCTAACCTGCCTTCACTGCTTCCTGTCAATGCCAGTCAATTGTACAGTACCAATATCAGCACGCTTTTACTTCACCTGAGTACCAAAGACGGTTTGAATATTGACTTAGACGAAGAAATCACCCGAGGTTCGGTAATCACCCATGATGGTGTTTTGATCCATGAATTCACTCAAAAAATCCTGAATCTCTAAATCCAATAGCTATGAATGCAGATTCACTTATTATACTCCTCTACATATTGGTCTTAGCGAGTTACCTCGGCTTTGAACTGATCACTAAAGTGCCGCCAACGCTTCATACCCCATTGATGTCCGGTTCGAACGCGATCTCTGGAATCACCATTGTCGGAGCCTTGATCGCCTGCAATGAAATGGGCTATGGAACTTTGAGCAAATGGCTGGGAATGCTCGCCTTAATCTTAGCCACCATCAATGTGGTCGGCGGTTACGCAGTGACTGATCGCATGCTTAAAATGTTTAAGAAGAAATGAGCATCCTGATCCAAGTAGCCTATCTGATCTCCTCGATTTTGTTTATCCTCGGGATCAAAAAATTGGGTAAAACCAAAAGTGCACGAGAAGGAAATGTGTATTCCGCTGTTGGGATGCTGATTGCCATCGCGGCGACTTTGTACACAGTGAATATCCTTTCATTTGTGGAGATTTTTGTCTGCATTTTGATTGGAGGAGCGATTGGACTCTATGTCTCTAAGAAAGTGGAGATGACCAAAATCCCTGAAATGGTCGCTTTGTTCAATGGTTTTGGAGGTTTAGCTTCTTTTGCAGTAGCGCTTTCAGATTATTTCCTGAAAACCCAAGCCATGGAGACCTATCCTGATTCGGTGAATTCGATCAGTATTATCGTTTCGGTTTTGATCGGTGGCGTGACTTTTACAGGTTCTATGATCGCTTATCTAAAATTGGATGGGAAAATTTCCGGTTCACCGATCACCTTCAAAGGACAACATCCGATAAATTTGATTCTGCTGATTGCCTTTATTATTGCCGGAGTCTTGGCTTATTTGAATCCAGGTAATCCGGTTTTCATGATTGCATTGATTGTGATTTCCTTGCTTTTGGGTGTCCTGACTGTGATTCCGATCGGTGGAGCAGATATGCCTGTTGTGATTTCGCTTTTGAATTCCTACTCGGGAATGGCAGCCTGTGCTACTGGTTTTATTTTGAATAATAATGTGCTCATCGTCGCAGGTTCGCTGGTGGGGGCTTCGGGAATTATCCTGACTCAGATCATGTGCAAAGCCATGAACCGATCATTGACCAATGTCTTGTTGGGAGGTTTTGGCCAGACTGTTTCCGGACCGGCAGCTGATGGTCCACAGATCGTCGTCAAAGAAATCGGAGTCGAAGAGACCGCGATGTTATTTGATTCGGCTTCATCTGTTTTGGTAGTGCCAGGATATGGAATGGCTGTCGCGCAAGCTCAGCATGTGATTCGAGAGTTGATGGAGCAGTGCGAAAAGCGAAATATCGATTTCAAGTTCGCGATTCATCCTGTCGCGGGAAGGATGCCAGGACATATGAATGTCTTGCTGGCGGAGGCGAATATTTCCTATGACAAATTGATCGAAATGGAAGCGATCAATGATGAGTTTCCAAATACGGACTTGGTCTTCGTAGTTGGAGCAAATGATGTGGTGAATCCAGCTGCTCGAACTAATCCTCAGAGTCCAATCTTTGGGATGCCGATCTTAAATGCGGATAAAGCCAAAACAGTCATCGTAAGTAAGCGAAGTATGGGAAAAGGCTATGCAGGAATCGAAAATGAGCTTTTCGGCTATCCAAACTGCCTGATGCTTTTCGGAGATGCAAAGCAGACCATTACCAAAGTGGTGAGTGAGATGAAGGAAATGTGAGGGGATATATGATTTAAGATTTGAGATTTCCGATTTGTCTCTGCCAAGGCCGCGGTTCGTGTCTTCACGAACTGTAATAAATTATTTTCAACCGCCAAGGTCGCAGAGGTTAGCACGGAGGATACGAAGGTTTTTTAACCACAAAAACCGCAAAGGTCAAAATGAAAGGCTTAAAGGATTTTATTTTGATATCGCCGCAGGTAACTTTTTTGAAATAACTTATTTTTCGGCGTAACCATGTTTATAGACAAGCCGTTAAGGAAATCAAACTAAACACGATAAAGAAAAAATTCAAAAAAAAGACTGTATATCTGTTGCCCCCGACACTTAATTTTAAATGGAATAAAAGGAATATTTCAAACCAGTTAATTTTTAATTTTATAGACTAAGATATTAATAAATTGTAATTTTAAAATCATTATTCTTATGAGAGCTATTTTAATAAGTTCGATTGCAATTCTAATTTTTAGAATTTTTTACGCTTCTTTTCTTGATAAAGAGCAAGATCGGTATTACTGGGACGGAGAAACTAAAATTGATTACGAAATTGATTCATCTTATTTTTTAATTGAGTTGAACAATAAGGATATCAGTCGAGATAATCCAATCAGTCAAATTTCTGAATCTCAAGCCTTTCGATTGGAAAATGACTCTATTGTGCAGCTAATAGTGAGATCAGAGGCAAAGATGCTCCAAGAATTTACAAAAACTGTTTCGAAAATTAGTGCAATTAGAATTCCCGGTAAAAGTGGAACTTCTTTCATTACTGACGAAATATCAATAAAATTTAAAAATCAGGAAGATCTGAAACTTATCTCAGAAAAATACGACTTGAAATTTGTTCTTGAAACGAATTACGGGGCACATCTTTTTAAAGTAAAGAATGCAGAGGAAACTGTGAATATTGCCAATGAAATCAAAGAAAATGAAAATGTAGAATGGAGTACTCCAAATTTTATTCACTTAATTGTGAAGTCAAACGATCCCTTGTATCCAAATCAATACTATTTAAATAATACTGGTCAAGCTGGAGGCACAACTAATATTGACATAAACGCACCTGAGGCGTGGGCAATTACCCTTGGTTGTAATAATATAAGAGTTGCAGTCATTGATGATGGAGTTGAAAATCATGAGGATTTTGATGGAAGAGTATTAGCTGGATTTACACCAGGTGTCAATAACACCAACGGTTTACCTGTACAAGCTTATAGGGCGCATGGAATGGCCTGTGCTGGTATCATCGCAGCCACTCACAATAATCCTTACGGGATAAAAGGGATTGCTCCAAATTCCCAGATAATTCCGATAAATATTTTTCCTTACAACTCCGATTCTAATAATCCTTCTGGGGCTGCCTCTAGTGTAGAAATTGCTTCGGCCATTACCCATGCTTGGCGTCCAGAATTTGGAAATGCGCACATTTTGAGTAATTCTTGGAATGGTGGTATTTCGAATCCAGATATAAATAATACAATTAATGCTGCAATGACCCTAGGAAGAGCGGGTTTAGGTGCCGTGGTAATATTTTCATCCGGAAATTCCAATGGGATTTTTTCGGGAGTTGTGTATCCAGCAGATTTAAATGGAGTAATTACTATAGGTGCCATAAATAAAAATGGGAATATCTGGAACTATAGTAGCAGAGGCTCTCAAATGGATTTGGTGGCTCCGAGTGGAAATCTTGATGGTAATGGAGACGTAGTCACAACTGACCGAATGGGGGTTGCTGGTTACGATCCTGGGAATTACACTAATACTTTTGGTGGAACTTCTGCCGCTGCTCCACAAGTATCAGGGGTAGCGGCTTTGATGCTATCTCGAAATCCAAATTTAACATTACAACTACTCAGATCAATCCTTCAAAATACTGCTACCGATATGGGACCAAGTGGGTTTGATAATACATTTGGTTTCGGAAGACTTAATGCGCAGGCTGCTGTTCAAGCAAGTTTACCAATAGTTGGAACTGATCTACTCTGTTCCTCAAATTCTTTCAGTTTACAAAACCTACCGCCGAGCAGCTCTGTCACTTGGTCTGTCAGTCCTTCAAGTCTTTTTACAGGGAGTACTTCTGGAACTGGAAGCAGTGCTACATTAAACCCGTCATCTTTTTCTTCTGGTCAGGCTACTTTGACTTTCACCGTGGCAGGTGCCTGTGGAAATATTGCGGTTCAGAGAACGTTCTGGGTAGGTACTCCGCAGATCACCAATATGCGTGTCAATAATATGTCCTATTTCACAGGGATGAACATGCAGGTATGTCCAGGAAATAATTGGCTGAATGTGACCCCTGTCGGTGGCAATGTAGGGAATGCCAGCTGGACGGTTCCATCAGGTATTGCACATTGGGTAGGTACCAACACTTTGGATTTTACTTACCCGCAAAATTATTCCAATTCGCTCACTATTTCGGTTCGTGCATCAAACAGTTGTGGACAAGGGCCAAACTATAACTTCTTTTTGAGCAAAAAAACTTTCGGATGTAATAGCTCATTTGGTCTTATTATTTATCCAAATCCTCCCCAGGATCAATTCAGTGTTGAACTAAAAGCAATGAGTCCAGATGCTTCAAAAGAAATTGCGCCGTTGATAGAATCTGCCATACTTTTAAACAACGAAGGAAAAGAAGTAGCCATTGGCTCTCGCAACGGAGCAAGATTTGAATTCAATGTAAGTCAACTACGCAAAGGTATTTACTTTGTACATGTGATGATAGAAGGAGAATTGACCAGAGAGCAAATACTTATCGAATAGCCTAAAACATTAAAAAGCACAAACTATGAAAAATTTAAATTTAACATGCCTTAATCTTCTCTTTAGAAGTGTTTTATTAGGATTACTTATTTTCGGGCTGATCAGTTGTGATAAGAAAGAGGTGAATTGCTTGCCTTATGAAGGGTTCGTTGTACCATATAAGGAGGTAGGATCAGAGCTATATGGTATCTCATGCCTTGGAGGAGTCATCGTGAAAGTGACCAACACGTCAGTCGATTCATATTTTGATATTAACGGGAAGCGCGAATCTAATGTAATAGGCCTGAGAATTCCTAAGGAAAGCGAATTCTGGACTTACTTTGATTTTCCTTTGGATAAGGACAATGAGCTATTTAAGCAAAGATTTTACTTCGATTTCAGAGATTTGGTGCCTGATGATGAAGGGGATGGGAGAGTTTGTACTGCAAATACCGGAGCACCTTCTCGTGTGGTAGTGCTGACCAGTTTTTCAATAAGTAGATGCGAGCAGCCTACGGAGATTTGACTTGAATAACAATTACGAAAAGGAATTAGATTTTTCAGCTTGTGGTTATGATGCTTACCGGGGATGCCAAGCAGACGATTACCAAAGTGGTGGGAGAGTTGAAGGAGATGTGAGGGGATTTTAGATTTGGGATATTAGATTTATGATTTGTCTCCGCCGCGGTTCGTGTCTCACGAAACGCAGTAAATTATTTTCAACCACCAAGGTCGCAGAGGAAAACACGGCGGACACGAAGGTTTTTTAACCAGTAAGACAGCAAAGGTCAAAATGAAAGGCTTAAAGAATTTTATTTTGCTATCGCCACGGGTTGTTTTTTAGGGACCTTAATTGTTTAAGCTGCTTAAGCTGTTTTTTTGATATGCGTGAGTAAAGGCACTCACTTGGCTCCAACTTAAATCCGATAGGGATTTTTTACCGCTAAAATGAAAGCTGCCAATCCAAAAAATGCAATCAAATAAAAAGGTACGCTGAATAGGATCATTAAGAATATCAGAAAGAACGCTCCAATGATTGCTTTGGTCCAATCGATGTGTTGGGATTGAAATACGACTAGGCCGAGCAAGCCGAGATTCATCGAGACAAAGAAGAAACTTAGGTTTAGTACGATAAGCCCAAGTTCTTCTCCATTGAATTTGATTCCAATCAGGATCAACTCCGGTAAGATAAAGAGCACTATGCTGGTGAGCTGATGGCGGATTTTTAAGAATAGGAATCGGGGAAGATTTAAGAAATAGCTCAATTCTTCTGCATCAAATCTTACCTTTTCCAACCAAACTGGAAAGTGAATAAACGCAGCGCATAGCAAGCCAAAGGCAATCCATCTCAGATCGTATCCTCCGGACTCATAGGAGAAAAAGAAGCCATTCAATAAGATCAATGAAACGAGTTTGACCGCAATAATCAGCATTGGTCTATTAGTTGCTAAATGTTTCAGAAACCAAAAGCCGAATGGAATCCTTGGAAATAGGATAGCTTTTGAAATCACCTTATCGGGAAAAGGACGCCTGAGTTTGAAATAGAACAGGCTAAAATCCAGACTAAAAACTCCAAGAACAAAGAACCAGAGTAGAATAGGCTTTAGCAGACTTTGAGATTGTAAACCGATATAACTTAGAAATACTGCATAAATCAAGAGTAATGCATGTGTTTTGGTCCAAATACTGAGCTGTATTTTCAATAATTTCGGAATAGAAAAGAAGGCTAGTGAATGAAAAACTCGATAGCGCAAATCATTCATCTGATTGAGTTGGTAGCGCTCTTGGAAGATTTCAAAAGTCAAAAAAGCCCCGAGAACCCCGAGGAAAAATTGATCATTTTCTAGGACCCGCTCTGCAAGCAAGACATGCTGTTTGAACTCCATGAAAACTGTGGAGATTAAAATAACTAGAATGAAAAAGCCAAGAAAGGCTTTATAAAATGGGATTACGAAAGATTTGGTATAGAAATCATCCATAAACCTTGCTCAGTTTTCCATCCGCGATTTCCAGAATGGAGCGGTATTCAAAAAGTTTTTCAAAGTCTGCCAAATGGGAAGTGATCAAAAAGCTTTTGCCATCGACAACATAAGAAAGTACCAATTTTTTAAGGCGATCCTGAGTTTCCACGTCAATGGTGGTAAATGGCTCATCCAAAATGATCAGTTGAGGATTTCCAAGAAATGCCAAAATCAATCCTGCTTTCTTGAGCATTCCGGAGGAGTAGGAGGCAAGGGGATTTTTAGCATAATCGCCAATTCCCAATTCTGTTTTCAAGTGTCTGATTTGAGCAACATCAGCTCCTTTGGTATCCGCCACAAAAGCAATCAATTCATCCAGATTCAAGAAGTCAGGAAACATGGGCTCAGCATCTGAGTAGTTGACCATTTTCCGAAACCGTATGGGTTCTAATTTAAGGGAAATTCCATTGAGACTTATCTCGCCCTCAAAAGAATGAATCCCTGATATTGCTTTGAGCAAAGTGGACTTCCCGCTTCCATTCTCCCCCTTAATTAGATGGATTCCCTTTGGTAGCTGAAGCGAGTCGAATTTCAGTTCGAATCCAGTAGAATAAGCCTTTTTGAAGTGGGAGATTTCAAGCATCGGGTTTTTAAGACGTCGGTTTCCAAGAGTTAAAGTAGGAAATTGAAGGAATAGCTCTGAATTAAAAAATGTGAAAGGAGGGAAATATTAGGCATCGCTACTGTTTGTGTCTTCACGAACAGCGAAAGATCTCGTATAAATTATTCCTTGATATTTTCTAATTCTTCCTGTTCTTTTTTCTTGGCAAAAAAGAACCAATCCCGATTGCTATCGGGACAAGACGCAATAAAGCTTCTGCCGCACAGCCCAGCGCCGGCCCGCTATTGCGCCCTCCCCACGCGCCTTAAAAAGCTATTATCCGTATAGAAGAAAGATTTTGGCTTTATCACCGCCGCCGTGGTTCGTGTCATCACGAACCGGATTCAAAGAATTGGTTAAGCTGCTGAAGCTGTTCTTTGATAACAAGTTTTTAAAGTAATTGCATTTCAAGTTTAATTTCCTGAATATCAAACTACAAAAATTAAAAGTGTAAGGAAATCAGAATTTTAGTCAAACTTAATTTGCAATAGTTGAAAACTATTTTTTAATTGTAAAAATTTAATTTTTAAATATGATAACCAAAAACAACCAAAAACAACCAAAAACAACCTTTTATTAGCTGTTTTTGCTTTTTGTAGCATAGCGTACCTCTTCACCTCATGTATTGAGGATGAAACAGATAATTATGAAATCCCAATCTCATCCGAAGTCTTAGCTGCAAAGACTTGGTTTGAGTCCAATGAAACCTCCTTTTGGGATCAAGGCTCTGCAAATGCAAGAATCAATGCCAAGGAAATTCGAAAAAAAGTAAACTGGGATAGAGCCAAAACTTACATTCAAGCTGATGGTAAAAAGGTAATCGAAGTGCAATTGGACTATGAGGATTTAATAGTGCCGGAGCATTTGATCGGGCCTTCCTTTTCTGAAGAGACCATTCTTCACACTTTGATATTATTCCCAAAAGCAAATGGAAATTATGTTCCTTATATCCTAAAAATCTATCCGGATGATGCAGAAAGGAAATTTAAACTGGCAGATTTTCTGGCTGGAGGATATCAAAAAATACCTGCTGACTTTTCAGGAAAGTATTTGTTTTACAAATGGAATGAAAAACTTATTGGAGGCTGGAGAATCAAGGCTGGTGAAAAGGTCAAAAGAATCAAGCCTGTAAAAAAAGACAATCAAAAGACCAGTCAAGAAAATTCAAAAGTATTACTAGAGTCTGTTTGTTATGAAGTAACTTATACTGAGTATCAGGTTACTTGCCAAGAGGGGTTTGGTTGTAGCGATCGACAAGTTTTGGATAGGTATGTTACCATGGAATGCGAATATTATGAAACGACTCCACCAGTCCTCGACGATGAAGGATGGGGTGGCGGAGGAGGAACAACTCCACCTGAAGCTGATCCTTGCGAAGTTCCTGATGGGAATATCATTGATTTGCCAGTGGATTGTGAGGAGGAGGAAGATAAGGCAATTGCGTATTTAGAAAACGTATTTCGAACAATAAATGATTGTGAGAAAGAGGTTGTTGTTTCTAATTTGCACAGATTTAATTCTATAATTCAAATCTTTAACAATAGTGTTTGGGCTGAAGAGCATACCAAAGGGTTATTTAGTCCAATCATATTGGATACCTGGAATAATTGTGGTGATGCATTCAGGCATGCCTATTGGAATGCTTTAAATGTAATAACTGTTCCTTTGGACCTTGCAATATTGCTTGCAACTGCACATGAATGTTCTGGGTATAATGACCTAGAAAAAAATATGGATCTTCACAATAATTCGATTGGAAGAGAAATAGGTAGTAAAAATTTAAATTTGTCTATTAATAATTTTAACGACAATCAAATTTTGATTGAAGAGATTCTTTCAAGTTTAAGAAATGGAGGATTAAAAATTATATTCCCACGAAGGGAAGATAACGGTATCACAAGAAATTCTGAAATAATTAGTTCTTATGGCTTTTGTAATTAAACTATCGACCTTGTCTATGTTATTTTTATTTGGGCTAGTCTTATCAGCTTGCACAGGCAAAGTCTGTGAAAGACACGTAAGTAGTTTTGACCTGAATAACAATTACAAAGAAGAATTAGATTTTTCGGCTTGTGGTTTAAAACAGGTGACTTACCACAGCATTCGTATTTCAGGCGAGGTGTATGGAGATTTTCTTGTTGGAGAGTCTTTCAAAGTTGAAGGGAAAGGTCATTATGATACCTTAATTACAGCTGAGTACTATTCGGATCGTTTTAACTTCTATTACAGACCTTTGGGAGAAGTAAAAGGGGAATTGACCTTTAAGGTGATTTTGGAATGATTGAGGATAACAGGTTTCGTTTTACTAGGTCCAAATTTAATTTTTCAATAATGCGGAAAGTTCTACTACTAATTTTGTGCGCTTGCTATTCATTCATTGGATGCTCTCCCAGAGAAGAATGCCAGTACGAAGTAGCTCAATTTGATTTGAATGCCCCCTATGATGAAAAAATTGACTTTACGGATTGTGGGGATTATATCAATTACTATAAATTGGATATTGAAGGAGAATTGGAGGGGGAAATAATTATCAATAATATCTACAAATTCAAAGCTCAAGGAAAGATCGATACATTAATCCGAGGTGAATACTATTCCAATAAATTTTATTTTAAATACGAACCAAGAGGGCCTGTGGAAGGGAAATTGAAGTTCAAGATAACTTTGATTTAAGGTGATATCTTTCCTATTTCAAATTTTGAAAGGTTCAAGTTTATCGACTTGGACCTTTTTCCATTGCCCTGATTCTCGCTTCATCGCCACCGCCAAGGTTCCAGTCTCACCAACAGCTTTGAAAAAGTATTCAGACTGATGAATCAATTTTTGACAAACGCGAGTGAAGACAATGCTTGGGCTAGTTCTGAATCTCTAATCTCTAAATTTTCAGTCTCAATTTTCGAAATATCGAATGATGAATAACGAATAGTGAAATTTGGGAAATTTTGGAGAATCACTTTGAGTTGGATTTTGAAAATGAACTCAATACGAATCCAATCACAAAAATTGTCAGCGTACCCATCACGATCGTCATATTGGAATGAAGCGGCTGACTCCAGGAGAAATCAGTTCCGGCAAGCTTGAGAATCGCAGGTAAACTCATCCAACCAATCACCAAAACTCCTCCAAGAACTGCGAGTCCCGCTTGGCGACTGGTAGTTTTCCTCAGGATAAATCCCAAAAGGAATAATCCCAAAACTCCCCCGCTAAAGATCGAGGCCAAAGCCCACCAGGTTTCCAGTGCGCTTTCCACTCCGTTAAATGCCCAGCCGATCAAAATACTGGACAAGCCCATTACCAAGGAAGCTATTCGAAGTACTCGTAAGGATGTTTTTTCTGAAGGATTTGGATGGATGTATTTTTTAAAGTGATCGGAAAGAATCAAAGTTGCCGAACTGTTAATACTGGTCGAAACCGTGCTCATCCCTGCTGCGAAAATGGCTGCAATCAATAATCCGGTCAGTCCCGCAGGTAATTGGTTTACGATGAAATACGGGAATACCTGATCGGCTTTAGATGCAATTTCTATGGATAATAATTCTGGTTGAACTTGATAGAAAACCCAAAGCGAAGTGCCAATCAGGAAAAACAAAAAGGAAACTGGAACATAAAGCAAAGCGCCCAGCCAAGTGGATTTGATGGCATCTTTTTCTGTTTTGGCGGAAATGTAGCGCTGCACATAGCTTTGGTCCACTCCGAAATTTTGGAGATTGATAAAAAGTCCATAGACTAAAATCATCCAAAATGTGGAGTTCGAAAAGTTAAAATCAAAACTTCCCAAACTGAATTTGTCCGCTTCCAATGCGGTAATTAAACTTGCAGAAACTCCTCCTGGAATAGTCCAGAAAATCACTCCCAGACAAGCCAAGGCTCCTGTGATCAATACGATTCCCTGTATCGCATCTGTCCATACGACGGCTTCTAGTCCTCCAAACATGGAATAAACGATCACACTCAAGCCTGTGCAAGCAATGATAATCGGGATGCTCCAGCCAAAAAGCGCCTGCATTGGAAGGGCTAACAAATAGAGTATCGCGCCCATTCGAGCCAGTTGCGTAAGCAGGTAGAAAACAGAAGCGTAGATTCTAGCCCAAGTTCCAAATCGCTCCTCGAGGTAAAAATAGGCAGATTCAGAGTTGAATCGCCGATATAGTGGCACAAAGAATTTCACAGCAATCCAAGCCGCTATCGGAATTGAAAGGCTGAAGACAAAGCTGTTCCAATTGCCACCAAAAGCATTTCCAGGCAAAGCCAAAAAACTGATACTGCTCACGAAAGTCGCAAAAATCGACATCCCTAATGCCCAAGCTGGAAGTCGACCTCCTCCGGTGCTGAAGTCATTTGCAGTTCTTTTCCGGAAAGAAAAGGAAATCCCAAAAACCACAATCGCCACCATGTAAACCAAAAAAATCGCTAAATCAAGAATAGGTAGATTCATAAGTCTTGGAAAACTTTTGTCTTAATTTTAGGTAGCTAGGACTTTTGTAACAGCCTTTTTTACGGCTTTATATTTTTCCTTCAGTTCTTCTTTTTCCGACTGATTAAATGCCACAAGAGGTAAGGCCAAAATCCCTTGACATAAGCCTTCAAAACTCATCGCTGCTTTCAAGCCCTTGAGGTAGCTGGAGGAATACCTTTCGTTTTGATAAAGCTGCTTACTCAAATAAAGAATTACCGTCTGTAATTCTTGAACTCGATCTTTTTCGCCTTTTTCAAAAGCCTCAAAAAGTGCCACATAGAGTTTTGGGAAAAGATTTGCTCCGCCAGTGACGCCTCCATTTCCTCCCATAGCAAGTGTATCCGCGAGGATTTCCTCCGGTCCAACCAAAACTGAAAACTCAGGAAACGACTTTAACGCTTCTAGATAGGCTTGGAATGTATAGGGATCACCCGAACTGTCCTTGATCCCGATGATATTGGGATGTGTTGCAAGTTTGGCTGCTGTATCCGCTGAAATATGCTTATGCGTATTGCCCGGCATATTGTATAAGAATAGGGGCAAATCAATCGAATTCGCAAGTTTCTCATAATAATTCACTAACTCTTCCTGACCAATATTCATGTAAAATGGCGTGGTAGCAACCACCGAATCTGCTCCGAAATCTTTGGCGATTTTGGCCAAGTTCAAACTCTCTTCAAAGGCGCAGTCAGTAATTCCCACTAAGACTGGAATTCTGCCTGCCACGAGTTTCGTCGTCTCTTCAATTAATTCCACCTTAGTTTCCCTCCTTAAACTGGCAAATTCACCCGTCGTACCTAGGATGAAAACCCCATGAACTCCTCCTTCAATTACATGCTCTATGACCTTTGCTAGACTTTCGTAATCAAGCGAAAAGTCTGGATTCAATGGTGTGATCAATGGTGGAATAATTCCCTTAAATGGCTTAGTGAGCAACATAATTTGAAAAATTAAAGGGAGAGCGAGACGTATTTGATTTTCTTCCGATTGTAGGTGTATGTCAAGTGAACAGTCCCGTCTTTGGCTTGAATAATTGCCGGATAGCTGAATTCTCCTGAGGCCTGATTTTCCAAAACCAATAATTCCTTCCAATTTATTCCATCTTCAGATCCCATCAGAGACAGTTTATTGCGTCCCTTTGTCAAAGGATTACAAAGCAAAAGCTGATAGCCTGATTTCAAAGTGACCCCGTCGATTCCTGAGTTATTGTTAATCAGCGAACTTCCTTGCACGCGAGTCCAAGTTTCGCCCTGATCTTCCGACCAATTCACTCCGACTTTACCTTCTTGGGTTCTTGATAAAAGTTGAATTTTCCCTCCTGGATGAAAAAGTACCGTGGGTTGAATGGCATTGAAGCTTCCATTGGCGATCTCAATTTTTCTCCAATTTTCAAGATTCGCATCGCTTTTCTCTACATGAATCGTCCAAACCTTATCCGTTTCGAAACTCGAAGGATGGAGCAGATCGCCATTGGGTAGGAATACTGATTTGTTCTTGATCGGACCTAGAAAACCATCTTCCAATTTTACTTCTGAAGACCAGGTTTTCCCTTGGTCTGAAGAGGTTTTATAGGCTCCCCACCATTCCCGGGGACTTGGACCAACTTTATAAAATAGGGTGAGTTGATCCGGTTTATTCTGAACTAAAACTGGATTCCAGGTTGGATAGCGTAGCTTTTCATCGACTACCCCGTCCGCAACCAATTCTGGTGCAGTCCATTTTCCATTCGAAAGTCGGGCAGTGTAAATGCTGACATCCGGATTTCTTTCTCGCGTCCCTCCAAACCATGCTGCCAAAATCCCATCATTCGTTTCAATCAAAGTGGAGGCATGGCATTCGGGAAAAGGGGCTGATTCGTAAATAAATTCTGAGCGCAGGATTTTTACTTCTATAGGTTTTTCAGCTTGAAAAAAATATCCGAGAGAAAAGAGCAAGAGTAATAGAATAGATTTCATTTAGCTGTGGTTTTGGGATTTTAGGTTAATTTTTAAAAGAAACTGGTCTGTACTCACCTGTTTCTTCAAAGATTCTTCTGTACAAATTCCAGAAAAATCTCCCAATCACCCCAAGTCAAATCGTGTTTACCTTCCCGTCTGTGGTAACCGACTGATTCTTGGTGAATGGGTGAATTCAGACTTTCAAACTCATCCGGAAATTCAACTTTCTTCCCGTAAATCTCCGAATACACTCGACTTCCCAATTTGATTCCCAAGAATTCACCTTTTGGATCTGCCCATTGGTCACCTTTGGCACTGGAATAATAGATCGCTCGCGGCGCAATCAAACCCGGAAGCATGTGTTGATCAATTGGAAGTGTTTCTTCTTTTCCATTGTATTTTTTGAAATTATCCGCAAACCAATAGGGAAATCTGGTATTGATAGCTTCGACTGTTTCGCCATACTTCCTTCTGGAAATTGCTGCCCCACCACAGCCTGATTCATTGGCATAAGTGATTGCCCAACGAGGGTCGTTTGCTGAAGTCCAAAGGGCTGCTTTTCCGGTACGGGAATGGCCAACGAGAACCGATTTTTCTGAATTGATTTTAGGATGTTGAGAAAAATAATCCATGGCGCGCATCGCCCCCCATCCCCAAGCTCCGTAAGCTTTCATGCCATTTGCTTTGCCGATTTGCTCAGGGTAAAGGGTCGAAATGATTCCATCTAGAAAAGTTTCGTTCAGGTCAGGAGCCACTGTTTCGGCGTGGAAGGAAGCAGTTGCAAAACCTCTTTTGATGAGTTCAGGAACTGGCCAGAAAGCCTCATCTACCAACTTTCCCTCTGGATAAGCGGGTAAATAATTAATGAGCAAAACGATAGGGGTTGGAGTTTTTTTATCCTTGGGAAGGAAAAGGTTAATCCGCATGGTATGGGATTTTCCATTTCTCGTGACTATGATATTTACTTCCTCCAACTCAGCTATATCCGGATAAGGGTTTGATTTTTCTGAGACTACCTCAAATGATATTTTATCAAAATCCTTGGGAAGTATGCCATAGACTTCGCTTTCAAATAAGTCGAAAATCTCCGGCCTTCTGACCTTTTCCCAGTCATCTTGACTTTTAATAAGGAACCCTTTCTCACTAACAAAAGGATCAGGAAGTATCAAAGCAGGTACTTTGCTTTCATCGTAATTGGCTTCATTTTGGGCGAATAATTTCATTGGGATTTGGGCAAGAAGAAAGGCAACTGAAAAGAGAAGTGGTTTCATCTGTTTATAATTTGATTTTCAATTGTCATATGGAATCTCGCATGGATTACAATCATCCCAGTGTGTATCGCTTGAGACATGCTCGATTTCATCTGTTTATAATTTGTTTTTTAGCGGTCATATGGAATGCCCTACATAATCCTTCCTCTGTGTGAGAATTATTCTCATGGGCATTTCATAAGAATTAATTATTGGATGCGCTCATCACTTCTTTTGGTTCATAGGCCGAAAAAGGATAAGTCCTTGGCATCACTTCGACACCGCTTGTGATTTTCAAAGGTGTTTTTCCTGCGAAAGTCACTTCTATAAAATAGCCTTTAAATCCTTTTTCCGGATTTTCTAAAGCTAATTCGTAAGTTCCTGATTCATTGATTTTAACTTCGGAAGATTTCCAGTTTGGACCAAATTCATCCACTCGGAAATCCCTAGCATTTTCATTTTCTGCTGTCCAAGTTTTTACGGAAATAGGTTTGTCAGCCGGATCTAAAGTCAAGATTATTTTATCATCACCTACTTTCCACTCGTATTTCGGTCGAGGGCTTTGATTCAAAACAGAGGCATAAAAGGAAATCATATTGGGTAGTGCGTCCGATTCAGAGAGGTCATGTCCAAAATTTGGAACGTACTGCATGTGCTTTTCGCCAATCAAATCATTCCAATAAAACTCCCAGCTATCCGGCTGAAAAAACTGATCTCCCGCGGCATTGATCAGGAGTTTGGGCATATCATAAGCTGCTCGGAAGGAATATGGCTCCGTAAGCTCCATTAATCGATCAAACTCCGGTGTGCCCATCCAATCCATGATGCCTTCCCGAACATAATCATCCACTGCCGGGGCCCAAAAGCCGTAATTTTTCCAATGATGATCAAAAGAGGCTTCCAGATTGAGCATGTCTATGACTACGGGAATGATCGCCACCACACGATCATCTGTGGCAGCAGTAGTCCAAGTGGTCCAGCCTCGCTTAGAAGCTCCTCCCACAACAAAGGAGTTGAGTTTCTTTTGATAGTTTTTTTCTACCACTTCGGTTACCGCATCCATTCCCAGTTTCACAGCTTTGGTCATCGGGAATCTTGCCAGCCAGATCGCATCTTCATCTTTGGCCCCTCCTTCCAGAAATTTCCGCCAACCATAGGTAATGATCGCATCCTCATAGCGCTCTCCGAAGCTGTCATTAGCAAATGTTAAGGGTTGGAAAGGGATATTATGAATCTCAGCCACGATGGAATTGGTCTGCATCGCTGCCGCCAAAATCAACTCATTTGGCTTTTCGGGCATTTTGGAATCGGTACTTCCTCCTCCGATCCACATCAAACTGGTGTCAAATGGACTGTCTTTGGGTACAACAATCGATACCCAATGCCACCATTCCGTTTTGTCCACCAAATCAGGCGTTAGCCAGTTTTGAGAAACCATTCGAAGGACATGAAAGTCGTATTTTTCTCCGGGAACCGAATGAACGATCTCATAGGAGAAGTCTGGACTAGCACCATTGATATAATCCTTAAGCAAGTTTTCAGCTTTGGGAGTTGGAATTTCCTCCGTTTTCCTTTCTGCTGTCGCACAGGCAAAAACAAAGCAACTGAAAATAATTAGTGTGGCAAGAGAAGTGATTTTTTTCATAGCAAGAAGTTAAATGGGTAATCTTTTAAAAGATAGGGATTTAGCTTTTGCATGCCAAGTCCATTTTGATGAGAATTGACGAAATCGATTTTTTATTGTAATGCAACAGCATAAATGGAATTGAAAAAGCTTGTCGTAGGTTTAGAGAAAATTAAACCCCAGCAAAACCCATGGAAATAGGAATAGATAGCTTTGCTGCAGCAGCTCCTGCCGGCACGGATAGCCAGACTGAAAACAGAAGAAAATCACTTTCAGAATTGATAGACCGAATCGTTCATGCAGATGAAATGGGTTTGGATGTTTTTGGGATTGGTGAGCATCACCGCAAAGAATTCTTGGATTCAGCCACCGCGATTATTTTAGCAGCTGCCGCTTCCCGGACTAAACGAATCAAGCTGACTTCAGCCGTGACCGTATTGAGCGCAGCGGATCCTGTTCGGGTTTTTCAGGAGTTTGCTACGCTTGATTTGATTTCCAATGGCCGGGCTGAAATCGTTGCAGGAAGGGGTTCTTTCACAGAAGCTTTTCCACTTTTTGGTTTGAATTTGAGGGATTACGATGACTTGTTTTCGGAGAAATTAGAATTGCTTTTGAAGATTCGCGATGAGGAAATCGTCACTTGGAAAGGGAGATTTCGCCCCTCATTAAATCAGCAGGCCATATATCCTAGACCGCTCCAAGATTCTTTGCCGATTTGGCAAGGAGTGGGAGGTACGCCAGCTTCCTTTGCGCGTGCTGGGATGTTGGGTTTACCCTTGATGGTGGCTGTAATTGGCGGAGAGACGCATCGATTTCGTCCCCTTGTGGATCTCTATCGGCAGGCTGGGGCAAAAGCTGGCCATTCACCTGAGAGGCTGAAAGTAGGTTTGCATTCCTTGGGCTATGTGGCTGAAACTACTGAAAAGGCAATTGAAACCTATTATCCGGGCTACGCAGAAACTTTTACAAGAATCGGAAAAGAGCGAGGCTGGCCTCCAGTGACTCGAGCTCACTTCAATGCGCAAACAGGGTCTTTGGGAGCTTTAGTCGTCGGTGGACCGGAAGAAGTAGCTGCAAAAATCCTTCGTCACAGCGAAGCCCTTGGAGGGATTGACCGATTCAGTTTTCAAATGGATAATGCCAATCTGAGTCATGATCAATTAAAGAATGCGATTGAATTGATTGGTAAAGAAGTGATTCCTCAAGTCAGAAAGGCAAAGTGAGAAATTTGAAAATGTAAGATGTTCTGCCACGGTTTGTTTCTTCACTAACCATCAATTCAACCGCAAGTGAAGACACTCATGGGAGCGAAGACATAATCAGAAGCTTATTTGGTAATTAAATTAAGGTTGATGGAAAGTGTTGATTTCCATTCCTTCCAAATAAACATCCCCAGAGAAATCAGCGCAAAATTCTTGATGATGTATTGTCCCACCAAGGTCGGAGTGAACCAAGTTTGCCAGGTGGCATCAGGTAATATTAGGACAGGTAGGAATGTGGTGACCATATGAAAAATAAGTAAGTAAAAAGCATATTTCGTCAGCTTTGGGAAAAGCCAAATTGCTCCAATCAAGCATTCAAATAGCCCAAAACCTAGGCAGAATATTTTGAAGTCTATCAAACTTCCAAATGTCTCTGAAAAGAGATTTTGAACCAGTGCCTCAGCGGGAGAAATCCCGATAACTTTCAAAAAACCAAACCAGAAATAGATGATAAATAAAGAGATTCGGCCAAATAGGTTTGTGTTTTTCATGGGTGTATTGTTTAGAGTATCGAAACCTAAACTTTCCCAAAGAGTCAAACAATGATAAAAATCAGCTTATGGATTTTTCCAAGATTAATTATTGTACCTATTCAGGGAAGGAGCCGTAACAAACACTTCTGTTTTTCTAAATCTTAGATTTTGGCGAAAGCTAAATGAGAACTTGGAGTCACCAGATTCATCATTTGGAATATAAGTAGCTTTTAATTCCATGGTTCCAAAAATCAAGTTTTCATTTCTGATTCGCATGCCGGCACTAATTCCTGTGTAAATGTTATTTTTTTCTTCACAAGTACGACACTTCATCATAGCCCAATTAACCGCAGTAAAGGGAGCAATTCGGAATCCAATGATTGACCAGGGGGTAAAAACTATTGTTTGTAGTCCTAAAGAATTTCGCTTTGAAGCATCTAATTCTCTAATTCTTAAGCCTGGGATAATTGATGAATCAATTTGTAGCCAGTCATTTGCAAAAACATTAAAAAGCTGAGTATAGTTAAGCATTGCCGAATTCCTAATCTTGAATCTTCCAATGGTGAATACTTTTGTGGCGTATGAAATATTGGAAGTAAACACTGCATCTTCCAGAATCGAATTTCTGAAGTAGCTTGAGACATTGAATTCAAGGTCATAAAAACTTCCTGAGCTGAAGGCTGCGTTATACTCAAGTTTAATTGCCGCATAAGGCCTTTGAGTTCTTAATTGTCTGACCAACCCAAAAGTTGGAGTAATGGAATAACCATAGGGGACATCCTCAGTTCTACCAAAACCAAAAACATACTGCGTTTTGAAAAAGTCTCTTTTATAAAAGGTCATGGCAGCCAAAACACCGCTTGCGTTATTATAAATTTTATTCCGTATTAATCCTTCTAAATCTGGTTGTCTGGAATAATATCCATCAAAAACCCTGAGAGCCAAAAAAGCTCTGTTTCGATCCTGAATTTTTTTCTTAGCTCCAAAGTTATATCCAGCCCAAAGGTCCACTAAGTTGTAAGAATAATCGAGGAAGGCTGAGTCTGGTCTTGAGTAGACGTTTCTTGACCAATTTTTGCTCAGTTGGAGTCCTCCTGCCATTCTGGAATAGGGAGAAACTAATTGCCTGTCTATTATAATTCCTGTGGCATATTCTGTCTCATCTCCATAGCTAAATCCGGAATTTAACTGTGTGTAAAAGAACTCCAGATCGGCAAAACTTCCCAAAAAACTACTCTTTTTGAAGGATGCTCCGAAGCCGGTTTTGGGTTTTCTGTCTTGGTCAAAAAGGAAATTGAATTCAATTCTTTGTCCTCTTCCATCTAAATTGGCATCGTAAAGATTGAATTTTGGAGCTGAAGGAAAACTTCCACCAGCAGATAAACCTATACTAAAAACATCTCTGGTAACAATTGTGACATCCACAGAATCCGAATTGTCTACAGTGATGACGACAAATCTTGATTCCAAAATAAAATCCTTATTCCTTAAGAATCTTTCATTGTCTCCAAGTTTGTATGGATTTAGGAGATCATTTGGACGAATGAACAGATGCTGTCGGATAGTTTTTTCACGTGTATTGGTATGAAGTTTATTTGCAGTCCGTCCAATTTTCTGTGTAATAGGCTTCTCATTGCCATAAATTGATTTTTCGAACCCAATACTTTCTATATAAATATTACGGATAATTTTCCCTTCATAGGGCAGGAATCTATCTTCACTATTTTCTACTAAAACACTATCACCTCCAGTTCTTGTGATTAATTTAAGTCCTTCTCCCAGCGCTTTTTGGGTAATAGAAATCTTAGTACTATCCTTTTGGTTTTGGGAATAGCATTGGAGGGAAAAAAGAATAGAAACAATAAATAATATGTGCTTCCTCACCGAATTTCAGTTCTATAAGGGTTGAATTCTCGACTTTCAAATATTCAGAAAAGTAAGGCTGATATGAGACTATAGTTTTTTGAAATTTGAATAAACTGTTTTGCTTATGGTTTTAAAATGAAATTTGAATAACCTTGAATACTATTTCAGTGTAATTATTTTTCTCATAAAGTATCCCAATCGTATTGTCTTTCAGGACAACCAAATCACTGTAGGCGGTATATGCGGATTTGCCTGGGTTTTCGATTCCGTCTATTAAGATGGTTTCTGGCCAGGTCTCACCTTGATCAAAACTTAACTTGATGCTGAGGTTATTCCTGTTTTGTTCGTCAGCATTATTGGAATGAGCGAGGATAAATTGCCCTTTTGAATCCGTAAAGGAAATTATAGATCCCTGACAAACCGGATCAATTAAACTTGGCTCGAAGTATTGTTTGTCCCAAGTCGCTCCACCATCACTGGAAAAGGCCAAAATACGTTGTCGAATATCTCCACGCTGGTTGCGAATACTCATGATCATTTGGCTGTTTGGAAGTTCGGCAGCGATGGCCTCATTCGATCCCGGAAATTGGATTGATTCGGAAATTTTAAATGTTTTGCCATGGTCATCCGAATAGAATCCATGGGCTTGATACTCCATAAAATCATCCCTGGGATCGCCTTGGGAGTGATTGGCTGCTACATAGATTCTGCCTTGGTATTTTCCTTTTTGAAACTGAAATGCATGACCTGGCGTGTTGGCATAATGCCTCCAATCTTCTGGATTTTTGTAGGTGGGATTGAACGAAGGATGGTTCGGACGGTGGACTTGTGAAGTGATGTTGACAGGTGCTTCCCAACTTTCTCCCAAATCAACAGACCGAATCATCCAGACTTCCCGAACTCCCCGATTCATGCGAATATCGTACTCGTGATTATTCCCGGAATTATAAAAAAGATAAATCACTCCTTTCGGATATTCCGGGTCAAATAAATCCACGACTGGCGCCGGATTTCCCGCTTGCAGGGAATCGTAATCAACCAGAGTTTTCAAAGCAGACCAAGTTTTGCCTTGATCCATACTTCTTCTCATGACCAAATTGATATCTCCAAAATCGTCATATCCATTGACTCTGCCTTCGGCAAAAGCCAATAGCTCATGGCTTGGCAAAGAGATGATTGCTGGAATTCTATAGATCGCGTGGCCTTCTTTTCCTCCCTCGAAAACCATGCTTTCTTGGGCAAAAAGTGAAAAGGGGATTAGAAAAAGGAGAACTGAAACTAGATTTCGCATTTTTAGCGGATTAGGTTTTCTAAAAATGCTGAAATGATCCGAAGGATGCAATTTTCAAATTAGGCAAATCTGCTTTTATGTAAATGGAAAATGCACCTTTTTAAAATAAGGTAGGACCTAAATTTGGTTGGTATAGGTCTTCTGTCATCGGTCTCCCATCCAGAAAATCAAAGAAAATAAGGTTTCTGGCATTATTGGGAATAACCATAGTTATAATTATCCTTTTACTCCAACCAGTCGAAAAGGAAGCATAAACAGATTGCGAACCAAATCGAAGGATAGATCAATTGCAAAACCCAGTAAGCGGAAAGGTAAAAGCAATAGCCATACGATAGGATAAAGGATCAGTGCGATCAAAGCGATCGGCCAACAGATAATAAAAAGGATGATCCAAAGTAAGAAGGTCAGCATAGGAATTTGGTTTCTTTCAGAGTTTCAATTTTTGTTCCAATTCGAAAAACAGAGCAAATAGCCCTTTTTGATAGATCTGCTTTCCAAAGGTGTTTGATAATGAACACTTTTTTCAGGCTTTCGGACATTCCAGCGGCGATTAGATTCAGTCGTAGGTGTTGAAATACTTTTTCAAAGTATACCCCGGCTGCCATTGATCAGGACTCCGCTCGATTTTGGTATGATCGTATTCCAAGGGTAAAATCGTTTCAGCCGTCCAAAGAACTGTGTCTCCTGCCAGTTTTTGTTCGCGCTCCAGAATCGCTTTCAACTTATTGAGCTGTTGATAAGATGCTGGATTTTCAGCCAAATTATTCAACTCAAAAGGATCATTTTCCAAATCAAAAAGTTGGGTAAAATCCCGCTCCGGATAGCGGATCAATTTCCAATTTCCTTCCCGAATTGATCTAACCGTGTGTCTGTAGGCTGTAAAAAGTGAATTCCGAATTTCCTTTTTTTCTCCATTGAGGACCGGGACCAAACTTTGCCCGTCGATACTTTCTGGGCTTGGAATGCTGGCAAGTTCAGCCAAAGTGGGAAACAAATCATAGAGATAGACGAAAGCATCCGAAAGCTGATCTTTAGGGATTCCAGGTCCGGAAATGATCATCGGAACTTTGGTGCTATGTTCGTATAGATTCTGCTTTCCAAGCAAGCCATGTGAGCCAATAGCCAAGCCATTATCTGCAGCATAGACGATAATCGTATTTTCATAAAGTCCTTTTTCCTTAAGTGTGGAGATCAATTTCCCGACTTGATCATCCAGATGCGTAATCAGGCTGTAGTAATCCGAAAGGATTTCTTTGACTAGTTCTGGCTTCCTAGGCCAGGCGATAAGATTTTCATCCCGCACATTTAATTGATCAAATGCAAAGGGGTGAAGCCCCATGAAATTTTCAGGAAGTAGAATTTTAGCCGTATGGTAACGGTTGATATAATCAGCCTTTGGGGAATAAGGATCGTGGGGAACGGTAAAAGAAACGTAGGCAAAAAACGGATTTTCCTGGGCAGAATTGGCATAATCTTCCAAAAATTCTTTGGCTACATCTACAAATAAATCTGTAGAATAACCCTTTTTCTCAGGCTCGGATAGTTTGCCATCAGCTGGTAAATCCCTCACTGAAATACTAAAATGATCCGCCATTCCACCCAGAAAAACATTTTTGCCTTTTTGAAAACTAGCCTCAAACATCTCCTTTTCATTATGCCATTTACCGGTACCGAAGGTTTCATAGCCTTGCTTCGCAAAGTGCATCGGCATGGTCTCCTGTCCTTCAAGTTTGTCCAAAACGTGAAAAAGGCTTTTGCCTGAAAGCATCATCGCTCGGCTTGCTGCGCAGATGGCGCCGTGATTTCCACCCATGACATAAGCGTTGGTAAATCGAGTACCGGTTCTCGCCAATTCATCAATATTGGGAGTCTTCAAAACATTGTTTCCGGCGATTCCTAAGGCATCAGACCGCTGATCATCTGCAAAAATGAAGAGAATATTTGGTCGAGTTTTAGGCTTTTCAGCACAACTCAAACACAAAGCAGAAATCAGAAAGATCAGGATAAAGGAATTCTTCATAGTGCAAGTTATTGATTTTTAAAAGGTAACAATTCTCCTTAAAATGGAAGTAAATCTGGCTTTTTGGAAAGCTTAATTTTATTAAGATTTTTTCTAAATAAGACTTGTTTAGAATGATTCTAAGAATTAGGTTTGCATCGTTATTTGAAAACAGTCTAAATAAAAACGAATCAAAATGAGAGTAGTCTTTTCCATCTTTCTCGCCTATTTCTTGTCTTTAAGTTTTGCATTTGCGCAGCGAAATGCGGTTCAGGGTAAAGTCCTTGATCAATACCAAAAACCTGTTGAGGGCGTCTCGATCGTCTTAGAGGGCACGGTAAGAGGAGTTCAGTCTGATCAAAATGGTGATTTCCTGCTGAAAGATTTGCCGGCAGGAAGCTATGAGCTGAAGGCAAGTATGATAGGGTTTAAAGCTCAGACGATCACTTTTTCGATTGGAAAAGAGGAAGTGAAAGAGCTTGACTTTGCGCTTATAGATGATGATATCTGGTTGGAATCATTTGAATTGATGGCAAGCAGAGGAATGAATGGCCAAGGCCGACTTCCTGAGGTGGAGGATTTTCGAATCAATGCCGGAAGAAAAAATGAAGTCATTCGCTTAGGTGAGATTGATGCAAATCTTGCGATGAATAACAGCCGGCAAATTTTTGGTCGGACGCCTGGTATTTCGATCTGGGAAAATGACGGCTCAGGAATTCAGCTCGGTGTTGCCTCTAGAGGTTTGAGTCCGAATAGATCTTGGGAGTTTAATGTGCGAATGAATGGCTATGACATCACGCCCGATCCAATGGGCTACCCAGAAGCATATTTCACTCCTCCAATGGAAGTAGTGGAAAATATCGAAATCATACGTGGAGCATCTTCACTTCAATACGGGCCACAGTTTGGAGGGCTTATGAATTTTGTATTGAGAAAACCCGATCCATCTACTCGATTTACCGCAGAGTCGATTAATACGGTTGGGAGTAATGGACTTTTTAGCACCTTCAATTACATCGGTGGTACAGAAGGCAAATGGGATTATACAGCTTATTACCAAAAAAGAAGAGGGAATGGCTGGCGAGAGAATGGGTTTTTCAATACAGACCATGCGCATCTCGAAGTTAATTATGCAGTGAGTAACCGTTTGAAAATCGGGACTGAGATGACTTATATGACTACCGAAAGTCAGCAGCCGGGAGGTTTGACGGATGCACAATTTGCAGAAGATCCAAGTCAAAGCTCCCGTTCGAGAAACTGGTTTAATACTCCTTGGTTCATCCCATCTCTAAATGCCGATTATATTGTAAGCCCAAAAACGAAGTTGAATTTCAAGGCTTTCGGAACCATTGCTCAACGGAATAGTGTGGGTTTTGTATCAGCAATCACCACTGAGGATGATTTGGGAAATCGACAAGTAGATCGGGATATCTACCACACTTTTGGTACTGAATTGAGATTAAGCACTGCTTATTCGCTTTTTGGAAAAGAGCACAACCTTGTAGCAGGATACCGATATTACAAGGGGAATATCGATCGAAATCAGCGTGGAGTAGGGGATACTGGAACAGATATGAATTTTGATTTGGTGGAGGAGCGCTATCCCCGTGATCTGGATTTTGACAATGTGAATCACGCGGCTTTTGTAGAAAATATGTTCAATGTTACAGATAAGCTTTTGCTTACTGCGGGTCTTAGATTAGAACATATTTCTTCGAATATGGAAGGGATTCTGAATACCGTGAATGGAGTTCCTCAGCTTTTAACGCCAGAAACGCGAACCAGAACTTTTGCCTTGCTTGGTTTTGGAGGAGAATATCACCTGACTAAAACAACTGAGCTCTATTCCAATTTCTCTCAGGCATATCGGCCGGTTTTGATTTCGGATTTGACTCCTCCGGCCACTACGGATGTGATTGATCCCAATCTTCAGGATGCCAGTGGCTTTAATTTTGATTTTGGATACAGAGGAAATATTGGTTCGTTCCTGAATTTTGATGCGAGCTTCTTCTACCTGAATTATGCTGATCGAATCGGGACGATCACCCAAACTGCAGCGGACGGAACTCGCTTCCAATTCCGAACTAATCTTGGAACTTCTGTCAGCCAAGGAGTAGAAGCGTTCGTAGAGTTTGATCCGATCACTGCTTTTGTAGGAAACTCAAGCATCGGATACATCCATCTCTTTGCTTCCCTGGCTTATGTGAATGCCGAGTATCAGGATTTTGAGCGAACAAGCGTAGTGAATGGAGAAATCGTCACCAACAATCTTGCAGGAAATCGGGTGGAAAATGCTCCCAGAAAAATCAATCGCTATGGAGCAACTTATCGCTTCAAGGATTTTTCCATGACTTGGCAACTGAGTGATATTGGAATGGCTTTCTCTGATGCAACTAATTCTATCGAGCCAAATGCAGCTGCCACTTCAGGTTTGATTCCGGCCTATCGTGTACAGGATCTTTCCGCGGGATATACTTACAAGAAGAAATACAGTTTGAAGTCAGGCGTGAATAATTTGACCGATGCGAGCTACTTCACCAGAAGAGCCGGAGGCTATCCAGGACCGGGAATTATGCCGGCAGACGGAAGAACTTTCTATTTGACCTTTGGGGTGAAATTCTAAACCCAGCGGATCAAAGAAAAAAAGCAAGGATCTCTCCTTGCTTTTTTTATGAAATAAGTTTCGATGAAGATTATCCTTCAAATTGGAAAAGTTCCTCAATCGTCATTTCAAATAGCTTAGCCATCTTAAATGCAGTCGGCAAACTGGGGTCAAATTTCTCTTTTTCGATCGCATTGATCGTTTGCCTGGATACCCCGATGATTTCTGCTAAATCCTCCTGAGTCATCCCCTTTGCGGTGCGTAAATCTCTAAGTCGATTTTTCATTTGTAGCGTCTTGTATTGATGAGCATGGCTACCAAGTAGGTGATTCCAATAAACATGACTAGAAAACCGATATCAGCATCAAAAGGGATTAAATCCCTTTGGTCAAGAAGGGAGAATGTAAGCCCTACTACGACAGCAAGTCCAAGGGAAATGGCCATACTTTCCAAGTGAATTTTCTTTTCTAATTCATCGAAATGATTAAATAAATCTCGGTTGGCCAGGATCATTAAGATCCCATTGGCAAGATTTACTACAATTGCAAAAATGGTCAGGAAGGCATGATCATCCCAAATGTAGATGGGACCAAAGGTTGCAATCGCCATAGTTGCTACCCAAGACCAAGTCCAGACCGCTAATTTTTTTACTCGTTTGTTTCGTTCCAATTTCATCGTTTCCATATTGTTTTTGTAAAGTTAACTTTACAAATGTAAATAAGACTTTACAAAAGTCAAGTTTTATTTACATTTTTTTCCAATTTTTTTTTTTTCAAATCGTTTTTGGAAGGGAGGAGAATTAGTGGCCTATCAACCGAGCGACCATAATACCCGATTGAGATTTATTAGCAGCTAGGTAGTCTGCTAATGGTTTTTCTGAAATTTCCACCTCCATATTTTTAGAACTCGCGTGAAGGAGGTGAATCCTGCCATTTTTCTTAATGGCAAATCCGGTGTGGACGATGTCAAGATTTGCCATGGAGGTGGTGATGGCTATCAGATCGCCGGATTGGATATTCTTTTCCAATTGACTGATTTCGGCTTTTGGTATGTAGAAGTAGCCCCGTTCTTTTATAGCAGTTTCTGTTATTTTGATTTCAGCGAGGTTTCCTTGATCAGCTAATTGTCTATAGAACTTTGGATTTTCCGACATAAAAGAAGGAGCATTAGGGTAAGGTGATCCACCGATTTCTTTGGTAATATCCTTCAAAATACCCTTTTGCTCATTTTCATAAATCCAGTCGGAAAAGTAATGGAGCCGAGAAGGATAGCCTTCGTTTTTGCCAGATCGATATCTTAGATTTTCTAATTCTTTTTCAAAATCCTCAAAAGTGAATGTGCCATTTTCTGTAAGTCTGGTCATTGTCACCACTGTTTCTACAAAAGTGGTACAGTCAAGGCCGGTTAGATTGATGACCAATTTCTCGGAACCTGGGAGTTCCAGTGTTTTTTCTATGTAGGGTGTTTCGAGGAACCATTGCCCGATTTCTATATTAAGCTGATTTGCAGACTTGCTAGAATAGTTATCTTCAGCAAGTTTGGTTAGAAAGGCTTCCAGTTTTTCGCGGCTTTCAAGCGTGCAGACGGTTTGGGCTTGGATCTGTACGGTAATCAAAAAGAAAATTAGAGACAAGAGACATTTCATACCTCCAAGAAGATAAATTTCTAAAAATAAAAAAAGCTCTTAGGGGTTAGAGTTTGGTTGCTGGAACTTTGATAATAGACAAATCCTAATCCTCCGACTCAATCAGCCATAATTTCACTTTGAAAAATAAGTAGGAAGGCACTGGTTTGCCATTTTTTAGGCCGGGTTCAAATTTGAGCAAAGGGAAGATTGACTCTATAGCTCTTGCTTCCGCACCATTTCTAGCAACAAAAAAATCGTGATTTACTACCTCTCCGTTCTCGTTGATATGGAGTATATAGGAAGCGAACATTTCTTGATCCCAATTATAGTTTTCAAACAATTCAATTGGAATAGAAATAAGGTTTTTCGCATCTTCCTCATTCTGGAGCTTAGGGTAAACATCGGAAAGTGGATATTCTCTAAGAATTAAGGTTTCCTCATCTAGGCTAGTTTCTATGGCAACATTTAATTTTGGATTATCAAAAAGGGGTTTTGTTTGCTGAGAAATTACTTCTCCGTCTTTGATTAGATATTCTTCTTTGAGTTTTCCATTAGGATAGTACTTTCGATAATAACCTTCCAGTTTACCATCTTTCATTTCCTGATAAGACTGTAATATTCCCTTGGTAAATTCCTTTTGAACTCCATTCTTCAGAAAATTTTTGAATTGGTATTCATGCCTGTATAAAATATCTCCAATTTGGTATTCATCGTAATACATACCCGTTCCATTATTCAATAGCTGGTTTCCTTTGTCGTCCCAAAAATTAATGTATTTAACCTCTAAGCTTCTTCTATCGACTTCCGCTTTCTTTTTCCCATTTGGATAATATTCGAAATAGGGTCCAGTATGATTTCCTTTATTATCAAGGGTATATTTCCAATTCAAAACCCCATTTTCGTACCATTTGCTGTACTCTCCAACTGGGGTTCTTAATGAGTCTTCAGTTAAACTGACTTCAATTTGTCCATTTGGATAAAAATAGGAGATCTCCGTTTTTCGAGGTCGGAATTGAATAACTTCTGTTTTAAATAATCGACCTTCATTATCATATTCCTCCTGGGTTCCTAATTGGACTCCGTTCTCATAGTTCAATTCTTTGGAGATAATTCCTTCGGGGGAAAAGATCTTCATAGCTCCTTGAAGTTGATTGTCTTTTACCTCAAATTCCTTTCGCTCATTTGTGATTGGATCTACTGAGTAAATTTTTCCTGAAAAATTTTCAGGGAAGAAATCCCCTTCTTCATCAGTAATAAATAATTCCGAGTGAGTTCGGATATAGGTCTCTATCAATTGATTTGACTGATCCGAATGTGCGGAATATGCGTCGTTTAAAGACTGTTGATTAAAATCAAAAAACACCTCTTCTGATTGATTTTCAACATTCCATTTTTCAACCTTTTTAAGAATTTCCACGCTCTTGTGGTCACCAATACGCTGATAGAAATTAATGATCTCAGGAATCATATAGCCGAATCCATTTTCGAAAAACTGGGAAAAACCACCGTTGGGAACTTGGCCGGCTAAATACGACCAAAAATAAAGTTCCTGGATTTCTGGTCTAAGTTTTTCGAGAAGTTCGGCCCGCTGGGATTCTTTGTACCAATAAGGTAGTCCGTCTAAAACCGAGCTGTTAAAAAATTCCCCTGAAAGAGAATAATAATCCCCTTTGGTCATTTTTGGTAATGACTGGCTTTGAAAATCTTTCAATAATGGCCTAAAATCATTTTTGGATTGACCAAAAGAATTCCAACTGGAAAGAAGAAATAGAATTGGAAAAAAGAGCTTTTCTTTTGAAAAGAATGAAAGCATCGTTTAGAAGATTATCGTGGTTTTTTGCTAAATAACTAAAGAAAAAGTGATAAAAAAAGCCTCAACTCATAAGAATTGAGGCTTTGAGAACTTCTCTAGTTTTCTGATAATTAGTATGATTTCGTAAGACTAACTTCAAAATTAAAATATCCCTTAAAGATAAATATCCCTTTAGTCTAGAAACCTGTTTATTTCATTGCCAAATCAGTCAAATTATTTGTTAGGAAATGCAAATGATGCGGATAAGCCGACTGAACTTGCAGAAAAATTTTCTTCTGTTGGAGTTTTATAATTGATTGAGGTATAGGTTAACGCTACCCACTTGTATCCAAACTCAACTCTTGGACCTAGAGAACTTTTGAAATCAATATCAGATACAAACCCATCTCCTTTAAATTTTACACCTTGATGCGATGTGATTCCAACCCCAAATCGAAAATCCTCATTTATTTTCCAATAGGGTATTAGGGTTAAAGGAATTCTAGTCAATCTAATGTTGGCATTATCTGCTGCTGTTGTATTGTATTTGAAGCCGATTGTAGTGCGAATCATGAGTTTTTCAACTTCTGTAAATTCAAATTGGCCTCCTATAGCAATATAGCCTCCTTGGCCGGCTCTCATTGTTTGGTCCTCTCCATTGGTGAATGTTATTTTTAATATTTCATCACCCCCATATTCAATACCGCCTTCTATTAGAAATTTTGCAATTATGGGTGGAGTAGATTGCTGTGAAAAAGTATTAAATGAAATCAAAAGAAAGCCCAATAGCCAGGAGGTAATTAATTTTTTCATTTTAGATTTTTTTAAGTTGTTATTTGATGGGCGGTTAGAAATTTGTTAGTGTAATTAGCTTTAAATCAGGGTTTTATTATGCGGTATATATTAGTTTAGTACCCAACTTCAAGCATCTAATAGGTGTAAAAATTAGAATTTTATACAACTAAAATGGGCTTGCGAATTAGGATAAAATTCCGAATTCCTACAATAGGTTTGAAAAGTATTTTTTGATTCGAATCTCCTTTTTTTTCAGAGATGGAATCCTGTTATTTTATTGATTTCAGATGAGTTTGTTGATTGAAAAAATGATAGATTTTTTACTCAGTCAGATGCGATGACAGTTCTCTATTTTGAATAAAAGTGGAGGGAACACTTTAATTATTTTGATAAATGAATTGAGCGATTGTTTTTAGTAAATTGATAGTTCGAGTTTAAGAAATACTTTTTCAAATTAGAAGGTCTAGCGATCATGGAGCCATTAAGCAATAATGCCCTGAAAATTTTACAGCAAAGGTATCTGATTAGAGATGCTCAAGGAGTTCCAAAGGAGACCCCGGAGGAATTATTCATGCGAGTGGCAAATGCTGTAGCGCAGGCTGAAGAACGCTATGGAGGAAAGGAGAAAGTGGAAATCTGGAGGCAAAGGTTTTTCTCTATGATGGCTGATCTGGACTTTCTGCCCAATTCCACTACACTAATGAATGCTGGTACCGGTTATGGACAACTTAGTTCCTGTTTTGTGCTTCCGGTAAAAGATAGTTTAAGTGAGATTTTTAAAACACTGCGATTGGCTGTATTGGTACAGCAGAAGGGAGGAGGGACTGGCTTTAATTTTTCAGGTTTGAGACCTGCAGGAGATTGGATCAGTCGCAGTGACGGTGAATCCACAGGACCAGTTTCGTTCATTAAAATTTTTGATTTGGTAGCGGAGCATGTCAAACAGGGAGGTAAGCGAAGGGGAGCTAATATGGGTATTTTAAACATCGATCACCCGGATATTTTCGATTTCATCCAACTGAGGTCTGATGGACAAAGGCTTAAAAACTTTAACCTTTCAGTTGGTGTTTCAGACGCCTTTATGGAGGTCTTGGAAGCAAATGGAGACTGGAGTCTTATTAATCCCCGAACTAAGAAGACTATCCATACTGTAAATTCCAGAAAGATTTGGGAAATGCTCTGCGAGCATGCTTGGGAGTCCGGAAATCCGGGAGTGATTTTTTTGGATACCATCAATGCTGCTAATCCGGTGGCTACGATGGGTGAAATAGACGCAACCAACCCCTGTGGAGAGGTTCCACTTCTGCCATATGAATCTTGTAATTTGGGTTCTATTAATTTAACCCGGTTTGTAAAAAGCGCAAAGGGAGCAAATTTTGAATTGGATTGGGATAGACTAGGGGAAACAGTCGAATGGGCAATCCAATTTCTGGATGACGTTTTAGAGATCAATAAATTCCCATCTAGAACCATCCAGAAAGCATCCTTGGCTAATCGTAAAATAGGACTTGGGGTGATGGGATGGGCAGAGCTTTTGATCCGACTCAAAATCCCATATGCTTCTAAAGAGGCGGTGACTCTTGCTGAAAAATTGATGGGGTTCATCCAGAATAAGAGCTTCGACGCCTCAGCCCAGTTAGGAAGGGAGCGGGGGAATTTTCCGAATTGGGAGAAAAGTATTTTCTACCCGGATCAACCCATGCGGAATGCTACCCGAACAAGCATTGCACCAACGGGGACGATTTCCATTTTGGCAGACACTTCTTCTTCCATCGAACCACTTTTTGCCTTAGCATTCCAACGGAAAAATGTATTGAATGGGGAAACGCTTCAGTCAGTAAATCCATTTTTTCTTGAGTTTCTTCGGTCTGAAAATCTGATAGAAGAGAAAATTTTGAAAGAGGTTATTTCCTCAGGAACTTGTGCTCAGGTAAAAGAGCTTCCTGAAAAAATTCGGGAATTGTTCAAAACGGCACTGGAGATTTCTCCAGATTGGCATCTTCGACATCAAATCGCTTTTCAAAAATTCACGGATAATGCAGTTTCCAAAACAGTCAATTTACCTTTAGAATCTACCCCAGAGCAGGTTGATCAGTTATACCGAAATGCCTGGAAGTTTGGCGCCAAAGGGATTACCGTTTATCGAAACGACTCAGGAGATGAGCAACTGCTTTACCGGGGAGTAAAATCCACCGGTCCAGAATTTATCAGTTGCATCCGTTAGGTTTGAGGTAGCGGGATGATCGTTTGGACTTCAAGCTTTTTCAGATTATGAAAAGTGATTTTTAACGAAAGTCAAGAGTTGATTGGAGGTCATTTTGTCGGCATCCAAAGTGTTGACTTTTACGCTACTGAACCCTTTGTCGGTAGAGATATGCTTGAGAAATTGGTTTTTGAAAACACCAGGTCCAAAAATGAGAATTTCATCATACCCATCAAGTTTGCCTTTAAGAATAGAAATGTATTTTTTCAATTGTTCTTGTTGGATATTATGGGTTTTGTACTCGTTGTTGGAGGCAGCATAGTTGCTTTTCATTTTAGTTTTAGAATCTGTTTCTCCGGGATATCGGACCATACTTTCGATGGGTGATTCAATTTTTTCTTTTAAAGAGGCCTGTTTGTTTTCGCAGGTTACTAGAAAAGCTTGCCTTTGATCCATCCACACGCCTATTTTTTTATTCTCTTTCGTTTCCATGATATAGCTTTATTAATGGTTGTTGTTTCGTATGACTTTCCGAATCTTAAACTTTATGACAGTTTTATAAACTCACTCTGCTTTTTTTTACTCTTTCAGAATTTTTCAGATGAATTTTAAACCAAGCTTCTGTTTCAAGAGCAATTGATTCCAAAACGCCGGCCTCTTCATATAAATCGCTTGCATTTGGGATGATTTTTAATGCCTTGTGAGCATTGATTAGATGCAAACTCTTCCGGTTTAAATCCTCGGTGGAGGGATCGTTTTCACCGACTAGTAGCAGGGTCGGCGTCTGTATCAGATTAAGCACATCCTCAGTCAGATCTGTTCTTCCTCCTTTACTCACCACTGCTTGCACCCGCTTTTTCAGGTAAGAAGCAGCTAAAAGTGCCACTGCTGCGCCTGTATTGGATCCATAAAACCCAAAGGGTAGTTTGGATAAATTAGCCATGGATTTCAACCTGACTGTGACCTCTCTGAGTCGATTTGCTAGAATTTCAGGGTTAAATTCCTTAGGATGCAATTCAGGGTCTTGGCGGGCATACAAATCTAATAGAAGGGTTAAGTAGCCTTGTTTATTCAAGTATTGGGCTATAAAATTATATCTGGGATTATACCGACCACTTCCATTTCCTTGGGCAAAAACTATTAAGCCTTTTGGGTTTGAAACCAAGGTGAATTCACCTTCTAATGTCACTTTACTTAAGTCGATTTTAAATGTCTCTTTCATGATGTTTCGGGATTGAAAATTCAAAACCATTACTTGGAGACTTCTTCTTCAGCTGCTTTTGGGTCAGTGTAGTGATTCAATAGAAACTCCATTTAAATCTTGAGATCAGGAACTCCTTTTCCTAATCTTCTGCTTAAAGGAAGCAATTAAAAAAAAAGTAAAAAATGATATTTATCACATGATTGGAAATTATAAACTGCCCAATAAAAAGGCGGATGATGGTGAATAAACCTTTGAGATTTAATCCGAAAATGCTTGAGATTTATACAAGATTGTTTGCTGCGAAATAAGCATGTGATTGGTGTAATTCTCGAAAAAATTTAAGTCGAGTGTAATGAAAAAGTAATTCAAGAAAGATTTTTTAATACTTAACATAATACTAATTAGCTTATTAGCAAGGAAATTTGAGGGACTCTTATCATCTCAAGAAGTGATTTTTGTCAAAAGATTCCTTTGTGATTCTATTTACCTTTTGTATGATAAAAAGATCACGCCATGAAAAAAATCTTATTTGCAACGGATTTCTCCAAGAATGCGGAAAGGGCGTTTGAATATGCGTTAAATCTTGCCCGAAACCACGGTTCAAAAATTACGATGCTTCACATTTTTGATATCCCGACTTCCTGGGATTTTCCTCTTACCGAAGATCCTTTGGAAATGAAAAAGCAGGAAATAATAGCGTCAGAAAAAAAGCTTGCCGATTTAGTTCAAAAGTATATTGGGTCCGATGAGATCCTGACTTTTGACTACTTGGTTTTAGAAAATATGTCCGTGATAAACGGAATTCTTGAAGGGATCAAAAAAAGTGATGCTGAAATTTTGGTGCTTGGAAACAAAGGTGCCAGTAAAGTAAAAGAAATTCTGGTAGGGAGCACCACCAAAGCATTATTGGAAAAGTCTCCTATTCCGGTTTTTGCAGTTCCAGAAGATATCAGGCATTTCCAGCTAAAGAAGGTCCTCTTCGCTTCAGATTTTCAAAAAGGAGACCTTCGGGCATTAAAACTTTGTATTCAACTTTTAAAGCCTTTTCATCCTGAAATCCATGTCATTCACGTGAGCCATAGCGAAGAAGTTGGGAGTGAGGACTTTATCCAATACTTCAAGAGTCAGGTCGATGATTTGATACAGTATCCGTCTATTCAGTTTGAAATTCTTTATTCTGATAATTCAGCTAAAAGCCTGATTCATTTTATCCAACAGAACAGCATTGACCTACTTGTGATGTTGGAAAAAAGGCGTCGGGGTCTAGGCGAGTTTTTGTTTCATTATGATTTGGTGAAAAAGATGGAATTCCAAAGTCATATTCCAGTCCTAAGTTATAGTGAAGCATATCTTCAAAATCTAAAAACGCGAGAACAGGCAAAACTTTAAAAACCAATTCGAAATGATAGCCAGAAGAATTTATTGGACAATTTTGATTTTATCTATCCTAATAGGTGTTTATTTTTATTTTCTATCACCTGAGAAATTTACTCCTCAATTCTTAAGGAACTTTTCGGTAGTTCCCTTTTTCATGTTGATTGTTGGGATTCATGGAATAATGGCTCACTCAATCACCCCTGAAACTAAACACAAAATGGTAGTCTATCCTTTGGTGATGGGGGCCATCTATGTGATTTTATTCTTCCTGCATCTTTTTGTGATAGTGCCCCAGATTTGTCCTTAGTCCTTACCGAAGATAAGATGTTAACGGTTTTCTAGTTCTAGTATCTCCCGAATCGAAATCCCAAACCTTTAAATATCATTTTCCCATTTTGTGATCCTACCATTTAAACATCCTAGCAATGAGAAATCTGCAGAGCCTTTTAAGAGAAATTCTCCAGTTGACAACAAATATTGAAAATAACTTTCCTGAGTTATATCGCAAACTAGATGAGAATCCAATCACTATTCCGTCTGAATCCTCTCCTAAAATCGATAAAAAAATCCTCCAAGACTACCTCGAAAGTCTCAAAAAACTACTTCGGGATCAATTGGAAGAGCATCGTATGAAATAAGCTTACCAAAAGTAGAGGTTGGGGCAAGCATTTCCTTTTAGAATAAAATATAGATCCGGCCTAAGACAGTCATCATCTTGCTAGATGGAATAGCTGTTTTTTAGCTATTCAAAAATAGCCGGTATTGGACTGCTTTAAACTATAGATTATTATAAATCAATGGAATATGGATATTGATTGGCTCCAAATAGAAAACCCTATTCTACTTGCGCTATTGGCGACACTTTTTACTTGGTTTGTGACGATGGCTGGAGCTTCTTTGGTATTTTTCTTCAAAGACATCCATAGCCGAGTGATGAATCTGATGCTTGGATTTACGGCAGGAGTGATGATTGCTGCAAGTTTTTGGTCTTTGCTTTCCCCAGCCATAGAATTGGCTGCTAAAGATGATCCAAACACTGCTTGGTTTCCCGCAACGGTTGGTTTCTTGTCTGGTGGTGCATTCTTGCTTTTGATCGATAAAGTATTGCCTCACCTTCATCCGCGACTGCCAATGGAAAAAGCGGAAGGGATTAGGACTTCTTGGGAACGAAGTGTCTTGCTTATTTTAGCCATTACTCTTCACAATATTCCTGAGGGGCTTGCAGTGGGAGTAGCTTTTGGAGCTTATGGTGTCAGTCAGGATCCGGAAATTCTAACTGGCGCGATACTTCTTGCAATTGGGATCGGCTTACAGAATTTCCCAGAGGGCACTGCAGTGTCTGTTCCTTTGCGAAGAGAAGGCTTCTCTAGAAGGAAAGCTTTTTTCTACGGTCAGCTGTCGGGAATTGTGGAACCTATTGCAGGAGTTTTAGGGGCCTTTCTCGTAATGAGTATTTCTCAAATTCTACCTTACGCGCTGTCTTTTGCTGCCGGGGCCATGATTTTTGTGGTCATCGAAGAATTGATACCAGAGTCCCAACAGGGGAATGAAACGGATCTTTCTACTATTGGAGCTATGATAGGTTTTGCTGTGATGATGAGTTTGGATGTAGCCTTAGGCTGATTAAATTTTTGGCGACTCCTTTTTTTATGAATTTAATTCCCCAAGAAAACAAAGTGTTCAAGATCTATTCTTTCTGAATTAAAAACTGATTTAAACCACTAAGAACTAATAGAGAACAATCCTACAATCCATTGTTTAAAAAAATGAAAAAAAGGTTTCTCATATACCATGTTTCTTTTGTTTTTGATTATCTACTCGATCCTATGGTTTTTCATTCGATAATTGACTCGATAAAATCTACTCAATTAAGCTTGTACTTTTATTAGTACCTGAGAAGAATGGGAGTCTGAAAATAGGAGAAATTATTTTTCCTTAGGTCTCCATCCAATTACAAAAAAGACCTAATGATTTTAATCTAAAGAGTATTTTTATTCTAATAAAGAATTAGGTAAATTTTTTTGAAGATTCTTTTGAAGGAGCAATATGAAATGGAGATTTATTTGGGCAGTTTTTTTTCTTTGTTCGGCTTGTGGTGAAGACGGACCTCCTCCTAGGGAAACCAGTCTGCTTGAAAGTTGGGAAGTGAAGGAAGTGCTGACCTCCTGGAGTTTCTTCCCCGGTTCAGAGATACAGTTTATCAACGAATGGGTTGGGTTTCGTCTGGATAAATCACTCCAAAAACTTTATAAAACCACGGATGCAGGAAGGACTTATACTCCTGTTTTTCAATTGCCCAATTCGTCTAATCCGCCATCTCTTTATGCTTTGGATGAAAAGCATCTTTGGCTCACTACCGTAAGAAATGATGAAGAGCTACAGAAAAGTTTTGCCCAGATCTATCGAAGTATTGATGGAGGAAATACTTGGGAGATTTCTGAACGGGAAAGCACATTTTTTAAAATGATCTCTTTTGTAAGCCCTTCCCGGGGCTTTGCCTATGCAATCGAATATACAGGGGAGTATGGTGATTACTTTCGACTATTTCAAACAGAAGACGGAGGAGCTACTTGGAGCCTAAGCGATGTGGATATGAGTAAAGTCAATCTTAAACGAATTCTTTGGAAGACCTCAGAATTAGGTTTTTTGGAAGGATGGAATGGTGCGGAATTCCGAACCTTGAATGGTGGGCGGACTTGGGAGCCATTCCGACCTAATAGCTCTCAGACTCCCTCTACTTTTTATCCAATTGATGCGGATCAGTATTACGATATGAGGTTCACGGAAACTCTAAAAGGCAACTGGTCCAGCGAGATTCAAACTAAATTGGAACAGCCGATCTATATTTTATCCCAATCTGGACAAGATATCATTGGAATACTTATGGAGGAAAATTATTTGCCAAATGCTCCTTGCAAGAATTATTTGATGAGCTCTACAGACGGTGGAAAAATATGGAAAAAGCATTTCGGGTTACCTCTTGAAGAAATTTTCTATCTAGATCAGGAGATCCAGCCAGGTTTAGTGGTCATACCAGATAGGTATTCTGCTAAGTTGATTCTGATACAGAAAAAATAGTCTATTATTTTGGAGTGGCTTCTGGTGCTATTATTATCGAAAGTTGTAATTGAAGTCTTAATTTCTTAAGAAAAAACTCCTCAAATCTTGATGACTTAAGCCAGTAAAATCAAATAACTTTTAATTTTCCTTTTTTCTCTATTATTTAAGGAATTAATTCCTAGTCTTGAGTTATTACCTGATTAATGACCTTTTCAAACTTTCACTTTTTAGAACCAGAGTTCCCCATACTCTTCAATATTGGACAATCTGCAGAATTTAATCTGCATCAGGATCCTGTGACTTGCCTATTCAAACTTCGGCAGTTTGGGGAGAAAGTGACGGAATATCTTTTTGAGGAGCATCATCTGGATTTTCCTTATGATAATACCTTTAATAACCGAATCAAAAATTTAGAGCTGGAAGGTGTGATTCCATCCCAAGTAAGGGATTTACTTAACTCCATTAAGCATAAAGGGAATATTGCCGTTCACCAAAACAAAGGAAACCTAAGAGAAGCAGAAGAATTACTTTTTTCCACATTCAAAGTTGCCCGCTGGTTCTATCAGGCTTACTCAGAGGAAAATGCCAGTCTTGCAGCTGTCAAATTTAATCTGCCTCCAAAACTAGACTCAAGGCATGCACTTCATCAGCTGGAAAAGGAATTCGCGGACTTGCAGGGAAGCTTTAACAAACTGCTGGAAGAGCGTGATAGATCTTCTTTACCTGTAGAAAAACAAGAGGAGATCAGAGTTCGCTCCCAAAAAGCTGCCAGTAAAATCGAAATGTCTGAATCAGAAACGAGAACGCTGATAGATGAGCAATTGAAATTAGCTGGATGGGAAGTAGATACCAATACACTCAACTTCAAAAAGAATAAGACTTTACCTCAGCGAGGAAAAAATCTGGCAATCGCCGAATGGCCATGCGGAGAAAAATGGGCAGATTATGCTTTGTTTGTTGGGTTTGAGCTTTATGGAATAGTGGAAGCCAAGCGCTATGCTTCTGATATTTCTACAGACTTGCATCAATCCAAGATTTATGCAGAGAAACTAAGTAATAAACATGAAGCGATTCTTTTAGGAAAATGGGGAGATTATTATGCTCCATTCATTTTCTCTACCAATGGGAGACCTTATTTAGAGCAGATTAAAACCAAATCAGGTGTCTGGTTTTTGGATGTGAGAAATCCGTTCTCTAGAGCTAGGGTTCTTCAAGGATGGTATAGTCCAGAAGGATTAGTCAAGCTTTTTGAAAAAGACAGCGCAGCATCTGAAGCCAAGTTACAATCTGAAGCCATAAATTATCTGGAAGCAGAAACAGGTTTAGGTCTTCGGAAATATCAGATTGACGCCATTCAGGCGGTTGAAAAGAAATTGATTGCAAATCCTGAGGATCGGCGAATTCTGATCACGATGGCTACTGGAACGGGAAAAACCAGGACAATCATAGGCCTTTGCTACAGACTGATCCAATCGAATCGATTCCAACGAATACTTTTTTTGGTAGATAGGAGATTACTTGCCCTTCAGGCTATCAATGCTTTCAAAGACAATAAGATTATCGGACTGAATACCTTTGCGGAAATCTACGATGTCAAAGAACTCAAGCATCTAGGGCCTGAGTTGGATACCCGTTTGCACTTTGCTACGGTTCAGGGAATGGTCAAAAGATTATTCTATAATGAGGGTGAGGATATTCCTGCTGTTGATCAATACGATTGCATCATTGTAGATGAGGCGCACCGGGGCTATTTACTGGATCGGGAACTGGATGAAGATGACTTGGAATTCCGGGATCAGCGCGACTATGTCAGCAAATACCGTATGGTGTTGGATTATTTTGACTCCCATGCAATTGGTATGACAGCCACTCCGGCTTTGCATACCACCGAGATTTTTGGGTCTGCTGTATTTACATATTCCTACAGAGAAGCGGTCATCGATGGCTTCCTGATTGATCATGAACCTCCGATTTTGATCAAAACCCAACTAGGGGAGGAAGGAATCAAATGGGATAAAGGGGAAAAACCTAAGGTATATGACAAGGAATCCAATTCCATTATTGAATTGGAGCAGTTGGAGGACGAACTTAAAATAGACATTGCTGGATTCAATAAACAAGTGATTACTGAGAACTTCAACCGCACCGTGATCCAGCATTTAGTCACAGAGTTGGACCCTGACGGGGACGAAAAGACTTTGATTTTCGCTGCGACTGATGAACATGCCGATCGGGTGGTTCAGTATCTCAAAGAGGAATTTGAAGCCATAGGGGTGGAAGTTCCCGATAATTCCATTCAGAAAATTACCGGAGAATCCTACGATCCAGAAGAGCAGGTGGCTCGGTTTAAAAATGAAAAATACCCCAATATCGTCGTCACGGTAGATCTCTTGACTACGGGGGTGGATGTTCCTTCGATTTGTAATTTGGTTTTCCTCCGAAGAATCAAATCCAGAATTTTGTATGAACAAATGCTTGGAAGAGCAACCCGAAGATGCGACGAGATCGGTAAGGAGGTTTTTCAGATTTACGATGCAGTTCGCATCTACGAGACATTGGAGGATTTTACCCAGATGAAACCTATCGTGGCCAATCCAAAAGCGAGTTTTACACAATTGGTAGAAGAACTGGAACATATTGAAAAGGAGGATCGGCTAAAGCTACAGATTGAGCAGCTGATAGCCAAGATCCAACGAAAAAAGAAATACATCCAAAATGGAAAGGAGGACGGATTTCAATATAATGCCCAAGGTGAGAACCCGGAAGAATTGATAAAAAATCTGAAATCCAGCAAACCTCAGGAGGCGGTTTCTAAAATCAAATCCATGCCTGGTCTTTGGAAATTTTTGGATGAGCTAAGGCCTTCGCCAGCTGGGACTTTGGTTTCAGAACATGAGGATAGGATGTTGGGAATCGAGCGTGGCTATGGGAAAGCCCAAAAACCCGCAGATTATTTGGATAACTTTGCCCGATTCATTCAGGAAAATCAAAACCGAATAGTAGCCCTGAAGATCGTTACGAGCCGTCCTGCCGAACTGGATAGGAAGTCGCTAAAGGAATTGCTTTTGGCTTTGGATCAGGAAGGGTATAATATTCCTAAATTGAAATCTGCCTGGAAGGAAACCAAAAATGAGGACATTGCTGCGGACATCATTTCTTTTATCCGCACTCTTTCATTAGGAAGCTCCCTAATCAGTCATGAGGATCGAATTAAACGAGCAGTGGAATCTATCCGTGCGATGAAAACTTGGAATAAAATCCAGATGAAATGGATAGATCGATTCGAATTGCAATTGTTGAAAGAGACAATCCTTAGAAAAGAAGATCTGGATCAGCCACCGTTTAGCGAGAAAGGTGGATTTGAAAGATTGAATAAATTATTTGAGGACCAATTGGAGCAGGTGATAGCCCAATTGAACCAAAATCTATATGCCTAAAATACTATGAGTGCGGAGCAGATTGCTAAGAAGCTGTGGGAACTGTGCAATGTCCTTCGGGATGATGGGGTGACCTATCACCAGTATCTGAATGAACTGACCTATATTTTGTTTTTGAGATTATCCGAAGTCAAGAAGTTTGATCAGGATATTCCGGAGAACTACCGCTGGTCTAAACTGAAAGAGATTAAGGATAATAAGGAGCTTTTTGATACCTATCGAGACCTCTTGGCCAATCTTGGTACGTTGTCCACCAATGAGTCTATTACCGAGATTTATACCAATGCCTCGACTACGTTGCGTAAGCCAGTCAACCTGCGGACCCTGATCACCAATATTGATCAGATCGATTGGTTCGAAGATGAGGAGCAGGATAAAATTGCGAGTATCTATGAGGAACTTTTGGAGCGCAACGCCGGGGAGAAGAAAAGCGGTGCCGGGCAATATTTTACGCCACGTCCTCTCATCAATGTAATGGTGGAGCTTCTGGCTCCAAAGATTGGGGAGCGATGGAATGACCCGGCAGCGGGAACCTTCGGTTTTATGATCGCAGCGGATGAATACCTGAAGCGGAAAACCGATGATTACTATGCATTAGGTACCAAAGAAAAGTCCTTTCAGGTAAATGAGGCTTTTTCAGGTTGCGAGCTTGTGCAGGATGCCCATAGATTGGCGCTGATGAATGCCAAGCTGCATGGCTTGGAAAGTAGAATCGTGATGGGCGATACGCTCACTGAACTGGGAAAGGAATTCAAAAACTATGATGGAGTCCTTGCAAATCCGCCATTTGGTACCAAACAGGGTGGAGAGCGACCAACGAGGGATGATTTTACGATAAAGACTTCCAATAAGCAGCTGAACTTTCTGATGCATATCTACCGCTCCCTGAGACGGGATACCGGAACTGCCAGAGCAGCGGTGGTGCTACCGGATAATGTACTCTTTGAAGACGGGGACGGGCAGAAAATCCGCCGTGACTTAATGGATAAGTGCGACTTGCATACCGTGCTGCGACTACCTACTGGAATTTTCTATGCTGCTGGAGTAAAAACCAATGTACTCTTTTTCACTCGTGGTAAAAAGGAAACGGGAAATACAAAACGAGTTTGGTTTTACGATATGCGAACCAATGCACCAAGCTATGGAAAGCGTACTCCCTTTATGAGAGAAGCCTTTGCGGGCTTTGTCAAAGCCTATACAGGTGGAATCAAAATCGATGATGTGAAGGATGACTATGAAGGAGAGATCGATGAGGAAAAGCGCAAAGCCATTCAAGATTCAAGATGGCAGGTCTTTACGCGGGAGCAGCTTGCTGCCAAAAACGATTCCCTGGATATCGGACTGATCGAGGATGAGAATGTCACCAAGAACGCAGACTTGGGAGATCCCATTGATATCGCTAAAGGCGCTTCCTTGGAATTGGAAGCAATTAAAAAGGAATTAGATCAGATAATCGGACTATTGGGATGAGCGAGGTGAAATTACCGAGGGGGTGGGAAACGGTTACTTTAGATAAAATCTCCAAGTTCGTTATTGGTGGCGATTGGGGAAAAGATCCAGATAAGTTTTGGGGCGAAGACTTTGTGGAAGTAGCTTGTATCCGAGGGAGTGAGATAAAAAACTGGGGTAAGGAAAAAGGGAAAACAGCTTCAATTAGACTGATTAAAGAAAGCAGTCTTGAAAAGCGAGAACTAATTGTAGGTGATTTGCTGATTGAAATTAGTGGTGGAGGACCAGACCAACCAGTTGGGAGAGTGGTTAGAATTGATGAAGAAGCACTATCTCATCACCCTAAACTACCTAAAGTAGGAACAAATTTTTTGAGATTACTTCGCATAGTTGATGATGTTGATAACTCATATGTCAATTATTATTTGCAATACTTCTATCATTCAGGCGAAGTTGTTAAATACCAAGGAGGAAGTAATAACCTAAGAAACCTCAAATACAAAGAATATTCTAAAATAGATATTCCTCTAGCTCCCCTCCCCGAACAACAACATATCGTAGCCCGCTTGGATGCGGTATTTGGGCATTTGGATGTATTGAAAGAGAAGCTGGATCGGATTCCAGTCTTGCTAAAAAACTTCCGTCAGCAGGTGCTTACCCAGGCGGTGACAGGGGAGTTGACAAAGGAGTGGAGAGAATATTCTTCATTTAAAGGGGAGAAAAACTCAGAGGCCGAAGAAATTATTGAAAGATTAAATAAGAAAAGGGAATCATTAGTCAAGCTAAAAAAGATCCGAAAAGTAATTCTAAAAGAAACTGATAAAAATGACAATCTTGGTGATTTACCAAATTCTTGGGTAAAGGTTTCACTCATTGAAGTAGCTAATATCATTGACCCTAATCCTTCTCACAGGATGCCTGAATATGTGAATGATGGCATACCTTTTATTTCCACCGAAAATATTAAGGGCAGCCAACTTGACTTTCAGAAGGGGAAAAAAGTAACCCAAAGAACCCTAGATGAGCAAATCAAAAGATTTGATATTAAAGAAGGAGATTTTCTATTTACTAGAATTGGGACAATAGGGAAATCTTGCTATCTGCCTACAATGAGAGAATATGCACTATCCCATGCTGTTTGTATTATTAGTTCTTATTTGCCTGATCAATTGCATCCCTCTTTCCTTAAAATTATCTTGTCTTCCAAAGTAATTTTAGATCAGAGTCAAGATGGAATTCAAAGTGTAGGAGTTCCTGATTTAGGCATGGGTAAAGTTAGGGCTTTCCAAATACCACTTACTTCTGTTGAAGAACAACAAGAAGTCGTCAATATAGTTGAAGCCCTCGGCTCTCTCGCCGACAAAATCGAATCTCAATACCATAGCCTAAAATCCAAGATTGATCAATTGCCTCAGGCGGTCTTGGCGAAGGCATTTCGGGGGGAGTTGGTGGAGCAGAAAATGAAGGAATATGTGAGAGGGGCTAGGGAATTGGGGATGGTAGCGGAGAAGATGGTAGAGTACACCAACAATAAATAAAAATACAGTTTGGATAAACAGTGTGATATCAAAATTTTGATCAAATGATAATCTCGGAAAATATTACTGCCAGAACTTTAGAAATGAATACTGGAACATCTTACTTAACATTTAAACACTTTAAAACAAATAGTCTAGGTCCAGGATTAATATATTCAATCTTCCAGTTTATAACAACAAAGATTAGACTCCAGAAAAAAATAAAAGTAACATTAGACTATTCAGAAGAAGAATTAAAGGAGCTTGAAAAAAATCCACAAGATTATCTTCATATCACTTTATTAATACTCTACTTTAATGATAGAAAAATAATAGAAAATATCTCAGAAATTGAGAAAATTAAAGAAAGACTCTACTTATTTTTCGAAAATCAAAACAATTATTACTCAACAAATTTATTATTAAAATTTGGGCAAAAACTTGAGAAAAAAACTACTACAAGAAAAAAGGATAATAATATATTCGCACAAAACTCAAAAAATAAAAAAATCGAGGGATTTAATTTTATAACCGGTTCATTCGATCACATAGAAGAAAAAAATATCAATAACCCTGTCTTTCTATATTCTGACAGCTTTGTAAAAATAGCTTCAAACATGCAACTTTGGGTTGAAAGATTATTTAATTTCAATAACATAAATTTAGATCCATCAGGTTTTCACAAAAATGGCCTTAAACAAATCTCAAACTTAATCTACGAACTCTATCAAAATACAGAAGACTGGGCAAAGACAACATACAATTTTGAGAAGTTCTATAAAGATAATTATCGAGGTATAAATTTAAATCTTTTACTAGAATCAAGGTTAAAACATATTGGAGGTCAAAGTCATGATGAAATAGGGAAATACTTGAAAGAATTGTACCAAAAACCGAAAGATCAAATTCAAATTGAATATAATCAACAAAGTGAATTATTTGAAAAAGACTACAAACTTTCAGTCTTAGAAATTTCTGTTATAGATTTTGGGCCTGGAATGGCAAGGAGATGGCTCTCCAAAGATTACACGGAAATTGAGTTGGAGGAAGAAAAAGAAGCTGTAAGAAAATGCTTTACAAAAAATTTCACAACCGACTTTTCATCCAAAAATGCTCTCAGGGGACAGGGTTTGGCAAATGTATTAGAAATAATAAGAGACATTGGATTTATAAAAATACATTCAGGTAGTGTTATCATGCATAGGAATTTTCTTTCAGATCCATTAAGAAAAGACATGCTAGCTACACCAAGTGAAATCCAGTTTACATTTACCCCTTCAGTTGGGAAAGTAGAAGGAACTTTAATAACCATTCTTTATCCTATTCTTTACACTGTATGATTTACTATTTATTGAACTCAGACTCTATAGATCTACCATCTACAATAATTTTTGATTTCAATCTTGAATTTGACTCAAAGGAAATACGTGAAAAAATACTAGAATTTTACGAACACAACGAACAAAGAAATAATGTTATATATTTATATCCAGAAAACCAAGAGTTAAATCACAACCAAAAAAATGATCTCATAAATATTTTTAAAATAGATGAAATAAATTTGTACAAATTCAACCTAAAAGGAATTTTAGAAATTGATAATAATAAAAACATTGAAAAATCACTCCAAAAAGGTGTTGTTAATCTAATTAAGAAAAACGGAGTGATTTTGCAAGCTAATGAAAACTTTCACTTTGTTAATCCATCTAAGAAACATTCAACATACTTTTTAAGAACTGGCAATCTTGTAAAATCAAGTAAAGAAATGTTCTTTATTGCACTTTGCATTTTAGACAAATTAAAAGGGATTGATTTTAAACACATCGTTTGCGATTCATCTTCAATAAATCAAATAGCAACATCACTAATCTTACTTAAAAAAATACTAGGATACAAAAAAGCAATTACTATTGAAACATTTGAATCATATTCTGGTTTAAGTAATTTCACATTCCTTCCAAGTACTCTAGTGTTAATATCAGCAAGCAATTCAGGTAATTTGCAAAAACAAATAATAGGAAAAACAAAAGAATTAGACCTCTATTTTTTTACAATTATTTACAACAATAAAAAAGACAATAATATTTTTTCTTTAATAAATATAAATCCATTTTTCCAAGATCTGCTCCTCATAAAAAGTATCGAACAATATAATAGCCAAGAAGAATGTAAACTTTGTGATAAAGGGTCAATCCCAATAGAAATTCGTGGCGAACAATTTATTCAAGCCGAAACTCAACTTAATATAGTAATTCCAAGAAGACCATTTGTTCCAAGTTTTTTGAAAAATGAATTTAAATTTCTAATATTCTGTAATTCAATCGAAATCCATAAACGTGAAAATTTAGCATCGCCGATTAGAGAATTATTTATTAATTTTTTATCTTTAAATAAGAATGAAACTTTTAAAAACAGATTCAATAAAACAATATTAAATCACATTCCCTTTTCAATTGATTTAATTATTCATTTAAATGACGAATCATCTAAACTTGCTTCTTTAGAAATTTACCAACAATTAAATAAGTTTAATTCAGATTTACGAAAGCCCATATCAGAGAATCACTTTGATTTCTTAAATGTTGAAGACCAAGAAAAACTTAAAACAATCTTAATTGTATCATTTTGTATAAGGTCTGGAAATAAACTTAATAATATTTCCAAGAAACTACGAGCATTTTCTAAATCAAATCTTCATTATTTAAACATTATTGAACTTTTTGGATCTTTTGAAGACTTGAAAATTTTTAAAAGTAATCTTGAATATAGGCAAGGAGAGCATTTTTGTGAAAACAAAGTTTCATCAATTCTTTCTTTCTATCTTCCTAATAAGAACTCTAATAGATTTAATAGCTATAATAAATCGATTTGGAGCCTTGAACAAAAATTATATCAAAATAATGAAAAAAACCTACCTGTTTATTTTAGAAATCGGTTTGAAAGAATTAAGGAATCTCGAGGATTAATCGACAATGAATTATTTTTCTATAATCCACTTAGCAAATCAGCTCTTGTTTTGAGAGAAAATTTTGCATTATTTGATTTACAAAAAGAAACGAGTTTAAGTCAAGCAGAATTATTCTTTTTCTTTTCTTCCTTTTTTCACTCCCTAAGGACCTCCAATTCCTTTAAGGAAGTGAATGAAAATTTACTTATTCAAAGTGATCAAATAAAGTCAATATTAGATCCTGAAACTTTTTCAAGGTTTAACGATGGGATTATTCATGCTTGCATTCTCAGATGTGCAAATCCAATCGAATTGAATTATTCAGATGAGAAATCAAGCTCAAAAATCCAAAGCATTCTAAAAGCAATATTTAGAGATAATTCTTCAGAAGATGAAATGGAATCCATCCTTGAAATTCTTTTTGCTATAGCTATTGAAAGACTTACCTTCCGTCCTGAGCATATACAAGATTTTATTAATTCATTACCTTCAAGACTAAAAGAAGCAGAAGAAGTTAATTTTTTAATTACAATTATAGAAAAGTCAGGGCCTAGGAAATAATTCAGTCCTATTCAACTATCACTAGCCTTAATTTGAACCTTTAAATTCCCAGGAATTGAAACTTTTAAATGATTATATCCCTACACCCATACTCTCCCCACTTCTTCACCGGTAATCTACTCCCTGCTTTAAGCACCCGTTGGATAAATTCATCACAGTCTGATTCGGATAGCTGCCCGTTCTTTACCGCTTCACAGAGAAAATCCATCGTAGTCAGATAGTTGATCTGATGCATTTTGCAATAGCTAGCGGTATCTTTTAGGTTGCTACTGGCCAAGATATTTTGAGTATATCGAACTACTGCCAAACAAGCGGATTCCCCATCGCCTTTAAAAAGTTTGTTTTTGATGTAATGGTACTCCTTTTTGATTTCGACTTGATCCTCAGGAAAAGGTATTTGCTCAATCAGATTAAAATTCAAAAGATTGTCTACTTCGGTTTTCTTTCCAGGCATTCGGGCAATCTCTGCGTATACTTTGTCAAGTACTTGGATTGGGTAGGGAAAGATTTTGGGGAGCAAAAGGATCTGCCCTCCTGAGATAAAGTGAGAAAGAACATCAGCATCGATCAGGATAATTTTGTCAGTCTTCTTCGTTCCCATTGTTTCCTAAATCTGAAAAATCCAATCCTATATCCTCTAAAAGTCCGTAATAGTGAGTTTCAGAAATTCTATCCTGCTCGTATAATTTCCTTGCTAGGTTTCCGTAATCGCTAATGACTTCGCTCTGCTCATCTTTTTCATAAAGTTTGAGCGAATACCCGTGCTTCATGGCACTCGTTCTCACGTTTTCTTTGTATTCCTCTATCTGACTAGCGTCTATCAGTTTGAGCTCGGATAAGCGGTTTAACAATGCTCTTCTGGAGCAAGAAAAGTATTGCTCTATTTTTAAGATGGTGGCCAAAGTGACTTTTGACTTTGATAACTCCCAGTCTGGAACCAAGGAAAGAATACCTTCCTCTGGGATTAAAAATTTGGAAGCAAAAATATCTGCATTGTATTCCTCTTTGTCCTTTTTGTCAAATATGCCTACATGACAGACATGGTAAGAGAAATTCTTTTGAATGAAAAGGTGATATAACTCATGGCAAATTGTGAAGTGCTGATGGCCAGTAGTTCGGCTGGTGTTCACCATCATAAACCGGTTATTTTCCCCAACTTTGATAGCCATCCCCGAAATATCCATTTCCAAGGGTCTGAAAACAGCCAGTACGCCTAGCTTATGCAGCAAACTTTTTAGATGAATACTTTCTGTATTGCTGTATCCCAAATCTGCCCGAAACTGCGCAGCGTATTTTTCAAGAATGAGCTGATTCATTTTCCAATGCCGATTTCATGCTGAGGTAATTCCTTACGATTTTTTTGAATTTGGCTATCTGCTCCAGATCAGAAGATTTGATGCTGTCTGCTCTAAAAGCCAAAGCAAGGTTTACGCTTGCTAGGTCAAGGTCTTCCTCATAAAAGTCATATTCATCTACTCCATACAAATTCGCCAATGGAGACATTAAGTTAGTAGGCATTGTCCTGCTTCCAGTCTCGTAATAGCTTAATTCCACACGGGTGATCCGCAAATACTCGGCTACCTGTTCTTGTGTAAACCCTAGTTTTTGCCTTAGGGCTTGGAGATTCTTTCCGATAAGTTGATCCTGATTCATAGACGATTTGGTTAAAAAATTATGTTACAAAGTTACAAGGTTACAGATATATAAAAAGAAATGTAACATTTTTTAATAAACAACATTAATCTACATAATTGACAAATTAGGTATATTTATAGTCTTTTGTCAACTACTTTAATTTTATCCTTAAAAGAATACAGTCCATGAACTACTTCGCCGAACGCCTCAAATCAGCCCGCCTGATGAATGGACTTTCCCTTCAGGGCTTGGCTGACAAAATCAATAATCGCATCACCAAGCAATCCCTCAGCAAATACGAGTTGGGGCAGGTCATTCCTGATAGTGAAATGATCGGAATTTTATCCGAGGCACTGGTAGTTAGTCCGGATTACTTTTTCTCCAATCAGGTGCTGGAATTTGGAACTATCGAATTTCCCAAATTGGAAAACTACCCTGCAAAGGAGCGAACTCGAATCGTGGAAATTGCCAAAGACGAATTAGGAAGATATCTGGAGCTGGAGCAGATTCTGGGGATTGAGACCCGATTTGAAAACCCGGTGATCGATATCAAAATTCAATCTTTTGAAGACATAGAGAAAGCTGCAAGAAAGCTACGAGATCATTGGAATTTGGGAACTGGTCCGCTTTCTAATGTGATTGAGCTCTTGGAAGATCATCATGTGAAAGTTTTGGAGATTGAATCCACTGAAGAATTTGACGGATTTTCCACTTGGGTCAATGGAAAAAATATTCCCCTGATCGTTCTCAATAAAGGCAAGTTAAATGAAGCTCCCGACCGTAAACGATTCACTGCCTTGCATGAATTGGCTCATTTGATTTTGGAGGTAAATCACCTTCCCGAAAAAGAGAAAGAGAAATTTTGTCACTCCTTTGCGACCGCAATGCTGATTCCCGATGAACGGCTTAGAGTCGAGCTTGGGGGCAAAAGGAGTAAGCTTTCTTTCCATGAATTGGCAGCAATCAAGCAGCAATATGGTATATCCATGCAGGCTTTAGTATATCGCGCCAAGAATGTCGGCCTGATCTCGGATAACTACTTCAGGCAGTTTTATGCCATCTTCAACCAACTCGGCTACAGAAAAAACGAGCCAGTAGCTTATGAAGGGGCTGAGCATTCCAACCGTTTTTCCCAACTGCTTTTCAGGGCATTGGCTGAGGACTTTATCACTATGAGTAAAGCCGCGTCATTGAAGAATCAAAAACTTGCTGAATTCAGAAAGGAAAACATGGTGATTTGATGCGAGTAGCGGTAACGGATGCCTGTATTTTTATAGATCTGATTGAGTTGAATCTGATTTCTGTGTTTTTCCAGTTGGATGTGGAGATGCATACTTCAGTTTCTGTGATGAATGAATTGTATCAAGATCAAAAGCAAATTTTAGAAGCTTATCAAGACGTTGGGAAACTCAGAGTCCATAACCTTCAGGAGGTGGACTTTTTAGAAATGGGCAAGATCTCCTTTCCTCGAGGCCTTTCCATACAGGATAGGACTGTTATTTATTTAGCAAAAAAACTTGGAGGTGCTATGGTGATCAGCAGTGATAAGTTGGTCAGAGATTTTGCAGGTTCCCAAGGTTTACCATTTCACGGGATCTTTTGGATATTAGACCAAGTGATAGACGGATCACTTTTATCCAAATCAAAAGCACTGAATATTTTGTCCAAGATGCCAAAGGTAAATTCCTTGTATCAAGGATTATTTATGAAGAGAGAAATTGAAAAAAGAGAAAGGATGTGGGGAGAGTAAATACTCCAGTCACTCAATCAAATCTAACTGCTCTAGTATTTTCGATCAAAAAAAAACCTGCTAGAAATAAATCTAACAGGTTTTTGTAGCTCCTCCTCTAGGACTTGCCCCGATAGCTACCTTAGGTTTGTTTGATTGAAAAAGGGAAGATTTTAGAGTATAATTGAAGCCCTGTCAGCGACCCAGCGATAGTTTTAGATG
>NZ_MSPQ01000004.1 GCF_001936475.1 Algoriphagus marinus | reverse complement strand
AAATAAGGTTTTTTTATTTACTTGTTTTTTATTTTTTGTAATATTTTAATGCGATTATTTCGACCAGCGGTGAATTTCTTGTCTAAATGGACTGAAAAGGCGATTATTCGGTTTCAGTCTATTAATTAACATTTATTAACTGAAATCACATGAATTATTAACATTTACAAAACAATATTTTGGAAATGTTCGAAATTGATCAAAATAAAAAAAATGTTTTATTTCGGTAATTTATTTTAACCAGCATTAAATTACTTAAGTGAAAATATTATTAAAATAATATTCCGAATGATGGTCAATGACAATATTTTATTCTAAAAAGCTAATTTCATTGACAGAAATAGATCAAAAAAAAATCATTTTTTTTTCCACCAGTTTATTTTTTCTAAGGATTCAGCCATTTTTATGTCAAATTCTGAAAAACTGGTTTAAAAAATTAATAAAATCGAAAAAACTAGAAGGAATATCGTAAAGTAAAGGCTGCATCGTCTTCCCAAAACCCTGCGAAATCCTGAAAGTTAATTGCAGGCTTCCAATAGCCTCCAAAATAAAAATTGGATCGGTTAAGATTATATTCAAGACCTACGATCGCATCTAAACCATAAACATTGTAATCTTGATCACTGGTGGCAGTCCATGGAGGAAGCCCTTTTCCCTCTTTCCACATTCCATAATGAAATCCTCCCCCAACATACCATTCCAGATCTCTTATTTCCCTAATATCCATATGATGCTCATATAGCAAAGCAGCAACCCATCCCTTCCATCGGTTATAGACTAACAAATCAACCGCTCCCTGATCAGAAACAAACTTTTTTACTGTAGCTCCAACATTTGTACCTCCTGTGACACCTATCATAGTGTTATAATCTCCTATTTGAGACATAGCCTCTTTTGGCATTAAAAAATAAGTCAAACAAAAGACTGTGGTGAATACAAGTAGTTTATACATCGGGTAAAATCTTTTAATGCGAAAAATTAATAATATTATTCGGTGTAATACAATAATCACATTTTATATCGAAATCTTCTTCAGGAATCTCCTTAACCGGCTCAAAGAAGCTGAGACCAATTTTTAATACATCCGGATCTATTTTTGCTAAAAACCGATCGTAATATCCCTTCCCATAACCAATTCTATTGCCTTTGAGATCTACTGCCAGCAGAGGAACGAAGACTACTTGTAAAAGCTCATCATCTGCAATTTGAGAAGACTGGGGAATAGGGATACCAAAATCATCCAACTTAAAACTCATTGAAGGTTCAAGTAAAATAGTCTCCATTTCATCAGTCTCCCTATTAATCCGCGAAGCATAAATGTTCTTGCCTTCAGAAAATAAATACTCCATTATATAATGTGTATTTACTTCCCTGAGTCTTTCAATTGGTAAAAAAATATGAAAATGGCTTAACTCCGGGTGCTGCTTACAAAAAACTTGGACTTGTAGGTTTATCTGTTGCGATAAAACTTCAATATCATTCCTAGACAAATCAGTTCTTTTCTTCCTAAAAATCGCTCTTAACTCAGATTTACTAGGACTCATATTCCAAGACCATCATTCTAAAATCAAGTGGGTCAAAACAATCCAATAGCTCGTGGATCAACTCTTCATTACCCAAATAAAATTGCATCATATTCACCACACGTTCTTGTGGGCTTCCTCCCGGCTTGACAAACTCTTCAATCGCCTTCCCTCTTTCCAACTGGACATGAAGCTTTCTCTCCTCAGCCTTTCTTAACTTCGTACTCATTTGATCGATTATTTTCAAAGCACGTACTTTTCCTGCCGCAAAAGCACTTCCAAGACTTTTTTCTAAGGTAGCCGCCTCTTTACCTTTTTGATCAAAAATCTCAGAAATAGCATTTCGCTCAAGCGCTAAGCTTATGTCTATCCCCGATTCTGACAAAACGAATTCCTTTTTCCACTCAGCATAAGGCTTAAACAAATCGGTCACACTCCAATTTAACTGACCCATTTTGCGAGTCACATTGGAGTCAATAATCAAAGCGAAATTTCTTGGCAACAAAACCGGGAAAGGGACATTAAAATGATCAAAAACCCCAGAAAGCTGTAGCCAATAAACTACTTCTGCGGGCCCTCCTAGATAGGCAAGGTTTGGAAGGATCATTTCTTGATACAAAGGCCTCAAAACAACATTTGGACTGAATCGCTCTGGATGGTCTTGAATTAGGGCCTTAATTTCCGATTCAGTGAAGTGTATTTTGGTATTCAAAACAGAGAAGCCTGATTCCGTTCTCTCGATTCGCTCACGGATTCCCTTTTCCAGATAGAAGAAATTGATTTCCCTTGGGAAAATCTGACTCTTATAGCCTAGAGATTCTAGCTTTTCTGTGTTGCTAATTGCTTTTTCGAAGGGGACATGTGAAAACAAATCACTCTTTATCACTTCTTTAAATTCTGCTTTAAGTTCTGCCGGAGCACCATCTACTATGATTATCCCCTCCTCTCCAAAAAGCGAATGGACATATTTTCTTGCAGCTTCTGCCAAAGTTTTAGAACTGGAATAGGCACTTTTAAATACTTCTGCCACAAATGGAACAGTCTTCAGGAAATCCTTGAAACTTTGATTTAATTCAAAATCCCCAACCGCTCCTGTTTGACTTGAATTCCATTGGTATTTTTTTCCATCCATTTTGAAGTAATTAATTTCTTCAAAATCATGATCTTCTGTAGCCATCCAGTACACTGGCACAAAATGAAAGGAAGGATATGCCTCCTGAAGCTTTCTTGCCAGATTGATCGTGGATACGATTTTATAAATGAAATAAAGTGGCCCTGTAAATAGATTAAGCTGATGCCCAGTTGTAACAGTAAAAGTCTTTGAGTCTGACAGCTTTTCAATATTTTGAGCAACAGCCTCTGTTAATTCAACTCCCGAATATTGCTTTTTCAAGCTTTTCACCAAAACATCTCGCTTCTCCTGATCAAAAACCTTCTTTTCTATCGCAGATTGAAAACTGGAAAGAGCGGGAAGATGAGTATAAAATGGCTTTAGAGCTGATTTACCTTGAATATAATCTAGAAAAAATCTTGAAAATTGTCCTGTTTGATCGAGTTCGATGCAGTGTTTTTTCATATGATTATATTTTGTTTTTTTTAAGGCCATATGGAATCTCGCAGAAGTAAATAATCCTAGTTTTTGACTTTTTAGTCATGCTCGATTTCATAGGTAAAGGCAGGTGTATTTCTGAGTCATCGAGAACATAAAGAGCTCAGACAAAGTTTATCATTTTTTTCAAATTATCAGTTTTCCTTATATCAACGGAGATTTTAACTTGTTCAACTTGTATATCTTATCATTAAAATCGCTCGAATTTAGCAAAAGCATTAGCTTTGTTATCCAAGAAATATGATTCCATACCATCGATTTTTCCTCAAAAACGGCTTAGAAGTGATCATTCACCAAGATCTAGGCAGCAAAATGGCAGTTTTCAACCTTCTCTACAAAGTGGGTTCAAAAAATGAAACATCCGGCAAAACTGGGCTAGCACATTTCTTTGAACATTTGATGTTTGGTAGCTCGGCCAATGTTCCGGTTTTTGATAGAGAGTTAGAGCGCGTTGGAGGGGCTTGCAATGCATTTACCAGTCCAGACATTACAAACTATTACATCACTTTGCCGGCGGCAAATATTGAGACAGCGTTCTGGTTGGAGTCTGATCGGATGCTACAATTGACCCTGAGCGAAAAAACCATCGAGACCCAACGAAAAGTGGTTCTTGAAGAATACAAACAACGCTACCTCAATCAACCCTATGGTGACGCATTCCACCATTTGAGAGATATGGCTTTCGATTCTCATCCATACAAATGGCCAACAATCGGTCAGAAAACTGAAGATATTGAGAATTTTACACGTGAGGATGTTTTAGATTTTTATGAAACTAATTACCAGCCTGGTAATGCCGTATTAGTATTAGCAGGTGCTCTTGACCCCAAAGAAATGGAAAGATTAGCCACGAAATGGTTTGGGGATATTCCGAATCATTGGATTTCAAGAAAGTCAATTCCCAGGGATAGCCAACAGACGGTCAAGCGGGAAAAATTCATAGAAGCAAAAGTACCCACAGACGCGCTATACAAAGCTTATCGAATGCCAGCGAAGCTAGAAAAAGGATATCTGGAAGCTGATTTAATCACCGATCTTTTAGGATCGGGAAATTCCTCAATTTTAGAGCAGACCTTGGTGAAAAACGGAAAACACTTTGCCTCAATCAGTGCTTTTATTTTAGGATCAGTAGATCCTGGTTTACTTATATTTTCCGGCAAAATGGAGCAAGGTGTTAATTCAAAAGAAGCAGAGGAAATTCTGGATCAGGTAGTAACTCAGTTTTTGACAAGTGACATTTCCGAACATTCCCTTCAGAAGGTCAAGAATCAAGGAATCGCAATGAAGACCTATGAATCCATCAAGCTAATTAATCGTGCTATGAACCTTGCATATTATGCACATCTTGGAAATCCGGATTTATATTGGGAGGAATTTGAAAAAAAATCTGAACTAGGAAAAGAGGACATTCTCTCTTGGGCAAACCTATTGATTCGGGAAGAAAATGCCTCAGTCTTACATTATCAATCATTACTAACATGAACAAATTCAGAATTGGATTCGGTTACGATGTCCACCAACTTCGAGAGGGATATGATTTTTGGCTTGGTGGAATCAAAGTCCCCCATGAAAAAGGAGCAGTAGGCCATTCAGATGCCGATGTGTTAATTCACGTGATCTGCGATGCGCTCTTGGGAGCAGCAAACTTAAGAGATATAGGTTATCATTTTTCAGACAAAGACCCAAAATACAAGGGGATCGACAGTAAGATTCTCTTGGATGAAGTCATGAAACTTATCCGGGAGCATGGTTATGAAGTCGGGAATTTAGACACTACCATTTGTTTACAACTTCCAAAAGTAAATCCACATATTCCTGCCATGAAGGCCTGCCTTTCTGAGGTAATGAATGTCTCAGAAGAAGATCTATCCATCAAAGCGACAACTACCGAAAATTTGGGGTTTGTGGGTAGAGAGGAAGGGGTTTCAGCTTATTGTACTGCATTGATTTATAAAGTATGAGTGAAAAGTTAACACTAATCGTCACCGAAGATGGTTCTCATTCGCTTTACCATGAAAGCCTCAAAGAGACATACCATAGTTTTCACGGTGCTTTCAAAGAGTCCATCCATGTATTTATGCTTTATGGATTGGATGCCTGGCTTATGAGAAACCCTCAAAAAAAACCGATTCGTATTTTCGAAGTGGGATTTGGCACAGGACTAAATGCCTGGTTGACTCTGGTTTGGGCAGAACAAAATCAAATCCCTGTACTTTATCATACCATTGAGCCATTTCCACTGGATGAGGAAATTTATTCCCAGTTGAATTACGGAGACATAGATGATGGCATTTTCCACTACAAGCCATATTTACAGCGCTTGCACAAAGCAAATTGGAACGAAGGTGTAGTAATATCTGAGTATTTCAACATGAAAAAGGAACAGACTACTCTGGAAGAAGTAAGGCTCTATCCTAGTGACGTAGTATTTTTTGATGCTTTCGCACCATCCAAGCAGCCAGAGCTTTGGACAAAAGATCTATTGGAGAAAGTCTCACAACAATTAAATCATGGAGGAGCATTGACCACTTATTGTGCAACCGGGGAGCTCAAGCGAAATCTAAGAGAGCTAGGTCTTACCGTAGAAACACTTCCTGGACCTCCCGGTAAAAAGGAAATGACCAGAGCTTGGAAGCCTTAAACTCTTGATGGCATTAAATTGGATAAGGTTTATGTCATTTGCGGTGCTTTTATCATCTCGCAACATGTATTCATGTCCTTAAAATCTTATGATGCTACAAATTGTATTTCTTTTTTTCTCACTCTTCAACCTTCAGGTAGCCGAAGCAGGGGATGCCAAACTCCAACTGATGATCCAAGAACGAGATCAGTTACAGGCTCAATGGAAGGAGTCAGAGGCTAAAAAGTCTGGAATCTTTGGTAACCGTACCAAGAAAGACATGATCGAAACTAATCAATGGCTAGAACGAATACTCGCAAAGGACAATCAGATCATGGATGAACTCAGGATGATTGGATCCATTGAAACTGCAGTAATAGGCCAAGAAAAGGAAGATTACAAAACCATCTCTTTCAGATTGGAAAATCAAGTTCAAGCCTTGAGGCGGGCCTTAGCTGAAAAAGATCAGGCAATCTCAGAAAAAGTCGAGGCTAGCCGAACTTTTGAATGGGCTAGCTTCATTCTTTTTCTTGTTTGCTTGGGAATGGGGGTTTGGATCTATCGAATCAAAAAATCACTTTAACCGTGCGATTGGGGTTCTGGCTCCCTTTGTCTTCTGCTCCAAACTAACTAAAACCTCAGCGTCCAAGGGCAAAAAGATATCCACTCTCGACCCAAACTTAATAAAGCCAAATTCTCCGCCTTGCTCTAATTCAGAACCTGGCTTCACGTACCATTTGATTCTTCTTGCCAAAGCTCCTGCAATCTGACGCACCAATAACTTTGTTCCATTTGGGCTTGAAATCACCATTGTTGTACGCTCATTCTCAGTACTAGACTTCGGATGCCAAGCAACTAGGTATTTACCAGGATGATATTTAAAATACTCCACCACTCCTTTAATTGGGGATCGGTTTACATGCACATTGATTGGCGACATGAATATCGAAACCTGAATTCGCTTTTCTTTCAAGTATTCTTCCTCCATAGTCTCCTCAATCACTACGACTTTCCCATCCGCTGGAGCATAAACCAAACCATCGTCATTAGGAAGTTTAATAATCGGGCTCCTAAAAAATTGAAGTATAATCAAGTAAATAATTATACTTCCAATCATTGCCAGATTAGCCAATAATTCAGCTTCCGGCATGAAGTAATAGATTAGAAAATTTCCAACTACCAGAATAATCAATAGCCAGAATAGCAATGTACGTCCTTCGCGGTGTATAGTCATAAGTATAAAACAAAGAGGCGTAGAGTTTACTCCACGCCTCAAAGATAAAATAAAGTTTTGAGAGAAGCGACTTAGAAGCCTCCTCGATAAGTATATGTCTTGGCCACTTTATCGATTGCCACGATATAAGCAGCAATTCTCATCGGCACGTCATATTTTTTTGATGCTTCATAAACATTATCAAAGGCATCTTTCATAATTCGATCTGATCGCCTATTCACACGATCTGCAGTCCATTTATAGCCTAATCGATTTTGCACCCATTCGAAGTAAGAAACGGTCACTCCACCGGCATTCGCAAGAATATCCGGCACAGCCATGATTCCTTTCTCATTGATGATTGCATCCGCCTTAGCTGAAGTTGGTCCATTTGCACCTTCTACAATCAGCTTTGCCTTAATATCATTGGCATTATTCATGGTGATTACATCTTCCACTGCTGCTGGCACTAATACATCTACATCAAGAGTCAATAGATCCATTGCATTCTCTAACTTATCCCCGCCGGTGAAACCTTCAAGATTTCCGTTATTAGAATCTCTGTAAGCAACTGCCTCTTGGATATTGATTCCCTTTTCGTTGTAGAAAGCACCAGTATGATCCGAAATAGCTACGATCTTTAAGCCTCGCTCTTCTAAAAGAATCGCTGCCCAAGAACCCACGTTTCCAAATCCCTGTACCGCACATGTCGCCTGAAAAGGATTAATTTTCAATTTTTGCATCGCAGCAAGTGCAGAGACCATTACTCCACGACCTGTAGCTTCTGTTCTGCCAAGAGATCCTCCCAATACCAACGGCTTACCTGTCACTACTGAATTGACGGTCATACCATGAGCTTTGGAGTATTCATCCATTAGCCAAGCCATCTCTCGAGGACCTGTACCCATATCTGGTGCTGGAATGTCTTTGTCTGGACCAAATACATCGATCAAAGCCAAGGTATATGCCCGCATTAATCGCTCGATTTCACCTTTAGACATTTCTCTAGGATTACATCTCACGCCACCTTTACCTCCCCCATAAGGGATATCTACTACAGCGCACTTCCATGTCATCCAGGCTGCTAGTGCTCTGACCTCGTCGATATGCACATCCGGTGCAAATCGAATTCCGCCTTTGGCTGGGCCTAGAATGTTGGAGTGGATCACTCGAATCCCCTCAAAAACCTGGATTTTTCCATTATCCATGGTGATCGGCAGGGAAACGATAACTTGTTTGGCAGGGTTTTTCAACACATTATAGACCTCTTCTGAGAGTCCGAGCTTTTCAGCTGCAATGTTGAATCTTTCCATCATTGACTCTAAAGGATTTTCTTTGTCCTTAATCGGAGCCGGTTCAATGTAAGCCATATTTGGGTTTTTGATTTAGTTATTCAATCGCAATACAATATTAAGCAGTTTTTCTATGTCCTAATGAGAATTTAGAAGATTTTAAGGAAAGCAGTGATAAAAGGGGCCGATAAAAGCAATCCATCAAATCGATCCATAAAGCCTCCATGCCCAGGAAGTCCTTTTCCAGAATCTTTAATCTCTATCGACCGCTTAAAAAGCGATTCGATCAGATCTCCATACGTCCCCGCAATAATTATAATCCCCGCTATCACCAGCCATTTCCAATCCTCTATTGCGTGAAAATATTTAGCTAGAATAAATGCTACACCTATTGCAGAAAATGCCCCTCCAAGAAAACCTTCCCAAGATTTCTTCGGGGAAACGCGCTCGAAGAGTTTCGTTTTTCCAAATTTAGTTCCCGCAAAATACGCGCCTGTATCCGTCGCCCATAAAATCAAAAGAGAACCGATTAGAATCTCATAATTGTAAACAGCATCTACCGAAAAAACTGCCAAGTTCAACAGTGAGAATGGAACTGCAACATAAAAGATTCCTAAAAAAGTAAACGCTACGCCAGTAAAGGGTTTTTTGTCGGTCTTTCGATAGAGTTTGATAAAAAATGTGAGGGAAACAATCGGGAAAATCATGTACAAATACTCAGTACGTAAATGCTCCTTTTCCACCATGAAAGTCAGAGCGAAGATCATTAAGCCTAAGAAAGTCCCAAAACTTTTCAATGGCAACATGCCATCGAGGCCACTTAATTTATAGAATTCCATCTGGGAAAAACCCAGAATACAAGCAAAAATCAGAAAATAAGTCCATTCAGAATATATACTCCCTGCCACAATGACTAATGCTCCAAAAAAAGCAGTGATCGCACGCTGTCCAAGATTACTGTAGTTATTAATATTAAAACGTGATCTCATTCTGGACAATCGTTGAAGCTAAAATTGAGTTTTCTCTTTGAACAAGAACTTGATAGGTTCCAAACAGCTTATAAACTGTTTCCATTTTATTGAGCACCACAGCTTGGATCCCATGTTCTTCCAGGACACCTCTTACAATTTCAGCTCTCACCTCAGCTCCCGATTCAAATACTTTTATCCAATTCTCCATTGGGTCTGTTTATTTTCTTAAAGTAATAGATTCCTGCCAAAAGACCCAATAAACCAATCATTGCTGCAGGGTATGAAACTGTATCTGTTGATTCCATATCAAATTCAATAATCCCCTCATTTGCCATATAAACCATGATTATTGTGATGGAATTATTGAGTATGTGTGCCAATATAGGATAAATCAAACTTCCTGAAAATAAATAAAGATATCCGAAAACAGCACCTAAAAACATGCGTGGAAGAAAACCGTAAAATTGTAAGTGAATTGCCGAAAAAATAATGGCTGTCAACCATACTCCAGCATGGGCTGATCCAGTATAAAGACGCATTTTAGGTTGTACCACTCCTCTAAAGAACATTTCTTCACCTATTCCCGCCAAAACCCCGATTACTAACAAACCCATCAAAAATTCCGGAATAGTTTGAAAATCAGTTAAATACTTTGTCAACTCCATGAGTTGTTCTTCTGTTTGTTTCATCCAAGATTCTAATCCTGACATAAATTCAGGCAGGACTAATTTAGAATTGAAATAAACCAACAGAGCGTTAAAAAGCATTCCGCCTAAAGAGATGAGCAATACTAAAGATGCTCCTTTCCAGGTAAATCGAGGCAATTGCACCTCCCAATGCAAATCTGCTTTGTCAATGAATCGACTGATGATATACGCAGCTACCCAAAAACCTATTCCCGATCCAATCCCCTGAATAAAAAACATCGCCATTCGTCCGTTTGGGGCAGAAAAATCGCCTGACATTAGCCCCATAATATCTTCTATAGAAACTCCGAAAAGCGCAGGACTTAATGCAAGTGCAATTACCTGAAGGATAATTAATACGCCAAAAGCAACTAATACAATGACTACCAGGGATAAAAGCCAACTCTTTCGTTTGGCTATTTCTGAATCGGTTTCGTATATCTCCATATTTTGAGGTAAATTTACGGCAAATTTAGAATAACAAGTGGTTAAGATAGGAAAGTTGGAGTTAGGAGAGTTCCCATTGTTGCTTGCACCGATGGAAGATGTGAGCGATCCGCCGTTCAGGGCAGTGTGTAAGCAGCATGGTGCAGACCTGATGTACACTGAGTTTATCAGCTCAGAAGGTTTGATTCGGGATGCCGCCAAAAGCGTAGCAAAACTCGATATTTTCGATTACGAGCGACCAATCGGAATTCAGATTTTCGGAAACGAAATCGAATCCATGAGAGAGGCTGCTGCAATCGTGGAACAAGCCAATCCAGATATTTTGGATATCAATTATGGTTGTCCGGTAAATAAAGTAGCCTGCAAAGGTGCAGGGGCAGGTATTCTTCTTGATATTGATAAAATGGTCTCGATGACCGCTGAAATTGTGAAATCAGTCAATATCCCTGTCACTGTAAAAACACGTTTAGGCTGGGACCACAATACTATACGAATTGTAGAGGTAGCCGAGCGGCTTCAGGACGTAGGGATCCAAGCCATAAGTATTCACGCCAGAACCAGAGCTCAGATGTACAAGGGCGAGGCCGACTGGTCTTATTTGAATCTTGTGAAGGCTAATCCAAGGCTACATATTCCGGTTTTTGGTAACGGAGATATTGATTCGCCTGAGAAAGCTTTGGAGTACAAAAATAAATACAATGTTGATGGAATGATGATCGGTAGGGCTTCGATTGGATATCCTTGGATTTTCAATGAAATCAAACATTACCTAGCCACAGGTACTTACTTAGATCCGCCTGGTTTGGAAGATAGAATTGCTGTAGCCAAAAAACACCTGGACTTTTCTGTGGAGTGGAAAGGGGAAAAACTAGGAATCTTAGAAATGAGAAGGCATTATACTAACTATTTCAGGGGAATGCCAAATTTCAAGCAATATCGATCAGAAATGGTTACTGCAGAAACCTATGAGCATGTCTGCGAAATTTTAGATAATGTAGCCGATATCTACGCTGACCATGTGTTTTAGAAATTAAATCCTCAGAAATTATCCTCTGAGGATTTTTTTTAAAACATTTCAGATTGCTTTTACTTTTTTTGTAACTGGCATTAGCCTCCACCCTCCTTATGACATCAATCAAATCAGATAGTAATCTTGCCAATTGGGGATTGCTTATTATTCTAGCTCTAATCTGGGGCAGTTCATTTATTCTCATTAAAAGGGGACTTGAAATTTTCTCTCCCGGAGAAGTTGGAGCTTATAGAATCGTGGCCGCAGCTACCTTTCTTTTACCTCTTTCTCTTCCGAGGGTAAAAAATCTTTCTAGTGGACAAATTCAAAATCTGATAATCGTTGGTTTAGTGGGAAGTTTTATTCCAGCTTTCCTTTTTGCAAAAGCCCAAACCCAGCTCAGCAGCTCACTGACAGGAGTCCTCAATGCCTTAACTCCACTTTTTGTGGTAGTTGTAGGTGCCTTATTTTTCTCCTCTAAAATCACACTTAGAAATGGAATCGGTTTAGGAATTGCATTCATTGGAGTACTGGTTTTAGTCACAGCAAAAGAGGGAGCAGAATTTGGAGCCTTTGAAGGCATTAATGCGTATGCCTTTTTTGTAATCCTTGCTTGCGTCTGCTACGGTTTCAATCTCAATCTGATCAAGTTCCGTTTCGAAAAACTTAAACCAATAGAAATAACTGCAATCTCACTTCTTTTGGTCTTGCCCGTGGCTTTGATTTACTTAATGGCTGGCACCAACTTTTCTTACAAAGTAGCCAATGTAGACGGAGCCATGGCCGCTCTGGGCTATGTGACTTTATTGGGTGTATTGGGTACTGCGCTTGCCCTGATCCTATTCAATATCATGGTTAAAAAAGTCACCCCGGTATTTGCCAGTTCGGTAACTTATCTGATACCAATCGTTGCGATTTTCTGGGGGGTTTTAGATGGTGAAGTCCTTTTGTTTGGACACTATTTAGGAATAGCAGCGGTGATTTTAGGGGTTTGGTTTGGAAATCGAAAACGCTAATTGAGAACTAGTTTTCCGCATAGTATTTCTTCAGATCCTTCTTATTCATTTCCATTTCAATGACTTCCTTGGGATGAGCAACAATCAATTCAGTAAGTTTGGATACTTCAAACGTACCATTATCTGTTGCAAACTTCACGGGAATCACATTATACTTGAATTTATCTGATCCATCTTTTTCAGTCTTCAACACCGCCATCCTCACATGCAAACCGGAACTGTAATTTTCCCCACTAGATTCAGCAAGTATATCACCCGGAAATACCTGATCACCTACTTTTACCTTTTCAGAACCAGGTTTTAAGACCATCAAGCGAGTAATGGTTCCATCTTCATGATAGATTTCAATGTGATTTTCACTATCTGCAAAAAAGAGATTCTCCTTGTTGCTGGAAACTGACATTTTCACTTCGGCGATTATCCCCTTTCTAGGAGCTACAATTTGAGTTGGCTCTTTGAATCGAAAAGAAACACCTACATATTCATCATTTGAACGATTAGGCCCCAGATTATTTTCTATATGAGTCATTTGCTGGGCGGTCACTTCCGCTCCTTCGGCAACAGGAATCAAAAAGATAGGCTCGCCTTTATTTTTCCCATAGACATTGCCCTTGGCAAATGAATAGGAGTAATTCAAATTTGTCCCTTGACCCACTAGTGTAGGTCTCAATTTTGTCAACTGAACTCGGCCTGGGGGAGCTATCGCGGTAACTACCCTTCCACCTGTCGAAGTTAGGTTTTGAAGGGTAGTGAAATTAAGAATAACCGAATAAGGAATTGATTGCGTGTTGTTTGCGAAAATCAACACATTCCCATCCTTATCTCGTTCTGAGTTTACTGTAACCTGTGCAATGGATTCAAAAGAAATACATAGAAAAAGGAAAAGAGCGATATTCGAAAATCTCATTGAATTAATTTATTAAGAACCTTGACCCCAAGATTAGTTTTCAAAAAACTAAAAACAAAGAATATCAGGAAAAAATTGAAAAAAAAATCATCCCCCATTCATCCGCTGTCTCCAGGCAAAGGCAAGCATAGGGAGTTGTTGATAGCTATTGATGCCAGCTTTTACCCCTTGACTTTTTAGGAAAATATCATTGGATTTTCGGCTCAACTCAATCGAAAACGGCTTAATCGCATCGCTCGCTTTTTGGATAGAAATCAAATCTGCACGAATCCCTTTATCTAAAGTTTTTATCCAATCTTTATATTCATCAGGTGCCATGCGATAGAAATCTCGAATCTGATACATCAGCAACCTGAGTTGACCTGAATAGCGCAACAATGAACTATCGCTATTTGCACAAATCACCCACGCGATAAAATTAGCCTCCCCCTCATTCGTGACTCCATAGCTGTGAGCCATCTCATGTGCTACCGTAAAAGGCTGCTCCAAAGGGTGCAGTGTCGGATCGATGTAGCTTTCCCCTGTAAATGGGAAATAGATCCCTAGAATCCCCATTTTCCGCATAAAACCCGGAGGGGGAAAAAGTTTGGTTCGTGGTTTTCCGGTAAAATTTAAGCCTAGTAAATCCAGGTTTTCACCCATGTTTTGTCTGACTAAAACCTCAAGTTCGGAATAGGGTAAAATCGATTCAATTGCAATAGTATCGCTTGCAATAGTAGCTCTGAATTGCTTCGCGAGTCGAGAAGTAATTTGAATTTCAGATTTAAGCTGATCAAGATTCAATGATTTTGGATCCAGATTTAATTGCTTAAAGATGGGCGTTCGCTGATAGTTGAATCCCCAGAGAACTAGAAAAAAGAATACTAAAGCACCAAGCCCGTTGATTATAAATCTAAAAAAATAGAAAGATCTAGATTTCCATCCTTTCCTTTTTAGAAATCTAAAGAGGACAATACCCAAAACCAGAAAAACACTGGCTATAAACAAATAAACGCTGGGAAAAGGTAATTTTCCCAGCGTTAAATCTATGACATTCCGGATTCCCGGAAAAAAGGTTCTTGAATAAATCTCATCAGTTTTCTCAGGGTTTTGAACTGCAAAGTAGCGCACTATCAAAGCTAAAGCTCCGAGAATCGCCCAAGACCAGTCTCTTTTTCCCATTGGAAAGATGAATTAAATTCCCTCTGCCTGAACTTCCTTAACCTCTGGAAGCATACGTGTAAGCAAGTTTTGAATTCCTGCTTTCAGCGTGACAGTAGAAGAAGGGCAACCTGAGCAAGAACCCTGAAGTAATACTTTTACGATTCCTTCCTGAAATGAATGGAAAACGATCGCTCCACCATCTTGCTCCACAGCTGGTCTGATGTACTCGTCAAGAATTCCTTTAATTTTTTTCACTACCTCGGAATCGTCTTCATTGAACAATGGGTCTTTGTCAAAAGTCGCCTGTACCACAGTCTTTCCTGACTCCAGATATTGTCTGATATGGTCACGAATAATAGTTTGAATTTCCATCCATTCTACCTCTTCAGATTTTGTAACTGTCACAAAATTTGATGCAACAAATACACGTTTCACAGCTGCAAAATTGAATAATTCCTTAGCTAACTGTGAGTTATCAGCACTTTCGGCATCTGGGTAATCGAAGCTGACTCCATCCTCTACCAACATAAAGTTGGCAACAAATTTCAATGAATTCGGATTTGGATTAGCCTCCATATAGAGGTGAACGGGTTTCGCTTGTGCTTTCAGCATGATTGGTTAATTTTTGATTAGAAAACCGATTTGAAGGCATTAAGTTCCTTCAAATCGGCTTTTCCTTCAGAATCTTTTACTTAAATGGGTGGCCTGTGGCAGCATACCAGATGCCTCCGTATAGATGCTTTAAAAAGACATCGTCTTCCCATGCAGAATCCACATGGCCAAGCGCAGTATAAAATACTCGTCCTCCTTCAAACTCATGGTACCATGCCATTGGATGATTTGCTCCATTACCTTTTGCCACTTTGTAAGTTTTCTCATCTGCGTTGATTAGCACTTTCAAATCAGGGTTAATGTCTTTGTATTCATACAATTCATCTGTCCACATCCAGTTTTTTGGGAGATGCCAAGTGGAAGGATGATTTTGATCAACGACTTCCAAACGAAGGGTTTGTTGGGCTGGATGGGCTAAAAAGTAAGCCCCCATCATTTTATTGTACCAAGGCCAATCATATTCGGAATCCGCTGCGGCATGAACACCAACAACTCCCTTACCACTTCTGACAAATTTCTGTAGGGAAGCTCGAGTTTCCTCATCGAAGATAGTCCCGGTGCTGCTGACCAAAATCAGCACATCGTATTTAGCAAGATTTTCCTCTGATAGCACTTTTGGGTCTTCTGAAGCGTGTACACTGAAGACTTGTTTCTCACCCATCTTCTTTAATGCAACTACTGCATTTGGAATGGACTGATGTCTAAAACCCGCCGTTTTTGTAAAAACCAAGGCTTTAAATTGTTGCGCTGGGGCAATTAAGATGACACTAAAAACTAGCCCTAGGGCAAGTAAAATCTTTTTTGAATTCATAGTTTTAAATTATTGGGTTTTTGAAGCTTGTTAATTCTTAATTGATTATTTCAAATTTTTCACCTGCTACTTTTCTTGAAAAGGCATTAAAATGCCACCATTCAGAGCCTATACCTGAAAAGCCTGAGCTATTCATCACTTTACGAAGTATTTCTCGATTAGCAAGTTGCTGCCTTGTAAGTTTTCCAGCTGCCATCATTTCCATTTCTCGATCAGGGTATGCCTCATACCCAAAAAAATCATATGTTGTCCCCATATCTAGTGGCATTCCTGACTCATTATCAAAAATCGTCAGATCAACTGCTACCCCAAAGTTGTGAAGACTCCCCACTTTTGGATCTGCCACATAAAGAGGCTTGATACTATCTGGCCTATCTAGATTATCCCAAAGAATCTGCTGCACACTAAGCGGACGTACTCCATCATAGATCAAAAGAGTCAAATTTGGATACTCCGATTTTAATTTCCCCTGGGCCTCTTTAAGCATATCGGCTACTTCTGGCTGCAAATAAGCATGGGTAAGTTCACCATATACATCCTGACCAAAAAAGTTATCTGTTGTACTATACTTCAACTCGACCTTGATCCCAGGAATATATTCCTCAAGATCCACCAAGCCTTGAGCTATCAACTGCTGCTCGAGCGAAAGTGCTTCTCCCTCAGTTGGTACATCCGGGATAATCTCTTCCATCTCAGCAACCAAGACCTTATCTAAACTTTCCGTTTCCCGTTCGGCTGCGCAAGAAATTAAAACTCCTAAAATAGAAACAGATAAAATTATTTTTTTTAAACTTCTCATAAGTCTTTTTTAACAACTGTCGCGGAAGCCTGAGCGGTTGGTAAAACCACCACATCTGCTATCGTGACATGAGCTGGTCTAGTTACCACAAATTCAACAACATCTGCAATATCTTGAGCTACAAGAGGTTCAAATCCCTGATAAACTTTTTCTGACCTACTCTCATCCCCCTTGAATCGGACCAAAGAAAACTCCGTCTCAACTAATCCAGGATGAATTCCAACAACTCGAATCCCAAAAGGATTGAGATCTAATCTCATACCATCTGTGATTGCATCCACCGCATGCTTGGATCCGCAATACACATTCCCATTCGGGTATACTTCCTTGCCAGCTATGGAACCTATATTTATAATGGTTCCTGATTTTCTGTCACACATACCGGGAATGATAGCTTTTGAGACGTATAGTAGGCCCTTCACATTAATATCTATCATAGCATCCCAATCATCCAAATCACCGGATTGGATCGGGTCCATGCCGTGTGCATTTCCTGCATTATTGATAAGAACATCAATAGCTTTCCAATCTTCTGGCAGATCCCCCAAAATCTCCAGAACTTTTTCTCGATCTCGGACATCAAACACCAAAGGTAAAAAGGCAGTTTCTGCTCCTAATTCTTGACCCAGTTCTTCAAGTCTATCCGCTCGCCTTCCTGTAGCGATTATAGAATATCCATTTCTCGCAAGCGTCAGTGCAGAGGCTTTTCCAATTCCGGAAGTAGCCCCGGTAATCAAAGCAATTTTGTTCTTCATAGAAGCAAGATAGTGGATTTAACAAAAAGCGGAAAGGCCGATCACTAGAATCGGCCTTTGAGAAATATTAATGGGAAAAGCATTGAAGACTATTTCTTGCTACTGGAAATTCAAATAAATAGTAATTGATTTTCGCTTGATGGATGAGATAGCATCTCGAAATAGTGGATTTGTATTTTCAGCCTGATAGATATTGTTCAAGCCGTGTGAGAATCGAATCTCAGGGGCAAATTTGAAATATTTGAAATAAATCTCGAATCCCATTCCCATCTCCAAAGAGAAGTCTTTTCCGGTAGTCACGAGCTCCTCAATATTGGCTTCATCCTGACTTTTTGTACGGAAATTATAGCTAGCCCCTCCTACCCAATACATACGTGTATTATTGAATCTGATCGATCTATACTTGAAAAGCAATGGCAATTCAATCAAGGTTGCTTCAGAATTAATAAACTGACTCTCAGAAGTCGGAATGACTTCATCTCCACCATTCTGGTTTGGTAATCCTGGCTGAGGGGTATCCACAATGAAATAACTTACCTCAGTTTGGTATTCATAAAACCCAACTTTTGGAGTGAAAAGCAATTGAATTTGATCATGTAAACTCAATATGCCTGTAAACCCCAAAGAGAATCCAGGCGAAAACTGAGGGAAAATAGCCCTTACGGTCGGACTTGACCCATTGGGACTAGTAACGAAAGAATCGGAATATTTTAATCGGTAAGAAGCATTATGTCCTGCAAGAAAGAAGCCGTAAGAGAGCGTGCGATCATCTGAACCTGATGTACTTGACAGACCAAACATCCCTTGCCCGAAGGACGGGAATATGAAAAACCACGCCAAAAGAACTATAAGGATTACTTTACCCCTACGTAAATTGAGCTTATTCCAAATGTGAGTGACTTGCATAGGTTGCTGGTAAATCCGACTTTTTTCAATACCGCCAAGAACTCTTGCCCATCCGGGAAAGCCTGAACGGATTCAGGAAGATAAGTATAAGCAGAATTGTCTTTGGATACAATTTTACCGATTTGGGGCAAAATAGTGTTTGAATAAAAGGAGTAAGCCTGCTTCATTGGAGTGACTGTTGGCTTGCTAAACTCGAGAATCACCACCTTTCCTCCAGGTTTTAATACCCGATACATATCTGACAAACCTTTCTCCAGATTTTCAAAGTTCCTGACACCAAATGAAACGATGACGGCATCAAACTTATTATCCTCAAAAAGTAATCCTTCTGAATCGCCAAGTTGCAAATCAATAATATGATCCAGTCCTCGCTTCTTCATTTTTTTCCTACCCTCAGCGAGCATTCCTTCCGAAATATCTACTCCGATGATTTTATCAGGATTCAATGCTAAAGCCTCAATGGCAAAATCTCCAGTACCTGTGGCAATGTCAAGGATCAGTTTTGGCTGATCTTTTTTCAACATCTTGATTGCTTTTTTTCGCCAGATAATATCAATTCCTAAACTCAATACATGATTAAGGAGGTCATATTTCGGACTGATGTTGTTGAACATCTCAGCTACCTGAGCTTTTTTAGGGTCTTGTTTATCTTTGTAAGGAACTACGGACATCACGAATCGGTCTTTAGAAGGCGCAATAATACTCAAGAAACCTGAGGAATGGAAAATTGTTCCTGATTGTCTTACTGAATGTGCTTCCACTTAAAATCGTACTTTTGCATTCAAATCACCTATCATGATCCAAAAAGCAGCATTTGTAATCAGCAACTCTAACCCGGGAAATTGTCCTAAGCCTGATCGTGCAGAGATCGCATTTATTGGTCGATCTAATGTGGGAAAAAGCTCACTGATCAACATGATCACTGGACATAAAGGTTTGGCAAAAACCTCTCAGAAGCCCGGAAAAACACAATTGATCAATCATTTTGTAATTAATGACCGCTGGTATTTGGTCGATCTACCTGGATACGGATTCGCCAAAATCAACCTGAAAGTCAAGCAAGGCTGGGAAAATATGATCAGTACTTACCTCACCAAACGTGAAAACCTTTGTGGGGTATTTGTCTTAATTGACAGCAGATTGGAACCTCAAAAAATAGATCTTGAATTTTTACTTTGGTGTGGGACGGAAGGCGTTCCAACAGCCTTGGTTTTCACCAAAGCAGACAAACAATCAAAATCCAAGACGGATCTTAATATTCGAGCTTTTCTAAAGAAAACGAAAGAAATTTTCGAAGAAGCTCCTGACTATTTCGTCACGAGTGCCGAAGCCGGAACAGGAAAGGAAGAATTGACTGCCTTTATAGAAGAATTGGTAGTTGAATACGAAAGTGGGAAATGATTTAAGGGATACTCTTATATTTGCAACCTGCAAAAAACACAATACATGGATTTCAAAGAATTAGCAACAGTATCTGGTAAACCAGGTCTATACAAAGTACTCAAGCCAACAAGAAGTGGGGTAATCCTAGAAAGTCTCGATGGCAAGAAATCGAAACTAGTGGCTGGAATGTCTCAGCGAGTTTCTATTCTAAGCGATATCAGTATCTACACCCTGACTGAGGAAGGTGCTGAGCCACTAAAGTCTGTGATGCAAAAGATCGAAAAGGAATTTGCCGGAGATCTTGGTTTGGATTCTAATCCAGATGATGCAGAACTTCGTGCATTTATGAAGCATGTACTTCCAGAAGTGGATGAGGCGCGAGTTTATGTTTCAGATATCAAAAAATTAATTTCTTGGTATTCACTTATTAGAGCACAAGCTCCGGAGACGCTTGCCGAAGCAAAAGAAGCTGACAAGTTGGAAGAAAAGAAAGAAGATTAATCCCAGCCCCAATTTAGGGGCTTTTTTAATGATAGATCATGAGTCAGGAAAGCTCAAAAGACGCATTTTTAATTCTTAGGAAAGATTTCGATTTACCGGAATTGAAAGAAAGCTTTGATGAAGAACAAGCGATTCTTCTGCTATCCAAGGCAGTTAGTCAGCTACTCGACCGGGACTTTGAACGCCTGCTCCAAATTTGCTATCGGATTGATCTGGGTGAAGAAAAGCTTAAAAAAATCCTCCATGAATCGAAGCCTGACCAAGTTTCACTGGATTTAGCTAAAGCACTCTGGGAACGACAAAAGCTTAAAATTGAAATCCGAAAAAGGTACTCTTAATACCTATCAGCGGATTTTAACTTTTGAGGTCGCAACATTTTTTCTATTTTAATTTCTCAAATTTTAAATCCCAATTATGGCCAATCCAATTTGGATCATGACTTCAGCTTTTGATACGCTGAATCTTGATCAAACTATCGCAAAAGCTACCGAAATCGGAGTTCAAGGACTTGATCTATGTGTTTTTCGAAAAAATGGCTCACGCAATGACTTCGTGGCTACCCATTTGGATTATGAGAATTTTGGACCGGAGGAAGCAAAAACGATTTTGGAAAAATTCAATTCCAATAAGCTCCGCCTTTCCATCGGCGCCTTTGAAAACTTGATCGGTGGCGACCCAGCTCATCGCCTCAAAAATCAGAATCACTTGCTTAGACTCATTCGCATGGCCTATTTAATGGGAGGCGATGAAAACGACATTAAAGTGGGCACCTTCATCGGCTATAATCATGAATTAGGCAATCAAGAGGGAGGTTTTGAAAAGAATCTTTTGGAATATCAAAAGGTGTTCACACCCATCATCAAGTACGCCGAGGACTTAGGCGTCACCGTATTGTATGAAAACTGCCCGATGGAAGGTTGGCGATCCGAACGATATTCCAGCTCATTCAATAACCTTACGGGTGTTCTCGCCGCACGAAAGCTGATGTATGAGCTCGTACCTTCTCCAAACCATGGAGAAATCTACGACCCATCCCATGACGTCTGGCAGCATACTGATCCGGTGGAAGTCATCAAAAACACTGATATGAACCGACTGAAGCGAATTCACGTCAAATCTACTCGCAATAATCCAGATCCGTTTTGGGGAAATATGTATCCTACTCAATCAGTGGATCCCACTCTTGCCAAAAAAGCAGGAGTTCCAATTCCGGCAAGCTCCTGGGATCGCCATCATTATGAAGCTACACTTCCCGGTTTTGGATTAGGGGATTCCATGGACTGGAGAGCTTTTATTACTATTCTGAAAGAAAAGGGATTTACCGGTCCTTTTGAAATCGAAAATGAAGCAGTACTGTCCAAGCAAACGGGAAACATGGGAGCGATCGTGCAAGGCTGCAAAGCAGCAGTGATGAATATGGCACCCTTACTTTGGGAACTTGGAGCAGAAGGATTTGAATTTCCCAAAAGCGAGGTCAAGCCACTTTTAACAATCAATAGAAAAGATATCCCGTTGGTGACTATGGAGGATTTGTAAAGGAAAATCAAACAGGAGATTTGCTCCAGTATTCAGATTTACTTACGGCTATCTTCATAGCCCTTGTCTGCCGGAAGATCAAATCCCTCAGCTGCTTGGACAGCCAATTGATCGCAGCGCTCGTTTTCGATATTTCCTGCGTGTCCTTTGACCCAAATGAATTTAGGTTTATACTTCAAATGAAGTGGGATGTATCGTAGCCAGAGATCAGGATTTTTCTTGTCTTTAAATCCTTTCTTCTGCCAACCCCAAAGCCAGCCTTTCTCGATGGCATCGACCACATACTTGCTATCCGAGTAAATTTGAACCGGATAATCTGTCATCGTCAACGCTTGAAGGGCACGGATTACCGCTAGCAGCTCCATCCGATTATTCGTGGTCAGGCGAAATCCCTCCGATAATTCTTTTCGATGGTTCCCAAACTTTAGCACCGCACCATAACCACCAGGTCCTGGATTGCCTTTGGCTGCACCGTCAGTATAAATCGTAATCATATTCAAAGAAATGAAATCTGAATTAAAGAATAGCGTTGCTTTTAGATAACTTCCGCGGGAAAGACGTTTGATTTAAAAATTTTCACAGCAATCGAAAGCAAAATAATTCCAAAAATTCTTCGAAGCACATCCAAACCGGTTTTACCAAGCTTTCGCTCCAGCCAGGTGGTACTTTTCAGTACTGCATAGACGAAAACCAGATTCAACAAAATACCGATAGCGATATTTACTTGCTCAAATTCTGCTTTGAGTGTCAAAATAGTTGTTAGTGTACCAGCTCCAGCAATCAACGGAAAAGCAATGGGAACAATAGAAGCACCTGTAGTAGCTTCAGGATCAACTTTGAATATCTCGATTCCCAAAATCATCTCTGCCCCAATCACGAAGATGATAAGAGCCCCGGCAATGGCAAAATCTTCTACTCCGATACCAAACAGGTTCAGAATGGATTTACCAGCCAGTAAAAATACAATCATGAGAAGTCCTGCCGCAAGAGTCGCCTTTTCTGACTGAATATGACCTACTTTTTTTCTCAAATTGATTATAATCGGTATTGAACCGAGTATATCTATAACTGAAAATAGGATCAGGGAAACGGATAAAATCTGCTTGAAATCAATCATGCCGCAAAAGTAGGCAATTAATCTCGATCGGGTGAGGATGATTTAAAAGCAAATTAGAAAGTTAAAATCAGAAGTCTGAAACTTTTCAAAGTGGTGAATGATTATTAACCCCCTTACCAGAAAAGTCCAATCATTTTAATTGCGAGTATTTAAAGCTTAAGTCTTTTAAATAAGAAGCCAGCTTTGGGACAATTTTTCAATTTCAGAATTATAATCTTCGCGACTTTGCGGTAAAAAAACCTATATGGAAAACAGAGAAAACCCTTGGAGGTTAAACAAACTCTTGAACAATCAAATAAACAAAGAGTATCACGCAAACAGCAAAGGGAACTGACATTCGAATGATAAATTCCTTTCCTCTATTCTCCTTCTTATAAAGCCGATAAATAAAGAGTTGTGACAGAAGCGTGTAGCCTAGCAAGCCTAGCATAAGAGCCACTGATTTAAGTACAAAACTCAAACTGATGATGGCAATTATCGGTAGGAAAACTATACTTTCCCACTTTTTTATTTTTGCAGATCGATTAGGAATTCCTTCAAAGTTCATGATTTGAATTTAGAAAAAAATTCATAGTTACAATTCAACAGATCTGAAACTTTTAATTGAAGGCAAAATTCATTCATGAATGAGACTATTTCGGGTTTATCTTTTACCCTGAGTGATACGGGTTGTCCCAATTCCCGCTAAGGCGGACAGGTATAAATAAGACATCATACCTTCAGCCCCAGCGAAAAGTAGGGATTGAGAATTTGGTTTTTTAAAAAACTTCGAGGTCTCCAAGACCTCAAAGTTTGAATATGCTTAATACTTACTCAAAAACTCAATCAAGCGATCCATTTCCTCATTCGTGATCGCAGGAAAATTAGCGATTCGGAAGGAGGTTGGCTTTAGAGGTCCATAGCCACTTCCTAGTTCCATTCCAGCAGCTTTTGCCTCGCTTTTCACTTTCGTGATCACCTCTTCAGGTCCAGTTACACCCATCACTGTCGTGCTTCGCGTGGCATCGTTGGTCACTAGCATTCGAAGGGATTTTGTCTTTGCAATGCAATTTTCAAGCTTGTGCATTCGCACTCGAAGATTAGCATCAATGTGCTGAATTTCGGGCATATCTTTCAACACACGATTGAGCAGATAGATGCCAAGCACATTTGGCGTGTAGTGTGTTTGATAGCCTCTTGCATTTTCGATCATGAAATTCAGGCTATTGTATCGACCATTTTCACCTTTTCGCTCTGTTTTTTCAATGGCTTTTGGAGATAGAATCAAGATTCCCAATCCAGCAGGAAGTCCGAAGCATTTCTGCACCGAGGCGTACCAAATATCAGCGAGGCTAAAGTCAAACTCAATTCCTGCCATGGAAGAAGTGGTATCCACGGCAATCATCTTCTCCGGAAATTTTTCTTTAATCGCCTCAATGACGCTCATTGGCACCTGAGAGGCATTTGCGGTCTCATTTTGAGTCAGGGCGATCAGGTCAAATTCTTCCGAAATTTCCAGATTTTCCACATCGATCTCCTCATTTGCATCGATTTTTATCCCGCCACTGCCTGGGATAATATGCTGCGCAAAGCCAATCCATTTCTTCCCGAATGAACCGGAGTAAATATGAAAACTGGCTGATTCCACAATGGATTGAGAGATGATCTCCCAATTTTCCGTGGCAGAGGAGGTAAATAAAAGAGAGTAATCCTCCGGCATATGCAGCTTCTGCCGCATCAGGGATTCAGTCTCCTGATACAACTTCATAAAAGGCCCGCTGCGGTGGTTTGCACTGAGGATTCCCTCATTAAAAGCATCTTGCAAATAGGTGGAAAGGGCATCGTAAACTTTGGATGGCCCGGGAGCAAAAGTCAACATAGGTTTGAGAATTAAAGGAAATAGTTGATTCCGAGTGCGTAGCCTTTCAAGCCAAGACCTGAGATCATCCCTACGCAGGATTTGGAAATTATGCTTTTATGGCGAAACTCTTCCCGCTTGTAAATATTCGAAATATGGATCTCCAGAGTCGGTGTAGTCACTCCGGCGATGGCATCAGAAATAGCCACCGAAGTATGCGTATAGCCTCCGGCATTCAATAGAATCGCATCATAGGAAAAACCCACTTCATGAATCTTATTGATCAGCTCGCCTTCCACATTACTTTGATAATAATGGATCTCTACTTCAGGAAATTGGCTCTTCAATTCTTTTAAATAGTCTTCAAAAGAAGTGCTACCATACACTTCCGGTTCGCGCTTACCGAGTAAATTGAGATTGGGGCCGTTGATGATCTGGATTTTCATCTGTTTATAATTTGTTTTTCAAAGGTCATATGGAATCTCGCATTACATTCATCTTTCTCTATCTCAATCTGAGTCATGCTCGATTTCAAAATGTTCTTTCTTAAGTTCGAAGCTTAAAGTTAAAAGTATTTGGTTGTTTAAAGTAGTTAGGTTAAAAGGTTTTAAGGTTGATAAACATTCTCATAAAAGGAAAACCTTTGTGTATATTTTTCAGTAATTTGGTGTATAAATAGAAATGCAATGAGAACAAATATCGAAATTGATGAGGAATTGATGGACGAAATCCTGAATAAGACTGATCTTAAAACAAAAAAAGAGGTAGTAGATAAAGCATTGCGAGAGTTCCTTCGAAAAATCAAACTACGTGAATTGAGCGGTCTGAGGGGTAAAATCAAGTGGGAAGGAAATCTTGACGAAATGCGGGAGAGTTAATACCATGTTTGTTCTTCCTGATACTTCCATTTGGATCACTTTCTTCAATAATCCTTATTCAGCGATCTCCGAGAGACTAAATCTACTAATTATTGAAGATTTGGTAGTAATCTCTCCTACTATATATCAGGAGATTCTACAAGGAACAAAAGCCGAGAAGGATTTTAAAATGCTATCCCAAAAATTATCAAGCTTGACTCGCTTAAATGCAGATCCCTACGAAGCTGCCTTGGGATCAGCTCAAATTTATTCAAGTCTAAGACAAAAAGGTGTGACTATCCGCAAAAGCAATGACTGCTTGATTGCGTGGTATGCAATTAAATATAAAATCCCAATATGGCATCAGGATAGAGATTTCGATCTGATAGCCTCCGAGGGTAAATTGAAAATTTTCATATTTTGAAAACCTGGCAAAATTACATCAAACAATTCCGACACTATCTCAAGTTGGAGCGCTCCTTGAGTGAAAACTCGATCGAGGCTTATACTCGGGATGTGGAGAAGTTAGCTAGCTTTTCTGAGCAAAATTTCCCGGATAAAAGCCCCTTGGAATTGGAATTGGAGCATTTGCGCCGCTTTGTGAATGCGCTGGCCCAACTTGAAATATCGGATTACACTCAGGCTCGGATCATTTCAGGTGTCAAAGCTTTCTACAAATATTTGATGTATGAGGATCACATTTCGGAGGACCCTTCCCAACTTTTGGAAGCCCCGAAACTCGGAAGGAAACTTCCGGACACCCTAAGTTTCATCGAAATTGAACAACTGCTAGAGGCCATTCCTCTTGGGGAGCCGGAAGGGCATCGCAATCGCGCTATGCTGGAAATGCTTTACAGTTCAGGGCTTCGGGTTTCCGAACTTACCGAACTCAAGAATGGGCAAATCTTTGAAGAAATAGGGTTTCTTCGAGTGGTAGGTAAAGGAAACAAAGAACGCTTGGTTCCGATCGGGAAGGATGCGCTTAAGTATCTAAACATTTATCGGGAGGAAGTTCGGGTGCATCAAACCATTGCCAAGGGGCATGAGGAATTTGTCTTTCTCAATCGCCGAGGCAAGAAACTCACCCGAGTGATGATTTTTCTGATCATCAAAAAAACTGCTGAACAAGCTGGAATAAATAAGAATATCAGCCCACATACTTTCCGGCATTCCTTTGCCACGCATCTGATCGAAGGCGGTGCCGATTTACGAGCAGTACAGGAAATGCTTGGCCATGAAAGCATCACGACTACAGAGATTTATATGCACTTGGATCGGGACTATTTGAGGCAGGTACTTACGGATTTTCACCCGAGGAAGTGATCAGAGAATAGAATTTTGAGTTATATTTAGAATTACAGTTTGACAATAAAAGCTATGAATGCACTCGGTAAAATCAAGTCTCGCCTGATCGACAGAATTCAGATTTCTGAAAATAAAGACCTCCTCCAAGCTATAGAAACTCTTTTATCTTCGAGTCAATCTGAGGAAAGTCTTCATTTAAATTCCTATCAAATCGAAATGTTAAAGATGAGTCAAAACGATATTAAGAACGGAGATCTGATTTCCGAAAAAGAACTTGAATCCAAAGATGAAAAATGGATGAAATAGAAATTTTTTGGACAAAAACAGCCGTTCGGCAAAGAGATTCTATTTTTGATTATTGGAACAGCCGTAACAAAAGCAAATCCTATTCTAACAAATTAAATCTTCAAATCCGAAGTCGAATCACTACGATAAAAGAAAATCCAGAGATCGGAAAAATGACAGACTTCCTTGATTCGAGAGTGATTTTTCTTGGCCATTATGCAATTATTTACCAACTAAATCTTCCCAAAATAATTATCATTGGATTTTGGGATACAAGGCAAGACCCAGAGAAACTCTTAGAATTATTAACAACTTAAGAACCCAAACAAAACATATGACTTTTACCAAAAGACAAAAACTAATGCTCCGCCTGCTTTTTCTGAGTTTCTCAGGAGGAATTATTGGGGGCTATTTCAAAATCATGGACAACCCAAACTCGGATTGGATGCTTGGAATTACCATACTTTTTCAGCTGATAGCAGTCTTTGGATTGGCTAGCAATTGGTCAAGAAATCTGACCATTTCAGAATCCAAATCCTAAATCTGAATTCCGAATAGCAAATTGAAAAAAACACTATTTATCCTCGCATTTGTAGGTTTTTTGGCCTCCTGCTCTTCTACGAAAATATATCCTCGGATAAAATGCCATATCTGCTTAAGCAAAACCGATGGAATACTTCTACTTCCATTGAACTGGCAAGAAAGCTTCAGACAGCTTTCTGTTTCTGATCAAAACCGACTGGAAGAAATGATTCTGGAAATCTTTCGAGAAGAAGGATTTTCTAAGGTAGCACTGTATGATCAGATGGACTATGAATTGCTAAAGGCAGGAATAAAGGATGTAAATGATCCTGTTCAGCGAGCAAATATCGACCTGGAATTGGGCATCCCTTATCTTCTGGGACTCAGTCTAGGGGAATTGCGCTGGACTGGAACTTGGGAAAATACCGATCCATCAAATATCGCTTCTCCCACCTATTGGGAAAATGACACTCAGATTAGCAATTCCCTGAGAATTGCCCTGATGGAAACCGCCACTGGTGAAATTATTTCTGATTATGCCGTAAACACCACCATCGACGGGATTCCCATTCCTGTGGGTGATGGGGAAATTATGAGTTTGAATTTCGCATCTCTTTCCAGAGCCGTCAGTATCAGCACCCGAAAAGGAATCAAAAACTTGGTCAAGGATTGTGAATGCTAAACGATCCACGATTTGAGCTACTGGATTTACAAGATGATTAAAGGAGTTATACACTTTTATTAAATCAAATTTTAAAACTAAAGTGCTTCCCATTCTCTATTCTCCAATCTCTAAATCCCTAATCTCCTAATCCCTATTCTCTTAATTTCTTAATCCCTTCCAAATCACTGATCAAACCACCAAGGGGGAGTTACGGTCGTACTGTTTTTGAATTCACTGCAACGAAGACATGTTATAGGATAGTCGTCCAATCTACGTGTAGGGGAATAGGTACAAACTTCCTCAATGAAAAAAGGAACATCGGCACGAGTAGTATAGATTCGAGTCACATTCACATTAGCCACCTCAAAGTAACCCAAAACAACCTCATCAGCGACCTCAACATTTCTAACATTTCCTTTGATCGGAGCTGGAGGCGTATCAAAAACAGAACCGGTATTGTTGACCAATTCCCGCACTTTTCTCCAATAATCATAAGAAGCCTTCGAAATACTCGTTTGTCGGATATTAAAATAATGTCTACTCAAAAAGGATTGATCTACGATACGCTCCGCTACGATTTGGGTAGAAACTCCGCCTGGTCGATTCAGTAAGTCTCCATTTAGTAAGGTAATTCGCTCCGGATCGGGAAAATCAAAAACATAGCAATCTCCTGGTCCTCGGTTAAATGGATTGGGAAAAAAGGTCAAATCCCAATAGTAGGCCTCATCTACATCCCATCTGAGATAATAACCTCCCACCTGCTCTGGTAGGGTGACTTCTGTTTGTATTGAGATAAAAGCCGTCTCGGGTTGATTCTGAAAAATTCCCCGATCGAAGCTATAGCTTAAATTATCCGTCCCAATCACTTCCGTATACACCTCCGGATCTGAGCGATAGGACCTGCCTTCTACAGCTATATCAATGTAATAAGCCACTCCAGATTCCAATCCTCCAAAATTCGCAAGCTCATATTTTCCTGGGTCTGTCATACGATAAGTCCAGTTTTCACCACGATCACTTTTAAGGATAACCAATGCACCAGAAACCGGGCGAGGAAGATCATTTAGCACAAAGTAATTTCCGGATAGCAAAGGCTCCCGATCTGCCGAAGTAGTCTCAGAAAGGTAGACGTACTGGGGTTCATTCAGATTATTGATCTGGCCTGAAACAATCAATTTCTCGACGCCTCGATTTAGTGGGAAGTCAATTTTCTCCACGCAAGAACCCAGCAAAATAACTATCAAAATCAGGAGATTGCCTAGCCTTTTGCTAATACACACTTTCGCCACTACCTGCAAACTGCTATCTTCAAACTGCCTACTGCTCCCACTGCCTTCTGCAAACTGCAAACTGTAAACTGCAAACTGCCTACTGCTCCCGATAGCTATCGGGACTGTCCTCTGCTTACTCATCTTTACCTCCTCCAAATTCAATACTGTAAGTAATTGATGGGAATATCGCTCCCAAAATAGCCAATCGATAAGGTCGCAATTGCTGAGAATCTCCGTCTTTTTGCCAAAAAATGGAATAAGCATTTCTTCTACCCAATAAATTGTAAATACTGAAATTCAGGCTATCCCCTTTTTTAGAAAAAACCTTTTCTACCGTGTAAGAAATGTCCACTCGGAAATAATCAGGGATTCGATACTCATTTCTTCCGCTGTATTCAGGCACAATTAATCCACCCAAAACATAACTGGAATTTACCGCATTGATCGGTCTGCCTGTGGCATAATTCACACTGAAATTGAAGAGTCCACGGGGATACATTTTCTTACTCAGAATGAAATTCACCTCATGCGGCTTGTCGTAATTAGAGGGGAACCAAGCTCCACCATTGATCTGCTCTACTGGGAAAGGGCTCAGTGTTCGGAAAAAAGAACGGGAATAGGTGTACGCCAACCAACCTGTCAGTACTCCAAGATTTTTCTTAATCAGAAATTCCCCTCCATAAGCTTTCCCCTCTCCAAAAACCAGTTCGGTCTCAATATGAGGATTCAGGAAGATCTGAGCAAAATCCCGATATTCTACCTGATTGGCAGTCATTCGATAGAAGCCATCCACTGAAAACTCCCAGGTATTGTCTTTGGAGTTTCTAAAATACCCCAAGGAAAAGCTGTCCGATCGCTGCGGTTTGATGTAAGTAGTGCTCAGCTGCCAGAGATCAATTGGCGTTGGTCCAAATGTATTAGAAACCGACTGGATGTATTGAAACAGTCGGGAATAGCTCAACTTGAGTGAAGACTGAGGATTAAGATTATGTCGCAAGGAAAATCGCGGCTCAAAACCTGAATAACTTGCGACACTCCCACTGCCAACCGCTGCAAAACCCGTCTGTGTCTCTAAACTTATTGGCTCATTTTCCTGATATTGGTACACCGTATCCGGGCCCAATTGATTATAAGTAGAATATCTAAAACCAGCAACGATTCCTGTCTTTTCAGAAAGTTCCCATTCCAACGAGGCAAAGGCTGAGGCTTCAAGTCCTTTTTCTTTTCCAATCTGTTCCCGTTGAATAGAAGATTCTGGGTTATAAGGGGCCCGAACTTCATTTTTCCCTTTGTAATAAATAGCTTCCAATCCACCCGTCACCGCTAATTGATCATTGGCCCAAGTTGCGGAAAATTTACCTTGTTGATAACGCATGCCATTATCCACCTGTGCCGCATCCAAACCTTCCGGATCAAAGAAGGCATTGTCAAAATTTCCATCCGCTACTAAAGCGGAGATAGAGAGATTTTCACCGAGAATTCCTCGATAAGTAGCAGAGCTGACCCGATTAGCCCAGTCATAACCAAACTCATCCGAAAACTTAAAGTAATCACTGGTGAGTAGCGTATTCACATTCAGGTTATGACCCGGAGCGATCTCCCAAGCCAAACCTGCATAGCCATCATAAAAATTCAACTTGCTATTTTGAATATCAAAGTCCCTGGCTTGATTCAGTAACCAATTGGTATTGGAGATTCTACCTCCTAGAATGAGGCTAACTTTATCTTTTTTGATGGGACCTTCTAGAAGCAATCGTCCATTGGAAGTACCCAAACCTACCTGACCGCCCCAGTTTTTCTTATCTCCTTCTTTCATCTTGATATCAAGCGCAGAGCCTGCACGACCCCCGTAATTGGCAGGAAGATTTCCTTTGTACAGTGTAAAAGTTTCTGTCACATCGGTATTGAATGCACTGAGGAAGCCCAAGGCATGATTGGAACTGAGGACCAAAGCCTCATTCATCAAGAGTAAGTTTTGATCTGTTTTAGCACCACGTACATTGATTCCTGAAGTGCCTTCACCGACTGAACTCACGCCGGGCAGGAGTTGCAGGCCTTTGAAGATATCTGCCTCTCCGAGAAAAGCCGGAATGGCTTGGAGTTCCCGAGTGGTCAGTTTGGTGACACCAGTGATGGGGTTTCGCACATTGCGGTCCGGTTCGTCTGACATCACTACTACTCCATCCAGTTCATAGCTTTTATCCGCCATGCTGAGATTGAGAACGGCATTTTCATAGATCGTCACTTGGGTAAAAATAGGGATTTTAGAAAGATGCCTAAAGGCTATTCGGTGCGTTCCCGGACTGAGTTGGACTAGGTAAGTTCCAAATCGATCGGTACTGATTCCGGTATAGTTTCCATCCACATGAATCCCTACCCCTTCAATGGCTACTTTGGAAGATTCCTCTGATATCTTACCCGTCAAAATATAGGTTGCGGGATTAGATCCGCTGTTTTTTCCAAAAGTGAAGGTCAGCGAATCCGTCTGCGCCAAGGCAAACTGTCCGATCAAAGCAAAAAACGTAAGTAATACAAACCTTCTCATCACTTCTAAACTAAAGGAAAAATAAACCAATCCCCAATGAGAAGGATAAACGGGGAAATCTGGCATGGAAAACGGTTGTTATTTCGGATTTGTGCGGAAATGAATAATGATTTTAATAGCAAATAGAAAAAGATTAGAACCCTCAACAACATCACAAAGACTGATTGATTTGGGATTTCAGGAATCAAAACCTCAATAAATCCGAAGTTTTTCGTTCCTTTCTTGCTAACCACTTGCAAAGAAACTAAACGCTATTTATTTTGATAGACTTTAAAGCCTAGTCGGCTAGTTGATCTGCTTTTGAGCAGAAAAATAAAGCTGAATAAAGGTGCAGATACTTTACCGAATAGGGCATTAGATGTACAAAAGGTATTGCAATAAATAAGCTATCTCTAATCCCCCATTTCAGCAGACTTACAGCATTTAATTAACTTATAGAATATTTTTTGATGAAGCTTTAAAGGAAATTAAACCTACCCTCACCTGGATTTTGAAGAAGAACATGGATAATACCTACCAAGTTGGTGATCTGATTTATGAAGCCAGTATTTACGATGGGATGAATACCAGTCTGGCTGATTTAGAATTTTACCTACGTTGGCTACCCAAAAATAAAAATGCACGAATCCTGGAGCTTTGCTGCGGCACGGGAAGGCTTACGCTTCCCATCGCAGCTGCTGGATATTCGATCACTGGGGTGGATTATACGCCCTCCATGCTAGCTCAAGCCAAGACAAAAGCTACTGAGGCAGGATTGGAAATCGAGTTTATCGAGGCGGATATCCGGACCTTAGATTTACCGGAGCAGTACGATCTGATCTTTATTCCTTTCAACTCCATCCATCATCTGTATCACAATGAGGATTTGTTTCAGGCATTCGCTGCGGTCAAAAAGCACCTGAAAGCAGGAGGTTTATTCCTGTTGGATTGCTTTAATCCTAATCTTCAGTTTATGGTCGACACTGAAAAAGGCCTGCGGAAAATTGCGGATTATAGAACCAGTGATGGAAGACATATTGAGATTCAGGAGACCATGCACTATGACCGGCGCACCCAAATCAATCACATCAAATGGCATTATTCCATCAATGGCCAGTTTGATTCGATCCAAAACCTGGATATGAGGCTCTTTTTCCCTCAAGAATTAGATGCCTATTTGAAGTGGAATGGATTTACAATTAGTCATAAGTTTGGAAGCTTTGAAGAGGAGGAATTTCAAGCACAATCGGATAAGCAGATCTTGATTTGTCAGTAAGCTGTTAGCTATCAGTCATCACCAACTTGCTGGATTTCAAAGTTTTTTCCCCAGGTGAAAGTCAGAAATCGTATCTAGGCTTCAAGAGCTTATCCGTTTTTAATTCGGATTTCATTCACTCTTTTATCACATATCATAAATCCTTGACTCCTACATCCCCCTCAGCAATTCCTGAATAATCCTTGACATGATCGGCTCGGCAATTTTTGCAGCGTCAATAACCTCTTTTAGGGTGATTCGCTTGATCTTACCTTCCACTCCCAAATCAGTAATAGCAGAGATTCCAAAGACTTCAATCCCCATCTGTCGGGCTACAAGCACCTCAGGAACGGTACTCATTCCCACCGCATCTGCACCAATCGATCTCAGGTATTTGTATTCGGCAGGTGTCTCAAGATTGGGACCTGCCACACCGGCATAGACTCCCCGATGGAGATGGATTTTATTTTGTTTGGCAAAGCCCAAAGCCCGGCTGATCAATTCTGAGGAATACGCATCACTCATATCTGGAAAGCGAGGACCAAAAGACTCTTCGTGTTTGCCTCGAAGAGGATTATCAGGAAAAAGATCAATATGATCGGTAATCATCATGACCTCACCGACCTCCTGTGCAGGATTAAGTCCCCCGCAGGCATTGGAAACCATGAGCGTTTTTACACCCAATCGTTTCATTACCCGGACTGGAAAGGTCACCTCTCGCATGGTGTACCCTTCGTAATAATGAAATCTTCCAACCATTGCCATTACGCTTTTTCCCTCAAGTGTCCCAAAAAGCAATTTCCCAGAATGGCTTTCCACAGTAGAAAGAGGGAAATGTGGAATATCAGCATAACTGAGCTCAAGCGAGACATTAATCTGATCTGCGAGACTTCCCAGGCCTGTTCCCAGGATAATCCCAACCTGAGGCTCGATAGAGAGTTGTTTTTGAATGAATTGAGTGGCTTCGGAGATTTGGTCTAGATAGTTCATAGCAGTATTTAAAAAACATAAAGATATCAAATCTGATAAATCTTCGAACTTTTACCCTACCTCACTTGTATAGCTTTCAATAAAAAAACAGAAATGATCAAAATTGTAGTAGGTACCAACAGAAAAAATTCCGTATCCAAACAGATTGCACAGCAGATGCAAAGTATACTTTTAGAAAAAGGAACGGAATCAGAAATATTAGAATTAGAGCAGCTCCCTTCAGACTTTATTGAAACTGCACTGTATGAGAACTCCGGAAAAAATGAAGCTTACAACGCCTTTCATGATAAGATGGTCGAGGGGAAAAAGTATGTTTTTATCGTTCCCGAGTACAATGGTTCTTTCCCTGGGATATTAAAAACCTTTATCGACGGGATGACCTATCCGAATACCTTTCGGAATAAAAAAGCGGCGATTATTGGGATTTCATCTGGAGTAGGCGGGGGTGGCATCGCTTTGAGCCACCTTACCGACATCTTCCATTATTTGGGTATGCATGTTCTTGCTCTCAAGCCGAAGCTTGCCAAAATTGAGCAAAACATGTCAGATAACCTGCTCACCAACAAGTTGTATTTGGAATTGCTGCATACCCAAGCAGACATGCTGCTTGAATTTTAGGACTTAGTCCACATTATCATGCAGGAATCTGTTATTGCCTAGGATCTCATTCTCATCACTCAAGTTGTACTTGCTGATTGATGGTTCTGAGCTATGCTGTGGCTCATTAAGCACTACATTCTTGCGCTGATAAGCAGGCACTTCCAATTTCTCTTTAAGCTCCTCAGGAGTTGGATTAAGTGATCTGTTGCCCTTCAACTTTTCAAATCTCTCATGCGCACGCTGAATCGCCTTTTGCTTCATTTGCTCATAGTAGTCATTTGCAAATAGAGGGGCAGCAGGTTCCTCCTTTTTCATAGGAGTTTCTTCTTTCGTTTCTTCTGAATCCGAAACTAAACTATGGACGATTTTCTCAGGAGCTTCTGGCTGCTTTTTTTCTTCCATTTTAGCTTCAACTTTTTCAGTCTTCTCTATCGGAGCCTCTGGTGCTGGAGTAGACTTTGGAGCAAAAGCTTTCGGAAAAGAAAACGTAAAGCTGGATCCTTCTTCAACTGCATCTTCCTTTACCTTTTCACTCTTTCCAGAGTTAAGATTAATTAAAGTTTTTTCTTCTGCTGGCTCTTCTACTACAACTGATTTTGGAGTTGCAGGTGCAAATGCGGAAGTCACTTGCTTCGTAGTGGTATTAACCGGTCTTGCAGAACTTCCTGCCAAACGATCCATTTCGAATCCAGTTGCAATGACAGTCACCCGGATTGCTTTGCCCAATTCCGGATCAATCCCCTGACCAAAAATTACTTCGGCATTATCGCCTGCTTTTTCCTGAATGTATTCTGTGATTTCGCTCAATTCATCCATCGATAGCTCTTCGTCCTCACCGGACATAATCGAAAGGAGAATCTTCTCAGCACCCTTAATATCCACATTATTTAGCAATGGAGAGGAGATTGCTGCGCCGGCTGCACGAATAGCTCGACCTTCACCTTCCTCTGTTGAAGAACCCATCACTGCTGCTCCGGCATCCTTCATCACCGTCTTCACATCTTCAAAATCGACGTTGACATCTTGATGAACTGTAATGATCTCTGCAATAGATCTAGCTGCCGTAGAAAGGATATCATCAGCCTTGCTAAATGCGGTACGAATCGCAAGGTTTCCGTAGATCTCACGAAGCTTGTCATTTAAAATAACCAAGACGGTATCGCAATTTTCCCGAAGAGACTCGATCCCTTGCTGTGCTACGTTCATCTTTTTCTTGCCTTCAAACATGAAAGGCGCAGTCACAATACCTACTGTAAGGATATTGAGTTCTTTTGCGATTCTGGCTACTACTGGAGCGGCTCCAGTACCAGTACCACCACCCATTCCAGCGGTGATAAATACCATTTTCGTGTTATCTGCCAAGAGTTCGCGGATCTCATCCTCTGATTCTATGGCAGCATTTCTTCCCTGCTCAGGATTAGCACCTGCTCCGAGACCTTCGGTCAGGTTGGCTCCTAATTGTAATCTAAGCGGTACCGGGCTTGACTTAAGCGCTTGTGCATCTGTGTTGACCACTACAAACTCGACGTCTTTGATTCCAAGGCTGAACATATGGTTTACGGCATTGGAACCGCCACCGCCCACGCCTATCACTTTGATAATGGACTTTGAGTTTTTCGGAAGATCAAATCTGTAATCTTTCATGTTATCTGACATATTTATTGGTTTGGTGAAATGAATTCAGGTTTATTTTTTTTAGGCTTCAAGAATTAGAGGGAAGTCAACAGCAGGGCGATTGACCTCCCCAATCATAAGCCCTAGTATTGTTCGTCTCCGATATCATCACTGATGATACCTTTTAGTTTTTCTTTGATACTTGTGAAAATATCTTTGGCAAATACTTCGCGTGGTTCCTTTCGCTTTGGAGCAGTTTGCCCATTTGCAATTCGTTTTTTATACAGTTCATCTCGATCATCAAGATCTTTGAAGCCTGCAAGTACCAATCCCACTGAAGTGGCATACATCGGGCTTTTTACTTCCTCGATTACTGACTTGCCTAAATGCTCATTCGGATATCCAATGCGGGTATCCAATCCTGTCATATACTCAAAAAGCTGACTGATAAACTGCAACTGAGAGCCACCTCCTGTAAGGACAATACCTCCAGCAAGTTTTTTGTAATGACCGCTTTGCATGATTTCGTTCTGGACGATTTCGATGATTTCTTCCATTCTAGCTTGGATAATTGAGGCTAGATTCCGAATGGAAATTTCCTTAGGAGCGCGATTTCTAAGACCTGGGATTGATACGATTTCATTTGGATTAGCTTCCTCTGTGATCGCCTTTCCGAATTTGGTTTTAAGAAGTTCTGCTTGGTTTTGCATCACCATGCATCCTTCTTTAATGTCTTTGGTAATGATATTTCCGCCAAGTGGAATCACTGCCGTATGGCGAATAATGTTTTCGTAGAATATTGCAATATCCGTGGTACCACCACCGATATCAACCAGGCAAACGCCAGCTTCTTTCTCCTCATCACTGAGAACAGAAAGTGAACTTGCCAAAGGCTCCAGGATCAGTTGCTTGGAAACTAAATCTGCCCTTCTTACGCATCGGTTAATATTATTGATTGCGGTAGTCTGTGCGGTGATGATATGGAAATCCGCTTCCAGACGAGTACCTGACATCCCAACAGGGTCTTTGATTCCACCTTCGTAATCGACGGTATAATCCTGTGGCATGACGTGAATAATGGTATTTCCAGGAGGTACCAGAATATTTTCCATTTCTCCTGAAAGCCTTTTGACATCTTCTATCGTAATCTCGTCATCCGACGGTTGGCGCATGATGCTACCACTTTGGATTTTACTCTGAATATGCTGACCGGCTATTCCTACAATGACATCGACGATATCTACGTCAGCCATTTCAGAAGCCTCCTCTACAGCTTTTTCAATCGCATGAACGGTCTTATCGATGTTCGTGACTACGCCACGATCCACTCCATCAGATACTGCCTTCCCCATGCCAAGTACTTCGAGCTTGCCATATTCATTTTTACGACCTACGATGACACAGATTTTTGTGGTTCCGATGTCTAGTCCTACTATTAGTTCTCTGTTTTCCATATCCAAGCTTTTATTCACAGACGATTTGATCTTTAAATTTCACACTTACCCGATCATAGGCATTCCAACCTTTCTTGGGCAAAATTTCTTTGTAGAAGACCGAGATTCGGTCAAACTTATCTTCAATATCAAAGGCATCACCGAACTCGATGATTTGCTTTCCCACTTGCTGGTAGAGTCGAATGTCATTTCTTGAATTCAATACCACTTCAGTGATCTGGGCATTCCAAAATTCATCTTCATTGATAAATGTGATCAGGTCCATCAACTCTGGCATTTCACCTATCACTTCACCTTTATCCATGAGTTCCTCGGCATATTTCCCTTCCAAAATCAACACTCGACTCGTGTAAGAAGGGGAAGTAGGAATCACTTTCCCCTCAGTGGTGATGTAACCATCTGCACCGTAGGGCTGCGCGATACGAGCAATCGGCTGATGCTGCTGGATATGAATATTTAAAATTCCTTTCTGGCCTAGCATTACCTCCACTGACTTGACAAATGGATGTCCGCCAAGACGCTGTTCAATCGCTTTCATCGGCACTTCTTCAAGTCTGATCCCAGTTTTCAATTTCGGAAAGGCCTGAGTCAAAATCCTTGATATTTCTGCTTCCTCTACAAAATAGACACCGCTCACGCCCTCAATGGAAATTTCATTTCCCTGATAAGTCTTGTAAAGAGTTTGTTTTTCGACAAAGCCAATGAAGCCAACCAGCACCAAGCTGAGGACTACAAAAGCGATCGTTTTCTTAAGATTTGCCTTTTTCATAGTGCCAATCTTTTTGTTCTTTCATTAATCAAGGCCGTGATACCAGGGACCAATCGATCAATATCTCCTGCACCAAGGGTTACTACCACTTCAGTGTTAAGATTTTCCAGATATTTTATCAAATCTGCCTTTGCCACCAAGGTCTTTTTCCTTGCTTGAATTCCCTCTAGTAGCATTTCTGAATTCACGCCGGGAATCGGCAGCTCTCTTGCAGGATAGATTTCCAACAAGATCACCTCATCCGCCAAAGAAAGACTCTCTGAGAATCCTGCAGCAAAATCACGAGTTCGGCTGAAAAGATGTGGCTGGAAAATCACAGTCAGTTTTTTCATTGGAAACATCGCCCGAACTGAGCTCAAACAAGCCCGAATCTCTTCCGGATGATGTGCGTAATCATCGATGTAAACATGATTGGAGGTATTCACATGAATCTCAAATCTTCGTTTTACACCTTTGAATGAGCTCAACCCTTTTCTAATCTGTTCTTCCGAAAGCTGATGATCCAAGCCGATCGCAATCGCTACGAGTGCATTTTCGACATTGTGAAAACCGGGAATAAAAAGCTCTAAACCTTTGATTGTCCGCTTACCATCTGAATAGTCAAAAGCAAAAGAACCTGACTTCGCCTGAATATTCTCAGCTCTGATACCAGAAGATCTTAACCCATATTCCTGGGATTTAATAGCTGGCATTTTGGATTCTTCAAGCTTCAAAGCAGCCTTTTGCTGTATATAGAGTTTTCCTTTCTTATCTATCAAATGAATGAAATCCAAGAAGCCCTCGATAATCGTACTCTCATCACCATAGATATCCAAGTGATCCGGATCAGCGCTAGTCACTACTGCTTCATTAGGATGAAGTCGTAAAAAAGAACGGTCAAATTCATCTGCCTCTACTACGACCAAGGTTTTCTCTTTTGAGGTTTTCTCTCCCAAAATCAAATTACTCTGATAGTTTTGAGTGATACCTCCCAGAAAAGCAGCCACTGGTTTTCCAGCATCTTTCAACAAATGCGCAATCAAGGATGATGTAGTAGTCTTACCATGTGTGCCAGCCACGGCAATGGTATAAAATGCACTTGTGACCATACCCAAAACTTCAGATCGCTTCTTTAATTGAAATCCCTTTTCAAGGAAGAAATTAAGTTGCGCACTATCCTTCGGCATAGCTGGAGTCCAGATGATCAGAGAAGTCGCCGGATCATTCAAAATAGCCTGAGGAATAGTTGCTATGGAATCCTCAAAAGTCAGAGTCATTCCCTCTTTGATCAATTCATCAGTCAAAGGAGAAGGAGTCCGATCATAACCAGACACTGCAAAGCCTTCATGTCGGAACCATCGGGCCAAAGCACTCATGCCGATCCCGCCGATTCCAAGGAAATGAACGCTATGTATGGTTTCGAAACTCATCCGATTAGTTTTTCTATTTCTTGTACAATTGCTACAGCCGCATTTGGCTTCGCAAGACTCTTAATATTCAGTCCTAATTCTGCTCCTACCAGAGGATCAGATAGGATTTCATCTATCTTATTTTTCAATTCGCCAACTGCCTCGGAATCCTTCAATAGCCAAGCAGCATCATGATTCACATAAGCCATGGCGTTTTTGGTTTGATGGTCCTCTGCCACATTGGGGGAAGGAATAAAAATCACCGGTTTACCCACTAGTGAAAGTTCGGAAACCGATAATGCCCCTGCCCTTGACACGATCACATCTGCCGCGGCATAAGCCAAGTCCATCTCCCTGATAAATTCCCTCAGTTGGATATTTTCCAAATCAGCTTTTTCCGTCGCAGCCAGCATTTCTTTGAAATAGAATTTGCCACACTGCCAAATCACCTGATAGCCTCCTTTATCCAGTTTCTCCATATCCTCGAGCATCGCCTGGTTCAAGGTTCTTGCCCCTAAGGATCCACCAAGAATTAGAATCGTTTTTTTATCGTCTTTCAGTTTAAAGTGAGAAATTCCTTTCTCTCGTTTCCCATCCAGATTGAGAATGTCTTTCCGAACAGGATTTCCGGTATAGGCGATTTTTTCTCCTGGAAAAAAGCGATCCATATCAGGATAGGCCACACAGATCTTATTGGCTTTTTTAGCTAAAATCTTATTGGTAAGTCCTGCATAAGAGTTTTGCTCCTGTACCAAAGTTGGAATACCTTTTCTTTGCGCAGCATACAGCACGGGCCCACTGGCATAACCTCCAACACCCACCACTGCATCAGGCTTAAAATCACTTACAATCTTGGAAGCTTGTCTTAGGCTTTTTAACAGTTTCAATGGGAATTTCAAATTATTAAGCGTCAGGCTTCGCTGCAGACCTGCTACTGGTAAGCCTTTGATCTCATAGCCAGCCTCAGGTACCTTTTGCATTTCCATCTTACCTAAAGCACCCACAAAAAGCATGTCGCTATCCGGGTGTTTTTCAACCCATGCATTAGCAATAGCGATCGCCGGATAGATATGCCCTCCGGTACCTCCACCACTGATCAAAATGCGATATGTTGGTTGCTTTGTGATAATTAGGCTGTTTTAAGTCTTGATTTTTTGGCAAAGGCAGGGCTTTCCTGCATTTCTTCCGAGTGATCCCCGCGGCTCACTGAGAGAATTATTCCAAGAGAAATTCCTGTAAAAACCAGAGAAGATCCTCCCATACTCAAGAGTGGCAAAGGCAATCCGGTAATCGGACCTAATCCCACTGCCACACCCATATTGACTAATGCTTGAATAACTAGAGCAAAGCTGAGTCCTGCAGAGAGCAGACCTCCAAAGGCCTTGTTTGAATTTGCTACTATTCGCATTCCGCGATAAAGAAGGGCGAGGTAAAGGAAAAGAACTCCAAAACCTCCAATCAAACCATACTCTTCAATGATGATTGCATAGATAAAATCCGAGTAGGGATGCGGCAGGGAATTTCGTTGCTCACTGTTTCCTGGTCCTTTGCCCGAAACGCCTCCTGTTGCGATGGCTATAAATGATTGCTCTGCCTGAAAAGGAATCTCTTTTTCATTGAAAAAAGCCTCGACTCTTGATATCAAAGTAGCTCCCCGCTGTCCGGTAAAACCTGCAATCGTCAAGCCCAATACCCCAACCAATAAAACCATTGCGAGATATTTGACAGGTACCCGACCGATAAACATGATGATCAGACATGTCAGGAGCAATAGAATCGCAGTGGAAAAATTAGCCATAGCAATCAGCCCACAGATCAATCCAATCGCACAAATAATTGGCACGAAGGTGCTTTTGAAATCCTTGATATTATTCTGTCTTCGCGCAAGCATTGCTGCGATTGCTGCTATCAAGGCTAATTTGGCCAAATCGGAAGGCTGAAAAGCCTGATTGATTACCGGAATGGTCAACCAACGATTTGCCTCATTGATATTTGATCCAAAAAGGTAGGTAAAGACTAAGAGCGGGATGGAAATAATCACTCCCACCCGAGCATAGCGCGCATATTTTCGATATGGAAGCCGATGAGCCATCCACATTACTCCAAGTGATATGAAGATCAGCAAAGAGTGCTTGAAAAGATAGAGTTCTGTATTTCCTCCAGCATTCTTATAGGCTAGGGAGCCTGTAGCTGAATACACTACCAAAATACTGAACAAGGAAAGTAAGATCACGATACCCCAAATGATCGGGTCACCTTTAAAATGGGCATCTATCCATGATTTGATTTGGTTCATGCGATGGCTCGTTTAAGGTTCATGACAGCAGAACGAAATTGATTTCCACGGTCCTCGTAATTTTTAAATAAGTCGAAACTGGCACATGCAGGAGACAGTAAAACCACATCTCCAGGCACAGCAAGTGAATTGCCTAAGCTGACAGCTTCATTGATGTCCTGTGTTTCTCTGATATCAGGGATCAAACCGGCAAAGGCAGACTTTAACTTTGAATTATCTTTACCTAGACAAATCAAGGTTTTGATAGCAGGAGTGTATGACTCAAGAAGCGAATAATCATTCCCCTTGTCCACTCCACCGGCAATCCAGATGATTGGATTTTGAAAGCTTCCCAGTGCAAAAGCAGTTGCTTCTACATTCGTCCCTTTGCTGTCATTGACAAAAGAGACTCCATCGAGTTCCAGGACTTTCTCCATTCGATGTGGAGCATTCTCAAAAGTTTTCAACCCAGAAATCAAATCAGATTCAGATACTCCGGCAAGAGTTGCTGCCATGATCGCACAAAGCGTATTCATAACATTATGGTCTCCCGGGATAGGAATAACACCCACCGGAATGGTAGCACATTTTTCTCCCATTTGAATGATCAGTTGATCACCGGACAAGCATCCACTTACTTTTCCCGCATCTTTCAGCGAAAACCAATAGGTATTAGCCAAGATCTTGAAGCCTTCAATTCCTTTTTGAGTCAAAGGATCATCTGCATTTAAGATCATGCAGTTATTTGAAGCCATATTCTTGAAAAGCCGAAGCTTCGAATTCACATAGTTCTCCAGTTTGTACTCATAGCGATCCAAGTGATCAGGGGTAATATTGGTCAGGATAGCAATTGAAGGTTTAAAGCTGAAAAACCCATCAATCTGAAAGCTGCTACATTCAATAACCCACCATTCGTGATCTACCTCCACTAATTGGGCTGCCCAGCTTTTTCCTACATTACCAGCTAGCCCCACATCCAGACCTGCTGATTTCAAAAGGTGATAAGTAAGCAGTGTCGTTGTGGTTTTCCCGTTAGTTCCTGTAATCGCAATTACTCTCCCCGCACTGAATCGCTGCGCAAATTCCAACTCATCGATCACGGCTATTCCTTCTTCAAAGGCTTTTTTTACAATTGATATTTTCGGAGAAATCCCTGGACTCTTGATGATTAAGTCGGCATTTAGTATAATCTCTTCAGTATGTTTACCCTCCTCAAATTCAATTCCCGCAGCATTTAGGGTTGCTTTATTGGCTTCGGAGATTTTTCCAAACTCAGATAGAAAAACGGCATAGCCCTTCACCTTGGCAAGCATTGCTGCTCCCATTCCGCTTTCTCCGGCTCCAAGGATGGCTATTAGTTTCATGTGTTTATAATTGTTTTTTAATGGTCATCCCGATAGCTATCGGGAGGAATCTCGCATAATTATTCTCAGTCTCTGCGAAGTTCTGGGTCATGCTCGATTTCATTAATTATCTAAGTTTCAAAGTGGCTAGTGTAATGACTGCGAGCAAAATGCCGACAATCCAAAACCGTGTGACGATTTTCGCCTCGGGAATATTTTTCTTTTGATAATGGTGATGAATCGGAGACATCAAGAATACTCTTCTGCCCTCTCCGTATTTTCTCTTAGTGTATTTGAAATAGCTCACCTGAATCATGACACTCGTAGTTTCCAAAAGGAAAATGCCACACATCAATGGAAGCAAAAGCTCTTTGCGAAGTGTCAATGCCAAAACGGCTATCACTCCACCCAGCATCAAGCTTCCGGTATCGCCCATAAAAACCTGAGCAGGATAGGCGTTGTACCAAAGGAATCCTACGCAAGCCCCAATAAACGCTGAAGCAAAAATCACAAGCTCCCCTGAGTTGGGGATATACATGACATTCAGGTATTGGGAGAAAATGGCATTACCAGAGATATAGGCGAAAATCGCAATAGTGAGGCCAATAATAGCAGATGTCCCGGCGGCAAGTCCATCGATTCCATCGGTAATATTCGCTCCATTGGAAACAGCTGTAATAATGAATGTCACCACAAAAACATAAAGCAGTGGTGTCATCGCTTCTCCCATAAATCCAAGAAGCGTTTCGTAATTCAGCTCATTGTTTTTAGTAAAAGGAATTGTGGTTTTTGCCACTTTCACATCTTGAAAAGCAGGAGTCTCCACAACGCCTTCATCAATGGATACCGGATTTGTGAATTCCCTGATAACCACATCCTCGTGGAAATACAAGGTAGTCCCCACAATGATTCCGATGCCAATCTGACCCACGATTTTGAATCTTCCCTTAAGTCCTTCCTTGTCTTTTTTGAATACTTTGATGTAATCATCTACGAAGCCTATTCCGCCCAACCAAACAGTAGTGATTAGCAAAAGAATGATATAAATATTATTAAGATTGGCAAAAAGTAGCGTTGGGATCAAAATAGCGGCTATGATCATTATTCCGCCCATTGTAGGAGTGCCCTTCTTCTGCGCTTGACCTTCCAATCCTAAATCCCGGACAGTTTCACCTATTTGCTTATTGCGAATCCAGTTAATGATGTGGTGGCCAAAAGTGATTGTTATCAGCAATGAAAAAACTGCTGCCATTCCGGCTCGAAAAGAAATATACCGAAATACACCCGTTCCCGGGATGTCAAGCACTTGGTCTAAATAATCAAAAATTGGATAAAGCATCTCAGTTCTTGGTCAATTGTTGTAAGAATTCTGTCACCACTTCGGCATCATCAAAATGATGCTTCACTCCTTTTATCTCTTGATAATCCTCATGACCTTTTCCGGCGATAAGGATGATATCTCCTTTTTGCGAAAGCATGCATGCCGTCTTTATTGCTTCACGACGGTCCTCTATAGTCAGACATTTTCTGATTTCGGAGGGACCTACACCAGCTTGCATTTCTTTTAAAATTTCATTTGGATCCTCAAACCTCGGATTATCAGAAGTGAGGATTACTTTGTTACTTTCCTGAACAGCAATCTTTGCCATCACAGGCCGTTTGGTTTTGTCTCGATTGCCACCGCATCCTACCACAGTGATCAACTGCTCCACCCCTGTACGTACTCCGTTGATAGTTTTCAAGACATTATCCAAAGCATCAGGGGTATGTGCATAATCCACGATTGCGATAATTCCACCAATTGCAATTCGGTCAAAACGCCCTTTTGCTCCTCGGATGGCCGATAATTCCAGAAGGATTTCATCCTCATCCTCGCCAAGAAGTTCCGCAACCCCAAGTACTACTAGAAGATTATAGGCGTTGAAGGCACCAATCATTCGGAACCATGTCAATTTTCCATTGATATCGAGCTCTAATCCTTCCAGCGTATTTGAAATGATTTTTGCTTTAAAGTCTGCTTGTGATTTCAAGGCAAAAGTTTGGTGTGTTCCACGGCAGTTTTGAAGCATAACCGCGCCTCTTTTATCATCCCCATTTACTAAAGCAAAGGCATCCTTAGGAAGGTCGTCGAATAGTTTTTTCTTGGCTTTGATGTATTCATCAAAGCTGCCATGGTAGTCAAGGTGATCGTGAGAAATATTAGTAAAAGCCGCTCCGGCTAGTTTCAAACCTGCAATTCGCTCTTGAACAATCGCGTGCGAGCTGGCCTCCATAAAACAATGAGTACAACCTGCATCTACCATTTTGCGAAGCAAAGCCTGTACACTGATCGCGTCAGGAGTAGTATGAGTAGCAGGGATTACCGTTTCGTTAATTTTGTTTTCAACTGTGGAAAGCAGACCCGTGCTGTAACCCATCCGCATGAACAACTGATGAAGTAAAGTCACCGTGGTGGTTTTCCCATTCGTACCGGTAATAGCAACTACTTTGATTTTCTCGGAAGGGTTATCAAAGAAATTACTTGCCATTATGCCAAGGGATTTGGCCGAATTAACTACCTCCACATAAGTCACGCCCTCTTTTAGAGTATCCGGAAGCTTTTGGCAAACAATCACTTTGGCACCTGATTCAAGGGCTTTATCAATAAAATCATGACCATCCACTTGCGTACCAGGAACCGCCACAAAAGCTGTCCCCGTACCTACCTGCCGGCTATCAAAGGCAAGGTCTTTCACCATAACTTCCATATCTCCGGTAGTAGAAGTGAGGGATACCTTATATAATATGTCCTTTAATACTTTCATTAGCCTAAGACAAGGTTTATGGTTACGTTTCCTACTAATTGTGTTCCTGGGGCGATGGATTGGGCTTTTACTCTTCCCTTTCCGGAATAATTCACTTGAAGGCCTTTATTCTCCAAAATGAATAGCGCATCACGTAGTGAAAGTCCAGATACATCCGGTACGATTGGTTTATCAGTATCATTGATCTGCATCTGAACATTGCTGCCGCTGGATACGGTTTTCACCCACTCCTCTTCGTTCATTGCTGAGGCCTTCAGACCTAGTTCGGTGAAAATCTCCTGTAATTCCTCCGCCTTTCCTGCTTGCACATATGGTGATCCTAATTCTTCCATTTGTGCCAAACGCTCCTTACTTCCAGGATTTAGGTCTAGATCCAAAGCATAAATTCGATCAGCGATTTCTTTAAACACCGGCGCGGAAACATCTCCACCATAAGCAGCAAAGCCTTCTGGGCTATCGATGACCACGATCATACTATATTTTGGACTGTCTGCTGGAAAATACCCCGCAAAGCTGGTATAGTACTTCTTGGTGTATTGCCCGTTGATCAATTTCTGAGCTGTACCAGTCTTTCCGGCTATTTTGTAATCTGCATTTGCGATGTTTCGAGCAGTTCCTCGACTTACCACTCCTTCCAAAAGTTCCTGAAGCTGCTTGATGGTTTTTTCTGAGGCAATCTGCTTTCTCATTACTTCCGGCTCATAACTTTCCTGGATCTTATTGCCTTTCGAAACAGCCTTGACTATATAAGGCTTCATCATTTTCCCACCATTTGCAACAGCATTATAAAGTGCTAATGTGTGAAGCGGATTTAGTTTGGATTCATAGCCAATGGAAATCCAAGGAAGGGAAGTGCCATACCAATCTTTAGCTCCGGGCTTTTTGAAAAATGGTTTCCCCTCTCCAGCAAGCTGAAAGCCTAGTGGCTGATTCAGCCCAGCTTTTTCAATATATGCCATGAACTTAGAAGGACTCGACCCAAAGTACTGATCGACAAGTTTGGATATCGCCACATTTGAGGATTTCTCAAATCCTTCTCTAACTGTCAGAGTTCCGTAACCGCCATTTTTGGCATCACGCATCGCTCGGTTATAAAAAAGGTGTACCCCATTTCCAGTCTCGACTTTATCATCCAAACTGATTTTATTTTCTTCCAAAAGCGCCAACATCGATAGCAACTTGAAAGTGGATCCTGGCTCAGTATTCCCCTGATCACCAATAGCGAAATTGTAATTTTCGCCATAGCCGTTTCCGTTTTTGTTTCGCTGAAGATTAGAGATAGCCTTAATTTGGCCAGTCTTCACTTCCATTACTATTACAGAGCCAAACGCTGCATTGCGATCAATCAATTGTCTTAAAAGTGCTGTCTCGGCTACATCCTGAATATTGACGTCCAATGTGGTAATCACATCATAGCCATCCTCTGGCTTGACATCCTCTGCATCAAAAACAGGCTTCCAGCTTCCTCCAGCTAATCTTTGGAATAAAGCTTTCCCATCAGTTCCTTTCAAGTAGGAATTAAAACTGTATTCAATTCCTGCTCCATAGTCATCCTCATTCAAAAATCCAACTGTACGGCTGGCAAGTGAATTAAATGGACGGTAACGCTTTTCTACTTTTTCAAAAATAACTCCGCCTCCCAATCGACCTTCTCTAAAGATTGGCCATTTGGACATGACTTGCATGCCTTGATAGCCTACTTGTTTTCGGTTTAAAACCAAATAACGCTTGTTGTCCAAGCGGGCATCTTTGATCATTCGCTTGTAGGCAGCAGCTGATTTATCCTTATAAAAAGCTGAAAGCCTATTTGCCAATGAATCGATCCCGGAATTGAAAAGATCATTTTTTGCAATAGTAGGATCAATGGCTATTCGGTAAAATGGCAAGCTAGTCGCCAAAAGGCTCCCATCTCCTGCGTAGATATTTCCTCGGGTAGCAGGTACCTCACGGTATTGAAAATTGATCGTCTCCGCTTTTTCTCTCCATACGTCTCCCTCCTTCAACTGCAACTTGGTAATCCTATATGGGATTGCCGCTGCTGTCAAAGCGATTAGGATGAATACCACCCGCACTCGGATCAATATGGACTGCTTTACATTCACTTTTCTACCTCGATTTTTATAGGAGGATGATTCAATTCTTCTATTCCCTGGTTGGCAACTCGTTTTGCCACTTCAGACTGCATACTTGAAAGCATGACTTCAGCTTCAAGAGTGGTTACATCTGCTCTTAGATCTTCTACTTCCTGCTGTGCTTTTTCGATTTTCCGGACCATATTTTCAGCCCTGTGATTTCCCCAGATATAGATCAATGCCAATAATGCGACAAACCCGATTGGAGGCACAAATTGAACTGGAACACCTTCTCCAAGAATCCCAGTCACATCAAGCTTTTCTTCGATCCAAGTGAAAATGGATTTCCCAGGACTGCTACTTTTGGTAGCATTGCCTTTCTTCAATTTCTTTCTGAATGTGTTCTGACTCATTTTCCGGTTCTTTTTGCGATTCTGAGTTTAGCACTTCTTGCTCTTGGGTTAGCAGCTACTTCTTCTTCATCTGCCACTATTGCCCCTCTTGTCAAAGGCTCCAGCGGACGGATCAGATTTCCGTAAAAATCTTTTTCTACCTCACCTTGGAATTTTCCTTTGATCATCAAATTTTTCACCAAGCGATCTTCCAGAGAATGATAGCTCATCACAACCAACCTTCCTTCGGGCTTTAAAACTTCCAATGAATTCATCAGCAAGTCTTCCAAAGCACCTATTTCATCGTTCACTTCGATACGCAAAGCCTGAAAAACCTGCGCGTAGTATTTGAAATCTTTGCCTTTTGGAGCGTACTTTTTCAAAAATGCGGTAAAGCCTTCTGTAGTCTCAAATGGTGATGATGCGCGTTCAGAGACGATAGCTTGCGCCAAAGTCTTAGCGTTTTTGATTTCCCCATAGATTCCAAGAATCTTATGAAGCTTACCCTCATCGTAAGTATTCAAAACCTCTTTGGCAGAAATCTCAGCCTCCTGATTCATCCGCATATCCAGATCGCCCTTGAAACGCGTTGAGAATCCTCTGGAAGGCTCATCAATCTGATGTGAAGAAATCCCTAAATCAGCCAAAATCCCATCCACTTTAGTTACCCCGTAGAGACGAAGGTATTTTTTCAGATCTCTGAAATTTGCCGCCACAAAAGTGAAGTTGTCGCTAGCGGGAATATTTGCTTCAGCATCCACATCTTGATCAAATCCATATAAATGGCCTTTATCCAAATGCTTTAAAATCTCTCGTGAATGCCCACCACCCCCAAAAGTCACATCGACATAGATCCCGTTGGGGTCAATAGCCAAGCCTTCAGTGCATTGGGTAAGCATCACTGGAATATGATAAACAGACGTTGCCATGGCTTATGAGAGATATTTTTCCATTAAACTTGACAAGTCCGCAGGATCAGAAATAATATGCTGTAGGTAGGTGTCAGGATTCCAGATTTCGATTCGAGATCCCATCCCAACTACTACCAGTTCTTTTTCAAGACTAGCGTAATTCTGAAATACCTTAGGAATCAGCAATCTCCCTGCACTGTCAAGCTCTACCTCTACGCTGCTGATGAAAAATGACCGTTGGAGCATTCGCTGCTCTGCATTGTTGATTGAGAGCGATTTGATTTGATTTTCCAACTTTTTGTATTCCACTATCGGATACAGTGCCAAACATTTGTCCTCTGCCATCCGAAGCATAAGCGCAGAACCATTGGCCTCTGGAATCGCCGCCTTGATCTTGGCTGGCAATACCAAACGTCCTTTCGGGTCTAGCTTACAATCGTATTGACTATTGAACATTTGCTTTGGTACTTATGAATGATATAAGTGGTAAAGACAAAAGTAATAAAATGCCTCACACATTCTACCACTTTCCCCCACTTTTTCCCACTTTAATTTAAAAGTAGCCAAAACTTTCATTCAAGCCAATAAAATCAAGAAAAATTCGAAATTATTTTGCAGGGTATATTCTTGATTAAAAAGGATTTAAGAGGTAAAGTCAAATGCCATTTCGGGCCTAATTTGGCATAAAATCAGGTTCTAAGCTTCCTAGCCAACCTATTCGGAAAGATTGATTAATCAAAAAGTGGAGCAAAATCCCATAAAAATTAAATCTCTTACTAAAAGTGGAGTAAAATCCCATTTTCGCATTTTCACAAAAAGAATTCACATCAATACTGATCTCCAATCACTTGGAATTAATTGGATCTTAGGAATTAGTCTGCGTTTACAAATCGCGTGGAAAGCACCCGATAAGCGAAAAATAAGCTCACAACTGTCAAAAAAGAGGCGAGGTAAAATGAAGCACCGGGAAGGTAAATCGGCGCTTCATTAGACGAAAAATAAGCAAAAATACTATTCATCATCACCGGTCCAACGATAGCAGTTAAGCTCACCAAACTGGTCAAAGCACCTTGCAACTCTCCCTGCTCATTAGATGGCACTTGTCCAGATATGATGCCCTGAAGTGCCGGCCCCGAAATTCCTCCCAGGCAATAGGGAACAAGAAAAGCAAACATCATCCAGCCCGCTGAGGCCATTCCAAAACAGAGCAGACCTATCGCATTAAGCGCTACCCCAATGTAGACTGCACGAGACGCTCCAAGTTTGGGGATTGCAACTCGAATCAGACCTCCCTGTACCAAAGCCACAAGCAATCCAACAGCTCCTAGCGAATACCCAACCATGGCTTCATCCCAGTCAAACTTAAACATGGTATAATAGGCCCAATTGCTCTGAACCGCATGTCCAGAAAGGTAAATCAACACTAATGAAACCACTAAACCTGAGACGACTGGATACTTTTTCAATTGCATTAAGGAACCGATGGGATTCGCTCTTTTCCATTCAAAAGGACGCCTTTTATCAGCTGGAAGTGACTCCGGAAGGACAAATATTCCATATAAAACATTCACTAATGAAAGTCCCGCAGCAACTAGAAAAGGTGCTCTCGGACCAAATTCAGCTCCTGCCAATCCTCCGATCACAGGGCCAATAATAAAGCCTAAGCCAAAAGCAGCTCCAATCAGACCAAAATTTTGAGCACGCTTCTCAGGAGTACTGATATCCGCAATGTAGGCCGTAGCCGTAGTGAAACTCGCTCCAAACATCCCCGCAATCAATCGACCCACAAAAAGCCAAAACAGCGTAGGTGCGAGTGCATGAAACACATAATCAACGCCCAGCCCAAATAAGGAAAATAATAAGACCGGCCTTCGACCAAATCGATCCGACAGTCCGCCCATAATAGGCGAAAAGAGGAATTGCATCGCTGCAAAAGAGAAGATCAACCAACCTCCGTAACGGGAGGCTTCGCTCAACCCTTCGCCAGTCAAGTCCTCAATTAATTTTGGAACGACCGGAATGATTACCCCCAAACCAATCACATCGACCAGGATCGTAATAAAGATAAAAAGCAGCGCGCGATTGGATTTGTCAGCCATGAGTTTTCAAACAACCCGCTATATTAATTGGAGGTTTTGAAATATCATCATTTTCCAGTGAATAGAATCTAAAAAAAGACCTGATCTGGGGTCAATTCTTCCATTCGATAAATACCCGACTTCTTCAGTGGTGTAATTAGAAGTTCCGATTCTCTTTTATGTATATCAGCTTTTACACCAGTAAGCAAATTATGTTGATTGGTAGATAGGGAGGTCAAAATTTGGTAGTCTTAGATCCGGAAAATCAAAATAATTCATAACCCACGGTATAGCCAGGAGTAAAATGACAACAAAAGAAGGAGCCCTGAAGGGAAGAATCGCTGAAGTTTCGCCCCTTCAGGGCTTAATGGAAGGGAATTCTATGGATACCCTGCACTTCGTACAGGGTCATGAATAGTTTGGCTCCTTCGGAGCTAATTAGGAAGTCGATTTGAAATTTTGCTCAACCATTGTCTTCAAAATTCTTATTCTGCTTTCATCTTTTTACTGGCATCATTGCAGACAATCCTATTATCTTTTTCTATTATTCAAGCTTTCCGCGCTTGGAAAAATAATGGGCAAGAAAATGACTAACAAACAGGGTCTCAAAACCATTTTTTTAATCCAAAAAATAAATAACTTGTCACAGATGTAAACTAAGTCTATTGTAACTCGTATTCTTTATTGGCTAAGATGATTTAATGCTATGATTTTTTTCAAGATGAGAGTTTTTTTGGCAGTTCTTTTTTGGTGCTTCACCTTGACCCTAAAGAGCCAAACAATAACTGGTATTGTGGTAGAAAAAGGCTCTGGCCTTCCGCTTCCTTTTGCAAATATCTTTGTAAATAATACCACTCAGGGAATAGCGACTGATGAAGCCGGAAAGTTTAGCTTATCCGGTGATTTCCCTGCTCAGATTGAGTTGGTCGCTTCATTTGTGGGCTATGTAACGCAAGTCAAAGCCGTTTCTTTTGAGGGAAAAAGCAAAGTGGAAGTGATTTTTGAGCTTTCATTTAACGAGTCCAATCTTTCCGAAGTAGAACTTAAAGCCAAGCGGGATAAATCTTGGGAACGAAAATATCAGCAGTTCGAGTCCGTGTTCTTGGCTCTACCGGATGATCCATACAAATCAGAAATCGAGATCTTGAATCCATGGGTAGTGGAGTTTGACAAAGTCAATCCGGACGAAGGACCAAACTATCTTCGAGCATCAGCGCAAGAACCCTTGAAAATCACCAATTGGGCGCTAGGTTATCGTATGGACTATTATCTTCAAGACTTTCGCCTTTTGCGTGATGGGTCAAGATATTTCGGTCAGGCTCAATATGAACCATTAATTCCAATTGATACCCAAGAAGAATTAAGCTGGGGAAATGCGAGGCAATCAAATTATCACAGTTCCCTAAGACAACTCAACCAGTCTATTCTGCTTAATTCCCCAGATTCAATTTATTTTAGTCTATTTAAAAAGCTACCTGATCAAACTGATCGACGAAGAACTAATGACTTTAATATTGAATTAAACCAGACCATTTTTCCGATTCAGAAAGATTCCATTCTTCGAAGACCTCTTGGTGATGGTAACTTTCGCATCTTTTTAAACGAACGCTTGGAAATACATCATATTGACAAGCCTTGGCCAAACGATTACTATAACAATATTTATCACCCTATCAGCTGGATTGAGGCTCCAGATGGTTTTTATGATGTTGACAGAAATGGAACTCTGCTAAATCCCACCCAGCTTGTTCTTTCAGGATACCTCGGCAGACAGCGCGTAGCACGAACACTTCCGTTGGATTTTATTCCCAAACCTGATTTCCAAGCTAGCGACACTAAATCTGAAGAGATTGTCACTAGTCCAGCCACCCAACTCAATCGCCTTCGGGAAAAGGTCTGGCTGACGTTGAGCAAACCCTATTTCTACCCTGGAGAAACGGCTTGGGTCGGTGGACGAATGCTTTACCAAGATGCTTTCTTGGCAGATTCGCTGAGTCGAATAGTCCATGTGGATATCCTAAAAGAGAATTCAGAGCTTGTTCAATCTGCAACCTTTCCGATCCAAGAAGGAAAAATTTCAGGCGGTTTGGTATTGCCTACAGAAATGTAACCGGGTGATTATGCGATTCGAGCTTATACCCAATGGAATCGAAATTTCCCAATGGATGATCAGTTTATCGCTCCATTTGTGGTGATGGAGGAAGGTTTTAGGCCTGAAGTAGAAAAAGCAGAATTAGAAATTTTCCCGGAAACTATAACAGCAAAAGCTGATTATACCCTTATGGATTCTGTAAGCTATCGGGTGATGAACTTAAAATTGGATTTTCTAGACGAATTCGAAAATCCCATTGACGGGGAGTTTATACTTTCCATCACTGATGCTGATCAAGTAGTAGAAATGAATCAGGGAATTCGGCTGGAGCAGTCCATGAACTGGCTGGATGGAGTTTTGCCGGAAACCTTTCAGAGTAATCTAAGCCATCCTGTGGAGTACGGAATATCCCTAAAAGGGAAATTTACTCCGGAAAATAAACGGCGGGGGCTGATCCAGCCAATCACTATAGTCAGGGGAGATTTGGAAGATTACGGCCAGGTCATGACGGATTCTTCGGGATACTTTTGGGCGACTGGATTAAGCTATCAGGAAACTGCCCAAATAGCAGTAGCCGCAGTGAATGAGAAACTCCGACCCTTTGGATCAGTGGAGCTAGAACCAATAAGTAAACCAGAGTTTGAGGTTGATTTTCCTAAACTTACCTATCGAAAAGTACCTATTTCATCCAAGGATTATTTTTTAGATACCTCAGGCGAATATATTCTAATGGAAGAATTTGTAAAGGAAGGGTCTAAGGAAGAAAATGAGAAATCTTTATGGCTTGGATATGGCAAGCCAGACCGAGTGATGTCAAATAAACAGCTGTCTATGAGTGTATCCATGGGAAACGTTTTGCTTAGAATGGGGCTTAGTCCTCAAACTGACAAACTAGGTAATTTCAATTTTGGACTAAAAACAGGCGCTCCTTTATTGATTATTGATGGAGTAAAGTTTGCTTTCTTAGATAATCTAGAGTTCAAGGAAATCATTGATTCCTATCAACCGCAGGAGCTTGAATCCGTAGGAGTTTACACCTTTAGTTCTAGTGTCTTTGGTATGGCAGGGTTTGCAGGAGTGATAGTTTTGATCACGAAAAGAGGACAAAGCTTTACTAATAATCCAGATAAGAAATTTAATTCAGAAGGCTTTCAGTTTTTTTCTATCCCGGGTTTTACCGCATTTCCTGAGTTCCCGCGAAATCCTCCCGCTGATCAATACCTTCGAAAAAAGCCTACCATCTTTTGGGAGCCAAAAGCAAAGACAAGCAATGGAGGATTCCAAGTAGCCGTCAAAGTTCCTTATGGGATTAACCGATTCCGAATCCAGGTGGAAGGTAGGACTTTGGATGGGGAGGTGATTTATAAGGTTATTGAATGAGCTATAATTTTTCGCGCGCAGCCGTTAAATAGCTGAGTAATTAGTTCCTGGTCCAGTTCCATGTTTTGTGATTAAGTTCATATTAACCAGCGCTGTTAAAAGCCGTTTAACCGTTGGATTTGGGATATTTAATTTCGTAGATATTTCGCTTGATTTACATCCTGCGTGATTTTCAATGTATGTGATTATTGATTTCTCTTTTGGCGATAATTGAGTTTGATTTCCACTTAATTCTAATTTCTTTAACAATTTAGATTGAACATTCATTATCGCATCAAAGAAAAATGTTGTCCATTCACTTACATTCTCATTTGGTCTCTGAGTTTGACAATTTCTCAATACTCTGTAATACTCGGATTTCCTTGTTTCAATTTCGTGTTCTAAACTTATGTATTGAATCCAGCTGTATCCGTTTTTAAGCAATAGCAATGAAGAAATAAGCCTACTCAATCTTCCATTTCCATCTTGAAAAGGATGAATGCTCAAAAAATCATAAGTAAATAAAGCGCATTTGACGAGCGGGTGAGTTTCATTATCAGAGTTATACCAGTCAACAAGATTTCTCATTGCATCTTCAGTTTGAAATCCTGCTGGAGTAGTTTCAAATATTAGTTGTTTTGTGCCATCCGGATAATTGGCTTCAACAGCATTGCTATGCTTTTTATATTCGCCTTTGTGCCATTCGTCTTTTTTATTGAATCGCATTAAACTATTATGTAAATACTTTAAGCTGCTTTCAGTAATGTTGATTTCAGAATATGATTCAGATATAGTATCAAACGTTTCAAAATATCCAACTACTTCCTGAGAATCTCTATCCTCTAGCTTTGTGATATCAATATTTTGCAATAACAAATCGACTTCTTCATCAGACAATCGCGATCCTTCTATTCTCGTTGAAGCACCAACGCTAAGCACTGTAGCTATTGACTTTAATTGTTTTAGACTTTGTGTTTCTCGTTTTTCGATTGAACTCCATGTTGCGTCAAAACGGTCAATTTGACTTATTATTCCAATAAGTTTCCAGTCAATATCAATAGTGAAATTATAAACGTTGTTGCTCATTTTACAAATATACAACGAAGTTTGATACGATATGATACAATATGATACGTTGATGATACTTTAATGGCTTGTAACGTCAAGAGTTTTCAACGCAATCCGCGGAAAAGAAAGAGCCTTCGGAAAAGAGGCTCTTAGGATTGCTGTTAATCGTTTATTTTCGCCATAAAAAAATTGCCTTAATCTTCTCCTTTTTGGTGGCTAAGTGCCATAAAGATCTATCTTTTATGCCGACTATTTTTCTCTAGGCCATCGAAAGGTGATTTGACTATGCCAAAGCATGGTGAATAGAATCTAAAAAAAGACCAACTCATCGAGCTGGCCTTTTTTAGTATTCAACACACAATAAATTTATAGGTGATTAATTTTTTGAATTATCCTTCTTTTTGAACTGCTCCTCCAGCGTTCGCTGAAACTCCTCAAATTTCTCAGCATTTTCCTCTTGCCAGATTTCCATTTTCCGCTGAAACTCTTCCATCTTAGGTTGGAATTTCTCCTGCCATTCTTCCATCTGCTTTTCGAATTCTTTCATCTTGGGCTCCTGAGCCTTCTCCCAAGCTTTCATCTTTTCCTCAAACTCCTTCATTTTGGGTTCATTTGCTTTTTGCCAAGCTTTCATCTTCTCCTCAAACTCTTTCATTTTAGGCTCATTCGATTTTTGCCAAGCTTCCATCTTTTGCTCCCAGGCTTTCATTTGAGGCTCCCATTCTTTCATCATTTCCTCACTTCGCTTTGCCCATTCATTGGCTTGCTTTTCCATTTCTTCAGCCCATTTTTGTTTTTCCGCTTTGGACATTTCCGTGGTATCACGAGAAATAAACACTCCGTTTTTTCCAGTTCTATATACAGTAGGAACTGAACCAGAATTAAAAAACTCAAATCCTTCCATTTCGGGCATTGGAGGCATCTCAGCCATAGGAGCCATTTCCGGCATTGGAGGCATTTCACTCATTTCAAAAAACGAAATCGGTGCTTCTGGGAAAGTTGGGGCAATTGGAGCTTCAGGAAAGTCAAATTCCATTTTAGGCATGGTAGCCCAATCAATTGCTTCTCCGTTTTTAAAGTAGAAATTCTTATCTCCTTTAATTATGAGTGTATCCCCATTTGTGATTACCGTATCTGTTGAAATTTTATAAGTGTAAGAGTTTGACCCATTGGATTTGATAATGATTTTTTCTCCTGAATCAGTGGTCCAGACCATTGGAGCATCACTAGAAGATTCGGTTTTCTGAATTACCCTTTCCTTTTTTACGGTATCCAATTGGGATGGAAAATTGTAATTCGGTTCCAATCCTAGAATCTCTGGATTCTCCAGATAAACATTAGGTTCAATTGCCTCAAAGGCATTTGGGCTGTCTTGCTGCGCACTGGCAATCAAGCCTGCGCTGAATAATAAGGTTAGTAACATGGGGATAGAAATAATAGGGTTTTGTGGATAGTTTTGAGCAGGCTGGCCCAAGATTCTCTTGATCCGCTGCAAAGTTGGATTTCGTTTTTTGCTCGCTGGCAAAGCCAATTCGGGTGGATTTTGCTGCGCAAAGTTCAAGACTTCTGCTAGGCTGTAAGCCAATTCTTTTGGAGCTATACCCGCTTGAACAGCCACATCATCAGCTGCATTTTCTCGGAGTTCCTTGATCGTCTGTGTCATCCACCAGTAAGAAGGATGGTAGAAGAAAAGGACTTCCAGCCCGGATTGAATCAAATTAATGAGGTAATCATTTCGCTTGACATGCGCCAGCTCATGTGCAATAATCGCTTCCAGCTGAAAAGGAGAAAGGTGAAAAACCAATGTTGCCGGAATTAGAACTATCGGCTTTAAATGGCCAAAAGTAATCGGCGAAATTCCAGATTCGGTCACCTTTAAGCTAACCTTGGAATTCAATCCCAATTTGCCAACCCATCTGTAAAATGTCTTTTCTACCTGGAAATCAACCGGGAGAGATTCTGCCTTTCGAAGCATCCGTAATTCTGTCAGACTAGTGAAGAGTCTGAAGAGAAAAAGTAAGGCTCCAAAAAACCAGAAATTAACTAAAATCGGGAGCTGTTGGTCAATCCAGCTAATCGCTTTTCGGAGAAAGTCTTCGGCAGCAAAGCCAGATGCAGCATCTATAGCTTCTACAAAAACCAAATTTGTCAACCAGACCTCCATATCAGGAGCTGGCGCAAAGCTGGCTAACTCATAGGCAAAGGTGACAACAGTTAATAAAAAGCTTGACCCAAACGCCAATAACCCAAGATTATATTTGAAGGCAGCGCTTTTATTGGTTGCAATTTTCAACCCAATCCAAAATATTACACCAATTGCTAATAGCTGCCAAAGAGAATGCACCAGCGTCCAGCCTAAAGCATAAAGCAAATTCTCAGGGATCCATTCCGTTAAAACGTTCATGATTTCTTCTGTTCAAGTTGATCTAAAAAAGCTCTAATTTCATCTAGGTCCTCTTTGGAAGGATTCTCCTGACCCAAAGCTTGCATCACCAGATTTTGTGCAGAACCTCCAAAGGCAGTATTGACCAAATTCTTCAAAAGTGAATTTTGAGTTTCCTGCTGATTGGAAGCGGGTCTATAGATATGGGAGCGATTCTGTTCATCACGACTGACCATTCCTTTTGCATGCATGATTTGCATAATTTTAAGAGTAGTGGTATAGCCGGTGTCCTTGGTCTCGGCAAGGCGCTCGTGGATCTGTCTTACACTTGCTTCTTTTAGCTCCCAAAGCAAGGCGAGGATCTCTAATTCGGATTCGGTAGGTTTAGTCATGGTAGTTCTTACGATAGCTTTCGTACAAAGTTATACGAAGATTATCGTAAGTCAAGAGTTAGTACGAAAATAATCGTATTAAAAACTGTTAATTTTTAAAAATCAGCCCATTCGGAGCTTTTTGATGGTTTCTGCTCCTTTCTTTTCTAATTTATCTCTAAAAATTTCTCCTGCCCAAGGCCAGATTCCCGCGATTTTCGCCAGTAGTCCTCGGGATTCTGGAATGCAAATCAGCTCCTTTGGCTTATCCATTAGCCGGATTAGTGCCTTAGTGATATCCTCAGGCTGCAATACTTTTGAAGGACCGCTAAAGGTAAGTTTGGCTTCTTCCGGATACTCCAGCTGCAAATCCAGCATAGGTGTGGCGACCAGATCTGGGCAAACTACAGAAATTTTTACCCCAAACTGTTTATACTCTGCCGCAGCTGACAGGCAGAATCCCCGGATTGCAAATTTGGAAGCAGCATATAAACTCAATCCAGAAACAGGAGCCAAACCCGCCAAGGAGGAAATGGTAATCACATGACCAAAGCCCTGCTCTTTCATCCGATCTGCGATAAATTTCAAGCCTAGAATACTTCCTTTGGTATTTACATTAAGATGAAAATCAATATCGGATAGCTCAAAATCTTTGACAAAACCTGGCTTAATCACGCCCGCACAATTAAATAAATGAGAAACTTTGGCATTTTTGGAATCGATAAATTGCAGGATTTTCTCCCAGGTGCCAGGCAAAGACACATCCCCGGAAAAAATCTGGAGTCTGTCATTTTCTTGAAACTCCTTTTGCAATTGCTCCAAATTCAAATCAATTACAACCAAAGCATATCCTTTTTCGCTGAGTGACTTAGCCAAATGAAGACCTATCCCACTGGCTGCGCCTGTGATGAGCACCAATTTTGTTTCCATAATTCAAAGTATTGATTTACCTGTACAAATTCCCAAAAGGAGGAAAAATTATTGAACCTTAGCGTCAATACGTTGTATCACATTCCCCAAAAAGAAACCAAATATTATTCAATGGCTGAACTCCCAGAGATATCTAACAGTTGTATAGACATTGAATTTTATAAACTAAACCAAAAATAGATTATGAGTACCAAACAACCACTTTTACAACCTATCAAGGTTGGGGTCTTAGAACTTTCAAATCGCGTATGGATGGCTCCGATGACCAGAAGCCGAGCAGCGAATGAAGGTAATGTCCCTTTTGACATTCACGTAAAATACTATACACAACGTGCCTCTGCAGGACTGATTATTTCTGAAGGCTCGCAAGTTTCTAAGCAGGCAGTTGGCTATATCAATACCCCGGGTATTTATTCCCAAGAGCAAGTTGAAGGTTGGAAAAAAGTAACTCAAGCCGTTCATGAAGAAGGTGGACACATTTTCATCCAACTTTGGCATGTAGGAAGAATTTCTCACCCTGATTTTCATAATGGAGAATTACCCGTGGCGCCATCTGCGATCAATCCACATGCAAAGTCATTTACTCCAAAGGGTTTTAAGGAAACAGTAACCCCAAAAGAAATGAGCATAGAAGAAATCAAGCAAACAGTTCTTGATTTCAAAAATGCAGCTAAAAATGCAATGGAAGCAGGTTTTGACGGCGTGGAAATCCACTCTTCCAATGGATACCTTTTTCATCAGTTTTTCAATCGTTCCAGCAATACCCGAATGGATGAGTATGGTGGAAGCATTGAGAATCGTACCAAATTCCTTTTTGAAGTGATCGATGCGATCAAAGAGGTAATGCCAGAAAACCGGATCGGACTGCGTCTTAATCCTTCCTTGAATGGAATTTTCGGAATGGAAGCAGATGAGGAGACGATTCCTACATTTGATTACATCGTAGAAAAGTTAAATCAGTATGACCTCGCTTACCTCCATCTCTCAGAGCCGTTTAATGATGTAAGCGACATTCCATATTTGGTCACTGAAATCGCCAAGCATTACCGACCGATGTACAAAGGCACCTTGGTGATCAATGCGGGTTTTGATCAGGAAAAAGGAAATAAGTTTATTCTGGAAGGTTTGGCTGATGCCGTAGCTTATGGCAAACCATTTATTTCTAATCCTGACCTTCCAAAACGATTTGAAATGGGTGCAGAATTAGCCCCTTTTGATCCGGACACCTTCTACACTCCCGGAGAAAAAGGATTTACAGACTACCCTAGTTTGGCAGAAGTAAACGCTTGATAACGCAGCATTAAGGCCGGAAATTTCCGGCCTTTTCTTTTAACTTTAGCTCATGTGTTTAGCAGCAATTTCCTGGCAGGTCAACCCTAATTTTCCATTGGTAATCTCTGCAAATCGGGATGAGTTTTTTGAGCGTCCCACACAAGGACTGCATCGCTGGGAATCTGGTTTCTTTGGAGGGAAAGACCTTCGAAGCGGAGGTACCTGGCTGGGTTTTCATCCGAATGGGAGATGGGCTTTGCTGACCAATTTCCGGGATTTCAATTCGAGAAAAGTAGCTAAAATCAGTCGTGGAAAACTCGTTCAAGATTGGTTGGAAACCAATTTGGAAGCTGAGAATTATCTTCAGGAAATCCAGAAAAACCAAGAACAATATGAGGGTTTCAATCTATTGGTTTCAGATGGGCAAAGTCTTTGGTATTTGAGTAATTATTCACCAAAAATCCAAAAGCTTTCTCCTGGGATTTATGGCCTGAGCAATGGGCTTCTCAATGAATCCTGGCCGAAAACCGAATTGGCAATAAACCAACTGAAGGATATCATGAAAGGCGAACCGGACGAAAACAGCCTTCTGAGTAGTTTGAAATCAACCCAAACTTATGACTTCGAAAATTTACCTAAAACTGGAGTTCCTATTGATATGGAAATAGGCCTTTCGGCTCAATTGGTACGAATCGGGGAAAGCTACGGAACTGTTTCGGCTCTCGCAGTCGTTCAAGAAGCCTCAGGCTTAGTCCGAATGAAGGAAAGACAATTTCAATTTAACTACAGGGAATATCAGGACACTTCGGTTTCATTCCCCCTAAATAATACATAAAAACATGGAGCATTTTGACCTCATTATCATTGGAGGTGGCCCAATTGGCCTCGCCTGCGGAGTGGAAGCTAAAAAAGCAGGCTTGAATTATTTGATTTTGGAAAAGGGAGCTTTGACCAATTCCATCTTCAATTACCCAATTAATATGACTTTTTTCTCCACTTCCGATCGATTGGAAATGGCGGGAATTCCGTTCATGTCCGTGGGAAATAAACCCACGCGGACGGAAGCACTTGAATATTACCGAAGAATCTTTTTCCATTTTGATCTGAATGTCAAGCTATACGAAGGTGTGGAAACGCTTTCGAAGGCAGGAGATTTTTTCCAAATCAAAACCTCCAAATCCACTTATTCCACGAAGAAAATTGTAATGGCAACTGGCTTTTATGATCTGCCAAACTTGATGAATGTGCCAGGAGAAAATCTGCCAAAAGTCATGCATTATTATAAGGAGCCTTGGCCATTTATCGGACAAAAAGTGTTGGTCGTCGGAGGAGCAAACTCGGCCGTAGATGCTGCATTGGAAACATGGCGCAAAGGTGCCGAAGTGAGCATGGTCTTGCTCGAAGATGAAGTCGATCAGAATGTCAAATATTGGGTTCGCCCCGATATCATGAACCGCATCAAAGAAGGCTCAATCAAGGCCTACACCAAATCAAGGGTCAAAGAAATCCGACCAAATGAAGTGGTTATTTCTACTCTTGAAGGAGAAGTGACTATTGAAAATGACTTTGTGCTAGCGATGACAGGCTACAAACCCAATTTTGCCTTGCTCGAGCAACTGGGAGTGGAAATGAGCGAAGACGAAAAGCGGCAACCTTGCTACGATCAATACAATCAGGAATCCAATGTACCGGGAGTTTACCTCGCAGGCGTGGTTTGCGGAGGATTAAACACGCGGGAGTTCTTCATCGAAAACAGCATTGTGCATGCGGAGTCGATTGTGAGGGATATTGTGGAAAAGTTAGATTGAATCAATCTATCAATAGCTCTCCCCAATAGACAGTAAACTCTTCAGCCTCTTCCCCGGGATTAGGCTTTTTCATCCAATGGATTTTACCATCGATGATTTGGAAGCTCTCATAATGCATTTCGGGAAAATCTACTGGGAATATCTGACCTTCGAAGTCCATAAAAACCGTTTTCCGTCGGGTTTCTTTGAAGATTTGATTTAAGCCTTCCTTTGTTCGGTCCTTGCTTTTGTAGCGATTATAGTTATCTAAGTCAGTGGGTTTAGTACTATAACTGAGCAAGAAACCATTTTCAACAGCTTCAAATCCCTGAATTCTTGCTGGAAAAGGTTCATTGACCTGATCGGTAATTTGAGCCATTTGAATAGCTCCGGGTTCCCAGCCCTCATTTTCTTCAAATCCCGGCAAATTAATCTGTTTGCTTGACTCTAATTCTGGATTTCCATCATTCCAAGAATAGATGTAAAGGATAGGTTCATTTTGAAAAATCACAAATAACTTATTTACGGATTCATCTAAAACAAAAAGAGGCCTGAAATCCTCAAATGGATAAACTTTGCCACTTAAGAATTTTGAGCCTTCGGGAAAAGGCAAAATCAATCGATGTTCGCCTGTTTCCAAGTTTGTCAGCGCTAGGTTTTTTCTGTTTTGAAGATATTGCGGTCCGTATTCTAATATCTCGGATTCTAAGATATCCAAAGAATAAAGAACATTTTCCTGTCCGTTTATCGACACCAAAGCTGTTTGCCTAAAGAGATTGAAAGCTCCACCTAAACTCCATTGATTAGCAACTGGACTGGCACGACTGATCAACTCCCCATCCTTTGCAAAAACCCGTAAGCCCTCACCTATATCGATTAGGACAATTTCACCGGACTCCGAAACTTTCAAATTTTTCACAGCCAAGGAAAAAGCCCCGAGAACATCACCCATTTTAGTCCACTTATATACCAAGTCACCAGTCTCCCGCTCAAAAACATAAATAGTAGACGCCGAAGCATCACGGAAAATCAGATGCTCCTGATCTCCATCCTGAAAGATAAAGGTGGATGCAAGAATATCCCTGACAACCGTCGAATCTTCTGCGATCAGGGAGATGTTTTTCAAATTGTCGGTAATTTGTTGACTATCTTTTTCTGAGGGAGAGCAGGAAAAAATAAAAAGCAGGACAGGGATTATACGATGTATTTTCATTAAACCTTAGTTTTAAAATACTAGTATACTAAAAGTCTTCAATATTCTTCGTCAACGAGGAGTGATTACCTACTACTCCCCCACAAATTCCCTACCTTTGCAGCATATAAAATCGAGCCTGCCTGAGGTAGGCATCCAAATGGAAAAACTTCACGCAAGTCGGTAGTCTTTACCGTGTAAGATTCCATCTCATCTTTGAGAAAGAAAAAATAAACAGATGAAAAAGAAGCCATTTACGGTTGTCTACGAAGACAATCACCTCATAATAGTAAATAAAGCCGCGGGAATACTCGTGCAGGGAGATAAGACTGGTGATAAAACACTGATCGATTACCTCAAGGAATACATTGCAAAAAAATACGATAAACCCGGTGCAGTATTCTTGCATCCGATTCATCGCTTGGATCGTCCGGTCAGCGGTTTAGTGGCTTTTGCCCGTACTTCCAAAGGCTTGGAGCGCATGATGGAGATTTTCCGAAAGCGGGAGATTCACAAAGTGTATTGGGCCATCGTAAAGCGAAAGCCCAAAGAAGAAATGGGAAAACTAACCCATTGGCTTGTCAAAGACGAGCAGAAAAATGTAGTCACTGCACATGATCGAGAAGTTCCAGGCTCTCAAAAAGCAGAGTTGAATTACAAGACACTTGGATTTATGAATGATCACTGGCTGTTGGAAGTTCGTCCGATATCTGGCCGTCCACATCAGATTCGAGTGCAATTAGCATCAATGGGCTGCCCGATTCGTGGCGATTTGAAGTATGGCTTTGCGAAAGCAAATCCTGATGCCAGCATTAACCTGCATGCCTTCCAGTTGATTTTCGAACATCCAATCAAAAAAGAAAAATTGTACCTACGGGCTGCAGTTCCAGAGGAAGAATTCTGGGAGCAGTTTCTTCATTTTGAAAGCATCAAAGCCAAGGATCAGCATTTGGATAACACGTTTTCGGGATAAATTTTAAAATTGAGAAAGCTAAAGGATGAAAGCTAAAAAGCTTAACCTCCAATAAATGGTATAAGAGATGAAATCGAGCATGACGCAAGCGACACACACTGGGATGTCCCGATAATTATCGGGAAAGTATTGCGAAGATTCCATGTGGCCATTAATAATCAAATTATAAACACATGAAAAAATTACTTCTGATCCTCTTGGGAGGTCTTTTTCTCGTAAGCTGTGGAAGCAGCCCAGAACCCAAAACCATCTACATCGTGCGTCACGCCGAAAAGATGCTGGTGGAAGATCCTGATCCGGAACTGGCTCAAGTAGGTATTATCCGAGCAACAAAGCTCGCCCAAATTCTGGCGGATAAGGAAATCAAGCATGTGTTCTCCACAGATTACAAGCGAACCAAATACACTGCTTGGCCAAGCGCTGATCAAGCCGGTGTGGAGATTCAGGTTTATGATCCAAGAGACCAGGAAGCTTTTGCGGAAAAATTGAAAGGTTTGGAAGGGAATATTTTGGTGGTAGGCCATAGCAATACAGTTCCGGAATTAGCTAATTTTTTCATTGGATCAGGTAAAAAGTTTCCGAATCTTACTGACGACGAATATCAATTTATTTATGTGGTGACACTGGATAAATCAGGAGCGCAGGTGGAGCAGAAAACTTATAAGGATTTTTAAACCACCACCACCTCTATGCCCTTTTCCTCCAATTTTTGACGATAGATTTCAGGAATTCCTGAGTCCGTGATGATAATATCGATATCCTCGAGTTCGCAGATTTTACCGAAGCCCTTTCTGCCAAATTTCCGGCTATCTGCCAGTACAATTGTCTTTTGTACCGAGCGAATCATCTGAGCATTCAAGTGGGCTTCCATCATATTGGAAGTAGTCAAGCCATGCTCTAGACTGATCCCATCCACGCTTAGAAAAAGCTTACTGCAGGCAAAGTTTTTCAGCATCTCTTCCGCATAATGCCCAACTGCAGAGCTACTACTTTTTCGCACTACTCCACCCAGTTGTACCAGCTCCACTTCAGGGTTATCGATTAGCGCTAGGGTCACATTCATGGCTGCGGTGAGAACTGTCAATGGTTTGTTTTTGGGGATCGCTTGCGCAAAAGCCACTACAGTTGTTCCCGAGCCAATTAAGACGGCTTCTTTTTCCTCCAAAAAGTCCAAGGCCTTTTCTGCAATCTTGGTTTTCTCCGCAACCTGTTCCAGCTTTTTCACCTGAACAGAGCGGTCAGAAACATAGGGCGAAACCGGCGTGGCGGAGCCATGAGATCGAAAAAGCAAACCCTTGTCCTCCAGGATTTTCAAGTCTTTACGAATCGTCACCATGGTCACTTCCATGTTTTTGGCTAGTTCGGAAACCGATACAAATCCAGCTCGATTCAGTTCGTCTAAAATGTATTTATGTCGCTCGGCAATGGTCATTTCCCTTTCGTTTGAAAGCTAAAACTACTCAAAAAGAAATCGAATTGAAATATTTAGAATTCTTTTTGTTTCTTTTACTTTCTTTTTATTTCCTTTAGTTTACTTTTGTGGAAGAGGTAAAATGATATGAATAGAGAAGAAAACTTAAGCCAACTCAAAGACGAAACCAAAATCTGGGATATTGCCATCATAGGTGGAGGTTCCTCAGGATTGGGCGTTGCCTTGGATGCGATATCCAGAGGAATGTCTGTTTTACTTTTGGAGAAAGCGGATTTTGCAAAGGGCACCTCCAGCCGAAGCACCAAGCTGGTCCATGGAGGTGTTCGCTACCTAGCACAAGGAGATGTGATGTTGGTATTGGAAGCGCTGAAAGAGCGGGGCAGGTTATTGAAAAATGCTGCACACTTGGCACATGATCAGCCCTTTATTATTCCTATTTATACTTGGTTTGACCGCATTCAATATACCGTCGGATTGAAAATATACGACTGGATGGCAGGGAAACTTCGAATCGGAAAGTCAAAATGGATCTCCAAAGCTGCTACGATCGCTCGGCTTCCAGCTATCAAGCAAAAAGGATTAATGGGTGGCGTAGTTTATTACGATGGGCAATTTGATGATGCCCGACTCGCAGTGGCTATCGCCCAAACGGCTGATGCGGCTGGAGCCTGCATCCTGAACTACACCAAGGTGGCTGATCTCATTAAAAACGATTCTGGAAAAATTACCGGATTAAAAGTTCGGGATGAAATAGGTAAGCATAATTATACTGTAAATGCTAAAATGGTGGTCAACGCCACCGGAGTTTTCGCGGACAAGATTCTTCAAATGGATAATCCCGAAGCGCCGAAGATGATCCAGCCTAGCCAAGGGATTCATTTGGTGATGGACTTGGATTTCCTAGGTGGAACAGATGCGCTGATGATCCCAAAAACCAGAGATGGTCGGGTACTTTTTGCTGTGCCTTGGCATGGCAAATTGGTGGTGGGAACGACTGACACCCTTCGTGAAAAACCGAAACTGGAACCAGAGGCATTGAAAAAAGAAATTGACTTTGTACTTGAAACAGCTGCCGGTTACCTGACCAAAGAACCAACACGGGCAGATGTAAAAGCCGTATTCGCAGGGCTAAGACCTTTAGCCAGACCAAAAGAAGGAAGCACGAAAACCAAGGAAATCTCCCGGTCACACAAAGTTATTCTTTCTCAAAGCGGCCTAGTAACCTTAACGGGTGGAAAATGGACCACTTTCCGCAAAATGGGTGAAGACACAGTAGATTATTTCGAACAAGTGACTGGAACGAAACCAAATGCTTCCACTTCTGCCGATATGAAAATCCAAGGAAATACCACCAAACCAGAAAAAGGGCATTGGGGAGTCTATGGGACAGATGCAAAGGCAATCCATGCTTTGGCTGAAAGCCATCCCGAATGGAAAGAAAAAATTCACCCAGACTTCCCAAATATCCTCGCCGAAGTCATCTGGGCAATCCGAAATGAAATGGCAGTAAAACTCGATGATGTACTTTCTAGAAGAATTCGAATGCTGATTCTGGATGCACAGGCGGCAATTGATTCCGCTCCCAAAGTAGTCAAGTTGATGGCTGAGGAAATGGGGAAAGATCAAGCTTGGATTGCAGCCGAACTTGCGGACTTCCAAAAAACTGCTGAAAAGTATTTGATCAAATAGTCAACGTATTTTAATCGTTTGTTCGCTGACATCAATTATTTTAAGAATTCAATTAGAAAAACAATAACCCAATGACCCAAACGAAACCCTACCTACTTGCGCTGGATCAAGGAACCACCAGTTCCAGAGCGATTGTATTTGATAAAAAAGGAAAAATCGTATCCACTGCCCAGAAGGAATTTAAGCAGCATTTTCCAAATCAAGGTTGGGTAGAACATGATCCGGAAGAAATCTGGACCTCACAGTCTGCAGTGATGATAGAAGCCTTAGTTAATAAAGGGATTCGGGTAGATCAGATTGCAGGGATTGGCATCACCAATCAGCGGGAGACCACGATCGTTTGGGATCGAAAAACAGGAAAGGCCCTCCACAATGCGATTGTTTGGCAAGATCGAAGAACAGCCGCTTTTTGCGATAGCCTTAAAGAAAAAGGACATGCGGAAATGATCGCTTCGAAGACCGGACTGATCATCGATGCCTATTTTTCTGCCACAAAAATCCGATGGATTCTGGAAAATGTGGACGGCGCCAGAGCAAGAGCTGAAGCTGGAGAATTGGCTTTCGGAACAGTTGATTCCTGGCTGGTCTGGAAACTCACCGCTGGAAAAAATCACTTGACTGACATTACCAATGCCAGTCGAACCATGCTTTTCAATATTCATACCCAGGAATGGGATCAGGAATTATTGGAGCTTTTTGGCGTGCCAGCATCCATGCTTCCAGAAGTTAAATCCTGCTCAGAAATCTATTGTGAAACTGCAGGCGATGTACTCAGTACCAAAATCCCGATCGCCGGAATCGCAGGGGATCAGCAAGCTGCACTTTTCGGGCAACTCTGTATCGAACCGGGAATGGCCAAGACTACTTATGGCACGGGTTGCTTTCTGGTCATGAATACAGGAACCAAAGCCGTCCGATCCAAAAACCAATTACTAACGACCGTAGCCTGGAAGATCGGAGACGAAATCAATTATGCACTCGAGGGATCGGTTTTCATTGGTGGTGCTGCGATCCAATGGCTTAGAGATGGGATAGAGCTCTTTGGAAATGCGAAAGAGTCAGAGAAATTAGCATTAAGTCTAGAAGACAATGATGGGGTTTACTTTGTTCCAGCTTTGGCTGGATTGGGCGCTCCGCATTGGGATCAAAATGCCAGAGGTGCATTTTTTGGAATCACAAGAGGCACAACCATTGCGCATTTCACGCGGGCTGCTTTGGAGGCGATCGCATACCAAGTGTACGACGTATTGAAAGCCATGGAAAAAGACAGTGGAAAACCAACCACCGAACTTCGAGTCGATGGTGGAGCCACCGCAAATAATTTCCTGATGCAGTTTCAGGCTGACTTGTTGGATTGCGAAATCAAGCGTCCTGAGATTATTGAAACGACCGCAATAGGCGCAGCATTTTTGGCTGGTTTGGCTGTTGGGTTTTGGGAAAGTAGAGAAGAACTTCAAGCACTTTGGACGGCAGATCGAAGTTTCACTCCAGAGATGGATCGCGAAAAGCGAGAAAAAATGCTGCACTTTTGGCACAAAGCTGTAGAGCGGTCAAAAAATTGGATCGAATAAAGATATCCTTTTATCTTGGACTACAATTCCTAATAAACCCACCCAATCAACCTTATGAATCCTTACTTAGCAGAATTTATCGGAACAGCCTTGCTTTTGCTTTTAGGTTCCGGAGTCGTCGCCAATATGCTTTTACCCCATACCAAAGGAAGTGGTGGTGGGATCATGGAAATCTCTACCGCTTGGGCACTCGCAGTATTCGTGGGGGTGGTGGTAGCGGGACCACACAGTGGAGCTCATTTGAATCCTGCAGTAACCATAGGTCTGGGAATCACTGGACAGTTTGATTGGGCTATGGCACCTGGCTATATACTTTCCCAAATTTCAGGAGCAATGGTTGGAGTAGGCTTGGCATGGCTGATGTATAAAGACCATTATGAAGCAGAAACTGACCCCGGAATTATTGCAGCTCCATTTGGAACCGGACCTGCAATCCGAAATATTAAACTCAATTTTCTATCTGAATTGATAGGCACTTTTGTTTTGATTTTAGTGATTCTATACAATTCCGGAGTTAAGCTCGGGGATGCCACAGAAACTCCGATCGGGATGGGATCCTTAGGTGCAATTCCTGTAGCATTCCTTGTTTGGGTAATTGGTTTGTCATTGGGAGGAACTACCGGATATGCCATAAATCCTGCTCGTGATTTTGGGCCAAGATTGATGCATCAGCTTTTACCGATCAAAGGCAAAGGACCTACTGACTGGTCCTATGCATGGATTCCGATTCTGGGTCCAATCACCGGTGCAGCCTTGGCAGCAGGATTTTATTTAGTGGCTGGAGGTTGAAAGAAGCCTATTTAAAAGATCCAGGAGTATTTCCAAAAATATAAATCAGGGATCGTAATCCCCGATTATAGGGATATTTGGTGATTATAATCACCAATTTTACGTATATTTGGAGATTATAATCACTAAACATGCACGTTTCCAGATCACTATTTTCAATTCTCAGTGCTAAAATTGACTTCAAGAAGGCAATTTTACTTTTAGGGCCAAGACAGGTTGGGAAAACCACCTTGGTCAGAAAGCTTGCTGAAAGTATTTCTTCAGATTATTTGTATTTAAATGGAGATGAAATTTCTGTTCAAAATGCGCTTTCCAATCCTAACCTTGCATTTCTCAAATCATACCTAGGGACTTCAAAAATTATTATCATTGATGAAGCACAGCGAATTCCCAGCATCGGTCTTACGCTCAAATTGATCATTGACAATTTTTCATCTGTTCAATTGATCGTAACTGGATCTTCGGCCTTGGAACTTTCCGAAACCATTAATGAACCTCTAACTGGAAGAAAGTGGGAATACAAACTTTATCCACTCAGCTGGTCAGAATTGACTACCACGCTTGGCTTGCCAACCACTTTGGGAAGTATTGAGAAATATTTGATTTTTGGCACCTATCCAGAGGTAGTCACTCAAAGTGGAAATGAAATCGATGTCTTGAATAATCTGGCGACGAGTTATTTATATAAAGACCTCCTGAATTTTCAAGGAATTCGTAAACCTGAGCTTTTAAATAAGATACTTCAGGCATTGGCTTGGCAGGTAGGTTCAGAGGTTAGTTTTAATGAACTAAGCAGGACTGTGCAAGCTGATAAAACAACAGTTTCCAACTATCTGGATCTTTTAGAAAAAGCATTTATTATCAAAAAACTTTCGCCATTTTCCAGAAATTTAAGGACTGAAATCAGCACCAGCCGCAAGTATTTTTTCATCGATAATGGAATTCGAAATGCAATCATCGGTAATTATGCTCCTATCATTTCTCGAAATGATATCGGAGGGCTTTGGGAAAATTTCCTTATTTCAGAACGACAAAAACTCCTGAGCTATTCTGGCTTCTATGGCCAATGTTATTTTTGGAGGACTGTAAGAGGGCAGGAAATAGACTATATCGAAGAAATAGATGGTAAAATCTACCCTTTCGAATTCAAATGGAATCCAAAGGCTAAAACAAAAATACCTCAGTCATTTATGGATAAATACACTCCTGAAAACCCAAAAATCATTCATCGTGAAAATTTCTGGGAGTGGCTAAACAGCTATCCCTATTAAATGAAAAAAGCTGAAACCCTCTCGGATTTCAGCTTTTCTATTTTTCAGCCTTCTGAATTTAGCCTTCTGACTTATTTCAGTATTTCTCTCGATATCACCAATTTCTGGATTTCACTTGTCCCTTCACCGATGGTACAAAGCTTTGAATCCCGATAGAATTTCTCCACCGGATAATCTTTTGTAAAGCCATAGCCTCCAAATATTTGAACTGCTTCATTAGAAACAGAAACGCAAACTTCAGAAGCATATAATTTGGCTTGAGCACCAGCTAGGGTCACTTTCTCACCTCGATTTTTCAAATCACAGGCTTTATAAATCAATAATTTTGAAGCCTCCACTTGGGTTGCCATATCTGCAAGTTTGAAGGAAATGCCTTGGAAAGAACTGATTGGCTTATTGAACTGATGACGTTCTTTGGAGTAAGCAATAGAAGCTTCAAGCGCTCCCTCTGCAATACCCAATGATAAAGCTGCAATAGAAATTCTTCCGCCATCAAGCACTTTCATGGATTGAATAAACCCATCTCCTACTTCGCCAAGAACTTGGCTTTCGTGTACGCGACAGTCTGTAAAAATCATTTCAGCTGTCTCTGAAGCGCGCATTCCCAACTTATCCTCTTTCCGACCGCCTTCAAAACCTGGAGTTCCCCGCTCAATCACAAAAGCAGTCATTCCATGAGAATCTCCAACTTCTCCAGTTCTTGCGATCACCACAGCGACATCACCAGATGCTCCGTGAGTAATAAAGTTTTTCGCCCCGTTCAGGACATAATGATCACCATCCTTGATTGCAACGGTTTTCATATTTCCTGCATCCGAACCTGTATTTGGTTCAGTTAAGCCCCAAGCCCCAAGCCATTCGCAGGAAGCTAGCTTTGGAATGTACTTTCGTTTTTGCTCCTCATTTCCAAACATGAAAATATGATTGGTGCAAAGAGAATTGTGGGCAGCCATCGAAAGACCGATGGATGGGTCAAGCTTGGAAAGCTCAACAATAGCAGTCACATACTCAAAATATCCAAATCCTGAACCTCCATACTCTGTAGGGATCAAGACACCCATCAGTCCGAGTTCGCCGAGTTTTTTGAAAAGTGGCTTTGGGAAATGAGATTGATCATCCCACTCTTTTCTAAAAGGAGTGATTTCTTTCGCACCGAAATCTCTGATCATCTGCGCGATCATCTTCTGATTTTCGTTTTCTGAAAAATTCATCATGTTAATTCTTTGGGTTTATATTTTGCTAATTTAACCTCAAGGTTTGTAATAAGTTTGGTATCTGCAAACCGTTTTTAAAAAGCAAAAAGACAACTTATTAGCCTAACAATTTTTTCAATCCCATTTTCTAACAATCACCAATTTTCATTTGGAAGCTGCATAAAATACCAAATCAACTATTTCATTTGCCTATACTCTCATTTTTCACTTATTTTCTTCCCAAATAGCTTTCAATGAAGAAAATTTACTTTGTCCTCCTTTTTTTAAGCCTGATCGTTAACTCTCCCGCTTTTACCCAAAGCCAAAGAGAACTCTTAGACAGTTTAAAAACAGCTCTAAACCAAGCCGAAAATCCTACCGACCAAGCAACTATTCTATCCGAACTGGTGTGGAACTATGTCCCGATATCCATGGACTCCGCAATAATTTTTGGGGAAAGAGGCATTGAAACAGCAAAACCCTTGAATGATCCCGCTCTTCTAAGTCAGCTCTACAGTGACTTGGGCTATGCCTGGATGGAAAAGGGCGAGTTGGTCAATGCGCGTGAAAATTATCAAAATGCTTTAAAACTAAGAGTTGAGCTTGGAGATTCAGCAAAAATTTACGGTACAATCACCAATTTAGGCTCTGTTTACCAACGGGATTTTCAGTCAGACTCTGCGATGGTGAATTATCTGAAAGCTTTGGCTTTTTTTGAGCGAACAGGAAATGAGCGGTACGCTGATTTCGTTAAAAATAATATTGGAGTGATTTATCTCGAGATGAGAAATTATCCAAAAGCGCTGGAGATTCTAAAGCAAGTCGCAGAATACCGCAAAAGCCAAGAAGATGATTACAATCTGGCGATGACCTACACCAATCTGGGAAATGTCTATAAGAATTTAAATCAATTTAATGACGCAGAAAAAACCTATCTGGAAGCATTAGAAATCTTTAAGGACTTTGAGGATATTTATTATACCGCCACTACTTTTAACAACCTTGCTACGCTTTATAACACTCAGAAAAAAAGCAATCTAGCAATTGATTTTGCAGAAAAAGGACTTGAATTAGCAGATCAGGCTGGAGCTACTTATGATTATGCATTGATCGAATCTAATCTAGCCCAGTCTTACAATGACCTCAAGGACTATCCTAAATCCCGGGAATATTACCTTCGAGCTTTGAGAAATTTTGAGTCTCAAAATGCTGAAGATGATATCGCCAGCATGTATTTGCTGATGTCCCCAGTATATGCCGCTTTGGGAATGCCGGACAGCGCAGCTTTTTACACTTCGGAGTATGTGACTCTAAACAAAAAGATCGCAGAACAAGAAATCCAACAATTGACCTCAGATCTGGAAACACGCTACCAAACCGAAAAGAAAGATGCTGCCCTTGCACAGCAGGAACTAGAAATACGCAACCGTACCATTCAACTTTTCGGATCATTGGCCTTAGCTATTATTCTTGCAATCGTTGGATATTTACTTTATTCACAGCAAAAACTCAAAAACCAACAACTCAAGCAAGAAGGCGAACTTCGTGCAGCTTTGGCTCAAATCGAGACTCAAAATAAGCTTCAAGAACAACGGCTTTTGATCTCTAGAGATCTTCATGATAATATCGGTGCGCAACTCACCTTTATCATTTCTGCTATCGAAAACCTAAAATATTTTGATCCGATAAAGGATCAGCTGACCCAGCGATACGACACAATTGCGAATTTTACCAAACAGACCATCACAGAGCTTCGTGACACCATCTGGGCGATGAATGCTGGCCAAGTTAGTTGGGAGCAATTGTCGGGAAGGATCTCTGATTACTTGCAGCGTGCCCGACTTTCTGATGAAAAAGTAAGCTTTGAATTTCTGGGAGGGGAGAATCTGGATTCGAATCTTCGGTTTGATTCGGCAAGTGGAATTCAAATCTATCGAATCTTGCAAGAGGCAATCCAAAATGCTATCAAATATTCTGAAGCTTCCGCGATTCAAGTCAGTATTTCGCAGGAAAAAGATACCCTCAAACTTCAGATCAAAGACAATGGAAAAGGTTTTGAAGAGTCAAAAATCACTCCCGGAAATGGCCTTTTCAATATGCGGAAAAGAGCGGAAGAGTTAAAAGGAGACCTGAATATACAATCCAAAACAGGAGAAGGAACTAGTATTACGCTAACCTGGCCAATTTCTTAAAGCTGCTTTCAGATTACCTGCCCTCTGCTTACTGCCAACTGATTACTGCCTACTGCTAACTGCTAACTGATTACTGCCTACTGATAAACTGCCCTCTGAAATAGGCCCTTTGCCGTATTCCTCTTCGGAACTGTGTGTAGTAAATTTGAATACTAGGAAAATTCCCCTAGCGCTTATGTTGCTTGCCTTATTAGAAACTTATTTTTTGAGTGGATTGACGCTATTGGTTTTAGTGAGCATAGGTCTTTTACATTTTTTGCTTTTTAGAGAGTATTTCAAACAAGAGAAACTTCAGTCAAAGCGACTCCAAGACCTTGAAAACCTAGTAATTGCCGAGCTTTTTAGATCCAAGGCCATGAGTATTCAAAACCGCAGCCTAGACCAGATAAAAGCAAAAACTCAAGAACAACTCGATCTGATCAAACATCAAGTCGATGCTATGAAAAGCATGGAAAAAAATAAATCAAACTCTTGAAATCATGAATGGAACCGCTTACGTTTTTTTGAATAGAAAAGGAGCAGGAGGGCTAGGCCATGTAGGCTGCGCTTTCCTACTTTCAAATGGATTGATGAGATGTACTTCAACCGAAAATCAAGCTGGGAATGGTTTTTCAGCTGCAGCCTACAAAGGTTTTTGGACAGAAGATTGCCCCAATAAACTTGAAGAAATAGTTCGTGTTTTTCAGCGTAAAAAAACCCTCAGCATTCCTTTAGGTGCAAGAGATAAAAATGGCTTACTCATGAATCCCGGTCAAGGGAAAACCTGGTATAGTGAACCTTATACAGAATGGAAACGATTGGATGTCCCAAATGTGAATCCTGCTCAAGCTACCAAAATGATGCTAAAGCGAAGTCGAGAGGGCTATAGTATTGTAGATAGAAATTGTGAAAACGATGTTTACGATATTCTCCATGACGAAGGAAGCGGTTATGGAATCACCGCAAACAGCTTTGCGAGTCGAATTTATATCGGCTGGGTACAATCAGCATTTGGGCCTAATGCATGGTTTGATCATCATATCGGCGCCTCAGGAAAAGGTTTGCTTTAAACCTTTTTCACTGGTTAAAAACTTCAAAAATTGAGCACAATAGGGTGTTCAATTTTTCCACATGGTTACCTTACCAACTGGTAGGTTTATAATCCTTCAAAAACTTCCCGCACCAATGCTTTCCGGAATTGATCCCATCAAACAAAGGATCCAATACCCGAGCAGCTCCATCCACAATATCCAGTGGTGGTTGAAAATCATGAATCTCCTGTTTCCGCTTTGCTAACTCAGCAGGATCCTCATCCGTCACCCAACCTGTATCCACTGCATTGGTATAGATTCCAAATTTCGCAAAATCACTCGCTGAGGTCAGCGTCATCATGTTCAATGCAGCCTTTGCCATGTTGGTATGCGGATGTCTGGATTCCTTATGGAATTGATGGAATTTACCCTCCATCGCCGAGACGTTGATGATATGTTTTTTGCCTGTGTTTTCTCTTTTCATCAGATTCACCAAGCGATTACAAAGCACAAACGGAGCAACTGAGTTTACCAATTGTACTTCCAACATTTCGTTGGTTTGGATTTCACCAAGCTTCAGTCTCCAACTGTTCGTCTTTCTCAAATCCACTTGCTGGAGATCCGCATCCAATTTCCCTGCGGGAAAAATCTCATCCGAACTCAAAGAATCATCCATGCTATAAGGAATCTGGGTCAATTGAGCAGATGAAGTAAGCCCTATTCCCAACTGCTTACCATGCCAAGAAACAGGAAGATTTTTGTTTTCACCTTCGGTAAATTCTTGGCTGAGCAACTGCAATTCCTTCAAGCAAGTTTGATGAGCTGTTAGCAATTTTTGGGCAGCAGGTGAAATATCTTTCCAGGCCAAAGATTCATTTTCCATCAAATGCTGGTAAAAACCGGATGGACGCCGTACCGTCTGAGCGGCATTATTGATCAAGATATCTAATCGATCATAGCGCTGTTCGATGTAATTACAGAAAATCTCCACGCTTGGAATATGTCTTAAATCCAAACCATGAATATGTAATCGATCGCCCCATTCGCTGAAGTCAGGTTCCTTTGAAAAGCGCAAAGCAGAATCTACTGGAAATCTGGTGGTAGCAATTACCATTGCTCCGGCTCGCAGCATCATCAAGGTAATATGGTATCCGATTTTCAATCGCGAACCTGTCACCAAAGCCACTTGTCCTGTCAGGTCAGCAGTCTGAAAGCGCTTTGCATAATTGAACTCCCCACAATCCGGACACATCGTATCATAGAAATGGTGAAGGATATCAAATGAGTTTTTACAAACATAGCATTCGCGGGGTGAGGCCAGTTTAACAGTAGAATCAGCATCTTTATTTCCCAAAGCCAACTGACTCGGCGCAATAAAAACAGCTGCTTCCCGAGCCGAACGGATTCCTGTAGCATTGCGAGCTTGAATATCAATCGCCACTATTTTCTTGCGTCTAATTTTCTTTGCCCCTTTTTTCCGTAATGCCAGTTCCTCTTTACTCGGTCGGGAAAGCTGCCCAGCAGCAATAAAAAGCGCTTTTCTTCGCTCCAATGGGATCTCAAAAATCCGATCTGTATTCGCGTTCAATCCCTCTAAAAACTCGATACATTGATCGATTTGCTCTTGAGTGAAAGTTGATTTTTCCTTTTCTTGACCTGCCATATTGCTATTACTAGGCGGCAAAAGTAAAGATTAAAAAATGGGAAAAGAAAAAGGGCCTGATTCGAAAATTCAGGCCCTTTCACATCAAAGGATCTTATTCAATCAACCTATTTCATGGCTTCAAATCGCGTCTTGATATCCTCAAATTGCTTCTTCAATTCAGAAAAGCGCTCATAGGCATCATTCCCGGGTTTTTGGTCTGCTTGACCCATCATGGAACTTAAATATCTAGCCTGATCTTCCAGCATGGGTTGCATATAAGTTCCTTCCGGAGTCACCAACTCCTCGTGGATAGCATCCAATTCACTTTTCTTCCGAGCGATTTTTTTGGTTGTATTTTCCTTTTCAATTATGAGTTTCAAGGCTTCCTGCTCTTTTTCAACTGCAGCGATCAATTGATCAACTTGGTCTCGGAAAGTCTGAATCTCCAAATTCAAAGCCTCCTGCTCCGCCACATCCTCATCAGTCACCAAGGTCACTCGCGGATCCAAAAGCACCTCGAATTTCTCCTCCAACACGGTTTCTCCCGCTATTAGTCTTGCTGTATAATTTCCTGTAGAAACCATAGGCCCATTGCCTGTATAGGCTCGCTTTGGGTCTTTATCCCAGCCCCCTTGGTGCCTGAGATTCCAGTTGAAATGATTCATCCCAGCCTTGTTTGGTAGACCTCCAGAAGCTGGCGCTTCGGAGAATTCTGTTGACATATTTCGGGTAGTATCTACTTTTTCTCCTTTTGGAGCATCAGCTTTGAAAGTTCGAACGACTTGACCTTTTTCATTGATCAACTCCAAGCGAAGTCCCTCCTGCTTTTCGGCAAGATAGAAGTCCAGTTTAGCACCAGCACGCATATATTCCGGCCCGTTTGTTTCACTGGAAGCGCTCATCATATTTCGGATAGCAGGCTTAGTCTGAAATAAAACCACTCGCTGATCTTTAATCTCATTGACTCCCCGTAAACTAGTCAGATTATCCAAAATCCAGAATCCTCTACCCATGGTAGACATCACCAAATCATCCTGATGGATCTTGATATCAGTTATTGGAGTGACAGGAAGATTGCTTTTGAAAGGCGTCCAGTTTGCTCCGTCATTCAAGGAAATAAATAAGCCAAACTGCGTTCCTGCGTAAAGAACACCTTTTTTGACATGGTCTTCACGAACCACTAATGTTGGAAAATCTTCAGGGATTCCATTTTTGCCATCCGTCAACAAAGTCCAGGTTTTGCCATAATCGTTGGTCTTGTAGATGTAAGGTTTATCATCACCCATCAAGTATCTCAAGATCGCAACATACGCAGTAGCAGGATCGTGTGGTGAAGGATCAACTGAATCCACTCTACCGCCTTTTGGCATATTTGGAGTCACATTTTCCCAAGTTTTGCCACCATCTTTGGTCACATGTACCGGGCCATCATTTGCACCTACCCAGATCAAACCTTCCTGAATTGGAGATTCCCGGATTGCGTAAATAGTACTGTAATATTCCTCTCCAGTCACATCCCGCGTGATAGGAGATCCTGGAACTACTTGCTTGTCCGGCTCATTTGCCGTTAGATCTGGTGAAATAATTTCCCATGTTTTACCTTCATCCAAGGTCTTGTGCACATACTGCGATGTATGGTAGATCACCCCTGAATTATGGGGAGAAACATGGATAGGAGCTACCCGCTGAAATCTGAATTTCAAATCCTTTGGATTGTGTCCATAGATATTGGAAGCGCCCACATAGTACTGCATCTCCTGTCCGGTTCTCTTGTCAAAGACTCCAAATCGACCTTTGCAATTCGAATAGACAATATTCGGATCTCCTGGCTTTGGTACTGCCGGGCCTGTTTCGCAACCTCCGGTATTGATGATAAAGGCATTACTTCCAGATTGCACACTCAATGGCGGCATACTTGGCACCGCAATCGTGCTGTAATTATCCTGTTGACCAGCATAGAGCCAATAAGGATATTGATCGTCCACTTCAACTTGATAAAGCTCTGCTGTCGGTTGATTAAACTGGGTGGACCAACTTACCCCATTGTTTTGAGTAATGTTTGCTCCGCCATCATTTGCTTGAATCCAAATCGTAGTATCACTTGGATTGATCCAAATGTCATGGTTATCACCATGCGGAGTGGAAAGGGACCTCCAGGTTTTCCCGCCATCGTAGGAGCGCATAAATCGCAAGGCGTTATTATAAAGCGTATTGGCATCCTTAGGGTTTGCGTAAATATTGGTGTAGTAAAAAGGTCGATTCGTCAGGTTGGAATTATCGGAGACAAACTCCCATGATTCCCCACGATCTGCAGACCGATAAAGTCCACCTTGATTATCCGAAGCTTCAATATTCGCATAGACCACATTTGGATCTGCTGGCGATACTGCAAAGTCAATTTTCCCAGTCAATTTGCTTGGAAGTCCTTTGCTCAACTTTGTCCAGGTTTTACCGGCATCGGTAGATTTATAAACACCTCCTTCAGAAGAACCCGAAGTAATCGTCCAAGGCTTACGCTCTCCTCGCCAAGCACCAGCATAAATGGTATTTGGATCATCCGGTGCAAGTTCCAAATCGGATACTCCGACACTATCCGAATGATAAAAAACTTTCTCCCAGTTTGCACCACCATCGACAGTCTTAAAGACTCCTCGTTCGGTGTTTTTATCAAAAGCCTGACCGATAGCAGCTACATAAACAATATCTGGATTCGTAGGGTGAATCTCCACTGCCCCGATTTGTCCGGCATTTTTCAAACCGATAAATTCCCAGGTTTTTCCTTCATCCTTGGATTTGAACATTCCTTTTCCAGTGATCACATTGGAGCGAAGCCCATCCGAACCCGTACCCACATAAATGATTTCAGGTTGTTTTTGATAAACGGAAATCGCTCCGATCGAAGGTGTGGGGAAATAACCATCCGAAATATTTTTCCAAGTGATACCATAATCCTCCGTTTTCCAGACTCCTCCACCGGTTGCTCCCATGTAGAAATTAGAAGGTTTGGTATCCACTCCTTCTACTGCAGTCACGCGACCTCCACGGAGCGGTCCGACATTTCTGAATTGGTAGGAATCTAGGATTTGACTGAGATCTTGCGAAAAGGCAAGAAATGAACAAGAAAAAAGGACAGATGTTGCGAGTAATTTTTTAAGCATAAAGAGGAAAGTTTGACCAAAAAGATAGGGCGAAAAACTTAGAAAAATAAGCGAAAACTATAAGAAAGGGATGGAAAGAAACTCGGATACACTATCATTTTTGCTCATTACAATTGATTTCCATTCAGGAAATTGATAAATAAGTGGAATTAAAAACTGATATTATTTGAGTCTTTACACTATTTCCACCCTTGAATTGAGAGAAAAGCTTCATTTTTAATTGAAAAAGCAATGTTAAAATTTTTTCGAAAAATCAGACAAAATCTCCTCGCTGCCGGCAACACAGGGAAATACTTCAAATATGCCGTAGGGGAAATTTTCCTCGTGGTGATCGGAATATTAATAGCCTTGTCCATTAATAATTGGAATGAAAACCGAAAATCCAAAATACTCGCCAGGGAGATTTACACCAATTTATTAACCTCATTACAGCAAGACTCCGCTGAAGTAAATCATATCATTGAATTACAAACCCGAAGTGTAGGAACACTGAGAAGATTAATTTCAAATGATTCAATCGCCACTCAATTAGACAAAGAAGAAAACCATCCAGATAGTTTGTCCAAAAACATCATGCTTGGGGTGATGAGCTTTTTTCCAAAAATCGGAATTTACAATCTCATCGTCTCATCCAATGGAATGGACGTTCTGGAATCAAAAGAGGTAAAATCGGCTCTTATCAACCTCTACGATTACCAGTATAAACAATATGAAAATTTAGATGCTGTAATTGACCATAAATACCATTATCAGATTGGCCCTGTAACTCGTAAAAAAATGGGCTTTATTGTAGAATATGATCCCGACTTTCAGTTCGTAAAGCCGGTAAATCAAGAACTTTTTAAAAAACACTTTCCAGAGCTCATCGATGAATGCAAAGACACCTATGGCGTACTATCTACAGGCCGAGGCTACTTGATCCAAATCCAAAAATCCATCAACGAATTGATTTTATTAATTAGAACTGAACTGGATCATAAATAAAGCATTGATATTTTTGGCCCCATTAACCACTTTAAATAAGTATAGGCTCATTTTAATCAAATGCTTGTAATCTTTTAAAAAGGAATATCATAGAATAGCTTTTTAATTGTCGTCCTTTAGCTCACCCTCTTTGTAAATGCATACACTCAGGTAAAACCTTACCTGGCATGAGCATGGAACCCAAAGAAATTTTGGAACAAGATCAATTTGAAGAATTGATTCAAGGTCTAATGGATCATGATTATGGATGCTGCGATGATTTCATCCTTCCAAGCACCGTGAATGGATTAAGAGCAAACATCCAACGGTTGAAAGCATCTGGAGAAATGATGTCTTCCGGTGTGGGGAACAAGTCCGGATTTCAAAAAAACAAAAGCATCAGAGGTGACCAAATCAATTGGATCGGAGACCAGAGCATAGATCCATTTGAAATGATCTACCTAAAAAAAATCCAGGGTTTTATCGCGCACTTGAATAGCACTTGCTTCACTTCCATTAAAAGTTTTGAAAGTCATTACTCCAGCTACGAAAAAAAGAACTTTTATGCCCGTCACCTCGACCAGTTCAAGACCGAAAAAGGACGGAAATTTTCTATTGTAATGTACCTCAATAAAGATTGGCAGGAAAAAGACGGGGGCATGTTGGCATTACATCCCAAAGGCCAAGGTCAAATAAACATCTCCCCAATGGGCGGAAGGATGGTTTTCTTTCGAAGCGATGAAATGGAACACGAAGTCCAAGCTTCGGATACTCGGGAAAGAAGAAGTGTTGCCGGTTGGTTGAAAAACTAAAAGCAGGCTTTTTTCTCATGCTTTTTAAGCAAAGAATCAACAATCATCACTCTTCAAACTTAGATCCCATTATACCAAGCCCAGCCTATATCGCCTGGATCAATGTATTCTTCGGAAACGACAATCCGCTCCAAGTATTTCATGCTTTTAAATCCAATTTGTTTTTCCAGTCTCAAACGAAGTGGCGCTCCATGCGGAATCGAAAGGTTCTTTCCATTCATGCCATAAGCCAAAATGGTTTGCGGATGAAAGGCGTCGAGCAGATCAATACAATCCAACCAGCCATCGTAGCTATAAAAATTTACCCAGCGGGCTTTTGCTGAGATTCCGGCATGCTCGAGAAGAATTCGCAGTGGCAGCCCGGTCCATTCTGCAATTGCAGTCCAGCCCTCTTCACAGGTATGTCTGGTGATTTGTGTTCTGGATGCAAAACTCTTGAGTTGGTTTAGGGAATAACTCGCTGGCCGAGCCACAAGCCCCTCCACCGGTAAACTCCAATTCTCAAAATCAGTGCGCAACAGTTTCTCATAACTTTCACTGAAATACTCCTTGGAACTATCAGCAGGATTAATAGTACCAGTTGCAGGCATAGACGAGATTTCACTAAAGTTATATTCCTTAGCCAAAGATTGACCCGGAAGCAAGGCACGATGCGCGGCGTAAGTAAAGTTGTCACCCATACGCAGGATATTCCCATAGTTGGGAGGCATGGGCTGCTTACAACCTGGAATTAGTAAGGCTCCAAGCGCGGCCAGTCCTGTGGTAATGGCGGCTCGTCTTGTTATGATTTGCTTCTTCATGGCTATTTTCCTAAAGTCATATAACGTACCTGTTGCTTAAATCCGGAAAGAATGATCATCGCAATATGCATGATCAGAAAGATCTCCAAAGACAGCGAAGTAAAGAAATGGATGGTTCTCGCAGACTGATATCCTCCGAAAATCTCCAGGAGAAAAGGATAAGCGGCTGTGATGGCCGGAGACATTGTAAAGCCAGTGATTATGGCTAGTGGAAATGCAAAGAAAATGATACTCATGTAAGCGATTTTTTGCAAAATCCCGTATTGTGGACCACCTGAAGGAGGCGCAATCTTCAATTGAAAATGCGATTTGACATCCCGGAAAATCTGAGATGGGGTCAGTTCTCTGATCCTAGGCCAAATATGCTTTTGAAAATGCCCGCTAAAAACCCCTATAAACAAATAAACTAATCCCGTCAATACCAGAAACCAAGCGGCTAAAAAGTGAAGGCTTCTCCCCCATCCATTTTCATTAAACATCAACTCTTCTCCATTTCTACCCGCACTTACTGGTGAATCTGGTGTATCAAAAAATGGAATCTTCTCTTCCCAATCCGAACGTTGATGATTGCGGCTAATCGGAAATTCTAACAAAGCTGGAGTCAATTCATTCCCAACTTCGCCCCAATAAAGTCGCGGATGAACCATCAGAATTTCGATCCCGGTAAAGACCAGAAATAAAAAACTCAAAGAAATAATCCAATGCGAAGCCCTGACCCAGACTTTATGAGTTACTTTTTCTGATCGCTGGGGATTTACTGATGACATGGCTTTTGGCGTTTTCCTGATCTCAAGAAATTAAAAATACCAATTTATTTCAATACTTAATTATAGTCAGACCCGGAGGTTTATCACTAGATTAGGGATACAGATTATGTGAAGTTGGATCAATAAAATGCTAAACACACGCACCTATGAAGTCATATCCCTTTGTTCTAATTTCCATCATTCTTGGTTTTAGCTGCCAAGCACCCACCGAGCAAAAACCACAATTTGCGCATGATATAGCCAGCGGTCCCACTCCATGGACCAGTGAAACTTTTGAACTCGAGGAGGAAGATTTCACCTTCGCGATTATCTCTGATCTCACTGGAGGAGAACGCCCAAACATCTACAGTACCGCGGTTGGCCAGTTGAATCGATTGGATCCAACCTTTGTGCTAAGTGTCGGAGATCTGATCGAAGGAGGCACAGAGGACACGCTCCAACTGGAAAAAGAGTGGAATTCCTTCGACGGACGAACTTCAAATTTGAACATGCCCTTTTTTCACCTGGGAGGAAATCATGACCTCACCAACCCGGTGATGCGCAAATTCTGGGAAAATCGATTTGGGCGTCGTTATTATCATTTTGTGTATGAAAACGTGCTATTTCTGATGATGGATTCTGAAGACTATGAAGAGCAACGCATGATCGAAATCTACGAAGCCCGAGCGAAAGCCCTAAAAATCATGGCTGGGGAAATTGAAGGAGTCTACCAGGAATCAGACTACTATAAAATGTCCGAGCGAAATCTAGGAGGAATGAGCAAGGCCCAGTTTGAATACCACAAAGCAGTGCTTGAAAAATACCCGAATGTAAAATGGACTTTTGTTTTGATGCACAAACCGCTTTGGAAGCATGAAGACGATACCGGTCTGGCAAGACTGGAAACGCTATTGGCAAATCGGCCCTATACGGTATTTAATGGACATGTCCATTCCTACTCCCATCGCAAAAGACTAGGTCGGGATTATATCATGCTGGGAACAACGGGTGGTTCTCAAAATGCAAGAGATACTATGGCTTTTGACGAAGTCACTTTAGTGAGAATGGCAAAAGAACCGGTTATTACCACCTTAAAAATGGAAGGGGTTTTGGATGAGACAGGTACCGTAGCGGTGGTTTATGACAGTTTGAATCAAGCTAAAAAAGACTTTTAACTCAAATTAAAAACAGGAAAACCTAGACCTTTAGAATTTCAACCCAATTCCTCAGAATTTTACCATGAAGCAACTCATCCTATCCCTTTTTCTAATTCTTCCCAGTTTATTGTTTGCCCAAGAGATTGAATTCGTTTCAAACTCCCGGCTTGTTTTGGGGGGAAGTATAGCCAAATCAGCTTCCATCAGTGCCGGGGACATTGATCAGGATGGAGATATCGATATTGTGCTTGCCAATGGTAGACATTGGCCTGAGGTGAATAAGATTTTCTTCAACAATGGAAAAGGAATCTTCACCGTATCCAAATCATTGGACACCATCGAAGAGACGAGCTATGCAGCAGAATTAGCAGACTTTGATGGAGATGGTGATCTCGATATTGCCGTAGGCAACGATATGGCTCCAAATGGGATTTATTTTAATGATGGACTTGGTGATTTTAGCAAAGCTGGAAGTTTTGGGGATCCTTATGCCCCTACCCGAAATCTCAAAACAATCGACATTGATTCGGATGGAGACATTGATATTTTGATTAACAATCGAGGAAAAGCAAATGAAATCTGCCTCAACAATGGAAAGGGAGAATTCACCAAAACCCTGAATTTTGGCTCAGCGGATGACTCCACCATCGATGTCGATGTGGCCGACATGAATCAGGATGGGAAGATGGATTTGATCCTAGCTAACCGAGATGGGCAGCAGAATTTCATTTATCTCAATGATGGGAAATTAAATTTTACCGAAAAGATTCCCTTTGGAACCGGAACTGACGAGACCAGATCAGTGGGCGTCGTCGACGTAGACCAAGATGGGTTTTTGGACATTATCACGGCTAACATCGAAGAGCCAAATGTGATTTACTTTGGCAGCAAGGAAATGGATTTTAGCAGGAAACTGGTTTTTGACCCATCTGCAGGGAATTCCTATTCATTGGATTTTGGAGATATCGATGGGAATGGGAGTATCGATATTGTGATAGCAAATTCTGAGGAGCCTAATACTGTCTTTTTAAGCTTTGAAAAAGGAAGTAAGTGGAAAGAAATCAAGCTAAGAGAGGACGCATTCGATACCTATGACATCATTTTAACAGACCTAAATAATGACAAAATCCTGGATATCGTTGAAAGCAACTCGGATGAGATTAATTACTATTACCTCACTCGATGGAAGAAATAGTGAGAATTAGCTACCGATAAATAGCCTAAAACCGATTCTTGAAATCCAAAATTTAAAAATAAACTCCTTCATAATATTGGAAATCAACAAGCTGAAAGTGAACGTTTTGACATAGTGCATCAGGGAGTTCGACTTTCAAGTAATCTCAAAAAAATAAAACCTATCCAAATATCATTCATTGAGTTCAACATAGCCTGGATAAGTACTTTTTCAAATTTACAAGATGCCTTAAGTTCTTTGAAAAAGAACTATCTCACTGGAAATAAACACTTTAATTTCTTAACTTACATTAAAGCCTAACATCTTTCAAGGCTTAATTTTTTGCATGTTTCTCTTTAAACAAAAAAGACATGGTGGATCAAACAAACGTAAAGGTATGCCACATCGTTCTTTGGATCGCACAAGGATTATTAGCAACGATATTTATTATGGCGGGGCTTACAAAAGTTACCCAACCCATGGAAGTACTCATTGAATTAATGCCCTGGGCAGGAGATCTTCCGATGGCACTCCTGAGATTTATAGGGATTTCAGAGGTTTTAGGCGGTCTAGGTTTAATTTTGCCCTCATTGTTTCGAATCAAACCATCTCTAACGGTTTGGGCAGCCATCGGTCTGATTGCAATTATGGTATTGTCAGTAATCTTTCATATCGCGAGAGGCGAATACCCATCATTAGGGTTTAATATCGTGTTGACCGGCATCGCATATTTTATTGCCTGGGGAAGAGTTAAGATGGCTCCGATTCGTCCCAGACATTAAGGCTTTACCAGTTTCATCTACTAAACGCATTTGATCTCCATCGAATGCGTTTTTTTAACTCAATTTTTTTTTGAATGGAATTTTGAAAAAGAGATTTTAGATTTGGATATGAGCAAATTCAACTGGTAGAAAAATGATAAAAAAACACTCGGTTTTGATTTGTCTAGCCATTTCTACGGTTCTAATCGTTATAGCCACCATAGTCTACCCCGGTGGATCATTATTTGACCAAAATGCAATTGGCTTTGATTGGTCAAAGAATTTTTTCAGCAACTTATTTGAAGCCAGAGCGATAAATGGCTCAGAAAATAGCTCCCAACCTTGGGCTTTGGCGGGGATAGCTTTCCAATCCCTAGCTTACGGCATTTTTTTTCTCAAAATGTCCAAAAAGATGCCTTCAAAAGGCTCTTCTAAAGTCTTAAATCTGGTGGGCCTTGTCAACATTGTGTTTACATTTTTAATAGCAACTCCCCTACATGACTTGATGGTGATCTTGTCGGGCTCACTTTTTTTGCTCGGCTTATTCTATATCACGGTACATCTTTTGAAAACAAAGCTCCACTTTTTCAAATTCGCCAGTATAGTTTCCCTAGCTCTTTTTTACTTGACCATGTTCTTATACGGCTATGGAGATTGGGGATTATTGGCCATTATACAAAAGGTGTCTATCATCTGTTCGATGTTTTTGGTTTTGGGACTGGATTATTTTACCAAACACGAAGACTTTTTAGAGTCCTCCCTAAAACTTGAAAAATCAAACTAGCTGGTCTCAAAAAAGTAAACAGTGGACATCTCTGGAACCAACCTGAACCATTTTTATGTAAAAGCTATTGATATTTGCTAGCCGCTAAGCTTAATTCATCACTATGAAAGACGAAAAAATCCTGAATTTTATTGAACTTGTTTTGGAACAAATGCCAGCTGACTGGCTAAATCTGACCACCCATCGCCTGGATATTTACGATGAAAAATTAGCCAAAACTCAATTCTTAACAGCATTTGAAAGTCTTTTTAATCAATACCAAACAGCTCCGGAAAACCTTGGAGCGGCATTGGTCGCACTGCCTACCTCCTACGACTACATCCGATTAGGCCATCCCTTGTCTTGCGTACTGGAATGGACCTTAGCCAAATTGAATCAGCTCAAACCGGAAAATGTCATCAGCTTTTCTTCTCGAACAGCCCCAATTTTGGCTATTCTGAGAAAGAACCTACTAGCCAATAAAAAAACCAAAATCTTTTATAAGGGTGAGTTACCTGACTTTTTTGATGCGGAACTAGTACGGCGAGTGTACGGCTATCATTTCGAATTGAAGCAAGTCGAAAATGCAAAGCAGGTTAGCAAAGAAGCCAATGAATCTACCGTTTTTATTTCATCAACTGATACTAGATTCGAGTTCAAGCTCTTGCCAAACATTGATTTTTTTATCCAGATTCAGTCCCAACTCGGAAGTCTGATTTTGGTAAACGGAGCGCAGAATGATGGCTATATTTCCGAAATACAGCACGTAAGACGAAGAGAGACCATTGCCATGACTCCGGCAAATACCTTGATTGCTTTATACCAATTGCTGGGAAAAGCTTCTCAAAAAAGTGCGGAAACTGATCATGATGCAGCGGCAGCTAAAGCATCAGTCTTGGCATCTATCCAAGAAATTACCGGTTCGGACATCCGAGCTGTAGTAGCTTCAAGCGGTCTTTCCATGCAATATGCGATTGTCATGGGATTGGTGCATGAAGCTTTGGATCAGCATCCGGGAAAGGCAATCAAACTCGTCATTCCTCCCAATTGCTACGGCGGAACAAATGATCAAGCCAGACGAGTAGCTGCCTGTATTGATCAGGTGGAAGTCGTGGATTTGCCAGTGGATGGGGGCAACGATATGGTGCGGAGCATTGACATCGTATTGGACCAAATTGCGAAGGAAGATGCTATTCCTTACATCATCGTCGAGATCCCGACCAACCCACGGGTAGAAGTTCCTGATCTTCAAAAGTTAAAAGAGGTGTTAAGTAAGTCGCGTACTACGAGCGCTGGAAATCAGGCCTTAGATCCGGTATTTATTTTGGATCAAACTTTCTGTCCTAATTTCCATTTCTTAGGTGAATCGGAAATTCTCTCATCAATCCGGACCATTGCCTATGTAAGTGGATCCAAATTTCCAAGTGGTGGAAAGTGCACGGCCGGCTTCTGTGTTTCCAATAAAAAAGCGAAAGCCCTGATGCCCAAAATAGACCTGCATCTCCAGCTTTGTGACAACGAAGCCACCCCAATTCAACTGGAAATCCTGGCTAAGCAACTGCCCTCGATGAATCAACGAATTCAGGATGCTTATCGAAACACCCGTGAATTTGTAAACTTTATCAGCGCAAATCTACGTGGTGCTAAAATCAATTTTGTTTCCGAAGAATTGGCAGCACAGGGTTTTACCCCATCCGTGTTTTCTTTGGATCTGCCCACCAAGGGAACTACCGCCGAAGAACGGGAAGCCTACAAAAGAGCTTTAAACCTTCAACTCATCGAGTTGATGATCCAAAAGATTCCAAGCGAAAGCAAATACTGCGTAAGTTATGGACAGCTCAAAGGATGCTACTGGACTATCCCTGCCACCTCTACGCAGGGGACGACCAAAGAAGTGGACAAGGACTATATTTTGCGAGTAGCACTTTCGCCTGATATGAATCTGGAACTACACAAAGAAGTCTTTTTGGAATTTGTACGTGGACTTTAGGCAAAAAAAGCCGACAAGATGTTGAAATCAGAAGGATAAAGTGAGTGATCAACTAAAATCAAAGAATTTTTTAGGAACCGATTTGTAAAAAGCTTTTTTAGGTCTAGCTTAGGGAAAGCGAAACTAAGAGCAAGATTTTTAAAAGAATAGATCAGAACTATTGCGGATAGCATCCCAAATTGGGTAGAAATCCGCAATTGTTGCGGGTATACAATCGTTATCGCTCAGTGTAAAAAGACAACGAAAGTGAACAAAATGAACGACAGAAATAGAAAGCCAACCGCACATTCAGGCACATTGGTTTGCCTCAACGCACAGTCGACCGCTTCGCAAGCAAAAGAGCCTGAATTTTCTCAACACCAAAAGTCGTAAATTCTAAAATGGAACAATTGAACTTATTTAACTCATCAAAGACTAACACTGTAAGGAAACAAATCCAAAACGGTGAGTATCTTCATATCAGTAATTTTTTTGACAAATCTACGAGTGATAACTATTTTCAAACGCTTCTAAATACAATTGATTGGAAACAAGAAAAAATGAATATGTATGGAAAGGAACTACTATTTCCAAGATTAACAGCTTGGTATGGAGAAAATGATAAACCATACTCGTTTTCGGGAATTACTTTGAAACCAAAACAATGGACTAAAGAATTACTCGAAATTAAAAGTAAGGTTGAAACCAAAACGGATGTTTCATTTAATAGCGTTTTATTAAACCGTTATCGAAACGGAAATGATTCAATTTCTTGGCACACAGATGCAGAAAAGGAACTTGGAAAAAACCCAATTATAGCATCGGTGAATTTTGGAGCTACACGAGAATTTCAACTGAGACATATTCACACTAAAGAAAAACTATCTATTCAATTATCCCACGGCAGCCTTCTTATAATGTTGGGTGAGCTTCAACACTTTTGGCAACATCAAATACCAAAAACAAAAAAGCCTGTAAGTGAAAGGATTAACTTAACTTTTAGAGTAATAAAATAATATGCCATACTACTTTAATCTACCGTTAATCACTGAATTAACAATTGACCAACAAAGAGCGGTTGACGAAACTAGCCCTTTAGCATTAGCAGGTGGTCCAGGGACAGGAAAAAGCGTAGTTTGTTTGTGGAGACACATTAGAAACCACTCAACAGGTGTTAGTAACAGCTTATTATTAACATACACAAAAACACTAGAACATTATTTAAGAGCTTCCGCTAGAAGTCAAGATGAAGATGCGGCCGAAAATATTGATAGAGTATTTTGGTGGTTAACACATAATGCAACTAACTATGATGAAATAATAATTGATGAAGGCCAAGACATAGAAAAGGCAAAATTTCAACGATTTTTCAACTATACCATCAAACTAAGTTATGGTGCGGACGAGAGACAAAGTATGTACCTATCTAACGAGAGTCTTAGAGAATTACTAAATTGGTTTTCAACTGACAACAGGTTTAGCGTTAATGAAGAAATTACCTTAAACAGAAATTTCAGAAACTCAAGAGAAATTTTAGAATTTACAAGGTCAGTATTTCCTAATTTCCTAATTCCACAAAACACAATTATAGGTGCAAGACAAACAGGCTTAAAACCAATTATGAAAGTGGACTTAGGTTGGGGAGCAGACAATCAAATAGATGATATAATAAGTATAATAGATGACTTTAATAGTGATACTCATAACATTGCTATTCTTGTACCTTTTGCGGCACAAGTTGAGACTTTTTATAGTTTAATCAGAGAGAATTTAGATTCGGATATAGAAATTTCAAAGTATCAGAATGAAAATGAAGATTTTGAAGGACTTTCAGGCGTCCACGTAACAACTTTTAAGTCTTCAAAAGGAACAGAATTTGACACAGTTATTATTCCAGAGTTTGACAGCTATTCGTGGAATATTGCAAACAGGCCGAACGTTGTAACGGAAAATGACTATTATGTAGCGTTTACAAGAGCTAAGACAAATTTGTTCTTACTTTGCAGAAACGGTTTTCCAAATATTGGTAATCGACAAACAATAACAATTGAGTAAAATGAAAACAATATACTTCCTGCCGATAAAGTCAATGAACCTCGCTCATTATTTGAGTAGCGGAATCATTGCACCAGCCAACTACATTGAAAATAGAAATCAAGACCTTCAAAATAAATTTAACAACAACCTTCTACTATCATCAAGTAAATTCACAACTGAATCAAATTGCTCAATAGAAATTGCTTTTGATGAAAAGGAAGAAATGCCAAAGAAAATCTCTGATAATTTTTTCCTTTTTGATATGCCAATACCAATTTCACGAATCAAGGGAATTTATTTCGCAGAAAAGGAGCAAAAAACTAATACTGTATTTAATATAACAAGTGGTGCGGCATTTATCCCTGACACAATATTAATACTATCTGAAGACAAGCCTATAGCTACAGATGAATTACAGAATTTAGTCACCAAGCCTACTCAGGTTGATTGGAAACACTTTTTAAAGAAATTTGATCAAATAATGGGTGGCTTTGCATTAATGAAAATTGGAAAGGAAGATTTTCAAAATTATCCTACCCACTACTTTAAAACTCTAGGAAATATCAATAAGCATTTTCATCAAATACTAAATGACCAAGGAGTTGAAATAGAAAATGCATTTGAATTTGCATTTACAGACAATGGTAAATTCAAAAATTTTCACGACACAATCTATTCAGATATAACAAGTGAAATTGTTGCAAAATATGCCCACAAGGATAATGTTAAAATTGAAACTAAAAATGGACTTATTCAGATTGACAAAATACCTGAAACTACACAAACCTATTTAGTTTCAATTCTAGACACTTATGGACCAAGAAAGAGAAAACAAGCTGATTCTTTTATTTCTGATTTAGTATCAGGCAATTTTAATGAAAAAAGAAAAGAAGGTCTCTCCTTAATTTTTGGTATCAATAAGGGATATTCTTCATTCAGAAATAAATACAAGACGGAGAATTTTGAAGCATTGGTAAAGTTCAAACTTGATTCTAAAATTGACTATTATACAATTGAAAGCATTTATCAATTTGTATTCAATAATAAATCGCAATCAAGCTTTTATTCATATATAGATAATTGGTGTCATAATGCCGAAGATCAAGTAATTAATAAGTCAAAATTTGTAACATACCAAGTTTTAGATAAAACCATCATTCTTAAAAAAAAAGAAGACTTCTTTATCGAATTATTTCGTACATCATTGGAAAAAAGGGATAGGCTATTTGAAATCATTTCAAAGAATCTTTCAAAATCACTCCCGAAATTTTTACCCTTAGACACTAACTTATTTAAAGAGCAACTACATAGTGAATATGAAGAATTTTTTAGAGAGTACTCTCAATACATTTTCTCTGAAACATCAAAAAAAATAGCATCTGAATATGAAAGTGAAACCAAAATAAATCAGAATAAAATTTCGGAACTTTCAAGTAAGCTAGAAGATAAACAAAATATTATTGAACAGCTTCAGAAAAAGTTAGATGATTTTAATTTACAAACTATAAAAAAGCAAGAAACGGAAAAGATTGATATTGAAAGCAAATCATCAGAACAGAGTGCAGATAACAATATCAAAGCAGCAAAAGAAAACATCTCAAAGACAGAGAATGAAGAAGACACTGTAAAAACAATTGAAAACAAGGATTTAAATGACTCAACTACTATCGAATCAAGTAGTGAAAGTGTAGTAAGTGAGCCTAAGGAACCAAATAATCAAAGCTATTCAGGCTCATTATTTTCTGATGAAAATATTGAAATCGGGAGAAAGAGAAGGGAAAAGGAATTAAAGGCATTGAAAGTATCTGACCTAAAATCAATTATTTCAGATTATAAATTGAAGCCAGCGTCAAGTTTAAAAGAAGATTTGATTAACGATATATTGAGAAAAGAATTTTAAATATGGCCGTAATTGATGATGTAATTAACTCCTCGGCTAGTACTGACCAACTGTCAAATTTCATAGACAATAATTCAACATTGATTTATGATTTTTTCATAAGTCAGAGTTATGATAGCTTATTAAAGCATAGGGAAAAGATTGAAAGTTACATATTGCCATATTACAAGATTTACAGGAATTTGGATTTCACAAATAATAAGAACAGATTATTTGTTTTATCACTATTAGATGTTTCAGAAAGGTTTGGCTTTCACGGAGAATTTCAAGATTTATATAACCTATGTAAAAGAAAAAACATATCAATAGGAAGTCGTTTGGAAGCATCTTCTAAGTTCCTTGTTGGCATTAGAAGAATTCTAGACTATACTAATAGAATGCCTGAAATTATCGATCTATTAGCGTATAGTTTCCTTCACGAAGAAGATAGTGAAGAAAAGGTAGTAGCAACATTGATTCACTTTTATACTGAAGTTCTTCAAAATTTTGGCAGTGAAAACCTAAATGGAGTTAAAGAATTCAGAGCTATACTTTTAGAAAGTTTATCAGTAGATGATAAGAAATTTTTGGTTCATTCAATAATCATTGAATTGCTGAACGAAACCATAGATGACATTCATCAAGTTTATAACTCTATTCATCAAAAATTAGATTTATTATTAGAAAGGTCTCGTGAATTTTTACCATTCGATATTAGCTCACATCTAATAGAACTAGATACAGAATACTCACAAATGCTTGATTCTATTCAAGATAGATTTTTAGAAATAAGAAATCTATGTGCAAACTTATACGCAAATGTGGCAAGTGATGATATTTTTTATTCTTTACAAAGGGGAGTTAAGGTTCTTACAGAACAAAATCAATTGCTTGCATATATTAACAGTTATGGGAAGATGCATTATGCTAAAGTAATGTCTGCATTTTCTGCCTTTTCAAGTCAAGAAATAACCTCAAAAATTGAAATATATGATTGGGGATGTGGTCAAGGTTTGGCTTCTGTTTGCTTTCTAGAATACCTAAGCGATAGAGCTGAAACAACAGACATTGAAGCAATAACGCTAATTGAACCTTCAGAAATAGCCTTAAAAAGAGCATCCCTTCATATAAGAAAATTCAATAAGTCCACAGGTATTTACACAATAAATAAAGACTTAGACTCCTTGCATAATGACGATTTTTCGTCCAATGAAACGAATACTAAAATCCAACTATTTTCAAATATTTTGGATATAGATTTCTTCTCAATGACTGATTTGATATTGAAGATAAAGAAGAATTTCTCAGGTTTAAATTATTTCATTTGTGTTAGTCCTTACGTTTCCGATTATAAAACACAAAGACTTGACAACTTTGTTGAAGCCTTTGAAAACTATGACAGTTTTGATTTGATACAATCGGTAACAGAGCGAAAAGGAGAATGGAATGGAACTAATTGGACAAGAGTTATTAGGGTGTTTAAAGTAAAAATCTAGCCTATGCACAGCCACACACATTTCCAAGCCGCACCAGCCAACGCTCAAACCAAAGCTTGGCAAAGAGTGTGTCTGCCCCAACGCACGACAAAAACGACCGACAAAATAACGGACGAAAAAGAACACCGAAGCGATAATCGAGTAGACGGCCTCGCCAACCATTAAGTTGACGAGGTGCGCCTCTCACACCACCGTACGTACGGGTCTCGTATACGGCGGTTCGTAAAGCATAATATCATCGCTCTTTACACCGATGATACCTTTCCACTACTTTTAAGGATAGGCTATACATTGTATTCCTATACGAATTTTCGCTTCACAATACGTTCAGTCCTTCATTATCCAGTGAGACCTCTGTAGTATTTACAGCTCGTTCCCAATAATTACTATGACCTCGGCTGACTTCTCTTGGGTGTTCACGACATCCAGAGATCTCCCTCGGTAAGACGAATATCCTTGTGCCTATCGCTGCCACATCTACTATTTTGGTACTTCCTCCCTTTCGGAAAGTTGGGACTTCGGCAGCATGTGTTACCTCATCCCCCCGATAGCTATCGAGGGCTCATAGCCTCCGTATGTGGTTCATGTTCTTCAGTACAGACACCGCAGTCTGGCTTACTTCACTGCATGCCTCACGGCAAACCATGCCGATAGCTATCGGCACGACTTGCTAATGCTTCGGGACGTTACCCCCGCGCTTAAGGGACTTTCACCCGTTGGAACGGTCATCGTTTTGACCTATATTCACCATTCAAGGCACACACATCACCTATACGCAAGCAGGGGTTTCTTGCTTCGTAGGACAGTTAAGTGGTAAATTGAAAGTTCAGTTCTTCGTAGGAAGCTTAGTGGTTAAAATCCCTGCCTTCGTATAGCTGAGAACCGTTAGAGTGCATTAAAAGAACGCCCCACTTTTGGAAAATGTTATCTTTTGAGATAACTTTGTAGATAAGGTAAGAAAGATAATTTTTTATGAAAACCACTTTATAGAATTTTACCAAAGCCAGAATGAAAAGGTAAAGAGTAAGATTCAGTATGTTTTTGAACTGATCAAGCAAGTGGAAAGGGTACCCGAGAAGTTTCTCAAGCATCTTGAAGGAACTGAAGGGTTATATGAAACAAGAGTGGAGTTTCAATCAAATATTTTCAGGATCTTTTGCTGCTTTGATGAAGGAAGGCTGGTGGTGCTCTTCAACGGTTTTCAAAAAAAGACCCAAAAGACCCCAAAGAATGAAATAGAGAAGGCAGAAAGATTAATGAAGGAATATTTTCAAACAAAGAAATAAGATTATGAAAGATTATAGCAAAGTAAAAACATTCGATGAACTTATCGAACTGGAGCACGGGAAAATAGGAAGTGAAAGCAGGAACAAGTATGAAGAGAATGCCCAGATGTTCATCATCAGTGAAATGCTGAAAGAAGCGAGAATGGAAGCAAACCTGACCCAGGAACAATTAGCGGATAAGGCAGGGACAAAGAAAAGTTATATTTCCAAGCTTGAAAATGGAAAAGGGAATATCCAGTTATCGACATTGATCCGGATTTTTGAACAAGGATTGAATAAAAGAATTGGATTAACCTTCCTTTAATGCGGCAAAAGGAATAACGCACTCTAACATCACCTTGGAAGACAGCGGGCGGATTCAGGTAAAAAGAAAGTTAAGTATCTTTAAAAAATTAGGAGTAGACTGGAAGAGAACGGCTCAGAATTCCCTGCCTGAATATAGCATCGGCCGTTACTCCAATTCAGAAAAATAAGATATGATTCACTTAATAGTTGGAAATACAGGCTCCGGGAAAACCACCTATTCAAATGAATTGAAAAGGAAGAATAATGGAATTATTTTTTCAATTGACAGTGGAATAACACCTTGTTTCTGGCGGACAAAAAGCCCACTGATGGTCTGGAATGGTTTCTGGAAAGAATAGAACGAGCCGAAGAAATGATACTGGATTTGGTCTCACAGTTGGAAAGCTCGAAAACTGATTCCATTCTCGATTTAGGACTTTCAAAATTTGAACACCGTGAAAAATTCAGAAAATTCGCGGATTTGAATGGCTATCAATTAACCCTCCATTTTTTGGATATCCCAAAAGACATTCGACTGAATCGAGTAATCAAAAGAAATACAGAAAAAGGAGAAACTTTTGAGTTTGAAGTCAGTAAAGAGAATTTTGATTTTATGGAAACCTGGTTCGAAAAACCAACCGAGGAAGAACTGATTGGAGCCACAATCATTAAAGAATAGAAACCATGAATTAACACTGTAAAACAGTAATTTAGCGATTGACATTTATACAAGACCATCCTAAAAATTAATCCCTATGGACCCAAAAGAACTAGCGGAATTAAGCGATGAAGAACTGATCTCAGAAGCAAAAAAAATCAAGCCATCTCCTATAATCGATGCCTTCTTTATTGGCTTTTTGATTGGGATTATAATTTTCAGTGTTGCGGCGAACAGTTGGGGTTTCCTTACCCTCATTCCTTTATTTCTGATTTATGTCTTTTTGAAAAAATCAAAAAAATATGAAGCCTTGAAAAAGGAATTGAGCAAACGCAATTTACAATAGAATTAGAGCTGAGATTTTTATACACAGCAAAACATACTTTTTGAACATAAAGGCTTTTACAATACCACTGCTTATGATTGTGAAAGTAAAAATCTGGGACTAGATAATTACAGTAACCAACCGAGTAGAAGTACAGGTCGCAAATCGCCTGTGATGAAAACATTCGGGAGGTCCAACAGACGTCAGTTCACCAAGCATAAAGTAGTCACTTTTTACACTGGCTATTCCTTTTCATTAATTATTACTCCGCTGGGAGTAGCCAATTTACCTATATGAATCTCCCATGATCGTAGCGAAGATCGAAATACTAAGGTGTACTTGCATTCGACTAAATACGATTAAAACCTGCCAAAAGTATGATTAGACTTCGTTAGGGACTATCTCATATCGGAATCTGAAATAAAGAGTTTTACAGGAATGGATTTGGAAAAATATTTTTTAATTCTAGATTCGGTTGGAGGAAAGTAAAAGCGAAATTTCTGATAAAAATGCATCGGCAATATTACTGATATCTATCAGGTATATGGGTAGACATCCCCAGGTCTTGCAAACATTCAATCGGTATTTTATTTCAGATTCCTAAAACCACGTTTAACCTGATTAAAATGTTACTAAGCAAGAGGCATTTTCCGAAGCAGTCCTTGATGGGCATAGCCATAGATAAAGAGAATACTAAGTTCTTGAACTTACTTTTGATCGCTGATTTAGCATTTATAAGTGTCCATTGCTTTTACTTACTAGGTATTGTAACTGGCCCATTGTATTCAATTGAAACAGACATGGGTTATGCGGAGATTTACCAATATATTAAAGAGTGTTGGATTGTTGTGTTGTTGTTTATTTTGGCAATAGACAGGCGACGTATTATCTATTTGTCATGGTCTCTATTATTCATGTACCTATTGTTCGATGACTCTTTACAAATACATGAAAGACTTGGTGAATACTTAGCTCAATATTTTGAATTAAAGCCTATGTTCGGGTTGCGAGCACAGGATTTTGGAGAACTTGGAGTGTCTATGCTATTTGGCTTTTTGTTATTTTCATTTATAGGTGCATCATACTTAGTTAGCGATAATCTAGAAAAACAGATTTCTAAACGTCTTTTCATACTCGTAGTCCTGTTAGCATGTTTTGGTATTTTTGTCGATATCCTTCACACCGCAATTCCTTGGGATCAAGTGTTCGAGCTATTTGGATTATTAGAAGATGGGGCAGAAATGATAATAGTGAGCTTTATTGTCTGGTTTACCTTTAGCTTGGGAAAGAGTCAAGTAAATCCTTCGGAAATTCAAGGTAATAATTGAGAACGCAAATACATTCAAAAAAACAGTCCTCGTTATTCTGTTTTCTTGATGACTGTGATTTTTCGACAAAATATATTTACTTATACAGCTGATTGAAAAAATCATAACTGTTTCTCAAAAAAATAAGAATACATAATCGAGTAGTCGGAAGTGAGCTATAAGACCACTGCATACACATCAGCTTGGCAACACAATCTGAACAAAACGCAAAAGGAATGAAAAACACATTATTTCTAATTTTTCAGGTTTTATTAGGAATCGTATTAATAGGAAAAATATCCAATTGGTTTCTGGATTACAGCGACGAAACGAATCAATTGTTAAGTGCTGGAATGTTCACACTAATCGGTATTGCCTATTTAGTCGGAGGTTTTGCGTGGGATAAAAAACTAACCAAACTGATTTTTCTGATTTGTGGAATTTATCTGATTGCGATGAATTTCATTGGTGACTTCGAATTCAAATCAATAATCGCAATTGCCTGTATTTTGACTCCCATGCTGATTGCACGATACTCGCCTGAAGAAACTAACAAGGAAGAATTAGCAGAAAATTAAAAAATACAGTTGCAACACCATAGCTAAAAACTGCTGGTGTTAGGCTTAATCAAAGGTCCTTGCAATTCCTACCTGAATTAGTTTAATTCATTTATCAAAATCAATATCATCTTTTTCAAAATCAATTTTTTAACTCCCACTCATCTATGAAATACAATGCTTTTCTTTCTTACAGCCATGGACAGGATACCGAACTAGGAACCAGTCTTGAGAAGGGACTTGAGAAATTTGCCAAACCCACTTTTAAGCGTCGGGCTTTAGAAATTTTTAGAGATGCAAACGACCTTTCCGTCGCAGCTGACTTAGGGGATAAGATTCGAAATGGCCTCGAAAATTCCGAATACTTTATCTGCATGGCAAGTCAGAAATACGCCCAATCCAAATGGTGTCAACGCGAAGTGGACTATTGGCTTGAAAACAAATCAATAGAGAAGTTTTTAATCGTGCTGACCGACGGGGAAATTCTGTGGGATGAAGCCAAAAACGATTTTGATTGGAGGGTGACTACTGCCATTCCAAAAAACCTTTCCGGAGCATTTAAGGGGGAACCGTTTTTTGTGGACTTTCGAAATTTGGGATCTGAGGAAAAATTAAATCTGGATAATCCGGAATTCGAAAATCGATTGGTGGTTTTGGCAGCCACCCTCCACGGCAAATCAATCGGGGATATGGTTGGTGAAGCCGCCAAACAGCATAAGCGAACCATGCGGATCAGGAATGCTACAATAGGAATCTTGAGTGTGCTCCTAGTTATAGCGATTTCAGCCTCGATTTACGCAGTCAATCAAAGAGACAGCGCATTACTATCCACTTACATTTCAAACTCCCAAGGTCAATTAGCTAAAGACCCCACGAAGTCGCTACGGTTGGCAGAACATGCTTATACTTTCTCGAAAAAGAAGAACTTTTCAAGCGAAGAGGCTACCCAGCAGTTGATCAGGGTTTTCTACAGCGGTTATGGATTTTATCAGGAATCTTCACCGGATTTTCCAGACTTCCGCGAGAAGAATGAAGAATCTCTATCTTCCACCGGAACTCCCTTTTTTCAAGACATGGTGGCAGTTTCTGAGGAAATTTTTAATACGATTCCCAGAGATACGTATTTGAGGAACGTTTCAGATTTATATGTAGACGAACCCAACCAAAGGGCCATTTATGTGGTGTCCAGTGTGGCTTTGGGCTATTCCAAAATCTTTTTTATCTCTCCGGGATATGATGGATATTATCAAACAGAAGAATCAAGTATTTTCTTGACTGGGTTTAGCGATTACACTGGTTACGTCCAGGATATTGAGATCTCGCATGATGGGAAATACACGCTTTTGGGCAGCGCTAACGGAAAAACTGGCTTGATCGACAATGAGGCTTACCGCACGGGCGGAAATCGAAATACCTTTAAAGATCTGGCCATCCTGAAGTCAGGTGATGAATTTCCGGTCAGTTACCTTTCTTTTTTGGAAGACAACCAATTGGTCGGAATTGCCAGCTATGAAAGTGAGTATGTCAATGGCGATCGAAAAGACAAGGAACGGACGGTTTACTATTATAAAACCATGCAACTTCCCTACTTGGAGATCCCTAGTTCTGAAATGGAAAATGAAACCAGTACTTCGGATGGACTTTATGAGTTATTACCCTTGGAAGAAGGAGAAGATTCAGACGCTTTTTATAGATCCAAGAAGCTTATCAGCTTAAAAACCGGAGAAATCCTTGCTGAATTCTCGGATTCCAAGGGTTTTGATCTTGCGTCCATTTCGAGTCCTGACGGAATGTACTTGGCTAGTTACCGAGGCCTTTTCAATGCTGAAAATGAATTGATTATCACCTTCAACTTAGACCGAATCGATAATCCTGGAATTACGCTGGCTTTTTCTGAGGATAGTAAGTTTCTAAAAATCAGTTATTCGACTGGTGCACATCGCATTTTCCCATTAGACCCTGAATTCATTCTAAACCGAATCAATGATCTCGACTTCATGGGGAAAATCGACCAATTAAATGAAGCGGATAAAGGAAGGTTTCTAATTGAGGATTAACCTAAAATATCCATTAATGTGAATATCCACTATTCTGTCAGTTAGTAGATTAAGCCATTAAAAAATTAAGGTAAAGTCTGCTTTAGCACTTCTTCTGTCTCCCGTCTTCGGTCTTAAAAAGAAAAAAATAAAGCCACTGGCATTATTGCTAATGATCCTACTTAGTGAAATTTCTTTCTTAGCCTCCACTCAATCCGGCAGCGCAAAAGCTACATAAGCATCTCCACTTTTGGTGCCTTTGCCTCCTCCGCAAGCAATGACGAGATACTGCTTGCCATTCTTCTCATAGACCGCTGGAGTAGCATGACCTGAGGCTGGAAGTTTGGCTTCCCAAAGCAATTCCCCGGTTTCCTTATCGAAAGCGCGGATTTTCTCGTCTTTGGTCGCTGCGATAAATAGGATTCCTCCTGCTGTGACAACTGGGCCACCATAATTTTCCGTTCCTGTCGGAGCAAATCCCTGCGCGCTAAGCGAATCGATTTCCCCTAGAGTCACTTGCCACTTTTTCTTCCCAGACTTCATATCAATAGCAGTAAGCAATCCCCAAGGTGGATTGGAACCGTAAAGCCCCTCCTTTGTCACCAGCTTTTTGTAGCCGTTCATGTAGTAGCGTGGATAAAGTAAGCTATTCTCACTTTTCAGCTCTTTTTTATCCGATTTGATTTCCGCTTTTCCCATCAAGTAATCCACCAATACGGCCCGATTCTCCTTCGAAATATGATCAAAAGCAGGCATGGCTCCTCTTCCTTTACGAAGCAAAAGATCCAAAGAATCCGGGCTGTATTTTTCCTTAAGTCCGATCAAGCTTGGAATTGCAGGAGGATTTCCCTTCAACTCCAAGCCATGACAATTCCCGCAATAATTGGTGTAAACTGCCTGACCGACATTTTCAAAACTCGCATTGGCTGTCATCTCGATGATCCATGGAATCTGATTGGCATTGACATACATAGTCTGAGTAGTCGGATCAAAAGAAGCTCCACCCCACTCTCCTCCTCCATCCATTCCAGGAAAAAGTACAATCGGATGATCGGCGTTAGGTGGAAGCCAAGTATCTCCCATTAATGTGTTCTCCAATTGGGAGCGGATATCTGCTTGCCATTCCGGTTTGAGATTGAGAATATCGCTTTCCTGAAAAGTCATTTTCATAAATGGCTCAGGCAATGCAGGTATTGGCTGAGTTGGAGAAGTAATCTCACCTGGTAATGTTGACTGCGTCACAAGTGTTTCCACAATCGGCCATACCGGTTCGCCTGTGACCCGATCAAACACATAGGTCATTCCTTGCTTGGAAATTTGAGCAACTGCGTCGATCCATTTCCCGTCTTTTTGGATTCGGATTAGGTTTGGATTTGCCGGAAAATCCCGATCCCATACATCATGATGCACTGCCTGAAAATGCCAGATTCGCTCACCAGTTTCTGCATTAATTGCAATTAATGAGTTTGCATAAAGATTATCCCCAGTCCTATACCCACCCCAAAAATCATAGGTGGCTGACCCGGTAGGCACATATACAATTCCCCGCTGCTGGTCAAGCGTCATACCTGCCCAGTTATTTGCTCCTCCGATCTGCTTGATCGTTTTAGGGTCCCAAGTATCATAGCCAAATTCCCCTTCCTGTGGAATGGTATGAAAAATCCACTCCCTTTTTCCAGTCTTGATATTATAGGCACGGATATGTCCTGGAGCTGCATCCAATCCTTCAGAAAGTCGCATTCCGATAATCAATAAATCTTTGTAAACCACCCCTGGCGCATTGGCCACGATCAAAAAATCTTGCCGATCCGTATCCAAATCCTTTCGCAGATCCACTTTTCCTCCATCTCCAAAGCCTGGAATAGGTTCACCAGTCAGTGCATCCACGGCCATCAACCAATTTCCCGCTCCAAAGAGAATCCGCTTATCTTCTCCTTCTTCCCAGTAGCTTACGCCACGATTTGTCCCAGCCCAGCTGTTTTCTCCACCCAAAACCTCAAATGGATCAAATCGCCAAACTTCCTTTCCACTCGCAGCGTCCAGTGCAAAGACATTCAACTTGGGGGTGCTTCCATAAAGCAAGCCGCCAACTACGATAGGCTGACACTGAATCTGCGATCGCTCTGTAGCGTCCCCTGTATTGTAAGTCCACGCCACTTCGAGTTGAGCGACATTTTCTTTGGTAATCTGAACTAGCGAAGAGTAGCGGGAACCATCATCAGGACCTCCATAAGAAGGCCAATCGGTATAATCATGCTCAACTGATTTTTCTTGGCAGCCGGCCAATACTAAAGTGATTCCGATTGTAAGCAGAAGGAGATTTTTCATGGACTAGAGTTCAGCTTTCTAATAAAAGCCAATCTAAATTATGAGCGTCTCAGAATCAACCTGTATATGGAATAAAATATTATGTAGATCCGTTTTCACACCAGCAAAGACAACTAAGCGAAAAATTATTTGGTGTGAATTTTTATTGATCTGAAATTTGATTTCTTTCAGAAAAGCTCCGAAGGAGCCTAACAATTCATCACCCTGTAGAAGTGCAGGGTATAAGAAAAAAACCTATTCTAGAGCCCTGAAAGGGCGAGACTTCAAACAGTTTCACCCTTTCAGGGCTATATTTTTCGCTCGTTTGACTAGTCCCCCGGCTTTGCCGAGGGTTATGAATTGTTACTATCCTTCGGATTTTTATAGAGGAAGAGAATAGTGCATTTCATCAGTTGGCCGAAACTAAATTGTATCCCGGTGTAATTGCTGATATACATTTAAAATATTTTTGATTATCCGAAATGATGCAGAAAGGGGAAGTTTCATTGAGTTTTTGAGCTGGAAGAGGGATGACCGAAGACGGAAGATGGAAGTTTGCTACAACTGAACTTCAATCGGACTTTTAGGCTGTTAAATCAACCTATTTTTAGGAAAGCGTCATCAAAAGCGTCATCACAAAAATTCAACCCTAAACTTTCACTTTTTGGGAGCTTTGCATGGGTTTTCCAGCAGTCACTTGCTCATATTTCTGATCATAATCTTTGCGAAGCGTCCCAAAGAGCCGATCCCAAATCAAGGTATAAAGTCCGTAGTTACCATGAAAATGCTGGTGATGTTGATTATGAGCCGTGCCGGTGCTCACCCATCTCCCAATCCAGGTTTTATGGAATTTGGCAGGAAAAAGCTCAAAACCCAGGTGTCCATAGACATTGAAGAAAAATTGGAATAGCAGGAATAATCCTAAAGCAGGAGGATTTACCGGTAGGGTAAAAGCGATCACCGGAATTATCCCGGCTTCAAGAATTGCTTCCAAAGGGTGAAAAGCATAAGCAGTCCATGGGGAAGGGTTAGTCGATAAATGATGCACACGATGGACGTAACGAAACAATTTTGGGTGATGCATCAATCGGTGTGTCGCGTAGAAATACGCGTCATGAATCAATAACATTGCAGGAAAAGTCAAGTAATAATAGACTTCCCCATACTTATCCCAAGGCCAATAAAGATTAGAATAATCACTAAAGACTATAAAAACCAAAGTAGCCATCGTGGCAAAAATCACAATTGTGATCAAGGAAAAGCCAATATCCCGTCGATAATGCTTCCAGCCCGGGAAAGGGGTTTGATTTCTTCGTGCTGCCATTGTCTTTTGGAGTAAGATATAAAAGATAAAAAACACAACCCCAGCAATCACAAAATAACGTGTGGTGGTTTGTGTGGCAATAAATATCCAGCGGTCTCCAAACTCTTCCCAATTCATACTCTCAGTTTCTTATTCCTTAAAATTACTATCGAATCAACAGATTCTGAAAATATTTTTCATGCATATTTTACTTAGAAGGCAAGGTGATTTGTAATCCACTTTCTGAGAGTTCACATGGAAAAACTTCTAAATCCGGGCAAGAACCGGCTTTCACCTGCCCACTTTTGAGTTCAAAACGGTATTGATGAAGCGGACAGATCAATTCTCCAGCTGCATTGAGACTACCTTGAATCAAGGAAGCTCCTCTATGTGGACATTGAGATTGAAAGGCAAAAAAAGTCTCTCCAATTCGAAGTAACCCGATAGATTGATTTCCCAGACTTACTTTTTTGATCGTATGCTCGGGGACCAAATTCAAAACACCTTCCTTTGACTTTCCTAAATTGAATTGACGCATCTAGTTGATTTTACCTTTTGTCCCACACCTGCCTACTCAATGAAATTTGAGTTGTAAATATCAAGATTGTTATTCAACTTGAATATTCCATCCTTAAAATAATGATTCTATGAAGACTTTAATGTTATTGGCTTTTTTGTTTTTCTCAACCTTAGTCGGTGCTCAAGATCTGGAAGGAGCTTGGAAAATGACCCATCAAAATGGGAAAGAAGTAACCGAAATTGAATACATCAAGATTTATCAGGATGATTATTTTGCTTTTGGGGCAAAGCAGATCTCAGACAATCATTTCATTGGCGCTGGCGGAGGTCCCTATTCGCTTGATTCTGACCAATACATCGAGACGCTTGATTTTTTTACTATAAATCCCCAACTCATCGGCACTTCAACATCCTTCAAGTTGGATCTGGTAAATGGAAAAATGGTCATTTCAGGTAATACTGATAATGGCATGTTGGTGGAAATCTGGGAGAAACTACCTGAGCAGAAGGATGCCTTAACTGGGAATTGGGTAATCACAGGAAGGAAAAGAGGTGAAGAAATTTCCAGATCTGTCCCTGGTGCTCGCCGAACAGTTAAGATCTTAAGTGGTGGAAGATTTCAGTGGATTGCTTTCAATTCAGAAACCAAAGAGTTTTCAGGAACTGGAGGGGGAACTTATACTGCCAAGGATGGAAAGTATGTAGAAACGATTACTTTTTTCTCCCGTGATGACAGTCGCGTAGGAGCTGAATTAGGCTTTGATTTCGAAGTCATTGATGGAGAATGGCATCACAGCGGATTAAGCTCCAAAGGTGATCCGATCTATGAAATCTGGACTCCATATGCGATTGGGTACAAAGGGAAATAATGAGTTTACTGGACTTAATTTCTTTGCCTAGATATAAAAAAAGGAGCTAATTAGCTCCTTTTTGATTTTATGCCTCTACTGCGTAGAGTTCTTTGAGTTGAGTGATGGTGTAATCGACTTCGTCAATCGTGGTAAACCTGCTAAAAGAAAATCTCACGGCATCTCGTTCTGGTTGATGGTTAAGTGCACGAAGCACATGCGAACCGACCGTAGCTCCAGAGCTACAAGCTGATCCCCCAGAAGCTGAAATTCCTGCCAAATCCAAATTGAAAAGGAGCATGCCTCGATTGGCCTCAGAAGGTGGAAGACTTACATTCAAAACAGTATAAAGACTATTCTCAACATCTCCGGATAGTCCGTTGAAAGTGACCCCTGGAATCTCTTGACTTAGTTTTTTAATAAAATGGTTTTTTACCGCTACAATCTGAGCTTGGTGCTCAGCCATTTCTTCGTAGGCAATCTCCAAAGCTTTTGCCACTCCAATGATACCAATGACATTTTCAGTTCCACCGCGCATATTTCGCTCCTGAGCACCACCATGAATAAATGGATGGATTTTTTTATCCTTTCGGACAAATAAGAATCCTGCTCCCTTTGGTCCATGAAACTTATGCGCTCCAGCCACTACCGCATCAACCGGTAAATTTTTCAAATCATGGGCATAGTGACCCATCGTCTGCACGGTATCTGAATGAAAAAAAGCACCGTATTCCTTTGCCAAGGATCCTATTCGCTCCAAGTCATTGATATTCCCGATTTCATTATTGGCATGCATAAGCGAAACCAGGGATTTTGGATTTGCTTTGAGCAACTCTTCCAATTGCTGAAAATCTATTACGCCTTTTTCATCGACATTGAGCATGCTAAGCTTGATGTGACCCTTTTTCTCACAAACCTCCAAAGTATGTAGCACTGCGTGATGCTCGATTGGAGAAGTGATCGCATGGGTAAGGCCATGACTTTCTATTCCGCAGATGATTGCTGTATTGTCAGCCTCAGTGCCTCCGGAAGTGAAAAAAATCTCAGATGGCGTGGCATTCAGTAATTCCGCTACCTTCTTTCTGGACTTCTCGATGGCATTTCTTACTTCTCTTCCATGAGTGTGAACCGAAGAGGGATTGCCAAAGTGATTTCTCATAAAAGGAAGCATTGATTCGATCACTCGATCGTCCATTGCTGTGGTGGCGGCATTATCTAAATATACTTTCATTCTTCAATCTGGATTTTTACTAATTACCTTCTTTCAAAGGAAACTTTTTTGCTCTAATAATCAAATCAGGGAGGAACTCACCACCTCTTTGATATCCTGCATAATCTTCTTTGCAAGATGATCTGCGGTCGCTTCTGATTCAGATTCCGAATAGATTCTGATGATAGGTTCGGTATTTGACTTGCGTAAGTGAACCCATTCCTTTTCAAAATCTATTTTCACCCCATCTATATCGTTGATTTGATGCTTTTTATATTTCTCCTTGATCTCAAATAAAACTTTGTCGACATCTATCTCCGGTGTCAATTCGATTTTATTTTTTGAGATGTAATAATTCGGATAGCTTGCCCGAAGTCTGGAGATAGTCTTTCCAAAATTGGCTAAATGAGTCAAAAATAGACCGATTCCCACTAAAGCATCTCTGCCGTAATGTGAAGCCGGATAAATGATCCCACCGTTTCCTTCACCACCGATTACTGCATCTACAGCTTTCATTTGGTTGACCACATTGACTTCTCCTACAGCGGAAGCCGTGTAGACTCCGCCCCTTTTCTCAGTCACATCACGAAGTGCCCGAGTTGAGCTCAAGTTGGAAACTGTATTTCCTTTGGTCTTCGAGAGCACGTAATCAGCAACGGCCACCAAGGTATATTCTTCTCCAAAAGGAGAACCGTCTTCATTGATAAAAGCAAGTCGATCTACATCCGGATCCACCACGATCCCAAGATCGAAGCTGCCTTTTTCTAACTTAAGGGAGATATCCCGTAAGTTTTCAGGTAAAGGCTCTGGATTATGAGGAAAATGTCCATTCGGGGTACAATACATTTCTTCAATCACCTCCACACCCAAGGCGCGGAGTAATTTTGGAACAACAATCCCACCGGTAGAATTTACGGCGTCGACTACGATTTTGAAATTACGAGCCTTGATTGCCTCCACATCTACCAATTCCAGATCCAACACATGCTGTATGTGTCGATCCATGTAATCAGTGATTTCGGTATAGGACCCAAGCTTTTTAACTTCAGCAAAGGAAAAATCTTCCTTTTCAGCTTTATCCAAAATATCCTTTCCTTCAAGATCAGAGATGAATTCTCCCTTTGAGTTGAGTAGCTTCAAAGCATTCCACTGAATTGGATTGTGGCTAGCGGTCAGGATAATTCCTCCGCCGGCATTTTCCAATGGAACAGCTAGTTCTACTGTAGGAGTTGTGCTCAAGCCAAGATCTACCACATCAATACCCATTCCTTGAAGTGTAGCTGATACGAGACTTGAAACCATCTCGCCTGATATTCTGGCATCTCTGCCGATCACCACTTTTGGATTGCCTGTTTTCTCGATGACCCATGCGCCATAAGCAGCCGCAAACTTGACAATGTCAATAGGAGTAAGTCCATCACCGGCTTTACCTCCTATGGTACCCCTGATTCCGGAGATTGATTTAATTAGAGACACTACGCGAAAATTAATTGGTTAAAAAAAAAGATACTGCACCGAAGGCAGAGAAAATTTTTATTTGAATTTAGCTAAAACTCTGTCCACTTCATTGTCCGGATTTCCACAATCGCTAGTTGAATCGACTGTTTTTCCACAATAGGAACAAGTCCCACCATCCTTATTCAAATAAGGATTTTGCGAAGCACAAGTGCCTTTAAACTCCCCGTTTTTAAGGAAAAGAAGTCTTACAGACATCAAAATGAAGAACAATGCTACGAAGCCGAGGGTTAAGAATACTGTTGCCATAACGAATAATATTGCGCAAATTTAAAGCTTTACTTCGAAAACGTCCACACTTCTCGCATAGTTTCCTGCCCCATGTCTAATTTGAGTTCCCGAGCCGAGCAATTGGCAGCTTTTGATCGATTATTAACAATTATGGATGAGCTAAGAGCTCAGTGCCCTTGGGATAAAAAGCAAACCACCGAAAGCCTCCGACACTTAACGATCGAAGAAACTTTCGAACTTTCGGATGCGATTTTGGAGGGAAATCCCGATGAAATCAAGAAAGAACTTGGAGATATTTTACTTCATATTGTCTTCTATGCCAAAATAGGTTCGGAAGAAGGCAATTTCGATATGAAGACAATGATTGACTCGCTTTGCGAAAAACTGATCCGAAGACATCCTCATATTTATGGAAATGTAACAGCAGAAGACGAAGAAGCAGTAAAACAAAATTGGGAAAAAATCAAACTTCAGGAAAAGGGGAATGTATCCGTTTTGGGAGGCGTGCCGCGATCTCTTCCGGCTTTGATAAAAGCAATGCGAATTCAAGAAAAAGCTAGAGGAGTAGGCTTTGATTGGGAAGAAAAAAATCAGGTTTGGGAAAAAGTAGAAGAGGAAATGCAGGAATTCAAAGAAGAATTCAATGCCGCAGACGGTTCGGAAATCGATCGTGAAAAAGCCTCTGGAGAATTTGGAGATCTATTATTTTCGCTGATCAACTATGCCCGATTCATCGACATCAATCCCGAAGAAGCCTTGGAACGAACGAATCTAAAATTCATCAAGCGGTTTCAATATTTGGAAAAAGCTGCTAAGAATTCCGGAAAAGCATTGTCTGAAATGACCCTAGCGGAAATGGATGTGTATTGGAACGAGGCGAAGAAACAGTGATTCAGTTGGCATCCACGATAGCCATCGGGAGCAGTGGGCAGTGGGCATCCACGATAGCCATCGGGAGCAGTGGGCAGTTGGCATCCACGATAGCCATCGGGAGCAGTGGGCAGTGGGCAGTGGGCAGTTGGCAGTTGGCAGTTGGCAGTTGGCAGTTGGCAGTTAAGAGAAATTGAATAGAGTCTAAAAAGTTTATTAGAAGAGATAAAAAGATAAAAAAAATGGCTAATCAAATCATATTTACAAAAGAAGCACCGGCCACGGTGTAGACAGCTAATTGCTAGTTTTTATCATCATATTTTGTCTTCTTAATTATCCAGCTTTACAAAAAATAAGGTTAAAACTCGCCAACATCCTTCAAATAATACTCCACCTTCTCATTTCCTTCTTGTTTCATTTCATCCATCGGAATCAGCTCTTTGACTTCCTCTTTGATTTTCTTAAAAGAACCGATTTCAAATCCGATCTTTAGCTGAACTCTGCTTTTGTACAGACTGGTTTTCTCATTAAAAAATGGATCTATGGAGCCCATCACCACTGCGCGGATTACTTTACTCATGGGGATGGTTCTTCCAATAGTTAAGTTGGAAGCCCAGGCCTTCCCTTCAAAATCCCTTGATTCATAGCCGACAGGATTGGTGATGGCCACCTGTTTTCGGTTGACCGTACCCTGTGCAAACCAATTCCCCTTACTAATTCGTAAGCCGGTAAATACTCCAAACCCTTCTCTTCTGAGCGTTTCATTTGCATCAAATTGCTTTTTCCAGGTCACACCACCCAATAGGGAAAGCTGCTGAGAAAAGGAATAGGAAAGCCCATAGTCCAGCAATACTCCTTCACCAATGGAAGTCAGCGGATCATACCAGAGTAGCATACCGACTCGGTGAAAAATAGGTTCACCAGCCAATTTATTTACCTCGAAGAAGGCTACCTTTTTCTTATTCAAGTCAGATGAAATAGTCTTGATATCCCCAAGTGAATCAATCTTCAGTTTGGAAAAATCCTTACCTGCCTGTTGAAGGTATTCATCAGTGATGTGCCCAGCTTTCTCGGTTGCAAGTTCCTTCGCCTGATCAAAAGGCACTTCGGATGGCAATCTCTTTTTGGTCAGTTCTGCCAGCGCATCCTTCCCGTAGAAATCTGGGAGTTTGGTGGTGCTAGGATCAATCCCATCTTTCACTACTCCTGAGATTTGTTCCTCTAGCTTGGGCATGATCCATTCATTGGTGAGCGCCTTGAGATTTTCATTGTTCAGATCAACCAGCGATTCCAGCTCATCCACTTCCCTGATATTGGCCAACCTTGCTTTGGAATCATTTACCCGTTCCAGCGTGTTTTTTGCAGCATCCTTAATTTCGGCTCCCGGAATATCCTCAGACTCAATCAGGCTTTCCAGCGTTTTGCTTTCCTGTTCTAAAACGGCTCGGCTTCTTTCTTTTGCCAGTGTAAAGAGGCTGTCACGCTGGGTACTGTCAGTAGTGCTCTCTTTCAGCTCTTTGATTTCTCTCCTTAGCGAATCATACGATTTCTTCAGGGACTGGATTTGTTTGAGTTCTTCCAGGTAAGGTATTTCAGGTTTGGTAGGTAAAGCAGGAATAGCGGTTGAGATCGAAGGCTTGGGAAGCTTTGAATGTATGCCAAACGGTATGTTTTGAGCTTTCAAAGAATAAGATGAGAGCATAAAAATAATTACAAAAATGAATTCTTTTCTCATAGCTGATTTGTCAAACCAAATACATTTACACCCTTCATTTAAAAGTTACTTATCTGATAATTTATATCCTCTTCACTTTTTGAATTACAAATTCTACAATATAGAAAGGTGTAGACTGTATCTACACCTAGCACCTACACCAAACTTCACCCAGAAGGAAATTCCCGATTCACTATACTTCGGGACAAAAGTTAAAAGGGAAAATAATATACGACATTGATCATATTCTTCTCATCAACAACATCTGTGGAACAAAAATAGGTTAGATTATTACTATAGTTCATAACGCAAAATATAGTATTAGGATCAATAAGCGAAAAATCATCAGGAACCATAAGAAAAACATTATTCTCTTTAAGGAATTTCTCTAATTCTTCTTTATTGAATTTTTCAAAAGGAAACCTCCAAGTCTTCGAATAAAGCCTTTTTAAGTCTTCCGTATATTCATAATAAATTAAAGTATCGTTAAAGGACTTTTCAAACATCATTGCATCAACTTCAGATTTTTGAAAATTCTGATTTAGTAAGTACTGATAGCCAATCCGTGCCTCTTCAACTCTAAACAATTCCAGTTTCAACTTCTCTGATCCACAGGACATAAAAACTGCAACAGCTCCCATTATCAATAGGTTCTTTAGCTTCATAATTTCAATATTTTTGTTTACTTCCTGGCCCATGGCTTCTACCCCTTTTCAACCCAAAGTGTTCTCTCATTTTATTAGGATTACCACTTTCAGTCTTCCCAACTGTATGGATATGGTATAGGATCTCATGTAGCGTGAGAGCACCTATTGTCCATGTATTCGTCTTATTTCTATTATCAGTGTTTGGTAATTTATTGGAAAGAATAACATTGTTTGAAGAAACTGTATATCCTCCCCCAAAGCCATTCAGCAATCCCTTTCCATCCATTCCTTTAGGAACTGAATTTTTAAATTTACTCCCATTATCTTGGACGATATCAACATATACATCTCCGGATCCACTGACAACATCCTTCATGCCTGAAGTATACTTATCCTGATTCCAGTCGAAATCTTCATTTAACGAAATAGCATAATCTGTTGTGGTTACCAGGTCATATTCTGCCGACTTGAATATATTCCCCCAACTTGAAGGGTCTAAAAGCGACCAATCATTTGTTCTAGTTTTTTCTGTTTTACTTCTTTCATGAGTACTAAAACCAGAAGTCCCGTATGTACTTTCGAAAATTCTGTTTAAATCATTGACAATGGATTCTATAACCGCCCTATTGTTGTTAACTATGCTATCCCCGTTGATATCAATATTACTTATAGGGTTATTTGCTCCGTATTGGTAAGGCGATAGAGAACTGTACTTTTCTGAAAATCTGTCGATCCGGTTAAAACGTCCTATGACTGGATCATACATACGTTGACCATAATCGTAGTTCTGAAGACCGTTGTCTTCAATCAGCTCTTTACCGTTGTAGAGGTACTTATTCTTCTTCACCCCTGCATACTCGTAGCCGATTCCCTTCAGTTCCAAGCCCCATGGATCATAGTGCGTCTCTTGCACCAGAAGCGAACCCTGACTAAGCACCCGAAAGTTATCAAACCAGACATCCTGAGCTGTCTCATTGACTACGAAGGTTTCAATATATCCATTTTTCTTGATTGCCAGCTTCTCTTCCAGTTCTTCATGTTTGTTGGTGGCGTTTTTGGATAGGACTTCCTTGCCGACTTCGTAGCGGTTACTATCTTCATCGTATAGCGCATAGATCAAGTAGGCCTCCGGAACTTCTTTTCGCTGTAAATCCTTGGCGAGGATATCTCCCCTAGGCGTAGATTCTTCTCAGCAGCTCTGAAGTTCGATTTGACGCTGGGTGGAATTTGCAATTCCACCCTCATATTCTTACCAATTTGCAATTGGTTTTCTTGTATCATAAGCAAATTAAAAATTTGTTTGAATAACAAGGCGTAATTGCAAATTACGCCTAGCAACGTCACTTTTAAATTCTAACTCAAACTACACTCAGCAGGGGGAACTGGATTATTTAAAGTATAGTTGTAGGGACTAAAATGATAATAAAGCTCACTTTTCGGATCCACAACCCCCCATCTCCCAATCGCAGGATCATACATCCTCGCCCCGTAGTCATAGTACTGTAGGCCAGCCTCCTCGATAAGTTCTTTTCCATTGTAGAGGTACTTATTCTTCTTCACCCCGGCGTACTCGTAGCCGATGCCGGTTAGCTCTAGTCCCCATGGATCATAGTGCGTTTCCTGCACGATTACCGAACCCGTACTCAGCACCCGGAAGTTATCAAACCATACATCCTGGCTGGCCCCCCCTCTAAGCGTAGTATCTGCTCTGCACCTTTGAAGTTCAATTTGACGCTGGGTGAAGTTTGTAACTTCACCCTCATATCCAAACCAATTTGCAATTGGCCATGTATATACAATCACCAATAATCCACTTCAATCAAGCCCTTTAGTCCTGAGTAATTTCTCGCACTGGAATATAGGTATTCTTCGGCATTTTCGACCCAGCCTGCTCTAACCGGATTCTCATGAATGTACTTCATTCTACTCTCGATCATCTCGGGACGAAAAAGCTCTATAGCGTGGTTTTCATGTGTCCAAAACTGCAAATCACCAGACCTTTTATTGGACTTTGCATGATATTCAAAGATCATTTTCAGCCATTCCCGGCGACTTTCCTGGGGATTCTCAAGAATCATTTTCAATAATTTTTTACTGGTGAACTTTTTAAAATCCCTCACCCAATCCGAAAGCTTACCATCCTTTTGCTGAACTACCAAATGAACATGATTGCTCATAATCACATATCCATACAAGTACAATCCCTTTTCCGACAGACAATACGAAAGGTTTTCCAAAATGAAATCCCGATATGCTTTTCTTGTAAAAACATCAGCCCAACCTACCACTTGAAAAGTCAAAAAATAAGGCAGTTCTTGGTCTCTTATCTGATAGGCCTCTCCCATAAAACAATGTTTTTCGATATCACCAAATTACAAATTTGTTTGGATAGAAAGGTGTAGTTACAAACTACACCTAGTCCCAATCAAGCACATTCTACACCCAGAAGGGGGCTTTTGTGTTTTTAAACATCTAATAGATCTTCGATTTTATAAGATCCAACAGCTTGGGATTGTCTTCCATTAAATTACCGTTTAGGATTGTCCCATAGAACCCTCCCAAACATAGTGTATCGGAAGTTTCATCCTTATAATCTACTATAAGCTTTATCCTAACATCCACGTCACGGGGCAAGTCCACTTTTTCGTAAGGTTCCAATTTCCTCATTTCAGTCTCAAGTGCATTTAAAAATGCCTTGTTCTTTATGTCTTTTCTTTTTACCTCAACCAGATTATACTCTATGCTTGAGCAGGTTATTGGTATAATAACCGTTGCCTCATCTGATCCGTACAAGAATTTTGCACGTCTTACTGAGGTCGAAGAACACGAACAAAGGAAAAAGGTGGCTCCCATTACCAAAACAATCCTGAAAACATATCTTCTCATAATATTACCAATTAATATCTCGAGCTTTCTTTTGGCGTTCTATTAATCTCTGACGATGTACTTGCGTTGCTTGAGGGTTAATCTTATTGGACGTTGGCCCATGGGTAATTACCGACTGGCCTTCATGTCTTGTTCTTGTAACCCCATTTGCAGGTATTTCTCTATTTGCTCGAGCAGTTTTTCGTTCTGAACCTTCTATTACCCTCACTTCTTCTCTACCACTTCTAGTATCTTCCCTATATTGTTCGTAATTGGTTATCCTCTGGTTGGCATGATCAGATTCATGTTCCAATACTGTAGCAGGAGATACCACCGTTCCATTTTCATACTGTGCCCCTTCCATCGGATTCCAGTATATATTTCCAACATTAGGTCTACCTCCAGGAGTATGCTGGGATGAATACTCAGTAAATGCAACATTCACTAGCGCTTTGCTGTTTCCAGCTATTTCCTGCATTTTCTCCCCACCACCGTTTTCAACATTGTAATTGTAAGCACTCAGGAACTGCTGGACGAACTCGTTTTTGGGGGCACCATCAGAATTCGTGCCGGTAAACCTGAAGTTCTGCTGCTTTCCCTTGTCATCGGTGTACCAGATTAAAAAGTCCTTACCATCTGGGTCTATCATCAATATAGGGTTGTTCGCTACCCAGCTGTAAGGGGACATAGAGGGGTACTTATCCGCATGCGGATCCAATTGCCACGTCCTTCCTATAACAGGATCATATCCACGGGCTTCAAAATCGTAAATATTCAGGTTTAAGTCATCCATCAACTCTTTGCCTTGATACAGATACTTATTCTTCTTCACTCCGGCATACTCGTAGCCGATGCCAGTTAGCTCTAGACCCCATGGGTCATAATGCGTTTCCTGCACGATCACCGAACCCTGACTAAGCACCCGGAAGTTATCAAACCATACATCCTGACTGGTCTCATTGACTACGAAGGTTTCAATATACCCATTTTTCTTGATGGCCAGCTTCTCTTCCAGTTCTTCATGTTTGTTGGCGGCGTTTCTGGATAGGACTTGCTTGCCGACCTCATATCGGTTGCTGTCCTGATCGTATAGCGCATAGATCAGGTAGGCCTCGGGAGCTTCTTTCTTCTCCAGGTCCTTGGCGAGGATATCCACGAGATTGAGTACTGCGATTGGATTGGCTCCGCCTGCTCGGCTGGTATTGAGTGCGAGTTCGTTCAGCTGATCGATCATCGCTACTTTCGCTCCTGAGGTGGCGAAGCTACCCGCATTTACTCTGGATTTCCTCTTGTCTAGGTACTTGCCATGTACGGATAGCACTATACTATCGCCCTCGAAGATCTCTAGGGAAGTTCCCGGACCGACTAGCTCTCCTCGACTGGCATTGAGCCAAGCCACTTCCTGTCCACCTGGAGTGATGTTATGTCTGGGTTCGCTTTTCCGTGTCGGTTTGAGCTGGGTAAATAGTTGCTCTTCTTCTTCCGCCTTGCCAGATTCCATCGTGGCGATTCGAAGATTGGCGGCAGGGTTTCGGAGTACTTGGCGGATATTTCCCAGGTGGTCTTTCATGTAGTACTCGTAAAAGAGACCGGTTGGTTCGGCTGCTACCCTGCCCTCCTCATGGATCAGGTAGTCCAAAGCTCCGTTTTGGTACACAAACTCCCCGATGTAATCTTGGGTAGTGGTCAGGGTGCCGGAGGTATTGTAGGTTTTTTGGGTGAGTTTGACACCTTCGGCATCGTAGGTGAATCTGATTTTTGCTCCGGTATCGAATGACACTTCTGAGGGCAGATTCAGGTGGTTGTAGCTGATGTTAGATATCTGCTTATCCAAGTTGGTCTTCAGGTTGCCATTGGCATCGTAGCTATAGGCAGCTGTACTTCTCTCTTTGAAATCCTTTGCTGTGTAGGTAAGAGCCGATATCCCATCTGCTACTTGTGTAAGCTTATTGCTATTTGCCTGATAGGTATAGCTGAGCTGATCTACAATGTCATAAGTTCCCGGCGTTCGCTCATTTTTTCGAGTCAGCGCGGTAATATTTCCGTTGGCATCGTAGTTCATTCCATTTACTGTAAACCAGTTTGTTTCCCCTGAGGCGGAATAATTAGCCGCAGTGATGCGGTTTACCTTATCATAAATATAGTTGTAAGTTCTTGTTTTCCCAGATCCTGTCGATGCACTCCAGTCGATGCGGGAGATGTTTCCATTCCAATTATTTTGAGTTCCGCCCGATTCGTAGTAGTTAGTCTGCTTATATCCTTCTGGCAAGCTACTTCCCAAAGTTTTGAGCCAGCCTCGGATATTATACGAATAGGTTTGGTTTGCACTGGTAAGTTGTGGGAAAGCCTTAGCTGTCAACTGTCCGAGATCGTTATAGGTATTTTGAACAATAGTCTGGGCAGTCTGGCTCCCGATCTTATGCGTTACGGTAGCCAATAATCCCGCAACATTGTACGAATAAGTCCTTAGAATTGCCTGATTAGGAGAGCTACTGTTGACGCTCAAGGATAATGTAGGTTGACCCTCAAAATTGTAGTTAGTAGATGTCCGCAGCGTTCCCCCAAGCTGTTGCTGGGCAAGAGTCTGTATAACCAGCCCCTTGTCATTGTAGTAAATCGCGGTAGTGTAAAATTCCCCAGTATCCAGATTTTTTACTTTTTTGCCAGTGGGTAGTCCATGAACTCGAGTGCTGGCTGTAGGAGTAAAGCCTGAATAGGGGCTGCTAGGTGCAGCATAAGCAAAGCCAGTTAGGAACTGGTAGCTGTCATAATAATTAACCGTCAGGATTTCTCCCTCGTCTGTGGGCCATGCACCGGTTGCCCCTGATGTAGCTGACCCGATCCGAGCTATAAAATTTTGGTTATCCGTTGCTTTCATACTAAAACCAGGCTGTAAAGTAATCGTGGATGAGGCGACATATTCATTATACCCATCATACTTGGCTGAAGTGAGTGTAGTTCCTGTTTTGATATTGGCTGTGTTTCCGTTTATAGTGGCATTGTTTGAAGCTTGTGCATCTACTGTGTTCTGGATCGTAGCGCGTGTAGCATTATCATTGACCAGGCCTGTGAGTATGACTCTACCCAGTCCATCATATTTGGTATAAAGCCATTTTTTGGGTGCCGCAGCCATGCTCGCATCCTGAAATGCAACCAAACGATCTTGCTTGTCATAAACCATAGATTCCAGACCTTTACCCGGTACACGCTTCTCAATCATTCGACCTCTTCCGTCATAAGAGTATCGAAAATACAATTCATTGGAAAATGTAGCATTGGTACTTTGAGTGGTACTCCAATTCTGAGTGACTAAAACTTCAACTGCTTTGGGAGGGATTACTATTCGCAGCAGGCCAAGATCATCATAAACATAGTAGGTACAAAGCCATCCAGAATGGCCATTTCCAGTTGGAGTTGCGGTATTCTGGACTTTTTTAAGAATAACCTTTCCAAGTATATCAGTGTATTGGACAGTACGCTTATTATTTTCATCATCAGTGATTTCCACCCATAACAAGTTGTTTGCATATACTGAGGAAGTGACTGGAAGACCTGAACTGTTCACTGTTAATATCCTCACACCTTCATCTGAAGTATTTGTCCTTCTTGTGAACTTCACTTCCTTTCCTGTACCCATTTTCCAGGCAGTTCCAGGGGCAGCTTGTTTATCTACTCTGTTTAAGGGAGAGGGTTCAAATTGAGTTTCTACATAGCCGAAAGAGTCACCATAAATGGGAACTGTCCTACTAGAATGCATTGTGAGGGCATTAGTCCTGAAGCTCCCGTCTTGCGAACCTGAAGATTCAAAATAGGGAAGGTATTCTTTTTCCTGACGGCCAAAATCATTATAAACTATAGGGGAAATCAAGTCCTTACCTGTGATCGTAGACTGCTTACTTATAGTCTGTATAGGTCTGCCAAGGCCATCCAGATAGGTGAAATTCTTGTAAGATTGATTAGGTGTACCGGTTATAACTGTAGTCAAAGAAGTGGTTGGAGTTCGAGCCTTATAAGTTTTGACAAAATTTTGTGTACCCTGACCAAACGAGATTGTTATGGTAATAAAAAAAAGAAAAAAGGCTGGGATCAAGTTATATCTCATCTTTAAAAATAATTAGTTACCAGTAGCGTAATTATATTCGTAATGCTCCAAAATGTTTCCCTCCTCGTCCTTGATGGTAATCAAGCGGTTTGACGCATCATAAACGTAGGTAATCGTATATCCCTTTGGGTCTGTTTGGCTAGTCACGCCTACTAAAGGTTCATAGGTAAAGGAGGTCATCATGGATTCAGCAGGATATAGCCTAAGCTCATCGATTATTACACTACTTCCTGAAATCGTAAGACTTGAAGATGCAATGTTCTTTTCCACCCATTTCCAGGTAGTGGTAAGAGATTCTGTTTGACCACCAACAATAACATTTCCTGAACCAGAACTCATTCTCGCCCAGAAACCAACTTTATAAGGGTTCGAAGAGGAAGCTCCTATACCAGTTTTGGTTACCGAGCCAGAGCTAAGATTGTACGCTTTCTTCCCTGTTTTGTAGGTCGTTGTAATAGGGGTACCGCTGTAGGTCCAACCGCCCTTGTTATCCGTATATTCGAAACTACTAAATGCTATATCAGAATCAGAGGCATTAAAATTTTGAACATACGCTACTGGTTTGGTACCGGTATTGTCGTATAGTGTTTTAGTTTTCATTTCCAGATCACGAGTAAGTGAGGGGTAATTTTTTAAATTATAGGCTAAAACCTCACTAGCCAATCTGAATCCCGCACTACTGGTAGGGTCTGAAAGTGATAAACTATACGTACTTGTTGAACTCTGTAAATCAATGGAATAGGCTTTTTGGATCACCCTTTTGCCATTGATTGTTGACAAAGGAAAATATGCACCTCCAATTGTATATTCTATACCGCCCCTTATTTTTTTATCCAAGTAAAGAATAGGTTCTTTATACAGTGTATATGCGCTCTGCCCCCCTATTTCATCAGTATAAAAGAAATATCGGCTTTTACCATCACCGTTAGTGCTTGAACCTCTGTAGACTGATTTTATGATTTGATTGTTGATTGAATCAATGGAATAAAACACGTTAGATTCTATGGCAATACCATTTTCAAAAACTTTGGTCGTTTCTTTAATCTTGGAAATAAGAGCAGATACGTAACCATATTTAAAAAGATTATAAACAGCAGGCTTGAAAAGCCATTGTTGTCCTGGTTCAACTTCTGCTCGCTCCCTATTTAGTTTCATTCCAAAAGAGTAAAAAGAACTTGGACCAGCACTTGCCTGAAAGGAAGAATTATTTGTAATGAATGTCTTGTATTGATAAGACTTTTCTTCAATCTTTTGAAGATTGGTCCCACTACCTTCAAAAACTTCGGTTTTGGTTGGAATTCCATACGTCCAATCATAATTTATCTGAGCAATTGAAACTGACGGATTTGGAACGATATCTCCAATTTTCGAAAAATGATAAACTCTCTTTCCTTGAGAACCATCATTAATAATTTCCTCTACTCTAGAATAAGTGACATTATAACTTCTACCCATGAGTGAGGATTGTTGATCATCACTGCTAACTAAATAAAAAAAACACTCCAATCTATAGGGGCCAGTGTCCAAATCATGTTGCCATTGGGATTGTTGATCAATAAAATTTACTGTACCCTGAAGGTTATCAATTAAACCAGATGAGTTTGTGCTAGCCTCTTGGATGTACTTATAGTCGATGTACTTTGCTAGTAAATTAGTCCCTGAAAACGAATTAATTCGCTTGATTCTAACTCCTGGACCCACTTTATTCTGGCCGGCAAAATAAACCATGTTCGGCTCATACTCAAAAGTAGAATACCCTTTTGTTGGATAAGTAATTCTATTAAGCATTCCAGCTGTGACCCTGCTGGCATTAGGTTCTCTATTTGCACCAGAAGTATTATGAGAGGAATGGTAGGGAATTGAACTGTATACATTATTAAAAATATGATACCCATAGAAATCCTGATCATAGGATAATCTTGGCGCCAAATTACCATTATATGAAAAGGAATATACTTGATCAGTATTGATAATAACCTGATCAAGCTTCAATCTTTTATCCCAAGCGCTTTGATGATTGGGGCCAGTGGACCCAGAAGAAGTAAAATAAGATGAAATAAATTCAACTTTCCTTACCGGCGAAATATCTCCTGTGTTGTAAATTTCTACAAACTGAAGAGATTTAGCCCCAGGTAAGTCCTGACGGGTTCCACCACTAGTACTTTCATTTTTGTATTTAAAAAGTATTTGTTCATTCTCAGAAGTCTCTATTCTTATTAATCTTTTTCCGGTAACTGAACTCACTTGAATACAATTAACATCCGGTAAATTAGTATCCACTTGACACCCATTACCTGTTATCCAAGCATATTTCTGCTCGGTTCTATTTATTGCATAGGAATAATTCTCATTCTCATAAAAGAAATTAATGATTCCCCCTTCCTTTGATTCGATTTTTGATAAATAATAAGAGTTATTATAAACTCCAACATTGATACATCCTTCAGATTGCAAATAAAGAGAACCAGGACATCCAGGCGGGAGATAAGTAGTTTCAACTACATCAAAAGTATATTGGGTAAAATTTTTATCAATAACAACATATGAATTCCCCAGATCCATTATGGTCAAACCAGTATATGGCACTTCTCGATAAACACCTTGATAAACAGGAACCATCACCCCAGAATGACTGCCAAAATTAAAATTTATCACATCCGGTTCTGTATCGACACAGTTATTCAGTCCATCATGTGCCCACATGTAATCAACATTATTCCTACTAGCCGGAAAGGAGGTTGTGGTCGTATGAGGATTAAAAGTTGAAAAATTGGTAGGAAGTTGAACAAAATCTCCTCCAATTTTATTTGCAGTATTTGCTAATACTCCTGAGGCATTTAGTGCCCATCCCAGACCTACATTCGAAGATACTTGATTTACTTTTATCCCGCCACCATGGTAAGCCAACCCGATATTATGCGAATAGCCATTTACAGTTATAGTATGAATTGGAATTCCGATGTTGGCAATCCCTGTTGAATAATTAACGGGGATTTCACCAAACTGCCCCAAAGAAGCCATCTGAGGTGAAGGTGGGACTTGCATCTTTCGAAAAGGTTCTACTGGACTAAATGGTTCTGAAAACATATTCAATGTCAGAACCTCTTGTTCTTTTTTTAATGTATCTGATTTTGACTTATCAGTTTCTTGATTAGAATTCTGTGCCCAAGATGTGAAAACACAAAAGCAAAATGCGATAACAAAAGTAAAAATTGCTTTCATTTTTGATTTAAATTATTATAAGCGCAGGACAAAATTTAGTTTATTTATATCCCACCAGTGAAAACCGGGTAATGAACTTGTATAGGTCAAGCTCCTCTTTTATTTCAAAACATTTATTTTCTTCTCCAGCTCAATCACATACAGAGTCAACTCCTCAATCTTCTCTAGGAGCTAAATATTCATTTCCAAGAGGTTCACACCACCTTCGATTACTTCTTTTTCGGTTGGAATATTTGGGAGGTGACCGTTTTTTGCGATAAAAGCCTCTACTTCTGATAAGGGCATTAATTTGTATTTTGGATCGAAAACGAAATCTGCCCATCCTGCTGTGGTCACATTGACTTCTTTTGCCCCAATTACCCCGTTGACAGCCAATAAATATTGCGGAACTTTGGTGCCGATTCCCACATTTCCATTTGATAAAACTCTTATCCGTTCAGTATAACTTCCATTGTTAGTTATAATCCTTAGATGGTTGTTTGGTCCGGTCATGATTAAACCATCATGACCGGACATAAAAACTCCCTGAGTACTACTGTAGGCATCTGAGCCAGCACCATAACTTACTAAGTCTACTGTCTTATTAGCAAACTGAAATCTAGCCCTGTTTCCTTCAGAAGCTTGTAGATGCAGCTGATAAAGAGGAGAGAGCGTCCCGATCCCGACGTTCCCGCTACTTGGAAAATAATTGGACTGGGCCAAAACGGTTTCTGAAAAAAAAATAAATAGGCAAATAAAAATTAAGTTATTTTTCATTTTGTAATTTGATTTGGATTTGATTTATTTTTCTGTCCTGTTCATCATACTGCCCTTTTAGCTCTATGATATAAAGCGTCAACTCCTCTATCTTTTCCAGTAATTTAATATTCATCTCCAGTAGATTAACACCCTGTTCAAATACTTCCTTTTCAGTTGGAATATTGGGTAGGTGCCCGTTATTGAAAATAAAAGCCTCTACCTCAGACAAGGGTATTAGCTGATAATCCGGCTCAAAAACATAATCTGCCCAGCCAGTTGCTGTGACATTCACCTCTTTCGTCTTGATTGTGCCATTTACTTCCAACTTATTGGTGGGAGATGAAGTACCAATTCCAACATTGCCGTTAGTTTTGATTCGAATATGTTCCTCTGAATAATTGGTATGAAATGAAAGGTCATGATTGGATTCTGTACCTATTATTCCTCTTGGACCATTCCAATTTGAGTGGGCATAAAATCCAAGTCTAACGGTATTAGTTACAGTAGATACTAAAAATTTTGAAGAACTGATGGAACTAACTTCAATTGCCTTACCCCACCCTTGTGGATTATGAGGGTTGCTCGTACCAAATCCAATATTACCCAGAGAAGTGACTACCATGGCATCAGTCCATACCGATGCGTTGTGTCTGTATTGTAAATTCAAAGTGGTGAACTCTCCCGGATCACCATTTATCAGTCTATGCCCAAATCCATTTCCCCAGGATGAGGTAGTAAAACTTATGGCCCTACCCGATCCTACTGTTGAATTCAATTGGTCAAAGTTTAAGGTCTGGGCATTAACAGTGTAAAAAGTCAGCCCTAGAAAAATTGAAAGTAAAATCACGAATCTCATATCACTCATATTTCGAGCAAATAGAAAAATAGTTTTTGAACAAAAAATACCCATAAATGGGTATTTTTTGTTCAAAAATTTTTAATTAAAAGAATATTATTTGGTTAAAAACTCGATTTCAAATACAGTTAAAGTAACTTCAATATCACTTTCTTTCTCAAATGGAAATTCAATTGATATATTTATCAATTAGTTTTACATTTAAAACCATCTTTCTAAAAAAATACAACAAGTTCTTGTCAAAAGATTAAATTTCATTCAAATATGAATACTTAACTTACTAAGATGCCAATAGATTCTTTTGTCATGAGCAATTTAAAACTCAAAAAATAATTGAATTATTTTCGAGTTCAAGGCAAAAATTATTTTTTTAAAAGTATTTTGATCTGGATATAAGTGTTTTTTAAAGGTCATATGGAATCTCCCATGGCTAATAACCATCCCACTTACTGATCTCTTCGCCAAGCTAGATTTCTTCAGTTTATCTACCCGGTTTTTTATTAAAAATTCCGGATTCAAGTAATTCTATTAACCCGATAAAGCAACCTTTGATACCAATAATCCAAACTGTTTTTTATTTAGTGAAATTGATTTTCTAAGTGCTTTGTCATAATCCAAGTATAATTATTTAAAAAAGACCCAGCTTAATTAAGCTGGGTCTTTTCAAAAACAAATAGTCAATAGGTAAAATATATTGCTCAAATTCTGGGCCGTGATCGAGCCTTTTTAGGAGATTGACCCGGAGAGTCATCCATTGGAGTACGATTTTCCTCCTTCTTCAGGTCTTTTTTTTTACATTCATCGGCCTTGGTCTCCGATCCCCCCTCTAGGCGTAATATCTGCTCTGCACCTTTGAAGTTCAATTTGACGCTTGGTTCAGGTTAAAGATATGAGTTTGTAACTTCACCCTCATATCCTTACCATCCCGTACAGCTGTCGGGATTCAATTGGTTTAAGATCCAAATTTCTAGTCTCTTAATCAAATTCGAATTACAAATTCTATTTGATATAAAGGCGTAATTACTCCCGACAATTGTCGTGGATTACACCTAGGCAACGTCCTTTTTAAAATTCACCTTCAAACTATACTCAGCGGGGGAACTATTAAAATTCATCTTTTTATCGAGATAGTACAGCATTATTCTATAGATTTGGTACAGCATTAAATTATTGTAATAGCACATCTCTAATTTATTGAACTACCAACAAGGACAATTCATTTGAAAGAATATGGCAACTCCGGCTGAAAAATTAGCTGATTCATTACAAGAACTTAAAGCGCTTCAAGATCAAGGAGTCGTGGCCATAAAATCGGAAATGCTCAGTCGTACACACAGAGAGCGACTGCTTAAAAATAAATTCATTGAAGAGGTTTATAAAGGTTGGTATTTAGCTGTCCCTCCGGCTTTCAATGAAGGGGATAGTACGGTCTGGTTCAGCAATTATTGGGAGTTTTGTGTTCAATATCTGGAAGATAGATTTGGGGAAGATTGGTGTCTTTCAGCGGAGCAATCCTTGATGCTACATGCTGGAAATACCACCATTCCCTCTCAATTGATTGTACGATCTCCCCAAGCCAACAATGCCAGCACTTCTCTACTGTATAGCACCTCAATATTTTTATTGAAAGCTAATTTGCCCGACAAGCATGAACAGGTTGTAAATCAAGGGATAAGAATGTATTCTTTGCCCGCTGCATTGGTCAGATGTTCCCCAAGCACCTATATTCATAACCCCTTGGATGTGAGGACAGTCCTTTCCTTGGTGAACGATGCCTCTGAAATCTTGGCATTACTTTTAAATGGAGGCCATAGTGTAATCGCCGGAAGGATCTCCGGTGCGTTCAAAAATATTGGAAAGGAAAAAATAGCTAATACTATCTCTGAGACCATGATTAAGGCAGGGTATGATTGTAGAGTTTCTGATCCATTTGAAAGTCAAACTCATTCACTTTTTACTTCCCGGATAAGGTCTCCCTATGAAGGTAGAATCAAGTTAATGTGGATGGAAATGAGGGAAACAATAATCAAGCAGTTCCCCTCTGAACCAGGAATCCCCTCTGATATAACTTCTTACATTAGATCAGTTGAAGATATTTTTATAACAGATGCCTATCATTCTTTATCCATTGAAAAATATAGAGTTACTCCGGAAATGATTGAAAAGATCAGAGCTGGTAACTGGGATAGTGAAACAAACAAGACTGATAGCCAAGAGCGGGATGCCATGGCCGCAAGGGGCTATTGGGATGCATTTAATTCGGTTAAAAAGAGTGTCAAAAAGATTTTGGGAAAATCAAACCCAGGTCAAGTGGCTGATGAGGATCATGGTGAATGGTATCGCGAACTTTTTGGGCCCAGTGTAGTCGCTGGTTTATTGAAACCATCTGATTTGTCTGGATATAGAAACCACCAAGTTTATATCGGTAATTCTATGCATACCCCCTTGAACAAAGAAGCAGTCCGGGATGCTATGCCAGTTCTTTTTCAACTATTGGAGGAGGAACCAAGTGCAGCTGTGAGGGCAGTTCTCGGTCATTTTGTATTTGTTTTTGTTCATCCCTACATGGATGGAAATGGGAGGATGGGAAGATTTTTGATGAATGCAATGCTTGCATCCGGAGGATACCCATGGACGGTTATCCCTGTTGAGCAGCGTGACAGCTACATGTATGCATTAGAGCAGGCAAGTACCAAACAAAATATTGAGCCATTTACCAATTTTCTTGCTCAATTGGTCGATTCAGGTATGAAAGGTAAACCTATTGCAAAAGTGTAGGAATGTGTTGAGATCCTAACTAGGCTTTGCTGAAAAAGCCTCCGAAGCTTCTTTACTGCTCTTTATCTGAAAGATAGGCACATATTTAAACTCCTCTGGGTGTAGTTTCTTCTCAGCACTTTTGAAGATCAAATGGGTGCTGGGTGTAATCTCCTCCTTAGGCGTAGTATCTCCTCAGAGCGTCTGAAGTTCAATTAGGCGCTGGGTGGAATTTGCCCGCCCTACAAGCCGGGCCAAGGCTAAAATCATTCACAGAATGATTTCTTCACGCCTTGTCCTACCCGAATATCTCTACCATCCAGATGACTATCGGGATTCAATTGGCTATATTCCTCAAAATCTTGTATCCTAAGCAAATTACAAATTCGTTTTTATAGGAAGACGTAATTACTCCCGTATGTACTTATAGATTAGGCAAGGTCCTTTTTAAAATTCAACCTTAAACTACACTCATCGGAGGAAATCCATAACCTAAAAAAATGACAGATTAATATGGAATGGGTGCTTTCTCTGTTAATTTTATCTTTCAACTTCATTGAATCAAAAAAACCATAAGCAGAGGGCAGTGGGCATCCACGATAGACATCGGGAGCAGTGGG
>NZ_MSPQ01000030.1 GCF_001936475.1 Algoriphagus marinus | reverse complement strand
AAAGTCAGCGTCGGAGGCTCAATCCCAATTCCAGGTGTGACGGTATAGGTACCTCCAGCAAAATTTCCGCTAGATCCACTCAGGGCAACTCCACCAGAAACCCATGTGTAAGAAACCGGAGCTACCAAGGTACCTATCTCTGCTATCGATGAAGAAATGAGGATTAGCTCGTCCTCGCAATAAGCAGGATTTGCACTTAATAATATATCAGGAAGAGGAATCGTCCCCACGGTCTCCAATTCAACGACAGGACATCCGTTTGCATCTGTAAACACCAACTCATAATCCCCAGCTTCCAGGCCAGTGAAGGTATAAGTAGTTCCAGAAATACCAGGACCGATGCCTGTCAAAAGGTTTCCACCTCTTGAGATACTCGTAAAGGTATAAGGAGCTGTTCCCCCCGAAAGTGTCAATTCAATGGAACCGTTATCCAGAATACCACAGGTGGTCTCCACAGCGATGACATTCGAGACTAAAAATTCACTTGGCTCCGTAATCGTATAGGT
>NZ_MSPQ01000003.1 GCF_001936475.1 Algoriphagus marinus | reverse complement strand
GCAGTGGGCAGTGGGCAGTGGGCAGTGGGCAGTGGGCAGTGGGCAGTGGGCAGTGGGCAGTGGGCAGTGGGCAGTGGGCAGTGGGCAGTTAAAATAAAATAGATCGTGAATTTAAAAGTTCAGAAAACAACAAATAGATATTATAAAATGGCTAATCAAATCATATTTACAAAAGAAGCACCGGCTCCAATCGGACCTTATTCTCAGGCAGTTTTAGCCGGAAATACACTTTATGTCTCGGGAAATATTGCCCTTGACCCGGAATCGGGTGAACTGATCAATGAAAACATCACCGAAGAGACGCATGCGGTGATGAAAAACATGGAAGCTATACTTCGAGCCGCCGATTTCTCATTTGCAAATGTGGTCAAATGCACCATTTTCATCAAAAACATGGATGAGTTTGGGACGATCAATGAAGCTTACGGCCAATATTTTAAATCAAACCCTCCAGCGCGCGAGACAGTTGAAGTAAGTAAGCTGCCCAAAAATGTAAATGTTGAAATCTCCTGTATTGCAGTAAAATAACCCAATTTTGAACCTTATCCCTCTCCATAGCGAAACCCTTGTAAGTGCACTTTCTAAAGAGGAAGTGCTGGGTCAGCTGAATCGGGTGACGAAAGAGGTAAATTACCTTGATCGTAGAACTCAAAACTCCAGAGGGATTTTGTTCAATGGGATTATAGGCCAAAAGGGTTTTCGCATCTCCAAAGTTGTGGACAAAGGCGATACTTTTTTGCCTTTGATTTTGGGGAAAGTCGAGGAAACTCCCAGAGGAAGTATCCTCTTTCTTAGCTACCGTTTGTTTCCAGGAGCGATTTTCTTCTTAGCATTTTGGTCCCTCTTATTGATCGGTTTTGGCCTATTTTACAGCTTTGGAGTTATTAATTATTTCAATGCCTCGATTTGTTTTGCACTTGCGCTATTCAATTATGGATTGGCCTTGTTCTTTTTCAATCGTCAATTAAAATCATCACAGAAAGAATTTCATCAACTGATCAATTTTCAGATGAAAGACTGAAATCAACGAAAAATGCAGAAAATCGGTGATTTTACTGGAATGGATTTTAGAGAAAAAAGCATTTGACTTAATTTAGCAACCAGAATTTTAATCCTTTAAATCCAAGATATGAGTATTCGAATCGAAAAAGACACCATGGGCCCTGTTGAGGTACCCGCAGATAAATATTGGGGAGCACAGACGCAGCGTTCAATCAATAATTTCAAAATCGGAGGAGAGAAAAACCGAATGCCTATCGAGATCATTCGGGCTTTTGCGATTTTGAAAAAAGCAGCAGCACAAACCAATGCTGAATTGGGCGTATTGGAACCGGAAAAAGCGGATATCATCGGGAAGGTTTGCGATGAGATTCTGGCTGGACAGCATGATGATCAGTTTCCGCTGGTAGTATGGCAAACTGGCTCTGGAACCCAATCCAACATGAACTCAAATGAAGTGATTGCTTACCGGGCACATGTACTTTTGGGAGGTTCACTCGAGGATGCTAAAAAGAAAATCCACCCGAATGACGACGTCAACAAGTCCCAATCTTCAAATGATACCTACCCGACTGCAATGCATATTGCAGCCTACAAAATGGTGGTAGAAACCACTATCCCGGGTGTACAAAAGCTTCGTGATACGCTTGATGCAAAAGCTAAAGCGTTCAAAGATGTGGTGAAAATCGGACGTACCCACTTTATGGACGCAACTCCATTGACTTTGGGACAGGAATTTAGCGGCTACGTCGCGCAATTAGATCATGGACTTCGGGCTTTGAAAAACACACTTTCCCATCTTTCAGAATTGGCACTTGGAGGTACGGCAGTTGGTACTGGTTTGAATACTCCAAAAGGTTATTCTGAACTAGTTGCAAAAAAGATAGCTGAGCTTTCCGGTCATCCTTTTATCACCGCTCCAAATAAGTTTGAGGCCCTTGCAGCTCATGATGGAATGGTCGAATCACATGGTGCACTAAAGCAAGTCGCCGTATCGCTGATGAAAATCGCAAATGATATCCGAATGCTTTCTTCAGGACCACGATCAGGAATTGGAGAAATCTTAATTCCGGAAAATGAGCCAGGATCTTCTATCATGCCAGGAAAAGTAAACCCAACACAAGTGGAAGCAATTACTATGGTTGCTGCTCAAGTGATGGGAAATGATGTAGCTATTTCAATCGGTGGATCTAACGGTCATTTCGAATTGAACGTCTTCAAACCGATGATCGCTGCCAATTTCTTGCAATCTGCTCGCTTGATTGGAGATGCTTGTGTTTCGTTCAATGATAATTGTGCGATTGGAATTGAGCCAAACGCTCCGATGATTCAGCGACACTTGGAAAATTCCCTAATGCTCGTGACTGCTTTGAATCCACATATCGGGTATGAAAATGCAGCCGCTATTGCGAAAAAAGCGCATAAAGAAGGAACTAGCTTGAGAGAAGCCGCCATCGCATTAGGACTGCTGACTTCTGAGCAATTTACAGAATGGGTGAAGCCAGAGGATATGACTGGAAGCCTGAAATAATCCAACCCTTTAAATGAAAATAGGCTGCTTTAATTACTAAAGCAGCCTATTTTTTTTTAGGTTATATGAGATTAGGATTCTTCCTGCACACTTTCATTGGCTGTGAAAGGATTTGATTTGCGTAGCAAACCTTCCGGAAGCTCACCTTCCGTACTGGCTACTACTGTGGTCACTACCACATCACCGGTTACGTTGATTACAGTTCGGAACATATCCAAAATTCGATCCGGAGCCATAATCAAAGCAATACCCGCAGCAGGAACTCCGATAGATTCCAACACCACAATCAGCATAATCAATCCCGCTCCAGGCACACCCGCCGAGCCAATTGCAGCTAAAGTAGAAGTCAATACAATCATCAATTGCTGCGAAAAGGAAAGTTCCATACCCAAAGCCTGTGCGATAAATACCGCAGCCACACTTTGGTACAAACTTGTACCGTTCATATTGATCGTAGCGCCTAAAGGCAGGACAAAGGAAGAAATCTCTTCCGATACGCCAAGTTCTTCCTCTGCGATTTTCATAGTCACAGGAAGGGTAGCAGAACTTGAACTAGTAGAAAATGCCAACAGTTGCGCTGGTCGAATACTTCTGAAAAACTGTAAATACGGCACCTTGGTAAAGCTCTTTAGGAGCAAAGGATAAATCACGAGCATCATGAAGAACAATCCACCAAGTACAATCAAACTGTATTTCAATAATGCATAAAGCAAATCAAAAGCTGAATCCGGGTTATCTCCGGCTATCTCGACAATCAGCGAAGCCATCAGCGCAAACACCCCATATGGAGCAATCAGCATGATGTAATTCACAATTTGAATAATCACATCATTAAATCCATCGAAGAAAGCAATCACAGGGGCAGCCTTACTTTTTGGAATTTGCAAAAGGGCTATTCCAGCGATAATGGCAAAGAAAACCACTTGGAGCATGGCAGCATTATCTGTGGTAGCCATAAAGAAGTTTTCCGGAACCATATCCACAATCGGCTGAAGTGGGCTTTGCTCTTGGAATTTTGCTGCAGCATCAGACTTTTTGCTCACATCCCCTTCGTAAAGTGCCATCAGACTTTCTCTTGTCTCAACAGGCAGACTCTTACCTGGCTTAAATACATTTACCAAAGTCAATCCGATCGTAATGGCAACAATGGTGGTAAGAATAAATGTGAAAATCGTTTTTCCTCCAATTCGGCTTAATTTGGAAATATCTCCAAGATTCGACACCCCGATAATCAATGATGCCAATACCAAAGGCATAGCGATCATTTTCAAGCCATTGATAAAGATGGTCCCGATAGGCTTGATGAAATCTATGGTAAAAGAACTAGGGATATCCGTCCGGATAACGATCAGACCGAAAGCGAGGCCTAGAATAAGGCCAGCGATAATCTGCGTATGTAAGGGTATTTTCTTTCGCATGAGTAAGGGTTTATATATCCTGCAGTTTATTAGTTTTTGACAACAAAAGATAATCGGCTATGACTAAAGCGGCCATGGCTTCCACGATCGGCACAGCCCTAGGGACTACACAGGGATCATGTCGTCCTTTACCGGAAACAGTCACTTGTTCTCCAGCCTCATTCAAAGAAGCCTGGTCTTGCATAATTGTAGCAACGGGCTTAAAAGCAACATTGAAATAAATATCGGCTCCATTGGAAATTCCACCTTGAATCCCTCCGGAGTGATTGGTAATGGTTTTTATTTTTTCTCCCTCCTTGACAAATGCATCATTGTGAGCTGATCCACGCATCTTCACTCCTTCGAAGCCGCTTCCATATTCAAATCCTTTGACGGCATTGATACTAAGCATTGCTTTACCAAGCTCAGCATGGAGTCGATCAAAAACCGGCTCACCAAGACCTGGAGGTGTATTTTTTATCACGCAGGAAACGACTCCGCCAATAGTATCCCGATCCAAGCGGACAGAATCAATTAATTCTATCATTTGCTCAGCCATTTCCGGATCTGGACACCTTACGAGGTTATTCTCAGCTTCTGATAGATCAAGGGTTTGGTAATTTTTATCAAGTTTTAAGTCCCCGACTTGGGTCACGAAAGCAGAGATACTGATTCCTTTGGCCTCCAAAAATTGTTTTGCAATCGCTCCTCCTGCTACACGAGCGGCAGTTTCACGGGCACTACTTCTTCCGCCACCCCGATAATCTCGAATACCATATTTTTCAAAATAAGTGTAATCGGCATGAGATGGTCGAAATTTATCGGCGATATGGGTATAGTCTTTTGATTTTTGATCGGCATTCCGAATGACGATTCCTATGGGTGTCCCGGTACTTTTCCCTTCAAAAACTCCGGAAAGAATTTCAATTTCATCTTCCTCCTTTCGCTGGGTTGTGATTTTGGATTGTCCAGGCTTCCTGCGTTGCATTTCTACAATTATTTTCCCTTCGTCAATGATCAATCCTGCTGGACAACCTTCGATTATTACCCCTAAAGCCACTCCATGGGACTCACCAAAAGTGGTGATTTTGAACAGCTTCCCGAATGAATTCCCCATTATCTTCTTCTTAAAATCAAAACTGCTATCAAAACTAAAATAAGCAGTAGTAGAACGTTAATTGCGGCGGTAAAATAGTATTTATACTTCTCGTTTAAAAACCGATTATCCTCCACGCTGATTCGATCATATAAGCCTCCAAGTCTTTGACTTGAAATTGCCTCGTTGGTTTTGCTTTCCCCCACTACCTTTACCCTAGCAGAAGATCTAAGCGTATCGTAAACTGCAAGCTGCGGGTCAAAGTAAATCCATTCAAAGTTTTTACTCAAATCATACTCACCTGCTTCGGTGAAAGTAATGTAATAATTGAAATCTTTGATGCCCGAAACTCTACCGTATCCCCGATTGATTTGCTGTCTTACATTTGGATCAAAGGTGTTTAGATTCGCCGTTGGAATTCTTTTTGGTGGTGATACAGCATTTATATTTCCAACCCCGGAAATTCCGAAATTATAATCAAAACCTTGACCGGTTTCCACTTCAATATCTGTGATATTTTCGCGAAGCTGAAACTGCCCCACACTTACTTCATTTTTCAATGGATGTGGAGGTAGAGGTATCACTTTAATGGTCTTGGGACTTGAGTAAAAAGTCTTAAAATCCTCTTGTCGATTTGCTCCAAAAAAAGTTGGATTCTTCGCCACTTTATACTTGATCATCTCCCAAGGGATTCGGGGAATTTCGATTTCACCTTCGGAGAATGGGAAAAAAGTAGCTTCATAAACTTTGAATCGAGTCCATCTCTTACCGTTAATGGTGACTTTATCCGGATCGATATTGGTGATATTGAAGTTTTCCTCCCAAACATTGGTAGGCTTGATCTTTTTCAGAATTGCATCTAATTGTTTACCTGGCTCATAAAACTGAAAAGGAGCCTGATTCTCTTCAGACATGTAAAAAGCAAGTGTAATATTAAACCCTTCGCCTTGATACACTTGTTCTTTGTCTACCGAAAGGGAGAAAAAAGCATCATCGTCAAGCTCCACAAACTCAGGCTGCTCAGTACTTCTGCCAAAAAAATCAGCGAAAGGATCAATTGCGGAACCACTTCCTAGTCCTCCAGAACTCACCGCATCTACCACTTGGATTTTTTGACCTGCTGAGGAGTAAGACTTTCCATTAATCGCAATTTCAAAGTTGGGCAGTGTAAATGTCCCCTTCTTGGAAGGTTTGTAATATTGAATGATGCTATTCGAACTGCTCATCTGACCATTGATCAAGTTCATGGATGATGATTGAGATATGCCCTGTTTTTGAAAACCGGTAATCTCCGGAAACTGGTCATAGGATTTGATTTTTTCGTCTGACAGCGTTACCTTGATGGTGAACGTTTCATTAATACCGATTTCCTCAGGACCTAATTCTATTGCAACCTCTTGAGCCTGAGAAAATCCCAGCACGAGGAAAGAAATACATACGAAAAGGAAACGGGCAAACGTTTTATTCATAGTTGCGAAAATAGGGATAATTCTATTGTTTAATTCTCTAAATAACGCAACATTGGCAGAAATGCCTCCGTATGGAAACATAAAATCAGTTAATAAACCTTAAACTCTTTAGACTATGATAGAATACGTAAAGACCATTCTACAGAAAGTAAGCTTTTCGAGATATCTGTTTGAGCGAGAGCTTAGAAAAGGACTTAGACTTATTTTACCAACAGAAGTCCAAGAATTTAAAGACTGGTGTTATTCAATGTTTGGGAAGGTTCATGAACCTGTTCTCAATCGTTACTTCCAATTAGCCATCTAAAGCAAAAAGCCCCGGATTTAAAACCGGGGCTTTATTTTGAGTTACATTTTTTCAATCAATCCTTGGTCGCAAAGTCTGGATAAGCTCGCATCGCATGCTCGTTGATATCCAATCCTTCAGTTTCCTCTTTTTCATCTACCCGGATTCCAATTGTCTTTTTCATCGTGAAGAAAATTACCCAAGCAAAACCTACACAGAATACTCCAACTGAGGCTACGCCTGTCAACTGGGAGATAACCTGACTCATCCCAGCCAAATCCCCAAAGAGTCCAACTGCCAAAGTTCCCCAGATTCCCCCAACCAAATGGACTGAGATAGCCCCAACAGGATCATCAATTTTGATTTTATCAAAAAAGACAACACCAAAAACAACTAATCCACCGCCTATAAAGCCGATAATGGCTGACTCTCCAACCCCCATTTGATCTGCTCCGGCTGTGATACCGACCAAGCCAGCCAAAATACCATTCAGCACCATCGTGATATCGTAAGTCTTAAACTTCAAATAAGAGATGATTAATGCTCCGAATGCACCAGCTGAAGCTGCGATTGAAGTAGTCACAAAAACTTTGGACACCAATCCTGGACTTGCGCTGAGTACGGATCCGCCATTGAATCCAAACCAGCCGAACCACAATAAAAATACTCCAATAACGGCCAAGGGAATATTATGACCCGGAATCGCTTTCATGCCATTTTCAGTATATTTCCCGATTCTTGGACCGAGCAAATACGCTCCTATTAATGCTCCCCAACCGCCCACAGAGTGTACGATGGTAGAACCCGCAAAATCATAAAAAGGAGTTTCTAAGGTATTCAAGAACCCACCTCCCCATTTCCACATTCCGACGATCGGGTAGCAAATCGCGACATACAATATAGAGAAGGTGATAAATGGCCCAAGCTTCACTCGCTCAGCCACAGCTCCGGAAACGATGGTTGCTGCTGTAGCGGCAAACATGGCCTGGAAAATAAAATCAGTGAAAAAGGTGTACCCTTCGTTATAATTGCTGGTATCCCATCCTTCGGGAAGAGGGAGCCCAAATCCGGCAAAACCAAAGAATGCTCCAGCATAGTCTCCACCTGGATACATCAGATTAAAACCGACGAATGCATAAGTCAAAATCCCGATTCCGGGTATGATGGTGTTTTTAAATAAAATGTTTACGGTGTTTTTGGATCTGGTCAATCCAGCTTCCAAGCTGGCAAATCCTAAGTGCATGATGAAGACCAAAATGGTTGCCATCATCATCCACAGATTGTTTACGGTGAATAATTCTTGCATGGGTAAAATAGGTTCGATAGGTATTTTTTTGAAAGAAATTAAAGTGCTTGCTCTCCAGTGTCGCTGTTTCGTATTCGGTAAGCTTCCAGCACATCGAAGACAAAGATTTTCCCATCCCCGATTTCGCCTGTCTTTCCTTCGCTCAGAATACATTTGATCACCGAATCGACCAGATCATCCGGTACGACAATTTCCAATTTGGTACGTGGGATATATGCGGGTTCATAAGATACTCCGCGGTACATTTCCTGTCTAGCATGCTCAAATCCCATCCCTTTGATCTCATAGAAAGAGAGGAATTTCACACCCAACCCAGCTACACATTTGTGGATTTGATCAAAGCGTGAGGTTCGAATGATCGCTTCAATTTTTTTCATATTCTCAATAAGGTTAATGGTTTGTTGTGATTTTGGCATGAAAGTAAATAGAAAATTGTAAAAAAGTAATTTAATGGTTTCATTTTAATGCTATTTCACAAAAATATTAATCAGAATAAAGATCATATGGTTATTTTGAATACTATGATCAGTCAAAAAAGTGCTTTTATGGATTTTTTTGGTTCAAATTAAACTCAACTAGAGGTTAAGAAATTCCAGATTACATTTGCCCTCGAGAGATATTCAGCTAATTTTGTCCCCGTTCAGAAAAATATTCATGAATCGCAGTTTCACAACAGAGGGATTAAAGAATAAAATTGAGCTTCTCGGAAATCAGAGAAAATTAAAATATGGTCATTAAAAAGGTTCATCATTAAGACTTTATAACAATACTTTTTCCTTTGAGTAACTCCGAAAAACCTCCGTGTTCTCAGCGATTAAACCTACTTTCAGATAAAATAACATGACTCAGAAACCAACACTTTTAGTACTTGCAGCAGGAATGGGAAGCCGATATGGCGGGAATAAGCAAATTGATGGCTTTGGTCCCAATGGCGAAACAATCCTAGAATATTCAATTTTTGATGCCATCCGAGCGGGGTTCGGTAAAGTGGTATTTATCGTTCGTGAGGAAATTCTTGAAATCGCCAAAGAGAAATTCCTACCCAAACTAGAGGGTAAAATCGAAGTGGATTGGGTGATTCAGTCCTTGGACAGCTTTGTGCCAGCAGAGTTGAAGCAAGCCGATCGCGTAAAACCTTTTGGAACCGCTCATGCAGTACTTTGCGCTAAGGATGCGATCAAGGAGCCTTTTGCAGTAATCAATGCAGATGATTTTTATGGAAAAGAGGCTTTTGAGGTTTTAGGAAAATTCCTTTCCACTGAAGTAAAGCCAGACCTTCATGCGATGGTGGGCTATGCCATCCAAAATGTGCTTTCTGAGCATGGTACTGTCAGCCGTGGGGTCTGCGAAACGAATGAGAAAGGTCAGTTGATCGGAATGATCGAGCGAACTTCCATCGCCCGATATGATGGGAAAATTCTTAGTAAAGGAGAAAATGAAGTTTTGGAAATCGCCGAAAACACCCCTGTAAGTATGAATTTCTGGGGATTCCATGCGGATGTCTTCGCAGATATCGAGCGGATGTGGAATGAATTCCTTCCGGCTAATCGGGAAAATTTAAAATCTGAATTTTACATCCCAACTGTAGCCAACAACTTGATCCAAGAAGGCAAAGCAGCATTTGAAATCCTGGAAGGTGGCAAAGTTTGGTTTGGCGTCACTTATACCGAAGACAAGCCTGTCGTGATCGAAGCATTGAAGCAGCTTCATAATTCGGGAGAATATCCAGAAGGATTGTGGAATTAATCTAAAGAGGCTTCGGCCTCTTTTTTTTATCCATTCTTCATCTCAAAAAACCTAACCTCCGCATCCAAGTCTCCCAGAATCTTTTTGGATCGCTCCGGCCGGGCATCGGTCAGGAAGATCTGCCCAAAAGTATGCTTGGAAATCAGCTGCATTAGCTGCGCAATCCTGAGATAATCGAGCTTATCAAAAATATCGTCCTGCTGTTCCCGATTTGCAATCGGGAACCACGATCCTAGGATTTTTAATCCGAGGAAGAGTAAACTTTGCTCCGGAAAATAGCAGGGACTTGAACTAAAAGATTGAAAATCTTAGGTTCTGGTTTGAGAATAGAAAATCGAATCGTTAAAAAAACCCTCCTAAAAGCTTAAGACTTTCGAAAAATACCCAATACTGGGTATTTTTTTTGTCCTTTTTGCTGTAGAGATTTGAGAATAATCAAACAACCAAAAAAATGAAAACACAAAACACAAAACACAAAACACAGTACGGAAATTAATTTTTTCACTGTGGATTATTACGATTTTTTTTCTTCCCTCTTGCATTGATAATGAGCAAGAAGATCTAAATAGGCAGGATTTTGAACTAATATCACTTTTAAAATCTGATAAATTATTTCAAAACTATTTTTCAAAGCAAATAGAGCTTCAAAAAATGATTTATGATAGAATAGCTAGTTCAAGAAAAAATAACCAATTGATTGAAGTCAGTAGTGTTCAAGAAATTTCTGAAATACTGGAACTACCTGAAGGTCTATTTGAAAATCATGAATTATTAGTAAGCAAAATGATTCTTCATCTATACACGGAGTATCCCGAATTAAATCAAATGAAGGAAAATCGAATTTTTGAAATCCTAAGTAAATCTAGAAATGAAATTTTTCCTAAGCCCTCAATTAGTAATTTGAAATCTTCAAATTATAGGATTTTAGACTCATGTGATGATAGGTTTGCGGAAGACTTTAATCGAATTCATCATAATTACGATTTTTCTGTATTTATGTGTTTTGCTTTGGCAGGAGTTTCAGGACATGCAGGTGTTATAACTTGCGAGGCAATGGCATTGGTAAATATGACTATTCAAATGGCACAAGCTATGGATAATCACACGTTATGTAAAGCTGCAAATTAGAAGTTATGGAAAATTTTCAATATTTGATAGTTGGGATTTTATTGATTTACTTGATTTTTGAATTTATTAGGAATTTCAATAAATATAAAAAAGGTAAAGTAGTATGGATTAGTATTGCAAGCTCCTTTTCATTGTTTGTGGCGATATATTTTATTGTCTTTAAACCTCAGCTTGTTTTGGACTATTGGTGGGTATTGTTGCTGTTAATTATTCCAAATATTTATTTTCAATATCTTAAGTATAATTTAAAGGACAAATAAGAATGAGTTTAAGAGGCTTCGGCCTCTTTTTTTATCCTTTCTCCATCTCAAAAAATCGCAGCTCCGCATCCAAATCTCCCAGAATCTTCTTCGATCGCTCCGGCCGGGCATCGGTCAGGAAGATCTGACCAAAAGTATGCTTGGAGATCAGCTGCATTAGCTGCGCAATCCTGAGATCATCGAGCTTGTCGAATATATCATCCAAAAGTAGCAGTGGCTTTTCGCCTCTTGACTTTTCAAAAATCTGAAACTGCCCAAGCTTCAGTGCAATGATAAAGGACTTCTGCTGGCCCTGACTCCCGATCTTTCGGATGGGATGATCGCCAATCTGAAAGTTGAAATCATCCTTATGAATTCCCGCATTGCTGTTTTTCGTGATCAAGTCCTTTTTCCGAAGGCTTAAGAAATAGGAATCAAAATCTTCCCTTAAAGCTTCCGTCTCATAAGTGATGGTGACTTTTTCCTGCCCTTGGGAAATCTCTTCATAATCCCGCTGAAGGAGCGGTGCCAATTCTTGAAGCAATTCCGATCTCCGCAAGGCTAAAAACTTACTCAAGACTATCAACTCCTGATCGTAGCTTTCTAATAAAGTCAAATCCCGACGGCCTGTTTCCGCAAATTGCTTCAGCAAGGCATTTCGTTGTTTCAAAAAATGATGATAGCGAATCAACTTATCCAAATAACTATGATCGAGCTGTGAAATCAAGCCATCAAAGAATTTACGCCTGCCATCGCTTCCCCCTTTAATCAACTCTGTATCATCAGGCGCGATCAAAACCAGAGGAATCAAACCCACATGTTCTGAGATTTTGTCTAAAGCCTTTCCATTTTGATAGATAAGTTTCTTCTTGCCCAGCTCAAAAGTGCATCGCACCTCCACCGGCTTATCGCTGAGTTCAAATTGCCCTTTGATCGCAAAGAAATCCTGTTCATGCTGCACATTGAGGCTATCACTGGACTGGACGGCACTTTTGGTGAGTGAGAGGTAATGAATGGCATCGAGAATGTTTGTTTTCCCTGATCCATTGAGCCCTACAAAGCAGTTCAACTGAGCGCTGAAGTCGAAATGACGCTTTTCATGATTTTTGAATTGGATAAGATCAAGCGACTTCAGATACATGTGTTTGGGTAATTATTTTGGCGGTAGCCTGATTTTTAGGGATGCTTGCTTATATTTGAAATCTAAAAATAGCACATTTTGATTTTAAGATATGGCAAAGAAAACTGCAGCGACCAAGTCTAAGGTTAACTATTCGAAAGAAACTTATTCTTATTGGTACGAAAGCATGCTCCTAATGAGGAGATTCGAGGAAAAGGCAGGACAGCTTTACGGGCAGCAAAAAATCAGAGGATTCTGTCATTTATACATTGGACAGGAAGCTTGCGCCTCAGGAGCAATTTCCGCTTTGACTAAAGATGATAAGTGGATTACCGCTTACAGGTGCCATGCACATCCATTGGGATTAGGTACTGATCCGGGAGCGGTGATGGCAGAACTTTTTGGCAAAGCTACCGGAACGACCAAAGGAAAAGGTGGCTCGATGCACATCTTTGACAAAGAGAAAAATTTCTATGGTGGACACGGAATCGTAGGCGCACAAGTGCCGATGGGTCTAGGTCTCGGTTTTGCAGAAAAATACAAAGGCACTAAAAACCTTGCGATTTGCTACATGGGTGATGGAGCGGTACGTCAGGGAGCTTTTCACGAAGCGCTAAACTTGGCGATGCTATACAAAACTCCAGTGATTTTCGTAATCGAAAATAACGGCTACGCGATGGGAACTGCTGTAAAACGCTCTTCCAATGTGGACGACCTTTCAACTCTTGGGGAATCCTATGATATGCCATCATTTGCAGTAGATGGAATGAATGTAGAAGCGGTACATGAGGCAGTAGCCGAGGCTGCAGACAGAGCTAGAAGAGGTGATGGGCCGACGCTTTTGGAAATGCGAACTTACCGCTACAAGGGCCACTCCATGTCTGATCCTCAGAAGTACCGAACCAAAGAGGAGGTTGAAGAATACAAGCAACGTGATCCAATCGAGCAAGTCTTAGGCACTATCCGTGACCATAAGATTTTGACTGAGGAAGAAATCGAAGCAATCATCGCAAAAGTGAAAAATCAAGTGAACGAGGCAGTGAAATTTGCCGAAGAATCTCCTTGGCCTGATGGAATGGATGCTTTCAAAGACGTCTATGTCCAAGAAGACTACCCTTTTGTAATGGAGTAAACACATACTAATCAATAGCTTAAGCCATGAATTGAAATCTAAATTCATGGCTTTGGTATTTGGCTTTGGTTAAATTATAAAAACCGTATATTTGCGGCTGAAAATCGAGTAACATGGCAACGAAACAATCTAAAAAAGCGCAAGATCAAACAGATCTAATAGAAAACCCGGAAGTAATCGCTTCAAGATTAGAAAAGGGAGAAGCTTTTTTAAAACAAAATAGCAAAGTATTTGCGGGCGTATTGATAGCTGCGATAATATTGATAGGTGGGATTTTGTTCTTCCAAATCAATACTGCAAATCAAAATGAAAATGCGCAGAAGGAAATGTTCCAGGCTGTTTATTTCTACGAGCAGGACAGCATCCAGCTTGCCCTCAATGGAGATGGAATTAATTCTGGATTCCTAAGTATTGTGGATGAATATCCTCGTACAGATGCGGCAAATTTGGCGCACTACTACATCGGGTCAATCTATCTTTCTGAGCGAAATTATGAGGGTGCATTGACTCACTTAGAGCAATTCTCTGCTGACGATTATCTTATACAAGCAAAAGCTTATTCTTTGATAGGCGATGCAAATATGGAACTGGGTAATACAGATGCTGCTATCACAAATTATAAAAAAGCTGCAGATACTAATGAAAACAAATACTTTACTCCAAAATATTTGAACAAGCTTGCGATCGCTTATGAAGAAGCAGGTAAAATTCAAGAAGCAATTGATACCTACGGTACCATTGAGGAGAAGTATTATGAGTCATTCGAATTTTCTGCTGCACGAAAACACAAAGCTCGCTTGGAAGGCCTTGCCGCTAAGTAATGCTTTGATTGCAATGCATTCTAGAAGAGTAAGGCCTTGAGGTCTTACTCTTTTTTTTGTTCATCCCATGACCTCTTCTCAAACCATTCCTTTAGAATTTAACTTTATCTCTTGTATTGATCTTCTTGACTCTTGATTATTTAATCTTGGCTCAAAAATCCTACATCTAAAATCTAACATCTAATATTCTCCCTATGGCCACTACACTAAAAAGTCTCAGCGAACATTCCTCCAAAAATATTCAGGACATCAGCGACAAAACCTTCGGGATCATAGTCTCTGAATGGAACGAGGAGGTTACAGAAGCTTTATTTTCCGGAGCCTATCAAACTTTGATTCAGCACGGTGCTAAGAAGAAAAATATTATTCGAAAAAATGTTCCAGGTTCATTCGAGCTTTCTCTTGCTGCACAATGGTTGGCTAAAGAAGAATCAATCGATGCTGTTATTTGCTTAGGTTGTGTGATTCAGGGAGAGACAAAACATTTTGATTTTATCTGTGATGCAGTTGCGCATGGCATTACCAATGTCAGCTTGAAATATAACAAGCCGGTAATTTTCGGAGTATTAACCCCTAATACGCAGCAGCAAGCACTTGACCGCGCAGGAGGAAAGCATGGTAATAAAGGTGATGAAGCAGCTATTACGGCGATCAAAATGCTGGGATTCTAAAAAAACAAACCTACCTACACACTCAACCTATTTATTGTATGAAAATCATGAAATTCGGAGGAACCTCTGTGGGTCGACCGGAAAGAATGCATCAGGTCAAAGACCTAATCACCCGAGGTGACGAGCCAAAGATCGTGGTGCTTTCAGCACTATCCGGTACAACCAATTCCCTTGTTGGAATAGGTGAGGCGCTGGCTGCAGCTGATAGAAGCTTGGCAAAATTGAGAATCGAAGAGTTGCACAGCCATTATCTAGCTTTTTATCCGGAACTTTTAAAAACAACCGAAGCAAGGGCAAAGGCCGAAGCGATTATCCAGGAACATTTTGAATTTCTAAACATCTTATTGAAAATTTCCTTTAACGAGGCGATCAACCGGGATATTTTGGCGCAGGGCGAACTGCTTTCTACCAAATTATTTCAAACACTTTTAGAGGAATTGAATATTCCTTCTGTCTTCTTGGTTGCTTTGGACTTCATGAGTATTGATGAAAATTCAGAGCCGGAATTGAGTAAAATATCTGAAAAACTGACTGCCATCCTCGCGCTACATCCGGGAGAAAAAATCTTTGTAACACAAGGCTACATTTGCAAAAATCATCGTAATGAGGTGGATAATCTCAAGCGAGGGGGCTCTGACTATACGGCTTCTCTGATCGCAGCGGCGATTCAAGCCTCTGCCTGCGAGATTTGGACGGATATCGATGGCATGCACAACAATGACCCAAGAGTCGTCGATCGCACTAGACCAATCGCCGAAATGTCTTTTGATGAAGCGGCTGAGTTAGCCTACTTTGGAGCAAAAATCCTTCATCCGGCTTCCATTTGGCCAGCCCAGCAGTTCAATGTTCCGGTGAAACTTCTCAATACCATGGAGCCAGAAGCTCATGGAACTTTGATCAAGGAGAAAGTGGAGACTACCGGTGTAAAGGCAATTGCTGCGAAAGACGGAATCACTGCGATTAAAATCAAATCGACTCGAATGCTTTTAGCCTATGGATTCCTCCGAAAGGTTTTTGAAATTTTCGAAAAGTATAAAACGCCTATCGATATGATTACAACTTCTGAAGTGGCCGTATCGGTAACGATTGATGATTTGAGCCATTTAAGTCAAATTCTGGAAGAGCTGAACCAATTTGGAACAGTGGAAGTAGACCAAAATCAGACAATTATTTGTATCGTAGGAAATTTGGTCTCGGAAACCAAAGGTGTCTTAAAGTCAGTGATGGATGCGCTTCTTCCATATCCTGTTCGGATGGTTTCCTATGGTGGTAGCCGACATAACGTTTCAGTTCTATTAGATTCAACCTATAAAAAGGCTGCACTTCAAAGTCTCAATGAAGGGGTGTTTAAGTGGTAGTAGGAGAATAAGAGATTTGAGATTAAGAGAATCGGAATAAAACAGATTACTATAATTGAAGAGCCGGGTTTTGATCCGGCTCTTTTTTTAAATCTCAGTAGTTCCGGCGTTCGGTCTTCCGTCTAAAAATAAAAAGAGAGTCGGTCCAGTGGAGAAATAGAGGGCAATGATATTAATAAGTTCCTATTACTTTTGTCAGATGGAAAAAGATAACCCTAAGCAGGGATTTCTTCAGCGATTACAAACTAAATGGAAACTGGATAGCCTTTTTCAGGTAGTCATGGTGCTTGTAGTTTTTGCCTGTACTGGTTTTACCATTTTATTTATCAAAAACCCCATCCTAAACTTCTTTGGAGTAGAGCGAGGTGGTGGTCAAGGATTTCTAAATACCCTTTTGTATTTGCTTTTGGTCTTACCACTCTACCAAATCTTCCTGTTGATCTATGGTTTTATCTTTGGCCAGTTTCGGTTTTTCTGGGAAAAGGAAAAGCAGATTTTTAGAAGGATTGGAGCATTATTTTCGAAGAAGAAATAAAAATTCAATGGAGCTAAGCGACTGAATACAAACAACACTCCATAAATTTTTCAATGTCTATATCCGCTTTCATACCAGTAACCAAATTTTCCTGATGTTCACCTCGACTTCGCTCGGTGAACGTTAGGTTTTAAGTTAAGTTGGGGGAAGTCGAGGCTATTTTGATCTACTGGTATCATTGCAGACAATCAAATTTTTCAATTTTCAAATCTTGCAATCTTAAATTAGTTAAGAAATCCTACTCCAATTCACTGCATGTTTTTTCTGTTGTCTGATCTGCCTAAGAATTGAAGCGTTTTCCGGTAAACTCAAATCAGGATCATTTGCTAAAACTTGCTGAGCTGCATCTCTTGCCAAAGTCAAAATTGGGGCATCTTTGCTCAAGTCAGCAATCAATAAATCCGTAATCCCACTCTGCTGGGTTCCCATCAAATCGCCAGGCCCTCGAAGCCTGAGATCCACGTCCGCTATCTCAAAACCGTCATTAGTTCGCACCATCGTATCTAAACGAACTCTCGAATCTTTGGACAACTCATATTTGCTCATCAGCACGCAGTAGCTCTGCTCTGCTCCTCTACCTACTCTTCCTCGCAGTTGGTGCAACTGAGACAATCCAAATCGCTCTGCATTTTCGATGATCATTACCGAAGCATTTGGTACATTAACACCTACCTCGATGACGGTTGTTGCCACCATGATTTTGGTTTCGCCCTTGACAAATCGCTGCATCTCGTAGTCTTTCGCATCGGCCTTCATACTCCCGTTGACTATACTTACAGGATAATTAGGAAAGGCTCTTGAAATACTTTCATACCCATCCATGACATTTTTCAAATCCAATGTCTCCGACTCTTCAATCAGTGGATATACAATATAAACTTGCCTTCCTTTTTTGATTTCCTCATTGATAAATCCAAACACCTTCAAGCGATCCTTATCATAGCGATGGACTGTCTGAATTGGCTTCCTTCCCGCCGGAAGTTCATCTATCACAGATACATCCAAGTCCCCATAAAGTGTCATCGCTAGTGTCCTTGGAATTGGCGTGGCGGTCATCACCAAAACATGTGGGATAAATGTTTCATTCTTAGCCCAGAGTTTAGCACGCTGCGCTACACCAAATCGGTGCTGCTCATCGACGATTGCCAAACCTAGATTTTGAAACTGAACAATATCCTCCAACAGCGCATGAGTTCCGATCAGAATTTTGAGTTCGCCGGAAAGTAATTCTTCATGAATCACTCGACGCTGGGCTTTTTTTGAAGAGCCTGTCAGCAAAGCGATCTTAATACCCATCATGTCGGCATATTCTTTCAATCCTTCATAATGTTGATTCGCTAGGATCTCCGTTGGAGCCATCAAACAAGTCTGAGCTCCGGAACTGATTGCAATCAAGGCACAAATAAACGCCACCATGGTTTTCCCAGAACCCACATCACCTTGGATCAGGCGATTCATCTGCTTCCCGGATTTCATATCCATAAAGGATTCTCGGATCACGCGCTTTTGGGCATTGGTCAGTTCGAAGGGAATGTGATTATTGTAAAATTCAGTTAGCAACTCCGTGTTTCCCAAGATTTGGCCACGATACTTTTCAGTTCGGGTGACCTTCATCTTCAGAAGCCGCAGCTGCAAGTAAAAAAACTCTTCAAATTTCAGTCGCTTTCTAGCCCGCTGAAGCAGATTTGGCTCAGAAGGAAAATGAATTTGTCTGATCGACTCTTGCCTTCCGATCAATTGATATTGTTCTCGAATCGAGTCAGGAATGGTCTCTTGAATATGTGGTAAACTTCCCTGAACAAGTCCCTCCATGATTTTGGAAATCCCTCGGGAATCCAAAAACCGATTTCGAAGTTTCTCCGTTGTCGAATAAACCGGTTGGAAATTATTTCGATGCTCATTCGCTGCAGTCACTGGCTCCATTTCTGGATGGGCAATACTCCATTTCCTACCGAAAAGGGCTGGCTTTCCCAAGAAAATAAAAACTGCTCCAACAGGTAGTTTTTTCTGAACCCATTGAATCCCTTTAAACCAAGTCAATTCCATTTCTCCGGTTTCATCCGCTACATGGGCTACCAATCGATTTTTGTTTCCCATGGAGACAAGCTCCACTTTCTTGATCTTGGCAATGATTTGGACGTTTTCTAAGTCTGCTGAGAGCTCCCGGATTTTCCAAAACTTAGTCCGATCCTCGTAGCGAAAAGGATAATGCTGCAGGAGTTCCCCATAGGTGAAGATATTCAACTCCTTATTGATCAGTGCCGCTTTTTGCGGACCGACACCTTTGAGAAATTCTATTTTGGTATCAAAAAAACCAGCCAAGGAGATTTATTTTTGGGGAATAAGCAAATTAAACCCAGTATGGACAATAGGCAATAGAAATGACCTGAATTGTCAAGAATCAATTTGAATTCCGGTGATTTCCGAAAACACCTTTTTTATTTCACCCCGATTAGCCTGAAGACTTTTAAGCAAGATCATTTGATTTTTTGCACGGTGTAAATTCTGTTCCTGATAATCTACATTGTAATAAACATTACCCTCCAAATGGTCCGTAAAAAAACGAACACCCATCAAACAGGTCATCACTTCACCCCCTATCAGTAATGATTCAGCCTCTATTTTAGTAATCAAATCAGCGGCTCCTGCCCAGTAGCCTTCTAGAAGTTTTTCAAAAACCGAAAGGACTACTTTTTGATTCTCCCAAGCTTGACTGGTCTCCTCTTCTGCACTTGCCACCGTCCGGACTAAATCCCCAAAATCATAGAGTAAATAGCCTGGCATGATCGTATCGAGATCTATTACTGCGGCTACTTTTGCAAGATCAGAGGAGAAAATCAGGTTATTAATTTTGGTATCGTTGTGTGTGAGACGTTCTGGAATTTGAGCAGTGATTTGAAGATACTCCTTTACTAATTCATTCTGGTTGATGTAAAAATCCAGAATCTCCTGTTCCTCGGGATTCAGATTTTTGGCTGATTTTGCTACTTCCTCCAATCTTTGGAATCGAAGATCGAGTCGGTGAAAGTTTGGGATGGTTTCCTCAAACTGATTCAACGAAAATGAATCCGCCCATTTGGAAAAAAGGGCATAAGCTTCAGCAGCCTTTTTTGCCTGACTTAGATCATTGATTTGCTGCAAGGTTTTTCCTTCTACAAAGTCAAACAACCTGTAAAGCTTTCCTTGAAACTCTACCATGCCTGTACCTTTTCGATTTAGGATTGGCAAGGGAATTTGAAATGGCAACTGAGTCAGATCACCTGATTTACTTAATACCGAAAGATTTTTTTCGATTCGATCCGGATGCTTAAATACATTTGAATTGAAGCCTTGAAGGATAAATTCCCGCTTTCCGATCTCGATAAAAAATGTCTGATGAATCAGACCGGCACCAAACTTTTGGAAGCTAAACACTTCCAATTCCTCAAAGTGATATTGCCTAAGCAACTCAAGAATGTCCTGTCGATTCATGGTCAAAACTACTGAGATTTTTAAAAATGGTAGAAATTAAATCTGGGATTATTAAAAAACAAATATTCGAAGTAGCCAATGTATTTTATGAATTGAAAGAAAATCAAGGAACCAGAATCAGGTTAAAAAGACACAAATACTACAGGAATATTGTCAGGCCTATAGTTTTTCAGAAAGTTTTTAGAATTTATTAAATAAGTTAAAAGACAATTAGCTATTTTTTTGTTAATTGAAACACCAAAATAAACCCACCATCCTATGAATGTTACCGGAATTGACTGGGCGATAATTTTCGCCTTCTTTGTCATCTCCTTGCTGATCGGAGTTTTCACTTCAAGAAAGGCAGGAACATCTGCAAAAGAGTTTTTCTTATCTGGCAGAAATATGCCTTGGTGGCTCTTGGGTGTTTCGATGGTTGCAACCACATTTTCTGCCGACACTCCTAATTTGGTCACGGATATCGTTCGAAAGAACGGAGTAGCAGGCAACTGGGCCTGGTGGGCATTTCTATTAACTGGAATGTTAACAGTTTTTGTGTACGCGAAGCTTTGGAGAAGATCTGAGGTTACCACCGATCTGGAGTTCTATGAGCTTCGCTATTCTGGTAAGGGCGCAGCATTTTTGAGAGCTTTCCGGGCAATTTACTTAGGAGTATTCTTTAATGTCGTGATTATGGCGACTGTTTCACTCGCTGCAATCAAAATTGGAGGCGTAATGCTTGGCCTGAGTCCTATTCAGACTTTACTTATCGCCTCAATTGTCACAGTGGTATACAGTTCACTTGGGGGTCTAAAAGGAGTTTTACTTACCGATTTCTTTCAATTCTTTATCGCAATGATAGGCGCTTTTGGGGCTGCATATTACATTCTTGATCTTCCTCAAATTGGTTCTTTGAATAACCTCTTGACTCATGAGAATGTAGCTGGAAAGCTCGATTTCCTTCCTGATTTCTCCGATCCTAATGCTTATATCCCCTTGTTTTTGATGCCAATTGCAATCCAGTGGTGGGCTACCTGGTACCCAGGAGCTGAGCCGGGAGGAGGAGGATACATTGCCCAACGAATGCTATCTGCCAAGGATGAGAAAAATGCCATTGGAGCTACTTTGTTTTTCAATATCGCCCATTATGCATTGAGACCTTGGCCGTGGATTTTGATCGCATTAGCTTCTTTAATTGTATTTCCAAATGTGTCTGATATCTCTGCTGCTTTTCCAAATATCCCTGTGGATAAACTTGGAGATGATTTGGCCTATTCTGCCATGTTAACTTTCCTTCCCACAGGATTAATTGGGATTGTGCTAGCCTCACTAATTGCAGCGGTGATGTCTACACTTTCAACACACCTGAACTGGGGTTCCTCCTACATTGTAAATGATTTCTATTTACGATTTTTAAAACCTGAAGCTTCAGACAAAGAATTAGTAGCTGTGGGTAGAATTTCCACCGTTGGCTTGATGGCCCTATCGGCAGTTCTCGCTTTAGCACTTTCCAGTGCTTTGGATGCCTTTAATATTTTACTTCAAATCGGAGCTGGAACTGGATTGATCTTTATCCTAAGATGGTTTTGGTGGAGAATCAACGCATACACCGAGATTTCAGCAATGGCTATTTCCTTTGTAGTCGCTATTTTCTTTGAAGTGATCAACCCTAAAGTAAACTGGATTTTAATCCCTGAAAATCAAGCTTATCTCAAGCTGATTTATAGTGTGTCTATTACTACTGTTGGATGGCTATTGGTTACGTTCATTACTCAACCTGAAAAAGATGAAGTCTTATTGAGTTTCTATCGAAAAGTAACTCCAGCAGCATTTGGCTGGAAAAAAGTATTAGATCGTTATCCAAACGAAAAACAGACCATTGGTCAACTTCCAAAAGAAATTGGATTGATGATGGTAGGTTCAGCGATGGTTTATGCAGCATTATTTTCCACAGGGTTCTTTCTATATGGGAATATGCTTGGTGGATTTATCGCTGGAGCGATTGCGCTCGTCGGAGGTGCCGTAATTATCCGCTCTTGGAAAAACCTGAATTAATCTAAAAACTTGACAGAATTCATCAGGTGGGCCATGTCCACCTTGATGTATTCTATTACAGGGGCAAGCGAATCATTCTTCAGCGCAGTATTAAAATAAAGTGCTCCTCTCAAAAAATGATGGGTTGAGTCTGTTACAAAAAACTGAAACTGAGTAGGCACTTCACCCTCCAGCTCTGCAACTACTCCAGAATATCCTTGCGGAGTAACTAAAATGGCTTCTTCGATCCCATAAGCCTTTTTTTGATGCTTTGCCGTTAATCGAAAAGCATCTTCAGAAAGCATTTTGAAATTGACATTTTCACCATCTATTTTTTTATAAGTCAAATGAACTTTCGCTCCGAAATCGACATAGTTTAAGTTTATCCAAGTGTCTTCATTCAGGTTAAATGAGTCTTTCTCCACTTGCGAAGATTCTGAGTATTCTAAGGAGTAAGGGTAACCCTCCTCAAGTTTCACAAATTGATGTTGGGGCAAATCTATTCGATTATACCCAGGTGGTTTTGGTAAATAATTTTGATCGCAGGAAGCCAACAAAAGGACACACAAAACCAAGGAAAAAGTTTTTCTCATGATTTAAAATTAGACAATCGATTTGATTTCACTTGAGAATAATGGATTTTTAACATCAAACAAACCCCAACAAGTAATGAAAAGGCTAGCAAAAATTATTACAGGTAGTATTTTATTGGGCATTTACTTTTTAGTAAGTACCCAAGTAATGGCTCAAACTTCTAAGGAAGAATTCATGAGCAAGTGGAAAAACAGTAAGCAGTTTACGTTGGATGTTTTGGATAAAATGCCGGATTCAGGCATGGATTATAAAACTGATCCTGCTGCAATGTCCTTCAAAGAGCAAATCCACCATATAGGATCTGCTATTGTTGGAATTTCCCAAGGCTATTTAATGGGAGGTCAACCTGATTTCACAATTGATCTTGCGACTGCATCCAAAGCAGAATTATCAGCCTATGTTGCTAAATGCTATGATTATGGAACAAAGGCAATGGCTGCTATAACTCCTGAACAAGGAAAAGAGACACAAGATGTATTTGGAAATCAAGTTTCCAGAAATCAAGTAATGGCCCTTTTAATGGATCACTCCACTCACCATAGAGGAGCGGCGATTGCTTACCTTAGATCAAATGGTGTAGAGCCACCAGCATTTGTCGGTTTCTAAATTCCTAATTCCATAAAAAAAGCGACGATTAATCGTCGCTTTTTTTATCAGCAATTGAATTATTCTCTAATCCAAGCCACTTTTTCATCCAAGGAATCTCTTTTGCCTTCTGGCCAATTTTCGGTTGCTGGTTTAGCCACATAGAAGAATCCCATAAGGATATCTTCACCTTCCAACCCAAAATCTTCCCTTGCTTCTGGCCAGAAAGTCGGTCCACCGGTTCCCCAATAGGCTGCAAGTCCATGTGCAGAAGCTGTCAAATACATATTTTGAACCGCCATAGCAGTAGCTGAAATTTCTTCCATCAAAGGAATACCTTCTGATCTTTTCATCAAAATTGCAATCACGTGAGATGCTTTTTGAGGGTTATCCAAAAATTTCTGATAAGTACCTTCCAAAAACGGGGTTCCATTTTTCTCAGCACGCATCTTGTACATCTCCGCTTGATATTTGCCAAATGTCTTCAATCCTTCACCAGTATAGACAATGAATTGCCATGGCTGGGTAAGCTTATGAGTCGGTGCCCATCGCGCATTCTCAAGCATTTCTTCTATGATGGAATCATCTACAGGATCATTTTCTTTAAACTGAGCAACAAACATAGACCTTCGTCCACGGATGATTTTATTGACTTCTTCGATATTGAAATCGGGTTTTTGCATGATTTTTAAATTTTATTCTTTAATACAAATAGGATTTGGAGTTCGTAAAGTTCACTGACTTTGAAACAATTTACTTGATCAAATTTGAAATGAAATCTCGAATATCATTTGATAAGGCATCGAAATCCCCTTGGCGATTATACATCATATGACCAGCTTCGTAATATTTCATAGCAATCCGGTCTTGGGGAAAATCATGTCTGGCAAAAGTAAATTCCGAATCAAAAAATGGCGTAATAAGATCGTAATAGCCATTTGCTACCATAACTTTCATTGCAGTATTCCGATGCATTGCCTCACTCAAAGATCTGGCAGTACTTACATAGCTTGGTTCCCAATAAGCCCCATCCGGTACAGGCTTCCAATTCCAAGACCCGCCCATTCCTTCAGCGGATCCAAAATAAGGCTCGTCAAGTTCTACTTTAAGGTCTTTTCGTAAATAATTCTGAAAAACTGCGGTATAAGCTGCATCCGTCATAAAACTACTTGCATCACCAAGCACAGGTCCTTCTGCGGATTTGTCTGTTTCGGTTGCAAAATATCTTCCATCCAAAGTCCCAATCGCTTTTCCTTGATCACGAAGTAATTCCTTCTTGAAGCGATGCATCAAAATCTGATTATTGGATTGAAGAATATAATTTCGATCCAGTCCGGTGAAATATGCCAGCTTTTCAGCAATTGCTTCTTTTTGGGCTATCGTTTGTTTTTCACCTAAAAATAAAGCTTCTAAATATTCACCATATGCAAACTCTCTCGCCTCTTGTACAAATTCCTTCAAACTCTTATCCAATCCAGCTTTACCATGGTACTGAGCGGTGACTGCCATAGAGGGAAGATAGGTAAAGAAAGAGGTAAGGTTATCTGGCCAAGAAGATGACCCCGCATAGTCAAGAGCTTGGGAAATCAACACTATCCCATTCAAGGCCATAGTTTGTCCTCCACCTTCCAAGACCTCAGCGATTTTTGCAGCTCGGGTTGTCCCAAAGCTTTCTCCGGCAATAAATTTGGGGGCTTGCCATCTTCCATGCTTGGTCACCCAAATTCTAATAAACTGTGAAATCGATTCTGCGTCCTCATTCAAACCCCAAAAATCCTTGTTTTCTCCAACTCCAATCGCCTTTGAAAAGCCTGTTCCTATCGGATCAATAAAAACCAAATCCGTGATGTCCAGCAGCGCTTGAGGATTGTCCACAAAACGATATGGTGCAGCTCCATCATCAATACCAGGATCATCTCCTGTCTTTACTACTTTGGGACCAAAAAATCCCATGTGAAGCCAAACTGATGCCGAACCGGGACCACCGTTAAATATGAAGAGCACTGGGCGATTCGTCTCGTCCATTCCATCCCTCAAGTAAGAAGTACTCCAAAGGGAGCCAATCACCTCACCCTTACTATTCTTGAGATGAGTTTCGCCGACCACAGATTTATAAGAGAGTTTAACCCCTCCAAAGGTACCCGTGTGGCTCTGTTCATAGCTTTTTGGAGCTGGGATTTCCGATTTTTCAACTACTTTCTCTTCCTGAGAAAAGGCTATTTGACTGATGAAAAAAATTGATAATGAGAGTAAGACTCGTTTCATGGAATTTAAATTTTTAAGAAAATAAAGATACAGACTTTAATTAGGGAGAAAACTAGAATACTTCCCCCTTTAAAATTTGGAGCCGGAGATTTTGATCAAACTTCTCAATCGAATAGCGAAGTGCTGTTCGAGGCATAATTTTGGAATATTTCCGAAGGAATTCAAGTTCAACTTCTTGATTCATTTTTCCGATTTCTCGCAACATCCAACCTACTGCTTTATGGATCAAATCATGTGGATGGCTTATTAAAATTTCTGCAAGGTTTAGTGCATCTCCAAATTCGCCTCTTTTAATCCAATAGAGGGAAGAGATCATTGCAATACGCTGCTTCCAAAGATTCCCGGATTTTGCTAAATCATAAAAGAGCATCTTGTCTCTCCTAAAATAAAAGTGCCCAAGAATGGGATGACAAGTGGTATCAACCAAATCCCAGTTGTTGATAAACTCCATATGGTTAAGATAAAAATCCACCAATTTCTGTTGTGTTTCCTCAGTTTTGGCTTTTTGATACCGATAGACCAACATAAACAAAGCAGTCAATCGGACTTCGTGATAAGGATCTAGAAGCAATTCTGTGATTTCTTCTAGGGTGATTTCTGAGTAGCAAGACTTTGCAATTTTTCGCTGCTCGGGTACGACAACTCCTAAAAACATATCTCCTTCTCCATATTCACCGGGCATAGCCTTAAAAAATCGGGGAAAGAAAGCTGCTTTCTCCGGAATTCCTTTTTCTTGAAGCGCAAGTTTTATTTGAATACACAATTCGGTCATTCCTAAAAATAGAAAAGGCTGATCATTTGACAGAACAAATCTTAAAAAACCAACCAGCTAAACTCTATAAGTATTGTTTTACTGTCATTTGATCCAATGCTTTTCTGAATAAATAGACCCGCGCCCCTTAAAAATCAAATAGTGTCTATCAGGAGGAACGACTTGAAATCAACTCTTACTGACTGATATTTTTTCAGAAACTCAAGACCAAATACCCCAGTTTCAAATGAAAAAACTGATATTCTGTTTTATAATTAAATGATTTTCAACCATTATTTGATAATTTGCCCTTCTAATCACCCCTTGTTTTTGAAACTCTTATTCCTTTTAATCACCATTTTAGGACTAACCTTTCAAAAGGTTAACGGTCAAGATCTCCCCAAATCCTCTCTGGAAAGACTCATCTCAGACTATCGTAAACTAGATGAATCTGACAGTCTTTCGGGTGTTTTATTGCGAAAAATCATTGAAGAAAGTGAAAGGGAAAAAGAATATGATACGCTTGCGAAGTATGGAGTTCGTTTTTTTAGAAATCGAGCTCCAGGACTTGGAGATCAGAATGAGGAATTAGAAATCCTTCAAAAAATTACCACTTACGATTCTTTGATAAAAAGCAGTAGCCTCAAGGGGACTGTTCATCTAAAATTTGCAGGTGCTTTATTTAATTTCCAAAGATATCCAGAGGCTATTCGCGAATACACCATTGCAAGTGAAACATTTCCTCCGACTGATTCACTGTTAATTGCTGATAGTTTTTTATTTCGTGCACAAGCTCAGGAGAGTATAGGCAATCTGATACCATCTATGAACGATTATCAAAAAGCCAGAACAATCTACCAATCCCTTGGAAATGAACAATATGAGAACTTTGCACTATCAGGAATTGCAATTCTCTTTAGCAAATTCAGTATCTATGATGAGGCTGAAAAAATTAGAATTGAATTAAGGGATTATTATCAAAAAACAGGCTCGCCGATAGATAGGGCTATACAAATCTATAATCAAGCAGAGGATTATGAAAAATTAGGATTGGACTCGAAGAAAAAAGAAGCCTTATTATCTATCAATAGCCAACTACCCTTTGAAGAACCAGCTCCCTATCTGGAAACTTTTCTAAAACTCAAGCTTGCAATCATTTTTGCTGAAGAAGGGAATTTGGAAGAACAAAAACGTTTATTCACTCAAGCAGAGGAATTGATCCTAGAGTATCAGCCAATTGAAGCAAATAATCTTATTTATCTCTACGCAAAGTATTGGAATAAGCTAAACTCTGGAGATGAATATGGAGCTTTAGGTCTAGCCAAACAAATGCTTGCTAAAGCGAAAGAGACGAAGGAAATGGACCATTATTTTTATGCTTATCAGGTTCTTGGAAATTCCCATGAAAGAGTTGGAGATTTTAAAAATGCTTTAAAATATCAAAAGGACTTGAAGGCTTTTCAGGATTCTTTATTTGTGGCGAATAGGGCTACAACTTTTTCATATTATCAAACCCTTTACGAAACAGAGAAAAAAGAATCAGAAATTGCCAAAAAGACAGCCCAAATAGAAGAAATCAACCGGTTTAACAGAACCAGAATCCGAATATTTGTTTCGGTAATTATTGTACTGCTTGTACTCGGAGTTTTACTTTTTCTATGGAAAAACTTACAAGCCACACGGAAAAAAGCAGAACTGCAATCCAAATTTTCTCAGGAACTTCTTAAAAATCAGGAAGAGGAAAGACTCCGCATTTCAAAAGACTTACACGATGGACTGGGACAAAGTCTGCTTTTAATAAAAAATAAAGTTCGTTTAAATCAAGATTTACCCACTGGTGAATTATTAGATACTGCAATTAATGAACTTCGAGCTATAGCACGGTCTTTGCACCCTATGCAATTGGAAAAACTAGGGCTAGCCAAAGCGATTAAATATTTGCTGGACCAAGTTGATAGAGAAACAGCAATTTTTGTAAGTTCAGAAATTGAAGATTTGAGAGGAACTTTAGAAAAATCCAAGGAACTTCAGATTTATAGAATCTTCCAAGAATCACTAAACAATATCTTGAAACATTCGGAAGCCTCAGCAATTCAAGTAAGTTTGGTCAAATTGAAAGACAAGGTCACAATGACAATTTCAGATAATGGAAAAGGATTTGATTTTTCTGAAAAATACAACGATTTTCAAAGTCTGGGACTTAAAACATTGAAAGAGCGAACCGGAGCAATACAAGGGACTATGAAAGTAAGCAGTGAGAAGGGGAAAGGAACAATTCTGAGTTTTTCGGTAAATGTCTGAACAAAAACCAACTATAATAATCGCAGATGATCACCCCATCTTACTCAAGGGACTCAGTGATTTTCTCTCCGATCTAGGATATTTTATTCTGGGAACTGCTACTGATGGCCTTTCCGCCCTGAATCTTATCAAAGAATTTTCCCCAGACTTAGCGATTCTGGATATGGAAATGCCTAAAATGACTGGATTGGAAATCGCTGCAAAATGCCAAAATGAAAAAATCCAAACCAAAATCATTCTACTTACTTTCCATAAAGAGCTCTATCTCTACCAACAAGCTAAAGAGCTGAACCTTTCGGGGTATATTTTGAAAGATTTTGCATTAGATGACCTTTCCACAGCCATTTCCAAAATAATGGAAGGGGGACAGTTTTTCAGTGAAAAAATCTTTGATGAATTGAAGGAAGATGGCATGGATCAAAACGAAAATCCGCTGACACCTTCAGAAGTAAAAATTCTAAGGTTAATTGCGCTAGGACTCTCCACCAAAGAAATTGCAGGGAAACTTTTTATTTCAGAACGAACAATTGAGAAACATAGAAGTAATATGATCTCAAAATTAAATCTTGAAAAGAAACATAACTCCCTGTTAATCTGGGCACAGAAAAACAAGGAAATCATCAATTAATCCACTTTTTGTCTTTTCTCAAGGAAAAATACGTAGAAATACGTATTGTCTATTTTTCGAACCTAAGGTAGATTTGATCAATTCTTTTAGGGTAAGGAAATGAAAATCACAAGTTCACACGGAAATTTTAAGATTATTCAAACGATAAAAAATCGTGATGAATTATTGGTTTTGGCTTCTTGGTCAAACCTTGTGAAGCAGTTTGGAAGTGAGCGTATTTTCCTGATCAATGAGAAAGATTCTCTTTTTGGAATTTATATCTGCAAGCAAGAATGCTCAGATTTTATGTCTAAAATGATTCAAAATATTGATTACCACGAGTGGGAGGATTTCAAAATGGATTTTTCAAGTATCCATAATAAAAATCTATCCGCTTAAAGTCAAGGGTGATTTTTTCAACAGAAACTTTCAAGCGCTGCCTGGATGAGTATCTCCACGGTTTTTTCAGCCTTTTTATCAAACTCCTGAGTCACTCGATTAGCCACAATAGCATTTAAACTCAGCATATTGTGTCCCAATAATTCCCCCAGACCATAATAACCGGCTGTTTCCATCTCAAAATTGGTAAGTCGATTTCCCTCGCAATTTAAACTTGCCAACTTATCCATCATAGATTCGATTATTGGCTTCAAGCGAACTTCTCTTCCCTGTGGAGCATAAAATCCAGGAGCAGTTAAGGTAGTCCCGACTAAAAATGAATCCGTCAACCTTTCCAACAAAACTTGAGAAGCATTTGCTTCGTAAGGTGAAAAGCCTAAATCCAACTCTTTCTTAACTGCATTGGCAAAAGATTGAGAATTTGGAAGTTCTGGGTAAAACTGAAAAAGTGTATCTAAGCCAATCGCTTTTCTCGAGGCTAGGATTGAGCCAACTGGGATATCTTTCTGCATAGCTCCTGAGGTGCCTAAGCGAACAATCTGAAGCTTCTGCTTAGTATCCTTCACTTGACGAGTTGACAAATCAATATTGACAAGAGCATCCAGTTCCGTCATGAGAATCTCGATATTATCAGTTCCCATCCCTGTACTAATGACTGATACTCGTTGATTCCCAATGTATCCGGTGTGTGTAATGAATTCTCGTTTGGAAGCCTGAAACTCCATCCGATCAAAATACTTCGAAACCATTCCTACACGATCTGGATCGCCCACCGTGAAAATAGTTGAGGCCAGATGTTCTGGCCTCAAATGTAAATGATATACTGACCCGTCAGGATTTAAGATCAATTCGGATTCAGGGATTACTTTATTCACGATTAGCTATTTTAAAATTTCTGCTTTATCACTTTTGCGGTAAAGTCCTTTGTATGGATTATATCCATTGGTGTTTTTCTGATAATAACCAGTACCATCATAAGGTCGCTTTTCAGGGTTTTCCTTACATTCTTCTGAGCAGGCACCTTCCATTTTCCAGCCACATTCTTCACAAATTGGAACATGGGCATTGCAAGTTGAATTGGAACAATTGACCATTCTGTCTGAATTGGTACCGCAAACATGACAGGTAGAAATCACTTTCGGATTTACTTTATTTACTTCAACCGCAATTCGATTATCAAAGACGTAACATTTTCCTTCAAAATCTTCACCACCAGCCTCCATGCCGTATTTAATGATTCCGCCATGTAGTTGATACACATCTTCAAAACCTTGTTCTAACAAAAAAGCAGAAGCTTTTTCACATTTGATTCCTCCAGTGCAATAGGTTAAGACTTTCTTATTTTTCAAATGTTCAAGTTCCTTCACTTTTTCAGGAAAGTCCCTAAAATTATCAATATCAAGCCTAAGCGCATTTTTAAAATGCCCCAACTCATGTTCGTAATTGGAACGCACATCAAGGATAACAACATCTTCCTGATCCTTCAATGCTTTAAACTCTTTTGGCTCCAAGTGCTTTCCGGTTTTGACATTGGGATCTAAATGTCTTAGGGAAGAATGGACAATTTCAGGCTTATAACGCACATGGATTTTGGTAAATGCATGCTTATCAAAGCTGTCGATTTTAAATTCTGTCTTCGCAAATCTTGGGTCAGAATGAATGAAATCCATGTATTTTTGGCAGTCTTCAACGAGTCCTGAAGCAGTACCATTCAGACCTTCATCAGAAATGATAATCCGACCACGAATGTTGTTTTCTACACAAAATAAATGATGCTCTTCCCGGTATTCTTCCGGGTTTTCAATTTTTGCGTAGCAGTAATAGAGGAGAATTTGATAGTCTGTGTTTTCCATAACTTGTGCCCTGTTTCGGCAGGGTGTTTTGGTTAAATTTAAGATGTAAGATATAAAATGTCTGATTTAGATTCCACCTAGAAGCCCAATGTAAATGGGACTCTAGATATATTTCTACTTCACTTTTGCAGCAGGATTTCCAAATACAGTTTCGCCATTTCCAACAGTGGAAATTACAACCGATCCAGCACCTACTCGGGCATTTTTACCAATAGTGACACCAGAAATTATGGTAACCCCGCTTCCAATAAAAGCGCCTTCTTCGACAGTCACGTCTGCATTAATCACAGATCCAGCGCCTACCTGCACGAAATCTCCAAGCTTGGCCTGATGATCAATAATGGCTCCAGAGTGCAAAATACAATGGCTTCCAATAGTTGCCGCTGTCCCAATATTGACTTTGGCATTGATAAAGTTACCATGCCCAATCGTAGCATCAGTAGAAATATAAGCCGTCTGATGGATCGCATTTACTGGCTGCACTTTTCGACGATCGTGAAGCATTTCCACCAAGAATTTCCGGTATTTGTTATCATCAACTGCTACAAATGCTTCCGCTTTTTGACCAATTAATTTCAGGAACCCATCATCTTCTGTACTTCCCAAAACTGAAACGGTATTGATTTCTGTTCCATGGAGTTTTTCATCCTCTTCCAAAAATCCAAATACCACTACATTATTGCTATTGAAGATCTCTAATGCAGGATGTGCGATACCTTTCGCTCCAAAAATGATTACCGGTTTTTCCATAATTGCTTTAATTCAGGGTGCAAAAATACGGCTTTTCACGAGCTTAGCCAACACCTGCTTTGGAATCCGATTTAATCAAGCTCTGTGCAATCTTACATTGCAAGCATTTTTTGGGTTGACAATAGGTTTTAAACTGCCCAATCATCCCTTGGGAATCAAAACCGTTTTCCGCGCTCCAACCAACTGCTTCGAATTTCCGGATGATAAAATTTGATTCCGCTGAGAGCTCTTGAAGCAAGTCAAAACAGCGCTCCTGCCAATCCGGTTGTTGGAAAAATCGTCCGTAAGCAAACCAAAGTGGAACCACATAATTAATCACCAAAAGCTGTAATACTGAACTTGAAACGCCTTTCGAAGAAGCTTTTTCACTTGGTTTTCCAAAATTATAGTGATGCTTCCAATAATCACTAGGAGTGATTTGTAGCAATTTTCGAAAAGAAGAAAAGTCTCTGGAATCCTCCATGACTGCCTGAAGCAAGCTCGGAGCTTGAGCCAAGATAGCGACCAATTGAGCAATCCGAAGACTGGGAAAATTCGTCGGGCGAACTCCCATAAAAGTCCAATGCTGTCGCTTCATTGAATCCTCCCAACCATACTTTTTCTGATAAAACTCATACTCCCGAATCAAAAATTGGACATACGGCTCCTCCGAATTCGATGGTAATAAGCCGGCCTGACCGAAAAGCATAGCCTCTAAAACAGTGGGCTGATTCCGATGTTTAAGAAGCATTTTATAAGGAACTCGCTCCGCTAATTCCAGCATCGCCTGAGAATTAACCTTAAACCCAAAGGCATTGAAAAGCCAGCGATAGGCCGTCTCCTCCCAATCGCCTTTGGTTTGATCAAGTAGCTTTAGAATTACCTCTGATTTTTCCTGCAATCGCTCCACCAAGGCCTTTTCCAAGGTAGAAAATCGAATAATCTCTGGAACATCTTTCACCCCATGCGCACAGGGCAAATCAGCTTTATAATCCAACATCCGCTCATAATTTCGCCAGATCTCCAGAAAAATCTTCCCCTTCAATTCCAGAGTTGGCATGGGCGTGCCGTCATTCCGAAAAACCTCCTGGTCATTTTCCCAGACTACATGGAGCACTACCGAATTATAAGCCGGGTCTCCTCCATGAGCATGCTGCTTCCAGTCAGACGCCAATCGATGTACCTCCACATGACCATGAAAGGCAATCCCATCAATCTCAACCACTGAATCTCTGAAATCGGGGCCTTCGCTCAGATTATGAAATCCAACCTGAATAATCCGGATAGCTTCTCCATTGGTGCCTTGGAGTTCTTTTTTGTCGAAGTATTGATACTTCCAGACGAGTTGTAAAAAATCCTCTCTAAAAACCATAAACAATTGTAGACTAAAAGTTTATGGAATATAAAAGAAAAAGTTAAGATTCAAAAAATGATTTTTGTGATTTTAAGAAAGATTGGTTGAGTTAAAGTCAGAAAATATGTATTGGCTTTAAAGCCAGAAGAAATACTTGACAAATCAAAGATTGGGAAAAGCACTGAGTTTGGCTGCTTCGATCTCCTGTCTTCCGTCCTTAAAGTCAAAGGGAATTAAATACAGGCAGGTTGCTCATAAAAACTAATTTGGGAAATGAACTCAGATTTTAACCTAAATACTTTTCCAACAACCCCTTCATTTCCTCTTGAAGAACTTGAGCTTCTCTTCTTGCGGCTTTCGCAAAGTCTTTTTCTTTAGAAGCATAAATGATCCCTCTGCTCGAATTGACCAAAAGCCCGCAGGTGGAATTCATTCCATATTTTGCAACTTCAGAGAGGCTTCCTCCTTGCGCTCCAACTCCAGGAACTAGAAAAAAATGCTCCGGCGCAACTTTTCGTACTTCACCGATCAATTCTCCCCGTGTAGCACCTACCACATACATCAAGTTTTCAGGAGTGCCCCAGTCTTGACTTTTTTCCAAAACTGACTGGTATAGCGGCTTCCCTTGTGTGTCAGAAATCAGCTGAAAATCCGCTGAGCCGGCATTAGAGGTCAAGGCCAATAGGATCACCCATTTATTCTGAAACTCTAAAAAAGGCGAAACTGAATCTGCCCCCATGTAAGGAGCCACTGTAATCGAATCAAATTCCATCGTTTCGAAAAACGCCTTCGCATAGAGCTTGGAAGTATTTCCAATATCGCCTCGCTTGGCATCCGCAATAGTGAAAATATCCTCGGGAATGATCTCCAAAACTTTCTGCAAGCTTTCCCAGCCCTTAGGACCAAGCGCTTCAAAGAAGGCTATGTTTGGCTTATAAGCCACCGCAAAATCCGCTGTCTCCTCGACAATCGCTTTGCAAAAGCTAAAAATCGGATCGGGTTCTGAGAGAAGATGCTTCGGGATTTTTTCCAAATCAGGGTCTAGACCTACACAGAGAAAAGATGATTTTTGCTGGATTTGGGAGAATAGTTCTGAGCGGGTCATGAGAGATTTTTAGAGTTTGGGCAAAAATAGGGATTCCAACTGAGATCAAAAACCCTTGAAAAATACCCATAATTGGGCATTGATTTTTAAAAAAATAGTTTTTTTGAAACTAAAATTTGGCGAATAATAATAATATGTTGTATTGTCTTTAGTTTTCAGGAAGGTCATGAGGATGATAAATGACCTTGGCCAATGGTTGTACGAATTTCAAACTTTAAGATTATGAAAAAATTCAGTTTAATTTTTGCGTTTATTTTGCTAGGTACCGTGAGTACTAGCATCGGTCAAAGCTGCAATGTCACACCTGTTTCAGGGCGGACTTATGTTGCGGGATTTTGTATTGAGTTAATTAATCAATGTGTAGAGCTTCCATCACCTCCTCCTGGTGAACCGGGACTTCCAGGAGACTGCTTTGTAGAAAAGGATGGCCCTACTCCTCCTTCACTGGGGTAGCCTAAAAATGCCAGTTCCCCTCAAAATCTGAGGGGAACTTTATATAATACTGACAATCAATAAATAACTTTTATGAGAACTATCATTCAGCGTCTGGTTTGCTTACTCTTTTTACCGGGAATATATTTTGCCTGTGGACAAAATATGGTTTCAGAAAACAATTCAAATAAAAAGAGAACTCTCGAAATTGAGTTCTCTAAAAATGTTTCTCTGGATATTTCAAACGGTTTTCCAAAACTTCAAGGCAACCCCCTCTTTTATTCGGATGAGACAAACTCATACTTTTATATTCAGACAAGTGAAGGGATCGGAACATTTGATCTGGAAAAAGGTGGAGAGCCTGTTTCCTATCTGAAAGTTTCAGAAATCGAAGGATTAAGAGGACAGAGCTCCACGGGTCAAAATCATTTCATCCCTACTAATCGTGATGGTTTTTTATACTTTGATCGTCGCAATGAGGAAATTTTTGTAATAGAAAATTCTCAGGTTATCCGCAGTCAAAAATTAGCAAGACTTATTCAAGAGGCCCCAAAGCCTCTTTCAGGCGCTCTTAAATTTGCCATTCAGTCAGACCAAATTGTATCTGTCCTTAATATGCTCGAAGTATATGGTAAACCTCCATTTCAATATCAGAAACTGGAAAAAAGCGTAGGACTATTCAGTATAAATCTGCAGGAATTTGAACAAAACCTTCCTCTCCCAAAAGAGTATTTGAATGAAAAAGTAAACGCCTATGACCTGCTGATATCCATGGATTATAACCCTGAGTCAAAGGATTATATCATAAACTTCCCTATCCTCGACGATTTGATTTTTACCAAAGACTTTGAATCTATCAGAAGGCTAAAAGCGACTCCTAAGAATCAATTTGTATCACTTGAAAATCGTCAAGGAGTGAACTTAGCAGAGTGGAAAAAAGAATACTACACGGGAAATTCCTTTTTCACCGTTTATTATGACCCATTTCGGAAATTGTACGTCAGGCATTATCGCCAGAGCCTAACGGATGTAGATTATGATATTGTGACCTCGAATTCGTACAAAATGTTTCACCCTAAGAACAAGAACTTCTTGCTTTTTTTGGATGAAGAAGGCAATCAGCTACACACTATGGATGTATCTGAGTTCAATCACTTGTACATACATTTTGGCAAGGAGGGCATGTATATTTTGAATGACACAGAACTTGAGGAAGAAGATTCGCTCACATTTAGTCTTTTCAGTATTGTGCTAGAGTAACTAAAAGAAACTCCAAAAGCCTATTACATTTTTTTCCAATATCCCATTTATGCCTATATCATAAAACCTTTCTGAGAGAAGATAAGACTCCTCTCCTATATACCAAGAGACCTATGCGTAGCCTTGATATCATCTAAAGCACTGTTAAATCCTTTGGGATAAGCTCAGATTAACTGTGCCAATTGATAGAATAGGAAGCGCTGAATCAGCCTTAAAAGGCTGTAAAACAACTGGAAGTCAATCACTATTGATTTTCTTCTCCCAACTTAACCTTCACAAAAACTCCCAGCAAAGAAACTACTGCTGAAATCAGGAAAAAAATCAGACTAAAAGCTACTGCGGCAGTTTCTGAAATCCCCACATAAGTATGTGCGTAGATAAAAACCAACTCCCGAGCTCCCACTCCTCCAATGGTCAATGGTAACACGGCTACAATCGAGGAAAGCAAAAAGACTAATTGGTAAGACAGGATATTTTCTGTAATCCCCAGACTCCATAAAATAAACCATGCACAAATTAATTGAGCGATTTGACCTGCCATAGACCAGGCATTTGCCGACCAAAAAGAGGGGGGAAAATCTTTGAAAATGAGCTTTTGAAGAAGCCAGAAAGCTGGAAGAGTCAGAATTAATCCCGCAACCATCAATCCATTCCAGCCTGAAGTTTCCAAGAAATCAACCTCAATCTCCACAAGTAGGAAAAATCCAAAAAGTAAAAATACAATCGCCACCAAACCTCCCAAACGATCTAACAAAGCCGCTTGAAGCAATTTTTTGACGGGAGTTTTGAAGTACTTATTTAGCAGATAGATTTTGTAGCCATCTCCTCCGATTCCGCCTGGAAGAAACAGGTTGTAAAACATCCCGATCAGATAAAGCCTGAAATTAAGTTTTTCAGAAAGCTGGAGCCCGATATTTTTGAAGTATTGATTGAGTCGGATAGCCGTAGCTACTTTACTCAGCATAAAAAGAAACAATGCAGGAATCAACCACAGCCATTGGATGGTTTTGGTGATTTCGAGTAATTGATTGGTATCGATTTTTCTGAAAACCAAATAAAGCGCCAAAGCAGTCAGCAGAAGCTTCAGAACAGTTTGGAATTGCTTTTTATATCTCTTCAAAATTTAAGGCAGCTCCTTTCAAACTTCTGATTTTAAACTTCCAATTTCTGCATGCTGACTTTCCGTACTTCCCTGAAAAACCGACTTCACAGTATAAGTCTTCTTATTCTGAGATTCGAAATATGTTCTGACAATAATCTCCGCAATGATACCCGTAGTGATAAATTGAATACCCCCTAGGACTAATATAAAACCGAGAATCATAATCGGTCGGCCCCAGATATCCTCTCCTAGGATTTTCAAGATTAACAAGTAAAAATTGATCAGAATACCAATCAAAAATGCCATCAAGCCGATTCCACCGAATAAGTGAATCGGTCGCTGGAAGTACTTTTGAAAAAAGAGCATTAAGATCAAGTCAGCCATTACTTTGAAGGTCCGGCTTAGACCATACTTCGATTCGCCATGGATTCTAGGATGATGCTTCACATCTACCTCAGTCATTCGGGCTCCTTGCTGCTTAGCTAGGACAGGAATGAATCGATGCAATTCCCCATAAAGTCCCATTCCCTGCGCGATCTCAGCTTTGTAGACCCGAAGCGTACAGCCGTAATCTTTCAAGTACACTTTAGTAGTATTTCGAATCACCCAGTTTGCGATCTTGCTAGGGATTTTTCGCAATACAAAACCATCTTTTCGATTAGCTCTACGGCCTGCCACCACATCCCAATCCTCATCGATTGCTTTATTCAGCATCATAGGAAGGTCTGTTGGATCATTTTGTAGATCCCCGTCCATTGTAGCGATATAGGTTCCTGTCGCCATGTCAATTCCCGCAGCCAGTGCAGTAGTCTGTCCATAGTTCCTGTTGAAAATAATGAGCTTGGTCCGCTCATTAGCATATTTCTTTACCTCGCGAACTGTTCCGTCTGTGGAACCATCTTCAATTAAAATTACTTCGTAGTCAATTGCTTCTAATGCAGCATAAGTTTGATCTAGGAGTGGTTTGATATTTTCCTCTTCGTTGAAAACGGTGATGACAACGGACAATAAGGGCTTGCTCATGGACTAAAATTTGGTCAAAAATACAGTTTTTTACTTCCTACGGCAAAACTAGCTTTGAACTTACCATTAAGCAGAATATAATTTGGGGACTCTTACCCCTTTCACCTTATCTTTGCGGCATGTCTCTAAAAGTCTCCGAAATCAATCCCTGGGTAGTCATGGCTGTTTTTACAGTCTTGATTGGACCTTTTGCATTGAGCTTTCACATGCACTATCCAGACGAAATGTATTACACTGACGCCGCAGTAAAAATGCTTCAAAACGGAGACTACCTGACCACGTATTTGGGTTCTGGGGAATTGCGCTTCAAGAAACCGATCCTGACCTACTGGACTGTCCTCGCAGGCTTCAAGATTTTTGGGGTAAATGCACTTGCCTCCCGTTTTTTCTTTCTTCTCGCAGGTGCTGCAACTGTGGGCTTAACTTATTTACTTTCAAAAACGCTTTTTGACGATCGGAAAATAGCTGGAATTTCTTCCTTAATCATGGCTGCAAATCCTGTCTTGATATTTTCAGCGACACGTTCTATTCCCGATGTATTACTCGTATTGACCATGACCGCCAGTGCGATTGGGTTTGCAGGATTGATTCGCTACGGTAACTACACTCCCAAAAAGTACCTCTGGATCCTCTATATCAGTTTGGCATTGGCCTTTGAAGTGAAAGGTCTTCCTGCCGCTGCTTTGGGTGGCTTAGGGATGTTCGTGCTTCTAATTAATCCTTGGAAACAGATTCATTGGAAAACTCTCTTTTATTTCCCAGCCATCGTACTAAGCACCATGATTGGGCTCTTCTGGTTTGCCGCAATGTGGAAAATTCATGGTCCAACCTTTCTTGACAGCTTTCTGTATGATCAAGTGGGAACTCGTGTGACCTCGCGAGCCCTTCTAATTTTTCAAAATGGACTTCTCGCTTTACTCCTATTGAATGTCATGTTTGTCCCTTGGGTCTTTTTTGGATGGAAAAAAAGCAAGGAAACGGTTCAAAAACTCTGGAATCAAAATCCCACTTTTTTCATTTTTGCACTTTTTTGGACTTTAGCCATTCTTGGAATGGGTGCTTTGACCAGTAAATTTTACGAGCGATACTTGCTTCCAGTGGCTCCTGTGATTGCAGTTTGGATCGCTTGGTTCTTGGTCGAAGCGAAATTTGAAATCAAGAAACAAGAATTAAAATTAGCCTTGGGGATTTTACTCGGGCTGAATTTTATTGTCCTTCTTTTCAGCGTATGGATTAACTTCAAGATGGATTTTGAACTCTTCATCTGGGTTCAATTCCTCGCTGGTATCATAATTTTTGGTTACCTGATTCGTCTTTTTGTTATTGGCGAAAAGCTTCCAAAAGCAATTTCTTACAGTCTTCTACTTCTGTTCTTTTTCATTTCTACAGCAACTTATCGAATTTCACTTCCTGATCAGGGACAACAAGTCAAGATCTTTGCTGCAGAAAATCGACTTTCTCCAGATGGGAAAATAGGTTTTATTGGCAACCTGCACACAAGTAGCAAAATCCGAATTGGCTTGGGGACATCATATGATTTCGTAGATCTTCCCCGATTCACTTTCAGGGAAGTAATCAATGACTATGATCGATTGATTTTAGAGGATAAGTACCTTGATTCAATTGATCATTCCAACTTTAACAAGCGAGTGGTAGCTACCAATTGGAGTTCTCGGCATATTCCAGACTTACTGCTTTCTCTGGGAAAACCTGAATTTGATTCCTTGATGCAGAATCATGGGAAAAAGTATTATCTGCTGGAAGTAAAATAAAATTTTCTGATAATCCACAATGATGCCAGAGTCCTCTTTTTCTTTGCTTATCAGGCTGGAAGACCGATGACCGATGACCGAAGTACCAGTAATGCTAGTGTTTACCAAAATTTAAGTCGCTTTTTACCTTTTACTGGTGCAATTGCGGATATACATGTAAAATTTCCTGTCAAAAGGAGTCAGGAATGAAGGGTTTATACTTTTCCAGGTTTTTCCATACTTGAATCGTCGCTACCCGATTGGGTAACCCTCGAAATTCAATTTTGAATTTCTCCTCATAAATCAACTGATCAAACTCCACAAAATCTCCCGGGGAATCGTAATTCCAACTGACAAAAATCCCCTTCTTCTCTTTCCCCTCAAATTGCTCCAAGCCTGGCCAAAGATCAAATTGGTTTGTTCGGGAGCCCATATTTACCATAAAGGTTTGTGGGTTTCCCGGCAGATAAAAAGCCAACTCCGAGGCCATATGATAGGTCTCCGAAAACACAAAAGCATCTTTAGATCCTAGGCTATCCTGTAAAAACTGAACCCGATCTGCCAAAGGATGATATCCGGAATTGCGCCGGAAAACAGATTTTTCTGCTTTTTTTATAGGAGCAATACTTTTCAAAAACGTAAAGTCTGGCAGAATAAAAAGCAACGGAATCCCAATACTTAGTCCAATTGCCCAATTCCTATAAATAAGCCATTTCCCTTTTTGCTCCACAAGCCATACAGCTGAAGCGATTGCTAAACTACTATAAGCGAATACAGGCCAATTGACTTCTATCGAAGTAAAAAAACTAAGGAAGGCAAAACCTATCCAGGACAAGACAGGGGCCAAGAGCAGAAAAACAGATTTCTGATCCCGATAAAATTTTGACCTTAAAACAAATCCACCAAAAAGTGGTAAAAGAAAAATGGAAATCATTGCAACCTGTCCTCCCAGGTATTCCAATACTTGCTGAGCTGATTTCCCAAAATCGAAAGGGGTAGATTCCCCTCCTGCTCCACCAAGAGCTGCAAGGTGCCTGAAGGTGTAAAAATCATTTTGCCAGTTCCAGATCAACATGGGGATAAAACCAATAAGACTTAGCAGTAGAAAGATCAGAAAATGATTTCTATGCTTTTTCCATGATCCTGAATAGATCATATAAAAAATCAGAAAGGGAAAGGCGAGGATCATAATCAATTTGCTCATGAGTCCAAGAGCTGTAGTGAATCCCGCAAGAATCCACCAGGAAACTTTACCTTCTTCCAATCCCCGATAGATCGCGTACACTGTCAAAATCCAGAAAAAAGTCAATGAGGTGTCAGTCATATGAAAAGTCGATGCAAGCCACCACATAGGCATTGATTGCAGAATCATAGCTGACCAAAACCCAACTTTCGGGGAGTACATTCGCTTACCTAGTAAAAAAGTGATCCAAGAAATCCCAACTCCAAACACAATGGCATTGATTCTTACTCCAATCTCTGTATTTCCCAGAAGTCCGGTACTCAGATAGTTCAGAACAGCCACCATGGGAGGCTTGGAGTAGTAATGCCAGGCCATATTTTGTGACCAAAGCCAATATTGAGCTTCTTCGGTAAAAAGGTCAATCTCAGGTCGGAGGGTAAAAATCAGCTTTGCAACAGCCAATGCAAGGGAAATGATCCAAAAATAAAGGGTGTATGATTTGCGGATTCTCATGGAGCAAAAAAAAGCACTCCTTTAGGGTTTAAGGAGTGCTCAAAATTAATTGAATAATTTTTACTGTCTTGCCAAGACTAATTTTTCTTTATACTTTTTGATTTGTCTTCTCAGTCCCTCTACAGCTTCGTCAGTCGCTGCCTCAAATGAGTCAGCCTGATTCTTTGCAAAGAATTGCTTTCCTGGAACATTCATCTTGATCTCTACGATTTTATTTGCGTTATTTTCATTTTTATCAATTCTCATAAAAACTTCTCCGTCAATAATTTGATCATAAAAGGTGTCCAGTTTATCAGCTTTTTTCTGGATAAAATCGATCAGTTTTCGATCTGCGTCGAAATGAATGGAGTGCATCTGCAGTTTCATATTGATTTGCATTTAGGTGTTGAACAATAATTTATTTATGCTTTAGGGTGTGCCTGTTCGAACACAGCCTTAAGTTTTTCGAGTGAATTGTGGGTATAAACTTGGGTCGCCGCCAAATTCGCATGACCAAGTAAATCCTTGACTGCGTTGAGGTCAGCTCCTTTATTTAATAAATGGGTAGCAAAAGTATGCCTTAAGATATGAGGACTTCGGCTGGAAGTCTGCGCAAAAAGGTCTAAATATTGTTTTACTGTACGATAAACCAGCATAGGGTAACTTTGCTTTCCTTGATTACTGACAATAAAATAGTCACTTTGGTTTGCTTTTAAAAACCTTTCCTCAAATACTTTTTGATACGATAATATATTTCGTTTAAGGGCTGAAGTGATAGGGATTATTCGTTCCTTTTTACGCTTTCCCAGCACTCGGACAGATCCCTCGATGAGATTGAGATCCGACCATTTCAATCCGATCAATTCCGAAAGCCTGACTCCTGTTTGGTACAAAAATTCCATAATCATTTTGTCTCGCTGTCCTTCAAAAGTTGCTTCGTAAACAGCTTCTTCTAAAACGGATTCAATGGCCGACTCTTGTACAAATTCAGGAAGTTTTTTGGGGTTTTTAAGAGATTTTAACTTATAGGTAGGATCCTTTTTAATCAGTCTAGATCGGAGTAAAAATTTATAAAAAGATCTTAGGGTAGCGATTTTCCGATTTACTGTAGTACTGCTTCTTCCTTCATCTACCAGATCTATCACCCAAGCTCTGATTTCAGAATGACCGACATCTTCGATCGATTGTTTTTCAAAAGAAATGGTGACAAACTCCTGAAACTGCTCCAAATCATGGCGGTAGGCTGTCACTGTATGTGCACTTGCTTTTTTCTCGTACGTTAGATAGTTGATAAAGGAATCAATCATTGCCAAAATTTGAAATACAAGTTAAAAGAATATCCTGACTGGAAAAGTGATTTGACTCACCAAATCGCATAAAAAAACGCAGCACTCTAGATGAATGCTGCGTTCGTTATAGTTTTGATCAACTTGGATTACTTAGCTTCTTCAGTCTGAAGTTTTTGCTTATAAGCCGCCTTGATGACCTGCGCTCTTCTTACGATAGAAGGTTTTGTAAATGCTTGTCTTGCTCTCAATTCTCTGACAGCTCCAGTTTTGTCAAACTTCTTCTTAAAACGCTTTAGCGCTTTTTCGATTGATTCGTTCTCTTTTACGTTTACAATGATCATAGTGTACACCCCCTTTCGTGATGCAAAAGTAGTGAATTTTATTTCTAATCAAGACTTATTCTAAAAGTTATTCCTAATGATTTATTGGATCATCCAGAAACACTTTTTTTTAAACTTCAATTTGGAATACTTTTTTGACTGGTGCGACGATTTCTAAATGCATCTCTAACTAAATTTTAACCACTTTAAAAAAAAATGCCTTTTAAATAATTACTAACTAAATTCAACTCATTTGTATTGCAGTTTTCAATCCAATTTTATAGTTTCAAATCGTCATGACATTCAATAAATTAATCAACTTTTAAAAATCAATTTTATGAAAAAAATGATGATTTTAACCTTCGCCGTACTGGGTATGGTCTTGGGTAGTATTTCAGTAGTGCAGCCAACAAAAGCAGCAGGGAATTGTGAATATCTAAGGTCAGACTATACGGGATGTCATAGTTATTTATGCCCTAACGGCTGTACACTGATAGTTTGTCCTAATCCAACTAATCCAGCAGGACCTCCTGAAGTAGGTGAAACCTGTGAATAACCTAACTACTAGATGAAAAAAATAATATTTATGACTATTGGCATACTAGGTATGACTTTGTTCAATATTGTTCTCGCACCGACTGCAAATGCTCAGTCTACAGTAGGATGTGAATATTTAGGTAAAGATGAATGGAATTGCCATAATTACTTCTGTCCAAGTGGTTGCGTAGTTTTTGTTTGCCCAAACTCAAACCCTAACCTACCTTATCCAGAAACAGATCAAACTTGCCCATAATGAAAATTTATATAAAGCGCGTTTTATCCTTTATCCTTAGTTTATCTCTTTTAATTTCATGTCAATCTGATGACGATCAGATTGACAATTTTCCCAAACTCGAGGAACTAGTTTTCATAGATTCGGTTCAAATTTCAGAATCAAGTGGATTTTTCAAAAGACCTTCAAATGCTGCCGTTTTAAATGACTCCTTATTAGGTGTCTCAAGTAATCAAATTAGAGGGATTTGGATATTTGATAAAAATTCTGGCAATGAGAAAAATAGTATTTTGAATAAAGCTATTCTTGAAACCAGTTTTATGATTTCAGGGGTTGATTTTTCTCAATATCCGTTAGTGTTTATTTTAGATGGAATAACTAAGTCAGTTTATCAATTTGATTTAAGTCAAAACGCAAATCAGGAAGATAAATATGTAAATAAAGTTTCCCTAGAAGTACCCGAAGGCTTTCGAATAATGCCTGAAACAGAGACTTTCTTTTTTAATGGTAGTGAATTTATCGTAGAGCTGGCATCGACAACTTTTAAAAGTTCGAAAGACTTTTATAAAAACTCCGATCAGTTCCTAGGAGTATTTGATAGCGAAGGAAAGTTCAAGTTTAGATTTCTCCCCTATCCAGAATCCCTTTCAAAATTGAATGGTTTCCTAGAGCCTTCAAAGGTCTATAATTCTGGATTTATTAAAGCTCAAAATCAACTATTGATATCATTCCCAAGCGAACGGGAAATTTTGATTATTGACAGCCTAGGCAATGAGTCCGGATCGAACAAAATTGCTTTTCCAGAAAGTAGGTATTTCAATTTTGATCTCCCATTATTGCCTGAAGAGGTTTCAAATAATATGGGAGCAATGAAAAATAATCCGGCTGCACATTATTTTGGAGATATTAAAACTGATAATAAATATCTGTACATTCAATCGTTTATGAAGGACAACAAAAATCTTGAACAATGGCTGTTAACTTCCCATGTTATGAAATATAATTTTCAGAGTGAAACTTGGTCAGAAAGTCGGAATCCTGAGAATATTCTGAATTTGGGAATTCTGGCAGGTGTACAAAATGATACTCTTTACTTTATAGAAGCTTCCCTGATGAATAGAAATGAAAAATATATCAAGCGGGCGGTCCTGCGTCCAATTGATAAATAAGGAGCCTTCAACTTACCAAAAGTTCCAAATTTTGTAAAAACTTAATCCATAAAACCAAAAAAGTCCAACTCTCCCGAGTTGGACTTTTTTTGAATTTATTTTTCTAAGATCAGCCGACTACTTTCTCCGCCAATAATACAATCACATTATCTTTTACTTCCACTACCCCACCATCGACAATCATGGACTGCTTGCCTTCAGCTGTGGTAAATGAAACCGCACCTTTTGCCAGTGCAGATACCAAAGGCGCGTGATTAGTCAGTACCTGAAACGCTCCACCTGCACCCGGGAAACTCGCTTCAGTTACTTCACCTTGAAAAACTTTCTTATCCGGTGTGACGATTTCTAAATGCATCTGATTGGGATTTATATATAAACAAGTGACTGGGGTTTCCCAGTCACCGCTTTATTTCTATTTATTTAACTTCAGCCAACATTTTCTCACCCTTAGCGATTGCATCTTCGATGCTACCTACCAAGTTGAACGCTGCCTCTGGAAGGTGATCCAATTCGCCATCCATGATCATGTTGAAACCTTTGATCGTATCCTTAATATCAACCAAGACTCCCTTCAAGCCAGTAAACTGCTCTGCTACGTGGAATGGCTGAGATAAGAAACGCTGAACTCTTCTTGCTCTGTGTACAACTTGCTTATCTTCTTCAGAAAGCTCCTCCATACCCAAGATCGCAATGATATCCTGTAATTCTTTGTATCGCTGAAGGATCTCTTTCACACGCTGCGCACAACCATAATGCTCCTCTCCCAAGATATCTGGAGAAAGAATTCTGGAAGTGGAATCCAAAGGATCCACCGCAGGGTAAATTCCTAGCTCGGCAATCTTTCTGGATAATACGGTAGTTGCATCCAAGTGAGCGAAAGTCGTCGCTGGAGCCGGGTCAGTCAAGTCATCCGCAGGTACGTAAACCGCCTGCACGGAAGTAATTGATCCGTTTTTAGTTGAGGTGATTCGCTCTTGCATGGTACCCATTTCAGTAGCCAAAGTCGGCTGGTAACCTACTGCTGAAGGCATACGACCCAAAAGTGCGGATACCTCAGAACCTGCCTGAGTAAATCGGAAGATGTTGTCAATGAAGAAAAGGATATCTTTTCCAGCTTCTTCACCATCACCATCTCTATAATATTCTGCCAAAGTCAAACCTGTCAAGGCTACTCTTGCACGTGCCCCAGGAGGCTCGTTCATCTGACCAAACACGAAGGTTGCTTTTGAATCTTCTAATTTTTTCAAATCCACTTTTGAAAGATCCCATCCACCTTCTGTCTCCAAGCTATGAACAAAATCTTCACCGTAAGTCACGATGCCTGACTCGATCATTTCTCGAAGCAAGTCATTTCCCTCTCGGGTTCTTTCACCTACACCGGCAAATACAGATAGACCTGCGTAAGCCTTTGCAATGTTGTTGATCAATTCCTGAATCAATACGGTTTTACCTACACCGGCACCACCAAACAATCCAATTTTACCACCTTTTGCATAAGGTTCGATCAAGTCAATTACTTTGATCCCTGTAAAAAGTACTTCCGTAGAAGTAGAAAGATCCTCAAATCTAGGAGCAGATCTGTGAATAGGAAGACGCTTACCTGCAGGAACCTGAGGAAGACCGTCAATCGCTTCACCTACTACATTGAAAAGACGACCTTTAATCGCATCACCTGTAGGAACAGAGATAGGTTGACCTAAATCTCTTACTTCCATACCACGAACCATTCCCTCAGAAGAGTCCATTGCGATTGTACGTACTCTGTCTTCACCCAAGTGCTGCTGAACCTCCATCACGACCACTTGACCGTTTTCTTTGGTTACTTCTACTGCGTCAAGGATGTTAGGCAGTTTACCGCCTTCGAAGGAAACGTCCACTACGGGCCCGATTACTTGAGTTATCTTTCCAATATTTGCCATTTGATTTTGAAATGTAAAAAGGATGTGCTTTTTTAATTCGACCGCAAAATTAAGCAGAAAAGCCTAATACCAAAGGATATTTGGAAAATAATCCGATCATTCCTCCAATTTAGGATTAAGTGGCTCCGAGTAGTCCAAAAATCAACTCGAAATCAGTCCAACACTCTTCTTGCAAACAAAAAAGCTTTGCTCCAATAAGGATTGCTGAGGTAATCTTCAGAAACTCCCAGCGAAGTGGAAGAGTGAATAAACCGGATATCATTTTTAGAAGTCTCGGTGACAATCCCAGAGTGAGTAACTTGTTTCTTTTTCCTTCCTGTGGCAAAAAACAGAACGTCTCCAGGCTCGATTTCATTTTTCTTGATACTTTTCCCCTGTTGACTTTGATCCGTCGAAGTCCGCGGCATGGTAATCCCCACAGAATAAAAAGAATGGTAAACCAATGCTGAACAATCTATTCCTGCCCTGGTAGTTCCTCCATACCGGTAAGGCGTACCTGTGTAGCTCCTAGCAGTAGTAATCACTTGCTTAAATGGCTCCGAAGCGACTTTCTTTTTGGAGGCACAGGAAAAATTAAAAATGACTATTGCAACTAATAGAAAAGAGGAGAAGAGGAATCTTTGTCGGTACATATAGGTTAATGAGTCTTCAAGTATAAGTCTCTAGAGCCAAGTTTTCAACTATTCCTATTCAAAAAACTCGAGATTTCGTTATTTTAGAGCACCCCTTAATGATTTATGAGTAAAGAAGAATTTACCGATCTCCCATTTCACGAAAAAATAAGCACCCTCTATACCGAAGGTACTTTTGTCGTGGGTATTCGTTACTACCGCCACAAGGTCAATCTTTACCTCTTGGAAAATGAATACGTAGAAGTATTCTATAATCACAAGCTGGATAAGATCGATAAGATTGATTTTCTGCCGCGGGATCATACGCGCATGAAATTCTACCTAGATCAAATCAAGTTGAATTAAAAAATGGGGCTAGTTTAAATACTAGCCCCATTTTTTTAAAGCTTCCGCTTTAGGAAATCTGTCATCATCGTGTAGAGATGCCAAGTCGTATTTCCACCATATATTCCATGATTTCGGTTGGGATAGTAGAAAGTCTCAAATTGCTTATCTGCAGTAATCAAAGCGTTAACCAGATCCACTGAGTTTTGGAAATGCACATTATCATCACCCGTGCCATGAATCAGCAGGAAATTCCCTTTCAACTTATTCACATGCATGATCGGACTATTGTCATCATAGCCGGCTGGATTCTGCTGCGGAGTCTGTAAATAACGCTCGGTATATATCGTGTCATAATAACGCCATGTAGTCACCGGCGCCACTGCAATCGCTGTTTTGAAAACATCATTTCCTTTCATCAGTGCCAAGGAAGACATGTAGCCACCATAGGACCAACCCCAGATTCCCACTCGTGTAGGATCGATAAAAGGTAATTTGGCTAAATATTTTCCTCCCTCAATCTGATCCACTGTCTCCAACGCTCCCAAGTTTGCATAGGTGGAATGCTTGAAATCTCGACCTCTTGCACCAGTCCCACGATTGTCAATACAAGCGACGATGATACCCTCAGCTACCAAAGCCTGATGCCAAAGGTCACGCGTACCGCCCCATGAGTTCATCACGTTTTGAGAACCAGGCCCTCCATAGACATACATCAAAACCGGATACTTTTTATTCGGATCAAAGTCCTTTGGCTTGATCAAATAACCATTCAGGGTAGTTCCATCAACAGTCGGGAAAGTAAAAAACTCCTTTTCGCCTAAAGCAAAAGCAGCTAATGTCGTATTCAGGGAAGCATTGTCTTCCAAAACCTTAATCTCTTTTCCGGAGGCTTCATTCAGCGTCACAGTCACTGGTTTTGCAGTCGTGGAATAGTAGTCGATATAAAACCGATGATCCGAACTCATATTAATAGTATGGGTTCCTTTGGCCGGAGTCAGTGATTTTTTGCCTTTTCCATCCAACCCAATCACATAAAAATTTCGCTCCAGTGGAGAAACTTCCGTCGAGATGAAATAGATTTTCTTTCCTTTTTCATCTATGCCGACCATTGAAGTCACTTCCCAGTTTCCTGTCGTAATCTGCCGAATCAGACTTCCATCTAAATTGTGATGGTAGATATGCTTGAAACCATCCTGTTCCGAAGTTCTAATAAAGCTTTTACCATCAGCCAAATACTGAAGATCATCATTGTAATCCAGATCAACGTAAGTTTTGGAAATTTCTGAAATAATCAGTTTGCTCGCTCCGCTTGTTGCATTGGCATGGAACAAATCCATCTGATTCTGCAGACGGTTCAGACGAATAAAAGCCAATTGATTCGCATCCTTTGTCCAGTAGATTCTTGGCAAATAAATATCCGATTCAGATCCTGAATCAATTTTTTGTGTTTTGGAAGTAGCCAAATCATAAACATGAATGCTTACTTCTGAATTCTTTTCTCCAGCCTTCGGATACTTAAATTTGTAATCCTGTGGATAAAGTGGTCCCCAGAGCTGCATATTAAACTCAGGAACTTCCGTCTCATCAAATCGGATAAAGGCTATTTTTTTGCCGTCAGGCGACCATTTGAAAGCCTGGGCCATCGAAAATTCTTCTTCATAAACCCAGTCTGCCGCACCATTAATGATCTTATTCCATTCCCCGTCTTTGGTGATTTGGGTTAATTTATTTCCTGCGAGTTCCACTAGGAAGAGGTTATTATCCTTTACAAAAGCAACTTTATCATTGTCTGGAGAAAGCGTCGCATAAGAGATTTTCTCGCCATTCATCAACTGCTGCTTAACTCCAGTTGCGAGATCCACTACATAATACACCCCTTTGGAAGAACGTCTATAAATCGACTCCACATCTGTAGCAACCAAGGCTTTGGATTCATCAGCATTGAAAGAGTAATCCGAAAAATTCAATCCAAGGGCTTTTCCATCCAACAAAATTCCAGCTTGTTCACCAGTCGTCACATTCATCTTTACCACGATCGGGTAGCCCATCTGATTGATTTGGGAGGAATAATATTGTCCGTCCTTCATCCAATTGATGCCTCGGACAGTCTGTTGGAAAAACGTGTTTTTCTTAAACACTTCTTCCATCGTTACTTTTTTAAGCTCTTGTGCGAAAAGGACCGCACTTGAAAAGGACAAAAAGAAAAGCGCCAAAAACGCTGATTTCAAACTTTTGATCATGGTTCTAAAATTTGGGTGATTATCAATCTAGGAATTGCGAATATAAGGAAGGACCAAGGTCTTTGAAACTCAGTCTGGATAGATGGCGAAAATCTTATGAATTCTTAGGATTTTCTTTCCCCTTTCCATAAAAAATCGGCTAATTCGCATACCCATTCACGCTAATATGAAGAAGAAAATCGCCCTTGTGACCGGTGGCTACACCGGAGAATCCGTGATCTCGCTAAAAAGCGCAGCCGTTGTCGAGCGTACTATCGATCGAGAAAAATACGAGGTGACCAAGATCCTGATTTATCCTGGCGACTGGCATCATATCACGGAGAAAGGCGAGAAAATAATGGTAGACCTCAATGACTTCAGCCTGACTATTGACGGAAAGAAGCTCAAGTTTGATGGGATATTCAACATACTTCATGGATCTCCCGGAGAGGATGGAAAGTTGGCGGGATATTTCGATATGATCGGCTTGCCTTATACAACCTGCGATCAACTCACTTCGGCCATTACCATGAATAAGGGCTACACCAAAGCTATAGTGGATGATATCCCAGAACTTCACATTGCCAAGTCTATCCAACTTTTTGAAAATACTGCCAAAAATTTAACCCGAATCGAGTCAGAATTGACCTTACCACTTTTCATCAAACCGAATAATGGGGGTAGCTCCATCGGGATGAGTAAGGTAAAAACCTGGGAAGAATTACCTGAAGCATTGGAAAAAGCTTTTTCAGAAGACAAGCAAGTTCTTGTGGAGGAATTCGTCTCGGGTAGAGAATTTTCCATTGGGATATTTCGGGGAAAAGGAGAAATCACCGTCCTCCCAGCCACTGAGATCGTCAGCAGCAAAGAATTTTTTGACTATGAAGCAAAATACGTAGCAGGAATTACGGAAGAAATCACTCCAGGTAGAATGACTGAAGAAGAGGTCGCTCGGGTTGGTAGGATTGTCACCCAAGTCTATGAGAAACTCAACTGCAAAGGCGCTGTTCGAGTAGATTATTTTCTCCAAAAAGATACAGGAAAATTCTATTTCATAGAGATCAATACCGTTCCAGGACAGACAGAAACCAGTTTGATTTCTCAGCAAGTCAAAGCGACTGGCAAAGACGTGAAAGAGTTTTATACCGAGCTGATCGAGGAAATGTTTTGACAAATTAGAAATAAGAGGTGAGAAGTCTGAAAAAGTGGTTTCGGCCTTCTCACTTTAGCTTTCTGATTTTAAAACCGAATCACATGGCTGAAAATCGGCTGATCGATCCGGTTTTCTTCAAAATAAACGGGCTTATCTGTTCTGCCAAAATTATAGGAGTCCACTGCCTCTCGAGCTATATTTCGTGCACTGCGATTGAAAATTCCTGAGCTGATTTCAAAGGCCAAACTGGAAATCAATAAGGGCCAAGCAAGATTGCTCATTTGTGAGGACTGCTGCTGTGGTGCCACAATGTAAACAGTTGTACCAATCACCGATGCAAAAGCACCGATGGAAAGTATATTAGCGATCTGCTGTTTTGAGACCGACTTTCTGTAGAGATCTGCCGTTTCAGGAGTGGCTTGAGACATAAGTGTTTGTATTTCCACTTTGGATAATACCTTAGGGCCCTCCAAAAAATCGATTTTCTGGTTGAGGAAATTTTTATGGATATTCAGTTTCAAGAAGGGTGTTTCCTGAGCCATTAGAGACCAGCACATGGAACTGAATAAAATGAGGAGCATTATTTTTTTCATGATCTAAAAGTTAAAAACTAAACCTACTTTCCCTGGAGCAGCTTGAAAACTCACTTCCTTGTAATTGCCTCTATCTTTCAAATAATTGTATTCAGAAACAGCAGTTTCGACCCGACTTTTTCCTTTGCTCCTGATAGCACTGCCAACAGTTCCGACGCCCATCCCAGATAAGGAAATGAGAAAATAGGTTCTGGTATCATCTTGAGTAAAATCCGATAGCCCATAGTTGACCAAAGCTCCCACCAAAACTCCAATTCCCAAAATCCTCAACCCACTCCCTATTCTCATCTGTTTATGACCTTCTAGAAAATCTTTCTGGCTGGATTCAAAATTTGCCATCACTCGGGCAACATCATTAGGTTTGGATTCAATCCCATCAATTTTAAAACGATTATTATTAAAAAAATTCTCTTGGAATGTGACTGTTCCCTGTGCTATTAAAACATTGCTAAAACCAAGAAAAAACAGGGTTAAAATAAGTATCCTCATAAGACCGGATTAATTAAGTCAAATTACGAATTTTATTTTCTTAGGTTTACTTTTAGTAGGATGCATACGAATTATATAGTCCTGTTCTATCCCAATAATTTTCTCTTAATCTATGCCTTCTTCTAAGTATGGAGAAAAGATAAAACTGATTGTTTTTAAATTCAGAAAATTGAGTTTCAAGTGGTCGTTTTGAAGAAAGCTGCATTTCCAGCATTTTCTCATCTGGAAAAGAAGGAAAATCATAGGCATTCCAAAAACTAGGATTATACCTCGCCTCTCCAGCGATGAAAATCCATCCATTATACAAATCAGGATGAGGCTGTAAGGCTCTATTAGGCGATTCACCTCCTATACCCATTTTGTACTTCTGACGGAGTTGCTCCTTGTCCAAGTTGACAAAATCGTAGTCTGTGGCATATAACTCAGCATATTCTTTCACCTTCCAAATCTTGGGTTTCTCCTCGGTATCATAACCGAAATCTGTGTAGTGGTTTACATAATTGGCAAAAGTGAAGAGATAGTCCCCATCCGCATTTCGCTGGTATTTAACCACCCCCTCTCGCTTTTCTCTGGCATATACTTGTCTTCTATATTTGCTTTTTTCTCGATCTCCATCATACTGCTGGCTCAATTCCATCATATGCACTCCGTAGTCTTCCTGATCGATGTAAAAAACAGCATCTTCTAAAAATCCATAAGATGAAAACCCCCATTTTTTTGATTTCCGTTTAATTCCAGAGTTCTTTGCTTTTATCGCCAACACAAAAACATCTCTTTCCCCGATCTTTTTTCCTCCCAGAAGCTCGTAATCAAACCAGCTCACTTTGAAGTCCCACATCCTGAAAATTAATTCTTCAAAAATAAAATCACCTAAAGCGCCTCTGCCTCCTCCTGTCATATCTGTCAGAATCCCATAGTTGGATTTCTGAATTTGGTCAAAGGATAGCATATTATAATGATTTCCACTAACGTTGGCCTTGGAAGAGTGTTTCTCTTGATAACCCTCCGAATGTAGATAGCCTCTAGCCCGAGAAAGGCCTTGGATGGTGTCATTGCCCCAAATTAGCTCCCTATAAAACACCTCCATTTCATGAGGTTTACCATATTGGGTGTTGATTAAATTATCTTTTACCCGTTCTAAAATTACTTCAGGAGAAAAATCCAAAACAATCGCCTGGTCTAGATCATATTCGCTTGGTATCATCTCTACTTCTAGTGTTGAACTTCCCAAATCAGCTACTTTCATCCTGGTCGATTCAAAGCCTATATGGGAAAAAATGATTTCCATTTCAGGTTCTGCATTTGCAGGGAGTCGAAAGTTGAAATCACCATCCATCGTACTCACTGTTCCTTTCCCAAGTTCTGTGATAATAATATTCACAAAGGGTACTGGCTCAGAATTATCTGCTCGGATTACCTTTCCGCTTACCAAGCCTTGCGAATATCCTAATAATGGGAAAAGCAAAACAGATAGGACAAATAGTATCTTTTTCAAATCCTAATTTAAATTTAAAAGATAGAAACCCTGCTTTTCATTTTGCTCATCAAAATATCCATCAGCTACATAGCGATCACCCACTTTTCCCAAAATCCGAAATCTACCAGGCACGCTAAAATCCCCAAGGAGTTTTCCTTCACGGAAAATTTGCATTCGAAGCGGATTGTATGTCTCATCTAAGAGATCTTGCCGATCACTCCCCTGACGGTAGGTTCGGAAAACCAATTCATTCTCCTCATCTACAAAAATATCCTTATAAAACCCCTCGTTTTTTCTGGAGTGATAGAAGTACTTACTTTCAAATGCAACATCCAAATCCTGGGATTCTACATAATCAGTTTTCATAGCTATCCCTGCCGCTCCAAAAGTCTCTTTCAATTTCCAAGACTGGTCATATACATAAATCATAGAATCCGCCTCATATGTCACATAGATTGAGTTGTCCTTGGTCCAATGAAAGTCCAGCATCACATGAAAAGGGATAAACTTATATCGCTCATAGGTATCAGGCCGATTACCAAGCATCTCTACCATCATTCCGGAAAATGGATTGACCCTACCCAAAACCCGACTCTCTCGATAGTACTCACGGGATATAAAAGCATTAAAAATTGGGTGCTCTACATCTAATTTTATGGCCAAAAAACCATCAGGTAATTCCACAGTTTTTGGATTATAGTGCAGCAATTCGTACATCTCCATGTATTCTCCTTTGGGATTGTCCATCATCTCCTGATAACTCACTGTTGAAGCTGATTGAAATATTGATTTTCCAATAAACTCCCAGTTGGAGTCATATTGATAAAACGACCAATCATGTCGGATGATAAAGCCATCCTTTGTAGGAATAAGCTCCGATACCCCTTGCAATTCCTCAGGACCATCTAGTTCCCGTTTTCTAATTCCATTTGATTCGCCCTCAACTGTAAACTCCTCAACAAGCCCATATGCCTTATCCACATAAAAAATGGCATTATCTTTTAAGTAGAAGGAACCTATTTGAGATGATTGAACTGGTTCCAATAACACAGTGTCTATTTCAAGGCTAAAATCTGAAGTTTCAAGCAATTTCTGATTTGTTACAGAAGGTTCCGAACAGGCAAAAGAAAGCATGCAAATCAAAACGAAAGTAGGAGTCTGAAAAATCAGACTCCCTTTAAATAAATTCAATTTAGATAATTCGATTACGAACATTCTCCATTATCACATCTAGATCTGAACGAAATACATTTTGCGGGAGCACACTCCCCTCCTTTGCATGCCGTAAAGCCTCCTTCTGGGCGCTTTGCATCGCAACTACTATCAATTGCCTTCCCAACTTCTATAACCACATCAGCGACTTCTTCCAGTTCTTGGGCATATGATCTAGTGAATGAAAACAAGCTTAAACAAAAAAAGCTTAGCATAACGATTGAAAGATTTAAATTCTTTTTCATAATAATTAAAGTTTAAAGTTTAGAAAAATTCACCGATGAACTAGTAATGACGTCGCTGTAAATCAAAAAAAAAAAAAAATAGAAATCAAAATTAACTACAGTTATTTTATTGAATAAATAGTTGAATTAAGTTAAACAACCTAAAACTATAAACAAAGTGTTGAAAAAGGGTGATGAAAAAAAGCTAATTCTATCAAAAAAGCCCCTCGAAATTCGAGAGGCTCAGTTTTTAGATTCCAAATGCCGATTTGATTCGATCGACATAGTCTAGTTTTTCCCAGGTGAAAAGTTCCACGTCCAAGACTATCTCATCTCGGTAAGGGGAGTAAAACGTTTTCTTAACTACTTCATTCTGTCTTCCCATATGACCATAGGCGGCAGTTTCCTCATAAATCGGATTCCGCAGTTTGAGCCGCTGCTCGATCGCATAGGGACGCATATCGAATAGTTCTTCAATCTTCTTGGCAATTTCACCATCATGAAGGTCCACTTTAGCGGTACCATAAGTATTTACATAAATACCCATTGGCGCAGCCACGCCAATCGCGTAAGAAACCTGAACCAGCATTTCATCTGCAATACCTGCAGCCACCATATTTTTAGCAATATGACGTGTGGCGTATGCGGCAGATCGATCTACTTTTGAGGGATCTTTTCCTGAGAAAGCTCCTCCACCATGTGCCCCTTTACCACCATAAGTATCTACGATAATTTTCCGTCCGGTCAAGCCTGTATCTCCGTGAGGTCCACCAATCACAAATTTTCCGGTTGGATTGATGTGGTAATTAATATCGTTTGTGAAAAGCTTCTGAAGCTCAGGCTTCAATTGTGCTTTTACTCTTGGAATCAAGATGGAAATAATATCGGATTTGATTTTAGCAAGCATTTTTGCTTCCTCATCAAAATCATCATGCTGGGTAGAAATTACAATTGCCTCAATTCGTTGCGGCACATTGTCATCGTTATATTCGATGGTTACCTGCGCTTTTGAATCAGGTCTGAGATAAGTGATTTCTTTGTTTTCTCTTCGCATTGCTGCCAACTCCCTCAAAATCAAATGAGATAGATCAAGCGCCAAAGGCATGTAATTCTCAGTCTCGTTGGTAGCGTAGCCAAACATCATCCCCTGATCTCCTGCACCCTGCTCCTCAGGATTTACCCGATCTACACCTTGATTGATATCGGCCGATTGCTCGTGGATTGCAGAAAGAATCCCACAAGAATTTCCCTCAAACATGTATTCACTTTTAGTGTAACCAATCCGATTGATTACATCCCGAGCTATTTTTTGCACATCAAGATAAATATCAGACTTCACCTCACCAGCTAGGAAAACCTGACCTGTGGTAACTAATGTTTCACAAGCTACTTTGGAGTTCGGATCAAAAGCTAAAAAGTTGTCAATCAGTGCGTCAGAGATTTGATCTGCGATTTTATCAGGATGCCCTTCAGAAACTGACTCTGAAGTGAATAAATATGCCATAACTAGAAATTAGGAATGCGATTTTTTAAGAAAGCCCAAAAATACGGGAACTAGGGGAAATAAAAAATTAGATATGATTTGTCTCGATTTTGTAAAGTCAGATGGAATCATTTCAAAGGAGAACGACGCAAAATGAAATGCTCAAGAACCTCATAATTCCAAGATTCGCATCATTTTAATTAAAAGCAAAAAAAGAGTCTCACTAGGAGACTCTTTTTGGCTGATTATTTTTGATTTAATTAAAAACCTGAAACGTTTAATCTACCACCAGTCACAGTTTTACCTGCCAAAGAAGGCGTAGGAGTGGCTGATCCCAAGATCGCTGCTTTAATCTGAGCCGCAGAAGCATTTGGGTAGATAGAAGCATAAAGAGCTGCAGCTCCACTGACGTGAGGAGTTGCCATGGAGGTTCCATTATAACTTGCATAACCCGAAGTAATAGTAGCTCTTTTCCCTTTTCCTGAAGAAGCAGGTACAGTAGACCAAATTCCAGACCCTGGAGCTCCAATATCTACTGTAGTAGCTCCATACTGAGAGAAGCTCGATAATCCTCCACTACTTGTGATTGATGCTACCGCTATCACATTAGGACTATCATAATTTGAAGGATAGCTTGCAGATGCGTCATTGTCTGTACCAGAATTTCCAGCAGCAGCTATAAATAGAATGCCCGCAGCATCGGCTCGATCGATAGCATCTTTCAAGGCCTGAGAATATCCTCCTCCTCCCCAAGAATTATTTGTGGCTACAATGTTCAATCCTTGACTTTGCTTAAGATCTGTGAAGTAATCAACCGCCTTAATTGCATTCGAGGTAGTTCCTCCACGGCTTCCTAAGAATTTAGCTCCCATAAGTTTGACATTCCAAGCTACTCCGGCAACTCCTTTTCCATTTCCTCCCACGCCGCCGATTGTACCAGCAACGTGAGTACCGTGATCATCTCCAGTTCCATCAAATAAGGAATTGTTATTGCCATCAAAGTCCCAACCATAAACATCATCTACTAGACCATTTCCATCATCGTCAACCCCGTTTCCAGCTATTTCGCCTGGATTGACACCAGCATTTGCAGCAAGGTCTTCATGATCATACATATAGCCTTCATCAATAATTCCTATATATACAGAAGAGCTACCTAACTTATTTGCAGCCCAAGCAGATGCAGCCCGGCTACCAAACTGGTTTCCTCCTGCAGACATTCCCCAAAGAGAGTTGTTTGTGAAATACGGATCATTGGAAGTAGCAAAGTGCTCATAGATCCAATTTGGCTCCGCGTATTCCACTTCAGGCATAGATTTCAGTTTTTCGATAGCTTCCATCGTTCCCAATTTGGAATCTACTAAAATCAAATCACCTGATTTCCCACCTTTTCTGGCATTAGCAAGTTCCATTGCGCCAGTTTTAATTTCCTCAACGATTGTGCCTTCTACAGCAGCTAAGATATCGTCTGAAATTCTTGACTTTGTAGTCTCTGTCTTCATCTTAATTAATAACTGACCGGGCACAAATCTCTGCTGAAGTACAGAAGTTGTCTTTTCTGATAACACAGGCTCATTTTCGCTGATCTCAGCACAGGAAACAGCCAATCCCAGCAGCGCAGGGAAAACCATTAGATGTTTGAAGTTTTTCATAAGGTTGTTGGTTAATTTATTTTTGAAATTTATACTTTTTGTTGAATAAAATTTCAAATTTTTCACAATGAGAAAAATAAAATTATTTGTCTTTTAAAATCCTGAATTTTATAATATTCTCAGTTTAGGTTTCAAAAAGCACTTGTTTAAACCATAGAATTAATATCAAGTGCAATTCAAGTTCGAATAATTGGATTTTAAACTCTTATAATTGATTTTTATCCAAAACTAATTTTATATGAAATTTTCTTGAAACAGAATAATATTCTGATGGCAGAACCCTGAAAATCATCAGAAAAAAAAATATTTCTAAAAATTTACCCGGTATTTAGTGGAAAAAAATCAATTTGAATCCTAAGAGTCGATCCATTACCTTAATAAGTCAAAACCCTTCCCCCTTTGCCTATGACCCGCGTTCTTAATCTTCTTGCTTTTTCTTTGATTTTAGTGATTTCTTTTTCCTGTCAAAAGCCTCAAAATCAGAACCTCAAAATCGAAAAAACCCCAGCCAGCTATTCAGATCTTGTTTCACTTTTTAAGGAATGGAGAACCTTCGAAGTACCTCCTCAATTAGACGGTGCACCGGATTATCGGAAGGCAACTTTTGAACAGCGATTACCCGAGTTTCAAAAACTTCAATCGAAACTTCTTGCTATGGACACTACCGGCTGGAGTATTTCTGAGCAAGTAGATTTTCGAATCGTATGGGCCGAGATGAATGGCTTTGACTTCAATCATCGAATCCTCAAGCCATGGGAAAGAGATCCAGCATTTTACAAATCAATCTGGACAGAACGAAGCGATGTCCCAGCCCATGAAGGACCCACACACCATGGGATTTTGGAACTTTGGCAATATGATTTCCCGCTGCAGTCGGCAAGTCGTGAGAAATTCGCAAAAGAATTAGCTGGAATTCCTGCCTTAAATGAGCAAGCCGAAAGTAACCTGACTGGAAATTCGAAAGAGCTCTGGGCAGCAGGAATTCCTAGCATCGCAACACAAATTGCAGATTTGGAAAATATGTTGACTTTGCCAGGAGTCGGGGAAGATGCTGAATTAGTCAAATTAATCACTGAGGCAAAAAGCTCCACCGATAAACTGGTAGCATGGCTTGAAAAAGAGGCTCCTTCTAAAACCGGTGAATCAGGAATAGGAAAAGAAAATTACACCTGGTATCTCCAAAATGTACACTTGGTGCCGCTGACCTGGGAAGATGAGGTTATGATTTTAAAACGGGAATTGGCTAGAGCCTGGGCTTCGCTGAAATTGGAGGAGCACCGAAATCGGAATTTACCTCCACTCCCAGAAGCGAACACGCCGGAGGACTTTGCCAAGCTAAGTGAAGATGGTGTCAACAGCTTAATAAGTTTCCTTCGTGATCAAGAAATCGTCACGGTGAAAGACTATTTCGAGCCAGCTTTGCGCGTGCACATGGGCTCATTCATCCCCAAGGAAAAGCGAAACTTCTTTACCATTGGAATGCACATCGATCCAAGGCCTTTGTACTCCCATTTCTACCATTGGTTTGAACTCGCCCGAATGGATCTTGAGCCGCATAGCAGCGAGATCCGTCGTTCCCCGCTCCTTTATAATATCTGGGATTCCAGAAATGAAGGGACAGCCACAGCCGTGGAAGAAATATTTATGGATGCAGGATTGTATGAGGATTCCCCAAGATCCAGAGAAATTGTTTACATCATGATCGCACAGCGTGCGGCTAGAGGTTTGGGCTCACTCTATGCCCAAGCCAATGAAATGACTATGGTGGAAGCCGGTGGTATCCACTCAAATTACACACCAAGAGGCTGGATGAAGACCGAAAAGGAGTTGCTGCTTTTTGAGCAGCACTTATATATGCGTCAACCAGGCTATGGGAGTAGCTACATTACAGGGAAATTTTTACTTGAAAATGCGATGGCTGACTTTGCTCGGATTCAAGAAGAAAAAGGAGTAGACTTTAAACTGAAAGACTTCTTTGATCAATTGAACAGCATCGGCAGTATCCCGATTTCTTTGGGACATTGGGAGATGACGGGGGTGGATCAGCAGGAAGGAAGGTAAAATTCCAAAACGTGTTTTTTGGTGATTAAATATTAAAAGCATTTGCTAGGCTCACTTCTTTTATTCCTCCGAAATTAAACTTCTGCTTTTCACCAAAGCCTCAGTCACATCATTCATTGCTTTGACTTTGTACTCGAAGTCTCCTTTTAAAGTCGCGCGATAGGTATGGAGATTTTCCAACAAATCATCGAGTTCATCCGGAAGGACTTCCTCCAAAAGTTGGCGAATCCGCTTTGCGGTGGTTGGCGATTTTCCGTTGGTGCTAATGGCGATCTTGAGATTTCCTTTGGTCACTATTCCTCCCAAATAAAAATCACAGAGTTCAGGAGTATCAGCAACATTGACGAGCAAGAATCGTTCTTTTGACTCATTTCGAATCTGACGGTTGACGGCTTTGTCATCCGTCGCCGCAATCACGATGTGCTTGCCTCCGAGATATTTTTCGTGATAACTATCGGTGATTATCGTGACCGTATCGGATTTTTCAGCCAATTCCAGGAATTCAGGTCGAAACATTTTGGAAACTACAGTCACTTGTGCTTCTGGACTTGATTTTAGGAGAAATTCCAGTTTCTCGGTAGCCACAAATCCTCCACCGACCAATAGGACGTTGAGTTCATGAACTTTTAGAAAAATGGGATAGAGATGATTCATGGTAGATTTTAGAAACAAGATTCAAGACTTTTTGAAATACGTGGAAATACCTCCTCTTTCATCGGGCGAAATATGAAATACAACTCAGTCAAATCGCCCCTCTGGAGCTCTAGATTAAATTTATTTGATTTTTTCTACAATCAAATTGCTTCTCCGAACCTCCTTATTTCACTGAAGGATTAGCTCAGAAAGCGAAGTTTTTCACAAAGCATATTAACCTGAGGGCATAATTCAGCGAAGCTGTATTTCCTGCTGAATCACTTCCCGATACACCTCAGCCAGCTTCACGCTCTCTCGTACCACTTCCCCAATGATGATAATCGCCGGAGCTTCCACTCGGTTCTCTTTTGCCTTTTGAGAAATCGTCGAAATAAACCCTGCAGTGACCTTTTCCTCAGCGGTAGTTCCACTCTGGATAATGGCAATCGGAAGATCGGCCTTTCCGAATTGAAGATAAACTTGCACGATTTCTTCCAATTTTTTAGTCCCCATTAAGATCACCACCGTTGCTGAGGACTGCGCCGCAAGAGCCAAATCTTTAGAAAGTTTTCCCGCTGAAGTCGTCCCAGTCACCACCCAAAAACTCTCGGACACCCCGCGTTTGGTCACTGGGATTCCTGCTGAAGCTGGAACTGCAATCGCTGAACTGATCCCGGAAATCAGTTCGGTCGGAATCCCAAAAGCCTCGATGTATTCAATCTCTTCGGCTCCACGACCAAATACAAAAGGATCCCCACCTTTCAAGCGGACCACATGGCCATGTTTTTTGGCTAAGCTGACACAAAGTTGGTTCGTGTCTTCTTGGGCTTGGGAATGCTTTCCCACGCGCTTTCCTACAAAAATCTTAATGGCAGACTTTGGCGCATGCTTCAATAAAACTGGATCGATCAAGGCATCATAAAGCACTACATCAGCTTTATTTAAGGCAAAAACCCCTTTGAGCGTAATTAATTCAGGATCGCCTGGGCCAGCACCTACTAAGGTGACCTTGGGTTGAATCAGATTTCTCATACACTCACCTCCTCTTCCCGATAGTTTTTCAAGAGTTGATAGATTTCAAAAGCTTGCTTAGCATAGGCCTTTGCAAATTCTTCAGTTGGCTCATGCTGATTGATTTGATATACTTTTTCGGCAAAACTGCCTTGCAAATTGATTTTTCCATTTGCTACAAAAGCCTCATCAAATTGAGAAATGATATTCGCATAGCTATTGGTGCTGATGTCCTCGCTGAGCAAAATAGCCTTGGCTGAATTGATCAATCCGGCGTAATGATGGTAAATACTATCCGACCATCTTCCTGCCGTCAAGGCTTCCTGTCCTAATTCCAATTTCTCCAAAGCCTCCAACAATAAGGTCGCTACCAAGTCAATCACGACTCCGGCACACTCGCCGACTCCCACCGCAACCTCATATGCTTCCTCATGACCCCAATCCACCAATTCGGATTCGGTAATCGTCGAGGCATCCCCCAATTCCTTCAATAATTCATAGAAATACATTTGACCCTGCTGATCGTAGTAGCTGAGGAAATCCAAACCATTGGCATTTTCCTCAAAATCACTTAGCAAAACCCGTAAAGCCTGAGGCCCTCGCCGGCTCGGGATTTTGGTCACTTTATCTGCAAATCGTCCATGACCATCTCCTAGATTTCCACCACCAAGCAAAACCTGAAGTGCGGGAACCACTGTTTTTCCAGCCTTCATAGACATCCCTTGAAAACCTATATGTGCCATATTATGCTGTCCACAGGCGTTCATGCAACCTGAGATTTTGATCACGAGGTTTTGATTTTTCAGATATTGAGGATATTCGTCAAAAATGACTTTTTCGAGTTCCGCTGCGATTCCAGTCGAACTCGCTATTCCCAAATTACAAGTATCTGTCCCCGGGCAAGCGGTAATATCCCCTAGCGAATTATATCCTCGATCGGCCAATCCAATTTTTTTCAGCTCCTGAAAAAAGTACGGAACCAAATCTTCCCGGACATCCCGAATCAGGAAGTTTTGACGAAGGGTAAAACGAATCTCATCATTTGCGAAGCGCTCCACTAAATTCGCCAATGCTCTGGCTTGTGCCAAATAAAAATCCCCCAAATGGACTTTCACCCCTATGGCGACAAAGCCAGCCTGCTTTTGCGGAAGCACATTGGTAAGTTTCCAAAGGTCAAAATCCAAGCCCAGTTCGGCATCGAATGCTGGCTTTTCAGGATTGGGAAGAAGCTGATTAGCCTCGTAATCCGCCGTTTCAATAGGAAATGCAGCAAATGGCAATGCTTTTTTCTCTTGGTCCACCAATTCTAAAAATGCCTCCAAACCCAGATCCTTGACTAAAAATTTCATCCGAGCTTTATTTCTCCGTGCCCGCTCTCCATGCCGGTCAAAAATCCGAAGAACCGATTCGATGAATGGAATCAACTGATCAGTTTCCAGAAATTCATAGACCACATCGGCATGCCGAGGCTGGGAACCCAAGCCCCCTCCAAGGAGAACCTTAAAGCCCCGAAGAAATTGACCATCGGATTCTTTCAGCTTTGGAATAAATCCCAAATCATGGAGATAGCTTAGCGCATTGTCTTCATCTGAAGAGGAAAATGCCATTTTAAACTTTCGCCCCATTTCCTGGCAAACCGGATTTCTCAAAAAATAGCGGTAAGTCGCATCGGCATATGGGGTGACATCGAAGGGTTCGTTTGGATCAATTCCTGCCAACTCTGAGGCAGTCACATTCCGGACGGTGTTTCCACAAGCTTCACGAAGCGTGACATCATCCCGCTCCAGTTCTGCCCAAAGCTCAGGGGTACGGTCCAGACTTACGTAGTGAATCTGAATATCCTGCCGGGTCGTGATGTGCAATCTGCCGATGGAATATTCCTCAGAAACCTTACAAATCCTACGCAATTGTGCCGAATTCACTCGACCATAAGGCAATTTGATTCGGATCATCTGCACACCAGGCTGCCGCTGCCCATAGACTCCGCGGGCCAGTCGAAGACTTCGGAATTTTTCCTCGTCGATTTTTCCTTCTTTGAAAAGCGCGATTTTCCGCTCCAGTTCGAGAATATCCCGCTCCACTACTGGGTTTTCCAATTCAGTTCGAAAGCTTTGCATAGGTTTAATAGGTTAATATCTCTATAGGAATAGTAGGATATTGGATATAAGATTTATGATTTACTAGGATCTAAAAATTAGCATCCTGGTTTTTAATATTTTGAGTTTGTGATTTCTACTTTCAGCTTTCTCATTTAAGACTTCTGACTTTCCCAATTCTTCATTATTCGAAATTCAGCATTCGTAATTCGACATTAATATCGAACACCCAATGTCGAATGATGAACTTTGAAGCTCGGTGAATCTCGTTGCCGCCGTGAGTGTCTCCACTCACGGCTTTTCAGCTTGTTTTATACCACTTCTGGAGATGTAGTATCATGGTGGAAAATCGAAGTCTTGATACTTAAGTCTTTCTACTCAATAAATCCAACCCCAACCGTATCAAAGCTTCCCTCATCAATCAGAATAAAGCTTCCATTTGATTTGTTTGACTTGTAAGAATCGGCATGAATTGCTTTACTAAGTCTGAAATGAACCTTACCGATATCATTCAACTTCAATTGCTCCACTACTTCAGCTCCTGAGAAATCGGTATGAACTCGAGATTCGATTTGATCTACTCTAGCCAAAACTCGGTTGACACCATGCTGGAGTATGTATTTATCGCCCACCTTTAATGCTTTGCTGTTCACTTGGCAGACCGTTGCGCTGAGCAGCTTTTCACTTCGAGGTGCTGTCCCGCTTTTTACCAGCATATCCCCTCTACTCAGGTCCACTTCATCGGCAAGTGTAATCGTGATCGAACTTCCGGCAGCTGCTTCCAGATACTCCTGATCAAAGAAATGAATGCTTTTAATCGTGGTCTCATTACCGGAAGGAAGTACCGTCACTTGATCTCCAACTTTCAAACTGTTTCCGTATAATTTCCCTGAGAATCCCCGGAAATCATGGAAGGCTTCTGTTTTGGGCCGAGTCACATATTGGATCGGAAATCTAGCTACTGCACTTTCGATTAAATCTGCCGGTTCCAACACTTCCAAATGCTGTAAAAGCGTGTTTCCGATGTACCAAGGCATTTCTTCTGATTTTCTGGCGATATTTTCGCCTTTCAAAGCCGATACCGGAATAAACGTAAGCTGATCTTCATGGAAATCACTTTTGGCTACCAATTCATTGAAATCGCCTTTGATTTTCAGGAATACTTCTTCCTCATATCCCACCAAATCCATCTTGTTGATGGCGACCACCACATGGGAAATTCGAAGCAGGTTAGCGATAAAGAAGTGTCGATAAGTTTGTTCAATTACCCCTTTTCGAGCATCGATCAGGATAATCGCTACTTGCGAAGTAGATGCTCCTGTCACCATATTTCGAGTATATTCTACATGGCCAGGCGTATCTGCTACGATAAAATTGGTCTTATCGGTATTGAAATAAATATGCGCCACATCGATGGTGATTCCTTGCTCGCGCTCTGCCACCAAACCATCGGTCGCCAGTGAAAAATCCAGGTAATCATAGCCTCGTTGTTTGGAGCTTTTCTCAATCGCTTCGATTTTATCCGTAGTCAGAGAATTGGTATCATAAAGTAATCGCCCAATCAGGGTACTTTTGCCGTCATCTACTGAGCCGGCGGTGGCGATTTTGATGAGTTTTCGGTTTGGATTATTCATTTTCTTATTTCTTGTCAACGGTCGTCGGACCACAGTCCACGGCCAAATTCGTAAATCTTAAATCGTATTTCTTAAATCAGAAATAGCCCACTTTCTTCCTTGTCTCCATCGCTGCTTCGGATCGCTTGTCGTCGATTCGGGCACCTCGCTCGGAGATGGTGGAATCCCGAATTTCTCCGACCACTTCATCTAAGGAAACTGCTTCGGAAAGAACCGCAGCTGTACAAGTCATATCGCCGACGGTTCGAAATCGGACCATTCGCTCAGTCACCTCTTCATGAGCCTCCCGAAAAACGTGTTCATTGGCGGTCCAAATCATCCCGTCACGAACAAATACTTCCCGGAGGTGCGCAAAGTAAATACTTGGAATCTCGATATTTTCTGTTCGGATATATTCCCAGACATCCAGTTCCGTCCAGTTGGAAATCGGGAAAACCCGAACATTTTGGCCAATGTGAATCTTGCCGTTGAGCATATCGAAAAGCTCCGGACGCTGATTTTTTTCATCCCACTGTCCAAAATCATCCCGAACTGAAAATACCCGCTCTTTAGCTCGGGCTTTTTCTTCGTCACGTCTCGCACCACCGATGCAGGCATCAAACTTAAACTCCTCGATGGTATCAAGAAGTGTGGTCGTTTGTAACGAATTTCGGCTGGAATAGCGACCTCGCTCTTCCCGAACCTTACCTTGATCGATGGAATCCTGCACATTTCGGACTATGAGTTCGAGCCCAAGTTCGGCAACCAGCTTATCCCGAAAAGCGATGGTCTCCGGGAAATTGTGCCCTGTATCCACATGCAAAAGAGGAAAGGGGATTTTTGCAGGAAAGAAGGCTTTTTGAGCCAATCTCACCAAGGTGATCGAATCTTTTCCTCCCGAAAAAAGCAAAACCGGACGCTCAAACTGAGCCGCCACTTCCCGAAGGATATGGATTGATTCTGCTTCTTTGGGATTAGGTGTTAATAGGTTGTGCATTGATGATATATGATTTATGATTTCAGATTTATGAGACCTTTGAAAGTGGCGCTCTACAATTAAACCTTGACCTTTTTATTTCTGATTTCTTACTTCAACTTTCTGACTTTTTTCGCAACATCCTGTGAATTGTGTTCTGCAAACTGACCAATACCCACTGTTTACTGTTTACTGCTATGCAACCCACACTCCTTTTTCGAATCCTCCCACCACCAGCGACCGGCGCGGGCATCCTCTCCTGAAGAAATTGCCCGAGTACAGGGTGCGCAGCCAATGCTTACAAAACCTTTGTCATGCAGCGGATTGTAAGGGATTTTATGATTCTCGAGGTAAGTAAGCACCTCATCGAAAGACCAATCCAGCAAAGGATTGTATTTCCAGATTTGATTGGAATCGTCCCATTCGAGACGCTTCATTGCTGAGCGATTGGCAGATTGCTCCGCGCGTAGCCCCGTCACCCAGATTTCATTCCCGGCTAAGGCTCTTCGAAGTGGTTCTACTTTTCGTACAAAGCAGCAGGATTTTCTATTTTCTACGGACTCGTAAAATCCATTAATTCCAATTGTATCAACTAGATTTTCAACTGACGCAGTTTCCGGATAATAAACCTTGATTTTCGTTTTATACTTTGCTTCAGTCCTCGCTAATAGCTCTAAAGTCTCTGGGAAAAGTCTCCCAGTATCCAGTGAGAAAATTTGAATCGGCAAGTTTTGACTAGCAATCAGCTGCGTGATCACCTGATCTTCCTGACCCAAAGAGGTTGAAAAAGTGACTTTTCCCGGAAATAGTTCAGCCAATAAGGCCAAACCTCCAGCTGCCGAAAGTTGCGCTAATTGAGCCTCCAATTCGATCAAATTTGTTTTCATGGCTTAGGCTTTAGTGGCTTTTTCCCAAACTCGCTCATGAAAATAGTAGAGCGCTACTTTGGACACGACCTCTATCGAACCTATAGAAATGGCCATTTTCAACTGCCCAGTCACAAAATAGGAGATGACCATCGTGTCAATGGTACCTACTATACGCCAAGAGATGGACTTAATAATACTTTTGAAATGTTTGTCTTCACCTGTGTTGCTGACAAACCATTTTTTGATAGGTTGATCGATTATCATACGTGCTAGATACGGATTGGAAATTCAAAAGTATATAAACCCTATCTTTTTTATAGGGTTTGTAGGAAAAAAATTTTATTATTTTTCTAAAATATCCTGTAGGGTCTTGTTTTCCAATATTTTGAGCGTTTCATCCCGAACCTGAATCATGACTTTATTGATACCACATTCGGCCTCGGACTTACATTCGGCGCAGGGTTCGTAGTAGTTGAGACTCACGCAGGGAAGTAAAGCGATGGGTCCATCGAGCAGCCGAATCACTTTAGAAAGTGGAATATCCTGAGGTTCTTTGATCAGGTAATAGCCTCCACCTTTTCCTTTTTTGCTTCCGAGCATACCGGCTTTCTTAAGTTCGAGTAAGATATTCTCTAAAAATTTATGGGAGATCCCGTGCTCTTCAGCGATGTCATGAATCAGCACTGCCTTTTCTTCTCGATGTTTACCCAGATAAGTCAGGGCATGCAATGCGTACTTGGTCTTTTTGGAAAGCATAAACAAAAATAACCCAATTCTTGGAATAGCCTAGTACGGGAGTGGGGAATGAAAAAATCCCCGTTCATTGCCGAGGGGTTAAAATTGTAAGGAAATTCAATGTTTCAATATTAATAGCTCTAAAAAAAGAAAAATACAGCAATTCTAGAAGAGAATTAATGAACTGATATCTGTCAATCAAGAGTGTATTTATAAAATTTCCTATAGATTTCTCCATTTTCTTCTCTAACAGAAACTCCACCGGCAAATAGTTGGTCACCTTGAAAAACAAAATACTTTGCAATAGGCAGCTTATAGTACTTTAATTTTTTTGAATCCAAATCTAATTCAATCAAAGAGACAACTTTATAATTGTTTTGAATAATTTCAAATGGATTCATTTCACGATATTTACTCGTTAATAAATGATTCACAACTCGGTAAATTTTTTCTTTATGAAAAAATGCAGTTTCATAGTCGACCTCTTTAGAAATATATTCCAACGATTGAGCTCGATTTGGTAAGTAAGTAAGCAAATTGGGACTTCCGAAGTTATCCGATCCAGAATAAAAACTCTCCATTGCTCTTGCTCTGATATTATAGATATATATAGAGTCAGAGAATTTATAATTTATCAGAATACGATTATTATCTACCTGATCTATCATAGCGCCCGAAAAATTTGAAGGCATATATTTCCCCTTTATGAATCCAGGAAAATTTATATGATCTATAAACTTATTCGAATCTAGACCATAAAATTGGATTGGGGATACTTTATCAAAAAAATCTGGATCATCATATCTTGTATCGTCTACTGTCGGTAGAATTAATAGATCTTCAAAAAATGCCATACTGGAATACCAGCCGTTTTTATAGTAGCGATCATCATTCAAAGAATTATAACGGTATTCCTCAACTTTAACACCTATTGAATTGTAGAGAAAAAACGAATTTCTTGCTGATGGAAAAACATAGATAGAATCTTTTGATTTAAAAAATACTGAAGCTTCCGATGAATTAAATCCATCAGGTCCTTCCCGCCTTATATAAATTGGCTCTAAATAAACTTTTTTATCAAAATCAATTTGGTGGATTACCAAATCTCCCTCACCATTTAATCCATACTCTACTAGGATTTTCTTTTCACCTGATTTATATGTGGTCCAGTTTGTAATAGAAAGATACTCTAAGGGTAGCGCAATTTCCAAACTATCTTTATTGATAAAATCACTATAAACAAAAGCATTTTCTTTCCTTTCAAAGGAGCAGCCTATTAAAAACAAAATAAGGGCTGAAAAACAACAACCCTTATTTACCAATTTTGCAAAATTCATTTAGGGCATCTTTCTTATAATTCCAAATCCCTCTAGCATTTCTACTGTTACACTTATATCCATCCTTGTAGCACTTCCAGGCATATTACAATCGTCCCCAAGTTTATCCTCACAATGAGAAACAATGTATGTCCTACCATCCATCTTATCAAGACTTTCTACTGATTTGTAATCCCAACCAGCAAACGAATTAAATGGAATTGAAAATACTGCGAAAGTAAATCCTACAAAAAGAGATTTTTTAATATTTTTTTTCATTTTTCTAAAATTTATAGTTAAACAAATTGATTAAAAAGTCCTCAGCGCCTTGAACTTGAACTAAACTTACGCCCCCCACCTAAAATTCCAAATATTAGTTTGAAAATTTTTAGGAGATTTAGTTAACTTATTGATAATCAATGAAATTATTTTTAGTTTGATGGAAAAATACAATTGATAACTTACTATATTTCAATTGGTTAATAAACAGACTTGTTTTAACTATAAACAGCGTAATTCCGTATTTGAATGGTTGAAATCAAAAAAATCCCCGAGGGTATCGGGGATTTTAGAATAACCTATAAGGTCTCTTTTTAGACCTCGAAGGTTTAGCAAATTAATAAACTAAAAACTTCAAAGATATCTCTCAGTCGTACCTCCTTCGAGATGAATTCAAGGTCTTATTGCTTTAAGCATGGCCCCTATTCAACGTAGTCAAATATCAGTTTGGACTGGGTGTAATCCGTAGAGTAGACGGATGCAATGACACCCAGATCTCATTACCATCCCGTACAGCTGTCGGGATTCAATTGCTTTAAGATTCAAATTTATAGTCTCTCAATCAAATCCGAATTTCTCCCGACAATTGTCGCGGAGTATAACTAGCGAAAACCCCACATTAATCTAGAAAGGGGATTGGGGTTGAAAAAAAACCATGAGAGAAGTCAGTTTAATTTAAAGAAAAAAAGTGTGTCCTCATAAAGAATGGCAACATTTGAACCACTAACTGAAAAACCCTCATCTGGTGTCGTATCGTTTAAATTTGGTAAAGGATACGATTTCAAGTAGTTAAATTCAAGGTCGTAAATATCCAAAATTCGCTGATCAGGATAATCAACATGTCCAATATTTGAAATGATAAAGATCCGATTATCTGAAATAAATGAGTCGTAAATTAACTCAGGGGCATCTTCTAACATCATCATGTTTCCTACCTCCAATACATTTGGCTTTTGATAGTCTTGGAGATATGAACCAAATTTGACTCCACTATTATTTTTATCAAAAACAAACCAAAAGCTTGAAAAATAGGATGTGAAAATCAATTTATCTCTATTTGATAATATCTTTCCTTGATAAATTAGCGCAGAGTAGTCTTCTTGGAATAAGTCATTTATTACTTTAATAGGCTGACTTTGCGATTCTTCGATTGAATATTTAGCGAAATTTAATCGAGACTTATCTTCTATACTTACTGTAAAAAGTGAGCTATCTTCCAAATAAACTCCACCCTCTATTGCGAAATCAAATTTTTGATAGAGGTACACAGAATCCTGAAAATCCTGAATTTTAAAAGTATTTTTTTCTACGTCAAATATTGCAACTAAACGGCTGGGAAGGACTTCATAATTACGAACCAAAAGATTTTCTTTTGGTCCATCCCCAAATGATCCAAGCCGATCTATTACCTCAAACCTTTTATCGACTTGAACTATACTCTTATCGTAATAGTCATAGGCATACATTTTACCATAATGCTCTTGAAAGCGAATCAGAGGAAAGTCAAGTATCACACTATCTTGTAATGAAATGGCGTTAAAAACTCTAGTCTTCTCTTTATTTTTCGATTCACATGCGGTAAAAACAAAGTTTGTAGCTACAAAAATTGTACCTATAAATCTAATATGAAGTTGAATCAATTTCATTGATTTACCATAACTCTTCCTTTGCCTCGGTAGACAGTCCCTAATTCCCCATGAGAGTCTAAGCAAATATATTTATCACCCGAAGGACAAATTACTTGTTCTTGAGCATTGACTGAGTATTGGCTAGTAGTTGATGTTAAACCTAATGATACCCCAGTAAAAAGAAGAAAAATTAGTATTATTTTTTTCATGGCGATACAGTTACAATTGTCCTTCCTTTTCCTTTTCTTACGTTTCTTCCATCAGCAGTTGTGTAACAAAGATATTTGTCACCGGAAGGGCATTCTATAGTGGTAGTGGTATCGGGTGCTAGTTCGGATGACCGAACATTTTCAGGCATCACTATAAGCCCCAAAATCATAGTAATTCCAAAAAAAAGAATTGTCTTTTCCATTTTTAAATCATTTAAAATAAAACCATTTATTAAAAAGTTTTCAGCGCTAAAAACTTGAACTAAACTTACGCCCCACATACCTAAAAATCCAAATATTAGTTTGAAATTTTTTTTCAGAACCCAGTCAACTAATTGATAATCAATGAAATTAATTTTAGTTCTAAATAAAATACAAAATCTAACTCCTAATTGTTTAATTGGTTGATGAAGTTTAAATTTTTAATTATAAACAGCGGGATTTTAAGTTTGAATCGGCTAAAACAAAAAAATCCCCGAGGGTATCGGGGATTTTAATTGTGTTCCTATTCACTTCCTGCCTTCACGGAAACTTTCAAAAACTTCTGTTTCGAATCGGTCTTTATTACGGCATATACTTCTCCCAAAGTCTTTAATTGATCCCACGGAACAGTTAAAGAAAGTGTTTCACTCTTATCTGAATTGACTTTTAAAGATGAGATAGTATAATCGGTACAAGAACAATGTGGGCTTACTGAAAAAATATTAATTGGTTCTGCACCTGAATTAATCAATTGAAATTCAGCAACTATTTCACCTAACTCATTCTTGTCTTTTTCAATTACAAGTTTGACTTTCGGCTCAACTAGTAGTTCCTTCGAATTTGATGAGCCAGAGGCAAACCAAATTAAAATCATGAATAAGTAAATTTTACCAAGTAAGTTCATATTCTTTTAAGGTTTTAAAGACAGCTCTAATGAATTCCGAATTTTGCTCCAGATACCTTTTGCTGGATGGGTCATCCCCAACATATTTTTCTCCCGGCGTGTAACTGGATGTTAAAAGCTGAAAATCTTCGAATTCATCTGAGTTATAATCAGGAAAATTCGTTTTGATCAGCTTATTGAATACTGAAAAATCATACTGATAATCTGGCTGTCTGGTGTAGCTACCAAAAGAATTCATCAGTGCATCTCGCTTTGATCGATTGGAATAGGCTTCTGGCAATTGGATATTTCGAGGAAAATCAAGTACAACACAGGATACATTTACTGTCCTATTTTTTTTGGTAATGTCAAAATTCATTTCTGAAAAAAACATTAATTCCCCATCCTGAATAAAATCAATTGTTCCTTTTACTTGATAGGTTTCCCCCGTAAAATGCATAAACTCCTGCTCCTGAATGATCATTTTTATTGGGTTACCAAGCCCAGTTAATTGTATTCTTACTCCAAGCTCATCTAGAATAACCATCTCGTCAGGTGAACTTTCGTTTATATCGAAACTCCATCTCGCATTTTTGGATTTCAATACCTCGAAAAGTAAATCTTGGGTAAAAGTGGAAACAACTGACATACTTGAACTAAAGGGAACATTGTTCTGGGGTAAAGCCCAAAATCTAGAATGTTGAGACAAAAAAGCCATATTCCCAGCATCAAATCGGGCATTCTTTTTATTTCTGTCCTTTAGACCAGCAAGAGTCAAAACTCCGAAGCTTTCCCAATAAGAATTTTCTGACTTTTCTGTGGTAAAAGCTCGCGTGAGATTAAATCCGTCCGACATTGCAGCTAAAAAAGACTTAGCATTAAGAATTAAATCCTCATCAGAGAGTCCAACTATCTCCGCTTCTAGAAGATCGAAAACATCAAGTTCTAGACTGATACGATTATTTCCGATTTTTAAGTCCTTGGAACAAAAAGAATAGTCCTTATAGCCAATGTACCTAATGGAATACCCACAATCTGTATCCGCTTCAGGCAAGGATAGGTGCCCATTTTTATCTCCAATAAAAATTCTATTTTGACCTTCTACAGTCAAGGTAAAGTAGGGGAGCGGTTTATTTTGTTCATCCACTACGACTATAACCTGACTTAAGACTTTACATGATAGAAGCAAGAATAGAATGACTAAAGAAATCTTCATTCTGTTGGTAGTTTAAATTTATAAATTCCCAGTTGATCGTTAATTTCATCTACGACTCCGTCCGCAAAGTAGGAATCACCAATTTTTCCAAGTATTCGAAATCGCTCTGGCACTCGTACATCTCCAATCAGGGTTTTGTCTTGATAAATCTGAAGTCTAGAATATCCTTTTCCAGCTCCCTCCGGAAAATAGGTTCTAAAAGTAATGTTATTGGCTTCATCCAAATAGATTAAATGATAAAAGCCAGCCTTCTTCAAGTCTAGTTTATAATTATCTAAAGCATCATCGATGGTATTGGTTTTAGGATAAGACTTTCGAATATCTACGCCTTCTATCCCAAATTTATAAACCAATTCCCCATCAGCTCCAAAAACATGAATATGTGGATCAATAGCAAATGAGACTAAGATTTCGTTTTTATTTTTGGTGAAAAATGAAAAATCAAAATTTGGGACAAATTTCTGTTCCAAATATTTATCAGACCTCCCCCCAAACCCTTCTATTACCATTTTCTTTTTCAAATCATATCTTCCAAGGATCGCTACGCTTTGGTAATACTCTTCGGATATGTAACCATTTAAAGTCGGGTGACTCATCGTGATTGGAAGAAGCACTTGAGAGCCGGATTCGTCGACAATAAAAGAAGTGTTTTGCCCCTTGGACTTCCAATCCAATTCATACAAGCCAAGCATGGATCCTTTGGGGCTATTGACCATATCCTGATATGACTCAGAATAATTCCACTCAATGGGATAAGAAGTGACTTTTACAAAATTTTCATCAAAAACTACCAGTTCAAAATTATCCAGAACAACATGTTTCTTGTCAAAAGCATACGGGTGGAAGCCATGAATATTGTTTTGCTCATCTGGACCATCCCCTTTGCCTAAATATGTGCCTTGATGAACACCTTCTGGATCATAGGAAATCACTGTACTAAAAACTTGATCTACAAAGAATATCTGATCTCTTCCAAGACTAAAAAAACCAATTCCTGAAAAATAATCCTTTTCTAAAATTACTGAGTCAATAGAAATATTTTTGATTTTTAAATTCTGCTCTTGAAAGACTGGCAATTCTAAACTTTTTTCATTTTGACAGGAGAAAATAAAACATCCAATAAAAATCACAAACAATTTTTTCATATGCATAACGGGAAATGAAAGGCTAGGCCTAAGCCTAACCTTTTTTTCAATAATAAATAAATTAACTTGGACAATTAGAAGCTGATGCAGAGCAATCCCCCTGGCCACATCTTGCTCTAAAAGAAATCAAATTCCCTCCATAGCATCCATCGGCCTTACATCTACAGAGATTTTCTTCAGGGGTATCTGGCCAATCAGGTAATTCAATAGTTTGGGCATAAGAAGGGTAATAACCCATTAGACCCAAACTAAGTGCGATTAGTGTTATTTTAAACTTTTTCATTTCTATAAAATTTATGTTAAACAAATTGATTAAAAAGTCCTCAGCGCCTTGAACTTGAACTAAACTTAAGCCCCACCCACCTAAAATTCCAAATATTAGTTTGAAAATTTTTAGGAGATTTAGTTAACTTATTGATAATCAATGAAATTATTTTTAGTTTGATGGAAAAATACAATTGATAACTTACTATATTTCAATTGGTTAATAAACAGACATGTTTTAACTATAAACAGCGTGATTCCGTATTTGAATGGTTGAAATCAAAAAAAATCCCCGAGGGTATCGGGGATTTTAGAATAACCTTTGAGGTCTCTTTTCAGACCTCGAAGGTTTAGCAAATTAATAAATTAAAACCTTCGAAGAGATCTCTCAGTCGTACCTCCTTCGAGATGATACTTCAAGGTCTTATTATTCAAAGTAACTTACACTTCAAAAAGGCAGTCAGCTCCTTACCAGTCAGCAAACCCTAGGAAAGCTTCGCCAGGTCGAAAGCCTGCTTGTCTAGCTTTTTCTTTAAGAATCACCTCCTTAAAAATAACCCAATTCTTCGAATAGCCTAGTACGGGAGTGGGGAATGAAAAAAATCCCCGAGGGTATCGAGAATATAAAACTTAAACCGATTCAATAAATTGCGATTTGGTTTTTGCAGAAGCTGCTTACCGAGAGTAAAACCACTATTCGAATTTCTCACTTTCTACCTCCTAATGATCAGCGAATCAATTTCAAGAGCATATATTAAGTCTTGTTTGATAAAACCATTTCCATCCTGAGTTTCAAACCTCATTTCATATTTCATGAACGGTTCGGCAACCACAAAAGAATCTAAAAGACTTGGATCGATAATTCCCAGAATATCTTGAAGATTCATATTATTAATAAAAAGAGTATTTCCTTGAGGCTTATAAGATCCCGTATTGGAATCTAAAAAAGGAACTCTTTTCCATTCTAATTTATAATTATCTGCTTCAATGGTTTTCAAATCTTCGGAGACAAATTGAAGTCCAAACAAAAAAATGATCCCTAAAATTAGGTTCCATGATCCATGAAATAGTACTGCCCACCAAAAGGATTTATTGATGATTATCCAACTAAAAATTAAAGCTGCAGAAAACGAAATCGCTAAAAATGGGAGCCAAGGCCATGAAAAATTCACTGCTTTAGGCAAATGATGCAAACTAAAAAAGAGAGCTGAAACAATAAGTAGAAGGTCCAATACCCATGGTAAATCGGAGTATTTATGGATAAAAAAAAGACTGTACAAAATGAGCATGAGAATAAAAATAGGAGTGTTCCAGCCAGTCAAAACCAAACTCAATGGAGTGAGCAGAAGAAAGAGACCTTGAAGTACTTTACTATTTGTCAAAAACCCCCGAAATCTGACCTCTTCGAAGATCGGTGCTATCAAAACAGGAAGAACAAATGCGACAACATAAAAACTTGAAAAGCTGATAGGTCCACTCGAATCCAAGGGTGGCATTACTTTAAAAAAAATCAAATATAAAATTGTCAATGAAAGTATAATACTTCCACTGACAATTAACCAATTTCTATTTTTCATTTAAATCAAAGGCTTAATTTGAAGGCTCTGGAGCTGGCATACATGTAACCGAGCAAGAACTTCCAAAAAATCCTTCTGTAAGTTCAACTTCCGGCACTCCGCCACCGTTCGCACATAGATTCATAGCCAATGCGCAATTACTATCCAAGTTATCTCCAATCGAGTCTAGTACAGCTTCAGCAAGTTTAATCAATGGTATTGCATAACACCATACGCATGTAACTCTTGAATTAACAGAACTCTCTGTATTGTCTATTGGATAATTAAATGTAAGGTCTCTAAGAACTTTTCCATTACTGGCAATAACATCAAAAGTAACGACCCCATCACCAGACTCTTTAAAGTTAATAAACTTTAAAAATTCCCCTGTAGCTTCATTTTCAATAATATAATTACCCTCGGAAACACGAAAGTTCTCGTATACATTTTCTTTATCAATATTTAATGACTCTTGATTATAAAAAAACTCATACCCCTTGCTTCTTTTAACAAATTTGGTAATGGTTTCATTGGCATTGTTATTAAAAATATAAGTCTTTTCACCTATCATTAAAACACCATTATTATCAGCTTTCATCGCTTCGGCTAGTTCGAAATTCACATCTTCTATTTCTTGGTTAAGTTCGCAAGAAGCAAGAAAAAGAAAGAAAATTATTTGGGAAACTAATTTTAAATTTTTCATAACATTTTTTTTAAGTGACTAATAAATTAAAAAGTCCTCTGCGCATTGAACTTGAACTAAACTTAGCCCCCCCCCTACCTAAAAATCCAAATATTAGTTTGAAAATTTTTAGGAGATTTAGTTAACTTATTGATAATCAATGAAATTATTTTTAGTTTGATGAAAAAGTACAATTCATAACTTATTATATTTCAATCGGTTAATGAACAGACTTGTTTTAACTATAAACAGCGTAATATCGTATTTGAATGGTTGAAATCAAAAAAATCCCCGAGGGTATCGGGGATTTTAGAATAACCTTTAAGGTCTCTTTTCAGACCTCGAAGGTTTAGCAAATTAATAAATTAAAACCTTCGAAGAGATCTCTCAGTCGTACCTCCTTCGAGATGAATTCAAAGTCTTATTGCTTAAAGCATCTCTACACTTCGCTTGACAAAGGCTGTCAAGTCCTTTCCAGTCAGCAAACCTTGAGCTAAGAGCGCCAAATCAAAAGATTGCTTGGCTAGCTTGGTCTTTTCTTCTTCGCTTTCTGCTTTCAAGATTTTGTCAATCATTGGATGGTTTCCGTTGATTGCCACTTTGTATGCATCTGGCAGTGCTCCATAGAAACTCATAGCTCCACCACCGGTCTGTGCCATTTCTTTCATTCTGCGCATAAACTCCTCCATGGTGATCGTCACCGGCATTTCTTCAGGACTTAGCCCTTCCACTTCGACCGTGTAAGTTTTGTTATCAATCGCTTTTTCGAAGAGTTCTTTGATGGTTTTACTTTGCTCTTCGGTAAGCAGATTTGCATAGGCATCATCTTTCTGGATCAGCTTTTCAGCCACATCGGCATCCACTCGCTTGAGTTGGGTTTTTTCCAACTTGCTCTCCAGATTCTGGATAAAGTGACTATCGATCGGCGAATCCATCACCAAGACATCGTAATCCTTTTTATTGGCAGACTGAATAAATCCATCCTGCTTGTTCACGTCAGTCGCGTAAAGGAAAATCGTCTGCTCATTCTTGTCAGTTTGGATTGGCTTCACTTTCGCCTGATACTCTTCGATGGTGAAAAACTCTCCGTTTGTATTTTTCAAAAGCGCAAAGTCTTTTCCTTTTTCGTAGAATTTCTCCTCAGAGATCATTCCGTATTTCACGAACAGCCCGATGTCATTCCACTTGGACTCATAAGCTTTTCGATCTTTCTTGAAAAGTTCGGCCAGCTTATCTGCCACCTTTTTGGTGATGTAACTATTGATCTTCTTCACATTGCTATCCGCCTGCAGGAAGCTTCGGGATACGTTCAATGGAATATCCGGCGAGTCGATCACGCCATGAAGCAGCATCAAAAATTCCGGTACGATATCTTTCACCTCGTCAGTGATAAATACCTGACGGCTGTAGAGCTTGATCTTATTTCGCTGAAGCTCAAATTCGTTTTTCACTTTCGGGAAATACAAAACTCCAGTCAGGTTGAATGGATAATCCACATTCAAGTGAATCCAGAAAAGCGGATCCTCTGACATCGGATAAAGCTCCTTGTAGAACTTCAGGTAATCTTCGTCAGTGAGATCACTCGGAGACTTTGTCCAGATCGGAGCAGTGGTATTGATGATATTATCTACCTCCACTGACTTCCACTTCTTCTCGCCTTTTTCATCCACACCATCTTCTACAGATTCGGTTTTGGTACCAAACTTAATTGGGATAGGCAGGAATTTGGCGTATTTATCCAGGATTCCCTGAAGCTTCCACTTGTCCAAAAACTCTTCCGAATCTTTGTTGATATGGAGGATGATGTCTGTACCTCTTTGCTTTCGCTTTCCTTTGGAAATCTCAAAGCTCGTAGAACCGTCACAGGTCCACTTGGCGGCCTCAGCGCCTTCTTGATACGAAAGGGTATTGATTTCCACTTTGTCAGCGACCATAAACGCTGAATAGAAACCCAATCCAAACTTACCAATGATCTCATTGGCATCTTTGGCGTCTTTGAATTTCTCAACGAACTCCTCTGCTCCAGAGAAAGCCACCTGATTGATGTACTTTTTGATCTCCTCTGCGGTCATTCCGAGCCCACGGTCAGAGATGGTGATGGTTTTCTTTTTTTCGTCAAAAGCTACTTCGACAGTCGTATCTCCAAGTTCACCGGTATACTGACCTAATGTCGCTAAACGTTTGATTTTTTGCGTCGCATCGACCGCATTGGAGACTAATTCCCGAAGGAAGATCTCATTGTCGGAGTAAAGGAACTTCTTGATAATCGGGAAAATATTCTCGGTATGGATCGAGATCGTGCCTTTTTCTTGCATGGCTATAAATTGTTTGTTGTTAAAATTTCGTTTTGTAGCAAGGGCAATTGCAAGGGTTGTTCCACTTCGAAAAAAGTGACAAGATGACAGAAAAGAATATAAGATACGCTTCGCGAAATACACTTCGTGAAATACAGCTCTGCTGAAATATGACTACGGCGAAATAAATTAATGAGATTTCCACTTGCCTAAAATATAGTTTTTGAAATACAGCTTCGCTGAAATACGCCTGCGGCGAAATAGGCTTTGCGAAATATTTCGGCGACTGAAGGGAGCTGTATTTCAGTAATATTTCTATCCTATTTCAGCGACCAAAGGAAGCTGTATTTCAACCGTATTTCCATTATATATCCATTAGGATTTTTTAATCCTTAATTTTGAAAAATGATTAAAGAGATTACTATTCTCATTCAAAAAGAGCTTAGGCTGGAGTGGCGACAGAAATATGCGCTGAATGGAATTTTGCTTTATGTGGTTTCAGCGGTCTTCATCACTTATTTGAGTGTAGGAGCAAAAGCTGGAAATCTCTCGATCAATTCCTGGAATGCACTCTATTGGATCATCATCCTTTTCTCAGCAGTGAATGCCGTAGCCAAAAGCTTTATCCAAGAGCATCAAGGCCGGCAACTTTACTATTACATGATTGCTTCCCCTGAGGCTATAATTCTTTCCAAAATCATTTACAATACCGGGCTGACTTTGGTTTTGGCGCTCTTGGGTTATGGCGTTTTCTCCGTGATTTTAGGAAATCCAGTTCAGGATCAGGGCTTGTTTTTACTGAATTTGGTCTTGGGAGCCATGGGCTTTTCTGCCACCTTGACGATGGTCAGTGGGATTGCTTCCAAAGCTGGAAATAATGCCACGCTGATGGCTATTTTGAGCTTCCCCGTGATTATCCCCATACTTTTGATGGCAATTCGGATTTCCAAAAATGCCTTGGACGGACTGGATTGGACAGTGAGTACGGATAAATTGATTGCCTTGCTAGCCATCAATGCGATCGTAGCCGTGACTGGATATATTTTGTTTCCGTATTTGTGGAGATCTTAAAATTGAAATATTGGAAAATTGGAAGAATTGAAAATTAGATCAATGAAACTTAGAGTCAAATAAAAATGATTGAAGTTCTTCCAATCTCGTGCCTCATAAATCGTAATCAAAATTCCAGCTTCCCTTCAAAAGACTTCAGAAAAAGCGCCGTTTTCAGGAACTTATGACTTATTTTTGCGCTTGAATTAGCAAAAATAACCTATGCGCCAATCCTGGTGGAAAATTCTTGCAATTGCCCTCCTGCTTTATACCCTGACAGCAGGCTTGCTGATGGACGTACCTCGTCTTCCGATTCTCAATGAGACTATTCGCGCCTTGCATTTCCATGTGACTATGTGGTTTGGAATGATCTTGATGCTGATAGCAGCGGTTTATTACAGCGTCAAATACCTTCGCACCAACGATATTCAATGCGATGATCTAGCAGTAGAGTTTACCAATTCAGCTATTCTCTTTGGAGTGTTGGGAATCACCACCGGCATGCTTTGGGCAAAATTCACCTGGGGAGATTATTGGAGTGGCGATCCGAAGCAAAATGCTTCTGCCATTGGCTTGTTGATGTATTTCGCGTATTTGATCTTAAGAAACTCGCTGACAGATACGCAACAACGTGCCAGAATTGGAGCGATTTATAACATTTTTGCCTTTGCTGCATTTATCCCTTTGATCTTTGTACTTCCCCGATTGACGGATAGTCTTCATCCAGGAAATGGTGGAAATCCCGGCTTCAACGCCTATGATCTCGACTCCAAACTGCGAATGATTTTCTATCCAGCGATCATTGGATGGACACTTTTGGGCACTTGGATAGCCACATTGAGAGTACGTGCAAGAAGAATCGAACGAACCCTGGAAGACCGCTTCCTTAATTCCTGACCCATGAAAAAATTAGTAACAATCCTTTTATTGGTTTTTAGCCTTTCTGCTTTGGCACAAGAAAAAACCCCAGTCACGGAAGCAGATTACTCCAATAATTCGGTTGAAATGGCAGATGTGATGCGAACCGAAGGAAAAATCTACGTGTTAGTAGGAATCATTGTAATCATTTTCGCTGGGATCACCGTTTACCTGATCAACACCGATCGAAAGATCAGTAGATTAGAAAAGAATTTACCTGCATAATTCAAGGAGATATGAAAAAAGGACATATAATCGGACTTGGAATCATCGCGATCGCGATCGTGATTATAATGACTTCCATCGGCGATGCGAGTAGCTACGAAAGCTTCAATACCGCACTGGAAATGAAAAAGGATGGTGAGGATAAACCAATTCACGTAGTAGGGCAGCTCAAGAAAGATAGCAATGGTGAAGTCGTAGGTTTGAATGTTAGAGAGGATAAAGTTTCCTTCACATTCATGCTAGTTGACAATGATGGAACTGAACAAGAGGTATTTTACAATGAACCAGTTCCAGCAGACTTCACCCGATCTGAATCTGTAGTAGTAATTGGAGCCTATAAAAATGAGGAGATCTTCGTAGCGGATAAAATCCTGATGAAGTGTCCATCCAAATACCAAGAAACTGAAGTGCAGGCGGCAGGAATGTGAGTAGGGCAGCAGAATTCAAAAAATCATGATCAACACCTTTGTAGGAAATCTTGGCCACTTGATGACCATTGTGGCTTTTGTAAGCGCAATTGTTACGGCCTACGCATATTATAATTACTTTAAAGCCAATGAACTTGAAAAAGCAAGTTGGCGAAGGTTCAGCCGAATCAGTTTTGCCGTTCATGGCATTTCGGCAACGCTGATTGCATTTTCGCTTTTTGAAATCATCTATAACCATCGGTTTGAATATTTTTATGCGTATTCGCATTCAAGCAAAGCACTACCGGTTCATTACATGATCTCGAGTTTCTGGGAAGGTCAAGAAGGAGCTTTTATCCTCTGGATATTCTGGAATGTGGTTTTAGGAGTTGTTTTAATTCGCGTGAATAAGGTCTGGGAAGCTCCGGTAATGATTGTTTTCGCATTGGTTCAGGCTTTCTTGGTATCCATGATTTTGGGGGTAGTGATCGGCGATTTGAAAATCGGTAGTTCACCATTTATTCTGCTTCGTGATGCTACACAAGCTCCGATCTTCCAGATGAATCCTGATTTCGTGCCAGAAGATGGAACAGGTTTGAATCCACTGCTCCAAAATATTTGGATGGTGATTCACCCTCCTACCCTATTCTTGGGTTATGCATCGACATTGGTACCATTTGCTTTTTTGATGGGTGGATTGGTGACCAAGCGCTATTCCGAATGGATCCGTCCTGCTTTACCTTGGGCTATTTTCTCCGCTATGATCCTAGGAATGGGAATCATTATGGGTGCTTATTGGGCTTATGTGACCTTGAACTTCGGAGGATACTGGAACTGGGATCCGGTGGAGAATGCTGTATATGTTCCCTGGTTGATCATGGTCGCGGCAATCCACACGATGATCACTTTCAAGAAAAGTGCTACTGCGTTAAAGACCTCAATCGTTTTAGTAATACTGTCCTTTATTCTGGTCTTGTATGCTACATTCTTGGTTCGATCAGGCGTATTGGGTGATGCTTCGGTTCACTCGTTTACAGATTTAGGTCTCTCTGGACAGTTACTGATTTACATGCTTTTCTTTGCTGTTATAGCAACCTTCTTGGCTGCAAGAGCTTGGAAGTATATTCCAACATCGGAGAAAGAAGCATCTGTTTATTCACGTGAGTTCTGGATTTTCATCGGAGCCACTACCCTCGGTTTGATGGCTTTTCAGGTGATCTTACCTACTTCGATCCCGGTATGGAATGCTCTAGTAGAAAGCTTTGGAGGTATTTCCAATATGGCTCCACCGGCAGATCAGATTGAATTTTACACCAAATTCCAGTTATGGTTCGCTGTAGCTTTGGCTATGTTAACAGCCGTGGGGCAATTCTTTTGGTGGCAGAAAATTGATGCAAAAGCCCTGAAAGATGCTTTGGTTACCCCATACATCATTTCAGTTTTGATCTCAGCAGCGATTATTGTCTTGACAAAAGTTTATGATTGGCAATATATCATTGTGGTATTGGCAGGTACTTTCACCATCACTGCCAATGCGGTAATTCTTTCTCGATTGGTCAAGAAATCTACCTTCAAATTAGCCGGGGGGTCTTTGGCTCATATTGGATTAGGGATGGTATTGATTGGAATCATGTTTAGCTCAGGCTATTCTGATGTAATATCGATCAACATGTCTGGATTGACTTATTCGAATAGCTGGGAAGATGAGTTGAACAAAGAGCATGTGCTACTTTGGATCAATAAGCCAACCCAGATGAAAGACTACACTGTAATCTACCGTGGCAGGAAGAAAAAAGTGGTCGGTATACCGGAATATGTTCCTGCAAAAATCCTGGAATCCACGGACAATGTCAACGAGGCTATCGCCTTAGCTGATTACAAAGATTATTTCAAAAAAGGTGAAACAGTCAATTTGGTACTTGAAGAAAATGACTATTTCAATGTAGAATACTATCAAAATGAGACTCTGAAATTTTCTTTAAACCCTATGTCTCAATTCAATGAAGGCATGGGAGGATTGATTTCATCACCGGATTCTAAAATCTACATAGATGAAGACCTCTACACCTATGTAGCGGCGATGAATGATCATTCTGATCCTGACTGGAAAGAAGATGAAATCTATGAGGCTGCACCGGGCGAGCAATTCCACGTGGCTGACTTTGTGACTTATTTTGATGGAGCTGAAGTTCTGAAAGAAATCGAAGGCTATGTCTTACAAGAAGGAGATGTCGCGGTGAAGGCTAAGCTTCGAGTGTTGGATTACGATGTAGAGAAGGTACTCGAGCCGACTTTTATAATCCGAAATAATCAAGTGGGAAAACTCCCTGTAATTGACACCGAACTAGGATTAAAAATCAGTTTGGAAAACATTCTTCCTGAGGACAATAAGTTTGTATTCAAAGTCAACCAATACCAAAAGGACTATGTGGTGATGAAAGCCATAGTTAAACCTTATATCAATGTACTTTGGGTCGGAACAATCATTATGCTGATTGGATTCTCTGTTGCCATCTTCAGAAGATTTGATGAATTCAAGAAGATGCGGGATAAAGGACTTGAGGTGTAAGTAAAAAGTCAGAAAGCTTAAGTAAGAAAGCTGAAAAATTGAAGAGCCTGGCTAGTAGTCAGGCTTTTTTTTAAATCTCGCAACGGCGCAGCGACGCAAAGACAAGAGAAAAGCTTTTAAGAAATCAGAAGTCTCCAGCGAGAAAGCTGAAAAACCAAAATGAAGAGAGCCCGGCTAGTAGTCGCACTTTTTTTTCTCTCGCGGCGGCGCAGCGGCGCTGCGATTATTGCTTTTTAGATAGGTGAATATATAATCAAGGTCTTGGCTACAAATCTTTTAGACTTCTCACTTTAGCCTTCTAATTTTAATTTATTCCGCTGCGTCGCTGCGAGAAATACTTTCCTTTATTTCATCATCTCCAAGATCTCTTCCAAATATTCCCTGCTATTGGAAAGTCGAGGGACTTTGTGTTGCCCACCAAGTTTGCCACGTTTGCCCATCCATTGTTCGAAAAGTCCGGATGGAGCATGATGAATAATTGGAGCTACAAGAGCTAAATCTTTATAGCGTTTTGCATCATAATCTGAGTTGATCTCGCGTAAGTGCTGGTCCAACAATGCATCAAATTTCGCCTTATCCGAAGGTTCCTTTTGAAATTCGATCACCCATTCATGGGTTCCTTTCGCACTGGAATTTTCAAAATAAACGGGAGCCGCTGTGAAATTTGCGATCGTTGCCTGAGTATGTTCTGCAGCGTATTGAATAGCCTTTTCAGCATTTTCGACAATTACTTCTTCCCCAAAAGCATTGATAAAATGCTTGGTCCGACCTGAGATTCTAAAACGATAAGGACTAGTAGAAGTAAATCTCACTGTATCACCAATTTTATAGCGCCATAAGCCTCCATTTGTACTGATGACCATGGCATAATTAGTATCCACTTCTACCTCCCAAAGTGGAATCACTTTGGGATTTTCGCTCAGCCAATCTTCCATAGGAATGAATTCATAGAAAATCCCATAATCCAAAAGCAGTAGCAATTCGTCTGAATCTTTTTGATCCTGAAGACCAAAAAAACCTTCGGAAGCATTATAGGTCTCCATGTAACGCATTTTTTCTGAAGGAATCAACTCTTTGAAAAGGCTACGATAAGGTCCAAAGGCAACGGCTCCATGGAAGAAAATCTCCAAATTTGGCCAAACCTCCAAAATGTGATTTGCTTTCTTGAGTTCCAAAATGCGCTGCAACAGCACAATAGTCCAAGTCGGAACGCCAGCTATGCAAGTAACGTCTTCATCCATTGTCTCACGTGCCATCTTTTCGATTTTGGCTTCCCACTCGCTCATCAGCGCAGTCTCTAAAGATGGAGTGCGGACAAACTGAGCCCAAATCGGGAGATTCTGCATTATGACTGCAGAGATATCTCCAGCTCTGGCAGTTCCTTGTGGATTAAGCGGATTTTTTTCTAAAGTCCCCCCGATGGTGAGACTCTTTCCTGCGAAAAGTTTAGAGTCCGGATAATTCGCCACATACAGGGAAAGCATGTCTTTTCCTCCCTTATAATGACACTCTTCAAGACTTTCTGTGGTGACAGGAATATATTTACTCCGACTGGAAGTGGTCCCAGAAGATTTTGCAAACCATTCAATATCTGTGTTCCAAATAACATTTTGAGTACCCGTCATCGTTTTGTCGATGTAAGGCTTAAGTCCCTCGTAATCATTTACTGGCACTTGATCAGAAAAGTTCTGGTAATTCTTTATAGAGGCAAAACCGAATTTTTTTCCAAACTCAGTTCGTTTTCCGGCTTCGATCAATTCTTTAAAAATTGTCTGCTGAACCTCAATAGGGTTTTTCTTAAAGTTTTCAATTTGACCCAACCGATTCTTAAAAATCCAGGTCATAAAGGTATTGAGTACCTCCATTAGTTAAAAATTTTGCGTTTTAGCTCAAATTGACTACCCAAATAGACTTTCCTTACCTGCTCATCTGCTGCTAATTCCTCAGCTGTTCCAGCTTTCAAAAGTTTCCCTTCAAACATCAGGTAAGCCCGATCTGTGATCGAAAGCGTTTCATTAACATTATGATCGGTGATCAAAATCCCAATATTTTTTGTCTTCAATTTTGCGACTATCGTCTGAATCTCTTCTACGGCAATAGGATCTACTCCAGCAAAAGGCTCATCCAACAATACAAATTTTGGATCTACTGCTAAGGCTCTTGCGATTTCCGTCCGGCGCCGCTCTCCTCCCGAAAGTACCATCCCAAGGTTCTTACGGACATGAGTCAAACTGAATTCCTCCAACAAACTATCGACTTTTTCCTTACGCTCTTGCTTGGGCATTTTAGTCATTTCCAAAACCGCCATGATATTTTCCTCAACAGAAAGCTTTCGAAAGACTGATGCCTCTTGAGCCAAATAACCAATTCCAAGCTTTGCCCGCTTATACATTGGGAGGCTAGTAATATCTTCTTGCTCCAAAAAAATCTTGCCTTCGTTCGGTTGGATCAAGCCCACAATCATATAAAAAGAAGTGGTTTTACCCGCTCCATTTGGACCGAGTAATCCTACAATTTCTCCTTGATTGACATCCACAGAGATGTCATTGACCACACGACGGCCTTTGTATATTTTTACCAGATTTTCTGCTCGTAGGATCATATCAGTCAAATTTGATGTCTTTCACATAAAGTTGCAAGCTACTTTTATCCCGAAAGACATTTTGTCGCATCTCGGCCACAATATCAAAACTCATTTTGCTCTGAAGCATATTCACGGTAGTGAGCTCAGGATCTTTGGCTCGGTCAGCCATTCCAAATCCCAGGCAAACCGGAGTTGTGACTTGCCCATCTTGTTCTATTTCAAACCTCAGATGCTTGTCTTTCAAAACTGTTGCATTCCTTGCTTTCACATTCGAAATTTTAAAGATAGGCTCCGTATTTCCTGGCCCAAATGGAGCCATTTGCTTCAAGATATTATAAAACTTGAAATTAATCTGATCTAAAAGTAATTCATCGTCAACTTCGATGACTGGTTTCCGGTGAACTTCCTGTATTCTACTTTTTACTACCGCCTCAAATTTCTCCTGAAATGCAGGTACATTTTCCACTGATAGCGTCAAGCCAGCAGCATACTTATGTCCCCCAAATTGCTCTAACAAATCAGAACATTCGGCGATTGCTTCATAAATATCAAAGTCTACAACCGACCTCGCACTTCCAGTTGCTTTGGAATTGGACTCAGTCAGGATAATGGTAGGTCGGTAATATTTCTCAATACAACGGCTAGCCACGATTCCGATTACTCCTTTGTGCCAGTCCTCTTTGAAAAGAACAGTCGAATTCCATTCTGCATCTTCCTCCCGGATCGCCAACATCTCAAAGGCTTCCTTGGTGATATTTTCATCAAAATTCCGACGCGTCAAATTGACCTCATCAACCAATTTTGCGCGCTCCATGGCGATATCAAAATCTGTAGAACTTAGTAATTCTACAGAAGCCTTTGCATGCTCCAATCTCCCGGAAGCATTGATTCTAGGTCCTATTTTAAAAACTATATCTGAAATCCCAACCTCCTTGACCAGATTGCTTTTAACCATCAAAGCCTTTAATCCAGGTCTTGGATTCGTGTTGATTCGGTCAAGACCATAGTAGGCCAAGATCCTATTTTCACCGGTTATCGGCACAATATCAGCCGCAATACTAACCACTACCAAGTCCAAATATGGATAAAGCACAGAATCCTCCATACCTCGGGTTCTCGCCAAGGCCTGAATCAATTTAAATCCGACACCACATCCGCTTAGTTCTTTATATGGGTATTCACAATCTATCCGCTTGGAATCCAATACGGCTATTGCCTGAGGCAAATTATCGCCTGGAGTATGATGATCACAGATTATAAAATCCACCCCAAGTTCTTTCGCCAAAGCTACCTTTTCGATTGCTTTGATACCACAGTCCAACGCGATGATCAATTTGATCCCCTCCTCAGCTGCGTATCTTACACCTCGCTCGGAAATCCCATACCCTTCCTTGTATCTATCAGGAATGTAGAAAACTACATTCGCATAAAAGTTTGTCAAAAAGCCGTAGACCAATGAAACTGCAGTTGTCCCATCGACATCATAATCTCCATACACCATGATCTGCTCATCATTGGCAATAGCCTGCTGAATTCGGGTCACAGCCTCTTTCATATCCTTCATCAAAAAAGGATCGTGAAGTTCACTTAGGCTTGGACGGAAGTACTCCTTTGCATCTTCAAAACTCCCCACCCCCCTATTGATCAATACATTAGCAAGAATCGGATTGACATTTATTTCTTTGCCAAGTTGATCGATTTCTGCTTGCGAGGTTTTGGGTTTTTGTTTCCAGATATACTCCATTTGGCTAAATTAGTAAAATCGGGGGCTTTAAGTGAATTGAATTAGTTTTAGCTCCTAAACGAGATCAAGCTTCCAAAGATTTCGAGAACCTTTAAGTGGATTTTAGCGGCTTTGGTACTGTTTCCAAAAATAGGCTGGGAAGATCAGCGCTTTGAGTTTCCAGTTATTTTTTTCATTTATACTCAAAGTTTGGTCGCTATGCACAGCCCGATACATTTTTCCCGCCAAAAGGCAGTGCCCAATCAGGGCCAAAAATAGAACGGCGTAAATAATTAGCTCACTCATATTATTTTTTTTGAAGCACTAATGCAGCCCAGTTATCCTTGGATTGTTGAGTGATTAATTTCAGTCCCAGTTGGTTGGCCAGTTTTTCCAAATCCTCCACATCGTGGGTATAAAAGCCACTGAGTAAAAGATAGCCTTGATCGACCAGTAAGTCCGAATAAATTTTCATCTCATCCAGCAATACATTCTTATTGATATTAGCCAAGATAATATCAAAAGGTCCTTTTGGGTTCACCTCGCGAATTGTGCCCAAACCCATTCGGGTTTTTACTCCATTAAGATCAAAATTCTCATTGCCATTATCCACACACCAATCGTCAATATCAAATGCTTCAATCTGCCTGGCACCGAGTAGATGAGCCATGATGGCAAGAATTCCAGTTCCAGAACCTACATCAAGCACTCTTTTTCCTTGATGATCAATTGTCCCCTGATGACGTAGCATTTGGAATGTCGTGGCATGGTGTCCTGTCCCGAAAGACATCTTTGGATTTATGACAATCTCATGCTTGAAACCAGGCTGTGAAGGATGAAATGATGCTCGCACATAGACCAATTCATCAACTGCAATGGGATCATAGTTTTTTTCCCATTCCGCATTCCAGTTGATTTTTTCCATTTTCCCTTCAGAAAGCTCAATTTGTGCAGCATCGGAATATTGGGAGATGACTTCATCAAAAGCACTTCGATCAAAATCTCCGGCAAGAGTATAAGCATCGATTCCCTCCTCTGTCTCGAGGAAGGAATCGAATCCGATTTCGGAAAGTTCTGCAATGAGGATTTCCCGGAATTCCTCCAGGCATTTTATTTTAAACTCCAGGTAATCCATCGATTAGTATGATTTGATAATCTCTAAGAAATCTCTTGATTTCAAGGAAGCGCCTCCGATCAATCCCCCATCCACATCTGGTTTAGAAAGCAAATCAGCAGCATTTCCTGCATTCATACTTCCTCCATAAAGGATCGAAATGTTGTTTGCAATATCCTTCCCATACTTCGTGGCGATATGTCTTCTGAGTGCTAGATGCATTTCCTGAGCTTCATCCGAGGTGGCAGTTTTACCTGTTCCAATTGCCCAAATAGGTTCGTAAGCAATCACCACTTTTGCAAAATCAGAGGCACTTAAGTTGAAAAGACTATCTGTCAATTGAAATTTTACATTTGGCTCATGAGTACCTGCATTTCTGATATCAAGTGATTCCCCACAGCAAAAAATTGGCGTCAACCCATTTGCAAGAGCTGCTTTAACTTTTTCAGCAAGCATTTCATTGGACTCTTTGAAATATTCTCTTCGCTCTGAGTGACCAATAATCACATAGTTTACGCCAAAGGAAGCCAAGATTTTCGCAGAAACCTCTCCGGTAAACGCACCGGATTCTTTATCAGAACAGTTTTGTGCTCCAACAAAAATCCCTGGTGTATCCCCCACCAATTTCTTGACTGGAAATAAATGTGGAAAAGGAGGATTGAGCACCGCAATCACGTCTTTTATTTTTTCGTCTTTGTACATATTGACGATCTCAGAAGTGAGTTTTTGACCTTCGTCAAAAGTGAGGTTCATCTTCCAGTTTCCGGCTATTATTTTCTTGCGCATGATGAGGATTAAAATTTATTAGGTTTAACAAAAATAGATTTGAAAATTACTTTGCGTTAAAATTACAGAAAATGTCCAGTTGGGGAAAGTTTAACGAGGATCAGCCCTCAAAAAAGAATTGGTCGCTTAAGGAAGCACACGAAAAATTGACCACATTCTGTGCTTACCAGGAGCGCTGTCCTTGGGATGTACGAAGAAAATTAGCGGAAAAAGGAATTCAAGATGAAAAAGCGGAGCAGCTCATCGCCGAAATGATCGCAGCCGAATATGTGGACGAGGAGCGCTATGCGCGTTCTTTTTGCAGAGGAAAATTCCGAATGAAAAAATGGGGAAGATCGAGAATCCAACGGGAATTGAAAATGCGACAAATCCCTGAGAAACTGATCAAGCTGGCGCTGACCGAAATCGACCCCGTAGAATATTGGGATACGCTACTCAATCAAACGGAGAAAAAATGGGAGCAAACCAAAGAGTCAGACCCTTTTAAGAAGAAATATAAAGTAAGTCAGTACTTGATGAGCAAGGGTTTTGAATATGATTTGATTAAAGAGGCGTTGGAAGAAATCAGCAAAGGGGATTAATCCCTAGAAAAACCACCCTTTTTAATCCTCAATATCCCAGTTTAACCACACTAAAAATATGGATAACACGGTTTTTTTAATTCTTTTTTGTCTGATATTTAAATGCTAATCCTACACCCCCAAATACTCTTCCGTTTGTAAAAACAGGATTAAAACGTAAATCTGGTTCAAAACTCACAAAGTCTGACAACTGGATACTTTTACTCATTTTTAACATGGCTCCATAACCAAAATTTGGATCAATACTGTACTCATTGACCTCAATATCTGGAGAACCGCTCTTTTGTTTCCATCCCAAAAAAAAGTCAAAGGTAGGTCCAAAGGATAGGTTTACAATCCGGGTATGAAACTTATAAAGAATTGGAATAGTCATATGACTTTCTCCGATCTCAATAAAAAATATAGACCTACCAATGCCTGGATTTTCTACGTAAACAGATATTGAATTACGATATGTTCTGTAAAATAAACCGGATTCTATTCCTCCTTTTCTGGTTACTTTGTGGTCAATAACCAAGCCTGCCCCGGGTCTTACTCCTAAATAATCATTTGCTACTTCTGTATTAAGCATAACTCCTACTTTGGTTTGGGCGTCCACTGATCCGACATAAATTAAAATCAAAGTGAAAAAGAATAGCAATTTTTTCATAAATCTGACCGATTGAATTGAAAGGATAAAAACTGGGTTTAATAAAATTTTTTCTTTAGCTAGATTTTCTAGTTGAAAGAATAACGTTCTTTTATAAAAAATTGTTAGTTTTTTCTAATCAATCATCTCAGTCGTAATCTTAGCCGAAAGCAAGCAAAGTGGAATCCCTCCTCCTGGATGCACGCTGCCCCCACAGAAATAGAGGTTTTTAATTGAGTTCGAGAAATTAGCATGACGAAGGAAAGCCGCAAACTTATTGTTGGAGCTGTTTCCATAGAGCGCTCCTTGAGCACTGGAAGTCTTAGACTCGATGGTCCGAGGATCAAGAATTTCCTCCACTTCGATCAGTGATTCTACATCAGTCTTGAGAATTCGATTCAGTTTATGAATGATATTTTTTCGAGCTTCGGCTATCATTTTGTCCCAATCCTGTCCTTGGTTATTGGGCACATTGATCATTGTAAACCAATTCATACTGTCTTCAGGAGCATCATCCGGCTTATATACCGAGGTGATATTTACATACACGGTCGGATCAGAACTGATGGTTCCCCTCTTGAAAATATGCTCAAACTCCTCCAGGTAATTATCAGAAAAGAAAATATTGTGCAGGTCTAGCTCTGCAAAATAGCGCTTGATCCCCCAATAGAAAATCAAGGCCGAACTGGATTTAGGTTGATCGAGCAGACGTTTGGGCTGCTTTTGTTTCTTTAGAATGGTCTTATAAGCGTTGACCATATCCATATTATTGATGACTAGATCGGCCTGATGAACCTGATCTCCGATTCTGATCCCATTGGCTTCGCCATTTTCTACTAAAATCTCTTCTACTTTTTCTCCAAAATGATAGGTCACCCCTAATTCCTTGGAGAGCTTAAAGAGGCTTTGGGTGATATCATGCATTCCTTTTTTCGGGAAAAAGGCACCGATATTAAATTCTAAATGGGGAATAATATTGAGTGTGGCAGGAGTCTCATAGGGATTCGAACCATTGTATGTCGCATATCGATTGAAAAGCTGCACTAATTTCGGATCACCAAAGAGCTTCTCATTCGCCTCATTCATGGTAGAGAAAATCCCAAGCTTTCCCATTTTCAAATAAGACTTCAAAGCTTGCGGATTAGTCCATGTGTCCAGCTTGTGTAGCGAGCGATGCATAAAAAGTGGCGCGAGATGATCGTAGATAAAGGCAGAATCTTCTAATGCTTTTCGAATCGAATTTCCCGAGGTGCTAAGTTTAGATTCCACTTCATCGGCAAACTTACCCAAGTCAGCATAGGCATGGATTCGTGTACCATCTTCCCAGAAATAATGACAGGCAACCGGAAGTTTCAAGTAATCGAAGTGATCCTTGGGATCTTTTCCAGCTAATCTGAATAGCTCTTCAACTTGCTCTGGAAGTGTAAAAAGTGATGGACCCGCATCAAAACGGTAACCTTCTACTTCCATCTCAGAAAGCTTTCCTCCTGGGTAAGAATTGGCTTCAAATACCTCTACCTGAAACCCTTTTACGGCCATTCGAATCGCTGAAGCTATTCCCGCAATTCCAGATCCAACAATGATTACTTTTTTACTCATTCAATTATCAATTACAAAGTCTAAACTAGTGAATGCTTGAAGAGTTGCCAGTTAAAAAACAAAAAATCCCTGAAAATTTCATCTCAGGGATTTTAATAGGCTTCTAACTGATTGTTTCCGAATTTATTTTACAGCTTTTCAAAAATCCTTCTAAAGCTGGTCGCCTCGGCGATTCTGTCATAAACTTCAGAGATCGGCAATCTTTCCTGCTCGGTAGTATCCCGATGACGAATCGTCACCGTATTGTCTTCTAAGGTTTGATGATCCACTGCAATACAGAAAGGTGTTCCGATCAAATCCTGACGGGCATAGCGCTTTCCTATTGAGGCTGCATCTTCGTAAATGATATTGAAATCATATTTCAACAATTCTACTAATTCCTGTGCTTTTTCAGGCAATCCATCCTTTTTTGTAATCGGAAGAATTGCTGCTTTCACAGGTGCAATTGCGGGGTGAAGTTTCAAATAAGTCCGGCTTTTATCTTCGGTATTCTCTTCAGTATAGGCATTGCAAAGTGTCAACAAGAATAAACGATCCGCACCGATTGAAGTCTCGACCACATAAGGAATGTAATTCTGATTGATCTCCGGATCGAAGTATTGCTGCTTCTTTTTTGAAAATTCCTGATGTGCCTTCAGGTCAAAATCCGTCCGAGAGTGAATGCCCTCCACTTCCTTGAATCCAAAAGGAAAATCATACTCAATATCCATCGCAGCATTAGCGTAATGCGCCAATTTCTCATGATCATGCCTTCTCAGCTTTTCAGCTGGAATCCCAAGTGCCAAATGCCATTTCATTCGCATATCAGCCCATTTTTGATACCAGTCCAGTTCGGTGCCAGGACGTACGAAAAATTGCATTTCCATCTGCTCAAACTCACGCATTCTGAAGATAAACTGACGCGCTACGATTTCATTTCTGAAAGCCTTTCCAATCTGGGCAATTCCAAATGGAACCTTCATTCGTGCTGTTTTCTGCACATTCAAAAAGTTCACAAAAATACCTTGCGCGGTCTCCGGACGAAGATAAATAGTGGTAGAATCTTCGGCCACAGAACCTACCTGAGTGGAGAACATCAGATTGAACTGTCGAACGTCAGTCCAATTGGAAGTCCCAGAAATTGGGCATTTAATGCCTTCATTGGTGATCAAATCTCTTACGCCATCCAAATCTTCAGCCTCAAGCATTCTAGCCAGTGCACCTGTCAATGAATTAGCTTTTTCTAAATCACCAGCTCTTTCAAAAACTGCTGCATGCTCTTCTACCAATACATCGGCACGATAACGCTTCTTCGAATCCTTGTTATCGATCATCGGATCATTAAAGCTGTCGACGTGACCAGATGCCTTCCAAGTGGTAGGATGCATAAAAATCGCCGCATCAATCCCTACGATGTTATCCTGAACTCGAGTCATGGTTTCCCACCAAAGTCGCTTCAGGTTATTCTTCAGCTCCACGCCGTAAGCACCATAATCATAAACTGCCTGAAGACCATCGTAGATTTCAGAACTTGGGTACACGAAACCATACTCTTTAGCATGGGAAATAATATCTTTCAATTGCGAATTTTCCGCAGGAGTTGCTGTTTTTGCCATAGGCGCAAAAATAGGGAAACTAATTGAAATCTTCGGGCGGTCAAATTCTCAATTTATACTTAATTAGCCCAACTTTACCCTTAAAATAAGAAAGGCCAAGATTCTTTAAGGAATCTTAGCCTGATTGAAAGCGGTTAAAATGGTATTATCTAAATGTATATTTCACGCCAATTCCTCCCCTGAGGTAACTATCATTATGATTTGCGAAAACCGGAGCAGCTTCGATTAAAAAGCCAAAATTCTTATTGTTTAATGGCTTAATCAATACACCTATAGGAATAGCCAGATAAATGTCATTGTGATCGTCGCGATGCTTATGATTATGGTCACCCAACAAACCTAATCCCACACCTACATAGGCATTAACTTCACTCTTTCTAACGAAATTATAGCCTCCCATCAATTCTAAGCCAATATCGTGTCCAATACCTAGCCTAGCCTCTCCAAAGTATAATTTGTCTGGGTCCGTACCCACGGTAATGAAAGTATCAGAACTTTGGAAATTGATACCCACTGATACTTGAGCTTGAGAAATCGATATAAAAGCAAAAAGAGCAAATGCAAATAAGAGTACTTTTTTCATGAAGGTTGTTTAATTTTTAATTTCTACACCCAAAAAAGAGCCAAAATTAAAAACTCACCATCCGCCTTCTTCTTTTCCTATTCTTCTTCCTTCCTTAGAACTTTTAAAAGATGCCTCAATTATTTTCAACACATTAATAGTCTGAGGAATGGTTACGAATAGTGTTGATTTCCCCTGAATCGCCTCCGCAATATTTTGATAAAAAATCCGATAATCTCCCTCTTCGGTTTTCCTTGCCTCCTGACCCTCACTGTGGAAAATTTTCCCCCATTTTTCCACTGGCTCCACACCCCAATCAGCTCCTTCCGGTTTCTGACCTGCTTTAAATTTTGCTTCCTGAACATCGAGCCCATATTTCACATAAGAGCCCTTCTTTCCTTGAATAAGAAATCTTGGGGTCGGTGAGGCTGACAGAACACTAGCGGTCGCTCGGGCCTTGATCGATCCAAAATCTAACTGAATATCAAAATAATCATCAGCGATTGCGCCGGTTCGTTGCCTTCGGATATCTGCTTGAATCCAATTTGGCAAACCAAAAAATAAGACGATCTGGTCGATCAAATGAACGCCAAGATCGTAAGTAATCCCATTTCCCGGGACGTCTTTTTCACGCCAGTTTTCAGTGATTTCTGGTCTGAATCGATCAAAATGAGATTCCAAATAGACCACTTCTCCTAGCGTTTTCTCAGAAAGTATTTTTTGAATCGTCAATACATCCCCATCAAAACGGCGATTATGAAAAACACTCAGGACTAGATTCTTTTCTTTCGCTAGTTGATTCAGTTGCTCTGCCTCTTGGGAAAAAATAGTCACCGGCTTATCTACTACCACATGCTTTCCCGACATCAAGCATTGCTTTGCCATCGGGAAATGAAATTCGTTTGGTGTGGTAATCACAATCAAATCTGCTACATCAGCTTCAAGTAGGTCCTCCAAACTTCTGAATGTCTGAACTCCCGGATATTTTTCTTGACACTTCGTACCATGGCGCTCCACCACTGCCGTCAGTGATAAGGAATCGCAAACATCAATAAGCGGGGCATGCATTTTCTCAGCTACCGAGCCAAAACCGACGATAGCTGTTCTAATTAAGGTGTTCATAAGTTCATCTCGTAGGCTTTATTCACCAGTTCTATTCGGGTAGTCACACCAAGCTTGACATGAATATTCTTCCGATGTGTTTCGACAGTTTGTTGGCTCAGGCTAAGTATTTCGGCAATATCTTTATTTTGATTGCCTTCTTTGATGAGTTGAATAATCTCAGTTTCCCTTCTTGAAAGTTTATATTTTTGTCGGAAACCATCAAAGTAAACACCTTGGTTAGCTTGTTTTTTGACCCGCTCAAAATTATGCACGTGTCGCCCTTCAAAGACCTCGTGGATAGTGAATATCAACTCATCGGGATCAGCATCTTTAAGGATAAATGCGTCCGCACCTTCATCAAGGACTCTTTTAAAAATCTTCTCTTCATCATACATCGAAAGAACCACCACTTTAACCTCTAGATTCCTATCCTTGATATTTGCTAAAACCCCAAAACCATCTAAAATCGGCATATTGAGATCAGTCAGAACTACATCAATTTTATGATTGATTAAAAAATCAATGAGTTCTTTTCCATTGGGAAAGGTTTTATTCACAATAATATCTTCCTGTTCTTCCAAAAGTCCTTCGATTCCTTTGGCAAAAAGAATATGATCATCTGCTATTGCAACTCTTATCATTTTTAAAAATAAGGCATTAAAGTTGAAAAAACCGCTAATTCTTTACTTTGGTAAAACAAGACTTATTTCAGTACCCTTTCCTAATTCAGATTTCAATTCAAATTTCCCCCCGATAGTTTCCATCCTTTTCTTAAGATTAAACATACCGCTTCCGGCGGATCTTTGAGCAGTATCAAACCCTTTTCCATTATCCCGAATCAAGATGACTTTTTCATCTCCGGATTTCATCATACGCACTTCTATTAGATCCGGCAATGCATGTTTGATCGCATTATTGAGAGATTCCTGAATCACTCTGATTAATACTAATTTTTGTTCCTTTTCCATCTCCTCTAATAAGATTTCTTGCTCAAAGACTGTCTCGCAGAATCCTGTATCACTTATTTTTTTCAGCTGTTGGACCAAAAACTCTTCGACCGTTGTCGATTCTACCCAGTCCAAATTAAGTGTTTTAGAGAGGTTTCTTACTTCCTGAATAATTTGACCGAGAATCTCTTTTCCTTCAATGTGCTTTTCAGGTTTTTGGGAATTAAAATTGAGCTTTGCCAGCGAAAGCAACTGTCCAATATTATCATGAAGCTCCCTTCCTACATGAGTAAGAGTTTCCTGCTGGATTTCATTTTCAATATTTAACAAAGTTTTTTCATGCTCTGATTTGATGAAATCGAGTTTTTGCCGATTCTGAACTTGGCGTTGTCTATGAATAAAAACCATAGAAATCACGAAGGTGGACATGATACCTCCAAGAAATATCGTAGCGAATATGATTACATAGATCTGATCTTCAATCGGTTCCATAGGACGGCTCTTTTTCAAATATACTTGGCAAAAGTGGTGAGGCTATGGTCACAATCAAAACCCCCAAGGTACATAACAACATCACATAGGAGATATCCTGTAATGCCTTACCCAAAACAGGATTGACTTCATAGAGATACAATAAAGACACTGAAGAAATATAATTCAATGAAAACGTAAACAAAATAATAGTCATTTGCCAGAATGATACTAACCTCAAGGGATTTCTTTCCAAATATTGATCATGCGTAATCATTCCAATAAAATATAATCCACTCCCGATCAAAATCAAATTGGCTCCAATGGCAAATATGATCGGTTGATTAAGATAAAGCGGTTCAATGCCTGAAATCTGAAGTACAAATACCAGAATTATGAAACCTAAAATCATCCAATTGATGTATTTCTTGTGAGCAGGCCGCAGCCAGTACTTGATAAGCAATAAATAGAGGATCACTCCCACCTGTCTTCTGGCAATATTAAAAAGCCAAAGGTTAAACTGAGGATATTCAGTGTTTCCCAGATAGGCATTTATAGCTTTTTTAAAGTCAAAATTGTAATTCGTATAGGATCCAAAATTCTCATATAACACAGTAAATGTTAAAATCAAAAAAGGAAGCCAATACCGAATATTGGCTCTCTTATCTTTTGGTAATTTGAGGAAAAAAAACACCCCTATTATCAATAGTAAATTGGAACTAATAGTAAACCAGTGAGAAAACGCTTGTAGTAGTCTACTATCCATGCATAATCTTAGTTACTGTTAGGCTTTGGTTCACATCTAAATGGGCACTCCATCCCCCCACCTTCATATTCATCTTCGGTGGAGTCTATGATATTCAGCTTATTTTCTTGGAGATTTGCTGCACGCATTACCAAAGTCATCTGGCCGGTGTAAGCATCCGCCTCATTTGGATAGATTTTTTTAGCAGTTTCTTCAGTGTACTCTGTAAAATAAAATTGGATTCCTCCAACTTTAGGATCTTTATCCGCTTTTGCCAAAAGGCCTTCTAAAGTTTCTCTGTCAAAAAATATCCAACTCGTTTGGTTGTCTTTATCTTTGCCTTTTGCTCCTTTACCAGGTTTGCCTTTTTTGACTTCTTTGTCATATTTGGCTTTCATGCTTTCGAAGTCTTCCTTTGAAATTTTCATAGTTTTTTTCTGTTTTATAGCATATAATCGATTTCAAGCTAATTTTTTGCCAATAGATAAGATGTTTTCTACCTAAGGGGCAATATTAAAATATAGATGCTGGTTATTTCAAAATTCCAATTATTATTCTTAATCTATTAATTTTTATTAGTAGAAATGATGGCTTTCATCTTAGGATAGAAAAGGTGCTATAACCTACTGCCCTCAAGCTGAATTTAAATTGGAATCGTAATCTGGTTCTTTTTCAAATAATTTAGGTAGTTGAGGGGAGGCAACAGTCAACACTAGGATAATTAAGTTTAATACTCCCATGACCAAATTAATATAATGAAGTGAAGTGGCTAATTGTGGGTATAACGTATAGATGTATAGCAGTGAAACTGAGGTAATGTAAGTCAATGAATACGTGAATAAAATAAATGTCATCTGCCAAAAAGAAAGCAATCGAAGTGGATTAGCAGCCAAATATTGGTCGTTATTCATCAATCCAATAAAATAAAGTCCACTCCCTATTATGATCATATTTGCTCCAATAGTAGAAATGATAGGCTGATCTAAGTAAATAGGTTCAATTCCTGAGATTTGCAAGACTTGAACAACAACAGCAAAAAAAATTATCATCCAATTGATATATTTCTTTTTAGAGGGTTCCAGCCAAGATCTAATCAAAAAAAGGTATAGGATTGTAGCTATATGAGTATGGGTAATATTAAAAAGCCAAAGATTATATCTTGGATATTCAGTATTACCCAAGAATGCATTCACAGCTTTATTAAACTCGAAGTTGTAATTTGTATAGCCACCCAAATTCTCGTAAAAGACCGTAAAAGCTAAAATAAAAAAAGGAAGCCAATAGAAGCTATTAGCTTTTTTTTCCTTGGGTAATTTTAGAAAATAGAAGATCCCAATTATTAACAAGATGTCAATTGAGACCAGATACCAACCTCCAAATTCAACCCAGAGTTTATCCTGCATTTTTAAGAATTAGTGGGTTCTGGTTTGCAGAATGGAGGGCACATAGTGCCACGGTTCTCATAATCATCTTCAGTTTCCAATATTTCCGCGGAATCTTGACCTTCTTTGAGGTTCGCTGGTCTCATAACTAGCGTTAATGCCCCTGTAAGCTTGTCCGCATCATTTGGGTAGTATTTAGAAGCGACTTCTTCAGTATACTCAGTAAAATAAAATTGGATTCCTCCTATTTTAGGGTCTTTATCCGCTTTTGCCAATAGGCGTTCTAAAGTTTCTCTATCAAAAAAAATCCAGTTTGTTTGATCGATTTTATCCTTTCCACTTTTGCCTTTGGCAGGCTCGCCTTTTTTAACTTCTTTGTCATACTTGAGCTTCATGCTCTCGAAGTCCTCTTTTGAAATTTTCATGTAAAAATTTTGTTGTTAAGTGTTAAATCAATTTAGCCCTAGAAACTAAGGCTAAAAGTTAAGGTATTTTTTCCCATTTGGTCAATAAAAAAGGAGCGAGATTACTCCCGCTCCTTTTTAATAATTAGAATTTTTATTAGGCTATTTTCTTAGATTCTTTAGCCCCTTCCTGATCAATTTCTCTTTTCATCAAATCCACTACGATTGGCGTAGCTATGAATACTGAAGAATAAGTACCTACAAGAATACCGATAAACAATGCAAACGAGAATCCACGAAGCACCTCTCCACCAAACACTAATAGAACAATCACTACGATCAAAGTCGTGAATGAAGTAATCAAAGTTCTACCCAAAGTCTGATTGATTGCATCGTTGAATACTTTTACAAGCTTATGAGTTCCTCTATTCTCGATATTTTCACGGATACGGTCAAATACAATTACAGTATCATTGATCGAATAACCAATCACGGTCAATACCGCTGCAATAAATACCTGATCGATCTCGAATGTCGCTCCAAATGCACTTGCAATCGCAAATGCTGCAATCACAAATAAGGTATCGTGAATCAATGCGATAATAGAAGCCAAAGAGAACTGCCACTTACGGAATCTCAATAGAATATAAAGGAAGATCGCAACCAAGGCAACGATCATTGCTTCTGCTGATGAAGCCTTGATATCATCTGCTACAGTTGCACCCACTTTGGATGAACCTGTGATTGCAAATTGACCTGAAGAAAGAGTTTCAGCATTATCTGTAAAGGTCAAACCAGTTACTGCGGCGATTCCTTCTTTTACTTTAGACTCAACTTCATTATTTGATTCTGCATCGTCCTCATTAACCAAGTATGAAGTGGTCACTTTCAGAACGTTTGTTGCACCGTAGGTTTTCACTTCTACCGAACCACCAAATTCACCATCCAAGCCTGTCTTCAACTCAGAAGCTGCTAAAGGCTCAGCAAAAGCAACAATGTAGGAACGGCCTCCTGTGAAGTCTACACCAAACTTGAGTCCTGAAATAGCGGCTATTGCAAGACCTACTACAATGATTCCAGTGGAAATCAAATAAGCTACTTTTCGCTTACCTAAGAAGTCAATATTAAGAGATGAAAGTGCATTCTTAGCAAATGGTGTGGCAAAGCTAATTGAGCTTTTATCACCTTTTTTACTCATCCAGGATACAATCACTCGAGTGATAAACACAGATGAGAAGAAAGATGAAGCAATACCGATCATCAATACGATCGCAAATCCTTTCACAGGCCCTTGACCTAAAGCATAAAGAATCGCACCGGTCAAGAACGTGGTCACGTTCGAATCAAGAATTGCTGAGAATGCTTTGTCATAACCTGCATTGATCGCTCCTAGTAAACCAACTCCATTGCGAAGTTCTTCTTTGATTCGTTCAAAAATCAGGACGTTCGCATCAATCGACATACCAATCGTCAGCACGATACCTGCGATACCTGGCAAAGTCAATGCTGCACCAAGCTGTGCAAGAATTCCAAGGATAAAGAAAATGTTGAAAACCAATGCAGCAATCGCTACAAAACCGCCTTTAGCATAATATGCAACCATGAATAATACCACGATCAACAATCCCGATACCATAGAAATCAAACCTTGATTCAAAGCTTCCTTACCCAAAGTTGGACCAATGATGCTTTCTTCAACGATCTGAGTTGGAGCAGGAAGTGAACCTGACTTCAAGATATTCGCCAAATCCTGCGCTTCCTGAAGAGAGAAGTTACCTGAGATTTCAGATTGACCAGTTGGGATCTCACCGTTTACAACAGGTGCGGTATACACATAGTCATCCAATACTACTGCGATTCTTCTACCGATATTCTCAGCAGTTAATTTTCTCCACTTTCTAGCGCCTTCAGCATTCATCTGCATAGATACTGCAGGTCTTGATGTCTGATCTAAGACCTGACGGGCATCGGTCACTACGTCTCCCTCGAGTGGCGCCTGATCAGATCCTTTGGTTGCTTTGATAGCAAATAGCTCCAAAGTCTCTGTTCCATCACCTGTGTCGACTGGTTTTACTCCCCAAAGCAATTTGATGTCTCTAGGAAGAAGCGACTTATACTGCTCATTTTTTAAGATTCTATTGATCGTCAAAGTATCTCTGACATCATAAGCCAAGCCAAAGTTTGGCTTCAAAAGTGCGAAGAGTGGAGAAGTATTACTATTTGGATTCAGAGGATCAATCTCAGCCAATTGCTTCTCAAGGGCATTTCTCAAAGAATCTTCCTCAGAGAGTCCTTCGGTAGAAACCGTGTCTTCCGCTACAGGATTAGATTTATTGTCAGCTACCCAAGAAGAATTGATAAGCTCCAATGCTCCGCCAATTTCATTCGCCTCGGCAACTTCCCAAAATTGAAGCTTCGCCACTCCTTGAAGTAGGTTTCTTACTCGCTCTTGGTTGTCGACTCCAGGAAGTTCGATTTGAATACGACCTGAACCTTGGATTCGCTGAATGTTTGGTTGAGATGTTCCAAATCTATCGATACGAGTTCTCAAGATATTGAAAGAACGCTCAATCGCATTCTCTATCTCAGTATCGATGATGTCTAGGATTTCAGCGTCTGAAGACTCCAAAGAGATTCTTCCCCTATTTGCTGCTGTAGCGAAAATAGTGCTTAGATTTTTGCCGGTACTGTTTCGTTGCCAAGCAGCATAGAATAGATCCACATACTTTGCTGTAGATGTTTTAGCCTCTTCGCGAGCTTCTTCTACCGATTTGTTGAATGCTTCGTCCTTAGGATTGCCAGCGATTCCTTTTACAATCTCTACAGGAGAAACTGCCAAAGTTACGTGCATTCCACCCTGAAGGTCAAGACCAAGTCCGAGCTCAGTTTCTTTAACTTCCTGATAAGTGAAATCTGCTCCTAGAAAATTATAAACAGGCTGTCTCCATACGGAGTCTAAATAACCTTGTCTTTTGGCAAAATCGATATTGCCGGATGCGTCAGAAGCATAGTTTGTTGCTTTTTCCTGAACGCCATTTGATACAAATGTGAATGACAGATAGTACAGACAAAGCGCTGTAACAATCACTGTCAAAAACACAATGACACCTTTGTTTTGCATGAGAAATAGATATTAATTGATTGTAAATACAGATTTTGAGTCAATCACCGGAAGGCAACTGACAAGGTAATTCCAGTTAAAAAGAATGGGGAATCAGGGACCTTTGGTAGAAATGATCCGTTCAAAAAGGATCTCTACCAACTGGTTTGGTTGAAAAATGGAAGTAGATTCGGTAATGAATGTTGTCCCTTTAAATCGGACAATTTCATAGATTAAATATAAAGTGCTCTGAGATACGTGCACCACAAATGGCACTACAGCATCAACAGCAACATCTAAAAAAGTCTGATCCTGAGAATTTGAAGACTCCTGCTTCTCAACTTTTACAGTAGATTCATTCCCGGGTATATATTCAACGCTGGAAATAAACATACAAAACAGCATCGCCAGCATCACCGTAATGCGCTGTTGGATCAATCTGCTATTTTGTTTGGATTGCTTCATGGGTCGCAAATATAGCCAATAAATGAAAAATCGGAATAGTGTAGCGATTTTTTTCGACTTACTTGCCTGATCTCGAAAGGAGATAGGTCCGGATTACATCCAATGCCTTGTCAAAGCTATGATTGTTTGGAACGATTAGATCCGCTTCATTTTTAAAAGGCTTGATGTACTTTTCATAAGTCGGCATCACATGCATCTCATAGCGATAAAGGACATCATCCAAATCATAGCCACGCTCTACTTTGTCTCGGATGATTCTACGCTTAAGTTTAATGTGATCCTTAGCATCTATAAAGATCTTCAAGTCTAATAAGTCGGCAAGCTCAGGATAATAAAGCACAAAGATCCCTTCGACTACCACCACTGGGGAAGAAACAAATTTCAGCATCTTTGGCTTTTTCGCAGCGTTGTTGAAAGTGTATTCTTCGCGTTCTACAGTCTCACCAGCTTGAATTTTTCGAATGTCAGCAGCGTACTGTTCAAAATCAATACTATGCGGAGTATCAAAATTATGAATCCCTTTGGAATCAATCGGCTGCATATGCCTAGGCTTGTAATAGTTATCTTGAGAAATCAGACAAACTTCTCCAGGTTCAAATGTGCGCAAGAGGCGTTCTAAAAATAAAGTCTTCCCTGAAGCAGATCCCCCTGTGATCCCGACGATAAATGGCTTTTGCATGGGACAAAGTTATATTATTCCATTTCGTTTTTCAGAATTATCTATTGCTCAGAAAATCAATTAGCAATTTTACCGCCTTCCCTCGATGACTGATTTGATTTTTTTCATCTAGAGTCAACTCTGCAAAGGACTTTGTAAATCCATCAGGTCTGAAAACAGGATCATACCCGAATCCTCCATTACCAGTTCTTTCAAAAAGAATTTCTCCTTTTGCAATTCCTTCAAACTGATACTCCTTCCCTTCTAAAATCAATGCGATTACAGTTCGGAATTGAGCTGTGCGATCTGTTTCGTTTCCAAGACTTGTCAAGAGCTTATCAATATTTCGCTCATCTGAGCGGGGCTCGCCAGCGTACCTACCAGAAAACACCCCTGGATCACCTCCAAGGGCATTTACTTCCAGACCCGTATCATCCGCAAAGCAGTCTACACCATAGTTTTCCTTGACATATCTTGCCTTTTGAAAGGCATTGAACTCGAGTGTATTTCCTGTCTCTGGCAACTCTTCATGGCATCCGATTGCTTCGAGAGAAACAATTTGAAATTTAGACCCAAGGGCGGCTTTCACTTCCTCGATTTTCTTTTGATTATTTGTGGCAAAGCAGATTTTCATTGGGCAAAAATAGAATTTTATCATTGGCTCTTTCCAATTTATGCCGTTTTGGTTCTTCTCAATTCAAATTAAGGCTTTACTAAATCCTTTGTCCAAGCGAGAGATTCCGCTATTTTCGAATTTAATTTTAGGAAAATGAAAAAAATCACAGTTTACTGCGGCTCACGAAAAGGAAATTCGCCCATTTTCGAATCAGCTGCACGAGCATTAGCTCAAGAAATGATTAAAAGGGACAAAACCCTCATTTATGGTGCGGGAAGAGTGGGGCTCATGGGCGTGATCGCAGATGAAATGCTTGCTGGAGGCAAAGAAGTAGTTGGCATAATTCCTCAAAAACTTGTCGATCGGGAAGTAGCTCACCGTGGCTGTACTGAATTGATTATCGTGGAGACCATGCGCGATCGAAAATGGCTGATGGCGGAGCAAGGGGATGGTTTTATAGCTATGCCGGGTGGAATTGGGACTTTAGAGGAGCTTTTTGAGATCATGACCTTAAACCAACTTCACTATATTCAAAAACCCTTGGCCTTATATAATGTGAATGGGTATTACGATAAATTGATTGATTTCTTAAATCACGGAATGGAACAAGGATTTCTCTATCCAGAGCAAGAAGGACTTTTGATTGTATCTGATGATCCAGTAGAACTTCTTGATCAGATGGCTGCATATGTTCCCAAAGGAAGTTCGGACTGGTAATTGACGGAGTTTTTTTTAATCTTCAACCAAATAAAAACTAATAAAACTTTCAAAAAGAGGTGGTAAAAAGATAAGTTTTGTATTTTTGCAAGTCAATCTTTTTAAAATGATCGAAAAAATCTTCCCTCTTGATAAAAACTATATCCTCAGACAAGCGCAGTTTGTACTTGAAGATGAGTTGATCGATCAGATGATCTATGAGTTAAAGCGGTCTTACACTTATTTATATAATCCGCTTCTCCTGATGGACGAGACTTACGTCAACATCCTTAATACGTTCGAGTTTCCTGTTGATAGAGTTAAAATCATTTATCGACAACTTTGCGGCGTTTATCGCTATAAGCACGGAGACAATCAATTGGAGATACTTTTTGACGGGAAAAACCATTTTGATAAGTTTAAAGAAGATTGGGAAGCAGCATGTATTACTTGGATCAAAGAGCTAGGAAAAAATGAGCAATATGTAAAAACCATGCTCCGAATGACCTTGCTTTATGATACCGAAAGCCGTGCCGAATGGGCTGAAAATCACTGCAAAGCTTTTATCAACCAGTTTTTTGAATTGAAAGTAATCAAGCGTCAAGGCGAGTTAAAATTAAAAGTCGGTTAAATTATCTTTTAGTTTTCTTGTAATCCAAAACTAATATTCCCTTATTAGCCAAAACATTTTATCGATGAGGCTAATATCCCCCGTATTTTATTTAAGCTTTTTATTTCTACTCTGTACCGCTTGCATCAAAGACGTACTTAGCCCTGAGATTAATAAATTAGAACCTGAGATAGTCGCTGCAAGGCAATGGATCCAACAAAATCAAAATCGATTGGATGCAAAGGCGATGGAAACTAAATCAGAATCACTCGATCCAAAATTTTTAACTAGAGAAATCATCTGGAATGAGGCTGTTAAATTAACGGATCCCAAAAACAGAACTGTCATCGAAGTACCTGTCCATTACCCAAAAGGAATGGTATTCGGAGTAAGTGGAAACAATCCTCCACCAAAATCGATCAGAACTTCCTTAATTCTAGTCAAAAATGGTCCAGAGACCTACGTCCCCTATTTTTTAAAGGTATACTCAGCTGATCCAGCACATGTATTCAACCGTACTAACTTTTTTGAAGTGAGTTATCTGAATATTCCGGCCAGTTTTTCCGGCGAATTCAACTTTTACAATTGGGATGAATCCTGGGAAGGAACGGTCATATACAAGGAAGGAAAGCGAACAGGCAATAGGTATCCTAAAAAACCGAAGGACTAATTCGAGAGAGCTTTCCCAAGTTAGTTTGCTCATTCCAAGTCTGAATTTTGCAGCCTGAAAAAAAATCATAAATCCTCTAGGACATCTTCTCCATTTCCTTTTTTGGATTCTGATTTCTTAGAAATCAATCCTGCCTACGGTTTACTGAATTAAAACCTTCGAGGTTAGAAAAACCTCAAAGGTTGATACTGTTTACTGCCCACTGCAAACTGCCTACTGATCTCCCCATTCAGTATGGAAAATCCCTTCTCGATCTATTCGCTCGTAAGTATGCGATCCAAAGTGATCACGTTGCGCTTGAATCAGATTAAGCGGAAGATTGGAAGAAGTATAGGCATCAAAATAACTTAAGGCTGATGCAAGACCTGGCACCGGAATGCCACTTTGTGCTGCATAAGCAACCAAACTCCTAACGGCTGGTAGTGTGTCCTGAACTTTTCCCACAAAAGCTGGTGAAAGCAACAGGTTTGCCAAATCAGGCTTTGCTGTAAATGCATCCGCAATATCTGCCAGCAATCCCGCTCGGATGATACAGCCAGCACGCCAGATCTTGGCAATCACCGCCATATCCAATTCATAGCCATACTCTCTCGAAGCATCAGCCAGCTGATGAAGACCCTGCGAATAAGAAATAATAAAAGAAAAATACAAGGCCTGCTCTGCCTGAGCGATCATTTCTGCTTTTGAAATGGGTAAAGGAGTAGGTCTTGAATACAATTGATCAGCTAACACTCGCTCCTCTTTCAAAGCAGAAATTTCCCGCATACTTACCGCCATATCAATGGTCGGCACTGGAATTCCCAAATCCATTGCATTTTGAGAAGTCCATTTTCCAGTTCCCTTTTGCTTGGCTTTATCCAAAATCAGATCCACCAAATCGCCACCTGTCAGCGTATCTTTTTGAGTGAAAATCTCTGCAGTAATCTCCACCAAAAATGATTGGAGTCGGCCCGAATTCCAAGTGGAATAAACTTCATGAAGTTCTGAATTGGATAAGCCTACCGACTTTTTCAACAAATCATAAATCTCCGAAGTCAACTGCATCATGGAATATTCGATTCCATTGTGCACCATTTTCACATAATTTCCCGCAGACTTAGGGCCCAAATAAGCCACGCAAGGCTCGCCTTTATACTTGGTAGAAACTGCTTCAAAGATTGGCTTGACATGCTGGTATGCCTCCTTATTTCCTCCAGGCATAATACTTGGCCCTTTTCTCGCACCTTTCGCTCCGCCCGAAACTCCAGATCCGAAAAAGTGAATGCCTTTTTCCTTAAGGTATTCCTCTCTCCGATCCGTATCCGTAAAAAATGAATTTCCTCCATCGATGATAATATCATCTTTATCCAAGTGTGGAAGCAGACTTTCTATCACCTGATCTACTATTTTGCCGGCAGGCACCAAAAGCATGATTTTTCGAGGCAAGCTAAGTGATTGGGTAAAAGTCACAATATCTGAAGTCGCATCTACCTGATCTGGATTTCCCTCAGCTTTGAGGGCTGCGACTTGATCAGTATTCAGATCATAGCCAAAAGCCTTAAAACCATTATCTGCCACGTTCAAAATAAAATTTCTACCCATCACTCCTAGACCTATCAGGCCAAAATCATAAGTTGCTTGCATCGTATTTTTCAATTATCAATTCGTCAAATTCTGAGTCAATCCTTTTACCAGGCTGGAAGAATAAAATAAATAAGCTCTATTTTTACAGCTTCAAGGTCAAAATTAACTTATCAAAACGACCTTTAAAGCTTTTTCCAAAAAGTATTAGCCAAAAATCAACCTCCCCTTACCCAAAAATTCCGAATCTATATAGATTTTCTTATGAAATTGAGTAAAACACAAGTGACGCAGATCGGAATATTTATAAATCATGCGAGATTCCTAACCATAATTATTGGAATGCGCTTTGAAAAACAAATAATAAACAGATGAAAAAAACTCAAAACCAGATGCTGATCATCTTTGGAGCTTCAGGTGATTTGACTGCCCGAAAACTGGTCCCTGCACTTTTTAACCTCTATAAAGGAAAGCATCTCCCTGAAAACTTTGTGGTTTTGGGTGCTAGCCGAAGTCCAATGAGTAATGAAGACTTCAGGAAAAAAGTGGTTGAAGAAAGTGAGTTTTTGAAAAAGAAGCTAACCAAAGAAGAAGCCAGCTTCATTAAAACCTTTTCTGATAAAATTTTCTACGAAGATCTAGGCGAAAAATATGATGTCAGTTACTCCCAACTTGCCAATAAAATCACTGCTCTGAATGAAGAGCATGGCACAGCGGGAAACTATATATTCTACCTTTCTACCCCACCAAGTCTATATGAGACAATTGCGAAAAATCTCTGGGAAGAAGGACTGACCAAAGAAGACCATGGCTGGAAACGGATTATTGTAGAAAAGCCATTTGGCTATGATCTTGCATCTGCGAAAGCACTCAATGAGGGTATTCACAAGTATTTTCAAGAGTCTCAAGTCTATCGAATTGATCATTATTTAGGAAAAGAAACAGTTCAGAATTTACTGGTCACGCGCTTTTCCAATTCCATTTTCGAACCGCTTTGGAATCGACGCTACATCCACCATGTAGAGATCACCAATGCGGAGACAGTAGGCGTGGAAAAACGTGGCGGATATTACGATAAGTCGGGAGCACTTCGGGACATGTTTCAAAGTCACCTGCTTCAGATAGTTTCTTTAATCGTGATGGAACCACCGATTAATTCAGACGCAGAGGAAATTCGAAATGAAAAAGTCAAAGCACTGAAATCACTTCGAATCATGAAAGATGAGAAAACCATCATTGAAAATACTTTACGTGGCCAATACGTTGCCTCGACTATTGATGGTAAAACTATGAAAGGCTACCGGGAAGAAGATGGAGTTGATCCCGATTCCACTACTGAAACCTTTGCCGCTGTCAAATTTTTTGTGGATAACTGGCGATGGAAGGATGTCCCATTTTATGTGCGTACCGGCAAAGCAATGCCTACCAAGGTTACTGAAGTGATCATTCACTTTAAGACCCCTCATCATGAAGTTTTCAAAAGTCAGGATATTTACCGCAAAGACAACAAGCTGATTATTCGCATTCAACCCGATGAAGGGATTTTGATCAAGTTTGGGGTAAAAGTTCCAGGCCTTGGATTCCATGTCGAACAGGCAAATATGGATTTCTATTATTCTGATCTGGATTCTGCCAAAGTCATGGATGCTTACGAGCGCCTTTTGCTCGACGCGATGCAAGGGGACACAACGCTTTATGCCCGAGCAGATGAGGTAGAAGCAGCTTGGAAGTTTGTTGATCCGATTCTTAAATGCTGGTCTGAAAGTTCGATTGTGAATACTTATGGTTATTCCGTCGGAACTTGGGGACCAAGAAATTCAGATGAACTGATCGAAGATAGTTATGGCTGGAGAAATCCGGGAGATCTATTGACCGACGAATCCGGCTTCTGTGTGCTTTGCTAGGACCCTCCTAAAATCGAATTTTAGTTAAAAAATATGATTCGCCACTTTATTACCAGTATCAAGGTTTGACAGCATGAAAGTCCGATTGAGGTCCAGTTTTGGGAAACTTCGGTCTAGGGTCATCCGTCTTCCAGCCCAATAATCAAAAGGAATTCCCTACTGGTGTATTAATATAAAAAGATCTATTTATGCAACTCATTATCTCCAATTCCAAAGAAAGTTTGGCAGCAGAATTTGCCCATCAGTTTCAAGAATTGACTGAGTCAAAGGACAAAATCCATGTCGCCCTTTCCGGAGGCAGTACTCCAAAGGTGGTTTTTGACTACTTGGCTAAACACTTGGCTCTGGAAATTGATTGGTCAAAAGTCCGTTTCTATTGGGGCGATGAGCGCTGCGTGCCTCCCTCAGACCCGGAGAGTAATTATAAAATGACGGTGGATCATCTGATTTCAAAAATCGAGATTCCTGCAACAAATATTTTTCGGGTTTTGGGAGAAAACAATCCTTCTGAAGAAGCTATTCGTTACGGGAAAGTTTTGGATCAAGAGCTGCCAAAGGAAAATGAAATCCCTCAATTCGATTTGGTCATGCTTGGCATGGGCGATGATGGGCACACCGCCTCCATTTTTCCTGATTCGATTCAACTTTGGGATTCAGTACATAATTGTGTAGTCGCAACTCATCCTGATTCAGGACAAAAACGAGTCACGATCACCGGAAAGATAATTAACAATGCGAAAAGAGTGGCACTCTTAGTAACAGGTGCAAGCAAAGCAGAGAAGCTCCGTGAAATCGTAAAGCAGGAAGGGGATTTTCGAACCTACCCAGCCAGTTTAGTTAATCCAGCAACCGCAGATTTGATTTGGTATGTAGATCAAGAGGCGGCAAAGGAGGTTATTTCAAAGCCCTAGAGGCCAAATATTTTGTATATTCAAGATTAATTTTTACCAAAAATAATTTTTATGAGCACCGTAAAATCATATGCTGCAAAACATGCAGATCAGCCACTTGGCCCGTTTGAATTGATCCGAAGAACCCCTGGACCAAAGGATGTGGAAATCGAAATCTTATATTGTGGCGTTTGCCATTCAGATATTCACATGGCGAGAAACGAATGGGGAGGAACCATTTTCCCGATCGTACCAGGTCATGAGATTGTAGGAAAAGTAATTTCAGTAGGCGCTGAGGTAAGCAAGCATAAAGTGGGCGACACCGTGGGTGTAGGCTGTATGGTAGATTCCTGCGGAACCTGTGGCAGCTGCGCCGAGGACTTGGAGCAATTCTGTGAAAATGGAATGTCTGGCACTTATAGCTCATACCTTCAGGATAAGAAAACCATTACCTATGGCGGCTATTCCACTCATATCGTAGTCACTGAAAAGTTTGTACTCTCCGTATCAGATAAACTTCCAATAGAAGGAGTAGCTCCTTTACTTTGTGCAGGGATTACAACCTATTCTCCACTCAGACACTGGAATGTAAAAAAAGGAGACAAAGTAGCTGTAGTAGGTTTGGGAGGTTTGGGGCATATGGCCGTGAAACTCGCTGCTGCGATGGGTGCGGAAGTCACCATGCTGAGCCGCTCTCCAGAGAAAGCAAAAGATGCAGATTCACTAGGCGCACATCATTTTGAGCTGACTACTGATCCGGAAAACATGAAACGGCTGAAAGGTTCTTATAATCTGATCATTGATACGGTATCTGCATCGCATGATTATGCTACTTATCTGAATTTATTGAAGACTAATGGGGTGATGGTCTTGGTGGGCGTCCCTCCAACACCAGAGCAGATTCATGCGACTTCCTTAATTTTTGGAAGAAAAAGCTTGGCAGGGTCACTTATTGGTGGGATTAAAGAAACTCAGGAAATGTTGGATTTCTGCGCTGAGCATAACATCGTCTCTGACGTGGAAGTGATCGCCATGGACGAAATCAATGAAGCATACGAGCGCACGATTGCAGGTGACGTGAGGTATAGATTTGTGATTGATATGGCTTCGCTGAAAAAGTAAGCCTTTGTAAAATACTTAAAAAGCCAGTCCAGATTACTCCAGACTGGCTTTTTCAATATCTAAAGTTGACTTCTACACTCCCTCAAACAATCCACCCAATCCCAAGTTCGGTTTGATTTTCAGGTGCTTGTAAGCTTGCTCTGTAGCCATTCGCCCTCGGGCGGTGCGCTTGAGATAGCCTTCCTGGATGAGGAATGGCTCATATACTTCCTCAATTGTCTCTGCTTCCTCACCACAAGCTGTAGCAATGGTACTCAAGCCAACCGGTCCGCCTTTGAATTTTTCGATGATCGTGAGCAAGATTCGATTATCCATTTCATCCAATCCGTTCACATCCACGTCGAGTGCATTCAGTGCAAATTGTGCTATATCCAAGGTGATAGTTCCATTACCTTTCACTTCCGCAAAATCACGGGTTCTCCGTAAAAGCATATTCGCAATTCTTGGTGTACCTCGACTACGGCGGGCGATTTCAAAGGCCGCTATTTCATCGATTGGAGTCTGAAGAATTCCTGCGGAGCGGATGACGATATCGGTGAGCAATTTGGCATCATAATATTCCAATCTGGAATTGATCCCAAATCGAGCACGGAGCGGCGAAGTCAATAATCCTGATCTGGTAGTAGCTCCGATAAGGGTGAAAGGACTCAAGGAAATCTGAACCGAGCGGGCATTTGGACCGGAGTCCAGCATAATATCGATTCGGAAATCCTCCATGGCCGAGTAGAGGTATTCCTCCACGATGGGATTCAGCCGGTGAATCTCATCTATAAAAAGTACGTCACCTTCTTCCAAATTAGTCAGCAAGCCTGCAAGATCGGATGGCTTATCCAATACTGGACCTGAGGTAATTTTCAAGCCAGAACCCAGTTCGTTGGCAATAATATGGCTCAGTGTCGTTTTTCCTAAGCCTGGAGGACCATGAAGCAAGACGTGATCCAAAGGCTCATTTCGGTTTTTGGCTGCCAGCACAAATACGCGCAGATTTGCTACAATCTTAAACTGACCTGTAAAATCCTCAAAACTCAGGGGTCTCAATGCCTTTTCAAAATCCCGATCTTTTGGACTGAGGCTTTCTTCGTCTCCGCTTAGGTAATCTTCTCTCATGATGAACAAATATAGAAAATTAGACTTGCCCTAGGGAATGAATTTCATCCCACTACTTTTTTACCAAAGCAAAAAATAAGGCTTAAATTCGCAGCAAATCCGATCTCCTATGGCTTCCAACGCGCAGAAAAATACAATTTACTCTCTTGTACTTCTTGTTCTGGTAGTAAGTGTTTATTTCTGGAGGTCTAAGACAAGCTCTCAAGAAACAGAGATCCTGGAAGTTTCCAGTCCGGGAAAAGTGACTTTTTCAGGTCAAACCATGGGCACGACTTATTCCCTGACTTACCTTACAGAATCGGGCAAAAACCTACAATCCTCCGTTGATTCACTTTTGGTGGTTTTCAATAATAGTCTTTCCACTTACATTCCGGATTCCGAGATTTCCCAATTCAACAGAGCAGATAGCTTACTTTTCAAATTACCCTATTTACCTCAGGTACTTCAAGCATCCAAAACAGTTTTTGAAAACACGAATGGAGCTTTTGATCCGACTATTGGTCCTTTGGTGAATGTTTGGGGTTTTGGCCCTGGAGGTCCTGAACTAAAGGACAGCACGGACATCAGTTTACTACTGGATGCAGTAGGTTTTGATAAAATCCAGTTTGATGAAAAACTAGTGCGAAAGACCAAGCCAGGCATGTATCTGGACTTTTCGGCTATCGCCAAAGGACAAGGCGTGGATGTCATCGCAGATTTTCTTAATAAAAAAGGTATAGAAAATTATTTGGTTGAAATCGGCGGAGAGCTAGTCGCAAAGGGAGTGAATGAAAAAGGAGAGCTTTGGAAAGTCGGGATTAATCGACCAGATGAATCAGCAAGTGCTTCTGATCTCTATAGCATTATCGCCCTTGAAAACCGGGGAATGGCCACTTCTGGAAATTATCGCAATTACTATGTCAGAGACTCCGTCAAAATCTCTCATACCATCAATCCTGCAACAGGCTATCCTGTCAATCACAGCTTGCTCAGTGCTACTGTTCTGGCTAAAGACTGCATGACTGCAGATGCTTATGCGACTGCTATGATGGTGATGGGATTGGATCGTGCGATCCAATTGGATTCTACTTTGAATGAAATTGAAGTCTTTTTGATTTACGGAGATGGCAAAGGAGGCTATGCTACGTTTGCAAGCGAAACCCTTAAGCCATTCTTATCTTTTATTCAGGAGTAGGAATATAAATGCAACATTATTGAATTTTATTACCTTTGTCTGAGTTATACCTCCAAGCTTTTCTGAAAGACAGCAGAAAGCCTTCTTAGACATGGGAATAAACTTTCTTCTTCTTTTCTTCACAGCACTTGGCGCAGGATCATTAGTTTTTTTCGCGCCAAAATTCAAAGACAAGTATTTCAAACTGATTCTGGTTTTTGCGGGGTCTTATTTATTCTCCATCACAGTATTACATCTTTTGCCGGAGCTTTTCTCCAGTGGATTCGATGGGGGAAAGATGGGGCTATTTATTCTAATCGGCTTTTTACTACAGCAGATTCTTGAGTTTCTTTCCAGTGGAATCGAACATGGGCATATCCACCATCACCATGGAGAAAGCAAAAGCGGGGTGATCACGGTGATGCTGGGACTTTTTATTCATGCATTTTTAGAAGGCACTTTACTTTCACATGGAAACTTGGTAGATGCAGATTCTATGGGTCATTTGCACAGTGGGAAATCAGTTTTGATAGGAATTATCATGCATAAAGGCCCCGCAGCATTTGCGCTTGCAGCAGTCCTGAGCAGTTCGCTGTCGAGAAAATGGACCTTGATTTTATTGACGCTATTTGCCTTGGCTTCGCCGCTTGGTATGTTTTCAAGCGCATTCCTTTTCGAGAATGGAATTCTTCAAAAAGAAGGAATCGGGATGCTTTATGGTTTGGTCGTAGGAGGTTTTCTTCATATTTCCACTACCATATTTTTTGAAAGTAGTCCACATCACACCTTTCATTGGAATAAATTACTGGTTAGCTTTTTAGCAGCTGGATTAGCAATCGCATCTGAATATTTCATTTAGTTTTTAAAAAATCCAAGGAAGACGATTTTGGACACTAAGGGTTTTTATTATAAAAATTGATCAAAATTTTATAGAGATAGTATATTCGAAATAACTCATTTCTCCCAAAGTTAATTGCGCCAAATTCAGGACTTACCAAAATTTTTTGATTAATTCGTGAAGGATTAACCTATTCTTTTCTGAATCTCTGTTTAGGCTATCTTCCAAATTCCAACTCGCAAAAATTAAATTATTATGCCCAAACCCAAGATGCAACAGTATTGGAGAAAAAATCTCATAACTCTATTTTACCTGCTGGTAGTATGGTTTGTGGTTTCATTTGGCTTCGGGATTCTTGGAGTCGATTATTTGAATCAATTCAACATTGGAGGATTTAAACTTGGATTTTGGTTTGCGCAGCAAGGATCCATTTTCACATTTGTGATCTTGATTTTTGTCTATGTCATCCGGATGAACAAATTGGATAAAGAGTTCGATGTCAACGAGGATTAAATTAAAAACCCAATCTACCAAATGGAAATTTTAACCTGGACTTACATTCTCGTAGGCTTATCTTTTGCACTTTATATCGGCATTGCGATTTATACCCGAGCAGGTTCTACCAAAGAATTCTATACCGCAGGAGGTGGAGTTTCACCGCTCGCAAACGGAATGGCTACCGCAGCAGATTGGATGTCTGCAGCGTCATTTATTTCCATGGCTGGAATTATTTCCTTTTCAGGTTATGACGGCTCTGTTTATTTAATGGGCTGGACAGGAGGATATGTTCTTCTTGCGCTCTTGTTAGCTCCATACCTTCGTAAATTCGGGAAATTCACGGTCCCTGACTTCGTCGGAGACCGTTACTATTCCAACAAAGCTCGAGTCGTGGCGGTCATCTGTGCGCTGTTTATTTCCTTTACTTATGTTGCCGGACAGATGCGCGGAGTAGGAATTGTTTTCTCCCGCTATCTGGAAATCCCGATTGAATGGGGCGTAGTTTTCGGTATGTGTATTGTCTTTTTCTATGCAGTTTTGGGAGGAATGAAAGGCATCACTTATACCCAAGTCGCCCAATATTGCGTGCTCATCTTTGCCTTTATGGTTCCGGCAATCTTTGTATCCATGCAGTTGACTGGGAATCCTATTCCGCAAATGGGCATGGGAAGTACGGTCTCAGATGGCTCTTATTTACTGGACAAGTTGGATGGGGTATTGACTGAATTAGGCTTTGCTGCCTATACCTCAGGGCGGAAAGAAATGGCAGATATCTTTATGATTACACTAGCCCTGATGGTAGGTACAGCTGGTTTGCCACATGTAATTGTCCGGTTTTTTACCGTCCCAAGAGTAAAGGATGCACGGCTTTCCGCCGGCTATGCTTTGGCTTTTATTTCGATTCTGTACACCACTGCTCCTGCGGTAGCCGCTTTCGGAATTTACAATACCATCGAATCCGTCAGTGAGAAAAAGGTCGACAACTTACCCATTTGGGTTTCGAATTGGCAAAAAACAAACTTGATCACCGTTGATGATAAAAATGGTGATGGGATGGTTCAATACCTCGCCGACAAAGGAGCCAATGAATTAACGATCGATAAAGATATTATGGTCCTAGCTTCACCTGAAATCGCCAAGCTTCCCAATTGGGTGGTCGGCCTAGTTGCCGCAGGTGCGATGGCCGCTGCACTATCTACAGCCGCAGGATTGTTGTTGGTGATTTCAACTTCGGTATCCAGAGATTTATTTCGAACCTTCAATCCAAGCATGTCGGAGAAAAAAGAGCTTCGAATCGCTAGACTGGCAGCCGCTGGTGCGGTAGTAGTTGCTGGATATTTTGGCATCAATCCTCCAGGATTTGTCGCAGAAGTGGTTGCCTTTGCCTTTGGTTTGGCAGCAGCTTCCTTTTTCCCCGTAATTATCATGGGCATTTTCTCCAGTCGAATCAACAAAGAAGGAGCAATAGCCGGAATGATTACTGGCTTAATCTTTACGCTGAGCTACATCATTTTCTTTAAATTCATTAGTCCTGAACTGAATACAAAAGAATATTGGTGGTTTGGAATTTCTCCAGAAGGAATCGGCTCGATCGGGATGTTTCTTAACTTCTTTATTTGCATCATAGTCTCCAAATTTACACCTGCACCACCACAGGTGGTGCAGGATATGATTCAGGAAATACGAATCCCTAGAGGAGCAGGAACTGCTTTGGAGCATTAAAAAAATTAAATTTTAGTAACAAAAACCCAATCCCATCATGAGCGATCGAATTCATACCCTAAGCGGATACCTCTACGAATACCAAAAAAGTGTGACACAGCCTGAAGAATTTTGGGCAAGGATCGCAGATTCTTTTCACTGGAGAAAGCGTTGGAAAAATGTCCTCAAGTGGAATTTCAAAGACCCCGATGTAAAATGGTTTGTAGATGGGAAGCTGAACATCACTGAAAATATTTTTGAGCGACATCTCTACACCATCGGAGACCGACCCGCGATCATCTGGGAGGCGAATGATCCCAATGAAGTTGGAAGGACATTGACTTACCGAGAGCTTTTTCATGAAGTGAATCGATTTGCCAATGCACTCAAATCAAAAGGAATTGGCAAAGGAGACAAAGTCATCATCTACATGCCTATGGTACCGGAGGCTGCGATTGCGATGCTTGCCTGTGCAAGAATCGGAGCGATACATTCGGTGGTTTTTGCAGGATTTTCAAGTAACGCTTTGGCGGATCGAATCGTCGATTGCGGTGCCAAAGCTGTATTGACTTCTGACGGAAACTATAGAGGAAATAAGAAAATCGGAGTGAAATCTGTGGTTGACGAGGCTTTGGAAAAATCATCTGTAGAAACAGTCATCGTCTATCAGCGAACCAATCAGGAAGTCACCATGAAAGAGGGGAGAGATTTCTGGTGGCATGAGGTAATTGCTAGCGAGTCTGATCAAAATGTAGCGGCCGAAATGGACAGTGAAGACATGCTCTTCATTCTCTACACTTCAGGATCTACAGGCAAGCCAAAAGGGGTCGTCCATACCACAGGTGGCTACATGGTTTACACCCAATATTCCTTTGAGAATGTCTTCCAATATTCTCCAGGGGATGTCTATTGGTGTACAGCAGATATCGGTTGGATTACCGGACACTCTTATATTGTATATGGTCCGTTGTTAGCTGGAGCGACAACTTTGATGTTTGAGGGAGTTCCGACTTTTCCGGATGCAGGAAGGTTCTGGGCAGTCTGCGAAAAGCATAAAGTGAATGTATTTTATACCGCACCGACAGCGATCCGAGCTTTGCAGGCTTATGGTACCGAGCCGATTGAAGGCTATGATCTAAGTTCGCTGAAAGTCCTCGGATCCGTAGGAGAACCTATCAATGAGGAGGCTTGGCATTGGTATCACACTCATATTGGCAAGAACAGATGTCCGATTGTAGATACTTGGTGGCAGACTGAGACTGGAGGAATCTTGATCTCCCCTATCGCAGGTATCACCCCTACCAAACCGGCTTTCGCTACACTTCCCCTTCCGGGAATCCAACTCTGTATTGTCGATCCGGAAGGCAATGAATTAACTGGAAATTCCGTAGAAGGAAACCTCTGCATCAAATTCCCTTGGCCATCCATGATCCGAACCACTTACGGCGATCATGAGCGTTGCAAGCAAACTTATTTCTCCACCTATCCGGGCATGTACTTCACAGGCGATGGGGTGAAACGAGATCATGATGGCTATTACAGAATACTCGGAAGAGTGGATGATGTAATCAATGTCTCTGGACATCGAATGGGCACAGCAGAAGTAGAAAATGCGATCAACGAACATCCGCTAGTCATCGAATCTGCAGTAGTGGGTTATCCACATGAAATCAAAGGACAGGGTATCTATGCCTATGTGATTTGCGACATGACCCATCGAACAGAGGAAAATCTTATCAATGAAATCAAAGACATGGTTTCCAAAATCATTGGCCCAATTGCCAAGCCGGATAAAATCCAGATTGTCCCTGGACTTCCCAAAACTCGCTCTGGTAAAATCATGCGCCGAATCCTTCGAAAAGTGGCAGAAAACAGTCTGGATAGCATGGGCGATACCTCGACTCTTTTGGATCCAGAGGTAGTGAATCAGATTATTGAAGGAAGAAAGTGACCAAATTTAAGATTGCTGATGTAAGATGTATGATTGGATTTCGATACATCTTACATCTCAAATCTTACATCATATATTTTAATGAATGTCATCGTCCATCGGGTAGCGGAGTTTCTCAAGCGGTTTCCTCCTTTTTCATTTCTTTCGAAAGAAGTTTTGGAGAAGGTCGCCGCATCGGTGCAGGTGCGCTATTTGGAAAAGGGCGAAACTTTGTTTCGACAGGGGCAACCGGCCGAACCTCATTTTTACATTCTCAAAGAGGGCGCTATTATTTTGACTGAATCGCTTCAAAACCACGAAGAGATCCGCGATCAATGTGATGAAGGGGATGTCTTTGGAGTGCTGGCTTTGCTGGGAAAACGGCCCTATGTGCTTTCTGCAAAAGTGGAGGAAAACAGTTTGGTGTATGCTATTCCAGTTACGGTTTTCGAGGAAATTTTAGAGAATAACAGTCGCGTGGCTTTATATTTTGCCGCGGGCTTCGCTTCTGGTCAGGTGGTCATCCGTCAGGATCTTTCCGAAGGGCAAAAAGCTCGGGGAATTTTCAAAAATGAGTCTCGGGATCATTCTTTGATGATTTTTTCGGACCAGTCAGAAATCAAATTTTCAGAAAAGGTCCTCACCTGCTGCCCAGAACAGTCTATTCAGGAAGCAGCTGCCTTGATGGCAGAAAAGCAAGTAAGTAGCATTGTTGTCTGCCGTGAGGATTTGAAGCCATTGGGAATCATCACTGACAAAGATTTTCGATCAAAAGTTGTAGCTAAAGGAATTCCTTTGGAAACCCCCACATCGAAAATTATGAGTACTCCGGTTTTGACGATGAGACGTGATGCCTCTTTTTCAGATCTTTATCTGACCATGATCAAAAACCGGTTACACCATCTGATCCTCACCGAGGATGGGACGGATCAAAGTCAGGTCTGCGGGATTCTCTCTGATCACGATGTTCTACTTTCCATGGGAAACAGTCCTGCAGTATTGATTCATGGTTTGATGAATACACTGGATTTGAAAGAGATGCGGCTGATTCGAGATCAGGCGGAGCAGATGCTTCGATACTATCTGGAAAATGAGTTGACCATGGATTTCGTGGCTTCGGTCATGACTGAAGTGAATGATATCATCATCAAGCAGGCTTTGCGAATCGCAGAAAACTCACTTTCCGACGAGGATCCAGCCTTGAAGAAAATCCCTTTTTGCTTTCTCTCGCTCGGGTCAGAAGGTCGGGAAGAGCAATTACTTCGAACTGACCAAGACAATGCCTTGGTGTACGGAGATGTGCCAGAAGCTTTGGCCGATCAGGCCCAAGCCTACTTTCTTAAACTAGGGACGGCAATGGTTGAAGTGCTTCTTGCTTGTGGCTTTGCTTCCTGTCCCGGAGATATCATGGCCAGCAATCCTAAATGGGTGCAACCCATGAGTAAATGGAAAGAATACTTCAGTGAGTGGATCATCAGACCCACGGAAGAAGCCATCCTCAGTGCCACGATTTTCTTCGACTTCCGGCCCATCGCCGGGAATCTTGGGCTGGGAGAAACACTGAGTCTCCACATCTATGAAGAAATACAGAAGAAGAAAATCTTCCTCAATTTCTTGGCAAAAAACGCCATGATGAATCCACCGCCATTGGGCTTTTTCAAGGATTTTGTGGCAGAGAAGTCCGGTGAACACAAAAATGAATTTGACATCAAATCCCGGGCAATGATGCCTTTGGCAGATTTGGCTAGACTGCTTGTCCTCAGTCATGGGGTGATCGGGGTGAATAATACGTTTAAGCGGTTTGACCGACTTGCGGAATTGGAGCCCAACTATGAGGCATTGTTCAAGCAGGCTGCCAAAGCTTATGAAATCCTGATGCGAACCAGAGCTTTAGAAGGCCTGAGAAATCAATCCAGTGGCCGATTTATCAAGCCCGAAAGTTTGGGGAAATTGGAGCGACAACTGTTGAAAAACACTTTTTCACCGATCACTGAGCTTCAAAGTATCGTGAAGGTCCGGTTTCAATTAGACTATTTTCAGCAATGAGTTGGTGGAATTTTGGACGGAAAAAGATAGATCATGCTGACTTTGTGGAAGCTTTTCTCCTTAAAAATCAAAAGCCAATCCCAGCAATCCGAAGTATAGCTCAACTTGAATTCACAGTTTTTGATACCGAAACCACAGGGCTTTCGATAAAGGATGATTACATTCTTTCTTTCGGAGCAGTCAAGATTCGAAATCAAGCAATACAGATTGAAACTGCATTGGAACTTTATCCCAACTCCCCGAATTCCGGAGAAAAAACAGCCCCGATTCATGGATTGATACAGCGGGAAAATCAACTTTCCATTAGGCAATTTGCGGAGCAAAGCTTGGACTATTTCGGAAATTCGATCTTAGTGGCGCATCATATTGGTTTTGATACAGAAATGATGCAAAAGGCTTGCAAACCATTTGGATTGGAAAAGCTACCAAACCCTATGATCGACACCATGACCTTGGCGATACGTCTTGAGCATGGACCACATGCTGACCGCAGCCAATTCAATCCGGAACAATATGGGTTGGACGCACTTTGCTCACGTTATGATATCCTCACTGAGGATCGACATACCGCCGCGGGAGACGCTTTCCTGACTGCACAGCTTTTTCTCAAATTATTAAAATTGGCTGCAGTAAAAGGGATTAAAAACTTCGGACAATTGATTCGATAAGAATTTTTAAAATATTCGAAATTTTCTATTTTTTATTGGTATGATCATAAACCTAAAAACATAATATCTTTGTTTTCAGGTATTTATGTTTAAATTAGATTATTACTTTTTTCCTCACATAAACTTTTAACGTTATGTCAAAATTTAGAATAGATCCTAATATTGTTTTAGAGAAGGATTTGAATCTCAAAGCGATTGAGGCGATCAGAGTTTTCCAGTTGCACCCAATAACCCAAAAATACTGGGCTTTGGGAGGCACTTCAGGTTGGCTGGGCACCAACACCACGACCATCAAAAAATGTCCTGATGGAGTTGGGGAATTCCAGCATTATGTCAATGGTTCCATCTACTATCATCCCTCCACAGGAGCGCATGAAGTTCATGGATTAATTCGAGCCAGATGGTCTTCTTTAGGCTGGGAGCGAAGTTTTTTAGGATATCCAAAAACAGATGAAACCAAAACTCTGGATGGGATTGGGAGATACAATCATTTTCAGGGAGGAAGCATCTTTTGGAGTCCGAGTACAGGAGCTTGGGAAGTCCATGGATCCATCCGCAACAAGTACTCAAGCTTGGGCTGGGAGCGGAGTTTTCTACGCTATCCACTGACAAATGAAACCACATGCCCCGATGGAGTAGGTAGATTCAATCATTTTCAGGGAGGAAGTATTTATTGGAGTCCAAGTACAGGAGCTCATGAGGTACATGGACTGATCCGATCTCACTGGGCATCTTTGGGCTGGGAGCGCAGCTTCTTAGGCTATCCTATCTCGGATGAGTTGGTGGTTTTTGATGGGGCTGCAAGAATCTCTCATTTCCAACATGGAAGTATTTATTGGTCTTCTACAGCTGGGGTCCGAGTGCTTCGAGAGCGGGTTAGAGTCCATGTGAAAATCCTGGAAACACCAACTTCTTTTACAATCAACGAGCAGTTTGCGGCAATGCAGGAAGTTTATGCAGTGGCTGGAATTCGGGTGGATTGCGCCTCAACAGAAAACCTCAATATCCCCTCACTAAATGATGTAGACGTCGGAGGTTGTACTATGGGATCTGTCACCTCAGAACAGACGACGCTTTTTGGAAACAGAAACTTCGTTGGAACAGATGATGTAGTAGTCTATTATGTACGTAGTACCGTCCCTGGCTATAACGGCTGTGCAGCGCATCCATCAGGCCGTCCTGGTTGTGTAGTGGTACGTTCAGCCAGTCGTTGGACTTTGGGTCATGAATTTGGACACGTCTTAGGCATTCACCATGTGAATAACAACAACAGGCTGATGACTGGCAATGGTACGTTTAACATTACCAATCCTCCGCCTGATTTGACTTCCGGAGAGTCATCCACTATGCGAAGTTCAAATCTTACCATTCCACTTTAAACTCAAAAAATCATGGCACAAGCAAAAAAGAAAACGTCGGAATTTGATCCACAGGAACTGCTCGCTTTTTTGAGACAGGATGAGTTGGACTATCCGGCTGGCGCAAAGAAATTCGGGGAGGCGGCATTACCGCTCCTCGCTGAACTTATTGAAGGGAATGATGAAAACCTATCCATCAAAGCCGCCTACCTAGTAGGCTATATCTCCGGAACCGGAGCTGATGAAATCCTAAAGGCAGCTGCTGATCGCGGTATTGCCCCTGTTCGGATTGCGGCGGCATATGGCGCTCAAAAGCGGGAGCCTAAAATCGCCGAAGCGATTCTACAGCGATCCCTTGACGACAATGATCCCTCTGTGGTGAAGTTTGCAATGCGCTCAGCATCCGCATTGAAAATGGAAAAAAACTTTAAAAGTAAAATCGATCATATCTCCAAAACTTTCCTAAATGACAGCATCAAATCCGATGCAATGGAGCTTATGAAAAAGATGAAGTAATTAACCTGTTGAACCCGATTGAAGAGCCGTCTAGTTTAGACGGCTTTTTTTGGTTTTGACATAGATTTACACTTCTCTGAAGAGCTAGAGGTATCTATTCAAAATCTTTCAATTTCGAATAAAATATAAAATCACACATTGATTCCTTGTCCAGAGCTTTATTTTACTGAAACAATCAGGGCGAAAAGTATTTGGGCTAATGTGGACAAAAGTAAATCTGATTATCCGCTTCTTTGCCAGTAGGGCAAGATGGCCTCGACTTCGCTCGGCCACCGGGTTTCAGGTTATTAAAGGGAGGGGAGGAAAATGCGGCTGGGCCGCATTTTCCTCCCCTCCCTTAAAAACAAAAACTAACGGACACCGAGCGAAGTCGAGGTGAAACTTAATAAAATTTGGCTACTGGCAGAATTGCGGATATACATAAAAGTAAATTAGCTAATTTAGTAGACAGTCGTATGCTAAAATCTTCCTTATTGAGTATATGGGGTCGATAGTTTAAGAATATGATTTTTTAAAAAATCAACCCGATTTACGGCATATTCAATTGTAAATAGCTTTTAAAGGAAGGTTTAAAAATGTATTTTAATACATCCGTTTCCAACAAAAGAATCAAGGCTTATGGATGTAATATTTAGTATCGGGATATTAATATTCATTGGGTATCTAGCCGGAGAGTTGGCAGAAAAAATACAACTCCCCAAAATTTCCGGTTACATCCTGGCTGGGCTGCTCCTAAATCCAGATTTATCAGGGATTATGTCTCACGAGTTTGTGGACCAAACTGACCCTTTACTTTCCATTTCCTTATCTGTAATAACATTTTCAATAGGGGGGTCATTATCGATACAAAACCTTAAGACTACAGGCAGCAAGATCTTAACCTTAACAGTGATGGAAAGTCTGTTTGCCTTTATTTCTGTCTTTCTGTTTATGTTTTTTACTCTTTATTTTTTCATTCACATTTTCGAGTCAGTTCATGTGGTAATTGCTATCAGTTTGGTTCTAGCTTCCTTGGCAGCTCCGACGGACCCATCTGCTACACTAGCCGTAATCCATGAATATAAAGCAAAGGGTGAGGTGAGTTCTACGATGATTGGAATTGCAGCTTTTGACGATATCGTGGGCATCATTATTTACACCCTAGTTACTGCATTTGCAGCTTTCTTTTTGGGGAAATCGGATATTGAATTCAGCAGTACCCTATTGGATCTGGGCTTAAATATTGGCGGTGCATTACTTGTGGGCGGATTGATTGGTTTACTTTTTTATTTGGTCACCAAAATTTTTAAAAAGCAGGAGGAAGGAACCTTAATCGTTTTAACCATAAGCTTAATATTATTAAGCTATGGAGTTGCAGATTACTTTGGGTTTGAATCTCTTCTAGCTACTATAGCTCTCGGAACTGTTGTTGTAAATTTTAATCCACTTTCAGACAAAATCTTCAAGCTTATTGAACGCTATACTGATGAGTTGATTTTTGTGGTATTCTTTACATTATCAGGCATGCAACTGAGCCTGAGTTCTATTACTGGAAGCTATGCGCTTATTCTTATCTATATCATTGCCAGAATAATCGGGAAATATTCAGGTATTTACACGGGGGCAAAAGTCGTAAAGTCCGATTCAAAAGTTAAAAAATACACTGCAGGCGGCCTAATTCCCCAAGGCGGTATTGTTATTGGTCTAGCACTCTTACTCGCAAAAGATCCTGTTTTTGAAGAAACTGGGTCAATTATTATGGGAGTCGTAATAGGTGCGGCTTTAATTCATGAAATCATAGGTCCTATTTCATCCAGATTTTCGCTCTCTAAAGCTGGGGAGCTGAGTTAGGTTAAACTTTAACCCATTTAAAACATGTGTGAATTAGCTCATCTTGAGGTAGATCTGTTTCAAAAACTAAAGGTCCAAAAGATCGCTTTTCTATTTCCAATCCACAGCAACTTTCCCGGTTGCTTTGATCTGGATCAGCAGGCCATTTTGCATCGGATAAAATCCTGCAGGAAGGATATTAAGGTTTTGAATTTCCAAATCTGCAATCGGGGTGGACAATCCCAATCTATCCTGAATAGACCCCAAACTTCCATCCAACAATTCCCCTATTGGAAACACCGCTCGCCTTTCGATATTCTTAATTATTTTTCGCTTTTTCAATCCTACTCCGGTTTGTGCTCCAAGATTTCCACTTTCCAGTTTGAAATTCACATCCTTAAAAATCAATCGACGTAATTGTCCATCATAAGCAGGTTTGCCCACAGCGAAAATTGTCCCTTCCAGCGACTTGCCATTACTTTTCTCCGCAAAGAAATCCATACTTACCGCGACAAATTCCCCAAAAGCTTGGGTCTTGATATTGGAGGGAATCATGGTGGTCTTCTTGTCTATTCGGAATAATTTATCCGACAGATTCTCGGCTAAAAGCTGATCCAGCTCAGAATAGCTGACGCTTAATGGCATCAGAATCTCCAGCTCGTTTTTGTCGTTGAGATTAGGACTAAGTTTTGGTAAAGGAAAAGCTCGTGAAGGGGCAGCGGTAGCAGGATGTGAATTCACTTTGCCAGAAAGCCCAAGCCAGACGTTGAAGTTTTGATTGGCATCAAAAAACTCTCGGAATCGAACTTCCTGAGGCTGGATCGAAAAAGCGGTCTTCACCCCTTCCAATTCCACCTCAAAGGGTTTTCCTACCTGAGCCCAAGTCAAATCTATCAAAGGTTTTAGGCTGACAATTGATTCTTGGCCAACCAGATTTTGTTCGCTCCATTTTCGGATCTCCCTACCAATCAAGCTGCTCAAATCCACTTGCATCCCGAGGATGTCAAGCGACAGCGAACCTCCCAAATCGACTAATTCAAGGGCTTTGATTCCCAAATCCCAATTGGAATTGATTTCCGGATCGACCACAAATACAGGATTTAATTGCTCATTAATCGGGATTTTTGATTTGAAAAAACTTCCTAAACCACCTTTTTTGAGTCCAACTTGTCCTTGAACTGAAATCGGAACCCGTAACTCAATAAGCTGACTATCCAGTGCGGTCCAAGTAATCACTCCATTTCTACTTAGTTTCAAATCACCGTTTATTCCCGAACCCATATCAACATCCTTTTCATCAAAGAGTACCGCAGGAATCTGAGAATTGAAAATCTTATCCAAAGTAGCCTTTGGAATTTGTAAGGGAACATTCACTGAAGAAAGTGCGGGGGGAGGTAATAGAAGAGGTCCCGGATCGCTGGTTGGACTCAGAGTTTTACAAGCAGAAAAACTGATGATCACCAAACCGAATAAAAGGAAACTTTTAAGAAAAAAATTAAGAGATACTATTTTCATGAATGATTGAGGCTTAGAAGGGAACTATTTCATCCCTGCAAGTATTGTCCCAAAAGTAAAGAATAAACAAATGAACTGGAATAAACTGACTCAACCCGGCCAAATCGCAGAAATTAAAGCACTAAGCGAATCAACACCTGTGATGATCTTCAAGCATAGCACCCGATGCTCAGTGAGTGGCATGTCTCTTGACCGACTTCTGCGCAATTGGAAACATGGAGATGAAGAAAAGGTTGTTCCTTATTTTTTGGATCTTATCGCATATCGAGAATTATCAAACCTCGTGGCCCAGGAATTCGGTGTGCCGCATCAGTCTCCTCAGGTGATTGTCATCAAAAACGGTTCTGCGATCTTTGATACTAGTCATTTTGGGATTTCCTATCCGGAGATCATGGACCAAGTTTAATTTTTTTAGACTTTCAAACGGGTAAAAAACCATTTATCCAATCCTGTATCCATTCTTATTTTAGTTTGACGTCCCAGTAAACCTTTCGTATTGTCAATCAGTCAAAGTGTAAGAACTTTGTAACAATATGAAAAACAAATACGCATTTATTTTACTGATTTTTAGCAGCTTACTTGCTTTTTCAGCCTTTGGTCAAAGACCAACTGGAGAGGCTCGACAGGCTAGAGTATTCACTGGAATAGTGATCGATGGAGTCACCAATACTCCCATGGCTGGAGCCAACGTGCTGATCAAAACAGTCACGGATTCCCTTTTGGTCGGAACTGTCACTGATGGGCAGGGTAAATTTTCGATCGCAAGACCTCAAATTCCTGACGTCAAAATCGAAATTAAATTTATTGGCTATGTGACCATCACAAAGAATCACAACTTTAGAGATCCTGTTGAATTAGGAAATTTGATTCTTTTGGAAGATTCCAAAGTACTCGATGAGGTGGTAATCGAAGGCCTCAATCCGGTTGGAGAGCAAAGAGGAGACACCACTTCCTTTAATGCAAAGGCTTTCAAAACCCAAGAAAATGCACAGGCTGAAGATTTGATCCGAAAAATGCCTGGCATCACCATGCAAGGCGGGCAGCTTCAAGCTCAAGGTGAAGCGGTTCAAAAAGTATTGGTTGACGGAAGAGAATTCTTTGGTTCGGATCCAAGTATCGCGCTTCGAAACTTACCAGCTGATGCAATTGAGCGGGTGGAAGTTTTAGATCAGCGCTCGGATCAAAGCCGATTAACTGGATTTGACGATGGGACTTACACCAAAACCATCAATATTATTCTCCGAGAAGATCGCAAAAATGGTCAGTTCGGTAGAGCTTATGCAGGATATGGTACGGATGATCGCTATTCCGCAGGTGGAAGCGTCAACCTATTTAAGGGAGACCAACGAATTTCGATTTTAGGATTATTTAATAATATCAACCAACAAAACTTCTCCAGTCAGGATCTTGCTGGCGTCAATGCCAATGCATCTGCTGGAGGTGGGGGTCGAGGAGGAGGACGCTGGGGTGGCGGAGGAAATAATGCTTTCTCTGGAGGAAATGATATCGGTATAATTACAACCAATGCAGTGGGTCTAAACTACAGCGATAAATGGGGTAAGAAGGTGAATTTCACTGGAAATTATTTCTTCAACAATACCGCAAATACCCTCAGCCAAATCACCAACCGTGAAACTGTAATCAATGAAAGCTTAAGCCAGATTTATCAGGAAAATCTGATCAACACTGTCGATAATTACAATCATCGTGCAAGCGGTAGAATCGAGGCAGATTTGAATGATAAAAATTCTTTGGTAATCACGCCGTCATTTTCATATCAAAACAATAAGACTTTCAGCGATCGGGATGCCTTGACGTTGGCCAGCACTGGAGATTCCCTGAGTGCACTTCGTTCTATTTCAAACACAGAAACGAAAGCGCTAAATATTTCAAATAATATTACCTATCGATACAAGTTTGATAAGAAGGGAAGAACACTTTCTACAGATATCAATACCACTTGGTCTAATCGGGATCAATTATCCAAATTATTAGCAGCAAGCCTAGACTACAATCGGGATCGACTAGATACTACCGAACAGCGTACGGACGCATTAAATGATGGTTTTAACTATAGAATCAATGCTACATTAACTGAGCCGCTTGGCGAAAAGTCAATTGGAACTATTGGATATCAAATCAGCAATAACGACACTAGGGCTGATCAAAAAACCAGAGTGCTAGACCTCGAAAACCAATTTGTGCTAGATAGTGCCTTGAGTAACGAGTTTGATAATAAATTCATCACGCAGCGACTCCGAACCGGCTATGCCTACAACAACAGTGGCTATAGCATCAATTTGAATTTGGATTATCAAAATGCTCAATTAAACAACGAAGCCTTCTTCCCTACTCCTGGCGTATTTAAGCGTAGTTTTAACAATATCCTTCCAAGTGCCAATGTCAACTTCCGAAATCGAGAGACTGGTTTTTCTTGGCGGGTTCGCTACCGAACTGATACCGATGAGCCGAGTGTAAATCAGCTTCAGAATGTAGTCAACAACCAGAATCCTCTCAATCTAAGTGTGGGTAATCCCAACTTGGGACAAAGCTTTAACCACAATATTTTCGCAAATATCAGCAAGGTGAATCTGGAAAAGTCTAAAACACTCTTCATGTTTATCAACTATTCGGCTACTGCAAATTACATTGGGAATAGCACCTTTATCACCGCTCAGGATACCTTGATCAATGGAGAAATTCTCCTTCGGCCAGGTGGACAAATCTCCAGACCGGAAAACTTGGATGGTAACTTCCGAACTCGATTCTTCTTGACCTATGGCATGCCGGTAAAGAAAATCAAGTCGAATCTGAACTTGAATACCCGACTAGGATTCAACAGAACTCCGGGTTTGATCAATGGAGACCTAAATCTGAATGATAATATCGACTTGAGTCAAGGCTTTACACTCAGCAGTAATATCTCCAAAAACGTGGACTTCACGATCAGCACTACGGGTACTTATACCATCGTCAATTCCAGCTTGCAGTCGAATCTGGATCAAAACTACTACATCCAGGAATCTAATCTGAGGCTGTATTATTCACCGAATAATGGAAAGACCTTTATCGGAAATAACATCAACAACACCTTCTATAGAGGATTGTCTGCAGGATTGGATCAGTCTGTTTGGCTATGGAATATCGAGGCAGGTCAGCGATTTGCGAAGAATAACAAGGCAGAACTGAAAGTCGTGATCTTTGACTTATTGAATCAAAATAATAGCATCAGTCGAACCATTTCCGATGTAGCGGTAACCGATGTATTCACCAATGTCCTGACTCGCTATGGCATGCTGACCTTCACTTACATCATTGGTAACTTCAAAGAACCAGAGCCATCAAATAATCCTTGGGAAAGAGGCCGGCCAAGCGGAGGTAGAACTTGGTAGAAGTGAGAAGTCTTAAGTGAGAAGTATAAAAATCTAACCAATAAAAAGCCACTTGAACTCAAATTCAAGTGGCTTTTTTGATTTTAATCTCAGTTATCACCTTAAATTTTCTTTAAATTGATTTTCAGCCGTTTGCAAAAAAAAAAAAAAAAAACGCCATTCCTGTATTTTTAAGAGTTTTGATCAAATAGATTTTGACCTTAACGTAATTATTAACCACTAAATTTTCATAAATATGAGAAAGATTAAAAAATTACTTATTGGAGGGCTATTCTGCATGGGAGTTGCCTTGATGTTTAACAGTTCTGAATCCAATGCTCAGGGAGCTGGACCATTGCCAGGCAATCACATTTGCTGTCCATCTGGTACGGGTTGTGTAGATAGGCAAGGATTTCCATGGCTTCAGGATGAAACTATAACAGCTACTACATGTACGAAGAATCCAATACTTGGATGATCAAAAATCCAAGCTGTCTCAAATTTGAAGCAGCCTCATTTATTTGAATCAACACTTAATCAAAGAATAATTTCTTTTTACTTTATGTACCTAATGTTTACTAATAAATAAAACTTGCATGGAAAAAGCCTTTTTACCGATATTTTTATTATTTCTTTTTTCAAGCTGCAATTTTGATAAACCTACTTCCGTTTTTGATTTTGAACGAAATGGAAAACCCTCATTTGAATTAAAAGGCCAAAAAATATACTTTCCAGAAATCCTTAATCCTTGGAAAATAGACCAAAAAGGAGAGTTTTTAATAGTTCAGGAAAGCTATCGGATACCTTCGGATAAACCTTTAATTCATATTGTCAGTAAAGAACCACTCTCCTACTATTCCTCAAAAGGCATTAGTGGCGAAGGGCCTGGTCAAATATCAGACTCTGACATCTTTGATCCTGGACTTTCAGATTCTACTTTTTGGATCAATGCAGTGATGATCAAAAAGATGGCGCAATTTAATCTATATGATACTTCCAGACTTTCGATTATGGAATATCGCCAACCAGAAAATATGATACTTGCTTATACCATGTATTTGACCAATAAGGGCACTTTTATGTGCATGATGGCAGATAGCCCAAACAAATTAACAGAGTTTGATTTTGATGGGAATCAAGTGGCGGCGTTTGGAAAATGGGAGCAAATCCCGGAGCAACCAGAAATGGATAATTTCCTGCTAATGACCTATAACAAAGGAAGGCTAAAAACAAATGCCGAAAAGAATGTTTTTGTAAAAGCAAGTATTTATCGAGATCGATTGGAAATACTCGATTACGAAACTAAAAAAATTACAATAGTAGATGGGCCAAGACTAGAGCTCCCTCCTGCTAATATCTCTGGATCGGGTTCAAATTCAGCCCTAGTTTTCTCCACGGATCAAAAATATGGTTTTTGGGATCTAGCAGTGGGTCAAAAGTTTATTTTTGGTCTATACTCTGGGAAAAGCCAAGACGAAATCCAGAAGTTGGGAAAAAACTCTGAAACGATTTATGTCCTAACATTTAATGGCGAAATGCATGCTAAATTAGACTTAAACCAATCGGTGAGTGGAATTACCGTAGATGAATCCCTTGGTAAAATCTACGGCATCACAACCGATGAAGAGCCTGGAATCGCAGTCTTTGATATCCCGAAGGAATTGTTGAAGAAATAAACTGAATGAAAAAAGCCGCTTGAAATCAAATTCAAGCGGCTTTTTCAGTAAATATTCCTTAAGGAATTACATCTTTGGCAATACTACTGTATCCACTGAGTGAATCACTCCATTAGACTGGAATACATCGGCGATTGTTACTCTAGACTGGCCACCATTTGCATCTGTGATGTATAGGTCTTTGCCTTTCATCCAAGCGGTCAATGTTCCACCTTGAACCGTTGTCAAAGTCGCTTTACCATTTCCTTTTTTGATGGCTTCCGCGATTTCTTTGGATCCCATTTTTCCGGCCACGACGTGGTAAGTTAATACTGCTTGCAATTGCGCTTTGTTTTCAGGCTTTAGAAGTGTCTCAACGGTTCCTTTTGGAAGCTTGTCAAAAGCAGAATTCTCAGGAGCGAAAACGGTAAATGGACCTTTGCCCTGAAGTGTCTCCACCAAACCTGCTGCTTTTACTGCTGCTACTAGTGTAGTGTGATCCGCAGAATTGACTGCATTCTCTACGATGTTTTTGGAAGGATACATTTCTGCTCCACCGACCATTTTGGTTTTTTCCATTTGAGCAAAGGCTAGATTTGCTGTTAAAAATGCGAAGGCAAGCAGTGCCACTTTGAAATAATTTTGAATTTTCATGATGTTGTTTGTTAAGATTGATTTTTGTTAGTTTTTGTATTTGGAAGGAGATACGAGGGGGACTGGATGATTGGATTGAGGAGGGTTGAAAAAAATTCGAAAGGCGAAATACGATTTACGAGATTCTTTGAACTCCTAGTATTGATTACCAAGGACAAAAGACTGATTGAGATAGATTTCATTTTCTAACCTAAATTCTATGGCATTTATCATCTTAGAATTATTAAAAGCCGCAATAGATTAACCTGAATCTCAAGGGACCTTAATTTTCCAATTTTTCAATCTTTCAATGGGCTCTTTTGAATATCAATTTAGGTTTCCAAAAAACCCCAAAAGCCTTAGCTTTGTCATTCGAATAAAAAGAATCCCATGTACCAAGAGAAAATAGAAGCCATCAAAGCTGCCATCGCCGCAGCAGATGCGAATACCCCCGAGCAACTGGAAGCTTACCGAATGGAGTTTATCTCCAAGAAAAGTATCGTGGGTGAACTCTTTGGTGCCATGGGCCAAATTCCCAATGAGGAGAAAAAAGCCTACGGACAACTTGTCAATAGCGTTAAGCAACTGGCGGAAGAACGCTTTCAGGAATTAATCGAGAAGGTCAATTCGACCAACAAAAAATCGAAATCTGCTGGAATCGACCTCACGCTACCTCCTTCAAATCTCCCAATGGGCGGAATTCATCCGCTCACCGCTACTAGACAGCGGATCATTGAGATCTTTGAGCGGATCGGTTTCAACCTCTCCGAAGGACCAGAGATCGAGGACGATTGGCATAATTTCACCGCATTAAACTTCCCTGAAAATCACCCGGCTCGGGAGATGCAGGATACTTTTTTCATCGAAAAGAATCCGGATATCGCTTTGCGAACACATACCTCCTCGGTCCAAGTGCGAGTAATGGAGAATCAAAAACCTCCAATTCGTACCCTTTCTCCAGGAAGAGTATATCGAAATGAAGCCATCTCTGCTCGTGCGCATTGTATTTTCCATCAGGTGGAGGGACTTTATGTGGATGAAAATGTTGGTTTCGCTGACTTGAAAAATACGCTTTACCATTTCGCTAAGGAGATGTTTGGCAAGGAAACCAAAGTCCGTTTCCGACCTTCTTTCTTCCCTTTTACCGAGCCAAGTGCTGAGATTGATATCACATGCTTGATCTGTGGTGGCAAAGGTTGTAACGTCTGCAAAGGCAGCGGCTGGGTAGAGATCGGAGGTTCTGGAATGGTCGATCCGAATGTGCTGGAAAACTGTGGCATCGATTCTAAAAAATATACCGGATTTGCTTTCGGGATGGGTATCGAGCGAATCGCGATGCTGAAATATCAGATCAAAGATTTGAGACTATTCACAGAGAATGATTCCAGATTTCTGAAGCAATTCCGAACGGTGCTCTAGCAGAAGAAATACAAAATGAAAAGGGAGGCAATAATAAAATTGCCTCCCTTTTTTTGTCTCTGTCAAACCTTTGTGCGGTTAAAAAAAGCTTTAACTGATTGCCTTTCGTGAAGTCACGAACCGGGGTAAATTTTCAGTTTTCTGATTTGAGCTTTCTGACTTAAAAACTTTGCGGCCTCTGTGAAACCCTTCGTGGCCTTCGCGGCTAAAAGATTCTTAAACCGCTTTTGACGTTTCCATCTTGTAAAGTATATCCTCGTAATCGAGTTTATTCCAGTTTTCGGTGATCAGTGGATCTGCCATTACCCGATTCATAATAGTCTCCTGAAGCTTCCCTTGAGCATAAGCTTCCGCATAACCCATATCTGAGAAAGTCACCATAGAATACAGTGGAATCCAATCATTCGGATAGAGTTCGTGAAGCTTTGCCTCAATCTTCTTGCGGATAATAAACTTAGGATCAGAGACAGAATCCCGCATCTCCACAAAGTTTTCCATTGCTAATTGGCAGATGGCATCCGTATCTGACTTTCGTTTCTTTTGAAACTTTTCAAATACCAAACTCCAGGAATTTGTCCCCAACTTATCAATTAAACCATTTAAGATCGAGCAATCCTCAAAGCCACAGTTCATGCCCTGCCCATAAAAAGGTACCATTGCATGCGAGGCATCACCTAGCAATATACTTGTTCCTTGCACCCAAGGATAGCACTCCACATTGATCAAGGCAGCAGTAGGGTTTTTGAAGAATTCTGTTTTCAAATCCGGCATGAGCTGATAGGCATCATCAAAATAGGTTTTGAATACAGACTCTAAATCCTGATCATCATTGATTTTATCGAAACAAACTTTTGTCCCTTCAAATGGCAAAAAGAGAGTGCAGGTAAATGACTTATCCGGGTTAGGCAATGCAATCAGCATAAACTTTCCTCTTGGCCAGATATGCAAAGCATTCGGATCCATGGCAAATTCACCTTCTGGGGTAGCCGGAATCGTCAATTCTTTGTAGCCGTGGGAAATGTATTCCTGTTTGTAATTGAAACGGATCTGCTTCTGCATAGACATACGAAGCGCAGAATAAGCACCGTCGGCACCAATAATTGCAGAAGCGATTATTTTAGATTCTCCTTGCTCAGTTTCGAAAGTGATTTCCTGATTTCGGAAATCTACATTAACACACTTATGCTCGAAATTGAAATTCACTCCCAATCGTTCGCCTTCCTCGGCAAGAAGTTGATTGAATTTTCCTCTGGAAATAGAATAAATGGCTTGATTGACCTTTCCATAAGGAATAAATGAAGTCCCTCCATGCTCATCATGAATCTTACGACCATACATTGGGATCGCAATAGGGAGCACTTTATCCTTTAGCCCAACCTCCTCAAGGGCTTTCCAACCCCGATGGCTCAACGCCATATTGATGGATCTGCCACCTTCATCGTAAGGTTTTTGACGCTTGTCAGGACGCTTGTCGTAGACAGAAACTTCCAGACCTTGACGTTTGAGATATATTGCCATCAGTGTACCGATAAGACCAGCACCCAGAATAGTTATTTCGTTTTTTTTCATTCGGATAGTTTATCCATGCTTCTCTTTAAGCGAATTTTTTCAAGGATTGTTCCAAAATCTGAGCAAAACGGAAAACATCCAAGAAGCTGTTATATAGCGGAGTAGGAGCCAATCGGATTACATTAGGATTTCTCCAGTCCCCAACCACGCCATGTTTATAAAACTCATCAAAGACTGCTTTGCCTCCCTGATGAATCAGCAAAGATAATTGACAGCCTCTTTCGGCAGGGTTTTCTGGTGTAATTATTTCCAAAACACCTGATTTACCGCTGATTTGACGGATTAAAAATTCCAGATAACCTGTAAGTTTTTCACTTTTTTCTCGCAAATTCTTTATCCCAGCTTCCTGAAAAATATCCAAAGAAGCCTGATGTGCTGCCAAAGCCAGAATATTTGAATTGGCCAACTGCCAACCGTCTGCTCCATGCATGGGGATAAATCCCTTTTCCATCAGAAATCTCTTCCCTTCATCATGTCCCCACCATCCTGCAAACCGTGGTAAATCAGGTCGATCTGCATATTTTTCATGAACATAGATTCCTGAAACATTCCCCGGACCGGAATTCATGTATTTATAACTACACCAAGTAGCAAAGTCGACCTCCCAGTCATGAAGACTTAAAGGGGCGTTACCTGCGGCATGTGCTAAGTCAAATCCAGCAACTGCCCCGACAGCATGAGCTGCAGCAGTGATCGTCTTCATATCAAAAAGCTGCCCGGTGTAATATTGAATTCCCGCCATATTCACCATGGCCAGCAAATCACCTTGGCGGTGAATTTCCGCCAGAATATCTTCGGTTCTTAACGTATGCTCTCCAACTCTTGGCTTGAGCTCTACGATCACTTCCTCCGGGTTCAAACCATGCCATTTCACTTGAGATTCCAGCATGTATTGATCCGAAGGAAAAGCTCCGGCTTCGATAATAATTTTATAGCGATCCTTGGTAGGCCTGTAAAAAGAGACCATTAGCAAGTGTAGGTTCACAGTGAGGTTATTCATCGCCACAACTTCATGGGGATGCGTGCCAAGAATTTCCGCCAAAGCTGGCTTCGATTTCTGGCGAACAAACATCCAAGCATCCTCGCCTTCAAAATGTCCATCCACTGCCAAGTCAGCCCAATTTCCTAGCTCTTTTTCCAAATAGTCTTTGACAGATTTTGGCTGAAGTCCTAAAGAATTGCCACAAAAATAGATGGCTTCTTTGCCATTTACTTTTGGAAATAGAAATCGGTCACGGAAACTTTCCAAGGGATCATTTTGATCCATCTTTTGAGCAAAAGCTTCAGAATATTCGTAGTTCATTTTTTTCAGGTTGAAAGGTTTGAATTTGGAAAGTGGCAAAGTTAGAAGACGAAATATGTTTATTCGTCATGTCTAACTGCAAACGGCTCACTGGAAAACTGCCCACTGCACTCATTTCTTCATTACTGTTCCACAATTTTTGCAGGTACAATGCTCCGGATTATTCCAGAATCTATCCATAATCGGAGGAAGTTGGTTGACTATATCGGTGAGTTCAACATACTCCTCGTAGAGTAGTTCCCCACAGTTTTCGCAGTGCCAAATAAACCCATCCTGCTCCCCCGCTCTTCTATAGCGCTCGATAACCAAACCGATTGTATTCGCTGGTCTTCTTGGAGAATGGGGGACTCTTGGAGGCAGAAGAAAAATTTCACCTTCTTTGATTTCGATGTCTTTGGGCTTCCCGTCCTCAATGATTTTCAAGATAATATCCCCTTCCAATTGATAGAAAAACTCCTCCCCTTCATCGTAATGATAATCCTTCCGGGAGTTTGGACCACCTACCACCATCACAATAAAATCCTCATTTCCCTTGAAAACCTGCTGATTACCTACCGGAGGCTTCAACAAAGGTCGGTTTTCATCGATCCACTTTTTAAAATTGAAAGGTTTTGATACTGCCATAATCTTTGTTTTGTTGGGAAATCCTCGATTTGAATCAGTCTTAAAAGTATTAAAAAACCCCCGTTTTTTGGTTTACTTTGTTCAAAAGCCCAAAATCCATGCGTCTGCCTATTATTGACATGCACTGCGACCTGCTTTCTTACTTATGCAGTGTCCCAAGTGCCAACCCTTATTCCAAAGATGACATCGCCTGTGCGATTCCCTGGCTGATCGCCGGAGGAGTACGGATGCAAGTGATGGCAATCTATACCGATGTCAGACCCGAAAGCATGAAACTGGCAAGCAAACAAGCGAGCATTTTTTCCAAACTTCTTCAGCATAACCCTATCGATCTAGCTTTTGTTGACAATTCCTTTCTTTCAGATTGGGCAAAACAAAAGCAGGTTGGAATCATCACTTCGGTAGAAAATGCCGCTGGACTAGGAAATGAATCCGCTTCCTGGCCGGAAATCTATACTCAGTTTGATTCCATAATCAGCCAAGTGGGAAAATTGGCTTACATCAGCCTGACTCACCATACCGAAAATCGATTTGGAGGCGGAAATTATACCGATGGAATCGGCCTGAAAGATGATGGTAAGAAGTTGTTGGATTACATGTCTGGTAAGCAAATCCCAATTGACCTTTCTCATACTTCCGATCTTTTGGCTGAAGGAATCCTGACTCACATCGATAGCCAGAAACTTGATGTCAAGGTGATTGCAAGTCATTCAAATTTTAGAGCAATCTGGAACCATCGACGCAACTTGACTGATGAGTTTGCTAAAGAAATCATCCATCGAGGCGGAATCATCGGAGTGAATTTCCTTCGGGCATTTTTAGATACCGATGTTCCGGAGCGATTATTTGAGCATATTTTGCATGGGTTTGAAGTTGGGGCAGAGAAAAACATCTGCTTTGGGGCTGACTTTTTCTACACCAAAAACTTTGGCGATCCGAGCCGAATCCCATTCTACTTTCCTTTGGCAGAAAATGCCGGAAAATACCCTTTGCTTTTAGATAGCTTGGAACTTGACCTAACCGAAAAGCAACTCAAAGGCTTGGCTTTTGAAAATGCTCTTAACTTCTATAAAAAACTCTGGAGCTAATGTCATCTCACCATTTTGTAAAAGAGCAACAGGAGCCTGCGGTATTTATTTTAGATGCCGCCAACATTGAATTTGAGCGAATTTCTGGGCTTTTGGAATGGGTGCCGACGATTTTGGTAAGCGAAAAAGCCTTGGATCGGGTGCTGAGCTGGGGGATCAAAATCGATGTAATTTTGGCCTCGGCTGCTTTTCAAAAAGAAAACCTCCAACTTCTGGAGGAGCAATATCCCGTAAAATTCCTGACCGTTGAAAGTGATGATTTTTTAAATGAAGGATTGCAATACCTCTTGGCAAGCAAGCATGAAGCCGTGCATTTGCTTGGGATTTCCCATCAAAGCGCATTTGAACTTCAGGAAAAATTGGGCTTAATGAACCTGACCATGGTCGATGGAAACTGGAAATACTACCCAGTCAAGTCCGGGAAATTCAAAAAGTGGTTTGCAGCGTCTTCCATTCATATCCACGGAAAAGAGGGAATGCCGGTAGAGATCAAAAATTCAGAAGGGGAAATTCTACTTCCTATTACTTACGCGACAATGATTGAAGTTCCTGAAGGAATCACCGAGATCAATGCTCCAGGAATTTTCTGGATTGGAGAGGAGATTTCCTAGTACTTTTTAGAAAGACAACTCATTGAATCAAGATAAGCGGGCCATTGAAAAATCGTCTTAATTAAAAAATTTTATTCCTGAATCCAGATTAGAGGGATTGTCTGGTTTCAACTTCCTGCCTCCCACTTCCCGACCACCATTCTGTCTTTCCCATTCAAATCTTTTAATAATCTTAGCTCTGTAAACCCCTTTTCCTCCAGCAAGGAAAGTACTCCTGCACCGAACTCTTCATGAATCTCGAAGTAGAGTCTACCGCCTGGCTTTAATAATTTTTTACCTTTCTCCGCGATGACTCGATAGAACAGCAACGGATCATGATCAGGAACAAAAAGTGCTAAACCGGGTTCAAAATCCAATACATTTTGATGCATTTCAGCCTTTCCCTTTTCGGGAATGTAAGGGGGATTACTTACCAAAACATCCAAGTCTTCAATCGGTGGAAGCTCTTCCAAAATATTACATTTCAAGAAAGTCACCTCCGCATGAAGTAGTTTTGCGTTTTTTCTAGCCACCTCGAGGGCTTCTTCAGAAATATCCAAACCATAAACTTCAGCTTGATTCATCTCCAAAGCCAATGAAATCGGGATACAACCTGTTCCTGTGCCGATATCCAGAACTTTCAAGCCGGGCGATTTATTTTCCTTAAGGATCAAATGAACCAGCTCCTCGGTTTCATTTCTGGGGATGAGGGTAAAGGAGTTCACCAGAAATTCATGGCCATAAAAAGGAGCCTTCCCTAAAATGTATTGAATGGGTTCTCCCTTTTTGAGTCGATCAAAATCATCCCAAAGCTTTTTGGGTAAATCCTTTTCTTCCAAAAAATGCATCATATCCACTCTTCGGAGCCCAAGGTGATGTTCCAAAAGCCAATTGACCAAGCTAGTCGCTTCCTGGCGATCATAGATTTCGAGTTGAGACGAAAGTTTTTGGACTAATTCTGAATAGTTAGGCATTCTTATGAACCTTGATAGATACTAAAACCGTAAAAGTAGCAAACTCAATCCTCCAAATATGAAAAAAATACTTTTACTCCTTTTAGCATCGGGTTTATTCTTCGAGTCCTTTGCCCAGTCAGATGCTAAAGTTTGGATTGGAATCGATGGATCTTATTGGCAAAAATCAGTTAAAACTTCCGGTTTAGTAAGTTTAAAAAATGAAAATTTTGGAAGTTTACGTCCAATGATTGGATTAAAACTCAATCAAAAGTGGGATTTGGGAATCATGATGAGTTTTAATTCTTACGTCGAGGAGATCTCACCATTGAGTTTGACTACTTTTTCCTCCAATTTTAACGAGGATGGAATTTTGATTTCTCAAGATGCTCAGACTACCCATTACCAGACTAGCATTGATAATCAACTTTTTGGAGTTGGCCTCTTCGCAAGAAGGCACTTTAAACTAAATGAAAGATTTTCTTTTAATCTAAGTCCCTACGTCTTAAGAGAATCAGGCAACTCTGGCACAATGGATTTTTATTATCCTTACAATCTTACTTTCTATGATTATTGTTTAAACTGCCTTTCCATTTTTCCAGGTCCTATAGAAGTCCCTATCAGTGAGGAAAATTGGAGATTTGGCGTAGATGCAGCTTTTGCATTTCAGGCTTCAAATTGGCTGAAGCTAGAAATACGGGCAAATTTGCTTGAATTGAGACAGCAAACCCTAAATGATGAGCGAAATAATCTTAGCAATGGATTGGCAACATTTGATCCCTTCCTCTCTGCGACTCAAGGCTATTTCGGCAATTACTCAGACTTCGGCTCGGCTATCACCCGCGAAGGAATCCGCTTTGGGTTAGTCTTTACTCCCTTTTGAATCTAGGAATCTGAAGACTCCGAAAGAAAAACTACCTTTGTGGAGAATTTTATTTCCATGAAGCTACATAACAACACCATCCGCGGAGTCCATACCGCTTTAAAAGCAATATTCGAAGAAGGTCAATACGCTGATAAAGTAATCGAGCGTACCTTAAAATCCAATCCAAAATGGGGAGCAAGAGATCGTTCTTTCATTGCGGAGACAACCTACGAGATGGTTCGCTGGTGGAGATTGATCAATTATCTCAGTCCTTCGAAAGATTACTACGATCTTTTTGGCACCTATTGGTTGATGCAAGGACATTCGCTTCCACCTTGGGAGGAATTTAACCGAATCAATCCTGACAAACTAAAAGAGAAGTACGAAAAGTTGGACGATCCTGCGAAACTGGAATCTGTTCCGGATTGGCTTTTTGAGCTAGGCAAAAAAGAATTGGGAGAAAAATGGGAAGCTGAAATCCATTCCTTGAATCAAGAAGCTCAGGTAGTTTTAAGGGTGAACACTTTGAAGACGACTCGTGAGCGTTTGAAAAATCGCTTAGCAGAGGATAATATCTCCACCCACATCATCAAAGGCTATCCAGACGCATTGATTTTGGATGAGCGGGCCAATGTATTCCGTCATCCAACTTTTAAAGAAGGCCTTTTCGAAGTACAAGATGCTTCTTCTCAATTGGTAGCCGCAGCTTTGGCAGTAGAGCCAGGAATGCGTGTAATCGATGCCTGCGCTGGCGCTGGCGGAAAATCGCTTCATATTGCTGCCTTGATGCAGAATAAGGGAAAAGTACTCTCGATGGATGTGGAAGAGTGGAAACTTCAGCAAACTAAGCTTCGCGCGAGAAGAGATGGTGTATCCATCATCGAGCGGAAAGTAATTGAAGGTTCGAAGACTATCAAACGATTAAAGGATACCGCAGACCGTTTATTGCTCGATGTACCATGTTCAGGTCTTGGTGTTTTGAGAAGAAATCCAGATACAAAATGGAAACTTAGCGAAGAGTCCATCGAGAAAGTGAGACAAACGCAGCAGGAAATTCTTCAATCCTATCCATCCATGGTCAAGCCAGGTGGACAACTAGTCTATGCTACTTGCAGTATTCTTCCTTCCGAAAATCAGGATCAGGTCGCAAAATTTTTAGCCTCAGAAGCAGGAAAAGACTTTGAATTGATCGAAGATCAAAAGGTACTCGCTCAGGAAAGTGGCTTTGATGGATTCTATATTGCTCGCCTTCAGAAGAAAAAATAATCTTTTAAGGTTCTGATTTTCAAAAGGATATTATTAACTTAGGTTTTAAATTTTATTGAAATGGACTTAGAAATAATTTTTTCCATCGCAAATTCTCTTGCGCTACTGAGTTGGATATTACTTTTTGTTTTGTATCAAAAACGATGGGTATATACTTTCCTTTTCTCTTTTGTATTTGTCTTCATGGCTTGTCTTTACCTATTCTTTATTCTTCAAGGGATTGGTGGAGATTCGCAGGGTGGCTTTGATACGTTAGCGAATGTCAAACTACTTTTCGGAAAAGATGAGGCAGTCTTGGCAGGCTGGATACACTATCTGGTGTTTGATTTATTCACCGGTATGTGGATTTGTAATGATGGGGATAAGCGAGGAATAAATCGCTGGATTCTGCTGCCTTGTTTGGTTTTCACCTTTATGCTAGGTCCAGCAGGGCTTCTGATCTATATTTTGATCCGAATCATTCATTTGAAAAAATACCCTCAACATCCATATGATCCAAAGCTGGTTTCTTGAGCTCAGAAGAAGAAATCGGCTCTTAGCGGATTCAGGATTAGTTTACCTTCTAATATGTTTTGGATTAGCTATTCTTCCACTTTTTGATTCTCGGGAATTATTGGGGGCAAGCATTTGGAACAAACCCTTCAAATTCTTTCTGTCCACCACCATACTTTTTTGGACGATAGGATGGATCATGACAGACATCCCCAATAAAAAAGCCATCAATTTTATTTCAGTAAGTGTTTTTCTACTATTGACCGGAGAACTGGTTTTGATTTTATTCCAAGCTATCCAAGGAAAACCATCTCATTTCAATATTTCAACTCCTTTGGATGGAGCAATTTTTGGTGCCATGGGAATTTTGATTTTTTTGAACTCCCTTTGTTTTATTTACCTTCTATCCCTCATTTCAAAAGTGAAAACTCTGCCCAGTGGCTATAAGAGAGGTATTCAATTGGGATTGATTATTTTTCTGATCGGTGGCTATGAAGGTTATTTAATGGCAGGCAGGCTAACTCATACCGTAGGAGCTTCCGACGGTCAACCAGGCTATTTTCTTTTAGGCTGGGCAAAAGCTTATGGAGATCTTCGAATTTTTCACTTCTTAGGTTTACATGCTTTGCAAGTATTATCCTTGATTGGCTGGTACATTTTCAAAAATGATCCTAAGAAAATGACCATTTTTGGAATCGCTTATTTTTTAATGAGTTCAGCAATCTTCTGGCTCAGTTTGCAGGGGAAAAGTCTATTTTGAGTCAAGAATCAAAATTTTTAACAAGAAAACTTATTTAAAAGCCACTTATTCAAAATAAATTTTCGGAGGTACTAGTCCAGCTTCGGATTTTGTCTTTAACTTTGACGGGCAAATAGGGTTACCTATAACCAATATTTGCCATGAACAGAAACTCCGATAAGTTCCTCTACGAAGCCCTCACTTATGATGATGTGCTTCTAGTCCCAGGTTATTCAGAAGTCCTTCCCCGCGACACGAATACCTCCACCCAACTCACCAAGAAAATTAGATTGAATATTCCTTTGGTCTCCGCCGCTATGGATACGGTGACTGAAGCTGAATTGGCAATTGCAATTGCTTTGGAAGGTGGTCTGGGATTTATCCATAAAAACATGTCTATCGACCAACAAGCTGCTCAGGTGAGAAAAGTAAAACGATCTCAAGCAGGGATGATTTTGGACCCGATTACGCTTCATATTGATTCTTTTGTGCGAGACGCTGAAGCAATCATGCGCGAATTCTCAATTGGAGGTATTCCAGTGGTAGATAAAGACAAAGTCCTTAAAGGAATCATCACGAATAGAGATTTACGATTTATCAAAGATCAAAATCGACCTATTCGGGAGATTATGACTACCAGTAATCTGATTACAGCTAAGTCAGGTGTATCCCTTGAAGAGGCGGAGGAAATACTTCAGGAATACAAAATTGAAAAATTACCCATCGTTGACGATGAGTATAAATTGACAGGTCTAATCACCTATAAGGATATCTTGAAGCGAAAGGATAAGCCTCATGCTTGTAAGGATGAATACGGAAGATTACGCGTAGGTGCCGCAGTTGGAGTCACATCTGATATAGTAGCAAGAGTTGAAGCCCTAAAAAATGCTGGTGTAGACGTTGTATCCATTGATACTGCACATGGTCACTCCAGAGGAGTAATCGAAACCTGTAGAAAAATAAAGGATGCATTTCCTGACCTTGAAGTGATCGTAGGGAATATCGCTACTCCTGAAGCAGCAATCGCTTTGGCTGATGCCGGTGCAGATGCCGTGAAAGTCGGAGTTGGACCTGGATCTATCTGTACCACTAGAATCATCGCCGGGGTAGGTGTACCTCAGCTTTCTGCTGTTTTTGAATGTGCGGAAGTACTGAAGCATCGAGGAGTACCGGTAATCGCTGATGGTGGAATCAGATATTCCGGTGATTTGGTAAAAGCTATAGCAGCAGGTGGAAGTTCTATCATGATCGGTTCATTGCTTGCCGGTACTGAAGAAGCACCAGGTGAGATGATCATCTTCGAAGGAAGAAAATTCAAATCTTATCGAGGAATGGGTTCACTCGAAGCCATGGAATCGGGCTCAAAAGACCGCTACTTCCAAGATGCTGAAGATAATATCAAGAAACTTGTTCCTGAGGGAATCGTAGGCCGAGTGCCATACAAAGGGCTAGTTGCGGAAGTTCTTTACCAATTAGTAGGTGGACTTCAAGCAGGAATGGGCTATTGCGGAACCCGAACAGTCGAGGACCTTCAGAAAAACGGGAAGTTCGTAAAAATCACAGCTGCCGGTGTGAAAGAATCTCACCCACATGACGTAAGCGTGACCCGCGAGGCTCCTAACTACTCGGTGAAGTCATAAATCGAAGAAAAATTATTAACAAAAAAGACCAGTATTATCTGGTCTTTTTTTATGAATTCACTTCAAAACTTACGTCTAATTCCCTGACGACTTCTATGCTTTTCAAAAAATCCGGATGAAAAGGATTGATCAATAAATTACATTCCGAAGGATAGGAAGTCAGCGGAATTCGGCAAGAAGGAATTTTTAGCCCTAATGAAATCATCCCTTTAGCCCAGGCAGTTCCCAGCTCTTGAGTTGATCGATGGTAGGGCCTGTTTTTCCAATCCGGAGAAAGTTGGCTGGCATCCAGTTCTGGGATTATTCCAGTAATTTCTAATTCTACCAGCTTCCACTTGCTTTGAGTGACCATAGCTCCTTTGATACTTAATAGTTCCAAAAAATTGAGTGAACTCACACTGCAAGCATATAAGATAGGAGTCCCAAATAAATTCCATCTCGCTGGCGCCATGCCATATCCCAGCGGTGACCGACCCAGCAAATCCTCAATCAATCTAAAACAACGCATCAAATCAGAGAATCGCTCCCCAAGACATCGCTTCCATAGCCTGATCTACCAACTCGATGCCGTATGGATTCTTAAGAACTTGGGCAGGCTTTTGATTACCGAGGGAAGAATTAGAAGTCTGGAGCCAATCAGCTAGTGCCTGCTCAGATCCAAAAATCCGGATCCCTTTTGCGATGACTTTGTCCATATCCAAAATATTTTTAGTGAGTACTTTGCTTAGCTTTTTCTCATCCTTTTTCCAGCGAAAAAGTGTGCTGGGATCTACCTCCAACAGTTCTGATATATCTGCTTGGGTAAACTCTAAAAAATCAAAAAGTACCGATGTGTCCTTGAAATCAAGCACTTCTCCATATAATAGTTCTGGCTCATTCGCCACAATTGGCGAATCATTGAAAAAATGATAGGGCTTCTGCCCGGTAAGAAGCGTATCAGAATCCTGACCTCCGAAAGAGATTTTCCAAGCATGTGCCATGATCTTCTAAGTTTAATTTATTTAAAGATACTAATTTTTCAAATGCAATATTAAATTCATGCAAATAAGATAACGTATCTTGTATTAATTAGTTTAGCTCAAAAGCCGTTTAATCTCATAATCCTGAAGATGGGCATTGAGCCAACCTTCTTCCAGAGTAGCTTGGTAATATTTCTTATAAAAATTGATCGCTGGCTCATTCCAGTCTAACACTTGCCACATCATCCCGGTACAGCCTTCTTCAAGGCCTTTTGCCATGATTCGATCAAATAATAATTTGCCAGCACCCTGAGCCCTTTCAGATTCAGTGACAATCAAATCCTCAAGGTAAATACGCTTCCCTTTCCAGGTAGAATAGCGGTAGTAATATATCGCAGTACCAATTATTTCACCAGAATCTTCTTTTTCACAAACAAAAAATCCGAAAACAGGATTTGGCCCGAAACCATCTTTTTCCATCATTTCAACGGTGTTAATGACTTGTTCAGGGGCTTTTTCATAGACTGCGAGTTCGTAGATCAACTCTAAAACACGAGGTAGGTCCTCGATTTTTCCAGCTCGAATAGAAAACATTTGATAGGGGGTTGAATTGAATTTTGGATTTTACATGAAGGAAAGGCTAAATTTAGCCAAAACCAAGATATATGTTTTTAGCGATTGACGCAGGGAATTCCAATGTAGTTTTTGCTCTTTTTGACCGAGAAGAAAATCGATGGAAAAATCAATTTCGTCTCGAGACAAATTTTGAAACGCTGGGAAACCAGCTCAGCAAAAAAGTACCACTCTATTTTTTGGAGCATGGAATCGGACCACAGGATATTGCCCAGATAGGTTACAGCTCAGTAGTCCCGGAAATCAATAAGATCATCACTGACTTTTGCATCAACTTTTTGGGCAAAAAACCCTACCTCATTTCTGCAAAAAGCTATCCAAAGCTTCCAATCAAAACAAGCAGGCCGCAAGAAATGGGAACTGATCTGATGTGTAATGTGATGGCAGGATTTAAAAAATTTCAGAGACCTGTAATCATCGTCGATTTTGGAACGGCACTTACCTTTACTGTAATCAATGAAAACGGCGAAGTGCTTGGGGTCAACATCGTCCCAGGGATCAAAACAGCCATTAAATCTCTTTTTTCCAATACCTCCAAACTGCCGGAAGTCGCTTTGAAAGTCCCCGAATCAGCCATCGGGAAAAATACGATACACGCGATTCAGGCGGGGATTTTTTATGGTTATAGCAGTCTGATCAAAGGCATGCTTGAAACGATCAGCCAAGAAGCAAAGCTGGAATTCAAAGTAATTGCAACCGGGGGATTATCCGCCGTCTTGACACCATTGGAGAAAATTTTCGATGAGGTGGATCGAAATCTTACACTGGAAGGATTAAGACTAATCACCGACGCAAATACTTAATCCAAAACTTCACAGTTCAAGACCAGATTGGGATTAGGGCAATTTTCAGCGTAATAGTCTAGCTCCCGCTTGGCACAGACCCCCGGATAGTCTCCAAATATCTCTCCCAGTTCCCACATCAGTTGAAAATGTAAATGCGGCGGCCAATCCCCATTTTCAGGATATGGACCTACATGGCAAAGAAGATCACCTGCTTTGATTTGCTGCCCTATTTCAAAAAGTCCTAAATCTGTTTTGGTCAAATGCCCATAAAGTGAATAGAGGTCCTTTCCATTCAGAATATGTTTCAAGATGATTGTTGGGCCATAATCACCAAAACCTGCATTATCCTGAATCGAATAAATCTCCCCATCCAAGGGAGCATAAATCGTAGCGCCAGCTTCCGTCCAGATATCTACTCCCAAATGAATATTCCGAAAGTCAGCTTCCGAAGTCTCGAACCGCTCACTTCTCCTATAGATAACCCGATACTCCAGATAACCACCTATCCCGTAGATTTTGCCGGATTGCTTCAGTTGACCGAATACAAACTCATTGAATACCGCAGTATTCCCCAAATCGACCTTTTCCAAGTCCTTATTTGCAGGGCTGAAATCCAGTTTCATCGTATTCTTGCTATTCAACTGCTCTCCCATGATCGGGTAAAAATCAATCGCTTTCCAATTCATTCCCGAAGATTTAAAAAATAATTGAAACGCCTAAATCATCTGAAGAGATTCTACCCTTGATAATTTCAAAGGCAAAAAGAAATTCCTACTTTTCGACATGGAAAACACCCACTTCCCTTCCCTGAACGACATTCGATTTGCCGCAGTACGTATCAAATCTTTTATTCATAAAACTCCGATTCTGACAAATTCCACCATCAATGAAATGGCAGGTTGTGAGATCTATTTCAAATGTGAAAACTTCCAAAAAGTAGGTGCTTTCAAAGCTCGTGGCGCAGCCAATGCTGTCATGAAACTCACCGATGAACAAAAGAAAAAAGGGGTAGCCACGCATAGCAGCGGAAATCATGCTGCCGCTCTTGCCCGTGCAGCAACCGTCGCTGGAATCCCATCTTATATCGTGATGCCTTCCAATGCTCCGGAAATCAAGAAAAAAGCAGTAAAAGGGTACGGAGGAGAAATCATCGAGTGCGAACCTAATCTGAAAGCACGGGAGACCACGCTTGAAGCAGTCGTAAAACGCACTGGCGCAACCTTTATCCCACCTTATGACTTTATGGACGTCATAGAAGGGCAAGCCACTTGTGCCTTGGAATTTCATGAGGAGCAGGACGATCTGGAAATCATCATGGCTCCTGTGGGTGGTGGTGGACTTTTAGGTGGCACGGCATTACTTACACATCATTGGGATCCGGAAATCGAGGTAATCGGTGCGGAACCTGCAGGTGCTGATGATGCCTATCGCTCTTTTCATGCAGGTAAAATTATCCCACAAACAAATCCCAATACCATCGCAGATGGATTACTCACTTCGCTTGGAGTTCTGAATTTTGAATTGATTCAGAAGTATGTGTCAGACATCCTTTTGGCTACAGATCCCCAGATCATCGCTGCCATGCGCCTGATCTATGAGCGGATGAAGATCATCATCGAGCCTTCCTGTGCTGTTCCTCTAGCCGCTTTGTTGGCAAATAAAGAGCGCTTCAAAGGTAAAAAAGTAGGGATTATCCTCTCCGGAGGAAATGTAGATTTGGGGAAGTTGCCTTTTTGATAAAGACAAAAGAGCAATTTAGCAAAATTACTTTTTCACCTTCTTTTCCAAATAAGCTAACAGCGATTTAAGGTTGCTGGTTTTTCCATAATCCTCTTCAGGGATATCCACATTCAGTTTCTCGCTGATAGACACGATAAATTGTAGCGCATCAAACGAATCGATATTCAGTACTTCCCGGATATTCTCTTCTGGCATCAATCGCGATGGGTCTGTCTCGGGGGCAATCCTTTGCAATAATTGAAAAACTGTTTTCTTGATTTCTTCCTCGGTCATAGTTCTTCTGGGTTTTGTAAATGTTTGTTGAGTGCTGCTAAAAACCTGCTTCCTATTAATCCGTCAGTAGCACGATGATCTGCTGCCAAAGTCACGTCCACAATGGGGCGAATTCCCAACATACCATCTTCGGCAAATGGTTGTTCGCTAATTTCTCCAAAACCGACAATCCCAACCTGTGGCGGATAGATCAGACCAAATACTTTATCCGCTCCTCCTTCTCCTATACTAGTGATGGTGAAAGTGGATTGGCTAAGCTCCGAACTTCTCAATTTGAAGGCTCGAGCTCTAGGGATAAGATCGTTGATAGTTTCCATGATTTGATCTACTGTTTTTGAATCAGTCTGAAGGATAGCCGGCACGACAATCCCACCAGATCTCAAGGAAACTACAAAACCTATATTGATTTCATTTTTTCGCTGAAGCCCATTTTCCCAGGTCGCATTGAGATCGGGAACTTCATCGAGTGCTTTTGCTACTGCTTTGATCAAAAGCGCTACAGGTAAAAGACGCTTTTGAATCGGCCGCTCTTTATTGGTTTCCTTTACCCAATCCATCGCTTTGGACATGTCCATTCTTTTTTCCAGATAGTAATGAGGAATTTCCCGGTTGGACTTACTCATCGCGGCAGCCACAGCCATCCGCATAGCATTGGCATTTGCCGTAGAAGGTTTTGCTGGAATTTCTTTTGATTCTTCGGTTTTCTTTTCACCTTCTTGAGTTGGCTTTTCCCCTTCGGAAATAGCCTCTTCAACGTCTTTTTTCACTATCGACCCTTCCGGGCCTGTTCCTTTCAACAAGGAAATATCAACATGATTAGCCTCAGCAATTTTCCTTGCCAAAGGAGAAATCTTAATCCGCTCTCCCTCTTCAATTTTCTCATGAGGGGTTTCTACCCTATCCTCAATCGGATGAATTTCTTGTTTTGGCACTTCCTCTTCAGGAGTAGTAGATTCCGAAACATCAGCTTTTCCATCATTGATAAAAGCCAAAACGGTACCGACAGGAACCTTTTCTCCCTCTTTCACCAGAAGTTTTTCTAAGGTTCCTTCATCAAAAACCTCGATTTCAATTAATCCTTTTTGCGTTTCCACATCAGCAATAATATCTCCCCGATGGAGGAGTTCGCCAGTTTGCTTTCTCCATTCAACCAGTGTACCGGCTTCCATATCCGCTCCCAAATTGGGCATTTGAAACTTGATCATGGCTTTAGCATTTTTTTAACCTTATCTAAAATATCCGATACTTGAGGAACAGAAGCATCTTCCAAATGCTTGGGATACGGAATTGGCACCTCCACACCGCAGAGTCTTTCCACAGGCCCATCCAAATCAAAAAAGGCTTTTTCCATAATTCTGGAAATCACTTCAGATGAAATACTGACTGACCTCCATGCTTCCTCCACAATTAATGCTCGATTTGTCTTTTTCACGGAATTCAGAAATGTCTCCTCATCCATCGGCCTCAACACTCTTAAATCAATTACTTCGGCATCTATTCCTTCTTGACCTAGGGCTTCGGCAGCTTCCAAACATTTATAAACCCCAGCTCCATAAGTGATCAGCGAAATGTCTTTTCCTTCCCGAAGAACTTTGGCTTTTTTGATCTCAACAGCTCCTGAATCTGCAGGGATTTCTTTCTCCATATTCAGCATGAAGGTATATTCAAAAATGATTACTGGATCGGGACTTTCCATCGCAGAAATCAACATCCCTCTTGCATCTTCATGCGTACCCACCGAAAGCACAATCAATCCTGGTACATGGGCAAAAAATGGCTCCCAACTATGGGAATGCTGCGCCGCCAATTGCCTGCCTATGCCGCAACCCATTCGGATCACCACCGGAACATTCAACTGTCCACCGGACATGTGCAGCAGCGTAGCAGCATTATTGAAAATCTGATCCATCGCCAAAAGGCTAAAATTGACCGTCATCACTTCCACAATCGGCTTCATGCCGGCAAGTGCAGCCCCAATTCCCGCTCCGGTAAATCCGGATTCTGAAAGAGGAACATCCATAATCCGCTCCGCACCAAATTCCTTCAACAAACCTTTGCTCACTGCGAAAGCTCCTCCATAATTTCCTACATCTTCGCCCATCAAGAACACACGCTCATCTTTTTGCATGACATCGCGGATGGATTGTTTTATGGCCTCTCGATAGGTTATTTTGATCATGTCGCTCATATCGATTCCGTTTCAGAGTATACAAATCGCGTCAGGTTTTCAGCATCTTCCCAAGTTCCGTTTTCTGCAAATTCAATAGACTCTTGGATCTGTGCATCCACTGCTTTTTCGATTTCTGTAATTTTCTTGGCAGTGATGAGTTTTTCCTTCAGTAAAAATTCCTGAAACTTTGGAATTGGATCTTTCTTTTTCCACTCCTCTACTTCTGATTTTTCTCTATACAATTCGGCATCAAACATGGAATGCGCTCGGAATCGATATGTATTACAAACCAGAAAATAGGGCTGCCCTTTTTCCTTGATCGTCTTTAAGGCTTTTTCAACGGCTTCCATCACTTCCAATAAATCCATGCCGTCTACTGCTGCTGCTTCGATTCCATAGGCAGCACCTTTCTTTTCCAATTGCTGCATAGAATGTGTCAATTTGATGGCAGTCCCCATCGCGTAGAGGTTGTTTTCACAAACAAAAAGTACCGGAACCTGCCATAGCGCGGCAAGATTCATCGATTCATGAAATTCACCTTCTGCGGCAGCTCCTTCACCGAAAAAGCAGCAAGTCACATTATTTTTCTTTTGTTTTTTTGCCGCCAAAGCCATCCCAACTGACAATGGAAGGTGACCGCTTACGATAGCATTTCCTCCAAAAAAATTCTTTGAGGCATCAAAAAGGTGCATGGAACCTCCGCGGCCTTTGCTGCAACCTTCCTGCTTTCCATACATCTCTGCCATGATAGCATTTGGATCCACTCCTCGCGCCAACGCATGTCCATGCTCCCGATAAGTACAAAGAATATTATCTTCTTCAGTCAACGCTTGAATAACGCCTACTGCAACTGCTTCCTCGCCGGTATAGAGATGCAAGAATCCCCGGATTTTGGACTTGGTATACTCTTCAGCAGATTTTTCTTCAAACCTTCGAATGAGTATCATTTGCTGTAAAAGCCGCTGTCCCTCTTTTGAATCTAATTTTTTCTTCTTCTCCATGATTTTAGCCTTTTTCAAGTGTTGACAAATCCCCTTCCGGCAATCCCAATTCACGGGCTTTGAGCAGCCTTCTCAAGATCTTTCCGCTTTTAGTTTTAGGAAGGCTCTCTATAAAGGAAATTTCTTTGGGCGCCACTGCCGGCCCCATTGTTTTCCTGGCGAAACCAATTAACTCTTGGCTCATTTCGTCAGTAGGTTCAAAGCCTTCTTTCAGAACAACAAATGCCTTGACCAATTCTCCGATAGATGGCTCAGGCTTTCCGATGACAGCAGCTTCAACCACTGCCGGATGCTTCATAAGTGTACTTTCCACTTCAAATGGGCCAACCATATGTCCAGAAGTTTTGATGATATCATCCGCTCTTCCGATAAACCAGAAGTAGCCATCCTTATCAATTTTGGCTAGATCTCCAGAGATATACCAGTCTCCTTTGAAGCATTTTTGGTAGCGTTCTTCCTCATGGAGATAGCCCCTGAAAAGAGAAGGAAATCCCTTTTTCAAAACCAAATGACCCTGATTTTCCGGTTTATCATAAATCTTGATTTCTGAGCCGTCCACATCAGCTATCGCTGCGATTATTCCTGGAAGTGGCTTTCCCATGGAGCCCGGTTTTACCTCCATCGAACGGTAATTGGCAATCATTATTCCGCCGGTTTCGGTTTGCCACCAATTATCCAGCACGGGAACTCCAAAAGCTTTTTGTCCCCAAGTCACTGCTCCGGGATGTAGCGGCTCGCCTACACTCAGCACCAGTCTTAAATTGGAAAGGTCATATTTTTCTTTGGGCACCAGCTCCATTCGCATCAATCTTCGGATGGCCGTAGGGGCCGTATACCACACATTGACTTTCTGCTTTTCCAATATAGAATACCAGCGCAACGCGTCAAATTCCTCTTCATCTATGATGCTGGTAACGCCGTTGACCAAAGGAGCAATGATCCCATAAGAAGTTCCGGTCACCCAACCTGGATCTGCAGTACACCAAAAAACATCCCCTTCATGAAAGTCCAATACATATTTTCCGGTGGTAAAATGGGTAAGCACGGCCTGATGAACGTGCAAAGCACCTTTCGGCATTCCTGTGGTCCCACTTGTAAAATGCAACAAAGCCGGGTCTTCTGAATCTGTAGAAGGAATAATGAATTCTTCAGAGACTTCCCTCATGAGTTTGGTCAAGGAAAGAGCTTTCTTATCTACATGCTCAGCTGAGTCCGTCAGTAAGATGAAATCTAAGGAAGGAAGCCGATCAAGAAGTCCCTTTATTTTTTTCTCATAAAAGTTTGTATTGGTGACCAAAACTTTTGCATCACCTTTACTTAATCGTTGAAAAATGGGTTCCGGTCCAAAAACTGAGAACAGAGGACAAAAAACAGCTTTGAATTTCAACGTCCCTAAAGCCGCGATATACAAGTCCGGTACTCGACCCAGTAAAGAAAAAACCCGATCTCCTTCTTTTAATTTCAAGCCCGCCAGAAGATTGGCAAACTTTGAAGTCTGGATTTTTAAATCTCCATAAGAGTAATCATCAGTCTTTTCCTCCTTTCCGATAAAGCGAAGGGCAACCGTATTTTTCAAGTGGCCAGAAGCATGCCGATCTACCGCCTCATGTGCAATATTCAGTCCTTTTCCGTTGGGTAATCCTGTTAATTGACTATGCTCCTTTTGCCAGTCAAAATGCTGATAAAGCTTTGCGTAATCGGTTAAATTGGGCTCTTTCATAACTAGATCTTAAAATTTGAAAATTCTAGAAACCTGGGTTGTGGACCAGTATTTAAAATCTTTCAATCCTCAAAAAATCAAGTGAGGAATTGATCCTTTCTTAATTTACCATTTTAATAAAAATGAAATCCAATTTGAGTCCAATCATTTAGCCATTAATGACTTAAATCATATTCTTTGATATTGAAATGCAATGTTTTGGAGACCAAGGGATAAGCTTAGTACTAAAAATATTACAGGATTATTCGCTCGGGGGGAAATATAGATTTGGGGAGGCTGGTTATTTTTTGCTTAAAAATGAAACAGCCCAAATCTCTCGACTTGGGCTGTATTTTTTAGATTTCTGATTTCAGCTTTCTAACTTCATTTCTTGCTTTCTGCCACCGCATGATGTGCCGCTCTCGCAGCAAAAGCCATATAGGTCAGCGATGGATTCTGAGTAGAAGTTGAGGTCATGGAAGCCCCATCTGTCACATAGACATTGGGTACTGCATGCAGCTGATGATTGGCATTAAGTAGTGAAGTCTTCGGGTCTTTTCCCATTCTCACACCACCCATCTCATGGATATCCAATCCAGGCGCTTGCTTGCTGTCACTGGATTGAATATTCGTAAAACCAGCCTTTTCAAACATCTCAGTCATCTGCTCGATATAATCTTTAGTCATTTTTTCATCATTGTCATCATAGTCAATGTTGATCTTCAACTGAGGCATTCCGTATGGATCTTTCAGATTTTCGTCTAAAGCCACATAATTCGTTTCTTTTGGCAAGGTCTCACCCATCATATGCGATCCTACACGCCAAGGCCCATATTGATCAGGATTGAGCAAGCTTTCTTTCAGCTCCATGCCTATTCCGCTGTTATCCGCTCTTGCCCCTCTTCCTCCTGAAAAGCCAGCAGCATATCCGCGAAGAAAATCAGTCTCTTGCTTATAGACATTTCTGAATCTTGGAAAGTAACCGCTGGTTGGTCTTCCCCCTGAAGTAGCATATTCGGAAAGCCCTTCGTATTCTCCAGAAACACGAGCTCGGTAATTATGGAAAGCCACGTATTTACCAAGCAATCCATTATCATTTCCCAAACCGTTCGGGAAGCGATTGGAAGTAGAATTCAATAAGATCAAATTGGTATTCAAGGCAGCAGCATTGATAAAAAGCACAGGAGCATAAAATTCCTCCACTTCCTTCGTGTGGGCATCGATAATCCGTACACCTGTCGCTTTACCTAATTCTTCATCATAAATCACCGAATGAACAATGGCATCTGGTCTCAAGGTGAGATTTCCAGTTTTCAAAGCCCAAGGAATAGTCGATGAGTTGGAAGAGAAATAGCCTCCAAAAGGACAGCCCCGCTGACAAAGGTTTCTGTTTTGACACATTGCCCGACCTTGCTGAGCATAATATTCGGCATTTCCATGGATGTGCGCACATCGGGATGAAATCATATGACGGTCATTCCCGTAGTGTTTTTTGAGTTGCTCTGCAAAATATTTCTCCACCACATTCAACTCATAGCCCGGCAAAAACTCCCCATCCGGAAGTTGAGGCAAGCCATCTTTATTCCCGGATACCCCAGCAAATTTTTCCACATGGCTGTACCAGGAAGCGATATCCTTATATCGAATCGGCCAATCCACCGCAAAACCATCACGAGCCGGGCCCTCAAAATCAAAATCTGACCAACGTTGTACCTGTCTCGCCCAAAGGAGTGATTTCCCGCCTACCTGATAGCCTCGGATCCAATCAAATGGCTTTTCCTGCACATAAGGATGCTCGGCGTCTTTGACAAAAAAGTGAGCCGCATCTTCATTAAAGGCATAGCACTTACTCACAACTGGATTGGCATCTTTCACTTCCTTCGGCATTTGTCCGCGATGCGGAAATTCATAAGGAAGCATGTTGGTAGTCGGATAGTCTTTGATGTGTTCCACATTTCGACCACGCTCGATCATGAGCGTTTTCACGCCCAAATCGCAAAGTTCTTTTGCAGCCCAACTTCCACTGATCCCTGAACCGACCACAATGGCTTCATAGGTTCGTTCTTGTTTACTTCTAATATTCAGATTAGCCATTGATGCGAGGTTTTTGAAGGTCAGTAATCAGCACCGCACCATTGTATTCGCCGGGAATCAATGAGTAAGGGATCACTTCGGTTTGAATGTATTCGGAGGCCATATAGCCTTGGATGGTGAATCGCTTGGTCGTATTCAGAAAATAAGAAATTGCCTTGTTGGTTTGGCCCTCTTCGGTTTCTCCGCCTTCCAGTTTAGTACCGGCTTGGATGATTTCCTCCTTCTTTTTAGTATCTAATTTTTCGAATTTACTTCCTGTAATTGTTTTCACATAGTCGGGAAAAGCCGCAAATCCTTTGGTGAACATTGCCTGGTTTTCGGTAGTGAAGCAATCATTGATCATTACTAAAATAAAATCAGGGACTTCCAGATCAAGAGCTCCTTTGATTTCTCCGGCAGGAATAATGGTATTGGAGATATCACCGAGTAGCGTTTTTTGAGAAGCGGTGACTTTGAGTTTGTCGTAGGCTGCGAGGATATCATCCGAACTGAAATCGCAGGAAGGAATCAGGGCAAGTCCTCCGGAGATCAGCGCAAGATGCCGCAAAGCGATGCGTCTGTTCATAGGTTATAGGTTTTTTGGGTGTGATTAATTTCAGCAAATAAGGTAATGAAAATGTCAAGCAATTGCCATCAATTTGAGGATTTGCGGTTCAAAATTCCCTCCAACCAATCTTCATGAAGTTTCAGCAGCTCAGAAACCACCTCGGAATTTTCAGTGGCTAGATTCTTGACTTCGGTGCTGTCGCGCTCCAGATTGACGAGGTAGAGTTGATCGGCTTCGCCAAAAGTGAGTTTGTTCGTAGGGTCAGTAGGATTTCCCAAAAGTTTCCAAGCTCCTTTTCGCACAGCCCAAGCCGCTTTTGGGTTTTCTGGATTTCCTGTGCCCCAGTGCATCAGATCATGAGGAGAGGAGGCATTCTCAGAGATTACTTTTCGCAGACTTAGTCCATCCAACTCAGTGGGATTGAGGATTTCCACTTCGGCAAAATCCGCCAAAGTCGGCAACCAATCCACCGCCCCAGCCCATTGATGGCGAACTTCACCTTCGGGAATTTTCCCCGGCCAAGAAATTATTGCAGGCACTCGGATGCCTCCCTCGAGCATGCTGAATTTTGCCCCGGCAAAAGGCCCAGCATTTCCTCCACCAAAATAGGCTCGCTCCTCGGTACTATGACCATGATCCGATTGGAAGACAATAATGGTGTTTTCCAATTGGCCTGTTTGTTCCAAATGATCCAGTACATTCCCTACCAATTCGTCCAGAGTAGAGAGAAATGCTGCATATTCCCGGCGGGGGCTGGGAAGATTTTCATAATGCTTGAGCCAAGATTCCCGACCCTGATAGGGGTAATGCGGCATATTAATCGCCCAGTAAATAAAGAAGGGATCGGCTGATGGTTGGGTGAATTGCTTCACTTCCTCCACCATCAAATCACCGAAAAACTGTCCCTCCCGATAGATTTCCTGCTCATTTTGATAGAGGTCATGGAGGTTCGGCCCATTCCAATAGAAGAAGTGGGAATAGTTATCAATGCATCCTCGCTGATGTCCAAAGAAATAATCAAAACCCTGACCATTGGGTAATTTTTCTGGGGTATGTCCCAAATGCCATTTCCCTATAGCGGCTGTACGGTATCCTGCCGTTCTGAAAACCTCAGCCATCGTGATCTCCTCCGTTGGTAATCCGGATAATCCCTCGGGATCATTATTGGGCGTGTCCACATTCCCAAAAAGCCCTGCATTGAAATTGTATTTGCCTGTCAAAAGGCTGGCTCGAGAAGGCGAACAAACCGGAGCCGCTGCATAAAATTGGGTAAAGCGAACTCCTCGACTAGCCAATCGATCCAGATTTGGCGTAGCCAAGTCTGTCGAACCGTAGCTATTCAAATCCAAAGTACCTTGATCGTCCGAAAGTATAATCAAGATATTAGGCTTGGCAGGCTTGGGGATTTCTTGGGCTTTTTTTCCGCAGGAGAAAAGGAGAAAGACTCCGGCGAAAAGGATCATAATTGAATTCTTCATTATTGATTTTCTAGTGTATAAAAATTCGGATTAGCCGAAGCCTCAGCATTGAACTTCTGGATCATTTCTTCCAATTGTTTCACCAGTTCAGGATTAGCCGAAGCAAGATTATACTTTTCCGAAGGATCAGTATCCAGATCAAAAAGCAAGGGCAAAGGGTCATCGAAATAGGTTTCTCCAGTTTGGCTATTCGTCCGAATATGGAGTTTCCACTTCCCTTGCCTGACGGCAAAAACGGTATTGTCGAAACCGAAATAGAAGAAGGTGTCATCACTTGCTTTCGCTCCAAACTTTGAATTCAGATTTCCACTGAGATTAACCCCGTCTACAATTCGGTCCGTAGGAATTTTTGCTCCAGCCAAATGCATTGCCGTAGCATAAATATCTTTGGTGGCTCCCAAATTCATCTCTACCGAACCTGCAGCTATAGTCCCAGGCCACCAAGCGATAGAAGGCTCGCGCTGTCCTCCTTCCCAAGTGCTGCCTTTCCCGTCCCGGAAGAGTCCCGCCGAACCTCCCTGATCTCCTTTGATGATCCAAGGTCCATTATCAGAGGTGAACCAAACCAGCGTATTTTCCGCCAAGCCATTTGCTTTCAAATACGCTAAAATCTGCCCTACCGAGCCGTCAATTTCCTCAATCACATCCCCATATAATCCGCGTCGAGATTTACCTTCGAAAGCTTTCCCCGGGAAAAGTGGCACATGTGGCATCGCATAGGGCAAGTAGATAAAGAAAGGTTGGTCCCGATTCTTCTCCATAAACTGAATGGCTCGATCGGTATAAAGCTGGGTCAATTTGGTTTGATCTGGATTCAGTTCGAGGGTGTCATTGCCAGATAGCAGCGCGATATCCGGCCATTTGGGAGGAATCATGTCATTACTGTAAGGCAGGCCTACATATTCATCGAAGCCATTTTGAAGTGGTGAAAATTCGGGTTTGGTCGTGCCGAGATGCCATTTTCCATACATCGCCGTGGCATAGCCTTGGGATTTTAGCCCTTCGGCCAAAGTCAATTCCTTCGGATGAATTCCTCTTGGCGAATCAGGATTGAGCACCCAACCAAAGCCAGACCTTCCCGGATATCTTCCGGTCAAAAGTCCATAGCGACTGGCGGTACAAGCAGGAGAAACGGAGTAGAAATTACTCCAGCGCATTCCTTCCATCGCCATCTGATCAAGATTTGGAGTACGGATTGTCGGATGTCCAGTGATTCCCAAATCCCCATAGCCCATATCGTCTGCAAACAGGATGATGATATTAGGTTTTTGCTGCGCAAAGCTCGGCATCGAGACAATTGCCAAACAGACTGCTAAAATAAAATGCTTCATATCTATCGGGTCAAAATTCCAAGTTCGGCGAAGGTAGCAGCATTTCCATCTGTAGTTTGGGTGGCTTTCAGACGAATAAATCGAGCCGAAACTGGATCAAATCGAACTTCCTGCTGGATTGGGTTATTGGCAATATTGGCGAACTCACTTTTGGAAACGGAGCTCCAATTTTTACCATCCACCGAAACCTCAAACTCATAATTCTTTATAAATCCGCTTGGATATCGTGCTTGCATGGGGAAGTAAGTAAAGCCTTTGATATTGATTAATTCGCCCAAATCGAGCGTTAATTGATTCTCCGAGCTGGTCCAGAAAGTAGCTGAATTTTCATCAATGGCTTTTTCAGCATCTGTCTCCATAGACTTCCAGCTGGCTTTTGGCAGATCCAAATTAACTTCCAGAATTTCACTACTTTCTTGCCTATTTGGATCAAAGCTCAAAACCTTCAAGGTTCTGGCTTCCAATAAAGGAATAGGATTCGAGTATAGCTGTATTGGTTCGCTACCATCCAAGCTGTAGCGAATTTCCAAATCCTCATCCGAAGGGATTAAGGTGACATCACCCGATTTATCCCGCTTGATACTTGGCGGAATCAGAAGAGACGGCGCATGATAAATCCCGAGTTCGGAGATGACCGGAATCCCTTTTCCATCCAAGAAATTGATACGAAGTTTTTGAGCTTTTTGAAGTGGAAATCTTAGGATTCGCTTGTAGCCAATAGTGGTTCCTTTGGCGATTTTCTCCCAGTTTCCATTGACTTCTATTTCTAAAGAAAAGGCTTTTTGCCGCTGTCCTAATGGCGTATATTCTTGAAGTAAAAGTCGATTGAATTCCGTTTCTTTTCCAAAGTCCAATTCCAAACTGGCTGAAATCACTCCTTCCGATGTACTCCAATAGGTCTCGTAATCTCCATCCAACACCTGCTCAGCCTCGTAACCCGAACCACGACTTTCATTGGCAGAAATCACTGCTTGAGCGGCTAAGTTAACTGCAAAGTCTGCTTTGATTTTCTTTCCCAAAGCCAAAATCGCTGCTTCATCTTTTTCATGAATCAAGCCACGTCGATCTACCGGGAAGTTGATTAGCATGGAACTGTTTCTACCGATACTATTGTAATAAATCTCTACAAGCTGAGGCAAAGTCTTTACTTTATGATCTTCATAGGCATGGTAATACCATCCCGGGCGAATGCTGACATCCGACTCCGCCGGAACCCAATGCGTGCCATTTTCCTGCCCATCTGCCCATTTTTCAGAGTATTCCGGCATGCCCGCATAGACAGAATCCCGCATCAAATTGGACCAAGTGGTCTCGTAGGCAAACCCATGCTCATTCCCCACCCATCGCACATCCGGACCAGCATCGCTAAATAGCATGGCTCCAGGCTGTAAAGTTCTGACCAGTTCGTGAGTCGTCGGCCAATCGTAATAGCTGAATTTATCCACTTTCCGAGTTTCATTCGCTCCTCCATACCAACCATCACCCCCATTTGCACCGTCAAACCAAACCTCGAAAATATCCCCATAGTTGGTCAACAATTCGGTGAGTTGATTTCGCATATAGGTGATGTATTCCGGCTTACCGTAGTCGGGATGATTCCGATCCCAAGGGGAATAATAAATCCCCACTTTCAAACCGTACTCCCGACAAGCATCGGCAAACTCACGGATCAAATCCCCTTTTCCATCACGCCAAGGACTATTCTTTACCGAGTGCTCGGTATAAGCCGATGGCCAAAGCACAAAGCCATCGTGATGCTTGGCGGTGATAATCAATCCTTTCATTCCCGCTTCCGATGCTATTCTCGCCCATTGACGCACATCCAGTTCAGTCGGGTTAAATTGTTCGGGTTTTTCATCCCCAAATCCCCATTCCCGATCTGAGAAGGTATTCATATTGAAATGGACAAAGCCGTAATATTCGAGTTCTTGCCAAGCGATCTGTCGGGCATCCGGAACAGGCAGAATCGGTGCAGGGGGAGAAGCTTTCTCTTGGCAAAAAGAAAGCGTCAGCAGAGAAAGCAGGTAAATCAGATTTTTCATTGGGTGAATTTTAAAAAAGGATATTAGCCATTTTGGATGGGAATCGAAAGATGATTTTGATTGGGAGGGGAGGTTTGTATTTGGTTTGATAGAGTTTCGCCCCATTCGGGGCTTCTAGACTTATCATTAGCCTTGCCCCCGGCTGCGCCGAGGGTCATGAATAGTTAAGATCCTTCGGATCTGGCAAATGTGAGTAATCAACCTATTGTGAAATAATCAACTCTTACTAATTGCCCTTTAACGGTTCAATTTGAAAAAAAAATTAAGTAAATCAGCTGAACTAGCTCCTTTCGATTTGCTTCGAATGATAGCTCCGAAGGAGCAGACCATTAATGCCCCTGTGCGAAGCGCAGGGCACAGCCACCTAATTGAAACAGAATATCATCTTCAATTTCCAATCTTGCTTTTTTATAGGAATAAGAGTGTAGTAGAGAAATGAAAAATAAGTGCAAGAATTTTCTTTGTAATTATTTTATCCTTGTTTTTAGAAGGAAATAAGAATGATCTTTTTCATAAGAATCCCTTTTGTCAATAAATCTTTTTTGAAAATCTGAACTCTGCGTGTAGGTGAAGTATTCATCTGACAAGACTTTTTCCCCATAGATTGGAAAAAACAGTTCATTGTTTTCAGCCATCATTACCGGATCGTCAATCAATTTAAAGAACGGATTTTCCGATCTTTTGGAGATGGTGATCACTTCATTAGTATTCTTGTCTATTAATACGTTTTTGAGTGATGATAAATCATATAGTGAAAGATATATTTTCGAATTCGTTTCAAAGTAGGTACTTCCATTCCAAGACTCGCCCCCAAAAGATTTAATGAGCACTTCAGGCTTTAATATGGCATCAAAATCTCCCTTGTTTTCCAGGATATATTGACTTAACATATCTGTACTATACTTAGGAAAAAAATTATGGTCATCCTTATTATAACTGAATACGAACTGATCGAACGGTAACCCAAAATAAATGTCATTCCCTGTTTTAGCCAAATACCCTGACATTGAAACCATTGAATGTTGTTTATCTTCATCGAAAGGAAAATATTTTTCTTTAACCGATCCCTCAGAGTCAATTCTGAACACATTATAACTTCCATGCTCATCATTTACATTAAAGTTGGTATATACCAAAAACTCATCATTTCCAATATGAGCAATTTTATCACCATAAAGATCATATCGAAACTCGTTTAAAAATACTCCAGTTGCTCTATCATAGAATAAAAGACCTTTCTTGCTTTTGGACATTATACAAATCTTATTTCCAACCACGGCAAAATCACCAATGTCCAGAAACTCTCCTGGTCCTTCACCCATTGCTCCGAAACTTTTGAGATAATCACCATTAAGGTTGAAATGGTGCAAACTCGAAAGTTTCTTGTCGTGAATAAATATTTCAGAATCTTCAAGGGTTGCTTTAGTTATTTCCGAAATGATAATTTCTTCTGGCGTTTTAAGTGCAATTAAGTCCAAAAATTCAAAGTGATCATCCATATATATTAAAGGATCCCCAAGCATTTTAGATACTAGTAATTCAGTAGTCTCATTGACAGAATCTGCACTTTCATTTGAATGTGTCTCAACGTTGGTTGGTTCACCACAAGCAAAAGCCACAGTGATTAAGAATAAGAGATATATTTTTTTCATCATTAGTTTTAATTTGAAGATTTAGAGAAACAGAAGGCTTAGCCTTCTGTTTTAAAATAATTAATCGCCTATTCCTGGAGAACACGGATTTGGACGACACTCTCTTGAGCCGAATTCGCATTCATTACCGATTTGTATTATATCTCCGTTATAAAGTATAAAACATTGATTGAGCTTTCTATTTTTATCAAACATACTCTGAGCTTGAATTTGACTAGTAAAAATAAAGGCAAGTAATAAAACTGCAAAGCAGCTACAAAACGAATTTTTGATTACATTTTTCATATATTTTTCATTTAATTACCCACCAATACTTTGATCGCATGGATTTGGTATACATGGCCTACTCCCAAAGTCACAATCATTTCCATACTGGATCACGTCTCCTGCTTCATTTTTGAGATCACAAACTTTCACTTTGTAAAATGCAGGGAAAATCTGCGCATTGGTTTTCATAAATGGCCCTAAGCAAAAGAGCATTACTAAACTTGTTAAAATTAATTTTTTCATTTTGAAATTGTTTTTAAAATAAATAGGTAGTTAAAGTGGTTGAACAAAAAACATTTACAGATATTGAAATCTGATTGAAAAACCCTCACCCCCCCGAAAAAAAGACTGAGCTCTTGGTCTAATTTCGCTGGCACCATGAGGATACCGAAAACACACTGCAAACTGATAAATGATAATCATAGAAAAAATACCCATAATTGGGTATTTTTCGAAAGTCTTAAGTAATTAGGAGTATGTTTTTGGAGTTTTTTAATAAAATCCCTACAAATCTGTGAGATACTCAGCAGACTCCTGAAGCTGCTGCTTAACGATATATTCGACAAGCTCCAAGCATACCTTTGGGCAGATCTTCCTGGCCAATGCCCCGCCGAAGCGGTCGAAAAAGGTTCTTGGAGAATAGGATTCGGAGCAGCGATTTTTTGAGCAAAACGAAAGGAGTTTTTGATTTAGTGATCATATTGAGTTTCGCCCCGTTCAGGGCTTCCAGCCTCATCGCTAGCCTTAACCCCCGGCTGCGCCGAGGGTCATGAATGGTTTGGATCCTTCGGATCTACTCAATTCTAAGCCACAATTATTTTGTGAGAAAATCTACTATTTAAATTCTACCCGAAATCTTAATAAAGCTCCGAAGGAGCTTTACTTTTCATGACCCTGTACGAAGTGCAGGGTAAGGAAATTTACATATGTACCAAAGCCCTGCAGGGGCGGGACTCTTTCAAAATTTTTGAAAGGTAAATATTCATCTCCAAAAACGCTGTAAATTCGCTGCATGACAAGAAGCTCCATTATCCTCCTATTCCTATTCCTATTAATTAGTTTTTCTACAATTGCCCAAGTTCAATTCAAAGTTGTTGATGCCAATACCGCCTCACCTTTGGAGAATGTTCGCATTCAACCAAAAAATGGTCAGGCTCAGCTTTCCAATGCTTCGGGAATTGTAGCATTTCTAGGTGATGAAGCCCAGCAGTTTTCCTTTTTCAAATCTGGTTATGAGCTCTTCAAAGCAGAATTTGGATCAGGGGAACATCTGGTAGAATTAAGCCCAGTAGCTGTCAATCTATCCGAAGTCACCATCACTGCTTTTGAATCTGAACGCCCACTTTTGGAGCAGTCGGCTGCAATCGCGATCGTATCGGAACGGGATTTCAACCGCTTCAACGAGACTTCCATCGTAAATTCCTTTAACACCAAGCCAGGCATCCGCATCGAGGAACGCGCACCGGCGAGTTATAGAATATCTATCCGCGGAAGCTCACTTCGATCTCCTTTCGGGGTTCGAAATGTCAAAGTCTATTGGAACGAAGTGCCCTTCACATCTCCTGATGGCACCACTCCTTTGAACCTGCTTGATCTATCCAATATCCGAACTGCCGAGGTGATCAAAGGCCCATCAGGAAGTATTTACGGTGCTGGAAATGGCGGAGCAATCAGCCTGAATAGTCCTGCAGATCCACAAGGGGGTAGAATCAGCAGCGAATATACGACCGGTGATTTTGGACTCAACCGATTCAGAATAGGTCTTTCTCAGCAAATCGGGGAAGGCGGAATCGAAGCTTCTTTTGTCACCCAAAAAGCGGATGGCTATAGAGAGCACTCAGCAATGGATCGAAAGGTATTTCAATTGGGAAGCTTTTTTCCGGTCTCGGAAAAGCAGGAAATCCGAACTCAACTCTTGATTTCGGATTTGAATTACCAGATTCCTGGCCCACTAAATGCCGCTCAGTTAGAGGCTGACCCTACACAGGCAAGGCCTGGTTCAGTGAATCAAAACAGCTCCATTGCGCAAAAATCAGTCTTCGCATCTTTCGGCCATTTATATCGCTTTTCTGAGAAAACAAGCAACAACACGACAGTTTACCTAAACACCAATGACTTCGAAAACCCTTTTATCCTGGACTATAAAAAGGAATTGGGCTTCGGTTTTGGAGGTAGGACTAGGTTTACGCATGAAACGGAACTTGGCGGAAAATCACTCCGTCTCATTGCGGGTGGAGAATATCAGACGAGTTTGACCGATGCACAGAACTTTGGAAATCGGGCTGGAGTAGCCGATACGGTTCGCTTTTCTGATAAACTTCGAGCCACACAGGGATTTCTATTCCAGCAGGCGGAATGGCAACTAGCCGAGAAATTTCTCTTCACGTTAGGTTTGAGCGAAAACTTCTCCAGCTTCGAAATCGACCGACAAATCGATGCAGCAGGTGGTCCGACAGGTTTGCAAACCCGAACTTTTGATCCTATCGTAGTTCCTCGAGTAGCGCTGAATTATCGGGTAAATGAAGCTTCAGCAGTTTATGGAAGTGTCAGTAGCGGTTTTTCTCCGCCGACCATCGACGAAGTTCGGACGAATGAAGGAAGCCTAAATTTGGATCTGGAAGCTGAAAAAGGGATCAATTATGAATTGGGATATCGCCTTGGAAAAGGGAAATTCAACCTCGACCTGACCACCTATTATTTCAAACTGGATCAGACAATTACGACATTCACCAATCCGCAGGGCGTGGTATTATTTCGAAATGCAGGCAGCACAGATCAAAAAGGAATCGAAGCAGCGATTGATTACAGCTTCATCAAAAACGGACAGGGATTTATTCAGAACTTGAGTTTGGGGACGGCATATACCGGTCAGTTTTTCAAATTCAAAGACTACCAAAAGCGAGCTGATGATTTCTCTGGGAATGACTTGACAGGTGTACCAGAAACTACTTTGGTCACTCGACTAGACTTGAGAACCAAGCCGGGATTCTACCTCAATTTCACCCACAATTATGTTAGTGAGCTTCCGCTTAATGATGCCAATACCGTATTCCAAGAAGCTTATGATTTGGTCAATTTGCGTTTTGGCTGGGCAAGAACTTTTGCCGGAAAATGGGAATTGGAAGCCTTTGCTGGGGTAGACAATTTGTTGGATGAAAGCTATTCGCTAGGAAACGATCTGAATCCTTTTGGAGGAAGATTCTATCAACCCGCTCCGACAAGAAATTGGTATGGAGGGGTGAAAGTGGGGTTTAATTTTTAGTATCTAGTGGTAAGATATTAGTATAAAGAATTTAGAAACTAGAGCCAAGACTTAAAATTGAAGCTACTTTTAAACGAGGTGTTTATTCTTTAGATTTTGGCGGGAGCTGGAATGAAAAAATAAGTTATGGGTTTCAAGAAAGATTTAAAGTCATGAAAATTAAAAATTTAAAAACCATCGGTATTATCTACTCAGTTTTTGCTGTAATCTCTGTTCTCCTATTCGATATCGATAAGATCTCGACTTTTCCTATCATCACAGGTATTATGCTTTTCATGCTATATTTTGTAGGACAAGCTTTTTTGAACCTAATAAATAAGGAAGAATCAAATTTGATAGAATTTGGGATACTTTGGGCTATTGCGATCATCTTTTCATTTCAAATGATTTTCTTAATCAGTGATTCTTTAAAAACCCTATCACTTTTAGTAACCCTAATTATTTCACTCTCATTACTATTTTATGCCTTCCGCACGAAAACAAAAAACGAGCTCGCAACATTCATTGCCCTTTTGACTATGACTACCGGCTTATATAGTGCGTATTTCTAGATGTCAACACCATCAATTTAAAAAGCTTCTGATTAGTTATTCAGAAGCTTTTTTCCATATTTTTATTAGGGTAATTCCTGCCATTCAATCCCGCTAAAATTAATAAATTTCGGACAAATTAGTTCCAAACCTTACGATTCAGCATTGATTAATTAGCAAGTCAACCGAGGAATTCGAAAGAATCAAAACAGCTGTACAAAAATTCTCAATTCCGAAGCAATTTCTATTCTAACCAGCAGATTGCTTCGGATGTGTGAAATTCAAAAAATATCAAGTTTCACAGACATCCTCGCAATGACGCTAGCTACTCTATCCCCTCCAACTCACTCAACTCCAACCAAGTCAGTTCAAATTCTTCCAATTTAGAATCGATTTCAAGCATACGGGAAGATATTTTCATCAGCTCTTCATGATCCGAATTTCCACCGCTGATTTTTTCGGTCAACTCGGCCTTTTCTTTTTCCAATTTGGCCATCGCAGCAGTTACTTCCTTAAATTCATTCTTCTGCTTAAAACTCGCCTTTTGCTTTGTCACTGCTGGATTCGGTAGGTTGGCAGGGCTTTCTTGCTTTTCAGCCTTAGCCTCTTTTCCCTTATCCCTATTCTCTTTTCCCGCATTCTCCTTCTCCGCCTCTCTAAACTCCGAGTAATTCCCCGGGAAATCAGAAATCACTCCTTCGCCCTCGAATACAAACAAATGCTCCACCAAGCGATCCATAAAATAACGATCGTGGGATACGATGATCAGGCAACCCGGAAAGGAATCCAGAAACTCCTCCAAGGTATTCAGAGTCATCAGATCCAGATCATTGGTCGGCTCATCGAGAATCAAAAAGTTTGGATTCTTGATCAGCACCATCAGGAGTTGCAAGCGACGACGCTCGCCTCCACTGAGTTTCTCGATTGGTGTATGTTGCTGCTTCGGAGGGAAGCCAAACTGCGTCAAAAACTGACTTACCGTGATCGTTTGTCCCTTGTCCAACACGACTACTTCAGCAACATCCTTCACGATATCGATCAGTCGCTTGCTCTCGTCAAAGCTACTTTCCTCCTGCCGGTAATAGCCAAAAGCAGTAGTCTGTCCAATTGAAATCTTGCCCTGATCCGGTGCCAATTGGCCCGTAATCATATTTAGAAAAGTGGTTTTCCCGGCACCATTTGGCCCGACAATTCCTACCCGGTCTTTCTTTTTGAAGACATAGGAAAAGTCTTCTACCAGTTTTTTATCCCCGTAAGATTTACTGATTTTATCGATCTCAATGATTTTATTTCCAAGTCGCTGTGCGCTCACTTGAAGTTCGATATCCCTATCCTCTCGCTTCTGAGAAGCTTTTTCTTTAGTTTCTTCGAAAGCGTCGACTCTATATTTAGCCTTCGTACTTCGAGCTTTCGGCTGGCGACGAATCCAGTCCAGTTCTTTTTTGTAGAGGCTTTTTGCCTTCTCAAGTTCGATATCTTCGTTCTGCATTCGCTCGGCTTTCTTGTCGAGGAAATAGCCGTAGTTTCCTTGGTAGCGATGTACTTTACCCTGATCGAGTTCGAGGATTTCGTTGGTGACTTTCTCTAGAAAATATCGATCGTGGGTAACCATAAAAAGAGCCAAATTGGCTTTCGCCAAGTAATCTTCCAGCCACTCGATCGTTTCTAAGTCGAGGTGGTTGGTGGGCTCATCGAGAAGCAAAAGATCCGGTTTTTCGAGGATAGCCTTCGCCAAAGCAACTCGCTTCCGCTGTCCTCCGGAAAGGGAACCAACTGGCAAATCGGTATCATGAAGACCTAATTTCCCCAGAACTTCCTTCACTTGGTATTCAAAATCCCAGGCTTGAAAGGCATCCATTTTCTCAAAAAGAACCGTCATCTTATCGGAATTGTCAATACCCCGCTCCGCATCCAACATCGCTTTATGATAATCCTCAATCACTTGGAGTACTTCACTATTGCTTTGATCAAAGATCGTCTGGTAAATGCTCATCTTTCCTTCAAAAACCGGGTTTTGATGCACATAAGCCACTTTGATCGCTTGGTTGATCCCAACTTGGCCAGTATCAGGAATTTCCAGCCCCATGATGATTTTCATCAGCGTGGATTTGCCGGCACCGTTGATGCCTACGAGGGCTATTTTTTGTCCTTGGGATATGCCAAAAGAAATATTGGAAAAAAGCTTGCGCTCTCCGAAAGCTTTACTGAGATTTTCGACCGAAAGGTAATTCATGCCGCAAAAGTAAGGAAAAGAAGGCAGGCAATCATGTGGAATTCAATATTCTGGATTAGCATTTATAAATTTCAAGTATCTCATATTTAAAGTACAAATTATCTCGGCACCGTATAAAGCTCATTTTACTATCTTTCACCTATGAAAACCATCCACGATATCCTCAAACTAGGAGACTCTAGATTATATGAAATATGTGAACCTGTTATAAAAGATGAACTGGCACTCGTGCCCGGTTGGGTGCAGCAGCTTCATGAAGCCATGGAGGACATCCGGAAAGTTTATGGTTTTGGAAGAGGAATAGCCGCTCCTCAGTTGGGAATTATGAAGCGACTTTTTTACCTGAATCTGGATCGCCGCTATGTGATTCTGAATCCTGAGTTGAAAAACCTAAGTGATGAAAAATTTGAGCTTTGGGATGACTGCATGTCCTTTCCCAATCTACTGGTCAAAGTAGCCCGGCATGAATCCCTGACCTTGGACTATTTGGATGAAAATTGGAAAAAGCAGTCCTTACATGTGACAGGAGCCTTATCTGAATTAATCCAGCATGAATATGATCACCTCGACGGCATTCTTTGCACGATGCGGGCGATTGATGGGAAAAGTTTTAAGTTGAAAACTTTATAAAATAAGCTGCGCGAAATATGCCTGCGGCGAGATAATCTTCGCGAAATAAAATAGAAATACAGCTTCGCTGAAATAAGCCTTCCGCGAAATAATGTAGAAATAAGCTGCGCGAAATAGGCCTTCGGCGAAATAAGATAGAAATACAGCTTCGCTGAAATAGGACCGGACGTTAATATTTCACCGACCGAAAGAAGGTGTATTTCAATCGTATTTCCATTGTATTATCAAATCTAGGGAGGTGTATTTAAATGGTATTTCCATTATATTTCTTTTCCCAATAAAAATCCCAATGAAAGCCACTAACCAACTCAGCGATTCTCAAAAAGAAAGTCTTTTAAAAACCTTAAAAAGTCGTTTTGAGAAAAATAAAGCTCGACACGAGGATTTGAATTGGGAGCAGATTGTGTCCAAGCTTGAAAGCTCAGCATCGGAAGGGAAACTTTGGTCGATTTATCAGCTAGAAGAAACCGGAGGCGAGCCGGATGTAGTGGGTTTTGATCCTTCAACTAGTGAATTTATTTTTTATGATTGCTCCCCAGAAACTCCCAAAGGCAGAAGAAGCATCTGCTATGATCGGGAAGGTTTGGAATCCCGCAAAGACTATCCCCCAAAAGATACTGCGATGGATATGGCAACGGACATGGGTGTAGAATTGCTCAATGAGGAGGAGTATCGGAGTCTTCAAGCTTTGGGTAAATTTGATCAAAAAACTTCCAGTTGGCTCAAAACACCGGATGAGGTGCGGAAACTTGGAGGAGCCATTTTTGGTGATTTTAGATACGGTCGAGTATTCATTTACCACAATGGCGCCCAATCTTATTATGGCGGTCGTGGTTTTCGGGCTTCTATTCGAGTTTGATTTTTTATTTCACTGCAAAGGGCACATACAAATACCAAGGCTTGAATTCCGGCTAAGAAATCCTTCCGAATCCCTTAACTTTGCGACATGGAAGAGATTCAGAAAAAAGATATTCGTAAACTTTCCTTGGCAGAATTGGAAGAGTTCTTTTTGGCGCATGGCGAAAAGAAGTTTCGAGCCAAGCAAGTCTATGAGTGGCTTTGGAATAAGTCGCTGAAAAACTTCGATGACATGAGTAATATTTCCCTTTCTACCCGGGAAATGCTCAAAACCCATTTTGAGATCAATCATATCTTAGTGGATCTGATGCAGCATTCCTCAGATGGCACCATCAAAAATGCGGTCAAACTGTATGATTCGAAAATCGTCGAATCTGTCCTCATTCCCACTACGAAGCGAATCACCGCCTGCGTATCTTCTCAGGTGGGTTGTAGTCTAGATTGTAATTTTTGTGCGACAGCACGTCTGAAGCGGATGCGAAATCTCAATCCGGATGAAATCTACGATCAGGTCGTGGCCATCAAGGATGAAGCGGAAACTTATTTCCAGCGTCCGCTGACCAATATCGTGTTTATGGGAATGGGTGAGCCCCTTCTTAACTATGCGAATGTCTTGGAGGCAATTGATAAAATCACTTCACCCGAAGGTCTGGGAATGGCTCCACGTCGAATCACACTTTCTACCGTGGGAGTGACGAAGATGATCAGAAAACTGGCTGATGATGGTGTGAAATTTAACCTTGCCGTTTCCCTCCACTCCGCGATCAATGAAACTCGCTCTCGGCTTATGCCCATCAACGACAGCAATCCAGTCGAGGAACTTGGAGAGTCCCTGAAGTATTGGTATGAAAAGACCAAACGTAAAGTCACCTATGAATATGTGATCTGGGATGGAATCAATGACGACGAGCGCCATGCTCGAGCTCTGGCCAAATTTTGTAAAATCATTCCTTCAAAGGTCAATATCATCCAATACAACCCGATTGATGAGGGAGAATTTCGTCAGGCAAAGCAAGAAGCCGTGGATATGTATGTTCGGATTTTAGAATCACAAGGAATTATCGCTAAAGTCAGAAAATCAAGAGGTCAGGACATTGATGCCGCTTGCGGTCAACTCGCGAATAAAAACGAAGTTGCGGCTCTGAATGCTATTTAAGATTTTTTCACTTGTCAATTTATAAGCAATTAGTTTTATTAGAGGCGTTTTTAGTACCAAGCCAACTATACCATGAAAAATAATTTCACTTTGCTGATATTTTTTCTTATCAGCCTTATTTCTGTCAACCTACAAGCTCAGGATGCACTTCCTCAAAAAATACAGAGCTATTTTGACACTTATCAGAAAGAATACCCAGTAGAAAAAGCCTATCTCCATTTAGACAAAACCACCTACACACTCGGGGAAGATCTTTGGTTTAGTGCTTATTTGACTGCTGGAAGCAGTCAAATCCCATCCCCTTTGAGCGCTACCCTATATGTTGACTTGTTTGACGGAGATGGATTGCTTTTAGAGCAAAAAACTATTCGATTGGAAAAAGGAAGAGGAAAAGGAGACTTCGCCTTACCGGCCTTTGGAAAACCTGGGATCTACCAACTTAAAGCTTATACTTCTTGGATGCGGAATTTTGGAGATGAATATTTCTTTAACTCCCAAATCAATGTGGTCGATGGAGCAGGAGGTTCATTCCTTCCAAAAATCACTTTTACTAGCATCAGTGCTGCGGCTGGAAAAGTAACTTATAAGGCAGATCTGATCGTGATCGATAGTGAGGGCAATCCACTGGCAGGTAAAACAGTCGAAATAAAGGCAAAAGCAGGCGAAGAAGAGTTGTATAAACAAGCACTTCCGGTAAATGCACAAGGTCAGATAAGTTTTACTTTTGCAATCCCTGAGAAAGCTAATTCATCACAGCATTTGGAATTGACTTTCATGGAAAATGAAAACTATTCTGTAACCCAAAAGCTTCGCCTACCCTACAGTTTAACTTTGGCAGATATTCAGTTTTTGCCGGAAGGCGGCCACTCGGTGATTGGTAAAAAGTCCAACTTTGGATTCCGTGCGATCTATCCTGACGGGATGCCTGCCGAAATCCAAGGCTCAATCGAAGGAAGTGACATTACTTTCGAAAGCAATTTTGCGGGTTTGGGAAAATTTGAACTCACTCCATCACAATCAAGCTATACAGTAAAAATCACTGAGAAAACCACCGCACAGGAAATCAGCACAAGTCTTTCTAAAATTGATTCAGAAGGGTTGGTTATGCAAGTGATCAATAATCCTGCAGCTAGCTATTTAACTGCATTTGTGCAGGGGGAATCCGATTCAAATTCGCTTTTGTTGGTTTCTCAAACTCGGGGTATCATCAATTATATGATCCAAGGGACTTTGGCAAATGGTGTCTGGGGTGTACGTATCCCTAAAGAGAATTTGATCTCAGGGATCAACCAAATCACTGTGATGAGCGAGGATGGAAAGCCGCTGTTGGAGCGATTGGTATTTATCCAAAAAGACGATCAAATAGAGCTAGATATTGCAAAGACAGGAAGTATTTCTCCACGTGAGAAGATAAGTCTAAATCTAAAATCAACCTTTGGAGGAACTGCTAATTCTGGAAGTTTCTCAGTGGCTGTATTAGATGCAGCACAGGTAGATGAAAGTGAACTGGAGGCCGGCGATATTTTTTCTACGCTTCTTTTGACTTCAGATTTATCTGCTGAAATCTACCAACCAGGAAGATATTTCAAAGATAACTCCTCAGAGACTCAGGAAGCATTGGATCTGGTGATGATGACACATGGTTGGAGAAGATTTGAGTGGTCTGATGTCCTTGCTGGGAATCTCCCAAAGATTGAACAGTTTATCGAGCGGGGAATCAATATCGAGGGTCAGGTAACCGATGCCGAGCAAACTAAAAAAGGTCTTGCAGGTGGAAAAATCACGGCCTTGGTAGGTGAAGGAATTGAAATTGTCACCTCGGAATATGGTCCCAACGGCCGCTTCATTTTCAGAGATTTGGAATATTTGGATTCCGCTTCAGTTACGATCACAGCCGAGGATACACGACTCAAAAACTTTATCGACGTGTCAGTGATTCAGCCAGAACCTGTTTTTAATTCGATCGAAGGAAATTATACTCAGGAAGTAGTCTGGCCAGAAGGGCTTGTGTCCACTTATCGAGAACGGTCGATGATGCAACAACTCAATGCAGAAAAAGATATTATAGATCTGGAGGGAGTGACAGTTGAGGCGAAGACTATTGAACGCGAGGAAGAAGAAATCAGAAAAATCTATGGATCCGGTGATGTAACCCTCGATCCGGAAAAAATCCCATCCTCTGTTGGTTTCACAAATGTCTTCCAATTAATCCAAGGAAGAGTTTCCGGAGTACAAGTATTTGTATCAGGTCTGGATGTCAATGTCACGATCCGAGGCGTCGGTTCACTGGGTGGCTCTGGTACACAGCCACTTTATTTGTTGGACAATATACCTGTTGAAGCCTCGACTTTGCTTACAATTAGCCCAAGAGATGTAGCCAACGTAGATGTATTCAAAGACCCCGCCAAGACGGCTATTTTTGGGGCTCAGGGTGCAAATGGTGTGATTGCAGTCTATACCAAAACCGGTTCAGGTTTTGGAAAGAGTGTAGGCGGTACTTTAGTCACGAAATATGGAGGATATGCTGTACCAAGGGAATTTTACCTTCCAAAGTACGATACCAAAACTGTTGAAAATGCAATCAAAGATGCCCGTGCCACCATCTATTGGAATCCGCTAGTGGAGACTGGAGAAAATGGCGAATCACTTCTGGAGTTTTACAATACTGATATCGCTTCAAAGCAAATGATCATTGTCGAAGGAATTGATTCAGAAGGCAGACTAGGCCGATTGGTTCGGATTTTAGAATAAGCATTTGTTTTCCTCACCAAAGCCTCCTAATTTCTTACCGAATTAAACAGGAAGAAATGAAAAAGGCTTTGGTGATTTTTTTTGGAATATTTTTGATCACGTTTGGGAGTATGGCTCAAACGCAGAATCAAGGAGATGCTCGAGTGCATGTGTTGGGAACTTATGGACTTCGATGGAATAATTTCGGAGCAGGTGCAGGGATTGAGTTTTTCTTTGCGGATCACTTTGCCATCATGCCAAGCTACATTCGCAACTTCCCCATTGTAGGGACATCGAGCAATTTCAATGCTGATCTCAGGTACTATGTATCAGAGGGACCTTCGCAACTTTATTTTATGGCAGGATACGCTCAAAGCTGGGAGAATTCACAGCCAGATGGAGCTGGAGTAAGGCGATCTTACAATGGGGCAAACGTGGGAGTTGGCGCCTATATCAGGCTTGTAGATTGGGTCGGATTAAGTACAGAGTTCAAATTTCAGAGTACAAGTCCGCAAGAAGTAGGCTTTCGGGTAGGGTTTGCTTTCCCGCTTTAAGGAAGACTCAAAAACTGTTATTTCTTCGAAAATTCGAAGAGTTTCCGTTTCTCTTCCTTGTTTAAAGCTTCATATCCTCGCTCGGCAATCTTATCCAAAATCCGATCAATTTCTTCTTGAGTCGCATCAGAACTGCTAGTCACAGGAGTACTGGATTTGGAAGATTTTGAAAAAGTAGATCCATATCCTGCCGATGTTTTCTTTTTTCGGTAGGAAACTTTTACTCCTTTTCGGCTGGCAAAAAAATTCTCAAAAAAGATCCCGACTTTTTGAACCGGAATCCCCCAATCAATCCCTTTTCGAAGCTGTGTGATGTAAATGAAACCAAGCAAAGCTCCTCCAAGATGCGCAAGTTCACCTCCTGCATTTGCTCCTGCAGAATTGGCGAAGGAAAGAATCACGTAGAAAATCGCGATGTATTTGATCTTAACAGGCCCGATAAGAATCAGCATAAAAGTGGTATTAGGAGTCAATGTCGCCGCTCCAACCACTACTGCAAATACTCCAGCACTTGCCCCAAGCATCAAAGATGAATCAACTGATCCGCTGAAATACGGTGCCAAATTGTAGATCCACACATAAAAAACAGCACCTGCCAAACCTCCAAGAATATAGAGATTTGCCAATTTGCGACTACCCAAATACTGATTAATCAAGAGTCCAAACCAGTAAAGGAACAGCATATTGAAGAGAATATGGAAAATCCCTTCATGCAAAAACATGTAAGTCAGTATACTCCATGGCTGAAAAATCAACCGAGAAACTGACGCTGGCATCATCAAATAAGACAGGGCACTGGAATACAAATCTCCCACCCCACCGATCGTCATCAGCACCCGTGCGACCATCACGACCAAGAACACCAGTAAGTTGATGGCAATCAGTTTATAAAGACTGTTGTCGCTATGCTTAAATGCATTTTTTAAATTATCCCAAAAACCGCCGTACATTTTTAATAAAAATTAGTTCTGTCTTTTTTCCATCCGTAAACCAAGATCGCACCGATCACCAATCCACTTAAGTGTGCAAAGTGCGCCACATTATCAGTGGGGTTGTTTACCACTACGTTATAAATGGTATAAAGTCCATAAAATAAGACCAAGTATTTTGCTTTTACCGGCATTGGAGGGAAAAGCAAAAAGAGCTGAGTATTTGGGAAAAGCATTGCAAAAGCAATTAAAACCCCAAATAAAGCTCCTGAAGCACCAACCATTGGGACATTCCCCTGAATTTCTAAAATAGCATTCAATGTCTGTTTCGCCTGACTGATTTTATTTGGATCATTAGGGTTACGGCTAAAGTCATCTACAAAATCAAAAACGGAACTTTGGAAAAACCCACGATTTTCAACCACCAGCTTGTTAAAAGCATCGGGATCAGGATTACTTTCAAATGCTTCAACCTTATCCTGCAAGTTATTCATCCGATAAGAAGTATATCCGGAATAAAGAACACCTGAACCTACCCCACAAACCATCCAAAGAATCAAGAGTTTTTTCGGCCCAAGAAACTGTTCCAATAGGGGACCAAAGATCATAAGTCCAAACATATTGCTGAATAGATGCCAAAAATCAGCATGCATGAACATGTAAGTCAGAAATTGAAATGGTTTGAAATATTGGCTATGTATATAGTACAGCGCAAACCAATCACTCAGCTGAGGAAATAAAAACGCACTTACTAAAAACAGTGCAACGTTGGCTATCAAAAGATTTTGTACTACTGGAGTGATATTTCTAAACATGCTATTTTCCGAAGAATGAATGAATACTGCTTAAATCCAATTTGACGAAAGATTTGTTCCCTCCCAAACCAAAATTAGGATTCTGACAGGCAAATAATTGTCCCACGAGGGTTTCCATTTCCTGGGGGGTAAGTTTCTGCCCCTTTTTCAGGGCAGATTTTCGAGCAAGAGACCGAGCTAAGTTTTCTCTTTTATCCAAGGAAAGCTCGCTTTTATAATTTTTAAACTGTTCTAATAATCCTTCAAAAAGCTCCTTTTCGTTTTTCACCTGAATATCCGCAGGAACTCCCTGGATGATCACCGTGTCTTTTCCAAATTCAGAAACCATAAACCCTAAACTATGCAACTCAGGCAAAAGATCTTTTACCAATGCAAAATCAGAGGATCCGAGTTCGATGATTGGGGGAAAAAGACATTGTTGAGATGGTCCTTGGGCGATTTTCAATTGCCGCAGATAGCGTTCGTATAAAACTCGTTCATGTGCAGCTTGCTGATCAACTATAAGCATCCCTGTCGACATTTGTGCGACAACATAACTCAGTTCCACTTGAAAGGTCGTTCCGGTAGAATCTTCAGATGAGGGGCGTGGAATTCGATCAGGGACCTGATCCGGATTAGCCTTACTGGAAAATGTGAGCACTTCCGTCTCCTCACTTTCAATTTTTCTGGTATAATCCTGCGCTTGATTCACAGGGATATTACTCTCAAATAGCTTTTCCCAGCCAGAGGTACTTGCCTTTTTAAATTCGGGTGTATTAAAAGTTTTATAGCTATACTCACGATCAACTTGTTCCTTTTTAGATGGATCCTGATCCCATTTTTCTTTGAAATTCACATCATAGGAAAAGTCGATAGAAGGGACTACATGGTGAGAACCCAAGGCCTGCTTCACAGCTGATCGGATCACTGCGTAGACTGTACGTTCATCGTCAAATTTGATTTCCGTTTTTGTTGGATGCACATTAATATCAATATGCGATGGGTCTATTTCTAAAAAAAGAACATAAAAAGGATGCTGATCCGGCTGGATCAGACCTTCGAAAGCATTACCAACTGCATGATGCAGGTAGCTGCTTTTGATATATCGATTGTTGACAAAAAAGAATTGCTCTCCGCGGGTCTTTTTAGCATTTTCCGGTTTGCCGACATAGCCTTTTACATTCACATGTGGCGTAAGTTCTTCGCAGGGAACCAACTGTCCCTGGTAGCTTTTTCCGAAAAGCTGGACAATACGATGGCTTAATTTCCCGGGGGTAAGATTATATACTTCCAAATCTTGCTGAAAAAGCGAAAATCCAATTTCAGAATAGGAAAGGGCCACACGTTGAAATTCATCTACGATATGCCGCATCTCTACAGGATTAGATTTCAGGAAATTCCTTCTGGCAGGAACATTATAAAACAGGTTTTTCATTGAAACGGCAGTACCTACATTTCCTGCGAATGGTTCTTGCTTCTTCACCTCAGACCCTTCGATCTGAATCAATGTCCCAAGCTCAGATTCTGCTTGCTTAGTTTTCAATTCCACTTGAGCGACAGCAGCGATGGAAGCCAAGGCCTCTCCTCTAAACCCGAATGTACGAATAGTAAATAGATCAGTAGAATTTCTGATTTTGGAAGTCGCATGTCGCTCAAAACTCATCCGAGCATCAGTAGCTGACATTCCTTTTCCGTTATCAATTACCTGAATCAATTGCTTACCGGCCTCTTTGACAACGACTTGAATTTGAGTTGCACCCGCATCCACGGCATTTTCCAAAAGTTCTTTAAGTGCCGAGGCTGGGCGTTGTACTACTTCCCCTGCCGCAATTTGATTTGCGATCGCATCAGGCAGAAGTTGGATAATATCACTCATTTTTCTTTTTGGGTTTTAGCCTAAAGAAAAAATAAACAGCTCCGATCAGCAGCGCAACATAAAGCATATATTCAAAAATCACCGGCCCGAGATAGACATAGCCGAAAATTGACCCCAGCAAAATCAAAAAAATGAAAGTTCTGATCATTGCAGTGGATGCAAATATATTTGGACTGGATCGCTCTTTGATTCCTCGGTATTGAGAAAACGATCCCCTGATTCCTCCCCCATAAGACCCTAATTCATCATCCCCATCTTTGATCAATCCCTCGGCTTGAAGTTCCCTTTTGATCCGAGAGGTGCGCTGGTCAATTTCTTCTTTGACAGGATCATAATATCTTGGCTTGATATCAAAACGCATTGGGGCAGCAGTACGGAAGACAGATGGGAATTTCATTTTTCTCGAATTTTATTGGAACTCAATAAGGTAAAACGTCAACAAAGGCATAAGTTCCAAGATATTGACCAAACATCAAATTTATACCCTTTTTAACCAGATTTACGGTTTTATGTTGCCTTATCTTTAGTATATTGATCTATTCTAGGACGAACTCTACCGTACGAAATTCCTATATGATCACTTTTAGCAGGCAAAGACCGTTATGATGAAAGTGTTGACGTACAAATTTATTTTAAAAGTTACGAATTAAAAATTTACTCATACATGAGCAACATGCTTTGGAGGGTATTCGCCGTCTGTATTATTGTTCTTACTTTCTCTTCAGGGAAACTCGACGAATCACTTCTAATCGAGGATCCACTAATCTCCGTTGACCAGATTTCCCAGACTAATTGGGTTGATTCGGTATTTCAAAGTTTGACTTTTGATGAGCGGCTTGGTCAACTTTTTATGGTGGCGGCTTACTCCAATAAAGATCAAGCGCACGTCGACGAGATCACTAATTTGATAAAGACGGAAAATCTTGGAGGACTGATATTTTTTCAGGGAGGCCCTGATCGGCAAGCCCGATTGACTAATCTCTACCAAGCTCAGGCTAAAACTCCACTTTTTATCGCAATGGATGCTGAGTGGGGAATCGGAATGCGGTTGGATTCTGTACCTGATTTTCCAAAGGCAATGACTTTGGGAGCGATTCAAGATGAAAAACTCATCTATGAAATGGGCGAAGAGATGGCCCGCCAATTCAAAGAGCTTCGGATGCATATCAATTTTGCACCTGTGGTAGATGTCAATTCCAATCCTGATAACCCTGTTATTGGCTATCGGGCTTTTGGAGGAGATAAGGAACTGGTTGCAAAACAAGCCGTCGCTTACATGAAAGGTCTTCAGGATAATGGGGTAATCGCTAACGCAAAGCATTTTCCTGGCCATGGTGATACGGAGGCTGACAGTCACTATTCACTTCCCGTAATCAAGCACCCTGAGCAGCGAATCTGGGATATAGATCTATATCCATATGAGGAGCTTTTCAAAGAAAACCTCATGTCTGTCATGGTGGCTCATTTAAATATCCCGAGTCTGGACAGCGAGGCCAACAGTGCTACTAGCCTTTCAAAAAAAGTGGTCACTGACCTACTTCAGAATAGGATGAATTTCCAAGGATTAGTTTTCACAGATGCATTAAATATGAGGGGAGTGGCCAAAGCAAATGCTCCAGGTGAGGTAGATTTAAAGGCCCTTTTGGCAGGAAATGATGTCTTACTATATTCCATGGACGTGCCCAAGGCGAAGGCAATGATTAAAAAAGCTGTGGAAGATGGAATCATCAGCGAGTCTGAAATAGATCGGAGAGTGAAAAAAATCTTAAAAGCAAAATACTGGTCTGGACTTAATAATTATGTTCCAATTAAAACTTTTGAACTAAACGATCGACTGCATACTCCAAAAACAGACGAGCTCATAGAAAAACTGTATGCAAGCTCCATCACAGTAGCTTCCAATAAAGACAATTTAATCCCTTTTAAGCAATTGGATCTCAAGAGTTTTGCCAGTCTGAGTATCGGTGATGATGGCAAAGTGTTTCAAAAATACCTTGGGAAGTATACCAAGTTTGACCACTTCAGTATACAGAAAGCGGCAAATGAAACCACACATTACAACACCTTAAAACAACTAGAAGACTACGATGTGGTAGTGGTGGGACTGATGGGAGTGACTAATAGTCCAAAGCGGAAATTTGGAATAGCAGATGCTGATGTGCAATTGATCCGGGATCTTTCCAAAAGACAAAAAGTCGTGACAGTATTATTTGGAAATGCCTATGCTTCTCAGCATTTGGAAGGTCTGGGGAATTTAGTCTTTGCCTTTGAAAATAATGAGACTACCCAAGAATTAGCGCCTCAGATCCTTTTCGGAGCCAGACCTGCAGAAGGAATTCTCCCTGTGACAGTTAGCAGCCAATATTCTTATGGAGTGGGTGGCTACATGGAATCTTTGAAAAGACTTTCTTATGGGACTCCTGAGAGTGTAGGGTTGGATAGCAAGATCTTAAATAAAATAGATGAAGTGGCTGAAAAGGCCATTCGGATTCAAGCTACTCCTGGAGCAAATGTATTGGTAGTCAAGGACGGTAAAGTAGTCTTTGAGCGATCCTATGGGAAGCTAGAATACAAAAACAGTCCAAAAGTCAATTCAGAAACAGTATATGATTTGGCATCGATCACTAAAGTTTTGGCAACTACACAGGCGGTCATGTTTCTTCAAAGCCGAGGTGAATTGGATATGGATAAGACCTTGGGAAATTATCTCCCGGAATTAAGAGGAACTAACAAAGAAAAACTAGTACTCAAAGATGTGATGGCCCATGAAGCGGGATTGGTTGCGTTTATTCCTCATTATGCAAAAACTGTAGAGGGGGGAAATTGGAAATCAGAATATTTTCATGCCACTTCGAGTCCAGGTTTTTCTCGTCCAGTATCTAACGATATGTTTGGAAATGATGCACTTCGAGACAGTATTTGGACTTGGACCATCGAATCCAAACTCACTGCAAAACCAGCAGGAGCAGCCAAGCATAAATATGTCTATTCTGATTTGACCATGTATTTTATGCAGGCAGTAGTGGAAAAAATTGTCAACCAACCCATGGAAGTGTTTTTGGAGCAGAACTTTTATGCTCCACTAGGTCTCTATACCATGACTTTCAATCCATTTAACAAAATGCCACTGGACAACATTGCTCCTACAGAAAATGACGTAGCGTTTCGTAAGCGGCAAGTTCAAGGATATGTACATGATCCAGGAGCCGCGATGTACGGAGGCGTGGCTGGCCATGCCGGACTTTTCGGTACAGCAAATGATCTCGCGGTAATGATGCAGCTCATGCTGAACAAAGGCTATTATGGAGATGTCAGTCTAATGAAAAGCGGTACAGTAACAGAATTTACAAAAAGACAATCCACCCAGAGTAGAAGAGGCTGGGGCTGGGACAAACCAGACCCTGAAAAAGGAAAGGGAGGATCTGCCGGAGACTTAGCTCCCAAAAGTACCTTTGGACATACCGGATTTACAGGAACTTGTGTGTGGGCGGATCCAGAGAATAACCTGATTTATGTCTTCCTCTCCAATCGAGTATATCCTGACGGAAACAATACCAGATTATTGAAAGAAGGTATTCGAACAGAGATTCACGATATCATTTATCAAGCGCTCAGTAAAAAATAGAAATTCAAGAAAGGCAGAAATTATATTCATTTTCTGCCTTTCTTTATTTTAAACTTACTTTTTACCTACAAGAATCAGTTCCTCTTGTGGCTCGATCAGATAAGTGGCACCATCTGAATTGACTACTGCCATTTCCTCTACAGATATGGTTTTGGTATTTCCATCAGGCAATTTCCAACAATGAAACCCATCGAAAGCGAAAGTCATTCCCTCCTTTAATTCTTTTTGAGCAGCCGGTCGGGGAGTAGGGCTTTGCGAACCTCCAAGATTCGGCCCCACATCATGTGCTACATATCCGACAGGATGGCCAGTGCTCCACATTACATATTCTGAACCTGCAGCTTCCATTAGATCACGTTGAGCCCGATCAACATCTTCTCCTTTAACCCCGGGTTTCATTGCTGCAAGCGCTGCTCTACTCCCAGCTTTACCGTGATTCCAATAGCTTTGGATATCGGCTGGAGCTTCTGTTTCACCATCTTTCAATACATATCCAAATCGCTGAATATCACTTACCCAGATATCATAGAGCTTGACTCCAAAATCAATTGAATCACATCCCCGCCCTGAATCACCTTATCTGTGGCATGAGAATGACCCCGATCAGGCCCAGAATTCACATTTGGATTTTTGATCTGGATGCCAAGCGTCAGTAACTCCATATTCAACCATTTTTGATTTTAAAAATCTTGCGACATCCGCATCTGTGGTTTTGCCGGGCTCTATCATTTGATAAGCTTCGTACTGGAAGTCCGAAGCGAGTTTTGCGGCTTGTTTAAGGATTTCAACTTCAGCAGGAAGCTTAATCGAGAGCCATTCATAGACAAGCTCAGTGGATGAAACCAATTTAGAAGCTTCCACACCCAATGCTTTTTCAAGTTCCAAATGCTGGGAATGTGTAAGCCCATCTGCGAGCGAGTTTGAGGCGGAAGTATTGATCGCAATGTTAGAAAAATTCTTTTCCTTGATAAAGCCAGCTGCTTGATCAAGAGTAGACATGCCACGCTCCACTCTTACAACCGTATCATGAATATCAAGTTCATCGAGAGCTGTAGCTTCTCCATCCGGAAAAAAAACCAACGAATGAAATCCCGCTTCATCGAGATAAAAAATAAACACTGCAGAACCACTGGCATTTTCCCCACCAATATGACTCGCAATAGGATCATTATTATTTTCTCTACAGATACTTACCCAACAGTCTACCCCGGCAGTTTTCATAGCCTCAGGTAGTAATTCAGAAATTCGCTCCTTTCTGATTTCTGGCCAAGGATTATTTGACCAAAGATTTTTAGTATTCTGGGTTACTTTCTACTTTTCGGTAGGCGGGTCGGAAGCCTGAAAAACCAAGAGAAACAAAAAAGCAAGATTGATAAGTCTGTTCATATTCGAATTTATTTTGATTTCGAAGATAAAATAAATTGGAAAATAGAATGCTTCAAAATCTTGAAATTAGCTATGCAGGAGAGGGAAAAATAGAGTAAATCCAAAAACTTGAGAGGTCTGTATTCTAGTTGATCCATAAAAAAATTTTAATTTGAACAAAAATAAGGTTTATGCGTGTTACTAACACAGCAATTTTACCTGCACCACCAGATTATTATGAAAATAGGAATTGTTTGTTATCCCACCTTTGGAGGTAGTGGAGTAGTCGCCACTGAATTAGGGAAGGGTTTGGCAAAACTGGGCCATGAAATTCATTTCATCACCTATAGACAGCCTTCAAGGTTAGATTTTTTTAGTGAAAATCTATTTTATCATGAAGTAGACATTAAGAGTTATCCACTTTTCGAGCATGCTCCCTATGAACTAGCACTAGCAAGTAAAATGGTCAGCGTAGTGAAATATGAAAAATTGGATCTCCTTCATGTACATTATGCGATTCCTCATGCTTCTGCAGCATACATGGCAAAGCAAATCTTAAAAACTCAAGGAATTCAAATTCCTGTGGTGACTACACTACACGGTACAGATATTACTTTGGTAGGAAAAGATCCAAGCTATGAGCCTGTGGTAACATTCAGTATTAACCAATCAGATGGGGTAACATCCGTATCAGAGGATTTGAAACGAGAAACTTATTCTCATTTTGAAGTAACTCGAGACATTGAGGTAATACCTAATTTTATTGATCTAGAGCGATTTAAGAGACAGAAAAAAGAGCATTTCAAATTAGCGATCTGTCCTAATGGCGAAAAACTATTGGTTCACACATCCAATTTTCGAAAAGTGAAACGGGTAGAAGATGTGATCAGAGTCTTTTTCGAGGTACGGAAAATGATTCCTGCTAAACTTTTACTTGTAGGTGATGGTCCGGAGCGAGATCGTATGGAACGTTTGTGTAGGGAATTGGGAACCTGCGAAGACACCCGATTTTTGGGTAAGCTTGATGCAGTAGAGGAGGTTCTTTCGGTTGCAGATTTATTCTTGATGCCTTCCGAAAAAGAGAGTTTCGGACTTGCAGCGCTAGAAGCAATGGCTTGTGAAGTTCCAATTCTTACTTCGAATGCAGGTGGGATCCCTGAGTTAAATGTAGATGGGGTAACAGGCTATGCCTGTAATGTGGGTGACGTACAGGATATGAAAGAAAAAGCACTGTATATTCTTGATGACAAAAACCTATCTACATTCAAAGCAAATGCATTGGCAAGGGCAAAAGAATTTGATATTTCTGAGATTTTGCCAAAATACGTGGCTTACTATCATCGGACTATTGAACTGACCATGGCTCAAATTTGATCAGAGATAGATTATAATGAGATAAATCATTCCTATTAAAAGTCGATTTACCTTACCTTTGTGATTAGAAAAACCTTTTTTAGGGAAATACGAATTATTACTTAAGTCATTAAAGTTGCATATGAAAAAGATTGGAAGATTGGAAAAGCCAGATAATTTTGGCTCCGCCCACATGTTCTCCAACCCTATTCTTGAAAGGATTTCGAGAACTCATATTTCTATACCTATCACTATGTTTCTAGTGATGGCTGTAATATCATTTTACATTGCCTATACTGAGACTAGTACTTTTCTTGGAACAGGAATATTATTATTAATCGCAGGATTTATCTTTTTTACTTTTGTGGAATATTTCATGCATAAGTATTTTTTCCATATGGAACCAAATACGCCGATCAAAGATAAAGTTCAGTATAGCATTCACGGAGTTCACCATGATTATCCAAAGGACAAAGATCGATTAGCGATGCCACCTTTTGTAAGTGCTGCTTATGCAGCGATTCTCTATTTGATCTTTAAATTAATTATGGGTGATTTAGCCTATTATTTTCTCCCTGGGTTCTTGATGGGATATGCGTCGTATTTGGGTGTACATTACATCGTGCATGCATTTCCACCGCCAAAAAATTTCTTCAAAACTTTATGGGTAAATCATGCAATCCATCATTATAAAGATCCAGATTCTGCTTTTGGAGTGAGTACACCCCTATGGGATATCATTCTGGGTACGATGCCTAAAAAGGACTAATATTTCAAACCTCCCCAATGGGAGGTTTTTTTATTCAATTTTCAAAAATGAAAGTATCAATCATAGGTCTTGGTTGGCTAGGACTTCCACTGGCAAAATCACTACAATCAAAAGGGTTTTCAGTAATCGGTAGTACCACTAGCTTAGAAAAAAGAGATAGGATTCAAAAACTGGGTATTACTTCAGTTCAGTTTGAAATGGCACCTCATCCAATAGGATTAGGATTCGCCCCTTTATTTGATGTAGACATTTTAATTATTACAATTCCCCCAAAATCAAGGCAGCAATCTGGAGACTTTTACCTCGAACAATTGAAATACCTAAAAAGCATGGTAACCAATTCAAAGGTGAAGAAGATTGTTTTCATCTCCAGCACAAGTATTTATCCAGAAGATCCGAGACAAAAAGAATATTTTGAATCTGAATCCCTCAATCTGGAAAACACGGGAAATAAAACCCAATTCAAGGGTGAAGCTCTTTTTCAAAATGAAAAAAACTATGACCTTACAATCATAAGGTTTGGTGGTCTGATGGGTGGGAATCGAATTCCGGGGAAATATTTTGCCGGTAAACAAAATGTAATAGGACATACCCGAGTAAATTTTATCCACATCCTCGATGCAATTGGAATAGTCGAATGGGTAATCTTGAAAGGACTATGGAACGAAACATTCAATGGTGTAGCACCTTTTCATCCTTTTAGAAAGGAGATTTATGAAAGGAATGCAATAGAATATGGATTAGACCCTCCCAAAAGTTATTCTCCTGGGAATAGTATCTTAGACCGGCTGATATCTTCCCAAAAAATTCAGGACTTTGGCTACCAATTTATAAAACCAAATCCTTTAGACTTCGAATACGATCTAAATGAAAGAATTTAATGGAGCTTTGCTCCATTTGGAACCGTCCGCTCCACAGACGTAAGTATAACACCGCCACCGGATGCTAAAAATCCTGTAACCAATACTTCGGACATAAAATCAGCAATTTGACGAGGCTTGAAATTACATACGCAAACAACCTGACGACCGATCAAATCGTCAATTTGATAATAATCTGTAATTTGAGCTGAGGATTTTTTAATCCCAACATCCTCTCCCAGATCCACCCAAATTTTATAAGCTGGCTTTCTTGCTTTTTCAAAGTTCTCCGCTTTGACGATAGTACCGACTCTAAGGTCTATTTTTTCGAAATCTTCGTAATCAATCGTTTGCATAGTGGATATTTTTACTAATTTTAGAAACCTTTTCGAAAAGTCAAAGTTAAACAACAAGACTAGAAATTTTAAAAATGACGGATTCATCCATATTCCCTTTCAAAAAAATCACCTTTTTCGGCATTGCTGTTCTGGGTTTTTGCTTTTTGCCGGAAGTTTCTTTCGCTCAAGAAGACTTAGGAAAAGTCGAATCAGAGATTTTAAAACCTTCGGATAGAGTTAATCAAGACAATAATATCAACCTCTTGGAAGGTAGTCCTGCGGGAGCTATTTTAAATCCCAAACAGACTGTTGTAATTCAAAAAGGAGCAACGGTAAAAAAAGAAAATCCATTAGTGGGTGAGGGCAAAAAGACCGAACCAGCACCTTCAACTCTAAACTTCAATATTTTTCTTTATATAGTTGACAAGTTCAAAGCAGATTGAAAAATTTAGAACATATAAAAAAAGAGGCTTAAAGCCTCTTTTTTTATATGTTCTCAGAATTAAATTTTTCCAACTCTTCTAATGAAATAAGTCCTTCGTAATAAGCTCTTCCAAAAACTGCGGCTTTAATTCCCATTTCTTTAAGCTTCCTGAAATCGTCTATACCCCTTACTCCACCACTGGCAGCTAAATGGATTGATGGAAAACGATCTCTTATTTTTTGAAAAAGGACAAAATTTGGACCTTCTGCTATCCCGTCACGAGTCACATCAGAGCATTTTAAGTATTTTAATCCTCGCTCGTGAAAGAATTCAATGTGATCAAAAAGATCAATTTCAGTCTTTTTTAACCAACCTCTTATTTTGATTTTCTCATCTGCCGGATTGACGTCGGCAGCTAAATTTATTTTTTCCCTACCATAGGAAAGTAAAAATTGCGCAAAGCGCTCAGGATTATTCGCTGCAATAGAACTTACAGTAATAGTAGCAGCTCCAAATTCAAAAGACTTGATTACGTCTCCGTCGGTTGTAATTCCTCCTGTGAAGTCAACTTTGAGATCTGTGTATCCCGTAATTGTTTCTAAAATATGATAATTTTTCGGCTCACCTCTTCTTGCGCCGTCAAGATCAACCAAGTGAATCCGCTTCAGACCGATGGACTCAAAAGCTTGGGCAATTTCAAGGGGATTATCCGAAATCACCTTCTCAGTGGAGAAGTCACCACGCTTTAAGCGGACACATTTTCCATTAATTAACCAAATCGAAGGGACTATTTCAAACATTACAGTGGGGTTTTGCTAAATTATTAGTATTGGTTTTTAAAACAGGTATTCAAAGATAATACAGGATAAGATTCTTCTGTAAAACTTCAAATCTATTCTTTCAGATTTTTGAATAAATAATCCGGTAAATCGAATATACTATAATAAATCTTGGTTTTTATTTTCAATATTTCAATTTAGCAACTTTTCCATTAGCTCCTGAAGCCCAAATTGAGGCTTCTGTGTGACCGATTTTCACAGAATGAAATCCTTCTTGAGAGAAATTTTGCCAAGAGACTCCACTATCTTTTGAAAAATCGGAGCCACTAGGTCCCACCGTTATTAACCAATCCAATCCTGGAAAAAATGTCACACCAGAACGATACCCTTTAGGAGAACTCCCTACTTGAATCCATTCCTCTAGGTCCAGAACAAATTTTCCGGAATTTTTAATCGAATCATTTTCTTTTAAGTAGTCTCCCCCTAAGGCGAAGAATTGATTTTTCCCGATGGCTGTAACTGCAAATATGCCCTGAGAACTTTCGCCTTGAATTAAAATGGAATTATACTTTCTCCATTGATCTCCTCCATTTTCAGAAATATAGAGATTAGCCTCAGACCCTCCACTTCCTAAAATTAACATCTCCTCAATTGCCAGTAAAGAGCTCGCGCTTGCAGCAAAACCTGCTTCACCAACTGCCGCCTCCGGAAGATTCAGCAGAGAATACCAAGTCTCCCCCTTATTTACTGTCTTTAATATAGTCCATTTACCATTCACTGGATCACCAATCACATAACCGGTGTCCTGGTTGGCAAAGGAAATTCCGTCTAAAAATGCCTGCTCACTTTCCTGATGCTTCAACTCCCAGGTTTTACCACCATCTGATGTTCGATAGATTACTGCCGGCTGACCAGCAGAAACTGCAACAGCATTTTCAGCATCAAATGCGTGAATTGATCTAAAATCGACAGTATCCAATCCCGCAATTACTCCATGATCCCAGGTTTTTCCACCATCTAAAGTTCGCAGCCAAGTACCCTTACTGCCACTCGCCCAGGCAATATCTTTAGTCAATGGAGAAAGTCCACGCAATGAAGATTTGACGGGAGTTTGAAATACTTCCCATCCTATTGGTGCTTCTGGGATTGGTTCGGTATTGTTTGAACAGGAAAAAAGCGCTCCTAAAAAGGAAAGCGCTATTAAAATTTGTCTCATTCTTTATTTAATTCTTTATATCAACTTTTCTATATGCAGCAATTAGAGCTTTTTCACCATCTATTCCCGGACCAGCATTTCCATGCTCCATACCCATCACTCCTTTGAACCCTTTTTCATGAATAAATTTAAAGACATTCTCAAAATTGATTTCTCCTGAACCTGGCTCCTTTCGTCCAGGATTATCGCCGATTTGGATATAAGCTATTTCATCCCAGGTTTTATCCATAGTAGCAATCAAATTTCCCTCATTCCGCTGCATATGATAGATATCATACAGAATCTTGCAACTAGGACTAGCTACAGCTTTACAAATCATATGGCTTTGATCAGCATGTCTCAGAAAGAGCTCCGGGGTGTCACTCAGTGGCTCCAGAACCATTACAAGGCCATGTGGCTCAAAAATCTCAGCACCTCTTCTAAGCGCCTCTATTACATGCCCAGTCTGAATGCCAATGGGTAAACTACGATCAAAGAATCCAGGGACCACAGTCATCCATTTAGCATTGACTCGCTTGGCTGCCTCAACTGATTGGCGGCAAGTAGCGAGAAAAGTATCTATAAACTCTTGCTTCCCAGTTGTAAGAGATGTTTTCCAATTATCTCCGCCATCTACTACAAAAACGCCCATCCTCATGCCTAACTCGGAGAGCATGTTCCCTATTTTAGTTTGATCCTCAACAGATCTTTTAAGCAGACCATTATCCTCTAAGGATCTAAATCCCTGATCAGCCATAAATCTCAACTCATCAAAAATCCCTCCGGGAGCTGAATTTTTGAACATTCCAAAATGTGGTGCAAAGTCCATGTTAAATGTAGGCTCAGCACTATTGCCCGCAAAAGAGGGAATGCTAGTGGCACCGGAAACTCCCAAAACAGCTCCTCCCAGTCCTATTTTTTTTATAAATCCTCTTCTTTTCATAGCCTAGATCACTTTAGTTTTTCCTGGAATTGCATGTGGGTAATAACCGTCTGGTCCTGGTAAAATTTTTGGCATCGCATCCCAAGCCAATTTCTCCGGAAAAAGATCCACAGAACCGTTTAAGGCTTCATCCCAAGTCAATGGTTTTCCAGAATAGGTGGCATAACGTCCCATAATAGAGGTCATCGTGCTTTTGGCGGCATTCTCTGCGTCTGCAAATTTATATTCTCCTTTGAAAAGCGTAGCCCAAAGCTCGTCATGCTCTTGCTGATATGGGTTGGGCTGATTTTCTCTTGAGTGATTGTAGAGTTCCTTCCCCTTCCAATCCGTCAAAATACCATGGTTCCCTGCACTTAGATAAGCTCGCCCATTGGTGCCTTGAAATGTCTCGTCTACCCGATTGGCAGCTCCTGGAAAATGGCGGCATTCGCTATGAATGACAGAACCATCTTCATAGGTAAACGATACCACGTGGTGATCGAAGATTTCTCCATGCTCCTTTCCAGTTCTCACTAATCTCCCTCCAGTACCTTCCGCTTTTACAGGATATCCTTTCTTAACCCAGTTAGCCACATCAATATTATGCACATGCTGCTCCGTGATGTGATCTCCACAAAGCCAATTGAAATAATACCAGTTGCGCATTTGGTATTCCATTTCAGTCTGTCCCGGTTGACGCTCTCTTACCCAGACACCGCCATCATTCCAGTACACTTGCCCTCCGGTAATTTCACCGATTGCACCGTCATGGATCTTGGCGATAGTATCCCGATAATTATTCTGATAATGGCGCTGCAAGCCAACCACTACATTAAGCTTTTTAGCCTTTGCTTCCTCAGCAGCTTTCAATACTCTCCGGATACCAGCTGCATCTGTAGCTACTGGTTTTTCCATAAATATCTGCTTGCCTTGCTTGACAGCTTCTTCAAAATGCATTGGCCTAAAACCAGGAGGTGTAGCCAAAATCACCACATCAGCAGCTGCAATTGCTTCTTTGTAACCATCGAATCCCACTAATTTCATTTCCTCAGAAACAGCTACTTTAGCTGCGCCATATTTTTCTAAAATCAATTTATGGCTATTATCTAATCGGTCTCTAAAAGCATCTGCCATCGCAACCAGCTTGATGGGATGACCCGTTTCCATTGCCTGGAATACTGCACCAGTTCCTCTTCCGCCACATCCTATGACGGCAAGTTTGAGCTCATTTACAGGAGCAGCGTATGCGCCTGGAAGAACAAATGGGGATGCAAGGACTCCACCGGTCACCAAGGCTCCGGTTTTGATAAAGTCTCTGCGGGAATTAGAGTTTTTCATGATTGGGTTATTTTAGGTTTAATAATCAGTTATTGGGCTTGCGGTATAATAGTTCTTAATTAATTCTGGCGAAGGTGGATTGAGCGGTCTCACTAACCTAATTCCCAAAAAGGGAGCTTCTGGAAACCACCATTGGCTTTTTGGGATTTGAGGGTCAATGCGCTTCCAGTCCGGAGAGGTTTGAAAACGCTTTGTAGCGCTAAGCTCATCTGCAGCTGTAGCAAAACTTCCTCCTCTTACCACTCTAGAATAGAGTTTTACCGGAGGGTTCTGAGGGTTTAGGGAATTTGATTTCTTATAAAACTCAGGATCATAGAGATCATACGTCCATTCCAAAACATTCCCATAGATATCATAAAGACCCCAAGGATTTGGCTTTTTGGTACCGATTTTCTGGGTAGATTCTTTTGAATTTTCTTTGATCCAGGCATAATCAATTAGCTGACTTGGATCATCTCCAAAGAAAAACCTAGAATTGGACCCTGCTTTTGCAGCATATTCCCACTCGGCCTCTGTCGGGAGTCTATAAAAAATACCAGTCTTCAGGTAGAGCCAATGACAATATTGAATAGCTCCATATTGGGTCATACCAACTGCAGGTTTTCCTTCTTTTCCCATTCCAAAAGTCATGTCCAGATAGGGTAAACTTGGTCTACTTAATCCATCCACAATCTCTCCTATCGGCTCCTCAGAGATAGCTAACTCATAATTTTTATCCAAAAAAAGCTCGAAAGCTTCCCAATTGACTTCATGAGTACCCATCCAAAAGGCATCTAATTTTACCTTATGAGCGGGTTTTTCATCTTGGTTATTAGAATCATCATTTCCCATTAGAAACTCACCTTCTGGGATAGGAGTCATATCAAAAGTCACTTGAGTACCAGGAATTTTCTGGGTATAGGCTTCAAAAAGAGAGCTCCTATTTGAAATGAAACTGACCAGATAGCCAGCAAAACCCAAGAATCCCAGAAAAATAAAAGTTCTTTGAAAAGTACTCATATGTTTGATAGGTAATTGAAATACAACTAGATGCTAAGAAATTTTATCCAGATTTGTGCAAAGGGATTTATAATCGGTTTACAACTTCTTTTTTTGGTATTCGAATAGACCACATTCCCCTTAAATCACCAATTTGATGACCTTTGGCTTTATCATTCGGATAGATGGAATCAATCTTTTGAAGCGTTTTGGAATCTATTTCCTTACTTGGATCACCGTGACAACTCAGACAAAAGGCACCTGGAATTACAATTGCTTTAGTATATAACAATACATCACCATTCTCTACTTTTTGAATACTGGGTTCGCTCTTGATCCCATTTTCCGCATTGTATTCATAGGCTTCCAGCAGTGGCTGCTCGTCTTCGTTGGGTTGATCAGCCGGGTTGCGGTATCGATTTGAAGCCCTACGAATGCTGACGTTATATTTTTCAGCAACTTCATTCAGAAGAGGAGTAGCATTCACATTACAAAATTCAACTGCACCGTCTACTCCTTTGTCAGCGATTGCTTTTTGCAGATTGGAGATCAATTGAACTTGAGCTTCGGTAGCAATCGAATCTCCCCAGATCATTGCTTCCTGCACAATTTCAAAATCTGAAAGTTTTTTCACTTCCATCTTCTCATTTACTGCCTCAAATACCTCTTTTGAAACTCGCTCCTGAGGACCGCAGGAAGAAATTAAAAGTGCAGGAATAATCAGTTTTACTAATACTTTCATTTTTCTTATCATTTCTATTCTTCTAAAGCTACAAATCTCGGATCAAAATAGAAATCCATAATCAGCCTTTTAAACGAGCTATATCAAGATACCACTTTGACAACTAGCAAAATCACGTATTTTTGTTTGAAATCCCTGAATCTAAAGAATGCGAAAATTCTTACTTCTATTTTGCTTATTTTTTATTGGTTCCATTTCCCTCTGGGCGCAAACTTGGACTCGTATGCAAAGTTGGGGACTAGACTTTGAATCCATAAACTGGGTAGATTCCGAATTAGGATTTATTGTAGGGGAAAATTTAATAATTCGAACCATAGACGGTGGAATCTCTTGGAAAGAATATCCGATAACCTTTGAAGGGAAACTAAAGGACGTGGATTTTTGGGATAAGGACCTTGGAGTCGCTGTAGGAGAAAATGGATTGATTTTTAGAACCAGTGATGGTGGTGGGAATTGGATAAAAATCAGTCCTCCCACCACTTCCAATTTATTGAGTATCGCTTTTTCAAACTCGACCAAGATTATAGCCATTGGTGAAAACGGGCTAATTTTTCGCTCCGAAGATGCAGGCCAGACTTGGAGTTCTATTCTCTCTGGATCAAACCTTAATTTAAACGACCTATTTGTCGTCAATCAGGATACTGCCTTTGTAGCATCAAATGAAGGGAAAATCCTTCGGACTTACGATGGGGGATTACAATGGATTTCAATTAATTCCGGACAATCTCAAAACCTGAAAGGGATAACTTTCTCCACAGCCCTAATCGGGTATGCGGTAGGAGATCAAGGGACAATACTGAAAACCATCAATGGAGGTGAATCATGGACGGCCGCGCCCTCAAACGTAACTACCGAACTGAGAAAAGTATCCATCAGTCCGATAGACATTAGAATCATAACTATAGTTGGAGAAAATGCTACCGCCTTACGATCCACCAATTCTGGAGCGAGTTTCGCTAAGGTAAACCTTGGGGCAACAAATCAAAGAGATTTGATAGCTCTTGCCTTCAAACCTAGCTCCAATTTGGTGATGGCAATAGGTCAGGATGGTTATTTAATAAGCTCAACTAATGCTGGAAGCAGCTATACTCAAAGACTCGCAGGAATAAGGAACAATTTCTCAGGCACCGATTTCAAATCAGATAGAGCTGGCCTGATTTCAGGGGAAAATGGCCAATTTTTCTTAACTACAAATGGAGCGGTAAGTCTTACCAGTAGGCCCTTACCGGAAAGTTTGAATCAAGTGAGTCTTGATTTTTGGAATACTTCTTTTGGATATGTATCAGGAGAAGGAGGCAAAATGTATCGAACTGGGAATAGTGGATCAAGCTGGGTTTCTGTCCCAGCTCAAACTAGTGAAACTATTAATGGCTTTTACCTTTTTGCTCCATCTGTCGCTTACATTGCAGGAAGTAATGGCTACATCGCAAGATCATTTGATTCAGGAGGCACTTGGGATTCAAACATTGCAACCAACACCTCGGAAAACCTTCGCGATATAACTTTCTTCGATTTTCAAGTTGGTTTTGCAATGGGAGATAATGGTCAAATCAGCTGGTCAAACGGTGGAAACGTCTGGGAAAATCTTCCAAAACTTACCTCCGAAAATTTGAATGCGCTTGCTAAAGTGGATTCTTCCACCGCAATAATTGTAGGAGATGCAGGGGTGATTTTGAAGTCAGAGGATAAAGCTAGGACGTGGAGAAGGATTGAATTGGAAGAAACTGAGAATCTAAATTCTGTAGATTTTTGGGACGAATTCATTGGATTCGTAGTGGGCGACAATGGAAAAACACTCCAAACCAAAGACGGTGGAGAGACTTGGGTTGAAATTCCCAGTGGGACAACCAGAAACCTGACTTCAGTAAGCGCAGGCAACCCGGTCGTTGCATTTGCTGTCGGTGAAGATGGTACAATTCTGAATTACAGATGTGTTCCTCCTACAGATGTGAGCGAAGTAATTGGTGCCCAGAATAGCTGTCTAACAATGCAAAAATATTCGATTTTGGATAGCCCAGTTGATGGCTCTGAATTGGTATGGAGGGTCGATGGAGGAATTATTGTAGCCGGTCAAGGAAGCAGTGAAATTGAAGTAATGTGGACTATTCCTGGTAAAAACGGAGTTTTTGTCAGCAGACAAAACTTCTGTGGTAATGGTGAAACTTCCTTTATGGAAGTATTGGTGGATGATTTGGCATCTTCTGAACTACAAATTACCGGGGATGGTAAAGTCTGTAAAGAATCCGTTTATTCTTACTCTGTCCCTGTCAAATCAGGTGTCACTTATAGTTGGACAGTCACCGGAGGCGAGATTACTTCAGGTCAGGGAAGTGCGTCGATCTTAGTGGAATGGTCCTTGGAGGGGAATCAGCTAGTTTCAGTAACCCAAGAGAATATCTGTGGAAAGTCTAACCCTATCGAGCTTCCTATCTTGGTAACAGCAGCCCCCCCTCAACCTAGTGAGATTGTAGGTGAATCCCAGACAGGGCTTGGAGATCAATTCTATGAAGTCGAACTTCAAAATGAAGTCAATTTTATATGGGAAATTTCAGGCGAAGGCATCATTGAACAAGGTCAGGGCTCAAATCGAGTTTTAGTGACGTGGCAAAATGAAGGGGATTTTCAACTGAAAGTGACCCCTCAAAATGAATGTAATGAGGGAGTTACCAGAGTTCTTGATGTAAATGTAAATATCATCACAGCTCTGCCAGAAAAAGAAATCACAGGAATTAAGATTTATCCCAATCCTTCCTCCGGGATAATTTTCATTGAATTTGAAGGCTCCTCTAGTTGGGAATCACTACTCTTGGTAAACTCTATAAGTCAAGAAATCCAATCATTTCAGCAAACAGGAACTATAGATCGGATTCGAATAGAGAATTTAAAAAAGGGGCTATACATCATTCAGCTTCAGAGCAAGAACTCAATAAGCCAATACAAAGTAATTGTGAATTGATGATGATTATTGCTCTCCTCGAATTCTCACATACTGAAAAATATCCCCTACAATCCCATTTTTAATAAACGCTTTTTTCAAAATAGCTTCAGGGAAGTAGCCTGCCTTTTCTAATACGCTCATCGATTGACCATTGAAATCATATACTTGAGCATAGATTCGCTGTATATCGAATTTTTGAAATATAAAATCTGAGTAAAGTTTAATTGCTTCTGTGGCAATTCCTTTGCCCCAAAAAGGCTCGCCTACCCAAAAGCCTAACTCCATATTCGTTCTAAGCTCATCCTTACCTCGCTCTGAGCCTACAGATCCTGCTAGCTTACCTTCAAATTCAATTGCAAAATTTTGAGGAGGATTGAATTTTTGATTATGCTCAATCCAGTGCCTCGCATCATGAATGGTATAGGGCTGAGGATAGCTATCGCGTAGATTCATAGCAATCTTGGGATTATTAGCCAGTGGATAGAGCTGATGAAAATGAGCTTCATTCCAGCTCACCAAATTGATTCCTCGTTCTCCAGTAATAATCATAAAAGTTTGATTGTTAATTGTTCAAGATAATAGGCTATTCTTAGAAAAAATAAATTTCTAAGGGATTTTATACAAATTGTATACCTATTCTTCAATCCCGCTTGTCTGCATTTTTTCAAGGTTTTCTGCAAACCTCAATGCGGATATAAATTCACCAATTTGCCCATCCATGACCTCAGGTAGGTTATAGACTGTCTTATTGATCCTATGATCTGTCACCCTTGACTGAGGATAATTATAAGTCCGGATTTTATCCGAGCGATCACCACTTCCTACCATAGACTTCCGTTGGGCACCTACTGCGTCATTATGCTTTGCCAATTCAATCTCATAAAGCCTAGAGCGAAGGACTTTTAGTGCCTTTTCAAAGTTTTTGATTTGAGACTTTTCATCCTGGCAAGTTACTACTAACCCAGTTGGATTGTGGGTCAATCGAACAGCTGAATAGGTTGTATTTACCGACTGACCACCAGGGCCAGAAGAACAGTAAGTGTCTTTTCGTACGTCATTCATATCTATATTGACTTCCACCTCATCCATCTCAGGAAGCACCGCAACTGAGGCCGCAGAGGTGTGCACTCGTCCTTGGGATTCTGTGGCCGGAACACGCTGCACTCGATGAACACCTGATTCGTACTTTAGCATCCCATATACATCTGCTCCCGAAACGGTGGCAATGATTTCTTTATAGCCACCAGCTGTCCCAAAAGTCAAATCAAGTACTGTCAGTTTCCAACCCTGCAATTCACAGAATCGCTCATACATTCTAAAAAGATCACCGGCAAAAATGGACGCCTCATCTCCTCCTGCTCCTCCACGGATTTCCAGAATACAATCTTTGGAGTCATTGGGATCTTTGGGAATCAAAAGTTGTTTTAACTCTTCTTCCAACTCAATTTTCCTAGGTCGTAGTTCTTCCAATTCAGCCTTCGCCATTTCGCGAAATTCAGCGTCTTTTTCAGTATCTAAAATTTCCTTCGAACTGGTTAAGTTTTGTAAGACAAGCACGTATTCATCGTAGATCTTTACGATTTTTTCCAAATCCTTATATTCTTTGTTGAGCTTGGCATACTTACTCATATCTGCCATAGACTCCGGCATTACGATCAATTGACCAACTTCCTCAAATCGTTCTTTAATAGCTTGTAATTTATCCAGCATAGTTTTTTCTTCGCTCTACAAAAATAGGAATTTTTATTTGTGCTAATTCTAAACTGACATTCGATTACTGCGTTTCAATGGAGTAATTAAATAATCTGATTATCCGCAATCTTGCCAGTAACCTAAAATTCTTTGCTCATTTGGCTAGAAGACGGAAGACCGGTGACCGAAGCAGCATCGATGCTAGCTTTAACCCCTTCTTTTATTGCTTTTAGCTATTTACTGGCAGAAAAGCGGATATACATATTAAATAACTTCTCATTTTGAAAAAACTCTCCTTTTTCGTTTTTCTACTGATATCTATTTCAGCATTCCAATGTGAAGATCAAAAGCCCATTGACGATTGCATTGACCCTGAAAAGATTAGGACAGGTATTTGCACAACGGATTACAATCCCGTTTGTGGCTGTGATCTAAAAACGTATAGTAATGCCTGTTCAGCTGATCTTGCCGGGGTCAAATCCTGGACTTTAGGAGAATGCAAGTAAAAAGGCTATCGAATCGATAGCCTTTGAAATTTATTCTACAGTAACTGACTTGGCTAAATTCCTTGGTTGATCCACGTTGCAACCTCTCATCACAGCAATGTGATAGGATAGTAGCTGAAGTGGCACCACTGAAACTAAAGGAGCAAAGGCCTCATGAGTTGCTGGAATTTCTATCACGTGGTCAGCCATTGCTTTTACCTGTGTATCACCTTCGGTAACAACGGCAATAACTTTTCCTTTTCTGGCTTTTACTTCTTGGATATTGCTAACTACTTTTTCATAAGAGCTGTCTTGAGTCGCAATAAAAATCACCGGCATTTCCTCATCAATTAATGCAATCGGACCATGCTTCATCTCTGCTGCTGGATATCCTTCAGCATGGATGTATGAAATCTCTTTCAACTTCAAGGCTCCTTCTAAAGCAACCGGGAAATTGTATCCTCTTCCCAGATAAAGCGCATTTCTAACATTTTTGTATTCTCCTGCAATGTATTTGATCGCTTCATTACTTTGCAAAGCCTTCTCAACTTTACTTGGTATAGCCTCAAGCTCGTTTAGCAATTGAATGTATCTGTTTTCAGGTAGAGTCCCTCTTTGATAACCTAGTTTCAAAGCCATCATCGCCAAAACAGAAATTTGAGCTGTGAACGCTTTGGTAGAAGCTACTCCAATTTCTGGTCCAGCGTGCGTGTAAGATCCAGCATGGGTAGCTCTAGGAATCGAAGAACCCACAACATTACATACTCCAAAAATTGTTGCGCCTTTTGACTTTGCAAGCTCAATTGCAGCTAAAGTATCTGCGGTTTCTCCGGATTGTGAAATAGCAATAACAAAATCTTTTTCGCTGATTACTGGATTTCTGTATCGAAATTCCGATGCATATTCCACCTCCACAGGTACTCTTGCAAACTCTTCAAACAAGTATTCGGCAACTAAGCCTGCGTGCCAAGAAGTACCGCAAGCAGTGATAATGATTCGTTCTGCATTTTGGAATTTATTCATGTAGTCACGAAGACCACCAAGAACCAATCTTCCAGATTTTGCATCCAGTCTTCCTCTAAGGCAATCCGCAATTGATTTTGGCTGCTCATAGATTTCCTTTAACATGAAATGCTCGTAACCGCCTTTTTCGATTGCCTCAAGCTCCATTTCCAATTGATTGATGTAGGGACTAGTCTCTACATTTTCAATGGTTTTAACTTGAAGTCTATTATTCCGAATTACTGCAATTTCATAATCATCTAGATAAATGACCTTATTAGTGTATTCGATAATCGGTGTAGCATCAGATGCTAAGAAGTACTCATCTTCTCCAACTCCTATCACCAAAGGAGAACCTTTTCTTGCAGCGATAAGCGTATCAGGCTCCTCTTTATTGATCAATACGATCGCATATGCTCCTACTACCTTGTGTAGTGCAAGTCGAAGTGCTTCTTCAAGACTACAGTGATTGTTGATTTGAATATCTTCGATAAACTTAATAAAGACCTCAGTATCCGTATCTGACTGGAAGGTGTAGCCTTTCTTCTCAAGGTCCTTTTTCAACACCTCGTAGTTTTCGATGATCCCATTGTGGATCATAGCTATTTTCTCAGAAGAAGAGTAATGCGGATGAGCGTTTGCATCATTCGGTTCACCATGAGTAGCCCATCGGGTATGACCAATACCTATCTTCGAAGTCAAATCAAACGAAGATTCCAGATGTTTTTCCAATTCGGAAACCTTCCCTTTCTTTTTATAAATACTCAAGCCATTGGAATCTAATAGCGCTACACCCGCACTATCATAACCTCTGTATTCTAATCTTCTTAAACCTTTGATGATGATTGGCAAGGCTTCCTGCTGACCAACGTACGCAACAATTCCACACATATTGAAAAATTTTTTAGCTTTTTATTTACTTCTACAAAGAAACATGATTCCATCCAAAAAAAATAGCCCACTTCACCTTTTTAGGGAAGTGGGCTAGCCTAACTTTTTCGAAAACGATTGTGTTACCTGATTTTCGAATAAATAACTTTTACTTTTATATTTTCCTGATTGACTAAAAACTCTCTAAATGAACGTTTAAAATCATCTCCGGAAGTCTGGGGCGAATTCCCATAAAGCAACCAATCTCTTCTTGTTATCTCTTTTCGGTAAAGAGCTCCCAAGTATGAGCTAATCTGTGTTACATAAATACCAGTATTCTCATTAAATCTAAGTATGGTTGGAGCATTTACAGCTGGTCGCTCATTTCCATCAGCATCTAACTCTATCTGTGGCTGCCCATCTGTTTGCAAAGTTAACGGAAGACCATCTGACCTTGTCAATATACCATTTGAATTATCTGTAAAATAGATAATCATTGAGGAAAGCGGACTCTGAGTTTCAGGTTGATCCTGAATCTTTCCAATTTCGAAATTAACCTGATTAAATGTCACCCCATCCAAAGTGTCTAAAAATGGATCAAATGGACTAGTATCTAATTTAATTGTCATTCCTAGATTGGCTTTCAATCCTACTAAAGGTCCGACGTCATAATCTTTCCCCAATTCCTCAACGATTGCTGTCGCTGAACCGGATCGATCACTTTTCACTCCATTAAAGCTTCTTGATGAAGCAGTGTTGATTTCGTAAATAGAAGGGACAGTATCCCCTTGCAAATGGTAATAGAAAGATAAGTTTGTAAGGAAACCGAGATTGACTCCGACTGTAGCATTGTCCCCTTCTCTTGCCGTAACTGCAATCCCTGGAAAATACTCTCTAAAACTAAAAAGATCATTAAACTCTCTTCCTCTTACAATTTTTTCAAATAATTCAAAACCAAATTCTTCATCAACGGGCATTTTAATTGTCGTGTCCTTTACATCACCAAAAGTGATTTCTGCTTGAGAGAAGGGCTTATTCTCATAGGACAGTTCATCAAAATTGTAATATAGCGTATCCAGTATTGGTTGAGTCAATTTATGAATCGAGATCTGTTTTGGTTGATCTAGATTTTCACCATTAACACTTACAACATCCAGAAAAAAGAAAACAGAATCAAAAAATGCCTCTCTTGTTGGCCTGTCTTCTGTAACATCAATAAACATTCTTGAAAAACCTCTTCCGGAGGACTTCCCGAAAAAAGGATCCTCTTCTTCCCCTACTATCAGTACTCCTTGATTTGTGGTATTAAAAGAATCAAGTAAAACTACCCTAGCAGGCAACTCAATTTCAGTGAAAAACACACCGATTTGATTATTTCCGGGCGCAAGCTGCAAGCCTACCGTGGCAGGATCACTACAGGAAAAACTAAGAAAGGAAATAGAAAGGATTGCCCACAGGGCAAACTTAACCGGCGAGGTTGGTATATATGTCGTAAAGCTCTTCGTGAGCTTGTTCTTCTGATTCTGATTCAATGCTGATTTCAAACTTCTTGTCTTTTGAGAGACCCTCGATTAGTTGGTTTAATTCTGCGGAAACTTCACCGCCTTTGACTATCAAATCGGCATATTCCATACCCATCTTGATAAATCCTATGTAGTCTTTGCTCATCAAAGGTGCTAAAATAGCGTCATCTATATCCACCATCTTAACCTTGTTTAACAAATCATCGCCAAAGGTATGAGAAAATCCATTGTTATAAACTGCAAAAACAGATTTAGTGTTCTTGAAGAGAGGCTCACTTTTGTAAGTAGTCTTCAAATACATAGGAATCAAGCTTGTCATCCAATCATTACAATGAACGATATCCGGAGCCCAACCTAATTTTTTAACTGTTTCAATCACACCTTTACAAAAGAAGATCGCACGTTCATCATTGTCTTCATAGAATTTCTTCTGCTTGTCATGAAATACGTGTTTTCTTTGGAAGTAATCTTCGTTGTCAATAAAGTAAACTTGCATTTTCGCATTAGGAATTGAAGCTACTTTAATAACCAGCGGCTTCTCTTCGTCTCCGACTGCGATATTAATTCCGGACAAACGAACAACTTCATGTAATCTGTTCTTTCGCTCATTTATCAAACCAAATCTTGGTACTAAAATCCTGATCTCCATGCCTCGCTCTTGCATAGCTTGTGGTAGGGCCCTCAGGAAGTTTGCAACTTGGGAAGTTTCAAGAAAAGGATTGATTTCACTTGCGACGTAGAGAATACGTAAATTGGACATAGTTATCGGATTTTAAGTATTAAGGTGATAAACAGCTGCGCAAATATATAAAAAAAATGCTGAAACGCCTTGTATTTCTGAATATTAATATAGATTTGCCCCTATTTACCCATTAAATACCCTCTCTCTTTTGATACAGATTAAGCACCGGGACGACTGGCATGAAAAATGGCTCAATGCCATTAAATCAAATAAAACTATAGGATTTGTACCTACCATGGGAGCACTTCATGAAGGCCATTTAGAGCTCATTCGTGCCTCCAAATTGACTTGTGATATTACTGTAGTTTCAATTTTCGTAAACCCAACACAGTTCAATAATTCTGAAGATTTCGGTAACTATCCTAAAACTCTAAATGAGGATTTAGAAAAATTAAAACAAGAAAAAGTTGATTATGTATATACGCCATCGAATGATGATATATATACAGAACTGCCTATCCTCAGTTTTTCCTTTGGAAGATTGGAATCAACTTTAGAAGGAGCATTCAGACCTGGACACTTTAACGGAGTTGGGATTGTAGTATCTAAGCTATTCAACATAATCAGACCAAGTAAATCATTTTTTGGCCAAAAAGATCTGCAGCAAGTTGCAATAATCAGGCGACTAGTTACCGACCTTTCATTTGATATTGAATTGATTGTTGTCCCAACTAAAAGGGAAACGGATGGCCTTGCGATGTCCTCTCGAAATCTTAGACTCTCTCCAATAGAACGGGAAAGCGCTCCACTATTATTCAAATACTTAACAAAGGCAAAAAGTGAACTATTGGCAGGAAAAAGCTGGTTTCAGGTACAACAAGAAATTGTCGAAGATTTTAAAGAAGATTCATTGATAGACCTGGAATACTTTGAACTGATTCATCCTGAAACCTTTACCCCCTATCAAGAATTTGATTCAAATGAAAAATCTTCAATTTGCCTAGCAGCATACCTAGGAAAAATTAGATTGATCGACAACCTCCCCATAATTTCTTAATTTTGCGGCAAAACTAAACCAATGCAAATTCAGGTATTAAAGTCAAAGATCCACCGTGTGAAAATCACACAGGCGGAATTACATTATGTAGGTTCTATCACCATTGATGAAGATCTTATGGATGCGGCGAATCTGATCGCAAATGAAAAAGTCCAGATCGTAAATATCAACAATGGCGAGCGTCTGGAGACCTATGTCATCAAGGGCGAAAGAGGTTCGGGAGAAGTCTGTCTGAACGGTCCCGCTGCTAGAAAAGCACAAGTGGGAGACATCGTAATCATCATTTCCTATGCAGGAATGGAACTCGAAGAAGCAAAGAATTACACACCAAAGCTGATCTTCCCAGACGAACAAAACAAACTAATCTGATGCTTCAGAAAAACTTTAAACAAATTATCCAGCTGACAATTTCTCTTGGAGTTGCCGGCTGGATTTTTTGGTTTTTATACCGTGATATTGCTTTTGATAGTTTGATTGAGCAGGTCAAGTCCAGTAATTGGTTTTGGATCCTTACCTCCTTGGCAATAGCACTGGTAGGGTATTGGGTCCGAGGATGGCGATGGAGTCTTTTGATCCAGGAAGATGAGGGTCTCAAAGTCACTCCGAATAGAGCTTATCATGCAGTGATGGTTGGATATCTGGTCAATATGCTGATCCCAAGGGCTGGAGAAGTAGCTCGCTGCGGAGTCCTCACCCGAACAAACGGAGTTTCTTTGGGGCATTTAGTCGGGACTGTAATCGTCGAACGAAGCGTAGATTTGATTTTTTTGATTGGCACTATCCTTTTAGCTTTTTTGGTAGAAAATGAGCTTTTCTTAAATCTGGCTAGTCAATTGGTAGATTTGAAAGCTTTGGGCGAAGGTATCCTCTCCAATCTTCCTATAGCTTTGGGTGGCTTGATCATTTTTATCCTATTTATTTATCTTGTTTTTAGAAGGTTCAAAAACCACTCGTTGGTAAACAAAATCCAGCATTTTTTCCGAGAAATCGGAGGTGGTTTAAAATCCGTCGGTAAACTCAAAAACCCTTTAGGCTTTCTGGGTAGTTCAATCTTGATTTGGGTGTTTTATTTTATGACCATGTACACTGTTGCATTAGGAATCCAGAGTACTGCCAATTTGTCTTCAAGTGAAGTGCTTTTGGTAATGGTAATGGGCAGTATTGGCATGATTGCACCTGTTCAGGGAGGCATAGGTACCTTTCATGCGCTTGTGGCTTTCATTTTGATACAGCTTGGTGTATCCGAACAAGACGGGAAAATCTTTGCGGCAATCATACATGGCACTCAGGTTATTCTAGTCTTAGTCGTCGGTTTGATCAGCTGGATAATTTTAGTGAGAATTCCAGCTTGGAAAAAACCTGACTCGTTCTAATTTCGTAATCACATCGCTAACTAATTTAAAAATGATCATAGTAATCTTTGTAGTCTTTGCAGCAGCTGGTTTTCTAGTAAGCAGGACTTTAAAAAGTAAATTCAAAAAGTACGCTCTGACACCTTTGAAGGCAAATCTGTCGGGTGCTGAAATCGCCAAATTGATGCTGGCAGATAATCAAATCACAGATGTACAGGTAGTCTCCGTAGAGGGGCAGTTGACAGACCATTATAATCCTCTGAATAAAACTGTAAATCTAAGTCCGGATGTCTATTATGGCCGCAATGCTTCTGCTGCCGCTGTAGCAGCTCACGAATGTGGCCACGCGGTACAGCATGCAAAATCTTATGCCTGGTTGAACCTAAGATCCACCTTGGTTCCCATCCAAAACAGTGCGAGTAAGATTCTAAACATAGTTTTGATCGCATCCCTTTTTGGTGGTTTTGCATTAGGCCTTCCTTATGAGTTTGTCGGATATATCGTAGTAGGTGCTTATGGAGTAATGACATTATTTACCCTTGTTACCCTTCCTGTGGAATTTGATGCTAGTAACCGGGCATTAGCATGGGTAAAGACCCGAAACATTGTCACTCCCGACGAATATGCAATGTCAAAAGACGCATTAAAATGGGCGGCAATGACTTACGTAGTAGCAGCCTTAGCAGCTTTGGCAACATTAGCCTATTATATTTTCATCTTTTTTGGAAATAGAGATTGATCCAGATCAAATAACTAATTCGAAGAGGGGCAAGGTTTTGCCCCTCTTCTTTTTTTGATTTAATTTCAAGACTGAATTAAACCCAAAAATTTAAAATATGCATTTCCAACTTACTGAAGAGCATTTAGCAGTACAAGAAGCGGCGAGAGAGTTTGCACAAACTGAATTATTACCGGGAGTAATTGAACGTGACTCAGAAGCAAAATTTCCAAAGGAGCAGGTTAAAAAAATGGGCGAACTTGGATTCATGGGAATGATGGTAGATCCAGCGTACAACGGTGGGGGAATGGATACCATCTCTTATGTTTTGGCTATGGAAGAACTATCCAAAATTGATGCTTCGGCTTCAGTTTGCATGTCAGTAAACAACTCTCTGGTATGTTGGGGTCTGGAGAAGTACGGTTCAAAGGCCCAAAAAGAAAAATATTTAAAACGACTAGCTACTGGCGAAGTTATTGGTGCTTTTTGCCTTTCAGAACCTGAGGCTGGCTCTGATGCTACTTCACAGCGGACAGAGGCGCAACTTAATGGCGATCATTATATTTTAAACGGAACGAAAAACTGGATCACCAATGGCTCTTCCGCAAGCATTTATTTAGTAATCGCTCAAACCGACGCCAGTAAAGGCCATAAAGGGATTTCAGTTTTCATAGTAGAAAAAGACTGGGATGGATTTATAGTCGGTAAAAAGGAAGATAAACTTGGAATCCGTGGTTCTGACACCCATTCGCTTATGTTTACCGATGTCAAAGTACCTGTGGAAAACAGAATCGGAGAAGAGGGTTTTGGATTTACTTTTGCAATGGAAACACTCAATGGCGGTAGAATAGGTATAGCAGCACAAGCCTTAGGCATCGCAGCTGGAGCTTATGAGTTTGCCTTGGCCTATTCCAAAGAGAGAAAAGCTTTTGGCAAACCAATTAGCCAACATCAGGCGATTCAATTCAAGCTTGCAGATATGGCTACGACTATTGAGGCCGCAAGACTTCTAGTCTATAAAGCAGCTTGGCTCAAAGATCAAGGTGAAGATTATTCCCACGCTTCAGCAATGGCCAAACTTTATGCATCACAAGTAGCCATGGATGTGACCATCGAGGCTGTTCAGGTACATGGAGGATACGGCTATGTTAAAGAATATCATGTCGAGCGCTTAATGCGAGATGCAAAAATCACCCAGATCTATGAGGGAACTTCTGAAATTCAGAAAATAGTCATATCTCGAGGAATTTTAAGATAAAATTAAGCTCCTTATGTGAAGGGTATAATTTATAGAAATTATACCCTTTTTTTATTTTTATACTTAAGCTGATAAAAAAGTGATGTTTTTTAATTAGAAAAATTATATTTTTGACTTTTACACATCTTCCAAATAATTCATGGAATATTACAACAAAGTCATTGAGTCAGTCAATGTTAGATTTATTAGAGGAAATAATTACAGGCTCGAAAAGCATTTTTCTGTCAAAGACTATCGAGAAACTGAAAACACTTTAATCCTACTTCACCACGGCACACTAAAATTTGGCGAAGATCAAGAGCTTTTAAATGAGGGAGAAGTACTCTTTCTCCCCGCAGATCAAAAAACCAAACTAACCATTGGGAATAGTGCGAAAAAAACCGAGTTGAATAATTCCCAATTCAAAGAATCAAAGAAAAAATACCTTCAAAGTCTTTCTTTCAAGGATATTCAAAACTCGGAAGAAGATTGCATCTCGATGATTAGCTTTGAATCCAAAGTTTTTGATGTAGTCAACTTCTTTAATTCACTGGATATTCCTCCTTTTATCATTCGATTCAATGATCGCCTTTCTACTGTAATGGAAGATTTGATGAAAGAAGTTGAGGTCAGTTATATTGGTAAAGAGCGCATTTTAAAAGCAGAAACTGAGATTTTGGTAATAGAGCTTCTGCGTCATATTTTGAAAAACCGTCTTTTCTTGGAAGAACTTTCTACCAATGCGACCTATTTCAAAGATCCTAGATTGATTGATCTTTTCAATTTTATCAAGACCAATCTTGGCGGAGATTTATCCAATAAAGTGCTGGCCCAAGTAGCAAATGTATCTGAAGATTACGTAGGTCAATATTTCAAAATGCTTACCGGAATTAATCCACAGGACTACATCGAATACCAGCGAATGGAAACCGCAGTAGAATTATTAAGAACTTCGAAAAAATCTATCCGGGATATCGGTAAAGAGGTAGGATACAAGGACACTGCCTATTTCTGCAGAAGATTCAAGATGATGTATGGAGTACCGGCCGGTAAAATGCGTAGAAGAGAATCGCTAATTAACGTTTAGAGAAGTATTCAATCCTGATTTAAATGCTAAGGCCTCGACCAAAAAGTCGGGGTCTTTTTCTATAGCATTACCCAAAACGACCACATCCGCACCGGCATTGAAGGCCATCTTAAGTTTATCCATTGAATCAATTCCTCCGCCTACTATCAGTGGATGATTTATAGTCTTTCTGACTTCCTCAATAACCACTTCGGAGACAGGCTTTTTTGCTCCACTTCCGGCATCTAAAAAGAAATACCGCATCCCCATAAATTGCCCTGCAAGGGCGGTAGCTATGGCAAGTTTTGGTTTGGAATTAGGTATTGGCGTTGTTTGACTGATGTATTGGACACTGGTGACATCTGTTTCATTGACCAATAAATATGCAGTTGGAAGTACTTCAATCTCCATTTGATGAATTGTCGGTGCTGCTGCAACCTGCTGTCCTATCAGATACTCTGGATTTCTCCCTGAAATTAGAGAAAGAAACAAAATGGCATCAGCTTCTTTTGCTAATTGTAATTGGGAGCCGGGAAAAATCACAACGGGAATATTTCCAGAGATAGTCTGAACAGATCGAATTACTTCTTTGAAATTATCTTGATTCAAACAGCTTCCCCCAACAAAAATTAAATCTAAGCCAGAATCTTTGACCCAAGAAAAATCTCTTTTGACGGTAGCCGTATCAACAATTTTATCAGGATCGATTAGCCAAGCAATACCTTTTTGGGAAGTTCTGTGGAGAGCTTTTAAAAGCTTACTTACTCTTTTCTTGGACGCCCTCATCTTCCTCTGCTAAATTAAAAAGATTAGGAAGCAATTTTTCCTTTGCAATTGCCAAACCCAAAATCAACAAACGTTGGCTAAGACTTGGCCAAAAGCTTGATTTTTGTGGCTCAGAGAGTTTCTTCTCCAAGTCTTTGGTAAGTAAACCTTCTCTTTCCAATACCTCAATCGCACGATCAGTTTCTCTGTCTTTTTTCTTTTTGGAGGTCCTTATTATTGCATAGGTCAACAAGCCACCCACTAGGACTAATCCTCCTATTTTAACCCATTCTTTCGAGTCTACTTTCAAAAGTTCCAATTGCTTGGAAAGGGTTTGTTCAAGTTCCTCAGCTTTATTTTCCAGATCCTTATTCATTTTAATTTTTCTTATTTCTTCTTTTGAAAATAAAACTCCGCAGACCTGATTCTACAGTCCGCTGCACAGCAGGTGAATATCTAGTGTAATACAAAACTGCCATCAGTATCAGGTATAAACCCCCAACCATCAAAAATCCCATATAGGAAGTCTTAGTATATTGACTCAGGAAAAAAGCCAATGAAAAACTAAAAAACAACAGGACCAAAAGACCTACTGAGCTTATAAATATCAAAAGCATTATCCGAAATACAATTCCGATAAATTCTTCTTGAATCTCATATTTCACCAATTCTACTTTGGTTTCTACGATTCCTTTGACCGTTTCTATTATTTCTCCAATTTTCAACATGACGGAAAATTTACTTAAAATCTAAACCCCAATATACCTTAAAAGCAAAGAGCAAAAAAATTACAGCTCTTGAAGTAATTCTCCTTCTTGATAAAATTTGTAGCGCAAAACCAATTCCAAGGCCAATTTTATCGCAGTATTGATAGGATGCTGTTGGGCCAACTGATCGTCGATTTCCTCTATTAGCATATAATATTTCGCGGCATTGGGAATTTCCATATCCTGATTTATTCGCTGAGTCGTAAGCTGATATTTCTCGGGCTTTCCCTCTTTCAGCACTTTGCAAATGATCAACTCTTTTGAACCATATTTATTCTTTCTGGCAGCAGCAGCAAACAACCTGCAAATCATTCCTCGATTGGCATAATTTGTACAATATCCCTTTTTTCCATCAGCAGAATGAGCTCGGTAAACTATACAAGCACTCCCTTCTTCATCGGAATCCAATAGCTCCAGTATGGTATCAGCAAGGCCTTTATTAAAAAAGTCAAAGGCAAGAGGCAAAAATTCCAATGGGGACGCAGATACCTTCGGGTTTGCGCAGCACGCTCCGCAACCAGCAACACATCCCAAACCACTCTCAGAAGCGAACTGCTTCGCTTCTTCACCAAGCTTTTCAAATAATTTTGAAACAGCCTGAGACTTCTCTGCAAGATTCATCGATTTATAAATAGTATTACAAAACTACGTCAGATAAAGGCTCATTGATTCTTAGATCCTCTAATTTTTTTATATTGAGCTTCAATCCCTTAGGAAAACTTTAGGACATAAAATTTAATTTCATTGTCCATTTCATAAAGAAGATCGTTTTCTTAGGTAAAAGAATTTTTATGAGCAACGAAGAAGAAAAAATTGCCGAAGATAAAATCCGAAGTGCTTTCAAAGAGCGAGACTGGAATGAAATCAAAAGTGCGGATTCATGGGTTATTTTTAAAGTGATGGCCGAATTCGTAGAAGGATTCGAAAAACTATCAAAAATAGGCCCCTGTGTTTCAATATTTGGTTCAGCTCGTACCGCCAGAGATCATGAGCATTATAAAATGGCAGAAGATATAGCCGCAAAGCTTGTCCGTCACGGTTATGGAGTGATTACCGGTGGTGGCCCCGGGATCATGGAAGCAGGTAATAAGGGAGCCTATTCCGAGGGCGGGAAATCGGTAGGTTTAAACATTGAATTACCCTTTGAGCAATTCAATAATATCTATATCGACCGAGATAAACTGATGACTTTCGACTATTTCTTTGTACGAAAAGTCATGTTTATCAAATATTCTCAAGGCTTCGTGGTCCTTCCTGGTGGATTCGGAACAATGGACGAGTTTTTTGAGGCCTTAACTTTAATACAAACCAATAAAATCGGAAAATTCCCAATCGTTTTGGTTGGAAAATCCTATTGGGAAGGTTTGGTGGATTGGATCAAAAAATCTCTTCTATCTAATCATTACATCCTTGAGGACGATTTGGAGTTGTTTAGTGTAGTGGAAGATGCCACCGAGGCAGTGAAAGTAATCGATGAGTTCTACTCAAAATACTTACTCAGTCCAAACTTCTAAATGTCCAAAAACCATATAATACTGCTCTATTTCTTAGTGATAGTTTGCTTAGGCATTACTATTTTCTCACTGTTTAAAAGTCAGAACACTCTAGAATCTGCACCGATTCTTGCATCAGAGCAGTTGATGAATACCGTCCCGGGTTCATTCAGGGATTCAATTCGGCTATTTGACCTTCCCTCCGAACTATCCTTTGCCGGGGAATCAGTTCCTCTTTCGATTCCCGATGTTAGAGAGCGACTGGAGCGGGAAATCTATGTTAATGCCTATTGGGAATCCAATATGCTTTTACTGATGAAGCGATCTTCCAAGTTTTTACCTGAAATCGAAGCCTGGTTGAAAGAAAACAATGTCCCGGATGATTTTAAATACCTTGCTATCGCCGAATCGGGCTTAATGAATGTGGCATCACCTGCTGGAGCAAGGGGTTTTTGGCAATTTATGCCGGCAACTGCAAAAGAGTATGGACTCGAAGTGAGCAAGGATGTTGATGAGCGATATCATTTTGAAAAAGCGACAAAAGCTGCTTCGAGATACCTTACAAAAGCACACGCCAAATTTGGGGATTGGACCGCCGTTGCAGCCAGCTATAATATGGGTCAGACCGGCTTCGCAAAGCGACAAGAAGAACAACTCAGCAGAAACTATTACGAACTGTATTTGAATGATGAGACAAGCAGGTATATGTTTCGGATTCTGGCTTTCAAGGTGATATTTGAAGATCCTGCAGCCTTTGGCTTCAAATTAAGGCCTAAAGATTATTACCAAAACCCTCCTCTCAAATCAATCAAGGTCACTTCCGATATTAAAAATCTAGCCAGCTGGGCCAAGACTAACGGTAGTAATTACAAAGATTTGAAACTTTACAATCCCTGGCTTAGAGATAAGGATCTCAATATCAAAAGAGGAAAATCCTACGAAATTCTTTTGCCTGAATAAAGAGTTAGAAATTTCCATTTTAAAACACTGACCATTTTCAAGTGAAATTCCAATCCTATAGGAATTTTAATCCGGCCATTGATTTAGAAAATATCCCCTTGCTTCAAACCAACCTGACCCTATTTGGGTTAGTATCTTGAAATACAGCTAGTCCTTCCCTTTCTAATTTCGTACCTTCGCCGATTGAAATCGTCCCTTTATTTATGAGTAATACCACTTCTTCTCAGGAAGAATTCATTGAAATTTTTGGTGCTCGTGAGCATAATCTGAAAAATCTTGATCTGAAAATCCCACGTAACAAACTTGTGGTTTTGACAGGATTAAGTGGTAGTGGAAAGAGTTCTCTTGCCTTTGATACTATCTACGCTGAAGGTCAGCGGCGCTACATGGAAAGTTTCTCTGCCTATGCAAGGTCATTTTTGGGAGGACTGGAGCGTCCAGATGTAGATAAAATTAACGGGCTTTCGCCTGTAATTGCAATTGAGCAAAAAACCACTTCGAAAAATCCTAGATCAACTGTGGGCACGGTCACAGAAATCTACGATTTTATGCGTTTGCTCTACGCAAGAGCAGGGGAAGCTTATTCCTATCTGACAGGAAAAAAGATGATCCGTCAGACTGAGGATCAGATCATTGAGCAGCTTTTCGCAAATTTCTTAAACAATAAATTATATATCCTTGCGCCAGTAGTAAAGGGTAGAAAAGGCCATTATAGGGAGCTTTTTGAGCAAATCCGTAAAATGGGATTTTCAAAAGTCAGAGTGGATGGAGTGGTCATGGAGATGGTGCCGAAGATGCAAGTAGATCGATATAAAATCCATGATATTGAAATCGTAATTGATCGAATCATCGCCGAAGAATCAGATCGGTTTAGGATTACCCAATCGATAAAATCTGCATTGCAGCATGGCAAAGGAGTAATGATGATTCGAGATGAGGCGGGCGAGATTCATCATTTTTCCAAATACCTCATGGATCCGGAAACGGGCCTTTCATACGATGAGCCTGCACCTAATTCCTTTTCTTTCAACAGCCCCTATGGTGCTTGTCCTGTTTGCAATGGTCTGGGAATTACAGAAGAAATCACCCGAGAAAGTATTATACCTGACCCCAAACTGAGCATCACAAGAGGGGGGATTGCTCCATTAGGAGAATATAGGGATATCTGGATTTTCAAAAAGATTGAAGCAATTCTCAAGCATTATAAATGTTCGATGAGCACACCAATCAAGGATTTGCCCGAACAAGTGATTGAAATCCTTCTGAACGGTGATAAGGTGGAAGTAGCCGTTGATTCGGTGAAATACCCTGGAACCAAATGGCATACGACTTTCGAAGGAATCATCAATTTCCTTCAGAAATATCAAGAAGGCAGTTCTGATAAAATTCAAGATTGGGTAAGTGAATTCACGGTGACTCAAACCTGCCCAGAGTGTCATGGCTATAGATTAAAAAAAGAATCTCTGCACATCAAACTGGATGATACCCATATCGGTCAATTGGCCGTGATGGATATCAGGAGCTTAGGAGAATGGTTTGAAAATGTTGAAGAACGTTTATCTGAAAAGCAAAATATAATCGCGGCTGAAGTATTGAAAGAAATCAGAAAACGAATTGGTTTTTTGCTGGACATAGGTTTGGATTATTTATCTCTTAACAGGCCTCTTCGAACACTTTCAGGGGGGGAAGCGCAGCGCATAAGACTGGCAACTCAGATTGGAACTCAACTTGTGGGTGTCCTTTATATCTTGGATGAACCAAGCATCGGTCTTCACCAGCGTGACAATGAAAAACTGATCAAAGCCCTACAAAGTCTTCGGGATTTGGGAAACTCTGTCTTGGTAGTGGAACATGACAAAGACATGATGCTTGAGTCCGATTATGTAATTGACATGGGACCTGGGGCAGGAAGGCATGGTGGTCATATCGTAGCATCAGGTACGCCCGCAGAGATCCTCAAGTCTTCTTCCGTCACGGCAGAATACCTCAGTGGAAAACTTGGATTACCTGTTCCAAAAAAGAGGAGAACAGGAAAAGGCATCTCACTTTCCCTCAAAGGCGCATCCGGAAACAATCTCAAGAATGTGGATCTCAATCTGCCACTTGGCACTTTGATCTGTATCACAGGCGTCTCTGGATCTGGAAAAAGCACATTAATTCATGAGACACTTTATCCTATTCTAAATCGAGAGATATATCATTCCAAGAAGGAGCCTATGCCGTATGAAAGTATCGATGGATTGAAAGAACTCGATAAAGTAATAGAAGTAGATCAATCTCCGATAGGTAGAACTCCAAGATCAAATCCAGCCACTTACACGGGGGTTTTCTCGGATATCCGGACCCTTTTCACTGAACTTCCCGAATCAAAAATCCGTGGCTATAAGCCGGGTCGTTTTTCTTTTAATGTAAAAGGTGGACGCTGTGAGGATTGCGAGGGAGCTGGTATGAAATTGGTCGAAATGGATTTCCTTCCCGATGTACATGTCCCTTGTGAGACTTGTAAAGGCAAGCGATACAACCGAGAAACTTTAGAAGTCCGATTCAAAGGGAAATCCATTTCGGATGTCCTGGATATGACAGTAGAGCAGGCAAATGATTTTTTTGAGTTTCAGCCTAAAATTCTTCGAAAGATCAAAACGCTAAATGATGTAGGACTAGGTTATATTACACTAGGTCAGCATGCTACGACACTTTCAGGTGGAGAGGCGCAACGAGTGAAACTGGCAACAGAACTTTCGAAAAAAGATACCGGAAAAACATTCTACATCCTGGACGAACCAACGACAGGTCTACATTTCAAGGATATTGAATTACTCATGCTCGTAGTCCAAGGATTAGTAGATAAAGGAAACACTGTATTGATCATTGAGCATAATCTTGACATCATTAAAATGGCTGATTACGTTGTAGATTTGGGTCCGGAAGGTGGAAACAAAGGTGGTTCTATTGTCGTCCAAGGCACGCCTGAAAAAGTGGCAGCCAATCCAAATAGCTACACCGGCAAATTCCTTAAGCCTGAGTTAAATATCTAAAAATTGATTAGATCAAAGGTTTCCTCCATTTATCAAATTTAAAACCCCGAAGATGTGAGGAAGATTAACTTTGCTGATCATGAATAGAGAGAGGCTATATTGGATACTTCAGATTTTAGGCTGGGGAGGATTTGCCTTCGTAATTATTTTCCTGGCTTCCCTTTCTAGCGGAATATCAGCAGTACAGATTTTTCCTATAGTGGTTTTGGCTATGTTTAATCTAGTCTCCACTCATTTTCTGCGCTATATCGTAAAGACCTATAATTGGTTTAAGCTGAGTATTCCCCTCCTTTTATCGCAATCGTTGCTAGCCATATTGGCATTAAGCTTTGTCTATGTAATTGCTCAGATTCTTGTAAATGTTGTATTCAACACCCTTAATCCAGAAGAAGACTTTAGAATTTTGGTAATTTTGGCTACTTTATTTCAGGCATTCCTATTCTATGTCGTATGGTTTTTACTCTACTTTCTTTTCCACTTTTTGGACAATTACAACACATCATTAAAATACGAAGCTAAAATCAATGAGATCCGTCTCAATCATTTGAAAAGCCAGCTCAACCCACATTTTATATTCAATGCACTAAATAGTGTTCGAGCTTTGGTAGATGAAGACCCTGTAAAAGCTAAATCCGCAATCACCAGAATATCAAATATGCTTCGGTTTTCACTGATGATGGACAAAAAGCAAACCATCGAATTTGCCGAAGAATTGAATACTGTAAAGGACTATTTGGAGCTAGAGTCGATTCGATTTGAGGAACGCCTACAAATCAAATATCTCATTGAGGATGAGTCCTATAGCTATAAAATACCTCCTATGATGCTTCAAACTATTGTGGAAAATGCGATTAAGCATGGGATTTCAAACTTGGTCAAAGGAGGCTTGATTGAGATTAAATGTCGGGAAGGATTAAATGAGGATTTGTATATTCAAGTCAAAAATAGCGGCCATCTAGACCAAGCCCCCAGCCTAAAATCAAAGGGAGATGAAGGACATGGTCTGAGTAATACAGTACAAAGGCTTAAATTAATCTACGGAGATCAGGCAAGTTTTCGAATATTCAATTCGGGAAATCAATTTGTGATCACCGAAATTAAGATTCCAAAACAAAAAGTTAAATTCGAATAACAAACTAAAAAAAAATGCGAGCGATTGTAATCGATGATGAAAGACTAGCTCGAAAGGAGCTAATTACCCTTTTGAATCAATTGGAAAGTGTAGAAGTGGTAGGAGAAGCTGTAAATGTAGATGATGCAAAAGAAAAAATAGAGCAATTAAATCCAGATGTAATATTCCTCGACATTCAAATGCCAGAAAAAACAGGCTTTGACTTATTGGAAGAATTGGAAAATGTCCCTCATGTAATTTTCACTACAGCATATGATGAATATGCACTAAAGGCGTTTCAAGTCAATGCATTGGATTATTTATTAAAGCCAATTGAACCGAAAAGACTCGAAGAAGCCATCACCCGACTTCAGAGCAAAATCGAAAGTTTTACAAAATCAGAGGTTTCTTCATCGAATATAAATCAAAAAAAACTTACCCTTGAGGACCAGGTTTTTGTCAAAGATGGAGATCGCTGTTGGTTCGTAAGACTTTCTAATGTAAGACTTTTTGAGTCTGACGGTAATTATATCAAAGTCTATTTTGATAATTTCAAACCAATGATTCACAAGTCATTGAATGCCTTGGATGAGCGACTTGATGAGAAATCTTTCTTCAGGGCAAGCCGAAAACACATCATCAATCTGGGCTGGGTAGAAGGTATAGAACCTTGGTTTAATGGAGGACTCGTAGTCACACTCAGAGGTGGAGACAAAATCGAAGTGAGCAGGAGACAAGCAGCCAGATTTAAAGAAATGATGAGTTTATAATTATTTCATAACCAAAAAAAAGCATTTGATTTGCGGAATAAAATTCGGTAATTAGAGGTGTATTATGACAAAAAAAATTTAATCATAAGATAATACCTCTAAACTTAACCACTTCCAGCCAATATGAAAGAAGAGCGGATTCTAATCGTCGAAGACGATATCAGTATCGCAGAAAATATTCAAGAGATTCTTGAACTATTAGGCTATGTGAATATTGATATTGCAAACTCTGCCAATCAGTGCATCAAAGTCATAAAGAAAAACCGACCAGATTTGATATTTATGGATATCAAATTAAAAGGTGATAAAGACGGGATTGAACTAGGTGAGATCGTTAAACAAATGGTTGACGCTCCTTTGGTGTATGTGACCTCATATTCAGATCCTACTATCATCGAGCGGGCCAAACGAATTAATCCAGCTGGATTTATCGTGAAGCCTTTCAACACAAATGATATTCATGCAATCGTAGAAATTGTACTTTACAATAAGCGAACAAAACCAACGACTGAAACTGCCGCAGTAAAAACCGCAGCAGATAGTCCCTTTCTTGTAACTGATTCTGTATTTATCAAAGCCGATAATGCATTCGAAAAAGTACCCTACGAGGAATTATATTACGTAGAGGCAAATGGAAACATGGTCACTATCTACACCAGAAACAGAGATTATAGCATCCGTAAATCGATGAAAGAAATCGAAGAAATTCTTCCTTCTCAATTATTCTTAAGAGTACAAAAATCTTTTATCGTCAATCTTGGACAAATTGAAAGCTTCAATACCAAGGAGATTTTCTTGAAAGGTGGAGCAGCAGTTCAGGTAGGAAGGCAATATTATAATAGCTTTTTAGCAAAATTGAATACCATCACTGAAAGTTAAAAAAAGAAAAAGGTGGATAAAATCCACCTCTTTAGTCTAATCAAACAATCAACCAAATTAACCCTTACGAGTACTTTAAATTTCTTTAAACCCCAAGCTTTGGAAATAACTCTGATACTTGGGGTTTTTCATTTTGGAATTCTGTGAATTCAATGATCGAACTATGCGATCGTTCTCCGATTGTAGTAGTTGGTTTAGCATATTCAAATCGGGCAGTTTGCTTAGCGAGCTTCGCTTCTTGATTTGCCTTTAGGACAATGGTAATCGCCATAATAAATCCTAAAGCAGCACAAATATTTTTCTGAGTAAATAGTGAGGTAGTCATGGCGTAAATAGTTGGTTTAGCGTTCTGTCCTACCTATTCCAAAAAGCGCCCCTTTTTTTTAACTATTTGATTTTCAATTTTTTAAAAAAATGCCAATAATTTTGCTGTACGATTCCGTACAGGATTTCCTCAGCTTCGAACAATTATCTTACCTTCAAAAGGTTGCAGCTTCCACAATTTTTAACAATTAAAAAATCTGATCTCTTAAGAATCAAAAAAAAAGGCCTCTTTCGAAGCCTTTCAATTTATGGACGTTTAATTTTAAAGAAGTTCGTTTGCCAAATTTGCCAATTCTGAGCGTTCCCCCTTTTCCAGCTTGATATGCGCATAGAGTGGATGATCTTTTACCCGATCAATCAGATAGGAAAGTCCATTGGATTGTGAATCCAGATAAGGTGTGTCAATCTGAAAAACATCCCCTGTAAAGACAATTTTGGTATTATCCCCAGCTCGGGAAATGATTGTTTTGATCTCATGAGGCGTCAAGTTTTGCGCTTCATCTACGATAAAGAAAATATTGGAAAGTGACCTTCCACGGATATAAGCCAAGGGCTGAATTACCAATTTCTCCTGATTGACTAGTTCAGTGATTTTCTGGAATTCCTTATCTGTCTCCTTGTATTGATTCTGTATGAATTTTAGGTTATCCCAAAGTGGTTCCATATACGGATTCAACTTCGACTTGATATCTCCAGGCAAAAAGCCAATATCCTTATTACTCAATGGTACAATTGGCCTCGCCAAGAAAATCTGTTTGTATTCCCTTCGCTGCTCTAATGCTCCCGCTAAAGCAAGTAGGGTTTTACCCGTCCCTGCAACGCCTTGAATGGAGACCAACTTGATATTTGGATCCATGATAGCATGAAGAGCAAACGCTTGCTCCGCATTTTTTGGCTTGATGTTATAAGCCAACCGCTTGTCCACACGCTCCAGTATGTTTTCCTGAGAATTGTAATAAGACAAGACCGAATTTTTGTCCGAGCGAAGAATGTAAAAAGCGTTAGACTTTCGCTTTCGAGTCCCGAGGACTGCTTTGGCCTCCACATAGCCCTGATCATACAGTTTATTGATATTTGTGATGTCGACATTCTCCATCACATATTTTCCTGTATTTTCTAACTCTGTAATATTTTTGATTTTACCAGTCTCGTAGTCTTCAGCATGAATTTCCAATGACTTCGCTTTCAGTCGCAAATTGATATCCTTACTTACCAAAATCACTTTGCGATTTTTCTCAAACTGCTTGAGGTAAAGTGCTGCGTTTAGGATTTTATGATCATTTTTTTCCTCCCCAAAGATCTCATTTGCATTGAGCTTGTTATCAGGGTTCATAAGGACCCGAAAGTTCCCTTTCGTCTTCCCATTTAGAGGAGTCCAATTATGAATCATGTGGTCCTGAGATAGCTTGTCCAGCAATCGGATAAACTCTCTCGCCTCAAAATTCTTAGTATCATTGCCCTTTTTGAACTGATCAAGTTCCTCCAAAACCGTAATCGGAATGACTACGTCGTGTTCGGCAAAATTCATGATGGAGTTGTGTGCGTAAAGGATGACTGAGGTATCCAGCACAAAGATTTTCCGATCGTTTTCGGATTTGGCTCTAGGCATGCGCAGGTATTTATTAAGCTACTGTACGTTTTAATTTAGAAAAATATTGGATGTATTACCCAAGTTTCAAAAAGAATTTATGGTTAACAAATCAATAACACTTCTTATCCATTTGACAATCAATGCAATAAAAAAGGCAAAATTTTCACCCTTTTCCTCGATTTTAGACAGCTTTGACTTTTAGATTAACAAAGCTGTTAAATTCTCATGTACCAGACTCATAATAAAGCTTTCTACTGTGTTGATGAGAACCAACTCGGCGTATTTAAATGATCGTGGAAACCCTTTGTTTCATTTTTTTTTCCTCTCCCAAACAGCTGTCGCGGTCTGCGCTTAGGCAAAGTTTTTATTACAGTCAGAGATAATAAAGCTCTATCTATTCGATCGATTCAGTTCTTCTTTATAGCTTAAGGCTAGTTCAAGATACTTTTTACCCTTGGCCAATTCTTGGCTTTTCCTTTTAGGGTCAGGTTCAGTCTTGCTGTTTAACAGAAATACTTTAGCCCTTACATTTGCCCTCAGGCACTTGAAATAGAAGAATATTTCTTTATCCTCCTCTTTTGGAAAGCATTTCAAAATGGATTCGTACGTACCCAAAAACAAATCAGAAAGGTCTTTCCTGCCAAAAAACTCCAGATCCATACAGAGAAAAGCTACTTCATATAAAATATCGATCTGCCTGAAGGCATCCTGAAATTCAATGCAATCAAAAATGACAGGGGCTTCGTACAAAAAAATATTGCCACTGTGAAGATCGCCATGCACATCTCTTCTAAAACCTTGCCTGTTTCTTTCTCCAAATCTCCCAGCATGTCTCTTTAAAAAATCATCACTGAAAGAAATCAATCGTGGGATCACCTCTGAAAAGTCTGGATCGAATTCTTGCAAAACCACTTCATGGACTGAGTTCAAGTCATTGAACAATTCTTTGGAATGTTCCTGATTGAAGTCATTTTTAATGATTTCAGCACATTGATGAAAGTTAGCAACTTGCTTAGCCAAAAGTGAAATCCTTGCCGGATCGACTTTATTTTGGGTAAGAAGCACATCCATTCTTTTGTCTCCACGCATCCGTTTCATGCAAACCACATAATCCACAATTTCCCCTGTTCCTTCTCCAATAGTAAATTTTTCATTGAAATAGGTTATAGGTTGAACGGAAAGGTAAATGGAGGAAAATCTTCTGTTGAGTTCCAATTCCTTTTCACAGTATTTTTTTCTCAACTCAAGGGTAGAATAATCCAAAAAAGACAATTTGATTTCCTTCTTTATCTTAAAAGCATGGCTTCTGCTCAGAATTACCCAAGATATATTAGTCTCTTCCAGAACCCCTTTGATGGGCTTACTATCATAAATTCCTTTGGCCATTAACTGCTTTACTTCTTGCCTATTCATGATCTGAATGGATGTATTTAACGGCTTTTTCCAGACTTTCTTTAAGGGAACCATCAGTGGACTGGATTAAAAGGTGGGGTTCCTTGATTGGTTCAAACTCAGATTTAACTTTCCGATAGACCTCAATATCTGCCTCACTATCCTCTCTGGGGTTTGAAAGCCTTTTTGAAATCAGCGCTTCATCTGCTTTGATATGGATGATGGATAGTTTCCATGACAATGAATTAGCCAAAAAAATAAAAGGAGTTCGGATTTTTTGCAGGTAAAAAGTACCATCCAAAACCAAGCTTTTTCCCGATTTCTGTATTCCCCTTGCCCTATTAAGCATCTCCTCATAGACCGATAATTTGTTATCAATATGATAATTACCCATCAACCCCATTTCTTTTCGGAGGTCATCAGTTCCAAGATGAACTCCGCCAATTTCTTTGGCTAGTCCTTTTGCAAAGTAGCTTTTACCTGATCCGGGAAGTCCCATTACCATGACTAGTACTGAATTATCCTTAGAATGCTTTTTCATATTTACACAATCTAAACTTTGTGGAGATACAGCCGATTACAAAAAGCCAGATTCCTCATTCAGCTAATTATACACCAAATAGAATGTAACTTAAATACCCACCATTGAATCTCGGAGACAACGCACTAGATCGGTTTTTTTACCATACTCGACTATTCTCCAAGTAGTTAAAGTTACAACTTTAATCCTGTAACATCTTTTGGTTGGTAATCTTGCCTCCGAATCACTGTAGTCAAATATCAGTTTGGACTGGGTGTAATCTGTACAGAAGCCGACCGAAATTACTCCCTAATATCCGTCCGTACCATCCCACATTTGAACAGGACTAAATCTAGCCCAATCCATGATCTTAATCCATTTGTTGATAACTAGATGGCAAATAAAAAAAGGGAAAGGCTTCCACCTTTCCCTTGATTCTGGACAGCTTTGACTTTTAGGTCAACAAAGCCGCAATATCTTCCTGACCCAGACTCTTCATAAAGCTTTCCTCCGTATTGATCAACTCACCCGCAAGGGCAAGTTTTCTGTTTTGCAAAGCCATGATCTTCTCCTCCACTGAGCCTCTACTGATAAACTTGTAAATAATGACTTTATTTTGCTGGCCGATTCGGTGAGCCCGGTCGATCGCTTGAGCTTCCACAGCAGGATTCCACCATGGATCGAGTAGAAAGACATATTCCGCTTTGGTAAGGTTGAGACCAACACCACCGGCTTTCAGAGAGATCAAGAACACCTTGATTTCATCCTGCTCCTGAAATTTTTCCACCTGAGCCTGTCGGTCTTTTGTTGATCCATCCAAGTAAGCATAAGGAATACCTTCTTTTTCCAGGTATTCTTTCACGATCGCCAAATGGCGGACAAATTGACTAAATACCAACACTTTATGTCCTTCCGAAATGGTGGATTGAAGCATATAAGTCACATCCTCCAATTTTCCTGAATCCCCTTCGTAGTCATCTCGGACCAATTTTGGGTGATTGGCAATCTGTCTCAATTGAGTCAAGCCACGAAGTAAGGTAAACTGCTGATTATTTCTACCTGTTGCCTGCATATCGGAGATAATTTTCTCCCGATAATAATTTTTCACTTCCTCGTAGACTTCCTCCTGAGCGCTGGTCATGTCGGAGTATTTCACATTGGTGATTTTCTCAGGCAGATCCGTCGCTACTTGCGATTTAAGTCTTCTTAGGATAAAAGGCTTGATCATCGCATTTAGCTTGATGGCCTTATCCTTATCGTCTTGCTTTTCGATTGGTAATAGAAATTGCTTTTTGAAGGAATTCTGATTTCCTAAAAGCCCAGGATTAATAAAATTCATCTGAGACCAAAGATCCATGGTGCCATTTTCCACTGGCGTACCAGTTAAAATCAGCTTTTGCTTGCTCTTCAACTGCATTACCGCAGCGGAGATATTACTGGAAGGATTTTTGATCGCTTGAGACTCATCAAGGATGATGTAATTGAAGAAAAAATCTTTCAAGACATCGATATCCAATCTGGTGATTCCATAGGAGGTCAATACCAAATCATACTCTCCAAATCTCCAAGGATCTTTGATTCGCTGCGTACCCGTATAGACCAAAATCTTCAAGTCCGGCGTGAATTTTTTGGCTTCCAATTCCCAGTTGTAGATCAGGGAAGTAGGCATCACCAAAAGGGAAGTAAAGCTTGGATTTTTTTCCTTTTCGGATGCCAAAAGCGCCAATGTCTGGACGGTCTTTCCCAGACCCATATCATCTGCTAAGCATCCTCCGAATTTGAATTCGTTCAAAAATCGAAGCCAATTGTAACCCGCCTGCTGATAAGGACGCAGAGTTCCTTCAAATGAAGTAGGTAATTCATATTCCTCAATAGCTTCAAAATCCCGAAGTTTTTCCAGCTTTCTACTCAGAGTCACCTGTACCAAGTTTCCTTCCTCCATTTCTTTGGCAAGTGCAAGATGATGCTTACGCAAAACCATGGTATCATCTACTCCACGGTCTTCCATGAAGTTGAACAGCTCTGAATAATTCACAAACCAAGAAGATGGAATCACGGCAATTTCACCGTTAGGAAGCTCAAATTCTGATTTCCCCTGTATCAAAAGCTTACGCAGCTTCGCAAAAGGAACCAGATAAATACCAAACTTGATCAAGGCCTTGACATCAAACCAATCGATATTTTCATTGACCTCAATCGAAATTTGAGCTTTTCCGATATGATATACTTTTCCTTTGGGCCCTGCTTTCTGACGAATTTTAATTCGCTCTATGTCCAGAAAATCCTCCTGATCTCCAATCCATTCAAAAGCTTGTGTTTTTGGCAAAGCAACTTTTCCAATCTTGAAGTCCATCCCTTTATCACGAAGCAATTTCAGAAATGCTTTTTCCTTTTGAGTACTTCGGATCGTCTTGTAAAAAGTGTAAATGCCATCTTTTTCATCCATTCGGACAGAATTTCCGAGCTTTTCACCATCAGGAGTCTGCACCGGAAAATCATATTCTCCATATTTGAATCGAAGTTCAAAGACGATCTTATCCTCGTCAAGTCGCTCGCCTTCTTCTCCAAAGAGATCCTTGCCGGTATTTCCCGGAAGTTCGCTAATAGCCAAAAAAACCTCCGGCGAGCCCCGCTCAATATTTATATCAAATCCAATGGAGTTGACATCAAACTGAGAAATCAGATTACTCATGAAACCACGATAATATCCTGGCTCAATCCGCTTATCAATTACAATAAATTTCTTATTCAAAAATGGCTTTAACTTTTTACCGTCGATTCCTTTTTCAAACTGAAACAATTGACCATTTACAATGAGCCATGCAGGTTCATTACAGATCAAATACCCATTTTTATACTGCCAATCGAGTTTTTCACCCTTAAATTTGATCGAAGGCCAATAGTGAGTGTTCTCTTCGTTTTTATGAAAATGGAATAAAACCGTGGCCCGCTCTGCATTGACTATAATTTCTTTACCTACTGGGTTACCGTCGCTACCCATTTCAAATAGTCGTTTTCCGATCAAGAGTGGCATGATCTGACTACGTTTCTTTTCTAAAGCATCCTCAAGAATTACCTGTACTTTTTTATCCTCTGTTTTAGGATCGAATATTTTATGGAGGTAATCCTTTGGGCGAATATTACCGCGCTTGATGTGAGGCTTGGCCAACTTTTCAGGATTCATCGAATCCATCAGTTTGATCAAGTCATAATCGGCCTTGTCCAATCCAGAATCAAATTCTGAAGCATTGGCGGAACTGATATTTTGGTGTGCAAGAGATAGTCTTCCCTGCTCATCCAATTGGACAACAAAGGACTCAATCAAAAGTCCGAGGTACTCATGGCTATAAATAGAATAAACGATCTGAAAGGGCTGGTCAGAATCTACGATCATAGGTATTGGGTCTTGATAATCAATGCTTTCTTGATCCTAATCGGAAAAAGCATTCGAAATGTGCACTTACATCCCAAATCGGGCATAAAGCAAAGTGAAAATTAAGGAAAATAGTGGTCTAAAACTCGTTTTTTAAGGATTATTTACCCCAAAACACAAAATTTCCCGAGTTTTTCTTTGAACGAAATAACCCGGGAATATAAAAAGATGAATTAATCAAGATTCCGAGATTGGCTCGGAATCCACTTTATTATTTAGTGTTTTCTCTTTTTCCTCAGGGAAAAATCTACCCTGAAAAATCAAAATAATCGCTACTCCGATAAAGATTGAAGCATCGGCAATATTGAAAATCGGCCAAAGAGCCGTATAACTTCCTCCCCAGATCGGAATCCATTCCGGCAAATATCCTTCCCAAATATCGAAGTAAAACATGTCTACTACTTGACCGTGAAACCAAGGTGAAGCAGCATCATAGGGGGCATTATTAAGCCAAACTCCGTAGAAAATAGAATCCACCAAATTCCCTATTGCTCCACCCAAAATCAGGGAAATACAGAGAATGTAAACCGGGTGTTGTTTCTTGCTGATGATGTGGTAGAGGTAATATCCAATTCCGACCATAGCAACCAGACGAAATGATGTCAACAGCAACTTGCCATACTCTGAACCCAATTGCATTCCGAATGCCATTCCAGGATTGGTAGTGTAATGAAGCTTAAACCAATCACCGAAGATTGGGATCTGACCGGGACTCCCAAAATCCATTTGGAAATGCACCAGCATCTTCACTGCTTGATCGAGAAGAATTACGAAAAGTGCAATTCCAAAATATTTGATATAGTTCTTCATACTTTGTCCCAAGACCTTAGGCCTTTTCTACTTTTATCGAAAGGTTAAAATCGTCCATATCCAGCAAAGATGCATCTTCCAGATTAGATTCAAAGCTCAAACTCACTGCTTGGGTCTCTGCTTCAATATAAGATCCAAATCCAGCAACAGCCGCATTCACCAAGTCATTATCATCCGACAATTGAATTTTAATCTTATCCTGCACTTCCAGTCCCATGTCTTTTCGAAGATTTTGGATTCGGTTTACAAGGTCTCTGGCTACACCTTCCTGCTTCAATTCCTCAGTCAAGGTCACATCCAAAGCAACAGTAACTGCAGCATCAGATGCCACTGACCAACCCGGGATATCCTGAGAAGAAATCAACACTTCTTCCAAGAGAAGCTCAAATGCTTCACCTTCAAGATCGACGTTGATCTTACCGTTTCGTTCGATCTGCCCGATTTCTTCTTGTCCCCAAGTATTGATTGCTGCTACGACGAAACGCATCTTAGGCCCAAGTTTTTTACCCAAAAGCGGCAAGTTAGGTTTCACGCTCTTCACTAAAATTCCGGAAGCATCATCGATGTACTCGATCGTTTTGATGTTCACTTCAGACTTGATGAGCTCTTCCACATGCTGGATCTGCGCTTGGGTTTTAGCACTCAATACAGGAATCAAGATTCGCTGAAGGGGCTGGCGGACTTTCATTTTCTCTTTCTTACGAAGCGAGTGCACAAGCGAAGAGATCGTCTGAGCCAAGTCCATACTTTCTTCCAGATCTTTGTTGATCAAGGCAGCTTCAGGATTTTTCCAGTTCGTCAGGTGCACTGACTCAATGGTAGAATCACCCGCTTCTGTCAAGTTTTGGAACAACCAATCGGAGTAGAATGGCGCAAAAGAAGACATCAACTGAGAAAGGCTAAGCAGACATTCGTAGAGTGTCTCGTAAGCAGCCTGCTTATCGGCATTCATCTCCCCTCTCCAGAATCGCTTTCTAGCCAGTCGAACGTACCAGTTGGAAAGTTGATCGACCGTAAAGTCCATGATCGCTCGAGTTGCTTTTGTCGCATCGTAATTATCCATTGCTGCCTCCACTTCTGTGATGAGTGTTTGCAGCTTGGAGATAATCCATTGATCGAGTTCAGCACGTTCTTTTACCGGAACTGCCTTTGCCGAATCATAGACAAATGCATCCAGATTCGCATAGAGCGCAAAGAAATTATAGGTATTCTGAAGTGTGCCAAAGAAGCGTCGCTGCACTTCAGTCACCCCGTCCAGATTGAATTTCAAGTTATCCCAAGGATTGGCATTGCTGAGCATATACCAACGAACGGCGTCTGGCCCGTATTCCTTGATGGTCTTAAATGGATCCACCGCATTGCCCAGTCGTTTGGACATTTTATTGCCGTTTTTATCCAAAACAAGCCCATTGGCAATTACATTTTTGAAAGCTACACTATCAAAGAGCATCACCGCTATGGCGTGAAGCGTAAAGAACCAACCACGTGTCTGATCTACTCCTTCAGCGATGTAATCTGCTGGATAGTTCGCCTTGAAAATGTCTTCATTTTCAAATGGATAATGCCACTGCGCATAAGGCATTGCACCCGAATCAAACCATACGTCGATCAAATCCGGCTCACGGAACATTTTTTCTCCTTTGGAAGAAACCAAAATCACATCATCCACAAAAGGACGATGCAGATCAAGTTCTTTCCCTTCATATGGCGATTTTTCCATCAGTCCTTTAGCGATCGAATTTTCGATCTCAGCTTGAAGATCAGCGATAGAGCCTATGCATTTTTCCTCAGATCCATCTTCTGTTCTCCAGATCGGAAGAGGCGTACCCCAGAATCTAGATCGAGACAAGTTCCAGTCTACCAAGTTCTCTAGCCAGTTACCAAATCGACCCGTTCCGGTCGCTTCTGGCTTCCAGTTGATAGTTTTATTCAGCTCAACTAGTCGGTCCTTGTAGGCTGTTGTTTTGATAAACCAGCTATCCATCGGATAGTAGAGAACCGGCTTGTCGGTTCGCCAGCAATGTGGATAAGTGTGCTCGTATTTTTCGACCTTGAAGGCCTTGTTTTCATTTTTAAGGATGATCGAGATGATCACATCCGTGTTTTTGTACTCAGGCAGGCTTTCATCTTCTTCCAGGTAGTTTTTTACATAGAAGTCAGAAGGTCCATATTCCTTATGTGCTGTGATGCCATGCTCCACCATTTTTGTAGAAAGGTATTCACCTACAACTGGAAGGAATTTCCCCTGCTTATCTACCAATGGCAAATCATTTCCTTTTTCATCTTTCACAAAGACACCTGGCACATTATTCTGCACCAAAGTCCGGAAGTCATCCGCACCAAAGGCTTTAGCCAAATGCACGATTCCGGTACCATCTTCTGTGGTCACATAATCTCCGGACACCACCGTAAAAGCAGGATTTGGCAAGGCTAATTCCTGAATCGGGAAAAGCTGCTCATATTCCCAACCTAGCATATCCTTTCCCTTAAACTCACTGATTACCTCAAAAGGAATCAGTTTATCTCCAGGTTTATAGTCTTCTAATTTCAGTTCAGCAGCCTTCGGATTGAGGTAAGCGTTCATTCTCGCTTTTGCCAAAATCACCGTGCATGCATCAAAAGTATAGGGGTTGAAAGTTTTCACTTTCACGTAATCTAAATTCTCTCCAATAGCCAAAGCAGAATTGGAAGGCAAAGTCCAAGGCGTAGTCGTCCAAGCCAGGATGTAAGTATTTTCCTCACCTTTTAGCTTAAACTGCGCAGTGATTGAGGTGTCTTTGACATCCTTGTAGGTGCCCGGCTGATTGAGTTCGTGCGAGGACAAACCAGTTCCTGCTGCTGGAGAATAAGGTTGAATGGTATAGCCTTTATAGAGCAAACCTTTATCATAAAGACGCTTGAGCAAGCTCCATAGTGACTCGATATAATTCGGTTCAAAAGTGATGTAAGGATCATCCAAATCGACCCAATAGCCAATTTTCTCAGTCAGCTCATCCCACTCATTTTTGAATCGCATCACGGTCTCGCGGCATTTGCGATTGTATTCCTCCACAGAGATTTTCTTTCCGATATCTTCTTTGGTGATTCCAAGTTCCTTCTCTACCTGAAGTTCCACAGGAAGTCCATGCGTATCCCAACCGCCTTTTCTCTTTACCTGAAAGCCTTTAAGCGTCTTGTATCTGCAGAAAATATCCTTGAGCGTACGTGCCATCACGTGGTGAATCCCCGGCGTACCATTTGCCGAAGGTGGACCTTCAAAAAAGGTGAAAGTCTCCGCACCATCCCGATTAGAAACCGATTTTTCAAAAATCTGGTTGGCTTTCCAATACGCTAAAACTGATTCCCCGATTTGCGGATAATCGACCTGTTTGTACTCTTTGTATGTCTTCACAATGTCCTTTCTTGTAGGCAAGTAGGTGATAAATTTAGCTTTTGGGCGTGCCCCCGCAGAAAAAGCGGGGTCGGGCTATTCGCTCTTATCGACTCCCCCGATAACTATCGGGGTGTGCCGATACCGCTTCTATCCCTCACGCAATCAAGGAAACATCCTCCTCAAAAGCAGGCACAAAGATAGAAGAAAAACCCTTTTGAGTGGTCAGAAATCCAAAAAATGGCGATTTGAAAATCAGAAGTAAAAAACGAATAATAAAATGGACTAGCAGGCAAAAGTTAGAAAGCTATTTAGTCACCATATTCAAGCTATAATGAACGTTCCTTCCTCCACCTATTGATTTAAATACTCCAATCTCAGCAAGCTGCTGAAGATCTCGTGTCGCTGTTGCTTTGGAAACTTTTGCGATTCCCATGTATTTCTTGGCAGTCATGCCACCATTAAATCCTGATGGTCCTTCCTCAAGCATTCTTGCGATTGCTTTTAGCTGGCGTTCATTGAGCTCATTTTTCCAGCGATCAAAAAACCGTGTTTTCTTAAACGTAAACTGAATAAGCTCAAGTGAATCGGTTTGGGCAGTTAAAATCGTCTCCCCAAAATAGTTTAGCCAATCAGTGATTTCGAGACTTTTTTGAGCCTTGGATAAGTAGCTGTAATAGCTGCTTTTTTCTTTTTCGATCACACTTGATACACTGATTAAAGTAGTGTAGCCAAGCCCCTGATGGATGACTTTTTCAACCAACGCACGACCAATTCTCCCATTTCCATCTTCAAAAGGGTGAATACTCTCAAAATATAAATGGGCTATACCGGCACGCAATAATGGGTTTAGAATTGCCTTTGATTTGCCTGGAGCAGTTTGATTAAACCATACGATAAAAGCCTCCATTTCATACGGAACTGCAGCTGAAGGAGGAGCTTCGAAGTGAACGGTCTCTTTTCCTATCACTCCTGATACTACTTGCATGGGAGCACTATCACTTCGCCATCTTCCAGCATTGATATAGCGATTTCCTTCCATGAGCATCTTATGCCATTCAAATAGTACTTCGGGTGTCAATTCATCAGCAAATGAAGCCCGGACATTCACGATCATTTTTGCAATGCCTTTTGCGCGAAGATCTTTAACGAAATTAGGTTGAGCTTCATGAATCCCAAGATTCTTTTTGATTGAACTCATTACATCTTGTCGACTGAGGAGTTCCCCTTCTATCACTGAGGTTTTCATTGCTTCTCCTACGATCGTTTCAAGAAGTAGCTCTTCTTGATCAATCGAACTTACTCCTTCAAGCATACCATTTCCCTGACCTGATTTTAATAAGAAATCAAGTTGTTGGTGGACTAATATTCCATCCTCAAAATTAAATTCAGGCCAATTGGGAAATTGCCAGTTATAGATCATGAGCCAAATATATAAATTATTCGGCTCAAAATATTGCTTTTTGTGAGCCGATTAATCAAGTTATTCGGCTCATCCAATACCTTCCAATGGATTTTTATCCATTAATCTTAAATTCAAAAGGTCATTATTTTTTAAAAACAGCATCTTTACGATGCATTAAAAAAAGAATCCTGCTAGTACAGTTTTTAAAAGATACCATGAATCACCTCCAATCCTCCATCACCCTTCCTTGCGGTGCTACTCTAAAAAATCGATTGGCAAAAGCTCCTATGACGGAACGAATGAGCAATTCGGCATACGAACCTACTTCGGAGCATGAGCATCTTTACCAGCTTTGGTCTGAAACTGGAGCAGGATTGCTAATCACCGGAAACGTGATGATTGATCGAGATCATATGGAATCAGCAGGCAATATTTTCTTTGGGAATGAAGCCATGATTCCAAAATTAAAAAAGTGGACTGCAGCTGGCACTGTCAATGGAAATCACCTTTGGGCGCAGATTTCACATTCCGGAAGACAAACCAATCGATTCGTAAATCCGCATCCCAAAGCTCCGTCTGTGGTGAAGCTAAACAAGCTTTTTCTCTTTGGGGAACCAAAGGCAATGACCGAGGAGGACATCCATCAAGTGATTTCCGGTTTTCGACTAGCAGCAAAAATTGCAAAAGCTTCGGGCTTCACCGGAATCCAAATCCATGCAGCTCACGGCTATTTATTAAGTCAGTTCCTTTCTCCAAGAACCAATCACCGAGACGATCAATGGGGCGGAAGCCTTGAAAATAGGAGCCGCTTATTAATGCAAATCGTGCAGGAATGCCGAGAGGAAGTTGGTGCTTCCTTTCCTATTTCGGTCAAGTTGAATTCTTCTGATTTTCAAAGAGGTGGATTTACCGAATCTGATTCGCTTGAAGTCGTCAAAAAATTGAGCGATGCTGGTATTGATTTGATCGAGATTTCTGGCGGGACTTATGAAAGAGTTACTTTTTTTCTAGGGAAAGAAGAAAAAACAGTGAAAGAAAGCACTCAAAAGCGGGAAGCCTATTTCCTGGATTTTGCAAAGCAAGTCAGGCAGATCTGCCAGGTACCGTTGATGATTACAGGCGGATTTCGATCTTTTGATTTCTGCAACGAAGTCCTAGCAAATGGAGAATGTGATATGATCGGCATGGGAAGGCCTTTTATTAGTAACATCGATTCTATCCAAGGATTTTTAGCGAGCAAAGTGACCTATTTAGACAACCCTCCAATCCGCACAGGTTTCAAAGCTTTTGAAGATGCCGCAGAGGCTGGTTTTTATGCACGGCAACTGATCAGTTTGGCAGAAGGAAAAGGTCTTCAAAAAAATCTCAACCCTATTGCTTGCTCCATGTTTATCGTTACCCATGAGTTCAAGAAAGCTCAGGAAAAGAAAAACCGCTGAAAAATTCCAGCGGTTTTAAAATTATATTTTCGTTCACTATTTCTTCAACAAGCATCAGTGAGTGTTAAAACTTCACTTTCGCTTCCAATTTTGCTCCAGCTCGCTCATAAGCCACTGAAGTAGAATCACCTTTTTGGAATGCACTCAATGCCCGCATATAGCTCATCATATCGACAATCGTCGAATCACCCATTTGGAGAATGATATCGCCTTTCATCAGACCAGCAGCTTGAGCAGGTTTGTCCTCAGATACGCCATCGATTCGCATGCCTTTGCCATCATATAAGTAATCCGGAACCACACCCAGCGAAACAGTAAAGCGAGGAGAGTCCCCATTGCTGTCTTTTGTTTTGGTAAAAGCTAGCTTCGGTTCCGCATCCAACTGATCTACCAAGCGATCAATGTATTTTACGACTTTTAGTAAACCTTCATAATTGATCAAATCTGAATCATCTGAAGGTTTGTGATAATCCTCGTGCTGACCAGTGAAAAAATGAAGAACGGGTATATCCTGAAGATAAAAAGAGGTGTGATCTGAAGGCCCTACTCCAGACTCCGAAGTCACTAATTTCAAGCTATCTGTATTCACAGTTTCCAAGACAGGAAGGAACGAAGGACTGGTCCCCACACCATTTATGGCTAAGGTTTTCTCCTCATTCATCCTGCCGACCATATCCATATTGATCATGTAATTCACAGTAGAGAGCTCGATGGTAGGATTTTTTACAAAATAATTGGAACCCCAAAGTCCATTTTCTTCTCCTGAAAATGCGATAAACAGGAAATTTGAAGTATGTTTTTCATGTTTGAGAATCTTTGCCAAAGCTACTAGTGCTGCTGTTCCCGAAGCATTATCATCAGCACCATTGTGAATTGCCGAATCGCCACGGTGAAGCGAACCTTGCGCCCCCATTCCCAAGTGGTCAAAATGAGCTCCGATTATTATGGTGTTTTCAGATTTGTTGTCGATATATCCAATTACATTTCTTCCGGTTACTCCATCCCCATCGGTACCTATTACAGCTTCTTCATGCGGGTTGGTCGGCTTAGAAACTGTAAAGGGCTGGAAATATAAATCTGTACCTTTTGGTTCCAAACCTATCCTCTCAAACTCTATTTCCAGATATTCTGCAGCTCTTTGCTCACCTTCTGTACCTATTGCTCTTCCTCCAAGATCATCAGCGGCAAGATATGTGACATCGGTCTTTAAGCCTTCAAGTAAACTTTGATCTGTAGGAGTTGTATCGCAACCCCAAGTAAAAAGTGCTCCTGTGAGGAGAATGACGAGATATTTTGATTTAGTATTCATCGGTTGATTGATTTTAGCCCAAAGATAATAATTGGTATCTTCGCGCTGCAATTTAAACAGCTGTAAAAACAAAAATGAGAGCACTTATCATCTTAGTCTTGTTTGCAACATTCGCTTGCAACCCAAAAACTGAAACTATTGAATCCCACGAATCCACCGCTCATTCGGCTTCAGATTCCCTACTTCTTCAACCTGAAGAAATGAAGTATCTGAAAAACATCAAGCAGATCACTTTCGGAGGAAATAATGCAGAAGCTTATTGGTCATTTGACGATTCCATGTTGGTCTTTCAATCGGATTATGCTGGTTGGGGAAATAAATGTGATCAGATTTTTTACACAAATTGGGAGACGGATGATCTAAAAAACAACCAGCCGCAGCGTCTTAGCACTGGGCTCGGAAGGACTACCTGTTCTTATTTCCTGCCGGACAATAAGACCATCGTCTATGCTTCTACTCATTTGGGTGGTGACAACTGTCCGGCTGTCCCAGAACCTAGAACAGATGGAAAATATGTATGGCCAATCTATGATTCCTTTGATATTTTCACCGCCGACCTCAATGGCAATCTCTTGAATCAACTGACGAATGAGCCCGGCTATGATGCTGAAGCTACCGTCTCTCCAAAAGGAGATAAAATCGTTTTTACTTCATTGAGAACAGGTGATTTGGAACTTTATACTATGAATATTGATGGGACCGATGTCAAGCAAATCACCTCAGATTTAGGATATGATGGTGGCGCTTTCTTCTCTCCTGATGGTTCAAAAATAATCTGGAGAGCTTCAAGACCAACTACCGAAGCTGATATCAAAGAATACAAAGACCTATTAGCTGAAGGACTGGTGATGCCAACCAGCATGGAACTGTACATAGCCAATGCCGATGGAACTGATGTGCGGAAATTAACTGATCTCGGTAAGGCCAATTGGGCTCCATTCTTTCATCCATCAGGTGAAAAAATCATTTTCGCTTCCAATCATCAGACTGAAAGAGGATTTCCATTCAATTTATTCATGATCAATATCGACGGAACCGGCTTGACAAAAATCACGAATGATGGCACCTTTGATGCATTCCCGGTTTTCTCTAATAATGGCAAATACTTGGTTTTTGCTTCCAATAGAAATAACGGCGGCACTCGGGACACCAACCTATTTGTTGCGGAGTGGATTGGAGAATAGATCTATTAGTTTCTTTACTTTGAAAAGTTAAAACGTTAATTTTAAAAACTTTAGAATATAAATTCGATTACCCAAAACTAAAAAACTATGAAACGATTCAAATCAATCTTTACAATCGCATTTGTGATGCTGTTAATTTCTGCAATGAGTTTTACCTCCTGTGGTGGTAAAAAAGAAGCAAACAATGAAGCTGATACAGAACAAGCTGAAGGTGGCGAGCATCCTGAAGGAGGAGAACATCCAGCGGGTGGTGAGCATCCTACAAATGGGGATAGCACCGAGCATCCAGCTGATAGCACTGAACATTAAGAATTGAATACAAGAAAGGCTGTTTTCACAGCCTTTTTTTATGTCCTAAATTTTCCTCTGGAATGAAAATCTCGAATTTACTTTTACTTCTTTTCCACCAATTTCCAAGTAGGGATAGGCTAGAAAGTTGATCGGTCCAGCTTCAGGACCTGGCGATAGTTTCAAATCTCTTCCCCTGCTCAGCTCAATTCGATTCGCGGGATGGCGGCCGAAATAATAGGTAGCTAATGCAGTGTATTTATTTCCCTCACTGATATCGACAGGCCACCATTTCCCATCTGCATAGAATTCGGCCCAACAATGGTAACCGTCAATTCCACCTTCATTTCGATCCGATGGGATCGAGGCCCCAATTGCAAATCGCGCTGGAATCCCAACCGATCTCGCCAGTGAAATAAAGAATGAATGAAATTCGGTACAGTTACCCGTTTTGGAATCGCAGGCATAATTGGAATCTCCCCTACCGTAGTCTCCAAACTTCATGTATCGCATGTTATCAATGATGTAATCATAGAGAACACGAGCTTGGATCAGATGTGAGTCGTTTATTTTATCTCCTAGCTCTTCTTTGGCAATCTCCTCAAATCTTCCACCGGTAGGCATCAGTTTGGTCGAAGCTAAGTAAAGCGTCTTATCAGGCTCAGGCGCGTCATAAGGTCCTTTCTCCTTTCGCTTCACCGCATAAGTAAGCTTAATTTCATCGCCTGAATTTTCAGGCCCTAATTCAAAATACAGGAGCGTATTTCCATAGCTACCATCTTTTATTCTTTTTGCCCCTTTTGGGACTGAAGTCTCAAGAAGCTCGATCTCCTGAAAAGGGTCCGACTCCGCTATTGGAATCCACATTCTTGCCGGCCCTTGTAACTGAGGTACTTGTGCGGTATAGTAAAATTCAAACTCGTCTCTTCCTTCCACGACACCTAGAAGGCTTGTATTAGATTGATCCATAGGTACTTTAAACCAAGTTTTGTCTTCTTTATTTTGCTTCCAGGAATAGAAAGGTTTTCCATTTAGCTTATGAACTGTAGTAGAGGTTACATCCATTCCTCCGGGTTCTCCTTCCATGAAAAAATCCACATCATAGACTTCGCCGCTTTCATCGACTAAATCCACACAGGCAAAATGGCTTTGCGGTCCGAGGTTAGATAAATATTCGGTATGAACTCGAACCAGCTTCATTTTGAGATCATGATTTTCATCTTTCACCGGAAATACCCCTCCATTCTTTTCAGTTTGATCTGCGATATAGGCTTTGATTCCTTCTTCGATCTGGCTAATACTTACTTTAGGAGTTGGAGAAATTTGGGCTAATTCCTTCTCATCTTTTTGCTTGTCTGGAGTACAAGAAATAAGAAGTGCCACCAATGCCAATGTAAGACTGAACAGATTTATCCTTAATTTTCTCATGCTTGAATTTAATAGCTGTTTGTGAGTATCGCCTCATTATTGAACGGGTTTTCTCAAATAAAATCTTCAATTTTTGTTTTGAACAATATATCAATCGATAACTAATTCAAAAATGAAGTCTATACATTGAGAATTTTTAGATCAGTTTTTTAAAAAAACTTATGATTAGATTCAAAATCTAAACGGAAGACCAAAGTTAAGTTTCACGTACACTTTGAAGGACATACTTTGATTCCTGAAATGATTTTTGTTTTTTGAGCGAAATGCCACTCAGACCTATGAATATTTACAAAAGATTAATATTTCCACTTTTGATTACGCTCTTTTTGGGATTCACCAAAATCTACTTTGGGGAAGCGGCTAAATCTTGGGAAGGGATTTTGGCCTACTTACCTCATTTAAATACCATTTTTATTATCTCTGGTTTTACCTGGTGTCTATTGGTTTTGATCAAAATCGGTAAAATTTCTTTGCTAAAACAATACGACATCAATCAGGAAAATAATCTCAAGGCGCGAAAAGTTTACACTCAAATCAATGTACTTGAGAAAGTCGCAAACTTCCTGATCATACTGCTTGGAATAGGATTGATTCTGATTTCTTTTGAATCGATTCGTCAAATCGGTGTTGGACTTTTTGCATCTGCGGGGGTGGCGGGCATTATCATTGGTTTTTCTGCCCAAAAAGCCATAGGGACGCTTATTGCTGGTATTCAAATCGCAATCACTCAGCCTTTCCGTCTGGAAGATGCAGTCGTAGTAGAGGGCGAATGGGGCTGGATTGAGGAGATTAATTTGAATTACGTTGTGGTACGAATATGGGATCAAAGGCGGTTGATTTTGCCATCGACCTATTTTTTGGAAAAGCCTTTTCAAAACTGGACTAGGACTTCCGCTGACATTATCGGGTCCGTATTTATTCACACAGATTACACAATTCCCTTTGAAGAGCTTCGCAAGGAACTAGATCGGATTTTGGAAAAGACAGATCTATGGGACAAGAAAGTGAAAGTACTTCAGGTGACAGATGCAAAAGAATTTACTGTGGAATCAAGAATCTTGGTATCTGCAAGAAACTCCCCTACAGCTTGGGACCTTCGAGTCTATGTCCGAGAAAAGATGGTAGAATTTGTTCAAAAAAATTATCCGGAAAGCCTTCCAAAGACACGTCTTTCTTTGGAGAAAGAGACACCTTCTAAATAAATACAACTAATTGAAAAACTGGAAAAAGCTTTTAGAAAGCAACCCAACCTGATTTTCCAGATTATTTGTTTTCAACAAAATACATTAAAATATCGCCTTTGTTTTTTGCTGATATTTTACCTCTACTTTCAAACACAAAATCTTCCTTACAAGCCAAATAGGTGGAATGGGAAACATTCACCTTACCTGCAATAGAGCCCGACTGGATCCTGTCTGCCGTATTTACAGTATCGCCCCATATATCGAATGAGAACTTCTTTAAGCCTACGACTCCCGCTACTACAGGGCCAGTATTAATTCCCACTCGAATCTTAAAATATTCCCGGATTGCTTCAGGTTTTTCTTTCCCATATTCTTCAATAAAATCCCGCATCTCGATCCCAGCCCGAATTACATCAGAGGCGGATCCTGTCTCCCCAGTCACACCGCAGGCGCTCATATACGCATCACCTATTGTTTTTATCTTTTCCAAACCGTATTTGGTTGTGATCATGTCAAAATTCCTAAAACAATGATCCAGTTCAGCTACCAATTCTTCAGAAGATATCTGGGAGGAAAATTTCGTGAAATTCACAAAATCTGTAAACATCACTGTTGCGTCAGTCTGCAATTTTGCTTTAGCAAAACCATTCTTTTTGAGCTCGTCTGCAGTTTCTTTTGGTAAAATATTCAAAAGGAGATCTTCCGATCGTTTCTTTTCTTCAAACAACTCAAGATTTTTAGTCCTTAGATCTTTCGTACGTTCTGCAACACGCTGCTCCAATTCTTGATTGTAAGCCTCCAATTCCTTGTTTGCGTGCTCCAAACTGGCATACAAGCTGGAATTGGAAAGTCCAGCTTCCAAGAATCCTGAGATGGAAACGATGGTATCCAAGTCACCTTCATCCAAAGGTGGGTAAAAAGGCCACGCTTCTTTTTCTCTCCCTGTCACCATCCAGGCAATAATTTTATTCCTCATTCGAATCGGAACAGCTATAAAAAAAGGCAAGACTAGCCTTTCACGAAGCTGATCGATTAAGTCATTGGTACGCGTATTTTTATTAGCAAGAAATGGCCTTACCATCGGGCTTTCTTCGATCAAAAAATCCACCTGTCTGTTATGGATTAAATCCACTTCTTCACGCTCATATCCCATATGAAACTTGGGGCTAAAGCCTTTTGAATGGCTACTCAATTCCCAAAGAACGACCGTTTTATCCATTTTGAGGGTGGTATTGATCAATTCTAAGGTATTCGTGAAAAAATTTTCTTCATAAATCTGATGGCCAAAGGCATCATGCAGGGCTGACAAGATTGTAAAGCCATTTTCTTTTTGGATGAGCTTCCGCTTCAAAAGTGAAATCTGAGAATCACTCCTAATATTCTGTCCAGCTACTTCATCGGAGAGCTGACGATAGTATTCAACCTGTCGCTGCAGCTCATTTAACAAAATATCTTTTGAATCTTCGCTCATCTGGATTACCCGATTTTTTCACTGAACACACAAAATAAGCCTGTCCAATCTAACACCTGCAACTCATTTTTAATCACTGCAAGTTCCCCCGCCTCATAAATTCCCATCAATGGAAATTCACCATTTATAGCTTCTTGAACGTGACGGACATCCTCATCGGTATGATTTGAATAGGCTGCCGCACGGCCAGAACAATTGATATACATTCCGAAAATGATTTTTCTGTTTTCGGCTTTGACTTTGTCAATCAGTTTTTTAGTTCTTTTAGACACATACTCCATCTCAAAGCTACGGCGCATGAGCTGGACTTCAGTACCTTCTTCGATATCCATCTCAGCCATAAATAGCCCCTTCGACTCTGGATCTACCCCGACACACATCCGATTGATGTAATTTCCGGGATTATAGGACTCCCATTTATCCCCCATATTTTTACCTAAAGTCACAAAAAACTTCAACTCTTGAGGGCTGGACAGTAAATCATCTCCCAAAATACTCCCCACCACATCTAAAGCTGGCATATGATCCAACTCAAGGATACTCGCTCCTTTGGTTGCAGTCACGGTATGATAGGCACTTGCAGGTTGACATCCATGCATGATCTGGGTGTCTATCCGAATATTGCCATGAAGGATAAGTGCCATCGCAGCGTTTTGACTCATTTCAGTTCCACACCATTGACGGGTCGGTTTGAATTTCATGTCACCGAGCATTCTCGCCCCAATTATATTAGGCCAAACGGTTAAACTTTCTTTCATTCCGTTGATAAATGGAGTGCCGTAATTCATCCGAAATCGACCCTCCAAGCGATTTACTGCATCAAAAAGCAATACTATCTGAGGAACTGTGTCATATTCTTTAGCGGCAATTTTTTCACCTAAGGCCTTACCGGTTTCATATTCATGAAATCCGATTCCTTCTTCGATCAGAAGGTCAAATTTGATTTCTGATTTACCCAAAAGACCAATCACAGTCTGGTAACCATCATACCCTTCTTCCACATTGGTACAGGTGCCGTTGGCGAATCCTCCAAAAAACTGTGTCTGGGCACCAAGGCAAGATTTCACTCCTTCAAAAAAGTCAAGAGGGTCATGTCTTGAAGTACAAAACAAAAAACAAAGCTGAACTTCCTCAGGAGAAAGTTCAGCTTTGGCTAATGCTTCCTTAGAAGCCTGAATTCCGGCCTTTTTTGAATCCGAGGATTCGGAAAATCCCACTCCAAATGAAGTACCGGTAGTCATTTTACTCTTCGATTACAACTTCTGTAGTTACTCGTAGCGGTAGCTCTATTGTGTTTTTAATTGGGGATTTTTTATCTAAAGTCTCTTTGGATTTAAGAAGCTGCTCTGGTGTTGCTCCATTCTTTCCTTTCAAAGTTACTTTATAGTGCAAATCCAGTGGACCATTAGGCTTTGTACGATCCATGCCCAATACTCCATGAATATCAAAGTTCACAGAAACCTCTACATTAATTTTCTCTAACTCAGTCCCGAATAAGGCGGCATTAGTGGCAATTCCAGCTGTAAGGCAACCACAAAGTGCCGATGCTAGGTATTCAACAGGATTAGGATGCTCATCTGATCCACCTAAAACAGCTGGCTCATCTACCATTAAGTGAAATTTACTCGCTTCACTGCGAATATTATTTCCATTTGAAAAAAGCTCTGAAACAGTAACTGACGTTTTTGTTCCTCCTTTCCATTCGGACTTAGCTTTAAACTGGACAAGTGCTACTTTAGGATCGTTTTTGATTGCTCCTGTGAGTGCCTCAATATTGTCGAGGTTTACTCCATTTTTAATGTTTGGCATGTTTAGAAAAAGTTTTTAGTGATAAAAAGAATGATTGAAATATACCAAAAATAGGGGCTAGTCCAAACTAACCCTTATATTTAATCTATTGATAATCTCAAGTTTAGTTTTTTATATAACCAATTTTTTCTTACACATGTCACAAAAAAATCTTCAAAAAATCCAACCAGATGCAGAACTGCATCAAATGCTCCAATCAATTACTGAATCAGAAAAAGAAGAGTTTATCGAACTAATCTTTTCACTATTGAAACAAGCCAGTACTACCGAGCATTTGCTGGCAATGCAATACTTGTTCACAAGCTTTAGTCTGAAGAAATACCCAGAGGAATTTGCAGACTACAAGGGAGTGTATCCGAATCCTGAGAAGGAAAAAGTCAAGAATGAGAAAAACCCCAATGATTCATCAGAATTTGAGGAACCTCCATTGACCGAAACTCAGCAAAAAATCAATGAAATTCGAGAAGCCCAAGTGGAAAAAATCCGAAGATGGGAGGCCAATATTTTAATGGTATCTCGGGAGGAAATGACTCACTTATGTTATGATATGAATTTATTGGCTATTCTGGGCAAAGACCCTTACATGTACCGGCCAAACTTTCCTGTACCCGCAACTGCTTTCCCACTAGGAAAGCCAGTTAATCTGATGCCTTTTAGCCCAGTAGCCTTAGAGATTTTTCGTTATTGGGAAAAACCAGATCACCTACCAGTAAAGGATCCGCTTTTGGCAGATGGAATTCCTGAAGGATTAAAAGAACTCTTCACAATTCCACACAAAGATCCAGACCAATTTAACCACCCGGAGACCCATCAAGAGGCTATGGATTTTCTGAAGAAATTTTTTTCTAAGTCTTTAGACCAAAACACACTCGCAAAGATCCATGATCCTTTAACCAGCGGAACTCATTTCGACAGCATTGAGCAGCTTTATACCTTTATTCGTGCTTTTCTATTGATTGGATTAAAATACAAAGTATTTGAAGGCCAAAACATGGAGCGGATTGTGGACGAGCATTATGGATTTAATATCAACTTGAATCCTTTGGTCCTCGGGCAATTCGAAGCTTATGTTGAAGAAGCGATTGAGCAAATCATCGAAGAAGGAGAAGGTGTCTGGGGAATTCCTCCAGCTTTAGGAAGTCATTTCTGGGTATTTCAAACGGTGATTGATTCCATGTCTCGGGAATCGAAAGAATCCGGTTTATCATTCGAACCAGCACTACCCGTCGTATGGAATCCTACTTGTGCTACATTGAAGGATAGACATTTGATCAACTCGATTCCAAATATGCCTTCCAATGCTACTTATCAAGTCACTAATGTAGTAGCGATCCAAGCTATGCAGCTTTTCAACGAAGCTTATACGACTATGATCAAAATGCTAAGTGGGTTTTTCGGACATTATGAAATTGATCAAACCACGGGCATCAGACCACCTCAGGTGAACGCTTATTTCCAAACCGCCTTTTATCCTTTTATGACTAATGTAATTCGGCCCCTTGGAGAAATGATTTGCCGGCTTCCTGCTGATGAGAGTTTTGTCCCGGATGGAGGTAAAGTTCCGGATAGATGTGCTGGACCTGATTTTCTATTTGATATTTCCCAGTTTGATTCTTGTGGAATCGATGAAGCGATTAAACCCTATAATGATGTCGATAAGTATTTGGCTCATTTTGAAGCCATGAAAGAAAGTGCACTCAAAATAAAAGACCTGTGCGAGGAAAGAGGCTATCATATGGCATTCTATCGACAAACTGATGCAAGGGATTTTCCGGTTTCTTTCCAATATCTAGCAGAAAATTTTGAGCGAATTGGGAAAAACTTTTGTGCTTATTGGGACGGTAAAATGGTTGCCCCAATCTCATCAAAAGGTTTTCAAAACTATTCTACTAACTTTAATTAATACTTTTTATGTCAACATTAAGCATTTCTTTTGACGGTTATTTCCAATGTCGATTAGCAACAGATCCAGACCCCTCCAATGAGCAGCGTGGAATCTCCGGATTTACTTATTCAGTAGCTGGTGAGACCCTACTTGACCCTTCGATCTGGTCTCAGGCAAAGGATATCGAAGCTGCATATAAAAAGAAGGATCCTGCGTATCAAGATCCACTGCGCTCAAATCCTCAATTTGATATCAAGAATATCAGAGAAGCATCTCCTGATTATACCGTTTATAATTCACGAGGAATTGGAATTCTAGTCAATAAAGTCGAAGTCGATGGGGAAATAGTCCCGGATCTAGATCAGAAAATGAAAGGGGCGCTTTGCCGATTTGCAAATAGACCTGAATCAAATGGACCTTACAAGGGACCGATTTTCGAAGGAAGAAATCAAATTACCTCCGATGGAGATCCGGATCGATTTACAGTCAATCCATTTCTATTTACGATTTCCACTCCTGATGACTCAAAAACTATTCTAAGTCGCTTCGATCCTTTAGACTTCGATCATCCGAATTGTCAACTTTATAAGATTTTCCCTAATGAAAAAGTTGATAGAAGATTACCCTATCAGCGGTTCGCACTTTCAGATGATGGATTGGCCCAAATCGGCTTGACTTCAGATGATTTAAATACCTACTTCGAAAATCGTATGAACTGGCTTAAAGGAAAAATTGTCGAAGCCGAAGCTGTAAATAAACCTGCTTTGGCAGAGGCCTATCGATCCAGATTATATGCAGTAAACTTCTTCACTCAGGCTACTGGACCCACTGTACTTGCAAATCGATTGCTGAGTAGAATTCCACTTCGACAGCTCTATCAGCACAGCATCCGAGGCAACTCAAGCATGCTTCCTGTCCCAATGGCCGACCAGGAGTTTTTTGGCTCTTATCAAATTGACACTGAGAAAGAATGGAAAATTCTTTACTACCTAGGTCAATATGATGGAGATCTAATGGCAGGATGGTGCAGCGGTACCTTAGATATTCCTCTGAAATAAACCTTAACTCCTCAACCTCAAAGGATTCAGTTTATAACTGGATCCTTTTTTAAATATTATGTGGACCTGCCCAATTTGCGAACGCGACCTAAAACGCGAAAACCAATGGCACATGTGCATCAAAGCGGATTTAAACTCGCTTTTTGACGGTAAGCCGAAAGAGTTGGAGTTCGTCTTTGATAAAATCTTAGCACAAGTCTATGATTGGGATGAGGTGATCGTGAGTAATACCAAAAATGCGATCATGTTTGTACACAAACAGACTTTTCTAGTCATTCGACCTATGAGTAAATTTTTGGATTTGAAATTTTATTCTAAGGAGCAGCAACTTTGTCTACCATGCTTCAAGTCCACACAGGTTTCTAAAAAATTTGAAAATCGGATCCGTATCTCCTCATTGGAAGAACTAACCCCTACTTTAAATAAATTAATCCGGCAATCTTACGAATTACTTTAAGTCATTGCTTTACTTGGAAGAAGCATTTTGGTAATTTGAATGATGGTCTTTTTTAAAATATCCTTTCTGCGGATCTTGTTACTTCCACTTCTTTGCTTCTTTATTTTGTCTTCGACATTTGCACAAGACAATTCAGAGCAGAAATCAAGCTTTAATTTTTCTACCTTTTTGGATGGGTATTATGGTTATGATTTTAATATCCCAACCGAAAAAAAGCGTCTCCCTTTCCTATTCAATCATACTCGTTCCAATCAATTTGCAATTAATCTAGCCTTAATCACGGGGAATTATGAAATAGGTCGCTTCAGGAGCAACTTAGGAATCCAACAAGGAACCTACGCAGAAGATAATTATAGCGAAGAACCAAAAATTCTTCGCTGGATCAATCAAGCCAATATAGGTTTTGCCTTAAATAAGAGTAAAACAGTGTGGTTAGATGCTGGAATAATGCCTTCGCATATTGGATTTGAAAATGCCATTTCAACAGAAAACCTTACACTTTCCAGATCCATCATAGCTGAGAACAGTCCATATTTTCTAACAGGAGGAAAACTTGGATGGCAGACGAATCCTCGTTTGTATTTTTCATTTTGGGTAACGAAGGGCTGGCAAGTAATCCAAGGGATTGAAGGAAATTCTCAACCCTCTATTGGCACCCAGGTAGATTTTAAATCGTCTGAAGAGCTGACTTTAAACTGGAGCACATTCATTGGAAATAATTTCAATAATGAAAATCGTAGAATGCGCTATTTCAGCAATCATTATGCGATTTGGGACCCTGCTGGAGACTGGAAGTTTATCGCTGGGATAGATTTAGGATGGGAGCAGAAAATGAAAAATTCTAGAACTTTGAATTTCTGGTCTGGTGGGACCATTATTGTATCCTATAATATCAATCCAAATTTGAAAACCTCCTTTCGAGGAGAATTTTACAGCGATCCTCAAGGAGTCATCGCACTCAATCAAAACATGGAAGGTCTACAAACCAGCGGTTTTAGCTTGAATTTTGATCGAAAAATTGGTGAGAATTTAATTTTCAGAATTGAGTCCAGATATCTAACCAGTCCAAAGGAGCAATTTTTGAAGGAGTCCAACCCAAGTTCTTCCAATTTATTTATGCTTGCATCGGTAGCATTTCAATTGGATTAAAAAATAGATTTGTTAGTTTCAAGAAAACAAAAACTATGAGCTACGAATCCTTAATGTATTTTCATCTACTGACTGTAGTTCCATGTATTTTTTTAGGAGGTTACTTACTTGCTGCGCGAAAGGGAGGATCAATCCATCGTAAACTTGGTGGAATTTACATGATTCTCATGATGCTAACCGCATTGATTGCTTTACTTATCCCAGCTGGCGTGGGTCCTCGATTTTTAAATCACTTTGGCTATCTTCATTCGTTAAGCATCATCGTGCTATGGACAGTACCAACTGCTTTTTTTGCAATAAAGAAAGGTAAAATCAAGGAGCATCAACGTAAAATGATAATTCTATACATCAGTGGAATTATTATCGCAGGAGGATTTACCTTGACTCCGGGAAGGTATTTATATGAGGTCTTTTTCGGTTAATCAAAAACAGTTTTCCTCCCTTTTTTGAAATAATTTGAATAATGCTGTGATTTTTTAAGCTTGTCTGCGAATCATTGGGAAAAGATATTCAAATGAGTTCCTCATCCAGAGTTATTTCTGAACAATTTATAAAGCTCCTTGAAGAGAATAAAGGAATTCTATTTAAGGTCGCGCGTACTTATGCCAGCGGGGAAGAGGAAGTAAAGGATTTGATTCAGGAAATCTCAATTCAGGTCTGGAAGGCTTTCCCTAGGTTCAATCCAGATTTCAAATTTTCTACTTGGCTCTACCGAATAGCTTTAAATGTGGCTATCTCAAACCTCCGAATGGAATCCAAACGGAAAGAAATTCATCGTGGCTTTGATGAACAAATGGTACTCAAAATCCCAGAAGAGGATCAAGAATCTAATCAATCCTTAAAATTACTTTATCAAGTAATTGGGACATTGAAATCATTTGATCGCGCACTGATACTTCTCTATTTAGAAGAAAAAACCTACTCGGAAATCTCGGAAATCATGGGAATCACCGAAACTAATGTGGCAACCAAACTTAGCAGATTGAAAAAAACGATCAAAGACAAATTCCTAAAGCTAAACCAACACTAAAATGAACGAGCAAGAAATTTTAACGCTATGGAAATCCCAAGACAGTAAGATTGAAAAAGTCATGGCGATGAACTCCAAGATTCTGAAAGAACAAATCAGTCAGAAATCCAAGAAAGCACTCTTCGGATTTAAAGCTGAAAAAATTACCGGGATAATCTTCGGGTTACCCTATTTGATCATTCTTGGATCTATTCTAGGTATAGGATTGCAGGTAAGCAGCTTAGCTGGAAATTACTTTTTGATCTCAATAGGAATGATTTTCCTGATCAATTTGAAAATCTTCGCAGATTATGTCCGGCATTTAGTCATGAGTTATCAGATTGACTTCTCAGGAGCCGTTGCTGATATTCAAAAGAAATTGATTGAGCTTCGATTTTCGCTGATAAGAAGTGTGCGATATATCGGATTTCAACTTCCGTTTTACAGCACTCTTCATTTGGACAGTTCTTGGTTTCCTTCACAGGCGAACGCGGTTGGAATCATTATTCAGGTTCTAATCACAGGGATATTTACTTTCGCGGCAATCTGGATCTTCCTGAATTTCAAACCTGAAAATTCAAATCACAAAATTGTAAAAAAACTCTTTTTCATCGCTGGGATAAAAGAAATTGATCAATCCATGCAGCAATTGGAAGAATTAAAGAATTATTAACAGCCTCTAAAAACTAGCGGAGAAAAATCAAAGCTCCGCTAGTTTTTCAAGGTATTCATCAGCCTGCTTCAATATTTCTGCTTTATCCTTCATCTTATCCAAGGTGCGGTAGGCCATTCCGATTCTTGGATTTTTCTCGAGTTTATCGCGATTGCGATCATAAAAATGCCAATACAAACTATTGAAAGGACAGGCTCCATCGCCCGTTTTTTTGTTAGGATCATAGGCGCAGTGCCCACAATAATTCCCCTGCTTTTTGATGTAATTGGCTGAGGAGACATAGGGCTTGGTTCCGACTATTCCCCCGTCTGCAAATTGGCTCATCCCTCGGGTGTTGGTGATTTCTACCCATTCGATCGCATCGATGTAGATTCCGAGATACCATTGATCCACTTCATCTGGATGGATTCCGGCAAGAAGCATAAAATTACCCGTCACCATCAGTCGCTGAATATGATGTGCATAGGCTTGCTCCAAAGACTGAGTGATTGTATGACTTAGGCATTTCATCTTGGTCTTGCCCGTCCAAAACCAATCCGGTAATTCCCGATCATGACCAAAGAAATTCAGCTCCGCAAAGTCAGGCATTTTTGCCCAATAGATTCCTCGCATGTACTCCCGCCATCCGATGATCTGACGGATAAATCCCTCGACTTGGGAAATACTGATCTTAGATTGATTTTCCTTCCAATGTGCCACCACTTTTTCCACCACTTCCAAAGGAGAGAGCATCTTTGAATTCATTGCAAAACTAAGTCTGGAATGGAAAAGAAATGGATCCCAAGTAGTCAGCGCATCCTGATAATCTCCAAAATGAATCAAAAGATTTTCGCAGAAATAATCCAAAACTTCCAGGCATTCGCCTCTACTAGTTGGCCAGTTGAATGCTTCTGCATCAATTTCCCCGATGGTTTTTACTCCCGCTTTATGGATCATCTCCACCAATTCATTCACCGCTTTAGGATGGAGTTTTGGCTTACGCAAAAGGCGTTTATCTTTTAAAGCCGAGCGGTTTTCAGCATCAAAATTCCACTTGCCATCCACTGGTTCTTTTCCTTCCATCAAAATGTCAAAATCCTTGCGCATTTGACGGTAGAAAGTCTCCATCAAAAAGGTCTTTTTCCCTTTAAAAAAATCAGCCAAGAATTCTCTCTCAGTAAGAAAATGTTCTGTCCCAACTGCTCTTGCAGGGATATCCAGGGAGCTGGATATATGTTTGAGCTGCTGATCAAGGCGGTATTCGTCCGGAAGTTGATATTCAAAACTTTTAAAATTACCATCCTTAACAAGTTTGGAAATCATTTTACCCAGATCTTGCTGATTGTCTTCCTGATCTAATTTGAAGTACAATACTTCATGACCAGCATCCTTGAGTTGATCAGCAAAATTTCGCATGGACAAGAAAAAAGCTACTACTTTTTGAATGTGATGCGTCACATAATCTGTTTCCTGACGCATCTCAAGCATTAGATAAGTGAACTTCGAATCTGCTGTATCAAACCAAGAGTGGGAGAGATTCAGTTGATCACCCAGAATCAATCGTAGCGTTTTTGTCATAAAAAAGAATTTATCTCTAAAGTCCTTTCGAATTCGGATTGTTTATGAAATTAATATTTAGGACTATGAATAATCACGTCATTCTTAAATCCAAAAAATAAGGAAGTCGCAAGTTTTTTTGAAATGATCAAATAAAAACAGGATTTAAACAGTGTTGCCAGAAATTTTACAAAACTTCCGTAAACCTTTAATATTTAAAACAAGGGATTGTTCTAGCTCTTTGATTTCTACTTTTTGGATCTCCCCAAAGGAAGGAATAAGTGAGTGACACCTCATGTGCTCCACCTGAATTACGAAGTCCAAGCTTAGATACAGTTACATCATAGGAGTAGCCAATATCTAATCCATTTTCTAATGATACTCCCACTAATCCAATAATTGCTTCATTATTGGGTAATCCATTTTTGGTAGGCAATCCTCTATACCAAACCCCGAGAACCAGTGGCTCCACAAAAAGTTGTACTCCAAGGTCTAATTGGTTAAAAGGATCTTGCTGCTTGTAATTAAATGCGAATGACACAGATCGCTCGGCAAAAGCATGTGTGAAATAATTTCTTCTCCCGCCCTGAAGATCAAAGCGGATTCCGCCTTGCGCTGATAATTTCATTGGGAGTTTAGAAATTTGTCCGTCCACAAATGAAACATTAGGCTCTGAAATATGGTGTGCTGAGGCTCCCAACCAAATTTTATTGGAATAAAACATACCTCCAAAACTGTAATCGAAAAAGCTATACCTACTATCTATTGGGATTCCATTCAATTCGTCTGTAATACCTCCTACTGTGCCATTAATAATATCAATCTGAGTCCCAAATACTAGATCATTGAAGAAAGCATCTCGCTGCATGTAGCTGGCCATTCCCCCAATCCTGAAATAAAGATCTTCTCCTAACTTTAATCTATAAGCGTATGAAAGTCCGATTTCGTTTGTAGAAAGATTTGCCATACTTTCTTGGCTTCCATTAAAGATCAAGCCTATCCCACTATTATAGTCAAAAAGATAATGGTCAATATAGGCCGAGTAAGAATTAAAATTCTGATCCAGTCCAGGCCATTGATTCCGATAGTTGACACCGATTCTCGTTAGCTCACTTGCACCGGTAAGTGCTGGATTAAGATATAGAGGAGCAGCGTAAAATTGAGAATATTGGACATCTTGAGCGTAGGAGTCTTCTATTGCACCAGATAGTGCAATCAAAAAAATGAAAACGCCTAATAATTTCCTCAACATAAGGTATCGCTCCTTCCCCGAAGGCAAAATTACTCATTTAGAGCTAGCAATCAGGAAATTAAATCTAATAATGTGGACTAAGAAACTACTAGGGCTTATGATCAGAGACGATCAAATTCGTTTTAATCCTGTTCCGTTTGAACAAAAATCTTCAGTCGGCAACAGAGTAATAAAGAATCAATAATAATACCAAAGGAATAATTGGAGTGGATTTAATGAAATTAAAGCTCCAAAACGATCTGATTATTTATCAAATCTTTAAATTCTTCTCTTTTTCTAATCAAGTGAGCTTTTTCTTTCCAAACCAAAACCTCTGCGGGCCTTAGTCTTGAATTATAATTTGAGGCCATGCTAAACCCATAAGCCCCTGCATTTTTGATGACAATCAAATCTCCAGTTTTCACTTCACCAATAAGTCGGTCGGCAGCTAAGGTGTCTGTCTCACATATATATCCAACTACATTATAAGGCTTTAGCTTGCCTTCGGGATTACTTAAATTATAAACCCCATGGTAAGCATCGTATAGCATTGGACGAATTAAGTGATTCAAGCCTGAATCCACTCCAATAAAAGTAAGTTGGGGAGTCTGCTTCACTACATTGGTTTTTACTATGAGATAGCCAGCCTCACTTACCAGAAACTTTCCTGGCTCCAACCAAAGCTCTAATTCTCTTCCATACTTTTTGCAAAATTCCTGAAAAGCTTCTGTGACTTTCTTCCCTACCTGAAAAACGTCTGTTGCTATATCATCTGGCTTATAACCTACTTTGAAGCCTCCTCCGAAGTCTAGGAATTTTAGATCCGGAAACTTCATTGCAGCATCAAAAAGCACATTCCCGCCACGAAGAAAAACCTCAGCATCCAATATATCCGAACCTGTATGGACATGCAGACCAGTGATTAGCATTCCATATTGGGACACAATATTCAAAATTTCATCAAGCTGGTGGATCGATATTCCAAACTTACTATGGATATGTCCTACAGAGATTTTGGCGTTTCCACCTGCCATGATATGAGGATTGATTCTGATGCAAACTGGGACTGAATTCCCATAAGTTTGGCCGAATTGGGCCAAAACGGGGAGGTTGTCCAGATTGATCGTTACGCCTAAATCCACCGCTTCCTGAACTTCTTCAAACCCCACACAGTTAGGCGTATACATGATCTCGGTAGGAAGAAATCCTGCCAACAAGCCTAAGCGGACTTCTTCGATCGATACTGCATCTACTCCTGCGCCGGCAGACTTGACAACCTTTAAAATCGATATATTCGAAAGCGCTTTGGTGGCATATTTAATCTTCAGCATCACTCCTGAAAAGGCATCTTGCAAAGCTTGAATTTGACTAGTAATCTTATCCCCATCGTAAACAAAGACGGGGGTTCCGAACTGTTCTGCGATAGATTGAAGGGTTACACCTTGAATTTCTGTAGGATCCTGAGGAGTTGGCATGGTTTGAAATTTGCGTGCAAAGATACGCAAAACCAAAAAAAAGGAGGCATTACCCCCCTTTTTTCAAATTTTAAAATGTAATTAAGAAACCTGACGTAAATAAGAATATTCCTTCCGGGAAGTCAATCTACACCAAGAAAATACTCCAAGAATCGCAGTTAAATATTGTTAAGCATCTGTAGCTGCCTTTATATAAAATTAAATTTGTTTGATGTCTAAGCGTAATATCATCTTAATCATAGTACTCATGTCCCTTTCCAGCTTTGGGCTGATTGGGTTTCAATACTATTGGGTGACCAATGCGATCAGTATCAATCGTGAACGATTTGATCAAAATGTACTTCAGGCACTTACCAGTACTGTCGAGGATTTGGAAAAGGCACAGACAAGAAATACAATTCTGAGTACAATCATGCAGGATTCTGTATTTCAGGAATCAGTCTTTCAAAAAATCGAACCTATTGGATACCAAATCAGCAGGAGACCGGTAAATAGAGGGCGGCCATCCTTGATCGATACTATTTTCAAAGGCACTGCCCCGGAAGTCAGCCCTACATTTCGGAGAATTCTGGAATCACAAGGTGTAAATATCAATATTCTTGAAGAATTAGAGCGGTTTTTCGCTTACATGACCCCTGAGCAGGCTTCCAAGCTTTTCACTCCCGATGAAATGCAGATTCTTTTACAGGAGAAAGAACGGCAGTATAAGTACCTATCTGAATTGGAAAAAAGTCAAAACGAACTTCTAAATTCCAAGCGTGCAAGTTTCCCTCAGGTGATAACGGAAATCGATCTTTCTGAGGATGCTTTTGACAAAATCCGAAAAGCAAATCTTAAAATTGATATTGCAAATCAAACTTTTGATGAAATCATGGCAGGGCAAAAGGCAATTCTCGATCGTTTGGACACCACTGAGGTGAGAAAAATAATCAAAGGTCATTTGTTAGAAAAAGGAATCTTAGAAAGTTTTGAAATCGGGTTATTGAAAGACGATGGACTGTTTCTGCCAATTGGTCCTGTGGAGCAACAATTCATCTTGGTCCAGCAAGGGATTCAGGCAAAGCTTTTTCCAAATGATATTGTTGGTAAAAACAATTACCTCTATATCTATTTCCCAGAAAAGGGAAGTTATGTTATCCGGCAAGTTTGGCTACCTCTTTCCAGTTCCTTGGTTTTCATCGGAGTGATTATCTTTTGTTTCATCTATGCAATCAAAGTTATTATTCGTCAAAAGGCTCTTTCTGATACGAAAAATGATTTTATCAATAACATGACCCACGAGTTCAAAACACCACTTGCCACGGTGAGTCTAGCTGTGGAGGCGCTTCAAGATCCCGAACTCTCTTCTCAGGACAAATTCCGTTCAAGGTATTTGGGTATTATTAAGGATGAAAATAAAAGGCTTGTAGCTCAGGTAGAAAACGTTCTACAGGCAGCTGCGTTGGATAAAAAAGATTTCAAACTGAAAATCGAAACCTTGAATCTATCGGAGATTCTGGAATCAACAGTGGATCATTTTGGACTCTTAATTGAAAAACGAGGCGGAAAAATAACCTTTAACAATCAGCTCAGTAATCCGATCATTGAAGGTGATGCATTTCATCTCAGTCATATATTCAACAATCTTTTGGATAACGCGAATAAGTATTCTCCAGAAAAACCTGCTATAGATATTTTGGCAGAGGATTCGACGGATGAATTTATCATCAAAATTCAGGATCACGGGATCGGAATGAGTAAGGATTCTCAACGGAAAATTTTTGATAAATTCTATCGTGTGCCCACGGGCAATATACACGATGTTAAAGGTTTTGGGCTGGGATTATCCTATGTCAAAACAATGTTAGAAGCTCATAGAGGCACTATTTCTGTCTCCAGTGAGCTCGGAAAAGGAAGCACATTTACCATTCACTTACCTAAAAAACAATGAGTAAAGCCAAACTATTGGTCGTAGAAGATGACCCAAACTTAGGAGATATCCTGAAGGAATATCTTGAAATGAAAGGATATGAACCCACTCTTTGTAGAGATGGAGAAGAGGGCTGGAACAAGTTTAAAAAAGATAAATTCGATCTTTGTCTTTTGGATATTATGATGCCAAAGAAAGACGGATTTACACTTGCCAAAGAAATCAAAAAGGTACAGGAAAACCTTCCTATTCTATTTTTGTCTGCTAAAAACCAAAAAGATGATATCATCGAAGGATTGAAAATCGGTGCAGATGACTACATCACCAAACCATTCAGTATGGAGGAATTGCTTCTCCGGGTGAATGCGATTTTGAAGCGGACTAAAAAAAGTGATGATATTTCTCCATTGAAAGTTTACAGTTTTGGAGATTTTGTCCTCCACTACGATGAACAAATGCTCGAAGGTCCGAAAGGCAAGCACAAATTGACTTCCAAGGAAAATGAGCTTATCAGGATTTTAGCTGCAGAGATCAATAAGCTGGTAAACAGAAGTCACGCACTCAAACAGATCTGGGGAGACGACAGCTATTTCAATGCCCGGAGCATGGATGTCTATTTGAGTAAAATCAGAAAGCTGCTGAAAGACGATCCAAAAGTCCAGATTATCACCATTCACGGTGAAGGATTCAAATTAATTGTAAGTGAAGAGTAATGAGAAAGGGCGGTTTGGAACCGCCCTTTCTATTTTTAATTCGATTCGATAGGTTCTTCGATCAGTTCGGCACCAATTCCATTTCCTTTAGGGAAGGTTACTTTTTCAGGAGTTATTGTCACCCCTTTTGCAGGATCATGCGATAGTAGCATAGCACCATCCATATCGACATAATCCAGAAGTGCGGCAATATGGGCAATCGCTGTAATACCAACAGAAGATTCTGTCATACAACCTACCATCGTTTTCATACCAAGCGATTTTGCTTCTTTAATCATTCGAAGTCCCGGAGTAATTCCACCCGCTTTCACCAATTTAATATTGACAGCGTGGAAAAGTCCGTGACATTTTTTGACATCTGATTCCACAATACAACTTTCATCTGCCATGACCGGAAGTTTACTTTCTGCGTAGACCTTCCGCATTCCCTCCAGATCATCTTTTCCAAGCGGCTGCTCCATAAATTCTACTCCAAGCTTACTGAGTTCGGCAGAGTAAGCGATTGCTTGATCTGCAGTCCAGGCACAGTTTGCATCAATTCTAAAAACCGCATCGGTATGTTTTCGAAGTTCTTTAATGATCTCGAGATCATTTTCAGTACCCAGCTTGATTTTGTAAATCGGCCAGTCCACCTCTTTCATTTTTGACACCATTTTTTCAATTGTATCAATACCAATAGTAAAATTAGTCAGAGGGATATTGGCTGGATTCAGCTCAAGAAGTTCATAAAGTTTCTTTCCCTTTTGCTTCGCAAAAAGGTCCCAGGCAGCCATGTCTAAAGCACACTGTGCAAATGGATTGTTTTTGAAAACCTCTTTTCCAAGTTCCCATAGCCTTTCTGGAGTTTTCCAATTTCCTCTCTCTACAATTGGTCTGATTTCTTCCAGACATTCAATCATATTGGCTATCGTCATCCCATAAAAAGGGTTGGTCGTAGATTCTCCCAAGCCGTAAAAACTTGCATCTTCCAATTTCACGATCAATGTATCCTGCACATCACGACTTTGATGGGCAATGGTGAAGGTGTGTTTCAGCGGAAGATCTTTTACAAAATAAGATAACTTGATAGCCATAAATACTGATTTTAGATCAAAATTAAGGGGTTTTTTATTCTAAGTTGCCTAGATTTACAAATAATTGATTGAAATAATAAAGATTTATGAAATCTACTTCCAGAACTCTATTTAGCATTTTTTTGCTGTTTTTACTTCAAATTTCTGGGTGCAAAACAGCAATCCCAGAAGACTTTGAGCCCCTATCAATTGAATCCTTGAGTGAAGCCCAGGAGCAATATCTTGAAAAGGCTATCACGAATAGAAGGTTCAAGCATGCCGATCTACAGCCTTTGATTCAAAAACATGCTGATATCTTTCAAATAGAAAAGCTTGGCGAATCGATTGAAGGTAGAAGCATTTCCTCTTTGGACTGGGGAAATGGTCAGACCAAAGTGATGCTTTGGTCCCAAATGCACGGCAACGAAAGTACGGCCACCATGTCTCTTTTTGATTTGTTCAATTTTCTGAAAGCAAGTGGAGATGAATATGACGAGTTGCGAGCACTTTTGAAGAATCAACTTCAAATCAAATTCATTCCAATGATCAACCCGGATGGCGCAGAAGCTTTCAAACGAAGAAACGCACTGGATATAGACCTCAATCGCGATGCGATCTCCCAGATTTCTCCGGAGGCTCAAATTCTAAAAAATGCCAGAGATAAATTCGAACCTGAGTTTGGATTTAATCTTCATGATCAGCAGATCTATTACAATGTTCACAACACGCCAAAACAAGCCACTATTTCTGTTTTGGCTCCTGCCTACAACGAAGCTACGGAAATCAATGATGTGCGAAAAAGAGCAATGCAGACCATAGCGGGTATGAATGAAGTGCTACAACAGATCATACCTGGCCAAGTAGGCAAATACGATGACGAATTTGAGCCGAGAGCATTTGGAGACAATATTCAAAAATGGGGCACAAGCACCATTCTAATCGAGTCTGGAGGATATACTAACGATCCTGAGAAGCAATACATCCGAAAATTGAATTTCATGATCATCCTGAATGCGCTTCATCAGATTGCAACCAAAGGCTATGAGCAATATACTACCGAGCAATATTTTGCCATTGGGGATAATGATCTCCAACTGATGGATTTGATCTTAAATGAAGTTTTGGTTCCAGTAGGAGAAAAGGTATATCCAGTTGATCTTGCCATTAGAAGACGGGATATCACTTCTGGTGAGAGCTACTATATGACTTCATCTGTAGAGGACCTAGGCGATATGCAAGTATACTTTGGAATAGAAACTCTTGATGCTACCGGTTTGAAATATATGGAAGGCAAAGTATATGAAACGGAATTTGAGAACTTCGATGCACTTAATGGGGAAAAAGCAATGGACTTGCTTAGGAAAGGATACCTAGCAGTAAAAGTTAAGAATGCTTCAAAAAACGAGTTGCATGGACTCCCTATTCTCGTTTTGAAAAGTACTGAAGAATACCCATCCGGCTGGATGACAGGTGCTACTCCTAATTTCTTTCTAGCAAAAGAGGACAAATTGAAGTATGCCGTTGTCAATGGCTACTTAATCGATCTGGATAATCCAAAATCTCAAGAATTTAAGCAAAGAGTACTCTGAATAAGTATTGGTTAAGACTTCTTAAAACCCGCTTTTCGGCGGGTTTTTTGTTACCTAGCCTATGAATTCTTATTTTCAGTAAACCAATCTATGCTTTTATGAAGAAGAACATTCCAGCAATACTTTTTGCACTAGCGATAGTAATTGCAGCTTTTATTTTGGGAAATGCAGTCATCAATCGAAATCGTCCTCAGGGCACAATCAACGTGACTGGCTTGGGCGAAAGCAATTTTACCTCGGATCTGATCGTCTGGGAAGGAAATTTTAGCCGAGAAAGCCGAGATCTCAAAACAGCTTATGCAGATTTGGAATCTGATAAAAAGGCAGTAACAACTTATCTGAAATCAAAAGGAATCCCAGAGGATCAACTGATCTTCAATGCCGTATCCACTAATCCCCAATATCAGCAAAACTATTCCAACGATGGGAGATATCTGGGACAGACTTTCACCGGTTACCAACTTAATCAATCACTAAAAATAGAATCCAAAGAGGTAGAAAAAGTAGAGAAAATCTCAAGGGAAATCACGGAACTTCTCAACCAAGGGATCACATTCTATTCCCAAAACCCACGCTACTATTATACCGAACTTGAATCTCTCAAATTGGAAATGATTGCAAAAGCAACGGAGGATGCCACCATCAGAGCGGAGCGAATCGCAGAAAATTCAAAAGGTAGTCTTGGCGATTTAATTTCTGCAAATATGGGAATCTTCCAAATCACCGGTCAAAATTCCGGTGAAGATTACTCTTGGGGAGGCACTTTCAATACCGCTGATAAAAACAAAACTGCTTCAATCACCATGAAGTTGATCTTTGAAGTGGACTAATAAGGGTCATTTTGCTATCGGTAGTTTTGCAGGGTCAACTTTCTGGAATTAAACAAAATAAAAGGTTTTGACTTTTAAGAGTGTGAAAGCTCTACTATTCTACATCCCACTTATGATTTCATTAATGCTCTATGATTTTTCTCAAAATTCTTCCAAATCCGACTGGCAGATTGTCGATGATGTGGTGATGGGAGGAAGGTCGGTTGGTAATTTTTCCATCAATGAAGCAGGAAATGGCCTATTTGAAGGGAAAGTTTCGCTAGAAAATAATGGAGGATTCTCTTCGCTTCGACACGATCTCAATACTAAGGTTGGAAATAATACCAAAGTGAAAATCACCATAAAAGGAGACGGTAAAAGTTATCAGTTTCGAATCAAATCAAGCCCATACGATAGACATTCTTACATTTCCGAGTTCCAGACGAATGGGGATTGGCAAGAAATTGTGATTCCATTATCTGGGATGTATCCTGCATTCCGAGGGAGGAAATTGGCGATTCCAAATTTCAATTCCGATCAAATAAGCGAACTTGCCTTTCTGATCGGAAACAAAAAACCTGAAACCTTCCGGTTGGAAATCTCCAAAATCGAACTGATTTAGGTATAGGTTTCCTACCATGAAAAACTCTGAACAAAATAAAAGCCTCCACCCTAATAATCTTCATCAAGGTCGCTACGATCTGGCCTCTCTTTCTGAAACTTTGCCAGAGTTAGCTCCTCATGTTTTTCAAAATGAACATGGAAATTTAAGTTTGGATTTTGCTGATTCTACGGCAGTTAAACTACTCAATCGGGCGCTGTTAATCCATTTTTATGGAGTCAAATTCTGGGACATTCCAGATGGGTTTCTTTGTCCTCCAATCCCGGGACGCGCGGACTACATTCATTATGCTGCTGATTTATTAACACAAAGTAATTCAGGAAAACCCATAAAGGGATCCAAAATACAGATTTTGGATATTGGTTGTGGAGCGAATTTGATCTATCCTATTTTAGCAAATTCAATATACGGTTGGAAAGTTGTCGGGTCTGAATTGAATCCAAAAGCCATCGAATCCGCGAGGAGAATATTAGAAGAAAACTCTCTTCTACATGGCAAAATCGAGTTAATGGCTCAAACTGATTCAAATCATATCTTCCAAAACATCATTCAAAATGAGGTCTATTTTGATTTGACGATTTGCAACCCTCCTTTTCATGATTCTGCCCAATCAGCATCCGAAGGAAGCATGCGTAAACTTAAAAATCTCCGGCAAAAGCCGATAGAAAAATTAGCCCTAAACTTTGGAGGTCAGGCCTCCGAACTTTGGTGTCCCGGAGGTGAATTAGAGTTTATTCGAAAGATGATTTTGGAAAGTATCAGCTTTCGGAATCAGGTATTTTGGTTCACTTCATTAGTTTCAAAATCTGAAAATCTCAAGGCCATTGAAGAATCCCTACGGAAAGTTGGTGTGGTAGATTTCAAAATTATCCCAATGGCTCAAGGCAATAAGAAAAGTAGGTTTGTAGCGTGGACTTTTCTTAGCCCAAAGCAACAAGACGTTTGGCGAAAATTCCGATGGGCATAAAAAAAGCAGGCTATTCGGCCTGCTTTTTTTTATTATTGGAAATCCAATTAGGAATTAAGCGTGTATTCTACGCTGATTTCCATCTTTAAAGCTTGAGAGATAGGGCAGTTTAGCTCCGCATCTTTGACTAATTCAGCAAATTTTTCTTCAGTGACGCCTGCCACTTTGGCTTTTAGTACGAGGTGTGACTTTTTCAAAGTTCCCTCTTCGAAAGTAATATTAGAGGTTACATCCAATTCTTCCGGAGTCAAGCCCTCAGCGCTAAGATTAAAGCTCAATTTCATCGCAAAACAACCCGCATGCGCTGCAGCGATTAGTTCTTCCGGATTGGTGCCTACACCATCCTCAAACCTCGTGTTGAAAGAATATTGAGTTTTATTGAGCACATTGCTCGCTGTGGTCAGATGACCTTTTCCTTCTTTACCAGTGCCATTCCAAACGGCTGTTGCTTTTCTGATCATTAGTTTAAAATTTAGGGTTAAAAGTTATGTTTTTCTAAGTCTCAAAATGAGCTTAAAGTTCCAAGAAATCACATTTCTCCACAGATCTTCACTGATTATTGCAAAGACTTGCCTCACGCATGACAGAGCTTTCTGACTATTCAGCAGGTTAAAAATCAGATCTCTGTGATTCTGTTACCTCTTCCAAACTTACCTGTTTGGCTACAGGAAGTGGTGCTGGAACTTTTTTTCCAGATAATTCCTGAAAAACTTCCAGATATTGCTCCGTCACATAATCCCAATTATATTTTTCAGTTAGACCTGAGCGCGCTTCTTTTCGGAGTTCATTCATTTGAGTTGGGTTTTTCTCCGCTTTCCCGACGATCTCTGCTACCGCTTTTACTTTCTTATCGAAATACCAACCATGCTTTCCATTTTGTAACATCTCCTGATTAAAAGGAGTATCCAATGCCAAAATTGCACAGCCGTAACCCATGGCCTTGAGCATAGCTGGATTAGTGCCTCCATATTCATGGCCATGAAAATATGCATAAGAATGAATATAGAACGAAGCCAACTCATCAGGATCCTTAACATATCCCGTAAATAAAATTCTCGGATCTTGAATTTTCTTCAACTCATTAGCCCATTCATCCTCAAAGGGTTGGTCTCCAACAATCACCAATTTACGATTTGAACTAGATTTTAAAAATCCGTCTATGATCAAATCGGCATTGTTATCGGGAACTAGTCTCCCTACAATTAAAAAGTATGATTCCGTGGTCAATCCCCACTTCTCGATAAATTTACTTTCTGCACTTTCACGTGGATTCGCCCCATAGGCAATTACCTTAGAATCTGCGTTAAACAATTCCAAGTATACACGACGCATCTCTTCTGAGTCATTGATGACTTGGTCATATAACTTAGTGGCCATTCTAGATGCCCAAAGAAAATACTTGGAACCGGCACCTTTCCATTTTGGACGAAGCCACTCTAACCCGTCAACGTTAATTACTGTAGGTTTACCAAAGAGTCTTGAAATTAGTCCGAAAGGCCCATTTCCACTATTGACCACAAAAATCACATCCACATCCGAAAAGCAGGCGTGAACCATTGAAAAAAAACTGTGAGTCAATTGAGTCAGGCTTTTCTTCTCAATCGCAGGAGTGTAGATGCATTCAATGCCTTTTACATACCGAGGTTTGTCTTTAAAAAGTGCCCGATGATTATATACTCTCACCGAAACCCCGCGTGTGACTAGCCGCTCTCCAAGTTCTCGGATCAAGGTATCATAGCCTCCGTACACATACGGATAGCCTTTGGCTCCCATAATAGCGACTTTTAGTTTTTTCTCATTTGTCGCCATAAGTGATTTTTGATTTTTTCTTCGAAAGCTTCCAAGCTATATTCATGAAGTACCCTGTTGCGAGCTGCATTTCCCATTTCAATCCGCAAAGCTACATTTTTAATTAGTTTGTCTAAAGCTTCTGCTCCCTTTTTCACATCTCCGACCGAAACTAATAAGCCAGTCTTCTCATGAATGACCATTTCGGAAGCTCCTCCCGAGCGTGTAGCAACTACTGGTTTCCCGGAAGCCATAGCCTCCAAAATTACCGTAGGAAATGAATCAGGAAGAATCGAAGGCAAAACAAAAATATCTGTTGCAGCTAGAATCTCCGGAATATCTTTCCTGAAACCCAAATAGCTTACTGATTTCTGAAGTTGAGTTTTTTCTATCTTTTGTATGATTTCCTGTTCTATCCCCTCATAGCCAGGAAAAGGATCCCCTACTAACATAAAGTGAAGCTGAGGAAATCTATTGACCAAAATTTCAGCCATTTCCAAAAAGAAAAGTTGCCCCTTCCCAGGATTAATTCGGCCCACCATCGTGATGACTAGCTCGTTTTTGTCAATTCCTAGATTCTTTTTTGCATTCGGAAATTCAATCAAATAGGGTTCGTACGGAATCCCGTTATAAATGACTTCAGGTCTAGCTTTTTTTAATTTGCCTTTCCAATGATCTCCCACAGCTTGGGAAACTACGATAGGCTCAGCAGTACTTACATCAAGCATTTTTGCCAACATACTCACCAATGGTGATGGTCCTAGTAGAATCTCATGAATATGCCAAATGTGAGGAATCCTCCTTCTTCTTGCCCACCAAGCACCGACCACAACAGCAAGTGTATTGGAATAAACGAGCTGGAAATTAAACTCTCGGTGAAGTTGATTTAAATAGCTGTACGCCTGAATATTTTTGCTAAGTCGATTGATCAGCCCACTCGGTCTGACATATTTTCTCCGCAGAATTCCCAAATTTTTGATTCGAACAATATATCCCTCTTCTATCAAAAGTTCAGCAAGAGGACCGGGGCCAGTAAGCAAAATGACAGGAATTAAGCCCTCTGATCGATATACCTGAAGCACTTGATGGATGATCTTCCCCGAGCCATAGAGCTCAGAGGAGGACTGCAATACCAATACATGTCGAGATTCAATCATTTGACTTGAAGTATACGCCGATGATTCCAGATCGATTAAAAGGGACAGCTAATACCTCTAGCAATATTGCTACTGGCAAGACCAATCCTATACCTAAAAGTAATCCAACTGTTTTTTTTCGTTTCAATCGCAAAACGAGATTGTCTCGAAACCCAAAAATACTCATAACCGATTGGACCATTCCCATCAATCCCAGATGAATCGAAAACCTACGGTCTGCTTTTTTTGAAAATCCAATTTTTGCCATTTCAGTACATAGAACATCCTCACTCCAATGCGTCAAGTGCTTTGGAATATCCCAATGCATCCAATATTTACCGGAAATTTTCGCCTGCCAGGAATTAGCACGAGGCACCTCAATATAGACCAAACCATCTTTCGCAAGATTCGAATCAAGCAACTCATTTAGAAGTAATACCGGCTGAGGCAGATGCTCTAATACGTGATTCAGAGTGATAAAATCAAATGGTGCTCCTTCAACTTTTCCTTGGGAATAAAACTCACGAATGACTTTTACTTGATAAAACTCGCTTGCAAAATCAGCTCTTGCAGCTGCAGTTTCAATACCTGTTCCTATCCATCCACTTTCTTTAGCAACCCATAAAAATTGCCCTTTCCCTGAACCAAAGTCCAAAAGTTTGGAAGCTCGGGGTAAAAGATTTTTAGCAATTGAAAGGATTTTCCGTGCTTCTGAAAAGATGATTCGCTCAAAAATCGACTTACGATTATCTACTACCTGATAAACTTCGTCCTGATATAACTCTTCAGATTCTATTGAATTGGATACATAAGTCCAACCTACCTTACAATTGCTACAAGTACAGATTTCGAATTCCTCTAAAGGATCAGTTGGAATCGAATTACAAACTGGACAGGTGATTTGCCGCATGGACTAGTTTTGAATATCCAGAATAATCCGGTGAAAAGCTTCAATAAATTTCTTTGGAGAAAAATCCTCAGCCCGCTGCAATCCTTTTTGGATCAAAAGTCCACGAAGTGTATTTTCTCTGCTCAAAAGTACCATTTTTTCTGCCAAATCGCCCGAATCTCCGGTTTTACAAACTATTCCTGCCCCTCCACTGACTTCTACCAAAGCAGGCTGATCCGAATGGATTACCGGAATCCCTGCCCGCATAGCCTCCACAATTGGGATTCCAAAACCTTCATTCTCGGAAGGAAATACGTAAGCAAAAGCTCCATCGTAAAGCGTATTGACCTCCAAATCGCTAACATATCCAGGTAAGACTACCTTTTCTTCCAAGCCCAATTTTTTTACTAGGTTTTTCACTAGTGGCAAGGAATTCATTTGCACACTTTGACCAGATCCTCCTGCAAGCACCAATTTGAATTCTGAATTAGTCTTCTTCAAAAACTCATCAAAAGCCTCTACTAAAAGCGCTAAATTTTTTCGCTTATCAAAAGTTCCTATATGCAGAAAATACTTGCCTTGTTCCAAATTTGATTCTTTTAAAAAGCCTTCCTTAACCTCCTGATTAAGCGTTTTAGGAACTTGGTAGACCACTTCAATTTTATTAGGAAGTGCCAGGTGCTTTTCCAATGCAGCCTTGGAATGGTTCGTAGTGGTGATGATACTAGTCGTTTCTTTAATCCCTTTTTTTATTAAGCTCAAAAAATATTTACGCCACCAAGCGGGATAGTTTTTTGGCATTTGCCAAAAAAACGCGTCATGGAAAACAGTCAGCCGACGGCAGGGAAGTGCAGTAGCGGGTGACACAAAGTCGAGACAAATCAATACATCAGGCTGATGCTTCTTGACCAAATCCGGCAGCTGAAATTCCTTCCAACGAAAATAATCAAGATGGTAATTCAATCGCTGAATTTTAGAATTCAGATTTTTGAAAGTCTTGTCTTCCGATTGCTTTTCGGGATCATGTGTAAAAACCCACTCAATCTCAGGATTTGGATAATCTCTAGCCGCTTTGGCGAGCTCCAACATGTAGGTTTTAATCCCAGTGGTAGCGGCATTAAGATATTGGAGATCGAGGAGGACTTTCAATTTATATCTCTGTAAAAAGTGTTTCTGTAGGAATTTTCTACTTCAAATATAATCTTATTCTACTATAGCTATTAACACTATAACCGATCATCCACCAAGAAATCCAAGCTACGTAAGTATACATTTCTGCATTTGCAGTAAATAAGGGTAATAGCAAACCAACCTTCACAGAGGCAGCTACAAAAGCTAGCCTAGCAATCATTTTATCTTCTGTTTGATAAAAAACACGCAAGCTCAAAACTACTCCTGAAGCAAGTGTAAGGATATAAAGAAGCATACCAATCCATCCCAATTGGACTCCATAGATCAAAAATTGATTTTCTCCCCCGACTCGTAGCTCATCCGTTACACTTCCTGCATTCCCACTCATCGCCAGGCCTATTCCCATTGGGCTCGACACCATAGAATCCAAGGCAAGCAACCACTCCACAACGTGACCGATGCTGGAAGTATTTTCAAAAGTCAAGGTGTCTAGCACAAAAAAGTAAAAGTCTTCTGAGGCAAAGAATACTACATAGACTCCGAATCCAATCAAGGCCAGAAATCCTCCAGCAATTAATTTATATAGCCCAAATACCAAAGCCACAAAAAAGATCATCATGAAAAATGCTCCAAATGCTGCTCTGGAAGCAGAAAAGAATAAGCTCCCTAAAGACACCAGCATAATCAGTATATAAATCCAGTTCTGCTCTTTTTTGGTAGTTAAAAACCAAATCAATCCAGCCGCAAATCCCATTAGGACTGAACTAGCCATCTCTAAAGGATCGGAGAAAAAACTAGCTAATCGCTTGGTCACTGCTTGTGTTTCAAAAGTCCAAGTCAAACCAAAATTACCTGTAGGGTCGATATCGTTGATAGCTTCATTATAAAGTGCATATCCAGTAAACTGCTGCAAATGGGCATTTAAAACAAAGTTTTCAATCAAATTCACTAGAAAAGCTCCAATCGCAATGATGAAAATAATTCCAAATAACCGCTTGATCTCCAAGTCCGAAAACCGTGTATTCCGACCCAAAAAATACACGAAACCTGGAATCAACATGCTTTTGTAATACAAGGCCTTATTCACAAATGAAGCTTGCCCAATTGGAAGCAGCAAATACAAAAATGCCAACCCTAAAAACCCCAGCATCATCCAATCTGTAGCTTGAAGCCGAAATGGATAGTCGAAAATTTTTCGATTGTAAAAAATAAAAACCAGGACCGCGATAAGCACAATCAATTCCTTCAAAGCCTGAAAAACGGCAACAATAAGCGTGGAACTTGTCGCTAGATAAATAACGCTGAGGCTTGTAATATAAAAGGGTAAAAAAGCCGCCAGAAAATAAATAAAATACGACCACTTTCCCTTGAACACCATCTCCTGAACAGTCCAGAGAAAGCCTCCACTAACACCAATCGCAATTAGAAGAAAGAAGATTAAAGCCATTTTTCAGGAGATTGAACAGGCAAAGTGAATCCATCCCAGATTCCCTTGGCCACAGATTTTAATTTCTTAAATCTTCCTCGGACCGCAAAATAAGCTGCCCAAAACCCAAACCGAATTAAGTGGTATCCAAAAGCAAATGGCTTATAGATTAAACTGACGGCTGTACGGATTAAAAAAAACTGATTCCGAACGTGATAATAAAAAACTCTTGGACTGAGCGTGCCTTCGCTATGACTTTTTTTTGATGAAGCTCCTGCCTCATGGTAGATAATTGCTTGTGGTGCCAAAGCGATTTCAAAACCTTTTTCTCTAAATCTCAAACTCCATTCTACATCCTCAAAATAGGCGAAGTACTGTTCATTCAACAATCCTGCTTCCAGTATCGCTTCTCTGGAAATAAGCATACAGCAACCAGTTGCCCAATCCAGTTTTTGAAAACTAGTCTTTGTAGTCTTTGTCTTTTTTAACTCTAAACGAGTGATCGCGCGGCCAAGCCAGTCATTCCATTTTCCTCCTGCACTCCAGATTTGATTTCGATACTTCATCCAATAAATAAGGGGCTGAACCACTCCGACTGATGGATACTTTTCAAAAACGGTAAACATTTCATCCAAAAAATCTGATACAACAACAGTATCATTATTCAATAGCATGACATGAGAAAATCCCTGTTCCAATGCCCTTCGAATTCCAAGGTTATTCCCACCAGCAAAACCCAAATTGCTTTGACTTTGCACCAATTCAATTTCAGGAAACTGTTTTTGAAGAATTGCTCCCTCTTGATTGTCAGAAGCATTATCAACTAGAATAACTCCAAAATTCGGAAAATTCAGATTCCGAAGTGAGTGAAGGCATGCTACTGTAAAGTCTAACCCATTCCAGTTGACCAAGATTATTGCGACGCGACTGTTAGCTATAGAATCCAAGGAAGAGTTTTCGGTTATTTCTAAAGAGCAAAACCATACAAATCAGGAATACAATAATCTCCGTGGAGAGAATCGCATAGCAAAGACCGATTCCCCCAAATTGCGAAGTAAGTAGAGAGGCGGTGATAATCATATACACGCACATCATCCAAGAAGCCTTGAAAAGTAAGTTTTTCAAATCTGCAACTAGCATGAGCGTTACGTTTCCTACATTGAGGCAAGCTAAAAATGGCACTGCCGCCAAGATTCTCAGGTAATCCACAGATTCATCCAATGGTTTTCTAGCCAAGGTCTGAATGATCCAAGGAGCGGTGAAGTAAGTTCCTGCAGTAATCAGCATTCCCACTAATAAGACTCTTACGTAGACATTTTTCAAGAATCGAAAGAATGCCAATTCATCATTTTGGTAATTTTTTGCTGCGTTGGGATAAATAGCCTGAATGATCAAAGCTGGAAAAAGTCGTAAAACCATTACCACACGCTCTGCCAGGCTATACATCCCGAGTGTTTCGGCTACAGAGAAAAAGCTCAAAATGATCAACCCTCCATTAATGGAAATATGACTCGCCAGATTACTAAAAAAGAAAAGAATATTATCTTTCAAACTCTTCCAAATCGCAGAAAATTCCGGTCTGTAAAATCGAATTTCCAGAAAGATATGAATGTAAAAGAGTAGGAAAATATTAATTGTCAGTCCAAAAAAGCCCATTATAAAATTCACCCACTTACTTTGGTCAGGTTGGTGTATAAACAAAACAATCCCCATTAAGAACAGCAGTTTGCTGAAAATATTGGTGATACTAATCAACTTCATTTTTTCCATTCCCTGAAAAAACCAAAGTGGAAGCGTCGCCTCAGAAAACAACAACAAGCATGAAAACAAAAGGATGACTTGATATTCTTTGAATAAATTCAGACCGAAAACCCCAATAAGAATAAAGAGCGTGGCTAAGAATGCCAGCAAAATCTTCCCAGAAAAGACATTTGAAACCAAGTGAGAAAGCGCAACCTTGTCCTGTTGGTTGACCGCAACATCTTTTGGAGCACTGAGGTTATAGCCAAATCCGACCATAATATTCAGCAGAATAATCACAGAAAGGGAGAGGTTTACCAAGCCAAATTGATCCAGCCCGACACTCTGGATCAAAAGGGGCATCGTAATAATGGAGATGAGGATGTTTGAAGACTGAATTACCGCCAAAAAAAGGAAATTCTGGATTGATTTATTCCGGATAATATGTCCTAGGGGTAATAATGACAGTTTTTCAAACATGGCGGTAAGCTATGCTAGGCATGCTTTTGGTACAATCGACGGAAGTATAGCATCAACAAAGTCAAAAATCCGGTTCCAAAAGCTCCCAAAACCATTCCTTTGACTAAGCGGATTTCTGTCCGCTTTAAGGGAAGTCGAGGCTGATCTATGATTTGAATCAGAGGTGAATTGTTGCGATGGTTTACTTTCGCAATTTCTAAGTTTTTTACGATCTCCTGATATACCGCTCCAGTTGCCTGTACATCAATTTGCCTTTTCCGGCTTTCCACCGTCGCAGAGCTCAAAAGTGGATTCGCATTTGGCACCCGATCTGAAGCAGCGGCATAAGCCCCGATACTTTCATCCAAAATTGCCCGAACGCTATCTGCCTGAGTTTGCAGAATGCTGAGATTTTCTCCCGTCTTTTTCGTCTTGGTTTCGAGGTAGAATCCATTGACTTTTTCCACCAATCGCTCATTGAACACTTTTGCGAAAAGCTCATCTTTAGATGAAATTGAAACCTGAATGATCGTAAGTTTGCGATCAGGCTTGACAACTGCCAGTTGATTTTCTCTTATCAATTTTGAGACTTCTTTTACCACAGAATCCTGTGAAACAGTGAAGCTGTCTCTTGGAATGGAAAAGTCCATGGCCTCAAAATTTACTTTGGAAGCCCATTTTTTATCCAACTCTTCAAAGGAAATGAATCGATCAATCAATAATTGTCCCTCGTCAAATGGACTTAACAAGGTCTCGCCGAGCATTCGGTCTGAGCGATAAAGCTCCATTATATTGTCGCCTTGGAATAACCCACTTGTGCCACCTAAGGAACCTAAATTCACTCCAACCAAGGAAGCTAAACCAGACATTTGTCCCATACCTGCGGCATCACCCTCTTCAAGTACAAAGGATGTTTCGCCATGAAAAACCGGTTTTTTGAAAATAGAAACCATTGCCCCAAGTCCCAAACCAATAATTCCTGCCGCGATGAGCACTTTCCATTTGGAGAGAAAATAGCTTATCCACTCCCCAATATTTTGGAAGACTTCTTTGATGGTAAATTGATTTTCCGAAAAATGTTGAGATCCTGCCATTACCAGTTGATTTGAGAAATGACTAATCCTAATGTTGCCAATCCGGTTGTAATGCCAACTACTTCACCCAAACGCAATGGTACTTTAGGGCCTTTCGTAGGAACGATGACTTCCGCTCCCGGCTCTACTGAAGGATAATTTCTGATTCCTAAAAAGCCTTTGGTCCGTTTTACCGCTCCGTTTGCATAGACTACATAAGTTTGTTTTCTATTCGCTCTGCGGTCGAATCCTCCAGCGTTATTGATATAGTATTTTAAACTTTTGCCCGACTCAAGACGAAGCGTAGTCGGATAGACTAGATCTCCTCGCATTCTGACCGTCTGAAGCAATTTTGGAACGGATAAAATATCACCCTCCTCCAATAGTAAATCATCCTCAGACCCTGGGTTTTTAATGATAGTTTCCAAGTTGATCGCCACTGCTTCGGTCTGTTTTAGTTTGACCTCAAATCCTGGTGTCCCTGCCGCGATTTGATCTAGGGATTCCTTTTTATTTTGCGCCAATTGAGTATCAACTGGATTAGCCGTTTCTGGTAAGTCTTTGAATAATCGTTGCAATAATTCTTCCTGTGCCTCCGAATTGGACGGATCAGCTTCAAGTTTTAATCTCAAAGCTTCCAAATTTCTTCTTCTTCGAATTTCCTCGGATTCGGTATTAAAAAACTCAGTACGACGGATCAAGGTTGCCCCTTTGGAATAGGCAAATTGATTCAATCCTCCAGCTCGTTTGACTAGATCGGAGATTCGCTCACCACTTGTTTGAATGGCAAAAATCCCTGGAGAATTCACCTGACCTTCAACCGCCACTAATCTTTGCATAGTAAAAGTGGAACGCTTTCTTACAATCACTTGATCAAAAGGCATCAGTTCTGGCGATTCGCTGGTAATGGACAGATTAGCTGCAACCTGAGCCGGAATAATATCTGACAAAGTCCCAAGGTCCGTATCTTCTAATCTTCTTGCGATTTCGATATCTTGGGAATTTGCAGATTCCTGAAGTCCTCCTGCCAATACAATCAACTCTTCCAGTCTCATAGATTTGGAGAAAGGATAGACTCCAGGTCGCATTACTTCACCTAAAATCTGAACGTATTGCTCATTTTGAATATCATAAATGCTTGCGATCCGCACGACATCTTCCCGTTGCAATGTGATATCAGGAGAGCTTCCATCCAAAACTGACTTAAGATTCACTTGGATCATTTCTGTACTGAGGTCTGTTTTTGTCCTGAGTATACTCGCCTGCTCGGTGTAAGCATCTCCTCGGAGACCCTCTGCATTCTTAATTAATTGGGAAAGCTTAAGTCCATCTGTCAAGGCAAAAGTCCCTTCACGATATACCGCACCTTTGATTTGTACTCGGTTGGAATAGCGATTCAAAATCCGCTGAACAGTAATCTCATCTCCTCCTTTGAGGATAAACATCCCAAACTGATTTTGATAGACATCAGAGACGGAGCGTTGATTGCCGGTAATTCTGGAAATGGCTACCCGATCTTTAAAAGCCTCATCGGTAAACCCTCCAGCGTAATTTAGCAGATCTTCAAATGTGTCCTCTGGAGCAATTTCAAAAGTAATTGGACGCTTCACCTCTCCATTGACTTTGGCTCTAGCCAGAAATGCCGGAACTAGGATCACATCTTGGTCTTTCAGTTGAAGATCTAAATCGGCCATGCCTTTGGTCAGCATTTCATAGACATCTATCTCGGCAATGAGCTTATTATTTCGAATGAGTCGGATTGCACGGAAAGAGCCATTTTCATTTGGACCTCCTGCTGCATAAAGCGCGTTGAAAACAGTTGAAAAAGCGCTCAAGGTAAACGTTCCTGGCAATCGCACCTCACCAAGAATATTGACTTTGATGGTACGGACATTACCCAAAGTGACTTGAAGAAATGTGCTTGGATTCGCTCCTGAAAGGCCCGGATAGTAGCGGGCAACTCGATTTTTAATGATGCCTTGTGCTTCCTCAATAGACTTTCCGGAGACAGAAACCGGTCCGATATTATCCAAGAGTACAAAGCCGTCAGGATTGACCGTCGCCTCATAATACTGTTCGGATTGCCCATAGATATCTACATAGATCATATCTCCCGGTCCCAAGGTGTAGTTTTTTGGAGTAGCCTGATTCAGGCTGGGCTCAAAGCTTAATCTTCTGTTTTTATTGTAAAAAAGTGATTCACCGAAGATCTGAGGACCATTATCATCAGATTCTACGAAATCTTGCGGCTCATAAATCCCTTGTGTTATCGTATTAAAATCTACTTGTTGCCGAGGCTGTCTTTTGGAAGCATTAGTTGAGCGCGGATTTGCGACAGAACGATTCAATTCGTCAATTCGGTTTTTAAGTTTAGCCACCTCAGCAGAAGGCATCCCTCTCAACTGTGCCATCTGAAGAAATTCTTCAGGGGAAAGTCCTGCTTCTGCTGCTCTGGAAATTAATTCTTCAATTTGCTGATCAGATAATTCATCTACCTTGAGCTGTGTCAAATCGGTCGTTTGCTGCGCAAAAGAAATAGGAGACACAAATACTAAAGCTGCAACTACACTAAAAAAATACCAGAATCTTTTTGTTTGCATCATATTTTATGGGCAGTTCCGGGTGAATCTAGAACGTATTAAGGACTAAAAATCCGTGAATTTCTTATTTCTACCAAATATAGTTCCAAAAAGGTGCTTTTCAAGTCTTTCAAGATTGCCCTTACTCGGTGCAATTTTTACAAATCTCGATCTGGGTACGATCTGCTAAAAGTTGTTTTCGGAAGTTGAAATAGGGAATAGATTTCCATATCGACTCCATGGTATTCAATTTCAACTCACCCATCACATACGTTGCATCTTTGTCAAAGCAACAAGGGACTACTTTTCCATCCCAAGTGACCACTGCCCCTTGCCACATCCGCCAGCATTTATTTTCGATTTTCTTTTTGATCTTCCATTTACCATTTCCAACAGGTACATAGCGCGAATAGCCTAGATCGGAGGGAATCAGGTCAGATCCATTTTCAAAGTCATAGATCTGTGTGGTTTTAAGTTGGAGTTCATCCACGCCGATTTCCTTGGCCCAAGTTTTCAGCGCAGGGATCTGATGCTCATTTTTCCCAGTCACCAAGAATTGGAGAATGACTCTGGGGAAATCCAGCTTGGCTTTTTTGCGCTCCTCTAAAAGCAAACTCAAGCCATGCTGAACTTTCTCCAATGAACCTCCAATTCGGTAATCTTGATACACTTCCTGCGTAATCCCATCCATCGATACGATGAGTTGCTTAAGTCCACTTTGGAGTACCTCACTCACTTGCTTTTCTCCTAAGTAGTGGGCATTGGTGGAAGTCGAAGTAAAGATCCGCTGTTGATCGGCATAGCGCACCATCTCCAGAAATCGAGGATTGAGAAAAGGCTCACCTTGAAAGTAAAGATGAAGCCAAGTGAGGTGACCTTTGACTTGATCAATAACTTTTTCAAAAAGCTGATCCTGGAGCATTCCAGTTGGTCTGGTAAATGAACGAAGACCTGAGGGGCATTCAGGACAACGGAGATTACAACTGGTAGTCGGCTCGATGGAAAGCGTCGTTGGATTTCCCCAAAGAATTGGTTTTCGCAGGAACCTTGAAATCTGAAAAGAAATTCCCAAAAGCGCATAATTCCAGACTTTCCTTAATGTCAGGAATCGAAGAAATGCGGTTGCTGAGAGCCATTGGTTAGTCACTGGGGCAAATACGGAAGAGAAAGGGGAGAATGCAAGATTTACATTTTTGGTTGAGCCAAAATTCACGGTAAACAAAAAAACCGACCACATTGAAGCAGTCGGTTTTCTAATTAATTACAAGAGAATTTATTTCTTCAAACTCGTATTCATCATTGGAGATGGCTTCGTCCAAGGTGTAACATCCAATTTTCTAGGTGTCGGCAAGATTTCATCCAGTGTATTTCCATCGTACACCCGCCCGTTTTTCACCACATGGGTGATGGTATTGGTGTTACGGATATTCTCTAATGGATTTGCTTCCATGATAACCAAGTCAGCCAACTTACCAGCTTCGATGCTTCCCAGTTCCTTATCCAAGCCCAATGCTTCCGCACCCAAGATCGTCGCAGTCTTCAAAGCATCCATACCAGACATTCCTCCACTGGCTACAGACCAAAGCTCCCAATGGTAACCCAAGCCTTGCAACTGACCGTGAGAACCTACTCCAGCTAATCCTCCTTGATCAACGATAGATTTGATGCCAACTGCATGATCTTCGAAGACATGATCCTCTGGCGCAAACCAACCACCTAATCCACCAGCTCTACGGCGTGCTTTTGAATTCAACTCCTCATATGGCGTGAATCGATTTAGTTTAGGGTCATGCAAAGGACTCTCGGTGGTATAGTAATAATTTTCAGCCCAAGGTCCGCCATAAGCTACAAGCAAGGTCGGAGTTACCGCCATTTTGCTTTCAGCAATCGTCTTAGTCACGTCTTTGTACAAAGGATAAATCGGAATCGCATGCTCATGTCCCGGATAGCCATCAAATAGCTGGGTCATATTCAATTTGAAATCCAAACCACCTTCCGTTGTCGGCATCAATTTCTGCTCTTTCGCAGCCATGATCACCCATTGACGATGCTGTCTGTTTCCAACCAAATACATCTTGATGTACTGGGTATTGTAATACTTGCTGTATTGCTTAAGGACATCTTTGGTCTGCTCGAGTGACTTCAGATTATACATCCAATAACCCACACCTGGACCTGTAGAATAAACTCGTGGACCAGGAACCATTCCTGCCTCGACCATATCACTATAAGTCAAGACATCAGTAGTTGCAGTTTGAGGATCACGAGTGGTCGTTACGCCATAGGCCAGATTAGCGGCATAGATCCAAACCGAATTCTTATGCAAACCCCAAGTTGGCCACATGTGCGCATGGGTATCTATAAATCCTGGGGTAATCGTTTTACCAGTTGCATCGACCACTTTCGCAGACCCAGCATCAAGCGTTCCAGTCTTTCCAACAGCTTTGATTCGGTTATTCTCAATCAGGATATCGCCGTTTTCGATGACCTCATTTCCCTTCATAGTCACGATTCGGGCATTCTTCAGAAGGATGCTGCCTTTTGGAGTGTCCTTCGCAAAGTAAACCTTCACCTGACGCTCCTCAGGTTTATAGCTTTCTTTCTCTTTCTGCGCTGCTTTGTGAAGGCTATCTGCTTTGGCTTTTTCCTTATCAGTTTTGAAGAGTTCTTTGATTCGTTCTTTTTCAGCTTTTGCTACCGAATCAGCAGCCTTTACTGCATCCGGACCCAACGCTTTCAAAGTTGAAACGCTGTCAGCATCAGCCATCATTTTAGCTTTCTTAGCAGATTTAACAGAATCTTCAACTAATTCAGCACGTGTGATATCATAAACCCAATGTCCATTTCCAAGTGACCAATGCACTTTTTTACCATCGGCTTCCCAAGCTGGCCATTCTCCGCCGATCTCAGTCAATTGACGAGATGGAAAGTTGCTAGATGAAGGATCTGCCACGTTGATAGTTGGTGTTTTTCCCACCTTCGGAATAGTGACTACATAAACGTTATTATTTACCTGTGCCAATGCCAAATTACCCTCTGGCGCCATCAAGATCGTACTTGCGCTGGCTGGACGCATTGTTGGTTCTTGTGCATTCGAACCTTCCGGCAGCATGCAATAATTCACCGCGTCAGCATTGGATCGAGGCATTCCCATCACATATCGGACGGTTGAAATATCTTCCAAGCTAGCATGGTCATGCGAATCATGATCTCCTGCAGCAGATCCGAATGGGGTGATTCCCGTGATCTTCGCATAAATCTTTTCGTCTTTTCCTTCCCAGTTTACAGAAAGCAGAGAGCCTCCGGGACCGTTCAGGAAAATGCGAGTTGGATCCTTGGTGAAGTGAGCATTTCCATAATTAGGGGCATCCACGATTTTGGTGAGCTCGCCGCCAGCTGCCGGAATCCAAACCAATTCTGCCTCAGAACCCGAAAAGCCAGGACCTTCTGAATCTTGCAATTCTCTTCTTGGACCTTTGAATACCACAATTCTATTGTCTGGGGACCAGACAGGACCAACATAAAGTGCTGCTTCTTTGGTCAATTTAGTGACGGAGCCTTTTCCTGCAAGCGAGGCTTTATAAAGGTGTCCTCCTTCCGTTTCAGACCAAGTCGTAAATACCAATTGCGTTCCGTCTGGACTCCAGGAAGGCATAGCTTCGGTAAAGTTATTGGTCGTGATTCGCTTTGGCTCTCCATTTGGATAGTCCATTACATACAATCTGTTCAGAACTGTAAAAGCCAATTTTTTGCCATCCGGAGAAGGCACACCATCACGAATTTGAGTGGCAAGTTTGGCTGTGGTATCCTTGATTTCATAATCGAAATACAATCTTGGACCCATAGCCAATTTCACATCTACTTCGAAAGGGATTTCTTTAGGTGCTCCATCCATCACTGGGATGCTCCAGATTTTTCCTCCATAGGAGGCAATTACACTTTTGGAATCCGGAGTGAATGCCATGGCAGGAAGGACACCCTGAGGAGCAATCGATTCTTGCTCATCCCGCTGTACCGGATAGGCGAGCCAGCGTTCGTCGCCTGATTCAAGATTTCTTAAAACTAGACCAGTTTTATCCTCATATCGAGTTCCATAGACCATCCACTTTCCATCCTTACTCAGGGTAGGAGTGAATGCCGAACCGTAGCGGGAAGAAATGTTGGTTATTTTCCCTTCTTCCAAATCATAAGTACCGAGTTGATATTGCGGCAAAAGCGCGTTGTAATTCCATGCTCCCGTACGATGTGAAAAATAAACTTTTTTGCCGTCCGGGCTGACTACTGGGTCAATGGTCTTCATGGAAGAAGGTTCCTCATTGAGTTGGATTCCTCCCCCACCATCTTTGTGATACATCCATAATTTGGAGATTCTTCGGCCCTTGCTTACCACAATGTATTCTCCATCCGGTGTCCAAGCTGCTCCAGGTATGTCTCCGTTTTTATCTTTGGTGATTTGGACCGTGTCCTTTTTCACCATATCGATGTACCAAAGGTTGTCAGAACCAGCACGATCGGAAGTGAAAAGTATTTTTTCTCCATCCGGAGAAAATCTGGGATGTGTTTCGTAGGCTATACCGGTGGTAATTGGAGTGGCTTTCCCCCCAGAAATCGGAATAGTATAAATATCTCCCAAAAGGTCAAAAGCAAGAGTATTTCCGTCAGGACTGACATCTACACTTATCCAAGTTCCTTCTTTGGTGTTGAATTTCACTTCGCGCTCAGGCTTGAGTGGAAGGTCTTTGAATTTTGGGTAGACTAGACTGTCTTTTTTGGTGCTATCCAGCAGAGTAGTGAAATCTTCTCTCAACGGCGCCAATGCCGAATCATTTTTTGGCACTAAAGCCGCAAAGCTCACAGATACTCCTAACGCTACTAGCAAAGCAGGTTGGATGATTTTTTTCATAAATTATGAGTGGTGGTTTATTTATTCCGGGAAATAGAAATTATTGCCAATTGCCTGATTTTCAAGTATATAAAATGAGTCTTCTTATGGTCTATTCGACCTCCCAAACATTCACTGGTAGGGCTTTATTCTTCAGCTCCATTTGTCCAATACTATTACATTTAAAGTCAGGGACTGCGTTTGCGTATTTATCCAAAATCAGGATTTGACCAGGACTTGCCTTGGATTGTAATCTAGAGGCGACATTGACGGTATCTCCAATAACTGTAAAATCAAGTTTTTTTAGGGAAATAGAACCAATGTTTCCGGAGACCATTTCACCACTATTGACCCCAATGGAGACATTAGGTTTGAATCCTGATTTTTCTGAAAAGACAGGAAGCGCATTCATTTTATTACGGATAGCTATACAGGCCCGAAGTGCTCTTGCCTGATAATCTTCCCCTTTGAATACTGCCATGATTGCATCTCCGATGAACTTATCAATGATTCCTCCCTCATTCATTATTTCACGAACCATCAGGTCAAAATACTCATTGAGCAAACCTACGACGAGGTTCGGTTCCTCATTTTCAGAGATAGCCGTAAAACCACAAAGATCAATAAAAGCAACTGCTGCTTCCATCGTTTCATTTTCCCAGATTCCGGATTCGATTTCACGATTGCCCATGAAATTCAAAACGGTTTCATCCACATACATCTTGAGAATGTTGTTTTCTTTTAGGGCTTTAAGAGTCGATTTGACTTGATGGATGTATTGGCTAGTCTTTTCGATAGTGATTTCCAAATCCTGAAAATCAACCGGCTTGGTGATGAAATCAAAAGCTCCAAGGTTCATGGCTGTACGGATATTCTCCATATCTCCGTAAGCCGAAATGATGACAGTTTTCAGTAGAGAATGTTTTTCCTTGACTTTAGAAAGCAATGTCAATCCGTCCATCTCAGGCATGTTGATATCGCTAAGGATCATATCTACGTCCTTATTAGCATCCAGAACCTCAAGCGCAATTCGGCCATTCAGTGCAAACAAAAACTCCAGCTCTCCTTCACGAATTCGCTTTCGGAATTTTTGCTTGATCAGGATTTCCAAATCCGCCTCGTCATCGACTACCAATATCTTAATCATCCTTAATCTCTTTATTTCTTTGTTATCAGCCCTACAATTTCTCTCTTAAGAGAATCAAAATCAATTGGTTTAGTGAAAAATTCTTTTGCACCTGAACTCATTGCCTTTTGATAATTTTCAGTATCGCCGTAGGCAGAAATCATACTGACATTAATATTAGGAAACTTATCCTTTACTTTTTTCAATAATTCCAAACCAGTCATTCCCGGCATATTTATATCCGAAAAAACATACACCACTTCTGGAGGCTCGTCCTCACTTAATATCCGAAGTGCCTCATCTCCCGAAAAAGCAAAAGCCAATTCTAAATCTCCATTACGGACTTCCTTTCTAAACTTTTGTCGAAAAAGTGTCTCTACATCTCTTTCATCATCAACTATTAAAATCTTTGTCATCTTTTCTTAAGTTAAAATAATAATAAATTCAGTAAACTCTCCAGGAACACTTTGAACCGAAAGCTGCCCATTGTGACCTTTGGTAATAATCTCATAGCTCATTGATAAACCTAGACCAGTTCCTTTTCCTGCCGGTTTGGTAGTAAAGAATGGTTGGAAAATCTTCGCCTTAATCTCTTCTGGTATTCCTTTTCCATTATCCCGGATGCGAATCTCTATGCCTTTATCTAGCTTTTTGGTACTTACCCAAACTGTTGGCTTATAAGAAGCATGCTCGCTATTACCTTGGATAGCCAGTTCTTGTCGCCTTTCAGATACTGCATAGAATCCATTATTGATTAAGTTTAGTACAACACGGCCAATATCCTGAGGCACAACTTCAATTTTCGGAAGAGTCGGATCCAAGTCCAACTTAAAGTCCGCATTAAATGACTTGTCTTTAGCACGCAATCCATGATAGCTAAGTCGCAAATATTCATCTGCCAAAGCATTGATATCCGTCAATTCTTTTTGTCCAGAATTATTTCTACTGTGCTGCAGCATTCCCTTCACGATAGAATCTGCACGTTTGCCGTGGGTATTAATCTTTTCAAGGTTATCGGCTATGTCATTCAATATCTCATCAATCAATTCCTGATCCTGCACTTCCCTTGGTTTGACGCGCTCTTCCTTAATCTCCTGGATCAATTCATTACTCACCTCGGAGAAATTATTCACAAAGTTGAGTGGATTTTGAATCTCATGAGCAATCCCGGCAGTGAGCTCTCCCAAAGAGGCCATTTTCTCGGATTGAATCAATTGCTCTTGAGTAGATTTCAATTCCTCAATGGATTTATTCAACTGAGCAGTACGGTGTTGGACTCGCTCCTCCAATACTCGATTTTCCTTTTTGAGATAAAAAGACCTGATCTGAACAATAGTATAGATCAACAAGCCTAGTAAAAATGCATAGATCAAAAATGCCCACCAGGTAAGCCACCATGGAGATTTAATAATAAATGAGAATGAAGCAGGCTGACTCCAAACTCCATTAAATCCTTTGGTGATTACTTTAAAAGTATAATCTCCAGGTAATAAGTTGAAATACGTTTTAGACGCGGAGTTTTTGGTGATTTCAGACCAGTCCTCATCGGATCCTTCAAGCACATATCGGAATTCTATTTCATCTCTACTTTTGATTGTAGGGTTGGAATAAAGAAAAGTCAGGGAATTTTGATGATGTGGCAAAACCAAACCAACCGGCATTTTAGTTTTCTTATCTAAGCTATCCCATCGAATATTATTTTCATTGAGATAATCTGATAATTCACCTTTATCCAAATCAAGACTATCCGGAATGGCTAAGTCTTCAACTTTCTGATATCTAATGAAAAAAGAGGGCGATTCATCCATCACCTTGATTCCCGTCATTTCTACTTTCGCATCAGTGCTGGAATTTGTAATTGGATCCTGAAGATTTACAGTCAAAATAGGAGATGCTCCCCACCAAACCTTTCCTTCTGAGGTGACAAAGCCTGTAGATTGATTGTAATCAGTAAAGGGAAACCCCTCGGCTCTTCCAAAATTTGAAAATCTCCAAGCTTGGTTTGGATCATCTTTTTGAGGCTCATCGATCACTACAATTCCATTTTCTGTCCCAAGATGGAGCCTGCCTTTTGACTCCACCATGTCATATAATCCCTCCGGAATTAAACCATGTGATTTATTGATAAGGGTGATGGAGTCCCTGCTTTTATTGATAATAGAGATTCCCTTAGCTCCACCTATTACTAATCGCCTGTCCTCAGTTAACAAGAGAATAGATTGATCATTGGAAGGAAGTCCTTCGAGTACCCCAAAATAGCTCAAGGTATTTTTCTCAGTATCAATCCTATTGATTCCAGAATCACTAACCAACCACATTTTTTTGTCGGCATCTTCTTTAATTCCCCAAATGGTGTTACTGGCTAAACCAGAAAATGCATCCAATTTTTTCATAGTCATATTTGACCGGTCAAAAACTATCACTCCGTTATCGCTCGCAATCCAAATTGAACCATCACTGCTTTTTATACCTCTCCAGTTGGCCTGAGCTGTTTCTGAATTGCTTTTGTAGGAGGTAATTAAATTTGAATTGACATCCAGTATACTAAAGCCACCTATCGAACCAATAAAAAATAAATCCTGACCTATTTTATTAATTCCGCTTAGTCTATTTGGGCCTATATCTCTGGGAATAATCAATTCCTTTAGCGTATGATCTTTTGGATTGTAAATCATCAATCCTTCATAAGTCCCAAACCAAACACGGCCCTTGCTATCCTCAGAGATTCCCCAAGTATCATTGCTGATTAGCCCATCATCTGTTGTAAAATGTCTGGAATCCATTCCAGTGGGATCATAGAGCGTGAGCCCTTGCAGCCAAGATCCAGACCAATACATTCCCTCCTGATCAAATATATTGACCGCAGGTGGCCCCTGACCTGTGAGATTTGATTTAGTATCAATGGTTTTTATAGTTCCTTTTATTGGCCTGTAAATACTGAAAAACTGATTAGAGCCGATCCAAATATTCTCTTCTTTATCCAAAGCGATTGAAATGGGAGCCCCTTCAAATCCTTGCTCAGCCGCTAATCTAGTGATGGTGGAATTTTCTAATGAAATACTGGAAAGCCCTGGCGAGAAGGATGATATAAGAATTTCTCCAGAGGAAGTTTCAGTGAAATCATAGTTAGCAAAAGTTTTCAATCCGGATTCCTGATCGAAAAGCTTCATCTTTTTTCGATCAGCATCAATAATTCCAACTCCAATACTTAAGCCTAACCAAAGATTGTTTTTTGAATCAATGAAGGACCCCAGTGAATTATTGATTCCTAAATTCAAGCCTTTCAAATCAAGATTGGATACCGTCCGATTTTTCAAGTCAATGAACTTGTGCTCATCCACCACTCTTCCTCCCCAGTAATTACCATCCCGGTCTACATTTCCCCTTGAAAATCCATAAGACAACTCAATAGTTTCTACTAATTCTTTTTCCAAATCGACTATAACTATTCCTTTTTGGAAACTGGACACTATCAGTTTGCCATCGGGAGCAAAATCTAAATCCGATATCGTGTTCACAGCTCCAGAAAAGTCACTTTTTACGATTGGATAGAGGTGAAACTCAGAACCGGTAAACTTAACCAACCCCTTTTCTGTGGCTATCCAATGAATTCCATCAGGACTAATAATCTGTGCGAAAATGATATTCCCCGGCAGTCCTTGTCCGTTGGAAAGGCTTAGAATTCCTGCATTGACATTTTCTAATTTCAGTGGGGTGATGACCGGCGTGATAATAGGTTCAGGAAGTCTAACTATTGAACTTTCCAAAGAATCACTCTCTAATATTAAATTAAAGGGGTATTCCTCTAGTTTATCCCAATCGAAAGTAGTTTTCTCAACTGGTTTTTTGAGCGGAGTTTCTTCTTCAAGAAAGAATGGTTTAGAGGGCAGACGATCCAGATCAAACCTCATTATATTTCCCTTAGGCACGCTGTCTTTAGGGATTTCTTTCCAAGTGATCGGTTTTCCATCAGGTATTTTAAAAGGGAAAGCCTTTGGGATTTCGAATCCTGAGGGATTTTCAGGAAAGGGAATATCCTTATCTGACTGACAGGAGAAAGTCAAAACTAGAAAAAGTATAAAAAGCGACTTTGAATTAAACAATTGATCGTCTTTCAACATGTATAAATATAATTATTTTAAGTTGGAAGTTCGATAAGGATTTGAGTGCCTTTTCCATCTTCCGACTGCACTTGAATATCTCCGCCATGGCTTTTGACAATATCATAGCTAAGCGACATACCTAAGCCAGTTCCTTGACCCGTTGGCTTGGTAGTAAAGAAAGGTTGAAAGATTTTTTGTTTTACTGATTCAGGCATCCCCATCCCATTATCCTCCACTTTTATTTGAATTTTATTTCGATTTCTTCGGGTGGTAATTTTAACAAAAGGCTTATACTCTTCCGCACTATTATCAGACTTGAGTTTAAGCTTTTTTTCGTTGACTGCATAAAAAGCATTATTAACCAGATTGAGTAATACTCGACCAAAATCTTGTGAAATCACCTCTACTTTAGGGAGTAAATCATCAAAATCAGTCTGAAAATCAGCATTGAAAGTTTTATCCTTTGCCCTCAAGCCATGATAAGCCAACCTTAAATATTCATCAGCCAATTCATTAATATCGGTCAGTTCTTTGACTCCACTACTCGTACGGGAGTGCTGAAGCATTCCTTTCACAATTGTATCAGCTCGTTTTCCATGATATGCTATTTTGGAAAGATTATCCGCCACATCACTAAAGATCTCTGCTATCAATTCCTGATCTCTTTCGGCAGGCGCTTTGGATAGTTCCTCCTTAATCTCCTGGATTAATTCATTACTGACTTCAGAGAAGTTATTTACAAAATTTAGAGGATTTTGAATCTCATGTGCAATTCCTGCTGTTAACTCTCCTAAAGAAGCCATTTTTTCAGATTGGATTAACTGATCCTGGGTAGACCTTAACACTTCCAAAGCGGCTTCCAATTCTTCTTTTTGCTTAGTTATTTCCTTGGTCCTTTCGGCTACCTGTATCTCCAATTCGTCCTTAACCTTTGCTGCAATCTGATATTCCCGCTCTTTTATTATCGCCTTTTGCTGCTCTTTTTCAAGCGCTTTAGCCTGCCTCCTGTTTAAAATCCACATGGCAATAGCCCAGATAAAAGCAAAGAATTCAGCCGTCTCAAAGTATGTTACCCACCTGATGTACCAGGTATGGTTGATCAGTTCTGCTAAATGGGAAATAGCTTTTGTGCCTATTAAAGGAAGTAAGGCAAAAATCAGATTCTTACGAAAATGAAATTCTGAATACTTGAAAACCATGAAAATCAAAGTCCCTATCAAAGCAAACGTACTAACCATCAAAAGCAGGTTAAAACCTTCACTTACTACATCTATCACTATGAGTGCTACAGCCGCAGCCATGATAGAAGTAAATAGAGACCTCCACCTGTTAGGGGTTTTTTCTAACCCAAGTGGCTTTCTCAAATAAAAAGCGATAATGATGGTGATAAAATTAATCTCGTTCATGCTCGGTAAGATACTTTTTTCTGGCTATTCCTAGTTTAAAGTTAATTTAAACTATTCATGCCCCTCATTAAAAGTGAGAAATATGATAAATTCCGAGCTTGGATTTAATCCTTCTTTCCCGGATGTAAGCGAGTATTCTACAGTAAGCGTTCTTTCATGAGATCTCGCGATATGCCTCAGAAGTACTATCAATTTGCTCTTTTTACATTTTACCAAAGTATGCGGCAAAAAAACTAACTCCATAAAACCAAAAAAAACAGTTTCATCTTGTCAATTAAATTTTTGAAACACACCAAGTAGATGCTTAATACTAATACAAGACTTTAAGATAATTATAATGCTTTATAATTGATGGATGGACTTCAGTTATATAGACAGGAAAGTGAATAAAGCATTACATTTTCCATTTTTTGGTTGGATATAGGTAAAATGGTTGATGGATTAGCCTATTTGGTTACTTGCATAAAGCGGATAATTCCTGTTTCGAAGAGGTGATATCTTAATTTCTGATTTAAAAAAAGGTCCAAGGCTCTTATGTTTTGATTAGTAAAAACATGGAATTAGATCAAAAGAAACCGGGAAGAACCTTAATCACCCAAAAAAGGTCTTCCCGGCTATTTAAAAAATATGAGTTATTGCTTATAAATCTCCTCAGGTTGAATCCTGATTTTTCATTCTAGCAATAACATCATCTTTAGTCCTCACTGCCATTTTAAGTTTAGTTTAAAACGGAATTAATAGCTCATGTTAAGTCTTATATCAGTTTTAGCCATCAACGAGGATTCTTATTAAAAAAAGTTTATATCAGCATATTTTAAATTTCTTGAACGGAATCTTCTAATTTCTCAGGTACATAATTTCAATATTAGAATTGATAATTTTCATTTCCATAAAATAAGTCTGTGTAGTGCATCTTCGCTTCACAGGCAAATGCTTGGATCAGAAATGAGACGAGTACAAACAATTTTAGATCTTTAAATTCCAGAACTGAAATTGTGAACAGTCTATCTGATTAAATATGCAGTCAAAGGATCAATAAAAAAATTGTCTTAGGACAAAATAGACGTAGTACTTCCCCAATCCCATAAAATTCTTCCCCATTAGATTATTTTAAATACAGAATACTGATCTTGATATAATTCTATTTAGTACATTTAGAAATGAAGAGGTTTTTCTTTTTTTGGATTTTTTTGATACCTATTGTATTATTCGCCCAAATCGAAAATCAAAGGGGAAAGCTTCGATATCAAGAGGTTTTTGTAGCTACAGATAATTTTCAATCAGACTATCTAGACAACCTTGAGAATAGCGTTTCGGAAATACCTGAATTCTCCCCGCTTAGGCTACAAATTTTAAATGATTTGGGGTACTATTATCATACTCGAAACCTCAAAAAAGCATTAGATATTATAGAGCTAGGATTAAGAGAAGCCGTAGAAAGTGATGAGACGTATTGGAAGGGTAGATTGCTGGTTTCCAAGGGAGCAATTCTTCTTCGAATGGAGCAATTAGATGAAGCAGAGCAAGTCCTCAACGAAGCTATTTCAATGATTCCCGAGCAAGAAGCTTGGTTATTATATACCAACTTAGGCTATGTGTATGAGCGTAGGGGAATGCTTGGGGAGGCTTTTGAATATGCTTCCAAAACGCTTGGAATAGGGGAAACTTACAAAGATCAAAAGGCTATTGCTATGGCCTATTCCGATATGAGCAATTTATTTTGGAAACAGCGGAAATTTGAATCCGCATTTTTTTATGGAATCAAATCATTAGAAATATTTGAAAGAAGAGGAATAAATGATTTGGATTATGATTTCACACTTCACCTCGTCGGACAATACCTGGTGGACCTGGAGCGCCAAGACGAGGCTCTTCCTTATTTTCAGAAATCTGTCCAACTTGGAGAGCAATATGGTTTTTACAATAATCTCAGTGATACTTATATCGCTTTGGCCAACCTTCATGCTAATGCGGGGAATTTTTCGGAGGGAAAAAAGTCAGGTCTGGATGCGCTTAGATATGCAGAATTACTTGAGAATGACTTTATGATAATGAGATCCTATCTCGCTTTGGGAAAAGTGAGTAACGAAGCAGGGGAATACAGTCAGGCTGCCAAATACTTGAATACAAGTATTGAAAAAGCAAAGGAGAATTTTGGAGATAAGTATTACCTGACTTTGGTATACCAGGAGTTAAGTAAGGCTTATGAAGGTTCTAAATTATTTGAAAGTGCCTTGAAAGCCTCTAGGATTGCGCATCAACTCCGAAGCGATGTTTTCACTTCTGAAGCAGAAGCACAAATCGCAACTCTTCAGACAGAAATGCAGGTCGCGCAAAAAGAAAATACGATCAACCTTCAAGAATCCCAACTGAGTCGTCAGCGGATTTTGCAAGTTCTCTACCTTACCCTTGCTATAGTCCTAGTGATCATTCTGTCTTTGGTATATCGGGTTTATCTGAGGAATAAATCCTATTCAGCACTACTAGAAAAGAAAAATCAAGAAAAGGAATTTTTATTGAAAGAAATCCATCATCGAATCAAAAACAATCTTGAAACTATATCTAGTTTACTCTCCCTCCAAATCGCAAAAATTGATAATCGCCACTTTCAGCAAGTATTGGAAGAAACATACAATCGAGTTCAAAGTATGGGGATGATTCATTTGCAGCTTTACCGAGAGAAAAACTTAAAGGGAGTAGAAATGAAACAGTTTTTTGAAAGATTGGGAAGATTTATCCTTGACACCTTTGATGCCAAGAAAAGAATCGATTTTGACATTGAAATGGCACCTCTTGAATTGGATGTGGACATGGCTATACCAATAGGGTTAATTGTAAATGAATTAATCTCCAACTCACTCAAATATGCTTTTCCAGATCAGGAAAAAGGCAGAATCCTTATCAGTCTTTATGAAAAAGAGGATGCCTTATTTCTAGAGGTCGCTGACGACGGAGTAGGAATAGTTTCAAATTCAACTCCCCAAGGAACTGGATTTGGGAGCGAGCTGATTAGCTTGCTAACAAGACAACTTGATGGAAAAATGACCTTGGTCAAATCTCCAGGAACAGCCTTTTCATTTACATTTTTTTTAAACAAAGCAGCCTAACCAAAATGAGAATATTAATCGTCGAAGATGACATGATTATTGCCGCTAATATCAGTTTACAACTGAGTAAACTTGGCTATGAAGTTACCGGTATTGAAACCAAGGCGGAGGAGGCAATTCACCATGCTTTAGAAACCAAGCCAGATTTGATCCTGATGGATATTCAGCTAAAAGGCAAATCCAATGGAATAGATGCGGCGCATGAAATTCATAAAGTTCTGGATATTCCAATTATTTACCTAACTGCCAACGAGGATGATTCCACTTTTCAAAAAGCTAAAAATACTCATCCATTTGCATTCATTTCCAAACCATTCAACAAGCAAAACTTAGAGCGGACTATTGCTTTGGTTGAAGAAAGGATCAAGGAAACTCCCAAAGAAGAAGCAGAAGAAAATTCTTTTCATGAATCACATGAGGATAGGATTTTTATCCGAAATCAAAATAAATTAATCAAGGTTATGCTCGATGACATTATTTGGGTAGAAGCCGAACGGAACTATTGCAAAATAATTACCTCCCAGCAAGACTATTTGATCGTGAGTCCTTTGAATAAGCTTTGTGAAAAAATCGACCCTAAACGCTTTGTCAGAATCCACCGATCCTATATGGTGAATTTTTCAAAATTAGAAGCGGTAACAGAAACCCATGTGGAATTGAAAGGAAAAATCCTCCCGATTGGCAAGCAATACAAGGAGGATTTATTTAGGTTGGTGAATAAAGTCTAGTTCTTATCTGATAAATAAAATTTTCATTCGACTACTATTAATTATCCTTAGAATAATAGACTTAAAGTTGTCAGATAATCCTACCCAACTTCTCCTACCAGCATTTTGACGCCACCGGTAGCAAAATTAGCTAGATCACCAGTAGTTGCTTTTCCTTCTGGTGAGCCCAGAGATTTTTGCATTGCTTCAGGACTTGCATAATATAATTCAGCCATTCGATAGTAATCAGGTTTGGATCCGTCCGGATTAGGCAAGAACTTGGTGAGTTCAGCTTTCTCAAATCCAGTCATTTTACCTACTAGTGGCATATGGGAAGAAGCATAATAGCTTTCAAAAGCTGCTGGATCTGTAGGATGCCCATAGAGTACGGTTACTTTTAACATGATTTTTTTGAGTTTTTGTGGTTATACTAATTTTTCAATACAATTCTAAATCTTGCCTTTCCAGCTTCAAGATGTGCAAATGCTTCATTAACTTTTACCATTGGAAATTCCTCTGTTATGGGATAGATATGATGTCGTACACAAAATTCCAGCATAGTTCGCGTCAGAGCAGGACTCCCGAGTGGGCTACCTGCTACAGATTTCTCTCCTGTGATAAGAGAAAATGCCGGAATCGCCAAAGGTTCTAAAACCGCACCTACATTATGAAACTTACCTTTTGGGGCTAAAACTGTCAAATATGAATCCCAATCTAAGGTCACATTCGTTGTATTAAGAATAAAATTTAAAGACCCTGCGATTGATGCTAATTCATCAGGATTTGTTGAATCTACAACTCTAGTAGCTCCCATAGCAAGAATTGATTCTTTTTTACTTGGAGTGGAGCTAAATGCAATCACCTCGCAGCCCCATTTATTAAGGAATTTAAGGGCCATATGACCAAGTCCTCCAATCCCAATTACTCCAACTTTATCTGTTGCTTTTACATCAGCCAGAATGATCGGGTTAAATACAGTAATCCCTCCACAAAGCAGTGGGCCAGCTTTATCTAAGTCAATCCCTTCAGGTAGCGGTATCGCCCAGGACCAATGACTTCGCACATAGTCGGCAAAGCCACCATGTCTTCCTCCAATGGTAAATTCTGCTGATGTACACAAATGGTGCGACCCATCCATGCATTCATGGCAAGACATACAGGAGGAGGAAAACCAACCAACACCTACTTTGTCTCCAATTTTGACATTTTTGACCGAACTACCGACTGCCACAACTTCACCAATAATCTCATGCCCCGGAACTATCGGATAGGCGGTCATCCCCCATTCATTTTTCATCATGCTTAAATCCGAATGGCAGATTCCACAATTAATCACTTTAACATCAACCTGCTCTGCTCCCAACACACCCATTTCATAGGTAAATGGCTCTAATTTTTCATTTGGCCCTTTAGCCGCATATGCTGATACTTTCATTAGTTCGTTGATTTAATAAATGTTTAAAAATTCAGGCAGGAGTATAAGCTATTCATTTCAATTAAAAAGGAAAACCTATCAGGGACTAGAAGCTGTTTATTCTGTCCAAACGAAGTTGCATATTTTCCCAAAGCATCAATCCTGATGAAAATTTGCAAATTCAAAAGAAAACCAATGCTGCTAGTAATTAAAAAGTACTAGAAACATTGGTCCAAAAAAATAACGTTTTAAAAAATTATGTATTAGTTGGCTGGTGGTTTAACTTCATATCCTTGCTGGGTAAGGATATTCAGCATATCATACCAATAATTCATTGTTGCAATTTTCCCATCTACCACCTTTGTGGCAGTATGGTAAGGGATTCTGATGGATTTGCCAGTCACTTTATCTGTGACAGTATTTACCCCCCAAGACAGAACCCATTCACCCTCATTCCAGTTGTTGGTCACTTTGACGGGAAGGTAAAGTTCATTACTCAGTGTATGCTTGAATTGGTTGGTACTGGTAGTATAATATTCCTTGTGCTGAGCTTTGGTAAGTGAATCCAATGCTCCACCCAAACCATATACCATGACATCTCTGTGAAGTTGGGCATCCATTTTGGCTACATCACCTGCCTGAAGTGCTTTGGTATAATTTTGAACTAGCTCAAGTGCGGTTGCCGCATTAGTAAATTCCAGCGTTACTTCCCCTTGCTGCGCTTGGGTGGTGAATGGCATCCACGCCATAAAAAATGCGATAATCAAAGTTGCTTTTAATGTTTTCATTATTCTAAAGAGTTTAAATTTAAAAAGATTAATTAAGTGATATAATTAATTGATTTTCAATGGGAAAAAGAAACTATTTAGGACAAAGTAATCATAAAATTGTCCCAGCATTGCTTATAACTTACCATAGTAATTTCTTAGTGAAATTCCAAAATTAGCTGGGGTGAATTAAGACTCAGGCCAAATGCAAATTGGACTTTGGGGTTCTAAATAATTGCTTGACTTTGGGGTTAGCGCATCAGAAAAAATCAAGGGTTAAAATTCAACTGAATGAAAAACCAGAAAAAGATGAGCTTGGCCTAATCGTACTAATTATCTTTTAATCCTTTGATTACCACATTTCCTGTGCCTTTTGGGTCGCATGGATAACCAAAATCCTTCCGCCAAACATTTTCATCATTTAGTGTGGCATAAAAGTCATCTAAATATAAAATAGTCGATTCGATGTATGCTTGGTCTAAAAACTCTGAGTCTTCATATAACTTATAGATCTCCTCTTTCATTGCTTTGAATCGATTAATAATAGGCTCAAACTTATCCAAATCTTCAATGCAGTATCCTCGGTAAATTCTTTCACAAACGGACTTTATCCCCAATTCTTTCGTGGGAAGCGCATAAGGCGCACTTACAATTCCAGCATGGTCAAAGTCGTAGGGAACCGTAAACGGCAGCTTGGAATCACCTTCATAAAGCAATTTTATATTTTGCCGATATTGTACTGACCAATCTGTGTTTCCAATTAAGTATTCGAAAACGGCCATCAAATTGAATTGATCAACTTGAGTTTGATAGGGTTTCATATTACGCTTCAATGGAATCATCTCGTTTCTCTCTGCTAGTTTGGTCTCATCTTCCAATAGGATACCATAAAATGCGTCATCGTTTTTAGTTTTTCCCTCCTCCTCGAGTTGAACTTTGACTAGCCGTACCTTGAAACTCAAAGGGGTTAGTAGGTTATAAAGTTTATAGACTAACCACTCTCGGACGACATACTCATCTCCCTGGCAAGGCATAACTAACTTTAACTCCTTCTGTGAATTAAAAATTGAGACTTGAGTAGCTTCATCCTCTCAAAATTTGAGCATCAAAGGAGCATAAGTACAATTTCCTCGAAGTCTTCTAAAATTTCCTCTGGCCTTTACTTCAACAGTAAGGGATTTCTCAGAATCATCTTCCGCCTGATAAGATAGCGTCAGGGGATAAAATTTTGGTTTTTGCGATTTATCATGAAGGGGTTTACGCATATTCCCTTTGAGTGTCAACTGTAAGATTTCATCCGAATCGAAAAGTCCGGAATAAGGAGTTGAAATCGAGTCGAGGCCTGTAATTCCATATTCCTTCGCATTCAGGCTTCCAAAAAATCCAAGGACAATAACAGTTAAGAGAATTCTGAAAGCCATGCCCATGGTGTTTAGGTTTAAAATTACTTTTTCAATTTATAGGGAGTTTAATAATAAATTCTGATCCGGACTCTCCTTGACCTTCTCGAGTGATCATACTCAGCTCTCCACCATGCGCCTTGACGATATCATAGGAAAGTGAAAGACCTAATCCAGTTCCCTGCCCGGTTGGTTTAGTTGTGAAAAAAGGCTGGAAAATTTTATCTCGAATCGGCTCTGGCACACCATTTCCATTATCACTAACCCTGATTTCAACCGCGTCACCCAGCCATTTTGTAGTCACATTTACTTGTGGGTGATATGAGTTAGGATTAGATTTTAATCGCTCATTGACGGCATAAAATGCATTATTGATCAAATTGAGCAAAACCCTTCCTATTTCTTGAGGAATGATTTCGATTTTTTTCAGATTTGGGTCCAAGGTATGGCTGAACTCAGAGACAAAATCCTTATCCTTTGCTTTGATACCATGAAAGGACAAATTCAAATATTGAATAGCCAAGGCATTCAAGTCTGTAAATTCTTTTTGCCCGGTGTTAATACGACTATGCTGTAGCATATTCATGATGATCCCGCTTGCGAGATGCCCGTATTTATTGATCTTCCCAAGATTAGACTTTACATCGTCAACTACCCCTAGTGCAGTCTTAGCGTCTCCCTTCTGGAGTTCATCTTTCATTTCATCTACCAGCTCAGCAGTGACTTCAGAAAAATTATTCACAAAATTCAACGGGTTCTGAAGCTGATGGCTAATGCCAGCCGTCAATTCACCCAAGGAAGCCATCTTCTCTGACTGAACCAATTGAAGTTGTATTAACTTCAGTTGAGCAAGAGTATTTTCCAGTTCTTCGTTTTTACTCTTAATTTCATTGTTTTTTTCTTTAAGGGTTTGGTATGCTTTATCCAGTCTGTTTCGGTTTCGATAGACTAAAAACAGAATAATCAAGAAAGTAAATAACCCCACGAAAGCTGAAAAGGTAAGCCATTGCTGCCTTATCGCAGCTTTCTCAAATTCTAATGTTTTTTTGGAAAACTCGTACTCGGCCTCCAGACTAGTAGCCAGCCTTTGCCCTAAGGAAGTATTTATACTATCATTGTACAGTTTGAAAAGCTTGTAATTATCCAGTGCCGCCTGATAATTCCCCATTACTTCATTGATTTTTGCAAGGAGTTCATTTGCATTGCGCAATTGGGTAGTCTGACCCATTTTCTCAGCTTGCTCCAATCCTTTATTTGCATAAATCGATGCTTCTTCAAAATTTTGATTTTTATAATACAATTCTGCAAGTCCTATCAGGGAATGCGAGTAGGGTACCCCATATCCTTTTTCCTCAGCAATAGCGATGGATCGTCGGTATAGCTCTTCTGCCAACTCCGTACTATCCATGGCTGCATAGATATCGGCCATAGTCCTTGCAGTCATTTCTATAAATTCAGGGCTTTGCAAATCCAGTGCAGATGCATAGCCAATTTTAAGATTTTCTAAGGCAGCTACTGGATTATTCTGTTTGAGTTCTACATCACCAATATTATTATATGCTAGAATTACGCGGCCCTGATTTCCGATTCCCTGATAAATCGAAAGCATCTCTTTGTATTTTGATTTGGCCTCTTCAAATTTCTCTTGCTCAAAGTAAATCAGAGCAACGTTATTTAAGGCCGCGGCTTTTACATTCAAATTACCAGTGGTTTCTGCGCCTTTTATTGCATCAAAAAAATTATGTAAAGCCTCAGTATAATTTCCAAGGTTATAATAAACCAGTCCTATATTATTTAAGATTCCCGGGACTAATTTTTCATCAGAGAGCGATTTTGCAATAGTAAGTGAGTTGGTATAGTACTCAATTGACTCCACGAATTCGCCTTTGTTTTGAAGTGCGTTTCCGTAAATTTTCAATGCTTCAGATTCCCCCTTTTTATAATTTGCTTCCTGACAGCGCAAAATTTGCTGATCAAGAAATAAAATGGCAGAGTCTGGATTACTCTCTGCAAGCATAAAACCCAGTTCATTGGCTTTATTAAGATAAACTGTATCCTTAGCATAGCCTGGTTTATCAGAAAGTCTGGTTAGTTCCTCTTTTAAGCTTTCAATTGTCTGTGCCTCTAGTGTCTCAAAAAAAAGAACCGAAAAAGCGAACACAAAAAGTAAAATCAGTTTGGTTCTAACTGGATGAATTACAAGAAGCCTTTTCATAAATAAACCACAATTAATTTTTCGAATGCCGGAGTTTTAGCAGTTCGAACTTTGAAACCTTAAAATTTGGATTTTTAACTTAAAAAACTACCTTTATTTTATATAATTTGTATTTTAAATCTAAGATCATGGAACGTAATTATTTTAGAACTGGTAATGCTTGGTTCTTATTTTTTGTAACACAGGAGGAATCATTTCAGGTATCCAATCGACAGGATACTGTAGATATAGATTCTGAATTAATCAGTACCATCTCATTAAATGAGGATGAAAGCCAAGACCAGGGCGATTCATCAGAAAGTACTGAAGAGGAAAACGAGAATTTAACCGAAAGTGATGTTGATCCAGCTCGAACAAGAGGGGTAGATCCAGCTAGGACAAGGGGCGTTGACCCGGCTAGGACGAGGGTTGTAGATCCTGCTCGAACTAGAGGAGGGGAATAATCTTAAAAAAATATTGGCCCAGGAGGTTATTCTTTCTGGGCTCATTTTTTCTCTCAACTACCAATTGTCAATTCATTAACAAGGAATTGACCTAGAGTTATAGAAAGGTGATTTTTTTAGAGTCAATTTATACATCCTTTATAGGGAAATAGATCATAAACTCAGTCCCCTCTCCTTCCTTGCTTTCTACACTCAATTCTCCTCCGTGTGACTTTACGATATCATAGGAGAGAGAAAGACCTAGACCAGTTCCAGAACCAGTCGGTTTAGTAGTGAAAAATGGCTGGAATATTTTTTCTTTGAGGGAGTCTGGGATGCCTATTCCATTGTCCTTTATTGTGATGCTTACGCCAGATTGACCATTTGGCCTCGTAATCCGTTTCGTAGTCACTTTTACTTCCGGTTGAAAGGAGGTCGGTCCACCTTTCTCCCTCAAAATCCTTTCATGGACAGCATAAAAGGCATTATTAAGTAAATTCAAAAGTACCTTCCCAATTTCTTGTGGGACCACATTGATCTTTGGTAAATTATCCTCGGTAGAGATATCCAATTTGATATCCAAATTCATATCCTCACTATTTCTAAGCTTAGATAAAAAGCTATGATAGGACATTCTTAGGAATCCATTGGCGAGCGAATTCAAGTCCGTTAATTCTCGAGTTCCTTGACCTTGTTTGCTATGCTCAAGCATGTTTTTAACGATAGCATCTGCCTGCAAACCGTGCTTACGGATTTTTTGAAGATTGGATTTTACATCACGAAGGAGATCTTGAACCAGCTTTTCATCTCTTTTTTCCAGTGATTTTCCCTGTTCCTCCAAGACCTCATCGACCATCTCATCACTGACTTCGGTGAAGTTATTTACAAAATTTAAAGGATTCTGAATCTCATGAGCTATTCCTGATGCGAGCTCGCCCATCGATGCCATCTTTTCAGATTGGATTAACTGAGATTGAGTTAATTTCAGTTGATCATACGCAGAAGCAATATTTTCTCGTTGAGTATGAATTTCTTCCTTTTGTATTTGGAGTAAGCGGTTTGCTTTTTGCTTACTCAGATTGTTTCGGAATAGGACTATGCTGATCCCAACAAACATTAACAAAACTCCTAAAGACGCGAAAATGATTATCCTTTGGTTGAATACCGCAGCATTTTTTAATTCTGTATCTTTTTGAAGGAGTTCTATTTCAGCTTCTTTTTTATCCAAGTCAAATTCCAATCGAAGCCGTTGGATCATTCGCTCGGTACTTATTTTAGCGATTTCATCCTTTACAAATTTTGCATTGACTTCATTTTCATAGGCAGCCTTGTAATCACCAACAAGGGCTTGAGTCTCTGCCAAACTTAAATACACATCCACCAATTCATTTTTGGCGTCAATCTCAATTGCCAGTAATTTTGCTCTTTCGAAAGTGCTGATGGCTCCTTCAAAATCCTTCTGTATTTTCTGTGTCTTGGCCAAACCGATTAGTCCTTGCGTCAATTCAAATTTGGCATCCAATCGCTCTGAAATTGCCAAAGCACGTCTGTGAAAATCAAATGCCTTTTGGAAATTCCCTAATTCGCCATTAATCTCACCCAATTGGGTAAGAGGGAAGGTAGCGTCAATAGTCCCATCACAAAGTCCTAAAGCCAGTTGATGAAAATAGATTGCCGAATCATAGTTCAATTCTTTAAAGTATACCTCCCCTATATTCATGGCCGCTGTAGCAGTTCCTTGCTTCTCTTCTATGCCCTGAAATACTTCTAAGGATTTTTTGAAATAAGACAGGGCTTCGCTTATTGTACTTTTATTTTCAAGGTAAACTGTCCCAATATTATTAAAGGAAGTTCCTATTCTTAATTTGTTATCAATTTCTTCTGAAATCTTTAGGGATTCAAAATGTAGTTCCAACGCTTTGGTGCTATTACCAAGCATATAATAAATGGAACCAAGATTACTCAAGATATTAGCTTCGCCCGTTTTATCTTCAATCTCATGGAAATACTTCAAAGCTTCTTGAAAGTTTAAAATAGACTCCACAAAATCTCCTTGTTGCGCATTCGCACGTCCTTTAGCATTATAGGCATTTGCTAGACCTTTTTTGAAGTTGATCCTTTTTCCGATTTGGATAGCTTCATCAAAATAATTGATCGCACGATTTATATCTGAACCGAGCAATTCCAGCCCCAATTCCAAATAACGAGTGACTTTGACACTGTCGTCGTCAACGTTCACAGCCTCATTCAATAAACTATCAGCTCGAGTAGTTTGGGAAATACTTTCACTTACAAGGGTAAAAGACAACAAAAAAAGTATGTATTTAAAAATAGTCATGTATTGGTTCATATACCTAGTAAAAGCTAGTTGTTTTGCCTTCTTTAGATTGAGAGTATTCTTTAATATCATCCCAATTAATTTAAAAATGCCATATAATTGGCCAATAAACAAACTTGCATCCTAACAAATGGATTTGGAAGCAAAATAAACATTGAGGTGGAACAAGTCAGACTAGTATGCCTTTACCTAGCCCCTCCGAAAGATCAATTAGGAAAAAACTAATTTATCAGTTTTCTATTCATTGATCTTTCCCAACAATTCAAAGATTACTTTTTTTAGTAAAATCGGGTTTACAGATTTTCTGTTTCTTAATCTTTATAATCAAATCTTTTACAAAAAAGGCAATTATCCTTTGACTCAAAAACATTTGAAAGAGCTAAATACTAGATTAAAATGACTCAAAATCAGATGTAATTTTTCAGAGTTCAAATAAATGAATTCTACTTCTAAAACTTGGATTTTAAGTGTTTACGAGTTGAAATTCTCCAGTAAATATTGAAATGCTTACAAATTTAATACTTGTTCCAATGGAGTTAAAACAAAAAAGAATGGAATTTTTTCCATTCTTTTTTAAGATATAAAGGCTGTGACGTCTACTGTGATTTTTTGATCACACGGATGGATTTCACACCATATAAGGTTTTGATATTGATGACATAAAATCCAACTTTCATTTGAGAAAAATCCAACTCCAGACGGCTTTCATTTTCATGCCAGACTCCATTCCACGGAAGACTTCGTCCCAATGCATCTGATAGAACCAGCGAAGACTCATTTGGAGCTTCTTCCACAAGGCCTCTTAGTCGGAGATTAAGTTTGTCTTTTACCGGATTAGGATATGCTTTAAGCTCAGCCAATACTTCTTCATCCTGAAGGGTAGAAAGTTCTTCAGATTTTGACAATTCCGGAATGAGTTCGCTCGACAATGGATTTATTCTAGCAGATTCCAAGTCTACCACAAGCGGCCTTATTGCAATTGCCTGAGCTACCCAATTTTCACTGATTGAAGCAGTAGCACTTAAATCTCCAGTTCTACCAGCTTCACTTTGAATAAAATAAGACATCATATTTGAGGTCAAACCTTGCTGATTATTAGGATCATCATAAACTTCAATAGTTCCTGCTGGTGGTGTCCATGTTGCATTTTTCTTATTGGAATAGAAGAGCATCACCATGGTGTTGCAGTCAGTGGTTGTCAAAGAAGGCGCTGTTGCCACTAATTCCGGAAATCCTGATGCCGCACTGAATGCAACAATAGGTCCTTCAGGATGATTGATATCAGCACCGCTAACTCGGGTAATTCCCATCGTCCATTTTGGTGCTTGATTAATTCGGAATCCATAAGTCGCCGGCTCATTATTACTTTTCACCACTTTATAATAAGTAATCATCGCAACTTGATTTCGCTGGTTTACCCGCTCTATCAGTACCCAATCCTTATCCAAAGGAGTAATAGAAGGCCCACTTCCTTTTTCAATCATCAAGCCTACAATCAACAAATCTCCTATTTGGGTATTGGCAGGTCTCTTTATAGTTGCTGGGTTACTTGTGTTACCAGCCCCCATTGCAGTCTCAAAATCGCCGATTTCCGGCGCAGCATTGACGCAACCAACTATGATCAATGCATCGTATTCTGAACTGGCAGGATTATAATTTGCATTTCCTGCAAAATTTGCAATTATCCTATATGTCCCCGGTGAAATCGGAGCTGAAGTAGTTGGACCATAGGTAGTTTGATCGGTCCCTTCGTACGTTATGGAAACAAGGTTTTGGTCAAGGACATCTTCTTCCCCTCCAATTCCATATGCAAATGCAGTCGCCTCTATAGGTTCCCCATCAAATTCAAACCTTCCACCAGTTATTGAAACAGTTGGCGTTGCTTTTTCCACAGTAAGCAACCCTCTAGTAATGGTGCCCAAGATATAATTGGAAGGCTCTTTAAAGCTGATATCAGGATCAACTTCATAGCTACCTGCCTGGATCAAGCCAATACTTGGGAACGATAATTCCCCTACTAGTAATGAATAATCAACAGATTCAATTACAGATTCTTCGTCATCCTCCAAGTTCACTTCATTTCCATCAGGATCAAGGAAGCTTGTACTGACTTCAAATCCATCGAATTCAGTTGCATATTCCGGTGCTGTATCACCAAATCCAATCAAATCAGGACTTGCAGTGGTTTTAGCAGTCAATGTAGCCGGAGTGATGGTCAAGTCTGCCGGCAGATAGGACACGGTAAAGTTTCTGGATTCAAATGTTCCCGGAATGATGAAATGGTGACCAACATCTGTTCCTGTCACCATATTTATTGAGAAGAATTCAAGATTGAAATCATCATCATTTTCACCGATTTCTTCACCGAAATCATAATATTTCCCGATAACCTCATTTTCACCTTCTTCCGCAAGCTCAAGATCTTTTTCACCGAAAATAACCAAGCTGTTATCTTCTGGACCTTCTCCCTCACCGCCTGTGCTATTGATTATCGTTCTACCATTGATGATAGTGCGTCCATTAATAATCGTACGGGCATTGATTATAGTACGCCCGTTAATAATTGTTCGCCCGTTGACTATAGTTCTGGCATTTATAATAGTCCGCGCATTAATCATTGTTCTGCCGTTGATACTTACAGATTTAAGCTCCTGACTTTCCTGATCTTCAAGGTATTCTAGGAAAGAGTCACCAGGAACGTCAAATGCCGAATTAATGATCGTGCGTCCATTGATTATGGTACGGCCATTTATGATAGTGCGTCCATTGATTATGGTACGGCCACTGACCATAAAGCTCTTGTTGATAAAATTATCTTTGTTGATGATTGTCCTTCCATTGAAAATTCCCAATGGCAGGCTATTATCTCCTGGCTGTTTAGCTAATTCAAGATCTAATAAATATTGAGAATGAATATTCTCTTTTAAGCTTTGAACATCAGATATTTTGACTTCCCCATTGGATTCAATTAAATCGTCAGGAATAATTACCTCAAATTCTAAAGCATCACTGATTGATTCGCCATATTTCAAAGCAGATTCATTCGTCAGGTCTTGAGGCTTTATCGTAATTGGCAATGATTCAACCGTGATGATACCAGGCCCATAGTTTCCAAAAGCATTATTCGTTCCGTCATAGAAAAGATTTCCGTCCTCTTGGATTACTCCGACGTAATTGTAAAAGTCTGAAAAAGCAAACCCGGTTTGCGGATGAGAAGCTGTAATGATATATTTTCCCACATCTGCCAAGTCACCACTGATTGGACTCGAAAGCGCTAGCTGAACCAAAGAACTATTTTCATCATCTGGATTTAGAGTAAGTCCAACTTCTTCCAAAGTAAGCGGACTCAGCACCCAATCGTTGTCGGCTCGCTCATATACACTTGCTGTAAATGGTTTTAATGCCTGGGCATATATTTTGGTAAAGTCATCCGCCCGGATTGCAATAGTTTTCTTTACAATATCAAAGAAGAACTCTGGACCAGCAGTTCCCCCGTCAAGTCCACTATCTGAAATAGCATTATTGACCACGGTGACCCCTGGGTTTCCTTCAAATGGTGGAACTGTAACTTCTAAATACCCAAAACCCTGATCATCAATTCCATAAGTGGCACTTAATAGTTCCTCTCTCAAATAAACATTTGAGCCTTCATATAAATTAGTCCCGTTTATTCTCAGTTTAAATTCAACTTCTCCAGGATTAATATCTTCTCCATAAACCAGTTCTATGTTGTCTGGATTTGGTGCGGCAAGTGAAAGTAATGCCCTATCTGCCCGAACAAGTCCAGAACCTGATTTGATATCATCGCCAGATTCGTGCATGTCTTGTGCAGTAGTTTTTAATACTCTTCTTATATCAACTGGCAGACTTGTACCAACTCCCCCAACCCAATCCTGAGGATTGGATCCAGGATAATACTTGACCCGGGCTTGCTTGACCAATGCAGCAATTGCTGCTGCATGTGGTGCTGCGGCTGATGTACCAAAGAAGTTTGGAAAGTCATCCCCTTCTAAATTCGGCGCCCCCAAGTTAACAGTAGTATTCACACCATTTGGAGCAGTAAAATCCGGCTTATCCCTAAGCTCGCCGTTCGTAAATGTTCCTCCTCTGGAGGAGAAAGTAGCAACTGTAAATGGTGCAACTCCACTTGGAACAAGTGTCGGGTCAAATCCAAAAACAGATGTATTGGCATAAAGTACTGCCCCTACCGTCATGGCTCCTTCTGCATTTGCATGTCCAAAAATTGTGGAAGCATTTATTCCATTCGGATCATTCGGGTCGAGTTCACCCCGGAAGACAATGTACTTAAACTTAATACCTGTGTTGGAATCTAGGTCAGTACAGCTTTCACACTCTCTCGCAATTAAAAGATCGATAGTGGTTTCTTCCGTGACTGTAAAAGAAAGAATTTCAATTGGGTCACCATTGGAATTATCACGATTAAACCCAAATAGCGGAACACCATAATTTTTAAGATAAATATCAAGATCATATAAGCTTCCCGTCTGATCAAATGAATAGAGTGGATCTTCCCATTGAAGGGCTATCATATAGACCGCAGGACCATTTTGACCTGGAAATACTTTAATTGACTGCGTAGTACTACCTCCACTAAATTGATGCACTCGACCAAGTCCCGTCCAAGCTCCACTATTAAGTGGTAAATCTATAGACGAATCAGTCACTGGATTAAATACACCCTCAAAGGATTTGCTTCCAAAATTACCGGCAGAGGTAAAATACGAAACACCATTTGCCGCAACTTCATTGACTGCTTTTGCCACCCTTCCATCACTAAAAATAGGTTCGGTGATATAGGTGATATCGTCAACAATGATGTCACTACCAGCTGCAGCTAAGTCGCGGATTCCTTGTGCGAAATCTCCTGCTGTAACTACTCCTGTTCGAAAACCAAGCTGGGAACCTGGAGCTACATCATGAACGATTTGCATCATCGCACGTCCTTCATCCGATCCTTTTCCAAAACGGCTTGGTAAGTCTCTTAAAAAATAAAGGCTTTCAGGCAAGTCCCCATTGGAAATATCTGTTGCTAAAGTATTGACCCCTGCATCGGTACGAGTAGCATAGCTATCAGAAATCACCCCTATTTTAATTCCTGTTCCGTCAATGGCTTGGTCCCCCTCAAAATGAGAATATCCTGCTCTTACCAGGTTGGATCGCATGACCCGATCACCTTGAGTGGTTGTCGCACCTTTATTGGGAACTGGTGGAATGGCAGGGCGCACATAATTTATATCCTCTGTGTACTGATTTAAATCCACCAACTTATTTATTGGAAAAAATCCAGCGATGATCAATGAATTCGGATCTTGTTTTAATTCCGCTTCAGTTGGAGTCACAAAACCTAAGCTTTCCAAAATTGATTTTGCTTGTGAAAATTTATCCTTAAAGTAGATTACTTCGATTAGCACCTCGTTTCCGCTGATATAGAAGACTTCATTGGTCTCAACGGTTTGACCTTGTTTAAAAATTTCACTCAATGCACTTAATTCAGAGCCTATTAGTTCATATACTTTTCCTTGTGAGCAGATTCCAAAAACCTGCCGATCATTCACCGTTACATCAAAAGTTTTTGTGCTACCACAGTTACCTATTGCTCTAACCTCTATTTCATCTCCATCAGTAACCAAAACAGACTCAGGAGTTACAATCTCCTGACCATTTCGAGTAAAAACCAAGTCTCCAAAATCGACCGTGACATAATCATTTAAATTTGCAATGGCGGTATTCCCTCCATTTTCAGTGCTGCACAAAACTGCATCGAAAACAGACAAAACAGGAGGAGTGCTAAGTGTCACGTTGAGGCTACATTCTGTTGGGAAACAAGCCCCCGCAAAGTCTATATCCACTGATATGTTTCCGGAGCTTGTCCAATTGACTATAATTGAATTAGTGCCTTGCCCAGATATTATTTCTCCATTCGTAACTGTCCAAATATATGAGGATGCTCCATCAGGTACTGAATAAGATGCAGTAGAACCAGCACAAACTTCACTTTCGCCTTGAATAACACATTCAGTATCAAAGTCAATAACTTCTGAGGCGGCTTGTACGGAACTGCTCCTACTTCCTACAGATTTTCCATCTAATGAAACTACTCTGGTATGGTATGGAGATCCGTTTATACTTGATGCTGAATTGCCTTCTCCCCAATCCTGTGCTTTAGCGATATGGCCTCCCCAGGCAATAACAACAGTATTATTCGCCCCATTCCCACTCGTGGTAGTAAAAGATATACTTAATCTGGTAATGGCGCTGGTAAGAGAATTGTTCTCCTGCAGCGTATACTTTATTTCACCTATTGTACCTCCATATATGGCAATCTTTCTTTCTTCATCGGAAAGCTCATTAAAACTGGCTGAAGGTTGGGGTATTCCATTTGGAGGCGGTATTACTCCAAAACTTGGATTACCAGAACTTGGGATTACATCTTCACAGATTCTATCGAAATTCGTGATGTAATCGATAGCGCTTTTGTTTTTTTCTCTGGTATCCCACTCAATTTCTACCGTATGCTTTCCTGCCTTTAACTTTGAAATAGTCAATCGATATGGAATTGATTGTCCCTCAAAAAAATGGCTGTTTCCGGAATTGGAATTACCAGAAGCCCAGTTTACGGGGCTTACTGGCACTTGGTCAAGCCCGCCATTCTGGCCCTGCTCAAGTTTAACAGATTGCGCAAAAGAAAAATTTGCCACAAGAAGCAATAGTATCAATAACCCGGTGCTATGTTTGAAGAATGTACGCATTGAAAATCTGTTTATCGTTAAAGAATTTAAACACAGTAAAAGCAAAAGTTTTTCGAAAAAGAAAAAATCAACTACTGAACGAATCAGTCACCTTTGCCTAATTAAAATACAAATTACTTGGTATAAAAATCATTTCTAAGTTATGAATTTTTTTTTCAAAATGTTAATAACCATTATTTTGGAGAAGAATAAAAAATTTCAAATCAATTTGGCGATAAATGAGATTTGACTCGATTTTTTTTTGAGTTTGAAGGTATCTGATGAATAAGTGAGAACTGCATATAACCCCATCCGCAAACCCAGAGTTTTACTAAATCAAAGATCACTCATATTTAGTCCATCCATCTCCATCAACTATTCTTCCCCATTTTATCTTTGATTTTGAAATTGCTCTCTTACAATTCGGACATTTTCAAAATCTTAAGCTCGTTCACATTGCTATGTTTCTGCAATAATTATAGCATCTAAGCCATTAGAATACCAATTTCAAAATTCACTGTTTCTTTTAGAATCTTAGAAATAGTTTACTCTTTTGAAACACTATTTAGCCCTTTAAGCAACCCAATTTCTATGAATATTAAAACTCAATTTGGACGAAGTCCAAGTAAATTTCCCCTAATACAGGCAAATTCTTTTCGAGTCTATTTTCGATTAGGGTTGTTTGACCTAGAAAATGAAACAAAACTGTTTAGAATTTGCAAGACTTGACAGCATCAAAATCTAACCTCCAAGATCCTATCTGATAATAGTTGCAAAATTTACATCAAAGCGGTAAATCTATCACAAACTCACTTCCTTCCCTTCCTAAAACTGCCTCGCTGACGGGGAAACTTTCTACTCTTAATTTACCCCCATGCGCTTTGACAATATCATAACTCAAACTCAAGCCTAGGCCCGTTCCGGACCCAGTTGGTTTTGTGGTAAAGAAAGGCTGGAAGATCTTCTCCTTAATTGTGTCCTGGATTCCGTTGCCGTTGTCTTTTACAGAAATCTGGATTCCATTTTCGGTTTTCTTAGAACTTACGATTACTTCAGGTTTGTAGCCTTCAATTCCTGATTTAGCTTTTTCGTTTACGGCATAGAAAGCATTGTTCACCAGGTTGAGAATTACCCTCCCGATATCTGATCCCACCACATTTACTTTCGGTAAATCAGGATCAAGTTCCAATTTAATCCCGATAGCTACCTTAGGTTTGTTTGATTGAAAAAGGGAAGATTTTAGAGTATAATTGAAGCCCTGTCAGCGACCCAGCGATAGTTTTAGATGT
>NZ_MSPQ01000029.1 GCF_001936475.1 Algoriphagus marinus | reverse complement strand
GGTGGAGTTGCCCTGAGTGGATCTAGCGGAAATTTTGCTGGAGGTACCTATACCGTCACACCTGGAATTGGGATTGAGCCTCCGACGCTGACTTTGGAAAACATAGCTCCAGCGGATTATACTTTTACCCTAGAAGCAAGAGGAGGAGGAAGTTGTGATTTAGATTTCCCAATTGATATCACTGTCAATCCCAATCCTGAAGCTGATTTTATTCCCTCGAATGTAAGTTGTTTCGGAGGGAACGACGGTACCTTGGAAGTGATCGGAACACCTGTTGGCGTAGGTCCATTCAGTTATCAGTTGATTCGGATATCAAATAATTCTCCTGTAGAAACTCGTACAGATGGCCTTTTCAGCGGTTTGGTTGCAGATGACTATCTGGTAAGAATCAGCAATACAACCACAGGTTGTACTTTTGAAACTGGCACCTATACGATTACGGAGCCAAGTGAATTTTTAGTCTCGAATGTCATCGCTGTGGAGACCACCTGTGGTATTCTGGATAACGGTTCCATTGAATT
>NZ_MSPQ01000028.1 GCF_001936475.1 Algoriphagus marinus | reverse complement strand
ACTGCCTGATACATCTATTGTGTAGATTCCCGATAGTGGCACTAAAGCCGCTGCATCATATTCATTCGCTCCGATCGTCGGGGTTGCCTTTCGGGAAGCTCCGTTGATGTCTTCCGGTACTTCGGACAGTTGGATACCCGCATTGGCCAAAGCAGGAGAGCTCGCTGTCAAATCCGTATTGCTCGCATACTGTGGATCCGCTGTCAGGGAATTCGCATCCCGGGAAGATAAGACACGCCAATCGGCAAGGTCACCCGCATTCGAATTCCCCCATCTGCCCAGGTAAACACCTGAAGTGAAAAAGTCATTGTAATCCATCTCATCCAAACCTGTCGAGTTGGCCACATTCACAGCATAGCCTGTGTTCGACTTGAAGATGTTGTTCTTGATTTTGTTTCCCACTCCACCCGAGCCAAAGTAGTAAATACCCTGGGCTCCGCCTGTCGTGTTGATGTTGTTGTGGTAAAAACCCTGGTACTGGTTGGATACAAAGTATACCGAATAGCTACCTGCCTTTGAATGAATCTGGTTGTTGGCAATCAAGGCCGGGGAGCCCGCAGTGGCGGTACAGCTGGTCATATACAGACCATATTGATTCGCTCCCTCAATCCGGTTGCCAGTAAAGCGGAATGCCCCCTCTACTTCGTCTATAAAAAATCCATCCGAACTCGACGAGGA
>NZ_MSPQ01000027.1 GCF_001936475.1 Algoriphagus marinus | reverse complement strand
TCAGAACCCCTACTGATCGTCGCCTTGGTGGTCCGTTACACCTCCAACTAGCTAATCAGACGCATGCCCATCCTATACCGATGAATCTTTAACTATAAGAAAATGCCTTCTCACAGTACCATGGGGTATTAATCCAGATTTCTCCGGGCTATCCCCCTGTATAGGGTAGGTTGCATACGCGTTACGCACCCGTTCGCCACTCTAGGAGTTCTATTGCTAAAACTCTTGCCGTTCGACTTGCATGTATTAGGCCTGCCGCTAGCGTTCATCCTGAGCCAGGATCAAACTCTCCATTGTAAGTTACTATATACACTATTTGACTTGGCACCCCGAAGAGCCCAAATCTTCTCTTTCTTTACTCAGGTTACTATTTTTTTTCGCCTTACATCATTTCAAAGAACTTACCAGCCAAACATTTTTGGCCAATCGTCAAAAACCCGCTTATTCAGCCCGATTTCCGTGTTTTTAATCTTTTTTCTTTTCCGTTCCTTCCGAACAGGGTTGCAAAGGTAACTGAAGTTTTTTCTCCTGCAAAAGATTTTTTAAAATAAATCCTTATTTTTTTTGACCTACCCTAAATCAATTCATTGAACCAATCCAACCTATTCCGTCACCAAAACTCCTCTTTCAACCTTTTCCAAACCGCCGTTCGCGTCGTTTGGGAGTGCAAATATCTCCCTTTTATTTCTTCTGACAAG
>NZ_MSPQ01000025.1 GCF_001936475.1 Algoriphagus marinus | reverse complement strand
GGGGAGAGATCCGCAACAATGAGCTGACTGATCAATTTTATAGAGGAATGGTACTGCAATACCTGACCGGAGCAGCAATCACCGATAACGACGTGGTATTATTGGGATCTTCCTCGTCGAGTTCGGATGGATTTTTTATAGACGAAGTAGAGGGGGCATTTCGCTTTACTGGCAACCGGATTGAGGGAGCGAATCAATATGGTCTGTATATGACCAGCTGTACCGCTACTGCGGGCTCCCCGGCCTTGATTGCCAACAACCAGATTCATTCGAAGGCAGGTAGCTATTCGGTATACTTTGTATCCAATCAGTACCAGGGTTTTTACCATAACAACATCAACACGACAGGCGGAGCCCAGGGCATTTACTACTTTGGCTCAGGCGGAGCAGGCAACAAAATCAAGAACAACATCTTCAAGTCGAATACGGGCTATGCTGTGAATGTGGCCAACTCGACAGGTTTGGATGAGATGGATTACAATGACTTTTTCACTTCAGGTGTTTACCTAGGCAGATGGGGGAATTCGAATGCGGGTGACCTTGCCGATTGGCGTGTCTTATCTTCCCGGGATGCGAATTCCCTGACAGCGGATCCACAGTATGCGAGCAATACGGATTTGACAGCGAGCTCTCCTGCTTTGGCCAATGCGGGTATCCAACTGTCCGAAGTACCGGAAGACATCAACGGAGCTCCCCGAAAGGCAACCCCGACGATCGGAGCGAATGAATATGATGCAGCGGCTTTAGTGCCACTATCGGGAATCTACACAATAGATGTATCAGGCAGTGGAGCTAGGAACTTCACGAGTTTCCAGGCGAGTGTGGATGCGATGGTCCTGAACGGACTTGCCGGAGCGGTTACCTTTCAGGTAGCAGCGGGCACCTATACAGAGCAGGTTTTGATCCCTGATCTGTCTGGAGGATCAGCGAGCAATACGGTGACCTATGAATCAGCGACGGGAAATGCGGAAGATGTAATCCTGACTTTTGGAGCGTCGGCTTCAGGTACCAACTATGTGATGGGTTTTGACAATGCGAGTGACATCATTCTGAGAAACTTAAAGCTGGTAGCAACAGGAACGACCTTTGGACGAACAGTAGTCGCCCTGAATCGGGCGGATAATCTGACGATTGAGGGCTGTATCCTGCAATCTCCAATCACCAACAGCACGAGTACGGAACGTGGGAATGTGGTATTTATTCCTGCAATCTCAAGTGACCTGCGAGTATTGAACAGTACGATAATCGGAGGTTCGACAGGGATTTATTATCGGGGTTCGGAGAGCGGAGCCTCAAGAGGAACTGGGGGAGAGATCCGCAACAATGAGCTGACTGATCAATTTTATAGAGGAAGTGTGCTGCAATACCTGACCGGAGCAGCAATCACCGATAACCACGTGGTATTATTGGGATCCTCCTCGTCGAGTTCGGATGGATTTTTTATAGACGAAGTAGAGGGGGCATTCCGCTTTACTGGCAACCGGATTGAGGGAGCGAATCAATATGGTCT
>NZ_MSPQ01000024.1 GCF_001936475.1 Algoriphagus marinus | reverse complement strand
GTCTTCCGACTTCTGACTTTTTTAACATGTCTTTGCAGAAATTGTAACAGGGATAGCGTAAGCTTTTGGGCAATTAGTACTACTCGGCTATGACATTACTGCCTTTACACCTGTAGCCTATCAACGTCATCGTCTCTGACGGCCCTATTTGGAAGTCTCATCTTGAGGGGAGTTTCGCACTTAGATGCTTTCAGCGCTTATCTCTTCCCGACGTAGCTACCCGGCAATGCAATTGGCATCACAACCGGTACACCAGCGGTCAGTCCAACCCGGTCCTCTCGTACTAAGGTCAGGTCCTCGCAAACTTCCCACGCCCGCAACAGATAGGGACCGAACTGTCTCACGACGTTCTGAACCCAGCTCGCGTGCCACTTTAATGGGCGAACAGCCCAACCCTTGGGACCTTCTTCAGCCCCAGGATGTGACGAGCCGACATCGAGGTGCCAAACCTCCCCGTCGATATGAGCTCTTGGGGGAGATCAGCCTGTTATCCCCAGCGTACCTTTTATCCTTTGAGCGACGGCTCTTCCATTCAAAACCGCCGGATCACTATACCCGTGTTTCCACCCTGCTCGGCTTGTCGGCCTTACAGTCAAGCTCCCTTATGCTATTGCACTCCTCGTACGGTTACCAAGCGTACTGAGGGAACCTTTGGAAGCCTCCGTTATCCTTTTGGAGGCGACCACCCCAGTCAAACTACCCACCAAGCAATGTCCCCCTATTAGGGGTTAGATACCAAACAAACAAAGGGTGGTATTTCAACAGTGACTCCACGAATCCTGGCGAACCCGCTTCAAAGTCTCCCACCTATCCTACACATCATTTGTCCAGTACCAATACTAAGTTGCAGTAAAGGTGCATGGGGTCTTTCCGTCCCGTTGCGGGTACGCGGCATCTTCACCGCGACTACAATTTCACCGAGCTCATGGCTGAGACAGTGCCCAGATCGTTACACCATTCGTGCAGGTCGGAACTTACCCGACAAGGAATTTCGCTACCTTAGGACCGTTATAGTTACGGCCGCCGTTTACTGGGGCTTCGATTCAATGCGTCTCTTGCGATAACATCCCCTCTTAACCTTCCAGCACCGGGCAGGTGTCAGGCCTTATACTTAGTCGTTAAACTTTGCAAAGCCATGTGTTTTTGTTAAACAGTCGCCTGGGCCTCTTCACTGCGGCCCTCATTGCTGAGGGCGCCCCTTCTCCCGAAGTTACAGGGCTATTTTGCCGAGTTCCTTAGCCATGATTCACTCGAGCACCTTAGGATACTCTCCTCGACCACCTGTGTCGGTTTGCGGTACGGGTATCTATACGCTTAACGCTAGAAGTTTTTCTTGGAAGCCCTTAGGATCACTATCTGATTGTCCGTAAACGCTCAGTACTATCAGCTTCGGCTAGCTGCACGCATTTAACTATGCTGCCAATACCTACTACCTTTAACCCGGTATTCCGTCACCGGGCGGATCTTTCATCACTCCGTCACTCCATCACCTGTATAAATAGTATGGGAATATTAACCCATTGTCCATCCACTACCCCTCTCGGGTTCGCGTTAGGTCCCGACTAACCCTGATCCGATTAACGTTGATCAGGAAACCTGGGTCTTACGGTGTGCGGGTTTCTCGCCCGCATTATCGTTACTTATGCCTACATTTGCTTTTCCAAAAACTCCAGCACGGCTTACGCCATACCTTCGCTGTCGTTGGAATGCTCCCCTACCACTCGTCCGCCTGTGGCGGATCGAATCCTTCGCTTCGGTACTAGATTTGATGCCCGATTATTATCGACGCCCTGTCGCTCGACCAGTGAGCTGTTACGCACTCTTTAAAGGAATAGCTGCTTCCAAGCTAACCTCCTGGCTGTCTCTGCAACTGGACCACCTTTGTTCAACTTAATCTAGATTTGGGGACCTTAGCGGAAGGTCTGGGTTCTTTCCCTCTCGGACTTGGACCTTAGCACCCAAGCCCTCACTGCCGGTTCTATATGATGGCATTCGGAGTTCGTCAGGATTTGGTAGGATTTGACTCCCCCTAGTCCTATCGGTAGCTCTACCTCCATCATACAATTCCCGACGCTGTTCCTAAAAACATTTCGGGGAGTACGAGCTATTTCCCAGTTTGATTAGCCTTTCACCCCTACCCACAGCTCATCCGGAAGCTTTTCAACGCTTATCGGTTCGGTCCTCCATTGTGTGTTACCACAACTTCAACCTGGCCATGGGTAGATCACTAGGTTTCGCGTCTACCCCCACCGACTCATTCGCCCTTTCAGACTCGCTTTCGCTCCGGGTACGGTACTGAATACCTTACCCTTGCCGATGAGGAGTAACTCGTAGGCTCATTATGCAAAAGGCACGCCGTCACTGCATCGCGCAGCTCCGACCGCTTGTAAGCGCACGGTTTCAGGTTCTATTTCACCCTCCTATTCGGAGTACTTTTCACCTTTCCCTCACGGTACTAGTTCACTATCGGTCTCTCAGGAGTATTTAGCCTTACCGGATGGTGCCGGCAGTTTCAATCGGGATTTCTCCGGTCCCGACCTACTCAGGATACCCGTCTCGCCATCAATCCTTCCAATACGGGACTCTCACCCCCTCTGGTCAGCTTTCCCACGCTGTTCTCGTCGGATTGACTTTGATTATACAGGTCCTACAACCCCGAACATGCCGTAACATGTGCGGTTTGGGCTGTTCCGCTTTCGCTCGCCACTACTTACGGAATCATTATTATTTTCTCCTCCTATGGGTACTTAGATGTTTCAGTTCCCCACGTTCGCTTTCCTTGCGGAATAGTCTTAAAGACTGGGTTGCCCCATTCGGATATCTACGGATCAACTCGCATTGGCCAATCCCCGTAGCTTTTCGCAGCTTATCACGTCCTTCTTCGCCTCTGAGAGCCTAGGCATCCCCCGTGCGCCCTTATTCACTTACTTCTACTTCGTGTACTATCGCTAGTACACACTGTTACAATTTCTGCTCAACATGTCAATGAACTT
>NZ_MSPQ01000023.1 GCF_001936475.1 Algoriphagus marinus | reverse complement strand
ACATCTAAAACTATCGCTGGGTCGCTGACAGGGCTTCAATTATACTCTAAAATCTTCCCTTTTTCAATCAAACAAACCTAAGGTAGCTATCGGGACAATCCCGGCAAGAGGCTCAAAAACCACTCAGAAATGAGTAATTTTTTTGTTTTAATCGAACTTATCTAAATGTTTTTTAAAGTCTAAACTCTAAACCAAAGACTTTTTATTTTTTTGGTAGCTATAATACTTCAATAATCAATATTTTAACTTTCCATTTCAAAGTTTCTTTTTTTGGATTCAAACTTATTCCTTACAAATGAATAACCTAAATAAAACAGCCCTACTAGCAGTTGCTTCATTAATCATTTTTACTGCCTGTGAGCCTGAAAGATCACCTTTTGATGTTTCACCTTCCGAATCCATGGATCCCAAGCGTTTGGAGCCTCCTTTTCCTGTTGTTGAGTTGCCGGAGGGAATTGATTTGCAATCCCCTACGTGGAAAGGAATTGATCTTACTCCAACAGCTCCAGTGATTCCTGTTTCTGCCAACGAAGAAAAGAAATCATTTGTCTTGAAACCTGGATATAGCATGGATCCGGTACTTTCTGAACCCCAAATCAAGGAACCTGCAGCGATTCAGTTTGATGGAAATGGTAGAATGTATGTCTTGGAACTTAGAACATACATGCAAGACCTTGATGCAAATGGAGAATTAATGCCTACTTCCAGAATTTCAAGATGGGAAGACATAGACAATGATGGAGTGTATGAAACTGGAGTTGTATTCTTAGATAGTTTGGTTTTCCCTAGGTACGTGGTGCCATTTGGAAAGAATTCTATCCTTTCGATGGAGTCTAATGAAGACCATGTCTACAAATACACAGATACTGATGGCGATGGACATGCTGATAAAAAGGAGCTTTTTGCTTCTGGTTTAGGGCGTTCAGGAAATGTAGAGCATCAAACCACCTTCTTGACATGGGCTTTGGATAACTGGATGTATAGTACCTATAATTCAAAAAGAATTCGCTGGACAGCAGATGGAGTAATTCAGGAACCAAGTGGCAATCCATGGGGACAATGGGGAGTTACCCAGGATAATTATGGTAAACTTTGGTTCCAAGATGGGGCTGGGGGTGTACCACAAGGATTTCAATTCCCAATTGTCTATGGAAATTTCAGTGTAAAAGGACAATGGAAAGATGGTTTCCGTATTCCATATAGCTTAATAAGATTAGCAGATTTTCAACCAGGCATGAAAGAAGCAAATCCTGATGGTTCTTTAAATAACGTTACAGGGGCTGCTGGAAATGATGTTTTTCGAGGAGATAGATTACCTAAGGAACTTATCGGACAATATTTCTATGGTGAACCAGTAGGCAGAATCGTCCGACAAGTAACTACTGAAAATGATGAGGGCTTGACATATATCCAGAATAAATACATTGATTCAAAATCTGAATTCATTCAATCAACAGATCCTCTTTTCAGACCAGTGGATATGGCTACTGCACCAGACGGCACCATGTACATCGTCGATATGTATCGAGGAATTATACAAGAAGGAAATTGGACGCAGGAGGGAAGCTACTTGAGAACTAAAATCCAGCAGTATCAAATGGACGATGTCATAGGAAATGGGAGAATCTGGAGATTAACGTATGAAGGAATGCCTAGAAATACCGAAAAGCCCAGAATGTATGAGGAAACATCGGCTGATTTAATCAGACATCTTGAAAACCCAAATGGTTGGTGGAGAGATCAGGCGCAGCAGTTGATGATTTTGAATCAAGATAAATCCATTGTGGGAGATTTGGAGAAAATGGTGAAGACTTCCAAGAATGAACTGGCTCGGATCCATGCACTTTGGACATTGGAAGGCTTAAGTTCTTTGAATATGAGCTTGGTAAGAGAGCTTTTCAAGGATTCAAATCCAAATATTAGGATCCAAGCTTTAAAGGCGAGTGAAACACTCTATAAGTATGGTGAAAAGGGCTTTGCTGCTGATTATCGTGAAATGAGCAATGATCGGGATCCAAATGTTGCTATTCAAGCATTATTCAGCGCTTATATATTAAAAGTAGATCAAGTGGAAGAGTTGATGAAATCCAGCTTGGCCTCAAATTCTGCAAAGGGCCCCCAATTGGTAGCAACCCAAATTTTGGAAAAGATGGAGGAATCTAAAAAAGCTGCTTCAGTGAAGTATGCTCCAGCGGAATTGGCCCTATTTACCAAAGGCAAATCTATTTTCGATAGTTATTGCTCGACTTGTCATGGTCCAAAAGGCTTGGGGTCTCCAGCTGGTGATGGATTGATTGCACCGGCATTTTCTGGTTCTCAAAGAATCATGGGACATCCAGAATATTCTGTGAAGACTTTGTTGCACGGGTTAACAGGTAAACTGGAGGACAAAGAATATGAAGGTGTCATGATTGCAATGGATATGAATGACGACGAATACATCGCTTCTGTGATTTCTTACATCCGCAATGAATTTGGTAACGAAGGGAGTTTTGTAACTCCTGAATACGTGGCCCAAATCAGAGAGGAAACAAAGGATAGAAAATCAAACTATAGTTTTGATGAGTTGATTCAGGAGGTTCCAAAAGCTTTGCCACCACAGGATAACTGGGTAGCAACAGCAAGTAGTACGGCTTTGCAGGGTGTTGGGTCTACCAAAGATCCATCCTATGCATTTGGCTTTAAAGGGTGGAAAACGGAAGATGCACAGGAGCCTGGCATGTGGTATCAAGTAGAATTACCGGATTCACATAATCTTGCAGAGGTTCAATTTGATGCTGGAAAAGAGGAGTTCCCTTTAGCATATACTGTTTCTACTTCGGTAAATGGTAGTAATTGGACCGAAGTCGCAACAGGAGCCGGACATGCAGGAGTGAATAATGTAAGATGGAAATCTGATAAAGGTGTAAGATTTATAAAAATTCAAAGTTCTGAAAAAGGAGAAAAGCCATGGGCGATGAAAAACTTAATTCTTTATGCGAGATAATGGTTTTTGATCAATAAAATGTGAGAGGCTAACGAAATCCGTTAGTCTCTTTTTTTTGATTATGATTAAACATTTTCTCTAAAAAAAAATGATTAAATATCTAATAACCAATTGATTTAGCTTTCTAAGGATTGAGTTTTATTTTTCATTCTTGTTCTAATTTTTACCAACTCGTACCAAATGACTGAGATAAAACCAATTCCAATACAAGTGGCTAGCTGAGATAAATCAAGTGTCTTGAATTCAAAGAAACTAGTCAATGGTGGTACAAAAAGCAATAGTCCTGTGATTACTATAGTGATGGCGATGATGAGTAATACCAAATTGTTTTTGTACTTCAGTGTGGTCAAAATCGAATAGTAAAAAGATCTGTTTATCAGTGTTAAAAAGATATTTGCGGAGATTAATACTGTGAAAACCATTGTTCTTGTAAGTGCCTCGTCTAAACCCTGAATCACCGAATATTGATAAGCAAACAAGGTTCCGACCGTGATGGCTAGGCCTTGAATGATACTAGTCGTAAGTTCTTTCCAATTGAAAAATGTATTCGTAAAAGGCCGTGGATTTTTAGACATGGTATTTTTCTCCATAGGTTCATTTTCAAAAATGATAGAGCAGGTAGGCCCCATAATCAACTCCAGAAAAATGATATGGACCGGAGAAAGTATGTTGGGATAAATCCATCCCAAAGCCAGAGGAATAAAAACAGTAAGAATTATCGGGATATGAATAGAGATGATGTATTGAATGGCTTTTTTGAGGTTGGTATAGATCTTTCTTCCCATAGCTACCGCATCCACCATCTTTGATAAATCATCTTCCAACAAAATCAAGGAAGCAGCCTGTTTGGCTATTTCTGTTCCTTTTTTGCCCATGGCAATACCAATATGTGCAGCTTTCAAAGCGGGCCCATCGTTGACACCATCGCCTGTCATTGCTACTATTTGATGGTTTGTTTTTAAAGCATTGATAATTTTCAATTTTGCTTCAGGAAACATTCTGGTGAAAATATTTGTGTTCATGACACTTTCTTTCAGCTCTTTTTCCGAGAGTTTCATCAATTCATCTCCGCTAAGACTATGCTCAAAGCCTTTAAAGTCTATTTGTTTTGCAATCGCCATAGTGGTTGCGGCGTTGTCTCCGGTGATAATTTTAACTGAAATACCAGCCTTATAAAAGTCCTCGAATACTTTGTTGATGTTTTTCTTCGGAGGATCATAAAAGGCAACTATTCCTTTAAAGTTGAATTTGAATTCCTGTTGTGTTTTTGGAAAATCATTTCCCTCAAATTCACTTAGGCCAACACCCAATACTCTGTAACCTTCAATAGTGATTGTTTCAATCGCTTTTTCAATTTGGGCCTTTTCAACATCAGTCAGATTGGAAACCTCCATTATTGCTTCTGGAGCTCCTTTAGCTGCAATTATTCTTTTCCCGGACTCATTTTCAAAAATATGGGTCATCATGGGTGGTTTTCCACCTAGAGGATATTCATGGATTAATTTGAAATTGGGCCTTTCGTCCTCCGCATACAAATCGTTGTATGCCTGATGCAATGCAACTTCCATGGCATCAAATGGAATTGGTTCACTGGCCCACATCGCTATTTTTATCAATACTTTTTCATCCTTGTCAGCTTCTTCGGGGGATGAGATTTTTTGGGAATTCAGCGTAAACACCTTTGCCAAACTCATTTTATTTTCTGTGATAGTTCCGGTTTTGTCGGTACAAATCACAGTCGCGCTTCCTAGTGTCTCCACAGTTTTCATCTGCTTCACCACGATCCCCATTTTCATCAGTCGCCAAGCGCCGATCGCCATAAACGTGGTAAAGGCCATTGGAATTTCTTCCGGAAGAATACTCATCGCCAAAGTCAATGCTTTGAGTAAACTATCCAGAACATCATAAGAGCGAAAGTAATTGATCGCCCAAACTATCAGAAATACGATTGCCCCTGCGATTACCATTGTTTTCACAAAATTGGTTATCTGCAATTCCAAGGGTGTTTTTTCCTCTTCTATGCTTTCCAGACTTTTGCCAATTTTTCCCAGTTTGGTTTCATTTCCTATGCTGGTAATAGTTGCAATTGCTAAACCGCTAGCCACCGTGGTTCCTTTAAATATTAGATTATCTTCTTTATCCTTGTCTTTAAAAACAGAAAGTGATTCTCCGGTGAGGATTGATTCATTGACCGAAAAATCATTGGAATGAACTATGATGCCATCTGCTGTAATAGAAGTTCCCTCTTCCACCATCAAACTATCACCGACAACCAAGTCTTCACTATTGATCTCTACGACCTCTCCATTTCTGATGACTTTGCAATGCGGCTGGGAGAGCTTTTTTAGTTTTTGTAAGGCATTTCGACTTCTGGAATCCTGATACAATGAAATAATGGAAACCAGTACGATAGCAGAGGCAAGGAAAATGGCATCACCTATTTTTCCACTTACTAAATAGATTAAGGATGCTGCAAACAATAGAATGATCATTGGCTCTTTAGCCAATTTCTTAATTGCATCTAAAATATTGTTCTCCTGCTTGTATTTAAGTGTGTTTTCACCATGCTTCGCTCTTGCAAGAACTACCTGCTCGTCGGTTAATCCTTTAATATTGAAGTTGTTTGAAGACATGATTGAAGTATTTTTTTGAAAAAGAAGCTAGTGGTTTCTGATTTTATCAAGTTAGAAACTTATCCTTTGTTTTACTGGGGAAAAGCCAAAAAGGCCACCTGTAGAACTCCCAATTTTTTGTATCCTGCAACATTCATATGTATCGGATCCCGATAGTATAGTTCTTGGTTATATGTATTGTATCCTCCCAAAGTGAACTGGTCCAAATAGGGAATGCCATGAATTTCACAGATTTGCTTTTGCATTTCCACATAGTCCGCCATTCCATTCGGTTCGAAGGGATCATAACCGCCTCGATTGTTAAAGGCTTTACTGGAGGTGAAAAAGTAAATCGTAGCATTGGGATTCAACTCATAGATCTTTTTGATGCAGTAATTGATCCCGCCGGCTTGGGTCTTGAGCTTTTCCGGATCAAAGCCATCAAACTCTGTATAATCGGTATAGCTGCCATTTTCCCGCTGATTGGTGTAGTCATTGGTAGAAGCCCAAAGAATATAGATGTCAAATACCCCGGCTTCGTCCACTTGCTGTTGGAGGGATTTGCCCTGCAAGGAAGAAAACCCCGCTCCACCCACGCCATAATTGGTGATCTGCATTCCCAGTCGTTCTTCCCACATGATTTTGGCGCTATCACTGGCTGGAATGACCGATACAGAGCCACCAAATACCGCAACAGATTTTCCATAGTTTAGGGAGTTGGTAATCTCAGATTTTGCTGGATTCTGCTGCGCAAAAAGTTCAGTTGAGAAAAGTAAACATAGGATCAGAAAGTATTTTTTGATGTCTTTCATAGGGATGGGGCTTGTATTTAGTGGTTTGCTTGTATTTGTAAATTAGCTTATTGTCCGTTATCATACCAATAAATTAATTTCCCTTTGGTAATTAAGTTTGAATACGTGGACAAACTTGAATAGTAATAATCCGGAATGAAGGAGGTGATCTAATTTTCCTAAAACGTCTTTTCCTTTTCAATAAATAATTTAAAGAAGTTGGATAATACTATTTGGAATTAACAATCAGTTGAAGATTTTTTTTAGACCAAATTTTCGGTATTTTTCAATTCAATTCTTAATTCTAAAATCAGATAAAAAATGAAAAAATTATTTCTAGCCTCATTAATGCTATTATGCGTAGCTAGCCTTGCATTAGCCGCTAGCAATTCCCCTGAATACTTCGAGGGAAAATGGAATGTCTTAGTAAAAGGAACTCCTCAGGGAGATGCAACGATTCCAATGCGATTTGAAACCAAAGAAGGAACTACAAAAGGCTTTTTTATGGCCGATGATTCTGGACAGGAATATGAGATGAGCTCCGTATCCATTATCGATGGCGTGTTGACTGCCGCATTCAATATTCAAGGCTATGACGTGGATATCAATATGTCTGAAGTGGATGGAGATAATGCAGCAGGAAGTTTGATGGGTATGTTTGACTTGAGTGCGACGCGTGTGAAGTAGGGGAGTTGGAAGCGGAAGGTAGGAGGTTGGAAGTAGGAAGTTTCATTTCGCTGGATCTCACCATTTCCTAAATTACTTTTCTCATCTTCCAAAAGTACAATAGCTATTAGTTAAAATAGAAAAGGCCGCTAGTCTAAAGCTAGCGGCCTTTATTTTGTCATGTTGAAAAGGTCTCTACCCTTTCAGCGTAAACGCTGGAAGTTGTTTTATTGTCCCACCTTCCATCGCTGATTCATGGGCCAAGATTCCTACGCAGGTTATATTTGCTGATTCCCGCGCATCCGGATAGGGTGCTCGGTTTTCATTCAAGGCATTTAAAAACTCATTTACCAAATGTGGATGAGAACCACCATGTCCAGCACCTTGGATAAAGGATAAATGCTGATTTTCATCCGAATCATAGACACCGCCAGTAGTAAAAGGCTGAATTTCCTCAGGAAGCAAATGCGCATAGTCAGGAATCTTCACCCGCTCAGGGCTTTCTCCAGTATGAATCACCGAATCTTCATGCTCAATCAAGGTCCATTCAAAAGACTTTTTCGAACCATATACATCAAAGCTCTCTCGGTATTGTCTTGCAGTATTGAAGAGCGATCGGGTGACTTCGGCCGCCAAATCTGAATCTTTCAATTTGATATGGCAGGTTTCGATGGCAAAAGGGGAACCGTATTTTGGAATCAGGTTTTCGTCTATTCTACCAGAACCTAAGCAAGACACGTATTCCGCTTGTGCCTTTGGTAAAGCTAAAACCGGTCCCACACAATGCGTGGCATAATGCATAGGAGGGAGGCCTTCCCAATAGCCCGGCCAGCCCGCCATTTCCTGTTGGTGAGAGGCTCGAAGAAACTGGATTTTACCCAATTCCCCTTTTTCGTAAAGTTCTTTAACAAATAAAAATTCACGACTGTAAATCACCGTCTCCATCATCATGTATGTCAAGCCTGTGCGCTCGGTTTCTTCCACGATTGCGCGACATTCTTCCACTGTTGTGGCCATTGGTACCGTGCAAGCCACATGTTTTCCTGCCCTCAAAGCTTTTAAGGATTGCTCCGCGTGATTTTGAATCGGAGTATTGATATGTACTGCATCGATATTTGGGTCTTTTAAAAGCTCATCATAATCGGTATAGACCTTCTCGATCCCGAACGCTTTTCCGATTTCCTCTGCCTTTTCTTTATTCCGCTGGCAGATTGCGTACATGTTTGCCAAAGGGTGCTTTTGATAGATTGGAATAAACTCAGCACCAAATCCTAATCCGATAATGGCGATATTGAAGGGTTTGTTGGTCATATTATTTATAGTTTAATAAATTGAAAAATTGAATTCAGGTTAATAATTACGATTTATGAAATACGATTTACGAGATCTTTGAAGGATCGAAGCTTGGTTTTAGAAAGGAGGCTTTTTTTTCAGCTTTCTCATTTTTTACTTCTGATTTACCTTTTCAGCTTTCTCACTTAAGACTTCTGACTTTACATCATATATCCTAAATCAAACATCTCAAACATCTTCCGCCCATTTCCTCAAAAACTCCAAACCCTCTTTCGCAAATCCATCCTGACTTTCTGCTAAGGGTTTCCAGATGCAGACAGCTCCAGCCAGTTCTTTTACCTGAGGAGTAAAGCTTTCAATCGAAATGGCTCCTTTGTAATTTATGGCTTCTAATCCTCGCTTATAGGCATCCCATCTGGTTTGTCCCGTGCCGGGTGTTCCTCTATAGTTCTCAGAAACTTGAAAATGAATCAGTTTCTCTCCCGCCAACCTGATGGCAGCCTCAGCGTCCCGTTCTTCAATATTCATATGGAATCCATCCAAGATGACCTTTGCTTCTGGTTCGTTGATATCCCTGATCAATTCCATCAATTCCTCGCAGGTATTGATCAGATCCGTTTCGAATCGGTTTAAAGTCTCGATGGCAATTTCCAAACCATGCGTTCTAGCCTTTAGACATACTTTCCGAAGATTTGTCACTGCCCGATCCCATTCGATTTTCTTTTGTTCCGGAGAAACCAATCTTGCTTTTCCCACCGCAGAATACATGGGGCCAGCTACGAATTTGGCACCGAGTTGACTAGTGATTTCAAAGCAGGCATCCAAATAGTCAAAGCTGGTTTGATGAAAACTAGGATCATCATGAGTCAAATCACGTGAGGTTCCAAAAGCCCCACAAATAATAGGAGCTAGCCCATTATCTGCTAAAGCTGTCTTTAAACTAGGCAGATCAATTAAGCTCGGATCTTCCACCGGAATTTCCACTGCATCAAATCCATAAGACTTGATCTTCGGGAAAAGGCTGATGGTTTCCTGATTAAAAGGGGAGGTCCAAAGCCAGGTACTGACTGCAAAAGTTACGTCTAATGCCATGCTTATTCTACGATCATGATTCCATTCATAAGTCTCCAATGTCCCGGAACTGTACAGACAAAAGGATATTCTCCCGGTTCTGTAGGTGCTGTAAAGACGATGGATTCCCGACCTTCAGGATCTACCAATCTGGTGGCAATTATTACTTCTGGAATCTTCGGTACATAGTTTTGGGCTGCACCCTTTGGATCACGGGCAAGTGCGTCAGCTGCTTCACCGATAATTTCCATGGACCCTTTTTGACCTATGACTAAGTTATGCTGCATAAAGTCTGGATTTTCAAAATCAATGGTGACCTGAGTACCTGCTTTTACGGCGAATGTAGTCTTGTTAAACTTCATCTCATGAGGTATGACTCCAAGTTTGATCACTGTAGAACCGGTAGAGCCTGACGAGGTGGATGCTACTTCCATCATTTGGATTTCGGCTCCAGGCTTCTTCAATGCTAGGGTTGATTTGTTGCTTATTCTACCTGAAAACATCCAACCACCCTCATATTTTCCTACCTGATTTCTTGAGTCATTTTGACCAACACGAACTCTTCTTGGGGATAATTCTTCTGCGAAAAGTCCATTGGTTTTGGCTTTACCGATTTCTTCACCATTAATCATCAGAGTCATACTTCCACCTTCTTCAAGAGTCGCATCAATGGTGAATTGCTCCTCAGGAAGTGCTTTTTTGGAACTGATAATCGTTAGTTTTTCGTTCTGTGCTACCGCAAAATGAAGTGCATCTTCATAGATATATAAGCTGTAGCCATTTGTATTATTTCCGTGAGCGACTAATATTCCATCCATTGGGTTGTCGCCTTTGGAAGCGATCATGCGAATTACAATTTCCTTTCCGGCAACTTCAGGTGGGAAAAGTATAGAATTTCTTGAATCCAAAGGATACTGCTCAGCCACTAAGCTTCTGCTGATTCGATCTGCCAAAGACATCTCAGTATCACCACTAGCCTTTAAAGCCGCTTGATTATCCCGTTTTGCAAATTCAGTAGGATGTGCTAAAACTGCCGCAAATATCGCCTGAGGTAAATAGGCATCTGTTCCGTTATCACTTGCATCGGCTGATTTAACCAATTGTTTTGCAGCTTCCTCAGAGAAAGGCATCTCAGAAAGCGCCAAGAATGCATATTTTCTGGTGTGAAGATCTGAATCATTGAGCAGGTCAGAAGCCATGATTACTTTTAAGGAAGATTCAGTACGTGGAATTACCCGAAGGGCATTTTTACGAACAGCTGCAGATGGGTGCTGAAGGGCTTTTTCGATCACTTGCTCGGCCTCACGGTTTTCACCATTGAGCTCGCCCAAGCCATGCAACGCCCAAATAGCGTTGATTGCAGGTCCATTTAAACCCACTTCGTCTACAGATTGATCAGCAATAATTTTGTATAAATCGGAAAGCAATTCCTTGTTTTTGGTCTCGACGATCAAGCGCTGCGCAGTTAATCTCCAGAACATGTTTTCGCTTTGCAAAGCAGCAATCAATTCCTTGGAATCTCTTTTTGAAAGGTCAAAGCTTTTCGAATCTTTGCCTCCTTTATAGCTTAACCGATAAATTCGACCATGCTCTCTATCACGCAAAGGATTGATGTAGGCGTTGCCTTCGCCATTTTCAAAACCTCTCGGAGTTGGATTGTGCTGAATGATGAAATTGTACCAATCTGCCACCCAAAGCGCGCCATCTGGACCAACTTCAGCATGCACCGGAGAGAACCATTCGTCTGAACTTGCAAGGATATTGAATCCGTTTTTTTCCTTGAAGCCAGATCCCTCAGGATTGATTATCGCATTGTGAAGCACACGTCCGGTTGGCTCAGCTACGAAAGCAATTTTGTTCCAATAGTTTTTAGGAAAGCTTCTTGCTGTGTAAAAATTGTGACCAGCTGCTGCAGTGTAGCTACCAAACCAATCGACTTGTCTTAAGAATGGAGTAAGATGTGGCATGTCGTAATGGGTGTCGATTCCATGCACGGTATTAGCTGAACCTTGGAAAACAGGACGCTTTAAGTAGCTGTTTGCCATTGAAAAATACACACTGTGTTGTCCGTTGGCTGTAGAGATGAAGGTTTCAAAATCTTCCGTAAAACCTAATCCCCAAGTATTGTTAGAAGTATTCCCCAAGTATTCAAGCGAATTTCCATCTGGCGTAAATCGATAGACACCCTGACCAAATGAGTGAGAAACTCCTCCAACATCACCTCTAAAACCAGAATAACCTAAGACACCCCAGATCTTATTATCAAAACCATATTTCAAATTGGATGGACCGGCATGGGTATCGCTCTTGCCCCAGCCAGTCATGATGACTTCTCGGACATCGGCTTTATCATCACCATCGGTGTCTTTTAGGAAAATAAAATCAGGTGCCATGGAAATCAGCATTCCTCCATTCATTGGAGTGATACTGGTTGGAATATTTAAACCCTCTGCAAAAATGGTGACCTTGTCAGCCTTACCATCTCCATCAGTATCTTCCAAAATTTTGATTTTATCATTCCCACCTTCTTTTCTGACTTCGTTAGGATAATCCGTCGTCTCGATCACAAAAAGCCTTCCCCGCTCATCCCAAGTCATTGAGATGGGATTGATGATCATTGGCTCGCTGGCAAACAATTCTAACTCAAATCCAACCGGTATCTGAACTAATTTCATACTTTCCTCAGGAGAAAGTGGCAATTGGAATCGAGGAGCAGGATCTCTTTTCTCATAGTTTGGAATCTCTGCATCACGGAATTCCGGTGTAGGGATTTGATAGGCCGCTAGCTGTGCATTGACTTGATCGCCTACAGCCCAGAGGATACCATTTGCCACTAATGCTTGAAATTCAGCTTTCTCCCAAGTCTTTTCATTATGTCCCAGCGCTGTATAAAACACTCGGCCTTTTCCCTCATTTCGAGTCCAAGTGTATGGTTCTCGTTTATCGCCTTCCACTCGCTCCATCAAGACTTCCATATCTGGATTGACTTTGGTATGGACATAAGTTTCATCCCAACTTTCAAACTCAGTCAAACCCTTCATCGCTGGATGATCTGCATCTACGATTTTAGCTGAAAAAACTTCCGTGCCATGAGTACTGAATTGACCTCCAACTGCTGAGATATACCAGTCAGAATTTTGGAAGCAAAATGAAGCAGAATGCAAGGGAATCAATGCTTTTCCACTTTGGATATAGCTTTTCAGATCGGATTCTTGTTCAGGGCTGATAGTTTCATGATTGGCATAGATCATCAAACCATCGTAATTATTTAGCGTCTCCGAATTGAGATCCTCCAAATTGGTGGTGTAAGTGAGATTAATTCCTTTCTGAAAAAGTGGCGTAGCCAAATACATCATTAACTTTTCAGAATTGTGATGCTCGCTTTCATGGCCGAGAACCAGAATTTCCACTCTTCGTGGATCAGTGTCGGAAAGGAAAGATTTCTTTTGATTGCAGCTTGCGATTGCAAATAAAAGGATAAGAATGGTCAGAAAGCTTTTGACCGGATTGGGATGGGTTTTCATGATTTTGGGTCTATCGAAATTTCAGTTCTAAATTCCCCAAATTAAATTCGATAAGCTAGCTGAATCTGACCCAATACTGACTGTATTTTGACATTATCCGTTAAATTGACATGTTAAATTGCAAGAAATAATGAAAAAGGCAGTTCAAAAGTCTCGAATTCCAGCTGGAAAAGCCTTTGTGATCAAGGAATTAATCGCACCCTATTTTGATGTGAATTGGCATTTTCACTCTGAATACCAATTGTTTGTAGTCTTAAAAGGGGAGGGAACCCGCTTTATCGGGGATCATATACAGCGTTTTCAAGCCGGAGATATGGTTTTGACTGGTCCCAATCTACCTCATCTCTGGCGCAGTGATCAGATTTATTTTCAAGATCAACCTGACCTAGAGACGCATGGTATTGTCATTTATTTTCCGGATCATTTTCTCAATAATGCAGTTTTTGACTTGGAAGAATTTGGGTTGATCGGGCAATTACTTCAGACTTCTGCCTCTGGCGTTGGTATTGTGGGCGAAACTCAAAAGATCCTCATTAACCGGATGAAAAACCTTCTTAAAAAAGAAGGTGTCGGCAGCATTATTCAATTGCTGGAAATCCTTGAGATCATTGCAAAGTCAACTGATTGTCAACTTATCGCTGATCCTACCTATGTCAATCTCCACAAAGAATCTGAGGGGGATCGGATGGGTTTGGTTTATGAATTGGTGATGAAACGCTATACCAATAAGATTACACTGAAGGAAGCTGCGGACCTGTGCAATCTATCTGAAAGTGCTTTTAGCCGGTATTTTAAAAGTCGCGCAAACCAATCCTTCTCGGATTTCCTCAGCCAAGTTCGGATTCATCAGGCTTGTAAATTACTTCAGGAAGACAAACTGAACATCAGTCAAATCTGCTTCGAATGTGGTTTTTTCACCCTTTCCAACTTCAATCGGCAGTTTAAAGAGCGAATGGGAAAAACACCGCTGGAGTATAGAAATGAGTTTTTGAGGTAAGGGGAAAAGGGAATGGGGAATAGGGAATAGAGCCCCGATAGCTACCTTAGGTTTGTTTGATTGAAAAAGGGAAGATTTTAGAGTATAATTGAAGCCCTGTCAGCGACCCAGCGATAGTTTTAGATG
>NZ_MSPQ01000022.1 GCF_001936475.1 Algoriphagus marinus | reverse complement strand
AATTCAATGGAACCGTTATCCAGAATACCACAGGTGGTCTCCACAGCGATGACATTCGAGACTAAAAATTCACTTGGCTCCGTAATCGTATAGGTTCCCGTTTCAAAAGTACAACCTGTAGTTGTGTTGCTGATTCTTACCAGATAGTCATCTGCAACCAAACCGCTGAAGAGGCCATCTGTACGAGTTTCTACAGGAGAATTATTTGATATCCGAATCAACTGATAACTGAATGGACCTACGCCAACAGGTGTTCCGATCACTTCCAAAGTTCCGTCGTTCCCTCCGAAACAACTTACATTCGAGGGAATAAAATCAGCTTCAGGATTGGGATTGACAGTGATATCAATTGGGAAATCTAAATCACAACTTCCTCCTCCTCTTGCTTCTAGGGTAAAAGTATAATCCGCTGGAGCTATGTTTTCCAAAGTCAGGGTCGGAGGATTTATCCCTGACCCGGGGGTAATAGTATAAGTCCCTCCACCAAAATTACCACTTAGCCCGCTCAGCGTTGTTCCCCCAGAAATCCAATTGTAAACTACCGAAGGATCCAAAGTCCCTGCTTCTACTATTGAAGTGGTGATAGTTATCTGATCATTCTCACAGTATGCAGGGTTTGCACTTAATAAAATATCCGGAGCAGGAATCGTTCCCACTGTCTCCAGTTCTGTGACAGGGCATCCGTTTGCATCTGTAAACACCAACTCATAATTTCCAGCCTCCAGGCCAGTGAAGGTATAAGTAGATCCAGAAATACCAGGAACAAAGCCTGTCAAAAGGTTTCCACCTCTTGAGATACTCGTAAACACATAAGGAGCAGTTCCTCCTGAAAGTGTCAATTCAATGGAGCCGTTATCCAGAATACCACAGGTGGTTGACTCATTGCTTATGTTTTGGACAATGAATGGATTTGGCTGAATTATTTCTATTGGCGGTGAAAGACCCGAACAGCTTGTGTTTGCCTCATTAAAATAGGCTATCGAGTAAATTCCTATAGGCAAATTATCAAAAAGGATATCACCCACTAAAGCAGAAGAAACCGGAGAATATCCTGAAACTGGATTTTGATTTTCATCCAGTAAAGTATAGTTAATTCCTGGTTCCAAATCTGTACTAAGCAATAAAATCTGACCGGAAGACTCTCCAAAACACCCAACATCATTTTTATCAAATGCAGGAGAAGGAGTAAGCGAAACCTCAACACTAAATTCTGTGACAGTCTCTATTAAATCACAACCAACAAAATCAAATACAAAAGAAAAATCCCCTGGAGGTAAATTGTTAATAATTAACTCCTCATTGGCATTTATTTCATAGGTAACTCCAGGCAAATTTGGATCTGTAGCTCCATCAATAATCTCAAAGTCCGGAAAGCCTGCCAAATTAACTCGTTGCCATTTCTTCTCAGGATTTACAGCAAGGGAATTTGAACTAACTGGGGTAAGAATCAATTGATTTCCCGGCGCACAAAGGACATCCGAGGAAGAAGCAATTGTATAAGTAGGTAAATCTACAACGGGGATTGCGATAGAGGTGTTATTATTATAATTACACTCTAACAATCGATCAGGAGAATCAACTGTACCAGTATTATTGGCTATAATAACTAACCTAAATACTCCGGTAGCAGGGATTAAATTACTGGTTATAACTTCATCAAATTGAACCCAGCCATCGGCCTGTGTGATAATTTGACCCGCATCTATTATTGCATTTAAAAAAGTTAAAGTACCGTCAGCTTCCTCCTTATAAAAGGAGATTTTCATATCCGCAGGAATATCTTGCGCAGTAAAATTATTTCTGATATTAAAACTTATTTCTAAGACAGTTGGATCGCAAGTTCTTCTGGCGAATAAACTTGAATTATCTATCTCAACATCAAAAGCGGGGATATTGGCAGTTCTACAACCGCTGTCATTATAAAAAGTACCTTGAACTAAAAAGGAGTTAAGAGGCTGAGCATTTGGAGGAAAACACCCATTTACCGGATCTAAATTTGGGAAAAGGTCAATTGCCCTGATCGCATGATTAAGCTGATTTTGGGGTACAGACAAATCTCCAAGAATGTTCACATTGAAATATCCATATTGATTCCAAATGGGTCTAGCCGGCGCCCAAGGGTCTGAAGCTGTTTCATATACAGTTAAATAAGCTCCAGGGTTAAGAGGGAAGTCTCCGATGGGAAAAGTCTCCGAGTCAGTTACCACTATTTCGGCTTGACCGTCACCATCTAAATCTGCAACAATCGCACCCTCTCCTGCTGTTGCAGAATAAACGGGAAATGTTGCTAAATCTCCACCTGTAACTCCATTTATGATTCTTAGCTCACGTTCATCACGATACACCAGCTCTTGATTACCATCCTGATTAAAATCAAACATGGTAATCAGGGTATATCCAGATCTATCATTAGTGACTTGAGGATAACCTGGTCTTATTTGTAGTATAGGGCTACCGTTATACTCAAACATGGTGAGATACTTATGAGAGGTTACCCCAATTTCAGGTGCCAAGTCCCCATCAATATCTCCAATAAATGCTACCCCTGTACCTGCTTCATATTGATTATCCAAAGGTGAAGAAAGTGGGGAATCAGGAATTGTATTTGAGGCGATTAATACAGGATTGTTTGCTAAATCGACAGTCCATGCATAAACTGTTCTAGAGTTGGCGACAGTCCGCTGTCTGGCAGTTGTAACCACAACGTCCAATCGTCCATCATTATTAATATCCGCTATAGAGGTAAATCCATCTCTTGCTGCACTTCCATTGACATTAAAACCTGCATTGATTGGCGTCATGGACCAAGTCCCAGCTGTGTTTGTAACGTTATATACTGTATTTCCAGCAGCCAACTCTAAACCAGGGCTATTGGTAATATCAGCAGCGACAGTTAATGAAATTGAACCGCCATGCATATCATATCCAATGGTTTTCACTTGAGAAACCCCTTGTCCAAAATTGCCTCCATCTGCTAACTTGGCACCAGAAGTCGCATCAAAGATTTCATTGAAAATGTAAACCTCAGGCGTACCGTTTTGATCAAAGTCTGCTATACCGGGAGCTCCACCGGATGAATATTGATAAGGGCCAATAACACCAGCGCCCGCAAAATTAGTCCCGAATGGGACATTTTGACCATAGGTATCCGAAGACACCCATCGCTCAATAAAAACTCCACCACTGAATTCATAAGCGACCAATCTACTCTTATAAGCTGCAGTTGGCTCAGAGCTTGAAGCTGCAACAATTACCAACGGATTGGTAAATCCTGGAACTCTTGCTATTAGAAATGGATTTGGTCCCTCCAGATTTATAAAAAATGGAGTAGTCAATACAGAGGTTTGGGCTAAATTCGAGCCATCATAATTATAAACAACAATATTTTTTGTTTTATATATGAGCTCACTTCCAGTGGTTAAATTTGCAGGCCATGTATTCCCCGGATTTTGAAGAATCAATACCTCTGGATTTCCATCTCCAGTGATATCCCCAACAATAGGAGTTCCAAACGAAGCTGCATTTTTATTTAATGACTGAGCTGTTTTCTGAATTGAAAAATCCCTGGTTAGTTCAGGTTCAAAAACACAATCCAGAGTTGGGAAGTTGATATAATCGTCTATAAAACCACCTCCATTTAGCGGAGCGGCTGGTCTAAAAACATTCACAATCAGTATTGCAAAGCTTTCAAAAAAGACCAATGTGAAAATAAGAAGAAATATCTTTTTTAAAGTCATCTAGCTTGAACTCCCCTTCTTTTAATATTCACAAAAATAACGCCAACCACAAAATCAGATTTCACGACTCTTAAGTGTAATATTTAATAAACCCATTTATGGCCCAATAGCCAGTATAATAAACTGATTTGACTAAACTGAATTTCTGCGTTTCCTTCAAGAATAAGACATGTTTTGTAATTAAGGACAGCTTATTGCTTGTTGCAGACCCTTTCCTCAATCGGTATTCGGCTATGGGCTCTTTGATCCCGTATGCCTTGACCCCAGATTTCAGAATTTTAAGCCACAATCCATAGTCTTGTTTTCTTCGATGTGGCGGCATCATAAATTTACCGATCTTATCTAAGTCCAACATTACAGTTGAGGTAAATATCTCCGTTTTTTTCAGGAGAAACTCATAATCTATGGGTTCCTCAGTTACGATTTTCGGTCTTTTTATAAGGTTGTTTTTTTCGTCAATAAACTCGTAGGAGCCAAAAGAAAATGAATAGTCATTACCCAGCATAAAATTCACCTGGGTTTCTAGCTTATAAGGCTTCCACCTATCATCACTATCCAGAAAACATAAATACTTTCCTTTCGCAAAATCGATCCCTGAATTCCTCGTTATTCCCGAGCCTTTATTCTCCGAGTTTCTGAGCAATTTGAAACGGGAATCTTTCTTTGAAAAGCGTTCTACTATACTCACTGAGGAGTCAGTTGAGCAATCATCAATCAAAATCATTTCCCAATTTTGATAGGTTTGAGATAAAACTGAATTTAAACAATCTTCCAAATACAATTCCGTATTGAAAATCGGGGTAACTATTGAAATAAGTGGTTTTTCCATTTGGATCACAAGTTGTGACTTTTTAGAATTAAAGAGGTAAAAAAAACAAAAATATGCTTAATCGAATTGAAGGCCTTGGTTTTATTTACTTTTCAGGACAATACATAAGTTAATGGGGATGTGAGCGGTGTGGGAAGACAAAAAAATCCCTATTCAGGGGTAGGCTCAGGTATAAGTGGGGGATTTTGATTTACTAGCCTAAAAACGGCCTTTACAAACTCAATACTAGATCGGTTTGAACAAAAAATCAGGATATATAAGAAATAAAATCGCGCAATTTCCCCTTCTCCATTCTAAAGGAAGAAACCTGTTCAAATTCTATTTTAATATCATCCTTAAAGTAAATTTTAGCTTGTTCTAAAATCAAATCTTCTTTTTTGGAATCCAACTTTTCTAAAAATCGAATTATCAGCTTTCCTTTTTCACTTTGAGTAGCCTGATAATCTATAGCCAAGCCTTTTTCGAAATAAATGTTTTTGAAAATATAGTATAGCGTCAAAGATGGATATTGCTTCTTAAATCCAACTATTATCTTTCCAACTCTACCTGTTACTTCATTGATAATCTTATGGCTCCTACCGCAAGCACATTTAAAGTTATCATCTGCTAATTTTATAGAGTCACCTAATCGATATCTAATTACTGGAAAGGAATAGGAAAGCATATTGGTGATGAGGATTTCTCCATTTTCATCCTGTTCTACATATACTCCCTCTTCTGTGATGTGCATATTCCCTTCCGGACATTCAAAAGCGATGATTCCAGCTTCTGCCGCTCCATATTCACTGATTATTTTTCTGCCAAAAGCCTTCTTGACAACCTCCTGATAGTGAGGGAAAATTTTTTCCGATGTCCCTTTGATCATTTTTAGGTTGGGCAGGGAATGGGGTTGATCCAATCCAAGTTTTGCCATTTCATAAATCATGGAGCTATACCCCTCTATGAAAACGGCATTTTTCAGCTTACTGCGCAAACTTTTTAAGGATGTTTCACTGTAATCAAACATTCGATTACGGTTTACAAAAAAATCTAATACTCTTAATTTTAGCTTTTTCTTCCAGTTGGAATTATACCCCCAAAAATAAATATTAAAGTCCCAAGGATTAACCCCGAACCAAGAGTATCCTCGCATTTGAGCTGCCCGATTGAAACTATCCCAATTTTCATCTCTCTTAAAAGTCAAAACTTTCCCACTGGTTCCAGAACTCTCACAATAGAAGACTTTGTCAAAAAACTCCTCTTCAACCTGGATTTTTTCATTATTCTGAACCAACTCCTCTTTACCTATTGGAGTAATTTTTTTAAAGTTTTCAATAGAAAAATCCTCTGCCGGGTTGAAATCTACCCTTTTCATTCGCTCAGCATTCCACGGAGAATTAGTGTAAGCAAAGATTAAAAAGCGCTGTAAGCTTTCAAGCTGTAGCAAATCCAGCTCTTTTCTATCAGAAAAATCCGTACTCAATAAATCATTAAAATGCTTATAAAGACTTGGGTTTCTTTTTTTTGCACCACTTTTATATAGTATCTCTCTCCAATTCATAGATTCATTTAAGAATTTCTTGCCACTTACTCCTCACTGCTGATTCCCAATCCATAGATTGAGCCTTTTGCCTTGCGTTTATTCGGAGCATTTTTCGGTGTTCTGCATCATTCACCAACTTTGCAATAAAACTAGATGCAGTACTCCAGTCTTCAGATGGGAATAAATAGCCTTCCTGTCCATGAGTGACCAAAAATGGGATACCACCAACATCTGTAGAAATTATTGGTAACCCTAAAGCCATCGCTTCAATCACACTTACTGGCATGTTATCCACCCTGGTAGTATTTAAAAACAGATCAGCTTTTTTGGCTAATTCTTTCCATTCAGCCGGTTGTAGTTTCCCATAAAGATTAACAGATTGATGAAGATCGTATTTAGAGATCAAATCTTTCACGCTTTCTCTGGACCCATCTTTATCTGGTCCCACCATCGACAACTCCACCTCAATTTTGAAATTATGCTTCAAATGGTTGACTATTTCAATAGCCAATTCAGGGTTATAGATTGATTGAAAAGCCCTTAACCAGAAAACATGAAGTTTGCCCTCATTAGGCTTCTCCGGGATAAAATCATACTGTTTTAAATCAATTGCATTGGGTACAATATGAACCTTGATGTCAAAGTTTGACTCAATGACTTTTTTGAGGTATTCAGAAGGAGCAACCACGTACTTGGCTTCCTTGAGGTATTTAGAAACTAAGTTTGTGCTTGACTGAATTCTGGATTCAAACTGTCCTCCATGGATTATTGGTGTATATGGAATATTTAAGCTCTTGCATAATCGACCTGATGTCCAGGCAAAGTGAAAAGCCGATGTAGAATAGGTATCAATTAAAACGTTTTTTGCTTTTTTTCTATTACTCCATATTATCCACCACATATGAAAAATTCTCATAATGGGATTCTTCATATCAGATGCAGAAACTACCGTATCAAACTCTTTCAGTCTTTCACCTAATGTTTCTACAGTGGTCGGATTCTTCCCGTATTTGGACAATTTATTCCCTAAGAATATAATCATATTACGACTCTAGGCTTCTAATTTGGTTTTTTTAGGCTTAATTTCTGGAAGGATTACAGCAGTTGCCATTGCTAAAAGTAAAGGAGAAAGAAATGTCCTTGTCGCCGCATGAAAAGTAGTGTAAACTGAGAGGATAGCGAAGCTGACGATTAACCCCTTAGAAATGGGATCTTTAATTTTCTTCAAATTGAGATAAAAAACTGAAAATATGGAGACAATTATGAAAATTGAAAAAAGCCCATGTTCGGCAATTAAACGAGATAATTCTACGTGTGCCACTACTCCATTATGAGAAGATCTGAGGTACTTTGATGCTGCTGCTCCAACTCCAAAGACAGGATTTTCCTCATAGAGTTCGATATCTGCCATAAAGATTTCGTATCGGTTAGTTGTGAGTTGGTTCAGATCTTTGTCTTTAGTTCCTGCCAAGGTACCTGCAGTCTCTCCCATATACCTGAGAAAAAGATTTCCGTCTGTTAAAATATTGGTAGTAATGGCGCTGATCGCAATAACCAAGATAATTGGAATGATAAACTTGACCGGATTGCCTAACTTCAATTCAACCCTTTTATTTCTTGGTAATTTATATAGATAAAAAAGTATGACAGCGATACTAATTGCGGTACCAATCATCCCTCCTCTGGAAAATGTCAACAAACCTTGAACTAGAAATGCAAAAAAGAAAAACAAATCCACTACTTGACTACCGGTAATTCTAAACTTCAGGAGTAATGCTACTCCAAAAATAAAAGCCCCTAAACCTAATACAGTTGCCACTTGGTTGGAACCAAAATTTCCGGCAGATTGAAAATTGGCACCAAGTACAAATTCAATTTCGTCTAGATCCGGGGTTCTTATATAAGTAGAAACAAGAATAGCAATACAAGGAAATGCAATGGGCTTCAGCCAATTGACGAATTTTTTCAAATCAATTTTCAGGGTATTAAAAAATAGAATACCTACACAGATATTTATTAATCCGAAAACATTAAAAACTATATCCTGAAAAGTAACCATCCCACTCATATCAATGAAGAAAGAAGGGATTATAAAAAGGATTCCCAAAATCACTATAGTGTTATGAAGGTTGTTTTTATCCTTGAAATTAACTGAGAAGCCTACAAGGCAAAGTACTAAGAACAGGTATTTACCAAGCTCATAGGGAATAAACGGACTCGCCGAAACCATCCTTCCTAAAAGTTCGAATGAGCAAATGTAGATGATCAGATTTGCAATAAAGAGACCTCTGGATTCGGGTTTGATTTTTAAGAAAGCAATGCAAGAATCAATCAGAACCCAATAAAACCATATAATTAAAAAAAATCTTGAAAATGTGGCTGCACCTCCTAAAAGAACATGAAAAACTGTCCAAGGGAGAGCGTTTTTTTTAATAGTTAAAGAGGTAATAATATTCCCGATCATCATGCGATGCTTTGAATAAAGGATTTGTAGGAACTAATAAATAGACTTTCACCAAAGTTCTCCTCGACAAAGGATTTGAACGCAAAATTTTGGCTGATTTTTGCTTTTTCAAAGGCCTTCAGCAAAGCATTAGCAAACAATTCAGGTGATTTAGGAGGTACAAGCTCTCCATACTTCCCATTATCTAAAACTTTTCTGATCTGTCCAACATCGGTGGATACTATTTGAAGTTGAGCCAAACCATATTCGAGTAAACTAACTGGTAAACCTTCGGAAGTGGAAGATAACACGCCGATATCTGAGTCCATCAAAAAGTCTTCTACTTTATCGCTTGGTCCAAGATGTAGTATATGAGACATTAAATTGAATTCTTCTAAGGCCTTTTTCACTTCCAGAAAATAGCTGTCATTGGAATGTAACCCTACAAAATAAATCTTAAAATCAATTTCCGGATTTCGTTTTTTAATAAGGTTTAGGGCATTAATGAAAGTCAAATGGTCTTTTTGAGGGCGGAAATTAGCTAAATGCAAAATCTTTAATTCTCCTTCAGTTTTTCTTTCTGAAGAATTGATTGCTAAGTACGGGAAGTTATTAAGAAGTATTATTGAGTTTTTTTTCAGATTAAGATTTTGTTGATTCCAAATTCTTAACTGGTCATTGACAACAATTACAGCATCAATCCATTTTGAAACTTTAATCAAAACGGAACGATCTCCATCTTTTAAGAATTCAGATTTACCGAAATGATCATGGAAAATTAAAACAAAATCAACTTTAGTAATAAGCTTTGCTAATACCGCCCAATAAATGGAAGATGAATGAGCGTGTACCACAGTTGGCTTAAAGTCCTTTATACTTTTTACTAATCTCCTGAAAGCCAAAAGGTCAAAAAAATTCTTTTTATTAAGAAAGAATAAATTATTCGGATTCTCGATTTGGTTTTGCAAACCGCCACCTTTTCTGGAGACTAGCAATTTATTAGGAATACCTTCCTTGGACAATACGTTTGAAATATTCACTGCCATTCGTTCCGTACCTCCAACACTTAAGGTGTCAACTAATTGCAGAACTTTCATAGTAATTTTTGTATTTCTTCCTCGAAATACTCAAGCGTATATTTTCTTGACCAACTGGAAGCTTTTTCTGAAATTTCAGTAAAGTTAGATTCAGATTTGAATAAGTCAGAAATTATTTGAGCCGGATCAGAGTTCTCATCGATCAAAAAACCTCTTTCCCCAAAGTTGAGCATTTGTGGGACACAACTTACAGGGGTGGTAATAGGAACACAACCCCAAAACATTGCCTCTGCAACCGCTTTTGGCCATCCCTCGGACTTTGAAACAAAAACTAAGAAATGTGCTTTTTGCAGTATTTCTTTCACTTTAGAAGCTTCAACATTGCCCCAAAGCTTAAGACCGTCAGTTAGATCATCTTTCTTTGCCAGAGCTCTAATAACATCTAATTCAGGGCCTTTTCCCAGGAAATCCAGAAATACCACAAAACCGTTTTTCCGTAGTTTTCTATATACTTGATATGCAGTTTGAGGGGATTTGTTTTCTGTCATCGAACCTACAAAAACAAGATTAATTCCTTTGGAGAGCGGTTCCTTTTTTATGGGGATAATATCGCTTTCTGAATAGGTTGCCGTGAAAAATGGTAAAATATTTGAGCTTTGGCCTTCCCATTCACCGTAGGCTAAAACCTTCATTTTATGCGTCAGAAATCTGGAATTTAATATCTTTTGTTGCAATTTATAAGACCAAGGTTTCCTAGCCTTTGGATCCCAATTTCCTGCATACTTTGCCGTCTTACTTTTCCAAGGCAGGAGAATTTGAATAAGGCAAGCAAGTAAGCCCATATTTCCAGGGCATCTTAAGTGTAGATGATCGGCTCTCAAGCTATAGAAAAATCCTTTTGATAGAATTACTAAGCAGGCCCAAACAGCGTTTGGCGCATCCTTGAGGCTTTTTATCTGAAATGAAGGAACTTTTATGAAACGGACTTTTTGATGCTGATAGGCTAAATCTATTGGATCAGGATTTTCCTCTTTACTCAATGGAGCCAAAATCCATAATTCAGATACATGTTTGCCCCAAATGTTCATTTCTTTTACATAGGGTCCGTATCCAAAAAACTTACCGTCACATTTGGTATGGATGACATGTGAATAGACCAGGAATCTCAAGAGGCGATTGATCTATAATAGTCAATGTTTTTCTTTACCAAGACTTTCACATCAAACCTTTCCAAAACATCCTTTCGTGCATTTCTCCCCAGCTCTAAAGCCTTTTCTTTATTTGCCAACAAATCTATAACATGATTTGCAATGTCATCCGGATCATAACAATCGGCCAAAAGTCCAGTTTCTCCATGCTTTACCACTTCAGGACCTGGCCCGGATATACTCCCCACAAATGCTTTTGCAGATGCCAAAACTTCCAACCAAGCTAAAGGTAAAGCCTCCATATGTGAAGGATAAACGCAAATCTCAGAAGAGGCAATTTTTTCAGGAATCTTTACCAGATCCACTGGCCCAGTGATTGTGATATGATCTTTTGATTCAGGGGTGATAAAAGTCTTTAGATATTCTGTGAAAGAGATATCTGAGTTTGGATCAATCCACTCTCTACCTACAATTTCCAATTGTGCATCAGGAAAAGCTTGCAAAATTTTGGGCATTGCCATCACCAATTGTCTCACTCCTTTTTTCTCACAAATAGTCCCCACAAATAGTAATTTGTTTTTCACTACTGCTTTTGGGTCCGCAGGTTTAAAAAGGTCAACATCAATCGGGTTTGGAATTATATGTATTGAGATATCACCTAATTTCAAAAGGTCTCTGGTTGATTCAGCGGTGTACTTACTTACAGAGATGACATGGTCGGCTTTTTTAAAGCTTAATTTCTCCTGTATGGATTTCCATGGATTGGTCTTCTTATTCTCTGCATTTGAAAAAAAATGATGACCGCCATTCATTCGAATCAAATATTTAACTTCTGGAATTTTATTTACAAAAGCTAGCGCGAGTTCGGTTCCTTCTACTATAGAAATCGGGTCTTTTTGATGTATTTCAGCAATTTTTTGATTAATACTTTTGGCTCTGTTATACCAGATTAATCCCTTCAGATTATGTTTTTTTGTTCTGTATATATTGATTCCATGTAAATTCTCATATTCTTCGACATTGATATAGTTTGTACCAACTATTGAAACTTTAATGTCAAATTTCACCAATTCAAGGCTAAGGTTTCTTATAAAAGTACCTACACCTCCATGAGCTATTCCTGGTTTCGGAAATTCATTTGTGAGAAAACAAATGTGCATTTTTATATACTTTTTATTGTTTCAAAAATCATTCTGGTTGAGGTGGATTGAGGGAAATCCTTACGGATTTTATTCAACCAGATTAGCCTATCCTTACATATTTCATTTGGAGAATTTAAAACTTTTTGGACCACAGTCCCTATTTCCTCCTTTTGATTTACCCAACATACCGCATCTAATTGATCCATGGACCTAAAATGTTGTCTTTGATAAATTTGATGAGGATCCCAGGATGTAGGATTATCACAGTCTGGAAGATAGTTTAGGTAGATTGCGGGCTTATCAAAGCAAGCAAAATCCAACGCCATAGTTGATCCAATATTCAAAACAGTTTCACAGTGTTTCGCAACATTAGCCAATAATCCGAGATCTTCATATAATGGGTAGGAATAACTCCAATTATCCGAAAGCTTCCATAAAGGAGATATTAAAACAATGTTTTTAAACTCATTTAATACCTCTTGATATCTATCATACTTGGAGACTGGTACAGGTCTAAACAAAATTTGAATTCCATCCTCGTTCTTAAGTGCTAATGCCAAATCCCTAAGGAAATAAGGATCCAAAGGAGAAGTATACTCATCATCTCCACTAAAGCATATCCACTTTTTACTGGAGTCAAGGCCATACTTTGACGCAAATTCTTCTTTTGAAACAAAGAACTTTTCTTCACTATAAAAATTGAATTGAGGCGTACCTGTAACGATAACCTGATTTTCTTTAATTTCCGGATAATAGTGATGAAGTTCTTCCTTCATATAATTAGACCAAACCAGGTAATTATCTGCTTTTACCGCTAGACGGGCTTTAGGGAGATTATCCCATGAAAAAATAACAGTTATAGTTTTTATTCCCAATGATCTTGCTGCTAACAGAGCGATTGCCGCATCCGGTGACCTTTGGTGTGTACAAAAAACTATTTCAGGCTTAGTCCTTTTTAGAAATTCCAGAGCTAGGGAAAATGCTTTGGATTTTTTAGACAGTAATTCCGAATAAGATTCTAACCATAGAATATTATCATATTTTGAAACTGAACCCGCAATAATTTCAGCAAACTTATAGAGCAACTTTCTTTTTAGACTTTTTTGATTGGTTGGCCAATCACGAATCGTTGCCGGGTTTTGATCAATTTCGACATTCCGCTTTAGCCTTGCCAAAACGCTAGCTTCTCTGAAAACTCTGGGGAAAAGACTTTCTGGAATTGAAATTAATTCTTCACTTTTCAATTGAATCCCATGCAATTCTTCTATTGATTTAATTACAGAAGGATCCAATTTGTGCCAAAGAAAAAATTGTGTTTGGTTGGAATCGAATTGAGAAATTAAATCACTGAATAAATAATTTCTTATCCCAACTCCATCTGGAACAATAAAGCAAATCTTTTTCAAGGGGTTATTCATTAGAATTAAACTAATCGACTGAAAGGTATTTAATTAAAGTATTCTTTAATACCTTCCTCAAAAAGTCTTGGTTGATAATTTAATTCTTCGAATGCTCCAGGCGTTGATTCCAACACTTTTTCTTCATTTAGACGAATTAATTTTTCAGGATGCCAATTGACCACTTTAAAAAGCCGTAATACTTTAAGTCCAAAAACACTAACACTAAGTGGAACTTCCAAAATTCGGATTTTCTTTGGTTTTGCTAATATTTGAGCCATTTCTTTTAAAGAGATGGGCTGAGGTCCAACCAGGTTATATGATTTTTTGTAAGCATTAGGGTTGGATATTGCAAAAATCAGAGCTTCAACAAAATCATCTATGTGGGTTGGGCTTTGCTTAATTTCAGAAGATCCCGGCACTATTAATAGCAGATATTTATTTATGAATTTATAAAGCTTATAAATATTTTGATCTTCCTTATGACCATAAACCATATTGGGCCTAAGTATGGTGAAATTCACGCCTGAATCACGAATTACTTTTTCTTTCTCTTCCCTTATGATCTTCGTTGGAGCATCAATTTTTGTAAACATAGCTGCCGATCCAACCATTATTAATTGATCTGCATGATGTTTTTTACAGACTGATACTAAAGCATCAACATTGGCTAGTAAAATATTAGGGATATGAATCACAATTTCAAATTGATACTTTTCAAATAATTGATTCAGTAAACTTTCATCGTTAGAATCACCAATTAAATATTCAACATAATTCAGTTTATGTTTAGGAGGATTTCTAGAAAGAGAAACAAGCTGATTTTCTTTATTTTTATTTTTAAGGGATTGAAAGATTCTTTTTCCAAAATTCCCTGTACCGCCAATTACTAATATTTTCATTTGAATTTTATAAGATCAAATAATTGTTCTTTTTGTTTCATCAAATTCTTCTGATTGCACTCAAATTTTTCTTTAAAAATAGAACGTGCATTTTGCGAATACTCCAGCCAATTATCATTATTGAGGAGCTTCAGAAGAATATTTTCTAATTCCTCAGGATTATTTGCATCGAAAAATTCACCGTTTTTCCCAGGAATCAAAATTTCTTTAATCCCTCCTACCTTATTTGCAATAATTGGAGTACCTGTCGCAAGAGCTTCAACGTTTACCATTCCAAATGCTTCTTGACTACTATTACTTACATGAATCAATGAAGTAGACATGACATCAAGTACTTCCTGATAGGAACACTCACCTAAGAATTCCACATGGTTTTCTAGTGATAATTCTCTTACCAGTGTAATTAAATTATCAAGTTCGGAACCTGAGCCGGCAATCTTCAATTTTAAGTTGGGGATATTTTTTCTCACTTGGCTAAAAGCACGAATAAAGGATGCGTGACCTTTGCTTTTTTCAAGGCGAGCCACAAAGGAAATCTGAAATTCTCTTTCGGAGATATGGAGTATTTCTTTGTTTTTGAGTGGGTCAGGCATCAGGTAGTTCACTACCTCGATTTTATTTTTCTTAGAAGGAAAAAGAGTTTTTAATTCATTTTTTAAATCATTAGAATTGGTCAGAAATTGAAAATCTGACAAATTAAAAATAAAACTCTTTCTAAATTTTAAAAGGTTGAATCTTAATTTGCTAAACTTCAAATCTGCCTCAAGCTGCTCCTGCATGGTATGCCAATAGATCAAGGAATGTGGGATTTTGAGTAATCTCCCCACAAGAAGCGAAATGAAGTTGGAACTGAATTGACTAATAACAATGTCCGGCCGTACTTTTTCACAGTAATCTTTAAAGAACAAGAAATCCTTATAACGCACCGGTCTTGCATTAGGCCACTTAGCGATAGTCAACCCTTTTTCAGGAGGGTGTTCATCAAAGACCATATCTCCATTTCTATCCAAAATCAAATGAACTTCATTGCCAGTTTTTTGAAGAAAATTGGCTAACAAATAAAAGTATAAAGGAATACTATTGGTATTGGGACTGGAACATATAACAATTTTGAAACTCATTTATCCTTGATTATTTCATAAATAGACGACACTTTGGTAAGGTCAGAAAAAAATAAAGCTTCAATATTCTTAAGAGATTTTGGATCAAGATCCCACCAATTGAATGCTAGCAATTCGCTGATTATTTCTTCGGAAAATCTGTATTTGATCACTTTAGCCGGATTGCCTCCGACTATAGAATAAGGCGGCACATCTTTAGTGACTATTGATCCAGCTCCAATAATAGCGCCAGATCCCACCGTTACCCCAGAAAGAATTACGGCACCATGACCTATCCATACATCATGTCCCACAACTATAGGGTTGATAGTTTTTAATTTCGCTAATTCACCATCAAATAACCTTTGATTAATATAAGTTGTCAAATAATTAACAGGATGATTAGAGGAATGAAAAGCGACATAAGCACCTATTTGACAATATTTACCTATTGTCACATCACCAAAGATAAAGTTATTCTTACCTAAAGTAGTTCTGAAACCTAAGGAACATTTTCCCGAAAAAACACAAAATTCAGGTATGTTATTTTCACCCCCAAAATTAACATTTTGAAGACCATTAGAAAGAATTGACACCACAGAACCATTGGGAGCTGAGTGCATCTTAAAAAAATACTTTCTAATTAATTTTGAAAATTTATTTAAGTAGTACATTTAACATCCTTCAAATATTCAAAAACAGTATCTAATTCTTTATTTACAGTACTAGGAAGAATATAAGGTTCAAGCATATTGACTTGACCTTGTATATCCTTCAGATCTAATTTATTTGAGAAAAATTCATTCAGAATCCGAAGTATTTCATCAATATTTAATGCCTCCGTTTGCAAAGGATAGTTAGGCCCTAAAATCCTTCTGGTCTCCGAATCAATTGGAGCCAAAGAAAGAAAAATTTTATTTAAACCGATTACCTCCGCCAATTTAACTGGCATAAATGGGCTGTGCTGAAATGAAGACTCAAGTAATAAAAACAAATCCGATTTCTTCATCAAGGCTAAGCTTTTTGAATGTGAAATTCGCTTGTCAATAACATTAAGACAGTCTTTATATTTAAATTTCTTAAATACCGGGAAATGATTTTCAGTAACAGGGCCAAAAAAGTTTAAAGAAATTTTAGATAGAAACTCAGGGTTATCATCTAAAAATAATTCAAAAGCTTTTAACAGACCAGATGGATCTCTTTGACTTAACAGAGACCCACAGTGAGTAATATTAATCTTATTAAAGTCAAGAAACTCGGAAAGATCTTCTTTCTCACTAAGTACTTCCTCGTAAAAAATATGAGGAAAAATAAATGTTTTCTTGTTCGGGTCCTGCGAGAAATCTAAAAACAATTCGTTTAGCTTTTGAGATGGGCTTGCTATGGCTGTAGATTTATTTATGACAGCTTTAATTATTTTTTTTTCTTTAAGATCAAAATTGGGATTGTTTGTATATCCATTTGAATAAGGATACGGCATTAAACAATAAGGAATAGGGTCATTGAAATAAGACAAAATAGGAATGTCGAAAGAATGGGACAATTCAGATACAGCACGGTGCGAACATCCCGAAGTGGCAATAGTCCGAATAAAGATTAAATCGAATTTCTCTTTTTTAATCAATTGAGAAATCTTTCTTTTAAACTTAAGAACACGGTATTCTTTTAAAGGGACAATTCCAAAATAACTCGAAAAGAAATTTTTTATTTTGTTGTTTTTAGAAAGGGAAAAATCTAATATATCATTTGAAATTTTATGTAATTTGATCCCCTCATTTAACCAGTCTAGTTTATCGATATCAAATTGTGGATATTGATAATATACAGAATGTATATCATAAGAATTCAAATCAATAGAATTTAAGAAATTAACTGAAGCTATACCTTCAGATGATCTGTTTTTATTGATACATTCCAGAATAATTAATATTTTTTTCATTAATTATTGGGGATTGAAATTAAGGAATCCCCCTTTTTAGTTGTAGAGTGAACCGTGTAATTAATAAAACATCTAATTTTTCCGACAACCGAAAGGTTGAATTTTGAAATAGTCGAAAAATACAATGAATACATATTTCTTTTCGCAGAAGATTTAAGAAAAGAGTTTATATCGTCTATCAAAAATTTTATATAAATCGAGCTATCCAAAGGACTTGAATTAATAAAATCGATTACTAACAATCTTGATTCTATTAAGGAAGGCAATTTTTTGGAAAGGGAACTATTCCCAATACTTCCACTGTGCTTTCGTTTTAAAACCAATACATCATTTACAAAACCAACATTAATTCCCGCAATCATCAATTCAATATAAAATAACCATTCATGAGCATCTAAAAACCCAGGATGGAAGGATATAGTGCCAAGTTTAGATTTTCTGATTAAAGCCGAATTAGTGCACCAAATAGATTTCTTAGATATATATGCCTCTAAAAAATCATCAGAGATTGAAAAATCCTGCTCCTGCAGAAGTTCTAACTTATTAGATGTGGAATCAGCGAAGTATTGTGTCTTACATACAACCATACCCAAATCAGGGTTGTTTGTAAATACTTTTAATTGAGCTTCTATCTTAGTAGGGAGAATAATATCATCACTATCAATAAAATTAACAAAATCACCTTTAGAATGTAGTAATCCAAAATTTCTACAAGAGTTAGCCCCTTTTACAAATTGTTTAGGCAAAGAATATAAGGAGATTTTTTCTCTTCCATTAATTATGTTTTTGAGCTCTTTGAAAACCTCCTCAGAACTATTATCATCTACAACTATAATCTCGAAATTCTTATAAGTTTGAGACTCAATACTAGAAATAGTCTCATTAATATATTGAACGGAATTATAGTGCGGAATAATAAAACTTACCAGAGTCATAAAAAAATATTAGAATATTTTTTTATCATTCGCTTTGCAAATAGCGATAATTTAAGCGAATTCGTTAATCTAAAAACACTAAAATAAATCGGTAGATAAAAATTAAAATTATTAACACTGCAATTTTTGTAAAAATCTAGCGCTTTTTCTGGATCCATTTGAAACACAACATCCAAATAATGAGTAAGTAAACGTTTTACTTTGCTAAAGCAAGCAAGGTTTAAATCTAAGTGCTTAAAATAAAGACGGCAGGTAGAAACATAGAAATCTACAGATCTTGACCTAAAAAAAGAATTTGCTAGTATTCTATAATATGCTACTAACTCAAGGTCTCCTTTAATCAAAAAAACACGTGAAAACCTAAGAAAAAAATCCGTATCCTCATAAACCAAATCTTCATCATAGCCCCCTATTTGCAAGGCCGCTTTCCTTGATATCAAGCAAGTAATTGAATGGATATACCAAGAGCCTAGAATATCACAAAATATTTTTCCTGAAGGTGGGTGATTTAGTTCGGAAAATCCACTTTTATTTAATTGTCTTTCTTCTCCTTTAATAACCTCAGTAGATTCATTAATATGAGAATAATCACCATAAATTAAATCGAATTTGTAATCTTCTTCTTTTAAAATAGTGATCTGGGATTGAATTTTCGAAGGTAAAATAATGTCATCACATGCAATAACCTGATAAAACTCTCCCTTAATTCTAGCTAGAGCAAAATTCAGATTTTCACAAATTGATTTTGGTTCCGTATGTTTGAAGAATTGCCATGAAGTCAATTTATATTTATCAATGTAATCTTCGATTTTTTCAACCGAATTATCACTTGAATTTGAATCTATAATTAACACTTCAAGATTAGGATAAGACTGCAGCCTAATTGAATCTAAAGATTCATCAATAAATCTTTCATGATTATAACATATTGCAACAACTGAAACTAGGGGATTCTTCACAAAATCAAAACTCCTGCAAATTCACCATTCGCTGAAATTTATTTGAGGAATTAAAAACTTCATCGAATGTTCCCTGAGAAATAATTTTCCCTTCTTCCATCATAATAAGAATATCAACGTTCTTTATGGTACTCAGTCTATGAGCTATAACTAAAATCGTATACTTACCTTTGAAGGAATCGATATTTTCCTGAATAATCTTTTCAGTCTCCGAATCTAAAGCAGAAGTAGCCTCGTCAAATATTAATATTTCGCATTTCTTAAAAAGTTCTCTAGCAATAGATATACGTTGTTTTTGACCGCCGGAGAAGACCATACCATTATCACCGAGATTAGTATCCTCTTTTAAAAGGCTATTATCAACAACAGATGTAAGGTGCGATAGGTTGATAACCTCCCAAAACAGTTTTAGATTTTCCTCAGTTTTTGGTGCCCAAAAAGTGACATTATTATAAATTGTGTCATTGAAGATTACAGGTTCTTGAGTTATATATCCAAATCTCTTACGATAAGACGATAAATCTAAATCTTTACGATTTGAATCATTAATAAAAATATTACCGGAGGTAGGACTCAGCAGGCCGATTATTAAATTCACTAAAGTTGTTTTACCACTTCCACTTTCACCAACAAAGGCATATGTTTTATTCAACTGAAGGTCAAGATTAATATCCGATAGGATCAATTTTTCCTTCTGATAATAATAGGAAACATTGTCTAACTTGAAATTGTACCTTTCAGGAATGGATTTCTTTGTTGAAGTTTTCTCTTCTTTTGAATCGTTAAACTCTTCAATTAGATCAATGCCCGCTTCTATGGCACCTATCTGACCAATAAAACCTTGCCAGCTTGTTTGAACAGTTAACAGATAATTTAAAGCCCGGTAAAAAAACAGAATACTTAAAATAATGGAAGTCAAGCTAGTCCCCAATAACATGGCTTGTATGCCTATCACAACAGCTACGATAACTATAACAATTGGCTCTCTAGTACTTATCAGAATAGCATTATAATTTCCAATTTTCATTTGGACTTTCTCAACTTCTTCGATCTTCTCTTTAAGTTTGAATTTAAAATCAAAGAAATAACCTGTTCCCTTTAAGTATTTGAAAAACAGTATTGACTGAACCAAAAGTGATTGATAGTCATGACTTATACTGGTTATTTTTATGGAAGCTTCTCTTGTCCTTTTATAGAGATATTTAAATATAAAACTAGTTAAATATCCTCCTAAGGAAACGAACAAGGCAAAATTAAAATTGGATATAAAAGCCAAAAAAACATACACCAATAACAATACTGCTCCTTGCATGGTGTTAAAATAGAAGCCAAAAGCACTTACAATTTTATTGACCTCTCCTGACATCGTATTTTGAATTCTTCCACCATTAATTTTGGAAAAATTTTCATACGATATATCCCCTAGCCCGTCAACCATATCGAACCTTAACTTTCTTACAAATTTGATTTGAAGGATAATCCGATATAGCATTTCCAGATATTTGAAAACGCCCTTCAATACAAAAAGGATTAATAAAAATCCTAATACAAGGGAAAGGTTAAAAGGTAATCCAGTACTTTCTAAAATATTAATTAAAAAACTGAAGTCTCCTAAATTTTCTGCTGCCTTTTCATAGCTCACTTCATCCGAGGCTGCAGATTGAAGCAAAGGTATGAACATGGATAAACCAAACCCATCCATCAAGCCTACAAGGATACTTAAAATAAGAAGTAAAAAAAGGCTTGGCCCTAAATACGAATAAAAGAACCTAAAATACCTTATTTGATTTTTCACCTTAATTAATCTTATTTATAATCTTCGTAATAGCCATAACCGTAACCATAAGAATACCCATACCCACTGTTGACCTTAGTCATATCTACACCGTTAAAAACAGCATAAATACTTTTTAAATTTTTCGTGCCCTTCAAGGTGTTAAGTGAATCAATGAACGTGCGTTGGCTATAATTTTGTCTAAATACAAAAAGAGTTAAATCAACATGATTCAATAAATCTAAAGTTTCACTTACCAGACCCACTGGAGGAGTATCCATGATAATAACATCATACTCTTTTTTAAGCTCTTCTACTAATGATGTAAATCTAACTGACAGCAATAGTTCCGCAGGATTCGGTGGAGTCGGTCCAGCTACTAAAATATCAAGGTTTTCATAACCTGATGGACTTATAATTTCTTTCCAATCATTAGACTCCCCACTTAAAAAAGTAGAGAGACCTTTATTGTTTTCAATATGAAAATCGCCAAATATTTTAGGCTTTCTCATATCACAGCCTACCAAAACAGTTTTTTTGCCTGTAAGGCTATAGACGGAAGCTAAATTCACCGCACAAAAAGTCTTTCCTTCTCCAGAAATTGTTGAAGTAACCATCATGGTTATTTTGTCATCTCTTTGGAGAACATATTTAAGGTTGGCTCTAAGGGATCTAAAGCCTTCTGAAATACCTGACTTACCTTGGTTCAAAACAACTAAATTATTGTCTGATCTATTCAATAAGATGGTCGATAAAATCGGGATTCTTAGTCTCTTCTCTAAAAATTTAAGATCCTCAATTTTCGTTCTGAATATTTCTTTCAGAAATATTAGAATTAGAGGAAATAATATTCCAATCAGAACAGCTAGAGTATAATTTTGTAATGGTTTAGGAGTGATTTTAAAACCTCCGGTAGCAGGTTCAATTATCCTATTATTGACTGTATTGGAAGCTTTAGTAATCGCTGCCTCAGCTCTTTTTTCTTGTAAATACGTGTAAAGGTTTTCGCTTAATGTAAATTGTCTTTCGATACGAATTAAATTTTGTTCAGTCTCTGGCAATGACCTGAATGAGACATCCATTTGATTAATTCTTGATCTTAAGTCTTCAATTAGCATCAGTGAATTTTGGTCCACATTATTTAGGATCTCTCTAATAGACCTGTTTGAATCCTCAATTTTCCTGTTAATCTCTTTAACTGCTGGAGAAATTTCAGTCTGTGTGGCTAATAGGCGAGATTTATCTACTTGTAATGAAAGTAAGTTTTCAATCAATCCATTTAGAATGGGATCATCAATACCAATACCGGAAGGAACTACCAATTCCTTATAATTTTCTCTTAAAAGGTAATCCTTAAGACTTTGATAATATTTTCTTTTGAATTCTTCATTGTTAAGTTGAGTCTCCAGTTCTGACATTTGATCAAAAACAGCAGCTCCCTCAGTACTTAGATTGTAGATCTTGTTTTCAGATCTGTAATTCTCTAATTCTTTTTCAAAAAATCGTAACGTATCCGCGACGCCTGAAACCTGACCATCGATGAATTTTATTGTATTCGAATAAACTTCATTTTTATCCTGCAATTCCAAATCGAGGTAAGTCTGCATCAAGGTATTCAAGTAAGCTTCCCCCATTAAGGCATTAGAAGTAGTTATGCTTAAATTCATGATTGACGCTCCCCTTTCTACGGCTTCTACATCCAAATTATTTGCATAATAAGAGGTTAGGGAGGTTACATCTTTTATTTTGTAGAGTATTTTCCCTTCTTTTTCAACATCCAGTTTTGTTACCTTAATTCGGAATTGATCTGTTTCAATCCATTCACCGAATGCATAGGAAGTTTTAGAAGGGATATTACCAAACTCAACATATGAGCCGTCAGGTAAAAATTTAGTGTACTGCTTATCTACAAAATCAATACTGAAATTACTATCATCTGTCCATTCTAAAGAAATCATTCCATTTATTATTTGAGCAGAAGTCCAGTCTACTTGAATTAAAATGGGTGAATTTTTATAAAGCCTTTGATTTGTAAATGTCCCTTCCTTGTAATACTCAACATCAAAATCCAGCTTTCTTAAAGTATTTAGAGCAATTGGTTTTGATTTTAGGATAATTATTTCATTCTGAAGGCCCATGCTTCCGACGTCCATAATTGCGGGCTTCTCAAACAAGGCTAGCGCAGATTCTTTCTCTTTGATGAAAAATTTAGCACTTGATCTGTAAAGCGGTTCAGTCGTTTTTGTAAGAAAATAACCTATTGATAAGGAAATGAACAATGCAGCTAGAAACCAAGGCCAATTTCTTATTACTTTATTTAAAAATAATCTCAAATCAAATGATGAATCTTCTTGCTGAAGAAATTCATTTTCTGTTTGTTCAAAATTCATATTAAATATTTAATTTGTAGCTAAAGTAAGAATCAGAGCGACTGCCGTAATCGTAGTCGTTAATAGTGTCAACGTTTGGATAAAATTCGTCGCATTCCCTATCTCTCTTACTTTCAGGGGCTCGGCATATAAAATATCGTTTGGCCTAACGAAATAAAAATCAGAAGTAAGCAAATTTTTGTCATTCAAGTTAATTTTATGGATTTTAGATCCTTCAGGGTATTGACGAACAACTATTAATTCATTTCTTTTTGCTAAAATATTCAAATCACTAGCTGCAGCAATCGCTTCAAAAATGGTGACTCTATTTTGGAGAACAGTGATTTTTCCAGGATTATTAAACTCTCCTAATGCACTGAATCTTATTCCTCCTAATCTAATTCTAACAAAATACTCATCTTCGTTCACATACCTTTTAACTTCATTTTCAATTAATTTTTTAGCTTCAATGGTAGTCAATCCATCAAGAGCTATTTCACCTATCAATGGTAATTCAACTTTCCCAAACTCATCAATGGTATACCCATTCATGAAAAACACATCTCCACCTGCTTGGCCTCCGCCTCCCATCATCATATTATTTTGAGAGGTAATCGTGGCAACATTAAGTAGCTCATTTATTTCTGCGCTAGTAGTTGTAATATTAATGTCGACGATATCGAATTTTTGAAGGTAATATTCCTCAAAACTGTAGGGTAGATTTTCACTTGAAGAAATTACAGGGTTGGATTGATCGCCAAGCTCTTGCATATAAATTATTCTTTCATTGGAAATGCAGGAAGAAGCTAGGGCAACTAACACTGAAAAAAAGAGAATTTTATAAGTCCACCTCATTTGATCTTTTTGGATTTTTGAATTAGGGTGCAATTTGCTTTTTATTTTCGGAATTTCTGAATATTTGTTAAAGTCTGGCATCTACCTTACTCTTATCCAGTATGCATTTTACATCAAATACAACTTGATTATCGGACTTTTGGATCGGGAGGCTTTTAAAAGCATTATGGGCTACAGCCAAGATCACTGCGGAATATTTCTCAAGGTTTGGCACCTGATCCCCAGAGCTGATATCAATATTATATTCATGCTTCACTTCTAAAGGATTAGCCCAAGGATCATAGATATCCACTTCCATATCAAATGATTTTAACTCATTATATATGTCAATCACCCTTGTATTTCTGACATCTGGGCAATCCTCTTTAAAGGTAAAACCAAGAATCAAAACTTTGGAATCTATCACTTTGAGGTCTTTCCGCATCATCAATTTAATCACCTCAGTAGCAACATGTTTTCCCATGCTGTCATTTAGTCTTCTTCCTGCGAGGATAATCTCAGGATGATAGCCTACTTCCTGTGCTTTTTGTGCCAAATAGAATGGATCCACACCAATACAATGACCTCCAACAAGTCCGGGCTTGAATTTCAGGAAGTTCCACTTAGTCCCTGCTGCTTCCAACACCTCACTTGTATCAATTCCAAGAAGATTGAAGATTTTAGAAAGTTCATTAACAAAAGCTATGTTGATGTCACGCTGTGAATTTTCAATAACCTTAGCGGCTTCTGCCACTTTAATTGAAGAGGCCTTGTGCGTACCTGCGGTAATGACTTGTCTATATAATTGATCTACAAATTCTGCCACTTCAGGTGTACTTCCAGACGTCACTTTTAAAATTTTTGCTACTGTGTGCTCTTTATCTCCAGGGTTAATTCGCTCCGGTGAATATCCTGCGAAAAAATCTTCGTTGTATTTCAATCCAGATATTTCTTCCAACACAGGCACACATTCCTCTTCGGTCACTCCAGGATAAACCGTAGATTCATAAATAACCACATCTCCTTTTTTTAAGTATTTTCCGATATTTGCTGAGGCCTTCAGCATAGGAGTCAGAACAGGTCTATTATGCTTATCTGTTGGTGTGGGAACTGTAATAATATAGACATTACAATCTGCCAAATCATTGGAGTCCGCAGTAGAATATAGTCCTTTGGAATCCAAATTTGGTGAACTCAAAATATTAACAGAGTGAAGAAGCTCATCCTCCACCTCCAAAGTATAGTCTTTTCCAGATTTAAGATCTGCTATTCTTTTTTGATCAATATCGAACCCTATCACGGGAAACTTTTTAGCGAATTCAACAGCTAAAGGAAGGCCTACATAACCAAGGCCTATAATCCCTATTTTGACTTGATTAAATGGAATAAACATAAATAATTAAGTATTAGTTAAATTATAAAATTACACAGCTTCGCCCTTTCAGTCCCAAGACTTGGCAAAAGTTTTCTATGGGATCGTAGGGTTCTGATTGATTAGATCCCATACTTTCCAAAAAAACTGATTTGATGATTACTAAGGGTTTTTGAGGTGAGTACCAAAATTACTCATTTTAAACTTTAGGCAAAGGAATTATCCTAAGAATGGTAGCAATTAAAGATTCAATCATTTTGAAACAAATAGATCAAATTAAGCTCTCCTGAAAAAGAAATTTTTTTTACTCCAGCCGGGAAATCTCCGGTAGAATTCCCATCACTTAACCATTGATAATTATATGCTTTTACAAATTGAGTTTTTGAACTCAAAATCAAATTGCCCCATTGATGGTCAACCAGAACTCCAAGACTAAAATCAACCCAAGGCTTTTTGTTAGGATTTTGTCCAAATGCTCGATAAAAAAAATCTTGATGATTTTCAATTCGCTGAAAAAGTATTCCAAATCTATTCAAATCTTTCACTCTTGACACTTCAAAGAATTGAGCATTGGACCCTACTCCTATTCCGGCACCCATTGACTCTCCATAGTTTGTAAATCCCCTGACCTGATAGTGAGTTTGCCAGCTAGTATTTAAAACTCCCAATACTGGATACCTTATGTACCTATTTACTGACTCAGACTGCTGAACAATTTCTCCTTTAAACTGCAAATATGCTTCCGAATTAGGCAAAGAAATAAGTTTAGTAAATCCAATAAGATATGCCCGTGTGTGTTCAGGGTTAAGTATAAACTCTCTCCAATTGAAATTGTGATCATGCTTTCCCAATTCAGAATATATCTCAAACTTTCCTTTTTCACTTTTGAATCTGAAAAATATAGAAAGTAATTGATCTTGAGCTTGCTCATCATAAAGAACTGAGTTACCATTTTGAAATAATCGTTCTTTTTGAAACCCTTCAAAAATCGGCAAATAGCCTATTAAGGTATTGGGAACATCAGCTTTATATTGTTGAAAAGTCCTGTTGAATCCAAGTGAAATATGTTTTAGAAATTTAGGTTGGTAGCTAAGAGAGAGGCCACTTATATACCTCCAATCACCAGAAAATGGGAGAAAATACTGATTGTTCAAGTCTTGATTCTGGGAAGGATTAAGCCCAGAATCCTCTGCCCTTCCTGTCAAAATTTGTCCTTCTAAACTCCCTATTCCAATATTAATAGGGGCTGAAGTCCGGATAAATGCATGCGGAATTCCTCTGGCATTATTAGAAAAAATCAATCCAGTAAATTGTCCTGGACCCCACCAAATGTTTTGAGTCCCAACTCCCATTTCCAGTTTTCCGAAATTGAGGGAAATGTAGGATTGACCTAAAGAAGCAAAATTTTTATAGCTATCACCAAAATACTCAGGTTGATCACCAAAATTCCAAAATCGAAATCTTGAAAAATTTACGAAGTCAGAAAAATCTCCTCCAAACCCCTGAAAAGAATTGTTTTGGCTCAAAACAAATTCAGGTCTTAACTGTATCTCCAAAAAAGAAAATTTTGCGAAAATCCCCGGCGAAATCAGATTCTGAATGCCAGCTCCATTCAGTAAGGACGTATTACCCCATCCGTAAGGCCTATTTGAATTGTAAACTGTAGTATTTAAGAGTGGTAAAATTTTAAACTCTTTTCTTGTTCTTCGTTCTTTTATTTGAAATTCTTTACTTTCAAAGTTAGAAACAGAGTCAAGTTTTTGAAAAAGGGTATTGAATTCACTCATTCTAATAGGCCGTAATGCAAAAGAATACCCTGACTCTGATTCCCCCAAGATTTGACTTCTTCTTGCAGCCTCCTCCAATACTGGGAATCCTGAAGGTATAGTTTGACATATTCCTTTAGTAATCATGGAAAGAAATAGCCAGAAAAAACTAAGTTTTAGCCGTCTTGGCCCTTTCATCCTAGCGAATCAAACATTCCCACATACTTTTTGGTAATGGCTTTCCAAGAGTAATTTTTCTTTGCCAATTTGGCTAGATCACTTCGCATTTGCTCCCGGTCAAGCTCGTGTATCTGAAACAAGAGTGTTTTTAACTCCTCAAAATCATCAAAGTACAAAGCCTTTCCAAAAGTCGTTTCTTTGTTATAGTTTACCCCATAAGCAATCACGGGTAGTTTTAGATACATCGCCTCAACCAACGAAGGGTTGGTTCCGCCAGCACTGTGACCATGTAAATAAAAAAAACAATTCGATCGGAGTAAATTGAGCTCTTCCATTTCATAAATGGGATTATACAAAATGATGTTTTTGACTTTGGAATACTCTTGATAAAGCTTTAATCCATATGCATTCGCATTCCAATTGCCCACAACTATATAAGGCATACCTATTTCACATTCTTTGAAAGCCCTTAGTTGCATCTCTACATTGTTTTCAGGTTCAATTCTGCATACAGTAAAGACATAAGGTGAATTAAGAAAAGAAAACTTTTTCAAATATGGTTCTGGAGCCACAGCAGTAACATGATTTGCACCATATGCAATCAGAAATGAATCCTTGTTATATTCTTCAGTGATATAATCTTGTATGTGTTTATTATCCGCTACAACTCCGTGTGAAAATCTTACCGCGAGAGTTTCTGAAAGTTTCAAGAATTTTTTGGCAAAAAAGCCCCATTTATCCCGCTTCCACTCAAGACCATCGATGTGAGTGATGATTTTAGCTTTTGTAAATGGCCTCAAAAAAGGAATCATTATGGCTCCTGAAACACCTAGCAAAAGAATGAAATCTTGATTTCTAAAAGTCTTTAAAAGTGAAATGGAATCATAAAGAATACTCTCAGGGCCATTGGCTTTGTAATTTAAGTATTCTAATTTGGCTCCTTTATAGGTCTCTAATTTTTCAGGATAGGACTTACTTTCACAGTAAACAGTAATTTCAAAGTATTTTGGAAGTAAATCCAAAAGATTTTCTACCAATGTTTCAAATCCGCCATAATTTGCTGGAACTCCAACTATCCCAAGAATGGCTAGTTTCTTTTTAATCATTCAATTATTTTTATAAACCAGTTCATCTTTGATTTGATCAAAAAATTGTTTTGGAATTAATAATATTTTAAACGTTTAGAGAATTTTCGAAAAAATCATCCTAATACCTTGAGACATTCGAGTAAAGATTCCCTCCAATATGGAATTTTAATCCCAAATTCTCTTTTAATTTTTGATTTATCCATGACCGAATAAAATGGCCTTTTAGCAGGAGTCGGATATTGACTTGAAGGAATTGGGTTGACAAGACAAGAATAACCACTCAATTCCATAATAGCTATAGAAAAGTCATACCATGAACTTACTCCCTCGTTACTAAAATGATAAATCTCGGTTCCTTCAGATGAAATTTTCGGAAGGATTTCCAATATGCACGATGCCAGGTCGCGAGCATAAGTAGGGGACCCAATTTGGTCCGCAATCACACTAATTTCTGACTTTTCTGAGCCTAACCTCCTCATGGTTTTGACAAAATTATTCCCAAAAGAACTGTAAACCCAAGAAGTGCGGATGATAACTGAGTTTGGAAGCTTAAGAAATAGTATAGCTTCCTCTGCAGATCTCTTAGAGATTCCATATACATTTCTCGGGTCACAGCGTGAATCTTCAATATAAGGTTGAAAAGCTTCTCCATTGAATACATAATCTGTCGAGACATGAACTAGTTTAATATTCAGCTCTTTGGCAGATTCAGCAAGGTATTTTACAGCAAGGTGATTGACTTTGTCTGCAGTATCAAAATCTGCCTCCGCCCTATCCACAGCCGTATATGCCGCACAATTTACAATCGAGTTGATTCTATTATCGACCAAAAACTTATGGACTTTTTCTTTTTCAGTAATGTCCAAATCCTCTACATCCGAAAAGATAAATTCGAAAGAAAAGTTTGGAGATAAATAACGGATTTCGGACCCTAATTGCCCATTCGCTCCCGTGACTAATACTTTATGCATATAAATCAATATTAAAATCAAATAAATCGGCCTCCTTGAGCAAATGTTGCTTTTGATCTTTTCTGGATAATTTCAGATCTTCAAACTTTAAAACCCAATCAATACCTATAGAAGGATCATCGAAAGCAATACCTCTATCCGATGGCTGATTATAATAATTATCAACTTTATAATTAAAAATTGCCGTTTCGCTCAGCACAACAAAACCATGAGCAAAACCTTTGGGAACAAACATCTGAAGTCTATTCTCACTTGATAATTCAACAGCCACATGCTTCCCGAATGTTGGCGAACCTTTTCGGATATCAACTGCAACATCCAAAACTTTTCCTTGGATAACTTTAACCAACTTTGTTTGGGCAAACGGAGGCACTTGGAAATGAAGACCTCTCAATACCCCAAAACCTGATTTTGATTCATTATCCTGGCAAAAATTAACCTGAAAACCAAGAAATTCCTTTAATGTGTCGGCTCTGAAGGTCTCCGAAAAATACCCTCTATCGTCACCTATCCTTGATGGTTCAATTAATACAACATCAGAAATTTCTGTTCTTATAAATTTCATATTCTTTTGGATTGTACTTTTTTGATTAGGTACTGCCCATATTCATTCTTTTTTAAGGGCTCTGCTAAAGCAAGCAATTGATCTTCATTGATATACCCAAGTTCAAAAGCTATTTCTTCCAAGCAAGCAACTTTAAGTCCCTGCCTTTTTTCAATCGTATGGATAAAGTTGGAAGCTTCAAGCATTGACTCATGGGTACCAGTATCGAGCCAAGCAAAGCCTCTTCCAAGAATTTCTACCATGAGTTTATTATTTTCAAGGTAAACCTGATTCACAGTCGTAATCTCAAGTTCGCCTCTGGAACTAGGTTTTATTCCTTTTGCTATCTGTACAACTGAATTTGGGTAAAAGTATAGACCCACAACAGCATAATTACTTTTTGGCTCTTTTGGTTTTTCTTCTATCGAAATTACCATTCCGTTATTGTCAAACTCGGCTACACCATATCTGTCGGGGTCATTTACGTAATAACCAAAAATAGTTGCCCTATTCTCTAAATCGACTGTTTTTAGGGATTTTTTGAGGAGTTCAGTGAACCCATGACCATAAAAAATATTGTCCCCTAGAACAAGACAAACAGAATCACTTCCGATAAATTCCTCTCCAATTAGAAACGCCTGAGCCAAACCATCTGGGCTTGGTTGTTCAGCATAAGAAAACGAAACTCCTATTTCATGGCCATCACCTAGTAGTTTTTTAAAATTAGAAAGATCATCCGGTGTGGAAATAATCAATATCTCTCTGATGCCTGCAAGCATCAATACAGAAACCGGATAATAAACCATCGGCTTATCAAACACAGATAAAAGCTGCTTAGATGTCCCCTTAGTAATTGGATAAAGTCTGGTTCCTGAACCTCCCGCTAAAACTATTCCTTTCATTATTTAGAAAATAAAATTTGTTACTAGTAATTTAAAATTAAAAAGACGAATTCACGCTACATTTATTTTACATCAAAAAATATAAAATCATAAATTAAACTTATCTATTCTTAATTTTTTATTTCTACTTGCAATGATTTAAACTTTTCGAAAGTTTTATAATATAAAACCATTTTTTTAACTTAAAGTTAATGATATATTTAATACCAATATGAAAACATTTACAGATCTA
>NZ_MSPQ01000021.1 GCF_001936475.1 Algoriphagus marinus | reverse complement strand
TTTTGCAATATTTAATTCTATTTTATTTTTATTATTCATAACAATCTTCATTAAGTTCAAAATAATAAAATGTACCTTCAAACCATGTTGATAATTTTATAAATGAATTATTTTTTCCTATATACATTACATTATTTGTGATTATATATAAATTATTAATTTGATTTCTCTTAAATGTCTGATTTACACCAGGAATTCCTTTTCCACGATAATGATGACCTGTTACACTTGCATGGATTTTACCTTCTATTATTTCTTGAAAAAATATTTCATTCTGATCCAAATTTACTAATTTTTTGAAATATTCAACCCCTTTCGACCATTTTGAATTGTTTGGAGTATCAATTAAACTTCGGAAAACTCCTACACCAAAATCAATAAATGAAAATTTTACAATTTTATTTATTTTATCATGATCAACAGAAAGCCACCAATGTTTAGCCTCTATTTCTTTAAGTCCCTTCGCATGACTAACAGTGTTATGCATAATTTCTTGTAAAACTCTATATGCTCCTTTAGGATGTGAATATTTGTTTAATATTGTATTTGAGGCTCCTAGCAATATTGTTCCTGCTAATTCACTATCGACAATTAAGTTTCCATGTGTATGTATTGACTTACTATCCCCAATGTTATAATCTTTACTAGATGAAATATTTTCATTTAAATGATCAAAAAATTTTGATTCAAAGAGAATATTCCTTGCATTTTTTGATTTTGGGAAATTCCCGTTAAACTTTATTTTATTTGCTTTAAATTTAATCATTATGGACAACAAAATAACTATGGCATCATGTCCAATTTCTATAACACTCGAAAGATCAACAAACACTTTTTCTCTTTCATTATAAGATCTTTTAAGTTTGTTTATAAATTCGATTACTTGATTTGGGTTATTTATTAGGCTTAACACTTTTGGTGCAAATACATTTGTATAATCAATATTAGATCTTAAATCAGTAAATAACTTTTGTTTTTGCTTCTTTATATAATAGTTTCTAAATTTATCTACTTCAGAAATACTATTATTTATTTTATTTCTTATTTTCTTTTTTACCTTGAATTTAAGAATTCTTTTGTTCTTCTTTTTATCTCTGTTAATTTTTATATTTTTTTTCGATTTCATTGATTCCTCCCTTCCACTATCCCAATCTCCTCCTCACTCAATCCATACATCTCATAAATCAACTGATCGATCTGGTTTTCGAGAGCTATAGTATCTGAATAGTCTTTTTTACTTCCAATAATCTTCATTGATATTTCTGAGATTATTTCTTTCTGTTCAGTTGTTGCTTTGTAAATTGGTGTTTGGCTTACATATGAAATTTTAAGCCTTGCAAATCCTCCTCTTACAAAATCACAGGTGTTCTTTAAAATGAATTTTGATACAGAAGAATTTAAAAAGCCTAATAAATAAAGGTCATTTGTAATGATCATTTGATTATTATCATTGCCATAGAAATTCTCTTGATCAAATCCAAAGCTTGTAATTTCACTACTTATTCCTGGCCATAAGATTTTTGCCTTCTCAAACTCTTCATAATAATCCACCGCATCTTGGATTTCATACCATTTATAGGTTCCAGGCTTTCTGCCTTTCCAATTACTTCCTTTAAAGTCTTTAGGTTTTGGCTCAAGTCCTTCTCTAAAACCTTCCAAATAGGAAAGTATTGTTGAGTAATTTTCTATAGCTATTCCTCTTCGAGTAAAAATCAGAAACTTATCACTCTTTGGTTGCTGATAGCGTTTGATGTCTCTTCCTGCCAAAAATGGCTTGATCACTTCTGCACTTCTTGGATCTTCGGCGATCAGCCTGTCTTTCGTTTCTTGGTCGATTACAAAGGCTTCATTTAACCCAGTAAGAACACCTCGATAGATTTTCCCTTCCACATACTCAGAAAGAGGAACACCTTGAGATTTTAGCTTAAGAAGTAGTTGTTGTGATTTACTGTCGGTCAGTGTCCAGCCATCGGCTGAAAGTCCTACTGTTAGGACCTCGATACGATTATCATCTAAATAATTATTCATTCCAAGAGGGAAATCCAGAGTATCTAGATTGACAGCGGTGAACTTCTCATTCGGAATGTTTTTGCTTATTCCTATTATAAGCGGATAGGTAGTGGCTTCTTCAAAAACTTGCAAATCCCCAAAGTCCAGCAATTCATGTATTTCGAAGGTTTTGACATAATTCCGGAGTGCTTTCCCATAGCCGGCTCTCATCCATTTATTAGGAATGATAAAGACAAAATTGCCTGAGTTTTTAAGCAAGGTCATGCTCAGCTCTACAAAATAGACATAGAGATCTGCTGTACCTGCGTAAGTTGTAAATCGATCTTGCAAGTATGGTTTCAATGCCGAAAACTCCTCCTGCCTGATATAAGGTGGATTCCCAATCACAACATCAAAACCAACAAATTCACCAGCATCATTCAGCACTTCAGGGAATTCAAATCGCCATTCAAAAGCATTTTCAAAAATTTGGTTTGCTTTGATTTCTTCGATTTCAGAGTCCAGTTTATTCAGTTCAGCGGTGACCTTTTCTACTCGTACCAGTCTGATTTTTTTATCCTTTGGGGTTTCTTCGAAGAGTCCCGTTTGCATGGTGAGGTTGTAGAGTTCGCCTCCAAGCGCTGCTTTCTTTTTGATTTTGGGATCATTCTTAGCTATCTCTGAACGGAAGTCAGACTTGATGGTGTTGATCAAACTTTCCATTTCCCGCTTTTCTTCCTTGCTTTCGGCATTACGATAGCGATCCACAGCCAAGCGATAGGCATCGATGGAGAATTTACTTTTCTTTAATGCCTGACTTAGATCTTCATCCAGTGCAAAACGGGAAACTAGAGAATTCCCACATTTGATATTGATATCGATATTGGGGAGAGTTTCCAATTCCCTCACAAATCCCTCACCCTCAATCCCTCTCCCGAAGGAGAGGGAGGATGGCTCCTCTCCCTTGGGAGAGGCGGGGGTGAGGGTTTTGTAATACGCACTCTTCAGCAATTCTATCCACAGTCGAAGTCTACATATTTTGACAGAATTAGGGTTGATATCTACCCCAAAAAGACAGTTTTCTATAATGGTCTGCTTCTCATGAAATAGTGTTTCCTGAATGCGTTGGGATTCTTTATTGCTAGGATTATATTCAAATAGGTCACCATCTTCATCCGTAACGATCAGCTCATCATTGACTACTTCTACATGATATTCCTTGAGTCGTTTTCCTGTTCGGTCTTGGAGGATTTTGAGATCATTCTTTACCGCAATGATTTCATTGAGCGCAGAAACCAAGAAATGCCCAGAACCAACGGCAGGATCACAGATTTTGATGGAGTTGACAATTGAGTTAGCCTCTGCATACGAGAAGAGTTCGTTTGGGCCGATGATATCATAGACGTCGGAGAGCGAATTTATTTCTCTGGTTTTTTGACCCTCACCCTCGATCCCTCTGATGATAATACCCTCACCCTCGGTCCCTCTCTTGATAAAACCCTCACCCTCGATCCCTCTCCCAGAGGAGAGGGAGGAGTGGATCTTCTCCGAATGGTGTTTTACTGCTTCAAAGATTTTTTCGGTTTCCCAAATTGCTTCTTCGTTTGAAAATCGAAGGATTGTAATCCCTAACTCATTTAGTTCATAGGATCTTCCTTCATCATATTCTTTTTGTCCAATGTCCTCGTGATATCCACCGTCCAATTCTATTCCCAGCATCAGTTCGTTACAAAAGAAGTCGAGAACGAATTTCTGGTCAACTGGATGTTGCCTTCTGAATTTATAACCAAGTAATTTCCTGTTTCTAACCAATTGCCAAAAAAAGTCTTCTGCTTGGGTAGGATTTTTTCTCATTTCCCGTGCATGCTGAAGCAGAACTGGATCAATTTTTTTAATATTTCCCTCTCCCTCAATCCCTCTCCCAAAGGAGAGGGAGGTGTGAGAATCGGATCTTGGCAATTCCCCTCTCCTCGAAGGAGAGGGGTTAGGGGTGAGGTTTGTATTCTTTGCAGAACGAGCAGGATTTTGGCTGAGGTTATTTAAAGCTTCCCTAAACTTTTGCAGCACAGCCCTTCGAATCGTCTCCCGGCACATGTACATGGTAATAAATCCCGGAGTAAAGAATGATCCGTCCTTGTACCCGTTGATTTTTTCGAAGATCAAACCGAGTACAGAAGCGTTGATCAGGGTTTTATTGTCTTCTTGGATTTCCTCTGAGCCTTCACTGGCAAAGTCGTAAGCATCCAAAAATTTAAAAAGGTATTCAAGCGTAGTGAGTGATCCAGTGAGTTTTTTTCCTTGCTCATTTTTCAATACCGTAGATGAAATGACTGGAATGGTCTTTTCATTTTTCAGGAAATTGATCATGATCGTCTTTTGCTCCATCGGCGTAGGCTCAAAAAGCGAGGAATTCAGGTAGGGGACTTTCGCAAAAAGTGCCTTGACATCTTCATTTCTATCCTCAGTCTTCTTTGCCAGAACTTGGAAAAATAGGGAGTTCAGATCATCCCAATCATGAATGTTTTTCTTGTTTAAAAACGCATATGATTTGTCCCCCTTATGATAGGTGATTAATTGCGCTTCCAGCAGTTTTAAGAAAAGCACTCGGTTGATCCAAGTGATGCTGAGTTCCAGTCCTACATTAAATAGACGTTCCTGAGTTGTATTGCCATATTGACTTGGCTTTTCGAGTTGACCAAGCTTGTCCAAAGAATCCAGTTGAATTATTGCATCTTCTAGGATACTTCCAGAATTGCGCTCTCCAGCTTTGCTTCTTCCGATTAGTTTTTTTCCGCCTTCCTTTGTTTCCGTAAGCCCAATGATATGAAGCAATTCACTATAAAATCGTTTGTCCAGACTATTGCTATCATTGGCAAAAGGAAGCTTCAATAAATGCTCAGGAGAAAGGAGTTTATAGAGCGCGATTAGTTTCGAATCATCCTTTTTATCGGCGTTACGAAGCGGCTTTTCATAGCTTCGGATGTCAAAATAGGTGAAGTCAATCTGTGCTTTGACTTTCTCAATTTCTGGTTCGGCAATGTGTTTATAGAAAAAATCCGTTTTAACCTCGGATAATCTACCCGCTTCAAAGTCTTCGAATTGCTTGACCAACCCTTTGTTCTGTGCAAAATTCCTGTCAAAAACCTGTGCATCGAAGATAAACCACTCGTTGATGTTTGTTACTATCAAGTGTTTTACCTCAAGGTTCTTGTGAGTAATTCGCTCGCGCAGGTAGTACAAAACCAATTCCTGAAATGCTTTATAATTGATATTTGATGCACTGAGCATTTGCTCACTGGGCGTATTGCTTTTATCTGTGTTCGCGAATGCCTTCGGCATTTCCGACTTATTAGTGGGCTTTTTAGCTTCTATTATTACCCCAACGGTGGACTTTGCCTTGTCTCCATTATGGATTACTAAGTCATTTCGACCTTTGGTATTAATGTAATGATTGGGATCGTAGTAGGTCTTTTTAAGAAAATCGATAACCAGATTTTTATGAAATTCCTCAGATTCTATCTCATTGCTATGATCAATTAGTTGGATCAGGTTTGACTTAAACCCCTCTATTTCTGTACGGTTGGGCTTTACTTTGAGGAATGCTTTATTGAGTGCTTGTTTGGGCTTAAGAATTGTAAATGCCATTCGAAATTGTCTTGCTTAAAAAACTGAAACCAAGATAATTTTTTTTAACTAAGCCAGCAAGAGTTCAGAATTTCTTTTTAAAGTTTTAGCGACAATTGGCTTGAATTTGAAATTCGGTAGAATACATGCAGTCCTTTCACAGCTCAAGACAGACTAAACCATCCGAGACTAGTATAAACATAATCTGAAGACATGATTCATGTCATGACTTATTCTTTTTCAATTGGTTAAATTGGATTTATTAAACCAAAAACAGTATACCATGGAACTGAAAGATAAAATTGCAATCATTACTGGTGGAGCAGGCGGAATCGGACTTGCCACTGCTAAACTTTTTCTGAAAGAAGGTGCAAAGGGAATTGCTTTGGTGGACTTCAGTCAGAAGAACCTAGATGAGGCTAAAAAGGAACTTGAAGGAAAAAATGTCCTTTTCATTCAGGCTGACGTGTCCAAAGCTGCTGACGTGAAGCGATACACAGATGAGGCACTCAAAAACTTTGGGAAAATCGATGTGATCTTCCTCAATGCAGGGGTAGAGGGTGTGGTCAAGCCGATGTCAGAATATCCTGAGGAAGAATTTGATCATGTAATGGGCGTCAATGTCAAAGGAGTTTGGTTGGGGATGAAATATGGATTTGCTGCTCTCAAACAAGGAGGCGGAGGTTCAGTAATTATCACTTCTTCGGTGGCGGGACTTCGGGGAACTGCTCAAGTTTCAGCCTATATAGCCAGCAAACATGCTACGATAGGATTGATGAGAACGGGAGCTTTGGAAGGTGCGCCTGATAAAATTAGGGTAAATTCTATCCATCCCTCTCCGGTTGATAATCGGATGATGCGTTCTTTGGAAGAAGGTTTTGCACCGGGAGCTGGTGAAGCGGTAAAAGAAAGTTTTACCAAAATGATTCCTCTTGGTCGCTATGCAGCTAATGAAGACATCGCAGAAATGGCTCTCTTCTTGGCATCAGACCGAAGTAGGTTTGTGACTGGATCAATCAATGTGGTTGATGGAGGATTTACAGCTTAGGTTCGAGGGATTACTTCCCGATACAGAAATTCCTAAAAATATTCTCGAGGAGATCGTCCGTGGTGATTTCTCCGGTGATCTCCCCGAGGAAATGTAGTGAGCGACGGATATCCATCGCTACAAAATCATTGCTGATTTGATTATCCAAACCACTGAGAATATCTAGGAGGGAAGCCCGGGTTTTGACCAGGGAATCGTAATGCCGCACATTGGTAACAATGGTATTTCCGGTTCTGAATTTGTCCAGATTTACCAATTCTAAAATTCGAATTTTTAGCTCTTCGAGGTTTTCTTTTTTTCCTGCGGAAATAAAAATCGTATCCGGATGCTGTTCCTTTAACTCACTACTAATATTGGCTTTAGCTTTATCAGTCTTATTGGCTACTTTAAGAAAAGGGACACCTTGATTCTCGAGTTTATTGATCTCCCGATTGACTTCTACCAAGTCTGTATCACTCAAATCAAAGAGGTATAAAATCAAGGAAGCAGTCTTCATTTTCTCCTGTGTTCGACTTACTCCAATCGCTTCGATAGTATCTGTGGTCTCCCGAAGTCCGGCTGTATCGATAAAGCGAAAGATCACGCCACCTATGCTGATTTCATCCTCGATAAAATCACGGGTAGTTCCTGCAATTTCCGAGACAATCGCTTTCTCTTCGTTGAGCAGGGCATTGAGCAAGGTGGATTTCCCTGCATTCGGTTTTCCAGCAATAACTGTTGGAACGCCGTTTTTGATAACATTTCCCAGATCAAAACTCAAAATCAATTCTTCCACTACTCGAAGCAGTCGCTCCACAAGCGCCCGTAATTCATCCCGACTGGCAAACTCCACATCTTCCTCGCCAAAATCCAGTTCCAACTCAATCATAGAAGCAAAATGGATCAATCGGGAGCGAAGCTGCTGAATTTCAGAACTGAATCCTCCACGCATTTGATTCAATGCTGCTTGATGGCTGGTCTCCGAATCTGCATGAATCAAATCTGCAACAGCCTCAGCCTGAGCCAAATCAAATTGTCCATTTAGGAAGGCGCGCTGTGTGAATTCTCCTGGTTTGGCAGGACGCGCACCTTTACGGACAAATAGCTTAAGTACTTGGTTGATGATATAAGAAGAACCGTGCGTGGAGATTTCCACTACATTTTCCTTGGTAAATGACTTTGGTGCAATAAACAGGGATACCAACACCTCATCGATGATTTTTTCTCCATCTCGGATGGTGCCAAAATGAATGGTATGAGATTCTTGTTTTTCCAGGTTTTTTCCAAAGAACACTTCGTTGGTTAGACGAATAGCCTCGGGTCCGGAAAGTCGAATAACTGCAATTGCACCAACTCCCTGTGGGGTTGCCAGTGCAATAATGGTGTCTTTTTGATCAGAAAGGGTAAAACTCATTTCTTTGGAAATGCATTAGCAACGACCCCTGTTAAGGTTTCCAAAAAAGGAACAGGCTCTCTATAGCCAGGCATTTGGGTGATATTCTGTAAAGTAGGATCAATGATCACAAAGTTGGGATAGGAGCGAACCCGCATCGCAGCTGCCATTTGGGCTTCATTGTATTCTTTTCCCATAAAATTAAAAGTGCGTTTGGTGTCTTCGGCATTCAATTTCACGGCGTAAAAGTTTGCATTGATGTATTCGATGACCTTAGGATCTGTAAAAGTGTCCTTATCCATCTTTTTGCACCAGCCGCACCAATCGGTGTACACGTCCACAAAAAGCATCTTTTTTTGAAATTCGTTTGCTTCCACAGCTTTTTCGAATTTCATCCATTCAATTTGATCTTGCCCATTTACATTTTGGCTCAAGAAGCCAAGGGCTAATAAAAAGAAGAATATTCTTATTTTTTCCATATCAATTTCCAAACGACTCTTGCTTTGTTGAAGTTCCAAATCTGTTACTGAATAGCTTACTTTTATACAATGCGCTTGCCAAAAATACAATTCCGGCTACACTTACAACCATTCCCGCGATGGAACTATCGAAGAAATATGCCAAGTAATATCCCAAAATGGCGATTCCTATTCCAATTCCAATGGTGATTTTGATCAATTGGTTTAGTTTTTTAGTCCAAAGGAAAGCCGTTGCGGGAGGTACCACTAGGAGTGCAACTACCAAAATCGCGCCCACCGCTTCGAAGCTGCTTACAGTAGTGTAAGATACCATACTCATTAACCCTAGATTGATAACTCCTGCTGGGATTCCGATCACCATGCTGAAGTTTTCATCAAAACTGGTTACGGTTAACTCTTTAAAAAACAGGTAGATGAATCCTCCTACTAAAATTAAATTTAGAAGTGCGAGGTACATGATTCTTGGCCCCATATTTTGACCACCACCAGTTATCCAGAGATCAATTGGTAAGTAGGCGATTTCCCCATAAAGCACACATTCCTGGTCTAGGTCAACTTTGTAAGCTAACAGATTGATCAGGATAATTCCGATAGCAAAGAGTAGGGTAAAGGTGATTCCAATCGAAGCGTCAAGCTGAACTCTTGCTTTTCTTCTCAGCCAATCGATCATTAGCGTTGCTAAAATCCCTAAAATTCCAGCTCCAATAATCACTTCAAGTCCCCGCTGACTTCCGGAGACGAAAAAGCCGATTACTATTCCCGGTAAAACTGCATGCGAAATGGCATCGCCTGTCATGGACATTTTGCGGAGCATCATAAACACTCCCAATAGACCGCAGGAAATCGAGATCATCGAAGCGGTGAATATGATCAGAAATGCATTTTGGTCAAAGCTCATCATGGTCGCGGGGGATGGTCTCCTGGTGAGGATCTAGTTTAGGATAATTAAGTCTGTTTTCAAGCAGTTCTTCCAGCTCAGGAGTGAGGATATGCTCGAGTTTTTCGGCTGAATCATGAACGTGATCCGGTGCAATATTCATGTACTCATTTAGGTATAGTTCCCAAAGTCTATGAAGTCGTACGATACGTTTAGACTCTGATTTTCCTTTAGGAGTGAGTGATATAATAGACTGATTTTTAATTATTAAACCGTTACTAATTAAATTATCAATAGATTGGTCTGATTCTCTCTTTTGGAAGGGGTAGGCCTCATAGATTTCTTCTATGGTCATGTTTTTCTTCCCAGCTTCAAGTGCACGATATAATGCTTTTAATAGATGGTCTTGATGTGTTTTTTTGAGATAGCTTCTTCTGGAAATATAGCGTGAAAGGACTCCTCGCTTTGGTGCAAATAGAAATGAAATCAAGGCTAAAAACGAAAGGAAGACTACGACCCAAGGACCGGTTGGCATTTGCGGTAGAACAAAGGAAATGTATGTTCCCATCACGCCCGATACTGCGGAAAAGATCCCTGCAAGGATCACTAAATTCCCCAGCTTATCAGTCCAGAATCTTGCAGCAGCCCCAGGGGTAATTAGCAGTGCTGCCATCAAAACTACCCCGATCGCCTGAATTCCGATCACAACAGATAAGATCATCAGTACATTAAAAACCAATCGGATCAATCCCATTGGATAGCCAATAGCCTTCCCGTATTCGGCATTAAAGACTAGCAGACTAAATTCCTTTTGAAAGATGCTCAGCGAAAGAATGATGAAAACTGCTAATCCACCATAAATCCAAAGGTCTTCTTCTAAAATTGCGATAGCATTTCCAAAGATAAATTGATTCAGTCCAGCCATTTCGGGGTTTCCGGACTTTTGGATCACTGTTAACAATACGATCCCGAATCCAAAGAAAATGGATAGGATGGAAGCTATAATTGCATCCTCACTCAATCGGGTGTTTTTGCGAAGCCATGAGGTTAAAAACGTAGCCAAAGCTCCTGAAAAGAATGCTCCTGATACGATGTAAACTGGGTTTTTTGTTCCTGCAAGGATAAAACCCAGACAGATCCCCGGCAAAACTGCATGAGAAATAGCATCTCCAAGTAGCGCTTTTTTATCCAAAAAGCTATAAGTTCCGACATAAGCTGAACCTACACCAAGTAGAATAATTCCGATTACCACAAATGCAATCGAAGAGTCTTGAAAAGTGAAGAAGTAGAGAAAATCGCTCATATCAGTTTTTCAAAGGATTGAATTCTTTCTGACGAATTAAATCAGACACTTTGGTAAGTAAATTCAGTTTTCCACCATAGGTTTTGCGAAGTAGCTCTTCAGTAATTACTGTTTCTTTTGGGCCAGAAGCGACCAAATGAAGATTGAGCATGATAAACCAATCGAAGTAATTCACAGCGGAATAAATGTCATGATGGACCACCACTACTGTTTTTCCTTCTGCAGTCATTTGCTTCAAAAGTTCGAAAATGGCGGTCTCTGTAGCCATATCTACACCAGCAAAAGGTTCATCCATTAAATAGAGATCTGCATTCTGCGCTAGTGATCTTCCGATAAAAACCCGTTGTTGCTGTCCACCGGAGAGTTCTGAAATCTGCCGCTTTGCAAAACCCTGCATCCCTACTTTCTCCAAACATTCCATCGCGAGTTCCTTTTCCTTTTTCCCAGGTCTTTTAAAAAGTCCAAGTTTGCCGTAGGTTCCCATCAATACCACGTCAAGCACAGATGCGGGGAAATTCCAGTCCACTGATTCTCGCTGTGGTACGTAGCTGATTCTGCTGCGTACTTCTTCCAAGGATTTGTCAAAAAGCTTGACATATCCTCCAGAAGGAGAGACTAGGCCCATGATAGCCTTTATAAGTGTACTTTTTCCAGCCCCGTTTGGGCCCAGAATTCCGATCAATTTTCCAGATGGGAGACTTAAGTCCACATTCCAGAGAACGGGACTTTGATCATAACTTACCGTTAGGTCATGAATTTCGATGATGGGGTGTTCTATGTGGTTTATCATGGTTTAAGGCTTTCAAAGATGACGTTAACATTGGTGTTGACCATTCCGATATAGGTTCCGGCAGAGCCATTAGGATCGCCAAGGCTATCAGTGAATAAGGGTCCTGCAAGTTTGATCTCGTGGTTTTGGTTTTTGCAACCTGCGACTACTGCTTCAATTGCTTTTGGAGAAATGGTTTGCTCTGCAAAAACTGCTTTGATTTTTCGGCTTACAATAAACTGAACCAAACCAGTCAGATCCCGAAGACCGGGTTCGCTGAGTGTGGATAAGCCTTGCAATCCTAAAACTTCGATTCCATAAGCTCGACCAAAGTATGCAAATGCATCATGAGCTGTAATGAGCGCCTGATTGGAACGTTTAAGCTCTTCCATTTTTTTGGCGGTTTCCTGATTTAGATCTGAAAGCTTTGATTGGAAAACAGCAGCGTTTTTTTCAATACTTGTTTTCCAATTTGGTTTCCAAAGAATGATTTCTTCAGCAGCATGAGCCATAGCCATGGACCACAAGTTCACATCAAACCAAATATGTGGATCGACTGAGTGCGCCTCGGGACCAGATCGAAGGAGACGATCATTGGGGATTTTCTCTGATACATTGATCAGGACCTGACTAAATTCCAGCTTTTCGAAAATCTCTGTCATTTTCCCTTCCAGAAAAAGTCCATGGTAAATAACCAAATCTGCATTCTGCAATAGATCCAAATCCCGAGCGGAAGCTTTGTATAAGTGGGGGTCAACACCTGCCGGCATCAGTGCAACTACTTCTGCCGAATCTCCTACCAAATTCCGAATTCCATCTGCCAAAATACTGGTTGTCGTGACGATTTGGGGTTTGAGACGTTCCTCCGGATTTTCAAATTTGCAGCTGGCAAAAATAAATAGGAGTAGAGGCAATATGATTCGAACTGGGATCATGACTGAAGTACCAAAATGTTTATTGCGACTTCTTTTGACATAAAGAGATTTTTCTTTTGATCGACTAAAATTTCGATCGATCCATCAAAATCCACCTTGTCCAAAACTTTGATTCTGGCACCGATATAAGCGCCTACTTTATCGAGGTATTTTAGGAATGCTGCCGAGCTGTCTTTGACTGCTACGATCTGTCCCATTTGGTCGATTTCCATCTCGTTTAGAGCTACTCTTGGCTTTGCTTTTACATCGCCAAATTCATCCGGAATAGGGTCTCCGTGTGGGTCAAATTTTGGATAGTTGAGATAGGCGTCCAATCGTTGGATGAGTAGGGGGGATTGGATGTGTTCGAGCTCCTCGGCTACCTCATGAACTTCATCCCAGGCGAAGTTTAATTTGTCCACTAGGAAGACTTCCCAAAGTCTATGTTTCCGGACTGTTTGCAATGCCATCCGTTTCCCTTCTTCGGTGATGTGAACCCCGTAATATTTTCGGTACTCGATCATCTCCTTCTCCCCAAGTTTACGAAGCATGTCAGTGACAGAGGCAGGTTTTGTTTTCATTTCTCGGGCCACATCGTTGGTGGATACACTCTTCTTTCCGTCTTCGGAGAGGTGATAGATAGCTTTCAAATAATTCTCTTCTGCTGTAGTCAAAATCGTCTCTTGTTTATGCTATGGCAAATATAAAAAATAATTTAGCTATATCTAAAATAATATTTATAAGAAGCTAAAAGGACTGTGGATAACCTGAAATTAGTTGTGCGCACCGATTTAGATTTTACGAAATATAAATTTAGACAAGACTTAAAAAAAATCAGAAAGCATTTATAATCAAATAACTGAATGATGGAATTAAGGAAGTCTAGCTTCCATTTTAAAAAATGACTTTTGAAAATGGAGTTTCCAATCTCAGGAATCGAGTGTCAAGAATTGGGCATGAGTGGATAACTTTTGGAGTTTATCCACGATTTGATTTTAGGAAAGGAGATTTTCGATTGCCGATAAAAAATCGGCTTCTTGGGAATTCCAAAGAATGGAAGGGCTTGGATTGGCAGTAAAAAAAGTTTGTTGGATCGCTTGGTCGAATTGTGAAATTGCAAGCTTGGGTTTTGAAAAATCAATGGAACATCCTCCGGAAAAGTCTTTTAAAAATTCCTCCCATTTTGTGTTAGGTGAAATCAAAACAGGAACACCTAAAGCAGCTGCTTCAAATAATTTGGTCGGCATTTTATCCCAAATCTCCGGATGATTTTGATAGGGTAAAAGGCAGAAATCAACCGAAGAAAAGGCCTGCATAATTTCCTGATGATCGATTGGAATCTGACTGGTTTGAATGCTGATTTGAGGACTGTTTTCAGTTAGTTTTTCCAGTTCAATTTCAAAACTCCGTAGCGGAACATGACCGATAATATGGAGTGAAGATTTGGGGTATTTTTTTAGAATTTCTTTGAACCAAACGATCCCATCAAAAATCCCAAAAGCCGGAGTAATAGTGCCTGAAATCAGGAATGAAAACTTATCTTTTTTACTCAAAACCAAATCGGATTTTTCAAGTATTTCACCCTTGAATTTATTCTCCAAAATTAGAAACGGAGATTTTTCAGGCATCTCATTTTGATAGCATCGTTCAGCTAAAAAGTACAAATCAATTCCTTTTACGTCTTCCATTTTTCGAATCAACTTTGCTGCTTTTGATTTTTGCGAGGAAGACAATGTTGGATTCAGATTCAGGTTTGCTGCATAGTTTTCCTGTACATCATAGACAAGTTTATACCCAATCCGATTTTTGAAAAAAGAGGCGATGCGTAAGTATTCGTAGGTACAACAAATGAGAATTTTCGGTCGGACTCGAAAGAGGATTTTTGTAAACCGAACAAGTGACAGGATGCGGGAAAGCTTTGAGCCGGGACGGGCGAAAGAAGAATAAAACTTAACACTTTCGATCTTTTCTTCCTTTTTAGTAGAAAAGCCTATGATGTTTAATTCGTATTTATTTGTTTCACGCAGCGAAATACCAAGCTTCTCCCAAACCCGTGAATCATGGGTTGGTTTGAGGGAAGAAGCAATAAGAATGGGTATTCGCGAAGCGGAATTTTCACTCATAAACGAAACTAACCAAAAATATGGAACTCAGAACAATCATTGAAAAAGCTTGGGATAACCGAGAATTATTGAAAGAAAAAGAAACTCAAATTGCGATTAAAACTATCATTGCGGATCTGGATTCCGGAGTTTTGAGAGTTGCTGAACCAGTAGGTGATGGTTCTTGGAAGGTAAATGACTGGGTGAAAAAGGCAGTGATCCTGTATTTCCCTATTCAAAAGATGGAGACAATTGAAGTTGGACCTTTTGAGTTTCACGATAAAATGGCCTTGAAATCAAACTATGCAAAGCAAGGCGTGAGAGTTGTTCCGCACGCAGTAGCGAGGTATGGTGCTTATTTGGCAAGTGGAGTAGTGATGATGCCAAGTTATGTTAATATCGGAGCTTATGTAGACAGTGGCACGATGGTTGACACTTGGGCAACTGTAGGATCTTGCGCGCAAATTGGCAAGGACGTTCATTTGAGTGGTGGAGTAGGTATTGGTGGGGTATTAGAGCCTGTGCAAGCAGCACCTGTGATCATAGAGGATGGAGCATTTATTGGTTCAAGAGCAATCATAGTAGAGGGTGTTCGAATCGGTAAGCAAGCAGTAATCGGAGCAGGAGTAACGCTGACAGCTAGTTCAAAAATCATCGATGTGACAGGGCCAGAACCTGTGGAGTACAAAGGATATGTGCCGGAAAGATCAGTAGTGATCCCGGGTACTATTCCCAAAACCTTTGCCTCCGGAACCTTTCAAGTGCCATGTGCCTTAATTATAGGCCAGCGTAAGGCCTCCACTGATCTCAAGACTTCCCTCAATGATGCGCTTCGAGACAACAGTGTAGCAGTCTAAACCAACTCAAATGAAAAAAAGTACCCTAGTAGTTATTTCTTTGATTTCCAGCCTCTTTGTCTTTTCCTGTAGTGAAAACAATGTAAGTAATGGAGATAAGTATTACAATGATTCTCAGTTTGATCAAGCAATCAACGAATATTCAAATGAATTGAAATATGCTCCTAATGATGTGAGAGTCTTATATCATAGAGGTCGAGCATATGAAGAATTGGGTAATTTTGAAGAAGCTAAATCTGACTTTGAAGCAGCTTTGGATTTGGATCCAAATAACTTTCAAGTTCTATTAAGCCTGGCAAATCTTCATCATAAGGAGAAAAATTTTACCAACGCATTATTATTTTCTAATAGGGCAGCAGATATTCCCGGTGCTCCGGCAATGGCTTCATTTATGAAAGCCAGAGCATTGCATCAGATGGGAAAAACAGATGATGCTTTGAAAGCATACAGTAATGCAATCACTTTGGACAAAGATTTCGGTCAGGCTTATTACAATCGCGGATTATTGAAAATTGGAATAAAAAATGTCAAAGGAGCTTGTGAGGATTTTCAACTGAGCTCGGCGTTGGAATATCCTGGTGCAGCAGAAGCTTTCAAAAAGTATTGCAAGTAATCTCAAAAATTCATTAACAAAAAAAGACCAGTCTCAGACCGGTCTTTTTTTGTTAATGAACGTGGGACTCTTCCTTATGATCGCAAAGATTTTCAGAGGATAGTTTTCCGCTTCCGTTACAGGTTCTACAAGAACTAACCTCTTTTAGACTTCCTTCACAAACAGGACAAGTCAATCTTCCATTTCCATTGCAGCGTTCACACTCGAAATATTCTACGATTTTAAAGATATTGACACGTGTGATCATTCCTGATCCACTGCATCGACTGCAACCTACTACGCCTTTTGCCTTGCAATAGTCACAGTCTTGCTCAATCTGTCTTGCACCTTCGCAGGTAAAGCATACTTTATATCTGTACCCTCTTCGGTCACAGAGTTGACAAACTTTGATTTCATTTAATGGACCGGCTAATTTTTTTTGTAATTCCTGAGCACCCTGATAATGATCACCGGCAAATCCACTTAGCTCTAGATACTTGTTTAGAAAGTTTGCACTATTGTCATATTGCTTCAACTCAAAAAGCGTCTCGGCGAAGAAATAAGGCATTTCTTCAGGTAGGGGGAGTCCAGAATCTATGAGGTCTCTGAAAATTGAGTTAGCTGTTTCATACTCATTTCGTTCCATCGCAGCCTGAGCACCTTTCATCCAACGGTCGGTTTGCCCTAGGTTTGGACTAATCTGAGCATTGGCAAAATGGGTAAGGCAAAATGCAAAAGCAATCAAAAGGAATAACGCGGGAGACTTGAGGGGGCTTTTCAAGGTTAATTTTCGGATCATTGAAACCAAATAAAAAGAGTATTAATGAGTATGTAAAGTTAATGTTTACAAATCGATATTTCTTTTCCCAAATTCTTATTTGGGTTTTGGAAATTAAAAATTGTCTTTATTTTAGGGATTCATTCAAAAATTAAGTTTTACAATAATCATAAACACCAAAAGAAACATGGCACAAGCAATTACAATGATCGAAGGAATCGGCGAAGTATACAAAGGAAAACTTTCCGATGCCGGAATATCAACCATCGAAGGTCTTCTTGAAAAAGGAGCGTCTAAATCAGGAAGAAAATCAATTGCTGAAGCTTCAGGAATAGATGAGGGTAAAATTTTGGATTGGGTAAATATGGCTGACCTATTTAGAATCAAAGGTGTTGCAAGTCAATTTGCAGAGCTTTTGAAAGCAGCAGGAGTGGATACCGTAAAAGAATTGAGAAACCGAAACGCTGAAAACCTGCATGCGGCTTTGACAAAAACACAAGAAGAGAAAGGACTTACAAAGGCAGTTCCTGCTTTGTCTAAGATTCAAGACTTCATCGCTCAAGCCAAAGAACTTGCTCCAATGGTGACATACTAATTAATTACAATACCTTTTTCATTTGAAAACCTTTTTGCTCTTGGCATCAAGGTTTTTTTTGTAGTTTAAATTTTTAAAGAAAAATGAAATGAGCAATACAGAAAAATTCATCTCTACCTTGGCTGATGGTCAGGTATATAAGAAGGACTTTATCATTTTGGGTACCGGAATCCTGGACGGGGAATCCATAAATGGAGCCCAAATTAAAATTCCGCTTAAAACCCTTAACCGTCATGGCTTGATAGCCGGAGCTACCGGAACAGGAAAAACTAAAACACTTCAGGTCATTGCAGAACAGCTATCATTGAAGGGAATTCCTTCTGTTTTGATGGATTTGAAAGGCGACCTTTCCGGTCTGGCTAAACCTGGAACAGCAAATGATTTTATCAAAAAGAGGTCTGAGGTCATTGGAGTCGATTATGATCCAATGGGATTGCCAGTTGAACTCATGTCCATTTCAAATGAGAAAGGCGTTAAGTTGAAAGCAACGGTTTCTGAATTTGGGCCGGTACTTATTTCTCAAATTCTTGAATTGAATGATACCCAGCGTGGAGTTATTTCACTGATTTTTAGGTATTGTGATGTTAATCATCTTCCACTTCTTGATTTGAAAGACATGAAACGTGTACTTCAGTTCATCACGAACGAGGGAAAAGAAGCGATTCAAAAGGAGTTTGGTCAAGTATCTTCTGCTTCTGTCAATACGATCATGCGAAAGATCATCGAGCTTGAGCAGCAGGGTGCAGAAGAATTTTTTGGGGAGAGATCTTTTGATGTTGAGGACTTCGTCCGTACAGAAAATGGAAAAGGAGTGATTTCTGTTATTCGATTGACTGATATTCAAAATCGTCCTAAGCTCTTTTCTACCTTTATGTTAAGTTTGCTTTCGGAGATTTATGAGACATTTCCTGAGCAGGGAGATGCTGATCAGCCAAAGCTTTGTTTATTTATTGATGAGGCACATTTGGTCTTTTCGAATGCCTCTAATGATTTATTGGAGAAAATTGAGGCAATTGTAAAACTTATAAGATCAAAAGGAGTGGGGGTTTACTTTTGTACACAGACACCAACTGATGTACCTGAGAATATTCTTGGTCAGCTTGGCCTGAAAGTTCAGCATGCTTTGAGAGCTTTTACTGCAAAAGATCGAAAGGCGATTTCAAAAACTGCAGAAAACTATCCTGATTCGCCTTTTTACAAGACTTCAGAGGTCCTTACGGCAATGGGTATCGGTGAGGCATTAGTGACAGCATTGAATGAAAAAGGGATCCCAACCCCTCTAGCGCACACTTTGGTGAGAGCACCAATCACTCGAATGGATATTCTGGAAAATTCAGAGATCCTAGATTTAGTGTCTAATTCTAAATTAGTAAACAAATACAATCAAGACATAGACCGGGAGAGTGCATTTGAAATGCTTGAGAAAAAGATGATCCAAGTAGAAGAAGAGCAGCAAAAAGCCACTTTGCCCAAGCCATCTCTACCTAGATCCAAGGCAAAAGAAGAAGAGTCACTTATCGAGGAATTGAGCAAGAATACCATGGTAAGACAACTTGGAAGGACTATTTTCAGAGAGTTGACTCGAGGGATTTTGGGGTCTTTTTCAAGAAAACGTTAATAGCTGATTGCTCGGGAATCCATGAAAATAGCAATTATAGGAGGGGGGGCTGCAGGATTTTTTGCTGCAATTCATGCAAGTGGACCGGGAAGATCGGTGACCATCTTTGAAAAATCTCCTAAAATATTATCCAAAGTCAAAGTATCGGGAGGAGGAAGATGTAATGTCACACATCAGCCGATGGAGGTCTCCAAATTGGTCAAAAATTATCCCAGAGGTGAAAAATTCCTTAAGAAAGTTTTTCCAAGGTTCAACTCAAATGACACCATCGCTTGGTTTGAAAAGCGAGGGGTCAGCTTGAAAGTAGAACCAGATGGCCGGATGTTTCCAACTTCTGATGACTCTCAAACGATCATTGATTGTCTGGTGAAAGAAGCGAGTAAATTGAATATTCAAATTCTTAAATCTTGTGGAATATCAGAAATCCTTCCTATCAGCTCTGGCTTTAAATTGTCTACAAGTCAGGGTGAATTTGCATTCGACAAGTTGATTGTTGCTACAGGTGGATTTCCAAAAACAGAGAGTTACTCTTTTCTTAAGAGATTGAATCATAGTATTATTGATCCTATACCTTCACTTTTTACTTTCAATACTCCGCAAGAGACTTTGAAAGAGTTGATGGGGATCTCTGTTCCGAATGGAATTGTCAAAATCGCAGGTACCAAACTAAGTTATCAAGGTCCGATATTGGTTACCCATTGGGGAGTAAGTGGGCCGGCTGTGCTGAAGCTTTCATCTTTTGGAGCCAAGTGGCTTCATGACCAGCACTATCAGGCTACAGCCTTAATCAATTGGAATGGCGATTTGGGAGAGACGGATTATGAAGAACATTTGAAGAATTATAGCTTTAATCACCCTAATCGAAAAGTTTTTTCACATCCACTTTTTGAGATGCCATCCAGACTTTGGGGGCATTTCTGTGAAAAGGCGGGAATAGAAAGTGATCAAACTTTTAACAATCTTTCTAAAAAACAGCTGAATAAATTGATCCAAAATCTTTTTTGCTATACTTTGAGCATTCAAGGGAAAACCACATTTAAAGAGGAGTTTGTGACCGCAGGAGGAATTAAACTTGATGAAATAGACCCGAATACCATGGAAAGTAAATATCACCCGAATTTATATTTCTCTGGCGAAGTATTAGACATAGACGGTATCACTGGAGGCTTTAATTTTCAAGCAGCCTGGTCTACTGGATTTCTTGCCGGAAAATCAACCCATATTTCTGATTTATGAAATTAATGTATCCTGAACTTAGATCTCTCATTTCTGAAATGTCTGATGGTGATATCGAGTTTGAAAATCAATTGACGACTGCAATTCACCAAGGGTTGAATGAGCTAAAGGAAAAATATCTTGAAGCTTCGATTACCAAGAACGAGGAAATTATTAAGCAGATCCGTCATAAACTCAAGCCAACACTTTCTATGTTTGGTTTCAATGATATCATTGCTGAGCTCCAAAATGGAAAAGATATTTTAGATTCTAATGGCTTTGATATAGTCTTTGAAGCCCACAAAGAGGTCTTATTCTCTTTTTTGGAAGCAGCAATCTGTGAATCTCGATCGTTGATTAAATAAAAAAAGGAGCGCACTTGCAGCTCCATTTTTCAATATTTAAACCCTATGAAGAAATTTTACTTTGTTTGTCAAAAGTAAATTTTGTTTCGCTAGTGGACTTTACTTAATTGTGAACTTCCTGTAAAGCTTTCTTCCTTATATTCTGCTTTATGCCGATTCTTAAATCCAACTATTCAGGACCACCTTTTTATCTTTTTAACGGTCATTTAGAGACTATTATCCCGAGTTTATTTAGAAAGGTAACGGGAGTCAACTATCAGCGCGAAAAAATAAAAACCCCTGATGAAGATTTTCTCAATTTGGATTGGTCAAAAGTAGGGAGTGACAAACTCCTTATTCTTTCCCATGGTCTGGAGGGAGATTCAGGACGACATTATATCATGGGATTGGTGAAGCTTTTCAATCAAAATGGAATTGATGCGCTAGTTTGGAATAATCGGACCTGTGGGGGAGAACTAAATCTGAAGCCGATTCTATATCATCACGGGGCTAGCTATGATCTCGATACGGTAATTGAGCATGTCTTTAGCACTAATGATTACAAGTCAGTTTTTCTATCAGGTATTAGTATGGGGGGCGCTCAAACATTGAAATATCTGGGAGAAAAAGGGCTGGATCTTGACGCTAGAATAGTCAAAGCAGCTGTTTATTCCACCCCATGTAATCTTCCATCCAGTGCTGCCACGCTTAAGGAAAAAAGGAACGTTTTTTATAAAAAGAGATTTTTGGGTAAGCTAAAGAAGAAAATGGCCGCTAAAGCTTTGCAATTTCCAGAGTTGATCGATTTAGAAATGTTGGAGAAGGTCGACGACTTTGACACCTTTGATACCTTTTTCACGGCAAAGATTCATGGGTTTAAAGATGCAGATGATTTCTATCAAAGTGTGAGTGCGGATAACTGGATGCCGGCAATTTCAATCCCAACATTAATCATAAATGCTTTGAATGATCCACTTTTGGGACCTGCTTGTTATCCGGTTTCCTTGGCCGAAAGTAAGCCTGAAATTATTTTGGAAATGCCAAAATTTGGTGGTCATACTGGCTTTGTAAATCGCTCCCAAGAATTTACTTGGGCCGAATACCGCATCCTCGATTTTCTTCTCAAATAGATTTGATTGTAATCAAATACTATATTGTGGTACTGTTCCCCTAAACAACTTCAATTATGAGAAAGCTTTTTTTTGGCTCCCTTTTTTTACTTGGGTTGCTCACTATTTTCCTAATGTGGTATTTCCAATTTATGAATTTCAATCTTGGGCAATTCGTGCTTTGGATTCTAGGAGGACTTTTTTTGGTGGGGATTTATGATGTGCTTCAGAAAAAGCATGCAATCCTTAGAAATTTCCCCGTGGTGGGACATTTGAGGTATATTCTGGAATCAATTAGTCCAGAGATTCAGCAGTATTTTATCGAAAGTAATACAGATGGCCGCCCTTTTAATAGAAACCTACGGGCTTTGGCCTATAGAAGAGCAAAAAATGCGAATGATACCCATCCTTTTGGAACACAACGAGATTTGAATGAAGTGGATTATATGGCATTGAGACATTCTATTTATGCTGTTTCTCCGGATAAGACAGATGCCCGAGTGATGATAGGAGGAGATGCATGTTTGCATCCTTATGATGCATCTGTTTTTAATATTTCTGCGATGAGCTTCGGTTCATTGAGTTCTAATGCTATCAGGGCGCTTAATCTAGGAGCAAAAAAAGGCGGATTTTACCATAATACAGGGGAAGGGGGAATTTCTTCTTATCACCGTCAGGGAGGGGATTTGGTCTGGCAGATCGGAACGGGCTACTTTGGATGTAGAGATGAACATGGGAATTTTGACCCAGTCAAATTTGCTGAAAAGGCAAATTGGCCGGAAGTCAAGATGATTGAGATAAAGCTCTCTCAAGGTGCAAAACCCGGTCACGGAGGTGTGCTTCCTGGTGTCAAAAATACAGCTGAAATAGCAGAAATAAGAGGTGTGGAAAAAGGAACCACTATCCTTTCACCTCCTTCTCATGGTGCCTTTAAGGAGGAGAATGGATTAATAGAATTTGTAGGAAAGCTTCGAGCGCTTTCAGGTGGAAAACCTATAGGATTTAAACTTTGTATCGGTAGGACAGAGGAGTTTAATGCAATCTGCAAAGCTATGGTAGCTCATCAGATTTTTCCTGATTTTATCACTATAGATGGAGCAGAAGGAGGTACAGGTGCAGCGCCTTTGGAGTTTTCAGATAGTGTAGGATTACCTTTGGAGCCCTCTTTAATATTTGTAAGAGGAACTTTGGTCAAATTTGGAATAAGAGGTAAAATCAAAATTATAGCCTCAGGAAAAGCGCTTAGTGCATTTTCAATCTTAAAATACATCGCTCTTGGTGCAGATCTTTGTAATTCTGCACGTGGGTTTATGTTCAGCTTAGGATGCATCCAAGCCTTAAGATGTAATACCAATGATTGCCCAACTGGTGTAGCCACGCAAAAAGCTTCCTTGGCCAAAGGGTTGGTGGTTACGGATAAATCCGAGCGAGTTTATAATTTCCACAAAAACACCATTCATGCTTTAAAGGAATTGCTGGGGGCGTCAGGACATTGCCATACCTCTGAACTTACAATCCATGATTTGGTCAGAGGTGATGAAATGGTAGCTTTGGCAAATCGCTATTTTCCGGATTCAGTGAATACTCAAGTTTAGCTAAATCGTTTGATAGCAAGATCTGCAACTGTACCACCGATAGAAAGTGAACTTGTCGCTGCTGGTGAAGGAGCATTTAAGACGTTGATAGCATTAGCGGTCTCCCGAATGGCAAAATCATCCAATAAGCCTCCTGTTCGGTCACATGCCTGAGCTCTAACGCCTGCTCCACCTTCTACAAGATCAGATTCTTGGATTTCAGGGATCAACTCTTGAAGGGCTTTGGTGAATGCTGATTTGGAAAAGGAACGATATAATTCTCCAAAACCTGTCTGCCAATATTTTGCAGCTACTTTTTGGAATCCTGGCCAAGCTAATGTTTCTCCCAATTCGAAAAGATTGATTTGGGATTTTTTGTAACCTTCTCTTCTGAAAGCTAAAACTGCATTAGGCCCAGCTTCCACACCACCTTTTTTCATTCTTGTAAAGTGGACACCTAAAAATGGAAAATTGGGGTCAGGTACAGGGTAAATCAAGTTTTTAACTAAAAACTCACGATCGGATTTCAACTTGTAATACTCTCCTCTGAAAGGAATAATTTTCACGTCGATTGAATCTTCCTCACTCATTTGAGCGATCTTATCAGAGTACAATCCGGCGCAATTAATTACGAGTTTTGATTCAAAGGTTTTATTTGAAGTTTCAATATAATTCAAGCTTTCCTTTGTGCTTATTTTTAATACTTTATGATTTAAAAATATTTCTCCTCCTTGTTGAATTATTTTTCGACCGTATGCTAAAGCCACCTGGTAATAATCAACTATTCCGGTTTGTGGGACATGAATCGCAGCTACCCCCGCACAGTGTGGTTCATATACTTTTAATTCCTCTAAAGTAATGTATCGAGTCCCCGTCAAGCCGTTTTGGAGGCCACGTTCAAAAAGGGTCTTGAGTAAAGGCTTTTGTTCTTCCCGAGTGGCTACGACCACCTTTCCAGTTATTTCAAAAGGGATTTTTTCCTCCTGGCAAAATTTCACCAATTCATGATAACCATTGATACAGTTAGTTGCTTTAAGGGATCCTGGCTTGTAATATAATCCTGAATGAATGACACCACTGTTATTTCCTGTTTGATGCTTGGCAAGTTGATCCTCTTTTTCAAGGATTGCTATTTTCAGGTTAGGCCTTTTGGATTGGAGTTTAAGACCTGTTGCCAGTCCGACGATTCCTCCGCCGACAATTACAATATCGTAGCTCATGTTTTGATTTTAAATTATTCAAATATAATAGTGATGGAATCAAAATCCTGAGATAATTGAGTTTCACTTTTTCTTAAAAATGATAAAATATATCGGTAGAGGGATAATTTCCTTACAGATTGAATTTATTTTGCAGCGTTGTGTTTACTAACCAACCTTAAATTGATGATCCGAAGTTTTTTTACTTTTCTATTTTTCCTAATCTGTCTCACTGCGTCCGCCCAATTCAGTATTAAAGGTAAAGTGACAGATGCGCAAACAGGAGATCCGATTCCTTTTGCCTCGGTATTACTTAAAGGCACAACCATTGGAATATCCACCGATTTTGAAGGGAATTACCAGATTGATTCCAAGGTGCTATCTGATAGCATTATGGTGAGTTATTTGGGATATATTTCTGGTGTTAAACCCTTATCAAAAGATTCTAACCAGACTATTAATTTCCAATTGGTCCCTTCCGATTTCCAGTTGGAAGCCTTTGTGTTTGAAGCTGGAGAGAATCCTGCTTTTGAAGTGATTCGAAGGGCTGTGGCACGAAAAAAAGACTTTGATAAAAGGAATCTAAGTGCTTACGAAACAAAGAATTATACAAAGATTGAAATTGATATTGATCATGTCTCTGAGGAGTTTACTCAACGTAAGACGGTGCAAAAAGTCACTGCAGTTTTAGACTCTATTAAGCAGTTGACCAATGATGAAGGAGAGAAGATTCTTCCTGTTTTTTTCTCAGAAACACTTTCCAAGTTTTATTTCCGAACAAATCCCGAACTTAAAAAGGAGATTGTCGAAAAATCCAAAGTCACAGGAGTGGGGATAACCGATGGTTCAACCACCTCACAGATTACTGGCTCGGCTTTTCAGGAATATAATTTTTATAAAAACTGGTTGAATATTCTCGAAAAGGAATTCGTGTCACCGATTGCTGATGGGTGGAAAGGGTTCTATGACTATGATCTGTTGGATTCAGTTTATGTTTCTGGAGACTCCGCCTATTTGCTAAAAGTATATCCACTTCGAGAGCAGGATTTGGCCTTTTCCGGATTGATCTGGATAAATAAAGAAACCTACGCTTTGAAGCAAGTGGATTTGGTCATTCCAAAAGAAGCAAACTTAAACTTTATCGAGCGTATCAAAATCCAACAGGAACTGGTGCCAACCAGTGCGGGGCCCTTGATTGCTTCTAAAACCCGTGTGCAGATCAAAATAGGGCAGATAACTCCTAAAACAGCTGGTCTTTTGGCTAAATTCTACACCTCGGCAGATAGTATTAAAATCGTTGATCCTCAGCCGACTAATTTCTTTAATCAAGCGGTTGTCTTGAAACCGGATTTTAATGAAGCAAGCGAGGATTTTTGGAAAGTTAATCGACAAGATCCCTTGAGCTTAGAGGAGTTGGCAGTGCTGCAGATGGTCGATACGCTGAAAAAGATACCTGTGATTCGTTTTTACTCAGAGGGATTAAAATTCTTTGCCACAGGCTATTTGCCTGTTCGGAAAATCGATATAGGTCCTTGGCCTGGCTTTTTTAATTACAATAATATCGAAGGAGTCCGATTTGGAATGGGCTTTCGAACCAATTTGAAGTTTAGCAATAAATGGCTTTTGGAAGGGTACTTAGCTTATGGATTCAAGGATGAAGAATTAAAATATACAGGGTCAATTACCCGGATTTTGAATAGAAACAGATGGACTACCATCTCCTTGAAATCTCAAAAAGAAATTGATCAGGTTGGATTGGAAATTGAAAGTCTGGCAGGGAACAGTATTTTTCTGGCGGCCAGTCGTTTTGGCACCTTGAGAAGACCGTATTTCAGCACCAATCATCGTTTAGATTTTCAACGTGAAATTTTCAAAGGATTCTTGTTTACTACGGGTCTAAAATTGGCTGAGTTTGATCCATTATACGATTTTTATTATCTGGAAAAGGGCACGAATGAATACCAGTCAAAATTTCAAACCACAGAAATAAAAGCAGGTTTACGCTACGGTAGAGATGAAATCATCATTATAAACGATAATGAAAGAGTATCATTTGGACCATCAAGATGGCCAATTTTTGAAATGAATTTTAGCAAGGGCTTCCAAGGACTAGGCGGAGATATCGACTACACGAAATTGAGTTTTTACATGTATCAGCGCCTTAATATGGGGATGCTGGGTGTCTCTAGATATGAATTGGATGCCGGAAAAATATTTGGAGAAGTGCCCTATCCAATCTTAAAAAATCATCTGGGGAATGAGACTCTGTTTTACACCACGGCAGCATTCAATACGATGAATTTCAATGAATTTGCCTCTGATCAGTACTTCAGTCTACGATACAGACATTTCTTCGAAGGATTTCTTTTGAATAAAATACCCCTTATTAAAAAACTGAAATGGAGAGCCGTTGCCAATGCAAATGTACTTTTTGGTAGTGTCAGCGATAAAAATATTGCCAATTCACCAACTGTAGATCCGGTAGGGGGTCCTCTAAAGACCTTTGGAAGATTAGACCCGACAAAGCCTTATGTGGAACTTGGATATGGGGTGGAGAATATCTTTAAATTTTTCAGGGTGGACTTTTTTCACCGGATGACCTATTTGGATACGCCTGATGCGAGACCTTTTTCAGTAAAGGTGAGTGCACAGATTATTCTTTAATAGTTTCAATTTCTTAGTTTTTAATTTATTTTTAAGACATGAAGAAACTGAGGAGTTACGTTTTTTTACCCATTTTATTTATCTCATTTTTTGCCTGTTCGAAATCTGAGAAATCGGATATGAATGCTAAAAATGAAGGGTTAGAGATCATCAAAGTAGATCTTTCCGAAGCAAGGGAAGGAAAGCTCTCTGAGTTTTTTGAGCCTGATATAGAATACATCTGGTTGAAAGACGATTCTGAGGATGCTCAGCTAAGTGCGGGATTACATAAAATTATATTTCATGAAGACCAAGTTATTGTTTTGGATATTTTCGGTTGTAGATGTATAAAAGTTTTTGATAGGAAAGGGGGATTTGTTTCGAAAATCAGAGCTTATGGAGAAGGTCCTGAAAAATATCTTGATTTTGACGACGCAATTATCGTCAACAATGAATTATTGATGTTAGGGGTTCATCCTCCTAAATTAATGTGGTTTTCTTTGAAAGGAGAATTTTTGAGAGAAGTTAGTATGGAATCTCACATTGAGACTGGCGTTTATTTGGAAAAGGAAAAACGGTTTTTGTTTTACTCTAACCCCAGAGATCCAGAAGATTATTTTGTAAAAAGTGTCAATGAATCATTTCAGGATACTTTGAGATTTTTCCCATATGATGCGGATACCTATTATGGAAATTATTCTGGTAGAGATAATTTAGTTGGGGAGGAGGCTATATATTTTGCAAGACCTTTTCATGACACAATCATGAGATACGAATCAGGTAAATTCATTCCTAAACTTGTTTTTGATTTCGGAAGCTATGCACAAAGCATTGAGGAGTTGAAAAGGAATAAAGAAACTTTGGATGGTCTTGAAGAACTGAAATTCATAAATAAAAAAGCCAAGCTTTATTTTGCTCCAATGGGTTGGTACATCTCGAATTCGCAGTTTTACTCAGGGTTTAAATTTGAAGAAGGGTTTTTCAATGTTTTTTTTGATCGAGCCAAGCAAAAAACTCACGTATTAAAAGGGAGGATCAAGGACGATATAAACGAAGGTTTTGACCTGTATTCGGTAATTTATAGATTTGATCAGGAGAAAGTTGGTTGTAAAATACCTGGGAAAGATCTTTTCAAAATTTTGCAAAAAAAGAAAGCTGAACTTGGTCAGGATGGCTTTGAGGAATATGTGAAAGGAAAAGGTAAAAACTTTGCGGAAGCGGCCTTTGCTGCGAAAGATTCTGAAAACCCTGTTCTAATCGTTTATACCGTGAAGAAATGATGAATCTTTTCAGGATTACTTTCCTTTAAATTTTTTGATTGAAGGTGCTATTCGCATATTTGCACTTTAATCCAAATGCCTGTTTGTATGGGCTAGAATAATTACAATCATGTCAGAACACATTAAAATTACACTTCCGGACGGCACCGAGAAGGAGTATGAAAAAGGAACTACCGGACTACAGATTGCTGCCAGTATCAGCGAGGGTTTAGCACGGAATGTCCTAGCCGCAAAAGTTAATGGTCAAGTTTGGGATGCAACCCGAGCTATTGATTCAGATTCCTCACTTCAACTATTGACTTGGAATGACCTAGAGGGAAAGAATACCTTTTGGCATTCTTCTGCTCACTTGCTTGCAGAAGCTTTGGAAGCGCTTTATCCTGGGATTAAGTTTGGTATTGGCCCTCCGATCGAGACAGGTTTTTATTACGATGTTGATTTTGGAGATCACACGCTCGATGGCTCAGAGCTTGAGAAAATCGAACAAAAAATAATAGAATTAGCGAGAGCCAAAAATGAATACATCCGAAAGGAAATCTCAAAACCAGATGCCATAGCCTATTTTGAGGAGAAAGGTGATGAATACAAGCTTGACCTTTTAGAAGGTTTGGAGGATGGTTCGATCACATTCTATGAGCAAGGTAATTTCACTGATTTATGTCGTGGACCACATATTCCAAATACAGGTTTTATCAAAGCGGTCAAGCTGACGAATATCGCAGGAGCTTATTGGAGAGGGGATGAGAAGCGAAAGATGTTGACTCGTATTTACGGGGTGACTTTTCCAAAAGCGAAAGAACTTCAGGAGTATTTGACGCTAATTGAAGAAGCTAAAAAGCGAGATCATAGAAAACTTGGAAGAGAATTAGAGCTATTTACATTCTCTGAAAAAGTTGGAATGGGGCTTCCGTTGTGGTTGCCTAAAGGAACATTGCTGCGTGAGCGCTTGATTAATTTCATGAAAAAAGCGCAGGATAAGTCTGGCTATCAGCAAGTAACCACTCCTCATATCGGAAATAAAGCTCTTTATGAGACTTCCGGTCATTATGAGAAATATGGAAAGGATTCCTTTCAACCGATTACGACTCCTCATGAAGGGGAGGAGTTTCTATTGAAACCGATGAACTGTCCTCACCACTGTGAGATCTACAAGCATAAGCCACATTCATACAAAGAGCTGCCAATCCGCTATGCGGAATTCGGTACTGTGTATCGCTATGAGCAAAGTGGGGAATTGCATGGCTTGACTCGGGTAAGAGGTTTTACTCAGGATGATGCACATATATTCTGCCGACCAGATCAGGTAAAGGAAGAGTTTATCAAAGTTATTGACTTGGTGATGTATGTGTTTAAAGCACTCGGATTCCAAGATTATACTGCACAGATCTCGCTTAGAGATCCAGAGAAACCTGAGAAATATATTGGTGGAGATGAGAACTGGGAAAGAGCAGAGTCCGCTATAATCGAAGCGGCTGCCGAAAGAGGCCTTGAAACTGTGACAGAACTAGGGGAGGCGGCTTTCTATGGTCCAAAGCTGGACTTCATGGTTAAAGATGCTTTGGGAAGAAAATGGCAATTGGGAACCATCCAAGTAGATTATAATTTACCCGAGCGATTCCAGTTGGAATACATAGGAGCAGACAATCAAAAGCATAGACCGGTAATGATTCACCGTGCTCCATTTGGATCCCTTGAGCGGTTTGTTGCAGTATTGATTGAGCATTGCGCAGGTAATTTTCCGCTGTGGCTTGCACCAGAGCAGATTAATATTTTGCCTATATCAGAAAAATATATTGCATACGCTGAAGAAATCAAGGCAATTTTAGATGAGGCTGGAATCACAGGTTCTATTGACAACAGAGATGAGAAAATCGGAAGGAAAATCCGAGATTCAGAAGTCAAAAAAGTGCCTTTTATGCTAATTGTGGGCGAAAAGGAACAAGATGAGCGAAAGCTTTCTGTGAGAAAGCATGGTGCTGGAGATTTAGGTAACTACTCTCCGGAAGAATTTATCACTTATTTTAACGGTATAATATCAGAATCATTGGGTAAGTAAAAATGAGAATATCGAATTTGACTTTTTCTAATAAGAAAAAATTCAGATATTTGCAGCCTATTTCATAAAACAATCAACGCAAACTTGAGAAACCAAAGACAACCCTATAGAGGTCGACAGGAAGAACCTTATAAAGTAAACCATAAAATCAGAGCTCGCGAAGTGAGATTAGTAGGAGATTTTGTAGAAGGCGGAAATGCCCTACTACCTCTAGAACAAGCTATCAAACTCGCTCAGGAAAACGACTTAGATCTGGTTGAAATCTCTCCAAATGTGGATCCTCCAGTTTGTAAAATTCTTGACTATGCTAAATTTAAGTATGAGCAGAAAAAGAAGCAGAAAGAGATCAAATCCAATGCAGCAAAGATTGTTTTAAAAGAAATCAGATTCGGACCTAACACAGATGACCATGACTTCAACTTCAAATTGAAGCATGCCATAAGTTTTCTAAAAGAAGGTGCAAAAGTGAAAGCTTACGTGCATTTTGTCGGAAGAAGTATTGTGTTTAAGGAAAGAGGGGAGATGCTTTTATTGAAATTTGCTCAGGCTCTTGCAGATTATGGTGCTGTAGAACAGCTTCCAAAACTGGAAGGAAAGCGGATGAATATCTTTATTGCTCCCAAAGCAGGCAAAAAATAAATTTCAACAAATATAAATACAGCAAAATGCCAAAAGTAAAAACCAAATCCAGTGCAAAGAAGAGGTTCGCTTTAACGGGAACCGGCAAAATCAAAAGGAAACATGCTTTCAAAAGCCACATCCTGACCAAAAAAGCTACCAAGAGAAAGCGTAACTTGACCAAAACAGGTCTTGTACACGAGTCTGATGAGGGTAGAGTTCGTGCAATGTTGAGAATCTGATTTTCCTCATTCACACAAATTAAATTAAGGTTCATTTATTCACCAGGTACGTTGGTTTTCAAGATCCCGAACTAATCGGGACACCACGAATCAAAAATTAAAACACTATGCCTAGATCGGTAAACGCGGTTGCGTCAAGAGCAAGAAGAAAAAAAGTGCTAAAAGCCACAAGAGGTTATTTCGGAAGAGGTAGCAACGTATGGACAGTAGCCAAAAACAAGTACGAGAAAGGACTTCAGTACGCTTATAGAGACAGAAAAGCAAAGAAGAGAGAATTCAGAGCTTTATGGATTCAGCGTATCAATGCAGGAGCTAGACAGCTTGGCATGTCTTATTCTCAACTAATGGGATTATTGAAGAAAGGTGAGATCGAACTTAACCGTAAGGTTTTGGCAGATCTAGCCATGAATCACCCAGAAGCATTCAAAGCTGTAGTTGAAAAAGTAAAATAAGGGCTGCACTGCCTTATTTTATAAAGCCTTCCTTCGGGAAGGCTTTTTTTTTTAGAATATTTTTAAAATCCCATAGCTTGAAACTAAGGTGATTGAAATCACACTTATCCAAAAAATAGCTTTTGAAATTCTACTGGAACCAAGTTTTAGAAAATTATTTTTTAAACGGAATTCAATTGCTGCATATACAATGACCAACAAAAGAACTGATCCAATGACTCCTCCAATAAGCACCATGAAAGTGGGGAGTTTCAAAAATAAATAGGTGATAATCCAAAGCATAGGGAATATCCAAGCCAAAATTTTGACAGATTTGTCTTTATCAGCTTGCGTAGTGATTTTCCACCATTTTAATTGCACAAAAATATCGGGAAAAAGCCGTGACCAATAAGCCAGCGTGGCAAATACACTGGAATAAAGGGCAATAAATGCTCCTATCAGATATCCTAAACGTGCCCCTGATCCAAGTGACTTAGTATAGATAGTTGCTAGGTATCCTATCAGGTCATTCCCATCTGGAACATTCTCAGTACTATGAAGAATGGCCGCTCCCAACAAGTAGAAAGCCGCTGTGACGATCGTGTAGCAAACCATGGCTACGAATGCGTCCAAATACAGGACATTAATCCAGCCTTTTGCTCGGATTTTCCATGATTCGCTTCCATCATTTTCTCCAACAAAAGCCGCATATCCCTTCTCCTTACACCAATAGGTATACGCTATGATTTCGTCGCTCGCCACACCCGTAATTCCAAATGCTCCAATCGCAACAAAAAGGTATTCTTTTGGTAATTCGAAACTTAATCCATTCAATACGTCTTCGAATGAAAATCTGAATGGAGTAAAAAAAACAGCAATAAGCGAAAGCAAAGTGAAAAAGGTAAACCCAAAAACCATCAAAGTGGCAATTTTTTCAATCAAACTGTAATAATTTTTATAAACCAAAAGACTCACACTTAACCCTAAAAATATAACCGTAAAGTTTAAAGGAAGCCAAGTGAAAATCAATGTAAATGCAATTGCAGCACCTCCAAGCATTCCTCCAAGCTGTAGAATCTTGAGGCTTGTCAATAAGAAAGTCATCCAAACCGACCAGTTTACCTTACTCAAACGTGGTCCTTTTAATTGATTTAACTCAGCTATGATAGAGCTTTGAGAAACTATGGCATTTTTTCCAAATTCGAGTTGAATACCAACTTTAATAATACAACTGACAAGTATCACCCAAAAAGTAATAAAACCAGCCTTTGCTCCGAGTACGGTAGTGGCTATTAATTCACCAGATCCAACAATTGAGGCTGATAGAATAAACCCCGGCCCCAAAAACCCAAACATTTTTTTTATAGTAGTTGGGGGATTTTTGATGGATTGATAGTTCATTTTCAGACATTAAATCTGTTGAAATATACCAAAATTGCCTAGAAACAGCTGGTCAATAAAACAAAAAAAGGCTTCCATTTCTGAAAGCCTAGAGTAGTCCCGAAAGCTTTCGGGAGGAGATTTAAACACCCGTCCGCTGCGGTGAATATCAAAACTGCGCAATAGTTTTATACTGCTCTAAAACAAAAAAAGGCTTTCATTTCTGAAAGCCTTGAGTAGCGAGAGGGAGATTTGAACTCCCGACCTCAGGGTTATGAATCCTGCGCTCTAACCAACTGAGCTACCTCGCCATTTATAAATTCTTTTCAATATGTCGATTTGGGGATTTGACTCCCGTCCGCCGTGGCGGATATTAATCCTGTTCCCGATAGCTTTCGGGATACCTCGCTACAATATTTCTTTGAAATTTTTCAAATTTCTAACATTTCAATAATTGCCTTGACATCAACTGATTAATTTTCTCCTTTCTTATTTGACAATGGATTAAAGATAATTAACCTGTCATAAGAGTAAATTATGATGTGCATTTTTGATTTTAATACCTATATTAAACCACAGAGCAAAACCAAAACCAATAAAAAGAAAATCGTTTATTCTCTTTTTAACTCGGGGTAACCCGAATTGGAGTGCAAATATGTGGTCTTGTAATGTGAAATGCAAGTTGACGTTCTTTAAAAAATGATTTTTTATACTTCGAAAAATCTAATACCATGGTTAAAAATAAATTTATTACTGATTATCAAATCAATGCGTCTAAAAAAATTGTTTTCAATTATTTGAGTACAGCAAGTGGATTAGCAGAGTGGTTCGCAGATGATGTGAATATTAATGAGGATAAGCATTACATTTTTCATTTTGATAATGAAGACCATTATGCGCGTCAAGTGTCAATAAGAAGTAATCTGCATGTGAAATTTGAGTTTTATGATCCGAAAAACCCGGACGAAGAGGACAAATCCTTCATTGAATTTAAATTGGAGGAAAATGATCTGACCCAGACTCTCTTTTTGACTGTCATTGATTATTCTGACGAATACGATGATGAGGAGTCTTATGCAATTTGGGATGGATTGATAGGGAGACTGAAAGAAATTATAGGTGGTTAAAGTCAAGACTATTTACCAACTTTGAACTTCGATAGCGGCTATCCGTAAATGCCAAAGTCAGTAGTTTAAATAATGAAGAAATTAGACAAGCTTATACTTGGGTCTTTTTTGGGCCCATTTTTATTGACTTTCCTCGTCGTGGATTTCATATTGTTGACTGTCAACATGCTGAAGTACTTCGATGAAATTTTCGGAAAGGGACTTGGCTTTTGGATTTATATGGAGCTGATCGGTTATTTTGTGATCAGTATTTCCCCGATGGCTTTACCGCTCGCAGTTTTGCTCTCCAGTTTGATGACTTTTGGCAATTTGGGGGAGCACTTCGAATTAACTGCAATTAAAAGCAGTGGAATTTCACTTTTACGGGCACTCCGACCAATAGGAATATTTGTGATCATTTTGGCGTTTGCAGCCTATTTGTCCAATAATTTTCTTGTCCCTAAGGTTAATTTGAAAACTTTCAGTTTACTATATGATATGCGGATGAAATCTCCCGCATTAGATATCAAGGCAGGTGTTTTTTATGATGGTATCCCTGGTTACAGCATTAAAGTGAATGAGAAAGTAGGTGATTTTGGCCTAAAAGATATAGTTATCTATAATCATTCAAACGGATTACAAGGTAATCTGAATGTCACTCTAGCTGATTCGGGAGCGATGGAGCCATTTTTCAATGAAAATTACATGCGACTTTCATTATATAATGGTCAAAATTATGAGGAGACAAGAGCAACAAGGGGAATCAGTGAAAAGCCTGTTGAGTTTAGGCGTACCACCTTTGACGAAAATATTATCATTTTTGATTTAGATGCCTTTAGGCTAAACCGAACTGATGAAGATGCCTGGTCCACGAATCGTTCTATAAAAAATATTTCTGAAATCAAGATTGGCTTAGATTCAATAAGTACTTTGGTAAACGATGAACAATTTCAAAATTACCAAATGGCAGAAAGTATTTTTCCATTTTTTACCAGAGGAAGGAAGTTGAATCCTACGGATGAAATTCTTGAAAGGAAGGCCTTGGATGACACGGTTCGTGTTCAAAAATCAAGGGAGGAGCGAGCGAAAAGAGATTCACTTGAACAAATAGAAAATCTTAAAAAACCCGATTCAACAAATATTTTGATTGAAAATCCGGAATCAAGAAATCTTGCAATCCGAGAAGATTCAGTGTTAAAAAAATCTGTCACTGTTACCAGTATACCAGCTAGAAGTGACTCTATATTTACGAAAAGAAAATTAGCGAAGGACAGAAAATTACTTTCTTTAACAGATTCATCTGTTAAAGCGAGGATCTCAACCTTTGATTCTTCTTTTAATGATGGACCCGGTCCCGAAATTGTTGAAAAAAAGCCCATTCGGACAGCTTCCTTGACAAAAGAGGAAAAAGATCTGATTGATTCAGTTGTGAATAAAAGAGGCTACTTTTCTAATGCCATTACTATGGCACTCAATAATTCAAGGAACCTTAAGAACAATTTTGACCAGAAAAAACTTCGAATAGACCTGCATGAGCGAGAGTATAGAAGGTACCAAATAGCTTGGTACCAGAAATATACTCAAGCGTTTGCCTGTTTTGTAATGTTTATGATAGGTGCGCCGCTAGGAGCAATTATAAAAAAAGGTGGGTTAGGTATGCCTGTCTTAATTTCAATAATATTTTTTATCATTTATTACATGCTCACTATTTCGGGTGAAAAGTGGGCTAAAGAAGGCTTGGTAGATCCGCTTTTTGGTACTTGGTTCTCTAATCTTTGCTTAATTCCGTTTGGGCTTTTCTTCTTGAAACAAGCTCGTAAGGATGCCAGATTGTTTGAGCCGGATTTCTATGTCGAAATCTGGCGTAAGCTTCAAAAAAGATATAAAGTATTAAATCCAAAGAGGATTTGATGTTTTATTTATTGGAATTTAACCCTACCTTTGTGGTTGTTTTAAAAAATTTAGCTAATCATGTATTTAACATCAGAGAAAAAACAAGAGTTGTTTTCGAATCATGGACGGTTAAAATCTGCTACTGACACAGGATCTCCTGAGTCTCAGATTGCCCTCTTTACACACAGAATCAAGCATTTGACTGAGCATTTGAAGTCAAATAAAAAGGATCACTCCACTAGACTTGGTTTGTTGAAGCTTGTAGGTAAGAGAAGAAGCCTACTTGACTACCTCCATAAGAAAGAAATCGAGCGATACAGATCAATCATCGCCGAACTAGGAATCAGGAAATAACCTACTGAGTAAGGTTCTCAAGTTAGAGAACCTTACTTTTTTCTTTTTTAAGGTTTCCGATCACTTTTACACTTACAAGCTTACTACTAACACGACTATATGTTACCAAACTTAATCACCAAGACCATCAAACTAGAAGATGGCAGAGAAATTATAATTGAAACTGGCGCATTGGCCAAGCAGGCAGATGGTTCTGTCGTAGTGAAGATGGGGAAAGCCATGCTATTGGCTACAGTTGTTTCTAAAAAAGAAGCGGGAGAAGGAGTTGATTTTTTACCAATGTCAGTTGATTACCAAGAAAAATTTGCCTCATCTGGTAAAATTCCAGGAGGATTTTTGAAAAGAGAAGGAAGACTTTCTGATTACGAGATTTTAATAAGTAGAATTGTAGATAGAGCTATTCGTCCAATTTTCCCAGATGATTATCATGCTGACACTCAGATTGCCATTACTTTAGTTAGTGGTGATGATGATGTTCTCCCTGATGCATTAGCGGGTCTTGCTGCTTCTGCAGCTTTAGCAGTTTCAGATATACCTTTCAATGGACCTATTTCTGAAGTTCGCGTTGCAAAGATCGATGGAAAATTAATAATAAATCCAACTCCAACTGAGTTGGAAAAAGCATCTTTGGAATTTATCGTAGCTGGTTCTCTTGACTTTATCCTTATGGTAGAGGGCGAAGCAAATGAGATTCAAGAAGAAGAAATGCTAGAAGCAATGCAATACGCTCATGAGGAAATCAAGAGACATTGCCAAGCTCAAATCGAGCTAACAAAGCTTGTCGGTAAAGAAGTAAAAAGAGAATATAATCACGAAAAGTCTGACCAAGCACTTTTTGATAAAATGAAAGCTGATGTTTACGATAAACTGTATGAATCAGTTAGTAAACAAATAGCCAACAAATCTGAGCGTTCTGCTCTAATAAAAGAAATCAAAGAAGAATTTGTAGCAAGCCTTGGAGAAGATCATGGTTTTGAAACAAGTTTAATAGGACCATATTTTAGCAAAATCCATAAGGAAGCTGCGAGAAACCTAACTCTTGATGAAAAGAAAAGATTAGATGGTCGAAGATTGGATGAAGTAAGACCAATTTGGTCAGTGGTAGATTACTTGCCGTCAGCTCATGGTTCTGCTGTTTTCACAAGAGGTGAAACTCAATCCCTTACCACTTGTACTTTAGGTACAAAAATGGATGAGATGATGATTGATGGAGCTACAATTTCTGGCTACAATAAATTCTATCTTCATTATAATTTCCCAGGATTCTCAACAGGAGAGGTAAAGCCTAATAGAGGACCTGGAAGAAGAGAAGTAGGTCATGGCAATCTAGCAATGAGAGCTTTGAAAAAAGTTCTACCTCCTGCTGATCAGAACCCATATACTATTAGAATTGTGTCTGATATTCTTGAATCGAATGGATCTTCTTCAATGGCAACTGTTTGTGCAGGGTCTTTGGCGTTGATGGATGCAGGAATTCAAATCAAATCTCCGGTGACAGGTATTGCAATGGGGATGATTTCAGATTCTAAGACAGGTAAATATTCTATCCTATCTGATATTTTGGGTGATGAGGATCACCTAGGAGATATGGATTTCAAGGTAACAGGTACTGCTACCGGGATTACAGCTTGCCAAATGGATCTTAAAGTTGAGGGTTTGGATTACTCTGTTTTGAAGGAGGCATTGCTTCAAGCTAAAGCTGGAAGACTTCATATCTTGGACGAGATCAAAAAGACATTGTCTGCTCCTAAATCAGAATTGAAGCCTCATACACCGAGATCCTTTATAATGTTCATTCCTAAGGAATTGATCGGTGCAGTTATCGGACCAGGTGGTAAAGTGATTCAGGAAATTCAGAAAGATACGGGAGCTACTATTGTGATCGAAGAGATTGATAATCAAGGTAAAATCAATATTTTCTCTGCAAATCAAGATAAACTGAATGCAGCACTTGGGCGTATTAAGGCCATCGTTGCTCAGCCTGAAATAGGGGAGACTTATACAGGTAAGGTGAAAAATATTCAACCATTTGGAGCATTTGTGGAATTTATGCCAGGCAAAGATGGTTTACTTCATATCTCAGAGATTAAACACGAGCGAGTAGAGACTATGGACGGTGTCTTGGAACCTGGTGAAGAAATAATGGTTAAACTGATTGATATTGATCAGCGAACTGGAAAATTCAAACTTTCCAGAAAAGCATTGCTTCCTAAACCTGAAAAGCCGGCATCTAATCCTCAAGGTTAATTTGCCATTAAGTTGTTTTGAGTTTTATATTTCATTGAATTTCACAAATCATATACCTGAATGAGGCAGCTAAAAATTAGCAAACAGATTACCAACAGAGAGAGTCAGTCTCTAGATAAATACCTTCAAGAGATTGGTAAGGTTGATCTGTTGACAGCAGATGAAGAGGTTGTTCTAGCCAAAAGAATACGAGAAGGCGATCAACTTGCACTTGAAAAGTTGACTAAAGCCAACCTTAGATTCGTTGTTTCTGTTGCAAAACAATATCAGAATCAAGGCCTTTCCTTAGGAGATCTAATCAATGAAGGTAATCTTGGTCTAATTAAGGCTGCGCAGCGATTTGATGAAACTAGAGGTTTCAAGTTTATTTCATATGCAGTTTGGTGGATTAGACAATCTATTCTTCAGGCACTTGCAGAGCAGTCTAGAATCGTGAGATTGCCATTGAACAGAGTAGGTTCCTTGAACAAAATCAGTAAGACATTCAGTGAGTTGGAGCAGAAATTTGAAAGAGAGCCATCTCCGGAGGAATTAGCTGAAGTGCTTGAAATTACTGCCAATGAAGTAGTAGACACCATGAAAATCTCAGGTCGTCACGTTTCTATGGATGCTCCTTTCGTACAAGGTGAAGAAAATAGCTTACTTGATGTTTTGGAAAATGACGGGGATGAAAAGCCAGATGATGGTTTGATGACCGATTCATTGCGAAAAGAGGTTCAACGTGCACTTTCAACACTTACCCAAAGAGAAGCTGATGTTATTACGCTTTATTTCGGATTGAACGGCGAGCATGCCATGACCCTAGAGGAGATTGGAGAGAAATTCAATTTGACTCGAGAGCGAGTAAGACAGATTAAAGAGAAAGCAATTCGAAGATTAAGACATACTTCAAGAAGTAAGACCCTAAAGCCTTACCTTGGTTAAGCAATAAATTAAAAGGGGGTTTTTAACCCCCTTTTTTGATTAAAATATCTATAGTAGAACCCCGTAGATTTATCCTTTTGGGAATTTTAACAAAATCTAATTTTGAGTAAGGGGAAGAATTAACAAAATTTGCCAGATTTTAATATAAAATTAATGAGTCAAGAAACAGAACACGTCAAGGTCTTAATTATTGGTTCTGGACCCGCTGGTTATACAGCCGCTATTTATGCCTCCAGAGCTGGACTCTCTCCGGTGCTTTATACTGGTGGACAACCAGGTGGACAACTCACCATTACGAATGACGTGGAAAATTATCCAGGATATCCGGATGGAGTAATGGGGCCCCAAATGATGGAGGATTTTAGAAAGCAAGCCGAAAGATTTGGAACACAAGTTCGCTATGGTTTAGCGACTAAAGTAGATTTTTCTGTTCGTCCTCATAAAGTTGAAATCGATGAGCAAATAACGATTTTAGCAGATACAGTCTTGATTTCTACAGGAGCTTCTGCAAAATGGCTTGGAATAGAAAGTGAAGAGCGATTAAATGGTAAGGGTGTTTCAGCATGTGCTGTATGTGATGGGTTTTTCTTTAGAGGTCAAGAAGTGGCAATCGTAGGTGCAGGAGATACCGCATGTGAAGAAGCCTCTTATTTATCCAACATCTGTAGTAAAGTTTACATGCTTGTAAGACGGGATGAAATGAGAGCATCTCAAATCATGCAAAATCGTGTCATTAACAATCCGAAAATCGAAATTCTTTGGAATTCAGAGACCGATGAGATTCTTGGAGAAGATGAAGTAAAAGGAGTTAGAGTTTTAAACAATAAAACAGGAGAAAAAAGAGAAATTCCAATTTCTGGCTTCTTTGTTGCTATTGGACATCAACCAAACACCGATATATTCAAAGATTTCATTCATATGGATGAGTCTGGATATATTAAAACTATCCCTGGAAGTACCAAAACAAATGTTGAAGGCGTTTTTGCTTGTGGGGATGCTCAGGATAATATCTATCGACAAGCTGTCACCGCTGCCGGAACCGGCTGTATGGCGGCATTGGATGCAGAGCGGTATTTGGCAGAGTTTGAGAATCACTAATACTAATTCATGAAGTATTCATTTGTAATAATCTTCTTAAGTATTTTTTTGAGCATTGGTTTTTTTGAAGCCAATGCTCAAATTTTTCCTAAGATTATTAAGAAAAATAATACTAATTCTACTGTTACCAGTCAGGAAAGGAAGTCGATAGAACTTCGGACATTTGATCAAGAGTCTTATTTAAGAACACTTTCCTCATTTACTGATTCAATCATTTTTGAAAATAATGTCAATCTTGGTAGAGTAAGATCAATCGTAAGTGAAGATCGAAATACTATGCTTTGGGCGCCTACAAATCAATTGGTTAAGGTTTCCGAACAAATCTTGATTGATAGTATTTGGGTTACTGCTTATGAGCATTATTCCTCTTGGGACTCTAATAAAATCGATATTTATAATTTTGATTTAAAGTCATTTCGAGATACTGTGAATATCCGATTATATGATTCTTTTTTCGGATATGAGTGGAAAATGCCTTTAGATACCACACCCGTCACTTCTCCTTTTGGATTCCGTTGGAGACGTTGGCATTATGGAACCGACCTAGACCTAAATACAGGTGATCCAGTTTATAGTGGCTTTGATGGAATCGTCCGGGTAAAGTCCTATGATAGGTACGGATACGGATATTACATAGTCGTTCGGCATAAAAACGGTCTTGAAACTCTATATGGACATTTGTCTAAGCAACTGGTTGAAGTAGGTCAGGAAGTAAAGGCGGGTGATCTTATCGCTAAAGGTGGAAACACAGGTAGGAGTACCGGATCTCATTTACATTATGAACTTCGGTATAAAGGGTTGGCATTTGATCCTCAAAAGGTTTATGATTTTTCCGCTCCATCCATCGTTGATCCAAATTTTTTGATAACTCCATCATTATTTTCGCATGTAGCCAAAGCTAGTTCTAGTGCTTATCACAAGGTTAGGAAAGGAGAAAACTTAGGGTCGATTGCTAGAAAATATGGTGTTTCAGTTTCCACAATTACTAAGTTGAATGGAATTTCCTCAAGGTCGATTTTAAGAATAGGTCAAAATTTGAGGATTCGGTAAAAAATAAGCAATGATTAAACTTGATATATTAGTTTTCGCAGCTCATCCAGACGATGCAGAGTTAGGTTGTTCTGGTACAATAGCATCACATATTTCCAAAGGAAAAAAAGTTGGAATTGTTGATTTGACGCAAGGCGAAATGGGCACGAGAGGAACCCCTGAAATTCGTCTTCAAGAATCGGAAGAAGCTTCGAAAATTTTAAAACTTTCTGCAAGAGAAAATCTGGGGTTTAAAGACATCTATTTTCAAGACGATGAATTTCATCAGTTGAAAATGATTGAGATGATCCGTAAATATCAACCAGAAATAGTATTGGCTAATGCCATATCCGATCGTCATCCGGACCATGGAAAAGGTTCAAGTCTGGCATCTCATGCTTGTTTTATGAGTGGATTACGAAAAATCGAAACTCTGCACAATGGAGAGAGTCAAACGCCATGGCGTCCTAAGGCAGTTTATCATTATATCCAGAATAATTATATCGAGCCGGACTTTGTGGTGGATATTACTCCTTTTTGGAAGACCAAAATTGAAAGTATTTTGGCTTTCAAGTCACAATTTTATGATCCAAGTAGTCAAGAGCCAAAATCATTTATATCAGACCCTGATTTTTTGCCTTTTATCGAGGCTAGGGCACGTGAATACGGGCACAAAATATTGGTTAAATACGGGGAAGGTTTTACTGTTGAGCGGATGCCTGGGGTAAATGATCTTTTTGATTTGATTTGATTAAGGAGCAAGTCTAGATATTTCCCAAGATTCATTATTCAATTCAAAAATCAAGCGATCATGAAGTCGGCTTGGTCTTCCTTGCCAAAATTCAATCTTATTTGGAATCAGACGAAAACCTCCCCAGTGGGGTGGTCTATGAATAGGTTTATTTGAAAACTCCTTTTCTACATCAAGCTTCATTTGTTCTAGTAATTCTCTAGAAGAAATTTTTTTACTTTGGGGAGAGGCCCATGCACCTATTTGAGAGCCCAAAGGTCTAGAAAAGAAATACTCATCCGACTCCTCGCTTGAGATTTTTTCAACGAGGCCATTTACTCGAACTTGCCTTTCCAGTTCCGGCCAAAAAAATGTTAGGGAGGCTTTTGGAGAGTTTTCGAGTTCTTTTCCTTTTTGGCTTTCATAGTTAGTAAAGAAAACAAAGCCTGAATCAATTCCTTTTAAAAGAACTATCCTGCCGTTAGGGAAACCGTCTAAACCCAATGTTGAAAGCGTCATTGCATTCACTTCTAAGGCTTCTGATTTTATTGCTTCTTGAAGCCAAACATGAAATTGCTCAAAAGGATTTTCATTTATATTACTGATTTCAAGAGTTTTAAGTGCGTAATCTTTACGTATCGCTGAAATATTCATGAATTCTATTGACTTGTTAAAACTTTAAGATAAAAGTACTCTTGCCATTGGATTTATAAATTTATCATTTATATTTTTCCTTCAATCGTTTTTTATCATCTATGATCCCACACAGCGAAGAAAAACCGAAACCAGGAAATCTATTAATTTCTGAGCCTTTCCTGCAAGATGAGAATTTTGTAAGGTCTGTGGTCCTCCTTTGTGAGCATAATGAAGAAGGTAGTTTTGGATTGGTAGTAAATAAGCCCTCTATTCTTAAGCTTGGCGAACTGTTAGAAGAGCTGGAATTTTTAGACAAAGAGGTTTTTGTTGGTGGTCCCGTGGAACAAAATACACTTCATTTTATTTATTTCGGTGAAAAGCAGCTGGAAGGAAGTATTTCGCTTGGAGCTGACTTGTGGTGGGGAGGTGATTTTGAAGTGTTATTGGAAAAGTTGCGTATAGGATCTATAAACGCCGAAAATGTACGTTTTTTCCTTGGATATAGTGGTTGGGGATCCGGGCAGTTATCCGATGAGTTAAGCGAAGATACTTGGATTGTGTGCCAGGAAAATTTAGAAATTGGTAATTTTGATTTTACTCCGGAGGAACTTTGGAGAAACCTACTCAAAAACATGGGAGGAGAGTTTAAGGTTATCGCAAATTATCCCTTAGACCCAAGATTAAATTAGGCAAAATGCCTACTTTTGCCCATATTGCCTCCAAATAGTACCGTTTTTATGACTGAGAAAAGTAACGAATTGTCTGACAAAGACAAGGTGACCCAAGCCTCCGATTCTGTTGAGGGAAAGGGTAGTGAGAATCAAGAAACATCAAGTTCAATGGATGAGAAATCCTTTGAAAGTGTTGCTGAAAAAGATCTAGAAATCGAAGACTCAACTGCTGAATCTGAAAAACCAATAGAAGGAGATTCTTCTGAAAAAGAGGAATCTTCTGGTGAAAGCACTTCAAAAGTAGAACAGCCTGTTGAAAAGGCAGTTGATGAAGCTGAAAATCCTGAGGTTTCAAATGAACTTGTTGAGGATTTTGCAGCTGTAGAATCCGCCAAGGTAGATTCGAAAGTTGATTCCTCGGAAGAAGCTGACAAAATTGAAAGCAAATCTGGGGATTCTGAGGAAGATGATGAGAGTCAAGAGGATGAGCATCATGATGAGGAGGTCGATCTCTCTACTTTATCTAAAATCCAGTTATTAGAATTGCTTAAAGCAAAGGTTCAAGGAGGAAATATTTTTAGATTGGATAAAATTGTCCATGAAATCAAAGCTGCCTTTGATGAATTTACCAATAAGGAAAAAGAAGAAGCACTTGAAAGTTTTAAGGCTGAAGGTGGAGCAGAGGATGACTTTGATTTCCGTCCAAGTGATGAAGAGAAGGAATTCAATTCACATTATTACGAATTCAAGAAGCAACTTGGAAGTTTGAGAAAAGAAGCTGAGAAGCAGAAAGAATCAAATTTCAATGCAAAAACTGAGCTTTTGAATAAGCTTCGCGAACTTGTTGATGGGGAGGAGACTACTTTAAGTATGTCTGCCATTAAGGAGATTCAAGAAACTTGGAAGTCTATTGGTCAAGTACCTGCTGCACAAAATAGAAGTCTATGGGCAAGTTTTAATGCACTAATGGATCGTTTCTATGACAATAGAAGCATTTATTTTGAATTAAAAGAACTCGATAGAAAGAAAAACCTGGAGAGTAAAAATGAACTTTGCGAGAAAGCAGAGGCTTTAAAGGACGTAAAGGATCTCAAAGATGCTATTAAATCATTGAATGATCTTCATGAAGAATTTAAGCATATAGGACCTGTCCCAAGAGATGATCAAGAATCTTTGTGGCAGCGATTTAAAGCAGCTTCTGACGCTGTATATGATCGAAGAAAAGATTTTTACGAAGGTCAAAAAGAGGTTTTCAAAAAGAATCAGGATGAAAAAGAGCTTTTGATCGAAAAATTAAAAGGTTTTGCCGAGTTCAAAGCTGATCGAATCAGAGATTGGAATACTAAAACCAAAGAGATTTTAGAGGTTCAAAAGACTTGGGAAAAAATCGGTCCTGTTACTCGGGAATCTGGGAAAGACATCAATAAATCCTTTTGGGCTTTATTTAAGCAGTTTTTCCATAATAAAAATTTATTCTTTAAAGAACTTGATGAAATTAGAGCTACCAATCAGGCTAAGGCTGAAGAACTAATTAACAGAGCAACCGAACTGGCAGAGAGTTCAGATTGGCAAAATACGGCTAATGCGTTAGTCAAACTTCAGCAAGAATGGAAAAAACTTGGACCAACTCCTGAGAAAAATAGAGATTCCTTGTACAAGCGTTTTAAAAAGGCTTGTGATACATTCTTTGATAATCGAAGAAATGCCAATCAACAATCCAATGCCGAGTTTGAAGAAAACTTGAATAAAAAGAAGGCTATTTGTCAAAAAATCATAGAATTAGCGACAGATTCTCCGACTGAGGAAGCATTAACAGCCTTAATTACAGAATTTAATGAGGTTGGTTTTGTGCCAAGAAAAAACATCAAAGAAATCCAGGCAGAGTTCAAGACTGCAGTGGATACTTACTTGGAAAAATTAGGTTCAGAGGGTGCTGATCGTGATGATTTCCTATTCAGATTGAACTTGAATAGAATTCAATCTGACCCTAATGCTAACAAAACCTTAAATAAAAAGGAGCATGGGATTCGGAAGCAAATTTCTGAATTGGAAAATAACATCACGCTTTGGAAAAATAACTTGGAGTTTTTTGCAGCTTCTAAAACTGCAGATAAGCTCAGGGATCAGTTTGATGTGAAGATTCAAAAAGCTGAGGAAGAGGTAGAGAAATTGAAGAAGAAACTCTCAATTTTGAAAGAGTTTTAAATTAATCTCACTCAGAATAAGGAAGATATAATTTTTATTTATTCTGTGTTTGGAGCAAATGATCTGAAGGTCTATATTTGCATCACCATTAAGGAAAAGGCCTCTTTAGCTCAGCTGGTAGAGCAACTGACTTGTAATCAGTAGGTCGCTGGTTCGATCCCGGCAAGAGGCTCAAAAACCACTCAGAAATGAGTGGTTTTTTTGTTTTGTGACTTATTTTATTTCTCTTAATACTTTTTAGAATATCTCCAAAGGCAAAACCATTATGTCTACATTCTTTATTCGGAGCAAACGGATAAGTATTACATCGGTCAAACAGAAGATCTTGATCGTCGTTTGATGGAACACAATTCTCATTTGTATCAAGATTCATATACTAAAATTGCATCTGATTGGAAAATGAAACTAAGCATGTCTTGTTCCTCAAAGAAACAGGCAATAAAAATAGAGGCCCACATTAAGAAAAACAGGTCAAGAAAATACGTTGAGGATTGTATTCGTTTCCCTGAAATAGGTCAAAGATTGCTCGATAAATATCTGGATCACGATCATTAGGTCGCTGTCCGCGATATTCTTATGGATCAGGCAAGGTTTGGTTGATAATTTTTTTCGTGTTTTCTATTATCACGGATTAAGGCAAAAATCCGGTTGATCAATT
>NZ_MSPQ01000020.1 GCF_001936475.1 Algoriphagus marinus | reverse complement strand
GGTGGAGTTGCCCTGAGTGGATCTAGCGGAAATTTTGCTGGAGGTACCTATACCGTCACACCTGGAATTGGGATTGAGCCTCCGACGCTGACTTTAGAAAATATTGCCCCAGCAGATTATATTTTTACTCTGGAAGTAAGGGGAGGAGGAAGTTGTGATCTGGATTTCCCAATTGATATCACTGTCAATCCTTTGCCAGTCACTGATTTTGAAGTCCTAGATGTGCTTTGTTTTGGTGGTACAGGGTCTATAAATTTGATTTCAGGTTCTGAAGCTGGGCATACTTACACCTTGAGCAATGGTGCAACCAACAATACTGGAATTTTCTCAGGTTTACCTGCTGGGGATTATACAGTTACTATTACAAGTGCATTGGGATGTTCTCAAATTCTGGATTATACTATCAATCAACCGGCTGAGCTTTTAATAAATGCTATTGATTCTAAAGATCCGACCTGTGGAGCTGCCAATGGTGAAATTGTTTTTGACATCATTGGAGGTATAAAGGAGTATGAAATCACAGTTAATGGAACTGAATTAAATACTTCAAATTTTGATGTGGCTATCAGTGGCGACACTTACACTATTCGAGGTTTGGCTCCAGACTTTTATTCAATTGCTGTTATTGATGCAAACTCTTGTCCCGTTGATGCTCCAAATCTTTTTGAATTAGTCAATGATGATGGGTTTGCAATTAGCATACTCCCTATGGAGGATCAGATTTGCGAAGGAGGAACTGCTGAACTTACTCCACAATTGACAGTTCCAGCTGGTGCAAGCCCTGTTTTGAATTGGTACCTCGATAATTCGCTTACACAAGAAATCACTTCATCCACTAGCCCTGCGCCTGATGGGAATATCTACCAGATTTCAGGAACTGGTACCTTAAGTATATCGGGCTTACCTGTAGGTACCAGTACTTACTATCTGGTAATCTCTGGAGACAATATTTGTGATTTTGTCACAGAGGCCACGGTTACAGTTGTTCCTCCAATCCAAACGAATGCTAGCGCTACTCCGGTTATTTGTTTTGGGGATCCTTCGGGAACAATTCAAGTGGATACTCCATCTGGAGGAAGTGGAGTGTATGAATTTAGCTTGGATGGAAATACATGGCAGACTAACACACTTTTCGAAAATCTTCCAGCTGGAAATTATACAGTTTTTGTAAGAGATGATAGTGGATTAAATGGCTGTGAACTCCAGATTCCAGATTTAATTGTAGATACTCCATCTGGGCCAATTGAAGAAAACCAAGCGGTCACACTACCTGTTTCTTGCGGTTTGGATAATGGAGCAGTTCGTGACGTTTTGGTGACGGGGGGCTGGGGTAATTATACCTTTGAATGGAGGAAAGATGATCCACAAAATGGTCAGGTTTTGGCTCAGGGGACAATTACAGGAATTGAGGACTTAGCATCCGGAGATTATTTCCTAATTATCACGGATGAGAAAGGATGTATTGAGATTTTTGAATATACTGTCGGAATAGCCTCTGATCCTGTATATGAACTAGTCGATCCAATAGATAATTGCCTAGGGGAATTAATTGAAATCAAGCCTGTACATATTGCTCCGGATCCTAGTCTGCCTCCTTCAGCAGGAACAGAGATAAGATGGTATAAAGAAGCAAATCAGGTTGATTTAATAAGTAATGGCCCGGATTCAACAGATCCTTCCATTGTTTACACTATTGATGACACGGATTGGCTAAACCCAGTTCTTCAAATTGAAAACTTACCTATAGGCATTCATGATTTTTATTTCTATGTGGTCTGTACGGGTCAGGAAATCAAAATTGAAGTTGAAGTATTTGATAAGCCTAATGTAGTTTTTGAGACAGACCCAGTCAGTTGCTTTGGCGGTACAGATGGAAAGATCAGATCTATTTCGGGTACTACTCCTGAATATACCTACTCGGTAGATGGAGCATCTCCAATTTCAATCACTGATTTGGAAGCTCTAAATCTTGCTGCAGGAACTTATGAAATTCAAGTTTTAACACCTGCAGGATGCCCGCAAGTAGTTAGTTTAGTTGTTGAAGAGCCTTCTGGACTCCTCGAAATACAACTGGTATCTGAATTAGATCCTTCCTGTAGTCTGGAAAATGGAGAAATTCGATTAAGCCTTTTGGGAGGAAATCCTGATTATACGCTTACCATGAATGGTATCGCTGTGACAGGATTTGATCCTTCAGTAGATGGAACTGAAGTGATAATCCAAAATTTGGCAGGAGGTACTTATACCTTTGAGCTGAATGATTCTAAAAACTGTACTTCGGCAACTCTTGCTGTGACTTTAGATCCATTGGAAGTTCCTGAATTCAGTGCTAAAGGGGATGAAATTTGTGCTTTTGATCCAGTTTCTGGCTTGGCGAATACAGGGATTCTGAGACCTGTGGTGGTTAATCTGGCAGGTTCTTCTCCTGCTTATACTTGGTATTATGAAAATCAATCAGGAAATGAGGTTCAAATTACCGATGGAGATCAATTATTCGGAGGGACAGCTGTAATAAATGGATCAGGTGAACTGGAGTTGACTGGCGTCGTTGCCTCAGATACACCTTATAAATTCTTCCTTGAGGTAACAGGAGATTTGGTTTGCCCTATTCCAAAGATTGAAGTTGACTTAAAAGTCAATTTTACTCCGGAGGTAACTTTTGAAAAAACAGATATCATTTGTTTTGGTGAAACTACCGGGGAAATAAGAGTGCAGTCTGGAGGTTTGGCAGGCTATGTTTATACGCTTAATACCGGAGAAACTAATACCAACGGGGAATTCCAGAATTTACCAGCTGGTAATTATACTATTGAAATCAGTAATGGAACCAGCTGTATTCAAACGGTAGATGTTGAGATTGTTCAACCTCAAGAACTCTTAATCGCTGCTGTAGACTTCACCGATCCTACTTGCGATGCAATCAATGGTGAAATCAGATTTGAGATTTCAGGTGGAACCCAAGCTTATGATATCTTCGTCAATGGCGATGCTCTAAACTCATCCAATTTTTCCTTCACTGAAGCGGGAGGAGTTTATACTTTACAAAATCTTGCTCCTGGACAATTCTCGATTCGTGTACTTGATGCGAACGGTTGTGAGGTCGAGTCAACGGATTTGTTTTCCTTAACAAATAATGCCGGGATTGATATTATTTCAAATCCTGTCTCTGATGAAGTCTGTGAAGGTGAGACTGCCCAGTTGACTCCGGACCTTACTTTGCCAGGTGGAGTCACACCAGTTTTGCGTTGGTATAAGGATGCTGCTACTACTCAAATAATCAATTCTTCTCCAACACCTGATGCAAATGGCATCATCTATCAAATCGATGCTCAGGGTGTTTTGAGCATAAGTAATTTGCAGGCAGGAGATTATAAGTATTATTTGAGAATAAGTGGACCTGGAATCTGTACTCAGGTGACAGAGGCTACCGTCACAGTAGTAGCTCTTCCTGCCGTGACTATAGATATTTCTAATATTTCCTGTTTTGGGGCAAATGATGGTTCAATTCAGATTTCTTCAGGTAATGACCCATCTTATAGCTACACACTTAGCAATGGAGAGTCCAACTCTACTGGGATCTTTGTAAATCTTACGCCAGGAATTTATTCGCTTGAAGTTGCAACTCCTTCTGGTTGCCCTCAACTGCTGAATTTTGAAATTCTTGAACCTGCCGATTTGATCATTAACGACCTTGACTTTGTCAATCCATCTTGTGATGAAGACAATGGTCAAATTACCTTTGAAGTTATTGGTGGAACGGGAGATTATAGTATCAGTATTAACGGCCAACTGTTAAATGACTCGAACTTTAACTTTATTGAAAACGGGCAAGAGTATACGGTAAAAGGACTTTCTCCAGGGGATTATTCAATTCAAGTGACGGATGAAAACGGATGTTCTGAAATAGAAACTGATCTTTTCACCTTGGTAAATGAATCAGGTATCTTAATCGGATCTAATCCATTGTTGGAAGAAATCATGCTAGGAGAGGTGGCCACCTTAACCCCTGACCTCACTATTCCAAGTGGTGCAGTGTTTACCTTGTCCTGGTATTTTAATTCTACTGCAACTCAAATCATAACTTCCGATTCAAACCCAGCTCCAGATGGGGTTATTTATGAAATAGATGCTAACGACGTACTTACAATTACTGGCCTCAATCCAGGAACATACACTTATTATTATGAAATAAGTGGACCAGGTATATGCGTGACTATTACAGAAGCGATTGTAGTTGTGAAATCTCCACTGACTGCAGATATTGTCAGCACTCCGGTAACCTGCTTTGGAGGAAGTGATGGTAGTATCTCTGTAGAAAATATTGTGGGTGGTAATCCTCCATTGAGCTTTAGTCTTGATGGAATCACTTGGCAATCCTCACCGGTCTTTGAAAATTTACCGGTAGGTACCTATACCGTTTACATTACCGATCCTTCAATTACTGTTGGTTTCTTGACCACTTTCCCTAATGTGCTTATTGAAACTACAGCTACTCAAATTGAAATTAATACTCCTGATCTGATCAGCGCCTCCTGTGATCTGCCTAATGGTGCAATCAGGAATTTGCAGGTGATTGGCGGGACAGGAAGTTATTCTTTTGAATGGAGAAAAGACGACGCCCTTTCAGGAGAACTTCTTTCCAACGGAACTTTGACTGGACTTGAAGATATTTTTCCAGGTGAGTATTTTATTACAATTACAGATAGCAACGGTTGTTCAGAGACTTTTTCTTTTGTAATCGACGAACTGCCTGATCCTGTTTATGAATTAGTACCTCCAATCGATATTTGTATCGGAGAGGAAGCTACAATTCGTCCTGTTTTCATTGCTCCTAATCCTCCTGTACCTACTTCTCCCACAGATATCATGTGGTACAAGGATGCTGGGCAAGTAGGCTTGATTTCTAATGGACCTGATCCTGATGATGCTTCTATTATTTATACTATAGATGATACGGATTGGATTAATCCTCAATTGACAATAGCTAATCTACCTATTGGTGTACATGACTTCTATTTCTATGTTGTTTGTACTGGACAGGAGATCAAAGTTGAGGTAACTGTATTTGACAACCCTGACATGGTATTTGAGACTTCTCCAGTCTCATGTTTTGGGGGAACAGATGGTAAAATACTATCGATTTCAGGTGATATGCCTGAATATACTTATTCATTGGATGGTGCTGCTGCCCTTACGCTTTCAGAATTAGAGGCGCTTGAACTTGCAGCTGGTAATTATTCTCTTGAAGTTTTGACTCCTGCGGGCTGTAATCAAATAATTCCTATTACAATTGAAGGACCTGACTCAGAACTTTTACTTTCTGGAATAACTCAACTAGACCCAGGGTGTGGCGCTGATAATGGAAAAATACAAGGACAAATTACTGGAGGATGGGCTCCTTACACGGTAAATGTATTTAAAGATGGTCTACTGCTTAACTCCTTTTCTCAGAGTGTAAATTCTTTCAGCCTTAATGATCTTGGCATTGGTCAATATACTATTGAAGTGATTGATGATAAGGGTTGTACAATTGTTTCTGACATCATAGAATTGGTTGATGGACCAACGCAATTGCTGATTGAAAATGAAGAAATATGTGAGGGTTCTCCTGTGACCTTGATCCCTAGATTGGATCCTCCTGTATCTGATTTTACGATTCAATGGTTTTTTGATCAAGCAGGTAACCAACCAATAATCTCGAGTCCAAACCCAGCTTCAGATGGAGTGATTTATGAAATTTCTGCGACCGGGGAGTTGACGATTACAGGTCTTCCTTATAGTTCCAGTCCTTATGCATTCTATGCAACAGCTACGGGACCGGATGTTTGTCCGGGTTTTGTTGAAAATTCTTTAGTCCAAGTCAATGAGGTGCCAAATGTAACTATTTCTATCACAGCTGAGCAGTGTTTTGGTGAAGGAGGAATAATCACAGTCAATGCATCAGGCGGATCCGGCGGTCTTCAATACAGCTTAGATGGAGTGAATTTCCAAAGTTCTAATGTGTTTAATGTGCCTCAGGGTATTTATTCTGTTACTGTTCGTTCTGGTCAAGGTTGTGATTTGATTATTTCGGATCAAGAGGTGACTGGTCCAGCCAGTCCAATTGAGGTTGAAGATTTAATCCAAATCGATGCGACTTGTGGGGAATCAGACGGTTCAATTAGCTTTAGCTTAATAGGTGGATTTGGAGGGTATGAAGTGGATTTGATAAGAAACTCTACGGTGATTTCTACTCAGAATACGCAAGCTGATGGTTCAATCTCCTTCACTGGCTTAGGCGCAGGTACCTACTCTATACAAGTAAGGGATGCAGGTTCTTGTAGTATCACTTTTGATAATTTGGTACAAGTTGAAAATATCCCAACTCCAATTCTGGTCGATGATGTAAGTATTTGTGAGGGCGAGATAGCCACATTGATTCCAACAACATTGGTTAATAACGGCGACACCCAATTTACATGGTATTTTGATGCCCAAGCTACCAATCCTATTCCGGTAGGTGCTTCTGGCGATCTTACCTACTCGATTTCTCCGGAAGGACATTTAGCTGTAGCAGGACTTCCTGCCAAATCAACACCATACGAGTATTTTGTTTTGGCTAGTGGAACAGATATTTGTAGTACAATTCCTGAAAAAGCGCAAGTAAAGGTGATTGAAATTCCAAATCTTAGAGTTTCAAACCCATCAATTGTTTGTGATCCAACAGGCACAGTTGATCTCACTGCCTATATTGAAGGATTTAATCCGGCTGTATACGATTACAATGTAGTTTCACCAAATGGATCACCAATGAGACTTGATGAATTGGATTCTGTAGATCTTTCGGGTGATTATAGAGTAAGCAGTGCGGTTAAAGGAACCTCTTGTTGGAATCAGCCTCAACGTATTCTTGTCATCATTTCACAAAGTTTACTTGAAGCTGAGTTTAATTATCTTGTTGATTTTGGTGGAGGAAATATCTTCCAAAATGAAGATATCCCCTTGGGTGAAGATGTCTATTTTAATGATCTCTCTAGAGGTAATGCAGTGATTTGGAATTGGGATTTTGGAGATGGATTTACAAGTAATGAAGAGAATCCGGTTCACACCTATAATGAAGTTGGTTCATTTAACGTCAAGCTAAGAGTAGTAGATGACATAGGATGTGAATCTATTTATGAAATGGTAGTCAACGTCATAGATGATTTTGAAGTTATTATACCAAATGCATTTACTCCAAAGGGTAATAAAAACCAATATTTCAAACCTGAATATAGAGGGATTGCAAGTATGGAATTCTACATCTTTAACACATGGGGTGAATTGATCTATAAGGCCACTTCACTAGAAGACATAGGTTGGGATGGAACACTTAATGGAAAGGACGCACCAAATGGAAATTATGTGTATAGAGGAATTTTTACCTCTAGAAATGGTATAAAAATTGAAAAAGCTGGAGTATTTATTCTGATTAGATAAATTTCCAAGCCTGTCATAAATGGTAAAAAAAACGGATAGCCGCTAAGCAGCTATCCGTTTTTTTTTAAGCCTCATCTATATCAAGGAACCATTTTAATATGACTCATAATCCTATCCTCAACTTCTTCCATAGACTGATTTGAAAAGAAAAGACTTCCCCATATTTCTACTGAAGCTAACTTGGCCAGTAAGTAAGGATGACAATTTCTTTTAAGTAGGGTTAGACTTTTTTCGTTGAGATCAAGAGCTGTTTCCAAAAAACCGTTTTTGAAAAAGTCTTTTTCGACTTGAACATTCATAAGCCCCGAAACTGGGAATCCTTTTTTCTGGATGTAGGCAAGCTTTTCGTTTAAAACCTTTTGGGTTAATTTTCGGACGATGTGCTTATCAATACGGAATGGGTGTTTGAAATTGTGGAATTTGGAGCTATTCCCAACTTTATATTTTACGGGAAGGTTAACTGCGAACTCTAGAACATCCTCGTATAAAAAGGGAAATCTTGATTCAATACTATGCATCATTCCCATTCGATCGTTTCTCCAAAGTAAGCTATGAATGCTTCTTTCCAGCATGTTCAAAGTCATAGCTTGATCAATCTGATTATTTTTATCCTTTATAAACCCGTAGACTTCCTGGTTTTTTACTTCCTTTTCTGAGAATTCATATCCTGTTAACAGTTTTGAAAAATCTTCTTGGAAGTTGTTCTTATCAAGATTGAGGTAGCGAGGCAGGCCAGGTACTTTCTTGTACACACTAGTAATTAATGTGAAAGGGAACTGAATAAATTTATCAAGCCTGCGGGTTAGCAGTCTCGGATAGCCTAGGAAAAGTTCATCAGAGCCCTCACCGGTTAACACTGCCTTACAGGAATTTGTATTTGCCAGTTGGCTTACAAATTGAAATGGGATTGCATTTGGATGAGATAGAATAGGTGATTCATAATACCAAGTTGTTTTTGCCCATAGTTTCAGAAACAAGTCAGGAGTAAAATCATGTTGATGTAATTCGGCATCTAATACTTTAGCCAAATAGGTTGAGTTTTCAAGTTCAGAATGTTTTCCTACAACGTTAGACGTGAATAAGGAAATTGGGCTTTTTTGAAAAGCGATTCCCGCACATAGGGAGGAATCAACACCACCACTGACAAAGGCACCCATTTTGGCATCTGCAGCCATGACCGAATGGACAGTTTTAGTGAAAATATTTTCAAATTCAGAATGTACTTCAGATTCTTTTTGAAGTTCTCTTTTTAGGAATTTTTCTTCTGAGACATAGTCTGACATTCTGAAGTAAAACTCAATTTCACTTTTTCCTGTAGGTATATCATAAACCAAAAAAGTACCTGGTTCCAATTGTTTTACATTTGTCAGCGCAGTGATAATTCTTGAGTATTCATATTCCCCAAAAGCTGCCAGACTCAAGAATCTGTCGTTGAGATTCCTGTACTCGTCTAGACACCATATCCCTTTTAATTCAGAAGAAAAGATTAGTTTACTATTTTTTGTACTATAAAATAGGGGCTTCATTCCTGTACGATCTCTTGCGAGTAAGACTTTGCCCTCAAGAAAATCATAGAAAGCAAAGGCAAACATTCCTTTGAGTTTTTTTAGAGTTAACTCCAGACCCCAATGAATTAACCCAAAGAATAACACCTCAGTATCCGAGGTGGTTACAAAAACCTGCTGATGGTTCTGTATCAACTCCTGTTTAAGATCAAGATAATTGTAGATCTCACCGTTGAAGACCAAGGCAAACTTATCATTCTCAAATGGTTGGTTTGACCTTTCGTTCAAATCGACTAAGGAGAGGCGGTTATGCCCAAATACGGCATCTTTGTAAGAAGAGATAGTGGTGTTGTCAGGTCCTCTGTGATGGAGGATTTTACACATTTTCTCTACAGATTCTTTGGTATTCTCTGGCCTTGAAGAATAGCTTGCAATACCTGAAATTCCACACATAAAATGTAAGAGATTAGAAATTTGACGCGAATGTAGAGGGAATTTTTCAATTCAAAATCTGACCTAAAAGAATAATATTTTGTGAATGCAATTATAAAACAATAATTATTAATCGTGGTTTGTTTTTGATTCGAATATTAATTTTTAACTAATTGAAATTCAGTGTTTTGAAATTGATTTTCTCAATTAGTGTCCCATAAACTTCGACTTAATTATTTTTAATTTTTTTTAGAAATTTTATAAAATTACCTGTGGAAATTCACAGAGAAGCACTTGATTAATCGAACTGCGAAAAATTTAAGAATTTATGAGTTTTTCACTCCGTTGAAGCTGCTTCATTTAAAGCTTTATTTCCACTAAACTTGTTTTTCGAAAACTAGGTTTCAAAAGCAAAAATAACTTTTGCAAATGAACAGGTTTGTGTTTTGGATCAAAATCTAAAGGCAATGTAACCTTCTTTTAGATTTTTTAAAGTATTTTTGAAAATTATCCCATAAGGTAAAAGCACAAAGTGATTTTCGAAATCCAGCATGTCCCTACTGAACTATCAGGTAATTATTCCCGCTCGAAAAGGATCAAAAAGATTTCCAGGAAAAAATAAAACACATTTAGCCGGAAAACCTTTGTTCCAGCATTCTATTGAATTTGCGCTCAAAGAAGGAATTCCCGCCAATCAGATCTGGATAAATTCGGATGATGAAGAGCTGTTGGAACTAGCCAAAGGATTTGATGTTAATACTTATCGTAGAGAAGAGGCATTGGCAGGCGACCTCACATCCACAGCGGCAGTGCTACGGGATCAGGTGGTATTTTTTCAAAATAAGAATATTGCCTGTGATGCAGTTATTTTATTACAGGTCACAAATCCGCTTAGACCGACAGAACTACTTTCAAAAAGTCTTGAGATTTTCAATTCCTCAGATAGATCAAGTCTTTGTACGTTTAGTCGACTCAATAAGAAGTTTGGATCCATAGATAAGGATTACTTCTTTCCCAAAAACTATCTTCCAGGTCAGAGAATGCAGGATCTTGAGCCTTTGTTCTTTGAAAATGGACTTCTCTATATCACTAAAGTAGACTTACTCCTTCAGGCTGAAAAAATCATTGGTGACGATGTGTTTCCCATGGTAATGGACCATATCTATGCTCAAGTAGATATAGATGAGCCGGATGATCTTATTCTCGCAGAATATTTAATAGAAAATTATATAAATGAAACCTTTTAAAATAAAAGACAGAGAAATTGGAATAAATTTCCCTCCCTTAGTAATCGCTGAATTAGGTATTAATCATGAAGGAAGTCTGAAAACAGCTTTTGAAATGGTGGATGCTGCGGCTAGAGCAGGTGTAGAAGTTCTCAAGCATCAAACTCATATTGTCGAAGATGAAATGAGTGCGGAAGCCAAAAATGTAATTCCCGGCAACGCAAAAGTGTCCATATATGAGATTATGGAGCGCTGTGCACTAAATGAAGAGGATGAGATTCGACTCAAAAATTATGTGGAGTCCAAAGGGATGATTTTTATTTCCACTCCATTTTCAAGAGCAGCAGCTGACCGCCTTCAGGCAATGGATGTTCCGGCCTTCAAAATTGGTAGTGGAGAGTGTAATAACCTGCCACTCTTAGAGCACATCGCTTCCTTTGGAAAACCAATGATCCTAAGTACAGGAATGAACACTTTGGAAAGTGTAAGAAAGTCAGTGGAGACAATCAGCAAATTTGATGTTCCCTTGGCCTTGCTGCATACTACCAATTTATATCCTACTCCTTATCATTTGGTAAGATTAGGTGCTATGCAACAGTTAATGGAGACTTTTCCAGGAATACCTGTAGGCCTTAGTGATCATACGGTTAGCAATCATGCTTGCTTTGCTGCTGTAGCTTTGGGAGCATCTATTTTGGAAAGGCATTTTACTGATTCCATGGATAGAAATGGACCGGATATTATTTGTTCTATGGATGAATCAGAAACTGCAGAACTGATCAAAGGCTCAAATCTGATCTTTCAAATGCGAGGTGGAAAGAAAGAACCTGCCAAAGAGGAAAAGGTAACCAGCGATTTTGCTTTTGCTACTGTTGTGGCAATTAAAGATATTAAAGAAGGAGAGGAGTTTACAAAGGATAATATCTGGGTAAAAAGACCAGGAACTGGTCAGGTTTTGGCTGAGAGATTTAATGAAGTCTTGGGGAAAAACTCAAAAAATTTCATCAAAAAAGATCAGCACCTAAAATTCTCTGACTATGAGTAAGAAAGTTTCGGTTCTCATCCGAAATAAAAATCAGAAGGATAGTCTTAAATTCTTGCTTAAGAATTTAAATAATCGGTATAAAGAGGATATCGATGAGATCATAGTGATTGATAATGAGTCTACCGATGGAAGTATCCAAATAGCAGAAGAGATGGGGGCAAAAGTCGTCACTATCGTGGATTTCGGCTATGGAAGTAGTGCTAACCTCGCGGCTACTTCAGCATCACATGAAATTGTAGTCATGTTTAGTGCACATTCCTTTCCGGTGAGCCAGGATTTCTTTCAGATTATAAAAGCCAAATTCAACGAGAACGATAACCTCGCTGGAGTAAGAGCTGTTCATAGATCAGGTGATTACAAACTAATGATCAATGGAGTAAAATCAAAAGATGAGCCTAATCTGGCAGGATTAATGTTTTGTGGCTCTGCTTTTTCCAAAGAGGTATGGAGAAAACATCCTTTTCAAGATGATATTGTGACTTTTGAGGATAAGGAATGGACGCTAAGAGTATTAAATGAGGGCTATGATATTGAAATGGTTCCCGCGGTATTTTGTTATGATCTCAAAAGAACTCAGGCTTCCAATTACAAAAGATTTAAGGACGAAACATTAGGAAATAGGGATATATGGGGGAAAAAAGTCACAATAGGTCAAGTCTTCCTTAAAATGGGAAGAAGCTGGTTCGGTTATTTAAAGATTTTTCTAGTAGAAACTTTTTATGTTTTTAAAACCGGGTTTTTCCTTTTGCGGTACGTCCTCTTCGAACAATCAAAAAATAAATGAAAAGATTATTATTTCTGACTGGAACCAGGGCAGATTTCGGTAAAATCAAATCCTTGATTGAAGTATGTCGAAATAATCCTGAATTTGAGGTCCATATCTTCGCTACAGGTATGCATATGCATAAGCAATATGGAGAGACCGTAATTGAAATTGAAAAATCAGGATTCAAAAATATATTCAAATTCATCAACTATACTTCTGAAGCAAGTATGGATCTTACTTTGGCAAAAACCATTGATGGGCTATCAGGCTTTGTCAAAGAAAATAAGCCGGATTTGATAATGGTACATGGTGATAGAGTAGAAGCTTTAGCCGGAGCCATAGTAGGAGCCTTGAATAATATTCTTGTTGGCCATATTGAAGGGGGAGAAGTTTCCGGTACTATCGATGAATTGATCCGACACTCTGTGAGTAAACTAAGTCATATCCATTTTGTGTCGAATGAGCAGGCTAAAAAACGACTCATTCAAATGGGGGAATTGGAAAATCAGGTTTTTGTAATCGGCTCGCCCGACATAGATATTATGTTTTCCGATAAATTACCTGATCTGGATACTGTTTGCGATTACTATCAAATCCCATTTAGGAAGTTCTCTGTCTTAATGTTTCATCCGGTTACCACTGAGTATAATCAGATTGGAGAGTATGCCAGAACCCTGGTGGACGCACTCCTGGCGGACGACTCTAACTATGTGGTAATCTATCCGAACAATGATATGGGGACTTCTAAAATTCTTGATGAATTTAAAAGACTCTCTAATAACAACAGGTTTAAAATATTTCCATCCCTAAGATTTGAATACTTTCTCACAATTTTAAAAAAATCCGATTTTATCATTGGAAATAGTAGTGCTGGCATTAGAGAAGCTCCTTATTATGGGATTCCAAGCATCAATCTAGGTACCAGACAGCAAAACAGAGCCTTTGGAGAGACTATCATTCATGCTGACTTTGACTTGGAATCCATTCAAAAGTCGATAGAAAAAGCTCGGACAATGGGGAAATCCGAACCTGTTTTTGGTTTTGGAAAGGGGGATAGCTTTATGCTATTTAATGAAATTCTATCAGATCCAAACTTTTGGAATTCTTCCCATCAGAAACTCTTTAATGACCTCTAATCTGAAATAAGTGAGGTAACTTTCGAGATATGCATAAGCCATTGATATCCATAATAATTGCATCGTATAATCAGGGTCAATTTTTAGATGAATGCCTGAAAAGCGTGGCTGATCAGGTGTATCAGGATTGGGAATGTATTATCGTCGATGATGCAAGTTTGGATCAAAGTGTTTCGATTGCAGAATCATGGGTAAAGAAAGATCAAAGATTTAAATTGATTGCTCTTCCAAAAAACATGGGGGTTAGTTATGTCAGGAATAAAGGATTAAAAATTTCGAAAGGTGATTTCTTTCAGTTTTTGGATGCTGATGATGTTTTATCATCAAACAAACTCAACCACCACGTTTCATTTATAGAAGGGGATCTTATTACGGTTTCCGGTTCTAGGTATTTCTATAATCAGGAAGGGAAAAATCATCAACGCATAATTGGAAAAAATGGGGCCTTCACTGAAGTAGTGATTTCCCGATGGGATCAGACAGACGTTTTAGAGGTTTTCAAAGAGAGAAATCCTTTTGTAGTAAGTGCACCTTTATTTCCAAGATCAGTATTGACTCAGGTTGGATATCAGAACGAAAATCTTAAAGCTTTCGAAGATTGGGAGTTTAATTTCAGGTGTGCTTTAAAAGGTTATAAATTTCATCATATCGGATATGCTCAAGACGCTCAAGTACTGGTGAGGTTACATTCTTCGAGTATGACCACACAGCGGGAAGAGATGCTTCAAAGAAGAAGAGAGTTTAATTATACCATCCGAAGTAATAAAGATTATCAGGCTGTTTTTGGATATTCTCCCACACTTTCTGATCGCCCGCTTTACCAAAAGGGAAAAACGCTTCTTAGATCTCTGATACCACCATTATTTTTAGATTTCACAAGAAAATTCAGTGGATTCCTTAAGAGGAAATAAAATCATTGGATCCTGTAGTTAAGTAGAGGATCTAATAGATGTATCGGCTCTCTCGCTAGTAAGAATATATAATCTGCTAGAAATTGAGTGAAAATCTGATTTTAAAGCCTCTTCTATCTATATGATCTAAGGTTAATCGAATGTGGACAGATTATGAAAGAATAATATTTACATTTGAAATAACCCATTTCTAAATGAATTTCATAAAACGTTTCTATTCTTATTTTTCTTTTGGTAGACAGTTTTTTCAAGGCAAACATTTTCTTTCTACCCAAGAATCAAGCCTCTTTGAGGAAAAGAAAAAGCCAAAAAGGACCGATATAATTAATTATTTGATCAAGTTTTTAAATAGAGATATCTGCTATTTGGAGATAGGAGTTAGAGACCCAAATTCCAATTTTTCTAAGATCCTAGCCAAGCAAAAATACAGTGTAGACCCTGGATATGAGCAAGATGTCAATAAGGCCGACTTTCCTTTTACGAGTGATGACTTTTTTTTAAAACTTCAAAACGGAGAACTCTTAAACCCTCAAATCAAATTTGATGTCATTTTCATCGATGGTCTTCATTTGGCCGAACAAGTAGATAGAGATATCCAAAATTCTTTAAAACATTTGAAATCTGACGGATTTCTAGTTTTACATGACTGTAACCCTCCAAGTGAGTGGCATGCAAGAGAAACGTATTCTCATATGCTTTCCCCGGCTCTTGTTAAATGGAATGGGACTACTTGGAAGGCATTTTTCAAATGGAGACAAAATAAAGAGCTAAACTCATGTTGTGTAGACACAGATTGGGGAGTAGGGATATTTTCGAAAACCCATCCAATTGGTAAGGCCTTGACCGAAAATTCTAACCCATTTTATGAATTTGATTCCCTGGATAAAAACAGGAAGGAGTGGTTAAACTTGGTTTCCTTTGATCAATTGAAAACTTCCTTGAATCTGGAAAAGCATAATTAAAACCATCGACTTAAGAATTAATAAATCAATAGGTCCCAACTCTTTTTAGTACATAACTTATTGAAAATCATTGATTTTTTGACATACAAAATCAATCATTTCTTCATCCATTCCTGGCCAAATAGGAAGACTAAGGGAAGTCTCAGCTAATTCTTCAGCAATAGGGAAGTCTCCTTTTTGATATCCAAGCCCAGCATAAGCTTCCTGAAGATGTGGGGGAGTTGGATAATGGATTAAGGTTCCTACTCCTTCTTTCTGTAGATGCTGCTGTAATAAATCCCGGGATTGATGGCGAATGACAAATAAGTGATAAACATGCGTCGCACCCTCTGCTGTTTGAGGAAGAATAATTTGCTTGTTGGAGCTTAGTTTACTTTTATATTGCGCTGCAATCGACTGCCTTTCTGCAATCCAATTATTTAAATATTTTAATTTAATTGATAAAAATGCGGCCTGTAATTCATCAAGTCGCATATTGTGACCAATAGACTCATTTTTGTATTTTTCACGACTTCCATAGTTGCGAAGTTTTCGGACTTCAGCAGCTAATTCAATACTGTTTGTCGTTACTCCTCCAGCATCTCCAAGTGCACCTAAATTTTTTCCGGGATAAAAACTTGTTGCATTTATATCACCCCAGCTCCCGGTAATTTTATCCAGGTATTTAGCTCCATGAGCTTGCGCATTGTCCTCAACAATAAATAAAGAATGCTGCTCGGCGATCGATTGGATAGCCTGCATTTCACAAGCCTGCCCGTATAAATGTACAGGAATGATAGCCTTGGTATTTGAAGTGATTACTTTAGAAATACCAGTCGGATCAATATTGTAGGTGTGCTTGTCAGGTTCGACAAATACTGGTTTTGCTCCCACAAAAGAGATAGCCAAAACTGATGCGATGAAAGTATTTGATGGCACGATCACCTCATCCCCAGGTCCAATTCCCAAAGCCTTTAAGGAAAGATAGATTGCATCTAGACCATTTGATATTCCAACACAATGGTCTACCTCATTGAATAATGCATATTCGTTTTCAAATTTTTCTAAAGAAGAACCTAAAACATAGTATTGTCTATCATAAAAATCAGTAAATGCACCAATCATCTCTTCGCGGATTGGGTCATGCATACCTCCGAATTTTAAAAAAGGAACGATCATAGTTTTTTTACCAATTCATTATTTAATACTTGCCAAAGAGTCCCGAATTGATCCTCAAATTCATCTCCTTTTTGATACATTCTACTTCCATCTTCATTCACCCAGCCCACCTGCTTTGCAGGATTCCCCAAGACCAGCGCTCTAGCGGGCACATTTTTGGTCACTAAGGCCCCTGCTGCAACAAGTGCGTGTTTTCCAATTTCAACACCACCTAAAATCACAGCTGCGGCACCTATACTACAACCTTCTCTCAAAATGGTTTTTTCAATTTTAAAATCTTTGTTCTTTGAGCGAGGGTATTTATCGTTTGTAAAAGTTACGTTAGGACCTACCATAACCTTATTTTCAATTTGTAATCCATCCCAAAGATAAACGCCGGATTTGATAGTCACTTGATCTCCCAAAACCACATTATTTTCTATGAATGTGTGGCAGTTGATGTTACATTCCTTACCGATTTTTGCGCCTTTTAGAATTACAGAAAATTGCCAAATGGTAGTCCCTTCACCAATCTCCTGAGATTGGACATCAGCGCTGGGGTGGAGGTAATATTTTTGATTCTCTGAACTCTTCATAATTTCTAATGTAATCTTCTTCCAAATAAACCTCCGATGCAAGTACCAAACAAATTGCCCCACTGGAAAAGTTTACTAATTCTCTCCAGATTCCGGGGGGTAAAAGTACTCCTTGATAAGGTCTGGCCAAATGCATCTTCATTTTAGAAATACCATCACTTAATTCTAAATCAAAACTTCCACTTCCTGCAATTATTAGCTGTTGAAGCCCCTTATGTGCATGACCTCCTCTTGACTCTCCACCCGGTATATCATATAGGTAATAAACCCGCTTAATAGCAAAAGGCACCTCACTATGTTCATTGATCGAGGTGATATTCCCCATGAGCCTATGGTTTTTTTCAAACTCAATCAGTTTACAGTCTGATAATGAAGTGTATCGAAAGTCAATCATTAGAACTTAGAAGATTAATGTCTCTAATATAATCCTGCTCATCAAAGACATGACTACTAAGGTGAAGACTAAATGAATTGGTTGAAAAATTCTCCATATGTCTCCAGGTTTCTGGGGGTAGATATAGCCCATAATAGGACCTATTCAAGGAATATTTGGTTGTATCTCCAAATTTATCGGTAATGATGATATCAAAACTGCCACTCAAAGCAATTATGACTTCACTTTGAGTTTTATAAGCATGTCCCCCTCTTTGTTCACCTCCCGGAATATCGTAAGTCCAAAAAACTCTTTTAATGTCAAAGGGGATCTGATCATAACCTTGAACAAAAGTGAGGTTGCCTCTGGGATCTGAAATTTTGGGAAACTCTATTATTCTGACACTCATATTGAATAACTTGAAGAATGAACCTTTCCAATTCTTCTTACTTGACCAAATGGAAATTCATTACAATCGTAACGCGGGAGGGCCTGTTTTCTTTCCGTCAGATCCTTTTTGGAAATATCTCTTGACTCCACATTAAAAGAAAAACGACATTTTTCCATTTCCAGTAAGGCCTCTGTTTCCTTTGTAAAAGTATGAAACCCTCCGTAAGGATAACAGAAAGATTTGCAGGAGAGCTTTAACCCAAAGTTTTTTAAGTCACTAAAAGAAGATTGTATTTCTATTTTCTGGGTTTCCAAGTCTAATTTCGACATTACTGGGTGACTTGCGGAATGACTTCCAATGATCATACCCGCATTTTCCATTTCTACCATTTCTTCCGCAGTTAGGTAAAAATCAAGGACATTCAAATCCTCCTTTTTCAAAAATAGCTCACACAAATCATCTATCACCTTTTCTCTATAGGTATATGAAATGTAATAATTAAGTATTTTTTTCACCATTTTGGTAAAATCGTCATTTATCTGTCTGGTGTAGGTGAGTTTTTTAAAATCCTCTCTCACAAAATCTACCAAATAATCCTGAGGTATTTTTTCGTTTAAATACTCATAAATCTTTTGATTATTCTCTTGCCCCAAAAGTAGATGAATACGGTGGACATCCGAAAGTTTTTGGGTTCTATACATTTCTGTTGCTACATAAAATATTCCCCAAAGTCCTCTTTCCTTTAGCACCGGAAAAACTTGATCATAATGACATTTCAATCCATCGTCAAAAGTTAAAACCACCCCTTTTGGTGGATCTCCTGATTCTAGCGCATCTTGAAAATCTTTTTTGGTCACAAAGCCAAACTTGTTCCCCAGATAATCCAATTGTTTTTTAAAATCTTCAATATGTAAGTGGTTGAAATTCGGAAAGCTAGGGTCATCCTCTTTTACATAGTGGTACATTATAGCTTTCATAATTAGAAAAAATTTGAATTTTGAATAATTGGACTTGATTTCGTGATTTTCTCTACGTTTTCAAGATATTCACTAATCATCCCATTTTCAAAATTATTGTACAATTTCACTACGGACTCTTCACTAAAATCTTTATTCATATAATATCTTTGTTCATTTTCCGGAAGGGGTAAATCATCAAAGCCAATGATTTTTTCGGCATTTTCAATAATCTTTTCAGCAACGGCTGCTGTATCCTGAATCAACCGGTTTCCTATCGTATGTACTGTGTCAAGAGGATAGACCCGCCCTCTGATTTGGTGAATTATTTGTCCAGTATCCACTCCTTCATCTATGTACATAAATGTAGTACCTACAAATTGAGGCTCTTTATTTACCAAAGGCCAGTAATTAGTACCACTTCCTCTATAATAAGGAGATAGCCCAAGGTGTATATTGATAAATCTGTTTGGAAAAGCAGATATCAGATCACCTTTAATGATTGAGCAACCATAAGACAAAATGTAGTCTGGATTGAGAAGAATTATTTCCTCTTGAATTTTTGGATCATTTATCATCCCCCTAGGAATAAATTTTGGGTTAGAATGATCCTGAATCTTTTCTGTAAAAACTCCAAAAAAATCAAGTTCAGTTTGTTTTCTACTTTGCAAGTGGATTCGACGTAATTCAGATGTCGATCCTGATTTAATTATCCGTTCTGGTTCTGATTGTTCACAATAACTTTTCAAAACTTGAAAATGTCTTGAAGATCCCATATACTTCCTGAAAAATTCATGACGCTTTTCATCCCCGGTTAGAATTATTACTTTATTCATTCAAAGGCCTCTATTTGTTTCATTAATTTTTAAGTCAAGTGCAAAAATCTAAAAAAATTGGTATTTACAGGTGGATTAGTCTTCTTAAATTATCTATTTTCGTTCAATTTTAATCAGAAACATCATATAATACTCAAAATATGTTAAAAGATATAGTTCCACTAATTTGTTTTTAACATGATTTTGCATCTACTAAACGTGCCCAATTTTTATTGCACGTACTACCTGAAATCACTTTCAATTCTTGCAAAGATCAATTATACCCCTTCTTCAGAATTCGAAAAATATGATTTTTCCCCATTATTAATCTTTGGAATAAATGATAAGCTTATAGTAATTGATAATAATGATCCGGTTGGAATTGACCCTGCCTTATACCAATTGGTTGATTATTATTTTGTAACCAACAAGCTGATCGATCATCCGGATTATTCCCAGGAGAAAGTTTTTCCTTTGTTTCCTCATTATCCGATTAATGTTAAGACTCTTTTTTTCAACATTTTCGCGTTTAAATTACCCCTGAAAAAATACCCTCGATTTTTTTTGGAAGTCTATCGAATTAGTAAAAGACCTTTTTATTCTGATATAATGGTCAAAAAGAGCAGTAGGAATTTTGTCTTTTTCTCCGGATCGATTTGGGAGAAAGAATCTGATGCAAACAAGGCTAGAGCTGATTTCATAAAATACTGTATAGAAAGTGATTTTATCGAATTCGAGGGAGGTTTTATTTCAAGAAATGACGGAAAGAACCAAGGATTTGACAGCTACTTGAATTCAAAAAGTTATTCTCCAAAGGAATTCACAAAGCTTAGCAGAGAATCAGTATTGGGTTTTAACAATCCCGCTGTTTTGGGAGCGGTCAGTTGGAGATTTGCTGAATATCTTAATATGGGAGTATCAGTTGTTTCCCTACCTTTTAAAATTGAATTACCGGTTTTACCAAAACACGGGAGCGAAATTTATTATATAAAAGATACCAACTTTTTAGCTGATGAATTAGACCCTATCTTATCTGATAGTTCTGCTTTAAATCGGCTTAGCTTTGGAGGGAAAAAGTATTTTCAGGATTATTGTACAATTGAAAAGCAGGCAAATTATTTAGAGAAATTTATTTTCTAAAAACCTGCATATTTTACCTTTCTTAAAATGAAAAAAATTCTGGTGGTCTTTGGAACACGGCCCGAAGCAATAAAAATGGCGCCTTTGATTTTAGAGATCAGGAAATTCCAACACCTTGTAGATTTAGAAATTTGTGTGACCGGGCAACATCGGGGTATGCTAGATCAGGTTTTGAAATTATTTGAAATCAAACCTGATTATGATCTTCAAATCATGAAAAAAGAGCAGGACCTTTTCGACGTTTTTACAAATACAATGATGGGAATGCGGGAAGTCTTGAAGAAGTCTAGCCCGGATTTAGTATTGGTTCATGGTGACACCTCTTCTTCTTCGGCGGCTGCTCTTAGTGCCTTCTATTTTAAAATCCCCGTAGGCCATGTAGAAGCTGGACTTCGAACTTATCAGATATACAGCCCTTGGCCTGAAGAAATTAATAGACAGTTAACAGGCAGAATAGCAACTTATCATTTCTCACCTACTAAGTCCACAGAAATAAACCTGATAAGTGAAGGGGTAAATCCTGATAATATTTATGTTACCGGAAATACTGTAATAGACGCTTTAAAACTTGCAGTAGAGAAAATCGAAGATTCCTTAAAAGAAGGGGATGTTTTCCTAAGTGAAAATTTCCCTGAGATTCACCAAGAGAAATTGTTGTCCTGGATTAACCATAAAAGAAAATTGGTTTTGATTACAGGCCATAGGAGAGAGAATTTTGGGAAAGGGTTTATTAATATCTGCGAAGCAATTCTAGAACTGGCAAATCTTCATCCGGATGTTGATTTTCTATACCCTCTTCATTTAAATCCAAATGTGAGATCGGCCGTTTCTGATGTGTTTGATTCGAGTTCATTACCCAAAAACGTTATTTTTACAGATCCAATGGATTATTTGCCCTTCATATTTCTTATGAAGCAAGCATATATTGTATTGACAGATTCAGGAGGAATACAAGAAGAAGCCCCTGGCCTCGGTAAACCGGTTCTTGTTTTTCGGGATACAACCGAGAGGCCAGAAGCAGTGGAAGCCGGAACTGTTCTGTTGGTTGGAACTGAGAAGGATAAGATAATAGAGTACACCTCCGATTTGTTGACCAATGAGGATTCTTACCAAAATATGGCGCAGAAGAAAAATCCCTATGGAGATGGATTCGCTGCAGAACGTATAATCTCAAAAATTTTAGAGTTTATTTAGCCTGAGAAAAAAAATTAATGTTGAGCCACTTTGTAGTCTTTTTAGTTTTATTGGTACTGGCATTGATCTATCAAAAACTTGCCAAAAAGTTTAAGATCATTGATGTTCCAAACCATCGTAGTTCCCATACTCAATCTACAGTAAGGGGAGGGGGTATACTTTTTCCGCTTGCAGTGATTCTTTGGTGGTTTGTCTTCGGCTTTCAGCATACTTGGATGCTGCTGGGCTTGATTATGATTTCAGGTATCAGTCTTTTAGACGATTTATATGAATTATCCCGAAAACTGAGATTTGGAATCCAATTCCTAGCCATTTCCTTCAGTTTCTATGATTTAGATTTGTTCTCTACTTTTCCAGCTTACACCTGGCCAGTGTTTTTCTTTATAGCATTGGGAATTATTAATGCGATTAATTTCATGGATGGAATTAATGGAATTACAGGAGTTTACGGAATTGTATTTTTCGGAAGTTTAATGGTCCTAAATGTCAGTCTGCAAATTTTTGATGAGGATCTTGTTCAATATATTCTTCTTTCACTTTTAGTATTCCTGCTATTTAACTTTAGAAAAAAGGCACTCATGTTTGCCGGTGATATCGGAAGTATTTCCATCGCTTACCTCATGATATATTTTATGACTCAATGGTATATTAAAACAGGGAGCTGGACTGTTATCTTGGTTCTAATGATCTATGGAATAGATGTATTTCTTACGATGATTCAAAGATACCGTAGAGGAGAAAAGTTGACAGAACCTCACAGAAGTCACCTGTATCAGCTTCTGGTGAATCAGAAAAAAATCCCTCACATTCTAATTGCTATTCTCTATTCCTTCCTTCAGTTGCTGGTTAATATTTTACTTTTCTTTAACTCTCCTACAGGTTTACCGAATTTCTATTTGGCAATAGGATTATTGGTTGGGACAGCTATCGCGTATTTGCTTGTTAAGAGTAGTATAAATAAAGCCCCTGTTTCGAATTAGCCTTGCCGCTGATAGCTCCAAATGATTTTCTGGCCTAAAGGGCAAACTGCACTTAAGTTCAGGTTAACCTAATTTTCTTTTGGACGGATCATATTACTGCTATCCAAAGGGCAATTAATAAATTCGATGATGCTTTTTAATGGGAAAAGAATTGTCGATCCCAATTCGATTGGAAAATACAATTAGCCACATTTGGCCTTTGAATAGTTGATTTTGCAATAAAAAATATAAATAAAAAGGCCTTGGGATCCCCAAGGCCTTTTATGTTTCGGCTTATGCCTGATATAAAACTTAACACTGGATCAAAGTTGGGCCCAAATTTCGGTTAAAAAAATACCCATTTATGGGTATTTTTTGAATGTTTTAAAGTTTTAAGAGCGGTTTTTCAGCACTTTTCCCCTTTAAATCTTTAGGTCTCTTGAAAATCCTGTAAGCTAGAATAATCCTACTAAATGTTTAAATTTTACAATGGTACTTACCGTTTAAACCAGATTAAATTTTATTAACAAAAAGCTTCTTGGAATTGGAATTGGATTTGCTCTTATAGATTTGATTTTTATTACTTTTGGGTCAAGTTTCGAGCAAATATTAGAAATCAAACAAAACCTTTTCCTTAAATCACAATTAAAACCCTAAAATGAAGCAAAAACTTATTTCCTTCTCGGTAAATCGCTCGCTATTGATTGCTATGGTTGCAATGCTTGCAATGGGCGCATGTAAAAGTAAAAAGAAGGTTGTGGAACCAACTCCTGTTCCGGCTAAAGTCGAGCAAGTGGCACCAACACCTCCTCCAGCGCCTCCAGCAAGATCTGCAGAGGAAATTGCTGCAGAAAATCTTGAAAATGCATTCAACAGTGTAGCTAATGCAGGCAATGTGACTGTAGCTAACCAGTCAATTCAGCAGGCATTGGGAATGTTTTCTAATCAAGAAACTCCTGTTTTGATCGTAATCCATGAAGAGAATGGCATCAAAGATTATGATGAGCCAACTACAATCAAGAAATACTTGGATTACCTTAAAGACACTAAGAAAAATCTAAACTATATCAGCGACATCAGATTAGATGCCAATGGTAAAGTGTCTGAACTTGAGTTGAGAAGAAAATAAAAGCCCAACAGTTAAAATTTAAAAAAATGAAAAATAAACTTATTCTATTCCTGGGCCTATTCCTTGCTACTTCAATTGGAGTATTTGCTCAGTCAGACAATATCAGCCCAGCTCGTAAGCAGGCAATAGACTCTCTTGCTCTTGAAAAAGTAAAAGATCTTTCAAAATATATCAGCATCATCGGTAGCAAAGAGACACAATTCTCTGAGGCTAACCGTGTGATGGACAGAGCTGAGGAGCTTTTCGCTCCAGGAGCTGAAATGGGTGTGTCAAGCATCAATTCAAACGATATCGCTTATTATAAAGTAAGAAGATACTTTGAGCGATTGATGGCTTTGAACTATGACCGAGTGAATATTACCTGGTACGACATTCAATATATCTCTGATCTTGAGCGTCAACCTGACGGCAGATATGTGGGAGTAATCACAATCTATCAGCGATTCGAAGGTACATCTATTGAAACAGGGATGAACTACAAGGATACTACCAAGAAGGACATTACCATCTACGTTGAGAAAAAGCAAACCCAAATTGCAGGTAGAACCATTGAATTTTGGGATGTCATGCTCGGCGATGTGAGAGTGACAGAAACCTCAGCATGAGAATAATTCTTTTAATTCTTGCGATCAGTTTCGCAAGCATCTCTTTAGTTCCGGGGCAGGGCATAGGCAGCCCCGGAACTATCAAGGATGACGGCAGACTCGCCGCATCCACCAAACAACTAAACCAATTCTTCCGAAGGTTCAATGCCGAAGAATCTCCTTCAGGAGAGATTCGCTATTACCCGGGAGATTCCCTTTACCATAATGTTCCGCTTAGACAGGGATTTATCCAAATCCTTTTTGACAATCAGACTTCCTCAATCTCCAAAGAGCTAAAGACAGAATTTATAAATACTGTTTTGAGCTCCAGCTATCCTCAATACATCAATTTTCACAGAGAAGGATGGTTCTCTGAGGTTCAGACTGATTTCATTTATAAAGGAAAAAGAGAAAAGGTCACCATAATCTTAAAGCTTCAGCCTGAAGGCCTAGGCTACGAATGGGTATTTGATGCAGTTTCTTTTGACCCATTCAAGAATCTGTTTAACAAACCTGTGGGTGATGAAAAAGACTTTCTTCATCCGCTTAGTCATGAGCTAGGATTCATGAATCTTAGAAGGGCTTTTCAGGATTCTAAATCCCCGGAAGCTTATACTGAGACAAGTTTTACTCCCGATTACCTAACCTTATTCTTGTACGAAATGAAGTTGGGAAACTTACGTTTTGATAACGTAAATGGGGTCCGTTTTCATTTCTTCCAAATTGAAGGCTGGTACTTTGAGGTAAGTCAGTTCAATCGACCGGGTTTCAATACCGGATGGCTGATTTCAAATTTGGTCAAATTAAAACCAGGGGATAAAGAGACCATACAGAAATACATTTATGATCAGAATTAAAAGGACAGTTCTAAGTTTCGCCTTGCTTTTGCTTTGCAGTATTGGGTTTTCCCAAACCATCAAAGGCTATACAAAGGATGAAATCGATGAGTATTCCACTAAAGTGGAGGATCAAGTCCGATTTTTAGAATATTTATTGAACACAATAGGTTCACAGGAAACCCCTGCTCGGGACAAGGATGTAGTGATCCGTGAAAGCTATTTGAAAATTTTTAGAGATGGATTGGTTCAGGTAGAAGATGATCTTTTGCTGGATCGCAAGGTAGTAACCAACAAGGATGTCACATCCTATTTGAAGGATATAGAGTTTTTCTACAAAAACATCAATTTTAAATTTAAAATCAGAGATGTCAAGCCAAATCAAAAAGAGGATGGCCAAGTATATTTTGTGGTTTCACTTGACCGAACCATTACAGCTGTAGGTACTCAAGGTGAAAAAGTCTCCAATACCAAGCCGAGATTTGTAGAAGTCAATCTTCAGGATAAATCAGGCGAATTGAAAATCGTAAGTATCTATACCACAAAGGTAAGCCGGGATGAGGAGCTGATAGAATGGTGGGGTAGTATCAACCCCAACTGGAAAGCGTATTTTAAAGAGCGATTTGGACTTGCAGAATATGATTCTGTGGATCTGGATCAACTTTATCGATTTGTCAGTGTGGATTCACTGGATATTTCAGGCACTGATTCTCTATTGGATCTTAGTCCTATGGAAGCTTTGAGACAATTGAGATTTGTCAACCTGAGCAATACACTTATTACAGAGCTTGGGCCTATTTCAAATGTGACTTTCTTGGAGGATTTGGACGTTTCAAATACTCCCACTTCAGATATTCAATTCATTAAGTATTCTGATAAATTAAAGCGACTGAATATTTCGAATACGCAGATCTCTGACATAAGCTTATTGCCAAATCTTAAATCTTTGAAATCACTCGAAGCTGAAAAGACTCCGATTAGAAGTTTCGCGGTTTTGAATCAATTTGACAGTTTGGAAAGATTGATTCTGCCACAAAGTGGATTCAACAATGCAGAGAATATTTCTCAATTGAAAAATCTTAAAGAGCTGGATCTAAGCAATAATTACATCATCAACTGGGATCTGTTTAAGAATCTTAATTCACTGGTCTATTTGAATCTTTCGAATACCAATATTCAGGATCTGTCACCATTGATAGGCTTGAATCAATTGGAAATCATAGATCTTACCAAAACTCCTATTTCAGATATTTCTCCGCTAAATAAAAAAGAGAATTTGAAGAAGGTGTTGGTGGATGAGACTGAATTATCCGTATTGGCTGCAAATAACTTTACCAGAAATAATCCTACAGTACTGCTTATCCACCATGTAAAGGATCTGACTTCCTGGTGGAATAATTTGTCGCCAAACTGGATGGAAGTGCTGAAAAAAGCAAATCCTAATCTGGCAGGAACGAACCCAACGGTAGAAGTATTGACCGAGACAATTGGATTGACAACTTTGGATTTGAGTAACTCGGGAATAGAATCACTCAATCCAATTACCAGATTTGTTAAGCTGGAGAAACTGGACTTCTCAGGCAATCCTATTCAGGATCTTATTTCCCTAAGTGAAGTCAAAACACTCGTTGAAATAACTGGGAAGAATACTCTTGTCAAGGATATTTCTCCTATTAACCAAAATGAAAATCTAGTTCGAATTGATTTGGAAGCTAGTCCAATTTCCAGTATTCTGGATGTGACCTCTCTTCCTAATTTGGAATACATTAATGTAAATGAAGGAGCTATTTTTCCTGAAGAAGTTCCTGAGATTCTATTAAAAAAACCAGCTCTGACAATTGTATTCAGAACCTCTGAGCTTCAGAATTGGTGGGAAGCCCTAGATCCTTCCTGGAAAGGAATCTTTAGAAGACAGAATTCACTTCCTGAAGATCCTTCTACGGACGAGCTTCACCGCATGACTTCAGTACCAAGCTTGTCATTCGAGAGTCTATCCATAGGAGATATTTCCCCGGTCACTGCATTTATCAATCTCAGAGCCTTAACGGTTTTTGATGCTCCTATTGGGGATATTTCTCCGATTGCCGAATTGAAATTATTGGAAACATTGACCATCTCACAGGTTCCTGTGGTAAACTTCTCCAGTGTCAGCCAATTGCCAAAACTCACGAAATTGAATATCAGCAATACCGGCATTGAGGATTTAACAGCCCTTTCTGCATTATTCAACCTAACTTATCTGAATATCTCAGGAACAAATCTTAAAACCCTTAAAGGTTTGGAGCCCTTGATCAATTTGGAGGAACTGGATGTAGCAAGCACCAACCTGAGATCGCTGAAGCAAATTGAAGGATTGATCAATCTTAAAAAGTTATCCTGTTTCAATACTCGACTTACAACTCGATCGGTGGATAGCTTCAAAAAAGCAAATCCAAACTGTGAAGTTAGATTCTATTGATCAAAAAGCTGGAATTTCATTCTTTGTATATCTGTAATTACATCAGCATAAAGGGATAGCCCTTATAAATTTAGGGTAAGACCTGAATTTGGTTTGCATCGGTCACCGGTCATCCGACATCCGTCTAGAAAAGCAAAGAAAATAAGGCTACTGGCAGCCTTTCGGATAATCATAAATCTCATTTGCAAATAGGCAAAGAAAAAATCCCGTTGCCGGGATTTTTTCAAAAAATGATATGTCAAAAAATATGGAAAATTGGCCTTATGATTTTTAAAAATCGGTAGAAAAGTTGCTTAATCACCCTGATATAAAGGTATCCACACATTTGCTTTAAAAAATACCCTATACAGGGTATTTATTTTGATTAACTGCGATACTTTTCCACATTTTCAAGTGTTTATAATTTTTCTATTTGGCCACATAGCCTGCCCCGAACTTGTTTCGGGGGAATCTCGCATTTGGATCCAGATAGCCATCGGGACATCCCACTGTGTGACGTTATCGTTATGCTCGATTTCATCTCAAGACAGGAATCCTCGATAAAAATACACTTGACTTACAAATGGTAATTTTTGAGTAAAAGGCTAAAATTGGCTACTTTTCGTGATGTTTCGGGTATTTCTATTCCTATCATTTATCGCTATAGTTTTTGGAATTCCTCGAGGCTTTGATTTTTCCGATGAGGGACTCTATGTTTTCCTCGCGGACCCCAATCAGCAAAATATAGGTGGAGTATTTAATTATGATCTTTTTTTCAAACTCTTCTATAGAATTTCCGGGCTAGAATTCGGCATAGTAGAATTGAGGATTCTTCGATTACTGACTTACATGGCCGGAGCATTTGGCTTGGCTCTTTTTTGGAAAAACCTTTTCGATGCTGAAAAAATATCCCTGTCCATCTTTTTGATGGCATTGATCGGATTGTTTTCTGGCTATGGGTTTTTACCGCCTACGCTGTCTTATAATTCCATTTCAGTAGTTGCAGCCTGTCTCTGGTTGGGGATTATTTCCAAGCAGGAACAAAGCTCAATCGATTGGCTTTTTCTTGGACTGGTTTTCTTGATTCTTTTTTATGCAAAGATTAGTGCAGGATTCCTTCTTGGGCTTTTTACTCTGATTTATTTACTCTGGAAGAAAGATTTGAGTTTCTCCGGTTTGCTATTTCTTTGCCTTCCCCTACTTTTTTTTGAAGGCTTATTTTATTTCTTTTTTGGAGAAAATGGTCTAAGCCGATTGACAGGTGAATATGGTTTTCTCTTCCAACGAGAGGATTATAGTGTTTTTAAATTAATCAAATACACTACGGTAGGAGGGTTTTGGTGCTTTTTGGCGGGACTGTTTTTCTTTATTCCTGCAAGATTAAAACAGGCTAACTTCAAGTTTTATCCTGTGCTTTTGATTTTCGCCATCGTAGGATTTTTTCTGGTCTTTTACCATACTTTCATTACTTCAGAATGGAGTCATTTTCTGATTTTGGCTACATTCTCAGCGATTAGCTGGCAAATGGGAAGTATTTCTATGAATGAATTCAGCAAAAGAGAAACCCTTTTTTTTCTGATTCTGCTTTTACTCCCTTTCTTTCTTCATTTTGGTAGCAATGTGTATTGGTTGCGACTTGGAATTCATTATTGGGTTTTTTGGCTTTTTGCGCTTATGATCCTCTTGAAGGGCGCCTCTCCTGAATTCAAAATGCGATTTAATGTATTTGCCTCTTTCTGTTCTATGGTTCTTGTACTATTTGGGATTTGGTTTACGCCTTTTGAAGGTGAATATTTATGGAATGCTACAAGAGCCTGGGAATACAAATCAGGAAAGAAAATCTTGCTCTCAGAGAAGCAAGTGGAGTTTTTGAATGCTATAAAAACTGAAATTGAAAATAACGATGACACCGAAATTGTATCTTTATTTAGAAACCCGGGGATTCTTTACCTTTTGGATATGAATTCCCCCTTTTCCGCAGCTTATTGGAAAAGCTCCCAGGCGATTCTCTTTTTGAAAAATGGAGATTCCTTAGACTTTATTCTTTTTAATGAATTAGAACCTTTTCCTTTTGACAGATCAGCCTGGGTTTTGAAAAAGGAATTGATTCAACCCAATGGTGAAAAGTTACAGATTCTATGGAAAAAGTAAGCACAAAGTCTTTTTTCTGGTTCTGGGCTTTGCTGGGTTTAGCTTCGATGATTCTAATTTGGTTTTTGCCTTGGCGATTTCAGACCAACGACGATGAACTGATGATGTGGCTGGTTTCTGGAGCCTACACAGGTGAGCCGGAATCCTTTGCTGTTTTTATTCACCCTATTTTAAGTTGGAGCTTTTCCAAACTTTATACTTTTTTCCCTGCAATTCCCTGGTATCCGTTGACCTGGTTTTTGGGTATGTATTTGAGTTATTTGGTCTTTCTGGACTTGGTGTCGAAGAAGAATTTCCAGCAATTATCTTTTCATATCTGGGCTCTTTTTCTCTTTGCTTTCTTGATCCACTTCTCTTTTTTTCTTCAATTTTCCATTGTTTCAGCATTTGCTGTTGCAGCAGGAATTTCTGCAAGAATCCTAAAATGGAATAGCCCCAAAATCGCATTAACCTTTTATCGCACGGATATTCTGATTCTTTTAGGCTTTTTGATTCGAGTGGAAGTTCCGTTTTTGATTCTTACCGGGTTGCTTGTTCTAAATTTAATTTTGAGACAAAGGAGGATTTTTCAGGCTGTCCTAATTCCCCTTCTGTTGCTATTTGTCTTTTTTGGATTAACTCAATTAGGAGTTAATCAAATGGGTTTGGGCGATTTTCAAAAATTGAATAAGCTAAGATCTCAGGTTTTTGATCATCCAGTATTACAGCTAAATAAAGATGATTTTAAAGAGGATGATCCCTCACTTTATTATTTTGCAAATGGACTGATTGATTTTGGAACTGACGATTTATCAATAAAAAAACTACAAGATTGGAAACAATTACTTGATCAGAAAAGAGTGGCTTATCTAAGCTTTGAATCAATAGTTAAATCCTTATATTTTTTCATCATTCATGAACGCTTTTTCCTGCTATTAATAGGTAGCTTTTTTTGTTTTGGTATTGTAAAAGATTGGAATTTAACATTAAGATTAACATCGTTCTTAAGTATTGTTGTTCTTTTTTCATCCCCATTCTTTCTATTGAAGGTCCAAATTTATGTACTCGTTTTTATAGTGTTTTTTTGTTTGTTTTTTATTTTTTCCAAAAATGATACTAGGAATCAATCCTTTAATCTGATTTATTTTCTCTTCCTTATTTCAATAGTCGTTTACCATGTCTTTAGTTTAATCAGCTATTCAAATATTGATAGTTCTACGACAAAAATGGAAAAATTAATACTTAAAGCGAATGCAAATAATTCCGGGGAAGTATTTTTAATTGCATCAAATGTAGATTATATGAAGATTATTCCAGGACGTCCAGCTAATTTTAAGCTTTTAGGCTGGATTACATTGTTAGAAAAGTGTCAAAAAAAGGATTTAAATTCAAATAGGATATACCTTATTGAAAAAGAAATTTATGAATCAAATTCCATGTACTTCGAAAAGTCTGCCTCAAACTATTCAGGAAGCATGAGAATTATACTTTTTGAAAAATGAATAAATTTTTAAGACTTCTTAAAACTTCGAAATTTGATTTAATTGTTATTGCTATAAATCTTTTAACTATTGGATATTTTATTAAGTTTTTTGGATTCATAGATATCAAAGATCATAATTTATTACTTGAAAAGTATTTATTAGCTGGTAATTTCCCGATACCACCAGGATACTATTTTCTTATTTATTTATTGGATCTTATTGTTAGAGTTAAATACCCTTTTTTAGTTAGTTCAGCTTTTATTTTAATATTTTTTCTTTGGTGGAAATATAAAATAGTCTTTGGCTGGATAAGCAAGGAAATTAAATTTAGTGCCTTCACTTGTTTTTTGCTTTCATTATCTTTTTTGTTTTTATCTCCCATTTTCATCCCTGCTATTGATGGTCCATTTTGGTATCTGGGAAAATTCACTCAGACTATTTGGCACAATTCCACACTGATTGCATCTTTCCCGTTCTGTATCCTACTTTTTAAGAAAACTTTCGATTGGTTTGAATCGCAGAAAACCTCGGACTACTATGCTCTTATTGCACTTTCTTTTCTGATTCTCTTAATCAAACCCAGCTTCCTATTTTGCTATGTGCCTGCATTACCCATTTATTCCTTTTGGAAAGAAAGAGTATTTTCTACTGAAGTAAGAAATTCCCTCTTTCTAAGTCTAGGTATATTTTTCCTTATCCTAATTGAGAAATTCCTGATTTTTTCCTGGGATCCTATGATTGAAGAACTCTATACCGAAGGAGAAATATCGCAAGTGGTGATTAATCCATTTTATGTATGGCTTAGCTTATCGGAGCAACCTTTCTTCGACTTTGTTTCGAGTATTCCCTTGATCCTTATGTATTTAATTCTTTGGAGAAAAAAGGCTTTCGAGTCTCAATACTTCACATTTTCCCTCTTATTACTCTTTTTTGCCTTTTTTATTTATGCGGTATTTGCTGAATCCGGATACCGGGAATTACATGCAAATTTCTATTGGCAAATTCCTGTGGCACTCTTTCTGACTCATTTGAGTATTTTAATTGCAGTCGCAAAATCCTACTTCAAAAGTCCTGGAAAAGTTTCAATTCAGATAAAGGTGATGATATTCATTTATCTGATTCAGGTTGGATTTGGATTAGCCTATTGGCTTAGAATTTTTACGGGACTAACCTTAAGTTGACCTTTCTCTTCGGTAATCTTATGGGTTGGTTGTTCTATTTCAACCTCATAAAATGGCAAAATATACCTTATAGTCTTTTTTTCCCGGGTACTAATTGGAAGTTGATCCAATGAATATTCTTGTAAGGCTTGTTTGCTGATCAAAATCAAAGGTTGATTGAGGTCCAATAATGCTTCTTTGGTAGATTCCGGAATGTTTTTAAGATCTGAAATGATTCTATAACTGATCAATTTCTTGCTTAAAGGGATAATAAGAACAAATGAACTCAGTCCCATTACCACCAAACTTTTTGAAATAAACTTGTGATTTGAGGAAGCAATCATGCTTAGGTTGATGAACAGCAGGATAGGAGTGTACATCCTTAGATCTACCCAACTGTAGTTTTTATAAAAAAACATATTGAACAAATAGGTCATCCCAAAAATCAGCAAACCTACCTGAACAAGTTTTTCCTTTCTGAAAAATACCCAAGCAAAAGCTATAGAAGCCAATAGCCAGATTTTTTGTATAGTGTAAAATTTTCCTTCCGAATAAGTACCCACGAAATATAGGTTTCGCTTAAGGTTAAAGATGAGTACTTCTACAGCCTCGCCGTAGTTTTTAGATCTGACCAATTCGCTAAGTTCCGAAAATGTATTCGGGACTGGTTCATGAAATAAAGCTTGAGAAAAATAGGAAAGACTCAGTGCTAGTAGTAATAGCCCTAATCCTACACGCCAGTTTATTCCTTTTGGAGAGATCATCAATGCAATCAATGCAAAAAACCATATGGTCCGGATCATTCCCAGCGATAGGATTAGAAGCGTAAGAAGAATCAGATCGAATTGCTTTTGGGTTCTGTAATACTGTTTGAATTGCAAAAAAAGAAAGATTGCACCTGCGATTTGAAGCAATTCGGGTAAAAAGCTAAAAGAATAAAAAAGGGTTACAGGACTTCCCAGGATTAGAATCACTTGGATGTATTTGAGTTCTAAAGACTGTCCTTTTTGGAGAAACAGACAAAATAGGGCAATTATCAAAATCCCACAATTGAAGATCGGGATTAGGGGACCATGCCATCCAATGAGTTTAGCGACTGATCCATAGAGGATAGGATAGGCAGGACCATGTGGATCAAATCCCAAAAGTTTTGAACCTTTCCCTGAATAAGTGAATGCTCCGTGAAATTCGGAAAACTGATAAAAGGATTCGGCATTTTTAAAATAAAAAAACTCATCTCCATAGTAAGGCGAGTAATCTGATCCTATAAATGAAAAGAAATAGAAATAGACTGCGAAAAGCCCAAAAATCAACACTACTAAAAAATTTGATTGTGTGATTATTTTAGATTTCATTCAGTACAAAATTCTATTGCTAAACAGCGGGAGTTGCTTGGTTTTCACGCTAAAGATTGAGAATAAAAAGCCAAACTCCAATTTGCTTACAGACCAAAAGCTTTCCTTTATCGATTTCAGAAATTATTTGCTTTTATCCATGCTCCCCTTAAATTTGTTCACCGAGTAATTTTTTTACTCATTCGCTAATTTCTGTAATGGGACTGACCGGGCGAAGCTTTTTAGAATTTAGAATTTAAAATAATTTTAATTTAAAATTATTGCCAAAAAAGCATCAATGAGTTTAAAACTTTTGAATTAACTTAATGATTAATATTTGGTTAGGTTTCGCAAAGCCGAAATGCGAATACAAATGTTAGGTAATTTTAAATTTTTAATTAATCAATTTATAGGGTACCTGTATCTTACTATAAGCAATTTCAGTCGTGGGATGATTTGGTTGATCTGAAGTCTCCAGTCAAACAGCATCTCCCAACTTGAGATGAAAAGAATCAATGAGATTAAAACTTTTGAATTAACTTAATGATTAATATTCGGTTAGATTTTTAAAGGAGAAACGCGAGTACAAATGTTGGGTAATTTTAAATTTTTAATTAATTAATTTTAAATTTTTATGGCAAATGTAATTTTAGACAAGTCTTTCCATTATGCACAATTGACCATTTCAGCCTATTTGACTTTGAGAGAAAAAGGGCATTTCAGACTTGCTGATCAATTAGTAGGTTCAGGAACATCGATTGGTGCAAACATTGAAGAAGCTCAAGTAGCTCATTCTAAACTTGATTTTATAGCCAAGCTGACTATTGCTAATAAGGAAGCTAGGGAATCAAAATATTGGATCACATTATTAGATAGGGATCAGTTACTTAAGGATCATAATGATATCCCTGAAATGAAAAAAGAGATAGATGAAATTATTTTACTGCTGAATTCAATAATTAAGAAATCAAGAGAAAATCTTAAATAAAACTTTTCATTCTAGATCTAATTGAAATAGACCCATTCTTTGACCATAAATCTCAATAATTAACGTCAACCTTTCAGCTGGAGATAATTTTAAATTTTTAATTATAAATTTTAAATTCAAAACTTGCTCGACTCCCTAGTTACTTCCAAAACCCGAATTAAACTTCTTCTGAAGTTCTTTTCACATGCCAATTCGGGATATCTGCGTTCACTTGCCAAGGACTTTGATGAATCTACCAATTCTGTTCGTGTCGAACTCAATCGACTTACAGAGGCAGGATTGCTAGTGTCAGTGGATGAAGGAAAAACCAAGGTCTACCGTGCAAATGAACGTCATCCCTTTTTCACCGAAATCCAGGCCATGGTTTCCAAATTCCTCGGCTTGGACGAACTGGTCGAAAAAATAGTTTTACGGATGGGAGCCGTGGAGCGCGCTTATATAATAGGTGATTACGCCAAAGGAATAGATTCAGGGACAGTGGATATGATCCTGATTGGAAAAAATCTTGATCAAGACTATCTGAATTTCATTTTGGAAAAAACCTATGAAAAAGTTAAACGAAAAGTGAAAGTAGAAATTCTAGAAGAGGATCCAGGTGATATTTCGGGGATTCTGGTTTTCGGAAAATAATTACAATGACCCTGGACTTAAGCCTGAATCAGTTATCTGGAAATGATAAGAAAGTAACTCTATTTTCGGATTCCTTTCTAAACCAAGACCAATCGGGCACCAAGCGAGGTTGAGGTGCTTTAAATTAAAATTCGGCTACTTGCAGAATTGCTTATATCCAAATAAGATTTTAACTATTTTAGAAAATCGAAATTTCTTTTCCCACTAACCTCAAGTGATAGTTTAAATTATGCAAAAGGGACTTGTTTCAATCTTAATGGCCAATTTCGATAAGGATAGGTATTTGGAAAACACCCTTTCATCCATACTTGAACAGGAATACAAAAATTGGGAATGCATCATCGTGGATGATGGGAGTACGGATTCTTCCAGGAAAATACTTCATGACTTCCAGAAAAGAGACTCCAGATTTAAAGTTTTTGATCGACCGAAACATATTCCAAAGGGCTCGAATTTTTGCAGAAATTTTGCTTATGGCCTCGCCTCAGGAGATTACATTCAGTGGTTTGACAGTGATGACATCATGTATCCCTGGTTTATCAAAATGAAAGTCGAGACACTTGAAAGCAACCAAGAAGTTCCATTTGTAGTGACAAAAGCAGATTTGAAATTTGAGGAAGAGTTTGATGGAAACCGCAAGTTTACCCAAACACTCTCGTCCCAAAATCTGATTTCGGATTACCTTCGATTTAGAATTTTGTTCTTTACCGGAGCCCCTCTTTTTAGAAAGCATGTCTTTGAAGAAGTGGGCCTGTTTAACGAGAATTTATACCGACATCAGGAATGGGAGTTGTACCTCAGGGTTTTACTCAGGTTTAGAGATTTTGAAATAATCAAAAAGGTAGGCTATGCTTACTATGTAGTATCAAAATCCATCACCTCTTCCTACCAAGATAGACACAGGATTTTAATGAGTGAATTAGAACTTTTCCTTCAGGTTTTAAGCAGAAATACCAATCCACTCAAGCAAGTTATTCCCCAAAAGGAAAGGGTAAGGATCGCGTTCAAATATTTTTTGGTGGCTACCTATCATAGGAAATTCAGTTTTTCATTGACTTATTTTGAAAGATTGATCCTTGAATTGGTAAGTCCAACTCAGCCTCTCGAGACAATCGATAATTAATAAAGAATCATTATTTGACTAGTAGCCTTGAGTAAAATTTCAATTGAGATACAGCGAATCAGGGATAGTTTCTACAATTTGAGACAGAGGGTTTTAGGCTATCCTAAGCTTAAGAAATCGTTTTACTTTCTTCATGGGTATAAATTGAATTTAGAATCTCCCACTACGCTCCCTGAGCGGATAATTCACAAAAAAATTCATGACCGTAATCCGCTAATCGTACTTACTTCCGATAAGCTAAAAGTTCGGGATTATATCAAAGACGTATTGGGAGAAGAAGCTGCAAATGAGATTTTGATTCCCATCTATCATGTGAGTAAAACTGGATTGGATATTCCCCATCAGGAATGGGATTTTGAGTTCTTTATGAAGGCCAACCATTTCTCGGGTGGAAATATGCTCGTTAAACCTGGAGAAGATCCGGATTTAGTTAAAGAAAACTGCCAAAAATGGCTTTCCTCTAGTTATGGACAAGGGATGCACGAGTGGGCTTATCGGGATATTCCGCGAAGAATAATCTGCGAGAAAGTTCTTCGGGATGAAAACGGAAAGATTCCTCAGGATGTGAAGATTTATTGCTTTCACGGAAAAGCCAGAATGATCCTTTTTGTTTCTGATAGATTCGAAGGTCAGAAACGCTTATATACGGATGAAAATTTAAACCCTATTTATGGAGTGATGATGGATGGTTCCTTGCAACTCGAGCAAATCCCAAACTTTCCATTGCTGGATCAAATGAAGGAAATAGCCGAAAAACTGGCCAGTCCTTTTGAATTTGTCCGGGTGGATCTCTACTCCATAGGTACCAGGATTTTCTTTGGCGAAATCACTCAGTATCCCGGTTCAGGCCACAGTGTGATAGATGATTATGACTACAGTTTGGCCTTGGGCAACCTTTGTATTCCGGAAAACAAAGACATTACTTTTTACGAAATGCTGGATTTGGTAAAGAAAAAGAAAACTTCAAAAACAGATAAAACAAGATCAGCTTGAATACTAAACCGAATGTGAAAATCATCCAAGCCAGTTCAGGCTGGAAAATGGTTGATTTTCAGGAGCTCTGGCGCTATAAAGACCTGTTGTACTTCCTCACCCTTCGAGGAATCAAAGCCCGTTATGCACAATCTGTTTTAGGCGTGGCTTGGGCAATCATACAGCCACTATTTACCACGCTGGTGTTTACAGTCGTTTTTGGAAATCTGGCAAAAGTAGATTCGGACGGTATTCCTTATACGCTCTTCTCTTATCTAGCACTTTGGCCCTGGAATTACTTCTCAGGTACACTCACGGAGTCTGCCAATTCCCTGATCCAAAATGCCAATATGATTACTAAGGTTTATTTCCCTAGAATGGTATTGCCGCTTTCATCCATTCTTTCCAAACTTCTGGATTTTATCATTGCCTTTGTGGTGGTTATCGGAATGCTGATTTATTTCCAGATTACTCCGGGTTGGGGGTTATTGTTTTTGCCTCTTTTGATCATCCAACTCCTGATGTGTAGTCTGGGGATGGGAATGGTACTTTCTGCCATGGCAGTGAAATATCGGGATGTCAAGCATGCACTTACTTTTGTGGTTCAACTCTTACTCTATGCTGCACCGGTAGTCTACAGCACCACAGCTGTTCCGGAGCAATACCAAAAATTCTATATTCTAAACCCTATGGTAGGAGTGATCGAAGGTTTTCGAGCAGCTTTCCTGGATAGACCTATGCCTTGGGAGTGGATCTGGCCGGGGACGATTGTGGCATTTATCCTATTTATTTTTGGGATGATGTATTTCCGAAGGATGGAAAGAATATTTGCGGATGTTGCCTAGGGAGTTTAAAGTTTAAAAGTTTAGAGTTTAAAGAGAGGAGTTTAGAGTTTAAAAAGTGATATCAAATGTTGCTTTTAGTCATTTCGACGGTCTACTTGGTCATCTCGACGACCGCAGGGAGGACTTGGTCATTTCGACCGCAGGGAGAAATCTCATCAATTAACCAGATTTCTCAGTCGGCTTGGGATTAAATGTAAAAGCAACTACTGTTTGCCTCCTTCGAAATGACCAGCGTTTTAGTCATTTCGACGGTCTACTTGGTCATTTCGACCGCAGGGAGAAATCTCAAAGGAGGGGTCTAATCGGTCAAAGAGATTTCTCAGTCAGCTCGGGATTATGTATAAAAGGAACAACTGTTTGCCTCCTTCGAAATGACCGGCATACTAGTCATTTCGATCTGCCGCGGCGGAGAAGAAATCTCAAAGGAGAGATCTCCGGTATAAGAATAATTTGATAAATCTCTCTTTTTAAAAAGCCATTCTTTAATGTTCGTTTACATTCTAACAAACAAGACAAAATCAACACTTTACATAGGTGTGACTAATGATCTTCAAAGAAGGTTGTATGAACATAGAACAGGCCTAGGATCCTCCAATTCATTTACATCAAAATACAAATGCCACTTCTTAGTTTATTTTGAAGAATATGGAACTCCTAAGGAGGCAATTACAAGAGAAAAAGAGCTTAAAAAGTGGAGGAGAGAAAAAAAGAATAATCTTATTGAAGCTGAAAATCCCAATTGGGATTTTTTACAAATTGAATAGAATTGAGATTTCTCCTTTCGACTGTCTATTTGGTAATTTCGACCGCAGGGAGGACTTGGTCATTTCGACCGCAGGGAGAAATCTCATGGTTTAAAAGAGATTTCTCAGTCGGCTCGGGATTATTTATAAAAGCAACTATTTGTTTGCCTCTTTCGAAATGACCGACATCTTAGTCATTTCGACCGCAGGGAGAAATCTCAAAGGAGGGGTCTAATCGGTTAACCAGATTTCTCAGTCGGCTCGGAATTATGTGTAGAAGCAAATTCTGATTGCCTCCTTCGAAATGACCGGCGTACTAGTCATTTCGATCCGCCGCGGCGGAGAAGAAATCTCAAAGGAGAGATCTAAATCTTTACATTTCTCCATTCATACTACGTTCAATCCCGATTTCTACTAATTTTAAATTTTAAATTTCTAATTCTCAATTCTTTCATTTTAAATTAAAAAAGTGCATCTATCCATAATTTCTCCAGTTTACCAATCCGAAGCGATTCTGCAGGAACTAGTAGATAGAATCCGGAAAGCTGTTAACGGAATCACTGACTCCTATGAAATCATCTTAGTAGAAGATGCGAGCAAGGATAATTCCTGGATTGAAATTGAGAGATTGGCTAAAAAGTATCCGGAACTTTCAGGCATCAAACTTTCCCGCAATTTTGGTCAACATTATGCAATCACTGCAGGCTTGGATGCAGCCAAAGGGGAATGGATTGTGGTAATGGATTGCGACTTGCAGGATAGGCCGGAGGAAATTCAAAATCTCTACGAGGAAGCCCAAAAAGGCTTTGATGTGGTTTTGGCAAGAAGGGCAAATAGACAAGATAGCTTTTTCAAAAGACTTTCTTCCAGAATTTTCTACAGAAGCCTCGCTTGGCTTACAGGATCCGATCAGGATGAGACCATAGGTAATTTTGGGATTTACCATAAAAAAGTCATAGATCAGATCGTTCTGATGCGTGAAAGCATTCGCTATTTTCCTACGATGGTGAAATGGGTAGGTTTCCGACAAACCACATTGGATGTAATCCATGCAGAACGAGAGCAGGGAAGTAGCAATTATAATTTCAAAAAGCTTTTTAATCTAGCTTTAGATATTATGCTGGCCTATTCAGATAAACCCATTCGCCTGACAGTCAAGCTTGGAATGCTTGTAGCGCTTACGGGTTTCATTTTCGCACTTTTTACGCTTTACAAATACCTACATGGAGATATCATCGTCGCAGGATATGCAAGCCTGATTATTTCGATTTGGATGCTAACCGGCTTTCTGCTTGTAACGCTAGGTATGGTGGGGCTATATATCGGTAAAACCTTTGAAGGAGTAAAGAATAGACCGATTTATATTATAGAGAAGAAGATATAGCCTCGTTCCTCGGCTGAAAAAGGCTTCGCGAAATATAGCCTTCGGCTGAAATAGGCTTAGCGAAATATAGCTTCGCTGAAATACTGAATTCATATTTCTCCCGAAGGGACTATTTCAACAGTATTTCCATAGTATTTCAATAAACCTTCCTCGCACATAGGACCTATCCTATCATTTAAAAAACACCTTCCAGAAGGTTTACAATGAAAATCTCCTTTCTCCCTTATGACTCTCAACTATTCGGCTACCCAGTGGGGAAAGTGGAAATTTCTGATGACTGGAATGAAGAGGAGTTCTTAGAAGAAACCAGGTTTTTTAGATTGACCTATATTTTTTCAGGGAAGAAACAAGAAATCAATTCAAAGAAAATCCTTCAAATGGACAATACTGTCACTTTTGAAAAAGACTTAAAAGACGTTGGTTTTGATGTTGTTAAGTATTCGAAGTATACCGGTGACTGGGATTCGAGACTTCTGGATTTAGCTTTTGAAAGCGGGAAATATTCCAGATTTAAAACTGACCCCCGTCTTTCCAACGGTGAATTTCAAAATCTTTACCAAGCATGGATTCAACGGGATTTCGAAAATAAAAATCTTTTTGTGGCTGGTGAATTTCAGGGTTTCGCCTCTTTTAATCTTTTTGAAAATTATGGAAAGATTTCTCTGATCGCAGTGGAGGAAAAGAGGAGAGGAAGAGGAATTGGGAAAAATCTGTTGGAAAGCATAGAGTCTTACGCGTTTCAAAACCAGTCTAGCAAACTTATTATCTCCACTCAAAAGTCGAATTCTGCCGCAGGGCAACTCTATGAAAGCCTAGGCTATAGTTTAATAAATGAAACCTTTGTCTATCATTGCTGGAACCCTTCAGTTTAAATTCATAGGATGATAGCATTTCTAATCTCTCAAATCATCATAAGGTTTTAAATGCGGATTTCCCCTTTTCTTTCTTCCGTATTGTCCATTTCCAGTGGATTACTGGTATATAAAAATGCGATTAGCCAGAAAGAATTGAAATCACTTCAGAAAGAACCTTCTATAATAGAAGTAGACCCTATTTTATATGACTATTCGTAATGTTGCACGTTCCCAAATAAAGAATGGCATGATCACTAATTGAATATTGCTATGGACCGTGGACCGTGGCATGTAGACGTGTATCCGCTACCAGTTTACCTCAATTTTCTCGACGTGCAACATTGCGGATACACATGCTATTTTAAATACATTTTCTTCCTAAAAAAAAGATTATACATCCTAAATCTCAAATCTCAAGTCTTAAATCCTACATCCTAAATCATACATCCTACATCCTAAATCCTACATCCTAAATCCTACATCCTAAATCACACATCATAAATCCCTCCATCCCCTTCAATAAACCCTACCTCACAGGCAATGAACTGAAATACATTCAGGAAGCAGTAAGCTTGGGTAAAATCTCCGGCAACGGAGAATTCACGCATCGCTGTCAATGCTTTTTTGAAGCGCGATACGGTTTCCAAAAATGCCTGCTGACAAACTCCTGCACTGACGCCCTTGAGATGACAGCATTGCTTTGCAATATTGAGCCTGGTGATGAAGTGATTATGCCCAGTTTCACTTTTGTGTCCACCGCCAATGCCTTTGTGTTGCGAGGAGCAAAAATCCGATTTGTGGATAGTAAAGGGGATCATCCCAATATGGATGAAATGCTGATTGAAGAATTAATCACTCCAAAGACTAAAGCAATTGTGGTGGTGCACTATGGAGGCTTAGCCTGTGAGATGGATACAATCATGGATATTGCCAATCGACATAAGCTCTTTGTGATTGAGGATGCTGCGCAGGCGATTGATTCTTTTTATAAAGGAAAAGCTTTGGGAAGTATAGGACATCTGGGAGCCATGAGTTTTCATGAAACCAAAAACATCCAATGTGGGGAAGGAGGGATGCTGATGATCAATGATCCCTCCATGATCAGAAGAGCCGAAATCCTCTGGGAAAAAGGAACAGAAAGAGTGGCATATTCTAGGGGAGAAATCAATAAATACGGATGGGTAGATGTAGGAAGCTCTTTCCTGCCCTCCGAACTAAACGCTGCCTTCCTTTGGGCGCAGCTGGAAAACTTAGACCAGATTCAAGCAAGAAGAAAAGAGATTTGGGAAGACTATTATAGTGCTTTCAATAGCGATTTCGCTAAAACAAATGTTTTGAGTCCTTCATATATTGAGTTAATCAAGAATTTAAAATTTAAAATTGAAAATGGATTGTCATTCCGAGCAGAGTCGAGGACAACCGACTTCGAACCTCTAGACTCCCGTCTCTCGATTGCTCAGCCTGACAATGTATACAGTTCAACTTCAAATAGCGATCAGGAGCTTTCAATTTTAAATTCCTCCATTTTACATTTTAAATTCATTTCCAACTTCCACCTCTTCTACCTCCTTTTCCCAAACTTGGAAAGTAGAACTCAATACGCTGCTGCCTTAAATGAAAAAGGAATACTCTCGGTGGTTCATTATCAAAGCCTTCATAAATCAGAATTCGCCAAAAAGCATTTCCCGGACCAATATGAGCGCCATTTACCCAATTCCGACCGCTATTCTGACTGCTTATTGAGATTGCCTTTGTTTTATGAATTACCGGAGGACAGTAGGCAGTGTGACAGTGATCAGTAGGCAGTGTGACAGTGATCAGTAGGAAGTGTTCAATATGCAGTGTTCAGTAGGCAGTAGGCAGTGATCAGTAGGCAGTAGGCAATCGATCCGCCTCGGGGTACAGGCAACCCAAAACCACCAAGGCGAAGCCAATATAAAGTACTGTAGGGAAAGGGCATTTTAAATTCTCAATTCATTCATTTTAAATTCTTTAGTTTCCAACACCTTCATTAAAATTTCAATTTCCTGAAAAACGTATTATAAATTGCACACCATGATATACAAAATTTATCTATTTTTGTGTATCATAATAAACAATAATGCAAATCCTCTTTGAACTATATAGAAAGCTACTTTTAAAAACTGATCTTGGATTTCAGAGAAGTCTGATGGAGGATATCGAATGGAGAACACGTCTCATTGGCATTACAGGGTCGAGAGGAGTGGGAAAGACCACACTAATCCTACAATATTTAAAAAAGGAATTCAAAGGAAGGGAAGAACAATCCTTATATGTTTCTTTGGATCATATTTGGTTTGCTACGCATTCTCTCTCTGATCTTGCAGACCAATTTGCCAAACAAGGCGGTACTCAATTAGTATTGGATGAGGTTCATAAATACCCAAATTGGTCAAGAGAAATCAAAAACATTTATGATTTTTACCCGGAAGTAAAAGTAGTTTTCACAGGCTCATCCCTGCTGGAAATTATCAATGCTTCTGCGGATCTCAGCCGAAGAGCCCTTATTTATCAAATGACCGGTCTCTCGTTTAGAGAGTATGTTAATTTGGAGAAAGGCATGCAATTCCCAATCTTCTCATTGGAATCCATCTTTGAGAAACATATGGTCCTAGCAAGTGAAATAAGTAGTCAGTTAAGACCCTTACAATATTTTTCAAACTATTTGAGCTTTGGCTATTACCCTTTTTATAGAGATTTTGGAAACCTTACAGATCAGCAAATAAGGTCTGTAGTGAATTTAATTCTCGAAGTCGAACTACCCCAATTGCGAAAATTTGACCTGGCTTATGTGCCAAAAATTAAACAGTTGCTAGGCGTAATTGCTGACTCAGTCCCCTTTATTCCAAATGTTTCCAAGTTGAGTCAAAAAATAGGCATCAACCGAACTACCTTGCTTATTTATCTCAATTACCTACACGAAAGTAAGCTTACCACTAATCTCTATTCGTCCAGCACAGGTATTTCGGTATTGCAAAAACCTGAAAAGCTGTATTTAGAAAACACCAATTTAGCCTTTGCACTTGGGCGAAATGTGGATGTTGGAAATTTAAGGGAAACATTCTTTCTTAATCAAGTTGGCTATAAGCATAACGTTACTTTACCTGCAAAAGCTGATTTTAAAATAGATCAAACATGGACGGTGGAGGTAGGAGGCAAAAACAAAGATCTACCAGATCCTGACTTGACTGATTGTTTTGTAGCAGCAGACGGAATCGAGATAGGCTTTGGTAAGAAAATCCCGCTTTGGCTATTTGGGTTTTTGTATTGAAAAAATAGAGTGGCTTAGAACCTACGGTCATTTCGACTGTCTACTTGGTCATTTCGACCGCAGGGAGAAATCTCATCGTTTAAAAGAGATTTCTCAGTCGGCTCAGGATTATGTGTAAGAGCAACTATTTGTTTCCCTCCTTCGAAATGACCGGCGTACTAGTCATATCGATGGTCTCTTCTTAGTCATTTCGACCGCAGGGAGAAATCTCAAAGGAGGGGTCTAATCGGTCAAAGAGATTTCTCAGTCGGCTGGGGAATATTTGTAAAAGCAACTATTTGATTACCTCCTTCGAAATGACCAGCGTACTAGTCTTCTCGACTGCCTACTTGGTCATCTCGACGACCGCCGGGAGGACTTGGTCATCTCGACGACTGAAAGGAGGAGAGATCTTATCACATAGAAAGAATTCTCATTATCAACAGTCCTTAAGATTTGTTATTACCAATCAACCGAGTAATTTTATTACTCAGTCACTCTGCAACCTCTTCCCGATAGCTATTGAAGGGAAGCAAAGGGGAAGTAAAAAGGATAAACTCTGATAATTTGCTGGGAGTGAAAGGGCGAAGCTGTGCCCGGAAGATAGTTAATAGTTAAAAGTTAATAGTGAGTAGTTAAAAGTTTAATGTTTAACGCTTAACATTTAACCTCTTAAACTTTTAACCTCTTAAACCATAAATAATTAACAATTGACGACTTAACCCTTTAAACTTTTAAACCCTAAACCTTTCAAACCCATTTTAAATTTTACATTCTCAATTTTAAATTATTTTCTTGATCCCCGTCACCAAACCCTTCCTTCCTCCTAAAGCTGAGTACGACGCGTATTTACATGGTATTTGGGAGCGAAACTGGCTAACGAATAATGGGCCGCTGGTGAATGAACTGGAGCTAAAACTCAAGGAGAATCTTGGGATAGATCAAATGCTCTATGTAGGTAATGGCACTATTGCGCTCCAAATAGCAATCAAAGCCCTAGGCTTGAAAGGGGAAATTATCACAACACCCTTCTCTTATGTGGCCACCACGAGTAGCATTGTTTGGGAAGGATGCACTCCTGTTTTTGTAGATATTTTACCAGATAGACTGACGATTGATCCGGCAATGATCGAAGCGGCCATCAACCCGAAAACTACCGCAATCCTGGCCACGCATATCTATGGAATTCCCTGTGAAGTAGCGCGCATTCAGGAAATAGCAGATAAATACGGTCTGAAAGTTATTTATGATGGTGCACATGCCTTTGGGGTAAAAGTGAATGGAAAATCAATTTTTGAGTATGGGGATATCAGTACTTGTAGCTTCCATGCCACAAAGCTTTTCCATACCATCGAAGGAGGTGCGGTTTTCACGAAAGATCCTGAGCTGCTAAAGCGAATGAGCTATTTAAGAAACTTTGGGCATGATGGTCCGGAAAAATTCAATGGGGTAGGAGTAAATGGTAAAAATTCGGAATTCCATGCAGCGATGGGATTAAGTATACTTCCAGAAATGGAGGAAATAAAGAAAAAGAGAAAAGATCAATTTCAACATTATAAGAAACTACTTGGCGGGCTTAAAATAACCTATCCGGAAACAAGTAATATCGAAAATTACAATTACAGCTATTTTCCGATTCTTTTTTCTTCGGAAGATCAACTCCTGAAAAGCATCAAAATTTTACAGGAAAATGGGATAGGAAGTAGAAGGTATTTCTATCCTGGATTGAATCTGTTGGATTATACATCTGGTTGTTGTCCCGTTTCGGATGACACTTCATCCAGAGTGCTTTGCTTGCCAATTTATCATACACTCTCTAAAGAAGAGCAAATAATGATCGCAAGACTACTTTTAAGAGTCCAAAATAATCCAAATCTATGATAATCGCCGGCGCTGGAGGTCATGCGCTTGAGTTGCTGGATATTCTGATTTCAGAAGGGAAAACAGAAGGATTATGCTTTTTTGATGAAGTAAACCCGGGGGATTTATTCCAAGGGAAATACCCTATCCTTCATAAAGAAGAGGAGATTGCAAAAGCATTTCTGGAGGATCCTAAGTTCATTTTAGGCACTGGAAATCCAAAAGTTCGCTATCAGTTTTACCAAAGATTTACAAGTTTGGGTGGACTGCTTCACTCGGTGAAAGGGAGGGGGATAGTTTTTAGTAATTTCAGTACTGACAATGAAGCCGATATTTTCAATCTATGCTTTATCGGAGCAAATACACAAATAGGCAAAGGTTGTCTGATCAATACAGGAGCACAAATCCATCATGAAGTCGTGATTGGGGAATTCTCCGAAATCAATCCAGGAGCCGTCTTATTAGGAAAGGCTCAGATAGGAAGCTTTTGTTCCATAGGCGCAAATGCTACTATTCTTCCCAAAGTGAAAATCGGAAATAATGTGACTGTGGCAGCAGGGGCTGTGGTGATTGAAGATGTGCTGGATGGGGTACAAGTGGCAATCGGCTATAGATGTTAAATTAAAATGGAATAATCTCAACAATAAACTATAATCTTTAAGATTACTTGTTGTTTGAGAAATCTAATAAACATTAATAGTTAAAAGATGAAAAAACTTTTATTAAGTATTACTCCGCGATATATAAAAAGTAAACTTTATTTAATTTTTTTAGAATTGATCAAGGAAAACAACAAGAAAGCTTCAAGTCAGATTCCAAAGTTTAACTTGGAAAAAAAGTTAATAGCTAATGCACAATTACTTTTAAATAGAGAAGAATTACTTAAAAAAATGCCTAAATCTAGCATAGTTGCTGAGCTTGGAGTAGATGAGGGGAAGTTTTCAGAGTCAATCTTGAATATATGTAAGCCAAAAAAGCTTCATCTAGTTGACCTTTGGGGTAGTTCAAGATATAATGAGGGGAAGAAGAATGATGTTAAACAAAAATTTAAAGATCAAATTGATTCTGGTCAAGTTGAAATCAATCTAGGATATTCAACTGAAGTAGGAGGGCAATTTGAAGATGAATATTTTGATTGGATATATATCGATACCGATCACTCCTATAAAACTACGATATTAGAACTTGAGGTCTGGAGTAAAAAGATCAAGCCTGATGGGATAATAGCCGGACATGACTTTATTATTGGAAACTGGGATGGAATCGTTAGGTATGGAGTGATTGAAGCTGTTTATGAGTTTTGTAATAAAAATGCTTGGGAAATAGTTTACATCACAATGGAACTTGATAGTCATCCAAGTTTTGCTATAAAAAAAATTAGTTAACAATTAGGTTAGGTATATGAATCCGATAAAAAAAATTGTAGGTAGAATTTATAAAAACTTGTACAAAAATTATTTTCTTTTCAAAGACTCAAATTCTTACTGGAATGCTAGATATAAATCTGGTAGAAATTCAGGTGATGGATCCTATGGGAGATTAGCCGAATTTAAAGCAGCTTTTTTAAATGATTTTGTAGATAAAGAGAATATTAATTCTATAATTGAGTTTGGATGTGGTGATGGAAATCAGCTCTCATTAATGAATTATAAGAATTATCTGGGTTTAGATATTTCAGAATTTATATTAAATAAATGTAGAAAGAAATTCAATTTAGACAAAAGTAAAAGGTTTGAGTTAACATCGAATTATGCAGGAGAAAAAGCTGACTTGTCAATATCTTTAGATGTAATATTCCATTTAGTCGAGGATTCGGTTTTTGATCTGTATATGAAAAATCTTTTTACTGCCGCTAATAAATTTGTTATTATTTATTCGTCAAATGAGGAAATATCTCAATCTGAGGATTCCCTTCATGTTAGACATAGAAAATTTACTGATTGGGTAGACTCAAATATTATAGAATTTGGATTAATAGAAACTAAAAAGAATGAGTTTGATTTTACTGGAGAAAAAGGTACGTCAAAATCTGATTTTTTCATTTATAAGAAACTTTGATTTTATTACAAAAGATGAAAATCTTATTTTTTCTAGATTCCTTTCCTGTTTATTCGGAAACCTTTATCTATAATCAAATAATTTTCTTGTTGGAAAATAATTATGATGTTCAGGTTTTTTCAATTAAGAGGGGTAAATCATTTTCACATGAAAAAGTCCTCTCAAATCATATAGATAAAAGGGTTTCTTTTTTAAGGAATGGATTTAGTTTTTATTTGATTAAAAATATATTTTATAATTTTAATTTTTCAATTTCTATATTTAAAAAAACAAGTTTTAAGAAATCACTTTTTTATATTAATAATTTAGA
>NZ_MSPQ01000002.1 GCF_001936475.1 Algoriphagus marinus | reverse complement strand
TGTCATAGCCGAGTAGTACTAATTGCCCAAAAGCTTACGCTATCCCTGTTACAATTTCTGCAAAGACATGTTAAAAAAGTCAGAAGTCGGAAGACAGAAGACCGAAGAACTTAAGCTATTATGTGGTCAACCCACAAAGATTTAGGCGGCCTAGCGCAGGGGTCCCACCTCTTCCCATCCCGAACAGAGAAGTTAAGCCCTGCAGCGCCGATGGTACTGGGGTTACTCCCGGGAGAGTAGGTCGCCGCCTCATTTATTCAAAGCCTTTCAGGAAACTGAAAGGCTTTTTTGCGTTTAAGATTTTTCATTCTTTATCTAAAGACTCCCGATAGTGCTGGCCTCAATAAAGATTGGCAGCAGGTTATTTTACTCATATTAGATCTAGTAAACGTAATCCTCAACTTTTATCTAAAGCCTCTACGCTCCCTATATTTAACCAAATTAGTAATTTTCGTTAGATGAAAAATCGGATCAATTGAAATCAGCGCAATTGCAAATTGGTAGAGTTATTAGGGTGTAGTTTCTCCCGATGACATCACGGATTCCACCCAGTGTACCGTAATGATTTGACTACGACTAGACGGTTACAGTAGTAATTGAAAATTTGTAAGCCGATAATTTCTTCTCGACTTACAAATTATCTTTCATCCACAATTCAGGATATTCTTTCTGGATTTTTGAAGGAGTGTTTGTGTACGAACTATAGCCATTTCGACGTACTTGGCCGATCTCAGATAGCGTATTTTCCTTGATACTATCTTTGTCACAATAGGATGTTTTTCGGTTTCCAGATTAAGCGTGCTCACGGTGTGGGTTTGTTTTTATCTTTTAGGACAATTCTATTTTTTCTCCCTTCCCCACCGATTGGTGAAACTCCTCAGTGTATTTCCATCCAATGATGTCCTTTTGAGGAAGGATATGGTTGACTGCAACCGCTTTCGCTTTGCTTGAACCATACCATATTTCGGACATTTTGGTGGCACATTCTTTTGTTTTACAGGGATGATAGTTTGCTTCTTGGAAAAAACAGAGGGTAGGTATAGGCGTTACTAGTAGAAAGAAAAGAAGGTTGGCTTTCATAGGTTCGAAATATAAATAGTTTATCTGCTATTTTACTTCGACGATGATTCTTCTGTAACTGGTCAGCTTTGGTGTTCCATTGTCAGTTACCTCACAAATTATATGAATCGTCTTTCCTGATGAATCGTACGGAAGGGTAAATTTGATCATATCCGATTCATTGTTAGGAATATTGACTTCTCCTTTATACGTGCCAGCTTCAGGGATAATCCACCACTTGAAGTTTAGCTCATCGTTTTCTAGGTCATAAGATTTCGAGGCGTCTAGCATCACACTCTGGCGTTTTTTGGCCTTCACTCTGAGCAATTCTATACCCTCCATTTTATTTACCACTACGATTGGGTTTCGATTGCCTTTTCCTTCATTTGCCCAATCCATTCTGGCAGCGAAATTATTGAAAGTGGCAGGGTAGAAGTGGCTTTCGTATTTCCTCGAAACCTCAGACGCCTGTCCTTGAAAGTTAGTAAAAGCCTGTGTTTCCTGATCTTCACTGATGCCCTTTTCGAAATATCCACCCCAACCTACTTGAGAGGGAACCATTGGGTCGTTCAATCCATTTGGCATCAAATGTAAGAAAGCGGGTGTGTCGCCCTCTACTCCATATTTATATTTGGGATAGACTTTACCCAGATTTCCGTGCGTTTGGATATCCTCTTCATATTTTTCCCAATTGCTTTTCCCAGTTCCATTTTGATATTTCCACGCCGATTCATCCCAGATAAATAGTAGATCCTCGGAAAATTCCCTTCTCATCCATTGGTGTGAGCTAATGGCAAAATCAGTTTTCTGATCTCTATCCTGATCGGTGATTGTATAGGTTAGGATTTTGTGAAGAAAAGCTTTCAATTCAGCATCACTTCTTTCCTGTTGAACCTTCCAGATAGCTTGAGCGAGCGTATTTCCACCGCCCCAAACAGTGATCCAAAGTGGCCGCTCATCCACCTCATCCGCAAGTTTGATGATCAGCTCACTCCCAGGAGAATTATTGTCTTCGCCTATGAATTTGAAGCCCCTGTTTTTACTTCCAAAGACAGTAATGCTTCGCAAGTATGCTGAACTTGGCCAGTAGCCTATGTTTTGTTGTGATTCATCAGCCAGAAAACCTTGTTGATTAGATCGCTTGAGCAAGTTTGGAAGGTCTTTTTCGTAGGCATCTATGGCGTCATGAATCAAGTCCATGAAATCATCCCTTGTTTTATCCAGACTCCAACCAGTGGTGAATATCAGACCTTCGATTTCATACAAATCCGCATGTACAAGTAACCTGACGAGTGATTCATTGTCATCAGTTTCCCAAGTGGATACATCTGTCAGGACCACCATTCGAGGTTTAGGTGGAGCTTTCTTTGTGTCTTGCTGTGCAAAAAGGCTGTACGAAAGAATTAAAATAAGTGAAAGAGAAAGGCTTGTTTTTTTCATGAATAGAAAGTTATGCTGATCCTAGCGGAGGCACATTATAAATTATTTTAGGTTTGAGTTAGTTGTTTCTGGATTCTTATTTAATTGAATTCAAATACTTTTCCAACATGGTATAGCCGTCTTTGACTAGATTTCTGTCAACAGCATCTGAAGGATTAAGCCCATTCGCTTTTTCCCATTCATCTGGCATTCCATCATGATCGGTATCTTTAGGAGCAGGTAAACTTTTCAGTTCAGGCCAGCCACCTACATCGTTTTGAGTATCTATTATTCCTGATTTTTTTGAAGGATCGATCAGAGAGTGATCCTTTCTATAAGTTGCTCCTTCAAAAGTTGCAAAACCGCCTTTAGCCTCATTGACAATTCTGGTATCCACCTCATCTCTTTTGGGTAGGGTAGCACCGGCATTTGCCAGTACCAATTCAAAAGCCTCTTCGGCTGTTTGTTGGTTTATGGGCATAGCTACCCACGGCTTATCAAGCTTCACATATTTTAAATTTTCTTCTCCACCTTGAGGCTGCACCCCGCCATCCCAATTGTTCATAGTGACTTTCTCATTGCCTATCATGACATTCTCAGAAATAAACCATTTGCCAAAATCACTGGTCGTATCCCGAATAGTTGGATTGGCAAGCCTATGTCGAAGTTCTCCAGGCTCAGTGGCAGGTCCTGGCTTATAATAGTTTGCGACCATATTTATCGTCGAAAATGCAAACTTTGGATTATTTACTTGTTGGTTTTCTCCACCATAAGTGCTGTTATATCCCCAATTATAAACCACATTATTTCGATAATCAGTATAGCCAGAACCTGATGCCATTCTTGGGTTTCGGCTTCCATGATGAGAGAAGAGATTATGGTGATACGTACCATAATTTGATCCCCAAATACCTCCGAAGCCATGAGCTCCTTTTATATGATTTGAGTCATGCATACTTTCGGAAATAATGCTCCATTGAACCGTAATACTATCATTATGGTAAATTGACATAGTTTCATCGACACTCCAGCTTGCAGAAATGTGATCTAAGATAAGATGCTTGTTATACCTACTAGAGACCGCATCGGTATCCTCCCCGGATTCATTCCCTAGTCTGACTCTCAAATACCGGATGATGACATGATCGGCATCGATCATTAAGGGGTTCTTTTTGATGCAAATACCATCACCTGGAGCTGTTTGTCCTGCTATGGTGATATAAGGATTTTTGATTCGGAGTGCACTTTCGAGTTCTATGGTTCCAGAAACTCTAAAAACAACAGTTCGAGGCTCAGAAGCATCTACTGCAGCTCTCAAACTCCCTTCACCACTATCATTCAAATTGGTAACTTCATAAACCATTCCTCCACGGCCACCTTTCGAAAACTTGCCATAGCCCTCAGCAGTGGGAAAGGCGAGTTGCTGAGAAAATGCTTTAGTAAAAGCGAATATGCTCAAAGCGGCAATTACAATGATTCTTTTCATACTAATGGGTGTATTGATAATTTCTGAATTAGAAGTAGTGAAAATTACTTTTCCAGCCATTTCCATCTCTCTGCCCAGTCCATTAAAAACTCCTTTCTGTATTTTGAGACGGTCTTGGCGCCCTGCTGATCTTCGATAAAAAGTGCTGCATCTAATCGGTCACTATACCAATTGGAACCTAGTTGATAATCATCCGGAGTTGCTTTTCCAGGCCATGGAATCGTGCTGATAAAAGCTCCTTCCAGTCCATTCAATTCGACAATTGAACTTCTGGTTTTGTAATATCCGTTTTCTGGTTTTTTAGAAGAATACTTTACTCCATAAATTCCGTTTCCAAGGTAATATCCAGGCCAAGTCTGATTTTGAATTTCTATTTCGAACACAACCGAATCTTCTGAACTAGCCAGATCTGGTCCTTCAAATCTCCATTCAATAGTAGCATAAGCGGCCACAGTATCTTCTTCAGTACTTCCTCCTATGAATATATTTCTAGAACTGCGGCTGATCTTTTCAAAACTTCCTCCCCAGCTTTCTCCCGTGGGATCATTTGGATCCCCGTTCATGAGATAGACAAGTGAAGGAGTGTCGCCCATTTTGATGTTTCCTTCATAATACTTGATGAAATCCTTGCCCAAAGCGCCTCGACCCTGGATGTAATTATCATAAAAAGCATCTCCCTTTAGATCTTCGGGTGAATCCTGGTCCATAAACCAACCTCTATAGGTGGAATTTGCCTCGATCATCCATAAATCAGGATGGTTTGCTGCTATATAGGAATAGGCATTGATACTCCATTTTTTATTCGGCCCGCCGATCCAGTATACTCTGATCTTTTCTTTGATCTCTGGGGCATCATGAAGCGCCTGGGCAAGATCCTCTATTCCTCCCCAAACCAATATCCAAAGCGGCTGATCACTTTCTTTCTTTGCGCAAGTAATTATCCATTCTGAGCCTTCAGTAGGGGAAGTATAACCTTTAAAAGGAGCGGCATCTTTTCCACCTTGCTTAGTGATTGCTCTCAGCGATTTGGGCGAAGGAAGTTCTGGAGCGTGCGTTAAGAGTTGATTGTAATCAAATTCATAGAGATCAATCATATCCTGGAAATTCATAGTAGTACCTTCCCCATAAGGCGATGAAACCAAGCCTTCGATCTCGAATTGATCTGCATACATTAACAGGTGAATCATCGACTGAAAATCATCTGGATCTGTCCCGCCAATGTCTGAGCTGATTAGCACTCTTGGTTTGGGAGCCTTTTTTTCAGGTTTATTGCAACCCAACAAGGAAGCAAAAAACACTAGTACCAATAAACCCGATATACTTCGCCTTTTCAATTTCATCCTGTGTGTTTTCTTATTTATGTCCTGTTAGAAAAATTAATTCTAAATATTGGAATGTAAATTTATTCTCGTATTAGCAGAAAAACTACCTACATTTCTGCATAAACCTATCGAAATCCCAGATGATAAATACTTTCGATGAAAGCCGAAGCCAGTTTAAACCTTATGGTTTGACTTGTGAATTATGGTCTCCAAGCATCATGAGAAAGCCTGATAGGCACAATGAGATAGAAATAAACTATTTCCCGGAAGTGGGGATAACTTATCTTTTTCAAGGAAATAAAGTAGTTGTTCCTCCAAAGAAACTGACAGTTTTTTGGGGGCTTATTCCTCATCAGATTATTGATTTCAAGAGCGATAATCCTTATTACGTTTGTACAGTGCCTTTCTCAGTATTTTTGGAATGGAAGCTTTCTGCTCCTTTTGTAGATAGCCTGCTGAAAGGAGAAGTGCTATTTGAAGCTTTGGAAGATAATTCTAGGTACGATGAATTTCTTTTTAACAATTGGCTGAAAGATATTAATGAAGGTGGTTCTCCTGAAGTTGCGTTGTTAGAAATCCATGCACGCTTGAGTAGGATGTCTATTGGTAATTTGTCCTCTGATAAAAAGGAACATACTGCACTTCAATCCAATGAAATCAGTCAGGTAGAGCGGATTGCGATTTTCATCGCTCAGAATTATTTCAACCCAATTAAAGTATCGGATATAGGCCTTGCGGTTGGTTTGCATCCTGACCATGCTAACTCGATTTTCAAAAAGACATTTGGTAGCACACTAAGTGAATACATCACTGAAGAAAGAATCTCCCATGCCCAACGAAAGTTGGCTGCGACGGACCAAAGCATCACAGATATTGTTTTTGACTGCGGTTTCAATTCCATCAGTCGCTTTAATGCAGCTTTTTTGAAAATTAATAGCTGTACTCCCAGAGAGTATAGGAAGAGGTATAGGTAGAAGGGATGAATGCATAGCTTTCAATAATAATTACCTTGAATGTTAAAGTGATTAAAACTTTCATCTCCCCATAATTCGAATTATTTCAGATAAACCACCTGATCTAAGTTTAAATTTGACTGTATCGCCACCAAATACACAACAGCGAAATGATTTTCTAGAACCAAGAGAAATTTTCAAATTCAGTTTACTCAAACTGACCCAAATGGTGGGTTATGTGTTTGTTGTGAAATATTTTCCATTCATCATAATTCAACTTCCCAAATCGTGGATGAAGGGTTAAATCTATTGGGTTATTTGCGAAGTGACTATGAAACTCTTCAATAGCATTTAATAGCTTTTCCTTTGCGATAGCTAAAGATTCAAAACGGAGGGGCAATAGATCCTCCGGAAGCCCTGGAGCTCTCACCCCTTTAGGAAATTCCATATCAGTTCTCAGCAGTAATCGTTTGTATTCAAGTTGCTTCTCATTAGGCTCAAATTCAGGTATATTCACTCTTCCTGAAGAAAGTTTGAATGTAATGATCAAATGCTCCACCATATGTTGTGGAGTCATTTTACCGAAGAGTTGATTGCTACCTTCTGATAAATTTTCTAGGCTGTTTTGAATTTCTTGTTGGGTCATGACTTTATTTTAAAAGTAAAAGATATAAAAAAAGCGCTTGAAATATTCAAACGCCTTTTCCCATTTAACGAACTCTAAATATTAACTTCCGCACATCTCACATCCCTCTGGATCATCCAGTGAACATGCGATAGCATCTTGTTTTTCTTTGTTAGCCACTTCAACAGGGCTTGGTGCTGCTTTTGGTTGCTCAAGTTGTGATTTATCCAAAGTGAATTTGATCGCAGCAGAAGCTGCCTGAGAGCGTAGATAATACATGCCTGTTTTCAATCCTTTTTTCCAAGCGTAGAAATGCATTGAAGTCAATTTACCGAAGTTTGGATCCTGCATGAAGATATTCATACTCTGTGATTGACAAATGTAAGCACCTCGGTCTGCAGACATATCGATGATAACTTTTTGAGAAATCTCCCAAACTGTTTTGTAAATATCCTTGATATGCTGTGGGATCTCAGGAACAGATTGTACTGAACCATTGGTTGAGATCAATTTATTCCGCATGTTATCATTCCAAAGTCCAATCTGAATCAAATCTTTCATCAAGTGCTTGTTCACGATGATGAATTCACCGGAAAGTGTTCTTCTCGTATAGATGTTGGAGGTATAAGGCTCAAAACACTCATTATTTCCCAAAATCTGAGAGGTAGAAGCAGTTGGCATAGGAGCTACTAGCAAGGAATTTCTCATGCCGTATTTCTTCACTTTTTCCTTCAGATCTGTCCAATCATATCGATTGGATTTTGGAGTTACTCCCCACATGTCAAACTGAAGTATTCCTTTGGAAGCAGGCGAGCCACCGTAAGTCTCATAAGTACCTTGAACTTTGGCTAGCTCCATGGAAGTCTCAACTGCAGCAAAGTAGATTGTTTCGAAAATATCTTCATTCAAACCTTTAGCTTCAGCAGAGTCAAATGGCATTCGAAGCATGATAAAGGCATCTGCCAATCCTTGAATACCAAGTCCTATTGGACGATGGCGGAAGTTGGATCTCTTCGCTTCCTCTACAGGATAGTAGTTTACATCAATTACTTTATTAAGGTTTCTGGTGGCTACTTTAGTGATCTCATAAAGCTTATTATGATCAAAGAAAAGCTTTCCATCAGGGCCCATGGTGACGAACTTTGGCAGTGCTAAAGAAGCCAAATTACATACGGCTACTTCGTCTGGAGCAGTGTATTCAATAATCTCAGTACAAAGGTTTGATGATTTGATTGTTCCAAGGTTTTTCTGATTTGATTTCCCATTAGCGGCATCCTTGTAAAGCATATATGGCGTACCAGTCTCAATTTGAGATTCCAAAACTTCAAACCAAAGTTCTTGAGCTTTAATTGTCTCACGAGCTTTCCCTTCACGTTCGTATTTTTCATAAAGTCTTTCAAACTCTTCTCCGTGACAGTCTGAAAGTCCAGGAGCTTCGTTAGGGCAGAAAAGTGACCAATCTTTATTTTGTTCTACTCGCTTCATGAAGAGATCTGGAATCCAAAGTGCGTAGAATAAATCTCTAGCTCGCATTTCTTCTTTACCGTGATTTCGCTTTAATTCCAGGAAATCTTTGATATCTGCATGCCAAGGCTCTAAGTAAATGGCGAAACTCCCTTTCCGCTTCCCTCCTCCTTGATCCACATAGCGAGCTGTCATATCAAAGTTTCGAAGCATTGGAACAATCCCGTTTGAAACGCCATTGGTTCCCTTGATATAAGAACCTTTTGCCCTTACGTGATGGATAGACAATCCTATTCCACCAGCTGATTGAGAGATTTTAGCACACTGCTTTAGTGTATCATAGATCCCATCAATACTATCATCTTTCATCGTTAATAAAAAGCAAGATGAAAGCTGTGGCTTAGGAGTACCGGCGTTAAAAAGTGTAGGAGTGGCGTGCGTGAACCACTTTTCGGAAAGTAAATTATAAGTTTCCAAAGCAGCATTGATGTCTTCTTTATGAATACCAACGGCTACTCTCATTAACATGTGCTGTGGTCGCTCTACTACTTTGCCACTCAATCTGATTAGATAACTTCTTTCTAAGGTCTTAAAGCCAAAATAATCATAATCAAAATCGCGCTTATAATCGATAGCTTCATCCAGTCTAGCTGCATTTTTCTTGATAATTCCATAAACCTCTGGATCAATCAAAGCAGCATTTTCCCCAGTTACAGGATTCACATAAGTGTAAAGCCTTTTCATCGTATTCGAAAAGGATTGACTTGTGGTTTTGTGAAGATTAGAGATTGCAATTCTTGCTGCCAAGATCGCATAATCCGGGTGCTTCACAGTCAGAGAAGCACATACCTCCGCGGCTAGATTGTCGAGTTCGGTAGTAGTCACACCATCATACAATCCATCAATTACCTTTTTGGCCACCTCGATGGGTTGAATAAATTTTGGATCCAATTCATAGCAAAGGTTTTCAATTCTCGCGGTGATTTTATCGAATCGTACTGACTCTCTCCTTCCGTCTCTTTTTATTACTAGCATAGGGGTATTATTTTAGGTTAATGGGAAAAGTATAATTAGAAATCTTCTTCAATGGTAAAGCCTCGAGAACTTTCATTGCTTTCGGCTGAGCCCATGACACCGGCTTTTTGGTAATCGCCAACTCTCTTTTCGAAGAAGTTTGTTTTTCCTTGTAGGGAAATCATATCCATAAAGTCGAATGGATTAGTACTATTCCAAACTTTAGGACAATCGAGCTCCATTAACAATCTGTCAGCGACAAACTCAATGTACTGGCACATCAAATCCGCGTTCATTCCTATCAATCTAACAGGAAGTGCATCGGTGACAAATTCTTTTTCGATTTCAACAGCATCCTTGATGATCTGCATTACCGTCTCTTTTGGTAATGGGTTTTGGACGTGTTGGGTGTATAGGTGGCATGCAAAATCGCAATGGAGACCTTCATCTCTGGATATTAATTCATTTGAAAAGGTCAAACCAGGCATTAAGCCTCTTTTCTTTAGCCAGAAAATGGAACAAAAAGATCCAGAGAAAAATATTCCCTCCACTGCTGCGAAAGCGATCAATCGCTCTTGGAAGTTTCCGTTGTCGATCCAGCGAAGTGCCCAGTCTGCTTTCTTTTTTACACAGTCAATATGTTCAATCGCATTTAATAGCTTATCTCGTTCTACCGCATCCTTTATATAGGTGTCTATAAGTAAGCTGTATGTTTCAGAGTGGATATTTTCCATCGCAATCTGAAAACCATAGAAAAATTTGGCTTCAGTATATTGTACTTCAGCGACAAAATGTTCAGCCAGATTTTCATTTACAATTCCGTCACTTGCTGCAAAAAATGCAAGTACGTGAGAGACGAAATGACGTTCACCATCATTTAAGGCTTTCCAGTCTGTTAAATCTTGCCCCAAGTCAATTTCTTCAGCAGTCCAAAAACTTGCTTCAGCCTTTTTATAAAATTGCCAAATATCATTGTGTTGAATAGGGAATAAAACAAATCGATTTTTGTTCTCTTCTAAAATTGGTTCATACTTCTGCATCATACTTCTTTTTTATATTCTTAATGAGATAGGAGACTATTTGGCGTTCTTACTCAGCTGGGGATAGCAAAGGCTGCCTTTTCAGAACAGCCTACGAACAAATATGTGAACCAAAAATGATAAAAAAAACCTCTGAAGTAGGAGTTTAAGCTAAAATTTGAATATTGGTCAAAAATGTATAAAATACTAATATACAGATTTATAATAAATCTATATTCAAGTAATAAATACAGTATAGATGATCTTATAGGGCATGCAAAATTTTTTTAAAAAACTTGAGAAAAGTTTTTTTACCAAAATTCAAGGTTAAAATTGAACAAAGGTCAAAAATTATACTTCAGATTACTAGTGATGTAATACGTTGGTGATCAATGCTCCAGCCATTAATTAGAGTTTTTCAAAGAACAATTTCAGATAATTTTTGTGATATGATTTTAGTAGGTTGAATGAAATTTCGAGACTCCGAGTTAGAATTTTTGAAAACTTTCAAGGAATCAATGGAAAAATTTCCAAGCCTGTTTTTTTCTTCTATACAACTTACCTATATTTGCACTCCGAATTCGATAATAAGAATCATACAACATGTACGCAATCGTAAACATCGCAGGTAAGCAGTTCAAAGTAACAAAAGATCAGTTTGTGTTCGCTCCAAAGTTGGCAGCAGAAACTGGCGCTTCCGTGGAATTCGACCAGGTCTTGTTAGCTGAAGCTGACGGCACTGTGTCTGTAGGAGCTCCCCTTCTAGTAGGAGCAAAGGTATCTGGGAAAGTCCTGGATCACGTCAAAGGTGATAAAGTGATTGTCTTCAAAAAGAAGCGTAGAAAAGGCTACAAAAAGAAGAATGGTCACAGACAAGATTTTACCAAAGTATTGATCGAAAATATTTCACTCTAAGTTTTCAATACGAAAGCTATAAACGTAAAAAACCATGGCTCACAAAAAAGGTGTCGGTAGTTCCAGAAACGGTAGAGATTCCCAGTCTAAAAGACTTGGTGTAAAGAAATTTGGTAGCGAGCAAGTTATCGCAGGAAACATCATTGTAAGACAGAGAGGTACTAAGCATCATGCTGGTACTAATGTAGGTGTTGGTAAAGACCACACTTTATTCGCTCTAACTGATGGAGTTGTTTCTTTTAAGAAGAAATTCGACGGAAGATCTTACGTAAGCGTTCTCCCTGTAGAAGCTTAATAAACCAATTTATTATTCGAAGCTCCTTCATTAATTTGAAGGAGCTTTTTTTTGGCAATTATTTTTTTAGATAACCACTGATCATTTTTTATTATTTTCATTCAATCACTTCTATTAATTTCTATCTTCGATAACCACCAAATTAATGTTATGAAGAAGAAATTATTCTTATGGTCTCTATCGCTTTTAATGGCATGGAGTATCTATTCCCCAGAAGTAAAAGCCCAAAATGTCCCAGATCCTAAGATTTACGATGCTCTTGAATGGAGGCTAGTAGGCCCGTTTAGAGGAGGGCGTTCAGATGGGGTGACTGGTGTCCCTGGCAGTGACAAGACTTATTACTTTGCATCAGCAGGCGGAGGCGTCTGGAAAACTTATGATGCTGGACAAACTTGGAAAGCAGTATCGGACGGTTATTTCGGAGGCTCTATTGGAGCAGTCGCTGTAGCTAAAAGTGATACAAGTGTAGTGTATGCTGGAGGGGGTGAAAAAACTGTCAGAGGGAATGTTTCCTTTGGTTATGGTATTTGGAAAAGTGCGGATGCCGGTAAAACATGGGAGCGTGCTGGATTGGATAAAAGCCGTTTTATCTCCAGATTGAGAATTCATCCCACCAATCCCGATGTAGTTTATGCAGCTGTATTAGGTGATATTTTTAAGCCTGATGATACTCGTGGTGTTTATAAGACTACTGATGGAGGAAAGACTTGGGACAAGATGTTGTTCGCTAGTGATGTAGCTGGTGCAGTTGATTTGATCATGGATCCCGAAAATCCTGAAATCCTGTATGCTACCACTTGGGATATCAAGCGAACTCCCTATAGCTTAGAAAGTGGTGGACCAGATTCCAAAATGTATAAGACCACCGATGGAGGAAAAACTTGGGAAGACTTGACTGAAAATGAAGGATTTCCAGACGGTTTGCTTGGAATTATGGGAGTTACAGTATCTCCGGTAAATTCCAATCGGCTTTATGCCATCATTGAAAATGAAAATGGAGGTGTCTTTACCTCGAAAGATGCTGGTAAAACCTGGGAGAAAGTCAATGAGGATAGAAGTCTCAGACAACGTGCCTGGTACTATACTAGAATTTTTGCTGATACACAGGATGAAGAAACAGTTTATGTGCTGAATGTGAGCTATCACAAATCTACCGACGGAGGAAAAACCTTCAAAGGAGCAAATGCACCACATGGTGACCATCATGATTTGTGGATCGATCCACAAAACAATCAACGGATGATTATCGCTGATGACGGTGGTGCTCAAGTATCTGAAGATGGAGGGAAAAACTGGTCAACTTATATGAATCAGCCCACAGCACAATTCTATCGTGTGACTACCGATAACAGTTTTCCTTATAGAATCTATGGTGCTCAACAGGATAATTCAACAGTTAGAATTAGACACAGAAATGATGGAAGATCAATCTCTGAAGATGATTGGGAACCGACTGCAGGTGGTGAGAGTGGTTGGATCGCTCCAGACCCGAAAGATAATGACATCGTATATGGAGGTTCTTACGGAGGATATTTGACCAGAGAAAATCATAGAAATGGAACTTCTCGATCGGTAAATGTCTACCCAAACAATCCAATGGGACATGGAGCCGAGGATATGAAATATAGATTTCAGTGGAATTTCCCGATTTTCTTCTCGCCACATGATCCAAATATGCTATATACTACCAGTAACCAGTTTCACCGATCTACAAATGAAGGGCAAAGCTGGGAAGTTTTCTCACCTGATTTGACTCGGAATGATCCAAGCAAACTTGGTCCAAGTGGTGGTCCAATTACAAAGGATAATACTTCAGTAGAATATTATGCAACAATCTTCACAGCTGCTGAATCGCCAATCAAAAAAGGTGTGATATGGGCTGGATCTGATGATGGGTTAGTTCATGTTACCCAAGATAATGGAGCTTCTTGGCAAAATGTGACTCCATCAGATATGCCTGAATGGTTACAAATCAATAGCATTGAGGCAAGTCCATTTGATCCGGCAGAAGCTTATTTCGCAGCAACAGGATATAAAACAGGAAACTACGAGCCTTACCTATACAAGACGAAGGATTATGGGAAGACTTGGACCAAGATCACTTCAGGGATAGCGGAAGAGCATTTTACTAGAGTGGTTCGAGCGGATCCGGCAAAGCGAGGAATGCTTTATGCAGGAACTGAAACTGGAATGTACTATTCCAAGGATGATGGAGCTTCTTGGCATTCGTTACAATTAAACCTACCAATTGTTTCCATTACTGACTTAGCAATTAAAGAAAATAACTTGATCGCGGCCACTCAAGGGAGAGCTTTTTGGATCATTGATGATTTGACTGTTCTTCATCAGGCGGAGCCAAGTATTGGTACAAAAGCATTTCATCTCTTTAAACCTCAGGATTCATATCGAATGGACGGTGTAAAGCGGAAAAGTTTAACAGAGGGATCCAATCGTCCTGGTGGGGTTTTAGTCTATTCTTATCTTAAAGAAGAACCGAAAGAGGAACTGAGAATAGAATTCTTTGATTCAAAAAATCAGAAGCTTAGAGAATTTTCTACTAAAGGAATTGATGGCGATACGCTGAAAGTCAAGGCTGGTAGCAATGAATTTAATTGGAATCTAAGAGTTGAAGATGCCGAAGGATTTGATGGGTTGATTATGTGGGCGGCTAGTCTTAGAGGTCCAAAAGTACCACCAGGAACTTATAAAGTTCGAATGATATTGGATGGTAAAGCTCAAGATCAAACCTTCGAAGTTTTGGCAGATCCTAGATATGAATCCACTCAGTCTGATTTGGAAGCACAATATGAATTCTTGCTTGGTGTCAGAGACAAACTCACAGAGACTCACCAAACCATTAAATTAATCCGAACCTACCGAGCTGAAATGGATAGCCTGGAGACTAAGCCAGCTAACCTTCAAATGGTTTTGGATGAAATGGATCAAATCGAAAAGACGCTTTATCAAACTCAAAATAAGAGTGGTCAGGATCCTTTGAATTTCCCGATTCGTCTGAATAATAAACTTGCCCACTTAAATAGTGTGGTTGGGAATGGAGATTACAAGCCAACAGATCAGTCAGAGGAAGTGAAAGTTGAATTAGTCACGAAGATTGATGCAGAATTAACCCGATTTAGGGCGCTTGAAAAAGATCAGATTTCTAAGATTCTAAACATCGAAGAAATGAAAACCAAGTTGGATAAAAAGAAATAAATTCAAATCCCTCTCAATTAGAATTGAGAGGGATTTTTTTTAGAATGGACGATAATTCTTTATTTGATCGAAAAAGGTGATTGCACTCGAAGGAGATATAATCAGGATAAAAATAATTCCGAAAAGCGCACCATATAAATGTGCGTCATGATTGATGGCGTCGTCTTGATTTTTTCCTTTGAAATAAGAGTAAATCAAAAATAATCCACCCAAGATAAATCCAGGAAGACAAATAATACCAAAGAGACAAATGTCCGATAGAGGTAAGATGATAATGCTTGCAAAAACTGTTGCGGAAGTACCACCGGATGCGCCAAGTGCTCTATAGTAACTGTTATCCTGGTTCTTGAGATAAGTCGGGATATCAGAAATGACAATCCCCAGAATATAGAATAATACAAAAACCACTCCTCCTAAGATTGGTCCAAACCGGTATGCTAATACTTGTTCTACCACAGCACCAAAGAAATAAAAGGTAAACATATTAAACAGCAGATGCATGTAGTCCTTGTGGATAAATCCAGAAGTAATAAATCGATCCCACTGCCCTTTATTTTTGATTTTGTATGGAATAAACATCCATCGATGAAGGAATTCAGGTTTGCTGAATCCATAGATACTGATACCTGCTGTGAGAATAATCAGTAAAACTGTAATTGATAAATTCATGAATTATTTTTCGCGATGGATAAGGTCCTGCGTGATTTGCTTCAATTCTTGGAAATAAGACTCGTTTTTGAAATGAATCAGATCGTACTGGTCAAACCCTGCTTGGAAATAGAATTGCATTTTTGCCTCCGTAAGAGCTTTTATCCCCAATGCATCATAAACTTCTTTGACCGCTTTTACTTTTTCTTCTTTATCAAACTCTGTTTGATTCAACCAATAATTGAGCTTTTCCGCAGTTGGACCTTTGGCCAGCTCGAGGGCTTTAATCAGCAAAAATGTTTTTTTATTGGCAATAATATCTCCACCGACTTGCTTCCCAAATTTTGCCTGATCTGCAAAAACATCCAATAAATCATCCTTCAATTGAAAGCCAACACCGATGTTCATACCGAAGTCATAAAGCTTCTGTGCATCAGATTTTTCAGCCCCTGCCAACAGTGCTCCCATTTGAAGGGAAAGCCCCAGTAGTACAGCAGTTTTGAGCCTAATCATATTGATGTAGTCTGCTTCAGAGACTGTTTCATAGGCTTCAAAATTCATATCGAATTGCTGACCCTCACATACCTCAGCTGCAGTTTTATTGAAAAGGCGAATAATCTCCTTTAGCAAATTTGGTTCTGTATCAAGCAGTAATTCATACGCTTTTACGAGCATCACATCCCCCGATAGGATCGCAATATTGGCATTCCACTTTTCATGCACGGTGGCCGTTCCTCTTCTGAGTGGCGCATTGTCCATGATATCGTCATGCATTAAAGTAAAATTGTGAAATACTTCGATTGCTGCCGATTGACTTAGGATCGTTTCAGGGTCATTTTTGTAAAGCCCATATGCCATTAAGCTAAGAAGTGGGCGGATTCTTTTTCCACCCAGACTTAGGATATAGGTTATGGGTTCATAAAGTTCTTTGGGTTCAGCTCCCGTTCCGATATGCTCGGGAAGCTGCTGGATGAAAGTTTCAAGTTTACCTAAGAGCGCGTTTGCGTGGCTTATTTTCGTCATTAGATGCAAATTCCAAATCTATAGTTCTTCGATCAATGTCAGTATTAACTACTCTGACCATTACTTTGTCTCCCAAAGTGATCATTTTTTTATTTTTCGACCCAATAAGTCGCATGTTTTTCTGGTCAAATTCGTAGTAGTCATCATTTATATCCTGAACACGAATCATTCCCTCACACTTGGTTTCAGTTATTTCCACAAAAACTCCCCATTCCGTTACTCCGCTGACAATCCCATCGTAATCTTTGGCTTCTGCCAAAGACATGAACTCAACTTGCTTGTACTTGATTGAAGCTCGTTCGGCATCAGCGGCTCTTTTTTCACGCTCAGAGGAGTGTACACATTTTTGTTCCCAAGATTCTGCGTCTGGAGATTTTCCTCCTTCCAGGTAATGTTCCAGAAGGCGATGAGCCATCATATCCGGATACCTTCGGATTGGTGAAGTGAAATGAGAATAATGTGCGAATGCTAGTCCGAAATGCCCTTTAGGCTCTGTGGTATATTTCGCTTTAGCCATACTGCGAATCGCCAGTTGTTCCAATACATTTTGCTCGGGCTTCCCTTGAATCTCTTCCATCAATTTGTTTAAAGCTGTAGAGATTTTCCCCTCGGCTCCAATATCTACTTGATGGCCAAATCGCTTTGCAAAACCGGAGAAAGTTTCCAAACGCTCCATATCCGGGGAATCGTGCGTTCGATACACAAAGGTGTCTTTTCCTTTTCCTTTGTTGAAAACAAACTCAGCTACATATTTATTAGCCAAAAGCATAAATTCTTCGATGAGCTTATGTATGTCTTTTCGCTCTTTGATAAACAGTCCCAATGGTTTGCCGTCCTCATCTAGCTTAAATTTGACTTCTACAGTTTCAAAGTTTACCGCCCCATGATTGAATCGTTTTTGACGAACTTTCTTAGCAAGGGTGTTCAATAAGGTAAGTTCTTCAAAGAAATCACCTGATTGGGTATCGATGTTTTCTTGCGCCTCTTCATAGGCAAACCTTCGGTCAGAATGAATGATTGTTCTCCCGATCCAATGTTTTTTCACATTCGCTTCTCGATCCAGTTCAAACACACAAGCAAAAGTCAATTTGTCCTCATTTGGGCGAAGGGAACATAATCCGTTGCTCAATCGCTCTGGAAGCATCGGAATGGTCCGATCTACTAGATAAACAGAGGTTGCCCTATCGTAAGCCTCTTTTTCTAAGGCTGTATTTGGCTTGACATAGTGAGTCACGTCGGCAATATGGACACCTACTTCCAGGTTCCCATTTTCAAGCTCACGATAAGAGATTGCGTCATCAAAATCCTTGGCATCGGCTGGGTCAATGGTAAAGGTAGCTACGTCCCGAAAGTCTTTTCGGGCTTTGATGTCTTTGGCAGTGATCTTATCCGAGATGGCGTTTGCTTCTTTTTCTGGAGCTTCCGGATATTCAAATGGAAGACCAAACTCTGCCATAATGGAATGAATCTCCACTTCATGAAGTCCGGCTTTACCTAAAACCCGGATGACTTCTCCTGTTGGATTTTTATCTCCCTCTCTCCATTCGGTGAGCTTCACAATCACTTTATCTTTGTGCTGCGCTCCTTTCAAGTCACCTCGGTGTACAAAGATGTCTTTGTGCATCTTTTTGAAGTCCGGGACAATGAATGCAAATCGGGGTGAAATCTCTACTCTTCCTACAAATTCATCGCGATTACGTTTGACAACTTCCAATACCTTCCCCTCTGTCCTTCCGGTTTTCCCTTTTACAGGATATACCATCACGCGTACTTTGTCTCCATCAAGCGCTTGCTTTAGATCAGCTTCTTTGACTAATATGTCTCCAAGGGAATTTGGATCTTCATCGCGGACGATGAAGGCAAACCTAGGATTCACATAGTCCACTGTACCTAAAATGAAATCTGGATCTTGATTGGATGAGTAATAATTTCTTGCTGTTTTTGAAACTGATCCTCCTTCAACCAATCGACTCAAAATGGGCTCTACTCCATCTTTAGAGATAGCATCTCTTATTTCCAGTCGTTTGATGATTTGTTTTGAATTGAATTCTGAACCGTAGTTTGAATCTAAAAATTGAAGAATTCGTCTGGATAAACTTCCTGAATCAGGTTTATTACCTCCGAATTTATTGTTTCTTGTTTTTTTATTTGATTTTCTTCCCATGTTTAGGGTTTTTGTTTTAATGTAAAAATTTAATCTGATTGAGGTGCATCCTTCTTGTGATCTTTTGATGAATCTTTGAGTTGGAGCACTTCAACATGGTATTCCTCTTCTTGTGGATTCATCGCCAAATAAATTCTGGCGGTGACTTCTACATCTTTGAGGCAGTACTTTTTGATTTTCTCAATATCTTTTTCCAGGTGAAAAGTGCCATTTACCTGGCTTCCATCGAGATCGTCTTTTGAACTGGGAACACCAAATACAGCTGCTAAAAGTTCGAGTCGGGTGTAATGTTTGTAATCCCCAAACTTCCATAGCTCCATCGTGTCCAAATGACGTAATTCCCATGGCTTTTTGCCGGCTATTTGCAAAGGCTCGGGGAGAGGGATTCCTTGGATGAGCATTCTGCGACATAAATAAGGGAAATCAAATTCCTTTCCATTGTGTGCGCACATCACCCATTTTTTCTTGTCTAATAAAGCTTTGAATTCCAAAAGAAGTTCCCGCTCCTCTGGGTGTGCTATGCATTTGGATCTAAGTATTACTTTTTTTTCTTTTTTCTTCTGTTGAAAATAACCAACACCGATACAAACTACCTGACCGAACTCAGCATGAATTCCAGCCCGTTCAAAGTAAAGTTCTCCCGGACTGCGATCGGGTTTCTCTGGTTGAATCAATCGCTCTTTTTTCAGCCATTCTCCTTGCAGTCGCTCCGGTAGTTCCTCAAATTTTTCTGTTAAAGAGGCTGTCTCTATGTCTAGAAAAAGAATATCGCCAAGTTGATCTAAAAAAGTTGCCATAATTAAGTTATGAATGTAATACGCCTTCCAGTCCAATCTCTGGAATCAACTTAATGAAACCAGGATCTAAGCTGCCTGAAGTAAAGATAAACTTTTTGTCAAAAATCTGATCCAGTATGTAATAACTAACCCAGAATTCATTAGTCAAGGAAAACAGAGCAGGATCTATAGATTCTACTTTTGCGACTTCTTGAGGGCCAAGTTCCTCAATCATATGTCGTAGTGTAGATGTTTTTTTGGACTCTCCGTTGAGCTCGCCATACCCTTTGGAAGTGATCATTACCGTTTTTAATTCGATCAGGTTTAGATTTATAAGGTAAACTGCCCATTCAGGACCAGCTGAGGTTTCTTCTTTAGCGATAGCTATTTTGACTCCGGTAACTTGTTGAAAATCAATGTCTTTTTTCATAGGGCTCAAATGATTTCCATCTCAAAAAGTGTTTCAAGATGTTTTTTCACTTTAGATTTTACTTCTTCTAAGGGGATTTTCTGACCGAGTTCTGCTTCTAGAGAGGTGACTGCTTTATCGTCTATTCCACAAGGAATGATATGTCCAAAATAGCTCAGGTCAGAATTTACATTGAATGCAAATCCGTGCATGGTTACCCATCGGCTAGATTTCACGCCCATAGCACAGATTTTTCTTGGATTATTTTGTTGGATATGATCCAGCCATACCCCAGTCAGTCCTTCGATTCTCCCTGCTGTAATACCATATTCGCCCAAAGTCAAAATTATTGACTCCTCCAAAAAGCGAAGGTATTTGTGAATGTCCGTGAAGAAATTATCCAAGTCTAAAATAGGATATCCGACCAATTGACCTGGACCATGATAAGTAATATCCCCACCTCTATTGATTTTGTAAAACTGGGCTTCATTTTCCTTTAAACCTTCTTCATCAAGTAGTAAGTTTTCAAGTTTTCCACTTTTTCCTAAAGTATAGACATGTGGATGCTCAACGAAAAGCAGGTAATTCGGAGTGGACTTCTGTTCTGAAAGCGCATTTTTCCGATTTTGTATTTTCAAGGCTACAGTTTCCGCAAAAAGCTCTTCCTGGTAATCCCAAGCCTTTTGATAATCCATCAAACCCAGATCTCGGAATTCTGTCTTTTTATTGATAATTTCATTCATCTGCTTTCTTCGGTTGATTTTTTTCCGATCCTATGGAGTCAGCAACTTTCTATTTTTCAAAATTAAACATTTATCCTAGATGGCTGAACATAACGAAAGCGGTAAAAATGCGGAGGAGCAAGCTGCCGAATGGCTCAAAAGTAAAGGCTATGAACATTTAGAGTCTAATTTCAGACATGGCCATGCTGAGATTGATTTAATCATGAAGTACAAAGGCCTTTTAATTTTTGTAGAAGTCAAGTATCGTTCAGGAACCGGTTTTGGCTATGCCGAAGAATTTGTCGATGCGACAAAACGTAAATTGATCATTAAAGCAGCAGACCAATACATTCACCAAATTGATTGGCATAAGGATATTCGATTTGATATCGTGGGCGTTTATAAAGACAGACACGGTAACTTAAACTTCAAATCCTTTGAAGATGCCTTTTATTAAATTCATAACTGTTAGATTTTAAAACCATGAAAAAAATTATTTTCTCACTCCTGTTCTTATTTTCGGCTACGTTCATTTTTGCTCAAAGTGATAAAAAAGATGATCAAATCATTGAAGACAGTAAAGATGCAAAAGCTGCCTTCCTAAAAGATGATCCCGATATGCAAGATTTTTTCGATACCTCTTATGGTTACATTATTCTCCCCAATGTCGGTAAAGGTGGCTTGGGAGTAGGGGGTGCTTCAGGGAATGGGGTCGCTTTTGAAGGTGGAAAAATGATAGGCTTTGCAAGAATGACCCAAATTACAATCGGATTTCAGGCTGGAGGACAGGCTTACAGTGAAGTGGTATTTTTTGAGGACAAAGAAGCTTTTGATCGGTTTAAAGAAAACAAGATCGAAATGTCCGCTCAAGTTTCTGCGGTTGCCGCTGCTTCCGGAGCATCTCTAAATGCTAAATATGTAGATGGAGTAGCTGTTTTCACACGAACCAAAGGAGGCTTAATGTATGAAGCCTCAGTAGGAGGGCAGCAATTCAAATTCAGGGAAAATTAATTCTCCTTTCGATAGACTAGATTTCCGTCCTTATCCCACTCAGCACGGATATAGGGGCGGAAATTTTTCGTGTAAGCATCCTCCTGATATTGGATTTCACGCTTACGAATTGCTTTGGTGTTGTTATTGTCCCAGTATTCAGTCCAAAGGCCTACTTTTTCACCAAACTCATATTCTCCAGTCACAGCTATTTGAGCGTCTTCATAAAAAAAGAAATAGTTTCCCTCCTCCATACTATATTGAATTGGGATTATTTCCTCAATTACATTTGATGTCCGGTCGTGATAGGTGATTCTGGACTCTCTTGGCCAACCTTCTGAAAAATGATTCTTATCCTGAAGCACATTGTTAGAGTCGAAAAGCATCCAAGTCTTATGTTTGGTACCGTAGAAATACATTCCCTTTTCGACGACCTCTTCATTGATCACTCGTTCATATGGGCCATGGAGTAAATAGCCCTTGCCGACCATATACCCATCTTTTTTTATGGCACGATCAGAAGTGTCGAACCAATAAATGTCCCGAATGTAAGGATCTGGCTGCCTGGTAGCATCTGTGTAGTTGAAAAATTCAAAGATTTGGGTTCCACGAAGTTCTCTCCGTGTGTATCCCTTTTTGGTTTTTAAACCAAACCAAATATTTTTCTTTGCCTTTTTCTTTTTCGCTTTTTTTTCGTCTTTCTCAGCAGAGTCATCAAAAAGCAGCAAAGGCATCGAAGTAGGGAGCAAGCTGGAATTCACTACGCCGGAGGAATCAGGATCAACTTTTGGTTTGGAAGCTTCATCTTGTGCCAAAGTCAATTGACTTGTCAGTACAAAAAAAAGCAACAGAATGTAAAATCTATTCATCGAGGATAAAAACGCAATTTACTTCGCTGTATTTTATTCAAAAATAACATTTCGACATCAAAAGACCCAGATTGTTTAGATTTTATAATCTTCTCTCTATTTTTGAGAAATTTGTAAAAAAACCTCTCAAAAAATGAATTCTATTTTATCGGATCGGATAATCAATATGGAAGAGTCAGCGACTCTTGCTATGGCGAAAAAAGCCAGAGAACTGAAATCCCAAGGAATTGACATCATCAGCTTAAGTCTTGGTGAGCCGGACTTCAAAACTCCCAAGCATATTCAGGAGGCTGCTAAAGCGGCAATTGATGAAGGGAAGTATTTTTCTTATCCTCCGGTAGCTGGTTACCAAGATTTGCGAGAGGCTATTGCCAAGAAACTTCGAGAAGAAAATCAAATTGCCGATGCCAAAGCAGAAAATATCGTAGTCTCCACTGGAGCAAAGCATTCGATCGCCAATGTGTTCATGTGTATGATCAATGAAGGTGATGAAGTGATTATTTTTTCTCCTTACTGGGTGAGTTATGCAGAGATCATCAAACTGGCCGGTGGAGTGCCAGTCTTGATTGAAGGGACTTTAGAGAATAATTTTAAAGCTACAGCAGCCCAACTAGAGGCTGCTATAACTCCGCGGACCAAAGCGGTTATTTATTCCTCTCCTTGTAATCCTACAGGTTCGGTATTTAGCAAAGAAGAATTGGAAGCCATTGCTGCTGTGATTTTAAAGCATGATAACATCATGGTGATTGCTGATGAGATCTATGAGTTGATCAATTTTGTGGGTAAAAATTACAGTATCGGATCCTTCCCAGGTATGTTTGATCGGACGATTACTGTCAATGGCTTCTCCAAAGGTTATGCAATGACAGGCTGGAGAGTGGGATACATTTGCGCTCCTCTATTTATTGCAAAAGCAGTTGAAAAGATGCAAGGTCAATTTACTTCTGGAGGTACAGGGATTGCACAGCGGGCAGCACTTGCTGGGATCGCGGGTGATCAGACTCCTTCCAAAGAAATGGCAGATGCTTATTTTAGAAGAAGAGCTTTAGTATTAGGCTTACTTCAGGATATCCCAGGTATTAAGACTCATGTTCCAGAAGGAGCATTCTATTTCTTCCCTGATGTGACGGCTTTCTTTGGTAAATCTGCACACGGCCATAGCGTAAAAGATGCAGATGACCTTTGCTTGTATTTACTTGATGTAGCCAACGTTTCATTGGTCACCGGGGCTGCTTTTGGAGCTCCAGATTGCGTGCGATTGTCCTATGCAGCTTCTGATGAGGAATTGGTAGAGGCACTAAAACGAATCAAAAAAGCACTCGGAGATTTAGCCTAATTGAAATTCAACCCCGACGAAAGTCGGGGTTATTTTTTGCATAAAAGGGAAAGCCCTATTTTTGAGAAAAATATTCCTATGGCCGAAGTACTTGTAATAACTCCAGTAAAAAATTCGATAGAAACCACACTGGATACAGCTCGGGCGATCGCAGTATCTCCAGTTTCACATCGCCATATTATTTTTAATGATTTCAGTACAGAAGAAACAAAAATCCAACTTGAGGCGAATAAAGATGAAATAGGATATGAGTTGATTCATTTGGAAGATTTGACGAATACTCCTTCTCCCAATTATAAATTGGTATTGCAGACTGCGCAAAAATTAGCTTTGGAATCCGGAGTTCCACTTTTAGTCATTGAATCTGATGTGGTAGTCAAGCCTGAGACTCTTTCAGAATTGCTGAGTTTTTGTAAGAAAAATAGCAAAACTGGCTTAGTGGGATCAGTCACAGTGGATGAAGTGGGGATTGTAAACTTTCCCTATTTGAAATTCAAAGGAGTGAAAGATTCGGTGGTGAAAACAAATCGCAGCCTAAGTTTTTGCTGTACATTATTCTCCGTAGAGTTTTTGAAGAAATTTGATTTCAAAGAACTTGATGAAGCAAAAGATTGGTACGATACTTTTATTTCAAAAAAAGCAATTGAATTAGGCTTCGAAAACTTTGTTTTGATGAATTCCCCCGTTTGGCATAGGCCTCATGCAAGTCGGCCGTGGAAGCAATTGAAATATTCTAATCCTCTGAAGTATTACTTTTTGAAATTTTGGAAAGGCTTAGATAAGATTTGATCTAAAAATTAGACTTTATTTATATCCGCTTTTATACAAAAAATAGATTAACTCTTCGGAAAACTAGGCTAAGATCAGATTATGGTTGCATCTGTCACCCGACATGGGACAACCGTCTAGTAAAACAAAGAAAATAATGCTACTGGCATCATTTCGGATAATAATATTAGATTTTATTCTCTTTGAAAAACTCACTAAACTGTCCAGTTGGATTTTTTAAAGCCAGCGTATCTCTTCCAAATTTTGCAAGGGAGTAATTATTTCCTTTTAAAAAGTCATAACAAGATTTTAAATCTGCAGAGTTTAAATTCTCATTCTCAAAAATAATGGCTTGTGGGTTTGTTTTTTCAATGTCAAAGATCCGGATTACTTCCAAATCATATCCCTCTGCATCAATTTGAAGTAGGTCTATTTTGGAGATATTGTATTTCTTGATCAATGTCTCAGGAGAAATCACTTCGACATCTTCATAAGAAATTTGCTCTTCAGGAGAATCGGGAATTGCAATGCCAAGTTTTTGACAATTTTTTTCAACCACACCATTTTTAAAAGCCAATTGGATTTTATCCAAAGAAAAAGATGCCAGGCCAGTAGCCCATCTCATATCGCAAAACCCGATTTTATAGAGTTTTTGGGACCCATCTTCATTTCCTATAGCTGCACAAATCGGGTGTATTCCTTTGTTTTTATGATAAATCTTTGAAAGCTCATTTTTAAAAACATCAGGTTGTGGCTCTAGAAGTACGCCTTTCCAGCCATCTCTTTTGATGAATTTGTGAATGGGGTCATTAGTAATGCCATCATTTGCGCCGATTTGAATGACAAAAAAATCTCCAGCTTTTGAAATAGAATATTGAGAGATAAAATCGGCCAGACTTCCTTTTTTTGGAGTGTAAAGATTTTTATAATAAAATTGAAAAAGCGGACTATCTGACGCACTTAAATTAAAGCGAAACTCCTTCCAAAACGATTTAAAGGTAGATTTTAAGGAGCGGCTTGACATTTTTTAATTTGGTTATGTGCTTCGTACTAAAAAGAGGAAAGAAACAATCATTTCACGCAAAAATAACTATTTATTCAAATTTTGACCTTTCCATTTTTTTGCAAAAAATCAATTTTAAAGTAGTCACTAAATCTTATTAGGATAATTAGGGTGCTAAAGTTTTCCAAAAAGTTTTAAAAGTGAATTGTAGGGTTTGGACCAGGTTCGTTGAAATCTTAAAGGTCCATTTAATTCTCGCTCGAAGAAATCCTGATGTTTAGAATTCAAATAGGCTATTCTAGCTTTTTTTTTCTCATTTGTGCCTGTTTTCTTTCTTTTACTGGAAGCAGTTAGCCTATAGAAAAAGCCAACAAATGGAAGTTGAATTACTTCACCACCGTTTTTCAGCATTTTAATCCAAAACTCCCAATCTTCACGGCCGTAGTGCATATCCTCGGAAAAGCCCCCACAATCCTCCCAATCTGACTTCCTGAATAGAGCAGACACAAAAATCATATTGTCTCTTGCCAATAGATTCCGGCTAAATGGTTTAAGATTCCAAGGCTTTTCCTTCTTCTCATTGAATTTTACAGCCTTGCAATAAACCACTTTTACCTCAGGCGAATTAGTAAGAACCTTTGCCGCTTCCTTAAGATAATTGTCTGAAATCAAGTCATCACCATCTAGACATAAGATAAAAATCCCCTTTGCATCTTTTATTCCGTGATTGCGGGCCACGGCCACACCCTGATTCTGTTGATTAAGAACTTTAATCTCTTGGTGCTGATTTGCCAATTGCTCTGCCAACTCCTTACTTCCATCCGTTGACCCATCATTTACAATGATGATTTCTATTGGTCTATAAGTCGATTTCAATGCGGATATAACTGTTTCCTCAAGGTATTTTTCTTGATTATAACAGGGGATAATAATGGATATCATTAAGCTGGACTTTTCAGAAATAGGTTCTGGATGAATTATTCAAATATTCTAAAAATAGGATTCTCAGCAATCGTATTGTTCTTTTTTTCAAAAAAAAACAGCTAAACCATTTGTAATGATTGAGATAAGTCCTAAATTAATTCCGGTGATTAAACAACTTTTATAGCATACTATGTTTTTTGATAGTTAATATTAAATCATTTTTCGAACTCTAACTGTTTTAAAAAAAATCCGGATCAAGGTCCGGATTTTTTTTTGTTGCCTAATATTCTCAAATTTTCATCCAACTTGAATAAACATTATAACCCTGTGGATGACCAATCGTAAAATCCTGCTTCTTTTTATTTTTCTGATATCTTTTATTGGTGCTCAAGGACAAACTTCAAAGCCAACTTTTGATACGGCCTATGTCGAATCACATCCTGAACAAATAAACTTAAGGCTCTACCTATCTAGAAAATTTACCAATTTTGTTTTGAGGGTTCCGGATGAGAATCATAAATATGTGTATCAACCCAATTCAGGTTTGAACCTTGGAGTTGGTATTACCCATCAAAGGTTCACTTTGAACCTTGCTGTGCCTGTGGGGTTTTTAAATCCCAATCGATACGAGGACTGGCCTAGATTTTTGGATCTTCAATCACATGTTTATCCAAGAAGGATGATAATTGATTTCTTCGGACAGTTTTACCGTGGTTACTCAATTCGGAATAATTTTCTAAAAAATTCAACAGAAAATTATTTAAGAGAGGATATGAGGTTGAATTCGGTTGGGGTAAATTTCCATTATATGTTTCGAGGGGAGCGGATCTCATTAGCAGCAGCATTTAATCAGTCTGCAGTACAAAAGAAACCGGCCTTTTCACCATTTCTTGGTTTTGAAGTTTATGGAGGTTCAATGAAAGGTGATTCTTTATTACTTCCCTCGACTGAAAACCTCGATATTTTGAACTTTAATCGATCAAATTATTTTCAATTTGGTCCAAATGCCGGTGCTGCTGCTACTTTGGTTTTTGGAAAAGGGTTTTATGTGACCGCTCTTGGGTCGGTTAATTTAAGCGTTGGTTTTGCTGAATGGGAAAATCGAATCGAATATCGAAAATGGGGTTCTGTACCAACTTATTATGCCAGGGTATTTTTAGGATATAATGATCAAAAATTTTCCATCAACGCAAATGCTGTTTATAAAAATCTAAACCTCATCAAAGTAGAGTCTTTTGATCAGGCCGTAAATACGGGCAACATTCGCTTTAATATTATCTATAAGTTAGGTGCAGGCCCTAGATTTGAAAAAAGCTTTCGCAAAATCAATCCGATGCGACTTTTAAAAAAGGATTAGAGTTTTGGTAAAGTCCTTTGCCTGTAATTTTTTAGCTTTGGGGTAAGAAAAAAGGAATATTACTATGAAAGATCAATTTGGCATCAAAGAATCACTCAATAATTTGGGCTTGAAAGATGAAAATCCGGGAAGTTCGACAGGACAAAAATGGATAGATTCCAAGACCGAATACTTTGCTTCAATGTCACCAGCCGACGGAGCAGTGATTGGAAAGGTTCAGGTTGCCGATGAAAAAACCTATGAAACGATCATTGCTCAAGCTCAGAAAGCATTTGAAACTTGGCGGAATGTGCCAGCTCCACAACGAGGTGAAATCGTCCGAGAGATCGGAAATGCACTTCGCGAAAAAAAGGCTGACCTAGGTAAATTGGTTTCCTATGAAATGGGGAAATCTTACCAGGAAGGTTTGGGAGAGGTTCAGGAAATGATTGATATCTGTGATTTTGCCGTGGGGCTTTCTAGACAACTATACGGACTAACGATGCATTCAGAGCGTCCAGGACATCGGATGTATGAGCAGTGGCATCCACTTGGTATCGTTGGGATCATTTCAGCCTTCAACTTCCCAGTTGCCGTTTGGTCTTGGAATGCAGCTTTGGCTTGGGTCTGTGGCGATGTCTGCGTTTGGAAGCCGTCTGAGAAAGCGCCTCTTTCGGGTGTGGCCTGTCAATTGATTGCGGCTGAAGTTTTTGCGAAGCATAATATGCCCGAAGGGATTTCTTGCTTGATTAATGGAGATTATAAAGTAGGGGAGTTGCTTTCGCATGACAAGCGAGTGCCTTTGGTTTCCGCGACTGGTTCTACCCGTATGGGGAAGTTGGTAGGTAAGGCAGTTGGAGAAAGACTGGGTAGATCATTGTTGGAATTAGGCGGTAATAATGCAATAATCATCACCGAAAATGCGGATATGGAAATTGCAATCAGAGGATCACTTTTTGGAGCTGTGGGTACTGCTGGACAGCGATGTACAAGTACACGAAGGCTGATCATCCATTCTTCTATATACGAAACTGTGAAAACAAGATTAGCGGCAGCCTATTCTAAATTGGTTATCGGAAATCCGCTTGATGAAAAGAATCATGTGGGTCCCGTCATAGATCAAGCTGCTGTTGATATGTATCTAGCAGCGATAGAAAAAGCGAAAGCAGAGGGAGCAAAAGCCGTGGTAGATGGCGGAGTATTGACTGGTGAAGGCTATGAATCTGGCTGCTACGTAAAGCCTGCAATCTTCGAAGCGGAAAATCACTATGAAATAGTACAGCATGAAACCTTTGCTCCAATATTATATTTAATTAAATATGATACGATAGCTGAGGCAATTGAGCTTCAAAACGGAGTTCCACAGGGACTTTCTTCTGCGATTATGACTTTGAAAATGCGAGAGGCTGAGGCTTTCCTTGCGGTTTCAGGATCGGATTGTGGGATCGCCAATGTAAATATTGGGACTTCAGGAGCTGAGATAGGCGGTGCATTTGGCGGTGAAAAAGAAACTGGTGGAGGAAGAGAGTCCGGCTCAGATGCTTGGAAAGCTTACATGAGACGCCAAACGAATACCATTAATTATTCGACTGCATTGCCATTGGCACAAGGGATTAAGTTTGATATTTAAGTCGAAGAGGATTTGTAAAAAATTAAGGCCAAAGATTCAGATTCTTTGGCCTTAATTTTTTAAAGCAGCTCATATTTTTAATATGACTCAACTTTTTTATAAGTACTCTTTAATGTCGGGATATTTTGCTTTTGACTGATATAGACTAGGATTAGTTCATTCTCATTGATCTTTAGAACTTTTGATTGTTGGGTATAAGGCGGAAATCGAATTTGGTAAGTGATGACTGAATCAGCTTTTCCGATATTCCAAACCGATTTATCCTGAATGATGTCTTTCCGATCGATTACGGTTGAGGTCATCGAGTCCAAACTGTAAAAATCCATGTAGGAGTTTTCCAATACCCTATTTGTAACGGCTACAATCTTATTGTACTCCTCTCTGGGCTGCTGTAGAATAAATAGTGAATTAAGAAAGGCTTCCATTCCCTCATCATGAACAAGTTTCCATTTTCCTAAGAGCTGTTCTTCTAGAGATTGTCCAAGACTAGTTGCTGCTGTAGCAAAGTAAAAAAGTGTAAAGTATAAAAGGATGGTTTTCATAAAGCTAGAGATTGGAATAATAGACATATTACCCAATAACAGGTCTGTAAAACTATGCTCTAAGTTAAAAGTTGTTAAATAGAAGAAGATGGGTAAAATCAGGCAAAAAAAAATCCCGAGAATTTCGGGATTGAATGTGGGAGTTGGGTCCCGAAAGCTTTCGGGAGAACTCCCGACCCTTCCGATTGCATCGGAATGCTAAGAATCATCTGATTCAAACTTCATATAAATGTTATTTCGAACTGTTGACTAGTTCGGTGATCATTTTTTTACTTTTCCATGCTTTGACAGATCTTTCTCTAGCATATGCAGAAGTTTTGTCTGGATAATCTTCATGATATACCACTGCCCAATCTTTGGTTTTTGCAGTGAAGCCTGAGTGATCAGAAAGATGTTTTCTTAATCTCTCTGCTAATGTTTCGCAGGTGTGTCCTACATAGAACTTGTCTAATAGGATGGAGTGCAATATGTAAAAGTGACAAGCCATTTGACATAAAAAAAGCCTTAGAATAATTTCTAAGGCTATGTGGGAGTTGAGGGATTCGAACCCCCGACCCTCTGCTTGTAAGGCAGATGCTCTGAACCAGCTGAGCTAAACTCCCGAGAAAATTGGTAATTAAAATTTAATTTAACGAGTAAGATGTGGGAGTTGAGGGATTCGAACCCCCGACCCTCTGCTTGTAAGGCAGATGCTCTGAACCAGCTGAGCTAAACTCCCATCTTAATTTCCTTTTCCTTTCGAAACGGAATGCAAAGGTAATTTGAAATTCAAAGCAGGCAAATTTTGGCTCTCTTTTTTTTAGAGCTTTTAAACAATCCCTTGATAATGAGGAGTTAATTTTAATGTGTACTTCCTCGCTTCCGTTAGCTTATTCCAAATTCAACATAAATCCCGCTCTAAACCACCTTCCAGGCATTTGGACAGTTCCAGCTTCGATGTAATCTGTATTGGTGATGTTCGATGCTTCCGCAAAGAATCCTATTTTGCCAGTTCGGTTATAATCCACCCGCATGTCCAAAAGGAAATATGGATCCTGACTCATTCGCTCTACATTTCTGACTTTCGTATTCCATTCTGCCTTTGACCCGATTCCAATCAGAATTCCTCCAATAAGTTGATTTTTCAAAGCAGTTAAGGCATAGCGAGTTTCTATTCCAGGCTGCTCATTAAGAGAGGCGTCGATATAGTTGTAGGAAAGGTTTAGCTCTTTGATTTGAATAGGTTTCCCAGTTGGGTTTACACGATAGTTCAGGGAAATCTCTAAACCTTTAAAATCGACCTTATTGAAATTTTGGGGCTGCCAAGGCGTAGCTTCATTAGGTCTAGTCCATTCGATCAGATTGTCTGTGGATCGGATGAAATAAGCTGCCTCAGCGCTCAGGTTTCCTTTGGAATATTTCGCTCCGAATTCCACATTCTGAGCCTCCTCTGGCACCAGTTGGTCATTTCCAATATTCGTAGGTCCAACGTAATACAAATCTGTGTAGGTTGGGATTCGAAAGCTTGCTCCATAACCTGAATAGAATCGAAGGTTTTGATTTGCTCGAAAACCTATTTCCGCTCCCGGGAAATGCTTCCAGCCATATTCTGAATAGTAGTTGGAATAGATTCCGCCTCGCAGATCTACTTTGGATCCTAGATTTACAAGTTGCTCTAGGAAAATTCCCATTAGATTCCGTTCTCTGTTTCCAAGATTGTTGCTTTCAATGGATTCTTTCCTAGTTTCCAATCCAAAACCGGTAGTACCTAGTTTGCTTTCAAAGCTCCCGTTTGCCTCCAAAGCAAACACGTCTGTGGTATGGTTATTCTGGAAAAAGGCAGGTTCGTTTCTGCGAAGTCTGAATTCATCGACATTCCTTCTCCAATAGCCTCTGGTATTAAGTCTAAATTTTTCCAAGGAAATGGTATGACTTAATGAAGCTAAAGTAGTCTGAATACTTTCCCATTGATCCGGAAAAGTCGAGGTGTAAAATCCATTCGCACCAAAAGTCCTGTCGGTGTAAGCGATCATGCCTCGGAGGGAGTTTTGTTTATTTAGATCTATTCCCCCTTCATAGAAAAAGTTACTGGCTTTGTAATCAGAGTTATATTGGTGTCCATTGGAATCATCATAAGATACCGCTAGATTTTGCTTGTAGTTCCCCACTGGAAGCGAACCTGCAAAATTGATTCCTGTCATCCCAAAATCGCCTGCATAGCCTTGAATCCGGACAAATCGCTCATCAGAAAGTTGAGTAATAACGTTGATTGCTCCTGCATAGGCATTCTGTCCAAAGATCCGTGAAGCTGGTCCTTTCAAGACTTCCACCCGATCGATATTCACCATGGGTACCGGAATGTTCATCATATGATGCCCCGTCTGTGGGTCAGAGAGTTTGATTCCATTGAGTAGCATCAAAGTCTGCTCAAATGAACCCCCACGGATCCCAATATCTGCCTGTACTCCTGTGACTCCTCTTTGCCTCACATCCACTCCAGGGACAAAAGCCAATACTTCCTGAAGACTCCTGGCAGGCGATGTCTCCAACTGGAATTTGTCTATGACAGTAATATTTCGACTCTGCTTTGAAAAAGGGATCTGAATACGATTTTCTTGAATTATAATTTCGTCTAGTTTGGTAGCAGTTGTGTCAGTTTGGGCGATTGCCAGGTGGGGTAGAATTAAGCCAATTACTAAACCTGTGAAGATTTTCATTATCTCTTGTTGTTTCGAGGTCCGAAATTGGCAGGAAATATTCCCTAATCCAAGATTGTCTTTTTTCTAAAAATTAGTTAAAGGACTTTCCGTTGATAGAAAAAAACAGTGCGTGTACCTCATGATTACGTATTTTTGAGACTGAAATAAATTGATATGAGAAAAAATATAATGTTGTGCTTAATCCTTGCGGGGTTAAGTTTTTCAGGAATTAACAAAGTCATAGCCCAAGAGGCGAGAGAAAACAATCAGAAAGACTTCGGAGAATTTATGGATCGTAAAGGGTCCTATTTTAGAGCTGCATCTGGAAAGCCCGGAGTGGGCTATTGGCAAAATGCTGCAGACTATCAGCTTGAAGTGAGTTTGGATGATGTGAATCATGTGTTAACTGGAAAAGTTACTATCTCCTATACTAACAATAGTCCCGAAGCTTTGGACTTTGTTTGGTTGCAAATGGAGCAAAACAGATTCACGGCAGATTCAAGAGGTACATTGACCACGCCTATTCAGGGCAACCGCTACAATGGTGACACAGATGGGGGTTATGAAGTGACTAACCTCATAGCCAAGGTCGGCTCGAAGGGTGCAAACTCATCTAAGTATCTTGTAAACGATACTCGGATGCAGGTTTGGTTTGCTGAGCCAATCCCTGCCAAAGGTGGTAAGGCAACCATTTCGATGAATTTTTCTTTTAAAGTTCCTCAAGAGGGAATGGATCGAATGGGAAGACTTAAAGTCGAAGACGGTTGGATCTATGCCTTTGCCCAGTGGTATCCTAAAGTAGCTGTTTTCGATGATGTGGAGGGATGGAATGTAGAACCCTACCTTGGAGCAGGTGAGTTTTATTTGGAGTATGGTAACTTCGATTACAAGGTAACTGTGCCCTACGATCATATTGTAGTTGGCTCTGGAAAACTCATGAATCCAAAAGAAGTTCTTTCCAAGGAACTTCAAAATCGCTATGAAAAAGCGCAGGCAAGTGATGAGACAGTGTATTTGATTACTCCAGAGGAAATCAAAAACACGGAACTGACCAGACCAAAACAGGATGGGACGGTTACCTGGCATTTTCAAATTGAAAACTCCAGAGATGTAGCATTTGCTACGTCCAGAGCATTCATCTGGGATGCAGCCAAAATCAATCTTCCTAGTGGCAAAACCATTCTGGCACAATCCGTCTATCCAAAAGAATCTGATGGCGTAGGGGCATGGACCAGATCTACAGAATACAGCAAAGCTTCGATTGAGCATTATTCCGAAATGTGGTATGAATTCCCTTATGCTTCAGCTACGAATGTAGCGGCAGATATCGGGGGTATGGAATATCCAGGCTTGAATTTCTGCTCTTACAACTCTAAAGGAGCTGGACTATGGGGAGTAACCGATCATGAGTTTGGCCACAACTGGTTTCCGATGATCGTTGGTTCCAATGAAAGAAGATACGCCTGGATGGATGAAGGTTTTAACACTTTTATTAACCATTACAGCTCGAATGCTTTCAATAATGGGGAGTTTCCTTCCAACTTGAATGAGACCCGTCGCTATTTGAATTACTTCACAAATGAAGCTCGGGAAGGGATAGATACTTATCCTGACGTCTCAAATGTCGGTAATTTGGGGATGATCGCATACAATAAACCTGCAATGGGATTGCTAATGCTTCGCGAATACATTCTAGGTCCGGAGCGATTTGACAACGCATTCAAATCCTACATTAACGCTTGGGCCTATAAGCATCCACTCCCTCAAGACTTCTTCAATCACATCGAAAATGTTGCTGGAGAAAATCTAAGCTGGTTTTGGCAGGGATGGTTTTATGGTAATGGGAATATTGATTTGGGAATCAATGGAGTAATTCCTTATGCTGGAAACTACGTGGCGGTTCTTTCAAATAAAGGTGAAATTCCAATGCCTGTATTGATTGAAATCACTTACGAAGACGGTTCCTCAGAGCGACAAATGCTCCCTGTAGAAATCTGGCAAAGAGGAGATACTTGGAATCACCTCATCAAAACGACTAAAACGATTAAAGGAGTTACCATTGATCCTGATAAAATTCTTCCGGATATTAATCTTGGAAACGATCATTGGCCACAGGCTTTATATCAAAAGTAAATAAAAAGCAAAAGCCCGAAGATCCACCTTCGGGCTTTTGCTTTTATAAAAACATTATTCTAGTAGCTCAATTTCAAAAATCATCGTTAATTTCCAGCCACATGCCATCAGGATCTTGAATGTAAATCTGACGAATACCATCAACTCGAATGGTCACTTTGCTTTTTTCACCTTGCCAGCTTTCAAAAGGATAATTGGTGTCTTTTAAGGTTTGAATGAAAGCATCCATGTCCTTCATGCTAAAGCAAAGGTGATTCACTTTAGATATTTCAGTAGGGACATTTGGTGCCTCGATTAGATGTAGTGCAGCTCCACCCCCTATATCATACCAAGCGTGAAGCCCATCTTTAAATGGTTCTTCAATGGCTTTTAGACCTACGATATTTTCATAAAATTCCATGCTGGGTTTTAGCTTACTTACATGGACTGCGATGTGGTTGACTTTTATTTGAGCAAAAGTTGTCATGGTTATTCCAATAAAAAGAAGAGTGAATAGCGCTTTCATAGATTTTCTTTGGGTTTAAATGATTTCTAAGGTTAGGATTTTTGAGGAGGATTGAAACATTTTTAATAAAAAAAGAGCAGGACTTTCGTGCTGCTCTTTAAATCCAGGGATTTAGATTTCTTTATTCCTCATTCGATGGGGTCAAGTCAGTTGCCAATGCAATTCGCTCTGCCTCCCCAAATAACTTTAAAGCTTGTATATAAACTTCATTGATGTCGTTGACTACTTTGTAGAAAGCATTATCGTCATAAAGCTGTCTTCCAAGGTGTGCTTTCATTAGAATTCTTAGGTATTCTTTCGACTTACCAAAATCCTTTGCGTCAAACTCGACCTTATTTTTTGTACCATACTCAGTGACCTTTTTTAACATTTGATCTGTCACAGTATAAGAGGTGTAATATTCTTCCAAATCCATGTTTGCAAACTTGGATTTATTCTCATTTACATAGTCCAAGATGAATTCTCTAGTAGCATCTGAGTTAAAGAGTCTGCTTACATAAGCACTGTTCATTGTTGTGTCCAGTCCCACAAAGTAATCTGGCATGATGCCACCTCCGCCATAGACTGTACGGCCTTTTTTAGTTTCGTACTTCAAGCTGTCATTGAATTTGATACTATCTGCAGAAAAGAATTCTCCATGCTCATATCTTTCAATCCAGTCTCTTTCATATGCCTCATAGTTTTCGCCGTAAGGTTTCTGGATGGATCTTCCTGAAGGTGTATAATATCTTGCAATAGTCAATCTTAATTCAGCACCGTCTGACAAATCAATTGGCATTTGTACTAGACCTTTACCAAATGACCTTCTTCCTACAATTAGGCCTCGATCATTGTCCTGAATAGCGCCTGCCAAAATCTCGGAGGCAGAAGCGGATCCTTCGTTCATCAATACGATGACCGGCCCACTTTCAAACATTCCAGGCTTGAATGCGACCGCTTTTTGATTAAACTCTTTCACTTTACCTTCCTGAGATACAATGACAGATCGATCAGACAATAATTCATCAGCCATGTTGATCGCTGCTCCCATATATCCGCCAGGGTTGGACTGCAAATCAATGATTAATTTCTTCATTCCAAGCGCTTTTAGCTGATTCAAGGATTGCTGAAATTCCTCATAAGTGGTGGCTGCAAATCGAGTGACTTTGATATAGCCTACCTCATCATTGACCATGTATGAAGCATTGATACTGTATTGTGGTATTTTATCTCGGGTGATTTCATAGCGGATCAAATCCTTCTGATTTTTTCGCTTGATATCTACATTTACCTTAGACCCTTTGGGGCCTCGAAGATATTCAAACACGTCACGGTTGGTGATTCCGATTCCTGCCACAGTCTTATCATCCACAGCGATGATCTGATCACCTGATTGAATCCCTAAGGCCTCTGAAGGACCTCCTGTCAAAGGTGCCACCACATAGATAGTGTCTCGAATAATTCCGAATTCTACTCCAATCCCGTCAAACTCACCATCGAGTTGGGATTGAGCCAAGGAAGCATCTCGGGCAGGAATATAGCTGGAGTGCGGGTCCAGGTTTTCGAGCATTTTGGTAATGCCGTATTCAACAAGTTCATTGGTATCCACACTATCAACATAGTCACGATTGATATAGGTCATGATCTCCTGGAGCTTGTACATGGCAGCTCTAAGATCATTTTGATTTCCTTTTGGCTCAGCAAAAGTCGCCCCGATCCAAATACCTGCTGATATGGCCAAAGCTAAAATTATTGGAAGTCGGATCTGGGATTTAGTGTTTTTCTTCTCGCTCACGATTTTTCTTTTTCTGTTGAAATTCAACTTATAATAGATACTAAACTAGACTAAAAGAGTTTCTGTTAAAAAAGTCTTTTGATAAAGCTAGCAAATCTTTGTACGGGGGGAACAGATATTGGACCAAATTAATCCCCTTTTTTATGTTAAAAAAAATTATTTTTGTCCATGCGTTCTCCAAATGATTTCGAAAAAGCCCTTGTGGGAGATTTAGTTTCTGAAAACTATGTCTTTGCTGCTGTGCTCCATTATTTTGGGATTAGCTTTTACCAATATCCTACTCAGTCGCTGGAGGAAGTCTGTAAAAAACACCGTGTCCATGCCAGTCAATTGATAGCAGAATTAGAAGCTTGGGCGCTTCAGCGAGAGCCCTCCAACGAGGATTTATTTTTAAACCCAATCGAGGTTTTAGTCGCTTATCTGAAGAAGAAGCACTATTATTTTGTACGACAGGAATTGCCATTTCTTTCAAATCTGATTTCTGGAATTAGCGGAGAGCCTGGTTTTGGCCCATTAATCGCAGATTTGAGAATTATGTTCCCTCTATTCGTGGAGGATTTTATTCACCATATTCATGAGGAAGAAAGTAGGCTTTTTAAGCGAATCGAAATGCTTCAGGATATTGAGATGGATCTTTTTTCCATTCACGATGCCCTTATTATTTTAGAGCAGGAGCCGATCAGCAATTTGGCTGATCAACACGAAGTCCATGACGATGAAATGGAAGGAATCCGAAAGCTTACGGCTGACTATTTTCTAAAAGAAGATGCACCACTTCCGATGAAGGTTCTCTATCACGAGCTTCAAAATTTCGAACGGGAGCTTCATATCCATGCTAAAATTGAAGACGAATTACTCTTTCCCAAAGCAGTAGAACTGGAGCGGGAAGTTCTTCGTCAAATCCGTAAAAAAATCAAAACCAACTAATGCCCAGAATACTTGCGATAGATCTGGGAACCAAAAGAACGGGGCTAGCTGTTACCGATTCGTTGAAAATGCTGGCGAATCCACTGGAAACTATTCCTACGGCAACTTTGATTTCTTATCTCAAAAGCTATTGCATCAAAGAAGATGTCGATACGCTGGTATTGGGGTATCCTATTCGGCTTAATGGGGCTGATAATGAAATGACTCCAAAAGTCATGGCGATGAAAGGTCAATTGGAGAAGCTGTTTCCAGATAAAAAAATTGAACTCATTGATGAGCGGTTCACCTCCAAAATGGCCATGCAAAGCATGATTGCTATGGGGAGTAAAAAGAAAGACAGAAAAGAAAAAGCAGGAAACCTTGATAAAGTTAGCGCTGCGATCATCCTACAATCCTATTTAGAAAGACAATGATTTATCCTATAGTGGCTTTTGGCAATCCAATATTGAAAAAGGAAGCCGAAGAAATTGAAGAAGGAAAAAATATAGATGCACTGATCAAAGACATGTATGCCACCATGGACCATGCAAGTGGAGTTGGCTTGGCCGCTCCTCAGATCAATCAAGGAATTCGACTTTTTGTCATCGATAGCAGTCTGATGCTTGACGAGGAGGATACTGAAAAAGGAATCCGAAGAGCCTTTATTAATCCGATTATCTTGGATGAATACGGTGATGCTTACAGCTTTGAAGAGGGTTGTTTAAGTATTCCTGAGGTACGCGCTGAGATTATCCGCCCCGAAAAACTCACCATTGAATATTACGATGAAAATTGGAACTTGAAGGAGGAAGAGTTTACAGGAATGACCGCTCGTGTGATTCAACATGAATACGACCATTTGGAAGGGATTCTTTTTGTAGATTACCTAAAAGGATTAAAAAAGCGCTTGGTCCAGTCCAAGTTGATCGATGTGAGTAAAGGAAAAGTTTCAACTGACTACCGAATGATCTACCCAGTTAAATGAGTAAATCCCCCTTCTTAAACATTGCACTAGTTCAGACTGCTCTTTATTGGAAAGATAAAGTAGCAAACTTGGCGATGCTTGAGGAGAAAATCTGGGAGATAAAAAGTTCTCCTGATCTGATTATTTTACCTGAAATGTTTCCTACAGGATTTAGTATGGATGCCAAGGAATTGGCTGAGCCGATGAATCTTGGAGTGACCAAATGGATGAAACAAATGGCCGCTCAAACGGGGGCAACGCTCACCGGTAGTGTGATCATTCAGGATCAGGGTAAATTTTACAACAGACTTTTATGGGTCAGCCCGGATGGTAAGGTGTCTCATTACGACAAGCGACATTTGTTCCGGATGGCTGGTGAGGATACTATTTTTTCCGCTGGATCTACCACACCTATCTTTGAACTCAAGGGTTGGAAAATCTGTCCTCAAATTTGTTATGACCTTCGATTTCCAGTTTGGTCGAGAAACACGAGCAGCCCCGATGGGCTAGCCTATGATTTAGTTTTTTATGTTGCTTCCTGGCCAGCTGCGAGAGTGGGAGCTTGGGATGCTCTTTTGCCAGCAAGAGCCATTGAAAACCTCTCTTATTCAATAGGAGTCAATCGGATCGAAGAAGATGGGAATAGTATCTCGTATTGTGGGCATTCTGCAGCTTATGACTTTAAAGGAAATCAGTTACTTTTTTTAGGGGAAAATGATTGCATCGAATTTGTGAAATTGGATGCCGAAGATTTAGACTCTTATCGATCAAAGTTTCCTGCTTGGATGGACTCGGACGAATTCAGTATTCAAGACTGACTTTCATCATTTATCCAACTCTTTGTTTTAAACGGGATTTGTCTCCAGTAGAAATTCCTTATTTTAGCCCCGAATTTTCCCGAAGACAATGCGTTTTGCTGAAAGATTTCAGAAAAATCAATTCTAAATCTTTCGATACAGTATCCATCGGGTACCTTTTAACTCTTTTTAGATTAGAATAAACAATGAGTAACCAAACTCCAAAAATCCTTTACACGCTGACAGACGAAGCGCCAGCCCTCGCCACGTATTCCCTTTTGCCAATTGTTCAGGCTTTCACCAGCTCCGCAGGAGTACAAGTGGAGACAAGAGACATTTCGCTTTCAGGTAGAATTTTGGCGAATTTTCCAGAATACTTAAAGCCAGAGCAGCAGGTGGCCGACTCCCTCTCTGAATTGGGTGAAATAGCTAAGACTCCTGAAGCCAATATTGTGAAACTCCCTAATATTTCGGCGTCGGTTCCTCAGTTGAAAGCTGCAATAAAAGAACTTCAATCTCAAGGTTTCGCTCTTCCAGACTATCCAGAAGAGCCTAAAACTGATGCTGAAAAAACTGCAAAGTCTAAATATGATAAAATCAAAGGCTCAGCGGTCAACCCGGTTTTGAGAGAGGGAAACTCAGATAGAAGAGCTCCTTTGGCAGTAAAAGCTTACGCGCGAAAGCATCCGCATTCAATGGGGAAATGGGCTTCTGACTCTAAATCACATGTTTCCAGCATGTCCGAAGGAGATTTTTATGGAAGTGAGAAATCCTATTTAGTGCCTAAAGCAACAGCGATTTCGATAGAATTAATAGGGACAGACGGTAAAAGAGAAGTTCTCAAGACGGGGTTAAACCTTTTGGAAAGCGAGATCATTGATGCTTCTACCTTAAGTGTTTCTGCTCTAAAAGCTTTCTTGAAGAAAGCGAAAGCAGAAGCAAAAGCTGAGGGGGTTCTTTTCTCGATCCATTTGAAAGCCACCATGATGAAGGTTTCGGATCCGATTATCTTCGGTCATGCGGTTAAAGTGTTTTTCGAACCAGTCTTTGAAAAGCATGCTGCTGCTCTAGAGTCTGTAGGAGTAGATGTGAATAATGGTTTTGGAGATTTGCTTTCCAGCATTGAGAAATTGCCAGATGAAAAGAAAGCTGAGATCCTAGCTGATATTGATGCTTGCTATGCAGATAGCCCAGATTTGGCGATGGTAAATTCTGATCGTGGAATCACTAATCTTCATGTGCCAAGTGATGTGATTATTGATGCCTCAATGCCTGCGATGATCCGTACTTCAGGTAAAATGTGGAACAAAGAAGGAAAGGCTCAGGATACAAAAGCTGTGATTCCAGATAGAGCTTATGCTGGGGTTTACCAAGCAACGATTGAATTTTGCAAAGCAAATGGAGCATTTGACCCTACGACCATGGGAACTGTGCCAAACGTGGGTCTCATGGCTCAAAAAGCTGAAGAATATGGATCACATGACAAGACTTTTGAAATCCCTTTTGCTGGAAGAGTGGATGTGATTGATTCTGCTGGACAAGTAATTATTTCTCATGAAGTGGAAGCAGGGGATATTTGGAGAATGTGCCAGACCAAGGATGCTCCAATTCAGGATTGGGTGAAACTGGCTGTGACAAGAGCAAGATTATCCAGCACACCGGCGGTATTCTGGTTAGATCCGGAGCGAGCGCACGATGCCGAGTTGATCAAAAAAGTGAATCGATATCTTTTAGATCACGATACCAAAGGATTGGAAATCCATATCATGTCTCCTTTGGAAGCAACAAACTTTTCTTTGGCAAGACTCAAGGCCGGAATGGATACGATCTCAGTGACCGGTAATGTGCTTCGTGATTACCTGACGGATTTATTTCCGATTTTGGAATTGGGCACTTCTGCAAAAATGCTTTCAATCGTCCCGCTTATGAATGGTGGAGGACTGTTTGAAACTGGAGCCGGAGGATCAGCACCTAAGCATGTGGAGCAATTTGTAGAAGAAGGACACCTGAGATGGGATTCGCTTGGTGAATTTTTGGCATTGGCTGTTTCCTTGGAGCATTTGGGACAAACATTCCATAACGATAAGGCACTCCTTCTCTCAGAGACTTTGGATGCAGCTACTGGAAAGTGGCTGGAAAATGATAAATCTCCAGCTCGAGTAGTGGGCAAGTTAGATAATAGAGGAAGCCACTTCTACCTTGCATTATACTGGGCAGAGGCACTTGCGGCTCAATCTAAAGACATGGAGTTGAAATCCCGTTTTGCACCATTGGCAAAAATGCTAAAGGATAATGAGGATCAAATAGTCAATGAATTGAATGGCTCACAAGGCAAGCCAGTCGACATCGGAGGATATTATAAGCCTGACAGCAACTTAACCTCAGTAGCTATGAGGCCAAGTAAAACCTTGAATGAAACGCTAGCGAGTCTATAAAGATTAAAGCCCTGAAGAAATTCAGGGCTTTTTTTTAGAATCAGATTGTTTGAAAATGTTTCTCGAGGGTTTAATCGAATCTATTATTTGCAGAGTTTGGAAGTGCTCTATTGAAAAATACTTTTTCACTTAAACTCAAATTCTCGACACTAATACATTGACAATAATTTTTTAAGTGATATTTTTCAATTTAACTTTTAGGGACAATGTCTAAAACCATGATAAAGGCGATTCTTGTTGATGATGAAAAACACGCATTGGAATCTTTGGAAATTCTTCTGGAGATGAATTTTCCTGGCAAATTTGAAATCCTGGCTAAGTGTAGTTCGGTGGATCAAGCTTTGCCAGCTATTCAAAAACATGAGCCAGAGTTGGTGTTTCTGGATATTCAGATGCCACAAAAAAACGGTTTTTCTCTTCTTGAAAGTTTCCCGTTTCGGGATTTTGAAGTGATTTTCACCACTGCTCATAAAGAACATGGGATAGACGCAATCAAAATTGAAGCTTTTGACTACTTACTCAAACCCATTGATGTTGTCGAATTGAATAAATCCATTTCCCGATATATCAATAAAATAAAAAGCCAGAAAGACCCTTTACGGTTATTGGAAAAGCAACTCAAAAAAAATCAAGTGATCGTACTCAAATCTCATGAAATCGATGAATATGTTGATTTGAATGACATTCTATATCTTGAAGCAAATGGAAACTACACCAATTTTTACTTAGAAGGCGGAGTAAAAAAGATGGTTTCCAAATCTCTGGGGATTTATGAGGACAGATTAAAATCCAGCGATCGATTCGTAAGAATCCATGATTCGATTTTGGCTAATTGTACCAAATTTGATTACTATGATAAAAAAGAAGGGTTTATGTTTCTCAAAAATGGAGATAAAATTTCCGTTTCAGTCAGAAAGAGTGCTAATCTGAAAGATGGGTTTTATTAAAAAGCTTACACTTTGTTTTTTTCTGCTTGAATGCCTGTGTGTCCAAGTTTTTTCCCAGCAGGTACCTTCTTATAACTTTACCACTGCTGACGGATTACCCAACAATGTGATCAGAGCACTGTTGGTAGACTCCAGGGGAATTTTATGGATAGGTACAGAAAACGGAGTTTCTAAATTTGAAAATGGAAGTTTTCAAAACTTTTACGGAGAAGATGGACTTGGCTTTAATAGTTGTTGGGCCATTGAAGAAGATCAAGAAGGGAATCTTTGGTTTGGGAGTTATGGGGGTGGTATTTCTGTTTTTGACGGGAAAATATTTCATGTGTTCACCCAAGAAGATGGTCTTACAGACAACAGAATCAGACGGTTTTATTCCTTCGGGGACAAAATGCTTATCGGCACAGAAGATGGAGTGAGCATTGCCGATGTAGCCACATTTAAAATCACGCCTATTTCCTCCAGTATAAGGGAAAATGACCTGAATTACACCACAGGATTTTTTGAAAATGAAAACCGCTTGTTTTTTACAACCTACAGAAGCGGAAGCTATGAATTGGATTTGAACGGAAGTACACCAACGATTTCCAAAATCAATGATTGGCTTCCCATCTATTCAGTTTTTCAAAAACAAAATGATCTTTTTTTAGCGGATAAAGGGTCTATTAAAAAGATTGACCTTTCTGATTTCCTTGTAGGAAAATCTCCTAAAGATAGCCTGGGTCAGTCCATAGTCTGGCAAAAATTGGAAGGACTAAAAAATGAAAGCTATTTACTTGCCGCAAGTACATTTTCAAAAGACGGCGGAGTGTTTTTACTTCAAGACGGACACTTGGAAAATCTAAATCAATGGTTTGGAGTTGAATCAAAATTCATTCTGGCAGGAGCAGTCGATAAAAAAAGAAAATTACTCTTCTTGGGATCTCAAGATAAGGGGCTGTATCAGATTCGGTTGGATAATGCAATTGTCTATGAAGCATTAGATGGCGCCGAAGTCAAAGGTATTGCTGGCAATCAACAGCACATGGCTTTTATAAGTAATAAGGGGCTAGATATTCGAGAATCATTAGGAAATAGGACTATCGTTACCGCTGCGAGCTTTAAACAAAAGCAAGCAGAGTATTATAGCATTTTCCCCAAAAAAATCCCTAAACACCTAGATGGTTTTTTTGAATTGGATCCTTCAATTCCTGCTGAGGAAATTGAATTTTATGAATTGCACCAAAAAGGGAATTCATGGTGGACTAATTCCAATATTGGAATATTTGAATTGAGTCTTCAGGGAAAGATCATGACCTATCTTCCGGTTCACGCCTACAGTATTGGTTTTACACCAGATGGGAAACTTTTAGAGACCAACCCTTATGCTGGCGTAAGGATATATTCAGATCCTTCAAATTTTGAATACACTTATTATGAGCCAGAGCTTCCAAGCACTCCGTTACAGATTGCAAAAGTCATAGAGACAGAAAACCGAACGTATCTGGCATCAGTATTTCATGGACTTTATCATTATGCCGGCGATGCTTTCCTTTCCTATAAAAAGGAAGGGACTTGGGAAGAACCAAAGTTTAAAACCCTCCATAACTTAGGGAATGGGCAGTTATTAGCAGGGACAGAATTTGGGGATTTGTATCAAATTCGCGTAGAACCTACGTTTGAAATCCTAAGAAAATGGCCTAAAGAAGGGCTTCATGGTACTTCGATCCTGTTTATTGAGTCCTTTCAGGATGTGATTTTTGTCGGCACTGAATTAGGCTTACATATTTTACAAGGGGATGAAATTCGGTTTTGGCCAGAAAAGGGAGGGGGATTCAATCGAATTTATAGAACAGCAAAGCGGATTGGAGAAAAGTTATATATCGGACTGGACAAAGGATTTTATGTACTGGACCTTCCTGATTTGATTGCTAAAGAATATCCACCTGTCCAACTCTCCATCACTGAACTCAAGGTAAATGGGAAGAAAACCAATACGGCTGACTTTCGATGGTTTGTCTATCAAGGTGAAGGCTTGGATTTAAGTTCACAAGAAAACTCCTTATCCATTCGATTTCAGCCAAAAGATAATTTCAGCGAAGGAAAACTTCTCTACCGCTACCGGCTTAAACCAGAGGCGGAATGGACTGAGTATAGCGATGAAACGTTGATAGAGCTGACGTATTTGCCTCCTGGGAATTATACGCTAGAGGTGGAAACCCAAGACCTTTTTTCCGGGAAGCTATCCAACTCTGCTTTACTGCCATTTTCTATTTCAAAGCCCTACTACTTGCAAGGTTGGTTTATGTTTTTGACTGGGATTCTTCTGGGAGTTCTGTTTTTGCTGGTCTACAAAGTCAGAATGAGTCAGGTAAAAAGTGAATCTATGCTGAAACAACGGCTTGCAGAAATTAAGTTGGAAGCCTTGCAATCCCAGATGAACCCTCATTTCATCTTCAATGCGATCAATAGCATTCAATATTATATCTTAAAAAAAGATACGCCCCAGGCACTGGAATTCTTGGGCAAATTCAGCAAGCTTATTCGAAGCACCTTAGACCAAAGTAGCAAAGCCCAAGTCACCTTAGAGGAGGAAATCGCGTACCTGAAAAGCTACATAGCCGTAGAAAATATCCGAATGGATAATCGCGTGAAGTGGGAAATCAAGGGTAGCGCTTTGAATCAGAAACAGGACTTGCTTATTCCACCGATGATCATTCAGCCCTTGGTGGAGAATGTATTCAACCACGCCTTTGCAGTAGATCACCCAAGCCCAGAGCTCATGATATGTTATGAACTGCTAACCGAAAATCAATTGCTATGTATCGTCAAAGATAACGGTACCGGAATGCAGCAAGTGAACAAAACTCATGAATCCAAAGGGATCAAAATGATCCGGGAAAAACTGAGTTTACTTCCGGGCTACACCTCCGAAAGCATCCAGGTAGATGCCAACAATCAAGGTTACGAAGTAAGGGTAAAGATTTTTTGTGGCTAGAAAGTAACAGTTATGTAGGATTTTGGGGCGGTTGTGAATTGTAGAATTTGCTTTTTCAAAAAATAGAAACCTTAAGCTTAATAAACTTTAAATGAGCTATGGAAGAATCTAATGAATTAGGGGAATATCTGAGAGGGTTAGTTGAAAAAGGTCAAAATTATAAAAACACTAAAGTAAGTGGAGCTTTGATTGGACAAAGTGGAACAGGGAAATCTAGTTTGATTAATGCTATCATAGGAGAAAATATATGCGATACTGGAACCATTGAAACTACTATTGAAAAAAGTGGTCCTTTTTCCAAAAACGGTGTGTCTTTTTATGATTTGCCAGGATGCGGAACCACAAAATTTCCTAAAGAGGAATATGTTGAGAAAATGGAATTGGCTTCTTTTGATTTTTTAATCCTTGTTACTGCAAATAGGTTTTATGAAAATGATTTGTTTTTAATTAAAGAGGTTAAAAAGTTAAACAAGCCCATTTTCATAGTTAGGACTAAGATTGACCAGTCAGTAGATGATGGAAAGCATAATACCCCTAAAAAATCCGAACAAGAGACATTGAGTGAATGTCTATATGACTTGGAACAATACTTAACTAACCTAAAACATTTTGGTATTTATTTAATATCCTCAAGACAACCACTAAACTTTGACTTGGGTAAATTAATCAATGAAATTTCTCTAAATCTAACAGCATTAAAAAGGGATAAATTCATAGCAGAGGCATTTATTGCAAATGAGGAAATTTTAATGAAAAAAAGGGCAATAGCAAAAAAACTTGTAATGTGGATTTCTGCTGGAGCTGGTCTTAATGGGTTAAACCCAATTCCTGGGGTTGACATTGCGGCTGATATAGCAATTCTTATGAAAATAAATAAGGAGATTATGAAGATTTATGGTTTTGATGGTGAGTCTATTTTATTTTTGGAGAATCACGGGGTAAAAGCAAGTGTTTTGTCTGGTATGAAAATCTTTGCCCAGAGATTCCTCAGTAAAGAATTGGTACTAATTGCACTAAAGAAGTATGCACCTCAGATAACTATTAAACAAATCGGTAAATACATTCCAATAGTCGGTCAAATTACTGCAGTTGCCGCTGCATTTACATTGACCGTTTACTTTGGGAATAATATGATAGATGAATGTGAAGCTAAAGCAAAGAGCGTATTGGATGACCTCACAAATTCTGAAGTTTAGACCATTATGCCCACCTCACTCTGCGAATACTGCGGAACCAAATTTACTTCCGTCGCAAATTTGACTGCTTCTCCCTGTTTTAGACATCCTTTGGGATCGAACAAAGGGAAGCACAAACTGTACGAAGGTTCAGAGAAGTCAAGTTATTCTTGCAAGTATTGCGGGACCAGCAATAATAGTTTGGCAAGTCTCACCTCAATGCCTTGCTTCCGTCATCCATCAGGCTCAAACAAAGGAAAGCATTCACCAGCTTTATAAATGATGTCCAGACCCTATCATCGAGGAGAAATCAATAAGGCTTTTGAAAAAGTAAAGGCAGAACTTCATGCTGAAGCCCTACGAAAAGGAAGCGGAAGAGCTTTCTATCTCGACACTTATACAGGCGAGCAGTTATGGGGAGGTGATCCGTATGACTATGATCATATCTTTCCTTCAGAACTGATTCACTCCAAATTCAAAGATCAGTTCAATGATCAAGAAATTGCTGAGATTGTCAATATCCCTGAGAACATTGCCGTGACACTTCGAAGTATCAATCAGTCCAAGGGAAAGAAAAATCCGGAAGTCTGGATTCAGGAAGAGCGTCAGACTCGAAATGAATCTATCAAAATCGATTTGGTGGAAAAAGCTATCCAGCTTGCTAAGCAAGCCATCGAAAAGAAAAAAGAGCTGTTAAAGAGAAAGTAATCAGCTATTTAGGATTTGATAGCACTTATCTATCAATATCCCATGTTTCATTATCTATGGTTATTATAGGCTATTGTTTCAGATAACCTCTTCAGGTGTTAAGTACTTTTTTGGCGGGTCTTTTATGGGGTGATAAGAGATCCGCTTTTATCCCTCCTCAAAAGCAACATTGTGCTGTCTCAAAAACTCCTTAATCACGGAGACGTGTATGCATTCGCCTAAATGGATAAACGCGTAATCATTTACTTTTTTTGCTTTACCATGAGCGATAATTGCTTTTTCTTCAATATCAAACCCTAGATGTAAATGCTTTGTCCTGCTTTGCATTCCAAAGATTTTACCTTCCGAATCAAACAAAGGGCCACCACTTTGCCCTCGGAGCCCAGGTGTACTGAGTTCCATCCCATATACTTTTCCCGAATTGTCCCCTAAAAAACGAGTGAGCATTCCTTCAATGGGAAATCTTGGCGACCGGGCATTTCCCTCTTTGGTCCAAACAAGCGTTTGTGAGTTTTGATCCAATCCAAAATTGCTGAATTCCGGAAATGGAAACCCAAGACGGCACAGCATTGCCCCAGGCTGAATAGCACTTTCATCTTTTTGAAAAATCGGGGTATTTGGAAAAAGTATTTTATCGAAACCTTCAAACTTGATTAAGGCTAAATCATAAATTGGGTGGAGGTGAAATTTGAGATTGCTGATTTTGTCAACGCAATCGACAAATGTGATCCGCATCTCACTGGTTTGATCTGCATGAAGACCAAGTTTCTTTGCCAAGGCATGCCGCTTTCCTGCTCCCAGTTCTTTTGCTTGACTGATCCATTGGGCAACATGCTTGCAGGTCAGCGCATATCCTTCTCGATTGACAAAGAAAAGTGTTGCTGATCCTTTTTGAACCTGGGGCGATCCGAAATTTCTTGAAATAGAATGGATCGCCCGAGTGAATTTAGCGATATCTTGAATTGCTTTCACGAACATTAAAAATCTCTGTTTTTTAAATCATTAAATTAAGAATTCTAATTTTAGTATGAGTTTTTATAGAACTCCTACAATTATTTTTCTTCGAAATCGATTGAATTTCCTTTGGAATAGAGTCGTTTAAGTTAAGCATTGGAATAGTTTGGGCTAGCCAAAAAATTGTAATAACTTAGCCATTCATCAGGAATTTTTAGCCAAAAGTGGCTATTCTGTTAGAGTTTTTAGAATCAAACCTATACGTTAATCAATAATAAAATGAGCAAAATTAAAGTTGGAATCAACGGATTCGGAAGAATCGGTCGTCTGGCATTCAGAGTGGCCCAAGAAAGAAGTGATATTCAAGTCGTAGGAATCAATGACTTGATCGATGTAGACTACATGGCTTACATGTTGAAGTATGACTCGACTCACGGGCAATTCAAAGGCACTGTCGAGGTAAAAGATGGTAATCTTATTGTAAACGGAGATACGATCCGAGTTACCGCAGAAAAAAGCCCAGCTAACTTGAAATGGGGTGAAATCGGAGCTGATTATGTGATCGAATCTACAGGGATTTTCTTGACCAAAGAAACTGCTCAGGGCCATATCGATGCCGGTGCTAAAAAAGTGATCATGTCTGCACCTTCCAAGGATGATACTCCAATGTTTGTCATGGGTGTAAATGAGGGTTCATATACTCCGGATATGGTATTTGTATCAAACGCTTCATGTACTACTAACTGCCTTGCGCCGATTGCCAAAGTATTGAATGATAACTGGGGAATCGAAGAGGGTTTGATGACTACAGTTCACGCTACAACAGCTACTCAAAAAACCGTTGACGGTCCTTCTGCGAAAGACTGGAGAGGTGGAAGAGGTGCTGGACAAAATATCATCCCATCGTCTACTGGAGCTGCAAAAGCTGTAGGAAAAGTAATTCCTGAGTTGAATGGAAAGCTTACCGGGATGGCATTCAGAGTTCCTACTCCTGACGTATCTGTAGTAGATTTGACAGTTAGGTTAAAGAACCCTGCAACATACGCTGAGGTTTGTGCGAAGATGAAAGAAGTGTCCGAGACTACAATGAAAGGTGTTTTGGGATATACTGAAGACGATGTGGTTTCCACAGATTTCTTGGGCGATCCTAGAACATCAATTTTTGATGCCGGTGCTGGGATTCAGCTTTCTGATAAGTTCTTGAAAGTAGTGTCTTGGTATGATAACGAGTGGGGTTATTCCAATAAAGTAGTTGATTTATTGACCTACATCGCAAGCAAATAATTTTAAAGCCGGTTTTTTTAACCGGCTTTTTTTTTGAAAACCAAAATTAGCCGGCATCAGTTAATAAATCTAAAAACCAAAAATGTACGTCCCCTTTTTTCCTCTTAAGCTTGTTGCCTTTCCTGATGAAGAGTTAAACCTTCATATTTTTGAGCCTAGGTATAGACAACTTATTGCTGATATTGAGATCGAAGGTGGCGTCTTTGGTGTTTGTACTTTTTTGGATAAAATTTCCGGTTTTGGGACTTTGGTAAGGCTTGATCAAGTTTATAAGCGATATGAAGACGGGAGGCTAGATGTCAAAACTGTTGGAATCCAGCCTTTTCGTATTAAATCATTTGACAATCCATCCCCAGGAAAAGAGTATGCTGGCGGTGAGATTGAGTTTCTGCCTAATGACCCTACGGTAGATTCTTTTTTAAATCAAGAGTATATTTTTTATTTGAAGGAGATGCTCTTCTTGTTAAAGTATGACGTTGAAGTAGACCCTAAATCTGTAAATTCATATACTTTTTCCCATAAAATAGGGCTTAGTCTCGAAGAGGAACTGGAATTGCTGAAAATGGTCTCTGAAGCAGAGCGCACAAGATTTTTGGTAAATCATTTTAAACGGATTATCCCAGCGGTTAAGGCTGCAGAGCAGGCTAAAGAAAAGATTAGCCAAAACGGACATTTTAAACACTTGGATCCATTGAACTTCTAATCAATTCTCAATTCCTGAAATTCTTTGTACTCGCATGAGATCATCCGTGCCTTGTAAAATTTTGTTTTTTAGAATTGGATTAAAATTTGGATTATCTCTTAGAAAATTGGTTACCTCATCAGCTGCTTCTTTTGAAGTGTATTGGCCGACAGTCGAGGTTATCCATCTTTTTGGGAAGAATATATCCCCTGTCTTCTGGATCTCATCTAAAAGAGCCAATGAAAGTGGCACATGTTTTACGCTTTCTGCCTGATGTAATGGATGATGTATATACTCACAAGCATCCAAAACCCAAGATTCTTTTTCGCGGTTTGCAGCTTCTTTAAATGATTCAAATAATCGGTCTCGATCTTCCACATTTTGTGAAAGGGCAGGTCTCAAGAAGTCGAATCGATCCAATTTATCTGGATTAGAAATTCTTGATCTTTCCTTATCTAGAATTTCTTCCGATTGGGTATGTCCATAAAGCGCCAAATTCATCGCCAAAGCGGTAAAGTTGTCGGGGTTTAACTTCAAATTTTCGATTTCTAGATTTTTATTCCAAACACTGTAGAGATTGGTTTTACCGGATTCTGAGTAGGCAATTCTACTATAAAGAGAAAATAAGCTTTTCTTAATATTTGTTGGTAAATCAGCCTGGAGTAAATCCCAGATCTGATTTTCAAAATCTGATAGAATAGCTTCTCTATTTTCTTTGGGAAGAAAAGTCCAAAATAGACTGCTGGCCTCTGATGCTAGAAGTCTAATCAGAATTTCATTTTTTTCGGTATTGATCCCTTTTCTAATAATTTCTAAAGCGATTTCTGCCGGCACATTACCCAAAAGTGTGTTTTCATAGAGATTTATAAAGCTATGTGCTCTCATTACTTCGTTTTCGAGATTCGGGTAGTTCTCTAAAGAAGTCAAATCAATCGGGAAAACCCCATATCCTAGACCATTGCTGTTGTATAAGATCGCTTCTGGTTTTTCCAATCCGATAGCTTCATCAATAGTCAGTTTCTGGTTTTCAATAGCGATTGGAATGTTTTTAAGGTGATCAGAATAGACTAAAGTAATGTCGAATAATTGGGGCCAAATTTTCTTGGACCCATCTTCTGCTTTTTGTGAAATCGAAAACTCAGCGATATTTCCATTCTTGTCGATTGAAATATGCTCAGAAAATAAAGGACGACTTGATTGATTTACCCAGACATCGCTCCACTTTTGTAGATCAATGGATGTTTCTTCGTCCAAAATCTCCACAAGGTTATTCCAGTTGGCGTTTCCATTTGCATACTTCCTTATATATGTTTGAATCCCTTTTTGGAATGCCTTTTCTCCCATAGCTGTCTCCAGCTGTCTCATCATGATAGGGGCTTTGTTATAAATAATACTTCCATAAAGTGATCCGGCATCTTTTAGATTGGGTAGATTTTGCCTGATCGGGTTTGTTCCTGCTGTTCTGTCTTCCCCATAAGCTGACGGATAGTTGGAAGTTAAAAAGGCTAGGTCATGATTGATTTCAGGGTAATTAGGGTTTACAATTTTTCCTGCCATAAACCCTGCAAAGACTTCTTTCATCCAGACGTCATTGAACCATTCAATTGAAACCAAGTCTCCAAACCACATGTGTGCAGTCTCATGTCCAATCAATTTTGCGCGGCTTAGAAGCTCCGAATCTGTAGCATTGCTATCCAAAAATAAAGCTGACTCTCTATACTGAATAGCTCCCACATGTTCCATTCCTCCATATTGGAAAATAGGAATTGTCGCAAAATCTAATTTCTGAAAGGGAAAAGAATACCCTGTATAGTTCTCTAAAAAGTCTACTGATTTACGGTGTAGAACAAATACTTCGGGAATACTTGCTTCAATCTTTTCTGGATTTGTCTCCCTGTAAAGCATTTTTTGAGGGAAGATTTCTTCGGAGCGTGCTGTTTTAAAATCTCCTGCCACAAATGAAAAAAGGTAGGAACTCATGAGATCAGATTTCTTAAACTCGTGTTTAGTGAAATCCCCTTCCTCGATTGTGACTAACTCAGGGCCTCCTGCCAAAACTTCCCAACCTTTCGGAGCAGTGATGCTTAATGTGTAATTCGCTTTCAAATCAGGTTGATCAAAACAAGGAAATAAAGTGCTTGCCCGGTCAGGAACCAAAAGTGTATATAGAAAGTCATCATTTCTATTTAAAGATAGATCACCTGCAATAAATTCTATTTCGAGTTGATTAGAACCTGATTTCAAATGATTTTTATCTATAATGATGTGTTCCTTTTCATGTCTGACTAGTGTGGATTCCCCATTTACAAGAATTGATTTGATGTTTTCTGATTTTTCATTGAAATCCAAAATGAGTGGATGGTCAATATTTGAAATAGTTAACTCTAGTTTCAAAAGAGAATTTATTCTATCCTCTTTTTTCTTCGGGATAGAAAAGTCCAGGATGTAATGGATATCTGAAATTTGTTGCTTTCTGAATTTTGCAAGTTCCAAAGAAATCCCTGGATCGTAAAAATGATTGTCAGATATAGGGGGAGAGCAAGAAGCTATAACGAGGATGATAGAGAGCAGGGTAATCAGATTTTTCATGCATCAACAATCCACATTAATTCATGAATTAACAAATGAAAATCCGTAAACGATTATTGCCGAGTTTTGATATGCCTAAAAATAAGAAAAGCAGTCCAATTTTGGACTGCTTTCTTGTGATCCCTCTGGGGCTCGAACCCAGGACCCATACATTAAAAGTGTATTGCTCTACCAGCTGAGCTAAGGAATCGGTAAATGATAATAAAATAAAAAGCGGAACGTAATTCCGCTTCGGTAATAAAGTGATCCTGTCAGGACTCGTCCCGATAGTTATCGTGGACTGAAACCTACAATTAGATCTTATCTAAGTGATCCTGTCAGGACTCGAACCTGAAACCTACTGCTTAGAAGGCAGTTGCTCTATCCGGTTGAGCTACAGGACCTGGATAAAAGAAGATCGAGCTATTTCAAAACTTCGATCAACATTAATATAAAGTCGGGGTGGCAGGATTCGAACCTACGACCTCCACATCCCAAATGTGGCGCGATACCGGGCTACGCTACACCCCGAAACTTTTTTTTAACTCCGTGCAAGTTAATATTTTCTGTGATCCCTCTGGGGCTTCCCGATATGGTCTCGCTTCGCTTCGACTGCATCGGGACAGGCTTCTCGCCTTTAACCTTTGGTGTTTCACTTGTGATCCCTCTGGGGCTCGAACCCAGGACCCATACATTAAAAGTGTATTGCTCTACCAGCTGAGCTAAGGAATCATATTTATTTCTGACTTAAATTTTCAGAAACTTTAACCTCTCAAGGAGGGTTAAAAACCTTTCAATTTGACTCCCTAGGCTTGCTTTTTGCCAGATCATTGTCGTTATTGGACTGCAAAAATAAGCGACTAGAATCTAAATGCCAAACCTGAATTCAATCTTTCTTACAAAACTTTTGATATTTTTTGCTTTTCTTCTGCAAGGCATTAATTGTCAAGCAGATGTAAATGATCTAAAAATAGCAGATTCCTTATTTAGTCAAAGAAGTTATAAAGAAGCAATGGAGATTTATAGAGCCAACTATGAAGAGGGCTTGTATTCTACTTCAATGTTACTCAAAATGGCCTTTATTGAAGAGGGAATAGGGGATAATGAGCAGGCTACACTGTACCTGAGTAAGTATTATGACCTTGCTCCAAATCCGCAGGTAATTACCAAAATCAAAAGCCTTACCGGGCAAAATTCCTTGGTAGGCTATGAAGTGTCAGACGTCCAGCGATTTCTGATTTTTTTAACAGAATACAAAGAATATATCGTAGGTCTTTTGACGGTTTTTCTCCTAATGTCAGTTTTTTCGAATTGGTGGACCGGGCGAAAAGTTGAAAAGAAAGAGACCTATTGGCCTACTGTGCTGCTTATAGTTTCTATTTTCCTGGCAAATAATTTTCTGGAAAGCCCGAGAACTGGTCTGATAACTTCCAGTCCAACTATTATTGTTTCAAAGCCTACAGCAGGCGGGGAGTTCGTAGAATTGGTTGAGCCAGGTCATCGAGTAAGGATCAAGTCCAGCAAGGATAACTGGTATGAAATAGAATGGAAAGAGAAGCCTGCTTACATTAAAAAGGACAAAGTGACTAGATTATAAAAAAAGGCCTCGAAATTTTCGAGGCCTTTCTGTTTGTTAGTTTTAAAGTTTTTTAAGTACGATGTTTCGGTAGTATACCAGATCACCGTGATCCTGAAGAGCAATTTTGCCCTTTTTGAATTTTCCAAAACCGGGCATGTCTTTAAACTTGCTACCTGCGATTAACGCTTCCCATTCTGGAGTCCACATTGTCGTGCTTACGATTGTGGTTCCATTCAATACAAGTTCAAGTTTACCATGATCAGCAATGATTTCAGCTTGATTCCACTCTCCATAAGGTTTTACAGTCTCCTCACTGCTCACAATTAGATCATATAAATCACCTGCTCTATGGCTGATGATTTTGGCGTCTGGGTGTCCTTCATTGTCAAGGACCTGCATTTCAGGACCAGTTTGCCAAGGATATTGGTATTCTGGTGATTCGTTGATGAAGAATATTACTCCACTGTTTCCGTTTTGAGCGATTTTCCATTCATACTTTAAATGGAAATTCTCAAATTCTTCATCTGTCACTATATCTCCGCCGTCTCCGGTTTGCCAACCGTCTTTATTAACAGCATCAAGATATATTGCGCCATCTTCTATTTTCCAAGCTTTACCGACTTCCCCTCCTCCGTATTTATGCCAGCCTGTGAAAGATTGACCGTCGAACAAATCAATCCATTCCTCAGCAGGAGCAACCTCAGTCACGGTTTCCTCTGATTCAACTGTTTTTTCTCCAGAGCAAGATACCAGCAAAGATGCTAGTGCTGCTGCAGCTAGATATTTTTTATTCATGACTTATTTTTTAAGAAGTAGTACATATCGAATCATGTCTTTTGCGTCTTCCTCACTTAATGAAAGGTGCGGAGGCATAGGAATTTCACCCCAAACGCCTACGCCGCCGTTGATTACTTTTTGGGCGAGCATGTTGACATTCTCTTCCGTACTCTCATATTTCGCTGCAACTTCAGCATAGGATGGACCTACTATCTTTCGTTCTACCATGTGGCAAGACAAGCAATCAGATGCTTTTATTTTCTCAATACCTTTGATATAAATAGGATCATCCTGATATTTTTCTTCAAGGGTCATTTCCTTTGCTGGCGCGGCTGGTGTTGCTTCTGCAGTTGTCTCAGCCGTTTTTTCTCCTCCTCCGCAGGCAAAAGTCATTCCGACCAATGCCATCATTCCCATTCCTAATAATCTGTTCATTTTCATTTGTTCTGTATTTGTTTAATTTTTATATGCCTAATATTTTTTTATTAAATGCTTCATCAGCGCCCATTCCAGCAAAATCATCAAATGCCTTTTCGGTTACCCTTATAATATGCGCGTCAATAAATGGAGCTCCTTCTGCAGCTCCTTGTTCTGGATGCTTAATTGCACATTCCCACTCCAACACAGCCCAGCCATCATAATTGTATTGGGAAAGTTTGCTAAAAATACCACCAAAATCAACTTGTCCATCTCCCAATGATCTAAATCTTCCTGCTCGCTCTACCCAACCTTGGTAACCTCCATAGACTCCTTGCTTCCCAGTTGGGTTGAATTCTGCATCTTTTACGTGGAACATCTTAATTCGATCATGATAGAAATCAATGAACTGTAAATAATCCAAACACTGTAGGACAAAGTGACTTGGGTCATAAAGGATGTTTGCTCGCTTATGACCATTTACTTTTTCCAAGAACATCTCAAAAGTTATCCCGTCATGTAAATCTTCCCCTGGATGCAGTTCATAGCATACGTCCACACCATAAGAATCGAACTCATTCAAAATTGGGAGCCATCGCTTTGCCAATTCGGTAAAACCTGTATCAACCAATCCTGCAGGTCGCTGCGGCCATGGATAGACGGTATGCCACATTAATGCACCTGAGAAAGTAGCATGAGCATTTAAGCCTAAATTGCTGGAAGCTTTCGCTGCATATTTTAACTGTTGGGTAGCCCACTCGGATTTACCTTTGAGGTCTCCTTTAAGATTTGCTGGAGCAAAGCCATCGAAAAGCTCATTATATGCTGGATGTACTGCTACTAATTGCCCCTGCAGGTGAGTAGAAAGTTCGGTGATCTGCATTCCTGATTCTGCAACAATGCCGGCGATCTCGTCAGCATAGGTTTTACTCTCTGCAGCTTTTTGGAGATCGATCATTCTTGGATCCCAAGAAGGGATCTGAACGCCTTTATAGCCAAGATCGGCCATATAGGTGCAAATATTTTTTAGGCTGTTGAAAGGTGCCGCATCATCCGCAAACTGTGCCAGGAAAATAGCTGGGCCTTTGATAGTTTTCATTTTTGATAAGTTATTTAGGTTTAAGAATTTATTTTTCTACCACAAATGGGGTCCATTTTTGATCGGATACATTGCTTTTCAAAACGTGATCAATGAAAGCCATCCCCCTGATTCCATCCTCTACTCCAGGATAATCTTCCCACTCAGGTTTTGGCTTTTGACCAGCCCGATCAGCGTAGATACATCTAGCAAAATTGCGATAGAGGTTTGCGAAAGCTTCCACATATCCTTCCGGGTGGCCTGCTGGGGTACGGGAATTTTCCTGAGCCATGGAACCTAGATATCCAGTTCCAGCACGGTAGACTTGATCTGGGCCTTCCGGCCATCTAACAAGTAAGGTGTTATTGAGTTCTTGCTCCCATTCTAAGCCTCCTTTTTCACCATAGACCCGGACTTTCAAATTATTTTCTGCTCCAGTATCAGTTTGAGAAGCCATCAAAACTCCGGAGGCTCCATTTTCAAACCGCATCAAAACAACTCCGTCATCATCGATTGGTCTGCCAGGTATTTTGATGTAAAGATCTGCACAGATTTGTGATACTTTCTCCCCTGTGACATACTCCGCCATGTGAAAAGCATGTGTACCGATATCCCCCATGCAGCCTGCCAAACCGTTTCGCTTAGGATCTGTGCGCCATTGTGCTTGTTTATTGTCTTCAGATTCTAATAGTTTAAACAACCAGCCTTGCGGGTACTCGACATATACTTTTCTTACTTTTCCGATCTCTCCATTTGCAATCATTTGTTTTGCTTGCTTGATCATCGGGTACCCTGAGTAAGTATGGGTCAAGAGAAACCGCTTATCGGAGGATTTTACGATATGGTATAGCTCTTTTGCCTCTTGATAATTCAAGGTCAAAGGCTTGTCTAACGCCACATGAAACCCATTTTTCAATGCTTTTACAGCGGGATCAAAATGAACATTATTTGGAGTTACAATCACGACAACGTCGATCCTTTCGGATTCAGGCAAAGATAGCTCCTTGGCAAACATTTCATCATAGGAACCATACACTCGATTTGGATCAAGCATCAATTCTTCGCCTCGTTGTTTTGATTTTTCAGGATTTGAACTGAAGGCTCCGGCAGCTACTTCAAACATTCCGTCCATCAAAGCACCATTGAGATGGATTGCTCCGATAAATGAGCCAGGACCTCCGCCAATCAATCCTATTTTAAGTTTTTTGGGTGTTGTCATAATAAAAAAAGACTTGTTGATTCAATTATTGATTCTTAAAATAATAGATTTATCAGGTAATTTCCTTCTAAAATTAACTTAGAAGAGGCAATAAATGATCAGAAGCAACAACAGGTTATGAGTGGCTTTTTCAAAATAAAACGACCTCTTTCTTCAGAAAATCAAAGGAACTGCTTAAAATACAGGAAAAAGCCCAAACTCTAAACTTTGGGAAGTACTTAACCCAATATTTACCATTAATTCGGCCCTATGAATTTAGCCACAAAGTCTCGCTTGTCTTTAATGATGTTCCTTGAATTTTTTGTTTGGGGCTCTTGGTATGTGACAATGGGGACTTTCCTAGGTTCAAATTTGATGGCTAAAGACCAGGATATTTCTCTTGCTTTTTCAACCCAATCCTTTGGAGCAATCATAGCCCCGTTTATTGTGGGATTAATTGCTGACAGGTATTTTCATGCACAGCGGATTCTAGGAGTAATTCATTTGATCGGAGCAGGGTTAATGTACATGATGTACAGTTCGACTGATTTTGACGGTTTCTTTCCATTTCTATTAGCCTATATGATTCTCTTCATGCCCACTCTGGCACTAGTAAATTCCATTTCATTTAATCAAATGAAGAACCCGGCAAAAGAGTTTTCGGTGATTCGGGTTTGGGGTACAGTTGGATGGATTGCTGCGGGGTTGTTAATCAGCTTCTTTGCTTGGGACAGTCAGGAGGGCTTGAAGGAGGGTTTACTCCGGCATACTTGGTTAATGGCGGCGCTTGTTTCATTGGTTTTGGGGGTTTTTAGTTTTACACTTCCTCATACACCGCCTCAGGCAAAAACGGGAGGAAAAATCAAGATTTCAGAGATCCTTGGATTGGATGCACTTGCATTATTGAAACATAAGAACTTTGCCATCTTCTTTATTTCATCTATTCTTATTTGTATTCCTTTGGCGTTTTATTATCAAAATGTCAGTCCTTTTTTGACCGAAATAGGGGTTGAGAATTCAACTGGCAAAATCGCTTTGGGACAAGTTTCAGAAGTCTTGTTTTTATTAGCCTTACCGATTTTCTTCACCAGATTTGGGATTAAAAAGACTTTAATAGTAGCCATGCTAGCTTGGGCAATTCGCTATGTATTTTTTGCATTTGGCAATGCAGACGAAGGAGTATGGATGCTCTTAATAGGGATTCTTTTACATGGCGTTTGCTATGATTTCTTTTTTGTAAGTGGTCAGATATATACAGATTCTCATGCTGGCACCAAATTCAAATCTTCTGCACAAGGCTTAATTACATTGGCGACTTATGGAATAGGGATGCTAATCGGCTTTTGGGTAGCGGGATTAGTGTCTAATAATTTCTTAAATGCTGCCGGTAATCACGACTGGAAATCAATTTGGTTGATTCCTTCTGGTATTTCTGTCTTGGTTTTATTATTTTTCATCACTCTTTTCAAAAAAGAGAAAATAAACTCACCTCAATAAACCCTCATGACCAAACCTATTGATTCCGGAAGGAGAGATTCCTTTAAGAAAGTTCTCCTTGGAGGCGCTGCTTTCGGGGCACTTACTTCCATGGATTTTAAGAAAGAAAAGCAAAGCTCGCTCAAAGGAAACATCAATCACGGTGTCTGTGCTTGGTGTTTTAGAGATTATACACTCGAAGAGCTTTGTGTTGAAATAAAAAAAATCGGGATAACAGGAATTGATCTGATCGGACCCGATAATTGGGAAATCCTCAAAAAGCATGGGATTTATTCTTCCATGTGTAATGGCGCTGAGATTAGCTTGGTAGATGGTTTTGGAGAGACTAAGTTTCACGATCAGCTTGAAAAAAATTATGCTGAGGTCATTCCTCTAGTTGCAAAAGCAGGCTATAAAAATTTAATCTGCTTTTCTGGAAATAGAAGAGGAATGGATGATGAGACTGGGCTTAAAAACTGTCAAGCTGGATTGGAGCGGATCATACCCATTGCCGAAAAGCATGGGGTAATTGTTCAAATGGAACTGCTAAACAGTAGAGTGGATCACAAAGATTATTTGTGTGACAAATCCGCTTTTGGAGTTGAATTATGTAAAAGAATAGGTAGCGATAATTTCAAGTTACTTTTTGATATCTATCATATGCAGATCGATGAGGGAGATATCATTCGAAGCATCCGAACAAATCATGAATATTTCGGTCATTATCATACAGCGGGCAACCCAGGCCGTAATGAGTTGGACGAAAATCAGGAAATAAACTATACTCCAATCATGCAGGCGATCGTGGATTCAGGATATAAGGGATACGTCTCTCACGAGTTTATTCCGAAATCTGCAGATAAAATGGGATCATTAGCGCAGGCTGTGCAAGTCTGTGATGTATAATATTTAATAAACCAAAAAACCAATTTATGGCAAATCAATCGTACGATGCAATCGTTGTGGGGTCGGGGATTAGTGGTGGCTGGGCTGCCAAAGAGCTGACAGAGAAGGGACTGAAAGTATTGCTTCTCGAGCGTGGTCCAAATGTGGAACACATCAAAGATTATAAAACTGCAACTATCCCGCCTTGGGAGGTTCCGCATAGAGGAAGAAGAACACAGGCGCAACTTGAAAATCACCCGAATCTCAGAAGAGATTATGTGTTGAATGAGTTGAATTTAGACTGGTGGGCACATGAGGACGAGTCACCATATGTGGAGGAAAAGCCTTTTACTTGGTTTAGAGGCTATCAAGTAGGAGGTCGTTCCCTACTTTGGGGACGTCAGTCTTATCGATGGGCAGATGTTGATTTTGAGGCAAATGCCAAAGAAGGAATTGCGGTCGATTGGCCAATCCGATACAAAGATATTGCTCCTTGGTATAGCTATGTAGAAAAGTTTGCCGGAGTATCTGGCTCTAAAGATAATTTGGCAATTCTTCCTGATGGAGAATTCATGCCGCCAATGCCAATGAACTGTGTAGAAAAAGATGCTGCTGCACGGATTAAAGAACATTACAAAGATGCACGAACCTGGACTATCGGTAGACCAGCAAATATTACGCAGCCACTTCCAGGTCGTCCAGGATGTCAGTATCGAAACAAGTGCTCTTTGGGTTGTCCATTTGGAGGCTATTTCAGTACTCAGGCTTCAACATTACCTGCGGCAGTAGCTACAGGAAATTTAACGTTGAGACCATGGTCAATCGTGAGAAGATTGATTTACGACAAAGACACCCAGAAAGCCACTGGTGTAGAAGTGCTTGATGCAGAGACAAATCAGACTGTGGAATATGACGCAAAAATCATTTTCTTATGTGCTTCCTCATTCAATTCGTCCGCAATTTTAATGAGAACGGCAACTGATATTTGGCCTGGAGGTTTAGGATCAAGTTCTGGTGAATTAGGTCATAACGTCATGGATCATCATTTCCGACTTGGTGCAAATGGACAAATAGACGGCTATGAGGACAAATATTATTTTGGTCGAAGACCAACCGGACTTTATATTCCAAGATTCCGAAATCTAAACGGAGAAAAAAGGGATTACTTAAGAGGTTTCGGTTATCAGGGAGGAGCGAGCAGAAGCGGTTGGAACAGAGATGTCGCTGAACTTAATTTTGGTGCGCCGATGAAAGAAGCGCTGACCGAGCCAGGACCATGGAGTATAGGTTTCACTGCATTTGGAGAGATTCTCCCTTATCATGAGAATACGGTTAAGCTAAGCGATACCGTAAAGGATAAGTGGGGAATGGAGGCTTTGGTCATGAATGCAGAGATCAAGGAAAATGAAATCAATATGCGGAAAGACATGATGGCCGATGCTGCCGAAATGCTTGAGGTAGCTGGTTTTAAAAATGTAAAAACCTTCGATGCTGGATATACTTTCGGTCAAGGAATCCATGAAATGGGAACTGCCAGAATGGGTCGTGATCCAAAAACCTCTGTTCTGAATGGGAACAACCAGGTTTGGGATGCGAAAAATGTATTTGTAACTGATGGTGCTTGTATGACTTCTGCAGCTGCACAGAATCCATCGCTAACCTATATGGCTTTGACAGCTCGTGCGGCTGCTTTCGCAGTGGAAGAATTGAAAAAGCAAAACCTTTAATCCAAAAAGAAAAGACTATGGCTATGAATAGAAGAGACGCACTCAAAAGCGTCATGGTAATGATGGGAGGAACGATGGTCGGTTCTACGGCTATCCTGACAGGATGTGCCCCCGAGCAGCAGATCGAAGGTCTAAACTTCAGCCCTGAGGACATTGCTTTTTTGGATGAGATAGGCGACACGATCATTCCGGAGACAGATACACCAGGTGCAAAAGCTACTGGTATTGGTGCCTTTATGGTGATGATGGTAAAAGATACCTATGATGCAGAGCAGCAAAAGACTTTTGTAGATGGGTTAAATTCAATTCGAAAAGACTTCAAATCTACCAAAGGTTCTGATTTCGTAGAAGCTTCGGCTGAAGATCGGTTAGCTTACTTGAATGGCATGTATGAACAATATAAGTCCAGTAAAGGCGAAGATGCCAAAGTGATCAATATGCTCAGAGACCTTACTGTCTTGGGGTATTTTTCTTCAGAAATTGGAGCTACTCAGGCACTGAATTATGTAGAAGTTCCTGGTAGATTTGATCCTTGTATTCCTTGGAATGAGGGAGACAAAGCTTACGCGATTTAGATTTCCTTTAAGGATTCGAGTTTCATAAAAAAACCTGCCAGAATTAACTGGCAGGTTTTTTTATCTATTTTTTTAAAATTATTGATCTGTCTCTTCTTTGGAACTAAAATTTTTGAAAAGCAATAAATAAAGCACAACTAAAATAAGGAGCAGCAAAGCCACTTCAAATTGAGCCCAGATTTGGGAGCGATTAATCAATGATTTTGCTTTTCCCATCACTTTCTTACCTTCCGAAAGCTGAATGTCGGAAAGTCCTTCTAAATCTTTTCGAGCGCGGGAAATCTTTTCATCATAGCTTTTGACTTGTTCGATATTTACCCCTGAAGAGTCAGAATACAATAATTCATAACTCTTTATGTTCAAGTCATTCTGTATGATTTCTTTGAAATCGCTAAGATACTCGGCCTCTTGCTCAGTCAATTTTGTTTTTTCAAATTCAGCAATGATATCCAGAATTTCATTTTCACTAGTTGTGATTTCATCAATAATATTGCTGTAGTCATAATCTAGGTCACAATGGTCGATTAATTCCTGAATATTGAAAAGGTTTTCAGAGATATCAAAAATGTATCCTTTTACCACTAATCGATCATCATATACTTCTGAAAAGGCGCGACTGATCTCTTTGAAAGAAGATCGTTCGATTAGGTTCTTGGCGTAAATCAGTAATAGTAAAAAGCTTATGATCACTAGTGCTCTGACTTTTTTGCGTTTACTTACTGAATCTTGCATGTCTTGTTTGTTTTGCTAACTGTTTTTGTATTTCTAATAAATAACCTTTGGGAGATAATCCCAAACAAATCAGTGAATCCTTTTGGTTTTGTTTGGTAAATCCTATCGAGATTTAAATTTTAGAATGGCTTTTCGGAATAAACCCGTACATAATCTATTTCCATTCTTTGAGGCCAAATAGAAGTGTCGACTCCTTTCTGACCTCCCCAGTTTCCACCAATAGCTATATTTAGAATTAAGTGAAATGGGTGATCAAAAGGCCATTCTGCTGTTGATTTCCCCGAATTGGTAAACGTGAAATACAGTGAATCATCAATATAGAAATCAATTTTGTCACTTTTCCAATCGATCGCATAAGTGTGAAATGCAGTACTAAAATCAGGAATTGATTTTACCTCACCCACATCTGTCCCGATGGAATGGTTGAAAGCCTCAGTATGCACTGTACCATGGATTACGGAAGGATCAAAGCCCACATGCTCCATAATATCAATCTCCCCACTTTTTGGCCAGCGGCCATAAGGGTTTGTTTCAGAAAGCATCCAGATTGCAGGCCAAGTGCCGACGCCTTCCGGGAGTTTTGCTTTAATTTCAAAATACCCATAAGTCCATGCCGCTTTTCCTTTGGTGACCAGTCTTGCTGAGGTATAGCCTTTTGCTTTATTGGAGTCAGCATGGGCTTCTATTATTAACTTTCCATTTTCCACACGGGCATTCTTTAAGTCGTCCGTATAGAACTGAAGTTCGTTGTTTCCCCAACCATGATCTCCGATATTGAAGCTCCATTTACTTGGGTCGGGTGAGCCATTCTGTTCAAACTCATCAGCCCAGATTAGCTTCGCTGGAGTTTTTTGCTGCGCTATCAAGGGAAGTGAACTGATCATAAGGCAAAGTAAAAGGTGAAGATTTTTCATCTGTTTATAATTCGATTTTTATAGGTCATATGGAATCTCGCAAAGCTGATAATCATACCAGTGTGTGACTTTTTAGTCATGCTCGATTTCATATGGTCCAATTTATAAAAACTTAATTAGAAGGACACTGTTGAAATAAGTCAAGCTATTGAATAAAAAGGAATTTCAGTCCTGAATCATTATTTGTAATTTAGCGAAGCATATAAACCCAACTCAAATGGCATATTATCATCGGCTCGGAGCTATTCCACCAAAGCGACACACACAATTTCGCCAACCTGATGGCAGTCTTTACAAAGAAGAACTGGTGAGTTCCAAAGGTTTCTCTGGGATCTATTCCACCATGTACCATATCTATAACCCAAATGAAGTTAAGTCAATTGGCACACCCAAGCCCTTCGATTGGAAGATCGCAAAAGCGCATGGATTAAATCAAACCCATCTCAAAACTTCCGGAGTAGAAATCACTGGAGAGGATTATCTAAGTGCTAGAAGAATTCTCATGATGAATAGTGATGTGATGATGGGAATCTGTACTCCAAAAAAACGGAAGATGGATTATTTCTTCAAAAATGCAGACGGTGATGAGCTGATCTATATTCATGATGGCGAAGGAGTGATGTATTCCCAATTTGGCGTATTGGAGGTTAAAAAAGGTGATTATATCGTAATTCCTCGGACGACTATTTATCGTTTTGAATTTCAGGAGGAAGGACCTTTGCGATTGTTGGTGATCGAGTCTAAAGGACCTATTGAAACCGTGAAGCGCTATCGTAATGAAGTGGGACAATTATTGGAGCATTCTCCCTATTGCGAGCGAGACATTCGTACTCCTCATGAATTGAAAATCGAAAAGGAGAAAGGAGATTACCTTGTTCAGATCAAAAAGCAGGGAATGCTTCATCAATATTCGTATGGGCATAGTCCTTTGGATATCGTGGGATGGGATGGGTATTTATATCCTTATGCACTTTCTATTTTTGATTTTGAACCCATTACTGGAAGAATCCATCAGCCGCCTCCAGTACACCAAACTTTCCAGGCTTGGGGTTTTGTGATCTGTTCGTTCGTTCCAAGACTGTTTGATTATCATCCATTGGCGATTCCTGCACCATACAATCATTCCAATATTGATTCCGATGAAGTATTGTATTACGCAGAGGGAGAATTCATGAGCCGAAAGGGAATCGACAGAGGATCATTTACGATTCACATGGGAGGATTGCCACATGGTCCACATCCCGGAACAGTGGAGAAATCCATAGGTGCAAAAGAAACTCACGAATATGCAGTAATGCTAGATACCTTCAAGTCCTTAGAAATCACCACTGATGCCTTGGAGTTTGTTGACGAAAAATATCCAATGAGCTGGACGGAGTAGTAAGAGTTAATTCTTGAGACCTAAATACATTTTGTTTAAGTTAAATGATTTTGGAGCGTGGGATTTTTTTTAAATTTTATCCTCATGATTTTCAATTAGTTATATAATTTTTTAATTTATTTTTTAATTCACTATTATTATAGGAAATAATTTTTAAACCATTAGATGATTAATTATGAAGAAAATTCTCTCACTATTTACGCTGATATTTGCGGTAGCTTTTATTGGCACTATGGATGAAGTAAGCGCACAAGGAACACCCTTAGGGCATTTTATTGATGTCTATGACGGGCATGAAACCCCACAATACGCAGTATGTGCTGGTTCTGGAGAAGACTGTATTGGTGGTGATGTTAAGACCTATCCAGGGCCATTTGTACCTATTCTTACTTAATGCTAAAACCCATAATTAAGGAGGGATTTTTTCCTCCTTAATTATATTTACTGGTCTCATGACAAGAATTTATATATTTTTAAGCTTATTTTTTTTTAGCTGTTCATCAGCTTATCATGATAATGCTATTGTTCCTGTTGTCAATAATATATCATATCAAATTAAATTAGTGGATAGCTTGAATGTCGACTTGAATGAGTTTGTATATGCGAAGTATTCAAAACATCAGATTTGGGAGGACTCCTTGTTTTTTGGGCTTTCTCCTGGAGCAGAGCCAAATACAATTAGTGTGTTTAATTTAAAGAATGAGTATTTTGTAAAGAAAATAAAAATTGATAGAAATTTTTTTAAAAACGATATTTCTTCATTCTATATTCACAATCCAGATAGTATCTATTTTCTGTCTTTTCAATCTAAAAATATTTATTTAATTGATAATGATGGTAAGAAGAAGAATGAATGGAATATTTCTTTTCTGGGTGAAAATCCATTTGGAGAGATAGACTTTATGTTTCCTACCTTTGTAATGTATAATAGTTTTTATTTTGATGGTGAAAAAAACCAAATAGTTTGCTCGATAGTATCCCAGAGATTTCATGAATTGGCTGGAGATAGTAATTTGCCATCAATAGCTATTATAGATCTTAATTTAGGGAAAATTACAAAAGCTTTTTCTCCACCAATTGGAAAGATTAAAAGCCGTCAAAATAATTTTTATCCTGATGATATTAGTGTTGTTCAGATTACACTTCACGACGGGATTGTTTATGCTTCTTATCCAATTGATCAACTGATTTATCAATATGATCTTGAATCAGGTGAATTGTTAAGAATCTCCCCACCCTTTGCAGGTGAAGAGGAGTTGAAATTTCTGCCACCAATGGCATATGATATAAAGAAGGATCGAAGCAAGGCTTGGACATACCGAATTCAAACACCTTATTTTGAGAATCTGAGATACCACTCTGATTCAAAAATATTTTCAAGGGTGTTTCATCACTTTTACGCGAGTAGTGAATCTACAGTAAATAAAGGCCAATTTAGAACGTCTACGATTTTTTTATTTGATAAAAATCTTAATCTAGTAGGAAAGGAGATTGTTCAGAATAGCAAATTGGGAGCTTTTGGTTCAGTGTCAACTAAAGACGGATATTTATCAGCACCTCATGATTTTTACCAAAAGAATGAAAAATTTTTAAGTCATAAATATTATTATAAAATTAAAAATCTATGAGTTACATATTATCGTTTCTTCTAACTATTATGTCAATTGTTTCCTGCCTTGTGACAAGCAGTAATTCTTTTGATTTAAAGATAGCAATGGATGCTTTGACAAAAGAGGAGTTGAAAGATGGTAGCCCCGTGATATTAAAAATTAGGGTTATGAATTTATCAAAGAATACGTGTCCTGAAAATGCATATAAATTTACTTTATTTATCAACGATAAGTTAGTCAGTTTGGATAGGAAACCGACTGAGCTATTACCTCAAAATAGTATTACTTACACAAAAGAATTGGGTAGTTATCATTTTATTGCTCATAAAGACAGTACTTATAAAATTTCTGCTAAAATTGAAATTGCTGAGGGATATGAGGATTCAGATTTAACAAATAATCGAATTGAAAAACTCATACTCATGAAATAATTAACTTTTAAATACTAAGTATTCACTTCTTTTCACTTGTGTAAACTAGAAAAGCCTAGACTTGTCAAAGTTCTAGGCTTTTCTATTAGTAGAGAAGTTGTGATCAATTCGTGATTTCCTGAATAGGCTGGCCTGTAGCTCCATTCGGTAGCCTGATTCCAAGCATCATCGACAGAGTAGGAGCAATATCAGTGACTGTTGCATATCTAGTGCTTGATCCCGGTTTTACATTCCATCCATAGAATAAAATCGGGACATGAGTGTCGTAGGTAAAGCCTGTTCCATGCGAAGTTCCTCTTGCTCCACCAGTCAACCAGCCGGGTTCTAAGATTAACAAGAGATTCCCTGAAGCTTTATGATTAAAACCGTTTTGAAGTAAGTGCGCTCTTCCTTCTTCAAAAGCAGAAGTTTTCATCGTTGTTCCAGTGTAAACTTCTTTGATCCCTCTGAATCTTAGGAGGAATCTTGCAAGTTCTTCTTCAATATCATCAAGGTCAACATCCTTGTCACGCGCAAGTTTTTCATTTAAAAATACTTGCTCGTTGGATACATTGAGAATCCAATCTCCTTCACCGAATTGCGCTGCCATATAGCCTTTGAGCTGGCCGGTGATGTAAGAAGTGTTTAGATTTCCAGCAGGAACATTTTCAGATTCCATGTAAGTGGCTACATCAGCTACTCCATGATCAGCTGTAAGAAAAATCAAATACTGACCTTGCCCGATGGTCTTATCTAAATAACTCAGCAATTTAGCCATCTCTTGATCCAATCTAAGGTAATTATCTTCCACCTCTACGGAAGTCGGACCAAATCTATGGCCAATATAATCAGGGGAAGAAAAACTTACGGCCAAGAAATCGGTGTCATTTCCTTTGCCCAGATTTTCACCTTCAATAGCTGCTATCGCAAAGTCAAGAGTCAGTGAATTTCCAAAAGGAGTGGAGGCAATTAGTCCTGGACCTCCATTTGTCCCGCGGAGTTCGGAAAGGTTATAAGGAAAAGTAGGGCTATCTTTTCCAATAAATGGGGCCTCAAATTCATTGTCATCAGCAATACTTTGCTTGTAAGTAGAGATAGGATAAAGTGTCTCCCAGGTTTGTTCCAAATAGGAATCAGCCAGCTTTTTTGAGTTAAAAGAAGTAACCCAAGCAGGTAGCTCAGCATGGTAATAGCTGGAAGTCATGAACTCCCCGTTTTCACTGTCAAACCAATAAGCATCGCCTAAGTGTCCCGCAGGCAAACTCGCTCCTCTGTCTTTTATGGCTACTCCTACCACTTTTGATCGCTTATTAGATGAAAATCGTAATTCATCGGTTATCGTGGTGGTTAGAAGATTTCTAGGGCTGATTTGCCCATTTCCTGGAGTTCCACCCACATTTGTAACTGTTGAATCACCAGCACAATAAATTGATTTACCGGTACTTTTTACATACCAACTATTGCTTATAATGCCGTGTGTAGCTGGCGTAGTGCCTGTGTAAACCGAAGCATGACCAGGTCCGGTATAGGTCGGTATGTAATTATAATGTCCATTTTTCATCATAAAGCCATCATTCATGAGCCTTTTGAATCCATCTTGACTGTAGCGGTCTGCATATTTGTAGAGGTAATCTTGGCGCATTTGATCGACCACGATTCCAACAATAAGTTTTGGTTTACCCGTGGTGGTTTGTGCAGAAGCAGGGCCAAAAACGACCAACAATAGGATGAAAATTCCCCAAATTCTTTTCATAATTTGATTTGTTTAGATTTTCAAAGATAATGATCTGTCCCGATCATTGGATTAAGACTTTGTTAAATGGCTAAAAGATGAGACATTGGAACGATTTTATTCTTCTTGATCATGAAAAAACTATTTTGGACTTTATTATTTCTTTCGATTTCGACTGCTGGATTGCCTCAATCTTTTTTTGAAGGGGGACTCACTTCCGATTGGCACCAAAGTCGAAGAGATGAATTGAGAAAATTGATGCCTACCAACACGGTTGCAGTTTTCTTTAACAATCCTGTAAAAAACAGGACCAATGATGTGGATTACATTTACCATCCTGATACTGATTTTTTTTACCTCACAGGGTTTAGAGAGCCAAATGCAGTACTAGTCCTTTTTAGCGAAAAGCGAGAAATAAACGGGGAGTTGACAGATGAAATAATATTCGTTCAAGAGCGAGATCCACGTGCTGAGATGTGGAATGGAAAACGTCTTGGACAAGAAGGAGCAATTGAAAAGTTGGGTTTCGAGAAGGCTCTCCTCAATTCTGAGTTTGCCGAAAAATCAGGAATAAATCCTGAAGACTTTGATCGGATTTTCACTTTTAGTCTTTCCCAAGGCATAGAAGAGAGCAGCTCTAATCGTCCATTGATCACGATGATTAATGAATTTAAGTCAGCTGCTGCCTATCCTGATAAATACAACGAAGCCAGCGCCCAAATCTATGATATGATCAAGAAGTCTGATCTTGAAAACTCCGAGAGGGTGGTTCAAATGATTACTAGATACTCACGACAATATCCTGAAATGCTCGATGACCCAGCGATCAACTCGTATATGAAGGCTGATTCTCCGGAGAAAAGAATGGCTGTCAAAGCCGAAATGCCCGAGCAGAAGGTAGATATCATAGCGCTTTCTCAAATGATGGATGTGCTTCGAGAGGTAAAAACTCCGGAAGAAATAACCCTTCTAAAAAAGGCTGTGAAAATCTCTGCAATTGGCCAAATCGAAGTAATGAAAGCGGCTAAGCCAGGAATGTCAGAGCGAGAAATCCAGGGCGTTCATGAATTTATCTACAAAAGATATGGTGCCGAAGATTTGGGTTATCCATCCATCGTAGGTGGAGGAAATAATGGATGTATTCTTCATTATGTCGAGAATGATAAGCGAAACGTGAACGATCGTTTGCTTCTCATGGATCTTGGAGCAGAGTGGAAAGGTTATACGGCAGATGTCACCCGTACTATCCCAATCAATGGTAAATTCAATGAAGAAGAGCGGGCAATTTATGAATTGGTGTATCAAGCGCAAGAAGCTGGAATAGCACTCTGCAAGCCGGGAGCGAGTTTTTCTGAAATAGATGCAGCCGGACGAAAAATCATCAATGATGGACTTGCCAACTTGGGAATTATCAAAGCTGGAGAAAGACACAACTATTTTCCGCATGGAACTAGCCATCACCTTGGATTGGATGTTCACGATCGGGGAGTCCGAGGTGCAAACCTAAAAGAGGGAGTAGTATTAACAGTCGAACCTGGAATTTATATTCCTGAGGGAAGTAACTGTGATCCAAAATGGTGGGGAATTGCTGTTCGGATAGAGGATGATATTTTGGTGACCAAAGATGGTCCGATCAACCTTTCTGCTGATGCTCCAAGATCTATCGCTGCTATCGAGCAAATGATGAAGATTCCGAGTGTACTTGAGAATTGGGTGCTGCCGGAGATTGACTAAATTACTTTCGGTAGTAACAAAGGTTCTATCTCCCGCCAAGGCGCCAAGGCGCAGTTTTTTCTGGATTTTTTAAACCTGCCTAATTATGCATGAAAACGATATTTCAAAGATTATAGTCGATATCACTTTTTTGATTTACAAAAGGTTAGGTCCCGGATTGCTGGAGTCAGTTTATCAGGCAGTGTTTGTGTATGAGTTGAGATTAAGAGGGCTAGAGGTTCAGACAGAAGTGGTAATTCCTGTAATTTGGAATGATATGAAGTTGGATCAAGGATTTCGCGCAGATATCATTGTTAATAATAAGGTAATTATTGAGTTGAAATCTGTAGAGAAACTTCTTCCAGTTCATCCAAAGCAACTTCGAACTTATCTTAAATTAACAGAAATGAGATTGGGTATGCTGATTAACTTTAATGAGGATAAACTCACAGATGGGATTAGAAGAGTGGTAAATGGTTTAACTGATTAAAATTTCGCCTTTGCGCCCTTGCGGGAATAATAAAATGGGTAAATCTCCCGCTAAGGCGCCAAGGTGCAGTTTTTTCGTGTTTAGTTAAATCAGCCCAATTATGCATGAAAATGATATTTCAGAGGTTATTGTCGATATTACTTTTTCGGTTTGTATAAGACTAGTCCTAGGATTGGTAAAATCAATGGAAGCCTTTTTGGCTACCTAGCAAATTGAGATTGAGCCTCTGCGCCATCGCGGGAGTTTTTCGCCGCGTCGCCGCAAGACAGAATCAATAGTAAAATTCCACATCAAAAGCTTTTTGAATGATCAAACAGATTGAGGTTGCGCCTCTGCGCCTTTGCGGGAGTTCTTCGCCGTGTCGCCGCGCCGCCGCGAGACAAAATCAATAGAAAAAGCCCAGATCAAAAGCATGTTGAATGATCAAACGGATTGAGGTTGCGCCTCTGCACCTTTGCGGGAGTTCTTCGCTGTGTCGCCGCGCCACCGCGAGACAAAATCAGTAGAAAGAGCCCAGATCAAAAACTTTTTGAATGATCAAACAGATTGAAATCTCGCCCTTGCGCCCTTGCGGGAGTTCTTCGCTGCGCCGCCGAGCGCAAAAAAGGCTAGTCCTTTCTTTTCAAGTCTCCTCGCTTAATTGATCGGATAAATTGAGACCAAGCAAATGGATCAAGAAGCCGAAGTGGTCTAGGACCGTATAGATCTTGATTTTGAAGCATTTGACCTTGTTGGAAATAGCGGAAGTTTTCATTACTGGATGCAGGCATACTCTCAGCCCAACGAAGGAGCATCTCCGGGCTCATATTTGCTCTGCTGATCGACATAGGGTCCACTACGTTCATTGCTATTACAGCCTGCTTAAACTCCGCCTCGGTAGGGTAGGGCATTACTTCGATTTCTGCTAAGGCTATTTCATCAACTTCCATGGTAAGGATCAAACTGATCCTGTCATTCTCAACTGTTTCAGGAACTTTAAAAGTTTGTTTTTTCAAACCTATAAAAGAAAATACAATGCTGTCACCTTCTAATACTGGCATGGAAAAATATCCAAATCTTCCGGAGCTGGTTCCTCTTCCTTTTTTAGGGACGTAAATATTTACCCCTGCCACAGCATCGGTACTGTCGGAATTTAAGACGATTCCGGAAAGCTGAATTACCTTTCTTTCCTTCTGATCTTGAGCATTTACAAATTGGACAGATATAAAGAATCCCAAAAGGAAAACGAGGAGCGATTTATAACAAAATGAAGTCTTCACAGATAAATTAACTAAATGGACGGCCGATGGTTGTCTTTTATGATGCGATAATACCCTAATTTCGGGTGAATTTTTATTTTCATTGCATAAACTGCGTTAAAACTTACTAATGCGATTAAAAAATATCAGTTTAAACTACGGGCTTAGAATCTTCAAAGCACTCTCAGAGGAGCCTAGAGTAAGGATTTTCCATCTTTTGATGAATAATAAAGAATTGTCCATTTCTGACTTTGAATTGATCTTGGATTTTACCCAAACTAAAACCAGCAGGCATCTAATCTCATTGAAAAATGCCGGTTTGCTTGGAAGTCGTAGAGTGGACCAATGGGTCTTTTATTACATTTTGGAGGAATACCTCGAAATCATTCAGCAGATTTTCAAGTTTATCCAAAAAGATCCCAGTCTAATCCGGGATCAAGAAACTTTCGAAATTCTAAAGTCAAACCGAGAACTCGCCATTAATAAAATTCAGAATAACCAATACCGACGTTAATTAATTTGAAAACTTACCAACACATCTTCTTCGATCTGGACCATACACTTTGGGATTACGATCGAAATGTCACCGAATCACTTTCCGAGCTTTACCATCACTACGATTTATTGGGCTTGGGAATCCCTACTTTTCAGAATTTCTTTGATTCATTTCATCATATCAACTACCAGCTTTGGGATTGGTATAATGTCGGGAAGATCGATAAAGAAAATCTTCGAAAGGAACGATTTAGGATGATTTTTGAGCATGCAGGTGCATCGGCGGATGGAATTCCATTGCCTTTCGAAGAGGATTTTATGCATAGAACCTCTTCTAAATCTCATGTTTTCCCCTATACTTTCGAGATTTTGGAATACCTCCAGCGGAAATATCAATTGCATATCATCACCAATGGATTTGATGAGTCGCAAGCAAAAAAAATTAATTCGGCTAAACTTGGGTCTTATTTTGACTTGATCGTGACTTCGGAGACAACAGGTCACAAAAAACCTGATGCTCGAATTTTTCATCATACTGTTGAAAAACTTGGAACAAGACATGAGCATTGCTTGATGATCGGCGATAACCCAAATTCAGATATACTGGGGGCTATCAATGCAGGAATTGATCAAGTCTATTTTAATCCAGAAGGAAAGCAAATTGAGCTTCAACCTACCTATACAATTGCCCATTTGAGGGAATTGGAAGCCTTACTTTAAGTCCTTTTGTTACCAAAATCACTAGCCAAATAATCCCCTTTCCTTATCTTTGGCCTGAACAGAAATCAAATAAACTCCAAATATCATGTTAAAAGGATTTTTCACTGTGCCGACACCAGTCAATGAGCCGGTAAAAGCTTATGCTCCCGGAAGTCCGGAAAGAAAAGAATTGCAATCTGCGATTAAAGAGGCGAGATCAATGCAAGTTGATGTTCCTATGTATATTGGTTCTGAGGAAGTTAGAACGGGTAATACCAAGTCTATGTCTCCTCCTCACGACCACAAGCATATACTTGGATATTTCCACGAGGGAGATGCGTCTCATGTGGAGCAAGCAATTAATGCAGCTTTGGGAGCAAAACATGCCTGGGAAAATCTAGCATGGGAACAAAGAGCTGCGATCTTCCTGAAGGCCGCGGATTTACTTGCTGGTCCTTACCGTGCTAAAATCAACGCAGCTACCATGCTTGGTCAATCCAAGAATGCAATGCAGGCTGAGATTGATGCAGCATGTGAGTTCATCGACTTCCTACGTTTTAATGTCAAATACATGACTGAGATCTATGCACAACAACCTCCAGTTTCTGGAAACGGTGTTTGGAATCGTGTAGAGCAACGACCTTTGGAGGGATTCGTTTTTGCCTTGACTCCGTTCAATTTTACAGCCATTGCAGGTAATCTGCCTACTTCTGCCGCCATGATGGGAAATACCATCGTTTGGAAACCAGCCTATACCCAGATCTATTCTGCAAATGTGCTGATGCAGGTATTCAAAGAAGCTGGTGTGCCTGATGGCGTGATCAACTTGATCTATGTGGATGGACCGACAGCTGGTGATATTATTTTCAACCATCCCGATTTTGCTGGGATTCACTTTACAGGTTCAACCGGAGTATTCCAGCATATCTGGAAGACTATTGGTGGAAATATTCACAAGTATAAATCTTACCCAAGGATCGTCGGAGAGACTGGTGGAAAGGATTTTGTGATCGCTCATAAGTCTGCAAACCCAAAAGCGGTTGCCGTAGGTTTGGTTAGAGGAGCTTTTGAATATCAGGGACAGAAATGTTCTGCCGCTTCTAGAGCATATATCCCATCTAATATTTGGGAAGATGTGAAGAAATATATGCTGGAAGATCTTGCTACTATGACAGTGGGTGGAACAGAAGATTTCACCAACTTTATCAATGCGGTAATTGATGAGAAGGCTTTTGATAAAATTTCGAATTACATCACTAAAGCAAAAGAAACTGAAGGTGTTGAAATCATTTCCGGAGGTAAATTCAATAAATCAGAAGGTTACTTTATCGAGCCAACTGTCATCTTGACGCAAGATCCTATGTACACGACGATGTGTGAAGAGATTTTTGGTCCGGTTTTGACGATCTATGTTTACAATTCAGAGCACTTTGAAGAAGCATTGGAATTGGTTGATCAGACTTCGCCTTATGCCTTGACAGGAGCCATATTCTCTCAAGATCGCTATGCCGTGGAATTGGCTACGCAAAAGCTAAAGAATGCAGCAGGGAATTTCTACATCAATGACAAGCCAACCGGCGCAGTAGTAGGGCAGCAGCCATTTGGTGGAGCGAGAGCTTCAGGAACGAATGACAAAGCTGGCTCGATGATCAATTTACTACGTTGGGTTTCTCCGCGTACGATCAAAGAAACCTTTGTTTCTCCAGAGGATTATAAATATCCTTTTTTGGGAAAAGATTGACCTTTTAGACCTTCGAGTCCCGAAAAGTATCGGGAATCGAAGGTCTTGAGCATCTATAGTTAAATAGAATAAAACCTTCGAGGAGATTGTTCGCTACTTCGTAGCTCACAATGACACCTCAAAGATTAACTAAAGCCCCGATTTTAGATTCGGGGCTTTTTTGATTTCAAGATTATCTTTAGATTTAGTTATATTTTGAAAACCCCGTAAATGAAAATACTATTACTAATTGCCGTTCTGCTTTTTACTTTCTCTTGTGTGGAGAAAAGCTCGGAGGAAATCTATCAGGGGAAATTGGAGGAGTTGATTGTGGGGGATTTTTCTTTGATGAAAGATTCGTTGACTAAAAGGATTGATATAAAACAGATTTTGATGATTGATAATATAGAATGTCTAGTGTCTAGAGATTTACAGAATGTGAAAATTTATTCATTAGAAACGGGACAAGTCATTCATGACTATCAATTAACACTAGATGGGCCTTATGCTTTTGATGATTATGTTGCTTTATTTTACGCTAATTCTAAAGATGAAATAGCAATTCTAAATACTCAAGGGATGTTTTATTATTATGATAAAAAGGTGCTTGTGAAAAAATTCTTAATTAATTCTGAAATAACTTATTTAAGTTCTATAAGTCCAGAATCGACATTATTTAGATTGAAAAACGGTATATATAGAACCATTATTTTACCTTTAAGTCACTTTTTTACAAAGGATGAAGAAGTTTTAAAAAACAGTCTTAAAAAATTTGTTTTAGACTTCGACCCAAAGAATAAAAAAATAAATTTTTATGGAATAGATTATCCATTTGGATATTTAAAAAAATTTTCAAAAGATATTGGTTCCTATCCACCAGATATATTATATGTTGATTTTGAAGATATCAGCTATTTTACATTTCCTTATTCCGATTCGATATTTATTTACAAAGACTCATTGCTTGTAAGTAAGAATTTTCTTGAATCAACCCGGAATTCAAATTACGGTGGGACAGAACTAGTAGAAAAAACGTTTAAAGGAACAAATGATAAGTTTGCCTTGTATGAATTAAAAAAAGAATCGTCTGCGACAATTGATTTGTTGTTCAATAAGAAACGAAATTTCTTTCTCCTAATAAGAAAGCAAAATGAAACCGGGAATGGAGAAACCAAAGATTCTAGAACTAAAAACTATTCATTCTCATTTTACAATCGAGATTTTGACTCTTTAGGGGAATATGACTTTTCATATCCACCAAACTTTGATCTGGAAAACTGGTTCCTTACCTCCGAAGGACTTTATATCAATAAACCCGAGCAAAAGTCAGAGGATGAATACGAGTTTTATAAAATTGACTTGAGTCGGTTCGGGGATAACTAATTAGCGAATAAATAAATCCCCATCGCTTTACGTCCCTTAATGCACTTTGCGGTTAAAACAAAAAAGCAGCTGAGTTTCCCCAGCCGCCATTATTTCAAATTTCTTATTTCAAACTTGGTACTTCCCAATTAGGTATACATCGCACCATTTACATGCAGTACTTGCCCTGAGATATAGCTACTCATATCAGATCCCAAGAATACGCAGGCATTAGCCACTTCTTCAGGCTTGCCACCACGCTTCATCGGGATACCATCTCTCCAGCCTTGAACAGTTTTTTCATCCAATGCCTCAGTCATTTCAGTTTCTATGAATCCCGGAGCAATGGCATTGCAACGGATGTTTCTGGAGCCTAATTCCAAAGCTACTGATTTAGAGAAACCAATGATTCCAGCTTTAGAGGCAGCATAATTTGCTTGACCTGCGTTTCCTTTTACGCCTACGACTGAAGTCATGTTGATGATGGATCCAGCCTTCGCTTTCATCATGGTTCGCGTTGCTGCTTTTACTGTGTTGAAACAGGATTTTAAATTCACATTCATGATTTCATCCCAAGCTTCCTCAGTCATTCGCATCAAGAGATTGTCACGAGTGATTCCAGCGTTATTTATTAGAATATCCAATCCGCCAAAATCAGCGATCACATTATTCACCAATTCTTCTGCTGCTTTGAAGTCAGATGCGTCAGAGCGATAGCCTTTTGCCTTTATGCCAAAAGCAGCCAATTCCGCTTCAAGTGCCTGGCCTTTTTCTATACTGGATAAAAAAGTGAAGGCCACATTGGCGCCTTCTTCTGCATATCGGATTGCAATTGCTCGGCCGATGCCTTTTGATGCGCCGGTGATCAACGCGGTCTTTCCGGAAAGTAAACCCATTCGATTTTATTTTTTGGTTGCCCCAAAATTAGGAAAAAACCCAAAGTTTCCGATTTCAAATCCGAATCGATTCGAAAAAGTGATTATGTAGCCCTAAAAATCTTGTAATAGCTTGATTTTAAAAATAATATTTGATGGTTGATTTGATCTAAAGAATTATCATTGGTTGACATTTTCCAAATGAGTCAAGTATCATCTCAATCCCATTTTTCAAGGCTTAGACCAAATTTTTTTCTGAATCCAAAAGGCCTATTTTTGCATAGTTTCAATCAGTTATCAAATAAGATTTTAAGATATGTCTTCGACAAAATATGACTTGATCGTGTTGGGCAGTGGTCCAGGAGGTTATGTAGCTGCTATTCGTGCATCACAACTCGGTCTCAAAACTGCTATCATAGAAGCAGAAGAGTTGGGTGGTATTTGCCTCAACTGGGGTTGTATCCCAACCAAAGCTTTGCTGAAAAGTGCTCAGGTTTTTGAATACATCCAGCATGCTGCGGATTACGGGATTTCTGTAAAGGAAGCAAATGCAGATTTCGAAGGAATGGTAAAGCGTAGCCGTGGAGTAGCCGACGGCATGAGCAAGGGTGTTACTTTTTTAATGAAGAAAAATAAAATCGATGTGATTGCAGGTTGGGGTAAAATCCAAGCGGGTAAGAAAATCGAAGTAGCAGATAAGGAAGGCAAGAAAACTGTCTATGCTGCTGATAATATTATTATCGCAACTGGGGCTCGCGCTCGACAATTGCCATCCATGTTGATTGACGATAAGAAAATCATAGGCTACCGCAAAGCGATGACTTTGGAAAAGCAGCCAAAGAAAATGGTGGTGGTAGGTTCTGGTGCAATCGGAGTGGAGTTCGCTTATTTCTACAACTCTATCGGTACGGAAGTGACGATTGTAGAATATATGGATCGAATTGTTCCAGTGGAAGATGTAGAGGTTTCTAAAGCGCTGGAGAAAATCTATAAGAAGTCAGGAATGACTATTATGACTTCTTCTGAAGTGACTGCAGTCGATACGAAAGGCACAGGTTGCAAAGTGACCGTAAAAACTGCCAAAGGCGAAGAAACTCTAGAATGCGATGTGGTTCTTTCTGCAGCTGGGGTTGTTTCTAATTTGGAAAATTGTGGATTGGAAGACGTGGGAATCCTTGTCGAAAAAGGCAAGATTAAAGTTGACGAATATTACAAAACGAATATGCCTGGCTATTATGCCATCGGTGATGTGGTTCCAGGACCAGCTTTAGCTCACGTAGCTTCTGCTGAAGGAATTATTTGCGTGGAGAAAATCGCAGGACATCATCCAGAGCCATTGGATTACGGAAATATCCCAGGTTGTACCTATTGCTCTCCTGAAATTGCCTCTGTCGGAATGACCGAAGCGAAAGCTAAAGAAGCAGGCTATGAGGTGAGAATTGGTAAGTTTCCTTTCTCTGCTTCTGGAAAAGCTTCAGCAGCGGGTGCAAAAGACGGTTTTGTGAAATTGGTATTTGATAAGAAATACGGTGAGCTTCTTGGAGCGCATATGATCGGAGCAAACGTCACTGAAATGATCGCAGAAATCGTAGCTGTGAGAAAACTGGAAACCACAGGTCATGAATTGATCAAGACTGTGCATCCTCACCCAACCATGTCTGAAGCAGTGATGGAAGCTGCTGCTGCGGCTTACGATGAAGTGATTCACTTGTAATCTAAAGTAACTAGCAATAAAAAAGCACAAGGTCAAACCTTTGATCTTGTGCTTTGTTTTTTAGCCAAAAAACTCCCCTTGGAAGAGCAACAATTAATCGCAGGACTTCGAGCAAAAGATCGAAAAACGACTGAATATCTCTATGAGAAATATTCTCGTGCACTTTTTGGTGTGATTTCCAGAATTATTTTTGATAAGGATATTGCTGAGGAGGTTTTTCATGATTCGTTTGTGAAAATCATTCAGAAGATCGATAGATATGAGGAGTCCAAAGGCCGTTTATACACTTGGATGGCCAATATTTGTAGAAATTCAGCCATTGATAAAACTCGATCCAAAGAAATCTCCCAATCCAGTAAGACCAATACCATTGATGACTTCGTATATGGATTAGAAAGCAATTCAGATACCATGGATCAAGTCAATGCCATTGGTGTCAAAGAGTTGATGAATGACCTGAATGAGGATCAGCGATTTATCATTGAGTATATTTATTTCAAAGGATATACCCATTCGGAGATTTCTGAGGAATTTGACATCCCCCTTGGGACGGTTAAATCCAGAGTGAGAGCGGCAATTCAGGTATTAAAGAAAAATTTAGACAGCATTTAAGTGGATATTCAAGCATACATCACATCAGGCAAACTGGAGCTTTTCCTTCTTGGGGAGCTTTCGGAGCGCGAGCGTGCAGAGGTGGTTTCCATGGCTGCACAATACCCGGAAATCCAGCAGGAATTGGATGAGCTGGAGCAAGCAATGTTTGACATTGACCACAAGATTGGAGTTGCTCCTTCTGCTGGGATAAAGGCGAAGATTTTTGATTCACTTGATTCAGAATTCAAAGAAGAAACAAAACCAATTTCAAATACAGCTCCCGCGCAGGGAAAAGTGGTTCCTCTTTCTCCTTGGAAATCATTTGCAGTGGCAGCGTCACTAGTGGCAGTTTTAGCCTCATCAGTCGCGATCTTCTATGCCAGTAAGTTTTATGAAAAAGAGCAGCAATTTACTGCTTTACTTCAGGAGCAATCCGTAATGGCAGACAACCTCAATCAAGTAAAATTGGAATTTGAGGCCAAGGATTCTCAATTAGATAAATTGGTAGCAGGAGATTTCAGATTGGTTAAACTCAAAGGTGAAAGTTTGAACATGCAGAAGGACGCATCTGTGAATCTTTTCTGGGATCAAGGTGCGCAAGAAGTATTTGTGGCAGTGAATAACCTGAATGAACTAAGTGACGAATACGATTATCAGCTTTGGGCAATTGGAGATCAAGGGCCAATCGGAATAGGTCTGGTCAATGAAGGCGAGAAGATGACACTTCAGCAAATGCAGGCCGTAGCACAAGCCGGAGCTTTTGCCATTACCATCGAACCAAAAGGAGGTTCGGAGTCACCGACATTGGAAAAGCTGGTCGTAATTGGAAACGTAGCGTAATCAATATTTTATTAAAATCACTTAAGCCTGCCTAAATAAGTGCAGGCTTTTTTGTGCTTTTCTGAAAATGAACCATCTTTAAAAACACGCAAAAATTTATGGAACTCCAACTCTCCACCCCAGCGCTACTTTTTTCGGCCATCACCTTATTGATGCTGGCTTTTACCAATCGGTTTTTGGCGATTGCCAGTTTGATTCGGGGACTTCATAAAAACTACATCAAAGGTCCCGATCAGGAAATCATCGTGGAGCAAATTCACAACCTCCGTCGCCGCCTGACGCTAATCAAAAACATGCAACTCTTCGGAGTATTTAGCTTTTTATTGTGCATCATTTGTATGTATTTGCTCTTCCGAGGCTATACCATAGCTGCGAATTGGGTATTTGTAGGAAGTATGGCTTCGCTCTTAGTTTCGCTCCTGATTTCCTTGATTGAGATTCAGATTTCCACCAAAGCATTAAATCTGGAGCTGAAAGACATGGAAGAGATCTTTGAAAAGCGAAGTAGTGGGCTGGATTTTATTTTCAAAAAAGAAGGAAAGAAAAATGAAGATTAACTGGAATTGGATTCTTTTTCTCGCACTGGCTTTTTCAGGTTGCGGACAAAGCGCAACTACTGATGAGCTAACCGTTGCTGAAGAAACTTCCACTGTAGAGACGGGAGATTTTCTGATTCAAGTAGAGGATCTGGAGGAGACTCGAGATTTTTATACCTGGACTTCGGATCGAATTCCTTTAGTCTCAGCACATCGTGGCGGACCTTATCCAGGTTTTCCTGAGAATGCGATTGAGACTTTTGCCAATGTCATCAAATATACCCCAGCCATTATTGAGTTGGATGTGGCCATGACCAAAGATGGGGTATTGATCCTCATGCATGACGACGATTTGGAGCGAACCACCACAGGGAAGGGGAAAGTTGAAGAGGTTACTTACGATTACATTCAGACTTTATTTCTGGAAGACGAAACAGGAGCACAGACTGATTTCAAAGTTCCAACTTTCAAAGAGGCCTTAACCTGGTCCAAAGGCAAAGTATTGCTGACGGTTGATGTAAAGCAGTCTGTTCCCTATGAAAAGTTGATTGAAGAAATCCGGGAAACAGACTCCGAAGCACATGCCGCGGTGATTACCTATAGCTTTGCGGCAGCAAAGAAAATGCATTACTTGGCTCCAGAGCTGATGCTTTCGATCACAATAAGAAATGAAGAAGAGATTCGGCGATTTGAAGAAACAGGGATTCCTTGGACTCGGGTGATTGCATTTACCGGAGTGGCCGAGCGCCCACAGGAATTTAATCAAGCCTTGCATGAGAAAGGCGTGTTTACAATTCTGGGTGTTTTGGGTAATTTGGATCGAAGTGCCATTGCCAGAGGAGATGAGATTTATGCAGGATTCGTGCAAAAAGGAGCAGATATTTTAGCTACGGATAGACCGATTGAGGCGGCGGCTGCAATCAAAACCTTGGCTCCATCAAGCAGTTCAAAAAACGACTATTTTACTAGAAAATGATCATAGATTTAAGAAGTGATACGCTGACCAAGCCAACAACAGGTATGCGTGAGGCGATGTTTTCCGCTCCTGTCGGGGACGATGTTTTTGGAGAAGACCCGACTGTCAATGCCTTGGAAGAAAAAATCGCCAAGCTATTCGGGATGGAAGCTGCGATCTTTTGTCCCTCTGGGACGATGACCAATCAGATTGCGATTCGGTTACATACAAGAATTCAAACCGAAGTGATCTGTCATAAATATTCCCATATCTATCTCTATGAGGGAGGCGGAATTATGGCGAATTCATTGGCATCGGTGAAGTTGTTGGATGGAGATTTGGGAAAAATCACTGCAACTCAAGTTGCCGCTTCCATCAATCCGGATGATATTCATGCTCCGGAGACCACGATGGTGTCGCTGGAAAATACGATGAATAAAGGTGGAGGGAGTATTTATACCTTGGATGAAATCAAACCTATTCATGCGCTTTGCCGAGAAAAAGGATTGAAGCTTCATTTGGATGGGGCGAGGTTATTCAATGCTTTAGTAGAAACTGGAGAAAATCCAGCAGATTGGGGAGCCCAATTTGATACGATTTCCATTTGCCTGAGCAAGGGTTTAGGTTGTCCGATTGGCTCAGTATTGCTAGGAAGCAAAGCTGATATCAAGCGAGCTCGAAAAGTTCGAAAAGTCTTTGGTGGAGGCATGCGTCAAGCGGGTTTCTTAGCGGCTGCTGGAATTTATGCGCTGGATCACCAAGTTGACCGTCTAAAAGAAGACCATGCCCGAGCGAGAAAGCTGGGGGAAATGCTTTTGGATTTGCCAGTTGTTTCTGAAGTTTTGCCGGTTTCAACCAATATTGTGATAGCTAGACTGGAAGGAACCACTCCGGAAGAATTTATGAGCAAGCTTTCTCAAAAAGACATTAAATCAGTCAAATTCGGAGCGGACCTCGTTCGGTTTGTTACGCATCACGATTTTGGAGATGAGCAGTTGGAGGAGTTTGGGAGACGGATTAGATAGTTTTAAGATTTCTAAACCCTAAAAGAAATATTATCTAAATTAGACTTAAACATCAAAATCTATGATATCCAAAGAAAAAGCCCTTGAAGCAATCAAATCACTTCCCGAAGAATTCTCGATAGAGGATTTAATGGAGAAACTTATTTTACTGAACAAAATAGAAATAGGACTAGATCAAGCGCAAAAAGGACAAAACTATACTAGCGAACAAGCTAAAAAAATGATTGAAGAATGGTCGAAATAAAATGGTCAAAACAGGCTGTTGAGGATATTTATTCAATCAAAGAATACTATTCAAATTTTTCTAATTCCTACTCTTTTCAACTGATTGATCAAATTTTTCAAAAAGCTGAGATCTTGATTAAATTTCCAGAGATCGGACGAATCATTCCAGAACTAAATAATCAAAGTATTAGAGAGCTAATTTTTAAAAATTTCAGAATCATTTATGCAATCCATGATTTAAATAGGATTACCATTTTGACGGTGCATTCAAGTTCAAAACCTTTGTCTAACCTATCCCTTTTTGATTAATAGTATATTTTTTTAGACTTTGAATTTTGATTCTTAAAAAAAATGAACAATACCCCACTAGCAGAGCGAATGCGACCAACCCGATTAGAAGAGCTAATCGGGCAAGCTCATTTATCTTCGCCCAACTCATTTCTCTTCAAAGCGATCAAGTCGGGCAATGTCCCTTCGCTGATTCTTTGGGGACCTCCGGGAGTTGGAAAAACTACCATCGCAAATATCATCGCCAATGAGATCAAAGCGCCTTTTTACACGCTATCGGCGATCAGTTCGGGGGTGAAAGATATTCGGGAGGTGATTGAGAAAGCGAAGTTCCAGATGGGAGTGGTTCTCTTTATCGATGAGATTCACCGCTTCAATAAATCTCAGCAGGATGCACTTTTGGGGGCCGTAGAAAAAGGAGTAATCCGATTGATCGGAGCAACTACCGAGAATCCATCCTTCGAAGTCAATGGGGCTTTGCTATCCAGATGTCAGGTTTTTACGCTGAACCCGCTTGGGAAATCGGAATTGGAAGCCATGGTGCATCAGGCTTTGGAGAAAGATGTGGATTTGAAAAAAATCAAGGTTGAGTTGAAAGAAACGGATGCTTTGCTACGGATTTCGGGAGGAGATGGGAGGAAGCTTTTGAATCTATTGGAGATCGTCATTGATGGAATCAACGAGAATCCCTGTGTAATCACCGATGAAATCGTGATGCAGATTGCCCAGCAGAAAGTCGCACTCTATGATAAATCAGGAGAGCAGCATTATGATATCATTTCTGCTTTTATCAAATCCATTCGGGGTTCGGACCCTAATGCCGCGGTGTATTGGCTGGCACGAATGATCGAAGGGGGAGAGGATGTAAAGTTTATCGCAAGAAGGTTAGTCATCCTCGCTTCGGAAGATATCGGCAATGCGAATCCGAATGCTTTGCTGCTCGCGACCAATTGTTTTGAAGCAGTGAAAATCATCGGTTACCCAGAATCCCGAATTATTCTTTCCCAATGTGTGACCTATTTGGCAAGTTCTCCGAAAAGTAATGCAGCTTATTTGGCCATAAACCAGGCCCAGGCTTTGGTCAAAGAAAAAGGAGATTTATCTGTGCCTTTAGCTTTGCGAAATGCTCCGACTAAACTGATGAAAGACCTGAATTACGGCAAAGCCTATAAATATTCCCATGACTTCCCAGGTAACTTTGTCGCTCAGGAATTTATGCCCGAAGAAATCAAAGGATTAAAGCTCTACGATCCTGGAGATAATGCTCGGGAAAATGAATTGAGAAGGTATTTGAGTGGGAAGTGGAAGGGGAAATATGGGTACTAAAGTCAGAAGTTTGAAATGAGAAATCTGAAAGGCTAGCCAGAATTTTTCTTTGAATTTATTAGCATGGTTGTAAAAATCGCTGTCAATTCATTTGCCTCTTTTAAAGCCGATTTAATTCTATCTTCAAAAAGTAAATTGGATTCGGAAATCAATTCTAGCCAAAAAACAGTTTCATCAGCCTCCTCTTGAACAACTGATAATTTAGAGATGAATTCAGCTCGAGATCTTCCACGTTGTGAAGCTCTATAATTAGCTCCTAATGAAGTGCCTGACCTGATAAGCTGCTTTCCCAATTCAAACCCAACAGTAGATTTTGGTAACTCCGAAACAAGCTTTATGATTTCAAGTGCAAATTTTTTGGTTCTGTCTTTTAGGTCTCTATCCATGAAAAAGTAAGTAGTTAAGATTTTTAGAAAACTAAATTATTGAATCGTTTCTTAATTTTCTTAAATCTTAGGAGGCTAATGACTCCTGTTTTTTTTAGATTTCTAACTTCAGCTTTCTGATTTGATTCACAAATTACAAATCAACTCACTAGAATCCACCCGAAACCTTTCTCCATATATCCCACCAGGAAGTCCTTTGCCGCATCCGATGATCATGCAGATTTCGGAGCCGGAACTGAGATTTAGGAGTTTGTGGACCCGCTTGGAATCATATCCTTCCATAGGACAGGTGTCATAACCGACAGCTTTCATCCCGAGCATAAAAGTCATGGAAGCAAGAGCCGCAGACTTATGAACGGAGATCCGCACTTCGGTCTCGCCGACTTCACGTACCATAGGGCGCTTCAACCCCATAAAAAATGCAATTAGCTTTTTTAGAATTGTCCAGCCTGGATACTTAGAATACAGTTTCGGGATCAAATTCCCATAATAGCTTAATGCTTGTTTCTTCTTTTTCTCGGGTTGGTTTTGAGTGGCTGATTTGATGTATTCGTAATTTGCCGCTGCCCGGGATTTCCAGAGATCTCTTCTTGTCACGACCACTACGAGTTCCCGTGCGGTAGTTGCAGCTTTTTGGCGCATGCAAAGTTCGGCCAGCTTGTCCTTGACCGGGGAGGATTCTGGAACTCGGATAAATTGATAGAGTTGCAGATTGCTACTGTTTGGAGAAAGAATGGCAGCCTCTAAGGATTTTTTGACTAAATCGTGATCAAAGGGGCTTTCCTGATCGAATAACCTAACTGATCGACGTGCTTCTACGGTCTCGAAAAATCCTAATTCCTGTACGACTTCCATCCTTTATCCTTTTTTTATCTGCTTATTTTAAAACTTTTTGCAAGTTTGGTTATACTTTAGGTGTAAAGTTAGAAAGAATATTCAACTGCAAATTTTATGATTTTTGAATTAATCAGGTTACAGTTTCTAAAAAGTTTCCGATCCACTTCATTCGCTAAAAGTGCCATGGCAAATGTGCTATTGGGTTTTTTAGTGCTGGTTTTACTTGCGTATGTTTTCGGTGCAGGGATTTTCCTGCCTCGGATTATTGACACTTTAGCCGAAGGCCAAGATCCAATTGTGGTTTTAAACAGCTATCTGATTTTCTTCTTTTTAGGAGAATTCATGTACCGATATTTTCTCCAGACCCTCCCGGTTATCGAATTGGAAAGCTTACTTCACTTACCGATTGGGAAGGGGAGAATCATCTCCATGCTGTTGATTCGATCCTTTATTTCAGCCTTATCAGTTATTGCGATTCTGCTATTTCTACCTTCTGCATTTCAAATTATTGCTCCTGAGTATGGAAACAGTGGTGCAGTTTTCTGGATTGGTAGTATTGTGTTCACCAGTTGGACCTTGCACTGGTTTATGCTTTGGTTTAAGCAACGATTTGAAGATGGCTTGATCGGAATTATAGTTGTGTTTGTCATTTTGTCATTGGGAGCTGGTTCTAGTTATATGGGCTGGTTCAATCTAGGGGAAGTGACCAAGCCAATCTTTGACTTTGCATTGACTAGCCCAATCCCAATGGCCGTTTTGGCCTTATTGATGATTGGGACTTTCATCCTTTGCAGGAGATTTTATTTGGATAATGCCTATTTGGAAGATTTGGCTGAGGAAGATGAGATTCGATTCGTCGGGCAATCGATAGGTTTTTTCTCCAGATTTGGATTAGCAGGAGAGTTGGCAAATTTGGAATGGAAGCTTATCATAAGACATAAGAAGAGTCGTACTTACTTGATGCTTTCTGCATTTTTCTTGTTGTACGGATTGATTTTCTATACCAATCCTATGTACCAAAGTGAGGATGGAGGAATCTCTGCAATTTTTATTTTTGTGGGAGTTTTTATCACCGGGATCTTTATGATCCAATATGGACAGCAGTTTCTCAGTTGGAATTCAGGAAATTTTGACTTTTTCCTAAATCGAAAAGATGGGGTGGAAGCCTTGGTAAAAGGGAAATACTTACTCTTTATCAGCATCTCTGTGATCTGTTTTTTAGCATCGATTCCTTACGTGTATTTCGGTTGGAATATTCTATTGATTCATATCGCCACATTCTTATTTAACATTGGGGTTTTGATTCATGTGATTATTTATTTGGCACTTTGGAAGCCAAAACCAATGGATCTGAATAAAGGGGCCATGTTTAATTACGAAGGGGTAGGGGCTGCTCAGTTCCTGATCATTATCCCAATGATGGCCGGTCCATATTTGATTTATCTTCCATTTTCGCTGTTGTTCAATGATTATGTGGGCTTGCTTGCCTTAGGGATCAGCGGGATTATTGGGATTTTCGCATTCAAGCCGCTCAGTAAAATCAATATTGATCGCATCAACTCAAATCGTTACGAAATTTCATCTTCATTCCGTCAAGAATCATGATATACGTCAATCAATTAAAGAAACAGTACAAAGAAGCAGTTGTCTTAGATGTTGAGCAGCTGAGTATTCCAAAATCCGAGTGTTTTGGATTGGTGGGAAATAATGGGGCCGGGAAGACGACCTTATTTCGAATCATGCTCGATTTGGTACGGGCTACATCAGGTTCGGTGACGATTGATGGACAGGATGTAAGCAAATCAGAAGAATGGAAAGCGACTACCGGAGCTTACCTTGATGAGCATATGCTGTTGACTTACTTGACACCGGATGAGTATTTCAAGACGCTTCGCAAAATTTACGGCATGTCAGAAGCTGATTTGGGAGTTCATTTGGAGAAATTCAGTGAGTTATTCAATGAGGAGATTATTGGCAAAAAGAAATATATCCGAGATCTATCTAAAGGAAACCTGAAAAAAGTAGGAATTGCTGCTGCAATGATGGGTAAACCTGACGTGGTATTTTTGGACGAACCCTTCGAGAATCTGGATCCAAGTTCGCAGATCAGATTGAAGAAATTAATTCTTCAGGAAAAGGAGCGGTCAAATACAACATTTTTGATTTCAAGTCATGACCTGAATCACGTCACCGAGATTTGCGACCGAATTGTATTGCTGGAAAAAGGTAAAATCATCAACGACCTTCGAGATAAATCAGCCATGATGTCTGAGCTTGAAGCTTACTTTACGGGTTAAATAAAAAGCCTCCTGAACTCAGGAGGCTTTTTTGTGGAGCTGGCGAGATTCGAACTCGCGTCCAGATAAGGAAACAGCGTACCGTCTACATGCTTAGTCACCTGTTGGGTTTTCGATCGAAATATGCTGGGTGACACACCTAGTTCCGACTTAGCTATTTGTCTTAGACCTGCTTAATAGCATCACAAGCCGCAGTCCAATCAAGTCGACACCCCAAGATCCACCCCGAAAGGACGGGGGGCGGAGGGATGTGGCCGGGGAATTACTCTCGTAACTCAACCCTTTAAGCTTTCTTTCCTGTTAAGGTAAGATTAGGCAGCCATAGCGTAAGAATCTTCGCCATTTATAGTGCGTATGAATCTTTTAAGGCCGTACATACTCCAGCCTGCATGCGAGCCCGATCTTTACACTTACTGTCAATACCGGTCAGCCCCATTTTGTTAGGATGACAAAAGTAAGGGATTTTTGGTTCCATAGCTCATCTCTGTGTTCAGTAAAAAAAATCAAAAATCTTTGAATTTTCATTGGATTGTTTGTCAGTCGATTAGACTAAAATATCTCAGAATAGTTTTCAAAGTCCTCTCTGAATATTGAGTTTTTTATATCTTGCAGCGATGGAAAATTTCGTCGTTTCGGCAAGGAAATATAGACCCGCGGATTTTAAAAGTGTCGTGGGTCAACAGCATATCACTACCACGCTTCAGAATGCAATCAAAAACAAGCACTTAGCTCAAGCATTTCTGTTTTGTGGTCCAAGAGGTGTGGGCAAAACTACTTGCGCCAGAATCCTCGCAAAGACCATCAACTGTGAAAATTTGCAGGCGGATTTTGAAGCCTGTGGCAATTGCGACTCCTGCGTTTCCTTCCAAAATAATAGCTCATTTAATATCTATGAGCTCGATGCAGCTTCCAATAACTCTGTAGACGATATCCGAAATCTGGTAGATCAAGTACGATATGCTCCTCAAAAAGGAGATTACAAAGTCTATATTATTGATGAGGTGCACATGCTTTCTGCAAATGCATTTAATGCATTTCTGAAAACATTAGAAGAGCCTCCTAAGTATGCCATCTTTATTTTGGCTACTACAGAAAAACACAAGATCCTCCCGACAATCCTATCAAGATGTCAGATTTTTGACTTCAACAGGATTCAGGTAAAGCATATTGCTGACCATTTAGAAGGTATCGCGAAAAAGGAGAAGGTAGATTATGAAGAAGAAGCGCTTCGATTAATTGCCACTAAAGCCGACGGAGCCTTACGTGATGCACTTTCTATTTTTGACTTGATTGTCACCTATTCGGCGGGAAAAAAAGTAACCTATCAAGAGACCATCAACAATCTTCATATTCTTGATTACGATTACTATTTCAGGGTAGTAGATAGTTTCCTCAAGGAAGATTTGTCTGCAGTACTACTGACTTTTGATGAGATCTTGAAAAAAGGATTTGATGGTCATAACTTTATTGTGGGACTCTGCGAACACTTGAGAGACCTTTTGGTGGCAAAGGATCCTGCTACTATTGATTTGGTGGAAGTTTCTGACTCGACCAAACAAAAATACTTGGAGCAGTGCCAATCAGCTTCTGTTTCATTTTTGCTTTCTGCTTTGAATATTGCTAACCAATGCGATATCAATTACAAGACTAGCAAAAATCAGCGACTGCATGTTGAACTGGCCTTGATGAAAATTTCCAAACTCTCACGTGCTTTCCACTTGGCAACTGTTGCTGCTGAAGACACAAAAAAAAAAATCTGAGTGAAGAGAACTCTTCTCCAAAGCTAGATACCCAAGAAGAAGTAATTTCTCCACCTTCCAAGCCTTCAAGTCCAATTCAACGGACGATTTCCATTCCCAAAAATATTCTCCATACCAAAAAATTGATGGAGGAGAAAAAATCGGAGGCAGAAAGTCAATCGCTTTTGGCTAACCAAGAGAAGAAGGAAGTAATTGAAGTAAATACAGACAAAAAGCTTACTTCCGAAATTCTCGATCAAGTCCTTCCTGAGATTTTGGCGCATTTCAAAGCTCATGATAAAAACATGGAGCTTGCAATCCTTCAGACTATTCATGTCAAAGACAATCAAGTGATTCTTCATGTAGTAGGACATGTGCAAGATGAGCTAGCGCAAAAGATGAAGCCTGAATTGGTCAGTATCATTCGGAAAAAAACTGGCGTTGGAAGATGTCCAATTGTCGTGGAATCTAGGGATGATCTGGAAGAGAATGTAAAAGTCTACTATACTGATTCGGATAAACTTCGACGATTAAAGGAACTTCATCCCGCATTAGGTGAATTTCAAAAACGGTTTGGCTTGGAAACTGATTTCTAAAAATCCAAAGAAATCCCAAAGTTGATCAAGTTCTGCAGCTGTACTGCTTGTTTGGAACTCCCATCATCTTGTTTTATGAAAACCTCTTCATCGTAGATAATTACCGTTTCTATTCGAGTTGATATAAAACGGTTCACCTTCATTCTGATTACCGAATTGAAGTTCACCACCATATTTCCGAAGCGTTCATAATTTGAGAACAGGTTGATGTCAGACTTCCAAGTCACATTTTCCATCAATCGAATATCGGTAACCGAAGCTGCTATTGAAACCCCTGCCTCAGCACGCACATTTTCACCTTTTTCGACCCCAAAAGCTCCCGCCTGACTGAGAGAGTCATTCATCACAATCGTAAATCTTCCCGTGAATGGGGAAAGGATAATTGAAATTCTACTTTTGTCTTTATATGTTTTTCGATAGTTCAAACCAGTTGAAGATTGTACGTATCCAGGAGAAAGTAAATCCGAAATCTTGGTTCGGGTTTCTAAATCACTCCCTGCTGGTCGGGAATATTTGTATCCAGCTAAGAGTTGGGTTCTCGCATCCAGCTGGGTTGAAAGGTAGAAAAACTCCGAAAGCTCACGTCCATAGTTACTTACAAACTGGAAATTATCGTTGGTTTTTCTAGTTTCGAAGTTTCGGTTTCCCTGTCTGTTAAATCCGAGGTTAATATTCAACTGAGTATCCCAGACCTTTTTGTCTTTCTTATAGTTGGCAAAAAGTGAGAGTCCTGAGTTTAATGCAAGAGTACTTGCACCCCCGGCAGCCCAGTTGGAGAGAGTTACTTGCTGGATGTTTAGATTATAATTCCCACCTGTTTTCCAGAAAATCTCTTTAATAGGCTCTTCGAGTATCAGTGAATCTCCCAGCATCAAGAGTGTATCCCCATTAATCAAAACGGTATCAGGTATAATGATCCGGTCTTGAGCCATAGAGACCTGGCTAAGAAAAACCATTAATATCCCAAAAAGGAAAGAATACTTATACATTCGAAAACGATTGGGGAATAGCAAATTAAGGTCGGAAAATAACTAATTTTTGACCTACGGAGATGATGTTTTGGCTACCAATTTTATTCCAGTTTTTAAGCTGATCCATTGTCACTCCGTATCGTTTACTTATTGCAAATACAGTTTCTCCAGGAGATACGGTATGGGTGATTTGGCTCGAAGTGGATTTTGAATCTGTGACTGGGGATTGTTGCACGACTGTCTCTTTTCTTTCTGGAGCTTGAGCGACTACCGTATTTTGTACCTTAGGAGACGAGACTGGGATAATTTGTATTTCCTCGCCACGTTTTCTGGATTCTTGCAGGTTGAGCACCATACCGACTTTTAACTCATTATCTCGTCGTATTCTGTTTTTAGATTTAAGAGAAGAAAGTTTGATTCCATATTTTTGAGAAATACTCCAAAGAGTCTCTCCTGGTTGTACGATATGAGTCTCTACTTCTGCTCTTGCCTTTTTCTTTTCAGTATAATAGTATTTCCCAGCCTCAATAGGAGCTTGTTCCTCAAGATCATTCAGCCTTCGAAATTTTTTCTCCTTGATTCCAATTTGATCTGTGAACCTAGCCTGTGAAGTAGATTGAGGTGCTTGAACTCCATCTAGATCATTCACTGTAATTTGGTCTGGCTCTGAAGCTTTAGTAGTGTTTCCTGCTACTTTCGGATAGGAATTTGCTTTCCTGTAGGCAGGGCTATTTTTGTCAGCGGTATAATTTTGACTTTTTTGAGGGGTAGGTTGTTGAACAATCGCTGGTTGGACAGGAAGTTCACCCTGTTTGATGAATACCAAGGAATAACTTTTGTCCCCAGGGATTTTTCCATTTTTTGCCCAAGTATTGTATTCCTCTAAATGGTCTTCAGAAACGCCATACTTTTTTGCTAAAGCAGATAATGTTGTAGGTCCCTGAACTTTAACCTCGACTAGTTCCTGATTGGAATTACTTGCAAAAACTCCGATTTGATTTTCAAAAGCAATTTTGTGGGCTAAGAATTTCTTGAAATACCAATGACTATTTCGATCAATATCGACAATTCGCTTCCCGTTATACTGTGTTCCAAAATAGGCTTTCGCACCTCCCAATCCCATTTGATAGGATACTAATGCACACATCCAATTGTCAAATGTGTTATTGTGTTTTTGAAGATAAAGAGCCGCACCCCGAGTTGAAGAAACGATGTTTTGGCGCTCATCTATCTGATTATCTACTCGTAGGAAGACTTCTTCCGCAGTTCCCTGCTTGAATTGCCAAAAACCTACTGCATTTGAAGTAGAAACTGCATTTCCAATCAAACTACTTTCCTGAATTACCAAATATTTCAAATCTAAAGGAACTCCAACAGCTTCTAGTTCACGTTCTATAATTGGCATATAGAGATTTACGCGCTCTTGCTTGATCTTGAAATAGTTGGGGTTTCTGTACTGAGCATCCACATCGAGTTGGATTTCCCGCCTTGCCTGTGGATTAATTCGCACGATTAGATCGGCAAATTCGATTTCTGCCGGCACTTGAGGGATCTGCCCAAATGCTGTTGAAATAAAAAACAAGTTGACAATGAAGATAGAATAGTATAGTCGGGATAAGTTCATTTGAAAAAGGCTTTCACTTACGTTTCAGCCATGTTTTAGCAAAAATGATTCCCTTTTTAGTAGACTTAGATTTTTCTTGCCATCATCACTCCATCTCTGATAGGAAGGAGGATATTTTCTACACGAGGATCTTCTTGTATTTTGGAATTAAAATCAAGTATTGCCTGTGTATCCTTATCAATTTTTTTTCCTCCTTCTACCAATATTTTTCCAGACCAAAGCACGTTGTCTGCCATTATGATCCCTCCAGGACTTACTTTATCGATCACCAAATCAAAGTATTTATCATAGTTGAATTTGTCTGCATCAATAAAAACCAAATCAAAAGGCCCTGGTAATTCAGGTATTATTTCCAGTGCATTTCCAAGTCTATAATCGATTTGATCGGCTAGTCCACTTTCTTCAAAAAATCCTCTGACCATTTTCTCCAGTTCATCATTGATATCAAGGGTGATCAATTTTCCATCTTTTGACAATCCTCTAGCCATGCAGATTCCCGAGTATCCGGTATAGGTGCCTATTTCTAAAATGGTTTTTGGATTCAGCATTTTAGTAAAAATTTCCAGCATTTTACCCTGCAGATGACCCGAAATCATCCGAGGCATCAATACCTTGGCTCTTGTCTCACGGGTGATTTTTTGAAGCAATGCATCTTCCTCTGAAGTGTGCTTTTCACAATAGTCCAATAGGGCTGGGTCAATAAATTCCATGTTAGGAAGGCTTATAGGTAAGAAAAGTCAGTTCTGAGGGATTGAAGATCTCATTAGCAATTTCTAGTATGTCTTCGGCTGTTGTCGATCTGATTTGATTGAAAATTGACTCCAGGGAATCTACCTTGCCATGATCGAGCAGGCTTTTTCCATAGACTAGCATGAGCCCCGAATAGTTTTCCTCCGCCATCGCCATTTGTCCAATGGCTTGCTCTTTTGCCATGTGAAGCTGATTTGATCCCAATCTCACAGTTTGTAATCTCTTCATTTCATTCAAAACGAGATTTTTGGCTTTTTTCAAAGTTTTATTCTCTGTTCCGAAATAGATGCCAAAGAATCCTGTATCAGAAAAAGGGTGGTAACTAGACTCTATGCTATATACCAAGCCATGTTTTTCACGAAGCATCAGATTTAATCTACTGTTCATGCTTGGTCCTCCCAAGATATTATTAAGCAAAAAAAGTTTATACCGATTTGAATTATGAAGCGAAAAGGCTGGTCTGCCAATTGCACAGAGTGATTGGGTCACATCACGCTCCACTGTTTTATCTTTTGGAGTATAGTTGTGAAATTCACTTCTCACATACAAGCTTCTTTTTGGTTGAATTTGAGCTAAGTCCTTTTCGATTGCCTTTAGTGCATTCTTGAAAGAAATATTTCCAACTACTGAAAAAACAATCTCTGAAGTATCCAAATGGGTAGAGATGAAATCAAAGAAATCCAGTTGAGTAAAACTTGAAACAGTAGCCTCTGTTCCTAAAATATTTCTTCCCAACGAATGATTCTCAAATACCAACTCATCTAATTCATCTTGGATGGAATCATCGGGAGAGTCTCTATACATGGCCATTTCTTCCAAAATAACCTGACGCTCATTTTCTATTTGTTTCTCCGGAAAGGTGCTGTTAAATGTAATGTCAAATAGTAATTCAGCGGATTTATTATAATGTTCCTTCAAAGTGGAGGCATAGAAACAGATTTTCTCTTTGGTGGTATAGGCATTCAATTCACCCCCGAGTGACTCTAATCGATTGAGAATATGGAAAGTTTTTCTCTTTTTGGTGCCTTTAAATGCCATATGTTCCCAGAAATGCGCTAATCCCTCTTGCTCTTTGGTTTCATCACGGCTGCCAATATTTAGGATAAATCCACAATGAACCAATCGCGTATGCGTAACTTCCTGATGGACAATTCGAATTCCGTTGGCTAATTCTTTAATGCTTAAATTCATGCTTATGCTACCTCTTTCGGCAAAGTACAAATTAAAGCAACTAGTTGGTTTAAGGTTTGTTTTTACTGCCTTTTGAACGAGATTTTTGTAAATTCCTGCCAGATAAATCAAAATTCTACATGAAGTATACTCCACTCCCAAAAGAACTTTATCAGCGAAATCGGAAAAAGTTGGTTGCCAAGCTTAAATCTGACAGCGTAGCAATCTTGAATGCCAATGATATCATGCCGACCAATGCGGATGGCACGATGAAATTTCGCCAAAACAATGACTTGTTTTACCTCTGTGGTATCGATCAGGAAGAGACTATTTTGTTATTAGCTCCAGATTGCCCGGTTCCCGCGATGCGAGAAGTGCTTTTTCTCCGAGAAACCAATGAACATATCGCAGTTTGGGAAGGTCATAAATACACTAAGGAAGAAGCCGAAGCTGCTTCAGGTATTCAGAACATCAAGTGGTTGGCAGAATTCGATTTGGTATTCAACACCGTAGTGGCACTCTCCAAAAATATTTACCTGAATACCAATGAGCATTTGCGAGCGGGAGTTCATGTAGAGACTAGAGATGCTCGCTTTATCAAAACCTGCAAAGAGAAATATCCGCTTCATGAATATGAGCGAATCGCTCCAATCATGCATGAATTGAGAGGGGTGAAAGAAAAAGAAGAAATAGCTCAACTTCAGATTGCATGCGATATCACCGAGAAAGGATTCCGACGAATATTATCCTTTGTGAAATCTGGTGTAACCGAATATGAGATTGAGGCAGAATTTCTGCATGAATTTGTGCGTAACCGAAGCAAAGGATTTGCCTATGAGCCGATCATTGCATCAGGTGCGTCTGCTTGTGTCCTGCATTACATTGAAAACAACAAAGCCTGTAATGACGGGGAACTCCTACTCATGGACGTGGGAGCAGAGTATGGCAACTATAATGCTGATATGACACGAACTATTCCCGTCAACGGGAGATTCTCACCAAGACAGCGTGCGGTTTACGATGCAGTATTTCGTGTGAAAAACCAAGCTTCTGCCATGCTGACTCCTGGAGTTACGATTCAGGATTACCATAAGGAAGTAGGCTTGATTATGCAGAGTGAGCTAGTCGGTCTTGGACTGATCGATCAGACAGATATCAAAAATCAGGACAAAGATTGGCCGGCATATAAGAAGTACTTCATGCATGGTACCTCACACCATTTAGGATTGGATGTACATGATGTGGGAACGATGCATTTTCCTATCAAGGCTGGGATGGTATTTACCGTGGAGCCTGGGATTTATATTCCTGCCGAAGGATTCGGAGTAAGACTTGAAAATGATATTGTGGTTCTGGAAAATGGTTATCTGGATCTGATGGGTAATATTCCGGTTGAAGCGGAGGAAATTGAGGAATTGATGAATTCCTAAGAAAATATCTGGTGTATCTGCAATGATTCCGGTACTATTATTTTCTTTGGTTGATAGGCTGGAAGACGGATACTTCAGCTACGCTCAGTACAAGTGACCGAAGCCCGAAGTGTCCTCAAAAACCATTTTTCACCAAGGTTTCTATTCCTTAGATCATCCTACTCGCTTAGCTGCCGATACATCCAATAATAATTTTTTTAACACTAGAAAAGCCCTTTCAAGATCACTTGAAAGGGCTTTTTGCTTAGTATTAACTGATTCAGATTATCCGATAGATACTCTTCTGAAAGCAGATACAGTCATTCCTTTGCTTACGCTATCAAGGTATTGCGCAAGCGTTTTGATATTGTCCTTCACGAACGACTGGCTCAACAAAGTATTCTCTTTGTAGAACTTGTTCAATTTACCCAAAGCGATTTTCTCAAGCATTTCCTCAGGCTTGCATTCAGCTCTTGCTTGCTCTTTTCCTACTTCGATCTCACGCTCGACCATAGATGCATCTACGCCGTCTTTGTCCAAAGCAACTGAGTTCATCGCTGTGATCTGCTTGATAGACCAGTGCCAGATAGAAGGTTTTAATTTTGAATAGCTAGTGCTAGCGAACTAAACCAAAAATCCTAACTCACTTCCTCATTTTTTCAAAAAGTAATCAGGGAATAATTACCTAAAAAAAATAAATTTTCAACTTATAATTAACCCCAAAAACCCTTGTTTCAATCGATTTTAAAAGGTTTCCTAGTTACACTTTCAAAAAAAGGTGGATTTCTAAAAAGAAGTTTTTAGAAATATGATGTAACTATTTTTTTTTTCTGCCACGTTGTCAAGGGATTAACAAATTAAATAACCCAAAATAAAACTGTATGAAAAGTCTTGTTTTATTGACTGTTTGTTTGGGGATTTCCTCTTATGCCCAATCCCATCCATCTTTTCATATAAATGGTAGAATGGGAACCCAATTCGACCTTCCTGAAAGTGAAGTTGTTTTTGGTGGTGGTCTCGGACTAGGTTTAGATTTCGGTTCATCTGAGTCCTCTTGGCAATTCGGCTTGCAAATTGACAAGTATTCCAATCAATCTATTTCAGAATTGAATTATCACGGATATAAAAACTGGTCGGCGATGCTGAATTTTGGCAGGATATGGACATCAGGAATTCAACTAGCCAAACAAAAGGTGAGATTTGGTGGGGGGGCAGTTTTGGTTTCTACCCTTAAACTAAGAGAAGCACCAGGTGGAAATAAAACGGTATCTAGTCCAAGTTTAGGACTTTATCTTAGAGCAGATTATCCTGTATACCTAAGCCAAAATGGTGAGTTGAGATTATTTTTGGACAATAGCGTTTTTGGTGATGGTTTCATGAGAAATAATCTTGGGATATCTTACCTATTGGGTTCAAAGTCGAAATAAACTATAGATAGATTGTTTGAAGGTTTTTGCTGCTTAAAAATTCATCAGCCTTTTGTGAAGCATATAAAAAAGCCCTTTCAAAATCAATTGAAAGGGCTTTTTGCTTAGTCTAACAATTTTATTATTGTTCTGTTTTATGTAAATTTGTTTCGAAATATAGAATAAATGGATTCTTTCAAAGATTAATGAGAATTGTTACTTATAAACGGATAAATGAATTTGCAAAGAAACATGCTGATTCTGAATTGGCATTGCGTTTTTGGTATGCTCCAACAGGTAAGAAAGATTGGGATTCGTTAACTGATATAAAAAACGATTTCAATTCAGTCGATTATGTAGGAAATCATCGATTTGTCTTCAATATCAAAGGGAATTCTTATCGACTAATTGCTATAATTTCATTCAATGCTAAAAAAGTTTATATCCGATTTATCGGTACGCACGCTGAATATGATAAAATACAGGATATTCAAAATATATGAGAAATGATCAAGTCTGAAAAAGAGTATAATGCTATCGTAGAAAGGGTTGAGGAATTGCTTTCTAATCCCGATAATATAGAAAACCCAGATGCTAAAGGTTATGTGGAATTGAACCTGCTCTCGGATTTGGTGGCTGACTATGAGGAGAAATACCATGCTATAGTGACTCCTACTTTAGCTGAAGCAATTAGACTTCGCATGCAGGAACGAGGCTTAAGTCAAAAATCGCTCTCTGAATATCTCGGTGTTAGTACGTCTAGAGTCAGTGAGTACCTGAATGGAAAAAGTGAGCCTACGCTTAAAATGGCTAGAGAAATCAGTAGGAAATTGGATATAGAAGCTTCTATTGTATTGGGAGTCTAACGTTCAAAGCAGAACTGTCAGGTTTTCAAAGCCTGTGGGATTTAAAAAAAGCTGACCTTTTACAAAGTCAGCTTTTTAGTAAGTCTTAAATCTAAGATCTAAAATCTTAAATCTAAAATAGTAATTATCCGATAGATACTCTTTTAAATGCAGATACAGTCATTCCTTTGCTTACGCTATCAAGATACTGAGCAATAGTTTTGCTGTTGTCTTTCACGAAAGTCTGGCTAAGAAGCGTGTTCTCTTTGTAGAACTTGTTCAGTTTACCCAAAGCAATTTTTTCAAGCATATCCTCAGGCTTACCTTCAGCTCTTGCTTGCTCTTTTCCTACTTCGATCTCACGCTCGACCATAGAGGCATCTACGCCGTCTTTGTCCAAAGCAACTGGGTTCATAGCCGCGATTTGCATGGCTACGTCTTTTCCAGCCTCTTCAACGTCAGAACCAGTAGTATTAGTAAGACCTACCAATACACCTAACTTACCGTTAGAGTGGATGTAAGAAACGACAGCCTCAGCTTCTACGATTTCAAAATGAGATATTTCAAGTTTCTCACCGATCTTACCAGTCATTTCAGTGATTTTCTCAGCTACTGTGATCGAATCGAAAGGAAGTGCAAGGATCGTATCAATAGAAGTTGCGCCTTTTTCTACCGCTAGGTCTAGCAATGTATTTGCGAACGCTCCGAACTCTTCATTTTTAGCTACGAAATCAGTCTCGCAAGTCAAAGTAAGAAGGATACCTTTTGTTCCATTGTTGACAACTTTTGCTACCGCTACACCTTCTTTAGTCTCTCTGTCTGCTCTAGATGCAGATACTTTTTGACCTTTTTTACGAAGGATATCTACCGCTTTTTCGAAATCGCCTTCAGCCTCAGTTAAAGCTTTTTTGCAATCCATCATGCCGGCACCGGTCATTTGTCTCAGTTTGTTTACTTCTTGTGCAGTAATTGCCATTGTAGTATCAGTTTGATTAAACGATAAAATTATTTTTGGGTGAAACCGTTAGGTTTCAGAGAATCTACTAAAACAAAAAAATTGAACATCGGCCTAAACCTGATGTTCAATCTTTTTTATATTAATTCAAGTTGTGGATTATTCTTTTGTATCCGCGTCAACAGCTTTCTTTGCTTCTTCCTCTTCAGAAAGTTTCGCATCTTCTTTGTCTCTCTTTCGCTCAGAAAGACCTTCTTCGATTGCTTCGCCGAACGCTTTTACCAATAGTGAAACAGATTTGAATGCATCGTCATTAGCTGGGATAGGGAAATCAACCTCATTCGGGTTTGAGTTCGTATCCACCAATGCAAATACAGGGATACCAAGCTTTTGAGCTTCAGCGATTGCGATGTGTTCTCTTTTGATGTCCACTACGAATAGTGCTGCTGGAAGTCTACTTAGGTCAGCGATACCACCTAATACTGATTCCATTTTCTCCTTTTGACGGGAAACCATCAAACGTTCTTTTTTCGCTAGGTTCTTGTAAGCGTCTTCCACCATCAACTTATCCAAAGAAGACATTTTCTTCAATGACTTACGGATAGTTGCGAAGTTAGTCAACATACCACCCAACCATCTTTCAGTTACGTAAGGCATGTTTAATCTTTTAGCTTCTGCAGCTACAAGATCTTTTGCTTGCTTCTTAGTGGCGACGAACATCACCTTTTTGCCGGAGCGTACGATTTGCTTGATTGCGTTAGATGCTTCGTCGAGGCAAGCAAGCGTTTTATTAAGATCGATAATGTGGATACCATTTTTCTCCATGAAAATGTAAGGAGACATTCTTGGATCCCACTTTCTCGTCAAGTGTCCAAAGTGGACACCAGCATCTAGTAAGTCTTTGTATTCTATTTTGGCCATGAATAAATATTTTTTCTGATATAAAAGAGTAAAATCCCGAATTAACGCTTAGAGAACTGGAATTTCCTTCTTGCTTTTCTACGTCCTGGCTTCTTACGTTCTACCATTCTAGGATCACGAGTCAAGAATCCTTCTTTCTTCAAAGGACCTCTGTGTTCGATGTCAAATTCACACAATGCTCTTGAGATTGCCATACGAGCAGCTTCCGCTTGACCAGTACTTCCTCCTCCGTCTACATTGATTTTGATATCGTAATTGCCATCCACACCCACTAGCGCTAGTGGCTGCTTTACTACAATCTGGTGCAAATCAAATGGGAAGTAAACTTCCAATGATCTATTGTTAACGGTGATTTCACCTTTTCCTGGAGACATGTAAATTCTGGCTACAGAGGTTTTTCTTCTACCGATTTTGTTAATGATTTCCATTAAATAGACGATTAAAGCGTGATAGATTTAGGCTGTTGTGCTGCATGCGGATGCTCAGATCCCTCATACACGTACAAGTTGCCGTATAATTTTCTTCCCAATCTGTTCTTAGGCAACATGCCTCTTACAGCTTTCTCAATCAATATTGTTGAAGACTTCTGCTTCAATAATTTTGGGGTAGAGATTCGCTGTCCACCTGGATAACCCGTGTGTCTCACATAAACTTTGGAGTTCCACTTGTCACCAGTTAGCCTGATTTTGTCGGAGTTGATTATGATGACATTGTCACCACAATCTACGTGCGGGGTGAAGCTTGGCTTCGTTTTCCCTCTTAAGATTTTCGCTACCTCACTAGCCAATCTACCTAAAACTGCAGCTTGGGCATCCACAATAACCCAATGCTTATCTACAGTTGCGGTGTTGGCTGAAACGGTCTTATAGCTCAAAGTATCCACTGTGTAACTGTTTAATTTTTAGCTTGTTAAATTTATTTCACCCTCAAAAAGGGACACAAAGATAGAAGTATTTTGTTTTTCATCCAAAATATTTCCAATACTAAAGCCTAATTTTCACGGCTTTAGCCCTAAAATGCGCTTTAGCGACTCCATTCCAGCTTATTTTTTTTAATTCTAATGATTAACTCGTTTTTTCGAGCTGATTCACTAAAACCTGGAAATCTTTCGGGTAGGGGGCTAGAACTTTAATTTCCTTCCCATCTACTCCTTGAAATCCTATCGAATAAGCATGCAAGGACACGCGCTGCATGATCGGTTGCTCTTCTGTATCTTTCTTGAGATTAAAGCGGCGCTTGAGTGAAGAAAGGTATAAGGGGTTGCCACCATATAAAGTATCTCCGCATATCGGCGATTTGAGATAGGCCAAGTGAACACGAATCTGATGCAAACGCCCTGTGATAGGCTTACATTCGACTAATGTGTGTGCATAATAGGTCTTCAACGTGTTGAAGATCGTTTGCGCTGGCTTTCCTTCTTTACTGACTTTAGCAATCCCTTTATTATTTGCAAGTAGGTTTCGGTTGACCAATTCATCTTTGAATTCCTTGATGCCTTCGACTACTGCATGATAGACTTTGTCCACTTTTCTGCTTTCAAACTGCATCGCCAAATGCCTGTAAGCGACTGGATTCTTAGCGATCACCAGACATCCTGAGGTTTCCTTATCCAATCTATGGCACAGTTGAGAATCGGTGGTGTGTGCCTTGGCTAAGTCCAGAATATTCTGCGCCTCATGTCTGTCGTCTAAGCTTGACAGATAGGGCGGCTTGTTGATCACCAGGTAATCCTCATTTTCAAACAGAATGAGTTTTTCAAAATCTACTTTCTTCATGGATTCTCCTGCCTCTTTTAAAGAGGTTGCAAAAGTAGGGAAATGGTTGGCTAAAAAAAAATCCTTCCGAAGGGAAGGATTTAATCAGGTTTCAATTTTGGATTATTGCCGCGGTTTGATAATAGTAAATCCCCTTCTTTTAGTTGTAGGTAGTTCATGCATTAATTGCCCTTGATAGTATACTTTTTGGACAATAACACTTGAGGCATTATCCTGGATTTCTGCTATAATCGTGTCTGCTTCTGCCTCGTTCCACTGAATGACTGTTTTTTCTGAATCCAAAGCTAATGCCAACAAGTAATCACTGCCAAACTCTGGGGGGTCAATTCGAAAATTTCTCGGCATAGTCAAGTAGCCCTCATAAAATTCCACCATTTTTCCATCTCGTTCGTAGAATATTTTGATATCCTTGGGATAATAAGCTCCTTCTTGATTAGGATCTAGAAGGTTATTGCCTTGCTCGTCCAATACCGTGATAAATGCCATCATATCTACGGTAGCAAATTGAGGCTGTTCATTTTCTTTGCAGGAAAAAGAAATCAAAACAAGACAAACTATTAAATATTTGAGATTTTTCATTTTAATAAAAAGTTAAGGGTCATGAAAACTAAAAAAAAAGATTCTAAAAAAAAACTATTCGTTTTTATTTAACATTTTTTTCTGCTACTTCTTGATAACAATGCTAAACTGTTGATAATTAAGAAACTGAATAGGACTATCCGAGGCTTTCCCAGTATACTTAATGTACGGTTTTAGCTTTTTGTTCCACAGGTTCTTTTTTCACCAAAGGCAGTGAAAAACTAAAAATCGAACCTTTGCCCAGTGTCGAAGTCACGGAGATCTTGCTTTTATGACCTTCCAATATATGTTTTACAATAGCTAGCCCAAGTCCGGTTCCGCCTTTTTCCTTAGACCTACTTTTCTCTACCCGATAGAATCGCTCAAAAATCCGCTTGATATCTTCGGGCGGGATTCCCTGTCCATCATCTTTGATATCCAGCTGAATGCTATTCTTATGAAGCTTTAAAGTGACATGAACTTCGCCCTTTTCATCGTTATACTTTACAGCATTCACGATCAGATTTTGGCAAACTCGATATATTTTCGGTCGATCTCCTGAAGTGAGGTAGCTTTTCCCCTCCTCATATTCAAAGTTGATCTTCATTTCTCGCTTCGAAGCCTTGTGCTCTAATTGGTCGATCACTTCAAGTAAAAGATCTTTGAGGTCAAACTCGGTAAAGTTGAATTTGATCACACCGCTTTCCATTTGATTCAAAGTCAGTAGATCCTGGACCAATACATCAAGAGAGTCTAAGCTTTTTGCGGCTCGCTTTAGAAACTTCATTCGTACCGCTTTGTCGTCTATTGCGCCGTCCAACAAGGTGTGGATGTAGCCCTGCGTAGCAAAAATTGGTGTTTTCAATTCATGAGAGATATCTGCGATAAATTCCCGTCGGAATTCTTCATTCTTCTGAAGGGTCTCGATCTCCTTCTGTCTAGCTATCGCATAGGAGTTGATCACTTTATTGATTTTCCGAAGTGGCGAGATCGAAGTCTTTTTACCTTTTTCGTGAATCTCGGAGAGGTCTTTCCTTTGAATTTTCTCCAAAAGGGCATAAATGTTTCCTATTTCCTTAAATACCAAAAAATCAAGTGTGAATGACATCAATATGTAAGCTGAGGAGAATGAAACTCCCAAGGCAACCAAAAGAATAATCAATGTTGACTCCTCTATTAATGATAAAAAAGCCACGACCAAAGCGGAGGTGGCTAATGCTAGTACGAATGAGATTCCTCTGGAACTTGAAAGCATTTTATCCTAATTCGAATTTATATCCTACACCTTTCACGGTGGTAATATAATCATCTCCAATCTTTTCTCGCACTTTTCGAATATGAACATCTACAGTTCGGGCGAGTACAAAGACATCTGCTCCCCAGATGTTTTGAAGCAATTCATCTCTACTATAGACGATGTTCGGGTTTTTTGCCAGAAAATAAAGTAATTCAAATTCTTTCTTTGGAAGTGTGATGGTCTTTCCGGCCTGGTCTACAGTATAGCTTCCTCTATCAATGATTAAGTCTTTGATTTTGATCTGAACCTGCTCTTGTTCTTTCTTGGATTCTCTTCGAAACAAGGCCGAAATTCTACTCATCAAAGCGCGAGGCTTGATCGGCTTGGTGATGTAATCATCCGCTCCCACATCAAATGCTGCTACTTCAGAATACTCCTCCATTCTTGCAGTAAGGAAAATTATAAAAGTATTCTTGAGTTCAGGCATCTGACGAATCTGAAGACAAGTTTCTACGCCGTCTTGATTTGGCATCATAATGTCTAATAAGATGACATCTGGCAAAAATTTGGCGGCAGTTTTTACCGCTTTGATACCATCTTCCGCAGTAGCTACTTCATAACCTTCTTTTTGAAGGTTGTATTTTAGGATTTCGACGATATCCGGCTCATCATCAACGACTAGAACCTTGATTTTTTGACTATCACTCATTTGATATTTCTTAATATTTAGCTTAAAATTAGTGAATATTTAAGCATAGAAACCAAATAAAAATTTGCCTTTTGATGAATTCAATATAAAAAAATCCTGAGAATTGATTTTTATTAATGAAAGATTAACCAGAGATTATCTAATTGTTTCTTAATCCTTTCGCAGAAATGATGTCCAAATTCAATGAACCCAGAAACAGGTTGGCCTTAATTTTAACTGGAATTTTATTCTGATCTTTTGTTACCCATACTTTTACAGGATAGTTTCCTCTGAAGAGTTTATTCGGTGGGATTTCCGGAGAAAAAATATAGGTTTCTTTTTCACCGAGATTCGTATCAATCCGCTCAGTCCCCTCGTAGATTAATTTTATGTTATATATTTCTTTGTCAAAGAATCCACGGATTTGAATTATCTCTCCAGGTTTCAGATTTGAAAGGTCTAAAGATCTTAAATAATAAAAACCGCTCACCAAATCCTGGACTTCTCCTTTGAGATCGTATTCTCTCACTTCCTTAAGATTTCGGTTTTCTTTGTCATAGAGTTCAACGCTTGCCTTTTTATTCTTTTGATCAAAATATACCAACTCATGCTTTCGGTATTTTCCTTCCTCAATGTGTCGATAGGATTGATGTGGTAGCATAGTTTGCGGATTGAGGATTGTTCCCCAGTTATCATTTACCCTTCCGAAAATTGTGGCTGCACCTTTGGTTTTACCAAAGACATCAATTTTATAATGTGAAATATTGTTATGACTATGAGGTCTTCTGGAAATCTGAAGTTTTGCGTCTGCCAAATCCAACCAACCATAGGACACCTCAAAGTTCAATTCTTCACCAAATGTAAAGGCAGTATTCTTGCCAGCTATTTGAGCTGAGAGTCGAAAGGAGAACAAAAAAGTGAAAAGAAAAAGAGTTGCGATGAATCGATGCATATAATTCTTTGACAATACCTGACGATTTTCAGTTTTATCTTGAGGTATTACGAAAAAGGGTGCCAAAAGGCAATTAAAATTACGAATTTGGTCATCCAAAACAATAGCTCTGACTTCTTTGGTTTGGACTTGTTGTTTAATTAATTTCACCTAAATATTGATTCTTTAATCGAAAACTCATGAGTAATAACGCAGAAAAATTGAAAGCGCTTCAGTTGACCATCGATAAGCTTGAAAAAACTTATGGAAAAGGAACTGTAATGAAGCTAAGCGACAATAAGGTTCAAGATATCCCCGCAATTTCTACTGGTTCTTTAGGACTGGATATTGCTTTGGGTATAGGAGGAATCCCGAGAGGTCGAGTAATTGAGATTTATGGACCAGAGTCTTCAGGTAAAACAACATTGACGATGCATTGTATTGCCGAAGCTCAGAAAGCTGGTGGGATGGCAGCTTTTATTGATGCGGAACATGCTTTTGATAAAAGTTATGCTGAAAAACTTGGGATTGATACTGAAAATCTTCTTATCTCCCAACCGGACAATGGTGAACAGGCATTGGAAATAGCCGAGCATCTTATAAGATCAGGTGCAATAGATATTATTGTGATTGACTCCGTAGCAGCTTTAGTGCCAAAAGGGGAGCTTGAAGGGGATATGGGAGATAGTAAGATGGGACTCCAGGCAAGATTGATGTCTCAGGCTCTGCGAAAGCTAACAGGCGCTATAAACAAGACTGGCTGCTCTTGTATATTTATCAACCAGCTTAGAGAGAAAATCGGAGTAATGTTTGGAAACCCAGAGACAACTACCGGTGGTAACGCTTTAAAATTCTATGCTTCTGTTAGACTTGATATCCGAAGAATAGGCCAAATTAAAGAAAGCGCAGATAATATTCTGGGTAACCGTACCAAGGTAAAAGTGGTGAAAAACAAAGTAGCGCCACCTTTCAAAGTGGTAGAATTTGATATTATCTACGGCCAGGGGATTTCTAAGGTAGGAGAAATAATTGACCTTGGAGTGGAGCTTGAAATCATTAAAAAAGCAGGCTCATGGTTCTCCTATAATGGTGAAAAACTTGGACAGGGAAGAGAGTCAGTAAAAACTCTTCTTTTGGATAATCCTGAATTGATGGAAGAGCTAGAGAAAAAGATCAAATTAGCTTCTGGACTATCTACTATGGGGGCAGCCAAAGTTGAAGAAGAAATGGAGTAAAATATCCAAACAGAAAATAAAAAAAGGGGCGTTTGAGCCCCTTTTTTTATGTTGTTCGAATCGCTTCTACAGGATCCATCCGTGCAGCCAGTGTGGCAGGAACAATACCTGAAACAACTCCGATTATTGAAGAGACGCCTAATCCCAATAAAATATTTTTAAATGAGAGTACTATATCCAGGCTTCCTACAGGAATAAAACTTAAGAAAAACACCAAAATAATCCCAGTTGATCCCCCGATCAGACTCAGAAAAACCGCCTCAAAGAGAAATTGAAAGAGAATGAAATAGTTTTTAGCGCCAAGTGATTTCTGTATGCCGATGATATTAGTACGCTCTCTTACAGAGACGAACATAATATTGGCTATTCCAAAGCCACCTACCAAAATTGAAAATCCTCCAATCACCCAGCCTGCGATTGATATCACATCGAATATGGAGCCAATAGCATTTTGAATAAATTCAGTTTTGTTCAAGGCGAAATTATCTTCTTCAGTAGGGCGAAGTCCTCTTTTTGCACGCAAAAGACCGGTCATCTCATTTTCTAAGGCTACTAACCCGACGTCTTCTATTTGCCCCTTTACGGATATTGTAGGTTCAATACCATTTCTTCCGGTATAGAACATTTTTGTAAAAGATCCATATGGAATCAGACAAGCTTCATCTTTAGAAGGTAAATCGAAAAGCCCTTCTCCTTCTTCTTCAAATACTCCAATCACGATAAATTTCATTCCTTTTATCTTGACTTCTTTTCCTAATACAGCCTGATTGGGGTATAAAGTATTGGCTATTTTCCTACCGATGATTGCGAAATTCCGGGCAGCATCGATTTCTGATTGAGAAAAATACCTTCCTTCCTCGAGAGTCACATCAAAAACATCCTGATAGGTATATGCTACTCCTGTCAATTGCATGCCTTCATAAGCATTGCTACCTGCTTTAATAATAGTTCCTGCGGAGGCAGATATGGTTACTGCTTCGGCAGTGGTCATTCGTTCTTGCAGAAATTTATATTCGGCCACTGTGCCAGGAGGTCTGCGAAAATATTTCCACCAAGGATAGTCTTGTGGGCCACTTGCAAAAGGAAATCGATCCACCCGCATTACATTCGTTCCCAAAAAAGAAAATGACGAACGAATGTTATTTTCCAGTGAATCTACAAGGGTAAATACCGCAATAATTGCGAATATACCCACTGTAACCCCTAATAAGGACAGTATTGTACGTGTCAAATTGGATTTCAGGGCAGAAAGTGCAAACCTGAAACTTTCCCAAGTAAGTTGGAAAAAGAGCATGCCTAGAATAGTTGGTTAAAACAATTTGTTAAGATAGCTGATTTTGGACGTTATTGTTATTATCTTTGCATTTTTTAGAGTAATTCTAACATCACTCAGAAATTTAAAACATCTCTATGAAATTATCGGATTTCAAATTTGAAGTACCAAAGAAATTAATAGCCCTTCACCCTTCTCCTAATCGTGATGAATCTCGATTAATGGTTGTTCATCGGAAAACAGGTCTAATCGAGCATCGCGTATTTAAAGACATCACAGAATATTTCGGTGATGGAGATGTGTTTGTGACCAATGATACGCGTGTATTTCCTGCCAGGTTGTATGGTAACAAGGAGAAAACGGGAGCAGAAATTGAGGTTTTTCTATTGAGAGAGCTCAATCCTGAATTGAAACTTTGGGACGTATTGGTTGATCCAGCTCGTAAAATCAGAGTAGGAAATAAGCTTTATTTTGGAGACTCTGATCTTGTTGCTGAAGTGATCGATAATACTACTTCAAGAGGTAGAACTATCAGATTCCTCTTTGATGGAACAGATGAAGAGTTTCATAAAACTATTGATACCCTTGGAGAGACTCCAATCTTGAAAGAGTTTATCGAACGAAAAGTAGAAGCAGAAGATAGAGAACGCTATCAGACTGTATTTGCTAAGAATGTTGGAGCTGTTGCAGCACCTACTGCGGGCCTTCACTTTACGCCCCATTTGCTAAAGCGGTTGGAACTTAAAGGAGTTGAGGTAGCCCCAATTACACTTCATGTGGGTTTGGGTACATTCCGTCAAGTAGATGTAGAAGACTTGACTAAGCATAAAATGGATTCGGAGAATTATTTCATTCCGGAGACTACTGTAGAACTTGTGAATAAAGCTCTGGATGAGAAAAAAAGAGTTGTGTCAGTGGGAACAACATCTCTCAAAACAATCGAATCATCTGTAACAGCAAACGGCAGATTAAAAGCTAGCAGTGGATGGACGGATAAATTTATAATCCCCCCTTACGATTTTAAAATTGCTAATGCCTTGATTACTAATTTTCACTTGCCTGAGTCGACTCTTTTGATGACTACAGCTGCTTTTGGTGGATATGACCTAATCATGAAAGCCTATAAAGAAGCAATCAAAGAAAAGTACCGCTTCTTCTCTTACGGAGACGCGATGCTAATCCTCTAATATTTAAAGCTCCAAACTATGGAGCTTTTTTTATTTCTAAATAGCTCGCTATTTTTCCAATCGATTTTAATTTACAGATATGAATAAGGCTGCAATATTAGTCGCTGGAGGTAAAGGTACCCGGATGGGTGGAACCGTCGCAAAGCAGTACATGCCAGTGGGAGGGAGACCTATTTTGATGCGAACTTTGGACGTCTTTTACAAAGAGGATTCGACTATTGATTTGATTTTGGTTCTACCTGAACCAGATTTTACTTTATGGGCCGACTTATGCTTAGCATATGATTTTGATATTCCCCATCGAGTAGTAGCAGGCGGCAATTCCAGATTTCAATCGGTGCGAAATGGTTTGCTAAATCTGAAATCTGATACAGTCTTGGTTGCTATTCATGATGGAGTTCGGCCTTTTGTCAGCCCATCAGTCATTCGAAAGAGCTATGAAGAAGCAGCAAAAAGTGGGAGTGCAATAGCTGTTGTTCCACTTAAAGATTCGATACGAAAGCTGACTGATGAAGGCAAATCTTTTTTTCAGGAGCGCCAATATTTCAGGTTGGTGCAGACTCCTCAGACTTTTCAAGTAGAAAAAATAAAAAAAGCATTTGAAGTCCCTGAGCTTCAGCAATTCACTGATGATGCTACTGTCTATGAGCATCAAGGCTGGCAGGTGAGTTTGATTTCCGGAAATCCTGAAAACATCAAAATCACTTCCCCTGAGGACATGGATTACGCGGAGTTTTTAGCATCCAGAGCCTAGTCGGTGAATTTTCCCAACACATTTTCACCGACTTTTTCGTCACTTTCACCGACTTTTTAAGAGCGTTTACCTATTGTAGAGTCCTCTAAATTGGTGGCTGAGCTACATTTGACCATCAACTTAACAAAAAACTCATGGCAAAGTATAGCAGATCAAAAAATGACAGCGGTATTATTTTCGGCTTTATTATTCTCGCAATAGGCGTTCTATTGCTCCTTAGAAAGTTGGGCTTTTTCTTTCCGGATTGGCTCTTATCCTGGCCGATGATCTTGATTGCTATTGGCGCATTCACCCTTATCAAGCATGAATTCAAAAGCTTTTTTGGAGCCATCATGCTAGCATTAGGTGTTTATTTCTTATTTGAGCGAGAATTTGATTTCGATTTTGGAATACAGATTTACCTCTTCCCTATCATCCTGATCGTTTTAGGACTCTATTTGATTACCCAAAAAAATAGAGAAAACAAGGTACTAGATGATATACAGAAACAGATGAGGTCCGGTCTCAAGTCCGAAAGCAGCTCCTTCTCTGGTCAGCCTTCTTCAGAGTCGACTGGATCGGCCTATTCCCAAACAGAAAAATCAACTTCAAATTTTGGAACTTCGGGATCTACTTTTTCAGATCGCCTGAATATTGATGCGGTATTTAGCGGGGTGAATAAGCGAGTGATGTCTAAGAATTTCAGCGGAGGCAAATTGACGGCTGCTTTTGGAGGAGTGGATTTAGATCTGACTCAGGCAGATTTTAACGGAATGGCTACTTTGCAGGTAGATGTCATCTTTGGTGGAATGAAATTAATCGTCCCTCCGCATTGGGATGTGAGAGTTGAGGTCAGCAATATCGCTGCAGGGGTAGAAGACAAGCGCCTTTCTAGAATTACCGAAGTAGATCCAGAGAAGGTGCTTCTAATCAAAGGGACGGTATTCTTTGGAGGTTTGGAAATCAAATCTTATTAACGAGATTCCAACATCTAAACTGACCATCCTTGTTTGCAAGAGCTTTTTCAAATCCTTCCAAAGCAAAATGGATTATCCAAGGAGCCGGATTCCTCTGGTTCCTTGGATCTTTTCTATTGCTTAGCTTTTATGGGATAGAATATTCAACTGCGATAGCCGATGCCTTGATTTTCTCTTTGGGATTTTTAGGTGGAGTGTTTGTTTTAGATCGGATTTTTAGTTTTTATATTCCAAAGGGAGAGAATAATTGGCTACTGCTGATCCTTCCGATCGTATTGAGTTTAATCGCTGTTTTTATTCATAAATACGCGCTGATCTGGATTTTTGAAGAGGATTTGACTTACAGTGATTTTCTCAAAAATAATTTTTATCTGCGTTGGGTAGTTTTGGCGATGGCGGAAATCTTCGTCTCACTAATTGCAATTGTTGTTTCTAAGCTGGAGCAACAGGAAGAAATTCAGAATCGCGAAATGATGATGAATGAGCTCTCCAAAGAAGCTGAATTGACCGAGCTAAGGCAGCAACTTCAGCCACATTTCCTTTTCAATAGTCTTAATTCGATCAATGCCCTAGTTATCTCTCAGCCACAAAAAGCACGTGAGATGGTGCTTCAGCTTTCTGAGTTCCTTCGCGGAACCATACGAAAGGATTCCTCTAGGTGGGTTACTTTAGAAGAGGAGTTGAGTTATTTGTATTTGTACCTTGATATAGAGAAAGTCCGATTTGGACATCGCTTAGAAGTGGATTTTTCACTTTCAGACGAAGCAAAAAGTTTGAAATTGCCTCAGTTATTGATCCAGCCTTTATTGGAAAATGCAATAAAATATGGCCTCTATGGAGTTACAGATGAGGTCTTGATTCAATTTTCTGCTACTCGCAAACAGAATTACCTGCATATCTCCATCTCCAATCCTTTTGATCCTGAAACCTCAGCTCCTAAAGGAACTGGCTTTGGGATATCTTCTGTTGAGCGTCGTTTATTTTTACTTTTTGGAAGAAAAGACTTAATTGAAACTAATCAGCAGAATTCCACCTTTACTGTAAATTTGAAAATCCCACAGCGAAATGATCAAAACCTTAATCATTGATGATGAGCCACTCGCAGCAAGTTTGGTTGAAGAATATTTGTCGGAATTCAGCCAATTTCAGATTTTAGAGGTCTGTCAGGATGGTTTTCAGGGCTTAAAGGCCATTCAGCAACATCAACCGGATTTAATTTTTTTGGATGTTCAAATGCCGAAAATAACAGGTTTTGAAATGTTGGAATTATTGGACGAACCACCTGCAGTCATTTTCACCACGGCTTTTGATGAGTATGCGGTAAAGGCATTTGATTCGATGGCAATCGATTATTTACTCAAGCCATTTTCAACAGCTCGATTTGCCCAGGCAATCCAAAAGTTTTTGGTTCATTTCCAGTCAAGTGAAGCATCGACAAACAAAGAGGGAATTAATAATCTGGCTGAAAAAAGTGACCGATTGGTTGTCCGGGTAAAAAATGAAATCAAGATTATTCCCACTCACCAAGTGCTTTATTTTGAGGCAGAAGACGATTACATTTCCATCCATACGGTCACTGGTAAATACCTCAAAAAAATGACGATGAAGTCCTTGGAGGAGGCTCTAGATCCTTTGCAATTCGCTAGGGTACATCGGTCATTTATGCTCAATCTCAACGAAATATCGAAGATCGAGCCTTATGAGCGAGATACTTATTTGGTAAAATTGAGAAGTGGAGCGCAAGTCCCGGTGAGTAAGACGGGCTACTCAAGATTGCGACAAGTACTTGGGCTTTAAAACAAAAAAGCCCCGTTGACCGAGGCTTTCAATTAATATTCGTCTTCGTTGAAGAAGAAATCATCTTTGGTAGGATAGTCCGGCCAAATTTCTTCGATGGTCTCATAAGGTTCACCATCATCTTCTAATTCCTGGAGGTTTTCTACCACTTCCATAGGTGCGCCTGATCGGATCGCATAATCGCATAATTCATCCTTAGTTGCTGGCCAAGGTGCATCTTCTAAGTAAGAAGCTAATTCGAGTGTCCAATACATATGTTATAGATTTATAGAGTTCTTGCTGTTAAAGGGTGCAAAAATATCTTTTTTTTTAAATATCTCTTCCTATACTCCTTAATTAAAAGAAAGTTGCTTTAAAATATAATTTTTTACATCCACTTTTCGCTTGACGCTAAAAAGTTTTTTCTTCATCATAATGTCGAAATCAGCCGATTGAACGCGGAAATTATCCGAATTCTCCTGCGCTGCTTCCAATTCTGTCTGATCTCGACGAAGGAGATCTTTTACTAAAGCAATTTTGATTTGAGTCTGTTCCTCTTGAGTTTTCTGATCCCAATCTTCATATTTCCCATGAACCAGCTTTTCCAAAAATGCTTTTTCAAAGACGATATCTGAGAAAAACTGAAAAGAGCGAACAATCAAATTCGCCTCTTTAGGCTTACGTTGAGGAAGCTTTCTCCATTCTTCCTGTATCGCCTTTGCTCGACCGATCAGTTCATAGGAAGTTGGCTTTCCTGCTAGTTGTTTGATCTCCTCAGTCAACGTCTCCACCTTTCGCATCAATTCTCTAGGATGCATGGTCGGTCCGGGATTCAATGTTCTTTTGTATTTGGAAAAAATGCGGTTATTCAATTTGGAAAATTCATCCCAAAGTGGTTGCCTTCTTTCAGCGGGTACTTTTCCCGATTCTTTCCATTGCTTTTGGATCTTTTTGGAAATATCAAAAGCCATTTTAACATCTGGGAGATCATGCGCTTCGCGGGCTTGGGCTACAAGTGATTCATAGACTTTGATGTTTTCATCCGCCTGTAAAGCTAATCCCTCGAAGAAATGTCTTCTGTTTTCGAAAAAGTGCTGAACGATCGATTCGAATCTATTTTCGATCTCCTCCTGCAATTCTTTTTCCACTGGACCGGTTTTGATCCAGCGCAATTTCAAGTCTTTGAATGCTTCTGCAGTCTCTTTCCAATCCGTATCGTCTTTTAAAGCTTCAGCTTCAAGAATTAAAGCTTCCTTTATCTCTAGATTTTTGGAGCGATTAGCTTGTATGATTTCATTCAAAGCCAATTCCTGCTCATTGAGCGTCTCAATCAAAGGGATGAAATCACCCAAAGCATCGGCTTGCATCAATGAATCTCTCAAGTGAATCAATTTCATTAGAAATGAGCCCTTGTTTTCATTTTCTTCTATGTCGGATTTTAATTTTTCAACCTTCTCTTTGAGTTGGTCAAACCGAGCCTCAAAGTATTTTAGAGTGGAGGCCTCATCTTCTTTTACTTCTCCTATCTGCCGATCCGCCTGCCCTAAAAAACCCTTTAAAAAAACTTTCTTCTCTTTAATATATCCATAAGGATGGTCCATTTCGCTACAATTGGGTTTAGGTGGTCGTTTTCAACTTTTCGCAAATTAATTAATTCAAAAGCACTTATCCTAAGAAAGGGGTTTTTTTGCCATCTTTGATACTTTATGAGTTTTATAAAGTAAAAATCAACCTATGAGTTCAGAAAAAATCATCTTTTCCATGGCTGGCGTTTCCAAAGTCTACCCGCCACAGAAAAAAGTCTTAAAGAATATCTACTTATCATTTTTTTACGGAGCCAAAATCGGTGTCTTAGGTCTTAACGGATCCGGTAAATCCTCCCTTTTGAAGATTATCGCAGGGATGGACAAAGAGTACCAAGGCGAAGTAGTCTGGTCTCCAGGCTATACCGTAGGAATGCTGGAGCAAGAACCCAAGCTAGATCCTACCAAAACAGTCAAAGAAGTAGTCGAAGAAGCGGTACACGAGACCGTAGCTTTGCTGAAAGAATTTGAAGAAATTAACGAAAAATTCATGGATCCTGCGCTGATGGAAGACCCTGATGCGATGGACAAGTTGATCACGCGTCAAGGAGAGGTGCAGGAGAAGCTTGACGCAGCTAACGCTTGGGAACTGGATGTGATGCTGGATAAAGCTATGGATGCGCTTAGACTACCTCCGAGTGATGCCAACGTTGCTAACTTGTCTGGTGGAGAAAAGCGTAGAGTGGCCCTTTGCCGCTTATTGCTTCAGGAGCCGGATGTCTTACTACTGGATGAGCCAACCAACCATTTGGATGCAGAATCTGTGCATTGGCTGGAGCAGCATTTGCAGAATTATAAGGGTACCGTCATTGCGGTAACTCACGATAGATACTTCTTGGATAATGTAGCAGGTTGGATTTTGGAATTGGATCGTGGTGAAGGGATTCCTTGGAAAGGGAATTATTCCTCTTGGCTGGATCAGAAGCAGAATCGATTAAAGCAAGAAGAGAAAACCGAATCCAAGCGTCAAAAGACTTTGGAGCGTGAGCTCGAGTGGATCAGAATGTCACCAAAAGCGAGACAGGCCAAAGGAAAAGCCCGTCTGAGCGCCTATGATAAATTAGTCGGAGAAGAGGCCAAAGAAAAAGAATCGAAGTTGGAATTATTTATCCCGCCGGGACCACGATTGGGTTCTAAAGTGATTGAGGTCAACGGGGTGTCTAAAGCCTACGGAGACAAGTTGCTTTTCGAAGATCTCAGTTTTGCACTACCTCAGGGTGGAATCGTAGGTGTCATTGGTCCAAATGGTGCGGGTAAGTCCACACTTTTCAAATTGATCACTGGCCAGGAAAAACCGGATTCTGGTAATTTCGAAGTGGGCGAGACGGTTCAGCTATCTTATGTAGATCAGGAACACGATTCATTGGATCCGAATAAGACCGTGTATCAGATTATTTCCGAAGGAAATGAATTGATGAAGCTGGGCAATAAAGAGATCAACTCCAGAGCGTATGTATCCAAATTCAACTTTGGAGGATCAGATCAGGAGAAAAAAGTAGGGGTGCTTTCCGGTGGAGAGCGAAATCGAGTTCACTTGGCGATGATGCTGAAAGAAGGTGGCAACTTGCTGCTTCTCGATGAGCCTACCAACGACTTGGACGTAAATACCCTTCGTGCTTTGGAAGAAGCCTTGGAGAATTTCGGCGGTTGTGCGGTGGTAATTTCCCACGATAGATGGTTTCTGGACAGAATCTGTACACATATTCTGGCTTTCGAAGGAGATTCTCAAGTGGTCTGGTTTGAGGGCAACTTCTCCGACTACGAGGAAAGCAAAAAGAAGCGTCTGGGTGATGTGACACCAAGAAGAATTCGATATAAGAATTTGAAGTAAGGTCAGAAAGCTTAAGAAAGAAGTCTGAAAATGAACCCTTTAAGGAGAAGTCTTCGAGGGGTTTGTTTTTTTAATTATTTTTTTATTTTCACTTCAAAAGTAGTTTTTGATCCGATGGGGAAGGAGTGAATAAGAATAATCAGTTAAATAGGTATTCTACTTTTGGAGGTTCAAACTGAGATTTACGTACTGATCAATTCTTACATTGGGTTAAATCATATTTTAATTTCTGCATTTTCCAACTTTGATCATGATTCTTGAACCTTACACCTAATTCACCAGATTCCTTAATAATGGAGTCACCTTGACTTAAATTTTCCCAGAGGATGCTTCGTCCATTTTTTCCAAAATTGAGGTCATTTGTAAGATTCAGGTAGATGATTTCCCCATTATCATCTATAATTTTTAATCCGTGATAATTACGATTCCAAGCTTGATGAAATTTCTCAGTTACCAAACCACTAAATTCAATTGATTGGATTTCCAAAACATGCTCACAATAATTAAATATTTTTCCAAAAAATATAGAGTAACCTAAGAGTGAACCGAAAATTATCGTTCCAGCTATTCCTGATACTCTTATCATTCGATTTAACTTTCGTTGTTCTTTCGCTTGGGATATTTCTGGAAGTCTCTTCATAGCATTACTAAATATCGATTTTAAGGCTATTTAAAAAGATTTTTCATCAGTGAAAGACATTGATTATAACTTTTTCTTCTTCAGCTTCAGCACCGTAATCTCCGGCCAAATACCTACCCTTCCTGGAAAAGCCAAGACTCCAAACCCACGGTTGACATGTAGGTAGCGACCGAGTTCTTCATAAAGGCCAGCCCATTTCGGGTAGCGAAGGGATGCTGGACTCCATTTGATAAAGCCCGGAATCTCAATCCCAAACTGCATCCCATGGGTATGTCCACTCAAGGTTAGGTGGATAAATTGGGCAAAGTTTTTTACCTCCTCATCAAAGTGCGAAGGGTCATGGCTCATCAGTATTTTAAAACTTTGATCGCTGAGGTTTGCTGTTGCTTTCGGTAGGTCGCCATGCTGCGCAAATCCTTTTCCCCAATTCTCCACGCCGATCAGGTCTATGCTTGCTCCGGCCCCTTCGACTTCGCTCAGGACAGGCCCTTCGACTTCGCTCAGGACAGGCCCTTCGACTTCGCTCAGGGCAAGCTTTTGAAGTTTCACTGATTCATTTCGCAAGAGTCTAAAGCCCAGTTCTTCATGGATTTCGTATAGACGCTTCATATTGGCGGCCTTGGCTTCCTTGCTAGGCCATGATATATAATCTCCATAGTCATGATTGCCGAGGATGGAGTATTTACCCATGGGAGCATTCAGCTTTTTGAAGGTCTCTATCCAAGGCTCCATTTCTTCCGAATGGTTGTTCACCAAGTCGCCTGTAAATAGGATGATATCAGATTCTTGTTTGTTGATCAGCTCAACAGCATATTCAAGCTTCTTTTTATTATCAAAACTACCCGAATGAATATCTGAAATCTGGGTGATGGTGAAGCCGTCAAATTCTTCCGGCAGATCCTCAAATTCCAGGGTATGATTCACGACACGGAATCGGTATTTCCCGATTAAAACGCCATGTAGGATTCCCAAAAAAGGAATAGCGGATAGCACTAAAGCCGTTTGACTCACAAATTTTCTACGATCTGGCAAAAAATCGCCTTCATTCGTTCCGGAGACGGATTGATACGTTCCAGTTAGGAGGCGTAAAATATCTTCTCCAAACAGGAGCCCAATAATGATCAGCTTTGGAATCATCGAAAGGACTAGAAGGGAAATCAGCCGGCCTAAATTTAAGGTAGAATTACTGCTTCGGTCAAAGCTTAGAAAACCGTAAATGACAAACAGGTAAACGGCAATTGAAAAAAGCCAAAAGACAATTTTAATCCAGCTATGATTTGAAAATAATGTTCTGAAAGCTTGATAAGAATACCAATCGATTACAAAAATGAAAAACAGGACAAGAAGAATGCGGATAAGAATCAATGTGGAAGAAATTCTTTTTAAATGAGGAAATTCAAAGAGGGATTGAAAGCAATGTTTCAACCAATTCGCAACAAATTTAATCTCCTATCTTATAAAAGGCGACTTGATTGTGATAAATGAACGTGTTGTTTTTTAAAGATCACATTGTTTACTGCTACTGTTTAATCCATTTAAATCCTTTTTTGTTTCTTTGTTCAGATTTATTTCGCCAACAAGCCTATTGACCGATGAGACAATTACTTTTGCGCCCTGGAGCCGAAGAATTAACCTATGAAATCCGAGGAATCGTAAAAAAAGCACGTCAAGTGGAAGCTTTAGGCTATGAGATGACTTGGGAAAATATCGGTGATCCTATTCAGAAGAGCAATCATGTCCCGGATTGGATGAAGGAGATCATTGCTGATCTACTGAAGCAAGATAAAACCTATGGCTATGCAGATTCTAAAGGCGTACTTGAAACGCGTAAGTTTCTAGCTGAACTGACCAATCAAAATGGAGGAGCTCAAATCACCGCGGAAGATATTCTCTTCTTCAATGGACTAGGGGATGCGATTGCCAAACTTTACCAGTTTCTAATTCCAACAGCTCGAATCATTGGTCCATCGCCTGCTTATTCTACCCATAGTTCGGCAGAGGCTGCCCATGCCAATACCGCCCCGATTACTTATAAACTCGATCCCGATAATCAATGGCTTCCGGATATGGAGGACTTGTATTTGAAAGTTAAATACAATCCAGCCATTGTCGGGATTCTAATCATCAATCCGGATAATCCCACCGGGATGGTTTATCCTCGTGAAGTACTCGAAGGATTTGTTAAGATTGCGGAGGAGTTCAATTTGCTATTGATCGCAGATGAGATTTATCAAAATATCACCTACAATGGGATCACCGCAGTTGGATTATCCGAGGTGATTGGCAACAGACCTGCGATTTCTCTAAAAGGGATTTCCAAAGAATTTCCATGGCCGGGAGCTAGATGTGGTTGGATGGAGTTTTATAATCGTGAGGGTTCGATTGAGTTTTCCAAACTCTGCCAGACCCTAGAAAACGCTAAGATGATTGAAGTTTGCTCGACGATTTTGCCTCAGTTGGCAATTCCAAGAATCATGAGCCATCCGGAATATCGCGCCTATCGAACTCGCGCAAATGCTCAGATCGGCAAGCGAAGCGAATGGATGGCGGAAATTCTGGGTGAAATTCCCGGAATTAAATTCAATCCCACCCAAGGGGCTTTTTACAATACCATTGTTTTTGACGAGGCCTTACTTCATCCCAATCAAAAATTACCAATTGAAGATCCCAGGTTGCAAGCCTTGCTGGATACTTGGCTGACTGATGCTACCATGCCATTGGATAAGCGTTTTGTCTATTATTTACTGGCATCCGAGCGAATCTGTGTGGTGCCGATCTCTTCCTTTTGCTCGGATTTGCGAGGATTTCGGGTGACACTTTTGGAAGAAAATGAGGAAGTGTTTAAAGATACTTTTCGAAGGCTTGGGAAGGCGATTCAGCAGTATTTGAAATCGTAAAATAAATCAGAAGTCTCAAGTGAGGAATCTAAAAAGCTAAAACCAGATGGCAGTGAACAGGACTCATTTCGCAGAAACTGCTTACTTCCCAATGTAAACTGCATACTGCCAACTGAAACGCTGCCTACTGATTATCGTGCGCTCGCGTCTTAATCTTAGCATCACGCTCTAACTTTTCCTCCTCGATAACTCCATCGCTTAGCCTTGAGAGATCAGGCTGGCCTGCATTGATCCAGGCAGTGTACCAGAAATCGGAAATCATCTTGATGGAGCGTTTCATTTGTCGCTGAACTTGCCCATCGAGTGCCAGTGCGTAAGCCTCGGTAAATTCCCTTGAATAAACCCGCACTGTCAATCCATTACGCTCCTCATAGCTGTATTTTTGATCTTCCGGAAAAGCCAAAGTCAGTTCCCGCTCCATTCGAAATACCGAATCTACTTGACTGTGAGCGTTTGCCACTGCGTCCCAAATAGCTTGTTGCGGTCGTGCTACATATTCAGCTTTTCCCACCCAAAGCGCATAATCCACCGCTTGAAGCTCTGGAATCCGACTTTCCCAAAAGCCATGAATTCCATTTTGACCTGTCAGCTGTCCATTATAATTCTTAGTGGTATGAAGAGGCACATTCAGATCTCCCAGGTAATGACCTAGATCTGCGGATAGCCTGAGAATCGCGGCTTTATTTTTATTTTCAAAAGCTTTGGTCAAACTAACAAAGGTCAAATAGGCTGACCAAGGACCGATTCCATTTTGCCGAAGGGAGTCTTCCGAAAATTTTTCAATAGCGTCACTCCAATAAATTGGCAATATCTGAAGCGCACTATCTCCGTAATGATCCAAATCGATATAGTGTTTTTCAGCCTCTCCTTCCACGGCATATCTGCGACGATCTGGGTTTACCGCCTTTTCTGTAAGAAATTGAATTTCTGCCTTATAAAGACCAATAAGTTCAGGAGGAAGTGAAAAGACAGCCATCCGGTTGATAAGCGAATGAGCGTAAAAACCCCACGGTAAAATCGGATCAGAAATAAAAATGAAAGGAATCAACCAAGATATAAAAGTTGCCATGAATAAAATTAAGCAAAATCTTTGCAGTATAAGCGATAGATTTTAAGCTATATTTGCACTCATAAGTGCGAAATTGAAGAATATTGTAATTCTAAAAAAGAAAGCTTTGAAAGGAATGTTTTCATTTCCTTTGGCAGAATTAAATAATTACAATAACTTTGCACTCCGATTCGGAATAGGGGAACGTAACGAAATTTATTTAATATCAGGATATGGCAAATCACAAATCAGCTCTAAAGAGAATTCGTGCAAACGAGGCGAAGCGTTTGAGAAACAGATATCAGGCTAAGACCACAAGAACTTTCATCAAAAGATTGAAGGCTACTACTGACAAAGTAGAAGCTTCTGACCTTTACAGAAAAGTATCTTCTATGTTGGACAAATTGGCTAAGAAGAATGTGATTCACAAGAACAACGCAAGCAACAAGAAATCAAGATTGGCCAAGTTCGTAGCCGCGCTAGGTTAATTTCTAAAATTAATTCTCTAAAACCCTGCCTGTCAGGGTTTTTTTATGTCCAATTGTTTGTAGCTTTAGTTAAACTTTTTAATAGCTACGATGAATACATTCACCTCGATCAAAATCTCCGAACTCGCCGAAGCAGATCGTCCTCGCGAAAAACTTCTTCTGAAAGGGAAATCTGCTCTTTCAGATGCTGAGTTAATTGCCATTCTGATCGGTTCAGGCACTCCTTCGATGAGTGCTGTAGATCTTTCTCGGCATATTTTGTCTTCTGTAAATCACAATCTGGCTGATCTGGCTAGACTGTCCATACAGGATTTAAAAAAATTCAAAGGCATAGGGGAGGCCAAAGCAATAACGATAGTGGCTGCACTGGAACTTGGAAGAAGGCGAAAAGATGCTGAACCTAAGGTGAAGCCTAAAATCACTTGCTCAAGAGATATCTATGAATTGATGAAACCCGAACTATTTGATGAGCAGGTCGAGTTTTTTTATCTGCTATTACTGTCAAGATCCAATCAAGTGATGAAAAAGCATTTGATTTCCCAAGGAGGAACTGCAGGTACGGTGGTTGATACTAAAGTTGTTTTTAAGATTGCCTTGGAGCATCTGGCTCAGTCCATAATTTTAGTCCATAATCATCCAAGCGGTAATCTTCGGCCCTCTGAGCAAGACAAACGATTGACAGAGCGAATGGTGAAAATCGGTCGGGAATTGGATTTACCTGTCCTCGATCATGTGATTTATACAGATGATGGCTATTTTAGCTTCGCCGATGAAGGCATCCTTTAAATTATGAAAAAGAATACCCTATTAATCCTCCTTGTTTCAATTGTGGTGGCAGTAGCAGTTTTTTATACGCTTACTGCTACAGAAAGCCCGGAGGATTACATCGAAAAGATTGAGGCAGAGCGGGAGCGACAGTTTAAATTCATCCGATTCAACATCGAATCACCTCTTACCGATACGCAAAAGCGTGAATTCAAAGCCTTGAGTTTTTACCCAATCGACCCCACTTACCGAGTAAAGGCAAGAATGATCCCAGTGGAAAATAAAAAAGTCCGTGAGGTACCTCTGACAGATGGCTCACGGGAAAAATACATAGAGCATAGCTATGCGGAGTTTGAGCTGGGTGGAAATATCAACCGCTTGCTTTTGCTCCAATCCTTGGATGAAGCCGACAAACGGAATTTCTTTTTGGCTTTTGCAGATCAAACCAGCGCAGGAGAAACCTACGGAGGAGGCAGGTATATCAATGCCCGTCAAGACGGGAAAAACAGCATTACACTCGACTTTAATTTAGCTTACAATCCATATTGTGCTTATAATCCGGAGTATGCTTGTCCGCTGCCCCCAAAGGAAAATCTACTTCCTATACCGATTTTAGCAGGGGAGAAAAATTACGAGAAATAGCCTTTCTGCCTAAGCCAATTCTCTTAAATTTGTAATCTGTTTAGAAAGGGTTTTCGGACCCTTTTTATTTACCTATGGTTGAATCGAAAGATTCCCCTTTTGAAATACCTATGAAAATCTCAATCAATCGATTAAAAAAATATATTGCTCTAACCGAAAGCCCGGAAGAAATTGGTGCCCTGCTGACTCAATCCGGACTGGAAGTGGAAGGTATCGAAGCCTATGAATCTATCAAAGGAGGCTTAGAAGGTATTGTCATTGGTGAAGTTTTGACTTGTGAAAAACATCCTGATGCAGATAAGTTGAGCTTGACCACTGTGGATATCGGTTTAGCAGAAACTTCTCAAATCGTGTGTGGAGCACCAAATGTTGCCAAGGGCCAAAAAGTATTGGTAGCCACCATGGGAGCGATGCTTTATCCAACTGAAGGGGAGCCTTTCCAGATTAAAAAAGCTAAAATCAGAGGTCAAGCTTCCGAGGGGATGATCTGTGCGGAAGATGAACTGGGCTTAGGAAAAAGTCATGCAGGAATCATGGTTTTGGATACCGATTTGCCAAATGGAACACCAGCTTCTAAACTGATTGAAGTAGGCCAAGATCATATTTTGGAAATCGGATTGACTCCCAATCGAGCGGATGCTGCCTCACACTTGGGCGTGGCTAGGGATCTTAAAGCACTTTTGAAAAAGGAGCTTTGTCTCGATTCAGTCACTGACTTGGAGATTGAGGCAAATGGTCCCAAAATCACTGTAGAAGTAGAAAATCCCACTGACTGCCCACGCTATGCAGGAGTAGTTTTGTCAGGTATTAAAGTTGGACCTTCTCCCCAATGGCTTCAAAATTTCCTGAAATCATTAGATCTTGAGCCGATCAATAATGTGGTGGATATTACCAATTTCATCCTTCATGATCTTGGACAGCCACTTCATGCCTTTGATGCGGATCGGATTTCCGAAGGAAAAATCATTGTTGGGAAAAGTCCAAAAGGAACAGTTTTCAAAACTTTGGATGAAAAAGAGCGAAAGCTTTCAGGTGATGAATTAATGATAAAAGACCCCAAAGGCGGACTTTGTATCGCAGGTGTTTTTGGAGGAGTAGATTCAGGCGTGTCTGAGCAAACTACTTCGATTTTCTTGGAATCGGCCTATTTTTCTCCGGACATCATTCGAAAAGGGGCGCAGCATCATGGGTTGAAGACCGATGCTTCATTCAGATTTGAGCGAGGCACAGATCCAAATATGCCAGTGTACGCGCTGAAGAAAGCTGTAAAGCTTTTGAAAGAAATCGCTGGTGCCAAAGTTGCCTCTGAAATTATTGATTTGTATCCTAATCCGATTGAAGATTTTCAAATTGAAGTTTCTTACGGACATATAGACCGATTGATCGGGAAGAAAATTCCTGCTAAGGAAGTGAAGCGTATTTTGGAAAGTCTGGAAATTCAGGTAATCAATGAAACAGAAACAGGCTTCACCGCTATTGCCAAACCTTATCGAGTGGACGTGACCCGAGAAGCCGATGTGATCGAAGAGATTCTACGGATTCATGGGTTTGAGCAAGTCGCCTTATCAGAAAATCTCAATACAGACTATTTGGCTGAGCATCCCGTTAAGGATTTGAACAAGTTGCAATTCAAGCTTTCTCAAATTTTAGCAGGACAAGGCTATTTGGAGATGATCACGAATAGCTTGACTAAGTCAACTTATGCGGAGAAATCGGGGTTTTTAAATCCAGAGAATTCTGTAAAGATCTTTAATAAACTGAGTGAGGATTTGGATGTCATGCGACAGTCTCTTCTTTATTCTGGACTAGAAGTTCTAGCAAGAAATATCAATAGAAGACAGACGGATTTGAAATATTTTGAATTCGGAACAGTTTATAGCAAAGCGGAAAGTGGCTATGTTGAAAGCAGAAAACTTGGGCTTTTCCTTTCTGGGAAAAAGTCAGCGGAAAGTTGGATTGAGCCTTCAAAGTCTTTTGCTTTTGCAGACTTGTATGCGACAGTTGAAAATATTCTGCTTATCCTGAATATTGACCTTGGCGAGATGAGCGTTATTGACCATTCACCGTTTGAATATGGATTGCAATTAAAGCTAGGGGAAAAGATTTTGGCAGAAATTGGTTTGGTAGAAGAGAAGTCACTGAAGCTGGCTGAGGTGCGTCAGGAAGTTTGGTATGCAGAGTTGAACTGGGACTTGCTTTGCAAAAAAGCTGCAGGCCTGAAGAAGTACCAGGAGATTTCTAAATTCCCTGAAGTTAGGAGAGATCTTTCTTTAGTGATCGATAAGGCAGTGTCTTATGATCAGGTAAAAAAAGTAGCTTTAAAGGCAGGTGGTAGATTATTACAGCGGATTGGAGTTTTTGATGTGTACCAAGGAGATAAAATCGATGCTGGTAAAAAGGCTTATGCCTTAAGTTTCCATCTGCAGGATCAGGAAAATACGCTGACGGATAAGGTAATTGACAAAACAATGAGTAAATTGATTCAGGCGTTTGAAAACGAAGTAGGCGCATTGATCCGTACATAGAAATGATTCAAGAGGAACTGCTAAAATTGGAAAAACTGGCGACGAAGGCCAGCGATCGATTGCTTGAATTGAGTGCTGAAAATCAGCAGTTAAAGCAAAAATTAGAAGAAGTCAAGCGGGCTTTGGAGGATAAAGAGCAGGAAATCGAGCATTTTAAAAATAAGATTAAAATTAGTAACATTGTGGAGAACCGACCGGTGAGTCCAGGAGATTCGACCGAAATGAGTGACTTAATCAATAATTATATACAAGAAATCGACCAATTGATCACCTATTTGTCAGATTGATATGGACACACTTGCTATCAAAATAAAAATAGGGGCTAGAGAATATCCTATGCGCGTCAAGATTGAGGATGAATCCAAAATCCGACAAGCGGGCAAGTTGATAAATGAAAAACTGCGAAAATATAAAGATGAATTTGGTCTGGATGATAATCAGGATTTACTAGCAATGGTGGCTTTTGATTGCATGGTGGAAGCCCTGGAAACCAATGAAGCAAATGCTGGTGATAGTGAGCATATTAGGACCAGTATTTTAAATATCAACGCGCTTTTATCCAAGGCTTTATAATTAGTTAATAACTTATTTCTTACGATTTTTCGGATTCTCCAAAGGTTAATTTATACTCAAAATACCTATGGGAGACATACTATATATTGTACTCGCAGCCCTAGTAGGGACTGGTGCGGGAGCCGCGATTGCCGGCGCATTGATAAAAAATAAAAACGCAAAGCTCGAAGAAGAGACTAAAGAGCGTGTGAAATCCATGCTTCGCGAAGCTGAGATTAACGCTGAATCTATCAAAAAAGACCGAATACTTGAAGCAAAGGAAAAATACCTGAAGCTGAAATCGGAGTTTGATGAGGAGATGAATAATAAGAAAAATATCATCATCACCAATGAAAACAAAGTCAAACAACGAGAGCAGCAAGTATCCAAAGAATTGGAGCAGGTAAAGCGCAAAGAGGCTGAATTGGATAGCAAAAAGGAAAACCTTAATGCTCAGCTACATTCTGTTCAAGTGAAAAAAGAAGAGCTTGATCGCATTACCAATCAGCGAATCTCCGATCTGGAGAAAATTGCAAACCAAACTCGCGAAGAGGCCAGAGAAGAATTAGTCAAGATGCTTACTGAAGAAGCACAGTCAAAAGCATCGTCCCAAATAAAAGATATTCTTGACGAGGCGAAATTAACTGCCACCAAACAAGCTAAGAAGATTGTTTTGGATACCATTCAGCGAACAGCTACTGAGCATGCGGTAGAAAACTGCGTATCGGTATTCAGCATCGAAAGTGACGATATCAAAGGGAAGATCATCGGTAGAGAGGGAAGAAATATCCGAGCTCTCGAAGCAGCTACCGGCGTAGAAATTGTCGTAGACGACACTCCTGAAGCAATTATTATTTCAGGCTTTGATCCGGTGAGAAGAGAAGTTGCAAGGCTTTCACTACATCGATTGGTGCAAGATGGTCGAATCCACCCTGCAAGAATCGAGGAAGTGGTTGCTAAGACGGAAAAAAATATCGAGGAAGAAATTGTTGAAATCGGTGAACGAACCTGTATTGATCTTGGAATTCATGGACTACACCCTGAGTTGATCAGAATGGTAGGAAGAATGAGATTCAGATCTTCTTATGGGCAAAACCTCCTTCAGCACTCCCGAGAAGTTGCAAAGCTTTGCGCTACCATGGCGGCTGAAATGGGATTGAATGCCAAGCTCGCCAAGCGAGCCGGATTGCTCCATGATATAGGTAAAGTTTGGCCAGAAGAGCAAGAACTTCCACATGCTGTCTTGGGAATGGAACTAGCGAAGCGCTACAAGGAACACCCTGAAATCTGTAATGCGATTGGAGCTCACCACGATGAAATAGAAATGACCTCGATGATTTCGCCTATTGTTCAGGCATGCGATGCAATTTCAGGTGCAAGACCTGGCGCTCGAAGAGAAGTGATGGATAGCTATATCAAGCGCCTGAAGGAGTTGGAAGAACTTGCATTGAGCTTTGATGGAGTAAACAAATGTTTTGCGATGCAGGCGGGTCGAGAACTTCGAGTGCTTGTAGATGCTGATAATGTGGATGACATCACCGCAGGTAAGCTTTCTTTCGACATCTCTCAGAAAATTGAAAAAGAAATGCAATACCCTGGACAAATTAAAATCACGGTGATTCGGGAAATGCGAGCAGTAAACTACGCGCGCTAATTTTCTGATTGTAAAAATTTAAAATGGCAGTTACCTTTGGGTCTCTGCCATTTTCATTTTATGATGCATCGATCGCAATATTTCTACAGATTAGGCTGGTGGTTAAAGGAAGCAAGAGCGAATTTCTACCCAAGAAGGTTGACACTTACCGATATCAAGATTTTGGACCGGTCCTTTCCATATTTTCAAAATCTTAACCCAACCCACAAAGAAGAATTCATGCAGAAGCTTTCGCGGATTCTTTCGGTAAAGGAATTTGTAGGGCGAGGAGGGATTGAAGAGGTGACTCCAGAGATGGAGGTTTTGATTGGAGCTACCATTGTGATGGTGACTTTTGGATGGAGACGTATCCGGCTTCCTCATTTCGATAAAATCCTGATTTATCCCAATGCCTATTATAGCTCGATCACAAAAAGCTACCATCGTGGTGAAGTAAATCCTAAATATGGAATCATCGTGGTGTCTTGGTCCTGTTTTTTAGACGGGATGAAGGATAATCAGGATGGGGTAAACCTAGGGATTCATGAAATTGCCCATGCTCTTAAATTAGAAAATCAAATCTACTATAACGGAGAAAGCGAGTTTTTTAACCCCCAAGCATGGAGTTCTTATCAGGAATTAGTTGGACCTGAAATGGTCAAAATAGAAGCGGGTAATGGCTCTTTTTTTAGGGGAGCGGCAGGCTTGAATGAACATGAGTTTTTTGCAGTCGCTTTGGAGAATTTCTTCGAGAGACCAAAAACCTTCTTTGATTACCATCCTACTTTATATGGTGCATTAGTCCAGCTTCTGCGTCAGGATCCTAGGGTTTGGTTGAAGTGATTAATCTTTGAATACAAGACTCTAACATTGAAATCAACCCCTCATACTGGGAGAGATCTTGACCCCAAAGGTTCTCATTGGTACAAACTTCTGTTAGGGTATCCACAAGGTTTGATTTTGACCAAGCCGTAGAAAAGATCGAAATTACAGTTGGGTCATCATTCAAGGGAAGGGTTTCCCCTTTGAAATTGCCTTTGTAAAAAAGAATCAATGCGGCAAATCCCATCGTCAAATTTGCTGGCCAGGTCTGATTTTTCGCCCAATAAGCAAGTAGAGAAGGAAGCACCCGAACTTTAAATTTCGAGATGCTATTCAAGGCAATTGATTTCAACTCATGTCTGATAAATGGATTGGCAAAACGTTCTAATACGTCTTTAGCAAAATCTGTCAACTCCTCTTTTGGATATTCCATACTTGGAATAATCTCTTCATAAATCGCCTGTTCTAGAAATACCAACATCCCCGGATCTTCTACAGATTCTCTCACAGTACGAAAGCCATGGAGATATGCGTAAGGAACTAGAGTGGTATGTGCCCCATTTAGTATTCTAACTTTCATTGTCCGATAAGGACTTAAATCTTCAACAAACTTTACGTTTAATCCGGCATGATCGAGTGGGAATCTTTCCCGCACTTCTTCGGGTCCTTGGATTGCCCAAAAATGATAGGGCTCCACCATTACGGCCAACTCATCCTTGCAATCAATTTTCTCTTCGATTTCAGCTATTTCTGCTTTTGGGTAACCAGGTACGATTCGATCCACCAGCGTGTCGCAAAAAATATTATGGTTTGAGATCCAATCGCTGAATTCCTGTGGTAATTCCCATTTTTCAGCGTAGGACAGAATACAAGACTTTAATTGCTGACCATTCTTTTCAATCAATTCACAAGGAAGAAAAATTAGCCCTCTTTCTGGATCTCCGCTGAAATGAAGGAATCGATTAAAAAGCAAAGCTGTCAATTTTCCTGGAAAAGTTTTTGAAATGGAATCGATTGGAAAATCTTCAGAATCAAAATAAATCCCTGACTCTGTGGTATTGGAAATAATAAATTCCAAATCAGGATTCTCTCCAAGTTTCAGGTAGGCCTCATAATCTTCGAAAATTGAAGTCACACCAGTAACGCAGGTAATCAACTGGGCATGATCAATCAAGTCACCTTGACTTAGCCCCCGTTCAATGACATGAAACAAACCATCTTGTCTCGTGATTTTTGCATCTATATGCTTGCTGTGTATTTGGACAACTTCGATATTCCCTTGAAATATTCCTTTTTCATTTGCTTCTTCCACCATCCAGTCTGCAAAGCCTCGTAGAAAATTTCCAAACCCAAATTGGAGTATTTTGACAGGGTAAGAATTGGAGTTAGAGGCAGTTCGTTGGAGTGGTTTCATGATCGTTTATTCAGGAGATGTTTGATTACTTGATCGAGTATGTTAATCAAGGATAGTTAAAAATAGGATTTGTGACGGAATTCTAGGAAAGCTTTTCACAATTCTTCATTATTGTTGAGATCAATAATTCCCTTCTTTCTGTAAACTATGAAATTTGAACACTTTGCTTTAAATGTGCCTGATGCAACAGCTACGTCACGTTGGTATGAAAATCACCTTGGCCTGACTGTGGTCAAAAAGATGGAGGAATCTCCATTTATGACTTTTCTGGCTGATGATAGCGGAACCGTTATGCTTGAAATCTACACCAATCCAAAAGGAGAAACGCTTGACTTTACTGCTTTTCATCCCTTAGCTGTTCACTTGGCTTTGGTATCAGAAAACCCTACCGAAGATATGAATCGGCTGATTAAGGCTGGTGCTACCCTTTTCTCCGATGATATCCATCCGGATGGATCACACTTAATTATGCTGAGAGATCCATGGGGGATTTCACTTCAACTTTGTAAGCGCACCACGCCAATGTTGAAATCAAATTAGAACTAATTTTTCCTGAAATCGAAAAGAATAAAGCAAATGGAAGAATTGAGAGTTTCTTTTGATGATTTGATAGACACACTTACTGCCTGCCTGATCCAACATGGGTTTGAGAAGCAGCGAGCGCATCGGTGTGCAGTTCTATTTGCTCAAGCAGACCGGGACGGAGTGCATTCCCATGGAGTGAATCGCTTTCTGCTTTTTTTAGATTTCATCAAAAAGGGATTTGTGGTCCCTGAAAATAGTACTGAATTAATCGCTCAATTTGGAATGATGGAGCGTTACGATGGTCGATTCGGACCTGGTAATCTCAACGCAGAATTTGCCATGGAGCGAGCTATCGAGTTGGCAAAGACTTTTGGGATGAGCACCGTGACGCTTAAGAATACGAATCACTGGATGCGGGCCGGTAATTTTGGCTGGCAGGCTGCTGATTCAGGTTGCATAGGGATTTGTTTTACCAACACGATCGCAAATATGCCAGCCTGGGGAGGAAGCGAGCCGAAGTTGGGAAATAATCCATTGGTAATCGCAATTCCAAGGAGTTCGGGGCATGTGGTCCTAGATATGGCTATGTCCCAATTTGCCTATGGGAAAATGGAAATTGCCAAGAAGAAAGGAGAGCAACTGCCTTTCGATGGAGGTTTTGACAACGAGGGGAATTTGACAAAGTCACCGGTAGATATTCTGGCGAGTCATCTTGCTTTGCCAACCGGCATGTGGAAAGGTGCTGGTCTTTCCTTGATGATTGACTTGCTCGTTTCTATCCTTTCAGGAGGAAATTCCTCAAAGGAAGTCGGAGAAGACGGCGTCGAAAAAGGTCTTTCACAAGTATTTATCTGTTTTGATCCAGTCAGGTTAGGTTTGACTGATTGGTTGGAAACGAAAGCCGATGCGATTATAGAAGATTTAAAAACCTCCTCAGTTTTTCAAAACCAATCGATTCGATATCCCGGAGAGCAAGTGTTACAGACTAGAAGTGAAAATTTAAAGCTCGGAATTCCTATCAATGCTGAGCTTTGGAGTCAATTAGTAACCCTTTCAAGATTATGAAAAAAATAGGAATCATAGGAACTGGCGCGATTGCAGGTATTCATGCCGCTGCCATAAAGGCAATCCAAAACGCAGAATTGGTTGCTTTTTGTAGCAGTTCGCCTGAGCGAGCTCAAGAAGCTGAATCTCGGTTTGGAGTAAAAGGCTATTCAGATATTTCGGCATTTTTAGCGCATCCTGATTTGGAGGTAGTCTGTATCTGTACTGCGAGCGGAAGGCATTTGGAGCCTGCTTTAGCGGCAGCAAAAGCTGGAAAACATTTGATCATTGAAAAGCCGATCGAAGTAACCTTAGACCGGGCAGATCGATTGATAAATGCCTGCCAAACCCAAGGAGTGAAGCTTGCCGTGATTTTTCAAAACCGCTTTTCTTCTGATTATCAAAAATTGAAATCTTCGGTTGATGCAGGCTTATTCGGAAGTCTTTTGATGGGAAATGCCTACGTGAATTGGTTTAGAAATAAGGAATACTATAGCAAAAGCGATTGGAAAGGAACCATTGAGGTAGATGGTGGAGGTGCTTTTATCAATCAGGGAATTCATACCATCGATCTTTTATTGGATTTAATGGGAGAGGTTTCTGAAGTTTTTGGTAAGGTCCAAACAGCCTATCATCAGATCGAAGGAGAAGATTTGGGGGCGGCATTGGTCACTTTCAAAAGTGGGGCAATTGGAAATATTACCTCCGCGACGTCCTTTTATCCGGGCCTTCCTGAGCGAATTGAGATTTTTGGATCGGAGGGAAGTGCGACACTTGAAGGAGGAAAAATTACCCATTGGAAAATCAAAGGAGAAGAGTCAAAGCTTGAAGAGAGTCAAATTTTTAGCTCTTCCGGAGCTGCAGACCCTATGGCGATCAGCGGTATTTTGCACCAGAAACAGTGGGAAGAATTCATTTCAAGTTTGGAGTCTGGTGAAAATTATGCTGTGGATGGGCCTACTTCGAGAAAGTCCTTGGAATTGATTCGAGGGATATATTCATCCTCCAAAAAGAAAGCAACAGTGAAATTTCCATTGCAAGAGTAGGGATTTTTGGAGCAGAAGATCCCGAAAGGATAGATTATTACGGAATCGTTTTCAGGTCGTTTTTTCTGCGTCTGAAATATTCTGAAATTTTTAAAATACGGCTATTTTCATTCTAAGGGCCATTATTTGAATTGCATAAGGTGATCTGAAAGTGGATTTTTTTTCTAAACTAGATTGGCTTTGCTAAGTCAAAAACCATAAACCTAAATTCATTTTGAAAATGAGTTAGATCAGAGCATCTTTAATAGTAGGATTTTGCTGGTCGTACTTTATTACCAGAGTGCAGCTTAAGTTTATTCCAGCCCAAATCAATAAACCCATGAAAAAACACCTTCTTATTATACTTGCTATAGTTCTGGTAGGAGTGCTTCCTTTTTCTTGTAGCAGCCCTCTCAATTTCAAGATGATTAAAATGGGTCACGCTCAGGTTCCCAGTCATCCAGTTCATGATGCGATGATTTTTCTCGCTAAGCGGGTGGAGGAAAAATCCAATGGGAAACTACGGATGAAAGTATTTCCTAACCAGCAACTTGGTTCGGAGCGGGAGCTTTTGGAGCTTTTACAAATTGGTAGTTTGGGAATGACCAAGGTTTCGGCTGCGGCATTGGAAGGTTTTGCTCCAACGATGTCTGTTTTTGGGCTTCCCTATTTATTCCGAGATGATGCACATCAGAAAAAGGTGTTGCAAGGTCCCATAGGAAAGCAATTATTACTTGACGGAGAAAAATATTGGTTGAGAGGATTGACCTATTATGATGCCGGCAAGCGAAGCTTTTATACCAAAGATAAATCTGTAGAAACACCTGCTGATCTTGCTGGAAAGAAAGTTCGGGTAATGGAAAGTGTCACTGCTTCCAATATGGTCAAGGCAATGGGCGGATCCCCAACACCGGTTTCCTACGGAGAATTATACACCGCACTTCAGCAAGGAATCGTGGATGCCGCGGAAAATAACCCTCCAAGTTTGTATACTTCTAAGCATTACGAAGTGTGTAAATTCTATAGTTTGGATGAGCATGCCGCTTTACCGGATGTTGTTATTGTGAGTACCAAGGTTTGGGAGTCATTGACGCCTCAAGAACAGCAATGGCTTCAGGAAGCCGCTGATGAATCCGCAGAATATCAATATGAACTATGGGCGGCTTCTACTGCCGAATCAATGCGGGAATTGGAAAAAGCAGGAGTTACTATTACTTACCCAGACAAAGCCCCTTTTCGCGAGGCAGTCAAGGGAATCTATGATCAACTAGAGATCGACCAACCTGAAATTTATAAAATCGCTAAAGCGATTCAAGCAGTTAATTAAACCCATTAAAAATAACAGGCTTATGTTTTCACTCGAATCTAAATCCAAATTGGATAGCGTTATTTCGTCTTTGCTGGTTGTGTTGATGGCTTTGATGGTGATCAATGTGACTTGGCAAGTTGTATCCAGATATGTCTTTCAAGATCCAAGTTCCTTTACGGATGAATTAGCTCGATATATGTTGATTTGGGTAGGAATGCTGGGGGCTGCCTTTGTTGCAGGAAAAAAAGAGCACTTGGCAATTGATATTTTATTGACTAGCCTTAGCACAAAAGGACAGCTGAAATTGATGGTTTTGATTGATAGCTGCGTTTTGATTTTTGCTTTGACTGTAATGTTAATTGGAGGGAGTAATTTGGTTTACATTACATTTATTCTGGGGCAAAAGTCAGCAGCATTACAGATTCCGCTCGCTTATGTTTACGGGATCATACCTTTTAGCGGCCTTTTGGTTATTTATTACCAGGTCGTAGCAATGTCTCAATCAATTCTAGCCATCAAAACCAGTCATTAATGGAGATCTTACCTATATTAATACTCGTCATTTCATTTATATTTTTTCTGGGAATCGGTGTTCCTGTAGCTTGGAGTTTGGGGCTTTCCAGTATGTTGACCTTAATGGTGACGGTAGCGAGTATGCCTGCCATTACCACCGTTGCTCAGCGAATGGGAACGGGCTTAGATAGTTTTTCCTTACTGGCAATTCCCTTTTTTATACTTGCGGGAGAATTGATGAACCGTGGAGGAATTGCCAATCGACTCATTGAATTTGCCAAAGCTTTGACGGGAAGACTTCCTGGCGGATTGCTGCATGTGAATGTGATCGCAGCAATGCTTATGGGAGCTATTGCCGGATCTGCGGTAGCAGCGGCTTCCTCGATGGGTGGAATTCTAGGCAAGCGAATGGAAAAAGAAGGCTATCCCAAAGAACTTGGAGCAGCTGTGAATATTACTTCTTCTACGACAGGATTAATCATTCCTCCTTCCAATGTACTGATCGTTTATTCTTTAGCATCTGGAGGAGTTTCTGTGGCTGCACTTTTCGTTGCAGGGTATTTACCCGGCTTGTTAGTAGGCTTACTGCTGATGATCACGGCAGCTATTATGGTCAAGATCAAAAAACTTCCAGCCGGGGAGCCATCCTCCATGAAGTTGGTTTTGAAGACTTTTTGGGATGCAATTCCTAGCCTATTTTTGCTTGTTGTTGTGATTGGTGGAATTATCGGCGGGGTTTTTACAGCTACCGAAGCTTCGGCTATCGCGGTCGTTTATAGCTTGATTCTATCCCTGATCTATAGGGAAATTGGAGTGAAAGACCTGCCGGCAGTTTTGCTGAAATCTGCAGAGACTACTGCGGTGGTGATGTTGCTAATTGCGACCTCCATGGCCATGTCTTGGGTGATGTCCAGTGAAGAGATTCCTCAAAATATCAGTAATGCGATGCTTTCGCTCAGTGATAATATCGTGGTGATATTGATCATGATCAACGTCCTCTTGCTATTTGTAGGAATCTTTATGGACATGACTCCGGCGGTATTAATTTTTACTCCGATTTTCCTTCCTGTTGTCACTGCTTTGGGAGTTGATCCGGTTCACTTTGGAATCATGATGGTGCTTAATCTTTGCATTGGACTTTGTACCCCTCCTGTTGGATCAATTCTCTTCATAGGAGTGGGGATTGCCAATACCACAATTCAAAAAGTCATTAAACCACTTTTGCCCTTCTTCTTCGCAATGGTGCTGGCTTTGATTCTAATTATGTTGTTTCCAGAGATTTCGCTTTGGTTGCCACGATTCTTTGGACTTTAAAAACTTGATATTTATAATCTGATTATCCTTAATGATGCCAGAGGCCTCTTTTTCTTTGCTTACCAGGCTGGAAGACCGATGACCGATGACGGAAGTACCAGCTTTGCTAATGTTTACCATTCTTTAAGTCGCTATTTACCTTTTTCTGGTGCAATTGCGGATACACATATTATATAAAAATAAAAAACCGGTCGCTTCTAAAACTACCGGTTTTTTGTTTAAAAATGTAACCCTCTTCAGGCATTGATGTTCACTTTAACTGCTAACTGCTAACTGCTAACTGCTAACTGCCAACTGCTAACTGCCAAAGCCTACCGCTCCACTTCCTTCAAATTTTCTATCTTCTTATTTCGCAGGAAGCCATTGATGTCTTCAAAGTGCTCTTTTACCCGCTTATTACCAAATTCAAATACTTTGGTCACTAAGCCATCCAAGAAATCCCTATCGTGAGAAACAATAATGAGTGTACCATCAAATGCTTTCAAAGCATCTTTGATAATGTCTTTGGTCTTCATGTCTAAGTGGTTGGTAGGCTCATCGAGAATTAAAAGGTTGACTGGCTCGAGTAATAATTTAATCATCGCCAGCCTAGTCTTTTCTCCACCGGAAAGTACTTTCACTTTCTTGTTGATATCATCTCCCTTGAACATAAATGCTCCGAGGATATCTTTCACCTTAGTACGAATTTCACCTACTGCGATATGATCTATGGTTTCAAAAATGGTTAGGCTCTCATCCAAAAGGGAAGCTTGATTCTGCGCAAAATAGCCGATCATTGCATTATGACCCAATTCACATTTACCTTCGAATTCGATCTCATTCATGATCGCTTTGATCATCGTTGATTTTCCTTCTCCGTTTTTCCCGACAAAAGAAACTTTCTGTCCTCTTTCGATTGTCATAGCGGCGTTTTTAAAAACCACATGATCACCATAGCTTTTACTCATATCATCCACGATCACTGGATAATTTCCAGATCTTGGAGAAGGAGGAAAACGGAGTTTCAAAGCGGAAGTATCCACCTCGTCCACCTCAATGATTTCCATCTTTTCGAGCATTTTCACTCGGGATTGAACCTGAAGTGTCTTAGAATAGGTGCCTTTGAAGCGATCGATAAAACCCTGAATATCCGCAATGACCGCCTGCTGCTCCTCGTATTGCTTTTGCTGCTGCTCCCGACGCTCTCTTCGGAGTTCCAAGTAATGACTGTATTTGGCTTTGTAATCATACATTCGGCCCATAGTCAACTCAATGGTCCGAGTTGTGATATTGTCTACGAAGGCTCTATCGTGGGAGATGACCACCACGGCTTTTGCCTTGTTGAGTAAAAAATCCTCCAGCCACTGAATCGACTCGATATCGAGGTGGTTCGTTGGCTCATCGAGAAGGATCAAATCAGGCTTCTGTAAAAGGATCTTTGCCAACTCAATTCGCATTCTCCAACCTCCTGAGAATTCCGAGGTAGAACGAGTCAAGTCAGCTCTTTCAAAGCCCAAACCAAGCAATACTTTCTCTACTTCAGCTTCATAGTTCACTTCCTCGATGGCGTAGAACTTCTCGCTCAATTCGGAAACCTGCTCGATCAGTTTGTAATAGCCATCTGATTCGTAATCCGTCCGCACGGTCAATTCCTCATTGATTCGCTCGATCTCCGTCTTCATGTAGAGGTAGCTGGCGAAAGCTTTGGAAGTCTCCTCCATCACTGTGCAATCATCTGATGTCAGTAAATGCTGCGGTAGGTAAGCTACTACAAAACCTTTTGGAGCAGAAACTGAACCTGAGCTTGGCTTGGTCTGTCCTGCAATAATCTTCAAAAGGGTTGACTTGCCAGCACCATTTTTACCCATTAAGGCAATTTTATCGGTTTCATTAATGGCAAAGGAAATATTACTAAAGAGTGTGGAACCGCTGTGAATGACGGCGACATTATCTACTGAAATCATTGGCTTGGAATTGAAGGTGCAAAGGTAATGGATTGAAGATTGAAATAACCTGTTCGCCGGGGCGAATTGTAAGATTTGAAAATTGTAAAACCGAAAAACCAATTCCTGGAATGTGGGTAGACTAGTTTGAAGTTATGTTTCTTGAATTTAGACTGTTTCAGTAAAAAAGATTCGGTAAATGAAAACTCCAAAAACCAACAATCAGCATTTTGACCTTAAAGTATGGCGAAATTGTAAAGTCATCAGAAATTCTGATCCAATGAGCTGATTACAATAAAAAAACCGCCCCGAACTAAATCGAAGCGGTTTCCTAACATCCGACATCAAACATCGGACATCAAACAAATATTAAACATTCACGCCCAAGACTTTCGCCATGGTAGCTCCGATCTCTGCCGGAGAATCAACTACGTGAATTCCATTTTCTCTCATGATTCTCATTTTGGCAGCAGCAGTATCGTCAGCTCCACCGATGATAGCACCAGCATGACCCATTCTACGTCCTGCAGGAGCAGTTTGGCCAGCGATGAATCCAACTACTGGCTTTTTGTTGCCAGTTTCTCTGATCCACTTTGCAGCATCTGCTTCATAGTTACCTCCGATTTCTCCAATCATTACGATTGCGTCAGTCTCAGGATCGTCCATTAGCAATTGTACTGCTTGCTTGGTAGAAGTACCGATGATAGGATCTCCTCCGATACCAATGGCAGTGGATACACCAAGACCAGCTTTTGCCACTTGATCAGCTGCTTCATAGGTCAATGTTCCAGACTTAGACACGATTCCGATTCTACCTGATTTGAATACGAAGCCTGGCATGATGCCTACTTTTGCTTCACCTGGAGTGATTACGCCAGGACAGTTAGGGCCGATAAGAGTTGCTCCTCTTTCCTGAATATAAGGCTTTGCCTTCATCATATCTGCTACAGGAATTCCTTCAGTAATAGCGATGATTACCTTGATTCCAGCGTCAGCGGCTTCCATAATTGCATCGGCAGCAAATGCCGGTGGAACAAAAATGATAGAAGTGTCTGCACCAGTTTTTTGAACGGCTTCTTCTACAGAGTTGAAAACAGGTTTTTCCAAATGGGTAGACCCACCTTTACCAGGAGTCACGCCTCCGACTACGTTTGTGCCGTATTCGATCATTTGCTGTGCGTGAAAAGAGCCCTCTGACCCGGTGAATCCTTGTACGATTACCTTGGAATTTTTATTTACTAGTACACTCATGATGCGATTTCTAAAGTTTGCACAAAAATAGGAGAATCATCCCGGCTTCAAAAGAAAAGTCTAACTATCTCTGTTTAAATTAACTTGAAAAATCTTTTTTATCTTGCTTCGATGGTTTATCAAATCCGCTACATCAGCATCTTTATTCTGATACTTCTTGCAAGTAATTCCACTGCTTTTTCACAGGATTTTAATTTCAACACAAATCCCAAAGGAGTTAATCTACCGGTACAAAATGTGCTTCAGGTAGCACAGGATACCTTGGGAAGGATGTGGTTTTCTACAGTAAGGGGTATTTATTATTCCGATGGGATACAGACTCATTCTTTGGAAGAATCTGTTGCTTCGGAATTTGATTTTAGAATTTCCCTGCACATCGATGAAGATGGTATTATCTGGCTTTTTAATCAGAATGGCCTTCCAAAACTATTTAAAGGAGGTTATGGGAAATGGGAAGAGGAGAAATTGCCCATAGATTTTGGGACTAAGCAAAGTAATCGTATCCTATTTTTTTCGAATGGAAAAGGAAAGGAGAAACAGTTTTTTCTGGATAACGAAATCACCTTGGTAACCTGGAATTCTGGCTTAAAAGATTTCAAGCAACTTTCTCGGCCAGATTTCAAAGAATCAGGCCGTTTAATTTCAGTGACCAAAATTGAAGGCAAGGAATATTTTTTCTTTGAGCAGCTAACTGCCATATTAACAGGAGATCAACTTGAGCCTTTTCTTTTTCAAGGAATTGATCTACCCGGAGTTCCGGTTGTAGTCAAGCCTTCTCCGTTTTCTGATGAGTTTTATTTCTTAGGGAAAAACTTTTTAGCCAAGGGTTCTGAATTTAATAAACCTGCCAGTTTAGTGGATTCAAATATTTCTGAAACAGATTTCATTAGTGAAACACACTACGGACTTTTCTTTAATGCAGAAAATGTGTTTTACTTTTTCAATTCCCAACTTAGGAAAATTGCCAGTTACAATCGTTTCCCATTGATTTTAGAGCTAAATGATCTCTTGAATGCGTTCTACATTCACGATGCAATTACTGACAGAGAGGGGATTCTTTGGATCGCGACTTCCCGAGGTGTTGTCAATTTGAATAGTTTAAAATTTCAGAATTATGGGCGATTTCGACTAGAACTGATGTCTGAGGAGATCTCAGCTATTTTAGAGCTTGGCCGTGGGGATTTTCTTTTTGGATTCAACAATGGGATACAGAAATTTTCTGGAATGAAGATGACCACTGTCTATAGAGATTCATTCGCTTTGGGGAAACCGCAGGAGAGAGTTATTAATTTCAGTCAGGATCCTGAATCAGGTGAAGTTTGGTTTTCAGCAAATCAAGGGGGAGTAGGGAAGTATTTTCCCAAAACTGATAAAACGATTCATTTTGCCCCTCCTTCAGGTGTTTCGATTTCTTCAGTAATAGTAATTGGTGATAGTGTCTTAATGGCTGGTCCCAAGTCAGTGTACATTGCTCCAAAATCAGCTCAAGGAGCCCAGTTATATAAACGAAATCTTATTGGGGAAATTCAAGAACTAATTGATCAGCCAATTTATTTTTTTCGAAAAGCTTCCAAATTAAAAGATGGAAGAATAGTGGTCATGGCAGGTAAAAAATACATTGATCAACCTCCGCTGCAGCAGAATGATAGGTTTGTAATCGTCCAAGGGTTTGATGTTTTGGAGACAGATGAGGGTCTGCTAATTGCTTCCGATGAAGGCCTTAAAATCTTTAAAGACGATCAAGTACTTCCCTACACGTCCAAAGGCGAACAAATAGATAATCCTGTTTATTGTTTGATGAAGGACTCGAAAGGGCAAATATGGATAGGTACCGATCAGGGGATTGTGAGGATAAATCCAGAAGGGATTTTGAGATATGATGAAAGTAATGGGTTGATAGGGAATGAAATCAATCGAGGAGCATTGCTTGAAAGCAAATCTGGAAAAATCATCATTGGCACTTTAAAGGGCTTTTCTGTTTTCTTTCCCGAGGAGAAGTTTGAAGCCAATGGAGGGCCAAAGATCTATCTTAATTCCTATAAAGTAGGTTTAAATGTTGATCAGAATTCTGAAGACCTGAGTGTCCCGTTTTCCGAAAATACTTTTGAGGTAGAATACCTTGTTACAGGATTTAATGAAGAAAAGGAACTCTGGATTCACTACCGTTTAAATGGACCGGAAGAGGATGAGTGGGTAATTGTCAAAGATCCAAAAGCGAATCAGCTTTTTTTCACAAACCTTCCTCCAGGGGACTATCAACTTGAAATTAAAGCATCGTATGAAGGTGAGAGTTTTTCTGAGACGGTTTCTTCAAAACCATTTCAAATTGCTAAGCCGATTTACCTGCAAATTTGGTTTTTATTCTTAGTTATCTCATTCTTGATAGGTTTGGGAATACTGATAAACATCTTATTTCAGCAACTTCGGAAATTGGGATTGCTGAAAGTTGCTTTTGACAATAAAGAAAAAGAAAAAATCGCATCGGAGCAGCAATTCAAAAATGTTTGGGATAGCTCCAAAGATTGCCTGATTTTAACCTTGGATTCTGAAGAGATCGTTGCTGTAAACCCATCATTCGCAAAATTGATTGGTGAAAAAGCAACTGCCTTACCGGGTAAATTTTTGCATGAGCTTTTTAGTGAGCCGAGTTTTTGTCAAAATAAAATGCAGATGTTCGGACCCGAAAACATCTCCAAATTAGAGCAGGGAATTTCCTTGGAAGGTGTATTTCCTTGGAAAAGTAATTCTGTGGAGATGATGCTCTATACAAAATTGATTCAAAGAGATTACCGAGGCCAAAACTTGATTATGTGTATTTTCAGGGATATCTCTTTGGAAAAAGCAATTGAAAATAGTCTTCGGGATGCGAAAGAAAAAGCAGAAGAGGCGAATCGTTTTAAATCCAGCTTACTGTCTAATATCAGTCATGAAATACGAACTCCACTAAATGGGATTTTGGGAGGTACGGAACATATCATGATGAATCATGAGGAAGATAAAGTTTTGATTTCTCAATTGGATATCATTTTGCAAAGTGGTGAACGCTTGCTAAGTACAATCAACTCCATATTGGATATGGCGAAAATTGAGGCCAATAAAATGGATGTGCATTTCGAACCAATTGAAATCAATAATTTTATTACTACAGTCGTAAAACCCTTAAAAAACCTCGCAAATCGAAAAGGAATCGTACTTCGCGAAACTTACCTTAGCCCCTCTATTCTGGGAAATACCGATAAGAGATTTTTAGAAATGATCTTAAACAATATCATCAGTAATGCCATTAAATACACTGAAGAAGGTGAAATTCACCTACAGGTAGATCGGGAGGATGAAAAACTTTTGTTGAAAATAGAGGATACAGGAGTAGGGATGTCAGAGGAGTTTATGACAAAAATTTTTCAACCATTCGAGCAAGAAAGTACTGGAAACGATCGCCTTTTTGATGGTACTGGCATAGGTCTAAGTATCACCAAGAATCTAATCGATTTGCTGGGAGGTACCATTGATGTCCAAAGCATGAAGAACACTGGAACTATGATCACCATCAAAATCCCTATCTAAGCATATATTTTTTGTATTTTCAGCGCATATTTATAAGATAAAAGAAAAGAACCTGAATGTTTAGCCTCAAAATACTCATCGTAGAAGATGACGCAGTGTCTGCACTTCTACTTCAAAAAGCCCTGGAAAAGAATAAACACGAAATTTTGGGGATTGCTGATTCTGGTGAAAAAGCGTTGGAGCTTCTGACTCAAAATCATGCGGATATCGTAATGATGGATATCAATTTGGCTGGGGAACTTGATGGGATCAAAACCACCGAGATTATCAATGAAAAATATGATATCCCAGTAGTCTACCTCAGTGCTAGCTCAGATGCAGAGACTTTGAATAAAGTAGTGGGTACCAACCCAAGTGCTTATGTAATCAAGCCATTCAATATTAGAGAACTGAATATGGTGATTGAGTTGGCGATTTTTAAGGATAGAAAAGAAAAAGAATTGCAAAAGCTCAATAATGAGCTGGAGGAAAAAGTTAAGCAACGGACTGTAGAACTCTATGATGCGAATAAGGAATTGACAAAAGCACTAGAGAAAGAAAGAGAAATTAATGAGTTAAAATCTCGAATCGTTTTGAACGTATCGCATGGATTTAAAACTCCATTAACATCTATTCTTAGCTCAGCTCAGTTGCTTCAAATTTACGGAGAGAAGGATCACCCTTTTAAGATTAAAATTGCAAAGCATGCAGGCAAAATTGAAAACTCGGTAAGAGCATTGAATAATTTATTGACAAGTGTTCTGTTTTTTGGGAAAGCAGATGCCGATCAGATGAAATTTCGTCCGAAAAAGATGTTCATGGGTGCATTTCTCAAAGAGCTTATGGATACCCTGAATGCAGGCAAAGAAAACGATGTAGAAATTAAAATGGAGACGGGGAATATTCCAAAAACCCTAACTACCGACTCAGAGTTGCTTTACCAAATTTTTGAAAATTTGCTTTCCAATGCAATCAAGTATTCTTCAGATGGTCAGAAGGTTGATTTTAATATTTCATTCGAGAATGGCCAATTGATCAGTACAATCCGGGATCAAGGTATTGGGATACCTAAAAGCGAACAAGATCAGCTATTCGACCGTTTTTTTCGAGCAAAGAATGTAGGTATTATCGAAGGCTCAGGTCTCGGACTTTCCATTGTGAAAAAATGTATCGAAGTCCTTAAAGGAACAATAGAATTTGAAAGCATAGAAGGAAAAGGAACAACATTTAAGGTCACAATTCCAGTAAGTAAATAAAATGCTGCTTTCCTGTCAAAATTTAAGTGTCACTCATGCTGGCCAAAAGAATTTAATCTTTCTTGATTTTAAATTAGAAAAAGGAGAATCTCTTTTGGTATTAGGCAATTCAGGAAGCGGCAAGACCACCTTGCTGAACCTAATTTCAGGATTACTCAAGCCACATACTGGCAGTGTCATCTTGGATGGTGTGGATTTGAATTCACTTTCATCACAAGAAATGGATCGGCTTCGTGGGTCAGAAATAGGAATTGTTTTTCAAAAGCCTCACCTCATTGCGGCATTATCTGTGAAAGAAAATCTTCAGATTGCAAAATCATTTTCCCGCAAGGAAGGTCAAAACATCGATTCATTGCTTGCTGTATTAGGACTAGAGTCAAAGGCTAATTCATCCATAAATACCCTTAGTGAAGGAGAAGCACAACGCGTATCGATCGCAAGAGCCTTGGTGAATTCACCAAAGTTGATCTTGGCAGATGAGCCTACTTCAAGTTTGGATGATGAAAATACCAGTAAAGTGATCCAGCTACTGAAAAGTCAAGCACAAAATATCGGGGCCGGTTTGATTATAGTTACTCATGATCAGCGGGTTAAAGCCCATATTTCCAATTTTATTGAAGTGAAAAGCGCATGAATCTGATCAAGCTAAGTTGGAAATATTTGACGTTCAGACCTCTTTCTACAGGTTTGAATGTTTTGTTGCTAGCTCTTGGACTAGCAATCATGACTGTTTTAATTTTGATTCAGGATCAGTTTGAAAAGAAAGTAACGACGGATGCGAAGGGAATTGATCTGGTAGTAGGGGCTAAAGGAAGTCCACTCCAGTTAGTCTTATCAAGTGTCTATCATGTGGATTTTCCCACAGGAAATATCCCAATGGAGGAGGCTCAAAAACTAGCAAAAAACCGACTGGTGAAAGGCGTCATTCCTTTGGCACTTGGAGATAATTTCAAAGGGTTCAGGATTGTGGGAACCAATTACGATTACTTGAATATCTATGAATCCACCCCAAAATCCGGTTCGCTTTGGGAGTACCCATTCGATGTGGTTTTGGGTTCTGAGGTAGCTTTGCAAACTGGACTTGCCGTCGGAGACTCTTTTGCAGGAAGCCATGGGATAAGTGTAGGTAGCCATGACCATGATCAGCACGATTATAAAGTTGTGGGGATTTTGGAGCAAAAGGGAAATGTTTTAGACAGGTTGGTGCTTACAAGTATCGAGTCAGTTTGGTTGACTCATGAGGAATCAGAAACTGAGACTGATTCACTTAGCAGTGCTTTGCCATCTGAATCTATAAATCATGAAAAATTTCATCAAAAAGTAGCGCAGACAGGCTTCCCAATTTCGGATCAGCCACGGGAAATCACCTCGCTTTTGATCCAATATCGAAATCCTATGGCGGCGATTCAACTGCCAAGAATGATCAATTCAAGAACGACGATGCAAGCTGCTTCGCCCTCATTTGAAATGGCTCGCTTATTTGAGTTGCTTGGAGTAGGAGTGAGTTTATTGCAAGGGCTGGCTATTGTTCTTTTAGGGATTTCAGGGATAGGGATTTTCATCGCACTCTATAATTCCTTGAAAGAAAGAAAATATGACCTAGCTATCCTCAGAGCGATTGGTGCTTCTAGGTTTCAGTTGTTGTTTTTAGTCTTTTTGGAGGGAATCATGCTTACCTTGATTGGCGCACTCATTGGAATTTTACTGGGGCATTTATTCCTGCAAATACTTGTTAGTCAAAATGATAGTGGGGTTGTCGCTGCTTTCGAATCTTGGGTTTTCCTAAAAGAAGAACTTTGGCTAGTGCTCTACGCGTTAAGTGTTGGATTACTTGCATCAATGATTCCTGCATTTTCAGCATACAAAACAGATATTTCAAAGCAACTTACCCGAGGGTAATGAGCAATAATAACAAAAATGTTTCTATGAAAAATTTCAAATTAGTTCTTTTGGTAATTGGGTTCATCATAATAAGTCAGAGCGGAGTACTTGCTCAGACTCAGAATGTGTGGAAAAGCCTTTCCGAAGTTTCTTATAAAATCAGTGAAGATCAGTTTGGCGAGCTATATGTTCCTGTCTTCTCTGCTAACATTACCAAGTTAGAAGGTAAAGTAGTAGAAGCCGATGGTTACATCATTCCTTTTGAAGGTATGTTTAAACCTGAGCATATCATTCTTTCTAGTTTACCGCTTGCGGAGTGCTTCTTTTGTGGCTCTGGAGGTCCGGAAACTGTCATGGAAGTCATGCTTTCCAGTCCGATCAAATACACTTCGAACCGAGTCAAGGTTCGTGGCAAGCTTACCCTGAACAGTAAAGATCCTGAAAAGCTGATGTACATTCTTAAAGATGCCACTTTGGTGAATTGAGAATAAATCATCAAGGATTTTAAATCACAAAAGCCGAAGATATTCTTCGGCTTTTGTGTTAATTCCAGAGTATTTCTCTGTTATTGTTTTTTTAGTAGCAAAGCTCTTTTTCTAAAGCTTTGAATTTTTCCAGAATCTCCAATGATCGTTTTCCAACTTTGCCTGTTCCGATTTTATGATTATCTACTTGAGTCACCGGAAGAAGAACTTTTGTAGTACTGGTAATAAATACTTCGTCAGCTTCTAACATTTCTTCAAAATAAACTGGGCGAACAGCTACATCCCCTACAATATCCATTACATGCTTCCGAGTGATACCTCTTAGCACATGTTTTTCCGGCGTACTAACAAGGCCATCTTTAATGATAAAAATGTTACTTCTTGAACTTTCACTGATTTCTCCATCCATATGGTAAATCACATCCTCAGCACCTGCATCTTTCCATTGTTTGCTGTGCCAGACAGGATAGGCATAATTGGTGGTTTTTATCTCAGCGATCGAGCGTACATATTCAAGAGAAAGTAATTTAATACCTGTTTCATATTTCTCCTGAGCAGGGAAAATCAAGGATTCGGCAAATATGAAAAGTGTTCCTTTAGCCGGCGAAAAATGATTTTCTGAAACCCCACCGCTCAGTACCAACCGAAGTCCACCTTCCTTGAGGTCATTTTTCTCTATGAGATTTTTGATGATTTGTCTTAATTCCTCTCTAGAATACTCCAAAGGAATAAATGTTTTTTCGGCTGAGGCAATAAATCGATCGAGGTAGTGCTCTAAAAAAAGAGGGACATAATTCACTGTTCTTAAGAAATCAAAAATCCCATAACCCCGGATTATAGCCAGATCCATCGGATGGATGGTTGCACTCTCTGTTGGGATGATTTTGCCATTGGCAAAGCAAAATGGTTTCATAGTAATTTGAATAAGTTGACTAAAATTACTGCCTGACTTTGGATTAATTGCAAGGAGTTTTTGCAAATCTTTCAGGGAATAAAAAGTAAATTTGCGCTGTAATCACGTAAAATCTAGCATGACTCTGAACATCAGACGGGGGTATTCTGCTAATGCGAGATTCTCCCGATCCCGATACATATCGGTACGGGACAGGATATATGACCATTAAAAATGAAATTATAAACAGATGAAATCGAGCATGACGATAACGTCACACAGTGGGATGATTATTGGAAATGCGAGATTCCATGTGGCCAAATAGAAAAATTATAAACACATGAAATATTTTAGAATCCTTCCTGCATTCCTTCTATTGTTGTTTTTTACCTCATGCGAACCTAGCCAGGTCGAGCAGAACAAAGAAAAAAGAGCAGAAGTGATAGCTGTCCATGATGAAGTAATGCCAAAAATGGGAGCACTCAAAAACATGGAAAAAGAAGTTCAGGCAAAAATAGAAGAGCTTGAAATGTCTGAGAATCCGGATTCAACTGAGCTTGAAAATCTGAAAGCTTTGGCCTTTGATCTAAATGCGGCATACGAAGGGATGTTTGTATGGATGCGCCAGTATTCGATTGAAGACGATGGGAAATCCCCAGAAGAAATCAAAGTTTACCTAGAAGAGCAGATGGTTAAAGTCAACGAGGTAAATGCTGATATCAAAGCTGCCTTGGAAAAAGCGGAAAAGGTTTTGAAGAATTAATTCAAACCTTCCGGGGCTTTTTTTAAGTAAGTTTCCACCTCAGATGAAAGAATAACACCCTCGTTCATCCCCCATATATTATAGAGATAAGTGCTGATTTGAGAGATTTCCAAAGGAGTTAGATTCGGATTAGCAGGCATTGCTTGGTTGTATGCTTGACCATTTACGATGATTTCTCCTTTTTGCCCATTTCGCATGATCCACGCTGTTCTAGAGATACTTTCTCGGAAATAGTCTGCATTCTTGAGTGGAGGGATTAATTTTCCAAGCCCTTCGCCAGTACTTTGATGACAGTTGGCACAATAATTTTCATACAGTCTTTTCCCTTCAATTGCATATTTCATCACTTCTGGATCTGATATTCCCGCAAGTGTGTTTTCATCATTGGTAGCCTTTGGGGAGCAGGAACTGATGATAAGGAAAATCAAAATTAAGATTCTCATTTTCCGAGAAGTTTTGGAATATCATTGATCAATCGATCAACCTGATCCGATTTGGTTCCGTCGTATACCCCACGAATATGACCTTCCTGATCTACTAAAATAAACGCGCCAGAGTGGAGAAATCCTCCTGGCTCTGCCTGATCTGCCATTGCAGTAGTCAGGTAGCTGGTTTGTCCGATTTCAAAAATCTTTTCTTGATCTCCCGTCAGAAAATTCCAAGTGGAAGCATCTTCGATTCCAAGTTTTTGAGAATAATCCTGTAAGACCTCTTGTGTATCGAAAGTCGGATCAATGGAGTGACTCAGAATCAAGAAATCAGGATTGGAGTCGAACTTTTCATAAACCCGAAGCATCTCTTTTTTCATGATCGGACAAATGGTAGGGCAGGTAGTAAAGAAAAAATCCGCTACATACACTTTTCCTTCCACGGTTTTACTGGAGATAGTGTCACCTAATTGATTTATAAATTGGAATTCAGCGATTTTGTGATATACTGTATCCTGCCCTTCCATATGCCAGTTGCCCAATTTTGGAAGGGGTTTTTCAGCCTCTGAGGTATTGGAAGGGGAGCATTGCCAGCTAGCGATAGCAAGGATTAGAATCAAGAAACTTGATACAGCGTATTTCATGGGTGATTAAGATTTTGTTCTATACTTTTTATAAAGGCGGATAGCGATCATTAGGGTAATGCCTAATCCTAACAGTCCTAGGATTCCCCAGACCATACTCATCGTATTTTTCAAAACGATGAGAAAGACAATGGCAAATAGTAGCAGAGTCGAGGCCTCGTTCCAAAGTCTCAACTGCGTAGAAGTCCATCGAGTTCTCCCAGATTGCAATTCTTTGAAGAGTTTGTGACAAAATAGATGGTAGACGTATAGTAAAAGAACGAAACCAAGCTTTGCCTGCATAAAGCCAAGCTCCAAATAGCCCCATCGATAGCTCAGGACAAGCGTTCCAAAGATCAGGGTGAGAATGGCAGAGGGCCAAGTGATGATATACCAGAGGCGATATGCCATCAGGTCAAGTTGAGGTTTGAGGATATCCCGCTCGTTTGCAGGTCGCTCCATCGCTTCGGTCTGATAAATAAATAATCGAACGATATAAAATAGCCCTGCAAACCAGGTGACTACAAAAATGATATGAAGTGCTTTGATGTACTCGAAACCCATTCTCGGAATTTTCGGCTAAATTAAGGCCTAAACTTTACAACCCCACTTAAATTTTGAAAAGCACTAAGTTCATTTATTATATTCTTGCAGCAGTTGTGGTAGCATTGGTCATTATGATTGCTAAAGAATCATTTTTTCAACCCGGTATGGAGCGATTTGAAGGGAAATACAAAACCCTTGGGACTTACCGAAATGAAAATAATACCGGTCCTGTGATCCGAATTTACGCAGTGAAAGCGATTGATTCGGATTTTACTTGGATGGAAGAGTATGGGAACTCACTTCCACATACCAAGTATGGACGTACAATGGTTTTTTTCTTTAAGGATGAAATCGATGAGGAAATAAAACTTTCTCCAAAAGAACCTCACTTTTTGGAGAGTTTGAGACCTTATTTAATCGGCAGCTACGAAAAGACCCCAATGGGAGAAGTTAGATTTAAATCAGAAAATGAGTAAGCGCTTATCACTGGAAGAATATCGAAATGGGATTTTAGAAGGCAATCGTGCGGTCTTGAGTCGTGCGATCACGTTAGTAGAAAGTTCTTTGGAATCTGATGCCGAGCTAGCTTCTCAGTTGGTTCAGGAGATTCTGCCATCAACGGGGAACTCCAAACGTATCGGAATCACTGGTGTGCCAGGGGTTGGGAAAAGCACCTTTATTGAATCCTTCGGAAAATTATTGTTGGAGAAAGGGCACAAAGTCGCCGTGTTAGCGGTCGACCCTTCCAGTCAAAAAACCAAAGGGAGCATTCTTGGAGATAAAACTCGGATGGAAAATTTGGCGGCAGATAAGCGGGCATTTATCCGGCCAAGTCCTACGGGAACAACACTTGGAGGAGTCAGCGCCAAAACCCGGGAAGCCATGCTTCTATGCGAGGCAGCTGGGTTTGATGTGATCTTGATTGAGACGGTTGGGGTTGGCCAATCTGAAACCGCTGTCAAAGGGATGGTGGACTTCTTCTTATTGTTGATGCTGGCAGGCGCTGGAGATGAGCTTCAGGGAATTAAAAAGGGGATTATGGAAATGGCTGATGGACTTTTTATCAATAAGGCAGAAGGCGAAAACTTACTTCTTGCCAAAAAAGCAAAGGCCAACTATTCCAATGCATTGCATCTTTTTCCTCTTGGAGAGAATGGCTGGTCCCCAAAGGTATTGCTGGGTTCTTCGATTGTCGGGACTGGTCTCGAGGAAGTTTGGGAAATGATTTCTGAGTTTGAAGGAATCACGGTGGAGAGAGGCTTTTGGCAGGGAAATCGTGAAAATCAGCGTTTGAACTGGCTCAATGAATATGTTCAGGATTTACTAGGCAAAGCTTTTATAGCTGACACCAGAGTGAAAAATTTAATGGAAGCTTCCAAAGCCCGAATCAAATCAGGCGAATTAAATCCGATTATTTTGGCTAAAAAATTAACACAGCTATTTCTAAAATCTTAAAAATAATAAGTATGAGGTTTTTCCTGACCATTTTTTCAATCCTATTTATCTCTTGCTCCCCAGAAAAGTCAGAAATGAACACTGATTTGAAATCAGTTATCAAAAACTTTTCGAAAGAAATTTGCATAGACGAATCATGTGCTACAGTAAATTTCACCTGGCCTGAGTTTGAAAAAAGTGAAATAGGAGACAGGCTCAATCAGGCTATTCAAGAGCAATTGCAAGCTTATTTTTATTTGGATTCTGTAGGGAGGACCACATTGGAAGAACAAGCTGATAGCTATTTAGAAAGCTTTCGGGAAACCAAAACAGATTTCCCAGATATGCCCGGAGGCTGGGCAATAGAAGTCGAGGCAGCGATTAGCTTTGACTCGCTTAATACCCTAACGGTATTCTTTACGGAGTACAATTATAGCGGAGGCGCTCATCCAAATTCCAGCAATTACTTTATGAATTTTGATCGGAGTACGGGCGAATTTTTATCGATAGATCGTCTTATTCTGAATCAAGATAAAATGAAAGAAATCGCTGAAATGGCATTCCGAGAGTTTCATGAAGTGGATCCTGAGAAAAGTTTGGAAGCGGATGGAAGATTTTTTCTGCCTGAAACTGGTTTTTTCCTTCCCAATGCCATGGGTTTTAAGGATGGGAAATTTCACCTGATTTACATTCCTTATGAGATCGGTTCTTATGCCATGGGATATACCGAGTTGGAGTTTTCCTTGGAAGAATTACAAGGGGTTGTAAGGATGTGAATAAAAAAGGCCCATTGAAATCACTATTCAATTGGCCTTTTTTCTCATTAATTTAATCCTTAAACATAAATCCGGAGGGGCCTCTTCCCACTGAAATTGAAAGAACTTCGGAAAGGGAATCATTGTAGATTTTCAGAGTTCCATTTCCTTGAAAACCGTTTGAAAAAGCGAGGATTAGATTCGAATTTCTTTTATCATAACCCAATCCATAAATCCCTGTTTCGGTAATGTAATCTTGCACAAGAGTACTTTCGAAAAGAGAAAACTTGGTGACCGAATCATTGTAATCTGGCCATCCAGAGCTACTGCTCACGTAAATCAGATCGTCATTTCCGAACGCAATTCTTCCAGTAGCATTAGCCAAAGGTAATCCGGTTTGAATTTTTCTGGTAAAATTATCGAGGTGAAAAGATTGGAAAAATATTTCATTATCCCCGATCGAGTAAAGCCATAGATCTCCTCGCATCTCGAAGAATTGAATCGGTCTTCCTGGGACTTCCAAGGTTTTGAAGATGGTTTCCTTTTCTGCATCTATAATTTCAACTTTTCCTTCTTCCGATCCAGCTACAAATACATATTTCCCGAAAGCAAAAAGGTCCTCCGGCTTATTGGAAACTTTGATTTTCTTTTTGACGGCGCCTCCATTTAGGCCATCGACAACAGCAATAAATGATTCTGGAGTATTGAAATCAGCATCGTAAGGGCCATAATCACTAATGAATAATTTGCTTCCTACTACTGCCAAGGATCTTGGCTGATCCAGTCCGCCGGATACTGTCCCCAGACTTTTAAAATCGGCTGCATTTACGATTTCCACTTTCCCAGTATTTGCTACCAGATAAAGCCGATCATCTACACTTACCATATCCTCCAGTAATCCTGCAAAAGGGCGATTATTTGCAGCCTCAAAAATGTCAGCTTTAAGTTCACCCGTACTAGGGTTCAAATGATATACCTCACCATCATTACTTCCAAAAGCACCTTCATTCATGATCAGTATACCTGTTTCATATTCCCCTAGCGGTCGATCTGGATCGCTTTCGGTACAGGAAATTGAAAGAAAAATCAGGGCAAAAGCCCAAACGAGTTGGTTTAGTTTAAATTTCATAATTGTATTGATAGTGTGAATTGATAAGATCTTCCCGGCATAGGTCGGAGGTAAAGCACTTGGTAATCCTTGTTGAATAAATTGTTGACTTGGAAGCGGAGTGGGATTTTTATTTTTCCTAAACTGAGGTTTCCGTAAGAAACTCCAAGATTAAAAAACTGATAGGAAGGCATCGTTCGTTGGCCATCACTGGTTACTCGTCTCTCGCCTATGAAATAAGTCCCGATAAATGTGGAAAAACCATTGTAACCTGCATTGATTCTTCCATTTGCTTGATGTTCTGGGGTATAGGGGAGTTGTTTTCCGATGGCAGGATCAGTCTCACCTATGCCCTTTGTGGAAATTGCCCTACTCCAGGTATAGGCCCAGTTTGCTGTGATGTTCCAGTTCCCCAATTCCGTACTTGCCTGGCCTTGGTATTCGATTCCTTGATTTTGCACTTCCCGGATATTTTCCGGTGTCCAAAAATTCCCTTTGGGAATCCAAATGATCCAATTATCTACGGTCATTCGGTAATAGGTGAGGCTATTTTCCCAGCTGATTCCTCCGGTTTTCTGCCAAATCAGACCTATTTCGCCACTTTGACTTTTCTCTGGGATCAAATCGGGATTTCCACCCGGTTCCCAAAATCGATCATTCAGCGTTGGTACTTTGATTCCCTTCGCTATGGAAGCTTTAAGAGAAAGTTGATTATTGGAGTTTTTCCAAAAATCCCAATCTGCACCTAAGCTTGGAATAAATGGCTCAAATTGATCCAAGTAGGCCAATTGTCTCAGGTTAAGAGAGATTTTGAGATTTTCATCAGGTTGAAAGCGAAGCGATTGATAGGATTCGACTCGTTGATCGGTGGCTTGATATGTACTGAGTTCTCCTTGGATGAAATTCAGTCGTAGACCAGTTTTCAAGTTCCACTTTGGTGTGAAGGCACTATCCCAGTCACCAGAAAGAAAATATTGGACAGTATTATTCTCACTTTGATTGAAAAGTTGATTATCCTGAACTAGACCACTTTTTAGATTCAAAATCGACTTTTTCCCAAAGTGGAAATAGTCAACCGCCATCCTGAAACTTTGATCACTTTGGATATCATTTGTATTTGAACCCATCACGGGCTGTATCTCCCGATCTGCTTGATTGTACCAAAAACTTGCCTTTAACTGCGTGGTTTTGCTAAGATTCCAAGCCAAATCTTGGACGATTCCCATTTGCTTTACCGCTGAGTTTTGTGCTCGAACAATAGGTGTTTCGGCTTGACCGAGGTCTTTGAAATGAAAATCATTTGTGGCGGATTCCCTGTAAAAACGGGTTTCTGAGCTTAATTTTTCCGAAGAGAATGAGGATTTTAGATAACTGTTGGTTTGTCCAAAACTTCCGAATTGTTGAGAAAAAGAGCCCTGAAAACCCTCCGAAAATGAAAGTTTGGTTCCCAAATGGATCGAACCTCCGATGGCTTCATTTCCAAATAAGGCTCCTCCATTTCCGAAATGAATAGCAACCTGATCCACTGCTGCCACCGGCAAAATGGAGAGGTCTGATTGTCCTAGCGAAGGACTATTAACCGGAATCCCATTCCAAAAAACTGAAGTATGCCCTGCTGAAGTCCCACGAAATGAAGGGGAAGCTAACATTCCAGCTCCATATTGGCGGATGAAAACCGGCGAAGTTTCCTGTAATAAATCCCCGAGAGATCTGCCCTGATAAGTATTTAGCTCAGCTTTCGAATAGGATTTGATCTTTTGACCTTGAGTGAATCGGTCTAATGTAGGAGCATAGACTTCCACAGGAGTCAAAAGCACAGTGTCTTGACTCTGTGGCTGAAAGCCGAAAAACATACCTATCCAAAGCAACAAACTCATCCCTGATCGAATTAAAATTAAATTCGATTCGGGCTTGAAGAGAAATAGGAAGACATGAAACTTAGCCTAACGAGTATACCCGCTGACTTTTGATACAGATCTCCTTCGCTTTTCCTCCGAAAGCACAGAATCATAGAATCAGGCAGGTCTCCTGGCTCACCCCAATTTGCCGCCTTCTCATTCCGAACTCGTTTCGGAGCAATGGCTTTTCGTGACAAATCTTTGTGGATCACTCCACAGGGTTTACAGTTGCGGGGACAGCTTCGGCGTTTACCGAATTCCCTTTTAATCCCAAGCGCTCAGAATATGAGATTGGGAACCTATTTCCGATGCAAACATAGCTTCATTTCCAAGATGAAAAAAGATCATTCCCATACTTTTTTGGAAAGGAGAAGTTCTAATCCGTAATTTACCGACTAATAAATTTCCCCTTTCTCTTGAAAAATCACCTTGATCGATTCCTGATTTTCAGCATGATTCTATCCATTTTTGGATGCAATCAGGAGAAATCGACAGTCACAGTTACTTCTGAAAAATATGAGTTGTCCTATGCAAAAGGTTTTTCGATTTCTAGGGGAGATGGGTTTTGGGAGATCGAAGTAACCCAGCCTTGGACAGGGGCGGAGGAGACTTTTCACTATGTGGTGGTAGAAGAAAATGGAAAAAGGCCTGAAGGGAATTTTGATGGGGTGATTCAGCTACCGATTGCAAATGTGATATTGACATCGACTACACATATTCCGCATTTGGATCTTCTTGGACAAAGTGAAAAGCTGATTGGTTTTCCTCAACCTGATTTGATTTCATCGAAAATCACAAGGAAGCTGATCAAAGAGGGCAAAGTTCAGGATCTTGGTTCCGGTCCTTCAGCAAATCCGGAAATGATCATCGATCTCGATCCGGATTGGATCATGATTTCAACACTTGGCGATGATTTGAGGTATTTGGAACTTCTTAAGATGGCTGGAATTCCGGCAATTATCAATGGGGAATATGTAGAGCAGCATCCTTTGGGAAGAGCCGAATGGATAAAATTTACTGGGGTTCTTTTGGGGAAATACGAAGAATCAAAAGTTGTTTTTGAGCAAGTGGAGTCAGATTATCTTCAGGCCATGGCATTGGCAGATCAAATCCCGGTGATTGGAAAACCAACGGTTTTGAGCGGGGTGATGTATCAGGATATTTGGTATGCACCCGGAAGCGATAGTTGGGGTGCTCAAATTCTCAAAAATGCCTGGGGAAACTATGTTTTCGAAGACCAAGCGGGTACTGGAAGTTTGCAGTTGAATTATGAGTTTGTTCTGGAAAAGGCAATGGAATCTGATTTTTGGATTGGTTCTGCGGATTTTTTTTCCCTTGAAAAAATGGGGCAAATCGAGCCAAGGTATAAAGCCATCAAAGCTTTTAAGGATGGAAAAGTGTTTACTTATACTCAGAAAAAAGGTGAAACAGGTGGATTGGAATATTTTGAATTAGGGTATATGCGTCCCGATTTGATCTTAAAAGATCTTATGAAAATTCTCCATCCAAACTTACTTCCTGACTATGAGTTGTATTTTTACAAACAACTCAATGAAAAATAGTCGAACCACTATTCTCTTTTTTGCAGCAATCCTGGCTTTGATCTTCAGTTTTCTATTGAATATCAGTTTGGGTTCAGTTTCCATTTATCCAGATGAGATTCTGGAAGGTTTACTTATTGGAGACTGGATCAAAACTTCCCATGCGCAAATCATTTTAAACTATCGTTTGCCAAAGGCATTGGTGGCAATGTTAGCTGGAATTGGTTTGAGTTTAAGTGGGCTTCAGATGCAGACTTTTTTCAGAAATCCACTTGCAGGGCCTTTTGTTTTAGGAATTAGTTCTGGTGCTGGTTTGGGTGTGGCTTTACTGATGTTGGCCGGATCTGCCTTTGGTATCGCAGCACTCGGGAGCGGATTGAGTGCTTGGGCAATTGTGGGTGCAGGGACTATAGGAGCAGGTTTGGTGATGATTTTAGTGAGTTTGGTTGCGTGGAGAGTACAAGATAGCATGACTCTTTTGATCGTTGGTTTGATGTTTGGATCAGCAGTTTCTGCTGTGGTTTCGGTTCTTTCATACTTTTCTGGAGCGGATGCGCTGAAGTTGTTTACGGTCTGGTCTATGGGGAGCCTCGGAGGATTGGCCTGGCCTCAGGTTTTGGTCTTAAGTTCTGTAGTGCTGATCGGGATTTTCCCGATTATATTTTCTGTCAAATCTTTCAATGCGATGCTTCTCGGAGAGCGTTATGCAAAAAGCATGGGAGTAAATCCCGTTTACTTACGTTGGATGATGATTCTAAGTACGGGCTTGCTTGCTGGAAGTATTACTTCTTTTTGCGGGCCGATTGCATTCATTGGTATTGCCGTCCCTCATCTTTCCCGAATTATTTGGAAGACAGCAGATCACCGAATTTTATTTCCTGGCACTGCATTGCTTGGAGCAATACTGCTGCTGTTGTGCGATGTAATAGGTCAGCTTCCCGGTTCTGCGCAGACCCTCCCTATCAATGCGGTGACTTCTTTAGTTGGCGCTCCAATAGTGATCGGCTTGGTCTTGAAGAGAAATTTTAGCAAGGAATTCTAGTCATGAAGAAAGCAACAATCATAGCGAAAAACCTGACTTTGGGCTATTCCAATCGGAAGCCGAAGAAAGCGGTGCTTGAAAATTTGAGCTTTCAACTTTTTGAGAATGAATTAACCTGTCTTTTAGGGCCAAATGGTGTTGGTAAATCTACTTTGATCAAAGCAATCCTGGGCCAGCTAAAATCATGGGAAGGTGAATTGATTTTGAATGGTAGGGATGTTCAAAGTTTTTCTAACTCCGAACTTTCTAAAGCTTTGTCTGTGGTGCTTTCAGAACCTGTACTTCCGGGAAATATGACCGTTGGGCAGTTGGTGGCATTAGGGCGAATTCCCCATACTGGTTGGACTGGAAGATTGGATGCTCATGATCGGGATTTGGTCGAGAATGCACTTTATCTCACCAAAATTGAATATCTCAAAGATGAGCGATTGTCCGAAATCAGCGATGGACAGCGTCAGAAAGCAATGATCGCACGTGCTTTGGCCCAAGACGGAAGGGTAATGGTTCTCGATGAACCGACGGCCCATTTGGATTTGGTAAATCGCTATCAAATCATGCATCTTCTTCGAGATATCGCAAAGAAACAACGCAAATCGATTCTAGTGGTAACCCACGATTTGGAAATTGCGCTGGAGACTGCTGATCGACTTTTGCTTTTAGGGACCGATCTTCCTTTGATTTCTGGACTCCCGGAAGATTTGGTAGTGACCGGTCAGCTAGACCGTATCTTGCCTGGGGATGAGTTTCTGTTCAATATCGAAAAAGGAAAAATTGAACAGAAAAAAACTATGTCAAAATTGATTTTTGAAGGTAATCCTACCGTTTCCTTTTGGGTTAAAAAAGCCATCGAAAAAGCAGGAATCAGAGAATTGGAGCATCCTGTTTTTATTTCGGAGGGTGATTTTACCTTGTTTTATTTAGATCAAGAATTTCATCGAATAGGGGAGTTGGTTGATTTTATTTTTGATCAGAAAAGTTCTTAGTCTAAGCTTGTTGTGCAATTCCTGCAAGTGGTTTTTGACATGCAATTTCGGGTAGAATTATAATTCAGATAAAGAAAATTTATATATTTGTCATACTAATTATTGGTATGACACAAGAACAATTTGCACGCTATTCATTTCTTCTCGATCGCACTGCGCGAAAAGTGAAGCAATACGCGCAACAGCAGTTCAAGTCAGGTGACTTTGATGTGACAGTGGACCAATGGTTAGTCTTAAAAAATCTTTCAGAAAATGGTCATTTGAGTCAAACTGAATTAGCCAATTTGGTTTTCAAGGATCATCCTACGCTCACTCGAATCTTGGATTTGCTTTGCAAAAAAGGATATGTGGAGCGAGTTCCCCATCCCATGGATCGGCGAAGTTTTCAATTACATCTTACTGAAACAGGTCTGGCAAAAGTCAGTGCACTTCGTCCTCAAATTCTGGAAATTCGAGAAAAGGCATGGGAGAATCTTTCAGATAGTGATTTTCAAGAATTCAAGCGGATTCTAGACACGATCTACCAAAATCTTGGCGGTCAGGAATTGGAATAATTAAGTTAGTGCACGAATAATATTTATACGAACAATATTGAGTTTTCAGGGGTTTTCCCATAAAGTTTAAAGCGAATGATTCACACAGATCTTTGTATTATCGGAGCCGGCCCAGTTGGCCTATTTGCAGTTTTTGAAGCAGGATTGCTCAAAATGCGTTGTCATTTGATCGATGCCCTGCCACAAATTGGTGGACAGCTTTCAGAGATTTATCCTCAAAAGCCTATTTATGATATCCCTGGCTATCCTGAAGTGAAAGCTCAGGATCTTGTGGATAATTTGATGGAGCAGGCCAAGCCTTTTAAGCCGACGTTTACATTGGGTGAGCGAGTGGATCACTTGGATAAGCAAGCTGACGGTTCATTTATCGTCACTACCAGCGACAAAACACATGTGCATGCTCAGGTGATTATCATCGCCGGTGGTTTGGGTTGTTTTGAACCAAGAAAACCAGCCTTGGAGAACCTTGAAAATTTTGAAGGTAAGGGAATTACTTACATGGTAAAAGATCCTGAGACCTTCCGAGATAAGAAAGTGGTTATCGCAGGTGGAGGAGATTCTGCCTTGGATTGGGCCATTTATCTTTCAAAAGTATCCGAGCGAGTGACTTTGGTACATCGAAATGAAACTTTCCGTGGAGCTCCAGATTCTGCAGCAAAAGTATTTGATCTTGCAAATCAAGGGAAAATTGATTTGATCCTTTCTGCAAACTTGAAAGGAGTCAACGGAAATGGAAAACTGAACTCGGTAACACTGGAAGGTAAAACCAAAGAAGAAATCAAGTTAGAAGCTGATTACCTGATTCCACTTTTCGGTTTAAGTCCAAAATTGGGTCCTATAGCAGATTGGGGTTTGAGTATCGATAAGAATGCGATTGAAGTGGATACGCGTGATTATTCTACCGGAGTGGAGAGAATCTATGCTATAGGTGATATCAATACCTATCCAGGAAAACTGAAATTGATCTTATGTGGATTCCATGAAGCAGCGATTATGATGCATTCGGCGTTCAAATACGTCTACCCAGATCAAAAATTAAGCTTCAAATACACTACGGTAAATGGTGTAAATGCATTTTAATTCTATTTTTGCAGCATGATAAATTTCACCGTAGAAGATCAGGAAGGTAATCGTCAGGAGCATGAAGCACCGGAGGATATGGGCCTAAGTTTGATGGAAATCCTCAAAGCTTACGAATATCCGATATTGGCCACCTGCGGTGGTATGGCACTTTGTGCTACTTGTCATGTGGAGATTTTGGAGGGAAAGGACGGGCTTGGTGATGCAACCGATGTAGAATTGGATCAATTGGAAAACCTGCCCGAATTTTATCCGACTTCTCGTTTGGCTTGCCAAATCCGAATTGGAGAGAATCTGGAGGGAGCTGTAATCAAACTCAGAGGAGAAGACCAGTAATTATTTACTTTATAAAATAAATCGAAAGCCACTCTGAAAAGGGTGGCTTTTGTTATTCTCCCCTGTTTCAAAAATATTTTAGCCAAGAAAATGTAGATTAGGGAAAGAAATTTTAAACTTATGATGATTCGATTGACCATTTTCACCTTCTTTTTATTTTTCTCGATCACTTCCCATGCCCAGACTTCTGCTCATACCAAGGAAGATTCACAAGCAATTATTAACCTGATTAATACCTACACCAAATCCAGAGATACAAAGGATACTGTCTTGCTGAAGCAAATACTCACCAAGGATATTGACCAATTGGTATCATCGGGAGTTTGGCGATCTGGAATTAATGAAGCGATAAAGGGAATGATGGAAAGCTCAGCGAGTAATCCAGGCGAACGAACACTTCATGTGGAAAGAATCAGGTTTTTGGCAGAAACAGTAGCTCTGGTTGATGCTCGCTATGAAATAAAAAACCCGGATGGATCCGTTAGGAAAATGTGGAGCAGCTTCATGGTAGTAGAAAGCGATAAAAAGTGGCGAATCTCTGCCATTCGGAATATGCTTCCCAGTTCTGGGAATTAATTAACTTTACCCATGCGAAAATCACTCTTTCTAATCTTCATTTCACTTCTTTTTTTTCAATGTAAAGAAGCAGTAAAGCCCCCAACCTTGATTCTCTATAACGCAAAAGTTTGGACAGGAGAATCTGAAAATTCTTTCGTTGAAGCAATTGCTGTCCGAGATAGTTTGATTGTAGCTTCAGGCAATTCGGAAGAAATTCTAGCCTTGGCTGGGTCCGAGACGCAGTTATTGGATTTGGATGGGAAACTGGTCACAGCAGGGTTCAATGACGCACATATTCACTTTTTGGGAGGTTCGATGGGTTTGACTCAGGTAGAACTTTCAGGTGCAGAATCCTTTGAAGCAGCAATCAATAGCACTTTAAAATTCATAGCGGAAAATCCAGATAAAGAGTGGATTACTGGAAGAGGCTGGCAATATACCTTCTTTGAATCCGGACTTCCGGATCACCAATCCATGAAAGCGCTGGATATTGACCGACCGGTTTTTATCAAAGCCTATGATGGGCATTCGGCCTATGCGAATCCGAAAGCGCTGGAAATTGCAGGGCTGGATGAGCAAACTGAATTCACTGGATTTGGAGAAATTGTTAAGGATAAAAATGGGAAATTGACTGGCGCATTAAAGGAAAGTGCCATGGGCTTGGTTGGAAAATTTGTACCTGAGGATACTTTCGAGGATCAATTGAACGGACTCCGCAAAGGTCTGGCTTATGCAGCTTCACTTGGAATCACGTCTGCCCAAAATGCTTCTGGTTTGGAAAATGACCTCCGTCTTTTCCAGAAATTGTATGAAAATGGCGAGCTGACACTTCGCTATGCCGCTGCATTTTCAGTTTCTGAGCAAGCTACCGCGAGTGACCTTGATCGATTTATATTCTTGAAGGATAGTGTAGGTACAGCTAACCCTTGGCTAAGAGCCGATGCTATCAAGTTTATGATCGATGGTGTCATCGAAGGACATACAGGAGCCATGTTAGCGCCTTATGCAGATCTTCCGGCAACTGATCCATTGGCTTTAGGTCAGTTGAATTTCACCATCGAGGGTTATCAGAAATTGGTAAAAACTCTTGATTCGAATGGCTTTCGCTTGTATACGCATGCTATCGGAGATCGAGGAGTTCGGGAAGTGTTGAATGCCTATGAGAAAGCGATGTTGGAGAATAATTCCAAGGGAAAACGGCATCGGGTGGAGCATATCGAAACCATCAATCCTGATGATATTCCTCGGTTTGCAAAAGCTGGGATTTTGCCAAGTATGGAACCGATCCATGCCGAACCGGGAACTACGACTGTTTGGTCAAAAGCCGTGGGAGAGGAGCGCCTTCCTTATTCCTTTGCTTGGAGATCACTTTTGGATGCTGATGCCCAGCTTGTTTTTAGCAGTGATTGGCCGGCATGTATCAGCTTGAATCCAATTCGTGGAATTCACGATGCGGTAAACCGCAGAAATCCTTCAGGCTATCCTGAAGGAGGCTGGATCCCTCAGGAGAGAATCAGCATTTTTGAGGCGATGAAAGCCTACACTTATATGGGAGCTTTTTCTTCCTTTGAAGAAGATCGGAAAGGACTTTTGAAAGCTGGATATCTTGCTGATTTGATTATTCTTTCTGACGATGTATTCACCATTGATCCTATGAAAATTCATCAGGTGAAGGTGGAAACTACGATTGTGGATGGGAAAATTATTTATTCGAAAGAATAGAATTTTTCACACAAAGTTGAACCCGATTTCTGCTTAGTCGTACTATTCTTGAAATCAAATTGTCATGAAAAACGCTACGCTTTTTCTTTCCTTCTTTTTAGTAGTAGGTTGTAATCTTTCCGGAAGTGATGGAGCAGGTGATTTTTCACCTATTGCCTTGGATCAATTGTGGACAGATATTAACCAACTCGCAACCTCTCAGAATTGTACGGATGCAAATGATTGGACTTTTACTCCTGTAGGAAGTAAGCCTTGTGGCGGTCCTATGACTTACATTGCTTATTCCAAAAAAATCGATGAGACGAAATTTTTGGAATTGGTACAAAGCTATACTGAGCTACAAGCCGATTATAATAAGCGAACCGGAGCAGGTTCGGATTGCGCTATAGTTCAGCGGCCGAGTGGAGTTATTTGTGAAAATAGTAAGGCTGTTTTGGTTTACTGATTTTAACTAGTAATTCGCCTATTCTTCCATCAACTTCTCCAAAATTTTTATTGCAGCTTCTGATAAGACAGTGCCAGGGCCAAATATGGCTGCAACTCCAGAATCATAGAGGAATTGATAATCTTTCGCAGGAATCACTCCACCCGCGACTACCATAATATCAGGACGTCCTAGTTCTTTCAAAGCTTTGACCAACTGAGGGACTAGAGTTTTATGTCCCGCTGCAAGCGAAGAAGCCCCGACTATATGCACATCGTTTTCTATAGCTTGTTCGGCGACTTCTTGCGGTGTCTGAAAAAGTGGGCCGATGTCTACATCAAATCCTAAATCTGCAAATCCTGTTGCGATGACTTTGGCACCTCGATCATGCCCATCTTGCCCCATTTTTGCAACCATGATTCGTGGTCTTCTACCTTCTAGGTTTGCGAATTTTTCGGATAATTCTGTAGCCTTTTTGAATGAATCTTGATTTTCCATTGCAGATGCATAGACTCCTGAGATAGATTGGGTTTTGGCTTGATGTCTTCCAAATACTTCCTCCAGTGCAAGAGAGATTTCACCTAAAGTAGCTCTTTTTCTTGCTGCTGCGATCGCTAGTTCTAATAAATTACCTTTTCCTGATTTGGCACTTTCTGTAAGCGCAGCGAGACTTTGGGTAACGGCATTTTCATCTCTTTCCAATCTAAGCTGATTCAGTCTGGCGATTTGAATTTCTTTTACAGCTTCATTATCTACGTCACGAACTTCAATTTCTGATTTTTCATCCACTTGGAATCGATTCACTCCGACGATAATATCCTTTCCACTATCTATTCTTGCTTGTTTTTTTGCAGCAGCTTCTTCAATTCTCAGCTTTGGCAAACCGGCCTCTATTGCTTTGGCCATTCCTCCCAATTCTTCTACTTCTTCAATAAGTGTCCAAGCTCGGTTTACTAATTGATCTGTCAGATATTCGACATAGTGCGATCCGCCCCAAGGATCCACGGTAGCTGTCACGCCAGTTTCTTCCTGTAAAATCAATTGGGTATTTCGAGCTATTCTAGCCGAAAAATCAGTTGGCAAAGCAATGGCTTCGTCCAGGGAATTTGTATGAAGGGATTGGGTATGTCCCATTACTGCACCTAAAGCCTCAATCGCAGTTCGGGCTACATTGTTAAATGGATCCTGTTCGGTCAAAGACCAGCCAGAGGTTTGGCAATGGGTGCGAAGTGCTAGAGATTTATCGGATTTCGGATTGAATTGCTTTACGATCTTAGCCCAGAGCAGTCTAGCTGCACGCATTTTGGCTATCTCCATAAAATAATTCATACCGATTCCCCAAAAGAAGGAAAGCCTTGGAGCAAAGTCATCTATATCCAATCCAGCCTTGATTCCAGTTCTCAAATACTCTAATCCGTCGGCAAGTGTATAGGCCAATTCAATGTCTGCCGTCGCTCCAGCTTCCTGCATATGATAGCCAGAAATGGAGATAGAATTGAATTTTGGCATTTTCTGAGCAGTAAATTCAAAGATATCCGCAATGATTCGCATGGAAGGTTGGGGAGGATAGATATAGGTGTTTCGTACCATAAACTCCTTCAGAATATCATTTTGGATAGTTCCGCTCAGTTTTTCTGGTGGGACACCCTGTTCCTCTGCAGCTACAATGTAAAATGCCAAAACAGGAATCACTGCACCATTCATTGTCATCGAGACCGACATTTGATCGAGTGGAATCTGATCAAACAGGATTTTCATGTCTTCTACCGAATCAATTGCAACTCCAGCTTTACCTACGTCTCCGGCTACTCTTGGATGATCCGAATCATAGCCTCTGTGGGTGGCTAAATCAAATGCAACCGAAAGCCCTTTTTGGCCCCCAGCAAGGTTTTTTCTATAAAAAGCATTGGATTCTTCCGCGGTTGAAAATCCTGCATATTGTCGGATGGTCCATGGCCGCATCACGTACATGGTGGAATAAGGGCCTCGTAGGTATGGTGGAATTCCTGCTACAAAATTTAGATGACTGAGCTTATAAATTGCTTTTTCATCCACAACTGGCGGCACGATGATCTGCTCGGCAGTATCCCAATTTTCTTTGTAATCTACTTCTGGAGCCGAACTCGCTATAGTTTTCCAATTTTTAAAGTCTGGTCTCATGAGTTGGCTGATTTTTGGATTTCAAGTAAATAACTTGCTCTTGAAGGCAGTAATTCAAAGTCTTTTTCCTCGATTTTTTCAAAAGAGAAATTTTCAACAGTGCCTGTTTTCCCTTGATACTTATTTACTCCCACCAGATTTTTATCGCCATGAAGCACGCTTTCCTGAATGGAGGTTCTTGTGGATTTGATTTGGGAATGAATGGACCGGGATTTGAAATTTTCAATCCAACCTCCGTTTTCCTCCAAATCAGCTAACTGGGTCAGAACTTTTTCATGTATTTGCTTTTCCAAGTCCTCCAGAAAATAAGCTCCCGCGGATGGGTCCATGATTTTGTCAAGATGACTTTCCTCCTTCAAAATAAATGACAGGTTTCTTGCAATGCGTTTTTCCAGGATTGAGGCAGTTTTTTCAGATACAGGCCTTACCCAAATTGAGTTTGCTCCTCCGATTATTCCAGCCATTGTTTCGTAGGTTTGTCTGATCAGATTCGAGTTTTTATCAATTCGGCTTTTTGTCCAAAGGCTAGTCGATACGATTAAGTGAAATGAATCCGCAGAATTAGATGCTCCAAGATTTATCGCCAATTCGGAAATAAGAATTCGGAGTACTTTGAGTTTTGCTATTTCAGGAAAATGCAATTCACCGGCAGAAGCTAAAAAAGCAAATTGCTGAAGTGCCTGGCTTATGGAAACACCTTGACTCACAAAGGCATCCATTATATCGACAATTTCCCCCAGACCGAAGGTCAATTCTTGAATCCCCGTTCCACCTGCATTTGCATAGCGTGCGAAGTCAATGGTAATGGGGAAGAAATTTTTGAAGGTCTTGAAATAATTCAAAAGCTTAATACCAGTCGAAATCTCTTGATCCCAATGCTCTTTCCCCATAAATAGAGAGGAGGAAGGTGACCATAAAATACCTCCATTGAGCATGTCAGTTCGTAAACTGATCGATCCGATCCAATTTTCGATTTGACTAAACATCGCTGCCGGGTCATCAATTGGATTGAAGTAGATTTGAATATATTCTGTCAGAACTCCTCTTAAAATTTGATTGAGGTTTTCTGTACCTGTAAGGTGCAGGACTAATCCTTCAGCACCATTTTCAAGAACCTCAAGGATTTCTTTATTGGCAGTTTTTTCATCCTCCGGAAAAATGGAAACAATGTTAGAGGAGATTCTGGGGTTTTGCCCTGGATAAGGGGATGGCAGATTAAACAAAATAGGGTGGGAAAATGCGCTTCCTTCCTCTTTTGTATAACAAGGAGAGATTTTTATACTCTCCCAAATTTCAGAAGTTAGTGTAGAATCAAAATCTTTTCCTTTTAGATCCTTTCGAATCTGTTCAATCCAATCATTATTTGAAGAATCCGGAAATGGATAAAAATCTCTTTCGATCATATTTGGGTTTTGCTTAAGGCTTGTTTGGCACTTACTTTCAAAAATAGTGAAATCCAAGAGAAATGATTAAAGCCTCTGGCTTGGATTAGTGTTCCAAGATTTTAATAGTGTCTAAAAAGGATAGAAATTAAAATTAAGGAGCTTATTATTCTAGTGTGATTTCGGCGAGAAAAAAAATGTTATGCAAGTTTATTTTCAGAGACCAAGTTTTTTTTGGGCTTTAGTATGGATTTACAGAATTATGACATTTTTATAAAGAATTTGATTTTTTATTTACCTTAATTTTCTTCAATTTTGACACCCTTGGACCCGCCTTCGGGTCAATGTTTTTCAGAAATCTTCTCTAATGAGTTCAGAAGCTACCGCAGTTTGGAATGAGTGTTTACGTGTTATCGAGCAGCACGTCAATGAGCAGAGCTTTTCAACTTGGTTTAAGCCTATCAATCCTGTTAAATTGGAAGGTACAAACCTTACCATACAGGTACCAAGTCAGTTTTTTTTCGAGTGGTTGGAGGATAATTATGTTCAAGTATTGAAACTTGCTATCAAAACGACACTTGGCCAGGGAGGTAAATTAGAGTATGCTGTGGTAGTGGATAAAGGGAATTCATCGAATCAGCCTTACGTAGTCTCCTATCCCCAGGGTAATTCGGGTTCTAAAAAACCTACTGTGGAGGAGAATCATAAGACTCCTTTTGAGGTGCAATCGCTCAATGCAGAGGCACTCACAAACAGTAATTTAAATCCTACTTATACTTTTACTACCTATATAGAGGGAGATTGTAATCGACTGGCCAGGTCTGCAGGTTTTGCTGTGGCAACCAAGCCGGGCATTACTTCTTTCAACCCACTTATGGTATATGGAGGGGTTGGTTTAGGGAAAACCCACCTTGTGCAGGCGATCGGCAATGAGATTAAAAATGGCCCAGAGGATAAATTTGTACTCTATGTCTCCTCCGAAAAATTCGTGAATCAATTCATGGATTCGATTAAGGATGGCAATGTGAAGAGCTTCACCAATTTCTACATGCAAGTCGATGTATTGATCATTGATGACATTCAGTTTTTGGCAGGAAAAGATCGAACTCAAGAGATGTTTTTCCATATTTTCAACCATTTGCATCAAAGCAAAAAGCAAATCATCATGACCTCAGATTGTCCTCCTAGGGATCTGAAAGGTCTGGAGGAACGATTGCTTTCCAGATTCAAGTGGGGATTGACAGCTGATCTTCAGATGCCGGATTTTGAAACCAGAGTTGCGATTATTCGAAGGAAAATGCAATCAGAAGGAATTATTATCCCGGATGATGTAGTGGAATATCTGGCTTATACGGTAGATACCAACGTCAGAGAATTGGAAGGCATCTTAATTTCTTTGATTGCTCATGCGTCTTTGAATCGTGTCGAAATCAGTTTGGAATTGGGTAAGACCGTGATGAAAAATATCATCAAGGATATTGAAACTGAAGTAGGAATAGATTTTATCCAAAAGTCAGTTGCCGAATATTATGGCATTGCAATCGAAGATCTAAAAGCAAAAACAAGAAAGAAAGAAATCGTAGTAGCTCGTCAGGTTTCTATGTATTTCTGCAAAGAATTCACAAATCATTCGCTTAAGTCGATCGGGTATCATTTTGGTGGAAGAGATCACTCTACGGTGATTCATGCTATCACGACTGTCAACGACATCATGGAGACGGATTCCTCATTTCGAAACGCAGTAAACGAACTGAAGAAGAAATTCAAGATGAGATCTTATTAAATCCAGCAGTAAACTAACTGATTGATTACTAGGCTTCCATTTTTTTCTCCATCGTGTTTTCAAAACGATCCAAAAGTCTCAGATACTTTTTCTGAATATTATCCAAAAACTTCCCTTGCGTATCAATTGCATAAATCGGATTGTATTGAATTCTGTCAATTATCATGTCCAGCCAAGATTTGCCATCATCGATTAGATCTGCATGAAACGCTTCAACTGTCAAATCCCTTGAGCCGGTAAATGGTCCTTTTCCTTCTTTTTTAAAATAAGCGGTTAGAACTTTTAGAGCCAATTCATGAGTGACTTCAAAGTTGATGATTAACTCTCGTGATTGAGCCTCCGTTAAATTTCCGTTTTTGGCACGTTGGATAAATGTCCTTAAGTCATCCAGTGCAGTAGAAAATTCACTGAGACAGTCTTGGCAGCTTTTCGGGAGAGATTTCATAATAATGATCTTTTCAAAAAGGTACTAAAATTCTTTAAAAAGGCATCATTATCTCACATTATAGCTTTGCATAAATGGCTGTCCATTGGGAGCAACTCCTTCTAAAAGTAATTTCCCACTGAATTCCTCCAAATATTTCCCGACTATTTTTGGATCTTTTGCAGGTTCGCGATTGACCTGGGTGATTACAAACCCATCCCGTAGTCCAAGATCTCTCAAATACCCCCGAGTCATAGCTGTGATTTTTATCCCAAAATCAACTCCCAACCGATCTCTTTCGATTGCATTCACAGCCTCCAAGCGTGCTCCAAGGACTGCCGAACTGAAATACTCTCGCTTGAGAATACCTTCGCCACCTTCCAAATTCTGAAGGGTAAGTTGTGTGGTCTTGGTAGAACCATTTCGATTAAAGGATACTGGTAGTTTTTGACCAGGGTAATAATAGGATAGGGCTTCCTCGAAACTTCCCATTCCGGTTATTGCTTGATCTCCCAATTTTGTGATGACATCATTTTTCTGTATTCCTGCTTGGTTGGCAGCTCCATCTTTAAGCACGTGCAATACAATTACTCCATCCAAGGTGTTTAGCTTCATTTCTTCAGCAAGCTCTGGTGTGATTTCTACTGCCTCGATTCCTGGTATTGCCTTTTGAACCTCTCCATATTGGATCAAGTCATTAGCTACTTTCATCGCTATATCTACTGGAACTGCAAATCCATATCCTGTGTAAGAGCCTGTTCTTGAAAGAATAGCAGTATTAATTCCTACCAATTCCCCACTGATATTCACCAAAGCTCCTCCAGAATTACCTGGGTTAATGGGAGCATCTGTTTGAATAAAGCTTTCCAATGGGAAATCACCACCCAGAATATTGATTTGTCGTTCTTTGGCTGAGACTATACCGGCAGTCACAGTAGAGGTTAAGTTAAATGGGTTTCCAACTGCCAAGACCCATTCTCCGATTTTCAAGTCTCGGCTACTTCCTTTTTTGATAGCTGGAAGTTTTACCCCCTCTACTTTCAAAACAGCTATGTCCGTGTTTTTATCCGTACCTACTAATCGAGCCTTATAGGTTCTTTTTTTATGAATCACCTCAATTGTTTCTGCTCGGTCTATTACGTGATTATTTGTTACGATGTAGCCATCCTCTGAGATGATCACTCCTGACCCGGTGCTTACTTGTTGTGAGGGTCCATTTCCAAAGAAATAATCAAACATGCTGTATCTTCTGGGGTCTGTTCCTGAAAAATTTTTAATAAATACGACAGACTCTGTGCTGTTTTCTGAAGCCTCTACAAATGAGATAGGAGGGTCGCTTTGAAAAGTGGACTCATTACCACGAGCAAATTGATTGGTAAAAGTCATCTCCTGAGAATCCTGATTTTCTGGCATGATCCCAGTTTTCGGATCATTTAAAAAGAAATTAGTCCAAATAGCTGCGCCTAAAAGGCCCGTAGTGAAAGAGATTCCGATTGTCTTGATTGAATTATTCATAAGCTTTTCTTTTGACGGGAAGAACTCGTCGTTGATCGAGTGATTCACATTTTTTAAGAAGTATTCCTTCTGAACTTATCCTCTTTTTGACAAAAATCAGCCCATTTCGGAAAAACTGCCGAATTGTATGTAAAAAGTCTAGGCATCTTGTAATTTTGTCAGCCTGATAATAAAACCTTCTGCAAATTGAGAAGGTTTTTATTTGATCAAAATCCAAACGAATGACAGAACCCAAGCGCGTAGCCATTTTAGGTAGTACCGGAAGTATAGGTACTCAGACTCTAGAGGTGATCCGCCAACATGCTTCCGACTTTCAAGTTGAAGTGCTTACAGCTCAAAATAATGCTGACTTATTGATTGAACAAGCCTTGGAGTTTGCTCCAAACGCTGTGGTAATCGGCAATGAGGAGCACTATCTGAAAGTGAAAGAGGCCTTAATTCCAAAAGATATCAAAGTCTTTGCCGGACAAAAGGCAATTGCTCAAGTAGTTGAAATGGAGACCATTGATGTAGTGCTTACTGCATTGGTGGGCTATTCCGGCTTGATTCCGACAGTCCATGCCATTAAATCCGGTAAACAAATTGCACTTGCCAACAAGGAGACCATGGTGGTGGCTGGAGAAATTATCACTGCTTTAGCGAAAGAAAATGCTGTGAATATTTATCCTGTGGATTCGGAGCATTCGGCAATATTCCAATGCTTAGTGGGTGAATTTCATAATCCAATAGAAAAAATAATCCTCACAGCTTCTGGTGGACCTTTTCGGAGCAAAGATCGGGAGTTTCTGAAATCAGTCACTAAAGCTCAAGCGCTCAAACATCCCAATTGGGAGATGGGTGCTAAGATTACCATTGACTCTGCATCTCTGATGAATAAGGGATTGGAAGTGATTGAGGCTAAATGGCTTTTTGGGTTGAAAACCGAACAAATTGATGTGATTGTACACCCGCAGAGTATTGTTCATTCCTTGGTTCAATTTGAAGATGGATCACTGAAAGCACAACTTGGTCTACCGGATATGCGTTTGCCAATTCAGTTTGCTTTAAGTTTCCCAGATCGATTGAAAAGTGATTTTGAGCGATTTGATTTCTTAAATTATCCTAATCTCACCTTTGAGCAACCCGATAAAAAGACTTTTCAAAACCTCCAATTGGCATTTGATGCATTAGCAAAAGGTGGAAACGCTCCTTGTATTTTGAACGCTTCGAATGAAATTGTCGTTGCTGCTTTTCTGAGGGAAGAAGTCGGCTTTCTGGAAATGTCTGATTTGATAGGGGAAACAATAGCAAAAGCTGAGTTTATTGCTCATCCAACTTTGGACGATTACATTGCCACCGATTTGAGAGCTAGAGAAATTACACAAGAACTAATTAAGAAGAATAAATAATGGATACTTTAATAATGGTGGGCCAATTGCTGCTGGGATTATCCATCCTGGTTGGATTGCATGAGTTGGGCCACTTGCTTACCGCCAAAATGTTTGGCATGCGGGTAGAGAAATTCTCGATCGGATTTCCTCCAAAAATTGCGGGATTTCAATGGGGAGAAACAGAATATTCCATAGGTGCGATTCCTTTGGGAGGATTTGTAAAGATTTCGGGGATGATTGATGAATCCATGGATTCAAATCAAATGTCTGCTGAGCCTCAGCCTTGGGAATTTAGATCAAAGCCAGCTTGGCAGCGATTGATAGTTATGCTAGGTGGTATCATTGTCAATGTGATAACCGGTATCATAATTTTTGTGTATCTGGTTTACAATAATGGGGAGACTTATTTTTCAAGAGATCAAGTCGTTCAAAATGGTATTGTATCATATGATATCGGACAATCTATAGGTCTTAAAACAGGAGATAGAATACTGGATATTAGCGGCGAGCCCTACACTTCAATTAATGATCTGAGTAGTGGTTCAGCTTTGTTGAGCGAAAATGGTTTTTATACCATCGAGCGAGATGGTCAGCAAATGAAAATCGATATCCCTCGTGGATTTATCAATTCATTTGACAGCAAAGAAGCGCTAAGTAATTTCGTGGAAATTCGATACCCTTTTGCATTATCAGTTATTGACAAAGGCGGCGCAGCAGATCAAGCTGGGATCACCGTAGAGGACAAGATTTTGGCTGTCAATGGTAATCCAGTCAATTACTTTGACGAGTTGCAATCTGAGCTTTCAAAAGTTAAAAGTCAAGAAGCTGAAATTACCTTGCTGTCTAATGGTGACACCACTTTCACACAAGTAGCGGTGACAGAGCGAGGGACGATTGATATTGCAGTTAGGCCTTTGATTGAGCCTGTTCGCAGGGAATATGGTTTTGCACAAGCTGTCTCTAAAGGAACGGAAAGAGCTTTCAGTGTGGTGATTGTAAATGCTAAAGCACTTGGAAAGATGTTTACGGGAGAAGTTTCGACTCGAAATGTTTCTGGACCAATCGGGATGGCAAAGATCTATGGTGATACTTGGGATTGGACAAAATTCTGGAGCATTACAGGGTTGATTTCTATGATTCTTGCATTTATGAACTTACTTCCAATTCCTGCGCTGGATGGAGGACATGTTATTTTCTTATTGTATGAGATGATTTCAGGTAGGGCTCCTTCGGATAAATTTTTGGAGAATGCTCAGAAAGTCGGGATGGTAGTCTTGCTCGCTTTGATGGTCTTTGCGATAGGAAATGATATTCTAAAAATATTTACTGGTTGATAATCAAAGCCAGATTCTTTTCAAGAAAAAACCGTGCTGAAAGGCTCGGTTTTTTTATTGTTTAGGCGTATTTATCGATTGTAAAACTATTTTCTACTCTTTTGTGCATTAGTTCAATTTTTTTTGATAGTTATGCAGGAAATTTCATTATGTATGATTAGAAAAACTGCAGTTGGGGTAGTAAGTTTTTTACTTTTGATCCTCTCACTTTCCGCTAATGCTCAAAGTGGATTTATTCCAGAAACTATCTGGAGTAATATCAATCCTAGTACTGGAGAATCTGGGGATTTTATTATAACTAAATCCGGAGTAAAGGTATTTGGCAAGGTCATCAGTAAATACGATGAAGCTACTTATCGGACTGTGGTTTTTGCAAATGACGGAGTAGAGACTACCTATAGTCCTAATGATTTACAGGCATTTGGGTTGACTAATTCCAGGTTCTTTTTGACCAAAACTCTTCCGGGTGAATCTGACCCGAAGTTTGTCCAAATACTGCTATCAGGAGAATTGCAGCTTAATTTTTATGATAATCGATATTTTCTTGACAATGGAGACGAAATTCTTGAATTGAGGGCGTTTTACACACAAGGGCAAATCGATGGAAATAAGCTCAAGCGCTATGTGAAGGCTTATATTAGCACACTGAAGATCCAGATGACAGGTGACTGCGGTACCCAACTCAATGACTTGATTGAAAATACAAAAATGGAGGAGTTGGATTTTATCCGCTTATTCAGCAAGTATCATGAGTGTAGTGGATTGCCATATAAAGTCCATGTCAGCAATGTTAAATTCTTAAAAGTTTCACCGGTTGTGATGGCTGGATTGGGCTCAGCCTCAATTTATAACAGATCTGTTGAAACAGGGCAGATCAATGACTTGGACGGTAAATTAACTCAGCGACTTCAAGTCGGAATTCGTTTGCATGATTTCAGAAAGTTGCCAAGGCTTTCAATTGATTTCAGAGTTGGGGTGGAGCTTTTGAATTCTAATTTTGTAAGCAGCTTTGAGAGACCGGGAGTAGTGAGGATTTCTGCTTCAGAAGAATTTTCCGAAACGAATGTGTTCATCCCTTTAAGTTTCAATTACAGTGTGTTTAGGCGACAAAATTTAGATGTCTATGCCGGCTTTATAACTTCTGTTTGGTTTAGCACTATAAAATCAAAAGGGGCAATGATTGAAGAACAGTTTTTAAATAGTGAACGCACGAATTTATACGAAGACTCATTTTTGGTTGGAGTGGATCGACTCTTTGTGCCTGGATTGAAATTAGGAGCAAAATTTCCTGTTGGGAAAATGGTGATTTTCTCTGAGTTGCAGGGGGATTTACAATTGGATTACTATACGACCAATATCTTGGCGAAGCGATCAAGTTTCAGTCGCTCAGGCGTTTCTTTTCAAATTGGAATAGAATTTTAGAATCTATGAAAGCATTTGTATTCCTCATCATTAGTTCATTTTTGTTTTGCTCTTGCAAGGAAGAGGATTTGATACCAATTTCTGGCATGAGTGTATCTGTTCCGACTGTAGGGTTAGTGGATGAAAATGGCGCGGAATTCAGTGCGGAAGTTAGAAGTTTGGGGATAGATCCTGTTTTGGAATATGGGTTTGTCTATGGGGTTTCTGATCGGCCTGATTTAGATTCAGACCCCAAAGTGTCTTTGGTAGGTGTGCCACCTCAGTCATTTACCCTTAAGGCTGATAAGGATCTACTCAATGGTAGAACGTATTATGTGGCTTCTTTTCTTCGGACCTCAAATACGACTTACTATTCTGAAGCAATCGACTTCGTAAGTAAAGGGTCTAAAAACTTCATCCTTCAAAATGTAGTTTCAAATGAAAAGGTGTACTTCGGTGATTCAATTACTATTGAGGCAGCAAATCTTAAAGCGTCCACGGAGTTTTTGTTAAAGGTGAAATTTGAAGATGTAGAAGTGCCGATTTTTGATTATTCGACCAATGGTTTCAAATTCATTATCCCACGGGAATTTACCTATCGACAATCAGCTTTTGAATCAGGTTCTTTTAAGCTTCAAGTTCAGATTGGGGATCTTGTTTATGATCTTACCCTTCCTTTGAAATTTCAGGAGCCTGTATTTGGACCTGTCAAATTGGTTGAATACGAACCCGAGTGGACTTTCACAGGGGATTTCCTTTATTCTTCACGATGCATTCTCTACTATGTAGATGGAGGTTTAGAAAAGCAGTTAGTGGCAGAAGTGGTCGATGATCATACCATCAAGTTTGAGCCAAATGCTTTTTTCTTAAATAAAAACCCGCTATTCAGGATTGAACTGAGAAGTCAATTTTACGATGTCAGACAAATTGAAATTTCAGATACAGATCTAGTACCAGGGCAAGACTTCACAGGTCGAACTCCTGAAAGAGGGCGCATTGTAAAAGTAAAAAATCTAAACCCATTTCTTTCTAATGTACCCAAACTGCTAAGTAGCAACCCAGCGATTAGGATAAATATGACCGAAGAACTGGGCAATGAAATACGGTTTTCATATTTTCCACAAGACGTGTTTCGAGATAGGCAATTTGATATTTATGCAAATAATTTTGGGCAAAAATCAGCTAATTCCGCTCCTGTATTGTATGATCTTCCAATGCTTCCTATTTCCGGATTACCTCAAGAGCTAAGTTCCATCAATGAAGTGTACGGGATTACAACTTTGGGGAAAGGCTACTTTTTTTCTGACAACTCCTTCTATCAATTCGATCCTGAAGGTAATGGCTTGATAAACTTATTGTCCATTGGAGGATCAAGTGAAGAGGAGGGATTCCTTGCCACTTTTTCCAATAAGCTTTATGTATCGACTTTTGAAGCTTTTCCGCAATCAAATTCTAATTCTTTTTATGAATTTGATCCTATTTCAAACCAATTCAAATCCCTCAGTCCTGTTCCTTTTAATGGTGAAGTCCTAGGGCAATTTATTTCCAATGGTAATTTGTATTTAGATTTGAGGTTGATGATTTCGGGTGCATATCAAGTGAGGAGATTGGTTTACAATTTCACAAATGACATTTGGAGCGAAATTCCCATCGATTCTTTGCCACCATTCTTTTCCAAGTATTCGGCTTTTCGGGATGGAGACGAATTATATGCGATAGGAGAAGGGAAAATAGGTGCTGCGCAGTATGATTTTGGAATTTTCCAATGGGATAGTATCAGCAAGGAGTGGGAGTTGTCGCAGCGAATTGCCTCTGCAGCTAAATTGCCGAGAGGAGCAAATGTGGTAGTTCGCGGAGATTTAGCCTATTTTCAACTTGAATCCCAAATTATCCAACTGGACCTTCGGAGTGGAAGTCTGACAAATGAAAATTCCTTTGCCTCTTTGGGAGGTAAAAGCTTGATTGAAATCAATGGGAAGATATACATAGTCGGCTCACCAGACCTGCCCTTTATTTTTGAGTTTGACCCTGAATATATGTGATGGTTTGGAAGTCTATAAAAATAAAACCTGCCAATCTGACGAATTCCCCTTTTGGCATAGCCCTTGACATTTTAGGAAGAACCTTCGTTTTTGGAAGGTTCTTCTTTTATTTTAGCAATAAACCGACAGCGTATCTGTCAATCTGTCTATATGAGCCAATTCGAAAATACTGTATTTCAAAATCTAATGGTAGGGGAATTTTCAGGTGAAGGGGATTTGATCCAACTGATCACCGAAGAAGAAGGTGAAGAGCCTGGAAAGGAAGCCTTCGAAGAGGAAATCCCGATTCTATCTGTTAGAAATACTGTTCTTTTCCCTGGAGTAGTGATTCCAATTACCGTGGGAAGACAGCGATCAATCCGCTTGGTAAAGAAAGCACAAAAGGGAAATAAGCTGATTGGAGTCTGTGCTCAGATCAATGCAAATAATGATGATCCTTCATGGGAAGATATTTACCAAGTTGGGACAATCGCCAAGATCATCAAAATGATCGTCCTACCTGATGGGAATACCACGATAATTATTCAGGGAAAAAAACGATTTAGGATTAAGGAGCAGGTTACTGATGATCCTTATTTCATTGCCAAAGTGGATTATTTGGAGGAGAACTTTCCAAAGAGCTCCAAAAAAATCCAAGCATTGGAGGAGTCCTTAAAAGACTCTGCCACTCGAATTCTTCATTTGAATCCAGAGATTCCTCGCGAGGCACAAGTGGCTTTGGATAATATTGACAATACGGCATTCCTTACCCATTTCCTTTCATCCAACATCAATGCTCCTGTTGAATCGAAGCAGCGTTTGTTAGAAATCAACGATGGAGTGGAGCGAGCTACCCTTTTGCTTGAATTTATGATGAAAGACATCCAGATGCTGGAGTTGAAGTCAGAGATTCAAAAGAAAGTGCATACCGATATTGATCAGCAGCAGCGTGATTATTTTCTACGTCAACAGATGAAGGTACTTCAAACTGAACTTGGCGAAGAAGGGCCTGAGAAAGAGGTGGAAGACCTTCGGGCAAGAGGTGATCTGAAGCTTTGGAATCAAGAGGTTCATAATCACTTCGAAAAAGAACTTAACAAAATACTCCGGATCAATCCTGCTGCGGCAGAATATCCAATCGCACTCAACTATGCTGAGACGATGGTTGAGTTGCCTTGGAATGAATATACACAGGACAATTTTGACCTGAAGCATGCCAAAAAGATTTTGGATAGTGATCACTTTGGCTTGGAGAAAGTCAAAGAGCGAATTATCGAATATCTAGCGGTATTGAAATTAAAGAATGATCTAAAAGGCCCCATTCTTTGCCTCTATGGCCCTCCAGGTGTTGGGAAAACTTCCCTTGGGAAATCCATAGCCAGAGCATTGGGCAGAAAATACATTCGAATGTCGCTTGGTGGACTTCATGATGAAGCTGAGATCAGAGGTCATCGAAAGACCTATGTTGGAGCGATGCCTGGAAAAATCATCCAGAATATGAAGAAGGTGAAAATCTCCAATCCAGTATTTGTATTGGACGAGATTGATAAGCTATCCTCAGATTTTAGAGGGGATCCAAGTTCAGCTTTTCTGGAGGTGCTTGATCCCGAGCAGAACTTCGCATTCTTGGACAATTACCTGGAAGTGGAATATGATCTCAGTAAGGTGTTATTTATCGCTACAGCCAATTCGTTGGATACAATCCAACCTGCACTTCGAGATCGTATGGAGATCATTGAAGTAACAGGTTATACCCAAGAAGAAAAAGTTGAAATTGCTAAAAAGCATCTTGTTCCAAAACAACGAAAGGAGCATGGCTTGAAGGCTACTCAGATTACTTTTGAGAAAAAAGCCTTGGTGAAATTGATAGAAGACTATACTAGAGAATCTGGTGTAAGAAGCCTTGAAAGAGTCATAGGTAAAGTAGTTCGAAATGTGGCTAAATCCATTGCGATGGAGGAGGAATATGATCCTAAAATCACCCCTGAAGCAATTCGGAGAATTCTTGGATCGGAGATTTTCGACAAGGAAATCTACCAAGACAATAGTGTGGCCGGTGTGGTCACAGGATTGGCTTGGACAAGTGTCGGTGGAGAGATTTTATTCATAGAATCAAGTTTGAGCAGAGGAAAAGGGAAACTTACACTTTCTGGTCAACTTGGAGATGTGATGAAGGAATCTGCAATGACTGCGCTATCTTATTTGAAATCAAAGGCTGAAACCTTGGGGATAGATCACCGTGTCTTTGATCAGTATGATCTACACATCCACGTGCCCGCAGGAGCAGTTCCAAAGGACGGTCCTTCAGCAGGTATCACCATGCTTACCGCAATGGCTTCAGTTTATACGCAACGAAAAGTGAAAGCCAGAGTAGCAATGACTGGCGAAATATCATTGATTGGCAAAGTGATGCCAGTTGGTGGGATTAAAGAGAAAATCCTTGCTGCCAAGCGTGCTGGAATCAAAGAGATTATTCTTTGTAAAAAAAATAAGCGGGATATTGAGGAGATAGATGAACAATACATCAAAGGAATCGATTTTCATTTTGTGGATCGAGTAGAAGAGGTGTTGGATATCGCACTTTTGAAATCAAAAGTAGACCGTCCCCTCCATTTTAGTTTTTCTCCAGAACCCAGTGCTAAAAACGATTAAACTTTCGAATCAGGAAGTATAAGCTTTATTCTACTCTGGCAGGATATTCCAGAGTTAAACCAAAAAAAAACATGAGTCAAATTCCATCACTAACTCCAAGACAAATTGTCGCTGAGCTAGATAAATATATTATCGGTCAAAACGATGCAAAGCGGAATGTTGCAATTGCGCTTCGAAATAGGATTCGCCGCCTGATGGTGAAATCAGAAATTCAAAAAGATATCGTTCCCAACAATATCCTGATGATTGGATCAACCGGGGTTGGTAAGACTGAGATAGCCAGAAGATTAGCTAAAGTTGCAAATGCACCTTTCACCAAAGTAGAGGCCTCAAAGTTTACGGAAGTAGGCTATGTTGGACGTGATGTGGAGAGTATGGTTAGAGATCTGGTGGAGCAATCTGTGGCCTTGGTTCGAGAGTCTAAAAACGAGGAAGTCAAAGTCAAAGCTTCGGAAGCCGTGGAAGAGATCATCTTGGACATTCTGATTCCTCCTGTCAAAAGCGCTGGATTTACAAGAAATGCAACGGTGGATCTTAATGAATCTGGGGAACCGTCAAATGATCATGAATTGAATGAGCGAACCCGGGAGAGATTCCGAGAAAAACTCAGAGACGGCGAACTAGATGATCGGAAAATCGAAATCAATGTAAAAGCAGGATCTCCTGTTGGTGTAGGAATGATTGGAAATGGAATGATGGACGATGCTAGCATGGCAGGTCTTCAGGATATGATTTCCAACATGATGCCTAAAAAAGTAAAAAAACGTAAGCTGTCAATCTCTGAGGCTAGAAAAGTATTACTTGAGGAAGAGATGTCTAAGTTGATCGACTTTGATGAAGTAAAAGAGGAGGCGATTAAGCTTGCTGAGAATAACGGTATCATATTCATCGATGAAATTGATAAAATTGCTTCCAAATCAGGTAAAGGCGGAGGTGGACCAGATGTCAGCCGAGAAGGTGTACAGCGTGATTTACTTCCAATTGTGGAGGGTTCAGCTGTGAATACCAAATATGGGGTAGTCAATACAGATCACGTATTGTTTATCGCTGCAGGAGCTTTTCATGTGGCTAAACCTTCCGATTTGATCCCCGAGCTTCAAGGCAGGTTCCCAATTCGAGTGGAGTTGCAAAGCTTGACTCAAGAAGATTTCTCCCGTATCCTGAGAGAGCCAAAAAATGCTTTGACAAAGCAATATCAGGCACTTTTTGAAGCGGAAGAAGTATACTTGGAATTCAATGATGAGTCAATTGAGGAAATTGCACGACTTGCATTTTTGATCAATCAAGAAGTGGAAAATATTGGGGCTAGAAGATTACATACCGTGATGAGTCACTTGTTAAATGACTTTCTGTTTGATGTGCCTGATACTATCGAGGCCAACTCCAAGATAATGGTAACGCGAGAAATGGTCCAAGATCGATTAAGTACCTTGGTCAAAAATCGGGATCTTTCTCAATACATACTTTAATTTAAAGCACCATTTTTGGTGCTTTTTTCATTATGGCTAAATCACTACTAATTCTTACCGGTCATAGTCAAGGACTTGGACGAGCTATTCTGGATACTTATTTACAAAAGAGGAATTTTGAAATCCTTGCTATTTCTAGGACTTGTTTGGGTTTGGACTTTCCTCAATTGAAAGAGATAAGCCTTGACTTAAGCGAGCTCGATAAATTAGAAAAGGTCTTAGAAACACTATTTCCGAAAGGAGATTTTGAGGAAATTCACTTGATAAATAATGCAGGATGGATCGGAGAAATTAAGCCAGTAGGAAAACTCAACCCCTCCAATCTTAAAAAATTGATGAGCATCAACCTATTGGCACCGATCTGTTTGACAAATGCATTTGTAGCGGCTTATCAAAATCAGAATTCTAAGCGTATTGTGTGTAACATAAGTTCAGGAGCAGCTCAAAAGCCCGTTTCAGGTTGGTCGGAGTATTGTAGTAGCAAGGCTGCTTTAGCTATGTTTTCGATGGTTTGCGAAAAGGAAAATGAGCATACCGGAATTCGTTTCTTCAGTTTGGCACCGGGAATAGTGGATACAGGGATGCAGGATCAGATCAGATCCGTAGATGAAAAGGATTTTCCGGATTTGGAACGATTCAAAAGTTATAAATCTCAGGGAGCACTTTCTTCAGCCCAGGCCGTTTCTCAGAAAATAAGTTATTTGTTGAGTAATCCGGAGAAGTTTGAAGGCGTTCTTCAAGATGTAAGAGATTTTGAGTTGACTTAGTTTTCTTTTTTTGGGTAGTCAAAAAACCAAACTTCAGCCTTTTCCGGGGAGATTTCAGACCATTCTCGAATGGCCAACTTGAATCCAAATTGACCAGCCGTAGGTAAATTTTCGATTGAGCCTCCCAAGTATTCAATTAAATCATTGAAGCCAGGGTTATGCCCCACCACAATCAAAGTCCCAATGGATTGATCGGAGATTGTTTTTATCTGATTCAGAATTTCTTTCGGGGAGGCATGATAGAGATTTGATTCGAACTGAATAATCGATTGACTTAACCCCAGATTTTTAGCTGTGATTTCAGCAGTTTGTTTAGCTCTCTTAGCGGTAGAAGAAAGAATAAGATCCGGTAGGATATTTTTATCCTTAAGTCGTTTGGCCATCCTTGGAGCGTCCCGTAATCCCCGCTCGGAAAGTGGTCGATCATGGTCTCTTAGATTTGGATTGTCCCATGAAGATTTTGCATGTCGCACAAAGATAATTTTTCTCATCACCTTAAATTAGAGACGATTATTTTGTTTTTTTTATTTGAATCTTTAATTTTAGCGTAATTATTTATTATTACTAACAAATTATTATGTTTACCGGAACAGTAAAATTTTACAATGAAGCCAAAGGATTCGGATTTATCGTAGACGATGACACGCAAAGCGAAGTTTTCGTACACGCTACCGGATTGGTGGACCAGGTTGCCCAGAACGACAAAGTTACATACGACGTCAAGGATGGCAAAAAAGGACCAAATGCCGTCAACGTCAGAAGAGCCTAATAAAGCATTTTTGAAGTTCTTGTTAATTGATCCTCCGAGATTTAGGTCTCGGAGGATTTTTTATTTTCATCGTTTTCTTTTGGGGGAATAGAACTGATCTCAGACGGTTTGGAGATCTTTTCCTGCCAAGAAGAAGGTAAAGATTTCAAATAAAGATCACGCTTCGGAAAAGGAATTTCGATTTTATTTTCCGCAAAAGTTTTAAAGATTCCACTCATCACTTCAGCACGAATATCAATCCAAAAGTCGAAGCTTTCTACCCAAAATAATAATCGAAAATCAACTGAACTGTCTCCAAAGTTTTGAAGCAGGACTTTCGGTGCTGGTACTTTCATGATCCTTTCATTCTCTAATTCTTTTTCAATCAGAGCTTTGACTTTCTCTATGTCCGAATCATACGCAACTCCTATGAAGAGCTCAACTCTTCTTTTCTTATCTGATAATGTCCAGTTGATTAAACTTTGAGAAAGTAAATCACCGTTGGGTAAAATAATTTCTGATCCATCATATGCCTGAATCTTACTAGCACGAATCCCTACTTCTTTTACAGTTCCGCTTAGCGTTCCCACCTGAATCTCATCTCCTATTTGAATCGGTCGTTCAAAGGCAAGAATAATCCCTGATACTAAGTTGTTTATTATAGTCTGCAAGCCGAAACCAATACCTACTGATAGTGCTCCAAGCACGATAGTAATCTTATCAAGAGGTATTTTTGCAGCAGTCATGGCTAAAAAAAAGCCTAGCGTAATCACTCCCAAACGAATAAGAAGAATAGAACTTCCAAGTCTTTTGGTTCGAGAATGCGCAATTTTTTGATCCTGAATAGAGGCAAAATAGGCGATGTTATTTGCCAGAAAGGAGGAAATAATCAGGATAAGAAAGAAAAGGAGTATCGTTCCAAACTCAAAAGAAGCATTACCTAGTGTTCTTTCCTTTGAAAGAAAGGCAATTACGGAATCATAAACGGGGTCGAAAAATCCTAAGTAATAGATAATACTGTAGGCCCAGATACTAACTGCCAGAATATTGAGGATACTTTGGATTCTTTTTTGAATCTCCTGAAAATCAAAAAATGTAGAGATTACATCAGTCTCTTTTTTTCTCGATTCGATCCATAGATAGATCGCTTTTAGAAAGACCTGGGTGAACAGGAACAGTGCAAGACCTCTATAAAACCCTGTTATTCCAGGGATAACATAAGATTTTGCAATACTAAATCTTCCCAGTGCATTTGCGCCAAAAGAAAAAATTGAAAAGGCTAAAATAAAAATAGATAGAAATTGTAATATCCAGGATCCATTAAATGTTTTTCCTTTCGTCTCTCGATACATTAATATCCCTAATAGTATTCCTCCTATTGCTATTGTATATATTATGGGGCGTTCAGCATATGTCAATTGCCAATGAAGACCTATTGTGGGTCCAACCAAATAAAGAGGGATAAAAAGCAGCCATATAATGAAAACTCGTTTTCCGAAATGATATAGGAGAACAGGTCCGGAGAACAAAACCATTATCAGGGAAAGAATTGAACTGAAGATTATAGGGGGGTTGCTGAAAACTAGAAAAAATATGGGCAGCACAATGATTACGCTTGAAGAGAATAGGTTTTTTTTGAGGTAAGCTACCCGCTCAAGAATCAAATCTGCAAACTCCTTTCGCTTGGCAATGGTATTTAGGATTCGATGGAGTTTGAAATATAAAAGAGTGATAGCAAGAACTAAGGTGCCTATTAATACTTGTTTTTCTTCTAAATATCGTTTCAAAACAAAAGTATTGACCTTGATGGAACTTAAAAATTCAGTCTTTACAGGGACTTGATTTTCATAGTTTTTAGTTTCCCAAATGTAATTAACTTCTTTCTGCCATGATCGCTGCCTAATGGCCAAAGCACTTTGCTTGAAAAATTGAGATAGATCTAGAATTGATAAGGTAATTTCAGAAATTTTTGCTTGGAAGGTTGTTAGAATAATTTCTTGTTGCAAAAGAGTACTGTCTAATTCATTTATTGTGCTCTTGATTTGATTTACCTCTTTTGTGATTAATGGAAACCTCGTAGTATCCCTCAAGGTCATATTTATAGTAGAGTCACCTTGGATTTCTTCAAGTGATCGACCAACTTCAAGTAGCTCATTCATCCGTCGGCTGATCAGTACTTCATAGACTTCCTTTTCCGCTTCAAGAGATTTGATAAAGTTTTCTACCCCTTTCAAGTAACGCTGATTTATTAAATCAGTGTCCCTTGAGGTGAGCTCTTTAAGCGTCTCAGTTGATTGTTTTAAAACAGGTAAACGAGCACTGATTTCTGTAGTATCCGGAAATTCGGATAGAATGAGTTTTAGTTTCCCAAGTTGTACAGCATAATTTTTTGAGAGATTGACTACTTGGCTTAAATAGGAGCTAAGACGGTTATTTTTTTTGCTTTCGTCACCTGCTAGGAAAAGACTGTCGACAATTGTAGAAGGCTCATTTATGGTGGAGTCTGTTACTGTGGTGGATTGACCATAGCCAAAAAATGAAAATTTCAAGAAAAGAATTGACAGTAATAGTAAGGCTCTGGTTGGCATGTTTTTGGGTTTTTCTAATTACCAAATTGCAAGTAAAAGTGAATATTGACAAATGGTTTTTTTATTCTGAGGATTTCCCAATTTAATGAAAGGAAAAGTAATTCAAAAAATCGTGATTTAACTGTCAGATAGGCAGTATATGTGGTGTTTTTCAGGAAAAACAGGTCATAATGGCTTAAAAATTAGCTTGGAACGAATTTTTCTAAAATGATTTCAAAATTGATTTATTCACTAAAACCAACAATTATCATGAAAATCGTAAAGACAAACCAACTTGATCCAATGTATCCATCAAACTTCAGTAGTGTGTTGGATAAGTTCTTCAATGATTCCTTTGGGGCTATAGAAAAGCCTTTTAATCCGGCAGTGGATATTGCCGAAGATGAAAAGAATTTTGAAATCCATGTAGCAGTTCCTGGAGTTCAGAAGAAAGATTTTAGCGTAGAATTTATTGATGGCAAGCTCAATATTTCCGGTGAACGAAAGCTCGAAGAAAAGAAGGAAGGTAAAAATTTCCATAGTATCGAGAGTCAATATGGTTCTTTTAAAAGATCCTTCTTTCTGCCTGAAGACGTGAAAGCAGATGCTATTGAAGCGACCTATGAGGATGGACTTCTTAAAGTACTTATTCCTAAAAAAGAAAAAACTGAAGTAAAAAAGGCTATCGAAGTGAAATAATGTGAGGAGTGGGAAAACCCCACTCCTTATATTTTGTTTAGTTTTAAAAGAGTCTGAAAAAGCGGTTAATTCTTGTTAATTTGGAGATTATGATGCTGAAATAAGCTCGGTTTTTGGAATGTTAATTCCTGTAGTTCGTTTATCAATTATAACAAAAAGAATAAAAAGATATGACCAAAAGACAATTCTTCATAGGAATGTTTCTAGCCTCCTTGATAGGTGGGATGGTGGCATTGGCGGGTGTGAGCTTTTTTATTCAGCCCCAGCCTCAGTCAAATTTCGATGAAAAACAACAAACAAGTTTTGTGAACTTGTTGTCAGACAAAAATTTTACGATTCCCGATGGAATCAATTTCGTGACTTCAGCGGAGATTGTCACCCCTGCAGTAGTCCATGTAAATACCACCATTTCTTATTCTGGAAGGCAGCAGCGTGATCCTCTTCAGGAATTCTTCCAGTTTCCTCAACGAGATGGAGGAAATCAGGAGCGTCCAATGCCTATGAGTTCTGGTTCAGGAGTTATTATTTCGGCTGATGGTTACATTGTTACTAATAATCACGTAGTGGATGGGGCTACCAAAGTGGATATTTCCCTTGAAAACAATAAGCGCTATGTAGCAAAAATTATTGGTACTGATCCCACTACAGATTTAGCGCTCCTGAAAATAGAGGCTACTGGTTTGCCTTTTGTGAAATTTGGCGATTCAGACAAAACTAGAATTGGAGAGTGGGTATTAGCTGTGGGTAACCCTTTTAATCTAAACTCAACTGTTACTGCAGGAATTATTTCTGCCAAAGCACGGAACATCGGAATCCTCACAGAAGTAGAAAATAATCTTCAGGTGGAGTCCTTTTTGCAGACCGATGCGGTAGTCAATCCCGGGAATTCAGGAGGAGCATTAGTCAACCTAGCAGGAGAATTGATCGGTATTAATACAGCAATTGCCACCAAAACAGGCTCTTACAGCGGATATTCCTTTGCTGTACCAAGTACTCTTGTCAAGAAAGTAATGGATGATTTGATGATGTATGGTACTGTGCAGCGAGGTTTATTAGGAGTAAATATCCGGGATATCAGCCCTGAATTGGGAGAGTTCCTAGGTAAAGAGTTCCCAGTGGAGCAAGGTGTATATATCGGAGGAGTAAATGATAATAGTGGAGGAAAAGAAGCAGGATTGAAAGAAGGTGATATCATTATCGGTGTTGATGGAAGAGTAACCAATTCTGTTGCAAATCTTCAGGAAATGGTTGCTAGGAAACGGCCTGGAGATAAAGTCGAAGTAGAATATATCCGGGAAGGTAAAACCTATAAAACAACTGCGACTCTGAAAAATTTTGCTGGAGACACAGAAATCGTGAAAAAAGTGATTCCAAAGACTTTTGAATTTGAAGGAGTAGTTTTCGAGGATATCAAAGCTTCACTAAAAGAGGCCCTGAGAATCCAAGGCGGGGCAGTGATCAGCACAGTTTCCGGAGGAAAATGGAGAAGTGCAGGTGCTAGACCTGGATTTATCATCACCTCGATTATTTCTAGTGATGGAAGAGTGAGGGTGCAAGGTGCGGAAGAACTTATTGAGATTTTAGACGGACTCAACGGAGAAGAAATTGTAGTGCTTGGAATGTTCCAAGATGGAACGGAGTACTACTTTGAAGTAGAAGTTGATTAATCACCCCAAAGTCTAAATGACAGCAGGCTAGAATTTTCTAGCCTGCTTTTTTTATGGCTATTCAAAAGCTTTCTGTAATTTGAATGACAACAAACCCAATCCCTATGAAAAAAATATTTTTAACAGGTTTTGCAATCTTGATGTCAATCGGATTGCATGCTCAAGTATTGATCCCAGCGTCCAGCGCACCAGTAAAAGGGATGTCCCAAGATCGAATTAATCGCATCGATCAAATGCTCGAGGAAAGCGTCCAAGCCAATCATATTCCCGGTTTAGTTGCCATGATCGTCAAAGATGGAAAAGTCGTTTACCATTCTGCCAAAGGCTTAGCAGACCTGCCTTCTCAACGAAAAATGGAGAAGGATCAGATCTTTAGGATTGCTTCACAAACCAAAGCAATAACTTCTACCGCGGTGATGATGCTATGGGAGGAAGGAAAATTCCAATTGAATGATCCGATTTCGAAGTGGATTCCTGAATTCAAAAATCCTCAGGTCATGACAGGATTTCGATTCGGAGACAGTACCTATTCCACTCGTGCTGCCTCAAGAGAAATCACGATTAAAGACTTGATCACCCATACTTCAGGTATCGGCTATGGGATGATTGATGGGGATGAGCGAATGAAAATGATCTACCAAAAGGCAGGAATCATTGATCTATATACTACGGAGCCGATTACCATTGGAGAAAATATCAAGAAGCTGGCAAAACTTCCACTTCATCATGATCCAGGATCCAAGTATACCTATTCTGAGGGATTGGATGTCTTGGGTTATTTTATAGAGATTGTATCGGGCATGCCTTTCGATGAGTTTTTAAGAACTCGGATTTTTCAGCCTTTGACGATGACGAATACTGGATTTTACTTGAATGAAGCCCAAGGTGAGAAATTGGTCACGGTGCATCAATTTGCAAATGGACAATGGCGCCCAATGCCAGTGACTTTTTATGACCCGGATTATCCCAAGAAGGGAGCGAAAGCATTTTTCTCAGGGGGAGCAGGTCTGAGTTCCACTGCCGAGGATTATGCTAAATTCCTTCAGATGTATCTGAATGGAGGGATTTATAATGGGAAAAGAATCTTAAGCCCTACGACCATTGAACTCATCATGTCCAATCAAGTGGGGGATTTGATTGGAGGAGGAACGGGAAGCTATGGGCTAGCATTTGGAATCGTGAATGAAGTTGGTTTTCTAAAAGGGGGAAATGGAAGCGTCGGTACATTTGATTGGGGAGGGTATTTCAATACCCAGTATTTTGCAGATCCAGTGACCAAAACAATTGGAATCCTGATGAAGCAAACTCAAAGTGGAAACGGAGATCAGACCGGTTGGAAATTCCGACAAATGGTTTTTGCTGCCGTGGAATAAGCTTCTTTTTTAAGCACAGCGATCGCTGAGGCGTGACAGAGCAAGCATAAGGATTAAAGGTCCAAGTCTTAAGACTTGGACCTTTAATTTTCCTTCCAAAAGGAATGCTGGATTATAGCAGCTATTTAAAGCTTATCGATCGCCAGTTTGTATTTAGGATCTTCGATCACATTGACATCGACCAATTTGTCTGCATTGGCAATCAACTTGAGGCAGTCCGGACTGAGATGTTTCAGATGTACAGTCTTGCCCACTTTCAAATAGCGTTCAGTAATCCGATTGAGCGCTTCGATCGCTGACATATCCACGATTCTACTTTCCGCAAAATCAATAATTACTTCATTTGGATCGTTTTGGATGTCAAATTTTTCTGCGAAAGCTGCCACAGAACCGAAGAAAAGCGGGCCATACATTTCATAATGTTTGATTCCATTTGCATCAATTGATTTGCGAGCTCGAATTCGCTTGGCATTGTCCCAAGCAAAGAATAGTGCAGCTAGGATCACTCCGACTAAAACTGCCAATGCCAAATTGTGAAGGACTGCGGTAATTAAGGTCACCAAAACCATCAGGAATACATCTGATTTGGGCATCTTGGTGAAGGTTCGTAAGCTCGCCCATTCGAAGGTTCCGATCGAAACCATAATCATCAAACCAGTCAGAGCCGCCATGGGTACTTGCTCTATTAGACTGCTTCCAAACATGATAAATACCAAAAGCATCACGGAAGCTACAATCCCGGAAAGTCTAGCTCGAGCTCCGGAGGAGATGTTGATCAGGGACTGACCAATCATCGCGCAGCCACCCATTCCTGAGAAAACTCCAGAAAGCATATTAGCTATGCCTTGTGCTACGGCTTCTTTATTGCCTCGACCTCTGGTTTCGGTAATTTCGTCTATAATATTTAAGGTTAATAAGCTTTCGATCAAACCCACTCCCGCCACAATTGCTGCATAAGGAAAGATAATCTGAAGGGTTTCAAAAGTTAAAGGAACTGCTGGAAGGTGAAAAGGAGGGAAGCCACCTTGGATACTGGCAATGTCTCCGACGGTTTTTGTGTCTAAATTTAAAAGTGATACTACTCCAAAAACCACCAAAATAGCAGTCAAGGAAGATGGGACTACTTTGGTGAGTTTCGGTAAACCCCAAATTATCAGCATGGTCAAAAGTACCAAGCCCACCAATAGGTAAAGTGAACCTCCAGTCAGCCAAGCGCCAGTACTATCTTTAAACTGATCTAGCTGAGACATGAAAATGATAATCGCCAGTCCATTTACAAATCCAAAAATCACTGGATGAGGCACCAAACGCATGAATTTTCCAAGTTTCAAAGCTCCCGCCGATACTTGAAGAATTCCTGCCAATACTACTGCGGCAAAAACGTATTCTACGCCATGGGTAGCTGCCAGCGAAACGATCACCACTGCCACCGCACCGGTGGCGCCGGAGATCATACCTGGTCGTCCGCCCAAAATAGAAGTTACCAACCCCATCATAAAAGCGGCATAAAGACCAGTAAGCGGAGAAAGTCCTGCGATAAATGCAAAGGCAACTGCCTCAGGAATCAAAGCCATCGCCACGGTGAGCCCTGAAAGCACTTCGGTTTTATAATCGACTCGCTGACTAAAGTCAAAGAGGTTGAGGTAATTCTTCATTGGAATAATAGGTTTTCAGCTTTGAGGAATTTCCTAAATTCCTTTTCTGAGATTAATTAAGTGGGCAAAGGTAAGGAAATTGAGTTAAACCGAATTTTATTTGGCGATGGATTGCCATTGATTTAAGATTTAAAAAAAAACCAAAAAATATTTTTGGAAAAGCGCTTAAATTAATAATTCAGTTTGTATTTTTTGCCATGGAAGATTCTATACATGCCAGTCGGCTTTTTGGAGAGATTGTGTCATTTAATCCTGAAAAACACTTTGGTTTTATCGAGGACCAGAGTGGTACTAAACATTTTTTTTATCAATCAGAGCAGAATTTTATAGTCGATTTAGAAGAAGGATTAATCCTTAAGAGATATTATGCCACGGTTGGAGACACTGTATCCTTTACTTTAAGACCCAATTTTAGGGAAGATGATCCTCCGGTTGCAGCTGGTTTGGTGCGAATGGCAAACTTTCATCGTCTGGATATGATTCGGATGAGTACTCAGCGGGAATTTCTTGTGGGAACTCTGATGAGTTTCGGAAAAAACTTCTGTATTCGACATCGAGAAACCCAAGCTATGGTCAATGTAAACATAAGTGTGTCTTCTAGAAAGCCCGAGGAATGGCTCGCTGAAAAAGTTGGATATTGGGTTCGATTTGTATTAACCAAAAGTGAGGATGAGGAAAAAGTCTGTGCATATGTACTTGATATACCGCAGCGAGAAAGTGTCAAAAAAATCCTCTGTAAAATCGAGTTGGGAGAACAGGTTCAAGGAAAAGTAGTGCACCGCTCTAATGCTGGCATTACTTTGTTCTTAAAGGAGTATTACTTTAATGGCAACTTGTCGATCAAATCCTCCCAATCCCCAGAAGAGATAGACTATTTTGATAGTATCAAAATGGGGCAGTTTGTCTCAGCATACCCGACTGAATTCCTTTATGAAAAAGGTCTCGTGAAAATGAATTTTTTTCGACCTAGAGATGAGTCACAAGACTTGATTCTTGAAAAATCTGAAGGCGATGTCAACAATTCAACATCGCCCTCAGAAGTTTAAATGAATAAAAAAAGTTATAGGTTTCGTGCAATTTTAGAGACAACCTAGGACTCTTTTCCAATTTGAAATAGTTTAATTAGCCAAGAAAAACCTGAATTCTTATTTCCTAAAAAGAACTCCCACCCCACCTTCTTGTGCAGCTTTATTGAACCCAGGGATTTCCTCGTTCAAGAGTTTCTCTCCTTCAGCCTTAAGCGTTTTCCACTCTTCCCAGAGTTCGGCGTATCGATCTTTTGAGCCTTTATTTACTTTAGGGATCGAACTTTCGGTTTGATTGATCATGTAAAGGTAGTTCGCAGTGAACTTATTCGGGAAGTTTTCCACGTCATCATAGGCTGTGGATTTCCGCTGGATCATCTTTTCATCCCAAACTTGAAGGCTCTTCTGCAAGTTATTTCCAGCTTCAGTCAATGCTTTGAGTTCTTCTTTCCCTTTAGTTCGAGACAATAACCCTTTCAGTTGGGTTTGATAGTCCATTGCCTCATTCACCATATTATGCATTTCAGTCAATTCAGCTTCCCTGGCCTTCATAAATACATCATACTCTTCATAATCAGACATTGTGATTTCATACAATGGATTTGCTTTGATGGTGACTGAAGTTTCAGAAGTTTGACTTTCTGTCTTCAGTGTCAATTTATAAGTTCCTGGGATAACTTGATGCCCACTATAGCTCGCTTCAAGATAAGCAGTTGGAATTCCTGGCATAGTGGCATGACGCATATTCCAGACGAAGCGGTTGATTCCTTTTTTCACAGAAAGTGTGGGCTCAGGAGAAGGGCCGCCATCATAAACTTTGAAAGAAGCGTCTTTTTCAGAGCTTATTGTTCGAATCAAGTTTCCAGCAGAATCATGGATTTCCAAGCTTATTTTGGTCGAATCGGTAGTGTTTTCAGGTAAATGATAATAAAGCACCACACCGTTTGCTGGATTAACTCCTTCAAAAGGATCAGTACCGTCAAAATCAGAATTACTTCGACTCAGCTGACTGTACCAATTTCCTAAGTAGGTATTCTCAGGAGTATAGATTTTGGCTGCGGTTACAGATTTTTGCATTTCCCGAACCAAACTCAAATCATCCAAAATCCAGAATGATCTTCCGGAAGTAGCGACTACCAAATCCTCATGTGCGATTTTCAAATCCAGAATAGGAGTAACGGGTAAATTAAGCTGAAATGCTTCCCAGTTTTGACCGCCATTTCGAGAAATGTAAATGCCTTTCTCAGTACCTGCGTAAAGCAGATTTTTATCCTTGGTGTCCTCCCGAACTACCCGTGTGAATGCTCCATAAGGAATTCCAGAACTGATATTGGTCCAGGTTTTTCCATAGTCTGTAGTTTTGTATAGGGCTGGAGTATAATCGTTGAATTTGTAGCGAGTCGTTGCTATGTATGCTGTCGCAGGATCAGAAGGGGAAACTTCAATCGCATTGATCAAAGATTCCTGGAGCCCTTTCGGGGTCACATTTGTCCAGTTTTCTCCGCCGTCCTTGGTCAAGTAAACCAATCCATCATCACTTCCTGTATAGAATACCCCTTTTTCTAGTGGCGATTCAATGATGTAAGAAAGCGTTCCGTAATTCTCTGCACCTACTGCTTCATTGGTGTAGGGTACGCCTCCTTTTCCTTGTTTTTCTTTTTCGTTTCGAGTCAGGTCTGGAGAAATTACTTCCCAGGTGGTGCCATTGTCTCCTGTCCGTTGCACGTATTGTGAGCCATGATAAAATGTCCCCGGCTCATGTTGTGACCAAATGATCGGGGCATTCCAATTGTAGCGATAGCGCATGTCGGATGCATCTCGGCCCAAGTACTGGATCGGTGCAATCATCACATTCGTAGAACCTCCTGACTCCATATCGAGTAAGTCGATAGTCCCGAGATAGCTTCCGCCCATGACATAGCGTGGATCATCTGGGTTGAAAGCCAAAAATGCGGATTCACCGCCAGCGGAGTAATTCCAATGCTCCTGCGAAATACCACCTCTTCCCAATGCCATGCTACTGATGACGACTGAGGTATTGTCTTGCTGACCTCCGTAAATCCGGTAAGGGAATTGATTATCGGTATTGATTCGATAGAACTGAGCCGTAGGCATGTTGGATTGAGTAGACCAGGTTTTGCCACCGTTAAAAGTGATGCTTCCACCACCATCATCAGCTAGGATGATGTTTTTTGAATTCTTGGGATTAATCCAAAGGTCATGGTAATCGCCATGGGCGCCACTGATTTGTTCAAAGCTTTTTCCCCCATCAATGGATTGAAGCATGGGTGCACTTTGTACCCAAACGGTATGCTCATCATTTGGATCGGCGAAAACTTCAATGTAATACCAAGCACGTTGGGTAAGGCGATTGTCTTTATTGACAAGTATCCAGCTTTCTCCGGCATCATCTGAGACAAATAAGCCTCCAAGATCTTTTTCGGAATCACTTTCAATCAAGGCATAAACCTTGTTTGAATTTGCTCTGGAAACTGATATAGCCATTTTCCCTTTTTCCTCGGGAAGCCCTTCGTGGATTTTCTTCCAAGTTTTTCCTGAATCTGTGGTTTTGTAAAGTCCTGATCCCGGTCCACCTGAGATAACTTGCCAAGGCTTGCGCTGATGTTCCCAAAGTGCAGCATAAAGCACTTCCGGCGTATTCATGTCCATGGACAATTCCACCGCGCCGGATTTCTCATCGAGGTAAAGCACTTTTTCCCATGTTTCCCCGCCGTTTATAGACTTGTAAACTCCTCTTTCTGGATTTGGAGCATGAAGTGCGCCTTGTGCCGCGACATAGACGATGTCAGGATTGGTTGGGTGAATTTGGATTCTGGAAATATGTTGAGTCTTTTCCAGACCAAGTTTTTTCCAGGTTTTTCCAGCATCTGTTGATTTGTAGACGCCATCGCCATAAGAGGTCATCACTCCACGAGGAGCATGCTCGCCCATACCTACATAGACAATATTCGAATTGCTCTCGGAGACAGCAACTGCCCCGACAGAACCGGTTTCAAAAAAGCCATCAGAGATATTTTCCCAGTGCTGGCCAGCATCGGAAGTTTTCCAGACTCCACCACCTGTGGTGCCAAAATAATAAGTCAAAGGATCATTAACCACTCCTGTAGCGGTGACGGAACGGCCACCTCGAAATGGGCCGATGTTTCTGTACTTTAAGGGTGGAGTTTCACTTGGTTTTTCTTGGGCAAAAACTGTAAAACAGCTACTCAAGAATAAAAGAATAAGAATTTTTCGCATTGGGTTGAATGGGTTTTAAGGTTTTAAGATACTTAAAAACCCTTGAAAAAGTGTTGGACCCTGCAGTAATAAAAAAAAGCATGATAAAAATTACCATGCTTTTATTGTGATTAGTTGGTTTAGTCTTTCGAAGGGTTAATTTCCTTTTGGTTTTACTGTTCTGCTAGAGGAGCTTCTCGAAGTTGAACTCGCACTTGATTCCTTTCTAGGAGCAGTGCTTACTCGGGAAGATCCACTCTTTTGATTACTCGAAGGAGTACTTACTCTGGAGTTAGCAGGAGAAGTTCGGCTACTTGATCTCACTTCAGAACTGCTTCGTTGTTGGGGAGCATTCCGAACTGTAGGTTGAGGCGCTTGACTTCGCTGAGTCTGTGCCGGTCTTGCTTCAGGTCTTGAGGAAGTAGATCGTTGGCCTTGATTTGATCGTACTGCAGGCTGAGAAGGTTGTGTTCTCGTTTGAGTTCTTTGCTGTACAGTTGGTGAAGTTCTTCCCACAGGACTTGAGCTTCTAGATCCATTGGCATCTACTTGGGGTCTAGCCTGGCTTTCTCGTGAAGGAGTCGAAGTTTTGCTTCGCGTATCTTCAAAAGGTCTAGTTTCGAATGAACGTGATTCCTGAGTGGGAGCGCTTGATCTTACTGTTCTGTCAGACCTACTAGAGGGTGCAGTTGTATTTCCCAGGCTTGAATTGGCTGATCGTGAACTGTTGGAAACCGATCGGTCTGAAGCTTGACTTCTTGCTGATCTAGCTGTATTCGCATCTAGCACTCGAGATGGTCTAGCTTCTACGTTTCGGCTTCTGCTATTCTCAAGCTCAGGTCTATAGAGACTGATGGAGTTTCTGGATACAGCAGCTCTTCCAGCTCTGTCAGAAGCCTGAACTTGATAAACCGGAACCGATCTTCGGGTAACCCGCTCGATTTCTCTTCGATTTGGTCCAGCGACATAGCGATTATTGTTGTAAATCACCGTGTTGTTGATGATGGTAGTTTGATTATAGATTCTAACTCGATTGCGGTAAGGAGCATAATATCGATGAGCATACTGATGATAGATTCTATTTCTTGGGATAAATACGAAATAGAAGCTTGGTAAATTCACTGCTACATTGATCGAAAAGCCAGGAGCCAAAGGTGCCCAACCATAATACCCACCGCCGGTTCTCCAATTTACCCAGGCAGGTCCCCACTCATAACCCGGTACCCAGGCCCAACTCTGGTAATAATTATCGAAATACCAACGTCCGTAGTGAAAAGGAGCCCAGCCCCAATCATAATAGGACACCCAAGTGTTACCATAGGAAGTCATAGCCCAGTGGCCATTGGAACCATAAGGGTGAAAGCCTTGCTCGGCATAAGGCAGCCAGATGTATCCTTGATTTGGATCCATGACCCAATCTCCATAAGGAGCTAGTTCATCATAAAACACTTGGAAAGAAACACCAGGGTAAGGATTGGCTTCCGCTCGATTTAAGCTGCTGAAACCAAAACTCAAGAGTAAAACCAACAAGGCCTTAGTCCATTTTTTGAAGTCTTGCGTTTTCATAGTTTTTGTGGTTTTGGTGAGAAATAGTTGGTTGTTGGCTTTTCTTTTTCCAGCTTCCTTTTGCTTTGTAGATGCAGGTTTCACTAAAAAGGATGCATGCATACTAAAACTAAAATCGAGCCAAAAATTCAATCTTCTTTAAAATAAACACTCTATTGGTTTTCGAAACGATGATAATTTTAAGAAGGTTGCTCTGAATTCTTAATATTCACTTAAGAATATGATTTATAAACAGCGCTTAAACAAAAAAATATATTAAGATTTTTTTGCAAAAGTTTTTATTCAAAGAAGTATGTGTGGAATTGAAAAAAACTAAAAGTAAGTGAAGTGAAAAGACTGGTCTTTCAGAAAAAAAATCGAAATTCCTCTTTAAAATAAAATCATGAAAAATTCTAATCGCTATTCTGTATTTGCCATTTTTGGATTGATTTCAATTTTGATTTTTGCTTTTCAATCTCCGAGCGAACAATCGTTGAAGGAAATGTTTGCAGAAAATTTCCTGGTAGGTGCTGCCCTGAATTATAAAGAGGTAAATGGTCAAGAGGAGCGTGCATTGCCGGTCTTAAAAAAACACTTCAACAGTATCAGTCCTGAGAATGGCCTCAAATGGATCAAAGTTCATCCAGAACCTGATCGATATGATTTTGAGTTTGGAGATCAGTATGTTGCCCTAGGAGAAAAATTGAATGCTTTCGTAGTCGGTCATACGCTAGCTTGGCATCAGCAGGTTCCGGATTGGGTTTTTGAAAAAGTAGATGGGAGTCCAAAGACAAAGGCAGAATTACTTAAAACTCTTGAAGATCATATCGAAGCCGTAGTAGGTCGATACAAAGGGAAAATCCATGGTTGGGATGTCGTCAATGAAGCCATAGCCGATAATGGGGAATTTAGAAACTCAAAATGGTTTGATATCGCTGGAGTTGATTTTATCAAAACCGCCTTTCGGAAAGCTCATGAAATGGATCCAACCGCTGAATTGTATTATAATGATTACAATGTCTTCAATTCAAAAAAACGAGCTGCTATTTTAAAATTAGCGCAAGAAATGCGAGATGAGGGAATTCGAGTAGATGGGATTGGGATGCAAGGACATTACATGCTTCGAAGCCCATCGATCAATGAAATCGAAAAAGGAATACTTGATATTCACGAAGCAGGATTCAAAGTGATGATCACAGAGTTGGATGTAGACGTGCTAAAGCGTCCAAAAGAAGCGATAGGAGCAGATTTGGCCAAGACTTATGAGTTTCAAGCTGAGTATAATCCCTATGAAAATGGTCTTCCTTTAGAAATAGAAAAGGAGCTGAGCCAGCGATACGCAGCTATTTTCCAACTTTATACTAAGCATAGTGATAAAATCAGTCGGGTGACCTTCTGGGGAACGCACGATAAAGCCAGCTGGCTAAATAACTGGCCAGTAAGAGGTAGGACAAACTACCCCTTACTGTTTGACAAGAATTTTAATCCAAAGGCTCAGATTTTAGAAGCTATCCGTGAAAAGATAGCAACCACATCCTAAAAATTTTTATTCTCTTTTTTTCATGACAAGGCTATCAGCTGGATAAGTTGCTGCCAGCATTGCCATTTGAGCTTTGGCCCAGTCGATGATTTCCTGACGTTGTCCATCGCTCAAATTTGCTTCGGCATGAAGACCAAAATTGGTGTAATCTTCCAAAGGCATTTCACCTTCCTCCACCATCTCTATAGTCTCTTCCAGTTTATGGTTTTGAACAGCAAGCGGGAGTTTGGTAAATGTGGAAAAATTCAAATGACGCTTACCGTCTACAATGTGATCATTTAACCAATAACCGATGGGTTCAATTTTACTGTACCAAGGATAGACCGTACTATTAGAATGGCAATCATTACATGCATTTTTGAAGATAGTCTGAATATTATCCGGAACATCGTAGCTTTTTGAGATGTCGTATGTCAGGTCATTGCTGGTGTTTTTCTCGTAAGGAATAAACTGGATTCCAACAAATAGAATCAAAATGGCGATGGAGATTTTCTTTAGCATGGTTCTGGGGGTTTGAATAGAAGTTCAATTTAATTCAAAATCACATTATTTTTTCTTAATACTTTCTTAAGAATTCCAATTAGTCTTTTTGACTGAATTAATGGATATTAGTTTAATAGAAATTCGAAAATATTGATAAAAACAAAATTTTTAAACCATGCTTTTGGTATTTACTTCAGATGAACTTGAACGATTGGCGGGGAATTTTTCTGCTAAAAAGCCGAGCATTGAATTTCTAGGAGATAATCAGCTAAAAGTAAAGGTCTCCAAAGTAAGCATCAAACTTTCATTGGAGGAGGTACAACCAAGAAGACTGACTTTTAGCTATAAGATGAATGCTGTTGTTAATTTTTTTGCGGATCGATTTGTCAAAATGAACAAGCCTGGTCTGTTCTGGGATAAAGAATCAGATCGGATTCATATCGATTTTGATCAAATGCCACAGGAAGAAACACTAAAGAATTTCTTTCTTCGCCAATTGATCATCGATAATCAGAAGATAATTATAGACTTTGATCTTTACCAGAAAGTGGAGGATAAAGCCTGAGTTCTATTAGCCAATTCTTCTTTTTGTTAATTCATCCATCACCCAATTGGTCCGTGCTCCAGAAACTCCTGTGCTTGGACACTCATCCGTTCCAAGTAAATCACCGACGATGGTTTCAATCAAAGGCTGTTGAATATGCTTTGGCAGCTCAAAGCTGAAATGCTCAGTCTTTTTACCATCGATTTCCATAAGGAATTCGCCCTTTCCAAAAGTCTCGAAACTTATTTTTCCCTTGTTTCCATAAATGATAATTTGATCAATAGTCGATTCTTCTGCACTCGTAAAGCACCAATTTCCACTTCCCAAGACTCCGTTTTCAAAAACGAAATTCCCAACTACAATATCCTCGGCTCGGTAAGCTTTTCCCTGATTACTGCAGTATCCGGAAGCTTGCGTAATGGGACCAAAAAAGAAATCCAGTAAGTCGAGCTGATGCGAAGCCAAATCAAAAAAGTAACCTCCTCCGGCGATTTCCGGATCGATTCGCCAATTCTCGTCCGATCCAGCTACAAGCCCGGGTATTAAAGCTTGCTTGAGATCAATGTGAACCGTTCGAACCGAACCAATTGCACCTGAATCGATCAGTTCCTTGATTTTCATGAAATGGGGAAGACGTCTTCGATAATAAGCTACATAGAGCGGAACATTGTTCTGTTCACAGATTTCAATCATTTTCTGACATTCCGAGAACGTTCTAGCCATCGGCTTTTCCACGTAAACTGGCTTCCCGGCTTCCGCAACCAAACGACAAAGTTCTAGATGGGCATTTGGCGGAGTAGCGATGTAGATGGCGTTGACTTCCGGATCATGGATGAGCTCTTGGGCATCAGAATACCATTTGGAGATCTGGTGTCGAGAGGCGTAATCTTTCGCCTTTTCTTTATTTCTACGCATCACGGCGACGATTTTGCTATTGGGAATCAGTTGCATAGCAGGAGCAGATTTCACTTCACAAACATTTCCTACACCTAGGATTCCCCACCGGATCTCTTGATCAGCTAATTTCTTCATGGTTTTTCTTGATTTAAATCTTGTTTTCCTATCAGGGCAAAGCCATTCAATGATTCGATAATCAATTCTCCTTCTTGGATACGCGCATCGATATTTTCAAAAAACAGAACAAGCTTGAGTTCTTCGGAATTATATTCAAACCTCAAGTCTTCCCATTCTACAGTACTGTAAGAATTCGTGTAGAGTAGTTGTAACTCTTGGATAAACTGTTTCAATTCGATCCGACTTTCTTGACCATTTGAAATTATTACCAATATTGATTCACCTTCTTTATCAAGATAAAGTGCAAAGTCGTTTTCCTCTGATTTATCAGTGGAATATCTGCTAGCTTCGAACTTAATCAACTCTTCAAAGTCTTTAATTGAATACCTGAATTCTCCTATGGCTATAAAATTTAGTGGCTTTGTTTCTGCCTGATCATTTCCTAATTCATAGGAAGGAATGTAGTCCAGTCCCATGGATTTGATAAAAAGCTCATCCAGTTCCAAAGTGGGTTTTTTTGACTTTGAATTTTCGGCAGAAGTTTCAAGTATTGATTTCAAATCCTGATCAAACCAAGGTTCCAAATCTCCCAAACCATGATAATCCCCCAGGTATTGGATGATTGAATTCACTTCTTTCAAGCTTTCCTGATCTAGTTTTATTTCCTCACGGGTTCCGATGGGTTTAATTGCACCTTTTTCGCTGATTTCCCATTGGGTCTCATTTTGAATTTTTCCATCAACAAGCAACTCATTTTTCTCCAAAACACGAATGAGTCGGTTGGTTTGATTCAATGCACTCAGGCTAAACATGCCCCAAGGACCAAATGAGGCAAAAATCATAAAAGATGCTAGGGAGATCGGGATGACTTTTATGTCTTTTTTTCCAAATGAGAAATAAATAGCGATAAAGCTTAGCCAAATACCAAGAAGGGCAATAATGTAACGATTTACGGTCAGACCATATTCCTCGATTCGGATCCCAATGGCGAAAAACAGTAAAATGATCAATGGAAATAGCAGGAAGTAAAAGGTCTTGTAGAAGAGTTTGATCCAGCCACTTTCTTTAAATTCCTGAGAAGGAAAAAGTAATAGATTGGTGAAAATGCCGAGAACCGAAATGGCTATGATCATGTAGCTTACTATTCCTCGCGGCCAATCCCAAGTCAGGATAATTTTTCCTCCGTAAACATAGAGTATCAGCAAGTAGCAAAGCAAAAGCGGGATCAGTACAAATTGAGTAAAAACACGAAGTCCTTTTGGATATTCTTCTTTGGAAATTTCCTTTTTGAATTCCCTTGGAATCCCAGCAAGAAAGAACCACGTGTTGAATACGCCTACGGTGAAGAAAAAGAGTTGAGCAAAAGTTTTGGGGTCAATCTTAGCATCAAAAAGAGCCATGATTGCAAGTAAGGCGAAGAGGATTCCCAGGAAGATAACAGCGGAATATAAAGCTCCTAAAACAAGTCGCAGAAAAAGCACCTTGTTGTAATTCCAGAAACCGAGCTGACTTTTATTTTTAGAGAAAGGTAAAATCGCTACTAAAAGATGAATCGTCAGATTGTAGATCAGGTACCTGATATAAGGAGCGCGGTTGGTGTCAAAGCTGAGTTCCTGCGGAAAACTCCAATAGATTAATCCAAGAAATGCTAGTCCTCCGATTTGAATCAGCGTTTGATTTTTTTTGGATAGCTGCAGCTGCTCGCCTAGAATTCGAAGGCAGAAGAACAAGGGGATGCCAAGTGCTGCAGTAAGAAGCAGATTTACAAGCCCCAATTCTTCTTCAAAGAGCTCCAGTTCCACCAGATAGATTGCTATTCCTGTCCCAATTAGTGCAGCAATCAGACTGAGTGGAAATCGTTTGGCAGCTAGGAAGGAGTCCTCTTGAAGTTGATTTATGGAAGGAAATTTCATTTGCCGGATTATTTGAAAAGTAAATTAGAGATTTTAAATCCAAGCGAAAAGTTCTGTAGACTCTTGAAGTTTTAAATTATCTTAATTACTCCGGTTACCAGATTGAAACTGCTGTTGTTTTTGGAAGCGTCAATTAAAATGGATATCCAATCGCAAAATTAAAGATCAGATTTTCTTTTCTCCAGGTTTTGCTCCCAATATCGAATGAGTTTCCCCAGCGTTCGCCTTCTGGTAAAAACGGTTTCCTCAAAGGGGTGGCGATGTCAAACCGAATCACAAAAAACTCTATATCAACTCTCAACCCGAAACCTGTTCCCATCGCAATTTCTTTCCACCAACTTGAGCTGAATTTACCTCCGGGCAATGCTTCATTTTCATTCATCAGCCAGATGTTTCCTGCATCCAAGAACAGTGCTCCTTTCAGATAAGATACCATTGGGAATCGGTATTCAATATTTCCTTCCAGCCGAATATCACCTGACTGGTCAAAATAAGAATTGTCATCAATTACCTCTGGTTTATAGCTCCCCGGGCCAATGGATCTAATTCTAAAAGCTCGGATACTGTTTGGTCCACCGGAGAAATATTGTTTGGAAAAAGGAAGCGAAGAGGAGTTATTGAAAGGGAATCCTACACCGGCAAACAGCCTGGTGGCTATGGTTTGGGTATTTGTGAAATTGAAGTGATATCGAAAGTCTAAATCTATTTTGGCGTACTGGGCATACTCAAGACCTAAGACCTTTCCATCACCTTTTCCTAAAAGTTTATCAATTCCATGAAGTGTATTGCCGGAGAAGTCAAGACCGAGTCCAAAGAAATACCCATGAGTTCTGAATCGGTCATTGATCTTATTGTAATTGAAGGTATAATTGATTCCGGCAATAAAACTCTGTTCAAAACTTTTCTTCAGGAAGGGATTATTCTCCAGTATTTCATCAAACTCAGGTGAAGACTGGGAAAGATTTACAATGTTTACGCTGATTGGATTGATTTCATGATAGGCAAATTGATTTGCATTCCAGAAGTAGCCATAAGATGTGAGAAATGAATTGAGCCTGTATAACCCTCCTCTGCTTAAATATTCTGTACCTAGACTTATTTTAGTTTTTGGCACAGAATAGCTAAACTTCTCTTTGATGGGGACGAAGAAGATTACTCTTGGGAAAATTAAATCAGCCTTTAGACCAAGTTGAAGCGATTGTAATTTTGATCTATTTTCTCCACCAGCGATTTGGATTTCATATCCAATATTACCGGTCACATTGAAGGTTTCTCCACCATGGAATATATTTCTGTTTCTATAGACTAGATTTAGCGCTGGGCCTGCAAAATTGTTGGATTTAGAGACTCCCAAAAGTTCCGCTCGAACAGATCTCTTCGTCATGGGCGAGAGGTAAAAACTAGCGGCTAGATGCCCAAGCGAATCTTTTTTATTCAATTCTTCATATCGAAGGTTTACAAATTTGTAATTCCCAATGGAGCTTAATCGGTTGCTAGAGAGTCGAGATTTAGTCGGATCATATCTCTTCCCTTGCTCGATAAGAATGTAATCATTTAGCAGCTTTGGTTTAAAGACAAAATTGCCTTGGATAAATTCTTTTCCCTCAAGACTTACAGTGTCTAGTTTTTCCCCACTTTCATCTAAAGAGTAATTAGGAAATACCTGAATTTGATCCACTTGATAAGGCAAAAGGCCATTTTCAGGGGCGTTTGTTTTAAGTCTTAAATAGAGTTTGAACAATCTGGCAGAATCAGAAATATTCGTGTCAGCTTCAAAGATTAAATAATCATTGTTAAAGTTGTAATACCCCCTTTGCTTTAGCACTGCATCAATTCTATCTCTTTCTTGATTCAAAGTGTTTATATCAAAGCGGCTTCCTGCTTTTAATTCGGTATGCTGTATAATTTCTTGTATTTCATGCTCAATTTGAAGAGAGTCTCTATCAAGTTGCAGTTCTGTTAAGACGTAGGGATGAGATACTTTTGCCGCATATTTTACATCAGCAAACTTTTCTTTCCGGTTTACTTCAGAACTGGCAGAGCCATAGAAAAAGCCTCTGCTTTCCAGCCGATTGAGAATGAGCTCCTCGGTTCTAGATGGGTTCACTTGACTGAAATAGACAGGCTCTTGTCCAAATGTTTTGTTCAAAAAGCGATTGATAAAGCCGGGTTTTTCTTTTTCTGATTTGTAATGAGCCCAAAGTCCAAAGTACATTCCTAAAAATTTCGAGTTAGGTTCCGGACTTAGCAAGGCGTTCAGTTCTTCCTCAACAAGTTTGAAATCCTCCAAATCTTCTGGCTTTTCAATTTCAAGTGTAGCGCCGGTATATAATAGTTCTCCTTCAGGGATATGCTTTTTTATTTGGCATCCTGAGACTGAGATAACAGCCAAAAAACAGAAGAGTATGTTTTTATTTATTTTCATCTTCCTCCCTATTTTGCTGCTTTTCTTTTAACTCATCGATCGGGTTAGTTTTATTTTCTTTTTGCACAGGAGTCTTCCAAAGTTCACGGAATCCATTGAACTCTCTGTTGAAAATCAAACCAGCCCCAGTAACTACAAGCTGACCATCAATAATACTTTCAAATTGATTTTTCCGAAACGCTTTTATTCTCCACCTACCATCATCAGTTAGCATATATTCAATACTGATATTCGCCAGGAGGGAATTTGCTTGATCGGTGTTTTGTGAGCTTCCTTCCAAATCCACCTGACTGCCAACTTCGACCACGAGACGATCATTGAATAAGCTTTGTTGAGCATTTATATTTAAATCAGTTCGGTTCTGTCCACTTCCTGATTGATAATCTTGGTAGGAGTCAAAATCGAACCCAACTTGAAATCCACTATCCCCAAACAATTTGCTCGAAAGGGCATTCATTTGACTTGAAAGTATCTGACTAGCGCTATTTCTGGCAATCGCTTCGGCACCACCACTTGATCCATCACTTCCTTGGGAAGGGAAGAATCTATTCAAAACCAGAAGGGAGAAAACCTGCTTGTTTAACTCATCATCTTGTTCATTGAGTTGCAAAACTTGGGAATATACACTTCCTCCCAATGCTCCACGATCATTTTCCGGCATATCTAAAGCAAAGGAAATTTCAGGTTTCAGCAACTCCCCAGCTACATTTAAGTATACCAAAAATGGAAGTCGGGTTTTGTACTGAGACTTAGTGTCTTGATTACTTCCGGTAATTTGAGAAGACATTAATTCTGTGGCAGGAGTTTTCACCTCATAAATAGCTCGGATGTCCAGATTTGCATCCATCGGATCACCATTCCAGGTAATTCTACTTCCAGGATTGATCAAGAATTTTTTACTGATCAAATTATAAAGTGACATTTCATAATGTCCTTCTGTTATTTCATAGGCTCCACTTAGCGTGATTCTGCCATTGGGATTAATATCCATTTGCAGATCGGCACTTCCGGATAGTAAAAGGTTGTCACCGGTTTTTGGATCGATGACCACCTTGAATTTTGCCTTTGGATCAGCGGTTAATAGCGCTTGAATATCAAAACCGGAAAATGCTGTGGTATTTTCTTCTGTTTGGCTTGTTAAAAAGTCGTCTGGATTTTCTTTGTTTACAAATATTACGACGCCGTCTCGCTCTACCAGATCAAGTTGTGAATCAGGGATTATAAATGTCAAATCCGTATTTTCTTTGATATTCAAATTGGCCTTGACAATTGGGAGATTTAGATTCCCTTTGATGGATACGTCTGCATCAATGGTTCCACGTCCATATAATAATTCATTCTCTATATTGGTGGAATTCACCACCATAAAGTTTTTGGCAACCAGGTTTAGGTCAAAACGAGGATTGGTCAAATCACTTGTCGAGATCTCTCCATCAACTGTGAATTTATTGTCGTCAGCATCTCGGACTGTCAATTGATTGAAGTAGACTCCATCATTGTCTAGCGTGATTTTTTCATCCGACAAAAGATACTTAGTACTTAGTTGTGCTGGTACAAATGAGGTCTCATGAAATTGAAATTCTCCTTGGTATTTTGGTTCGCTAGTTTTCCCGCTTGCACTTACTTTACCTTCCAAATACCCCGAAGCTTCTAAAATTTGATCCTGGGAAAGGGCCGCAATTTTTGTCATTTCTGCTTTGAGAAGATCAAGCGTCAGATTGAATTCCCCTCCGGATTCATCTGCCACGAATTCTCCATCCATGTCCAGGTCAATCCCCCCATCTCTTAATTTTAAAGCCAAAATGTAGTCTCCCGAGTTTTTCGCTGTAGCATCAAGACTTAGATTGCCAAGTGGCACTCCCACGGCTTGAAGACTATCGATTTTTAGATTTCCCATTAGGCCGATTGCTCCAAAAGGGTTCTCTACGACCAACTGCCCATTTAATTTTCCTCCGGCTATAATTTCCTCCGGATTCAATAGGCTGGTAAATGTGGAAAGCCTGAAATTTTGAAAAAGGATAGCAATATTTTCGTCAGTAAAGCCTTCAATATTCTTCCTGAGAGAAAGTTCCTGTCCATTTTGAGAAAAGCTGAAATCTCTAAAACTTAAACTGTTTTCAGAATAAAGCACTTGATTGGAAGCAGGGATGGTCCAGCTATTCTTGTTAAGAATTAGATCTTCAGGATCGATGTGAATACTTAGTGTGTCCCCATCTAATCCGATATCATAGGCCACATTGTAAAGTTGCGTTTCCTCTTCAAAAGAGTTGAACTCGAAATTAATTCTTGAATCTTCCAATTCACCAGTCAGGGAAGTGTTTCCGATTTTTAAAGGACCGGAAGCCAATCCTTGAAAACCAAAATCAAAATTGAGATTACTCGAATTTGATGTGATATCAAGCCCTAAATTATCAATCAAGGTTCCTGAATAATCGATATATGGAAAATCAACCGACGCTGTAAGAGAGTTTAAATCTTGTAAATAAGACAATTTTATTTTTCCGGAATCTAGCTGCTCCAGCCCTTGAAATAAAACCTCACCTAAAATCGGATCATCAAAAATTGATATATCCATATTCATCACGATGTTACGATCGAGGGCTACTTGGGCCGAATCTTTTTGTCCTAAATATTGGAGGAAATGATTCTCAATAGCTTGAGCCAATGCTGATGGATTAGTGTTAGTCTCGATAAAACCTTTTGCCAGTTTACTGTCAATGGTTACGCTTGTGGAATCTGGCTTTACAAGTGCCTGAAGATTAAGTTGGCCAGTTGGATAATTTTTTTTGTCATGCAACACCAAACCGTCATGTAAAAAAACAGAGGCATTGAAATCATCTAAATTCCCCTCGAAGTTTGCATCAAGTTTTAGTCTAGCTCTGGATTCTTTTGAGGAAATTCCTAGCTCATAAAAATCCGCACCTTTGAGGTCCAGCGCAAGACTAACTTTTGAATTAACAGAATCCAGCGCGACGGAACTTAGTAAATCAAAATTCAAATAATCTGAATCCAGAAAAAGGCTGATATCGCCAGATCCGTTAATGATATCCCCATTTAATTGAAGCCCGGAATAATCAGATCCATATAGATTTAATTGTTCAAAATCGGACTCAAGACTTGCATTCAGATCATAAATGCTAGTACCATTTCCTTTCGCTTTAAGATCAAGGGATAAAGTATCCAAGTCTGGGTTTTTAAGTAATACTCCCAGTTGAAGTTCTGTTAATTGAAGTGCTACGTCAAAAGCGATTTCATCCAGATTTTGGTAGCGGGCTGCCAATTTTATCTCTCCTAAATCAGTGAGCAAATCCAAGTCGGCTAATAAATCTTCCAATGTTCCTCTTGCATTTGCCTGAAGATCCAATTGCTCCGGCAATTGAATTCCATAATCTGATTCGGATACAAATCGATTGATTGTACCTCTATTGGTTTTAAAATTGATTTCAGGAAAGTCAAAAAACAAAGAATCAATGATCAAGGCATTTGTAACACTTCCCTTCGCTTGAAATTCTGTTTCATCCCAGGAGATATTTAATTGTGGGATTTCTAATTCAGACAAATTTCCCTTAACCGATAAATCGCCCAAAAAAGGAAATTTTGCTAGTTCTTGGATTAGTGTATCATTTACCAATTCTGGAGCAAAGAAGTAACTATCTCTTACATCCAAGGCAAGGTCAGAAATTTCTAAATCTAATTTTGCCAGCTCCGGATTTCTTATCAATTGCTGGATAGATTCGTAGGTTAAATTAGCTTTTGAATCAACAAGACTCTTGTTGGTTTGTATAAAGAACCTTGAAATATCGGTCTCATTACCGGTAGTTTTTAATGCTAAAATCAAGTCTTTCAACTCAAACCCGCTTGCTTCTAAAAAATGGAAATTTTCAAGGTTGAAGCTTGCTGATTCATCTGCCAAATAGATATCACTAGCTTCTAAAGTTAAATTTTCGAGAAGGATTACTTCTGGATTAAAAACTCCAACCTGAGCTTCTTGGTCTTTGGTTTTGTATTCAATCTGGTTGTTATTCAATGCAAGCGCTTTTAAATCCACATTCCAGTTTGGCCATGTGAATGAAGAAGAATCAGCTTCTATAGAATTGGGAGAGAGACTGTCTGGTGTCGAAAAATCATGGTATAAAATATTGGACTCCGAAAGGCTGATTTGGTTAATCTCTACGTTTTGATTTGATAAATCTATTTCAGGAATCTGAAGTGTCAATTCTCCGATTTTTACCCTTGCTAATTGCCGGTCAACAGGATTATCATAATCTAAAGTGATGTCGCTAAGGGATAGATTTTCGATTCGAATAATCGGCAAAATGGATTCCTCCTCAGTTTCTTCAGATGCAGGAAAAGGTTTGGTTTGTTTGTATTGAATGCTGCTTTTTTCAAGAGAGATTGACTTAATCCCAAAAACATAACTTTCCAAATCCAAGGTTGGAATAGCCAATTCAAAATCTCCAAGCTTTAATTGGGCTTCAATCCCAGAGACTTCATCTAGGTAAGTGATGTCAAAATCTTTGAGCGTAACTGGCGAAAGTGAAATATTTAAAGAAGCACTATCGGTTGCTGTACTATCAGCAGCAATTGTTGCTTCATCAGTAGACGAAAATGCTTCAATCAGGTATTCAAAATTGAATTTCCCAGTACTTTCGGGACGTTTAATTCTGGCTGTTAAACCTTCCCAATTGAATTTGCTTACATGGATAGAACCATCTTGAATCAGTGGAAGAAATGAAATTCCGGCTTCCAGATTCTTTGAATAGACCAAGGTGTCTCCATCAATATCCGAAATATAAAACTCTTCAAGGCTGACATTTCCTGAGAATGTGATAAAAAGCTTCCCTACGCTTACTTCAGCGCCAGTTTTATTTTGAAGATAGGTAGTTGCTTTGTTCACTATTATCCCCTGCCCCCAAGGACTTCGAATAAAAAAGATCAAGGCAATGAAGAGAATCAATAGAATACCTATTGAAATGCCAAGGATCTTCAAAAATTTGAGCAGGTACTTTTTTATGATTTCAGTTAAAAGATTGATTCAAATACAAGTTGAAATATCCTTTATAAAAGACCAAGAAGTAAGCCACATTGTTAAGAAAAGAATAATTTTTGGTCTTACCCTTTTGGTTCTTCTGCAAAAAGAAGCTGGGAAAATCGAGAAGCCAGGAAGAAAAATAAGATAGATGAGGGCTTATTAATTCTGGTTATGATTTTAATCCTGTTGTATGATTTTTGTCCACTACAAAACTCATAAGAGAAATGACCAAACCCGCCAGAGAAATTCCTAAAGAAAGGGGCCAATGGTAATAGGAAACCGCGATTGCAAGAATCTGTAAACCTAAACCGGAGAGCCAAACCAAGTGTCCAGACCAAGTTTTGGGAGTTCTGCGGTTGATGTCTGCACTACTTTTTCCCTCGTCAATTAAAGGCCTAAAAAAGTCACGGTACTGCCAAAGCAAGATCGTGTTGAGAAGTAGAAAAAAGCAAATCACAAAAGGTGTACCCTTCCATTGGAGGGAAATAGTCACCATCAGAATATTGGCCAACAGCGGAAGCATCATAATACTGCCCAGCAATTTGTACCGTGTGGTAACGAGTAAGTAGCCGATTATGACTTGGAAATAGGCTATAAAAGCACCATAAAACCCAAGGTCATATTTCGCCAGTTCATCGATCAACCAGACCGGTCCCATCCAGCCAAAAAACTTATGCTCAAAGAATAGCTTTGCCATTCCCGATCCCCAAAAAGTAAAACCTAAGAAAACAGAGATGCCTTGGATGATGAGTTTTTTAAGCTTCATTAGGCGTTAAATTTATCATTTGATTGAAGAAGGGAGAAAATTAGGATTTGTTACAGAAATTCTAAACTTTCTTATTTTTCAGCTGATAAATAACTCATTTTAATATGAATACCAGCCAAATAGACCCAGTCAGCCAACTTATTTTCCCAAAATCGCCCAAGGAATATTCATAAAAGGGTAAAAATTTAAAGACATGAAATGCCCATGAGAGGTGCTTCTCACACAATTTGTCCCGAACTGGTTTCGGGAGGGGAATGTCCCGATAAATATCGGGATCAGGGCATTCCATATGACCATTAAAAAACAATTATAAACAGATGAAATTAGAAAAGCAGCTAAATCAACGGAGCCATTACTTTTTTGCGGGCTTCTTTGTCTTAATCCTGATAGGTTTCTGGTTTACTTACTTTACCAGGATTCTGGATCAGGAGAATTATCGCATGCACACACACGGCATTGCGTTGATTATTTGGTGTTTGATGCTGGTTGTACAGCCTTTTCTGATTCGGGCGAGAATGAACTCCCTACATAAGTCTATTGGTAAATTTTCTTATGTGCTCGTACCGATATTGATTTTCACGACGATTGATTTACTGCGATATAAACTCAATGGAGTACAGCTAAGTACAATGGATTACTTTTTTGTGGCTTTGGTGATCAACGCACTGATTGCTTTTGTGATTTTTTACGGCCTTTCGATCTATCATAAAAAAAGGGTTGGACTTCATGCACGATATATGATCTGCACCATTTTCCCTATGGTGACACCTGCTACAGATCGGATTATAGGGTTTTATTTCCCATCATTAATTCCACATCTCTACACCATCGAAGGGAATCCTATTTTACCAGTGGTAGGCTTCCTCATGGCGGATTTGATTTTAGTAGGGCTAAGTATTTGGGATTGGAAATCGCATAAGCGATGGAATGTTTTCCCTTTTGCCTTATTGGTGGTTTTGATGTACCATTACTCGGTTCTGTATTTTTACAAATTCGACTTCTGGAAAACCTTCAGTTCCTGGGTAGTCGGCTAAAGTTGATTCGTTTTCACTTGTAAAAGATCAATTCAGGTGTTCCGAACTTATTCTCTCTCTTTAGCGGTAGAAAATGCTTGTTCCGGAAACGCCTCCTCTTATTCTGAGTATATCTTATTCAGGTTCTTAGAAAATCCATTGTTGGTCTTTTTTTATAAATTAAGCAAAAGCTTATTGTTGGATAGTTAAGTTTGGTAAATCACCTGAAACACTGTTCAAGTAATCAAAGCTATCCAAAGCAGATAATTTCTCCTTTCAGAATGAAAATTGAAATAGAGCCTTGAATTTTGTTCTAAATGAGTTCAATGCATATGATTTCAACTCAACGAATTTTAGCTAAATGCCCTTCAAAAAATTAAAACTTATGGCAAGATATTCGAAGAAACAAAAGCAAGAAATAGGTCAATCGCCAGATGAATTAATCTTCCGTGGAGAAAAAAAGATTGATCAAGTGTTGCTCAGGATTATAAATTTCGACGCAAATAGCTTGAGCGAAGATTCAATTCAAACAGTAAAGGAAATCAGTAAATACCAAGACGAAACCACCGTTACTTGGTTGAATATTGATGGGCTTCACAATTTGGCCATCATGGATCAAATAACGGAAGCGTTTGATTTTGATAGCATGGTTATGGCAGAGGTACTCAATACCGAGGCTCGACCAAAAATCATTGATTATGATAACTGCACTTTGATCACCATCAAAATGATGCAGCAAGACCCAAAAAACGGGTCCATTATGGTAGAAAATCTGAGTTTGATTTTGACCAAATCTGTGCTGATTACTTTTCAGGAAAATAAGGGAGATGTCTTCGAGCCCGTACGGGAGCGAATCCGAAAACAGAAAAAGCGAATCCGAAATGGGGGAACGGACTATTTGACTTTTGCCTTGCTGGATATTGTGGTGGATAACTATTTATATGTGATCAGCCTGCTAGGCGAAAAAGTCGAAACACTGGAAGAAAACCTCCTGATCAATCCCAATCAGGATGTGATTAATGAAATCAATAACTATAAGCGCGAATTAAATTTCATTCGGAGAAACATAAAACCGGCCAAAGAAATGATTTTTTCCCTGGCTAAAATGGAGTCTGAATTGATCACTGAAAGCACCTATGTTCACTTCAAGGAGCTTCAGGATAATATCAGTCAGGCAAGTGATTCCTCGGATAGTTACCGGGAGATTTTATCCGATCAGTTGAATATTTACCATACTACCATTAGCAGCAAGCTAAATGATATCATGAAATTTCTGACGGTCTTTTCCGTAGTTTTTATTCCCTTGACCTTTATTGCCGGGATCTATGGAACCAATTTTGACAATGTCCCCGAGCTCCATTATCAATATAGTTATTATATCATGTGGGGAGTGATGTTATTAGTTGCATTTTCGATGCTGATTTATTTCAGAAGGAAAAAGTGGCTTTGAAGAAATAAGAAAACCTGAGTGTTCATCTGAACAGGATTGGCATATTTAGTTTATAAAGAGCCTTTGCAATTCTTTAAAATAAGACAATAGTTTTACGATTAGTATAACTTAAAAAAATCATGATCAAATTTTTTAGAAAATCAGGCAGCAATTACGCTCCAATGGCAAAACTGGAAAATACCTCAAGTATGCTATAGGTGAAATCATCCTAGTAGTGATTGGAATTTTGTTTGCTGTTCAGATTAATAATTGGAATACCGAAGTACAAACCAAAAAAATTGAAGAGAAATACCTCATTGAAATCCGAAACTAGCCTTTACTCTTTTTTTACTTACTTGATGAATTTAAGAACGCCTTGATTTCAAGTTTTTTTTAAGGGAAACCTTGCATACTTATTATCATGGTTTGCAGGAAAAAATCGAAGAAATTAATATTCAGATAGATCAAGAACTGGAACAGCAAGGCTTTTGGGATCCACATTTTTCCACACGAAGACTATCCTGAAATCATTTGAATAGTCTATCAAATCTGAATAAGTACTAATGGTAAAGCTATTCGATGCAAAATTGGTCTTAATTTTTTTGCCTGTAAAAATGCCGGACTATTTAAGAGGATTCTTGTTAAAAAAAGAAGAATAACCACTACCTAATAATGGGAAATATCTTTAGGTTATCGTTTGGAATAGAGTTGATTATATATAGAATGAGAGGATTTGACTAAATGTGTTTTTTTAATTTCAAATTGAATTATCTCAAGAAAGCACTAGGTTAATTTTTTTTAAGAAAACATTGAAATTATGACAAAAACCAGAAGAAATTTTTTGAGAAAAGTAACTGCATTTTCATTTTTAGCAAGTATTCCAGGGATTGGACTTTCTAAGAATCTATTCTCAAATCAAGAAGATTTTTCTTCAGTAACTCAAATAGGCGGACTAAACACCAGTCGGTTTGGATTGCCTCATTCCGCAGATGGATTGATTTTGTCCAGACGTTTTTCATCAGGGAAAGATGGAACCTCTTCAATAAATATTGATTCTTCCAGTGAACTAGTGAGATTAAATGTTCATTCGAAATTCTCTGATCCTAATCATGCGCTAAATGAATTTTCAACAGTTAAAAATGAATCTATTATTGAACCTATTAGTGCCCATCAATCAGATTTACAATCCTCAAATTTTTTAATTCGGAAGATTGGAGGTTTTAAAACTGGAATAATAGGTTTAGTTCTTCCACTAGACTCTGCTGATTTTGATAAAAAGGTGGATCAAATCAATGGAATGGTTTCTCAGTTAAAAAAAGAATTCAATTGTCAAAAGGTTTTTTGCTTGATAAAAACAACTCCAGATTTTCAAGAAAAGACTTTAGTCGAACGCTTTACCCGGCATACTTCTGGGGTTTCACAAGTCTTTTGCAGCCTTAGCTATGAAGATAAAAAGGCAAGTGTGTTAAAAAGCATACAAAATGCAAGTGGTAGTTCCGTGCTCTTAAGTCTAAATCAATACAAAAATTCAGATATATCAGAAATTGGACTTAGTGGAGGAGGATTGATTGGGTATTCCAATCACTAGAAAAAGAATTAGATATAATAAATATCAATAATCAAACAAGAATAATAATGGAACCATTTATTGGACAAATCATGATGTTTGGAGGCAATTTTGCCCCTAGAGGTTGGGCCTTATGTCATGGACAATTATTACCTATTCCTGAGAATGAAGCTTTATTTTCATTGCTAGGTACCATCTATGGCGGGGATGGTAGAACCACTTTTGGACTCCCTGATTTGAGAGGCAGATGTGCTGTGGGAATGGGACAGGGACCAGGACTTACTTCTAGGCAACAAGGATCGAAACTGGGGCAGGAAGAAGTGACGCTTACAGTAAGTCAAATGCCATCTCATACCCACCAACTCATGGCAAATAATACGGACGGGAATACAAATGATCCTGCGAATAATACGCTTGCTAAAGAAAGTGTAATAGTAGAAAGAAGTGCCCCTGCTTTTCCTGTCAATGGGTATAGTTCAAATGCAGCAAATGTATCTATGAATGCTTCAAGTGTTGGAAGCTCAGGTGGTAACCTTGCTCATAACAATATGCAGCCATCTCTGACAATGAATTATGTGATTGCATTAGTAGGAATATATCCTTCTAGGAGCTAAGACTTAAAAAGCTGAATCAAAATTTTTAAATAGATATTTAAACTTAAATTAATAGTACAATGGAACCTTTTTTAGGACAAATTATGATGGTGGGCTTTAATTTTGCCCCTAGAGGCTGGGCTTTTTGCAATGGCCAATTATTATCTATCGCTTCGTATTCTGCTTTATTTTCATTGCTGGGAACTCAATATGGAGGAGATGGCAGAACTACTTTTGCATTACCAAATTTGCAAGGTCGTTGTGCTGTGGGAATGGGAAATGGCCCTGGCCTAACACCAAGACAAATAGGGGAAGTAATAGGTCAAGAGACAGTTACTCTAACTCCAAATGAAATGCCAGCTCATACTCATCAACTTTTAGCAAATAATACGGACGGAAATACAAATGATCCTACGAATAGTTCACTTGCAAAAGAAAGTGTGACAATTGAAAGAAGTGCCCCGGCATTTCCTGTCAATGGGTATAATACTGGAGCGGCTAATGTTGGGATGGGAGCCAGTATTGGTAATGCAGGTGGTAATCTGGCCCACAATAATATGCAACCTTCTTTAGCAATGAATTATATCATAGCGCTTCAGGGAATTTTCCCTTCCAGAAGTTAATATCAATTTTATTCCGACCCCGATTGGGGTCGGTATTTTTATTTAAAAACTAATATGATGAAACGTTCCATCTCCAACCTGATTTTTTTTCTTCTGCTATTTGCAGGTATCACTCATTTGTCGTTTTCGCAGACAACGACAGTAACCTTTAATGAAATTACTACACCAACTCCGAATTCCTTAAATGGCACAAACACCTATGATAATACCGGCGTAAGGTTTCAGATTTTTTCCGGGGGAAATCCAGGTGCACTCGTCAGTTCAGCTACTGGAGGCTTTGGAGGGACCAGAGCATTGGATGATACCAATACAGTTGAATTCGGTGTAACAGGATGGAAAATCACCAAAGTAAATGGGACAGCCTTTCAGCTTCTGAGCATTTGGCTTCAAAATGGATGTCTAAGTCCTATAGTTTGTTCAGGTAGCGGTACAATAAAAGCCTATAGTGGCGGGTTGCAGGTTGGTTCTACGGTTGACGTCAATTTTGACAGTAACGTCACCGGCGCCAAAAATTTCGCAGCAAACCCGGATTTCTATAACGTAGATGAAATCAGGATTGAAGGAGCGGATATATATATATTTATAGATAATTTTTCATTTGGCCCAGCAGTCAATCCGGTAGACAGTGATCCTCCATTAGTAACAAGTGTCTCACTTGTGGGTTCTCCTTTGACTAATGCAACATCGGTCAATTACTCGGTGACTTTTTCCAAAGACGCTAAAAATGTCAGTTCGGATGATTTTTTACTGACTACTGCCGGAACTACAGGAACAGTAGGGGCAGTGTCGGGTTCGGGAAGTAGTTATACTGTAGCCGTTAATAATTTGGACGGGGAAGGAACCATACGACTGGATTTAAAGGGAGGAACGAATATCGCTAATGTGGATGATATCACTGGTACCCCTGCATTTACCTCGGGACAGCTCCACTATGTAGGTCCCTGCTTTGTGGAGACTTTTGAAACGGAGACCGATGCAAGTAAGACATTCAATGGAAACGGAGTGAACTTCTCACTTGGGACAGGATTTGAGATTGAGAAGCGTACCGGATTCGGCTCAGGAAAATCCAATGGATATATTAAAAACAACAATACGGTGGGCTCTTTTTCACTAAGCAGTGGATCTGAGTTTACTATGAGCACGATTGACCTGTTTCTTTCGGATCAAACCAATGGAGACAATCCAACCGGAACGGGAAGTATAGCCATTACCGGCAAGAAAGGCGGGGTTGATCAATACACCATTACAAAGAATTCAGGATTCCCTACGACGACTGTCGATGGAGGATTTTTCACCATCAATTTTTCAACAGCTGGTGCTTCGAATTATCGCAATATCAATGTGGATGAACTGGTCTTTACGATCAGTGGAGGGTTTATCGAATTGTTGGTTGACAACATGAATTTCTGTGAGGCTGCCCCTGACGTAGACAACCAGGCACCAGTAGTTCAAAGTATTTCAAAAACAGGGACTTCTCTATCTACTGCGGGTACGGTTAACTTCCAGGTTACTTTTGACGAGGATGCCAGCAATGTAACGCTGGATGATTTCACTTTGCTCAAGACAGGAACAGCAACCGGAGCATTGACGGGCATTTCAGGTTCCGGATCCATTTATACCTTAAGTGTTACTGGCATAAGCGGAGAGGGTTCGGTTCAGATCAAATTGAATGCAGGAACTAATATTCAGGATGCACTGGGCAATACCCCACCTTTTGAATATCTGAATGGGGAAATCCACCTGGTGGGTGCCTGCTACATCGAGACATTTGAGTCATTTACCAATGGGGCGACCTTCTTCTCCTCCAACGGTAAGGCAATTACCTTGGGAGGAAATTGGGCGGTCAGGGACAGAACCGGTTTTGGGATTAACTCATCCAGCAATTATCTGGAGAATTCAGGTACCGGTACTTACACTTTGTCTTTGGACATTCCTGTCAAGTTCAGTAAACTGGCATTGTTTCTTACCTCCAATACCGGAACTAATCCGCTTCCTACCAATGACGGAACGGTAACCATCCGCGGTAAAAATGGGGCGAATACCGAATATACAATATCCAAAACCACGGGTTTCCCGACCGACTTTAGCTCCAACCAGGGATTTTTCTACATTGACTTTGCCACGGAAGGCGGAGCGGATAATTCCACCACGTTTGTGGATGGCTTAGAAATAGAAATCGGAGGAAGCTTCATTTACCTTGCCTTGGACGACCTACAGTTATGTGGTGACTTTGATGCACCTACCGGTTATTCAGCAACAATTAATCAGGATCCAATCAGAGAGAAGAGTGCCAATGCGGCAAGCTTTACCTTTGCTGATGCGGAAATTGGCACTACCTATAATTACACCTTCTCAAGTGATGGTGGAGGAACCAATATTATGGGCAGCGGAATCATAGCCTCTGCAACTTATCAAATCACGGGAATTGACCTTAGTGGCTTAGGAGTGGGTACAGTGACTTTGTCAGTTACGTTAACTGATCCTTCCGGAAATATTGGTGATCCAGCCATTGACACCAAGCAGAAAATTGCAAACATAGCTCCTGTGGCTACTGCACCGACTGCACCTGCGGTAACCGAAGATGATGTTGCCGTAGCATTGGCAGACGACATTCAGGTAGCTGACGGGGATGGAGATGATCAGACGCTTACGTTCACCATTACAGGAGGAACTGTCACTCTTGGTACGACGGGCATCACCTTTGGTGGATCGGGAAACGGCTCTGCGAGCTTCACAGCAGCAGGAACCTTGGCGGCCATTAATACAGCATTAGATGCAGCGACATTCACCCCGACACCGGGTTTATTGGGAGCAGATGCAGGTATTATAGCCTTTGTGGCAAATGATGGATTGGTGAATTCCAATTCTGCTTCTGTTACTTTTGATATAGGCCCTAATGGTCCAACTGAATCCAGTTTGATAACGGTCAGCAGAAGTAGCGGCGAGTATGATGGCAATCTTTTTGAAGCTACTGGCGAAGCCACTGGTTTGGATGGAGTAGTCTTAAGTCCTGCGGTGACATTTGAATACCAGCAGTTTGAGTCAAACAATTGGTCTGGTATTGCAGGAGCACCAACGGATGTAGGAGATTACCGGGTTAGATCGAATTTTGCAGGTAATGCTGAATACATTGCAGGTTCCAGTGACTGGACAGCCTTTGCAATCAATAAGATCGCTGCAACAATAACAGTTACACGAGCGAGCGGAGACTATAACGGAAATCCGTTTGAAGCTACGGGAAGCGCTGCCGGTTTGGAAGGAGTCTTAAGTCCTGCGGTGACATTTGAATACGAGCAGTATGACGGCAGTAATTGGGCTGGTATTGCAGGAGCACCAACGGATGCAGGGGCTTACCGTGTAAGATCAAACTTTGCAGGAAATACGAACTATACCTCAGGTTCCAGTGACTGGACTGCCTTTGCCATCAATAAGATCGCTGCAACAATAACAGTTACACGAGCGAGTGGAGACTATAACGGAAATCCGTTTGAAGCTACGGGAAGCGCAACCGGTTTGGAAGGAGTCTTAAGTCCTGCGGTGACATTTGAATACGAGCAGTATGACGGCAGTAATTGGGCTGGTATTGCAGGTGCACCAACGGATGCAGGGGCTTACCGTGTAAGATCAAACTTTGCAGGAAATACGAACTATACCTCAGGTTCCAGTGACTGGACTGCCTTTGCTATTAATCAAATTGCAGCAACAATAACAGTTACACGAGCGAGTGGAGACTATAACGGAAATCCGTTTGAAGCTACGGGAAGCGCAACCGGTTTGGAAGGAGACTTGAATCCTCCGGTGACGTTTGAATACGAGCAGTATGACGGCAGTAATTGGTCTGGTATTGCAGGAGCACCAACAGATGCAGGGGCTTACCGTGTAAGATCAAACTTTGCAGGAAATACGAACTATACCTCAGGTTCCAGTGACTGGACTGCCTTTGCTATTAATCAAATTGCAGCAACAATAACAGTTACACGAGCGAGCGGAGACTATAACGGAAATCCGTTTGAAGCTACGGGAAGCGCAACCGGTTTGGAAGGAGACTTGAATCCTCCGGTGACGTTTGAATACGAGCAGTATGACGGCAGTAATTGGGCTGGTATTGCAGGAGCACCAACAGATGCAGGGGCTTACCGTGTAAGATCAAACTTTGCAGGAAATACGAACTATACCTCAGGTTCCAGTGACTGGACTGCCTTTGCTATTAATCAAATTGCAGCAACAATAACAGTTACACGAGCGAGCGGAGACTATAACGGAAATCCGTTTGAAGCTACGGGAAGCGCAACCGGTTTGGAAGGAGACTTGAATCCTCCGGTGACGTTTGAATACGAGCAGTATGACGGCAGTAATTGGTCTGGTATTGCAGGAGCACCAACAGATGCAGGGGCTTACCGTGTAAGATCAAACTTTGCAGGAAATACGAACTATACCTCAGGTTCCAGTGACTGGACTGCCTTTGCAATTAATCAAATTGCAGCAACAATAACAGTTACACGAGCGAGCGGAGACTATAACGGAAATCCGTTTGAAGCTACGGGAAGCGCAACCGGTTTGGAAGGAGACTTGAATCCTCCGGTGACGTTTGAATACGAGCAGTATGACGGCAGTAATTGGGCTGGTATTGCAGGAGCACCAACAGATGCAGGGGCTTACCGTGTAAGATCAAACTTTGCAGGAAATACGAACTATACCTCAGGTTCCAGTGACTGGACTGCCTTTGCTATTAATCAAATTGCAGCAACAATAACAGTTACACGAGCGAGCGGAGACTATAACGGAAATCCGTTTGAAGCTACGGGAAGCGCTGCCGGTTTGGAAGGAGACTTGAATCCTCCGGTGACGTTTGAATACGAGCAGTATGACGGTAGTAATTGGGCTGGCATTGCAGGAGCACCAACGGATGCAGGGGCTTACCGCGTTAGATCAAACTTTGCTGGAAATACGAACTATACCTCAGGGTCTAGTGACTGGACAGCCTTTGCTATTAATCAAATTGCAGCAACAATAACAGTTACGCGAGCGAGTGGAGACTATAATGGAAATCCGTTTGAAGCTACGGGAAGCGCTACCGGTTTGGAAGGAGACTTGAATCCTCCGGTGACGTTTGAATACGAGCAGTATGACGGCAGTAATTGGGCTGGTATTGCAGGAGCACCAACGGATGCAGGGGCTTACCGCGTTAGATCGAATTTTGCAGGTAATGCTGAATACATTGCAGGATACAGTGACTGGACTGCCTTTGCGATCAATAAGATTAATGCGACTATCGCTGTTACTGGTTACTCAGGAACATACGATGCAATACCTCATGGAGCGACTGGATCAGTAACAGGCCTAGCAGGCGAAATATTAGCAGGACTTGAAGTAGGTGCTAGCTTCACTAATGTGCCAGGTGGAACAGCCAACTGGATGTTCACCGATGTGACTGGTAACTACAATGATGACAACGGTTCAGTAGTGATAGAAATCATTAAGGCTCCAACTACAATTACTACTAGTAACTCTATAGCAAATTGTGACGGAGAGCAGGTAACGTTAACTGCGACTGTGAAAGCTGTCAATACTGGAATCCAATCAGACATTAATAGTCTTGGAGGAGTAGTTACCTTCAAAACCGGTAGTACTTCGATAGGAACTGTCAACGTAACCTCAGTTACTGATGGAGTCTTCTCTGGAGCATTCACCATTAGTTTAACACCAGGATTGTCCTATCCAATTTCAGCAGAATTCGTTCCTAACTCCGGAAATCTAAGCGATTCCCAAACTCAGGCGACTGCACAATTGACCGTGTTCAAGGCATTCGTTAGTTCAAGTATTCCTAAAAATGCAAATGGCAATGTGGTCATTTTTGATGGAGCGGAAAGTTCCCTAGGATTACCTTCTAGTACTACCTTGACAGCAACTTATCAGCCTTCTCCATATTCTGGATTATCTTACAAATGGTACGAAAGAAATGAAGGTGGATCTTTCACTCTTATTTCAGGATCCAATAGTTCAACTTACCAGATTGTTGCAAATGGTGACTTTGTGAAAGAATACAAGGTAGAGTTGATTATAGATGGAAAGTGTGTAGGAAATGAAATCTTCTCCAAGGTGATCTCAGTTGAATCCTCTTGTGGTAAGGCTGGACAAAACAAGGTTCAGATCTGTCAAATAATGCCGAATGGCAAGAGAAAAACTATATGTGTCAGTGCCAATGCAGTCGAAGCCTTGCTCGCAGGAAGTACTGGGTCCTTTATCGGAAACTGTAACGCTACTTACAGAATGGAGGAAGAACCTGAATTAATCGCTGTTACTTGGAATACTCCAATTGAAGTGATAAATGATAAAATCTTTTCTCAGAGTGAAAACTGGTTTGACAGTAAGAAAATCAAGCTAACTATCAATTTTAAATCTTACAATGCTCTTCAACCAGGATTTTATAAGTTGAAAGTTAACGTGCAAGAAAACGAATGGTTTGAGCTTGAAGAGCCGATCACTGTGAATGTGCTTGTGGCGGATAAGCCTTTGGCAACCGATATCCAGTTGAGCAATTCGATCATGCGAAGAGACATCAAAGACGGAAGCGTCATCGGTGATCTGAGAACGATAGATTCTGTAGATGATCAGCATACCTATTCCATCGCTGAGAATTCTGATTTTGACCTGGCTGGGAATTCGCTGATCTGGAAGGGTACTGCAATTCCTTTAACAGCAAGAGTCACCGTCTTTAGTACTGACAGAGCTGGCCAGACCATCGGAAGAGAAATTGAGTTAAGCAGAGAGCCTAGATTCGGAGACTTCAACATGTTCCCTAACCCAGCGGAATCTGATGTGACTCTTGAAGTTGAATTGGATCAAACAGTGAATGTGGGAATCAGAATCTTTGATGCAGTCGGTAGACTGGTTTATGAGGAAGATGGCATTCAAAGTGGAAACTCTGTATATCAGATAAATATAGGTCACTTGAGTTCAGGACTCTATACAGTTCAGGTGCAAACCGGCGAACTCGTCATGAATAAGAGATTGATCAAAAAGTAAAATTGAATTCTTAACGCGAAAGCCTCTCCTTTTAAAAGGAGAGGCTTTTTTTATGTGGTTTGGAACTTAAAGGGATTGGAATAAGTGAAACTTATTGATGAATAGGGAATATGCACGTGCCTTCTAAAACATGATGTTCGATCCAATCAATGAAATCAATAACTATAAGCGCGAATTAAATTTCATTCGGAGAAATATAAAACCTGCGAAAGAAATGATTTTTTCCCTCGCTAAAATGGAGTCTGAACTGATCACCGAAAGCACCTATGTTCACTTCAAGTAGCTTCAGGATAATATCAGTCAGGCCAGTGATTCCTCGGATAGTTACCGGGAGATTTTATCCGATCAGTTGAATATTTACCATGTTACCATTAGCAGTAAGCTCAATTATATCATAAAATTTCTGACGGTTTGTTCCGTAGTCTTTATTCCTCTGACCTTTATTGCGGGGATCTATGGAACCAATTTTAACAACGTCCCCAAGCTCCATTATCAATATAGTTATTATATCATGTGGGGAGTGTTGCTAGTAGTTGTATTTTCGATGCTGATTTATTTCAGAAGGAAAAAGTGGCTTTGAAGAAATAAGAAACCCTAAGTGTTCATCTGAACAGGATTGGCATATTTAGTTTATAAACAGATTAAAAACAGCCTTTGCAATTCTTTAAAATAAGACAATAGTTTTACGATTAGTATAACTTAAAAAAATCATGATCAAATTTTTTAGAAAATCAGGCAGCAATTACTCTACAGTGGCAAAGCTGGAAAATACCTCAAGTATGCTATAGGTGAAATCATCTTGGAGGTGATTGGAATTTTGTTTGCTGTTCAGATTAATAATTGGAATACTGAAGTACAAACCAAAAAAATTGAATAGAAATACCTCACTGAAATCCGAAATAATCTCCAGTTAGACCTACCCGATGTCCATTTCAATATTGACTTTAATGACCAAAGGTTAAAGTCTAATGAAATTTTTTAAGCTATCTCAATAAGAAATTGACTATTCAGGTTCTTTAAAATACCATTTCAGCAATCTCATATTTACCGCCAGGACGCTCCCAACTACCAGTGCATTTGAAAATCTTAAAGCGTGTGGATTAGAAATCATATCCAATGCCTCATTGAGGCAAGCCATCACTACTTTGTACTCGTTCACTTTCGCAAACTTGATGGACTTTGAAAAGTAAGATGACCACACTTTTCAAAATGAAGTATTTATACCAGAAGTTTCAAAGGCCTTAAAATTGTAGCAATTTGGGGGATGCTGAGCCTATCACTGATGAAGGCATATTTGAAAATTGTGATTTTAAAAAAGCCCCGATTACTAACATTTTTTTAAGGGAGACTATGCTGGCATCTTACTATGGTTTGCGGGAAAAACTAAAAAGACTATAAGTCAAATAGATCATGAGTTGAAGGAATAATCGAGTCCAGCTTCATGGTCGATGAAAGCCAGATCTTTTTTATCCTGTACTTAGGTTTTCTGATTACCCTTCTTTCAAGATTCTATATAGCACTTACTTCTAATTGGGTTGAAGTCTAACTTTGCGTTGAAAGGTATTCTTTGTCAGTAGCAACTAGGAGGGGGGCTTTGCCGATGGGAGTTTATTTCATTCGGAGAATAAAACGATTCGTTCGAACATTTTATACATACTTTCGTCCGTGATTAGTTTTTTGGTAAGGGACAATTGACCTTATTATCGCTTCTCAATAGATCCATTTTTTCTAACGAAAACTTTTCCGATAGGGTAGATGTGAAGGGTTGTTTAATAAAATATTTACAATAAAATTCAGAAAAAATGACAGGAAATTTACTCAGAATCGGCCTCAAAGTATGCGTGCTGTTTATTTTAATTTTATGGTTAATTCCTACTACGCAGGGGCAAATTATAAATCAAACACAAAATTTCGATTATTCAGGTGGTCCTATTCAACAATATATTATCCCTAGTGGGGTGACTAGTGTAGCAATTGAGGTCTTGGGAGCAGATGGAGGAAGCATATTGGGTAGTACGATCGTCAGCGGAGGAAAAGGAGCAACTGCGATTGGTACATTCTCCGTTAATCCTGGTGATGTTCTAGAATTGAGAATTGGTGCCGCTGGACCAAATGCAACACTGCCGAAAGTAGGGGCTAATGGAATTTCAATCTTGAGCATAGCTCCTGGAGGAGGCGATGCTTCTGCTGTATACTTTATGAGTAATCCTTTGGTTATCGCAGGTGGAGGAGGCGGTAGCGGCGGCACTGGTCCTGGCTTTGGTGGAACTAATACAACGACAGGTGGTACTTCAGGTGGCAACCCTGCGATTCCTGGCGGTTCAAATGGTAGCGGAGGACAAGGTGGAGGTTGGATAAGTGAAAGTAACGCTGATGCTTACGGAGGCGCAGGCGGAGGTGGTTATCTAAGCGGTGGAGCAAACGGAGATAATTCCCTTAATATAGTTGATTTACCAAGCGCCGGTCCTGGAGTAGGGGGAGGAATCCTGAAAGGTGGTACCGGAGGAATCGGTATCGATGCTGGTTTTGGTGGCGGTGGTGGTGGTGGTGGTGGCTATAGTGGAGGTGGAGGGGCCTTTGGAGGTGGAGGAACATTTAATACTAGTATAACAAACGGCGGCGGCGGTGGCTCCTTCGTAAGTAATATTGGAACTAACATAACTATTAGTGCAGGTTCACAGGGTGGTGGTAACGGAAGTAATGGCAAAGTCATTTTTATTTTGAATCCTAATAGTTCACCCTTAGCAGTAGCTAAACCGCTGGTTTTATCAGCCGGTGAAAACTGCCAGGCAGTTGCAGTAGCTACTGACTTTGATGGCGGTTCTACCGACCCCGATGGCGATGTGCTTGGCTTCAGTATAGCTCCTGCAGGGCCTTACCCATTAGGCGTTACACCTGTTACCTTAACCGTTACCGATAGCAAAGGAGCCTCTAGCACGGCTTCGACGACTATTACTGTAGAAGATACTACACCTCCAGTTTTAGTGGTTAAGGACGTATTTTTAACAATCGGGCCTGATGGAACAGCAGATGCCGATCCCACTACTAACGGAGTACTTGTTTCACAGTATGATAACTGTGAATTTGAACCCCCTATTGTTTCTAATGGAGAAGTTTATACTTGTGCTAATGTCGGTACTATCAGAATCAGTTTAACTTTTGAAGACTTTGCAGGGAATAAAGCCTCTGCATCCTATACGGTGACCATAACCGACCCGAACGGCGTATGTAACCAGCCACCTACAGCTCAAGCAGCAAATTTTTTCGTGACTGCCGATGCCAATTGCCAAGGTACTGCCACTGCTACTGATTTTGATAACGGCTCATTCGATCCCGATGGCGATGATATTAGCTTTAGCCTGAGTCCGCTAGGGCCTTACCCTTTGGGGAGAACTCGGGTTGAGATAACCGTTACCGATAGTAAAGGGGCCTCCGCCAGAGCCACTGCAGAGGTTGTCGTACAAGACAAAACTGCCCCGGTAATTACCGCCATTCCGGCTTCTAGAACTATAAATAATGATCCAGGCCAGTGTGGTGCCATAGTTGACTTTAGTGCGACTGCTTCTGATAATTGCTCGGGTACTACCATCAGCTATAGTCAGGATCCAAACACCTCCTTCCCGATAGGAACTACCACCGTGACTGTAGATGCCACAGATGCAGCTGGTAATGCTTCAGTGCAAAAAAGCTTCACCATAACTGTGGTTGATGCAGAAGCTCCGGTAATTACCGCCATTCCGGCTTCTAGAACTATAAATAATGATGCTGGCCAGTGTGGTGCCATAGTCGACTTTAGTGCGACTGCTTCTGATAATTGCCCGGGTACTACCATCAGCTATAGTCAGGATCCAAACACCCTCTTCCCGATAGGAACTACCACCGTGACGGTTGATGCGGTGGATGCAGCAGGTAATGCAGCAGTGCAAAAAAGCTTCACCATAACTGTGGTTGATGCAGAAGCTCCGGTAATCACCGCTATTCCGGCTATTCCTGTAACTATAAATAATGATGCTGGCCAGTGTGGTGCCATAGTTGACTTTAGTGCGACTGTTTCTGATAATTGCCCGGGTACTACTATCAGCTATAGTCAGGATCCAAATACCTCCTTCCCGATAGGAACTACTACGGTGACTGTAGATGCCGTGGATGCAGCAGGTAATTCAGCTGAGCAAAAAAGCTTCACCATAACCGTGGTAGATGCAGAAGCTCCAGTGATCACGGTGATTTCGCCGACACCAACGGCAGTACTTGGCTTGACAAATACGGTCACGCTACTAGCTACTGATATTTTTGCTGCAACGGATAACTGTAGTGGTGTGGTATTTAGCCCAGCAGCATTCACCTTTGATTGCGACAATCTAGGAGACAATGTAGTTTCGGTATCTGTGACCGATGCGGCTGGCAATATGTCCAATGCCAATGCCACGGTGAATATCAGTGATAATATACCTCTGACTATTGATGCTTCTGAGTCGGGCACTCCTGTTCCTTTAGGAAGTGATGCTGTTCTAAAAGCAACTGTATCACCGGCTGTTGAGGGAGTAGAGGTAACATTCTCCTTAAATAATGGAGCTTATGTGGATACTGATTTAACCGATGCTTCCGGTATTGCAACAATCACTGTTTTAGCTTCTGACTTAGGCAGCCTACCAGTTGTCTATAAAGTATCAGCGACTATAGTTGAATGTACAGGACTCGTTGAATCTGTGGCCTATTTGCCAATATATGATCCTAATGGGAACTTTGTATCCGGTGGCGGCTGGATTATGTCACCCGCAGGTGCTTACAAAGCGGATGAAAGCTTGACCGGAAAAGCCAACTTCGGGTTTGTTTCCAAGTACAAGAAAGGCTCTAATCAAGTAGATGGTAACACTGACTTCCAATTCAAGGCTGGTGACTTAAAATTCAAGTCTACTTTCCATGAATCTGGTACCTTGGTGATTTCCGGTAAGAAAGCTACATACAGAGGCGAAGGAACCATCAATGATGTTCCGGGCTTTAGGTTCACTTTGGTTGCACTAGATGGAGACTATAACGGTGGATCTGCTCCGGATGAATTCAGAATTAAAATCTGGGGAGACTCAGGAATCATTTATGACAACGGTCTGGGAACTGATGATAACTCGGATGCTTCGACAATCTTGGGTGGAGGATCAATTACAATCCACCAGGCAAAAGGCAGAAGCAACAAGAGAGTTGTTGCAGACTTGGTAGCGGTTCCTTGGAACACTCCAGTTGAGGTGATTGAGAAGAAGATCTCTGAAATGAGTTCTGATTGGTTTGAAGGAAAAGATGTCAAACTAAACGTTAATACCGAATCTTACAATGGGCTCCAGTCTGGATTCTATAAGCTTCAAACTGAGCTGGTAGAAAACGAATGGTTTGAGCTTGAAGAACCGATCACTGTGAATGTGCTAGTAGCGGATAAGCCTTTGCCAACAGGTATCGAGCTGAGTAATTCGATCATGCGAAGAGACATCAAAGACGGAAGCGTCATCGGTGATCTGAGAACGATTGATCCTGTAGATGATCAGCATACCTATTCCATCGCTGAGAATTCTGATTTTGACTTGGCTGGAAATTCGCTGATCTGGAAGGGTACTGCAATTCCTTTAACAGCAAGATTCACCGTCTTTAGTACTGACAGAGCTGGCCAGACCATCGAAAGAGAAATTGAGCTAAGCAGAGAGCCTAGATTTGGAGACTTCAACATGTTCCCTAACCCAGCGGAATCTGATGTGACTCTTGAAGTTGAATTGGATCAAACAGTGAATGTGGGAATCAGAATCTTTGATGCAGTCGGTAGACTGGTTTATGAAGAAGATGGCATTCAAAGTGGAAACTCTGTATATCAGATAAATATAGGTCACTTGAGTTCAGGACTCTATACAGTTCAGGTGCAAACCGGTGAACTGGTTATGAATAAGAGATTGATCAAAAAGTAAAATTGAATTCTTAACGCGAAAGCCTCTCCTTTTAAAAGGAGAGGCTTTTTTTATGTGGTTTGGAACTTAAAGGGATTGGAATAAGTGAAACTTATTGATGAATAGGGAATAGGCTTGTGCCTTCTAAAACATGATGTTCGATCCAATCAATGAAATCAATAACTATAAGCGCGAATTAAATTTCATTCGGAGAAACATCAAACCTGCGAAAGAAATGATTTTTTCCCTGGCTAAAATGGAGTCTGAACTGATCACCGAAAGCACCTATGTTCACTTCAAGGAGCTTCAGGATAATATCAGTCAGGCCAGTGATTCCTCGGATAGTTACCGGGAGATTTTATCCGATCAGTTGAATATTTACCATGTTACCATTAGCAGCAAGCTCAATGATATCATGAAATTTCTGACGGTCTTTTCCGTAGTTTTTATTCCCTTGACCTTTATTGCGGGAATCTATGGAACCAATTTTAACAACGTCCCCAAGCTCCATTATCAATATAGTTATTATATCATGTGGGGAGTGATGCTAGTAGTTGCATTTTCGATGCTGATTTATTTCAGAAGGAAAAAGTGGCTTTGAAGAAATAAGAAAACCGTACATTAAAATAAAATTTCTCTAAAATATATTATTAAAGCCCTGAAAAATTAAAAAACAGGATCAAATCGGGTCAAAATCACATGGGACTAAATCCTAAAATAAACACGCATGAAAATAGTCACAATCATCCTTTTTCTACTAGCTATTCCTTCCATGCTAATCGCTCAGGAGGCTTGGTTGTCTACACCAGAAAGTATTAACCAATTTCGGGCACAGGTAGAGGGGATAAAACCAGCTGCCTCGCAATTCGATCTTTTGATCTCTGATCAGACAATACCTTTACCTGGTCGTGAGGTGGATATACGAATCTATAGGCCAAAAAGTGAAGGCTTAAAACCTACCTTAATCTATGTGCATGGCGCATGTTGGGTTGCAGGAAGTCTGGACAGTCACGATGAGATAAGCAGATATTTAGCTTTGAAAGGTGATGTGACCGTCATTGCAATTGATTACCGATTGGGACCAGAAAATAAATATCCAACTGCTCATGATGATGTGTATGAAGTGTCGGACTGGTTATGGAATCATGCTAATGAACTTAGTTTGGATACGGCAAACTTTGCCATTTCCGGAGAAAGTGCCGGAGCGTATTTTGCAGCAGCAATCACTTTAAGGGCGAGAGATACAAAAGAAAGCCCCAAATTCTCTTTTCAACTACTTGTCTATGCCGCCATTGATGGGGGAGGGTCTTCTTGGTCAGCCTGTAAGGATTTATACTTTGATAATCAGGATCAAGTGAGAAGTGACTATGGTTCACCGCTTTGGGCTAAAAATCTGGGAGATTTACCGCCAACTTTCAATATTCGAGGAGAATTTGAGATTTCAAGAGCTGAGGAGGAGTTGTTCATGTTGAAATTAAAAAATGAAGGAATACTTACCGAAAGCTTCATGCATGAAGGAGTTGGTCATGATGTGATGACTTGGGGCTCAGTTTCACAAGAAACTTCCGCTCATCTAAAAGCGGTGGAGTATATCAAAGCTGGGTTTGGAAAAAAATAGACACTTAAATACCCTTCATGGAAACACCTTCTAATATCTATTGGAAATTGCAAATTCTACTAATTCTTAACCGTAATCACTTGAACTTGAATGATTAAATTTTTTAGAAAAATTCGTGAGAAAATGCTGGCTGAAAATAAATTTACCCGATACCTGATTTATGCAATCGGAGAAATTGTGCTGGTAGTAATCGGGATATTGATTGCTCTGAACATCAATAATTGGAATGAAGCAACGAAAAGCAGGTCTAAGGAACTTAAATATTTAAGGAATTTAGAAGCAGAACTTGTCAATGACTCTGTCAATTTGGAAAGGACTTGGTTTAGAAATAGAACCCGAAAAATTGAAAGTCTTGAATTGGCGAAGGAGTACATTCTCGGTGATTTTATTCCAGTGGATACGCTGGGTTTTATCAATGAAGTGGGATTTGGCGGAGTGAATAGTAGAGCATCTTTCGAAGGCTCTTCCAGAACTTATCAGGAAATGATAAGTACAGGTAATCTCAGCTTAATCTTAGACGACAGCATCCGGACTCACATTGTGGATTATTATAACAATAAAGACTTTATCAGAAACTATTCAGAAAACATCAGGAGTGATTATGCTACTTATTTCAACTCATTAAAAGCATATAATCCCCAATTCCCGGAAATGGTCTATGAAAGGGAAATTCCAAGAATTCTTGAAGGAATAAAATCGGATGAATTTCATGGATTGATTAATCAGGAATTGACCTATGCCTATTCGATTGAAAGAACCCTGAATCGGAATAAGAAAAATGCAAATATGCTCCATTTGGAAATCGCACAATTTTTAAAAAATCAATGAACGGGAAGTTCTAGACGCTATTAATTCTAAGCTGGAGGCTCTTTGATATGGGAAATAGTATTGAATAATTCTCATTAATCAATTCGCCAGTTCCAAAAACTGCTTAACCTGTTCATCATTTACTTCACCAAAATCCTCATAGAATTGTCCAACCGCTCTAAAATCAAAGGGTGTGAACAGGCAAATAACTTCATCAACAAAAGGGGAGGCTTGTAAATTTATAATGGCACTAGGTGGAGATACAGGAACAGCAATCACTATTTTATCTGGTTTTTGATCATGTAGCATTTCTACAGTGGACAAAATCGTATTACCTGTAGCGATACCATCATCTACCACAATTAAGATTTTGCCTTGCAGATTTAACTCTTTTTTATCACCACAAAATTCATGATGGCGCTTTCTGAGGTTTTCTCGGATTTTTTCAGTTTCTGATTCAATGTAATTTTTTGACACATCCTTGGCAGCCTCGCTGAGAATTCTACTTTTAAGTGTGACAGCCCCGATAGCATATTCTTTATGATTTGGGTGTCCGATTTTTTTAGAGAGCACAATTTCTAGTGGTAGATCAAGCTGTTTGGCGATTACATAACCAAGAGGTACGCCGCCTCTGGGAATGGCCAAGACCACAGCATTTCCGTCTTTATATCCATTTAATTTTTCGGCTAATAGTAAGGCGGCTTCATCTCTGTTCTTAAACTTCATCTCTGTTATTTTTTCAGTAAATAAGTATCAAACCAATCAATCGTTAATTGCGCAACTTCCTCAAGTTTTCCAGGTTCTCCGAATAGGTGAGTTGCCCCATCAACGATTTCTAATTTTTTAATACACTCCAATTCGTCAAAAGCTTTTTGATTTAATTCAATCACTTCATGATCATCTCCTCCAACGATTAATAGGGTGGGGACTCCTATTTTACTTAGAACAGGCATGGCCATATCCGGTCTTCCTCCTCTGGAGACTACAGCTCCTATCTTCTGACCCAAAGCCGCAGCTGCAAATAGTGCCGAAGCTGCACCGGTACTTGCCCCAAAATATCCTATTGGTAACTTTGCCAGATCTTCTGTTTTTACAATAAACTCAGTAACCCCAACCAAGCGTCGCGTCAAAAGATCAATGTTAAATCTGTTTTCATAAATCAGATCTTCTTCCTCTGTAAGTAGATCAAATAATAGTGAAGAATACCCCGCCTCAAGTAATAGGTCTGCAACGAAATTATTCCTACTGCTAAGCCTGCTGCTTCCACTTCCATGACAAAAAATAATGATCCCCTGGGGATTATCAGCTTTTCTTAAAATTCCCTTCAGGTTAAGACCTTTTAGAGGGATTTCCATTTCAGTTTTATTTCCCATGATTGTTGAATTAAAAATCATTAATCAACCTGAATCCAACCAAGCATTAACAGCCTAGAGCATTTTTAAAAATAAGACTTCAAAATGATAATAAATATGATTTTCATCAACCCAAAGGAGAGTCTTCAGGGGAAGGGTAAACACCAATAGATATGAAAATCAGATTGTCGGAAAGGCTCGAGCTGTTCTGCGACAATACAAGGAGATCAGAGAATGAAGTGCTGATCTGGTAAGCTAAAGGGAACATGAAAAAAGCCCTTCTGAAGTGCTGTGCAGAATGGCTTTTCTTTTTTTAAACATGCTGATCAATCAGCACCATATTCCCGTCTGGATCCTTCACTACAAAGGATGCAGGACCTTGGCCAGACTCATCGGCTTCGCTTTCAAGTTTGATGCCTTTGGATTTCACGGATTTTTGGATTACCCGTACGTCGTCAAAGTTTTGTACAGGTTGTGCATTTTCATCCCAGCCTGGATTGAAGGTCAAGATATTTCCTTCAAACATCCCCTGAAAAAGCCCGACGAGGGCATTTCCGTTTTTCATTATCAGGTAATTCATTTCTTCGCCTCCGGCAAACTTGCTGAAGCCTAAGTTTTCATAGAAAGTTCTGGAAACTTTCAGGTCCTTGACCGAAAGAGAGATGGAAAATGCGCCGAGATTCATGATTACAGGGAGTTTGTGTTGAATTAAATTATGTCTTTGAAAGCGAAAAACCAAAGAACCAATCTATATCGACGCCAAAAAAAATAAGTTTAACTCTTCCTATTGACTCAAAAAATCAATCCTTTTTCTGAAAAATACTTGGATCAATTCCGGGAATGACATTCAATGCATTTTCATAATACACCTTCCGAAGTACGGAATCCGGTAATCCCATTCCATACATTTTCCAGTGGGCATGCCGCTTTCTGTAGTAATCGAAATACTCATCTTCTGTCTCAAGAACTCTGAAATAGGTGTAGTATTCCTCCATTTTATAAGTGTCTTTACCAAAGAGAATCCGATCCTGATAGGCAATGAAAAAAGCTCTTGCAGCTTTTGGTTGTCTTCCCAATTCTGCCAAAACTGCCCCAATCTCGGTGTACATATTTGGAAATTCGTCCATTAGCTCGCCGAGCTTTTTCAAATCATTTCCATACCAGCCCAAATGGGCATTGATGAATTTTGTATTGGGATGCTTTCTAAACACTGCATGCTGCTCTGCCATGATGGAATCAAAGGAAGGGAGCTTCTCGGGATTTCTATAGCGACTTGGGAACTGCTTTAGCTCTAGCCAGCGCTCGTTGTACTTGTCTTTTGGTTCCCAAAATGAGCGAGGTTCGCCGGAATGAATCAGTACAGGAATCCTAAGTTCACCACATTTTGCCCAGATCGGATCGAGGCGAGGGTCATTGACGGCGATCCGATTCCCATCATTATCCTGATCATTCAGACCTAGTTCTTTGTAGACCTTTAGCCCTTTCACACCTTGTTTCACACCTTCTTCAAGCATCATCAAAGGCTCTTCCGGCCAGCCTGGATCATCGAGATTTTCGAAATTGAGATTCAAAAAAACTACAAATCGCTCTGGGTAATTTTCAGCTACATTATCTAAAGACCATTCCAGGATTTTACCTCTAAAACCACTCAGATTGACCATTACGCCCATATTCAGCGAATCCATTTCCGCTACCAGATCTTCCAAATCTTGGATAGGCATGATCCATTGGTGATTATGTACATCGATAAAAGGGAATTTGGCGCGGGTAAGTGGATGCTCCGGTACAACCAAAGTGGATATTGGATCATATTCTTCCACATCCATCACGTTGAGGCGGTATTGAATCAGTCCGATAATCCAATAAGTAATACCAAGAAAAATGAGTACCCCTATTGGCAGGAGTACCCATTTTTTTGCTGAAAAAGACATTTAATTAGGATTTATTGTACGCTGATCGGAACAGCCACTAAAGTATTGTCCCAAGCGATATTCATTAGTATTTCAGAGCCGGATTCCTCAAAACTGATTGTGAATACTTCCACTTCTGCTGACGGGGTGGAAACTGGCACATTCACTTTTACTACATCTTTGGAATAATCAGGCTCCTGAACACCCAGGAAGACGTCTAATTCTGAATTTAGGGAAATCTCAAACGATGTTGGTCCTGGTACAGCATACATTCTATAAGTTCCTGCAGCTACCGCTTGTCCAGCAAAATTTACATCCTTGCTAAATGTGATTTCTGTGGCAGCATTTGCTCCAAGTCTCCAATAAGTACCGTAAGGCTGTAAAGCGCCAGAGGATTCATCCCCGAAGATCACTCTACCTTTTTTGGAAGGTTGGGAATAGTTAACCGAAATATCTAGCCCTTGAGCTGAGAAGTTTGTGGTAGTAGGAGGACTTGTTGGAAATAAAATTCCGTAACCAAAGAATGCAACAAAAGCTAGGAACAAGACTCCAAAGCCGATTAATATTTTCTTCAACATATTAGCTGGGGTTAGGTAAAAATGAATTAATCAAAATTAACTGAAATCCTAAGCGAAAGCAAAAATCGAATTTCAGCACATATATTCCTTTTCAGTTTTATTTTTTAGTATTTACCCGTTCCGGTATTGCATTGGCACGAAGCTCAATAAATTTATTTGGTCCGTTAGGGGTTTTGATCAATTCAAACGAATCATATAGCTCCCCGATTGCCGTGTAAGACTCGAAAAGCAATCGGTCTCCCTCAATTGTGATTACTTGAAAAAGCTGAGTGTTACCACCACTTCGCTCTTTTTGTGCACCAAATTCGTCCCAATCTCCACCAACCTCATACATCTTTCCTCCGCTGACGGATACTACATAGACAGTTCCTGTTTGATCTCTCAGATTTACTCCCTCAAGTAGGTTTTCACCAGGTGATACTCGACCTCTTGCATAGCTGTGATCATGACCTTGTAGAGCCAGATCCACATGATACTTGTCAAAAATAGGTTTCCAGATTTCTCTGATTTTTGGATTATCACGACCTGAAGAAGCGGAATACATGGGATGGTGATAGGTAAGGATGATCCACTTTTTGGTGGTTTTGGAAAGGAGGCTGTCTAACCATTCTGCTTGACGTTCAAGTTCTACATTTGAGTTTAGAGAGATGATACGTGCATCTTGATAGTCTACGAAATAGGTGGTTTCTTCCAGTCCTTTTGGACCATTTTCCGGTAGATTAAACTGAGGGTTCCACTGTACCGAAAGGCTTCTGTATTTGGAGGCTTCCTCGGAAGGTGATTTTGGTTGGTATTCATGATTTCCGGGGGTAGGCATAGATGGGATCATGCTATGGATAAATCCACCTGCTGTAAACCATTCGTGCCATTGTTGTTCCCGATGAGCGTTATTGACTAAGTCGCCTGCGTGAATAAAAAATTTGGCATCCGGAGCGGTTTTAAATCCTTCTCGAATCAACCGGGACCAAAGTTCAAGAATGTAATTTTGGGCATCACCGACATAGAGGAAGGAAAATTTTTCTTCAGCTTTTTCTGAAGCGGTGGTAAACTGGAACCATTCACTCCAGCGCTCACTGTCTCCCACTCGGTAGGCATAAGTAGTGGCGGGCTTTAGATTTTTTAAGGAAATCGAATGATAAATGGATTTCACTTTGTTTTCTTCTATTTCCGGACTTTGAAATGACGTAGAGGTCGCTGCCAATCTAAATGCATTCATAATGAACCTAGGATCTGCAGAAGCTTCGGTATATTCAATTACTCCTGATTTTATTTTAGTAGATGTTCTCCAAGTGATATTGGCACTGTGCGCTGGGTCCTCGCTGATATTCAGGATGATTCGATCGGGATAAACTGTAGGATTACTCCAGTCAAAATCAAACTTAGGTTCCTTGTAGGTCTTGGTACCCTGTGCTAAAAGAGCCAGTGAAAATAATGCAGCTACCAGAAAGAAAATTAGTGAGAAGCGCGTGGTCATTTGGGTAAAATTTTGATTAAGAGTATTAAAGTAGAATATATAAACCGCTTTCTCAAGCAAAATTCCTTCAAACTATTCCAATCTCAAAAAGCTAATAATTCCGAAACGATTTGGTAAAAAAGACTTGAAATACCCATGAGAAAAGTTGTCACACGACTTGTCCCGAACTGGCTTCGGGAGGGCAATGATTATACAGGGAGGGTATTTCATATGTTCTCTAAAAAAACAAATCATAAACAGTTGAAAAACCAATACAAAAATTAGGTTTTGGAACTAAGTGAAATTAATTCTTGGCTTCTGGGATTAGAAAAAAATATTGAGAATCCAGAATGAAAAAATGACGGTTTTACCACGAATTTAATAGTATTGAAAAATTATTGTTTTATGATAACCATCAGCGGAGGATTGTGTCCGGATGGCTGAGCCTTTCTGGATTTTCGGTTTTGGGCTGGTTTGCAAGCCGTTAAGAAAATGACTTAGCTCCCGAGGTACGAGAGGACAAGTCGTGAAAAAAAATGCCCATTAGGCATTTTTAGACTTGGGCCAGGTTTTGGGAGGGTGTCATTTTTAGGTGCGCAAGGCAGCACAAAATTCCGCTGTCACCTCATTATAAATCAAGGAAAACGCTGCCAGCGGAAAGAAAAGACTGAGGCTCGGGGTTTTTTGGTTACTTTTTGGCCGTCAAAAAGTGACAAAGATAAACTTTTAGAAGTTGGCTATATGAGCTCGGAATGCAAAACTTCGCTTTAGTAAAATAGCTATTCCCTCTTTATACTTTAGAGTTTTAGTCTAAAACCCATTTGGCTTTTTCATTAAAGTCAGGGTAGAACCAAAATGACTAATAAATTTTAGAATAGGTCCTTCTCAATTCCACCAAAATCCCTTCCAGACCATTGAGTCTGATTTCATATAGGGTATGAAGCCACATCCCGAGTTTGCCTTCCGGAAAACCCTGTCCATGCATCCATACTAGGTAATGTTCAGGGATGTCACAGAGTAAACGCCCCTTATATTTTCCATAGGGCATAGTTTTAGTGACTAAATCGATAAGGATTTGTTTGTCCATAGCGCAAATTTCCTGTGATTTTTAAAGGCTATTTTAAATTTTTCAACTTGCACAGAATTACCCTCCACAGAAGTTAAAATTCTTGGAATTGCTCCAATTGACAGATTCAATTATGAAGTTAATTTAAAGAGTAAAGGATTTTATAGGGTTGAAAAATCCTTTTAGCGACTTTAAAGCTTGATCAAAATTGGTTTCTATTGAAATAAGTTTAATCGGAAGTTAGACTCTAAAGAATCAAAAAGAAGGAGATGTTATCCTCTTTTGAGCCAGGATTTACCTTTATTCTTTGAGTAGAAGGAGCCATTGTCTGTTGTGGCAAGGAGTTCTTTTCCTCCATCTTCTAAGTCTGTGAAACTGCCAGGCCCTGCAGGATTACCCATATATCTTAGGTTCCAAGTTTCGCCACCATCGGCAGAGTATTCAATTTTTAGAGTGTTGGTAGGACATATCCGAATATGTTCTTTTCCTTTTTTTATGACTTGAGGCATTTAATAATTCTTTAAAACGCATGAATATGATAAAATCTGCGAGAAAAGACACTTTTATGAGTGTTTTTTATTCGATTTTGATAAAAAAATTATCAATTATGCTATAAAATCTGTTTTAGACCGAAGCTTTTGTGGTTCTCAAATAAAAAAATAATATTGGATAGCCATTTTAGTTCTGTACTTAAATGAAGATAATTGATTTATTGAACTCTATTTTAGTGCATACAATAAATGGTATATCAGACCTAAACTCTTTTAAATGGATTATATCCTAGTAAACAACGAAGCATTTTATAGAATCACGAATAGTGATTCTTTGAGACCTTTTTTTATGAGTATCGTAAGTGATTCCAATCACTGGATGTTCATTGCGAGCAATGGAGGGTTGACTGCAGGAAGGAAAAACAACAATTTTGCACTTTTTCCATATTACTCAGATGATAAGATCACTGATTCCTATGATATCACAGGTAGCAAAAGTGTTTTCCGAATTCATCAGAACGGCGAAAAAAGAACTTGGGAGCCTTTCTCAGAAAGATATACCGGTGTCTATGCCATCAGCAGAAACCTCTACAAAAATGAATTCGGGAATAAAATCATCTTTGAAGAGATCAATCACGACCTAGGGCTAAGTTTCCAATACAGCTGGAATTCAAGCAACAAATTTGGCTTTGTGAGGAAATGTAAATTGGTGAACAACTCTCAGGGTCCGATTACTCTTGAACTCATCGATGGAATTCAAAATGTGCTTCCTTATGGAGTGAATCCTGATCTTCAACAGTCTTCCAGTAATCTCATCGATGCTTATAAAAAAACAGAGCTTATTCCGGAATCGCTTTTAGGACTTTTTACCCTCAGTGCAATTATTGTAGATAAAGCAGAGCCAAGCGAAGCCCTAAAAGCAAATATTGCATGGTCTTTAGGATTGGATCATTCAGAAGTACTGTTGTCCTCTTTACAATTGGATCGCTTCCGAAAGGGGCTTCCGATCAAAGGAGAGACTGATGTGCGAGCAGAAAGAGGAGCTTATTTTGTCAAAAGTGAATTCAGCCTACCTAGTGGAGGAGAAAAATCTTGGATGATCCTTGCCGATGTCAACAAAGGTCCGTCTGCTGTGATTGAACTATCAGAAACGATCAGAAAAAAAAAGGAATTGCGGGAAGAAATTGAGGAGGATGTTCGCTTAGGTACTCAAAATCTAAAAGCTCTGACGGCGTCTTCCGATGGTATCCAATTGACCTCAGACAGGCGAAAAAACTCACGACACTTCGCTAATGTGATGTTCAATATCATGAGAGGGGGGATTTTTGATGATAATTACACCATCGAAAAAGCAGACTTTTCAAAATTCTTTTCCAAGGCCAACAAAGAGGTGTTTAACTCTAGCAAAACAGTTTTAGACGCCTTACCGGAGAAGTTTTCACAACAAGAGCTGATAGAACTTGCCGGGGAAAGCAAGGATAAAGATTTCAGCAGAATATGCTTCGAATACCTTCCGCTCAAATTCAGTCGCAGACACGGTGATCCAAGTAGGCCTTGGAACAAATTCTCCATCAACACCCAAGATGAAACTGACGGATCAAAAATCCTGGATTATCAGGGGAATTGGAGAGATATCTTTCAAAACTGGGAAGCATTGGCTCACTCTTACCCGGAATATATTGAAAGTATGATTCATAAGTTTGTGAATGCAAGTACTTTCGATGGGTATAATCCTTATCGTGTTACCAAAGACGGCTTTGATTGGGAGACGATCGAACCTGATGACCCTTGGTCATATATCGGCTATTGGGGCGATCATCAGATTATCTATTTGCTCAAGTTTTTGGAGTTTCTTGAAAATCACAAGAAAGGGGGACTGGAAAGGTTGTTTAATGCCGATTTATTCGTCTATGCGAATGTGCCATACAAAATCAAGCCCTACAAGGATATTTTCAAGAACCCCAAAGACACCATCGAATTCGATGAAGAGTCAGATCATAAAATCCGTCTAAAGCGAGAGCAAATGGGAAGTGACGGGGCGCTTTTATTTAGTCCTGAAAATGAAATTTATAAAGTCAATTTTCTCGAAAAGATTCTTGCAACCGTACTTTCCAAAGTATCGAATTTCATCCCAGAGGGCGGAATTTGGATGAATACCCAGCGCCCTGAGTGGAATGATGCAAACAATGCTTTGGTAGGAAATGGGGTCTCGATGGTCACCTTGTACTATATGAGGAGATTTTTATCCTTTTTCCAAAATCTACTTCATGATTCCAATCTTGAGCAGGTTTCGCTTTCTGAAGAATTAGGCGATTTATTCAAGGGTATAATGGATACCCTAATCAATCATGAGCAGGTGTTGACAGGTCCGGTTTCTGACCAAGATCGTCGAAAAATCATGGATGGATTGGGTGAATCAGCAAGTGTTTTTAGAACAAAAATCTATTCCTCCGGATTCTCTGCTAGAAAATCCAACCTTGACCTAGAAGAGCTAAAGCAATTCACAGAATTGGCACTTCGGTATCTGGATCATTCCATCCGCGCAAATAAGAGGACGGACGACTTGTATCATGCCTACAATTTGATGACAGTCGAAAATGAAAATGAAGTTTCGATTTCCTACTTAAGCGAAATGCTGGAAGGGCAAGTAGCGGTCTTGAGTTCTGGTTTCCTTTCTTCTGAAGAAAGTCTTTTGGTATTGGATGCGCTAAGAGAAAGTAATCTATACCGAGCGGATCAGAATAGCTACATCCTTTACCCTAATAAAGAACTGCCGCTATTTGTCAATCGAAATCTGATTCCGGCTAAAGCAGTGGAAAAATCGAAATTACTTCAAAGCTTAATCAAGGAAGGAAATCGAGAAATAATTGAAAAAGATGTCTTGGGAGATTTTCACTTTAATGGAAATTTCAACAACGCGGAAAGCCTTAAGAAAGCACTCCATGGGCTTGATTCAAAGTATGATGAATTGGTAAAAGCCGAGCGTACTTCCCTTCTGAAGATTTTTGAGGAGGTTTTCAACCATAAAGCATTCACAGGAAGATCCGGGACTTTTTATGGCTATGAGGGACTGGGATCTATTTATTGGCACATGGTTTCCAAACTGGTAGTTGCGGCACAGGAATGCTGTATCGAGGCCATTGAAAACAATAACAATAAAAGACTTATTGGTCAGTTGGTGGAACATTATTATGAAATCAATGAGGGGATTGGGGTCCATAAGTCTCCTGAGCTTTATGGAGCATTTCCAACTGATCCATATTCCCATACTCCCGGTGGCAAAGGTGCTCAGCAGCCGGGAATGACTGGACAGGTGAAAGAGGATATTCTAACTCGTTTCGGAGAACTGGGAGTTCGTGTACTGGAGGGTTCTGTAGAATTCAAACCTGATTTATTGCAAAAAAATGAGTTTTTAAAGCAGGAAGAAGCATTTTCCTACATTGATCTTGATTTCTCACCAAAGGAGATACCCGTACCAATTGGTGCTTTGGCTTTCACCTATTGTCAGGTTCCGATTCTTTATCATTTATCCAATGAAGAGCGAATAGAACTTCGTTTCAAAAATGAATCGAGTAAAATAATTTCTTCATTGAAACTAGGTAAGGATTTTAGTCAAATGCTTTTCCAAAGGACTGGAGAGATTGAGCAGATCCATGTATTTGTAAATAAGTAGCAGAATGAAATCGAGCATGACTACAAAAGTCACACTCTGGTATGTCCCGAAAGCTTTCGGGACAACCATGCGAGATTCCATGTGACAATTGAAAACAAATTATAAACACATGAAATGCCCATGAGAAAAGTTCTCACACAGGGGAAGGATTATTTAGGGCATTCCATATGACCGCTAAAAATCAAAATATAAACATATGAAAACAGGATTTAACTTTCTGATAGGTTGTTTATTCAGTTTTGTGTTTTTGAGTTGTAGTCAAAAGGCAGAGGTAAAAAATGGTGTTACAGCAGCTGATATCTTAGGAAATCCTAAGTATCAGGCCATTTCCTATGGTGGGTACAGGGCAAAAAGCCGGGATGTTCAACCAACTATAGAAGAACTCAAAGAAGATTTGAGAATTCTGGAGGCAATGAATATTAAAGTGCTTCGAACGTATAACGTTCAATTCATGGAAGTGCCCAATCTTTTGGAAGCCATTTCTCAAATGAAATCCGAGGATCCTGATTTTGAAATGTATGTAATGATGGGTGCCTGGATAGACTGTGAAAATGCATGGACTGACCTAGCACCCAATCATGAAGCAGAAAGCCCAGCAAACGCAGGGGAAATAGAAAGAGCAGTAAAACTGGCCAATCAATATCCTGACATTGTAAAAATGATAGCCGTAGGAAATGAGGCTATGGTAAGGTGGGCAACCAGTTATTTTGTCCAATCTAAATACATTTTAAAATGGGTCAATCATCTTCAGGACCTGAAAAAAAGCGGAGGACTTCCAGCTGATATTTGGATCAGCAGTTCAGATGATTTTTCCTCATGGGGAGGAGGTGACGCCTCTTACCATACAGATGATTTGGTAGCACTTTACAAGGCAGTGGATTTTGTGTCTATGCATACTTATCCCTATCATAATACCCACTATAACCCTGATTTTTGGTTGGAAAGTGATAGCCTAGCTAGCCTTTCTGAAAAAGAGAAAATTGATGCGGCTATGATTCGGGCAAGAGATTTTGCAAAGTCACAATATGATTCCGTTCGATCTTATATGAAAAGTATAGGAGTGGAAAAATCCATTCATATCGGAGAAACTGGCTGGGCTACAGTTTCCGACGGGTTTTATGGGCCTGAAGGGTCTAGAGCAACAGATGAATACAAGCAAGCTTTATATTATCAACATATGAGAGAATGGACTAATGCCGAGGGTATTTCATGCTTTTATTTTGAAGCTTTTGACGAACAATGGAAGGATGCAAAAAATCCTGAGGGATCCGAAAATCATTTTGGGTTGATCAATTTATCAGGCCAGGCAAAATATCCGCTTTGGGATATGGTGGATGAAGGCAGGTATGAGGGCTTGACTCGTGGTGGCGAAAAAATCACCAAAACGTACAATGGAAATTTCGATTCACTGATGCAGGATGTTTTAGTACCCCCTTCCAAGGATTAATAATTGAACTCAAACAAAATGAACAACTATTCGAAACTGCTATTTCTATTTTTTCTTAGCTCTATTGCCTGCACTTCTGAAAAAGTAAAAGACCAAATAAGTCTTGAGGGCAGAAAAATACTTGTAAATGAATCACCTTATTTTATCAAGGGTATTTGTTACAACCCGGTTGCTAAAGGGGATACCGCCAGAAATTTTAAACCGCTCACTGAAGATTTAGCCCTTATGAAAGAGGCAGGAATCAATACTATCCGGGTTTATTCGCCTATAGAGGAAAAAGCTGTATTGGATGAAATGGATAGGGTGGGGATGAAAGTGATCATCGGTTTTGGGTACAATCAGGATGGTAAATTTGATATTCTCTCTGGGACTTTCATTGATTATGTCAACAGATTTAAAGATCACAATGCTATCCTAATGTGGGAGGTGGGAAATGAGTACAATTATCATCCTCAGTGGTTTGAAAATGATATTAAGAATTGGTACAAGGCCATGAATGATGCTGCGAAACTGATTCATGAAACTGATCCAAGTCATCCTGTAACCACTGCGCATGGCGATCTACCTGATTCGCTGGCGCTCAGTATGGGGACAGAAATTGATGTCTGGGGGATGAATGTCTATAGATGGGATGATCCAAGTGATTTATTCCGAGAATGGGAAGCAATTAGCACTAAGCCGATGTATTTGTCAGAAGCAGGAGGGGATAGCTACATGGCCATCTCCAAAGCGGGATATGAACAGGGGGTAAATGAGAAAGCCCAGGCGGAAGCGAATAGAAATATTTTGAAATCTGTCTTTGCGAATCAAGCAGTAGGATCCGGAGTAGCACTATTTGCATTTTCGGATGAGCTGTGGAAAGCTGGTAACCCTGCTGTACTTGACCCTGGAGGTTGGGCTCCCAATAGTAGCGGAGTTCCTTATGATGGAACTCCCAACGAAGAATACTGGGGGATTGTAGATGTTGACAGAAATAAAAAGTTATCCTTTGAAGTAGTAAAAGAGGCTTATGATCGATAAGGTTTACAGTGTTTAAAACGGAATTAAACCCAATGTGAATCATTCTAAAGGATTAATTTTTTTGAATTTTTCCTATATCTTAGAAACTTGTTGATTGTCAAAATATTGAAAAACTAAATGATTTTTGAGTACTTCATTTTCTTTAATTAAATAACCTTAAACCCAAAATATGTCCCATTACAAAACCGCTCCCGAGGACATCGTTCCTTTAATGCAGAAATTTGCCTTTGGAGCAGGAAATTTAGCAAATCAACTTTTTCCAGCAGCGCTTGGAGCGTTCATGTACTACTTGGTCGTGGCTTATAAAATGGATCCGCTGGATGCAGCTTTATTGTCCTCAATTCCTAGACTTTTGGATGCCATCACTGATCCAATCATGGGATATATCACCGATAATACCAGATCCAAATGGGGGAGGAGAAAGCCATACATTTTCCTTGGGGCTTTTATCACAGGGATCACATTTATCATCATGTGGCAATTAAACCCGGAGGATTCATCCACTTTTCATTTTTGGTACATTCTTCTTTTGTCATTTGTCTTTTATATAGGCTATACGATTTTTGCAACCCCCTTAATAGGCTTGGGTTACGAAATGACCTCGGATTACAATGAGCGGACACGTCTAATGGCATCATCTCAAATCATTGGGCAATTGGCATGGATGATAGCACCTTGGATTTGGTGGGTGATTGCACAGCCGAATATATTCCCTACCCAAACAGAAGGGGTAAGAACCGTCGCAGTTATTACTGGGGTAGCATGCCTGTTTCTGGCCTTGCTTCCTGCTTTTCTTTGCAAGGAAATAGATCAGACGAATCTCACTGGCAGATCCGATCTATCTCTGAAAGACTTCAAGAAAAATATGTTGAATCTCTTCAAAGGAATGAAAGAGATTTTAATTAATAAGCAATTTTTAAGAGTGTGCGGAGCTACCTTTTTAGTGTTTAATGGCTTTCAGATTATTGCGCAGTTCTCGCTATTTATCATCGTTTATTACATGTTTAATGGAGACTATGGAGCAGCTGGGCAGTGGCCTGCTTGGTACAATACTTTGGCAGCGGCTTCTACCATGTTTTTGGTGATTCCAATCATTACCAAAATGGCTGAGAAATGGGGGAAAAAGAATGCCTTTATTATTTCAACATTCATTTCAATAATTGGATATAGTATGAAATGGTGGGGATTTAACCCAGACATCATCTGGCTAATGTTTATTCAAGTGCCATTTATGTCTTTTGGAATTGGCGGACTCTTTACGCTGATGATGAGTATGACTGCGGATCTTTGTGACCTGGATGAACTGAATAATGGTATGCCTAGAAAAGAAGGGACCTTTGGAGCAGTGTATTGGTTGATGGTGAAAATAGGTTCTGCACTTGCGCTTGGGCTTAGTGGTTTGATCTTATCTATTGTAGGTTGGGATCAGAATATGCCTACCCAAACCATGGAGACTTTAACTAATCTCAGAATCGCGGATGTGATTGTTCCAGTAGTGACTGCTTTGTTAGCCATTCTTACCATGTGGAATTATAATATCACAGAGGACAAGGCAAATGAAATCAGAAAAGAATTGGTGAAACGAAGAGGAAGATTGTAAAATCTAAGTTTCTTGGTTTTGCTTTTAACCTGCTTGAGTATTCGGGCAGGTTATTTTTTTGGAGAAAACCTAGACTATCAAATCAAGTTGCGCTGAACTATATTCTTGCCGAATTTTTCTGAATACAATACACGGATTAAAAATGGTGTCATATAAATCTGAAAATGAGGAATATATCTCCTCAATTTGATGAAACATGACTTTTATCACTATGAAATCTGGTCTGATCTTCAAATTTTTTTAGGGAGAAAGTTCTTACTTTAAGAAGCAAACATGATCCACCAATCTTTCCTAAATATGAGACTTTTCCTTTTTCTTATTTTGGCCGTATTCTCTTCACAATTTTCCAATGCTCAAGACAGTACAATGATGAGCTTGCGACGGAATACCATTAAGATCGATTTTACAGGCAATTTGATTTATTCCAACCACTATAATGTTTCATTTGAGCGAGTTGTCAAACAAAACCAAAGCTATGTGGTGACTTTGGGCTATCAAGAATTTCCCAAAATAATTAATTTAGGTCAGTACATTGAAGGGGAGAGAGATATAAATCGGAGTGGATACAGGGTAGGTGCGGAGTACCGATTTTACCTGAAAAAAGAAAATAAATTTGCGGCTCCTAGAGGTGTTTATATCGGTCCCTATGTTACTTCTCTTGGTTTCAAGTCGGACCAAGGAATAGTCTACTCTGGTTCTGATGTGCTTGAAGAGGCAGACATGAGATCAAGAATAAATATCTTTAGTATAGGAGCGCAGTTGGGATATCAATTTGTTTTCAATGATCGCTGGTCTATAGATTTGGTTTTAGTTGGGCCTTCCGTTTCAAAATATAATTTCAAGACACAGTTAGAAGGTGATTTTAATTTTGATCCGGAAGATGTTCAAGATGAAATCCTTCAAGCTTTAATTGAAAAATTTCCACTGCTAGAAGATTTTCTTAATGAAGAGGAATTGAATTCATCCGGTCGACTGAATACTTGGTCTCTTGGTTATAAGTATCAATTCCTGATCGGATATAGGTTTGGGAAATACAAGAATTTGAAAAAGAAGTAAGGAGCTTTAATCTCCTGTTTACATGGTATTGATTTTGAGAACATCTTTTATGCCTAATGCTGCACTTAGCGGTAAATTGAAGCTGGAATTAACCTATTGAAAATCTATTTAATAAAACATTCTTTTAGATTACTCAAGCAAGGGTAGGTTACCTAAATACAAAAAAGCTCAGGGCATCGCTCTGAGCTTTACTTTTACAGGGTATCCTCCCTCAAAGGACCACAAGCCCCGCAAAAAGCGTGGTGGAGGAAACCGTTAAAATCAGAAGAGCCATCCAACTAATTGGATGGCTTTCTTATAAATTATGATTTAAAGAGATAAAAATTGAGTAATCTTTACGATAGCATTTTTTATCCTAAATTCTTCCCAAATACACTGAATCAGACAGAAGGTATTGCCTTGTTTTTGCATTTTCCTGAGCAAATGTCAGATAAATATGCCATGATCCTCTCCCCAGCTCAATATCAAATGGAACCTGCGCCTGTATCGCATTTCTTCGGGTCAAGCCCTGAAACCATTTATACCTTTTCTCTTCTACATTGTAGCAAAGCACCGAGACTTCATCATTTGCCCTGGCATTCCCTTCAAATGAATTGTCTTTCCAGGTGATTTGGATAGTACCCCCTTCTAACCTTAGCTGTGAATCTTCAGGTCTCAAAAGGTTTCCCTTGCTTATCTTTAGAAAGGAAGGATCGATTTTAGTCTCCAAAGTATGATTATAGCCTTTTGCACTGAGTTCAGAAAAGGCCCAATGCATTCCCTTTTTACTTTGGGTTAGAAATAGCTGATAGCCAAAATCCAAGACTTGCTTGATCGGCTTCAAAAAAGTATTGATTTTAGTCAGCTTTTGCCGCTGAATCAATTGAAGTGGGCTGGGATTGTATTTGTTTTTATGATTACCGGATGGTTTGCTGCGAACCACCGTTTTGCCATTGAGGGTATAGAAAACTAGATTGCCAAGTTTTCCCTTTGGTAAAATAAGGTTTTGATCAGATAAGGTGGCCATGGCTTAAAAGTTTAAGGGTCAATCAACGATAACCTTAAGTTAGAAAAAAGTAAACACCAAACAAATTGTCAGTTATTGTAACTTAATGAATGTAAGAGTAATTAGAAAAGCTTTAGATAGGGTTCAGTTATTATGGAATGGTACTTACCCTAAAGAAAACCTGACAAATCCCTCTATAAACCCTAAATAAACTTACTTTTTATCTTCTTCTTGACTTGGGATTGTTGGAGGGAGATGCAGGAGAGGATAAAATAAAAAGAAAGCCCCAAACGAGCTTAATGGGCATACATATGACGAAATTCCGGAAATAGAATTACAACAATCCTTATAATGAGAGTTCAATCAGAAAAAGGAAAGAGAATTTTGGAATATGGATTGTTTAAAACCTTGATAAATGAATATTGACCTAGAAAAAATTAAACCAACCTCAATCGTCATTGTGATTATGACTTTTTTTGTAACAGTGAGTAAAATAACCAACTGCAAATTGGTATGGATATTAGGGTGGAATTACAGATCCCTCCCAGTCATCAAGATCGATTTGATTACGCCGAGAGGATGGCGATTTGGTTTGTAGCCAAATTGAATGGTTATGATACTACCGAACTTGATATGTTTACTGATATTATTTATAGATATTTGAATAAATACTTTTCTGATAAGTATTATATAAATAAATCATTTTGTGTAGAAGTAGATGTCGTATCGGGTAGAAAGGTTACATATTCAAGTTTGGAAGACGAAAGTGTGCCCATGTTATTAGAAGAGACTATATCGGAGATAAATAGATTGTAAACTAAATAAATAATTTTACTATTGCATTATGAAAATAAATTTAAATAATCCAAAAGAATTTACCATCGAAACTGTCCGCTCCTTAGTTGCTTCAGAAGATGATACTGTTCATACACAATTTAGAGTTACAAAAGATGGTTTTCTATTTCTCTCTAAAGATGTGGGAAATAGAAACTTAGAGGGAATTATTTTCAGAATTGAAACAAATGGAGCATTTAATGGCTATGTCGGTGAAAATGCTTCAAAAGATGATGCATGGGTAACCAGAGTGTATAATGTGATAAATGAAAACTGGCCTAAACCAAAATCCCCTTATTGCGATAACTTTTAAGCAATTGAGGCGGGAATTTCAGGAAGTTTAATTACCTGTATCGATCTGATTCTTTCGAATCGAAAATTTCTTTCAGCGTTCCTGAGTTGGCAATCAGCAATCAAGTAGTTAACTGTTGATTTAACACCCTCTAACAGAACTTCATCTGTCCCGATTGATTTAGGTACAATTGTTCTTGTGGTTACCTCTCCATGGTAGTTCTCATATTTTATAATCCAATACTCTTCCTTTAAATTTGCCTTTATAAAGTCTTCTTTTTGTATGAGCTTGTTGGCAGCATCAAATTTAGGCCAATTGTCGTCAAAAGGATTTTCAACCATAATTAGGGTTTGATCATTGACTAAAAGAACTGAAGCCTGCTCATTACTTAATAAGTTGTATCCAGTAAGATAATAGTAGCCTGATTTGAAAAGGATATTTGGTTTGAATAAATATTTTTTATTAGTTTCTGGAAGATAGATAAATATTCCTTCATCTTTTATTTTTGAAATAAGATCGAATTTTTCTATTTCAATTTCTGGGATGAGATTTAGGGCTTCTAATGGAATGAATCTTTCAGAATATTTACTTCCTTTTGGATTGTACCATTTGCACTTTGCTACAAACTTAGGGAATCCCTTTTTTCGCTCACCATTTTTGGGATCAAATTGTGCCTCCTTTATTTCAAACTTCTTTATTTCGAGCAATTCCATAACTGGACTAACAAATTCGAGATAGTGGGTTACTTGGTCTCTTTTATTAGCTCCTTCCTTCCGTATAGATCTTTTTTCTTTTCCAAGTTCTTGTTTTAAAGTCTTAAGGGAAACTAGTCTAGATTTAAAGGCTTTCCAATCATTATATTCTTCTGAATTAATAGGTGAAGGATCAGATTCACACGGTAATTTTTTTAGCTCATTTTGATGTATCCAAGTTTCTTCGAATTGATGAAGACTAGAATTATACCAAAGGCATTTTGCACTGTGACTTTTCTTAGGTAATATCTCATTCCCAGATTTATCATCATAACTTCCTTTGAAATGATGCAAAGTTTCAATCACCACCATTAGGGGAGGTGTCATAAGGTGTTCACCAATTATTTCAGAAGTGATGAGTTTTCCATCAGAAGTGGAGTGGTAAGGATGAGACTTAAATGCTACTGTATCTCCAATTGAAAGTGTGATCATATATTGTTAAAATTAGGCTTATTGAGTTAAAAATTTTAAATTCCTGTCCTTGCGGGGAAAAGCAGATAATAGTCGTCTGGCTGGGATCGTACATCTCTTTAAAAAGAGTTGACTTTGCCAAAAGTGGCATCGGTTGGTAATTGCTTAATAAATAGTTCCTGAATTTACAGATTTTCTTTCTAAATCCCATTGAGGGAGTAGAGCAGATAAAGTACCATAGTGTACTTGCTGGATCTAGGTACAGAGCTAATGTCCATACAAATAGATAGCTTATTAGCTTATAGACCTTTATTGGTTTCATGAGTTTCTTAGTTTTCTTAATAACATAATTGAAATACAGCGTGGCTCAAGAATTTGGGCGCTGATCCCACTCCTTATGGAGAGTATGATTATTGGAGTTCTGGTACGCCGTCCCCGCAGGGATTTTTATACCAAAATATGATAGACAATTCCCTATGGCTTAAAAAACGTGGATATTACCACCTCACTCCCAAATTGGATGTTATAGGGAAACAGAAAGAATATTTATCAAAAATCACAAATCCTAAATTTGTGAGTAAACATGGTTTTTTTCCACTTTTGCATGCTGTTATTGAGGAAAGGCGGTATAAGAAATGTAGGCCAGCTGGGAAAAGGTCACATGTGGATCCTATTAAAGGACCAACTGCAAAGAAAAGACCATTACATTTTGCAACCCACATAGACAGTTTGATTTTTGGCTATTATGCCCAGAAACTCCAGATTCAGTATGAAAATGTCTTGCAAGAAGATCCAAATCTTTCTGAAGCCATTACTGCATATCGAAAAATCTATAATCCTGAGGATCCAGAAAGAGGAAAAAGCACGATTCATTTTGCGCATGAAGTATTTTCGGAAATTAAGAAGCAGGCTCTTTTAAAAGGATCCTGTGCGGTTTTGAAATTTGACTTGGAAAAATTCTTTAGCTCTATTGAGCATCAATACCTGAAAATTTCATGGGCAAAAATTCTAGGAAAGGAATCATTACCATTAGACCATTACAAAGTATTTCGAGCGGCAACAAACTTTTCCTATATTTTAAAGGATGACCTTCGAAAGAGCAAAAAAAGATTTGGGAGCAGAAGTGGATTTGATGAAAAAAAGTTAAGCCAAATTCGAAAACATGGGATTGAAAGCTATTTTGGATCGCATGATGAATTCAGAAAAGCGGTGAAACAAGGTGAGGTGAAAATTTTTAGAAATCCCTTCCGATCCAAGGTTAATAATAAAAAAATTGGAATACCACAAGGACTTCCAATTTCCTCCGTTTTAGCTAATCTTTATTTATTAGAATTTGACCAAAATATTATTCACGAGGTAGTTAAGGAATTAGGAGGTTTTTATCGTAGGTATTCAGATGACATAATAATAGTAACGGACTGTCAACATGAATCAAAGGTTGAAGAACTTGTAATGAGCTTAATTTCAAAATATTTCATTGCAATAAGCGAGGATAAAACAGAAGTTTTTCATTTTGCAAAGGGAAAGAATGGTTCAGTGAAAGGATCATTGAAATTTAAAGAGGGGAGCTTCTCATACAACTATCCACTAAATTACTTGGGATTTGACTATTATGGAGATAGGACCTTAATAGCAGCAAAAAACCTTTCTAAATTTTATAGAAGAATGAAGGTTTCAATAAAAAGGAAGACAAAAGTTTCTGCCAAATTGGAGCCGGATCAGATGCGCGAAAAGCCAGCAGTATTTTTTAGACAACTGTACCGCATATATTCTAATTCTGATCTAGAGAGATATAAAGTCCGGACAAGAAGAATATCTCTTACAAAAAATAGATTTGGCGAATACGTTTATAAATCCAAAGTGATTCCCAAACCAATGAAGGGCAACTATTTCTCCTACGTCAAAAGAGCATCAAGGATCATGGGTGAGCCTGCAATTGCAAATCAACTGAGAAATCATAGGAAAATTTTTAATTCTACCTTAAAAAGGAGAATGGAAAGTTGAAAGTCATGTTTTATTTTTAAATTCAATCGTGGGTAAAGAAAATGGAAAAGTTGGTTTTAGTTCCTTGTTTTGCTCTTCAAAATTAATCGCTAAGCTTGTGTAAATGATTGCTGATCTATCTAGTTTCATCTGTTTCAATGTTTTTTCTTTAAAATTGTTTGGTCAATAGAATAAACTAAATCGTCAGGATCATACAAACTGAAGGGGAACCCTTGTGTCACCTTAAAAGATTTATATTCAAGGAAATTGCGGTTTTCAGCAAATTCTTTTGCTTCAGGATCAATCACTTCGTTATGTGCTTCATCTTTATTAAATAGATCTTTATACAACCAATAAAGTCCCTTAAATGCTTCATTGCGGGTTTCAGTAAAAATTGTGCGTAAAGGCCTATCCTTATTTGGTTCGTGCCATAGAACTCTAGAGCTGGATTTGTTTTTTTCAATACCAACTCTAAAATAACTATTTAGTAAGTAGGAGATTTTGACAAAAAGCGAATAAATCAATCTATAGGCTATTTTGATCTTTTCAAGATTAAAGAAGAATTCCGCGTAGTCGAAGCTTCTTTTCCAAAGTACTCGATTTGGGTTCTTCCTGTATTTCTTGCTTCTGGAGTATTCACTCCAATTAATCTTATCTTTTCATCTTTCCCATTAGGGTTCCTCACCCAAAAAGTATCTCCGTCTACAAATTTTGCGATTTCTAAGAACTCTGATTTGTTTTGAGCGATAGAATGGGCTGAGAAAATAACTAAAAAAAGGAGCGCTATTGGCCAACGGAGTATATTAATCACTTTTGTCTTCAAGGGGCTACTTTTTATAGCGTCAAAATTTAGATTGTTTTCAAATATAGTTTGCTTCCTGCTTGATTGGTGATTACCGATTTAATCTTGGTTGGAATTCCTTTTATTGCTATGCTAAGAAGGGCTAATGGTTGAGTGTTGTAATTTATACATGTAAGAAGGAGGGAAAGTTGGCTGCTCTTTATAACTGAAGAATATGCAAGCCCAGTTGTGTTCCAAGAAGAATTTGTAGTTCTTTAGACGCTTCAAAGCTAATACAGGGAATATTTTAATGATGTCCAGATACTTTGATCAGTGGTTTAAAGAATTTCAAATTAAACTCTTATTTTTAAACATCATCTATTTTTCTGAAATGCGCCAAGCCACTAAAAACACACTCTGGGTTATAGTAGACAAGACTAGTAGGTAAAATAGCGGCTGCCTAAAAAGTAAGAAAAGCTACAAAACGATGATAGACAATTAGGAATCTCAAATAAAGAGGAGAATTAATAACAAATGGCAATAAAGAAATCGGAATTATACAGCAGTCTTTGGGAAAGCTGTGACAAGTTAAGAGGAACTGGTGGCATGGATGCTTCCCAGTATAAAGATTACGTGCTCACCATGCTTTTTGTGAAGTATGTGTCCGATAAGTATGCTGGCAATCCAATGAGTTTGATTGAAATCCCTCAAGGGGCTTCTTTTGATGATATGGTGGCTCTTAAGAATCAACCAGATATTGGTGACCGAATCAACAAAGAAATACTTAGACCATTATTTGCTTCCAATGGATTAGAAGGTTCATTGGAAATTGTCGATTTCAACGATGATGAAAAACTAGGTAGCGGTAAGGAGAAGGTAGATTTACTGTCTAAGCTGATTGCCATTTTTGAGAATCCTGCTCTGAACTTTAAAAACAACCGTGCAGAAGATGATGATGTACTGGGTGATGCGTATGAGTTTTTGATGCGTCACTTTGCTACGGAATCTGGCAAGAGCAAAGGACAATTTTATACACCAGCTGAGGTATCTAGAATACTATCTAAAGTCATTGATGTACATAAAGCTGATAAGCCTTCTTACACTGCTTATGACCCAACCTGTGGTTCTGGTTCTCTATTGTTAAAAGTTGCTGGTGAAGCACCTAATGGTTTGACCTTATACGGTCAAGAAAAGGATGTAGGTACCAAAGGTTTGGCAATTATGAACATGTGGCTGCATGGTTATCCAGAGGCTGCTATTGCTGGAAAGAATACGATATCATCACCTCAGTTTACAGAAAATGGAAAGCTGAAACGTTTTGACTTTGTGGTTGCCAATCCTCCTTTTTCTGTAAAGAATTGGGACAGTGGTATTGTGCCACTGGATGATGAGTATAATCGTTTTAGAGGTTTTGGGGTGCCGCCAGATAAGAATGGTGACTATGCCTTTTTACTACACATTTTGGCTTCTTTAAAAAGCACTGGTAAAGGTGCTATTATTCTACCTCATGGTGTTCTATTTAGAGGAAATGCAGAAGCTGAAATTCGAAAAAACATCATTGAACGCAAATGGATAAAAGGTATCATCGGACTACCTGCCAACTTGTTTTATGGTACAGGTATTCCTGCCTGTATTATTGTGATTGATAAAGAAAACACAGAAGAACGCAAGGGCATCTTTATGATTGATGCCAGCAAAGGCTACATAAAAGATGGAAACAAAAACCGTTTGCGAGAACAGGACCTTCACAAAATTGTGGATGTGTTCAACTTCCAAAAACCAGTGGATAAATACGCTCGATTTGTCCCTTTTGAAGAAATTGAAAAGAACGAGTTCAACCTCAACATCCCACGATACATCGATACCCAAGAGGAAGAAGATATACAAGACCTGAATGCACATTTAAGTGGTGGTATTCCAAATAAAGACATTGAAGGGCTGAATCGCTACTGGGAGGTTTACCCAAGCCTTAAAGCGGATTTATTTGCTCCATTAAGAGAGGGTTATTCCAAACTAAATGTAGAAGCGACTGAAATTAAAAACACCATTTACAATCATCCAGAATTTACAGGCTATAGCGATAAACTGAATGCCGTATTTACTTCATGGAAGGATAAAGTGTACCAAGAATTGCAAGGTATAAACGATACTACTGCTCCTAAAAAGTTGGCTCATTTGGTTTCCGAAGCACTTTTGGATGAATACCACGATAGGCCATTGGTAGATAAATACAACATGTACCAACACTTGATGGATTATTGGAACGAGATCATGAAAGATGATGTGTACCTGTTGGTGGAAGATGGATGGGTTGCCAAAACCAAACGAGTGCTAGAGAAAAACCAAAAAGGGAAAGAGGTAGATAAAGGCTGGACTTGCGACCTTATCCCGAAGCAATTGGTAATAGACAAATATTTGGCTGCTGAACAAAGTGAGTTGTATGACCTAATGGCAAAACTTGAAAGTATTCAAGCCGAAATAACTACTTACCAAGAAGAACATGGGGGTGATGAAGGTTTGTTGAGTGATGCTACCAACGATAAAGGAAGTATTACCAAAACAACACTTGCCCAATTCATTAAAGAGATTAAAGGCAACCGAGATGAAAAAGAAGCCTTGACCATGGCAAACGCTTTGTTGAAACTCTTCACCGAAGAGGCGGAACTTAAAAAACAAATAAAAGCAAAAGAAACAGCCTTGGATGACTTAACCTTAAAGCAGTTTGGGTTACTTACCGAACCAGAAGTAAGAACCTTAGTGATGGATGATAAATGGATTGCCTCATTAAGTGCATTGATGCAAAGTGAAATAGATGCCATCTCGCAACGCTTAACTGGACGCATTAAGGAATTGGCTGACCGCTACGAAAACACTTTGGGAGAGTTAACCACAAGTACCAAAGCCCTAAAAGAAAAAGTAAGTGCTCACCTTGAAAAAATGGGATTGGTATGGAGTTAACTAAAACAAAATTCAAGAAAACCGAACTGGGGTTGATTCCAGAGGATTGGGATTCCTTAGACCTTAATGAATTAGGAGCAACAGGACGGCCTGTTATAAAAGCTGGTCCTTTTGGTTCTTCATTGAAAAAAGAATATTATGTTTCTGAAGGTTATAAAATTTATGGTCAAGAACAAGTTATAAAAAATGATGCGTTCTATGGTGACTATTTTATAAACCAAGAAAGGTATAGAAAACTTAAATCATGTGAAGTTATACCAGGGGATATTTTACTAAGCTTAGTTGGGACCTTTGGAAAGATTTTAGTAATCCCTGATAATGCCTTAAAAGGAATTATCAACCCTAGGTTATTAAGGATTTCAGTAGACAAGACTAAATTTCACATAGAATATATTTCACATTTTTTAAAGTCAACGAAAGCTTTAGAGTTTCTTGAAAGTAAATTGCAAGGTGGAACAATGGGCGTTTTAAATGCTGGTATTCTAAAATCTTTTCAAATCCCACTCCCTCCAACCCTCACCGAACAAAAAGCCATAGCCACTGCATTAAGCGATGTAGATGACCTTATTGCCAATTTGGATAAACTCATCACCAAAAAGAAAGCCATTAAACAAGGTGCTATGCAGCAGCTTTTAACACCGAATGAGAAGTGGATTAATACTTCTTTAATTGAGTTGGCTGAGAATAAAAAAAATCAATTTGATGATGGGGATTGGATTGAATCAGAATACATCATATCTCAAGGTGTAAGATTAATTCAAACTGGAAATATTGGTATAGGTGTATTCAAGGATAAGGGAAATAAAAAGTATATCTCGGAGGAATCATTTAACAAGTTAAACTGTAAAGAAGTCCTTAAAGGTGATTTATTGATTTGTCGCCTTGCTGAACCAGCTGGAAGAGCATGTGTAATGCCAAGTATTGGCGAAGATAAAGTGGTAACCTCTGTTGATGTGTCAATTTTTAGAGGTAATCCAGAAATAATTAACAGAGATTTTTTATCTCAACTTTTCACAACAAATGGTTGGTTTCAAAAAGTTATTGAAAAAGTTGGTGGTACAACACATAAGCGAATTTCAAGAGGTGCATTAGGAAAGATAAACATAGAAGTCCCTCTATTTGAAGAGCAAAAACGCATTGCTCTTGTCCTTTCCGATATGGACGCTGAAATCGAACAATTAGAAACTAAAAAAGCAAAATACCAAGACATCAAACAAGGTATGATGCAAGAATTATTAACGGGTAAAACAAGGTTGGTGTGAAAGATCGAATTTGTAATATGATATAACATAGTTAATATATGAGCAACAACTTACTGAAAATCTCACCGGTTCAAGATTTACTGTCAAAAAAATACTTTATCCCTGCATATCAGAGAGGTTATCGTTGGGGGCCTATGGAGGTAGAAGCTTTGCTAAAGGATATTGTTGAATTTAAAGATTCACCAAAAGGCCAATCAAACGAGGAAGGGAAGGAGCCTTTCTATTGCCTCCAACCGGTAGTGGTTAAAAAGTCAGGTAAGGATGTTTGGGAAGTGATTGATGGACAACAGCGCTTGACGACCATACTGCTTATCCTATTCTATTTTAATCAAACAGAATTTAAGAAACCCAAACCTCTCTATTCATTGAAATATGAAACGCGGGAGGATAGTGAGAATTTCCTAGCAAAGATTGAAGAAGAGGATTTTGCCAGAGATAATGTGGATTACTTTCATATTCATAGTGCGTACAAAAAAATTGATGATTGGTTTACTAAGATAGAAAAATCTAATCAGGCCATAAAAGGCGATTTTTATTCAAGCTTGATTAATCAGGTCAAAGTAATTTGGTATGCAATTGAAGATGACAATCAATCCGTTATTGATATTTTCACTCGCTTAAACATTGGGAAAATTCCTCTCACTAATGCGGAATTAATCAAAGCCATGTTTTTGCGAAAAGATAACTTTGATCAAGCAAGAGCCAGCCTAAAGCAAATTCAAATAGCTGCTGAGTGGGACAGTATCGAGCAAACGCTTCAGCAAGATGAGTTTTGGTATTTTGTTTATGACACATCTAACCCACTGAAATACGAGAACAGGATCGAATACATTTTTGATTTGATGTATCATCGAAAAAGGGAGCACGAATACTACTATACATTTTTGGAATTTGTAAAGGAAGTAGAAAAGACCAAAGACAAGAATGGAAAAGCGTTAATCGACACACTTTGGCTAGAAATTAAGGAGTACTTTCTGATCCTTGAAGAATGGTACAGCAACAGAGAATGGTATCATCTGATAGGATATTTAGTGGCTTGCGGCAAGAGTGTCAATGATTTGAAAAAGGAAACTAAGAATAAAACAAAAAGTGAGTTTAAGGTACATCTATATGATTTGATCAAGCAGCAAGTGAATTTTATAATTGACGATTTGGAGTATGGCAGATCAAAGGACAATGAGAAAATCCGGAAGGTACTCCTACTTTTCAATATTCAAACATTAGTAGTCAATTCCGGTGCAGATATGCGGTTCCCTTTTCATAGATACAAAAAGGAAAATTGGGATATAGAGCACATCTATTCCCAAACAGACCAGGAGCTGAAGGGAGTTAATCAAAAGAAAGCTTGGATAAAGGATATGCTGGAATATATCACCGGAAAATCGGTGAATGACCTTTCTTTTGAGGGTGCTTCTACCAATGAATCAGAACATCATTCTTCTTATGATCCTGTGGAATCCCTTACCAAGAAATTACTTGATAATTACCGAGAGGAGGGAATTACAAACGAAATATTCGATCTATTAAAAAAGGAGGTAGAGGCTCATTACAAGGTAAATACCGATGAAATAGAGTCAAAAGATGGCATTAGCAATTTGGCCTTGTTAGATGATTTCACCAACCGGAGCTATAAAAACGCTTTGTTTTTTATCAAACGAAAGAAGATTGTCGAAAACGATCAGGTAGGTAAGTTTGTGCCAATTTGCACCAAAAATGTATTCCTAAAATATTACTCCAAGCAACTGGACGAAGTGATGCATTGGAAATCATCGGATGCTGAGCACTACCTCAATGCAATACATAATACGCTAAGCGAATTTTTACCAAAAGAAGATAAGCGATGAATCCACCTAATACACAAATAGAAAGTGGTGAAAGGCTGTCCTTTTACCAGTTGTTCGCAGAAAAAAAACTAACTATTGAAATTCCAATTATACAACGAGACTATGCACAAGGAAGGAATACAAGCAAACAGGTTAGAGAAAGGTTTTTGGAAGCACTTTACGATTATTTAGAAGATAATGTACCAGGACGAGATCTGGATTTCATCTACGGAAGCATATCCAATATAGGAGGTAATGAAATATTCATTCCGCTTGATGGTCAGCAGCGTCTTACCACACTTTTCCTGTTGCATTGGTATCTAGCTGCTCTAACAGATAGGAAAGATGAGTTGAAAGCACATCTGGCAACAAACGTGAAGTCAAAATTCACCTACGAAACAAGAAGTAGTGCAAGAGAATTTTGTGATGCCTTGATGATTAAGGATTTAACGAAAGAAAACGATATCGAGGATCATAAACTTTCTGATATAATTCAAAATGAAAGTTGGTTTTTTCTTTCTTGGAAAAATGATCCTACCATTCAGTCAATGCTAGTAATGTTGGATGCAATCGAGCGAAAATTTAAAGGAAAAATTGATCATTTTGATAAGCTGATCAATCTTACACAACCAATAATTACTTTCCAGTTTCTTGACCTCAAGGAATTTCTCCTTACAGATGATTTATACATCAAAATGAACTCAAGAGGCAAACCTCTTACCCCTTTTGAGAATTTCAAAGCCAAACTGGAACAGAAAATAGAGGAACTATTCAAAGATGATTCAGAGCTGTTCGAACTTAAAATCAAAGATCATACTCGATCAGTTAAAGCTCATGAGTATTTCTCAAAAAAAGTCGATACAGTTTGGTTGAATTATTTCTGGGAATTTGGAGGACGGAACCCCAAAGCTGTAGATGAACAAATTATGAGTTTCATTAGAGTTATCTTTGCTAATTATATAGCAATTCGAGATTATGATAAAATAAGTGGAGAATCAATTCAAAGACCATATAATTTTAGAGTTTTAATCGATTCTCAAGACATAAGGAAGAAGAGAGATACAGAGAATTTATCATTTTTTGATTTTCTGGAGCTTGGGGCTATTTCAAAAGAGTCCATCCAGTACCTTATCAAGGCTTTTATTAGGCTTACAGAAATTGATTCTGACATAATTAAGAAACACATTGATCCTTTTCACTACAACTATGATTCTATTCTAAAGAAGGTTCTAAGCAATAGTTTAACGGCCCAAGAAAGAGTCAAATTCAGTGCCTTTATAGGTTATATTATCCAAAATGGTGATCAACTTGATGGGCTAAGGCAGTGGATGAGAGTGACACATAATCTAGCAGAAAATCATCGTATTGATGATGCAGATATTTTGATAAGCAGTTTGCAAGGAATAAATCAGATGGCTATTCATTCTCATTCTATTTTAAATAAGCTGCGCTCTAAAAAGTTTGTAATAGGAGGTTTTTACGGGCGACAAATTGAAGAAGAAAGAATTAAAGCTCGCCTCATTTTATGGAGGGATCATTGGGAAAAGGAAATTCATTCAATTGAACAGACTTCCTTTTTCAATGGTCAAATAGGGTTTCTCCTTGATTTTTGTGGAATCATAGAAGAGTTTCTTCGACCGGGGGATTTTGATTGGGATGATTCAGAAGATCAAGAGTATTTGGATAAGTTTTCCAATTACTCCAAAAAGGCTGTGGCCATTTTCAGTGAAATTGGTAGTGCTATTAATCAAGATTTTCTGTGGGAACGAGCCGTATTAACAAAAGGAAATTATTTATTGTCGACTACTTACAATCGCTTGAATTTCCTTCAATCAACAGTAAATATTCGAGACAATAGCTGGAAACGTTTATTAAGATTAAATCCAGAAAGCCAATCAGATGATACTTTAGTATCAGACAAAAGAAATTTTGTTAAGGATGTTTTTGATGACCCTCGTTTTGATGCCAATGATGCTTGGGGTTCATGTAATCAAATAATTAAAGATGAGGCAGATAATTGGCGTAAATATTTTATCACCAACCCGCGATTGATCAGAGTTTGTGAACATGGATTTATAAGGTTCGATGATGATTTAAATATCAAACTTCAAACTAAAACCAAGTTGACCTATTATTGTGAATTAAGAACGTATAACCTCTATACTCTAGTTATAGTTGACAAGTCTTTCCCTCCATTTAATGATTCGAAGTATAATTGGCTTTATGGCAATGAAGAAGGTATTTGCTCAATATTCTTTGGCCCTTGGACTTACCAACGTAAGGAATATGAGCTAAGAATATATTTTGAATCGTCCTACGGTTTTGGAATACAGTTTACCAAGAGCAAAGGAGATCGCAGTGAAAGCCAATACGATGATGATCTAGTTAAAATATTAAAAAATCAAGGCTATCAATTTGATCTTGAAGAATGGAATAGCTTCTATATCACTGATTTTACTGAAAGTGGTATCGTTAAGAAGTTAAATAATCTCTGTTTGCATTTAAATAAACTAAGCTGATGAGTTCAATAGGTAAATCAGAACTTGAGTCTCAAAATAGAGTGATTCAACTTTTTCAAGAGGAACTGGGATATACCTATATGGGAGACTGGGCTGAAGAAATTCGTACTCAACCCATAGAAGAGGATTTACTGTTAAAGTATTTAACCAAGGACAATAAATATTCCTCTGAGTTGGCACAAAAAGCAGTAGATACCATTGTAAAAGTAGCTACCAATCTTTCTGATGACTTATATGAAGCCAACAAAGAAGTCTACAAGCTGCTTCGTTATGGTGTTACGGCTCGTGAAGAACTTGGGCAACCAAAAGAAACGGTTTGGTTAATCGATTGGAAGAACCCAACAAATAATGATTTTGCCGTAGCGGAAGAAGTAACTGTAGCTGGTAAGCATAAAAAAAGGCCAGATGTGGTGCTATTCGTTAATGGAATTGCCATCGGTGTTATCGAGTTAAAAAGAAGTAAAGTTGGTGTTGAAGAAGGTATTCGCCAAAACTTAGATAATCAGAAGCCAGAATTCATTGAGAAGTATTTTACCACCATGCAACTCGTTATGGCTGGTAATGACACCCAAGGCTTACGATACGGGACTATTGAAACTTCTGAGAAGTACTATTTAAAATGGAAAGAAGAAAGCGATAAGGAATTCGATTACTTATTGGATAAGCACATCTCACAGCTTTGTGAAAAGTCCAGAATACTAGAGTTGATTCATGACTTTGTGGTATTCGATAAAGGGGTCAAAAAACTATGCAGACCTAACCAATATTTTGGAATAACAGCTGCTCAAGAAAACATCCGTACTAAAGAAGGCGGGATTCTCTGGCATACCCAAGGTTCTGGTAAATCCTTAACCATGGTTTGGTTAACGAAGTGGATTCGTGAAAATGTAAAGGATAGTAGAATACTTATCATCACAGACCGAGAGGAGCTGGATGACCAGATAGAAAAACTCTTCACTGGTGTAGATGAAAATATTTACAGAACCAAAAGTGGTAGAGATCTCATCAATGTCCTGAACCACAAAACCGAAATGCTAATTGGTAGTTTGGTTCACAAATTTGGAAGGAAATCAGATGAAGGTGATTACGATAGTTTCATTGAAGAATTAAAAGCAAGTTTAGGAAGTGACTTTAAAGCCAAAGGTGATATCTATGTTTTCGTAGATGAATGTCACCGTACCCAATCTGGGAAGCTCCATGATGCAATGAAGCTGATTTTACCAGATTCATTATTCATTGGATTTACAGGTACGCCACTGCTTAAAAAAGATAAGCAGAAAAGTATTGAGGTATTTGGACCATACATTGGTAACCCTTACAAATTCGATGAAGCAGTTGAAGATGGTGTAGTTCTGGATTTATTGTATGAAGCCAGAGACGTAGAGCAATTTATTACCGACCAGCAAAGCATAGATGAATGGTTTGATGCTGAAACCAAAGGCTTAACCGATGTTGCTAAGATTGAATTGAAAAAACGATGGGGAACCATGCAAAAAGTACTTGGTTCAAAATCAAGACTAGAGAAGATTGTTTTCGATATCGTAAAAGACTTTAAAATAAAACCAAGATTATCCACTGGAGAAGGAAATGCCATGCTGGTATCAGGTTCAGTTTATGCAGCGTGTAAATATTATGAGTTATTTCAGAATGCAGGATTTAAAAATTGTGCCATCATCACATCCTACCAACCCCATCATGCTGATATAAAAGGAGAAGCAACAGGAGAAGACAATCCTACCGATAAGCTATTAAAGTACGAAGTGTACACTAAAATGCTGAAAGGTAAAACCACTGAGGAATTTGAAGCAGAAGCAAAAGCCAAGTTTATAAAAGAACCCAGTAAGATGAAATTGCTTATCGTTGTGGATAAGCTTTTAACTGGTTTTGACGCACCATCGGCATCTTACCTATACATTGATAAGAAAATGCAAGACCATGGCTTATTTCAAGCAATATGCCGAGTTAACAGGGTTGACACAGAGGATAAAGAGTACGGATATATTATTGACTACAAAGATTTATTTAAAAGCCTTCAAAATTCCATACAAGATTATACCTCAGAAGTTTTTGACAACTACGATGAAGATGATGTAAAAGGACTGTTGAAAGACAGGCATACTGAGAGCAAAGAGCGATTAGAAACATCTTTGGAAGCAGTAAGAGCCATATGTGAACCTGTTCATCCTAAAGATGAGCCAACCTTCATCAAATTCTTTTGTGGCAATACAGAGAATCCACAGAACATTAAAGACACAGAAGAGAAGCGAGTGGCATTGTATAAAGCAGTGGTTTCGCTAATAAGAGCCTATTCCAATGTAGCTAACGAGATGCAAAAATTGGGTTATACCGACCAAGAAGCTAATTCAATTAAGGAAGAGGTAAAGTATTATTCTGATCTGAGAGAAACCATTAAGCAAGCCAGTGGTGATTATCTTGACCTAAAACGATTTGAACCTGGTATGCGTCAGTTGATGGATATGTATTTGGATGCTAAATCAAGCAACAAAATATCTGACTTTGAGAATAAATCATTGGTTGATTTGATTGTGAAGCTGGGTGATGAGGTAAACGGTACCCCAGAGGATCAAAAGAAAAAGAGACAAGAAGCTGTTGCTGAAACCATTGAGAACAATGTTAGGAAAGTAATCATTGAGGAGTCCCAGACTAATCCTAAGTATTACGAAAAGATGTCCCAGTTGCTGGATCAGATTATCCAATTGAGGAAAAAAGAAACATCAGATTACCAAGAATACCTTAAAAAGATAAAAGATTTAGCCCATAAGGTTGCAGAACCCTCTAGTGGTGAGTCTTATCCTAACTCAATTAACACCAGAGCGAAACAAGCACTTTATGATAACCTAGAAAATGATGAATCATTAGCGATGGTACTTGATGAAGCTGTGCACTATAATAAACTGGATGGTTGGCGTGATGGTGGAATCAAAGAAAAGAAGCTGCGAATTGAGGTGAACAAGATTATAAATGACCCAGAAAAAACTATGGAGTTAATGGCAATAATAAAAGCACAAAGTGAGTACTAGAATAGAAAAAATATCAGTTGCCAACTTAGAGATTGACATAGTTCGCAAGGATATCGAAAATATGCACTTGGCGGTATACCCACCACATGGGCGTATTCGATTGTCTGCTCCTGCTGCAACAGATGATGAGGTATTGAGGCTATTTGCTATCTCTAAGTTAGGCTGGATAAAAAAACATGTAAAGAATTTTAAAGAGCAAGCCAGAGAAACGAAACGTGATTATGTTTCTGGTGAAAGTCATTACTTCAGCGGTAAGCGATATCTGTTAGATGTGCAGCATCACGATGGTCGCAATAAAGTTAAACTCATAGGAATCAATAAAATCCAGTTATGGGTAAAACCAGAAGCAACCGTTCAGGATAAAGCTGCCATCATGAAAGAGTGGTATCGCAAACAACTTAAAAAACAATTACCTGAGCTTATTGTCAAGTGGGAAAAGGTGATTGGCGTGAAATGCAATGATTGGGGAGTAAAGCAAATGAAGACTAAGTGGGGTGCTTGCAACACCGATGACAAACGCATCTGGTTAAACCTTGAATTAGCTAAGAAACCGACTATTTGCCTAGAGTATATCTTGGTTCATGAGTTAGTCCATCTACATGAGAGAAATCACAATGATAGGTTCGTTTCATTAATGAATCAATTTATGCCTAAATGGAGATTATACAGGGATGAGCTAAATAGTTTACCTATCGTACATAATGATTGGGGGTATTAATTGGTGATACTTTATCTAGCGGTTTGGAGAACTTTTTATGTCAAATATTTATCCCTTCACTCAAAATCCCTCAACAAATCCACTCCGGCATTGAGGAGCATTTTTGAAAATTCAAGGCCGTCGATCAATTGGACTTGATTTAGAGCTGCTGTTTTTTGAGCTTCTGAATTAATAGAATCAGCAGTTGTGATGACCCAGGCTATTCGACTGTAGCCGTCATCCAATCGGTCTTGCTGGGATACATAATCCAGAACCTGATTTGCTGCCCATTGATTGATCTGCCCACTTAGGAATTTTGCCTGCACATAGATGATCAGCTTCATTTTCTCAAAGACAGCAATGATGTCTGCATCACCTTCTTTATCCCGCGTATTTTTGGCAGGAATAGTGACTTGGGTAGCTCCAATGGTCTTAAAATAAATGCTGATTACCTTTTCAAACTTACTCGGGTTGAGTTGTGTAGTGAGGGACTCCAGTACCAGCCCGGCTGTTTTTTCAAGTAGAATGGAGTGTAAGTGAATTGGTTTGTTTGCCTCATAGTTCTTGATGGCATTTTCGATATTCAATTTAAGATCTGAAATACATGAGTTTGTTTGACGGATTTTCATTCTTGCAGTAAGCGCTGCATCAGCAAATTTCTCTCTGGAAATATCTCGTTGCAGGATTTTCACTTTTCTCACAAAGCCCAAGTCAAATCTTACGCCTTGATTGGAGTATAGATAAGTACTTTCTGAATCAACAGGCTTTCCATCCCATGTTGTTAGTAGATCTAGTTTTAATTCTTGAATCAATAAGGGTGTGTCATCAATGATTTCACAAACGGTGAAGTTTCCTTTCCCGGGAATTAGAACCAAATCTCCTTTTTGAAATTGAAAAAATCTCCAAAGATTTTGGCGCATTTGCGGCACGTACCCCCAGTAATCTTGAAATTGTTGATCAAAGTATGATCTATTTCCCTGCAATGCCTGGGAGAGAAATTCCTTGCTGGAAAAATCAGAAAAACCAATGGATAAATATCCTTTATTTAAAAGTGGACGTGACAACTCTGCATGGTGAGAAATTCGATGAAGCCAATAGTTCATGTTAATTTATTTTTCAATGGAAAATAAGTTTGATTTGAAGGCTACTGATTCATACCCAGTTTTAGTTTTTTATAAAAACTTCAGTGTTTTCTTTCAACCAGTTCACTTGTTTTGGACTCTTTTTATGGAGATAATCTTTCCATTTTTGCCAAGGGAAGTACTTACTTGGATGCTTGATGAAAATCAATTCAATGGATTCCCCATTACCATTTTGGACCGTTGCAGTCTTTGCATAAGAAGTTCCAATGCGTTCCTCCCATCTCACTCCCTTTGTTGAAAATCCAGTTCCTTTAATTCCCAATTCCAATGTATTTGCGGCGGTGGTTCCAAGAAATATACAAGTAGTAGGTTTGGTCAGCCCAACCAAATGAAAAAAGGTCTTCCATCCACCGATATAATCCGTTTTTAAGGGTCTATCCACATTGGTAGAAAGCGTTCGCTGGATAAAATTATGGTAGGAAAGCATTGCCCAAAGTTTAGTGCTGTCAAACGCTTGGTTCCCAAAAAGCGCCCGATACAAATTGGGGAAGATCTTTGTTCCATAGTACAACCGATCAATTGCCAATTCTCTGATTACTGCTCTTGTATATTCAGGGTGATTGTGTTTTTCTATCGACTGAGGTGTATTGTCATGGTAATGGCTTTCACCAATAATCATTATTTTCTGATCTGAAGGGAGATTTGAAAAGGTATCTCCAATCCATGGAAGCCATTTTAAGCCATCTATTTTATTAAAAACTGAGTCGTTCATACTGATTTTTTGAATTGGTTTTATTTGATTTTTGATTCCATAATATTTTTAGCTTTCTCCTTTACCATCTCCTTCAATCGCTCCGGTTCTTCTACTTTGACCTCATCGCCATGTGACAAAATCACTGAGATCAACTCATAGTTGATTTTTACACGGAGACAGATTTTGAGGATGTTGCCGTCATCGACTAAAATCTGCTGGGTAGGATGTATAGGCATGGATTTGATATAGCGACCTTTGAACTCAGTAAAAGTCAGCACCACTGTTTCTACCGTTTCTTTGGAGTTATTGATAATTCCGATCGTTTCCAGAAATCTTGACTCTAAATCTGGGGCAGGAGGGATGCTGACCTTTCCGGGGATTAGTTCCAAAGATTTGATTCGATCCAAACCAAAAAAGTGGAGTTGATCCTTTTCGGTCCAAGCCATCACATACCAGCGATTCAGGTATTCCTTGAGTGCTACAGGGCGTAATTCCCGTATCTCAGATTTCCAAAGCCAGTATTTTTCATATTCCACCAGAATTACCTCCTGATTTTCGATGGCTTCTAAGATTGGCTTCAGATATTCCGTACCCCTAGCCAATCGCTTTTCAAAAAACACTTTTCCGCTCAGTCGATTAGCCCGCCTGAAAGCTTGAATCGTCTCAAAGGATTCCAGAAGCTCAAGATGGTTTTCGCTACTTTCCTCGATATTGATCCGATAGCGGGACGACTTGAAATCATATTCAATGATCAGCCCAAAAAGCTCTTCAATCTCCTTTAGATCCCTATTTAGGGTACGCTTAGAAATCAAGAGATCCATTTCCTTGTCATTGGATTTTTCTTCCAAATTACTTTGTAGCTGATCCCATGTAAATGGTCCTTTTTTAGCTGTTTTAATGATTTGAAGTTGACGATAAAGCGAGTTGAGTTTGCTCATAGTTCAAAGTAAGGGTTAGCTTCAGCCAATATGTGGCTGAGTATAGAAAAGTATCATTTTTTTTTAAGCAGGACATGTTTTGACTGAGGGTACTTTGACTTTAGGGGTATGAATGATATTTCCCATTTTCAAATGGCTAGAAAGGCCCTAAAAAAACTCTATCCTTCTTGGTTACTTTTCATAGATGAGGTGATGGATTTGATACAACCATTTTGGTTGGGACTCCAATCTAAAGAACATGCTCATTTCATTCATCTGATAGGATATGGGAAGAGGCAAAAAGCCAAAGAGATCATCATTGACTTGCTAGAGTTACTCGATTGGCAAAGCGATTCAATCTTTCTTTTGCAAAATTGGGATCTCCAATCTCCATCCTCTTTTGTCCAAGTGGTAGATTTCCAAGAAAGTTATCGTGTTTTCCCAAAGGTTGTAGTCACTGATTTCTTTTCGGAGTTTTTAGACTTGGTTAATGGAGAGGCAGCAACTTGTTCGTACTTACCTCAATTTAAAAACTTTCTGAAGGAGCGAAAGGAACTCCAGTTATTTGATGAGTCCCATCCATCCAGTGATGTTAGGGGTTCTTTGATTATAAGTTTTTTGGATTTCTTTGGAGATCAAGATTTTATTCAAACCCGGCTCCTTCTTAAGTTTCTATGGAATAATCCTATCGAAGGATTTAATCAGCTGAGGAAAACCTTTGTCCCTGAGGAGATGCAAAGAATGATCGAAAAAGAATATGTCAAGCAAGAAGAACTAATTTTCTTCTCCAAAGATTGCCCTTTTCATGCGCAAATGGCAATTGATCTTCAGGCAGTAACCTCGGCCATTGCAGTTAAAGGAAGTGAACTGTTGGGCATTCCTGTTTCAATAAGTTTCAATGCCATGGATTACTTTTTGGCTTATGTTTTTTACAAAAAATTAATCTACTCTAAACTACTTCAAGCGGGATTGGATTTTTTCCTACCCGTTTTTAGACAATACCCAAGAATGACAGGGAAAGTCAATATAAGACCAGAAAAGTTGGAGCTGGATTTTAAAGGAGGTTGGAAATTTAACTTAATGTTGGATTGATATGAATAGAAGAGATTTTGCAAAAAGGATACCCTTCCTCGCTGCCATGCCTTTGGCTTTGGGAGCAAGTAAATCTAAAACTCCATCCACTAAGCGGCATTTGATTGCTTTGGGTAGTGTAGCATCCAATCTGGTAGTTGAAAATAGGAATCTGCTCAGGTTTGATTCTTTCACTTTGGTCAGTGATCATAGTCCAGACCTTCAAGTGAAAACTGAGTTCATCTCCTATGTTCCCCCGGATCAAGCCTATTTTTTTTTGAATATGCGAAAGTTTCTAAAAAAAGAGCCATATCCCTTAATTGATCTTCCTGAAGAATTATCAGAGGTAATAAGAAGTAAGGAAGGTGAAGTGCTAATAATTGCAGCCCTGGGCAAATACACAGGAACCGTATTGAGTAATTCTATTGCAAAAGCTTTTGCCGGATCCTCTCACCTTAGCTTTGTGGTAACTATTCCCTTTTCTTTTGAGGGATCATTTGTAAGAAATGAAGCATTAAATGCTGCTATCAAAATCACATCTCTTCATCCCATACACTTCTTTGACTTTGAAGATATTCGGGAGAAGCATGGCAACATAAGTGTCCGAAGTGCTTTTGAAAAGGGGGATGAGGAGCTAATAAGACTTTTATAAGCATTACTCATAAAAGTAAAAAGCTCAGTGCATTAGTACTGAGCTTTTTTTGCAGAGAAGGAGGAGGGATTGACTACGTCGATCCCATTTTTGGGGAGAATCAAAAGAAAAGCCTTCTCTCTTCGTTCGATTGGGCTTTTTCGCTTATTAGTTCACTCAAGCAAGCTTGGCTCCTTAACGCAAAAAGCCCATCCGCTTCGCGGAAAGGCTTTTCTTTTGCAGAGGAGGAGAGGACTGAGCGTTAAAAAACAGTCCGGTGGACTGTTTTAGCGAAGGGCCAGCCAGCGGGTAGCCCTGACGACTCAAAATGAAAAAACCCAAGCATTTTGCTTGGGTTTTATATTGCAGAGGAGGAGGGATTCGAACCCCCGGTACCTCACGGTACAACGGTTTTCAAGACCGCCGCGATCGACCACTCTGCCACTCCTCTATTGTTTGATTCGTTTTCAAGTTCGTTGCTCCCGATAGCTATCGGGACGTCCACTCTGCCACTCCTCTAATTTTTAAACTTGCGTGGTCTCGCTTGTTTAGGTTTGCAAAAGTAAGGCTATTCTCTTTTTATGCAAACCCCTTTTTATGATTTTCTGCTAACCCCTTGATTTTATTAGGATTATTTTTTCATTTCTTCAAAAATTAATCACTCCATCCAAATTTTCAATGCGCTATTGTTACAAATACCATGGCGGCCCACTGCCTACTGCCACCTGCTCACTGCTCACTGCCCACTGCCTTCTGTTCCTCTACCCATTGCTTCACTACTTTTTCCAAGATATCCAATGGTAAAGCGCCGTTGCCGAGAACTGTATCATGAAAGCCTTTCAAATCAAAGTTATCCCCAAGTTCGGTTTCAGCCATTTTTCGGAGTTCTTGAATCTTTAGCATCCCAATTTTATAGCCTGTTGCTTGGCCTGGCATAACCATATATCTTCTGACTTCCGCTTGGATTGCCCCTGGAGCAATTGATGAGTTTTCAGAGAAATACTTGATCGCATCTGCTTCGGTCCAGCCTTTGGAGTGAATACCAGTATCCACCACAAGTCTGATCGCTCTCCAGATTTCATTTACCAATCGACCGAAATCGTAATATGGATTCTTGTATTGCCCCATTTCCTTGGCAAGGGCTTCAGAATAAAGTGCCCAGCCTTCCACATAGGCATTGAATCCCAATTGGGTACGGAACTTTGGAACTGATTCCAGCTCCTGAGCAATCGAGACTTGCATATGATGGCCTGGATTTCCTTCATGATAAGCTACGCCTTCCATGGTAGATTTTGGCATAGCATTCATGTCCGACAGATGGACATAATAAGTTCCTGGGCGGCTACCATCTGGAGTTCCCTGATTGTAATGTTGAGGAGCGCCGTCTTGCTCCCGAAAAGCCTCAACACGCCTCACTACCAGATCTGCCTTGGGTAAGATACCGAAGTAGTCAGGTAGTTTCTTTTTGATCTCGTCCAGAAATGCGGTGCTCTCATCAAGGTAGGCTTGTCTTCCCTCATCTGTGTTTGGAAAAAAGAACTGAGGATCGCTATTTACAAATTTGAAAAATTCCTTCAAATCTCCTTCAAAACCAACCTGGTCCTTGATCGCTAACATTTCTTCCTGAATACGCTTTACCTCCCTCAGACCAATCTGATGAATCTCATCCGCAGTAAGGTTAGTAGTGGTAGAGGTTTTTAGGCGATGTGCATAGAGTGCATTCCCCTTCTCATGTCTGCTAACACCCGTTGGTGTCTCTTCAAGATTTGGTAATTCGGATTCCAACCAAGCAATCAACTGCTGATAGGCTGGCTGAAATTCGTTCACCAGATTTTCTTGTGCTTGAATTCTAAAATCCGCGGCCTGTTCTGCAGTGATTTTGCCTTCTTTTTCAAGAGCCTCAATTTTGCCAAGTGCATCATTCCAGAGCGCAGCATTTTGCTCAGAATCTGTAAAAGGAGCTCCTTCAATTAAAGCCTTTGATTGTGATATAACATATTCATAAGCAAATTTCGGTGGTCGGATTCCTGCATCTGTTTGAAGTTTTGCCCGATCCAATAACTGAGAGATGGCTCTTCCGCCCTCCTTATATCTGGAAATTAAAGCTTCCATATCGCTTGCATCATCGACTTTGTGGAAGTTGATAATCATATTCGGTAGCTGTGTATGGGGCCCAGTCATCTGGTTGAAGACATAGTTCATACGACGAAATTCCTGATCCCCTTTCTCCATTTGATATTGATAAATCCAAAGGTCATAGGAAACTTTTGCCTCCTCACTTAGCAATTCGTAGGAGAATTTGTCCTTCATTTCCTGAACACTTGCTTCCATCCAAGCCAACTTTTTGTCCTCTGCTTCTTCGGACATATCATCAATCTCCCCATATCGGTCTTTTCTACCTTGTACAGTAAGTTGAAGAGGGCTCATTTGAAGGAGTTCTTCGTATTCTGAATTGAACCAGTCATTGATCTCAGTATCTGGGATCATTGTTGGGGCAGGTTCGGAACAGCTAAAAAGAAGCGCGAGTCCTATCAAAGGGAAAAAGAGAAATTGTTTATTGTGCATATTGAGTTGAATAATTGCTGGATAAAAACAGACTACTGAAATTTTATCTTTGAAAATAACTTGAATTAAGGAAAAGGCCTAATTCGGAAAAGTCATATTCCTTCCACCTAGAATTTTAATCATTTAGGTTCTGCCACGAATTTAATGGTACTATTACATTATTGTTTTATGATAATCAACTTTGTAGGATAGTATCCGGATGGGTGAGGCTTGCGGGATTTTCGGTTTTGTGTTGCTTTACGAACCGTTAAGAAAATGACTTAGCTCCTGAGGTACGAAGGAGATCCAGTCATTTTTAGGTGAGCAAGGCTTCACAAAATTCCGCTGTCTTCTCATTCAATATTATTGAACAAGCTTCCAACGGAAAGAAAAGGCCGAGTCTCAGGGCTTTTTGGTTACTTTTTGGCCGCCAAAAAGTGACATGGAAAAACCCATAGGTAATGGCTAAATAAATTTAGATGGTTGAAGGTTCTAATAGATAGTGAAGTTTTTATAGAATAAACATCCCTATTTATCTAGTATAGATATCATCTAATACTCAATATGCTTTTTCACTAAATTCAGGGTAGAACCATTATTTAATCTGTATATCCGCTCTTTTACCAGTGCCCTAATAAAATGAGTATTGAAGATCATTTGTACATGCTGTGGGCAGTAAACTGTCGTCTATGGGCGATTAACCGCAAGGTTGAGGCTAAAACATATCCCTACTGGCAGAATTGCGGATAATCAAATTTTTTTAAAATTTCTTCTTTGAAGTCTATCGGAATTGATTTCCTCTTACCTTTTTTTGAGTTTCTGAATGATTTGCCCTACATACTGAATGATATACACCATTCAAGACAATTCGGAATATGTACCTTTTAAACCAATTCAGAATCAATTCAATTTGGCTTTCGAAATTGAAAACATGCCAAAATTCAATAGATTCGCTTATTATAAACCCAAATGTTTAAGTTTTTACTGCTTTTATTCTGCTTGTATTTATTCGGGCTGCAGGGTTTTTCACAGCCCACACCACTTCAGGAGGAATATTCTATTGATGTACTGAATGTACGCAGGGGCTTACTCAGTAATTTTGTAACTAAGATTGTTTCAGATGAAAATAATCTGAAGTTTTTTGCTACCGAAGGCGGTATTTCCAAATTTGACGGATACAATTTTACTGACTACAGGCCAGGGGAGGAGTTTCCTGGATTGGAGAATGAGAACATCGAAATTCTCTTCAAAGACGCTACCAATCAGATTTGGATAGGAACTAAGGAAGGAGGGCTTTCAGTAATGGATACCCGAAAAAATAGTATTCGCGCGATGAATCATATTTTTGCTTCCATCACTGATCGAAAACTTAGGGTAATCTCCATTAATCAGGATGGGGCCGGAAATATCTGGGTGGGAACTTGGAGCAGTGGACTTTTTCTGATTGACCCCCTTAACGAGAAATTACTGAATCATTTTACCACAGATCAGCCCATTTATAATATCCTCCGGGATCAGCATGATAATATCTGGTTTATTGCAGGCAGAGAATTGAATAAATACGATCCTTCGGAAAGCAGAAGAATCCGCTTTTCCACCAATCGAATTTATTACAATCTGGTGGAGGATAGATCTCGGGATAAAATCTGGCTGGTAGGAAACAATGGGAAAAATATTGCTCTGGGCAATTTTGACTTTGATGATCAGCAGGTACATGAGGAGATTCTTCCCATAGAGGCCAGATTTGTGAAAAGCATAGCCATAGATCAAAAAAACAGAATTTGGCTGGGAAGCTGGGGAGATGGGCTTTTTATAAGCGATCAGGAGGTAAAGCACTTTAATAAAATCAATACCAATCCTCAGGGTGGAAATCTGGAAAATATCAATTACTCTATTATTCTCAGCATTGATATTGATGAAAATGGAATCGCATGGCTGGGCACTTCCCACGGTGGAGTATTGATCCTATATCCTAATAAGGGATTTGAAATCGCCCGAAACGTCGCTCGGGAAAATATTCCCGATCACAACGTCACCGCTTATTTCAAGGATCAGAAAGGTTTTTCCTACAAGGGAACATTGACGGAAGGACTCTTTAGTAATAGCTCAGGAAGCTTCTATTCCAGAGTCTCAAGTATTCTGCCAACTCGCATCAATTGTTTTTTTGAAAAGGATAATGACCTTTATTTTGGTACAGGAAGTGGACTTTTTATAGTTCGAAACCGTGATTTTGCTCGTCCGGAGCAGCATTTTAAAAATCAGAAAATCACAGCTATTTTGGTGGATTCCCAAAATAGACTCTGGCTTGGAACACAGCAGCTAGGACTGAAAATGATCGATTCTACCTTGGATTTAAAGGAAAAAAAATGGATGATATTTTCTGAAAACGCCATTGATCATAGCCTGAGCAATAACCGAATCAGTCAAATCAAAGAGGATCAAAAGGGAAGGATCTGGATAGGAACCTACTCTGGTATTAATCGCTACGATGAAAAAAATCAGCGCTTTATTTCTCAGCAGGAATTGATGAGCTCCTCGCTCATCCCAAGCATTGTCAATGACATGTATCTTTCCGGTGAGTTGATCTACCTGGGTACACCGAAAGGATTGCTGCTTCTGCGTCAGGAAAACGAAGGGTTGAGTTTTCAACAGGCCTTTGACAGACGATCTGGACTTACCAATGATTTTATCTGTGCGATGGAAGAAGATCAGCAGGGGAATCTCTGGATCAGCTCTACGACTTCCCTTTCCAAATTCAATCCCAAACTCCAAAATTTCATCAATTATGACCGTGAAGATGGAGTGATGATCAGTTCATTTCATATCAATTCTTCTTTCAAAGACCAGGAGGGGACGCTTTATTTTGGCGGTTCTGATGGCTTATTGTCTTTTGATCCAGGTAGGATATCAGATGGGATTCTAGTTCCGGAAGTAGTGTTGACCAAATTGATTGTCAATAATAAAGCCCTCAATGTGGGGGATGAGGTAGACGGGAAAGTTATCTTGGAATACACCATTCAAAATACGGATGAAATAGAGCTGAATTACAGCCAAAACCACCTTTCCTTGGTCTTCACGGTTAATGATTTTTTAGGGCCGGATAATATTTTTTATTCCTACAAGCTCAAAGGATTACATGAGGATTGGGTAAATCTTGGAGCTTCCAATCAGATCAGTTTTACTGGTTTGCGCTGGGGAGATTATGAGTTGATGATTAGAGCAAGTAGAAACAACAAGGATTGGAGTCCTGTCAAAGTATTGCAAATTCAAATCGGCACACCCCCATGGCTGACTTGGTGGGCCTTTTTAGCATATACTATTTTGACAATAGCCATATTGTTGCTGATCCGCTATATCTCAGCCAGACAGGCGAGATTGGAGGCGGAGCTTCGCATTATTCAGATTGAAAAGGAAAAGGAACATGAGCTGAGTGAAGCCAAAATCACCTTTTTCACCAATATTTCTCATGAATTCCGAACGCCTCTGACTCTGATTTTAAGTCCTATCACGGAGTTGCTGGGTAATTTTGACCTTCGGGAATCTGTCAAAGAAAAACTACTTCTGGTAGAATCCAATGGCAACCGGATGCTGAGACTGATCAATCAGCTTTTGGATTTCAGGAAGTCCGAACATGGCCTGCTCAAGCTGAATCCTACCCGATCAGATTTTGTAGGATTCAGTCAGGAGGTCTACCTGAGTTTTAAAAACCTGGCTATCAAAAAACAAATAGAGTACAGGTTTGATACCGACTTGGAGCATTTATATCTGGATTTTGATCGAAATCAGATGGAAATCGTGCTCTGCAACCTCCTTTCGAATGCTTTTAAATACACAAAAGAAGGCGGGGAAATCGTAATGTATCTGACCAAACGCGGCAATTTGGTTGAATTGATGCTTCGCGACAACGGAATAGGTATGACGCCCCAGGAATCGGAGCGGGTGTTTGATCGCTTTTATCAGGTCCAGAATGCTGAAACCTCCAACCTGGTAGGAAGTGGAATCGGGCTTGCCTTTTCGAAAAATATTGTAATGCTGCATGAGGGCAATATCGAGTTGGAAAGTGAGCGTGGCGTCGGTACTTGCATTCGCTTTACCCTGCCATTGCTGCACGAAAATGCAATTACTTCAGAAATAGAAAAGCCAGAAAAAGAGCTTCACCAAGACTTGGATGAGTTGAATTTTGAGCAGAAGGATATCCTTAAAGTTGACCAGTCTGGCAAAGAGATCAGTATATTGATTGCTGATGATAATGAAGACATCAGAGCTTATTTACGCTCGCTACTTGCAGAGGAATACCAGATATGGGAAGCCGAGGATGGGGAGCAGGCTTTGGAACTCATCCAAAAGGAAATGCCTGATCTGGTGATTTCTGATGTCATGATGCCGAAAATGGATGGAATTAGGCTTTGTCATGAAATCAAAAATCAAATAAACATTTCTCATATTCCGGTGATTCTCCTGACAGCCCGCACTTCTATTGCTTACGAAATGGACGGCTTGCAGACGGGAGCTGAAGACTACATCACCAAGCCATTCAATCCGGGAATTGTCAAAACCCGGGTAAAGAATATTCTGGAAAACAGAAAGAAACTCCGGGAGTACTTTTTGAATAAAATCAGATTCGAACCCGACACCAAAGCCGTGGTGGAAACAGATCTGGATGCACTGTTTATCGAAAAGGCCATTGCTCTTGTCAATGAAAATCTACTCAATGAGAATTTTGGGATTGACACCATGGTAGACCACTTAAATATGAGCCAATCCACCCTATTTAGAAAAATCAAATCACTGACTGGGCTTTCGATTACCGCATTTGTACGTTCGGTTAAGTTGAAAAAAGCTGCTCAGATAATCCTTCAAAAAGAATACAAGCTCAGTCAGGTGGCTTATGAGGTAGGCTTCAATGATTACAAGCATTTTAAGAAATCATTCCAGCAGCAATTCGGTTGCCTGCCCTCAGAATACAAGACTCTGATTATTCAGAAAATGGAACAGCAATAATTAAAAAAAGCATCCAAAAGGGTGCTTTTTTTAATTATTGAATGATTTGCCCAGCCTGTTGAATGATTCATACCCCATTAATCAAGCTGATAAAATCAAAATTTGGCCAGGATTTAATTAGTAATAACCCAAAATTTTCCTTTCATGGATAGAATACTTACAAAAGACCCGAACATCAAAAAAAGGTCGGGAATCGGGATTATTTCAAAAAGTAGCCTGCTGGTACTGGGGCTGTTTATATTGAGTTGCACTACAGTATTTGCACTACAGTCTTCAAGACTGGTCAAAGGTGTGGTTACCTCCAAAGAAGATGCATCCCCAATCCCGGGAGTAGTGGTCTTGGTAAAAGGGACCAGCCAAGGTGCGGTGACAGATTTAGATGGGGTTTTTTCCATTAATGCTCCCAGCAATGAATCTGTTTTGGTATTTAGCCTGATTGGGTACACCAACCAAGAAATCGTAGTAGGAAATCAGACTACCATTAACGTGATCCTAGCAGAATCAGAATCTTTATTGGACGAAGTTGTGGTCGTAGGATATGGAGAGCAGAAAAAGCTCAACCTTACTGGATCTGTCGAAACAGTAAGATTTGACGAAGCGGTCAATCAGCCAGTCACCAATTCCGCACAGCTGATGTACGGAAAATTTTCCGGGGTACAGTTGACTCAGTCTACCGGACTTCCAGGAGCGGATGGTTCATCCATTGTGATCCGTGGTATCGGTACGTTCGGAGGCACTAATCCGCTGGTGGTGATTGACAATATTCAGTACGATGGATTAGCGGAGTTCAACAACCTCGCGCCCTCGGATATCGAGAGCATCTCCGTGTTGAAAGATGCTTCTGCCTCTGCCATCTATGGTGCAAGAGGAGCCAATGGGGTCTTAGTCGTGACTACCAAAAAAGGGACAAAGGACAAATTTGCCGTGGACTACAATAACTACTTTGGCTTTCAAAGAGTGACTGTGGTTCCGGAATACTTGGATGCTGTAAATTATGCGCTTCTAAGAAATGAGCGTGACCGTAACAATAATGGTCCTAATGCTCCTTTAAGATTTTCAGATGAAGATATAGAGGCCATTCGAAATGGAACAAACCCTGATCAGTTTGCCAATACCAATTGGGCAAGTGTAGCCCTACGGGATGCGCCGATTCAGAATCATTACCTCTCTTTTTCAGGAGGCACTGATAGGACCACCTTCAGGCTATCCCTTGGTTACTTAAATCAGGAAGCGGTAGTTCGCGGAAAATTCAAATCTGACCGTTACAATCTGGGTATCAACCTGAGCGTGAAGCCAAGTGAGTGGTTGACCGTGACCAATGTGACCAATGCCTATTGGTCTAGATTTACGGGACCGAGTGGAGGAGCAGGAGCCATTACCGGAGAAACCGGAATTATCAATCAATTTCAGCGTTCATCGCCTGTAGTACCAGTTAGGTATTCGAATGGTGAACTTGCCATTGTGGATGGAGCGTATGAAAATGTCAACTTTTCATATCCGATCAACAACGTTTTGCTGACGGGTACGCTGGGTGATTATTCCAATGATAATATCAATATCAGTGAGCGAATTGGACTTTCTGCTCGAATCACTGAAGGATTATTTTTTGAGACCAGCGGAAGTGCAGTCATCAATTTTGCCAATATTTCTAATTTTCAACCAACGCTAACCCAGCGAGATTGGGAAGGGAATATAGTGCAATTGAGGGAGCTGAATGATTTGAACAACACTCTGAATTTCAATTACAGATTGCTTAATGAAAACATCCTACGTTATTCAACCAGTATCAATGAGTCCCACAATTTGGGGTTTATGCTCGGCTACTCTGTGATCTATGACAAAGTAGATGGATTTTCAGGTTCTTTACAGGGCTTTCCTTCCGATGCGATTCAAGAGTTTAATGGTGGAGGAGTAATCAATCCTTCCGTTTCTGGTGGAGCGTCCGAGGAAGCCTGGCAGTCATTTTTTGCAAGGGTAAATTATAACTACCAGGAAAAATATCTTTTCGAAGCGAACGTACGAAGAGACGGTTCATCTAAGTTCGGGCCATCCAACCGTTACGGTACCTTCCCTTCTTTATCTGCGGGTTGGAATATTGCCAGAGAGAGCTTTTTGGAAGGTTCTGAAACTTTGACGGAATTGAAATTAAGAGCAAGCTGGGGAATCTCCGGAAATGATCGGATTGGAAACTACATCTTTGAACAGACCTACAATACCGGTCTGGATTACCATCTGGGACAGGATGTGATTGTTCCGGCTGTTGCTTTGACTTCTTTGGCAAATCCATTTATCACCTGGGAGACCATTGAGCAATTTAATATTGGAGTAGATGCAGCCTTCTTCAGTAATAAGTTGGGGCTGACTGCAGATTATTTCAAGCGAGTGAGTTCTGACATCCTTTATACCAACTTCCCAATTCCAAATACCATTGGGGTGACAAACCTTGCTGCCCGAAATGCTGCAGGAATGGAGAACAGTGGCTTGGAGATGGCTATCAATTACCGAGAGACAATCGGAAAATTAAAAATGACCATCTCTGCCAATGTCACCAAAATGGCGGATAACAAAGTGACCGAATTGGGACCAGGAGGTGAAGAAACCATTAGTGGAAATAGCATTATACGAATAGGGGCGCCCTTTAATTCTTATTTCGGATATGTAGTAGATGGAGTTTTCCAAAGTCAAGAAGAAGTCAATAATGCTCCTCGACAATTTGGAAGCAATCTGACCGCTCCAGGTGACCTTCGATATGCGGATATTTCAGGTCCGGATGGAGAGCCAGATGGTGTAGTCAATGCATTTGACCGAACGATCATTGGTAATCCTTTCCCGAAGTGGATTTACGGATTCAATGCAAATTTATCGATAAGAGGATTTGACTTGAACATGGTATTCCAAGGTATTGGAAGAGTCGATCGTATTTTGGACAGCAATGGACAGACGCCTATGGAAGGTGATCGAAATAATGCTCTTAGCTATTGGATAGATCGTTGGACTCCAGAGAACCCTTCGGCAACACTTCCTCGATTGGGTGGTGTAAACAATGCCGTAACCTCCACTTTCTATGTACAGGATATGTCTTACCTACGATTGAGAAATATAGAAATTGGTTACACCCTGCCAGTGGCAATTTCCCAGAGAATGCTGATGCAGAAAGCAAGGATATTTGTCAGTGGACAGAACCTACTCACGTTTACCAAGGTGAAAAACTTTGACCCTGAAAGACAGCGAGGTGGTAGCACTGACTTGACTACGCCATTGTATAAGGTAGTATCTGCAGGTATCAACATCAAATTTTAATTGATATGGAATCTAGCTTGACCAGGACGTCACATGCTGTGATAATTGCTCTTAATGCGAGATTCCATGTGGCCAAATAAAAAAATTATAAACACATGAAAAAGCTTATATACATTCTTTGTTTTATTGGGTTGGCTTCTTGTTCTGAGGATTATTTGGAACGGGGATCTTTGACTCAACTCGCCGAAGGCAACTTTTGGCAAAATGAAAAAGATGCGCTCTTGGGTATCAATGGTGTCTACGAAGTATTACAGGATAGAGTATTATACAGTGGTAACCTCAACGGAATAGCAGGTATTCCTCAGCATGATAGTTTCGCAGACAACACCTTCAACAATTTTAAATTTGAAGGTCCTGGAAACTTTGTTGAGGGAAGAGCAGATCCCGCATTTGGATTTTTCAATTCGTTCTGGACGTCACTTTACAGAGGAATAGGCCGTGCAAATGTAGCAGTTGAAAATATTTCCAGAATTCCGGATAGCAATATTGAGCCTGATTCCAGAGCAGCTTTGGTAGGACAGGCTAAGTTTTTGAGAGCCTTGTTCTACATGAATTTGGCAGTTTATTTTGAGGATGCGCCTTTGATTACGAATACACAAACCTTGGAAGAAGCTTATGTCCCTAAAAACAGTTATGAAGAATTAAGGGCATTCATCATCTCTGAATTGCGAATGGCAGCTGATGCACTTCCGGAATCTTATCCTGCCAGTCAGTTTGGTTATGCCACCAAAGGCGCTGCTTTATCGCTCCTAGCCAGATTTGAACTGTATAATAAAAACTATCCAGAGGTTATCCGATTGACTACCGAAATCATGAGCTTGGGGTATCAGCTTCACCCAAATTATGCGGAGCTCTTTACAGAGGCAGCCGAACAATCTCCAGAGGTGGTGTTCTCCGTACGATTCATTCAGGATCAATCCAATAATGGGGAAACTTTCTCTTCGACTTTCTTGGGAATTCCTAAGACAAATGTACAACCAATGCCGAATATGGTGAATGCCTACTTGTGTATTGATGGTTTGCCGATTACAAGCTCCCCACTTTATAAACCTGCAAAGAGAAATGAAAACCGAGATCCGAGGCTTGCTGCTTCAGTTTATTTCGAAGGAGATATTTTTGTACAGCACCTGAATAGACCTTTCAGGGGAAATACTGCCACTAAATTTGGTTTGAAAAAGTACGTGAGGGATAATATCTCCCCTGAAGGAATCGACATCTTTGCAGCCGGCGGTCAGGATTTTTATGTAATTCGCTATGCAGAAGTTCTACTGATGCGGGCAGAAGCACTAGCTGAAACAGGGCAAGTGGCCGAATCCATAACTCTCTTGGACCAATTACGCACTAGAGCTAAAATGCCAACAGTCACTACTGTAAATGGAAGTAATATTCCTCAAGAAGAGCTGATCAATCTGGTGAAATTGGAGAGAAGGGTAGAGTTGGCTTTTGAGGGACTTAGATTTTTTGACGTCAAAAGATGGTCAGAAGTGGAAGCAGCCTATGCCAGAGCAAAGGCAGATCCTGTGGGACCTTACAATCCTGAATACAGAGGAAGGCTTTCAGAGGTCTTTGCTATTCCCCAATCGGAGATTGATGCTAATCCTAGCTTAGTTCAAAACCCGGTTTGGAATTAAAAACAACAGAAGATAAATCGTAGATAGGTTGAATTCAACGCTTCCGCTTGGTAACGGGTGGAAGCGATGTCTTATTCCGAATTGAATAATATGAAGTCTATTTTCTCTTTCTTGATCCTGCTTTCATCCGCTGTCTCATCGCCTGCTCAAATTAGAAAGTCTGAAAACCGCCCGAATATCATCGTGATTCTGACGGATGATCAGGGCTATGCAGATGTGGGATTTAATGGGAGTAAAGATATTCCAACTCCTGGCATAGATCGGATAGCGAGTAATGGGACTGTTTTTACCTCTGGCTATGTGTCCTTTGCAGTCTGTGGACCAAGTAGGGCAGGATTGATCACAGGGAGGTATCAAGACAGATTTGGCTTTGCCAGAAATCCCCTTTTGGCACCTAAGGATTCGACGATGGGTTTGCCTTTGACCGAGGAAACGATGGCTGATTTATTAAAAAAAGCCGGGTACAAAACAGGCGCGATAGGGAAGTGGCATCTGGGAGCTCATCCAAGTTTGATTCCAAATCGAAGAGGATTCGATGAGTTTTATGGCTTCCTCTCCGGTGGTCATCAATACTTTCCGGAAAAACTGGACCTTAATGACCTTTCAGAGGCAAAAAGCCAATTCGATGGGTATAGAACCAAGCTCCTGAAAAATCAGGAAAGAGTAACCGAGCAGGAATATCTGACCGATGCATTTTCTAGAGAGGCCTTAAACTTCGTAAAGGCAAATCGTGATCAACCTTTTTTTCTCTATCTCGCCTACAATGCGCCTCACGCTCCCATGCAGGCGACGGAGAAGTATCTAAATAGGTTTCCTAATATAAAAGATTCCAAAAGGAAAACCTATGCCGCAATGGTCAGTGCAGTAGATGATGGTGTAGGAGATTTATTGGATTTACTTCAGGAGCTTCAGATCGAAGAAAATACGCTCGTGTTTTTTCTATCTGACAACGGTGGCCCTACGAAAGACAATGCCTCCGATAATAAACCGCTTCGCGGATTTAAAGGAGATTTCTTTGAGGGTGGTATCCGAGTGCCTTTCGCGTTGCAGTGGAAAGGTCATGTGCCAGCCGGATTGAGGTATGATGCACCAGTGATTTCCTTGGATATTTTCGCTACTGCAGCATCCTTGGCTCAAGTCGAACCCAAGAACAAATTGGATGGGGTAAACCTGCTTCCTTATCTCAGCGGCCAAAAGAAGGGAGTTCCACATGAAGAACTCTATTGGAGAAACTATAATGCAGATCGGTATGCAATCGTATCGCATGAGAACAAACTAATCATACAACCTAAACAGGAATTTCTCTTTGATTTGAAGAAAGATCTTTCAGAAAGCAAGAATTTGTTTTCGGAAGAAAGCGAACAGGCTAAGCGACTGTCGAAGAAGATTGAAGAGTGGAAAAAGCAACTGATGGATCCGATTTTCCTCGGGCTTTTGGAAGATGAGACTTACAATCGCCTGAATCCGGACCGATATACCCCTGTTCAAAAAGATAATTAGTAATCAGAATTTTTAATTGACAAGTAACCCAAGCATGACATTTCAAAGTAAACTCGTTCTCTGTCTTTTTTTCTGTGTCAGCTACTTCGGATCAGCTAGTGCCACAGATTATTATTTTCATCCCCAGTCAGGAAATGATCAAAATTCCGGTACTAGTCATTCTCAGGCTTTCCAAACTTTGGAAAAGGTAAAATCAATGATTTTGCAGCCGGGAGATCGAATTTTATTGGCAGGAGGAGAGATTTTTAAAGGAAGCCTGGAGTTGAAGGGATTCAAAGGTGATGCTGAAAATCCATTGAAGGTAGATTCTTACTATCCGCAGGGAAATAAAGGAAATAAACTAGCTCTAATAGAAGCGGAAGGATATCTGAATGGGATCTTAATCGAGGGCTCAAGTCACATACAGCTAAGAAACTTGGAAATCACCGCAGATGGCTATGGAGATCAGGCTCCTGAAGGTGATATGCGAGTGGGGATAATGATCCGTGCTAAAGGAAATAAAGGTGTGAAGGGGATTACTTTGGATCGGCTAAAGCTCCATCGGATATTTTTTGAGGAGAAGGGTATTCAACGAAGTGTCGAAGAGGTCAAATCCGCAAACGGTACTCAGAAATATGGATGGGGTATCCGGATCATGAATCAGACCGAATCCGAAATGATTGAAGACATTGAAATTCTCAATTCCAGTATTTCTGACCTTAGCCATACCGGAATCAAGCTCACCGGGAATATGAGCCAAAATATTCGGAGCGTAACTATTCGAGGAAACGAGATCTTGCATACCGGAGGTCCGGGGATACAGATGTCCGGGGTGAAATTTGTACATGTAAAGGATAATACCGTGAGCCATTCCGGAAGTGATGACGATGGCCGGAAGTGGGGTAGAGGTAGTGGACTCTGGACCTGGAGCTCCTCCATGGTATTGATTGAGCATAATAAATTCATGTATGCAAATGGGCCGGGCGATTCCGCCGGGGCTCATATTGATTTCAACTGTGACAACATCGTCTTGCAGTATAATTTCTCGGCTTACAATGCCGGAGGTTTTGCTGAGATCCTAGGTAACAATTATAACTGTGCCTACAGGTATAATATCAGTGTCAATGACGGGCATAGGGTCAAGGGACAGGATGGCGCTTTTCAAGAAGGGAAAATCTTTTGGCTGAGCGGGTATCAAGGAAATCAAAAGGAGAGAAAAGGGCCTGTGAATTCCTACTTCTACAACAATACAATCTATGTAAGTGAAGACATTGTCGCCAAAATAGCCATTGACAACAGATCTAAGGGAATTCTCATAGCCAATAATATTTTTCACATCATGGGAAAATCAGAATTGGTTGCCGGAGATCAGTACCGTCCGGATGACGATACTCAGGGAAGTATGGATCGCGTGATTTTTGAAAATAATCTCTTCTTAAAAGCAGACAGCTGGCCAAGACTGGCGATGATCCAAGACACTAATCCTATTTTCGGTCAGGCGGCCTTTCAGAATGCAGGTGGCCTTAAAGCTGAAGACTATATTCCGATTAATCGTAAGTATGTTCAGGAAGGTAAAGCGATTAACTATATTCCAGGTGATGAATTTGGGTTGATCTATGGTTTAGAGATGGAAAAGGACTTTTTGGGAAATACGATCTCTGGAAAACCTGGAGTAGGTGCGATCAAATTTGTGGAAAACCAAAAGTGAATTTAGTATGATTTTGAACGTAGTAGGTTTTTATTTTTTAATGCTCCTCTCATGGCTAGATGTCAGATATGAACAGTTCTATCCGGGTCAGGAGTGGAAAGATGATCAAGGAATACATATCAATGCCCATGGCGGTGGATTTTTAATTCATCAGGACACCTATTATTGGTTTGGAGAGCATAAAATCGAAGGCAAAGAGGGGAATAAAGCACAGGTGGGCGTAAGGGTGTATTCTTCGAAAGACCAATATAATTGGAAAAAAGAAGGGATTGCTTTGGCTGTACACGAAGATGCTAACTCGCTGTTGGATAAAGGATGTATCATCGAGAGACCCAAAGTCATCTACAATGAAAAGAGCGGAAAGTTCGTCATGTGGTTCCACCACGAGTTGAAAGGCAAGGGGTACGAAGCAGCCTTGACTGGATTAGCAGTCCGCGACCATATTACCGGCCCCTACACCTATTTGAAAAGTCTGAATCCGAATGCGGGCCATTGGCCGATGAACTACCCGGATAGCTTGAAGGCACTACCTTTCGAGAGGGAGGGATTAGAAACTTGGTCCACAGAGTGGAAAGCAGCAATAAAGGATGGCTTATTTTTAAGAAGAGATTTCGAACGCGGTCAAATGGCCAGAGATATGACACTTTTTGTGGATGATGATGGGAAAGCCTATCATTTCTATTCGTCTGAAAACAACCAAACCTTGCACGTAGCGGAATTAACGGAGGATTACCAGGATTTTACCGGGCGGTACACCCGAGTATTGGAGGGGCAGCAAAATGAAGCTCCGACGATTTTCAAGAGAGACGGGAAATATTATATGTTTTCCTCTGGACTTACTGGCTGGAAACCTAACCCCGGCAAATCGGCGGTGGCAGATCACCCCATGGGACCCTGGACAGCTTTGGGGAATATGAGTGTGGGGACAGAAGAAGAAATGAAGACCACATTCTGGTCGCAGAGCACCTACGTGATACCAGTGATAGGTCAGAAAGATGCATTTATTTATGTAGGAGATCGATGGACTCCCGAAAATCCAATTGATGGAAAATATATTTTCCTCCCGGTAGAGTTTGAGGATTCCAAGCCTAAGATCAGTTGGCGAGACCAGTGGGATCTTTCTTTTTTGGGGAAAAATAAACGAGTTGAATGAAATCGAGCAGGATGAGAACTTCACATACTGAGATGATAATAAAAGAGAGATTCTCCCGAAGCTAGTTCGGGATGTCAATTAAAAAGTAGTATATAAACACATGACTAAGAGTGGATTCTTTTTGTTTTTTCTTATTCTTGCCCTTGGTAAATCAGTTCAGGGGCAAAACAAAGCGCCGAATATCATTCTGATTCTGGCAGACGATTTAGGCTACGCCGACTTGAGTATACATGGGAGTAATCAGATCAAAACTCCCCACATAGACGCCATTGCCAAGGAAGGCGTCCAGTTTACACAAGCATATGTTTCCGCACCGGTGTGTAGTCCATCCAGAGCAGGGCTTTTGACCGGAAAAAATCAAGTTTCTTTTGGCTACGATAATAATCTGGCAGAAAACCAGCCAGGTTTTGATCCCTCCTTTGCAGGCTTGCCTGTAGATCAGAAGACTATGGCTGACTGGCTCAAGGAAGCAGGATATGTGACCGGATTAATCGGTAAATGGCATCTGGGAAGTCAGGATCAATTTCATCCGATAAAGCGTGGATTTGACGAGTTTTGGGGTTACTTGGGTGGAGGTCATGATTATTTTAATTCCAAAACGGATGGGAAAGGGTACATGGGGCCTTTGGAGAGTAATTACAAAGAGCCACAGAAAATCTCGTATCTGACCGACGATAAAGGGGATGAATGTATTGACTTTATCAAAAGGCACAAAGACCAGCCATTTTTTCTCTATGCTTCTTTCAATGCTCCTCATGCGCCGATGCAGGCTTTGGAGGAAGACCTTAGCTTATTTTCTCATATCGCTGATTCCAACCGAAGAACGTATCTCGCAATGGTCCATCGATTGGATCAAAACGTGGGAAGAATCTTGTCCACACTCAAGGAAGAGGGCTTGGAACAAAATACGCTAGTCGTTTTTTTGAGCGATAATGGTGGTCCTGTAGATCAAAATGCTTCCATCAATGCTCCACTAAATGGACAAAAAGGTATTTTGTATGAGGGAGGACTGAGGGTTCCTTTTTTGATGAAGTGGCCCGCTAGAATTCCTGCTTCCAGCAAATTCGATTTTGCAATCAGCTCGCTGGATTTACTCCCCACTTTTCTGGGGATATCAGGGATCCAAGTGACCGATAGGGATGAGTTGATTGGAAAAAATCTGATTCCCTACATTTTAGGAAATGACAATACTATACCGCATCCTTCTTTGAAATGGAGATTTACCATCAGTGCAGGTATACTCGAGGATCAATTTAAACTAATACGGTTACCGGATAGATTACCGATGCTTTTTGATCTATCAAAAGATATCTCTGAGCAGATTGATATTTCACTTCATTACCCCGAAATTACCAAGAGACTGCTCAGGAATTTGGGAGACTGGGACCTTGCTTTGCCTCATCCGGTTTTTTTGGAAGGAGCGGAGTGGAAGGTTAGACAACGAGATTTATATGATAAAATCTATCAAGTCAATCAACCTAATAATTAATCAGGAATTAACCTTATAAAATTAAAAATCAACCCAAAGCATATGAAAAGAGAAAAACTTAATGTTCTTATTCTTTCCATTTTGACCGTGATTTCTGTCAGCTGTCAAGGCCCGAAAGAAAGTGAAACCGCTGAGGAGAAAAAACCCAATATTGTCCTAATCTATCTTGATGATTTGGGATATGGAGATGTAAGTGCCTATGGTGCGGGAACGCTTCAGACTCCGAATATGGATATGTTGGCTAATGGGGGGATACGGTTTACTAATGGATATGCTTCCTCAGCCACTTGCTCGCCGAGCCGCTATGCACTTTTGACAGGGACTTACCCTTGGCGGAATAAGAATGCCAAAATCCTGCCCGGAACAGCTCCGCTTTTGATTGACACTGCTCAAGTCACACTTCCGAAAATATTGAAGGAACAAGGCTATCATACCGCAGTGATTGGAAAGTGGCACATGGGGTTGGGAGCAGGAGATGTTGACTGGAACCAGGAAATTTCACCGGGGCCTAATCAAGTGGGCTTTGATTATTCTCATATTTTGGCAGCTACGCAAGACCGTGTTCCTACTGTATATATTGAAAATGGGAGGGTAGTCAATTTGGATCCAAATGATCCAATCCAGGTTGATTATGATCAAAACTTTGAGGGCGAACCTACTGCAATCACAAATCCGGAAATGCTAACCATGAAATGGCATCATGGTCATAACAATAGTATTGTCAATGGTGTGCCTAGAATTGGTTTTATGAAAGGTGGCGAAAGTGCCAAATGGAGTGATGTGGATATGGCCGATCATTTTTTGGATAAAGCAAAAGCCTATGTTGGCCAGCGTGCTGAGTCCGGCCAGCCATTTTTTCTTTTCTATGCTTTGCAACAGCCACATGTACCGAGAACTCCTCACCCAAGATTTGAGGGAAAATCCGGTATGGGTCCAAGAGGAGATGTGATTTTGGAAGCAGATTGGGTGATTGGAGAATTCATCAAAACACTAGAGGAGCAAGGGCTTTTGGAAAACACCTTGATCGTTTTTTCAAGTGATAACGGTCCAGTTTTAAATGATGGCTATTATGATGATGCGGTAGAACTGCTAGGTGATCATACCCCTGCAGGTCCGTTGAGAGGGGGGAAATACTCACTCTTCGAAGCCGGTACACGAGTTCCTTTTATTACGTATTGGAAAGGGACCATCAAGCCTGGCGTATCAGACGCGATGGTGACTCAAATCGATTTGCTATCCTCCATCGGAGCTTTAGTGGGAAGTGAAAAAAGTTCGGCTGACAGTCAAAATCTTATGGAAACTTTTCTCGGAAAAAGTCAGGTTGGAAGAGATGCCTTTGTATTGGAAGCTACTTCAAGGACTGCTTTGCGTCAAGGGGATTGGTTGATGATTCCTCCTTATCCAGGACCTGAAGTTCAGACTCAAGTGAATATAGAGCTGGGAAATTCTACTGCATACCAGCTATACAACTTAAAGGAGGATATCAGTCAGCAGAATAATTTGGCTACAGCTAATCCTGATAAATTGCAGGAAATGATTTCTCTTTTTGAAAGTATTCGTGGTTTAAATAGTCAACAGATTCAGCAATTGGAATTGAAATAGCTCCATATAACACCAGGAGAAAGGTCTGAAAATCAGACCTTTTTTCTTGGTAACTTATTTTTCCTCTGATTCTACAGCAAAAACCTTCCTTCGGTTTTCGCGCTCGCGATTTTTTTCCTCTGCCAAGTCAAAACTCACATTGACTTCAAAGCAAACCAAAACAATCATTGAGGTGATGAACAGCCAAAGCATCAAGGCGAGCAAAGTGCCAATAGAGCCATAAAGTTTATTGTAGCTGGAGAAATTTTCCAGATAAAAGATAAACCCGTAAAATGAAAGTGTGATTAACAAACCTGAAATCTGGGCCCCTATGGAGAAGAAGTTCCATTTATCATGTACCGCAGGAGCAAATCTGAAAATGAATGCAGAAGTAATATAGAATACCAGCAAAAGGATAAAAAACTTCAGAATACCGAAAAGGAAAATGGAGAATCCACTATTAAAAATCTGCATCTCATCTAGCCTATTAATAAGATGCCCCCCAAAAATCATAACGCTACTCGCTGTAATTATCGTGAGCACCAAAGCCACTACAATGCTAACCGCTATCAATCTTGTCTCAAAAAAGCCCCTGGTTTCTTTGGTCTTATAGACAGAATTGAAAGAATCCATCATCGATACCACTCCCTGAGTAGTAGCAAATAATGCAAAAAAGAAACCGAAAGAAAGCAGGCTTTGTCGGGGTTTTGAGACGATGTCCATCAGCGTAGATTCCATATTGATGTAAATGTCCTCTGGAATGATTGTCTGCACAAAACCCAAGATGTTTTCTGTAGTTACAACCGGAAAGAAGTCCTGCAGATACGGAATCAGATTTAAAAGGAATAGAATCAGTGGAAAAAGGGCAACAGTATAACTAAAGGCCATAGATCCTGCTCGCTCTGTGATATCATCTTTTTTTAGCTGCTGGATAAATATCCTGATTACATCATAGAGATTCTTGTCAGGATGACCAAAATGGATTTTTTTCAAATGCCTGGCCTTTAACTGAAAGCGGATTCTCCATTTGAAAATTTTATTTCTCACAGTACTTGGGCTGAAGTTGAAAAAAATGGTTTCAATAAATCTAACAAATTCTGAGGAGGGCGGGTAGGAGTATGGCTGTCTTTTTTGAGAAAAGCCAAAGTTGTCCATCCTTCCGTGATCAATTCATCGGATTCATTTATTACTTGATATTCAAATCGTATACGTACTCCAGGAATCGTCGGGATAGTGGTTTTAATAGTCAATAGCTCATCGTACTTGCCTGGTTTGAGGTAGCGGAAGTGACTCTCCAATACAGGCATCATGATGCCGTCATCTTCCATGCCTTTGTAAGAAAAACCAGCAGTTCGCATGGCCTCTACCCGAGCTACTTCGAAATACATCGCATAATTACCATAATAGACATAGCCCATTTGGTCAGTTTCTGCATATCGGACGCGGATTTGAGTTTCAGCTTGGAACATCATCAATAGATTTTCGCAGCGTTCAAAGCGGCTTGGTACCTTCTGGCGTTTGCGTTGTGCTGCGCAAGATTTGTGGCAAATGAGTGGTAGCCTGAAAAATCCTCCTTAGCACAGAAATAAAGAAAATTATGATTTTCAGAGTTTAAAACAGCATCTAGAGAATTGATATCTGGAAGGTTGATGGGACCTGGAGGCAGCCCAGCGTACTTATAAGTATTGTATGGACTGTCGGTTTCTTTGTGGATATTCAAGACGCGCTTGAGACTAAAATCTCCCAAAGCAAAAACAAGGGTAGGGTCTGCCTGAAGTGGCATTCCAAGCTTGAGTCGGTTCAGGTATACGCCGGCAATCTTAGGGCGTTCATCCGATTTTTGACTTTCTGCCTGTACTATACTTGCCAGGGTGCTGACCTCCTTCTGAGAAAGTCCCAACTCAGCTGCTTTCTGCTTTCTGTTTTCGGTCCAAAAGCTTTGATATTCTTTATACATTCTGTCAAAAAGAGCCTCAGCACCTGTATTCCACCATACTTCGTAGGTATTTGGGATAAACATACTCATGACCGTTTCTTCATTGAAGTCATATTTTCGAATAAATACCGAATCCTGAAGCAAAGCGAGGAATTGTGATTGGTCGATTTCCAAGTTTGTGGTGATCTTTTCGGCTAAATCTTCCTTTGTGCGCACATTATTAAATGTGATTCGGATAGGGGATTGATTTCCCGATCGAAGTTGTCTTACAAGTTGCAGATTAGTCATCTTTGGCTTGATCACATAGAGCCCCGGTTTTACAGCTTCCTGATAATCGAGCACTTTTGCTACGAAGCTAAAACTCAATACGTCATTGATTACGCGATCTTCAAATAGCTTATCCGAAACCGTCTTAAAAGTGGAGTTACTCGGGATTTTTAAGGTATAGGATTGATCCGAATCGATCAGCACATTGGGGCTGAAGAATACTTGGTAGAAATAAAAACTCATCGAAATCGCAATCACAGAGACTGAAATAATGAGCACCAGGTAGATATTTTTCTTTTTATCACTTAGCATAGCAGGTCCAAAAATAAGGATTAAACGTAGAAATTTTTTTCAAAGCCTCTGATCTTGCTTAATAAGCGGCATCTTTTTAGGATATTTTATAGTTTTAAATGAATTAACTCACTTTGTTGCTTTGAAATAACTCTTGTCTATGAATAACTTCTTCAATTCCGCTTTTTCCTTTTTGGCTATTAGTTTCCTCTTCTCATGCAATTCAGCAGCTGATCCAGAAGCTGTTTTTATCCAGGCCAAGCAAAAAATTCAGGATTCCAATTACCTATCCTTCGATTTTACTATGATCTGGGAAAATCCGTTGATGGATGAAGTAGATACGACCGAGATGAGTTTGGAGTTAGAGAAGTTTGCCAATGATCTGTTTGATTATAACTATATCGGAAAGCGTGAGGGATTTGAACTTGTCTATCAAAACAATCTACTCTTACAGGTTAATCATTCTCAAAAAACAGTCGAAGTACTTGATAGTCCGGAACGGTTAAATGCTGCTTCAGAGAATACTTTTTTAGGCTTTTCACCAATAGGTCTTTTCAAAAAAGAAGGTTGGTTTTATAAAAGTGATACTACTGTTGGAAATAAACTTTACCATAATTTTGTGCAAATAGAGATGGATACGATTATTGATAAAAAGTATGTGTTGCTTGAGAATCACATTCTAATCAATCCCTCTAATGCACTCGTTGATTGGTACGAAAGAAGGCTTTACCACGATGGCAAGCATCAACAATTTATTGGAGTTTCTTTTTCCAACTTTTCCTTTCCCGAGAAAGGCAAAATGGAAGAATATCTTCCACCAAAGGGCTATGTCTCGAAGGTAGAAACAGAAAAAGAACCAGTTTTATTGTTGGAGTCTGGTTTTCAAGCACCCGATTTCGAATTGCTTGATCAGAATGGGAGCGCGGTTCGCCTCTCTGATTTTATAGGAAAAAAAGTCCTGATTGATTTTTCGATGATTCGATGCGGTTGGTGTAAAATTGCATTGGATAAGTTCAATGATCCAGATTTTAAATTAAAAGAAGGTATAGTAATGATTTACATCAATCCCGTGGATAATGCTGATGATATGAAAAAATACCTTGTAAAGAATACGATTCCTTTCCCCATTTTACTCAATGCTGATGAAGTCGGAAAATCTTATGGGGTCACGGGATATCCTTCTTTTTTTCTGATTAATGAAAGTGGGAAAATTGAATTTTCGGCCGCAGGATTTGATGACTCCATGCTTCAATTGATTTCAGACTAGGTTCTTGAAAGATACGGACAGTGATTTTTTCAATCTGCGGTAAGAATTCGTTCCTTTGTAATCATGACTTTTTCTTCTCCAAAAAATATAATTTCAGTGACCTGCATTTTGCTTTTTCACCAGGAAAAAGTTCTTGTTGCTCAGCGATCGTTAGAAATGGACTTGCCTTTATTGTGGGAGTTTCCCGGCGGAAAAGTTGAAAAAGGCGAAACGGAAGAAGTCTGTATCGTTAGGGAGATTCGGGAGGAATTGGGGATTGAAATCGGAGTAGTTGAAAGACTCGAGGCATTCGATCATAATTATAATGATCGTAAGATTATTCGATTGATTCCACTTTTGGGATACTGGGTGAAGGGGGAAATCAGCCTTCTCGAGCATAGTCAAGTGACTTGGTTGGCTCAAACTCAGCTAAGTGAGGTAGAATGGGCTCCCGCAGATTTGCCAATCGTTAAGCAATTGGAACGATATTGGAACAATTATCACGAAAAAGTGCTTAATTTTCAAAATAACCACTAAATCATGGCAGCTGAATTCATTCGACTATACGAAGAAAATCCGGATCCTAACAAAATAGCTCAAATCGTAAATGTGCTTCGGGAGGGGGGTGTCGTAATCTATCCAACTGATACTGTTTATGGAATGGGATGCGACATCACGAACCTAAGAGCGGTGGAGCGGATTTGTAAGATTAAAGGGATCAATCCCAAAAAGCATAATTTTTCCATGATTTGCGCTGATCTGAGTAATATTTCACAATTCACCAGAGTAATCAGTAAGCCTGTGTTTAAGATGATGAAAAAAGCCTTTCCCGGACCATTTACTATTATTTTGGAAGCCAGTACACAGGTCCCTAAAATACTTCACAGTAAGAAAAAGACGATTGGTATTCGGGTGCCTGATCACAATGTGCCGCGTATTCTTGTGGAGGAACTTGGCCAGCCGATTCTTACCACATCGATCCATGATGAAGATGAGGTGGTGGAATACAGCACCGATCCAGAATTAATTTTTGAAAAATATGAGAATCTAGTCGATATCGTCATTGATGGGGGATATGGGCAAAATGTTGCTTCTACGATTCTGGACTGTACAGGAGATGAAGTGGAGGTGTTAAGGCAAGGTCTGGGTAAGTTGGAAGATCTTGAATAAGATGAATCGAATACTTGTTGATTTACATTATTTCCCGAGTTTGGAGTTTTTTGCAGCGATTCAAGGAATGGATGAATTGATTTTTTCTCCCCAAAATCAGTATCAAAGACAATCCTATTTTAACCGTACGAGGGTTAGACTTGCCAACAAAGTAGAAACTTTGAGTGTGCCAATAATTGGGAGAAGACCAAGGATTGCCCAACGAGATATTAAAATTGATTTCACTCAGAATTGGCAAAAAAATCATCTTCGAGGGATTCAAAGTGCCTATGGAAAGGCTCCTTTTTTTGAATTCTATTTCCCCTATTTTGAAAATCTTTTTACTCACAAACAGGAATCTCTATGGGACTTAAACTGGAAAATACTGACAATTTGTCTCAAATTACTAGGATCCTCTGCCAAGATGAGGGTTTTAGAAGAGGGTGCTGATTGTATGGATATTTTAGATATAAGAGGTCAAATCAAGCCCTCAAGTGATTTTTCGCTGCAAAGCTTTTATCAACCTGTGCCATACTTCCAACTTTTTGGCTTAGACTTTGATCCCAACCTTAGCATTCTGGATTTGTTGTTTTGCGAAGGACCCGATGCAAAAAGCATTTTATTAAAGTCTGCAAAAAAAGACTGAACATTCTGTAAAAGGATTGTGTTTTTGAAACAAATTCGGTAACATACGTACAGGATTATTAAACAATCAGAAAGGAAATAAATGGAAGCAAAATTTTCGAATAGAGTCAAAGAGGTTATCTCTCTCAGCCGCGAAGAAGCACTTCGCCTGGGACACGATTACATCGGCACAGAGCACCTCTTACTAGGGATGATTCGTGAAGGGGAGGGCGTAGCTGTTTCCATTTTAAAAAAACTTGGAGTACCTATGGATGAGCTGCGAAATGCAATCGAGCGAGCAGTGAAGGGTACAGCCAATCATAATGTGAAAAATATGGCAAATATTCCGTTGACACGTCAATCGGAAAAAGTGCTTAAAATCACGTATTTGGAAGCTAAAATTTTCAAAAGCCAACTAATCGGAACAGAGCATTTGCTCTTGTCGATCCTTCGGGACGAGGATAATATTGCCACTCAAATATTGAATAAGTTTGAAATAAACTATGATTCAGTAAAGGAAATGCTTGAAATGTCAGGTGATGGGGCTTCGCCGCGGGCACGTGCTGAAGCAGAAGATGGTGATGACGATGGTTCAAAATTATTTGGATCATCAGGTAGTGGTTCTGGCACTTCTAAGCCCGGAGCCGAGAAATCCAGAACTCCTGTTTTGGATAATTTCGGAAGAGACCTCACAAAGATGGCAGAGGATGATAAGCTTGATCCCATCATTGGTCGTGAAAAAGAAATAGAGCGAGTAGCTCAAATTCTTTCTAGAAGAAAGAAAAATAACCCTATTCTTATCGGTGAGCCTGGTGTAGGTAAGACTGCAATAGCAGAAGGTCTTGCACTTCGGATCGTTCAAAAGAAAGTATCTAGGGTGTTATTTAATAAGCGTGTTGTAACACTTGATCTGGCATCTTTGGTTGCTGGTACAAAATATCGTGGTCAGTTTGAAGAGCGAATGAAAGCTGTAATGACTGAGTTGGAGAAATCTCCTAATGTAATTCTGTTCATTGATGAGTTGCATACGATAGTTGGGGCTGGAGGAGCATCAGGTTCATTGGATGCTTCAAATATGTTTAAGCCAGCTTTAGCAAGGGGAGAAATCCAATGTATTGGAGCTACCACATTAGATGAATATCGTCAATACATTGAAAAGGATGGCGCACTTGCCAGAAGATTTCAAATGGTGATGGTGGATGCCACCACTCCTGAGGAGACGGTCCAAATTCTTCATAACATCAAAGACAAATATGAAGATCATCATAATGTCAATTACACTGATGAGGCGATTGAAGCTTGCGTGAAGCTATCGGACAGATATATCTCTGATCGATTCTTACCTGATAAGGCGATCGATATTTTGGATGAAGCAGGAGCAAGGGTGCACATCAATAATATTCATGTTCCAGAGGAGATCTTGAAGCTTGAAGCGGAAGTTGAGAATATTAAAATCGAGAAAAATCGAGTAGTTAAATCTCAGAAATATGAGGAGGCGGCTCAGTTGCGAGACAAAGAAAAGAAACTTCTTGAGCAGCTGGAAAACGCTAAAAACAAGTGGGAGGAAGAAAGTAAATCAAAACGATTCACTGTAGAAGAAGATAATGTAGCTGAAGTAATCGCAATGATGACAGGAATTCCTGCTAAGCGTATTGCTCAAAAAGAGGGTGCTAAACTGCTTAATATGAATACTGATCTTGCCGGAAAAGTGATTGGGCAGGAGGAAGCTATTAAAAAGTTAACCAAAGCTATTCAGCGGACAAGAGTGGGTCTGAAAGATCCTAAAAAACCGATCGGCTCATTCATCTTCCTTGGCCCGACTGGGGTTGGTAAGACTGAATTGGCTAAGATGCTTGCGAATTACTTGTTTGATAAAGAGGATTCCCTGATCCGAATCGATATGTCGGAATACATGGAGAAATTTTCTGTATCAAGATTGGTAGGAGCGCCTCCAGGCTATGTGGGATATGAAGAAGGTGGTCAGCTTACAGAAAAAGTGAGAAGAAAGCCTTATTCGGTAGTACTTCTGGATGAGATTGAAAAAGCACATCCAGATGTGTTTAACATCTTACTACAAGTTCTGGACGATGGGATTCTGACGGATGGTCTTGGTAGAAAAGTTGATTTTCGAAATACAATTATCATCATGACTTCAAATATCGGAGTTCGAGACCTGAAAGATTTTGGAGCTGGTATTGGATTTGCCAACAAAGCCAAGAATGATAACATGGATGATGTAGTAAAGTCAACCATTCAGTCTGCGCTTAAAAAAGCATTCAGTCCAGAATTCCTGAATCGTTTGGACGATGTGGTGGTGTTCAATTCCTTGACCAAAGAGCATATATTCAAGATTATTGACATCAGTTTAGGAAAACTATTCGCTAGAATCACTGATCTCGGATATAAGATCGAACTCACTGATAAAGCAAAGGAGTTTTTAGCAGAGAAAGGCTATGATCAGCAATATGGAGCTAGACCACTTAATCGTGCAATCCAGAAGTACCTGGAAGATGCTGTCGCAGAAGAGATTTTGAAAGGAGACCTTTCCGAAGGTGATATCATTCTTGCAGACTATTCTGGAGAAGGTTCAGAGCTGAATATTGTAGTCAAAAAGAAAGAAAAAGCGGAATAACTCGCAATTTAATAAAAAGTAAAAAGCCCAAATCTTAATTGATTTGGGCTTTTCTTTTATCTGGTAAAAAACATTCTAGTGATAAATATTCCTTGACCATCTGCTGTTCCTGCATCACTCTCAACCCCGCTGGTGACAAATGCAAGGGTCCAACCCTCGATCAGCATAGCGTTTACTTTTGAAGAGATTACAGCATCGTTTGATGCAATATTTTGGAAATTAATACCTGTGGCAGAGAAAAAGTTGAGCAACTTGGTCTCTTCCATTTCATCGACTCGAAGATCTTTTCGATCTACTTCTTTCATTTCGCTTTTCTTCCCGTCTGTTCTTTCAGTAGTAAAGAAAGATGCATCAACTTCTGCCTTACTATCAATTATTCTGGATCTACCCAGACCCATCGGGACGATTGATTCTACGACGGTGATGATTTTAAATTCCTTTTGAGAAACTGTAGATTCTTGTGCTTTGCTGCCAAATGCAACAAGGAAAGCTAAAACGACCATCAATGATTTTTTTGACATAGAGTTATAGGTTTTAGGTAAAAGAAAAGGATTTAGAATTTTAGAAAATCACAGGGATTAAATTTAATAGAGAAAATATCAAATAGAAAGCACAAAAAACAAAAGCGAAACGCCTAATACTAGTACCATTTTTTGAGCTTTTTCTTTGTTTTCCACTTCTAATTTCCGTTTTCTCAGCGCCAAAACAGCAAGACTCAAACCTATCAATTGAAGTAATAAACTGACACCATTGAGCGGCCCCATTGGAACTTGAAAGTGAATCAGTTTACTGTTCAATATTGAAATCGTACCCAGAACGATTCCAGTGATTCCGAATAAAAAAGAGCGTTGGAGAAGCACTTCTACAGGTTGATCAGTCCATTTCATAAAGTTGATTTTTAAAAGCTGACGAAGATAGGGAAGAAATTACAAAACAGTTTTTTGCTGACTTGCCAATCTATTCCAATTCATTTGAGCTTGATTTTTGAAAGAGGTTTAGGTGATTTTTTGTTTTTTTCGCTTCTCAAAGTAGTTGGCAATTTCATCAACCGAAAGGGTGTTTAAAGTCATAGCTTTGGTAAGACCACCTTTTCTCCCAATTAATACGCCATATTTCATGTCGTCGTATCCATCCATTTCATGAGCATCCGGATTAATCGATAATTTGACATTTTGCTCCATCGCATAGTGAATCCATCGCCAATCGAGATCCAAGCGCCAAGGATTAGCATTGATTTCAATGACTACGTCATTTGCAGCGCAGGCATCGATTATAGCTTTATGATTTATTGGGTAACCGGCTCTTCGAAGCAAAAGTCTTCCGGTCGGGTGTCCAAGAATTGTTGTATAAGGATTTTCGATTGCTGTAATCAGACGATGCGTTGCCTTTTTGATTTCCATATTCAAAATCGAGTGAATTGAGGCTACGACAAAATCAAATTTCGCCAAAATATCATCTGGATAATCCAACTTACCATCAGCCAAAATATCGCTTTCGATCCCTTTAAAAATTCGAAATGGAGCCATTTCTTTATTTAAGGCATCAATTTCAGCGTGTTGTTTCAACACTTTTTCGATCTCTAGCCCGCCCGCATAAAAGGCCGTGCGACTGTGGTCGGAAATTCCCAAATATTCAAAACCCAAAGCTTTGCAATGCTCAGCCATTTGCCGAAGGCTATGTTTTCCATCACTATACGTGGAGTGATTGTGGAGAATTCCTTTTAGATCTCTTTCCTCCAAAAGTTCAGGAATTGCATTGGCTTTTGCCAAAGCTACTTCACCTAAGCCTTCACGCATTTCTGCAGGAATAAACTGTAGTTCGTTGACCTGAAAAAATTCTTCTTCTGAGTTATAATTTCTTTTAGCAAGCTTTTCAGAAATATTCTCTTTTTCATCCACTAATTCTGCCAAGTGACTTGGGGCAGCAATCAAAGAAAGTTTCTTCCAAAGAAAATCCTTTTTGGTAGTAAAATGAATTGTCATTTTTAGGTTCAACTCTGTCAAAGTTCCTTTCCAGGAAAAAGGACCGGATTGACTCATGTCCCAAACTACAGTTTCCAGCGATTTCAATTTTTCCTTTCCGCCAAAAAGAGAATCCAAACCGATTAAAAATTCCCCTTCCGAAATGATTTCCATTTTTCTGGCAAAATCTCCGACAATAGCAATCAAAGCTGAAGGATAGATTCGTTCAAGTTCTGAGGTGAATTTCTCTATAGTCTCTTCAATATCTGCATAAAGCCACTTTCCTTGATTCGAGGCTTTAAATTCAAGGTTTTGGATAATTGTATCTTGAGTTTTTTCTCCAAATCCTTTCAGTTTAGCAACTTTCCCAGATTGGCAGGCTTCCATAAGTTCATGTGTGGAGGTTACCCCAAGTTCCTCCCAGATTACTTTTACTTTTTTTGGTCCAAGACCCTTGATTTGTAGAATCTCCAAGATTCCCTCAGGAGTTTTTTCCAAAAGATCCTGTAGAGCAGTAAAAGTTTCTTGCTCTTTGAGTTGGGAAATTGCTTCCAAAATACTTTTTCCTACTCCTGGAATTTTGGAGAGCTCCTCTGTGCTGAGATCCATAATGTCCTGATCTCCACGTTCCAGAGAAGTCAGCGCGCTTTGGTAGCTTCTGATTTTAAAGGAATTTTCATCATGCAGCTCCATCAATTGAATGGCGAGCTTCAGTTTTTTGAGTAATGTTTTATGATCCAAAATATTTAAAATTCGTTAGTCAATTAGACAAATGTCTTGAAATAGTGTTTCAATTTAGGCTACTAAGCTTTAACTTAAAATTGAAATCAAAGATTTCCCGAAACCTAAATTCAAAAAATATCAAATGAACTATTGGTTAGTAAAATCCGAACCGGGCTCCTATTCATGGGATGATTTGGTGGCAAAAGGCGAAGATGTCTGGGATGGGGTACGTAACTACCAGGCAAGAAATTTTCTACGTGAAATGAAGAAGGGGGATTTGGTTTATTTTTATCATAGCGGAAAAGAAAAAGCAATCGTTGGAGTGGCCGAGGTTTCTGAGGAAGCATTTCCTGACCCAAAGGATTCGGATTGGGTGGCTGTAAAAATTAAGGAGAAGAAAAAGTTGAAAAAACCAATCACTTTGAGCCAAATAAAATCAGAGGATTTGCTTTCTGAGATGTTGCTAATCAAGCAAAGCAGATTGTCTGTCATGTCCTTGACAAAGGTCGAATTTGACACAATTCAAAAAATGTGCATATGATTAGATTGATAGTTTTTTTGATTTTATGCTCGGTTTCAGTTCAGGTAAATGCTCAGGTAAAATTTGTCAATCGATTTGAAATCGAATCTGATTTATATGATCCTGGTTTTCAGATGAGCCCTTTACCCGATGGAATTGTTTCTTTTCGCACCATTCCTGAAAAATCCCTGAGTTTTAAGCGGGTCTTCCAATATTTTGTTTCAGATTTCAAGCTAAATACCAAGGATGGCTTGGTTGAATTTCCCGTGAAAGAGGGTTTTGATATGCTAGGGTTTGATACAGATGGCAATCAGCTTTTTGTGCTATTTCAAAAAGGATATTCCTTAAGCTCAGAAAAATACATCCTAAACATTGATTTGGAGACCCAAAAGGGATTTGAATTTAGTGCTGATAATCTTCTGGAAATGGATTTAATCGAATTTCTCGTAGTCAACAGAAAGGTGCTTTTTTTGGGAAATACGGATGGGCGCCCAGTGATACAGATTTACGATTTGGATAATAAAGATTTGTACACCGTGCAGGGTATATATAATAATGATACTCAAATTCTACAAATCAAAAAATTACCTGAACTCCAAGCAATGGAAGTGGTCTTGAGTAGAAAAACACCCTATCGAGAGCGGGAAGTCAGTATTAATACCTATGATTTTTTCGGGAATCTGATTCGTGAGATTAAGGTGGATAATTTTGGAGATGAGGGTCAAGAGATAATGGATGCTCTTTTGGTTCAAAAATCAGATTATCAATCGGCTATGATTGGTGCTTTTGGAAGAGATCGAAGTGATTCATACCAAGGGATGTATATTATGGAAATTAATGAGTTTGGCGAGTATGAATTCAAACTTTACACCTTAGCAGATTTCCCTAATTTTTATAATTACTTAGGCGAAAAACCAAAAGAAAGGAAGGCTATAGAAGTGGAGAAAAATTTGGGAAAAGGAAAAATCCCTTCTATTCGAAACTACTATGCAATCAGAGATATTCAGCAAACTCCTGACGCCTATTATATCTATTTTGATCAATTCTCGATTAACAATTCCAGAGGGTCGAGTAGCCTTTATTCCCCTACATCCGGTTACCGAAACAATGGATGGAATCGAACTGGCTATGACCCCAATGTTAGGGATTTTATTACCTCAAATGGAGGTTCTCGTCCTCCCACGATCTATCAAGTAGTTCCAGAATATCAATATGTCTCAGCCCATTTTTCGAAAATTGCAAAAACAGGACAGGTAATTTGGGACAATGCGGCAACCTATGATGGATTGATCACTACTTACCCAGAAGCATTTGGAGAAGTAGCAGTAGTGGGAGATGAGTATTATCATATGTATGTGCGTGACCAGACGATCAAGCTCAGCTATTTTAAAAATGGAGAGAAAGTTTTTGAACATCTAGATTTTGAACTCGAACTTCCTGACGAAAATGAGCGAATTGTAGAGACGAATCCTTCAAGTCTTCGGCTGGTGCATTGGTACGATCGATATTACTTACTTAGCGGAACTCAAAAAATCAGATTCCTCAAACCTTCGGGTGGACAGGATACCAGAGAGGTTTATTTTTTGACCAAGGTTTTGGTCAATGGTGATTTGTATATGCCGGAAGGACCTTCGGACTAGAATTATTTTTATATTTACCCGCAAATCTACCCCATGCAAAAAAGACTAGTCTTAGACCAAGGACAGATTGAGATCGTACTCAGAAGATTCTGTCACCAATTGATCGAAAATCACGATAATTTTGACAATACCGTTTTATTGGGTTTGCAACCTCGGGGACCTATTTTGTTGGATAAAATTGTGAAACTTCTGGAAGAAATCTCAGGACAGAAAGTTCCTTCAGGATACCTTGATGCCACTTTTCATAGAGATGACTTCAGAAGGAGAGATTTTCCCTTGAAAGCCAACGAAACCAAAATAGATTTTTTGGTGGAATCGAAAAAAGTAATCCTTGTCGATGATGTGCTCTATAAAGGCAGATCAGTAAGAGCGGCGATGGATGCAATGATTGCTTTTGGTAGACCTGCCAAAGTAGAATTGATGGTCTTGGTAGATCGCAAACTCACCAGAGACTATCCTATTATGCCAGATTATTATGGCGTGAGAGTTCATACCCTAGAAAGCCAATATGTAGTAGTAGAATGGGCTGATCAGGGTTTTGAAAAAGACGCGATTTGGATCACAGAGAAAGTTAAAGCCTAATTATGTCGCAGCTCAGCACCAAACACTTACTAGGAATCAAGAATCTCACAGAGGGAGATATACATCTTATATTAGAGACTGCGGCCAACTTTAAAGAAGTGATCAACCGTCCGATCAAGAAGGTACCTTCGCTACGGGATATCACCATCGCCAATGTTTTTTTTGAAAACTCAACTCGGACTCGATTATCTTTTGAATTGGCAGAAAAGAGACTTTCTGCAGATGTAGTTAATTTTTCCTCAAGCAACTCCTCGGTAAAGAAGGGGGAAACTCTTGTAGACACGGTGAACAATATCCTTGCGATGAAAGTCGATATGGTGGTGATGCGTCATTCAAGTCCAGGGGCGCCGCATTTTCTTTCACGGAATGTGAAAGCCAATATTGTGAATGCCGGGGATGGAACACATGAGCATCCAACGCAAGCCCTTTTGGACGCCTATTCCATCAAGGAGAAATTTGGAGATGTAGCAGGGAAGAAAGTCGCTATCATCGGAGATATTTTGCACTCCAGAGTAGCACTATCGAATATCTTTTGTTTGAAAAAATTAGGTGCTGAAGTGATGGTTTGTGGACCAATTACACTACTTCCCAAATACATTGAAAGTCTTGGGGTCAAAGTCGAATTAGATGTCAAAAAAGCACTTCAATGGTGTGACGTTGCCAACGTGCTTCGAATTCAATTGGAGCGGCAGCAAATCAAATATTTCCCAAGCCTTCGGGAATATTCACTCTATTACGGAATCAATAAAAAACTACTCTCTGAGCTGGATAAAGAAATTGTGATTATGCATCCAGGCCCTATTAACCGAGGAGTGGAATTGAACTCTGATGTAGCAGATTCAGATCAAGCCATTATTCTTGACCAAGTAGAAAATGGTGTGGCAGTCCGAATGGCGGTTTTATACTTGCTTGCCGGAGCCAAGGGATAGAAAGATTGTGTGATTCACATCTAACCAAAAAAAGGATGTATGGATTAGAATGAATAATCCATACATCCTTTTTCATTTTCTAGAAATTGGAATTATTTCTCCATTTCCCTCCTCCTACATAAAATCCTAGTGTGAATCCAAAATACTGATTGCTAGCTTCCCCTATGACTTGCCCAGAGGTATTTTGGAGATCACTTTTTGGTACAAAATTGTATTCAGCACCCATTCGGAATTTTCCTAACTCTACTCCGGCGCGTACCATTGGAGCCCATTTGAAGTCTGCATCTAAGTTTCCGATATCATCAGGATTATCAAAGTCACCATTTTCTACATCCAAATTACTTAATGCGTAATACCCATATCCTACACCGATGAATGGAGCTGCATTGCTTTTGCCATTATTGAAATAATAATCAAAGGTTCCTGAAACAGAAACATTTGCAGAAACTTCGCCATCGTAGTCTTCATTAAAATCATAATAAGTGACATCTTTGGCTATACCTGCCACTCCAAAGCGTATTCCTACATTCATTTTATTATTTAGATTGACTTTTGGTTCCAAGTTTACAAGTGCACCAATACCCCCTCCCTGAGGAATTGCTGGTCCAAGATCCATACCCATACGGAATCTACCCGCTTGCTGCGCAAAAGTAGTTTGTGCCAGAGCCAAAGTGAGGATGGCAATTAAGAGCTTTTTCATAGTTATTTCTGAGTTAAATTATTTTTTAAAAAGATTGATCTATCAAAAAGAAGTCCAAAATCATGTAACCTATTGATCATTCCTGTAGTTTTAGGCTCAAATCCCTTTTTATGCTGATCGTAAATAACCTCATTAAAAAGTATGGCAAGCAAAATGCCGTCGATGATATTTCTTTTGAACTACAAGGTGGCGAGGTAGTCGGGCTTCTTGGACCTAATGGTGCTGGAAAAAGTACTACGATGAAATGTATCGTTGGACTTCTTCGAAAAACTTCCGGTGAAATTACCCTAGGTGGGTATGATCATTTGAGCGTTGAGGCAAAGCGGCTCTTTAGCTATATCCCTGAGACACCTTATGTCTATGATCTTTTGACTGTGCGAGAGCATCTTCAATTCATCGCGCAAGCTTATAATGTGAAGGATTGGAAGAAAAAGGGAGATGATTTACTGGATCTTTTTGAACTGGATGATAAAGCAGAAAAACTCGGGAGAGACCTTTCCAAAGGCATGCGGCAAAAAGTATCCATTTGCTGCGCCCTATTGCCAGATCCTCAGGTACTCTTCTTTGATGAGCCCATGATTGGTCTGGATCCCAAGGCGATCAAAAACACAAGACAGGTTTTTAGGGAATTGAAAAACCAAGGAAAGACAATCCTTGTGAGTACTCACCTGATTGATAGCGTAGAGAGTATTGCAGACCGGATAATGATCTTGAAAGATGGCCGAATCATTGGAAATGATTCAATCTCAAATTTGAAACAACAAGCTTTGCAAGGCGAAGGAACTTCTCTGGAGGACCTGTTTTTAGAATTGACCAAAGATGCGTGAGATCAAACTTCTTCTGAGGAAGGATCTGCTGATCCTTCTTAATAATATAAAGCTCATTCTGAAAAACCCACTGAGGCTTTTACCTTATGTAGCAATAGTCGGGTATTTTGCTTTTATGTATTGGCTTCGATTGGGGAATCGGGAAGATTCTACACAACAGATTCCAGAATTTGATCCTAATGCAATACCCGAGGTGAATTTTGCTGGGCAAAATATTGTGGGAGGAGTGACCATTCTGGCTCTTTCATTACTGATTTATCAGCTTTTTCGTGCTACCAAAAAGAACGTCAGTTTTTTCAAAATGGCTGATGTGAATCTGCTGTTTACAGCACCTGTGAAACCTGAAAACCTCCTTATTTATTATATGGGGAGATCGATTCTACCTTCTTTAGGTGGTGCCATCTTATTTACATTTTATGGGATAAGTCAAATAGCGGATAAATTTGAACTGAGTTTCGGAAATCTGTTTTTCACCATTCTTGGATTGGGGTTCTTCCTGTTTATGATTCAGCCAATTCGGTTTTTGGTTTATACACTGCATACCCGATTTGGTGTCATGGAGTATATCAAAAATGGAGTCATCATTCTAGCGATTTTACTAAGTGCGATGATTTTGATTCCAGGTTTAATGGCGGATAAATTTTGGCAGGGAATGTTTTCCTGGATTGGCTCGCCTTGGTTTGATTTCTTCCCAATAGTAGGTTGGAGTAGAGGGATCATGTCTTTTTGGGTGCATAGCAATTGGATTCTCTCCTCTGCTTTTGTGGTGCTCTATGGACTGTCCTACTTTGTGGTGTTAAAGTTGGTGATTCAGTTTTCAGGCTATTATTATGAGGATGTTTTGGAAGCGACCAAATCCAATGAAGAAAAGCTCGAAAAAGTAAGGGGGAAAAAGGAACAAAGCGAAGCAAATTTTAGCCTTAACTCGAAGAAGAAATTGGCTTTGCCGGATTTTGGGCCAGGAGCAAAGGCTTTCTATTGGAGAAATTACATCCATGCATCAAGACAGGATTTTCATCCTTTGTTTGGAATTTATTCCTTGATTTTGGCTGGCTTGGGAATCCTGTTTGCGATCCTCTCTTTGTTTGATTGGTTTTCGCACATTGTGATTTATGTCTATTTGATTATCCTGATCTTGATTTATTTCCTTGCGGGCACGGGAAGGGCGAATATTGGAGATTTGAAAAAGCCATTTTTCTACCTGGTACCTGCCAGTTGGAGTTCTAAATTTTGGAACATGATCAAGTTGGACTTGGTGCAGATCCTTCTCTTTTGTACCGTTTTGATTGTGCCGACAGTGTTTATTGCAGGATTGGATTGGCTGGTGATTCCAAGTTTCCTGATCGGGATTTTGGCATTTTACCTTACAGGTCTCGGCATCAATCTGATTCCTCAGATCGGATTGGATGAAGGTTGGGATCGAGTGCTGATCAAACCATTAATGATTGGAGGGATTTTGCTTTTCGGATTGGTTCCTGCTGGAGTAGCTTCGATTATCGCTTTTGTGATTAGCAAACAGTTTGTGTGGGCGCTTTTGACCTTATCGGTTGGAATGACATTTATCGCCCTTATTCTGATCCATGTGACATTGGATATTCTGAAGCGACTTGAGTTTAAGGAAATCTAGTGTGCCGAATTTTATTTTGTTTTAAACGAATAGAATTCCAGTACCCTAAAAAAATCCTGTAATTTTGGCCTACCAAATGTAACTGACTATGATTTACAATTCCATAATAGAAACCATCGGAAATACCCCGATGATCCGTCTCAATAAACTTGCAAAAGACATCCAAGGAGAAGTCCTGGTGAAAGTAGAATACTTCAATCCGGGTAACTCCATGAAAGATCGTATGGCGATCAAAATGGTAGAAGATGCTGAGAAAGCAGGTTTGCTCAAGCCAGGAGGAACAATCATCGAAGGAACCAGTGGAAATACAGGGATGGGATTGGCGCTTGCAGCTGTAGCCAAAGGTTATAAGTGTATTTTCACCATGGCTGATAAGCAGTCCAAGGAGAAAATAGACATTCTAAAAGCTGTTGGAGCAGAAGTGATCGTTTGCCCAACAAACGTTTCTCCTGAAGATCCAAGATCTTACTATTCAGTGGCCCGTAAACTGAATGCCGATATCCCGAATTCATTTTATCCAAATCAGTATGATAATATGTCCAATACTGCGGCTCACTATGAGACCACAGGTCCGGAAATATGGAATGATACTGACGGAAAAATCACCCATTATGCAGCTGGTGTAGGTACCGGTGGATCTATGTGCGGTACAGCGATGTATTTGAAAGAGCAAAATCCAAATGTTGTAACCGTGGGAATTGATACCTATGGGTCGGTTTTCAAGAAATACAAAGAGACAGGCATTTTTGATGAAAAGGAAGTTTACCCTTATTTGACTGAAGGTATAGGGGAAGATATTCTACCGAAGAATGTCAACTTTGATATGATTGATCATTTCGTCAAAGTGACTGATAAAGATGCTGCAGTGATGACACGTCGCTTGGCCAAAGAAGAAGGGCTGTTTGTAGGCTGGTCTTGTGGATCCGCAGTTCACGGCGCTTTGGAATGGGCTAAGGAAAACCTGGAAGAAGGCGATCAAATGGTCATTATCTTACCAGATCACGGAACTCGCTATTTAGGAAAGGTCTATAATGACGAGTGGATGCGAAATCATGGATTCTTAGAAAACAGGACTTATTCCACAGCAAGAGATATTATTGCACAGCGGAATGGAAGCTATACTTTGGTTTCTACTCAGAAGTCTGATTCTGTGAAAGAGGCAATCGGCCTGATGAATAAAACCAGTGTATCCCAGATTCCTGTTTTGGAAAATGGAGAGGTCGTGGGTAGCTTGACCGATAATAAATTGTTGGCTAGAATCATCGAAAATCCAACACTTAAGGATGCTCATGTGTCTGATGTGATGGAAGATTCGATGAAATTCGTGGCTTTGGATAGCACTTTGGATGTGCTATCGTCTATGGTAGAAAAGGAAAAAGCAGTTTTGGTTCGTGACGCTACTAACCAAGTGCATATCATTACCAAACATGATATTTTAGAGGCCTTTACCAAATAATCAACCAAAATGGATCCCCGGAAAATTCAACAAATCATCGACACCGGAGTTGATTTTGATATTCAGGAAATTCTTCAAACAGCCTGGGTCCTATTCAAGGCCCGGGCTTCCTTTCATATTGGTTTCATGTTTATTATTGGAGCTACCCAGGCATTTTTCGCCTATTACTTAGAGGATTTTGTTTCCATTTATTCTATCCTGTTAGCTCCGGCTTTAATTGCTGGATTTTATTTGGTAGCAAATCGCCTGAGTCAGGAAGAATACGTCGATTTTCAAAATTATTTTGATGGTTTCAAGTATTGGCTTCTTGTGGTTACTATCAATTTGATAAGTGGGATTTTGACAGTATTGGGGATTTTTGCTCTTATACTACCGGGAATATATTTGGCTGTCGGTTATATGTTTGCCATGCTTTTTGGGATTTTCGGAGGATTTGACTTTTGGACCTCGATGGAGATGAGCCGGAAACTGGTCACCACAAATTGGTGGAAGTTTTTTGGATTCGTTTTGATTTTGTTGCTCCTTAATATTGCTGGTCTATTGACATTTATTATTGGAATATTGATTACAGTGCCTGTCACTTACTTGGCGATCTATGTTCTTTTCGAACAATTGACAAAGGATGCTGTAGATGAATCGTCAGAAGGCGAAAAAACGATTACTCATTTGTAAGAATCATTGCTTCAACTCTGTCTCTAACTTTTTCGCAAAACTCACTTACTGCATTTTCAGATTGAATAGGAGGGGTCATGGCTTTTGAAAAATAGATTCGGACTTTTCCAGGACTTAGGAGAAGGGAGCCTCTTTTCATGATTTTGTCAGCACCGAGGACTGCCATAGGAAGGATGGGGATTCTGGTCTCTATGGAAAGCCGAAATGCTCCTTTCTGGAAAGGAAGTAGGGTTGAAGAAGTGTTATTACGTGTTCCCTCGGGAGCGACGACAACTGATTTTCCATTTTCCAATAGTTTGATCAATCTGGCCACGCTTTCTCTTCTGGATTCGGTGGAGGTGCGATCCACCCAAATGGCAAACTTTCCAACGACGTAACCAAATACGGGAATCTTTGAAAGTTCTTTTTTTCCCAAAGCCCTTAATTCCTGCGGAATCGACATGGGGATCACTGGTGCATCAAGAAATGATCGGTGATTAAAAATATAGATATAGGGACGACTTTTATCAATGTATTCCAAACCGTGAACTTCGTATCTAATACCTGAAAGAAATGACCATATCCCTGCCCAGAGTCTGATAAAAAAAAACGAAATCTTGTCGCCTCGGTCGCTTATTAATATCGGTACTACTATAAAAACACTTAGTAAAAGCATTAATAGAATAAAAATCGAGACTGAATAGACCGTATAAATGACTTGGAATACTTTCATTTGGTTTGAAAATGACTAATTTTACAGCGATAAATAAATCTTCACTCTTTGCTTGCATAAGCCTCCGAGCGTTCGGAGGCTTTTTTTGTTTAGTTGCCCAATTTTAAAGCAGTTAGTTCAGAATTGCAACCTTTTGATTTTGAAGTCTTGCTAGTGATTTTTCGCAGATGGACTATATGAAATTACAGAAAATCCCTACCTTTGCAATCCGTTCGAGTGAAAGGGGTGTGTTAGATTTTCTAATGCATTGATTTACAACTAAAAAACAACAGTCCGATGACCCTGAGACTGTTGGCTATGCAGGGTTAAAATTATATGTCTAACAAAGCAGAATTTAACTGGGAAGATTTCGAAACCAAAGGTTTTGGCGAGGGATATTCCAAAGCGCAACGCGAGCAGATGGCAGCAATGTACGAAGGCACGCTAAGCGAAATCACTGAAAAGGAAGTCATCAAAGGTACCGTTGTAGGTGTTAATGACAAGGACGTGATCATCAACATTGGATTCAAATCTGATGGATTGGTTCCGTTGAGTGAATTTAGAGATCTAGAGTCTATCAAGCCAGGTGATACTGTAGAAGTATTTATCGAAGAGCAGGAAAACTCATTGGGTCAGTTGATCCTTTCCCGTAAGAAGGCAAAGATCGTACGTGCATGGCAGGACATCGAAGATGCTCTTGAGAACGATAACGTGATCGAAGGTTTGGTGAAGAGAAGAACTAAGGGTGGTTTGATCGTGGATATCTACGGTGTTGAAGCATTCTTGCCAGGTTCTCAGATCGACGTGAAGCCTATCCGTGATTTCGATATCTATGTAGGTAAGAAAATGGAAGTGAAAGTGGTGAAAATCAACCACGCAAATGATAACGTAGTTGTTTCTCATAAGATCTTGATCGAGAAGGATCTAGAGAAGCAAAAAGCAGAAATCCTAAACAACCTAGAGAAAGGTCAGGTATTGGAAGGTGTGATCAAGAACATGACCAACTTCGGTGTATTCATCGATCTAGGTGGTGTAGATGGTCTTCTTCACATTACAGATATCTCTTGGGGACGTATCAATCATCCGGAAGAAGTATTGCAGCTTGATCAGAAAGTTCAGATTGTGGTACTTGACTTTGATGACGATAAGAGAAGAATTTCTTTGGGTATGAAGCAGCTTTCTGCTCATCCTTGGGATTCTTTGGCAGCAAGCCTAGAAGTAGGTAGCAGGGTGAAAGGTAAGATTGTAAACGTAGCTGACTACGGTGCATTCCTTGAGTTGGCTCCTGGTGTAGAAGGTTTGATCCACGTATCAGAAATGAGCTGGTCTCAGCATTTGAGAAACCCTGCTGATTTTGTAAAAGTTGGTGACGAGGTAGAAGCAGTAGTATTGACTTTGGACAAAGATGACAGAAAAATGTCTCTTGGAATCAAGCAATTGACTGAAGATCCTTGGACTAAGCAGGATATGAACACGAAATATGCGGTAGGTACTAAGCATAAAGGTGTAGTAAGAAACTTGACAAACTTCGGTCTTTTCCTTGAGTTGGAAGAGGGAATCGATGGTCTAGTTCACGTTTCTGACTTGTCTTGGACTAAGAAAATCAAGCATCCATCTGAGTTTGTGAAAGTAGGAGATGAGCTAGAAGTAGCTGTTCTTGAACTTGACGTAGATAACAGAAGACTTGCTCTTGGACATAAGCAGTTGGAAGAAAATCCTTGGGATACTTTCGAATCTGTGTTCCCAGTAGGATCTGTTCATAAGTGTACTGTCAATTCTAAGAATGACAAAGGTGCCGTTCTTGAGCTTCCTTATGGTCTTGAAGGATTTGCGACTATCAAAAATCTGGAGAAAGAAGACGGTTCTCAGGTAGAAGTTGGTGAGTCATTAGACTTCAAAGTGACTGAGTTCTCTAAAGATGACAAGCGAATCGTTCTTTCTCACACAGCAATGTTCAAAGAAGATGCGAAGCCTGCTAAGAAGGCTGCTTCTAAGAAGAAGGAAGATTCTTCTGATTCAGGTTCTTCTTCTTCAGCACCAGCTGAGAAGTCTACTCTAGGTGACTTGGACGCTCTTGCAGAATTGAAAGAGAAAATGGAAGGAAAAAAGTAAGAAGTTAGATTCTAGACTTTAGAATCAAGACTTACTTAATATTGAAAACGCCGGCTGAATAATCAGTCGGTGTTTTTTTGTGCTAAGTTTTCTTGAATAAGTAGTGCTGATTTTTTTCAGCTTGAAGCGAATTCTTTGGAAAGAGGAATGTGACTAATAATTTTTAAATCAATAATTTTATCAATATCTTTTTCGTTCAAATTAAGGAAGAGAAACTCCGTATATAATTCTTAAAATTATTACACATCAAAGATCCTTTCACCTTTTCATTAATTGACTATGAAAAAAATCATTGTTTTAGTTTGTCTTTTCGGAGTCCATTTTGGCATTTTTGCCCAATCAACTCTCGAAGTGAAAGGTTATTTGGGGGTTTCCAGTACTCAGTTGGCGAGAAAAGCGGATTTAGTAGGAGTGGGGGGCGTTGAAATGAATAATCTAACTGAGTTTGGTTTTTTACTTTCTAAAAGAATCAGTCAAAAGTTAAGGTTTACTGCCGGAGTTGGGTATTCCTTTAGTGAAGTCAAATATCAGCCTCCTTTTTGTTCAAGCTGTGGAGAGGAATTTAATTCAGGCCAAATTTCTGATTTTAAAATGTTGTCTTTTCCCATCTATGCAGAATATACGCTAGGGAAGTACTTTTATGCAGCAGCAGGACCAATCATTGATTTAGAACTCTCAAATGAGGAAACTTATTCTGATCAAAGCGGCATTGGGTACTTAATTGGTTTAGGAGCAAGATGGCAAGCTGAAAAGTTCACTTTTTCCATTTTCCCGAATTACAAAAGGCATGGTATGATTCCTTTTGATAATTCTTCAAAATTCAAACATGTCCTTCAGGAAATCGGGGTTCAAGCGGGAGTAAGATATAGCTTCTAGCATAATTCCTAACGATCGATTCCCGCTTTATTCAAACCTCTAGAAAAATAAAAGCATCCCGAATTCGGGATGCTTTTTTGTTGAGGTCGAGAGCGGATTCGAACCGCTGTACAAGGTTTTGCAGACCTCTGCCTAGCCACTCGGCCACTCGACCAATCTGAATTGGAATGCAAATGTAGGTAATATCTCTATTCCTCCAAAAAAGCAATGAGATATTTTAAGTTCCTAATAAATTTCGAAACTGCTCAATCTAACAAAGTGGGTTTGAGAAAACTCTTTAAGGTTGATTTTCAGCAGTGTACGTATTTGAAGCAAAATAAGCATTATTTATAATCATTCTAAATTAAAAATATCTCCTTTTTGACACCCTAATATGCTGGAAATCAATTTTATATAAATTCAATTGAGACAGGTTACAAACTGTCACAACAAACGAAACCTTGTTTGAAAAATTGGCTTCGGGTAGTACCTTTGCAAGGGTTATAGAAAACCATTTAAACTATTTAATTAGCTAAAATATGTTATCCAAACGCTCGTTAGTAGGGGTTCGATTGAATTTCCACACACTGGCAGTGCTATTTTTCCTCTTGATCGGGACGCAAGCTTTTGCAGCGGATCCATCAGTGGCAAATAGTGACGAAGCAGTAGCAGCAGGTAAGACTGTGTTTAATGCCAACTGTAAGCAATGTCATAAGCTGGATCAAAAGTACACTGGTCCTGCCTTGAGAGGTGCTACAGACCGACAATCAGTTGAGCTTGTCAAAAAATTCATCAAAAATTCCGGTGCTGTCATTGCTTCAGGAGATGCTTATTATGCGGCACTCTACAAGGAATACAATAATTTGGCTATGCCGTCTCATGAGTTTTTGTCTGACGATGATTTAAACAATCTTCTCGCCTACATAGAATATGGTGATGTGGTAGATCCAGCGGCGGCAGTTGCTGCGGCAGGAACTGACGGAGCTGTGGCTACTGGTGGAGGGATTCCAAATGAGTATTTGACTGGGATCGTTGTGGTCTTGGTTTTGGTACTTCTTTTAATCCTGATTGTACTAGGATTGATTATCTCAGTTCTCACCAAGTATTTGAATAAGCAAGAACTTGATGAAACAGACAAAGAATTTGTATCCCAAAAATTTGAGTTTGGAAAAATCCTTCGTAGTGATGGGTTTATCGTCATTGTGACTGCTTTAGTAGTAGCGATGGTTGCCAAAACAGCGATTGATGGACTTTACTCTGTTGGTGTGCAGCAAGGATATGCGCCAACTCAGCCAATTGCTTATTCTCACGCACTGCATGCAGGTACTTTAGAGATTGCTTGTCAATACTGTCATACAGGAGTCGAGATTGGGAAATCAGCAAATATTCCATCTGCTAACATTTGTATGAACTGTCATACACATATTCAAAATGTGGAGGGTAAAGATGGTATATCTCCAGAGATCCAAAAGATTTATGATGCAGTTGATAATAATAAGCCAATAGAATGGGTTAGAGTGCACAATTTACCTGATCTAGCTTATTTCAACCACTCCCAGCACGTGAAAGTAGGAGGCATTGAATGTCAAACTTGTCACGGACCTATCCAGGAAATGGAGGTCGTTGGCCAGCACAGTTCGTTGACCATGGGATGGTGTATTGATTGTCACAGACAAACTGAGATTGCTACGGCTGGAAATGCCTATTACGATAAGTTGGTTCAACTTCATTCTGACTCCAAAGATGCTTTGAAAGTGAAAGATATCGGAGGTTTGGAGTGTGCTAAGTGCCACTATTAATTCATCATTCTATTTGAAAATTCATTCTAGATTATAATGAAGGAAACTAAAAAAACATACTGGAAAGGTCTTGAGCAGCTCAATAACGATCCAGAGTTTGTAAAGAACGCCGACAAGGAATTTGTCGAGCTTCCGTCGAGTTTGAGTGAGGATGGAGGTTCTTCCAGAAGAGACTTCTTGAAAGTAATGGGATTCAGCTTAGCAGCAGCATCTCTTGCGGCTTGCGAGGCTCCGGTAAGAAAAGCGATTCCTTATGTGAATAAGCCGGTTGATATCAACCCATCTATTCCTAATTACTACGCATCGACTTATGCAACTGGTGGAGATTATGCTTCAATTGTAGTGAAAACAAGAGAGGGTAGACCAATCAAAATTGATGGAAACACTCTTTCTCCTATTAATAAAGGAAAAGTAAATGCAATCGTTGAGGGTTCGATTTTATCTCTTTATGATAAAGAACGTCTAGCTGGACCATATATTAATGGTGAGAAAACAGATTGGGCTACCATCGATACGCAAGTAAAATCTAAATTAGCTTCTTCCGGGGCTGTGAAGATCGTATCAAATACAATTCTATCCCCTTCGACACTTCAGGCTCTTCAGCTCTTTGCTGAATCTTTTGGAGGCGCAGAATTGATTCAATATGATCCGATTTCAAACTTTGGAATCAAATCAGCGGCAGAGACCTTCTACGGAACTGCTGTTATCCCTTCTTACTCTTTTGATAAAGCAAAGACAATTGTCTCTTTCGGAGCAGATTTCCTAGGTACTTGGATCTCCCCAATTGAATTTGCAGGTCAATACGCAAAAACTCGTAAGATTAGCAAAGAACGTCCTGAAATGTCGAGACATTATCAGTTCGAATCTAACCTGTCTATGACAGGAGCAAACGCAGATTACAGAACTCCAATCAAAGCTTCTCAAAGCGGATTGGCGGTTTTAGCCTTATATAATGCTATTGCTAAGAAAGCAGGTGCAGCTGCAGTTTCCGCCCCAGCTGTGGAAATCGCTCATCTTGACAAAGCAGCTAATGATCTTTGGGCTAGTAAAGGCGCATCATTAGTAGTTTCAGGATCGAATGATCCAAATGTTCAGGTAGTTGTCAATGCAATTAATGAGATGCTTGGTGCCAATGGTACTACAGTTGATTTTGCAAATCCTGTTCACTTCAGAAAAGGCGATGATTCTAGAATGAATCAGTTTGTCAATGAATTGAAAGGTGGGCAAGTTGGAGCAGTTATCTTCTACAATTGTAACCCAGTATACGACTTTGCACGTGGTGCAGAGGTTGCTGAAGGGATTGCAAAAGCAAAACTGAGTATTGCTACTAATGGTACAATGGATGAAACAGCATCATTGGTACAGATGGTAGCTCCTGATCACCATTATTTGGAATCTTGGAATGATTTTGAACCAAAGCGTGGACATTTCTCATTGTCACAGCCTACGATATCTCCATTATTTGATACAAGACAGGCTCAAGAGTCATTCCTTGTTTGGGCTGGATCCGCTACAAATTATTATGATTTCCTTCAGTCTGTATGGGAAAATGAAGTTTTCACATTAGTAGAGACTGGTAATAGCTTCCAGGAGTTTTGGGATACTACCTTATATAATGGTGTATTGGCAATTGATTCGCCAGCATCTGCTCCAACACCTATTTCTGATGCAAGTGCCGCTGCCGCTGTAGTTGCAAAATCGTATGCTGCAGCAAATGCGGGAGTCGAATTGATTATTTATTCTAAAGTAGGAATAGGAAATGGTATTTATGCCAACATCCCATGGCTACAGGAGATGCCAGATCCAATTACTAAAGCAACTTGGGATAACTATCTAACTGTTTCTCAAAAATGGGCTTCAGAAAATGGAGTAACTATGTATGAGGAGAATACTGGTAAAGCTTCCATTACTGTAAATGGAAAGTCATTAATCGTTCCGATTATGATTCAACCAGGTCAAGCAGATGGTACTTTCGGTTTGGCTCTAGGTTACGGAAGAACAAAAGCTGGAAGAGTTGCTAATGGAGTAGGTGTAAATGCTTACGAGTTATTAGATGCTTCGAAAGGCTTTGTAAATTTTGATATTACTTCAGGTGTAGAAGTTTCTGTAACAGAAGACAAATATAAAATTGCAAGAACGCAGACTCACCAAACCTTCATGGGTCGTGAAAACGTCATCCAAGAAGCTACTTTGGGAGAATACAAAGAAAATGCAGGAGCAGGAAGATATCATCCGGAAATCTACAAGGATGGTGAATTCATAAAGCCATCTAAAATATCGCTTTGGAAAGGTCATCAATATAGCCAGCACCATTGGGGACTTGCTATCGATATGAATTCTTGTATCGGCTGTAGTGCTTGTTCGGTTGCATGTCAAGTTGAAAACAACGTGGCGGTAGTTGGAAAGCAGGAAGTATTAAATAGAAGAGAAATGGCATGGATCAGAATTGATCGCTATTATTCTTCCGATGCGCCAGCTGATGACTTGAAAGCAATGGAAATTGCAGCTGATAATCCAGAAGTGACTTTCCAGCCAATGATGTGTCAGCAATGTAACAACGCTCCTTGTGAGACTGTATGTCCAGTTGCTGCTACTACACACTCCTCAGAGGGTTTGAATCAAATGACTTACAACAGATGTATTGGTACAAGATATTGTGCAAATAACTGTCCGTATAAAGTGCGTCGATTCAACTGGTTCAAATACCATGATAACAAAGATTTCGCTGGTGTCAATGTGGCTCAGAACGATGACATGGGTAAAATGGTATTGAATCCTGATGTAACTGTTAGAGTAAGAGGTGTGATGGAGAAATGCTCCATGTGTGTGCAGCGTATTCAAGCTGGTAAATTGACAGCCAAGCGCGAAAAGCGAAAAGTACAAGATGGCGAAATCAATGTGGCATGTGCTGTAGCTTGTCCAACCGATGCTTTGGTTTTTGGGGATATGAATGATCCAAATAGCCAAGTCTCCAAACTTTTGAAAATTGAGGATAACAACACCTCTGCCTTGAAAGAAGTTGGCGAAGAAAGAGCATACCATGTATTGGAAGAGATCAACGTTAGTCCAAACGTTTGGTACTTTACCAAAATCAGAAATAAAGACAAAAACGAAGCGTAATCTTAATTTTATAAACTATGCAGGTTACTTCATCCGTACGAGAGCCGTTAGTTACCGGGGGTAAAACCTACCATGATGTGACACATGATGTGTCGCGTCAAGTAGAAGGCAAACCATCACTAGCTTGGTTCCTTGCTTTTCTTACCGCTGCCGGAGTTTTGGCTCTAGGATCAATTGCTCTGATAGCCACTCTCTGGGAAGGGATTGGAATGTGGGGCTTAAATAAAACTGTAGGCTGGGCCTGGGATATCACCAACTTCGTATGGTGGGTTGGTATTGGTCACGCTGGTACTTTGATTTCAGCGGTTTTATTGCTTTTCAGACAGAAATGGAGAACATCCATCAACAGAGCTGCAGAGGCAATGACTATTTTCGCGGTTATCTGTGCTGCAATGTTCCCAGTGATTCACATGGGACGTCCATGGTTAGGAGCTTATTGGGCACTTCCACTTCCAAATACCTTTGGATCGCTTTGGGTTAACTTTAACTCTCCGCTTTTATGGGACGTTTTTGCGATTTCAACCTATTTCTCCGTATCACTAGTTTTCTGGTATATTGGATTAATACCTGATTTTGCTACCATTCGTGACCGTGCTACTGGTTTGAGGAAAACGATCTATGGAGCACTTTCATTCGGTTGGGATGGCGCTGCAAAAACTTGGATGAGATACGAATCTGTATCTTTGATTCTTGCAGGTTTGGCTACTCCGCTTGTACTTTCAGTACACACGATCGTATCCTTTGACTTTGCAACATCGGTTATTCCAGGATGGCACACTACGATTTTCCCTCCATACTTTGTTGCTGGAGCGATTTTCTCAGGATTTGCAATGGTATTGACTTTGATGATTGTGACAAGAAAAGTCTTCAAACTTGAGGATTACATCACAATTGGTCACATCGAATTGATGAATATTGTAATTATTGTAACTGGTTCAATTGTAGGTGTAGCTTACATCACTGAGTTCTTTATAGCATGGTACTCTGGAGTTGAGCCTGAATTTTATGCTTTTTACAATAGAGCGACTGGACCATATTTCTGGGCTTATTGGACGATGATGACATGTAATGTTATTTCTCCTCAGCTCTTTTGGATTAAAAAGATCAGAACTTCAATTGTTGCCACGTTTGCGCTTTCTATTGTTGTGAACATCGGTATGTGGTTTGAGCGATTTGTAATTATCGTGACTTCACTTCACAGAGATTACTTACCATCCTCTTGGGCTATGTTCTACCCAACCTGGGCAGATGTCGGAGTATACTTATTTACGTTTGGATTGTTCTTTACTCTCTTCTTCTTGTTTGCTAAATTCTTCCCTGTGATCAATATGGCTGAGGTAAAGTCTGTTTTAAAATCTTCATCTGAAAAAGTGTCTAAATAATCATGGAAAGAGATACAAATTTTGTTTTAGGAGTATTTGACGATGAGGACGTGTTACTCCATGCTGTTGAGGAAGTAAGAGCCAGTGGTGTGAAAATTCACGAGGTTTATTCTCCTTATCCAGTTCACGGGCTAGAGCATGTGCTAGGATATAAAAGAAGCCGACTACCGATTGCAGCATTTCTATTTGGTATGCTAGGCACTAGTTTGGCTTTGACCATGCAGTTCTATATGATGCGGTTTGATTGGCCTATGATCATCGGTGGTAAAGACTACGCTGCTTTCCCTGATTTCATTCCTGTTACCTTTGAAATGACTGTATTGTTAGCAGCTTTCGGTATGGTTGGTGTATTCATGATTAGTTCTAATCTGAAGCCTTGGGCTCAGCCAAGAATTTTTGATGTGCGGAGCACAGATGATAAACACATTATGGCCATAGACATTGCTAATAATTCAGCGATGGATCTTGCTAAAATTGAGGAAATTCTTAAGTCTTCTGGAGCATCAGAGGTTAATAAAAAAAGTTTTGAATAGTAAATCTGGAAATATGAAGATTACTAATACATACAATTTGCTTGGTTTTGCGCTTTCAGGTATTATCCTGTTTGGTTGTAAAGCTGGCGGAGAAGACCAAGGTCTAGAATATGCACCTCAAATGTATCATTCGGTAGCATATGAGCCATTGACTCAAATTACTGACGAATCTCAAGGTTCTTGGCTATCGACTCGTGAGGATGGTAAAGGTGAATATTACAATAGTAATATTCATAATCCCAATAATATGAACATGCGAGAGCCTGTGGCTAATACTGTTCCTAGAAATAAGAACGGATATTTGCCTTATCGATTAAAGGCATTTGAAGTGGATGTTGCCGGGGAGACCGTAAGGAATCCAGTTGAGCTAACTGATGATGTTTTGAAAGATGGGGAGCAATTGTTCTTAAATTACTGTTCTACATGCCATGGAAAAGGTGGTCAAGGTGATGGTAAAGCAGGAGAAAAAATTGGCGGTGTTGCCAATCTAACTGGTGGAGCTTACATCGGACTTCCTGAAGGGCATATTTACCATGTGATTACAAAAGGTAAAGGAAGAATGGGCGCTCACGGTTCTCAAATCCTACCAGAGGATCGATGGAAGATAGTTCACTATGTGAAACAAAAAATTCAAGGTGGTCAAGGTGCACAAACTCCTGTTGTAGCTGAGGCCGAAGTATCAACTGAAGAAACTCCAGCAAATTAATTATGGCTCACGACGCACAACACTATAATCTGGATCAAAAGTTTGAGTTCAAAGCATCGACTAAGAAGTCGATCATGACAGTTTTGGTCATTGGCGCTATTTTGCTAGGCATAGGTATTGTCATGGCAATTTTTGGCGGTCATCATGAAGAGGGAGCCGAAGCAGGTGCTCATGCTTTCCATTGGTACGAGAGACTTTATGCTAACCTTTGGATAAACAATGTCTATTTCACAGGTATTGCTATTGTTGGTGTATTTTTCTTTGCCATTCAATATGCAGCTCAGGCTGGTTGGTCAGCTCCTATCGTAAGAGTAATGCTTTCATTTGGAAACTGGTTGCCATATGCTGCAGTACTTATGATTGCTACATTCTTTTTAGCAAATCATGATTTATTCCACTGGACTCATAGCTATTTGTTTGATAAAGCTTCTCCTGAATATGATAAAATCATTGATGGAAAGGGTGCTTTCTTCTATTGGCCGATGGCAAAAGGAACATTCCCTGTTTTCTATATAGCAAGAATGGTTTTATTCTTTGGTTTTTGGGTCTTTTTCTTTAATAAGTTAAAGAAGCTTTCTTATGCTGAGGATAGCCTAGGAGGTAGTACTTCTTGGTATAAAATCAGAAGTACATCTGCTTACTTCATCATCTTCTTTGCAGTATCTTCATCGATTTCCGCATGGGATTGGGTAATGTCTATTGATACACACTGGTTCTCTACGCTTTTCGGATGGTATGTGTTTTCATCTTGGTTTGTTGCTGGTTTATCTGCAATGACTTTGTTGACAATCTTTCTTAAAGGTCAGGGTTATTTAGAAATGGTTAATGAAAATCATATTCATGACCTAGGTAAGTTTGTATTCGGATTTACAATTTTCTGGACCTATTTATGGTTTTCTCAGTTCTTATTGATCTATTATGCCAATATACCTGAAGAATCAGTTTATTTTATTGAGAGACTGTCAAGTGACGTGTATGGACCGTTCATTTTCGTAAATATAGGGATGAACTTTGTGTTACCCTTCCTAGTTTTAATGACTAGAGATGCAAAGAGACATGGAGTATTCTTAAAGTTAGTTTGTACTTTGATCATTGCAGGTCACTGGGTAGACTTCTTTTTAATGGTACAGCCAGGTACTCTTGGACATAATGGAGGAGTTGGTTTCATGGAAATTGGAATGTTCCTAGTTTATGGTTCGGCAGTGGCGTTGGTGGTGTTAGGAGGTCTAGCCAAAGGGAATTTGATCCCGAAAAATCACCCAATGCTTGAAGAGAGTTATCATCATCATATTTAATAACAGCCTAAAAAATTAAGGTATGTACGGATTTCTGATTGGAGTAGGTGTTCTATTATTACTTTCCATTATCTGGATGGTTTATAGAATCCAAACGTTGGTTTCAGTAGTAAAAGGCTCAGATAAAAAAGTAGCCTCTGGAAGTAATAAAGTAAATGCGATATTATTCGTGTTGTTTTTAGTTGGATCTGGAATTCTAATGTTCTGGTATTCAATTAAAGAGTTTGACAATTATCAGCTTCCTATCGCTTCCGAGCATGGAATGGTCACTGATCAATTGTTTTGGATAACCATGGCAGTTACTGGTGTTGTTTTTCTAATTACTCACGTATTGCTTTTTATTTTCCCTTATAAATATCAATACAGCGAGAAAAGAAAAGCCTCATTCTATCCTGATAATAATAAGCTGGAGATAATTTGGACAATAGTCCCAGGTATTGTTTTGGCAGGTTTGGTTATTTCTGGATGGATGGCCTGGTCTGACATTACTGCTCCGGCTCCTGAAGAAGCTCATGTTGTTGAGATTATGGGTTATCAGTTTGCATGGGAAGTGAGATATCCTGGAACCGATAATGTACTTGGAGATTATGATTACAGATTGATCACAGCCTCTAATTCACATGGAGTTGACTTCACTGATAAAAATTCAATTGATGATTTTCCTTCTCCGAAAGTAGTTATTCCTAAAGGAGAACCAGTTCTCTTTAAAATTAGAGCAAGAGATGTTCTTCACTCTGTTTTTGCTCCTCACATGAGATTGAAAATGGATGCAGTTCCGGGAATGCCAACTAGATTCTGGTTTGTTCCTACCAAGACTACTGCTGAAATGAGAGAGGAATTAGGAGATCCTGAATTTGAATATGAAATTGCCTGTACAGAAATTTGTGGGCGTGGGCACTTCTCGATGAAGAAGGTGATTGAGGTGGTAGAGCCAGAGGCCTATCAGAAGTGGTTAGCAGAACAAAAATCTTTTATCCAGATGAATCCTTCTTTAGCAGAGGGTCTTCCAGCTGAAACAAAAGAACTTGCAGAGATTCAATTAAAGAAATAAACACAAAATTATAAAGATTATGGCTTCAGCATCTGTAGCAAATCATGACACCGCAGCACACGATCATCACGATCATGAGCATCATGATAATTTTGTAACGAAATACATCTTCACCCAAGATCACAAAATGATTGGAAAGCAATTTCTAATCACTGGTATGTTCTGGGCGATCATAGGTGGTTTCCTTTCCATTCTATTCCGTCTACAACTTGGCTTTCCGGAAATGGATATGTCTTTCCTAAGACCGATCTTGGGAGGTTGGATTGATGATACAGGAGCTTTGGATCCTACCTTTTATCTGGCATTGGTTACGATGCATGGTACCATCATGGTATTCTTTGTTTTGACTGCTGGATTAAGTGGTACATTTTCCAATTACTTGATTCCATTACAAATTGGAGCTCGTGATATGGCATCTGGTTTCATGAACATGCTTTCATACTGGTTCTTCTTTTTGTCTGGTGTGATAATGTTTATTTCCTTGTTCATTAAAACTGGTCCTGCCGGTGGGGGATGGGTTGTATATCCACCTTTATCTGCATTGGAGCAGGCTATACCGGGTTCAGGCTTAGGTATGACTCTTTGGTTAGTTGCAATGACTTTCTTTATTGCATCTTCATTACTGGGAGGAATTAACTACATCACTACAGTAATTAATCTTAGAACAAAAGGAATGTCTTTTTCAAGACTTCCGCTTACCATTTGGGCTTTCTTCTTGACGGCTGTTATCGGTTTGCTCTCTTTCCCAGTTTTGTTTGCAGCTGCATTATTGCTTGTTTTTGATAGAAGCTTTGGTACATCCTTCTACTTATCTGATATCTATATTGGTGGAGAGGCTCTCCCTAATACAGGCGGTAGTCCAGTCCTTTACCAACACTTATTTTGGTTCTTAGGTCACCCTGAAGTATATATTGTATTGCTTCCAGCTTTAGGTATTACTTCTGAAGTTATCGCAACCAATTCTAGGAAACCAATCTTTGGCTACAAAGCAATGATTATTTCAATGCTTGGAATTACAATACTTTCATTTATTGTGTGGGCTCACCACATGTTTGTGTCAGGTATGAATCCATTCCTAGGATCAATTTTTATGTTCCTTACATTGATTATTGCGGTTCCTTCTGCGGTGAAAGTGTTCAATTATTTGACTACGCTTTGGAGAGGTAATTTGATCTTCACTCCTGGAATGCTTTTCTCTATTGGTTTGGTTTCTTTCTTTATTTCAGGAGGACTTACTGGTATTTTCCTTGGAAACTCAGCAATTGATATTCAATTGCATGATACATATTTCGTTGTAGCTCACTTCCACTTGGTAATGGGTTCCGCCTCTTTCTTCGGTTTGATGGCTGGTGTTTACCACTGGTTCCCTAAAATGTTTGGAAGAATGATGGATGCAAGACTCGGGTATGTTCACTTCTGGTTGACCTTTGTCGGAGTATACTTGGTATTCTTCCCTATGCACTACATCGGTATTGCAGGTTTCCCAAGAAGATATTATAGCTGGACAAACTTCGAATTTGCAAATATGTACACTGATTTGAATATGTTCGTATCAGTTGCTGCAATCATCACTTTCGCTGCTCAGTTTATCTTTATTTTCAACTTCTTCTACAGCATGTATAGAGGTAGAAAAGCAACATTGAATCCTTGGAGATCAAACACGCTTGAGTGGACTACTCCTTTGTATCCAGGGCATGGTAACTGGCCTGGTGAGATCCCTACGGTATACAGATGGCCTTATGATTATTCTAAGCCTGGTGCTGAGGAGGATTTTATTCCTCAAACCGTTCCTTTGTCTGCTACTCCTGAATCCAACCTACCTCATGAGCAGGAGTTGGTGAAACTTGAACTGGAGATTATGAAGGAAGATGAGGAGGTTTTAGTAGCCAATGAATCTAAACACTAAAAATTCTCTAAACAGCTTTCGCCGTGTAAGTACAATCACGGTGATAGCTGTTTATTTTCTGATACTGGTTGGGGGGATCGTTAGGAGTACAGGTTCTGGAATGGGTTGTCCTGATTGGCCAAAATGTTTTGGGAGCTTGGTACCACCTACAAATGTGGATCAGCTCCCTTCTAATTATCAGGATATTTACCTTGAAAAAAGGTTAGCTAAAAACGAAAGGTTTATAGCAACTCTTGAAAAACTTGGATTAAATGATGCTGCAGAGAAAATCTCAAATGATAAGTCTATTCTGATTGAAGAAGAGTTTAATCCTGTTAAAACTTGGATTGAATACCTGAATCGATTGATAGGTGTTGTAATTGGTTTACTGATAATCTTAACAGTTTGGAAATCATTACCTATTTGGAAAATTGACAAAACTATTCCAATTCTATCGATTTCATCATTGATTTTGGTCTTGTTTATTGGATGGATTGGTTCCATAGTAGTATCCACAAATTTGCTTCAGTGGATCATTACGCTCCATATGATACTAGCCTTAGTTCTTGTAGGATTATTGATTATTGTGAATCATAGGTCCTCCAAATTAAGGAACCGTAAAGGAGTTAATATGGATGTTCCTTCCAAAGTAGAATGGATTCTCATAATTGGTATCATTCTGATGTTCATACAGGTTGTCTTAGGTACACAGGTAAGGGAGCAAATCGATATTATATCAGAATCTATGGGGAATATGCTTAGAGATGAATGGGTTGGTTTAGTGGGAATTAATTTCCTTGTTCATCGATCGTTTTCTTTGTTGCTTCTTGTAATTTATCTTTTGTATTTCTTCTGGGCTTTTAAATACACGCTCAGGAAATCTCAAGTTAATTTGTGGTCTCAAGTATTAATTGGGTTAATCATATTGGAAATAGCTACAGGAATGGGAATGGCATATTTTGGTATTCCAGCTTTTCTACAGCCAATCCATTTACTTATTGGTTCTCTTATTGTAGGAGTTCAGTTGATTCTGATTCTTCAACTTAGAGAACATAGACAATTTCGATTAAATATAAATTGAATATGAGGACAGTTGAAGTAGCTGACCATTCGAATAGTTTTATCCTTGGAAGAGTCAAAGCTTATTCTGAATTATTGAAATTCAGATTATCAGCTTTGGTAACTTTCTCAGCAGTATTCGGCTATATCTTAGGGGATCGAGGGGTTTCTTTTGGCTGGTCCGGATTTCTTGGACTTGCTCTTGGAGGATTTTTAATTAGTGGCGCTTCAGGTGCTGCAAATGAGATCATGGAAAGAGATCTTGATAAGCTTATGAAGCGAACGCAAAATCGTCCCCTTCCTTTAAATATCATTTCTCTTCAAGAAGCCTACTGGTTCACTAGCATGGTTGCATTTGTAGGGATAGGTCTACTCTGGATTTTTACCAATCCTCTTACCACAGGCTTGGGAATACTAAGCATGGTTTTATACGTATTTGTCTATACTCCTCTAAAAAGAGTAGGGCCAATAGCAGTATTTGTGGGTGCGATTCCAGGTGCAATGCCTCCTTTACTGGGTTGGACAGCAGCTACAGGTTCTATTTCTTATGAAGCCTTAATAATTTTTGGGATTCAGTTTATCTGGCAGTTTCCTCATTTCTGGGCTATTGCTTGGGTTTCGGATGAGGATTATAAAGCAGCAGGTTTTAAACTTCTCCCAAGCGGTGGTGGTAAAGATTTGAATACAGCTGTTCAAATCATGATCTACACACTCTTTTTGTTACCATTAGGTTTGCTTCCAAGTTATTTTGGACTTACCGGTTTGAATTCTGGAATAGTAGCTACTGTATGTGGTGTACTGTTTCTAGCACAAACTTTTTCTTTAATGCGGGATTGTTCAAGAAAATCTGCTCTTAAGATCATGTTTGGATCATTCCTCTATTTGCCTATCGTACAAATTGCTTACTTATTAGATAAATTACCATAATGATGGAAAAGGAATTGAAGTACGTTGATTTGGTGGAGCAGCCGATTTCCATGCATCCAAAGAAGTTTGCATTATGGCTTTTTATGGTGACAGTGGTTATGATATTTGCGGCTTTGACTAGTGCATATATCGTTAGACAAGCAGAAGGTAATTGGTTGGAATATGATCTTCCGCAGATATTCTATTATACTTCTGCTTTAGTGATTATTAGCAGTGTTTTCCTTCAATTTGCATACGCCTCTGCGAAAAAAGATAATATTTCAAATCTTAGGTTAGGGCTTGCAGGAGCTGTAATTTTTGGTTCTGCTTTTTTAGTGGGGCAATGGTACAGCTGGGTAGCTTTGGTAGATAGAGAAGTGTTTTTTGTAGGGAATCCTGCGGGATCATTTCTTTATGTTTTTACAGGATTACATGCTGCACACCTTATTAGTGGTGTGATATTTCTCATTATTGTATTAATTTCGACATTCAAATACAAAGTTCATTCTCAATCCATGAATACTATGGAAATGGCAACCACCTATTGGCATTTTCTTGGAGGATTATGGTTGTATTTGTTTATGTTTTTGCTTTTGAATCATTAAATTAAAACCCAGTACAAATTAATATTCTATGTCCGCGCATTCTACTGCTATTGAAGTAAGCTCGAAAAGAGGCATTTGGGGAGGTGGTAACGAACCTTTCAAAGCCAGCTATGGAAAACTCATGATGTGGTTTTTCTTGCTATCAGATATCTTCACCTTTGCTGCTTTCCTGATTACTTATATCTCTATTCGAGTAAGTTATCCGGCGTATGAAGGTTCTCTTGAATCTTTCGCAGGTTCAAATGAATATTGGCCAGTGCCAGAATTGGTTTTTGAAGCTTTGCCTTTCGTGCATGGACTTCATGCTCCATTGATTTTCGTAGGTATTATGACCTTTATCTTGATCTCTAGTTCTGTTACTATGGTACTTGCTGTAGAAGCTGGTCACAGAAATGACAGAGATGATGTGGTGAAATGGATGCTTTGGACGCTTCTAGGCGGAATCACATTCTTGAGCTGTCAAGCTTGGGAGTGGAATCACTTTATCCACGGAACTGACACTGGTACTGTAATGACCTATGTGAACAACCTCAATCAAGTTGTAACTGAGACAATCTATGGTGCCAACTTAACTGTAAATGAATACGGACCCGCTTCTTTTGCTAACCTATTCTTCTTTATTACAGGATTCCATGGTTTCCACGTGACAATTGGTGTTTTCTTACTTTTTCTTTGCTTCTATCAGGCCGCTGTCGGAGTTTATGATAGAAGAGGGCATTACGAAATGGTTGAAAAGATTGGACTTTATTGGCACTTTGTCGATTTGGTTTGGGTATTCGTATTTACCTTATTTTATCTTATCTAGGATTAAAAATTACTGAGCTATGCAAATTCAAGAAAATAAATCAACGCTTAACGTTATCCCTAGGGATAATGAAAAGATTAAAAAAATCTGGAAAACAGCAGGTATCCTACTCGCTATTACCGTTGTAGAATTCATTATGGCCTTTACAATGGATAGAGGTATCTTGCTTTATTTCCTTTTCATGGCTTTGACCGTCTGGAAGGCTAAATATATCATGATGGAGTTCATGCACCTCGGCGAAGAGGCTAAGCCTTTATTTTATTCGATCATCGTACCTTTGATTTTCCTGGTGTGGTTGGTTATCGCTTTGATGAAAGAAGGATCAGATATTTTCATGTTACGCTGGTAATTCATTAAATATTTAAAAAAAAGAAGGTTGAGGTGTGACACTTCAACCTTCTTTTTTGTTAAAGAAATACTATGAGAGGATTAAGAGTACTTCAAGCAATGGTGCTTATATGCATTTTACTTGTCCCGGTATTGATTTTCATGTTTTTGAAAGGATTTGGAAATAATACCTATGATATACCGGTATTCTTCGAAAAAGGTGTGGAAAACCCATTTCTGGAATGCCCCATTGGCGATACTACACAACACTACATCCCTGATTTTACTTTTGTAAATCAAATGGGCAATCCTGTAGGAAAGGCTCAAATGGAAGGAAAGATTACAATTGTCGATTTCTTCTTCACTTCCTGTCCTTCAATTTGTCCTGTAATGTCAAGTGAAATGGAAAGAGTCAATGACATGTTTCGTGATGAACCGAACGTTCAAATACTTTCTATCAGTATTGATCCAGAATTTGATACACCGGAGATCTTGAAAGAGTATGCGGACAAACATAAAGCCCAAGCTGGAAAGTGGGATTTCCTGAGTGGGGACAAGGCAGAAACTTATCAATTAGCAAAATGTGGATTTATTCTCCCAACGTTGGATGGATTCGGTGTTCCTGATGATTTTGCACACAGTGATAAATTTGTCCTAGTGGATGAGCTTGGGAGAATTAGAGGTTATTATTCTGGAACAAATCGTGAAGATGTTGATTTATTAATGTTAGAAGCGAAAATATTATTATATGGAAACGAATAGGCTAGGCTTGCTCCAAGATGAGCAAAAAGTAAAGGGATGGATTGTTGGGATTTCAATCTTGATTCCTATTGTAGTTGCGATTTTATTATTTATGCCCTCCAAGCTTGAGCTTGGAACTGACTTGGTGTATTTTCTACCCCATCTTAATGCGATTATTAATTCTGCTGCTTCTGTAGCACTTGTTGCAGGAGTTATTTTCATCAAGAAAAACAATATTGCTTATCATAGAGCTGCAATGACCACTGCATTTGTGTTAGGAGCGATTTTTCTTGTTTCCTATGTGATCTACCATGCTACGGCGGAGAGTACTACATTTGGTGGAGAAGGAGTAATTAGACCCATTTATTATTTTCTTCTGATTACCCATATTATTTTAGCAGCAGTCGCTTTGTTTCCGATCCTGTTTGCCTATTATTATGGATATACAGATCAGCGGGAAAAGCACCGAAAAGTCGTTAAATTTGCATTTCCGATTTGGTTGTATGTGACTGTTACTGGAGTGATCGTCTATCTGATGATATCCCCGTACTACACACATTGATCTAAAAATTATAGTCAATTGAAATCGAGCTTAATTAAAATTCATAATCTGATATGATTAATTTCTTTCGAGATTTCTCCCGACCAATTATGGGATGGCCTTTAGAAAAAAAATTATAAGCGCATGAAAAGTATCCTAAAAAAAATATTCTACTATTCGTTTTTAGTCTTTGCATTTCTGTTTGTTCAGACTAATTCTTTTGCACAGTGTGCCATGTGCCGTGCCTCGGTAGAAAATAACGTGAGTAATGGCGATACCAGTATTGGAGCCGGCTTGAACAATGGAATCCTTTATTTATTCATTATGCCATACCTTATGGCAGCAGTAATTGGTTTCTTTTGGTATAGAGCAGCAAAAAAGAAAAAAGCCAAATTAGCACTACGCTAAATCAAAAAAGAGCAAAGTTTGATCAGGGACTTTGCTTTTTTTATTTTACATCCAAATGAGCCATGAATCCCGTAGACTGATCATTTTGATCAGTGCTTTCTTGCTTCTTGCAGTCCTTGTCTTGAATTTCTTTTTTTTCCAAAAAAGTGATGAGGAGACCTATCTCCAAGACCTTCAAGATAGAATCCAAGCGGTGGACCGTGAATTTGATGAAGATTTTATTCAGGTTCTGATGGAGTTCCGAAATGAAGACAGCCTTAGCTTTGGTAAGCTTTCAATTCCAGATCATCGGCATCCCTTTTTTATCCTCAATAAAACTGGAGATTTATCCTACTGGTCTGATTTCTCCCTAACCCTCGATTTTTCAAATGTTGATCTGAATAAAGATTATCAGCTTCTCAATGATCCTTATGGGACTATGCTCCTTAAAATCCGACCTATCAGAAGAAATGAGGTTGATTATGTGATAGTCCATGCACTTCGCCTTATTTGGCCTGGAAACATTGAGAATGATTATCTCATCACTGGAGCTAATCCTAGCCTTTTCGGAAATAGCAGAATTGAAATTTTTGCTCCTGAAGAAGCAACCGGTCAATTGGTAGTTAATCCAGCTGGCATACCACTTTTCGGAGTGAATTTTTTACTTGGTTATATACCTGCTGGGCGTATCATTAATGCGGCAATTTTGATTTTCTTCACTTCAATATTCTTGCTTTACTTTTTATTGTCTACTGATTTTGTTCTCAAAAAATGGAGAAAAGGAAGAAAATGGCAAGCGATAGGATATGCCATTTTGGTGTTGTCAGCCTTTAGATTGATTATGCTATTGGTTGATTTTCCAGGTAGTTTTCTCAATATTTCCCTTTTCAATCCGAGTAATTATGCTTCTTCTTGGCTTAATCCTAGCCTTGGAGACCTTCTCCTCAATACGCTTTGTGGAGTATTTATTTTTGGATTGATTATTTATCAACTGGCATCGAAGCAGATGCATGAGAAAATCAAGGTTTTTAAAGAACCCATAGAGGTTAAAATATTCCTTCTTATCATTCTATTTGTCAGCAGTACCAGTCTCTATTTACTTTGGTTTCTTCCTAGAGATTTGATGCTCAATTCTCAATGGGCTTTGAATATAAGTTCTATTCCTTCTTTCGATTTGTTTAAGGGTTTGAGTTTTATTATTCTTTTTCTTTGGGGAGCAGTTTATGTTCTGCTTTCTTTGACACTTTTCAGTTTGCTTCTCAAAATCAGTACAAATAAGAAGCAGCTCTATCTCATTATTATAGCGATAGGAATTCCGGTAGGAATTGCCTTATCCTTCTTTTCCAACTGGTCTGTTTTGGTTTGGGGTATTCATTTGACTTTTCTGTTTTTAATTATCCGATTAGAGCTTTTTAAAAATGTTTTTCGTCTTGGCCTAGATACATTTCTGACTTTTTTCTTCGCATGTTTGATTTCGGCGAGTATTGTGGGCATTAGCACTTTTCAGACAGAAAAATATCAGTTGATTCAGTCTAAATCTCGGTTTGCCACACAAAACTTAATAGAGAATGATGTGATGACAGAGTTCTTTTTGGGAGAAATATTTAATCGTATCAAGGCAGATTTATTTATCCAGAATAGGATTTCAGACCCCCTCTTTTCTAAAGAGCCAATAGAAACTAAAATCAGAAGAATCTATTTGGATAATTATTTTGATCAGTTTGAAGTCCGAATTCGCATCTTTTCTTCCGGTGGTCAGCAGCTACTTGGCCCTCCAGATGGCGAATCATTGGAAAATCTCAGATTGGATTACATTAAGAGCGACTATGCAACCAGTGTCAAAGGCCTTTATTTCCTGCGAGGGAATGAAAATATTGCGGGAAACCGATTTGTGTCCTTCATTCCGGTTTCAAAAGAGACTAGTCAACTTGGGACGATTTTTTTGGAGTTGAATCAATTACGGATTCAACCGAGTAGTGTTTATCCTAAATTATTGTTGGATAAAAAATACAGTGACAAACTTGATCCAGTTCGGTACGACTATGGTATTTTCAAAGAAAATCAATTGATCCGGAGTTCTGGTTCATTTAATTTTCTCCAATTAGACATCCCAAGTTTGGTTGATCGTAATTCTTTTTTCACAGAGGGGATCCACAGCCTGGGGTATCATCACTTTGGGATCAACAATGGGGAGGAGGTAATCGTCATTTCTTCTCCAAATAATACGATTTCTCATTTTTTCGGAAATATCTCCCTCTTCTTCGTAGTCTTTGTATTCTCGACTTTTTTCACAATTCTGATCAATACATTATTTAAAGGCTATAGAAAATTTGAATTCAACTACTCTACCAAGCTCCAATTATATCTGAATTTCGCTTTCTTTTTCCCGATTATCATTATCAGTATAATCACTATAGGACTACTTGCAAATAGCTACCGGGATGATTTGGATAGGCAATACATTCAAAAAGCAACTCTAATTAGAGGAAATCTCGGGAGTTTCTTGAATAACCAAGAACCTGGAAATGTAGCCAATGATCTACTTACTGAAGAAGTCAATAGCTTGGCAAATACTACTGCAAGTGACATTCATCTTTATGATAATCAGGGATATTTGGAAACTACTAACCGGCCAAATATTTTCGATAAGAAAATTCTTTCCCCATTAATCAATCCTCGGGCTTTAGCTGAAATTCAGGAAAATGGGCAAAACCAATTTTTGGCAAATGAGCAGATCGGTAAACTTCGATTCAAATCTGTTTACCTCGCGATTCCTTCTTCCGGTAGCAATGCGAATCTTGGGATCTTGGCAGTGCCATTCTTCGAGTCTGAGGCAGAATTAAACTCCTTAATTGCAGATGTTTTGAGTAATATTTTCAATGCTTTTGTAATCATTTTCATCTTGTTTTTAGTGGTTTCCTACTTCGTTTCTACTAATCTGACATTCCCTTTTAAATTGTTAACGCAAAAACTCAAGACCACCAATCTTGAAAATAACGAACCCATGTATTGGGGTTCAAAAGATGAAATTGGATTGCTTGTCAATGAATACAATAACATGCTCTTTAAGTTGGAATCGAGTAAAAAGATCCTTGCGTCTACCGAGAAAGAGTCCGCTTGGCGAGAAATGGCAAAGCAAGTAGCTCATGAAATCAAAAATCCGCTGACTCCTATGAAGTTAACGCTTCAGCATTTGCTTCGTCTGGAGAATGACGGAAGGTTGGATGATCCTAGCAAATTAAAAAAGTCGCTGGAGACACTTATTCATCAGGTAGATGCCTTGAGTGGGATTGCATCCTCCTTTTCTACTTTTGCTAAAATGCCTTTGCCGAAAAATGAATTTATGAACTTCAAATCTGTTTTGATGAAAGTTCTTGAACTTTTTAAAAATAATCAGGAGGTAGATCTGATTTTTCAGGATGATTCCTACACTGAGGATATTCCTATTTTGGGGGATGATAAGCTCTTTGGAAGGGTGATTTCCAATTTGATTATCAATGGAATTCAGGCGGTGCCGGATGGGAAGAGAGCTGAAATTCGAATTTGGCTTTGGTTGACTGATGAGGCTGTTTTTCTTGAAATCACCGACAATGGAAAAGGGATATCTCCAGAATTGAAAGATAAAATCTTCATTCCAAACTTCTCCACAAAATCAACTGGATCAGGTTTGGGATTGGCTATTGCGAAAAGTGGCGTCGAAACAGCAGGAGGGAAAATCTGGTTCGATACAGAGATTGACAAAGGAACGACATTTTACCTCACCTTTCCCTTAATCAGATAACAAGCTGTTTTTAGTACCTTGGAACTAAAAGCTGATTCAGATTGAATATGCGAGTTTGGATATTTTCCTGGTTTTTACTCTTAGGTTCTTTTTCAGCAGCAAATGCTCAGGAAAAGTGTCGCTGGTATGCAGGAGATTATTTTTTAGAACCTACCGAATTGGATTCCCTTTCAGGAATTGAAGAAAGTATTCGCATAACCAACAAGTCTGGCAATCCTCTTAACTATCGCTTCGACCTAAGTAAGAATTTACTGCAAGTGGATTATGGAGAAAATCCTGTTCCGGATTCAATTCAAGTTTGCTTTCGGACATTCAGTATCCGGTTTGATCAGCCTGTCGCTCGGAGGACACTGATGACAGATTACGATTCCATGGCGAGGTTTCAGGATGCTCAAATGGCTGAGTTGCCAGCTTTTGATTTCCGGGAGGAGCTTTTTCCAACCACGGATTTATACAAAAGTGGAAGTCTCACACGTGGGATTTCCTTCGGAAATACTCAAAATGTATTCGTCAACTCTGCTCTGAATCTTCAGCTGGAGGGAGCTATTTCTGAGAATTTGAATATTCGTGCCAGTATCACAGATCAAAATGTGCCCTTTCAGCCCGAGGGGAATACCCAACAGATTCAAGACTTTGATAATGTCCTTATTGAACTTTACAACGATGACTTTTCCCTTGCTGCGGGAGATGTAGTATTGCAACAACGGCAATCGGAATTTCTTCGCTACTACAAAAATGTGCAAGGGCTTCAATTCACGGCGAATTATAAGCTAAACGAAAAATGGACATCCAGCTCTCAAGGCTTCGCTTCGATCGCCAAAGGGAAATTTGCATCAATTCAACTTCCAATTATCGAGGGCACACTTGGTCCTTACCGGATCAGTGGGCCTAACAATGAACGGTTTGTCATTATAATGGCTAATTCCGAACGGGTCTTTTTGGATGGGAGATTGCTTCAGCGTGGATTCAATGAGGATTATGTGATTGACTACAATCAGGCTGAAATCACTTTTACCCCGAAAGTATTGATCACTCAATATTCTCGAATTCGAATTGATTTTGAATATGCTGAACGAAACTACAGTCGGTCAATTATTGGAGCAAATCACACCCAGACTAATGGGAAATTTGATATTTATTTGAATTACTATCAGGAAAAAGACAACCGAAACCGCCCACTTTTTACTGATTTTTCTCAACAGGAATTGGCTCTTTTGGCATCAGTGGGAGATCAAACGGAGTTGGCTTTGATTCCCAGAATTGACAGCGTTGCTTTTGACCCCAACAGAATTCTTTATGAAAGAATAGAAGAGGAAGGGGAAAATGGAGAAATGCTTACGTATTACCGCTATTCTTCTGATCCGGATCTGGCGCATTTTGCACTTTCATTTTCTCAGGTAGGCCAGGGACTCGGCGATTACCGAAGGTCCAGCCAGCTTTCTAATGGAACCGTGTTTGAATATATCCCTCGAATCAACGGAGTTCGACAAGGGGATTACTCAATCCTCACTCAACTTCCCGCACCTGACAGCAAGCGAATGACTACAGCAGGCACACGTGTCAAATTAGGTGAATATGAAAAAGCCTACACGGAGTTAGCACTTTCATCTACTGATAAAAACCTGTTTTCGGAACTTGGCGATGAGGATAATCAAGGCCTAGCTTGGAAAGTGGGACTTCAATCGGAAGGGCGATCTTCCAATATTTTTAAAGGCTATACCATGAAAGGCCAAACAGAATTTGAATACAACTCAACCAATTTCAATTTCATCGATCGATTTCGATACATAGAGTTTGACCGAGATTGGGGATTGAATCAGTCTGATCTTCGAAAAGCGGCAGCTGAGCATTTCTTTAGGGCTGGCTTGGGATTCGAAAAAGACAATTTGAATCGGTTCAATTACTTGGTTTACATGCGTAACCGTGAAAACGTTCTGAATGGAACTCAGCATACTGGAAATTGGAATATCCAATTGGGGAAGAAAATTCGGGTGAGGCAAGAGTTTTTTAGATTGAACAGTGAGCTTGATAGCTTGAATTCTGACTGGACTCGGTATTTGGCGAATGTCAGTTATAACTCTAAAATTCTCGTTCCGGGATATCAGTTTTCCCTGGACCAAAATGCCCTTCGGAATTCTGAAACGGATTCAGTAGTCAGCACTGCGATGAACTTCAAAGAACATCTGTTTTTTTTGCGCAGCAATGATTCACTTTCATACTCCTTTTTGGCTGATGCAGCTTGGAGAGAGGATAAGGCCCCTTTTGCAGGTGAGCTTCTGAAAGATACCAAAGCCTTTACTTCCAATTTGACCTTTCGCAAGCAATGGACCCAGCATAGTTTGAGTTCTACATTTACATACCGTACGCTTGCCTTTATCCAAAGGGATTTGCCGGAAGAGCTGACTGTGATGGGAAAGTTGGATTATCAGGGTAGTATTTGGAAAAACTCCCTCCGAAATGAGGTGAGCTATGCGATTGGAAATGGTAGGGAATTGCAGCGGGAGTTTGTTTTTCTTCCAGCTCCAAACGGGGACGGTACGCATACTTGGCGGGATGATAATGGCGACGGGGTTCAGCAATTGAATGAGTTTTACCTTGCGATCAATCCGGAAGAAAAGCAATACATCAAAATTTTCGTACCTACAGATACCTACATTCAGGCTTATACCAGTATTTTAAATTATCGTTTGCAGGCAAGATTCCCGGAGAATTGGAAGAAAGAAGCCGGTCTGAAAGCTTTTCTCCAAAAGTTTTCGAATACAACAAGTCTAAGTGTTGAGAAAAAAGTCACTTCTGATCAATTTAAAGATCGCGTGAATCCCTTTATTGGAAATATTGATCGGGATGAAATCATATCCCTTAGGCAAGTCATTCGTAGTAGTTTTTTCTTCAATCGTGCGGCAGCTTCCTATGGGTTTGACCTTTCGCTTTTTGATTCTCAATTCAAGCAGTTGCTTTCGGGAGGCTTTGAGGATTTGATTCAAAAGGATTGGAAATTGAACACCCGCTATAATTTCAATGGGCAGACCACCCTGCGAATAATTGCCGGGACTGGACAAAGAAGTTCTGCTTCCGACTTTCTGCAAAACCGGAACTATACCATTCAACAAAGTCAAATCGGTCCTGAATTCGCTTGGCAACCCAATCCTTATTTCCGAACCACGATGACTTATTCTTTTACAGGAAAAGAAAATTTGCAGAATATAGAGTTTGAAGAAACTGCTCAATTGCATCAAGTTGGAGTGGATTTACGCTACGCAAAAGCAATTCGCACGACGCTTACAGGCACTCTGAAATTGATCCAGATTGATTATAACGGAGAGGTGAATTCTCCAGTGGGCTACGAAATGCTGCAAGCATTGACTCCTGGCACGAATATCACCTGGAACTTGAACTGGCTACAAAAAATAGGAGAGGGGCTACAGTTGAATCTGGTTTATGAAGGAAGAAATTCCCAGGGACTGGACCGGATAGTTCATGTGGGGAGAATGCAAGTTTCCGCACTCTTTTGACAAAAAAATGTAACTTTGCTCGTGCTAGATAGTTGTCACACTAACTATTAAACTACTAACCAAATGATCAAAAGTATCCTAGTCACAGGAGGTACCAAAGGAATCGGAAGAGCGATCATTTCCAGATTTGCAGCTGAGGGCTTCGACATTTTCACCTGTTCTCGAAATGCCAAAGAACTGGAAGAGCTTAAAGAGCAAATTGAAAGTGAGTTTTCTGGGATTAAGGTTTTTGCGAAGCAAGCAGATTTATCTCAAAAAGAGGAAGTCAAGGCATTTGCTGAATATGTCAAAGGAATTGCGACCCCTGATGTCTTGGTAAATAATACCGGGATTTTCCTTCCGGGATCCATTCACGATGAACCGGAAGGAAACTTTGAGCTGATGATGGAGACGAATCTATTTTCCGCATATCATCTGACTCGTGCTTTTGTCAAGGAAATGATAGCTCGGAAATCTGGCTATATTTTCAGTATGGGTTCAATTGCCGGAACAACCGCATACCCAAATGGAGGCAGCTATGCAGTATCAAAGTGGGCAATGCTCGGCATGACCAAATGCCTTCGTGAGGAGCTCAAGCCACATCAGATTAAAGTGACTTCCATTCTTCCAGGAGCTACTTACACTGCAAGTTGGGAAGGGTCTGATTTACCGCTAGAGCGTTTTATGAAGGCTGAAGACGTAGCTGAATGCGTCTGGGGAGCCTATAACCTTTCCCCACAATCCGTTGTTGAAGAAATTACCATCAGACCTCAATTGGGCGATATTTAAGTATTTATGGAGTCAAGCATCAAGAGTTTAGATCAAATCTATTGCGATAGTCTCACGCACTATTCTCGTCGTAAAACCATCCCAGTACAAATCGGCGATGTCATCATCGGAGGAGATAACCACATTGTGGTACAATCCATGACTACAGTGGATACCATGGATACGATTGGTTCGGTGGAGCAGAGTATCCGAATGATCGAGAGTGGTTGTGAACTGATTCGGATCACAGCGCCAAGTATTAAGGAAGCTGAAAATCTAAAAAATATCAAGGCTGAACTTCGTAAAAGAGGCTATACAACACCTCTGGTGGCAGATATTCACTTCACACCAAATGCGGCAGAAGTAGCTGCTCGTATTGTCGAAAAAGTGCGTGTAAATCCAGGCAACTACGCCGATAAAAAGAAATTTGAAGTCATAGACTATACCGATGCCAGCTATCAAGAGGAGCTGGATCGAATCCGCGAGCGATTCCTTCCTTTGGTGAAAATCTGTAAGGAAAATGGCACCGCAATGCGAATCGGCACCAACCACGGTTCCCTTTCGGATCGAATCATGAGCCGATACGGAGATTCTCCCCTTGGAATGGTGGAATCTGCCTTGGAGTTTCTACGAATCTGCGAGGATGAAAATTACAATCAGATCGTGATTTCGATGAAGTCATCCAATACTCAGGTTATGGTTCAAGCTTATCGGCTTTTGGTTCAAAAACTGAATGAGGGTGGTTTCAAACCTTATCCACTTCATCTTGGTGTGACCGAGGCTGGTGAGGCAGAAGATGGCCGGATCAAATCTGCAGTGGGAATCGGAACGCTGTTGGAAGATGGTTTGGGAGATACAGTTCGAGTTTCTTTGACCGAAGATCCTGAATTTGAAGCTCCCGTTGCTAAAGCTTTGATCGATCGCTACGCACATCGCGCTCATCATGATCCGATTCGCCCAATAACCCAATATCCCATTCATCCATTTGATCATGCGAAGCGTGAGACGAAGGAAGTGTACAATTTCGGAGATCACAATGTGCCTCGGGTAATCACTGATATCTCTAAAATTTCGGAAATCACTCCTAAAGAGATGAAGCAGGTCGGGCATTTTTACTTACCAGAACTGGATAAGTGGAAGATGAATGATCAGGGTTGCGACTTCGTGTATTCCGGTAAAAATGCCATCCCTTTCATGCTTCCAAATGGTATGAAAGAAATTCAGGATTTAGAAATATGGAATCAAAGTAAAGACAGAGGAAATAAATTCCCGCTCTTTACCCTAGCAGAATTTGAAAATTCCAAAGCGTTTCATCCGGAGCTAAATTTCTTAGAAATAGCTGATACACAAATTAAAGAAGCTATTCCTTTGGTCGGAAATCGAACTGATACGGTTTTGATTCTAAAGACCTCCAATAGTCATTCTATGCCGGCTTTGCGCCGCGCAATGGTAAGCCTCATGAATGCCGATCTTAAAATCCCGGTGGTCATCAAAGTGAGTTATCCCGATCAAACTGCTGACGAAACGATGCTTTACGCTGCAACAGATGTTGGAGGATTGCTGATTGATGGATTAGGCGATGGGATTTTTATTTCTTTGGAAAAAGAAAAATCACATACTCGGGAAGAGTTTTTGGATCAAATCAAATTGCATAATGCTACTGGTTTTGGTGTGCTTCAAGCAGCGCGAACTAGAATGTCCAAGACAGAATACATTTCTTGTCCTTCCTGTGGAAGAACGCTCTTTGATCTTCAGGAAACCACTGCGATGATCCGTAAGCGCACCGATCACCTGAAAGGAGTGAAGATTGGAATCATGGGTTGCATCGTGAATGGGCCTGGAGAAATGGCAGATGCAGATTTTGGCTACGTAGGTTCGGGAAAAGGAAAAATTACCCTCTATAAAGGGAAAGAAGTGGTCAAGCGATCTGTTCCCTCCGAGCGAGCAGTGGATGAATTGATCAATATCATCAAGGAAGACGGGATGTGGAATGAGCCGGAAGAAATGTAACCTTTGAGGTTTTCAAAACCTCGAAGGTTTCGAATTAGATTAAATTCACAAGTCTAAAGTGAGAAAGTAGGAGGGAAGTTAGAAGTCTAAAGTGAGAAAGTAGGAGGAAAGTCAGAAGTCTAAAGTGAGAAAGCTTAAAGGTTACGTTGTACTTCCCTAAATAGCGTTTACCGATTGATTCACTTGGCAATCAAATCTTAAATCCTATTTCATACCTCTTAAAAAAAAATAAACCAATTCTTTCCTCATCCTGTTACCACTTCAAATAAAGAAATCATGTCTGAAAAAAATAAAGTTGAGGAGTTCTTCAAATTAGGTGAAGTCGGCAATTACTTCTTGAATGTTTTCAAAAAGCCAGATCCAAACAAAAAATCAAATCTTAATCTGCGAATGATGCACGGAATCAATAAGATATCGATCATCGTATTTCTATTCGCAATTATTTTTTGGATTGTGAAGCGATTTATCTAATATTCCGTTTTGGCTTTCATTCCAGTAAGTAGAAATAACTTACCTCAAATTGGGGTGAAATATGGGTTTCTATTTCATCTAACACCCGATACCAGGCTAGCTAAACAAAAAAAACAGGACTACTGGGAGTATAGCCAACAGTCCTATTTTTTTATATTCACTCCATGACTCTTGAATTTTATAGAGATTACTGTCTAGCGAAGGCAGGAGTAACTGAAGACACTCCTTTTAACCCTGATACACTTTGCTTTCGGGTTGGAGGCAAGATTTTTTCCATTTGTACAATCTCCAACTTTGATTTCGTCAATCTCAAATGTGATCCGGAGCGCGCTGCAGAATTGCGAGAACGCTATCCTGGGATTACACCTGGTTACCATATGAATAAGAAAACTTGGAATTCGGTCAGTGTGATTGGAAATGTTCCGGATAAATTGATTTTGGAGTTGGTGGATCATTCATATGACTTAATTTTGAGCAGTCTCCCTAAAAAAATCCAAGCAGAAATTCGCCCATGAGTTATTTTTCGATTCAAGAAGTTTCCAAATCCTATACTGATCAACCTGCCTTACATCCTGTTTCAATTTCGCTTGAAAGAGGCGATTTCTTAAGTATAGTGGGAGAAAGCGGTTCGGGTAAAAGCACCCTACTTCGGATTATGGCGGGTTTGGAAGTACAGGATTCCGGGCGAGTATTTTTGGGAGAAATGGAAATCCAGAGTCCCAAACATAAAATCGTAGCAGGCTATCCGGAAATCAAATTGATTTATCAGGATTTTCATTTGTTCCCCAATTCCACTGTGGTAGAAAACATTGCCCGCCCTTTACTCCAATTTGATAAAAGCTATGCCAAACAGCGGGTGGAGCAGTTAATTCAAATGCTAGGATTACAGCCGTTTCGGGATCGCTTTCCAAGGGAACTTTCCGGAGGGCAAAAACAAAAAGTAGCGATCGCAAAGGCTTTGAGTGTAGAGCCTGAAGTGCTTTTGCTGGATGAGCCCTTTAGCTCGTTGGATACGATCCAGAAACAAGGCTTGATTGCTGAGCTAAAAACTACCCTGAAGGCTATGGGGACCACCGTAGTTTTCGTCACACATGATTTAGATGATGCACTGCGATTGACTGATAATCTTGTGATTCTCCAAAAGGGGAAAGTCGTACAAGAAGGAAATTCAAAACACTTGTGTGAGCGTCCAAAATCAAAATATGTCGCACGTCTTTTCTCTTCGATTAATTCGATATCTAAAGAAGAAAGAACCTATATCCGACCAGCAGACGTCAAGCTAAGAACAAGTAAAGGTATTTTAGCTCACGTGGAGGATTTGCGCTTTTTAGTACACTTTAATTCGCTTCAAATCCGAATTAAAGAATCCGGTGAACTTTGGGAAGTAGACGATCCTCAGCGAAAATTCCAAATCGGTGATCGGGTTTATTTAACTTGGGATGAAGAAAAAGTGATGACGCTCAGGTAATTTTTTTTAACCACCAAGTCCACAGAGGTTTTCGCGGAGGGCACAAAAGATATATTCTAAAATTGGAAGATTCAGTCAAATATTGATTTTGTAGAATCTCCACAGGAGGGACAGCTTAGTATTCCCTTGTCTACGTTAGTATCCTTGCCTCCGTTAGTGTCTTCACCAAAGGAAGAAACAACGATCAAATAGGTATTTTGCAAAAGGGGTAGGCTGTAAGCGGATTGAAAATCCTATGATCCAGATTCGACATTACAAATGTCGAATAGCCGAGCTCCAGAGGAGCGATTTGTTTGTAGCCCTGCTCGAGGTAAATAGGAATCCAACCCCATTTTCTCCTGCGCAGGATTTTGATTTGGAAAACGAATGTAGATGCGGGAGTCTGGAAACGAATTCTTTTTACCACCAAGCCCACGGAGGTTTTCGCGAAGGACGCAAAGGATTTATTCTATGGCTCCGTTAGTATCTTCACTAACGGAGTAAACTACAGAGAAAACATAGCTTTTTAAATCAAAAACCGGATTTAATTTGAAAGGTTAATCTTCCGCTTCATCTTCCTCATACTTATTCCCTTGAGATAGTTCGTCTTCGGTCGCCTCTCGGACTTCCAGTACGCTCCCTTCAAAATGTAAGTCAAAATCTACCAAAGGATGATTAAAGTCCAGTAACAAATCTTCACCCAAGTCCTTGATCACTTTTGCTTGCATAGGATAGCCATTTTCATCCATCAGTGGAAGGAAATTACCTTCCTCAAGCATTTCTTTTGAAAATCCCTGTTCCGTGGAAAATTGACTTTTTGGGAGTGTGATCAATAGTTCCTCACTAGCGGTGCCATATGCTTCTTCTACTTTGATGATAAAGGAGAATTCATCACCCTGAGACTTTTCAGCAAGTAATTCTTCGAATTTTTCAGGCAAACCACTTTGTCCAAATATGAAGTAAAAAGGATCTTCCTCGTCCCGAATCTCTACGCTGAATGGTGCCGACTCAATATCATCTGCATCTTTGCTTACCTTCAATTCGTAAGTCAATCCCACCATTGCATTTTCTGTAATTTTCATTTTCTTTTTTTTAATTCAACCGAAATCAAAATTTCTATTTGACGATTCCATACCGAAGTCGTATCCTCATTCTTTCCTTTAAAACCTCCCATTTTCCCCGAGGAGTAGATTTTCCCAGTGGTTTAGACGCCCTGAACACGAAATATTGATAATCTTTTTCCTGAAAAAATATAGGATAAGTTTCCATCTTTTCAAGATAAAATCCATTCTTAGTCAAGCTTTTGATCAATTCCCCGGAATCCAAAGGCTGATCAATAACTTGAAGTTTTTCCGGTTCATTCTCGATCATCCATTGGAGATAGCGTGGCGCCGGAATGTGAATAAATACCACCGATTCAGAATGCGAATGCTTTTGAATATTCTGAAACAATCGCGCATGCTGATCGACAGGAATGTGTTCCAATACATCTGGGAATACAAAGAAATCAAACTTTTTACCAGGCTTATCAAAATTTGACATGTCCGAAACCTCAAACGTTAGATTCTGCTGATCCTTCCAGATTTCCTTGGCTTTCTCAATACTTTCCGGCGAAATATCCACCGCTAAGACTTCCCCGCTTTTCGCTTGATGCGCAAGCAAATGAGAAACTGTACCAATCCCACAACCGATTTCAAGAATGGAATGATGAGATTTTAGTCCGGCAGTAACGACCTTATCCAGAATGCTTAGGTGTCGGGAGTTGATACCCGTCACTTCCTGCTTCTCGGCAAACTGATCGTAAAAGCTGATGACTTTATCTTTATTGATTTCCATCGGATTGCTTTTTATAGGTAAAGAAAATCCCCGCAATCAATCCCGCCAAAATCAAATATTGGAAAATGATCATTGGGGTTTTGGTGGCGGTATAGCTGGTTGGTGCAAATTTGAAGATGATCTCATGCGAGCCTTCTGGGATATTCAAGCCCCGAAGTAAATAATCCACCCGAATAATTTCCGCCTCTTTCCCATCTATAGTGGCTGTCCAGCCTTTTGGATAGTAGATCTCAGAGAAAACTCCCAATCCAGCCTGTCGCATGGTTGCGGTATAGTTCAATTCATTTGGCAAATAGGAATTCAAGGTAATCTGACCCATACCCGCGTTGATATCTTCGAATTCCGTGGTGTTGACAGTTGCCACTTTTTTGGTATCGATCTCACCAAGTTGCTCGAGTTCGGCTTGATTGCTTTGTACGCCTACAATCTCCATTGGAACCCAAGCTGCACCATTAGCCGCAGGATTTTCAAAAACCGCATTCGCTGCCGTTCCGGCGATAATGTATTTCGTATTCAGCATATTCATAGTCTGAATTCCCTCAAAATCAAATTCACCTTCCTGAGCTTTGGCTATAAAATCATTCAGTTCAAACTGAAGTCTATTGTCCAGTAAATCCTGATATCTTCGAAGTTTTGCGCCATGATAGCCACTTAGACTTTGGAAGCGGTAACTCGTCCGCGCTCCTTTTGTCAAAGATTCTGTTAGACTCAAAACTCTAAAATGAGCATCATCTTTTTCGATTTCCTGCTCGGCAGGAGTGATGGCAAAGAAACTCTTGGCGGGACTAGGCTGGAAAGATTCATTGTTCAGATACTGTCGATTGACAGACCAAAGATCAATCGTAACCAATGCGAGTAGTCCAAGTCCAAGTGCCAAATCGGAGATCTTCCCTTTGATTGTGAAATAGATCAATACGAATGCTGCTGCTAAAAACCCTAAACTCTTCCAAGCGGAGGCTTGTAGCATGGCTTTTCGATCTTGTTTTAGCGAACTAATCAGCCACTCTGGTAAGCTTTGATCTGCTGCACCGTCAAAGCGAAACATCCCTGCACCTATAGCTAAAAGAAGCAAAAGTCCTCCGACAATTCCCCCAGAGATCAAAAGTGGTTTCAGGTTTTTGGATTGTATCAACCGCTCCAATGAAATCATTCCCAGAACCGGTATCGCAAATAGCGTCATTCCCAAAGCCATGGAAACTGCCCGGAATTTATTGTAACCAGGTAAAATATCGAAAAGCAGGTAGTTGAACCAACTCAGGTTTTTTCCCCAGGAGAGTAGAATTGAAAAGATAATAATTGCTCCAAAGGTGTAAAGGCTTTCTTTTGGCGCAGCCCAAATACCAAGTATTGCGAGGAAAACAAGAATTGCGCCCCCGTAAATCGGTCCGCCGGTGAAAGGTTGATCACCCCAATAGGTTGGTGCACCTTGGATAAATCCATTAATCTGTTGCGCATCCAATCCGTTTGCTCGAAGCGCTTTTTCGGAAGCTGAGTTTTTCCCCAAAGGAGTTTGGCTGCCACCTCCATAGAAATCAGGCACCAAAAGGGTGAGGGTTTCTAATTTCCCGTTGGACCAGGAGAATGCGTAATCCTTATCCAAGCCCGCGCCGGCAGACTCTAAGGTAGCCTCTCCCCGGGTAGAATAGGGGCTGTATTCCAAAGCTGTAGCCAAGCGGCCGATATTTCCTCCTACGGCTAGTATAGCTCCCAAAATCAAAAAACCAAGGGTCTTTGAAATCTGCACAATGCCCTCTTTTTTCCAATCAAATATCAATCGCACTAACACATAAATAACAGAAGTGAGGAGTGTGTAATAAGTGATTTGAAGGTGATTGAACTTCAACTGGAGCAAAAGTCCCAAGGCAAGAAGTGCCGCCCCAAGGATTCGCTTTCGCTCGAAAGCCAAGTGAATACCTGTTAGAATTAAAGGAATCAGGCATACCGCCCAGATTTTGGCATTGTGGCCAGCTTCCAGACTGAGGAGATTATAGGTGTTGAATGAAAAAGCTACAGATCCTATGATCGCAAAAACAGGCCTTACCCCAAATGCTAGCAATAACAGGTACATGGAAAGCATTCCAAAAAATAAACCATTCACAGGATGTGGCAGGCCAAGGGTCAAAACTAAAATGACAGCATTGGTGATGTCACCTGGGAACTCCATGCTGATGAAATATGCGGGCATACCACCAAACATGCTATTGGTCCAAAGTGCTTCTTCTCCGGTTGCGGCCCGGAAATCCATCGCTTCCTTTGCCGAACCTTCCCACTGGAGAATATCGCCCTGGAAGATTACCTGATCCTGAAATACAACCGGAGAAAAATAAAAGGCTACTATCGCATAGAAAATAGCAATACCTAGCAAGTGGGGGAGGATGTCTTTTTTGAAATCTGGCTTCATGAAAAAAGAAATTCGGAGAGGATTAGAGATTATGTCGCAAATTAGGAATTTATACCCAAAGCGAAGAATCAAAAAAGCGAAGATCATCTTGGGATTTGATCAAACTCTCCTTTCTATCTGGATTGAAAATTTGTACTTTTGCGACAAATAGCTGAGAAATCGAATGTTTGATAATTTAAGTTTAAAACTCGACCGTGCCTTTAAAACACTTAAGGGAACTGGTAAAATCACCGAAATCAACGTAGCAAGTACGGTTAAGGAAATCAGAAGAGCCTTGATTGATGCTGACGTTAACTATAAAGTAGCCAAGGAAGTAACCGATACCATCCGCACAGAAGCACTTGGAAGAGATGTTTTGATCTCTGTTTCTCCGGGTCAATTACTGATCAAGATCACTCAGGAAGAGTTGACCAAGCTTATGGGTGGATCCAAAGTGGACATCAAACTCAGTGGTGACCCAGCAGTAATTTTGATTGCAGGTTTGCAGGGTTCTGGTAAGACTACATTTACAGGGAAACTTGGTAGCTTTTTGAAAAAACAAGGGCGTCAAGTCCTTTTGGTGGCCTGTGATATCTACCGGCCTGCGGCGATTGACCAGTTGAAAGTGCTGGGTGAGCAGATCGGAGTGGAGGTGTATGCCGAGCCGGAAAATAAAAATGCACTTCAGATCGCCAGCAATGCGATTGCCTACGCTAAGAAGACAGGCAAGAAAACAGTGATCGTCGATACAGCAGGTCGTCTGGCTGTGGATGATCAGATGATGAATGAGATCGAGGAGCTGAAAAGAGCCTTGAATCCATCCGAGACACTTTTTGTCGTGGATTCGATGACCGGTCAGGATGCGGTGAATACTGCGAAGACCTTCGATGAGCGATTAAATTTCGACGGGGTAGTATTGACCAAACTCGATGGTGATACCCGAGGTGGAGCGGCAATTTCGATTCGCCACGTCGTGAATAAGCCGATCAAATTCATCTCCACAGGGGAGAAAATGGAGAATCTGGATATTTTCTATCCGGATCGTATGGCCCAGCGAATCTTGGGAATGGGTGACGTGATTTCTCTGGTAGAGCGTGCGCAACAGTCTTTTGATGAGGACGAGGCTAAGCGAATCAATGCGAAGATTAGAGGCAATAATTTCAATTTTGATGATTTCCTTTCCCAGCTCGAGCAAGTGAAAAAGATGGGAAATATCAAAGACTTGATGGGTATGATCCCGGGAATGGGCAAAGCCATGAAAGGCTTGGATATCGATGATGACTCTTTCAAGCCGATCGAAGCGATTATTAAAAGTATGACTCCAGCTGAGCGATCTAATCCTGATCTCATCGATGGAAGCAGAAGAAAGCGATTGGCAGCTGGATCAGGTAGAACGATCGTCGAAGTGAATAATCTGATGAAGCAGTTTGGTGATATGCGCAAGATGATGAAGCAGATGAACAAAATGGGCGGAGCCAAAGCCGCGCTTGGCAAGATAATGCCGGGAATGGGAAAGCGGTAAGGGATTTAAGATTTTAGAGATAGGATTTTAGATTTAGGAAATCAGCAAATTTGGTTCAAGTCTTCGGGCTTGGACCTTTTTTTTAAATCAGAAAGCTCAAGTCAGAAAGCTGAAAAAAATCAATTCCAATAAAAAACGGTTCAAATCGGAAGATTTCAACCGTTTTTTTTAGAGGTTATAGGTTTTAATTTATCAAGCCTTCCAATCTTTTCAATTCTGAATTAGTTTCTAGATTGGATTGGTGGATATGATTATGGATTTAGGAAGGAGGGGGGGGGGTATTTAGTTAGAACTATCCCTTCTTTAGCTAAAAAATCCAACAAATCCAGCTCATAGATTTCTCCCATTTTAGCCAATTGGAATATGTTTGGAATACTTTTTCCGCTTTCAATATTCGAAAGTGTCTTCTGAGAGACCCCCAATATGTGCGCTACATCATACTGAGAAAGTCTTTTTACTTCGCGGGCTTTCTTCAAACGAGATCCTAGTTCCATAAACAACTAATAAGTAAAAATTTACTAAAAATTAGAAATATCTTACTAGGTTAATACCTAGAGATGTAGGAAATTAGCTTTTAGTTATTAAGAATCAAAAGGAATTAACTTTTTTTAGTTTTCAACCTATGGAAAATACGCTGATCTGTACAAAGAGATTGTTTGACCTGATCAAATTGCCCTATAATTCCGCTTTTCTTAACGGAAAATTGCTCACACATCCAGAGCCGCATAGCTTGTTGTCCATCTCTGATACCTTGGCCGAATACAAGGTGGAAAGTCTTGCGCTTCAAATCGGAGAGGATAAATTGGATCAGCTTCCCTTACCATGTGTTGTTCAAATCAACCAAAATCCCTATCCTTATTTTAGTTGCCTGTCTAAGGTATCAGCTGATCGGGTGGAATATTTGGATGATAAGGGGAAGACTGCTGAGCTGGCTAAAGCTGAATTTATTACTAAATGGACTGGGGTTACACTAGTCTTGGAGAAAGGAGAAGACTCCGGAGAGCCGGGATATCAGCAGCGAAGAAAAGAGCAGCTAACCTATAAAGCATTACTTTTTTTACTAGGTGCTGTTGGCTTAGGCTGGTTTATTGGAAATTTGGTAGGATGGGATGACTATTCTTCGTACTCGATTGGAGTTTTGGCAATCGTCAGTTTAAAATTGGCAGGTTTGTTTGTTTCAACTATTTTGTTGTGGTCTGAGGTGGATAAGAATAACTCTGCAATTACACAATTTTGTACTGGAGGTGAAAATGTGGATTGCAATACCGTATTAGATTCCTTTTCATTCGGAGGTTTGATCAGTTTGAGCAATTTGGCTTTTGCTTATTTTTTCTCCGGATTTTCCCTTTTAATGTTTAGTTCATTTTCAGTCTCAGGATTGGGACTTTTAAGTGTGCTGAGTTATTCCAGCTTAGCGATCATTCCTATTTCCTTATATTATCAGGGCGTAAAGCTCAAAAAATGGTGTGTCTTATGCCTGTGGTTATCCGGCATTCTATTGCTGGAATTTGGGGCTAGCCAATTCCTTTTGCCAGAGCTTAACTCTTCAACACTAAGTGAGTGGAGTGTATTTTCATTTCTTTTTCTAGCTAGTGTGCTAGCCTGGCTGAGTCTAAAGCCCTATTTGATTGCAAAGACCGATCTTTATGCTGTAAAGAGCAAATTGGCTAAGGTCATGTCAAACAAGGAGTTTTTCGATCATTTCCTGAGCAAGTCCAGACAGATCACTTCCAATCCCGAAGGATTGGGGATATTCCTAAATGGGATAAATCCGAAGTACCATGTCTTAAAGGTTTGTAACCCTTATTGTGGTCCTTGTGCCCGTACACATCCGCTATTGGAGCAGCTCTACGAAGCGGGTAATATTGATTTGCAGATCGTATTTGTACCCGGAGGAGGAGATGAGGTTAGACTCAATACCATCCGGCACCTTTTGGGAATTGCTTCTCAGGGAGATTTTGAAAAAACCCGCCAAGCTTTAGATGACTGGTATAGTCAGGACAAAAAGGATTATGAAGCCTTTGCGGCAATCTATCCACTGAACGGAGAACTGGCAAAGCAAGAATCGAACATCAAAGCCATGCTGGACTGGGCAGACAAGGAGCAGATTACCCATACGCCCACTATTTTCATCAATGGCTATGAGTTGCCTTCGGCTTACGCCGTGGAGGACTTGAAATATGTGTTACAATAAAAATTAAAAGCTGCTCTTGCAGTTAAAAATATTCAATCGCGATGAATGGGCATATTGCTCGGGTGCTCCACAATGACCGAGTATAAGCGTAAAAATTTTAACAATACTAAAAATGAAAAAACTTAGTTTAGAAATGCTGAGGCTCACTTCAGGAGAAGTGCTTGAGCGAAGTCAAATGAAAAAGATTACCGGAGGGTATGGGGGAACCTGTTATTTACAATGTGATAACTGGAATAATTTTAGACCAATGCAAGTAGATAATTGCCATTCATCAATTCTAAGTTTGTACTGCAGTGGAGGAGGTGTATGTACTTGTTAATTAATTGATGAAAAATCAAACCGGTTTAAAATAAATTTTAAACCGGTTTTCATATTTAAATATTTATTAATACTAGCCTTTTGATCATGAATTATGTTTAAGAAAATTAGTTTGTGGTGGATTACTAATCTATTGATTGTGTCATTGCTCATGTGGCCACCATTTTCTTTTGCTCAATACAAATTGGAGAGAGTTGATGGTTTTATAATAGACTCGTTATATCCAGTGGAAATTGTGGACTATTTTCCTCAAGATGAACTTTACTTAGGATATATTAATTCTTCTGAAGGAACAAGAATAGCACTCATTAACGAAAAAGGTGATTTTATTATTCAAAAAGTTCTACAAGGAGATGGCCCCAATCTAATTTCATCGTCGTTTAATAGTTTAGCTTTCTCTAAAGAAGGAGGAATTTGGATTCAAACTCCTTTTGAATTAGTCTTGTTTGATCAGAAATTTAACGTTAAAAAAAGAACGAAATACCTCTCTGAAAGTAAAGTTCATTTGTACGGGAGAATGGAGGTTTTTTCCTATTTCTACCAAAATCAATCTCTATCTAGTTTTTCATTCATTACAAATCCTTCTGGTTTATTTCCATATAAGCCAAATAGGGATATTAATAGTATTCAATTAATTGAAATTTATCAGGTAGATAAAAATAAATTGTATAAAATTGCTCCTGTTTCTGATAGACCATTACACAAGAAATTTGAAATTTCTTTAGGTTTAGCTTATGTTCCTTCTTATGTTATAGATAAAAAGTCTAATAAACTTTATTTAACTTCATCTTTAGATAATGAAATCACGGTATATGATTTAGTTTCCGATATGGTGCATTCAAGAATAAAAATAAACCATGGAGATTTCAAAATACTTTATAAGAACATTATTACAAAAAGTGATTTTCCCTCTTATGGAAGGATCTCCTTAGGCCCTAAAAATCATAAATTATTCTTACTTGATGGAGGAAAAATAGTCTTGGATTATATTAGAGAGATTCCTTATGGAACCTATGAGAAAAAGATCGCAGATGATCCTACCTATCATCATTTTCAAGACCCGAACTATCATAGACTAATATTATTTGATAATACTAAGCAGGTAAGTGGGGACATTGCCCTACCAGCCAATGGTAAATTAATGACTTCCTTGCCGGGGAATAGGCTTTTATTCCAGTTGATTGACCCAAACCTCGAGGAGGACTTTGTTCGATATGGGATATATAAAGTAGTCGGCATAAGCAAATAATCATTTCAATAAGTCTATAATTGATTTTTTTTGAAAAGCTCCTTCCCCTTCTACAAGCAACCCGACTCCAAAGACTGTGGTCCTACTCGCCTGCGGATAATCGCCAAGTACTATGGTAAGCGTTATCTATTAAGTAGATGTGGTAAGTATTTGAAATACAAGTAAATATTTACTAAAACTTAGTAAATATGGTATAGGTATCTATTTGATAACTAACTAATTTGGGAGTATTAAAAAGGGATTGGATGGTCCAGTCATTTTAAGATTTTAACCAAAATACTGACAAAATGAAAAAGTTAAGTTTAGAAATGCTGAGGCTCACTTCTGAAGAAGTGCTTGAGCGAAGTCAAATGAAAAAGATTACTGGCGGGTATGGATCGGGAGGTTGTTGTATCCATTTACGTAGTTCTAGTACCGGCGCATATCTTGGAAGAAGTTGTGACCAATCTTTCGAAGCTGCTAGAGGAGCTTGGTTCATGGGAACGCAATATAGTAATGGAACCTATGCATCAGGTTACTGTTGCGCAAGTTGTTAAATTAAAGTCATTAGGTTTCGCTTTGAATTGTGAAGCGAAACCTAATTTTATCCTTGATGAAAAATAAATGATATTTATGAGATTTAGAATAACTTTCCTTTTTTTTCTATTTGTGGCTTGTACTGATTCCAAAGATAAGTCCTATCAAAATTATGAAACCTTGAAGGTTCAAAATCCAAATAGGATTCTGATTATTAATAGTTCAGATATAATCCCTCCATATATCATTAGTAAGGAGCTCACATTTGATGAGCTTTTAAAAGGAGAAGTATATTCTGATACCATCTTTAGTCCAGATACAATATTTTTCAAACTAAATGAGAGTATTCAATTAATTAACATAACTCCAACTGAGGAATATGACCCACATACATTTCTGGTCCAAACTGGAGACACCTTAGACGTACAGTATATAAATAGTAAAATGCATGTAAATCGAATTGAAAATAGTAAGCTTATTCCAATAAAATGGGATTACACTCAGATTATCCCCAAGTCCAAAAAGTTCTTAAAATTAGATTCCATGGAAAGCTTTTTTTTAAAAGAAGAAATGATGGGAAATTTAAAATCTTTTCTTCCTAATATAAAAAATAAAGACAAATGGGATTTTAAACTTCCAGAATATCTTAAACTTATTGATGAAAACTATTCGGCATTAGTTGATTCTCTAAACGCAAATGAGAATCCGCTGAATAATTTATATTCCCAATTAATCAAGGAAAATCAAATTCAACGTATAAGTAAGGTATTAAACATTGTTAACAATAAAGAAGAAACTGAAAAGTTCTATACTAAATATTTAACTTTTGAAAATTTCAGAAATCGGTATTTATTAAACATATATGGTCTTTATTATATGAACAAATTCCATTTTAACAAGGATATTACTTTAACTGAAGAATATGAAAGAGGATTTACAGAATATCCTAAGGAAATTTCTAGATACTTTAAGTTTAGATCGATTTCTTCGATGGTAGTTAAAAAATATAGAAAGGAAACTATCTTAGATTTTTTAGATAAATACAAGGAAGAGTATGGTGATTTTTCTCCGTTACAAGATATTTTAAGTGAAATGGAATATGAAATTCAGACATCCTCTGATCTTGCACTAATTGATTATAAATCAAATGTATCTAATTGGGAAGAAACAAAAAAACAATGGAAAGGAAAAATAATTTATGTAGACTTTTGGGCTAGCTGGTGCGCACCATGTTTGCGAGCAATGCCCTATTCCAAAGAGTTGAAGGAAAAGCTGGAAGGCAAAGAAGTTGTCTTTGTTTATTTAGCATTGAATGATAAGGAAGATATGTGGAGAGAGAGTGCTAAAAAGAATCAGATTGTTGAAAACAACTTTTTGATCCGAAACTCCAAAAGTTCAGAGTTCATCTCTAATTACAATTTAAATGCCATTCCAAGGTATATGATTTTCGACAGAAATGGAATGCTAATCCATGAAGATGCACCTGGATCTGAAACCAAAGAGGTACTTGAAATCCTCAAAGAAGTAATTAATCCATAAGTCTTGAAAAGCTCCTTCCCCTTCTACAAGCAGCCCGACTCCAAAGACTGTGGCCCCACCTGTCTACGGATAATAGCCAAGCACTATGGTAAGCTGATATCCATTACCGAAATCCGTGAAATCTCTGAGACGACCCGGGAAGGCAGTAGCCTGCTCAAGCTGAGTGATGCTGCTGAGTCTATTGGTTTTAAGAGTATTGGAGTCAAACTTAATTTTGAAAAGCTGAAAGACGCTCCAATGCCCTTAATTGTGCATTGGGATAAAAACCACCACGTGGTGGTCTATCGCATTAAAAAGAATGTAGTCTATATTTCTGATCCTGCTTACGGATTGATCAGCTATTCGAAGGGTGAATTTATTTCCAGGTGGATAGGAAACAATGCGGACGAATACTCCAAAGAAGGTATTACGCTGTTATTGGAAGTTACTCCGTCCTTTAAGAAGCAGAAGTGGGAGGAAAGTGACAAGCGTTCACTGGGCTTTCTCTACCAGTATTTGACTAACTACAAGAGCCTGATCATCCAGTTGTGTATCGGACTTTTGGCAGGAAGTCTTTTACAGCTTATTTTTCCTTTTCTGACCCAAAGTATTGTTGATGTAGGGATTCAAAATCAGGATATTGGATTTATCTATCTGATATTAGTGGCACAAGTGATGCTTTTCCTTGGGCGGACCAGCGTAGAAGTATTTCGAAGTTGGATTCTGCTTCACCTCACCACCCGGATCAATATCTCTCTTGTTTCTGATTTTTTTATCAAACTGATGAGCTTGCCCATAGCCTACTTCGATACCCGGATGACAGGAGATATCATGCAGCGTATAGGTGATCACAGAAGAATAGAAAATCTACTGACTGGAACCACGCTGAATACCCTATTTTCTTTTTTTAACTTGATTGTTTTTAGTGCGGTGTTGATTTATTACAGTCTGACCATCTTCCTGATATTTCTCGGAGGAAGTACGATTTACCTCCTATGGATTCTTTTTTTTATGAAGCGAAGGGAGGAATTGGATTACAAGCGTTTTGCACAATTAAGTCAGGAACAGAGCTTAGTGATCGAACTAATCAATGGGATGCAGGAAATCAAAATGCACAATGCTGAGAAGCAAAAACGCTGGAGCTGGGAATTTGTGCAGGCCAGGCTGTTTGGCGTCTCTATTCAATCCCTATCATTGGAACAGACTCAGGAGGTCGGCTCTTCCACTATAAATGAGTTAAAAAATATTTTGATCACCTTCACTTCCGCTTTATTGGTTATCGAAGGAAGCCTGACCCTAGGTATGATGCTTGCCCTACAGTATATCATTGGTCAGTTGAATGGGCCCATTACGCAGCTTGTAGGATTTGTACGGGCCTATCAAAACGCTTCTATTAGTCTGGAGCGACTAAATGAGATCCATGATAAAGAAGAGGAAGAACAGTCGGAAAAGGCCTATGTTAGAAGTTTTCCTAACAATGCTGAATTAACTGTTAAAAACTTATCCTTTCGATACATTGGCTCGGATGAGCATGTGCTAAACGGAATCAACCTAACTGTGCCCTCGCAAAAAATCACAGCAGTGGTAGGTGCCAGTGGAAGTGGGAAAACTACCTTGATGAAGTTGTTGTTGAAATTCTATGAGCCTACTAAGGGAGAGATTTTTTATGGAAATCATGACTTAAAAATGATCAGTGCCAGAAGCTGGCGTGACCACTGCGGGGTAGTGATGCAGGAAGGATATGTTTTCAATGATACCATTGCTGCCAATATCGCTGTAGGACAGGATCGAATCGATCAGGAAAAGTTGATAAAATCGGCTCATATCGCCAATATTCTTGATTTTGTCAATTCATTACCGCTTGGGTTCAATACTAAAATAGGGAACGAGGGTGCAGGAATGAGTACCGGTCAAAAGCAGCGGCTTTTCATCGCGCGTGCTGTTTATAAAAATCCTGAAATTTTATTCTTTGATGAGGCTACTTCGGCCCTCGATGCCAAAAACGAGCGGGTGGTGATGGAAAATCTCAATCAATTTATGCAAGGGAAAACTGTATTTATCATTGCACATCGGCTGAGTACTGTAAAAAATGCAGACCAGATTGTAGTCATCGACCAAGGTAAACTAGTGGAGCAGGGAACCCATGAGGAACTGGTGCATTCTAAAGGTTCATACTATGATTTGGTAAAGAATCAATTGGAACTGGAAAAGATAAAAAGCAATTAATTATGTCCGAACCAGCTACATCCAGCGATAACCTACACCTCCGATCAGAGGAAGTTCAGGAGATTATAGCTACCCCACCAGCTTGGCTTATCCGATGGGGGATTACACTTGTGTTTTTATTGATTTCCATGATTCTTTTATTGTCTTTTTTGATCCGATATCCGGATTATGTGCAGGCGAAAGTATTAGTGACTACGCTGGAACCGATTGAGCGGGTGGAGGCTCGTGTTTCCGGCCAAATCGAAAAGGTGTTTATTGAAAACAGGGAAGAAATCAAAATTGGCCAGCCGCTTGCCGGGATGAAAAGCACTGCAAAATTGGAAGATATTCTGTTTCTAAAAGAAATTCTGGACAGCACTTTATTTGGTAGCCAGAACAACTACTATTTTCCTATTAATTCACTTTCTAATTCAGTTCTTGGGGAGGTGGGGATTTCCTATTTGGAGTTTGAGCGAAATTACATGGAGTACTGGCTTCTACAGGAGTTGCAGCCCCGCAAAGGGCAGTTGGAAGCCGCTAGACTATCCTTGGCAGAAATCCAAAGTAGGATTAAAAGCCAGAACGCCCAAAAGGATTTATTGGAACGGAGGTTAGCCCTATTTGAGATTGATTATGAGCGAAATAAAAGGCTGCATAAAGAAAAGGTAATTGCTGATAAGAATTTTGAAGCCATAGAAATTGAATACCTTCAAATGCAAGAGCAGGTCAATATGATGGTCATCTCCATATCACAATTGCAGGAGGCACTTACTAATGCAAATCAAACTCAACGAAATACAGTAATAGAAAAACAGGAAGAAGAATCTAGAGCTTTAAAAAATTTATTACAATCTTATTACAGTCTAAAACGGACTTTGAGGGACTGGGAGTATTCTTACTTATTGACCTCCTCCACAAGCGGATTGGTCAGTTTTCAAAAAATCTGGGCTGCCAACCAACAAGTAAATTCAGGTGAACTGGTTTTTACTGTGCTTCCGGAAAACAAATCAGAGTTATTGGGATCAATGAAAATCCCTGCTCAAAATGCAGGAAAGGTTAAGGTCGATCAGAAAGTACTGATAAAGCTGGATAATTATCCGTTTCAGCAATATGGCGCACTCATTGGAAGGATCACCACGATCTCGGTATCACCTGATGATGAGTCTAATTATTTGGTTTATGCTTCCTTGCCTAAGGGGATGACCTCTTCCTATAAAAAGCAAATTCCATTTAATCAGGAATTGCTGGGTACTGCCGAAATCATCACCGAAGAGTTGAGTGTGGCAGAACGAATGTTTTTCAGATTTAAATCAGCGATTGTTTATCAAGATGTCAACTGATGATTTCACAGGGCTGCAAACGGTAATTTACCAAATCAACATTAAACTTAAGGATTGATGAAATTTGTTCAGACTTTCTGGATTGATACCGATAAAAATGGGTTTGAGGATTCATTTGGTTGGTGTAGTGCGAAATACCATTTGATGAGCTGGGCTTTAAGCTGTTTGCAGTTGAACAAGTTTTACGATAATGTAGAATTGATTACCGATACCAAGGGAAAAGAACTTTTGATAGATGTACTTAAGCTGCCCTACAAAAAGGTTAGAGTTGAATTGGATAATTTGAGATTTGATGCGCATCCAAGGTTATGGGTTATGAAAAAGATTTATTCTTATAACCTTCATAATGAACCTTTTTTGAATGTAGATGGTGATGTATTTATTTTCAAACCATTTCCACATGAGGTATTATCAGGTGATTTGATCGCTCAAAATATCGAACAGGATTTTGACTATTATAAAGAACTAGTCAACCTCGTAAATGATACTTTTGCCTTCGTTCCCTCAGCGATCAAAAAACAGCTAGAAAGCGCTATGCCGATACAAGCAAGCAATGCCGGCATCTTGGGAGGAAATGACCACCATTTCTTTTCGGATTATTATCAATTTGTTCAAAGATTTGTGTCAGAGAACAAGGATAAAATAAACCAATTGACTGCTTCTCAACTAGTCAACTTCAATGCTGTGGTAGAGCAATATTTTTTTCATTGTCTAAGCAGTAATTTGAATGTAGCCGTAGACTACCTTTTTGATACGGTTTATGATCCTTCTTTTTTTGAAGGGTTTTGTAATTTCCACTATTTGCCAGATAATACTGCCTATATCCATGCTTTGGGAGATTATAAGAAAAATGGATGGGTCTGTGATCAATTGGCCAATAGATTACGGCTGGACTATCCGGAGTACTACAATAGGATCAAGGATCTCTTTGAATCCCGCACAAAAGATTTTATTGGGCACGATACAACTGATGAATCTAAAGCTCTCACAAGTGAAGTCTCCAATTTTTCACTGGCCTATTTGGCAAAATTGGAAACAGTGAAATTTTACCGAACTCAGCTAATCCTATCCGCGATTTGCGAAAAAGAGGGTATCGCTTGGGATACGGCTAAACTTACAATTTCAGGATTAAAGGATTTCTTAGAAAAGAAAATGATCGACACAAGTTCAGTTGCGCTGCTGAATGATGTTTATGAGTTTGAGAAGGAGAAACTTAGATTAATTGAATTATTACCCTTAGATGAATTTGCATGGGAGGAAGGATTTTTAGCCATCGAATCAGCTAACCAAGTTTTAAAGGACGCTTCCTGGCAAGATATAGGAGAGTTGAAATTAGGACCTCATTGTAAGACCATAATATCAGAATGGGACTGGGCTCAAAATTCAGTCTTGTTTGCCAGAGTCAAAATGAATCCAATTGAAAATAACCTTCTTCTCCCTCCTCATTATTATCAAACGCTATTGTTGTGGGATAAGCATCATATGGAAGTCATTGAATATCTACTTGGTCCACTGGGAACTTACCTTTTGTCAATTCTTTCTCAAGAGAACTATATTTCAATGGTAGAAGTAGTAGAAAATGTAAATTCATTTTTTGAGGAAGCTAGTGATATACAGCTTTTAGTCTTTTTGGAAGAGGAGATTAGATTCTTGGCCTATAGTGGAGTGATAGTTTTAAGCAGAAAAGTTGAATAGTCTCTTAGTAAATATTTACTAGAAATTAGTAAAAATGGTATAGGTAATGAGTTGATAGCTAACTAATTTGAGAGTATTAAAAAAGGGATTGGATGGTCCAGTCCTTATGATATTTTAATTCTTTAAAAAACAAAAAAAATGAGAAATTTTAATTTTGGAAAATTAAATTTCCAAGCTAGTGAAATTATTGAGAGGAGTCAATTATGTAGAATTAAGGGAGGGTCAAATGGTGAACCTACTATGATACAATGTAATTGTACCACTTCTAATGGTGGAACTACAACTGCTACCTGCACTGAAGACTTGGTAAATCAGGGAAGAAATCGATGCTGTACTTCGAGTTATGGCTCTGGCTCGCAGCAATCAAATTGTGGAATGACTATTGGAGGTTAATTGGCCAAAATAGCTGCATTATAGAATAGGATGTAATTGATTTTCTATCCTATTCTTGTTTAAAATTTTGAAATTTATATACATGAAACAATTTAATTCATCATTATTCCTTTTTGTTCTGATATTTTTTTCAGCTTGTTCTGGTACCGATACCGTAAATAAAGAAAGAATCTTAAGATTTGAATTGCTAGACTCTATTAAGATAGATATATCACATGATTTTGGTTTTGTATCAACCAGTTCCAATGGTGATAATATTTTGGCATACTCATATTTGGATGAATCTTTTTTTCTTCTTCATTTAGATGGGACAGTAGAGTTAAATTTTATAGCCCGAGGCGAGGGTCCGGAAGAGTATTCAGATATTTTGCCATTCGCGGGGATTTATAATGAAAAGCTATTTTTTTTAGATCATAAAAATCTATATTATTTTTCATTGAATGGAGAATTTATATCTTCTACCCCTTATAAAGATCCGTTAGTCAGTACTTATGGTGGTCTGCCAAGCTCAGAACTATTTTTTTTGAATGATAGCTCATTTATAATACCCAATGTTCATATCGGTGATCTTCCTAGACGCTCTGATCATTTATCTATTTTAGATACCATTCCTGTTTGGATTAAGTATAAATTATCACCAGAAACAAATTCCTTTGAAAGATCTCAAATAGGACTTTTTGACAATAGATCTACCTTATATAATGAATTGAGATTCAATACCTATAAATCGTTTTTTTCTTACGATAATGGATCAGTCTTACAAATACCCTTATTGGGGTCTGATCTATTTAAATATAAATTGGGATTGGACAATCAAATAGAAAAGGTCAGTTTAAATATTCCTGATTTTCAAGTTCAGCAAGGTTTGGATGTTGAGAGGATGACGATAGATAATAATAATTTATTTAATAAAATGGGTGAAGAAAGTAGTTTTATTAATTTTCTTGTTTCAATGCATTCAAATGATATTTTCTTGATTTATTCAATCAAGAACCAATTGGAGCAGTTTGCTGATATTGATAATAAGTCTACGGATGTTAATACTCGATTTTATGGATATTATTACCATATGCCTTCAAAACAAGGTGTTCAGGTACCGCTTCCTAAAAATGGAGAAGATTCATTTTGGAAGAAATCAGTCTACTTAGGAGATAATCGGTTTCTTTTTGTTTCAGAAAATGAGGTGGAAAGAGATTATTATATTGGTAAAATATATAGACTAGTTGACCAGTAAGAATCCCTTAATTTGAAATTAGATTCAATGGTTATATTTCCAAACTAAAAAATACAAACGATGAATCATTATTCTGTTTAGCCTTATACCATAAAATTAATTAGGTCATCTTTTGGAGATATTCTAATTTCCCATCCTATGGGAGAATTACTGGATGATGATTCTAATCAGCTCAAAATCCATCCTCTCAGAAATTCATTAGAGCAGCTCTATTTCGTGTAAAAAGCATCATTTTCGGATACCGATACCAAAGAGCTGAATCCGGTAATCGGAATAGTGACTCTTAAATGATTACTAATTCTAATAGTTAGCTCTTAAGTGTTTCTACCAGAACCCTTCCTGATTAATCTGCTATACTCGTTTTTGGAGAATAGAGGTTTTATTCTCCCAATCCCCGCTCTCTCTTTCATCCAAAACCTCAACTCATCCATCTACTCATAAACTCCAAGAAGGCTTCTTTGTAATTGTCACCTACGGTGATGGATTGATTGCCGATATTGATTGTGTTTTTGGAGACGGATTCGATATGATCCAGTGCGACGATAAAGGAGCGATGCACTCGCATAAACTGATCGGCGGGAAGAAGCTCTTCCATACTTTTCAAACTCGTCAGCGAAAGCAGGGGATTGGTTTTTGAGATCAAATGAACCTTTACGTAGTCTTTGTAGGCTTCTACATAGCTGATATCCTTCAGCATCACCTTGACCAGTTGATATTCGACTTTTAAGAAAATATAGTCGGGAATGCTGGATTCAGTCTTTTTTTGAGCCGAAGTATCAGTTTGATTTAGTTTTTCGAAGTAGGAAAATCCTTTCGTAGCAGCCGAAAGAAAATCTTCATAGCTGTAGGGCTTGAGTAAATAGTCTAGGGCTTCGACTTTGTAGCCTTCGATAGCAAATTGATGGTAGGCGGTGGCAAAGATAATCCTGGTCTTATCCGAGTTTTTCTTCCCATCAAGTACCCGGGCAAGTTCCATCCCCGATAGATCGGGCATCTGTATATCCATAAATATAAGCTGAACTTCGTTTTGGTTGATAAAGCCCAAAGCTTCGATGGCATTTGAGAATTTGCCAATTAATTTCAAAAAGGAAGTTTGCTCGATGAATTTGCTGACCAACTCTAAGGCTAAGGGTTCATCGTCTATAGCTACGCAGTTGAGAATCATGATAGATCAATGGTAAGATTAACCCAATACTCCTCATTGGATTCGTCTTTACCAAACTTCAGGCGATGTTTTTCTGGATAAAGCAGACTCAATCTTCGTTTGGTGTTGACCAAACCGATGCCGTTTTCCTTTGCCTCCGGGCTCTCCGGGTGAAGCGGGAAAATATGATTTCGGGTTTCAAAGAATAGCGTTTCTCCCATTACTTCGAGTTTAATCAGAATCTCACTTTCTTTTTGAGAGCTCACACCATGTTTGAAACAGTTTTCAAGGAAAGGCAACAATAGCATAGGAGCAATGACCAAATCCTCTTTTGGAGCCTCCACCTGTATATCGAGCTTTACGTTTGCAGAGAGTCGCATTTTCATCAATTCAATGTAGTCGTTGATGAAATTGACCTCTTTGCTCAGAAGCGTTTCATCCTTTTGATTTTCATAAAGGACATAGCGCATCATTCGCGAAAGTTTCAATAAAGCTTCCTGTGCTTTTTTTACATCAAGGTTGGTGAGGGAATAGATGTTATTAAGTGTATTGAAAAAGAAATGCGGATTAATCTGCGCTTTTAAATAAGATAATTCAGTATTAATTCGCTGACGATCAAGTTCCTTTCGGATAGATTCATCCTTTTGCCATTTCTGAACAGAAGCCACCGAAGTGCTAATTCCTAGGGAAAGCAAGAAAAGCATCAGGTGAAACACATCTCCAAAAACCCATCTTCCGTTAGGCTTGAAAGGCTTACCCGGGTTAAATGCGTTATGCATTATTTCGGGAAGGTTGATGATATTTTCGAAGTAAATAATCAGACCGAAGTAGAATACCACTCCGATTAGCAGAATCATGAGGTACAGGTAGAGTTTGTCCTGCAAGAGAAATCTTGGTACCAGCACCAGCATATTGATATAAAAAATAACCGATAATAGACCTCCCAGGAAAATCTGTTTCCACCAATATTGGATCGGTACGTCTACTCGCCATGACAACGGGGATAAAAGTAAAAGCACAATCCCCAACATGGTCCAGCCCAGAATATGGATTAGAACAGAGACTCTTTTGCTTTTATTTTGAATTGGTATCGTCATAATATTTCTAATTATTAGAGCAAGCTAAAGAAACTTTTATGTCTGTATCAAGCGTAATCTACCAAAAGTGCTTTTTTGACGCTGAACTCTTCAGTACACCTGATAAAAGCCAAATCTTTCTAAATCCCTGTTTTTATCAGGCATAAAACCCTCTTTGTCGATAAAACCACCCTTGCGGTCTATTAGCTGTAAATACTCAAAACATTCACTGTTTTTTTGGGGTATTAGAATCGTGAGTTGGTTCATTAACCATTCGAAGCAACTCAAAAATTATTCTTTCAAAGGATTTATTTTATACCAACACCACATGAAAAATCTAATCAATCTACTCGCAATCACCTTTTTCTTGGCTGTGGGGACAACATTTGCGCAGCAAACACCACAGCAAACCAAGCAGCCTGCGAGAATCATCGGAACGGCAAAGGATCTGAAAACAGGAGAGGCTGTGGCTTATGCGACAGCTGCTCTATATAAATCAGGCTCTGAAACCAATATCGCCGGAGGAGTGGCAGATGATGAGGGGAAGTTCTTTATCGCCGGTTTTGAAGTTGGGACCTATGATTTAAAGATTAGCTTTTTGGGCTTTGAGACAAAAGTCATTAAGGGAATCGAAGTAACCTCACCTACAGGAGATGTGAACCTAGGAGAAATAGAACTTACCGACGAAGGCGTGGCGCTCGAAGAAGTGACCGTGCAGGGTCAGCGTGAATTGATTGAAGAGCGTGTAGATCGTACCATCTATAAAGCAGAAAACGATAAGACTACTGCCGGTGGTGATGCTACGGATGTATTGAGAAGAGTGCCTATGCTTTCAGTGGATTTTGATGGTAACGTATCCATGAGAGGAAGTAGCAATATCCAGGTATTGATTGACAATAGACCATCTGCGATAACTGCAAGCAGTATTGCCGATGCCTTGAGACAGATTCCGGCGGATGAGATTAAAGCAGTGGAGGTAATTACTTCTCCTTCGGCGCGATTTGATGCAGAAGGTACTTCTGGGGTGATCAACATCATTACTAAGAAGAATAATTTCCAAGGAATGACTTTGAATATTAATAGTGGTTTTGGTCTACGAGGATCAAATCTGAGCTTGAATGGAGCAGCTAGAAAAGGGAAGTTAGGTTTCTCTTTAGGTGGATTCGGTAGAGCTGGATATAATATTAATGGTCGGTTTGAAAATGACCAATTGCTCTCTAACCCGGACAACAGTATGTCAAGAATCTTGCAGTCAGCAGATACTGAGCGAAGAGACCTTTTTGGTAGATACAACTTCGGAGTAGATTATGAGATTGATAAGTTCAATTTCTTGACAGGTTCGGTGAATTTTGGAGTTAGAAATTCCAATAGCAATCAAAACGATTTTCTTACACAAAATTTCCTGAATGATCAGTTGATTAGAACTGCCCTTCGTGGTACGGATGTAGTAGATGAGTCCAATACGATTGATGTGAGTGTGAACTACACCAAGACCTTTGAGAAAAAAGGAAAAGAGTTCAGCTTACTGACACTATACAGCAGAAATAACCGTCAGAATTCTTTTGTTAACTCACTTTATGAGGATGATTTAGAGACAATAGACTCTAGACTTAGAAATGACAACCCGAGCAGAAATGAGGAATTTACAGCTCAGGTGGATTTCGTAAATCCAATAGGAGATGAAGGAAAATCGATTTTAGAATACGGTGCTAAGAATATTTTGAGAAAGGCTTATTCTGACTTTGCCTACTTCCAGGCAGATGGAGCAGATGGAGAATATGTTGAAAACCCGAATCCAAGTCTAAGCAATGAATTCAGTTACGATCAAAATGTGACTGCGGGTTACGCTTCTTACACCTTTAACCTTTTGAAGAATTACACTTTAAAGACAGGTTTGAGATATGAGTACACTTCGATCAATGCAGATTTCAAAACAGAAACTACCGTAGATATTCCTTCTTATGGAACCTTGGTGCCAAGTATCAATGCGAGTAGAAAATTGAAAAACGGAAATCTGATTAAAGCAGCTTACAATAGAAGAATTTCAAGACCTTCTTTAAGATTCTTGAATCCAAACATCGAAGCTTCTAATCCACTTCAGATTTCTCAAGGTAATCCGACTTTGGATCCTGAGTTGACAGATAATTACGAAGTAGGCTACAGCACTTTTATCAAAGGCACTGTAATCAATTTCACTTCATTCTACAGAAATACCACTGGCTCCATCCAGTCTGTTCGTACGATTCAGGATGATGGCGTGATTTTCACCACTTTTGAAAATATCGGCCGTGAGCAGGCGATTGGTGGAAGTGTGTTCTTTAATATCAATGCGAGCAACAAGCTTTCTTTCAACGGTGGATTTGATACTTACTACGCCATTTTAGATAATGGATTGACTGATCCATTGCTTGCTGCCCAAAATGAAGGTTTTGTAGTAAGCGGTAGAATGTTTGGAAACTACACACTTCCTAAAAACTGGCAGTTGCAGTTGTTCACCTTTGCAAGAGGTAGAAGAGTAGAATTGCAGGGTAGTTCAGGAGGATTTGCTGCATACGGTTTGAGTTTGAATAAGCAGTTTGCAGAGAAAAGAGGAAGTATTGGATTTGGAGCTGAGAATTTCTTAGCTAAAGAATTCATCATCCGTAATGAAATCATCACTCCGACTATCGTACAAAACAGTACTTCTGCCATTCGTAACATGAACTTCAAAGTGAATTTCAGCTACCGAATTGGAAAGCTTAGTATGGATCAAGGAAGACCTCGAAAGAGAAAGTCAGTCAACAATGATGACTTAAAAGAAGGTGCACCAGCAGGTGGAGAGAACAACTAGAATTAAACAATAAAGGGTTCCAACTTGTTGGAACCCTTTATTTCTAAAATAAAATAATAGATAGATTGGGTAACAAAAAAACCCGCCTTTGGATAAAGGCGGGCTTTTTTATGTATTTCTGATTTCCTTTTAAACTGTTTTATAATTTAACCAAATGAAATCGAGCATGACTAAAAAGTCAAACACTGGGATGATTATAATCTGCGAGATTCCATATGGCCTTTAAAAAACAAGTTATAATCATATGAAAACTGAATAGATAGTATTTTCAATCTACTTCGGTCTGCGGTCTTCTGTCTTCTGTCTTCAAATAAATTTAATCTTCCGATCTATTTCAGAAAATTAAAATTACTTATAAGTTACTTTCTTGATCGCATCAATGGTTCGTTTCACATTAGGAAGCGTAGCCTCGATGTAGTTTGGCGAGTAGCTCAATGGGATATCCATAGAGTTTACTCGGATCACAGGAGCATCCAAATAGTCGAATGCATAGCGCTGGAAGTGGTAAGTCAATTCTGAGGAAATACCTGCAATAGGATTTGCTTCTTCCACGATGACTACGCGATTGGTTTTCTTTACAGATTCCAAGCAAGTGGCATAGTCAATTGGCCTAACGGTTCTTAGATCGATTACTTCGCAATCAACTCCTTCTTTTGCCATTTCTTCGGCTGCTTCCAAAGCGACTTTCATCATTTTTCCAAAGGAAATCACAGTTACATCTTTTCCTTTTCGCTTGATATCTGCCACACCGATTGGAAGTAGGTATTCTCCCTCAGGCACTTCACCTTTGTCAGAATACATCACTTCAGATTCCATGAAGATCACTGGATCCGGGTCACGGATTGCGGCTTTCATCAAGCCTTTTGCATCATATGGATTGGATGGTACAATCACCTTTAGACCAGGCGTATTTGCAAACCAATTTTCAAAGTTGGACGAGTGTGTTGCTCCCAATTGACCTGCATTTCCGGTAGGACCTCTGAAAACAACTGGGACACTATAAGCTCCGCCAGACATGGCAAGCATTTTAGCTGCTGAGTTAATGATCTGATCTATAGCAACTAAAGAAAAGTTGAAGGTCATAAACTCGATGATTGGCTTCAATCCATTCATGGCAGCTCCAACACCCAGACCTGCAAATCCTAGCTCGGCGATTGGGGTGTCATAAACTCTTTCAGGACCGAATTCATCCAGCATCCCTTGAGACACTTTGTATGCTCCGTTGTATTCAGCTACTTCTTCTCCCATCAAAAAGACGTTTGGATCACGTCTCATTTCCTCGGACATTGCCTCTCTTAGGGCTTCTCGAAACTGTATTTCTCTCATTAGTATATGACTAAATTTTGGCTCGTAAAAATAGAAAGGAATTGGCCAAAAGCAAAAATAAGCAGCTTTTAATACCTAAACGGTCAGCCTAAGAAAACGGTCTTTGAATTCACGAATTCTAAGATGCCATTTCTGCTTAATTCCCGTCCATAGCCCGATTTTTTCACTCCTCCAAAAGGAAGGTGCGGATTAGAGGCTGTCATAGAATTAATAAAAACAGCTCCTGTTTCGATTTGCTCGGCTAATTTTTCACCTTTTTCCAGATTTCTAGTCCATAGCGAACCACCCAAACCGAATTCGGAATCATTGGCTAGTAAAACAGCTTCTTGCTCATTTTCCACTTTAAAAATTAAGGCAACCGGTCCAAACATTTCCTCAGAATAGGCCGGAGCATTTTTTGGTATTTCGGTTAAAATGGTTGGTTCAAAAAATGGCGAATCCTTCGCTGGTTTTTTACCTCCAAGAAGCAATTTTGCGCCTAGATCAACAGATTTTTTTACCTGCTCATATAGCTCCATCGCTAAATCTCCCCGAGCCATACAAGCAAAGTCGGCCTCCTCATCCATAGGATCACCTTTTTTTAGCTTAGCAAGTTCTTTAGTGAAACTTTCCAGAAATTGATCATAAACTCCTGCTTCGATAATGAAACGCTTAGCGGCGATACAGCTTTGTCCGAAATTAATCATTCGGGATTTTACCGCAGTGGTTGCAGCCAAGTTAACGTCTGCATCATTCAACACTATAAACGGATCGCTTCCTCCAAGTTCTAAAAGCGATTTTTTGATGTTTTTTCCGGCTTCAGATGCAACCGAAGCGCCAGCTTTTTCGCTTCCTGTCAGGGTTACGGCTTTGATTCTAGAATCAGAAATCAGTTTAGTTGTAGCTTTGGAATCAATCAAAAGGCTTTGAAATACACCTTTTGGAAAACCAGCGGATGTAAAAACTTCCTCGATGGCCAATGCACACTGTGGGACATTCGAGGCATGCTTCAATATTCCAACATTCCCCGCCATTAAAGTCGGTGCAGCAAATCTAAAAACTTGCCAAAAGGGAAAATTCCAGGGCATTACTGCCAAGACCATTCCGAGAGGTTGATGTTTTACCTTGGCTTTTGCACCATCAGGTAAATCAATTCTGAGATCTGCCAAAAATGATTCAGCTTGGTCTGCATAGTAATCGCAGACCCAGGCGCATTTTTCAATTTCAGATCTAGATTCTTTAATGACTTTACCCATCTCCAGCGAGATCAGTCGAGCATATTTCTCTTTTTGATCTCTCAGTCTTTGACCTGCTTTCTTCATTAATCCAGACCTGAATTCAAAGCTCGTTTTCTTCCAAGTATCAAAAGCTGCATCACCATTGGCAAGTGCAGTCTCTATTTCCTGTTCAGATGGGGAAGTGAATTTTTTCAGGATTTCTCCTGTGAATGGATTAATGGAAGAGATTTGGGTCATTTTTCGATTGGTTTGCCTTCCTCTGTCCAGGCAGTTATACCGCCTTCAAGCATGTAAACATTTTTGAAACCGGCTGCTTTCATCAATGCACCAGCTTTTGCTGTTCGCTTGCCTGATCGACAATAGAGTAGGTACGTTTTATTTTTGTTTAGGCTTTCAATTTTCTCTGGAAAGCTTTCATCCAGAAAGTCAAAATTTAAAGCATTTATCAGGTGTCCTTCTGCCATTTCTTCTGGCGTCCGTACATCCAAAACAGCGTTTTTCTTCTTTTTTGCCATTTTCTCAAAAGTTTCTACACTGACTACAGTGGCAGAATCGGTACTTTGAGCAAGTGCAAAATTGAACTGGAGGAGAAAAAGAGCGAAGGCGAAGTAGAGGATTTTTGAAGTTTTCATAGCGAATAAGTTTGATGTAAAGATTTGCAATTCCATATTGAAATGAAAATTTAAACACTTTCAATTCAAATGTCCACGAAGATCGCTCTCATTTCTGACTCTCACAGTTACATTGATCACAAAACGCTTACCTATTTGCAAGATTGTGATGAGATCTGGCATGCCGGAGATATTGGTTCTATGGAAGTCATGAGGCAATTGCCTTCCGGAAAGACTATTCGAGCTGTTTTTGGAAATATTGACGATGCCGAAATACAGGAAAGCTATCCTGAATGGTCTGTTTTTTCTCAGGAAGGGGTTAAAGTGGCTATAACTCATATTGGGGGAAAGCCGCCTCGATATGCGAAAGGGGTGAAACAACATCTAAAAGAGATTCAGCCACAAGTGTTTGTTTGTGGGCATTCCCATATCTGCAAAGTGGAATTTGATTCAAATTTGAATTGCTTGTACATGAACCCCGGTGCAATTGGGCAGCAAGGTTTTCATGTGATGCGTACCTTGCTGCTTTTTGATTTGGAGCAAGGTCAGGTGAAAAATCTTAGAGTGGTAGAACTAGGCAAACGAGGAAAATGAAAATAGGCCCACGTCCATGTCTACCTAGCACGCCCTAAGAATGATAAACTTCAGAAACCTCCGGTTGAGACATATTGAGAGTGAATTTCCGTTTTGGAGGTGAATTTTGATTGGAGCTTTAAAACATTCCGTTTTAAATGACTACGGCACTGTAAAACCATTACCAGGCTATTCTTTGTTCTTTTGGCTTGGCCCAAAAGAACCAAAAACCCAAGACATGGAAATGCTTCTCCCCACATGCCACCGCCGGCCCGCTTCCATGTCCACCCACCGCGCCCTAAGAATGATAAATTTCAGAAACCTTCGGTTGAGACATATTGAGAGTGAATTTTCGTTTTGGAGGTGAATTTTGATTGGAGCTTTAAAACATTCCGTTTTAAATGACGACAGCATTGTAAAACCATTAATAACCCCGGGTGAGGTACGAAACCCGGGGTAGAGAGAAATAGGCTGATAGGTCTCCCGCGCAGGATTTACCCTTGGAAAAGGAAGGTAACCGCGGGAGGATGGAAACGGATCTTTTCATCACAAAAAAATATTAAGAACTCCATTAAAATCATGGTAATATCATTTTAAACCAATTTACCTTGGCTGAATCCAGTGAGTTCGAAAGGGTTTAAAATAAAAAAGACGACCAAAATAGTCGTCTTTAAAAAGATATCAGGGAAAGATTACTTTCCGAAAGATTTTTTAAGCTCTTCAACGTCCACGTTTTTAATTACTGGCATAGAACATAATTGCTTGATCTTAATAACACGTGTGGTCTGACTTTGTCTTTTTCTTTTTAGTTTTCTCTTAAGCGTAGTAACTGCCATGGTCGTATGTTTTTAATGAGTTGTTTCGAAACGAATCGCAAAAGTAAGGAAACATTTCTTTTTTGCCTAAGATAAATGTGGAATAAATTACTTCTGTTTTGCCATTTGATCCGGTGTTTCCCTTTTTTTGAATAAATTTGAAAGCTAATCACCAATAAAATATCAATGCAAAAGCCAAGTCTTCCAAAAGGAACCCGTGATTTTGGGCCAATCCAAATGGCAAGAAGAAACTATATCCTGGATCAAATTCGCTCTACCTTTCAGCTTTTTGGCTATAATCAGATCGAAACTCCCGCAATGGAAAATCTCAGTACCCTGACCGGAAAGTATGGAGACGAAGGAGATCAGTTACTTTTTAAGATTTTAAACAGTGGAGATTATTTAAAAAATGTAAATGCTGCGGACTTGGAAAAAGGAGCGGCTGCTACACTTTCCAAAGTTTCTGAAAAGGGACTTCGTTATGATTTGACTGTACCATTTGCGCGATTCGTCGTGATGAATCGCAATGATCTTACATTTCCTTTTAAGCGTTTTCAGATTCAACCTGTCTGGAGAGCCGATCGTCCTCAAAAAGGGCGGTATAGAGAATTTTACCAATGTGATGCCGATGTAGTCGGGACGGATAGTTTGGTTTGTGAAGCTGAGATTATTTTGATGATCCGAGAAGTGTTTGCAAAGCTCAAGCTGACAGATTACAGCATCAAATTAAATAATAGAAAGATTTTAACCGGAATCTCTGAAGCCATCGATGCGGCTGGCAAGGAAGGTCCTCTCTGTGTAGCTATTGATAAATTAGACAAGATAGGTTGGGATAAAGTACAGGAAGAATTACTCTCCAGAGATTTTTCAAATGCTTCCCTTGAAAAGCTCGCTCCATTAATTACTCTTTCGGAAAATTTTGAGGGGAAGATTCAATTCCTGAAAAAATTCCTTTCAAGAAGTGAAGTTGGCCTTCAAGGGGTGGCTGAGTTGGAAGAATTGGCGTACACTTTAACAGGTATGGGAGAAAATCTGGATTTTGTAGATTTCGATGTGATGCTGGCTAGAGGCTTGTCCTATTATACTGGGGCGATTTTCGAAGTTAAAGTGAATAATGCTTCGATTGGATCTGTAAGTGGCGGAGGTCGATATGATAACCTGACAGGAGTATTTGGTTTATCAGGTGTGTCGGGAGTCGGTTTTTCTTTTGGAGTGGATCGTTTATATGATGTGTTGGAGGAGTTGGATCTCTTTCCTGAGGAAAGTCTTCAAACATCAAAGATTTTACTTTGTCATTTCGACGAAAAGGGATTTACCTATGGTTTATCACTTGTACAGCAATTTAGAAAAGCAGGAATCAAGGCAGAACTTTATCCTGATTTGGCCAAAGTGAAGAAACAATTTGAGTTTGCCACGAAGAAGGGGATTCCTTTCGTGGGAATCTGCGGAGATAATGAAATAAGTGAAAGTCTGATTTCAATTAAAAATCTAGACACTGGGGATCAGGAAAGTATGACCTTGGAAGCAGCTTTTGCGAAGCTGACCTAATCAACTTTGTGGATTGCATTAATAGGAATTACCATGCCTCCTTTGAGAGAGATGAAATCATTTCCAACAGCCCATATAGTAGTTTCTACTTGAAAGATTCTACTATCTGCGGTTTCGAAGATAAGTTTTACTTTAGATTGGAGGAGATTTCCCAAAGTTTGGGCTCTCTGCAAGTCAGCAAATCGTCTTTTGAGATCGTCTGGAGTTAACAGAACTTCTTTCTTGGAAAATTGAAAATTTGAAATTTGTTCTTTGTCGATGATTTCTATCGTTTTCATAGGTTGATTATTTAGTACTTTGAGATACTTATAATCATCTGTAAATGTTACAGAAAATTACCTTATGGATCATATAAACGATCTTTATCAGTGGATAATTTTGATATTTTAATATTTTAAAAAATAAAATTCTGAATTGATTCTATAATTTGAATTTAAATAAAAAAACATGTTTGATTTAATGGGAATGATGGGCAAAGTAAAAGAAGCCCAAGCCAAAATGAAAGAAGCTCAGTCCAAGTTGCATCTGCTTACGGCAACAGGAGAATCGGGTGCAGGATTAGTCAAAGTGACCGTCAACGGGGAGCGTAAAGTATTGACGATTGATATGGATGAGAGTCTTTTATCCCCGAAAGACAAGGAAATGTTAAGTGATTTGATCGTGGCTGCTACAAATATTGCGATGCAATCAATTGATCAAAAGATCAAAACTGAGATGAAAGCTGCAACAGATGGAATGCTGCCGAATATCCCGGGGATGGACCTAGGTAGCATGTTTGGATGAAATCTTGCGCCATTGTCATATTGAATTATAACGGTGAAGAGACCATGGCGACATTCTTGCCATCGGTTATTGAGAATAGTTCAAATGATATTTGGGTAATTGATAATAATAGTACAGATGAGTCTTTGGAGTTTTTGAAACAAAACTACCCTCAGATTCTGCTGCTCCAATCTCCCGAGAACTTTGGCTTTGCAGGAGGATATAATTGGGGTTTGGATCAGCTGAAAGGAAAATATAAATACTATATTTTATTAAACTCTGATGTAGAAGTCACTAAATCCTGGGACGAAAGTCTAATTGAAAATCTTGAGTTGAATCCAGATTTTTCGGCATTTCAGCCAAAGATTTTGTCTTGGAAAAATAAGAGCCTTTTTGATTATGCCGGTGCAGGTGGTGGATTTTTAGATTCCTTTGGCTATCCATTTTGCAGGGGTAGAATCTGGGATTCCATCGAGACGGATTCCGGTCAATACGATGATGAAATTCAAGTGGACTGGTCATCCGGAGCTTGTATGATCCTAAGAGCAGAAGTCTTTCACCATTTAGGAGGATTTGATTCCGATTTCTTTGCCCACATGGAGGAAATAGATCTTTGTTGGAGGATGCGAAAGTCCGGTTGGAAGATTGGATATTCTGGTAAAACCGCTGTTTATCATCTAGGAGGTGCGACTCTTGATCGTGGAAGTCCCAAGAAACTTTACCTCAATATAAGGAATAGCCTAAGTATGATTTATAAGAATGTGAACGGACGAAGTTTCACATTTATATACGTAGTAAAATTTTTCCTTGAAAATTTTGCAGCATGGAGCTATTTGCTAAATGGACAAAAACCTTTAGCTCAGGCTATTTGGAAAGGGTATTCAGATTTTAAGGCAAAAAAGAGAAAGATTTTAAAAACAGAGTCATCGAAAAATGAAACTCCAAGTAAAAGCCCAGTTCGATTTATATTTTGGAACTGGAAAATTTTAGGTAAAAAATCATTCCAAGAGCTTTAATCAAAAAGAATAGGATTATTTTTCTTTCTAAAATAAGTTCTGATTTTCATCATCATCGCCATAGAAACATAAAGTATCACAGGCGATCCCATAGTGATGAAAGAAGCATAAATAAAAAATAAACGAATACTGTCTATAGGGAAATTAAGTTTTTCACCAAGCTTGGAACAAACCCCAAATGCGTGCTCCTCAAAGAATAATCTTAACTTTTCCATGGTTTCAAAAGGCTTAATAACTTTAAATTTATTAAAAAAGATAGGAATAAAAGCAAAACTAATGCAGAATCAACAAGTTAACACGCAAATATTCAGTCTCTTTTGTTTGTATTTTCTGTTTAGCTGCAGTTCAATAATAGTGCCTGAAAGTAATTTTCTGGAAGATGCAAAGGTAACACCTACAAATCTTGAATACCTACGTGACTCAATCCGATTTGAAGTGGAAGGCAAAATTCTTGTGGAATCTGTGATGATTCCACGTGACCCGATCGTCCGTCTCGAAATGAGATCTCCTGAAAAAAAACTTGCATTGGGAGAGCTTGAACTTCAAAAAGGGTTTGATGCCTATCGATTCAAAAAAGCTTTTACCATTCCCTATGAACAATGGATGGATGCTAGTTTATTGGAACTTCAATTCAATCAGGGAGAAAAAAATCTACCTGATCCAGATGAGCGAAAGGTTTTGGCAAGAGGAATCATTACAACTCCCTTGATGGCAAAAGTAGGAAAGGTCTATCCAAATGAGCCAATTCCAGATGTGGGCTTATACATTCCTACAGGTGTGGCAGCAATTGATATGAGCCGGTCTAGAGTTTTTGAGGTTTTATACAAACCAGGATCATCAAAGTTGGATTTAACCTCATCTAATGTCGAGGTAATTGAAAATCTAAAAACTTTTATCACCGAAAATCCTTCAATCATTAGCTTAAGAATAACCGGGATACAATCTCCGGAAACGAGCGAAGGGAAAAACAGCAGGTTGGGAAAAGATCGTGCAGATAACCTTTATCAATATTTGGCTGAGTCAGGACTGATGATGCGTGACAGTTTGACTGAGGTGAAATCAAGGTGGAATGATTGGTTTGATTTTCGATTGCTTCTTAGAGATTATTCCAAAATCTCCACTCAACGAAAGGATGAGTACTATTCGGTATTATTGAGTGGTGCAGAATTTCTGGATCAAGCGGAACAATTGAAAAAGATTTCCGGATTTTCTACTGTTTCAAGAGATCTTTTTCCAAGGCTTCGTGCCGCTAAAATTGAAATAGAGGCAAAACCGCTACCGGGATTGGATCAGAAACAAGCCATGGAGCTCAGAGAAATCTTAGACGAAAATAAGTTAGGGAAGTCACTGGACCTTGGTGAGTGGTCGATCGCTGGTGAGTTTTCTCCCAGATTACAAGACAAAGAAGTCATCTATAGTAAAATGACGGAGCTTTTTCGATCTGCATTGCCTTACAATAACCTGGCTGTAGTGAAAATGAGAATGGCCCAGCGTACACTTGATCCGGAAATCAAATCCAAGCTTTGGGAGGAAGCATTGGGGCTTTTAAATCAAGCATCCCGATTGGAGACTAGTCCTTATGTTTTGCATAATCAAGCTCAAATCATGATTTTAAAGGGTAATTATTGGGATGCCTACAAGAAACTATCTGATGCGTCGATACTTACAAAAAACGAAGACTTTTTGAAAATAAATGAAAGTCTGAGGGGAGCTTTGGATATAATACGAGGAGATTACAAATTGGCGACGCTTCGATTTGACTATCCTTATACTCAGGCAAAAGACTATTTCAACAAGGGTCTAGCTTACTTTTTGGCGAAGGATTATGGGAATGCAAGTCTATCATTTGAAGAATCGGTGATTGCTGATCGAGAATACGGCTATGGTTATTACGGCCTTGCGATGGTAGCTTCAAAAAATGGGCAGAAAGAGGTTGCCATTATTCAGTTAAAGAAAGCCATAGATACCAATGAGTTAATTTATCAAAGGGCTTTGATAGACCCTGTTTTTGAGGAAATTAGAAGCGAGCAAGCGTTTTTTGATATTTTCCGACAAAATATTTTTCAGAATTGAATTACAAAATCTTACCTGTCAAATATGTTTTTGAACTTTTCATGTTAAAATGCTGAATTGATAGCTGTTATCTTTTTGTTAATTCTTTTTTTCCTTTAACTTCATCTTGATAAAACCTATTTTTCAATGCTTTCTTCCACAAATTAAGATGAAAAGCCAAATATTATTTATGGTTTAAAATTTGAAATTTGTTTAAGAATCTTTAACATTGGAGATTAAGTATGAGACAAAAACCCAAAATATTTGCCAATGACCTATTAGCTAGTGATTACTACATCCCGCCCCGCATTCCAATAGATGCTCTCAAACCTATTGGTATTTCTTTAAGTCGGTTTTCAAATAACCAAGGTATAGTCGCAATAGAGTTCTGAATTTCAGACAATTATCTATTGCAATTATTTTGAGCGATATCGCAAACGATTGCATTAACAATTAAAGACAAGTTTTTAAATTATTCTTGTTACCCAATCTATCTATGTTTATGAAAAATCTTTACAAAAGTCTAGGTGCATTCTTAATGCTCCTGATGCTATCCAGTGCTACGGCCTTCGCACAGAAGACTGTAACTGGAACAGTGCTTGACGAGTACGATGTAGGACTTCCAGGGGTATCAGTCCTCGTGAAAGGAACAACTACAGGTACCGCAACTGATATCGATGGAAAGTTTTCCATCAATATCCCAAATGACCAAGCTGTACTTGTTTTCTCCTTTATTGGTTACACCAAAGTGGAGCAAGTGGTAGGATCCAGAAGTGTTGTGGATCTTAAAATGAAGCCAGATGAGCAGACGCTTACTGAGCTTGTTGTTACTGGTTATACCATTGACAGCAGAAGAGAGACTACTGGTGCGATTGCAACAGTGGATCCAAAGGACCTTACAGTAATACCAACAGGTAACGTAGAGCAAACCCTTCAGGGTCGAGTTTCTGGTGTTACAGTAATTACAAACGGTCAGCCAGGTACTTCTTCAATTGTCCGAGTTCGTGGTTTTGGAGCCTTCGGTGGTAATAACCCTTTATACGTTGTTGATGGAGTTCCTGTAGGAAATACAGATTTCCTTAATCCTGATGACATTGAATCTACCACTATATTGAAGGATGCTGCTGCTGCTTCTATTTATGGAGCAAGAGCTGCAAACGGTGTTATTATCTATACTACCAAGAAAGGTAGAAGAGGTGATCAAAAATTACGAGTGGATTACAATGGTATGTTTGGTGTTACTAACCCAGGTCAAGGTTTAGATATGATGAATCCTCAGGATTTCGCAAACACCACATGGTTAGCTGAGACAAACCAAGCTAGAATTGATGGAAGAGCTCCTGCATATGGACATCCTCAATTTGGTTCAGGAGCTACTCCTGTCCTTCCATATTATATCAACGTAGGTGGTGTAGCTGGTGTAGCTGGTCCGTTCTCTGCTGACAGAATTGAGCAGGAGCGTGCATTGTATAACACAGACCCATCTAAAGGTCCAATTTATCAGCTTGTTAGAGCTGCTACTGGAGAAGGAACAGATTGGTATGATGCTTTGACAAGAAACGCGCCGTTGAATAGACATTCAATTGGTTTGAATGGTGGGTCTGAGACAAGCAGATTCTATATCGGCTTAGGTTATCAGGATCAGGCAGGTATCATGATCGTAAATAATTTCAAAAGAATCACCTTTAGAGCAAACTCCGAATTTGATGTAACAAACAAATTAAGAATCGGTGAAAACTTCCAGGCTACATATCGTCAGGTATTGGGTCAGCAAGGTGGAGCTGGCGGAGCAGGTGTTTCTAGGGACGAAAATGATATCCTTCAGGCCTTCCGTATGCCATCAATCATTCCAGTTTATGATGAGTTTGGTGGATATGCAGGTACTGCAGCAAGAGGCTTTAACAACCCTAGAAATCCAGTAGCAAATAGAGACGGAATTAGAGATAACAGAGGATATTCATCCAGTGCATTTGGTAACGTCTATGCTGAGTATGATATCTTGGACAATTTGACATTTAGAACCGCTGTGGGTATCGATTATTCAAGTAACTACTTCTGGGGATATTCTAGATTGCAATATGAGAACTCAGAAAATAACTCTGCATTCGGATACAATGAAGGTTCAGGATTTAACTTTGGCTGGACATTCACAAACACTGTGTCTTGGAAGGAGACTTTTGATAAGCATGCATTTGATGTGATTTTAGGTCAGGAAGCATTGAATACAGGTGCTGGTAGATTTATGAGTGCAAATGGTCAGAATCCATTCTCAAGAGACCCAGACTTTATCAATATTTCAAACTTGCCAGTTTCTACAAGACAAGTTAACTCTGGACTTTACAGAGGAGTAAACTTTAACTCTTATTTTGGCCGTGTTAATTATACATACAACGATAAGTACTTATTCAGTGGAGTTGTAAGAAGAGACGGTTCTTCAAGATTTGGATCTAACAATCGTTACGGTGTATTCCCTGCATTCTCTGCAGCTTGGAGAATTTCTTCTGAAGGATTCCTTTCTGGCGCGACTTGGATTGATGATTTGAAAATCCGAGGTGGATGGGGACAAATGGGTAACTCAAACAACGTGGATCCAAACAACCAATATTCCTTATTTGGTGGTGACGTAGGAGCTTCTTCTTATGATATCACAGGGTCTAACTCTTCAGCTGTAATCGGTTTCAGAAGAACCCGAATTGGTAACCCAAATGCACAGTGGGAGACTGCTGTAACTACTAACATTGGTTTTGACGGTACTTTCTTTAATGGACGTTTGGATGTGATCTTTGATTGGTGGAAAAAGGATACTAAGGACTTATTATTCACAGTTCCTATTCCTCAAACTGCGGGTCCTAACGCTTCGCCTCCTTCTGTAAACATTGGACAAATGCTTAACAGAGGTTTAGATCTATTGGTTAGTACGAGAGGTAACTTATCAAGTGAGTTTACTTACGATTTGACTGTAACTGGTTCTGTTCTGAAGAATGAAATCGTTGCTCTAGCTCCAGGTTTGAATGTTATTACTTCCGTAAACCCTTCTTTTAGAGGGATACAGCCAATTCGAAATTCTGTTGGACAGCCTCTTTCCACTTTCTTTGGATATAATGTAGTAGGCTTGTTCAGAAATGCTGAAGATGTGTCAAGTCATGCTACTCAAGATGGAGCTGCTCCAGGTAGATTCAAGTTTGAAGATGTTGACGGTGATGGAGAAATTACCCCAGATGATAGAGTCAATTTGGGTAATCCTATTCCTGATTTTACTGGTGGTGTGAATTTCACTGTTGGGTATAAAGGATTTGACCTTTCTGCTTACTTATACACTTCTATAGGAAATGAGATTTTCAATCAGTCTAAGTGGTTTACCGACTTCTTCCAGACTTTTGAAGGCGCTGCAATTTCAGAGCGTTTGAAAAATGCTTGGACTCCTGAGAATTTGGATGCAACTATCCCAGTGGTAGAGAAAACTTCTAACTTCTCAACTTCTAACGTTGCTAATTCATTCTATGTGGAAAATGGATCTTACTTGAGATTGCAGAATGTGACTTTAGGTTACACGCTTCCTGCAACCTTATTGGAAAGATGGAGACTGGAGCGATTGAGAGTATTCGCATCTGCGAACAACCTCTTTACAATCACAGGTTATGAGGGTCTTGATCCTCAGGTAGGTGGCGACGCTGACTTAACATTTGGTATTGACGTAGGTAACTATCCAGTTACTCGTGGTTATACTTTCGGTTTGAATCTCAGCTTCTAAGCTTAAACACTATAAATGAAATCGAGTTATAGAAACTATAATAGATTAAAACAGATGAACAATTTTAAATTAAAAATCGGAGCGTTACTGTCATCAGGATTGATGATGGTAGCAGTGAGTTGTAGCGATGATTTCCTTGATGTTGCGCCGACAGGATTGTTGGCGGAGGCTCAGTTGACTTCGCTTGCGGGTATTGATGCTTCTTTGATTGCTGCTTATTCTCAAGTTAATGGTAGAGGCAATAGATTGGCTTCTCCTTCTAACTGGGTTTGGGGAAGTATCAGAGGTGGAGAAGCTAATAAAGGTACTGACCCTGGAGATTTTACAACTATTAACCCTATTCAGAGATTCGAAATAAACTCTGCTTCTGGTGATGTTGGAGCTAAGTGGGCGGGAGCTTACGAAGGAATAGCAAGGGCAAATAACGTTTTGCGTTTATTGCAAAACCCAGGTCCGGACGTTACTCCAGGAGATGTGACAAGAATTTCTGCTCAAGCAAGATTCTTAAGAGCTCATTATTACTTTGAATTGAAGCGTGACTATGGTAATACTCCTTATGTTGATGAGACTTTGGATTATGGTAGTGGCTTGGAAGATGTTAGTAATAATGTTGACCTATGGCCTTTGATTGAAGCTGATATGAAGTTTGCAGCAGATAATCTTCCACCTACTCAGCCTCAAGTTGGTCGAGTAAACTCTTGGGCAGCTAAGTCATACCTCGCAAAAATTTACTTGTATCAGAATAAGTTCGGAGAAGCGAAAACCCTCTTTACAGATGTAATCAATAATGGTGTAACAAGTAATAACTTAAAGTATGGCTTAGTACCTTATTATGATGATGCTTTCAGAGGAGCTAATGATAACCATGAGGAATCTGTATGGGCTTATCAAGCAGCTGCTGGTACTGGTTCTGTAAACAATGCAAATCCAGAATTTGATTTGAACTTCCCTTACAATACCGGCCCATCTGGTCCAGGTAACTGTTGTGGATTCTTCCAGCCAAGTTTCTCTTTTGTGAACGCATTTAGAACCAATGCAGCTGGTCTTCCATTGTTGGATAAGTCTTATAATAACCCTGCAAACAGAGTGAAAAGTGATATGGGCATTCAAACAGCTGATCCTTTTACTCCTGACACAGGAAACTTAGATCCAAGAGTTGATCATACAACTGGAAGAAGAGGTATTCCTTACCTAGGATGGCAGGATTTCCCAGGCGCAGCTTGGATCAGAAACCAGCCAAACGGTGGACCATATTCTCCTAAGAAGTATGTGTATGCAAGATCTGAGCAAGGTACTTTCCAGGATAACTCTTCTTGGACTCCAGGATATACTGGTATTAACTTCATGATTATCCGATTTGCTGATGTATTATTGATGGCTGCTGAGGCAGAAATCGAGACTGGTGGATTAGAGGTAGCTAGAGGTTATGTAAACCGTGTAAGAACAAGAGCAATGAACTCCAAGTTGATGCGTGAGGATGGTACTATGGCTGCTAATTACGTAATAGGTACGTATGACTCTCCATGGACTGATGCTGCAACTGCAAGAGCTGCTGTGAGAATGGAAAGAATGCTTGAATTAGGTATGGAAGGTCACAGATTCTATGATCTAGTGAGATGGAATACTGTTCAAGCTGAGCTTGACTTCTATTTTGCACTTGATGGAGTAGAATTGGCTGCTGCGCTTGGTGGCGCTAAGTTCACCGAAAAGTATAAATTAGTTCCAATACCTCAAGACCAGATTGACTTGGTAGGATCAGACATTCTGATTCAGAATCCAGGTTTCTAATCTTAAGTATTAGAAGTATTATTTAAAGGAAGGCTGAAAAGCCTTCCTTTTTTTTATGACAATCAAGTACATATTTTTTCCGCCTTTGTCTCAAAAGTGGTAATTTCAAAGTTCCCAAGCACCCAAATTGATTAATCTATGAAGTTTTCTAAATCTAGCCTTTTGGCTGTGGCCCTATTTGTTTTCTTGTTTTCATGTACTCAAGAATCCAAGTTGTTTAAACTTAAAACCCCAAAGGAAACTGGTGTTGATTTTTCCAATCAAATCACAGAATCCGATTCATTTAATATTCTTACCGATGAATATATTTTTAATGGCGGTGGTTTGGCAGTTGCTGATTTTGATCAAAATGGTCTCCCTGACTTGTTTTTTACAGGCAATCAGGTCTCAAATAGACTTTACCTGAATCAAGGGGATTTTAAATTCAAGGATATCTCGACAAGCTCTGGGATAGAAGCGAAAGATCGTTGGAGCACAGGGACCACTGCGGTCGATATCAATGGAGATGGGTGGATGGATATTTATGTCGCGACAGCAATGAAGACAGGCGAAGGTGAGCGGAATAATCTTTTATTTGTCAACCAAGGGAAAGATGCTGCGGGTAATATTTCATTCTTAGAACAAGCAAAGCAATATGGAATTGCAGATTCAGGAAATGGAATGGGAGCCTCTTTTCTAGATTATGATCTTGACGGAGACTTAGACTTATACGTCCTTAATAATGAGCAGAGCAAAGTAACCCCATCGAATTATCGAGAGAAAATAGTGGATGGATCTGCTATTAATAATGATAAATTCTATAGAAATAATGGTGATGGAACTTTCACAGACGTTACAATTGAAGCAGGAATCACAATTGAAGGCTTTGGACTTGGGTTGGTTGTTTCGGATTTAAATAATGATGGATGGCCTGATATTCACGTCAGCAATGATTATGTGACTAATGATATTCTTTATATAAATAATCAGGATGGTACTTTTTCCAATCGTTCCAAGGATTTTTTAAGGCATCAGAGCCAGTTTTCCATGGGATCCGATATCTCTGATTTTAATAATGATGCGCTCCCTGATTTGATTACAATAGATATGTTAGGGGAGGACAATTTCAGAAAGAAAACCACCATTGGGAAAAACTCCTACCAAGTCTATATCAGTAACGAGCAGTGGGGCTATGAATACCAATACGTTAGGAATATGCTTCAGATGAACAATGGAGCTGGAGTTCCATTTAGTGAAATCGGGATGCTGGCAGGAATTTATCAGACAGATTGGAGTTGGGCACCACTTTTTGGAGATGTTGATAATGATGGATTGCGGGATTTATTAATTACCAATGGATTTCCCAGAGATATTACCGATAAGGATTTTGCAAATTATCGGGCAGATGTAGGTGGAGTAGCCAGCATCCGTCAGTTGTTGGATTCAATTCCAATTGTCAAAATTCCTAATTACTCTTATCGAAACAATGGAGATTTGACTTTCAAAGATTCGGGTGAAGAATGGGGATTGAATATTCCTTCCTTTTCAAATGGTGCGGCCTATGTGGATTTGGATCAGGATGGAGATTTAGATTATATAGTTAACAATATCAACGATCCGGCTTTCATCTTCGAAAACACCTTAAATGATGCTAAAGAAAAGCCAAATTACCTTCGGATTAAACTCCAAGGTAAAGCATCGAATCCAAGTGGTCTTGGTGCGAAAGTTTCCTTGAAATTAAGTGATGGTTCAATTCGCTACCAAGAGCAGCAAATTGTTCGTGGATACATGTCTTCAATTGAGGATATCTTACATTTTGGGCTTGGTGATTTCTCTAATGTACCTACGGTCGAAGTAATTTGGCCTGATGGGAAGATTTCAACACTTTCAAATGTTGAAGCAAATCAAGTCTTACAAGTCAGTTACGCAGAATCAAAACAAGGAAAATTTTCTGTTGCTATTCTTGAGTCTGCTGAAGTAAATCCTTTATACAAAGAGGTTTCGAATGAACTTGGGATTAATTTTATCCATGAGGAAGCAGATAAAGTGGATTTCAATATTCAGCGAACTATTCCACATAAATTAAGTCAGTATGGTCCTTCTCTTACCGTTGGTGATGTAAATGGTGATCAGTTAGAGGATTTGATTGTAGGTTCATCGGCTGGGTTTTCTCCAAAATTATTCACTCAAAAATCAGATGGCACTTTCACTGAGAAAGAGTTGATTCCTGGAGAAAATTCAAATTTTGAGGAGATGGGTATGCTTCTTTTCGATTTGGAAAATGATGGAGATCTTGACCTATATCTAGTAAGCGGAAGTAGTGAGTTTGTTCCCGATTCGGACGAGTACTTGGATAGACTATACTTGAATGACGGTATGGGAAATTTTACTTTGAATAAAAATTTCTCAGCTGCAAAAGCAAGTGGTACGACTGTAAGAGGAGCAGATTTTGATGGCGATGGTTTTATTGATCTTTTTGTTGGTGGGAGAACTCCAATTGCGAAATACCCAATCGCCGATAAAAGCTTTCTATTCAGAAATAATCAGGGAATGCTTCAGGATGTCACTGATGAGCTGGCCCCTGAGCTTAGAAATATTGGAATGGTGACAGATGCCATTTGGTCTGATGTGGATTTAGATGGGAAGGTAGATTTAGTAGTCGTTGGCGAATTGATGGCAATTACCATCTTTAAGAATGATGGGTCTAAATTCTACAAAATGTCAACTACCGGTTTGGAGAATCATCTGGGATGGTGGAATTCGATTGCCTCTGGAGATTTTGACCAAGATGGAGATACAGATTTCATTGTAGGCAATTTAGGCGAAAACAATCCCCACCATCCTACAATGGAACAGCCTGTTAAAATTTATGCAAAAGATTTCGATGGAAATGGAAGTATGGATCCTGTCACTTTTGCATACTATAAAGACCGATCAGGTGTTTACAACTCTTATCCTAGTCATTTTTGGGATGATTTATATGGTCAAAGTACCCTTTTCCGAAGGAAATACGAGCGGTATAAATCCTATGCCTTGAGCACCGAGAATGATCTTTTCACTACTGAAGAAAAGGAAGGAGCAGTCATTTTGACTGGGAATTATGATAAGTCCGCATTTATTAAAAATAATGGTGATGGTACTTTTGAAGTACATAGATTGCCAACAGCTGCTCAAATAGCTCCGGTGAATGGGATATTGACTGAGGATGTAAATGGGGATGGTTATCTGGACGTGCTTTTGGTAGGGAATGACTTTGGAAATGAGATCTTCACAGGAAGATTGGATGCGCTGGTAGGACTTGTTCTATTGGGGGATGGCACTGGAGGATTTACCCCTGTCAGACCTAATGAGAGTGGATTTATTGTACCTGGGGATGCAAAGGCATTGGTGAAATTAAGTTCCGCACAAGGCCCCTCTCTCCTGATAGCTTCCCAGAATAGAAATTCGCTCCTTGTATTTAAGAAAGAGGAAAAAGACTCCGGTATGCGAACACTTACCCCGTCGTTAAACACAATGGCAATTATCGTCGAACTTGAAAGTGGAAAAAAACAACGGTTTGAAACCTCTTTAGGTGCAGGCTTTATATCTCAATCATCAAGAGAGATTTCCCTCCCAAAAAATTTGAAATCCATTACAATTATTGATTACAAAGGAGAAAGTACTCAGTTGGATTTAAATTCTTTGGATTAATTAAACATAGATTTGTCCGGGCTTTGCCTCACAAATATCCAAGATAAGATCCGCGACTTTGTCAGTAACATCTTCAAAATAGAGCCTTCCTTTTTCCGGGGAGGCTTTTTTTGGATTACCGATTCCAGTATCAGTGCTGACTTCAGACCATTTTCGCTCAGCCCATGCCCATTTCTCCCGAACACCCTTAATTATGGATTTTTTCTCATCTCCCATTCCGGCTTGGTCTAGAGGAAGTACAAGCTCCGGATGAAGATGCATGATCAATGCCGTTTCCATTTCATCAGCATGATCACCTGATTCTTCGAAGTACTTTGATTTGTCCAAAGCCTGAAACCAATTACAGGTAAATAGTAACATATCAGGAAATTTCAATCCCAGTTCTCGGAGCATGGTTTTAAAATCATTTCCCCCATGGCTATTGATAATCAAAAACTTTTTTATCCCTTGTCTATCCAAAACAGTCAAAATATCCTGAAGTATCAGTAACTGCGTGCTCGGATTTAAATTGATGTCTAAATAAATATCTGATTGTCCTGTATTTACACCAAAAGGAATCGTAGGCATAATCGTCACATTTGCTCCTTTTTCCCAAGCTTTTTTCCCGGAAATCTCAGCCACAGCATCTGCTTCATAGACATCCGTACCATAAGGCATATGGTAATTATGGGCCTCAGTGGCTCCCCAGGGTAAAACTGCCAATTCGAAACGATGGGTCTTTAGATCTTTCCAATTTGATTCTTTAAGTAGATAGGGTTTCATTTGATAGATTTTAAATGATTTGAATGAAAAATAAGCCGATTTAGAGGCATTTTTAATAATTTGAGAATCGATTCTAAAATACGTCTTATGTCCCAAAGAAGAAAGTTTATAAAGCAATCCCTGATTGGGACTGCCCTTTTTATCCCAAGTATTTCCACAGCTTGTGCTGCTGATGAAAAGCAAAACTCCAGCGAGTTAGGTGAAATGCCATTAATTCTATCTACATGGAATCATGGGCTACCTGCAAATCAGGCTGCGATGGATAGTCTTACTGCTGGAGGGACGATTTTGGATGCAGTTGAAGCAGGGGTTCGAGATACTGAATTGGATATGGATAATCTTTCGGTCGGGCTTCAGGGACTTCCTGACCGTGAAGGAATCACCACCCTCGATGCATCGATTATGACTGGTGATGGAAATTGTGGTTCGGTGGCTTTCGTGAGACAAATAAAGCATCCAATCACGCTTGCAAGAAGAGTAATGGAAAAAACACCACATGTCATGCTAGCCGGAGAGGGGGCTAGGCAGTTTGCGATAGCTGAGGGCTTTCCTTTGGAAAAAGAGGAACTTAGCCCTAAAGCGGCAATTGAATACGAAAAATGGAAAAAAACTAGCCAATACAAGCCAATCATCAATATTGAAAATCACGATACCATAGGAATGATTGGAATAGATGCTAAAGGGAATATGGCAGGGAGCTGTACCACAAGTGGTCTGGCTTACAAAATGCATGGTAGAGTAGGGGACAGTCCTATAATTGGAGCTGGTCTTTATGTAGATAATGAAGTAGGTGCCGCTACTGCCACTGGTTTGGGAGAAACAATTATCAAGATTTGTGGTAGCTTCCTGATTGTGGAATTAATGCGTCAGGGGAGAACTCCTCAAGAAGCTTGTGAAGAAGCAGTGAGAAGGTTGATTTCAAAAAATAAGAATATCAACGATATCCAAGCTGGATTTCTTGCGATCAACAAAGAAGGTGTCACAGGAGCTTTTGCGGTTCATCCTGGATTTAATTTTGCCAAAGCAACTCAAAGCGGAAACGTGTTAATTGATTCAAACTCTCACTTTAAACCATGAGTAAAATTCTTCTTGAAGCGCCCGTTTATAGTTTGGAGGCTTGTATGCAAGCAGCGGATGCTGGCGTAGATCGACTGGAGCTTTGTTCTAATTTCCCGGAAGGGGGAGTGACCCCAAGTGCCGGAATGCTCAAGATTCTTAAATCAGAAATTGATCTTCCAGTTTTTGTAATGATCCGTCCTCGAGGTGGTGATTTTGCTTATTCTCAGAAAGAATTGATGGTAATGAAGCGTGATATCGAGATTCTTGGAGAGTTAGGGACTGATGGATTTGTCTTTGGCGTTTTAGACTTTCAGGGAAAAGTGAATGTTGATGCCTGCGAATCGTTGATTCGCTCCGCAAGCGGAAGGCCTTGTACTTTTCATCGTGCTTTTGATGCTTCATCAGATTATTTTGATTCTTTAGAGAAAATCATTGCCTGTAAATTTCAGCGAATTTTGAGTTCAGGCGGGAAAAATACAGTAGAAGAAGGGGTTCCATTATTAAAGGAATTGATGGAAGTCGCCAAAGATCGAATTACAATAATGCCAGGTGGAGGTACCAAGCCAAAGCATGTCACGGAACTCAAAAGGACCGGATTTCTTAGGGAAATCCATGCCTCTTGTAAGATTTGGAGACCTTCAAAAAATCAATTTATCAATCCGGATTTATCATTTTCTGATGATCCCAAATCTTTTTCCCATCATTTAGAAATAGATCAAAACATAGTTAATGAATTTTTGGAGGTGCTGGATCAATGAAGATTAGAGTTTTAATTGGAGTAGTTATTTCAATAATTTTTGCATCCTGTAATCCTATTTCAGAGCGAAAACAGCCACCTCTGACATTAGAACAGCTTGCAACCATCGATTTAAAATTGAATGGGGAGCAATTGGCAAATGCTTATTGTGGAAGTTGCCATCTAAAACCTGAACCTTCAATTCTTGATAAGAAGACTTGGTCTGAAAATGTACTTCCTGATATGCGGAAAAGGATGGGGCTTTATTTAGAATCCGATTTTGGATCTATACTTCCTGAGGATGCTGGCGTACCCGAAGGTATTTATTCCAAAGCGCAATTGATTCAACGAGATGACTGGCAAAAAATCCTTGATTACTATCTTGAAAATGCTCCGGAAAATCCCTTGCCACAGGCAAAAAAAGAAAATCCAAGAGTTGGGATTCTCGGGTTTGAGGTCATTCAGCCAAATTATGATTTCATCTATCCCAACCTGACTACCATGGTGAGAATCCATCCTGAAACAGGGGATTTATGGTTGGGGAATCGCTTCCGGAAGCTATTTGTGCTGGATTCGAAAAATAGTTTTCGGCAGAAAGATTCAATTGAGACCGATATAGCTCCAGTGGAAATTGAATGGCTTGAAGGAGGGAAGTTTGAATTATTGACTATGGGACTAATGGATCCTTCCAATGACTCTATTGGTTCGCTCTCAGTTTTTTCAAAAGAGGGTAAAGGGTGGAAAAGTGAAAAAATTCTGGATAGTTTGATGCGCCCTGTACATCAGCTTAAAGCGGATTTGGATGGAGATGGAAAAAAAGAATATGTCACCGCGCAATTCGGAAATCATCTCGGAAAACTGGCCTTGCATTTTGGCAATGGGGAAGAGAGTATTTTAAATGCTCAGCCAGGTGCAAGAAGAACAATTGCTAGAGATTTAGATCAGGATGGCGATTTGGATTTGTTGGTTCAGATGACTCAATCTAACGAAGGGATTTTGGAGCTGATTAATGATGGTAAAGGAAATTTTTCTTCAAAATATGTATTGAGATTTCAACCAGCCTTCGGGTCAAGTGATTTTCGATATGATGATATGAATGGAGATGGGTTTGATGATTTGATAGTAGTAAATGGTGATAATGCAGATCAATCCCAAATTCTGAAAAACTATCATGGAGTTCGGATATTCTTGAACAATGGAGAAAATGAATTTGAAGAATCTTGGTTTTACCCGATGAATGGAGCAAGTGGCTTGGAAGTCGAAGATTTCGATGGAGATGGTGATCTAGATATTTTTGCCTTGGCATTTTTTCCGGATCCGAGCCAAAAACCTTCCCAGGATTTAATTTATTTCAGGCAGGAATCTCCCAGTAAATTCACTCCTTTTGTATTGGCTGAAAAGTTCGATTCTCATTGGTTGACCATTACAAAAGGAGACGTTGATCGAGACGGAGATGCTGATGTGGTGGTGGGTACATTTGAGTTTGATGATTTATATAAAAAGCCTTCAAAAAATTGGAAGCCTTTCATTCTCTTAAAGAATACCTCCGCTAAATAGGATTGCTTGATTCCAGCCTCTGTTGTTCTATGGGGAAAGTTTGTTTTTTGATATTTGGTTTAATTGGAAAAAATCATAATTACATGATTTTTCTAGAAAGATGCGAGTTGACTTATTTCTTTGCTTTTCTAGAGGGATGTCGGATGACCGTTGACTGATGTAAACCAAATTTAGGTCTAACCCTAATTTTATTAGGGCTATCTCTTTCTACTGATGTAAAGGCGGGTATACATATTAAATTAAAAGCATAAAGTTTTCTCAAAATAATAAACTGGATATAAGAATATATTCAGTTTATTATTTTGATTATTTAGTTTTTCAAAACTCTTATTTGCTATTTCACTATTTTTTCAGTAAGTTATTTTTCGCTCAATAAATTATTTTAGTCATGGTAAAAAGTTTTCAAGGGGTTCGAGTGGTAGAACCAAAAAAGGCTCCAATTCAAAATATCACTGTTAAGGATCATATGTCTACCAAATTAATCACTTTCAAGGAGGATGATACTATTGAACAGGTTATGGAGGCCTTGACAAAGAAGAAAATCTCAGGTGCGCCTGTAGTTGATCATTCTGGGGCCTTGGTAGGTATTATTTCAGAGGTCGATTGTCTCCGGGAGATCATCAAGGGGAAATATTCCAATACTCCCAAATTTCCTGCAAAAGTGAGTGAACATATGACCAAGGACGTGATTACACTTTCACCTGATCTTTCACTTTTTGATGCGGCACAAAAATTTTTGGAATTGAGAATAAGGAGATTCCCTGTCCTTAAAGAAGGGAAATTGGTAGGGCAAATTAGCTTGAGTGATGTGATTCGCGCCTTTCCAAAGCTAAATCAAACTACTTGGTAAAAAGAAAGCCCGAAAAGGGCTTTTCTTATTTTGACTGATCTAATGCTTGTGACACGTCTGAGATAATGTCTTCAAAATGCTCCAATCCTACAGATAATCTAATCAATCCATTAGTGATTCCCACCTGTTGGCGCTCCTCTTCACTAAGTTTGCTGTGAGTGGTCGAAGCGGGATGAGTCACAATACTCCTGCTATCTCCAAGATTTGCAGTTACAGAGATCATCTTAAGCTTGTCTATGAATCTCTGAGCTCGCTCCAATCCTCCTTTTAGATCCAAAGTAATAATTCCACCTCCTTGACTCATTTGCTTTTTGGCTAAATCGAACTGCGGATGAGATTCTAAAAAAGGATATTTTACAAAATTGATTTCTTTAGTTCCATCGAAATACTCGGCAACTTTTAAGGCGTTGGAGCAATGTCTATCCATCCGAACACCGAGCGTTTCCATACTCTTTGAAAGAATCCAGGCATTGAACGGTGAGATTGCAGGCCCAGTATGACGAGTAAAAAACTGGACTTCTTTGATCAAATCAGCCCTTCCAAGTATTAATCCTCCTAAGACTCTTCCTTGTCCATCGATGTATTTGGTAGCGCTGTGAGTCACTATATCTGCTCCCCATTTGGCTGGTTGTTGCAAATAAGGGGTAGCAAAACAATTGTCTACCACTAAAATCAAATTATGCGCCTTTGAAAATTTACCAGCCCATTCCAAGTCAATGATCTCCAGTCCCGGATTAGAAGGGGTTTCAATAAAAAGCATTTTGGTGTTTGGTTGAACCAGTTTTTCCCAATTCTCAAAATCGGAAATATCACCATAAGTCGAAGTGATTCCCCATTTGGGAAATACTCTTGTAAGCAGTTGGTGTGTAGAGCCGAAAAGTGACCTAGCAGCTAGAACATGATCCCCTTGCTGAAGTAATGAAGCAATACTTCCAAACATCGCAGCCATACCAGATGCAGTGGCAATACCATCATCAGTTCCTTCGGCTGAACAGACTTTCTGGATCAAATCACTTGAATTTGGATTCGCATACCTGGAATAAATATTACCCTCGATTTCATCCGCAAAAGTTGCTCTTGCTTCTTCTGCTGAATCAAAAGTAAAACTTGAGGTCAAATAAAGCGGTGCGCTGTGTTCCTTTTGGTTAGACTTGGAAGGGGAAATCCGGATAGAATTGGTTTCGAAATGTGTACTCATCATGGTGTGGGTTTAAAATAGACTTTCCAGAAAGATTCTAAGAAATCTTACCCGATGAGAATCAAGAATAAAAAATGGGATTAAAGATGTAAGCCAATTTATCATTCCCGGATCGGGTAGGATTTGGCACCTTTTCGAAATATCGAATGGTTGCCAGAGGGTCATAGAGCCTAATCTCTCGCCTCTTCTTTATAAATCAGTTTCCTGAAGTGAGTACAAATAAATGCCGAATAACTGGAAATCCAAAATTTGGATCAATCAATCGTTGAATTGATTCATTGTCCGCTCAATACCAATGGTACAAAAGGCTAGAATCATTTCAATGGCCTTGTCCATCATGGCTGGCAAGGCATCAAACTCGCTTTGGGTAAATCTGCCCAAAACAAAGTCTACTTGCCTCCCTTTTGGAAAATTATCTCCAATTCCCATTCGGAGACGGGGGTAATTTTGACCACCAGTAAGTTCTTCAATGTTTTTTAGCCCATTATGACCGGCAGCACTTCCTTTAGGTTTCATTCTTAGCTTTTCGAAAGGAATAGCCACATCATCCACCACCACCAGAATATTTTCTTTCTGGATTTGAAGGGTTTTCATCCAATAATTTACTGCCTTTCCACTTAGGTTCATGTAGGTCGTGGGCTTGATCAAATGAATAGATCTGCCTTTATGTTTGAATTCTGTTTTGAATGCAAGGCGATCGCTAGTCCAAGTACATGATTCTTTTTCAGCTAATCTATCTAAAGTCAAAAAGCCAATATTGTGTCTTGTGAGCTCATACTCAGGACCAATATTCCCCAATCCTATAATTAAGTATTTCATTTTTCGATTCTAAAATGCCATGAAAATAAAAAATCCTGCCTAAAAGGGCAGGATTTAGAATTAATTTATAGAAAAGATTATGCTTCTTCGCCAACCTTCTTACCTCTAAGTGCTCTTGGAATTCCAATAGTCACGATAGAAACGTTTGGACTAGTCAAGATTTCAAAACCTTCTACAGATAGATCTTCAACTTTGAAAGATTTACCTAAGTCAAGCGAAGAAATATTCACCTCAACGAAATCAGGAAGTGAATTTGCAAGACCCTTAACTTTAAGAACTCTGGTTTTTAATTCCAACTTACCACCTTTGGCAATACCTGGGGAGTTTCCTACGATTTTAACAGGAATTTCAAATTTAATTGGCTTTTCTTCAGAATAAGCAACAAAATCAGCATGAAGGATCATTTCACTAACTGGGTGAAACTGTGCATCTTTCAAGATCGCTTTGATGATTTTTCCTTCGATGTTCAACTCAACTAAGTGAACTTCAGGAGTGTAAATTAAGTCTCTGAACAAAATGATCGGAGAGTAGAAATGAATCTGCTCTGGAATACCTGGTCCGTAAACGACGCAAGGAACATTGCCAGCTTCTCTTAGCTCAGTTAGACTTGCACTGTCGAGATTTGCTCTTTTAAACCCTATAACCTCTAGTGTTTTCATATATGTGTATTTTAAAATTGGTTCTCTTTAAATAAATAAGGAACTGATTGAAGTGTTTCCTGTCACTGCATGAATCGCTTTTCCAAACAATTCAGCTACAGTCAGCGCTCTGATCTTTGAAGATGACTGCTTCATCGAAATCGTGTCTGTAATAACAAGTTCTAACAATTTCGAATTTTCAATATTTTCGTAAGCCTTTCCAGAAAGGACTCCATGTGTAGCAATAGCTCTTACTGAAGTTGCTCCTTTCTCAATGAGGATTTCAGCAGCTTTGCAGAGCGTGCCTGCTGTATCTACCAAATCATCTACGAGAATCACATCTTTTCCTTCTACATCACCAATAACCTGCATGGATGCAATCTCATTGGCTCTTTTTCTATGCTTATCACAGACTACCATTTCTACCTCAAAATGCTTGGCGTAGGCCCTTGCTCTGGCTACTCCTCCCACATCTGGTGCTGCGAAAATCATATTTTCCAACCGCAGTGAGTTCAAATAGGGCACAAAAATAGCTGATCCATTCAAATGATCCAAAGGTATGTCGAAAAAACCTTGAATTTGTCCGGCATGAAGGTCACAAGTCATGATTCGATCTGCTCCTGCAGAAGTGAGCATATTAGCAATTAGCTTAGCTGCAATAGACACACGAGGTCTATCCTTTCGGTCTTGACGAGCATATCCGAAGTAGGGGATCACTGCGCAAACTTTATATGCACTTGCACGCTTAGCCGCATCAATCATGAGGCAAAGCTCTAACAGATTGTCACTTGGAGGTGTGGTGCTTTGCACTAAGAAGACGGTACAGCCTCTAATAGATTCGTCAAAACTTGGAGACAGTTCCCCATCGCTGAATTTAGAAAGGGTGAGCTCTCCCAACCTCTTCCCATAACTTTTAGCGATTTTTTCTCCTAATTTTTGACTGTTTGTTCCGGCAAAGATTTTGACCTCGGACATAGCTGAGTAGTTTTTTTGAAAGAAATTTAGCTTGGTTAGGCAAAAGTAACAATTCCTTTTTAGGAAGGCTAAATCCTATGAAGACATTCAAAAGTTTCTTCTCTCTATTTTTTGGTTAAGGCAGAAAACATATGAAAATACTTCAAAAGTATCTGGGATGTGTTAAACCATTTCTAGACTTCAATGCTTAAAATTCCCGATCCTGTAATTTTTTGACATAAACAGAGAATACTTCCACTTCCCCTTAGTTTTTCATGCTATTTTAGGAATTAGGTCCTATTTCGAACCAAATTATACCCTTATGAGAATACGTTTTACATTCTTTGTTCTGCTGCTCTTTTGCGTTGCAAATCTATCCGCGCAGAATATTCCAACACCAAAATCCCATTTTGGATTTGATATTGGCGATGATTATATGCTCGCTAATTTTACTCAGACTGAGGCTTATTTTAAAAAAGTAGCAGATGCTAGCGACCGGGTTCGACTTAGCAGTATTGGAAAGACCGAATATGGTCGTGAGCAACCAATGATGATCGTAACTGCTCCTTCAAACTTTGCGAAGCTTGACCGCTATAAAGAGATTTCTCAGAAACTAGCTCGAGCCGAAATGAGCCGTGAGGAAGCCGAGCAGCTGATTATCGAGGGGAAACCTGTCGTTTGGATTGACGGGGGGCTTCATGCAAATGAAGTAGTAGGTCCTCATCAATTAATCCAAACACTTTATGAATTGGCATCTAGGAATGATGCTGAGACCATGAAGATTTTGGATGAGGTGATCATTCTTTTGGTTCATGCTAATCCTGACGGAATGGAAATCATGTCCGATTGGTACATGCGAAAAGAAGATCCGACCAAGCGTGACCAGAATATTCCTATTCTTTATCAGAAATATGTGGGTCATGATAACAATCGTGATTTCTACATGAACAATATGAGTGAAGCTGAGAATATGTCCCGTCAGCAATACATTGAGTGGATCCCTCAGATTATCTATAATCACCACCAATCTGGACCTGCTGGTACTGTAGTTGCCGGACCTCCTTATCGTGATCCGTTTAATCATGTATTTGATCCCTTGATCATCACTAGTTTGGATGCAGTAGGTGCTGCAATGATTAATCGTCTTCACCAGGAAGATCGTCCTGGCTATACAAGACTGGGAGGCTCAGTCTTTTCTACTTGGTGGAACGGTGGATTAAGAACCACACCTTATTATCACAACCAAATAGGAATCTTGACAGAGATTATTGGAAACCCGACTCCTTCCAGTGTCCCTCTAGTTCCAGACAGATTAATTCCTAACAATGCAAATCCTTTCCCAATTACTCCAAGGGATTGGCATTTTAAAACTTCGATCGATTACTCAGTTTCTTTGAACTATGCGATTTTAAATCATGCAGTTAGGAGTGGCGATGATTTGCTTCGTAATATCTATATCATGGGAAGAAGATCTATTGACCGAGGAAACACAGATACATGGACCATGTATCCAAAAAATTCCCAGGCAATAGAAGCTGCTTATGCCAAGGCTCAAAAAGCAAAAAAAGAGGATGATGAGGAAGAGGCATATTTTGGTTTCAGATCTGGAGTTCCCACTCAATTTTATGATTCAATCTATAAAGATCCTTCAAGAAGAGATCCAAGAGGGTATATACTTTCTGCAGATCAGCCTGATTTCCCTACTGCAATCAAATTTTTAAATGCATTGATTAAGTCTGGAATCCAAGTTCATCAGGCTACTAGTGATTTTAAAGTCAATGGAAAATCATACCCTGCCAATTCCTACATCGTCAAAACAGCACAGGCTTTTCGACCTCACGTGATTGACATGTTTGAGCCACAAGATCATCCAAACGACTTTCTCTATCCAGGAGGCCCTCCAATTCGGCCATATGATGCTGCTGGTTGGACGCTGGCTTTTCAAATGGGTTCTGAGATTGATAGGATCTATGAGGATTTCTCAGGCCCTTTTAAAGCTTTACCATACGGAGAGCTTCAAACTCCTCCTTCCAAAGCTCTTGCCAATGGATCTGGGTATCTTTTAGATGCAAGGAATAATAACAGTTTTATGGCTGTGAATGACTTATTAAAAGCCAAAGTGAAAGTCTATAGAACAACTACAGCCTCCAACGGGATGCCGGCGGGGTCTTTTTATATTTCAGGTGGGAAAGCACTTTTGAGTAAAGCAGCAACTGAGTATGGGGTTTATCCAGAGCCGGTAGCAGCAATGCCAAAGGGTGCCAAAGAGATTAAGCCTTCAAGAATTGCACTTTATGACTATTATGGAGGTTCAATGCCATCTGGATGGGTACGCTGGATGATGGAGCAGTTTCATTTTGATTACCAACTGCTTTTCGCCAAGGAGATCAATGAAGGTGGACTGAATGATAAATATGATGTCATACTGTTCATTGGTCCAGGTATTCCAGGTCCGAACCAAGGCCGCTATGGAAGATCACTTCCTAAGCCTGAAGAGGTCGACTCCAAATATCATCACATGCTGGCAAGTTTTACCAAAGCGGAGTCTGTACCACAGTTGAAATCCTTCTTGGAAAAAGGCGGAGAAATTATCACAGTAGGTTCGGCTACAGATCTAGCTTTTCATTTAGGCTTACCTGTAAATGATGCATTGGTAGAATTGAATGAGAAGGGTGTAAGTAGGCCATTGAGTGGAGAGAAATATTATATCCCAGGATCTGTGCTGGAAATGCATGTCGATAATTCAGTTCCAATAAACTATGGCATGGGAGATAAAGCCTATATCATGTTCAATCGAAGTCCAGTATTCACCCTTTCGCCAAATGCGACCAATCAGGGAGTGAAGCCAATTGCTTGGTTTGGTGAGGAAGCGCCATTGAAAAGTGGATGGGCTTGGGGGCAATCCTATTTGAAAAACGGGGTAACAGCGTTTGAAGCAGAAATAGGAAAAGGTAAATTCTATGCTTTTGGACCTGAGATCACGTTCCGAGCTCAATCTCATGGTACGTTTAAAATGCTTTTCAACGGCTTATACAAGTAATCTTAATTTTCATTAAACAAGAAAAGCTATCAATTCCAATTGATAGCTTTTCTTGTATTAGTTTGTAGAGGATATAATTTAAACTTGAAATTTCCCTCTTAGATAGGTGATTGCCATTTCGTATGCTTCAGCGCTTGCTTCTGCATCATACTTAGGGTTGCTTGGGTTTGAAAATCCATGAACAGCTGGGAAGATTTTATAGGTCAACTTTTTGCCTGCCTCATCCATCTTTGAAGCAAAATCCTTGATGATTTCTTCAGAGATATATTGCTCCGTCGCAAAAAGACCCAAAACATCCGAATTCAATTTTTTGAGTTGCTCCAAATCTCTTACAGGCATACCATAGTACATTACTGATCCTATATTTTGTTCGGCAGTGATTAAAGCAGAACGAAGTGACCAAGCACCACCGAAGCACCAGCCTACATTAGCGATTTTAGCATTGGATCCAGCTAGTGCTTGTGCTCCTTTCACGATAGCTGTAAGTCGATCTTCATTTGCGCCCTGCATTAGTTTACCGGCTTCCTGAGGATTGGATGTGACTTGTCCATCGTACATGTCAAGAGCGATTACATTAACTTTTCCTTCCAGATCATGATAGAATTCATCAGCTTTAGATTTAATATGATCGTTTAGCCCCCACCATTCTTGGTATACAAAGAGCCATTTATCTGATGGTCCGTTTGATTTGATCAAATAGCCACTGGCGGTTTTTCCATCTGCTGTAGGATAAGTGGTCATTTCTCCATTCCCTGAAAATTCAATTTCTAAAGGAGCAGGGTGAAAAGATGCAAACCCAGGAGAATTTACAAACTGAGCCATGTCATCGGAATGACAGATGGTGATGTTCGTAAAAGGATCTATATTTTTTTGTTTTTCATTTGGGAAAAGAAAACCCCCTAACAGAAGAATGAGTAAATAAATAGGCTTAATCATATTGTTTAGATTTGGTATGTGGAATGATAGAGTAACCTGAAATTCCAATTTAAGTTTTTCAAACAGGAAATGGATAATTATACAAATTATGCGCATGCAGAACTAGGACTATGGCTATATCAAATGAAAAAGCCTCCTAGTTTCACAGGTCGGATTACTCATGGGATTCAAAGTAAAATTAATGACTGGATTCCTGAAAAAGTGCATCTGGCAATAACCACGGCTATTGAAAATATGGTGAAAGCGGTTATTTCGGGTTCAAGTTGGATTGTTCCTAAGCCTCACGAAAGTCTATCATTAAAGCAGCGAGAGTTCAAAGTAAGAAATAGAATTAAATGGTATAGGAATACCGCCTCAGTTGAAGGAGCGGTCACAGGAGCAGGAGGAATTCTGCTTGGTTTTGCGGATTTTCCTGCTTTTCTAACTATCAAAATGAAAATGCTTTTTGACATTGCAGCGCTTTACGGCTTTGATACCAAGAATTACCAAGAGCGTCTATTTCTACTGTATATTTTTCAAATCAGTTTTTCAACCCAAAGTAGGAGAAATGACTTAATTGGATTATTGGAAAATTGGGAGAGTTACCGCCATGATCTGCCAGAAGATTTGGGTGCTTTCGATTGGAGGACTTTTCAGCTGGATTATAGAGATTATATTGATTTGGCTAAGCTGGCTCAGCTCGTCCCAATAATCGGAGCAGGAGTGGGAGCGATAGCTAATTACAGATTGACAGAACACTTAGGGAAAAATGCAATGAATGCTTATAGGCTTCGAATTTTGAAATAGCCGGAAAGTGATCCCTTCACTATTTTATTAATCTGAAATAGAGTCGAACTAATAAAAAAAGCCCCGAATCTTTCGAATCGGGGCTTTTCTGTTGGTCTACTAGGGCTCGAACCTAGACTCTTCTGAACCAAAATCAGACGTGTTGCCAGTTACACCATAGACCAGTTTGACTCCTGAAACCTGGTAGGGTTCTTTAAAGTGTGACAAAGGTAGAATCTTAGCTGTTTTTTTCCAAACCAAGAATTAAAGTTTTTCCATTTTTTCAATAAATGCCTTTAGATCAGGGGGAAAAAAATGCTGGATAATTTCTTTTGAAATGGGAAAGTTTCAAAAAGATCATTTTTTTTGACTTATGCAATCGATTGAAAATTATGATTGTGATAATTATTGATGCTAAAAATTGTAAAAACAAAAATATTTATTCAGTTTTGGTCATAATTCATCAAGAAAACTACCAAACCTTAAAAAACTATGCAAATCGAAAAATTAGAAAAAACAGTTCCTGAAGTAGTTCAGAAGTTAGAGAAAGTAAAAGGTGGAGAAACTTTAGCTGCAGAATTATCTTGGTGCTGGGTGAGCTTCCAAAATGATCAAAATCCTATTGGAGTAATTCAAAAAGGAGAAGAGGCTATTGCGCTTTTTAAAGAAGCTAGAGAGAAAAACAGCAAATCTGTATCAAAAAAATTGATTGAAAGCTTTGAAAAGGCTTTGAGCTAAGTATCAAAAAGCTTAAGACATAAAAAAAACCCCGATTATTCGGGGTTTTTTTATGGGATGTGGATCAGTATTATTCTGCTACCACCAAGAATTTAGCTTGAGTTTTCACTTCTCTATGAAGGTCAACTTCTGCAGTAAATTCACCAGCTCCGTCTACAGGAGTGTTGATAGAGATTTTTTTACGATCAATTTCGATTCCGTGAGTAGCTAACGCGTCAGCGATTTGAAGTGTAGTTACTTTTCCGAAAATTTTACCTGATTCACCAATTTTTGCTTTGATCTCCAAAGTGATCGCTTCCACTTTAGCAGCGATGTTTTCAGCTTCTGTCTTGATTTTTTCAGCTTTATGAGCAGCTTGCTTGATGTTTTCAGCAAGAATCTTTTTGTTCGAACCTGTTGCTAAAACTGCAAATCCCTGGGGGATAAGGTAGTTTCTTCCGTAACCTGGCTTTACATCAACCAAGTCATTTTTATAGCCAAGACCTTTGATGTCTGTCTTTAGAATGATTTCCATTTGTAATGTTCTTTAATGTTGGACGATACAAGAAATTATTTCAACCCATCGGTTACGAATGGCAACAAAGCCAAATGTCTTGCTTTTTTGATGGCCTGAGCCACTTTTCTTTGGAACTTTGCAGAGTTACCTGTAAGTCTTCTTGGAAGGATTTTACCTTGCTCATTAACAAACTTCAACAAGAAATTAGGATCCTTGTAGTCAATGTACTTGATGCCGTGCTTCTTGAATCGGCAATACTTTTTTCTGATTTCGCCTCTATTGATTGGCTCGTTTACTAGTGTCATTTGGCAGCTTCCTCCTTAGCTTCAACTTTTTTGTTAAACTCTCCTTTTCTTCTTCTTTCGGCGTAAACAATTGAATGTTTGTCCAAAACAGTAGTCAAGAATCTCATCACTTTTTCATCTCTTCTAAATTCTAATTCGAATTTACGGATGATCGTTGGATCGGCCTTGAACTCAACCATCACATAGAAACCAGTAGTCTTCTTGTCGATAGCATAAGCCATCTTCTTGAGACCCCAATTTTCCACATTAATGACATCTGCCCCCTCTTCTTTTAACAAGTTTACAAACTTGTCGACAGTATCCTTCATCTGAACATCAGACAAAACGGGAGTTAAAATGAATACCGTCTCATAATTTCTTTGGAACATTTTGTAATGTGTTTAAGGAATTTGAATAAACAGACCGCAAAAGTAGTGGAATATCAGCTGTTTTCCAAATCATTATCCAAATGAAACGCGAGGTAAAAGTAAAAAAAAACCTCCCGTAGGAGGCTTTCGTTTATTTTACAGTGAAACTCTTCGAGCCAACTTGATAATTGTCTACAAAAATCCTGACTTCATGTGGTCCAGATACATAATCAGACCCTTTTTCATAGTAGAATACTAGTTCATTACCGGAATTGTCAAAGATCACATCTTGCTTAACAGTGTAGAATTGCTCATTGCCATTCATCATAAATGTTCCAGAACCCTTAGCTACATCAAAAATAGGTTGTGAATTAGGTGCTAAAACCTGTACGTAAATATTTCTCGGGCCTTTTTCAGCTACCTTATTGTCAGCTAGATTGAAGCTTACCTTTATTCGTTCGATTTGTCGGTTCTTAAAGTCTTTTGTGGTTTCCACTCGCTCTTTTCCTTTTGAATTTACTGCTGAAATCGATATGTTTTCAGCCTTCAGCATGGAGGCCACATTGACTTTTGCCTGTAGATTCTCTCTTTGAATATTCAATTGTGCCACTTCTTCTTCAATCTCGGCTTGAGTTGTTTTCAAATCTTGATTTTCAGAGTAAAGCTGCTGATTCATAGCACGTAGTTCAAGGATTTCCTGATCTTTTTCGGCGATCATTCCATTGTATGAATTGATTTTAGCATTTAGTGTAGCTATCTCAGATGCGCTTCTCTGACGGGATGAGTTACGTTCTGCAACTAATTGATTCTTTACTTCCTCTAGAGCTTTGATGTCTCCTCCGAGCTTTTCAATCTCTTGGATTCTGAGGTCTAACTGATAAGTAACGGAGTCTAATCTTTTGTTTAGATCGTTATTCTCTGTGGAAAGGATTAAGATTTCTTCTGTCTTTTTTGTACGATCTACGTAGTCAGTGTATAGCTTGATTCCACTAATGATGACTAGCAAGACCAAAACAATAATAATAATGTTCTTACCTTGTCCTTTCTTTTGAGCCGAATTTTTTTCAAATTCTGAATTCATAACTGAATTAATTTATAGGGATTATGATGTTTTTAGATGAAAACTACTGGACCGACAGGTACAAATTAGGTAAGACCGGTTGGGATATTGGGTTTCCATCTCCACCCATATTGCAATATTTAGACCAATTTGAAAATAAGGATGTTAAGATCTTGATCCCTGGGGCAGGAAATGCATATGAAGTAGAATATGCTTACGAAAATGGCTTCCAAAATGTGCATTTGCTAGATTTCTCTTCAGAGCCTATTCAAAGATTTAAAGCTAAAAATCCTGAATTTCCTGATAATCAAATTTTTCTGACTGATTTTTTTGAGCATCAAGGTCAATACGATTTAATTATTGAACAAACTTTCTTTTGTGCCTTGGATCCAGAACTTAGACCTGATTATGTTTCCAAAATGAAAAGCCTCCTCAAGCCCGGAGGAAAACTTGTTGGAGTGCTGTTTGATAGGAAATTCGATTTTGAAGGACCTCCTTTTGGAGGGGATAAGGTGGAGTACCTCAGTTATTTTGATCCGTTTTTTGAGATCAAAACTTTTTCGCCTTGTTATAATTCTATTCCTGAAAGGTTAGGTTCTGAGCTATTTATTATCCTGGAAAACTCAAAAGTCTAAGATTAGATGAGTTTTTTCGCCTGGGAATTGAAAGAATAAAACTCCTATTTCATAAAAATCTAAGCTCAATTTTACCTCGGGAAATTCTTGGATTTCTTTCCAAGCCTTTTCCATGCCTTTTGACCAATGAATATCTCCAATCGCAATGATTGATTCTGGACTTGTTTTTGAAATCAATTCTTTAAAAGACTTCATTGTGCCTTCGTAAGTATGGTTGGCATCAATAAAAGCAAAATCAATTTTCTTAATCTCGCTTAGCTCTTCAGGCAATGTGAAATTAATATCACCCGCCACGAATTTGACTTTGGATAGTTTGGAATCACCCTTTGCTACCTTTATTAATTCATCGGAAGCTTCAAATGTTAAAAGTTTGGTTTTTGTCACTTTATTAAGATATCGAGTAGTGATTCCTACACAGGTTCCTAATTCAATGACAATTTCCCCGTTTGTTTGAGTGCAAAAGTACTGCAGGAGTTGTGCAAATTTTCGGTTACTTGTACTGTATTTGGTGATTTTCGCTACTTCCCGAATAGGAGTGTTGACTTTTTTTGAACCTGCGCCTAGGTCAAGTACTGGAATTAACGTTTGACTTTGAAGAAGCTGATTTCTGAATTCTTCGATTTCAAGATCAGTATTTTTTCTTTCTTCAATAAATTTGAATAATTCCTTGTAGTGGTTGTATAATAACGGGGATTGAAGTGCGTATTTATCTTCTTTTTTCAGCCAATAAGAAAGGTACGCGAGAAAGGAATAGACCTTTTCGTTCAAATCAATTGTGGAAAATATTAGCAATCATCTGGAATTCTGGAACCTTTACTTCGATAGACTTTCCATCCATCAGCCGCTCCATAAAATATGAACCTCTCATTTTCCCTAAGCCTGATTTGAGGTTACAGCCAGACACATAACTATGCGACTCTCCGGGTTCTAAAATAGGTTGTTGGCCCACAACACCATTGCCTTCAACGATTTTTGGGGTTTCCGCAGCATCAAAAATCTCCCACTTTCTTCTTAAAAGTTGAATAGTCTGGTTGCTTTTGTTTTCAATGTTTACCTTGTAAGTAAATACATAATGATGTTGATGAGGACTAGAAAATTCTGCCTGATAGGTTACCTCTACACTGACTTTGACTCCGTCTGTTACTGCTGTGACCATTATGATTGTAGGTTGAAAGACTGTAAAGATACAATTCCAAATTAGAAATTCAATAATTATACATGGAAGTACAAATTGAACCCTCCTGGAAAGATGCTCTAAGTTCCGTTTTTGAACAAGAATTTTTTAAAGGATTAGTTTCCTTTGTGAAAGACGAGTTCAGACAAGGAAAAGTTTTTCCTCAAGGAAAAGATATATTCAATGCCTTTGAGCATTGTCCTCTAGATAAGGTGAAAGTGGTGATTCTTGGACAGGATCCTTATCATGGTCCGAATCAAGCACATGGTTTATCTTTCTCTGTGAGACCAGGGACTCCTTTTCCACCGAGTCTTCTGAATATTTTTAAAGAGATCAAAACAGACTTAGGGATTCCCATGCCTCCAAATGGAGATTTGACTCGATGGGCTGATCAAGGTGTATTCTTGCTTAATGCAACTTTGACAGTGAGAGCTCATGAAGCAGGATCCCATCAGAAAAAGGGCTGGGAGGAGTTTACTGATGAGGTGATTAGACTGATCAGTGTAAGAAAGGAGCATGTTGTTTTTTTGCTTTGGGGAGCATACGCACAGAAAAAAGTTGATTTGATCGACCAATCAAAACATTTGATTCTGAAAGCACCTCACCCAAGCCCCCTTAGTTCGCATCGAGGATTTTTTGGGTGTAAGCATTTTTCCAAAACGAATGACTATCTAATCGCCCAAGGTAAAGAACCAATAAATTGGTAAGAAAGAACGCCTCAAGAATATCATTCCCGAGGCGTTCTTTCTTATTCTATTCCTTTAAAGAATCTACTCCATCGAATTTTACTGAACATGGACTCATCTTTATCAAGTGAGAGCCAGAGAAACCATGCTTTGCCCACAATGTGATCTTCTGGTACAAATCCCCAATATCTTGAATCATAGGAATCGTGCCGATTGTCACCCATCATGAAATAATAATCTTGAGTAAAGGTATAGCTGTCCACTTTTTTGCCATCGATTAAAAGTTGGCCTTCTCTCAATTCCACATTTTCCAAGCCTTCATATTTCTCAATTGCAAAGCCATATTTTACTACATTCTCTTGAGTCATTTCAATTGTCCAGCCTTTCGCGGGAATTTTAAGTGGGCCGTAATTATCTCTATTCCAGCCAACCATATTACCATCAGGGAATATCCCTGTCTCCCCGGCCCCTGCAGATTGAATTCTTTTGGTCACAGAAGTAACCACAGGAGAGGATTCGAGTCTTTTAATTATTTCCTCTGTTGCAAATACCAAGTATCCAGCTCCATTACTAAAAGTCCCGAAGCTATCCTGATTTATACCGTATTCTTTGAAGAACTCTGCGTTTAAAGGTCTATTGGTAATTACATCATAGGAGAACTGCATCTCTTCTGGTTTGAATCCTACCTCTCCATTAACAATCAATTCACTTAACTTTATTTCAATTATATCACCAGGAGTACCCACTGCTCTTTTGATATAGTTAGTCTTGAGGTCGGTCGGGTATTGGAATTCTGTTGGATAGTTGAATACTACTACATCATTTCTTTCAACATCTGAAAATCCAGGAAGTCTATAATAGGGAAGTTGAATTGCATCACTATAGGAAGGGATCTCAGTACCCCAAATTTTTTGGTGAGTCAATGGTACTTGAAGAGGAGTTTTAGGGATCCTAGTTCCGTAATGCATTTTACTTACAAATAGAAAATCTCCCACTAGAAGGGATTTTTCCATTGAGGCTGTAGGGATTGTAAAGGGTTCTAGAAGTAGCCATCTGATTAAACTGGCAGCTACTACAGCAAATACAAGGGCGTCTACCCATTCTCTTGCCGGTGATTTTTTTGCTTTAGATTTACTCATATTAGGTTAAATGTTCAGAAAGATAGAAAATCATCCATAGAAAGTACCCCTTTCTTATCTTGAATCCACTCAGCAACTAAAATTGCACCAAGTGCAAAACCTTCTCTGCTATGAGCGGTATGTTTGATCTCAATGGTGTCTATCGTGGAAGTATAACTAATGATGTGCGTTCCAGGCGCAGGGTCTATCCTTTTGGATATAATTGGAAGTGAATGTTCATTTACACTTATCTGATCAGCTAATTGCCAGGTATTCAAAGAATCAATGTTACCAAGGATGCCTTCCGCAAGTGTGATAGCTGTGCCTGAAGGAGCATCTTTTTTGGCTGTGTGGTGGATCTCTTCAATAGCAGCTTGATATCCAGAAGTTTCATTCATCAGTTTAGCCAGAAACTGATTTACTTTAAAGAAGATATTGACTCCTATGCTGTAATTTGAGGCATAAAAGAATGTGCCATTTTTAGACTCAGTCAGGTTATCCAATTCAGCTTTTTGATCGAGCCATCCAGTAGTTCCAGATACAATTGGGATTCCTTTTTCTAAAGACCATTTAATGTTGGTGACAGCAGCTTCTGGTTGACTAAATTCAATAGCTACATCAACAAGTGAAGAATCTAATTTTTCTAAATCTGCAGTATTATCAATATTTATTTTTCCGACAATTTGATGGCCTCTTGATTCGGCGATTGCACCGATTAGTTGCCCCATTTTTCCATAGCCGAGTAAAAGAATTTTCATTATTTAAAATTTCAATTTGATAGAAAAGCCAACGGAATTATTATTAGCTGAGAAACTCTCGAGTTTAGGATCAATCTTTAATGCCAAATCATCTGATATATCAAACCCTGAAAGGTGTGCGTCAACGTTTGCATCAATTAGATTGAGTGCATAGATCGCTCCCAAAAGTATATAGCAAAGGTCTCGATTTCCCCTCCAATAATCTACATTTCGAACCAGTCCGTCCCGATTTAGATTTGGGAAATCTGTTGGCTCTCCATTGTCAGAAGCAATTAATGCTTCTTTGAAAACCTGATACCTGGTGTTATTATACCCGATAAAATATACATCCGTGATCAAGCCAGCATAAATGATTGGTACTTTCCAAGCCTTTTCATTGTAAACCTGTCCTGCTCCAGGAAGGATTGCTGAAAGCATGGTTGCCTTTCTTGGATTTTTTGGGAGATTGGAGTAATCCGGTTTTACTTTCTTTACAGGTTTGGGCCTGCTGGTTACTTCTTGACCGAAGGAAAATTGTGATGTAAGTAAAAACAAGAATATAAAGGCAACCAATGGTAGCTTTGCAAAATGGTAGCTATTATTTGGTTTGGGTAAGTTCAAGTTTAAATAAGATCGAGAATTTCTAAAATTCTGTTCAGGTCAGAAGTTGAAGTGAAAGGGATTTTGATCTCACCCTTATTCTTAGAATTCGTTTTCAAAGCCACTTTTGTTCCAAAATGTGAAGCAAGTTTCTGTTGAAGTTTGTTGATTTCGTATTTTTTAACAGGATCCAACTCTACTTTTTCTTTCTTTTCGGATCCGCCTTCGCTTAGTGCTTTCACCAAAGCCTCTACTTTTCTCACACTTAATTCTTCTTCAAGAGCTTTGTTGAATATAGCCAGTTGCTTGTCTACGTTTTCAATATTGATCAAAGCTCGGGCATGCCCCATTGAAAGTCTTTGATCGCGGATAGCTGCCTGGATTGTGGGAGGGAGTTTTAGTAATCTAAGGTAATTGTTGACAGTAGTTCGGTTTTTTCCAACACGGTCACCAAGCTCTTCTTGCTTAAGATCACATTCGGCGAGAAGTCTCTGGTAAGATTGCGCTATCTCCAGTGCATTTAGATTTTCTCTTTGAATATTTTCAATTAGCGCCATTTCCAGCATCTGCTGATCATTGGCAGTACGTACGTAAGCAGGAATTTCTGTCAATCCTGCCAACTTTGATGCTTGAAATCTACGCTCTCCTGAGATAAGTTGATACTCATCTGTATCAAGTTTCCGAACAGTTATTGGCTGGATTATCCCTTGAACTTTGATGGATTCTGAGAGTTCAAGCAAAGCCTCCTTGTCAAAATAGACTCTAGGCTGATAAGGGTTGACTTGAATCTGAGTAACTGGGATTTCAAATATTCCCGTTTTGACTACTTCAGGAAGGAGGTCTTCAGATTTATGTTTTGCAGGACTATCTTCTAGCAAAGCACCTAATCCTCTTCCTAATGCACTTTTTTTCTTTATGGGTTTTTGATCTGCCATGATTAATTAGTCACTGTAGTAAGGCCGTTGCGCTGAGCTATCTCAGCAGCCAAATTCATATATGCAATTGCGCCTTTACCATCTGCATCAAATGCGATAGCTGGCAATCCAAAACTCGGAGCTTCACTTAATCTCACATTTCTTGGGATGATGGTTTCGAAAACCATTTTTTTAAAGTGAACTCTCACTTCTTCCACTACCTGATTTGAAAGTCTCAGGCGCATGTCATACATAGTCAACAAAATACCTTCAATTTCGAGATCAGGGTTGAGGCGAGTCTGAATAATCTTGATCGTATTTAATAATTTCCCCAATCCTTCCAAGGCGAAATATTCGCATTGTACGGGAATAATGACAGAATGAGCAGCCGTTAAGGCATTGATTGTGATTAGGCCAAGTGAAGGAGAGCAATCAATGATAATAAAATCATAGACATCAGTTAGTCCTGAAATTACTTTTTTCATTTTCTCCTCCCGATTTTCCATGTTAATCATCTCGACTTCTGCACCTACTAGATCAATATGAGATGGCACCAGATCAAGATTTGCGATTCCTGTAGAAACTATAATTTCACTGACGTCGATACCATCTACCATACATTCGTAAATGCTGGTATTAACAGCCTTTGGGTCTTGTCCCAGACCTGAAGTGGTATTAGCTTGAGGGTCAGCGTCGATAATTAGAGTTTTGTATTCCAAAACAGCCAGACTAGCTGCCAAATTCATCGCTGTGGTAGTTTTACCTACTCCGCCTTTTTGATTAGCAATTGCAATGATTTTTCCCATGTTGGTTTGAAAGGAGATTTTGAATGTCAATATTAATCAAAATCGGCTCTTTTCTGTTGGATTTTGATGTTTTTTTAAGGCTTGCTCTTAATGACTCTGGTACTGACTAAACGGGTGATATTTGTCTAGCGTACTGATTATCAAAGAATTTTTATTCTTTTTTGGGTATTTAGGTTAACATTTTTTATGTGTACTCAGAAACTCTTCTATCCTGAACTATAGATTTGATAAATAACTGAGCTTTATCAGAAATCATCCGAAAATTGGAATGTTTTACCAAGAAAAGGATAAAAAAAGAGCCTTATTTAAGGCTCTTTAATTTTATTTTTTCCGATTAGAATCTGCAGCTTTCATCGCATCTTCCAGTTTTTGTTGGAATTTTGACTTCTTTTTATTCACATTTTTCACTTTGCTTTCATCCACTTTTGCTCTGATTTTCGCATCATCCACAAATAGTTTGATTAGTGCTTGCTGACCAAAAGTCACCATGTTGGATACAAAGTAATAGAAACTCAAACCAGCAGGGTAGGAGTTAAGAATAAACATGAACATCACTGGCATAATGTATCCCAAGTTTTTCATTGGTCCAGTGGCAGTTGTCAACTGATTGTTGAAATGAGTATACACGATCTGAGACACAGTCATCAAGAGTGTAAATAAACTCACATGAGATCCGTAAAAAGGGATTGTGAATGGGAGTTTTAGGAAAGTGTCATACGTTGATAAATCAGATGCCCAAAGGAAAGATTCTTGGCGAAGCTCGATTGCATTTGGGAAAAAGAAGAACATCGCAAACAAAAATGGCATTTGAAGTACCAATGGCAAGCAACCCGAAATCGGACTAACCCCGAGTTGGGAAAATAGCTTCATCTGCTCCTGTTGCATTTTGGTAGCATCATCACCATACTTCTCCTTCAGTTCATCGATTTCCGGTTTGATTACTCTCATCTTAGCCATTCCTATATATGACTTATAAGTCAATGGAAACAAGGCTAATTTGATCAGAAAGACGATAATGATAATGATTACACCATAATTGCTGAAAAACTTTTCAAGGAAAGCAAACAGGTTTACAATAATGTACTTATTCACCCAGCTGACAAAGAAGTATCCCATGTCCACATTGTCCTCAAATCCTGGAGTAACTTTTTTCAGGACTTTGTATTTGTCGGGACCGAAATAAAAGGTGAAGCCAGCTTTTCCATCTACCAATGGAATATTGAAGGCCGCGCTCATATTTCGTACAATAGTGCTGTCTGTTGGAGTGGACTGAGTAATCTTTACAGATTGAAATGTACTGTCAGAGATAATTGCTGCTGAGAAAAACCGTTGACTAAAGGAGATCCATTTCACTGGTTCTTCAATTGTCTCCTCCTCTAAATCATCGCCAGCACCTAAATTATCAAATGAGCCTGAGGCAGTGTAATAGTTTAATCTTGATTGACGCTTTGACTCAGCCAAATTGCTTTCCTGCGCCTTAATTTGATAATCCCAAGAAAAAGAAATTGAATTGCCTGTAAAAACCCCTGAATAACGGTCTATTTCAAAAGTCTTCTTCAGTTCATAGGTGCCGTCTTTTAGGATAAACTTATGAGTCAACTGGCCACTTTCTGTTGCTGCCGAAAATGTCAAGGTTTGTGTTTTTACTCCCTCTTCATCCACTGTGCTCTCAATTGAGCTATTGAAATAAAGATCATTAAGATTGATTTGGCCTGATTTTGTGTCAATCATAAAGTTCATCTGTGAACTTTTCTCGCTGATCAAATCCAGCGGATTCATATCCCAGCTCTTGTACTCTTTCAGAATGACTTCTTTGACATTGGCTCCCTTACTTGAAATTTTGACTTGGATAAGATCGTTCTCCAGAAGAACATCTTCTTCAGTACCCATTGTCATAGCCGCAAGGACTCCATATGTAATGATTCGAGATTGACTTAAAATGCTGTCATTTTCGATAGCTTGTGCAATATCCGGCGAAGCAATACTGCTTGCAGGATCTATGGCTTCTGTTTGAGTGATTGCTACAGTTTCTCCTTCGGGAATTTCCGGTCCACTCGCAAAAAAGATAGAGTAGATCAAAATTACTGCAGCGAAAAGAATCAAACCTGTTGCTTGATTTTTGTCCATATTGTTAATCGTAATTCCTGAATCAACTCAGGAGGGTAAATTATTTTAATTTATTATCTATAGCAGCTTGGATGAATTTCACAAACAATGGCTGCGGATTTAAAACGGTACTTTTGTATTCTGGATGAAACTGAACACCAACAAACCAAGGATGGTTTTTCAGCTCGACTATTTCAACTAATCCTGTTTCCGGATTTTTTCCGGAGGCTATCATGCCTTTGCTTTCGATTTGCTCCAAAAAGGAGTTGTTGAATTCATATCTGTGGCGGTGTCGCTCTTGGATTTTAGTTTTTCCATAAGCTGCATAAGCTTTGCTAGATTTTTTCAGGTCGCAAGCATACGAACCTAATCGCATTGTTCCACCCATTTGATCCACTTTCTTTTGTTCTTCCATCAATGCGATCACTGGATATGGAGTATTTGGGTCCATTTCAGTGCTATTTGCATTTTCCAGACCAAGCACATTTCGGCTAAATTCGATCACGGCTACCTGCATGCCAAGACAAATTCCCAAAAATGGAATTTTGTTTTCTCGCGCAAAGCGTACAGTTTCTATTTTGCCTTCAAAGCCTCTTTCTCCAAACCCTGGAGCTACAACGATTCCATCCAAATCTTTGAGTTTGCTTTTGAAATTATCAGAGTTGATTTCTTCTGAAGAAATCAACTTCAAGTTGACCTCACATTCGATGGATGCTCCGGCATGAGTGAATGCTTCAATAATTGATTTATATGAATCTGGAAGTGATACATATTTTCCTACCAAACCAATGTTTACAGCCTGGGTTGGGTTTTTTAATTTGCCCAAGAAATCTTTCCAATTGTCCAGATTAGCATTCGTTTTTGAAGAAAGCTTCAACTTGGACATCACTCTCTCATCAAGTTTTTCTTTCTTCATTAGCAGTGGTACATCGTAGATAGACTCTGCGTCCATTGCTTCGATGACACTATTTAATTGAACGTTACAGAAAAGCGCTAATTTCTTTTTCACATCCGGGGGTAAGTGATATTCAGTCCTACAAACTAGGATGTCCGGTTGAATACCAGCTTCCAGCAATTGCTTAACAGAATGCTGGGTCGGTTTGGTTTTAAGTTCTTTTGCTGCTTTTAGAAAAGGTATCAAAGTCAGATGGATGACCAAGAAATCATTGGGAGAAAGATCCCATTTTGCCTGTCTCACCGCTTCAATAAATGGTAGGGATTCAATGTCTCCCACACATCCGCCGATTTCAGTGATTACTACATCGTATTTTCCCTCTTCACCCAGTTTATAAAAATTGGACTTAATCTCATCTGTAATGTGTGGGATCACTTGAACAGTTTTTCCCAAATAGTCGCCTTTTCGCTCTTTTGTAATGACATTATTATAGATTCTACCCGTAGTGATGTTGTTGTTTTGAGAGGTAGGGATATTTAGGAATCGCTCGTAATGTCCCAGGTCAAGATCCGTCTCGGCTCCATCATCAGTGACATAGCATTCCCCATGTTCGTATGGATTCAAAGTTCCCGGATCAATATTCAGATAGGGGTCAAATTTTTGGATGGTGACACTAAAGCCTCTGGATTGAAGCAGTTTGCCAAGTGAAGCGGCAATAATGCCTTTTCCTAGCGAGGATGTCACTCCTCCGGTAATAAAGATGTATTTCGTGTTGGAAGCCATAAGAAGGGCGAGTGGTGAAATTGTTTGGTTTCTTATGGGATACAAAATTAGGGAAAATTCCTGAGTAATGACCCTTTTTCAAAAAGTTGCATTTACATTTTTGAAAGCAGTGATCAGTTCTGTTAAATCTATTTATTGACACTTAGTGTCAAAAGTTTTTGAAATGAATAGGAATGATCTACTTTTAATTGTCGGTTTGAGCATTAAGATTTTATGTTCTTCCCAAAAAGTGGAATTCTTAAACAAATTATACTATGAAAAGAATCAGAAGAAAAATTATCCTTACCGGACAGAGATCCAATTCAATGAATTTGACATTAGACGGATTTCAATTTTTGAGTAAAGAATATCTGTATTTTGATCCAGTATCTTTGTTCTCTGAGATAGATTGGACTAATTATGAAAATAGTGTAGATACTTTAAATCATGTTTATGGTAAACTCTTTGATGAATTTGTAATCGAAAATAAGACTTTGGTTTGTTATTGGCCTAGTTCTAACTTTCCTGATAGTCATTGGTTTGATCTACTTAGTCTAGCTGCAAAAGCCAGTGTGTCCATTGAAATTAACCTTTTGAACGAGAGTGAAAATATAACTGAAGAGATTCCTGAGGAACTTCAACATACATGGAAAAAATTTATTTTAGAAATGGTAGATTCATTGTCTGAGGATATCAAATTAAATGAGGGGCTTGAAGAAATAGCTCACCTTAAAAGTAGTGATCAATCTATTATTATATATTGTCAAAAGGATTTAGAAAAATACAAATACTTTTATTTGACATCCTCTCAGGAGATTTTCCAATTTGAACCGCAATATGAATTTGAGAAGAAAGAAAATATAGACTACGTGGAAGAATTTAATGATTTCGAATCATTAGTTGAACAAATTCAAAGAAAAACCGATCTAAGTTTATTTGAAAGTTCTTTTTTCAACGCTGCGTTAGAAAAGATTTATTTCAATGCTATTCTTAAAATGGATTTTCCTATTAATCTTATTCAAAATTGGGTGAAGAATTACTCTTTAAATTGATTCTTATCTTAAATTATAAACTCATGATGTTTTTATAGATTGTTTTTCTAGGGAAACAGATAATATATATTTATATTGCTATCGATTTTTACAAAACCCCTTAAATAATAGGAAAATGAGAGATTTAATTAAAGAAGCAATTGCTGATCTAAAGAAAGGTGATGGTTTTATTTATGTTACTTCTGATGGAAGTAAGATCGATTTGCATGAGGCTGCATCCAAAGGCATCGCAGTTACTCCTGTAAACCCAAAGGATCAAGTTATAAAGAAACTGGAGGCTGCTGGTCTTCATTTGAATGATGGAAGATTTCTAAATGAATTGAATGAGCTAATTTCTCTTGTTACAGGAAATGTAGTATCAAAAGGTTCTAAGAGAAGATCTTTCTCTGATTCTGAGAAAAGTAAAATCATTGAAGAATGGAAAAAGGTAGAAGCAGCGGGGAAGAAGACCAAAGCAGCATTTGCTAGAGAAATAGGAGTTGGTTACCAGACTTTTATTAATTGGTTGAGAGGTTAATATCTACTTCTTGAAAATATAAGGCTACTGATATATCAATTCAGTAGCCTTTATTTTTTTAGTAATTTATTTTTCTCGGATTCACTATTATAAAAACACAAGAGATTATACTAAATATTAGAATGAAAGAACTCAAAATAAGGTTAGTTTCTTTGTTTAGTTTGAGGATTTCAGGAGTTGTGATTTGAATTTGGTTTTTTTACTCCTGAAAATGTCGACAAAAATCCCGAATTAATTGCTTGAGGTGAGTAAATCATGTCTAAGACAGATAAAGAAGCAGTTCAAATTGAAAATCTAAGAGTCAATGCATTAATAGCAGGTTGATACTCTGGTTTTAATTTAAGTGTTTCTAATTTCCTGATAATTATTTTATAAAACTTAGGAAACTGACTATCTCTCACTGACTCTTTAATCTATTTGCCTAGTGGCCTGATTCATCTTAGGATTTTTTTTCATAATAATTTTACTAATTATTTATTTGTCATTTTTTCTAACACAGAATAATGTTTTTTTATTCCCCGATGGAACAGTATTTTAACTTGGGATTCTGAGTATGAAGTAATCATTACAATTTCTTTTATGCTTAGTTCTTGGAGATAAAATAACGTAAGAACAGAGAGTTCATGTCCTTGAAGGTATTCCATACCATTCTTTATTATTTCTATTTATTGGCTTCCTGAAGACTTTGAATTCCATCACAAAAAATTGCTGGAAATCTATTTTGAGTTTTTGTTTCTTTAACGAGGGAGTGTTCGGTCTTATTTTTCCGTACCCTTCATAAAGCTTTTTGTAAACAATTTTATACAGCCAAGTGCTAAATTTTGATTTCCCTTCAAATGCTCTGATGATTGGTCTACTTTCATTAAAGATTTTTGGGCAGATTCCTCTGGCTCTAATGCATTTTTAAAAATCCTCGATCAAAGCGTGAAGTTAAATTTTTCATGCTTTTGGTTGAGGGGAGCTTTTTTTGGTTTTATAATAAACCCGCTCCTATAGATATTCTGGTTATTTTTGTAAAAAAAACAGCTTTGGATCTATCTCAACTCGCAGCAGAATTTAAAAAAACAGGGATTCTACACATTCAGGAAGGAAATGGGAAAGTGATTTCTTTGATCAAACCAGAGAATTGGACTCCCGAATTAGGACAAGATTGGATTTTTCTTCTCTTTGATATGTTCCAAATTAGAACGATTTGTGAAGCTTTTTCAGAGGTTTCTTTAGATATCGTGGAGTATGCCAGTAAGCCGACTATTTATCATAGTACTCCAAATCGAGTCATGAAGTCAGATTTGGTTCGTGATGGTAAATTAAAATTTGCGCTAATTCGTGAGCCGAATTGGAATAAGTTTCTGTTTCAAATTTCTCAGCCTATTTTGGTAAAACTTGATTCCAACGAAAAGCCTACTGATAAAATAGATGTTCCATTTCCGCTTAATAGCCCAAGTGTCAAAGAGCTATTTTTAAGTCCGGATGGAGATGTAAAAATCATTAAAGCATGAATTTCAAATCACATCTTGATGAATTTGAGGTCTTTTCAAAAGTCGCACAAGCTGCTCAAAACTTAGGCCTTGAAACCTATTTAGTGGGTGGCTATGTGAGAGACCTAATATTGAAAAGAAATAGTAAGGATATTGACTTTACCTGCATAGGGAGTGGAATTAAACTTGCAGAGGAAGTTGCTAAGCAATTTGATTATCACGTCCCAGTTTCCGTATTTAAAAATTTCGGGACTGCGATGGTAAAACTTGAAGATTGGGAATTGGAATTTGTCGGCGCTAGAAAGGAATCTTATCGACTTGAATCCAGGAAACCAATTGTTGAAAATGGAACTCTCCTAGAAGATCTGGAGCGCAGGGATTTTACGATCAATGCGATGGCTATTTCTTTAAATAAAGAGGACTTTGGAAGTATATTAGATCCATTTGACGGCTTGGTTGATATCAAGAAAAAAATAATCCGAACTCCTTTGGATCCCTCTATTACTTTTTCGGATGATCCACTTCGAATGCTACGGGCAATTCGTTTTGCTGCTCAACTTGACTTTGATATCGATCCAGATACTTTCTTTGCCATAACAGAAAATGCCTCCAGACTTAAAATTATTTCTGCAGAGCGAATTATTGTTGAGCTGAATAAAATTATTCTAGTTAAAAAGCCTTCCTATGGATTTAAATTGCTTTTTGCTAGCAAGTTATTGCATGAGTTTTTTCCGGAAATGGTGGATCTCCAAGGGGTAGATTCTGTGGATGATAAATCTCACAAAGATAATTTCTATCATACCTTACAGGTCTTGGATAATGTCTGCCAAGTCAGTGATGACTTGTATTTAAGGTGGGCAGCAATTCTCCATGATATAGCTAAACCTGCAACCAAGCGATTTAATCCTAAGGTTGGCTGGACATTCCATGGACATGAAGATAAGGGCGCAAGGATGGTTCCGGATATTTTTAGAAGATTAAAGCTTCCGATGGATGATCGGATGAAGTATGTTCAAAAGCTGGTGCGCCTTCATTTGAGGCCTATTGCATTAGTTAAAGACGAAGTGACGGATTCAGCTTTGAGAAGATTACTCTTTGATGCTGGAGATGATATAGAAGACTTAATGAAACTTTGTAGGGCAGATGTCACTTCCAAAAACAATAAAAAAGTAAAACGATATCTTGAAAATTTTGATCGAGTGGATCAAAAACTGTTGGAAGTAGAAGAAAAAGATCAAATGAGGAATTTTCAACCTCCTATTTCCGGTGAAGAGATTATGGAAATATTTAATCTTGAGCCTTCAAAAATCGTCGGTGAGATTAAAGAAGAGATTAAAGAAGCTATATTGGAGGGCAAAATTCATAATAATCCTATAGAGGCACGGGAATTGATGTTTTCCATTGCTAAAAAGAAGGGCCTAGAGCCTCAAAATAAATCCCCTAAATAAAAAACTAAATAAAATTAACACCAATGAAGCACGTTTTATCCATGCTGTTTCTGCTGATTTGCGCTAGTGCTGCATTCGCCCAGAACACAGATTCTATCCAGCCAAGACTGGATGCCAATACCAGAAAAATTCTGAACAATCAAGATCAAGCAGCTTATCAGTTGGCCATTCGGTACAATGATTTTCAAGCCGCAAAAGATAAACTTTATAGTCTAATTGTAAGAAATCCGGATGACCTGCGCTATCCGGAATTATTAGGATCACTTTATTTCGAAAATGGAATGTCTACCTCTGCTGCTTTGGTAGCTTTGGATATTCTGGAGGTAAATGATAAAAGCATAGGGTCTTTAGAAATTGCAGCTTTTTCTCTTGAGCAACTTGGAGCTCTGGATCGGGCACTTCCGCACTTTGAAAGACTCTTTCTTCTTACTGGAGATAATTTTAGTTTATATAAATCAGGATTTATTCAGTATAGTTTGAAAAAGTATCAGGAGGCAATTAATTCGACTGATATGTTGATCAAAAACGCAAAGGCAGATGAGAAAATAGGCTTTCCTGTCTCGCAGACAGAAACTCAGGAAATTGGAATGAAAGCTGCCGGACTAAATCTAAGAGGAATGATTTATTTGGATCAGGGTTCAAAGGCTGAGGCCAAAACTGCATTTGAGGAGGCAATCCAATTGGAACCAAACTTTACACTTGCTAAAGAAAATTTGAAAAAGGCGATGTAATTCTTTGTTCACTAAATTCTAAAACCGGCTTTTTAAAAGGTCGGTTTTTTTTTAGCCTATAGAAAAATGAAATATGCTGCAGTAGTGGTAATCAAAGAAAGTATTAAGCTAAGAAGGATGATTTTTGAGTAATTAGTCTCCCAATGACCTTTTTCTTGATTCCCGTCTCTTATCAAATGCTTATTCGGTCGTATGATTTCTTGAACTAAAGCTAGGCTTCCTAAGAAATAGATTGATAGAATTAATAGAAAACTGGCAACTAGCTCTAGCACTGATAGATGATTTTGGTCAAAGTTAACTGCATTCCAGAAAGAAAAAGACTGATCATCAAAAATTAATTAGTGGAACAAGAAAATAATTATCTCATTTTTCCTCATATGAATCTCAACAATGCTTGCAACGTAACCTGATTTTTTTGCTAATCAACAAAAAAACTGAACAAACCATAATTCAGGTTTCATTGCAATATCCTAAGTGTTAAAATCTAAATGATAGCTTAAAATTCTAAAAACAAATTTTTCTAGATTGATTTAGCTCGGATTTAATAAAATATTGAGCTCCGCTACTTTAGTATTTTATTTTCAATCATTCTACCTGTTCGAATTTTTTGATCTAACGAACTGGCAACATCTAATCTTTCAGATTTTAGAATTCGTCCTGAAGGTGCTGTCCCTGTAATTTGGGTAATTGCCTTTCGAAGCAATTGCTCATTAATGTCACCTAGTGGAAGTAGCAACTCTGCTGACTCCAAGGCTACCACATTGGGATTAAATCCTGTGGTATAATCTGACTGATCCAAACTATTGAAACTTTGTGTTACGATCGGAAGGATTCCGTATTTGTTATCCGGGTTGGCTTCATCCTCAAAGGGAATAGAACCAACATTTTTACCTGTTGTTGTATTTCCAATCAAGAACACATCCATGTAAGGTTTTAATCCGTTTATGATCAATTCGGATGCAGAGGCAGTACGATTTGATGTTAAAATATAAACCCTATTTCCGTCTAGTGTATTACCAAGATTTTCGGCTTTGGCTTTGAAAGTAGTTTTCACATCTCTTAGCTCAGGAATCTGCTCGGCTATAAACGAATTATACTTTGTTTTTGAGAAAATGTCTGTAGTACTTACTCCGGGACCGATAAGGCTTGCTAGGTTTACAGCCGAAGAAACGAATCCACCTCCGTTGTATCTTAAATCTACAATCAAATGATCGATCGACTCTGATTTGAATTTCCCGAAAATCGCATCCATTTCATTGTCAAATTGTGTGCTTCCATTACCCGGACCTGGAGTGAAAAAATGATAAATTACGTAGCCTATTTTTTCATTATTGATGGTATATATAGTATCTAAAAAATTAGGGTCCTCAGAAAGCTGAATAGGAGTTAAGCTAATGCTTGGTTGTTCTACAAATTGATTGGATGTTTCATCATATCTTGTGTATTCAAGGCTATGGGTAGATTCGGTAAGTCCCAAGACCTCACGAAAATTATCAACGGTAAACAAAGTTCCGTTAATGGATCGAATTCGATCGCCACGTTTCAGATCAACGGCAGAAGCTGGGCTGTTCTTTTTGATGTAGGTGATTTCTGCAAAGACTTTGTCACTTGAGGCACTTTCTCTATAAAGAATAAACTCGTATCCTGATTCAAGGGAGATCCCATTCAAAGAATTAATCAGCTCCTGGTAATCAGAATAAATCACCGAAAATCGATCGGTTGGTCTGAAAAGTAGGGCTTCGAAATAATCCTCAGGATCTGCATCTTCACTTATAGGTGTCCCCAAATCTCCAAGCCAATAATAGACCTCATCCATAATGTCAATAATCCATCTATTCACTGCAGCATTGGAGGTCGGATCTACTGCTGGTAGTTCTTCATCCTTATTACAACTGGAAAGTGATACACCAATTATTGAAAATAGTAGGATGTTTTTGAAGAGGGAGAGTTTCATAAGCTTTACATTATACCAACAATCAAACGAAGAAATAGGACTCATGTTACCTAAGTGGGACAATATGATAAGGATTAAAAAGAAGTTCCGAAGGAAACGTCGTGAGTTTTACTATCCTGCAGAACTCCATTTTCGCATTTTAAAACCCGATAGGGATATTTCCGGAGTAAATCATGGTTGTGGGTTGCCATCAGGATAGCAGTACCTTTTTTGTTGATTTCTTGAAATAGTTTAAAAATCCCATCTGCAACATCAGGATCAAGGTTACCTGTTGGTTCATCTGCAAGAAGAATGGATGGTTCGTTTAGTAACGCTCGTGCAATAACAACTCGTTGTTGTTCCCCTCCGGAAAGCTGATGAGGCATTTTTTCCAAGGCATCATTTAGACCAACTAGCATGAGCACTTCTGCCATTCGTTCTCTGATTTTAAGCTTGTTGTTCCAACCGGTAGCTTTCATTACAAAAGACAGATTCTCTGCGACCGTTCGATCATTGAAGAGTTGAAAATCTTGAAATATGATTCCAATTTTTCTTCTGAGAAAAGGAATTTCTTTTTGTTTAATCGTCCCCAGATCAAACCCGGCTACTTCTACCACGCCACTTTTCAATTCCAAATCGGCATAAAGCGTTTTTAAAAGTGAACTTTTACCACTTCCAGTTCGACCGATTAGAAAAACAAATTCGTGTTGCTCTACGGAGAAGTTGACATCGGTAAGGACAGGATTTAATCCTTGAAAAATAGTAGCCTGATTGACCTGCAGTACGGGTTGAGTTGAGAAATCCATGTTACTTTAAATCTCTAATTTTTGCAATTTTCCAAAAGATAGACCCTTGATTAACGCCTCTAATTCTTCTTCCTTACCCTCCAAGCCAAATTTTTCCATATTTTTCAAAGGCCTGTCAGCTCTGAAATAAGCGATTAAAACAAAGTTTTCATCCCGAATTTGGATGTAATCCGGGATTTTTGCTTTGCCTTTGACTTTGATTATGTACATAATTGAGAGAGAAAAGAGCCGACCGGAGTCGGCATAATAAAATTTATTTGCCAGCAGCTTTTGCATGGTCGGCTAAGAACGTAGCGAGACCAGAGTCAGTTAGTGGGTGCTTTAGGAGACCCGTGATTACCTTCAATGGGCAAGTTACCACATCTGCTCCTACCTCTGCACACTTTAATAAGTGCATAGAATGACGCACTGATGCTGCCAAAACCTCCGTTTCAAAGTTATAATTCTGATAAATATGAACGATTTGCGCGATCAGTTCCATACCGTCATAAGAGATATCATCTAATCTGCCAATGAAAGGGGAAACGTATGAAGCTCCTGCTTTTGCCGCTAAGAGCGCTTGGCCTGCAGAAAAAATTAGAGTGCAATTGGTACGAATACCCTCACTGTGAAAATACTTAAGCGCTTTCACTCCATCTTTGATTATCGGGATTTTAACAACGATTTTATCATCGATTTTAGCAAGCTCTTTACCTTCTTTTATCATTCCGGCAAAATCAGTTGAGATAACCTCAGCACTCACTTTATCGTCAACGATATTGCAGATCGCTTTGTAGTGGGCTCTTACGTTGGCGTCACCACTGATGCCTTCTTTGGCCATCAAGGATGGATTGGTAGTCACACCGTCTAAAACGCCTAAGTCATAGGCTTCACGGATTTCATCAAGATTTGCGGTGTCAATAAAGAATTTCATATTTATCAGATTGATTTTAAAGGTAACATGATTTTAGGATGTCGCTAAATAAAATTGGTTAATCGTATTTAGTATGCTAATCTCACGAAGTTTTAGGTTTGATTATTTGAAACAAAGTTAGAAGATTAATCAGGAATCGAAACCGGGAAAAGGTGCCTTGAAAAAAAATAAGGCAAAAAAGAAGCGGCATCGCACCGCTACAACCGCCTACCCTTGCTTCCTTCCGGACCTGGGGGATTCAGCAGGAGCTGGTCGTGCCGCTAGGCCACAAAGGTAAATCAAAATTTTTTGAATCCAATCTCATGATGCTGATTTTAGCAAGCAGACCTCCCTAGTCTTGATAATCAGTGAGAATACTTTCAAAGTAAAATCTAAAGTCAGCAAACTTCATCCCGAAATGACTAAAAACAGAAACTCACTTGACTTTAGCGTGATACATCTGAAACTCTAAGACATTGCAATGGATGAATTCATCTTCAGCCAAATCTTCAAAAATTTCCTCATCAAAGGTCATTTCAGTTTTTTCGATTTTTCCATCAGGATGAACAATCAATTCCAATCCAGTGAAATCATTTGGATTTACTTGGACCAACACTTGGTAGTCATCAAAGACGCGCTTGAAATACTGTGGAAAAGCTTTTGCCATTGTTTTATTAATTATTCCATAAAGTTTGGAAAAATAATCTTACCAAGTCGAACTATAGGTAGTATATACTACTATATCCTGTGGAGGTTTCTGAGTGGTTTTAATCCAATCAAAAACAAAAAAAGCTTGCGAAAGAAAGTCCTTTTCTCCATAGGTTTTAACTGGGCTGATTGCTTGATTCTCTATTTTAAATAGTTCTCCGTAAGGTCCAATAATGGTATAGCCGTTCTGATTTCTTTTGCGCTTCAACTTTACCGTTTCCCCATCAATGAATTCAATTCGGCCATTTCCCCAAAAAATATTTCCTCTACCTTTTGCAATTTCAAGTCCGGATTTTTGATCCACTATTCGGATATTTTTTGTTCGCATGTCATTACGATTATAAAATAACCGAAAATCTCTATCATGATGCTGAAGATTTGCATACCGAAGTCCCGGATCCACACCTAAAACAGATTCTTCTCCAGTTTGGGATTTGAATTTTACCTCATTCAATTTTTGATTCCAGCCAGATTCTATTTGCGCAGAAACGGTCATGAAAGTGCTAATAATAAAGAGGAATAGTAAGATGGATTTTTTCATAAATAGAAAAATAGAAACTCATAAGTTACACGATTGAGTTGTTTTAAGGTTTTGTCCCAAAATGATTGAAACGCGTCAATTAGAGTTTTAGGAGAATAAAATTGAGAAATAAATTAAAAGATGCTTTGTACTTAACAATCACTTTCTAATTTTGCACTTACTCTTATGAAAACAATCGCAAACAAATATTGGTGGTGGCATTCTTATTCTTCCCAAAAGGAAATTTAGAAAGCCCCTGCATTTTATTTTGCGTTACAACATAGTAAAAAGGCTTACTGGATTTCCGGTAAGCCTTTTTTCATGCAAAATTCCTAAAAATGACTCAAGTGAAATTCCCCATCTTAACTACCCATCGCAAGCGATTAGCTGATACTATAACTCCGGTAAGTATCTATTTGCAGATTAGAGATCGATTCACTAATCCTATTTTACTTGAAAGTTCGGACTACCATGGTCAGGAAAACAGCTTTTCTTACATCTGCTTTAACCCACTTGCCACCTTTTCTTTCAACGGGGGAAAAGTGACCGAAACTTTGCCTTTTGGTGAAACTTTGACCTATGAGGTGACAGAGGAGAAGCCCTTGATGGTCGCTTTAAGAGCATTTGGAAATAAGTTTGACGTAGCTCCGGATAATTTTAAGTTCAGTTCAAACGGTTTATTTGGCTATATCCAATACGATACACTGGCTTACTTTGAGGATATCAATTTGGAAAATACGATCCCAAATGAAGTGCCTATGATGCAATATTCAGTGTATCAGAATATAATAGTAGTTGATCATTATAAGAATGAGTTGAATTTATTAGAACATCGGGTAGCAGGTGCGGAAAATCCTGAAATGATAGATGAAATCGAAATGCTGCTCAACAGTAAAAATATTCCAGCCTACAGCTTCAAGAAAGTGGGAGAGGAATTTTCTAATTATACAGATGAGGAGTTTTTGAAGATTCTCAATCAAGGGCGGGAGCATTGCTTCCGAGGGGATGTCTTCCAGATAGTACTTTCCAGAAGATTTACCACACAATTTAAAGGCGACGAATTCAATGTTTATCGCGCACTTCGTTCGGTGAACCCTTCACCTTATTTATTCTATTTTGACTATGGTTCCTTTAAAGTTTTTGGAAGTTCTCCGGAAGCCCAAATTGTAGTAAAAGGAAATAAAGCCACGATTTTCCCTATAGCAGGTACTTTTAGAAGAACTGGAAATGATCAGGAAGATGCTGCGCTCGCGAGACAACTCTACGATGATCCAAAAGAAAATTCAGAGCACGTGATGTTGGTGGATCTGGCTAGAAATGATCTCTCCAGAACTTCTGTCGAAGTCAATGTGGAAGTTTTCAAAGAAATCCAATATTACTCCCATGTCATTCACTTGGTCTCAAAAGTGACTGGAAAGTTGCCTGAAGGAGCAAATCCACTTCAACTGGTAGCAGATACTTTTCCTGCTGGAACATTGTCAGGTGCACCTAAATACAAAGCGATGCAGCTTATTGATCAACTTGAAAATAGTAGCCGTCAATTCTATGGTGGAGCAATTGGTTTTTTAGGATTCAATGGCGATTTCAATCATGCAATTCTAATTCGATCATTTGTATCTGAAAACAATACCCTTCGTTTCCAGGCTGGTGCAGGAGTGGTCGCAAAGTCGACGATTCCATCTGAATTGCAGGAAGTAGCAAATAAATTAGAAGCCTTGAGGGTAGCATTAAGAGCAGCTGAGAAGATATAATTGGAAAACATGAAAATACTAGTTCTCGATAATTACGATTCATTCACCTACAATCTGGTTTACATCGTTCGTCAACTCGGATATGGAGCTGTAATGGATGTCTTCCGAAATGATAAAATAAGTCTCGATGAGGTAGAGGCCTATGATAAAATCCTACTTTCTCCAGGTCCAGGAATACCAGAAGAAGCTGGAGTCATGCCCGAGCTTTTAAAAAGATATTCGCCGACCAAGTCCATTCTGGGAGTTTGCCTTGGACATCAAGCCATCGGAGAGGCCTTTGGAGGTACATTGACCAACCTGTCTGAAGTGCTACATGGCGTGGCTTCAAAAGTTACCGTAAGTCAGGATTTGCTTTTTGAGGGCATTCCCGATACATTTAGTATTGGAAGATATCACTCCTGGGTCATCAATGAAAACACCCTTTCACCTGATCTGGAAGTAATCGCCCGAACACCCGATCAGCAGATTATGGCAGTTAGACATAAAGTGTATGACGTAAGAGGAGTTCAATTTCACCCTGAAAGTATCCTTACAGAAAATGGAGTGGCCATTATGAAAAACTGGTTATCTGCCTAAAAAAAATCACCCTAAGCTTATGAAATCAAGCATGATAAATTCGGCATATAGAGGGATGACAATTAAAAATCAATCATAAATAGATGAAAGACATTCTAAACTTATTGATCGAACACCGTACGCTTTCTCAAGATCAAGCGAAAGACGTTTTAAAAAATATAGCAACTGGATCATACAATACAAGCCAAATCGCGGCCTTTATGACTGTGTATTTGATGCGAAGTATTACAGTGGATGAGCTACGTGGCTTTCGTGATGCCATGCTGGAGCTATGTATTCCGGTAGAAATAGCTGAATACGATGCCATGGATCTTTGCGGTACAGGAGGCGACGGAAAGGATACCTTTAATATTTCCACCTTATCCTCTTTTGTGGTGGCTGGTGCTGGGCAAAATGTCGCCAAACATGGTAATACGGGTGTATCTTCTATCTGTGGTTCCTCAAACTTACTTTCCTATTTTGGCTATCAGTTCACAAATAATATTGACGAAATCAAGCGTGGGCTAGACGAAGCTGGAATTTGTTTTCTGCACGCGCCACTTTTCCACCCTGCGATGAAAAATGTTGCTCCGATTCGAAAAGAACTCGGCGTAAAAACCTTTTTCAATATGCTCGGACCTATGGTCAACCCTAGTTTTCCGAGAAAACAATTGGTAGGAGTATTTAGTCTAGAGCTAGCACGTCTTTATGGGTATTTGTATCAGGAAATGGAAGGTAGATTCTCAATTCTTCACGCACTTGATGGATATGACGAGATTTCATTGACGGGGTCGTTTAAAATGATCTCAAACGGAGGCGAGCGGTTGCTTTCTCCGGAAAGTATAGGTTTAAAAAAGTTAGATGCAAAAAGTATCGCTGGAGGAGAAACTGTAGCAGAATCTGCAAAAATCTTTGAAAATATCCTGAAGGGAAAAGGGACTGAAAGTCAGAATTCAGTAGTCATTGCAAACTCTGCAGCCGCCCTGGTGACTGCAAAAGATGGACTTGAGTTTCCAGAAGCAGTATCCATTGCAACAGAATCGTTATTATCCGGAAAAGCCCTGAACGTGTTCAACGGCTTAGTAAATCCTAAAACCTCAATTTCATTTGCTTAAACTTTACTATGAATATTTTAGATCAAATCATTGCTGCAAAGCATATTGAAGTATCCGAGCGAAAAAGCTTAGTTCCAGTCAAATTATTAGAGCAAAGCATCTTCTTTGACGGGAAAGTAGTCTCGATGAAAAAGTATATCTACAACCCTGAGAAGACCGGGATCATTGCTGAATTCAAGCGAAAGTCTCCCTCCAAAGGAATGATAAATGCATCAGCAAAAGTAGAGAAAGTGAGTATTGGCTACATGCAAGCAGGGGCATCTGCACTTTCCATTCTGACTGATTCTGCTTATTTCGGAGGAAGTTCTGAAGATTTAAAGGCGGCACGTCACTTTAATTTTTGCCCCATTCTACGCAAAGATTTTGTGGTTGATGAATATCAAATTGTGGAAGCAAAATCCATTGGAGCAGATTGTGTTTTGCTTATTGCTGCAGCTTTGGAACCTGAGAAATTAAAATCGCTTGCATATTTTGCCAAAAGCCTTGGACTCGAAGTATTGATGGAAGTACATGATGGCGAAGAATTGGATCGAAGCCTTTGTGATGCCTTGGATTTGGTAGGAGTAAATAATAGAAACTTGAAAACTTTCGAAGTCTCCCTTCAAACTTCCTTGGATCTAGTCAATCGGATTCCTTCAAACTTTGTAAAAATCTCTGAAAGCGGGATTTCTGATCCTGCGACTTTGATTCAATTAAAATCAGCTGGATTCGATGGATTCCTGATCGGAGAAAGTTTCATGAAGTCAGCAAGACCCGAGCAGGCAGCTTATAATTTTATCAAAGAATATAAAAAATTGGCTGAAGGATCAGTGCTGAGCAAAGTCTAATGGAAATCAAAGTCTGTGGGATGCGTGAATCAGAAAATATTTTCCGATTAATCGAGGAGATTAATCCCGATTGGATGGGGCTTATTTTCTATTCCAAATCTCCCAGATTTGTTTCAGATGAGCAATCGCTTGAACTGGCGAAAATTTCGATTTCAAAAGTTGGCGTCTTTGTGAATGAAACAGAAGCTGAGATTTTAAGAAAAGAAGCCCTTTTCAATTTGAAAGCTGTCCAACTTCACGGTGGTGAATCGCCTGAATTCGTGGAGGAGCTTTCGAAGAAAACAAAGGCAGAAATCTGGAAAGTTATATCGGTGAATGATCGAATTGATTGGGGAACTTTAAAAAGTTACTTCCCTTTCGTGAGCAAATTTCTTTTCGATACGGCTTCTCCAAAACACGGAGGAACCGGAAAGAAATTTGATTGGTCAATTTTGGAAACTTATCCATTCGACAAAGGCTTTCTCTTAAGTGGGGGGATAGATGAAGAGAGTGGTGAGGAAGTTTTGACTTTTGCAGCAAAAAACCCAATGATGCTAGGAGTAGATTTGAATTCGAAGTTTGAAGATGCACATGGGCTCAAGAATATTGAAAAACTGAAGAATTTTATACAACAACTCCCGAGAAATTGATCGGGTAAAACGTGAAGAATATGATCAGAGTGGATGAAAAGGGCTTTTATGGGAAATTTGGAGGGGCGTACATTCCTGAGATGCTGCATCCAAATATTGAAGAGCTGAGAGAAAATTATGAGGCGATCGTCGCCACTACGGAGTTTCAGGAAGAGTTTCAAATGCTTCTTCGAGATTTCGTTGGTAGACCGACTCCTTTGTATTTCGCGAAGCGGATGTCAGAAAAGTACGGTGCTAAAATCTACTTTAAGCGAGAGGATCTTTGCCACACAGGAGCACATAAGGTGAATAACACCGTCGGTCAAATTATTTTAGCCAAAAAGCTCGGTAAAAAACGAATTATTGCGGAAACGGGTGCTGGTCAACATGGCGTAGCTACTGCGACGGTTTGTGCTTTAATGGGAATGGATTGCACCGTTTACATGGGAGAGTTGGACATTCAGCGTCAGCGACCAAATGTAGAGCGTATGAGAATCCTTGGAGCGAAGGTAGTGCCTGCGACTTCCGGTTCGAAGACACTTAAAGATGCTACAAATGAAGCCATGCGTGCTTGGATCAATGATCCTGTTGGGACTCATTACATCATCGGTTCGGTGGTAGGACCTCATCCTTATCCGGAAATGGTTGCCCGATTCCAATCGGTAATTTCGGAGGAAATCAAATGGCAGTTAAAAGAAAAAGAAGGAAGAGAGAACCCTGATTTAGTAATTGCTTGTGTGGGCGGGGGGAGTAATGCTGCTGGTGCATTTTATCATTATTACAATACTCCGGAAGTTCGGCTGATCGCCGCAGAAGCAGCTGGTCTAGGTGTGACTTCAGGGAAATCGGCAGCAACCACAGCTTTGGGTACTCCCGGGATTTTACATGGATCGAAAACACTGTTGATGCAGACTGAAGATGGACAGGTGATCGAACCACATAGTATTTCGGCAGGATTGGATTATCCAGGAATCGGCCCTGTACATGCACATTTGTTTGACATCGGTAGGGGAGAATTTGTGGCTGTGGAGGATGAAGATGCGATGAAAGCAGGAATCGAACTCAGCCGAATGGAGGGTATCATTCCGGCAATTGAGACTGCGCATGCGATTCATGCCTTGAATCTAATCGAATACCGCCGAGACGATGTGATCGTGATTAATCTCTCTGGTCGAGGTGACAAGGATCTAGAGACGTATATTAAATGGGGCAACTATTGATTTATGATTTATGATTTCAGATTTACGAAATCATTTTGAACTCCAATCCAGATTGAAGAGTCCTGAATTTCTAAATAATGAAGGGAGAACATTGAATATAAATGCTGTATGCTAATCCGGCTAGGTTTGAATTTCGAATCTTTCAATGTTCCAATCTTTCAATTTTTCAATACCTAAAAAAATGAACCGAATACACTATTTATTCAATACCAAAAAGGAGCGGGTACTCTCGATCTACTTTACTGCGGGTTTTCCAAAATTGGAAGATACCCTTCCGACAATGGAGGCGATTCAGGCAGGAGGAGCAGATATCATTGAGATTGGGGTTCCTTATTCTGATCCCATCGCGGATGGTCCTACGATTCAAGAAAGTAACTTAGCCGCTTTGGAAAACGGGATGAGTCTTAAAAAGCTGTTTGATCAATTGGTAGGCTTTCGTGCCAAAATCCATGTTCCAGTGGTTTTGATGGGTTATTTAAATCCAATCATGCAGTTTGGGATGGAAGAGTTTTGTAAAAAATGCAAAGAAGTAGGGATCGATGGATTAATCCTCCCCGATCTTCCGATGCAACAATATTTGGAGGACTACAAAACCCTATTCGATGACTATGGTTTAGTAAATACCTTCTTGATCTCGCCTGCTACAAGTGAAAAACGAATCCGGGAAATTGATTCCCATACCAATGGCTTTATCTATATGGTTTCTTCCAATAGCATCACCGGAGCAAAAACTGGAATCAGTGAAGAGCAAATCGCCTATTTTGAACGGGTTCAAGCAATGAATCTCAAAAATCCCCGACTAATCGGATTTGGAATTTCTGATGCTGAATCATTCAGCACAGCTTCTAAGTATGGCAATGGAGCGATCATCGGATCGGCCTTTATCAAGACAGTTAAAAACTCAAGCAACTTGGATGCTGATATTCAGCAATACATTCAATCTGTAATCAACTAATTATGATTATTCAACTTCAGCCTGATATTTCCGAAGTACAAAAGGAAAAACTGATTGCCAAAGTAAATGGCATAGGCTATAAAACTACCGAGGTCAAAACGCAATTAGGTGACTACCTGATCGGAATCGGGAAAAACGATTTTGATATCCGAAAAATCGGCCAAATGGACGGAATCTCGGATATTCATGTGGTCTCTGATGAGTACAAACTCGTTTCTAAGAAATGGAAAGCCAAGCCGACTTCGGTGGATTTGGGTGACGATGTATTTATCAAAGACGGAGAAATGGCCATTATCACCGGTCCTTGTTCCATCGAGTCTGAGGAGCAAATACGTAAAGTTGTGCAACACTGCGTGGACAACGATATCAAAATGATGCGTGGTGGAGTGTTTAAGCCAAGAAGTTCGCCTTATGCCTTCCGTGGCTTGGGATTGGAGGGATTGAAACTCTGGTATGATATCGCTTCTGCTGCTGGGATCAAGATTGTCACTGAGGTAATGCAAACTTCCCAAATCGAAGAAATGTATCCGTATGTGGATGTTTATCAGGTAGGAGCGCGAAATTCGCAGAATTTTAACCTTTTGGATGAATTGGGCAAGGTGGATAAGGCTGTGATGATCAAGCGGGGAATCTCCGGAACGATCGAGGAATTACTTCAATCGGCAGAATACGTGTTCTCCGGAGGAAATGAAAAACTGATTCTTTGCGAGCGAGGTATCCGAACTTATGAGCGAGCTTCCCGAAATACATTGGATCTGAATGCCATACCGATTTTGAAGGCCAAGTCGCACTTACCGGTGATTGTGGATCCTTCGCATGGAATTGGAATCCGCGAATATGTACCTCAGATGGCACTTTCCGGAGTGATGGCGGGAGCGGATGGAATCATCTATGAATCGCATGAGATTCCGGAGAAAGCCTATTCTGATGGTCAGCAGACCTTGGATTTTGCGCAAAGCGCTAGATTAGCTTCATGGATTAGACAAAGCTTCGCAATGCGTAAAAATTTCGACCTTTTGTAAAAATAGTATTGATTATGAGTTTAAAATAAAAGAATGAGGCCGTATACAAAGTTGGATTAGCCTCATTCTGATTTTTTTAATATTACCACAGAGGTGACCTCTTTTTGTGGTAATATTTTACTAAACCAATCTGGAATTTAATTAATTATCTATTAATCGATTTTTGAAGTTTAAAAATATCATTACATGTCTGTCATCAGTTAATTCTTCGTCATGTTTTTTTATAAATTCATGAATATTGGTTTTAGGAGATTTTTCAGTTATTCTGTTTTTAGACCTTTGATAAAGGTCATAGATAAATGTCGAATGTGAATAAAAAACAAGTTGATTTTCGGTTTTTGATATTGGATAAAAGAAAAAATTAATTCCGTCTATATCATTGACTAAATTTTTAGCTGAAAACTCCACCTCGTTATTTTCATTAACCATAAAATGATATCCTTTCCTATTAAAGAATTGAGAAACCCAATAAAAATTATGGAAAGGAAAGTAAACGTTAATTTTTTCTGGTTGGTAGTAAGTTTCTCCAGGGTTTGGTTGTGGAATTTTAAGAAAATCAAATTTTTTCAAATTTTTCAAGTAACCCAATGAATCCAAAGTGGCTATCTGATATGTGTAGGGTATTGTAATGGAGACTTCTTTCGTTTTTTCATTTGACACAAAGCCGTGTAAAAGCCGTACACCTCCCTGATTGCTTTTCTCTGGTAGTTTAAAGAATGATTCACGGATCAAATTATCTGATTTTCTCATAAAAATATTACCATCAGAATTTGAATAACCACTAAAAAAAAGAAGAGTAAAATTATTTCCAACATGGAAATTTGTAGCCCCATTTTTTTCGAGATTCTCTCTTAAAAATTTACCTTCAAGGTTAAAAAATAAAATTTTTCCTAATACACGATCATAAATTAAAACAGTATCTCCTTTAATTTGAAAATCTTCAATTTGCCGAAATTGGCCAGGTCCATCTCCAGTGGATTTAAAAATTGTTTTCAGTTCTCCTCTTAAATTAAATTTGTGTAGGTTGTTCAACTCATTATCCTCAATATAAATGAAGTCATTTTTTATGAGGGTTTTCATGTTTCCAACTAGAGGAACTGAATCATTAGACTCAAGAAAAACATATTCTATGGATTCAAATAAAGTGGAGAATGTTGCTTGTTGAATTTTATCCAACTCTATTTTAATTGAGATAGGACTAATATTATTTGTATTTTCAGTTTTTTCCTCATCTTTTTTTTTAGAGCAAGAAAAATGAAATACTAAAACCAAAAGAATGCAGAGATTTTCTTTTTTGATATTCATTTTATAAAAATCAAGTAAAATATGGTGGTCCAGGGCAAAGTGTTTGTGCACTAGCTTGACAATAACCTCCTCCAGATTCTCTACAAATCTTGTGGTCAATATCCCACCATTGGGAACAAGGCTCCCACATTAGCTGATATCCCCAAATGAATTCATTTTCTTGTGCTTGTGTTTGATATGAGGTGTGGAAAGATGATTGCTCAAAGTTGAATTTCAGATTGAAAAACAAAATTAAGGTCAGGACGAAAATTAATCTTAATTTCTTCATTTCTATTCGATTAATTAATTGCTATACAGCAATTTGGAGATTTTTAATTTTTTTTAACAGGATAAAATCGGACAAAATCGGACAAAACTAGTTTAACTGACCTTAATTAGAGTTTTTTCTTAAAAAATGAGTTTGATAACATTAATTTTCTATTTAGTTTAAATCTCCAAATTAGAATGATATTATGTCTCATTTGAGTAATTTTTTTATGAAACAAAAAGTAAAAACTAGACAGCAAGTGGCTGATGAATACGGGATTTCTGCACGTACCCTTTCAAGATGGTTCCAAAATAAAAAATTACGCATTCCGAAGGGATTACTTTCTCCAAAAGTTCAGGAATTGATCTACCAAGAATTTGGTAAGCCCATTTCTTAAAAGTGCTTTTTCAAAAAAGCATTTGAAATTTCGACCTTTTATAAAAATAATATTGCTGATCCTCTTTTACATGCTTACTTTAGTATCATGAATCCAACACCACGAACTTTCGTACATCATTCTCACTATCGTCTTCAATGAAGGGATAGGATGACTATGTGTTTTTGGTAAAAAATATAAAGGCCTATTCCAAATTGGATTAGGCCTTTTTAGTTTCATAAACTTCATGACTTGAGAACAGTTGATAAGATATAAACCCAAATAAAAATGAATAGTAAACCGAAAGACTGGGTCTTTACTGACCCCAGATTGCAGGACCTCAGGCAGGATTACGCTGCTTACACTGGTGAGGATTTTAAAGTTTGGAAGATTCTCTTTGAGCGCCAAATGCCAAATCTTCCCAAAGCCGCTTGCAAGGCCTATTTGGAAGGCGTGGACATTGTAAAGTTTAATGCAGATGAGATAGCCAATTTTGAGAAATTGAACAAAATTCTAGCAGATACAACCGGTTGGGAAGTTCAGGTAGTTCCAGGGTTGATCGATGATGATTTGTTCTTTGGATTGTTGAATAATAAGCGTTTTCCTTCTTCGACTTGGCTTCGCAAAATGGAGCAACTCGATTATTTGGAGGAGCCGGATATGTTTCATGATGCCTTTGCGCATATGCCCCTTTTGACAAATCCGCATTACACTGGATTTTTGGAGAAGATTTCCGGCATTGCACTCAAGCATATCAAGGATCCTTACGCCATCAATATTTTGAGTAGGATTTATTGGTTTACGATTGAGTTTGGCTTGATTCGAGAAGATGGGGAATTGAAAATCTACGGCGCTGGAATTTTAAGTTCGGCAGGAGAGACGAAGTTTAGCCTTTCTGAGGAACCTTTACATCTTCCTTACGACGTGCGCACGATTATGAATCAGAGCTATTGGAAAGATAAATTCCAGGATCGCTACTTTATCGTCGATAGTTTGGAGCAGCTTTTTGATTCCTTGCCTGAAATAGAAAAGGTGTTGGAGGAGATGTTATTGGAAAAGAAGTCAAAGGCCTAATAAGTTGAAATAAAGCCGGGTGTCCGATGACCGATGTCGGATGTGCATCGGTCAACTGACATCGGTCATCGGACATAAAAAAATGAAAATAGCAGTCATCAAATACAATTCCGGAAATGTGCAATCCGTCCTCTACGCTTTGGAGCGATTGGGTGCGGATGCTGTATTGACCGATGATCCGGATCAAATCCGGGCGGCAGACAAGGTGATTTTTCCAGGACAGGGGGAAGCGAGCACGGCGATGAAGTATCTGAAAGCCCGAAATCTTGATACGCTGATTAAGGAGCTAAAGCAGCCTTTCTTGGGAGTTTGTCTGGGTTTGCAGTTGCTTTGTGAACATTCGGAAGAAAACGATACCGAATGTCTAGGAGTCTTTCCGGTGAAAGTGAAAAAGTTTATTCCAGAGAATTCTCAGGAATTTAAAGTGCCTCATGTAGGCTGGAATGAACTCGAAAACTTGGCAGATAACCCGCTTTTGAAAGATCTCCCTGAAAATCCATTTGTGTATTACGTGCATAGTTTCTATGCGGAATTGGCTCCTGAAACGATCGCCAGCACACATTATATCCATGATTTCTCAGCCATGCTCCATCGGGATAATTATTATGCGATACAGGCACACCCGGAAAAAAGTGGCTTGGTCGGGGAGAAGTTGCTGGCTAATTTTCTTAGCCTCTAATTTGGCTAAAATCGAAAATTATCATTCATGACTTAGACTTATTCCAATATTTCAATTTTCAAATCTTTCAATTTTCTAATTGATGTACATCATTCCAGCAATCGACCTTATCGGAGGTAAATGCGTCCGACTCAGCCAAGGCGACTATTCCAGTAAAAAAGAATACCACGATAATCCTGTCGAAATGGCGAAGCGATTCGAAGCAGCTGGGATTACTCGACTTCATTTAGTTGATCTGGATGGGGCAAAAGCTAAAAAGATTGTCAACGGAGTTGTTTTAGAGGGGATTTGTAGGCAGACTAGTCTGACAGTGGACTTTGGTGGCGGAATTCAAGCCAATGAAGAAATCGAAAAGGCCTTTGAATTGGGAGCAAGCCAGGTGACTGGAGGAAGTATTGCAGTGAAGAATCCGGTTCTTTTTCAGGAATGGATTAGAAATTATGGGGCTGATCGAATTATTCTTGGTGCTGATGCCAAGGATCTAAAGATCGCTGTCGGAGGTTGGGAAGAGACCACCAAAGTGGATTTGATTCCATTTATCAAGGATTATGTAGCAAAAGGAATTAGCTATGTGATCTGTACCGATGTTGCTAAAGACGGCTTACTTCAGGGGCCTTCAGTAGATTTGTACCAAGAAATTCTTCAGGAGATTCCAAGTTTGAAGTTAATTGCGAGTGGAGGAGTTTCTTCCATGAAGGACTTAGAAGAATTGGAAAAAATTGGAGTTTATGGTGCGATTGTAGGTAAAGCCTATTATGAGGGCAGAGTGAGTTTGGAAGAGCTGGCAAGTTTTGTATAAGTATCAAGACTGTAAATCGATGAGAGAATTCAACCTTACCACGTTATCAATTTCCAACCATAACCTTAATTTTCCAATCTTTCAATTTTCCAATTTTTCAATAGCATGCTAACCAAAAGAATCATCCCCTGCCTGGATATCAAAGATGGCCGTACGGTCAAAGGAGTCAACTTTGTGGAGTTGCGGGATGCAGGCGATCCGGTGGAGTTGGCGAAGATCTATTCCGATGAGGGAGCGGATGAATTGGTGTTTTTGGACATCACTGCTACCGTGGACAAGCGGAAGACTTTGGCAGAATTAGTCACTAAAGTGGCGAAAGCAATCAATATCCCTTTTACCGTAGGTGGAGGAATCTCTACGATTGAGGATGTGAAGGTTTTGTTGAATGCCGGTGCTGATAAGATTTCCATCAATTCTGCGGCTGTTCACAATCCTCAAATTATCAATGAGATGGCAGCTGAGTTTGGCTCTCAATGTATTGTGGTAGCAATTGATACCCGAAGTGTGGACGGGATTGATTTTGTGCATACGCATGGTGGAAGAAAAGCGACTTTACTACGAACTCAGGCTTGGGCTCAGGAAGTTTGCGATCGAGGAGCCGGTGAAATCTTGTTGACTTCCATGGATCATGATGGAACGAAGGCTGGTTTTTCGAATGAAATTTTGGCTGAGATTTCTTCCATGCTGAGTATTCCTGTGATTGCTTCAGGTGGAGCGGGGAATATGGCCCATTTCAAAGATGTGTTTACCTTCGGGAAAGCGGACGCAGCTTTGGCAGCGAGTATTTTCCACTTCAAGGAGATTCCGATTCCAAGTTTGAAGAGTTATTTGGATAGGGAGGGGATTAGTATTAGGAAATAATTAGCTTATTAAAGCGGATAGAAAGATATGCTCCGCAATATATTATAAGATAAACTTCGTAAGATATCTTGGCTTTAGCCACATCTTAAATTTATCTGTTTTGCTATCTTAAGATGTAAGTGCAATGTCAATTTTAGAAGAAGAAAATATGAACATAGATTTTAATAAAATGAATGGTCTAGTCCCGGCAATCGTACAAGATGCGCTTAGCGGCAAAGTTTTGATGCAGGGTTATATGAATGAGGCTGCATTGGCAAAAACCAAAGAAACAGGAAAAGTTACTTTTTATAGCAGAAGTAAAGAGCGGCTTTGGACAAAAGGAGAAACCTCCGGTAATTTCATGGAATTGGTAAGTATGGCTGGAGACTGTGATGGAGATTCAATTCTAATTCAAGCAAACCCACTTGGGCCCGTTTGTCATACGGGTTCGGATACTTGTTTTAATGAGATCAATTCTTCCAAAACCGGTTTTATCGATCAGCTTCGTGCCATCATCAAAGACCGGAAAAACAATCCGTCAGACCAATCCTATACGGCATCACTTTTTGCCAAAGGAATAAATAAAATAGCCCAGAAAGTGGGAGAGGAGGCTGTGGAGATTGTGATTGAAGCGAAGGATGACAACAAAGATTTGTTCCTAGGTGAAGCGGCTGATTTGCTTTTTCATTACTTGGTTTTGCTTGAGGCAAAAGAAATTGAACTGGATGAAGTGATGGAGGTTTTGATCGAAAGGCATAAGAAATAATTCCAAACAAATAAGACGGTCAAAAAAAAATCCCGACTCATCAATGAGTCGGGATTTTTTTGTTTTAGTATGCAGGAAACTCCTGTTGCAAGCCTTTGAAGGCATCGATCATTTCCCATTTAGGTCGGTAGTAGGTGTTTGCCATTCGACCACTTACAGTTCCATTTTGGATGTATTGAAGTGCTGCGGCAAATCTCAAATCGCGAGAATCCCCCCAATTGAATTGAGGAGAATCTCCTACAGCGAAGTCAGCAGGGAATCCATCAAAATATTCTGCTTTGCCTTGGGAATTTGCTGTGGCAAAAGTGATTGGTACTAATTCTACATTATTTTCTACCAACGTTCTATTGTATCTGGAAAGAGGAAAAGAACCCACTGGTTTACCGAAGGTGTTATCACCGATCAAAACCAAATCCATGTAAGGATCCAAGCTGTTGATGACTAATTCTGAAGCCGATGCTGAACCTCTGGAAGTAATAAAGATTACTCGACTTAAATTCAAAGTTCCAATTTTTTTAAAATTCTCAGTTGTTTGAAGAGAGGTTTTCAGCGAATTCAGCTTATTAGTGTACATCAGCTTATTACTATTTGCAGCTTGAATAAGGTTATTCATAATTTGCTCGGCTACTGCAACTGATCCGCCACCATTATATCTCAGGTCGATAATCAATTCATTGATGCCTCCAGCTTGGAAAAACTCCATGGAGCTTTTTACTTCATTACTGCTGGTTGGAGAAAGTCCTGCAGTTGCCTTGAAACTTTGATAAACCCAATAGCCAACTTTCTTAGCTCCGACCTCCAGAATTTCCTGATGCAGGACGGAATTGGACTGATATTCTGCCTTTACATTCGTTCGAGTAGTAGTACTTCCATCAGGAAGTTTGAATGTAAAAGTGTTAGAGATTCCCGGATCAGAAGTGCCCAGTTTAAAATCATAGCCGCCGGAAGCAGTCTTGTATTCAGGAATAGATTTTCCATTGATTCCTATAATTTCCCAACCTCGCTGCCAACCATCTTTTCCTGCAGGAGCTTCACTAAATACAAAACTGAGGAAAAGCTTTTCCTCTGAATCAAAAGCAAATCCAAATCCGTGTCCAGCATTTCTTCCTACAAATGAATTATTGAACGCTTCTTGGGTGGTGAGGTAAGAAAAACGATCTAATGGCTTAAATGTAATGGCATCTAAATAGGCTTCATTGGAATCGAACTTGGATGCATCAGGCGCAGCTGGAAGTTCGTTATTCCAGAAATACCACTCTTCCATTGACTTGTAGATCGCATCTTTTACTACGTCGGCTGTTGGGTTTGGAACTGGATCTTCTTTTGGATCACATGCCCAAAAGCTTACCAACACTAAACCTAGAATCCACTTCACTTGCTTCATATTCGATGATTGATTGTGTAGGAGGTACTTACGATGAAAGTCAGGTAAAGGGTTTATTAGATAGCAATATCGTAAACCTTTACAGTGCTCCACATCGAGGAATATTTCTCAATGAATTCCAAATGAAGTGGGTCTGACTGATAGGCAAGTTGATCTTCTAAGCTGTCGAAAAATATGGTGCAGGAGACTTGGAAGCTATGATCCACAACATCTCGATCCTCAGTGGCTGCGGGCACACCTGAAATGAATTTCCCAACATTTTTACATCTTCCTAGCATAGGAACAGCTTCTGTTAAAAACTCCTGTGTATTATTTTTATCGTGTAGCCAGAAATATACCTGGTGAATCATTTTTTGCTTTGCCATATCGTTTGCGATTGTAGAGATTGGAAGGAGTGAAGCAGCACCTGCTACTCCTAGTGTTTTTATAAAATGTCTTCTTGATTTCATTTGATTGTAGCTTTCTCCGTGGAGGAGTTTTCAAAGATAAAAAAAACCCTCAAACTTTCGTCTGAGGGTTTTTGGACCTGATATTTAATATGCGCTACAAGATTGTCTGAACACTTTTCATGAAGTCACTTCCTTCAGTATAAAAAATATAGTTAATGACGCTGTTTTTATGCTTTTCCATAATGGTTAAAATTCCATCTTGAAATCTGATCACTTCGAGTTCATCGGTTTTAGAGCGGAAACCTTTAATACTTGCATAGAGTCTACCGTTTTGCACTTCTAAGTTTGTAATTTGATTGATTACCGGTTTACGATTTTCATCATATCTTAACGATATTTCTGATTTTGGGCTAAAATCATTTCTATTGAGGGAGTGAGTCTGGTGGTGAACCAATTTTAAACCCTGAAGTACTTTACTGAGTTGTTCCACATTTATAGGAGTTGAAGTATATGCCTGTCCAAAAAATACAGTTTGGGTAGACTGACTTGGGGAGTTTTCATTTCCGTAATAGTTTCCCCGAGATTGTGCATTTGAAATTAATACGACGTTAGCTCCTATCATGGAAGCTTCAGTTTTCATTTTATCCAACGAGCGATTTTTTACATTTGACATATTTGAAAATACAGTTACTCCAGTAGCCTTACTGTAAAGTTCCCCTAGGTTCAATAATCCATTTATCTCGATCGGATTATAGGTGACAAAAACTTGATCTACATCATTCAGCCCATTTACTTCTTTAAAAGGGATTTCAATAATCTCTTCTCTGCCGCTTGAAAATTTTATTTTTTCCACTAAAAACCTATTGATTGAATATACTGTCGTTTCATTAGGATACGAGTACTTTATTTCATCTTTTCCTACTTCGATGATCTTTACTCCCTTTGTTTCACCATCTGTCAAGAATAAGGTATCTAAATTGCTTTGAGCATAACCAATGAAAAAGAAAGTAAATAATAGGAGAGAGGTTAAAATTTTAATTTTCATATAGACTTAGTCCATTTAGTTTAAGGTGAATGACGGAATATTAAACCTAAAAGTTATTTAAAAATTCAAAAAAAAACCCTCAAACTTTCGTCTGAGGGTTTTTTTGAATTATAGCTCGGCTGATTTAAGAATCCTTCTTAGCCATTCTTGTTCTTTCACCTTCGTCCAAGTAGATTTTTCGCATCCGCATGGATTTTGGAGTGATTTCTAAATACTCATCTTTTTGGATGTATTCCATAGACTCTTCTAGGGAGAATTTTTTGGCAGGAATGATTCTGACGTTATCATCAGAACCGGAAGCTCTCATGTTAGTCAATTTCTTTCCTTTCTGTACGTTCACTACGATGTCATTGTCACGGGAGTTTTCTCCGATAACTTGACCTGCATATAGCTCATCTCCTGGATCTACGAAGAAGGTTCCTCTATCCTGAAGCTTATCGATTGCATAGGCAGTACACTGTCCGCCTTCCATAGAGATCAATGATCCATTTACTCGACCCGGGATAGGGCCTTTGAAAGGCTCATAGGCGGTAAATCTATGGTTCATGATTGCTTCACCTTGCGTCGCAGTAAGCATATTATTTCTTAATCCAATCAAACCTCTGGAAGGAATGCTGAACTCCAAATGCTGCAAGTCGCCCTTAGGCTCCATGATTAGCAATTCACCTTTACGCTGAGTGGCAAGTTCAATTACTTTACCTGAAGTCTCTTGAGGTACATCTACTACCAAGGTTTCGATTGGCTCACATTTTACGCCATCAATTTCTTTGAAAATCACTTGAGGCTGGCCTACCTGAAGTTCGTAACCTTCTCTTCTCATCGTTTCGATCAAAATAGACAAGTGAAGGATACCACGACCATAAACCAAGAATTTATCTTCAGAGTCTGTAGACTCTACGCGAAGGGCAAGATTCTTCTCAGTTTCTTTCATCAATCGATCTCTTAGGTGACGGGAAGTCACAAACTTTCCTTCTTTACCGAAGAAAGGAGAGTTGTTGATTGTGAAAAGCATATTCATCGTAGGCTCATCGATGGAGATTCTTGGAAGTGCTTCCTGATTGTCTACATCTGAAATAGTATCACCAATTTCGAAATCTTCAATACCAGTCACAGCACAGATATCTCCTGCTAAAACTTCTTCTACTCTAAATTTACCTAGACCTTCAAACACGTGAAGTTCTTTTACTTTCATTTTTTTAACCGAACCATCTGCTTTCATTAAAGCGATCTGCTGGCCTTCTTTAATTGTTCCTCTTTTCACTCGACCGATCGCGATACGACCTACGAAGCTGGAATAATCCAAAGAGGTGATTTGCATCTGAAGTGTTCCTTCGTCAATTTTTGGAGCTGGGATGTGCTCTAAAATAGCATCTAAAAGTGGAATGATAGAATCCGTAGGGTTTTTCCAATCCGGTCCCATCCAATTCTGCTTAGCAGAACCGTAAAGCGTCTGGAAGTTCAATTGATCTTCAGTTGCGTCCAAGTTAAACATCAAGTCAAATACTGCCTCATGCACTTCGTCTGGACGACAGTTTTCTTTATCTACTTTGTTTACTACTACGATCGGAGTCAAACCCAAATCCAGGGCTTTACCTAATACGAATCGGGTTTGAGGCATTGGACCTTCAAATGCATCCACCAAAAGGATGACACCATCGGCCATTTTCAATACACGCTCCACTTCACCACCGAAATCGGCGTGACCAGGCGTGTCAATAATATTGATTTTAGCGTCTTTGTAGCGTACAGATACGTTTTTGGAAAGGATAGTGATTCCTCTCTCTCGCTCCAAATCGTTGCTGTCCAGGATCAAATCATCAAATTGCTGATTTTCTCTGAAGATTTTAGAAGCGTGAATGATCTTATCCACGAGTGTAGTCTTGCCGTGGTCAACGTGTGCGATAATCGCGATATTCCGAATATTTAACATGCTTTGCTTATTGAGGCTGCAAAAGTACAAATAAAATTTTGGAGTAAGGTTATCGAATTGTAAAGTCTAAGGTTAAAAGTCTGAAATACCGTGAATTGAATCGGGTTTTAGAATTCTTTTTGGTTTTTGATAATTCCATTTTAAATAGGAGTTTATCCTTCGTATATCGCTTGGAGCTTTTTGGTATCCTCAGTGGCTCTATTCAAAACAAAGGGTAGAATTATAATCGCAAAAAAGCTAATAAAAGTCCCGGTCAAACAGATCCAATAAAGAATGCTTGATAAATCAAATTCAGTAGGAATTTCTTTATCAAAATGAATAATCCCTTGAAAATTCAGTTGTAGGAGAAAGTTTAAAATACCATAAGCCTCAAAAGAATTGGTAAACGAGACATAATTCTTGTATTGTTTATAATCTTTGCGAAACTGAACTAGGCTAAAAATCAGGCCAATAAAAAAGAAAGCAACAATCCAAATCTGTACATTCCAGTCTAGTCCGAAAAGCTGATCATTTTTACTTATCCAATAGATCAAAAACCCAAAGAATAGCGGAAATATGATTTTGTAGCTAGTGAATAGTTGGATAAACTCTTCTATAAAATACCCTCTATACCTCTTTCTAATGCTCGCTTTGTAGGATTCTGCTAAATCTAAGAATCCAAATATTCCAAACTCTGTATGCACTTTTCGAAAGGCATCGTCTAGGGAAAGTTTAGGATTCTCCTCAAGCATCACTTCCACCTTGCAAGCCACATGATCTAAGATCTCGTATTGTAGATCAATCTCTGGGTATCCTTTATAGGAAATCAGTTTTTTGAGGGTAGTGATTTGGTCTGTGGAGAGTTTCATATGGTTTGAACTTTAGTAATTCGATTTGCCAATAACCTAAAACCGGCCGTCAGAATCAGACAAAACCAGAAAGTTAGACCATGTAATAAGACCTGATCAGAAAACCCAGTCCACTGTAGCCATTCCAAGCGGAGGAAATATTGACTTAGGCTTCCCATTAGAAATAGGGTGTTTCCGGCAGCCATCACTTGCGAATTTCTCATTAGGCGTGTACTAAATAAGCCTAGGATCGCTGATAAAGTAATCGCAATCATCATGGAGACCTTGAGTAAAGTCTCTGAATACGCTGGGTTTTCGGCTGCAAAAAGATTCATAAATCCTACAATTACCAAAGTCATCAGGAGCACTTTGAATAAAATCCGGAAGTTGCCCATCTCTTGGAAAATGTTTTTCAGCATTCCAAGATGGGTATGAAGCAAAATTTCTCGTTGGAATTTCGATTCATTGAAATTCTTGAGCTGGTTACTCATGGCTTGCTCAAAAGTTAGGCCTTCTTCCATATCCCTTTCAATAGCGCTAGCTCGGTGATCCACTAGTTCATCCTTGATATCATCATAGTAGATATTACCGGATGCTAAAGAAGACTGGATTTGGTTGATTTGATTCGTGGATAAGCTCATATCAAAGCAGTTTTAGATTTGATCTTCCAGACTTCCAAAAGAGAAATAGCATAAAGTGTGAGCAAGACTGTAATCATCCCTGCAAGTGCTGATAAAAAAGGAGCAAGTTCCAGATTAGGGAATATGATTTTCGGAAGATATACTAAAACTTGGGCCAGCAATACTGGTAAATATATTCTTTCTGAGATTGGTCGTGCTAGCGAGGAGTAGATCGGGATGCCTATTCCCTTGAAGGTTTTTTTAATTGGTCTGAGCTTTTTGAAGTTTTGATAATCGAAAGCGAAGTTGGCAAAAACCAACAGAATCAAGGGTGACAATAAAAGTATTCCAAGCTCTTGTTGGCTTCTTGTCTGAGTGGAAATGTAAAACACAAGAACCAAGATCCCTGCTAAAAACAGCCATCTGGAGCCGCAGAAATACTTTTGGATGACCATCCACTGGGTTTTGGCTATGTCGGCTTTGGCTTCTTTGTTGAATTTTGATTGCAAGGCATGACAATAACCATAGCTGAACTTCTGATCCAACTCGAATAGCTCTCTACTGAATTGCTCTTCAGAAAACTCCTGAAGATGGCTGATGTAGTGATCATAGATTTCCATCAGAATCTCTGCAGAAGAAATCTCTTTGCGCATAATGCTTTTTTGAACTTCGGTCAGTTCACTCGCTGATAAAACTCTTCTTTCCATTAGATCCCCAGTTTTGGTTCTACACCTGGATTTAAGATTCGCTGCAGATTCTCCACGAATGCATGCAATTCGGACATTTTGGTTGCAGTCTCAGTTTTCCCGGACTTCGTTAGACTGTAGTATTTCCGCACTCGATTATCTACTTGCTCTATTTCGGTGGACAATAAGCCTTCTGCCTCGAGTTTATGGAGAGCGGGATAAAGAGCCCCTTCTGTGATTTTGATTTCGCCAGCTGTAAGTTCCTTCACTTTCTGGGTGATTTCATAGCCATACATGCGTTCGTTCTCCTCCAGAAGTTTGAGGATGATGGTTTGAAGACTGCCTTTGATGAGGTTGTTATTTGACATCGAGTTATTTTACCTAATGAAGTCAAATATATAAAAAATTTATATACATAAGAAAATTGGGTATTTATTTTAAACCCTTGTTGACTTACGGTCAATAGGGGTAAGATAAAAGAACTAATTCTTAAAAAACTCAATTCTTAAAGCTTATACTTTTCAAGTCTTAAGAATTTAACCAATTTACCGTGATGGACTATAAGCAAATAATAGAAGAGGTGTATCAAGAAGTACAGGAGGAAAACCAACGGGGGAAAGTGGCGGATTACATTCCTGAATTGGCGACAGTGAGCCCTGATCAGTTCGGAATTGCCTTAGTTGATTTGAAAGGGAATGTCTATGGTGTCGGTGACTATCAAGTACCCTTTTCGATCCAAAGTATCAGCAAAGTCCATACGCTAACCATGGTTTTCAATGTGTTTAACAATAAACTATGGTCTCGGGTGAATGTAGAGCCTAGTGGGGATCCTTTCAATTCAATTGCTCAGCTAGAATACGAAAAAGGAATTCCTAGAAACCCATTTATCAATGCTGGAGCTTTGGTGATCACAGATGCGCTGTGTAGTAAATTTGAAAAGCCAATCCAGCAGATCACAGAGTTTATCAATGAACTTGCTGGTGAGACCTGCGTGAAAATCAATGGCGATGTCAAGAGTTCGGAATTTAAGCATGGGGAGCGTAATACGGCTTTAGCTTATTTTCTGAAATCATACAAGAATTTTAATAATAACATTGACGAGGTATTGGAGGTATATTTTTCCCAATGTGCTATTGAGATGAGTTGTGTTGACTTGGCAAAATCTTTCTCTTTTTTAGCCAACGATGGTTTTTCGATTTTTGCCAAGCAACAGATTATTTCTGAGAGTAGCGCAAGACGTATCAATGCGCTGATGTTGACTTGTGGGTTTTATGATGAAGCAGGTGAATTTGCTTACAGAGTAGGATTGCCAGGCAAGAGTGGGGTAGGTGGAGGGGTTGCAGCTGTGATGCCACACAAATTCAGCATCGCCGTCTGGAGTCCAGAGTTGAATGATAAAGGAAACTCAGTAAAAGCCATCAAAGCTTTAGAGCTGCTGACAGATAAATTATCTTTCTCACTATTCTAAATTTTTTTAAGAAAATTGACGATTTAAACCATTGATTATCCACTATAGGATTTTCGAAAATGGTCTCAGAAAATCCGGACTTAAGTGTTTCCTCAAATAGCTTCCTTAGCGATCTTCGCATGCAACTCCAGCAGTAGTGGCAGTGCGGCAGACCCATACCATTCTTTCATGTCCATTCGGAGAATTCCTGCCTGAATGGAAGGATCAGTTGCGGTTAGTTTTTCGGCCTCTTCTATGCTTTCCACATTGAAAAAAAACAGCCCTCGAAGTTCTTCATTTCCGAAAAATGGACCAGCTAAAACAAGCTTCCCTTCGGTCGCCAATCGAGTGATATTTGCCAGGTGCCCTTTCTGAAATTCCGCACGTTCCTCGGCTGAATATTCTGCAATTCGATCCCCTCGATAGAGGAATGCGATCACATATTTTTTCATTCCATATTCGTCGGCCCCCAGTTGCTTTGCTAATTCTGGATCATAAGAATTTTGAGCATTTGTGATTAAAGTTGAACTAAGAAGTAGAAATAGAAGAAGTAGAAAATTTTTCATAGGGTGGGGAATTTTATTTACAGAATAGGGAAGAATCTGAACTGTCAAGAAAGTATAATTTATAAAAGACAGAGTAAAGATCGGTACTATTTTAGATTAATAATATTGAAAAATTGGATCGAAGGAAGAGGTGTAATTCATCTATATTTTTTCTGGGAAATCAGTCTAGTAAAAGGAGGTTAATCGAACTTTGTTTCAAGATCAAATTAATAATGAATTCAATAATTTTTATGGATCTATCGACTCATGATTTCATCCTATTTTTCATTTCGGGAGATACATTTTAATTGAGAGATTATTCCCGATTAAAGTAGGGGAGGAGAAGACTAATTACTTTTGTTTTTTCACTTAAATTTGGAATAGTTATGAATTTTTATTCCAGGCCAAATTAGCTTTCTGGTGAGTATCTTCTCAGTATTTTACTAAATAGAGCCTATTTTTTCATCTAAAGCAATTTCCTTCACCAGTCTGAAAATTGGAAATATGCTTCCTCCAAATCACTTCAATAAAATATTATTAAAATATTGATTTAAAGAATTATAAGTCTCTTTTAGGGTTAACAAAATAAGGTTAGGCTAAAAAAATTAGACTTGACTAAAAATATAAAAAATCTATGCTTTTATTCTTAAATCAGAATTTTATCCAGTCAACTGATAAAATCAAAAAAACAAACCGGATAAAGAATGAATTAAAAAAATACAATAACCGCACCAATTGAAAAAGGTGAGTTTGACTTACTTTTTACTTGAATTTGAAGAGTGAGAAAAGGAATGTGAAATCTATTTATTTGGAAAAAAAGGGATGCGAAAAGTTGATTTAATTAAGCCCATGAAACACAGTTTTTATCGATCATTCAACATGCATTTATGACTTAAATTTTGAGGAAAATTTATGCTGTTCTTTCCCTTTTTTCGGAGTTGATATTTCACGAAAAAGAGCATTTTTTTGACGACAAAATATTTTCTTTTTTTACATTTTTTTTCGATCCGGAGGACTAGGCATATGAATTGATCTATGTAAAACTCGGATTTAAAAAAGTAATTTCAAGAATACAAATTGGCATCTTCATTATCTTTTTTTTGAAAAATATATGGCTGAGGCTTTTGAATATTTTCCGTATTTTTGGGCCATCAAAATTATACAATGAGCGAAAAAGAAGACGACAGAAAACCCTTCCTATCCAAAAAATTTGATAAGTTTTTTACTGGCTTAGCGAATGCTTGGAGTTTCGTGCGAAGATTTTTCAGCGAGGTATTTATACCTCCCTATGAGTTCAAAGAAGTTATCCATCAGTGTTATAGAATCGGAGTAGAATCACTACCCTTGATTTCATTGACTGGATTTATAGTTGGCCTGGTGTTTACCAATCAATCGAGACCTTCCCTATCTGAATTTGGTGCAGCTTCCTGGTTGCCTTCCTTGATTTCAATTGCCGTAGTAAGAGCGATGGGACCATTGGTGACAGCCTTGATTGCAGCAGGAAAAGTAGGTTCAAGTATAGGTGCTGAAATTGGTTCGATGAAAGTAACTGAGCAGATTGATGCCATGGAAGTTTCGGCAACAAACCCATTTAATTTTCTGGTGGTTTCCAGAGTTCTTGCTACTACTTTCATGATTCCTCTCTTGGTTATGTACACTGATTTTGTAGCCTTGATGGGTTCATTTCTAAGTGTCAATGCCAATGAGATGGTGAGTATGTCCACCTTCTTTGTGCAGGTTTTTGAATCAATTACCTTTTTGGACATCTTTTCATCTGTGATGAAATCGATTCTTTTCGGTTTCACCATTGGAATTGTAGGTTGTTATAAAGGTTATAATTCTTCTAAAGGAACTGAAGGAGTGGGTCAAGCTGCTAATTCAGCAGTTGTTATTTCGATGTTTTTGATTTTCATTGAGGAGTTGCTCTCACTTCAAATTGTAAATGCCATTCGTGGAATGTAAGCTATGGAAGAGAAAGTCGTAGAAATTAAAGGCCTCAAGAAGTCATTCGGAGACTTGAAAGTACTTCAGGGAGTTGATTTGGATTTGCATAAAGGAGAAAATCTGGTTGTGCTTGGTAAGTCTGGTTCAGGAAAGTCTGTTTTAATCAAAATAATGGTAGGCCTATTGCGTCAGGATGCAGGAATGATGCAAGTGCTTGGGCAAGAAGTCTCCACCTTAAATACAAAAGCACTTAATGCGCTTCGTTTGAAAATTGGTTTTTCATTCCAGAACTCAGCACTTTACGATAGTATGACAGTTCGGGAAAATATGGAATTTCCGCTTGTACGAAATGTGAAAAACCTTACGAGAGGAGAAATTACCAAAAAAATTGAGGAGCTACTGGATAGTGTAGGATTACCTCAATCTATCAATCAAATGCCTTCAGAGCTATCAGGAGGACAAAAGAAACGAATTGGGGTAGCAAGAACATTGATTTTAAACCCAGAAATCATGCTCTATGATGAGCCTACAGCAGGTTTGGATCCAATTACCTGTAGCGAAATCAATAATCTTATCATTGAAGTGAAAGAGCGCTTTAATACCTCATCAATTGTCATCACGCACGATTTGACTTGTGCAAAAGATACTGGTGATCGAATGGCAGTGCTTTTGGACGGTCAATTTAAGGCTATGGGAACGTTTGAAGAAGTCTTTACACATGCAGATGATCAGCGTGTAAAATCATTTTACGATTATAATTTTATTCATTCATGAAAAGTGAAAATAAGCGATCAGTCATAGTTGGCATTTTTGTTTTTATAGGCATTGCCATTTTGGTCATAGGTATTCTTACCCTTGGAGGGCAGCAAAAGAAATTTGTGAAAGCCATCCATTTGAAAGCAGTTTTCGATGATATCGGAGGTTTGCAGACAGGAAATAACATTTGGTTTTCAGGTGTGAAGATTGGAACAGTACGTAAAATCAATTTTTACGGTGATTCCCAAGTGGAGATTGAGATGAATGTGGAAGAGGCCGTGGTTGAATTTATCCGGAAGGACGCTAAAGCCACAATAAGTTCAGATGGACTGATCGGGAATAAGATTATTGTAATCTATGGAGGGACTACTCTGGCACCGCCAGTACAAGACGGAGATAGACTGGAGTCAGTGATGCCTTTGGATACCGATAAAATGATGGAAACCCTTCAGGTGAACAATGAAAACTTGGTTGAAATCACAGCTGATTTGAAAACTTTAACTTCCAAATTGGCGGCTGGTGAAGGAATAGTAGGGGCAGTAATGACAGACTCTTTGCTGGCACAAAATTTCAAATCTATCTTGTTCAATCTGGAAAGAGCTTCAGTCAACAGCAATCGAATGCTGACTGATTTGAACAAGTTTACCTCTAAGTTGAATCAGGAAGGCAACTTATTCAATGAATTGGTGACTGACACGACGATCGTAACCGAAATCAAATCAACTATGTCGAGCTTGAAGACTTCTGCAGAAAATACAGAAAAGCTGACCAATGATTTGAACACGATAACAGAAAAGTTTAATTCAAAAGATAATGCCATTGGCGTATTCTTGAATGACCCGCAATTTGCAGAAGATCTGAGAAGCACTTTGGTGAATACGGATTCTGCAACTTACAATTTGAATAAAGGCCTGGAAGCTTTGCCGTATACATGGCCATTCCGCAAAGGTTTCAAGCGTAAGGCAAAAGAAGAAGCCAAATCGGATAATTGAAATCAATATTAATCCTCATTACTTAGCCCGCGATTTATCTTTTCGCGGGCTTCTTTTTTTTCATCCCCATTTGCCTTTTTGGTGTTTGTGTTATTTTCTATAGTTAGCCGAGCGATCATGCTGATTGGAAAATGATCTGAACCTATTGATTTATGAACTTTGATAGATACTAAGCCGAAATGTTTGCTGAGAAACACGTGGTCTAAGGGCCATCTTAAAAAGGGGATTTTAGCGTGAAAAGTATTGAAAACACCTCTTCCTTTTCTTGGATCGGCCATTTCGGAGATTTTTAGAAACAACTCAGTGGTATAGCTCCAAGCCACATCATTCAAATCTCCAATTACTAATGCTGGTTTGTCCAAAAGCTTTACTTTTTTACCCACCATCAAAATTTCTGCATCTCGGTCTGTGCTTTTTGGATTTTGGGTTGGCACGGGCGGAGTAGGATGTATGCCATGAATCTTAATTACTTTCCCATTTTTCAGCTTCACATTCAAATCTAGGGAGGGAATTCCAGGATCAATTAGGTAATTGATCTCGTGAGAGATGATTTCTAATTTGGAATATAGCAACAGGCCATAGGTGTTGTCTAAAGGAAGTTTTATAAGGTGTTTATAATCTTTTTCGAGCGATTTTAGTCCTTTTTCCCAATGGGAATCAGTTTCAACCAAAAAGATTAGATCGGGGTTTGTTTCATGTACCAACTTGATTAGCAACGGATGTTGAGTATTTGGCTGAAATACATTTCCTATTAGAATATGAATTGAAGAAGTTTCATCGAATTCCACAGTTTCAACCATTTTTTTCCCAAAAGGGGAAAAAGGAATCACTTTTATCAAAAGAAAAATTGCTGCCGCAGCCAATAATAAAAGAAAAGTCCACAATTCTTTCTGGGTAGCTTCATGTGGTAGTACCACCCATAATAGGAGTAAAGTTAGGATTATGGTCAGTTTCTGAAGCCTTGGGTAGTCAAAAACTCTAATCCACCAATGATTCCATTTTATGAAAGGAATCAAGGTTGCTATTATAAAAAAGCAGCTAAAAATTCGTAATATAAGTAGTGTCATTTATCAAAATGCCTAGTGAATTAATTCTTTATAAGTTTATTAGAAATCAATTTGGATTGATCAATCTAAGATTTTCAAGGCAATAAGGAATCCAAAAGCTTCAAATTCAGTTTAATCTTTGTACTTCTTTTTCATCTAAAACAAAAAAAAATGAATCAAGACCACTTTAACATCAAGACTAGTTTAAAAACAGACTCAGGTGATTTTTCCTATTGGAGTCTTCAAAAACTTCAGGACTTGGGTAAGAATATTAATCATTTGCCTTTTTCGATTCGTATTTTACTTGAAAACGCCCTTCGCAATTATGATGATTTTGCAATCACCAAAAATCATCTCGACACCCTTTTAGGCTGGTCTCCAAATCCTTCAGATAGTGATATTCCTTTCAAGCCTGCCCGAGTGTTGATGCAGGATTTTACCGGCGTGCCGGCGGTTGTGGATATTGCCTCGCTCAGGTCTGAAGCTAAACGGAAAGGAAAGGATCCTAGTAAAATCAATCCGTTGATTCCTGTAGATCTGGTGATCGATCATTCGGTCCAAGTAGATTTTTTTGGGACCAATTACAGCTATGAAAAGAATGTGGAAGTAGAATATCAGCGGAATTCAGAACGCTATAAATTTTTGAAATGGGCACAAAAATCCTTTAATAATTTCTCTGTTGTACCTCCAGGAATGGGGATTTGTCATCAAGTGAACCTCGAATATCTAGCCAAGGGAGTCATTACTCGCGATGGGATGGTATTCCCTGATACCCTTGTTGGTACGGATTCACATACACCAATGGTCAACGGAATAGGGGTTGTTGGATGGGGAGTAGGGGGTATTGAAGCTGAAGCTGCTCTACTAGGTCAACCGATTTATTTTATTATGCCAGAGGTGGTGGGATTGAAGCTTACCGGAAAATTACCTGCCGGAACTACAGCGACTGATATGGTTCTTACCATTACTGAATTGCTGCGTAAGCATGGTGTTGTCGGTAAATTCGTGGAAGTTTTCGGCGGAGGATTGGATCATCTTTCCGTGCCGGATCGGGCTACAATTTCCAATATGTCGCCTGAGTTTGGATGTACTGTTACCTATTTTCCGATTGATGACCGAACCTTGGACTACATGGGGAAAACCAACCGTTCTGCTTCACAGATTAAGTTGGTAAAGGATTATTGTCAAGCGAATATGCTGTGGAGAAAAGATGAAGAATTAATAAAATATTCATCTGTTGTGGAACTTGACCTTGGTTCAGTTGAGGCAACTGTATCAGGACCAAAGCGTCCTCAGGATAAAATTCTGGTGAGAAACTTCAAGCCACGTTTTGAAGCTCTCCTTCATGAGGTTCATGGCAGATCTTATATTCCGATTGATAAAAGAGAAGTATCTCGTTGGTATGCAGAAGGTGGAGGCCAAACTAATGAACCCAAAATCGAATCTCCTGATGGCGTAGGATATGAGACTAAAGTCAAGGATGGTATGAAAACCGTAACCGTAGAGCTACACAACGAGAAATTCGAGCTGTATGATGGTTCAATAGTAATCGCCGCTATCACTTCCTGTACTAATACTTCCAATCCCTCTGTGATGCTGGGAGCAGGACTAGTTGCAAGAAAGGCAAGGGAAAGAGGTTTAGATGTTAAGCCTTGGGTAAAAACTTCATTGGCCCCGGGATCTAAAGTAGTAACGGATTATCTCGAGAAGGCAGGGTTACTGGATGATTTGGAAGCATTGAAATTTCACACCGTAGGCTATGGATGTACATCCTGCATTGGCAACTCAGGGCCACTGCCAAGACATATTGCAAAAGCGGTAGAGGAGAATGACCTTATCGTGGCTTCAGTGCTGTCCGGTAATCGGAATTTCGAAGCTCGTGTACACCCTCAGGTAAAGATGAATTACTTAATGTCTCCCATGCTGGTTGTGGTTTATGCAATAGCTGGAAGAGTGGATGTGGATCTGTACAATGAACCAATCGGTTTTGACCCGAATTTAGAACCAGTGTATCTGAAGGATGTCTGGCCAACGAACGAAGAAATTGCTGAATTCAGCAGAATGGTTCTCTCTCCTGATGATTATGAGAAGAACTATGGGGAGATTTTTGAAGGAGATGACTTTTGGAAAAAGCTCGAGTCGGGTAAAGGAGAGATTTATCCTTGGGATGATTCCAGCACTTATATCAAGGAAGCCCCCTTTTTCAAAGGCATTTCAGCTGATGTCGCATCACCTAAAAACATCAAAGAAGCACTCGTATTATTAAAATTGGGAGATTCGATTACTACGGACCATATTTCTCCTGCTGGGTCATTCCGCGAAAATTCCCCAGCAGGTCAATACCTAATTGGTAGAGGTGTGCAGCGTCCGGATTTTAATTCGTATGGCTCCAGACGTGGAAATGACGAGGTGATGGTTCGAGGGACTTTTGCTAATGTTCGTATCAAAAATCAGCTTAGCGAACAGGAGGGAGGCTTTACTACCTATATTCCGGAGGATAAAGAAATGAGTGTCTTTGAAGCTGCGGAAAAGTACCAAGCAGCAAATACTCCATTAATCGTCTTGGCCGGTAAAGAATATGGCTCCGGGTCTTCCAGAGACTGGGCAGCCAAAGGAACCAGGCTATTAGGTATCCATGCAGTGATCGCCGAAAGCTACGAGCGGATTCATCGAAGCAATCTAGTGGGCATGGGAGTTCTTCCGCTGCAATATTTGCCAGGCGAAAATGCCGAATCATTAGGACTGACTGGTAAAGAACAATTTTCAATTCTAGGAATTGAGGAAGGCTTGACTCCCGGTCAAAAATTTAAAGTGGTGATAAAAACTGGAAACGAAACCAGAGAGATCAATGTGCTCTCAAGACTCGACTCTGCTGTAGAAATTGAATACTATACCCATGGAGGAATCTTGAATTATGTACTCAGAGATTTTCTGAAAGATTAAATATCTTTTTTGTTCTCACTGATGAAAGCAATCTTATTCGCTTTATTGGCAGAAAATCCTATAGGGACTGAATTTAACCCCTTATCCGATTTTAAAGAGGTAAATTATTAAACCTGCTAAAAGAGGATAATCAAATAAGTATTAATAAAAAAAAGGAAGATTCTTCAGCTTCCAAGCTTGAAGCGAACAGGAATTCGAAGCCAAGCTTCGACGGGGTTTCCTTCTAGATCGGTTGCGGCGATGAATTTTCCTTTATATAAACTTGCAACACGAATTGCTTCATCCCCCAAAGATTTAGCTACGTCCATCGGATTGGCGATCTCAATTCGCACTAGATTTGAATCCTTATCTACCAACAGCGCAAGAAAAACTGTACCAGATTGACCTATCCTCCTCGCCTGTACAGGGTATCTGAGATTTTTTAATAGATTTTCTTGCCAGAGCTGCTTATCTGTAAAAGGTACTGGTTCGAATTCATTCCGGTCAAGAAAGACTGGCTGATTTGTATCCGCTCTTTTGCTTTCGAAAGTACCCACACCATCAAAAATGACATCTCCAACCAATACTTCGTTTTTATAATAAACTGCGTAATACTTGTTATTATCCTGATTTATGGTCGTTAAACTGGAGATTTTCCCGAGCTCATCATACTTCTCAATCACTTTTTGGCGGAAGGTTCCTTCTTCATTGAATCCTATTTTGATCGCTTTTACGAGTCGCATTTCCTTGGTATAAAATTTTTCCACCCTTTCATTTTCATTAATAAGCTTGAGTACAGAATAGTAAGCCAAATTTGTGCTGTCCTTTTCGCTGATTGGATAAAAATGCTGATTGAGCGTTTGTATTTTTCGATCTTGGGCAAAAGAATAATTATTAAAACTTAAAAACAAAAAGATGAAAAATAAACGAAATAAATTACAGTTCATTGAAATGAGGTTTAGGATTGAAAACTAATAATTATCAAGTTGATATAATACTGTTATTTTAAAAATTTACTCTTTCTTCTTTCCCTTTCATCCATTGATTTAAGTCTTAATTTTGTGACTCAAACCTTTTGTACCAACCAATGAAATCAATTAATCCGACTACCACGCCAGCTTGGGAAAGACTTACTCTACTGGCTGAAAAATATAAAGACCTTCAGATTCTTTCCCTTTTCGAAGAAAGGGAACGGTTTGAGCGATACAGCATTGAGATAGAAGATATGCTAGTAGACTACTCCAAAAACCGAGTAAATGATGAAATACTGGAGGCTTTAAGAGATTTGGCGGAAGAAACCAAGCTGACAGATGCGATCAAAAGCATGTTTGAAGGCGAGCCGATCAATCAAACTGAAGGAAGAGCAGTACTTCATACCGCACTTCGAAATCGAAGTGGACATGCTGTATACCAAGATGGTCAAGATGTCATGCCTGAGATAAACGCTGTTTTGGCTCAGATGAAGAAATTCGCGGACCAAGTGAATGGTGGAAAATGGCTTGGATACTCTGGTAAACCAATTAAATCTCTGGTGAATATTGGAATTGGAGGTTCAGATCTCGGACCAGTGATGGTGACAGAAGCCTTAAAGCCTTATCAAGCTGCTAATCTGGAGATTTTCTTTGTATCCAATGTGGATGGAACGCATATCGCAGAAACATTGAAAAGAGTCGATCCTGAAACTACTTTGTTTTTTATTGCGTCCAAGACATTTACCACTCAAGAAACCATGACAAATGCCCATACGGCAAGGAATTGGTTTTTGGAGCACGCAAAAGATGAGGCAGCAGTTGCCAAACATTTCGTAGCACTTTCCACCAATTTGAAAGGTGTAGAGGCATTTGGTATTGATCCCCAGAATATGTTTGCGTTTTGGGATTGGGTCGGGGGTCGATATTCTCTTTGGTCTGCAATTGGACTTTCAATTGCATGTACGATCGGCTTTTCTAACTTCGAAAAGCTACTCGCTGGTGCGCATACAATGGATGAACATTTCAGACATTCTCAATTCAATAGAAATATCCCAGTCATTTTGGCTTTGATAGGGATTTGGAATACGAATTTTCTTGGAGCAACTTCCGAGGCGATCCTTCCTTATGATCAATATCTTCATCGCTTTGCGGCATATTTTCAACAGGGAAATATGGAAAGCAATGGGAAATATGTGAACCGATCAGGTGAAAAGGTCAATTATACTACTGGTCCAATTATTTGGGGGGAGCCAGGGACTAATGGTCAGCATGCCTTCTATCAACTGATCCATCAGGGTACACATCTAATTCCTTGTGATTTTATTGCACCGGCTATTTCACACAATCCAATAGGAGATCATCACCAAAAGTTGCTATCTAATTTCTTTGCTCAAACGGAAGCCTTGATGAAAGGCAAATCACTTCATCAGGTCCGAGATGAGATGAATAAAGCTGGCAAATCCGTTGAGGAGATAGATCGCATAGCTCCACACAGAGTTTTTGAAGGTAATAGACCCACCAATTCTATTTTAATTAAAATGATTACACCATATACACTTGGGATGCTGATAGCCATGTATGAGCATAAGATTTTTGTTCAGGGTGCGATTTGGGATATATTCAGCTTTGATCAGTGGGGAGTGGAATTAGGAAAAGTTTTGGCAAATGGGATTTTGCCTGAATTGATGGATCAAAATAAGGTTAATTCCCATGATGGATCCACCAATGGATTGATCAATGCTTACAAGAAAATGAGGTAATTTAATTAGGCCACTGGAGAAATTCAGTGGCTTTTTTTAACCAAAAGGATGATGGAAATTAATCGTTGTACAGGGATAGATCCAGACTTTTCAGGCTTGGTAACTTTGTTGGATCAATACTTGGCTGAAAAAGATGGTCGGGAACATGATTTTTACAATCAATACAATGGAATCTCTGAGATAAAACATGCGGTGGTTATTTATTCGGAAGGAATTCCCGTAGCCTGTGGTGCGATCAAGGAGTTTGCTCCTCTAGAAATGGAGATAAAACGAATGTTTACTCATCCTTCATTTAGAGGAAAGGGATTTGCCGGCAAGGTTTTATCTGAATTGGAAAATTGGGGTAAAGAATTAGGAGCAAGGAGATTCGTTTTGGAAACTGGAAAAAAGCAAATCGAAGCCATTAAGCTTTACGAGAAAAGTGGATTTGTAAGAATTCCAAACTATGGACAATACATTGGAATTGAGAATAGTGTCTGTTTTGAGAAGAATATATAGAAAGAACTATTTCAAGATCTTTATTCCAACCGCCTCAATTCCATCAAGTTGATTTTGTCTCATATATTGAACAAACGACACTTTTTTGGTTTCAATGTTTAACAAAAACGGAATCGTGTCATATCGGGTGTAGGAATTTCCGAAGCCTTTTCCGAGAGGTTTACCAGATTTTGAATCAAAAAGTGGAACGTTGATTAGCTTATTTTCTATGACCTTGTTTAATGAGTCTATACTGAGTACTCTTATATAGCAATTTGAGAAAGAATAATTCTCATTGAATCGAACCGCTATCAAAGAGGTTCGATTCTCGAGATCTAATTCATTCAATTCAAAGGAAATACTATCATTGACACCCCAGCTTCCGCTTTCAATAGATTTAAAATCCTCAAAAAGCCGATCTCCTGAGCAGCTAAAGAAGGTTGAAAAAACAAATAAAATAAGTACAAATCTGATCTTATTCATTTCCGGAGGAATTGGGATTAGGACCTTGGTTTTTTCTTGGAGGAAACCTTCTTTTCGCCTGAGGCTTTTGTTCTCCCGAATTATCCTGAGGAGTACTAGGCTTGGGTTTCTCTACATTTTGACGTTTTGGTTTCGACGGATTTGGAGAAGGGTTTACATTCTCTGGCTTTGTATTAGGGGCTTGTCCGCCTTGTGGGTTGCGAGGCTTATTTCGGTTTTTATTACGACGCTTTTGTGGATTTTGACCTGTCCTTGGCTCATTTTGCCCTTCACTTTTAGGCTGATTATCTTGAGGTTTAGGTTGGTTTACGGCCGCAGGTGCTTGATTTCTGTTCGCTGAGTCAGTATTCCGCTTATTTTTTGATTTTTTCTTTCGTGTAGGTTTGATAGAAAACTTCTTATCCAGAAGTTCCAATTCACGGGTAGACTTAGCCGCTAAATCTTCAATATCAGAAGACTTATCTACCTGAAGATTAAATACTTTGATGCCTTTCTCATTAAGTTCTTGGATCTCTCTAACTCGATCGCAGGAAATCGTATGCCAGTCGTTATCGTTGTTGTAACTAAACCACATCAACTTGCGGAAAATGTCAGTTTTCTGGAGCTTTGCAGGTCCAGATTCAGTCATCAATGGTCTATCCACATTTGGGATATCCTTGATAGCATCCATGTAGGTATCCAACTCATAATTCAAGCAGCATTTCAATCGACCGCATTGTCCACTTAGTTTTCCAGGGTTTAGTGAGAGATTTTGGTATCTGGCAGCTGAAGTGCTAACATTTTTGAAATCTACCAACCAAGTGGAGCAGCAAAGTTCGCGTCCACAAACTCCGATTCCTCCAATTCTTCCTGCTTCCTGACGCAAGCTGATTTGCTTCATCTCTACACGAATCCTGAATTCTCCAGCCAACAATTTGATCAATTCTCTAAAATCGACTCGCTCCTCAGCGGAATAGTAAAAAGTAGCTTTGGAGTTATCTGCCTGATATTCAATGTCAGACATTTTCATTTTTAGTCCAAGTTCATCAATGATTTGACGACAGCGATACAGACTTGGGATTTCTCTGTTTTGGGCTTCTCCCCATCGCTCCATATCTTTTTGGTTGGCTACACGATAGATTTTAAGGATATTATCATCATCTCTGATTTTTCGCTTTTGCATTTGAAGTCTGACAAGCTCCCCTTGTAGGGAAACATGCCCGATATGATGGCCGCTTGGTACATCCACGACTACAGGATCTCCAGTATGGAGCTGTATATAATCTACATTTCTATAATATTCCTTTCGTCCACCTTTGAATTTGACTTCAACAATGTCAAAATTATCAACCTCTGGAATGCCCATATGACTTAACCAGTCAAAGGCATTCATTTTATTACAATCGCTCGTCCCACAAGTACCATTACTTTGGCAGCCTCCAGTTCCCCCTGAGGAAGTGGAGCAAGTACTACATCCAGCCATATATTATATTCACAGGGTTTCCCCTGAATGATTTTGGGTTTATTTATCTATTTAATTTAAGGATATCTTGACCGATATCTTTTCTAAAATATGCTTTGTTCCAAGTGATAGAATTCACTGTACTGAAAGCATGATTAAGTGCTTCGGCCAGGGTTTTTCCCTGACCTGTAATCGCGAGAACTCTTCCTCCCTGATTGGTTAATTCTCCCTGCGAATTAAAAGCTGTACCCGCATGGAAAATAACACTTCCAGAATGTTCTTTTGGTAAAGAAATTGGAAATCCTTTTTCATACGAACCTGGATATCCTCCGCTGACCATGACGACAGTCGTCGCATAATCTTTGGAAATCTCCAAGTTATAATTCGCTAATGTTCCGGTTGCTATACCTTTCAAAAGCCCTAGAAAATCACTAGTAATTCGGGGAAGAACTGCCTCCGTTTCCGGATCTCCCATTCGGACGTTGTATTCTATCACGAATGGATCGCCATTGTTGTTCATTAGGCCTATAAATAAGAATCCTTTATAAGGAATTCCTTCTTTAGAAAGACCCTCAACTGTAGGCTTCACCACGCGTTCTTCCACTTTTCTCATAAAAGCCTCATCGGCAAAAATCACAGGGCTGACAGCGCCCATTCCACCGGTATTCAATCCAGTGTCACCTTCGCCGATTCGTTTGTAATCTTTTGCCTCTGGCAGTATTTTATAGTTTTTTCCATCTGTAGCCACGAATACTGAAAGCTCAATTCCGGTCAGAAATTCTTCGATAACTACCTTGGATGATGCCTCACCGAATTTTTGATCCAAAAGCATTTCCTTCAAAGAAGACTTTGCCTCCTCTAGCGTTAGGCAGATTAAAACTCCTTTTCCCGCAGCTAATCCATCAGCTTTGAGTACAATAGGGAGTTTTTGCTTTTCGAGATAGGAGAGTCCTTCTTCTAGTTCTGACGCAGTAAATGTTTCATAGGCAGCAGTAGGAACTCCATTTCGCATCATAAAGCGTTTTGAAAAATCCTTGCTTCCCTCAAGTGTAGCGCCCAATTGAGAAGGGCCAACTACAGGAACAGCAGCAGTTTCAGGTTGGTTTTGGAGGAAATCTACTATTCCTTTTACCAAAGGCTCTTCAGGGCCTACGACAACTAATCCTATCTCTTTTGCTAAAATAAAATTTTTAATCGCCTCAAAATCAGTAATTCCGAGAGAGACGTTTGTAGCAATATCGGCAGTTCCGGCATTGCCGGGTGCCACATAAAGATTGGAGCAATCGGGACTTTGTACGATTTTCCATGCGAAAGCATGCTCTCTGCCTCCGCTTCCCAATAAGAGTATATTCATTGACTCAATTCTTTTTTAATTGGCATGTTCGGAAATAAACTTGATCCGATAGACTCGCAACTCATCTTCTGCAAAGTCCTCGTCTTCAAGCTCTTCCAATGCCTCTTTAATGTTATCGCTACTAGCTGTCATGAAATAATCATGTAGGAGATCTTCTCGCTCCTCATCCATGATATGATGAATGTAGTAATCGATGTTTAGTTTTGTACCACTATAGATGATTTGCTCAATTTCCTGGAGCAATTCTGACAAAGTTATGTTAAGATTTTCGGCAATTTCATCCAAATCAGTCTTACGATCGATTTGCTGAATAATTGAAATCTTCACCTTCGATCTTGTACCGGAGGATTTCACGACGACATCAGACGCAGTCTCTATTTCATTTTCCTCAACATAAGTTGCAATCAACTTCAGAAATGGAGCACCGAATTTAGCGACTTTTCCCATACCTACCCCATTGATTTGGGCTAGCTCTTCTCGGGTAGTTGGATAAACGGTTGCCATTTCTTCCAATGAAGGGTCTTGGAAGATTACATAAGGAGGCAGTCCTTTTGATTTTGCAACTTTTTTCCGCTCTGCTTTCAGTAATTCAAAAAGCTTCTCATCATAAGCGATACCTGCATTAATTTCAATTTCTGCTTGTTCTGTTTCTACTTCGGCATCAAAGTCATGGTCCTTAAATAGATCTATTGAATAAGGAGCATCCAAGAAATCTATCCCTTTCGGGGTCAGCTTTAGAACACCATAATTTTCAATATCTTTTTCCAGAAAATCCTTGATCATTGCTTGCCGAATCACACTTACCCATGTTTTGGCAGTTTGATCTGCGCCACTTCCAAAAATTGGCAACTCATTATGCTTGTAGCTTTCGACGTAGTCGGTCTTTTCACCGATGAGTACACTGACTAGGTGATCTAGCCTAAATCGCTCATTGGTTTGCTTGGCTGCTTCCAAGGCTTTAGTTACTAATTCCAATCCTTCGAAAGTTTCTCGCTGACGCTTGCAATTATCACAGAATCCACAATCCTCATCCATCGTTTCTCCGAAATAATTGAGGATGAATTTTCTTCTGCAAACTCCGGTTTCCGCATATGCAGCCATTTCCTGTAAAAGGACTTTTGCATTCTCTCGCTCTGTGACGGCTTTGTCCTTGTTGAATTTGTCCAACTTGACAATGTCATCATAGCGGTAAAACATCAAACAATGACCCTCTAGGCCATCTCTACCCGCCCGGCCGGTCTCCTGATAATATCCCTCCAATGATTTGGGGACATCGTAATGAATGACATAGCGTACATCCGGCTTGTCGATTCCCATTCCAAATGCAATGGTTGCCACGATGACATCCAACTCCTCGTTTAGAAAATCGTCTTGGTTTTTGATTCGCACTGCTGAGTCAAGACCCGCATGATATGGAGCAGCATTAATCTGATTGACCTGAAGAAGTGCGGCGATTTCCTCTACCTTTTTTCTACTCAGGCAATAAATAATGCCAGATTTACCTTTATGACCTTTGATGAATTTGATTAGACTTTTCTTCGAATCATTTTTCACTTTTGGACGGACTTCATAAAAAAGGTTTGTCCGGTTGAAAGATGACTTGAAAAGATCTGCTTCCTCCATTTGGAGGTTTCGCTGTATATCCTGTTGCACTTTTGGCGTAGCTGTCGCAGTAAGTGCTATTATGGGTAGGTTTGGCCCTATTTGGGCTACAATTGCTTTGATTCTTCTGTATTCTGGCCGAAAGTCATGTCCCCATTCAGAGATACAATGTGCTTCGTCTATGGCTACAAAACTCAAATTTGCTTTCTTTAGAAACTCGATGTTCTCCTCCTTAGTAAGCGACTCCGGAGCAACGTAAAGTAGTTTTGTCTTTTGACTTAATACTTCATTTTTCACCTTAGTGGCTTCGGATTTATTGAGCGTAGAATTTAGAAAATGCGCATTGATTCCTAAAGCATTCAATTGATCTACCTGATTTTTCATCAGGGCTATCAAAGGAGAAATCACTATTGCCGTACCTTCATTCATGACGGCCGGAAGCTGATAGCAAAGTGACTTGCCTGCTCCGGTTGGCATGATTACGAATGTATTTTTCTTATTAAGAAGGTTATCTACAATCATTTCCTGATTTCCACGGAACTGACTGAAGCCAAAGATTTTTTTAAGATCTGCTTTTACTTTTTCTTCCACAATGAAAATGAATAAGGGTGATGAAAGCCTGTCAAACAGGAATGATTAATAAGTTTTATACCTTTGTTTGACTCAGATGATAAACTCAGCCAAAATTGAATTTAGCTAAAAATATTAGAATAACAGCCACAAGAGTACTTCAAAATGAAGCGAAGGCAATACTTAATCTTATTAATTACCTGGATCATGATTTTGATGCTTGTGTAAAGCAAATTCTTGCCTCTAAAGGTAGGGTAGTGGTCACTGGAGTAGGCAAAAGTGCGATAATCGCGAATAAAATTGTTGCGACTTTAAATTCGACAGGCACGCCCTCACTTTTTATGCATGCTGCTGATGCGATCCACGGAGACTTAGGAATGATTCAATCTGAGGATATCGTAATCTGTATCTCAAAAAGTGGAAATACACCCGAGATAAAAGTTTTGGTCCCGCTTCTTAAAAAATCCGGATCTGTTTTGGTCGGGTTAGTATCAAATACGAAAAGCTACCTAGCCGAGCATGCAGATTTTGTTTTAAATGCCACTATTGAAGAGGAGGCTTGTCCTAATAATCTTGCGCCTACGACCAGTACCACCGCTCATTTGGCTATGGGAGATGCATTGGCGGTATGCCTTTTAGAAGCAAGAGGATTTACCCCGGAAGATTTTGCTAAGTTTCATCCTGGAGGCTCCCTTGGAAAACAGCTATATCTTAAAGTTGAAGATGTTTTGGGAAAGGATCAGATACCAAAAGTTTCAGAAGATGCTGGACTTACGGAGGTGATTCTGGAGATTTCTGGTAAGCGCCTCGGTGCTACCGCTGTTGTAGATAAAAATGATCGTTTGGTAGGAATCATTACAGATGGGGATCTTCGAAGAATGCTTCAAAAAACACTTGATATTCAGTCGGTTAAAGCATCTGAAATCATGACTGTTAATCCAAAAACTATTTCAAAAGATGAGTTTGCCGTTCGTGCGTATAATCTCATGCGTAATCACAATATTACGCAGCTAGTAGCAATGGATGGAGATTATATTGTAGGATTTGTTCATATTCATGAATTGATGAAAGAAGGAATAGTTTAAAATGAACGGTAGACCCTATATAGTGATCATGGCTGGAGGAATCGGCACTCGAATCTGGCCGCACAGCAGACGAAGGAGACCCAAGCAATTCTTGGATATCCTAGGTACGGGTCGTTCACTTCTTCAGATGACCTATGATCGATTCATAGAGATCGCCGATCGGGATAGATTTGTAATAATCACCTATAAAAAGTACCTCCATCTAGTAAAGGAACAACTTCCAGAGCTGAATGAGGATCAAATATTGGTAGAGCCACTTCGAAAGAATACTGCAGCTTGTATCGCTTATGCTTCTTATAAAATCCATTCGATTGATCCTCATGCAACGTTGGTTGTTTCTCCAGCCGATCATTTAGTTTTACAAGAAGGAAAATTCGCAAAGACTATTACCCAAGCGATTGCTGCGGCTCAGACGCCTAAGCGATTGATTACGCTTGGGATTACTCCAAACCGTCCTGAGACGGGTTATGGTTATATACAGTATCTTGATAATCCAGGTTCCTCGGTAAAAAAGGTTAAAACCTTTACTGAAAAACCAAATCTTAAACTTGCAAAGACATTCCTTGATAGTGGTGATTTTGTATGGAACTCAGGCATGTTTGTTTGGAAAACCAGTAGCATAATCCATGCTTTCGAAAAGTACATGCCTGACTTGGCAGAGGTATTCGATGAAGGATTGGCTTTCTTTGGTTCTGAAAGTGAAGGAGCATTTATCTCTCGTGCGTACACGCAATTGAAAAGTATTTCGATTGACTATGGAATTATGGAGAAATCCAATCATGTCTATGTGCTTCCATCTGATTTTGGTTGGTCAGACCTTGGTTCATGGAATAGTCTATATGAAATAGCTAAGAAAGATGGGTCTAAAAATGTTGTGGAGGCCAATGTGATGCTTTACGAAACTGAAAATTGCTACATCAAGGCAAGTCCGGATAAGCTGGTAGTAATCCAAGGCTTGGATAATTATCTGGTAAGTGATAACGGAAATGTACTTTTGATTTGTAAGCTGGATGCAGAAAAAAAATTCAGAGAGTTTGTATCAAGTGCAAGAAAAAAAGGGGAGGAATTCATCTGAAATCCTCCCCTTTATAGTTCTCTTTACCAGATTTAATTTTTCCGTTGTCGAATCGCTTCATAAATCGCTACCCCTGCAGAAACCGACACATTCAAGCTCTCGATGTGTCCAGCCATTGGGATTTTGACTTTATCATCCATGATTCCCAAAAGATCTTGAGAGATGCCATCTTCTTCAGAGCCCATGACCATTGCAACCGGTACAGAAAAGTCAGCTTCATACATGGATTTTTCAGTCTTTTCAGTGATCGCAATCAGTAGCAATCCAGACTTCTGTAGGTCTCTACAAGTGTAAAAAAGGTTTTTAACTCGTGCGATAGGAAGATGATTAAGCGCTCCTGCGGAGGTCTTCAGGGCATCAGCATTGATCTGAGCACTTCCTTTTTCGGGAATCACGATGGCATCTACTCCTGCGCATTCTGCAGTTCTTGCGATTGCTCCAAAGTTTCTCACATCCGTAATCCTATCCAAAATAAGGATCAAGGGAGATTTTCCGACAGCAAAGCAACTTTCGATCACATGGTCGAGTGAAGCATATTCAATTGCCGACATCTGAGCAACCACTCCTTGATGATTCTTCCGAGTAATCCGGTTCAATTTCGCGTCTGGGACACGAACAACAGGGATTTTTTCAGCTTTGCAAAGCTGAAGCAATTCCTTGATCAGGTCATTGTTGAGTTCTTTTTGTACGAGGACTTTATCGATGTCTTTACCTGCCTGGATTGACTCCATAACAGCTCTTGTTCCAAAGATAAAATCCTTTTCGTGGGCTCCTTTTTCAATTAGAAAGCCATCTTTCCGCTTCTCCATAGGGATATATTCTTGAACCAAACAGGCTGATAGGCTCTAGATCGGTTCAACGTGTAATAATGAGGGCTGAGAATATTCTTAACCCGGGCAAAGGTAAAGCGAATTTTCGAACTCTCATTCATTCCGCCATAAGTCCAGACTTCTCTGTCCAATCCAAAATTGACCTCTTGTGGGGCACCCATTACTACATAGACCATTCCCTTATCAGTTTTCCAGCCTTCTTTGAAGTCTGTAAAAAGTAAATTTGCAAACTCGATTTGTCGGAAATACTCTCGAATCAGATCTTTTGCTGTATCAGGATTGCGAGTCAGATTGATCCAGTATTCATCAAGGGCTTTCTTTTTATCAGTGGCTAAAAGAAGGGTTTCATGCTCTTTTCGAGTTGAAATATAGGTCACCATTTGAACCATCTCTTCCCAGTCTTTCACTTTTGGAAAAGCTTCATGAACTGTCTTAAGCAATAGCCCTGCTACTTTGGAAGTATCACTTTGGATAAAGTAATATCCTATCTTATCGAGTGATTTTGGCACATTTGCTAAAAAGTCTCCTTCATCAATCACCTGAAGTTCCCTTGGTACTGCGGCAGGCTTGGTTTCCATGGGTGGATAGGGCACTTCAAATTCCATGGGATAATAGAATGAATGAAGGTTTGGTCCTCCACTTGATTTAAATAAGAGCGATGAACCTGTGTTGAGGTAGGTCTGATCGAACCCTACATTGTTGGCATAAAAAGCTCCAAAGTTAGGATGATCAAAAATGAAGGGACTTTTCAAATCAATATGGTAATGGTATTCATCGCCTTGTCTGGTATCCAGTCCTGTGAATAAAAGAATCGCATTTTGATCTCCTTGTTCCAGATTGAATTCTTTCTCAAAAACCCAATGTCTGTCTGTATCGATTGTCAAGTCCTCAGAAGTAAGGATACTGGTTTGATCACTTAGAATTTCCTCGGTATAGGAATTTAACAATGCGAAAGTGAAACTAAAGGTGTTAAACTCTTGATTATCTTCGATTTTCTCCACTACAAACTGCACCTTAAATTGATTCTCTGCAGTTTTGATAGGTAGTATTTTTAGCCCAAGTCTAGCGTATCTGGAATATCGAAGGGCTTGATTGATATTAGATAAGTTTTTTTGAGAGAAAGCTTGGAATCCCAAGCCTAGGAATAGAATTATAAAAAATAGGTGCTTAATCGTGTATTGCTTCATTGGGTGTTGATCTCGGGTTTTAAAAATTAACCTTACTTTTGCCAAAATAGTAAAATTTTGAATGGCTACCTATACAACGGAAATCGCCTCTGACAAGTTGGTCAGTGACAACCCAATTCATCAACGATTGCTTAAAGCATACATTGCAGCAAAGCCTTGGATTACCGGCAAACTACTCGAAGTAGGTTGCGGAGAAGGAAGAGGAGTGGAGACTTTATTACCCTTAGCGGAGAGCTATCTTGGATTGGATAAAATTCAGGAAGTGATCGATTCTTTGACTTTGAGGTTTCCTAAAGTTGATTTTCGGCAAGCTGTAATTCCTCCATTTGAGGGTATATCCGACAATTCTTTTGACACGGTGGTAAGTTTTCAGGTAATCGAGCATATTCCAAACGATAAGCTTTTTCTTCAGGAGATTTATCGAGTTTTAAAACCAGGTGGAAAAGCAATTATTTCCACTCCAAATATCAACCACACGCTCTCAAGAAATCCTTGGCATGAGCGGGAATATACTCCTCAGGAATTAATTGATTTAGCGTCAGGGATTTTCGACAGCGTCCAAGCAAATGGAATCGGAGGCAATGAGAAAGTATGGGCATATCATGAGGCAAACCGCAAGTCGGTTCAGAAGATTATGCGCTTTGATATCTTTGATTTGCAACATAAACTACCAGCGTCTATTCTAAGAATGCCTTATGAAATCCTTAATCGCATGAACCGAAACATACTCCATAAAGAGCAAGGAAAATCTGTAGTCGATATTTCTCATGAGGATTATTTGGTGGTCGAAGACCCGGCAAAAGGATTGGATTTGTTTTATGTGTTAGGGAAAAAGTAAGGGTCACAAGTATTAATTAAGATTGCACAAAAAAGCGAGCCCAATTTCTTGAGCTCGCTTTTTATTTTTCTTGAATTATTACCTCCTGTCGAGTAAACTTCCTCCACTGGATTCTTCGGCTCCGAGTAAGGAACTCATTCTCAACTTGAGCTCTTGTGCTTTTTCCTGATAGCCTCGCTCTTCAAGAAGTGGAATGAAATACTTCACCATTTCGATGGAAATCATCATTTCTCGATCATAATCTCTGTTTTGAGTCTGGTAAAACTCGATCATATCCAGTGATTTTTTAGAGACCTTATCAATGATATCCATGGCTTTTTCATCTTCACCTACTTCAAAGAAGAGTGGTACGGACTGTCCACTGGAAAGGTCATATGGGATGGCTTCGTTAGGCATCACTTCAAGCCCATAATTCAATAAGTCGGCGGCTTTTTCCATATCATCCTGATCCAAAAGTGCGATCACAATGCTATTTACTGCACTTCGGTGATTGGAAGCAAATCGGCGATATTCCTCGTCCAAATAAGCATCGGGATTATTCATGCCACGGAAAGCAAAATTCTCTTTGAAATTCTTATAGGCCAATTCTGCATTGACTAATTCCTCCCGAATAAACTCAGGCTTACGGATTGGAAGTAGACGATAAGTCAACCCTTCCATCACCACATGCTCATCTATATTGATTCCGATGGTAGCAAGCGAAGTATTGTTGAAGTAAATTGGCCGCTCCCAATTATTGGAAGTGATCAAGTCAATCAGCATCAATGTACCCTTTGTGACGTACTGTCCTTTGACTTGGAGATTCATCTGTGGCACGAACAATTCGGTAAATTCCTCTGGAATGATATTTTGATCTGCTACAGCAGCACTGTCTACCTCAAGAATCAAATTGCGTGAAGGGACCATATTGACTACACTTTTCCCTCCGGTTTCCATTTTCAAAAGTGGCGAACCTCCATCGAGTAATTTCAGGTATTCCTTTACAGAAATCGCATTTAAACCTTCTCTTTCGGTCACATACAAGACATCATTGGTGCCTTTCTGATAGCGCTCTGGGCTTAGACTAAATGGTAAGGGCGCTGATTCATCTGCCTGTTTGGTCATCTGCTCGACATACCAATCGGTATCAAAGTAGCTCAGTACGATAACTCGCACGTCTGTTCTAAAACCTTCTACTTCCTGTACGTACCAGAGCGGGAAGGTATCATTATCTCCTCCTGTGAATAGGATCGCATTTGGAGCACAGGATGCTAAGAAATTACGAGCTGAATCCACAGAGAAATAGCGACCTCTGCGATTGTGATCATTCCAGTTTTCACTAGCCATTAGTCCGACGACTGGAAGAGTTAGCAAGGTGGCAATGATTCCAGCTGTAGCCAAATTCTTATTGGCTTTGGCAATCAAGTGAGCAATCGCAAGAACGCCCATCCCAACCCATATCGCAAAGGCATAAAAACTACCTACATATATATAGTCTCGCTCCCGCGGCTCTACTGGCGGAGAGTTTAGATAGAGTACCAAGACCACTCCCATCATTAGGAAGAGCATCAAGTTCACATAGAAAGATTTTGGATCCACCTTGGCTTGAAAGAATAATCCAACAATTCCAAGTAAGAGTGGAAGCATCAGGTAATTGTTATGGCCTTTGTTTTCGGTGATGTATTCCGGATAATCGGTTGAAATAGCATCAGTGATCCCAATCCAGGGTGCGTCTGAAAAGTCCGATTCTCTTCCTGAGAAATTCCACATAAAATAGCGCCAGTACATATGACCCAACTGATGTGAAAACATGAAATACAGATTGTCCCCAAAAGTAGGGTCTTCACCTTCTCTGAGTCCTAATTTTTGACGGTAGATTCGCTTGTGGCTTTCCTGAGTGGAATATACTCGAGGAAGAATGGTGGTTTTAGTCGGGTCATAAGTGTTGACTAAGCTGTAGTCTACGATTTCATACTTGTCCTTTCCTTTCATGTACACCGGATCACCCTCTACTTGATCTACAAGTTTTGCGGTAAAATACTGACCATGCAAAAGTGGTCTGTAGCCATATTGTTCCCGTTTCAAATAAGAAACATAGCTAACGATGTCTTTTGGTGCATTTTCATTGATGATAGGATCCTGATTTGCTCTGATTACAATCAATGCATAAGAAGAATAACCAATAAGAATAAAGATCAATGAAAGTAGCGCAGTGTTGAGAATTGCCAATTCCTTTTTTCGGGAATAGCGGTAAGCATAAAATACGGTAGCGAGAAAAAGTGCTATAAATACAACTATTCCAGATCCGAATGGCAAGCCCAAACTATTTACAAAAAAGATTTCCATTGATCCAGCCAAGCTTGGTAAACCGGGAATGATCAGATTGTTGATAATAATTAGTGCCACTCCGCCCAAAAACATGGCAATGAAAGCTCCTTTGATGCTTGGATTCTGGTATTTTTTGAAGTAATAAATTAACGCCAAAGCAGGAAGCGTCACCAAGTTGAGCAAGTGAACTCCAATGGATAGCCCTACGAGGTAGGCTATAAAAATCATCCATTTATTCTCTTCGCGAGGATCTTTGATCACATCCCATTTCAAAAATGCCCAAATCACAATGGCTGTGAAAAAGGAAGACATCGCATACACTTCTGCTTCGACTGCCGAAAACCAAAAGCTATCAGTGAAAGTGTAAACAAGGGATCCTACCAGTCCCGCGCCAATCAATGCGATTGTTTGGCCTTTGTTTTCCTGACCTTCCTCTATTTTGAAAAGTCTTTTTCCAAAAAGGGTGATGGACCAAAACAGAAAAAGAATAGTGAATCCTGAGAAAACTGCACTTCCTATATTCATCCAGTATGCAACCTGGAGAGGATCTCCCATAGCCAAAAAGCTAAACATACGGTATACCAAAAGCATGAATGGGGCTCCCGGAGGATGTGGTACCTGAAGCTTGTAGGACACAGCAATAAATTCTCCCGGATCCCAAAAACTAGCTGTTTGCTCCACGGTAAGGATATATACCAGAGTGGCTACAGCAAAGACTACCCAGCCAGTGACATTATTGATTTGCTTGAAATTGAGCATTTATATAAAGAATTAGAGTGGCGAAAATAAAAAAATAATTCCCAAGTCAGGGGATTTTAATACTTTTTAAAACTTCTTCAATAGGATCTCCAGTGTTTCCATGTGATAAAAATTACTGACTAGAACTCAATTGCCTTGTACTTTTGTTGTGTAAATTAAAACTTGGATACTATGAGTACGCAACCAAAAACATTTCAAGAGCTAATAGATGGTGATACGCCTGTATTGGTGGACTTCTTTGCTACCTGGTGTGGACCTTGCAAAATGATGCAACCTATTCTCGAAGATACTTCCAAACATATGGGCGAAAAAGTAAAGATTGTTAAAGTCGATGTTGACAGAAATCAACTTGCAGCCAGTAAATTTCAAGTAAGAGGAGTACCAACTTTAATTTTGTTTCACAAGGGAAAAATTCTTTGGAGGGAGTCTGGAGTAGTTCCTGCTCATCAATTGATTAAAACACTCGAAAATAATTTGATGCATACTGCCTAAGTCATAAGTCAAATGTGACAAAAGTCATTTATACTAGAACTTGTGCCCTGTACTTTTGATATATCTTTTAGAAAATAAACAACTTACAATATGAAAATCGAACAAATCTATACTGGTTGTCTAGCTCAAGGAGCTTATTACATTGAGTCAGACGGTGAAGCTGCGGTAATCGATCCGCTAAGAGAAGTGCAGCCTTACATTGAAAAGGCAGAACGTAGAAATGCGAAGATCAAATATGTATTTGAGACTCACTTTCATGCTGACTTTGTTTCAGGTCACATGGATTTGTCTGCAAAAACAGGAGCACCTATCGTTTATGGACCAACCACCATGAAAATGGGCTTCGATGCTATTGTTGCAGAAGATGGTCAGGAATTTAAGATTGGTAAGGCCAAAATAAAAGTAATTCACACTCCAGGTCATACGATGGAAAGTTCTTGTTTCTTGCTTTACAATGAGGAAGGTAAACCAGAAGCTATTTTCACAGGAGACACCTTGTTTATTGGAGATGTAGGAAGACCAGACTTGGCACAGAAAGTCATTGCTGATCTTACTCAGGATAAATTAGCTGGATATTTATATGATTCTTTGAGAAATAAGATCATGCCTTTACCGGATGATTTGATTGTATATCCTGCGCACGGAGCTGGCTCAGCTTGTGGTAAAAACATGAGCAAAGAGACTTCAGATACTTTAGGAAATCAAAAGAAGACCAATTATGCGCTTCAGGATATGACTAAAGAAGAATTCATCAAAGAAGTTATAACTGGTTTAACACCTCCACCTGCTTACTTCCCGCAAAATGTAATGATGAATATCGAAGGATATGATAGCATTGATGAGGTTTTGGAAAGAGGAGTAAGACCTTTGACCCCTGCTGAATTTGAGGCTGCAGCAAATGAAACTGGAGCTTTGATATTGGATACCAGAGCACCACAAGAGTTTGCTAAAGGTTTTGTCCCTAATTCGGTGAACATCGGAATTGATGGAAGCTTTGCAGTATGGGTAGGAGCGATGATTCCAGATTTGAAGCAAGAAATCCTTATTGTCGCAGAAAAAGGTCGCGAAGAAGAAGTGATCACTAGATTGGCACGGGTAGGATATGATTATTCCCTGGGTTATTTAGAAGGTGGAATTGATTCTTGGAAAAAGTCAGGTCACGAAGTTGATCAAATTGAGTCTATCTCTGCAGAAGAATTAGCTGCTAGGAAAGCAAAAAATCCTGAAATCAACATTCTTGATGTTAGAAAGAATAGCGAATACTTATCAGAGCATGTAGTGGATGCCGAAAACGCTCCGCTGGATTATATCAATGATAGTATGCTCAAAGTAAATAAAGATAAAACGTATTATGTGCATTGTGCTGGGGGATATAGATCCATGATCTTTAATTCCATCCTAAGAGCAAGAGGTTATGATAATCTAATCGATGTAGATGGTGGATTCAAAGCCATCAAAGAATCTGAGAAGTTTAAAGTTACTGATTACGTTTGTCCAACTACGCTTCTTTAAAAGAGTTAGAAAAGTTGCTTAATCCCCAAAATGGCAGGTCGATTGACTTGCCATTTTTAATTTAATGATTTCACGTGTGATTAAAGTCACATCATTATGACTAGTCTATTTCGCATTTTTGTAGTTCTATTAGTTTGGCTTAATTGGTCCCAACTGGCCATGGCGCAACATGGCGCTGAGGAGACAGTAGAGCATGATCCTGACAAAAAGTTGTTTGGCGATAAATTGAAAACTGGGTATTTCGAGTTCCATCTGAGGTCCTTTTACATGCACACGGAAAACCAACCGGGTCTTTTGGATTATTCTACTTGGGGCTCTGGTGCAGGTCTGGGATATTTCAGTCCGAGGTGGAAAGGATTTGGGGTCGGATTTAGTGGGTTCTTTGTTTTTAGACATTTTGAACACAATCTCACCATTAAAGATCCAGCTACCGGACTTGGTAATCGATATGAACTTTCCTTGTTTGACGTCCACCATCCTGAAAACCATCATGATATGGATCGCTTGGAGGAGTTTTATGTTTCTTATGAAAAAGAAAAATTCTCTACCTGGTTTGGGAGGCATCACTTCGAAAGTCCACTTCTAAATGCATCGGATAATCGAATGCGCCCAAATCTATTTAGCGGTCTATCTGTGGATTATCGACCTGGAAAAGTGCGATTAACAGGGGCTTGGTTTACACATTTGATCTCCAGGGGTTCTTTGGAATGGCTTTCAGTGGAGGAATCAATTGGATTTTATCCGACAGGAAGAAACCCTACAGGCTCAGAAGAAAATTATCATCATCACCTTGAATCAAAAGGAATCGGGGTATTTGGATTGGAATTCGATAAGGAAAAAATCCAAATGAAATCTTGGACTTACCTGGCTGAAGGGATTTTCGCTACCTCTTTCGGAGAAATAACCGGGAATCTACCGATCTCTGAGGGAAATAGATTCCTCTACGGGATTCAGGGGTTTTATCAGTCTGCGGTCGGTGACGGTGGCAATCCAGATCCTGCAAAAGCATATACTCTTCCTGGGGAAAAAACCTATGGAGCCGGACTTCGAAGTGGAATTCATTTTGGACATTCAGAGTTAACTTTCAATTACCTCGGGATTTCAGACAGTGGTAGGTTTCTTTTTCCCCGTGAATGGGGGAGGGAGAAGTTCTTTGTAAGCATGCAGCGAGAGCGATTTGAAGGATTGGGAGGGGTACATGCACTAGGGGTTCTATTTGATCAAACCTTCATCCATGACAAACTAAAGGTGTCACTTGGAGCAAGTCACGTACAAACTCCTGATATTGAAAATATTGAATTGAATAAATATGGCCTGCCAAATTATTATCACTTCACTGGTTTGATCGATTATAGATTCAGTGGATTCTTCAAAGGACTTGATTTACAGCTACTAATAGCTCACAAAAAAGAAGATTCAGACAGAGAAATTCCACTTGAATATGTTATAAATCGGGTGAATATGACAAATTTAAATTTGATTTTGGATTACAGATTTTAAGAAAAACTAAAAACAAAATATAATATGAATCAATTTATTGAATGGCTGTCTCAGCCTTGGCCTTGGTATGTGGCTGGTCCCATGATTGGACTGACTGTGCCAGCGTTATTGATAATAGGTAATAAAACCTTTGGGATTTCATCTTCGCTTAGACACGTCTGTGCGATTTGTGTACCCTCTGGAATACCTTTTTTCAATTATAACTGGAAAAAGGAAACTTGGAATCTCGTATTCGTCTTAGGAATATTAATTGGAGGCTTTGTTGCCACCACTTTCATATCCAACCCGAATCAGATTGTAATTGCAGCAGAAACACAACAGGAGCTTGCAGCTTTGGGAATCACTGATTTTTCCGGATTGATGCCTTCAGACATCTTTTCTTGGGAAAATTTATTTACTGCAAAAGGCTTATTATTCTTCGTAATTGGAGGGTTTTTGGTTGGTTTTGGAACAAGGTATGCCGGAGGATGTACTTCAGGCCATGCGATAATGGGAATCAGTTCCCTTCAATGGCCATCTTTGGTGGCTACGATATTTTTTATGCTTGGTGGATTTCTGATGACTCATGTCATCATGGAACCGTTAATGAAATTGGTTGGATTCTAAATTTATAAAGATGAAAGTAGTAGAAAAAAAGGCAGAAGGATTTGTATGTGATGCGCCAAATACTCAGGCTTCCGGAGAAAAAGGTTTAGCGCTGGTTAAATATTTAATTTTAGGTATTCTATTTGGGATTGTTTTTGTGAAAGCAGAAATCATCTCTTGGTTTAGAATTCAGGAAATGTTCCGTTTGACTTCATTTCATATGTATGGAGTGATTGGATCAGCAATTGTAACAGGTATCATCTCGATCCAACTTATCAAAAGACTTGGGATTAAGTCTATTTCAGGTGAGAAGATCAATATACCCACCAAAGAATTTCGAAAAGGTCAGATTTATGGCGGATTTATCTTTGGTTTAGGCTGGGCATTGACTGGAGCTTGTCCGGGACCACTGTTTGCACAGATTGGAAGCGGTTTTACAATCATCATTATTACACTATTGTCAGCTATTGCTGGTACTTGGGTATATGGTCGATTTGCTGATAAATTACCAAATTGACGAATTCAAATAACTAAAAAAGCCACTTTCTTAATCGGGAAGTGGCTTTTTCAGTTAAATACTTTTTTGATTATAAATCTGATTAACAAAATTATCGAGGCAATGATGACCCCTACTATTACAAATTCCATCACATTATTTTTCAGACAAAACCCATATTATCTGAAATAGTTTCCTGGAACTCATTAAAAGTGATTCGGGATTTTGTCTTATTCTTCTTTACTTTTGACTGCCTTTAGACCTATTTAAATTTATGAATCTACTTTCCAAAAGAAGAATTGCGCTGGGAAGCATGTTTTTTTTTGTCGGCCTTTGTTTTTCAAGTTGGGCGGCGCGAATTCCTGACGTCCAAGCTAAATTCCAACTTTCAGAAGGGCAATTGGGTACCCTATTACTTTTTTTACCCTTAGGTTCGGTAATCGGTCTGCCTATAGCAGGATGGTCGGTCCATCAATATGGGAGCCGGAGAGTGATCATGATCGGGAGCTTTGCCTATGCAATAACTCTTCCTTTGATCGCTTTAAGTCCGACGACTTGGGTGATCGTTTTAGTTTTAATCCTCTACGGAATGCTGGGTAATATCATGAATATTTCACTGAATACTCAAGCCTTAAGCCTAGAAGATCAGATGGGAAAAAGCATTCTTGCATCGTTTCATGGACTTTGGTCTATGGCGGGATTTACAGGCGCAGGTATAGGTGCAGGTATGATTTTTCTGGGAGTTTCTCCTACATTCCATTATTTGACTGTAATGGGAATTTCATTTCTAATCATTTTTGCTGCTCAACGCTTTATTGTGAAAGAGCAAAAAGCCTCAGAAGGAGGAGGATTGGTATTGAAAAAGCCGGATGACTTATTACTTAGAATCTCTCTGATTGCTTTTTTGGCCATGATGGCGGAGGGCTGCATGTTTGACTGGAGTGGAGTTTATTTCAAAAAAGTCGTTCAAGCTGATCCATCCTTGATTGCTTTAGGCTACGTGGCGTTTATGGGTTCGATGGCTTCTGGAAGATTTTTGACAGATAAAGTAGTGCTTCGTTTTGGAAAAGTCCATGTGATTCAATTCAGTGGATTAATGATTACGCTTGGCTTATTGATTTCAGTGATTTGGCCTACCGTAATTGCTGCTACCATCGGATTTCTTTTTGTAGGATTTGGGGTTGCTTCATTGATTCCGGTTTCATATAGTATTGCAGGTCGATCTAAACTTTATTCCCCAAGTGTAGCTTTGGCCATGGTGTCAACAATTTCCTTTTTTGGCTTCCTAATTGGACCTCCATTAATCGGGTTTATTGCCGATTTATTTGATTTGAAGGTTTCATTTATGATAATCGCGCTGAATGGTATTGGAATATTTATCCTTTCCTCAATAAGAAAACACGTGTTTCTTGCCCCAATCAAATCATAATTATATGACTGATCAAAACTCTTTTCAGTACAGTAAAGAATTTGAGGTAGGATCATTTCAGGTGCATCCGGATGGAAAACTTCGATTAAATTCATTGGCAGACTTCTTTCAGGAAGTAGCTTGGAGACACGCGGATTCTGCCGATTTTGGCCGAAATCTTATGGCTGAAAACCTCAGTTGGGTTCTTTCTAGATTTGATATCAAAGCAACCCATCTCCCAACTTGGGGGGATCCTATTCGAGTATTTACCGCTGGTAGGGGAGTTGATAAGCTTTTTGCTTTCCGAGAATTTTTAGTGACCGATCTTCAGGGAAAAGTGCTTGCAGAGGCAATGTCATCTTGGGTGCTTTTGAATACTGAAACCAAGAAGCTACATCGGCCAGAATCGGTTTTGCCGGTAGCACTTTTTGATCCAAAATTAAAGCCTGACTGGCAACCTGATCGGATTCGGCTCAGTGGGAAACTGGAGTTTGAAGAACGGAAAAAAGTCAGATATTCAGATTTGGATTTGAATAACCATGTGAACAATACAAGCTACATCAGGTGGGTTGAGGACTTGATAAAGAGTTTTGGTTTAGCTTCCAATAATATGTCTATCAATTACTTAGCAGAATGTATTTTGGGTGATGAGATTCAGATTGAACTGTGGAGGAATGAAAATCAGGTACTTGTTCTAGGTAAAGTGATTGAAAAGACTGTTTTTCTTGCTCAATCAGTGGTCTAAATTGCATTAGAGATCCCTTTTCCCTAATTTCCAAATCATGTGATAAGAGTCACAACTTTTTGACTGACTCATTTAGCATTTTTGTAAAAAGATTAAAAATATGGATAAGCTAGGAAAACCATTTATTCAGTTGATTACCCTGATGGTAGGACTTTTGGCACTTGCTTCTGTTTTGGTAGGTGTGATTGGGTTGGCGATTTACCTCGCATATTCTGGTTTTAGCCCTTTAGAACAAGAGAAAATTGAATTAGCCGAAGTTGAGAAGGTAGAGTTACCAAAGATAACCCCGCTAATGGACCCGGTAGGGATGTGGCAGGCTCCTGATTGGTCTAAAGTAGACGATGAACCCAATGCTGAATCTATCAAATACGGAAAAGAGTTAATAGCTAACACGGCAGAATACCTTGGTCCTAACGGAAAAGTAAGGAAGATATCAAATGGGATGAATTGCCAAAACTGCCATCTTCAAGCAGGAACAGTGCCTTTAGGAAATAATTATTCCGCAGTATCCTCTACCTACCCTAAAGTAAGGGGGAGGTCAGGCAAAATGGAGGATATTCCTAAGCGGATCAACGATTGTTTCGAACGTAGCTTGAACGGGGAGGGCTTGGCTGTCTCGAGCAAAGAAATGGTAGCTATGGTTGCCTATATGGAGTGGCTGGGTAAAGATGTACAGAAAGGAGAAAAGCCAAAAGGAGTAGGTATCTATGAGGTTCCACTTTTGGATAGAGCTGCTGATCCAATTAAAGGCAAAAGTATCTATGTCCGACAATGTCAATCATGTCATATGGAGGATGGTCTGGGTGTTCCTAAACCCGATGGTAGTGGATATACTTATCCACCACTTTGGGGTGCTAATAGTTACAACCAAGGGGCAGGTTTATTCCGAATGTCAAGGTTTGCAGGATATGTGAAGGCAAATATGCCTTTTGGGGCCACTTATGAGAGGCCAATGCTTTCCGATGAAGAAGCTTGGGATGTAGCGGCATACGTGAATAGTTTGGATCGTCCATCTAAGGACCTCACAGGGGATTGGCCTGATATTTCTAAAAAACCAATGGATCACCCATTTGGACCATATTCTGACAGTTTTCCTGAATCTCAACACAAATTCGGACCATTTAAACCCATACAGGCAGCAAAGGCCAGTAACTAATGTTTCGAATTAACGTTCTGCTTTTAATTTTCTTGCCATTATTCGGGTTTGCCCAGCAAGAAAAAAAAGGAATAATTCTGTCTCCCGATCTGCATTTTAGGACATTTTGGATGAGCACCAACTATCCAAGTGATTTTAAAAATGACTTCGCATTGGGGTCAAGTTTGAATCTTGGAGCAAAAGCACGGATTCAAAAATTTGAGCTTCAGGTAGGTTACCGTGTTTTCGCAAATCTATGGAGTTCAGACTTGGCCTCACCAGATCCACTCTCAGGTCAGCCAAACCGATATGAAGCAGGTTTATTCGACTTATTAAACCCTAAGGATAAATTCTTTGGAAAGTTAGAAACACTTTCTATTTCCTATCAGAATAGTAATTGGGGTGCATCTTTGGGTAGAATGGGAATCAACTCGGATTGGATCAATGCCCAGGATGGAAGACTTTCTCCAACGGCAATTGAAGGACTTCATACCTGGTTTTCTACTTCAGATGATTGGAAGTTTGATGTTTGGGCTATTTCTAGAATAAGTATTCGTGGGAGTAGTGAATGGTTTGGAGTAGGTGAGTCTATGGGGATTTTGCCAGTAGGTAGAGATATCAATGGAAAGCCTGCAGCTTATTTTGGAAATACTGAGAGTGATTGGATCGGAATTTTTGAATTATCAAAGAAATGGAAGATCCTTTCAGCTTCTTTTTCAAATACCTTGGTGGAAAATGTGTCAAATACGGTTTGGGTTTCCGCAGATAGAAATTTTGAAAAGAAAAATGTGACGTGGATTACTGGTATTCAGGCAGGATATCAAATCGGGATTGGAGATGGTGGAAATGCAGACTTAGCACTTGCCTATAAAAATCCTAAGGATAAGAATTGGGTTATCTCAGGAAGATTTGGTGGGAAAAAGGGGCAATGGACAAGTCACCTTAGCTACACCAAAGTGGGTGGAGATGGTCGATGGTTAAGTCCTAGAGAATGGGGAAAAGATGCTTGGTATACTTTTATACCAAGGGAACGAAATGAGGGCTTTCAAAGTCTGGATGCGATTACGGGATACATCGAACACCAATTTATAAATCAAAGGCTTGTCGCTTATTTAAACATGGGCTTTCATTGGCTGCCGGATTTAGATGATGCAATTGCAAATAAGTATAATTTCCCATCTTACAGGCAAATCAATCTAGGGTTAAAATATAAACCTGAAAATATTAAGGGGCTTGATTTCCATTTAATTGTCATGAATAAAGAAGCCTTAGGCAATGAACAACTAAAGCCGAACCAACGCTATAATAAAATCGAAATGATCCATTTTAATTTGATTGCAAACTGGAAATTTAATAAATGATCGAGTGTGAAATAATTTAATATTCCAATGAGGAATTAGGTTTTACGGATTCTATGTATCACCTTTGTATGATAAAGGCAATGTATCAGTTAGATGATAAATCCTTTTTACTTGAAATAAAGGTATGTGTTGATTATCGACCTGCTTAAGTAGCAAATTCAAGAGTTTCCCCCCGCAAAGGTTTTAATTCTTCTTCTTTCTACTTTTTTAATCTTAGTTGTTTATACTGAAGATTAAAACCTGCAGATTACTTCCTTCGGGAAACATGAGTTTATCACTATTAATTAAAAGTCTATTAAAACAGTAAGGTTCTCAGAATCAGAATTATCTGAATTCTCCCAAACATTAAGATCGAGGGTATATGGTCATTTTAAGACCACAGGCCGCTCAAAATTTGCCACACCATCAATGGTTATCAAGACCGTGATATTGGTTTCCCTTTATTTAGTGCCTCTTGCACTAATCACTACTGGGGTTGCATCCACTACTTTCCAAATGTTCGCTTGTTTTGTGCTATCAGGATTTGGTATGGCAGGCGTAGGTATGGGTGTTATGCATGATGCCAATCATGGATCATATTCTAAAAATCCACTTGTAAATAAATGGGTTGGTCATACTTTGGATATGGTTGGCGCTAGTTCCATTGTTTGGAAAATGCAACATAATGTACTTCATCATAGCTACACTAATATTGATGAGCACGATGATGATATCAATGCTCCTTTCTTTTTGAGATTTTCGCCTAATGCGCCTCAAAACAACTTACATAAATACCAGCATTTATATGCTTGGTTTTTCTACTCTCTTTCTACACTTTCTTGGGTTACCGTTAAGGATTTTATCCGATTAAAGCGATACTATAAAAAGGGTTTAATGAAAGGGAAAAATGCCTATAGAAATGCTGTATGGAAACTTATAGCTTGGAAACTTGGGTACTTTAGTATCATACTAGGTCTTCCTTTGATTTTCGCTCCGTTCTCTGTAGGAATGCTACTCTTAGGATATGTTGTAATGCACTTTGTGACTGGTTTCACAATTACTATGGTGTTCCAAATTGCACACATTGTTGAAGATGTAGAGTTTCCTTTACCAGATTCAGAGGGTATTGTTGAAGGAGAAAGAATCCTTCACCAGTTAGCTACGACGTGTAATTTTGCTCCTAATAATCGATTCTTATTTTGGTTTATCGGAGGTCTAAATTATCAAGTAGAACATCATTTATTTCCAGACATTTGTCACGTACACTATCGGGAGATCGCTCCTATAGTAAAGGCAACTGCAGAGGAATTTAACATACCATACCACTCAAAGCCTCATTTTTTATCGGCTGTTCTTGACCATTTTAAAATGCTTTATGTTTTGGGGAATATGCCTAAGCTAGAGCCAGTAAAAGCCTAGTTTATGAATAATTTAAAAAGAAACGCCAAGCCAGCTGCCCAGAATAGAAATTCTAGGCCAGCCGGAAGACCGGCTCAGAAGAAGAAAGAATCTACACTTGATCCCAATCTTCTTGTGAAAAAAGCTCAACCTAGCGGTCAGGAAGGATTCCAATCAGTTACTCCTTTTACCGGGTTGAACCTTAATACCATTTTGCTGAAAAATATTCAGGCAAAGGGTTACGAGAATATGACCTATATCCAAGAGAAGTCCATTTTGCCACTTTTAGATGGTAGAGACCTTCTTGGGATTTCAAATACTGGATCTGGAAAAACGGGAGCTTTTTTAATTCCTATCATCGAGCATGCTAAAGCTGATCCATCTGGATTTACAGCTTTGATCGTGACTCCGACTAGGGAACTAGCGCTTCAGATTGAAGAGGAGTTTAAAAGTCTTACAAAAGGAATGAATCTATACTCCAATACATTTATAGGAGGAACGAATATCAATTCTGATTTTAAGGCATTAGGAAGAAGACTTCACGTTATTGTAGGAACCCCTGGCAGACTTCTAGATTTGGCAGATCGAAAGTTGCTTCATCTTAATCGAATAAATACATTGGTTCTTGATGAGTTTGATCGAATGCTTGACATGGGTTTTGTTCACGATGTGAAGAAGCTTGTCAATGCAATGACCAAACGTGAGCAGACCATGCTTTTCTCAGCGACACTTGAGCCAACACAGAAAAAGTTAATTGATGGTCTCTTGCAAAATCCCGTTGAAGTGAAAGTAAACACTGGTGGGACTACCAGCGAAAATGTTGATCAAGAAATTATCCGTGTACCAGAAGGGAAGGATAAGTTTGATGTATTAGCTGGATTATTCAAAAATCAAGCTTTGGATCGTGTTATTATTTTCACCGAAACAAAAAGATTAGCTGATCGAATTGCAAAAAAATTAAATCAAACAGGAGTAAAATCCGGTCTGATTCACGGTAATAAATCCCAGAATTTCCGAAACCGGACTATAGAAGAGTTCAAGAACGGAACAACTAGAGTGCTTGTAGCTACAGATGTGGCGGCAAGAGGTATAGACGTCGCTGATGTATCCCATGTGATCAATTATCAGCTTCCCATGTCTATGGATAGCTATATCCACAGAATAGGCCGGACAGGCCGGGCCGGAAAAACCGGCAGGGCCATAACATTTGTCAATTAATATCGCCGAAATGTCAAAAAATCAGAACACATTTATCAAAAAACAGAAAGCAGAACTTAAAAAAAGAAAGAAAAGAGAAAAACAAGAAAAAATGGCAGCCCGAAAGGATAACCCTAAAAGTGGAGATCTAGACGATATGCTGGCTTATGTGGATCAATTCGGAAATATATCTGATACACCACCAGAGCCAGAGCCACCTAAAAAAGAAATTAATCCGAGTCAAAAATTTAATAGAAACAACAAATTTTAAAAGTTAGTAATCATGAATGAAGGAACAGTAAAATTCTTTAACACAACCAAAGGTTTTGGTTTTATCACACCAGCAGACAACAGTGAAGATGTATTCGTACACCACTCTGGTCTTGTACACGAAATCCGTGAGAACGATCGTGTTACTTATGACGTAGTTCAAGGTAAAAAAGGCGTTAACGCGGTTAACGTAAAGGTAGCTAAGTAATTTATCTCGGGTTTTCCCGAAAAATATACTTTATCCGATGCCTGCAGATCTTTGATTTGCAGGCATTTTTTTATGCTTTTTTAAAAGTTATTTCATTTGTAAGCTGTTTCCCTGACTCCAGCTCATTCAAATTGTTTAGAGTTGTCAGAGCAATTTGGTGGAGTGCCTCTCTTGTCAAAAAAGCCTGATGGCCTGTGATCAAAACATTTGGGAAAGTCATTAGTCTTGCGATATCTTCATCTTGAAGAATTTCCTCTGATAGATCCTGAAAGAAAAGATCTTCCTCTTGTTCATAGACATCAATTCCTAAGTAGCCAACCTTTTTCTTTTTCAGTGCTTTGATCACAGCTTTGGTTTCAATCAAGGCACCTCGACTTGTATTGATGATTGCTACACCTGATTGCATTTCCTCAAGTCTTTTGTCATTAATCAAGTGTTTTGTTTCTGGAGTTAAAGGACAATGCAAAGAAATTATAGTACTCTGATTAAAAAGTTCATCTAAGTTGCAATAAGTGACACCTAGTTTTTTCAAGTCTTTGTTTTCATAGTGATCTACAGCCAGAACCCGGCAACCCATTCCCAGCATTATTTTGCAAAAAGCGCTTCCAATAGCACCCGTGCCAATGACTCCCACTGTTTGTTTGAAAATATTAATACCGATTAGTCCCTCTAATGAAAAATTGTTTTCGCGTACCCTATTATAGGCCTTGTGAGTCTTTCTTACTACGGTCATTAATAGTGCTAATGCATGCTCCGCAACTGCTTCAGGACTATATGCTGGAACCCTGCATATTCGGATACCGAGACTTTTGGCATATTTGAGGTCTACTTGATTATATCCCGCACATCTTAGGACCACATTTTTCACTTCAAGTTCTGATAATTTCTTGAGTACTTTTTGATCCAAATGATCATTTACAAACGTGCAGATAGCATCATGGCCATGAGCCAAATAGACAGTGTCTTGATCAAGCTTGGCTTCAAAATAGCTGAATTGATGGTTGAAATCCGGCGTCAATTGATCAAAACTTGACTTGTCGTACGATTTAGCACTGAAAAAAGCCACTTTCATCTAGTATGGGATTTAATTAAGTTTAGAAATAATGCTACATTCAAAATAAAAAAAGAAATGAAAAAATTACTATTATTCATTCCCGTTCTTTTTCTTTTGTCATGTGGTGAAAAGGAAGAAACTATGGAATCCACAGAAACTGTTATAAAAGAAATGCCTATGTCCGCCACTCCTGATTCAGTACTTCGACATGTTGTTTACTTCAGCTTTAAGGATACTTCTTCTCCCGAGGATATTCAGGGTGTAGTGGATGCTTTCAGAAACCTACAAAACGAAATCGATGGAATCGAGTCCTTTGAATGGGGAGTTAATTCCAGTCCAGAGGGAATCAATCAGGGTTTAACACATGCATTTACACTTACTTTTTATTCAGACGCTGCTCGTGATGCATATCTTCCCCATCCATCGCATAAGGCTTTTGGAGAGATTCTAGGTCCACACCTTGACAAAGTCATGGTCTTAGACTACTGGACCAGGAAGTAATTATTGATCATATGGCAAAGCCGAGGAGTCGGTTTTGCCTGCGTCATTGATGGTTAAAACTTCTGTCACTACGAAGTTGCTGGTTCCTCTCCAAGGCAAAATGCCATTATATTCTTTGTAACGAAGCTCTACATGTTTTCCAGATGATCGTTCTAATTCTTCTGCCACAGAAGCATCCACTACGCTAAATCTAAATTCGTTGCTTTGCAATCCTCCTGCTGTTGGGCTTTGAAATCCTTCTTGTACCACTCTTCCTTCATAGGTTTTAAAAATTACCCCTTTCTTCACAAAGTAATTTAAGCTGCCTGCTTTGACTCCTTCTCCAAAAACGAAAAGGTATTTGTACCAAAAAAATCCGGCTAATACGACAATTAAAATAAGGCCAATAATCCAAGCGATTTTTTTCATAATTAGAAAAAGGTTTTGATAAATATAAGTATCTCAAGCCTTATTCGTAATTACAAATCAAAAAAAACTCTAAAATCTAAAGGCATAAAAAAAGAGACTATCTTCTAGAAATAGTCTCTTTTATTGAAGTTTAATCAACTAGCCATAGGAAATCTCCATAACCTTTTGCTTCCATTTCTTCTTTCGGGATGAATTTCATTGCTGCAGAATTCATGCAGTAGCGAAGACTTGTCGGCTCTGGACCATCATAGAATACATGTCCTAAGTGGCTTTTTCCTAGCTTGCTTCTCACTTCAACTCTTGTCATTCCTAGATCTTTGTCTATTGGCTTGTCAATTACTCTTGCATCAATCGGTTTTGTAAAGCTTGGCCAACCTGAACCAGATTCGTACTTATCCTTGGAACTAAATAGTGGAACTCCTGTCACAATGCAGACATAAATCCCATCTTTCTTATTCCCATTATATTCGTTCTGGAAGGCATATTCTGTAGCATCTTCCATGGTAACTTCATATTGAAGATCTGTCAATTCTTGCTTCAACTGATCCTTAGATTTAGCGGGATATTTTTTCTCGCTTAATTCTGGCCAATGTTTCTTAATAAATGCATCTCTTCCAGATCCAGTTCTATATGAATAATAATCCGTAGGGTTCTTTTTGTAATAATCCTGATGGTAATCTTCCGCCGGATAGAAGTTAGTATACTTGATTATCGGGGTAGCTACAGGTTTTGTGAAACGTCCAGACTTATCCAAATACTTTTTGGACTCTTCAGCAACCTTCTTTTGCTCACTGTCATGATAAAATATTGCTGATTCGTACTGAGTTCCTCGGTCATAAAAAGAGCCGCCTACATCTGTTGGATCAAAAGTTTGCCAGAAGATATCAACCAATTCGGAATAGCTGATAACTTCAGGATCAAAGGTAATTTGAATAGATTCTCGATGTGAGGTCTTTCCGCTGGCTACCTCTCCATAGGTAGGATTTTTTTCTTTTCCGCCAGCATATCCTGAGACTACAGAAATAACTCCATCAATACCTTCAAAAGGCGCTTCAACGCACCAAAAACAGCCTCCGGCAAATGTTGCTAATTGAGTAGTACCATCGTAATTGGCTACCAATTCAGCATCAGTAGAGGAAGCCTCTTGGTATTCTGTTGTGGATGTTCCACAGGACATGAGTAGTCCAACTAGTAAACTTAGCATGGGTAAAATACTTTTATTTAAGTGAGTCATTTGAGTTAGGATCTTGATTTTAGCTGAATCCATCAGAGTCAACATACATAGGAAACTGATTTTCAGAAATTCTGTTCGACTTTTTTATATTTCGTAATTACGAAGTGAATTGTACTCCGGTTTGTCTTGGTTGATACAAATTACCAGAAGGTTTATTATAGAGAAAACTTAAAATAGCTTTGAAAAATTCAATTAAAGTATTCTGAATCCTTTTTTGTCATTTCGTTTACTCAATTAATTGCGACTTATGGTAAAGGAAGTGGTTTTAGGACAATGGAATGAATCAATGACAATGCTCTTGGAAATAAACTAGATTCCACAATGTTATTTTGCGACTGTTTCTCATTTGATTAATATATTTTTTGAAACCAAAATAATAAATAAGCTATATTTTAGTTTATATAATGTTTTGCTATTTGAATTATCATGAAATCACTTCATTTTTCTACTCGTTTTATTGCCACATGTGGTTTAGTTGTATTTGTATTTTTGTCTGCCAATATCGTAGACGGATTCTCTCAGCAGAAATTTGAATGGGAGTTTTATGGTGGGCCTTCAAAAGCTCTTCTAGAATATAAAGTAATACCTAGGAATGATTTTATTTCTCCAAGTAATGAGCTTAGTTGGCATATAGGGTCCAGTTTTCTCTTAGGATTAAAAAATAATTGGCAATTATCGGCCCAGTTTGAGTTTTTCAAAAGAGAGCTTGGTACTTATGGTGTATCTAGACAAATTGATACGCTTCAAATTACTGGATACTCGACTGAAGGAATTCCACTTTTAGCTTTGGGAATTAGAAAAAGCATTGGTGATTTTTATTTGCAACCTAGTTTGAGTGTAATGAAAAGCCCCTCTGTGCTTGATCAATACCAGAGAGCGGATATTTGGGAAGGTATACCTTTAGGAGTGAGATCTCTTGCTAATGTAGGATTAAGTTTGAGATTTGAGGGAGGAATTAAAAAGTATAACCGTCGCGGGAATTATTTTTTAGCTGGGCTGAGATATCAGCAAGGACTTTGGGTAATGGACAAAATGAACGCACCTGTTCGTTACAACGAGCGAATAGAGCACGTGCTATCAGTTAAAAGCAGAGGTTCTTACCTAGGCGCCTATGTAGGTTACGGGGTCGCAGGGCATAATTTAAATCGAACACCAAAAGAAAAATCAAAGCGGATTTACAGTGACTCAAAGTTGCTCAAACACAATCTTTCATTTGAGGACGGATGGTATATTATGCTTTACGGAGGCTTGCGAAGAAGGGAGGACCCACTTTTTAATGAATATTTCTACTCCAACACCAGTGGGCAATATCAATTCGTTTTTGGTTATACCAAATCGAGATTTTCAGTTGAGTCTGGCTTTGGTAACTTTAGTTATAATGCGAATTACCAAATTAATTTTGACGGTATAAATGCACTTATTATGAAGTGGGAAAAATATGATATGCCAATCGTTCCGTTCACATTTAAATATCATATCCCACTAAATCAACAACAATCCATCCGTTTTGGACCTTCATTTAGTGCTTATTTAGCATTAAAGAACCAAAGTGATTCTTGGTTTACCTCAATAGGAAATGGTCAAGTTCAATTAAACGATAAAACTTATACTTATACAAGTGAAGCGTATTCAGACCCAGAGTTAAGTCATGGTAGATTAGTTTATAATGCTGGAATTTTTACAGAGGTTTCACTATTCAACTCTTCTTTTCTCACTTTTAAGGTATCTAGAAATTTTGCCTCGCCAGATTTTGTCAAAATCCAAGCAAATTATTTGATAGAAGGTAGTCCTATAGCTTTAGAAAGTGCTGGAAATATGAATGGATTTTTAGTAGATGTGGGATATAAGCTTCCTCTAAAAGTGATTAACAAAAAGGTGAAACAAAATAGACTAGTGGGATTATAAAATGATTTTGATAGTTTTCGAAAATCTGTTCGTAGGCTTGTGAATCGATGCTTTTGAAGTCCACGCTCTAGGTAGATGGATAAGGAGCTTAATCTACTTATTTTAAGTTTTAGTGAGAGGCAAGAAACTTCCATTGTAATTATTTCATAAATGGAATTACCGATTTATTCCAGATCGCATAGCCTTTTTCATTCATATGAAGGCTATCGGCGATAAAGATTTCTGAAATTGGTTTTCCCGTTTTATCCAGCATCACATCCCATACGTTCATGAAATCCACTTGATTATGGGTTGTTGCATATTGCCTCATTAAGTCATTCAAGACCGTGTAGGAAGTCTTTAGCTGCCATCTAGAAGGACTTGGCTTGGCACTGATAAGGACTATGGTTGTTTCGGGTAATTTTTGGAGGATTCGATTAACTAGCAAATCGATGTCCGTCATGATCTGAGTAGCTTCTTTTCCAGCGGAGATGTCATTGTCTCCTTCGTAAATAAATACTTTTTCTGGACCATATCGAATTACTAATTCATCCAAATGAATCAGTAAATCCGAAGCTTGTGATCCGCCAAATCCAGTATTGATAATAGGGATTGTTGGAAATTCTTCCTGAAGATTTCTCCAGAGTCGAACACTGGAACTTCCGGTAAAAACAAAGGAATTTGGTTTCCAACCTTTTTGATCTATCCGTTCAGTAAGTGATTTTACTTCTTTTTGGAAAGGAATTTCCTGACTAAACAATAAAGTGCTTGAGCTAAAAATCAGGGTTAGAAAAAAGATAAATCTAGAAGTGTCTTTCATAGTGATTCGAGTTGGGACAATTTGCGCTTTTTTTCAAAATCGTTCAGCAAGTGCTCAAAAGTGAACAGGGCGAACACTTTTAAAGTGTGGATTCAATCCTTTAATGTAAAAAATATGTTGGGCAAAAATGCCTATTCACCCCTTTAAATTGGGGTTTGGTCACATTTCTTTCTGGAAGGTTGATTTTATAGGCGGCCTGATCTTTTTTGGAGAAGTTTTAGCGTTAGAATCTATGTTAATTTAATCCCCCTTTTGAATGAATCATCTTTCTCGGTTTTTCTGGTTTTGTAGTGGTGCTAATTTTTCTATCCTCAAGCGAACCCCTACAGAATCAAATAAATACATTGGAATAGGAGCTACTGTATTCTTCACTGGTGTCTTGGCGGCTATTGCGGCAGGCTATGCCTTGTTTACTGTCTTTGAAAATATCTGGCCGGCAATTTTCTTTGGATTACTATGGGGAATGATGATTTTCAACTTGGATCGCTTTATCGTTTCGAGTATGCGGAAAAAAGAAAGCGGATGGAGTGAATGGAAATTAGCTATTCCAAGGTTAGTCTTAGCAGTTTTATTGGCTTTAGTGATTTCTAAACCTTTGGAATTAAGGATGTTTGAGCGGGAAATCAATCGAAAATTAGACGAGAAGAAAACTGAATTTATTGCTATCTCCAAATTGAATTTGGCAAAAGGATTTCCTGAAATTCAGGAGCTTGAAGTTCAAAAAGATAGCTTAAAAACTGAGATTGGAAGAGCCGAAGCTTTCCGGGATCAAGTGCAACGAGAATATGATGCAGAACGATTTGGAGATAAGACAAGTAGCACCAGTGGAATAGTAGGACTTGGGACTAACGCAAAGAAAAAGGAGCAGCAATTGGATGCGGCTCAGAAAGCTTTGGAGAATTTGCGTGAAAGAAATCAGATTCGAATTGACACACTTGATGCTCAGATTCGTGAATTTACAGCTCTCCGCCAATTGGAATTTGAGAAGCAACAGGCGGGAATAGATGGTTTTGATGGGTTAGCAGCTCGAATGGAAGCTTTGGATTTGTTGACTAAGGAATCTGCTGCAATGGCCTTGGCTAATGTTTTTATCATGCTCCTATTTATTGCAATTGAGACAGCTCCGATCTTCGTAAAACTAATTTCTTCAAGAGGACCTTATGATGATCTATTAGAATTAGCAGAAGATAAAGTCAAACTTTTCAAAGGGGAAAAATGGGTCATGGTTAAAGGGGAATCCGAAGCCCGCGTGGGTTATTTTCAAGACACACATTTCTATGCTACTGATTTGAATAAGGAAAAAACCAATCGTAAAAACAAGGCTCAAACTGAGTCGGAAATCAGAAAAATCGAGGAGAAATTTAATGTGTAACCTTCGTGTGATTTTCAGAATGTAAGTGTAACAACAAATAAATAGATCAAAATTCCAAACTATTACTTCACCAAAACATCCAATTGATCCATCGTTTTATTAACAGATTTCCATTCTGCAAATCCTATTATTTTCACCAGAAACGAAAGTAATTTACCTGGATTGATCAGCTTTTCTGCAAGTTTTGAAATGTTTTCGTCTCGATCCCTAATCTGAAATTTTTTATCTTGAGCTAGATGATATTCCCCCGCATATTTCCATGCACCATCTCGGGCTAGCTGAATAGAGAAATTGAGGAACATTTCATCTTTTCCTTTTGCCAGGGGAATGAGCCATCCGAAAATAGGGGACACGGTACTGATATTTGCTTTTACTCCATCGACCAATTCGGCTAAGATGGAATTGATTTTATTGAAATCATTTCTGATCTCATTCAAATCTGAACCTTCCATGGTTTGGGAAGCAGCAATTCCCAAATCGAGATTGATATGCGCATTGATTCCAAGAAATAAGTGTTGAAGCACTAAATATGAATTGGATTGACTCGCATCAAATGCAATCTTCCAGCTTTTTGTCGGTTGTTTTCCCTGTAACCAAAGCTCGTATGCGTCAATAAACCTTTTAGCAAAAAGAATATCCAACTTTTCCATTCTTGGGTTATCCTCAAACTCACGATTCAAAATTCCTTGTTTAATTCGTAGGGTCACTTGCCTGTAAAGCACAGCAAAGTATCCGATACGAGATTCTTTGGATCTGCATTCGGATACAATTTCATCCATTCGAATTATAACTTCTGCAATTGATTTCATGGTTTATTTAAGAAGAACTGTTCCAATAAATCACCAACATAATAGGCCACTAGGGCTGCTAAAAGTCCTAATAAGAGCGTTTCAGCAATACTTCTTAAAGCCGGAGTTTGATTTACAAGACTTTTCATCCAACCTACCAGTATGAAAGCTATTCCCGTTAAAATACTCGTCCAAAAAAATATGTTGATGTTTACCTCGCTGAAAAAGTCCCAGAGGTAAACCATTAAGGGGATAAAACCAATTACAATAAAAGAAACTAAAGTTGCCAAACCGATTCTGAATGGGCTCTTGGTTTCTTCCATCATATTGAGTTCATCTTTCATCATTTCTGCTACCCAAAGATCTTTGTCTGAACAAATTTGATCTACGACTTTTTCAAGTAATTCACCCTTAAATCCTTTAGCTTCATAGATTTCCTTGATTTCTTGACGTTCGACTTCGGGTAGATTGTCGACTTCCCAATATTCGATGTCTTGGTGTTTTTTATAATTATCCTTCTCGCTTTTCGCAGCTAGGTATGCTCCAACAGACATTGAAAAACCATCTGCAAAGAGATTCGCAAATCCCAAAATGATGATTATTCCAGTATCTAAATTTGCACCAAAGCCTCCTGCCACTACAGCAAAAGTGGTGACAGCGCCATCGATACCTCCGTATACAAATTCCCGGAGGTATTCCTGAAGTTTCCCGAAATAGCTATTTTCCTGATGAATAAGAGATTCTTTCATATAATAATAATTTCTTTTTAATGTCCATCCCGATAGCTATCGGGAGGAATCTCGCAAGGTATTTAGTCATCTTAGCTTGTGACTTTTGAGTCATGCTCGATTTCATTTATCTAAGATTTTTCAACATGAATTCTTTTACATTTTCGCCCATTACAGCTCGTATTTCCTGCTCGGTAAATCCATCTTGAATCAATCCCTCGACTATCAGGGGTAAACCCGTAATATCGAAGGGAACTGCAACTGAGCCGTCATAATCTGAACCTAAAGCCACGTACTTAATTCCTACCAGATCTCGGATATGGCGGATAGATGCGACGATATTCGGGAGTTCTGGCTCACCAACTGCCATATCAAAAAATGCAATTCCGATGATACCTCCATTTGCAGCTATTTTCTTGATCTGATCATCGCTTAGATTTCGCTGTGAGTCCAAGACAGCCCTTACGCCAGTGTGAGAAACCATTATTGGAGAGGTAGTGATAGCTAGGACGTCATCTACAATTGCAGGTGAGCAATGAGCCAAATCGACGAAAATGCCAAGTTCATTCATTTTTCGAATCACTTCTTTCCCAAAATCAGTCAATCCGCTGAGATTTTCACCATGAGCAGATCCTCCTAGCTCATTATCAAAAAAGTGAGTTGGCCCGATCATCCGAACACCAGCTTGATACACTCGATTGAGATTTTCAATTTTCCCCTCAAGCGCATGCGCACCTTCTATACCCAGCATAGCGCCGATTACATTTTTATCAGATTTTCTGGCTTTAATTAGATTTTCCAAATCAGCTTTGGACTTTATGAAAATAGCCTTTTCGTTTTCCTTTTGAATAAAATCTGCCAAATCCTGGGATTGAGAAAGTGTACGATTGATCAGGCTAAACCAATTTGTGGGACTTTCTCCTTTTGCAATTGTCAGCGGTGTGATGTTGTCAAAAGCATCAGCACTATTGCTTTTCATATTTTGACCAGCAGGTGATTTTGATACGATGGTAAACATCTCCATAGCCACATTGGCTTCTCGCATTCTAGGGAAGTCCACATGTCCTTGACTACCTCTTTTGGTCAGATCTCTTCCCCAAAGCAATGCATCACAGTGGAGGTCAGAGATGAAGTCCAACCGATCATAAACTGCTTGTGCTTCTGATGAGACAGAATAGGGTGGAGGTGATTTGACCGGGTTTCTTTGAGATTCAATATAGGGTGGGACTAAAAGTGTGGTGACAAAGTAAAGCAGCACGATTGTCCCCAAAACAATAATTAATTTCTTCATAGCAAGTGGTTACACTTTTGAAGATAATGAAAAATACTACGGATTCGGAACGATCTTTTTCAGATTAGCGCTCGCTAAGTTTTTCTTCTCCAGTCACTACAGGACTAAGTATTTTCAATTCTTCCGTGGTGAAAAGTTTGGAACGAATCATAAACCGAATCCCCATCGGAATTTCTATGGAAAAGCTGCTTCCTCTACCGGGTGTGACATCTAAGGTCAATTGGGTGTGTTTCCAATATTCAAATTGGTCAGCACTCATAAAAAAATCACAACCGTAAACTTCTCCCAGCCAAACATCCTGACTACCTACTTTGAAGTCACCTTTTTCAAAACACATGGGAGACGAACCGTCACAGCATCCTCCACTTTGATGAAACATTAGCTCCGAACCAAAGCGTTTCCTCAAGGTATCAATTACTTCTTTTGCAGGCTCTGTGATCAGTACTCTTTTAATCGTTTCCATTTTATTTTAGCTGTTTTAAAGGAAAGAAAGGCAGGGGATTTTTCCCCTGCCTTTTCTAATTTACTTTGAATTACAATTAAAAGAATCCTAGCTTCTCTTTGCTGTAGGAAATCAACATATTTTTTGTTTGTCTATAGTGACTTAGCATCATCAAGTGATTTTCTCTGCCAAATCCAGACTTTTTGTATCCGCCAAATGGAGCGTGCGCAGGATAGGCGTGATAGCAATTTACCCAAACTCGACCCGCTTGAATCGCTCTAGGAACTTGATACAATTCATGGGCATCTCTTGACCATAGGCCAGCGCCTAGTCCGTACATCGTGTCATTCGCAATTTCTATCGCTTCTTCCGTTGTTTTGAAAGTGGTTACACAAACCACTGGTCCGAAAATCTCTTCCTGGAAGATTCTCATTTTATTATGGCCCTTGAAAATGGTTGGTTGAATATAGTATCCTTCCTCTAATCCATTGTTTAAACTGGCTTCGGCACCTCCAGTGAGTACAGTGGCACCTTCCTGCTTTCCAATATCCATATAAGAAAGTATTTTTTCGTATTGATCTTTCGAAGCTTGAGCTCCCATCATGGTATCCTCAGCAAGTGGATGCCCCATTTTGATTGCTTTTGTACGAGCGATTACTCGGTCCATAAACTTGTCGTAAATGTCCTCATGAACCAGAATTCTTGACGGACAAGTACAAACCTCGCCTTGGTTTAAGGCAAACATTACAGCACCTTCCACGGCTTTGTCGAAGAAGTCATCGTCTGCATCAGCCACGGATTTCATGAAAATATTTGGGGATTTCCCTCCCAATTCCATCGTAACAGGAACAAGGTTTTCAGAAGCATACTGCATAATCAGTCGACCGGTCGTTGTTTCACCCGTGAAAGAGACTTTTGCAACTCTGGGTGAAGAGGCTAGTGGTTTGCCTGCTTCTACTCCAAATCCCGTAACTACATTCAAAACTCCTGGAGGAAGAATGTCTCCGATCAATTCCATCAATATCATAATACTTGTGGGAGTTTGCTCGGCTGGTTTTACAACGGTACAGCAGCCAGCCGCTAGAGCTGGTGCAATCTTCCAGGTTGCCATCAAAAGCGGGAAATTCCAGGGAATGATTTGTGCCACTACCCCAAGCGGCTCATGAAGAGCGATGCTGACGGTGTTTTCGTCGTGTTCAGAAATTGTACTTTCGTCAGCACGTATCACACCTGCAAAATATCTGAAGTGATCAATTACTAAAGGTAAATCTGCAGCCCTAGTTTCCCGAAGTGCTTTTCCATTGTCGATGGTTTCGACGCGAGCGAGCATTTCTAGATTTGCCTCGATTACATCGGCAATTTTATTGAGTAATTTACTTCTTTCTGCTGCTGATGTTTTGGACCAGGAAGGAAAAGCCTTGTGAGCAGCATCCAAAGCTTTTTCAATGTCTGCTTTATTTCCTCTTGCAGCTTTTGAAAAGACCTTTCCGTCAATTGGTGAAATGTTTTCAAAATATTCACCTGAAGAAGGAGCAACGAATTTGCCTCCAATAAAATGATCGTATTTTTCTTTGATTTTGGGACTTTCGACAGGGCTGGCCTGAGATAGCGTAAATGATTCCATGTTTTATTTAGTTATTTTGGTTATTTTCAAATGTCTTTTTATTACTGATAAAAAAGTTGCACAATATGATCATGTCATCCACCTCTATTGACTTTTTGAGTGCATGATCAAGTTTTACTTCTTGTTTTTGAACGTAGAGAAAGTTTAATGAGTATTTAGAAATTAGTATTTTACAGTATGACCCAAGATAATTTCATTTCAGGGGTACCCTGGAGAAACAGCCGGGATCTGAAAACCCTGGTTGAAAATCGAACTACCTATACGCTGGATAATTGCGAGTTGAATATTTTTGAGACGCACCAGGCGGCGGCAGATGTTAATCTTGTTTTTGGTGACCTGGTACTTACCACCATGCTCAAAGGCAAAAAAGTCATGCACCTTTTTGATAAACCCGGCTTTGATTATTTGCCAGGTGAATCAGTAATTGTTCCGCCAAATGAGCTGATGAGGATCGACTTTCCAGAAGCCAAATGGGATAACCCAACTCAATGTATTGCACTTTCGATTTCGAAAGAGATGATTGAGAATACTTTTAATATGCTTAATGAGAAGTTTTCGGAAAAAGTTCTTACTCAGGAATGGGGACTTGATTTAAGTTGTTTTCATTTGATCAATACCAAAGATCTTTCCGAAATAATCAATCGTTTCATCAAAATAGGTGTCAAAGAGCGCTCTCGTGAAAAAGACCTTATCGCATCTCTCGCACTAAAAGAGCTGATGATTCGTCTTAGTCAAACTCAAGCAAGGGAGATGTTGGAGAAAACCTACAAGGAACTCGCTTCTGGCAACCGACTGGCTCATGTGGTAGACTATATTAAAAAGAATATTCGTGAAAATCTGAACTTGGAAGGGCTTGCTTCTCAGGCTTGTATGAGTAAAGCTCATTTCTTGAGAACGTTTAAGATGGAGCTTGGACAGACTCCCATGGATTTTGTCTTGAAGGAAAGACTTAAGCTAGCGCGTCAGTATCTATTGATTGGAGGATTTCAAATCCAGGAAGTTTCGGTAATGTCAGGATTCAATAATATTACCTACTTCATTCGGGCTTTTAAAACAGAATACGGCTCAACCCCAAAAGTCTTTCAAAGACAATGATTGATTTTTAATGAAAAAATTCCAGAAACTTTTTATCCAAATTGCATTTATTTCAGAATTTTTCTTAAGTTTAAGAAATTTTGATGGACAAAAAAGTTTATAATTTTACTTGTTTGCCAAAGTTTATATGGTTTTACTTAATTTACAATAGACCCACTCTAGGAGCCTTTTTTCGAAAAGGCTCCTTTTTTTTAGAGTAATATTTTCTATGTATTTGCTGATTATTTAAAATCCGGTTAAAAAAAATATAAGAAAGTCGAAAAAGTTTGTTGAAAGTTTAAAAACTGGTTTTATGTATTTGATTTTGTCCAATAAATAATATTTGGTATTTGGGCTAAATAAAAAGAAAACCTTCCCAAATATTTCGAGAAGGCTTTCGAATCAATTAACCCTTTAACCTATACTATCTTAAAAACCTTTTTAAGGAAGATCTTTTTTTGCTAAGTAGAAATCGACCATTTCATAATCACTGGCTTCTCTCTCCTGCATTTCTGCAACTGTTTTTGGTGGTGGTACAATCACCTTTTCTCCCGGAGTCCAATTCAAAGGCATCGCTACCTTGTATTTATCTGCAGTTTGTAGTGCGATAAGAGCTCTTTTGATTTCTTCCATGTTCCGCCCGACATTCAAAGGATAGTACATCATCAATCTTATTTTCCCTGTTGGGTCTATGAAGAATACTGCACGAACGGCAGCAGTCTCACTCTCACCAGGCTGAAGCATTCCATAAAGTTTGGAAACGCTCATGTCAATGTCAGCAATGATTGGGAATTCAAATAGAACACCAGTATTCTTTCTAACATTGTTTACCCATGCGATGTGCGAGTGAATTGAGTCAATACTCAATCCTATCAATTTCGTGTCGTGAGAGGCAAAGAATTCTTTCTCCAAAGCAAAGCCACTCATCTCTGTAGTACAAACCGGAGTAAAATCCGCCGGGTGGGAAAATAAGATTGTCCAACTTCCCTTGATATATTCTGAAAATTTAATTTTTCCAGTAGTTGTCATTGCTTCAAAATCAGGGGCTTGATCTCCGATTCTTGGCATTATTGTGAATTGTGCTTCCATGATTTAATCTTTTTTGTTTTTTCTAATAGTCAAAACTACTTCAAACTCCATGAGTAAAAGGTGATAAAGATCACGCTATGAGAGGGGAATTGATAGGTTTTATCTATCCGCCATGCCCTTTTTCATGGGCATCAAACCATTTTGGTTTTTCTAATTCAGAATCTCTAATGTAGGTTACTATCTGTTTGATTTCCTCTTCAGAAACCACAGGCTTTGGCATCAAACCAAAACGTTTTACAGGACCTTTCATGAGTGATTTTTCTGCAGTCGGATTTTTGACAAATTCCATCATAGCTTTTGAGAAATCCGCTTTTTCAGGGTAGGCATCAGAATAGTGTTTTTTTATGCCTGCAAGTGGTGGAGCAATGATATCATCATGTGAATTCGTGTTTGGATTATGGCAAGCATAGCAATGCTTTTTGAGAAGAGTCAGGCCATCGTCCAATAGTTCGGCTTGAGTAGGTATCATTTCTTGAGACCCTTCATTGGATGGGAAAGGTTTTGCAACAAGGAGTTGCAATAAAAGGAAGATCATTGATGAAGCGATATTCATTATTTAGTTGGCGTTGCAGCCTGTTTTTGGTGAATTGATTATTGAACTATACTCTGACTGACTGATAAATTCCGGGGTGTAGGTGATTCCATTTGCTGTCGCCTGGTCATAAAATGCTCTCATGTGATTTTTGGATCCGCATTCCAGATTTGCGTAAAGAGCTGAAATATTCAGCTTATCTGTTTCTGATATTGCATTTTCCAAATCAGAGATATACAGATCTTCAATAAATAAACCCACTAAAAAGGATTCATTTAACGAAAGGTCTACCCGTCTTATGAGTTCAGAATAAAGATCAATCAGAATAGGGTCAGTGAATTCGCCGAGAGTCGTGCTTCCAGAAAGCGGGTCTTGAATTTGATAGGTTTCCATTACGCTTAATACCGAAAGGACATGGCTACTTTCACTGTTAGCAATGTTCTGGAAAACATTCAACCCATATTTATCAAAAGCATATACATAGACATCATGGGCAAGTTTCTCCTCTTCACGGGTGAAAAGAAGAGTTTGGCGCTCCTCAGCGGAAATAATAAGTTGTTCCGAAGGAGATTCTGATTCTTGACAACTGCTAAAAGCAAGCAGTAAGAAAATTGTAGTGATTAAGGTGCTTTTCATCTGTTTATAATTTGTTTTTCAGTGGTCAGGTAGCCTGTTGGGAGAATCGGGGAAATCTCGCGAGCTTAACCCTGTAGCTATAAGGATATTCCAGTGTGTGACTTTTGAGTCATGCTCGATTTCATCTGTTTATAATTTGTTTTTCAATGGTCATTTGGAATGCCTTGGGTAATCATTCCCCTGTGTGAGAAGATATTTCTCATGGGCATTTCATATGCTTAATATTTCAAGCAATCTCACTAATAACCACGCAATCCCCAGTGACTTTAAATACAAAGGCTCCTTTTTCCAGTGAAGATGATTTTAAAGTTTAAAGCTTCTAATTATCCCCACACTGAATCGGTTTTGATTTAGGATTTGATTTCCATTTAAGTTCTGAACTACAGGAAGCTGCGTGATGATTGAAAAGGTGGTTTGAGTCAGATTCAAATCCAAACCTAGTTGAGCGAAACCTACAGAGCCGCCTGTTAGGTCTTGAAGCTCTTTTTGATAGAGATCTTTGTTGGACTGCTCGTAGTAAAACCCTGCACTTGGGACGATCAACAGCTTTTCTCTTACAGTAAATTGGTGGAAATAAAGCGCATAACTGTTGAAGCTATTTCCAAATTCATACTCTTGCTCTCCTTCTGTACTCCATTGATAGCTAAGCCCCACATTAACGCCATGATTTTTTAAAAACCATTGATAGTTTACTCTTGGGGTAAAGGAAAATGAGCCTTTTCCTGGTTGAATAATTGGGTCAAAGTAATCTTGAGTTTCAGTATTTGATTTTACTAAAGCCTGTCCAGTAGGAAGTGTAAGTGCAAGACCGGGTCTAATAGTATGTCGAGACTTGGGGTTGTATATCAAATGGATATATTCTCCAGCCACGGTCAAATCTCCCCAACCCTGTACAAAAAGGGTTGTATCGCGAACTGGTTTCGGTAAATCTAAATACTTTTCATAGTACACCTTATTGAATTCATAGGGAAGAAGAAAAGTGAAATTCCACTTGTTGTCCAAAGTAAAATTCCCACGTGCTTCTATAGTTTGGTAGGTTTCAAAGTCCTGTTTGGTTTTTTGAACAAAGAGGTTATTCCCTTCAGGTTCGTGCATCACCATATCATTTCCCCAAGGTAAAAGCCTTGTGCTTAGTTGGGCAGGATAATTCTGAATAGTTGATGAGGTGGAATTGGAAAAGGATTTATAGTCTTTAAAGTCCCTAAACCTATAAAATAGGCCGAAGTAACTTTTATTTTGTAATAAACTGTATTCGAAGAAATTGCAGCTATCACAGGCGTTGGCAGGTGAAAAACTACCGATAGCAAATAGAATAATACTTAGCAGTATAATTTTTTTCATGTGTTTATAATTTTTCTATTTGGCCACATGGAATCTCGCATTTCGACCCAGATAGCCATCGGGTCATCCCACTGTGTGACGTTCTCGTCATGCTCGATTTCATGATTTATTAATTTTGGATTGCGTGTTTACTTATAAACTTCTCATCAGTCAGGGTATTTAAAAATGAAATCAGAGCTTGGCGATCTTCTGTGCTCAATTTGATTCCATTTTGTAAGGAAGGCGCTAGAGAAGCATTGACTTGGATGCCTGACTCGTAATGATTTAAAACCTCCTCAATAGTTTGAAATCTACCGTCATGCATATAGGGTGCTGTTATCATGATGTTTCTTAGGGATGGCGTTTTATAAGCGCCCATGTCTTTGGGGTTGTACGAAATCCGATATCTCCCCTGATAGAGTCCTTCGAGTTCAGGAGGGTTTGGGTAGTCTAGATCAAGTCCGTTATTGTGAAAACTCAGATCAGTAAAAAGTCCTTCTTGATGACAAGAGGCACAATTATTTAGATAGATTGAGTACCCTTGGAGTTCGATGGAAGTTAAATCCACCTCCTCTTTTTTCCATTGATCGTATTTTGAATCTTGAGATATCAGAGTTCGTGAATATTGACTGATCGCACGGCTGATGTAGGCGCTTTGAATGGGGATTTTCCCAAAAGCCGCTTCAAATAGTTGTGGATAATCCTTATCCTGACTCAAATACGCTACAATATCGTCCAAGTCTGCTGCCATTTCATCTTTGTGAGTTAATGGTCCAAAATTCAAAGATTCGAGATCATTAGCTCCTCCGTCCCAAAATAAGCCAGTAGTATTCCAAGCTAAATTGAATAGGGGAGGTGAATGCCTTTTCAGCGGATTGCCGGATACCCCAAAATCTCCAAGTGCTTCTCCGTCAGTGAAGGCGATTTCAGGCTGATGGCAAGTGGCACAAGAAACTTTTCCATTGGCAGAGAGCTTAGGGTCAAAGAATAGTTTTTTACCTAAAATCACCCCTTCTTCAGTCAAGGGGTTTCGCTCAGGTTGAGGAAAATCAGTGACACGAAGTGTTCTCGAAATCTCAGGTAATATTAAAGTGGGAGAGCTTGACTCCCGCTCTTGCTCCAAAGACTCCACACAGGAAAATAGGATCACACTACCTAATAGAATTAAGAATCTACTCATTTAATTAAGCCCGGGGTTTGATCCCCGGGCATTAGAATTACTTGATAGAAACGAATCCCTCAGCATAGTTTTCACCGATCCTGTCGGCAAGTTCACCTCCCATAATAGTGGTGCTTGGCAGCTCGCTTACCTTTAGTGCATTTGGGTTCAGGAATAACTCATCCACCTTGGTAGTCAGCGTAATAATAGCAGGCTTCCCAGCTTGAATTCCTGAAATTGGCTGGGTGATGGTCTTGTAATTTTGATTTCTCCCAATGTGGAGTACCAAACCTGTTCGCTCTTTTGTCTGAGCATGGACAAACTCTCCCTCCAATAGCACGAATTTATATCCGGAATTCCAGCTCCAAGCCATATCAGAATTTGGGTCCAAGTCTCCGGTTTGATCTGTCTTCGCATTGGCTTCCGCATCTACTCCTATAGAAAATCGAATTTGATCATAATTGGAAGAAGGAATCATTCCCAAATCAATTCCGATGTTTGTTTCAGAATTGATCAGATGATAACTGTCCGGTTCAAGGTATTCTATTCCGGTTTTTGAATTGATTAAAGCTACATTTGAGATGTAGTATTTGAATTTTTTCGGAGTGAAAGCTTCACCGGAAGGAAGAGTGAATGTGCTTGAGTTGAGCACTAAGTCTTTTCCATTCAAAGTATTTTCGAATTGGATGGCCGTAGTCATCATTTCAGGTATCTCATCGTCATTATTACAGGATGAAAATCCAATCACTAATGCTAAAACTGTATAGTTAAATAGTTTCATTTTTTTTTATCTAAAGGGGTTAGAAAATTTTTCGTTGGTTACAAATTGATTGTCTGTAAGTGTGTGGAGGAAAGCGATAATGGCTTTTTTCTCTTCCTCGCTAAGTTTAAGTTTGACTGGTTCCGAAGCATCATGCAGTTCATTGCTTGCTTCAAGAATTAATACATCCAAAGTGCCGCTGTTTTGGATGTGCTCATTGTAGTGATCCAGAACAGCCTCCAGCGTTTTAAATCTCCCATCGTGCATATAAGGAGCAGTAAGAGCGATATTCCGCAGTGAAGGCGCTTTGAATTTCCCTTTGTCAAATGGGTTTCCGGTTACTTTTTCCAGTCCCTGTTTGAGTTTGGAATCATCATCCAATCCATTGTTATGGAATCCGGCAAAACCATTTGGATCACCAGAGGTCAGAAAACCTAAATGACAGTCTCCACAATTCCCACCACGCAGCTGTATGCCAGGTTCGGGATGAGTGAAAAAGAGCTCTAAGCCAAGCTTCTCTTCTGGACTTAGCTCAATTTCATTCCTGATCCAGCGATCAAATTTGGAGTTTGCAGAAATCAAAGTCCGCTCAAACTGGGAAATAGCCTTGCCGATCAATTCCGGAGTGATCTGATTACTGCCAAATGCAGCAAAAAACAACTCTGGATATTTCGAATCGGATTGAAGTCGATTTACGGCTTCATCTATTGGCAAATTCATTTCTATCGGATTAGAGATAGGATCTATAGCCTGACTTTCCAAGCTACTTTCTCTTCCGTTCCAGAAGAATTTTGTTTGCCAGTGTAGATTTACCAAGGCCATGGCGCTCACGTCTCCGAGCGTGCCACCGACACCCGGACTCACAGCAAGGCCATCACTGAAACCTTTTTCCTGCTGATGACAGGACGCACAGGAGATGCTGCCATCGAGTGAAAGCTTTTTTTCATAAAAAAGCATCCGACCGAGCAGCACACCTTCTTCGGTAAGAGGATTGCTGGCAGGCATTGGTTGATCTTGCGGAAAATAATCCGGAGCCTCCAAACTCAATGCGGTAGGACCTGTGACAGGCACTTCCTCTGAATTGCAGGAGAAAAACCCAAGCATACAGATCAATCCCCACCGAAGTGGATGATGTATTTGCATGATTGTAAATTGAAATTAGAAATCGTAAAAAAGGCTGAGAATTATCCTTGAGGAGGATGGTCGATTTCTGTATTTCCGAAGTTTAAAAATTGATTCTTGTAAAAACTCGAGTGTTCAATTGATTTTTGAATGTTCACAAGGGGAGCATACTCAAAGGGGGTATTAGGGATGTAAACTCCGAAGTCTTGGTTAAATGTAAAAGCTGGGGTAGATTCTTGTCTTTCTTTTTGAGCTTTGAACTGATCTGCCAGAAAGCACTTACCATCGCATTTTAGCTCAGGACGATCTGTATTCACACAAAAATTATCAATGATGTAGGCCTGATTGATCGTGAAATTCATCTGAATCACAGAATAGATCATGCTATTCATGATTAGCAATGCACTCAGCGATATGTAAAAAAGGGCTTTCACGGATGTATTACAAAGGTAATGCTCTAGTAGTAAATTGAAACGATAAATAATTTTTTTAATATGATTATCCGCAATGATGCCAGTAGGGAAATTTCATTTGATTTTTGGGCTGGAAGACAGTTTACCGAAGACCGAAGTTTGTTAAAATTGAACTTCAATCGGACTTTTATGCCGTTAAATCAAGCGACTGGTAAGAAAGTGGATAATCAAATTTTTTAATATCAATTTTCTTATAAATTTTTCTTTCAATAACTCGTGTCATCTAACTTCACTTTTCCGTGGAATGTCCTATACAGAAACAAAAAATAGCCCGCTAATAAAGGAGACCCAATAGCCACTATAGTCAACATAATTCCCAAGGATTTCTGAGATGATGCAGCATTGTAAATAGTAACACTATATTCGGGGGATATTTTTGAAGGTAACAATACAGGATATAACTGAAATGCAACCAGCATTAATAAAAACGCCATCGTCAATGATGAGAAGATTAGGGCATAAACGTATTTCTTTTTCGATACCAACCTGGGAATGTTTGCAACAGCTAAAAATGCCAACACCGGAATCACGAAAAACACAGGAAACTCTCTGAATTTATCAGTGACACCTGCTAAAAACACCAGCGTGTACAAGGAAGTCGCTGCAAAGCTTACAAGGAAAAATATCATGCTCTTCTTCAATAAAAAGGTCAATCTCGCATATAAACGACCTTCAGTTTTTAGCAATAAAAAAATAGCACCTTGTGTCATAAATAGTGATAAGCTGGTTAACCCTACCATTATCGCATAGGGGTTTAAAAATGAGAAGAACATACCGCCTTTGTAGCTGTAGTTTTCACCTATTTCCAACCCTTGTAAAACATTAGCTAAAACCACACCTAATAAAAAGGATATTAAAGTGTTAGATGCGAAGTAAATGATATCCCAAGTCTTTCGCCACCATATCATTTCTTCTGCACTTCTGAATTTTATTGCGGAAGATCTTAAGACTAGTAGCATTAAGAATAGCATAAACGGTATATACATAGAGGACAGCAATGTAGCGTACATGACAGGGAAGCCAGCAAATAATGCGCCTCCCCCAATAATAAGCCACACTTGATTAGCGTCCCACAAAGGACCAATTGCGTTTATTGCTATACGCCTACTTAAATCCTTTTTAAAAAACAGATGCCAAGCTCCAGCACCATAATCAAACCCTTCTAAAATAGCATAGCCTGAAAATAATAAGCCTACTACTAAGTACCAAAGTGTTGGGTAATCCAATCCTAAAATAGTTTCCATAGTTCAATGTTTAAACGAATTTTAAAAATTCATTCGGAGCTTTTGTCTCATCATAAGGACCTTGTTTTATCTTTTTATTTACAGAATAAAGAAATAAAAGGAATAATATGGTGTAGACAATAAAGAACATGATTAATGAAAATAATATCTGATTAGACGACACTTCCTGAGAGAAGCCTTCACTTGTTCTTAAGTGCCCATAAACAATCCAAGGTTGTCTTCCCATTTCTGCTGCAAACCAACCTGCTTGATTTGCGATTTGTGGTAGAAGGACAGAAAAGGCAAATATTTTTAACAGCCATTTCTTTTCGAACAAGTTGCCGCGCCACCATAAGAAACTTGCATATAGAGTGAGTGCTATTAGAAACATACCTATAGAAATCATGATATGGTAAAATTGAAACACGGCATTTACTTGTCCTGGTCTTTCATCTTTTGGGAATGCATTCAAACCTGTAATAGGCTCTTTAAAATCTTGGTGCACTAAAAAAGACAGACCACCTGGTAATTTCAATCCAGTTACTTCTTGCGTTTGGTTATTTACCCAACCAAATAAGTATAAATCAGCAGGCGCTGACACTTCATAATGACCCTCCATAGCTGCTAGTTTAGCAGGTTGATTTACAGCTACACCATCAGCAGAACTATGGCCAGAAAGTAATTGGGTCAAGGAGAAAATTGTAGCTATTCCGAGAGCTATTTTAAATGCTTTTTTTGAAATCTCCACATATCGTCCGTTGAGAAGATAATAGGCGTGAACACTTAAAACCAAAAAAGCACCAGCTAATAATGCACCTTGCCAGACGTGTATAATTCTATCTACACTAGACGGGTTGAAAACCATCGCCCAGAAATCTGTAACTTCTGCTCTTGCGTTAAAGCCTTCCCCTACAATATGATATCCAGCAGGAGTCTGCTGCCAGCTGTTAGCGACAACGATCCATACTGCTGAGAACATTGAACCTAAAAACACTCCAATAGTAGAAATAAAATGCACTTTAGTCGAAACCCTGTTCCAACCAAATAACAGAATTCCAAGAAAGGCACTCTCTAATCCAAATGCAAATAAACCCTCGGCCGCTAATGCACTCCCAAAAATATCCCCAACATACCTGGAATACACAGCCCAGTTCGTGCCAAATTCAAACTCCATAATAATACCTGTAGCTACTCCTATACCAAAGGTAATTGCAAAGATTTTCAACCAAAAGCGAGTTAAAACCTCGTATTGTTTGTTTCCAGTCTTTAGGTACATGCCTTCCATAAATACCATAATTAATCCCAAACCAATACTCAATGGAGGGTAGATGTAATGAAATGCGATGGTGAAGGCAAACTGGATTCTAGCTAAAATTTCGGTTTCCATTTTGTGTGATTTTAAATTATGTCCAGCATCCCAATTTTTGGCGTGGATTTTTGTGGTTTTCTGTAAATAAATAAGCTGGAAATAATGATGGTCAAACCAAGGAGGATCTTTGTGAGTTTGTGCGTGTCGAAACCAAAACCTTTCGGGAAAACCTGATGTTCGGGTTAGAATACGGAACAAAAACATTAATCCCATTCCTTTCAGAAACAATAAATTAATCTAGGGTTTCATCTTGAGGGATTTCTCATTTGGAACAAACTTTACCAAAAATAGCTTTCCATAAATATGTTTCAGTGATTGATGTCACCCTAACAAAACTAATCACCATGTTCAATAAGAAAAAGAGTATAGCCACTCACTTGGAGAATTGTTTTCCTCATTTTGAAAAGGAATTGAAAGAGGAAATAATTCAAAGTGCGAGCTTAATGAATTTGCCAGCTGACACATTGATGATGGATATAGGGCAGAAAGTTGAGATTATTCCGCTTATAGTTTCTGGTTGTGTGAAAGTTTTCAGAGAAGACGAAGACGATAACGAGTTATTCATGTATTACCTGGGTCCAGGTGAAGCATGCGCTATTACTATGATTTGTTCTGCGCGTGAAGGATATTCCAAGATCAAGGCTTTCCCCGAAGAGGAGACAACTTTCATTGTTGTTCCCATCGCCAAACTTGACCTTTGGATGCCTAAATACAAGTCATGGTACTACTTCGTGATGGATACTTATCAGGATCGTTTTGAGGAATTGCTCAAAGTAGTGGATGGAATAGCTTTTCACAGAATGGATGAACGCCTGTTGGAATACCTAGAGAAAAATTCCGTAGCAGGAAATACCCCATTTATCCAGAAAACACATTATCAAATCGCTCAGGAGCTTAACTCAAGTAGAGAAGTCATCACTCGATTACTTAAGAAATTAGAGCAAAGAGGTAGGGTTAGGGTTAATCGAAATCAGATCGAATTGCTGAATTAATAAATGTCCAAGGCCTTTAAAAGGGCCTTTTTTCTTTGACCGAAATTGAAGTGGTTAGTGATTCTTTGCTGACTTTTTTTGGATAAGTTTATAAAATCCTTTGCCAATATTTTCTGAATCAAAGATTCTAAAAGGATAGAGTCTTTTCGTCTCAAGACAAATTCCGTATCTTCTATGATTTCAGAAATAGCCCCAACTGCCGATCCGATGGGAATGCAGCCGCAAGCCATAGCTTCTCCGAGGGCATTTGGAAAACCCTCCGAGGTAGAGAGCTGAAGGTAAAATTGATGGGAATTGTAAAGCGCCAAAAGTTCAGTGTTACTTTGCTTCCCTAGAATTTCCACATTTTGATTTTGGGAAATGTAATTCGGATCTCCTGCTAAAGTAAATGTCCAGTCAGGATGATTCGCTGCCAACTGCTCGATCAAATCATAGCCTTTGACTTGGGCTCGTGCGGGGTTGGAAGTGCCAGTAGCGACTGAGATAAAGCTGAAAGGGTTTCGCTTTTTTTCTAAATCTTTCCAAAAATCCGTGTCAAATCCATTTGGAATCACTTGAATCGGAGTGGTAAGATCAGGGATCAGATTGAGCAATCCTTGCTTGGAAGAAATCCTCGGATCGAATTGATAATCCTGCTTGACTAGAGCTTGAGCAACAGGAAGTATTAAGCTGCAGTTTTTGAAGGAATAGACATTTGCTTTTCGGAGCCATTTCTTTCTGAAGTTGCCATAATTGATTTCGGGCATATTCATGCAATCTGTGCCTCCTGCTTGAATGAGGCATCTTTTTCCAAAAACCTTTCCAAACCAAGCCGGTAAAACGGAATGATAGCCTCCAAAAAAGCAGAGGTATTGGGTAGTTTTTGGTAGATACCAAAGCAGTTGAAAAAACTGTAGAATAAAATAAAAAGGAAGCTTTGCTGGACTTTGGGTGAATTCCAGCGTTTTCAATTCAAATTCGGGAGCAATCATCTCCACGTCACGGTCGATAAAGGCAGTTCGTACGGGAAAGGTGTAGATGATCATTTCCCCTCTACTTGAAAAGTTTTTTCTAGGATTCCGAAAAGAAATTTTCCGATTGTATATACCTCTTCATTGAAATCTGAGGTGAGCACCGAACCAAAAGCATAAAGCTTCACCACTTTGTGTTTTTCACAAAGAGTCTTTATGGCTTCGCTATTTTTCTCGTGGAGATTCATAGATCAAATATAGGTTTAATCACTAAAAAGCAGAAAGGATAGGGTTCTTTCAAACGGTTCTCAATATACCTAAGTTAAAATGCCGTAGGCATGTCCGATAGCTTAACCAGCCATTTTAATGGCTGGGAAAATAGTATCAAAGCTTGGGAGAAATGCCATAGGCATGGACGATTTAGTCTAAATTGTAGTTTGTTAACCATTTTATCTATGCCTAATACGTATTCCAAAATGTATTGTCAGGTCGTTTTTGCGGTCAAGTACAGAAATGCGAGAATCGAAAATTCATTCAAAAGTGAGTTGTTCTCAGTAATTGGAAACTTGATAAAGGAAGCTGGTGGTGAACTTTTGCTTGTTAATGGAGTCGAAGATCACGTTCACTGTCTTTTTCGGTTTTTCCCGAAGAATTCGATCTCTGATATCGTCAAAGTAGCGAAAAGTAAGTCTTCTAAATGGCTAAATGAAACCAATTATCTATCTCACAGATTTGAATGGCAATCTGGTTTTGGGGTATTTACTTACAGTGAGAAAGAAATTAAAAATGTTTTTGAATATGTTAAGAATCAGGAGAAGCATCATTCAAAAATGACATTTCATGAAGAATATCTTCTCATGCTAAAAGCACATAAGGTTGATTTTTTGCCCGAATATCTTTTTAAAGAAATGGAATAAATATGGGTCGTCCCTATGGGACTTAGTAATTTTTATGATTTATGGGGTCCAGAGGTTAAAACCTCTGGCAAATTAATCAGCCGTCCCGAGGGGACTAGAAAAAAAATAGGCCAAAAGAATTCCCTTTGGCCCATTCATTTTTAAGCGTTTAAAGTGCTTAGATCACCAGATTCACAATCTTACCCGGGACAATAATCACCTTTTTGGGTGCTTTGCCTTCCAGCCATTTTTGAACTGTTTCATCAGCCATAGCTTCTTTTTCGATTTCCGGTACAGTAAGGGAAAGTGGAAGATTCAATTTCGCCCGCATTTTTCCATTGATCATCACAGGATATTCAAAATTGCTTTCAATCAAGTATTCTTCCTTGAACTCCGGGAAAGTGGCCGAAGTGATGGAGGTCGAATGTCCCAATAAGCTCCAAAGTTCTTCTGCAATATGTGGCGCATAGGGCGAAACCAAAACAGCTAAAGGCTCAAGAATTCCTCTTTTGTTAGATTTCAGAGCAGTCAATTCATTTACACAAATCATAAAGCTGGACACCGAAGTGTTGAAGGAATGATTTTCCATATCTTCTTCCATCTTCTTGATTGCTTTGTGAAGGGCTTTCAACTCGGCCTTGGTTGGTGTTTCATCAGAAACTTGGAATTCTCCGGTAGGAGTGTGGTACAGGTTCCAAAGCTTTCTCAAAAACTTGAAAACCCCATCAATTCCGTTCGTGTTCCAAGGTTTGAACTGCTCCAAAGGTCCCAAGAACATCTCATAAGATCGAAGTGTGTCTGCCCCGTAGCGTTCGATGATATCATCTGGATTGACCACGTTATACTTGGATTTGGACATTTTTTCCACCTCAGACCCACAGTAATATTTACCGTCTTCCAGGATGAATTCCGCATCTGCCAAGTCAGGTCTCCAAGCTTTGAATTTATCCAGATTGAGCTGATCATTATAGACAATATTCACATCCACATGCATAGCGGAAGTGTCATACTGGTCTTTCAAGCCTAAGCTGACGAATTTATTTTCACCCTTGATTCGGTATACAAAATTAGATCTACCCTGAATCATTCCTTGGTTGATCATTTTTTGGAAAGGCTCATCGATCGAAACAACTCCAAGATCAAATAAGAATTTGGTCCAGAATCTGGAATAGAGTAAGTGACCTGTAGCATGCTCAGAACCTCCGATATATAAGTCCACGGCTCCCCAATAGTCTGCTTTTGCTTTGTCCACAAACTCAGTGTCATTTTTAGGGTCCATATATCTGAAGAAATACCAGCTTGATCCGGCCCAGCCAGGCATGGTGCTCATTTCCAACGGAAACTCACCTTCTGAAGTCCTGTAAGTCCAGTCTTTGGCACGGCCGAGTGGAGGCGCTCCATCCTCGGTTGGCAAGTATTTATCTACCTCCGGTAAAACCAAAGGCAAATCTTTTTCTTCGATCAAATAAGGTAATCCATCCTTGAAATAGACGGGAAGCGGTTCGCCCCAATAGCGCTGACGAGTAAAAATGGCATCGCGCATACGGAATTGAATCTTTCCTTTTCCGATTCCTTTTTCTTCCAAAAATTCAATGGCTTTAATCATCGCGTCCTTCATGTAAAGGTTGGAGATGAATCCAGAATTGATGATCAATCCGCCCTTTCCAGGGAAAGAACCATTTTCCATAGATCCTTCGATCACTTGACGGATTTCCAAACCAAAATGCTTGGCAAAATTGTAATCCCGCTCATCATGCGCCGGAACAGCCATCACGGCACCAGTTCCATAGCCGGCAAGTACGTAATCTGCTACCCAAATTTGGATTTCTTCGCCATTAAAAGGATTGATGGCATAGGAACCTGTGAAAGCTCCAGAAATGGTCTTCACATCGCTCATTCGCTCCCGCTCGGATCGGTTTTTAGCGACTTCGATATATGCTTCTGCTGTGGCTCGCTGATCCTCGGTGATGAGTGCCGCTGCCAAATCACTTTCTGGAGCCAAAGCTAAATAGGTTACTCCGAAAATTGTATCTACTCGGGTTGTAAAAACTTTAATAGTTTCAGCCGAATCCTTTACTTGGAAAGTCACTTCCGCACCGATGGATTTTCCAATCCAGTTGCGTTGCATTTCTTTGATTGGCTCGGACCAATCTACTTTTTCCAAGCCTTGCAAAAGTCTATCCGCATAGGCAGTGATTCGCATGGACCACTGCATCATTTTCTTTCGCTCCACAGGGTGACCACCTCGCTCAGAGAATCCGTCTTTCACTTCGTCATTGGAAAGTACTGTACCCAAAGCAGCGCACCAGTTTACGGTAGTCTCAGCCAAGAAAGTCAAGCGGTACTTGAGCAGCATTTCCTGCTTTTCTTTTTCTGTAAAAGCTTTCCAATCTAAATGGGAAAAAATAGGCGTTTCATCATCGCAAACAGCTTTGACGTTTTTATTTCCCTCTTTTTCAAATCGGGAGATCAAGGAATCAATAGAAAGTGCTTTGTCCGCATCCTGATCGTAGTAGCTATTGAAAAGCTGCATAAAGATCCACTGTGTCCATTTGTAATAGGATGGATCTGAGGTACGTACTTCCTTGCTCCAGTCGAAAGCAAAGCCAATATTCTTTAATTGCTCTGTGTATCGGGTGATGTTTTGCTCGGTAGTAATAGCAGGATGCTGACCAGTCTGGATTGCATATTGCTCAGCAGGCAGACCAAAAGAATCATATCCCATCGGATGAAGGACATTGAAGCCCTTCAATCGCTTAAATCTTGCGATGATGTCTGAAGCGATGTATCCTAGTGGATGGCCAACATGAAGACCTGCGCCGGAAGGGTAAGGGAACATGTCTAAGGTGTAAAATTTAGGTTTGTCAGGATTTGGCTCGGCGAGATAAGTTTGATTCTTTTCCCAGTATGCCTGCCATTTTTGTTCGATTTCCCTGAAATTGTACTCCGCCATGATTGAATTATTGATGATTTTTAAGCTAAACGCCTGCAAAAATAGAAAATTCATGCGGCTTTGGTAATCAATTCTCCAATTCCTATCGGTCTAACTTTTATTCCATTGGTCAATTTAATTTCAATCAGAAGTTGCTTTTTCTTACTTTCCACTCGAATAAAACCACCAATCAAATGAATAAAACATTAATAATAGGATTGATTGCTACTTCGGTAGCAGTTTTTGGGATTTCGACAGAGTCGTATTCTCAAAAGAAAATGTCCGCCAAGCAGATCGAAGCACTCAAGCAAGAGGCGGCAACTTTGGTCGAACAGGACGCTAAATTAAGTCAGGTGATGGTTGATAAGGTTTTCAGCTTTGCAGAACTTGGATTTCAGGAAGTTGAATCATCTAAGTATCTCACCGGGATTTTAAAAGAAAATGGTTTTACCATTGAAATGGGCGTTTCTGGAATTCCGACTGCTTGGTTTGCTACTTGGAAAAATGGAGAAGGGCCAGTGATTGCGCTTGGTTCAGATGTAGATAATATTCCTAAAGCTTCTCAGTATCCCGGCGTAGCATATCATAAGCCGATAGTAGAAGGCGCACCGGGTCATGGGGAAGGTCATAATGCGGGGATTCCTTTAAATATCACGGCAGCGTTGGCTGTGAAAAAAATTATGGAGCGCGAGAATATAGGAGGCACATTGATACTTTGGCCAGGAATTGCCGAAGAGTTGGTCGCTGCCAAAGCTTGGTACACTCGCGACGGACTTTTTGATGACGTGGACATCTGCATATTCACCCATGTTGCCAATAATCTTGGTGTGAGCTATGGACAGGCTTCAGGAACAGGGTTGATCTCCGTGGAGTATACGTTTTCAGGAGAAGCGGCACATTCCGCAGGATCACCTTGGCGAGGAAGAAGTGCATTGGACGCGGCAGAGTTGATGAATGTGGGATGGAATTACAAAAGAGAGCACTTGGATCCATTAAAGCGCTCGCACTCTATTTTCACTGATGCCGGAGACCAGCCCAATGTGGTGCCTTCAAAAGCTTCAATTTGGTATTATTTCAGGGATGTGAAATACGACGGCATCATGGAAATGTATGAAATTGCCAATAAGATGGCTGAAGGTGCAGCTTTGATGACCGACACAGAAGTTACTTCCAAAATCCTGGGTACAGCATGGCCAAGACATTTTAATAAAGTGATTGCGGAAAAAATGTATGCTAATATTCTAAAGGTTGGTTTGCCTACTTGGTCTGAAGATGATCAAACTCTGGCAAAGGCTGTTCAAACTGAAGTGGGTTCAAAGAAAATTGAAGGATTAGCTACAAAATTGGATACCCTTGGGCTTCCTGTGAAAGAACCTATTTCTGGTGGGTCGGATGATATCGGTGATGTGTCTTGGGTTGTTCCTACCGTGACCTTGAGATTTCCTTCCAATATCCCAGGACTTCAAGGGCACCATTGGAGCAATGCGATTGCAATGGCTACGCCTATTGCACATAAAGGAGTGACTGCTGGAGCGAAAGCTGAGGCGATGACGATTTTGGATTTCTTGCTTCAGCCAGAATTGGTAGATCAGGCATGGGATTATTTCAAAAATGTCCAAACAAAAGAGGAAACTTATAAGCCGATGATTACAGCTGATGATGCACCTCCGATTTATTTGAATACTGGAATTATGAATCAGTATCGACCACTTTTAGAGAAGTTCTACTACGATGAGACGAAGTATGATACCTATTTGGAACAGTTGGGAGTGAAGTATCCTACTTTGAAAAAGGATTAAATGATTTGAAAATTGGAAGATTGAAAAATTTCCTCAGGATCAATTTTTATCAAATCCTGTGAGGTTTATTTAGTCTTCCAATTTTTCAATACTAAAATTTTCCAATCCAAAGCCTTACCTTTGCAGCATAAATCAACCTAGCGGTCGAATCACCCGCTCTACCAAAAATTCAAATGACTCTCGAACAACAAGTCGCTTCCGGCACTTCCTTGCCCTTGATGGAAGCTTTTTACACGATACAAGGCGAAGGTAAATTTACAGGGCATCCGGCATATTTTATCCGATTGGGAGGCTGTGATGTGGGTTGCGTCTGGTGCGATGTGAAGGAAAGCTGGGAAGCAGGAAAATGGCCAGTTCTACCAATTGAAAATATTGTTGAGGAAGCTTGTAGCTATCCTGGAAGACTAGTCGTAATTACAGGTGGAGAACCTTTGATGTATGATCTGGATCCTCTAACAAAGCTTTTGAAAGAAAAAGGCTTCACTACAAATATTGAAACTTCCGGTGCGCATCCCTTTTCAGGAGATTTTGATTGGGTTTGTTTTTCCCCGAAAAAATTCAAAAAACCGCATTCTTCAATCTATGAAGTTGCAGATGAATTGAAAGTGGTGGTTTTCCATCAAAGTGATTTCGCCTTTGCGGAGGAGCATGCCAAACTGGTAAGAAGCGAATGTGAACTTCGTCTCCAACCTGAGTGGAGCAAAGCAGAAAAATTTACTCCAGAAATCGTCGAATACGTTAAAAAACGACCTTTTTGGAAAATATCCCTCCAAACTCATAAATTTATGGCCATACCCTAAACCCATGCGCCTTAATTTCTTTGGAATTCTTTTTTTTGCAACACTGTGTTTTGCACAGGCACAGAGCTATTCCATTATTGATTCGAAGGCTATCAAATTCTACAAGGAGGGTGAAGAGCTCACGCTTTCTCGAAGATATGATGAGGCAATACAGAAGTACCAAGATGCGATTGAGCGTGAGGGCTCATTTTTAGAGGCTTACTTAAAGCAGGCCCAATTACTAATTACCCAAGGGAAGTTAGAAGAGGCTGAGAAAGTTGCCCTTGCTGGTAAAAGCAGACTCAATGGAAAAAATGCAACTCAAAAACATACAGCTGATTTTGGCTGGCTCTTTTCAAACCTCTATCTGAATCAAGGTAAGTTTGCTAAGGCCTATCAAACCTTCATGGAGGTAGATCCCATTCTGGAGGATTCTTTCAAGTCCTCGATGTATTATGTCGAGATGAAAGCAAAGATGGAATTTCTTCAAACCCAAATAGGCAATACAAGGATCATCGAAAAAGAGATGCTTAGTAATCCTTTGAATGAATTTAAACTCCAATATTTCCCGGTACTGACAGCGGATGGAGAGCAAATACTTTTTACTAAAAGAGATGGAACTCAGAATACAGATAAGGAGGATATTTACATGTCATTTCTTTCTCCGGAAGGAAAATGGACAAAGCCTTCAAGTATCTCTCAAACGATTAACTCCATCTATAATGAGGGGACTTGCTCTGTGACAGCAGACGGGAATGTATTGATCTACACTTCTTGTGATTCACCGGATACCGAAGGGAGTTGTGATCTCTACATTGCTTACAAAAAGAATGGCATGTGGCAAAGTCCTAAAAACATGGGTAAAAAAGTTAACTCCAGATCTTGGGACTCTCAGCCTTCACTTTCCGCAGATGGTCGAATTTTGTTTTTCTCATCCAACCGAAAAGGAGGTTTCGGAGGGAATGATATATGGTATAGTATCCTGCAAAAGGATGGATCCTGGGCAGAAGCCAAAAATCTCGGAAACGTGATCAATACTCCAAAAGATGAGATTAGCCCGTTTATGTTTTTCAATAATGAAATCCTGTTTTTCGCCTCCAATGGGCATGATGGATTTGGAGGCATGGATATACTGCTATCAAGAGTAGAGGACGGCGAATTTACAAAACCGGAGAATCTCGGTTTGCCAATCAATGATCAGTTGGATCAAGTAGCGCTTTTTATTACAGCCCAGAAGGATTATGCATACTTCACTGAGTTGACTAGTGAAGAAGGTGAAAAGGACCGCTCACTGCTCTATCGCTTTAAATTCCCTAAAGAAATTTACCTAGGCGAGAATTTAACTGTAACTGAGGGAAAAGTATTCAACTCCAAAACTGGGGAGCCAATCGAAGCAACCCTGTCATTAGTATCTCTAACCAATGATAGCACACTATATCAATTCAGATCAGATGGTAAAACAGGTGATTTTACCATGCTTTATCCCGATAAGGCGATTTCTGGACTGTATGTCGAGAAACAGGGTTTTATTCCTAAAATATTCAATGTAGAGCGAGATAAATTGCAAAATGTAAAAGATTTGAAGATCGAGCTTGTGCCAGTAGCCAAGGGGGAGGAGTTTGTTTTTGAGAATGTATTCTTTGAATTTGATAAGTATGATCTCAAAAATGAATCGATCTCTTCACTAAAGCGATTGTTAAAGTTTTTAACAGAAAACCCAAATGTTAATATCCTAATTGTAGGACATACAGATAATATCGGTAGGCAATCTTATAATTTGCAGTTGAGTTTGCAGCGCGCTCAAAGTGTAAAAAATTATCTTGTCGGTGAAGGTCTTCATCCGGCAAGAATTATGGTTGAAGGAAAGGGAGATGTTGAGCCGATGGTCCCCAATACTTCACTCGAAAATCAGGCTTTAAACCGAAGAATCACGATTAAAGTTTTATAAGCTTAAGAGAAGATTAATTATTGGAGCCAGGAGATCAACTAATAAATTTTCATTAAACTGTTAACATAGAAACATTTTTAAATACATAATTGATTCAGTCAATTATATCACAAATAATAAGTATTTGACAAAAAATATTCTCTTTAATCACATTCGATTTAATAATATTTTGTCCTTGTGTTTTTTAAAGAAATAAACAACTGTTTACCTGTGCTAAAAATATTTTTCAAGGATTTGAATTTTTTTTCTATAAAATTAACTTTTGTTAACAATAAATTAACACCTCTAAAAATTGATAAAATTTTGAATTAACCTTTTATTCAAAATTTTATTTCGATTATGTTTTTAATACAATTTTTTCTAAAAATGAAGATTTAAACTATTTAGATTTTTATAAGGTAGAGCCTTTGTGTTATTCCGCTTTTAGGGATATCATTGAGTCTAATTTAAACCATAATCAAACCAAATATGAGGAAAGTTTTACTTCTAGGACTCATGCTGATGTTGGGAAGTGCTGTTGCATTTGCCCAAAACCGCGTGATTACTGGTACGGTTATTTCCAATGAGGATAACCTTGGAGTGCCAGGTGCAACAGTTCTGGTAAAAGGAACGACGATTGGAACAGCCACAGATCTTGATGGCAAGTATTCCATTAGTGTTCCTGCCGGAAGCAATGTTTTGGTCTTTACCTTCGTCGGCTTAAGACCACAAGAGGTAACAATTGGCAACAGAACCACAATCGATGTGGCTATGGAACCAGATGTTCAAGCTTTGTCTGAATTCGTAATTACATCTTACGGAGATCAGTCAAAAAGAGAAATTACAGGTGCTATTTCATCTGTAAAGGGTGAGGTATTCGAAAACCTACCTGTACAGTCATTTGACCGTGCAATGCAAGGTCGAATCGCTGGTGTTCAGGTAACTTCAACTTCTGGTCAGCCAGGAGGTACTTTGAACGTACGTATTAGAGGTGTTGGTTCGATCAACGCTGGTAATGATCCACTTTACATTGTGGATGGTGTTCAAGTTAATAACGGTGGTCTTTCTGGTCAAGGTTCTCAAAACGCTCTTGCGTCTATCAACCCAAATGACATCGAGTCAATCGAAGTTTTGAAGGATGCTGCCGCTGCTGCGATTTATGGAGCTCAAGCTGCAAACGGTGTTGTTTTGATCAATACTAAAAAAGGAAAAAAAGGAAAGTCTCAAGTTAAAGTTTCAGTTCAAGAAGGTATTGTTCAGCCATTGAATCTTTATGATGTGATGGATGCCTCTCAATTAGCTGGCATCAAAAGAGTAGCTTATCAAAACCGTGGTTTAGCTACTTCAGGTTCAGATGCTACTTATGGTAATCCTGAAGATCCAAATCTTCAAAGTTATGACTGGCTAGATGCGCTTTACAGACAAGGTAGATTGAGTGTTTATGATCTTTCCATTTCTGGAGGTGATGAAAAAACTACGTTCTTCCTTTCGGGTTCTTACACTAAGCAGGAAGGTCAAATTGAAATGTCTGATTACAATAGAGCTACTGGTCGTTTGAATGTTACACATAGACCAAACAAAAATCTAACTGTAGCAGCTAACCTTTCATTATCCTTTCAGAATACAAATGGATCGATTGATAGAGGTAACTTCGTGAATGGACCATTCGTAGCTGGTTTTTCAGCTCGTCCAAATGTTCCAATATATGATGAGGATGGTGAATTTGCTCGATATCCTTCTAACCACTTGTTTGGTTATAACATCGTACAAGGGGTATTTGAAGAATTAAGAAGCGGAAAAACTGTACAAACAGTTTCTAACCTTCAGTTGAATTATCAAATCGCACCATGGTTAAGCTGGACTTCTTATTTCGGTCTTGATTTCTCAGATAATGCGGATATCAATAACAGACCTTCAACAATTCCTGTGTTCTCTTCTTATGGTGGAGCTTCTACCTTCACAGCCAGAAGAAATACAAACTTCAATACCAACCACAACTTTAATTTCAACAGGAAATTTAATGAGGTGCATACCGTATCTGGTATCTTAGGTTTTGAATACAAAGGTTCTCAGTCTGATTTACAAACTGCAACTGGTAGAGGTTTCCCTAATCCTACTTTAATTTACTTGAACAACGCTGCAGTGCCATTCTCTGTAGGTAGTTCATTCACTGAATATAAAAGAGCAGGCTTCTTTGGCCAAGCGAAATACGATTACGATGATCGCTACACTGCTGACGTAACTGTTAGAAGAGATGGGCACTCTAGATTTGGAGAGAAAAACAGATGGGGTACCTTCTACGCTGCTTCTGCAGGTTGGAGACTTTCTTCTGAGGCATTCCTTCAGGATGTTACTTGGTTGGATAACTTGAGAGTTAGAGCATCTTACGGTGTAACTGGTAACTCTGATATTGCCAATTTTGCTTCAAGAACACTTGTGGGTTCATCAGGACAGTATTTGGGTCAGGGTGGATTAGATTTGAGCCAATTGGGTAACGATTTATTGACTTGGGAAGAATCAGAAACCATAAACCTTGGTTTGGATGCAACTTTGTTCAACGGTCGTATCATCACTACGGTAGATTTCTGGAGAAAAAATTCAAAAAATCTATTGTTCAATACGCCTCTTCCAACTGATTCAGGATTTGGATCAATTACAAGAAATACAGGTGAAGTAAGAAACCAAGGAATTGACTTGGATATTCAGACCGTAAATATTGTAGCTGGAAAATTCCAGTGGAGCACAGGCTTCAATATCACGTTCTTGGAAAATGAGCTTATTTCCTTGTATGATGGCTTGGATCGAATTGGTAACGATTTAATCGTTGGAAGACCTATTTCTTTCTTCTATACTAATCAATACCTAGGAGTTAACCCTGCAAATGGTAGAGCGATGTATGATGATGGAACTGGAACAGGAAACTTTACTTATGTGACAGGCCAAAATACATTAGATTATAGAGGAAGTGCATTGCCTTCTAGCTATGGTGGTCTTTCTAACACCTTCTCTTATGGTCCATTGACACTAGAAGTATTCTTTCAGTATCAGTTCGGTAACTTTGCAACCAATTCAGATTTATATAACCTAGCAAACTGGGGATCTGGAACTGGTAACTTGCTAGTGAATCAATTAGAATATTGGAAGCAGCCAGGCGATATCACAACTGTAGGTAGACCTTTTGAAGGCGGTCAAGAGCCAGGTACTTCAAATGTTAACACTTTCTCTACTCGTTTGATGAGTGACGGTGGATATGTGAGATTGAAGCAAGTGACCCTAAATTATACATTGGGTTCAGCTGCAGCAAGCAAAATAGGTATGGCAAGCGCTTCGTTATTTGTTCAAGGATTGAACTTGGCAACGTTTACCAATTACAACGGAATTGATCCTGAGGCTAACTCAATCGGAAACACTTACGGTGCTTATCCAAATGCTCGTCAGATTTCTGCCGGTATCAATCTTAACTTCTAATTAGAAATAGGAATGAAAAATTATATAAAAATTATAGCGCTTGGATCCGTCTTATCTCTGGCTTCTTGCTCAGATTTATTGGATACCGAGCCAAGACAAAGTTTAACACCGCAGACAGCATTATCTGATATTAATGGGTATGAGTCTGTATTGGCTGCCGCTTATGGTGGTGCAAGAGGTTTCGGGAATTATGGACAAACTTTGATGATCGCGCCTGAAATTATGGCGGATAATCTAAGAATTATCGCAAATACAGGCCGATATATTGGTCAAGAAGTAAATGCAGACAGAGCGCATATCGGACTTTGGGGTAATTATGGTTCCATCAACCAGACTAATATCGTAATCGCTGGCATTGATGAAATTGATGGTGATGCGGCTAGAAAGAATCGAATTAAGGGCGAGGCACTATTCTTAAGATCCCTATACTATTTCGATATGGCTAAAGTCTATGGATATGAGCCAGGAAAAGAAGTGAACGGTTGGAACAATTCAGTAATTATCAGAACTGAACCAACATTGGGTTTCTCGGATGCAGACTTCAAAGCTAGATCTACAAACAGACAAGTATATGATCTGATTGAGTCTGACTTGAATACTGCAATTGGATTGCTTCCAACTGCTGCTAAAGGTACAGCTGGTATTTATAGAGTAACCAAAGGAGCTGCTGAAGCACTTCTTGCACGAGTTTACTTATATGATTCAAAGTTTGCTGAGGCTGCGGCTATGGCATCTCAGGCAATGGCTACTTTTGGCCTTGCTAACGATGGTACTGGTCTAGCTACTCCTGAGAATTATGTATCAGGCTTCTCTACTTATCCTAATCCTGAATCTCTTTTTGAGGTTGAAATCAGATCAGTGGATTGGTCAACTGTAGATGGTGTGAATAACTCCATGTGTACACTTACAGCCAATGTATTCAACAGTGCACAGTTTATTGTAACTGCATCGAATGAATTGCTTGCAACTTACGAGACTGGAGATGTGCGAAGAAATACTTGGACTGAAACTACTCGTTCTGGTGCTTCAGGTACAGTTTACAGATCTAACAAGTGGTTAGGTACCAAAGGTGATTTCCTAGAGAATCTTCCGATTATTAGAGCTGCAGAGCTTTATCTAATCAGAGCAGAAGCCAGATTCAGAACCAATGATGCTGCTGGAGCAAGATCAGATTTGAATGCATTGAGAACTAACAGAGGTTTAGCGGCAGTAGATGCTGGCTTGTCTGGAGATGCTCTATTCAATCGAATTATGACTGAAAGAAGACTTGAATTTGCTGTTGAAGGACATAGATGGTTCGATTTAAAAAGAAATGGGCTTACTATCACGAAGCATGGAAATAATGAGCCTGTACCTTATTCGGATTACAGACTTCTTGCTCCTCTTCCTCAGGATCAGATACAATTAAATGAGCTGTTGGTAGACAACCCAGGTTATAACTAAAACCGGAAAAAATAATGAAAAGTAATAAAATATATATTTTCCTAGCAATGCTTGTCGCTACGCTGACAACCACTGCTTGTTTTGAAGATCAAGGTGTTGATACCTTCTTCGACGGGAATCAGGTTGAGTTTAATGCGGCAAATCTACCAAATGGATTGACCCAATCTTATGTAAGATTGACTGCTTCTCAGACTGATGTATTAAATGTTCAAGTCAACAGAGTATCTACATCAGGTGCTTCTGCTGTAACTGTGAATATAGAGGCTGACCCTACTTCCACTGCTGTGGAAGGGGTTCACTACAGATTGGATTCTAAATCAATTACCATTGGTGCAGGTGAGTTTATCACCAACTTACCAATCACTGTATTGACTGGAAATATCGATCCATCCGAAAGACCGGATCTGGTTTTGAAAATTTCAAGTGCCACTGGTGCTGAAGTTTCATCCAACTATGGCTCATTAAAAGTAGCTATTCGCGTAATCTGTCCTTCAGAATTAGCTGGAACATACTCCGTATTCTGGGAGTATCTTCAGACAGGTGATGGAGCAGGTGGGCCTAGACAGACTGCAACTGATTTCGTGATAGCATCTGCTAGCACTATGTCTTTTGCTGTTGCTGGTACTGGCTCATATACAATGAGCGATATGTCTTTTGGAATGTATCCTGGCATTTACAATGATGCTAGACCAACTGGAACCATCAGAGATAATTGTAATGTCCTTACTGGTGCTGCATCTAATCAAGATCAGTATCAAGATCCGTTTACTATTTCAGGTGTTGTAAACGATGATAAAACAATTACCATTACTTGGTCAAATACTTGGGGAGATGGTGGAACTGTGGTTCTAACCAAAGTTTAAATTCTCTTAAGTTTTATTTAAAAGAGGGCTTTTATAGCCCTCTTTTTTTTAAACTTTAATTAATTTTAAAGCGTTGGTAACTTGTATGTCAGTATATAGATAAAAATTTGATGAGATTAATATTTACGATTTGGCTATTAGGCTTAAGCTTTGGTTTTTTAAACGCACAACAAATAGTTAATTCTCCTTCCCTTGAAAAAGAGAGGAGTACTATATCAAAGAACTTTAATACAAATTTCCCTTCTTTTATTCTGAATAAAGAAGCTATGAAGCAGAAAGCTTCTCAATTGGGGATTCCTTATTTACTTAAGTTAGAAAACGGAGAGATTGCTGAGCTCAATTTTTTTGATGAGTCAAATGCTCCGGTTTACTACACTATTTTTAATACTCGAGCTGCTATCACGACATCCACCAATGCCCTTCAGCAAGGAGGAAGCTTAGGTCTAAATCTTACCGGTAAAGGAATGACTGTGGGAATATATGACCAAACCCGCCCTAAGCCTGATCATGTGGAGTTTCAAGGTAGGCTTACGCAAGTAGATGGTTCTACAGAAACTATTAGTAATCACGCGACTCACGTCTCAGGGACTATTATGGCAGGAGGGGTCAATGCAAATGCAAAAGGAATGGCAAGCGAAGCTACTGGTTGGGCTTTTAATTGGGAAAGTGACCTTTCCAAAATGAACGTGAATGCTTATGATCCGATTACAAAAACTAATGGGCACCTAGTTTCCAATCACTCTTATGGAATCGTCCTGGGTTGGTATCGAAATTCCAGTAATGCTTGGGTATGGGCTGGTAATGCTTCCGTTGATCCAAATGAAGAATATAGGTTTGGTTTTTACAGTAGTAAGAGTAAAGGATTGGATGATTTGATTTTTGCTAAACCTTATTATACTGTTGTATGGGCAGCGGGTAATGACCGAGATGATTCAGGAGATGGATCTCGGAATCCAGATGGCCCAGATGACAACATTGGACCTGAAGGAGTTGCGAAAAATGTCATTACTGTAGGGGCAATAAATAATATCAATGAATATACCGGGCCTCAGGACGTTGCGATTAGTAGTTTTTCCAGCGTGGGCCCAGTGGATGATGGAAGAATAAAACCTGATGTCGTCGGAATGGGAGTTAATGTTTTTAGTTCTGCTATTGCTGATGGTGGCGCCACTGATTCCTATGCTTCTCTTAGTGGTACTTCCATGGCTTCACCAAACGTAACCGGATCACTCTTGTTGCTTCAACAATTGTATTCTGAAAGAAATTCAGGTAGATATATGTGGGCCTCGACATTAAAAGCCCTAATGATAAATACCACAAAAGAAGCGGGAAATAATCCAGGTCCAGACTATGTATATGGATGGGGGCTTCTAAATACCAAAGGAGCTGCTGAAATTATTTTGAATGAGAATGGAAGCTCAGACGTGATTCGTGAAGAAAAACTTGCACAAGGAACTGCTTTTGAAAATGAATTTATTTCAGATGGAGTCACTCCGATTAGAATTTCCATAGCATGGACTGATCCATCTGGAAATCCTACTTCACCTTCTGTAAATCCTCAGAACTTAATGCTTGTAAATGATTTGGACTTAAGAATCATTGATGAGCAGGGAAATACATTTTTCCCTTATACGCTAGATCCATCTTTAAGTCTTTCTGCAAAGGCGGAGACCAACAAAGATAACTTTAGAGATAATGTAGAGCAGATTTATATTCCTAATCCAAAACCTCAGCGTTATAAAGTGAGAGTTACGCACAAGGGGGAATTGAAAAATGGAGTTCAGGATTTTTCCTTTGTGTTGAAGGCAGGAACTGCTGATGGAGCCGATGAAACCTTGTATTGGATAGGTGCATCAGGTGGAAACTGGAATAATCCATCCAACTGGTCAACTTCTTCTAATGGACCTGCTGCAAATAGGATTCCTTCTGCGGGAAGTAGAGTTGTATTCGAAGGGGCAAGTGCAGGTTCCATTTTGGTAAATTTCCCTGCCGATGCTAATGCGTTTAGTGTTAATCTTTTTGGTAATCAATTAGTTACTTTCGATCTAAAAGGAAATGAAATCGTGGTTTCTAACGGGTTTAGAGTAAGTAATCAAATTACTGACATTAAGAATGGTAAAATTGTCTTTACCAATTCCACCATAAATGATCAGTTAGTTGAGCTTGGAAAAGCGATTTTTGATAATGTGGAATTAGAATTTTCATCAGGAACTTGGCAATTACTAGAAGCTGAAAAATTAGACCAAGTGTCAGTTTCCAATGCAAACCTGAAAATTGGGTTTCCTCAATTGAACCTAAATTCTCTTTCGCTTTCTTCTTCATCAAATCTTTCCGGCACTCTTGAGGAAATTGAGTTTGAAAATAATTTGACTATTTCCAGTAATTCTACCATGAAAGAGGGGGTTAATCTCGCATTTAGTGGTCAAACCGGCCAATTTGATAATAATTCTAACACAGACTTTTCGAATCTTAAAATTGAGTCTGGTGAATTAAATGTTTTATCTGGAGGTTTCAGGAATCTTGAGATCCTATCTGGAAAAATGACTCTGAAAATTGCCGCTGCTGAGGTCGAAGATTTATTCTTAGGCGCTGGATCAGAATTGAATTTAGATCAAAGTGGATCAATTACAGTTTTAAATTCTATTTCTGTTGAGGCTACTGCCGCTTCTAAAGCTTTACTTTCTGCTTCAGGAAAAGGTAAACTAATTCATGAATTGTATAAGAAATATTGCTTTGAAAATCTCAATGTTTCCAGTGTAGATCATGAAGGGGCCTCGATAATTAATCTTGGCACTAGTGCATCTATTTCAAATTCAACTGGATGGTTAGCTCAGAATTGTGATGATGTACTTTTTGCTAATTTCAATTCCAGATTTAGTTGCGTAGGTGCTGCTTCGGAATTTGAGAACTTAAGTGAAGGTGCTATCTCAACTTATCTATGGGATTTCGGTGGTAAGGGTACCTCAACTGATCAAAACCCTATTTTTGTTTTTGATCAACCTGGAGAGTACATCGTTAAATTGACTATTTCTAATTCATCTGGAATAACAGAATTTGATCAAAAGGTAACAGTTGTAGAGAATAATCTTCTAAAGCCTACTATCGTTGCTAATGGAAATGTACTTACATCTCAACAACCAGGTTCGTCCTATCAGTGGTATCTCAATGGGGCCAAGATTCAAGGAGCGACAAATAGATCTTTTGAAGCTACAGGTGATGGACTATATCAAGTAGCAATATTTGACGATAGTTGTAATCGGATTTCTGAACCTACAGTGATTTCTGCGATTCCAGATCAAGAGGCGGAATTAAGCCGATTTGGAATATTTGTTGGGCCGATACCAACTGCAGATAAGCTGAATATTACCATTTCCAATAGCTATAGAGGCGAGATTCAGTTGCAGCTTATAGATTTAGCGGGTCGTGTGTATCTGTCTCAAGAGGCAAATAAGTCAGAAGAAGAATTAAATATGGAGATGACAATGACCGGTCCTGCCGGATTGTATATCCTGAAGATTAATACCAACAATTTAACTTTACACAAAAAAGTAATTAAGTACTAAAATGAAAAAAATCTTATTAGTTGGAGGGCTGTTTTGTTCTCAACTTGCAGTTGCACAAATCTCAAATATAGATATGAATGGAGCTCCTGCTCGAATCACTTCATATACTGAAATAGACGGATCGCCATATCTTTTCGACGAGTGGGCTCGTGCTGATATTGGTACTACCAATGCCGGATTAAAAGAGAATGTAGCCTACAAGTTTAATGTTCATGATAATGAATTAGAAGTCATCAACGAGGCTGGTAACAAAATCTTTTTGAATAAAGATTATGTAGAATATGCCATTTTAGAAAGGCCTTCTATTCTATTGGCTAATGGTACTCCAGGGATGTTGACTCGCCTTTTGGTAAAAAAGGGATTTGATTTTGTGCCCGGTGTTGGTCCTAAGGATTTTGTAAATGTAATTGCTGAAGGAAGTAAGTACACTCTGATTAGAAGATTCTATTCTGATCTAGTAACTCCACCTAAAAACAGTTACGCACCTACTCCCGGAAGGATGTTTGTCTTTGAAGAAACTTATTATTTAATAGATTCCGATGAAAATGTGGAATCTGTTCGAACAAGAACAAATAATTTGATCAAATCCTTAAGAGAAGAAGATCAAGAAAAAGGAAAAGCTATAGTTAAGGATAATAAACTAGATTTAGGCCGAGAGGATCATATGGTTATTTTCTTTCAAAAGCTTAATGAAGCCTAGTCAAAAAGCCTGATTTTTTAATCAGGCTTTTTCATGTGTTTATAATTTGTTTTTATAGGTCATCCCGATAGCTATCGGGAGGAATCTCGTTTGGTTAATAATCATCCCAGTGTGTGTCGCTTGCATCATGCTCGATTTCATCTGTTTAAAATTGTTTTTTTAATGGTCATATAGCCTGTCCCGAGAATCGGGAGAATGCCCTGAATAATTATTCCCCTGTAAGTCGGTCGCTCGTCATGGGCTTTTCATGAAGTGTATTTCAAAGGAGAAATTCTAAATCTATTTTCTTTTCCATAACTTTGCAGCCAATTTGAAAAAGTAATGATTTACGTTAGTAGAAAGGAACATTTCAACGCGGCACATAAGCTCTGGAATCCAAAGTGGTCTGAGGAGAAGAATATTGAGGTTTTTGGACCTTGTGCTAATGTCAACTGGCATGGCCATAATTTTGAATTGATAGTCACTGTTAAAGGCATTCCGGATCCAGAGACTGGTTTTGTGGTAGATCTCAAGAAACTGAGTAACGTAATCAAATCATTAGTAATTGATCGTGTAGATCATAAAAACTTGAATTTGGATGTAGATTTCATGTTTGGGAAGTTAGCAAGCTGTGAAAATTTGGTAATGGAGTTTTGGAAAATATTGGAGCCAGCCATCAAAGAAATCACCCCAAATGGAAAATTGTATAAATTGACACTTTACGAAACTCCAAGGAATTTTGTGGAGTACTTGGGAGAATAGTCCCTTTTAAGAAAGAAAAAGGATATAAGAATAAGAGCAGGGGCATGTCACCTGCTCTTTTTTATTAGCTTTAAAATCCAATCTGTAGAACCAATAAGAAAGTTTTGAGTCCGAAAAATATCTATATCATATCCGGAGAGCGTTCCGGAGACCTTCACGCTTCCAATCTTGTATTGGCCATGAAAGAATTGGATGAAACTCTTTCGTTCAGAGGAATGGGTGGGAGTTACTCTGCTGAGGCAGGTGTTGATCTGCTTGTAGATTATTCGGAAGTAGCTCTGATGGGATTTTTAGAGGTTGTCTTGGGCTTTAGAAAAGTGCTTAAATACCTTCGATTGATAAAGAATGATATCAGTACTTTTAGACCTGATGCAATTATATTGGTGGATTATGGAGGTTTTAATATGAGAATTGCAGCATTTGTAAAAGAATTAAATATTCCTGTTCATTATTATATTCCTCCAAAAGTTTGGGCTTGGAACCAAAAAAGAGCTTTAAAACTCAAAGCTTCTACAGATCATATTTATTCTATTCTCCCATTTGAACCTGCTTACTTCGAAAAGTATGAAATGAAAGTTCAATATGTTGGAAATCCACTTTTTGATGAAATCAAGAAGTTTAGACCTCATGAATTCTTTTTTCAAAAAAATGAAATAGGCTATCAACCTATTGTTGCTTTACTTCCTGGAAGTAGACCTCAAGAAATAAATGCAATGCTTGATAAAATGATAGCATTGGTAAAAGAATTTCCCAATGCTCAATTTGTCATTGCCGGACTACATGATCTCGGCACTGAGATTTACCAGCGAGGAATAGATGCAGGTATCAGGGTGATTTTTGACCAGACTTATGATCTTTTATCTCATGCTATTGCTGCAGTAGTTACTTCGGGCACCGCCACTTTAGAGACGGCTTTATTTAGAGTGCCGCAGATTGTAGTGTATAGGACTAGTACAGTATCCTATGCTATTGCCAAGAATTTGATTCGTGTACCCTATATTTCTCTTGTAAATCTGATTGCAGAGAGAGAAGTGGTAAAAGAGTTAATACAAAGAGATTTTTCTGTAGAGAACTTAAAGAATGAATTGACCATGATTCTTTCCAATCAGGTTTACAAAGGCCAAATGCTTCAGGGTTACGATTTGATAAAAGAGAAATTGGGAGAAACTTCTGCTTCAAAAAATGCAGCTGAATTGATTTTGAACTCATTATCTTAAAGAATATGTGATTTAGAATGATGAATTGAGAATTTTTAAGGGCCATTTGCTATTTTTATTAATGATCCTATCTCGCTTTTTTCAAAATATTTTCTTTTCTGTACTTCTATTTTTATCGATTAATTGCTTTCCCCAATCGAGTGATCCGCAATCCGTAAGAATTAAATTGAAACCAGAGATTGGATTTCAGACGATTGATCATTTTGGAGCATCAGATGCTTGGTCAATTCAATTTGTTGGAAATTGGCCGGATACCAAGAGAGAAGCAATAGCAAACTTGCTTTTCAGTAAAGAAATGGAAAACGGCAAACCCAATGGGATTGGATTGTCAATGTGGCGATTCAATTTGGGGGCTGGAAGTGCTGAACAAGGAGCGGCTAGCGGTATTAAAGATGAGTGGAGAAGAGCGGAATCCTTTATTGGCACAAATGGAAATATTGATATGAAGAAGGCTGCTGGCCAAGTTTGGTTTGCAAAGGCAGCAAAGGAAAGTGGGGTTGAAAAATTGCTGTTGTTCTCAAATAGTCCTCCCATTCAATTCACGAAAAATAGAAAAGCTTATTCTAGTGATGGGAAATCAAATTTAGATGAAAGTAAATCAAAGGATTTTGCAAATTATATCAGTTCGGTTTTCTTAGGTTTGAATCAGTTAGGCTTAGAGCCAACATATATTAGTCCAGTCAACGAGCCTCAATGGGATTGGTCAGATGGAGGACAGGAGGGGAGTCCCTATTTGAATAGTGAGATTGTAAGCCTTGTGAAGACTCTCAATGAATCATTAGAAGAAAATAATATCAAGGCTAAAATTGATATAGCTGAAGCAGGGAAAATCAATTACTTATTTGAAAAGGCGGATAAGCCTAGTAGAGGTGAGCAGATAAAAACATTTTTTGATAAGTCATCTCCCAATTATCTAGGAGATTTAAATCATGTTTCAATGGCGATTTCAGGGCATAGTTATTTTACTACAAGTCCAATTGATGCTTCATCAGATTTAAGAGTAAAGCTTTCAAATGAAATTTCATCTATTCCGGGGCTCGCGTACTGGATGTCTGAATATTGTATTCTCGGTGGAAACGAGGGAGAGATCAATGGGAATGAAAGAGATTTGGGGATGACTTCTGCGCTGTATTTGGCAAGAGTAATTCATCAAGATCTTACCTTTTCAAACGCATCTGCTTGGAATTGGTGGATTGCGGTTTCACCGTATAATTATAAAGATGGCCTGATCTATATCGATAAAAATAAAGAGGATGGAAACTTCTATGAAAGTAAAATGCTTTGGGCTTTGGGTAATTTTAGCAGATTTATCCGTCCAGGGTTTGAGAGAATTGGAGTCGAAATGTCAGTTGCAAATCAGGAAAAGATATTTGCCTCTGGTTTCCAAGACCCAAAAAGTAAAGAAATTGTCTTGGTTTTAATTAATTCTAATTCAGAGATTTTAGGTGTTTCACTTGAGGGTTACTCTGAAAAAAACACCACTTTGAAAGCATATCTAACGAATGAAAATTCGAATCTAGAACCTATTGAAATAGAACCGGAGAAATTTCATCTGCATGCTGAATCTATAATGACTTTAGTATTTTCTTCAAAATAAAATAGCTCGACAAAAATTAATCTGCCGAGCTATGTTTTGTTTATGATTCGTAAGTTATGCTACCTGAAGTCGCTTAAATTTCGATTTATCAAACTTACTTTTTGCATATGCTTCATCGATCACGAGTTCCTTCACGGAATCGTCCGAGGGAAGTTCATACATCGCGTCAGTGATTATAGCTTCGCAAATCGAACGTAGCCCTCTTGCCCCAAGGTTGTATTCCACGGCTTTCTCCACGATGAAATCAATTCCACTTTCCTCAAATTTAAGATCCACATCTTCCATTTTTAAAAGTTTGGTGTACTGCTTTACCAAAGCATTTTTTGGTTCGGTTAGGATTTGCTTTAGCGCGCTGCTATCCAATGGATCCAAATGTGTCAAAACAGGGAGTCTTCCAATCAGTTCAGGAATTAATCCAAATGCCTTTAAATCTTGGGCAGTGACATATTGAAGTAGATTCTCTCGATCAGCTTCTATTGCACCTGTATTTTTACTGAAGCCCATCGGCTGAGTATTCAATCGCTTTCCAATATGACGGGTAATTCCGTCAAAGGCACCACCGCAGATGAAAAGAATATTCTCTGTGTTCACAGCAATCATTTTTTGATCGGGATGCTTTCTCCCGCCTTGTGGGGGAACGTTCACTACAGTCCCTTCCAATAGCTTCAATAAAGCTTGCTGTACTCCCTCGCCACTAACATCCCGAGTGATAGATGGATTGTCTGACTTTCTGGCAACTTTATCCAACTCATCGATGTAAACGATTCCCTTTTCGGCTGCTTCTACATTGTAGTCAGCTGCTTGAAGCAATCTTGTAAGTATGCTTTCGACATCTTCTCCAACATAGCCAGCCTCAGTTAGAACAGTTGCATCGGCTATGCAAAAAGGCACTTCCAAGGTTTTTGCTAGCGTCTTTGCCAGATAAGTCTTTCCTGTACCCGTATCGCCCACCATGATGATATTCGACTTTTCAATCTTCACCTCATCTTTTTCATCCTTTTGAAAAAGACGCTTATAATGGTTGTAGACAGCTACGGTTAGAACTTTTTTCGCATCTTCTTGGCCGATAACATATTGATCCAAATAGGAGGTAAGTTCCTTAGGTTTTTTGAGTTTAATTTTTGGTTTTACACCAGGTTTTACGGTTTTCTCTTCCTCTCCTAAGATTAGATGAGCTTGTTCGATGCAGTGATTACAGATGTGGGCAGAAATACCCGACACCATTAAATCAACATCTTTTTTGTTTCTGCCGCAAAACGAGCAGGTTACTTGAGCCATTATATTGGTTTTTTTACTAAAACTTCATCAATTAATCCATACTCCTTTGCTTCAGGAGCTTTTAACCAATAATCTCTATCTGAATCACGCTCGATTTCATCAAAAGATTTTCCAGTATGATCAGCTAAAATCTGATATAATTCCTGACGCATAGACAAGATTAATTTAAGTGATATTTCCATATCTCTGGATTGTCCTTGCATTCCCCCTGATGGCTGATGGATCATTACTCTAGCATGCTTTAATGCAGATCTTTTCTCCTTTGCACCGCCAGCTAGTAAAACTGCTCCCATAGAGGCCGCGATACCGGTACAGATTGTAGCTACATCAGGACCGATATATTGCATCGTGTCATAGATTCCAAGACCTGCGGTTACAGATCCTCCTGGGCTATTTACATACAGCAAGACATCTTTTTTAGAATCTACAGATTCAAGGAATAAAAGTTGTGCAACGATGATGTTGGCAACATGGTCATCAATCCCTGTTCCTAAGAAAATGATTCTGTCCATGATCAAGCGAGAGAAAACATCGATTTCTCTAAAATTTTGAGGGCGCTCCTCGATCACTGAACGGGTCATGTTTTCAATATGCTGAGTATATTGGTCAAAAGCTGTTCCGCTGACGCCTTGATTGTGAATGGCGTATTTTCTGAATTCTTCTTTGTTGATCATCTTTCAAGTAGTTGTAGTAAGCAAAAATAAAAAAAGCCCTTAAATAAGGACTTTTTTCTGTTGATTTAAGCGAATTAATTTTCTAAAAGTTCCTTAAACTCATCAATGCTTATTTCTTTTTCGCTGAGTTTGATGCTATCCTGTACAAAAGAAAGGACTTTATCATTTTGAACTGAAGTAAGCATATTCATATAGTTCTGACCTTCTTCACCTTTCAGGTAATTGTCTACAAACATGTCCATACTGTCTTCCATTTGAGATCCCAAACCGGAAGAAGCAAACTGCTCTCTTACCATTTGCTTGGTTTTATCCAACACATCCTGATGCTCAGCTTGAATCTTGTTTTCAGTTGCAAGGAAATTGGATATCAAGGACCAAGTCAATTGCTTTGCATAAAGAGGGAATTCTTTATCAACATCTTCCTGAGTCACTTTTCCTTTGTTAGCTTCTAAAAGCCACTCTTTCAAGAAATCTTCAGGTAAATCTATTTTGGCATTTTCAGTAAGAACTTTTTTCAATTCTTCCTCTGTAAACACTTTGGATTCGCGATCATAATTTCCTTGAAGTGTTTCTTTTACTTTAGCGATGAATTCTTCTTCAGATGAAACTACACCAGGACCGAAAATCTTGTCAAAGAACTCTTGGTTCATTTCAGCTTTCTCAGTTCTGTTGATGTTTTTTATAGTGAAAGTTAAAGTTCCTTCCAATTTTGAAGCTTCTTCCTCTTCCAATCCAAACGCCTCTTCCCACTGTCCTTTTTTGATATCCTTATCTTCAAATTCAATCACAGCATCTTTGCTTACTCCGGTGAATTTACTTGCAAGTTTCTTAGTGATTTTAGTTAGATCCAATGAAAGTGACTTTGAAAAATCAGCAGCCTCACACTTTAAATCTCCATAGATTGAATCAGTAGCTTCGCTTACTTCTGGATTTGTACTGTTACCATATTGAGAAACAAGGTTTTCCAAAGTTTCATTGACCAATTTATCATCAACTTTTATACTATATTTTGTCGCATTGATCTTGTCAAGCGGCAGGGAGATGTTTTCTACAAATCCTATTTTGTACTCGAAATCAAAATCTTTTTGGGTTTTCCAATCGATTTGAGTTTCATTTTGCGCTACTGGAAGTGGATCCCCAAGGATCTTAAAAGTTTGCTCTTTGATGTAGTTATTGAGCGATTCACCAAGTATGGTATTGATTTCTTCTACCAAAACAGAAGTGCCATACATGTTTTTTACCATAGAGATCGGAGCTTTTCCCGGTCTGAACCCTTTGATGTTGGCTTTTTTGGCATAATCCTTAAGTTTTGCCTCTACCTTAGGTTGGTAATCTGCTTCGGATAATTTAATTTTAATTGAAGCTTGATTTGCTGAATGCTTGTCTAGTGTGATTTCCAAGGCTCTAAAATTTAAAATGAAGTTTAACTAAAAACCCCCAATCACTTTTCTGTAAACAGTCTAGTGATTGAGGGTTCGGTAATCGTGCGGATAGAGGGACTCGAACCCCCATGCCTCGCGGCGCTAGATCCTAAGTCTAGTGCGTCTACCAATTTCGCCACATCCGCAGTTCATCTGAAACCATAATTGGGAAGACTTTTCTTCTCTGTTTTCAGATTGTGGATGCAAAGGTAAGTGCTAATAATTATTTTGCAAGGACCTGTCGAAAATAATTATTAAGAATTTTAAAAATTTAGCCTTTGACCCTAATTTTATATTAAATTTCTCAGGTATGATTCAAGTGGATTTAGAAGAAGAACGTAAAGAAATACTCAAAAGATACCGGAGATTGCTTAGGCAGGCGAAACCCTTTTTAAAGGAGGGAGATGCAAAACTGATCAAAAGAGCCTTTAATATTTCTATGGAAGCCCATAAGGATATGCGTAGAAAATCGGGAGAGCCCTATATCTATCATCCTTTGGAAGTCGCCCTAGTCTGTGTCGAGGAGATAGGCCTTGGGACCACATCAATAGTTGCAGCGCTCCTTCATGACGTAGTAGAAGATACAGATTGGGAGTTGGAGGATATTGAACGAGAATTTGGGTATAAGGTCATGACCATTATTGATGGACTGACTAAGATATCCGGAGTTTTTGATTACGGAAGTTCCCAACAAGCAGAAAACTTCCGAAAAATGCTGCTCACGCTATCTGATGATGTGCGAGTGATTTTGATCAAGCTGGCAGATCGGCTCAACAATATGCGTACACTAGGGAGCATGCCCAGGCATAAGCAACTTAAAATCGCTTCTGAGACCATGTACCTTTATGCCCCTCTTGCGCATCGACTAGGTCTATACTCTATCAAATCTGAGCTGGAAGATTTGTACTTGAAATACACAGATCCAAATACTTATAAAGAAATTGTACATAAGATAAATGAATCAAAATCTTATCGTAATAAATTCATCAAGGCTTTTATCCAGCCTTTGGAAGAAGAGCTTCATAGGCAAGGATTAAAATTTGTAATCAAAGGGAGACCAAAATCAGTGTACTCTATTTTCAATAAAATGAAAAAGCAGGGTATTCCTTTCGAAGAAGTCTATGATCTCTTTGCGGTTCGAATTATTCTTGAAAGTGACTTAGAACATGAAAAAGCCGATTGCTGGCAAGTCTATTCGATAGTCACTGATTTTTATCGCCCCAACCCTGATAGGTTGAGAGATTGGATCAGCACTCCTCGTTCCAATGGATATGAATCATTACATACGACTGTGATGAGTAATACCGGTCAATGGGTCGAAGTACAGATACGTACATCCCGAATGGATGAAATTGCAGAACGTGGATATGCGGCTCATTGGAAATACAAAGAAAAAGATAGCTCAAAGGCGCCAACAGGTTTGGATGATTGGATTACTCAGGTAAGAGGGCTTTTAGAGTCAAATGAGGGTAATGCGATCGAATTCATGGATGATTTTCGAGGAAATCTATTCCATGAAGAAGTCTTTGTCTTTACGCCAAAAGGGGAGTTGAAGGTCCTGCCTTTTGGCTCTACGGCATTGGATTTTGCATTTGAAATCCACACGCAAGTAGGAGCTAAATGTATTGGTGCCAAAGTGAATCAAAGGTTGGTCCCGATTTCTCACAAACTGAAAAATGGAGATCAGGTAGAAATCCTTACTTCAAATAAGCAAAAGCCCACTGAGGATTGGTTGAATCAAGTAGTGACCTCTCGTGCCAAAGCCAAAATAAAGGACGCTATTCGAGAAGAAAAGAAATCTTCTATTTTGGACGGGAAAGAGATTGTTCAGCGAAAATTGAAACAAATGAAGATGGAGTTCAACTCTGAAAATGTGGAAAAACTCAGAGCATTCTTCGAACTCAAAACTGCAAATGAATTTTACTACAGGGTAGGTAAAGGTGTAATTGACCCTACTTTAATCAAATCCTTTAAAGATTTTAAAGATGCCCAAAAGAGTCAAAGCAAACCCTCGCAGGACAAAGTAAGGGACGAATCTTCCTTTACCAGAGAAATTAAAAGCCTAAAAGGTCCAGACCACGATCAATTACTGATTGGCGAGGATATGGATGTAGTAGATTATATTTTGGCTAAATGTTGCAATCCTATCCCAGGAGATGAGGTTTTTGGATTTGTAACCGTAAATGAAGGGATCAAAATTCATCGAACGTCTTGTCCAAATGCCCTAGAATTACTTTCTAATCATGGTAATCGGGTAATCAAAGCAAGGTGGACCAGTCAAAAAGAAATAGCATTCCTTGCTGGCTTACGGATTGTAGGTACGGATAGGGTAGGATTGATTAACGATGTCACAAAAGTGATTTCCAGTGAATTAAAAGTAAACATGCGATCTATCACGGTAGACTCAGATGCAGGAATCTTTGAAGGGACTATCAAACTTTACGTAAATAGTACAACCCACCTAGATAAGCTCATGTCAAATCTTTCCGAAGTAGAAGGAGTTCTAAAGGTTTCCAGGTTTGATTACTAAAGTTGAATCTTTTATAAGTTAGTAGAGTTATATTTGGAAAAAATCGCAGAAAATGCCATTAAATATCACCCATTTTGAAGAGGTCAAGAAGATTTTTACAGCTTATCTTGAAACCCAGAAACTTAGAAAAACTCCCGAGCGCTACGCAATATTAGAGGAAATCTATACTCGTAGCGGGCATTTTGATGTGGAGTCTCTCTACATCAGTATGAAAAACAAGAATTACCGCGTCAGCCGCGCAACTGTTTACAATACCTTAGACCTTTTGGTGGAATGCGACTTGGTTACCAAGCACCAATTTGGAAAGAACTTGGCTCAGTTCGAAAAGTCCTATGGGTATAAGCAACACGATCATTTAATCTGTGTCACTTGTAATGAAGTCTTAGAATTTTGCGATCCTCGCATCCAAAATATCCAAAATACCGTAGGAGAGATTTTAAACTTCAAAGTGCTACACCATTCACTCATTTTGTATGGGAACTGCAACAATGAATCTTGTGAAAACAAAAAAGCGAAAACATCATGAAATCGAGCATGAATCAAAAGTCACACACCCTTTTGATAATCAACAATGCGAGATTCCATGTGGCCAAATAGAAAAATTATAAACACATGAAACTGACCTACAATTCAAGCAAGGACGAACTTGCCAACTATCTTTTCATTCAAGGTGATTTGATTGGAGACGAAGTTGGGCCAAAATTGGTGGAAATCGTTTCTGATGCGATACTGGATGGTGCGAAAACTTTTGTAATTGACCTAAGCGAGGTGAGATACATCAGTTCCAGTGGAATAGGTCTCTTGATCACCATGCTTACTAAAATGAGAAATGCTGGGGGAGAAGTTTACCTCACAGCACCTTCAGAGCATGTAAAGAAATTATTGATAATTACTAAGTTGAATAATATTTTCACCGTCTTTGATTCGGTAGATGATTTTAAAAAGCAAGCTTAGCTTAATTGGATTTCTTTTAATCCTGATATCCTGTTCAGAAAGACAATCTTTCGAGCAGGATATTTTTTTGGAAATATCTGATCGAAAGAAATTCCATATTGGAGAGAGTGGGTTAATTCCGGATTTTTTTAGGTCAGTTTCACTTGACTCCTCACAAAATAAAGGTGTCATCTTCAATGATGTCGTTCACTCACTCGATAGTATTTTTATCTCTCAGGATTCGGCATGGATTAAAGAGGGAGATTTTATCCCTATGGAAGGTCCTGAAGGGGTAGGGACAATTTTCTCGTTTTTTACCGCTGAGAATCATGTGATTTTCATGAATGCTCAACAGTTTTTCAGGAAAGAGAAAAGTACTGGAACAGTCCAAAGTAAATTTATGCATGAATACGGAGTGTTTGGAAATCTGAAATATCCCGGTATTTCTGTAAACAGTACTTCCTTTTCTCCAGAATTTAATGCTTATGACAAGAAGACCGATACAGGATATCTGGTTTATGTCGAAGACGACCAAATTTCTGTGATGGGTTACAAACCCGACTTAGACTCTATGTTTATTTTACCTATAAATTTGGATTCAGCTAATTTTTTTAATCTAAGGTTTAAAGTTAGAACTGGGGGCTTGACCCTTTTGGGAGATGATCATCCGCAGTTGAGTATAGTTGACAGAAAGCTAATCGTTAGTTATCCTTCGTTTAGCGACTTTTTAGTCTATGATTTAGAATCTGAAAATCATCAGATTTTCACTTCCAATTCCAATTTTTTCCCATTAAAAAGAAATCCTCCCAAACATTTTGGAAATGAGTCAGTCGATGTAGATTCGTTTGAGCTGTTGAAATTGTGGAATAAAGAAGTTCGTTTTGGGCCGATATCCTTTCTCAAGGATCATAATAAATTCATCAGGTTTGTAAAGGGCGAATATGGTGGTGAAGAACAAGCCAATGCTCCTATATTTTTAGAAGTTTTCAGTGATTCATTCGAGAAGCTAAAAGAGTTTGACCTATCGTCATTAAATTCAGATTTACGTCCCCAATATCTGATCACTCCATTTGGACTGATGCTTCGGGCGAAAACCCAACCTGAAGAGGACGTCATGTATTATTACTACCTAAATCTCAACCGTTCGAAATAATTACAATCTTTCTCTTGGTTTTCTATGGGCTTATCGCAAATTTCACGCTTCAAAAAGACTAGTGTAACCGAATAGACCGAACATCAAATGAAGATGGATGTACTTCTGGGTCTCCAGTGGGGAGATGAAGGAAAAGGAAAAATAGTAGATGTTTTAGCTCCAAAATATGAGATCGTAGCACGATTTCAGGGAGGTCCGAATGCTGGGCATACCCTTGAATTTGACGGAATTAAGCATGTTTTGCATCAAATTCCTTCGGGAATTTTTCGCTCTCAAATCTTAAATATTATTGGTAATGGAGTAGTTCTTGATCCAATCATTCTCAAAAAAGAGATTGATGGTTTAGGTAAGTTTTCCATTGACTATATGAAAAACTTGGTGATCTCTAAGAAAGCCACCATAATCATTCCTACTCATAAATTACTAGATGCCGCTCTTGAAACTTCAAAAGGAGACAAGAAAATTGGCTCGACATTAAAAGGAATTGGACCTACTTACCAGGATAAAATTGGAAGATCGGCACTGCGTGTTGGGGATATTCTAAGTCCGGACTTTAAAGATAAATATCAAGCTCTAGTTGAGAAGCATAAAACCATTCTTTCATTTTACAATCATCCTCTCGACGTATTGGCTGAGATGGAAGAGCAGTTCTTTGCTGCGGTTGAGTTTTTCAAGACTTTGAATTTGATTGATAGTGAATATGTGGTAAATGATGCCTTAGCATCTAATAAGAGAATATTAGCGGAGGGAGCTCAAGGTTCTTTGTTGGATATCGATTTTGGCTCTTATCCATTTGTAACGAGTAGCACGACAATGACTGCAGGAGCTTGTACTGGTTTGGGGGTAGCGCCTTCTAAAATCGGAGAAGTCTTCGGGATTTTCAAAGCCTATTGCACTCGAGTAGGAAGCGGACCTTTTCCAACTGAGCTTTTTGACGAGACCGGAGAAGCCATGCGAAAAGAAGGAAACGAATTTGGAAGTACAACAGGTCGACCTAGAAGATGCGGATGGTTGGATCTGCCGGCTTTGAGATATTCAATCATGATCAATGACGTAACACAACTTTTCATGATGAAAGGTGATGTGTTGAATATCTTTGAGGAGATCAAAATATGTACACATTATGAGCTGCCGACTGGAGAGCGAATAGATCGTTTAAGTTTTGAGATTTCGGATTTAGATGTAAAGCCAGTTTATAAGGCAATGAAAGGCTGGAACACTTCGCTCAAAGGAATAAGAGACTACGATAATTTTCCGATTGAACTGAAAGATTATGTTTCTTTCTTAGAAGAGCAGCTTAATGTGCCGATAAAGCTTGTTTCGATCGGGCCGGATCGAGAACAGACTATCTTGAGATAAAAATAAACAGAGCCTTTCATCTAAAAATGAAGGGCTTTTTTGTGTCCTTAAGTTTCTAAGTATATTTTTGATTATATCGATACTCAACTGATTAAACCATGCGGTCTATATCGCTTTTTTGTCTTCTGTTTCTTTTTCTGTTTCAAAATTCTTTTGGGCAGGTTGGTTTTCCGTATTGCGAGCCATTTGATGGGACGACGGTTCAGGAGGCGACTGTATTTGGTGGAAACGCCCGCTTAATAGATGGGGTCCTTCGATTGACAGAAAACCAAACTAACCAACGTGGTTATGTCTACATTGATATTCCTTTTCCTTCAGCGTTTGGGATCAAAGCCTCATTTGAATATTTCAGTTATGGTGGAGATGTTTTGAGAAGAGCTGATGGGATCTCCTTCTTTCTTTTTGATGCCGATGTGCCAGTATTCAGTCCAGGTGGATTTGGTGGTTCACTTGGCTACGCTCAAAAAGATAACGATCCAGGCTTATCCAGGGGTTATATTGGAATCGGTTTTGATGAATTTGGGAATTTTGGAAACACCGCAGAAAATAAAGTAGGAGGATTTGCAGGTGCAGGGACAGATTTGGTTCCTGACGCAGTAGTAATCCGTGGACCAGGAAATGGAACTTCAGGATATGCCTTTTTAGTAGGAAGGAAAACCATGTCAACCGGAAATGACGGACTTAATCCCGGAGGTCAATTTCCAATAAGTTCAGGAGGAGTAGGGACACAACGAGTAACCGATCCAAATCAGCCAGGATATCGAAAAGTATTTTTAGAGCTTCAGCCTAAGCCTGACAAAACCGGCTATTTTGTAACCTTGCGAATGATGGTGACCACTGCTCAAGGTCAGCCAAGGATGGTAACCATATTTGATAGACCCTATGATTTTCCTGCTCCAAAAAATTTAAAAATAGGATTTGCTGCCTCTACTGGTGGCTTTACCAATTATCATGAAATTAAAAATCTGGTCGTAGAAGTTTCAAATGATGAAGCTTTACAGGAGCCAAAAGGGGTAGACTTTGATGAAATTGCCTCATGCGAGGGGCAGGAAAACACCTATTTTATCACAGATGAGCAAGTAGTTTTACCAAATGAAAACAGCGTAATCCGTTGTTTGCAGTTTTATGCTTCTCTGGAAGATATTGAAGAAGAGTCAGAGGACATTTGTTCACAAGCTAAATGCAGAGAAGAAAATAGAGTACTGGAACTTCCTCAGGGTACTTTTCGGGCAGGGGATGTAGGAGGGGATTTCACTTTTTTTCCTAATCCTGGATTTGCTGATCAGCAGGTAACTGTTTTCTACACGCTGACAGATTCCTACGGGAAAAGCTCCTCAGGCAATTCCATGACATTGACAATTCAAGAATCCCCTGAGCCGATAAGCCTCCGAGTTACTGGAGATAGTGAAAGTCCAGAAGGAGAATTAAGACTTTGCCAGGGAGAAGAAGTGTCTTTGACTGGATTGGGAGAGGAAGCTTATTTCCGTTTCGAATGGTACCGAAATGGGGAATTAGTGGAAGAAGCAGTGCAAAGCTTTTTTATAGTATCCGAAGCTGGGGAATACCAGATCGTGGGATACAACCGAAAGAACTGTCCGGCGAAATCCAATACCATCAAAGTTGATTACCCTGAAATCCCTCCAATCATTATAACTAACCCTACTGTAGGCTGTACTCCCGGTCAATCGGTAGATGTTACCACCTCTATTTCAGATTTTGACTTGACTTCTTTCGATTACCTTTTAAGAGGGCAAGGATTGGAATACGAGAATGAAGCACTAAAAAATGTGAGTATCTCCGGGGTCTTTGAGCTTTTTGTGAAATTCAAAGATTTGGAATGCTACAATGATTCATCGCAGTTAGAAGTAATAATTCTTGACCAACCACTTGAAGCAAATTTTGATTTTGTAGTCGAAGGAACGGATATCAAAGGGGATGAAGAGGGTGGGGTTTTCCCAGACGATCCCATCCAGTTCACAGATCTTTCGGACTCCAGAGCAGTCAATTGGGAATGGGATTTTGGGGATGGGGCTTCTTCAAATGAAAAGAATCCTATTCATGTTTTTGGAAAGAAGGGAGCTTTTGAAGTCGTCTTGACCATTTTTGATCAATATGGATGTAGCCAAATGGTAACCAAGCTAGTCGAAATTACCAGAAGTTACCGAGTTATGTTTCCAACTGGTTTTACGCCATTGGATGGGCTTAACAAAACTTTTGTGCCAAAGTATAAAGGAATCGCAGAGCTCGAGTTTATGATTTTCAATAATTGGGGCGAGCTGATTTTCCGTACAGATGATCTTATGACAGAGGGGTGGGATGGGGATTTGAACGGGGAATTACTTGATGCAGGTTTTTACTTTTTCAAGTTTAATGCTACTGCTATAGATGGGGAGAAAGTGATGGAGGCTGGCAAATTTAAACTGATAAGGTGATGCTTAGAATAGTTTTTTTGATTGTGTTTTCTTTCATAGGAACAGTATCGTTAGGCCAAGATGTCCAGTATTCACAGTTTTATGCAAATCCCCTTTATTTAAACCCAGCTTTTTCAGGCGCAACAGGACTTACGCGAGTTGGTGCTAATTTCCGAACACAATGGCCCGCCTTAGATCAAAGCTTTATCGCTTATTCAGCTTACTTGGATCACTTTTCAGAAAAGTATAATTCGGGAATTGGTATTTTGATTAATGGAGCGAAAGAATCTTTTACCCAAAGTCAGAATTATGAGTTGGGATTGGTTTATAGCTATAGATTGAGGCTCGGGGAAACCAGTTTTCTGCATGCGGGTACCCAAGCTAGTTTTGTTTCTCGCAACGCCTTGTTTGATGATGTGATTCTGGGTACTCAATTAGATATTAACCGAGGCACTATAATTGGCGAACCGGGAGACGGGTTTGAGGGAGAAGCCAGTCAATCAGCCTTAGATCTTGGTTCAGGTTTGTTGTTCTACAACGAGAAAATTTGGCTTGGTATTTCAGCATTTCATTTGCTGACTCCACAAATCAGCTACCTTATCGTAGAGGGAAATCAGCTTCCTTTTAAGTATTCTGCTCATGGAGGTATTAGATTTGACCTGGCCCCTGGTGACATCAATGATTTTTTTAACAATACAGATCAAGAACGGTCCATTGCTTTGGCATTCAATTATAAGTCGCAAGGGCAGTTTTCCCAATTAGATTTTGGCGCAGAATTATTTTTCGAACCTTTAGTACTTGGTTTTTGGTATCGGGGAGTACCTACTAAGTACTCCCTTCCAAATAATGAGTCTATAATTGGGTTGCTTGGAATAAGTTTGGAGTCTGGATTGGAGATTGGCTATAGTTATGATTTTACTGTTTCCAGATTTGGACAGCGGAGTACTGGGGGAGCACATGAGGTTTCATTTAGATATGTATTCTCTTCAAAAGACCCACGAAAAAAGTACTATGCACCACTTCCAAGCTTTAGATATTGAGGGGTAATAGTGTAAATCAAAATATTATTTTTTAAATACCGATTATCAAAAAATAATTCATTTTTAAAATGATAATCTCGGTATGGTATTTACTGATTATTTGGTTGCAAATTTTTCTCCTTACTGATCAATAGGTTAGCAACTTTTGTTGGAAAAGTTTAAACTTCTCCTTGTCAGAAGAAATAAAAGGGAGATATTTGCACTCCCAAACGACGCGAACGGCGGTTTGGAAAAGGTTGAAAGAGGAGTTTTGGTGACGGAATA
>NZ_MSPQ01000019.1 GCF_001936475.1 Algoriphagus marinus | reverse complement strand
TTAATAATTTAGATTTTTTTTTAACAATAGATGAGTTCAAAATTACACATACTCACTTTGGACATGTTGGAGAACTAATTTGCTTTTTAAAAAAAATCAAGCTTTTAAAAAAGTGTGAAATTGTCCATTCATTTCATGGGTTTGATTTACTTCCTAATCATCAAAAATATTACCAATTCAAATATGAAAATCTTTTTAAATTTTGTAAATATTTTACTGTTAATTCTAAGTACACCTACAATATATTAGAGGATTTTCCCAATGTAGAGTCAAAAAAAATTAGATCACTTCCAGTATCGCTGGATACTTCTTATTTTTCTAATTCTGATTTTAAACCAAATAAGGATTTTAGGATAATATTTATTGGCAGGTTGATTGATTGGAAATCCCCCATTAATGCTTTAAAAATTCTTCAAATACTTCATGAACGAGAATTTCCTATTTTCCTCGATATCATAGGAGAAGGACCTGAGCGAAAGAGTTGTGAAGACTTTATTCAGGCTAATAATCTTCAGGAATATGCTTTTCTGTTAGGAGCTTTAGATCAAAAAGATATTAAGGTCAAATTATCCCAATCCTCTGTATTCATTGCACCTGGCATTACTGATCCTAAAACAAGCAGAGCTGAAAATCAGGGCTTGGTAGTACAAGAAGCTCAAGCTATGGAATTGCCAGTAATTGTTTCCAGTGCAGGAGGAATGAAATATGGCTTAATTGATGGAGTAACAGGTTATGTAGTAGAAGAGAATGACATAGAGGGCTTTGTAGAAAAAATCATTCATCTTTTTAATTTTCCAGAAATCATAGAAGAAATGGGGAAAAGAGGTAGGAAATATGTTCAGGAAAATTTTGATTACAAAGTGTTGGGCAAAAAGCTATTAGAAATTTATAGCTTGAGATGATTTCAGTGATTATTCCTTTTTATAAGGCTTCAAACTTTATTCTAGAATCTGTTAATTCTGTAATTAAACAAGAATTAGTTTCTGAGATAATAGTTGTATATGATGGATGTCCAGATATTCCTTTTAGTGATTTGAATAATCTTTTTAAAGCTCAAAATAAAGTAATACTAGTTCATCATCAAGAATTTAAAAATTTTGGACCAGCTGCTTCAAGAAATTTAGGTATTCAAAAAGCATCAAATAATTGGATCTCGTTTTTGGATGCTGATGATTATTTCCTAGTCAATCGATTTGAATCATTTAAATTTCTTTTGAATTCAGCAACTGATTTTGAAGGGGTTTATCAGCCTATTCAATACTTCAATGGGTCAAATAAAATTTATGGAATTAAAAAAGAAATTCCTTCACACAAGCTATTTCATTATCTGATTCGAGGGACTTATGGTCATTTTCATACGAATGGTTTGATTATAAAAAAAGATTTATTATTCAAAGCAGGTTTATTTAATAAATCCTTGACCCTGCATCAAGATTCAGAGTTATGGTTAAAATTAGCGTTTTATGGTCGTCTGGTATCAGGTGATTTATCTGCACCCGTTTCAATGGTAAGAATTCATGGGGGAAATAGGATCTGGAAAGGAACTTCAAATTCCTCAAGATTAAAGCAATGGAAAGTTACCTGGCAATGGGCTTGGAATAAACCAGTTGGAATAATCAATAAGCTTTTAATTCTTCGTAAGCTTTTAAAATATAAAATAGGCTCATTAAGAGAATAATGTCTAACACTGTTATAAAAGTAAAAGATCTCTCCAAGCGCTATCGACTTGGTCTAAAGGAAAAGCAAGCGGAGACTCTTATCGGCCAAATCGGAAATGTAATTAAATCACCTTGGGAAAATCTGAAGCAATTACGTGCGATGAGCAAATTCGGTGTAGAAGATGAATCTGTTTTCTGGGCACTTAAGGATATTAATTTTGAGGTCAAAGAAGGAGAGGTCTTGGGAATTATTGGTAAAAATGGAGCGGGGAAATCAACGCTATTGAAAATCCTTTCCCAAATAACCGAGCCAACTTCTGGAAAAATTGAAATCCATGGTCGTGTAGCTTCATTACTTGAAGTCGGTACAGGATTTCATCCCGAACTTTCTGGTAGAGAAAACATCTATATGAACGGGACTATTCTAGGAATGACACGTCGAGAAATAGATTCTAAGTTGGAGGAGATTATTGATTTTTCTGGGGTCGAAAAGTTTATTGATACCCCTGTGAAGTTTTATTCCTCTGGGATGAAGGTTCGCTTGGGATTTTCTGTGGCAGCCCACTTGGAGCCTGAGATTTTAATTGTTGATGAGGTACTTGCAGTGGGAGATTTTGAATTCCAACAAAAGTGCCTAGGTAAAATGGATCACATTAGTAAATCTCAAGGTAGAACGGTTTTATTGGTAAGTCATAATATGGGGGCTATTCAATCAATTTGCACGGGAGGTTTGGTTATAAACTCAGGAAGGGTTAGTTATTGTGGAGATAAAAATACTGCAATTTCATATTATTTAGACGATGGTAATAACTCAATTAAAGATATTTTTAAAAATGATTTAATTGAATTGATTAATTTTAAAATTTTTAGCAATTCTTGTTCACAAATTTTGAATAGGGTTCCTCATAATTTAGATTTTGAAATACAAATTACATTCAATTCGAAAATCGGGAAAAAGAACACAATAGTAGCATTACTACTAACAGATTTAAATGGTTATAAAATTTCAACAATTCATGTCAAACCTTTTGATGTTGTAGAAGGGGAAAATGAATTTGTTCTTTTAATAGAAGGGGGAATTCTTACACCAAATAATTATAAATGGTTAATAAATGTTCATGACGAATATGAATCCTTCTTTTATTTTGATAATGTTTGTCAATTTGAAATTTATGATAATGGAAGTGAGTTTTATAAATGGTCGAATATTGATTATGGGAAATTGTTTTTAAAATATGAAAGGATTAAATAAAAAAAATACTAAATACGAAAGTCTGGCAAGAATTAAACCTCCATTTTGTTGGCTAAATCATACTCCTTTTGTAAAATATTTGATTGAGGAGATTAAACCAGGTTTAGTAGTTGAGCTCGGTACTCATAGTGGAAATTCATTAATTTCAATTCTTGAAGCATGTCAATCAAACAATCTAAACACGAAAGTTTATGCTATAGATACTTGGTTAGGTGATAATCACTCAAAGAACTATTCTGACTTGATATATCATGATCTTTTTAGTTATGTCAAATTAAACTATGCTGACAATTGCACTCTTTTAAAAATGACATTTGAAGAAGCAGTTGCTTCTTTCAGTGATAATTCAATAGATCTTCTTCATATTGATGGATATCATACGTATGATGCTGTCAAAAAAGATTTTGAAGATTACCTTCCTAAAATGAAAACTAACGGAATTGTTTTATTTCATGATATACTTGTCAAAGATTCTGATTTTGGAGTTCATATATTCTGGGAAGAGCTTTCAAATAAATATCCTTCATTTATCCAAGATAATGGCACCGGTTTAGGTGTTCTTTTAGTTTCTGAATCAAGTAATGATATTTTTGATTCTATTAGGTTTGAAACTGATAAAATCAAAACCTTTTCTCTTATGGGTGATGTTTTGAGGTATAAAGAGGAAATTAATGATCTAAATTTGGAATTGAAATTTTATCAAAAATCCAGAATTATAAAATTTGTAAAAAAAATAAGGGGGGTTTTTCGCAAATGATTTTTTTGAAACTAAAGGGACGATTAGGAAATCAATTGTTTCAATATTCATATGCTTATATTATTTCGAATATTTATAAAAAGAATATTTATTTATTGCCTTGTTCAGTTTTTGGTTTTTGGCTTAATATTTTTGAAATTAAGTCTAATAATTATATTTTTAGATCTTCCATTTCAATTTATTTTTTGACAATTATTCAGAAAGTATTTAAGCCTAAATTTGAAATTATAAATAACTCCTGTTTAACTAATAACGAGATACCTGATAATATAATATTTCCATTAAGAATTGAAGGTTTTTTTCAAGATGGAATGTTTTTTATAAATCATAAGCAAGAATTAATCAATCATTTGAAAATTAAAGATAGGATCATTAAGAAGTTTGAGAAAAAATATTCATGGGTTAATAATTCAAAAATAATAACCATTAATTTAAGAATTAAAGAATATAAAACAGTTATTTTTCAGGAAATAAACTCAAATGCTTTTTTGCCATTAGATTGGTTGAAAAGGGTTTTACAACAAATAGATCTGAAAGTATATGATAAAGTTATTATAATATCAGATGATATTTTGGAAGCTAAAAAATTTCTTAAAGAGCTAAATCATAATATGGTTTTTATAAATGATAATTTTATAGTCGATTTTATTTTTTTGATGAAATCAGATACATTGATCATACCAAATAGTTCCTTTTCTTGGTGGGGCGCTTTTTTAAATAAAAAACCAAATAAGAAAGTTTATGCACCTAAAAATTGGGTGGGATATAATGTAGGAATCGAATATCCTAAAGGTATTATGATTGATGAGTTTACATGGATAGAATGAATAATAGAATATTTAGTTATGATTTGCAGGTTTATAATAAAAAGTCTGCAGAAGTTGTCATTCCATTATTAAGAAGTTTTCAATCGTTTAATTCTGTTTTGGATGTGGGTTGTGGTATTGGTACTTGGTTGGCAATTGCAAAAAGTAATGGTATACCCATTATTAGAGGTATTGACGGTGATTATGATGATAAGTCTCTTCTTTTTTCAAATATTTCCAAAAAGGAATTTATCGCTACCGACTTAAATAAAGGATTTAATCTTGATCAACATTTTGATATCGCTATTTGTCTTGAAGTTGTAGAACATTTGGTTTCTGACTCAGCTCCTATTGTTGTACAATCACTCGTACGGCATTCTGATGTTATTCTTTTTTCTGCAGCTATACCAGGTCAAGGAGGTCAAAACCATATTAATGAGCAGTGGCCTAACTACTGGGCTAAGCTTTTTGAAGAACATGATTTTGTGTTTTTGGATATTATTAGACCATTAATCTGGAATAATCCAAATGTGGATTTCTGGTACAAGCAAAACATTTTTTTGGTTGTAAAGAATACTCATGAATTAGCATTAAAATACTCATCATCCCATTTGCCACTAGTTCATCCTGAATTATTTGAGCGAATCAATCAAAATAAAGACAACCAAATAGATCTCTTAAAAAAACAATTGGCTATAAATCCTTTGAAACGCTGGATTGCGTCAATTCTAAAAAAGAAATGAAGTTTTTAAATCTTGCGCCTTTTACGCAGAAAGCAAAATATTTCTTAAAGCACGAGTCTGAGGTGACTATTCTGATTAAAACCTTGGAGCGTGAAGCTCATTTAATTCAACTGCTTGACTCTATTTTGCATTATCATTTTTCTGGGCCAATCATCATCGCAGATGACAGTATTGTGCCTTATAGAGAATCAATCCTTAATAGATTTCCACAATTGAATATTCAATACATCAATTTGCCTTATGATGCGGGAACTGCTGAAGGAAGGAATAGAATGTTAGAGTTGGTAGAAACCCCATATTTTTTACTTTGTGATGATGATTTTGTGTTTGATAGACGCACTCGAATACCCCTGATGAAGAAGCTATTGGAGGAGAATCAATTGGATCTTTTAGCAGGAGTTTTTCGACAGCATAACCGCAAATCAAGGCAGGGGAAGTATTTGCTAAAAGTAAATAATTATATAAATCGTTTTGGATGGGTATTGCCTTCTTCTCAGATCTATGAATATCATGCAGGCATTACGATAAAACCAAATGAAATTTCATTGTATTCCATTCCTTATACCGATCCTGTCACTCCCTGTGATCTGACGCATAATTTCTTTCTAGCCAAAACAGAAAAAGTCAAAGCCTTTGGAGGATGGAATCCAATATTAAAAGGGGGTGAGCATCAGAATTTTTTTATTCGAGCCAAATTAGCTGGCTTAAAAGTTGGCACTACCAGGCAATGCGGTGTGATTCATGATCAATGGACGCCAAATTCTAAGGAATATCAAAACCTAAGAAATAGAGGCAATGAATATCAAATGTTGGCTTTGAAAGAATTTGGGGTTACCCGTCTAGAAAATTATAAGCAGGTTTTGGGTGGAACATTTGGAGTCTGATTTGATCACTTTTTCAATTATTGTCCCTTGCTATAATCAAGGGCATTTTTTAAAGGACTGCTTTAATTCTATTTTAAATCAAAAGTTTAGGGACTGGGAAGTTATTTTGGTGAATGATGGAAGTATAGATACTACCCAGGAAATAGCAGAATCATTTGTTAACAGGGATTCTCGAGTATCTTGCCTGTTTCAAGAGAATAAAGGACTATCTGCTGCCAGAAATACTGGTATGGCAAAAGCAAAAGGACAATACTTATTATTTCTAGATGCTGATGATTGGGTTGAAACTGATTTTTTTACAAATATTCAGGAATCCATAACCAAAAACAAGGGGTTTGAACTATATAGTTACGGGTATGGATACTGGGATAAACCTCAAGGACACTGTTATCATTATCATAATTCTGGATTAAATGGTGAAATCTATCCAAGTGTATTGACCAGAAATATTGGGCCTTGTCATGCTCAATTAATTGAAAGGAAGTTTGCAAATCAATTAGGAGGCTTTGATCCTTCCTTAAAAAGTTGTGAAGATTGGGATTTCTGGATTCGAGCAGGAAAGATGGGAGCAAGACTTAAATATACCCCGATAATAGGAGTTGGCTATAGATATGTGCCTTCAAGTATGAGCCGAAATCCAAAAGTAATGTATAAGTCATTAAGTGAAGTAAGCAAGCGAGCGTCTAAAGTTGATCAAAGGTTATCATTAGCAGGCAAATTTAATATTGCCACTAGCTTAAATTTAATTGAGGAAAGAAAGAATTTTTTTTTTCAGAACCTTGGAGTAATGATTCATAAAAATCAAGTAGCTGAGGCTTTAGAATGGTTTGAGAATGAAAAACAGAAAAATTCTTGGGTAATAAGAGATGCTGATTTTTATAGAATGTCAACCTATTTAACTTGGCAATATTTTAATCGACTCGACTTGATTGAAAAGCTCGAAAAATTTCTTTTGCCTTCATTAAACCAGTTTTTCGATAGTCTTGGTGTGAAAAAATCTAAGTCAAAAAAGATTATTCGACAATTGTTGAAATCCCAATTGATGATAAAAAACCATTTAAAGTACGGAAGAATTTTAGGTGGTACTCTTAACCGACTAAAACTGTATTGAGCTGTAGCATCATTTTGTGTACTTACAATGGAGCTTCTAAGTTGGAGGCTACACTTAAAGCAATTACTGAGTTAAGGACAGGATTTGATTGGGAATTACTTTTGATTGATAATAATTCTACCGATTCAACTGCTGATTTTGCTCGTTCCTATTTAGCTAATTCAAAGATTGACTATTCGGTTTTGGACTGTAATACGCCTGGAAAAATGAAAGCTTTTTGGTTAGGAATAAGAGCAGCGAAATATGATTTTATTCTTGATTGCGATGATGACAATCATCTTTTTTTGGATTTTCTCCAAGTTGGTATCAGCTACTTAAAAGAAAATCCAAGAGTGGGAGCTCTGGGAGGGCATGGAATTTTAAAGGCAAAGCAAGTTCCGGATTGGTTTGAAACTTATGCAAAAAGTTATGCAATAGGCTCACAAGGGAAAAGTGGGGAGGTGATGCAACCATTTTCTCATTTGTATGGAGCTGGATGTTTTTATAGAAAATCTATTCTTCTTGACTTAGAATCTAAGGGCTTTTATTCTCTTTTGAGTTGTAGAAAAGGTACTGAGCTAAGCTCTGGAGGAGATGTAGAACTTTGCTATGCAATCCAGTTATCTGGTTTTGATTTAGTTTATCTTAATACATTGAAATTTCATCATGCGATTTCGCAAGATCGACTAAGTTTTGAATATTATTTAAAACTTAAAGCTGGAATTGCATCTAGTTTTCCTATACTCGATTCATATCGAATTACTGAATTTTTAAATGTAATAGCCTTCAACAATCATTTGATCTTTAAAGAATGGATTGCCTTGAAAGGACTGTTGAAATCAACACTATTGGGGAATTCCAGCATGAATTCAAAAATTGAAAAAGTAGTAACAGTTACAAAGTTTAAATACTTTTTTAAAAATTACACATTGGCTTTGGAAGGGTTTAAACGGAATCAGAAAATTTTCAAATGAAATGATTTCTGTAATTATTCCTTTTTACAACGGAGCGATTACCCTTAATCGAGCGGTAGCATCAGTTAAGAACCAGAGCTTTAAAGATTGGGAGTTAATTTTAGTAAATGACGGAAGCACAGATGAATCTCATACTCTTGCAAATGAATATTTATCTGATTCTCGAATTCGATATGAATTTCAAGAAAATCAAGGTGTAAGTGCCGCTCGAAATCATGGAGCTGTATTAGCGTCGGCGGAATGGCTGATTTTCTTGGATGCGGATGATGAATTGAAAGAGAATGCAATTTTGAATTTTAATGCTGCGACTTCCTCAGATACTACAAAGGATTACTGGATAGCCGGGATTGAACGTGTGAATAATGGAGTAATTACCGAAACATTGCCGACAAATGGAGTTCACTTTAGTAAAATCCCAGGTACTTTTTGTCTAAGAAAGAAGTTGTTTGAATCAGTTGGCGGGTATGATATTAGGATGAAATTTTCTGAAAACACCGAGTTATTTCATCGGTTGGCGTTGGCAAAGGGAAATGGAGGAATATCATCTCAGGTGAGTTTGGTTTATTATGATTCACCAGATGGAGCGTCAAAAAATCTACAAAACATGGTGGATTCCTTAAGTTGGTTTTTGGAAAAGCATCATGATACCTTATCAAACCATGTGAAATACCTTTATTATCAGATCATAGGGGTGAATTACATGCGTTTTCAAAAGTTTTCAAAAGCTAGGAAATATCTTTTGAAAGCGCTTAGCTTCAAGCCCTATAAAGTCAATACCCTGATTCGTTTTTTCATCTCCCTAGTACCGCCTTTAGCTAAATTCTTATATCCCGAAAAAGTTGAAGTATGATTCGGTTCGGAGGATTTATTATCACCTTTAATCGCCCGGAAGTTTTAAAAGAAACTATCTCCAAAGTATTTAATCAGTCTTATCAACCAGAGCTAATTTGGATTATTGATAATTCTGAAGATTTAGCCACCGATCATATGATTGCTTCGCTGCAGGATCCTAGACTTAGATATTTTCGAATGGGATACAATGCAGGTCCAGCAGGTGCAGCCCAAAAAGGCTTGGAACTTTGCAGTAAAGAAGACTTAGACTGGATTTATTGGGGAGATGATAATGATCCTCCTTTTCGTACTGATTGTTTTGAAAGATTATTAGCTATTCGGGATGTAAATCCTTTTGCAGGAGTATTGGGTTCGGTAGGTCAGTTTTTTGATCGGAAAAAGGGGGTTATCAAGCGAGTGCAGACTAGGCTGCTAGAGAAGAAGGACGTTATAGATGTGGATTATGTGGCTGGAGGTATGTGTATGCTTGTCAGTGGAGAAGTAGCCAAGATTGGAATTGCCCCTGATCCAGGCTTATTTTTTGGGTTCGAAGAGTTAGATTTTTGCCTCAAAGTCTCGAGAAAAGGATATTCAATAGTGGTGGATTGTAAATTATTTTTGGAAGCTAGGGCTGCTACTGGAAGATTGGAATTTGAGCGCCCTACCTATCAAAGAAAGCAGAATTTGGCTAGGGAATATTATAGCCTACGTAATCTCTTAATGATTTCTGATTCCTTGACCTTACCAGCTATGAAGCATCAGTTAATCAAAAAATGGTTTGTTAAATCTTTATACGGATTCAGATATGGACCTAAATATGGGATGAGAAATTTTCGTCTGATTATGCTGGCTTTTTGGCATTACTTCAAAGGAATTAATGGGAAGACCGTTGAGCTTTGAATAAGGGTACAATCCTCTTTCTCCTAGATACCCTCCAAACGGGCGGAGCAGAAAAAAGCTTGCTGGAAATCACTTCTAGATTTCAGCACTTTAAGCCAGTCTTTGCGACACTTTTTGCCGGAAGACACGATTTATTAGCCGATTACGAGGCCGCAGGAATCGAAGTGATCCGATTAGGTCTGCCAGTATCTAACAAGTTCAAAGACCTTGCAAAGTATGTGGATAGGGTCGTGTCAGATCAAAATGCAGTGATCGTTCACTCAAGTATCTTCCGCTCAGACATGACCGCTAGGCACTTGAAAAGTAAAGTAAAGATTGTCAACAGTCTGGTGAATAACAGCTATCGAAAGAGGCGCTACGACGGCTTACCTTGGAAAGGAAAACTTTCCCTACTTGCTGTACAGCTTTTGGATCGGTTTACCATTAGTAGTATTGATCTGATGATTGCAAATTCTCAGGTGCTGGTTGATTCTCACCGTAAAACCATCGGGCTTAATCCAAATAAGACGGTAGTGATTCATCGAGGTCGACCTATTCCAATTAAAACGAAAGCTCTGCCCACTACCCATTTCCCACTGCGCACTGCTCACTGGTTATGCGTTGGTAGATTAATCGAACGAAAAGGTCATAAAGATTTACTTCATGCTTTTGCCAATCTACTTCAAGCTAGACCGAATGACCAACTGATTTTAGCAGGTGATGGGGATTATAGGGGAGCCATTGAAAAGGAGATTGAGAGATTAGAAATTGGTAATTCCGTGGACTTGTTGGGTACAGTGGGTAATGTGTCAGAATTGCTGGAAAAATCAGACTTCTTTGTTTTTCCAAGTTATTTTGAAGGCTTGCCAGGCTCAGTGATTGAAGCGATGCTGGCTAAGATTCCGATTATTTGCTCAGACATCCCGGAGAATAAGGAATGCTTAAAAGAAGGAATGTGTCTTTTTCATCGGGTGGGGGATCAGGATGATCTATTAGCACAAATGCAGCAAGCTATTTCCCTTAAGGATTGGGATATTCGTACGGATAATGCTTATGAGTATGCCAGGGAGAATTTCGATATAGAGAAGATTGCAACCCAATATGAGGAAACCTATCTCAAGCTTCTGGCTAGTCCATAACCTTTGAGGTTTTTCAAACCTCGAAGGTTTAAAATTCCCTTTATTTAGATAGCTTATTTCTAATACTTTTTTTAAGATTAAATTGTATAGGCGAAACCTTTGTTGAATTTATTGGAAAGAAATTTGTTATAAATTTGCAATACAAAATTTTATCAGTTAATTGATAAGGTATGAAAAGGAAAGAACTTAAGTCAGTTAGGAAATCTAAAGGTCAACGTAAAGGTTGGAGTACTTTGAAGGAAGATAATCCTAACTGGGTGCAAAGACTTAATGTAGTTGTTGAGGTTAAAGCTCATGTTTCATCTGCTAACTCTTCCAGGAAAGTTGAAGAAAAACTTCAATCCCAATATTTTTTGATTCCGTAATTTGAGCGGTGGAATTTAATTATCCTGGCTATCCAATAAAGTTTATTCAAAAAGATAGATGTAGGGATGATTCTGCCCATTTACATTCTCATATCTTCAAATTTTTTTCTCCAAAAACACACTACCACTACATCATAAGAGCTGAATATCATCAGGAAGAAGTTTTTGCTATTAAATTTTATTGCAAAAAGGATAGAAGGAGTGATTTCAAATACTCTAAAATTGTAAATAGAGGAGATATTGGAAACATTGTGATTTCTTGCCTAAAGGTTATTCCTATTTTGCTTCAAGAATTCCCAAATGCATCTTTTGGCTTTGTGGGTGCTAGATCTTACGATAGGACTGGGAATTTGGTAGAACCTATTTCAAAAACCCAACGCTTCATTATTTGGTCAGAAGTAGTTAAAAAGAAAATAGGACAAGTGACTTTCTCTCATTTTGAATTTCCGGAGGCATCAGGGTATTTGCTCCTGAATAGAAAATCTGTGATTAGTGAAGCAGAAAGAATTGAATTGATGAAAAGGATGTTTATTGATACCTATTCGGATTTTCCAGATTTGATGTTTTAATCTATCTCTGCCATTGCCCCGGTCTTTGTCTCCACAGGCTGGAAAAGCTACATTTCTATTCTTGAAAATCAATTGACTAACTAATTTATTATCCATAAATAATTAGCTCCTTATATCCCTTGAAAATCCTTCAACTTATCCAAAAACAACAGCTGAGAGGGGCTGAGATTTTTGCGGCCCAATTATCAGAAGAACTACTTGGCCAAGGAAATGAGGTAATACTTGTAAGTTTATTCGAAGGAGTTTCCAAGCTACCTTTTTCAGGAAGATGTATTTGTCTGGAGGCAAATTCCGACAAAAGATTTTGGGATTTTAAAACTTGGAAAAAGTTAGCCGCTTTGATAGCGGAATTTCAGCCTGATATCGTACAGGCAAATGCAGGAGACACACTAAAGTATGCTGCTTTTTCCCGCTTGCTTTTTGGCTGGAAGGCGAAGTTGATTTTCAGAAATGCCAATATGATCTCCGGTTTTGTCACTAGTATTCCAAAAAAGATTTATAATGATTTCTTGCTTAGGCAAGTAGCCGGGATTGCCTCTGTTTCTGCTATTTGTGCCAGAGACTTTATCCAAACATTTTCTTTTCCAGAATCCAAGGTTGAAGTTTTACCTATAGGCGTTTTACCTGTAAAAGAGACACTAAATCTACCTGAAGATCTAATAAAAATATTGGGAGCTTCTGATTTTTTAATACATATCGGAAGCTTCGTTCCCGAGAAAAATCATCAAGAGCTCTTCTTAATTTTTGACCAGATACTACTTAAGTTCCCGGATCTCAAATTGCTGCTGTTAGGAGAAGGCCCATTAAAGCCACATTTTCAAAATCAATTTACTGACAGGTCGGAGATCTTATTTGCAGGAGTCAGAACTGATGTAGATGCCATTCTGCCTTTTGCAAAAGCCTTACTTTTACCATCCTTAATTGAGGGTTTGCCCGGAGTGATTTTAGAAGCTATGAATAGTTTGGTGCCTATGATCAGCTATAATGTTGGAGGAATTTCCGAGGTGGTTTCACCGGAAACAGGATGGCTAGTACCAAAAGCTGATAGAGGACAGTTTGTAAAAGCCGTAGTGGAAGTGTTATCATTCGATAATAAATCTAAACTGAAAATTCAGCAGAATGCAAAGCAATTAGTAGAAGATCATTATCAGGTTTCTGTTTTGGCAAAACGATTTGAAATATTTTATAAAGAGAGGATCAGAATAAATTGAAAATTCTATTTATAGATACAGAACCTATTAGGCGCGGGGCTCAGATTTTTGTTTCTGAGCTTTCTTTATTTTTAGGGCAAAATGGGGAAGACTGTAAGGTTATTTACCTTTATCAAAAAGCAGATAGAGCTGATAAAGGGATTTCTCTTTCTGAAGCTTCAAAGATTTTAGATGGAGACAAAGATGATTTTTCTGAGAAATTCCCAGGACTGAATTCTGCTTTAGTAAAAAGATTACTGCTTGAGATCAAAGAGTTTTCCCCAGATGTGATCTTGGCTAATGGTTCACGTACGCTGAAATATGCAGCAGCAGCAAGACAATTTTATTCAGGTAAGTGTACTTGGATAGCTCGCTGGATTGATGATGCATCATTTTGGAATCCGGGTACGGCTTCGAAATTTGTTTATAGAAAGCTGATTATGTCCCAGTTCGATGCGACAATCGGAGTAAGTCAAGCCTCATTGAACTCCATGATTCGACATTATGACTTTAAAAAACCTTCGCAAGTAATTCATCGAGCTTTTGATCTGGAGAAATTTAAAGGTGCTCCAAGCAGAGAAGCTGCCAGAAGAGATTTGGGTATAGGGAAGACCGATGAAGTCCTGCTTTTTCTGGGAAACCTTACTGCTCAAAAACGGCCGGACCGCTTTTTAGAAATCATCCAAAAACTAATACAAACAAGACCTCAATTAAAAGCGCTGGTAGTTGGAGATGGTGATTTGGGCGTTTCGATCAAATCTCCAATCTCCAATCTCCAATCTCAGATCTTCTTTTTCGGTTACCAGCAAGACGTTTCTCCCTACTTAGCTGCCGCTGATTTGCTGATTTTGACTTCAGATACAGAAGGGCTGCCGGGGGTGGTCTTGGAAGCAGGTTATTTTTCTGTTCCCACTGTAGCCACGGAAGTGGGAGGGATTCGGGAATGCTTAATTGATGGAGAATCTGGGATTTTGATACCCGATCGATCGATAGAAGAATTTGTAAGAGAGATTGATTTCTTATTATCTGATTCTTCCAGGTTACAATTAATGGGGAAAAAGGCAAAAGATATGGTTTTAGAAAACTTTAGAATGGAAGAAGTTGCTAGGAAGTATTTGTCTTTTTTTAGAGGGTTAAAATGAAGCAATCGTATCGTCATTGCGAGGGTTTTAATCAAACATTCTTTGAGAACAGTATTCGCAAACCCGAAGCAATCTTTTAATTGAACTAGGTAGTCAAAGAGACAGATTGCTTCGGAAATGAAACTTGCCTAATAAATCAATAATCCGTTTATTTCCTCGCAATGACGGTAAGTCGAAGCAATCGTATCGTCATTGCGAGACTTTATTGCATGGTTTCTTTTTCTTGAATAATTCAAAGTCGAAGCAATCTTTTTGAGGGGAGTAGGTAGCTAACAGATTGCTTCGGAAATGAGACTTGCTTAATAGATCAATAATCCGGTTATTTCCTCGCAATGACGAATCATCTGAAGCAATCATATCGTCATTGCGAGACTTTACCGTAGAGTTTCTTTTTCCTGAATAATTCAAAGTCGAAGCAATCTTTTTGAGGGGAGTAGGTAGCTAACAGATTGCTTCGGAAATGAAACTTGCCTAATAAATCAAAAAGCCGTTTATTTCCTCGCAATGACGATAAGATGAAAAAAGGAGGTTCCACATATATAATGACAAATAAAAACAATACTGTTTTATATATCGGTGTGACCTCAGATCTAATCAGAAGAGTCTCTGAACACAAGGTCAAAACAAACCCAACTTCATTTACAGCAAAGTATAACCTGGATAAATTGGTTTATTTTGAAAATTTCCAGTCTATCGAAGAAGCAATAAATAGGGAGAAACAATTGAAAGGGGGAAGCAGGTTAAAAAAGGAAATTTTAATCAATTCCATAAATCCTGAATGGATCGATTTATTCGATGAATTGGACCGTCATTTCGAGGGTTTTTAAAAAAACATTTAATGGGAAGAGTATTAGCAAAGTCGCATCAATCTTTCTGATTGGAGTATGTAGTCAAAGAGACAGATTGCTTCGCTGCGCTCGCAATGACGGGTAAAGCGAAGCAATCCTATCGTCATTGCGAAGATTTACACGCTAATCTAATTGTAAGAAGAGTCATTCAAATCTGAAGCAATCTTTTAATTGAACTAGGTAGTCAAAGAGACAGATTGCTTCGGAAATGAAGCCTACCAAATAAATCAGGAATTCAAGGATTTCCTCGCAATGACGGTAAGGCGAAGCAATCGTATCGTCATTGCGAAGATTTACACGCTAATCTAATTGTAAGAAGAGTCATTCAAATCTGAAGCAATCTTTTAACTGAAGTAGGTAGTCAAAGAGACAGATTGCTTCGCTGCGCTCGCAATGACGAGAAAGTTCGCTTCATCGTTCTTTTCGCTAAACTACCTTGCATTAAATAAGGCTATTCCAATTTTGTAAACGACTATGTTTTCTTACCTAGGAACTAGATCCTGATAAACTTTTTCCAATTCAGCTACCATTTTTTTCATGCTAAACTCCTTAATCACCCGATCTCGGGCTGCTCGCTTCATCGCATTTAATTCTTCTGGATTTTGGGTCAATTGTATGCAATAATTTGCGAGCTCACTCCAATCTTCAATTGCTGTGAGAAATCCTTCATTTCCGTGGGTAATCACCTCTCCAATTCCTCCAGCACGAGTAGCAACCACTGCTATTTCGCATGACATTGCTTCTAACATGGCTATTGGTAAGCCTTCAAATTCAGAGCTACTGAGATAGATATCCATAATTGACAGGTAGGGGATCACATTTTTTTGAACTCCCACCCAGTGGAAATTTGAAGATTTTCCTGAATCCTCAATCTGTTTAATGATTCGCTCTCGCCACTCTCCGTCACCTACCAAAATAAAATGCGCTTCTGGACAGGTCTTTAGAATTTCCAAAGCAATTTCCACCCATAGCCAGAGTCTTTTTTGGGAGCGAAAGACAGCCACTTTACCGATTACTTTGGCTTCTTCTGGGATTCCTAATTGGGATTTGAGTGATCTTGAGACTTGAGATTGAGACTTTAAGAGATTGGGAGACTGGGAGCCCCGATAGTTATCGGGGGAGATTGGGTTCTTTTCTGGACCATTCTCCATTCTCTCACTCTCTATTCCCTTATTCTCTATTCTCTCAATCTCTGTTCTTTCATTCTCAATTCTTCTAAAAACCTCAGTATTCACTCCATTTTGAATCACTTTTAGCTTCATCCTGCCTCCTCTGACATACGGATCCCAAATGGAGTTGAGCCGCATAGAAAGCGCTACTTCGTTTGATACAGCAATTGCCACATCCTGCTTTTTAAAACTAACTCGGTTTCCCCAATAGGACACTTTATTGTATCGATCCCAGGTATTGTGCTCAGTGTAGACGATTGGAGTTTTGAGCGTATTACCGACGGATCTTGCAAGAATTCCTGCCCATGGTAGATGTGCATGGATTAAGTCAAACTTATGAGCCTGAACAAATTCCCTAACCTTTCGGACTTGAAAAAATAAGCCCAGGTTTCCTGAGGGAAAAAGATGAACCTGAATTCCAGCCCGTTCGAGTTCATCCACGATATTATTTTCTTGATGGTAAAAATAAAGACAATGGAATTCAAATCGATTTTGATCGTGTACCAATGCCGTCTCAGGAATTAGTTTCTCCGCACCACCACGCCCAAGACTTTTGATCAGATGAAGTACTTTTATTTTATTTTTAGCAATGGGGTCAGTCATGAATTGGGTTTTTCTTGCTTTTTAATAAGCAATTCTTGCACATATCTAGCTTAAAATCGGATTAAAAAGAAACGAAGTTAATCAGCTAATCTCATCATTTCACCTATCTGGCCCATATTCAAACTTTTCATTCCCCATTTTTCATTCAGCCGGCGAAAATGAATTAAAATGGCTTTAAGTTCTGATAATGCTCCCTCAGGATCTGTACCGAAGTTATGCGGATGCCACCATAAATGATAGACCTCGCTCTTTTTGGCAGCAATACTCATTTCATTTTTCACACGGGTAAGTCTTACTGAATTAAACAATGCATTGGCTTTAGAATAAGGTCTAAGGATTCGAGAGGCTGGAATTAGTAGCGGTTCATTTCGGAATTTGACTAACTCCTCTTTTTGGAAAGAGGTCCTTTTACCAATAGGGAAAAAGCAATCCGCAGACCGAAACCATTTCTTGCTTAAGTCTTCGTGCTGGGTTTCTTGCCAAAACCAGTTTTTGGGATTGCTGCGTACCTGTGTATAACCTTCCTCCAGACAAATCGGCAGGTAAAGTTCGTTGATATGATTTCTTGGAAAAACCAGAGAATTCATTTTTACACCAAATTTATCTTGGGCTATTTTCTGGGTAGCACGTAAATCTTCCCGAAACTGTTCAGGACTTTGCCCTCTCATTAGGGTGTAATAATGAGCAAATGTATGTGAACCTAATTCCTGGAGGGGAGTATCAAGAACTTTTTTAATCAATTCTGGTGCAAAATGAACTTCAGGGCGTATCCCATTAGCTTTAGTCCATTCGTAAGCAGAAAGACTTTTGTCCCTATAGCTTGGAAGGTTTGCTGGGGAGTATGACCTCCATTCTTCCTCATTTTCTGCAAATAGCATCCCAACAGTAGCCCAGGTAACGGCGATCTGATTTTCCGCGAAAAGATCAAGCATTTCTGGAATTAGTGCTCTGGTTTTCGAAAAGTAATCTACTCTATACTTCGTACCTACTTTGTCAAAAATACCCCAGAGGAGTTCGAAATCGAGGCTTATTGTGAAAATAGCTTGGGACATGTTGAGAGATTAAGAGACTGGAGAGTGAGAGATTGAGAGACTGGAGAGTGAGAGATTGGAGAGTGAGAGATTGAGAGATTGGAGATTGGGAGCCCTGATAGCTATCGGGGGGAGATTAAGAATCCAAATTGGGTTTTGGTAAGAAACTTCTTTTCGATATTACTTTTTTAACGAATTTAGATGTTCTCGTTTTAGGTAGAAAATAAATCCATTTAAGACTTTCAGAGTTTCTGAAATCTTGGTTCTATGTGTCAAATATAATTCTATTGAAATATATCCCTCATCTTTTGCCTCAATCAGATGATCCAATAACTCGGCAATCGAACCTCTTGAATTGTAGTAGAATTTGTTGCTGTCTAAATAATGAAACCTTCCCCAACCTTCAGCAATATTAGCAGTTGCTGATCTGGAAGCACGAATTATTTGGGAGCGGAGTTCATATTTTTCTGAAACAGGAATTTTTGAGATAACTTCATTTTTAAGTCCAGATTTCAATTGATAAGCAAGTTGCCAGCATTTTAATTCTTCAAAAGTTTCTGCTCTTTCCATTTCGTATAATAAATCTTAAACTAATTTATATAAACAAATTGCAATTAACGAATCATACTTTTGAATAATCTCTTAATCTCTAATCTCTAATCTCCCATTCTCCTATTCTCTTAATCTCCAACCTCCCATTCCCTTTTAATCACTTCCCCACAAATTCCGCTTCCGCGATACGGCTTCTTTCTTCTTCCACAATTCGATTGAATATTTCTCCTCGCTTTTTGATCCGGTTTTGTTTTTCCCAATCCATAAATGCAATAATCACAAAAAGCATAAAATACATGATTTGAGATTTTTGGCGGATAATGATTCCCAAGTTTGACATCACGAAAGTCATGGAAATGGAAATAGAGATAAAAACTACGCCCGACATTTTCACCATTGCGGGAGCAACCTTTATGTAATCGATAAAGCTTTTCTTTAGAATTTTGCTAAACATGTAGATGTATAGTGCATTTTCAAATGAAATAGCAATTCCAAGGATATTTGGAGAGTCAATGAATAAGGGTCTAAACCAAAAGGTGAAAAGTTTCATAGGGAGGCTGTAGGAACCCATATCGACACCTGAACCAGCACTTTGGAGCCGTTGGGAGTTAAGGGCTGTTTCTTCTTCAAAGCTTTCCACCACATTATTTGGGTCATAGCCCAAGAACGTTAAGAGGTCTTCATAAACAAAAACGCTGATTACAATAGCGCCAATGGCTACCAGGTACTTTTGATAAGCAGGGACTTTTTCCTTTCCCAAGACAAATCCTACACCCATGCCTATCAAAACTGCAAAGAGGATATGAGGTCGAATCATATAGCAGATAAATCCTCCCAGAATAATTTGAAAAATTCGTTTTCCAGGCCAGGAGAGTCCATAAGTGAGAATGCCTAGCCCTGCAAAAATATAGGCTCCCTTTCCCAAGGATGCCGTCCAGAAGTGCATATTTGGTAAAAACATAAAAATGGTAATTGCATCCCAACCTTCAAATTTCGGGTTGAAGCGAAGGTTCTCTTTAAAAAAGCAATAGAAATAGACGAAGCCCCAGAATCCTACCCAGGTGCTAAAAAACATCATCATATCGTAGTTGAATCCCAGCCATTTGGCAAAGGGATAATTCACCCATTCGATAAAAAGCGTGCCCGGCTCAAAGGCATCCATCCAGTTTCTATAGTGTCTATAGCTATTATAATACATGATAGAATCGGATCTGTTAAACTGGGTATAAGTCCAGTATACAAAACCAAAAAGCATGTGATACCAATACATCTGGTTAAGTAATCCAGCCTTGATCCATTTATGCTCTTTTTGGAGATTGGAGAGGATAGGTTGGCTGAGACCAAAAAGAACTAATATAAGAATGACTGCTCCGAGCAAGGGAATCTAATTTTTCTTTAAAGATATTCAAGTGCATTGGGAATCCCAATTAATAGATTTTACTCACTGGGTAAATCTCTAAAACTGTCGCAATCCTTTCATCATTACGAGGGAGAAACGGCTGAAGCAATCATTCCGTCATTGCGAGGGAGGAACGACTGAAGCAATCTGTCTGCTCTTTACTTCAATTAAAGGATTGCTTCGGGTTTGCTAATTCTCTTTTTAAAGAATGTTTGATAAGACCCCTCGCAATGACGAATAAACCCTCGCAATGACGATTGACAAATCAAAACACCTCCAAATCCCCTAAGCTCCAGTTCCAATTTTGGTCCAAGGGACTAAACAAGGGGTTAATCTGCCTAAGGGTTACAATAGGCCCCATTGGAATAATTGGTAAAATCCCCAAATCCAATATTTTTTCATTTGCATATTTCAAACCTGAATAGGAAGTAAATCGGGCAGCAGCCAATTTTTCAGCCTCTTTCAGCTTTTTCTTGACTTCATTTTTTTCCTTCTTCGAAAGCTCTCTGTTCGTAAAGAAATCTGCGATTCGCAATTCCCTGCCCATTTTACCTTCTTTGATTCGGTAGAATAAAACATAAGACTCCCCGTCAGAAATAAAATGATAGGGAAAGAGCGGGCAATCTCGATACCTCCAAGACAGATATCCCGGCAAAAGATGAGTATTCAATCCTGAAACTGCTTGACTTTCCTGCTCTACTTTATTGATAATATTTTCGATTTTGCTCCAGGGTTCTGGATTTAGAGGATGATTATTTTTTCCCTGATTGAAGTGGAAATTGAGTTTCAAAGGCAGTTTACCCCACTTTTCCCAACCCATTTTCAGATAACCCGGAAGGCTATCGGCATTGGGTGTGTTGTAGATAAAATCTAATCCTTCCTTTTCCATTTCCTCAATCAGACTTAGCGTCAATTTTTTGAAAATTCCCTGACCTTGGTAATCCGGATGCACGGCCGTATCTACCGCCCGGCAGGCTTTTTTGATTTTGCCATCTAAGGAAAACTCCCATCGTAAAAAAGCTCGAATTCCAATCAACTTCCCATCCGATTCCGCTACTATGACCGGAGAAGGCCCAAAGGGGTTGCTTTGATGCTTCCACCTCCAAAGTGCCTCCGACTTGGGGATCATGGATTCTCCTAAGGAAATTTTTAGAAGTTCGATGATCTGAGGAATATCGGATTCAGTGGCAACTCGAATTAGCATTTAAAGGGATTTTCGGTTTAGGTAGAAATAAAATTGAAATATAATAGAAATATTCCTGCGCTTCGATTGGAGAAATAAATTGGAATTATGATAGAAATAAAATAGAAATACTCCATCGCTTCGCTCGGAGAAATAAATTGGAAGGTACTAACATGAATTTAATGTAGTTGGCAAGGAGATTTTTAGTTGAAAAAGCTAAAAAACAATCTTTGGGATATTTTGGGGAAACACTGCGTTAAATTCTCTTTGCCATATCCTATGGCTTTTGTTTTGCGAAAAAAAATAGCTCATCGAAGCCTTTATTTTCTAAATATTCTTCGTGATAAAAAATCCGTTTCCATCCTCCCGCACGGGACTTTCTTTTCCAAAGGTAAATCCTGCGCGGGAGACCAATAATCTTATTTCTTTCAACCCCGGGTTTCGTACCTCACCCGGGGCTATTAATGCTTTGACCACTTCGTGGTCATTCTCAACTGTATGATTTGGAGCTCCAATTAAATCATACTCTATCACTTCGTTTGGAGAATTAGATTTGAAATACTCCACCGCTTCGCTCGGAGAAACAAATTAGAAATATATTTCGCGCAGCGTATTTCATTGAAGTTGTATTTCGCCGAAGGCGTATTTCAGCAAAGCTCTATTTCGCGCAGCATATCTTGCCGAAGGCTTATCTCGCCGAAGGCATATTTCTGCGAAGCAGTATTTCGCGCAGCGTATTTCATTGAAGTTGTATTTCGCCGCAGGCATATTTCAGCAAAGCTCTATTTCGCGCAGGATATCTTGCCGAAGGCCTATTTCGCCGCAGGCCTATTTCTGCGAAGCAGTATTTCGCGCAGCGTATTTCGTTGAAAACTTATTTCGCCGCAAGGCGTATTTCAGCAAAGCTCTATTTCGCACAGCATATCTTGCCGAAGGCTTATCTCGCCGAAGGCATATTTCGCGCAGCGTATTTCATTGAAGTAGTATTTCGCCGCAGGCCTATTTCTGCGAAGCTCTATTTCGCACAGCATATCTTGCCGAAGGCTTATCTCGCCGAAGGCCTATTTCTGCGAAGCAGTATTTCGCGCAGCGTATTTCATTGAAGTTGTATTTCGCCGAAGGCCTATTTCGCGAAGCCTATTTCAGCAAATAAGCATTTCATTAAAGATCGATTTCAAAGAATCATATAAAAGAGAAGCTTAATAAAGTATTTTCTATCTTTGGCTATCTTTTTTCTTAATGAAAAGTATGAGAAAAACCCTTTATTTTGTATTAATGATCTTGTTGTCAGTAAGTTGCATTAGTAATAAGCGTATCACCTATCTTCAAAATCTTCCGGACAACACACCTATTGATCTGGATGAATTTATTCCCTTTGCCACAGTCGATTATCAATACGTACTTCAGCCATTTGATATAGTGGAGATTGATTTCGCTTCATCAGATGTTGAATTGATCGAAGCATTTTCCTTTCAGAATTCTCAAAGTTCAGGGGGAGCAATGGGAATGGGAGGCGGAGGCGGCGGCGGAGGTTCGGATCCTCTTTATTTTCGGGGCTATAGTATTGATCAGGAGGGAAATGTGGAAGTCCCTAAGCTGGGAAAAATCAAGATCGCAGGACTGACTGAAGAAGAAGCTAAGGTAAAGGTGGAAACAGAGATCAATAAATTTTTTAAAGAGGAAATCTATGTTAAGCTTAGAATGGCTGGGATTCGATATACTACCTTGGGTGAGTTTAATTCAGTGGGAGTTAAGATTATTTTCAAGAATAGAGCAACAATTTTTGATGCTTTGGCAAATTCCGGGGAGACCACACTTTTAGGAAAGAAAAACAAACTCTTTATTATCAGACAGTATGATGGGGGAAGTAAAATCCATCAGATCAACTTAAACGACAGAGCTCTTTTGGCCAGTCCATTTTATTTTATCCAACCTAATGATATCTTGTATATGGAGCCTATGAAAATCAGACAAATCGGTACAGCAGATAATTTAACTGCTTCTTTGGCCTTGTTTGCAGGACTTTTGGCTTCTACTTTGTTGATGATTAATTTGGTCACAGGGAATTAACTATGGAGAAATTAGATCTCAGTCAGTTAGATAATGAGGAGAAGGCACTCGAGATTAGGTATGTAGTAGCTAAATACATTCGCTATTGGCCTTGGTATGTGGTGTTTATCTTTCTGTTTGTCTTTGCCACCTTTATGTTTCACCGCTATACCGTGGATGAATATGAGGTAAGCGGCTCCATGCTGATCAAGACAAATACTTCTCCGGAATCAAAAATTCTGGATAGATCCAATATTTTTTCCTCAGGTCTCAATCTGGAAAATGACATTCTTAGGATCAAGTCCAAAGCCCTTGCTCAGGAAGCTTTGTCAAAACTGCATTTTGATGTAGAATACTACGCCAAAACCACTATTAAGGCTATAGAACTCTATGATCGCTCTCCGATTCGGATCGATGTGGATTGGTCACATACACAGGTGGCTGATGTACCTTTGGAATTGGTTATTTTATCGGAAACCAATTTCCGAATTCTGCCGGAGGAATCCGGAATGATGGATTTTAACTCCGCAATGGCAGCAGGAGATGATGCTTTATTTAACAAAACTTACACCTTTGGAGATCTGATCGAAACAGGCAGATCCAAGTTCACGGTATTCCTTGTTAATCCCGCAAGAATCAATGAGTCTATAGTTTTTAAACTGATAAATCCGGCGACGCTGGAGGATTTTTATACAAGAGCTATTGAGGTAACTCTTCAAAATGAATACAGCTCGGTACTTCGTCTGACTACGACCAGCAAAGTGGTGGAGAAAGGAAGAGACTACATCAACAGTCTGATGGAGGCTTATATTGGTTATGATCTTCGGGAGAAGAATAGAACTCAGGAGAATACACTGGCTTTTATCGAGGAGCAACTGGGCTTTTTACAGGATTCCCTGCAGGAAAAGGAGCGGGAACTTCAGGATTTCAAAGTGGAGAATAAATTGCTCGATGTCTCTGCAGAATTTTCGAATATTCTGGGCAAGATGAATACGCTGGATGAGATGAATGCTGAGATTGACTATCAGCTGGACTATTTCAATCAGATCAAGAATTACATGGAGCAAAAGAGCAAGGATTTTTCCCAAGTGATTGCCCCCTCTATTATTGGTGTTCCAGACCCCCTTTTGAATGGCTCCATCCAAACCTTGGTAACCCTTTCTCAGGATAGAAGAAGATTATTGGCTACGGTCAATGAAAATCATCCGGAGGTTTTGAAGATTGATGTTCAAATGGAGAAAATTCAGGATGTCCTTTTTGAAAACGTCTTGAATCTGATCTCAAATACTGAGAAAAAGAAGCGTAGTATTCAGGCAGATATCGAGGTTTACGATGCTGAATTTTCGACTTTGCCGGAATCTGAATCTAAGTACACAGGGATTTTTAGAGAATTTAAATTAAGGGAATCTCTATTTACCTATTTGCTGGAAAAGCGTGCGGAAGCAGGCATTGCCAGGGCTTCCAATGTATCGGATAATACCATCCTGGATTATGCGAAAAGAGGGACGCTGGTATTTCCAAAAAAACAGCAGAATTACGGTTTAGCAATTGTTTTGGGTTTTTTGCTTCCATTTGGTTTTATAATCCTGCGTGATATGTTTGATGATAGCATCAAAGATCAGCGGGATCTCAAGAAACATTTTATGATTCCCCAGCTGGGGATTGTTGGTTACAGCGAAAAGGACACCAATATGGTGGTGCTTCAGCATCCCAAATCTGCCGTTGCGGAATCATTCAGGTCCCTGCGTTCTGCGATTACTTATTTGGCTTCGGGTAAGAATACCAAAAAAATCCTCGTTACCTCTTCAGTTTCAGGTGAAGGCAAAACCTTTACTTCACTGAATTTGGCATCTGCCATGGCTTTGGGTTCGAAGAAAACTGTGGTAGTTGGTGGGGATTTGAGAAGACCTAAGTTAGCTTCATATTTTGGAGAGTCTGATCGGGTAGGACTTTCTACTTATTTGATTGGTAAGGTGGAGGCCGAAAAGATTGTTTTAGCAACTGATCATGAAAACCTATGGTATGTGCCTTCGGGTGTCATCCCTCCAAATCCTGCGGAATTACTTCAGACTCCAAAATTGACTGAGTTTTTAACCTACTTGGAGTCTAGATTTGATGTGATTGTTTTTGATACTCCACCAATGGGATTGGTATCTGAGACTATTGATTTGATGCGATTATTTGACATCAACCTCTATGTAGTTCGCCAGAATTATACCGTAAAGGATCACCTGGTGATGATTAATGACCTTTTTAACAACAAGCAGGTAAAAAATGTCTATGGGGTATTCAATGGTATTATCAATTCAGGATACCATTATGAAGGCTATAATTATGGTTATGGAAATACCTATCTGTATTCTCAGAATAACAAGTATATGTACAATTATTATGGGGATGATCTGGATACCAAAAAGAAAAAGCTGAAGAAGAAATCATTGAATTTTAGACAGAAGCTCAAAAAGTTATTCAAAACCCGCTGATTTTTCAAGGGATGCCAGATGTTCCTTGATCGATCTTCGAGGTAAGTCATTTCGAAGAAGCTGATGTGAATAACGGTGAAAATGACTCATTGCGCGACTGAGAAATCTCATTTCTATATCCGATATAAAAGCAGAAAACGTAAAAAACAATCATTCCTTTTTAATGAAAAAAATCGCCTTGATTCCGGCCCGATATGCATCGACCAGACTTCCCGCCAAATTGGTTCAGGATCTGGGAGGGAAATCCGTGATTCAACGTACTTACTTGAGCACCCTGGCAACGGGAGTTTTTGATGAAGTCTGGGTGGTGACGGACCATGAGAGTATTCAGGCTCAAATCCAGGAATTGGGTGGGAATGTTTTTTTTAGTCAAAAAGCGCATGAAAGCGGTTCGGATCGTATCGCAGAGGCGCTTTCTGAGATTGAAGGGGAATTGATTGTGAATGTGCAGGGCGATGAACCCAATCAGGATACCAAGGCATTAACAGACCTGGTGCATGCTTTTCAGGATGAATCTGTAGCAGTGGCAACTCTGATGTGTAGAATCTCTGCTGAAGAAGCCCAAAACCCCAATTTCGTAAAAGTAGTTACAGATCAGGCAGGAAATGCGCTCTATTTCTCCAGAGCAATGATTCCTTACAATAGGGATGGACTGATTGTTGTTGACTATTGGAAGCATATAGGAGTATATGCTTACCGTAGGGAAGCGCTATTGGCTTTCACTCAACTTGAAAAAAGTTCTTTGGAACGAATCGAGATGTTGGAGCAATTACGATTATTGGACAATGGGTATAAAATCAGAATGGTAGAGACTGATCATCTGCCAATTGCGATCGATACCGCAGAGGATTTAGCCAACGCAAGGACTAAAATCCCTAAAATCAGTTAGTGCAATAAACAAGATGTTTTATTCCAATTTGGTTGAATTTGTACAAAACAAATTGCCTAAGTGGTTATCAAATTGATAATTATCGATTTTAAGATCAGTCAAATAACCTAATTTGGTTACCTTCGCGATCTTAAATGATTAAAAAAGAATCCTATATGCCGAAATTTCTGAAAGGTCTTACAATTGCTTTTTTTGCAATTACTGCCTTTAGCTGTGTTTCAAATGAGAAGATTATTTATCTGCAGAATCTGGAAGGAAATGACCCTATTTCTGAGGGTCAGTTGATTTCCTATGAAATTCCTGAATATAAACTTCAGTACAATGATATCATCGATGTGAATGTTCAAACTATTGATGATCTGATTGAAGGAGGTTTTAATAGCAAGAATATACCTGGAGGCAATCAGCAAATGCAAGTGGCTGGGCAAACTGGAGGAGATATCTATTATATGACAGGATACACAGTCAATGATCAAGGGAATATTCGATTGCCTATTGTAGGCGAGGTGCAGGTGAAAGATAAGACCATTGATGAAGCCAGGATCGAAATTGAAAAAAAGCTCAGGACATTGGTTGTGTCTGAACTTTATGTCAAAGTGAAGCTTGGAGGAATTCGCTACTCAGCTTTAGGGGAATTCAGACGTCCGGGTAAATTTGTAGTGCTGCAAGATAGAATGACGATTTTTGAAGCCATTGCAAATGCGGGAGATTTAACTCCTGTTGCCAAAAGAGATGAAATTCTTTTGATTAGACAATATCCTGAAGGTACCAGATTACATAAAATAGACCTCTTGGATAGAGGTATGATAGAATCTCCCTTTTATTTTATTCAGCCCAATGACCAGATTTATGCTGAGCCGATGAAAGTTCGTGAAATCGGAGCCGGTGAGAATGCAGCCCAATCCATTTCCCTTGTGATTTCAGCAGTAACAGCATTAGCATTGATCTTGAATTTATTGAAGTAATTATTTATGTACCCTAATTCCACGAATCAACCAAACCCTCAAACTCCATTTATGCCTCAAAAGGAGGATGAAATTGATTTGAAGGTGCTATTGTTTAATTATTTACAGTATTGGCCCATCATTGCAACATGCATGTTTTTGGGTATAGCTTCTGCTTTTATTTTTAATAAATACGCTACCAATATTTATAAGGTGGAGTCAACAGTCTTGGTTGTGGATGATAAGCCAAGCCTTGGTACTGATCTGTTTGAATCCAGCGGATTGGGAATGCTGCAGGGCAAAAGTAATATTGAAAATGAGATAGGTATTCTTAAGTCATTTTCCCTGGCCGAGGAATCTGTCAGTGAGCTTAACTTAAATGTACAATACTTTGCAGAAGGCTTTTTCAAGACTTCTCAGATTTATTTAAATACCCCGGTATTGGTGACTGTAGATTGGGAACAGCCTCAGTTGGTAGGAGGGATGTTCAGAATCGAAGTCCTCAATGAAGATTCTTTTGAGATAGAAATTCTAAATGATGATTTTAGAATTTTTAATCCTGCTGACCCTTATTACAAAACAATTCCTGAAAATGAGGTAACACTTAAAAAATCCATTTATTCCTTTGGGGAATTGATTGAAGGGGAGAATTATGCTTTCACCGTGAACCAGGTATCTGCTCTTCCGGATGATGTGCTTCTTTTTAATTTTGTGGACACCCCATCTTTGGCGCTGAAGTTTAAAACTGATCTCTCTGTCGCTCCTATCAATAAACAGGCATCGATCTTATCCTTAAGTCTGGAGACTCCGGTTCGGAAACTCGGGGAGAATTACATCAATAAAATGATGGAGATGTATCTTGAGAGGGAATTAAAAGAGAAAAATAGAGCCTCTGAAAGTACCATTCGGTTTATTCAGGATCAGCTCGCCGGTATCTCCGATTCACTTCGCTTTTCTGAGAATAAGCTTCAGGAGTATAGAACCGAAAATAGGGTTTTCAACCTTTCTGAGGAGGGTTCTGTAATTTTTCAGCGATTGCAGGAATTGGAAAAAGAAAGAGGACAGACTGAAATCAATCTGAAGTACTATCAAACCCTACGGACTTACTTAGCAAATAATCAAAATATGGAGCTTGTTGCACCCTCTATAATAGGAGTAACAGATCCACTTTTGAATTCCCTGGTAGAGTCACTCAGTACACTTCAGGCAGATCAGAACAGGCTTAAATCAAATTTTTCGGATCAGGCACCTGCAGTAAGAGAAAATGCCACTCGAATTCAAAACACCAGAAACGCATTACAGGAGAATGTAAACTCTGCTATTCGAAATACAGAAAATGTTCTCGCAGATCTAAACAGTCAGATCAAAATGCTTGAGCAGGATGTGAATTCCCTTCCTGAAACCGAAAGAAAGCTTTTAGGATTCCAGCGACAATTCTCAATCAATGAGAATATCTATGTTTATTTACTACAGAAAAAAGCTGAGGCTGAGATTACTAAAGCAGCCAATATGCCTAAAAATTCTATTCTTGACTATGCCAAAACAGGTCAATTGCCGGTTGCACCCAAGCGTAGCTTAAATCTCCTGATTGGTTTAATTTTGGGGCTGATCTTACCTATAGGTTTTATTACTGTAAAGGACTTTTTGAATACTAAAATCGAGGATCCAAAGGAATTGGAGAATCAGATCAAGGTGCCTTTGATAGGTATGATTGGTCGAAATACCTCAGAGGATGGAATTCCGGTTTTAAATAACCCAAGATCCTCAGTTACGGAATCTTTCCGATCACTGCGGGCGGATATGTCATATCTCAGTCCCAATCGGGAAAGTCTGGCAATACTATTCACATCCTCTATTTCCGGAGAGGGAAAAACCTTTGTTTCTATCAATGTCGCGGCGGTTTATGCTTTGATGGGTAAGAAAACCATTCTTATTGGACTTGACCTCAGAAAACCTAAAATTGCGGAAGACTTTAATTTGGTCAACGATAAGGGAATGAGTACCTGTTTGAGTTCAAATACCTCCTGGAAAGAAGTAGTAAAGTCATCCGGTCATAATCACTTCGATGTAATCCTTTCAGGTCCAATTCCTCCAAATCCCGCTGAATTATTGCTTCAGGATAAATTTGGTCAAATCATTCGGGAGATTAAAGCCGAATATGATGTAGTTATTTTTGACTGTCCTCCTGTGGGCTTGGTTTCCGAGACTAAGGAACTCTTTGCTTTTTCGGATATCAACTTCTTTGTGTTTAGACAAGGCTACTCCATGAAAGGGAATACGCAGATTCTGAATAACCTGGTAGAAAAAGGAGGAGTATCTAAGATCTACGGTGTTCTCAATGACGTGCATATCGACAAGGGTTACGGTTATGGCTATGGTTATGGCTACGGTTATGGCTATGGAAACAATAGCTATGGCTACCATGAGGAAGTGCAATTGCCTTGGTGGAAGCGTGCTTTGAAAAGAAGATGAGAGATGTTGGATGTCAGGTGTCAGGTGTCAGATGTAAGATGTCAGGTGTCAGATGTAAGATGTCAGATATGAGATGTGAGATTTAAGACATGAGATTTGAGATTTAAGACGTGTGATGTAAGATGGATTTGCGGATTCTGGTTTCGCCTAATTTTTATGAGGGGGTTTTCTCGTTACTGATGTTAGTATAGGCAAATCTATTTTTTAAAGTTTTCAGGACTTTAGAAGATTTGAAAATTGAAAACCTGCCCCAATGTTGATCTTTTAAATAAGCTCCATAGGAGCGTTCTGTTTGTAGCCCCAGGTTTTAACCTGGCGTATATGAGATGTCAGATATGTGATATTAGATTTAAGACATGTGATGTGAGATGGATTTGCGTCTGAATTCTGGTTTCGCCCAATTTTTAATAGGGGGCACGTTACGGAGGATTGTGTAGGCAAATCTATTTTTTAAAGTCTTCAGGACCTTAAAAGATTTGAAATTGAAAACCTGCCCCGATGCTGACCTTTTAAAGAAGCTCCATAGGAGCGATCTATTGGTAGCCCCAGGTTTTAACCTGGGGTATATGATTTAAACGGGATTTCCACTCCCGCGCAGGATTTCAATTTGGAAAAGAGGTGTTGGTGCGGGAGGATGGAAAGGGGCCTTTTTTCCAGAGATTTTAGGTTTTCGAATTGCGGAGACACAAGCCTGTGTGAAGGCTTTTTATTCACTCCTTATTTGTATTTTTAAGAAGCTCCATAGGAGCGACCTATTGGTAGCCCCAGGTTTTAACCTGGGGTAAATGAATTAAACAGGATTTCCACTCCCGCGCAGGATTTCAATTTGAAAAAGGGATGTTGGTGCGGGAGGATGGAAAAGGACATTTTTTCCAGAGATTTTAGGTTTTCGAATTGCGGAGACACAAGCCTTGGCGAAGGCTTTTTATACACCCCTTACTTGTGTTTTTCAGAAGCTCCATAGGAGCGACCTATTGGTAGCCCCAGGTTTTAACCTGGGGTAAATGAATTAAACAGGATTTCCACTCCCGCGCAGGATTTCAATTTGGAAAAGGGATGTTGGTGCGGGAGGATGGAAAAGGGATCTTTTTTTCAGAGATTTTAGGTTTTCGAATTGCGGAGACACAAGCCTTGGCGTAGCTTTTTATACACCCCTTACTTCACTTATATTTTAAATAAGCTCCATTGGAGCTTCATTCAAATTCCACCTTCAGAGCGGAATTTCACTCATAGAATGTCTCAACCGAAGGTTTCTGAAATCCATCATATTTATGGCGCGGTGGGAGGACATGGAAGCGGGCCGGCGGTGGCCTGTGGGGAGAAGCTTTTCCATGTCTTGGATTTTTGGTTCTTTTGGGCCAAGCCAAAAGAACAAACAACAGGCTATTAATGGTTTAACCAACCTTGGTCATTCTCAACTGTATGATTTGGAGCTTCATTCAAATTCCACCTCCAGAGCGGAATTTCACTCATTGAATGTCTCAACCGAAGGTTACTGAAATCCATCATATTTATGGCGCGGTGGGAGGACATGGAAGCGGGCCGGCGGTGGCATGTGGGGAGAAGCATTTCCATGTTTGGTGCCACCCGCATACCTAGCTCTTCGCTATAAATGCCCATTGGGCATTTACTTCACGCTCAGCCCTTCTTTTGGGCCAAGCCAAAAGAACGAAGAATAGGCTATTAATGGTCTGAACATAATGTCGTCGTCATTTCAAAACGGAATATTTTTAATCCAAAATCAAATGATATTTGGTGAAATCAAGTAATGAAAAAATCCGTTTCCATCCTCCCGCACGGGCCTTTATTTTCCAAAGGTAAATCCTGCGCGGGAGACCAATATTCTTATTTCTTTCAACCCCGGGTTTCGTACCTCACCCGGGGTTATTAATGCTTTGACCACTTCGTGGTCATTCTCACCTGTATGATTTGGAGCTTCATTCAAATTCCACCTCCAGAGCGGAATTTCACTCATAGAATGTCTCAACCGAAGGTTACTGCAATATATCATCCTCAATGCGCGGTGGGAGGAGCGTTCTGTTTGTAGCCCCAGGTTTTAACCTGGGGTATATGTATTAAACAGGATTTCCACTCCCGCGCAGGATTTCAATTTGGAAAAGAGGTGTTGGTGCGGGAGGATGGAAAAGGATGTTTTTTTCAAAGATTTTAGCTTTTCGAATTGCGGAGATACAAGCCTTGGCGAAGGCTTTTTATAAAACCCTTACTTGTGTTTTAAAGAAGCTCCATAGGAGCGTTCTGTTTGTAGCCCCAGATTTTAACCTGGGGTATATGAATTAAACAGGATTTCCGCTCCCGCGCAGGATTTCAATTTGGAAAAGAGGTGTTGGTGCGGGAGGATGGAAAAGGGATCTTTTTTTCCAGAGATTTTAGCTTTTCGAATTGCGGAGACACAAGCCTTGGCGTAGGTTATTTATACAATCCTTACTTCACTTATATTTTAAATAAGCTCCATAGGAGCTCCATTCAAATTTGACCTGCAGAGCGGAATTTCACTCATAGAATGTCTCAACCGAAGGTTTCTGAAATCCATCATATTTATGGCGCGGTGGGAGGACATGGAAGCGGGCCGGCGGTGGCCTGTGGGGAGAAGCTTTTCCATGTCTTGGATTTTTGGTTCTTTTGGGCCAAGCCAAAAGAACAAACAACAGGCTATTAATGGTTTGACCAACCGTGGTCATTCTCAACTGTATGATTTGGAGCTTCATTCAAATTCCGCTCTGCAGGTGGAATTTCACTCATAGAATGTCTCAACCGAAGGTTTCTGAAATATATCATCCTTAAGGCGCGGTGGGAGGAGCGTTCTGTTTGTAGCCCCAGGTTTTAACCTGTGTATATGAGATGTCAGATATATGATATTAGATTTAAGACATGAGATTTAAGATGTAAGACATGTGATATCAGATGGATTTGCGGATTCTGGTGTCGCCTAATTTTTAATAGGGGGTTTTCTCGTTACTGATGATATTGTAGGCAAATCTTGTTGATAAGTTTTCAGGACTTTAAAAGATTTGAAATTGAAAACCTGCCCCAATGTTGACCTTTTTCGGAAGCTCCATAGGAGCGTTCTGTTTGTAGCCCCAGGTTTTAACCTGGGGTAAATGAATTAAACAGGATTTCCGCTCCCGCGCAGGATTTTAATTTGGAAAAGAGGTGTTGGTGCGGGAGGATGGGAAGGGGCCTTTTTTCCAGAGATTTTAGGTTTTCGAATTGCGGAGATACAAGTCTGGGCGAAGGCTTTTTATACACCCCTTACTTGTATTTTAAGAAGCTCCATAGGAGCGTTCTGTTTGTAGCCTCAGGTTTTAACCTAGGGTATATGAATTAGACAGGATTTCCGCTCCCGCGCAGGATTTCAATTTGGAAAAGAGGTGTTGGTGCGGGAGGATGGAAAAAGGGCCTTTTTTCAGAGATTTTAGGTTTTCGAATTTCGGAGACACTTGTATTTTTAATAAGCTCCGAAGGAGCCTGACTATTCATGACCCCGTACGATTCCAGGGTATATGAATCATCAGTTACCCCAAAGCCCTGAAAGGGTGAGACCCCATTTTCACATTACTTGATTTCCCTAAGGTTTAAACTGCCTTAGCACCTTTGGCTATGTACCTATAATACTAGGTACCAATGCTGTGAAAAGTTTCAATCTATTAGATTTTTTAAAGTCACTCAACTCCCTAAACCAAAATCTCAGTTTAAAAAAAAATGTCTGGGAACTATGATGTATCCTACAATACAGATTATTACAGAATTCCTCGATTTTTGACCACATCTATACAAAAAATCACCACACATATCCATTTAATTCCTGAATATTAAAAAAAAGCATGTAGTTTTAACTATTATTTGACGAGCAACTAATGTCTCAGAATTAAGAAGTTGAAGTTTAAATAGTTATGAGAATACTCAATTTTTTCAACAAAGCCTTAACCGGCTACAGATCCAAAACGCAGTTTTTAAATGGTTTTAGGGTAAATTATCAATATGCGGGAAAGCCTGTTCTTTTTGATCCATTTGGGATGCTTGAGAATCTTGGTTTTCAATATCCTCAAGCCAAAGTTTTGAATTCCAGTCCTGGTTTGAATTTAGAACTATCTTCATTGGAATGCCTAAATATTGAGGGTTTGGTCCCATCGGTGATTTGTTCCATAGAAATTCCCATGGGGAATTTGGAGGTCAAACGTTTCGTTAAAAAATCAGGAGATAAACCCTGCAGCAACTATGTGTTTTTTCTTGACGGAGAAGAATTCGCTCATTTCTCCCGAGTTTATGATTATGGTGAGATCTTTAGCGCTGTCCTTGGGACTCAGGAGATATACGATCAGTTAAAAGAGAAGGAAGCTACAAGAGCTTTATGTTTTCACTTTACACAGAAGGAACGTTTTTTTATTGAAAATTTTGGTCATAGCCATTTTTGGCATATCTGGGATTGGTCACTGATCGAGGAACTAAACTCAATAAAGGAGACAAATTCATAGGATAAACTACAAAAAATGTGGTGTACAAATTCTTGAGAAATTGCAGCAAATCTAAGGTCTAATCCTACTCACCTCACTATCTTTGTAACTTTAAAGGGCTTAGATCTTAACAGACTATAATATTCCATGAACCCATAACAGCCTGATCTTCAAGATCAATTTTATAGACTGATACTACGACGTATAAGCTAAGAGCAAACAAAAACCTGAGATTCAATCTATTTATATCTTAGGTTATTTCCCCCGGTCATATCCCTGTTAAGTCATCATTCAAAATGGGACTGAAAGGGCGAAGCTGCGCGAGAAGCAGATTAAATGATGAATTGTTTAATTGTTTAATCGAAATTTAGGCCTGCCATGGAAAATAAGTTTTTCACCTACCGATTTGAAAAATTAGATGTCTATCAATTGGCTAGAAAAATTCGTATTGATATCAAAAAGCTGACTTTAAATTTTCCAAATGATGAAAAATTTGAATTGACATCTCAAATCCGTCGATCATCTTCAAGTATTGCTACAAATTTGGCTGAAGGATCTGGGAGAGCCAGCGGGGCAGATCAGGCTTATTTTTCGAATATTTCCTATTCCAGTGCCTTAGAAACTATAGATCATTTGATTTATGCCTTTGATATGCAATATATTTCGGCAGAAACTTATTCTTCCCTGAGAGTAAAACTTGATGAAATCATTAATAAAATTAATTCCCTTTACAAGTTTCAGATTAACCAATCGGAAGGATTAAAAGAAAAACTCAGAAAATGAGGTATTACTGTTTATTCATTAACTGTTTAATCGATACAGAAACCTGGAATACTATTCTCTCCAATCAGTTCGACAATTCATCAGTTCATCAGTTCGACAATTCGCTTGACAGTTCTAATATCAAGTTAAATGGCAATAATTAGAAACGTAATCCTCTCCGGCGGTGTAGGTTCCAGGCTCTGGCCTTTGTCCAGGAAAAGCAGGCCTAAGCAATATCTGCCTATTTTTGATGGTGAAACCTTGTTTCAGAAGACAGTAATAAGAAACTCCGGGTTTTGTGATCAGGTGATGGTTGTGGGTAATGTTGACAACTTTGAGCTTTCAAGGAAAGACTTAAAGTCAGCTGGAATAGCAAAATACACAGAGATAATCGAAGCCTGCCCTAGAAACACCGCCGCAGCAATAGCTTTTGCAGCTTTTTCGGCCAATCCTTCAGACATTCTTTTTGTAACTCCTTCAGATCACCTTATAGAATCTGGCACTGATTACCAGTTGGCTGTGGCTAGAGCGTTAGAACTTGCAGAAGGAGGACATATCGTAACCTTTGGTTTGAAGCCAATTAAAGCAGAAACTGGTTTTGGGTATATAGAAGCTGATGGGGAAGAAGTAAAGGGGTTTAGAGAAAAGCCCAATTTGGAAACTGCTGAGCAATTTCTGAAAAGCGGTAATTTCTTTTGGAATTCCGGAATGTTCTGCTTCCAGGCAGGAGTCTATCTAAAAGAGCTTAATGCCTTTCAGCCCGAGGTATATGCAGCTTCTAAAGTTGCATTTGAAGCTGCAGAAGCAGGGAAGCTAGACTTTGATCTTTCCATGAAAATCCCTTCCATCTCGGTGGATTATGCGATTATGGAGCGGACAAAGAAAATCAAGGTGGTACCTTCTTTTTTCAAATGGTCGGATATGGGTTCTTTTGAATCGATTTATGATTATTTTATTTCCCAAGGTTATTTAGTTGATGATCATGGAAATATGCAAATAGGAGAGGCCGCGCATACTGAATTTGTAGGTTTGAGCAATTGTGTTTTTATCTCCACCCCTGAGGCGAATTTGATTCTCCAAAAAGATCATGCACAGGATGTGAAAAAAGTCTACGAGCGATTGGAGAAGGATAGGCCAGACTTAGTTTAAATGTTAAAACTGTTAAAGGTTAATTTGTTAATTGTTAAAAAGTTAATCTGATTTTAACATGGCTAGTATAAGTTCTTTTGAAGATTTAGAAATATGGAAATTGGCGAGAGAACTTTGCTTTCTGGTAAGGAAACTTTCTAGAAAAGACCAGTTTTCTAAAGACTTTCGATTTTGTGGTCAAATTAATTCAGCAGCAGGTTCTATCATGGACAATATTGCTGAAGGATTTGAAAGAGATGGAAATAGGGAATTTATTAATTTTTTATATATAGCTAAGGGATCAAATGGAGAAGTTCGATCTCAATCGTTCAGGGCACTTGATGCCAATTTTATTGATGGCAATGAGCAGGATGAGATTTTAAGATTAACAGAAGTTTTAAAATTTAAAATTCAAGGATTAATTCAGGTTTTAAAAAATAGTGGTGGGAAGGGATATAAATGATAGGACTAATCGTAAAAAGTTAATTTGTAAAATGTTAATCACATTTCCTGTGAAAAGCTTTAATAGTTAACCGTTTACTATTAACGCTCTAACCCTTAACCCTTAACATTTTTAACATTTAATATTTACAGAATAAAGTGAATAGCAAAACAAAAATATACATCGCCGGCCACCGTGGAATGGTAGGATCCGCGATCTGGAGAGCACTCGAGTCTAAAGGCTATTCTAATTTGTTGGGGAAAACCTCCCAAGAATTAGACTTGCGTAATCAAGCTGCAGTTCAGGAGTTTTTTGAAAGGGAAAAACCAGATGTAGTAATTGATGCTGCGGCCAGAGTTGGTGGTATCTTGGCAAACAACAATTATCCCTATCAGTTTTTGATGGAGAATATGCAGATTCAAAATAATCTGATTGACTCTTCCCTCAAGGCTGATGTTCAAAAATTTATCTTCCTCGGGTCTTCTTGCATTTACCCAAAACTCGCTCCCCAGCCTCTTAAAGAAGATTATCTCTTGACAGGTCCTTTGGAACCTACCAATGAATGGTATGCAGTGGCGAAAATTACTGGAGTTAAAGCTTGTGAGGCGATTAGGAAGCAGTTTGGAAAGGATTATATCTCCTTGATGCCTACCAATTTGTATGGGCCTTATGATAATTTTGATTTGAATACTTCCCATGTACTTCCTGCTATGATACGAAAGTTTCATGAGTCATGTCAGTCCACGGTCAACGGTCAACAGTCGACGGTAACACTCTGGGGATCGGGTACACCGATGAGAGAGTTTTTGTATGTTGAGGATTTAGCAGAAGCAGTGATTTTCGCTTTGGAAAATAATCTGGGAGATAATCTTTACAACGTAGGAACTGGAGAGGATTTGAGCATTAAGGAATTAGCCAATTTTATCCAGAAAATTGTGGGTCATACTGGAGAGATATTATGGGATTCTAGCAAGCCTGATGGTACTCCTAGAAAATTAATGGATGTCTCCAAAATGGAAAAAGCAGGTTGGAAAGCCCAAACGAGTTTGGAAAAGGGTATACGTAAGACTTATCAGTGGTTTTTGGAGCATCAAGGGGACTTTAAGGAGATCAAAATCAAGTAAGTCTTGTTAATCGTTAAAAGTTAAATGTTTAACACTTTAACCTTCAACGCTTAACAATTTAACGCTTTAACCTTAATTATTAACGCTTAACAAGTTAACTCTTAACCTGTAACGCTTAATTTTTCATTTATCCAATTATGAATTCAACTAAACATATCAAAGTCGCCCTAATCACCGGCATCACCGGCCAAGACGGTTCCTACCTAGCCGAACTACTTTTAGAAAAAGGCTATATGGTTCATGGGATAAAGCGTAGAGCTTCTTCCTTTAATACCCAAAGAATTGATCATCTCTATCAAGATCTGCATGAGAAACCTATAAAGTTTAAGTTGCATTATGGTGACTTAACAGATTCGACTAATATCATCCGCATCATTCAGGAAGTGCAGCCCGACGAGATTTATAATCTGGGTGCAATGTCGCATGTAAAGGTGTCTTTTGATTCCCCGGAATATGTAGCTAATGTAGATGGTATTGGTACTTTGAGGATTCTCGAAGCTGTTCGAATTTTGGGACTTGAGAAAAAAACTAGAATCTATCAGGCTTCTACTTCTGAACTTTATGGCGGAATGCCTGAAAATAAGAACGATAAGGGGTTTTATGATGAAAAATCTCCTTTCTATCCAAGATCTCCATATGGAGCAGCCAAAATCTATGGGTTCTGGATTACCAAAAACTACCGAGAAGCATACGATATGTTTGCTTGCAATGGGATCCTTTTCAATCATGAATCACCAAGAAGGGGAGAAACATTTGTAACTCGAAAAATCACAATGGCTACAGCTGCTATTGCCTTGGGATTACAGGATTGTTTATACTTAGGTAATTTGGAAGCCATTAGAGATTGGGGCCATGCCAAAGACTATGTAAAGGCAATGTGGCTGATTTTGCAGCAAGAGAAAGCTGAGGATTATGTCATAGCAACGGGTAAAACCTCAAAAGTGCGTGACTTTGTGGAAATGGCTTTTGCCCATGTGGGTTTTACAATCCGATGGGAAGGAAAGGGAGTGGAGGAGGTTGGGATCCTGGATTCAATCGATAAGCAGAAATATGAAGAAGCAACGGGCAGGGAATTAAAAGTTAAAGAGTTAAAAGTTAAATCGTTAAACGACAACACGATTAACGATGAACCTTTAACTCTTAACGCTGAACGTTTAACCCTTAACTCCGTCCTCGTTCGAGTTGACCCAACTTACTTCCGCCCAACTGAAGTCGACCTCCTAATTGGAGACCCGACAAAATCCAAAACTCAATTAGGTTGGGAACCAGAATATGATTTAGCTGGATTGGTAGAGGATATGATGGATTCTGATATCAAATTAGTGCAGAAGGATATTCATTTGGTCGAAAAGGGGCATGAAATTTTTAGACAAGCGGAGTAGAGGGTTAATTAGTTAATAGTTAAATGTTAAAAAGTTAATTCATACTTACAGATTAACCCTTAACCTCTCAAACTGTTAAAACTTAAATGTTAATAGTTAACACTGAACCCTCTTAACCTTTAACCCTTTTAACCTTTAACCATATTTACAATTACAAATGCTAATACCAATTTCAGAAAGTAAAATCGCTATCATCGGCTTGGGCTACGTAGGTCTGCCATTAGCGGTTGCTTTTTCAGAGAAATTCAAAACTATAGGATACGATATCAATGCAGCCAGAGTAGATGAGCTTCAGAAGGGGCATGATCGAACTTTGGAAGTAGAGGACTCAGAACTTCAAAGTGTATTGGTAAAAACCTCCTTAGAGCAAGATGAAAAAGGAAAAGGGCTTATAGTCACGGATGGAATAGGCCCAATTTCCTCGGCAAATATCTATATCGTTACGGTTCCTACTCCTACAGATAAACATAATAGACCAGTGCTTACTCCAATGCTAAAGGCATCAGAAGCAATAGGGAAGGTGCTGAAAAAAGGAGATGTGGTGATTTATGAATCCACGGTATATCCTGGAGTGACGGAAGAAGAGTGCGTGCCTGTTTTGGAGAAAATCTCTGGTTTGAAATACAATGAAGACTTTTTTGCGGGTTATTCACCTGAGCGAATTAATCCTGGGGATAAGGAGCATACCGTAACCAAAATCCTAAAGGTAACCTCGGGTAGTACTCCGGAGGTAGCTGAATATGTAGATCAATTGTATAAATCAGTGATTACTGCCGGTACTCATAAAGCATCTTCTATCAAAGTGGCAGAAGCAGCTAAGGTGATCGAAAATTCCCAGCGGGATATCAATATTGCCTTTGTAAATGAATTGAGTAAGATCTTTAACCTTCTGGATATTGATACTCAGGAAGTGCTGGAAGCTGCTGGAACGAAGTGGAACTTCCTACCATTTAAGCCGGGCTTAGTTGGAGGCCACTGTATTTCTGTAGATCCATTTTATTTGGCTCAGAAAGCCCAAGAAATGGGTTATCATCCTGAGATTATTTTGGCTGGACGCCGACTGAATGACTCCATGGGTAAGCATGTGGCTACTGAGACCATCAAACATATGATGCGTAAAGACTTAAAAGTGATAGATTCCAAAGTGTTAATCCTTGGTTTTACCTTTAAGGAAGACTGCCCAGATGTTCGGAATACCCGTGTTATTGATATTTACAGAGAACTTCAATCCTTTGATATGGATGTCTGTGTCTATGATCCATGGGCAGATGTGGCAGAGGTAATGCATGAATATGGAATTGAGATTATCAATGGAGGGGCAAAGCCTATATTGGAAGATTATTCTGCCATCATACTTGCAGTAGGGCATAAGGAGTTTAAAAGCTGGAATATTCAGAAATCAGATCAGCAGGTAGTGTTTGATGTAAAGGGATTGCTTAGTAAGGAATTGGTGGATAGTAGGCTTTAATTATTATTATGTTTGAGAATTTTAGGGAGCAATTAGAAGGGAAGAAAGTATTGGTAACAGGAGGAGCTGGTTTTATAGGCTCTAATCTTTGCGAAGCTTTATTAGAACTTGGAGTAAAAGTCACCTGTTTGGATAATTTTGCTACAGGGCATAAACATAATATTGAGCCTTTTCTCTCGAATACCAATTTCACCTTGATAGAAGGAGATATTCGTGATTTAGCTACTTGTCATGCTGTAAGTAAGTCCCAAGACTTTGTGCTTCATGAAGCAGCTTTAGGTTCTGTTCCAAGATCTATCAATGATCCCATCACTACCAATGATGTCAATGTAGGTGGATTTTTGAATATGCTGGTAGCCGCTAGAGATGCAGGAGTGAAGCGCTTCATCTATGCTGCAAGTAGTTCTACCTATGGGGATTCTGAGTCCTTGCCCAAGGTTGAGGAGGTAATAGGTAAACCACTCTCTCCTTATGCAATTACCAAATATGTTAACGAGTTGTATGCAGAGAATTTCTTTAAGACCTACGGTTTAAACACTATTGGATTAAGATACTTCAATGTATTTGGTAAAAGACAAGATCCAAATGGAGCTTATGCTGCCGTGATTCCTCTTTTTGTAAAGAAATTTATGAATCATGAGAGTCCAGTAATCAATGGAGATGGGACATTCTCCCGTGATTTTACTTATATAGACAATGTGATTCAGATGAATTTGTTGTGTTTGTCCACAGATAATCAAGAAGCCTTGAATCAAGTGTATAATACTGCAGTGGGAGATCGAACTAACTTAGTTCAATTGTGTGAATTAATTAAAAAGCATCTTTCAGTTTATGATCAATCTATCTCAGATATAGAAATTGTTCATGGTCCTAATCGAAAAGGTGATATTCCACATTCTTTGGCCTCAGTTGAGAAAGCTAATAAAATGCTTGGCTATAAAGCTACTCATTCAATTGATAAAGGGGTTGAGGAGGCTGTGGATTGGTATTGCAAAAATTTATAGAAGAAAGTAATTTGAAGATGACAGACAATAATATTTTGAAAATTAAGAAAGGTAGACTTCAGGGAGAAGTTAAAGTAAGTGGTGCAAAGAATGGTGGGTTAAAGCTGTTAACTGCTTCTGTACTTACTGATGAAACTATTGAGTTATTTAATTCTCCCAATGGACTATTAGATATGCAGGTTCATATTCAGATGTTAAATCAAATGGGTAAAACTTGTACTGAAAATGGAGATTACTTAAGAATTTCTGAAAATAGATTATCCCCAGAATTACTTTGGGATGAGAGATCTATAAGGAATTCTCTTTTAATATTGGGAGCTCTTACTACTCGTTTTGGTGAAGGTAAAGTTCCACTCCCCGGTGGATGTAAACTTGGAGATCGTAAGTTTGATTTACATGTTATGATCCTTGAGCAAATGGGTGCTAAAGTATGGGAGGAAGATGGTTATTTGTGTACAAAAGTTGAGGGTCAATTAAAAGGAACCGAAATATTTTTACCTATTAGATCTACAGGGGCAACAGAAAATGGAATTTTTTGTGCTACTCTAGCGAAAGGAACTACAACAATTTGGAACCCTCATATTCGTCCGGAGATTATTGATTTAATTGGAATGCTCAATAAAATGGGCTCAAAAATTAAGGTATATGGTCAGAAGTGCATTGTTATCGAAGGAGTCCAAAAGCTTTCTGGTGTAAAGCATACTGTTGTTCCTGATAATATGGAAGCGCTTACGTGGGCTATTGGATCTGTAATTACCAAAGGTGATGTAGAAATTCAGAATTTCCCTTTCGAACATCTTGAAGTTCCCTTAATATATCTGAGAGAAAGTGGAATGAAGTTTTATAGAGGTCAGGATAGCTTAATTGTTAGAGGAGGAGATAATTATCCGATCGAAATAAGTACCGGACCCTATCCTGGTATTAATTCAGATATGCAACCATTATTTGCAGTTTATGGAGCAATGTCTGAAGGGACTTCAAAAATTATTGATTTGCGTTTTCCCGGCCGATATGCATATGCTGAAGAAATGGCAAAAATGGGCGTAGAATACGAAATTCAAGGAGAAATGTTAGTTATTAAGGGTGGTAACCCTTTACATGGTGCAACTGTTAAAGCATTAGATCTAAGGGCTGGAATAGCATTAATGTTAGCTGGCTTAACTGCTGAAGGTGAAACTACTATTGAAAATGCTTGGCAAATTCAGAGAGGATACGAGAATTTGGACTCTAAACTTAAAGTCTTATTAGGTTGATATTCGCTATATTTTTATTTAGAGCTTCGATGATTATTAAGGGACAAAGAAAAAAACAAAGAATGTATTTATGAGTTCCTTTTTAAAGGACGTTTCAAGGGTAGGCTTATCTAATATTTTTATTATATTTTTTGGTTTAGGAACCTCGATAGTTACAGCTAGATTTATAGGGCCTGAAGGAAATGGAATTATAGCAGGTCTTTTAGTGTATCCATCATTGTTTATGAGTTTTGGTTCTTTAGGAATAAGGCAGTCAACTACTTATTTTTTGGGAAAAAGTATATATTCGGAAGATCAAATAAAGGTCGCGATCTCTCAAATATGGATGATATCAACATTGTTTTCTGTAATTATTAGTTTTTTTTTAATTCGCTACTTTAGCAAAACGGGTGATAATTTAAATCTAGTTATTTTAGCTTTATTACCGATACCATTTACTTTGTTTAACACCTATAATTCTGGTATTTTTTTGGGAAAAAATGATATTAAAACTTTTAATAAAATAAATTGGATTCCTTCTTTAATCGCTTTATTATCAACCATTATTTTCGTGTTGCTATTAAAAATGGATGTACAAGGAGCAATGATTGCTAGTATAAGTGCTCCACTTTTCATGTCTATCCTATTACTATTTAAGAATAAATTTATTAAATTTTTTAGTATTAAATATGAATGGAAAATTATAAAAGATATGCTTAGTCTGGGTTCAGTATATGCTGTTGCTCTTTTAGTTATTAATTTGAATTATAAAGTAGATATCATAATTCTAGATAAGCTTAGCATTCCATATGAAATGGGGATTTATTCTAAAGGATCTGCGATTACTCAATACTTATGGCAAATTCCAATGATTTTCAGCACAATTGTATTTGTGAGAAGTGCTGTAAGTAAAAATGATGTGCAATTTTCTCACAAAGTAGCTCAGTTATTAAGACTCTCCTTTCTTGCTATAGGGATTGGATCACTTGTTCTATATTTGTTTTCTGAACAGATAATTATTGGTATGTATGGGGAACCTTATCAAGAGAGTGTAGAGGTTTTAAATTATTTACTTCCTGGTGTATTAATATTAACAATCTATAAAGTAATGAATATGGATTTGGCAGGAAAAGGCAAGCCTTGGATCAGTATGAAGGCCATGCTTCCAGCACTCGGGATAAATATTTTTTTTAACTTTATTTTAATCCCTAGTTATGGAGCTAATGGTGCGGCTATAGCTTCCACAATTAGTTATGCAATAGCTGGGATTTTCTTCTTGCATTTTTATAGTTTAGAGGTTGGGATACGAATAACTCAAATATTGACATACAAAAAATCTGATTTTGACCCAATTTTAAACATTATTAATAAAGTAAAAAACTAGGATGAAGGTTTTTGAAAATTTTAATCTTACAAATTATAATTCATATAAAATTGAAAGTTATTGCTCTAAAGCATATTTCCCTGAATCTGAAAATGATTTCTTAAAAATTTTTAAGCAGCATAATCTAAAGGAATTTGTTTTAATTGGAAACGGAAATAATATTATTCTCAGTAAATCTGAATATGAAAGACCATTCATTATTTTGAACGAAAATTTCAAAGAAATTAATGTTGACAAAACTCTTATAGAGGCAGAATCTGGAGCTACTGCTCTTGAAATAAGTTCTGTCGCATTAAAACATAGTCTTACTGGGGTCGAATTTTTGTACGACATTCCAAGTTCTGTTGGTGGAGCTGTCATAATGAATGCTGGAACAAAAGAGGGAGAAACAAAGGATGTTTTATATAAAGTGCGATATTTGGATTTAAGTGATTTAATTATTAAGGAAAGATTTAGTGAAGAAATAGGTCTCTCATATAGAAACAGTTTTTTTCAGAATAATACAGGTTGTATTATCTTGAAAGCTTGGTTTAAGTTGCGAAAGGGGAATAATGAACATATTGAAAAATTGATGATTGATTCAAAGAATAGGAGATGGTCTATACAACCTAGAGATTATCCTAATTGCGGAAGTGTCTTCAAGCGACCTCCAGGGAAGTTTGTAGGTCCTATGTTGGACGAGTTAGGACTTAAGGGATTTAGTGTGGGCGGTGCCAAAGTGTCTGAAAAACATAGCGGTTTTATCATCAATTTTAATCGTGCTACAGGACAAAATATTCTCGATCTAATTTCGGAAGTTAAAAATCGTGTAAAGGATAAATTTGGTATCATTTTGGAAGTTGAACAAAGAATTATTTGAAATTGAAAATTGCATTTATAATTGCAAGCATAAATTCAAAAAGTAACGGCCTGGGAGGTCATTACCATAGTCTACTGGAAACAGCTCAACAAATTGCTGCTCATCATGAAGTTTTTATAATTAATGTTGGCAATAACCCGGCTAAAGCGCTGGAAGACACAAAAATAAAACTACACTCAGTTATTTTCAAAGGTCCTGCTATTTTTAGAACTCACAGTTCTATAAAAAAAATATTAAAATCTGAACAACCTGATATTTTACATGCATTTGATTCATTAGCTTATTACTGGGTTCGTTTAGCAGGGCATAAACTTCAAATTCCATTTTGTGTAACAAAATGTGGCGGGATAAATTCAGTATATTTCCCGTATGCTAAAAATTTAATTTTATTTAGTACAGAGAATTTAAACTTTTTTAAATCGAAAAGGAAATTCGAAGATAGTAATCTTTACCTAATACCTAATCGAATAAAATACTTTGAAAGTGACAAAACTCGGATTGAAAAAATAAAAAATAATCTTGGGGAAAAAACTGAAGTTTTCAAATTTTTAAGGATAACTAGAATTGGTAAATATTACCATAGTAGTTCTACACAACTCATTAATCTTGTAAATAAGCTTTCGTTAGATGGTTTTAAGTGCTGTGTTATTTTTATTGGTATTGTGGAAGATAAAAATTGTTTACAGGAATTGAGAATACTTGGTAAAGATAATTGTTTCTTTTTTACTGAATCAGAATTTACAAAAGATGCAAAACAACTTATAAGTGTTGCCGACGCTGTTTTAGGTACCGGTAGAAGTTTTATGGAAGCTGCTGCCAAAAATAAAATTTTATTAAGCCCAGTTCAAAATAGTTCCATTCCTATTATAATAACACAGAAAAATTTTGATACAGCATTTTATTATAATTTTTCAGAAAGGATAAAAATAGAAAATTATAATGAGTCATTTAATTATAATAAGATTAAATCTATAATTCAAAATAAGGATGAACAAACTAGAAATATAAATTTTATACGTAGAATTTTTAATGAATATTTTAATACAGATAAAATTGCAGTTAAATATGAGAAAGTTTATTCTAATACTCGAAATAATAAAATACCAAAAGTAGGTGCTGATTTTTTACTGCATACTCTTTTTTTAATCCGTAATTATTATCGTTGATGCGAGAACAACAGATAAATTACTATTTCAAAACAAATTGGAAAGAGATATTTTTTTTTATTATCCTGTGGTTATTACTTTATATCGAACCAGTTAAGATTGGATCATTAAAAATTTCACAAATATGGAAAGCCGGTGTTGTAGTAGGTATGTTCGGGTATTTGTTTGTAAAACACCTTCCTGTTTATGTATGGATTGGGTTTTTATTTTCTTTCAAATATCTTATTTATATTAAGGTGCCTTATGGTTTTTTAACAGCAATACAAAATGCTTTAGAATCAATGATATTCCCTTTGTTTCTTGGTTTTTTCTATATAAAATATAAAAATCGTTCTGACTCTTTTGAACGATTAAGCAATATTGCTATTTCCCTTTCTTTATTTTTGATTTTTTCAACTGTACCATTTATGTTTGGATTGGAAACACTTAATCCTGTAACTGAATTAGATAAATATGGTATAGAAGGTACTGCTACGAAAGGTTTGTTTTATCATGTTGCAGTATCTTCAAAAATTTTCAGTATAGCAACCATTGTTTTAATAAATTCATATGATCGGTTTTCAAACAATTTCAAAAATAAAATTATTTGGATTTTTGCCATTTTACTCGGCATTTGGTTTGTTTTTTCAAGTTGGACTCGAACAGGGTGGTTTATTTTTTTGATTGTAATATTAGTAAGCCTTTTTTATAATTCTAGCTCTAGGAAAAAAATAATTTCAGTAATCTTAAGTTTTTTTATTTTCATTTCTATTTTTTGGATGTACGATAATAATCAAGCGTTTCACTTTCGATTAACTGGAGGTTCTGTTTACCGACAAGATACTGAATTATCTGTTGAACAGTTATCCAGTGCCAGATTACCATTTATTATAGTTGCTCTAGATAATCTTAAAGAAGAAGGATTGCTCGGGCAGTCTTTAGGATATGGTACTCAACATTCAATAGATTTGTTTGAGAAAAAAACTGGTATGTCTATCGTGTCTCACAATGCTACCTTTAATATTTTGGAAAGTTCTGGTATATTAGGTTTATTACTTTTCTGGATTTTTATTTTTTTAATCTATATAAGGATTAAAAGATATTGGAAGTTTTTGGATGACAAATTTCAAAAAAATATATTGGTTTTATTTTTTCTATTTATTGGCTTTTATTTAACTTCTCATGGGACTCCATTTTGGGGCGAGATAATTTATAGTTGTTATATTATTGCTGCCTTATCTAATAAGAAAATTTCTGAACATGCAACAAAAAATTCTTTTAATAGAGATTTGCAACTACGATGATTATCCAATAGGTGGATATCTTGCATTTGCTAAACAAATGGTTACTGCATTTAAAGATGATCTTGCATTAGTTGGATTATCTACTGATAACACTCCTGTTGGACGGTGGACAAAAAAAGAAATAGATGGAATTAATTTCGATTTCTTCTCCGTGAGAAAGGTTGTAAAAACTAATAGGAGAACTTTAATCCCAGGAAGATTAAAATCGTATTGGAGTGTCAGGAAATATAAAAAAGAAATTTTTGTAAAGGATTTTGCAAAAGTTTTTGTTCAGACTCCTGAGGTTTTATTTGCTTTGGACAGACAAAAAATTCCGGAGTTATTTACTAGGATTCCTGGGGTTGAAAACCCTATGATGATCTCCAGGTACTGGTATGGAAAATATTTCTCGTATTTATTTGATATAATGTTCTTTAAATCATTAAACAGATCAAAATTGATTTTTGCTTCTGCAAATAGAGAGGCAATACATAATTTTATTTATAGGGATAAGAAATGTCGATTAGAAGGAAGAGTAATTCAGTTTCCTACTAGAGTGGATACAAAAATTTTTCATCCAATACCAAAATTATTAGCCCGTCACCATCTTCAGTTATCCGAAGAAAAAATAATTATAACAACCACAGGGAGGCTGAGTAAGTTGAAGGGGTGGGAATTGATGCTTGAATCCTTTATGGTTTTGAGAAAAGACTTCCCTAATGCTTTTTTTATGTTTTTAGGAGATGGTGAAGATAGAAAAACAATTGAAGAGTTCATCCAAAATAATGATTTGGAAGGCAATGTTTTCTTGGCAGGACGATTAGATCACAGGATGCTTGCTCTTTATCTCAATGCTTCAGATGTTTTTGTTATGGGTTCTTTTATTGAAGGATGGGCTACTTCGTTAATGGAAGCTATTGCTTGTGCAAAACCAATAGTAGCTACAAATTTTAGCAGCGCAAAAGAATTAATTGAACAAGGAAAAAACGGATTTGTATTAGAAAACAGAAACGCTAATGAATTTTCAAATGGAATTTTAAAAGCCTTAGAACTACCAGATAGTAATCTTTTAAAGAAAGTTGAAGATATTCAAATATATTCAACTTCCAACCTTAGGGTATCACTTGAACAATATTTTGACAGCTAAAATGAGTTATTTAAAAAAAATACTTAAAAAAATGAGGGACTTATATCTTCTCCATTGGAAATGGAGAAGATATAATATCGAAAGAGGTTTCCATGCCGGTAGAAATGTGAATATATGGTGCAAATCTGAAATCAAAATAGGGAAAAACTTTTATATAGGGAGAAATTCTCAAATTGAGTGTGACACAGTGATTGGGAATAATGTAATATTTGGAAATAATGTAGCCTTAGTTGGCAAATACGATCATCACTTTCAAGAAATTGGTATTCCAATAAGATTTGCTTCACAGATACGAGATCATACTTATTCATGGAAAGGATTAAATTCCAAAGTTATTATTGGGGATGATGTTTGGGTTGGTTATGGGTCAATTTTGTTAAGCGGGATTAAAATAGGGAAGGGTTCAATAGTAGCAGCAGGTTCAGTTGTTACTAAAGATGTGGAACCATATGCTATTGTGGGAGGAAATCCAGCTAAACTATTAAAGAATCGTTTCAGTGAATTTGAAATTAAAGAACATGAAGACGTCTTAAAAAAAAATAAATTTTAGTGAAGAATGAAAATGCTTGGTTATAATATTTCTACCAAATACCCAAAATTGCCTGTTCAAGCAAAAACAATTATAAGTACCATTAATCCTCATTCATACTGTGTAGCAAGTAAAGATAAAATATTTCATGAAGCTTTAAAGCAAAGTGACTATTTATTTCCGGATGGGATTGGGATTGTTTTGGCAGCAAAAGTACTGAATAGGAGAAAAATAAATAAAATAGCAGGGTATGATATTTTTATTTATTTGATGAAATATTTAAATCAGATTGAAGGTAAATGTTTTTTTCTTGGTGCTTCCCCGCAAACTTTAACGATTATAAAAGCACGAGCAGCATTGGACTTCCCAAAAGTAAAAGTCGTTAGTTTTTCACCTGCATATAAGATTGATTTTTCTGAGTATGAAAATATTGAAATGCGTACCAAGATAAATGAAATACGTCCTGATGTTCTATTTGTTGGTATGACCGCTCCTAAACAAGAAAAATGGGTTTACTCACAAAAGCAGAATCTGAATGTTAACATCATTTGTTCCATTGGTGCTGTTTTTGATTTTTACGCAGGAAATGTTCAAAGACCCAGTCAATTTTGGATTGATATTGGATTGGAGTGGTTTCCAAGGTTTATCAAGGAGCCTAAGAGATTATGGCGTCGAAACCTAATTTCCACTCCTCAATTTATTTTTGAGGTTCTCCGTGCTAAATTTAGCCAATGAAAATACGGCTTCTTTTTATTTCTATTTTTTCATTTCTTTTTTCAGGTACTTTAAGATCTCAGGTTTTTCAAAATACCTATCCTAAAGAAAGGGAATTAAGTCGGAGATACAGTTTGAGCTTATCAGACACTTCCTCAGTTCAAGATTTTAGGTATTCATTTATCCAAGAAACTCAAGTAGAAGATATTGATTGGGGCATTTCTTATTCATTCAGCCCCTTAGTTTCTTTTCAAAGAATAAGTTCCAGGTCAAACTATGGTTGGGATGATCGTGGTGTATTACCTGTGAAAGGCTATCAATCCTATTGGTCTGGAGGCATAAATGCTTCCTGGAAATTCATTAGACTGGAATTTAATCCGGAAATAGTTTTTGGAAGCAAAGGGACTAAACCTGAGTTTTTACAGGATTGGTCTAATTCTCAAATCGATGATTTTTATTTCGACTTAAACTATGGTGATTTCCCCCAATCTTTTGGAGATGGTTTGTATTCAAAGCTATGGTGGGGGCAAACTAAATTAGTAGCCCAATTTGGGGCCTTTGAGACCGGTATTTCGACCAAAAATATCTGGTGGGGACCTGGACAGTGGAATTCATTGACTTTTTCAAATAATGCTGCTGGATTTCCACATTTTACCCTCAATACCCATCGACCAGCAAAGACTTTCATAGGAGGGATTGAGCTTCAACTCTTAATGGGGAAGCTTGCCTCCAGTAGACTAGGTGGCACCGGAATTAACGAATTGGATGAGAAGTATTTTGATCCAATTTCTAGTGATTGGAGATATTTGAATGCATTTTCCTTCACATGGCATCCTAAATGGATCAAAGGAATTTCATTTGGATTTAGCCGAACTGTCCAACAATACAGTGAAACTTTATCAGGCCGTTTTGTTGATTTATTCCCGGTTTTTCAAGGCTTTCAGAAAAAGCGGTTTTTCGAAGGGGGAAATACGGTGGATTTTGACGGAAATGGGCAGGATCAGCAATTTACTATTTTCGGTTCATTTAAAAATAGACCTTCCCAGCTTGAAGTTTATTTTGAGTTTGGAAGAAGAGACCATGCATTTAATTGGCGGGAATTTGTTTTGAATCCAGAGCATGCTCGTGCCTATATTTTGGGATTAGTCAAACTTTTTGACTTACCAGATTTGAATAAAAAAATTCAAATTCGATCTGAAATCACTCAGCAACAAGAATCTGTAAATAGATATATCAGATATAGAGGGTTGCAGGGGTTAAGCAGTTGGCATATGCACCATCAGGCAAGAGGTTTTACGAATTTTGGTCAACCCATTGGAGTAGGGATGGGGCCTGGTGCCAATATTCAGACTTTAGAAGTGGCATTGGTTGATGATTTTGATAAAAAAGGAATCATTTTCGAACGTTTAGAAAATCGACAAGGATTTTTCTATCGGACATTTGGTCAGCAAAGTGTTCGCAAACCCTGGATCGATCTCTCTCTAGGTTTCTTATACGACAAGAAATTCGATAACCTTTTGCTGAGCTCCAAGCTTCAGCTTATCCATGCCCGAAACTATCAGTGGCAACTGGATCCGACAAGTACACCTGACTTCCCGAAAGGGGAGAACATGACTAGTGTAATGGCGCAGGTAAGCCTGATTTATTTCTGGAATAAAGGAAGTAAGCAGTAATCTATTTCTGAAAATCGCTTACGGATAGTTGATCATGGGAGAGGATAGTTATCCTTTCAAACTCAAGTCTTTTTATCTTCTTTACTTTGAATAAAGAAAAGGCCGTTAATAAAAATTTTCAAAAAAAAATCATCTTCAAAAAACTGTAGTTTAAAAAGAAATAAGAAGTGATTAAATACATTTTTTTGTTTTTTGATGATTTAAAGCCTTAATTTTATTTTGCTGAATCTGTAATAAACTTAGGCTTCAGCTACATTTTTCATAACTTTGTCCTTAATTATTTAGCCATGTTTCATTTCTACGCCACATTAATCGCTTTTTCGGTTACTTTTTTAGTGATGCCGGTCCTGATTTCCATCCTTAAAAAGAAGAATATTGGAGATGCCCCTGGGGGCAGGAAGATCCACAAAAACTTTGTTCCCTCCATGGGAGGAATAGCCATCTTTATAGCATCAGCAGTTGCTTTGGCAATCTGGGCTTGGCAGTTTCCAATACCTGATATTCGCTTTCTTCTTGGCGCTGTAGCCCTGATGTTTTTCGTGGGCTTTCGGGATGATATGGTGGAGCTTAAAGCGACTCATAAAATTCTCGGACAGCTGGTTGCTGTGCTTCTTGTGGTGGTGGTATCTGATATTCGAATCAAGGATCTTCATGGCTTCCTCGGAGTTGGGGAACTGAATACTATAGTTAGCTACGGTTTTTCTGCCTTTGTTATCTTAGCGCTTACCAATGGCTTCAATCTGATTGATGGACTTGATGGCTTGGCAGGTACTATGGCAACCATTGTTTTCTCCTGCCTTGGAGCCTGGTTTTTGATTCAGGGCCTTGAGAGTTATGCCTTGCTTTCGTTTATTTTCCTAGGAGCAGTTGTCGCTTTCTTGTTCTTTAACTGGCATCCGGCAAAAATCTTTATGGGGGATACAGGTTCCCTAATGATTGGATTTACCATGGCTGCATTGATTATTGCATTTATGGAAACCAATGCTGCTCTTCCTGAAGATAATTTCTGGAGATTCACACCGGTCTTTACAGCCGGAATCACTTTAATGATCTTCCCGCTCTATGATATGGCAAGAGTCTTTACCCGAAGGATCAGTAAGGGGCAAGGTCCTATGACTCCGGATAAAAGTCATGTGCATCATTTTTTGATGCGCATGGGTCTCAAGCATAATCAGGTGGCACTTGTTTTAGGTGGATTGCAGTTGAGTTTTATTGTTTTGATTTTTCTTATGAAAGATTTTTCAGATCATTTAGCACTTCCTATTATATCCGTAATAGTTCTATTATTGGGCTATAGACTTGATCAGATTACTGTAAAGTATGTGAAGAAAAAAGTGAAAAAAGAACCTAAGGTTCTTGAAAATAGAAGGTTGACTAAGAAAAGAATAGAATCAAAAATCGTAGATCGGGAAGGTTTTAAGGATTCCCGCATTAATATGAATTAAGAAAACCTTGAAGATTCAAAAAACAAATTAAAGCCCATCAAGGGCTTTTTTTATTTCTTGTAATTGATGGTTTGGTTTTTGATAGTATTGATTTTACCTTTAGAAAGGTTCTTATTCACCTAATTGTAAGAATGTCCTTTAAATATCCACTCTCTTTCCCTGTTTTTGAAGGGAATGAAAAAAAATATTCCAATAAAGCGATTGAGGCTGGTCATTTAGCCACTTATGGAGAATTTATCCCAAAATTTGAGCGAAAGCTTGCGCGGGAAATGCATTCTCATCAAGCAGTGGCTTTAAACTCCGGTACTTCTGCTTTGCATCTGGCAATGGTTCTTTTGGGAATTGGTCCAGGGGATGAGGTGATCTGCCAATCATTTACTTTTTGTGCTTCAGCAAATCCCATCGTTTATCTGGGAGCAAAACCTATTTTCGTAGATAGTGAAAAGGATACCTGGAATATGTGTCCTGAATTGCTTGAGGACGCTATCTTAAGTAGGATAGATCAGGGTAAAAAGCCAAAGGCAATAGTTACAGTCCATCTTTTTGGGATGCCTGCCAAGATGAATGAGATCTTGGAAATTGCCGGAAAATATCAAATACCTGTTTTAGAAGATGCTGCAGAAGCAGTTGGTTCCAAATACTTCGGGAAATTCTGTGGAGCTATAGGCAAAATGGGTGTTTATTCTTTCAACGGAAATAAAATAATCACCACCGGAGGTGGGGGTGCACTGATATCAGATGATGTCTATTTAATTGAAAAGGCAAAATATCTATCCACTCAGGCCCGAGAGGATCTGCCCTATTATCATCATTTGGAGATAGGTTTCAATTATAAAATGAACAACCTAGCCGCTGCTATTGGTCTCGCTCAGCTTGAGCAATTGAATGCCTGGGTGAAAAAAAGAAGGTTGATAAATCAAAGATATAGGGAGCTTTTGGACGGTTTTCCTGGGATTACCTTTCAGGAGGAGCCGGAGGGCTCTTACTCAAACTATTGGTTAAGTACTATTCTGATTGATCCTGATACTAACGGAATCAGTAATGATAAGCTTCGGGTGATATTTCTAAAAAATGATATTGAAACACGTTTTCTTTGGAAACCACTTCATTTACAACCTGTTTTCAAGGATATGCCATATTATGGAGGAAATGTTTCTGAATGCTTGTTTAAAAACGGACTCTGTCTTCCTAGTTCAGTGACTCTTACTCTAGATGACCAAAAGCTGGTTGTCTCTCATATAGAAAAAGAATTAATTAAAACCCTTGGGTGAGTGAATTATAGGTTTTTTTTCAAAAGGATATTGGATGTTTTAATTTCCCTTGGGCTATTTCTTGTCCTGTTTCCAATATTTGTTTTGATAGCCATTACACTGATCATTCACCATAGAGGGAATCCATTTTTTGGGCAGGCCAGACCTGGACTTGCCGGTAAACCTTTCCATATTCTCAAATTCAAAACCATGCGGGACAAATATTGTGAGGAAGGCAGATTGCTTTCTGATGAATTGAGAATTACTGCATTGGGGAAAGTCATAAGAAAGACATCTTTGGATGAAATACCCCAGCTTATCAATGTGCTTAGAGGTGATATGAGTTTGGTAGGTCCAAGGCCACTGCTGGAGGATTATCTTCCTTTGTATTCACAGGAGCAATCCAGAAGACATGAGGTAAAACCGGGAGTGACGGGATGGGCTCAGATCAATGGTAGAAATGCTATCAGTTGGGAGAAGAAGTTTCAGTTAGACGTATGGTATGTGGATAATCTCTCATTATGGATTGATTTAAAAATCCTATTCAGAACATTTTTTAATGTTTTGATGGGAAAAGGAGTGTCCCAAAAAGGAGAAGTGAGTATGAAGAGATTCACAGGGAGATCAGTAGCTTAATTGATTTGGGGTATTAAATCAAACAGATTTAGATTCTGTTATTTGGGATTTAATGCTGGTAATTTTTTTAGTTATAAGTATCTTTGACAGATTATTTTAAAAATCATTAATAATTTGATTAATTTGCGTCATTATTTATAATCACTGAGTAAAATTTAATCTTACTATTTGAATAAATTTCTACTATGAATTTTTTAACCCGGCTTAAGATTCTACCTAGGTGGATAATTGCATCTTTAGATTCCTTAATTCTTTTTTATTGTGCCCTATTTGCATATCTGGTTCGTTTTAATTTTGAATTGGCTTTAATAGAGCAAAATGATGCTTTAGCAGGAAGTTTTACATTTATGATTGGTGGTTTGCTGGTAATGCAAAATACCAGAAGCTATGAAGGGATTGTACGACATACCGGTTTTCGGGATGGCTCCAATATTTTCAAGACAGTTGTTATCAATTTTGTTCTCTTCCTATTCTTGAATTTTTTTAGAGGCAATTTCTTAAATGATAGATTTTTACTTCCAACCTCTGTTCTCATTATAGCAAGTTTATCATCCTTATTCATGTTGATTTTTTATCGACTGTTGGTTAAGGAATTATTTGTTTACCTGAAAAACGGATTCTTAGTAAAGAACCTTAAAAACGGAGTGATCTTCGGGGCAGGTGAAGCAGGAATTATTGCACAGGAAGCAATCAAAAGAGATGGGCAAAGTATTTTTAATACGATTGCTTTTTTGGATGATGATCCAAAAAAAGAAGGAAAAAATATTGCCGGTAAACGAATTTATAAAGGCCTCGGCGATTTAGAAAGTCTTGTTTCAGAGTTTGGGGTTACTGAGTTGATTATCGCGGTTCGTGACCTTTCCGTCCAACGGAAAAATGAAATTATTGACGAATGTCTAAGGCTAAATGTCTCTGTTTGTATTGTACCTCCGGTAGATCAATGGATCAATGGTGGTTTGACAGCAGGTGCTATTCGAGAGGTCAAAATTGAGGACCTGTTGAGTAGAGAGCCAATTTTATTGGATAACCCTAGAATTCATCAGGATTTACAAGGTAAAGTAATCTTGGTTACCGGAGCAGCCGGTTCTATAGGATCTGAAATCTGCAGACAGATTAGCCATTATGAGCCAAAACTTCTTATCCTGTTTGATATCGCAGAGTCAGCTCTCTATGATGTGCAGCAGGAATTCAAAGAAAACCATTCACACTGCCCAATAAAAATTGTTTTGGGGGATGTGAGAAACAAGAAAAAAGTTAAAGAGGTATTCAAGTCTTATAAGCCTCAAGTTGTATTTCATGCCGCTGCCTACAAGCATGTGCCTATGATGGAAAATTATCCTGAGGAGGCTGTACATTCCAATATTTTGGGAACAAAGCTACTTGCTGACATAGCAGTATTGGCTCAAGTGGAAAAGTTTGTATTTGTGTCAACAGATAAAGCTGTAAACCCTACAAATGTAATGGGAGCCAGTAAGAGAGCTGCTGAAATGTATGTTCAGGCTTTGAATGAGTACTTAGAGAGAAATCATAAAAAATATCATACAAAGTTTATTACCACTCGGTTCGGAAATGTACTTGGTTCAAATGGTTCGGTGATTCCGCTTTTCAAAAAGCAGATCATGAACGGAGGTCCCATTACTGTCACACACCCTGATATCACAAGGTATTTCATGACCATACCGGAAGCCTGTCAACTCGTTCTTGAAGCCGGAATTATGGGCGAAGGAGGGGAGATTTATATTTTTGATATGGGTGAGCCAGTTAAAATATTAGATCTCGCAAAAAAAATGATCAAACTATCTGGAAAGAAAATCGATGAGGAAATCAAAGTTGTGTTTTCTGGACTGAGAGAAGGGGAGAAGCTTTTTGAAGAATTATTGAATGATTTTGAAACAGTTAAAATCACCCATCACCCTAAAATCAAAATTGCACAGGTACCACCTTCATCTTACCATAAGATTGATGGGCAGGTTGAGCTTTTCATGGATATGATCGGGAAAAATTCTGACGATCAACTGGTGAGCCACTTGAAGTCCATAGTTCCTGAGTTTATTTCCAACTCCTCCAGATTTGAAGTTTTGGATAGAATGAATTGAAAAAAGAATCAAGTATTTAGTACCCAGCACTAGGTATACGAGATAAGCCGCTTTATTAAAAGAGCGGTTTTTCTTTTTTCGTTTCCTTCTGAATTCCTATGCCTTGATACTTGAAACCAAAAACCCAAGATATGGAAAAGCTTCTCCCCACAGGCCACCGCCGGCCCGCTTCCATGTCTACCCACCGCACCTTAAGGATGATATATTGCAGTAACCTTCGGTTGAGACATTCTATGAGAGAAATTCCGCTCTAGAGGTGGAATTTGATTGAAGCTTTAAATCATACAGTTGAGAATGACCACGAAGTGGTCAAAGCATTAATAGCCCCGGGTGAGGTACGAAACCCGGGGTTGAAAGAAATAAGATTATTGGTCTCCCGCGCAGGATTTACCTTTGGAAAAGGAAGGCCCGTGCGGGAGGATGGAAACGGATTTTTTCATTCCTTGATTTCACCAAATATCATTTGATTTTGGATCAAAAATATTCCGTTTTGAAATGACGA
>NZ_MSPQ01000018.1 GCF_001936475.1 Algoriphagus marinus | reverse complement strand
TTAAAAAAATTAAAAACTTTAATTATTTCATTAAAATTTAAATTAATGACCGCAAAATAACATTGTAGTTTTTAACCAGTTGAAATTTAATTGTTTGTAAAAATTTAGTGAACAGATTTTTAGTGACAGAAACGTTATAGAAATAAAAAGTCAAGGGAGGCTAAGTCGAAACCTCCCTCAGTTGTTTTTATCTTCTTTTACTCCCAAATAAATCCCCCGAATTCCAAGTAGGTCGGTTTGGACTTTGAGCAATAGAATAGCTAATCAGAAAGTTGAGCTGCACATAGGTTTTAGCAGCCGCAAAATCGAAGATTCCATCTATACCATCAGCGGCACGGTGGTAGTATTTTGCCCGCCATTCCTTGATGAAGGCATCCATATCAAAGCCGGGAATATTCGACTTATTACCATATTTGATATGCAAAGCAGGAATTCCATTAGTTACAAAACTGTATTGATCACTTCTTACAAATCGATTTTGCTCTGGCTCTGGATCTGCTTCGATCTCCAATCCCAGGTAATCCGCAGCGAAATCTACATTGCCCATTATACTCGAATGCTCCGCTCCCAAAGGAACTATCGAAAGTAAAGGCGCAATCACTGTAGGCATATCGGTATTCACATTGGCAACGGTCGCAGATTTAGGAACCGTTGGATTAGAAGCAAAATAGGAGGAACCTACCAAGCCCATCTCCTCTGCTGTAACCATCACGATCAGAATCGAGCGCTTCGGTTTTGCTCCGCCTTTAGCATAAATCCGGGCAATCTCCAACAAGGCCGCCACACCTGAGGCATTGTCATGTGCACCGTTATAAATAGAGTCTCCATCAACTACTCGACCAATACCAACATGGTCCAAATGTGCTGAATGAACAACATATTCTGACTTCAGTTTGGGATCAGAACCCGGAATCAAACCAATCACATTTTCACTTTCAAACTCCGAAAAGTTATTCGTATAGCTTGCGGTCAGGGAAAATGGAAATTCAAAAGAGGAATTTTTTCGAGCTTTGATAGCTTCCAAAGTCCCTTCCAGATTTTTGCCTGAGTTTAAAAAGAGGCGATTGAGAAAAGCTCGATTGGAAGTCAAGGCAAAATTCAGATTTCCGTTAAAGCCTCTTCCGTAAGCCACTGTCTTCTCAGGATTCAAAGCCACATTGGATTGAATGACAGGATTTGGATTCGGAAATGAATTCATTGGATATACCAGAATCGCCCCAATTGCCCCTTTTTCAAAAGCAATGTTTAGCTTATTTCCCGGACTGGTGAAATGCGAAACCAAGGTGGAGGCTGGAATTCCATCGGGAACGCCTGCCACCATGACCACTACTTTTCCTTTGACGTCAATTCCCTCATAATCGGAATAGAAACCAGGAATATCTACGCCGTAACCCGCAAAAACTAATTTTCCTTCCCCAGTAGCTTGAGCAGCCAAAGGATTGGCATAAGGGAGAAAATCAGTCCCAAAAACCAGCGAATCTATATTTTCTTGCACATCAGAAAGGAAAGCTTTCGCGCTGGAATTAGAGACAACCGTATTTCTCAAAATCAACTTTTGGGTGTATTGACCAGGGTCACCGCCAGGCTGCACGCCCATTTTTTTGAATTCATTGACCACATAATCCACGGCTAGCTGATAACCTTCCGTTCCGGGCTTTCTGCCTAGCAGTTTATCATCTGCCAAGTAGGCAATGTGATTTCGGATCGTGACTGTATCGATTTGATCCATGGCTCGCTTGACAGAGCTTGGGACGTTCACTTTTTGGGCAAAAGCCCCAAAGGAAATGGCCCAGAAAAGGATAAATAATTGTTTTTTCATTTGCTGTTGAGATTAAATCCTTTTTCCATTCTTAGAAAAATATCACGCTGAACCTGATAATTATTGGTGCCTCAGACATGTTTTGAGGAGTTGAGAACAAGTAATTTGGTATGTCCAAGTTTGGTATTTTGTTTGAATAGCTAGCAATTCTAATTAATGAAGTTTTCCTTCTGCAAAAAGTCTTCTGATTTCTTTTTTGTCAAATTTTCCCACGCTGGTTTTTGGCACTTCATTGATATAAAAATAGTCTTTGGGAATCTGATATTTTACAAAGTCTCTAGATAGAAACTCAATTAATTCGTCATCTGAAACTTTATCATCCTTATCCATTAAGACTATTGAAGCCAAAGGTTTTTCTACCCATTTTTCATCCGGTATTGCGATTACTGCAGCTTCTTTAATTTTAGGATGGGCCATTAAGGCAGATTCCAAAGCTACACTGGAGATCCATTCCCCTCCACTTTTTATAAGGTCTTTGGTCCTATCCTTGATTTCCATATAGCCATCTTCATCGATTGTGCTCACATCGCCAGTTTTAAACCAACCGTCTTCAGTAAAGCTTTCAGAATTATTCGTTTTAAAATAAGAGCTTACGGTCCAAGCACCTTTTATTTGCAGTTCTCCCATGGTTTTGCCATCCGTCGGAGCCAAAGTCCCGTCGTCTTTTACAATTCGGATTTCCACTCCCGGAAATGCAGTTCCTTGTTTTGCACGAATAGTTAATTTTTCATCTTCTGATAAGTCATCATGTTTAGGCTGTAATCGACTTACTGTTCCCAAAGGTGAAGTTTCGGTCATTCCCCAAGCTTGGACACCTCTTATTCCGAAATCCTTTTCAAAACCTTCAATCAGGCTTTTTGGTAGGGCAGAACCACCAACAAGATATTCTTCGAGTGCTAATTTTTCTTTAGGAGGATTCTTTTTCATGGCATGATACACGCCCAGCCATATGGTTGGAACGCCGTTGGCCTTATTCACTTTTTCTGCGATGAGAATCTTAATTATAGCTTCAGGCTGTAAGTTGGAAGAGGGGAGTACCATGTCTGAGCCGGATAAGAGGCACAAGTATGGAAAGCCCCAAGCCATGACATGAAATTGTGGGACAATCAATAAAACCGTATCCCGATTGCTAAAATTTCCTGCATTTGGGGACATAATCGTTGTCGCATGTAAAAATGTGGATCTGTGGGAATACAAAACCCCTTTTGGCAAGCCTGTTGTTCCGCTGGTGTAACACATGCCACTGGCATCATTTTCATTTATCGTAGGCCACTCAAAATCTTCTGATTGGTCTGCCAGTAACTCTTCGTAATGCTGTGTATTTGGTAAAGTGGTCTTGAAATCTTTTGGTGCATTTAGTAAAACATAATGCGTTACAGTTTCGAGCAGAGGAGCAATTTTTTCCAAAAGAGGAACTAAAGTGGCATCCACAAAAATCACTTTATCCTCCGAGTTATTGATAATGTATTCGATCTGGTTGCTTGACAATCGAATATTTATAGTGTGACAGACAGCTCCTACACCAGAAATCCCATAGTATAATTCTACGTGTGGACCATGATTCCATGCAAAAGTCCCCACCATATCGCCCTCTTTGATTCCTATTTTCTGGGTTAAAGCATTGGCCAACTTTTTACAGCGTCTATACATATCACCAAAACTATACTCATGCCGCGACCCATCCGGCAGATAGGTGATTATCTTTTTGTGATGATAGACGCTGTTTCCATACTCCAGAATAGTAGTGGTCGTGAGTGGATAATTCATCATTAAGCCTTCCATTTTTCAAAAATTTAGAGTGTTAGTATTGAATAGTATTTCACTTATTCCAGAATAGTTAGATTAAATGAATTCCAACATAAGATATCCACAATTGCGGATATCTCGTATGCCTCCTTTTTTTCGGGAAGGTGAAATTCATGTCAAATTTCAGATAGAACATAAATTTCCTCTTTTCACTTGAACCAGCATCTGTAAGGTCAAAACTAGTTTATTACCCCATTCTTAAATGACTTATCCGGATAGGCCGGCGCCTGAGGAACTAGCCGAGGTTAGTACCTCGATAGGAATAGTAGCTTATATATGAATCCAACTCAATTGTCGTATCAGCGACAGGTAAATCTTTTTTGTAAGATATGCTTGGACAAATGGAGCTATCTCATCTTATCCGTGGGCCTACAGCCGCTGGTTTGGGTTTTACTTGTTGTATCTTTCCTTTCTTTATCTCTTCTTAAACTTGTTCAATGCATGCTTCTGAAACCCACCCGCATTGCGGCTGGTGGCATTTTGTGTACTGTTTTTTAAACAAAATGACTATGTCTATTGTGCAATCAATGTAATGTCAAGACCTTGCCCAGACTGACTAGACAGATAATAAGAATTGACAACAATTGGGAATCTATCATCATCTTGGATCATAATAGTCACATTTTTGAATTCGCTTGTTGAAATATTCTGAAATAAATTTCCAAAGATAAACTTAAAGGTAGTTTTATCTTGAATCAACTCATAAATACATAGTGGCTTTCCGTCTCTAAAAATATAAATCTCAGTAAAATTAAAAATATAACTATCAGTTTTTTCGGCAACTTCTGATTTAAAACTACAAGATTTTAATATTTGATGGAATTCATTGAGTGTTAACATATCTAAACTTGTTTTAAGAAAATTTTGGACATTCAGTTGGATCAAAATAAAGGCAACCCTTTTCATTATTTCCACCACATATTTCACAATTCCAGAATTCAGGCTTTGTATTATTCATTTCTCTTCGTTTTAAAAGACTTTTCAACAAAATATCACTTTCCATAAACTCATTTGTTTCAGTATCCTTTGCTAGGTTATAAAATTTGTCCCTATCATCAGCAGAGTTTACTAAGTAGAAATATTTTGCTTTATTCGGAAATTGAGATAAATCATTTTTTTTATAACTTGAAAGTCGAAAGGTACTAATTATAAATATTTGACTGTCCTTCCAATTGTTCTTAATTGCAACTTTGCTTAACTCCGTTGCAAGTTCCTTAGCTTTATCAGAAATTATTTTTGAATAGGATGGCGTTTTAATATGTAAGTCATCTGGGATGTGTAAATATCCAATAAGAAGGATTGTTGTTGCCTCTGTTGTTTTAATAGCTAAAATATTTTTGTCTTTATCTTCGAATAATCTCTCTGCTATTTCTTCATTGTACGTAAAGTCAAATTTAACTTTTTGCCAAAGAAATATTTGTAACATAAAATCAGGCAATTTTATTGGCAATGTTCTTATTTCCTTATTCAAATATTGATTTAATCCTTCTGGTGTTCTTAATTTATTTACGTCCATAGTAATATGTTTTAAAAGGTTTTCTAAAATATCATTCAACATGAAATAGACCCATTGCGCCTATTTTTTAATTATCCCCTTTCCCATTCTTAAAACTCTTATCCGGATAGGCCGGCGCTTGAGGAATAGGTCTTGGATCAGCCTTGATTAAGGCCTTCAAATGCTCGATCGCAGCTTCCAATTGCGCATCTTTTCCTTCGAAAGTCGCCTTTGGCATATTGATCACTTCGATGTCCGGAATAAACCCTACACCTTCGATCAACCATTCCCCTTCAGCCCCATAAACACCATTCATCGGCGCTCGAGCGATGCCATTGTCAGACAAGGTATTGGAACCTGAAAGCCAAACTTCTCCACCCCAAGTTCTGGCACCGATCGCTTTGCCCATACCGAGTCTTCTGAAGCCTTCGGCGAAAGCTTCTCCATCCGAAGCTGTAAATTCATCTACCAGCAAAACCAAATGACCACGGAAGGCATACGGCATGTTCCAATACGGTTCGCCGGTTCTGCCTTTCCAGTAGAAGAAAACCTCCCGCATCAATTTCTCTAAAATGAATGAGTCAATATTTCCACCGCGGTTTTGACGCATGTCGATGACTAGGCCTTCCTTCTTGAATTGAGGATAGAAGTCACGGTACCACTGCCCAATATCTCCCTCGGTCATCGCACGAAGGTGTACATATCCTAGCGCCCCATCAGATTTAGCTTCCGTTTCCAGCCTTCGGCTATATTCCCATTCATTGTAGCGAAGGTTGGACTCAGCTTGTGCCGACATGGGCTTGAGAATCTGATCTGATTTGGCCTTGCCATCTGCAGCTAGTAGCGAGATCCGAACTTGTTTGTCTGCCTTGTCTCTCAATAAATAATAAAGATCCGGCACTTCCATCACTGCTACTCCATCAATATGTGTGATGACATCTCCTTCAGAAATTGCTAAATCGGGATGGGAAAGTGGAGACATTTCATCCGGATAGTCTGGATCAGACAAGTAAATATGATCGATGGAATAGCCTTTCAGTTTTTCATTTCTACCAAGTTTTGCACCTAGCATCCCGAAATTGATATTGTCTTCCCCGTCTCTGAGGTCACCCCCTCGTACGGAAGTGTGTAGCACGGAAAGTTCGCCCACTAATTCACCAATCACATCCGAAAGCTCTGCTCGTGTAGTTACCCGATCTACCAAAGGAAGATACTTTTGATACATCGCATCCCAATCTACGCCATGCATTCCGGCATCATAGAAATAGTCCCGCTCCATTCTCCATGCATCGGTATAGATTTGCTTCCAGTCTTCTCGTGGATCGATGGAGTATTTGACTCCACTGAAATCCATTTTGGTTTTGGATAAATCAGAAACAGGGGATGTGCCCAATTCCACTACCGAATAATTTGATCCGCTTCGGACAACGATATATTTGTTGTTTAGCGAGACGGAATAGTTGCGAACATTATCAATAAAAGCTTTTGGTTCCGGCTTGTTGGATATTGGAAGCATCATGAGTGGCGCTTTTTCATCACCGCTGGCTCCAGCTCCATAAATTACACCCATTCCTGGGCCAATCTCATGGTAATAAAGTGCCTTGTCGGTCACAATGAGATTGGTATAATTTCCTGCTGGTACTGGCACTTCCCGAAGTCTTGCTTGAATTCCATTTTCCTCGATAGTTACCGTCACTTTTTCAGGAGCTTTCTCCGCTTCCTTTTGCAATTCATTGTTGAAAAAGAAAGGAGAAACCAAGCCTTTCTTTAAACCGATTTGATAGATTTTCATCTGCTTTTCCCAGAAAGGCTCCGGCTGACGTGTTCCCCAAGGACTTCCAATCTTAGATTGGAAATTTCTATCAGAAAGGAAATACAACCAATTTCCATCAGTGCTCCACTGTGGACTTAGGCTGTTTGCCCGATCGGAGGTCATCGCTATTCGCTTCTTGCTGTCAATATTGAATGCATGGATTTGCGAAAAGGTATTACTTGCGGCTTGTGCGTACGCCAGCCATTTGCCATCAGGCGACCAAGCCATGCTTGAGGTAATGCTTTCATCCGAATCAGTCACTTTGGTCTGAGCTCCTGTGGCTTTGTCCATCACCCAAATAGTCTCATTCAAATCCCGGAAAGCTATTTTGGTTCCGTCAGGGGAAGGAAGCAGACTAAATTTCAGGGTTGTTCCATTCTTGGAAACTTGCTTTCCCTGGTCCATTCCTAGGCTGCTGTACTCATGAATTTCAAATTCCGAACTTTCATCCGAGAAGGTTAAAATCGATTTTCCATCCGGGGAAAAAATCGCATCGCGGTAGCGGACACCATCTTTTCTACTCAAACGGACGGTTCTACCATCTTTTACCGGAACAGAAAAAACCCGGCCTCGCGTAGTCATTACGACTCGTTCACCATCATTGGACACTGCCATGTTACTTAAGTAAGACATTGGGTTTTCCACCCATTTTTCCCGTAGCTGATCGAAATCAGAAATGAGCTGAATGGCTAGAGTCTTTGAGGATCCTGTTTCTAAATCCATCAATTTGAGATCTGCGCCGACCCGATAAACGAGTTGATCTCCCGAAATCGAAAATTCCCGAACATCGAAACTTGGTTCTTTGGTGATTTGGCCCAGTGACCCGCCATTCTCATCCATGCTCCAGACATTCACGATGCCATCGCGAGAGGAAAGAAAATATACTTTTCCTTGATGTGGTACCGGATGATGATCCTCGCCTTTGTAATCTTTCGTCAGTTTTACTGCCTCAACAGCTCCTGTGCTGTACTTCCAAAGTTGGCGGGCAGTTCCTCCTTCATAGCGCTTGGTAACGTTATTGTGAAATGTTGGTCTGACAAAAAAGTAAGTAGAGCCATCTGCAGAGAAGCTTCCCTCAGCGGCCATTTCCAATGGAAGAAGTTGCTTTGCTCCACTGGTTACATTGACAGTAACTGTGTTGAGTTTAGGGAGCGTGGAATATTGATTGGTGACGTAGGCAATTTCCGTGGCAGATTTCCAAGCGGTGGGAATTGAGGCTGCCGGTTCAAAAGTCAGTCTCTTAGGAAGCCCTCCATCGATCGGTATCAAATAGACTTCTGTTGGGCCTTCATAGCTGGCAGCATAAGCGACCCAATTGCCATCTGGGGAAATTTTTGGGTCAGATTCATCACCGGGATGCGAAGTCAATCTTATAGCGTTTCCGCCAGAAGTAGGCACTCTCCAGATGTCACCTTCGGCGACAAAGACCAATTGATCTCCCTTGAGATCCGGATGCATAAAATAGCCTGGAGTAGTTTGTGCAATGGAAAAATTGCAGATGAGAAGTAATAGGGGGAGGATGAATTTTGACATAGTTTCTAGATTTCATTAGAAAAGATTCAATCTAATTGTTCTGATAGAATTCGCCATGCTTTTGGTATAAAATTCAATTTCTCCATGTCTTGAATAGAGGCTCGAATCCAAGATTTTAAAAAAAATAGAAAAAATCAGCCATCGATTTACTTAATCCAAGTTTGATCTTGTATTTTGATCATACAAACATGATTATTTAAGCCTCCTAAAAAATTATTTTTTTAACCATGATTTCATTTTTCCGGAAAATCCGCCAATCCCTTCTTGAGGCTAACACAGTCACGCGTTACTTGGGTTATGCGATTGGGGAGATTGTCTTGGTAGTAATTGGGATTCTTATTGCCTTGCAGATCAATAATAGCAATGAGGCTCGCAAAGCTAGAATTAACGAGCAGGCTGTTTTAAAAAATCTCGTTCAGGATTTAAGGGCAGATTCGCTCTCTTTCCAAGACAACCTTATCACCTTAGCCAAAATAAATAAGCTCCATCAAGTCCTGTATGAAATCGGAGTTAAGGGTATGGACTTGGAGGTCGAAAATCCCAATGCAATCAGGCTCCTGATTTATTATAATCCTATCGCGATAAAGAATGATCCTTTTGTTGCTGACAAAATATCAAATGAGGCTATCAGAAAAGAAATTACCACCTATTCCAGGTACTTAAAAGACCTTGATATTACCTATTTAGAATATGCCGAATTGCTGGAAAAGAGGATTCGGGTCTATTTGGCAGACAAAAAAGCCCTTCAATTATCTTCCTGGTTTGAAAGCACTGATAATAGTGTAAAGGGAGGGACACCGTTTGACTTTGTCAATAGAGAAGAACTTATCCTTCTTTCCAAAACACCCGAATTTCAACAATTGCTTTTGGAAGTTTCTATAAAAACCAAAAACACACAATCAAATATCGAAACAGTCCTAACCCAAAATCAGACATTAAAAGAAGTGATCTTAAAAGAATTAGAAAAATGAGATTCTAACTCTTTAACCAAAATCAAAATGAAACGAATCCTCTCTATCCTTAAAGAAAAGTGGCCGGAATACATTCTGGAAATTCTGGTGATTACCATTGGTATTTTGGGAGCTTTTGCACTGAATAATTGGAATGAAAGTCGATTGAGTGAGCGAGAAGAAAGAATACTGTTATCCAACATTCGAGAGGATCTCATCAATACCATCAAAAAATTTGAAAAGGATACTGTATTCAATGCCCAAAGCATCCGTAATGCAGAAAGGATTGAATATTATATTCATGAAAATCAACCTTATTCCATCGAACTCGATAGTTGTTTTGTAACATTAGGCGGCTGGAAAAGCCCCTATGCAATATCTTCAGCCTATCAATCCCTAAAGTCGCAGGGTATAGATCTCATAGAGAATAAAGCACTTCGAAATTCCATTGTAAGTCTTTACGACGGAATCTTAACTTTTGTAGAAGATGATTATGACCATGTGGAATGGTCTTATTTTGAATCGGTCTTTATGCCCTACTCTTCCAAAAATATTAGAAGAGTTAATGAAGCATCTTTTCCAAGTGCTAGACCAAACGATTTTGAAGCAATCAAAAAAAGTCAAGAATTTCAAAACATCCTGAGCACAATTATCAGGTTTCGAAAAGCAGGAATAGAAGTTTATGGGGATGCAATCGAAGAGATAAAACAGGTGATTGCAATGATAGATCAGGAGTTAAACGAATAAGCAACTAATGAAAAGAATCCTCTCCATCCTTAAAGAAAAATGGCCGGAATACATTCTGGAAATTCTGGTGATTACCATTGGTATTTTAGGCGCTTACGCCTTAAACAGCTGGAATGATCAGAACAAGGCCAAAGCCTTGGAGAAAGAGTATATCAGCAGATTAATTGAGGATTTGGCTAAGGACACGGCCGGCTTCCATATTGAATTAAAAAACACAAAGATTCGATTTGAGGAGTCCCAAGCACTTTATGAAATTGTCATTGCTGAGAAACCTTTTATCCGAGATACCGCAAATTTTTTATTATCTATTCAAACCATCGGACGGACTAATCGACCTGTGATTCACAAGGATACCTTTGAGGATTTGATCAGTACAGGTAATGCGAGCATTATCAGGAACAAAGCGGTTTTTAATGCAACTAGCAGCTATTACGGCAATGTTGCTGAGGACTGGTTTGACGAATACATTGACCGAATGTGGAAAGGCTACCTCCCCAAAGGGATAGATGCTTTACCACTGACCTCCCTACTTCAGGTTCTTTCCGAGGAAATGAGTGTCAGCTTTGGGAACAAGGAAATTATACCCGTCCAACTGAAAGTTTCTGATTCAGAATTCAAGATGATCTTGGACAAAATCAGAAATTCCGAAGAGTTCGAGTTCGAGACCAAGAATATCGTAAGATCCCATCTTTTGCATATCTCTTTTCTTCAGCGGGCTAAAACTGATTCAGAGAAGCTGATGCAAGATCTCTCTGATTACTTAAAAACGCTTTAAACACATGATTTCATTTTTCAGAAAAATCCGCCAAAAACTCCTTTCACAGAATAAGGTAACCCAATATTTAGTCTATGCGATTGGAGAAATATTCTTGGTGGTGATGGGAATATTAATTGCACTTCAGGTGAATAACTGGAATGAACATAGAAAGGCCCAGTCTCAGGAACTGTCTACTATGAAAGAGATCATTGAAAATTTGAAATATGATATACTTAGAAGTCAAGGAAACAGTGCCATGAATTTGGACCGGCTTGTTGGATTGGATTCATTGAGAATCGCAATAAGCAATACAATTGAAGCGAAAGATGAAACAAAATACATCTATTACTTCGCCTTAAAATATGGACAGGACTACAGTCAAGTTACCCTAAATAGAACTGCCTATGACCAATTGATTAATTCAGGAACAATTCAGCTCATTGATAATCGACAATTGGTCCAAGACTTATCGGATTACTACGAAAGGAAATCTTTCGCAGTCCTCGATTATGATCCAGGTGAAGGTTTTGTAGATATGAAGAACATGCAAAAAAAGTTTATCCAGTTTAGAGGATTAGATACTTATATCCAATCCTTTGACTCCATAAATGATAGTAGTTTTGAACCAGGCTATGATTACTCTGATTTACTCCAGCAAAAAGATCTTCAATTGCTACAGCCGGATGAGTTGAAATTGGATGACTATCTCAACGAAATTGCACATTTTCAGATAGATCTAAAGACTTACAATTTTTATATTTCTTGGGCAAAAGAATCCGCTGAAAAACTACTCGAGGATATAGAGAAAGAATACAAGATTGATCATGACCAGAATAATTGACCCTACTTTCCAAGATTTATGCTTTTAAAAAATTAAACCGATGATCTCCTTTTTTCGAAAAATCCGCCAGAAACTACTCAGCCAAAATCAGGTCACACGGTATTTAGTGTATGCCCTAGGTGAGATTTTCCTTGTGGTAATTGGTATTTTGATTGCCTTGCAGATCAATACTTGGAATCAGCAGCGAATTGAGAATAAAGAAGAATTAGAAATTCTTTTAGGGCTAAAAGATGAATTTGAAAATAATCTGGAGGAATTAAACTTTAGTATCACTATCAATACTAAAGTAACTGAGGCATGTTTGCAGCTCACGCAATTAATAAGATCCAATTCTATCGCAGATGATTCTGATTTGTTGGATGACCTGCTCGTGAGGGTTGGTACATTTAATTCTTTTGATGCTCAAACAGGAGTATCTAGTGAAATCGTCAATTCAGGAAAATTAACTCTACTTAAGAATGATGCTTTGCGCACTCAGATTATAAATTGGTTGACACTCTTAATAGATCAGGAAGAAGATATTCTTTTTAGATCTGATAATTATACCATGAACATGATGCCTTTTTTAATGAAACGTTTCCCCTTAGCAAATGGAGAGCTCACTAAAAAACTTCCATTTGACAAGAAAAAATATCTCCAGAACTACGAGGAAAAATCCCCATTTAAGTTCAATATAGCTAAGGAGGAATATTTAGAATTTGAGAATCAAATTTGGCATCACAAGCATAACAATGATTACGTGTCAGTCAACGAATTAAACTTAAAAGACTTTTTAAAAATAACACTTCAGATGATAGAGGAAGAATTGAATAAAAAAATATAGAATGATCTCATTTTTCAGAAAAGTCCGCCAGAAACTCCTAACTCAAAACAAGGTCACTCGCTATTTAGCCTATGCCATAGGTGAAATTTTTTTGGTTGTCATTGGAATTTTGATCGCCCTACAAGTAAACAATTGGAATGAAAGTCGAAAAGAGAGTGCAAGAGAGCGGGAACAATTAATATACGCTTTAGAAAATATTAAAACAGATTCCCTAAGCTTGGATAGTATCATGTCCAGAACAGATAAAATCCTTGCCGTACACAGGGATTTGGTCCTCCTTTCAGAAAATAAAATACCTCTACAATCCATTGGCAACCTTGATTTGATTCGTGCTTCAGAGCCAAATATTTTGACGATCAAAAAAAATAATTCTAACCTTCCCAATGAGGTAAAAGACCAAGAGTTAAAGAAACTGCTCTTGGACCATTACTTGACAATAGAATGGTTGGAAAATACCATTCTCAAACACAATGATATTATTGAGGGAGTAGTGAGACCCTTTATGGCAGAAAAACAACTTTTGAATTTTGGAAAGCAATTAAACACCGACCGCTTGAAATTTGATTTAGTTAACGATGAAAAATTTTTTGAAGAGTTTAAAAATGAAGAACTCAGGCAAATTCTATTCGAATCAGGAGTGAAATTGAGAATAATGAGAACCAATGCTGAAAGAGTCGCAGAAAAAAATGAAAATTTAAAGAGAGCTATTAACGCATATCTAAACAACCGATGATCTCATTTTTTAGAAAAATCCGCCAGAAACTCCTTTCCCAAAATAAAGTGACACGCTACCTGGTCTATGCCTTGGGTGAGATCTTGCTTGTCGTAATCGGAATTCTAATCGCCCTAGAGGTCAATAACCGAAATGAAACTCAAAAGGAAGCAATTAAAGAACAACAGATAATTCAAGCATTACACGCTGAATTTGAGGAAAATTTGAATTCCTTAAACTATGACATTGGTCGAATAAAAAAGATGGTAAGTGCCCAGGAGCTTGTCCTAAGTTTAATAAACTCTAGGGATCTACCTTCAGACGATGAATTGGATAGTCTATTGAGTCTTGCCCTGATCAATATGACATGGAATCCAAGCTCCTATGTACTCAATGATCTCAAAAACTCAGGCCAAATCTCCAAACTCTCTAATCCTCAATTACAGTCCCTTTTATTTGGATGGGAGCGACACTATGAAAATGTGATTGAGTTTGCTGTAGATGATCTTCGAAGTAGCAATTCAATGTTGGAATATATCAAGGAAAACGGCTCTATGAGAAATGTGGATTCCGGATACTTGAAGATTCGAGGAAAACAGTATTCTAGGTCAACATTTGAGTTAAGTAATTCTGTATTATTGTCCGACATCACTTTCGAAAATGTCCTTGATGACAAATACACCACGAGCGTTTTACTTTTAAATGAGTATGAAAATTCGATTGAATTGATTGAAAATATCTTGAAGGCAACTGCTCCTTAATATGATCTCATTTTTCAGAAAAATCCGCCAAAAATTACTTCAGCAAAACCGGGTGACACGATACCTGGTCTATGCTCTTGGGGAAATTGTACTTGTCACCATAGGTATCTTGATAGCTCTGCAAATCAATACCTGGAATGAGCAAAGAAAAGATATCAACAGAGAAAAATTAATCCTTCAAAGCCTGCATTCGGAGTTTGTAGGCAATAAGGAAAAAATACAAGCTAGTATCCAACTGCACGAAGCCATTCTAGGCACCACCAAGGATCTTATGAAACTTTTTAAAAAGCCCGATTCGGTATTGAAAGCTTACAATTTGGATAGTCTCATCGAGCGAAGTCTAGGTTTCCGGGACATTAGTACCTCCCAATCTGCAATTGAAGATTTAATCTCTTCTGGGAATCTTAACCTTATTTCATCCGAAAACTTACGACAGCTAATTTTTGAATGGAACAGTGAGATTGGGGAAAAGGACGAAAGCTTCGAAACCTTGGATGAAACAGCTCAAACATTGCTATTGCCTTATTTGATGAAGAACACTTCCCTGAAAAATATCGACCGCTATGGTTTTTTGAATTGGGAAGAAGAATCAAAATTCGATTCACAGACACATAAAATGTTTCAGGAATTGGAGTTTGAAAACCAACTAGACAGTCATGCCTGGGGAATAGCCAATTATTTGGATGCTTTATATGTACTTCGGGAGATTAGTGATAAAGTTATTTCCGAGACAAACCCTAACCAACTCCCTGAACAGTGATCTCAATCTTCCGCAAAATCCGCCAAAAACTACTCTCACAAAGCAAGATAAGCCGCTATGTTATCTATGCTCTAGGTGAGATTTTTTTGGTGGTGATCGGTATTCTGATTGCCCTACAAGTCAATAATTGGAACCTCGAGCGAACGAATCAAAAAGCCGAAAAAAAGGCCTTGCAGGATTTGAAAGAGGAATTTACAGATCAGGCGAAAAGGCTTGATGACGCCCGGAATAGACGAGAATTATCCATCACTTTTTTTTCAAGGAAACTGGATTTCATGAAATCGGGAATGATTGATTCCTTAATAGCTTATCATCCGATTCTAAACCTTGGAAATACCACCCTTAATGCACCGAACGGTGTAATCAACAGCTTAATTTCCTCCGGACAGATCAATTTGATTTCAAATGATTCCCTCAAATACCGACTTGCTTCCTGGTCGGAGGCAGTGGAGGATGTGCGTGAGGAAGAGGATAATCATTTTCGGTTTGTGGCGACAGAATTTTTGCCCTACCTCGAACGCAATCTGCCCTTGACGATAGTAAATTTTCCAATAACAAATTCAAATTCCGAACGACTTTTCTACACCGAAAATCAAGTGAAAGATTTCTATGCAAAAATGATTCAAGAACTTGAATATCAAAATCTTTGCATTATGAATACCAATTGGAATCAGATTGCAATTTTAGAATACAATGACCTGCAGAAAGACCTGGAGCAAATCCGAAAATTAATCGATCAGGAACTTGGACTGTAAAGTTGCTATTCAACTAATTCTTTTAAATATGATTTCCTTTTTCAGAAAAATTCGCCAAAAACTCCTTTCCCAGAATCGAGTTACCCGTTATTTAGTCTATGCACTCGGGGAAATTGCCTTGGTGATGATTGGTATTCTTCTAGCGCTGCAAGTGAATAACTGGAATGAGGCCAGAAAGGAATCAAGAGAAGAAGAGAGGATTCTTATTAATCTAAACTCAGAGTTTAAAACGAATTTGGATCAATTGAATACCAATTTAGCCTCCACCGATACAGCAAGAGCTGCGGCAAAAAGACTTCTCAATTTAATTAGCAAAACAATCACTAGATCTTATTCCAGCCAAGGCATCGACTCTCTCGTGAGAAAGTCAATTACCAACCCTGCATGGTTTCCGAGTTCCCTATCCCTGGCGGATTTGATCAACTCCGGTAGGATCACCAAGCTGAACAACCCCAACCTAAGGCAACTTATAAATCAATATAATAATCAGCTTGATGCGATAATGAACTATGAAAAACTTAACGCTAATGCGTACGAATATTACATTGACTACATCAAACTGAATGGTAACTTAAGGAGAATAGATCATGTGCTGAATAAGGATCTCGTAGGACCAAGTGGGTTTGCTAAGGATAATACAGCTTTGGTGACCCAACTAGAGTTCGAAAATGCACTAGACGATTATTTTATCTTTCTTGGTATTCGAAGCGAGCTTTATCAAAAAGCAGCGGAACATATTCAAAAGATCCTTGATGAAACTCAACCGAAAAGCCTATGATTAGCTTCCTAAGGAAATTGAGAGACAACAATATAAATTCAAAATACCTGAAGTATGCACTGGGTGAGATCGTACTTGTAGTCTTGGGAATACTGATTGCGCTGAGCATCAATAACTGGAACGAGGAACGAAAAATCAAGATAGCAGAACAGAATATTCTGCAAAACCTGCGTACAGAACTTCTCCTAAATATTCAGAACCTAAAAACCAATATCGCCTATCACGAACTCGCCCATGAATGCAGTGTCAACTTACTTGGCTTATTTGGGACAGATGTCTCTGCTATTCCTACAGTCACTTTGGATACCCTGCTCTTTAATTCTGAGTCTGTGTACACCTTTGAAGTTCGAAACGGCTATATCAAATCCATTATTTCCTCGGGTAATCTCGACTATATCCAAAGTGAAAAATTGAAATCTATGCTGACTTCATTTGAAGGAGAAGTGATTAACGGACTGGAGGAATTTGGCGTGATTCAAAATCTCATTATCAACCGACTTTGGCCGGAAATTGACGGGAAAATCAGCTCCTCTAACCGCGTAGCATCCAATGGCGAATACAAAGATTTTCCTCAAGGAACTTACACTTCGGATTACCCATGGTTTTTTGAAAATAGAGTGGTCGAAGATATCATCAGTAACATCGATTCCTGGAGGATCGATGCGCTGGAAGATGAGAAAGCCTTGTTGGAATTTTTCAAAGAGTTGCTCTCAATTCTGGACCAAGAAATTGAAACAAATACCAAATCCTAACATTATGCAAAGACTTTCCTTTTTACCCCTACTTGGAATCTTGATTGTGGCAGCTTGTACGCAAAGCCTCTCCACAGATTCTGAAATCACAGTATTGCAAGGAGCTACGCTTTTTGATGGTACGGGGAATTCCATTTCCAACAGTGTGATCATTCTTCAGGATGGTAAAATATCAGCCATTGGGGGCGCGGAAATCGAAATCCCTGAAAATGCCAATCTGGTGGATGTTTCAGGAAAGTTTATCACTCCCGGATTGGTCGATGCGCACGTGCACTTTTCCCAAACCGGCTTTTTTGACGGACGTCCTGATGCCTTGGATATTCGGGATACGCTTCGATTTGATAGCCTTCAGGCTAGGTTGAAAAGAAATCCCTTCCCCTATCTCGAAAGCTATCTGCGCTCAGGAGTGACGGCAGTCTATGATGTGGGTGGATATGATTGGACCATTGATCTCTCCAAGTCTGCAGAATCAAATCTGAATGCTCCCCATGTCGCTGCTGCAGGGCCTTTACTTACGCCTTTTAACCAAGAGCGGCTGGATATCTTCAATGTCCCCCCAGACCGACAAATGCTTGCTTTGACTTCCCCTGAATTTGGGCGAGAATATGTACAAAAGAGTACCGCAATGGGATCAACAGGCATTAAAATCTGGAGCTTAAACCTGAAGGACTCCATTTTTATGCAAAGTCTAAGAGCTGTGGCTGAAGAAGTCAAAACCCAGAGAAATCAACTGATCGTCCATGCTACCAATCTGGACGAAGCCAAGGAATCAATTCGATTGGGAGCCAAAGTTTTGGTGCATAGTGTAGATGATCAGGTATTGGATGAGGAGTTTATCCAAATGGCTAAGGAATCAGGAGTTATACTTTGTCCCACTTTGGTGGTTGTTCCGGGCTATTCGATAGCCTTCAAATCACTCCAAGCCGAATTCCCACTAAATGACCCCAATCTGGTGGTAGATTCCGAAACGAGAAATATGTTAGAGGTTTCTCAATCATTTTTCAAATACTACAAAGGCTCGGAAAAATTTGAGGACATGGTCAAGAAGACGGAGGAAGCTGACGAAAAGCTAAAATCCATAATGTACGCCAATCTTATGCTGCTCTATAAGGCTGGGGTTTCCATTGCCCTTTCTACCGATGCAGGAAATCCTGGAACACTCCATGGCCTCTCGATCTACGATGAATTGGAAGCGATGCAAAAAGCTGGGATTCCTGCCAAGGACTTGATACAAATGGCTACCCAAAACGGAGCAAAGGCCATGCGAAGATCGGATGATTTTGGCACCCTGGAGGTGGGCAAAATGGCTGATCTGATTATCCTAGACAAGGACCCCTCAGTTGACGCAAGTAATTTCAGATCCATCACCCATGTCATGCGGGGAGGTTTATTGAGACCAGTCAATGTCCCTTTTGAACAATAATCTCTCATGATCTCCTTCTTCCGAAAAATCCGCCAAAAACTTTTGAGTGAAAATAAGCTCACTCGCTACTTGATTTACGCATTCGGTGAGATCGCATTAGTCATGATAGGAATTCTCTTGGCGCTCCAAGTCAACAATTGGAATGAGGACAGAAAAGGCCAAAAGAAGGAGGAGGCATTTCTAAGTCAACTTCAAATTGAATTTGTTGAAAACAAAGCGCAGTTTGAAAAAATTACCGCTTTTCATGTCAAATCCTTAAAGAGTTGTGAATGGATGCTAAGCAATCAACCCTTTAAGACTGTCTCTCTTGATTCACTCCGGTATCATTCACTCTGGTCCAGGACCTCTTACACCTTTGATCCTTCTCAGAGTAGCATTGTGTCTTTGGTGAATACAGGGGCGATTGAACTTATTCAGGATGAAGAGCTTCGGGCCACTTTGGTGGCTTGGCCTGATTTGATGGTCGATTATTTGGAAGAAGAAAAAGAAATGCGAGCATTTACTGTCAATCATGTCATCCCCTTTACCTTAGATCATTTTAAATTGTACACTGAGGAGGAACGATTTGACGCAGTGCTCGACTTTGACCAAAAGCAACTGGATAAATATCTGAATCTGATTGCCAGAAAAAAACGAATGCTTCAGGCCATCCTTACGGGATTAGCAGACCAAGAAAATGCAGACAGCAAAAATGAAAATAACCAGGTAGTAGAGGCAATGGATTTAATCATCGCAAAAACTAAGTCAAAAGAATAAACATGATTTCATTTTTTAGAAAAATCCGCCAGAAACTTCTCACTCAAAACAGGGTCACTCGCTACCTAGTCTATGCCTTTGGAGAAATACTCCTTGTCGTTATCGGGATTTTGATTGCGCTTCAATTAAATATTCAAAAAGAGTTGGCTGAAGAAAAAAAAGAAACGGAGCAGCTTTTAATTGGGGTTCAATCAGATTTGAAATTGGAAGCTAAGCGTATTGATTTTCTGATTGGTTATTATGGGGAAGTTACGGATGGTATTCAAAAAATCCTTTTGAACTACCAAGGAAAGGAAGTCAATACCAATAAAGAGCTCGGCGAATATTTCCTGAAGACATTTGAATTCAGAAAATTTTCAAAGTTTAATACCAGCTACCAGACACTTTACGGAAGTGGTCTTCTTCAAGAAATTGAAGACAAAAAACTATCCGAGGAAATCATTACTTACTATTCCGTGCAATATTTAGAGTGGTCTCTAGAGATTTATCAACAAAAAGCCGGTGCGTTTAATTTTAACAATACTCCACAATTTGATCCTCTGGATAAACTACAGCCAAGCACTTATTATCAATCCATTCCCAATTTCCGATTGGAGCTTGAGGACAATTTTAAAACAGATTTTAAAGAATTTATCAAAGAACCTGAAGTATTAAACTTCCTCGTAGATCTTTTGCACCAGAGTGAACTGGTTTTTAGCAACCTCAAAACCTATGAGGAATCCAATCTCACCTTATCAAACCGAGTACAAAAATACCTTGAGCAATGATCTCATTCTTCCGCAAAATCCGTCAAAAACTCCTCTCCCAAAACAGGGTCACACGCTACCTGGCTTATGCCATCGGGGAAATAGTTTTGGTGGAGCGAATAATAGTATGTCCCGTTAGGGACTCAGGATGGGTAGCATTTTAATAGGTGATTTTTGCCATTGTGCCGTCAGGTACAACATATAAATCGACTATGCTAAATTCCAATAAAATTGACTTCCGGGAGCTATTTATTTTCAAACTCATGCTTAAGGATTGATTATTTTTCTTTTCATGTAGCGTACCTACGGCACGCTTGGTTATTTCTATTTGCCTTTTCTACCCATTGATAATCCCTATGGGATTAACTGTTCCAACCCTAATTAAAATTCTTTATTTTTAGCCAGTTATGATCTCATTTTTTAGAAAAATCCGCCAAAAACTCCTCTCCCAAAACAGGGTCACACGCTACTTGTCTTATGCCATCGGAGAAATTGTTTTGGGTGAGCGAATAATAGTATGTCCCGTTAGGGACTCACTATCGGTAGCACTTCAAAAAGTATATTTTTACAATTGTGCCGTTAGGTACAACATATAAAATGGCTATGGCTAATACTTATACACAAATTCACATTCAAGCAGTATTTGCGGTACAAAATCGCCAAAGCCTCATTTCAGAGGAATGGAAAGATCAGCTTTACCGATACATCACCGGAATAATTCAGCAAAATGGCCACAAATTGCTTCAAATTAATGGAATGCCTGACCACATTCACCTCCTTTTCGGAATGAGACCAATTCAATCCCTGTCGGAATTGATGAAGCAGGTAAAGCAGGATTCATCCAAATGGATTAATCTAAATAAATTATCAACCGGGAAATTCTCTTGGCAGGAAGGCTATGGAGCTTTTTCCTATTCAAAAAGTCAAGTTCCTAGGGTCATCCAATATATTCAGAATCAGCAAGTTCACCATAAAAAGCAGTCTTTTGCAGAGGAATTTCATTCAATGCTAAAAACCCACGAAATTGAGTTCGATGAGCGATTTATTTTCAAATCGATTGATGCTTAAGGATGGATTATTTCTCTTTGTATATGGCGTACCTACGGCACGCTTGGTTATTTCTATTTGGGATTTCTACCCATTGGAAATCCCTACGGGATAATTAAACATGCATAAATTCAACAGACTCTAATTTTTCAAAAATAATGATCTCATTCTTCCGCAAAATCCGCCAAAAACTCCTTTCCCAAAATAGGGTCACCCGATACCTTGTCTATGCCTTTGGTGAAATCTTCTTGGTCGTCATCGGGATTTTGATCGCGCTTCAGGTAAATAATTGGAATGAGGAAAGAAAACAAAAGCTTTCCATGGATTCCGCGATCAACTCATTGATCGAGGATTTCAGATTGGATTCTTTACAGTTAAATAATGAAATTGCTGGAATCAAAAGGGATTTGGAAAGATTGGATGGATTTAGAATACGGCTTTCCAAGCCAAACAGTACCGTCGATACGCTCCGACACATTGCCCGATATGAATATCTCCCATTCTTTGACCCTAGTAATGAAAGAAACAGAAACACTATTGTCTCCCTTCTAAGTACAGGGAGCATTGGTTATTTTGATGAAGAGGTCAAGAAAAAAATCCTGAAATTCAATACCGAGCAACTCAAACAAATCAAAGTCATGGATGAAAACGTCAGCATCTTTCTTGATCTCCAAAATTCCTTTGGAGAAGGTATGGGAGGACAAAGCGAAAATGCCCATCCTATGATTCAATCGATAGCCATTACTGGTCCTTTAGCGGACCTTTATTGGGAAAATAAAGACGATAAAGAATTGCTAAACTTTATGCTCAATACGATTTCAGGAAAAATGCTCATGCAAAAAATAATCCTTAATTCTAAACTTCGACTTCTGGAAAAGACCAATGAGATGCTTGATTTTTTACAAAACTCTAAAAATTAAACATGCTTAAATTTTTCAGATCTATCCGAAATTCCCTATTGCAGGAAGGCAAAACAGGCAAGTATATAAAATACGCAGCTGGAGAAATCATATTGGTCACCATTGGGATCTTAATAGCCCTTCAAGTCAATACCTGGAAGGAAGAGCGAGCGAATGCTCAAAGAGAAACCTCTTTCTATCAATCCATTTTGGTCGATTTGGAAAACGATCAGCAGAAAATGGAATCCTTTACCAAATTTTACCAAAATCGAATTGAAAATCTCACTTGGCTTCTGACCCAAATCAGAAATCCGGCACAGCCAATTTCCGCAGAAGAATTTGGGAAACATACCGAACCTTTATATTACAATGAATCAGCCATAAGCTTTGATGCTAGTTTTGAAGCGGCTAAAAGCGCAGGAGCCTTCGATAATTTTTCCAACAAGCTACTCCTCAAGAAACTTGTTGAATATTACTCCAACTTTAAAGAGTTTGAGGGTGTGATCACCTCCATTTTGCGGACTATAGAAACTAACTTTGAACCCTTGATGGCTGGAGTTCCTAATAACTTTTTGGAGAAAGAATCCGCAGAGCAGGTTTTGATTAGTGAGGGAAATTCAGATTTCTATTCCCTCTTGGAATCTATTCAGGATCAAAGAGGAATTGACCCCGAAAAGGAAATCAATGCCTTTTTGCAAAACACAAAATTTGAATCCTACGTAATCGGCGACTTGGGTCGGACATTTAATATTATGGGTCAGTTGGAAGCAAGGACCTTGCAATTGAAGTCCCTTAAAGAAGAAATAAACCAGCACCTCAATGATTAGTTTTTTCCGCAAAATCCGTCAAAAACTCATGCAGCAAAACAGGGTCACGCAATACCTGGCTTATGCCATTGGTGAGATTTTTTTGGTGACAATAGGGATACTTATTGCGCTCCAAATCAATGACTGGAATGAAAATCGGAAAGAGAAAGCCTACCTCCGTAAAGTATATACTCAAATCCGGCAGGATCTTCAGAATGATACGCTCAATTTGCGGGTTTCCATCGAAGATTTAGAAGCTAAAAATGCCCGGATTACTGAAATTATTGAACGCACAATCCCGGTTTCCTATTACGATACCCTTAGCGAAGCCAATTATCAAGATTGTGTAAAGTGCGTAAGCGACATTACGAATCTTGAGCCTTTTCAATATTTGGATAAAGGTTACCAGTTATTAAAAGCTGTCAATACTGCCCAAAACTTTGAGCAAGATTCGCTTAACAATACCATCATCCAATTTTATTCAGAATACCTTCCTGTGGTTGATGAATCACAAAACCTACTTATAGACCTTTCCAAAAGTACTTTAGCCGGATATCAGCAATACGACTGGTTTATCAGCTACGCGGATTTTGGAAGAAAAACCTATAACAAGGAATTCATTCAGTACATTTTTGAAAGCGAAAAACACCGCAGGGCCAGTGCACACTATTTGATTTTCTCTAAGTTCGGACTTAGAATTTTACGGGAGTACAGGGATAACTCCATTCAGATTCTTCAATTTATTGATGAAAAATTAGCCGAATAACATGATCTCCTTTTTCACAAAAATCCGCTGAAAACTTGTCTCTCAAAATTGAGTGAGCGAGTTCTTAGGCTATGCCATCGAGGAAATTATTTTGGGCAGATTGGGATTTTACTTTCCCTTCAAGTCAAAAACTTTTGATACTTCACGAAACCACCGTTTTACATTTTCAGAAATTAGATTTTTTCAAGATTAGACACTTCACCCGTTGGAGCAAATTATTTGAAATTATGAGCGAATTTCTGGTGGGTTTGTATCCAAGAATTTGTATTTTGTCAATGCCGAACTGAACTTTTACTGGTTATAATTCAGGGATTTTCTAGGATTTGAATCATTCAATCTTGTCAGGCTGCGCCTTTGAGAGTCAACATCGCTTACCATATTTAGGATGTTGAGATCAAAGTTTTTTTAAAAATGATTACCAAACGTGATTGATCGATGGAGTTGAAAAAGGGCTCCTGCTATCATGACGATTTAGAATGCTGAAATGAAAATTACCGAAAACCGTAAAGTAGCATTTTCCCAATGGCTCAAAACCACATTGAATAGCTTTTTGAATGGTAACCCTGCTTTTTGCCCCATTTTAATTTTCTTCGGATTCTACCCTACCTAAATGGACCAAGGAATCGATCCAATGCTCGTAAAAAATAGATTCAAATTTAAACTGATGATACGATGATTAAATACTTTTTCAAATTCTACACCGCTTCTAGTATTCTAATACTGAGCTTATTCAGCATTAATTCTTTCGCGCAGATCAATGCCTCCAAAGGCGTTCCTAGCTTTACTAATTATATAGTAGGAGATCTAAGTGCAACTGGGCAGCAGGTTTGGGATGTAGGTCAGGATAAATTTGGATTTATCTACACTGGAACAAGTAGTGGCTTGCAAAAATTTGATGGTGTAAGCTGGGAATTGCTTACCTCACCCATACAGGATTTTAATACCAATGTCCGGGCTACTTATCTCTCATCTACTGGAACGTATTATTATGGTTCTTTAGGAGATTTCGGATATGTGACCAATGATTCATTGGGAAATACTATTCTTAAATCGGTCAAAGTAGGCTTGCCAGAAGAATTTGTATTCAATGATATCTGGACCATAAGAGAAGTCGGAGGAGATATTTATTTTCAGTCAAGAGAGGCTATTTTTATCTATACTCCTCAGGCCGAAAACACCGGAAGCAGTATTCGAATCTGGAAACCTGATACAGAATTCATGTATGGGTTTGTTTTTGAGGGCAAGTACTATGCCCATCAAATGAATCTTGGACTATTTATAGAAAATAATAAGACGCTGGAGCTGATTCCTGGAAGTGAGTTTTTAGGTGAAGAACGGGTCCAGGTGCTTTTACCCTACAAGCAACCAGGAGAGTTTTTAGTGGGAGCTTTTGCTGGTGGGCTATATCATTTTGATGGAGAAAATTTTAAACCTTTTAAAACTGAGATCGACTATCTTCTTCAAACCAGGAGTCTATACAAAGCATTGGCTTTACCCAATGATACCTATGCTTTAAGTGTTTTAGGTCATGGTTTTTTTATTATTGATCAGGAGGGAAAAGTGCTTTCTCAGTTTACAACAAAAAATTCCATCACTGATCAAAGCGTCTATTCCTTTCATTTGGATAATACCCAAAATCTTTGGGTAGGAACAAATGCAGGCCTTTCTAAAATCGAATTGTTTTCGCCGGTAACGCGATTTGATTCGGATCAATATGAGGTAGGAAATCTACTTTCGCTCAATGCATTTGGGGATGATTTATACATTGGAGGATCGACAACCGTACTGTATATCGATCATACTGATGGGGTGATCAAGCCAGTGAAAAACTTACCCATTACCCAAGTTTTTGACATAGCTGAAGATGGGGATCAAGTGATTGCCACGGGTGTTGGTCTCTACGAGATTAAAAAGGATTTCGCCACGCTAATCCCAGAAACCGAATCATTTCAAACGCTGAAAGTCGTTATTTCCCAAAAGCATCCAGGATATTTATTTGCCAGTGGAAACTATGGAATTCAAGTTTTTAAGAGAGCAAAGACTGGGTTTGGAAATTATAAGTATGAATCTATAGGACCAATTTCAGATGTAAAACGCTCTGTTTATTCTTTAGTAGAAGATGAATTAGGGGAAATATGGGGAGGAACACAGGCGGGTACTTTATATCGAATTCAAATCCCAAAAACAGCCTCAGGAAATTTGGATGTCCCCAATTCCAAGGTGATGGAGTTCAGTGAAAAAGAGGGTGTTCGAGGTCTTTCAGGTCAAACGGTCAATATAAGCGGGAAGGTCTATACATCCGGAATTGATGGCTTTTATTATTTCGATCATGCCTCCGAATCTTTCATTAGGGATGAGGTATTTAGTTTTTCGGATGAGGTGGCTAAGATCAATTTAGATACCTATGGGCTTGGTGCAAACCAATACGGAAACGTGACACTTGACTTTAGAGGAGAAAAAAGACTAGCCATACTTCAACCTGACAGCAGCTATACCTTACAGGAATATCCATACAATTTGATTACTGCTAGTTTTGCAGGTTCATGGTATACGGAGCCGAATGGTATTTTTTGGTTCGGTACTGATGAAGGACTTTTGAGGGTAAATCCAAAAAGCAATTATAAAACTGATTATCCGACTCCCTTGTATTTTAATGCTGTCGTCTCAGGGGAAAATAAATTAGTAATGCCGGAATTTTTTGGGGAAAATATCCCTGAGCTTCAGTACAAAGGCAATAAGATTAGCTTCAGTTATGTCTCTCCATTTTTCGTCAAAGAAAACAGGATGCAATATCAAACCTTTCTGGAGGGGCTGGATGAGGAATGGAGCGAATGGGAAACAAAGACCAACCGTGAATTCAGCAATCTCCCTTATGGAACCTATACTTTTAGAGTACGGGCAAAAAACACCTTCAATACCATTTCGGATGAAATCGCTTACGAATTTGTGATTCTTCCTCCTTGGTATGCGACCTGGTGGGCTTTCCTTCTTTATTTTATCGCCTTTGGATTGTTGGTTTATGGACTTGTGAAATTTCAAACCGGTCGTGTCCTCGCGAGAGAAAAGAATAAAAATCGAGATAAGGAGCTGGCACATGCAAAGGAAATCGAAAAGGCATACGAAGACCTTAAAAATACCCAATCGCAATTGGTCCATGCTGAAAAAATGGCCTCACTTGGTGAGCTCACCGCCGGGATAGCACATGAGATTCAGAATCCATTGAATTTCGTAAATAACTTTTCAGAAGTCAGTGAAGAACTCATTGATGAAATGAGGGAAGAGATCGAAAAAGGGAATATGAAAATGGTGGTCGAAATATCCAATGACCTGAAGGAAAACCTAAGCAAGATCAAACACCATGGAAAGCGTGCAGACCGCATCGTAAAGGGAATGCTTGAGCATAGTCGAAGTAATGCCAACGATAAAAAACCTACTAATATTAATGCCCTCGCAGAGGAGTTTTTACGCTTGAGTTATCATGGACTTCGGGCCAAAGACAAGAGTTTTTCTGCTGACTTTGATTCGGAATTGGATTACAATATTCCTCAGGCGAATGTAGTGGCTCAGGATATCGGCCGAGTGATTTTGAACCTGATCAATAATGCCTTTTATGCAGTAGGCAAAAAATCAACAGAAAGTAAAGAAGCGGGAGATGAAAGCTACCAACCGAAAGTAATCGTCCAAACGCGCCAAGTCGAACTGGCGGGTGTAGCCGGAGGGGTGGAAATATGCATCAAAGACAACGGGGGCGGCATACCCAAAGCGATTAAAGATAAAATCTTTCAGCCTTTCTTTACCACCAAACCTACCGGATCAGGTACTGGCCTTGGCTTATCACTAAGCTATGATATTATCAAAGCCCACGGTGGTGATCTTAGAGTAAAAAGCATTGAAGGAGAGGGCACAGAAATGATCATCTTTTTACCCATAGAAGTCAAGTAATATATGAATCCAATAAAAGAAAGGGAAGCAAAGCGGGTTTATGATATCTTTTGGGATAGTTATCAAAAAGGTGATCTTCAGACCTTTGCCTCTACCCTAGATGAGGACTTTGAAATGATCGGCACCTCGGAGTCGGAGATTGCCCATTCCAAGGCAGATGGAATTAGATTTTTTAAGTCCCAAATGGACGAAGTGGTTGGTATTGCTGAAATGAGAAATCGTCAGATAACAGTGCTTCCAAGAGATCACTATATTTTAATAAATGAGGTCTGTGATATTTACGTTTTGACAGGTTCTGATTGGAATTTTTACTCCAAGATTAGGATTTCCACTTGGCTCAAGGAATCTGAAAATGGCTGGAAAGTCGCCCAGCAACACGGCTCTTTTCCCGATATGCGTGTAAAAGAAGGAGAGACCTTAGCAATAGATAAAATCAATAAAGAAAATCTGGAGCTACGGGATGCTATCAAACGGCGAACGATAGAACTGGAGAATAAAAGTAAGGAGCTGGAGATTGAAGCGGCTTTGGAAAGAATTAGAACAGTAGCCATGGGAATGAAAAGCCCAGACGACATGCTTCAGGTATGCCGGATCATTGCAACTCAGTTAGCGATTTTGGGTGTCAAACAAATTCGTAATGTTCAGACTGCGATTATAGAATCCAAAGAGGAGATTTACCTCTGCTATCAATATTTTCCAAGCTATGATCGGGATGTGATAGAGCGTACCGAATACCCCAAAAATCCTGTAGAGAAGGAAATGGTGGATCAAATGCTAGCAGCAAAGGATAATCATTTCATGGGCGTCTTAAAGAATGAAGAGCTCAAAGATTTTCGAGAACATCGCAAGATTGAAAATTACCTGACTGATCCACTTTTAGATGAGGTACATGAATTAGGGTACTGTTTTCTTTCGATCGGCGAAGGAGGGCTAGGACTTACGCTTTATCAATCTTTGGATGAACAATCCCTTGCCTTATTCAAGCGCTTCCATCAGGTGTTTTCCTTGGCCTATCAACGCTTTCGAGATATTCAAAAAGCTGAAGCTCAGACTAGAGAGGCAGAAATTCAACTAGCCTTGGAAAGGGTCAGAGCAAAGACTATGGCTATGAATACCCAGTCTGACCTATTGGGTGTCATAAAGCTATTTGGGGAGCAATTAAATGCTGTAAATATAAAATTTGACAACTTAACTTTTATTGAAGGAGCCATTACAAAAGAAAGGGACTGGGACCTATGGAGCTACGTTTCATTGGAAGGAGGACTTGCCCTCAAAATACATATTCCTTACTTCCAATCTCCTTACTTCCTTAAAACAGCAAAAGCTGTAGAAAAGTATGAAAAAACTGGTCAGCCCATTCATGTGAAAACTTTCACAGATAAGGAAAAGAATGAGTTTCTTGATCACTACTGGAAGCATGTCCCCGAAATGCCAAAAGAATTGGTTAATTCGGTTTACAGCTCGCCTGGCTCAACCATTGTTGACGCCTTTATGGGCGAAATCACAGTTTCTTTGGTAAGATGGGATTTAGAGGACTATCGCGAGGATGAGCTCAAAATTTTTGAGCGATTTGCAAAGGAATTTAGGCAGACTTATATCCGATTTCTTGATATCAAAAAAGCTGAAGCTCAAGCTAGAGAAGCACGAATCGAAGCAGGTTTAGAAAGAGTAAGATCCAAGAGTTTGGCCATGTACCAAACCAATGAATTGCAATCTGTCATTCATACGGTGCATGAAGAATTACTCAAACTGAATCTCTCCGTTTTTGGTGGTTCTTTTATCGTGATCAATAGTGAGCTGGATTCTGAAATCAAATGTTGGGGTGCCGGGGGAACGGCAAATACTTCCAATGAAGTTCATATTCCGCGTTTTGAAAAACCCTTCTACACCAACCTGCTGGAAAGGATAAAAAAAGGACCGGGCTTCTTCACGGAGGAATTTTCAGAAGATGAAAAAGTCGAATTTTTCACTTTTCTATTTACACGCGAGCCTTGGTCAAACCTTAGTGCTGAGGATAAAAAACAAACGCTTGAGACCAAAGGAGGATACACCCGGTCCTGTGTAGTTTCGGAGCATACCAGCATTTTTATCATAAACCATGAAGGCATTCCGTTTTCCGATGCGGATAATGACATTTTGAAAAGATTTGGGAAGGTATTTGACCAAGCCTACACCCGCTTTCTTGACCTGAAAAAAGCTGAAGAACAGGCAAGGGAAGCAGAGATAGAATTAGGATTGGAGAGAGTGAGAGCGAGGGCCATGGCTATTCGAAAAAGTGATGAGCTGGTAGAAATTATCCAAGTCATATTTCGGGAATTGAAGACCTTGGGGTTTGACCTGCTGGAGTGTAGCTTGGTCACCTTTGATAAAGATTCTAAAGATTTGATTTACTGGAGTGAGGGTGCCTTAGGATCAGCCCAACCTTCTAATGCCAGGCTCCAATTTATTGATCATCCGGTGCTGGTTGACTTATTCAATGACTTCGAAAAAGGGGTTCCTTATCGTTCGGGAGTATTTTCAGGAAACCTTTTGAAGACTTGGTGGGACCGAGTTTTTGAAGAAACTGATTTCAAATCAGCGCCGGCAGAATATATTTCATCTTGGAAAAAAGTCAAAAAAGTCTTCTATTTCCAAGCCTTCATGACTCATGGTTTTTTGGAATTTGTAGGTAAAAAACCATTGCCAGAAAACAAAGCGAATATTCTAAAGCGCTTTACAAGGGCAGTTGATCTCGCCTATACCCGTTATGATGATGTGTTAAATGCTGAAGCACAAGCAAGGGAGGCGCAAATAGAAGCTGCGCTAGAACGTGTAAGAGCCAGCAGTATGGCAATGCACAAAACTGATGAGCTCGCACAAGTGGTAGAGGTTCTTTTTCAACAATTTTCTTTGTTGACACCAAATTTTCATCAGGTTTGGATCAATATATTTTTTCTGGAAGAAGGGTATTCCGATTGCTGGTTTTCTCCTGTGGAGGGTATTTTTCCGAAAGCCTACACCGCTAGGATTCCATTAGGTCCATTTGAAGAATCTTCAATCAAAAGCTGGAGAGCAGGAGAAGAATTTTCTTATCTAGCCTGGGACGGTTTGGATGAAGTTGATGCAGCTATGGACGGGTTAACTAAGCTGACAGGGCACCCTAGTTTTGGGCAAATCCAGAAGAAGAAACGAATGAAGCGATTAGAAATCGTCGATTCTAATCATCAATATGGCGTTCTGGCAATGGCTAATGATGATGATATCACCAAAGATGACCGCACTCTATTAAAACGTTTCTCAAAAGTATTTGAACAAACCTATACTCGTTTTCTTGACCTGCAAAAAGCAGAAGCACAAGCAAGGGAGGCTGAAATTGAATTGGCGCTGGAAAGAATAAGAGCCCGAACCATGGCTATGCAGAAAAGTGAAGAACTTACGGAAACTTCCCTGCTCCTTTTTCAACAGTTTAAGCAATTGGGTGACCTAGCAGATCAAATTTCAATAGGCATCATTAAGTTGGATGAAGGGGTTATTGATTTGTCTGCAACGTACAACGAGGTAAAATTTGAACAGTCTTATAAAATAAGCATTGATGAGCCATTTGTATTGAACAAAGCAATGGCAGCCTGGAAGAAAAATCAAAAATCCATATTGATAGTCCTCGAAGGGAAGGAATTAATGGATTATAACAATTGGAGAAATCAATTGACAGGCCTCAATTTTAGTCGCGATGAAAAAACTGCAGATCGTAGGCTAATGTATATCGCATTCTTTTCAAAAGGAATGGTTTCGTTTTCAACTTACGAAGAGAGACCTAAAGAAACCTTATTGCTATTAGAGCGTTTTGCCGCGGTATTCGATCAGACCTATACCCGTTTTCTTGACCTGCAAAAAGCAGAAGTACAGGCCAGGGAGGCAAAGATAGAAGCAGCCCTAGAACGGGTGCGAGCCGCCGGAATGGCGATGCATCAAAGCGAAGACTTGGCTGAAGCCTCAACTGTTCTCTTTGAACAATTGCTGGAACTTGGGGTCGAAGCCCGTCGTGTGGGTTTTGCTTTGCCGAATGATGAAAAGCAGGAATTCACCGTTTGGAGTACAATTCGGGATGACGATGGTAAAGCTAGATTGCTCTCCGCATTTCTCCATTATGATCAGCATCCCATTTACCCAAAGATGATTGAAAATTGGCATGAAGGTCAAAAAACCTTTGGATTTGAGCTTCATGGCCCTGATCTGCAAGACTACTACAAGGCGTGGAACAAGACCTTCAAAACTCCAGGTTCTTTGGAGAAAACCATCAAGGAAAATGAATCCGAATATTACCAGTTTGCCTCTTTTGAGCAAGGGCTGATCTATGCATTTACTGCGGCACCGCTCAGCGGCGAAGAGCATCAATTGCTCAGCCGTTTTGCTAGGGCATTTGAACTGACCTATACTCGATTCCTGGACCTGCAAAAAGCAGAAGGGCAAGCTCGCGAGGCGCAGATAGAAGCGGCCTTGGAGCGGGTGAGAAGTCGAACAATGGCGATGCAGCATTCTGATGAATTGGCCGAAACTGCTGCTGTTCTCTTTCATCAGCTCATCTCCCTTGGTGTCAAACATGAGCGGATCAATATTGGAATCGTCTCCGAAAAAGAGAAGTTGGTTGAATTTTGGTCCACCGAGCAAAGTGGGAATATTATTCTTAATAGCTTCACTGGTAGCATTAGTGAGCCTACGGTCCTTCATAAATTATATCAAGGCTGGAAGCAAAAACGGGAATCATTAGTTATTCATCTGGAGGGAGACGAATTGAAGCAATGGATTACCTATTGCAAAAATGAGATTGGAATCCCCTTTGACGAAAGGCAGCTTGGGGAGCAGCGGTTCCAGACCGCGGCCTTCTTCTCTAAAGGAATGCTGATGCTGACCACACCTGATCAGCCGCCTGCCGAATCCTCAGAGCTACTGATTCGCTTCTCATCCGTGTTCAATCTGACTTTCACAAGATTCAGCGATCTGAAAGTAGCGGAAGCTAATGCGGTAAAAGCAGCCGATGACTTGGTCGAAATAAAAAATGCGCGAGAAAAAGCCGAGCAAGCTTTGTCTGATTTGAAGTCCGCACAAGAGCAATTGGTACAACAGGAGAAACTCGCCAGCCTTGGGCAGCTTACTGCCGGAATCGCCCATGAGATCAAAAACCCACTCAACTTTGTAAACAACTTTTCCGACCTCAGCAGAGAATTGATAGAGGAAGTCTTTGAAGTCTTTGACCAAATGGAAGACTCAAAAACAAAGGAAGAAGTTCTCGAAATACTTCAGGACGTGAGAAATAATCTCAATAAAATCCATGAACACGGCTCACGTGCCGACAGTATCGTCACTTCGATGCTACAGCATAGTCGTGCCTCGGGAAATAAACAGGAACTCAAAGAATTTAATCCGCTAGTCAAAGAGTTTGTAAATCTTTCTTTTCACGGCATGCGGGCTGGAAAAAATCCAATCAATGTGGAGATCATCCAAGAACTCGATCCAATGATAAAAGAGGTCAACCTCATTCAAGAAGACTTCTCAAGAGTCATTTTGAATCTCTGTAATAATGCCTTTGATGCGATGCGGGATAAATTTTTGAAGACAGAAAACGGGAGACGGGAGACAGAAGATGGCAACAGCTACTTACCAAGGCTTACCGTAACAACGTCTTTGCAAAAGGAAAGAGTAATTCTATCCTTCGCTGATAATGGTGGAGGAATTCCCAAGGAGATTCAGAATAAGGTTTTTCAGCCTTTCTTCACTACCAAAAAAGGTACAGAAGGAACAGGGCTAGGTCTTTCCATAACCCATGATATCATTAAAGCTCATGGAGGTGAATTAAAATTAGAAACTAGTCTGGGGGAAGGATCAATCTTTAGTATAAGCATTCCAATACGTTAACATGAAACATACCAAGGAACAAACTTACAAAGCAAGAGAAGCATATGATCTGTATTGGGATAGCTATCTGAATGGAGATGTAAAGACGCTAAGCTCTTTATTGGATGACCATTATACCCAAGTGGGAAGTGTAGAAGGGGAGGTTTTCTTCAATAAAAAAGATGCTGTACAATTTGTGGTGGACACCATAGATCAGATTGTAGGATTTTTGGAAATGAGGAATCGGGAAATCAAATCAGAGACAGTCGGCCAATTCATCTTGTTTCATGAGTTCTGTGACTTATATGTTTTGAGTGAAAAAGATTGGGTTTTTTATGCCAAGTTCAGAGCCTCCTCGCTCATGACGGAAAATGAAGAAGGCTGGAAAATGATTCATCAACACACATCAGTTCCTGATTCCAAGGCAGAAGAAGGTGATAATATTGCCATCCAAACGATCTCTAAAGAAAACCTTCAGCTTAGAGATGCGATCAAAAGACGCACCATAGAACTTGAAAATAAAACCAATGAACTGGAGATCGAAGCAGCACTGGAAAGGATTCGATCAAAAAGTATGGCCATGCGGAGTAGTGAAGAACTACAGGAAGTGGCCCATCTTTTATTTCAGGAATTACAGAAACTAGGAGGCAATTTTTGGGGTGCAGGCATTGGGCTTTGTAAAGAGAATACCACAGAAGACGAGTTTTGGTTTGCCTACGAAAATGGAATGTTGCCACCGGTATCTATCCCTAACAATGTAGATCCAACTCACCAAGCCATGTATGAAGGATGGTTAGAAAAGAAGGGATATTTGGCACAAGTGAAAGAAGGTGCAGAATTGAAGGCCCATTACGATTACATGCTCTCAGTGCCTTCCGTAAAGCCTTTTTTTGAAAATATATTGGAATCTGGTCTTTCATTTCCAAGCTGGCAGACTTGGCATGCAGCCTATTTTTCACATGGCTATATCTTAAGTATTACCCTCGAAGATTATCCCAAACCGCAGGTATTTGAACGCTTTGCAAAAGTCTTTGATCAGGCCTATACCCGTTTTCTGGACCTTCAAAAAGCAGAAGAGCAGACTAGGGAAGCTGAAATTGAATTGGCTTTGGAGCGGGTTCGTGCAAGGACTATGGCGATGCATAGCAGTTCCGAATTGCTGGAAGTTGCCACAGTATTATTCCAGCAGGTAAAATCATTAGGCGTTCCTCAGTGGAATTGCGGATTCAATATCTGGGATAAAGGAGATTCAGAATTCACCTATTATCCGGGTAGCCCAGATGGGATCATATTTCCTTCTCCGTGCAAAATCCCTCTAGAAGAACATCCCATTTTTCGAAAATTTAATGAATCGAGAAATCGAGGAGATGAGCTTCTCATTTATGAAAAAGACGGTGAAATACAAGCAGATCATTACGCTTACATGCTTTCACTCCCCGGTGTAGGAGATTTATTGCAAAGCATGCTAGACGCTGGTTTCGAATTACCTACTTTTCAAATAGACCACATTGCCAATTTTGCCTACGGTAATTTAATTTTCATCACCTACCAGCATTATCCAGAAATGCATGAGGTTTTCAAACGCTTCGCCAAAGTTTTTGAGCAGACTTACACTCGTTTTCTAGATCTCCAAAAAGCCGAAGCCCAAGCCCGAGAGGCACAGATTGAGGCAGCGTTGGAAAAAGTGCGGAGTCGTTCTTTAGCTATGCACAATAGCAAGGAGCTCAATGAAGTTGTCAAGGTGCTCTTTGAAAAGTTAAACGAACTCCAAATTCCATCTACGGCAGTGGCGATTCAGACTTTTACAGATGACTCAAAGGATATGGATGTCTTTGTTTGCGGGGATGTAGGAACTGGTCTGGTCATCAATCAGTATCATCTTCCATATTTTGATCATCCCATCATCAATGATTATATCCATGCCCACGAAGAAAGTCTTGCTTTTTACAAAGGAGAATACTCCGTAGCCGAAAAAGATAGCTTTTACGATGTGGTGTTAAAGCTTCCAGAATTAACTAACCTACCTTCCGAAGTGGAGCGAATGATTCGCAAAAGTTCCCACTACTCGGTCAAGATGGCTCCATCAGGTAAATCTATCGTAGCGGTAAACGATTTTGTGGGAAAGCCACTATCCGAACCTGATATAGCTATATTAAAGCGGTTTTCTAAGGTTTTTGACCAAGCTTACACTCGTTTCCTCGACCTCCAAAAAGCTGAAGCCCAATCACGAGAAGCGCAGATAGAAGCCGCTTTGGAGCGAATACGTTCACGATCCTTAGCGATGTATAAAACGGATGACCTTCGTGAGGTTGTCGCAGTCTTGTTTGAGCAGATGCAAGGGCTAAGTGTAGATATGGGATTTGCATCGGTGAGTATTTTCATATTCGAGGAGGGTTCGCGAAATATCACCCAATGGATTCCTACTTCAGCTGGTGTTTCTACTCTAAGCATCCCCTATTTTGACCATCCGATATCTGCTGATCTCTTTGATGCCAAGGAAAATGGAGCCGATTATTTTGCCAAGATTTACTCACTTGAGGAAAAAAACACATGGTTAGAAGCAGGTTTCGAGCTTACCGATTACAAAGATCTCCCTGACGATTTTAAGTCTTCTTTACTCGAAGCGCCAGGCTATGCCATCTCCATCACTGTGGCAAAAAATTCGGGAATCTGCATCCCAAGTTTCGTAGGGACACTGCCTTCATCTGATGACGTTGCGATCATGAAGCGGGTAGGAAAAGTCTTCGAGCAGGCATATATCCGTTTCCGCGATCTTCAAAAAGCCGAAGCACAAGCACGGGAATCACAAATAGAAGCTGCGTTGGAAAAGGTGCGTAATCGTTCATTAGCCATGCACAAAAGTGATGAGCTCAATGAAGTAGTTTCTATTGTTTTCGAGAAATTAAAAGAACTGCAAATCCCCGCAACAGCGGTTGGTATAGGCGTAGCTATCGAAGGGTCTAAGGATTTGGATTCTTTTGTCTGTGGACAAAATGAAGCTGGCTTAGTCATCACCAATTATCGTCTTCCTTATTTTGATAATCAAATTCCGAAAGACTTTTATAATGCCCTTGAAAAGCAATTGGATTTTTTCGTGGGACATTATTCCAAGGCTGAAAAAGATGCTTTCTACAACTATCTAATTGAACATACTGCGGAATTCAAGCATTTGCCCGAGGATATATTAAGGATGATTTTTGACAGCCCTACCTACAGCATTACCTCGGTGGCGGTAAGAAATGCAGTTTTTAATATTAATGATTTTGAAGGGAAAACATTAGCAGAAAGTGAAATTGATATCATCAAGCGTTTTGCAAAGGTTTTCGACCAAGCTTACACCCGATTCCTAGATCTTAAGAGGGCTGAAGCACAAACAAGAGAAGCACAGGTTGAAGCATCTCTCGAAAGAATCCGGGCAAAAGCCATGGCCATGCACCATTCCGATGAGTTGGATGAAGTACTTGCTGTATTGTGTGAGCAATTTGATACGCTTGGCATTTTTCCCATGTCTACACATATGACTGTTCTGGATATTCCCAATAACAAATTCACCTTCAGAGAAACAGGTAAATTTGGGAACAGGAGTTTTGGAGAACAAACTGTAGCATTGAATGCTATGGATACCTGGAAGGATATGGTGGAAAGCTGGAAAAATGCCGACCCTTTTTCCGTCAACAGGCTGCATTTTCCCAAAGAAACACTACCCCAGGTTTGGGAGGTATTTCATGATTCATTTTCTTCAATGCCTGAGGGCTCAAAGATTACACCGGATGATTATCCTGACGGTATTTACCATACAGCTGGGAAGCATCCGTTTGGATACATTGGCATGAACCAGGTGCATCCCGCAACAGAAGCGGAAGAGCAAATAGTAATCAAATTTGCCAGTGAATTCGGAAGGGCTTATCAACGCTTCCTCGATCTTCAAAAAGCAGAAGCCCAGGCAAGAGAAGCACAGATTGAAGCGGCATTGGAAAGAATCCGGGGACAAGTAGCCTCTATGCGGGAATCCACAGAGCTTTTGGAAATTGTGGTGACGATGCGAACTGAGTTTGTGGCTTTGGGACATGAGGCTCATTATTTCTGGCACATGCGCTGGCTTCCTGACACCTATGAAAAAGCTATGACTTCCGGAGATGGCACTCAGATAGGAATGGTCATGAGTTTGCCGAGAAGAATTCATGGAGATATCAAGATGGTAGCTGATTGGGAAAAAGGCTCAGAACCCATCTTGGTTTTAGCGATGGAGACGGAGACCGCAGTGGACTATGTTGATAAAATGATCACTTGGGGGGATTTTGAACAGGTGGATCCACAAGCCCCAACCTTGGATGACATTCGACATATTCAGGGCTTGACATTTGTCATGGCGCGTACCACTCACGGGGAGATTGGGTTTAGCCTTCCGGGTTCTGTTCCAAATCCTCCTCAGGAAGATATGGATACCTTAGTACGCTTCGCTAAAGTATTTGACCTCGCCTATAAGCGATTTGAGGATTTGAAAAAGGCTGAATATCAAGCCAGGGAAACTCAGATTGAATTAGCGCTGGAGCGAGTGCGAAGTCGAAGTATGGCGATGCAAAATTCATCGGAACTCAAATACGTTATCCAAGTGGTGTATCAGCAATTTGTAGCCTTGGAAATCCCCATAGAGCATACCGGCTTTATCATGGATTATAAAGATAGGGAAGATATGAATATCTGGTTGGCTGATTCCAATCAGTTTCAGTCGGAAATCACCTTTCCCTATTTTGATTCACCCCACTGGAACAGCTTCTTGGAAGCGAAGGCGAAAGGAGAAAACTTCTTCACTAACCTGCTGGATTTTGAAACCAAAAACAAGTTCTATCGAGGGCTATTTGAGTTTATTCCAGAATTGCCAAAGGATAAACAAGAGTTTTATTTTTCTAAAGACGGACTTTCTATCTCTACGGTATTACTGGATAATGTTGGCCTATATATCGAGAATTATACCACGACGCCTTTCACTACTGAAGAAAACCAAGTGCTCATCCGCTTTGGGAAAGTTTTCCAACAGACCTATACCCGTTTTCTAGACCTTCAAAAAGCAGAAGCCCAAACTAGAAATGCACAGATCGATTTGGCGGTAGAGCGGGTCAGAGCAAAGGCATTAGCCATGCATAACTCATCACAGATCCTGGAGGTGGTCGCTGAATTGAAAAATGAAATGCTGGGTTTAGAGATTCCTGGGGTAGTAGCAGCGACGATTTACCTGAAAGAAGAAGCTGGTTTTATCCGGATGTGGGATCTGACTTCTGTACAAGATACTTCAGATGGATTTCAGGTCACCTTAGACTTAAAATTCAAATTAGCCGATACTGATCCGGGATTCTTTGTTCGAAAAATTTGGAATAATACTGAACGATATTTTGTCGAAAAGCAGGAAAAGGATGACCTGGCCATTACTCTTGAATGGCTAAGACAATACAATGCCGAAGAAGCAGATAATGTGTCCGAATTTTTTGCGACAAACCCCTTGGAATACGTCCTCCACCCAACTGTTAAGCTAGCAAATGGAAAAATGTCTCTTGACATTTTGAATACAACACCTCCAGCTGAGATGGAATCTATCATGGTAAAAATGGGAGCCGCTTTTGATCTGGCATATAAGCGCTTCCTCGATTTGCAAAAAGCAGAATCACAAGCACGAGAAGCGCAGATTGAGCTTGGATTGGAGCGTGTCAGAGCTCGGGCCATGGCCATGCAAAACACGGATGAATTATCGGATTTAGTGGGTAATCTACTAAGCGAGTTAACCAAACTCGATTTTTCGCTGACCTTTTGCATCATCAATATTATCAATGAAGCAGATCAGTCTAATATAGTTTGGGCTGCTAATCCTGAAGAGGGAAAAGCGCCAGAATCCTATTATATGAAGTTTGAAGATTATCCTTTTCATCATGCCATGATGCAAGAATGGAAAGCGCAAACACCAAAGTTTGTTTATGTGATCGAAGGAAAGGAAAAGGAAATTTATGATGATTATCTGTACGTAGATACTGAGTTTAGTAGATTTCCGGAGGAAGTCCAAAAAGCCAATCGAGCGCTGGATAAATATGTGGCCTCCTTTGTCTTTAGCCAGTTTGGAGGTTTGCAGACGGTAGGCAACGAATATCTTTCCGATGACAGCCTCGATATATTATATCGATTTGGGAAAGTTTTTGATCTGACTTATACCCGATTTAATGACCTTCAAAAAGCTGAAGCGAGAGCTCGGGAATCCCAAATCGAAACAGCATTGGAGCGGGTTAGATCCAGAACTATGGGCATGCAGCAATCCGAAGAACTTGGCGAAGTAGCGACTGTCCTCTTCAATGAAATGAATGGATTGGTGGATGATCTCTGGACTTGTGGTTTCGTTTTGTGTGAAGAAAATCGGAAAGAAGATGAATGGTGGCTGAGCATGGATTCAGGATTTACCCGAGGATTTTTTCTGCCTAATGTCGGGGATTATGCGCATGAGACCCTGTATGAAGGATGGGAGAAAGGGGAACCTTTTCGATCAGTGGAGCTGGAAGGGAAAATCCTAAGTGATCATTACGAATGGTTGATGGAAGTACCTATCGCGAAGCAGATTTTTGCTGATATGGAAGCTTCGGGAATATCGCGACCCGAATGGCAAAAGTTGCATGCGGCCTATTTCAAAACAGGTTATCTCGTGATCATCACTGAAGTCCCATGTGACGAGGAGGAAATCTTCAAGCGCTTTGCACAAGTGTTTGACTTGACTTATACCCGTTTCCTTGATTTGCAGCAAAAAGAAGAACAAGGTAAAAAGCTGGTGGAGGAAAAGCTCCGCTTGGAATTGACCCTGAAAGACCTCCAAGTTACCCAAGCCCAACTTATCCAAGCTGAGAAAATGGCCTCGCTTGGAGAGCTGACTGCAGGCATTGCCCATGAGATTCAGAATCCACTGAATTTTGTGAATAATTTCTCGGAGGTAAGTGGGGAATTGATTGATGAAATGAATGAGGAAATCGAGAAGGGTGATTTTGAAGAGGTGAAGTTTATCGCCAATGATCTTAAAGAAAATCTCTCCAAGATCAATCACCACGGTAAGCGCGCCGATGCCATCGTCAAAGGCATGCTCGAGCATAGCCGGGCGAATAAAGGCGAAAAAGCTCCAACAGATCTGAATGCTTTAGCCGATGAGTTTGTACGGCTTTCCTACCATGGACTTCGGGCAAAAGACAAAAGCTTTAATGCTGACTTTAAGCTTGAACTTGATCCGGACTTGCCGAAGGTAAATGTAGTGGCTTCCGATATTGGTCGGGTTATTCTGAACTTGGTAAATAATGCCTTTTATGCCTGTGCTGAGCGAAGTCGAAGCACGGTTTATGAAAAATCGAAATCTTCCCCTCAGGACTATAAACCAGAGGTAATTATCAAGTCGAAGAAAACTGAAAAAGGAATCGAGCTATCCGTCCAAGACAATGGCTCCGGCATCCCAGACTCCATAAAAGAAAAGATCTTCCAGCCCTTCTTCACCACCAAACCGACTGGGGCTGGAACGGGATTGGGATTATCGTTATCTTATGATATTGTTAAAGCGCATGGAGGTGAGTTGTTGGTGAAATCAAAGGAAGGCAAAGGCCTGACTTTTGATGAATCGGGGACGGAATTTAAACTGATTATACCTCTTGCCTAAAGTAAAACGAAAATGAGTGATTCGAATAGATTATGAAGCATCATAAGTACACGGAGTAGAATTGAGAGTGAAAAGCAGTTTAGGTAAAAGACCTATTCGCTAGTGAGTCAGGAAGAGTTAAGTATTTTTTGCCAATAGACCCAAAATAGTCATGAAGAGCGCAGCCCAATTAACCGCAGAAAACAGAAGACTCCAACAGTCAGTGAAAGAGCAGGCGCTGGAGTTGGATTCTAAAAACAGAGAACTGGAGATTGAGGCGGCGCTGGAAAGGGTAAGAGCAAGGGCCATGGCAATGAAGAAAAGTGAGGAGCTAATTGATACTGCTTCACTATTATATAGAGAACTTTCTTCTTTGGGAATTGAGCCTTACAGCACTGGTTTCGTACTTGTGGACGAGTTAAATGAAAAGCAGGAAGTTTGGTTTTCTGCACCTGGAGGAAAAAATTACATGAATAAATTTTTTCTCCCATTGACCGGTGATCCAGTTCTGAATGAACGCTATCACAACTGGAAAAACAAAGAACCTATTTATCATGAAAAGGTAGGAGGAAAGAAATTGATTAAGCATCTTCAATTTGTGTCCCAATTTTTTGGTACAAGAGAAGCTGAAGAACAGGCTCAAGTATTTCCTCAAATTGTCTTTTTTTACTGTGGTTATTTCCCTCAGGGTTATCTACACATTTTGACAGAAACCCTCCTTGATGCTGAGCAGGAATCGATTATGAAACGATTCACAAAAGCATTTTCGATGACCTACACCCGCTTTTTAGATCTTCAAAAAGCAGAGGCTCAAGCCCGAGAAGCGCAGATTGAGGCAGCATTGGAGCGAGTGCGGTCGCGTTCATTGGCGATGCATGAATCAAAAGAAATTAATGAGGTGCTTGCCAAAACTTTTGAAGAATTTACTTCCCTGGGAGTGCGACTGGCCCGCGCTATAATCTGGATATACCAAACTGAAAACAGATCTGTTACCTTGTGGTTTGCAAATCCGGAATCAGAAAGTGGCCCAGAAAGTTTTCACATACATGACAATGACAATAAGGTTTATAATGACTATTGGAAGTTGTGGAATGAAAGGCAATCGAAATATTATTACGAATTAGTAGGAGATGCTAAAAAGAGCTGGGATGATCATCTTTTTAGTAACACCGGTCTTGCTAATCTGCCGAAAGAAGTCCAGTTGGCAATGCGTGAGCCTGATCCAATCCATCTCTATAACTCATTTCAGGACTTTGGTGTGCTTTTCGTTGCTTCAACTGAACTCCTTAATGATGCAGATTTTCTCATTGTTGAACGTTTTGCAAAAGTATTCCAGCAGGCATGGACACGTTTTACTGATATTCAAAAAGCAGAAGCACAAGCACGAGAAGCGCAGATCGAAGCGGCTTTGGAACGTATCAGATCGCGATCCATGGGCATGCAGTCAAGTGAGGAATTACGAGAAGTAGTTCAAGAAATGTATAACCAAGTAGAAAAACTTGGAATAGCTACTTGGGGTTGCTTTCTATTTATTTTCAATAAAGAAAAGGATAACATCCAAGGTTGGTTTTCAGAAATCGTCAACTCAAAATACTCCAAGCCTTTTTACTTCGATAATAAAGATCATGAAGTGGTCCGGAAGTGGTGGCAGTTTTGGGAGAGTGATGAAGAATTCATGAGCATTCATCAAAAGGATGAAGTGAAACATGAGTTTGCCCGATACTTATTTACAATAACAGGAATGAGAGATCTTCCTGAAGTGGTCAAAACCATGATTATGAATGAGCCTCAAGTCTATTTCGAATACGTAAATATGACACATGGCATCATTCAGTTTGTGGATATAAATCCTTTCCCAGCCAACAGCATCCCCGTATTGAAGCGGATCACCAGTGCTTTCGAACAGGCTTATACCCGCTTCCTTGATATTCAAAAAGCAGAAGCGCAAGCACGAGAAGGAGAGATTGAACTGGCATTGGAGCGAGTCCGATCCAGAACCATGGCGATGCACCAAAGTGAGGAACTGTCTGAGGTTGCAGCACTATTGTTTGATCAGTTAAAAATTCTTGGGGCTCAACTTTGGACTGCTGGATTTGCGATTTGCAAAAAGGATGAAGTATTGGTCGAAAAATGGATGAGCAGTCCCATTCCAGGCCAGATGTTTAACCATCTTTTTGTTCCCTACAATGCAGATCATGGTGAGCAGCGAATGTATGATACCTGGAAAAATCAAGAAGCACTTCATTCGTATACGCAAGGAGGAAAGGAACTCAAGGATATCTATGATCATCTCATGGAGATCCCAAGCTTCAAAGCCAATTTCCAAAAAGTAATAGACTTTGGAAGACCACTTCCAATCTGGCAAAAAAACCATGTTGCTGCCTATAAATACGGTTACCTCTTAATCATCACTGAAGAGGAATTTGAAGAAGAATATATCTTCCCTCGATTCGCCAAAGTATTTGAACAGACCTACACCCGTTTTCTCGATTTGGAAAAAGCAGAAGCTCAGGCTCGGGAGGCTGAAATCCAATTGGCTCTGGAGCGGGTTCGGGCGAGAACAATGGCCATGCAGAAAAGTGATGAATTGTCGGAAGTAGCTTCAATCATGTTTCAAAAGATCCAGGAATTAGGTAACAAGCAGTGGACCAGCGGTTTTGAAATTTGGGAGCCTGATCAAATCTCGTCTACCGCTTGGGTAGCATTGCCGGATGGAAGTCTAGCGGATCCGATGACAATCCCTTTTAATGAAGATCCTTTTTTTAAAACAATTCTTGAGGCTAGACAAAATGGCGAAACCTTTTTGGTATTTGAGTCAAGTGGGAAGTCATTAGAGGATACCTATAAATACATGTCTTCTTTTTCATCACCCAAAAAGTTTTTTGAGGAAAGCGAGAACTTAGGATTTGAAATTCCAACATTTCAAATTACTCACTGTGTATTCTTTTCATTCGGGTTTCTAATTTTTATTACCTATGAACCCGTACCGGAAATGTGGGGGATTTTTAAGCGCTTCGCGAAAGTTTTTGAACAAACCTACACTCGCTTCTTAGACCTCCAAAGAGCGGAAGCACAAGCTCGAGAAGCAGAGATTGAGGCTGCTTTGGAGCGTGTGCGAGCAAAGACCATGGGGATGCACAGTTCGAATGAATTATTAGAAATAGTTGATTTACTCTATACGGAACTGTCACACTTAGATGTAGCACTTGCTAGGGTTGTCTTATTAACTATCCAAAAAGATTCGCTTGGAATGAAATGGTGGATAGCTAGTCCTGAAAAGGAAATAAAGACTCATGGATTTTTAGTTCCCGCTAACGATCTCCCAATGACTTTATCGATGGTTGAAGCTTGGAAAAATAAGCGGGTCGCTTGGAGTTATCACTTGAAAGGAAAAGATAAAAAAGCATATGATAAATTTCTATTTACAAAATCAGAGCTAGCTCAATTGCCTGAAGAGGTTCAGATGGGTATGTCCTCTGCGAAGCAAATGCATGTTTCAGGATATTGCAATAATTTCGGCATTTTAACTACCTCTACGCTCGAACCCCTTTCTGATTCCAATTCAAATCTTTTAGCGCGTTTTGGAATGGTCTTCGAACAAACCTATACCCGCTTCCTTGATTTACAGAAAGCAGAAGCTCAGGCAAGGGAAGCTGAAATCCAATTGGCTTTGGAAAGAGTGCGTGCTCGAACTATGGCCATGCAAAAAAGTGAGGAATTGTCAGAAGCAGGCAACGTACTCTTTCAACAATTACACGCTATTGGTATAGTAGCCGAAGGAAGTTGGATAACACTGATTGATCCAGAAGAGGATTCAATGACTATGTGGGTTACCCACCACAATCTTTCTAAAACACCTAAAAAAGTATTCGGTGACGATCATCCTAATTTCAGAGCTGAAATTGATGCTTGGAAAAGCAAACAGGAATCTATTAAAATTCAAATGCCTTACGATGATTTTGTAAAGTCAAGTAAAGAGATTTTTGGAATTGAAGTTGTAGGCGCTCCTGAAAAACCAATAGTATACATTCAGCACATTCTTCATGGTTTTGGCTTTTTGGGAGCATCCACCTATGAAGAAATCAGTGAAAAAGATCTAGCTATTTATAGGCGTTTTACAAAAGTTTTCGAACAGACCTACACCCGTTTCCTAGACCTTAAAAAGGCAGAAGCACAAAGCAGAGAATCGCAGATTCAATTAGCATTGGAAAGGGTGCGTGCAAGAACGATGGCGATGCACAAAAGCGACGAGCTCATTGAGCTGAATGCTGTTATCCTTCAGCAGGTACGGGATCTTGGGGTTGAGATTTTTGCGGCTGGAATTCATATCACTGACCCGAATAAGCCAATTTCAGAAACTTGGATTGGAGACCCCGTCGATGGGCAAATGCCAAGAACTGTAATAGACCACAGCGAGGATCAACTTTTGGTCAAGATGTACCAAGGCTGGAAATCAGGAGAAAAATTCATAATCGAATTGATAGAGGGAGATAAGCTGAAAAATCATTTTCAAAACATGGCAAAGATGATTCCTGAGCAAAAAATGTTTGAAGTGCTACTCCCACCAGATAAGCTTTACTTTCATATGGCATATTTCTATTATGGTTTTTTTGCTTTTGCCACTGAGAAGCCATCTCCGGAAAACCATGATATTTTCACACGATTCGCCAAAGTCTTCGAACAAACCTATACTCGTTTTCTCGACCTCCAAAAAGCGGAAGCACAAGCTCGAGAAGCTCAGATAGAGGCTGCGCTAGAGCGAGTCAGATCTTCGGCCATGGCTATGCAAAAAAGTAGCCATTTGAAAGAAGTCGTGAGAGTTATGATTGAGAACCTCAACGCTCTTGATGTAGAAACTAGACTATGTGAAATATTACTTTTTGGGAATAATTTTGATTCTTGGAAGTCATGGATCTACGTGGGTTCAGGTAAAGATTTACTGGATTTTGAATTCTCCGGTCCTTATTTTAATCATCCCTTTAATGAGCATCACAAGAATGCATTTCAAAAAGGGATGAAATACACCAGCTATGTTTTAGAAGGGGAAGACAAAACAAGCTTCGATAAGCTTTTCGATAAACATATGACCGGTTCCAATTTAAACCAATTGAAGGAACTTGTTTTTCCTATAAAACGGACTGTATTCTCTTTAGCATTCTTAAGCCAAGGTGCTGTGTTGGTAGGCAGTGACCAACCGCTTTCCAAAGAAGGATCCTCTATCCTCGAGCGGTTTGCCAAGGTGGTTGACTTCACTTACACTCGAGTGGAAGATTTGCAGAAAGCAGAAAAGAGGACTTTGGAGGCCATCAAGCAATCTTCTCTTGACCGGGTACGTGCTGAAATCGCCTCCATGCGAAATACCGAGGATCTTCAGCGTATTACGCCTCTGATTTGGAGAGAGCTACTTACGCTCGGCGTACCCTTCTTTAGATGTGGCTTGATGATCGTGGATGAAAAAGAGGAAAAGGTCCGCTTCTATTTATCGACACCTGATGGAAAACCTTTAGCCGCTCTTAATCTCGATTTTGAGAGTAATGACATCAGTACAAATGGAGTGAAATATTGGCGAAAACAAGAGCCCTATGTTGCACATTGGAATCAAGAAGAATTCCTTGCTTTTTCCAAGACGCTATTGGCAGAGCATCAAATCCAGAATGTAAAAACGTACCAAGGAGGCGAAGCTCCACCTGAGTCCTTGACATTGCAGTTTATTCCTTTTCCTCAGGGCATGTTGTATGTAGGAAGTAAGGAGGATTTATCTCCGGCTCAAATTGAACTAGTTCAGAATTTGGCAGATGCCTTCTCTGTGGCCTATGCCCGATACGAGGATTTCAAGCAACTAGAAGACGCTAAATCTCAAATTGAGCAAACACTTAGCGAATTGAAATCCACCCAAGCCCAACTGATCCAATCTGAAAAAATGGCCTCGCTTGGTGAGCTCACTGCTGGTATTGCCCATGAGATTCAGAATCCGCTGAACTTCGTCAATAATTTTTCCGAGGTAAGCACAGAGCTAGTGGATGAAATGAAGGAGGAATTGGCAGCAGGCAGTGTGCAGTTTGCAGTGGAGATCGCCGATGATCTCAAACAGAACTTAGAGAAAATCACCCTCCACGGCAAACGGGCGGATGCCATCGTCAAAGGAATGTTGGAACATAGCAAAAGAGGTTCCGGTCAAAAGGAGCTTACCAACCTCAATGCATTAGCTGATGAATTCTTGCGATTGAGTTACCAAGCCTTTTTAGCCAAGCAACCCGATTTCAAATGCGAGTTGAAAACAAACCTCGATCCCAATCTTCCCAAGGTTTCGGTGATTCCACAGGATATAGGAAAAGTACTGCTCAACCTGATCAATAATGCTTTTTACGCTGTGCATGAAAAAGCGAAATCAGAAAATGTAGCCTTAGATTATACCCCAATGATCAATGTGAGCACTTGCCAAATCCCCCCTGAGGGGGGCAAGGGGGGGTACATCGAAGTCTCCGTCCAAGACAACGGCCCAGGTATCCCCAACTCCATAAAAGAAAAGATCTTCCAGCCCTTCTTCACCACCAAACCGACTGGGGCTGGAACGGGATTGGGATTGTCCTTGAGCTATGATATTGTGAAAGCGCACGGGGGAACACTTCAGGTCAATTCTTCTGAAAATGGATCCATTTTCACAATTAAACTTCAAAATACATGATTGCATTTTTGATCGGATTACTCACATTTTTTCAGCCACAAGTAAATCTTCCCAGGCAAGACTCGAGCTTGGTGGTCCTTCACGATTCTTTATCTGTTCAAGGTGGAGAAGTTTTGTCTTTGACGGAGCTAGGTGGATGGGAATTCACCACTGATAATATTGAAGATCCCGCCAATTCTGCCCAATGGGTAAAACTACAGGAGCCTATATCAGAGGATAACGCTTTGCTGGACTCCCTCTGGAATGGCTTTGGGTATTTTCGCTTAAGATTCAAGGTTGATTCTACTTTTGATGTCGAAAAGTCTTTTCTGCGATTTTCCTCATTTAGAAATATTTCCGCCGAAGTTTTTTTCAATAATGAATCCGTTCTAAAAATTGGTGACCCATCGATTAATAAGGACAAGGAAGAAATTGTAGCACGCTATTACGACTTAGAACAGCCTGTGAATTTGGAAAGGGGTACAGAGTATGTTTTGATAGTGAAAAAGTCATATCACCGCTATTCACTTTTTAGTGCCTTAATTTTTCTCTCCTCCATTAAGCCATATTCATTTTCGCTCAGTCTGGTAAGCCTGGATTCTATCCAAAATAGGATGGAACAGCAGAAAGTTGCTATTGTGATAGCCGGTCTTTCAGTTACAGTGATTTTTATTTTGTCTGTCCTTTATCTCATCCTGTATTTCAAAGTCAAAGATCAGAAGGAAAATTTATGGCTGGTTCTGCTAATGGTGTCGATTGGTGGAATCGCTTTAAACTGGTTTCTATCTCAATTTACCGTTCATTCATTTTGGTTCAGTCTTGTTCTAGATTTTTTTATACTAAATTTACTATCGGCACTTTCTTTTCTCCTTGTACCTTTAGTAACTCATAAATTACTTAAGGTTCAAGCTCATATTTTTTGGAAAGTGTATGTCATCGTAGGAATCGTAATATATTTTTTGAGAATAGACTTTTTGGGAGAGATAACCTTTCCCTTAATATTATTCATTTCACTTACAGGAGGATTAATTGCTATTTACAAGGCCTCTAAGCAAGGAGTCAGGGACACGTTCATCCCTGCTTTATCTATCTTAGGAGTACCTTTAGTTGTTATAGTAGCTCTAGCTATGGATTATTTTGGTTTTAAAGGGGTTTATTTTATCCCTGTCTTGACGTTATTAACTTACAACACATTGCCAGTTGGACTCTCCATATACCAAGGTAAAAAATTTCTAAGACTGAATACAGAGATGGAGGATTTGGTGACAGAACGAACAACTCAGCTGGAAATAGCCTACAAACAACTGGAAGAATCTCTTAGAGATTTAAAAGCCACCCAATCCCAACTCATCCAACAAGAGAAGCTCGCTTCACTCGGAGAGCTCACGGCTGGTATTGCACATGAGATCCAGAATCCGCTGAATTTTGTCAATAACTTCTCTGAAGTGAGTGGCGAACTGGTCGATGAAATGAATGAAGAATTGGAGAAAGGCGATATCGAAGAAGCGAAATTCATCGGGAAAGACCTCAAAGACAATCTTTCTAAAATCACCCTCCACGGCAAGCGAGCAGATGCCATTGTGAAAGGAATGCTCGAGCATAGCAAGAAAGGTTCCGGTCAAAAGGAACTCACGAATCTCAATGCACTGGCAGATGAATTCTTGCGATTGAGTTATCAAGCCTTTTTAGCAAAAGAACCTGATTTCAAATGCCAATTAAAAACAGATCTGGCTACTGATCTTCCACAGGTTTCTGTTATTCCACAGGATATCGGTAAAGTACTGCTCAACCTGATCAATAATGCTTTTTACGCCTGTGCTGAGCGTCTCGCCCAGAGCGAAGTCGAGGGGAGTCGAAGTACAGTAAATGAAAAAGCAAAATCTACCTCAGAGGACTATCACCCCGAGGTGATTGTCAGTTCTAAGAAAACTGAAAAAGGAATTGAGCTCTCCGTCCAAGACAACGGCTCTGGCATCCCCGATTCGATCAAAGAAAAGATCTTCCAGCCCTTCTTTACTACCAAACCAACAGGCTCGGGAACTGGCTTGGGTTTATCATTGAGCTATGATATTGTGAAAGCGCACGGGGGTGAGATAAGGGTAGAAAGCGAAGAAGGTGAGGGATCAAAATTTATTTTCTCTTTACCTAACCAGACAACGGTATGAAGAAACTAACGACGATATTGATTCTCCTCCTTTTCATTGGTGCTAAACAGAGCAATGCACAAAGGCTTGAAGCAATCATTGCCAATCATAATACTGAAACTGATAGCCTAATGCATGCCCTCACTCATGCAAAAACAGACACTGGTAAAATCGCTATTATGGTCAGTCTGTGTAATCAATATATGTTCAATAAGCCTGATTCCGCTCTTTTCTATGGCTATGGCGCTATTAATATTTCCAGAGAAATCGGATTCCCAAAAGGAGAAGTTGAAGCCATGCAAGCAAGTGCGATAGCATTAAATACCATCGGAAATTTTTCCAAAGCCTTTCAAATCACTCTGCAGGGTGTCAACCTCGCAAATACAATTGGTCAGAAAGAAATGAAAGGGATGCTTCTGCTTGGCCTAGGTCATACATATACCAACATTGGAGATTATAAAAACGCATCCAAGTATTTTCGAGAAGCCTTCCTTGTTTTGGATTCGCTGCAAAAATCGGAGGCTAAACCTTTACCTATGGCTACACTCGCGATGTCCTATTTAGGCAACGCTTATTTGGAGTTGAACAACCTCGATTCAGCATCATTCTATACTCAAAAGGCATATGAAGAGTCCATTAAACTTGAAACTAATTGGTTGTCCAATATTGCCTTGATTAACCACGCAAGAGTGGTAGAACGAAAGGGGCATCTTGATCTGGCCAAATCTTACCTCCATCAGGCTACGGAAAAGGCTATTAGTACATTTTGGTTGTTCCATGCCAATTTCGATATTGCCAAACTCCATTTTCGGCTAGGAGAGAGTGATTCGGCAATTTTCTATGGAACAAAATCTTTAGATATAGCTAATGCGAGCGGAATCTATACCAACATTATCGATGCAAACGAATTTCTTTCCCAAATCTATCGGGAAATAGATTTTGAAAAAGCACTAGCATATAGTACCCACGCAATTGCTTATAATGATAGCCTAACCCACCTAGCCAATATTACTGGTTTCGAAACAATCGCAGGGTTTGATGAACAACAAAGGGAATTTGAAATTGCTACCGCAGAAACAGCTTTCAAAAATCGTTTTAGGCAAATTTTGTTGCTGAGTGGCCTCGGGGTAATTGTGATAATTGCTTTGATCATTTTTCGTGGTTATAGAAAAGAAAAGCAAGCGAAATATTCACTGCTTCAAAAAAACCACCAAGTTGAATCAGCCTTAAGACAACTCAAATCCACCCAAGCCCAACTGATCCAAGCTGAGAAAATGGCCTCGCTTGGTGAGCTAACCGCAGGGATCGCGCATGAAATTCAGAATCCACTGAACTTCGTCAATAACTTCTCGGAGGTAAATAGAGAATTGGTCGAAGAAGCGACAGAAGAATTAGAGAAAGGTGATATCGAAGAGGCAAAATCCATTTTAAGGGATTTGGGAGAGAATTCAGAAAAAATCAATCAACACGGAAAGCGTGCTGATGCAATTGTCAAAGGAATGCTGGAGCATAGCCGGGCGAATAAAGGCGAAAAAGCTCCAACAGATCTGAATGCTTTAGCGGATGAGTTTGTCCGACTTTCCTACCATGGACTTCGGGCAAAAGACAAAAGCTTCAATGCTGACTTTAAGCTTGAACTTGATCCGGACTTGCCAAAGGTAAATGTAGTGGCTTCCGATATTGGTCGGGTTATTCTGAACTTGGTAAACAATGCCTTTTATGCCTGTGCTGAGCGAAGTCGAAGCACGGTCTATGAAAAATCGAAATCTTCCCCGCAGGACTATAAACCAGAGGTAATTATCAAGTCGAAGAAAACTGAAAAAGGAATCGAGCTATCCGTCCAAGACAATGGTAACGGCATCCCAGACTCCATCAAAGAAAAGATCTTCCAGCCCTTTTTTACTACCAAGCCTACGGGCTCGGGAACAGGTTTAGGCTTGTCTTTGAGCTATGATATAGTGAAAGCACATGGAGGGGAGTTGAGGGTAGTAAGCGAAGAAGGTGAGGGAACAACCTTTATAATTTCCTTACCTTATAAATTCAATCACATATCATGATATCAAGAACGAAAACCATACTATTCCTTTCCTTCCTTGCGGCCATTTTTTCTGTATCCTGTAATGATGATGAAGTTCAAAAAGGTACTCTTGACCCGACCGCTTTCAGAGCGCCTGTAACCAACGCCTTCAAGCTTACAGACCCTAAACCCATCGAATGGCAAGTCATTGACCCGGATAGTATTGACATTCCTCAAACTTACCCGTTGGACATTGACAAAATACCTTCTAAGCCATTCATTATCAATCAATTCAAACCTCTAAATTCTCCGATGGAGGAATCCCCCCTGGATTGGGATCCCAATAATCGAATTAAGCTGGAGTTTGATACCATTCCGATAAAAAAGAAAATTTCCATCCTTCCTGAACCGGTTGTAACCAGAATGAACCAACCAAGTGCTCTGAGTGGAACCTCTTCGGTTATGTTGCAACTTTCGAGGGCTGAAGGGCTTCCTGGGAACGACATCCGAAAAATCATTGAGAACGAAGACGGCACTTATTGGATTGCCACCTTCGACGGAGGACTGTCTCTCTACAACGGGAATGAGTTATATACTTATGATTATTTGCGAATCTGGGATATCGAAATAGACCAGGATGGCAAACTCTGGATGGCCACGGGAAATGGGATCTACGTTCTTGACTTCAAGAAAAAAACCCAAACCCATTTCCTGTCAGCGAATACAATCCTTTCCCTTCTTTGTGATCATCAAAATCAGATGTGGATAACCTATTGGCAAAAGGGCACCTATGTCATGGATAGTGAAATGGAGCATTTACGTCGAATCACCAATCCCGGATTCCTAGGTATTCGCCCTAATTATCCATTAATGGAGGACAGGAATCATAATATCTGGCTATTGAGTCAAAGCGGGGATCAAACCGTAACCAGTATCATCGGTGAAGACAGACAGGATTATACAAACATCCCGATTAGTGGTGGGTATCATTTTCAGGATCGTGACAATAGGATGTGGCTGACTTCTGTAAGTGCCACCTTTGGCATTTCATTAGACGATAAAACTGTCCGCACCCTGAATGAGAAGGATGGATTTAATGAAGAATCGCAATTTTATGACGATGCGCAATTTTATGAGGAAGACAATCAGGGAAGATTATGGATGATAAATAGTGATAGCATCCATGTACTCAACAAAGAGTACACTAAAATGAAATCAATTGCGACCAACAGTCCTGTAAGGTTTGGAAATACGATAAAAGATAAAAGAGGCGTCATCTGGATTGGTACTGCTACGAATGGAATCCTTCTGGTGGATCCGGATGGACCTTTAGCCGAGGTCCTGGATGAGTCTGATGGACTGATGGATGGTCAAATCAGGAGTATGGAGGAAGACCATCGCGGGGATGTCTGGCTCGGAACACAAGACGGAATCAATATTTATAGTCCTTCCACAAAGACCCTCAAAGCGATCGATGATGCAACGCTACAAAACCCAAATTCAAGAAATATTTTTTTCATCAAAGAATTTGAAAAAGATAACGTATTCGTTGATGGAGATCAGCAGGGTTTTCTCATTATCAATCGCGAGGAAAAAGTACTCACCCGGTATCTTACAACGCAAGAAATTGCAGAACGGATTTTCGACGCCCTCAAAGATGAAGAGGGCAACTATTGGTTAGCCACAGAGAATGGACTCGCGGTATATAATCCGGTATCAAATGAATTAAAGACCATCCAAGAGGATACTCCCCAATTAGAATCTGACCGGGTAATCAGTATTCTCGATGATGGATCAGGTCGTTACTGGATGGGCACAAGCAATGGATTGATTATCATAGACCCGGATAAAAATACGATCCAATATTTACGGGAACAGGAAGGATTGGCCCATAACACCGTCCATGAGATCAGACAAAGGGAAGATGGCACATTGTGGGTGGCAACAGAGAAGGGCATTTCGATTATAGATCCTGTCAGTCAAACCATCACCAATCTGGGAGAAGCAGAAGGACTCGTACCGGACGCCGTGGACAACATACAGGAAAAAGACGGGACTTTATACATTGGGAGTGAAGATGGTCTCCTGCTGGTAAATCCTCCCTCTGATCCAAACACGCCCTGGAATTTTTCCAGGTATGCGGCAGCGCAAGGTTTCCTCTCAAATGACTATAACATGAGAGCGAGCTTACTTCTGCGTAACGGGCAACTTTGGTTTGGTACTGGGCCTATTTGGAAATTGACCATTCTGACACAAGATCCGGTGATTGACACCTTGTCCAGTCCGGTTTTCATCACCGGACTAACAATCATGGATGAGAAACGCTCTTTCGATAGTATGGCAGATTTAAGGCCCCTTGTTGAGACGGGAGATACCCTGTGGTCCAGCGATGGCAATCAACTCTTCACCAAAAATACGCTGCCGAAAGACTCCGGATATGTATTTGATAATAATATCCAATGGGACAGTCTGTCAAGTCCTTACAAATTGCCCATCGGGCTGCAACTGCCTTATGATCAAAATTATCTCCAGTTCAGTTTTGCCAATCTGAGTGTCTTGAACAGGGACAAAATCTCCTTCAGATATATGCTGGCAGGCGCAGACGATCGCTGGATCTATGCAGGCCAGGAGCCTCAAAGCAAAAATTACTTTAATCTCTCGCCCGGTGCATACACCTTTCGCGTCGCAACCAGAGGAATCAAAGGCCAATGGAGTGAACCTGCTGAATTCAGTTTTCGAATTTTTCCGCCCTGGTGGCAGACCTGGTGGGCTTACCTGGCTTATGCAATCCTAGCCTTCGGTGGTATCTGGGCAATCGTTCAATACCGGTCGAGGCGATTAAAGAAGGAAAACCGGTTGCTCGAAGAAAAAGTAACTCAAAGAACCGATGAACTTCGGGAGACCATCAGCAACCTTCAATCCACCCAAGCCCAACTCATCCAATCGGAAAAAATGGCAAGCTTAGGAGAGTTGACTGCCGGCATTGCACATGAGATTCAAAACCCCTTAAACTTCGTCAACAACTTTAGCGAAGTGAGTAATGAGCTCATCGATGAGATGAAAGACGAATTTAAAAAAGGAGATATTGAAGAAGGATTTGCCATTGCTGATGACATCAAACAAAACCTCGAAAAAATCACCCACCACGGCAAACGTGCCGATGCCATCGTCAAGGGAATGCTTGCCCATAGCCGGACCAGTTCAGGCGAAAAAATACCCACCGACATCAATGCACTTTGTGATGAATACCTGCGTCTTTCCTATCACGGATTGCGTGCCCGAGATAAATCTTTCAATGCTGATTTTAAAACAAACTTCGATCCGAATTTACCAAAAGTGAATGTGGTGCCACAGGATATCGGAAGGGTGCTTTTGAACCTGATTAACAATGCTTTTCAGGCTTGTGCTAGTCAACCCTCCGAGGGTTTGGAACCCTTGGAGGGTTTTAACCCATTAGTAACTGTCTCTACAAAATACATCGGCGACAAAATCGAGATTTCCGTCAAGGATAACGGTCCCGGCATCCCCGACTCCATCAAAGAAAAAATCTTCCAGCCCTTCTTTACTACCAAACCTACAGGACATGGGACAGGATTGGGATTGTCACTTTCTTATGATATCGTAAAGGCGCACGGAGGATCAATAAAAATAGAATCAAATGAAAATGAAGGCGCTACATTTACCATTCAATTACCCATATAAAATGACGATGAGAACGACAGCTACATCATTTTTAGGGAAAACACATTTCCTCCTCTTGCTTCTACTATTAGCCGCCTGCAACCGCAGCCCAAAAGTTGATGGAACCGCCCCCACATCGGTTTTTCCGCAACCTCAAATGGTAGAAGCCAGCCCCGAAGGTGGTTATGCCATAAACCCAGTAACAGGCGATAGCATCAAACCCATCATTTTGAGCAGTGGCGACACGCTCATCACCGGAGTACCCATACCCGCAAGGGGAAAACTCATTCACCCAGACAGTGTGGCCAGGCCTAAAGTGGGCAAGGCGGTTACTGGGCTTGTCGAGGTAAATGCCCACCCCAACCGACATAAAATACCCGAAAACCTGCCAACTTTTCTGGTTGACCACAGCCAAATTAAGACTGTGAAATTTGGCGAAGGCAACAAAGATTTTGTTTTAATTAATTCCAGCGGTGACACCATACCCACCGGCATACCGATACCTGCCCGGGGCAAAACAGTAAAAGCCATACAACCCGCACCCACCAAAGCCCTGCCCCCAGCTTTTAAAGATGCTGCCCTTACCAATTTACAATATTTAGATGTGGACCAAGGTATGGGGTCCTCTTATCTCAGCTCTATTTTAGAAGATAAAAGCGGAAACATTTGGTTCGGTACTTTAGACAGAGGTGTATCCAAATATGATGGTGAATCGTTCGTTCATTTTACCGAGGCAGCCGGCTTGAGTGATAATAGAGTCACGTCTATTTTAGAAGATAAAAGCGGAAACCTTTGGTTCGGCACTGAAGGCGGAGGCGTATCGAAATATGATGGTGAATCGTTCGTTCATTTTACCGAGGCAGCTGGCTTGAGTAATAATGATGTCAGGTCTATTTTAGAAGATAAAAGCGGAAACCTTTGGTTCGGCACTGAAGGCGGAGGCGTATCGAAATATGATGGTGAATCGTTTGTTCATTTTACCGAGGCAGCCGGCTTGAGTAATAATAGAGTCAGGTCTATTTTAGAAGATAAAAGCGGAAACCTTTGGTTTGGCACTCAAGGCGGAGGCGTATCGAAATATGATGGTGAATCGTTCGTTCATTTTACCGAGGCAGCCGGCTTGAGTGATAATAATGTCTGGTCTATTTTAGAAGATAAAAGCGGAAACCTTTGGTTCGGCACTTGGGGTGGAGGCGTATCGAAATATGATGGTGAATCGTTCGTTCATTTTACCAAGGCAACCGGCTTGACTAATAATATTGTCCTTTCTATTTTAGAAGATAAAAGCGGAAACCTTTGGTTCGGCACTTATGGCGGAGGTGTATCGAAATATGATGGTGAATCGTTCGTTCATTTTACCGAGGCAGCCGGCTTGAGTAATAATGAAGTCAGCTCTATTTTAGAAGATAAAAGCGGAAACCTTTGGTTTGGTACTTGGGGCGGAGGTGTATCGAAATATGATGGTGAATCGTTCGTTCATTTTACCGAGGCAGCCGGCTTGAGTGATAATAGCGTCTTGTCCATTTTAGAAGATAAAATCGGAAACCTTTGGTTCGGCACTTGGGGCGGAGGTGTATCGAAATATGATGGTGAATCATTCGTTCATTTTACCGAGGCAGCCGGCTTGAGTGGTAATATTGTCTGGTCTATTTTAGAAGATAAAAGCGGAAACCTTTGGTTCGGCACTGTTGGCGGAGGTGTATCGAGATATGATGGTGAATCATTCGTTCATTTTACCGAGGCAGCCGGCTTGAGTAGTAATATTGTCAGGTCTATTTTAGAAGATAAAAGCGGAAACCTTTGGTTCGGCACTGATGGCGGTGGTGTATCGAAATATGATGGTGAATCGTTCGTTCATTTTACCGAGGCAGCCGGCTTGAGTAATAATAGTGTCAGGTCTATTTTAGAAGATAAAAGCGGAAACCTTTGGTTCGGCACTGATGGCGGGGGCGTATCGAGATATGATGGTGAATCGTTCGTTCATTTTACCGAGGCAGCCGGCTTGAGTGATAATAGAGTCTGGTCTATTTTAGAAGATAAAAGCGGAAACCTTTGGTTCGGCACTTATGACGGAGGCGTATCGAAGTATGATGGTGAATCATTCGTTCATTTTACCGAGGCGGCCGGCTTGAGTAATAATAGAGTCAGGTCTATTTTAGAAGATAACAACAGGAATTTATACATAACTACAGTAAAAGGGCTTACGCAAATTAGCCCGCTCCCTGCTTCCCCCGAAGGAGGAGAAGTGTTTGCAATACAAGTTTTTGGCACACAAGATGGCCTTAAAGGATTAGATTTTTATCATAATTCTGCATTAATCGATAGTAAAAACCGTGCCTGGTGGGGAAGCGGTAAGGGTTTAACTATGTTGGATTTAAACAAGTTTAATCCATCTGCTCAAATACCACAACCATTATTAAAACAATTGGATATCAATGAGCAGTTTCTAGACTACCGCAATATTTCAGATAGCCTGGGTAATGAAATAGCATTTAAAAGCGTGCAAAAATTTGAGAACTACCCGCTCAATTTAGAGTTGCCCTACCATAAAAACCACCTCACCTTTCATTTCGCTGCTATAGACTGGGCTGCTCCGCATAAAATACGATACAGTCACCGTATGCTGGGACTCAATGACAATTGGAGCAATCCCACAAGAGAAGCCAAAGCAGACTACCGAAACCTGCCCTACGGCACTTACACCTTTCAAATCAAGGCCATTGGCGAAAGTGGCGTATGGAGTGAGCCATTTGAATATACGTTTACTATAAATCCACCATGGTGGCACACTTGGTGGGCATATTTGATATACGTTCTGTTGTTTTTATTGGCGCTGAGAATTTTTAGTAAGTGGAGGGAAAGGAAGTTGGAATTGGAAAAAGTGAAACTTGAACAAACCGTAGAAGAAAGGACCAAAGAACTAAAAGCCTCCCAAGCCCAACTTATCCAATCTGAAAAAATGGCCTCACTCGGAGAGCTCACAGCCGGCATTGCCCATGAGATACAGAATCCGCTGAATTTTGTGAATAACTTTTCGGAGCTTAATAAGGAGCTGGTTCAAGAAGCCAAAGAAGAATTGGCTAAGGGAGACCTTGAGGAAACCAAGGCAATTCTGAATGATCTTGAGGGTAACTCTGAAAAAATCAACCATCATGGCAAACGCGCCGATGCCATCGTCAAGGGAATGCTCGCACACAGCCGAAGCAGCTCCGGTGAGAAAATACCCACCGATATCAATGCACTGGCAGATGAATACCTAAGGCTTTCCTATCACGGATTGCGTGCCCGAGACAAATCTTTCAATGCTGACTTTAAAACGGATTTTGATCCCAATCTGCCCAAAGTAAATGTAGTGTCACAGGATATCGGCCGGGTGCTTTTGAACCTGATTAACAATGCTTTTCAGGCTGTTCACGAAAGGGGCAAAAAAGGAGAGTCGGGATATAAGCCAGAAGTTTCTGTAGAAACCAAGCTAACAACTAAGAATCTAACACTAATCACTATACGTGACAACGGCCTCGGCATCCCCGACTCCATCAAAGAAAAAATCTTCCAGCCTTTCTTTACTACCAAACCTACAGGACATGGGACAGGATTGGGATTGTCACTTTCTTATGATATCGTAAAGGCGCATGGTGGTGAGATAAGGGTAGAAAGCAAACAAGGTGAGGGAACAAGCTTTATTATTTCCTTACCATTTAAAATCAATCACATAACATGATATCGAAAACAAAAACCATACTATTAGTTTGTTGCCTTGCGGCCATTTTTACTGTATCCTGTAATGATAATGAAGTTCAAAAAGGCGCTCTTGACCCGACCGCTTTCAGGGCGCCTGTAACCAACGCCTTTAAGCTTACAGAACCTAAACCCATCGAATGGCAAGTCATTGACCCAGATAGTATTGACATTCCTCAAACATACCCGTTGGACATTGACAAAATACTCTCTCAGCCATTCATTATCAATGATTTCAAACCTCTAAATTCTCCGATGGAGGAATCCCCCTTGGATTGGGACCCCAATGATCGGATTAAGCTGGAGTTTGACACCATTCCGATTGAAAAGAAAATTGGTATCCTTCCAACGCCTGTCGTCACCAAAATGAACCAACCAAGTGTTCTGACTGGAGTCTCTTCGGGGATATTACAACTCTCCATGAGTGAGGGGCTGCCCTCTAACGAAATCAGAAAAATCATTCAGAACGAGGACGGTACGTTTTGGATTGCCACATTTGACGGTGGACTATCTCTCTACAACGGGAATGAGTTGTATACTTATGACTACACTAACATCTGGGATATTGTATTAGATCAGGATGGTAAATTATGGGTGGCCACGGGAAATAATGGGGTCTTCGTACTAGATTTCAAAAAAAGAACGCAAACCCATTTTCTGGCAACGAAGACAATACTTTCCCTTCTTTGTGATCATCAAAATCAAATCTGGATGAACCATTGGCAAAATGCCAACTATGTCATGGATAGTGAAATGGAGCATTTACGTCGAATCACCAATCCCGGCTTTGAAGGTGGGTTTCGGATAATGGAGGATCATAGGAACAATATTTGGCTCACTCATAATAGTGAAGATCAAATTGTATTAAGCGTGATCGGGGAAGACCGTGAAGACTACGTAGAAATCTTGGATGATCGTGTTTCATATTTTTTTCAAGACTCAAATCACAGTATGTGGCTGGCCGCCGAAAAGGGTCCTATGGCCATTTCATTAGAAGAAAAAACAGCTGCTACCATTGACATTAAAAAGGGGGAGCTTGGGTGGCAAGTTTTATTTGAGGAAGATCGTCACGGAAGGTTATGGGTCATAAAAAATGATACTATAGAGGTGCTTAGTAAAGATCGCAGGCAGATGAAAACGATTGTCACCAATAGTTCTGTAAGATGGGGAAATGCGATAAAAGATAACAGGGGCGTAATCTGGATTGGTACTACGGAAGGAATCCTTCTGTTGGATCCGGATGGACCTTTGCCCGAGTTCCTGGACGAGTCTGATGGGCTGATCGATAGTGAAGTCAGGAGTCTGGAGGAAGACCATCGAGGGGATATCTGGCTCGGTACCCCTTTCGGAATCAATATTTATAGCCCTTCCACTAACACCCTTAAAGCGATCGATGATGCAACGCTACAAAACCCAAATTCAAGAAATATTTTTTTCATCAAAGAAATTGAAAAAGACAATCTATTCGTTGATGGAGATCTGCAGGGTTTTCTCATTATCAATCGCGAGGAAAAAGTACTCACCCAGTATCTAACAACGCAGCACATTGCGCAACGGGTTTTCGGCGCCCTCAAAGACGAAGAGGGCAGCTATTGGTTAGCCACCGATAATGGACTCGCGGTATATAATCCGGTATCAAATGGATTAAAGATCATCCCAAAGGAGTCTCCCCAATTAGGTTCTGATCGGGTAAGCTGTATTCTGGATGATGGATCAGGTCGTTACTGGCTGGGCACGAGCAATGGATTGGTTATCATAGATCCGGATAAAAATACGATCCAATATTTACGGGAACAGGAAGGATTGGCCAATAACAACATCTGGAAGATCATGCAGCGAGAGGATGGCACATTGTGGGTGGCAACAGAGAAGGGCATTTCGATTATAGATCCTGTCAGTCAAACCATCACCAATCTGGGAGAAGCAGAAGGACTCGTACCGGACGCCGTGTACAACTTACAGGAAAAAGATAGTACCCTATACTTAGGGACTGTAGATGGTCTCCTGATGGTAAATCCTCCCGCTGATCTAAACACGCTCTGGAATTTCTTCAAATACAGCGCTGCTCAAGGTTTCCTCTCAAATGACTATAACCGAAGAGCAAGCTTACTTCTGCCTAACGGGCAACTTTGGTTTGGTACTGGGCCTAATTATAAATTGACCATTCTGACACAAGATCCGGTGATTGACACCTTGTCCAGTCCGGTTTTCATCACCGGACTAACAATCATGGATGACGAACGCTCTTTTGATCGTATGGCAGATTTAAGGCCCCTTGTTGAGACGGGTGATACCCTGTGGTCCAGCGATGGCAATCAACTCTTCACCAAAAATACGCTGCCGAAAGACTCTGGATATGTATTTGATAATAATATCCAATGGGACAGTCTGTCAAGTCCTTACAAATTGCCCATCGGGCTGCAACTGCCTTATGATCAAAATTATCTCCAGTTCAGTTTTGCCAATCTGAGTGTCTTGAACAGAGACAAAATTTCATTCAGATATATGCTGGCAGGCGCTGACGATCGCTGGATCTATGCAGGTCAGGAGCCTCAAAGCAAAAATTACTTTAATCTCCCACCCGGCGCCTATACCTTTCGCGTCGCAACCAGAGGAATCAAAGGCCAATGGGGTGAGCCTGCTGAATTCAGTTTTCGAATTTTTCCACCCTGGTGGCAAACCTGGTGGGCGTACCTGGCTTATGCAATCCTAGCCTTCGGCGGCATCTGGGCAATTATTCAATACCGGTCGAGGCGATTAAAGAAGGAAAACCGTTTGCTCGAAGAAAAAGTAACTCAAAGAACCGATGAACTTCGGGAGACCATTAGCAACCTTCAGTCCACCCAAGCCCAACTCATCCAATCGGAAAAAATGGCAAGCTTAGGAGAGTTGACTGCCGGCATTGCCCATGAGATCCAGAACCCCCTGAATTTTGTGAATAACTTTTCTGATGTCAGTGGCGAGCTAGTGGATGAAATGAATGAGGAACTAGAGAAGGGGGACATTGAAGAGGCAAAAGCAATTGGCAAAGACTTAAAAGAAAACCTCTCGAAAATAAATCACCATGGCAAACGTGCTGATACCATTGTGAAAGGAATGCTAGAGCATAGCCGATCCAACAAAGGAGAGAAAACACCCACTGACTTAAATGCACTTGCCGACGAATATTTGCGGTTGAGTTACCACGGACTTCGGGCAAAAGACAAGAGCTTTAATGCTGACTTTAAACTTGAGCTTGATCCCGATTTACCTAAAGTAAATGTGGTTTCTTCAGAGATCGGAAGGGTGATTTTAAACTTGGTGAATAATGCTTTTTACGCTGTCCACGAAAAAGCTAAATCCACTCCCCAAACTCCTCAAGGGGGAGATGGCTACAAACCCGAGGTGGTTGTCAAAACGAAGGCTACAAAGTCCCCTTCAGGGGATTTAGGGGTAGAAATCTCTGTCCAGGACAACGGCTCCGGCATCCCAGACTCCATCAAAGAGAAAATCTTCCAACCCTTCTTTACTACCAAGCCCACGGGTTCTGGAACGGGATTAGGATTATCTCTATCTTATGATATCGTAAAAGCACACGGGGGTGAATTAAGGGTGGAATCTAAAGAAGGTCAAGTACTACCAACAAAGACGGGGACGAAATTCACTATTCAATTACCCTTATCCTAAGAGAAACTAGTAAACGAATGAAAAAATGAAAGCAAAATCAATTTTTGGCAATTCGCCTGAAGAAATAAAAAACGCTTTGGACAATGCAATGGCCGATCATTTTACACCAACATTGGCCGTGGTTTTTATTTCTGTAAAACAAGACCGAAAGGCTATTTGTGACATCTTAAAGTCAAAGGACATTGAGATTTTTGGTGCCACCTCTTGCGGGGAATTCATCGACGGTCATCAAAGCGAAGGTGAAACTGTGGTTCTTTTGATGGATGTGAAAAGGGAATATTTCACCATAATCATCGAAGATGTAGAAAATGAACAGGTAGATAAGGCCGCTTCCTCTATTGCAAAAAATGCTTTAGGACACTTTAAAAACCCGACGATGTTGTTGACAAGTTGCGGTGTCTATGGCAATGGAAAATATTTTGATGGCGAAACCCTAGTCAATGTGTTGGTGAAAGAGCTAGGCGAAGACGCGATATTTTTTGGCGGCATGGCCGGTGATGATTGGGAAATTTCAAACAGCTATGTATTTACTCATGAAAAAGAATCTGATAATGGTATCGCTGCCTTAGTTTTTGATTCAGACAAAATTTCCCTTAAGGGGATGGCTATTCACGGCTGGCAGCCTCTGGGGATTGCGAGAAAAATAACAAAAAGTGTGGGCAATATGGTGTATACCATCGATGATAAACCTGCAGCTCCATTGTATTTGAAATATCTGGGGATGGCTGAAAAAAAGGAAGAAGAAAGCTTTGACATTTTTAAGGATCTATCGATTCAATATCCCTTTATCGCCACAAGAGATGATGGAGAAACGATCATCAAGTCCCCCCGATCAATTGATCCTGAAACAAATGCTCTAGAGATGGACATCCCGATGGAAGAAGGCACCGAGTTTCACTTTGCCACACCGCCTGATTTCGAAATTTCAGATGAAATTATTGCTCAAGCTACTGGATTAAAGAACAGCATGAATGGTGATCCTGAAGCTATGCTTATTTTCTCTTGTGCTGGAAGGCCTCCCGTTCTGGGTCCCTTGACCAAGCTCGAGAATGACGGACTGGCTGAAGTCTGGCAGGTGCCTATGGCGGGTTTTTATACTTATGGGGAATTTGGTCGAACAAAAGGAGGAAAGCAGCATTTTCATTCTGCCATGTGCTGCTGGGTAACTTTGAAAGAGAAATAATATTACAAAAAAAACTGAACCCATGATAGCAAAATCAATCAAAGGCATATCACCAGAAGAAATTAAAACTGAATTGCAAGCCAGTATGGTGGATGGATTTAAACCCACCCTGGCCATTGCTTTTGTTTCTGTCAAACAAGACCGCAATACCATCTGCGAGATTTTGGACGATGCAGGCATTGCCATTTTTGGGGCTACTACGAATGGAGGTTTTATGGATGACCAAGTGGTATTGGGAGAAGCAGCGATCATGTTATTGGATATGAATCCTGCACATTTCCAAATCTATTTTGAGGAATACCCTCAAAAGAATTACCGAGAAGTGGCCGCAGGTATTGCAAATAAGGCATTGATGCATTTTTCCAATCCTGCATTTCTAATAATAGGCAGTCATTTGGAAACGGATGCGGAGCAATTGCTTTTTGGTTTTGAAGACATCATAGGAAAACATGTGAATATTTATGGTGGAATGGCTGGAGATGATTTTTCTTTCATGCAGCAATATGTTTTTACCAATGATAAACAATCCGACAGAGGTATGACCGTGTTGGCGATTGATGAGAATAAAATCAAAATAAAGGGTAGGGCTACATGCGGTTGGAAAGCAGTAGGTACAGAACGAACTGTCACAAAGAGTGTAGGCAACCATGTGTACACCGTAGATGATATTCCGGTATTAGATCTTACGATCAAGTATGGAGGAATTGAAAATGTCACTCCGGAAAATGGTCGATTCTCTATCGAGGTTGCTGCGGCATTCCCATTGCAGTTGCAAAGGGAAGCCGGGGACCCCGTAATGCGGCCCGGCCTGATGGTGGACTGGAGTGACCATTCCTTTTATTGCAGCGGATCGGTGCCGCAGGGTTCCAAAGTTCGCTTTTCTCTGCCTCCCGATTTTGATGTAATTGATAAAGTAATTAAAGCATGCGAATATTTGAAGGCTGAAGAAATCGCGGAAGCGGATGCTTTGGTTATTTTCAGTTGCGCAGGTAGATTCATTACGCTTGGTCCGCTGATAGGTGATGAAATAGAAGGAATGCGCAGTGTATGGGATGTACCGATGGTGGGGATGTTCAGCAATGCAGAGCTTGCACGGGCGACAGGGGGAAACCTGGAGATGCATAATCTCACCACCTGTTGTGTGGCGCTAAAAGAAAAATAAATGAACAGACACCTCCAGCATATTCTCGACACACTATTTCAGATTGAAGCCATCTCTGATGAGCAAAAATCTTCTCTCAATAAATCCATCAAGGATGTGGATAAAGAGTTGACCATTTTGGAATTCAAACTGGACCGCACTGAAAAAGTAAAACGGACCACAGCCATTTTACTCGAAGAAACCATAGAGGAGCTTGAACTGAAAAGGAAAGCCATTGAAGAAACCAATTCGGCACTTCAACGATCTTTGGAAGAACTCAAAGCCACCCAAGCGCAACTCATCCAAGCAGAGAAAATGGCCTCCCTTGGAGAGCTGACTGCGGGCATTGCTCATGAGATTCAGAACCCATTGAATTTTGTAAATAACTTCTCGGAAGTCAGTAACGAGTTGATCGAAGAGGTTGAAGAAGAAAGAGCCAAGAGCCAAGAGTCTAGAGACGAGGGATTGGTCACAGAGATTTTGGTAGATATAAAAGAAAATCTCTCCAAGATTAATCATCATGGCAAGCGAGCAGATGCCATCGTGAAGGGAATGCTGGAGCATAGCAGAGCGAATAAAGGCGAAAAAGCTCCTACAGACTTGAATGCTTTAGCTGATGAGTTTGTACGACTCTCCTATCACGGTCTTCGGGCAAAAGACAAGAGCTTTAATGCTGACTTCAAGTTAGAGCTCGATCCGAATCTGCCTAAAGTAAATGTAGTGGCTTCGGATATTGGCCGGGTGATTTTGAACCTAGTGAATAATGCTTTTTACGCAGTCAATGATAAATCTAAATCAGAAAATGTAGCCTCAGATTATGCTCCAACGATAAAGGTTAGCACTAACCAAATCCCCCCTCAGGGGGGCGAGGGGGGGTATATCACTATCGCTGTCCAAGACAACGGCTCCGGCATCCCCGCCCACATCAAAGAAAAGATCTTCCAGCCCTTCTTTACGACCAAGCCGACGGGGTCGGGAACTGGGTTGGGATTATCACTATCTTATGATATAGTGAAGGCGCATGGAGGGGAGTTGAAGTTGGAATCGAAAGAAGGTGAAGGGACTGAATTTAGGCTGATTTTACCTCTTGTCTGAAACACGTCTGCCTTCATTTGGCAGGGATGAATCAGATGAAAGGATGGCATGGATGAAAAATGAATAACATGATAAAACTAAACCAGAAATCAGTGAAATCTCATAATCCGTGGCAATCCGTGATTCAGACGGATTATGATATCGTCAAAGCCCATGGGGGTGAATTGATGGTAAAAAGCGAAATCGGTCATGGAGCCACATTTTTAATCAAATTACCCATATCCTAGGTATCATATGGAAAGAGCGAAGAAAGAATTATTGGAAAAGACCTATCGGGAATTTATGCGGGTTGGATTAGAATCCAATGATCCGAACTTATTGGAAGGAATAGTGGATGAGAATGTCATGGGTTTTGGAACGGCATTAGATGAAAAAATCAGGGGAATCGAAGAGTTTAAACAACTGCTGATCAATCAAAAAATCCAAAGTGAGGGTATTGATCTCACATGGCGGAATGAGCCGGTACATTCCTTTATCTCTGAAGATGAAAATATGGTAGTCTTTGCCGAGGATGTCTTCTTTGATATCAATACGGAGGAAGGAAATCTGGAAATGTATCTACGCTTTTCAGCTGTATTGAATTTTAGTAATGGCCAATGGAAAGTAATCCACTGGCATGGCTCCAAGCCGGAGCAGGTAGAGAGCGAAAAAGATAGCTGGGGCATAGAAAGTTACAAGCAAAAAGCAGAGGAACTCCAAAAACTCGTAGATGAAAAAACTGCAGATCTGTTGGGGAAAAACCGGGAGCTGGAAATAGAAGCAGCCTTGGAACGAGTGCGGTCGATGACGATGGCCATGCATTCCAGTGCAGATATCGGTGCCTGTATCCTAAAAATGTTTGAAGAACTCACCACTTTGGGGGTTGACGAGGGAACGAGATTTGGGATTGGCATCCTGAATCACAAAAACGAAAACAACGAACTTTGGACAGCTCGAAGAGATGGAAAGGAAGTCAAAATGCATATAGGCAATTTGGATATGACTTCGCATCCATTACTGAAAAAGGCCCGAAAGGCTTGGAAGGAGCAGGTTCCTTTTCATCAATATGTTTTGGAAGGACAGGATTTGCTGGGTTATTACCAGATGCTGAATAATGCACCTGACTATAAAATCCATATCCCTCTGGAAAAATTACCCAAAAAGGAGATCCAGCACTGTTTCATTTTCGAGCATGGGTTCTTTTATGCCTTTAGCCCGCATGAATTCCGATCTGAATTAGTTCAAATCACCCAACGATTCAGTGCTCAGTTTGCACAAACCTATCGAAGGTATCTTGATCTGAAAAAAGCGGAATCTCAGGCAAGGGAAGCAGAAATTCAATTAGCCTTAGAGCGGGTGCGTGCCCGATCCATGGCTATGAAAAACTCAGATGAATTGCATGATGTACTCAGTGTTTTATTCCGGCAGTTTGACTATCTCGGAATTCAACCTATGAATGTATTTTTAAGTCTATTCGACCGGGAAAACAGAACACTCACCTATAGAGCTTCCGGCAAATCAAGACATAGACAGCCTCAAAAACAGGTTGTTCATGTAGATAGTATGGAGGAGTTAAAGGGGCTTTATGATAAGTTTATCCATGACCAATCCGACTCTGTAGAAGTAATTTTTTATTCTAAAGAAGTCCTTCCCCAGCTTTTTGGCATTTTCTCCGAAACCTTTGATGCTATGCCGGAGGATGAAAGAATGAAGCTGGAGTATTTTCCAGAAGGAGGCTATTCCATGGCAGGTTACACACCTTTTGGTTACTTGGGTTACGACCATCAGCGGCAGGCTACTGAAGAGGAAAAAGAAATTCTATCACGCTTTTGTAAAGAGTTTACTAGAGTTTACCAGCGCTTCTTGGACATCCAAAAAGCCGAAGCACAATCCAGGGAGTCACAAGTTCAATTATCGCTAGAACGGGTACGAGCACGATCGATGGCCATGCATAACTCAAATGAATTGGCAGATGTATGTCTCGTCCTATTTGAGGAAATAAGCAAATTGACCAAGACTCCAGATCGGTTTAATATCGTCATGCCTCAAGAGGGAGGAGATTTGCTGGAAGTTTGGCTGACCGATCAGGAAGGGCATAAGGTCAGTACAAAATTCTTGATGTCATCCAAGAAATCAGAGGTCCTCAAAGAGATATTCAAGGGTTGGAGGGAAAAGAAACAATTTCTGGTTTTTGATTTGAAAGGAAAAAAACTTAATGACTGGATTGCTTATAGCAGTGAGGTGCTAGGGATTCCCTTCAAAAAGGATCAAAAATTGAAAGAGCGATTCATCACCTCGGCCCTTTTTGAATACGGTTACATCGGTACCACCGATCATACCGCTCCTAGCGAAGAAGTCATCCAATTGATTCAACGTTTTGCTAAGGTCTTCGAACAAGCCTATAGGCGATTCCTAGATTTGGAACGTGTCGAAAAACAAGCTAGAGAAGCACAAATTGAAGTCGCACTGGAAAGGATTCGTGCAAGAGCTATGGCTATGCACCAGACCGATGAGTTGACCGACGTGCTTTGTGTTCTTTTCGATCAATTTGATCTGCTGGGAATCAATCCAGTATTGACTCATTTGACGCTATTTGATGAAGCAAATGAAAAATTCAGCATCCGGCTGACGACTACTGCTGATAATGGTGTGGTGGCAGAACAATTAATCGACATTCATGCCATTGAGGTGTGGAAACAGGCCTATGCGCAATGGAAAAACTGTGAACCCAATTCGGTAAATACCATTGATTATGCACCGGAAGACCTTCCGCATTTATGGGATTTATTATCTGAGGTAATGGGTGCTTTACCAGCTGGGCATAAAATAAATCCAACAGACTTCCCTTCTGGATTATTTACCACTCAAGGGCATTTCAAATTTGGTTACCTGGGATTCAATAATTCGCGAAAAGCCACAGAGGAAGAAAAAAGCATCGTCAGCCGTTTTGCCCGGGAATTTGGTCGAACCTATCAGCGCTTTTTGGATTTGGAAAAAGCCGAGGCACAGGCAAAGGAAGCCCAAATAGAGGCCGCTTTGGAAAAAGTAAGAAGCAGATCCATGGGTATGCAAAACACCAGGGAGATGCAACTGGTAGCGAATGAAATACGGGAGCAATTGTTGGCCTTGGGAGTTCCATTGGATGCCATGGCTATGAGCGGCGTAATTGACAACGATTCAGATTACGATGTTTGGGTAGGTGGTGCTATCACAGAAAAACCGCTACGAATCACCCACAGCAGCGGTACCCAAGTCCAACGCGAATACAATCAGGTGATCAGAGACCGGCCTGAGCTCTTCATGAAAACCTATTCCGGGAAAATCATGAAAGAGTATTTCAAACAATTGTTGGATACCAATTCCTTCAATCCGGAGATTGAAGCATTCATGAAAGAAAGTTCTGCATTTACAACGACTTTAACTTTCATGAAAAACTCAGGAATTCAAATCATACGGTATACTGATGAGCCTTTTTCTGATAGTAACAATGAAATTGTAATCCGTTTCGGCAAAGTCTTCGAGCAAGCTTATATAAGATTTTTGGATTTGCAAAAAGCAGAGGCACAGGCCAGAGAAGCCCGGATTGAGACGGCCTTAGAAAAAGTGAGGTCCCGAACCATGGGAATGCAGAGTAGTGCTGAGCTGCCTGAAGTAGCTAACCTGCTCTTTTTAGAAGTGCAAGGATTGGGTGTCCCATCTTGGAGTAGTGGATTTAATGTATTGCTCGAGGATAAAAAATCTGCTGATGCTTGGATGAGCAGTGAAGGCACAATTCAGGAACCCTTCGTCCTACGCTTATGGGGAGAAGCTTCCTTTGACGAAATGGGATCCTTTATCAGGAGCAAGGATACCTTTATGGTACAGGAGCTTGGGGGAAAAGCGTTAGAAGAGCACTACAATTACATGAAGTCTTTTCCTGACTTACAGGCTACATTTGAAAAACTGGAGGTGCTGGGACTTTCTCTTCCCACCTACCAGATCAATCACCTCTGCAAGTTTTCAAACGGATTCCTACTTTTTATCACTTATGAACAAGTACCAGAGGCGCATGATATTTTCAAGCGCTTTACTAAAGTATTTGACCAGACCTATACCCGATTCTTAGACTTACAAAAAGCGGAAGCCCAAGCTCGGGAGGCCAAAATTGAAGCAGCTTTGGAGCGAATCAGATCACATTCCATAGGCATGCAGAGTGCAGCAGATTTTGGAGTGGTGACTACCGAGATGTTTGAGCAGCTCAGGAATTTTGGCGAAGATCTTTATGCGGCCGGAATTGTTTTTTGTGATAAACACGAGGGTCACGTAGAACAGTGGCATAGTATTCCAGGAGGTGGAATGCTGACCCCTTTCATCGTCCCAATCGATTTGGATTATATCCACCAATACCGGTATGATCAATGGAAAGAAGGGAAAGAACTATTCTCAATAGAAATACCAAGCGATTTTATTGAACAGCATTTTAAAGACATTTTCGAGCTGCCTTCAGCCCAAATAGCCCTTCAGGATCTCGAGTCCAGGAATGCGCCCATGCCGGCAACACCGACTTGGGAGATAGATTATGGCGCTTCCTTTAAAAACGGATACATTTTAATATCCTCACTCAAGTATCTTGAAACTACTGACATTCTACCTCGTTTTGCCCGAGTATTTGATCAGACATACACCCGATTCTTAGACCTTCAAAAAGCAGAAGCCCAAGCCCGGGAAGCACAGATCGAAGCAGCATTGGAAAGGGTACGTAGCCGTACGCTGGCCATGCAAAAGTCGGATGAGTTGGCAGAAACTGCAGCGATCCTTTTCCAGCAATTGATCCAATTGGGAATAGAGCCCAATCGACTTTACATCGGAATCATCAAAGATAATTCCAGCGAAACCGAATTCTGGACCACCGAGGAAGATGGCAGCAAAATCAGCACGGCCTATACTACTGACCTGCTGAATAATGCCAGTTTCAAAAAAATGTATGATGCTTGGAAGAATAAGGAAAAATCCACGGTGGTGGATATTCAGGGTGAAGAGCTCAAAGAATACATTGACTACTTGACCAGCCTTAATATTCCATTTAAAGATGGAAAAAAACAGACTCGTAGAATCCAATACCTAGCCTATTTTTCCAAAGGATTTATTGGTATGGCTTCTCCGGATGAACAGCCAAGAGAATCTATTGAGATTCTCGAGCGCTTCGCTTATGCATTCAACCTGACTTTTACCCGTTTCAATGACCTGAAAGTTGCAGAATCGCAGGCAAAGGAAGCACAGATTGAGCTTTCATTGGAACGGATCCGAGCTCAAGTTACCGCTATGAGACAGTCAGAGGAACTCTTTGACATTGTAGTCACTATGCGAAGGGAATTTATTCTTCTTGGGCATGAAGCTGATTACTTCTGGCATATGAAATGGATTCCAGAGAGCTATGAAATGTCTATGACCTCTGAAGATGGTGAACGAGTGGGTATGATTATCTCGGTGCCAAAGTTTGTACACGATGAGATACCTCGATTAGCCGAGTGGGAAAAGAGTGACTCACCTACTATTGCCTTAGATTTAAATGGACAGGAGGCCTGGGACTACATCGATAAGATGAATACCTACGGCAAATATGAACAAGCGGATCCTCATGCACCTACGGAGGAAGATATTATGGCTATTGGAGGCCTGACTTTTGTCATCGCAAGAACTACACATGGAGAGATCGGATTTAGTCTTCCTGGACAAGTTCCTAATCCACCTTTAGATTCTGTCGAAACTTTGGTTCGCTTTGCAGGGGTATTTGACTTGGCATACAGACGATTTGAAGACTTACTCAACGCTGAAAAGCAAAACAGGAAAGCAAAAATTGAACTCGCTTTAGAGCGTGTCCGTGCCCGGGCGATGGCCATGCAGGAGCCTGAAGAACTCGTAGAAGTCGCTCAAGTCATGCGGGAGGAAATGGGCTTATTGGGAGTAGAGGAATTGGAAACCAGCTCCATCTATATCAACAAATCTGAGGGAGAGGCCGAATGCTGGTATTCGATAAAAGATATTCGAGATGGGGCGAAAACCTATATAGCAGACCATTTTGATCTCAAATACAAAGCCACTTGGGTGGGGAGGAAAATGCTTGACTTCCACCAAAGCAGCGAGACCAAAACCTCCATTCTAATGAAAGGAGAAAATAGAGTAGAGTGGATTAATTTCTGTGCAAACCAATCTACAAAACTTGATGGCTACTATGGTACCGAAATCCCGGAACGTACTTATCATTTAACTAAATTTTCGAATGGGGCGATCGGAGCCGCTACACCTGGAGAAATATCTGATGAAAGTTGGGATTTACTCCAACGCGCGGCCGCTGCCTTTTCCTTGGCCTACTCTCGTTTCAAAGATCTTTCACAAGCTCGGGAAGATTTAAAAAAATTAAAAAAGGCCAAATCAAAGGCAGAAAAAGCACTTAAAGAATTGAAATCGGCCCAGGAGCAATTGATCCAGCAGGAAAAATTAGCAAGCTTAGGTCAGCTCACAGCAGGTATTGCCCATGAGATCAAGAACCCCCTGAACTTTGTGAATAACTTTTCTGATCTCAGCCGGGAATTGATCGATGAGGTGTTTGAAGAATTTGAAAATATCGAGGACTCGGACAGCAAAGAAGAGATCTTGGCCATTCTGCAGGATGTCAAATCCAACCTCAGCAAAGTCCACGAGCATGGCACCCGAGCAGATGCCATTGTAAAATCTATGCTGCAGCATAGTCGGGGAAATGCAGGAAAAATTGAGGCTATGGATCCTAATCAGCTGATGCGGGAGTTCGCAAATCTTGCTTTTCATGGGATGCGGGCAGGTAAAAACCCGATAAATGTGGACCTCAACTTTGACTTAGATCCGGATGCCGGCCTGGTAAACTTAGTCATGGAAGATTTTTCCAGAGTGATTTTGAATATCTGCAACAATGCCTTTGACGCCATGAGGGATAGATTTAAATCAAGCACTGATTCAAGCTATCTCCCTAAATTGACCATCCAGACCAAACGGGAAAAGCAAAAATTGATTTTGGCATTTCAGGATAATGGTCCAGGGATTCCAAAGGATATCGTGGATAAAATCCTACAGCCATTCTTCACCACCAAAAAAGGAACCGAAGGAACCGGCCTGGGACTTAGCATCACGCACGATATCATCAAGGCGCATGGAGGGGAATTGAGGGTGGAAAGTGAAGTAGGTGAGGGAAGTACTTTTTCTATCTTACTGCCTTTAAAAATGGAAAACGTATGAGAAAGCTTTTCCTGCTGCTTCTTTTGATAGGATATTGTGGAAGTAGCATTGCCCAAGATCGGGTGGAGCTACTTTCTTCCGATCAGTTTCAATCGCATCAGCGACTATTTTTAGCTCCATTGGAAGGTTGGGTTTTTAAAGCTGGGCCGGTCCCTGATGGAGCGGTTCCAGGCCTTGATATTTCGGATTGGGAGGAAATGAATCCCAGCCAACTTACCAAGGATTTAGAGGATGAAAATGGCCGAATCGAAGGCTGGTTTCGGATTCGAATTAAACTCGATGAGTCATTTCAAGATATGCCTTTAGCTTTAGCCCGAGAATTTTGGGCAGCGACAGATATTTATTTGGATGGACAGTTAATTCATTCTTTTGGAAGTACAGGTCAAGACTTTGAAGCCTTTAATCCGACGCTGAAATATCCTGCTCCAATCACCATGGAAACAGGAAAGGAATACTTACTGGCTATTCACCTTGTGAACTATGAGACTCCTTTCACCCAGCGGGAAATCCAAATGAAGCCGGAGAATTTTGAGCGGCTCATTAGCCTTACCGGGCCGGACTACCTCAAGCGGGTGCAGGCAGATTATAAAAGCACGCATATTTTCGGGGCGATCTCTATCGCGGTTTCCTTCCTTTTGTTTTTCCTCTTTTGGTTACTGGTTTATTTGAATCCGGATCAAACGATTTTTCGGCTGGTAGCTTGGTTGACTACCTCTGTTTTGATCACTTCACTTTCCATCTTTTACAGTTCCTTTTTCGAGATTTCCTATACCGCCGAAAAAGTGCGATTCCTGTTCATGATTACTTTCCAGGCAATTTCGATCTTGTTTGGACTGTTTACATTGGAGTGGATGCTGATCAAGAAGATTTCTTTTTGGTCGAGATTGATTTTTGTCTTGGTGCTTTTAGCGAATCCGATTGCCCATTATTATTCGATTTCCTGGCCCTTTGGGATTGTTTTTTCTGGAATGTTGATTTATTACGGTTCTCTGTTTTTCAAGAATAGGAAGACGATCAAAGGAGCGCAGTGGGCGATCGTAGCGGGTGTGGTATTTCCTACATTGGCGACGGTAGTTTACCTCAATATTCACAAGTATTCCATCGATTTATTCTTTGAGTATGAAAAGCCCATGCTCACGCTGGGAATACTCAGTGCACCCTTATTTTTCCTCATTTTTATTTCAGTCCGACTGAAAGAGGCTTTGGGTGAGGCTTTCCTTGAAAGTCAGAAAGTTTTAAAGGTAACCGAAGAAAAAAAGGAGCTTTTAAGCCAACAGAATATTATACTGGAAGAGCAAGTAACCAAGCGAACTGCTGAATTGAAAGAGTCACTCGAAAATCTCAAATCCACCCAAGCCCAACTGATCCAATCCGAAAAGATGGCCTCTCTCGGAGAACTGACTGCAGGCATCGCCCATGAGATCCAGAACCCGCTGAATTTTGTGAATAACTTTTAGGAAGTAAGTAATGAATTGATCGCAGAAATCGAGGAGGAAAGAGCCAAGAGCCAAGAATCAAGAGATGAGACCTTAGTCACGGAAATACTTGGTGATATCAAAGAAAACCTCTCTAAAATCAACCATCACGGCAAGCGAGCAGATACCATCGTCAAAGGGATGTTGGAACATAGCCGGGCGAATAAAGGAGAGAAATCCCTGACTGATCTGAATGCCTTGGCCGATGAGTTTGTACGACTTTCCTATCATGGCATTCGAGCGAAAGACAAATCATTCAACGCTGTCCCGATATTCTTATGGATCAGGCAAGGTTTGGTTGATAATTTTTTTCGTGTTTTCTATTATCACGGATTAAGGCAAAAATCCGGTTGATCAAT
>NZ_MSPQ01000017.1 GCF_001936475.1 Algoriphagus marinus | reverse complement strand
AATTGATCAACCGGATTTTTGCCTTAATCCGTGATAATAGAAAACACGAAAAAAATTATCAACCAAACCTTGCCTGATCCATAAGAATATCGCGGGCTAGGACCCTCTGATTAGTAAAGGTTTGAAAACAAAAAAACCTGACACTTTCGTATCAGGTTTTGCTCCTCCTCAAGGACTTGAACCTTGGACCCTCTGATTAACAGTCAGATGCTCTAACCAACTGAGCTAAGGAGGAATTTGTGATTTTCCGCTCTAACCTCCCGATAATTATAGGGATGAGCTAAGGAGGAATTTGATTATCAATTCAGAGCGTTTTCCGAATTGGTGATGCAAATGTAGGAGGCAAAGTCATTTAATCCAAATCCCTTTTTGAAAAAAAAACAGATTCCTCAGCTTCAAGCTTCCTTCTGTTTCGCTTTCAGGCACTTATTTTTTTAAATCTATTGAATTTTCTTTTTTACCGATTCGCTTACTTAGATTCTTCTGCCCAATAAAAACTGATTTGTCCTCTCAAATTTTCATTCATTTTTTCTAACTTATATATCCACTAATCAAGAAATGCAAATGGAGGATTACTCAATTACAATCAATGGAAAAAAAGTTTCGGTTCAGGCTGAAGCTGATATGCCCCTACTTTGGGTCTTGCGAGATCTTCTCTCAATGAAAGGTACCAAGTTTGGATGTGGCCAAGCACTTTGTGGAGCTTGTACGGTTCATCTGGATGGTCAGGCCGTTCGGTCCTGTAGTTTGCCAATTTCTCAAGTTGGGGATGGGCAAATCACCACGATTGAAGGGCTTTCGGAAAAAGGAGATCATCCCCTTCAAGATGCTTGGGTGAAGCATGTTGTTCCTCAATGTGGTTACTGCCAAGGGGGGCAAATCATGAATGCTGCCGCCTTGTTGGCAGTTAATCCTAGTCCATCCGATTCAGAAATTGAAACCGCTATGGAAGGGAATCTTTGCCGATGTGGGACTTACAACCGAATCAAAGAAGCCATCCTTACTGCATCCAAATCCTTGTAATCTCCATCAGCTATGAAAAATTTTATTCCATTTTTGAAAAATAAAAGCAAGGAAGATCAGTCTAAGATTTTTGTTCCTTCACGAAGAGATTTTCTAAAATTCAGCTCTTTAACTGCAGGTGGATTCCTTTTGGGAGTCAATTTCCAATGCGCTGGCCCTAAAGGCGAAACCATCACTTTTGCACCCAATGTCTATATCTCACTTACCTCTGATAATGAAGTGATTCTAATTGCCCATCGATCTGAAATGGGAACTGGAATCCGTACCTCCCTGCCAATGATTATGGCAGATGAGTTGGGGGCCGATTGGAGTAAAATCAAGATCGTGCAAGCAGAAGGAGATGAAGATAAATACGGCAACCAAAATACCGATGGTTCTTTTTCAGTTCGGATGTTTTACGAACCGATGCGAAAAGCAGGAGCAACCGCGAGACATATGCTGATCAATGCAGCTGCTAAAAAGTGGGGAGTTGATCCTTCCCAATGTATCACTGAAAATTCCCAGGTACTGTTGAAAGACAGCAGAAAGAAAGTCGATTTTGGAGAGCTAGTCGAAGCACTTCAAACTATGGAATTGCCAGAACCTGCAAGTATCAAACTCAAAGAATTTTCTGAGTATAAACTAATTGGGACTGATGTGGCTATCTATGATGCTCGCGCGATAGTAACTGGCCAGGCAAAATTTGGTGCAGATATAGATCTGCCAAATATGCAAATAGCTGTCATTGCTAGAAGCCCCGTCGTCGGAGCTAAGATTTTGTCTTACGATGATAAATCTGCAATGGCTGTTCCGGGTGTTAGTCAGGTTGTGAAAATAGAAGGAGCTGGAATTCCTCCCGGACTTGACAAACCATTGGAAGGCCTGGCAGTAATTGCTTCTAATACCTGGGCAGCAAAAAAAGGCCGGGATGCATTAGTTATTGAATGGGATTTAGGTCCAAATCAGACGTATAGTTCTGCGGCACAATTGAAAGTTATGGCTCAGTCTACCCTCAAAGATGGGAAACTGAGCAGAGCTCGAGGTGATTTTAATTCGGCAAAATCTTCTGCCACGAAAGTTTTGGATCGAACCTATCTTGCACCCTATTACGCTCATGCGACAATGGAGCCAATGGCCGTGATAGCAGATTATAAAGAAGAAGGTAGCGTAGAAATATGGGCACCAACCCAGCATCCTCAGTGGGCTAGGGGAGCAGTCGCGGGAGCGTTAGGAATAGAATTACCTAAAGTGAAGATGAATGTCACCTTGCTTGGAGGGGGATTTGGGAGAAAATCAAAACCTGATTTTGTGGTGGAAGCAGCTTTGCTTTCTAAGGCAGCCAAAGCACCGGTTCGGGTTCAGTGGACACGCGAAGATGATATTCACCACGATTATTATCATGCTCACAGTGCCCAGCGGATCGTTGCAACTTTAGATAGCTCAAATCAATTGACCGGATGGAATCATCATACCGTTTTTCCGGCGATAGGAGCTACCGCTAACGCAGCTGAATTACACCCTTCCAATGGAGAAATGGAGTTAGGATGTCGGGATTTCCCCTACGATGTGCCCCATATACGAATCGAATCCCATAAATCCACCGCACACACTCGAATTGGCTGGCTTCGTTCGGTAAGTAATATTCACCATGCTTTTGCGATTCATTCCATGATGGATGAAATCGCTGATGCCAGGGGAATGGACCCGATTGAAAACGCCTTACAGCTTTTGGGTGAGGATAAGGATTTGACTTTTGAAGGTGAAATGGAAGGTAATTTTGAGAACTACGGGGAAAAGCTGGAGGACTTTCCTTGGAATACTGGTAGGATGAAAAAAGTCATCGAAGAGGTAGCTCAAAAATCCAACTGGAAGGCCCATCGAGATTCAGGAAAAGCAATTGGATTTGCAGCTCATAAGAGTTTCTTGACCTATGTTGCCTGCGTTGTTTTGGTAGAAAAAGACGCAAATGGAAATTTAAGTATTCCAGAGGTTCATTATGCAGTTGATTGCGGTATCGGTGTAAATACGGATCGAATCAGGTCCCAATTTGAGGGTGGAGCACAGTTCGCCACTTCTTTGGCGATGACATCAGCTATTACTTTTGAGGAGGGAAAAGTCCAACAGCATAATTTTGATACGTATCAAATTACACGGATGTCTCAAGCTCCGAGAAAGATTCATGTGCATATCGTTCCAAGCATGATCAAACCGACTGGAGTTGGCGAGCCTCCAGTTCCTCCATATATTCCGGCTTTGGCGAATGCTGTGTATAAATTAACAGGAAATCGGATTTACGAACTGCCTTTCAAAATCTAGATAACAGTAGTGATCAGTAGGCAGACTTCAAGTCCTAGAAAAGCCTACTGATCTTTTGTGCTGAATTTCCGATTCATCGTTTTAATGAATTTTATTCTTCGAAAACGAAGTGCTGACCAGTCCTCATCAATAGCGATTTGTCTGACTCCTTCGAAATCATGGGCTCCTAATTCTCCCCAGCCAGAATCTCGATTGATTGTAGCTTTATATTTTTTACTTGTTTTCTTGGGATAAGCAATCCAGAGCTGCTGATCATCAGCAACAAAGGGCAACATCTGTTTTAAAACCTCACTGAGTTCCGCACTGCTTTTAACAAAGCCCAATAGAAAATCCGGATTTTTACCACTCTCAATAAAGCCACTTTTTATCCAGGATTGAAGTGTAGCATCAAACTCTTCGGGTGAATTCCACACCCGAATATTCAAGCCTTCTTTCCAGGTCATTTTCTTTAATAGTGGATCCATTTTTTTTAGAGGAGGTCTTTAAAAATAAGCTGAATTGGCGAATTAATGATTCATCTCCTCCTTTTTCTGTAATTTCAAACCTTAAAGTCCAACCAATGCGAGTTATAAAAACCCTATTTCTATTTCTTTTTTCCAATTCAGTAGTAGCTCAAGACTTTGACTCTACCTTTTTAGGTCCAAAAGCGATCAAAGAAATCAAAGCAGATAAGTTTGAAGAGTTGAGCGGCATTGCTTTTAGCCGAGTCCATGCCGGAGTTTTTTATGGACATACAGATAGTGGAGGAAAATCGTCGATTTACATATTTAATGCTGATGGTGAGGAATTGGGTGAGATCAAACTTGAGAAAGTGGAGAATCGAGACTGGGAAGACATTGCGATTGGTCCTGGTCCCGATGGAAAATCCTATATCTACATTGGAGAAATAGGGGATAATGCTGCAGTACACGATGAAGTATTTATCTATAGAATTCCTGAGCCGACTAAGTTGAAACCAGAATCTGAAGAGAAGCCGGAAAAAATCAAGCTGACTTATCCTGGAGGTGCACGGGATGCGGAAACGCTGATGGTGGATCCAATTTCAGGAGATATTTACATCATCTCTAAGCGTGATAAAAAAAATAATATCTATTGCCTTCCAGCAGCTCGATTCAGTGAGAAAGAAGCTGAATTGGAAAGGGTTGGAGAGCTTGATTTTACAAGTTCGGTAGCTGGAGATATCTCTGCTGATGGCAATCAGATTCTCATCAAAACCTATCTGAATATCTACTATTGGACTCGGAAACCTGGAGAATCCATAGAAAAGGCACTTTCCAGAGAACCTCTCATGCTAATCTATAATCCTGAACCGCAAGGCGAGGCAATTGGCTTTCAGCCTGATGGAAAGGCTTACTACACGATTAGTGAAAAACGATTTGATATCAACCCTACCCTTTACCGCTATGAAGCCAGAAACTAATCCACAGACTAGCCAACATATTTTGATGGTTAGGCCGGCTAATTTTGGCTTCAACCCAGAAACGGCTGAGAATAACTTCTATCAGCAAAAAGATGATCGAAGTGCAGTCGAAATTCGGGAATTGGCTCGAAAAGAGTTTGATGGATTTGTGGCTCTTTTGAGAGATCAAGGAGTGAATGTGATTGTGATTGAGGATACTGATTCTCCTGTAAAAACAGATGCGGTTTTCCCAAATAATTGGTTTAGCACGCATGCTGATGGGAAATTGATCTTATACCCGATGTATTCTCCTAATCGAAGATTGGAACGTAGAAAGGATTTGATAGAAGAATTGATGCGACTCAATTTCAAAGTTGGAGAGATTGTCGATTTGAGCTTTTTTGAAAAAGATGGTCAGTTTCTCGAAGGAACTGGAAGTATGGTCATGGATCATAAAGCCAAGTTGATTTATGCAGGATACTCAGAACGCACGCATAAACTTCCCTTGGATTACGTCAGTAAACTTTTAGGCTACGAGGTAGTAGGGTTTAAAGCAGTTCAGGAAATCGATGGTCAGGTGACTCCAATCTATCATACGAATGTGATGATGCATGTAGGGACAGATTTAGCAGTAGTCTGTCTGGATAGTATTCCAAAAGCATCGGAGAAATTGAAAGTTCAAAAGAAACTGACCGAATCAGGGAAGAAAATTGTGCCGATCCTAGCCAAGCAGAAATTCAATTTTGCCGGAAATATGCTGGAAGTGAGTAATGATGGGGGAGAAAAGTTTACGGTAATGTCCCAGACTGCATTAGAATCCTTAAATATTGGCCAGATTCAACTGATTGAAAAATACACTACCATCATCAGCCCAAGTATCCCAACCATTGAGAAGCTGGGAGGAGGCTCTGCAAGATGCATGATGGCGGAGATTTTTTTACCGAAGGGGAAATAAAAAAAGGGCGAAATTAATTCGCCCTTAAAAATGAATTAGGTTTGACAAACCTCAAATCCCTGTATAATTCCAAGGGGTAATTTTCCGAAGTTCTTCTTTGATCGCGTCCGACACGGCCAATCCTGAAATGAAAGTAGCAATTGATTCTGCTGTGATTTTCGTGTTGGTTCGAGTCAGGTCTTTGAGCGCTTCATAAGGTTTTGGGAAAGCTTCTCTTCGCAATATGGTTTGAATCGCTTCTGCAACCACTGCCCAGTTGTCCTCTAGATCAGCATGGATTGCGGCTTCGTTCAGTTCCAATTTTCCAAGTCCTTTTTTCAAAGATTCCAATGAAATCAGCATATGTCCAAGCGGTACACCGATAATTCGGAGCACTGTGCTATCGGTCAAATCACGCTGAAGTCTTGATATTGGAAGCTTGGCTGCCAGGTGTTCCAATAAAGCATTGGCGATTCCAAGGTTTCCCTCTGCATTTTCGAAGTCAATTGGGTTGACTTTATGTGGCATCGCCGAAGAACCGATTTCTCCTTCTTTGATTTTTTGCTTGAAATAATTCATCGCTACATACTGCCAGACGTCTTTGGATAAGTCTAGAAAAATGGTGTTGATTCGTTTCAATCCGTCAAAAATTGCAGCTAAATTATCGTAATGCTCGATCTGCGTAGTTGGGTAGCTACGTTCCAAACCAAGGTATTTGTCCACAAAATTGAAAGCAAAACCATTCCAATCAATAGATGGATAAGCCACATGGTGTGCATTCATATTTCCGGTAGCTCCTCCAAATTTTGCAGAAAAAGGAACTTGCTCTAGCAGTTCCATTTGACCCTTTAAGCGAGCTACAAAAACGTTAATCTCTTTACCAAGGCGAGTAGGAGAGGCAGGCTGTCCATGCGTTTTTGCTAACATTGGAATCGCTTTCCAGTCTTCGGCAAGGTCATGTAATATTTCCATGACCTCTTCGATGACAGGGAAAATCTCCTCATGGAGCCCTGTTTTCAGCATAAGTGGAGTAGCGGTATTATTGATGTCTTGAGAGGTCAGTCCAAAATGGATAAACTCCTTAAATGCATCTAAGCCAAGCGAATCAAATTTCTCTTTCAGAAAATATTCCACAGCTTTCACATCGTGGTTAGTGACTTTCTCCGTGTCTTTGATTTGCTGGGCATCGGTCAAAGAAAAATCAGTTACCCAAGAACGGAGTGTTGGAAATAAGCTGAGATCAAAGGATTTTAGCTGAGGAAGTGGAAGTTCACAGAGGGCAATAAAATACTCCACTTCTACATGGACTCTATATTTAATCAGGGCAAACTCAGAAAAATAAGCTCGAAGAGGGGCTGTTTTGCCAGCATATCTACCATCTACTGAAGTGACTGCTGTCAGTGCATTTAATTCCATTTGATTCGTTCTATTGGTTTCAGGATTTCAAAGTTAATTTTTTGGAGGCAAAACTTGGATGAAAATTCACTAAATCCCGATTTTAAAAGGAAATAATCCGAACCACCTGAGTCTTCTGGAAGTTATCCTTATCAAATAATTAACTCTATAGCCTATTATTCCAAGTGTGGGGTTAATTTTGCAACCGATTCAAAAAAAGAAAAAGCCAAGATTCCGAATGTTTAATTTATTCAAGAAAAAGAAAGAGGAGGTAAAAACCAATTCGTATTTGCCGCTGAAAGTGAGGGAGGTAGTTAAAGAAACAGCAGATACAGTTACCCTGTATTTTGAGCAGCCAGAGCCATTTTTAGAGTATAAGCCAGGCCAGTTTTTGACTGTGATTCTTGATTTTGACGGGAAAGAGCAGCGGAGATCATACAGTCTTTGCACTTCACCTTTTGTAGATCCCTATCCTGGGATTTCTGTAAAAAGAGTGACTGGCGGATTGTTCTCTAATTTTTTGAATGAGAAAATTTTCCCAGGAAAGACTATTAATATGCTTCCTCCAATGGGGCATTTTACTGCTGATTTTCATTCAAAAAATAAACGGCATTTTTTCCTTGTAGCAGGTGGAAGTGGAATTACTCCAATCATGGGGATTCTAAAATCTGTTTTGGTGAATGAACCAAAATCGAAAGTCACATTGCTATACTGTAGCCGTAATGAGGAGCAAATCATTTTCAAAAAAGAATTGGAAAAGCTTGAAGCAGCAAATCCTGAAAGGCTTGAAGTCATTCATAATTTGAGTCAGCCTTCTGATTCTTGGACTGGTCTTCGTGGAAGATTGACTAAAGACAGGGTAAAGGATTTGGTTCAAAAAGCAGAGAGTGAATCTGATTTTGCCAAAGAGTATTTCATTTGCGGGCCTGATGGAATTATGGATACTACTCTTGAAGTCCTAGATCAATTTGGGATTTCGAAAGATCAAATCCACAGAGAAAGTTTCTACTCAGCTGCTGCTGAAAAGGCTCATGAAGCTGCTGTCAGTGGAAATCTTGGAGGTCTCACGCGTGAAGTGTCAGTTGAACTGGAAGGAGAGGAGCACTTGATCACTGTTTCTCCTGATAAGACTATTTTAGAATCAGGGCTTGCTCAGGATTTGAATATGCCTTATAGCTGTCAAAGCGGTCTTTGTACTGCTTGTCGAGGTAAATTGATTACTGGTGAAGTGAAAATGGACGAAGATGCAGGCCTAAGTGAAAAGGAAATAGCCGCTGGCTACATTCTTTGCTGTGTGTCTCGACCGATGACTTCGGATGTAAAAGTGAGAATTGAGTAGGCAGTTGACCTGAGCTAAATTTCAGGTTTCTAGGGTCAGTCGGAATAAGCATCGAAGTTTATTCAGTAACTAGTTTTAATAATTTATAAAATTGGAAGGAACAGAATTACGTAGGATTTATAAGGGGACAGAGCAATTGATTCTGATTTTGATGGCAGTAGTGCTGCCTATTTTTGGGATGATTTACCTCTACCATAATTCTGGGAACCTCAATTGGGATCTACCGGTAATTCCTGCGATTGTGGAACAGATTTTAATTGGTTTCGGAATTGGCCTGTTGCTGGTACAGTTTCTTTTATTTAGAAAACGTATCAACTCTAGCTTTCTTACAGAAGAATTGATCCTAAAACTGAGAGCCTATATGAATGCAACTAAGGAGCGATATTTCCTTTTATTTTTGATTTCATTGATCAGTTCTGCTGGATTACTCTTTTTTGAAAATGCAATCTTCATCGTGATTTTTGCAGTGACTCTGATCTTTTTTTCCGTAGGAAAACCTACTCCGGACCGAATCGGGAAGTTGCTCAAACTAGATAAAGAACAAAAAGAACTGATTCGGCTTGCCTCGAGACCTGACTAAAAAAAAACGCCAATCTGATTCAGATTGGCGTTTTCGCTTTTTTTGCTGGTTGGTTTAGTTTTCTATCGTAATATTCCCTGAGGTAATGCTTCCTTTCACCCATGAACTTGAACCGTTGTCCATTTCCAGAGACTTTCCAGAGCTGATACCTCCTACTTTTACATTTCCCGATGAGGCCTTGAGCGAAAAATTAAAAGCCTTCAAATCAGATGGAGTCTGAACTCTGAAATTTCCTGAAGAACCCTCGAAGGTCGTGTGATCTCCCAATCCTGCATTCTCTGCTTTAATATTTCCTGAAGTGAATTTTAAAGATCCTAAAGATCCAATATTATTTAATCGGGCGTTTCCTGAGGTTAAAGAGATATTGATCTCTCCATTGATGTTTTCCGCATCCAATGATCCACTGGTTGATTTGTATTGCACATCCCCACTTACATTATTAATATCGGCATTTCCGCTAGTGAGTCCTGCAATTACATCGCCTTTAACCCCATCGATCTTTAATGAACCTGAAGTAGCTTGGATATCTAAATTTCCGCTTATAGTTGATGCACTGATTTTTCCAGAAGTAACTTTCAAAAGTGTTTCGTCATTCGAAACATTGTTAACCATCATAGAGCCGGAGCTATTTCGAAGTTGAAGAGCCACCTCCTTAGGTCCGGTGATTTTGATATAGCCTTTGTTTTTACTATTCCAAGAGTAGTTGTTTTTGCTTCGCTCATAGGAGATTTTCAATACATCACCCAAGGTTACAAAGACAATATCCTGGTTGGTTTCATTGGATTCTAAATAGGCCTCTACATTTACTTCGGTTCCAGATCCACCTTCGTAAGTCACATCCAGCCATCCTCCATTTACCTCGATGGATTTGATATTGGAGTAAGACTTGTTGGCATCGACAAGTACATTTTGAGCGTAGCTAATTCCCGCTACCAAAAGTAGAGAGATACTAAGGGTAAAAATTTTCAAGAGATTTTTCATAATAGATTTTAATTAAAGATCACGCCAAAGCTGATCGCGTTGAGTTTAGGTCCTTTTCCAGATTCGAATAGTTCGTTGAAATCATAATTGAAAAACAAGTCGAAATCACCTACACCTAGTTCAGCTCGGCCTCCATATCTGAAATTTGAGGCATACATATTTGATTTTTCAAAGATCTTTTGTTGGTCTCCGCTGGCATCATCATAGACGAATTTACCTCTGCCACCGAGCCTGACTCCTGCATATCCTCCGATTCCGAGGCGAAGCTTTCCGTCATTGGTTAAAATCGTTGGGACAAGAGATATATTGGCGTAAGAAGCAGAGATTTTAGACTTGGTTCCTCTTCCTTCGGTGAATTCTTCGAAAGAGATTCCAGAAGGAGTTTTTACAGCGATTAAGTCTGTGTCCTCCAATTTGAAATTGTAGAAACTTGCTCCGATTCCTGTTTTTAAATGAAAATTTTTCGAGGCTTTATAAGTACCCACCATATTCAAGTTGACATTCCAAGATCCCCAAGGCTTTACTTGAGGAGCATTGTCGGTAGGTGACCAAAGGTTCAGACCTAAGTCTACTTCGAGGTCTGAGCTAAATTTGCTAGGCTTGTTGTTTGACACGTAGTTATTATGCTCTTCTGTCTCGAATTGCCAGGAGCTCGTTCCGTCATTATATTTTTCATAATACCAGGTTTTGCCAAAGACGGTGTAATCTTTCTTTTTTTTCACATTGCTGCTATCTGCAGACTGAGCGGCCAATGAGCCAATGCTCATAAAAAACACCGCAGTGATGAGTACTAGTCGATTCATTTTTTTTTGGTTTAGTTTAAAATGAGGTGAGGGTATGCCTCACCTCAACTGTTTTTTAGAATACGATTCCAAAAGTGATTGGATTCAGTTCTGGCCCTTTTCCAGCCTGGAACAATTCATTCATATCGTAAGTCGTGAAGAAAGTCACTCTGCCAACACCCACTTCGCCTCTAAGTCCATATCTGAAATTCTGAAGATAGAGTCCTGTATTTTGCTTGTCTTTTTTACGGCCAGATCCATCAAGCTCTCTATACACATATTTTGATTGTCCACCTAGGCGATATCCTGCATAAGGACCAACTGCAATCCGAAGACCTTTTCTGCCGTTATCATTCATTTTACCGAAGTCTAATTCAAGCATTGTCATTGCGGTAAGATATGATGCGGAGATTTTGCTTTTAAATCCATCTACATCGTTTCGCTGTAGGAAATCGATCTGGTTATCACCTCTTATAGCTTGGAAATCGCGATTCTCGAATTTGAAATTGTAGAATTGGAATCCAATACCGAAGTCCCAATAGAAACCTTTAGAGATACGTTGTGCAGCCATCCAATTCAAGCCCACATTCCAGCTCCCCCAACCTTTTACTGCATAAGGATTGTCTGAGGAAGGGAAATCACCATTAGAATCTAGGTAGTTATTTACCCCAAGGTCTATGTTGAAATAGGTTCTAAATGGAGGGTCTGATTTTTTCTTAAGACCCGATTCAATTTTGACTTTAGTGTTATCGCCAGTTTCGTCTACAAAAACCCGAATACCTCCGATGAAAACTTCAGTTTCCATTCCGTCTTCATTTACTCTGACGATATCCTTTGAGGTCCCATCTTTCTTCTGGATTTGTACGATAGTCAATTCACCATTCTCCTCATTTTGCTTCAAGTCTAGCTCTCGGATGATTTCATTGATGTTCATGGATTTCAGCTTCTCAAAATCCTCTTTGTTATTGACGATGATGACAACTTTTCCGGACTTTCCGAATTCTACGATTACGGAATCGGAGTTAATTTTATGATCTAGCGTGGGCAATTCGTTGGATGCAAATCCAATCTTTACGATTGCCATGAGGCAGAATAATAGCAGGTATTTTTTCATAATAATTTCAAGTTAAACTTGTGGTTAAGGTTGGTTTAAGGCTTTTCAGCCGCTTTTTCTTTTTTGGTTAGTAAAGAGGAGAAGAGATTGTTTTTTGCATCCTGCAGGTCTGCAAAGCCCTGATCTACTTTCCCGAATAATCCTTCAACTTTTTCTACTTTTTTGCCGATTCCGGCGATTAAATTCTTGTCTTTTTCTTCTTCAAGACCATCCGAATAGATCTTAATACGGTAGGTAGGCTCTTCTTCTATTTGAGTCTCCTCTACTACTGCGACAGTCTTATTCACTTGAAGGTCTGGTAATTTCAAAGCAGGTACATCTAATGGTTCTACAATCAATTCTTTTTCGGTCAATTCGACTTTGTGACTTGGTTCTGCTAGCTCTTCAGCTTGTGCAATAAGCTTTTGAGAAGGCTTAGTATTAGGTTTTTTGATTATTTTCTGCTTTTCAACTTTCACCGACTCAGAGATTTTATTCTCTTCTGCTGTAGATTTCGGGGCTTCCTCAGTTTGATTTTCTGCAATGCTTTCAAGATTAAATTCTGAAGAATTCTGCTCTGAAATCTCAGGTGACTCCTGGTTTTCCTCTGCCAGTAACACAGGATTTTGTTCTGTTACATCATTCCGCAAAGTCAAATAACTTACCGAAAACATGATTACGGTTGAAGCAGCAACTGCCCACCAGATGAAAGGAGTTCGTGTTTTCTCCTGCTTAGGAAGCTGACTTTCCAGCCTATCCCAAGCCAGTTTGCTTGGTTTGATGCTGTCCTGGCTTAGCTTTTCCTTGAAAAACTGATCCAGATTTGTATTATCTCTAGCCATTGATTGTCTTTTTATTTATAGTTTGACTGGAAATCTTTTCTTTCAAAGTATTCCTCGCCCTATTGAGTTGGGATTTGGAAGTACTTTCTGAGATTCCGAGGAGATCCGCTATTTCCTGATGCGAATATCCTTCGATGGCAAAAAGGTTGAATACGGTCCGGTATCCAACTGGAAGACTTTCGACCATTTCTCTCAAATCTGCCACTTCAAGATGATTGAGTTCGTAGGAATGATCCTTGTAATCAGTTTCATTTTCCATATTGACCTCCATCATCAGATGACGATGACTTCTCAGCGTCATTAATGCTTGGGTGACGATGATTCGCTTCATCCAACCTTCAAAACTTCCGGTCCCTTGATATTGGGGGAGTTTGTCAAAGATTTTCATAAAGCCCTCGATCATCACATCTTCAGCATGTTCCCGATCTTTTAGATATCGGATGCAGATCGCCAAAAATTTTCCCGAGTAGGTATCATATAAATGCCGCTGTGCATTTCGGTCACCTTTTAGGCAACCCTGAATTAATCCTGACTCTGTTGAAAAATTGGTTCTGCTGAACATTGGTTTATGCTTTCAATTAGGTAGATGTCAGGCTTGATTAAATGGTTGCACGAACAGTGAAAAAAAGTTAAAAAAAATTCTAAAAAATGATTTTGAAATCAATGTAAGTTTATAATCTATTGAAAAATAGGTGTTTAAATATTTATTTTTATTGTGTCGCTATTGATGATATTTTCCTTTTTTCGGCCTTTTCTTAAAAATATGCTTTGTAGTTGATTACAATATCTTTCTTCAACCACTCTCCTTTTTTGATCTGAATAGGCTGAATGTTGCCTTCGCCATCAAAGCTATTTGCAAAAAGCCCTTCCTCTTCGACCGTGAAAATAGAGTACTTTCCTGGACTTAATTCAATTGAATAACTTCCTGTTTCATCACTTTCAAAACTTACAATAGCTTCTCCTGCAATAGAAGTAAACAGTCCATTTTGTTCTTTGACGTCCATCAAATTGGTAAGGGGGTAGATTTTTAAAGTACGTTTTACTGGTGTTCCCTTTGGATTGACAGAAGTACTACTTGAATCTTTTTCTGATTTGATGGTAGGCATTTGATTCCCTTCCAGCCAAGTTACTTTTCCCATTATACCCTGACTTTCGCTTTTTTGGGATTTACACTGGCTGAAGGTCAAGCCAATGAGAATAACAAAAATGCCGGAAGAGAAAACAGAGTTTATTATATTTTTCATATGATTATAATTTCTTTTTTAAAGGCCATATGGAATGCCCTGGATAATCATTCCCCTGAGTGAGAACTTTTCTCATGGGCATTTCATGTGTTTATAATTTTTCTATTTGGCCACATGGAATCTCGCATTTCGATCCAGATAGCCATCGGGACATCCCACTGTGTGTCGTTATCGTCATGCTCGATTTCATCTGTTTATAATTTGATTTTTAAAAGCCACATAGCCTGTCCCGAGAATCGGGAGAATCTTAGCAAGCATTAAAACCATAACTCCGCGTGTCGCTTTGGGTCATGCTCGATTTCATATTCCACTAAATAACAAAACGGATTCCAGATAATTTGGAATTACAGTATTCCAGCCTAGCTCTTCATGGAGCTTCTTGGCTAAAACGGCAGAAGCTTCTTCTTCTCCGTGAACAACAAAGGCAACTTTAGGCTTTTCTACAAATCCTTCGGCCCATTCCATGAGTTCGTCTTGATCTGCATGGGCAGAAAGTCCATCGATACTGTAGATTTTAGCTTTTACTTGTACAGCATTTCCATAAATCTGAATCTGTGGCTCTCCGTCGATTAATCTTCTACCTCTAGTTCCTTCGGCTTGGAACCCTACGAAAATCACTCCATTTTGCTCATAAGGTAGACGATTATATAAGTGGTGGACTACTCGTCCTCCAGTTGCCATACCACTTGCAGAGAGTATGATCGCATTTCCCCTGAATTCATTTAGAGATTTGGATTGCTCCTGCTTTTGATAATAATGAAGTTGTGGGTGTTTAAAAGGATGATGGTCTTCTTCCTCTAATACTGCATTTAATTTGTGGTCTTGATGAAAATCCTGATAGAGCTTTGTTGCATTAATCGCCATCGGAGAATCAAGAAAAATAGGAACCTTAGGAATTCTTCCTTTCTCCATAAGGTGGAATAAATAATACAGGACCAATTGGGTTCTGCCTACGGAAAATGCAGGTATAATCACGAGACCACCTCGGTCAAATGTGTCTAAAATTGCAACTGCCAGCTCCTCAGAAGGCTTTACGGGAGGTTGATTACGATCCCCATAAGTAGACTCTATCCAGATAACATCTGCTTTTGGGATCAAAGTCGGAGGGAAAAGAATCGGGTCGTGGTACCTTCCCAGATCTCCTGAAAACACCAAAGTTTTGGTTTGAGAATCACCCTTAATTTTAATTTTAACTGAAGAAGCGCCAAGAATATGGCCTGCATGATAAAAGGTTACCGATACAGAATCATGAATTGAAAAAGTTTTTTCGAAAGGCTTCGGAACTAACATGGGAAATACAGCCTCGGCGTCCTCTTGAGTGTAGAGTGGCTGAGGGTCACCATGCCTGGAATAGCCTTTCTTTCTCGCATACTCGGCTTCTTCCTCCTGTAGTTTACCCGAATCCATTAATAGTATTTTAGCAAGCTCTGCTGTAGCCTCTGTGCAATAGATAGGTCCTTTGAATCCTTGCTTCACAATCCTAGGCAGGCTGCCGATATGATCTAAGTGGGCATGAGTCAGTACTATAGCTTCCATTTCACCAAGAGGCATAGGGAATTTGTCCCAGTTCCGCTCCCGAAGTTCTCTTCTGCCTTGAAAAAGGCCACAATCCACTAAGAATTCAAACTTACCAATATCAATTAAATAGCGAGATCCAGTAACAGTACTTGCCCCACCTAAAAACTTTACAGTTACGTCCATATTTTTTTTTGAGTTCGGCAAGAAGTTACAAAAAAAAAGCGCTCTTCTGAGCGCTTCTTACTTATTGATTTGTGGAAGTCGAATCTTGAAAGGGTACTTTACTGAGACTGTCCAGCTTTTTTTTGTAGAAAGCAGTAGAATCAATGGTTTCACTTTCCTCCTCTATTTCTTCCATTTCTCGTTCACAATTCAGGCAAACCAATCCTTTTTCGTTGAATTTCCAAATCGTGGTTTCTGAAAGATCGGAAGATCTGTATCCATTTTTATAGATTGTGTTACGAAGGATTTCCAACAGTGAGCGCTCCATGATAAATGGCTTTTCATAAGGAATCTCTAAGATTAGATTGACTCGCTGACCACGGAATGTAGTCATAGAATTTAAATCAAATCCTTCATCAAAAGTGACCAAAGAATCAAGAACTGTGAATTGATATGCTAGAGACTTTGCATTTTCCATTGCTTCAGCTTTGGTTTTTCCTCTGGAGAAAAACTCCTCTCGAAGTACTACAGCGCTATCAGGAGACCCTTCAAGTCTAAGGGTAATTTGATTGAAATTTGCTTCCTCACCTATTGGATTTAGTTGAAGAATCATCGTTTCACCTTTTATAGGGATGATCTCTTCGGTTTTATACCAGTTTTCTTCTTTAAACTGAACCACTATACCCGGGATTTGAAATGCACAGATCCCCACGCAAAGTAACCAGAGTCCAAGAGCGACTAAGCCAAATCTTCCACCAATCAGATTTTTTTGTGAAAGCACGCTCAATCCTAGCATGATGATGATAATGCCTGGGATAATCAAAAGAAATGATGCACTTATCACAAGCCAGACCGGAATGAGATTGTTGAAGAGCTCGAATGGGAACTCAGCCATCAGGACCACAAAGTCGTCATTTGTAAACAACCCAAAGTAGACCATAAGAGCAATAATTGGAGCTACAGTGATAGAAAGTCCCAAAAGGAAGACTATGAGTCCAAAAATCACGCGAACTACATTCAAGAAAAATCTACCTAGTGGACCCAAAGCACTTCCAATTGCTTCAATGACTTGACCGATTATTCGGAAAGGTGTCAAGAGAATCGCTTTGGTCTTCGATTCGGGCATGATTGGTCCTGGATTCAGATTTTCTTTCAAAGTTGAGTCTATATTATCCAAGGTTATTTCCCCACCTTTCATCCGAATTCGCTCTGTAATAGAGCTGGCAACCGGAGTAATAATCCATAAAATCAAATAGATCAGAAACCCGGATCCTCCAGCTGCAATCAGGAGTACAAAAGCCAAACGAATGTAGATTACTTCAAAATTAAAATAGGCTGAAAGTCCACTGGCTACCCCTCCCAATACTTTATCATCTGGGTTTCGATAGAGTTTTTTGATGTTTTTATCCTCACTGATCTCGTAAGAAACTGGAAGTATGATCCAAAGCACGATGTATGCGATTGCGGCAAACACCCCGAAGCTGAGGTTTAATCTAAAATCATCAAAAGGAAGAATATCGAGTGGCCCGAAATTGAACTTTAGATTACCGCTAAAGAGTAAAAGGATTGCAATAAGCCTAGTCCAAAGAGGGTCTATCGCGAAATAATGTGCAAAACCTGCACAGACACCTCCAAGGATTTTTTTGTTTTCAAGTCGGACTAGTTTTTTATACCCGCCTTTTTCAGCGTTAGGAGGAGTGACGTATTTGTAATAATCTTCGTCTTTCTCTTCAGAATCAACATTGATCTTTTCATCCGACTTTTCATCTTCTATAGCTGCAAAATCTGCGATTGTCCCCATTTTCTCAATGAGTTTTTCGACATTTTCAGCAGAGATGACTTGCTTGTTGTTTTTCAGATTACTCAAGAAGATTTCGGCGATCCGATTTTCGATATCGGAAATAATCTCCTGATTATCAGAATAGGAAGAAAAATGGTTGTTGATCGCATCGAGATATTTTCGGAGCTGATCGTATCCATCTTCTTCGATGTGGAAGAGAATCCCACTGATGTTTATGCTTATCGTCTTTTTCATATGATTATAACTTCTTTTTAATAGCCATATGGAATCTCGCATGGTTGATAATCATTATGCTCTGTGACTTTTGAGTCATGCTCGATTTCATATGTGTTTCATTTTTTTTCTTCGGGTGAAATGACCAAGCTGTTTGGTAAGCTATTCTTTCATTCCTTATCATCGAATTTCTTATTTCAATTCTTTGTAGTGATGGCTAGGGTAGAATTGACCAGCGAAGACCAAGTCTCCGACAGCGTACTGAGAAAGTCTTTTCCTTCCTCCGTAATCGAATAGTATTTCCGAGGTGGTCCGGATTCAGATTCTACCCATCGGTATTCAACCAGCGAAGCGGACTTCAATCTGTTGAGTAAGGGATACAGTGTTCCTTCGACGACGATCATTTGAGCAAGTGTCAATTCATCGATCAGATCTGAAGTGTAAACCTCGCCTCGGGAGATAATATGCAAAACGCAAAATTCAAGGAGCCCTTTGCGCATTTGGATCTGTGTATTGGCAACATTCATGGTGAGGTGATTATTTATTAATTGATAGGAATCTCGTATTCCCATGCACCAACTTTAAGAAAAATGATACCAATCTTTCTGTGGCTACCTTGTATAACCTAATTCCTTGCGATATAGAGTGAGTTTAGAATTCCTTGCTACAAAAAACCTTTGTTTATTTGACTTGAGGGCGCTTTTTTGATTTTGATATTTATTGAAAAATAAATTGGATATATTTTTTCAAAAGCGCCGGAGGTTAATTGCTTGTTAAAATGCGTACATTTTTATGTACGGAAGCGTACAGATGTCTGATTAATTAAGAAGATTTTCATTCATCATTTATTTAGCTGAATGATTTTGGTTTATTTTGGAACTGTGAAAAGCAGAAGTCTTGGTTTCCTTATTTTTATATTGCTCATTCCAGTATTCTGGAATGGAGCGAATCCGGTTTTCAGTCAAGATTTGGCCCCAAAATATTCCAATGAATTTCTGGCAATAGGAGTAGGAGCAAGGGCACTGGGAATGGGAGGAGCACAAGTCTCAGCAGTAAGAGATGTGACAGCTGCATATTGGAATCCTGCCGCTCTGATGGGGATTCAAAATAAGTATGAATTCAGCTTGATGCACTCAGAGTATTTTGCAGGAGTTGCGCAATATGATTACTTGGGATTTTCTACTCCCATCAAAGGAGAAAGTCAGGTTGCGGTTTCGCTGATTCGATTTGGAGTGGATGATATTCCGGATACCCGATTCCTTTACGATGCCAATGGTGCATTGAATTATAATAATATTCAGTTTTTCAATGCTGCTGATTATGCTTTGCTTTTAAGCTATGCACGAGATCTCTCAGATCATTTCAAGGTTGGAGCCAATGTAAAAGTGATTCACCGAAATGTTGGGAAATTTGCCCAAGCATGGGGTTTTGGACTCGATCTTGGTGGATTGTATATCCATAAGAAACTGACTGTTGGGTTGATGGTGCGAGATATAACTACGACATTCAATGCTTGGTCTCATAATGCCGAGCTAGTCCGTGACATTTATGCTCAGACGAATAATGAGATTCCTATTAATTCGGTGGAGCTCACCTTGCCGAGAGCCATTTCAAGTATTTCTTATAATTGGAAATTGGGCTCAGATTTTAGCTTGCTTACAGCCCTAGACTTGGATATGACTTTTGACGGTAATCGAAATACCTTGATCAGTTCCGAGTTTGTAAGTATTGACCCTAAATTCGGATTAGAAGCTGGTTTCCAGAATATCGCATTTCTCCGCGCCGGAGTTGGGAATTTTCAGTACATCAAAGATTTTGATGGGACAAAAAGTTTGAATTTTCAGCCCAGTATGGGAATTGGAGTTTTCTTGAGTGAGCGATTTCAGATTGATTATGCCTTGTCTGATATTGGGAATGTGTCGGAAACACCTTATTCACATGTATTTAGTGTTAAAGTAAGTTTGGAGAGGTTGGCTCCTGACTTTAGGAAATTTAAAAGTTGGGAAAGTCAATGAACAAAAAACTATTTTTCTTTCTGTCTTTTTTCACTTTCCTGATTGGGCTTTCGGTTGCACAGCAGACCCCATGGTATAACTATAACCAAACCTATTACAAGATCCCAACTGCCACAAACGGGATACACCGGATTCCTGCTTCAGTATTGACCAACTCAGGGTTGAATTTGAATACGATAGACCCAGCCTCACTTCGGCTTTTCCACAGGGGGAAAGAAGTAGCGATCCATATCGAAGGAGGAAATGACGGAAGATTTGATGCAGCAGATTATATCGATTTTTATGGAATTAGAAATGATGGGACACTTGATAAATTACTTTACACTGAGTTTGATTCCCTACCAAATCCCTATTTCAATACACATACCGATACCACTGCTTTTTTCTTAACTGTAACTCCAGGTCAGGCAGGAAAAAGAATGGCAGAACGTGCTTCGCCAGAAAATAACTTACCGCTTTTAAATCAATATAGGACTGAAAAACTCCAGGTTTTTTCGGAGCAATATTCACTTGGAATAGGTTATGCATTTGATTTTAGGCTATCTAGATATGACCAAGGACAAGGCTGGGTAAGTAGCATTATTACCAAAGGATCCACAAGACAGGTTACTTTTTCAGGATTAGGAGCTTTTCCAAACTCAGGGACAGCTAAACTGGAAATAGGTCTGGTTGGTAGATCGGCAAATGTTCATACCACTCGGATTCTTGCGGGGAGGACTGCTACAAGTCAAAGACAGGTTTCCTCGGTTACCTATTCAGGATATAGCTATCCTACATTAAGTATAGATCTTGCGATTTCAGATTTCAATCCAAATGGCAGTATTGTCATAGGGATTCAGTCTTCAGGTACGGAAAATGTGGACAATGTATCAGTGGCATATGCCAAAATCACTTTTCCAAAAAATGTCCGCTCAGGTAATTTCACTGATGAATTATTTATTCTCCCTCCAGGGAATCAGCGAATTCAATTGAATAGCTTAACTGGTAGTTATTTTGGGTTGGAGATTTCGGATCCTACAAATCCAATACGAGTAGGATTTACTGCTTCAGGACAGAATTTGGCTTTTCGGGCAGCAGTGCAAAATGATTCAAGTAAAATCTGGATTCAAAATCAGGAATCAATTGTGACTGTTGAAGCTGCAGAATCTGTACAGTTTAGAAATGTACTTGCTCAGCCTTCCAATTACATCATCATCAGTCACCGCGAATTGGAAAAACCAAGCACTCAATACCCAAATCCCATTCTTTCCTATGCAGCTCACCGTGCCTCTCCAAATGGTGGAGGTTTTGACACCTTGGTTGTGCGAATGGAGGATCTGGTAAATCAGTTTGCTTATGGAGAGAATTCGCCTGTTGCGATTTTTGAATTTTTAAGATCTTATTATCCAGTCCATAAGCCTACGCACTTGCTATTGGCTGGGCGATCTTTAGCAATTTACTCCACTGCCAGAGCCGGAGGCGTGACCTATTTTTATCGAAATAATCCTTCAGCTTTTGGTTTTCAAGATCTGATTCCGCCTGGAGGATATCCTTTTTCTGATAATATTTATACCCTTGGGCTGGATCCTGCTTATCCGGATTCACCTGCAATGGGAGTAGGGAGAATTCCCGCTAAAAATGCCCAGCAGCTTGCCGATTACTTAGAAAAAGCAATCGAAAAGGATGCGGTAGGAGTTTCTGAACCTTGGCAAAAGGAAATGATTCATTTGGGAGGAGGGGTGTCTGAGTTTGAACTGGAGCGATATTTCAACTGGCTGAATGGGTTTAAAAGTATTGCAGAAGCTCCGTTTTTTGGTGCAAATGTGACAACTTATCGAAAGCGGTCTAACTCTTCTATTGAGGTGATTGACATTACAGGTGATCTGAATGAAGGTAGATCGATGGTGACTTTTTTTGGGCATGGCTCTCCGACTATTATTGATATTGAAATTGGCTTTGCTTCAGATCCAACATTGAATTATCAAAACCGAAGTAAATATCCTGTAATGCTCTTCAACGGCTGTGACTACGGAAGTGCTTTTGGGTCAGCTTATTCCCAAGGAGAAGATTGGGTGATTACTCCACAAAAGGGAGCGGCAGCCGTGATTGCCAATTCTGCTATAGGCGTGGATGTTTATCTGAGAAGATACTCTGAGATTTTTTATCAGACTGCTTTTGCGGATAGCACCTTGATCTATCGCACACTTGGTGAAGTGAAAAAGGAAGCAGAGAAGAAATATATTGACCGTTTTGGTACTGGAGCTCTGAATGTCTCCCATATGGAGCAAATGATTACGTTTGGAGATCCTGGATTACGGATTTTCCCGGCAGACAAAGCAGATTATAGCCTGAATGCTACAGAAGTTTTTGTAGATAGTTTTGATGATGATCCATTGTCTGTGCTTTCAGATAGTTTGAAATTATCATTTATAGTTCGAAATATCGGCCGAGTGGATTTGGATTCCATTTCTTATAAAATCAGCCGCCAGCTTCCTGACGGAACCTCGATTCCATATCCTGAGGTGAGAATCCCATACATCTCCCGTGCAGATACGCTTCAATTCAGCATTCCAAACAATGGCTTGAATTCGGCAGGGGAAAACATCTTTTTTCTAGAAGTCAACCCTGAAAAGGAAGTGGAGGAAATGACATTTGCAAACAATGCAGTTAGCTATACCAAGTTTATTCCTCTAAGTGGTACTTTAAATTTAGCTCCCTCTGATTTCGGAATCGTGAGTCAACCTGAGGTGACTTTAGTGGCTCAAGTTCCGGGTAAAACGATAGAGGATCGGACGGTTATTCTCCAGTTGGATAGTGCTGCCTCCTTTAATACTGCTTTCCGGAAAGAGATTCGAATTACCACAAGAGGCCTTGCAGAATGGCTGGTGTCACTCCCAAGTACAAGTGATAGTTTGACGATTTACTGGAGATCCAGATTTCAAGAAGCAAATCCGGGTGAAACAGATGCTTGGACTAACTCTTCGTTCTCCTTAATCCCGAATGCTCCAAACGGTTGGACTCAACGTACAGTACCTCAATTGGAGAAAAGCCAGCTGACAAATTTGGAATACAATTCTGCAAAGAAATCATGGGAATATTTGGAAGAAAAAATTGGAGTTGAGGTTTTTACAGTGGGTGCTGGGGTAGATTCTCTTTCTTTTAGAAACACTCAATTTTATCTTAATCAGATTCCTCAGATTTTGGATAATGTGAACAATGCCAATAGTAGACTTTGTCCAAATGGTTCTTTAGGATTGGTCGCGATCGAGCAGAAAAGCCTGTTGCCATACTTGGCGATTCCGGTTCCAGGTTTTGATATTCTTGATTCTAGAGCCTGCGGTCGTGTTCCACAGATGATTCAAAGCATTCAAAATTCCTGGATTACCACTCCGGGTCAGACGATTTTAATTGATTATGTAAATAATGTGAAACAGGGAGATTATGTAGTGATTTTTTCTGTGGGCAACGTCACTTTCGAATCTTGGCCAGACATAGCTATTGAGAAGTTAAAAGAATTTGGTGCGACAGAAACTACATTAAGAGCTCTAAAAAATGGTGATCCGTATATTCTTTACGGTCGAAAAGGAATGCGACCGGGTGAGGCGATTGAGATCGTGGGGAATTTAAATCTGGAAGCTCCACCTCGTCAGCAGACACTTTCCTTTAATACCGATCTAACTGGATATCTTACTTCAGGCACTATTTTGACACCAAGAGTGGGACCTGCTTCCAACTGGGAGCGTTTTTTCCAAAATGTCAATGCAAGAACTTGGATCAATGAGGAAGAGAACACTCGGTTTGATATTATCGGTGTCAAGGAGAATGGGGAAGAAGATGTTTTGATTCCACAAGTTTTGGATTCGGAGGTTGATCTTTCTTTCATTGCTCCTAATATGTATCCTTATTTGCGATTGCGCTATTCGATGGATGATCCTAATTCTACCGCCCCTTCGCAATTAGACAAATGGCAAGTGAATTTTGACGGGGTTCCGGAAGGCGCTTTGATCTTGAAGTCAGCTCGGGAGCAAGTAGCATTGAAGGAGGGGCAAAATGGAAGAGTAGAATTGCAGTTCAAAAATGTCTCCAGATATAATTTCCTGGATTCGATTCAGGTGGATTGGGAATTGACAAATGTGACTAGCCGAAAGGTAGAAAGCTTTTCAAAGAAATTCCCAGCTCTGAAAGCCGGCGAATCATTTGATTTTACCATAGAATTTAATTCCATAGGCAAAGTGGGTGAAAATGAGTTGGAAATTTTTGCCAATCCAAGAATTCAAATGGAACAGACTTTCCGGAATAATCAAGTGGACATGGGGGCGTATTTCATAGTGGAAGGAGATAATTCGACCTCGCTTCTGGATGTGAATTTTGATGGTGTTTACATTATGGATGGAGACATTGTCTCTCCAAATGTGCTGATCACAGCATTATTGAAAAATGATCAAACTCTAATCTATAAAAAGGATACACTCGGAATGGAGATTTTTCTGAAGCAAAACTGTGAGAGTTGCAACTTCTCCAAAATCAACTTTTCTAATCCTAATCTGACATGGACCCCTGCATCAGAGGATTCTGATTTTAAAGTTTCACTGATTCCAGGACCATTGGAAGATGGGATTTATACCTTGAGAATCACTAATGAGGATTCTCAGCAGCCTTATGAGATCCAGTTTGAAGTTGTCAATGAGTCTCAGATTACCAATTTCTATCCCTATCCCAATCCATTCAGTACCAGTGTGAGATTTGTATTTACAGTGACGGGGATGGAAGTGCCTGACGAAATTAAGATTCAGATTATGACTGTGACTGGAAAAGTGGTACGAGAGATTCTTCAAAACGAACTTGGACCAATCCGAATCGGAAATAATATCACCGAATATGCTTGGGATGGAAGGGATGAATATGGAGACCAACTTGCCAATGGAGTTTATATCTATCGAGTACTTATTCGGAAAAATGGCCAATTCATGGAGCATAGACCGACTGCTGGTGACAAGGCATTCAAAAAGGGATATGGGAAGATGTATTTGCTTAGGTAAGGAAAGAGTGATTTACAGATATTGTAAACAAAGCACATAATCGTGTGAGAATTTTGAATTCATCTTTTACTTTGCCGCTCAACTCTTCTGAGAGGTAGTTTAGAAAGGCTAACTTCCAACATTTTAAAATCTTTGAATATCCCTCCCTTTTTTGTCATCTTTGAATAATAAAGGATTTTTATCCTTATGATCTTAATAGGTGAGTTGACTTGCTTTTAACACCCGCTTAAAACTCCAAAGCAAGAACTCTAGCTTTAAATAACCTTAAAAATCAATTCTAATGAAATTTGGTACTAAAGCCATTCATGCTGGTGTCGAGCCAGATGCTTCTACTGGTGCGATCATGACTCCGATCTTTCAAACTTCCACCTATGTACAGAAATCTCCGGGGAATAACTTAGGATATGAATATTCAAGAACTCATAACCCTACTCGAACCGCTCTTCAAAATAACTTGGCGGCAATTGAAAATGGTAAACATGGGATTTGCTTTTCTTCAGGCCTAGGCGCAATCGATGCAGTTGTTAAATTATTTAATCCTGGAGATGAGATTATCACTACGAATGACCTTTACGGAGGGACTTATCGGCTTTTCACAAAGGTTTTTGAGCGCTATGGGATTAAATTTCACTTTGTGCCAATGAGTGATCCTTCTGGTGTCGAGCCTTATATCAATGCTAATACAAAGATGATTTGGGTGGAAACGCCAACCAATCCGATGATGAATATCATTGACCTCGACGGAATGGCAAAAATCAGCAAAGTGCATAACTTGCTTTTGGCGGTGGACAATACTTTTGCTTCACCTTATCTTCAAAACCCCTTGGATCTTGGGGCTGATATTGTGATGCATTCGGTGACAAAATATCTTGGAGGTCACTCAGATGTAGTCATGGGAGCATTGATTGTGAATGATGATGAGCTTGCTTCCCGTTTGGTATTCCTTCAAAATGCTTGTGGTGCTGTTCCAGGACCTCAGGATTGTTTCTTAGTTCTTCGCGGTATCAAAACCCTTCACTTAAGAATGGAACGTCATTCTCAAAATGGAAAAACTATTGCAGCATATCTGAAAAACCATCCTAAAGTAGCTAAAGTCTATTGGCCTGGATTCGAAGATCATCCAAACCATGAGATAGCTAAGAAGCAAATGCGTGATTTTGGAGGAATGATTTCTTTTTCTTTGGTAGGGAATCGTTTGGAAGATGCCAAGAAGGTATTGGGGAGTTTTGAACTTTTCGCTTTGGCAGAATCTCTTGGTGGAGTGGAATCGCTCTGTGGACATCCTGCAACTATGACTCATGCAAGTATTCCAAAAGAAGATCGTGAAAAAGTAGGCTTGGTTGACTCCTTGATCCGTCTTAGTGTAGGAGTGGAGGATGCTGAAGATTTGAAAAAGGATTTGGCAAATGCATTGGGAAAAATCTAAATAATTTCCAGAAATAAGTATGAAACCGTTCGTGATTAGCGAACGGTTTTTTTATTGGCTAGTGACTGCTGAGTCAGTTTAAGATTTTTCTGAAAAGAGACTTAGCTTGGTTCTCCGCTTGGACCGAGAGCATTTTCTTTTCCTCTTTGAGATCCTTGGCCCATTTGAGATACTTTTTGGAGACATCCTGTTTTTCAGCCAAAAAGCCAGACAAGGATTGCAACGTAAGGTGATTGGAGTACCAAGGTTTGAGGTTGTCTTTTAATTCCTCGATTTCAATATGGATAGAGGAGATAAAAATGGGATTAAAACCCAGATGGATTAACAGATTTTCAAAAATGATAATCTTGCGTAAGCCTTCAAAAATATCACGTAATACCATGCTGTCCATTTTACCTTTGGCATCGATCGTGAAATATTCCAGTTCTTCTTGAATAATCTGATTGATAGCAGTATTAACCATCAGTGGCTTGATGCCTCGACTTGCCTTTTCTGATTTTAGGTAGAAGTCTTCCCAAGATTTCAAGGTACTGCTAACTACCATATCAAAGGTTTGGATATAAAGCTGTTTTTTTTGCCGATCAAGAAAGTCGCGGTAGCCAGCATAGACAAGTCCAGACCGAAGTTCTTGTTCGTTAAGCCTTTTTTCCACCAGTTTAAAATGGTGAATTTTTTGAAGATTTTTTTTCAGTTTTTTGAAATCGGAATAGATGTCGAACTCTAGTCCTTCCTTTTGATAATGTACTTTGGCTAGAAGCTCTGCATAGATTTCCAAAAAAATCATTTTCCCGGAAAGGGCAATTGCCTTTTTTGACTTGATCTGTTTACTCAAAATCAGAAATAGATCTTTCGCCTCAAAAAACTGCTGCTCAAATACCTGGAAAACTGGAGAAAGAGTTCCTCGCATGGATTAAGAGATTCTTACAAGAGTGGCACCGTAGCCCCAATTATCTTTTTGTGTATCCTGAAAGTACTTAATATTTTGGACTTGACTCAGGCGGCTGTGGATTTCTTTTCGAAGCACTCCGTTTCCGACACCGTGAATAAATGTGATTTGGTCCATTCCGGAAGCAATCGCTTGATCAAGGTTTTTCTCGAAGACGCCAAGCTGTATTCTCAGTATTTCGGAATTACTCATTTTGGATGCATCAGAGACCAATTGTTCGATATGCAAGTCGATAGATTTTGGAGGTCTTTTGGTTTCTAGTGGAGTTGATTTGCTTCCGATTTCCTTTAGGTCAGCATTCAATGCGCGAATGTCCAATTCCTTTGTAGTCTGCTCCAGTGCAAATAGATAAGTGTTTTTATCCAATCGAGGAGCTTTGCTGAGATGCTTGAAAAACTGTGTCGGTTTCATTCGCATTTGGCGCTCAAACGGAGGTATTGCTTTTTCCAATTTGGACTGAATCGGAATAAACCTAAGGAGAAAGGCGGGCCATTCATCCATTTCTTTTAAGAGTCGATCATCGAATTTTTTGGCATCGCCAGCTTGGAGTTTATCCGCGAAAAGAGTTCGGTGATTGCTTCCAAATACTTCAGATACGTGTGCGAGATAAGCTTGATGGCTATCATTGATAAGATAAAGGCTCAGACTTTGGTCATTTATCGGGAGAAAAGCGAGGTAAAGCCCTTGATCCTTCGGGGCCGAAATCGGAACTGGAGTTTCCACGGGCAAATCTTCCAATGGTTTTGATCCAAAGTGCTTTTTTTCAGTCTCATGCACCAAAACCAACTCGTATTTTAAAACAGGAATAATAAATCCATCCTCGATCTCTACTTCGATTCTTCCGCTGGAGTTGATTTTTCGAATGATTCCTTCCTCATTTCCGTGAAGAAGCCGTACTCGGTCGCCGATATTCATGAGTTAAGTGCTGATTTATAGGTGTCGATTGCGCGCTGCCTTGCAAATTTATGATCTACAATCGGTTTTGGGTACTTATTGCTTCCAAATTCCGGAATCCATCGCTTGATGTATCGAAGTTCTTTGTCAAATTTCTCGGTCTGTGACTCAGGGTTAAAGACCCGAAAATAGGGCTGAGCGTCTGTACCGGTACCTGCAGCCCATTGCCAGCCTCCATTATTGGAAGCCAATTCGTAGTCCAATAATTTTTTTGCAAAGTAGGCTTCTCCCCATCTCCAATCGATCAATAAATGTTTAGTAAGAAAAGAAGCCACGATCATTCTCACTCGATTGTGCATGAATCCAGTGGTATTTAATTCCCGCATCCCAGCGTCGACAATAGGATATCCTGTTTCACCTTTGCACCATGCCTCAAATTCCGCTTCGTTATTTCTCCATGGAATCTGATCATAAGCTGGCTTAAAAGCTTGATCTACTACCTGTGGATTGAATGCCAGAATCATCATGTAGAATTCGCGCCAGATCAATTCGTTTAAATAAGTATCATTGAGTTGGGCTGCTTTTAGTGCAAGTTTTCGGATCGAAATTGTTCCAAATCTCAGATGGATCCCAAGCCGAGAGGTACCTTTAATTGCCGGGAAATTCCGATTTTGATCGTAGTGCCTGATTAGCTCTTCATCTGCAGTATTTGATGGAATTATAATATCCGTATTTTCAAAAGCCATTTCTTGCAGGGAAATAATTGGCATCGGATCACATTGGTACAGATTCTTCCAATTAAGTGAAGGAAGCGGCTCGATTTTATCCTCCTTAAACTTGCTGAGCCAAACCCTGCTAAATGGAGTGAAAACTTTGTAAAATTCTCCAGAACCGTTGAAGATCTCTCCAGGTTCATAGATCATTTGATCTTTGAAAGTGAGGAATGGGATTCCTTTCTCTCCCAATAGTTTATCTACAGCTTGGTCTCGTTCTTTAGCATAGGGTTCGTAATCTCTATTGGTGTAAACAGCTTGAAGCTCGTATTCTTTGCTCAAAGATTTATAAACCTCTACCGGATCACCATACCGCACCAGAATGGAACTGCCTTTTGATTTCAGCTTCTCGCTTAGATTTCTGATTTGATCATGGATAAACTCTACTCGAGCATCTGCTTTGTCTTCCAGTTTGTCCAGAATATTTTTGTCGAAAATAAAAAGTGGAAGAACATTATTCTCCTGCTGTAGGGCATAAAAAAGACCTGTATTGTCTTCCAGTCTCAAGTCTCTTCTAAACCAGAATAGTGTAATTTTTTGCATTGACTTTTTTTATAAAAAAGATGAAATCATCAGAATTGTTTCAAGTTTTTCTTTCTTGATAGAGAGTCGGGTTTTGCTATTGGTGGTGGAGGAATCCGGTTAAGGGAATCCATCCGATTTTCGATCGGTTCCAAATCAATTGGATTCCATTTTTCCCCATTTTCATAATTATACCTCAAGAAGTCATCGGTATCGTTGATTCGAAGTCTCTCCTGTTTTCCTTGTGTGATTTTTTTGAAAAGCTCTGAAAAAGAATTGAAAGAAATATTCTGGGATAAAGAAACACCATAAGTCGCAACATTTTTAGAGAGCGAAAGCGAGGTGAAGGTATTGAAATTGTTTCGGTTGAAAATCCTGATGCGATAAACTCCATCTTCTGTAAGCAGGTATTCTGCCTGCCAGTCCCCTATAATGGATGCCGCTTGAGCGTTTCCTCGATTATCTGTAAATCCCCCGTCTCTAGAAACGCGTAGCCTGCCATCGAGAAACGTGTAAGCTACACTTAGCTGGAAGGTCTCTAACGTACTCTGATCCAATGAGGCAAGATCAAAATTGACCTCCAAGTTTTTGTCCACCTGTCCAAGAAAATTGTTCAGTTGGGAAGAAAGTAATTGACCCAAGCTGGAAGTGATCGTGGATGTGCCGCTAAACTGACCCTCTGGCGAAAAACCACGGGTCATAATAACTGAGAATACCTGCCGATTCATTTCTTGCTCATCGTTAGCAATTCGGTTTTGGAATGCAGAGATGGTTGTTTGTACATCTCCGCTCGGAGGGAACTCAGAGAAATCAAAGCCGAAAGTGATATCAGGAGAAAGTAATTCTCCATTCAAGTTCATGATTACATCTACGGGGTATCGTCTACTCGAGGTGGTTTCGTTATCTGTGACAGATGAGGAGGCGAGCAGTGGCTGTATGGAGACATTTTCAGTATACTCTGCAGTTAGATTCATAATGCCTTGATAAGGATCTCCATACCAAGTAATTCTTCCCCCAGGCCTAATTGTGAATTTTTTCTTCACCACATTATAAAGTGAGAAATTATACTCTCCCTCTGAAATCTCATAAGTACCTGTAAGACTGAAATTGCCCTGAGTATCGATATTCATAGTCAGTACTCCAGATCCTCTACCGCTAATGCCTTCACCAGTTTTCGGATCAATTATGATTTCAGCATAAGCATCTGGATTAATATCCAAGACAAAGTTCATTCGAATATTCTCAATGTCTAACCGATTGATATCTTCTGCGATTTTCTGAATTCGGACTGTGTCTTGAATATTGATGAGGTTAATAAAGTCCTCCTGACTTTGAGAAGAACTACTTCCCAAAGGAATATAAATACGGGTATTTGGCTTGCTGACAGCATTTGCATTGATGTCAAGGTTAGAGGTAGTACCTTTTACATCCACGGTACCTGTCACGAATGCTGAGCCATAGAATGTATCCGAGTTTTTCTCAGTAGTATTGAGAATGTGAAAATCTGTAAGTCTGGAACTTATATCTAGCACAATATTCCGGAACCCTTTATGGTTCAGCCCTCCCTGTAGAGTTGCGATATTATTGAATTCATCTCGTAAGCTGACTTCTTGTAAGCTGATTTGGGTTGGTTTGAAGAGTATGCTTCCGTTTAAGGTATAGGAAGTATTCAGGTAGTTTACTTTTACCAATCCATCACTAATGCGACCGCGTCCATCAAGTTCGGGAATGGCGGTGGTTCCTCCGATTTTAATATTGCCTGTGACGGTACCTCCCAGTTCGGAAATATAATTGGACAGGAAGGGTTCAAAAATCACCAAATTGGCTTCTGTCAATCGGGCATTCATATCCAAATCTTGTTCGGCTAAGCCGATGGAGCCGTCAATATCGATTGATTTGGCCCCATTTAGAGTGTTGGTTAGAGATATTAAAATCTCTTCCGGTCCCATATTGAGATCTGCCTCTAGATTTCCGATTGGAAATTTATTGATGGAAAAGTCATCCAAAGTCAGATTTCCTGAAATAAGTGGATCTGCGTACAATTGTTCAAAGGTCATGATTCCATTTGCCTGACCCCCAAAATCTTGAGGTAAAAGTGTGTTGAGCAAATCAATATTTACATTATGGATGCTTAGGTTTAATTGATCATCAGGAGATTCTCCAATTTTGCCTTCAATGGCTATGAATTGATCTTCGCTTAATACTTTGACATTCTCAAAAGTTAATTTGCCGGGAACTACCGTAATAAGGTTTTCAGAATCAAACTGCCAGACTTGATTTAATACCTTCAATGAAGAAGGAGCAAAAGTCAGTTTGGTGTTTTCGGTCGAAAACTGTGCAGTTGCGTTGATTCTCGCAGCACTTTGGGTAGAATCTTGATCCAAAGAAAAATCCAATTCCATTTGATTTTCATTCCAAATTCCCTCAAAACCAAGATCGGTAAATTCCAGAGTATTGGTGAGTTGTTGTTTTTTTGAAAAAACATAGAATGAGGCAAGAATATCCTCACTATTGATCAATTTGGAAGTGTTGAAATCAATATTTGTAGCAAAAGCTGTCTTTCCCTGATAGCTTAAAGTGTCAATACTGGTGAATAAGTTGAAAATTGTGTTTTCAGGTGTTTGATAAAAGGCACCTTCTAAGATTGTATTTTTGGAGAGGCTCCAATCCGGCTGAAATAACTGGATGATCGGGTTCATGTCGATCAGTTTTAAATTCAGATCCAGATTATATGTTTCTGAGAAATTTTTCTCGAGGTCAGCGATAGGTTGTTCCTCATTAAGAATAATGGAGGCATATTGGTCAAATAAGATCTGGAGATCACTTCCCATTTGCTCCAGGTTAAACTGACCCGATGCGGCCGCAACAATGTAATCGGAGTTGAGCGAGAGTGTTCGAGTTCCACCTGCAAAAAGGGATTGAAAGAAAAAATCTCCTATATCCAGAAAACGGTCCTCATACCCGATTTTCAGATTTTGAACTTTAGCTATTCCTTGGATATCATCAATTTTAATTCCCCTACTATCGATGTTCAGGTTTCCACTGATGAAGTTTAATTTTGAAGAAAGGTTGAGATTACTGACCAAAGCAGTATCAATGTTGAGATTTAATCTGATAGAGTCGTTTGCGCCTTTCAAATTTGCCTCCCCGGTGGCCGTGAGCTTCAAGTTGGGATCGGCAATACTCAAGTTTCCTTTAAAGAGATCCAAGCCATAGGTTGCATCCGTATTGATACCCGTATAATTGTAATTTTTGATCCCAATTTGCGAAATCTGTGCATCGATATCGAGCAGGAGGTTTTCTAGAGTGTTTCCATTTGCATTTACATTTCCGCTGAGACTTATCTTTTGAAGGAGATCGCGATTTTCAGATATTATCCCAAGGTCCAGATTGTCTACAGAAATCTTTGATACGATACTGGGCAACTCATTTATCAGATCATAATTTATTCTTCCTGAAATATCGCCTATACTGGTTTTGAATTCGCCATTTGTGGTAAACCTGTTTAAATAGCCAATAAAGTCTGCAGTGATTCTTATGTTATTGAATTTATTGATCTCTTTCTCAATGTCTGCCGGTAAATAGGGTGCAAGATCCCGTGCAAGTATTGTTGAGTTTTTTAAGGAAAGGTTGATGTACGTATTTTTAATATCCGGTAGACCATCAAGTTCAAAAGTTCCAAATATGGCTGTCTTTGCTCCGAAACGAATTAAAAACTCATTGGATTTGATGTCAGAGATTGGTCCAGTGATTTTGCCTGAAAGGAAAATCTCATCATTAATGTTCGGAAGGCTTGGCGCAAATAGCTTGAGATCCCTCAAATCAAGTTTTGATTCTTCCAGATTGGCTATAATGACTACATCATCTATAAAGTTAGATAAAGAAGCAGGAGAAGCATATTGAAATCTCAGGTAATCTTTGAGGTAGCTATTCTTAGTTTTTAGGCTGAGTTGATCAAACTCCATAAACTCTGACGCATAAACGAAATTTGTTTTGAGCTCTTGAATCTGAAAATCAGAACTACTTTCAATACCTGTCAGGATTTTGATATCAATCCCAATTTCATCTCCGTTTATCCTGAAATTTTGAGCATTTGCGGTTATTTCTTTAAATCTAAGCCTGTTGTAGTCCAGACCGTCAGTTATCGGTTCTGTATTGTAATCGACTAAGAAAAACTCTGATCGTCTCAATTCAACTCCTCCAATTTCGAATCTAGTTCCACCTCCGGCAGCCCCTCCTCCAAAGCGATTGTTGAGTTCATCGATCCACCTGTTTATGTTCATCGAAGAATCACCGGAATGAGTCAGTAAGTGTATTTTGGCAGCTTCGATCCTAACATAATCCAAGCTAGGGAATCCGGGTGGAAGTAAGGTTGTAATCTGGAAATCAGCGATAATCGCATCTGCTGAGATCATGGTACTATCACGATGGTCCGTGATTTCCACTCCTTTGAGTTCAATGGAGTCCCACCAATTCAGTTTTATTCTTCCAATCTCAGTATGGAATTCAGAATTATTATTGAGAAAATTTGTTAATCGGTCAATAGCCCAATTCTGCACGGAAGTGAGTTGCAGGCAGAGGGCAATGCTGATCAAAAGCATGACAAGAGAAAAGATCGTCCACGCGATCACCCGAAATGCTTTATGCAAAAAATCCGTAACTTTCGAGTTCTTTTCCAATGGGTACCAACAATATCGTTATTCTAGCAATCGAGTCTTCCTGTGATGAGACTTCAGCCTCAATTATTAAAGACGGCAAAGTACTTAATAATATTGTCGCGACACAATCAGTACATGAAAAATACGGAGGCGTAGTTCCCGAGTTGGCTTCACGTGCTCATCAGGAAAACCTTGTTCCAGTGGTTCAGGAGGCGATTTTTTCCTCAGGAATCAGTAAAGATGAACTCAGTGCGATAGCTTTTACCCGTGGGCCTGGTTTGATGGGTTCGCTGTTGGTGGGAGTTAGTTTTGCAAAAGCTTTGGCTTATGCCCGAGGGATTCCTTTGATAGAAGTAAATCATATGCAAGCGCATATTTTGGCTCATTTCATCGATGAACCAAATCCTAAATTTCCTTTCATCTGTTTGACAGTAAGCGGAGGACATACGCAGTTGGTACTCGTGAAAGATCATCTTGAAATGACAGTAATCGGTGAGACGCAAGATGATGCAGTAGGTGAGGCTTTTGACAAAACCGCAAAATTACTCGGTTTGCCCTATCCGGGTGGTCCTTTGATTGACCGCTATGCCAAACAGGGAAACCCAAAAGCATTTGTATTTCCTATCACCAGAATGCCTGGATTGAATTATTCTTTTAGCGGGATCAAAACCGCAGTTTTATATTTCTTACGGGATCAATTGAAAGTGAATCCAAATTTCATTGATGAAAATTTGGCTGATCTTTGCGCAAGCATTCAATATTCTCTAATTGAAATGCTGCTTATCAAATTGACGGCAGCAGTAAAGGAATATGGAGTAAAAGAAATTGCTATAGCAGGTGGAGTGTCGGCGAATTCTGGTTTGAGGGAGACACTTTCAGCTCTTGCGCTAAAAAAAGGATGGAACCTGTACATTCCAAAATTCGAATACTGTACAGACAATGCGGCCATGATAGCCATAGCCGCTCATTACAAATATCTCAAGGGAGAGTTTTCATCACTTGATGTAACTCCACTTGCCAAAATGAAACTCTGATCCATGGCTAAGGATTCAAAATTTGATAAAATCGTTAACATCAAGAATAAGAAAGCTAGCTTTCAGTTTGAGTTTGTGGACACCTATGTGGCCGGAATGGTCTTGAAGGGAACCGAAATTAAATCAATCCGGGAAGGTAAAGTCTCTCTTACCGAGTCTTTTTGTATTTTTCTAGACGACGAACTTTACGTAAGGCAGATGCATATTGCACCCTATTCCATGGCGGCAAGCTATAATCATGTTGCGATTCGGGATCGGAAGCTACTTCTGAGCAAGCGTGAACTTGAAAAACTCCAAACTAAGTCTCAGGAAAAGGGGCTTACAATCATTCCAGTTCGTATATTTATCAACGACCGAGGCCTAGCAAAAATGGAAATTGCGCTAGGTCGAGGAAAGAAAACTCATGACAAGCGACAGGATTTGAAGGAAAAAGATGCAAAAAGAGAAATTCAGCGAATGGCCCTTAACTGATGTTTTTGGGATCTGCCGTCAGACGATCCTTCCAATTTACCGCCAACCGACATTTGATTCTGCATTGGTGACGCAGCTTTTGTTTGGGGAATGCTACCAAGTCATCACTGTGAGTAATGATCAGCTATGGTTCAAAATTCTCCATGAGGATACAGGGTTTAGTGGGTATATTCCTTCGAAGTTGCTTAAGGAAATTCCCTCAAATGATTATCAAATGTACTTGACAAATGATTTTCAGATTGTCACCAGCCCCATAGCTGCAATAGAATATATTGGTACTAACCTCTATTTACTTCCAGGCAGCCGTCTTCATTTTTCAGATTTAGAACTTTTCAATTGGCGGGATCATATCGGATTTACCGGCTCGGTTCGAAGTCATGCTTTTCGTGCGGACAGAGATCAGCTGATTGAAATTGCTACAAAATATATCAACTCCCCTTTTCAACCCGGAGGGAGAAGTATTTTTGGGTTAGACGAACTGCAGGCCTTTCCGCTTATTTTCATGATAGCAGGCTATACTTGGAAAGCCGGAAAATTGCCTGGTAAATTGGTGGCTGCAGAGGAAGTCTTGCCGGGAGATATTATGATTTTGACTGAGTCGAATACCGAAAAACAACGCTTTGCAATCTACCTTGGAGCCGAGGAAGTCCTTTGGATGGATAATCGAATGCGGGTTTCAGATTTTGACGAATGGCTATCTTTTGCAAAAAACATTCCCGGTAAACAGCTCGTTTTGGAATCTCGAAGCATATTTGATTAGCATGGAAAAGCGGGTATTGGTACTTAATCTAGATCACTCCCCAGTGGCAGTCATCACACCACAAAAGGCTATCGTGCTTTTACTTTTAGAAAAAGCCAGCTGCCTTTCCAATTATGAATTACTTCAGATTCGTACAGTGACAAAAAGCTTTGATTATCCTGCTGTAATTTGCCTGAATCACTATAAAAACATTCCTTTTCGTGGAGTCCTTTTAAATAGAAATAATCTTTTTCGAAGAGATAAAGGGGAATGCCAATATTGTGGAAGTAAAAAACAACTTACCATAGATCATGTAATACCAAGATCCAAGGGAGGCAAATCCAATTGGGTTAATTTGGTGACAGCTTGCCACCGGTGTAATGTGATCAAAGGGGATAAATCACCCGAACAGGCAGGGCTTCAGCTTAAAACGATACCTTTTAAACCTACGCTGTCCTATTTTTTAGCAGAATATGCAGAACGTCAAGCTGAGGAATGGTTGCCATTTTTGGATAGTAAGGTAGTTCAGTGATGAATTTTTTGTATTTCATCTATTAGAATTTGTTACGTATTTCGATTTTGTTTGAATATCAAATAATTATGTTTTTTTGGCAGAGTAATTGTCCCTGTTAGAAATATGAATCTATCTTTTATCTTCTCGCTTCTTTTCGCAGTAACTTTTGGTACTGCTGAGATCCAATTGCAACAACTTCTTGGAAAATGGCAGCTTGTTTACTTTGATGGAATTGAAAGAGTTAAAAAATCTCCTCAATACCAATCCTCTGATTCGGCCATGCGAGCCAATATTGAATACAAGATCAAGTCGAGATTGGAAAATACCGTCTATGATTTTATTCCTGGCGATAGTCTGATTTATACTGATTATGAAAATAGTATAATCGTGATGAAAAAGGCTAAAGTAGAGCTGAAGAAAGATAATGTCTTGACGATCTTCGATGGAAAAGAAATGCGTGAAGCCAAAATTCTGGAACTTAGTGCGGATAGAATGGTGCTAGAGCCTGTTTCCTCTAATCCAAATGGTGGGGGGAAATTAATTTTTGAAAGAGTTGTTGAAAAAAATAAAGAGTAAGTTCTCTTGCTCAAAAAAGACCGCAAGCATCATCTGTTTGCGGTCTTTTTTTTACAGATATTTTTAGAAATCTTTCTAAGAGACTCATTTTTCAAATGCAACGTTTTTATCCACTTCCAATGGGAAAAATTAGCTTTTTTAAACTTTTGCTAGAATTCTAGTTCAGGTGATAGGCTCAAAAGTTTAAAGCTCTTTCGGTGCCAGATACAATCTCCATGTTTTTTGATACCTGCTCGATGTTCTAGAGTGGGGTAGCCAGCATTTCTTTCCCAGGCGTAAAAAGGAAATTCTTCAGCGAGCTTTTCCATCATCTTGTCTCGATAAACTTTTGCAAGGATAGAAGCCGCCGCGATGTTTGCATATTTCCCATCTCCTTTGATCACACAGGTGTATGGAATAGTCAATTGAGATCTAAACCTGTTTCCGTCAATGAGCAAGTGTTCCGGCTTTTTTCCGAGATTTTCTACTGCGCGAGTCATCGCCAAAAATGAGGCATTTAAAATGTTGATTTTATCAATCTCAGCAACAGATGCTTCAGCGATTTCCCAAGCAACGGCCTTTTCCTTGATTTCTGAAATCAGATCTTCTCTTTGCTTTTTTCCAAGCTTTTTAGAGTCATTGATCCAATGATTCGAATAGTCAGAAGGCAGGATTACGGCTGCAGCAACAACTGGCCCAGCAAGACAGCCGCGACCTACTTCGTCACATCCCGCTTCGAGTCGATTAGCTTCTAAATAGGGTAGTAGAGGCATTGGGTAAATGTTCGCTTTCCTTATAATATTTATGGATCATCTCAGATACCAAGCCTGTCCAGCCAGTTTGATGAGATGCCCCTAAACCTTTGCCGGAGTCACCATGGAAATACTCATAGAAGAGAATGTAATCCTTGAAATGTGGGTCTGTTTGAAATTTTTCATTGGCGCCAAAGACAGGTCGATTCCCATTTTCATCTCGCATAAAGATTTTCATGCAGCGCATTGAAAGCTCTTTTGCAATTATATCCATGGTTAGAAAATTTCCTGAGCCTGTTGGGTATTCGATTGAAAAGTCACCTCCGTAGTAGAAATCAAATTTTTTCAGGGACTCAATGATCAAATAATTGATAGGGAACCAGATGGGTCCCCTCCAGTTTGAGTTTCCACCAAACATTCTTGTATCTGATTCTCCAGGAGTATATTTGATCGAAAGAATGTCTCCGTTGATTTTCATCGCGTACGGATTTTTTTCGTGGTATTTAGACAAAGACCTGATTCCAAACTCACTTAGGAATTCTTCGGAATCCAGCATTTTATGTAATACCGATTTCATTCGATGTCCTCTCAATAATGAAAACAAACGTCTTTTGTGATACCCTGGCTGAATCCAACTAGACACTAAAGCAGCTAGTTTTGGTTTTTCTCTAAGAAAGAAATCTAACCGCTTTTTGAATTCGGGTAGCTTATCAAAAAGTTCCTCCCGAATAGGTTCAACCGCAAAAAGAGGAATGAGTCCTACAATTGACCTTACTTTCAATTTATGAGGCTCTTTTCCTTCGAGATGAAATACATCATAAAAGAAATTATCCTCATCATCCCAAAGTGAGATTCCCTCTTTCGAGATATTATTCATAGCTCCTGCTATGTAGAGGAAGTGCTCTAGAAATTTGGTTGCTGTGAATTGATAAACCGTATTGAATTCACATAAATCGAGTGAAATCCTTAAAAGGTTCAAGGAGAACATTGCCATCCAGGAAGTACCATCGGCTTGCTCTAGCTTGCCTTTGTAATAATTGGCATGACTCCGATCGAAAAGCGAAATATTATCAAGTCCTAAGAATCCACCTTCGAAGATATTTTGCCCATCTGAATCCTTCTGATTGACCCACCAGGTAAAATTGAGCATGAGTTTGTGGAGCGCTCGCTCTAGAAATTCATGATCCCCAACTCCATTATTTGCTTTCTTATCGATCTGATAGACTCGCTGTACTGCATAGGCATGGACGGGCGGGTTGACATCCGAGAAGTTCCACTCGTATGCAGGGATTTGCCCATTTGGATGCATGTACCATTCGTTTAGCAGGATCAAGAGCTGATTCTTAGCAAACTCAGGATCCAGCCTTGCCAAAGGAATTGTATGGAATGCCAAATCCCAAGCAGCATACCAGGGATATTCCCATTTATCAGGCATCGAAATGATATCGTAATTCTGGAGGTGCTTCCAATTTGCATTTCGACCCTTCTTTCTCGCTAAAGGCGGCACATACCTACCAGGGTCTCCTTCCAGCCAGCGTTCCACATCGTAATAATAAAATTGTTTGGACCATAGCATTCCCGCCCAAGCCTGCCGTTGTATCCTTTTAAGATCTGGATCAGTAACTCTTTCCTGAAGCTCGTTGTAGAATTCATCTGCTTCAGTAATTCTGTTGGCTAGGCATTCGTTACAAATCTCGAGTGGCTCATCCTCAAATTGGTGTTGCAGACGTAGTTTTATTTGATGACTTTCTCCGGCAGGAATGGTTATTTTATAGATAGCTGCTGCCTTTGTCCCAAATTCATCCGGGTTAACGTGAGAATCATCGCCTGATATCACATAGTCATTGATCCCGTCTTTCAGGTAATTACGCTCATTGGCTATGCCATATAAGCGCTCCCGGTTTGTTTCGTTATTGCAAAATTTAAGTTCTGGGTTTCCATCAAAGGAGATGCTGTAATTTCCTGATTTGGGGTTGAAAGCTTTGATTGAATTATCAGTTCTCTTGCTGAGTTTTGGCATAAAAGGCTCATGACCAGTATACCAGGTTTTTCGAAACCAAAGCGTAGGCATCACCCAAATGGTAGCTTCTTCAGGACCTCTGTTGTGTACTGTGGCGACAGCTATAATATCCTCGACATCTTTTTTAGCATATTCAATGAAAATGTCAAAGTAGCGATCCTCGTCAAAAATTCCGGTATCAATCAGCTCGTACTCCGGTTTGGTTTTATCTCTACGACCGTTTTCTTGGATAAGGGACTGGTATGGAAACTCCGCTTGCGGATACTTATAAAGCATCTTCATATAGCTGTGTGTAGGGGTGGAGTCTAGGTAATAGTAGATCTCTTTGACATCCTCACCATGATTCCCTTGATTCCCTGTCAGACCAAAAAGGCGCTCTTTGATAAATGGGTCTTTACCATTCCAAAATGCCCATGCTAAGCAAAGCTTTTGCTTGTGATCAGAGATTCCTGCGATTCCCTCTTCCCCCCAGCGGTAGGCCTTACTTCTTGCATCATCATGGGTGACATTTTCCCAGGCTGATCCATCGGCACTGTAATCTTCTCGGACGGTACCCCATTGTCTTTCAGTGAGGTATGGGCCCCATTTTTTCCAATGATTTTTGAAATGGCGGTCTTCTTGTAATCGTATATATTCAGCTGACATGTAATATTCTAGGTATTGAGCAGGTTCGAAATTAGGCTTTCCTGCAATTAACTCCCAAATATGGGGTTTGAGTTTAAGGTTCTCGAATGATTTTTTTGACTTTATCGAATTCTAAACTGATTGCAAAGAAAGCTAAAGTTCTTTAAATCAATCTATTTAATCTTTTTACTGGAAAAATATCACTCTTTAAAATTCCTTGATGAAAAGAAGGGAGAGGATTAACATTAATTAAAATTATTATTTTCATCTACAGTTGTAGATAAAAATATTTCCTCTACATTTGTAGAAGAGGATAACACTTTGGACTATGAAATTATCGAAAACTGAGGAAGAATTGATGAATCATCTATGGAAGCTAAAACGTGCTTTTATGAAAGATTTGTTGGATGCCTATCCTGAACCAAAACCAGCTACGACTACGATCTCTACGCTGTTAAAACGGATGCAGGAAAAGGATTTTGTGGGATATGAGGCCAATGGCAAGCTTCGAGAATATTTTCCATTAGTTACCAAGGAAAGCTATTTTTCAAAGCACTTAAAAGGCCTGATCAAAAACTTCTTTAATAATTCTCCGGCCCAGTTCGCATCTTTTTTCACTAAAAAGACGGAGCTCTCCGAAGAGGAGTTGTTAGATCTGAAAAGTATTATCGAAGACCAGTTAAATCAGAAAAAATGATGATTTACCTATTCAAATCCATAGCCTGCTTGCTTGTTTTGCTCCTTGTGCATCGACTGCTGTTGCAAAAGGAAGCAATGCATCGATTCAATAGATTTTTCCTCTTGTTTTCAGTAGTGGTGTCTTTTCTTATTCCACTATATACGATCGAAGTTCCTGAGGAAATAGTAACTATGCCGGTTGAAGTGGTTACTGAACCTGTTTACTTTGATGCCGCAAGCCAGGACTTTAATCAAGAACAAGTTTCTGCTCCAATACAAGAATCTCAATTTAATTGGAAATACCTTTTTCTTGGAATTTACACATTGATTTCCCTTCTGTTTTTCTATCGATTTGTAAGGAATATCTCGATCCTGGTCAATCAAATTCAGCGTAATGTTAAAATCAATTATCGGGATCAAACGTTGGTTTTACTCAAAGAAGATTCACTTCCTTTTTCCTTTCTCAAATACATTTTTATATCAGAATCAGATCTGGAAAATGGGAAATTCACGGAGGCTGTCTTTGAACATGAGCGTACCCATGTGATTGAAAGGCACAGTTGGGATAATCTATTTATTGAGGCATTACTTGTGCCGTTCTGGTTTCATCCTGGATTGCATTGGGCAAAGCTAGCGATCAAACTCAATCATGAATTTATTGCTGACGAAGTGGCTTTGCGAAGCACTCCTTTGGAAAAGTACGAGAGCCAATTGCTTGCTATGATGCTTTCGGAGCAAAGGTATGGCCTAGTCAGTAGTTTGAATTTTTCCTTAACCAAAAAACGATTTGAAATGATGAAGCGTAAATCAATGAATTCGAAAAGTTGGATCAAGATTTTAGTCTTGGTTCCTGTGCTTGCTGTGTTAGTCTATTTTTTCAGTGAAAGAGTGATTTCTCAAAAATCTGAAGATGAAAAAATAAGTGAGGTTCATATTTATCCCTTGGATTCAGAGCAGTCAGAAAAAGTCTATGATCTGACAGTTTATTTGGTTTCGGATGGTAGGTTCATTCTTGATGATGTTCGGAGTACCAAAATTTATGAAATGGATAAATTATTTGAAATAATAGAACAAAATGCTCCGACGAATCCCCATATCAAAGTGGTAATTCATGAAGGAAATACCTTTGGTGATGTAGAAGAAGCCAAGTCAGTTTTTCGAGATCATGGAATTAAAAAATTGGTTTGGATGGATCCAGATGGAGATAATAAGGTCGAAGAACTAGGTGATAATGTCTACACTATCGCCTTTGGTTTGCCGTTCCAAATGCTCACCAAAGCTCAATATTATAGCGAAACCAAGTTTCAGATTAAACAATCAAACGGAACAATCGAAGAATTAACCTACGAGGAATTATCGGATAATTATAAAAATGACTTGCCAAATCCCCCTGGCGAAATGAAAAAAAATAAGCCAAGCGCAGACCTTTTTGAAAGCTGGAAAAATAGCGATGAATTTGCGCTTTGGATTGATGGAAAGGTAGTTCCGAATTCATCTTTGGAAGAGTTTGAGGTCTCTGAAATCGCTCATTATACCTCTAGTTTCGTTCATTCCAATGCTCGTTCGGAGCGTTTTCCTCAGAAATACCAAGTACAAATTTATAGCCTGTCAGGTTTTGAAAACACGTACGGGAAATATTCAAGTTTTGGAAAGAAACCTATGGGTGGCACAATTACTTTTGGTAGTGTGGGTAGGGAAAGCAATAAGTCTGGAAGCTCCATATCTCAGGTATCTGAATCATATATACCCAGTAGTAGAACTTTCAATAAGCAAGCCATAGAATTTCAACTTCAAATCACTAATGCTGGACTTTTCAACCAACCTTCAAATCAGGAGATTGAAGCGCTTCGCAAGGAATTCCTAGCATTGGAGTCGATCTATTTTAACCTGTCTATGGAGGAACGGAGAAAAGTTCAGCGAGTGAGTTTTCCCTACGCCAAAATTGAAAAAGATGGTCAAATCAGGTATAAAAAGTTTGAATTCTTGACCCCGGAAGAGCGGAATACATTAGGATGCTAGGAATAATTCAACCCAAAGCAGGCAAAGATTCCTGAGGGAAATCCGTTTGGTTTTCCTGCTTTTGAAATAAAGCTTCTGAAGTCAATGCTTTGAATATGATCGGCCAGGAATCAACCCAATTTTTGTACTGAAAGGATTCCATGGAATCTTTTTTTTGTAAACTGTCCAGTTTCGCAAAGTCAAAGTTGTCCGATGCTATACCTGCTCCGGAATGTATCGTATCAAGTGCATTACAAGCTTGTTCGTATTGACCCTTCACGGGAATCACCATCACAGGCTTGCCGAGATACATCGCTTCGCAGATCGATTCAAAACCAGCCGTGCTGACCAAGCCTTTGGAAGCGGCCATATCTCGGAGGAAGTTTTGGTCATGAACACGATGAAAGCTCAAATTTTTCAGAGGGTACTCAGTCTCAGCAGCATCTTTTTTATCCCAATACGCCCGTATGTTCAGGTGAGGATTTGCTCTTGCAAAACTGAATACTTCCTTGCCATAGCCGCTATTGACCATGTAGGTGAGGAAAAAATCACCTGAAGTTGGAGTTAGCTCCTTAACTTCTTCTCTCAATAGTGGAGGAACTACAGTGATTTTGTCTGTAGATTTCAACTCGTAGAAAGAAAGTGCCAATATTTTCGATGCGCCTAAAGCAGTCATCTGGGTATTGAACTTAAAAAAGAACTTATTCAAACCTTTCGCGGGAGCAAATTTAAAGTTGGGGTGATCTATCAAATACTGATGTCCGATTACCCAATACTCAGCTTGAGGTCGAAAAATCCCATTGTAAATCCCACCTAATAAATCGTAGAAATTTAGAATAATGTCTGGTTTTTCGACTTTCACTATTTGATTAATTTCCTTCAGGCTCCGCCAAAAAGTGGCAGCTTTTGCGAGGTTTTTACGAATCGTTTTTCCTATCAAAATCTTCTTTTCATACTTATCAGAAGCAAAGTTTGGGCTTTCCACCAAGTGGATGGGGGCAGTTATTTCTCTTGAAAAAAATTCAGGAATTGCTCTACGCTTGCTTTTTCCTAGAATTACTCCGGCTAATTCATGGCCTTGTTTTTCAATCATTTTAGAAAACGCTATTGCCTGTGTCATATGCCCGCGGCCTTCTCCTTGTACAATAAATAGGAATTTCATTGATTATCGGATTGATGGTGGGTTCATATCCTCATGACTTCGATTGAAAGAAACCTCTCGAAGCGAATAGTTTTCAGGTGGTCTAGGGCCTTGAAAATAGCTTTCTATTTTTGGAGAGTTAATCTGTTTGAAATCCATTTCATTGTAATAGATCAATTGCCAATTACCCTCATGATCCTCCGAAAGTGCACTTAAGGTTTCGACCCAATCGCCCGAATTTAAATACTCTATACCCTCAATAATTCGATTTTCAGCTTTGTGGATGTGTCCACAGATGATACCGTCGCAGTTTTTTGATCGAGCCATTTTTGCGAGCTCGGTTTCATATTGATCCACATAAGCTACTGCGGATTTCACTTTGTCTTTCACATATTTTGAAAGGGAAAAATAGGGCATCCCTCGTTTGTAGCGGTAGTGATTTACCACTCTATTTAGCCATAGCAGAAAGGTGTAGCCCATATCACCGAGGTAGGCGATCCATCTTAGATTGGTAGTGATACTGTCAAAGACATCTCCATGAGTCACAAAGTATTTTTTGCCATGACTCCCATAGATCATATCTGTTTGTATGGATAAATTTCCGATTTGGAGGGGTAAAATCTGATCCAGAAAATCGTCATGGTTGCCTCTCAAATAGTAAACTTTGGTATTTGTTTGCTCGATCATTTTCAAGATTCGGTTGAAAAATCTCGTATGTTTTCTCTTCCAGGAACCTGATTTTTTAAGTTGCCAGCCGTCAATAATGTCTCCATTAAGGATCAGATTTTCGCAGGTGAACTGTTTGAGAAACCGAGCGACTTCTTTGGCTTTTGAACCCTTCGTGCCCAAGTGAACGTCGGAAATGACGATAGTTTTGTAGTGGGTTTTCACAGTATTGGTTTTGGTCTAAATGTATATCATCCAGATCAATCCAATATGTTTAGCTTGTTACTAAATCGCTATGTATTCGAAATGATATTCGGCTAAAATGAACTAGCTATTAATTTAAAATTAAAAGGGGCGTTCAGATGAGTATTTTTTGATTTTGGCCTAGTATTTCAAGTTTCAAAATGGGATTTTATACCAATGGTCAAGATTTTATAGCCTTTAGATTTAGATTCGAAGCCAAATCAAAAAATCAAAAATGAAAAGAATATTATTCGTTTTGGGGATTTTCCTGTTTTCTTCAGGAGTTTTTGCCCAAGAAAAAATCTACAAAGGCAACTATGAGCTTGCTGCACGCTATTCCCCTGGACAGCTTAAAAAAATGATTTTTTCCACTAGTGTAAATCCACACTGGTTGAAAAAATCGGATCGTTTCTGGTATGAATATGAAACTAGTGACGGTAAAAACTGGTATTTGGTAGATCCTGTGAGAAAGACAAAATCTCCACTTTTCGACCGGGATAAATTGGCAATGGAGATCACCAAAATCACAAAAGATCCATATGATGGGCAACATCTGAAAATCGAAGATGTGAAATTTTTGGAAGATGAAAATGCCATCCGATTCAAAGTAGAGGGGACCGAGAAAGTCTTAAAAAGTGACTGGGCTGAGCTCAAAGCAAAAGATAAATCAGCCAAAGACTCCATGGAGAATAAAACTTTTGTGTTCAAGTACTCGATAGGCAATCAAACACTAACAGAGATTCTCGATGCTCCAAAAGATCCAAAGCGAATGTCTTGGGCAGATATTGCTCCTGATTCATCCAGAGTTGTTTTTGCGAAGCAATATAACCTGTACTGGATGGATAAAGCTAACTTCCTGAAAGCCGTGAAAGATGACAAAGACTCTACAATTGTCGAGTATCAGTTGACTACTGACGGAGAGAAAGATTTTGAATATGGCTTTGGCGGTAGAGGAGAGGATAATGTAGAGGAAGAGAAAAATAAGAATAGCCGTAAGCGGGCAGGAGTATTGTGGAGTACAGACTCCAAGCAATTTATTCTAACTCGGACAGATGCAAGAGCAGTGAAAGATCTTTGGGTAATTCACAATACTAAAAATCCTCGTCCTACCCTTGAGACCTATAAGTATGCGATGCCCGGTGAGAAAGAGCAACCTAGAACTGATTTGATGCATTACTCTTTTGATTCTGAAACTCTAAGCAATCTACCGATTAGCACTTTCAAGGATCAGACTGTTAGTCTTTGGTCTACTACTCCAAAAGCAAATACTCGAGAAGATGACTTCCGTCCGGTTACTTGGTTAGGGGATTTGAATGAGTTTTATTTTGCAATTACTTCAAGAGATCTGAAAAATGTGGATGTCTATCGTTGGAATATTGCGAAAGGTGAGAGGGAATTAGTCATAGCAGAGCGAAGCAATACATATATCGATTTTGAGAAAATTGAATTGGTTAACGGTGGGAATGAGCTCATATGGTGGTCTGAGCGTGACGGTTGGGGACATTTTTACTTGTATGGAAAGGACGGTTCGCTAAAGCGTCAATTGACTTCAGGTGCATTTCATGTGGCAGGTGCTGTAAGAGTGGATGATAAAAACCGAAGATTGTTTTTTGCAGCCAATGGAAAAGAAAAAGGAGAGGATCCTTACTATGAACATCTCTACAGCGTGAGTCTTGACGGAGGAGCGATTTCCTTGCTCAATGCTGGCGATTACAACTTTGATATGGAAATGAATGACAATGCGAGTTATTTTGTCACGAATTACTCTCGGGTAAATACTATTCCAGTGTCAGAGCTTAGAGATCGATCTGGTACCAAAGTTATGGATTTGGAGAAAGCGGATTTATCGCAGCTTTTTGCTTCAGGTTATCAGTTCCCTGAGCCTTTCAAATTCAAAGCAGATGATGGAATCACCGATTTGTATGGCGTGATGTATAAGCCTTTTGATTTTGACTCTACGAGAAAATACCCAATTATCGAATATGTGTACCCAGGCCCACAAACAGAGGCAGTAAATAAATCATTTGGGAGAAGTATGGATCGCACAGACCGTCTAGCTCAGTTTGGTTTTGTTGTCGTAACTTTAGGTAACCGAGGAGGTCATCCAGCGCGCTCCAAGTGGTATCACAATTATGGTTATGGGGATCTTCGTGATTATGGTTTGGCGGATAAAAAGGCTGCAGTAGAGCAATTGGCAGATCGCCATGACTTTATTGACAAGTCGAAAGTTGGGATTCATGGGCATTCTGGTGGAGGATTTATGTCCACAGCTGCAATGCTTGTTTATCCAGATTTCTTCAAAGTGGCGGTTTCTTCTGCCGGTAACCATGAAAACAACATTTATAATCGCTGGTGGTCAGAGAAGCATCATGGGGTAGAAGAGCGTATTTCACCAAAAGGTGACACCACTTTTGTCTATCAGATCGAAAAAAATCCAGACTTGGCCAAGAATCTAAAGGGGCATTTGATGCTTTCTCATGGTGATGTGGACAACAATGTGCATCCTGCAAATTCTATCCGAATGGCTAATGCTTTAATTAAATCCGGAAAACGATTCGAGTTTGTATTTATGCCAGGTCAGCGTCATGGCTATGGCGACATGGTGGAATACTTCTTCTGGAAGATGGGAGATTACTTTGTTCAGCACTTGCTAGGTGACAATACGCCTCCTCCAGTGGATATGATCGAGATGCAGCGGGATAAACCAAAAGATAAGTAAGCAGTTGGTAATCAGCAAGTGCAACATTTGAGGTCTTTTTTTGACTTTCAAGGTTTTTGTTAGAAGTCAGTATAAAGATTACAGAAAGAGATTAAAAAAGGCCGATTTCATTAGGAATCGGCCTTTTTGTGGTTTTTAGTCTTTTCAAAGAAGCTCAATTGAGCAAGTGTAGTTTTCCTTAAGTGAGGACAGGGCGGTGTTAGGAGAAAGAGCCTCTTAACCTACACTTTTGTTTCAACCAAAGTGAATTGATTTTATCTTCTGAAGCCAATTTGTTCGTCTAAAAACACGACTTCCACAAAAGGATTATCATCGAATCCAGCGACAAAGTATGATTTATATTCGTCTACAAAACTTGTGAAGTATGGCCCGTATAAATGAGTTTCAAAAGCTTCCCAGTTTTCATATTTCTCAAAAAAAACCACTGTTCCGGGTCTAACCATTGGATTTGATATAATTGGGTTTTTCCCAGGCTTAACTGTCGGAAAATCAAATCTAGGGTAATTGATAAGATACATCAAAGTGCCTTTTTCGTTCTTTTCTACTTCTGCCGCCAGCCGATTTAATGGAGTAATTAATTCTTGGGTTTTGTCTGGCTTTACCCACCATGTGGAGTATAAGGATATCATTTCTAAATAGGTTTTGTAAAACTTACTGCTAAGAACATCTAGGATAAGTTAAGTTGATTTTGCCAAAAACACTCTTTCTTGAGTCTAAGAAAGAAGTGGGGATGAATCTTCTCTCAATCAGAAGACTTGCTGAAATCCAGATTATGCCGAATCTGAAGCCAGAATACATCACTGTAAATATACCTGTCGCTAATGGCAGTGCTGGCAAACTGGCTATTCCAAGTCAATGAAACACTTAAGGATTTGTTCCATTGAATGGTGGGACTAATAATTAATCGATTTTGATCGAAGACTTGGGATGCTTGCTTGCCTGCATTTAGGAAAATTTCATTCCCAAGGGTCAAGATTATTTTTCGATCGAGGTTCTTAGAGGAAATTTGTAAAACCGGGATACCAAACATAATCGAATAGCGAAATCGAAAATTGAAATCTAATTCTAAAAGAGGCGTTTGATTGGATTTATCTTTGAATAATCTTTCCTCAATCCGAATTCGCTGATTGAGGTTTATTTTTCCCAGCTGAGATTTGTATCGAATTTCTTGATACGGTCGAAACTCCTGAAGGATTACTTTTTCATGCGAATAAAACCCTAAGTGAGCGAAGCCAGTTGCGACACGCAGATTTGGAAGGATTGAATATCCTATTCCTCCTCTGATGATATAGGAGGAAGAATTGAAAAATCCTCCACTCCAGCGAAATCCACCATCTAATGATGCAGTCCAGCGCTGGTTTAGTTTTGCCTCATGATAGGACTGTATCCATTGCTGAGAGATTTGGGTTACTTTCCTTTGGGGAAAAGAGTCCAAAGGAAAAAGAAAGATTAATCCAAAGTAAATAAGGGGCTTAATAAGTGTTAGGTTCAATTGAATATAGAAGGGATTCTTCGAGGTAAGAGTTGAGTTTCTGATCGATGATTATTCTAAGATAAAAGAGAAAATCAATTGAAAAAAAATAGATCTTATGGCTGGTAAATTTACGTTGCAGATTTCCTGTGAATTTCATTATTAGCTTTAAAATGGGTTGTAGTCAAGTCCAATCATTTGTATAAAATCTTTTAAGATGAGTTTTCCATCAATCCTATTTCCGGATTCTTTTCGGGAATTTAGCTTATGATATATGGTAAAGCCAGGGCAGAATGATAGAGAGATTATTTCCATAAAAATTAAAAAGACTGAAATTTCTGTATCAATCGGTTTATTTTTTACTTTAATTCTTTATTATTTGCATTGTCATATATGAGAGTAGCCAAAAAGTGATCTTTTACGACAGCAAAAATCAAGTGGATAGAGTAGCGGGTTCTTTGGAATTCTAGTCAAAAAACAGGAGATAATTAACTTTGTTAATAGTTTGTATCAACAGTGATTTAAATCAAATCTTTGAAATAATTCTTGAATAAGTCTAGAATTCTTGGAATGAACTTCTTGTTTTAATTGGAAATAGCTTGATTCATGTGAAATTAGTTTTGAAAGGAGTTATTTTTGAAGAATAACCTCACGCCTTAGAAGCGTATTGAAGGAAAAAAGAGAAAATTCTTTAAAAGAATTCCTTTAGTGTTTTGCTAATGGTAGCAAGTCAAAGCAATCTGTAACCCAAAACTTATGATCTATAGAAGAGATTAAATGTTGTATAGATCAAATTTTCAATCACTTTTTTGAAAAAAAACTCAGATCGATTTCCATTATCAAAAATGGAAGATTTAGTTAAATAATATTGTATTAATAAACAGAAAAAAATCCTATGAATAAACATGCAATTCTTGTGGTCGCTTACAGAAATATTGAACAAATCCTCGAATACATAGATCTGCTTGATGAAGATTTTTATTTTTATATCCATGTGGACAAAAAATCGAATATTTCGAAAGAAAGAATTGATAGATTAAGAGAAAATAAAAATGTAAAATTTGTAGAGAGTTTGTATAAAGTAAATTGGGGAGGGAAAAAGTTTATTGAGGTGTTATTATTCCTAGCAAAAGAGGCCTTGAAAGATAAAAATATAAAATATATACATACAGCTAGTGAGTCTGATTTACCATTACAATCGCCTAAATATATTAAAGAATTTTTTATTAAAAATGATGGTAAGCAATTTATGGACATTTTTAGCCTTCCTGATGATCGTTGGCCCAATGGAGGTTTAGATAGATTTAATAAATATCATTTTTATGATCAATTTAATGCAAAAACTAAAATTGGTTTTAAATTAATTATGTCTCTTCTTAAATTACAAGATATTTTAGGGATTAATAGAAATAGTACAAAAAAATTACCTCCTTTGTATGGCGGTAGCACATGGCTTTCGTTATCCTATTCTTGTATGGAATATGCAGTAAATTTTTCTGAAGAAAACCTTGACTTCATGGATTTACTTGAAAATACATTTGCTCCCGAAGAGGTTTATTTTCAAACAGTTTTGATGCAATCTCCATTCAAAAATGATTTAGTTAATGAGCACCTATTTTATATTGATTGGGAATTCCGTAATGGTAATAGTCCTGCACATTTGGATGTTTCAGATTTAGAGAAACTTAAGGTCTCTGAAAAATTGTTCGTAAGGAAGATTCAAGCTCCAATTTCAGATGATTTAAAAGCCGAATTAATTAAATATCTAAAAACTAAATAAATTTTGTTTTTAGTAAATTGTTATGATAAAAAGTATAATACAACATAAAGTATTCAAGAATTTTTCATATTTAACATTAGGGACAGCTATTTCACAAGTCCTAAGTCTTTTAGCAGTTTTAAAAATAACTAAAATTCTTTTACCTGATGATTATGGTTTATATACTTTTATCATTGCTCAAGGTGCGTTATTATTGACAATTGCTGACTTAGGTGTTCAAACTATTATTGTAAGATCAATTGCACGTGAACCAGAAAAAACAAATGACTTAGTAGTTAATGGAATTTTATTGAGGACTTTGGCCTTAATTTTGGTTGGTATCCTTTACGTTGGCTATAATTACTTCCTGGGTAATCTTTCAATATTAGAATTATCTTTAGTTTTTTTATTCTCTTTGATTTCTTGTGTAGGTAAGCTTTTTGAAATTGTTTATATAGGCAATCAAAAAATGTTGCCTCCGTCTATAATTAATTTGGTTTATGGTTTTATTTGGTTTGCATTAGTCTTTCTATTACCAAGTTCTTTCGTAACTATCAATAATCTGATATTTGCATTTTTGGCTATTAATGTACTTAAGAATTTAACTTTTTATTTTTCCTTAAAACGTCATAAACTTTTAATAGGAAAAGTTCAGAATTTTTGGTTGTCCTCAAAGAGTCTAGTTTTGGAAAGTTGGCCTTATTTTGCTTTGACTTTAGTAATGCTTCCATATAGAAAGTTTTCAAATAATTTTCTTGATATTAATTCTACCATTGAAGAGGTTGCTTTTTATAATTTGTCAGATAAGTTTATTGGGCCAATATCAATGATTTTGGATATTGCTTTAATCGCTATTTTTCCCAATCTATCTGCTCTTTGGGTTTCGAATATTGCCAAATTTAAAAATGTGATAAGTGAGGGATTTAAGTATTATATGCTTCTTGGTATCTTACTTTCTTTTTTATTTACGATGTTTGCATATGAGATTTTAGGATTTCTTTTCCCTCCAAGTTATCTACCCGCCGTCATTGTTTGTCAATTACAAATTTGGTTTTTACTTTTATCTTCAATTGATAGTATGATTGGGACAATTCTTGGTGCAACAAATAATGAAAAGAAAATTCTTAAGTTGGGAATCATAAATTCGGTTTTTTCTACCCCGATAGTTTATTATGGAAGTAAATTTGGAGCGATGGGTTTATCAATTGCTTATTTAACCACGTTTTCAATTTTTCAATTCTATATCTGGTATGTTTTTAAGAAATCAGTTGGAATTAATATTAAAGATAAGGTTCTTATGTGGACAATAGCAATTGGTTTGTTTATTGTATCCTATTTTCTAGTTGAGGATTTAAATTTAATATATAAAATATTGATTGCTATTGTGGGTGTTTTAATTAGTTTGAAACTTGTTGTTAAAAATTTCTCTTTTAAATTTTAGATGAAAGATAGGCTATACGTTGTATTTATTATTTTATTAATTCCTTTTAGCCTCAAGTTTTTTGATGCTTCCTTTATAAGTGCGTCTATTTTAAATTATTCATTTATTTTATTCATATGGCTCACGATCTTTTTATCAATCCCTTATTTTTTCCAAATTAAAAGTGTCTTTTCTATACCTATTTATTTAATATTTTTTTCTGTTTTATTTTCCATGGTTATGGCCTATTATTCATGGGACCAAAATTTTTTCCATAGTTTCATTGAAACAACACAGTATATGATTTGGCCTTTATTTTTTTTCATGCGTTATCATAATATCCCTGTAAAAACTTTAGAAAAAATAATTTTATCTTTTGGGTTGGCCTATGCGCTCCTGTTTTTCTTTCAATATTTAAATCAAGGGGTTGTGCTTTTTGGTAGGCCTTTGTATGGGGATGAATGGACTGAGGATAGAGGGGTTATTCGGATTATTTTTCCAGGAGCTGGTATTTTTATATTGTCACTTTTTATTTCTATTAATAAGTTAACTTCTTCGAAAAATCATCGTTGGTTTTGGGTATTATTTTCTTCTCTCGGTATTATTATCCCTGTAATGCAAGTTACAAGACAATTTATTGTTGGGGTATTGTTAATGTATTTAATCCATTTACTTAAAAGTGTTTCTATCCCTAAAAAAGTTGGTATAATCTTACTTTTTGTTTTAGGAGTTGGACTTGCTATTAATGCTGATATTCCAATGGTTGAAGGTGTTATAGAAGCTCAAGAGAGGGACTCGAGTTTGGGTAAAAAGTATATAAGGGTTTTAGCTGGGGAATATTTCTTGTACGATTATTCTCCAAATGAAATCAGTGGGGTTTTTGGAAATGGTGCTCCTTATTGGGGAATATCTTCATATGGTAAGTTTAATGAAAAATTGGGGGATGAAAGAGGATATTATCTTTCTGATGTTGGTATTATAGCAGTTTATGCTATGTTTGGAATTTTTTCAATTTTGGGTTTTATAATTATTTGGTTAATTAGTTTCTTTATTCCTCTGCCTTCTGAATATCAATATGCAAAGTATTATTTATGGTACATTTTGTTTACAAGTTTCACTTGGTATTCTGTCTATCATTACCATTATTTAATTTCAACCGTCTTTGCCTTATACATTTTTCAAAAAGGTATTGACGAGTCAAAAAGAAAAGTTGTTATAAAGAAATTATTAAAGTCTATAATTCAAGAGAAGAAAGTCGTAGATTCTAATGAGTTGTCAAATTAGAATTTTATTATTTTCAAGGTTATTATTCCTAGAATTATTTTAATTATTTATTAGAGGTTTTATGAAAAAAATATTGTTTGTCACTAACATGTATCCTACTTCGGATAATCCTTTTTTCGGTATTTTTATTAAGGAACAAATTGATGCTTTGAAAAAGTCTTTTGTTTTTGAAGAAATAATTTATTTAATAAATGGCTTGCATAAGTCCAAATTGGAATATCTGAAAAGTATTTTTATTGTCCCTTATTTAATAAAAAAGAATAAACCTGATATTATTCATATTCACTATGGAATATCAGGTCTGTTTTTGCTTTTTTTTAGACCTAATATACCTGTTTATTTAACTCTTCATGGTTGTGATTTTCAAGATCATGGAGATAATAAATTTCAAGTTTGGATTAGTAAGCTTATTGCGAAAAAAGTAGACCAAATATTTGTTCAAAATCAAGAAATGAAAGAATTGGGATTACTTATTAACCCTAATACTGAGATTCTAACTTGTGGTGTTGATACAGAGTTTTTTAATTCTGAGCTTGCTAAATCTATTTCTTTTGACAAAAAGGTAATTGTATTTCCAAGTAATCCAGATAGGGAAGAAAAAAATTATCCTTTATTTTCTAAAATTGTTAATCAACTTGAAACTGATTTAAAAGATAATGTTATTATTAAGTGTATAGATAAAATGACAAGATCGGAAATCAGAAATTTATTATCTTCTGCAAGTTGCTTGCTAATGACATCTATTTCTGAGGGATCTCCTCAAGTTATTAAAGAGGCTCTTTCCTGTGGTCTACCTGTTGTCTCTGTACCCGTTGGGAATGTGGGTGAAATGATTGAAGGAGTTCCTAATTGTTATGTTTCATCTACTTTTGAAGTTGATGAACTGACTAAATTGGTTATTAAGGCTTTACTTGGAAATAAAGATGGGATTAGAAGTTCTTTCGTGGACAAAAATATTTATGATAATAATAATATTGCATTTAGGTTAGCTGAATATTATCAAATCAAAAAAAACAATCTTCTCTTCTCAGAATAGATTTTAATATTAAACTGTTTTAATAAATTTAGTAAATTCTTTTCTCGAATCTTGTATGTGTGGAATTTTAGGATCTGTAAATATAACTTTTAAGCAACAATTGTTGGATCAAATCAAACATAGGGGTCCAGATGATTGGGGTATTGAAAATTTTACTATTGAAAATCATACTGTTACGCTTGGCCAAAGAAGACTTTCTATTTTGGATTTGTCTCCTGCAGGTCATCAACCTATGATTTCAAATTGTGGTAATTATGCAATTATTTTCAATGGTGAAATTTATAACCATCAAGATCTAAGGAATACATTAAATAAAGATTTAATATTTAAAGGTCATTCAGATACAGAAAGCATACTCTACTATTTAATTGAGAATGGTATTAGAGGGGTTAAGGAATTTAATGGGATTTTTGCTATTGCTTTTCTTGATCTAAAAAAGGGCCTGTTATTTTTAGCTCGTGATCCATTTGGTGTTAAACCATTATACTATTATGAAAAGGATGAAAAATTTATTTTCTCCTCTGAAATCAGACCTGTTAAATCTCAAATTGAATTTAAAGAGCTTGATAAAGATGCGCTTTCTTGTCTTTTAAGACTTCGTTACAATCCTTCTCCTCAGACGCTTTATAAAAATTTAAAAAAAATTCACCCGGGTCATTTTATAGAGATTAATTTAAATTTAGAAGATATCTCTATTTCGGAAGCGTCTTATTTGGAGAAAAAATCACCTGAACTTCCAAACACAAAGCAAAGTAATGAAGTCTTAATTTATGGTGATTTTTTCCAAAAGGCAGTCAAAAGGCAATTGCTATCTGATGTTCCTGTTGGGATTTTGCTTAGTGGGGGAATAGATTCAGCTATGGTAGCAGCAGTTGCACAAAAGCATTCTGATATACCATTGAAAGCTTTCACCATTGGGTTTGAAGGAGATCATTATGAAGATGAAATTAATGATGCCTTCAGGACAGCGGAAATCTTAGGTTTGGAGCATCATGTTAAAAGGATTGGTTTTGATGATTTTTTATCAAAATTTAAAGAATGTGCTCGGATTGTGGAGGAGCCACTTGCTACTACTTCAATAATACCGATGTATTATTTATCAGAATTAGCTTCTAAACATGTAAAGGTAGTTCTAACTGGTCAAGGGGCAGACGAACCATTGGGTGGATATCCCAAATATAAAACAGAACTTCTTTTGCATAATATCCCAGGAATTATTCAAAAGGTGATTAAAAGTATTCTCTCTGGTTATCATTTCAAAAATGAAAAAATTTATAGAGGTGTCAATGCCATTGGGATAACAAATGAATTACAAAGATTTTTAAAGATTTATGAAGTTTTTTCAAATTCCGAGATTAAAGAATTGATAGGTCATCAAGACACTACTAGTATTGATAGAATCAAATATTTTTACGAGATCCTTGAATGTAGCAATAAAAAGCATAGTGTTGAACGAATGATGGCCATTGATACAAGGATGAACTTAGCAGATGATCTTTTGAATTATACTGATAAGATAACAATGAATTTTGCATTGGAATGTCGGGTTCCTATTCTTGATTTAGAATTAGTAAATTATGTAGAGCAACTTCCTTATCAATCAAAATTGAATTTTTCAAATGGAAAATTAATTCATAAGGCATTTGCCAAAAAATTATTGCCTGATGAAATAATTAATAGGAAGAAAAAAGATTTCTCTTCTCCTACTAGTTATTGGTTTAAATCCGAATCGGATTCCATAAAGAATATTTTGTTAGATAATAAGACTCTTTTCGGAAAAGTGTTTAATCAGAAGAAGGTTGCTGAAATTATTATGCAACACGAAAAAGGATATCCTAGAGAAAAACAAATTTTCTTACTCTTGGGAGTTTATTACTTTTTGGAAAATTTTAACTCTTGAATAGTTTTTTCAGAAAATTAAAAAAAGGTTTATTTTCTTACTGTTGAAGATTTATGATGTTTTCCATTAGTAATTGATATGCATTTTTACCTTTTTCCAGGAGTAAATTTCTAGAGGATTTTTCCTGATTTCCAGATATGTCTGACAAGAGTTTTTCGGAACTTAAATCTGGAATATGCTGCATATAACCGTTATCAATCAAGAATTTGTCAACACCTAAAAGGTCACCTTGATATACTGATATAGTAGGTATCCCAATCAATGCCATTTCTCGAGTCATAGAGCCCCCTGCCCCAACAAATAATAAACAGTCTTTTGCAATTGTTGTAAAATCTAAGGGTTTATCGGGTACTGAAATCCCCTTGAATTGTGGAGCTGTATAGTGTTCAAACTGACTTTTTTCTCTAACAAGTAAAGTTATATTAAAACTATCCTTTAAATCTAGAAGTAAGTTGTCAAGGAAGTTGGTTTTACCTTTGTAATATTGAGCAGTTTGGGGCTCTGGCCTTATATATATTGTTTGTGGTTCTGACTGTTGTCTATGTTTGGTTATTTCTTCGCCTTTTTCCCAGAGATAAATTCCTTCTTTAATCCCTGGGTATAAACTCGTTTTTCTCTTTGATGCCCCTTGTTTTAAAGCATTTTGAATAGGGAAGTTTTCTGGAAGAATGATTTTTTTAGCAAAAATAAACGCGGGGATATTGCCCAACGCATGTTCATTGTCATTTGTATAAAGAGATGGTATTCCGAGGATTCTCGCAGCTAAAGGAAGATAAAAACTACTTTGGCCTGCAGCAGCATCAATTTTTTTATTTCTCAAGAAACTAACTAGTTTTCGAATTCTATTTGGGAAACTGGCGAGTTTATTTACTAAACCTTTTTCTGCTCTATCACCAATTATAGTGAACTCCCATTTTTTTTGTTTTAGGATTTGAACAGTATTTGAAGAGTCTCTACAGGTCAATATAAATGTATGACCCTGTTTGGAGAGTCCTTCGATAATCGGTTCAAAAAAACTGACTTGCGGTGTGTTTATAAAATCAATCCATATCTTCATTTTGTTTTCATCTGTTTTTATTGAATCTGAATATTATAAAGACACTTTACAATTCTTTTAAAACCGTTTTTATTGTTGGTAATATTTTGCTGAATTTTTTCCTCCATAACCATAGATTATTTCAGCTTTAGCATCATTAAGAACTAACAAGGGCTGCTTGAATTTTTTGTTTTTGCGTACATCCTCAATTGTTTTGATCTGCAATTTGCTAGAGTAATTATACCTAAGTACCATAATGGTCACATCTGCAAACTCCCCGAATATAAACGAGTCAGCTACTAGTCCTATAGGAGGAGAATCTATGATTATGTGATCATAAGACTTGCTTAACTCATTGAATAGTTTTTGGAGATTTTCTCCCATCATTAACTCCGCTGGGTTTTCCGGGATTTTACCACAACCTATAATGTCTACATTCTCTGCTGATTCCAATGGATGAATTATATCTTTAACTTGCATATTGGACGAATTAAGGTATTCTGAGATCCCTTTTGTAGCATCCATTCCTAAAGCGGAAATCAAGGCAGGTCTTCTTAGATCAAATTCTAAAACTACTACTGATTTGCCAGTCATTCCAATAGTGACTGCCAGATTTAAACTGAAAAAGGTTTTTCCTTCCCCACTGATAGAAGAAGTGACAAGTATAGTTTTATTTGGCTTCTTGTAAGTTGAAAACGCTAAGTTACTTCTTATAAATCTGAACTGCTCTGAAATGAGATTTCTTTTATTTTTAGAAATTGCTCTAATTCCTTCTGTAGGTTTGTTTTTTGATATTTCCCCTAGTATTGGAGTCTTTGTCAATTTCTCAACATCTGATTTGAATTGTATTTTTTCTTCCCACTGATCTTTAATAAAAATAAGGCCGAAAGGAAGTGCCATTCCCATGAGCAAACTGAAGGCTAAAATTATTTTTTTATTCGGTTTTACCGGGAACTCTGATGAAATTGGTTCTCCTATGGTTTTGGAGTTTCCAACTGAAGCCGCTGCAAGTGTTAGCATTGCTTCTTCTCTTTTTTGGACTAGAAGGAGGTAATGTTGTTGTTTTATGCTTTGTTCGCGGTTAATATCCAATAGTTCTTTTTCCATAGTAGGAACCTTTGAAGCTCTGTTTTGGAATTGGGTGGAGGTTGATTCTAGACTATTTTTTGATATGATCAGTCCGTTTTTAATGTGTCTTAAATTTTCTACAATGCTATTCCTGAGACTTGCAAGCTGCTGGCTAATATTTACAACTATTGGATTGTTAGGTTGTGTAGTCCTAAGCATTCTTTCCCTATCCTGGGAAAGTCTATTGAAATCTGAAATTAGCTCGTTTAGAGTGGGGTCTGTTACGGTTAGTGTTCCGGGTACTGTTTCGTACTCATTTCCGTTTCTACTCATATAAGCTTCTATTGATTCAAGTACATCAATCTGAATCGATAGATCTGCAAGTTGTTGCCTGTTTGCAGTTGTGCTATTGAGATAAAGCTGAGCCTCTGCTCCAACGTCTGTTATCGAGTTACTTAGTTTATATTGTTCTGCTTTGTTTTCTATGGCACCAAGTTCTTCAGTAAGTCCAATTAGTTGTTCATCTATAAAGGCAATTGTGTTTTTTGCAGTTATGTTTTTCTCATTGTCTGCTTCACTATTGTAAACTTCTATAAGTTTTTCAATTAAATCTCTTCCTTTTTTAGGATGTTCTGCAAGTATTGAAAGTTCAATTACACTGGCTAGTTTGTTTACTATTTCCACTTTAAGGTTTTGTGCTTCACCTCTTGCCACTGAGGAGTCTAAAAAGGAAATTCTAATAGGTTCACTGGATACGTAATCTGAAGACGGGATGAATTCTTGGTTTCGGTTTATTGAAAAAGTACCATAGAAGTTTTGAATTTTCTGACCGAATTTGAAGTCTTGAGTTTGTCCAGAAGGGTTGATTAATTGAAACTCTTCTTCATTTTTGATAAGAATGTTGACGTTGTTGTCATCTACCTTGAAGAATTCATTTTTTTCCAAAGTAGTTATAGTAAAGGGTACTTCATTTCCATATATCTCTTTCCATCTATATGGTCCATTAGGAATAAAGTATGCTGTTGAAAACCCAAGTTCATCAAAAGCTTTGATCATTAAATGCTCTGCTCTCAGAACCTCTACTTCGTTCTCAACAGATGAGGTAGAACCATACCCTTGAATGTTTGTAAGCACTGCATTAGAGTTAAAGTCGGAACCTTTGTTTTCGTCTTTAAGGAGCAAAGTGCTTTTTATTTCATATTGAGGGGTGGCAAAATAGATGTATGTAAAAGCTAAAGACATGCACAGAAAAAGACCGATAGCAAACCAGTACCATTTCTGAGAATATTTGAAGAAAATCATTTTATAACTAAGCTGCTCACTACTATTCTCCTTTTCTTCTTCTTTTTCAAGCTCCTTGAGTAGATCTTTAATTTCCATGTTTGGTCTTAGTTGTCAATTATTTGGCTGAAGTTTTATCAACAAATTTAAAAGATATTGTTGAAATTAAGTATCAAAACAGTAGCTAGGGTTAGGGCGGTACTTATCAAGGCTACTGTCGTTGGGTTATTGTCTGCTTGGATAGACTTAGTTTTATACGGCTCAACGTAAACAATATCATTCTGTTGAAGGTAATAAAATGGGGAGTCAAGCACGTTTTTTTCATTTAGATTCAACCTGTTTGCACTCCTCACTCCATCTTTTTCCCTAATTACTAGGACATTCTCCCTTTTTCCGTAAGCTGTCATATCACCTGCAAGTCCAAGGGCCTCGAGGATCGTTATTTTTTCAGTGGGGATAATAAAAGAGGAGGGTTGCTGTACTTCACCAATGACAGTGACTTTAAAGTTCATAAACCTAATGTTAATGATAGGATCCTTTACATATTCATCCAAAACCTCTGTGACTTTTGCAACTGCTTCCTGTTTGGTAAGCCCTCGAAGGTTTATTTTGCCAACTACTGGATAATTAATGAATCCATCCTTGTCGACAAGATAATTCTCATTTATGGGAGAGGAGACCACCGTGTTGACATTTCCTTGTGATGGCATAATCACTCCTGCATTGAATAGCATATTAGATTCCGGATTGAGGCTCGTTACAGTTATGCTTAACAGATCATCTTCTTGTATCCTTGGCTCCGAAAGTGTGGTGATGTTTGAGGAATAGCCATTGACTGGATCTAAATCAGACAAATAAACTAGGTTTCTTTTTGTACAGGAAAAAAAGAAAAGGGATGTAATTACAAGGGATAAGATTACATTTTTCATACAGGATTGTATTGTATTTAAGAAGAGGTTTATTGACGGGTTCCTTAATTTAACAGGATATTTTGTGAGATAAAGATAATTCTTGTTAATTGATGAAATATAAATAGCAGAAAATAATTTAAGCATTAATTAGTTGAAAAACCAATATGAATTGATTTGTATCAAATCTTTCTTACTTGATGATCAATTGCCTCTGTAATCAAGGTTTCAAAATAGTTTTTTAAGGGTCTGATAATGAGTTTAATAGAGTATTTAATAGGTTGGATATCAGAAGGTTTTGCGTAAATGAAGCTTTCAATCACAATATTTCTTTTTGTTATATGGCTTGATGCTAACTACTAGGTTTGAAGGCTATTCCTGAACTACAATAAAATCAGTTTTAACTCAACGCTATATATGGTGTTTTATATACAATTTTATGTTATTTAATATCTTTTAATATCTTTATGGATAATTTTTGATTTTAAGATTTGTTTAAATAATTTGTTTTCTTTTCAACTAAACTTGGACTATGTAATAGTTTGAGTCTTTACTATTCTTTGGATAGTTAAAAACCCTTAGATGAATTCCTTTGACTCAAAATAAATAACTAAATCATTTTGATAAGTTTAAATTTTGTTACCCCATATTTCGAGAAAAAAAAGGGGATTAATTGCAAAATCCAAGAAAGAGGAGATCGGGATTTTATTTCCCTACTAGTTTTTAAATGGTTAATTAGATTCAAGTAGTTACTTTTTTTAAACAGTAAACTATTGGTGTCTGATATTTATAAGGTTAGGGGAAAATTTTAGGTGTAGAAAAACTACTTAATTACTTTCTAGCTTAAGGTTTTTAAGACTGTTTAGCAGGAGTGTTCCCAATTTTTTTCTGAAAAAAGGGATCACTTATGCATTTTTAATTTGGAAAGATCATTTTTTAGCTCGGTTATTAATTAACAAATCAGTTTTAATTAGCCGATAATTGATGATGCTTTCTTTTTTTGATCGTGATATTTTATGGTTTCCACTGTGTTTTCGATATTCTGTTTGGAAGAGGCTCCAAAGAGAATTGATTCTACATTTGGGAGATTACTTACATATTCTAAAGCCTCACCAGCTGGAATAGCTCCACCACCAAGAACTTGCATTGCTATTATTCTACACCTTCCTTCGTTTAAAGTTTTCTCGTACAAATCTTTACCACCTGACATCCTGAAATTCACTTTATTTATTGAAGCACAAATAATAGGATTATTAATACCGTTCTTTTCCAATACTTCTAAAAGTTTTGGTAAGTTCATTGTTATAAAACCTGGCTCTGCATTGTATTTCTCCTTGATGTATTTTGCAAAAGCGACCAGAAACTCATCCATTCCAAGTCCCAATAATAGATCAGTGATTACATTCTGGAGAAAAATTACAGGCGTATTGATTCCCTTAAACATTTTCATTTCAGCATCAACCAACAATTCCATAATAGAAATGTAATCTTTGGATAAATATGCGACGCCACCTTTTAGTAATGATCCCAGAAAATTACCTGGCACGTATTGTTTTAACGTTCCTGCAATACCAAGGTCAGTTACAGCATTAGCGTACTTGTGTGCATATGGCATGCAAGGGTATATCTTAAAGTCTTTATATTTTTCAGGGTCTTTTCTGATAATTTCGCAAATATTGGCAATTCTATCATGGGTCGTACACATGAATGTATTTATGCCTGATGCTATTGCAATGTCCAATGTTTTGATGATTGCAGAATCATCTTTGAATTTAATTGACTGGGCACGAGATTTTTCGTCTGAAATATGATTTACTGCAAAAAACTGATTGTCTCCAAAAATTATTCTTTCCATACTATTAAAGGCTTGATTGGTTTTTAATTAATGAAATTGATTTGTCTGTTTTCCAGGCACTTTCAAAGGTGTTGATGGATCTATTATTTTCTCCGAGAACGGATTTTATGAAGTAATCAATTTGAGCAGAGTATTCTTCCCCTCTAAGGTAGAAGTTTACCTCCTCGGTAAGATCTGTCACATACTTTACATTCCATCCTTTTGAGTATCCTTTTGGAAACCCATCACCTTTAAAATACACTTTCAATTCGTTTGCATCAGATATAATTTTACCTTTAGTTCCTATAATTGTGATAGAGGTCGACATTTTTCGGTAAGTTTCGTCACTCCAATTTACAGAAATAACCCCGGAAGCTCCCGAATTAGAACCTACTAAGGCATAAACGGAATCATCCACATTTTTTGAATAGATTGATTTAAGCATTGAGCCTTTGCAAGAATCAATAGGAGAGATGATATCATTGATCAGATCGATTACATGAGAAGCGTAGTCCATTAAGCATCCACCTCCCTCAGTAGGATCGGATCTCCATGTTTCACTTTTTTTCTTTATCACCACCGGACCATAAGCTTCACCTTGAAAATGCGTTATTTCACCAATAGCTCCATTTTTCACAAGGTCTTTGACCTCTCTAAAAGTCCCCACAAATTTATTGTGGTATCCTACCTGATTTACAACGCCTATTTTCTTAGCCAGCTGTGTCAATTCATTACTTTCCTCAGGATTCAGGCAAAATGGTTTTTCAGTGAAAACATGGACTCCTTTATTTAAAAGCTCCTTGACCATTGGATAATGGTACTTTGTGGGCACTGAAACAAATACTGCATCAGGGCGGGACTCTTCTACCATTTTGAGATAATCAGAATAACATTTGTAACCACTATATCTTTCAAGAACTTCCACAACCATTTTTGAGGTATCGCAAACTCCTACGATTTCTACTTTTGGATGTGCTCCTAAAATTGAAAGATGAGACAACCCCATCTTTCCTGCTCCGATTAAAGCAACTTTTACCATGTTGTCAAGTGTGTTTTATTGTTTTTATTAAAATCTATTCTTTTGATACTGAGGTGATCGTCCTTAATTACTGCAAAGTACTTTAAATAATGTTTAAAAAGCAAATAAATGTATGTAAAACAAAAATAAACTAAAAGACCGGTTTAAATTTCGATTCGATATTCAGGGCGAAAATTCAGCGAATTTGATAATTCTGTAAATTGAGAAATCCTGAAATGTGGGAATACATTCATAGCCTTATTATTTGTTAGGAGAACTGTTCATTAATAGATAGAGCTAGGCGGAAATTTGAGAGGTTTACCTATCGTTTTAAACCTTTTGGTTAGATCCCAATGGCCCTTTTTTGAAAAATACTAAGAAAACTTAGTTTTTATTTTCTTCTAATCTTGACTATTCTCAGTTATTATTATTGTTTTTTCGATAGATATACTCCCTATCAATTAACTAATAAAGTTTAAAATCTTAGCTAAAGTTAGTGAAATTTTTCGTGTCAATGTTCCAAATTTTTCCTCAGTTCTTAGTTGGGTGTTTAATCCTAGATTGTACGTCCAATGCTGCTTTTATTCATGATCTCAGGAGACGCGGATCTAAGAAGAGTAATTTTGGGGGAGAACTGTTTCCTATGGTTTAATGAAGCATTTGTTAGACTTACTTTGGTTAGATTTTCCTAAATCAGATTGTGTCAGGTTCCTTAGTGATGGAATGGGAATATTTTTATCTTCCAAGTTTAACCAATAAGGTTTTGCGATTTCATGGTCTTCGATAGTTTGATCGGATATGTCAGGCCTGAAATTTCTCAGAGTTTTTTTAATAGGTGTCTAGTTTAGGTTAGAGCCAGGAAGATATTGGAAGGAAATAATTTTTGGCAGTATAATATGGTCTATAGTGGTGATTTCTAAGGTTTAAATAATGGATCTTTCCACACTTTTATGAGGGTATAAGATTGAAAGCAGTTTTTGGTAATGAGATTTTTTAAAATTCATTTGGTTTCTACCTACCTAGTCTGCTTGTCTCATAATCAAAGTTTTCTGCTAATACACACCTTAGTAAAGAGAGAATTGCTTCTCTGGAAAGGGAGTTGCATTTCATTCAGATTAATTTTTTTAAAGATTTTGATCAGCAAAAGTTGGCGCTGAGAAAAAAATGACTCAAGGTTGTTGCGGCTCAAAATTCAGGAATTCAGGGTTTTACAAGGCAGTATTGGGGTGATTTGGAAGCTTTTTTTAATTCAAATCTGTCCGAATTAATTCTCTTTTACTTACAAAAAATGTATTTCAAATAAAAAAAAATGTAATTCAATTGGAAATTCACTGATTTATTATCTAAATTTACATCAACAAATAAAAGGGGTATTTATCCTGACTTGGTTTGGGACAGTTTTTCAAAAAAAAAAAAATAGTTATCATCATGGCTACTACAACATCAAATCTTAACAGCGTTGAAAACTTTTCGATTAGTGCCGATTTTATTCTCCACAGGTATTCGGTAAATCTTCGTGATAACTCCCAGGTTATTGCTAAGAGGATCTTCGAAATTGTTTCGGTTAGTGTATTCCTTATCTTAATTGCAAGTTGGTTGTTTCCAATTATTGCATTACTCATTAAAATGGAATCGAAAGGACCGGTTTTTTACAAGCAGCTTAGACATGGTCAGAATAATGTGCCTTTTTATTGTCTCAAGTTTAGAAGTATGAAATTTGAACCAGAAAGTAAGTTCAAGCAGGCTACGAAAAATGATGATAGAGTCACTAAAGTTGGTGCTTTTCTAAGAAAGAGTAGTTTGGATGAGTTACCTCAATTATTGAATGTTTTAATGGGAGAAATGGCGATAGTGGGACCAAGACCTCATGCTATTCCAATGAATAGAGAGTTTGCTGAAAAAATCGAGAATTTTATGTTTCGACACATGGTAAAGCCTGGAATTACAGGTCTTGCACAAGCGAAAGGCTTTCGGGGAGAAATTAATGATTCATTCGATATGAATGCTCGTTTGAGATATGACTTATTTTATATCAAAAATTGGAGTTTCTTGTTTGACATTAAAATAATTTTGTTGACATTCTACAGTTTAATCTTTAAAAGCGAAAATGCTTATTAATTGAATTAAAACAAAGTTTAAAGTCCCTCTTTGATATTTACCAAAGAGGGACTTTTTTTTGAGAATAGATTTTTTCTGAATAGAAGTCTCATATAGTTATTACTATTTATTCTTGATGTTCATTCTTTATATAAATAAATAGAGTTTGAAGTTTTTTGAGTCTCCAAGGAGTAAATTCAGAACAAGATTTGAAGATATTCCATAACAAATTTTACTCTTTGGAAAATTGAATACTTAGGATTTTGTATAGAAACTAACTGATGGAATTGATGATTATTATAGTTTTAAAATTCGTATTTACTTAATTTACAGATTATTATGGTTTGTCATGGGACTAGCATATATATTTTAATAAAAAAATTTTGAATCCATTTGTTTTTCAAGGCTTATATCTAATAAATTTCTATTTTAAGTATCTTTTTCAAACCCTTCAAATCATATTTTTATTTGTTTTTTTTACTAACCTAATTTAAAAGCTATCAAAGTTGTTTGTTGCGCAGGATAAATATAAGCCTTTCAAAAAATTTCATATTTTGAATATTTATTTTTGCTTTTTATTAAACCTAGTTTTTCTAATGAAATATTTTTAATACTTTAAATAAAATTTTTACATCTAAACTTAAGCAATAACTATGAAAGCAGTAATTTTAGCAGGAGGTTTTGGTACTCGGATCAGCGAAGAAAGTGGGGTTCGTCCCAAGCCAATGGTTGAAATAGGTGGGAAACCGATCCTTTGGCACATTATGAAAATCTACTCTGCTCATGGAATCAATGATTTCGTAATTTGTTGTGGATATAAAGGACACATGATTAAAGAATATTTCTCAAATTATTTTTTACATATGTCAGATGTGACTTTTGACCTCAGAAATAATTCCATGGAGATTCACCGTAAAAATAGTGAGCCATGGAAAGTGACTTTGGTGGATACTGGTGAAAATACCATGACAGGCGGGAGAATCAAAAGGGTTGCTAATTATGTGAAATCTGAAACGTTTTGTCTTACCTATGGCGATGGAGTTAGCGACGTAAATATTTCCGCTTCTATTGCATTTCACAAAAAGCAAAAGACTCTAGTTACTCTGACTGCGGTGCAGCAACCTGGTCGATTTGGGATTTTTACATTAGGAGATGAAAGTACAAGAATTGAAAGTTTCAAAGAAAAACCTAAGGGCGGTGGCTCCGAAAATGCATGGATAAATGGAGGTTTTTTTGTTGTGGAGCCTGAAGCTTTGGATTTTATTTCCGATGATCAAACCGTTTGGGAAAAAGATCCTCTTGAGAAACTTGCAGAAATTGACCAACTTTCTGCCTTTAAGCATTTTGGTTTTTGGCATCCTATGGATACTCTAAGAGATAAGCAAGTTCTCGAGAACTTGTGCAATGCCAATAAAGCGCCATGGAAAATATGGTAATTTGAATTTTACTTAGGATATATTTAGCTCCAACTGAAAATTGAAATTATTTTGTACAACTTCTTGAAAAAAGATCACATGAAAATTCTAATAACAGGAAATATGGGATACGTAGGTCCCGGATTAATAAGTAAACTACGTCAATCACATCCCCATGCTGAGCTAATAGGCTATGATATGGGGTATTTTGCCAAGTGCTTAACAAATGTTAATTTTTTACCTGATAATCAATTAAATAAGCAGATTTTTGGAGATGTAAGACATTTTCATGAAAGCTTGTTTGAAGGTATTGATTCTGTGGTCTATCTGGCAGCGATTTCAAATGATCCAATGGGAAATAAATTTGAAAAAGTAACTATGGATGTTAATTGTAAGTCAGCTATTAGAATGGCGGAATCAGCCAAGAAGAATGGAGTAAAATCGTTTGTATTTGCCTCAAGCTGTAGTATTTATGGGGAAGCAGATGACTATCCAAAAGTAGAAACTGACAGACTTAACCCACTTACTGCTTATGCTAAATCCAAAGTGGAGGCTGAAAATGGATTAATTTCGCTTGCAAGTGAAAACTTTGTTGTAACCTGCTTTCGTTTTGCAACAGCCTGTGGTCATTCTGACCGTCTAAGATTGGATTTGGTATTGAATGATTTTGTAGCTGGGGCTGTCACTTCAAAGGAAATATCCATTTTGAGTGATGGTACTCCTTGGCGACCTCTAATCAATGTATTAGATATGGCTAGGGCGATTGACTTTGGAATTAGCCGAAATGCAAGTAAAGGAGGAGGGTTTTTAGTAGTAAACACAGGTACAAATACTTGGAATTATCAGGTTGTCGAACTGGCAGAGGCCGTAGCAGAAGTGATACCCGGCGTTAAAGTATCTGTAAATCCGAATGCCCAACCTGATAAAAGGTCATACAAAGTCAATTTTGATTTATTTGCAGAGTTGGCACCGGATTACCTCCCTGTTTTTGACCTTAATAGAACTATTAAAGATTTATACTCCAACCTTACTGAAATGAATTTTAATGATCATCAGTATAGAAAATCTCAGTATATGAGGCTTGAAGTTTTAAATAATCTACAAAGTAAAAATTTTCTGATTGAGGACCTTTCTTGGAATTGGTGAAAATTAATAAATATGATATTTACTGAAACAAAACTTAAAGGTGCTTTTATTCTTGAAATCAAGAAATTAGAAGATGAAAGAGGATTTTTTGGAAGGTCATGGTGCGCTAAAGAATTAGCCGCACATGGTTTGAAACATGACATCAAACAAGCAAATACTTCCTTAAGTCTTAAGAAAGGAACGATAAGAGGCATGCATTATCAAAATGATCCTTTTCAGGAGACAAAATTAATTCGATGTACAAGAGGAGCAATTTATGACGTAATTATAGATCTCAGGAAGAATTCTCCAACTTATAAACAATGGGTGGGTGTTGAATTGACCCAAGACAATTATAAAATGCTTTATGTTCCTGAGGATTTTGCCCATGGCTTCATCACGCTGGAGGACAATTGTGAAGTTTCTTATTTAGTAACTCAGTTTTATACCCCAGGTGCTGAAGCGGGGATTAGGTGGAATGATCCTGAATTTAAAATTGAATGGCCAATGAACCCTGAAATCATATCTGAAAAAGATAGAAATCACCCTAATTTTTAAAATAACTCTATATGGTAATTATTGATAATGCATTAAAGAAAAGACACGCTGAAAATAACCCTATAAAAGTTGCAATGATTGGGGCAGGTTTTATGGCTCGGGGAATAGCCAATCAAATTGTCAATTCTGTCCCCGGAATGCGTTTAGTTGCAATTTTTAATAGAAATGTTGAAAAGGCAAGAGATGTTTTTTTTGAGGCTGGAATCCCGGATCCATTGTATACTGACAATAGAAGTGAATTAGAAAATAATATCAGGAATGGGAAATTCAGCATTACAGATTATGCGGATATCCTCTGTGAGGCTAAAGGAATAGATGCTATTATTGAAGTTACGGGAGCTATAGAGTTCTCAGCACGTATAATTCTCAAAGCCTTTGATCATAAGAAACATGTCATCTTGATGAATGCTGAAGTTGATGGTACAATAGGCCCCATTTTAAAAGTATATGCGGATAGGGCGGGGGTAATCCTTACTAATGCTGATGGCGATCAGCCAGGAGTTGAAATGAATCTTTATCGATTTGTTAAGTCTATAGGAGTAAAACCAGTTTTATGTGGGAATATTAAAGGCCTACATGACCCCTATAGAAATCCAACCACGCAAGAAGGTTTTGCCAAACAATGGGGACAAAACCCTAAAATGGTTACCTCCTTTGCAGATGGAACTAAAATATCTTTTGAACAGGCAATCGTTGCAAATGGAACTGGAATGAAGGTGGCAAAAAGAGGAATGTTTGGTCCAACTGTAGCAAGCGGAACCCCTCTGAAGGATGTATTTCAGGATTTATATCCCTTGGAAGTACTTTTAGAAGGCAATGGTATAGTTGATTATGTGGTAGGAGCTGATCCAGGGCCAGGAGTTTTTGTCCTTGGTACACATGATGATCCCAAGCAACAGCATTATCTTAATTTATATAAGCTAGGGAAGGGGCCCTTATATCTTTTTTATACTCCCTATCATCTTTGCCATTTTGAAGTTCCTTTAACTGTTGCCCGGGCTGTTCTTTTTCATGATGCTGCTCTCGCTCCTCTAGGGAAACCCATGGTAGATGTTGTCGCTACCGCAAAAGTCGATCTTAAAAAGGGTGAAAAAATTGATGATCTTGGGGGTTATATGACTTATGGTTTATGTGAAAATTATGAGGTTTCCATAAAGGAAAACTTATTGCCAATAGGTCTAGCAGAAGGGTGTTTGTTGAAAAATGATATTTCAAAAGACCAAGTATTGACTTATGATGATGTAATAATCCCATCAAACAGGCTTTGTGATAAATTGAGGGCTGAGCAAATATTATTTTTTCAATAATTGCTATCAAAAAGATAGATTTATGGTATTTAAAAATCTACATTGATAGGCGAATTTTTCAAAATTAGCTGGAAAGTAGAAAACAGCAAGGCTAGGAAATTTAGATTTTTGGGTAGTATGGCGTAATTTTTTGAGGAAAATGCGCATTCTTGAAATTTGATTTTGTTGGTTAGTTGTTTATAATCCAAAGCAAAATCCTTGTTAAAAAACAGTAACAAAGTTTACAATTTTAGAATATTTTCGATTTTGGCGCTTTATTTTTTAAATTTGACACTGTTCCTTTTCAAAAGGTAGGGGGGATAAATTTTTCGAAAAAAACATAATAAAGAAACAGTATTTTAATTCAATTAATAGATGAATTTATTACCACTCTCAGTGATCATGCCAGTTTATAATGGTGAAAAATACTTGGAAGAAGCTATTTCTAACGTATTGAGTCAGACTTTTACTGATTATGAATTACTGATCATAGATGATGGATCATCAGATTCTTCTGTCAAAATTATCCAATCGATAAAAGATTCAAGAATACGATTAATTAGAAATGAAAAAAATCAAGGCGTTGCATATACTCGAAATGTTGGTCTGAAAGAGGCAAAAGGAGAGTACCTAGCTTGGATGGATTGTGATGACTTAATCGAGCCAAATAGATTTGAAGTCCAAATTAATTATTTGCGTGAAAATTTGGAGGTAGGAATTTGTGGGACAGCTCTGCAAAGATTTGGTGAAGGAAAGCCATATATTTCGAGAAAATTTTTAGAACCATCATTAATAAAAGCTTCACTGTTATTTTATAATTCGCTTTTGTCCGCTACTACTATGTATCGAATGAAGATGATAAGAGAGGCAAAACTAACCTATAATGTAAAACTTGCAGTGGCTGAAGATTACGACTTTTTTTTTGATGCCAGTTTTCATTTTCCTATAAAGAATCTTGATCAGGTTCTTTATTATTATAGGGCTTCAGAATCAAGTATTATGAAAGTCTATAGTGATCGCCGGAAACAATTATTTGATTTTCATAAAATGATTTATTCAAAGGCTTTTGATAAGTTTGATATTCCCCATTTAGAAAAAAATTTTGAATTACATTATAGTTGTGCTTCTACTGAATTAATATCAAGTTTTTCAAAATTAAAAGAAGTTTATGATTGGCTTATTTATCTAAAAAATAAAAATTCAAAATTCAAAATATATGATGAAAATTCATTTGATAAAGTATTAGCATCAGTGTTTTTTTCAGTTTGTAAAAAATCATCTTCAATCGGGCCCCAAACTTTTCTTTTTTATTTAAATAAAAAAAATTCATTCATTACAGATGAATCCTTTCCTGAAAGTAAATTGTTGTTACGTTGTTTGATTTTTTACAATAAATTCTAAGAAAATTTTTATGAATAATATTTTGATTGTAAATAAAGAGCAATACGGCTATCATATCGATACTTATAAGTATTGTACGTATTTGTCTGATAAATTTAATATTACATATATATGTTGGGATGAGAATAAAAAAAGAATAGTTACTGAGGGAGTTAACTGTATTTATTTGAAAAGACAAGGGAGTTTGTTTAACAGATTTTCAATACTTTTGAAAAGTGTTAATATGAAAATAACTCAAAATAAATTTGATCTAGTTTTTGTTGTATATTTTCCTGGGTGTAGCCTTCTTAAATTATTAAATGTAAATTATTGTTTTAATTTAGATATTAGAACTATTGCTGTTACTGAGAGTAGAATTAAAAATTATTTACTTGATAATCTGCTTAAGTTTGAATCTCTAATTTTTAAAAATATATCCGTAATCAGTGAAGAAACCGGTAAGCAAATAAAGATAAGAGATTTTTTTGTTTTGCCATTAGGTGGAGATAGTCTTGTTAAATCTGACATTTCTTTAGAAAATCTTAACCTCATTTATGTAGGAACTCTTTCGAATAGAAATATTCTGAATTTAGTTATTGGTTTCCATGCCTATATCCAGAACTATCCTTTAGAAAGGATTTCTACACTTACGATCATTGGTGATGGATTTAATAATGAACTCCAGATAATACATCAATATATTAATGATAATGATTTAAAGGATCGTGTGTTTACAACTGGGTATATTCAAAATGATAAGTTGTGTAATTACGTTGAAAAAGCATCTTGTGGTGTTTCATATGTTCCAATTACCCCCTATTTTCAAAACCAACCCCCTACTAAAACATATGAGTATTTGTTGTCCGGACTTCCTGTATTAGCTACTAATACGCATGCAAATGCAAAAATTGTCAATAGATCAAATGGAATTTTAATTGAAGACAATGTGGAAGCTATTTCAAAAGGAATATTTGAGATTTCTAAAAAGCTTGATTCATACGATTCCAAACAAATTCAAAAAGAAATGGAGAAGAGTTTGTGGAAAAATATTGTTAATGAAATTCTGTATCCTTATCTAATTAGTATAATTCGGGATAAGAAATGAAAAGTAATTAATCGAATTTTTTTTATTTCAAAGAGATATCATCCTTAATTGCGAAATTGTTTGTTGAACAAATTTTAATCTATGATTCTGATTATCTAAAATCTAATTTTTAGATGATTAATTTTTAATCATTTTATTATGTCATTCATATTTAACGTTTGTTAGAGTTTTTACGAATAGATAACTTCTGCTCTCTTCTGGTTTTTAATGATACTAGAGGTTTGTAGTTTTTTATAATAGAAATAATTTCCTATATCAAATGAGTTTGATTCAATTTTTATTACTTATTTAAAACTGATATCAATTTTTTAAATGATCTTTTTTATAACCTATAAAATTAGGTTTGATAGGTATTTTTTTACGTTAACTGTTTAACTTTTTGTGGTGTGTACTTCCTAATCAAAATGTTGACATATTGGGCAACTCAAATTCAGGCTTCAATATTTTAAATTTAACATTCCTTTTTAAAATGCATTTTACTAATTAAGAAATCCAAAAATATATATAGGATTAAAACATTTCCATTTAGGCTAGTATTGGCATAGTCCTAGGATATAATTTTTTCATCACCCATTAAATGTGGAATTGCAATCATCTTCAGGTTGAATTCTAAATTTTGATCTTCAATCGTGATTCAAAAATAGAATTTTATCTGTTTTCTGGCTTAGTATGTTTATAACTCATTTTTGAGTTATCGATTTATTAGTGATAATGAAAACAAGATGATCTAATTCACTGATTTGGTCAAATACTGTAAGGCTTTATAATGTCATTTAAGTAATGGATTATAAGAATTGATAGGATTCTGTCCTTTAAATCCTGTCTCTTAGTAGTCTAAAAATCCATGTTTTCATTCCAAATGGTGTGCATTTGAGTTTTCTAATTCTTACCATTTGAATTGCAATCCTTTGAGATTCTATCATTTTACCCTTTCTGTACTCTAGTTAGGGCTAATCCATTTTAGTGTTAAAAATTATTTTAAAAAAAAAAAAATAGAAAAAATTATTCCATCGGCAAAAATATGAATATTAAATACACACATGTTTGTTTGAAGTATTTTAATTCAATGTTCATATTTTTTCATGATAATTTTCATCAATCGTAATTTTGTTTTTTAATAAAATATTTTGCTTGTTTCAAAACATGATGTCTCTTAGACGAAATACATTTTACTGTTTGATTGAAACATGAAAATATATTTAAAATCATGAAATATAAAATTCAATATTTAATAGGCAGTATTCTAAGTATAAAATACATATAGATGAAAAAAACATTTACTAAATACTTCTTGTCTCTTATAGCTCTTTTTGGAGTTAGTATTTCTTTAATGGAAGCTTCTGGATCTCATTTATCAATCAATACTAATTTGAATAGTTTTATAGCTGAAGATTCGGACATTATATTAAAAACGCCTTTTGTATCTAAGAATACTGATTTTGTAACAGGTGTTCCAAAATTATTATTGAATACTGTTGATTTTAATGAAGATTTATTCAATTCCCAGGTTTATGAAATTAAATCAAACAATTTCGTTCAGCTTGTAGCAGAACCCTTCTTGGGATATTTGTTTAGTCATTGGAGTATTGACGGCAAATCTGTTAGTGAGAACATTGTGTATGAATTTTTGATGCCAGAAAAAGATGTATTAGTTTCAGCTAATTACATTCAAATTGATGTCCCATCTGTTCAAATTAAGTCCCCTGTTGAAAATTCTGTTTATACTACTTCTGATGTCATAAGTGTTGATATTGAGGCCAATAGTACTTTAGGACAAGTTGAAAAGGTAGAATTATTTATAAATGATAATCTTGTCTATACTTCCTTTGTGTTGCCCTATAAATATGAATTGAAAAATTATTCAGAAGGTAAATATAATTTGAAAGCTGTTGCAACCGACAATACAGGTCAGTCGGCTACCTCGAAAGTAAGCATAGTTAATATTCAAAATTCCAACGTAGCTCCTACAATTAGCATTATCAGTCCAAACTCTAATTCTCAGTTTTTGAAGGGAGATAATGTAAATGTTACCGTAAATGCCACAGATACAGACGGAACGATCACTAAAGTTGAATTCTACAACGGAAACACTTTGTTGGGAACTGATACTACATCTCCTTATAGCTTTGCCTGGACAAACCTTCCGGTAGGAAACTTCACTTTGACTGCAAAGGCAACAGATAACAAAGGAGCAGCTACTGTTTCATCCCAAACAAACATCAATGTGGTTGAAATGCCAAACGTAGCACCAACTGTAAGTATCACTGCTCCAAACGCAAATGCACAGTTCACACAAGGCGACAATGCCAACATCACTGCAACAGCTAGCGATGCGGACGGAACTATCACCAAAGTTGAATTCTACAACGGAACCACTTTGTTGGGAACGGATACCGCTTCTCCTTACAGCTTTGCCTGGACAAACCTTCCAATAGGAAACTTCACTTTGACTGCAAAGGCAACTGACGACAAAGGAACAGCAACTGTTTCTGCTCAGGTAAATATCAATGTAGCTGAAAAATCAAATGTAGCACCAACAGTAAGCCTTACTGCTCCAAACTCAAATGCTCAGTTTACACAGGGCGATAATGCAAGCATCACTGCAATAGCCGCCGATGCGGACGGAACGGTTACCAAAGTTGAATTCTACAACGGAACTACTTTGTTGGGAACGGATACCACTTCTCCTTACAGCTTTGCCTGGACAAACCTTCCGGTAGGAAACTTCACTTTGACCGCAAAGGCAACGGACAACAAAGGAACGGCTACTGTTTCTGCACAGGTAAATATCAATGTGGTTGAAAAGTCAAACGTGACACAGGTAGAAAGCTTTACTCTAATCAATGCAGATACAAATCTGGATTTGTTTAACCTGACAAACGGAATGCAGATGGAAGGAAGCATTGTTTCAGACAAAAAAGTGAACATCAGGGCCAATACAAATCCATCTGTAGTAGGAAGTGTTTATTTTACTTTGTCAGGTCAAGTCAACCTAACTAGATTAGAGAATGCTGCACCATATGCACTTTATGGAGATAATAATGGAGTCTACTTTGGTATGGATCTTCCTGTAGGAGCTTATACTCTTACAGCGGTTACTTACTCAGGATCAAATAGAGGAGGGGAGCAAGGGCCGATTCGAACTATTACCTTTAGTGTAGTAGATACTCCAAACGTAGCACCAACTGTAAGCATCACTGCTCCAAAAACTAATGCTCAGTTCACTCAAGGCGACAATGCAAGCATTACTGCAACTGCAGCAGATTCAGACGGAACGATCACCAAAGTTGAATTCTACAACGGAACCACTTTGTTGGGAACGGATACCACTTCTCCTTACAGCTTTGCCTGGACAAACCTTTCGGTAGGAAACTTCACTTTGACTGCAAAGGCAACGGATAACAAAGGAACAGCTACTGTTTCTGCAGAAGTAAATATCAATGTGGTTGAAAA
>NZ_MSPQ01000016.1 GCF_001936475.1 Algoriphagus marinus | reverse complement strand
TGATTCAAAGCAAAATTTCTCAATATTAGAATCAGGAGTGGGGATAATATTGAAGAGGAAGTGGCAAACTACCTCGAATAAAAAAAAATAAAATTTTCAAAAATACTCATTGATTAAATCTTCAAAATTTTTTTTTCCTATTTCCATATATTTAAAAACAAGTTTTTCCTTTGATCAAATACTATTGGGATTTTTAGTCCTTTTATTGCATTTTTTGAGTCCTATTTAAAGCATATGTTATTCTCAAAGTCTCTTCAATACGCTATAAAGGCAGTGATTTTTATTCAAACAAAATCTAATTTGGGGGAAAAGCCTGGAGCTGTAGAAATATGTCAAGGGATTGACGCTCCTAAAGCATTTATTGCAAAAATATTACAAACACTTGTAAAAGAGCATATTATTGGCTCAAATAAAGGGCCGGGAGGGGGGTTTTTCTTGGATGACTACCACTCCAATAAGACCCTTAAAAATATTTTGGTAGCAATTGATGGGCCCTCTATAATTAAAGGATGTGCTCTTGGTCTTCCTACTTGTTCTGATTTAAACCCTTGTCCTTTGCACAATCAAATTAAATTAGTAAGAGAAGAGACGATCAATATGCTTGAATCTAAAACAATTAAAGAGTTTGGAAAAGAAGTGGAAGAAGGCGAAACAATTCTGCAAAGAGAGCTTAAATTTTAATTTAAATAGCTTATTTTTTTAAAAAAGAGAGGAAAGTAGAAGCACTAATCTTTAAAATTTAATTTAAAATTTGGTTTTTTCTTTTGTCTGAGGATAACCCCACTTTAGACAATTAAATCATTTTTTTATCAGTCGGATAAATGACTTTAATCATAAAGGATAAATAACTCCTTTATTATTTTTGAGGAAATCATTAACCCCATCACTATGAAACGGTTTAAAATCCTGGGCTTCCTTGTAAGCCTTATTATCTGCACAAATTTTGCCTGTGGCTCAGGTGAATCTTCAAATGAATCCACTAGCGTCAGTACTGCTAAAAATCTAGGGGCAGGGCAATCTGGCGTGGTAGATAACACCTCCAATCCCAATGTTGTCCAAGTGGCAGTTGGTTCTCCTGATCATGGCACATTGGTTGCTGCTCTTCAAGCCGCTGAGTATGTGGATGCTTTGACCAATGTTGGTCCCTTCACAGTTTTTGCTCCTACAAACGCTGCTTTTGACAAACTTCCAGCAGGCACAGTAGAAAATCTAGTAAAGGCTGAGAATCAACGAGCACTCCGTGATATCCTTGAATACCATGTATTACTTGGTGTCTATAATGCCGACAGCTTCATGGATGGTCAATCCATAGGAACTGCTGATGGGAGAAACATAAAAATGGCGAAATCTGCAGACGGTACTATTACTGTAAATGGAGCTAAAATCCTCGGATCCGTAAAGGCCTCAAATGGAATAATTCACGTTATAGATGCCGTATTAATTCCTGAATAATAAATTGCAAATGGTTTCTTAGTTATTAAAAAACCGGAATATTTTTCCGGTTTTTTTACGTTTATATAATTTTTATTTAATATCTCCTACATTACTTGAATTAACTGGATTACTATGAACCTACACTATTGTAAAAATTATGAAGAGATGAGCCAACTCGGAGCTGAGTTGGTTCTTGGCGAAGTTGAGAATAATCCTGATTTACTTTTTTGTGCTGCAAGTGGGAATTCTCCTTCGGGTCTGTATCAGCGAATGGTTCAAAAGCATGAAGAATCACATGGGTTTTTTGATTGGATGCGAGTCATCAAATTGGATGAATGGGTAGGGCTGCCAGTAGATTCTCCTTTCACTTCGGAACATGATGTACAGGAAAAATTAGTGAAAAAGTTGGGAATTGGTGCTGATCGATATATCGCTTTTGATGCTCATACGAATGACCCCCAAAAGGAATGTGATCGAATTCAGGATGAATTGGAGGATTTAGGCCCGATTGATATTTGCATTTTGGGTGTTGGAATCAATGGCCATTTGGCTTTGAATGAGCCCGCAGACCATCTTCAAACGTACTGTCATGTTGCCAAACTTAGCGAGACTACTCTTAGCAGCGGAATGATAGAAAAAGTTGGAGTTCCACTTTCTGAAGGAATGACCATGGGCATGGGGAATATCTTTGAATCAAAGAAAATCATAGTTTTTTTTACGGGAAAAGGGAAAAAACCAGCATTGGAAAAATTTGTCACCAAAGAAATTACCAGTCAGCTTCCGGTTTCGATGCTTTGGCTTCATCCGAATACCCACGTGATTATTGATGAAGCATCAATGAAATAAAAATTTAGAAAAGCCAACTCAATATTAGCTTACAAATCCCTATCCATGACTTTTCAACTTATAAAAGATGCTATTCTTGGCAAGGAGCAGGATTTCACTAAACTTTCCCTAAAAACTGCTATTGTAATTCTTGCCATCCCGATGATTTTGGAGATGATGATGGAGTCTCTTTTTGCGGTAGTGGATATTTTCTTTGTAGCAAAACTTGGTTCGGATGCCATTGCCACAGTGGGTCTCACAGAGTCTGTGGTGGTATTGGTGTATGCGGTAGGATTTGGGATCAGCATGGCTGCTACTGCATTGATTTCGCGAAGATTTGGAGAGAAGGAATACGGGGAGGCTGGCTCTGTTGCTTTTCAATTACTGATGGTAGGAGGGACTATTTCCGTTATTCTAGGGGTTTTAGGTTGGATCTTCGCGGCTGATATTTTGGGATTGATGGGGGCGGAACCAGCGGTTGTTGCTTCGGGAGTGGTTTATTCCCGAATTATTTTTGCAGGTAATACTGCCATCATGTTACTATTTCTGATCAATGGGGCATTCAGAGGAGCGGGTCAGGCTCATCATGCCATGCGATCACTTTGGATTGCAAACGGTCTGAATATAATTCTGGATCCATTACTGATTTTTGGAATGGGGAATTGGGCAGGATTGGGGTTGGAAGGTGCTGCTGTTGCTACGACCCTTGGTAGAAGTATTGGCGTTTTATATCAATTGTATCACCTTTTCAACGGTAAACATAGACTCAAGATCCTTCGCCAAAACATAGAAATCAGTTGGCAAATCATCCTGAAAATTTTGAATATATCTATAGGCGGTATGGGACAATTCCTCATAGATTCTGTTTCCTGGATTGCATTGACTCGAATGAATGCAGAATTTGGATCCACCGCTTTGGCAGGTTATACCATTGCTTTTAGGATATTGATATTTACCATTTTACCAGCTTGGGGTTTATCCGGTGCCGCAGCAACTTTAGTAGGCCAGAATCTTGGGGCGAATCAACCGGAACGAGCAAATACCGCTGTTTGGCTCACCACCCGTTATACTGTGATTTTTATGGCTTCTGTAACTGGTATTTACCTGATTTTCTCAAAGCAGTTAGCTGGATTTTTCACTGATATACCCGAGATTCGAGATATTGCTGCACAGGGTCTTTGGGTAATTGCTTTGGGTTATGTTTTTTTTGCGATTGGGATGGTTTTGACTCAGGCTTTTAATGGTGCAGGTGATACCAAAACCCCAGCTTGGATTAATATCGGAGTGCTTTGGTTTATGGAAATTCCACTTGCTTATATTTTAGCATTTCCTTTTGGACTGGAGTATTTGGGGATTTTTATAGCTATTGCATTTAGCCATTCATTCCACTCTTTGGTGACGCTATATTTTTTCCGTAAGGGTAAATGGAAAACAATGAAGGTTTAGTTTCCAAATAGATTTAATCCCAAATCTTGCCGATAGTAAAGGATAGTTGAGGGTTTTAATGAGTTGATTTTAGGACTATGTTATTTTTCCCAGATCCTTTAAATTAACGTTTGGAAAAGCAGAACAACACCCAAATTAAGACCCAATACAACCAAACTTACATCTGGCTGATCAGTTTAACTGCCGCTTTGGGAGGCTTTCTTTTTGGGTTTGATTGGGTAGTGATCGGCGGAGCAAAGCCTTTTTATGAGCCATATTTTGGAATTACTTCTGCAGCAGATCAAGGCTGGGGAACGAGTTCAGCTTTGGTAGGATGCATGGTAGGTGCGATACTATGTATTGTGCTGAGCGATAAGTTGGGTAGAAAGCGGCTCCTGATTTTTTCCGGTTTTCTATTTTCTCTTTCAGCATTAGGGACCGCTTTAGCAGAAAGTTTTTGGGTTTTTAACCTATATCGGATAGTCGGAGGAGTTGCAATGGGAATAGCATTGAATCTTTCGCCGCTTTATATTGCAGAGATTTCTCCTCCTGAAAAACGTGGGATGTTTGTCACAATCAATCAGCTCTTGGTAATGATTGGAGTTCTTTTGGCGCAGATTACCAATTGGCAAATTTCCCTTTTGGATACTGAATTAGCCGATACTGCTAGTTTTGAAATGATAGCCCAAAGTTGGTCTGGACAATATGGTTGGCGCTGGATGTTTGGAGCTGAGATTGTTCCAGCACTACTATTTTTTATTTTGATGTTTTTGGTTCCTGAGAGTGCCAGATGGCTGGTGAAAAATAAAGAGGAAGAAAAGGCAAGAGCCGTATTAGAACGGATTGGGGGAAAACACTATGCCAATGAATCCATAAATGAGATACATTCTACCCTTGTCTCAGGTGATTTGGGAAAAGTCAATTTCCGGGATTTGCTTCGAAGGCCTGTTCCCAAACTGATCGGAATTGGAATTTTTCTAGCTTTTTTGCAGCAATGGTCCGGTTTGAATGTGGTGATCTATTATGCTGCTGATATCTTTCAGGCAGCAGGGTATAACCTCAAGCAGATGATGCTCAATATCGTCGTGATTGGCGGGGTAATGGTTCTTTCGGTATTTATTACCTTATTCACAGTAGATCGCTTTGGAAGAAAGAAGCTGTTACTGATTGGCACCGGAGCTATGACCATTTTGTATGCTTTGATTGGATATTCATTTCTAGTAGATCAGGGAGGTTGGGTCATTGTGTTGTTAGTTTTGACCAATGTTATGTTCTATTCCTTCACCTTGGCGCCCTTACTATGGGTAGTTTTATCAGAGATTTTTCCCACGCGAATTCGAGGTGCTGCCATATCAATTGGTGCTTTAGCTCATTGGATAGGTAATTTTACTTTGACTTATTCCTTTCCGGCTATCAAAGCGAATTTGGGCTGGGCAAATAATTTTTGGCTTTATGGGCTAATTTGTTTTGCCGGGTTTGTGATCATTTATTTTATTTTGCCCGAAACAAAAGGCAAATCCTTGGAGCAGTTGGAAAAAGAGCTGAGTTGATTTAGTCTCTCGAGTCATATTGTAAGTAGAATTCTTCCAGTAGGCTTTATCTTGCCTGACAATTCCTTTTTGATCCTTACCTTTGAAAAAAACTTGCATTAGGCAATTATGAATAACTCAGATATTATACGAACCATACGCTATATTTTTAATTTCAAAGACCCAAAAATGGTCGAAATGTTTAAAGCAGGTGGTTTGGAAGTGAAAAGAGAGCAAGTTGCGAATTGGCTGAAAAGAGAAGATGAACCATTTTTTGAGGCTATTATTGATAAAGATCTTGCGATTTTTTTGAATGGTTTTATAATCGAAAAGAGAGGTAAAAAAGAAGGGGAGGAGCCTAAGCCTGAGAAAACATTGACTAACAATATTATTTTCCGAAAACTGCGTATCGCTCTTAATTTAAAAGAAGATGATGTGCTGGAAATTTTATCTTCTGTAGGAATGCATATAAGTCCACATGAGTTGAGTGCATTTTTTCGGAATCCTACGCAAGCCCAATACCGACCATGTAAAGATCAGATTCTTCGAAATTTTCTGCGAGGACTTCAAAAGCGCTATCGAACCGAAGATTAAAGAATTACTTCTTTGACTCTCCCGACTTCTCCGGTTTCGAGCATCACTTTGATTCCATGATGATGGTTTGGAGAGCTAGTAAGTATCCTCTTTACGGTTCCTTCAGTTAATTCTCCGGAGCGTTGGTGATGTTTTTGAACAATAGTCACTTCGGAGCCAATTTGAATATTTGCATGAATACTGCCTGGGAGGTTTTTTTGTTCCATTCTTACTTTGATTACAGATAGCAACCTAATTGAGATTTGAGTTTTTCAAAAAAAACACTTTTCTTCTTAGGAAGCTAGAAGTCTTTCTAATCTAGAAGTAGACCTTCCAAATGTTTTTAGGAGGTTTTTGATCTGAAGATTCTTAGGTTTTTGAAAAAAGAATGAAATAAGATTTTGCTAAGGGATAAATCTGTGATTAATTCATTGATATAATTACCATAGAACATAAATAATTACCATAGAACATAATCAGATATGCATCATAATTTTTTTGAATTTTTTTTATAAAAAATTTAATAACTGATTACAATGATAATAATCAATTTTTCATGGCTTTATTAAGCGTATTTTAGATTTTAATTTCTTCATTTACTATATAAAAATCTTGAAATCAATATTCTATGAAAGTAAAACTTGTTTTTGGATTAGCTAGTTTAGTCCTACTGGTTTCAATTTCATTTATTCTTTTGATGAAAATCAAAAGAAGTGAAACCATTGATTACAACCCTTCTCAAGATTATCACTATACATTCGATAATGCCAATTCAGTAAAATTGGAATTAAGTAACGGTAAATTAATTCTTCCAAAAAATTTAGGAAGAGATAAAACGGTTTTTTTGAAAGTAAAGATAAAATCCACCTTCTTAGGAAATTTCTTTTATCCACATATTGAAATTAAATCCAAAAATCAAAGTGTACTTGATTTCTTTGAATATGGTGGTTCAGGTAACCGGTATTTGAATATCAGTTCATTATTGTTAGAAGAGACATTGGAGATTGAATTGGTAAATAAATATCTGGAAATCCTGGAGCCCAGTGTCGAACTCATCTATTTTTCCAATTCCATTCATAGTGGATCTAAAATCATGGTGATTTCTCCACATCCAGATGATGCGGAAATCTCTGCTTTTGGATTATATAGTAAATTTCCTAATTCATTTGTTCTAACCTTAACAGCAGGAGAAAATGGTCCTATGCACTATGATGAATTATTTTCTGATTCCCTTAGGCATTTTCTGAAAAAGGGCCAGATTAGGACGATTAACAGCATATCAGTCCCTTTACATTCTGGATTAAATCAAAACAATATCATTAATCTTGGATATTTTGATGGTACTATCAAACAAATGCATGATGAAAATCCGATAAATGTTATTTCTCAAACTTTGGGTACTGATTTCATTGGGACTTTTAGAAATTTCAATATTTCTAATTTAAAAGATTCGTTGAAAGGTTCTTCAAATTGGGATTCAATGATTGAAAATCTCGAATTCGTTCTTAAATCGTATAAACCAGATATTATTGTTTTGCCTCATCCTCATATGGATAACCATTCTGATCATCAATTTTCCACCATAGGGGTTATTCAGGCTTTGAAAAAAATGAATTATAAAAATGGAGAATTGTTCTTCTATGCGAATCATAATTTAGGTTCAGAATTTTTCCCTTTCGGTAATGCTGGAGGTACTGTATCTCTTCCGCCGAATTTTATTGATGGCTATCACTTCAATTCTGTTTATTCCCATCCGCTAACACAAGAAGAACAAATGGAGAAGGTATTAGCTTTGGACGCTATGAATGATTTGAGGCCAGATACCGAATGGAGGTTTTGGGATAAATTGCTGAAATTATCTTATGAGAATTTTAAGGCCTATATAAAAGGTCAAGACAATAGTTATTTTAGAAGAGGGATTAGAAGCAATGAATTGTTTTTTGTGGTTCCGATTAATGACTTATATGATGAAAGTCATTTGACGGAACTACTAATGGGTAAAAGCATTGTCCCATAATAATATTCTCTAACTTAAAATGATTTGTCTACCATAAGTTATTTTGCAAAAACAGATTTTATGATTTAATTTTTATATCATATCTGAAAAAAAATGATAAATATACTGTACAATTTAAAATTGACGTAACATTATTAGAATAAAAGACTGTTTATTTGATTCAATTTAATTTCAGGTAATACATCACTTTCGAACTTAAATGGAAGCAGTCGACCTTGATTAGTTGACCTGTTTCTTAAATATCAATCTTTATAATAATTTTTTATCTACTTTCAGAAATTTCGGAATTATTGCAGAGTTCGATGATGACCAATAAAATTTAAATGTCTTGTTATTAATTTGAGATTACAGAAAAAAGGTTTTGAACACTTGGCAAGTGTAAATTCAGATTTAATTCCCTTAGAGCAACCGTAACTAACCATTATTAAAAAGAAAAGGCTATTCTAATCCAGAAATAGCCTTTCCTAAATTCAATATTGTGGTTTTTTAATTATCCTGAGGAATTTGAAGCAGCAATGCAATCAATTCCTTCGGAGTCTTGGCACTGCAAATTTTTTCCTCCTGAATAAATACCTGAAGTTGATACTCTAGTTCGAATATCAAACCATTGATAAAAATTGGATCCATATTCAAATTGGTAATAAAATGGTCGTTTTTACGAGCCCCGGCCAAAGTGATTCCATAAGTGTGAAAAACTTCAACCGCTTTTTTTAAGGTAGTAAATTGTTGGTTCATAGTTTTATAATATTTTTGGTAACATTCTATACATCACTTGTGTGATAACTCTCAATAATAATGTAGATCTGATCAGCCATCTGATCAATTTAATTTCCGGTAGATAAATCCGTGGATTAGTTGAAATTACGTTCGGAATAAGTCCACCGATTGCAGTCACTGTTGTCAGCACAATCTGTAGAAACCGAGCATCTCAAGTATCCTTGATGGATTCATCATAAACTTTTCCATCCAATAGAAGCTGATTTGTAAAATCCACCAATAGAATTGAAGTCTTTACCTCAATCTCTGCCAGTGATCAGACGAATAATTGCGACAAAGGATAAAGAGTTCCCTGTAATCCAAAGTGCGGCCAAAGCAACGGGAATACCAGAGGAACGACAGATAATACGATAATTGTGGTCTTAAAGGTTTTGAAAAGCAAAATTAAAACTGCGACAAATAGGAAACCTGTAACAATGATCACAGTTTCAGATTTGAAAAAATCAGAAGGTTTTATTTATTATATCCTTTTTCAAATGATAAAATAAAGGATTGATTACAAAGTAAAAAGTAGGCTTTTTCATAGATTCTCACCTTCAGCGTACCTAAATGGTGGTACAGTTTTTAGCTTCAGGTAGTAGGAGGGCATATTTAAAAAATTATTTTTCCTTCGCAGATTCTTTCATAGGCTCACTATCCCATGCATGATCGTTTAAGGAGAATTTCCGACTGAGTTCTCCGGATAAAAGTGCCTCTTGTTGTTCTATTTGCAATTTCACTGCAGAGATATACTTTTTTTCGTCGTTTTTGTATTTCACCAAAATCTCTAAAGCTGATTCATCATATTCCCGAAAGTTTTTAGCTAGCCGGTGAATGGTATGTGCCCTAAATCCTAACTTTTTCAAAGCATCTTCCCCCATCCTAATAGAAGTATCCAAGTGATCACGATAGATGTTCTTTATTCCCATTTCCATTAATTCATAGGCATCAGTTCTATTTTTTGCCCGTATCATGACTTCCAGATTAGGAAAATTTTCCTTGCATAGTTGGGCAAGCTTAAAATTAGTTTCAGGGTCTTTGATCGCAGAAATTAAAATATCTGCATCTCCTGCGCCAGCTGCCTGAAGCAAATCTATCCGGGTAGCATCTCCATAATATACTTTGAATCCCATTTTTCGAAGAAAATCGACGCGATCTGGATCATAATCCAAAACAGTCGCTTCTATTCCATTTGCTCTTAAGAATCTTCCCAACGTGGATCCGAAATGAGAAAATCCCAGTAAAATCACTTTGTGTTTTTGATCAATCTCATCCATTTTCCGATCTGATTTCTTTACTGTTGATAGTTTTGGCAGGATTGCTTTGTCCATTATCACTATTAAAATAGGAGTAATAGTCATACTCAGAGCAGTAATTGCCATCAACATATCCGAATTTTGTTGATCAATAATTCCGAGTTGGTTTGCAAAGGCATAAGTAACAAAGGAGAATTCACCAACTTGAGAAAGACCGATAGCAAAGCTCAAATTCTCTCCAAGTTTTAATTTTTTCGCTCGACCAATAATCAACAGAATCAAGGTCTTGAGAAGTAGTATTCCCATTGTGGCAGAAAGAATCACTGCGGCGTTATTAGCTATCAAATTAAAGTTGATAGTAGCGCCAACTGCCATAAAGAATAACCCTAATAAGAGTCCTTTGAAGGGGTCCAAATCAGATTCTAAAGCGTGTTTATAAGGACTGTTTGCCAAAATCACCCCAGCTAAGAATGTTCCTAAAGCTGGACTCAACCCTACTAACTCCATTAAAAATGTGATGCCTACAACAATCAGAAGAGCAGAAGCTGTGAAGAGTTCACGAAGTTTGGTTTTGGATACCCAATTTAAAATCGGTCCAAATCCATATCTGCCCAATAGGACGACTACGCCGATGGCTCCAAAAATAAATAAGGTTTGCAACCAACCCGGAAAGCTATCGATCAACCCATGGGATTCCATTTCACCGGGAGCCATGGATCCTGCAACGACCAATAATGGTAAGATTGCCAAAATCGGAATCACTGCAATATCCTGCATCAAAAGCACTCCAAAGGAAAGTTTGCCAACTTGACTTTCCATTTGATTTTTTTCTTTCAACGATTGCAAGACGATAGCCGTGGAAGACAAAGCCATGGACAATCCTACCGCCAGCGAAATTTGCCAGCTGAAACCCAATCCTATCCCTATAAAGAAAATTAGCAATGCAGTAATAAGAACTTGACTTAGTCCTACTCGGAGAATCAGTTCTTTCATCTTCCAGAGGTTTTTGGGCTCGAGTTCTAGCCCGATCAAGAAAAGCATCATCACTACCCCAAATTCAGCTTTGTGCATGATGTCCTCACCTTCTTCCAAAAATCCCAACAGATATGGTCCAATGACTATTCCAGCAATCAAATAGCCTAAAACAGAGCCCATACCCAATCTTTTTGCGATCGGCACACATATAATCGCTGCTAAAATGTAAATAATCGCCTGAGGTAAAAATCCTTCCATAATTAAGATTTAGTAAGGGCTAAAATTTCTTGTGGATCAATTATTCCGCTGTCTCGTAGGTATAGGATTAAATGACGATAGGCCTGTGCTTTTTGTTTGAGCTCTTCAGAGGTGATTCGATGAGTTCCTCCGATTTGAAAATAGGGGAGGTAGTTCATTCCGCAAAGTTTTGCAGTTTGTTCAAAAGGTCTCAAAAGTTCAGAAATTGTAAAGACATTTCTTCCTTGTGGGCTATAAGTTTCTTGGGATCCTCCGGAGGTAATTGCATTCAGGATAAATTTATTTTTTAAATAAACTCCTCCTGGCCCATACGCCCATCCAAACTCTAAGACGAGATCAATCCATTGCTTGAGCAAAGGAGGACAGGAGTACCAATAAAAAGGATGTTGCCAGATTACTACTTCGGCCTCAAAAAGTAGCTCCTGTTCTTTTTGGACATTGATGTCAAAATCAGGATAAAGTTCATAGAGATCTTGAATTTGAATGTTTTCCAATCCAGAAATCGCGCGAATCAATTCTTGATTGGCTTCAGAATGCTCAAATTTAGGATGTGCAAAAAGCACCAATACTTTCCTCATTTGGGATTATCCTTTAAAGTCTATTTTCTTATGAGTCCCATCACAGAATGGTTTGTTTTGACTCCCACCACATCTACAAAAGGCAGAAACTTTGCTCATTTTCTTTATTTCCCCAGAAGGTAATTTTACCTCAAGATTTCCATAAACCATGAGAGGTCCATTTGGGATAGTCTCCACAATCTGTTCGGTATTTACACTTTCAGTTTTTGCTATTTCATCTTTAAAATAGTATCCCAACGCTCCACTTGGACATTTCTGAACCTGCTTGACCATTTCTTCGGTTGTAGCACCATGTACATTGATCCATGGTCTTTTTTTGGTGTCAAAAACAAATGGTAAACCTCTAACACAGTTTCCTGAATGCGTGCACTTTGATGCTTCCCAAGTGATGGTTACTTCCCCATTCGAATATTCTTTAATCGAGCTATTATTTTCCATAAAATTTCATTTTAATACAGTATAGTCATAAATGCTCATTTTTCAGAAAACCTTGCTTTGGCTTTTTAAAAATTAATCATAAAAAAAAGTGACCATAGAATGATCACTTTTAACCAAATTAACCTAAAATATTAGCTTACTTAGTCTTATAAAGTTTTTACTTCCTGGCTTAAAACTTCCAGCCATTTTTTGGCAAGGACTCGTTCTCCCATTTGGTCTGTGAAAATATCTCCATCGTAGATTTCAACCGTTCTGGCCAAATGCTGCGGGTCTTTGAAATGAAATTGAAGGGCTAAAAACTCGAGAATATTTCGTTTTTCATTTCCTAACGTAACAGTTCTGAATTTTTCCTGAAGGCTAACTTTATTTACCTCCTCCAGATTGATGACTACTTGCTGTGGAAAATCCCCATAACTGAAATACACAAGTTTTTTTGCAGCTTTATCAAGGCCAATGGTGTAGTGATTCCTCCATTTGTCCACTACAGTTGGACTGACACCATATTCTTTGGCAAACTCATGGAAACTATGAGATAGGGATTTTTCTGCTTTTTTATTTTTGAATGAATAATAAGCGAATGGTGCTACAAAGGCACTGATTAAAATGGAAGACAACGCAACTGTTGTCATGTCTATATATTGCATGTTTAAGGTAGGATTAAGATGAATTGTGATAAAAGCCTTGCTGAATGATCAGCCTAAAAAACAATTCGGTCTACCAAGGATAAAAAAAGTGAATAAATAACCTTTTGACATCAAAGAGCGGACTGCCTTTGATCGATAAAAATGTAATAAAAAGCGATTTATCTACTTTTGAAAAATCAACGGTTAATTCCTCAATGAAATTGCAAAATAGCTTTTGATCAACTTTAAAATCTGGAACTTCAATAAGCTCGATTCCCTGAGAAATTTGACTATGACCATTAAAATCGAAATGGGTATAAATCGATGTTTTCTGGGTAGGAACTTTGGATTGATCAGGAAAAAGAAAAACTGCAGTCACACTGATGATCCAGCTTAGCAAAATCATATAAAGTGACAGCAGTTTTTTCATTGTTTAGAATTTACCTACACAAATTTTAGGTATTTAAAATGGGATTTGCAATAGGAGCGTCTTACTATTTTTTCAAATCGAATATTTCTACATTTTCCACACCATTCAAAACCTGAATAGTATTGAAGGATTCAGTGGGGAAAATAAGAGAAGTCACCACTAATTCTCCGTCATTGATAAATACTTCTACCGATGATGCATCCAAGAATATTCGAATTTTGGAAGCATTCCAACTCATTGGTGCAGAATTGCTTGCTCCAAAATCAGGATGGAATGTATTCTGACCAGCCAAAGAACGATCTACGGTGACGAGGCCTCCGGTTTTGAAAATCGCTAACTTTTCACCCAAATCATTTGTGAATTGAATTGAAAAATCATTCTCAATTTCAGCTTTGATCTCTACACTTTGAGAAGGGAGAGCAGAAATTTTATCGGATAACTTATAAGAAGCTTTCCGTAGCAAATCCACTTCTTTGGCAGGAGCAGACTTCAGTAAAAGTGTTCCTTCTACATCAAATAGACTTAGTTCTCTGGGAATAGTCATTGCTGAACGCCAAGATTCAGTTGGAACTGATTGTGCATAGAGCCAATTGCTCATCCAACCAATTAGAACGGTTCGGTCCTGTTCTTGAGGAAGATTGCTCCAAGTCACTCCTGCATAATTATCAGGTCCATAATCCAACCATCGAATCATTTGATCATCGGGAGTAAAGACACCGTTTTGGAAATCTCCAATAAAATATTGTGTTGCAGAACCCATTTGAGGGCCGCCAGGATTAATGCTTACCAGTAAAACCCATTTTGTTTCACCTGATTTTGTCTTGAAAGGTAATAAGTCAGGGCATTCCCAAACACCTCCATGTGCTCCGATTCCCAGTCCAAATTCACTTTCATACTTCCAATGAATCAAATCAGGAGACGAATAGAATTGGATTCGATCCATGACAGCTAAAGTCATCATCCATAGCTGATTACCATCTGAATCTGTAATTCTCGAAACTTTCGGGTCTCGAAAATCTTTGATTCCTTGGTTAAGAAGGACTGGATTTTCCTTGTACTTAGTCCATGTTCTCCCTTTATCTACTGAATAGGCAATGCCTTGGCTTTGATAATCTTTTGCACCAGATCGCTCACCATTCATGTCGTGATAGGTGAAAATAGCAACCATGGGAGGGTTCTCTTCGGTCCCAAATCCTGAGTTATTGTCTATATCGATCACCGCACTTCCTGAAAATATATAACCCAAAGAATCAGGCTCTAAAGCGATAGGTAAGTTCTCCCAATTAACGAGATCATTAGAAACAGCATGTCCCCAATGCATGGGACCCCAAACAGAGGAATCAGGATAAAACTGGTAAAAAAGGTGGTATTCCCCATCAAGGTAAACCAAACCATTGGGATCATTCATCCATCCTTCGGAAGGAGTGAAGTGATATTCGGGTCTATATTTTTCTCCTGGAGAATCTTGAAAAACAATAGGGCTATCATGTTTACAACTGAGAGCCAAGAAAGAAAGGAATAGGATGAAAGTTCTGTTTAAAGGAATCATTACTCTTTTTTTTGCGCAATATACTCTTTGGAATTTCAATAAAAAGTTACAAAACAGCCTAATCAACATTCAATTCTTTTTTATATCTCAAAGGAATTGTAGTTTTGGCATCTTCAAAATTTAGTAATACTGTTTTTTTATGAAAGGAATTATTTTAGCCGGTGGATCCGGTACGAGGCTTTATCCTTTGACAATTTCTGTTAGTAAGCAATTGATGCCGGTCTATGACAAGCCGATGATTTACTATCCGCTTTCGGTTTTGATGATGGCAGGAATCAAAGAAGTCTTAATTATAACCACGCCAGAAGATTCTGAAGCTTTTCAAAAACTTCTTGGTGATGGATCTCAGGTAGGCTGTCAATTTGAATATGCAGTTCAACCTAGTCCCGATGGCTTGGCTCAGGCATTTATTATCGGAGAAGATTTTATTGGTAAGGAAAAAGTGGCTTTAATCCTCGGAGATAATATCTTCTATGGTTCTGGATTACATAAGACACTTTTGGAAAACACTAATCCAGATGGGGGAGTGGTTTTTGCCTATCATGTGAATGATCCTGAGCGATATGGTGTAGTTGCATTTGATGAAAACCAAATTGCGATCAGCATTGAGGAAAAACCGAGCAATCCAAAATCTAACTATGCTGTTCCAGGCTTGTATTTCTATGACAATGAGGTCGTAGAGATTGCCAAAAATATCAAACCAAGCCCTAGAGGCGAACTTGAAATCACAGATGTAAATAACGAATATTTAAAAAGAGGCAAACTTCAGGTTGCTATCTTGAACCGTGGTACCGCTTGGTTGGATACAGGAACACATCAATCTCTTTTGCAGGCGGCCCAGTTTGTTGAAGTAATCGAGGAGCGTCAGGGTTTAAAAATTGGATGTATTGAAGAGATTGCCTATCGAAATGGATTTATTGGAAAAGAAAAATTACTCAAGTCTGCAGAAAAGCTAGGTAAAAGTGGCTATGGCGACTATTTGAGAAAACTAGTCTAAAGCTGTTAAAAATAAGAAAGGCTGAATTTTTAAAAAATTCAGCCTTTTTTTTAAAAATTCAGATCGTTTTAATTGATTTTTACAAACTTAGAATCTACAGTTTCATTTATAAAATAGATCTTTTTGCCTCCAAAATCTTTTCCCTCTGTATTGTAAGCGGCAACTTGAACAATACCTGTTGAAGTGGATTTCAACTCACTAAGCTCAGCTGAAGAGAAAGTTACTGACGTTGCTCTTGCTTCTTTTGTGGCGATTTTACTTCCATCCGAAATAACCCAAAGTAGATTGTCAATATTTGCTGGAATAGCTTGGATAGTTAAGGTGACATTGCCTGATTTAGATATTTCTTCTCCAACATTTGTAAAGGAAACCACGCCGGGCATTCTTTTGGCAGTGGTGTGATTAATTGCTGCAAAGCCATTTGCGCCGGCGACATTCCATTTGTTTGTTTGACCGGAGTTCAAACTTAACATGATGTCTGTAGGATTATTGATATAGGAATTACCTCCTACAGTAGTAAGGTTGTAATCATTGAGAGAAACATTCCCTACACTTACTAAACTTCCTGTACCACCTGAACCTGAATAAAAGTTTGCTGAGGCCACATCGATTAGAATATCGATTCCTGGTACCGGAACAGCAACAGGGGTATTTGCCTTCACTTTGATAGCTGCTAGCACTGCATTTGCATCTCCCGGAGTAGCTGGTAAGGGGTTAGAAGATTGGGAAATTGGATCTGGATCATTTGAGCCTCCATCGCATCCAAAAATAAATACTGAAGCGAAAAGTGCTGCGATCCAAAAGTTTAATCGTGTTGATTTCATAACAAAATGGTTTAAATTATAACCAAAAGTACATGCTAGGAATCCTGCTTGAAATAAGGCAAATGGCGTATTAAGGTGAGATTTTTAGATAATATGGCCGAAAATTAGCCTAAAAATGTTTTTTCTATTTTTTGATCAGTTGCTCCAAACTGATTCGAAGAATCTGACCCATATTGGCAGCTTCCAAAAATTTATCATTCCCATAGTGTTTTGCAAGTTCGATCTTAAGCGATTGGATATTGGCAGGGAGGGAAATTTTATCATGTTCCATTGATCTTAAGATATCCTCAATCCCCTTTTGGGAGGAACGAAGTCGATGAGCAATTAGAGCACGTTCTTCTTTTTGATACTGTTTCATTGATTCTGGGGTAATATATTTCATCCCTAATTGAATCAGAACATTGTTTTCTTTGAAATACTGAGGCAGGTAAATAGATTTTTTCCCTTCGTAGGACTGTTGGTCAAAATCTATCGCCCTTATTCGATAATGTGTCTCTTCAAAATCCGGAGTCACATCGATTACAAAATTTGAGGAATGCATATCACCTAAAAGTCTGACAAAGCAGCGTTCGTTGAACTTCACAAATTCTTTTGCCAATCGGATCGGATTTAGATGAGGATCCTGCATATGCACTCGCATAAACTTATCTCCGGGTATTCCCGCGATATGTTCCTCAATCAAAGTGTCTTTGTGAACAAGGTAGCTGATGCGATTAGGTGAAAGCAAGTGCTCCAACTCCAACCCATATACTCTGGAGGCATCCGCATTTTTGATATAGAAATAATCAAAATTATCATTGATGCGGTTTACTATTCTCACCCGAAATGGTTGGGTATTTCCATATACGCAGAGATCGATTCGGTCAACATAGAGATGCTCCATGACGGACATATCACCGCCAGCCTTGAGAAGCGCATAGATTTTTTTGACATACAAATGAATCTCCTCCCGGTCAGATTGATCGTAGAAAACAGTCTCCCAAAGCGTATCCTGATCTTTGGAATCATAGAGCGCGATGGAATTCGTATAGCGTAGGAGCTCGTGATAGTGAATGGGGATATCAACCTCGCGAGAATATTTGATCAGGTATCTTCGTAATCCTGGGCTAATTGAATAGATGATTTTTTTCTTACTGATCAATGCCATTTTTAGAAATCTACATGTTGACTTTTCTTGAGGTTTCTGTCAAATATAAATGGCCCAAAAGGAAGCACGCTGGCTACCAATGCAAAAAAAGTTCTGCTAAAATTCCAATTCAACTGGTGAGCGGTTGGAAAAACGGTATAGATATAAATCATAAAAAGTACGCCATGGGCCCAACCCACATAGGTCACAGCTAATGGTACTTCAAACATATATTTCAATGGCATTGCGATAAATAATAATACCAGAAATGAAACTCCTTCGATCAGACTAATCCATCGAAATCGCTTTGCCCATTTGGTTTGTTGGGGAGTAAGGCTCATTATTTTTTTGATATGTTAAATAATATTTTTAGTGAATCCCAGAGCTTTAATTTCAACGCACGATCTTCAGAAATAACCGTTAGTGAATCAGCAAATAGGTATTCTGTTTCATCCTCTGTGTGTACAGTATAGTCTAAAGCCGGTAAAGCATTAATCGGATGTTTGATTCTTCCAAACTTCAGAACCCTATGCGCATTTAAGTCCATAAACTCTTCTAAACTCCTTCCTTCAAGGCTTTTGGAGGAAATCATTCCTACTTCATTCATGGAATGGTTGACTGCGTTGATCATTTTGACTAGCATGTCCATCACTTCAGGTGCTAACTTTTCTTCCTCATGAAGAATTAGTACCCCATTCTCAAAGTTTCCTTCATAATGGATCGGCTCTTTTGCTGGAATAAAATCTTCCTCACTTTTAAATGACTCAGATTTTTGAATTTTATTTTTATCTCCTTTTTGAGAATTAAGGGCGTTTCCGGTAGCTGAATCGAATTCTTCTCGGATCAAAAAAAGTTCCTCAGTCAGGATATGCTGCAATTGCTGGATGTTAATCTCTTCCATGATGGGAAATTGCTCAAAAATCGCCTGAACACAAAAAAGCCGAGCGTTATTCTCGGCTATTTGTTTCTTTTATGATTAGAAAATCTCGATTAATCCAGATTAAAAATACTCTTCAGTTCTACCGCATCCTCAGGTTTCATTCGTTTTGCAAGCACAAGTCTGAGTTGACGCCTTCTTAACGCGCCTTCAAATTGTTCGATTTCATCTTCAGTTTCTGGTACTACCTCAGGAACTTCAATTGGTTTACCATTCTGATCCACTGCCACAAATGTGAAATAGGCTCTATGTGTCATCACTTTTTTATTTGCTGGAATATCTTCTGCAGTGACTTCAATAAAAACTTCCATGGAAGAATTAAAAGAGCGAGTTACTTGTGATTTGAGCGTTACGACATTTCCCAGGGCAATAGGCTGTTTAAAGGAAATGCTATCTGCTGAGGCAGTTACAACGATTCTGTTCGAATGTTTTTGTGCGGCTATAGCTGCCACCACATCCAACCAATGCATTAATTTACCTCCCATGAGGTTATTTAGCGTATTCGTATCATTGGGAAGGACCATTTCGGTCATGATTGTCGCCGATTCCCGGGCAAATTTCTTCTTAGCCATAATTCAGATTTTGGACAAAATTAGAAATATTATATTGATGAAGCGAGTAATGCAAAAATATTCAGAATAAAATTTGGATTTAGATTCAAATTCTTTCTTTGTTAAGCTTTTAAAAAATGAAATTGTTTAAATCAATTACCTTTTTTAATTCCAACCATCTTTTCCCAAAAGGGGCACAAAAGCAAATCCATCAAATTCTTCACGAACAACCTCCTTTGCTGATTTTTTAATGATTCTGACCATTGATTGCCGTTTTTTATCTCCTACAGGAATTACCAAGATCCCACCGATTTTCAGTTGCTGAATCAAAGCCTCTGGAATCACAGGCGCACCAGCCGTTACAATGATCTTATCATAAGGCGCATACTCGGGAACTCCCCCTGTTCCATCCCCATAAAATAAATGAAATTCAATCCCTAATCGCTTTAGAAATCGCTTTGTTCCTTCATAGAGTTTGTGCTGATATTCAATGCTATATACATCAGCTCCAAGAAGGTGAAGAATGCTTCCTTGGTATCCGGAACCAGTTCCTATTTCTAATATTTTATCACCTTCCTTAACGTCTAAAAGTTCCGTTTGGAAAGCTACTGTATAGGGCTGGGAGATGGTTTGTCCTTCACCGATTGGAAAAGCCTTGTCTTCGTAAGCATGAGAAATCAATGCCGAATCGAAAAAGAAATGTCGAGGTAAAGTGTTGATTGCTTGTAAAACTCTTTCGCTTTTGATTCCTTTTTCCCTAAGAAGTGCGATCAAAGCTTTTCGTTTTCCTTTGTGGAGATAGGTGTCTTCTAATTTCAGCAGAGGCATGGGTTAATTCTAATATGCGGTCGAAGATAAAAGAATATTTGGCTTTATTTGAACTCCAATGAGGCATTTTTGCTTAATCATTGAAACTTTGAAAGTTAAAATATTTACCATGTTTACAGGAATAATTGAGGCATCTGGGATTATTTCCCAAATCACTACAGAAGGGACAAATGTACATTTTGACCTTAACTCAAGTCTAGCCAATGAGTTAAAAATCGATCAATCGCTTGCACATGACGGAGTTTGCTTGACTGTCGTGAAGACTTCACCTGAATCTTATCGGGTTACAGCTATACAGGAGACGATCTCCAAAACCAATCTTTCAGAATGGAAAGTTGGGAAATCTGTCAATCTGGAGCGTTGCATGCCAGCAAATGGTAGATTTGATGGCCATATTGTGCAAGGTCATGTGGATCAAACAGGTATTGTAAAGGCAGTGACCGATCAAGGTGGTTCCTGGCTGTTTGATTTTGAGTTTGACAATCAATATGGAAATGTAACGGTAGAGAAAGGATCGATCACTATTAATGGAACCAGTTTGACTTGTTTCAATTCAGGTCCTGGTAGGTTTTCAGTTGCGATCATTCCTTATACTTATGAGCATACTAATTTTCATCAACTGAAAGTAGGGGATCTTGTAAACCTTGAATTTGATATTCTTGGAAAATATATTCAGCGAATTATTAGAGGCTACGAGCTTCCTTGAATTGCAAAAATCGAAAGTCCTTTTTATTCTCTTTTGTTTGCTTTTAGAGCATAATTCATTGAAATAAAAAATCTTATATTAAAATGATATTCAAATGTTTAGACTTTTATATCTACTTATTACTTTAATAATAATTCAACCTGCTCTTTCGCAAGAAAATGACTATCAGGTGGAGCAGTTCCTTTTTGATTGCATGCAGGAATCCTTTGCAAAAAAGGATGTTAATCTAATCGCTGAGTTGGATCGGTTTGAAAACTATTTGATTACAAAGGGTGATTTAAAGGAAGCAAGTGGGAAGGCTTTTTTTGATATTTTCCTGGAAATTCAATCCGATAATGATGTTTTAATTTTCATACCGTATTCTGAGTTTTCTGAACTTAGAAGTGTTTCTCCGCAAGAATTCTATTCGGATAAATGTCTTGAAGATTTACGAAAGATGAATTCCTCTGACCTTAAAGGATCGAAATATTTTGAGATGAGTAGAGCACTTTCTTCTATTAACAGGGAGATGGTGACTCCGGAAAAAGTAGCTGAAGCAGTCAGTGGAGTACTAGTGCCAACAGATTTTGATAATTCATATTATCGGGCTTTGACCTTATTGACTGTTTTGAATTTGTCACTGGAAAAGCCTTTCCCAAATGAAGAAAAGCGGGATTTTGACGAATCAGCTTATTTCACGATTCCTATTTTCATCTCAGGTGATGATGAACTGTTTTTGTTTAAAGAAATGATTGCACAAGATGATTTTGAACCTCAGCTAACTAAGCAGATTGAAGAAAATCCTAATTATCTTATTCGACTGGAGTTTGATCGTAAATCCAGCTATAATCTCTACACTTCCATTAGAAAGGAAATCGCAGATATTTTGATGAAACTTAGTCAAGAAGAGGCTAAAACCCTTTTCAACAAAAATTATGAACAACTAAGCGAAGAGCAGAAACTTCAAATTGAGAAGATTTATCCTTTTAGAATCAAGGAAATAATGGTTGAGAAATAATAGGTATATGGATGCTATTATTCGGAAAACTGCTTCTTAAATAAGAAATAATAAGGCTGAAGCATATGATGCTGAAAGATCTTTTCCTTGAGATCTGGGAAGCGTTTTTTGTATTCTTCATTTGGTTGGAGCACAATAAAAGTTCCTGCTCGTGAATAATGGTTGCTTTCCAAAAATGGGGGAGCTTCAAATTCTGGGATAGTCTTTAAAACCTGCTTCCCAGCCATTTTTCCAAAATACTTTTCGAAATTCTTCTGAGATTTTTTGGTTGGTCTGTCCAGTTTATTGTATACCCTTTTGAATACAATGTTCTTGGGAAATTTTTGTTGTTTTATAAAACCTGAAGCATCTGAAAAAGGATTGGTCTCATTAAAATCATTAACCGTTTGGATAGAGAATGGCACCTCAGGAACCCAATCTGCTGCATTTACTACATTAAAAGCCCAGCCACCCATTGTTCGATTTTCGTAATCGTAGGCGAAAAATAAATTTCCTGGCTTTGGCGCAGCAGATGCATAGGATTTAATTCTGATTTTTTCGCCCCAAGCTCCGGCATCATTCATTTCCATTAGCATTGATGCCACTAAATAAGTGATCGCTCCTCCTTGGCTATGCCCGGTAATGATAAAATCCCGATATCCACGCTGTGTCAACTCCTTCATCTTTGGCAAAAGGGATTCTGCCAAAGCTCCTGTAGATAGTGTCCAACCCACATGAACATAAGCATTTGGATCTTTAGAAAAGCTATAGTCGAATGTGTAATCGGTTCGGAATTTCATCTTGCCTTGAGCAGGTATCATTGCCGAATAGAAATTTGCAAGCCAGGAGGTTTGGTTTGGTACAGTTCCTCGGATGGAAAAAACAGCAATTTTTTCAGTCTCATTGACCCAGAGGTACCATTTATTTTCTAACCCAACTGTTGGAGATTCAGATTCCTTTATTAGAGTTTTTGGTTTAGGAATTCCTTTTGAAAAACTGGAATCTGAAATGCTGTGCGCAAATACACCAAGAATTTCTTCGTATTCCATTGGTTCAAATCCCGCTTTTAATTGGGCATTTGTCGTGGTTGAGAATAGGAATAATAATAGGAAAAAGAGGAATCCGTGTTTTTTCATTTTTTGGCAAAAGAAAAAGCGACATTTTAAGAAAGATGTCGCTTGAATTAATTTTTTGATTCTTTACTTCATGCTTACTGCTCTTTTCCCAGCATCTTTTACAAGTCGAAATCCAACATTTGAAGTCCCGCTATCAAATGATTGTCCTTGGCGGGCAGAAGGTCGGTAATTCACGCAATAGTTGTCAGCACAAAGGTAAGATCCACCCTTGATGACACGCTCTTTTGCATAAGGATTATCTGGATTATAGCAGGGATTCATTCCAGCATCGAGCTTGGGAGCCTGGCCGGCAAGTCTTGCATATTTCAAAGCATCATACCAGTCGTCTGTCAATTCCCAGACATTCCCAATCATATCATAAAGTCCAAAACTGTTTGGAGCAAATGATTTTACAGGAGAAGTACCTTTGAAACCATCCATTCCCAAGTTTTCATTGGGAAAATTACCTTGAAATGTATTTGCAAGGAATTGTCCATTTGGAGTCAGTTCATCGCCCCAAGCAAATCGCTTTCCATTTGCTCCGCCTCGGGCTGCAAATTCCCATTCAATTTCGGTTGGAAGACGCTTACCTGCCCAATCTGCATAGGCTTTAGCATCATCATAGGAAATATGCACGACAGGATGATTTTCTCTTCCCTCAATCGAGCTTCCAGGTCCTTCCGGATGCCTCCAGTTAGCACCAGCCACCCAGCTCCACCACAGAGAAATATCTTGGGTTGGTACAGCGTAAGGGGGAGGAGTGAAGACCATTGAGCCTGCAATAAGCACTGATTCATCAGGTTTGGGGGTTCCTGGCGGAAGTTGCTGCTTTAAAAGTTCCCAATCGGGTTTTACTTCAGCAAGCGTCACATAACCTGTTTCTTCAACAAATTTTGCATATTCAGCATTGGTCACTTCGTGAACATCCATCCAAAATCCAGAGACGGTAAGATCCACGGCAGGTTTTTCTGCGGCATAGGCATCCATTTCATTGGTTCCCATTACAAATTCACCGCCTGGAATCCAGATCATCCCTTCTTCTTTTTCAGCGGGTTCTTCCTTAGAAGCAATAATCATTTTTTCTTCGTCCAAAACCTCAGATTTTGGCTTTGAATCACAGGAAATAATCACTACGCCAAGAAATAATAAAGCAAGAGTGGAATTTGATTTAGTCATGATTTGGTACTTGTTTCTCTAAAAGTAAAGCATTCTTTCAAATTTTGAAATTTGTCATTCTGGATATAAAAAGGATTGAAAGAATTTTTGGCAAAAAAAAAGCGGCCTAGACCGCTTCAATTAACCTTCTGCAGCTCCAGCCGCAGCATGTAGTTTTCCGAGTTCCTGATCGATAGTCCAAAGACCAATTCCTTCCTCACCGATAATCTCGAATAGTTCGAGTGCCCTTCTGGACATGGTTTCTTCTTCACGCTGCTCAGTCACATACCACTGCATAAAGCTGAACGTAGCAAAGTCTTTTGCGGAGAAAGCGTGGTCCACAATGTTATTGATAGATTTAGTCACTTTGATCTCATGCTCTAGAATAAGTTCAAAGATCTCTCTCAGGGAATTAAAATTATGTCTGATTCCTGTTATCTCCGGCTGAATTGCATGACCTCCTGCTTCGTTGATGTAATGAAATATTTTCATCATGTGCATCCGCTCCTCATCAGCATGAGTGTAGAGATATTTGGATGCATTTTCATAACCCATCATGTGGCACCAAGAAGCCATAGACAAATAGTAGGCGGAGGATTTTCCCTCCATTTCAACTTGTTGGTTGAGTAATTTTTCTGTATCCTCTAAAAAAGAGCGCTGTAGCGTTACGATTTCTTTCATCTGTTTATAATTTGATTTTTGTGGGTCATATGGAATCTCGCATGTGATCTCGATTACTATCGGTACTTTCCTCTGTTTGTCAATTACGACATGCTCGATTTCATAATATTTCGATATTATAAAACTAAATATAGAGCTTATGGTTCCATACTGGGTTGAATTAATTCAATTTGGAATTGATTTAATTAAAACCCTATCTCGAAAGGGGTGATGGGAAAACTGCCAAACTTTCTTCTCCGTCTTCAGCCACAGACTGTACAGCAAAGAAATAATTGTCTTTTGAATAAGGAAGTGTCAAAGTAGTTTCGGTAGTGAAAAACTTTCGTTCCCACATCGAAGAAGAGGTTTCACGCATAAGCACGTAGTACCCTTTTACTTTTCCTACTTTAGGTGCTTTCCAAAGCAAAATAGACTTGTTTGTTAATCCTCGTACGTCAATCTGAACTTCCTCAGGTATTCCTGCAGAATTTGCCAAAGAACTTAAAGAAGCCAAGTTTACTGCTGACACTTTTCTTAAATATTCAAAATCCATGAATTCTGGTAAGTCCCCGTACTGAATTCCGTTTTCTACCCGAACATTTTCGTGTTGGTGGTAAAAATTCTCATTCATTTCAGACATTCTCACTGCAGTAAAGCCGTTTCTGGCAAATGCAGTTTGATCTCCGCCTCTAAGGAATCGATCGCTTCGATAGATTAATTTTACTTCGAATTGATCTACATATCGCTCGCCTACTTCCTTGATGTATCTGGCCAGTTGGCGTGATTTACTGTCATTTTCTGCGTTGGTGTAAGCTCTTTGTCTTGACATTTGCTCTGTTTCAAAAGCCGGGATTGTTTCAGAGAAAACCCGCATCTTGAGATTATCGCTTATCAAAGTCTCTGATGAATTACTATTTCCAATGATGTCATTATTCAATACCCCGGCGATATTCCAACCCATTTCTTTCGCTTTGTCTGCTAAGTAGGTAGCGCCTTTAAGTCCTTCTTCCTCACCTGTAAAAGCAACAAAAAGGATGGTAGCCGAAAATTCCTTTTTGGCTAAAACTCTAGCTAATTCAATTACAGCAGCAGTGCCACTTCCATCGTCGTTTGCTCCGGGGGCGAAGCCATCAGCATCCATCACATTTTTGTTTCTGGAATCCATGTGACCCGAGATTACAAAGATCCGGTCGTCAGCTGGATTAGTGCCTTTCAAAGTAGCAATTACATTTGCAGCAGGAGAATCTTCTGTAATTCTACGCCCATCAGCGGGAATAGTGAAATTCTCGATTTCGGCTGTCATTCTTCCGCCGGATTGCTTCGAAAATTCATTGAATTTATTCAGGACATATCGCTGAGCAGCAGGCATTCCATTTTCTTCATCTCTATTCAAAGTATGTCTTGAGGTGAATGAAGCTAAAGTCCTTACATAGTTTTCAAGCGAATCTGAAGATACTTCAGAAACTAATTTTGCAATCTCAGGATTTCTTTGTGTGATCGTCTGCGCAAAAAGCGATGGCGATGCTACCGCTAATAGAAGAGTAAGTAATTTTTTATACATCGTAGGGTCTGATTTATTCGATTGGCTTAAATTTATGGCATATAGTCAAAAGCTAAATCAAATTTTACATGAATAACATCCAACAGCCTAAAGAAGGTGAATACGCAAATTATTTCAATGGATATCTGGCATTAAATTCTACTAAGCCCTATCAAGAACAGCTGATGACCCAAATTCAATCCTGTTTTTCACTGTTTGAGACAAAGGGTGAGGATTGGGCTAATAAGGCGTATGCAACTGGAAAATGGACTCCTAAAGAGGTATTGGGGCATGTTATAGATACCGAACGAATTATGACTTTTAGAGCACTTTGCTTTGCAAGGGGAGAAAAGTCTCCTTTACCAGGATTTGAGCAGGACGAGTATGTGGCAAATGCAGAATTTAATCAAGTGCACTTTCAGGATTTGTTGGAAGATTTTAAAAATCAAAGACTTGCCTTGCTGTCATTGATTAAAACGCTTCCCGAAGAATCATTGTCAAATTTGGGTACAGCAAGCGGAAACTCAGTTTCTCCAAGAGCATTGTTTTGGATAATTCCCGGGCACTTTGCGCATCACTTTTCTATTTTAAAAGAAAGATATTGATCATGAAAATTCAAATTGCTACCGTTGATGCTTTTGCATCTAAAGCTTTTTCCGGAAACCCAGCTGCTGTCTGTCTTTTGGAAAATCCTCTTTCAAAGTCAGAAATGCAATCCATAGCTATGGAAATGAATTTATCTGAGACAGCCTTTGTGAAACGTACCGAAACTCCCGGAGTTTTTGGTTTAAGATGGTTTACGCCGACTCTAGAAATTGATCTTTGTGGTCATGCCACTTTGGCTTCTGCATTTTGGATGTTTGAATCCGGCTGGGCTCAACCAGATCATTCCATTCGATTTGAGACGCTCAGTGGTGAATTGATTGTAAAGAAAACCGGTGATCAATTGGAAATGGATTTCCCTTTGATTCCTACTTTCGAGGAAATTCATCCATTTTTTAAAGAATCCTTTATGGGCAAAAGGATTTTCAGATCGGCTCAATTGCGAAAAAATTGGATTTTCGAGTTGGCAAGTGCCGATGAGGTGGAAAATCTAAAGCCTGACTTTGATTTGATTGCAAAAAATAGTGAGGAAGGGATAATTGTCACAGCAACAGGAAAAGATTCTTTTGATATTTACAGTAGGTTTTTTGGACCAAATGTGGGAGTTCCTGAAGATCCTGTTACTGGTTTTGCTCATTGTGCATTGATGGACTATTGGAGCCGACATACTGGAAAGTTTCAATTGAAAGCTTACCAAGCGAGCAAAAGAGGAGGAGAGCTCCATTTGGAAAAACATGATGATCGAGTAATTCTCAAAGGAAATGCGGTAAAAGTGCTTTCTGGAAGCCTTGAATTTTAGAAAAAGAAAATGGTAGAACCACTCTTAAATAAGCGAAGAAAAATTAAATATGCATTCCGCAACTTTACCAATTATTGGTTGACCGACGCCAGCTTTGGAGTGCTTTTATTGCTTTTGATTTTCACAGTTTTTGTACTTCCGATTCTAATTGAATACGGTCACGTTCATTCAATTTTCGTGAATACTGTTTTCCTTTTCCTGTTTTTCACAGGTATTTGGTCCTCCAAAAACAATTCATTTATCTTAATTACCTCTGCACTTTTCTTTGCACAGCTCGCACTTAGAATTTTAAGATTTTCAGATTGGGATTTTGAATTCTATTTATCAGAACGGATAGTAGGAATTTTAAATATGATTGTTTTTATATTTCTGAATATCAGGCTCTTATTTCGGGATTTTGAAGTAAACGTTTATCGTGTAATTGGAGCTATAAATGTCTATCTGCTTGTGGCTATTCTGGGAGCTTTTGTTTTTGAGATCATTCATTTAATGACTGGTTCAAGTATTTCCGGAGGACCAAATTTGGCTGGTTTAGATGAAGATTATGCCTATTACATTTATTTTAGTTTAGTATCACTTACCACGGTTGGCTTCGGGGATTTATATCCTGTCCAAATCATGGCCAAAATGCTCTCTGTTTTCCTTTCGACTATTGGCATTTTATATCCTGCAGTGGTAATCGCTAAACTTGTGGCGTCTAGTGGACATGGGCAAAAAACACCCTAATTCCATTTGTGTAAATCTAAGTTTAGATTTTCCCAATGGCTCGTAGATTTCAACATAAGAATAAACCAAACAACCATGAAAAAACTAAATATTGCATTTCTATTCTTTTTGAGCATAAGCATTGCCTTTGCACAGACTGAGCGACAAATCGAGATAGAATCCAAAGTAGAAACTACCCATGAGACCACGATCAAGGGTAAAAAAGTCCCATACAAAGCCACTGCCGGAACTCAACCTGTGTGGAACGAGGCAGGAAAACCAATCGCTTCTCTTTTTTATACCTTTTATGAGCGTACTGATATCAGCGACAAAACGACTCGACCTTTAGTGATTTCGTTCAATGGTGGACCTGGATCCGCTTCGATTTGGATGCATTTGGCCTACACAGGACCTGTTGTCCTGAAAATCGACGATGAAGGCTATCCAGTACAGCCTTATGGTACCAAATCCAATCCCCATTCCATCTTGGACGTTGCCGATATTGTCTATGTCGATCCGGTAAATACCGGCTATTCTAGAATCGTGGACCCGGAAGTTCCAAGATCGACTTTTTTTGGAATCAATCCTGACATCAAATATCTCGCAGATTGGGTGAATACTTTTGTGACTCGCCAAAACCGCTGGGCTTCCCCAAAGTATTTGATTGGTGAAAGCTATGGTACCACCAGGGTAGCTGGTTTGGTTTCCCAACTTCAGAATGGACATTGGATGTATTTCAACGGAGTAATTCTTGTTTCTCCTACCGATATGGGAATTGACCGTGATGGTCCTGTGAAAATGGCAAACTATCTTCCTTATTATACTGCTACGGCTTGGTATCATAAGCAATTGCCATCTGATCTTCAAAGCAAAGATTTAGATCAGATTTTGCCGGAGGCTGAAGCCTTTGCTGTCGATGAATTACTTCCTGCTATGGTAAAGGGTGGAAGTCTTTCGGATTCTGATCGAGATGCCATCGCTGCAAAAATGTCCCGCTACTCAGGGATAAGTAAAGAAGCAATTTTATCACATAACTTGATGGTTCCTACCAGTTTCTTCTGGAAGGAATTGCTTCGCAAAGATGGATTGACCGTAGGTCGACTTGATTCTAGATATCGTGGAATCGATCGAATGGATGCGGGAGATCGATATGATTTTGATCCAGCACTTACATCCTGGAATCATGCTTTTGCCCCAGCTTTTAATATTTATGCTAAAAACACCTTGAAGTTTGATACAGATTTGACTTACAATTTATTTGGTCCAGTTTCTCCTTGGGATCGATCCAATGAAACTACTGGATACGACTTGGGAACTGCTATGCGTCAAAATCCATATTTACATTTGATGGTTCAGTCGGGATATTTTGACGGAGGAACTGATTTTTTCAATGCGAAATATAGCCTTCAGCACATAGATCCTACTGGAAAAATGAAAGATCGGACCTACTTTAAAGGCTATCGAAGCGGACATATGATGTACTTAAGAGCTGAGGATTTGGCTACTTCCAATGAGGATATCCGGCAATTTATAGAGAATTCAAAAGTTGCTCCTGGAATGCCTGCAAAGTATTAGAATTAAGTAGCAAGAAGAACCTAGATATTTGAGAGCCAGGGACAATTTACATCCTTGGCTCTTTTTATTTTATCCTATTCATGAAATAATTCCGGAAGGTTGGGTAGTCCTTAATAGATTGCTCGCCTACGTATTCCCCCAATAGTAAATATATGTCCGCTGGTTTTTTGCCGGCTTTTCTGAGCGTTTGGATTGCTGCTGCTCCTTCGGATTTTGAAAGTTTTTTCTTTTTTGGACCTTTCAGCAGCTGATGATGATAAAAAGTAGTATCTAAAAACTTAGATTTTGAAAGCTTTTCTGCGAGGGCAAGTTGTGCAAGGGTAGAACTGTAAAGATCTTGTCCTCTTACAACCAGATTCACCCCAAAATGAAGATCATCAATCAAAGAAGTCAATTGGTAGGTCGGTTGAAGATCTTTCTTTCGAAGAATAAAAAAAGCAATATCAGGAGGTAATATCAATGAATTATCAAGTTGATTTGGATAGGATTTGAGTGAAACAAAATCTGTTTCTAATGCATTGTATCTCCAGGTAACTTCTTTTCGATCTAAAGGTATTCGACGGTCTTGGCAATGTCCCAAGTAATAACCACTTGAATCCATCTCATGGATTTTTTTCCGGGAGCAATCACAAGCGAATACGAGTTTTTTCTCTCGTATTTCTTCAAGCGCGTCTTGATAAAGCGAAATCCGGTGTTTTTGCGACCAGTTAACCTCAAATTCTTTTAAATTTCTGGGACCCAAATCATATTCAAGCTCCAAGAAATCCAAGGTTTCAAAAATATCATGGACATATTCTTCTCGATAGCGCTCCTGATCCAAATCATCAATTCTTAAGAGGATTTTAGCACCATGCTTTTCTGCTAATACTTTGGTTGCCAAAAAAGAATACAGATTCCCTAAGTGAAGAAAGCCGCTGGGGGTCGGAGCAAAGCGAGTGAGATTGAAATTCATTTCTCGAAAATAGTTAGATTCAGGAAAATAAGAACCATGAACAAAGTCTACCTTTTATTTATTACCTCCTTTATTTTAAGTTGTTCGACTCCAACTGATCAATTGTCAGGACCCGAATTGATTCGAAAATCAATTGAATTTCATGATCCAAATCAATTATGGCCTAAGCTAAAAGCCACATTTAAATTCATAGATAGTTTGCCTGCTCCAAGAGAATCCAGATCTTATTCCGTCAGTTTTGAGAATAATCTCTCCAAAATGGTCTACAGGAATACTACTTTGAATTATATTGTTTGGAATGATTCAGTCCAGGTTTTTCAAGGTGAAATAGATAATGAGCAAGCGATCCGTATGCGTAATTACTACACGTACCTTTGGGGCCTTCCTATGAAATTGAGAGACCCAGCAACACAAATAGATCAGGAAGTAAAAAGGGAAGAATTGAACGGTAATAGTTACTTGGTAGTGCGGGTGCCCTATGAAAAAGACATTTGGTATTTCTACATAAATCCCGAAAGTTTCAGAATGGAGGCTTACAAATTCTACCAAGATGAGCCTAACCAAAAGGGAGAGATTATCTATTTAGATGGATTAATAGAATTTAAAGGGTTGAAAATTCCAGCTAATCGAACATGGTATAGGACCGAGACTCCAGAGTTTTTAGGTACTGACAAGTTGATTCAAATCACAGAATAGTGCCCTCAATTCTGACTATTAAGTTTCTTTAACTGATATTATTTCCTTTAAAAGTCTAAAGCCCATAATTTTCGCATAGATGAAAAAATGGGTTTTAGGCTTTTTCTTTTTACTGCATGCTAGTCTTGCTTTTGGGCAGTTATCCTATTCGGGAAATGTATTGGATTCAAATGATAAAAAATACCTTGAAGGGGTCTATCTCACGGTTTTGGGTACTACAGCGAGTGATTCTACAAACGAACGAGGCTATTTTAATTTGAAAGCAACGCCTGGAGATACGCTTTTGGTGAGCTTTCCGGGCTTTTTGGATCAAAAAATTCTACTTAAAGACGACCGCTACCTTCAAATTCAAATTCAGGATCGCGCAAGATTTCTCCCCACTTTTGAGGTGAAATCAGAACCTTATGCTTTTCGATTTAAAGATGGGAAGCTTACGGTAATCGATCCGAATGAAGTAATTGAAAAATCTCCCAAAGGACAAGTGACAGCCGGTCCTTCAGGTTCCCCAAATGGAGGCTTTGCAGTCTATGGAGCGATTTCTTATTTCACAAAAAAGGCTAAACAGGCCCGAGAATATGAAAAAAAGAAGGAATGGGATAGGAGGAGGGAAGGGTATTATGCAATTATTGAATCAGATTCAATAAGGAGAAACCTAATGGTCAAATATCAGCTAGATCGGGCTCAATGGGATAAAATCGTAATTCGATACAATGAAGGAAATGTGCATCATGAATTTTTGGATTGGCCAAAGGATCGGGTTTATGCCCACTTCAATTCCTTTATTGACAGGGAAAAAGACTGGATCTATTAAGCTTTTCGCTTGAAAGACCAGGTTACGTAGAATCTGGCAACTTCTTCTCCTTTCGGGTTTTTACCACTTGAAACCAACATTAATTGTTCTGTTCCATTGATATCCATGCTATCGATGAGTTCGAACAATTCGATTCCTTGGTTACAGGTAAACGTGATCTTCTCATTCGCTTTTTTGAAATATTCAGCACGAAAATCAACCACCAACATTGAAAACTTTCCTTTACCTGCTAATGCCAATTGGCAAAGAGCGCCAGTACTGAGTTCCGCTGCCCCTGCCATAGCCGCAAAATAAATAGATTTAAAAGGATTTTGGGAGCGCCAGAAATAGGGTATGGTTACTTCACATTTTTCTGGGGAAATACTTTTAATTCGGATTCTCCAAAAAACCGCGGATGGAAGTTTGGCAAGCATGGCAAACCAAAAAACGAGAGGATTAATCATTTTCTTTTGATAGTCCAATGCTTGGCTATTTAAAGAGATTTGCGTTTTTTGAGCTTCCATATAATTCAATTTGTCCTTAAAGTAAATAAAAAATTATTCTGGTACTTAATTTGAACCTTGCTTTTATAAAATAATCACCATGAAAAAGATAATTACTTTTATTGTTTTAGGTTTTCTGCTTTATGCATGCTCCAAAGTTCCTTTTACTGGAAGATCTAGATTGGATGCTGTCTCAGATGCAGAGATTATGCCTTTAGTCAATGAACAATACAGTCAAGTGCTAAAAGAAGAAAAAGTCGTCACTAATACTGCTCAAGGTCAAGCTGTTGTCCGTGTAGGAAAGCGAATGGCCGCTGCAGTAGAGAAGTTTTTGATTCAGGAAGGCTATCCGGAAGTTGCTGCATCATTTGATTGGCAATTCAACTTGATTCAAAGTGACCAAGTCAATGCATGGTGTATGCCAGGTGGGAAAGTTGCATTCTACACGGGTATTATGCCTATTACGCAGGATGATACAGGGATTGCAGTTGTAATGGGACATGAAATCGCTCACGCGGTAGCATCACACTCCAGAGAACGAATGTCTAATGGTCTGGCCGCAAACTTTGGAATGAGTATGCTCTCCTCAGCAATAGGTCAGAACCCAACATTGACTCAAGCTATATTCCTTCAATCAGTAGGTATTGGAAGTGAATTGGGGATGCTTAGTTTTTCACGAAAACATGAATTAGAAGCAGATGAATTAGGTTTGGTTTTTATGGCTGTAGCAGGATACGACCCTCGACAAGCACCTATATTTTGGGAAAGAATGTCCGCAGTTGGGGGAGGTTCGCCCCCTGAATTTCTTTCCACTCACCCTGGTCCAGAATCCAGAATTGAAAAATTGAATCAGCAAATGCCAAAAGCGATGCAATATTATGAGCAATCGAAGTAAATACTGAGCAAGAAAAAGTCGTCCTTACCGATTGTAAAAATTATGATGACGAATATTATAGCATAAAAAAATGACCGCAAATCTGCGGTCATTTTTTTATTTTAAGATTTCCTTTCAGACTATAGGTTAGGCGTACTATAATTTCTATTGGACAAAAACTCAAATTACTGATTAAATCCTCTCAACTTCACCTGAGTAAGCTTTCTTTTGGTGTCTAGCGGAAAATCACCCCGCATCATCCAATCATAATAACCAGGTTCCTCTTTGAGTACTTGAGAAATGGTTTTTCCTTTTTGCTTTCCGAAATTGAAAACTTCTTCGCCTTTGTCATTGAAGACAAAGCGTCCGGCAAGATCAACCATTTTTTCATTGAGTAACTCATGAAGCTTTTTCATATCATTTTCAAAAACCCCCAGTTTGTTTCCTTGCAAATCCTCCATTTCCTCTCCGAGGTATCGCTCGACTTGAGCTTTGAACACGTCCAAAGTTGCCAATGTATCTGCTTCCGCACTATGTGCATTCTTTAGATCTTTCCCACAATAAAATTTATAAGCTGCCGTCAAATTCCGCTTTTCCATCATGTGGAAGATCTTTTGAGAATCCAATAGGTTTCGCTTGTCGATATCAAATTCGATCCCTGATCTCAAAAATTCCTCTACCAAAAGTGGAATATCATACTTTAATACATTGAAACCAGAAAGATCTGATTGACCAATAAAAGCGTATATCTCTCGTGACAAATCCTTAAAAGTGGGCTTGTCTTTGATGTCTTTATCATAAATCCCATGTATCAAGGAGGCTTCCAAAGGAATTGGAATTGTAGGATTGATCTGCCGGGTATAAATATCTTGCCCACCGTCAGGATGAAGTTTCACGATCGAAATCTCTACGATCCGATCTGTGGAAATATTTGTCCCGGTAGCCTCAAGATCAAAAAATGCAATGGAGTTTCTTAAATTTAATTTCATGATTAGTTGAATTTTGCTTTGATGACTTCAAGGTCCATATTGTCATAGTTTCCCGAACTCATCAATAGCAGGTTGGAATTGGAATAGTCAAGCGATAAAAGAAAATCCTTTAATGCTGAGCTATCAGTGAATAATTTTAGGTCAGGTCGCTTGAATCCGGCTCTGAGGGTTTCCTCATCCATTAATTCAAGTTTTTTCAAAGCTACTGCATGGGGATTGAGATAAACTACTGCAATATCTGCAGGATCCATCGTATGTGCATAGTTCGGTAGAAAATCCTTGTTCAAAGAAGAGTAAGTATGTAATTCCTGCACGGCGATCAATTGTCGTTCTGGGAATTGAGTCTTTACTGCCCGAACTGTAGCTTGTAGCTTAGAAGGAGCATGAGCAAAATCTCGATAAATAGTACTGGATCCTGTATCTAGAATCACTTCCTGCCTTTTTGCCGCACCTTTGAATGATTGAATGCTTTTATAGAACGCTTCAGGTGTAATACCGATTGATTTGCAAATATTCATGGCACCTTGGAGGTTTTGTAGGTTATGCTCTCCAAAAATTTGAATTGGAACAAGTCCATTTTCTGTTTTTAGAAAGGTTTTTCCTCCTTCAATCAAAGATGGGTGGGCTTTGTATGGCGTTTTCTTTCCTGTAATATCCGCTTTCTCTGCGGCAGTTTTTACCAGTGGATCAGCTTCGCAATAAATTAATTCACCTTTTTCCGGAGTCATTTCCATAAACTGACTAAAGAGTGATTTGTAACCTTCAAAATCCGGGAAAACATTAAAGTGATCCCAGGCGATCCCGCTGACTAGTGCAATATCATGCTTGTAATGAAAAAATTTGGAGGTTCGGTCCAATGGTGAAGTCAAGTATTCATCGCCTTCAATAATGATGATCGGAGCATCTGAAAGTCTAACCATCAGGTCAAAGCCTTCGATTTGAGCACCCACCAAGTAATCAAAATCTACATTTTGATCTTTCAATACATGCAGAATTATAGAGGTGATGGAGGTTTTTCCATGTGAACCTCCTATTACCACTCTTTTTTTATTCTGACTTTGGTTGAATATAAATTCAGGAAAGGAGTAAACAGGAATTCCCAACTCCTGTGCTTTTTGAAGTTCTGGATTTTCCAATCGTGCATGCATTCCCAGTATGATGCCATCCAAGTCTGGAGTGATTTTATTGGGGAACCAACCGTATTCTTTTGGAAGAATGCCAGCTTTTTCGAGTCGAGTTCGTGATGGCTCATAGATCTCATCGTCAGAACCTGTGACTTGATATCCTTTTTCTACCAAGGCTAAGGCCAAATTATGCATCACAGCCCCTCCAATCGCGATGAAATGATAGTTGTTCATTCTTTTAGTTGGTATAGTTTTATTAATTTTCCAAACTTAAAAATAAAAGATGGCCTACTCGAACCGAAAGCTCTTTAAATCGAAAGATTTTTTGAAGAATTCAATTTGATTACTTTCGCGGTCCTAATTATTCAACATGCTCCCTGATAAATTCGCCTACCTAATACTAGCCTTACTTTATATGATTCCTTGGGGTATTATTTACTTCAAAAGTCCTTGGAAAAGTGGTATGATCAAAGTAGGAGCCGTCGGTGGATTGATGGGGATAATAGCAGAAGTATGGTATTTTAGAGATTATTGGCGCCCGCCTACACTTTTTGGAGAGGGAGTAGTTGGGTTCGAGGACTATATTATTGGCTTTGCCTTGTTTGGGGTAGGAGGTTATATCCATTCTTCTTTTACAAAAAAGGAGATCAATTTCAGCAAGCAAACGCCAGCCAAAAACAGAGATTTCTTTTTTTTGTTTCTCATTGGTTGCGGCAGTTTAACGGTCTTTAGTATGCTTTTAGGTATTCATTCCGGCTATGTGACTTTTCTGACGTTTTTTCTTCTATCCGTTTACATTTGGATTCAGCGACCAGATTTGATTGGTTTATCAATTATTTCGGCTTTTGCCACTTTAGGGATTTCATTTTTGATTTATTACATCAATTTTAATTTATTCTTCCCGCATTTTTGGGATACATACGGAATGCTAAAAAAACCCATTTTAGGTTTGGAAATTTTCAATATCCCATTTTCTGAAATGCTATGGCACTTTACTTGGGCAATGCTTTGCAGTATGTTTCGGGGTTACAGAAATGGAGTTTATTATAAATAGTTAAGGCTCATGGGCTTGATTTTTGCTTTGATTGATGTTGATAACTTTTGTAAAAGTTGTTCAAAACTCTTGATTTAAAGCGAATACATTTGTTTTATGACCGAAAAGAATCCAAACCCTAGAATCACACGAAAACCCAATTTTTCTAATCCTCCTTCTCAGTTAGGTAAAGTGCCGCCTCAAGCCACAGATCTGGAGGAAGCTGTTCTTGGTGCTTTGATGCTTGAAAAAGATGCTCTCACCAATGTGATTGATATCCTTAAGGTGGAAAGCTTTTACAAGGATTCCCACCAAGTTATTTTTCAAGCGATTTTGGACTTGTTTACTGAAAGTCAGCCAATTGATTTGCTTACTGTCACTTCTCAGCTTCGGAAAAATGGTTCTTTGGAAGTGGCTGGTGGAGCATTTTATGTTACCGAATTGACTTCAAAAGTAGCTTCAGCTGCCAATATAGAATACCATGCTCGAATCATCACAGAGCAGTCCATCAAGCGTGAGATGATTCGGATCTCTTCTGATATTCAGCGGGATGCTTACGAGGAAACTACTGATGTTTTTGAGCTCTTGGATAAAATGGAGCAGAGTCTGTTTGAGATTTCTGAAAAGAATATTCGAAAGAACTATTCCGATATGAAGTCAATCATGCGCGAAGCAATCATAGAATTAGAAGCCAGAAAACTTCAAAAAGATGGGTTGACAGGAGTTCCTTCAGGATTTACAGCATTGGATCGTGTGACTTCCGGTTGGCAAAAATCTGACTTGGTCATCATTGCCGCAAGACCTGCAATGGGAAAGACTGCTTTCGTTCTTTCGGTGTTAAGAAATGCCGCTGTGGATCACAATAAACCAGTGGCGATTTTCTCCCTGGAAATGTCATCAATTCAGTTGGTGAATCGATTAATCAGCTCGGAAGCTGAATTAGATTCGGAAAAAATCAAAAAAGGATCATTGGCAGAGCACGAATGGGCTCAGTTGGTACATAAAACAGCGAAGCTCTCCAAAGCTCCGCTATTCGTAGATGATACTCCCGCTCTTTCAATATTGGAATTGAGAGCAAAATGCCGAAAGCTTAAAGCTCAGCATGATATACAAATGATCGTAATTGATTATTTGCAGCTGATGTCTGGAGACTCCAAGGGTGGAGGTGGAGGAAATCGAGAGCAAGAAATTGCCAGTATTTCCAGAGCATTAAAGAAAATCGCTAAAGAATTAGCAGTCCCAGTCATTGCTCTTTCCCAATTATCCAGAGCAGTGGAAACAAGAGGAGGAGATAAGCGTCCACAACTTTCGGATTTGAGAGAATCAGGAGCTATCGAGCAAGATGCTGATATGGTAATGTTCCTATACCGTCCTGAATATTATGGAATCACTGAGGATGAGGATCACAATTCTACCCAAGGAGTGGGTGAGGTGATCATCGCCAAGCATAGAAATGGTTCTTTGGATACGGTAAAACTTCGATTTATTGGCAAGTACACTAAATTCACCGATTTGGATCACTTCGGCAATATGCAAAATCCAGCTGCTGGTAATGAGGTATATAGACCTTCTTTTTCCAGTCAGTCCAGTGGCGTATCGGAATTTGACAGTGGCAACACAATCAAACTTCAAAGTAGAGCTAATGATGATTCAGATGACCTTTTAGATCGAAATGATCGTCCAACATCATTCTAAAAATCCATGAAAGCAATCACGCTAGACCAATCTGCTGAAGAGAGAATTAATTATACCGACATCCAAACACGGATATTAAATCCTAGGGAAGTTCGGGTTTTGATAAAAGCAGCTGCTTTAAATCATCGGGATGAATGGTGCCGACAAGGTCTTTATCCTAATTTGAAAGATGGGGTTGTCTTAGGCTCTGATGGTGCAGGAATTATTACTGAGATCGGAGAGGGTGTAAACCCTGATTTTTTGGAAAAAGAAGTTATTATCAACCCGGCTTTGAATTGGGGTCAAAATCAAAAAGTCCAAGGTTCGAGTTTTGAGATCCTTGGAATGCCCAATCACGGTACTTTAGCTGAATCGATAATAGTGCCTGTAGATCGCGTTTATTCAAAGCCAAGCCATCTTTCTTGGGAGGAAGCTGCTGCTTTGCCTTTGGCAGGTTTGACAGCTTATCGGGCTATTTCCTACCAAGGGCAACTTCAGGAAGGCGAGAACTTACTGGTTACTGGATTTGGTGGAGGGGTAGCTCAGTTTGCAGCGCAATTTGGTTTAGCGCTTGGAGCTAAACTTTATGTAAGTAGCAGCAATCCTGCAAAAATTGAAAAAGCTTTGGAATTGGGAGCTATAAAAGGTTTTAATTACCGAGATCATAATTGGATTTCTCAGGCTCAGGAAGCAGTTGGAGGATTTGATTTAATTATTGACAGTGCAGCTGGCGATACTTTGAATCACCTTGTTCAAGTAGTGAAACCAGGAGGGAAAATTGTTTTTTTTGGAGCGACCCTCGGAAATCCTTCCAAGTTGGAAGCTCGAAAAATTTTCTGGAATCAGATTAAAATTATTGGGACCACCATGGGTTCCGATGATGATTTTGAAGGAATGCTGAATTTGGTTAATGCTCATCAAATAAAGCCATTGGTAGATTCCGTTTTCACTTTTGATAATGCGGTGGAGGCATTTAACAGAATGCGGGATGGAAAGCAGTTAGGAAAGATTGTGCTGGTTCCTCAGACTTCCTGATAAGTTTCCATAAACTCCTTCCGAGCCACTCTGTAGATTTCTTGTTCTCCAGGAGGGATAATTAAGTAATCCCCAATCCTGACAAACATGGTGTCTTTCCACGGTGCTTGAAATTCAAGTCGATCTTTTATATCAAAATGCCTCAAATCGCTTGCTTCAAATTCATATCCTCGCATTATTCCCTTTGGTTTGTAGCATGCCCAACCATCTCCCAAAGAGTCAACCATTTCATATTTAGATTCAAAAATGTCTGGTTTAACCAAGTATTTTTCCTCTGAGCTAGTCTGGTTTTCTACCAGCCAATCTCCTTCTTCAGCAATATTTCTGGTTTCTACTCCATCACTTGTCTTGGTGATTACTAACAATCCGGGGGTAGCTTTTTTGGCTTTTATTAGACTTTTCTTGCGAAAGTTTTTTCCTTTCGATTTAAAAACCGGAAGAAAATAATCAAGCATTTTTTGTTGTGTAATCATTCTTTTGGAGCATTAAATGGGATTGGAAAGAATAATAATTTACGAACAAAGTGACTACTCTGCTAATTCAAGAGGCTGATTTTGATCAATCATCTATGTCATTTTCGAAACAGAAATTTTGAAAAGCATTTTGGAGTTCACGGTAGGCTTTTTCATTTTCCTGACTTCTTGCTAACTTAATTCCTTCCCTAAAAACTTTTTCGGCCTTTTTCAATTCGTCCCGGTCAGCAAAAAAATGTGCCGCGGGGAAATAGGTTGGCAAATAACTATTATGATATGAAAGTAGTTTATTAAATAACTTACTTGTCTTTTCAGGGTCAGAATCTTGATATTCCAATGCTAAGGCATACCAGTTAAAAGGATTTTCAGGTTCTTCTTCTGAGAATTGTTCGAGAAGCTTGATTCGTTCCAAATTGCCCATGAATAGTTTTTTTCTTTAAGTCCTTACTGTTAATTTCACGTGAAATAAATCTAAAATAATATAATCCTAAACCAATGAAGATTCTTGTTTGTATCACCCACGTACCAGATACGACCTCTAAGATTCAGTTTACTGCCGACAATACCAAGTTTGATACTACCGGAGTTCAGTTTATTATCGGTCCATATGATGACTATGCATTAGCAAGAGCGGTGGAATTGAGAGATCAAACTGGTGGAAAGCTTACTGTACTTAATGTCGGAGAAGCCGAAACAGAACCAACTTTACGTAAAGCACTGGCTATTGGTGCCGATGAAGCGATACGTGTTAATTCCAATCCAAAAGATTCCTTTTTTGTAGCAAAGCAAATTGCGCATTATGCTAAAGAAGGTGGATACGATTTGATCTTGATGGGTAGAGAGTCCATCGATTTCAATGGAGGTATGGTTCATGGTATGGTAGGTGAGCTATTAAATATGCCGTCATTCTCACCTGTGATGAAGCTGGAAGTAGATGGTAATTTGGTGAAAATGGCAAGAGAAATTGAAGGCGGAAAAGAGCTATTGGAAGCTTCATTGCCATTGATCGCAGGTTGTCAAGAGCCAATTGCAGAATGGAAAATACCGAATATGAGAGGGATTATGTCAGCCCGAACCAAGCCCTTGAACGTGGTTGAAGTGGTGTCTGATGAAACTCAAGCTGAAGCCACAAACTACCAACTGCCACCTGCGAAAGGATCAGTAAAATTGGTTGATAAAGATAACGTGGAGGAGCTGGTAAGGCTTCTGAAAAACGAAGCAAAAGTACTTTAATCAACCTATTTCAACCCATTATAAATTAAGAGATTATGTCAATATTAGTATACATAGAGCATTCCGAAGGAAAAGTTAAAAAGACAAGTTTAGAAGCGGTTGCTTTTGCCAAAGCATTAAGCCAACAGACAGGTGAAGGAGATGTAGTTGCTGTGGCACTTGGTACTGTTTCAAATGATGAATTAGCGGCAGTCGGAGGAGCAGGTGCAACAAAAGTACTGCACGCTGAAGATTCCAGATTGGACGCGGGTGTTATTCAGGCACATGCCTCAGCAGTAGCTCAAGCCTTTCAAAAGGAGCAATCAAAAACTTTGGTTCTAGCGAAATCTTCACTTGGAGATGCGGTAGCTGCCCGATTGGCAATTAAATTGGATGCTGGTTTGGTTTCTAATGTAGTAGAATTGCCTAAGACGAATGGAGAATATCTTGTGAAAAGAAGCATCTACACAGGAAAAGCCTTTGCTGAAACAAAGGTGACTACTGATCATAAAATTCTAGCAATCAAAAAAAATGCGATCGACCTGAAATTGGACGATTCCAAAGCAACTGTAGAATCGTTTGCAGTTAATCTCTCTGATTCAGACTTTGCTTCAAAGATTACTTCAACTGAGCGAGCTACCGGCGAAGTGCTACTTCCAGAGGCAGATATCGTAGTATCAGGAGGAAGAGGTCTTAAAGGTCCTGAAAACTGGGGCATGATTGAAGATATGGCTAAAATCCTTGGCGCTGCAACTGGTTGTTCTAAGCCTGTTTCTGATATAGGATGGAGACCACATCATGAACATGTGGGACAAACAGGAGTGAAAGTCGCACCAAGTTTATATATTGCTATAGGAATTTCAGGCGCGATTCAACATCTTGCCGGGGTTAACTCTTCAAAATGCATCGTAGTTATCAATAAAGATCCTGAGGCACCTTTCTTCAAAGCAGCAGATTATGGGATTGTTGGAGATGCTTTCGAAGTAGTACCAAAACTAAATGAAGCGCTCAAAGCTGAATTGTAAATTTTTGTGGAAAAACTTATAGAACTGGAGATTTTAGGACTTTCGTCCAACCATTCGCAATCGGGGTCATTTACTTTGATATTAGGAGAGGTAAATGGCTCTCGCAGATTGCCGATAGTGATTGGAATGTTTGAAGCTCAGGCAATTGCGCTTGAAATAGAAAAAATCATCCCAAATAGGCCGATGACTCATGATCTTTTCAAGTCTTTTGCTAATGGGTTTAACTATGAAATCGACAGAATTATCATCACAGATATGAAAGAAGGAGTCTATTATGCCAAGATCAAATGTAAAAGTGATCAGATAGAGGCTGAGATAGATTCCAGACCATCCGATGCGATTGCAATCGCAATTAGATTTGGAGCTCCTGTTTACTGCACAGAAAAAGCAATGTCTGAGGGTGAGGTAGATAATTTTGAATTTGATTCTAGTGAAGAAAAAAGTTCTCCAAAAAAACCAACTCAAAAGTTTGTCACTAAAAAAGAGCCCTCATTGAAGGACTTCAGTCTAGATAAGCTAAATCAGATGCTGGAAAAAGCAATCAATAATGAAGATTATGAGCGTGCGGCACGCATTAGAGACGAAATAAATAAAAGAAACTAGTAGAAAAAAAGCCTGAAGAAATTCAGGCTTTTTTTCTGACCATGACTTCCTTATTTTTACGACTTCCTATTTTAAAAAGTACTTAATGGATTATTTGAGAGGTGTTTTTGGTTTGGCAGTCATCGTATTGGTGGCTTTTATTTTTTCAAGTGATAAAAAGCGGATCGATTGGAGATTGGTAGGAATCGGAATCTTACTTCAATTGATTTTCGGGTTCTTGATCACCAAGGTTCCAATCGTAGCTTCTGGTTTTGGTTTACTAAGTGAAGCTTTCGTGAAGTTTTTGAGTTTTAGTAGAGATGGAGCAGCTTTTATCTTTGGCGATCTTGCTGGTGACGGATTTGGATTTATTTTCGCTTTTCAAGTATTACCAACAATCATCTTCTTTTCTACTGTTTCTGCGGGCCTATATTACCTAGGAATTCTTCAAAAAGTTGTATTTGGAATAGCCTGGGTAATGGCCAGAACAATGCGATTATCAGGTCCCGAAAGCCTTTCTGCCGCTGGAAATATATTTTTGGGGCAAACAGAGGCTCCGTTGTTAGTTCGTCCTTTTATTCCCAACATGAGTAAATCTGAATTGATGTGCTTGATGACGGGAGGAATGGCAACGATCGCAGGAGGTGTACTTGCGGGATATGTTGCCTTTTTAGGTGGTGATAGTCTGGAGGAGCAAAGCAAATTTGCAGCGTACCTACTTGGAGCAAGTATTATGAATGCTCCTGCAGCAATCGTGATGTCCAAGATGTTTATTCCTGAGACGGAAAAGGAAAGAGTAAAGGAAAAACTTGAAGTTAATGAGGAGGCTATGGGGGTAAATCTTATCGACGCAATGTCTATAGGAGCCTCTGAAGGTTTGAAATTGGCGCTTAATGTAGGTGCAATGCTTTTAGCTTTCATTGCTGTGATAGCGGCGGTCAATTACCTTTTGATGGGAATCTTAGGAGATGTGACAGGATTAAATGAGTTTGTTGTTAACAGTACTGGAGGTCAGTTTAAAGGCTTTTCTTTAGAATATTTATTTGGACAAGTGTTTCGAATCTTTGCATGGGTGATTGGTGTAGAGTGGGTTGATACTCTTCAGATTGGAAGTTTATTGGGACAAAAAACAGTTATCAATGAATTCGTAGCATACTTAAGCCTATCCGAGATGAAAGAATTGGGAACGCTTAGTCCAAAATCAATTGTGATCGCTACCTATGCACTTTGTGGATTTTCCAACTTTAGTTCGATTGCAATTCAGTTAGGAGGAATAAGCATTATCGCCCCCAATCAACAAGGGAATCTAAGTAGGCTGGGTCTTCGATCTTTACTGGCAGCTTCTTTAGCGTGTTTGATGACCGCGACTATTGCAGGGATGTTATTTGGGTAATTCCATTTTTATATTTCACAAAAAAACCTGTGACTTAAGAAGCCACAGGTTTTTTTGTGTAAAAATAGATAAGGTCTATTGTATACCGTAAAGCTCTTTTCCTACACCTTCATATTTGTCACCTGGAGTCCAAAATGGTCTTTCAGGATTGTTTGAAATATTTTGTGCAGCCAGAATATAGGCTTTCCAATATAAGGTCACATAATCTAAGTCCAAGGATTCAACTTGGTCTCCAGCTTTATGGTAATATTTGTTGATTTCATCGTCAAAGGCTGTAAAGCCAAGACTGAAGGTAGGAGCAGGGATTCCTTTTTTAGCGAAGCTTACATTATCTGAGCGATCATAGAGACCTTGCTCCGGAGCAGGGTCTGCAATAGCTTTCAGTCCAAATGCAGAAACAGCATCACTCACCAAATTATCTGCAGAGGTTCTTCCTAAACCAATAACCGTAATCACAGAAGTATCATTGTACCCTGCGCCATCGATATTTAGATTATATATAATCTTATCCAAAGGAATAAGCGGGTTTTCAGCGAAATATGCAGAACCTAAAAGACCTTTTTCCTCAGCTGTCCAAAGTGCAATCAAAATGGATCGTTTCGGACGATTTTTGGCAAAATATTTTGCTGCGTTCATCACAGCTACTGTTCCTACTGCATTGTCTCTGGCACCATTGTAAATAGTGTCACCTTCAGCATCTGCTCTGCCTACGCCTACATGGTCATAGTGTGCAGATAGTAAAACAAATTCATCTTTTAATTCGGAATCGGTTCCTTCGATCCAAGCCAAGACATTTTTTCCATCAATCGCCTTGTTGATTTTTCCTTCGATCGCAAGTTCTGCCATCGCTTTTCCCTCAGCTAATTGATCCTTCATCGTATTTTTGACATCTTCTATCCAGATATAAGGCATTTTGCTGGATTCACCATTGTCAATGACCATCTGAGTTCGATTCAAATAATTGGATATCAATGGCCAAGGAATGGAAGGAATATTGAATCGTTCAATCACACCAATTGCACCTGCAGCTTCTGCAAGTTTGGCTTTCTCAGAGCCTAGGCTAAATAATTCTGCCGGACTCATTCGATCAGGTGCTCCTACATTGGTTAATAAGATTTTTCCTTTCAGATCCTTTCCTGCCAAATCAGACTCTAATCCAAATCCAACTTCTACTATTTCATATTTTCCAGAAAGAGATTCGCCATTAATTACTAGCAAGTTTTTGCCCTGAACGTATACCGAGTCTCCTAATTTTATTTCACCTTTTTTTGGAGGGGCAGACATCATAAATGGAATATTTTGAAAGTAACCATCTGCTCCTGGTACTGGTTTGGCACCGAATCCTTTCAGTTGATCTGCAATAAAGTTATACGCTAGAGAGATTTCTGGGCGAATAGGATCCCTTCCCATCAATTCGTCAGAGGTGAGGTAAGTCAGATCTTTTACAGCAGATACTCGATCAAATTTTTTCTCAATGTCTTTTTGTTGCGCAAAAGAGACAACAGCGAAAGCACAACCAAGTGCTACGGTTAAAATCGTTTTTTTCATATGTTTATTTTTGTTTTTCTATGGCCACAAGGAATCTCGCATGTCTTGTAATCATTCCACAGTGAGACGTTATGTGTCATGCTAGATTTAATAAGATGTTGATATTCCGGTTCTAAAGTAAATAAAATCCCGATAAGCCAAAGTCACTATTTTATATCCTAAGGACTAATTTTCATTAAAAAGGCCTATTCAAAGGTTCAAATCCATTAAAGTTTTTTGGAAGTGGCTTGGGATATCGGCTTCAATTATTAGTGATTCTTCACCAAAAGGAAGCTTTAGCTTTAGGCTTTTGGCATGTAAAAGAAGGTTTCCCATTTCAAATTGCTTTTCGAAAAACTGGTTTTGTTTATTATCACCATGTTTTTTATCCCCAATAATATAGTGGCGTAAATGGGCTAGATGTCTACGAATCTGATGTGTTCTACCAGTTTCCGGTTTCAATTCCAAAAGCGCATAGCGACTAGTAGGGTATCTACCGGTTGTATTGAAGGGTATTTCTGTCTCCGCAATTACTTTATAGGAAGTTCTAGCTTCCTGTTTCTTATTGGAACGCTCCGTTGTCAGGGGATAATCGATCATCGCTGCTTTGACTTCAGGTATTCCTCTTACGATAGCCAAATAGGTTTTCTCCACAGTTCGATCCATAAACTGTGCTTTCAGCAAGGGAAGAATTTCATCTCGCTTTGAAAAAAGCAATACTCCGCTGGTCGGTCGATCCAATCTATGAACAGGTGAAACACGTTGCCCAATCTGGTCCCGAAGTGTTTGAACAGCAAAAACTGTTTCTTCAGCAGCTATGGAAGTACGATGTACCAGCAAGCCTGATGGCTTATTGATTGCGATAAGGTTTTCGTCTTCGTAGAGGATTTCGAGCACTGTTTAATTTAAAATTGAGAATGTAAAATGAAGAATGCAGAGAGAAGAGATTAAAAGATAGTACCGGAACCGATACATTCTTCGCCCTGATACCAAGCTACAAACTGACCGGATGCGATTCCTTTTTGTGCTTTTTCGAATAAAACATAAAGCCCATTTTCTTTCTGGATCAAAGTCGCTCCGCTCAAGGGTTGACGATATCGAATTCGAGCTTCATAGTGCTTACTTTCTCCCGGAGTCAATTTCAAATCCTCCCGAATCCAATGGACGTCCTCATTTTTCACAAAAAGCGCATGACGAAGCAAGCCGGGGTGATCTTCGCCCAAGCCAGTATAGATAATATTTGTTTGAGTATCTGTGGCTATTACGAAAAGTGGTTTACCGGTACCTCCAACTTGTAATCCTTTGCGCTGACCTACGGTAAAATAATGAGCTCCATTATGCTCACCTAGAACCTTTCCCTGCTCGGGTGTATAGTGAATTGGTAAAGCCATAGCATCCAAAAGCGAATCATCATAGTCTTTAGGCTCAATTCCGGCTGGAATCTGAGTTTTTTTAAATTCTGGCAAATCCTCAGGAATGACGATAATCTTTCCTTTTTTTGGTTTCAATTGTTGCTGAAGGAATTCCGGTAGTCGAACTTTTCCGATGAAGCAAAGTCCCTGACTATCTTTCTTTTCTGCAGTAATTAGATCCAACTTTTTCGCAATTTCCCGAACTTCAGGCTTCTGAAGATGTCCAATTGGAAATAATGCTTTTGCCAATTGACTTTGGTTCAGTTGACAGAGAAAATAGCTTTGATCCTTATTTGGATCAGCACCAGCGAGTAATTGATAGACCGGCTGGCCGTCTACTTCTATTTCGCCTTTTTGGCAATAATGACCTGTAGCCACAAAATCTGCTTTGAGTTTTTCGGCTGCTTTTAAGAAAATATCAAATTTGATTTCCCGATTACAAAGAATATCCGGATTAGGAGTTCTTCCGGCTTTATATTCAGCAAACATATAGTCTACGATTCTATCCTTGTATTCCTCACTGAGGTCAATGGCTTGAAATGGGATTCCAAGCTTCTCTGCGACAAGCATGGCATCAGTGGAATCTTCCATCCAGGGGCATTCGTTGGAAATAGTGACAGATTCATCGTGCCAGTTTTTCATAAACATCCCGATGACTTCATAGCCTTGCTCGAGAAGTAGGTGAGCGGCTACCGAACTGTCAACGCCGCCTGATAGGCCGACGACAACTCTTTTCTTTGATTTCATATGCTGTAATAAGTAATGGATTCAAGGTCCATTAGGTTACAATTGCGAGAAGAACAGTATTTCTTGATGAAATGGTTCTACTTAAGACAAAATTACGATAAGTCTAAGGATATCAAATCGATCTATTTATTCACGATCATCATTCCTGCATAAAAGTTTTGATCAACTTCAATAGATTTTATTTCGTTGTCAATTCCCATTTCCTGCCATTTGGTCGTAGGGTTCAGCCAAACCTCTTTTTTATCCAAATAAACCCGAACTGGCATATTAAAACTCTGAATAGTATTTTCCCAACGGTAACTGATCGTTTTCCCATCCTTTACCACACTCAAAATTGGAATTCGAATATCCCTTAAATACTGGTCAAAAATGGGGTTGAGATCAATTTCCGCTTGCTGACTTATGTAATTTTCAATTTCGGAGGAAGTGACAGTCTTGTGGTAAAATTCAGAATTTAAACCTCTTAGAATCATCCTCCATTTCTCATCATTATTGATGATTTGTCGGATCGTATGCAACAGATTAGCTCCCTTATAATACATATCGGAGGAGCCATTTTCATTGACTCCATAAGGTCCAATTATAGGTTTATCGTTGTTGATTCGTTGCCGGGTTCCTAAGACATAGGCATTGCTGGCTTCGGTTCCATAGAAATAATCCAAAAATAAGTTTTCTGAATAAGCTGTAAATCCTTCATGAACCCACATATCAGCGACATCCTTATTCGTGATATTATTTGCAAACCACTCGTGCCCGGATTCATGGATAATGATAAAGTCAAATTTTAATCCCCAACCTGTATCGCTTAAGTCTGTTCCTCGATAGCCGTTTGCATAGCCATTACCATAAGTGACAGAACTCTGATGCTCCATTCCGAGGTAGGGAGCTTCCACCAGTTTATATCCGTCTTCATAGAAAGGGTAGGGACCAAACCAATGCTCAAATGCCTCCATCATTCGTTTGGCATCTTTAAACTGAACTTTGGCTTTTTCTAAATTCTCTCGAAGGACATAATAGTCCATGTCAAGCATCCCCTTTTCACCGGGATACTGCTCTCCAAAATGTACGTAATCACCGATATTGACATTGATGCCGTAATTATTGATCGGGTTTTTAACCTCCCAATGATAAGTTTTGGTTTTATCTTTTTCGTTATGTTCGGTTTTGATTAGTCGGCCGTTAGAGATATCCATCAGATTTTCCGGAACTTCTACGGAGATTAAAACACCTTGATCTGGTTCATCAGCAGGATGATCTCGGTTGGGCCACCAAATACTTGATCCAATTCCCTGATTTGAGTTAGCTATGAATGGCAATCCATTGCTGTCTTTGGTCCATGTAAATCCCCCGTCCCAAGGAGGTCGGATAGCGATTACAGGTTTCCCTGAGAAATGAAATTCAATATCATAGATTTTGCCGATCTCCTGATTTTTTGCAAGTTGTACAAAGTGGGCCGAGCCCTCATTAGTCACCTGCAATTCTTGGCCATCCTGAATTACTTTTTCAAGTGACATTGGTGCTTGCAGATCTACTTGAAGTAGATTTTGATCAGCAATTACTTTGTAACTCATGGTGTTTTTCCCAGCGACGGTTTGTGACCCGGGATCGACTTTTACCTCAAGGTGATATTGAAGTAAATCCCACCAAGCTCTAGCAGGACCTATGGAACCGCGGAGCGAATCTTGTTTGGAAAATACTGCGGATGGTTGAAAACTCTGTGCTTGAAGTTGAAATATAGAAAACCATATGCAAGTGGTTATAATCCAGTTTTTTAATTTCATTGGACACTCAGAGTTTAATTAAAATTAGATTGAAATCAGAAAATATATTCGTCCTCCCAAAGGCGAAAACCTCCTATAAAGGCATTTTGGTTGGTTCCTAATCGGCATCCTTCAGGCACCGTGGTGATTAGTTTTGAGTTGCCTCCCCCCAAGACAATGTCTTCAGGCTGGAAAGCATCTGCAAAAGTTTCGATTGTTTTTAAAACATGCTTTTCCCAGCGTTTAGAACCACTTGTGGTTAGGTATTCCTTTCCAACATAGCCTTCAAAAGTGGATTTTTTATAAGGTAAGTGTCCTCCTTCAATAGGGAGAATCGTCTTACCTATTACCATGGCCGTTCCCAATCCAGTACCGAAACCCAAAAAAAGTAGTTTTTTTCCTTCATAACTTCCCAAAGCCTGCATGGCAGCATCATTTATGATCTTAACGGGACAGTTAAATTCTTTTGCAAAATCATAGCTTTCCCAACCTTTTCCAAGATTGACAGGCTCACTATGAATCTGATTATTTTTCACGACTCCTGGAAAGCCAATGGTGATGCGATCGTAGGTCCAATCTGAAGCAGCTTCTTTAATAAGAGGGATCATTGTTTCAGGTGAAAAATCACTTCCTGATGGTATTTTGATTCGTTCTGGTTGGCCTTTTGCCAATATTTTAATATTTGATCCTCCGATGTCGATTACTAATGGCTGCAAGAGTGTTTGAGTTTAGTTAATAATTTGATTAATAAGATTTCATTTCGGCACTTGAAGTTAGGATTTTTGTCGATTGGAAGGCAGAAAAATTAGCTAGATTTTCCTTTCATTTTAAAAACCAAACCTGCGATTTCCTATTAACATCCGATTAACTTATTAATTTCTAGACTTTTTGGAAGTATTCCTGATTTATTTTTCATTTTTCTAAAACAGCAATTTTTTGCCTTTATTACTTCAAATAGGTTTGAATGAAAATCAAACGATGTCCTCTTTGTGGAGAATAGAAGTTTATTTCTGATCTTTTAGCTCGAAAATCAAATTTGTAACTCTTCAAATAACTCTTTTCTTTAGAATAGTATAGAATTCACTCAGATCTAAAATCCATCACAAATGAAAAACATCTTTTTACTCTTGCTTTTTCTTTCTTTTCAAACATTTGCGCAGCAAAAAGCTCCAATACCCCAGCGGGAAACTGTAGAAACTCAAAATAGGGCTATTCGAATGGATGTTCCGCTGACCAACTCCATACGAAGAGCATTTGAGGCAGGTACCCGGGATTTTTCAGGAAAGCCGGGTCCAAATTACTGGCAATTGGAAACAGATTTTACCATTAAGGCGAGCTTGAATCCTTCGAATCAGACGATTACAGGTTCTGAAAAAATCCTGATTCATAATTCCAGTCCAGATGATTTGGGACAAATCGTACTTCGATTGGATCATAATGTTTTTCGGGGTGATGTGCCAAGAGGAACTTCTGTTCCTGCTGAAAATACCGAAGGGATGATCGTGACTTCAATTAAAATAGATGGGAAAGTAGTGGATTTAAATCCTGCGCCTTCGAGAAGAAATGATCCGCCTACTTTGAAAGCAACTGGTTTGAAAAGTACCATCGCGACGATTTCACTTTTGGATCCAATCAAAGCAGGAAGTACCGCTGAATTGGAAATAGAATGGAATACAAAGCTCCCAGGAGGAGAAAATGGCCGCGGGCATCGAATGACTCAGCGTTTTGACAGTACGCTTTTTCAGCCAACGCAATGGTTTCCAAGGTTAGCCAAATACGATGACTTAAGAGGCTGGGAAACAAGCCTATACTTAGGGCCAGCTGAGTTTTTCAATAACTTCGGGAAGTTCGATGTTTCTATTACTGTTCCAGCTGGTTGGATTGTAAGTGGGACAGGAGTTTTGCAAAATCCAGAAGAAGTTTTGACTCCTTCAGCAAGACAAAGACTTGCTATGGTTTTGAATTCCGATGAGGAAATCACCATCGTGTCAGAAGCGGAAAAAGGACCTGGAAAATCTACGCTTGATGGGAAAACATTGACTTGGCGCTTTGTGGCAGATAAAGTGAATGATTTTGCTTGGGCCACTTCAGACCGATTTATATGGAAAGCAACTCGAGCCATGATACCTGGAAAAGGTCCTATTCCTATTCATGAGGTATTCATTCCCGAGAGAGCTCGCTTTTTTGAAAGTGCGTTGACCCGTACTAGACATGCTTTAGAATTCTATTCAGAGCTTTGGGCACCCTATCCTTTCCCTCATCTTACCCTTCAAGATGGACCAAGTGCTGGGATGGAATATCCAATGGTGATCAATTCAAATCAAGGAGCTGCAGATCATGAGACCGCTCATCAATGGTGGCCAATGATGCTGGGAACAAACGAAACCCGCTATGGCTGGATGGACGAAGGGTTCAACCAATACATGAATATTCTTTCTTCGGCGTCTAGCCGAAAAGTAGCTTATAATCTGGATGGTTTGGGCCAGAGTTACGGTCGGATCTCAGGATCTGAAGATGAGGCCCCGCTGATGTGGAGTGCCAATGATGCTGGTCCTGGATATGGATTTCAGACGTATCAGAAAACCCCATTGATGCTTTCCATGCTTGGAGGGATTGTTGGAGATGAAGCGGTAATTAATGCCATGAAAAAATATACCGATAGCTGGGCATTTAAGCATCCTTCGCCTTGGGATTATATCTTTTTTATGAATAATGCATTGGGGCAAAACCTAGAATGGTTTTGGTATTACTGGTTATTTACCACCGAGTCGGTTGAAGGTTCTATTGAAAATGTAAGTTCAAATCAAGGAAAAACTGTAGTAACAGTAAAGCAAGCAGGGGAGATGCCTTCGCCTGTAGTTTTGAAAGTCGAATTTGAAGCAGAAGGCCCTGCAATCAAATCCATTGCAAATAGCAAAATGATTGATGATACAACAGTCGAAGTTACCTGGCCTGTTTCGGTTTGGTTTGACGGAAATCGAACTTTTGATGCGGTAATGGAATTTGGAGATCGCAAAATCAAAAAAATCACCCTAGATCCACATGGCAGATTCCCTGATAAAAATACCAGTGATAATGTCTGGGAATGGAAGTAGCTGACAAAATCTTATTAAGTTTTTAGCAAAAAAAAGGGCCGATTGAATTTGATTCAATCGGCCCTTTTTTATAAATTTCTAGGCTTTGAGCTGTGGAAAGAAGGGTTGTTTGGATAGCCGTTCTCCTGTTGCAGCATAAAGCGCATTGGCTAAAGCCCCAAAAACAGGCGGATACGTAGGTTCTCCAAGCCCCGTTGGATCAATTTCATTTTCTACAAAATAGGTCTCAATGGATTTTGGAACTTCCTTCATTCGAATCATTCGATAGTTATCGAAGTTGTTTTTATCGGGCACTCCATTTTCAAACTTTAATTCACCAAAAAGGGCTGTTCCGATTCCATCAACCACAGCACCTTCGCAAAGGTTTCTTGCTGAATCCGGATTGACAACCAAGCCGCAATCTACAGCCTGAACCACCTTTTCAATCTGAACTTGTCCATTCTCGATTTTTAAATCCACTACTTGAGCTGCATAGCTATTGTGGCAGAAATAGGCTGAAACTCCTCTTGAAACTCCTTTCATGTCTTGACCCCAATTAGATTTGGTCTTCACCAATTCCAATACCCCAGCATATCGTTCCGGATCATAATCGTTCCGTTTTCCTACGGGATTATCCTTTGCTTTTTTTAATAATTCCAATCTAAACTCAATTGGATCTTTCCCTGCTGCTTCTGCCACTTCGTCCAAAAAGGATTGTTCTGCAGCGGCTATAAAATTAGAACGAGGAGCTCTAAAAGAGCCTACCGTAATATTGGATAAAGCCGTCCAGTCTTCAGCCAGGTAATTTTCGACTGCACCTGCTGGAAATCGGTCTGCGTAAAGTGGTGGCTCCACTAGCCCGCCAGCATTCAAATGAAATCCGATGAGGTTATTTTTTTCATCAAGTGCTGCTTTGTAGGTAGCCTGATACATGGGACGGTAGATTCCGCCAGTCATATCATCCTCCCGGGAATATTGTAGGTGGATCGGCGCATTCATTTCCTTGGAAATCACTGCAGCTTCGATCAACCAATGCGCATAAGATCGACGGCCATAGCCACCACCCAGCCGGGTCATGTCGATGTATATGTTTTCGATGGGAACTCCCAAACGAGCAGATAGTGCCTGTTCGGTTAATTCCGGTTTTTGCAATGGGCCGGCACATTCGATTTTATCTGCTTGAACGTGTGCAAAAAAGTTCATCGGTTCCATGCAGTTGTGAGCCAAAAAAGGACCATGGAAGGTACGTTCGATCACTTTGGCTGCTTTGCTGAATGCGGCTTCAGGATTTCCATCCTTTCGAACTATCCGGGCATTTTTGGATGCCTCAACCATTCTTTGAACTTGCGAATCGTGACTTTCCAAACCTTCCGGGATAGTTCGAAGCTCCTTTCGTCCACCCCAATCCCTTTTTTCTTCAAAAGTGGAAATAGGTTCCCATTCAACTTTGAGGGCTTTTTTAGCATTCATGACTTCCCAGGTAGAGTCTCCAACTATAGCCACCAAATCCGTGAAACTTGTCGTGTCAAAGAAAGTCCGTTCATAATCATCTTGATGAGATTTGATTTGGAAAATAGCTTTGATTCCAGGTATACCTTTCGCTTCTGAGTCGTCAAAAGATTTCAAGCGTAAGCCATGGGCAGGAGGATGGATAATCATGGCTTTGAGCATTCCCGGCTTTTTGTAGTCTATTCCAAAAAGCGGTTTTCCAGTGATGATATTTTTGGTATCTACATTTTTTTGAGAATGGCCAATAATCCGAAAATCAGCTATTTCTTTCAACTGCACCTCTTCTGGAATAGGAATGGAGCCCGCTAATGAGGCCATTTCACCAAAGTGGACTTTCTTCCCACTGGCTGTATGAAGTAAATAACCAGGTTCGGTAGTGATCTCAGCGGCCGGAACATTCCAGGTTTGCGCAGCAGCTTGTATTAATAAATATCGAGCAGTGGCTCCTGCAGTTCTGAGGGGAGTCCAACCAATTCGGATTGCTTGGCTGCCACCGATAAACTGTCGGGTGAAATTTTCTGTATCTAGAGGCGCTTGTTCGACCAGTACTTTCGTCCAATCCGCATCCAACTCCTCTGCGACGATCATGGGCATCGCGGTCTTGATATTTTGGCCGCCCTCAGGATTTGGAGACATGATGGTAACCAACCCGTTTTCTCCGATTTTGATGTAGCCATTCAGTTTAAACCATTCCTTGGGCATGGTCATCAAGTCCTCAGGACTGGGTTTGCAGCCAGCAAGCCAACTAAAACTCAGCAATAATCCACCCCCGGCTAGTGTAGAGGCTTTTAAAAATGATCTTCTACTTAATTTTGAGGAAGGAGTGCTCATAGCTTGATTATTTCTTATTGGAAATTTCTAAGATACTAAAGAAATTTAAGAGGCTACTTATCAAAATCTAAGACCTGAATGGGGAATTGAAGCTGATTAGGCTTTGTACTAATTCAGTTCCTTTTTTAAGATATTCAGGACTTTTATCCGTATTTCATCAGAATCAAACATAGACCCATAATGAGGAGCACCGGGAACAATAATCAACTCTGATGGAATTCCTTTTACCTGAAGCCATGAATTCAATAAATATGATTGTCTAGGAGAAACTAAATCATCGTTTTCACCATGGATGATCAAGAAAGGAGGATCACTTTCGTCCACAAAGCTCACTGGACTTGCCATTTTAGCCAAATCAGGTCTATCTAAAGGAGCAGCTCCGATGAGTAATCCTTCCGGGGATTTTGGATCATTGGCACCGGGGAAAAGGGTCAAATCTGCAGGACCGTAGAAATCTACCACTGCTTTGAAACTAAAATCTCGATTCGTTTCCGGTAGAAAGAAATCATCGATGTTTTGATTTTTGGATAATGCAAGCATGGATGCCAAGTGGCCGCCAGCAGAGAAACCCATCACCGCCATTCGATCTGTGTCCAATCCGTATTTAGCTGCATTTTCAACCAAAAAAGAGATTGCTGCATTGCAATCCAGCATTTGCGCGGGAAAAACCGCCTGAGTACTGAATCGGTAATCAATGGAAGCCAATGCATAGCCTTCATTCATTAAAGCAGAAATGGTCTCTTTCATATAGCCCATATCTGCGTACTTATCATTGCTGAGCCAGCCACCACCATGCACCCAAATGATTAATGGGACTTTGCTTTGTGGATTTGGTGGAAGATAAATATCCAGTAAATGCTTTTGGAGCGTATCGTTTTGATAGGGTATATTTCCGTGGAGGGTGGTGCCCTCCGGGAAAAGGTTCATCACCCGATTGGTTTGTGAAAAACCAAGTCCACTAAATCCAAGGAAGAGGAAAACCAATAGAAATTTTTTCATAGTTATTGATCAATGAAGGCAGTTTCTGGAGCACGGACACCCATTAATTGGTATTGTTTCATTTCTTTTCTGATTTCAGCGAGTTCTGTAGCCGTGAATTTCACGGACAAGGCTCCCAGATTTTCCGCGAGATGCTGAGGGCTTGTCGTTCCTGGAATCGGGACTATAAACGGTTTTTGTGCTAAAAGCCAAGCCAAGCAAAATTGCGCCATAGTGATTCCTTTCTTTTGAGACCAGTTTCTAACTAATCTCAAAAATCCCATGTTTTGCTCAAATCCTTCTGCAGAGAAAAAAGGTAATTGGGAACGACGGTCCTCGCTAGCAAACCTGCTGTATTCATTGAATCTTCCAGTAAGGAAAGAACGATGCGTTGGTCCCCAAGGCACGAATCCAATTCCAAGTTCCTCACAAGTAGCTAAAATTTGATTTTCAACGACACGCTCTGCCATGTTGTATTCGGATTGCAGCGCTGCAACAGGGAGCTCCGAGTGAGCCTTTCGTAGCGTAGCAGGCGATACCTCTGAAAGTCCCCAATGCTTTACTTTGCCGGCGGCAATCAGATCTTTTACTGCTCCAGCAACATCTTCAACTAGTACATTGGGATCCATTCGATGCAAATAGAATAAGTCAATTGCTTCAAGTCGAAGCCTTTTTAGAGAACCATCTATTACCTTCTTGATAGATTCTGGAGTAGCATTTCTACCCATGCGGCGGCCGTTTTGAATCTCAAATCCAAATTTGGTAGCAATGGTTATTTTATCTTTAAAAGGTTCCAAAGCTTCTCCAACCAGCTCTTCACTGCCATAAGGACCATAAACCTCCGCTGTATCAAAAAAGGTAACACCCATTTCAACAGCTTTTCGAAGGTGAGCGATCATTTCATCTTTGGGAGGCGTAGGGTTATAAGTTCCGGCCACCATGCTCATACAACCCAAACCTAATCCAGTCACTTCTATCGGTCCAAGTTTTCGGGTAGGCAAGGAGGGAAGAGCCTCCTCTTTTTTAGTAGTAGAGGCGATTGCAGCTCCTGAAGAAAGAATAAGACCAGCACCTGCAAGGCTGGCATTTTTAAAAAACTCTCTTCGGTTTAGCTCTGATTGCTTTTTCATGTGATTATAATTTGATTTTTATAGGCCATCCTGATGGCTATCGGGAGGAATCTTCGCAAAGCTGGTAATCATACCAATGTGTGCCGCTTTCGATATGCTCGATTTCATTTAAAGGGTTGTTGATAATGGATTAAGTCAATTCTGCTTATTCAATTAAGGCTAATTTTTTATTTACGAAATTGTGAAGGATTCATTTTGGTCTTTTTCTTAAAGAAGTTATTGAAATGGGACACTTCTGAGAAGCCTAAGGCAAAAGCAATTTCTGAAATACTCCAATTACCGCTTTTTAATAGAAGTTTAGATTCCTGCAAAATTTTTTCACTGATAATAATTGAGGTTGATTTATTATGAATCTTTTTTAGAACTCTGTTGAGATGATTTACATGAATATTTAACGTTTGCGCAAAATCAGATGCTGATCTTAAGATAAGGGGTCTATGCACATCATTGATGGGGAATTGGCTATTTAATAATTCTAGAAAATCAAAATTGATTCTTTCGGAAGCATTCCCTGATTTTCTTTGTTCCTGTGAATCAGTCATTTTTGCCTAAAAACTTTAAAAGAGTGGTGGGTTAAGAATTTGAGTTGTCTTAATTTCAAAATTCTAGAACGATAATTCATTCAACCATTTCCTGACTTCTTCCTTAGCCTGCTTTTCCTTTTCCCCTTCCATTACAAATAGAATCCCATCTCTTTCAATACCTCCTTTTATGGAAAATCCTTTCAGAATGACACTGTTTGGACAAAGCTTCTTCACTTGGTCAAAACTGCTTCCAACCCCATAACCTGCATTGGTATTGAAGGGTATCACAGTTTTTCCGCTTAAATCATTTTCGTTAAGAAAGCTTTTCATGGGTGGAGGCAATTTCATTCCCCAAGTGGGAAAGCCGAGGAAAATCAAATCATATTTGGAGATATCCACCTTGGTTTTTAAAGGGGGAAGAAAACCCGAGTCATTTTCTCTGGCAACTTGAGCTACAATGGCTTGGTAATTTCCCGGATAAGGATTGACTAATTCGAGTTCCACTAAATCTCCTCCTACTTGTTCTTGAATCATTTCAGCAATTGCTTTCGTGTTTTTGGTTCGGGATAGGTAAACAATAAGAATTTTGTCCGATGCCTTTTCGCTGGATTTTATTTGATTTTCAGTCCGAGTTTGACTGCTGCAACTCAGAGCGCTGAATAGGAAAATAAAAAGGAGGAAATATTTCATTCGCTTGTTGATCTCTTCCTTTGATTGAAGACTCTAAGAGGAGTAGGAAATTAAAGAGGAAAGCTGTTGATTTTATCGGTCACCTGGTCCCATCAATTTGGTAAAAGAGAGTGAACCAAGTTTCCAGCCATCGGCTTTTTTGATATAAACTTCGGTGACTTCAAAAGGATTAGTTACTTCATTACCACCTACCTCTGCCAGTAAAGTAATTCGGTTCAATAAAATGGCGGTGTTATCAATGATTTCTACTGATACCTCATGGATATCGGCTTTCTTATACCAAATACCTCCGCTTCTGATGATATTGACTTCCCGCTCTTTGCCCCAAGAACCACCCATATGAACGAATACAGATTTGTCATCAAATAATTCAGCGAGTTTATCAGCTTCCTTATTTTCCATCCAGAGCCATTTTGTTTTGGATAGCTCGATGATTTCTTGCTTGGCACTCTCATTTTGTGCGTAAGAAAATTGTATTGCAAATAAGAGTAGGGAAAATCCTAAAATTGCCTTTTTCATTGAATTTGGAGTTGATATGTTACCTGTATAAAGTTGATTTTTATTTGCCCATGTCAGCGGATTCACTGAAAGGGGCTTTATCGTTTTCCTTAACCAACTGAGCTTCTCCACTCACTTGAGTTTTTATTCCGGTCAGTGGAGTAGCTAATAAGGCAGGAGTGTAGAATAGCGTAAGAATTCTACTTCTGTATCTCATGTGTATCTCGTACGCTGCTAAATGTAAGTGCGAGCATTTTCCAATCTGAGTTTTCTTTTTGATAGACTTCTGTCACAGTAAACTCAGTTGCTACATCATTTCCTCTTACCTCAGCCGTGAGGGTAATTCGATTCCATACGATTGCGGTATTTCCGACGATTGCAACTGCGGTATCTTTTACATCTGCATTTTTATACCAAATACTTCCCGTTTCGATAATTTCGAGTTCTCTGGCAGTAGTCCATGTTCCGCTCATGTGAACAAACTTCGCATCAGGATGAAAGAGTGACTCTAATTTAGCTACATCTTTATCGGCCATCCATTGCCATTTGTCCATTGAAAGTTTGACGATTTCCTGCTCGTTAGCAGAGGATTGTGCAAAAGACCAAGTTGCTGTTACAAAAAAGAGGGTCAATCCAAAGAGTATTTTTTTCATTTTTCTATTGTTTAAGTTTACTAATCCAAAGCTAGAATCTATTCAAAATAAATTACTTACCTCTATTACAGGAATTGATACCATTTTTACTGATTAATAATAAACTGAAAACGAGATAAGGAAACTCTTTCTATTTTTGATTAAACCTAAGTGATATGGAAGACATCAAGGATTTAGTAACTGTAAATGATTACTGTGCACCTCTTAACTTATCGAGTTTACACCCTCTGGTGAGCGTGGTTGATTTATCCAAAGGGGAATGGCCGAAGGAAAATGTGGCTAAGGCGATTCGTTATAATTTTTATGGGGTTTTCTTGAAACAGGGAGAGAACTGTACGCTTAGATATGGACGCCAAAATTATGATTACCAAGATGGTACCCTTGTTTTTATAGGACCTGGACAGGTTGTGAATATTTCAAATGTAGATCATACAAAAAAAATTTCAGGATATGCGCTCTTGTTTCATCCTGATTTTCTTCACGGTTCAAATTTGGGAAAGCAGATGGATGATTATAGTTTTTTCTCTTATCAGCTTTTTGAAGCTTTGCATATATCGCAAAAAGAGCGTCAAATCGTGTTGGATTGTTTTGAAAAAATTCAAATTGAACTCTCAGAACGAATCGATAAGCATACCAAATCAGTTGTTTTATCAAATATTGAGCTGTTTTTGAATTATTGTAAGCGCTTTTATGATCGGCAGTTTATTACTCGAGACAATGTGAATTCGCGAGTTGTAGCCCAATTGGAAACTTCTCTAAAAACGTATTTAAGCTCAGAAAAGGCAAAAGAACATGGAGTTCCTTCCGTGGCCTACTTTGCTGAGGAACAGAATCTTTCCCCGAATTATTTTGGAGATCTTGTAAAGAAAGAAACCGGAAAAAGTGCTCAGGAATTTATCCAATTGAAACTAATTGAGGTAGCCAAGGAGCGGATCTATGATCCACAATTGACTCTCAGTGAGATTGCTTATGGATTAGGTTTTAAATATCCGCAACATTTTACCCGATTGTTTAAAAAGCAAGTTGGATTGTCTCCAAAAGAGTATAGAGAGTCTATGAATTAGACTTGTCGAAAGATTTTGGCTTGTAAACAAACTGATCACTTTCAAAGGAACTTTTTGAGTTCTCTTTTGCCAATTTTTTTTGATGAGTTCGTTGGGATGTGAAAGCCTAAACACTCTGATCTACTTTCACTTTGGGTTTTCTGTTGATCCCCTAACTGTTCACTGAGTAATTGACCCATATCATTCCTCTGTTGCTTGCAATTCTGTGGGATGTTTCGAAAAGCATAGGCAGAAAATCATTCTTTGTGGTATTCAGGGTGTTTAAAGTATAAGGAGATTGACTTAGCCTGATGAATTTGGTATATTATAAGAGCATTAGAAAAGAAGTATTTATAGACTCATGATTATGGTTCAGTCTATCCAAATACTGATAAAATGAGGGGAAATATTTCACTGACCAAAATATTGCTATTATGACCGTTGATTTCCAAAATCTAAGTAAACGAGAGTATCAATTACTTCTCAAATTTCCAGCCTATGTTTCCTTACTTGCTGCCAATGCAGATGGGAAATTGGATGATAGTGAAAAATCATCAGCCGTTGAATTAGCACATATTAAATCTTACAATTGTGACCCGCTGCTTTCTGATTTTTTCAAGGAAGTGGATGAGAATTTTGAAGAGACTTTGCAAAAACTCGACAAATCACTTCCGAAGGAGAAATCCAAAAGGGATGCTGCTATCATCGCTCAGTTAGAAAAAATAGAAAATCTTTTTTCTAAGATGGAGCCCGAGACCATAGCGGTCATTCATAAAAGTATGAATTCGTTTAAAGACCATATTTCCTTGGCCCATCATAATGCCCTGATTGATTTTTTATTCCCTTTACGGACGCTTGGCTTATCGGATTATTAGAGGTCCAATAGGTCTTTGTTAATGAAGAGTTGGATGTTGGAAATACTGGTTTTTTTAGAGTCAAAAAAAGGCTTGATTCATGTAATTCGAACAAAATCGAGAAGTCTTTTAAGCTCTGGATTATTAATTAAAAAATAAAGCCAAAACACACATGTCATCTATTTCTAAAATAGCCATACTTACCTCTGGTGGAGATGCCCCAGGTCTGAATGCCTGTATCAGATCGTTAGTCAGAACAGCAATTTTCCATGGAATAAAAACTATTGGAATTCATCGAGGCTATGATGGAATGATCGAAGGGGATTTTTTTGAAATGGACGCAGGTACCGTGAGTAACATTATCCAAAAAGGGGGGACCATTTTGAAATCTTCCAGAAGCGAGCGATTTAAAACTCCGGAAGGTAGAGAAACCGCCTTTCAGCAACTCAAAAAAGCAGGAATTGAAGCTGTATTAGTAATAGGAGGGGATGGTTCCCTCGCAGGAGCCAAATATTTCGCAGCTACTTATCCGATTCCCTGGATAGGGATTCCCAAAACCATAGACAATGATATTTCAGGAACTGATTATGCAATCGGTTTTGATACTGCAACCAACACGGCTATGCAAGCCATAGATAATATCCGTGATACAGCTGAATCTCACAATAGGATCTATTTTGTGGAAGTAATGGGTCGTAATTCCGGTTCTATCGCTTATAAAACAGGTATCAGTGTAGGGGCTGAGGCAATCTACATACCTGAAACTAATACTGACCTAGAACACCTATTCGACGTTTTTGAGAGAGGATGGAGTAGGAAGAAAAGCTCATTAATCGTGGTAGTTGCTGAAGGTGATGAGGCGGGTGGAGCCTTTGCCATTTCGAAAAAAGTAAAGGAAAAGTTTCCTCAATTTGACATGGCTGTTTGCATATTGGGTCATGTGCAGCGAGGAGGATCTCCTACCTGTAATGATCGGGTTCTGGCTACCAAGTTGGGAGTGGCAGCGATTGATGCACTTTTATCAGGGCAAAAAAATATCATGGTAGGAGAAGTGAAAGGAGAAATTCTATATACGCCATTAGAGAATGTTGTGAAAAGACATTTGGAAATAACGCCTGCCATGACAGAGTTAATAGATATTTTATCTATTTAAAGGGAAGGTAGGCCTGATATCAAGTATTCATTCAATGCAGTAACTAAACTATTATTTTAATCAGGTTTCAGAATTTGTAAAGAAAAGAACCTCTACTTCGTGTTCTGCACCATCATCAGCAAGGATTATCACCTTATCCTTTTGCGCAGCTCCGTCAACTGTCAAAGTCATCCCAGATTCACCATCTTTTTGGATAATAGTTATATGGTAATTCGCAGATTTATAGGAATAATGGATTTTAAATGACTTCCATTCTTTTGGGACACAAGGAGTGATTTTTAGCTGATTTCCTTCCCGTTTTAAGCCAAGGAATGACTCCACAATCAGCCGATACATCCAGCCGGCCGAGCCAGTATACCAAGTCCATCCTCCACGTCCTGCATGGGATTTATTTGCATATACATCTGCTGCGATTACATAGGGCTCTACTTTATAAATGGCTATTTCCTCCGGAGTTTTACCATGGTTTACTGGGTTGATCATATTCAATAATTCCCAGACCCGTTTGTTATCACCCAATTTTGCAAAAGCCATAATCAGCCATATGGAAGCATGTGAGTATTGCCCACCATTCTCTCTTATGCCAGGAACATATCCTTTGATGTAACCAGGATTCAAGTCCGATTTATCAAATGGAGGTTCCAGCAACTGGATGATCCCGAGGTCCTTTTGTACCAGATTTTTATAGGCTGATTCCATGGCAACATTTGACCTGGAGGCTTCACCACCTTCTGACAATACCGACCAGCTTTGGGAAATCGAATCTATTACGCATTCAGTATTCTTAGATGAACCGAGTGGGGTACCATCATCAAACCATGCGCGCTTATACCATTCTCCATCCCAAGCATGTAGCGCAATATTTTCTTTGAGTTGCCTGGCTTGTTTTTCGCATTCATCTGCAAATTGGGCATCATTATGCGGCCGAGCGATTTCGGCGAATTTGAGTAGGATGTCATAAAGAAAAAATGCCATCCAAACACTTTCCCCTTTTCCTTCAATTCCCACTCTATCAAACCCATCGTTCCAATCTCCGGCACCCATTAAGGGTAAACCTTTTTCACCATAGTTGAATCCATTCCTTATTGCCAAGACACAATGATCATAGAGTGAAAGCGAATCGTTGGATTGAACAGGAAGATCATAATAGGATTCTTCGTGTTGGTTTAATTTTCTTCCTTCCAAAAAAGAAATTGGTTGATCTAAAATAGTAGAATCAGCAGTAAATGAAATATAATGAGCCGTGACAAATGGCAGCCAAAGAAAGTCATCCGAGCATCGGGTACGAACTCCACGTCCTATAGGTGGGTGCCACCAATGTTGAACATCTCCTTCTTTGAACTGACGGGATGCGCAAAGTAAGATTTGTTCGCGTGCCAATTGTGGCGCTACATGAAGTAAGGACATGACATCCTGTAACTGATCCCTGAAACCAAAAGCGCCACCGGATTGGTAAAATCCGCTGCGTCCCCAAAGCCTGGAAGAAAGTGTTTGATACGTAAGCCATCCGTTCGAAATCACATTGATTGCTTCGTCTGGTGTTTCCACCTGCAGCTTTCCAAGCGTATTTTTCCAATAATTTTTTACTTTTTGAAGTGAATCCAATGCTGCTTCATGTCCCTGGAATTGCTGTACAAGATCCTTTACATTGCTGATCGTATTTCCAGCGCCAAGGGTGAAAATAATTTCCCTTTCTTCATCAACCTGTAATTCAAATGGGACCTGGATAGCGGCGCAAGGATCTAAACCCAGTCCGGTTTTCCCCGAAAGTCTCTTTCGATACATTGCATTGGGTTTTTGTAAGGTTCCGTTGCGGCCGATAAATTCTGTCCGATCAGCTGTAAAAGTCTTCCTTACCCCATTTGCGTCGAAAAATGCAACCCGATTGGAAAACTCCATGCTATAGGGGTTTTTTGCAAATAAGGTGCTGTTTTCCACATCCGATTCAGTACGGATATGCATTGCCGTTTTTGTTCTATTATCACCTAATACCCACTCGATGTAGCCAGTCGCAGACAGTTTGCGTTTTCTTCTTGATTGATTGCGAATTTTTAAAACCGTGAATTTGACTGCGGCTTCCAAATCGACATAAACCAACATTTCTGAATAGATCCCGTCTTCGACGTGTTCAAATGTGCTGTAGCCGAATCCATGGCGTACAATATATGGCGATTCTCCACCTGCAGGTAGCAAAGAAGTAGACCAAAAGTGGCCGCTCTCTTCATCACGTAGGTAATAGGCTTCTCCTGGAGTATCACTTACAGGGTCATTGTTCCATGGGGTGAGTCTTAACTCATGGGCATTTTCAGTCCAAGTGTAAGAGCCTCCGCTTTCGGAAACAACGGTTCCGAAACTAGGGTTTGCAATTACATTCACCCAAGGAGCAGGGGTTTTACTTTTTTGGTCTATGATAATTACATATTCGCGTCCGTCTGGAGAAAATCCACCTGTTCCGTTGTAGAAATGAAGGCCTTCTGGTTTTGAAACGGTTGAATAAACAGGGCGGTAGTTCCGTGGTGAATTCAGATAGGGGATAGTCAATTTTGTAGGTGCTTTGCGCTTCACCTGATCAGATAAAGGTCCTTCACTATCTGAAATATTTAACCTTGCGACGGTTTGAAATAAAATTCGATCCTCATTGGATATTTGTTCTATTGTTCTCACAAAAACTCCTCCGGGGCGGTCTCGCAATTCCATTGGAACCAAGGCCATAATTTCATTCTGAAAAATTTGCCGATAGCCGCCATGGTTTTCGTTCCAGATCACCAGGTCAACTATCAGGCCTTTCATACGCCAATAAGCGTGCGCTTTTATCAATTGTTTCACCAATTGCATGTTGGCCTGCCTTTCAATTTTTAGTAAAATAATAGGTAGGTCACCTGATATTGCATAGCCCCATAAGCCAGATTGTTGACGGCGATTATTTATTAGGATAGAAGGATCTGCTCGAAATGCTGGGTTTGCGAATAGAATCGAATTGGCAAGCCGTGCATACAACTGTGCATCACCTTCGGATGCATTTATTTGACGAAGGACTACCTGGCTATGAGTCCATGCCAATTCAAAAATTCGGTCTTTATGATATTTGTCCTGGTATTTACTGATCTGTCTTTGGCAAATTTCCTGGGATTCGGCCATACCAGTAATCATGTCCAGAGTGACTGTCTCTGCTGGCTCAAGTATGATTTTATACCGTATAGCTACAATGGGATCTAATACTGCACCTTGGTTTCCTGAAAGTGGTCCTCTATCGTTCATTGCTTGCGGGTTTACGATAGAATTACCTCGACCGATAAATTTCATTCTATCGGTTTCATATGATATTTCTTCTGCAAGTTTGCCATGCATGCTCATCATGTGACACATCCATGGCGGACGCTCTTCTGCAGACCTTGGTCTGCGGGTACAGATTATGGCATGTTGCTTAGGGAGGATTTCTGTTTGTACAAAAAGATTACTAAATGCAGGTTGTATAATATCTGAAGGAGCATGTGCTAACACTACTTCGGCATAACTGGTAACCTCCAATGTCCGGCTTTTAGAGGAATGATTTGAAATACGGAACCGGCGCATCTCGATATCGTCCTCAGGGGATACCACTATTTCTGTATGTGTTTCGATCTCATTATAAGATGTCCTGAAGTCCACATGACCATGTGCGAAGCCTGTTTCGTATTTTTTGCCCTTTCGCAAAGTTGGTTGTTTCGTGTTGGACCAGAAAAGGTTGCTTTCCAAATCACGGATATAACAAAATGTACCCCAATTATCGCGCGTAGCATCTTCACGCCAGCGGGTCACTGCAAAATCTTTCCATTTGCTGTAGCCTCCCCCGGAATTGGTTACCATTACATGGTATTTACCATTGGATAATAGCTGAACTTCAGGTATTGGAGTATCAGGCGTATGGATTATTCTGGTTTCTGAAGCAGTAGGTGCAGGCGTAATGCTGAATATATCCGTCGTATGTGCAAAGTAGGTAGTGGCTTTAGGAATTCGCTCCTGAAGTAATAAAAGTGCTGCCCTAAACTGTGGCTCAGCTTCAAATAAACGTTGCATTGGTTTGTCCAAAAGAAAGTATGCTAAAGAGAGCAAACTCATCCCTTGGTGGTGCGCCATAAACGAATAAACAATAGCATGATTTTGTCCTCTGGGCAGCCGGGATGGCGTATAATCAATGGCTTCATAAAAGCCGTATCGGCCTTCAAATCCTTGTTTTTTCAACAGTTCAAGATTTTTGCAAGCTTTTTCTGGCGCTACCATCAAAGCAAGTGCAGATGCATAAGGAGCGATTACAAAATCTTCTTCGAGCCCGCGCTTTAATCCTAAACTAGGAACACCAAATGCACTGTATTGGTAGTGGGATTCGGTACTGATCATATTATAACCTGACTCTGAAACACCCCAAGTCTGCCCTTCTCTTCCATCTTTTGAATGGCAATTTATCTGACACATTACTGCTGCATTTGAAGTTTGGTCCAGCAAGGTGTTTTCATAAGTAGGCATGACTAATAGGGGCATCAGGTATTCAAACATGGAACCGCTCCACGAAAGCAGAATGGGTTCACCCATGATGTTAGTAAGCAATCGTCCTAACGCAAACCAACTCTCCTCCGGCAGACTTCCCTGAGCGATACCAACGAAAACACCTAGCCTAACCTCCGATGCCAACAAGTCATAATAACTGGCGTCTGCTTGTCGCTCTTTTACATTGTATCCTATACTGAGTAGTTTACTTGACTTGTTGTATAAGAATCCCCAATAGATATCTGCCAACTCTTTGCACTCTTGGGCAAGAACTTGAGAGGATGCAATTAGTCTTTGCGTGAATTGAACCGAAGTTGTTAAAGCTGTTTGAAATAATTCAAGCCATTTCTTTTCTTCGTTTGAGTAATCAGAATTTTGATGATTATTTATTTCTTCTTGCAGCCTAAGTGCTTTGATCAATAATTCGTTGAGCGTTAGGTTTTGATTGAGGGTTGTAGGATACTTGAATTTTGAAGGTGCAGATTTCAACAGTTCCCAAGGTTTGAAAATCTGAAGGGCTTTCTCAAACTGTTGCAACTGGGTTTTTAAAGCCTGCTTCCACCAGTAGGTTTCACTTTCCTGGTCATTATTTAAATAGGGATAGACAGCAGCAAAGCTTTTTGTCAATTTGGCAATTCCCAATTTTACTTCGTAAGGATTACTTAAATCAAGTTCAGAAACCGTTTTTAATTCTTCTTCGAAAGGATGTAGGATCTTTTTTTCTTTTTCCTCTAAGCTGTCCAAAAGTACACCGAGCGTGTCCTGAAGACCTTCAAATAGTTTTGAACTGATTATGTTTTGATTTGAAATGGCGAGCATCCCTTGCCGCAGCACGAGTAAGTGGCCCGCTAGATTCCCACTATCCACTGTTGAAATGTATTTTGGAAATAGTGGTTCTAATGTTTCTGTATTGTACCAATTATAGAAATGGCCTCTATACCGTTCCATTTTCCTCATGGTGCCGATGGTATTCGATGTTCGTTCGATCAGCTGTGATGTTGTGATATAGCCAAAGTCACGGGCAGTTAAGTTAGCAAGGAGGGAAACCCCGATATTGGTCGGGGAGGTCCGATGTGCTAGGGCTTCTATTGGTTGTTCTTGATAGTTGTCAGGTGGCAACCAATTATCCTCCGGCCCTACAAAGTGCTCAAAGAAGCGCCATGTTTTTCGTGCCATTTTTCGGAGAAATATATTTTGGTGTTCCTTAAGAACTACCGATTTTTTTACGCGGGGTTTACTTGCCCACCAAGTAATAAAAGGAGCGATAAGCCAGAGAAAGGCAACAGGAGCTGCAGGTGCAAATTTATCAGGAGAGAAAAATGCCAAGTAAGAGAGCACTATAATTGGGAGCACAATCGCTATCCACATGGAAGCGTATGATGCAGCTAAGCTTGTCCGATTATCTGTCCAATGGTTTGCTGAAGGGTCCCATTCAAGGAGATTTCTCTTACTTATGAGTTTTCTCCAAAGTGTTTTGCTGATAGCGACTGTATTGACATAGGCTTCATAGGGTAGGCATATGATGCCAAACAGCATTTTAATCGAATTGTCTGCAATGCTCTGAATGGAATTCTTGATATGGTAGATTAAAAAGACATCTTTAGGCTTTCGAATCGTATTCCATAATGACGTGAAAATAATAGGAACAATAATAATCCCAGTAACTACTACAGTCCAAATCAGAGAGGATTGAAACAGTAGCCAGCCTAGAAGCAATAGCGCTATCAGTGAAATCGGGACGAGACTTCGCCTGATATTATCAAAAATTTTCCAGCGGGATAAGGCAGAAATCGGATTTTTAAGCCATTTCCCATCAGGTCCGGGGACAAATGGTAAAAACCAGGAAAAGATCTGCCAGTCACCTCGAACCCAGCGAGCGTACCTCTTCATATCGGAATCATATCGGGTAGGATATTTTTCAAATAATTGGACATCACTTACTAATCCTGATCGCAGGTAGCAACCCTCTAGAAGGTCATGACTCAGAATGGTATTCTCCGCAAACTTTCCATCCAAAACATTCCTAAAAACATCTACCTCGTAAATTCCCTTTCCGATGAAAGATCCTTCCTGAAATAAATCCTGATACACATCTGAAGAAGCTCGTGTATATGGGTCTATGCCTGGCTCATTACCGTGCATACGTGCATAGACTGAGCCTGTAATATCCGGTAAGCTGACAGAAACTCTCGGTTGCAAAATGCCATATCCTTTGGTGACACGTTTTTTTTGCTCATCATAAATGGCGTGGTTGAGTGGATGTGCCATGGTTCCGATTAGTTTCCAAGCCGTTCCCATAGGGAGTTGGGTATCTGCATCGAGCGTGATCACATATTTTATTTCTGCAAAAACAGATTGATCGGCAACAATATGAGAGAAACATTCTTTTGAACTGCCTCGAAGCAATGCGTTTAACTGCGCTAATTTTCCACGCTTTCTTTCATAGCCCATCCAAGTATTCTGTCGACCATTCCATTTGCGAGGTCTGTGAAAAAGAAAGAACAATTCATTATTTTCCTTTTTATATTTCTTATTCAGGGCTGTGATTTTCGCGAGTGCTGATTCTATGAGTTTTTTATCTCTGGGTAGTGTTTCTTCCTTTGAATCAGTAAAATCTGTCAGTAATCCAAAGTGGAGGTTTTCATTTCTGTTTGCCAGAAAACGAATTTCCAGGGATTCGACCAGTCTTTCTAATTCCTTCAAACTCGAAAGCATAGCGGGGATAACGACCAAAGTTCTGGAGTCCTCCGGTATTTTGCGGGAAAAATCCATTCTGGGAAGTAAATGGGGCTTAGCCAATAAAGTGGAGATGTAATTGACCAACGATATTGACAGTTGACTGACGGATAGCAGTGTAAGGATTGAAATAAAAATCAAAAGCCAAATGCTTTTAATCTCAGTTCTCACTTCCATAAAAATACCACCACTAATAGCTAAAGTGAGGAGTAGGATAGAAGCTAGGTAAAAGAAGACTCCGTTTTTATGTAGGAAATAGCGAAATTTTTGAAAAAGTGAAACGGGAGTTTTCGTCACTTTTTCCAGCTCTTTAAAACCTGAGCCGATAAGGTAATATCCAACATGGGAGGTTCGCTGATCCTCGTCGCTGTCGGTAGCACTTTGATGCGCTAGCTGAATGGCAATTCGGGCTACTTCTTGCTCTTCTAATTTGCTTTTTCTTGAAATATCCTCCACCACATGACGATACCGGTCTCTTGTTGCGAAATCCATTGCTCCGTAGATTCCATGAATGTCCTCTTGAAGTATTCGTTCTACGATACTGTGCTTCTCTACAAAATCCCTCCAGTTGATCGCATCAAGAAATCGAAGGCTATTGATATTATTACTCATCGAAACCTGATGCGCGGCCTGCTTTTGAACTTCTGCGTTCACTAATTCCTGACTGGTCATGCCGATTTCGGCCAATTGCTGTTCGATCCAGTTTAGCGGCATTGCCAAATCAGGGCCTCTTCCTCTAAGTTTACGTACCAATTCGGCCACAAAAGCATCTACCATCGGCGGGTTGGATCGGGCCATATCTGCGATAATCAGGATCAGATTTTTTGGATCTTTTTCGGAAGTTTTTATCATTTTCCGAGCCCAGTGATTGGCCAGATCAGAATTCACTCTATCTAGCGCGACATGTGATGCCACTAGTCTGAGATTCTCGATTAATGCCAGTCTTAGCATGATCGGGATCGCCCATAACTCACCAAGTTTTAGATTGGTGACTGTCTGATAAGCATTTACAAAATTGCTCAGCGTTTCGATATCTATTCTTCCGTCACCATGAGAAATGACTTGCTGGATGATATCATAGACTCGGGTTACACCTTTTGGATATCCATTGGAAAGTTGAGGAAGTTCTTCGCTGTATTTTTTTGGGAAATTGAACTTAGCACTACGAATATTTTCTTCAATCAGGTAGAAATTATCTATCAACCATTCTCCTGCAGGGGATATTTGATGTTTATGTTTTATGGAGTCAGTGAGCAGTTTTCGGACTTCGCGCAAAATTGATTCGTTTTCCGCTAGCCGTTTGAGCAATTGATCCTTTGAGGGGTTTAAACTTAATTGATGAGTTTCTGCCAAAGCTTTCCCAAACTGCTTCATCTGTTCAGAGCTATATAGCTCCGTATTTAGCTGAATCTCCCCCTGGTAATTTGGAGAAGAAGTCTTGGGTCGGAAAAAAGTCTTCATATCTGATATGAATTCCTTCGCTGTAGAAACTAATCTCATTTTATTAATAAATTTCTTTTCGACAAGCAGGATTGCTTACTAATACCACTAAAAATTTGTTTTCATAAAATATGTAAACAATGGTATCATGACTTTGATAAAGTCAAAATGATTTAAGTCTTTTTCAGAGATGATATATGTTATAGTTTGATTGAAATATTTAAACTATACAGATATAAAAAGACTTAACTAGCATATTTTATGGAATAATAATATACGAATATTCAATCTATGATTAGCAGAAAGGGAGGCTAAAAATAGAGTTAAAAGTCCCTGAAATGTAAGTCAGGTTGATTTTTTGGGTGTGTATTTTTGAAATATCAATAAGCCCACTGCACGATTCAAAAATGCTCTGCAGTCAAATCCTAATTCTCAAACTCTATCAAATCAATGGCGAGAAAGTCATATGGTTTGGAAATTGATTTTGAAAATGGATTAGATAGAACTAGAGTTGAATCCCTTATTTCCCCAAATACTTTTTGAGTTCTTTTTTGTCCATTTCCTTTGAGATGAGATCATTGGGATGAGAAGATTTGACTTCCTCCAACATTTGATCACTTTGGACTTCCTTTTGATCCACAAAAATATTCACCGGAAAATTTATCAAACCAATTCCCTGTCATCCATTTCCCATCGGCTTTGGATCATTTTGACATGGTGCTTGGTATAATTTTTTTGCAATAGTGATTTATTTAGTTGGACTTGATCAAACGTATACCTTTTTTAGTTCATTAATCTAATAACTTAGAATACGGAGAGTCAGTAATAACTGAATATTTTTTACCTAGGAACTTGGAAGGCAATGACGATCCAGCAAACTCCTTAAAAAATTTTTGATAAATATTTAGGAATTTAAAAAGAAGAAATTAGTAATCTTGGCGGAGATTTTCAGATTATATTGTTTAAAAACTTATTAAACGTATTAAGAAGCAAAAAATTGCATATTAAATGCAAATAAATGATCTTAAAGAATCTGAGGGATTGTTATTTTATTACTTTTAGGGATAATACAAGAGTAAACTACATGAATTATGACTCAACTTTAAACTTTATGGAACACTTAAACTATTTTTTCACGAAAATTCAGGCAGGTAAATATGTCCAACTCTTTGTTGGAATATTCTTCCTTTTCTTCCTCAATATTGGGAGTATTCAGGCACAGGAGCTCTTTTTTTACAGCGGAGCCAAAAAAATCTCTTTAAAGGAGGACAGAACATCTTCCATTATACAGTTTAAGGAAAACACGAATGTTCAAAGAACAGTATCTAGTATGAGATCTTCTCAATCTTTGAAAGATGTCAAGGTGCATCCTACTAGAAAAAGGGCAATCCTAACCTTTGACGGCAAACAGAATTTAAATTCAAGGCAGTTAAACAGTAACTTCTTTACCAGTACAGATCAGATAGCAAGCACTTCTTTTGCTTATCTATTAGATGGAGGTATGCTGGTTTGGCCTACCGATCAAGTTTTGCTGAAATTTAAAAGAGGAAGTTCAATAGAAGCTTTAGAGTCTCTCATGAGACAGTACCAAGCTACTTATGTCAGAACAGACCATGAGATGGTGATTTTGAAAATTGAAAATATTCAAAATGCGCTAGAATTATCAAATCTCATCTATGAAAGTGGTTTTGTGGAATGGGCGCATCCTGATTTTTATGCTGAAATCATTCATTCGGATAAATCAAATACATTAAAGGATGATAATAAGGTCACTAATAATCCTCTTTTTCCTGATGTTTTGGACCCAATATTTTCAGATCAGTTTCAGATGAACAATTCAGGTCAGACCATTGATGGATTCCCCGGATTGAATGATGCTGACTGTAATGCATTGGAAGCATGGGATATTGCTACGGGTTCTTCCGAGATCATCGTGGCGGTAATCGATGATGGAGTCGAAGAGCATGAAGATTTGGGAAATGTCTTATCAGGATATACTCCTGCAAGACCACTTGAAAATGGTAGACCAGTTGATAGTTCCCCTGATAATAAACATGGACAAGCCGTTTCGGGAATTATTGCTGCATTACATAATGGTATTGGGGTAATGGGAGTAGCACCTGCTGTGAAAATTCTGCCTATAAATATTTTTACTAGAGAGGAAACGCTTTCTGATTATGCTAGTGCATTTACATGGGCTGCTGACAACGGTGCAGATGTCATCAACAATTCTTGGGGATTTTTTAATTCTTGTTCATTTTCTGTTGATGCAATTGATGCTGCTATACAATATGCTGTCACAGAAGGACGTGGCGGTAAAGGTTCAATAGTGGTATTCGCTTCAGGAAATGGTACTCAAGGTTGTGTTGATTATCCAGCTAATAATCCTAATGTTATTGCAGTGGGTGCCTTCAGAAATACTGGTTTGATTTCATCCTACAGCAATCAAGGAACTGCGCTTGACATTACAGCACCTTCAAATGGAGCAGCAGGAGTTCGCACAACTGACCGAATGGGAGCTGCTGGCTATAGTGCAGGAAACTATACTAATACTTTTGGAGGTACATCGGCAGCTTGTCCGGTGGTGAGTGGGGTAGCAGCGCTTGTACTTTCTATGAATGCTGACCTAACAGATGCAGAGGTAAAGAAAATTTTATATTTAACTGCGATCGATATGGGAACGCCTGGCCGGGATAATACTTTTGGTCATGGTAGGGTGAATGCATTTGCGTCGGTGATAGCGGCTGATCCAACAAATACACCTCCGGTGGCGGTTATTATTGCCGATCCAACCTCCGGTGATAGTCCTTTAGTTGTGAACTTTGATGCTTCAGGTTCAAGTGATGCGGATAATGATGCCCTTACCTATACTTGGGATTTCGGTGATGGGAATATCGGGAGTGGACTGACGACAAGCCATACCTATACCACACCCGGATGGTATGATGCAGTTCTAATTGTAAGTGATGGGAAACGTCCGACTGAAGCTACGGTGGAAATCAATGCAAAATGTCCTGACAACAACATTATCGTAGAATTAGAACTTGTTTTAGATCTATATCCCGAAGATACTAGCTGGCAAATCAAAGATGCCACCGGTGGCATAGTTGCTTCTGGAGGTGGATACACAATTCCTTATAGTGTAATCAATCAACAATTTTGTTTACCGGCCGGATGTTATGACTTCGTCATTGTAGATTCTTTTGGAGACGGCATTAATGCTCAAGGTGATGGACTATACAAACTGACCCAAAGAGATAAAGTTTTAGCCAGCAGTGATGGTAATTTTGGTAGAGGAGAAACAAAAAACTTTTGTCTCGATACTGAGGTGCCTGTCTTTGCGGGTTGTCCTGCAGATATAGAAGTTCCTAACGGTTCAGGTACTTGCGAAGCTGTAGTTTCTTGGACTCCTCCTACTGCTACTGACACTAATGGTTCTGTGACTTTGGTCAGCGACTTTGAACCTGGAACTGTTTTTCCTGTTGGTGAAACGTTAGTAACCTATACTGCTACTGATTTGGCAGGAAATAAATCAACTTGTAGTTTTTCAGTAAAAGTAAATGACACCAACCCGCCTGTACCACCTGCTTCACCTGAAACCCTTAATCTTCAGTGTATCGGTGATGTCCCTGCTCCTTATGAGTTGACAGCGACAGACAATTGTAGTGGCGAGATTACGGTAATGCCGACAGTTACCCAGCAATCAACAGGCCCAACAAGTGTTTCCATTAAATACAGATGGACATTTATCGATGCTTCAGGAAATGCAGTCTTTGCGGAACAAATAATTAATGTGATTGATAATCTTGCTCCGGTACCGCCTGTAGCCCCTGCGGATTTGATACTGCAATGCGTAAGTGAAATCCCAGCAGCCATTGAGCTAACTGCGATAGATAATTGTGATGGGGAGATAAAAGTATTCCCTACCTCTACATTATTGACTAGTTCTTCTACTGGTTTTGAGTTAATCTATACCTGGACCTTTGTCGATGCATCAGGAAATTCAAGCAGCATAAGCCAAAAAATCATAGTAAAAGATAATACTGCTCCGGTCCCACCAGCGGCACCTGAAGACTTGAATCTGCAATGCGCGAGTGAAGTTCCTGCTCCGGAGACTCTCACTGCAATTGACAACTGTTCAGGATCGATTACAGTAAGCCCAGTTAGAGTAATAATATTTGGTGCTTCCCCTAATGATTTTGAGGAGATTAGGACGTGGACTTTTGTTGATAATGATGGGAACTCAAGCTCTGTAAGTCAGAGGATCGTTGTGAAAGATAATATTCCACCGACCATCACCTGCTTAGGGGATATCAACGAGACGGTTGCTTTTGGTGAAACAGGAAAAGTAATCAGCTACAACCTTCCTGCCTTTGGCGATAATTGTGGCGGCGCATCATTGTCAAGAGAAGCAGGTTTGGAAAGCGGATCCATCTTCCCATTGGGTAAAACAATCGTCACCTACCGGGCAACAGATCCTAGCGGCAACTTTACAGAATGCAGCTTTGACGTAATCGTCACCGAAGATGCAGATGCCGAAGATCCTGAGATTGCAAATTGCCCTGACAATATCTTGATATCCAACGCTCCAGGTACCTGCGGTGCTACGGTAACTTGGACTGCTCCAACGGCTTCAGACAACAGCGGTTCAGCAGATCTTGAAAGCAACTTTGAGCCGGGTGATTTCTTCCCTGTGGGCAAAACTTTAGTAATCTATACCGCTACAGACGGTTCGGGTAATAAGGCAACCTGTAGTTTTGAAGTGATTGTAGCTGATGTGGAATTGCCTGTGCTTGGATCAGTATTTGATATTAATGTAAGCATCCCATCTACCCAGTCTGAAACCAACATTTCGATAACGGAGCCTTCCGTTTCTGATAACTGTTCAGCTATTGTCACAGGAGTAAGAAGTGATGGAAAGCCACTCAGTGCCCCATATCCGGTCGGAGAAACAACGATCACTTGGTCAGCTGAGGATCCATCAGGAAATGATGCATTGGAGGTTCAGCAAATAGTGATAGTTACACAAACAAGTAATGGACAAAAGGTGACACGCTTTGTTTTGGTTAATTCCCGAACAAATCAGGACCTTTTTGAAATCATCGAAGGAATGGAGATAGACGCTGATTTGATAGAAGGACTTAAACTAAATATCAGGGCCGAAGCTGATCCAAATTCGGTCGGCAGTGTATTCTTGAGATTGACGGGTGCACGGAATGTTTCAAGAACAGAAAGTGCTGCACCTTATGCGATCTTCGGGGACGTCAACGGTAACTATTTTGATGGGGATTTAGTAAAAGGCAACTATGTTATGTTTGCGGTACCATATTCTCTTAGCGGACGAAGAGGTGTTGAAGGGGATCCGTTGACGGTCAATTTCAGCATAGTAGAGGCTTCGGTTCCTGTTAGCGGTATCAGCGTAAATCCCGGCTCTGCAGAAATAATTTTGGACAAATCTGTTCAGTTGACAGCTACCATACAGCCATCCAATGCAAGCAACAAGGCGGTGACCTGGAGTACTTCGAATTCATCTATAGCTTCAGTCAATTCAAATGGATTGGTAACAGGAAATGCTGCAGGTGAGGCAATTATTACAGCGACTTCTGTTGATGGCGGATTTACAGCTTCTGCAACGATCAAGGTGGTATCGGTTCCTGTTCTGGGAATACAATCATTCACTTTGGTCAACTCAGGTACTAACCAGGATCTGTTTGAGCTTCTTGATGGTTCGGTGATAAACCAAAGCCAAATCAATGGTCTAAAGCTGAATGTCCGGGCCAATACCAATCCTGAGATAGTAGGAAGTGTTTACTTCACATTATCTGGACCTGTTTCTACCACTAGAACGGAAAGTGCTGCGCCATATGCACTCTTCGGGGATAGGAATGGTAACTATTTCCAAAGAACATTGCCAGCAGGCAACTATACTCTTACAGCGATTCCATATTCCTTGGGAGGTAGAAGAGGTGTAGTCGGAGAAGTGAACAGAATTACTTTCACTATAACTGATACTAATGAGGCATTCAGAAAGACCACCGAAACTGGCAATGCAACTGGGTCAACTGAGAATAAGGTCATGGAGAAAGAAATTCCTAATACTATGGAAGACCAAGGTCCAGATACTTTGATCGCCTTCCCGAATCCAATCAAAGACGGAAAGGTCAGCATCAGAGATAGCAAGTTCGAAAGAGGAACAGTTAAATATGTCCTTTACAGTGCTAACGGCATGAAACTGAGAGAAGGAGAGACCGAAATTGGGGAATTAAAGACTATTCGATTAGATTTCTCCGGAAACGTCACTCAGGCTGGCATGTATATCCTGGTTCTGGATACTGATAATTATCTGGCACCAAAGATGATCCGTTTGGTTTTTGAATGATAGATGACCCGGTATTTACCGGTTAATTGAAAATTCTATTTGGTATAAGAACTTGGTTGAACCTGATCTACAAATCGTAGGTTGGGTTTAGCCAAGTTTTTTGTTTTAAATAGGTTTCAAAATGTTTGCGAGATGAGCTATTTGTACCATCAGGAATTTTAGAGCTACTGCAATATTTTTAGAATCAAATAAATATTATTTGATTAACCGCAATGATTCCCCGGTGCCTTATTTTTCTTTGCTTATCAGTCTGGAAGACCGATGACCGAAGTGCCAGTAATGCTTGTGTTTACCGAACATTAAGTCACTTTTCACCTTTTACTGATGCAATTGCGCATTGATTAAAATATTATTAAAACCCAATCCACGATTCAAAAATGCCCTTCAGTCAAATCGCAATTCTCAAACTCTATCAAATCAATGGCGAGAAAGTCATATGGTTTGGAAATTGATTTTGAAAATGGATTGGATTGAACTAGAGTTGAATTCCTTATTTCCCCAAATACTTTTTGAGTTCTTTTTTGTCCATTTCCTTTGAGATGAGATCATTGGGATGAGAAGATTTGACTTCCTCCAACGCTTGATCACTTTGGACTTCCTTTTGATCCACAAAAATATTCACCGAAAAATTTATCCAAGCCATTCCCCTGTCACCCATTTCCCATCGGCTTTGGATCATTTTGACATGGTGCTCGGTTTGCTCAGGTAGGGCAGAAGATTCTGCAATTGCCTGCCCGGGAAAAACCATTTCGCCGACAGCCACTTTGGCTGATCCTGTATTTAGTCCCGACAAGCGGCTGAAGGTTCCATCTTGGTGGTAAATCTCCAGGTAATTTTCTGAGTTAAAATCCGAAGGCCCAGATGAAGCTTTTTCTATATCCATCTTGATTTCTGAAACTATCCCTTTCCGGGGAGCGCAAATGACGGCAGGCTTTTCAAAATAAAATCCCACTCCAGTATAAGGTAGTCCATCTTGAATGCTAGTATTTTGCGGTATTTCGACTGTGAGCGGCCGCATGCTGAGAATAGTGTTTTCTTCAACTGGTATCAAATACGGAGGTCGGTCTTGGTTGATTTGCAGGTAGTCGCCCTTATACAATTTGGTGTTGTATTGGAAGCCAGTTTGCACGTTTACATATTCAGAATAGAGCTTCACCAAATTGCTTTTTCCGGGCGTGGCAACCGCATAGATCAATCTGCCATCCGGAGAGGCCAAATTTTCCAGCTTTAGAAATTCAATCTGTATGGTATAAGGGATATTACTTTTATTGAAAGCCAAAAGCGTTAGGTTTCTGTCCTGATCCTGTTCGGCTACGATTTGGACTTGAGCCTGGAGAAGATTCCCAACAAGGAAAAGCATAAAAGTGAAAAGGGGTTTCATCGCGGTATTTGTGAATAAGTTTAAAGTCTTGAAGATTATAATCTTAAGAATAAGGAAATTTAAACCAAAATTTAGTTGAATTAGGTTGTGAAAATTTAGTGAGAGTTGTTTTATGGAAATTGGAAAGGCAATTCAGATTAAACTACATCACTTGAAGTACTCAGGAAATCCCTGTACTGATTTAATCTTTTGACACGCCCATCAGGACCCAAATTCCTCAAACCGCTGGGAGAGGGAGAATATAGAATTCGTACCTCATAGATTTTTTTATTGATCTTGATAAACTGTTTTTTCTTATTTTCCTTGTCGATTAGATGATATCCTCCGAAAAGTTGATTGATTTCTTTCTTGACAAATTCGCTCGTGTAAATCAATGTAGTTATGGAGGGATGATCAATCAGAAGTTGACCTAGGTCCTTTCTGGAAATAACTGTCAATTTATCGTCGGAAGCAGACTGATTTTCTCTGGTGCATTCTGAAATGATGTCAGTAATTCCAATTCCAAGGGCTGTCAATAATGATTTGCGTTGATCAATCGCTTTTTGAGTATTTAACTTTTCTAAGGGTTCTCCAAATACTTCAGTAACCAAGTCCCAAAAGGCATTCTCCTTGCTGCCATAGTAGAAATCCACATCTGTGTCAAACAATTGTTTTTCCCCTTCAGCACAGAATCTGGCTGGAGGTATTGTACCAATAATCAACTTTGAAGCTGCTGACGGAATAAAAGGAGGGAAGGGGTGTTTGGAATTCATATGAAAATGGGTAATAGCTTTTGAGATAATACTAATTCAATTCTTGAAGCGCCTGATCAAAAAAGAAATCGGCATCAACTTTCTTTCGATACTTTCCTAGACCTGATTTATGAAGAACAGGTTTATTAAGTTCTTTAATTGGAAGAATATACAATTCATCAGGATTAGATGGTTTACCCCCAATTCCCAATGCAATAAAAACCGGGTAATTTTCTTTGTCTGCGAAAGCCTTGTAGCGTTCCAATTGCCCATCATTGGCGAAGCGGATAAAATCATCTTTAGGTTCAGATCTCCACTTGCATTCTACTGCAAAAGGGTAGGAGTTTCCTCGAAGTTTTAGTGAGAGCTGAATATCCGGTTGGGTGGTGGTATCGGCATATCGGCCTTCTACATATTTATCCCCAGCCCAATTTCGAATAGTAAAGAATTTCTTTTCAAACTTCTGTACCACGAATTTTTCAAAATCCAGTCCGGCTTTTTGATTGATATCAATCAGTTCCGATTCACTTTCTTCCTCTGATTCCGCTAGTTCTTTTCGGATCTGGACTATAGTCGAATCTGCATTTTTCCCTTCGCTCTGTGCCACCTCTCGGATCAATTTTTCTTCCTTAGGTGTCAAAATCCCGTCGGCTTTTACAGCCTGAATGATCTGATTTAAAGATTCTGGTTTTGGAGTTTTTAGAAGCAATGCAATTCCAGCTATTAAAAGAATTCCACCGAGGATGATAAGAGATATTGGGAGCATGCGGGTCATTTTAAAGTATCGGTTCTATTAATTCCCTACACTCAGAGATGGTCCAATTGTAATTCCGCTGATAAATAGGGATTACAAACTGTACCTTTGGAGCTTGAAGAAAATTGATTATTTGGATTTCGGTGGCTTTCAAAAAAGTACAGATTATGTTTGAATATTGAACAGATTACAATTTGCTTAAATGAATTTTAATACATACAATGTTAAATAGCAAATCTGAAAAAATTGATTCTACCATATTTTTTCTGTCAATTCCTAAAATTACTATATTGTTTTCAATTAGATAATTATTTTCTAAGACATCCTCTTCTTTATAAAACGTTAAAAGCTTATGGATTTCCTTCAATTGCTTTTTAATTTCTTCTATCTCAATTAATGAATTGTTTGATTTAGTTTTTTCTAATAAGATTGGGATTTTAGCAATCAAATAATTTATGTTTTTATTATTTGAATTTATTGAAATTAAATTAAATTTATCTGAACATGATACTTCTTTATGATTCAATACCTTTGCTTCTATTTGATCAATAAAACTAATAATGATTTCTCTATTTCGGGTAGTAATATTTTCTTTGTTTTGAAGGAATAATCCGAAGTATATTG
>NZ_MSPQ01000015.1 GCF_001936475.1 Algoriphagus marinus | reverse complement strand
CTCTATGAGGGGTGATATTTTATTGAATTAAATTATAAAATATGGATATCAACGATATTTTTATGAAATAATAAATATTTCTTATGTTAATAATAATAAAAATTTATTAAAATATTAGGTGGTAAAGTTTTGAATATTAATTTTTTTTTTTTCATTTGATTCATGTTTAACTATTAAATATTTATCTATGTTTAAATCAATCAAAATTTCAATTTTTGCAGTTGCCTTATTCTTTATGACAATGGGTAGGAGTTTAGGAAGCGATTGTGCTGCAGGAGGGGTTGGAGCAGAATCATGTACGTTTAGAAGTCAGGTTACAATTCTAGGAGTTGGTTTGTGGGCGGTAAAAGGTCCATCAGTTTCTTGTGGAGAAGGTTTTTACGCTTGTTGTAATGCAACATCTGCGAACTGTGTCGAAAATCCAAGTATTGCTCCTTAAGTTAGTGGGTTGGAATTTAGTTGGGTCAAATTCTTTTGATCCAACTTTAAATTAAATGTTTATGCGATATTTATTGTTACTTGTTCTTTTATTCGGCTGCACAATTTCAGAAAATAAATTTTCTGAAATTAATGATTTAGATCCTGTTTCTATTGAAATCAAAAATTATAAGATAATTGACCTAGATCAAACCAATTTTATTGGTGTTGTATCTAAATGGAGAGTTTTTGAAGATGGGTTTATTTTTCTGAATAATAATTCAATATTTTACTATAGTAATAATTCTGAACAACCTTTGATTATAAATAGCGAATCTGACTTTGAATTAGAAGGATGCATAATTTCCGATTTTACGGTTGAAAATAGAATTCTTTACATGTTGTGTGAAGCAAAAGGATTGTTGGTTTCTTATGATCTAAAATTAAAAAAGGTACTGAACACAATTGATTTAGGGATTGATGCTACACGTTTTGAGATTTTTAAGGATCAAATTATCGCTTATCAAACTCCAAATACATTGAATCAGGATTCGACCTTAAATTTCCAGATTTTTCTATTTCCTCTTTCAAATCTAAAAGAAAAGAGTAAATATTTTAATTATAAATCTTCTCTTGATAATTCTTATCAGTTTAATGTGTTGGCTGGAGATTCTTTTTTTAAGTACAAGGATAAGGTTGTGTTTTCAAGAATGCAAAACGACTCGTTAGTAGTTTTTCGGGATCAAAAAGCAGGATTTTCTATAGAAAAACTAAATTTCACTTCTGCTCCAATTGATAATGGGAATTCTCAAGATAAACTTGAGGATTTAGTGTTTTATCCAATTTCAATAAGTGTTGATGAAGATTATCGTTTTTTCAGTTTGCTTAAAAATGGCAAATACTTTCAAGCCGTTACCAATAAGACAACTAATACCAGTATTTTAGTAGAGGAGGTGATTCTGAAAACCGATAAAGTAAAGGTTCCTTTAATTGCACAAATTTTTAATGGAAAGGTATATCTTCTGGTTACTGATGAATCATTTATAGAATACAATTCTTCGGGGGAATTCAATGGATTATTTCAAAAACTAAAAAACTATGAAAATTCTTTTATACTTGTTTCTTTTCCTATTTCTGAGCTTGGGGTATAATTCAAGTTTTGCTCAAACCCAAGTTGCGAAATTAGACCTGATATTCGAAAAACGCTTCGAAGATGGGACTGTCAGGTTATTAAAATTTGAAACTGACGGTCAAATGGATCTTAGTTCTTCTTCTGGGCCAGGCAAGCAGGTTTCTGGAGGGAACATCAAAGAAGTATTTTCAAATTTGTTCCCTTCAGTTGAGTTTGTAGTTGGAAAGCGACTTTTGGGCGATTTTTACCGATTGGAAATTTTAGACTTTTCCGAACTAAATAATGATGTGCTTACTAAGATTTGGGATGCTTTTAATAAAAACAAATTATTCAATGCTAGAATAAGCTCAAAAACTATTGACGGATATTGTATATCGATAGGTAATAGGAGTGTTTTAGACAACTATAGGTATGTTTCAAAGAATGGTGTAAAGAGCATGGATAACTCCAAAGGAAAAAATCTAGACCTTTCCGGGTATACATTGTTGGGATTGGTCAATAAATTGAATAATAATTTTAAACCAATTTTCTTTTTGGAGCCAGCACCTTATACTGATTCTTTTAATTTTAAATTTTCTATAACCAATGAGGAATCTATTTTAAATGCATTTTCAAGCTATGGACTAAAATATAATAAATGTCAAAGAGTTAAAAAGACATTTTTCCTAGACTAATTCAATGATTTTTCAAGAATTCATTAATAGGCTTTCCAAATGTTTTATAATTGGTTTCAATTCCTGATCATACTTTTTGGATTTTCTACGAATCGTGATTAACATGATAACAACAATCATCAAACTAGCTCCAAGGTGCGCGGAGATTCTAAAACCCGTCGAAAGTGGCTCAAGGACTGCGAGATACGCCAAGTTGATTGCAAGGATCAGTATTAGCCCGTAACTGATCATGTGTTTGCGAATGATCCTATTTCGTAGGCTCAGCTTTTTGATTTGAGATTTGATAAATTCTTGATTTGAAAAGACTTCAGGATTATTCTGAGCACTGAGTTTTGATTTTGAGCTGAGATAGATTACCCAACCCATCCCTAGTCCAATCAGGATCAAACTCAGAGAACCTAAAACGCTGTCTTTTAAGGGTAAAAAGATGGCTAGGAATACGATGGTAATCGGAGTCAAGATTAAGGCAAGCATCCATTCCAGTTTTTGTTTTTTTTCAACTTTGTTCATTTGTTGCATAAGCAGATTTAGATCTAGCTCTTTTGCTTTTTGGCTTTGCCAAAGTTGTTGGATGTCAGAGAAGTTAGTTTCCATGGATTAATGGATTAAGTTTTTTGCTAAGTGTGGCTTTGATTCGATTGACTTTGACCGCTACGTAGTTTTCAGAAATTCCTGAGATTTCGGAAATCACGCGATAAGAACTGTCCTCCAAAAGGAGCGTAGCAATAATTCGATCCAGTTCTGGAAGCTCATTGATGGCTTTATAAAGTAAATTAAGTTGTTGGTCTACTTTAGAACATGGATAATCAGCATCTGAAAGGTTTAAGTCACTTGGGATTTCTGTATGTTTATCATTGATTTTCTTTGCTTTGGTCACGAACGTAATGGCTGTGTTGTATGCGATTCGATAGATCCAAGTGCTGATTTCACTTTCATTTCTAAATCCATCCAAATGCTTCCAGATCTTGATCAGAATTTCCTGAAAGAGGTCTTTGGACTGATCTTCATCTTTTACAAATCCGAGGCAAAGTCTATAGATCCGATCTTTGTGTGATTCGTAAAGCTGTTCAAACTGGATTTCCTTTTTATTTTTCATTGAATAAATGCACTGACCTGTTCCATAAACCATTCCGGGTTGTCCCACATGATAAAGTGATGGGCAGTTGGTGCCATTTCGATTTGTACGTTTTCTGCGAGCTGATACTGTCTCGTGAAATTCGCTTCTACAGTTTCGGCAGTCAAGCCATAATCCTTGCCTGAATACCAAGCACCTAGTACAAGAAGTGGTGTTTTGACCGTGCTGAGGTTTTGCCTGTAATCGGTCAGCATCAATTCATACATCGCCTGAGAAAAGGTGTTTCGATCGCTTGCCACAGACCATTTCACTGCTAAGGGAATTTTATCAGGGCTCGCTGTCATGATTGCCATCCCGGCAGTTTGTTGTTTTTCAAAATCCTCCACTGATGTTCCATTGAGCATTTGTTTCATTTGGGCCGCCATGGGTTTCATCATATCGATAGTCGCTGCCGGATTCATAGCTGCAGAATAGAAAGGATAAGAATCGACAATGATTGCTTTTTTGACTTTGTCAGGGTAGTTATTAGAAAGTTGTAATGAAAGAAATCCGCCTAAGCTATGACCGATCAGGATTACCGGCTGATTGAGATTGCTGATGTACTTTCCGATTTCTTTTTCGATCTGAGGGAGAAAACCATCCTTAAGATCAATTGGAGCTTGTCCTGCAAATCCAGGAAGAGTGAGCACATGGCATTCATAATTTGAAGAAAGCTTCGCGACAGTTTCATCCCAAACCTCACCAGAAGAAGCGAGGCCAGGAATCAAAATAATCGGCTGACCCGAACCGCTGATTTTGACGTCAAGGGATTGGGAATACGAAATTTGGACGATACCTAAAGCTAGGAAGTAAAGAAGAATGAGTTTTTTCATATGATTGTAATTTGTTTTTTCAATGGTCATCCCGATAGCTATAGGGAGGAATCTCGCAAGTTTTATAATAATCTTTTTGTGTGTCGATTACGACATGCTCGATTTCATTTGTGATAATTAGTTTTTTTTTCTTTAGACTCAAGCGTCCCAAAAACCTTACAGATTTATTAAAAAAATTATTCAAAATTTTTTGAAGTGGAGTCAATTCGATCCGCTGTGGTGATTACCAGTATCTAAGCTATTCCTACCGCCGGCTTTCTATCGAAACTTGATACTAGTTTCTTACTACCATTGTCTTGTCTCTTGATTCTTGTCTCAATCAAAGCATATCCCGCACCATCAAAAGCACTTTTTCCATTTCACTTCTTACTTCAGATGCTTTGTTCAGGTAGTTTGAATTCATAAAAGCGAAGCTGTAGGTCTTCCCACTTTTGGTTTTGATTAGGCCGACAAGACTATGGTTATTACTCATTGTCCCAGTTTTGGCAAAAATATAAGGTTGAGCTGCCTGGTAATTATTCTTAAGACTTCCAGAAACCCCGCCAGTTGGCAATAGCTCAAAAAGCTCATGATCAGGTATCATTCGATAAAGTTTTTCGAATAAGGTCACCATGGTCCTCGGAGTAAATAAATTATGTCTGCTTAGCCCACTGCCGTCCACCCATTTGGGTTGATCAGGAAGATCAAAAAGGTAGGTCTTGAGCATAAATTCGATTGCCCGCTCAGTATCCAAGCGCTGAAAAAGCCGATCGGAAACCATCAACATCAATTGTTCTGCTAAGAAGTTATCGCTTTCCAGCATCATTTCTTTCAGCATGGGGAAGATCGGACTTCCACGATAAGAAAGGTGGTTTTCGGGCAAGGCATCCTTTCGATAGTGCCATGTTTTTCCCGTTGCTTCAGTGGCAAGTTTGACAAAAAGCTCAGGAGAAGTCAAAAGCGGAATATATCGCTCTGATCCTCGAAAATTCGCTGGATTGTAATAGAATCTGTTATGGTGAAAATCTCGTTCTAATTCCCGTATGGTTCGGCTTGTCTGATAAACTGAATCTTGGAATCGCTTTGGTAATACAATAGGCTTTGTTCCTTCTTTTCTGACTTCGAGAAGATTGCCAAAAATAGGTAGTGAAGTCAGCTCAGCAGAATAATCGTAATAGTAATCGTCCCACTGCCAACCATAGCCAAAAGCAGGGGAGTCCATGTTGGCATCTGAATAAACCACATGGCTAAAAGCCTGAATCAATTTTTGGATTCCGGGATCCTGAAATTTTTTATACTTCCAACTCGGATCTCCGCTTCCCCAAATGTGAATCGTGTCCCCAGAGGTCACATATCTGAGCGTTTGCGTGCTGTCGTTTAGGATGGTGATCGCAGAGAAAAGCGTAAATAGTTTGGTAGTGGAAGCTGGAATAAAATTTAAATGTGAATTCTTTTCATAGAGGACGGTTTTCGCATCCATATCTTCGAGGATGAAACCGGAAAGATGATTATTGAAAAAACTTCCAGGACCTACTGCCTTTTCCATTCTTAAAAACTGATCAGGAGTCAGTTGCCCTTTTGTAGTAAGGGAGATAAGAAATAGAAAAGCAAAAAGCAGTGATTTCTGCATGAAAATGGAATTAAGAATTTTTTGTAGCCGCCAAAAATAGAAATGCCCAGCCTAGAATAAAGGCAACTCCACCAAGTGGAGTAATTGCTCCCAACCAAGTAATTCCTGTAAGGGAAAGGATATAAAGCGAACCTGAGAAAATCAGAATTCCTAGTATCATTAGGGCTCCGGCTAGTTTTAATTGTTTCCAATCGGGCTTGAAAAGGTATAAAATCCCGATCATCAAAAGTGCCAAAGAATGATAGAAATGATACTTGACGGCAGTTTCAAAGGTCTCTAATCTGCCAGTTTCTGCTAAAATTTCTTTCAATCCATGCGCTCCAAATGCACCGATTCCAACAGCGATTGCTCCAAATATGGAAGCAATTTGAATTAGTTTTTTTCCATTCATGATCTCAAACTCTTGATTTTAAAATGAACTACCTGGCTCCAAAAATTGCCGAACCAATTCTAACCATCGTACTTCCTTCCTCTTGAGCAATCAAATAATCACCGCTCATTCCCATGGAAATCTCTTCCAATTGGACAAATGGTGGAAGTACTTTTGATTTCAATTCTTCAAATAATTGATTGAGCCCTCGAAATTCTTTTCGGACTTGATCCTGGTTTTCCGTGAAAGTCGCCATTCCCATCAGTCCTTTGATTTGCACATGACTAAGAGTCAAAAAATCAGGATCAGCAAACATTTCGTTCAGTTCTGCTTTGTCAAAGCCAAACTTGGTTTCTTCTTCTGCTATGTGAATTTGAAGTAAAACAGGAATTACCCGATCGATTTTTTTTCCCTGCTTATTGATTTCTTTCAGAAGTTTATACGAATCAACTCCATGAATCAGATGGACAAACGGAGCGATGTATTTGACTTTGTTGCTTTGCAGGTGCCCGATCATATGCCATCGGGTATCCGTTGGCATTTCAGGTTGTTTCCACTGGATTTCCTGAACTTTATTTTCTCCAAAGTCTCTGATTCCGGCTTCATAAGCTTCTTTCAAAGCCTCAATAGGTTTGGTTTTGCTGACTGCGATGAGTTTGCATTCCGGGTTTTGAAAAGATTTTTTTACTGCTAGAAGGTTTGCTTTGATATCCATTGGCTATTTTTATTGACTAATTTTTTGTCCGAGTGGCTAAAACAAAGATATGGCGATACTCAGTACTTTACTAAAGAAAGGCATTAGACTGAAAGAAAGTTTAGAGCAGGATTATTCCAGCCCGATGGAGCTGCAACGGAATACGCTGAAGAAATTAATGATTAAGAGCGGGGAAACAGCTATAGCTAAGCGGTATGACTTTAAATCAATATTGTCTTCCTTTCGAAAGCCGGGAGATGAGTTTTATATTCGGTTTAAAACACAAATCCCTGTTTATGATTACGATAAGATTTATCAGGAATGGTGGCATTTGTTACTTGAAGGCAAATCCAATGTCACTTCTCCGGGCGCTGTAAAGCATTTTGCCCTGAGTTCCGGAACTTCAGGAGCAACATCCAAATATATTCCTATCACCAGAGATATGATCAAAGCCATTCGGAAGACGGGTGTGCGACAGATTCTTTCACTTTCACATTTCGAAGGATTGCCTGCTTCCTTGTTCAAAAGGGGGATTTTGATGCTGGGGGGAAGTACAGATTTGGAATTCAACGGCACCTATTTCTCGGGAGACCTTTCCGGGATCACCACTGGAAGGCTACCTATTTGGTTCCAGCGATTTTATAAGCCAGGTAAACAGATTGCAAGGAATAAAAACTGGGGTGACAAACTAGATCAAATTGTAGAAAAGGCAAATACTTGGGATATCGGAATAATTGTTGGCGTACCTGCTTGGCTTCAGATTTTATTGGAAAAAATCATTGAGTTTTATGATGTGAAGCATATCCATGAGATATGGCCTAATCTTCAGATTTTTGTTCATGGAGGAGTTTCATTTGAGCCTTACAAAAAGGGCTTCGAAAAGCTCTTAGGAAAACCGCTTACTTACATCGAAACTTATTTGGCATCAGAAGGATTCTTGGCATTTCAGGCCTTCCCTAATAGAAAGTCAATGAGACTAGTTTTGAATAATGGAATATTCTATGAGTTTATTCCATTTAATGAGGAGAATTTCGATAACGAGGGGAATATTTTACCCAATGCCAAAACACTAAAAATAGACGAGGTAGAAGAGCAGGTTGATTATGCTTTATTGATCACCACTTGCGCAGGAGCCTGGCGATATTTGATTGGAGATACTATTCGTTTTGTATCGAAAGACGAAGCTGAGATTATCATTACAGGACGTACCAAGCATTTTTTAAGTCTTTGTGGAGAGCATTTGTCGGTCGACAATATGAATAAAGCTGTTGAAATGGCGGCAGAAGAACTGAATACGAGTTTTACGGAATTTACAGTTCTGGGAATTTCGGAAGGAAATCTATTTGCCCACCACTGGTACTTAGGTACGGAAGATCAATTAGATGCTCAACTCATTCGAAACTTGATTGATCAAAAACTCTGCGAACTCAATGATGACTATGCCGTGGAGCGTAAGCATGCACTTAAAGAGGTCTATGTGACACTTTTGCCCTCTGAGCTTTTTTACGATTGGATGCGAACTCAAGGTAAAGAAGGTGGACAAAACAAATTCCCTCGAGTATTGAAAGGAGCAAAGGCGGCTTCTTGGCTTGAGTTTCTATCACTTAATTCGGATAAAAATTGATTGCTGCATTAGGAGAGGGGTTTAGTGTTGGGCTATTATTGTCGGCCTTGATCGGGCCGGTATTTTTTGCTTTGATTCAGGCAAGTCTTACCAATGGGTTTCGCTATGCGGCAACTTTAGCAACAGGAATCTTAGCAAGTGATTTGATCTATGTATTGATCACTTTTTTTGGAATCAAGTTTATTGCGGGTTTTGAATCCTTCCAAACTTATTTGGGCTATGGAGGTGGATTGATTTTGATTGGCTTTGGCATCAGTTCTATTTTGAAGAAAAAAGTAAATCGTCCAAATTCCGGGGGGATTGATTTGCCTCGAGCCAAAAAACGAACAGCATTCGCAAAAGGCTTTGGAATCAACGGGATCAATCCATTCGTAATGCTTTTTTGGATTTCTATTGCTTCCGTAGTTCAATTGAAAGAGTCATTCACCCAACGTGATTTCCTTCTTTATTATGTAGGGATTTTGGGTACAGTATTTTTGATAGACTTACTCAAAGCCTTTATAGCGAAGCAACTTGCACCTTTAGTCACCGATCGAGTGCTCTTTTGGCTGAATAAAGCTGTTGGAGTATTGATGATCGGATATGGAATACGAATGATTTGGTTGACTTGACAAAAAGGAACGAATATCAGCCTGAATTCTGTTGCTCCAAATATTCACATCTTTTAAACCTATGATTTTCTCTATTCTTAGAATTTTGAGCTTTATTAGTTTTTTCTTTTTTCTTCAGGAAAATGATAAAACTGAAAAACTTCAAGTGATCATTGATGCCGATACTGCCAATGAAGTAGATGATTTGTATGCTTTGGCTAGAGCAATTAAGGAACCCACTATCGATTTAATTGCCATCACTTCTGCACAATTTCACACCTCACCTTTAGCTTCTGATTCCTCGGTTTGGGAAAGCCAGTTAATCAATGAAAAATTGACTGAGCTCATGGGACGATCCGCGCTGAATTTGCCAATTGGAGCCAACGAACCTATTAAAAATATGTACGAACCTCAAGTCTCCGAAGCTTCCACTTTTATAGTAAATGCAGCATTGAAGCTCAGGAAAGGGGAAAAGCTTGATTTGGTAGTTTTGGGAAGTTGTACGAATGTCGCTTCTGCGATACTTCAAGATCCCAAGATTATCCCGAAGATCCGTGTTCATTATTTGGGCTTTTGGCATGATCCAAAAACCAATAGCTATAATCTGAAAGAGTTTAATTCTGGCAACGATACGCTTGCCGTTCGGGTCCTTTTGGAAACAGAAGGGCTTGATTTGACTGTCATGTCGGCTACGACTAGTCAAAATTTGGTTTTTGAAAAAACGATTGTAGATAAGAATCTTAAAGGGAAATCAGCTTTGGGAGATTATTTGGTAGGTCGATGGGAGACTTTTGATCGCTGGTGGACTAAAGCTGATCCTGAAAAAACGAAGTGGACCATGTGGGATTTGGCAATAATCGAAGGTCTTATTCATCCAGAATGGACAAGCACTTCTTATTTTACAACTCCTGTAGGTTACAAACAAAGGGAGATTAAAATTCATACCGCTATAGATAAGGATGCGATGGAAGCTGATTTTTGGCAGTCTATAAAAGAAAAACCAACGCTAAATAGTAAACCCTAAAAAAGTAAAACTAGAAATCCTTCAAGTTGAAAGCTTGAAGGATTTTTGTTTTAGATGACTTGGATTTAGTTAGCTAGATATTACTTACCGGAACATAAGGCATGTCAAATGATTCAGCAACAGCCTGATAAATAATAGCTCCGTTAATAATATTTAAACCTAGTATTAACTCTGAATTAATTAAGCCCTCGTAATACATTCATTAGTTTTTCTCGAACCTCTGTTGCAAACCTTTCAATTTCCGGATTATTTACAACGGCCATCGCTATTTTTGGATCCATTACAGACACATCATATTTTTCAGAGCCTATTTCTCTTATTACTACATTGCATGGTAAGAGTGTGCCTATCTGAGGATCAATTTGCAATACTTTGTCAGCAAAAACAGGATTACAAGCACCTAAGATCAAAAAGGGTGCATACTCTTTATCAAGCTTTTTTTTCATAGTTGCCTGAATGTCTATTTCGGTTAAAATACCGAAACCTTCTTTTTTAAGTAGCTCTTCGACCTGCTCTCTAACAGTTTGAAGAGATTTTGCGGAAACTTGTTTTGATTGAAAATAGCTCATGTTTTTTGGTTTTTTAATGCCTTAATTTACAATTAATTGAGACGTGTTTCAGTGTAGTTTATCACATGGGATCTTTTATTCTTAGATTAAAAACACAAAAACACATCATTTGAAAGCAAGTTCTATCCCTATGAAATCGAGCGTGACGAGAATATCACACACTAGCATGATTGTAATCTCAGCGAGATTCAATATGACCTCCAAAAAACAATATAAACACATGAAATCGAGCATGAGGATAACGTCACACAGTGGGGTGTCCCGATGGCTATCTGGATCGAAATGCAAGATTCCATGTGGCCAAATAGAAAAATTATAAACACATGAAAAATCACCTATTTCTTATTCTTATAGTTTTATTTCTACTATTTATTCCTTGGAATGCCATTGCACAAGAAATTCCGGAATTAACTGCTTTCAATCAAACCAGGATAAATTACAATGAATCAGGAATGATCATCTTGGGTTCTTGGGCAGTTGGAAATATGATTTGGGGAGGCATCGGAGCTAGTAATTCTACTGGGCAGACGAAGGCTTTTCACCAAATGAATATCTATTGGAACTCTGTTAACTTAATTATCGCAGGGTTTGGCTTTTGGCAGGCTAACGGTGAAATAGCAAACAGTGATTTTTTTGGAACAATGAACTCTCAGCAAAAGATTGAGAAAATTTTATTGTTTAATGCTGCTTTAGATGTGGCCTATATGGCAGGAGGGATGTATCTGAAAGAGCGAGGCCTGAGATTAAGTAAAGATAAATTTATAGGCTTTGGCAAATCCATCATTCTTCAAGGAGCTTTTCTATTTACTTTCGACGCATTGATGTACACATTTCATGCTGTTCATTCCAAGGAATTACCAGCTATTGTGCAACAAATGAGTATACATCCGAATGGATTTTCGATGAATATTCCACTGTCCAAAAGGTAAAAACTGGTGACCAAAAATTTATATAAAAGTTGTTTATGGAGATTTCAAAACTCAGTAGAAATGACTTTTTTAATCTGGAAATTTTGGGGAATATTCTGATTTTAAGATTGTAAAAAAAATCCCCCTTGTTTTAGCAAGGGGGATTCAATAGGGGGTTAGACTAAATTAGTCAGCTAAATAGTTGCTAACTGGTACATAAGGCATATCAAATGCCTCTGCAACAGCCTGATAAACGATATCTCCATTAATCACATTCAAGCCTGGAACCAATTCTGCGTTTTCTTGTGCAGCTTTTTTCCAGCCTTTATTTGCTAATTGAATTGCATATGGAAGGGTAGCATTGGTCAAAGCAAGGGTAGAAGTATAAGGCACTGCTCCTGGCATATTCGCTACGCAATAGTGAACTACATTATCAATGACATAGGTAGGATCTTGGTGCGTAGTTGGCTTACAAGTCTCAATACATCCACCTTGATCGACTGCAACGTCAACTAGAACAGTTCCTGGAAGCATTTCTTTCAACATGTCTCTAGTGATCAAGTGAGGTGCTTTTGCTCCCGGGATCAATACTGCACCAATAATTAGGTCGTGATTTTGAATCAGTTTTCGAATGTTGAATTCATTTGACATCATCGTATTCACATTTGCAGGCATTACATCAGCGAGGTAACGTAAACGCTGTAAATTAACATCCATGATGGTAACATCTGCTCCAAGACCAGCTGCCATCCAAGCGGCTTGAGTACCTACGATACCTGCACCCAAAATCAATACTTTCGCAGGAAGAACACCCGGTACTCCTCCAAGAAGAATACCTCTTCCCCCTAGTGGTTTTTCTAAGTAATTTGCACCCTTCTGAATAGCCATTCTACCTGCTACTTCTGACATAGGAACCAAAAGTGGTAAGCTACGATCAGCTTTTTCAACGGTCTCATAAGCCAAACAAACTGCTTTTCTAGCAACCATTGCTTTGGTTAATGGTTCGTAAGAAGCAAAATGGAAATAAGTAAAAAGTAACTGCCCTTCTTTAATCAGGTTGTATTCTGCTTCGATAGGCTCCTTTACCTTCATAATCATCTCAGCAATTTCATAAGTTGCTTCGATGGTAGGAAGGATTTTCGCACCAGCCGTTTCATAGTCTTCATCCAAAAAACCACTACCTTCTCCAGCAGTATGCTGTACGTAGACAGTATGACCTCTTTTAACCAATTCTTTTGCACCGGCAGGCGTAAGCGCTACTCGGTTTTCATTGTTTTTAATCTCTTTGGGAACACCTATTATCATGTCTTTGCGTTAGATGAAGTGAATAATGCCGCAAAGATAAGAAGCAAAAACAAACTGAAAAGTCAGAAAGAAAATAGTATTTGGTGTGATTTCGAAATATTTGGTTTTTCGAAACTTTCTACCGTTAAAATCACTGAGGATTAAGAATATTTCAAAATATAAATTTTAAGCAAGGATAATTTTGCAAATTTATTTTCGTAAAAAAACTTATTTAACGAAAAGGATCAATTATCAAATTCTCAATTAATTCGATTGTAATTTTTATTTTTTCGAAATAAAATTCTAAATGATTATCGATTATGCATTTCATTCCGAATTTTTGATTGATAAATTATATTAATGAAATTTGTAAAAAAATAAGATTTGGCTATTTTTGGAAAGAGGTAAATTCACGAAATTGCCTCAACCCAAAAATAACGATAGATTAATAAGATCATGTCAAAAATTCAATCAGTCCCTAAAACTTCATTATCACCCGATCTAACTGCAGACGTTGTCCTTGCTGATTTCCGTTTGGCAATGTTAAGTCGGCATGCCTCCTTAATTGGAAGAAAAGAAGTCTTTATGGGAAAGGCAAAGTTTGGAATATTTGGTGATGGGAAAGAACTAGCTCAGATAGCCATGGCAAGAGCTTTCCAAATAGGTGATTTCAGAGCTGGCTATTATCGCGACCAGACTTTTATGATGGCATTGGGCGAATTGAATGTGAGCGAGTATTTTGCTCAACTCTACGCTCATACAGATGTAGAAGCTGAGCCTGCAAGTGGGGGTAGATTGATGAATGGTCATTTTGCAACTCGTTCGCTTAATGAAGACGGGAGTTGGAAAAATCTTACTGAAATGTATAATTCAGCTGCTGATGTTTCTCCAACAGCTGCACAAATGCCAAAACTTTTAGGCTTGGCTTATGCCTCCAAAATCTATCGTGAAAATAAAGGCTTAAAGGACTTGAATCAGTTTTCTATTAATGGAAACGAAGTCGCTTGGGGTACTATTGGAAATGCTTCTACTTCCGAAGGGATGTTTTTTGAGTCAATCAATGCCGCAGGAGTAATGCAGGTACCAATGGTTGTCTCTGTATGGGATGATGGTTACGGTATCTCAGTGCCCAAAGAATTTCATACAACCAAAGGCAGTATTTCAGAAGTTTTAGAGGGCTTTGCAAGAACTGATTCTCAAGCTGGAATTGAGATCATCCGTGTCAAAGGTTGGGATTATGAGGCGCTTTTAAATGCCTATCTAAAAGCTGGAGAATTAGCACGAGTTTCACATGTACCGGTTTTGATTCATGTGGAAGAGTTGACACAGCCACAAGGACATTCTACTTCCGGATCTCATGAGCGCTATAAGACTGAAGAACGATTAAAGTGGGAGAAGGAATGGGATTGTATCAATAAATTTAGAGAGTACATTTTATCCAATCAGATAGCTACTGCAGATACTCTAGAAGCAATCGAAGCGGAAGCAAAAGCACAAGCTAAAAAAGAGAAAGAAGCCGCTTGGGCTAGTTTCTCAGGAGAGATTAAAACTGAGCTTGCCGAAGCAGTGAGATTAATCAATGAAGCTGCGGAAAACAGTACTAGAAAAGTTGTACTGAACCAGATAGCTCATGAACTTTCCAAGACAATCAATCCTATCCGTAAAGATGTTATTTCCGCTGTTAGGAAGGTCTTATTAATGTTGCGATCGGATTCTCCGTCTACAAAAGCTGGTTTGAAGTCTTGGTATGAAAAGCAAACTAGTTTGAACTTTGACAGATATAATTCGCATCTCTATAGTCAATCGCAATGGAATGTGGGTTCAGTTGAAGAGATTTTACCGGAGTTTACCGAGAAATCTCCTTTGGTAGATGGAAGGGAAATTTTGCAGGCTTTCTTTGATTATACATTGGAGAAAAATCCTGAATTTTTTGCTTTTGGAGAAGATGTAGGAAAGATCGGTGATGTTAATCAAGCTTTTGCGGGCCTTCAGGCAAAATATGGAGCGAATCGAGTAGCTGATACAGGTATCAGAGAGTGCACCATCATTGGTCAAGGAATCGGTACGGCATTGAGAGGATTACGTCCAATTGCTGAGATTCAATATTTGGATTATCTCCTTTATGGATTACAGATGTTGTCAGATGATTTGGCTTGTCTCCAATACCGAACTAAAGGAGGTCAAAAGGCACCTCTTATCGTCCGTACAAGAGGACACAGATTGGAAGGCGTTTGGCATTCCGGTTCTCCAATGGGTATGATCTTATCCTCCCTTCGTGGTATGGTGATTTGCGTGCCAAGAGATATGACACAAGCAGCTGGAATGTACGCCACGTTGCTCAACTCAGACGAACCTGCTTTAGTAATCGAATGTCTTAATGGATACCGACTGAAAGAAAAAATGCCTAGCAACCTAGGTGAGTTTACTGTTCCTATGGGTAAACCAGAGATTTTGAAAACCGGTAAAGATCTGACTATAGTGACCTATGGCTCCATGTGTCGAATCATTCTGGAAGCTGCTACCGAACTAGCTGAAATAGGAATTGATGTTGAAGTTATCGACGTGCAGACTTTACTTCCATTTGATATTCATGGAGTAATTGGAGACTCCGTTAAGAAGACCAATAGAGTGATTTTTGCAGATGAGGATGTTCCAGGTGGTGCATCTGCATTTATGCTACAACAAGTTATCGAGGGACAAGAAGCTTTCAAATATTTGGATTCCGAGCCACAGACGATTACTGGAAAAGCGCATCGTCCAGCTTATTCATCAGATGGCGATTATTTCTCTAAGCCTAGCGTGGATGATGTGGTAGAAAAAGTATATGCGATGATGCATGAAGTGGATCCAAAGAAGTTTCCTGGGATTTAGAGATCAAAAAAAAAGACTATTCTTAAATAGTCTTTTTTTTTGATGTTACCGGGTAATTTGCCTTAGGGTAACTTCCTCGCTTGAAATCTGATTACTTCGATTTAGTGCTCGATCTTGGATCTCTACGTCGACTCGGATGGTGTCATTTCTGAATATAGCCTCCCAACCTGATGAAAGCATTGCATACTTAATATTGCCCTCAATGGATTGTCCTTCCTCAGTGGTTAATATTCTTGGGAATCTTCCATTGAACGTGGTGAAAAAAGGAGGGTCCTGCCATCTGAATTCCGTAAATGTTCCATTTCTCTTGATGAAAAACCGAACAAAAATATTGAATTGATTAGGGTTTTGCTTGACCCAGACGGTATCTCTTACGACTTGATTATTTACCACTGGATCAATGATCCAATCTATGGGATTATAATTAGGGGCTTCAATTGGTCTTTTGCTATAGGTGATCAAATTCCCTGCCGCATCACGCTGATAGTTTACCGCGTTGAAAGGAGGGTTGATATCCGTAGCCTCTAAACCTAAATCACCCTCTGCATCTTTAAAATCAATTCCTATAATCAACGAATCCGGTCCGGATGTTGGTACGTATTCCAATGATTCGAAGGTGATTGAAGGAACAGTTGGGAAGTTGTCAGGCGGACGTATACAACCTGTAGCAGCTACAAACAAAAAGATAATCCCTGAATAGTTTTTGAAACGCATAAGGCGAAAGTAAATTTACATTCAAAGTAACATCAATTTTACTTCGATTGATGCAAAATATGAAACGATGCAGGATTTTAAAAGTTTTTCTGAAAAGCTAAAGAATTTATCTCAAGATGGATTTGATGAGATGGCTTTGGACATTTTTCAATTTCAAGCCTCTAACAATCCGGTATATTCAGCCTATCTCCAAGCAAGAGGAATAGTGCCAAATGAAATCAAAAAAGTATCTGATATTCCATTTCTTCCAATTCAATTTTTTAAAGATTTAGAAGTCATTTCTTTTCCCAGAGAAAATTATGAGGGTTTTTTCTCATCCAGCGGTACTACAGGAATGATAACCAGCAAGCATTTTTATTGGTCTGAAGCCTGGTATAGAAAACATTCCCAAGATTTATTTGAGGCATCTTATGGTCCTCTTCAGAGTTTCCATATTCTAGCTTTGCTTCCGGCTTATCTTGAGCGAAAGGGGAGTAGTCTCGTGAGTATGGCAGATCACTTTATCAAAGAATCAGGTTCAATTCATTCTGGATTCTATTTGTACAACCATAAAGAGCTTGTCAATAAAATCAATTTCCTAAGCGGTAATGGAAAAAAGATTTTGTTGCTGGGAGTTACTTTCGCGTTATTGGATTTAGCCGAATCAGGTCTTAAGTTATCTGATTCTGAAGATTTGATTGTCATGGAAACTGGAGGTATGAAAGGCAAGAGAAAGGAAATGATCCGAGAGGAAGTCCATGATCGTCTAAGGGCCTACTTTTACAAAGATAAAATTCACTCGGAGTATGGTATGACCGAGTTGATGTCCCAATCTTATTCAAAAGGTGATGGGAAATATACGATGCCATATTCCATGCGCGTTATTCTTCGGGATGCAAATGATCCGCTTTCTATTTCTCAAAAATCTCAAGGAGGTATTAATATTATAGATTTGGCAAATTTCCATTCCTGTAGTTTTATCGAAACTCAGGATTTAGGCAAAATAGATGCAGATGGAAAACTTGAAGTGTTGGGGAGATTTGATAGCAGCGAAATTAGAGGTTGCAACTTGTTGGTTCAGTAATTGCTATCTTAAAATTAATTAGACATATTTGAAAAGATCAAAAACTATATCATGAAAAAATTAGCAACGGCTGCATTATTGATTGGGATTTTAGCATTGGGAGCATGTGCTTCCAGCAAACCATGCCCGGCTTATGCCAAAGCCCCAACAGCACAAAAAGCAAATAGCTAAAAATATGCTGACTTAATAGTCAGCATATTTTTTTATATCCTCTAGGCTAATTTCCTGTTCTCCTAAAATCACAAGTCTTTCGACTACATTTCGGAGTTCTCGAATATTTCCAGTCCAGGGAAATTCCTGAAGTTTAGCCATTGCTGCTTTGCTTATTTCTTTTTTGGCATCTCCACTTTCCTGCGCGATATCCTCCAAAAACTTTTCTACCAGCAACGGAATATCGTCTTTCCGGTCTTTTAGTGCAGGTACCTGAATTAAGATTACGCTTAATCTGTGATATAAATCTTCCCTAAATCTATTCTCTTCTATTTCCTTTTTCAGATCCTTATTTGTAGCTGCAAGGACACGTACATCTACTTTGATGTCCTTATCGCTTCCGACTCTATTGATCAGGTTTTCTTGAAGTGCACGTAGTACTTTTGATTGCGCAGAAAGAGACATATCGCCGATTTCATCTAGGAAAAGCGTTCCGCCTTGAGCCTGCTCAAATTTCCCTTGTCTCAGCTTATGAGCTGAAGTAAATGCGCCTTTCTCATGTCCAAAAAGTTCACTTTCGATAAGTTCTGAAGGAATTGCTGCACAGTTTACAGCAACAAAAGGTTCTGAAACCCGGTTGCTTTTCTGATGAATCCAATGCGCAACGAGCTCTTTTCCTGTTCCATTGGGCCCGGTAATCAAGACTCGTGCGTCTGTAGGGGCGACTTTCTCAATAGTTTCTTTGACAAGCTGAATAGGCTTGGATTCGCCGACCATGTCAAACTTCTTTGAAAGCTTTTTCTTAAGCACCTTTGTCTCCTGTACCAATTCTTTTTTATCGAGCGCATTCCGCACGGTCAATAGTAATCGGTTCAAATCAGGGGGCTTTGGAATAAAATCAAAAGCTCCTTTTTTTGTGGCCTCTACAGCAGTTTCAATGCTGCCATGAGCTGAGATCATGATGAATTGGGGAGATTTATCTAAGGCTTTTGCCTGTTCCAAAACCTCAATTCCATCCATTTTGGGCATTTTCACATCACAAAGGACCAGATCAAAATCCTCCTCTTTGATTTTGGCGAGACCTTCCTCACCGTCTTTTGCCTCAGAGATTATGAATTTTTCATATTCTAAGATTTCCCGTAAAGTAGCTCTGATGACTTTCTCGTCATCAATGATCAGAATTTTTGACATGAGTTCAATATAAGGTAAAAAAGTGCAAGTCTATAAGCCGGGTTCTGTTTTCGCAAAAGCGAAATCTTGCCATTTATCTAGTCCCGACTTCACAATCGGGATCCATCGATCTACCCACCTCGGAATCGTGATCCTGACCGAAATCAGGAGCGAATCGCACGAGCAGCGCTTTGCCCGAGGCCTATTTGATCTTTCAACCCATAAGGTTTGCCATGCCCCCGTCATCACTGACAGGGCGGTGGGCTCTTACTCCACCTTTTCACCCTTACCTTTCTTGCGAAAGGCGGTATATTTTCTGTGGCACTAGCTGTGAACAGACCGTCACCAGTCTACCCCCTTCCCGTTAGGAAGTATGGTGCTCTGTGTTGCCCGGACTTTCCTCCCTCCCTTCCCGATATCGGGATTGGGACAGCGGCAAGACGACTTGCACAATGCAAAATAAGTCATTTTATCTGAGATCATTTTTTTAAAATTTATCGAAGAATTTAACTTCTGTTTAAAAAAACTTAAAAAGATTACTTTTTTAAAAACATTTTATACTTGGTCATGTTCTTAATGCCAAAGGCTATTAATAGCTTTTCTTCATAGTGCTGGGTTGAACCGCTCCTTAATTGGGGCGGTTCTTTTTTTATCCCGAATCACTTATCTTTTGCCATGGATAAATCAAAACAGAAGAAATTCCGGAAGCTAATACGCTCGATTAATTTCTATCCACCCTATCTTTTTGCAGGAATAAAAGTGGTTGAGTTTGCTCCGGATTTTTCAAGATTCCGAACCAGACTTAAACTGACCTGGTACAATAGAAATCTTCTTGGTACTGCTTTTGGAGGATCTCTTTATTCTATGTGCGACCCATTTTTCATGTTTATTTTAATGATTCAGTTGGGTGATGAGTACATCGTCTGGGATAAATATGCGTCAATTGATTTTCAAAAACCCGGCAAAGGAACAGTATTCGCAGAGTTTAAGCTTTCTCCTTCGGAAGTCGAAGAAGTCAAAAAAGTAGTAGATGAAAAAGGGAAATATGTATTTGAATTTCCTTGTGAAGTAAGAGATGAGGCAGGTTTACTCATAGCCAGTCTGAAGAAAGGAGTTTACGTGCGCAGGAAGGATTATCGAAAGTCCTGATTCGATCTTTTCGAAGCATTGACTACCTTTGAGATCAAAATAATTGCAATATGATTTTAGTGGGAAATGCGGTACTGTCAGATGATATTAAAGAAAACTTTTTCGTCTGTGATTTGGAGGCATGCAAAGGGGCATGCTGCGTAGAAGGTGATGCAGGTGCACCATTAGAAGATGAGGAAACTAAAATCCTCGAGGAGATTTATCCCATAGTAAAAGACTTTATAACTGAGGAGGGGAGAGCCGCTATTGAAAAACAAGGTACTTGGGTGATTGACAAAGATGGGGATAAAGGCACTCCAACGATAGGAGACAATCGAGAATGTGCTTATGCTTTATACGATGAAAGAGGAATTCTTAAATGCGGGATAGAGCAAGCTTATCTAGCTGGTAAAATCGACTATAAAAAACCGATTTCCTGTCATATGTATCCGATTCGGGTTAAGAAATACGATGATTTTGATGCTTTGAATTACGATCGTTGGCATATCTGTGATCCAGCCTGTCAGCTGGGTTCTAGCTTGAAAGTTCCGATCTACAAGTTTCTCAAAGATGCACTTGTCAGAAAGTACGGGGAAGCTTGGTATGAAGAATTGGTGGCTGAAATTGAAGGTAAATAATTACTAGCCTGCACTTTCGTAAGCTTTTTTGATCCAGTCAATGACCTCAGAATTTACATCACTGATTTCAGTTAGGTGAATTTTATGACTGCACATGCCATTGGTTTTTGTGTCAATCTCTAAAATCCCTTTAGGTTCTTGTCCTTTTAAATTTATCCCAATTTCATAGCGGGCTTTGGTAGCTGGAATAAGCATGGCAAATTGCTTTTTGCGCTTCACGCTGACATAGGAATTTTTAGGTGCAAATTCAATATCATCTCCAAACTCCTCAATTTCGGCTTTTAGTTTTTCATAAATGGGAAGAAAGTGCTCCTTTCCTTTATATTGTTTGTCGATGAGATCATTCACATCTGGAGCTGAACCTGCATCACTTTTTAAGGTTTTGTGCGCAACTAGATTCGCAAAACCATGGGTGAATCCATGGTTTTCTTTTAGAAATTTCATGATTTCTCCATGCTTTTCAAATCCTTCTTTGTTTACGATTTGAATCCATTGCTCCAATGTTTTTCCATAGTTCTTTTCCAAATTGGAAATCATGGTTTGTGCAGCATCTTCCATAGTTGTTGAGTTTTAAATTTCTATTTCTACCATCACTGGAAAATGATCTGATGCATTAAGCAGTTGAGTTCGTAGATTCTGAATGGTTGGATCATCTTTTTCCAAGTAGGGGTTCCAAACTTTTCCATTAGAAAAATTTAGCCCTTGACTGGCTAATATATGATCTATTAAGACATTGATTTGGTCGCCTGTAATCCGGTCTTTATATCTACTTGAATTGGGAGTGTATCCATAGGAACCCAGTCTTGGTTTTGGGAGAACGGATTTTAAAATCAATTCAGGACTCCAAGTATCTCCAAGTAAAATTTCCACAGCGCTTTTGCTGAATTTGTTTTCGTAGAAATCCAAGTCAAATCCATCGTTGATATCGCCCATTACCATGACTTGTTGCCCTTTTTTTAGATAAGTGTCACATCTATCTCGGATAGACATGCATTCGGCAAATAGTTTCAATCGATCTCGAGCAGATATCTGCTCGAATCTCGCATAATCTACCATGTCAAAAATCCCTTTGGATTTGGTGTGCGCCACGATTACTCTGGAGATAAATTGGCCGTCAGGTGTTAGAAGACTAAGTTCCAAAGGAGGCCTGTAGTGTTCGTATTGCTCTTTGATCAGCCGATTAGTAGTATCTACTAAGAAAGGTTCGTCAAACCGCTTTCCATTTTCTGTGACTGGTGTGAAAAGAACTTTTAGCTTATCTGGTTTATAAATTGCGGAAAGCTCCTGCTGACCGGCCGATGGGAAACCATGGATTCCTTTATAAGCTTTTGAAGGGATAAAATGCTGAGTCCAAGCTTCCAATTGCGCTGAGGCAGTTTTAGCGCCACTTACTAACGTGTTGGGACCTTCGACTATTCCCATAAAATCAGGATCCATGGCATCTATTACTTCTGCCAGTTGCTTACTACGCTCCCCGTCTTTGCCAGTGGTAGTCGGTGTCCCATCAGTTTCGAATAGATTTCGCATCCATTCGACATTGTATACAGCAATTTTCAGTTTCATAAAAATCTTTAATTAAATTAAAAAACACTTTTAATTTAATTAAAGATTTGGAAAATGCTGGCTAACAAAGAAATAGGTTTACACTTTTATGTAAACTTTTTTTCGATCCATCCAGTAACCGATTACCCAGATGAGTAACATGTAACTAATCGCAAATAGAAAGGAAGCTAGCTTTGGGCTTAGCCAATTCGAGAAGAGATTAGAATAAATGGCTCCTTTAAGAGAAGTATCACCTATAGGAATCATAGAGAAAATTGAAATTACAATTCCTGAGGCTACGTAGAGAATCAAAGGATTTCTACCAAAAACCTCAAAGAAATAGGTCCATCCTTTCCAGTTTCGAATCTCTATAAACCAGATTAAAACTGCTAAAATTAATAAGTCGCGGCCTACTGTATGAAGCACATAGGAACTTGTCCAGATTTTTTTGTTGATGGGAAATACAATGTCCCAGACATAGCTGAGAATAACCAGACCAATTGACCAAATTAATAGAGTCCGGACAGTTTTGAAGTTGTTACCATTCTTTTGGATAAAGATTCCTGCCAGATATCCTGCAATAACATTTACAATTGAAGGAAGCGTGCTTAAAATCCCTTCTGGATCAAAAGGGATGCCTTCACCGGTATACATTCGGTCAGCTCCAATTACCGCCAGATCAAGTTTGATAGCAGCATTGCCTTCCAGACCATAAGGGTCTCCTGGATCTCCAAAAAAATACATTAGACCCCAATAGGCTAGAAGGGCAATTCCAGAAAAGATCCATCCTAGTTTTGGACCACCTAAGTATAAGACCAATGCTCCGAAGAAATAAGCTAAGGCAATACGTTGTAAAACTCCGAAAAGTCTGACTTCACCAAGATTGATAAAAGTCATGCTTCCAGATTCTGTAATTTCATAAAATGGAAATGCATTTAATAGCCATCCAATCAAGAAAATCAAAACTGTTCTTTTCCCTACTTTTTTGAAGAAATCTCCTGCTGACATTTCACCCAGTCGTTTCATTGCAAAGCTCATCGCATTACCGACCACAAATAGGAAAGTAGGAAAAACAAGATCAGTCATAGTAAATCCGTGCCAGGAGGCGTGTGCTAAGGGGCCATATAAATTGGACCAGCTTCCAGGTGTATTCACGATAATCATAAAAGCAATGGTCATTCCGCGAAGCACATCAAGTGCTAAATAGCGATTACTCATTGGAGATTGGATAGAGGATGGTGTCATAGACTCTTTCTGGGCTTATTTTGGGTGATTAATCTTAGCGCTTTAAGATAAAACATTATATTGTTTTTTGCTTAATGCCTCTGACTTTGTCTTATTGAAATTATTATTTATGAAAAATATCCCTGTTGAATCGCTAAAGGTTACTGAATCTATAAAACTGAATGAACTTCCGACGTTCATTGATTTGGAATGTTCTGAAAAGAAAAAAGATAAAGTGCTTAATAAATACCGAGAGGCATTAAGTGACCATCAGGACATCATGTATGCGCACGATAAATATAGTGTCCTGATCTGTTTACAGGGAATGGATACTGCTGGAAAGGATAGCTTGATTCGTGAAGTATTCAAGGAATTTAACCCAAGAGGAGTAGTGATTGAAAGTTTCAAAACTCCTTCTTCGCATGAATTGGAACATGATTATTTATGGAGGCATTATATTGCCCTTCCTGAGCGAGGAAAATATACTGTTTTCAATCGAACTCATTATGAAAATGTGTTAGTGACTCGAGTGCATCCAGAATATATTTTGAACGAAAATATCCCAGGAATCAATTCAACGGATGATATCACTCCTGAATTTTGGGAAAACCGTTTTGATTCGATAATTAATTTTGAAAAACATATTCAACAAAACGGAATCATCATTCTCAAGTTTTTTCTCCATCTAAGCAAAAAAGAACAGGGTGCCAGGCTGCTGAGAAGGCTTGATAAGCCTAAGCACAATTGGAAATTCTCCCCCGGTGATCTGAAAGAAAGATCACATTGGGAAGATTATCAAAAATATTATGAAGAGGCCATCAACAGAACATCAAAGTCTGGTGCTCCTTGGTATATTATTCCTGCCGATAATAAAGAAACAGCTCGTGTTTTGGTGGCAAAAACGATCCTAGAAGAAGTTAGTAAGTATACAGATATCGCATATCCGGAATTGAGTGAATCGATCAAAAAAGATATTCCTATGTACAAAGAGCAATTAAAGCAAGAGAATTAGTAAGGTGTTTAAAACTCATTTTGTATTATTTTAAGATAAAAATTATACTTATATAGAGTTTTAATTCAAATTTTTAAACAAAATAAAGTGTTCTATGAGAAAATTATTCTTTCTTTTTTTAGCAGTTTTTCTTTTTGGTTCAGTAGAGGCCCAAAAAAGATATGTTGTCAAACTTAAAGACAAGCCACTTTCTGAAGGTAGAGTCGAGACAGGAGATCGTGATGCGAATAACGATCGTCAAAAAGGCCCAAGAAAAGATAAACTTGAAAAAGTGGATCGAATAGCTAGCAGTAAAGGAGTTAATAAAATACTTAAATCCTTTGCTGATGCAGAAGTTGGGTTTATAGCAGAATTGACAGATGCACAAAGGCAAGCCTTACAAGCTGATTCGGAGGTAGAGTCTGTTTTGGAGGATTTTAAGATGCAGAGTAAACCAAGGATGCAAAGTCGCCCTAGAATGCAATCTAGACCAAGGATGCAGGTAGATTATGGCTATGATATCGATTTGGGTACTAGTTGTGCAATTGACCAATCAGGTGGTCCTGTAAAAATCAATGGCAGTGTAAAAAGTTCAATATGGGTAATAGATTCTGGTATTGATGGTAGCCACAAGGATTTGAAAGTTGATAAAAAGTATAGTAAATCATTTATAGATTCTAAGCCACTTGAGGATGGAGCCGGTCACGGAACCCATGTGGCAGGAATAGCAGCAGCCGACGGAAAAGGAAACCCAAGTAGCTTCAGAATGAGTGGAGTTGCTGCAGGCGCTAATCTGATTTCCCTAAAAGTGCTGGATAGTAATGGGGAAGGATTTTGGTCAGATATAATTGCTGCATTGGATCATATTAGCAAGTATGGGATCAAAGGTGACGTAGTGATGATGAGCCTAGGAAGTTATAAAATTGCTAATTGTGAAAATTCTAACCCACAACTTAAGCAAGCAATTGAGCATGTTGCAGATTTAGGAATTTATGTGGTGATGTCTGCAGGAAACGATGAGGGAGATGCGATGCAGAATTCGCCTGGTTGTATTTCCGGACCTAATATTTTCACAATAGGTTCGATAGATTCCAGTTGTGCAGATGGTACAATTGGATGCTCTGAATTCTCCAATTTTGGTCCAAATGTAAATTGGGTTGTTCCTGGAGACAATATTTTCTCTACTTACCCTACTAATGAGTATGCTGTTCTATCAGGCACATCCATGTCATGTGCTTTATTTGCAGGCATAATGCTGGCTACGGAAGGTAATCCAGTAATTTCCTCATCTATTAATTGCAGTGGAAGAAGTTATAATATTCCTAAAGTGAGATAGGAAATATTTTTCATAATTAGGGTTGAAGATTTCCTCAATCATAAATTCTAAACTGCTTAGGTCAGCTGTATTTTAACCACTGATCTAAGCGGCCACTTTAGAATCTCAATCTTTTCTTTGTGATAGGTATTTCGATATTCTTAAATTTCATTCAAGAGGCTCAATTGATTTTCAATTGAGCCTCTTTTTTGAATTAAAATAGGTCTATTTGATAGGGGAACTTGCCCAAGAATTAAGAGCCATCACTCTGATTTCTCCTTTGATATTTGCCAGAAAGAGATTGAAATCCGGATTTGAATTTAAGCTTGTAAAAAGTGGATTGTTTTCGATCATGATGTAATCCTGAAAATTTAATTCTTTTGCCTTTTTTAGATAATTTAAAGCTTCTTGATTGTCTCCTTGTAGCGCTTCCAGTGCAGCTGCAAAAAAGGCAAAATCCTTATCTAATTCATCTCCTGATAATACCTCTATGTAGTTAGCTAATTTGCGATCAATTAAATCCTGTGGTGCTAAAGTTTCTCCTTCATCACCTCTGAGGAATCCCATATCTTTTTTTAGAAGATAAGCCAAAAAGACAGGGGTACTGAAATAGGGGTCAGAATCCCAATTTGGCTTCATCTCCATAGCATCCTCAAATAAACTTTTAGCTAGCTTAAAATCACCTTTTAAGAATGCTAAAATCCCCGCAGATTGGTAAGTATAAGGGTTGTCTTTTTCCAAAGAAATTATTTTAGGTATCTGCGCAGCTACACTATCCATTTTTTTCTCAGCTAGAAAGCTAAGTCCCAATTGTTCGTAAGTATCATAGGATGGTTTTATAGTTATAGATTTGCGAAGCCAGATTTGAGCTTCTTTCTGATTTTCTAAAAGTCTATAGTTCCATCCAAGAATTTGGAATGGTATAAAACTTCTTGGGTTTAAGCCAGCAGCTTTTCGCTGAAGAGCCAAAGACTTGTCTAATTGGCCTGAAACAAAGTAAACGGTAGCAAGATTACCCACAGCCTGGGCATGATTATTACTGATCTCAACTGCCTTTGCCAGATTTTCTGTGGCTAAGTCATATTGATTATTATAATAGTAGGCAATTCCGAGCGCTTTGAAAGGTTCAGCTAGACGAGGATCCTTTTCAACTGCAATTTTTCCAGCATTCAAAGCAGAATCAATCCAAACGGTTCCTTGATAAAAAGCTCCTTCCATCTGAGCATAAGCATCTGCTAAACCAGCCCAAGCCAAAGCGAAATCTTCATCAATCTCTATTGCCTTTTTGAAGTTTGCGATGGCTTCAAAATTCTCAGGTAATTCATATTCATAGTAAAGCTCTCTGCCTTTAAGGTATTCCTCGTAGGCCTCAAAACTTTCAGTTGGCCTCTTTTTTAACTGATTTATTTCATCCAAAGTCACATTTGCTTTCAACTTTGCTGCGATTTCTTCAGCTATAGTGGATTGAATCTCAAAGAGATCGTCAATCTGATCTAAATCGAATGTTTCTGCCCAAAGGGCTTGATTTGAATTTACATCAATAAGTTGAACTCTGATCCGAATTTTTTCTCCAGCCCATTGCACGCTTCCTTCCAATAAGGTGCTGACTCCAAGAGAAAAAGCGATTTCAGCATTACTCTCTTGAGAATTTTTATACAAGACTGTACTAGATCTTGAAATTACTCTCAAGGAGTTTATTTTGGAAAGTTGCGTAATGATGTCCTCTGTTAGACCATCGCTGAAGTACTCTTTTGTTGGATCGGCATTCAGATTTTTCAGGGGAAGAACTGCAACTGATTTATCTTTTTCCCAGGGATTAGTGGGATTGAGAAGGATTGTCCAAATCAAAAAACCTATCACTCCTATCAGTGCCACGATTCCTACCCAATATTTCCAAGGCTTCCGCTCTTGAAATTTGACTGTTCGGATCATTTCCTGGCGCTTTGGAATAGCTAGAATTTCATTTGTCAAGGCATACAGCTCAAGTTTACGAGCAACATTCTTTAGATCAAAATATCCCAGATTAATGCTTGGAAATGCTTGTTTATCCTTAATTAGGAGCAAAACTTCCTTCGAAAATAAAATGCAGGAAGGCACGCCGATGCTTTGTATTCTTGAGGCCACATTTACTGCATCCCCGAAGACATCATTATTTTCAAAAATAATTTCTCCAGAATGAAGCCCTATTCTAAGTTTAACTTCTGAATCATCATGCCAAAGGTTTTGAATCTCGAGACTTGCGTTCAAGGCATCCTCCGCAGTTTCAAACACAGCTAAAATTCCATCTCCAAGTTCCTTGATAAGGCGGCCATTGTACTTTTCAAATATTTGCTGGTGAAAAGAAACGTTCTTTTTCATCAGCTCGAAGGCTCTGTCCTCGTCCTTTCCCATCAAGAGTGTATAGCCAACAATATCTGAGAAAAATACGACCGAAAGTTGTCTCTTAAGGGGTTGATTCATATACAAAAACTAATTGGGATTGCTCTAGTCAATTAGAATAGTTATTTGTGGCTTGGTCTTGCTATTTGTTCTGCTTTTATGAGAAGGTATTCAAAATAATACCTATTCAAAGGTTAAAATAGAACAAACAATTTTTAATCTCGAATTTATCACGAAGTGAATTTGGATTATTTTAATCTTTTCTAATTTGAAATCTTTAAAACGTTAAAAATTAGCAAGTTTTAGAACTGCTAAATGGATTTTTTTAAAGCTTTGTATTTTTCAGTCAATACAGTGTTTATTTCTTCTCCTTCATCTGAATTCGAACTGCTGAAGAGCTCCGGTCGAAATCCTCGATTAACCAGCTCCTCAGTAGCTTGAACCATTATCGCCTGAACGATTGCGGATCCTACGACTGTCGAAGTAGCTCCAACCTTTGTTGGTAAATCATTTATAGAAATGCTCGCATCGCCTATCTCCCCAAAATTATCCAAAAATAGATCGCTGACCTCAAAAAGCTTCAATCCAGACGAATGTCTTGACTCAACAGCTTTGGTATGTTTAAGATTTGTAAGACAGATTACTTTTGCTCCGGCAGCTTTTGCAATCTGAGCCATTTCGATTGAGACAGGATTTCTACCTGAATTTGAGCTTATGATAAAAATGTCGGATGCGCCAAATTTATATTCTGAAAGAAGTTTTGCGGCATAACCTTCCATTCGTTCTACTTCGGTACTTTTGGAAGCATTTTCATGGAGCATCAAAGCAGGATCCAGAATAGGTATTATTCTTGCAAATCCCCCGGCACGATAGAAAATCTCTTCTGCTAAAAGATGTGAATGTCCAGTACCTGAGGTGAAAATCCAACCATTTTTTTCAATAGAATCAGCTATCCAAACTGCTGCCAGTTCGATTTTCGCCTTCTGATCAAATGCTGCTTTTAGTTTTTCCGAGATGGTTCTAAAATAGCGTCGGTAGGCTTCCATTATTCAATTCACTAAGATTTCATCCACGAATACCCATCCTTTAGATCCTGCACCAGGGTGCCACTTTGGTAAAGATGCAATGGGATAAAGCTTAATTCTTATTGCCTCATATTCACTTTTTGAAATGTCATATTGAAGCATTCTGGATCGGGGTAAATCCACTTTTTTTGATTGTTCGGGTACTTCATTAATAAAAGTGGTCCAAATTCCATTTTTAAGTCCTTTTATTTCTACCGAAGCAGGAGGGAAGATATATGCTCCTTCATGGTAGAGCAATCCAATCACCAATTCAGAATAGTTAACATTTGACTCCAGTTTCATTTCAAGTTCTAAAGCTTCATCTTGGAAACCAAGCCATTCTCCGGTAGTGTGATTGTTTTGACCTTTGATTTGATCGAATAGGGTAGCAGCACCATTAGCTTTATACTGTTTGTTTGGAGTGCTTAGTAGTTTGTATTCGGTAGGCGTCAGTCCGGATTTAAGGAATTGAAAATTGGCTTCAGGAGATCCAATCCAGTCTTTTGCAAATACTTTGGTTCGGATTGTACTCGTCTTTTTTATCCAAATTGGCTCTATATAAACTTGACTAGTGACGCTATCTGGCTCTGAACCATCCAATGTGTAGCGAATCTCAACCGTTTTGATAGGATGAGAAATAACCACTTCCACACTATCCCTAAACATCATTTTGTCAAAAGTCACCTTTGGTGAATTCAATGGATAAATAGCGCTGCTGCCGTCAAAGCCAAAGTCAATTTCTGTATTTGATAACTTAGATTTCAAGTTCGTTTGATCTGAAGAGGACAGTCCAGTCTGCCATAAATAGAGACTGATGAGCTGATCCATTTCTCCTAATGATGCTAAAGCGTCTGAATCGATTTTATTCCCTGAAAGTGCCAAATACTTCAATGTTTTAATTGAAGCTAAAATCTGTATCTGCTTAGAATCCAGATCTGTAAAATTAGCCTGAACTTCTTCTAAATGTATTAATTCCTTTAAAACAGAAAGATCAGCACCTGCCAAAGGCATTTTGTTCAAATTGAGTTTAACTACTTGGTTTTTTATTTTTTTAAGATCATTTAGTGAAGCGGGATTAAAGGCTGCAATCCCAAAATAGGAAACTTCTAACGCTGGAGATTCAGGATAGATTGCTTCTACTTTTCGAAAGAAATTATTTAACTCTTTTATATCTGAATAATCAGTCGGCTCAAACGTATGGGTTTTCTTTGAGTCAAATTTTTTCGAGGCCAAAACAAAAAGTTTATTCTCAGGCGCTATTTCAAGTACTTTTTGTTCAAATGAAGCCCCATTTGCAACCCACTCTTTTAATATTTCTAACTCTTCTTCGGTAAGTTGGGCCTTGTTCTTTGGAGGCATATGCTTCTTTTCCTCCATTGGAAGATCTATTCGCTGGATTAAAAGTGAATTTTTGAAATCTCCTGCTAAAACAAATGGTCCGGATTTCCCTCCTTTTTGTAGCCCCTCAATATGATCCATCCGAAGTTCTCCTTTGATTTTTCCTTCTTTATGGCAACTCATACACTTGTTTTCCAAAATCGGGAGTACCAAATCATTGAAAACTTCTGCTTCTGCCAGCGGAGTTATTTCTGCCTCTTTTACTTGAATAGGTGCTAATAGAAAATCTTGACCATGAGTGATATTAGCTCCCCAGTGTCCAGTAGCTGTTATTCCAGCAGCAAGCAAAAGACTGATTGGCTTGAGGATTTTTTTTGGTTGATCTCTAAAAAAATATAAACCAGTACATAAATAAAACACAGCAACTCCCGACCATTGATGCCAAAGGATCGCGTCTCCATCATAATCTTCTTTGGCCAAAATCAAACCCGCTACAACTGTAAGACCAGCAAAATTACAACCAGCTAACAAAGCTAAATCTCCAATTTTTTTGAAATCGGGTTTTTGGTCAACTTCTGGAATCCACGTAAACAAAAGACCTAAAAGAAGCAGAACGATTGGGAAATGAAGAAGTAGGGGATGGCTCCTTCCAATCACTTGAATCCAATCCGGAAGTAATAACCGATCAGCTCCCAGTGCTAAAACAAGAACTAGCCCAACCCAAATAAAAAGGATATTCTCAAGAAGAGATTTAAGAGATAAAGATTTGAGCATGGATTTTTAGGCGATAATATCTTTAACAACCTTTCCTGATACGTCTGTCAATCGGTAGCGTCTTCCCAGATGTTTATAAGTCATTCGCTCATGATCTATTCCCATCAAATTCATTACGGTGGCTTGGAAATCGTGCACATGAACAGGGTTTTCTGCAATGTTGTAGCCGAATTCATCTGTCTCTCCATGGACCATTCCCGATTTTACACCTCCACCAGCCATCCAAATGGAAAATGCTCTAGGGTGATGATCACGTCCATAATTGTCAGCTAGAATTTTTCCCTGACAATAGTTTGTTCGTCCAAATTCTCCACCCCAAATCACCAATGTTTCATCCAATAATCCCCTCTGTTTCAAGTCAGTAATCAAAGCAGCCGAAGCCTGATCTACATCTTGAGCTTGAAGGGCCATTTCATTCGGCAGATTTCCATGTTGATCCCAACCTTGATGATATAGCTGCACGAACCGCACCCCACTTTCTGAAAGTTTTCTTGCTAAAAGGCAATTTGCCGCATATGTACCAGGAACTAGACAATCAGGGCCATAAAGTTTGATAATGCTATCCGGTTCTTTGGATACGTCTGTCATTTCAGGAACAGCAGTTTGCATTCGGAATGCCATTTCATATTGCTGAACTTTAGCAGTAATCTCCGGATCATTGAATTCCCGATAGCTTAGATCGTTCATTGCAGCGATTTGATCAAGCATCTTTCGGCGTTCATCCCGACTCATTTTATCAGGATCTTTTAAATAAAGAACAGGGTCTTCAGAATTTGAAAACTGAACTCCCTGATGTGTTGCATCTAAAAATCCATTACTCCAAAGTTTGGAATAAACACCTTGTCCATTTCCTCTACCTCGACTCAACAAAACGCAAAATGCAGGCAGATTACTGTTTTCACTTCCCAAACCATAGCTCAACCAACTTCCCATGCTAGGTCTATTTCCAACTTGTGCTCCAGTCTGGAAAAAAGTCAAAGCTGGATCGTGATTAATTGCTTCCGTATGCATGGATTTGATGATGCAAATATCATCCACGATTTTTGAAGTATGTGGAAAAATGGATGAAATCCAAGCTCTAGATTGCCCATACTGCTGAAATGGGAAATAGGAGCCTACCAATGGGAAAGAAGTTTGACCCGCGGTCATTCCTGTCAATCTTTGACCTCCCCGAATAGATTCTGGGAGTTCTTGTCCCATTTGCTGATTTAGCAGAGGTTTGTAATCAAATGTTTCTAATTGACTCGGAGCACCATTTTGGAATAGGTAAATAACTCTTTTTGCCTTAGGAGCAAAATGAGGTAAAGCATTCATAAGCTCTTCCTCGGCTGACCCTTTTCCTGAAAATAAATCAGGAATTAGCAAGGAACCTAAAGCAGCACTTCCTACTCCCAAACTCAATCTGGATAGAAATTTTCGCCGGTTTAAATTTAAACCTTGTTCTAATTCTTCCTTTTCCATATTAAATTTTGGTAATCGTTTCTTCTAAATTATAAATACTTACTATGACCTGCATCAAAGCAGCTGTCTCTGCATTTACCGCGGATTCATCAAGTGGATATTCTCCTACTTCAAGAGTAGGTCTAATTTGTTTTTCATTTGACTGAAACCGCTCCAATTGATCTTCAAAATATGCCAGCAAGAGCTTATGTTCTTTTGAACTCATTTCTCTACTGACGATCCTTAGGAAAGCTTGATCAATTGATTTCTCTGCGTCCATTTCTTTTAGTAGGGATGAAGCTAATACCCTTGAAGCCTCCAATACCATCGGGTCATTCATCATAACCAAAGCCTGAAGCGGTGTATTAGTCCTATTTCTGGAGATTTCGCATCGATCACGGTTACTGCCATCAAAAATGATTGCTTTAGGAGGCGGAACAGTTAATTTGATGAAATTATATATTCCTCTACGGTAAAGATCACTTCCTTTATCTTGTACATAAGTTGCAAGAACTCCTCTTCCTGAAGTGGCAGATTCCCAAAGTCCGTCTGGCTGATATGGTTTTACACTAGGCCCTCCAATTTTTTGATGGAGCAATCCACTACTAGCCAAGACAAGATCCTGTATGTTTTCAGCAGGTAATCGAAGTCTAGGTGCTCTTGCCAAATAGACGTTCTCCGGATCGGTATTCAAATGTTTGTCAGTGATTTTCGCGGATTGACGATAAGTAGAAGACATTAAAATCTGTTTGATTAATCGCTTAATATCCCAGCCATTTTCCATAAAATCTACAGCCAACCAATCCAAAAGTTCCGGATGGCTTGGAAGATCACCCTGCATTCCAAAATCTCCGGCAGACTTTACGATGCCCGTTCCAAACAATTCTTGCCAAATTAGATTGACAAATACACGGGAAGTAAGTGGGTTGTCAGGGTTTGTAATCCATTTAGCAAGCCCAAGGCGGTTTTTTTCTAAGTCTTGAGGAAAAGGCAAAATGGATTTAGGTGTGCCAGGATCCACTGCAACAGTTGGTGCATCATAAACGCCTCTATCCAGAATGTAAGTGGTTCTGCTTTCTTCACCGTTCAATTCATCCATCACAGACACACTTAATTTGGTGGTGTCTTTATGATTGATAAAACTCATCACTCCGCTCAAATCCTCCTGATCTACCCAAAGGATCGGAGTCTTGGCAGGTTTCGATATACTTACATCTCCTTCATATCCCTTCTCGGGACTGTTATTGAAAAAGGCATAAAATTGATAATATTCTTTTTGGGAAAAGGGATCGTATTTATGATCATGGCATTGCGCACATTCCATGGTGATCCCAAGTAGTCCTTTGCTGATTGTATTTGTTTTATCCAAGACATATTCAACTCGATACTCCTCATCTATCACACCTCCTTCTTCGGTGTATTTGTGGTTTCTATTGAATGCTGTCGCTAAGATTTGCTCTTTAGTTGCATTTGGCATCAAGTCTCCGGCAAGCTGCCAAGTAATAAAATCATCGTAGGGTAGGTTTTGGTTAAACGCATGAATCACCCAATCTCGATAGGGCCATTGCGTACGGATATTGTCATCTTGATACCCGTAGCTATCAGCGTATCGAGAAATATCCATCCAAAGCACACCGAGTTTCTCACCGAAGGTGGGCTCATTTAGAAGTCCGTCAATCAAATCTTCATAGGAGTATTCTCCGCTGAAATCTCCAAATCTATCCAATAATTCTGGGCTGGGAGGTAGCCCCGTGAGATCAAGACTCACCCGTTTAATAAGTTCATATGGTTTTGCTTCGGGATTAGGCTGAAGCCCTTTTTCGACCATTTTCTTATAGGCGAAGAAATCTATCTCATTTGTTCCCCATTTTTGATTTTTGGGTATTTCAGTCTTTTTTGGTTTTACAAAAGCCCAATGAGGTTCATATTTAGCTCCTTGCTCAATCCAGGTTTTGATCAAAGCTATTTCACCCTCGGAAAGTGAAAGATTGGATTCCGGCGGTGGCATCAGTTCTCCTGGATCTTCTGAAATAATCCTGTGGTACAGTACTGATTCCTCTAAACTTCCGGATACCAAAGCAAACTTACCCTTAGATTCTTTAAGAGCAGCAAACGCGCCCTCTTCTGTGTCTAATCTTAGGTCTGATTCACGTTTATTGGCATCTGGACCATGACAGGCAAAGCACTTATCAGATAGGATTGGTCTAATGTGAAAATTATAACTGACTTGTTCTCCATTACTTAACTCAATGGAATCAGCTTTTTTTGTTGTACAGTTCCATGCACTTAATGTGATAATCAGTATAAAAAAAGATTCAATTTTGAGAAGTGATTTCATTTATAGGACTGGAAATAGAATACAAAATATAGGAATATTTGCATTTACTTCCGTCATGGATTATTGAAAAATTAAACAAAGTCTTTTATGTAAATCAATTTTTTTTGAAATAAAAAAAACTTCAGAGTATTTATTCAGAATATCAAAAAGTGATTTAGGTTTTTGACAAAAAGTAATAGTAAGAAAAAAGCCAGCTGTGATTACAGTTGGCTTTTGATTTATTTTTTGATCACTGAAAAATCGAAGTCTTCCAGGAATTTTGTTGTGAAGTCACCTTCGATAAATTTCTTATCATTTAAGAGTGCAATGTGAAAAGGGATAGTTGTTTTAATCCCATCAATTACAAATTCTTCAAGCGCTCTTTTCATCCTTACAATGACTTCATCTCTGGATTGACCACTTACGATTAGTTTGGCGATCATTGAATCATAATTCGGGGGGATCACATAGCCTGCATAGACGTGAGAATCTATTCTAACACCTCTTCCTCCTGGAATGTGTAAGTTTTGGATCTTACCTGGACTTGGCCTGAAGCCATGAGCAGGATCTTCTGCATTGATTCTACATTCCATCGCATATAGCTTTGGATAATAGTTTCTGCCACTTATCGGTTCTCCTGCAGCAACTTTGATTTGTTCTTTGATTAGATCAAAATCAGTTACCTCTTCAGTAATCGGATGTTCTACCTGAATTCGGGTATTCATCTCCATGAAATAGAAGTTCCTGTTTTTGTCTACTAGAAATTCGATCGTACCAGCTCCTTCATATTTGATAGCTTCTGCACCTTTGATAGCTGCCTTTCCCATAGCCTCACGAAGGTCATCCGTGATGAAAGGTGAAGGGGTTTCTTCCACTAGTTTTTGATGTCTTCTTTGGATTGAGCAATCTCGCTCTGAAAGATGACAAGCTTTTCCGGTGCTGTCTCCGATGATTTGGATTTCTATATGTCTTGGTTCCTCTACATATTTTTCCAGATACAAGCCATCGTTTCCGAAAGCTGCACCAGATTCCATCCGAGCATCATCCCAAGCTTTTTTAAATTCTTTCTCTTCCCTTACAATTCGCATTCCTCTTCCACCACCTCCGGCAGTAGCTTTCAAAATGACAGGATAGCCCATTTCATTGGCGATCTTGATTCCTTCTGCAATGGAACTTAAAATACCTTCGGAACCTGGAATTGTAGGTACACCTGCTGCTTTCATGGTTGCCTTAGCCGTAGCTTTATCACCCATTTTATCGATCATGTCAGCGCTTGCACCTATGAATTTGATTCCATATTCATCACAGATTTTTGAAAATTCTGCATTTTCAGAAAGAAAACCATATCCAGGATGAATCGCATCTGCATTAGTGATTTCAGCAGCAGCGATTATTCTTGGGATGTTTAGGTAAGATTCCTTACTTGGGGCAGGACCTATGCATACCGCTTCATCTGCAAAGCGAACGTGTAAGCTGTCTTTATCTACTGTGGAATAAACAGCCACAGTTTTGATCCCCATTTCCTTGCAGGTACGGATGATTCGAAGGGCTATTTCTCCTCTATTAGCAATTAATATTTTTGAAAACACAAGTCTTATCTTTTAGAAAATTATCCCGCTGGGTCTACAAGAAATAATGGTTGGTCATATTCTACAGGTGTAGAATTTGAAACGAGGATTTTTACGATTTTTCCTGAAATCTCAGCTTCAATTTCATTGAATAATTTCATCGCCTCGATGATACAAACCGTCTGACCCGCTTTGATTACATCTCCTTCACTGACGAAGGCTGGAGAATCTGGATTAGGAGTCATATAGAAGGTACCAATCATAGGTGATTTGATTTCAACCAAATTGGAAGGAGTAACAACAGGTGCTGCAGGAGTTGCAGGCTGAGGGTTAGCTGCTGGAGCGATAGACGCTACTGGTGCAGGTGCTGCTGGAGCAGATTCGACAAATCGTGTCCCCGACTGATCTGCGTATTTCTTAATGGAAAGTTCAAATTCGTCAGTCTTTATTTTGACTTCAGCAAGGCCCGAATTGGATATATAATCGATTAATTCTTGAATCTCTTTAGCTTTCATAAGTTTGGTTTTTTATTGCCTTAGGCAAAATTAGGTTGGGTTTAAAACGTCAAAGCTCTGTAATTTACATAAAACAGATAGCTTTTCTAGCTTATTTAACTCGCTCTGAATAGGATCCGTCTCTAGTATCTACTTTGATCATGATGTCTTGCTCAACGAATAAAGGCACCATTACCGTTGCTCCTGTTTCCACAATTGCTGGCTTTAATGCGTTTGTTGCAGTGTCACCTTTAATTCCCGGCTCGGTATAAGTGATCATCAATTCCACGAAAGGAGGAAGTTCAACTGAAAGAGGTGTTTCTGTTTCGTCATGGATCAAAATGTCTACAAACTGACCATCTTTTAAGAGGTTTGCTCTTTCAATTAATTTTTCTTCAATAGAGATTTGCTCAAAAGTATTCATGTCCATGAAATTATACCCAAGGTCATCTTTATAAAGAAACTGATGTGGTCTTTTTTCGACGCGAGCTGTTTCTACTTTTTCTCCGGCATTGAAGGTTTTTTCAAGTGTTTTTCCGCTTGTAAGTCCTTTTAACTTTGTCCGAACAAAAGCTGCTCCTTTACCTGGTTTGACATGCTGAAACTCCACAATGGTGAAGATATCGTTGTTCATAACCAGACATAGTCCATTTTTAAAATCTGCAGTACTTGCCATATTATTTTCTTAATTAATTATTTTGGATCGTAAGCCCATTTTAAATAGATCGCTCCCCAAGTGAAACCACCACCAAATGCGGCCAAGACTAAATTGTCACCTTTTTTCAGTTGTTTTTCGTAGTCCCAAAGACAAAGTGGAATAGTGGCAGCCGTGGTATTCCCATATTTTTCAATGTTCATCATAACCTTTTCCGGTCCGATTCCCATTCGATTTGCAGTGGCATCAATGATTCTTTTATTAGCCTGATGCGGAACTAGCCAAGCGATATCCTCACCTTTGAGACCATTTCTTTCCATCACTTTTGCACTTACATCAGCCATATTGGTCACAGCAAATTTGAAAACAGTGGAACCTTCTTGATAAGCAAAATGCTCCTTAGCCATCACTGTATCGATTGTTGCAGGTCTGGCGCTTCCTCCAGCCTTCATATGAAGATAAGGTGCTCCGGAGCCATCCGATCTCAAAATGGTATCCATTATTCCTAGATCCTCTGTAGTTGGCTCAAGCAAAACAGCCCCAGCTCCATCTCCAAATAGAATACAAGTAGTGCGATCCGTGTAATCGACGATGGAAGACATTTTATCCGCACCTACTACTATAACTTTCTTATGAGTACCGGTCTGAATGTATTGACTACCCATGTTTAAGGCGAAAAGAAATCCTGAACAAGCCGCACCCACGTCAAAGCTATAGCTGTTTTTAGCACCTACTTTGTCAGCAATTAAATTACCAGTAGCAGGGAAGGGCATATCTGGAGTTACTGTAGCACAAATAATCAGATCAATGTCCAGTGGATCTGTGCCGGTTTTTTCTAAAAGTCCTTTGACTGCCGCAGCGCCCATTACTGAACTTCCTTGATCTTCTCCTTTTAAAATTCTTCTTTCTTTGATTCCGGTTCTAGAGACAATCCACTCGTCATTTGTTTCAACGAGTTTTTCTAATTCTTTATTTGTCAAGATGTAGTCCGGAACATAACCTTGGATTCCGGTAATCATAGCTCTGATTTTATCCATTTTGGAGGGTTTAAGCTAATTTGAATCCTATCAGGATTCAGCAGTAACTGGGTTTTAGGAATGAGTTTTATCCTGTAAGGAAGGCAAAAATATTATAATTGTCAGTCTCAACCAAAATAATTCCTAAACATAAGAGTGGTAAAAACCTTCAGACGTGGGAGAATGTGATTTTAATTAACAAAAAAATCCATTCGGTGAAGCCGAATGGATTTTAGTTGATTTTGGATTTGGATTAAGCCAAAATTTCTTTTTCGATGATTACTTGTCCTTTGTAGTACAACTTCCCATCCAACCAGAATGCTCTGTGTGGTAAGTGCATCTCACCAGTGGTTTGACATTTAGCCAAGCCAGGAGCTTCTAACTTGTAATGAGTTCTTCTTTTATCTCTTCTGGTTTTCGAAATTTTTCGTTTAGGATGTGCCATTTTATGCGTGGTTTATGTTATTCCTTGTTTTTTAACTTTTTTAATAATTCCCATCTGGGATCGGTACTTTCTTCTATTTGTTTTTCTGAGTTTATTTCCTCGTCTGTCTCCTCGTCGTCAAAAGTATCCCCATCAATATAGGCATACATTCCTTCTCCCTCATAATCATCCTCGTCCATCTCTGTTCTATAGTCAGGATGTATCTTTTTAGCTGGAAGACCAAGTAATACAAATTCGTAAATAAACTGTGCTACATTGATTTTTGGAGTGTCTCTAGTGATCATGTAGACATCTTCATTGATCTCTTGCTCCTCATCTCCATATTTGAAAATAATTTTCTCTTTTAAATCAAGAGGTTCGAAAAACTCCTCAAGACTTCGATCGCAGATAAGTTTCACTTCTCCTGAGATCAAGAAATCCATTTCAATCAAGTTTGCACCTTTGTCCATCAAGACTCTTACAGTCAAGTGTCCTTCATCGAGCAATTCATTGTCTTCGAAATGTTGGAAGAATTCTTTCCCAATTTCGAAGTCAATTTCGTGCTTGCCTTCTAGGAACTTAATGACCTCAATATCAAATGTTCTTAAAAATTTCACGATACCTCCTCTCGATTTAAGAGCGCAAATTTAGGGAATTTTTATAAAAGGATAAAAGAGAATTTAAAATATTATTTGGTTACGAATAAGTATTTGAATAATTCTCTTGATTTAATCCTCATCCTCTTGAGGTTGATGCTGATTAATGATGTCTATAGCTAAGAAAATTGCTGCTCGCATAGATCCTTCTTCTGCAAGATTTTTACCTGCGATATTATAAGCAGTCCCGTGATCAGGTGAGGTACGAATCACTGGAAGCCCAGCTGTAAAATTAACTCCAGTACTGAATGAGATTGATTTGAATGGAATTAAACCTTGGTCGTGATACATTGCCAAAATGCCATCAAACTTGGTTTGGTGCGCCATTCCAAAGAATCCATCAGCCGGATATGGTCCAAAAACCATTTTATTTTGATCTTTCAGTTCCTTTATTGCAGGTTTGATGATTTCTTCTTCCTCTTTTCCCAATAGCCCATCTTCTCCCGCATGAGGATTGAGACCTAATACAGCGATTTTTGGTTTATCGATTCCAAAATCATTTTTCAATGAATTGAGAAGGAGATTTGCCTTCTTAATTATCCGTTCCTTGGTGATTGTTTCCGAGACTTTGCTAAGGGGTATATGTCCCGTCACTAAACCGACTCTCAATTGTTCGCTCACCATTAGCATTAGACTATCAGTCGATCCTACTTCATTTGTGATGTATTCGGTATGGCCGACGAAAGGTAATTCTTCCGAGTTGATCGTATTCTTATTTACAGGAGCTGTGACCAAAGCCTGTATTTTTCCATCCTTTAAGTCGCTTACAGCCAATTTCAATGCCTCAAAAGCAAATTTTCCGGCTTCCTGTGTTTCTGCGCCAGGAACTATTTCCGGACATTCTTCTGTCACATTAATGACATTGATCCGCTTATGTTGAATTTCATCTAGGCTTCTTATTTGAGCAAAATTGAAATTTTCGAGATCCAGTTGTTTTTTATAAAAAGAAAGGGCTTTACCATGAGCATAGATCAGCGGGGTAACAGATTTATAAGTACGGTTATCTGATAGGCTTTTCATGACGACTTCTACGCTGATACCGTTTAAATCGCCAATACTGATTCCAATGATGGGTTTTATCTTTCTTTGATTCATATAGTTTGGGCTAAAAACTGCCAGAATGGTTTGGTCGGGACTAAAGATCTTCTCTAGACCTTTAAGAATATTCCCTTAATTTTAGGACGCAATTTATAAAAATTTATCGGAGCGGAATGATGGAAAAGGTTAAAGCTAAGAAACACTTGGGTCAGCATTTTTTGACTGATTTAAGTATTGCAGAGCGAATCGCTCAATCGGTGACAGGCCATCATGGATCTGATAAAGTCTTGGAGATTGGACCCGGAATGGGAGTGTTGACGGATTATTTATTGCTTCTTTCTCTAGATTTGCATTTGATCGAAATAGACCGCGAGTCGATTGCGTATCTAAATAAGAAGTATCCGCAGTTGGAGGGTAAAATCATGGAAGGTGATTTTCTTAAATTGAATCTTCCGGAAATCTTCAAGGGTAAATATGCCATAGCTGGTAATTTTCCCTATAATATTTCATCTCAGATTTTCTTTAAAGTTCTAGAAGTCAAAGACCAAGTGACTGAGGTAGTGTGTATGCTTCAGAAAGAAGTGGCAGAGCGGATTGCTTCCCCAAAAGGCAATAAAGACTATGGAATTTTATCAGTTCTGCTGCAAGCATATTATGATATTGAATATTTATTTACAGTTCCTCCCGAAGTTTTTGATCCACCTCCAAGAGTAAATTCAGGAGTGATTCGATTAAAAAGAAACGAAGTTGCTAAACTTGATTGTAATGAAAAACTCTTCAAACAAGTTGTGAAAGCTGGCTTTGGAAATCGAAGAAAAACCCTACGAAATTGTCTGAAGCCATTTAATTTGCCGACTGAATTCAATTCAAACCCAATTCTTGACAAAAGAGCAGAACAGCTTGATGTCGCCGATTTTATATTTTTAACACAAACGATAGAAGCTTCTCGTGGAAATAATTAAGCAATTTGAACTGTCCAAAGAATACCTTGAAAGCCTTCAAATGGCTATTGAGGCTCAGGATATAGACTTCATTCGAGAGTCTTTTGACGGGGTCAATGTAGCTGATATTGCTGCTTTATTAGAGGAATTATCCTTCGATGAATCTATCTATGTCATTCGAGCGATTGATCTCCAAAATGCTGCGGATATTTTGATAGAGCTGGAAGATGATACCCTAAGTAAACTACTTAGGGATATGGAAGCATCAGAGATTTCAGGCTTTATCGAATTGATGGATTCTGATGATGGTGCCGATATACTCAATCTTTTTGCAGAGCGTGAGCGGGAAGAAATCATCAGTCACTTTCAGGACAAAGTCAAATCTGATCAGATTCTTGAACTTCTTCGATACGATGAAGACACTGCCGGTGGAATTATGGCCAAGGAATATATCCGAGCCAATAAAAACTGGAATGTAGTACAGACCATCAATGAGATCAGAAGACAGGCTGAAAATGTCGACAAAATTTTCTCCATTTATGTGGTAAATAATCGGCAGCAATTAATGGGAAGAGTTTCCTTGAAAAGGATCGTTCTTGCCTCTGAGGATACCAAGATTGAAGATATTTATGAGGATGAGGTGATCTCTGTCCCCACCTACATGGATCAGGAGGAAGTGGCAGAAATCATGCGGAAGTATGATTTAGAATCTGTTCCCGTAGTCAATTCAAAAAATAAGCTTGTGGGGCGTATTACGGTTGATGATATCTTGGATGTCATCATGGAAGAAGCTGAGGAGGATATTCAGGCGATGACTGGTATTTCTGATACTGTTGATGAATATGATTCTGTTATAAAACTTTCAAAGGCTCGGCTTCCTTGGCTTTTGATCGGTATTGTTGGAGGTCTCCTTGGTGCTGGATTTATCGGTTTTTTTGAGGAAGGACTAAGTAAAGTGACTGCACTGGCGTTTTTTATACCATTAATTACAGCTACAGGAGGAAATGTAGGAATTCAATCATCGTCCTTAGTGGTTCAGTCATTAGCGAGCAAATCTATTTTTGATGACTCGCTTTCGAAACGTTTTGTGAAGGTTTTTTTGGTGGCAATCTTAAATGGTCTAATCCTGGCTACTTTTGTTTTTGGAGTTGTGGTTTTGTTCTATCGAAGTGAAGTTGCCTTTGCATTAGTAGTTTCAATAGCATTGTTTTCAGTTGTATTGCTTGCCTCTTTTATGGGAACGATCACACCAATCGTACTTGATAAAATCGGGATAAACCCAGCATTGGCTTCTGGACCATTCATTACTACTGCTAATGATTTATTGGGTCTTGCTGTTTATTTCTTGGTAGCAATGTCCTTGCTAAATATTTGATATCCCTATGAAGATTCTAATTATAGACCAAATGCACGAAAGCATTATTCCAATGCTGGAATCCATTGGACATCAGGTTACTTATTCACCTGATATCAAAAGAGAAGAGATCATTCAAAGTATTGAGCCTTTTGAGGGGTTGATTATTCGGTCTAAGACTCCAATGGATCGGGACTTACTCCAATATGCTCCAAATTTGAAATTTATCGGAAGAGCAGGTGCAGGACTTGATCAGATTGACTTGGATTATATGAAGTCAAGGAGTATAAAGCTTTTTCATGCTGCAAAAGGAAATAGAGATGCAGTTGCAGAACATGCTTTGGGAATGCTTCTTTCACTTTTCAATCATTTGGAAAAGGCAGATTCGGAAGTTAGAAGGGGGATTTGGGACCGAGAGGGAAATAGGGGACATGAATTGGCCGGTAAAACAGTGGGAGTTCTGGGATTTGGAAATATGGGTAAATCTTTCGCCAAGAGACTTAAGGGCTTCCGGACAGATGTGCTAGCATATGATAAATACAAAAAGAATTTTGGCGGAAAACTTGTCAAAGAAGTTTCCTGGGAAATACTTAAAGAAAAATGTGATGTATTAAGTATTCATGTACCTCTGACTTCAGATACGAGAGGATTTCTTACAATAAAAGAAATTGAAAGTTTTGCTAAACCTTTTTGGCTAATCAATACTGCTAGAGGAGAGGTGATTTCTTTTAAAACATTGAATGAAGCTTTAGATCGAGGTTTGTTAAAAGGGGCTGTATTGGATGTTTTGGAGAATGAGAAATTCAAGAGTTTTTCGGAAGAGCAAAAAGAAGAATTTGAAATTTTGGCTGCTAGAAAAAATGTACTCTTCAGTCCTCATGTAGCAGGTTGGACCTTTGAGTCCTATGAAAAGATCAATAAAGTTTTAGTAAAGCAGATTAAAAAGGAGTTTTAGAAAAAGTGATTGGATGTAATTTTGTCCGAAGGGAAACTAAAATAGTTAAAACCCTGACATTCTATAGTTAAAAAAAGGGAGCTTAAAGCGCTCCCTCTGGTGCTACGAATGTAATATTTTTAAATTCCATGGATTTTAAGTTAGCAGATTGACTACCTGTGGCGGTTACTTTTTCTGTCATTCCATTGATTCCTTCAAAGCTTCCAACCAGTGTTCGCTTTCCCTGCTTGATTGCATCTTCAGTGATTTCAACTTTCATGGATCCTGAAGTTTCATCACTTGAAAATCGATGGAGTGTCGAACTGAAATTCCCTCCTGAGATATTGATTTCTTCCTCGAAAACCCAAAAGGAATTGGAGTTTACTTGATAGGTTCCTTTCCCTGTGTACGGTTCTATTCGGATCAAAAGCTGTTTGCCATTAGTAGAAGGTTTATTGAAACCTTCAAAATCACGACGCATCACGATATAAGCTGTTTCTGAACCATTTGAAGAAGTTACATCTGAAAGGATAACTGTAAAATCCACTGGCGCTCCATTTAAAGTGCCTGATACTGTCGGAGAGGTGAGATCTCCATTTTCTGATTTATCACAAGCAAAAGTCAGTGAAAGTAAAGGGAGGAAATAATAAATTAGTTTTTTCATGTTTTTTTTCTCAAAAATATCTCGTAGAGAAAGCCCATTCTATAAGGCAAACTGCGTATTCCTTTCTTTCTTCCATCTTTTTAATACCAATAATTGGGAACTGGTAAGTATTTTCAGAAATCTTTAAAAAGCTTGTAGCTTTTGTTTTCTGATTAGAGATTTTCTATTTTTGCCTATCAAATAAGGTCAGATAAATGGTAACGGTCCCGTCATGCGACCGTTACTTTGTTTTTAGTGGCTATCTAAATGAATTAATTACAATGGGACAAGTACAATATTACACTGAGGAAGGACTCCGCAAGTTGAAGGATGAACTTCAAGATCTGAAAGGCAGAGGAAGACAGGATATTGCAAAGCAAATCGCAGAAGCAAGAGACAAAGGTGATCTTAGTGAAAATGCAGAATACGATGCAGCTAAAGATGCTCAAGGCCATTTAGAACTGAAGATTGCCAAGTTAGAGGCAGTGGTTGGGAATGCTCGTATTTTTGACCAGTCGCTTATCGATACCTCTAAAGTGGGAATCTTGAGTACCGTTAAAATCAAAAATGTGAAAAACGGAATGACAGTTTCGTATACTTTGGTTTCTGAAGAAGAAGCAGATCTGAAAGCTGGAAAAATCTCTCTAGGTTCTCCGTTTGGAAAGGGGCTTGTTGGAAAGAAAATCGGGGAAATTGCAGAAATCAATGCTCCTGCCGGATTACTTCAATTCGAAATTCTACATATATCTTATTAACCCATATCCCGGTTTACCGGGATTTTTTTATTTAATTCTATGGCTACTATTTTCACTAAAATCATCAACAGGGAAATACCTGCAGAGATTCTTGCTGAGGATGAGAATTACATCGCATTTCTTGACATCATGCCTTTAGTAAAAGGTCACGTCTTGGTCGTCCCAAAAGTCGAAGTAGATTATATTTTTAACCTTTCGCCAGAAGCGCTTTCAGGATTACATCTATTTGCTCAAAAAGTAGCGAAAGCGATGGAAAAGACAATCAAATGTACACGTATTGGTGTGGCTGTGATTGGGCTTGAGGTTCCGCATGTTCACGTTCATTTGGTGCCACTCCGTACGATGGATGACATTAATTTCACTCGTCCTAAATTGAAATTAAGCAAAGAAGAACTGGCAGAAATTGCTGATCGAATTAGAGTGGGGTTTTAATTAAAATCTCGCTTTGATTTTTAATCTTGACCAGCTTAAGAAGCTTATAATTCGTTGCTCAACTGAATATTATCCACATCATATTTTGGGGTTCCACCTTTTTGTGTAGCAACAAAAGCTCCAATTCTACAGGCGAAATCCAAAGTTTCCTCTATCGATTTTCCCTCTAAGTAACTTTTAACGAATCCACTTAAAAAAGCATCTCCGGCTCCAATGCTATCTTGAACTTTTACTTTGTAGCCAGAGTGGGAGGTTATTTTACCCTTTTCATAGACCATAGCACCTTTTGAACCTTGAGTAATACAGATCAAATCCATAGGAAAATGGTTGTCAAGGTATTCGCAAACCGTTTTGATATCTGAGTCTAAATTGAAATAATCTGCAAATATTTCTAATTCATCTTCATTGATCTTTAGAATATCGGCAAAGCCTAAAAGAGTTTCAATTACCTCAAAATCATAAAAGGGAGGGCGAAGATTTGCATCAAAGACTCGGACTACTTGATGATGTAATAATTTGATCAATGTACTAAGACTCTCAGTATTCCGTACTCCGAGGGTGCCAAATACAAAAGCATCAGCATTTTTCACGGCTTCATCCATTTCGACATTCCAATGGATAAAGTCCCAAGCAACAGGCGAAACAATGGTGTATTTGATGTTTTCTTTATCCGAATCATCTACCAAAACTTTGGATGTTTCATGGCTTTGACTTACTTGAATAAGATTCAAAGGCAGATCAAAAGTCTTCAAAAAGTCAGTTAGCTTAGCTCCGTCAGCATCATTTCCTACAGCTGAAATAAGCCTGGAGTCCAAGCCCATTTGATGGAGATTTAAAGCAACATTCATTGGCGCACCTCCTGGGACAGCACCTGATGGAAGACAATCCCAGAGCATTTCTCCAAATATGACAACTTTGTTTTTCATAAATCAATGAATATTTTGATGAATTTCTTCTAGTGACTTTCCTTTAGTTTCCGGCATTTTGAACCTTACCCAAAGCAGTTGCCAAACCATCATAATTGCAAAAAATACAAATATATAACCTGGGCCGAACTGGTTAGCAAAGAAGGGAAATACGTTTGCAATTACAGCAGCGAGAATCCAATGGGTAAAAGAGCCAATGGATTGTCCATAAGCACGGAGGTCATTTGGAAACATTTCGGAAATGAAAACCCAAATCACAGAACCTTGACCTATTGCATGTGAAGTGATGAATCCAAATACAAAAATAGGAAGCCAAAAAGAAGGGATTCCCGGCCCTAGAAAATTATAAGCCATAAGTGAAAGGGAAATGATGTAACCAAAGGATCCGATGTACATCAGTTTTTTTCGTCCGATCCGATCGATCAGGTATAAACCAAGAAAAGTCCCCAGCAGATTGACAATCCCTATTCCAATAGTGGAAACCAAAGCATTTTCAGTGGAAATTCCGGCCATTTCAAATACTCGGGGAGCAAAATAGATTATCGCATTGATACCGGAAACCTGATTGAAAAATGCAATCATTATCGCAAGAATCGTAGTAGGTAGGAATCGCTTAGCGAAAATGGCAGAAAAGCTTCCTTTTTGTTTGATTTTCTTTTCCTCTTCGATTGCCAGTCGAATAGCTTCATCGACACCCTCAGGATCTGTACGAGTCAGAATTGCTCTTGCCTGCACTTGATCGTTGAATTTTGCAATCAGCCATCTTGGACTTTCTGGAATTCGAAAAATCATGGCCGAATAAATCAATGCCGGTATAGCTTCGACTCCAAGCATCCATCTCCATTCTTGTGCTATTTCAGCAGTTCCGATCAAATAGTTGGAAACATATGCGATGACTATTCCAAAGACAATGTTGAATTGATATAAGGCCACTAAAAGGCCTCTGTTTTTAGCAGGTGCAATCTCAGAAATATACATGGGTGCCACCACTGATGAAGCCCCAACACCTAAGCCTCCGATGAATCTAAAAATGGTGAAGGAAGTCACGTCCCAAGCCATCGCAGAACCAAAAGCAGAGATAAAATATAGAAGTCCTATCCAGAGCAAACTCTTTTTTCGACCAAATCTATCAGCAGGAATACCTCCGAATAAGGCACCGATCACAGTTCCGTAAAGTGCGGATGCAATCGCCAGACCATGAATCCAATCACTCAACTGCCAAACTTCTTGAATATCCCGCTCAGCTCCTGAAATGACGGCAGTATCAAAGCCAAATAAAAAGCCGCCCAAAGCGGCTGTAATGGATACAAAGAAGGCGTAATTTTTAGAATTCATGGATTTTGGGCATTTAAACTTCTGCTAAACTAACCAGATCCGGAATATTTTAAAATCTTCGTAAAGAAATCTCAACTTCTAAGATTTTGAATGGAGATTCTAAAATTTCAAATACGAGTTTTTTTTAAATCTTTGATAGAATGGAATAGGTAAAAACAACACCTTTTCATCAAACATGAAAATGAAATACCGCCGCAAATAATCTATTTACCAGTCACCAAATAATATTTTGTTTTCTTTCGATTTACTGAGGTCCGTCTTTTTGGAATTCTGTATATTCGCAAAGCCGTTTAAAATGTGAATTTCCCATTTAAAATTCGCTTTAATAATCAAATAGAATAACCCAAATTCATGACTACTACACAGGAGATTTATAAACCCAAAAACCACATTCGAATTGTAACAGCAGCTTCACTTTTTGATGGGCACGATGCAGCTATTAATATCATGCGTCGTATCATTCAAGCTACTGGTTGCGAGGTGATTCACTTAGGTCATAATAGATCTGTACAGGAGATAGTTGACTGTGCGATTCAAGAAGATGTGCAGGCGATTGCAATAACTTCCTATCAAGGCGGGCACGTAGAATTTTTTAAATATATGTATGATTTGCTTCGAGAAAAGGGAGCGGGTCATGTCAAGATCTTTGGTGGAGGAGGAGGGACTATTCTTCCTGAAGAAATTAAAGAACTACATGATTACGGAATCAATCGAATCTATGCTCCTGATGATGGACGTGCGCTAGGACTTCAAGGAATGATCAATGACTTAGTGAGTCAATGCGATTTTGCCATAGGAGATGAGTTGCCAGAAGGATTTATTCTTGACAAAGCACACAAGGAACATGTCGGTCGAGCAATTTCAGCTTTTGAAAACTTTCCTGAGAATTCTAAAGCACTTTTGGATAAAGTAAGAAAGGAAAGCAAAAATTCAGAAATCCCAGTTCTTGGAATCACCGGTACAGGTGGAGCAGGGAAATCATCACTGGTGGATGAATTAGTTCGTCGATTTGTAATGGACTTTGAAGATAAGACTTTGGCAATTATCTCTGTGGATCCTTCCAAGCGAAAAACAGGAGGTGCTCTTTTGGGGGATCGTATTCGAATGAATGCGATTCATCACCCACGGGTATATATGAGATCTTTGGCTACTCGTCAATCTAATCTCGCGCTTTCGAAGTACGTGCAAGATGCTGTAGACACAGTCAAGGCAGCCGGTTTCGACATGGTTATTCTTGAGACTTCTGGAATTGGTCAATCGGATACAGAGATTATTGAGCATTCTGATCTTTCGTTGTACGTGATGACCCCAGAATATGGCGCAGCATCTCAATTGGAAAAAATAGATATGCTTGATTTCGCAGATGTAATCGCCCTGAATAAATTTGATAAGCGAGGTGCTTTAGATGCGATTCGTGATGTGAAAAAGCAATACAAGCGAAATCATAATCTATGGGATGTTGAGGATGATCAAATCCCTGTCTTCGGTACAATCGCTTCTCAGTTCAATGATCCGGGAATGAATCAGCTCTATCGGGCACTGATTGGCAAAATCAGCGAGAAACATTCCGGTTGGGAAAGCACTTTTGAACTGACCGCAGGCACATCAGAAAAGATTTACATCATTCCACCTTCAAGGACTAGATACCTTTCTGAAATTGCAGAAGTAAATCGAAATTATGATTCGTGGGTAGAATCTCAAAAAGATATCGCTCAAAAGCTTTATAGTATCTCAAAGTCGATCGAAGCCATTCAGAATTTAAAGGTTGATGATAAGGATCGATTGATCAAAGAATTGCAAGAAGTTTACGCTCAAGTGGAACTTGACTTTGATCCGAAAAATAAAAAGTGGATTGAGGAATGGGGCGAAGAAGTGCAGCGATACCAGGATGATTTCTATGTTTTCAAGGTCAGAGACAAAGAAATTAAAATTCAAACTTATACTAAGTCTCTCTCTGATTCGCGAATTCCGAAGATTTCTCTACCAAAATATGAAGCTTGGGGAGATTTGTTGAAGTGGGGCTTGCGAGAAAATGTGCCTGGGAAATTTCCTTTTACAGCAGGAGTTTTCCCTTTCAAAAGGGAAGGAGAAGATCCTACCAGAATGTTTGCTGGTGAGGGTGGTCCTGAGCGTACCAATAAGCGCTTTCACTATGTTTCAAAAGATATGGAGGCAAAGCGATTGTCTACAGCATTTGATTCAGTGACTCTTTATGGAGAAGACCCTGACTATCGTCCGGATATTTATGGCAAAATCGGAAACTCGGGAGTCAATGTTTGCTGCCTGGATGATGCGAAGAAACTGTATTCCGGATTTAACTTGGTCAATCCTATGACCTCTGTTTCCATGACTATAAATGGACCTGCTGCGACTATGACGGCATTTTTTATGAATGCTGCCATTGATCAACAATGCGAGGTTTATATCAAAGCCAATGGACTTGAAGAAGAAATAGATAAAAAAATTGAAGCGATTTATGCCGAGAAAGGTATAGAACGACCAAAATACAATGCTGAAATTCCTGCTGGAAATGATGGTTTAGGACTAATGCTTTTGGGGGTCACTGGAGATCAGGTTTTACCTGCTGAGGTGTATGCAAAAATTAAAGCAGATACCGTATCCAAGGTCAGGGGAACAGTCCAAGCTGACATTTTAAAAGAAGATCAAGCACAGAATACCTGTATTTTCTCAACAGAGTTTTCCCTAAGGTTGATGGGAGATATGCAGCAATATTTTATCGAAAATGGGATTCGGAATTTTTACTCCGTTTCTATCTCCGGTTATCATATTGCAGAAGCTGGTGCAAACCCGATTACACAATTGGCATTGACCCTTTCCAATGGGTTCACTTACATTGAATATTATGTGAGCAGAGGAATGGATATAAATCAATTTGCACCAAATCTATCCTTCTTTTTCTCCAATGGAATCGATCCGGAATATGCTGTCATAGGCCGAGTCGCAAGAAGAATTTGGGCGAAAGCAATGAAATTGAAATATGGAGCAAACGAGCGTTCTCAGATGTTGAAATACCATATTCAAACTTCGGGAAGATCACTTCATGCTCAGGAAATCGACTTCAACGATATCCGGACGACACTGCAAGCTTTGTATGCGATTTATGATAATTGCAACTCGCTACATACCAATGCATATGACGAAGCCATCACGACTCCGACTGAAGCATCAGTTCGTAGAGCAATGGCTATCCAATTGATTATCAATAAGGAGTTGGGCTTGACCAAAAATGAAAATCCTATTCAAGGGTCTTTTATAATTGAGGAGTTGACTGACTTGGTAGAAGAAGCTGTGTATGTTGAGTTTGATCGGATTACGGAGCGGGGAGGAGTTCTTGGAGCTATGGAAACTATGTATCAGCGTGGAAAAATTCAGGAAGAAAGTCTTCACTATGAGATGCTCAAACACACAGGAGAGTATCCAATAATTGGAGTGAACACCTTCCTTTCATCGGAAGGATCTCCTACGGTGACGCCAGGAGAAGTAATCAGAGCTACCCAAAGCGAGAAAGAAGCTCAAATCAAAACGCTTCAAACACTACATGCTGCACATTCAGAAAAAGTATCTGCTGAGCTTCAGAAATTGAAAACTGTAGCCGTAAAAAATGAAAATGTTTTTGCTGAATTGATGGAAGCAGCGAAATATTGTTCACTTGGTGAAATTACAAATGCCTTGTATGAAGTTGGAGGTCAATACAGAAGAAACATGTAATCCATCCTTTTGGTGAACTGAGGTAAGAATCATAAAAATAGATCTAAAAATATGTCAAAGAGAAATGTAACGGTTCGCATGAAAGCGGACTACGAGTATGAGTCTGTCAATCCGCAAGGAAATGTGGTTCAAATTGACATGTATGATGCTCCTGAAAAGAAGGCACAATCCCCAATGGATTTATTGCTTTCTGCACTTGGTGGCTGTGCCTCAGTAGATGCTGTATTGATGATGCGAAAGAAGCGAAAAACCATCACTGACTTTTATGTGGAAGTTGAAGGGAATCGAAATGATGGCACACCTGCATTTTACACCGATATCAAGCTGATGTTTACGATTGTTTCTCCTGATGCCAAAGAAGAGGAATTTATCAAAGTGGTAGCACTATCCGTAGAGAAATATTGCTCTGTTGCCTCTTCATTGAAATCAAAAATCAGCTTCTCAGCTCAGGTAAAAAGACCATAATGCGAGTAGTTAAAGAGTTTACTCAAGATGAAATCCGTATAAGTGTTTTCTCCTGGAACAATAAGTTCATTCTTAAATATGAGTTTGGTCCGATGGAGCAGACATTCAAGATGAGTGAATTGGATATTCTAGAGGAAGCTGATTTAGATTCCTTTTTAGAAGGGGAGTTTTTTGAAAAAGTCAAATTAAGATTTGGAGAAATGGGAGATTCATTTCGTTCCCAAATGGAAAAAATCTAATTTTCAGAAGGAACGCTTCTATTTGGTATGGTCTTAAGAATTTTAGTTTTTTTTCTGTTCTCAATTATTCTTTTTGCTTGTAATAGAAGCAATGAAAAAGGAGAATTGGCGGATATTTCTAAACTCGAAACCTTGGTCCATGAGATGGAAGAAGAGTTATTTCTTCTTGAAAAAGAAATAATATCTCTGAAAGACTTCCATGAATTTCTTCTTTCCAATCGAGAAACTATTCTTAATCAAGCTGATAGAAATAAGTACACCTTTAAAAATGGTTTCTCTGGTAATAGGCCCGGGAGTGATTCAACATTGAGTTCAATTGCAATATTGAGACCTCAAGAGAATTATGATGAAAAACTCTCAGATGTATTTCTTACAAATAGTTTAGACTCTGCCTTCAGTGGAATTTACTACAAATATAATTTTGTGGCTCAGGTGTATTCAAACTCCTCTAACGAAATATCAAGAGTATTTCCGGCTTATGATATTGAGGAGTTTTTATCAAAAGATATAGATCTCAAAAGTTTCAATTTTTTTTACCAAGGAAATGCAGAAAATAACCCTTCAAGGGGTCCTGTTTGGATTCCTGATGTTTATGTAGATCCAGTGGGACGAGGTTGGATTTTATCCTTGATCCAGCCAGTTTATGATGGAGATAGTCTTTTTTCTGTCTTAGGAATTGACATCACAGTGGATGAGATCATCTCTCGATATCTCGAACGAGGAAATGAAAATTACCTAATCGTTACAAAAAATGGGGATATTGTCGCCGGGAATTCAGAGTCGATAGAGCTTTTGAGTTTTCCCCCACTAAGAAATCACGTATATAGAGAAACTATTCAGGAGGATAATTTCAGAATTTCTGATTTCAATCTTTTTAATAGTAAAAATGAGGAAGTAAGGGAAATGGCTGAAAAATTACTTTTTGAAGGTCAAAACCATTATTTCTTTAATGAGGATTTTAGTCCTTATTCTGCTTATAAGGTCTCATTCGACTTGTTAGATTGGATTTTAATTGAAATTAATCCAACTCCTCCATGAAAAAATCTCAAAGCTATCGTAAAGATTTTTTTTGGACAATAGGCTTGGGGTTCATCCTGATTCTTTTGATTTTAATTTTGGGGGTTAGCTTTTTCAAAGCTTTAAATAATACCCAGATTAATTCCAGAAAAGAATTTCTAAGAAAGCAGACAGAACTCGCTGCCATAGATTTGGAGATTGAAATAAGTCGTTTCATGGATTATGCCAATTCTCTAAGCGACTATCTTGAGGATTCTGATCTAGACGAGGAAGATTATAATGATGATTTTACAAAATCGACCAAAAGAGTATTTATTAATTACTTTGGCCTGATTGACACTGTTTTAGTGGATTTTAAGGATTCAGTCATTTTCATGACTCAAACTCCCAGAAATGATTTTATCAGAGGTGTTTACAAATCAGATGTAGAAGCTTTTAGAAATTCAGAATACCAATATGAACTACAGGGAAAAACCTTAGGGTTTAGAATGATTTTTAAGTTGAACCCTGTGGCTTTTGCCAAGGATTTTGTAAAAAATTATTACCTAAATCCAGATGGAAAAAAGAGTTTATTTCTAAACGGGAAATTCCAAGATATAAATCCAGGTGATGGGTTTTCTGATTTAGAAATAGATTCAGAGTCCTACCAAAAATTAATGGATGACATTGAAATTGGGATTTTGGGGGTTTATGAAGTGGGCTGGACTTATGAAGATCTGGACCATGAAGGGATACTAGTCCAGTATCCATTTCGATTTGGAGATATATCCCCAGCTTCTTCTTTATTATTCATGATTGAATCTGAACCGATTACTGAAGGGGTTTATAGAACTTATTTTCTTTTGTTTTTGGGTTTGGTTTTTCTTCTGGTAGGGATTATTGTCCTATTTACTTTTTTCTTGAGAAATAGAATTAAATCCGAACGCCTACTGAGAAAACGATCAAAAGAAATTTCAGAACTTTTTGATCAGCAAAATTTATTATTGAAGGAGTTACGTGGATTCGTGTTTTTTCATGATAGCAAAGGCCAAATTATTCGAGTCAGCGATGAAGTAGGAGAGGTATTGGGGGTTTCAAAAGATCGTTTTATATCAGCTTTTAATGATAAAAAAGATCAAAAAGACGCAGGTAGAATTAGAGATTTGGTTAAAAAGGCACTTCATGATAAAGCCTCGTATATTGACTTTGAATATGACTATGTCAATAGAAATGGAAAAGTTATCTATTTACGAATTTTCGAAAAGTTAATCTTTGATAACGATGGAAAATTCACCGGAGGAATTGGAATTTGTACTGACATTACAAGAAATCATATTTCCAGGCAAGAATTGGTTCAAAGTGAAAAACGCTTAAGAACTTTAATTGAAAATATCCCGGATTTTATTTTCATATATGATAATCAGGGTATCATCATTGATTATCAAGTCCAACTAATAGATAATTTGGTAAAGCCGGGGTTCAATCTTTTGGGGAAAAAATTCACAGAATTAATTCCAAAAAATCAAATTGAGCATATTAAATCAGCTTTCAAAATTGCACGAAAGACTGGAATACTACAATCTGTAGACTTAAGAACAAGAGTCAATTCTGAGGAGAAATATTATGAAATAAAAATATTTCCTCTCGATGAAAACAAAATGATGTCTATATCCAGAGATATCACTAGTCAGCGGATATGGGAACAAGGGCTTTTGGATGCAATGAATTCAGCAGATCAGGCTAATCGAGCCAAATCAGATTTTTTGGCAAATATGAGTCATGAGATTAGAACTCCAATGAATGGTTTACTTGGTATTATTGACCTTCTGGAGCAAACGAAAATGGATGATACTCAAAATGAGTATCTGAAAATAATTAAAAACTCAGGGAATTCTCTTTTGAATATTATCCGTGATATTCTAGATTATTCAAAGATTGAATCTGGAAAAATTGAGATTCATAATTCGGTTTTTATTCCTAAAGATGAATTGGAAAAACAGGTTCAGATTTTATCCGGGCTTGCACAAAAGAAAAAAATAGAGGTTGTTCTTTCGTTTTCAGAAGGAACCGATATTGTATTGGAAGGCGATATTGAAAAAATCAAACAGGTCTTTTTGAATATTCTAGGAAATGCTTTGAAATTTACTCCGGGACAAGGGAAAGTGATAATTTCTGTATCCACTGAGGAAGTTTCCGAAGATCTTGTTTTTCTGAATGTATCTATAAAGGATACAGGTATTGGAATTCCTAAAGATTTGATTCCTCATCTCACAGACCCATTTTTTCAAGTTGATAGCTCAAAAACACGTTCTTTTCAGGGAACAGGTTTGGGACTTGCCATCTCCAAAAGAATTGTGGAATTGTTGGGGGGAGAGTTGAAAATAGTAAGCGAAGACCAAATAGGCTCAGAGTTTATTTTTAATGTTCTTTTAAAGATCTCAACAAATTCAGTTACTGACCACAGTTCAACCTTTGATCAAAATAGAAAAAGTTGGATTGGAATGGCAGGTGAATATCCCCTTAGAATTTTATTGGCAGAAGATAATGACTTGAATCTTCAATTGATGAATCTAATGTTGGAACAGTTGGGATATAATTTTGACATCGCAAAAAATGGAAAAGAAGCTGTCGACCTAGTGAATACCAATGACTATGATTTGATCTTAATGGATGTTCAAATGCCGATATTGAATGGTTTAGAGGCCTCAAAGTTGATTAAGTCCATGCCTTATTCTCATCATCCTTATATTATCGGGCTTTCTGCTAATGTTTTTGATGAAGATCGAAAGATGGCGTTTGAATCTGGAATGGATGATTACCTTACTAAACCGATTCGATTATTATCACTTGCAGAGAAACTAAAGTTGTTTTCGATCCGAATTCAACGGGACGAAAAGTAAAAAAGGGCTGATTTAAAAAATCAGCCCTTTGGTTTAAAGTAATGTGTTGATATCAAATGATTCCAGATAGTCTGCGACTCTTCTGACAAACATCCCTCCTAAAGACCCATCCACAACCCGGTGGTCATAGGAATGCGAAAGAAACATCTTATGCCGGATCGCAATCACGTCACCTGTAGGAGTCTCTACTACAGCAGGCTTTTTGACGATAGCTCCGACAGCCATAATAGCCACCTGAGGTTGGGGAATAATAGGAGTACCCATGATGTTACCAAATGATCCCACATTCGAGACTGTATAAGTTCCACCTGCAAGATCATCAGGACTAAGTTTATTTATTCTCGCTCGATTGGCTAAATCATTTACTTTCTTTGAAATCCCTACAAGGTTTAATTGATCCGCATTTCTGATGACAGGAACAATTAAATTTCCGGAAGGAAGTGCTACTGCCATCCCAACGTTTATATCTTTTTTACGAATAATTCGCTCGCCATCTACAGAGATATTAATCATAGGGAAATCCCGTATAGCTTTGGCTACTGCTTCAATGAAAAACGGGGTATAAGTGATTCCCTCACCATACTTTGCTTTGTATGCATCCTTGTTTTTATTTCGCCAAAGAACAATGTTCGTCATGTCTGCTTCCACAAATGAAGTCACATGAGCTGATATACGCTTGGATTCAACCATACGCTGTGCAATCATCTTGCGCATACGATCCATTTCGATGATTTCATCTGAAGCTGAAATACTAATCTGGACTTTTGGAGCAGAAATAGAAGGTGAAGCAATTGCAGCAGATTCAGAAACGTTTTTGCTTCTTTTATCCAAATAAGAAAGCATATCCTGTTTAGTGACGCGGCCTTCTTTTCCAGTTCCTGGAATCTTGGCTAGCTCACTTTTTGAAATATCTTCTGCTTTAGCGATGCTTTGCACAAGAGGAGAATAAAAGCGATCATCCTCTAAAGAATTGCTCTGGCCATCTGAATTTTCAATTATGGAATTAGTAAGCTCAGGAGCTACCTCCAAAATCTCTTCTTTTGGATCAGGTAATTGTGTAGGAGTTATTGCCTGTTCAGATACTTCACCACTAGTCTCAATAATTGCTATCGGAGCACCAACTGCCACAACATCACCTTCTTTGACAAGTATTTTTTTCAATACTCCTCCATGTATAGTTGGCACTTCCGTGTCTACTTTATCTGTTGCTACCTCTAAGACAGATTCGTCTTGTTCGATTACATCCCCTTCCTTCTTTAGCCAGGTGAGCACTGTACCTTCTGTGATACTTTCGCCCATTTTGGGCATCAGCATTTCTACACTTGCCATGATTTTGATTTTATAATTAAATTGGGTTTATATTCAATCTTTAAAATTAAATTTTATCAAATACTATCCCAAACCTTTCAGTTAAAATTTTATTTGCTATTTATTCGAAATACAAATTCTCAGTAAATTTAATACTGCCACTCCAGTCAATTGAATATTTAACGCTCGATCCTGCGTCAATTGAAGTTTTTTTGTTTCTATTTGGTCGCCATAGGCACATGCAATCCATACTGTTCCTACAGGTTTCTCATCTGATCCACCATCAGGACCGGCTATTCCACTACTCGATAGTCCGAAATCTGCATTAAACGTATCCCTAACTCCTGCTGCCATCTCCCTCACGGTCTCTTCACTGACTGCACCATATTGTGCCAGAGTCTCTTCTTTTACTCCAAGAAGCGCTGTTTTAAACTGATTGTGATAGGGGACGATTGCACCCTGGAAATAAGTGCTACTACCCGCAACACTGGTGATTAAATGGGATATATAGCCACCTGAGCAGCTTTCTGCTAAAGCTATGGTTTTCTTTTGATCCTTCAAAAGCTTTGCTATTGCAGTCTCCAATGTTTCTGAATCATAACCATAGACATACTTTTCTATTTTGGGCAAAACTAGTGTAATTTGGTCTTCCACTGCCTTTTCAAGTTCAGGCTTAGATGTTCCGAATCCAGTTAGTCGGAGCTTCACATGTCCAAGAGAGGGGAGATAAGCCAGTCGGATATTTTGAGGTAAAGCATTTTCCCAATCTGAAATTAAATCTGCTAACCAACTTTCCCCAATCCCTACAGTTTTTATGACTCTGTGAAAAATTACAGGCAATGGAAAGATTTTTGGCAACTGAGGCAAAACGAAGTCTTTCATGAGCTTTTTCATTTCATGAGGCACACCAGGCATGGACATCCAATAAGTACCATTACGTTCAAACCACATTCCTGGCGCAGTTCCTACTTCATTGGGAACATAAGTACAACAAGCCGGTAAATGTCCCTGAAGTATATTCAAAGGTGTCATTTCTCTACCTCTTCTTTGAAAAAAGTCAGAAACCGCTTTTACGGCTTCAGGAACTTCAATAATCGGACATGAAAAATATTCCGCAAGCAATGGCTTGGTCAGATCATCTCTGGTGGGGCCTAGTCCACCTGTGATTAGGATGAGATCTGCTCTTGATTCCGCCGCTGAAAATGCAGCGAGAATATCCTTTCTATCATCACCTATCGTTGTTTTGCGTACCACCTTTACACCCATCAAATCAAGCTCTTGACTTATCCAGTGACTGTTGGTATCGACGATTTGTCCATAGAGTAATTCATCTCCAATTGCTATAATTTCTGCTCTGACGACTTTCATTAATTGAGTATTATCGGACATTTGATTTTCTGAGAATTTTTGAAAAAATAGTAGGAAAAAAGCGCTTTAGATAAACAACATATGTTTCTTTTCCTCCTATGTAAACTTCCTCCTTTTTTGAATTCAAAGCTTTAAATATTGCTTTGGCACAATCTTCAGGACTCATGCCATTTGCCTGAGCATCGTCCATTTCATTGAGTGCGGATCCATCAGCAGTAAGTGCATTGATCGAAACATTGGTTTTAATAAATCCTGGACAAATCATCGTCACAGTGATGTTTTCCTTAAAAAGCTCCGCCCTTAAAGATTCAAAAAATCCATGAAGGGCGTGTTTTGATGCTGCATAACTAGATCTGAATTGTGTCCCAAACTTTCCTACAAGGGACGTGACTACTCCGAATTGACCGGATTTATTTTGGATGAAATGGGGGAGAAGCTCTTTTGTCAGTCCGACTGTTCCAAAAAAATTTACTTCCATCAATTTCCGGTCTACTTTCAGTGTTGTTTCGTGAATCAGAGATCGTTGACTGATTCCTCCATTATGGACCATGATATCTATCTTCCCAAACGCCTGGATCGCTTCCTTTGTTTTTGATGGAAAAGAATCCTGATCAATCAAGTCTAATGGCAATACATAGCATCGCTCTGGAAAAGCACAAGACTTTTTGACTTTTACTAATGCCTCTTCATTTCTGGCAGAAAGGATGACATTGTATCCTTTTGAATTGAATAATTTTGCAGCCCCTTCTCCGATTCCTGAGGATGCACCGGTGATCCAGATAGTTTGATTAGGCATTTTCTTTTTGGATTCTTTCGTAGTTTACAAATGAAAACGAATATTGATGGCGATCATCTTTTGGGTGAAATTCACGGAAAGTCTCCTTCCATTCCTCCCGATTAAATTGAGGGAAAAAGGTGTCACCTTCTGGAGAGACATCTACTTCGGTGAGCAGTAATTCATCCGCCAAGTCTATGGTTTGACTGTAAATCTCACCACCACCAATTACATAGAGTGTATCTATTTGTAGTTTGCTTGCAAAAATAAATGCCTCTTCTACAGTTTGAAAAACATAATGCCCCTCAGGTACGGTGTAATTTTTATTGCGGGTTACAATCAAATGGGTTCGGTTGGGAAGAGGGTTTCCAAGTGACTCAAAGGTTTTTCTCCCCATCAGGATGTAATGTCCTGAAGTAATTGATTTAAACCGTTTGAAATCAACTGGCAATCTCCACACTAATTCATTTTCTTTTCCTATGACGTTGTTTTTTGCCAAGGCAGCAATGAGTGAAATCTTCATTTTTTAATCTTATATGTCATGAAGATAACACCCCTGCCTGCTATAAAAAATAATTGAAGACAGAATTACTGTTGCTTCATACTCTGCATCATGTTTGGATAATCAGACATTTTGAAAGTCTTGGGCTGTGATGCTTGTATATCAATCACTTTCATCATTACCTCCGATCCATCTGTAGATGTGAAATCCATTTCCATAAAATTTCCTTTTGGCATATTGGCAAAATGGTCAGCGTATTTTTCCTGCATTTTGCTACTTGCAAATGGACTATTACTGCTCCAAAATGAATTTGATCCATTGATCAGATCTTCTGTAATCCAATAAGTACCCTGACCGTCTTCACTTTTTACAAAATATTCGTCACAGGTATAGCCAAGGATATCTTTGGTGTTGCCTGTTTTTTCAATTTTAAAATTTGACTCTTCTACCGAAACTGAAGTTTCATCTAGGACATCATCAAAATCCAATTTATAGGCAAAACTGTTTTTTGTCTCTTCGTTTTCCATTAAAAGGATGGAAGCTTTATTTTCCATGTCAAAGATCATGATGGTAATTGTATTTGGATTCTTTGGGTCTGAAATTTCCATACCTGTGTACTCCGAATTCTGACCTAAAAAAGATTTCATGGTTATAGGATCCATAGATTTACCTTTTTCATCCTTTGTCTCAAGTTCCATTGTCACGAATCCGGTGAACTCATAAGAATCCGCTGTAGGCACTTCTTCTCCTATTCCAGCTAAAATCTTGTTCATATCGAAATTGACTGGAGCCCCCTGAGCATCCTCACCATATAGCCCCGCCAATTGCTTTTCAAGTTGACGAGCCATCATTTTCTGGGCTTCCTCTTCGACCTTTTGTTCAATGGCATTTTCCATTCCTTGGGATGCCGCCTGCTTTAGTTTCTTGATAAATTGTGCCTCTGAGGTAGTTGAAAGCCCAAATAGTGTGGAAAAAAGCAATATTTTAATTCCAATAATCTTCATAGTGAATTGGTTTAAAAGTGAATTAAAAAACAATTCAAGTTCTATAAAATCAATTGAATATTGAAATAATTATGAATAAATCTTGAAACCTAAATGGTTTAAGTTAGGCTCCCTAATCGTTTGATTTATAGTTAAGCTCAGTTTGAGATTTAGTATTTAGAGAAGTATTGATTAAAAATTATACCCTCTCAAAAAATCACCAATCTTCATTCGCTTTTTGCCTTCCAATTGAAGCTCCAAAATTTCTAATACTCCATCTCCAGTTTGAAATTTTAAAAATGTCTTGCCATCAGAGCTGTAATTTCCAATTTCAACATTTGATAAATTTCCTTCAGCCACTGAAGTTTTAAAAACTTTGCAATTTTTCCCATCCAAACTGGTCCAGGCTGCCGGATAAGGAGAGAGTCCTCGTACCAAATTATGAATAGATTCTGCTGAATTCCCCCAAATGATTTCTCCGGTCTCTTTGAAGATTTTAGGAGCATGATGTATTGCTTTGGATTCATCCTGAGGAAGCGGAATCACCTTATTTTCAGCAATTGCTTCCACCGTTTTCAAGACTAGTTCTGCACCTTTTGACATCAATTTTTCATAAACCGAGCCCAGATCATCTTCAGGAAGAATGGCTACTTTTTCCTGAAAAATTATACTTCCGGTATCGATCTCATGCTTGAGGAAAAAAGTCGTCACACCCGTTTCTTTTTCGCCATTAATGATAGCCCAATTGATTGGGGCCGCACCTCGATAATCAGGTAGAAGGGAGGCATGTAGATTAAATGTGCCAATAGGAGGCATGTCCCAGACAGATTCAGGAAGCATACGAAAAGCCACCACTATTTGAAGGTCAGCATTCAAAGCTTTCAATTCAGCCTGGAATTCAGGAGATTTAAGATTTGTGGGTTGAAGTACCTTCAGACCTAGATTTTCGGCAGCTTCCTTGACAGGCGAAGGAATTAATTTCTGGCCTCTTCCTTTGGGTTTATCGGGTGCAGTGATCACTCCCACGACATTCCAGCCATTTTTTACTAAAATTTCAAGCGAAGGAACCGCAAACTCCGGAGTTCCCATATATACAATTCGTAAATCCTTTTTCATTTTAAAACTTATAACTCTTAATTGCTGCTTTTGATTACTTTCTTTTATAAAATAAATGCTTTCAATAATTGGTTAAAATAAATTGAAAATCAATTATTTATAGATTAGATATGTCTTTCTCAACGTTTTGTATTGGTCTAAGTCTGATTGCCAGGAAGCTTTAATTTCAGATTCAGTTTTTCCCTCTAAAATCATCTTTTTCAACTCATCAGTCCCTGCTAGGGTATTAAAGTAATTTGTAAAAAATGCCTTTCCTTTTCCTGATTTTTGAAAAGCATCCAAAAGGTATTTCAAGGTGAATTGATGACTGAGAGGTTCATTTCTCAAATCAACACCATAGCAAAGCTTGTCTTGAAGTGGGGGAGTTTTAGACATCCCATCAATAGATACTGGCGTAAAAGTGAATTCTCCAAAGGCAGGGTCTGGGTAGCCATAAACCTGGAATGGAAAGTAAGTTCCCCGGCCTAGCGAGACGATAGTTCCTTCAAAAAAGCAAGTGCTGGGATACAAGCGAATTGAAAGATCATTAGGAAGGTTAGGAGAGGGCTTTACGGGAAGATTATAGGTTTTGTCATGGGACCAATTTGCAACTGGGATGACCTTTAGGTTTGCGGTCAATCCGCCTTTAAGCCATTTTTCACCATTGATCATTTGCGCTAATTCACCAACCGTCAGCCCATGCACAACAGGAATAGGGTGCATTCCTACAAAGCTTTGAAATCCATCTTTTAATACTGGTCCATCAATGTAATTGCCATTTGGATTGGGTCTGTCAAAAATGATAACCTCCTTGCCGTTTTCGGCTGCAGTTTCCATGACATAGTGCATCGTAGAGATGTAGGTATAGAATCTAATCCCCACATCCTGCAAGTCAAAAATGATCACATCCAGATCTTTGACTTGTTCAGCGCTTGGCTTTTTATTATTTCCGTACAAAGAAATGATAGGCAAGCCGGTTTTTTCATCCACCGTATTATCGACTTTCTCTCCGGCATCGGCTTTACCTCGGAATCCGTGCTCTGGAACAAATACTTTTTTCACATCAACTCCTTCTTCCAAAAGGAAATCTACAACATGCTTCCCCGGCATATTTGTGAGGATACTGGTCTGATTAGCAACTATTCCAACCCTTTTTCCTTTCAATAAAGGAAGGTAAAGGGAAGGCTGATCAGCTGCTGGTAAAATGCTGTTTTGCTGAGCTTGACTTCCGGTAATTGAAAAAAATAAAGCGGTACAAAAACCGAAAATGGAAATAAAGGATGTTAGTTTCATTTGCTTCATGCTATTTTGCGTTCGGATTAAACAAATTAAAGCAGTCAATTGAACCTTTCCTATTTCATTGCCAAAAGAATCAGCTTTAAAGGTTCTGGAGGGTTTTCGGTGACTATCCATCGGATCGCTGTCGGAAGTCTTGCTTTGGGGCTTGCCGTATCCATTATCGCCTTTATGGTTCTTGGAGGTTTCCAAAATACCATTTCAGAGAAAGTTTATGGATTTACCGGGCATTTTCAGGTGCAGCGCTTTACCATGAGCAATGCCTTTGAGGAAGCTCCCTTTTCCCTCAATTCTGATTTTTCGAAGAATTATGCCACTTTACCTTTTATCAAAGGAGTTCAGTCTTTTGCTCATAAAGCTGCCTTGATCAAAGGAGAAGACGAGGTGGAAGGTGTACTGATGAAGGGGGTAGGAGCCGATTTTGACAGCTTACGTTTCAAGCCTTATTTGAAAGAAGGAAGATTGCTGCAAATTCCTGATTCCGGAACTTCCAATGAAGTGATGCTAAGTTCTTTTATTGCCAATAAGCTTAACCTGAAAGTAGGCGATAGAATCACGTTATATTTTGTGCAGGAACCACCAAGGTATAGACGAGTCGAGATCGTAGGAATTTTCCAAACCTATCTTGAAAACTTCGATGAAAAGATTATCATCGGCGAACTTCAGACGATTCGGAATTTGAATAATTGGCAATCAGATCAAGTGGGGGGATTGGAGGTTTTTGTGGATGATTTTAAAAATCGAAAATCTTATTTTGCTGATATTGAGTCTATCATGGATTTTGACTTAAAGTTGATTGATAGCCAAGATAAGTTTGTTGAGATTTTTGATTGGTTGATTTTATTGGATACTAACGTGTATGTGTTCATTAGCCTAATTGGCTTTGTCGCGATATTCAATATGGGGGCAGTACTCTTTATTTTGATCATGGAGCGTACACAGATGATAGGAATTTTGAAATCACTTGGTGCATCTAACCGCCAGATTCGTCGCATTTTCTTTTGGAATGGGATCAATATTTTACTCCGAGGTATTGTTATTGGAAATGTAATTGGATTAGGTCTAGGGTTTATTCAAGATCAGTTTCGGTTTATTCCCCTTGATCCAAATAGTTATTACATGAATTATGTACCGATTGATTGGAATTGGCCAGTTTTCTTACTGATCAATATCGGGATTGTGATTTTGACAGCTCTGGTTCTTTGGATTCCAGTAATGGTAATCTCAAAAGTAGATCCGATTAAATCGATTCGCTTTGATTAAGCTGATAGGGTGAAAAAAGGCTTTTTATTTTCATCCAAATTACTCCAAGAACAGCTTCTTTGAAGATTCCGCTGCTCATTTTGGAAGTGCCTTTGGTTCGGTCTGTAAAAATAATTGGCACTTCAGTGATTTTGAAACCAAGTTTCCAGGCAGTGAATTTCATTTCTATCTGAAACGCATAGCCTATAAACTTAACTTCTTTCAATTTGATACCTTTTAAGACGCTTCTATGGTAGCATTTGAATCCTGCTGTGGCGTCTTTTACTGGGAGACCTGTGATGAAATTAACATAGACGCTGGCAAAATAGGACATCAACACTCTTCCTATTGGCCAATTGACTACGTTCACGCCAGTTATATATCTTGACCCTATAGCCAAATCAAATCCTTTAATTGCGCATGCCTCATAGAGTCGGATTAAATCTTCTGGATTATGCGAAAAATCGGCATCCATCTCAAAAATGTAATCGTAACCTCGTGTCAATGCCCATTCAAAACCCGTGATATACGCAGTTCCTAGTCCCAGCTTTTTTTCGCGTTCGATTAGAAAAAGGCGGCTAGGGAACTCCTTCTGAAGTGATTTGACAATATTAGCTGTCCCATCAGGGCTTCCATCGTCTATGATCAGCAATTCAAATTCACCATCCAGATTCATCACTTTTTGGATCATGTCGCTGATGTTCTCCAGCTCATTAAAAGTGGGGATTATGACGAGTTTTTTGTGGTTCATAGGGTTGGGAAAGCCCAAAAGTAAGGTATAGCAATCATTTTTGAAGAACGGTCCGTATAAATTTTGGTTAAAGTTTAGCTTTGCCAAAAAATTGAACTATGCAAAAACCTGTTGCTATCGTCAGCTACTTCTCAGTAGGAGCCTATGATACGAATACGGTAGATGAGGATAAGATTCTTTCTCAGGTCCTTACCGATTTAGATATTCAAAATGAGATTATTCCTTGGTCTGCTCCGGATGAAGATTGGTCTCGGTTTTCTTTTTTGTTGATCAAATCAGTTTGGGATTATTTTGATTTTTATCCGGAATTTTTGGATTGGATCAAGCACATCAAAACCTTGGATATACCTGTACTGAATAACTTGGATTCTATATTATGGAATTCTTCTAAAACTTATTTGCTAGAAATCCAGGAAAAAGGTTTTCCTGTTATTGCTGGAAAATTGCTGGAAAAAGGCACGAAGTTCAATGGGGAAACGCTAAAGGAAACAATGGTGTCAGATACCTGGGTAATAAAGCCTTTGGTCAGTGGTGGGGCTAAAAACACCTTAAAAATCAAAGCGAATGATTGGAAATCCCAGGAGCAAAAAATAAATGATCTTCTTCAAAAAGAATCCTTTTTGATCCAACCTTTCATCAAAGAAGTAGCTGAGGTAGGAGAGTATTCCCTCATCTTTTTTAATGGTGAATTTTCCCATGCTGTGTTAAAAACTCCTGCTAAAGAAGATTTTAGGGTCCAACATTATTTCGGAGGAACCATCGCTACGATTCAGCCTACGGCAAAAATGCTCGATTCATGTCAAAAACTGGTCGATGAATTTGCCTCGGATAGCCTCTATGTAAGGGTTGATGGAGTAGAGGTGGATGGTGTTTTTCATCTTATGGAATTGGAGATGATTGAACCCTATTTATTTTTGGTTTTGGATGAAAAAGCCATTCCGAATTACAAAAAAGCCTTAAAAGCAAGATTGAAATAAGAATTTAAATACAAACTTCAGCTTGGTTTTTAGCATACTCGCTGCCTTTGGAGGCAGCGAGTTGTAGTATTTGGCACCCTTCAGTATCTCCCAGGATTGCCATGCAATATCCCTTTTTTGCAAGGGCTTCGATATGATTAGGATTAGTTTTTAAAACAGCTTCAAAATCATCCAGTGCCCATTCTATGTAACCGGCTTTCATGAGCGCAAATCCTCGATTATACTTTCCCACGGTATGATCCGGTTCTAATTGTACATAGGAATTAAACGAAGCAGCACAACCTAAGACATCTCCCCGAAGTGCTCTTGCCATACCTTGGTAATAATATACTTTTGCAAATTTTGGATTGAGATCTTTAGCCATTTCAAGGAAATTCTCCGCAGACTCATATTTTTCCAGCATCAGATGTGTTCTGCCAACTAGGTATAGAATATCAAAATCTTCATAATCTAAGGTTGCCGCTCGGAGCAAATACAATTCGGCTTCTTTGTATTTCTTTTCTTCAAATAGAATTTTTCCCAATCCGGCAAAAGCTTGGGCATATTCAGAATCCAAATCGATAATTCGCTCAAAATCTGATCTTGCTTTTTCGATATTACCAAGTTCCTCATAAGACCTAGCTCGAATGTGAAGAGCTTTTACATCTGTCACATGAAAAAACAGGTAAGCATTTAATTCTGAAATAGCTTCCTCATAGTTCCCCTTTTCATACATCTTTTCGATAGTACTTAATCCTTCCGAACAAGATGAAGCAGAAAGAAAGAATATTGATATAGTTATGGTCTGTAGAAGTCGTTTCATAACTAAATAAAGGCAAAAAAAAGACTCAGTAAAAATTATTAATGTTAAATTTTACTGAGTCTGTGAAAATTTAACCCGGATTATTCATTAGAGTTCGTCATGAAGGTTTAAATCGCAATAAATCAGGAAGTTTTATTTTGAAAGCATAGCACCGCTACGTTGAGAAATAAAACGAAGCGAAGCGATTGATTTGAAGCGATTTAAAGCTGTAATAGAAAGTCTAATGGATATTTCGGGTTTAAAGTACTCCCTTGGTACTAGGCAGTTGATTGATATTTCTAGGATCACGCATCACTGCCATTTTAATTGCCCGGGCAAGTGCCTTAAACATTGCCTCGATCTTATGATGTTCATTATCTCCTTCTGCTTTGATGTTGAGGTTACACTTTGCAGTATCAGAAAAAGACTTGAAGAAATGGTAAAACATTTCAGTAGGCATATCCCCAACTTTTTCACGGTTGAATTTGGCATCCCAAACAATCCAAGGTCTTCCTCCAAAATCTATTGCAACCTGTGCAAGGACATCGTCCATGGGCAGCAGAAAACCATAACGGTAGATGCCCTTTTTATCTCCCAATGCTTTCAAATATGCTTCACCAAGCGCTAGGGCAGTATCTTCAATCGTATGGTGCTCATCAATATGAAGGTCACCATTTACTTTAATTTCTAAATCTGTGCTTCCATGCTTGCCTAATTGTTCAAGCATATGATCGAAAAAATGAAGGCCTGTGGAAATATTACATTGCCCGCTACCATCAAGATTCAATTTGATTCGAATATCTGTTTCAGAGGTCTTTCGAATCACTTCAGCTGCACGAGGAGGCATCTTCAAGAATTCATAAATCGCATCCCAATCAGTAGTAATAAAGTCCGCTTCATCCGACTGCTCACCAATGAAGATGGCTTTTGAACCCAGATTTTTAGCAAGCTGAACGTCTGTCAACCGATCTCCGATTACATAGGAATTAGCTAGATCATATTCTTCAGAGAAATATTGGGTGAGCAATCCTGTCCTTGGTTTTCGGGTTGGCGCATTTTCATGCTCAAAGGTTTTATCTACGTGGATAGCTTTGAAGATTATGTTTTCTTGCTCCATCGTCTTGAGCATTTTGTATTGGGCTGGCCAAAAGTCTTTCTCTGGAAAAGACTCCGTGCCCAAACCATCCTGATTGGTCACCATGACTAACTCATAGTCCGTTTCCTCTGCTATTTTCCGCAGGTTCGAGATTGCTTTAGGTAAAAACTCCAATTTTTCCAGACTATCTACTTGAAAATCTGTCGGTGGCTCTTTTATAATAGTCCCGTCTCGGTCGATAAATAATACTTTCTTCTTCATCGATATTTTATTTTTTGGAGGAAAAGATTTTGGAAAGCGCTTCGATCAAATGCTCATTTTCAGCCCGAGTACCTACGGTGATTCTAAGACAATCTTCACAAAGAATCACTTTTGATCGATTTCTTACGATTACTTTTTGATCAATCAATTCATCATAAACCAAATTTGCATTAGGCATTTTGACCAATAGGAAATTGGCGTCTGAAGGATAGATTTTATTTACAAAGTCCAGGGACTCTAATTTTGTTTTCAAAAATTCCCGCTCTGTAAGAATGTCTTTGACCATCGCTTTTACTTTCTCATAATTTCCCATGGCTGCCAAAACCGTCTCCTGGGTCAATCCTGAAATATTATAAGGAGGCTTGATCCGGTTAAGGATCTTGATCAGATCTTTGGAAGCGAAAGCCATTCCCAATCGCAATGAAGCTAAGCCCCAAGCCTTGGAGAAGGTCTGCATCACGAGCAGGTTCTTGAAATTCTTCAATTCGGTCGTGAAGCTTGGCTCATCGCTGAAATCACTGTAAGCCTCATCCACCACGACCAACCCTTTGAACTTCTTCAATAGGTACAATATCTCTTCTCGATTGACCTTATTTCCGCTTGGATTATTGGGTGAGCAGATAAAGATGATCTTGGTATGCTTGTCAACTTCATTGAGGATTTTGTCAGTTCTAAGTTGAAAATCCGCCGTCAGCGGTACTTTTCGAACTTCCACATCGTTAATCGAAGCACTTACTTCATACATGCCGTAGGTAGGGGGAAGAAGGATCACGTTATCTTTTCCAGGATTACAAAACGCCCTGAATAATAAATCAATCGCTTCATCCGAGCCATTTCCCAAGAAAATCTGCGAAGGTTTTACTTCCTTGATTTCGGCTATTTTCTGTTTCAATTCCGCTTGATAAGGATCTGGATATCGGTTGAAATCCTGATCTGTAATCGAACCAAAAGGGTTTTCATTCGCGTCTAAGAAAGTGCCTTCCTTACCGGTATATTCATCACGGGCAGAAGTATAAGCCTGAAGCGTCGCGATGTGTGGTCTTAGTAATTTCTCTAATTTGAAGCTCATTTTTTCTTTGATTTCAAATAATTCAATCGAATGGTTACAGCATTTTTATGAGCATCCAAAAGCTCATTTTCAGCCATGATTTCTACAGTAGGCCCTAGGTTTTTAATTCCTTCTTCAGAAATTTTCTGATAGGTGATTTTCTTCAAAAAGCTATCCAAAGAGACTCCACTATAATTTCTTGCATAACCATAGGTTGGCAAGGTGTGGTTGGTGCCAGAGGCATAATCCCCTGCAGACTCCGGGGTGTAATTTCCAATGAAAACTGACCCTGCATTGTAAATTCCCTCTATCGCTTCGTCCTCATTTTCTACACTGATGATGAGGTGCTCAGGTGCATATTGATTTATGATTTCCAGAGCCTTTGCGGTAGAATCCAGTACTACTGCTACAGAGTTTGAAAGGGCTTTTTTCGCAATATCTTTTCTGGAAAGGGTTTTCAATTGTATCTCGACTTCTTTTAGTACTTTTTTGGCGAAGGATTCAGAGTTTGTAATCAAGACCACTTGAGAATCTACTCCATGCTCTGCCTGAGAAAGTAAATCAGATGCTACAAATGAAGGAATAGCCGAATCGTCTGCATATACTAAAACCTCGGAAGGTCCAGCCGGCATATCTATGGCTACCCCATATTTGGTTGATAACTGCTTTGCTGCAGTCACATACTGGTTTCCGGGACCAAAGATTTTATCAACCTGCGGTACTGATTCCGTCCCAAAAGTCATGGCAGCAATAGCTTGTGCTCCACCTGCTTTTACAATCTTGTCAATCCCAATCAGTTTTGCAGTATAAAGAATTGCCGGGTGAACTTTCCCCTCACGATTTGGAGGGGTACAAAGTACGATCTCTGAGCATCCCGCTAGTTTGGCAGGAACGCCCAACATCAATACGGTGCTGAATAGTGGAGCTGTTCCTCCCGGGATATATAGTCCCACTCGTTGGATAGGAACACTTTTTCTTCTACAAACTACCCCTGGCATTACTTCCTGAATAAGTTCAGGAGTAGCCTGTGCAGCATGAAAGCGTTCTATGTTGGCCTTTGCCACTTGGATTGCTTCTTTCAATTCAGGGGAGACAAGGGCTTCACCTTCATTGATCTCTTCAGTGGAAACCAAAAGGGATTTTAACTGAATGTGATCATATTCTAAAGCAAATTTGAATAGTGCTTTATCTCCATTTTGCTCCACTTTTTTTAGAATGGGCTTGACAATTTTATTGATAGCTTTGGTTTTGAAGGTTGGCCTGGCCAGTTCCTTTTTCCAAGTGTTCTTTACCGGATTAAGTAGAATTTTCATACTTGATTTATTCTGGTTGAATTTTTTCTGAAAACTGAAATCAAATGATCATTTTTTCAATAGGAACTACTAAGATTCCTTCTGCACCTGCCGCACGCAATTCCTCGATATTTTCCCAAAATTGATCTTCCTGGAGCACAGAGTGTACTGAAGACCATCCGGGCTGTGCCAGAGGGAGAATAGTTGGACTACGCATTCCCGGGATCAGGCTGATAATCTTCTCCAAGGATTCATTTGGTGCATTCAGCAAGACATACTTATTGCTTTTGCCTTTCTGCACGGCATTCATTCGGAATAGAAGCTTATCTACGATCGCCTTTTTCCAATCTACCAAGTCTTTGTTCGCAATCAGTACGGCTTCAGATTTGAAGATTTCCTCGACTTCTTTCAAGCCGTTCATCATCAAGGTAGATCCTGAGCTGACGATATCACAGATGCCTTCTGCCAGTCCGATGCTAGGTGCGATTTCCACCGAACCACTGATCTCATGAATAGCAGCAGAAATGTTTACTTTTTTCAGATAGTCACCTAATATTTTTGGGTAGGAGGTGGCAATATTTTTTCCTTCGAAATAAGAAACGCCGGTATATTCTTGTCCTTTGGGAATGGCCAATGAAAGTCGGCATTTGGAAAATCCTAGTTTCTTTAAGGTTACAACTTCCTTGTCTTTTTCCACGAGTTCATTTTCGCCTACTATACCTAAGTCTGCCACTCCATCGGCTACATAGCCTGGAATATCATCATCTCGAAGGAATAAGAATTCGATTGGAAAATTGGTGGAAGTGGACTTAAGTTTCCCGGTCCCATTGTAAAATTTGATGCCACATTCTTTGATGAGGCTAAGTGAATCGTCGGATAGTCTGCCGCTTTTCTGCACGGCAATACGGATTATTTGTTCCATGTTGGCAAGTTACGCTAAGAATTAAAAGAGGTGTAGTAAATTATGGCGAACCGCAGAATCCCTGTCATCGACGGCGCCGGGTAGTAAAAAACATTCCTTATGCGGAATGATGGAAATGATGCAACAAATGCGATTGCTGACAGTCAGATAAAAATGCACTATTTCTAGTTGAGTTTTCCATTTATACTTGCAAAGATAGGGATGGAGAGAAAAGATACAAATCCATTCATCCTTTAATTTGGAGGATTTAAGGCTATTGTGTACTGCTATCAAATTTAATTTTCATTAGTATATTGATTGTTGATCTAGCCTTGGGCGGCTTAAAGAACCCAATACTAAACCATGCAAACATCAAAACGAGGTCCAGTGTTATTAGGAACAATCATTTCTTGGATGCTTTTTGCCTTCCTTGGCTTTGGAATGTGGGGATGTCCTACCTATAATGTCTGGCAACAGGAAATGAGTGGCCGAGCTGAATTTGCCAAAGCGGAGCAAAACCGTCGGATCCTCATCGAGGAGGCTGCTGCTAATCTGGAAGCAGAGAAACTCAATGCACAAGCTGAAATCGAACGTGCAAAAGGAGCTGCCGAAGCGATCAAAATCGAGAATGGATCCATCTCCGAAAAGTATATTCAATACCTCTGGGTAAGACAGCAGAAAAATCTCGGGGATAAGACGGTAATCTATATCCCTACAGAAGCGAATCTTCCAATTCTGGAAGCAGGAAGGCTACCAAAGATCCCGAACTATTCCGATCCGGAAAATTAATTTATTCAATCATAATAAGCTCAGATCTTCGGATTTGAGCTTTTTTTCATTAACCACAAAGGTCGCTAAGGTTTACTCAAAGACCACAAAGGTTTTTTGAACCACATAGCGAACATAGTTTTTATTTACCACGAAGGGCAGGGAGGTTTTCACGGAGGAAATAATTCTAATATTGAAAGATTTGAAAATTGAAAAATTATTCCAAATCACCGGCTCGGTTAGTGGCTTCACAAATCGAAAAATTGATGCGTTGAAATCATATCCTATGGCGGGAATTTTTGGATTTCAATCGTTAAGCTACCCTACAGATAGGAGGTAGGACCTCAGAAAGTTCCATCCTTGAATTATTTTCCATATTTTAAGTTTTTGGAAAAGCTTTGCCACAGGAGCAATTCAAAATTAGCCACTTAATTTTCTGCCTAGTTCAATTAACCTTTAGCTAAAAACCCAAAGATGACTAAAGCAAATTACATCGTGATGACCGCCCTAATTGTAGCGCTAGGAGGTCTCCTGATGGGCTTTGACGCCTCTGTAATCTCAGGGGTGGTCAAGTTTATCGAACCTGAATTCAACCTTACTTCTCTTGAAATAGGCTGGTCGGTAAGTTCACTCACTTTGACTGCCACGCTCGCCATGCTGCTGGCTGGTCCCTTAAGTGATCGATATGGTCGACGTTTGGTTTTGAGGTATGCAGCAATACTTTATGCCGTTTCTGCCATTGCCTCTGCCTTTGCACCTACGTTTTGGTTTTTGGTAGTAGCTCGAATGATTGGGGGTTTTGGTGTCGGGGCTTCCTTGATTTTAGCTCCCATGTATATAGCTGAAATTGCCCCGCCAAAGATTCGTGGCAGAATGGTTTCCTTCAATCAATTGAATATTGTGATAGGAATTTCCCTAGCCTTCTTCACTAATTATCTGATTTTAAAATATGGTGCTTCAGATGCTGGCTGGGCAAAAACATTGAAGTTGGGGGAATACCAATGGCGATGGATGCTAGGTTTGGAAACCTTACCTGCAGTGCTTTATTTTCTGGGTTTATTCTTCGTTCCTAAAAGTCCAAGGTGGCTCATTATGAAGGGGGAACTGGATCAGGCCAGAAAAGTAATGAGCCAATTTAATTCTGATGAGCAGGTAAAACAAGATTTGGAAGCGATACAGCAAAGTATTGAGAAGGATAAATCCAAAAAGAAGGAATCTTTTGCCGAACTGTTAAATCCCACACTCAGGCTCGTTCTCACTATAGGAATAGTAGTGTCCGTGCTTCAGCAAATCACCGGGATCAACTCGGTCTTTTTTTATGCACCTATGATCTTTGAGCAATCAGGAATAGGTACAGACGCTTCCTTTGTTCAGGCGATTTTGGTGGGTTTGGTCAATCTGGCTTTTACCGTTTTAGCGATTCTTTTTATTGACAAACTGGGACGGAAACCGCTACTGATTTTTGGAGTGGCCGGGATTGTCATTTGTATGTTTATACTAGCCTATGGGTTTAATTCGGCTACTTACACCTTGCCAAAGGATTCGCTGAATGAGCAGATCGATACTGAAAGTCTATTAAAACTGGAAAGTGTTTCAGGGATTACCTTTACCGACGATACCAGCTTCAAAGCGGCCATCGTCGATGCGATCGGTAAGGAGAAAGCCACGGAGTATTCGGCAGCATTGATTACCGCAGCGATTAAGATGAACCCAACCTTAATTCTTGTTGGAATCATTGGCTTTGTCGCCTCTTTTGCGATTTCTATCGGGCCTGTAATGTGGGTGCTATTTAGTGAGTTGTTTCCGAATTGGATCAGAGGCATTGCCATTTCATTTGTAGGACTGATCAATTCAGCTGTGAGCTTTATTGTTCAGTTGGTATTCCCATGGGAATTGGAGGTGTTGGGAAGTGCGACCACATTCTTGATTTATGGGGTTTTTGCACTACTTGGACTGGTTTTTATTATCAAAGTGGTTCCAGAAACTAAAGGGAAATCTTTGGAAGAACTAGAGGAGATGTTGGTGTCTAAGTGATGATATGATGTTTTTTTAACCACGGAGTTCGCGAAGGTTTTCACGGAGGACGCAAAGGATATAATTCGAAAATTGAATAATTCAAATAAACATCATCTTCATAGAAGCTTCAAAGGAGCGCTCTGTTTGTAGCCCCGGCCCCGATAGTTATTGGGGTCAACCAGGGGTAATCGAAATGCCAAATCTCCCCGGCTCACGCGCAGGATTCGTTTTATTATGAGCTACTCCCATGGTCATGATTGATTCAGTTCCTTCTGCACCGAGTACAAATTAGTTTTCAGTTGATTTTTCAATTTTCAAATCTTTCAATTTTTAAATTAAAAACCTTTGCGGTTAAAAAGACCTATTTCTTCCCCTCCAAATACCCCTTTATTCCCTCAAAAGTGAACTCTGCAATCTTTTGGTAGCCGAGGTCTGAAGGGTGGATACCGTCAGCGGAAAAAAAGTCAGGGACTAGATCCAAAGATATTTCCTGGAAAATCAAGCGTTTGTTTTTTAGGGCGAGCTTTTTCATTTCTGTTCTTAAAAACTCCCGCTGTCGGTACAAATAGCTTTTCATCAAGGATGAAAATGCAGGGAAGAGATGAACTGGAGGAATATCAGCCAGGTAGATCCAGTTAGGGTCAAATTGAGTTTGAAGGCTTTCTATCAGACTTTGGAGCGATGAATTAAAAGCACTGGGATTTGTCAGTTTGAAGCAATCATTGGCTCCTAAAAAAAGGAGAATTCCCTCTTTGGTAGAATTTAGTTCTTCCAAATCTGACTTGAAATGTAGTAAAACTTCGGCCACTCTTATCCCATTCTTACCGAAATTGTAGAAGCTATATTCTTCTTGGAATAACTGATGAAGGTAGCTTGCAATGGTAAACTCCATACTGCTTGCCCCTACACCTGCTGCAGTTGATTCTCCGATTATCATGATCCTTTGATCTTGGCCCGCCAGAAACAACTTTTCAGATTGCGGGGGAAGTTTAGGGCCAGATTTACTGATCTTATCCGCTTCTTAGATCAGGTAGGGTAAAAGTGGGAAAAGTCGAGATTGAAAAAGTAAGTAGGAGGGGTTGATATTAGCCATCAACCACCTGCTTTTTTGGCTTTGTACCCTTCTGCCTGAAGAATCTCGACCACCTTATCCCGATGATCGCCTTGGATAAGAATTTCTCCATCTTTGGCAGAGCCACCTACGCCACATTTGTTTTTTAGGAGTTTGCCGAGGATCGCTAATTCTACCTCGTTCCCAATAAAGCCCTCGACCAAGGTCACTTTCTTTCCAGCTCTAGCTTTCTTGTCCAGCATGACCTTGAGGTGTTGCTGATTTGGTGCTAAAGTTTCCTCTTCTTCTGAAGAAGGAGTTTGGAATTCGAACTCATCGCTCGTCGAATAGACCACTCCATCTCGCTTTTTCCAGTCGTTACTTTTCTTTGCCATAGTTGATTGTTTGATGCCCTTTGCGGTTGTCGATTATTAGTTTTCGGTTGTTCGTTGACTTTATTAACTATAACCTTTCAACTTTACACTTCCAACTTCCTGCTTCCAACCTCCTTATTTCGTCTTAAATGTCCAAACAGGTCGTTGGGAATGGTTGACTACATCTTCAGCAATACTTCCGGTAATCAGATGGAGAAATCCTGTTCGACCATGTGTAGCCATAGCAATCAGATCAGCATTTACATCTTCAGCAAATTCGATAATGCCGCTTTCTTCCGAATCTGAATTATATATCTCTGCCGTCACATCATTGAAGCCATATTTATGGGCAAAGGATCTGATCCTTTTAATGGAATCTCTGCTGGTTTCGAAATTTCCAGGTGTATTTACAATAACAAAATAAAGTTGCGCATCCAGAAGATCCTGAAGTCGCTTCATCCTGGCCGCAACCTCATCATTATCTTCTCTAAAATCACTCGCAAAAACGATTTTATTTATATTATCAGGATCTTGAGCTGATTTTATGGTGACGACGGGACAGGAGGCAGTGCGGACAATTTTTTCTGTGTTGCTTCCTACCAGGACTTCTTCCATTCCACTAGTTCCTTTTGAACCCATCACGACCAGATCCGGATTTTCTTCATTGATTGATTCTGAAATGTTTTTGAAAGCATTTCCGAGTTTAATTTTTGCCGAAAAGGTATAAGATTCAGATAAATGCTTTTCTTTTAATTCATCAATTTGAGATTTCCTTTTGTTCATCAGTTCTATAAAGAAAATCTGATTTTCCATATCTGGCAGCATTTCACCTCCTCCCATTGTACCTACTGTGGTTGAGGTCGGGATCTCCATGACATGTACTACTTCAAGATGTACGTTATTGAATTTCTTGGCGATGGCTACGGAAAAGTCTAACGCATAATTTGCCTGCTCAGAAAAGTCGAAAGGAATAAGAATCTTGGTCATAATTCTGGATTTTTAGTTTCTCCAAATTACCTGAAAAAGGAGAACAAAAAAAGGATTTTTATCAGGTTTTCGGGGCAAAGTTATTTTGTTGGAGAGGGAATGTGGCAGATTCGTTTAAAGTAAATCTTGGCTAGGAATGTAAGCTGTTTTGAAAATCAAAACTAAGTGTTAGTATGATCTGACTTAATCATTCAATTTTTAAATCCTTCAATTTTGGAATTATAGCCTTTGTACCTTCCGTGAAAACCTCAATAAATTTGTTGGTTAAAATCAAATTCCATTATTATCCTCTTGCTTTTGGAACCGTTTTCCAAATGGTATTTGTAACCTGAGGCCCTAAAGTAGGCCTTTCTGCGATTTGCATCCATTTGTTCTGTACGCTTTGCATATGACTTTTATAAATCTCTTCGATAGGCTATTTTTTGATTTCTTACTTAAACTTGCTGATTAAAATTCGGTTCAGGCAGATTTAAGTGAGCAAAAACTTCGAAAACTATGAATCTTTGCGTCCTTGGTTTTGCCTCCGCGTCCTTGGTGGTTATGGAAAAAAACTAGAGAAATATCAACCCTATTCCGAACAGGATTGTCCATAAAAGTGTGCTCAAAGCCATCTTTTTCAAATATGGATCAATGCTTTTGGAGTCTTCCCCTTTCTGAACTCCCAATCCTACAGCGATCATTATTGGTAAGGCCAGCAATGCTAAAAATGAACTCCAGGACCCACTGATAATTACAAATAGTACAAGAGAAATATTTCCTCCCAGGATTAAAAACCAATTGTATCGAATGGCCGCTTTCTTTCCAATTCTGACTGGGATCGATTTTTTGCCTGCAGTAGAATCAGACTCTATATCCCTGATATTATTTATGTTGAGTACGGCAGTGCTAAATAATCCCAATGCGATGGCAATCCAAAGTGCAGAAAAATCTATTGTCAGGCTATGAAGAAAGAAGGTTCCAAATACACCTAAAAGTCCAAAGAAAATGAAAACAGAGATATCACCCAATCCGGCATATCCGTATGGATTAGTTCCAGAAGTGTAAGTAATAGCAGCCCAAATGGCAGCTATACCCAGGCCTAGAAATATTCCAAAAAGGATTAAGCTCTGCACTGCAAAGAAAAGCAACAGTAAACCAGAAACCAGGGACAAAGCCCCGAAGAGATACATTGCTTTCTTCATTTCAGAAAGCGAAATCAAACCCGACTGGACGGCTCTAACGGGACCTTGGCGCTCTGCATGGTCGGCACCATTTATTGTATCTCCGTAATCATTGGAGAGATTGGAAAGGATTTGGAGAAAAATGGTGGTCAATGAAGCTAATACCAGAATCTCCCAACGAAAGACATCGAGATTTGCTGCCAAAAAAGAACCGGCAAAAATACTAGCCAGAGCAAGTGGTAAAGTACGAAGCCTGATTGCGTGCAACCAGGCTTCTTTTTTGGTATGAATAATAGCTTTCACTCAGTCGAACCGATCAATCAAACACCTACAAATTCAAGGATTTCTTCGTCCAAAGGAGCAACAGAAGAAGGCAAGAATTTGATTAACTCACCTTTCTCATCAATCAAATATTTACAGAAATTCCACCCTGGCTCTTTGTCATTCCAGCCATTCAGTTGGGGATCAGAAAGCCAACGGTAAAGCGGATGCTTGTCAAAGCCTTTCACAGAGATCTTTTCAAACATTGGAAAAGTAACTCCATATTCTGTGGAACAAAATTCTTTGATCTCATCATTGCTGCCTGGTTCTTGGCCACCAAAATTATTTGCTGGAAAACCTAAAACGACAATATCATCACCATGCGCAGCATACAATTCTTGTAAGGCTGCATATTGATTGGTGTAGCCACATTTGGAGGCCACATTGACAATCATGATCTTCTTTCCTTTGAATGAGCTGAAATCAACTTCTTTGCCGTTGATATCCTTCATTTTAAAATCGTAAAAAGAACTTTCCATTGAATTTTCGGAATTTGATGTAAGTATTGAATCCATACCTTCAGGACGAGTAGCAGGTTGCTGACAGGCAAATAGTATTATTGAAATGATACTGAGAAGACTTTTCATATTCTAATATGCTTATTTATTTTACATTCTTTCCGGTACGGAGATACCGAGTAAACTCATTCCTTTTTTTATTGTTTGAGCGGTAAGGTCGGAAAGTGCAACTCGAAAAGCTACAATGGCCGGATCGTTTTCTAGAAAAATCGGAACATCTGCATAGAATCGATTGTATTCTTTTGCCAAATCAAACAGATACTGCGCAATAATGGAAGGAGAATAAGACTCTCCAGCTTGGGCAATCTTCTTTTCAAAATCGTTCAAAAGGAAAATAAGAGCAGCTTCAGAATCTTCCACCTTATTTACCTTAGAAAAATCTACCTGATGGTATTCAATTCCAATTTGCTTTGCTTTTCTTAAAATAGAAGCGATTCGAGCATGGGAATATTGTATAAAAGGACCTGTGTTTCCCTGAAACTCTATAGACTCTTGAGGATTGAAAAGCATTCGCTTTTTAGGGTCCACTTTGAGTAAGAAATATTTCAAAGCTCCTAAACCTAACATTTCGTAAAGTTCAGTCGCTTGGTCAGGATTGAAGCCTTCGATTTTGCCAAGTTCCTTGGTGTGGCTCTCTGCTGTATCCACCATTTCCTGCATCAATTCATCTGCATCCACCACTGTTCCCTCACGGGATTTCATTTTTCCTGTAGGCAGATCCACCATTCCATAAGAAAGATGAAACAATCCATCTCCATAAGGACGGCCTAATTTCCGCATGATCTTATACAATACATCGAAATGGTAATCTTGTTCATTACCAACGACATAAACAGATTTGTCGATCTTGAAATCTTCGTATTTCAAATCCGCTGTTCCCATATCCTGAGTAATGTAGACTGAAGTACCATCCCCCCGAAGTACAAGCTTCTCATCCAGTCCTTCGGCTGTCAAGTCTACCCATACGGAGCCATTTTCTTTTTTGAAGAAAACTCCTTTTTCAAGTCCTTCCTCTACGATGTCTTTCCCTAAAAGATAGGTGTCAGATTCGTAATAAAACTTATCAAAATCCACTCCCATGCGCTTGTAGGTTTCATCAAAACCAGCATAAACCCATTCGTTCATCAATTTCCAAAGTGAAACGACTTCTTCATCATGAGCTTCCCATTTTCGAAGCATCTCCTGTGCTTCGAGTAGGATTGGAGCATTCTTTTTGGCTTCATCCTGGGTTTGCCCCGAGGCTACCAGTTCGGCGATTTGCTTTTTATATTCCTGATCAAAAATCACGTAATATTTTCCAGCCAAATGATCTCCTTTTAAACCTGAACTTTTAGGAGTTTCTCCATTACCAAAGTGCTGGTAGGCCACCATAGACTTGCAAATGTGGATACCACGATCATTCACCAGATTGGCTTTGATCACCTCATATCCGTTTGCTTTCAAGATTTGGGAAACAGAATATCCAAGAAAGTTATTTCGCAGGTGGCCAAGGTGAAGTGGCTTATTGGTATTGGGAGAGGAATACTCTACCATTACCTTTTGCCCGTTAGGAGGCAGTTGCCCAAGATTTTTATTTAAAAGCAATTGTTGAAAAACTCCAATCCAGATTTGATTATTCAATTCCAGATTTAGAAATCCTTTCACCACATTGAAACCTGCAACCTCGGGAACATTTTCCTGAAGGTAGGAGCCGATTTGATTTGCTGTATTCTCAGGAGTCGTTTGAGAAATTTTCAAAAAAGGAAAGACTACAAAAGTATAAGTTCCTTCAAACTCTTTCCGAGTAGGCGCAAGTGCCAATTGATCCAAAGGAACATCAGCATTGAATATATTCTGAAATGCCAGTTGTACCCCAGCTAGTATTGATTCTTGTATGTTCATATTTGATTTTACTACAATAGGTTTTTATACCGCAAAGGGCGCAAAGTTACACAAAGTATGATTTTAGAACTGCCTTGGGCCTTTTGATAATATCACTCTTTTGATTCCGGTTTTCATTTGCAATACATTAAAATTTAGGATTAGACCCAATTTAAAATTCCCCATTTTCAAATAATTTAATGCTTGAGCTACATGGACATTGGTAATCTCTTTTACAGATTTCAATTCCAAGACTAGCTTTTTCTCAACCAAGAGATCGATTTTATATCCTAAGTCAAGATAGATTTCGTCAATTTGGATAGGCATTGATTTTTCTATTTCCACTAAAAGACCTTCCTTTAAAAGTTTATGATGAAGAACTTGCTTGTAAACATTTTCTAATAATCCAGGCCCCAATTGATTGTGAACATCAATAGCAACTCCAATAACTTTATTGCTAAGTTCATCTTCTGATAAAAAACTGAAATCTTCCATTCCCTTTGTGCTCCTTAGCGTGCTTTGTGGTTTGAAATTTTTTTAATTAAAGATGCTAAAATTAGAAATTTTCAACCAATGAATTCGTAGTGATCTCGAGGACTTCGAAGGCGGCTTCTGCCATGGTGTTTTCTGAATCGAGCGTTGGATTTACTTCTACGATTTCCCAACAGCATACACGCTTATCTTTTATTAATTCGGCGTTCAACTGAATTGCTTCTTCCACTGTCAACCCATTTGGTACTGGAGTACCTGTTCCCATAGAAATAGAACTATCCAAACTATCGACGTCGAAAGAAATATAAACTTGATCGCAATCTTTCAGGATTTCTAAAGTCTCTTTAGCAATCTGCGTTATTCCCTTTGTTCTGACCTCGCTCGTTTTGAAATTTTTGATTCCATATTTGTTGATCAGGAAATTCTCAGGCTCTTCGGTATCTCTCACTGAAATAAAAACGATATCGCTAGGAAGAATTTTCGGAAAGTCTCCTCCGATGGTTTTGATCTTTTCCCAATAGGTAATGGTATCCTCTGTTGGCTCATTTACTTTACATTCCAGATTATCCAACTGGCAGACCATTGCCAATGGCATTCCGTGCATATTACCTGATGGCGTGGTGTAGGGCGTATGTAAATCTGCGTGTGCATCTATCCAAATGACTCCAAGTCGTTTTTTTGGCTCTGCTGCTTTGATTCCCATGATGGTGCCGGCCGCAGTGCTATGATCACCTGCCAGAATGATAGGAAATTTTTTTTCCATGCGAAGTGATTCTACAGTGGAGTAGACATTTTTTAGAACTTGGTAGACTCCATCTATATATTTCGCATTTGGAAATTTATTTCCTTTCCAAAGGTAATTATTAGCGTCCTGTACATTGATTGGGTCAAACTGAGTGAAGAAGTTTGACTTTTTATCTAGGCTTGCAATCTTCAATGCATCTATTCCTAAGCTAGCTCCTCTGGTGCCTGCAGCGATTTCGGATCTTACTTCTACTAATTTAATATCACGCATTTTGGATAAATAGTTAAGTTATATCTGGGTGTATTGACCGCGCAAAAGTAGGGAAATTTGACTGAAAAGTTAGATTGCTTTCCAAACTGGATTTAGGGTATATCTAATCCAGAATCTCAATTTTTATATCAAAAGCTAAGATTTGAAGGAATTCAGACTATTTTTAATCTGTATTTTTCCAATAGACCCAAAAACACTACTCATGTTGATTGAATCAAAGTTGCCTGATGTTGAAACCACCATTTTCACGATTATGTCAAAGCTTGCTGCTGATCATCATGCAATAAATCTTTCACAGGGTTATCCTGGATTTAATGCTGATCAAGGCTTGCTGGACTTGGTGACTACCCATATGCGGTTAGGAAACAATCAATATGCTCCTATGAGCGGGGTGCCTATTTTAAGACAGCGAATTGCCGAAAAGGTTCGACTTGAAACAGGGATTCGCTACGATGTTGAAGATGAAATCACCGTAGTTTCCGGTGCTACAGAAGCCATTTTTGCAGCGATCACAGCTACGGTTCTACCTGGTGACGAAGTCATTGTATTGGAGCCTGCCTATGATTTATATGTGCCTGTTATAAAGCTTGCTGGAGGGACTCCAGTTTTTGTTTCGTTGAATATGCCTGATTTTTCAGTGGATTGGGAAAAGCTAAAATCTGCTGTGACTAAGAAAACCAGATTGATTATGGTCAACACCCCTCATAATCCAGGTGGATATGTCTGGACGCAGGAGGATTTGGATAATTTGGCAGATCTTGTCAAAGACAAGAATATCTTAGTAATCTCTGATGAAGTCTATGAACATATTACGTTCGATGGGCGGCCACATTTATCCCTGATGACGCATCCTGTTTTGCGCGAGCGAACTTTTGTGTGTTGTTCCTTTGGAAAGACGTTTCATGTGACGGGTTGGAAAATAGGGTATTGCCTAGCTCCTAAAGAACTAACGGTGGAATTTCGTAAAATTCATCAATTCGTCACCTTTTCAACGCCGACACCTTTTCAGTATGCTATATCGGATTTTATCCAAGATCCAGATACTTATTTGTCACTTCCAAAATTCTACCAAAAGAAGCGGGATTTATTTTGTGAGGGCCTGGAGACCACTGATTTTAAATTTACACCAGCACAGGGAAGTTTTTTTCAATTGGTATCCTATAAGAATTTGTCCGATGAATCGGATTTGGTTCTGGCTAAGCGGCTAACAACCGATTATGGAGTAGCCTGCATTCCTATTTCAGTTTTTTTCCAGGATAAAACCGATCATAAGATTCTGAGATTTTGCTTCGCGAAAAATGATTCAGACCTATTTGAGGCGTTAAACCGATTGTTGAAGGATCCGATTTTTTGAGGTGATTAAGAAATTCAAAATTGAAACATTGGAAATAATATCAGCCCAAAACACTAAAATTCAGGTTCAATGATTGGGACTTAAAACATAAAACAATCAAAATAAAAGCTGATGAACTTTAGGGATTTATTTCGATTCATTTGAATAAACCTAATAAATAAGCAATTTTTGCACAGCGTTAATTTTACACAAAACTACCTGAATGAATTCTTACAAAGACCTGATTGAGCAGACTTTTGATTTTCCTACCAAAGAATTTCATGTTGAGAATAATGAATTGTTCTTCAATGGAGTCAATCTAAAGGAGATAATTGATACCTATGGTACTCCTTTGAAGTTGACTTATCTCCCAAAAATATCGGAAAGCATTCAAAATGCGAAGACTTACTTCAATACCGCAATTGCCGCTCATGATTATAAAGGAAAGTACACTTACTGCTATTGTACCAAATCTTCCCATTTCAGCTTTGTGTTGGATGAGGCTTTGAAAAATGACATTCACATTGAGACTTCCTCGACTTTTGATATTCCATTAGTGAGAAGTCTCTATGAAAAAGGTAAAATCACCAAGGATAATTATATTATCTGTAACGGTTTCAAAAGGGATTTGTATAAGCAGTATATCTCTGAATTGTTGAATGACGGTTTTGTCAATTGTATTCCCATTTTGGATAATATTTCAGAGATCGATTATTATTTGGAGCATGTCAAAGTTCCTTTTCAGGTAGGGATCAGAATTGCAGCGGATGAAGAGCCTAAGTTTGGTTTTTACACATCGAGATTGGGTGTGCGATATAACGATATCATCCAGCTTTACGAGGACAAAATCAAAGACCATCCTTTGGTAAGCCTTAAAATGCTTCACTTCTTTATCAACTCGGGTATTCGTGATACCGCCTATTATTGGTCTGAATTAACTCGATTTATTCAGAAATATGTGGATTTGAAAAAGGTAGCTCCTTCACTGGATACCATGGACATCGGAGGAGGTTGGCCCATTAAGACCAATTTGTTTTTCGATTATGATTACCAATACATGGCTGATCAAATCGTGAAAAACATTAAATGGATGTGTGCTAAAAACAACACCATTGAACCTCATATTTTCACGGAATTCGGTAGCTATACGGTAGGAGAGAGTGGGGCAGTGCTTTATTCTATCTTGGATGAAAAGCTTCAAAATGACAAAGAGCTTTGGTATATGATCGATGGTTCCTTTATCACTCAACTGCCTGATAGCTGGGGATTAAATCAGAAATATATCATGTTGGCCATCAATAATTGGGATGAACCTTATCATAATATCTCACTGGGAGGATTGACTTGCGATAGCATGGATTATTACAACTCAGAGGCCAATCAATACAATATTTATTTGCCTAAAATTGAACCTGGAAGGACACAATACATCGGTTTCTTTCATACTGGAGCTTATCAGGAATCACTTGGAGGTTATGGAGGAATACAGCATTGCCTTGTCCCAGCTCCAAAGCATGTCTTAATTGATCGAGATGAGAATGGAAATGTAACTCACCGCCTTTTTGCCAAAGATCAAACTCAAGAAAGTATGTTGAAAACTTTGGGTTATTAATTCAGAGAGGATTGCTAAATAAAAAAAGGTTTGAATTTCAGAATGAGATTCAAACCTTTTTTATTTTCTGTTTTTGGGTTTTGATCAATGGTGAAACTTTTTGAATTCAATGGAGTAACTTTTAAAGCAAAAGCACTTAATCTAAATTTTCCTGAAGAAGCTATCATTTGCTCTTATTCTCTACTTTTTCACTTTCGCACTTGTCTTTTCACAAGTACTGCGAGGTAAAATCACTGATGCCAAAACTGGCGAAGCTTTGCCTTTTACCAATGTGTTTATCAATAACACAACAATTGGGGCGATATCCGATCTGGAAGGAAATTATGAAATCAAAGGCCAAATTCCTTCAAATTTAGAACTCGTTGCATCTTTTGTGGGGTATGTGACCAAAGTGGAAGAAGTCATCATAGGAAATAGAAATTCTGTCACAGTTGATTTTTCTCTGGAACCCCAACAATCAGTGCTTTCTGAAGTGGAGTTGAAGTCTCGTAGAGATCGGGTTTGGGAGCGGAATTTCAATCGTTTTGAGGATGTTTTTATTGCCGTTCCTGATGATCCAATAGGTTCCAAACTAGTGGAGATCTTAAATCCATGGGTAATTGATTTTGAGCAAGTCAAAGTAGATAAGGGGGCGAATTATGTGAAAGCAACGGCTCAGGAACCAATAATCATAGACAATAATGCCTTGGGGTATAAGATTGAGTTTTATCTCCAAGATTACCGCTGGTCAAAATCCAGTTCCCGGTATTTTGGGCAGGTTTTTTATACGGAGAAAACACCCAAAGATGAGAAACAAGCTCAGTTATGGAGGGAGAATCGTGAAAGTAGTTATCAAGGCTCCAGTAGACATTTGATTCAATCTATCATTGTCAATCAGGCTGATGCGCAAGGATTCCGAATGTACGAGTCAGTAGAGGCTCCCTTAGGCAGAGAACGGACCAACAGCTATGATGTGGAAATGGGACAGACTATCATTCCATTTCCGGTCGATTCTGTTCTAAGGATTCCGTTACAAAATGGAAATTTTCGAATTTTCTGGCCTCAACGGGTCGAGATTCATTACTTGAAGAAATATGCACTTAATGAATATTACCTAGATTTTTATCATCCGATTAGTTGGATCATTGCTCCAAGTGGTTTTTTCGATGTTTATAGAGATGGAATACCTGCAAACCCAACGCAGCTCATCCTTTCCGGAAGAATGGGAAGACAGCGTGTCGCAAGATCATTACCCTATGATTTTGTGCCAGATCTGGAATTTGAAGATTTTGTAGCGGAGGTTGATAGCTCAAAGCGAGCTTTTGACCAATGGAATAAACTTCGCGAGCAACCCTATCTCAGTACAAATAAAGATTTCTACTATGCAGGAGAGGGAGTTTGGCTTGGTGGTCGAATGATTTATCAGAATCAACTTTTGGCAGACTCCTTAAGCAGAGTTTTATATGTGGACTTAATGAATGAAAAATCAGAAGTCCTTCAGCAAGAAATTTTCCCAATTGATTCTGGTCGAATTGCTGGAGGATTTACGCTTCCTGAAAATCTTAAAGCTGGAAATTATTTCCTTCGGGCTTATACGAGATGGATGCTGAACTATCCCGAGCAGGATATTTTTCTCAGACCGATTCCTGTTTTGGAAAAGGGAACTGAAATCAGTATTCAAGCGCCTGAGGAGATCGATTATTTCGGAGATCTCGAGATCAAAATGGAAAAGGAAATCAAGACCGTGGCTAAGGGAATTGAACTTCAGATTGATCTTTCGATTCTGGACGAGTTGGAACAAGCCACAGGTGCGGAGTTTACAGTTTCTATAACTGATGGAGATTTGGTTAGCCCCATTACAAAAAGGCCAACGATACTGAAGGCTTTGGAATGGTTGGACAATGAAGAAAGAGAGGATCAAAAGTTAATCCTAAATCAACAAATCGAATATGGCATTACCGTTCAGGGACGCTTCTTATCTACTCGAAAACGTGATCCGATCATTAACCCCATCACCCTTGTATTGGATGATTTGGCAGATTATGGCTTGGTTTATACAGATTCCTCCGGCTATTTCAGAGCTACTGGATTGAATTTCTCAGACTCAGCCACAATTTCTGCTGCAGCTTTAGACTCAAAGAAAAAATCCTACGGTTCTATTGACTTGATCCAGAAATCAAGCCCTGTTCATCGAGGTTCCTTTCCAAAATTAAGCTACCAACTGGCTCAAACTAAAGTCGGAAATCAGACTTATGACATCAAGGGGGAATTTATCCAAATGGAGGAATTCGTGAAAGAAGATGAGAAAATCGAGCGATTGCAGGATTCAAATTATGGTTATGGTGAGCCAGATCGCCAAGTGACTCAAGAGATGCTGCAAAACTGGCCGGGTTCATCATTAGCATCTATTGTGGGGATGCAGTTTGGGAATGGGAAACTTGGAAATTTCAATTACGGAATTAATGCGGGAAATCCTTTGATTATCATCGATGGCTCGAGATACTTATATGCTGAGGGTGAATCTTATATTGATGTGTTGGATCGCTATATCACAGATGAAATCACTTCACTTTCTATTTATACTTTCAATGCCCCTGTGTTCGGAATGGCGGGATTTGCCGGAGTGATTATGTTTGAAACGATACGAGGGGAGCGATTTGATCCAGTAAATGAGACTAAGTTTGATAATACTGGCTTCCAAAGCTTTCGGATCCGTGGCTATTCTCCAGTTTCAGAATTTGAAAATTCAATCGCCGAAGATGCACCAGTTCAAGTCCGACCAACTATTTATTGGGATCCAAAAGGAAAAGTGACGGCCGAAAACGGGGTTTATTCAATCAAAACGTTACTTTCTCGCGAGGTGGAAAAAGTGAATCTAGTGATCGAAGGTATTACTCAGGATGGACTGGGATTTGTGAAGACTTTTCAGATAAAAGTGAAAAATTAAGATTTGTATTTTCTTCTTAAGCTGAGGATTTGAAAAACAGGTCTAGTCCAGAGAAGTAGGAACTGCTTTTTTCATCTCTTGAATATTTAAAAAGGCAAGACTCAATTTTCTTCAAAACCGGGCCCTTTGACTGCTCTGCCAGGAAAAGCACCTGTGTGTTCTCCATCTTTCAGGACCTGAGTGCCATTCACAAAAACATGAGAAATACCGGTAGCGTATGCGTGAGGCTTTTCAAAAGTGGCATTATCCTGTACTTTCTCCGGATCAAAGATGACAAGGTCTGCAAAATAGCCAGTTTGGAGTAAGCCTCTCTTTTTGATTTTGAGATTACTTGCTGGAAGGCCGGAAAGTTTATGAATTGCTTCTTCTAAAGAGATGACTTTTTCTTCTCGGACATATTTGGCCAAAAGTCTAGAGAAATTCCCATATGCTCTTGGGTGGGTGCTACTTTTCAAGAATACTCCGGAAGTTGCCATTGAGGCCCCGTCTGATCCAAAACTCATGTATGGTAAGGCGATTTGCTTTTTCACATTCTCTTCAGTCATTAAAAAGTAAACTGTTCCCACCCGGCTTCCATCTTGAATCACCAAATCCATTGCGGTTTCCTCCGGGCTTTTTCCGCGTATTTTGGAGACTTCAGTTAGTGTTTTCCCAGTTAAATATTTCAGGGAATCATTATTGAAACCGACTAAAAGTATGTTATCTGTTGTTCCTGCAGCTTGCATCAAGCTTTCCCACTTGACATTGGGATCTTTCATCTCAGCAGCTACTTCCTTCCGGATTGCAGGATCCTGAAGTCTTTTACTCCAAGCTTCAAATCCACCTTCCTGAACCCATGGGGGCATGGCGGCATCTAATCCGGTTGCTCCCGCCACATAATTGTACATGTCTGTGGTGATGTGTAGACCAGCTTTTCTCGCGGAATCAATCTTTTGCACCACTTGATCATACTTTGACCAATTTTTTTGACCACTCATTTTGAGATGATAAACTTCAGCCCTGATATCCGCCTCAGCTGCAATACGGATAAGTTCATCCAGACTTTCCAAAAGTCGATCTCCTTCGCTTCGCATATGAGAGATATACATGCCATCGTATTTAGAAGCAACTTTACAAAGTTCGATCAGTTCCTCAGTACTGGAATAAAATGCCGGTGCGTAAATTAAGGAGGAGCCAATTCCTAAAGCACCTTCTTTCATTCCCTTTTCAACCATGGCACGCATAGCATCCAACTCAGTAGGGGTGGCTTGCCGATCTTCAAAGCCAATCGTATTGATTCGAAGAGTAGTTGCGCCAAGAAAAGAAGCCACATTCGTGGAAACACCTTTTTGTTCCAGGAAATCCAGGTATTCAGCTAAGCTTTCCCAGGTGATATCATATTTAATATCTCCTTGAGAAGCAAGCAAAGCCTGTTTACTCGCTTCCGTGAGCGGTCCCCATGATTCACCTTCGCCAAAAACCTCCAAAGTCACACCTTGTCGAATGTCACCTTCGGACTTTCCATCCTCGATTAATGATTCCACCGCCCAGCTAAGCATATTGATAAATCCCGGTGAAACTACCATTCCCTCAGCATCGATTTCTTCATTGCCTTTTGCTTTGCTCAAATCACCAATAGCAGCAATGGTATCTGCCCGTATACCTACATCACCCAAATAAGAGGCATCACCCGAACCATCTATTATTCTGGCATTTCGGATTAATACATCGTAATTCTCTGGACTGGAGCAGGATAAAAGGTGAAATGAAAGAAAAGTTAGGCTAAGAAAAATTTGAGTATTCATAGAAATGTTGTTTTTGAATTAAAGAAAAAAGAATCCTTTAAAGTCCTTCAGCGTGATCGATCCACTTTCCGTCTAGACCGAGATAAGCTCCCATGCAGTCGGCAGTCATGCAGGAGTGAATAGGTAGAATACCAAGGAGATCTCCAACTTTAACTGTGGCCAATAATTCATCTGAAGCCTTGATAATCCCATGTTCTTGTGAAATGCTTTTTAAGTAGGAGCGATGTTCTGGAATAGTCCAGCCAGTTTCATTGAGCAAGACTACTTCGCCAAAATTTTTATTTCCATCTTCATCGATCAAAACGTCCTTCGCAAAGTGTACTCCACCGCCGTGAATCAGAATTTCTTTTCGGTCTTTTTTGATATCCACCACTGGTACCGCCATGGCAACGGCAATATCTGTTTTATCACAACCACCCAAAGTGGACTGCATCAAGTCATAAAAGACAAAATTACCGGGCCCCATCTCATCGATATCGCCAAAATCCTCCATCACTGCACAGCCTGGGGTATCTCCTGTTCTTGTTACTAAGTTTGGATATTCTGAAATGTACTTGTGTTTAAGCATGGAAAGTGCATTCCGGGTTTGCTCGTAAAGTGCTGGTATATCAGGCATGTAATAGGAGTGGCCAGCATGGAGGTAAAAGCCCTTGAAGTAGAGTTTATCCGAATGACTGGCAATTCGCAAGATCTCTTCAATTAATCCAAAATCAGTTACTTCGACACCTGTTCTTCCATAACCAGCATCAATTTCGATGAAGAAACCAACTTTATGTTCCAACTGATCCACTAGCATTTGGGCTGTGGTTGCATTGATCAATTGAACAGAAATAGACTGATGAGCAGCGATTTTATTTAGTCTTGGAATTTCGAGTGGGTTAAATGGAAAAGCGATGTGAATATTCTCCCAGCCTTGGCCACATAGATATTCCGCCATTTTTATCGAGGAAGCTGTGACCTCAGTGATCCCATATTCCTTGGCCCATTCTCCAATCTGATGGCTTTGAGCGGTTTTAAAATGCGGAACAAGTTTCATGTCATGTCGAGCAGCTTTGTCTGCCATTCTTTTCAGATTCGCTCTACAGATTTTTTCGTCGAGAAGTAAAGTTGGGGAAGTGATTTTATTAAGGTAACTCATTAGTCCAATTTGAGGGTTTAATACTTTTTTGAAATTACGAATTTTGATTTACGATTCATGGAATTTCGCCAAAGTTGAGCCTGCCATTGAATTCGAAGTCTTTTAGAATTTTTTATTGCGTAGCTATTTGAGGTGAATCTAAATTTCCACCCACCCAAAACCTTTCTTTGCAACCGTTTTTATTTTGTTAATTTTGTCCCCCAGAAAAAAAGGCATATTTCTGCCCCAATAGCAACTTAATTGCGCATCAAACCTTCATGGAAGCAAAGAAAATCCGGAGCACTTTTATTGAGTTTTTCCAATCAAAGCAACATCACTACGTCCCTTCTTCACCAATTGTAGTTAAAAACGATCCTACATTGATGTTTACCAATGCAGGGATGAATCAATTCAAAGATGCATTTCTAGGCAATGAGGTCGCCAAATTCCCAAGGGTGGCAAATAGTCAAAAATGTCTTCGGGTAAGTGGAAAGCACAATGATCTGGAAGAGGTCGGAGTAGATACCTATCACCATACCATGTTTGAGATGCTGGGCAATTGGTCTTTTGGTGATTATTTCAAAAAAGAGGCAATTGCTTGGGCTTGGGAACTTTTGACTGAAGTCTATGGACTTTCCAAGGATAGACTATACGTTTCTGTCTTCGAAGGTGATCAAGAGGATCATCTTGAAATGGATAAAGAGGCTTTTGAGCTTTGGAAAGCAATAGTACCTGAGGATAGGATTATCATGGGTTCCAAGAAAGATAATTTCTGGGAAATGGGCGATACAGGACCTTGTGGACCTTGTTCAGAGATACATATTGATCTCAGATCTGACACTGAGCGGCAGGCTATTCCAGGAAGAGATTTGGTGAATAACGATCATCCTCAGGTCATCGAAATTTGGAATCTTGTTTTCATGCAGTTCAATCGCGTTTCAGATGGAAGTTTAAAACCGCTTCCGGCGACCCATGTGGATACCGGGATGGGATTTGAAAGATTGGTACGTGCAATCCAGCATAAATCATCAAACTATGACACCGATTTATTTACCCCATTCATCGCTGAATTGGAGAAGAAATCAGGAAAGAGCTACGGTAAAAATGAGCAAACAGATATTGCTTTTAGAGTGATCGTAGATCACATTCGGGCGATCAGTTTTACAATCGCCGATGGTCAGATTCCTTCCAATAATAAAGCAGGTTATGTTATTCGAAGAATTTTGAGAAGAGCAGTTCGTTATGGATATACCTTCTTAGGATTCAATGAGCCATTTTTATATGAATTGACTCCAATGATTGCCACTAATTTTGGGGATATTTTCCCAGAGGTGAGGCAGCAGCAAGAATTCATTTCTAGGGTGATTTTTGAGGAAGAGACTTCTTTTCTCCGAACCTTATCTAATGGTCTCAAAATGCTAGACCAAATCAAAACTGAACTGAAAGCGAAGAATGAGACTGTAATTCCAGGGAAAACTGCTTTTGAATTATATGATACTTTTGGATTTCCTCTTGACTTGACCTCACTGATTGCCAGAGAAAATGGGTTGTCGTTGGATGAGCAAGGCTTTGCTGCTGAAATGGAAGCGCAAAAAAATCGATCTCGTGCTGCTTCCGAATCTGAAACCGGAGATTGGGTGATGGTTCATCAAGATGAAGGAGTTGAATTCATTGGTTATGATTTTCTTAAGGCGGATTCCAACATTATCAAATACCGAGTGATTTCCGATAAGAAAGGCGATCGCTATCAGGTAGTTTTAGATAAAACACCTTTTTATGCAGAGAGCGGTGGACAAGTAGGTGATACAGGTTGGTTAGTCTCAGAAGTTGAAAAAATCCGTGTAGTCGATACAAAGAAAGAGAATGATCTTATTGTTCATTTTGTAGAAAAGCTGCCAGAACATCCGGAGAAGCAGTTTTCTGCTGAAGTAGATCAGGAAAAGCGTTCGCTTACAATGAATAATCATACAGCAACGCATTTGCTCCAATCAGCACTTAAGGCAGTCCTCGGAGATCATATTCAGCAGCGTGGTTCTCTAGTGAATGATCAGTTACTTCGTTTTGATTTCTCTCATTTTGGGAAAATGACTGAAGAAGAAATCGAGCAGGTTGAAAATATTGTCAACGCTAAAGTTCGCGAGAATATTCCTCTTTTGGAACGTAGAAATGTGCCCATCGAAGAAGCAAAAGCGCAAGGAGCAACTGCTCTTTTTGGAGAGAAATATGGAGAATTTGTTCGTGTAATCACCTTCGATCCAGAATATTCAGTTGAACTTTGCGGTGGTACACACGTGCCTTCTACGAGCCAGATCGGTTTAGTGAAAATCGTTTCTGAAGGTTCTATTTCCACTGGAGTTCGTCGAATCGAGGCAATTACTTCAAAAGCAGCTGAGTCCTATTTGCGGGAGCAAGAAAACGTATTGAAAGAAATTCAAGAGCTACTTAAGAACCCAAAGGATGTGAAGAAAGCCATTGAGGCATTGCTTGAAGAACGAAATACCCTGAAAAAGGAAATTGAAAGCTTGCATCTTGAAAAATTCGCCGGAGTAAAAACAAGCCTTTTAACTAAGTTTATTAAAGGTGAAGGAATAAACACTCTTATCGCTAAAGTAGAACTGCCAAATGCGGATTCGCTAAAGAAACTTGCTTACGAGTTGAAAAATGAAGTTGAAAATGCATTCGTGATTTTAGCTGCTTCTATTGATGGTAAACCTCAGATCGCTGTGATTCTGGAGGAGTCTCTCATCAATTCTAAAAATCTAAATGCCGGTCAAATCGTTAGAGAACTTGCAAAGGAAATCCAAGGAGGGGGAGGAGGGCAACCTTTCTTCGCGACAGCTGGAGGTAAAGATCTCGCGGGCTTAGATCGAGTGATAGCTAAGGCTAAAGAATTGTACCTATAAATAAGAGGGGATAAGAACGAATGTTAAGCGAAGAATTAAAAAATAAATATCAGTTGGTTATTGGTTTGGAGGTGCATGCTCAACTGCAAACTGTAAGTAAAATATTTGCTGCTGATTCGACAGCTTACGGTAATTCTCCTAATACACAGATTTCTGTAATCACGCTGGGGCATCCTGGTACACTTCCAAAGGTTAACAAGAAAGCAATTGAGTACGCAGTTAAAATGGGATTAGCCTGTGATTGTGAGATTACAAGAAACACAAGCTTTGACCGTAAAAATTATTTCTATCCAGATCTTCCAAAAGGATACCAAATCACTCAAGACAAGGCGCCGATATGCGTGGGCGGTTTTGTGCCAATTATTCTTCCTGATGGAAAAGCCAAAAGTGTTAAACTTAATAGGATCCATTTAGAGGAAGATGCGGGGAAATCCATTCACCTCGCTGAGGAATCAGATACTTTAGTGGATTTTAATAGAGCAGGAACAGCTTTGATTGAAATCGTATCAGAACCTGATTTGCAAAGTCCGGAAGAGGCTTACTCATTTTTAGCTGAAATCAAAAAGCTTGTCAGATACCTTGAAATATGTGATGGAAACATGGAAGAAGGGTCTCTTCGATGTGATGCCAATGTTTCAGTTATGCTTAAAGGTGCTGCTGAATTAGGAAAGAAAGTTGAGGTTAAAAATATGAATTCCTTTCGCAATGTTTTTCGGGCAATTGAGCATGAGCATGAGCGTCTGATTAACTTGATTGAAGGAGGAGAATCGATAATTTCAGAGACAAGAACTTTTGATGCCAATACAGGTACTACCTCCAGTATGCGTACCAAAGAGGATTTGAATGATTATAGATATTTTCCTGAACCAGATTTGAGTCCTGTTGTTATTTCTGAGGAATGGTTGAAGTCAATCAAGTCGACGATGCCAGAATTACCACGTGAACTTCATTACAAATTTGTGAATGAATATGGTTTGCCGGATTATGATGCGAGTTTTCTTACCGAGACGAGAGAGATAGCCTTGTGGTTTGACGGACTTTGTGCAAAAACTAAAAACTATAAATCAGCTTCAAACTGGATGATGGGACCAATTAAGTCTTATCTGAATGAGATGAATTTAGAGATTAATAATTTTCCTATAAGTACCGATTCAATGGCTGATTTGATTGCCTTGATTGATGCTGGAAAGGTAAGTTTCTCTATAGCTTCCCAAAAAGTATATCCTGAAATGTTGAAATCCACTGAGGAGACACCATTTCAAATTGCCAGTCGGTTGAATTTGATTCAGGAATCAGATGAGTCCTCGTTGAAACCAATTGTAGAAAGCGTAATTGCTGAAAACTCAGCTAAAGTGAAAGAGTATCGATCTGGAAAGAAAGGTCTTATGGCTATGTTTATGGGGCAAGTGATGAAAAAATCTCAGGGAAAAGCTGATCCAAAAGTTGCTACTAAATTATTGATAGAATTATTAGAAAATTAATACATGAAATCGAGCTTGACTCAAGAGTCATACACTGTGATGTCCCGATGGCCATCGGGATCAACCAAGTGAGATTCCATATGACCTATAAAATGAAATTATAAACAGATGAAAAAATATATGTTCGGAATCTTATTTCTTTCTGCTTTTGGGGTTTTCTCATGCGGAGAAGTTGAAAATCAAGCAGACGGGAAAGTTCAATTGACCGGAAAAGTTGAAAATGCCCCTGAAGGATTTATAATTCTTTCACAATTTACTGATGCTCGTCCTAAGGTGTTGGATACGCTCGAAGTAAATGCAAACGGTGAGTTTTCTTATCAAATAGAAGTGGATACTCCCACGTTTTATGACTTAAATCTATATGGTAGTAAGTCAGTTCGGTTAGCCTTGCTCAAAGAGGATGTGGAAGTGAATTATGACTTTTCGAATGAGGGAAGCCTGGATATCAAAGGATCGAAGGATACCCAAGAAATGTTAAAGATTGAAACTTTAATGTCAAACTATCAAGCAGAAGTGAATAAGTTGAATGAGGCATACTACGCCGCGATGAGCGCCAATGATACTGATGCAATCAAGCAGATTCAGGTGCAGGCTATGCAACTAGAGAGTAATCAGGCAAATGCCGTGAAAGAAACCATAAATAGCATGGGTTCAAGTTTCGCGACTTTAGCAGCTGTAGGATTATTAAATCCTAAAAATGAGTTTCAGTTTTTAGATAGTCTGGTGGCTAAACTAAATGAAAACTATCCAGACACTAAGATGGTCATTCAGATGAAGCAGCAATTGGATGAGATGAGAGCACTTTCTATGGGACAAATTGCTCCTGACTTTGAACTACCAACCCCAGATGGGAAGATGGTGAAATTGTCAGATTTGAGAGGGAAATATGTGATGATCGATTTTTGGGCAGCCTGGTGTAAGCCATGTAGAGAAGAAAATCCAAATGTGATAAGACTTTATGATCAGTATAAAGATAAGGGTTTTGATATTTTGGGAGTTTCGCTGGATAGAACAAAAGACGCATGGGTAGAAGCCATTAGTCAGGATGGTTTGAAGTGGACCCAAGTATCTGATCTCGAATATTTTAATTCAAAAGCAGCTACCCTATACCAAATAGAGGCGATACCTGCTACCTACTTACTTGATCCAGAAGGAAAGATTATTGGTAAAGATCTTAGAGGCCCAAGCTTGGAAAGTAAATTAGCAGAGATTTTTGATAAATAAAAAACCCAAACTCAAACTCATAAAAAAGCCTTCTGATATGTTCAGAAGGCTTTTTTGTTTAAAACACTTTGCAGATTGAGAAATAAGAAGGAATAAAAAATACCAAACTTTCCTTCTTTTAAAAATCGTGTTCTTTGAAAAAGAGATAGTAAAAGTTGTTTATCACCCGGGACAAATCTAGTAAATTATTCAAAAGAAAAACAACCCTTTCCTAATTCTTTTTTAACTTAATATAAACTTAACAAAATAATATTGGATTAAAATAAGACTTAATCAATCCTGAGTTCTATGACTACTTAGCAATTTTATCATAGCTGGCTATTACACCACGAACCATAGCTGAACTAAAGCCTTGATGTTCCATTTCATTCAATCCAACAATTGTGCATCCCTTTGGTGTGGTTACCTTATCAATAGCAGCCTCCGGATGGATATTTTTTTGGATCATGAGCTCCGCAGCTCCTTTGACAGTTTGATTCACTATTTTACTTGCCGTGACCGAATCAAAGCCTATCTGAATTCCACCTTGGATCATAGCTCTCATAAAGCGTAATACATAAGCAATTCCACAAGCCCCAAGGACCGTTGCAGCCTCCATCAGGTTTTCATCTATAGGAATCGTAAATCCTATAGAATTAAAAAGTGACGTGACTAATTCCACTTGCTCCTTGTTTGCATTTTGGCTACAGATGCAAGTAACTGACTCCTGTATGTCTGCAGCAATATTTGGCATAGCGCGGAAGGCGATAGTCTCAGGCTTTAGAACCTGATACATTTCAGAAAGAGTGATTCCGGTCGCTAAGGAAATAATAGAATGTCTCTCAGGGTCAATTCCCGGAAGGATTTCATTTAAGATAGGAGTGACGTTATAAGGTTTCACACCTAGAATTACCAAATCCGCCATTTGTACTGCTTGAAGATTGTCACTCAATATGATAGCCCCTCTTTGTTGGTATTCAGAAAGGCTGGATGTATTACGTTTGGTTAGGATGAGATTTTCTGGGTCAAAACCAGGTATGGTTAATAGTCCATTCGCTATGGAAGCACCAAGATTCCCACAACCGATAATTGCGATTTTCACATTTGTAATCATAGAAATTATAATTTTTTAATCACTTTATTGATTAAAGGTAAACAAAAGCGACCTTTTATTGCCAAGTATTCAATTTAATAACGAGGGCTTCGATTATTTCAAATTGTTCATTCTGGAAAATATGTTAAAAATAATTGACAAAATGTAAATTCTGTTTTACATTTGGTAAAAACTACTTGACTTATGAAAGAGAAATCAATTTTAACAGTGCCGCTGCTTTCTCCAGCATGGAAGAAAATAGCTTTTTTGTTTTTTCCTCTGCCAGTGATCTTGGTAATAGGAATGGCCATTGCCCAAATGGATATCGATCCAAACGAAGGAGCCGAAATTATTTATGGTTTTTGGGCGATTGGTTTTGCAATGCTTAACCTGACTAAAGAAAAGGATGAAGATGAGATGATAAAATCGTTTCGACTTCAAGCTTTTCAAACAGGTTTCTATTGGTTGATTTGGGGCTTGGGTGCAATTATGCTGATCAATTACTATAGGTTTGGAAATATTAGTTCCGAAATCTTCTCAGCTTATCTAGTCTTATTTCTGTTAAATGCATACATCTATGGTGCTTTTCAGTATCAAAAATACATGGCCGCAAAAGATATAAAATAGAACCCTATGCTAACCAAAATCCTTTTGCCACATCGCTTTCAGAAAATTGGATGGATTATGATTCTTCCATTTTCAGTTTTATTGTTTGCTGTAAACTATTTGACTTTCGAACTCTCATGGCTTTCAATTTCTAATTCCCAACCTTCGAATGATGGACTATCGGGTTTCTTTGATCCGGATAAAACCAACTATTCTTTAGAATTTGCTTTGATAGGTGTCTTTTTAGCTCTGTTCTTGATTGCTTTTTCCAAAGAAAAACAAGAGGATGAATACATTCAAAAACTTCGATTGGATTCACTTTTGGTAGCTTTTTATGCAAATACTTTCATTTTAATTATTGGGACCTTATTGTTTTATGGTTTTGGTTACCTAGAATTTATGGGTTACAACATGTTCACGATTCAGATAATTTTTATAGCAAGATTTAAATGGATTCTATATCAACAGCGAAAATCCATTTTGGCAATTTGAGAGACTTGATATGAAAAATTCAATAAAAGTGGAACGAGCAAAGCTAAACCTAACCCAACAGGATCTTGCGGATTTAATTTCAGTCTCGAGACAAACGATCAATAGTATAGAGGCGGGGAAATATGTGCCTTCCACAGTTTTAGCACTGAAAATTGCACAAGTATTTAAAGTTCCGATGGAAGAGATTTTTGAATTGGAGGAAAGTGATTGACTTTGAAAAAAATTAAAAGAGAAATTTTGGGTAGGATTGGCAAGATTCTAAGGGCAAAAACGTAATTAAGAGTATCTTTGCTTTTTTAAGAAACACCACTTAATGCCTAAACTAATTCGAATTACAACTGTCCCACTTTCTTTGAAGTTACTTTTGGCTGGTCAGATGAAGTTTATGAAAGAGCATGGCTGGGATGTTCTTATGGTCAGTTCAGATGGAAGAGAGGTGCAGCAAGTTATTCGTGCTGAAGGAGTTCGACATGAAGTGGTGCCTTTTACAAGACAGATTACACCTTTTCAGGACTTGGTTTGTATATGGAAACTTATCCAACTTTTCAAAAGGGAAAAGCCAGATATAGTCCATACCCATACTCCAAAAGCAGGACTTTTGGGAATGATTGCAGCAAAATTTTCAGGTTTGAATATTCGTATTCATACGATTGCAGGTATTCCTTACATGGCAGCTGAAGGTAGAAAAAGAGGTTTACTAGAGAATGTTGAGAAATGGACCTACGATTATGCAACAGAAGTTTGGCCAAATTCGGAGGGATTGAAATCCTTTGTACTTGAGCAAAACCTTTGTCCTGAATCCAAGCTTCGAATCATTGGAAAGGGATCCTCAAATGGAATAGACCTAAATAAATTCAATCGTGAAGTATTAAAAGAAAATCATTTGGTTGCCGCTACGATGCGAATTCTTCCAGGTGAAGATGATTTTATAATACTCGCAGTAGGGAGATTGGTTAAGGATAAGGGAATTCAGGAATTGGTAGAGGCATTTCTGGAAAGTAAAATCGCACCGATGTCCAAATTGGTTTTATTAGGCAGCTTTGAGCAAGACCTTGATCCGTTATCTCCGGAATTAATTCAGACGATTGAATCTAACCCGAGGATTGTTCAGATTGATTGGTCGGATCATGTAGCACATTACATGGCACTTTCGGATTTGCTAGTTCATGCATCCCACAGAGAGGGTTTCCCAAATGTTTTGTTGGAAGCTGGAGCTATGCAATTGCCAATTATTTGTTCGGATATTATAGGAAATCGAGATATAATTACGCAGCAAAAGACTGGATTGATTTTTCCGGTAAAAGATAAAGAAGTTTTAAAAGAAGCGATGGAGTTTGCCTTTGTTAAGCGGGAAAAAATGGCAAAAATGGCAGCGTTGCTTTTTAATGAAATAATTGAAAACTATGACCGAAAGAAAATTCATGAAGAACTTCTTTCGAATTATAACCGTCTACTCTCCTCAGGTAAAGAAGACGCATCCAAGAATTGAAATTTAATTTGAATAAAAATTTATGAAGTATCTGGTAACAGGAACAGCTGGGTTTATTGGATTTCATGTAGCAAAAAAATTGCTTGAAAGAGGGGATACCGTAGTGGGCCTAGATGTGATCAATTCATATTATGATGTAAATCTGAAATATGATAGACTGGAGTTTATGGGAATCGATAGAAGTGAAGTTTCTTTAGGTAAAAAGATCGCTTCTTCCAAAAATTCAAATTACAGTTTCATTCAGTTGGATTTAGCTAAAAAGGAACCTTTGATTTCTCTTTTTGAACAAGAGAAATTTGACGTTGTGATTCATTTAGCAGCCCAAGCTGGCGTAAGATATTCGCTTACTCACCCTGAGGTGTATATGGAAAGCAATATCATGGCATTTATGAATATCTTGGAATGTTGCCGGTTTTATCCAGTGAAACACTTGGTTTATGCTTCCTCAAGCTCGGTATATGGGTCAAATGAAAAAATGCCTTTTTCTACTTCAGACTCTGTAGATCATCCGATTAGTTTGTATGCAGCAAGCAAAAAAACCAACGAATTGATGGCGCATACCTACAGTCACTTATTTGGAATTCCTACAACTGGGCTTAGGTTTTTTACGGTTTATGGACCATGGGGAAGGCCTGATATGGCACTCTTTCTTTTTACAGAAGCTATTTTGGAAGGTAAACCTATTCAGGTTTTTAATCATGGAAAAATGAAACGCGATTTCACCTATGTAGATGATATAGTGACAGGAGTTTTGAAAGTAGCTGATTTGCCTGCCAAGCCAAATCCTGACTTTGATGGACAAAATCCTGATCCCGGCAGTTCAAAAGCGCCTTATAAGATATATAACATTGGAAATTCAGAACCCGTTTTGCTAATGGATTATATCAAGGCTGTTGAAAAGGGGTTGGGAAAAAGTGCAATAATGGATATGCTTCCACTTCAACCAGGTGATGTACCTGCTTCGCATGCAGATGTGACCGATTTGGTAAGAGATACTGGATATAAACCACAGACAAAAATCGAGGATGGGGTAAAAGCATTTACCGATTGGTATCTTAATTATTATAATAAGAAAAAATGAAAAAATCGATTCTTATAACCGGAGGCGCGGGATTTATTGGTAGTCACGTTGTAAAACTTTTTGTTTCCAAGTATCCTGATTATCAGATTATCAATTTGGATGCCTTGACTTATGCAGGCAACCTTGAAAATCTTAAGGAAGTGGAAGGAGCTCCAAATTATAAATTTGTAAAAGCAGATATTAAGGATGCAGAAGCTCTGAAAACTATCTTCGAATCCCACAAGATTACAGATGTGATTCACTTGGCTGCAGAATCTCATGTTGATCGTTCGATATCTGATCCTCTGGCTTTCGTAATGACCAATGTAATTGGTACAGTAAATCTCTTGAATGTCGCCAAAGAATTCTGGAAGGGTGAATTAGATCAGCATTTGTTTTATCATGTTTCCACGGATGAGGTTTATGGTTCGCTCCATGATGGAAGTTTCTTTTTGGAGACCACTCCGTACGATCCTCAATCACCATATTCAGCATCAAAGGCCTCTTCTGATCACTTCGTTAGAGCGTACGCGAATACCTATAAGATGCGAACTGTAGTTTCTAATTGCTCTAATAACTATGGACCGAACCATTTTCCGGAGAAGCTAATCCCACTTTGTATTCATAATATCAAAAACAATAAACCACTTCCAGTTTATGGAAAGGGTGAGAATGTACGTGATTGGCTTTTTGTAAAAGATCATGCACGAGCGATTGATACAGTTTTTCATCAAGGAAAACCAGGAGAAACTTACAATATCGGTGGTTTCAATGAATGGAAGAATATAGACATTGTCAGATTGCTTTGTCAGAAAATGGATGAGAAACTCGGCAGGGAAGAAGGTTCTTCCGAGAAGTTAATCACCTACGTTACGGATCGTGCTGGGCATGACTTGCGCTATGCAATAGATGCTACTAAAATTCAACAAGAATTGGGTTGGGAGCCAAGCCTTCAATTTGAAGAAGGGATTGAATTGACTATTGATTGGTATCTTGCTAATCAAGACTGGCTGGATCATGTCACCTCAGGTGCGTATCAGGATTATTATTCTGAACTGTATGGAAATAGATAAAAAAATTTGAGTCAAATATGGATTCTATATAAACCACGATTTATTCGTGGTTTATTTTTTTGACTTGCTTTCCTGATATTCTGCCGGAGTCATGGAGTATGTCTCTTTGAAAGTCTTTATGAAGTAGGATGGGGAACTGAACCCAACGGCATAGGCTATTTCGGAAATGTTTTCTCCTGATTTTTCAAGTCGCTGAAGAGCCATTCTCAACCGCTGGTCTCTGACATAGGCAGTCGTCGAAAGTCCCGTTAATGCGGTCAATTTCCGATGTAGCTGCATTCTACTCATCCCTAGTTTTTTACTGAATTCATCCACAGTAAAACTACTATCGGAGAGATCATTGTCGACGATTTCCTGAATTTTTTCCAAGAATCGTTCGTCTGTCGAAGTGATTGCGATGTCTTTTGGAGAAATAGAGTTTCTGTTGGAATACCTTATTCTCAATTGTGCTCTAAGCTCAATCAGCTTTTCCATTCTTGCCACCAATTGATTGGTTTTAAATGGTTTAAGGATGAAGTCATCCGCACCAGCTCGAATGCCTTCCAGTTGGCTTTCTTCGTCCGCTTTCGCAGTTAATAGAATTACTGGGATGTGAGAGGTTAATTCGTCGGACTTCAATTTCTTACAAAATTCAAAACCGTCCATTTCTGGCATCATGACATCAGAAATGATCAAGTCTGGAATTTTCTTAAGTGCTACAAAAAGGCCTTCTTTCCCATTTGTAGCTTCCAAGGTTTGAAAATAAGGGCTCAATTCTCTTACAATAAATTCCCTGACTTTGGTATTATCTTCCACAATTAGAACAAAAGGAAGTTTGTCCCTTTTTTCTAGATCAGCCACGGGCAATCTTGGCAAGTCAAATTCTTCACTTTCCTCATCGATAACTTCATCCGGATGGAAAGCATATTTGTCGACAGATAGAAGAATTGAAACATCAAACCATCGGGATTCTTTAAAGTTGACAGTGATTTCACCATGATAGAGATGAATCATTTCTTTGATTAGAGATAAGCCGAGTCCAAATCCTTTATTGTTCCCTTTGGATTTTTGCATTTTGTGAAAAAGTTTAACCAATTCCTCTTTGTTGTATTGTTCTAGACTTTCATTTCGTATAGCTAAGTGAAAATTTCCTTCAGAAATAAAGCAATCTAACTTTATCTCGGAGTCTTTTTTGGCGTATTTGATCGCGTTTTGGATCAGGTTTTTCACAATTTTCTCCACCTTGTCTGAATCAAACCAAACTTCGGTCATCAGCGGGATATCAGTGGTAAGTCTTACTCCTTTTTCTGATGCTTGATAGAAATAATTGGCAACGATGGATTGGAGCAGTAATCCCAAATTTCCTTTTCGGATAGTCAACTGGTTTTTGCCAGCCTTGATCTTTGCTACTTCCAAAAGTTGATCAACAAGCGTAAGCAATCTTTGGGAATTGGTTTTAACCAGATTCAGTTGAGATTTTATAATCGGATTGTCAGATTGACTTATTACCCGATCGATAGGTCCTGAGATAAGTGTCAAAGGAGTCCTGAACTCATGGGAGATATTGGTAAATAGCTGGGTTTTAAAATCGTCAATCTCCTTGAGGGTTTGAGTTTCCTGATCCTTCATTTGGAGAGAAAACTGAATATGCCATTTCCACTTAAGGTATTGATAAATCCATAATACTATGAGCCCTAGAATTATCAGGTATACTATTTTGGCTATGTGGCTAAAATACCAAGGAGACAAAATGCTGAACTCCATAGCGACTGGATCTTCTGCCCAAATACCGTCATAATTACTTGCTTTGACCAAAAAGCGATAGTTCCCTGGAGCAAGATTGGTGTATCGGGCCTGATGATTATACCCATTTGAAACCCAGTTTTCATCGTGGTTTTCGAGCATGTATTCAAATTGATTCTTGCCTGGAGAAGAAAAAACCAAACTCGCCATATTGAAGGTGAGTGTATTTTGGTTATGATTCAATTCGAGATTTTGACCAAGTTTTACTTTTTGATCAAAAATGGAAAGTTGTGTAATCGCAATTTTAGGGGGAATTTCATTTAGGGCAATATCTTCTGGATTGAACCAATAAAACCCATCTAGACTACCAAAATAAAGTGTTCCGTCATTGTTCTTGAAATAGGCTCCGGTATTGAATTCAGTGGCAAGCCCATCGTAATTGGAATAATTTGTGATCTTAAATTTCCCATCCAATTCTTCATTGAGATTTACCTTAGTGATTCCTTTATTGGAACTGAGCCATAGATTTCCGTTCTGATCATCTAAAATGGAATAGATGACATTATTAGAAAGTCCAGTTTCTACATTCAGGATTTTTACCTCACCAGTGTTAAGATCCATTCGGTTTAACCCGCCTCCGTTTGTTCCTATCCAAAGCCGGTTGTTCTCTAGATGCAAGGATTTGATTCCATTACTACTGATTGAATTCTGTTCTTCAGGGATATTGACTTTTGTTTCAAAATTTTCAGTAGTCAAATCCAATTTAGAAATCCCGTGATTTTCAGTTCCGATCCAAAAGTTTCCCGATGGGTCTTCCAGCATCGTACGAATGTTGTTGTCCGGTATACTATTATTTCGGAGTGGATCATGAACAAATTGCTTCAAGGCTCCCTTAACAGGATCAAACCAGATTAAACCATTATTTCTGGTGCAAAGCCAAAATCTAGTCTTGCTGTCTTGAAAGATTTTCCATACCGTGGCTCCCGGCTGCTTTACTTTGCTATTGGTATTAAAATGCAGGAACTGCTCTGAGTCAATATCAAGAATGCTCAATCCCTCATCTTGATAGCCAATCCAAAGCTTTCCATTTTTATCGCCTGTGAGGCTCATCACCCGATTGCTAGACAAGCTTTGTGAGTTGTTTGGATCGTGGTTAAAAGTTTTCCAGGTTTTTGTTTTTGGATTGTAGCGGGTCAGTCCTTTACCGGAGGTTCCCAGCCAGACATTTTCGTTTTCATCCACATAAATTGATCTGATCACATCAATATTGATGTTTTCAGGAACTTCTTGATTATGGAAAAAATTAAATTTCTCTAAATAGGCATCATAAAAGCTCAATCCTGCTCCGTCAGATCCAAACCAAAGTGTGCCAGTGTAATCTTCGAAAATGGAAAGGATGTCATTGTAGTGGATGGATCTTTGGTTCTGTTTGGTATAATAGAACCGCTTTAGGCTATTATTTGCTAGGTTAATCTGCTTGACTCCTTTGCCATAGGTGGCCACCCAAAGTCTTTGTTTGGAATCAACCAACAAATCCAAAATCATTGACTCCTCATCAGCATCCTGTTTTTGATTTAAATAGGTATACATGGAAGTTGCCTTCGCGCTCACATTTGGACTCGTCCAAAGTCCCTGATTCAATGTTCCAAACCAAAACCTACCCGATGGATCTATTGTAGTGACTGAAAGAATTGTCCCTGATTCAGGTCTCCATACTTGGCTAGAAATTCCGGAGCTTTTATTCCATAAAACCACCTCATCACTTAGCGTTAAAATGAGGCTTTGTTCATCAAAAATACTGAGATTAACGATCTCCCTGCTTGGGTCAGACCAAGCCATTTCGGCTTTTTCTATTTCCTCATTCCAGAAATACAGCTGCCCAGAAAGTGTCCCGAACCAGATTTTTCCTTGGGAGTCTTCAACTATACTTGTTGCTGAAGTAATTCCTTGGATCGGAAGGAATAATTCTTTTTCCCGATCAAATAGCTCAGGTATTGAACTCTCAGGAATGATCCAAATTCGATTTTTACTATCGGCATATACTTTTCCAAGCAAAAGACGAGTCGACTCGGTGATGTCAAGAAATTTTTTGTCAAAAATCACAAAATCACGTCCGTCGTAGCGATTCAATCCTTCCTGAGTAGCGATCCAAAGGAATCCATCCTGATCCTGAGTAACTGAAATTGCGCTGTTTTGGGAAAGTCCATCATTGACTGAAAGTTGACGGAAGGAAAGATTATCCTGTGAAAATGCAGCTCCCTTCGCAAAAACAATAATGGCCAAGGAGAATGAAAACCGGATTAAACGGAATTTAATTGAAAAGGACATGGAAAAAGTTTTATATGCTTGCTTCAAGTAACTTATAAATTAAGCTAGACCTGACAGATGTACCTTTTATTTCATAACTGGTAAAAATATCAATGAATGAAATCTTCTATTTATAGAATTTTCAATTGAATATAGATTCTATTTTAGGCTAATATTCTGGATTATATTCGAAAATCGAAATCTATTCAATATTTTAAGTCATTGTTAGAAAAGAAAAGAGGTTATTCACTCAACCAAACCTTGGAGGATTCATGATTCGAGTTGTGATTATAGATGATGAACCGAAAGCCATCACTTCCCTTGAATGGGAATTACAAAACTCCGGGAAATCAGTAGAGATAGTCGGGAAGTTTATAGAAGGAGAATTAGCCCTGAAAGAATTGATAAATCTTCAGCCAGACTGTATTTTTTTGGATATTGAGATGCCAGGTTTGGATGGATTCAAATTTTTGGGGCATTTTCCCAATCGTAATTTTGAAGTGATTTTTGTAACAGCTCATGCCGAACATGCCATTCAAGCCATTCGAGAAAGGGCTTTTGATTATTTGCTTAAACCGGTCGATCGCTCCGATTTGGAAAGTTTATTGGATAGAGTAAATGACAACCTGCTTAAAGAATCAATCAATTTGGCTACAGGTAATTCATCCGTTAAAAGAGAAAAAATAGCAATCAATATGGATGATCAATTGATTTTACTTGATCCTGATGAGGTGATTTATTGTGAAAGTGAGGGGAGTTATTCTTATATCCATACCATGAATGGTGGGAAATTTTTGGTTTCTAAGAGATTAAAATTGTTAGACAATCTATTTTCTAAGTTCCGGTTTTATAGAATTCACCATTCTTTTTTGATTAACCTTGAAAAGGTCAAATCTTATGAGAAATCTTCAGGGAAAGTAAAGCTTATCGATGGAATTTCACTTCCTGTCTCAAGGCTGAAAAAGGCTGGATTTACTGATTCTCTGAAATAAGCACTAATGGATTTTTTTGAAAAATATTCTTTTCTTGAAGTTCTTGAAAACAGCAATTTTAACGGCTTAGGCTGGGCAGTTACCAGTGTGCTTTTTTACTTGTCATTGTACCATTTTGTGCTATTTATCAAAAGCAAGGAGCGATTCTATCTATTCTATAGTCTATATGCATTTATCAATGCTGTAAACCTTATCAAGCGAGTTAAGAGTGTTTTTACAGAGGCTGTTTATACTGAATTTTCTGAGCTCTTTATTCATCTAAATTTCCCCATTCAATTTGCTAGTTATCTGATCTTCTCCTTTTTCTTGATCGAAATCCTCAATTTCAGAAAGCATTTTCCAAAGTTTACTACCTTTTTTTCTTACTATGCCTTGATTACCAGTTCGATCTTCGGGGTCTTGGTTTTAGGGAGATATATTTGGGACGGATATGATATGATGCGGGGATATTATATCGTCGTGTTCATGCCTTGTACCCTGATTTTTTTGATTTATGGGATATACCTTACAATCAAAACAGGGGAGAAGGTAAGGTTTTTCATTCTCGCAGGCTACTTGATCTTGGGGATCAGTTCCTTCATTTTCGCTTTTTTGACTTTTGGGAAAGACGTTGCTATTACCAATCAATACTATTATATCTATTATTTGGCAGTTTTGGCAGAGAACTTTCTATATACTTATGCTCTTGCGATCAAGCAGCGAGAGGTTTACGAAGGGAAAATAGATATACAGAATATTTTGGTTGAAAAGCTTCAGGAAAATGAAGATCTCCGCGATAAATTGAATGAAAAATTGAAAGAGGATCTAAAATTAAAGGATACTCAAATTTTATACTTGGAAGCTGATGCAGAAGAGCGACGGGTCGCTATGCTTCGCGCAGACTATGAAAAACAAATCACATTGCTTCATCTTCAGTCGCTGAGGAGTCAGATGAATCCCCACTTCATTTTCAATGCACTGAATTCGATCAAGGTATTCCTGATCGAAAGCGACAAGGAAAATGCGATACTTTACCTCAATCGATTTGCAAAGTTAATCCGAATGGTTTTGGAAAGTTCGAGAGAATTCAAAATTTCACTAGGTGAAGAGCTAGACGTTGCTAAGCTTTACCTCAGCTTAGAGGGAATCAGGTTTGAAGATGGCATTGATTTTACAGTTGACGTTCAACGAGGTATAAATCTCAGAGACACAAAAGTTCCACCATTGGTTTTTCAGCCCTTTTTGGAGAATGCTGTTTGGCATGGATTGATGCCAAAAAAAGGTCCTAAATCTATATTGATTCGTGTTTTCAGTGAGGAAGAGGGAGTGGTTGTTTCTATACGCGACAATGGTATTGGAAGAGCCGCATCAGGTAAAATGAAAGTAAATCAAACCATTCAAAAACAATCCATAGGTATATCACTATCCTCAGACCGACTCAATTTTTTTAATCAAAGCGAAAAATTCAACTACTATTTTGAAATCTTGGATCACGAAGGTAATTCTGTTGAAAGAGGGACTGAAGTTTTATTTCACCTTAGAAAATAATTGTTTATAGGCGAGATTTTTTTGAAATGTTACCCGGGTGTTACTTTTTGGTACATGTGATAGATTCAATAAAAATTCATTGAAATAGCTTTGCTTCAATATATTAATTACGCTGTTTTTACGGACTGCAGTTTTTAAAAGCTATTTATTAATGGTCGCTTTCAGAAATCTCCTCCCCAAAACTGCCAGGATTGTAAGTCAATGAAACGAATCAGCTCAATAATCTTTTGTTTACTTCTCTTGTTTTCATGCGGGAAAGGAAAAAATACGAGTCAATTGACTGATTCTAATCCTTACCGAACTGGAATATCAGATCCTTCTGATAGCACACTTAATAATCCATCTGAAGCTTTGGAAGTACAGATCCCCATGAGTAATGAACAGCTCAAAGAATGGATTCCGGAAAAAATTGGTGAAATGGAGCAGCGAAAATTGATTGTAGGCCATAAGCAAGGGATGGAAATGAGTGGGGCAGTTGCTACTTATGAAGATAAGGGGCACAAAGAAAAACAGATTTCCATGGAGGTGCTGGATGGGGCAGGAGCAATTGGAGCCGTTATGCTAAAGTCGATTTCTCAAAAATTGATTTTAGACTATGAAGAGAAAATGCCCAATGGCTATTCCAAAATTTATGAGCGAGATGGGGTTCGTGTTTGGGAAAGGTTTAATTCTTTAGATCATTCAGCAGACATTGAATATGTCACCAGAGGGAGATTCCATTTTATTTTCAAAGGCCATCAAATTGAGATGGAGGAACTTTGGGGTTTTGTTAGGGAAGTACAGGAGGCGATGAATTAAGGGGAGTTTCAAAATAAATCTATCTAAAACTATGAAAATACAATTCACTTTCTTCGGTTCGTTTTTGTTCGTTTTGTTTCAAATACAATCGGTTAATGCCCAACAAGTGCTTCATGGTAAAATCTCCAATTATACTAGTGGCCCTTCACAAATTGAATCATTTGATCGTTTTTCAGCTATCAGCCAAACGTGGGGTGAGGTCGATAAAGAAGGGGATTTCTCCATAATTCTTGAAGATAATTTTCTTGAAAAAGCGAGAAAAATGGCAGAGGAATCACAGGAAAATACTCCTAAAGGATTTACAATCAGCTTTAAGAAAGTATCAGAGACATTTGCCTGTCCTTTTGAGGAAGTGGAAACTGAAGGCGGAGATTTAGCAGTTTCAGGACTTCCTGAATTAACGCTAATGGACGAAATGGGAAATCCTACCAATGGGATTTTGTATGCTGCTAGCAGTTTGGAAATAGCAAGGTGGCTTTTCACCTATCGTGATGAAAATGTCAGTCCAGGGTATTATTTAGAGTTTTATTATTTAGAAGGTCCTGCAACCGCTAAGGGAAAATGTCTATTGGAAACCTATACCGGAGCTGGAGAAGAAGTCTTTGAGGAAAGCACAACTATAGCTTTGGACCTTCAGGCAGGATGGAATATTATTCGGTATGGGATAGACGAAGTGTTTACTTCTTCCAATGGAAAAGTTTTCCCTTTAAAATTGACTGTATCAAGACTTGATAATCTGCCTGAAGATTTATTATGGTTTGCGGTGAATGAGTAAACACCTTTTTAATCACCCTCCAAAAACCCTGAACTGATCATTAAGGCTTTTTTTGAGATTGTTACATCTGTGATACTCTTTGATACAAAGCTGATATTCTTTGGAGCAGTTGTTTTTGATTTTTGCTTTGAGGACTCTTTTCCTTTCCAAGTCGGAAAAATGGAAAAGGTTCTTTCAAGACAAAAAAATCAAAACATTCAAAGCCATGAGAAATTTTTATACGCTGAAAAGGAGATTTTTTATTCCGGTATTTGCAGCTTTATTTTTTCAGTTCCTGGTTGGAGGCTACCAAGCCAAAGCCCAGGGACTTACCGGAACTTACACAATCGGAGCCTCCGGTGATTACTTGAGCTTTAATGGCGCAGTTTCAGCCTTGAATACAAATGGAGTATCAGGTCCAGTGATTTTCAATGTGGCAGATGGGACCTATAGTGAGCAGATCGTTTTGGGTCCTATTACGGGATCTTCTGCTACTAATACGATTACTTTTCAGTCCCTGTCAGGGAATGCAGCAAATGTTGTTTTAAGTCATACTGCTATTGGGGTAAGTGATAATTATGTAATCCTCCTTGAAAATGCATCTAATCTTTTATTTAAAGATTTGACTTTGTCAGCTTCAGGAACTACCTATGCTCGGACAATACGTGGTCAAGTAGAACTTCACAATATTGCATTTGAAGGGTGTGTACTAAATTCTCCAATTACCAATAGTACAAGTAGTGACCGAGGGAATGTGATCATTTCAGCATCTACCTCTTCGGGTATTCGCTTTACAAATAATAGTATTGTTGGAGGTTCTTATGGATTCTTTTATCAGGGCACTAATGGTTCTGGAGGGTCAAGAGCTCTCGGGTTTGTATTTGAGCAAAACCAAATAAGAGATCAGTTTTATCGTGGGCTTCAATTAAGTAATTTATTTGAGGCCCAAGTCACTGACAACAGAATCGCTTTGTTAAGTTCTTCCTCGTCGAGTTCGGATGGATTTTTTATAGACGAAGTAGAGGGGGCATTCCGCTTTACTGGCAACCGGATTGAGGGAGCGAATCAATATGGTCT
>NZ_MSPQ01000014.1 GCF_001936475.1 Algoriphagus marinus | reverse complement strand
CCCTGCAGCGCCGATGGTACTGGGGTTACTCCCGGGAGAGTAGGTCGCCGCCTCATTTATTCAAAAGCCTTTCAGGAAACTGAAAGGCTTTTTTGTGTTTAAGCTTTTTCAAGTGTCTATTGCCATCCGGGCAGTCTCAGATAGGGATCGGCTTACTTCTCTTTTATTCAAAAGCGAGCTAGAAAGCTGGCTTTTTAGTGTTTATAGCTTTTTTTTCTCTACAATTTTATTCCGGGAAAGTAATCCATGGTATGAATCTGGAACAATCTCTTTTATATGCTTTTAGGAGTACGGTGGGTGTATGGTTCTTATTGTTTATCCAAGAGGCTTCTAAATCCTTGACTTCTAATCTGACTTTTGTCATGTTTTAATCTGGAATTACTCAGGTCTTTAGAATCTTCAAGCCCCTACTTTTGATTCAAATCAATTTTAAAATGGAGTTTAAAGTTTCTAAAGAAGCAAAGTTTGAGATCCCTGATGAAATCCTTAAGGAGTTTCATAATTCACGCTTCTGTGAGGATTTTCAACCTAACTCGGATCGTTGTGCTGGTATTAAAGAAAATTCTTCGCCTACACTTTTTTCCGTTAACCTTAATAAAGCTATTGAATGGCTGCATGGGAATGATATTCCAAAACCTCTCGAGAATGAGGTCTGTAGTATCCCCGTACTACTTTTTGTCCCAAATTTTTCTACAGATCATTTACTTTTTCACTACGATGGGTCTCTCCAGTCTGCTAATCTGATTAGAAAGTTTTTAGAAACGTTCGCAGATATCATTAAAAACAGTAAAGCCACAATTATCTCCCCTTCATTTATTCCTAAATCTAAACAAAAGGAAGAGCAGGAATTAATTAATCAAGTTTCTCAAGCGACAGCCGAAACCAGCTTCATTAAATTTAATTTCTTGCGAATTGGGGATTTTTGGTCATATGCTGTTAAGCATGATTGCTCTCTTTTGGTCACTACCAAAAACTATCAAGCTGATCTCGCTAAAGTGCTTTTTCATTTCTATAAAGGAGCAATGTGGAGTGATCGTTTATCCTTTTACCTAGCCCTTTAAATCATTGGTTTAACTGATTTTCATCATGTTTTTAAGACAGTAGCCGACGTAATTTTATCTGAGAATAATATCAATGAATACATCCAAATCCATATCGACTTCAACCAAGTGCTATCACTGTGGGGAAAGTTGTGAAGATAATCACCTAACAGTAGGTGAAAAGGAATTTTGCTGTCAGGGTTGCCAATTGGTCTACGAGGTGCTTTCTGATAATAATCTTTGTACCTATTACGATTTAGAAAATCATCCAGGCGAAAGTCAAAAGCTGAAAAATGGACAATCAAATCGTTTTGATTACCTGGAAGATTCTGATACTCAACTGAAATTACTTGATTTCCAAAATGAATCTGAAAGTCATATCACTTTTTATGTCCCGTTAATCCATTGTGCTTCATGTATTTGGTTGTTGGAAAATCTCTACCAAATCCATTCGGGTGTAGTCTCTAGCCGGGTCGATTTCTTAAAGAAAAAAGTGCAAATCAAATTTCAGCAGGATAAGATTTCGCTCAAAGAATTGGTAAATCTTCTTTCTGCCATTGGCTACGAACCAAAGATCAATCTGTCCAATCTAGAAGAGAAAAAAGTCAAAATTATTGATAAAGGTCTGATTCTTCGACTAGCTGTCGCTGGCTTTTGTTTTGGGAATATGATGCTATTTAGCATTCCTGAATACTTCTCAGAGGTTCAGTTTCTTGACAAGAATTTTCGAGATCTTTTTAATTATTTGAATCTGTTACTTGCACTGCCAGTCGTTTTCTATTCGGCCAGTGATTATTATCGGTCAGCCTTTAATTCCCTGAAGCAGCGCCGAATCAACATGGATGTACCCATTGTTTTGGGCATCATCGCACTCTTTTTCTATTCGCTATGGGAAGTAGTGGGTATGAACCAGGCAGGCTATTTTGATAGCTTGGGTGGGCTACTATTTTTCTTACTTCTTGGTAAACTTTATCAGCAAAAAACTTTTGCCACTCTTGAGTTCGATCGGGATTACAAATCTTATTTCCCGATAGCAGTCACCAAAGTGGTTAAGAACCAAGAGCAGGTAGTTCCAATTTCCAAACTGGAAGTAGGAGATGTGATCTTGGTTCGTGATGAGGAATTGGTTCCTGCAGATTCAATTTTATTGAGTGATAAGGCAAGTATAGATTACAGCTTTGTTACCGGAGAGGAAGTTCCAGTACCCATAAATAAAGGATCAATCATCTATGCTGGCGGAAGGCAAAAGGGCTCGCCTGTTCTTTTGACCATTCAGAAATCACCCTCTCAAGGATATTTGACCGATTTATGGAACCATGAGTCCTTCAATACCGATAAAAGCCAATTGCTAGAGCCACTTTCTTCTCGGATTAGCGGAGTGTTTACTTGGTCAGTTTTGGCAATTGCTTTTGCTAGCTTCTTATTTTGGTCCTTTTCAGATTTATCACTTGCAGTTAAAGTATTTGCCTCGGTTTTGATAGTGGCTTGCCCTTGTGCCTTGGCGATGTCAACTCCATTTACCCTAGGAAATACCCTTCGGATTTTCGGGAAGAACAAATTTTACTTGAAAAACGCCAGTGTAGTGGAGCGGATGGCATTGATCAAAACGGTGGTATTTGACAAAACAGGTACTTTGACGGATCCAAATCATGCAAAGGTGACCTACCAAGGAATTCCACTTTCTGAGGAAACCAAAGGTCTGATTAAGGCAATGGTGTCGCATTCAACTCATCCCCTCAGCAACAGGATAAATCATTGGCTAGGTGCAACTACTTCAATTCCAATAGCTGATATTTCTGAAATCAAGGGTCAGGGGATTGAATTGTCTTACCTAGGTCAAGAAATTAGATTGGGTAATGCAGCTTTCACAGGTTTCAAAAACTTCCCAACTTTCACTACAGGAAATCTTGTTTTCCTAACGATTCAAGGGGTTGAAATTGGCTATTTCCATATTGAATCGGGGTTACGGGAAGGTGTGAAACAACTTACTTCCCAGCTTTCGGAAGGATATAAACTTCATGTGCTTTCCGGAGATCATGCCCATGAGCAAGCGGCATTGACAAAGCAGCTAGGTGGGAATATCGAGTTCAATTTTAATCAAAGCCCGAAGGATAAACTTTCTTATCTCAAAAAATTAAATCTAACTAGCCAGACTCTGATGATTGGAGATGGCTTGAATGATGCGGGAGCACTTCAAGAAAGTACCGTGGGCATCGCAATCTCTGATCAAGTCAGTCATTTCTCACCTGCCAGCGATGCAATCTTGGATGCATCATCTTTTCAAAAAATCCCATCCTTTTTGAGTTTTTCAAAAAGTAGTCGGAATATCATCAAGGCCAGCTTTGTACTTAGCTTTCTATACAATATTGTTGGGATTTCCTTAGCAGTAAATGGACTGCTTAGTCCTGTAGTCTGTGCGATACTTATGCCATTGAGTAGCATCTCGGTTGTGGTATTTACCACCCTAGCCACCAATCTGGTCGCTTATCGTAATGGTCTTTTAAATAAAAAAATTAACTGATATGGAAGTAATATTTCTCTTGATCGGCATCAGCTTACTATTAGCCAGCACCTTTCTGTACTTGTTTTTCAAGGCGATGAAGGGAGGACAGTTTGATGATGACTATACACCTTCCGTTCGAATATTATTTGAAAATCAGACCAAAAAATCAAATAAAAATCAATCAACCAAATCCAATTCCAATGAATAATACTACGCTGGAAAGGTTCTACTATGACAATAAGATTGTCAAGTATTTCGGAGCCGCGACGATTATCTGGGGTATAGTGGGAATGCTGGTCGGTGTAATAGCCGCAACACAGTTATTCTTGCCAGAAGCCAACATGGGTAATCCTTACACTACTTTTGGACGAATTCGTCCACTCCATACCAATGCGGTTATATTCGCATTTGTGGGGAATGCCATCTTTGCTGGAGTTTATTACTCCATGCCCCGGCTACTCAAAACTCCTATGTGGAGTAAAGCCCTCAGCTGGTTTCACTTCTGGGGTTGGCAATTAATCATTCTTGCAGCGGCGATTACCTTGCCTTTAGGCTTGACTACTTCTAAGGAATATGCTGAGTTGGAATGGCCAATTGATATTGCCATTGCTTTAGTATGGATTGCATTTGGAGCGAATATGATTGGCTCTTTAATCAAAAGAAGAGAGCGTCACATGTACGTGGCGATCTGGTTTTACCTAGCTTCGTTTGTGACTGTTGCAGTGCTTCACGTAGTAAATTCTTTTGCACTTCCAGTATCATTCTTTAAGAGTTATTCAGCCTATGCAGGTGTGCAAGATGCTTTGGTGCAGTGGTGGTATGGCCACAATGCAGTAGCATTTTTCTTGACTACGCCTTTCTTGGGATTGATGTACTACTTCCTTCCAAAAGCTGCTAACAGACCGGTTTACTCCTATAAGCTTTCGATTGTCCACTTTTGGTCCTTGATATTCCTCTACATGTGGGCTGGACCTCACCATTTGCTTTATACCTCACTTCCAGAATGGGCTCAAGTATTGGGAACCGCATTCTCGGTCATGTTGCTTGCTCCATCTTGGGGCGGTATGGTCAATGGTTTGCTGACACTTCGTGGAGCTTGGGACAAAGTACGAACTGAGCCTGTGCTGAAGTTTATGGTGGTAGCCATCACAGCCTACGGGATGTCCACATTCGAAGGACCAATGCTTTCTTTGAAAAATGTAAATGCGATTGCACATTATACCGACTGGATAGTTGCCCACGTACACATCGGTGGATTAGGCTGGAATGGATTCTTGACTTTCGGTATGCTTTACTGGATGTGGCCAAGACTTTTTAATACAAAGATTTACTCTACCAAATTAGCCAATACGCACTTCTGGCTTGGAACTTTGGGTATCATTTTCTACGCCCTTCCAATGTATGTTGCTGCTTTGACTCAATTCTTAATGTTGAGAGAATTTGACGAAATGGGCCGATTAGCATACGGTAACTTCCTTCAAACTGTAGTGGAATTGGTGCCGATGTATATTCTCAGAGCATTTGGTGGATTGCTTTATCTAAGTGGTGCTATCCTGATGATGTATAACATGTGGGCAACAGCGAAACAAGGTGTCTTCCAGGAAACTGAAGAAGATCAGGCTCCTGCGCTTGCGAAGTCTTATAGTGGTACTGGTGAATTCTGGCACCGTGCATGGGAGAGAAAGCCTGTCTTCTTTACCCTTTTGGCAACTGTTGCAATCTTAATAGGTGGAGCAATAGAGATTATTCCAACGATTTTGGTGAAATCAAATATTCCTACAATCAGTTCGGTGAAGCCTTATACTCCATTGGAATTAGAAGGTAGAGATTTGTACATCGCCAATGGTTGTGTGGGCTGCCACTCTCAGATGGTTCGTCCATTCCGATTTGAAACCGAGCGCTACGGGGAATATTCCAAAGCAGGTGAGTTTGTCTATGATCGACCATTCCTATGGGGATCCAAACGTACTGGTCCAGATCTTCATCGTGTGGGTAAAAAATATCCAGACAGCTGGCACTATTTCCACATGGCTGATCCGAGAAGTATGTCTCCAGGTTCTTTGATGCCTCCATACCCTTGGATGGTGACAAATGAGATGGATTACTCAGATCTACCTGCAAAAATCAGAACCATGCAAGCCTTAGGTGTTCCTTATCCAGAAGGTTTTGATGAAATAGCTCTTGAAGATCTATCTAAGCAGGCTGATGGAATCGTCGCTAACCTGAAAGAGGCAGGCGTAGAAGTCATGCCAAATACCGAAATCGTCGCACTGATTGCTTATTTGCAGCGATTGGGAACTGATATCAAAGCCACCGCTTCAAATTAAATACTGAAATCATGTATAAAGAAGTATTAAGATCAATCGAAAACATAGAGATATTTCCAATTATCTCCCTGATCATATTTGTTTTATTCTTTATAGGAATAACGGTTTGGGCCTTTCGCGTTCCAAAGGAATACATCGATCATATGAAATCCTTACCAATGGGGGATGATGAATTAAACGAAAATCAGCCATGAAAAAATACCTAACCATACTTACAGTGCTCCTTTTGGGATATTCTCCATATCTCTTTGCACAGTCTGAATCCGAATCGACTTTATCCTCATTGCAGTCGATGGATTCTAGCCAGTTAAGCCTTTTGATTATTCTTGGAGTAATCCTTGGAGTGATTGTCATTTTATTGATTTTGATGATTTACCTGATGTCTTTTATGGCTACGGTTTTGAAAAAGGAAAACCCAAGTCTCGCAGATGAGCCTTCTTGGTGGGAGACTTTTAAAGAGCGTTTTGTCACAGGAAAGGTTGATGAGGCTTTTGGTTCTGAAGAAAAGGCGAAAATGATGGCAGATCACTCTTATGATGGAATCACCGAATTAGACAACTTTATGCCTCCTTGGTTGCAATATGTTTTTCTAGGAACAGTGGTATTCGGAGTTGGTTACTTTGTGTATTATACTGTATTAGGCACAGGCTTGACGGGAGTGGAAGAATATCAGGAAGAACTTCGAGTGGAAGCTATAGCAGCGGAAATCAGACAAGCTAGTAACCTTGCAAGTATCGATGAGAATTCTGTCGTTTATGATGAATCAGCTGGAGCACTTGCTGTGGGGAAAACGATTTTCGAAGGGAATTGTGCCGCTTGTCATGCAGCTGACGGGGGAGGGGGAGTAGGCCCTAATCTGACTGATGCCTATTGGCTTCATGGCGGAGGAATCGCTGATATCTTCAAAGTGGTGAAATATGGTGTTATAGAAAAAGGTATGGTGCCTTGGGAAGATCAATTGAGTCCTGTGGAAATTCAAAATGTCTCCAGCTACATCCTAACACTTGTAGGAACAAGCCCTGCTAATCCAAAGGATCCTCAAGGTGAAATTTATGAAGCAGCTCCGGCTGTGGATCAAGCACCTACTGCTCTCGACAGTACAATTGTAGCATCAATAGAATAATAAATAATACCACTGGAGGTTTCATCCTCCAGTGGTAAAACTTGGCTATAAAGCCGATATCATGGCAAAAAAGAATCCTCATTTAAATCCAGAGACTTTTAGAGACGCACTCGCTACGGTCCAAGAAGACGGAAAGCGGAACTGGGTCTATCCTAAAAAAGTATCCGGAATATTCTACAAGTATAGATCCTATCTTTCTTGGGTATTACTGGCCATACTTTTTGCAGGTCCTTTCATCCAGATGAATGGAAGGCCGTACATGTTGTTCAATATTTTTGAGCGGAGGTTTATCATTTTTGGAGCAGCTTTTTGGCCTCAGGATACTTATTTATTGATTTTCCTGTTGCTGATTTTCTTTGTTTTCGTTATTCTATTTACGGTAGTTTTTGGAAGGATTTTCTGCGGATGGTTTTGTCCCCAGACGCTTTTCATGGAGATGGTATTTCGTAAGATCGAATACCTTATCGAAGGAGATGCCAATCAACAGCGACAGTTAAATGAAGGGCCGTGGACAGCGGAGAAGTTTACCAAAAAAGGGATTAAGCTTACGGTTTTTGCCGTTATAGCTCTCTTGATAGGACATTTGGTTATGGCTTATTTGGTAGGAGTGGAGCAAGTGAAAGAGATTGTATCACAACCTCCTTCGGCTAATATGGCTGGATTTATCGGTCTGATAGCCTTCTCTGGAATTTTCATGTTTGTATTTTCTTGGTTCCGTGAACAAGCTTGTTTGGTGGTTTGTCCTTACGGAAGGCTTCAGGGTGTTTTGCTTGATAATAACTCGATCAACGTCATGTATGATTATGTACGGGGGGAACCAAGATCTCCAATTCGTAAAAATCAGGCTGCATTAGAACCAAAAGGAGATTGTATCGAATGTAGTCTTTGCGTCCAAGTTTGTCCTACAGGAATTGATATTCGGAATGGGATCCAAATGGAATGTGTGAATTGTACCGCTTGTATAGATGCCTGTGATGAAGTCATGGTCAAAGTGGATCGTCCCAAAGGATTGATTCGGTATGCATCAGAAAATAGCATTAAGCAGGGTTTTCAGAAATTGATTACCGGAAGAGTCAAAGGTTATATAGTGGTTCTTTGTATTTTGATTGCAGCGTTTGTGACTTTGATCGCTACTCGTGATGACATCAAAGCTACAATTACCCGCTTTCCCGGAATGACTTACCAAGAAAGGGAAGATGGAAAAGTGACTAACCTTTATCAAATCACTCTGATCAATAAGACCTTTGAAAGTCAAAAAGTAGAATTGAAATCCTTGGTGGATGGTATAGAAGTGGAATTGCTAGGGAATCAGGAATTGATTCTGGATGCTCAATCCAAATTCGAGGGCAGATTTTTCCTAGTGAGGAATCAAGACGAAGTCAAAGTGAATCAGGAAAAAGTAAAGCTCTCGGTGATTTACCAGGGTGAGGAATTAGATAAAATAGAGACAAATTTTACAGCACCAATAAACTAGAAGGTTATGGATTGGGGAAAAGGAATTTTATTGAGCATCATTGGTTTTGTGGTTTTGATCATGACAATGGTAGTCATATCTGTCCGAATGGATGGGATCGAATTAGTCACTGAAAACTATTACGAGGCAGAGATCAACTATCAAGATCGAATCGACGAAGAGTCCTCTGCGCTAAGATTAGACAGGACGGTCATCACTTATAGTACTACTGGTAAAAATTTGGTGCTAGATCTTCCAACTGGAACAACTGGGAAACTGCAGCTTTTTAGACCCTCAGATTCCAAATTGGATCGTGAGATTCTAGTAGATGTGATCGGATCCGGAAGTACTTCTGTAGCTTTGGGTGATTTGAAGCCAGGCTATTGGAAGATTCAATTGAGTTGGACTGAGGAGGGGAAAAATTATTACGAAGAGAAGAAAATAACAATTTAAATGCTTTGGACTGCTTTTCTATTAGGGTTCTTGGGTTCATTCCACTGTGTAGGAATGTGCGGCCCTATTGCCTTAGCCGTAGCGGGAGGAAAAGGGAAGTCCTATGCGTCAAATAAAATTTTGTACAATTTAGGTAGAAGTGTTACCTATGCAATTCTTGGTTTAGTTGTAGGGAGTTTGGGCTTTTCGATGTCCCTGGCAGGTATTCAGCAAAGCTTTTCTATTCTTATGGGTTTGATGATTCTGATCCTTGCAATAAGCTACAAAAGCAACTCAAACTATTCTAATATTCCAGGTATATCAAAGTTGGTGGTTAGCCTAAAAATGTACCTTGGTAAATTCCTGAAAGCAGGAGGAAAAGCTGGGTATTTTGCCACCGGTCTGGCTAATGGACTGCTGCCGTGTGGGATGGTTTACATGGCTTTAGTAGCAGCAATGGCACTTCAGGACCCTTTATTAGGTGCAACATATATGTTCTTTTTTGGAATTGGGACTATCCCACTTTTGGCAGCCTTGATGTGGTCAGGAAACTTGATCCCAGTGTCCTATCGCCAAAGCTTCCAGCGAACGATCCCTTATTTAGGGGTGCTCATTGGAGTTCTATTTATTTTTAGAGGATTAGGGCTTGGATTGCATGGATTCAGTCCAGATATCCAGGTTTTTAATTATGGAGCCGAGCAAATTGAAATCACAATGTGTCGTTAAATTACTTTGCTAAATCGAACTGATTTTTCTTGATTTTCAATAAGTCTCAAGTCGATTTGCATGCAAATATTTCGGACTAGCGCAATTCCTTGATCAGTCACCTTAATCCTGTTTCCAGACATTTTTAGCAAACCGTCACTTTCCATTTCTTTCAAGTTCCAAAGGTTTTGATCAGGAAGTTTTTCCCAAAGGAAAATAGGAAATACCGTTTCATGCCTGCAGATCAAGTCAAGAATGCAATTTTTCACTTCTAAATCCACTTCGGTCAATTGATGCCCTTTGGTGATTGCCCATTCATCATTTTTTATTGATTCCTGATAAGTGCTTATATTTTTTTCATTTTGGGCATAGCCCAAATGAATATCACTGATACTGCTTGCCCCTAATCCAATTAGCATTTTCGCAGGCAATGTAGTGTAGCCCATGAAATTCCGATGAAGCTTACCAGTTAATTTGGCTTGATTTAAAGGGTCATTTGGTTTTGCAAAATGATCCATCCCGATATCAACATACCCTAAGTTTAGCAAAATTATTTTCCCAAACTCATATAAAGCTCTTTTTTCATCCTGATTTGGGAGATAGCTTTCAAAACTTTTCTGCGCTGGAAAAGCAGATGGTAAATGGGCATAACTATAAAATGCGATCCGATCGGGATTCAATTTTGCCACCTGCTCAAAAGTAGCTTTCATGGTTTCTATAGTTTGATGTGGCAAGCCATAAATCAAATCGAAATTGACGGAGCTATACCCATGTTTTTGGGCATTTTCTGTTGCTTCTCGTACCTTTTCCACGGGTTGGATACGATGAATAGCTTGCTGGACTTGTAGATCAAAATCCTGAATCCCGTAACTTACTCGATCAAATCCCAAACTAGCCAATGCCTCCAAATGGGATTCGGTTGTATTGTTAGGATGACCTTCAAAGCTGAATTCAGCATTTGAAAGTATTTCTGAACTTGAGATTATAGCATTAAGAAGAGCATGCAGAGCTTCTGGGGAGAAAAAAGTTGGAGTTCCTCCTCCAAGGTGAATTCCTGCAAGTTTTGGTTTTTTACCAAAAAGAAGCAAGTATTTATTCCATTCCAAAAGGACAGCTTCGATGTAGCTTTCTTCAACCGAATGATTTTTGGTGATCCGCTTGGTGCAGCCACAGTAGGTGCAGAGACTTTCGCAAAACGGCAGATGAATGTAAAGCGATATCCCTTCTTCAGCCCCAAAATCTCTAAATGCCAATTGAACCAAATCCTCCCAATTTTTTGAGTTCAATGAATTTTCCCAAAGTGGGACAGTGGGATAAGAGGTGTACCTTGGCGCTGGAATATTATATTTTTCGATGAGGAGTGAGGAAATCGACATATGTTTTTTCTTTTCCCAAAATTCTAGATTTATAAGGGTTACGCTATTGATACAAACCAGTCGAAAACCTGAGATATATCAGTTTTGGTTTCCCGGAAATTTGAATAGTGCTTTAGTTTTTTGATTTAAAATTCTAACTTAACCTGACTTACCCATAATCAAAATAACCATGTCTGGCCTAAAAAAAATCGGATTCTTTAGTGCGCTGATTTTACCTGTTTTGTTAATCCTTGGCGTTTATTTAGGTGGCGCTAATTTGTTTTTGATTCATTGCTTTGTTTTCATTTTCGTGCCAATTATGGATTTTTTGATTAGTACTGATCGAGAAAATGTACCGAAGGAGGCAGTCAGTAAAGTCACCCAAGAGAAATTCTATAAGTTAGTTACCTTCTTTTGGGTATATGTACAATTTGGCGTATTGATTTGGGGATTTTATATCGTCAGTGTAAGTCATTTTTCGTGGTGGGAATTTCTTGCCTTTGCCAGCGGGATGGCACTGATTACCGGAGGAATTGGAATCACCGTGGCTCATGAGTTGGGGCATAAAAGTGATTGGCAGGAGCAGCTATATTCGAAAATGCTTTTGATGACGGTTTCGTATATGCACTTTTTTATCGAGCATAATCGAGGGCATCACGTTCGAGTAGCTACCCCAGATGATCCAGCTACCAGTAGATTTGGAGAGAGTTTTTATTCTTTTTGGTACCGATCCGTTTTTAATGGGTATCAAAGTGCCTGGGATTTGGAACGGGAAAGGCTTTCTAAAAAAGGAATCCCGTTTTGGTCCGTTCAAAATCAGATGATCCAATTTATTCTACTTCCTTTCCTATTTGTAGGTTTGGCCTTTGGTATCTCCTCGGTAGTGATGGGTCGACTTGTTTGGGAAGTACCTTTGTTCTTTTTTATTCAAAGTGTTTTAGGTTTTTCACTTTTGGAATTAGTAAACTATCTGGAGCATTATGGCATGGAGCGCAAGAAATTGGAATCTGGGAATTATGAGCGTGTAACCCCCATTCACTCTTGGAATGCAAGTCATGTTGTGAGTAATTTCTTGCTTTTCCAACTCCAGCGGCACTCCGATCATCATGCTAATGCACACAAGCGATATCAAGTGTTGAATCACTACGACGAAAGTCCACAACTTCCGGCGGGATATTCCGCCATGATAATTGTTGCACTTTTCCCACCTCTTTGGTTCGCTATTATGAATCCAAGATTAAATGAATGGAAGGAAAAAACTTTCGATAAATCTTCTAGTCCAGCAGGAAGTTATTAAGGAAGCTACTTTTCAGGAGAAGCCATGCGAAGAATAGAAGCATGCCCCAAAACATGTAAATTCGATAATAGTCGGATGTTTCTTTATAGCGATTTTCTTGGATCTCCGTTTTTTCCAAGTTATCGATCTGTTCAAAAATACTTGCTAAGGTACCACCATCACCAGCACGGAAAAATTCCCCATTTCCGATTTTTGCAATTTCACGAAGGGTAGTTTCATCGAGATAACTTTCTACCATCTGTGGTCTGCCGAAAAAGTCAGTACCGTAAGGAACCATACCGTCTTTACCTACCGCAATTGTGTATATTTTGATATCTAAAGCTGATGCTAATTGCGCAGCAAAAAGTGGATCCACATTTCCAGCATTACTCTCGCCATCACTGAGTAGTATCATAACTTTAGAAGCAGATTCTGAGTCCTTCATTCGATTTGTGCCTGACGCCAAGGCTGAGCCTATAGCAGTTCCTTTGGCTTCCATCATGCTGAAATTGATTTCTGAAATTAGATCTGTTAGGAGCTTATAGTCGTTGGTAAGTGGTGCCAGGGAATAAGCTTCTCCAGCAAAGACAACCATCCCGATCCGATCTCCAAATCTGCCATTAATAAAATCAACAGCTGTTGCCTTTGAAGCTTCTAATCTGTTGGGAGTGAAATCCTGCAAATCCATAGATTCGGATATATCCATCACCAACATGATATCGATTCCTTCAGTAAACTGCTCTACTTTCTCATTGCTCCGTTGGGGCCTTGCCAATGCAATGACCATCATGATCAGAAATAGGAAAAAGAATAAAGTAGGAATTAACCTCAGGTAAGTCCAAGGATTATTTTTCGCAGCATTCTTAGGAAGTGAAAGTTCAAGTACTGGGTTCTTAAGGAACTTCACAAACTTCCTGATCAGCATAAATGCTGGAATTATCCATATTAAATTCAAGAAAAGCGGATTTTGCCACTCATAAGATTGGAAGGTCTCCGGCAAAAACCAAGACCAGCTAAAGAACTCAGACAGTTGCTCTCTCATGCTTGTTTCTGCTTATTTTTCTTTCAAATTTTTCTTTGGCTACCTGAAGCAAGTAGTTTGTGGCTTCTTCACTTTGAGCCGAGACCCCAGCGTATATAATCATATCGATCGCTCGAAGAGATTTGAAGATTTCGGGGTCTTCTAATTGGAGCCCTATTTCGCTTGAGGTCCATTCTTTCACTGGTAAATTAGTGATACTTTCTATATAGCCTTTCCACAAACCGATCACTTCATCTGCTAATTCTATCGTGGGTTTTTGACTGAGCTCAGAAGTTTGAATTTTCCATTTCTTCTCAAATTTCTTCCAACGTCTTTTTTCAGATAGATCTCCAAAATATGCTTTCAATCGCTTGTTGAAAAGGAAATAGAAAACTAGTAAAAGCAATAGTATGCCTCCAATCAAAATCCCGGTTATGATCCAATTGAGTTCTTTTTCCAGCGGTTGATAGATATTGTTTTCCTGAAATACCAATTTCTCAGGAATGCTGTCTAAAGTTAGATTTAGTATTAGCTCTGCCTCAAGGGGGAAATGTGTAATACTATCATATCTGGAAAACTCATACACGGGAAGCGTTACAAAAACACTTGGATCTAATGAGAAATTGGATAGATAATAAATGGCACTATCCTGAGTGACTCCTTCTTTGGTATTGGAAAGAAACGTCTGCTTTTCCAACAGGACAAGCGGTGAAAAGTCATAGCTTGAATCCGGGAAAATGAGCTGTGAGGATTCCGGGTAGGTTGCTTTCAATACATACCCCACACGCTCACCAAGCTTTGCAGAGTCTTGCATGAAATATCCATCTACTGTTACCTGCTGAGCCGGCACAATAATTGGAAATATAGAAAATAGAAGGAATAAGAGCCTCTTAGCCACGTTTCATACTTTTATTTCTATACTTAAATAACTCAATAAGGGGAGCCACGATGTCCTGAGTGGTGTCGATAGTAAGGTAATTGATCTGATTCTTTTTGCAAATATCTTTAAGATTTGCTCTTTCAGTAGTAAATGTATCTGCTATTTTCTTTGAAAAGCTTCCAAATGCGGTATTCACCCATGTTGTTTTGCCTCGTTCTTTATCATAAACTGGAATAATCCCTAAAGAAGGCAATATAGATTCTCTGGGGTCAGTAAGTTGGATCGCGACTAAATCGTGTCTTTCGGCAAGAGCTCTGAAAGGACGCTCATAGCCCGAATCAATGAAATCTGAAATCACGACTACGACTGCACGTTTTTTAATCAAATTAAGAGCAAAGGTAAATAGCCCATTCAGATCAGTTTTTAGAGATTTATTTTCATGCTCAAAGATACCTTTGATCATTTTCACTCCCTGTTTTCCGCCTTTTGCTGGCAGAATCAATTTTTCTTTTTCGTCAGAGTAGCTGATTAATCCTACTTGACTTCCCTCAAAAACTGCCGCAAGCGTCAAGACCCCAGCGATTATTTTTCCTTGATCGATTTTTCGATTTCCCTCTTGGCCTATATCCTGACTTGCACTGATATCCAATAAAAAGAATACGGATTGCTCTTTATCCTCCCGAAATGTTTTTACAAATGTACCATGTCCCTTTGCAGAAACTTTCCATTCGATAGTTCGTACATCATCTCCGTACTGATAAGGGCGCAAGTCGTCAAACTCCAAACCAGAACCTTTGAAAAGAGACTGATATTCTCCCTGAAGGTGGTTATTGGCCACTTTCCGGATCATAATTTCGTATTTTCTAAGCTTGCTGAATAGATTGGTCATTCCAAGAATTTTGTATGGACTAAGTTATGGTACTAAGCTGAATTATAAAATCTGAGTTACACAAAGGGCGAAGAGAATTTCCGTTAAAAAAACCTAATTTTGAGTTGTGAATAGATTCTTGTTATTAAGTTTTTTCTTCCTCGGTCTTCTGAGTTGCGATTCAGAAAAACTTCCAGAGGGTATTTTGCCAGAGGAAAAAATGGTGGAGGTCCTTATAGACATTCAATTGACCGAAGGTATCGCAGGGGCTATGCCCATTTCTTATGATTCCTCCCAAGTGCTATATCGTTTACTAGAAAGAGAAGTTTTTTTGAAACATGAAGTTCAAGATTCTGTTTTCACACAAAGTATGGTTTATTACCTTCAGTATCCGGACAAGATGGATGCAATCTATGCGAGGGTGGTAGATTCATTAAGTTTGAAGCAAGCCTCTGAAAATGTGGTGGATGAACCCGGAAACTAATGTTATACCCTTCGAATCTCGAGCAAAAAATCAATTTTTTTAAAATTAAGGAAATCCTTAAATCCGAATGCACTTCGCCATTGGGAATGGATTATGTTGATAAGGTTTCCTTCTCTTCGGATTATAATTTGGTTACCAGATTATTAGATCAAACAGAGGAATTTCGTCAGATTTTGGTCTCTGGAGAGGCTTTTCCTTCTTCTAATTTCACGAATCTGTATCCTTATCTGGAAAAAGCAAAACTCGAAAATTCTTTTTTGGATGCGGCTGATTTTCATGAAATGAAGCTTTCGCTGCAGACTTTGAGAACCTGTATTTCTTTTTTTCAAAAAAACGAATCCTTATATCCCGTTTTGTCTCAGCTTCTTGGGCTTTTGATAGAACTAGACTTGGGCTTATTAAAAGCCATTGATGCTATCATAGATGAGAAAGGCCATGTAAAAAGTAATGCGAGTCGCGAACTTCAGTTAATTCGTGGACAGATTCTTTATGAGGAAGGTCGTTTGCGTAAAGTAATGGACCGGATATTTAAGGAAGCACGTGCGAAAGGCCTGACAGCCGAGGATGCTCAAATAACAGTAAGATCAGGAAGATTGGTCATCCCTGTGGCGGCTGAAAACAAGCGAAAACTTCGAGGCTTTATTCATGATGAATCAGCAACAGGGCAGACTGTATTTATGGAGCCTGAGGAAGCGTTGGATATCAACAATGAAATCCGGGATCTGGAATACATGGAGCGCAGAGAGATCGTAAAAATCCTCACGCAACTCACCGATCGAGTAAGACCTGCAATTCCTGCATTAAGAAAAGCCACTAATTTTTTGGGATTGATGGATTTTATTCGGGCAAAAGCAAAATTTGCTCAAAAAACTGATAGCTGTAAACCTGAAATAGTTAAAGAGCGCCAACTAATTTGGAAGCAGGCCAGACATCCACTGTTAGAAATGGCTTTGAAATCTCAGGGAAAGAAAATCGTCCCTTTGAATGTCAACTTGAGTGGCCATGAGCGGCTTTTGGTCATTTCCGGTCCAAATGCAGGAGGTAAGTCGGTAACTTTGAAAACAGTAGCTCTGCTCCAGTACATGCTTCAATGTGGATTATTGATTCCGGTCGAGCCAAATTCTAAAAGTTCTCTTTTTGACAATTTCTTCATTGACATAGGAGACGAACAAAACCTTGAGAATGATCTGAGTACTTACAGTTCGCATCTGATGAGCATGAAACACTTTTCGCAGTTTGCAAACAGAAAGACGATCTTGTTTATCGATGAATTTGGGACGGGAACTGAGCCTCAATTTGGGGGAGCTATTGCTGAATCCATTCTATTAGCGCTTAATAAGCTAGGGGCGTATGGAGTTATTACAACCCACTATGGAAATCTCAAACAAGTTGCAAGCAAAAATCAGGGTTTGGTCAATGGAGCCATGCGCTATGATGTCGATAAGTTGGAACCGATGTATCAATTAGAAATCGGGAAGCCAGGTTCATCATTCGCATTGGAGATTGCATCTAAAATTGGGATTTCGAAAGAGATTCTGAATTATGCCAAGAGTCAAATCGGTGAAGAGAGAGTTAGATATGATCGATTGTTGACGCAGTTGGAGAACGAGAAAAATCAATACTCGGGTTTACTTTCTGAAGTTAAAGAGAAAGATAAACTACTTAAAACCAGGATTCAAGAGTATAATGAGCTGAAAGAAACCCTCGAACAAACCAAGAAAAAATACCTGCAGGAAGCCAAAGAAGAAGCTAAAACTTTACTTGACCAGACTAATAAAAAAATCGAAGCTACGATTCGTCAGATAAAAGAAGGGAAAGCAGAGAAAGAATCAACCAAGCAAATTCGCAAGGAGTTGGAAGAGTTTAAGGAAAAGGTAAAACCGGAAAAAGTAAAGCTTAAAACTCCAGCGGTGGTTGTTTTGGAAGGGGAAATTAAGGTTGGAGATTGGGTCCGATTAAAGGATAATGGTGCTATCGCGGAGGTACTTCAATTGAAAGCTAAAGAGGCTGAAATCTCAATTGGAGAGCTTAAATCCAATGTCAAACTTTCAAGATTGGAGCGGATTTCCCAAGGCGAAGTCAAAAAGGAAAAGAAATCAATTGCTAATCGAGGCAATTTCAACACCAATGAAAAGATGATGGACTTCTCCATGAATTTAGACCTGCGAGGGAAAAGGGGAGAGGAGATCTTGTCTTTGATTCAGACTTTTATTGATGAAGGTTATATGCTTGGTGTCAAAGATCTTCGAATCGTCCACGGCAAAGGAAACGGAATTCTTCGTGATCTTACCCGAAATTTTCTGAAGGATATGAGTCAAGTCAGGCATATGGAAGACGAGCATGCCGATCGGGGTGGAGCAGGAGTTACATTGGTAACTTTAAAATAAAAAAGGGAGCGATTAGCTCCCTTTTTTATTCTGTATGACCAGAATTATTTTTTCAAAAGATTGAATGTGTAGTTTCCGGCTACTGCAAAGACACCATTGATTCTAGCTCCTGGAGCAGGAATTGTAAAAGTGAGCCTCAAGTTATCTCCTGTTCTGGTGAAAGAAATTTCTCGACTTGCTGCCGGTTTAGTTCCAGAAAGAATGAATTTGTCAAAATTTGTTCCAGCAAAGGACCAAGATCCAGAATTATCAAAAAGGTCGTTATTATTCCTGGAGGTATAAGTTTTTGTGGATCCTGAGTTTAAAATCAATTCAAAATTGGTGTATAAATCTGTGACTGTAGTTCCATCTCGCTGAACAGATCCTCCTCCACTGATGCCCCAATTCAAAGTACCTGTTCCTGTCAATGCCTCTGTAGCTAATTGCTCAGCAGTCTTTGGAGGAGTAGGATCTGGGTCATCGCCACCACCACATGCCTGCGCAATTGTAAGAACCGCAGCAACTAACATTAGTCTGATTAATTTCAAATTCATATTTCTTCTGTTTTATCGCCGTAAAATTAAAGATATCGATTAAAGTTCAAAGTGTCTATTCACTTATAATCTTCTAAAACGATTTTTTGTTGGCAGAACTCATATTCTCTTGGTTCATTTGAGCAAACAACCATGATCCTATCCGATCCAAAGTCACCAATCATTTTTTGATACCATAAGATTCCATTACGATCAAGATTAGAGGTAGGTTCATCCAATAGGACAAGTTGTACATCAGATAACAATGCTAATCCAAGTTTTAATCGCTGCTTCATTCCTGAGGAAAACTGACTGATAGTCTTTTGAGCATGTTCTTTCAGATAAATCACATCAAGAATTTCATGTTTGGAAATTCCTTGGAGTGGTTTTTTAAATTTGAAATGAAAGTCCAGTAATTCAGAAAGAGTAAATTCTTCAGGTAATTCTAAATAAGGGGCAGCAATACTCAATAGTGTGAACCACTCTGACTCCGGTACCGATACCTGATCATTTTGGTAATTGATTTTCCCAGATGAAAGTGGAATAGCTCCACTTAAGCACTTCAATAAAGTTGACTTGCCTGAACCATTGCTCCCGGTGATTGCAAGAGAGGAGCCGGAAGATAAAGAGAGTGTTAGATTTCTGAAAATCCATTCATATTGGAAGCGTTTTGAAGCTTCTTCAAATTGGATTTTTAGCATTTTTTAATTGATATAACCCTTCATCACCCCACGCTCTGAAGATCGAATGAAATTAAGAATCTCATCTCTTTCCTTGGTAGCTGGAAGATTTACCTCAATCTCCTCAAGCGCCTTGCTATTATTCATACTATTCAAGAATAGGTAGCGATATACTTCCTGAATATGAGAAATAGATTCGCTTGAAAATCCTCTTCTTCTGAGTCCTAGAGAATTCACCCCTGCATAGGAAAGTGGCTCTCGAGCAGCTTTAGTAAATGGTGGAACATCTTTTCTTACCAAAGATCCACCGGATATCATGGAGTGCATTCCAATTTTTACAAATTGATGAATAGCACTAGATCCACCAACAATTGCCCAATCATCAATAGCAACATGTCCTGCTATCTGTACGGCATTGGCTATAATTACATTGCTACCAATGACACAATCATGTGCTACGTGAACATATGCCATTAGCAAACAATTACTTCCAATAACTGTAGTTTGCTTATCCACTGTACCTCGGCTAATGGTAACACACTCACGGATAGTGGTATTGTCTCCAATCATGACAGTCGAATCCTCGCCTTGAAACTTTAGATCCTGCGGAATACCGGCGATAACAGCACCCGGGAAAATTTTCACGTTCTTACCGATTCTTGCTCCAGGGTATATGGTGACATTTGAACCAATCCAAGAGTTATCTCCGATTTCTACATTCTCATGTATCATCGTAAATGGATCTATATGGATGTTCTCACCCAATTGGGCATTTGGATCAATGTATGCTAATGGACTAATCATGCTTCTTTACGGGTTATGCTTGCAGTCATCACAGCTTCGCAAACTAGCGTATTTCCAACATAGGCCTCACCTCGCATCTTGGCGATCCCTCTACGGATAGGAGCTAAAAGTTCGCATTTGAAAATCAAGGTATCTCCAGGAAGTACCATTTTTCTAAATTTACAGTTTTCGATTCCCAGGAAATATGTCCAGTAATTTTCCGGATCATCCACAGTACTCAACACCAAAATCCCTCCTGTTTGAGCCATTGCTTCCACTTGTAATACACCCGGCATCACCGGGTTAGATGGGAAATGACCCATAAAAAAGGGTTCGTTTATCGTGACATTCTTTACACCTGCTACCACAGTATCATCCAAATAAATAATCTTGTCTAGCAATTGGAAAGGATAACGATGTGGGAGAATATTGCTGATCTGATTAATGTCCATTACTGGCGGCAATTTCGGATCATAATAAGGTATGTGAGATGAAGAAGATTTCTCCATTGCACGTTTTAGTTTTTTTGCAAAAGCCACATTCGCAGCATGGCCTGGTCTTGCAGCAAGGATTTGAGCTTTTAATGGTCTTCCAACCAAAGCCAAATCACCTACTACATCAAGTAATTTATGTCTTGCAGGTTCATTTCTGTATCGAAGATCCACATTATTGAGGATTCCTTCTTTTTTAACTTCCACTTTCTGCTTATTGAACATTTTTGCCAGATGGACCAACTCTTTTTCTTCCACCACTCGATCTACGACTACTATGGCATTGTTCAAGTCTCCACCTTTAATCAGGTTGGAATTGTATAGCATCTCTAATTCATGGAGGAAACAAAATGTCCTACAGGAAGCAATCTCTGATTTGAACTGACCTATATCTGTGATAGATGCATGTTGACTTCCCAAGACAGGTGAATTGTAATCTACCATTACAGTGACCCTGTAATTATCTGTAGGAAGAGCCACCATTTCTACTTCCCGAGCAGCGTCTTTGTATTGAATACTCTCTTGAACTTCAAAAAATCTCCGAAGTGCATTTTGCTCTTCAAAGCCTGCCTCTTCCAAAACTTCAATAAATTGGATGGAAGAACCATCCATAATTGGTGGCTCAGGCCCATCTAGCTGTATGAGTACGTTGTCTACTTCCATACCAACTAATGCCGCAAGGACATGCTCGACAGTATAGACTCTGGCACCGTTTTGCTCTAAAGTTGTACCTCTGGAGACATCTACCACTAGATCGCAATCTGCATCTACTGTAGGCCTTCCTTCAAGGTCAACTCGTTGAAACTTAATACCGTGATTAGGTGGTGCTGGGACGAAAGTCATGTTTGAAATTACCCCAGTGTGTAGACCCACTCCTGATAATTCGACTTGCTTTCGTATAGTATGTTGTTTTACTTTCATCTGATTGTTAAAGCGTTCAGCTTGGCAAAGGGTGCAAATTTACTGCTTTTTTTCCAGTTCTTTCAATCGCTTCTCCAAGCCTTCCAGATTTTTAAAAATTGAATAAGACTTTAAAAAGTTTTTTAGATCAAGACCTATGTATCCAAATATTTTCTGATTTGGTTTTGCGATTGATCTACTGATGCCTGTATTTGCTCCTATGGTAGTATTGTCTGCGATTTTTATATGGCCAACGATTCCAGCTTTTCCTGCGATTATGCAGTTTTTACCAATTTCAGTAGATCCTGATATTCCTGCCTGCGATGCTATAACTGTATTCTCTCCAATAATTACATTATGAGCGATTTGTACTTGGTTGTCAATTTTTACTCCCTTGCGGATTATCGTAGACCCCATAGTCGCACAATCAATAGTTGAATTAGCTCCCACACTGACCTGATCTTCAAGGATTACATTCCCAATCTGCGGAATTGCCTTATAAGTCCCATCTGGCTGTGGCGCAAAGCCAAAGCCATCTGATCCAATCACTGCCCCGGGATGGATTTCACAGTTTTCACCTATTACAGAATCGGCGCAAATTCTTGCTCCTGAATGAATTATTGTATTTGCTCCAAGTTTGACCCGATCACCTATAAATGCATGTGGATAGATTTTTACATTAGTACCTATTTGGCAATCTTTTCCGATATAAGAAAAAGCACCCCGGTAAATTTGAGAACCAGTATTACTCGTTGGGTCCATATAAGAAGGCTCTTCTATGCCTTCTTTTCCCGATTTGATCATCATCGAATATGCCTCAAGGAGCATGGTGAAGCCATTGTAAGCATCCTTGACTCGGATTATATTTGTTTTGAGGGGCTTTTTTGCCAGAAAGTCTTCAGACACGATCACAGCTGTCGCTTCAGTTTCATAAATGAAAGGGGTATATTTTTCATTTGACAAAAAACTTATTCCTCCCGGTTTGCCTTCCTGGATTTTGTCTAATCTAAATACCTTTTGATTTTCATCACCTTCCACTTTTCCATGAAGAATGGTGGCTATCTGTGCAAGTGAAAACTCCATATTTTCCTCTTAATTCATTTAATAGTTTAAATTTACGCTTTTGGCTTTACAAACGTAATGTTTCTCTACGATTTTGCTCATTACTTTGATGTTTGGTAAATCTGCCGCTTGAGCGACATCTATTACCTTTCCTTTTTTCGTCAGGATATTAATTCGCTCCTTTGCCAAATAACCGTAGTTACTTACAGTCCCATAAGAAAAGAAAAAGTCAATGTCCTCGGAAGGAATTTCGAGCTTCTCGATTGTCTTTTCTTGCATCTGATTGATTTCTTCTGCAGAAAAAGGTTCGTTGGAGAAGTTGATTTTAAAAAGGTTTCGCGTGAGAAACATTCTCGAAATATTCCGCAGAACATAATCCGGATGGTTTTTCCAAAGCTTAATTGCTCCCCAAATATCAAAGTCATCCAATTCTAAAAACATTGGAAGAAGCGAATCATTTGCTTTAAAATCATCCAGCTTTAACTCATGCAACAAGAAGAAATCAAACTCTTCTGTTAGGACGAATTTAGTCCCGGATTGGCGGAGCATTTTTGCTCTGTTGATCAAATTGATCAGCATTTTCTCTGCACTAACTGTTGTTTTGTGAAGGTATACCTGCCAATACATGAGTCTACGGGCACTCAGGAAATTTTCGATAGAGTAAATCCCTTTCTCCTCAATGACGACCTGGTCATTTTTCACATCCATCATTTTGATGATCCGGTCTGCGCCGATGGTGCCTTCTGATACCCCGGTAAAGAAGCAATCCCGCTGAAGGTAATCCAATCTGTCAATGTCTAATTGGCTGGATACTAATTGATGAAAAAATTTCCTTTCGTACTGATTCTTAAATATTCTTAAAGTAAGAGCTAATTTACCTCCTAGTTCTCGATTCAGGAGTTCAATACCTAGAAGGGAAAGCTCTTCATGGTGAACTCCTTTAAGTAGGCTATATTCTAGAGCATGGGAAAATGGGCCGTGACCAATATCGTGCAATAGAATAGCAATAAGTGATGCTTCGTATTCCTCTTCAGAGATTTCTGTGCCTTTTATGCGTAGATTGTCAAGTGTAATACTCATCAAGTGCATTGCACCGATAGCATGATGAAAGCGAGTATGAAGCGCTCCCGGATAGACGAAATCAGTCAGTCCAAGCTGCTTTATCCTTCGAAGCCTTTGGAAATAAGGATGGTCAATAATGGTAAAAATCAACTCACTCGGGATGGTGATAAATCCGTAAACAGGGTCGTTTAGTATTTTCTGGCTTTTCAATTAGGCCTCTTTTGTTTCACTCAAAAGTAATTATAATTTTAAAAAGAAACAGGAACTGATATGTCTCAAAAATTTACAATTCTCTGGGCGGACGATGAAATTGATCTGCTTAAACCCCATATTCTTTTTCTAGAACAACGGGGATACGAGATCACTACAGTCAACTCAGGCGTAGATGCAATAGAAGAAGTTGAAAATAAAAATTTTGATGTCATTTTCCTTGATGAAATGATGCCTGGGATGACCGGTTTGGAGACATTGCAGCAGATCAAACTTTTGAAACCTCAAATACCTGTGGTAATGATTACCAAAAGTGAAGAGGAACATATCATGGATGATGCAATCGGTGGTAAAATAGCTGATTATTTGATCAAGCCAATCAATCCAAGTCAGATCCTGCTTTCCGTAAAAAAATTGTTGCAAAACAAGCAACTCATTGATGAGCGTACTACTCAAAGTTATCAGCAGGATTTCATGAATTTAAGCATGGCTTTTGGTGATGCAGAAGATCATCAAGACTGGGCGGATATCTATCGAAAACTCACTTACTGGGAAATGGAGATTGATAATACTGAAAATAAAAGTATGCTTCAGGTCTTGGAATCTCAAAAAATCGAAGCGAATGCTAATTTTTCAAAATTCATAAAGGAAAACTATCTAAGCTGGATGGAGGAAAGAAATCAGGAAAAACCTATTCTTTCTCCTCAGGTGATGAAAAAGAAGGTCTTCCCACACCTTAAAGAAAAAAAGCCTTTGTTTTTTATTGTGATAGACAATTTCAGGTTGGATCAGTGGGAGGACATAGAGTCCTTAATCACACCTTACTTTAATCTAAAAGAAAAAGACACTTATTATAGTATTCTTCCTACTACCACCGCATTTGCTAGAAATGCTTTGTTTAGCGGGATGATGCCTCTTGATATGGCTAGATTCTATCCAAACTTCTGGGAAGATGAAGATTCGGATGAGGGAAAAAACAACTTCGAGGAAGATTGGATTAGAGTTAATCTGGAGAAAAACAGATTACCAATTAAGTTTTCTTACAATAAAATCATTCAGTCTTATCAGGGTAAAGCAGTTTTGGAACAGTTTCATACTTTTCTTCAAAATGACTTAAATGTCCTTGTTTATAATTTTGTAGATATGGTGTCTCATGCGAGGACAGATATGAAAATGATTCGGGAGCTCGCACCTGATGAGTCTGCCTATCGATCTCTTACTACTAGCTGGTTTGAACACTCTTCACTTTTTGAATTGATCAAAAAAATCCATGCTGCTGGAGCAGAGGTAATTATAACCACTGACCATGGTACAAAGCGTGTGAATAAACCCTATCGAATTGTCGGAGACAAAAATGTGACTACAAATTTAAGGTATAAGCAAGGTAAAAATCTAAATTTTGAAGCTGGAAAAGTTTTTGAAATCCGCAAGCCAGAGGAAGCAAAACTCCCCAAATTGAATGTCTCGTCTAGTTATGTTTTTGCAGTGGAGGATTACTTTTTTGCATACCCCAATAATTACAATTATTATGTGAACTTCTATAAGGACACTTTCCAGCATGGTGGTGTATCTTTGGAGGAGATGATTGTGCCGATTGTGCACCTTACGCCAAAATAATTAACAGAAGTGATTCACTATTCTTATTCGCTGCAAGAGATTGAAACTGCAGCTAAAATGATTGTTTCTGAAGCTCATGATGAGAAAATCTGGATTTTCCAGGGAGAAATGGGGGCTGGAAAAACAACTTTAATCAAAGCTTTAGCTAATGTTTTTGGAATTCAGGATCAGGTAAGCAGTCCTACATTTGGGATTGTCAATCACTATGAAAATGAGGCCTCCCAATCCTTTTACCATTTTGACTTTTATCGAATAGAAGATCCTATGGAAGCATTGGATATTGGAATAGAAGAGTATTTTTATAGTGGAAATTATTGTTGGTTAGAATGGGCAGAGCAAATTGCCCGATTTCTACCTGATCAATTTTTCCTGATTAGAATCACATCTGATTCAGACGAAAAACGAACCCTTAACCTACAACATATCAATAATGCCAGCTGAAACCACCCCTCTTGCCGCGGTAGGAATCATCCCAAAGGAATCACCAGCGAAAGTTCATAAGAATGAGCATCAATTGACTGTTGGCCTTCCTAAAGAAATATCAAATCAAGAGAAGCGAGTTGCAATTACTCCAGAGTCTGTAGGACTCTTGACCAATAATGGGATACAAGTGGTAGTAGAATCTGGGGTGGGTACCAGTGCAAAATTTTCTGACCAGGATTATTCAGATGCAGGTGCAAAAGTTTCCTATTCCAGAAAAGAGGTTTTTGCAGCTCAAGTAGTTTTGAAAGTTGATCCTCCCTCTTTAGAAGAGATTGGTTTTATGACCCAAGGAAGCTGTCTGATTTCTGCACTTCAACTTGGACGTCAAAACAAAGAGTTCATTGAAGCCTTGAATGAGAAAAAAATCACTGCTACAGCTTTTGAGTACTTGGAAGATAAGGTAGGGGGGATGCCTGTGGTACGTGCCATGTCAGAAATAGCCGGAAGTACAGTTATGCTTATCGCATCTGAATATCTTTCCAGTGTAAATGATGGCAAAGGGCTTATTATGGGTGGTGTGACAGGGGTGCCGCCGACGCAAGTAGTGATTATTGGCTCGGGAACTGTGGCCGAATATGCTGCTCGTACAGCATTGGGTTTAGGGGCTTCGATAAAAGTTTTTGATAACCATATCTATAAACTCAGAAGATTAAAACAGCTGCTAGGTCAGCAGATCTATACTTCGACTATTGATAATTTCAGTTTAAATCAAGCGCTTTCAGAAGCAGATGTAGTCATTGGTGCTTTGCGTGAAGAAAAGGGTAGAAATAAGATCGTCGTAAGTGAAGAGATGGTCGCCAATATGATGCACGGCAGTATAATCATTGACGTTTCTATTGATCAAGGTGGCTGTATCGAAACATCTAGAATGACGACACATGAAAACCCTGTTTATTCAGTTTATGATATTATTCACTATTGTGTTCCGAATATCGCTTCCAGGGTAGCTCGAACAGCATCCTATTCTTTAAGTAATATTTTTACACCAATAATTCTTCAAATGGCCGATCTCAGAGGGGCCGAAGAAATGATTTTTAATTACAAATGGTTTCTCAGAGGGGTTTATACGTACAGAGGAAGTCTAACCAATGCCCATCTTGGAAGGAAATTTGGATTAAATCACAAAGAACTTCAATTGCTGCTGGCGGCTAGATACTAAGAATTAGGAGAGGAGATTTTGCCGAAGCAGAAATTCTAACTGCTCGTTAGCTTTGATCAATGCTTGAGTTAATCGCTCATTCTCGCGTCTAAGCGTATATACTTCGAAAGCATTTTTGATAACAGTCCTTAAGTAATCCTCTTCCCAAGGCTTAGTCAGGTAATGATACACTTGACCTTTGTTGATTGCGTCAATAACAGCTTGAATATCAGTATATCCTGTCAGTAAAACCCTGATCGGATCAGGGTAAATCGGAATGATGGATTCTAAGAATTCTACTCCAGTTTCTTCTGGCATTCTTTGATCAGTAATAATCAAATCGATCTCTTCATCCTTCAATATCTGTCTTGCCTCGCTGGCTCCTATAGCCAAAAAAATCTTATAATCGCGTCTAAAAGTAGCTTTAAATGCTTGAAGATTATTTTCTTCGTCATCAACGTACAGGATTTTTATTTTTTCTTCAGGTTTGGATTCCATCTGACAAATTTCGCGGAAGTATATAAATAGTGTTCTAAAATTAGAGTTTTTTTCAAGTAAAAACCAAGATTTAAAGATGTCTTTTTAACTTCTTCTTTTTTTAAAAATATTTTTGGTGAAAAAATAAAAATTGCAAGGCTTTTAATTTGATTTATAGTTGAAAAAATTAACTTTATGTCAAATATCACCCGATTACCTTCTTTGCAAATGTTTGAAAAATCAGAAGTTGATTATGAAGATCAATCTTATCCGTCGATTTATAAGTTGAATTGTCAAGAAGATATTGATGAAATTGAAAAATTAAAAACCAATTCCTTTGTCCAGTTTATCGATAAACTTGATCATCAAGTTTTTGAGCTTTTAAAAGCTCGAAATGCTGGTAATTCGCTTTCCGATAAGGAGATTTGGGATATGGTTCCTGCTTTTTTTCAAGAAAATCCAAGATCAAATTTTGGCAATTGGATCTATTACCCCTGGAAAGCAAAAGTTGTACGGTTACTCCCGGAAGAGGATTTTATTTTTGTAAGGACACAGCGAAATAATTATAAAATCACGCCATTTGAACAAAAGGAACTTTCCAAGAAAAAAATCGGAATAATAGGACTTTCTGTTGGACAAAGTATAGCCTTAACTATTGCTTTGGAGCGAAGCTGTGGTGAACTTCGATTGGCAGATTTTGATACTCTTGAATTAAGTAATCTAAATAGGATCAAAGCTGGCATACTTGATTTTGGTATTGAAAAAGTAATAATTGCTGCTCGGGAAATATCAGAAATTGATCCATATCTAAAGCTTACCCTTTATCGCGAAGGCATATCAAATTCAAATATTGATGATTTCCTTACTAAAGACGGTAAGCTTGATTTATTGATAGATGAATGTGATAGTCTTGACATCAAAATTCTTGCAAGGGAGCAGGCAAAAAGCTTTAGAATTCCAGTTTTGATGGAAACATCAGATCGAGGAATGCTAGATGTGGAGCGATTTGACTTGGAGCCAGATCGACCACTGCTCCATGGTGCGATGGGAGATATACAGCATGAGGACCTTAAAAATCTGACTCAAAATCAAAAAGTAAGTATTGGTTTGAAAATTACTGGTTCGTCCACGATTTCCAGCCGAATGAAAGCGTCTTTACTTGAAATCAATCAAACTATTTCTTCTTGGCCTCAATTGGCTTCAGCCGTATATCTTGGTGGCGCTACGGTAGCCCATGTTGGGAGAAAATTACTTTTAAATGAAAATGTCGAATCAGGGAGGTATTATGTAGATTTGGATGATATAATTAAAATTAACGGTAAAAAAGAAGAAAAAGAGGAAGGTTCGGAGCCTCTTCCAAAATCTTATTTTTTAGATCTTCTACCATCTGATGAGCTTGAATCGGCATTAAAAATTTCCTCTCAAGAAATTGAGAAATTCGTATCTCTGGCAAATTTGGCTCCTTCAGGCGGAAATTGTCAGCCTTGGATTTGGATTCTTGACCAAAAGGGGGTTTTACATTTGCTTCACGATAAAAGACGTAGTTTCTCCTTATTAGATTATAAAGGGACAGGTTCTTTAATCGCCTTTGGTGCAGCTCTGGAAAATCTTAGACTAGCAACTGCTTCAGAAGGAATTGCCATTAGGGTGGTAAATCGGATTAAATCTTTCGATGAGGAGTTAATTGCTTCTGTAATTTTCGAGTCAAAATCGGAAAAATCACTAGAAGTGCCATTTAACAACTTAGCTACTGGAATCCAGCTCCGTACCACAAATCGCAGAAACGAAGATCGGGTAGAAATAGAAAGTGAAAAATTAATTGAATATGAGGATATAGCAAGGAATAGTGGTGCTATCGTAGAGTCAATTTCAAGTTTGGAAGATCTAAAATCTTTGAACGAAGTAATTGGTGGGATGGATCGTATCAGATTATTTCATTCTCAGGGTTACAAAGATTTTGTTAGCGAAGTTAGATGGTCTGAGCAAGAAGCAATCGATACCAAAGACGGCATAGACATAGCTACGCTCGAACTTTCTAAAACAGATCAAATGGTGATGGGTTTGATTAGAGATCCGGGGACAATGGAGCTTTTTAGAAAATTTGATTTAGGGAAAGGATTAGCTAAAATTTCGGATAAAACATTACTTTCGGCCTCTGCGGTGATGATGATACAAGCAAAAGAGTTTAGCCCTGAAGCTTATTTGAATTCTGGAGCTACCTTGCAAAGAATTTGGATTAAAGCCAATCAAGATGGATTTAGCTTTCAACCTATTTCTGCTTCTTTATTTATTTTTCATCGGGTAAACCAAGAGAAGAATAATGGTTATTCAGAATCAGAATTGATGGCAATCCAAACTCTCAAGAAGAAATTAAATACTTTGTTCAATAAAGAATTGAAGAATCAAGAGATATTTATGTTTCGCTTTAATGTGGCTTCTGGGCCAAGTATAAAGGCATATCGGAGAGACATTTCGGAAAATCTATTTATACTTTAGGATGTTTACTTTCAAAGCATTTAGAGCAATTGATGAGCCTGAACTTTGCGATATGTTTATCACAGGTCATTCCAATGTGTTAAAGGAATACGGAGTAACTAAAGTCACTTCTTCTAACAATGAGTGGAAAAGTAATCCTTATGTATTTGTAGTTACAGTTCAAGAGGATTCATCAGGAGATGTAGTTTCTGGAGTTAGAGTTCATATTGCCCACGAAGATTATCCCTTACCCCTTCAAGGCGCAATTGCCCAAGTTGACCTTGGGATAAATGAATTAGTGAAAGAATACAGAGATTTAGGTGGAACTGGAGAAATTGGAGGACTATGGAACAGCAGATCAATTTCAGGTTATGGAATTGGGGCACTCTTTCTATCAAGAACTTCCCTAGTCATTGCTGATCAATTGGACGTGCCAACGCTATTAGCATTGTGCGCTGAATATACGCTTAAACCAACCCTTCAAAAAGGATTTCAAATTGAAGAGAAAATAGGTAACAAAGGAACATTTTTTTACCCAAAATTAGATTTGGTTGCCACACTTGCGGTTTTAAAAGATGTAAAAGGATTGCCTTTAGCTCTTGATGAAGAAAGAGAATATATTATGAGTCTTAGAAATGACTTAAATTGTATTCGAGAGGAAGAAACACCTAAAGGGAAAATAAAAATTAAATACGAATTAAAAATTAAAAATCCCAACTGGAGATAATATGTTGCTTACTTATTTTTCTTTAATTATTTCTTTTATTTTGCAAGTTAGTCCAATAGTTATAAATGATAGCTCCAGGGATTTAACAAAATATGAGTATTTAATAGTAGATGCAGATTCTAAATCAAATATATCTGATGTATTGAACTCAGACCAATTCTCACTTATTGAGAACAAATCAATTAATTTTGGTATCAATAATGATTTGGTTTGGTTAAAGTATGATGTAATTAATAATACAGATATTGAGTCGAAGTATTTGTTTATTAATAACCCTTCTCTTGACAGCTTAGATCTTTTTGTAGTTGAAAATGGTCAGGTGATCAATCATTATTTAGGAGGTAGGTTGCAAGACTTTGATTTAAAGCCGCTTAAGTCGAAATCTATAATTTTTAAAATTGATCTTCCAAAGGGGGATCCAGTTTCTTTGTATCTAAGAGTAAATAGCGTCAATAAGAAGATTATAACTTCAACAATAACAGACTTAGATCATGTTGAAGAGATTATTAATACTGAGAATATTTTATTTGGTATCTTTTCTGGAGTAATTATAGGTCTTTTCTTTTATAATTTGTTTTTATTCTTTTCTGTAAAGGATAAGCTATATTTAATATATGTTATCCATACTATGTTAGTATGGTTTGCTCAAAGTTCCATTTTAGGATTCACTCAAGAATTGATTTGGCCTGATTCAGTATGGCTTAATCTTAGATCAGGAGTTATTTTTTCCTCTCTAGTGAGTATGGTTGGGATTTGGTTTCTAAGAGTTTTTTTATTGACAAAACAATTTATTCCAAAAGTTGATAAGGGTTTTTATTTTATATACTTGGTATATGGATTTATTCTTTTAAATGCATTTTTCTTTTCAATCACAGTAAGCTATCAGACCTTACTCGTGACACAGTCTATCGTTGTAATCTTTGTTTTATATACTGCTTTGTTAATTCTCAAGAAAGGATATGGTCCTGCTAGATTTTATCTGCTGGCATGGTCTGTATTCATGATTGGGATATTCTTGTTTGTTTTGAGTGAGATGGGACTTATTCCTACTAATAATTTCACTGCTTACATTATGCCACTAGGTTCTGCATTAGAAGTTATCCTACTCTCTTTTGCCCTGGCTGATAAAATAAATATCCTTAAAAAAGAAAAAGAAGAAGAGCAGGCAGAGCGTTTACGTGTCTTAGGGGAAAATGAGAAGTTGATCAGAGAACAGAATATCGTATTGGAAGAAAAGGTTAAAATACGAACTGACGAATTGGAACTTGCCCTTCGTAACCTGCAGAATACTCAGAGTCAGTTAGTCAATCAGGAGAAAATGGCATCTCTCGGCCAATTGACTGCAGGTATCGCTCATGAAATTAATAATCCGATCAACTTTGTCAGTTCTAATATTACTCCGCTAAAACGCGATATTAAAGATATCATGGAGATTATTGAGTTTTATCGTACGAGAGGAGCACTTGAATTTACACCAGATACCAAGAAAGAAGCAAAACAACTTGAAGAAGACCTAGAGCTTGATTATGTTCTAGATGAGGTAGAGCAGCTCCTTAAGGGAATGGATGATGGTGCCAGAAGAACCGTTGAAATTGTGAAAGGGCTTCGTATTTTCTCTAGAGTAGATGAACAAGACGTCAAAAAAGTGGACCTTCATGATGGTATAAACAGTACCATAATTTTACTTAATTCCACCATGCCAAGTAAGATAAGGATTGAGAGAGAATTTGGTGAACTTCCAATGGTGGAGTGTCTTGCTGGAAAAATAAATCAGGTTTTCATGAATATTATCAATAATTCTGTTCACGCCCTTTCAGACCATATTGATTCCATAAAAGACCCTAAAATCACAATCCGCACTAAGGCAGCCGGTGACCATGTTAGAATAGAAATAGAAGATAACGGGCCAGGTATGCCAGAGCATGTTAAGAATAAAATATTTGAACCGTTCTTTACTACAAAAGCAGTTGGAAAAGGTACAGGTTTGGGTCTTTCAATAGTTTATTCTATAATTGAAAATCACAAGGGTACTCTGGATGTAGAAACGGAAGAAGGCCAGGGAACTACTTTTATAATTACCCTTCCGGTTTATCAAAGCACTCAGCGCTATGAACAATAAAATTCACGTCCTTTATATCGACGATGAGGATAACAACTTAAAGTCTTTTCGTGCGACACTGAGAAAAGATTTTAAAATTTTTACAGCTATCGACGCAGAAGAGGGATTAAGGATCGCTCAAGAGGAAGAAATTCATGTCTGTATTGCCGATCAACGAATGCCAGGAATGACTGGAACGGAGTTTTTTGAGCAAATGGTCAAAATCAATCCGGATCCTATTCGGATCCTGCTCACGGGCTATTCAGATATCGCAAGTGTCATCGACGCGATTAATAAAGGTGAAGTTTACCGATTTATCGATAAGCCTTGGAATATTGAACAAATCAAAAATTCCATTAAGAATGCCGCCGACATTTATTTTATGCGCAGTGAGCTAAAGGATAAAAATGAAAAACTGAAAAAACTTCATTCTGAGATGAATCAGTTTGTTTATAGCCTTTCCCATGAACTTAGGGGGCCACTTATGAGTATTTCTGGAGTTTCCAAGTTGGCAAAAATGGAAATTACCGAACCTCATGTTTTGGAGTATTTTGATATGATCGACTCAGCTACCTTGAAGTTGGATGATTTTATTTACAAGATGCTTGATTTTTATAGATCTACTAAAATTGATAACAAAGTCACCAAAATATTTTTTAAAGAGATTATTGATCAGCAATTAGAAGCTTATCGTACCAAGTTTGATTTATCACATTTTAAGATAAATATCCAAATCAATCAGGATCATAAATTTTTGTCCGATGATGCCAAGATTCGAGTGATTCTTAATAATTTATTTAGTAATTCGGTCCAATTTCAAAAACAGACTCCAGGTGAAAAATGGATTAATCTTACCATTGATGTGACAGAATCTGAGGCAGTTATTACCATTGAAGATAATGGTATTGGAATCGATGATAAGTATAAAACTGAGGTCTTCAGCCTATTTACCAGAGCTACTCAAAAAAATGTCGGTACTGGAATTGGCCTTTACATGGTCAAAGAGGCAGTGGAACAAATGGGTGGAAGGATCGAATTGGGGTCTGTTTTGGCTGAGGGTACTACAATAAAAGTTGTCTTGCCTTCAATAGTCTGATTATTTAAGTTGTAATTGATACCTTTGTATTGGCCTTTGAATCGCCGACTTTTTATTACCAAACTATAATACCATGATCAATCCTTGGCACGACGTCAACATTGGAAAGAATGCTCCGGAAGTAGTAACCGGAGTCATTGAAATCCCAAAAGGAAGTAAGGGAAAATACGAATTGCATAAAAAAACCGGGATGCTGATGCTGGATCGGGTGCTTTTTTCAGCAGTACACTATCCAGCCAATTACGGTTTTATCCCGCAGACTTTCTGTGAAGATCATGATCCCTTGGATATCCTGATTATTTCTCAGATTGACATCCCGTCTATGTGCTTAGTTGAGGCAAAAGTAATTGGTGTGATGCGAATGGTAGATGGTGGTGAAGCTGATGATAAGATCATTGCAGTGGCCGCTGGTGATCAGTCAGTAAACTACATCGAAGATATTGACGATCTTCCTCCTCACCTGATGAAAGAAGTACATAGATTCTTCGAAGACTATAAGAAATTAGAAAATAAAGAGGTCAAAGTAGAAGACTTTCTTGGAAAAGAAGATGCAATGCGAATCATTCGGGAAAGTATCGAACTCTACGATAAAAATTTTAGAAACCAACGCTAATCCAAGGCCTGAGTCATCTCAGGCTTTTTTGCTTTTTACTTTTTGTCTAATCGCTTTCTTTCCTAGATAAGCCACCAAATCAGAATAAGCCTCATGCTCGTGATTACTCACCGAGATAGATTGATTATCTGAAAATACAATAGTCAATTGTTTAAACTGTCGCTTATTGGCTACTATCGTTTCCTCCTCCCAAGCCAAAATTTGAGCAAGCGGATAAGCTTTGGTATAACCTCTTAATGGTAATTTGATAATAATCTGATCCCTTCCTACAGTAATGAATCGGTATCCTGCCATCATTTTCACCAATAGCATCAAGATCACCAATGTGATCAAACTACAAGCAACTAGATAAAACCAAAGTCCAAAACTCCCCTTGTAAGCGAAATCTCTCAGAATAAAAATCAACCCTGCGATCAAAATGAGCAAGACCATGCTCAATGAAATGTAGGTAGAGACTTTTGGTTTAATGACTGTCATGGTAAGCTTGTATTTCTGTGAGTTTCGATTGTGTAAAAGTCTCTAAATCTTTGAAGAAAGCGAAGAAAATCAATTCAAATTCTGCTTCACGTTCAATTAGTGTCAAATGAGCAAGTTCCATTTTGGAATCAAATCGGGTCCGTTTAGACAATCCAGTAAGGGATTTTTGTATCCCTTCTAACGTGGCATAATGAAGCAGCCAATTGTCTTTTCGCATCCAATAAAACATTTTAGAAAAACGCTCCGGGAAGAATTCTGAGTGTTTTTCCAGGATTTGAAAGGTTTCTTCAATGAAATCTTTCAAAGGTTGATCACTGAATTTATCCCAGTTTTTTCCTAGAAAATAATCAAAGAAAATATCGGTAATCACGGTGGAATAATGGCCAAACTGAGGTCTGAGGTAGCTTTGTCCGGCACGAACCAAAGGGTGAGAATCTGTAAACCGATCAATTTCCCTGTGAAGTCGAATTCCATCAGTGATTGCTTGAGGGTAATCCAGAAGCATTTTTCCCTTCACAAAATCTGCAATGAAATTCCCAACCAAAATCTCCTCCTGACCAAAAGACAAATATGCATGCGCGAGGTAATTCATTTGCCGGCGATTTTTTTAGAAAACAAGATTTGAGTTGAGTAGTTTCGAAACAAATTAGTAATAGATGCCGAATATAGAAGCAGAATTAAAGCAAGGACTGAAACTTTTGAAATTGGAATGGCAGGAAGATCTGTCGCAATACCAGAAGAAATTCCTGAATACCAGCCTTGCGGAAAAGAAAAAAGAGGGCATCACCTGGCATCCAATTCAACTCAAGAAAAGTAAAATTGGTATGGGAGAACGACTGTTGGTGGAGGTCGAGCGAATGGATTCGAAGTATCCATCTTCCTTCAGTTCAGGTAAGTCGGTATCATTTTTTAGTACGCAGGAAGGCTATCAGAGCACAGAAAATAGGGTCAATGGTGTCATTAATCAAGTCAATAAAGACACCATGGTCGTGACGCTTCAGGCTGATGAACTTCCGGATTGGATGGATAGCAATCGACTAGGTGTGGATTTACTTTTTGATGAGGCCAGCTATCGGGAAATGGAGTTTGCACTGAAAAAAGTTATAGCGGCAGATAACTCAAGACTTAAAGAACTTCGGGAGATTTTATTGGGAGAGGGGAAAGCGCATTTTTCTGAAAAAAAAAGAGCGGCGATTTCAGAATTAAATGATTCCCAAAATCAAGCCTGTGAATTGATTGCCAATGCCAAAGATGTAGCTGTCGTTCACGGTCCTCCGGGTACAGGAAAGACCACCACCCTGATCGAAGCGATTCAGGAAGCTGTGATTTCCAACCAATCTATTTTGGTCTGCGCTCCAAGTAATGCCGCAGTGGATTTATTGGTTGAAAAATTGACAGATCGTGGAATTCAAACGCTTCGACTGGGACATCCTGCACGAGTGGAGGAGAAAATTTTAAATCAGACCTTGGATGCCAAGACAGCATTTCATGACAGCTACAGGGATCTAAAAAAACTCCGAAAAGAAGTCAATCAGTACCTCAATTTGGCAAAACAATACAAACGTAACTTTGGGCCAGAGGAGCGCGCGCAGCGTAAATTGATGTATGGGGAAGTTTCGAGAATTCGTGAAGAAGCAAAAGGACTGGAGGGGTACATTCAGTTTGATATTTTTCAACGGACACAAGTATTTGCCACGACTTTAGTAGGCGCTTCCTCTTATCATTTGAAAGGGATGACTTTCGATGTGGTCTTTATAGATGAAGCTGCTCAAGGTTTGGAGGCCGCTACTTGGATTCCTATTCTGAAGGCCAAAAAGGTGGTTTTTGCAGGGGATCACTTTCAACTTCCACCTACAATCAAGTCATTGCAGGTAGCTAAAGATGGTTTGGCTCAGACGCTTTTTGAAAAAACTATATTGAGAAATCCACAAGCCGCGCAATTACTGGATTTGCAGTATCGCATGCCGGAAGTAATTATGGGTTTTTCAAATGAGTGGTTTTATCAGGGTAAATTGAAAGCAGCCGAGAACACGAAGACGCATCAATTTCAAGAGGAACTTCCCATGGAGTGGATTGATACTGCAGGATCTGGTTATTCCGAACAAGTCGAATCAGAAAGTCTGAGCACCTTTAATCCCGAGGAAGCAAAATTTGCCTGCACTCATTTGAATCACCTGATTAAATCCATTGGGATAGCCCATTTCAAAGAAGCAGGCTGGACAATTGGGTTAATTGCGCCCTATGGAGCCCAGGTTCGGTTGATTCGGAGTTTGATTTTTGAGTCTTTTGACTTTCCAAATTTGAAGACGCTACGGGATCAGATTACCATTGATACAGTGGATGGGTTTCAGGGGCAGGAGCGGGATTTGATGTTGATTTCGCTAACTCGCTCCAATGATAGGGGTGAAATAGGATTCCTATCCGAGGCTAGAAGAATGAATGTCGCCTTGACACGAGCCAAGCGAAAGCTAGTGTTAATCGGTGATAGCAGCACTTTGGCGGTGCATCCTTTCTTTGATTCTTTGCTTGGCTATGTGGAGGAAAAAGGAGGTTATCGAAGCGTATGGGAATTCCTGCACTAAGGATATTTATTTTCTAAAATCCCTTTTTAAAAACAAGACTTAAAAAACTTAAAACTTCTCCAAATGCTTCAGCAGATTTAAGCTGATCATCACTAACTTTTTTACCTAATAGGCGACACAGCAATAGTCCATACACGCCATTCAAGCAGATCTGGATTTCATTCCCAAGATCTTTTCCCTCGGCTTGTACGATTGCCTCGATGATAAGTGGCTTTGCTTTGGAGTACGTTTCAAAATAAGTCGCGTCTGTTTTCAGAAGTTTCCAGTGAAGTTGTGCCAGTTCATCGACATGCTTATTCAACTCACTCAAATGCCCTTTTTCCAGGATTCCTTCAGATTTCATTTGTGTAATCAATTCTCCAAACCAAACTGAAATATCTATTTTCTCTTCATCCGAAACCGGATACTTGGAAACGACAAACTGATCCATTTCCTTGATGTCACCCTGATAAGAGCGAATCAAATCTTCCATCTGATACATGTAAATGAGGTATTCAGCGATATTTTGGGATTTCTTACGTTCGGCTACGGATTTCATTTCTTCGATTTTGAGAGTCAAAGGTAAAAGGATCTTTGATTTTCAGGAATGATGTCAGAAACCTTATTTCTTGGCTTTTCCTGTTCGAAGTCTGAAGATTGAATTTTCTTCATGGTCTATTTCGCCGAAGGCGTATTTCAGCGTTGCTGTATTTCGCGAAGCGTATCTTGCCAAGCCTATCTTTCCAAATGCCTATTTCAGCGAAGCTTTATTTCGTAAAACCTATTTCCCTTGCCCCTTTCTAACCAAGGTTATCCCTTTTTTTACTATTTTTGCGCCCGAAATGAATATGAAAAACATCAGAAATTTCTGTATCATCGCCCACATTGATCATGGGAAGAGTACATTGGCGGATAGATTATTGCAGGAAACCGATACCGTAGCGGATCGGGATATGCAGAATCAGTTGTTGGATAATATGGATCTGGAGCGCGAGCGTGGCATAACGATCAAATCGCACGCGATTCAGATGAAGTACACGCACGAAGGGGAGGTTTATACGTTGAACCTCATTGATACCCCAGGTCACGTGGATTTTTCATATGAGGTTTCCCGCTCAATAGCCGCTTGCGAAGGCGCTTTATTGATTGTAGATGCATCTCAAGGCGTGGAAGCACAGACGATTTCAAATCTCTATTTAGCTTTAGGTCACGATCTGGAGATTATTCCTGTATTAAATAAAATTGACCTTCCGGGCGCTGATCCTGAGGCGGTTGCTGATGAGGTGATCGACTTGATCGGTTGCGATCGAGAGGATATAATTTTAGCTTCTGGTAAAGCAGGTATCGGTATCGACGATATTTTGAAAGCTGTGGTAACCCGAATCCCAGCCCCAAAAGGTGATCCAGATGCACCGCTACAGGCGATGATTTTTGATTCGGTTTACAATTCGTTCCGTGGGGTAGAAGTGATCTTCCGGATTTTCAACGGTACCTTCAGCAAAGGCGATAAAATCAAATTTGTCAATACCGGTAAAGAATATGAGGCGGACGAAATCGGGATCTTGGGACTCAATCAAATCCCGCAACAAACGATGTCTGCAGGAAATGTGGGTTACCTGATTTCCGGCGTAAAAGTGGCCAAAGAAATCAAAGTTGGGGATACGATTACTCACGTCAAGCGTCCATGCGATGCGGCGATTCAGGGTTTTGAAAACGTGAAACCAATGGTGTTTGCCGGAATCTACCCAGTAGAGACTACCGATTACGAGGAACTTCGATATTCCATGGAGAAGCTTCAGTTAAATGATGCTTCATTGGTATGGGAGCCGGAAACTTCCATGGCATTAGGTTTCGGATTTCGCTGCGGATTCTTGGGAATGTTGCACATGGAGATCATTCAGGAGCGATTGGAGCGAGAGTTTGACATGACCGTGATTACGACGGTGCCATCCGTACAGTTCAAAGCCATGATGACCAATGATACGGTGCAGCTGATCAATGCCCCATCGGATATGCCTGATCCTACGCGGATGAAGCATATCGAAGAGCCTTATGTGAAAGCATCCATCATCACCGCTGCAGAGTATGTCGGCGCAGTGATTACCCTTTGTATGGAAAAAAGAGGCCAGATCAAAAATCAGGTTTACCTGACTTCTGAACGTGTAGAATTGACCTTCGATATGCCTTTAGCAGAGATCGTATTCGATTTCTTCGATAAGTTGAAAACCATTTCCAGAGGTTATGCCTCCTTGGATTATGAATTGATTGGCTACCAAGTTTCGCATATGGTGCGTCTCGACGTGATGTTGAATGGAGAGCCAGTTGATGCACTTTCGGCAATAGTTCATCGGGATAAAGCGTATGATTGGGGCCGAAGACTTTGCGAAAAGTTGAAGGAATTGGTGCCTCGCCAGATGTTTGAAATTGCCATTCAGGCAGCAATCGGCCAGAAGATTATTGCCAGAGAAACTGTAAAGGCCATGCGTAAAAACATATTGGCAAAATGTTATGGTGGTGATATTTCCCGAAAGCGAAAACTTCTAGAAAAGCAGAAAAAAGGTAAAAAGCGAATGAGACAAGTCGGCAACGTCGAGGTGCCTCAGGAGGCGTTTATGGCGGTATTGAAGCTGGACTAAGCTGATTAAATACGATTTGAGAAATACGAAATACGAAGTACGAGACTGTCTTCAATCTCAGACTATAGATTGATCACCGATTTTTTGATTTTTCAGAAAAGCTTGAAAATCAAAGAAATAGTGAGGTTAAATTTTCAATAGTATTCTGGTTTATATGGTTATTCTATGAGTCAAGCATTAAAAGATCGAACTAAGAAGTTTGCAGTAGATGTTTGGTTCCTGTGTTAAAAACTTCCTCAAACAAGAGAGTTCAATAATTATGTAAATCAGCTACTTCGTTGTTCTAGTTCGGTAGCTGCCAATTATCGATCTGCTATGAGAGCAAAATCGAATGCAGATTTTATTTATAAGCTTAAAATTGTAGAAGAGGAGGCTGATGAGAGTCAGTTCTTTCTAGAAATTTTAGAAAAAATATCTCCGATTGAGGATTTAAAAAAAGAAATCGGAGTTTTAATTAAAGAATCAAATGAGCTAGTAGCTATAATTGTAGCAAGCCTGAAAACGGCTCGTTTAAACAAATAAAAATATACGCTTTCTTGAATCCCGTATTTCGTACTTCATATTTCGTATTCCTCAAGATCTCGTAATTCCCAAATCCTAATTCATAAATAAAAAGATCAAATGGCTATCCTAATCGACGGAAAACTCACCTCTTCACAAATCAAAACAGAAATCGCTGCTCGTGTGGCTGAAATCAAAGCTGAAGGAGGTAAAATCCCGCATCTAGCTGCTATTCTTGTAGGAAGCGACGGCGCAAGCCAGACTTATGTAAATGCAAAAGTGAAGGCTTGTGGTGAATGTGGTTTTGAGTCAACGCTGGTTAGACTGGAAGAGACCGTTTCTGAAGCGGAACTTTTGAAAGTGGTGGAAGAGATCAATGAGAATCCTGAAATAGATGGATTGATCGTTCAGCTCCCTTTGCCAAAGCATATCTCTGTGGAGAAAGTGACCAATAAGATCAAGCCGGAGAAGGATGTAGACGGTTTTACTCCAGCCAACGTAGGGAGAATGGCTTTGAACTGGCCGGCCTATGTGGCGGCGACTCCTTATGGAATCATCGAATTGCTAAAAAGATATGATATTGAGACCTCAGGAAAGCATTGCGTAGTGATCGGAAGAAGTCATATCGTGGGCAGCCCGATGAGTATTCTGATGGCTAGAAATGGCTATCCTGGAAATGCAACCGTGACTTTGACGCATAGCCGAACCAAAAACCTGGAGGAAATAGCGCGTACTGCAGATATTTTGATCGTAGCCTTAGGGAAGCCTGAGTTTGTTACCGCGGATATGGTGAAGCCTGGTGCAGTGGTAATTGATGTGGGAATTCACCGAATCGAAGATGCCTCCAAGAAATCAGGCTTTAGATTGATAGGCGATGTGAAGTTTGACGAGGTGGCTGCCAAAGCTTCTGCAATCACACCTGTTCCGGGTGGAGTAGGACCGATGACCATTGCTTCTTTGCTTTACAATACTTTGCTTTCTGCAGAAAAGAAAGTTTATTCTTAAAAAATCAAAGAAAGGTTTGATTCAGGTTTGCATCAGTTAAACTCGAATGATACTTTTGCAAACCAATTAACTGCGCACGTGGTGAAACTGGTAGACACGCCAGCTTGAGGGGCTGGTGCTTTAAGTAGTGTGGAAGTTCGAATCTTCTCGTGCGCACAGAAAGCTCTGAATTTATTCAGGGCTTTTTTTATTAGTGGCTATTTCTATCGAAAGATTTTTCCTACTTTTTCATCCTAATATATTCCTCTATGAAACTTACCAGAACACTAGGCCTTTTTCTTATTTTATTGTTTTCAGCCCATTTCAGCATTGCTCAAACAGCCCAATTCCCAATCGTGAAAGACTTCGGAGGAATCTATGAAATCAAAGATGCTGTGGAGCGGCCAGATCCTTCACTGGAATACAAGATTATCATCGATATGACTACTGGTGCAGATAATCCAGCAGAAATTAGCCGATGGGTGGATAATATTGCCAGACTTATGAATCTGCATGGTTTAGCTGGAGTACCACAGGATCGAATTCATGTGAAGGTGGTTATTCATGGTGGTGCAATTTTCACGCTGCTTACAGATAAAAATTATCAAGAGCGAAATAAAATAGATAATCCTAATTTGAAAGTTTATGAAGCTCTTAAGGCGGCTGGAGCAGAGTTTTATGTCTGTGGACAGTCTATGGTTGCTCGAAAACTTGATAAAAGTGACCTCTGGCCAGGAGTGAAAATTGCACATTCAGCACTGACTACGATATCTACTTACGTCCCTCAAGGTTATACTTTGCTCAAGTTCTAAACTTCTGGAATAATTATTGGGCGTAAATTACTTCACAGATGAAGAAGCTAACCCCAAAAGTCAATACCGCCAGTAAAGTCATTCTAGGATTTTTCTTTGCAGCTATCTTCTTAATCGGTATCGCAGGACTGACTTATTATACCCTCAATCGTATGCTTGAGACAATGGATGAATTGTCTCAGCCTAATCAGAAACTCAATGTCCTCAATGAGCTGCAAACTGAAATAATTCAAATCACGAGGGTCAGTCAAGGAGATTCAGCTGTTGATATTCGAGTCAAAGACTCTACAGTCCTCTCATTGAACTCCAAACTTGATCAGTTGGAAGCTTTGGCTCTTGATACCCTCGAGTCTGGCTATATTAAACGGATTAGAGCTAGTATTCCTTCACTTGTTAGTGGATATCTTGACCTTTACGAGGTAAAGAACAATCTAGCTAACCGTAATTTTACTCAGGAAGCCCTCCGGAAAGTGGAATTGGGAATCAGAAGAAGAGCCTCCTTGGTAGAGATTCAGCCATTGAAAAGAATTAATCCTCAGGAGTATTTGCTGGATGCGACCCGTAAGCCAATTTCAACCAATCAGGAACTGCAGATCACGGAGTCCTCTCAGGTTGAAAATAAATTGATCAAATACCTTCAGGATCTCCAAAATCAAAACTATAAGGAACTTGGTCAGAAAAAACCACAAGCATTGGATAGCGTCCTGTATGGAATCAGAAATGTAATCAAAAGAATATATTGGGAGGAATCTTCTCAGCGCCAAAAGTTGGCCAGCATGGAATCTGAGCTTTCGCTCAAACAAAGTGAAATTGTAGGGACCATCCAAAATCTGGTTGCGACACTCCAAAAACGAGCTTTGGAAGAGTCAAATCAAAAGAATGAGTCAGCTTATGGGTTGAGTTATGACGTCACCATGTTTTTGATAGTTATAGTATTCATTGCGATTTTTGGAATTTCTTTGATGATCTATTCTATTCTGAAGGAGATTAAGCTCACCAAGAAGTATCAGGAAAACTTATTTGAATCTCAGCAAAAGGCGGAGGATTTGGCTCGATCCAAACAGGAGTTTCTAGCCAATATGAGTCATGAAATCCGTAATCCGCTACATGTGATTCAGGGTTATCGCTCCGTTTTAGAAAAAAGCGAACTGGATCTCAACCAACAATCACAACTTCGTATGATTGGTTTTGCTTCAGACACACTTATGGAAATTGTGGATGAAGTCCTCGATTTTTCCAAGTTAGAAGCAGGTAAGCTGAAACTGGAGACAAAAGAATTTGATCCGGAAATACTTTTTGAATCCATTCAAAATTTCTTTGAATTGAAAGCTGTCGAAAAACAGCTTGAATTTAAATGGGAAATGGATCTCCCTGAAGGAAAATCACTAATTGGTGATCAGCTCAGACTCAAGCAAATCTTAAATAATCTCCTCAGCAACGCTTTCAAATTCACCAGTGAAGGTACTATTGAAGTCAAAATCAAGTGGGGAAATGATACGCTAACTGTAGAGATAAAGGACACAGGCATAGGAATGAGCAAAGAGGTTCTTAAAAGAGTGTTTTTAGAATTTGACCAAGCCGATACCTCGATTTCAAGAAAATATGGTGGGACCGGACTTGGCCTTGCTATAGTTCAGCGACTGATTACACTTATTGGCGGAACGATCACAGCCGAAAGTGCTGAGGATGTCGGTACAAAAATGACTTTGAGCTTGCCTTTGCTTGCCGGGGATGCGATTCAGGAGCGAACCGATTCGCAAGCACAATCTCTTGATCTCACGGGAATAAAAATCTTATTGGCAGATGATGATCCAGTGGGAATAAAATACCTTGAGACGATTTTAAATTATTTTGGAGCTTCCTGTATTTGCTATAATGGTGGAGTGTCATTCAGAGATGACTTTAAGCATGCGCATTTTGATCTTGCTATTCTAGATATTCAGATGCCTGAATATTCCGGATTCGATGTAGTGAAAAAACTTCGCTCATTTGATCAATATGAGCAATTACCCATATTGGCAATGACCGCGAACGTTTTTGTGGAAGAGCGGGAGAGTCTGTTAAATGCTGGTTTTGATGATCTTTTAATCAAACCTTTTCAAGAAAATGCCTTGATCGATACCATCGGTAAATATTTTCCTGATAGGGTCCTCAATAAAAATGATCAAAAAAATAGCATTTCTGAATTTGCGGAAAGCTATCAACTTACTGATCTGAGGAGGTTCTGTATGGACGACGAGCAGCTCCTAAATGATATAATCAGTGAGTTGGTTCTTCAAACCCGAAAGGAGTTACAAGAATTGAAAAAAGCCTGGCTGAACAACCGATTTGAAAATATCCTGGAAATCTCCCATCAGATGGCAAGTAGGCTAGGGCAAATAAAAAGTCCTGCCTCCAGAATCGCTAGAAAAATAGAGACAAATCTCAAAATGAGTAATAAAAATGGATTAGCTGAATTGCTAAGTCAATTAGATAAAGAGGTCGGTTCCTTGCTGGATGAACTTTCTAGAAGACCAAGCTTGGTGAAAGAGGAGTCAGATTAGAGCCCTTTTTCCGATGAAAGAGTTGGATCTTAATTCATTTTTTTGATTCTCAATCTCAAATATTAGCTCCATTGGAACATTCCAAACAATCGCATTCAATCGGGTAGTTGTAAAGATTTTTTTTACTCGTTCATGCCATATTTATCCATTTTACTATAAAGTGTTTTTCGGTCCATTTTTAGGATTCTGGCAGTTTTCGATTTATTGAATTTTGTATCCATCAACACTTTTTGAATCAGGTTTTTTTCTTGCTCTTCCCATTGACTCTTATAGTCGGTCGTTGAAGAAATAGAAATATTGCTGGCTTTGGCGGGATCAGCAGTGTCATTGAACAAGTTTGTTGATGTATTAATTTCTTGGATATCAATAGGTAAGGCTTCTTTTTCAACAAGGGGTCCTGTGGTCAATAAAACTGCTCTTTTGATGATATTTCGAAGTTCTCTAAGGTTTCCTGGCCAATCGTATCCCAAGAAAAATTCCCAAACATCATTTGAAAAACCTTTTACATTTTTTCCTAGACGACTATTACTTTCAATCAGAAATTCATTCGCAAATTCCTCCAAATCGTTCTTCCGGTCTCGTAGTGGAATAGCTTTAAGAGTAAATTCATTGAGGCGGTGGTAAAGATCTTCCCTGAAATTTCCTGTTCCCGTCTGCTGAAAAAGGTTTTCATTGGTTGCAGCAATGATTCTCAAGTCAACTTCAATTTCTTTATTCCCTCCGATCTTCCGGATTTTTCGTTCCTGAATCGCACGAAGGAGTTGAACTTGAACTTCATAGTTTAGATTTCCTACTTCATCCAGAAAAATCGTTCCGCCATTAGCACGTTCGAAGTGGCCTGTTTTATTATCCAATGCGCCAGTGAATGCTCCTTTGACATGTCCGAATAGTTCGCTTCCAGCAAGCTCTTTTGGAAGTGCACCACAGTCAATTGCAATGAATGGACCATTTTTTCTGGCTGAAAAATCATGAATTCGCTTAGAAATAAGCTCTTTACCTGTTCCTGTTTCTCCCAAAACCAATACGCTCAGATCGGTAGGGGCCACTAGTTGAATATGTTTTTCTAATTTCTCTGCTTCCATCGAAGTGCCTACCACATAATCGCTTTTGACATTAACTGGAGTTGTAGCTAGGCTTTTTTGAGTTTCACTTTTTTCAACACTTGAGGATGAAGTCAGCTTTTCAGAGAGTGACTCTTTAACCGTTGCAAGAAGTTCGTCAGGATTGATAGGTTTGGTAATGTATTCAAAAGCCCCAAGTTTCATCGCCTTGATCGCTATTCTTATATCAGAATAGTGCGTAATAAGTATGACGTGAGTCTGAGGGAAATTACTTTTAGACCATTGTAAAAGCTCCATTCCTGTTCCATCAGGCAATCTGAAATCAGCAATGATCAAATCAAACTTTGCATTTGACAAAAGCAGCTGCGCTTCTTTGACTTTCGTCGTAGAATCCACAGAAAATCCGTTTTTCTCTAAAAAGTTTTTAACAATTCGGGCGTATGTCAAATCATCCTCAACCAGTAAGATCCTTTTCATAAAATTTTGATTTGGGTAAACATAACAAAAAAAGCACCAGACAAAGTCTGGCGCCTTCTTATTTTAAGAAATGGTGATCTTACTCTACGATCTCATTTCCAGCCTCATCATACTTTTTGCTCAGTTTTTCTTCGGTACCGTTGTCAAAGGTTATCACAAAATGAGCTTTATCCTCTGGTAAAGAGATTTTCCAAGCTTCTGCTATTGGGAAAGAAGCAATAGTTTCATCTCCAGCGATGGAGGCTTTGACCGCATCCGGCAAAGTTTCAGGATCGATTTTTACTTTTTCTTGCTCTTGTTGAACCTCAATTCCAACAGGGGAGATTTGAGAAATTAATTCAATCGGATTTGCCATTGCCGCACCGGCAAATAGCATTGTGGCAATAATGAGTGTCTTTTTCATGACTCTAGTTGGTTTAAGTTAAATTTACTTCTTTAAATAGTTGGATCCGGATCCTATTGTCATTGGATTTGTTCCGCCGACATGTACTACCTATGCGATACCTGTGCCAAGTGCCCTGTTTTGGATTTAGAGGCTTTTTGTTCAAAAATCATGTGGTTAGGTTGTAGAATTTATCAGCATATCGTTCTTAATTTTATTTAAAACCGTGTAAAAAATTGATTTAAAAGACTCTTTTATGGGATTGATAAACCGGAAAGAATAGTAGAACTTTTTTTGACCAAATTTTCTTTTAAAATCAATTAACTTTGAATGACCAAACATAACTTTCTCCTGACTCCATGAGTGACGCCATCAAACACGAGTGCGGCATAGCAATGATAAGGCTGCGAAAACCCGTTCAATATTACATTGACAAATATGGGACAGCAGCTTTTGCCTCAAACAGGCTCTATGTGCTAATGCAAAAACAAATCAATCGTGGACAGGATGGGGCCGGTGTTGCCAATATCAAAATCGACACGAAACCGGGTACTCGATACATTAGTCGATATCGTTCTATAGAGCCTTCGGCTGTCAATTTTATCTTTGACAAAATCAATAAGAAGATCAAAAAGGCTAAAAAAATTGGAGGTCATGATGCCCTTACGGATGGTGAGTGGCTTAAAGAAAATATAGCATTTACCGGAGAAGTCTGGTTGGGGCACCTGAGATATGGCACACATGGGGAAAACTCTATTGAAACCTGTCATCCATTCCTAAAACAAAATAACTGGAGAAGTCGAAACCTGGTCATGGCGGGAAACTTCAACATGACCAATGTGGAGGAGCTATTTGGGAAGTTGGTGGAACTTGGGCAGCACCCTAAGGAAAAAACTGATACGGTTACGGTAATGGAGAAAATCGGACACTTTTTGGATGAAGAGAATCAACGAATCTTCGATAAATACAAGCATAAATTTTCGAACGAACAGGTCACTCAAGTTATTGAGGATGAGTTGGATGTGGCTCGAATTCTAAGAAGATCCTGTCGGGATTTTGACGGCGGGTATGCTATGGCGGGAGTGATTGGAAATGGTTCTGCATTCGTGGTGAGAGATCCTTCGGGGATTCGACCGGCTTATTATTATGCGGATGATGAGGTGATTGTTGTGGCTTCAGAGAAGCCCGCTATCAAATCTGCATTCAATATCAATTTCAAAGAAATCAAAGAAATCAAGCCAGGTCATGCGCTTGTGATCAATAAAGATGGGTCTTATTCCGAAGATGAAATCATGCCAGCTCGGGAAAAGAAATCTTGCAGTTTTGAGCGAATTTATTTTTCCAGAGGAACTGATCCGGACATTTATCAAGAGCGAAAAAATCTAGGCAAAGCATTAATTCCTCAGATTCTCAAAGCGATCGATTTTGATCTGAAAAACACCGTTTTCTCCTATATTCCAAATACTGCTGAGACAGCCTTCCTAGGCATGATCGAAGGATTGGAGGATTATCTGTCAGCAAAACGAAGAGAGATTTTTATTGATGGAAAACCGCATGTTGGTGATCTTGATGAGCTTTTGAATTTCCGACCTAGAGTAGAAAAATTGGTAAGTAAAGATGTGAAGCTTCGAACTTTCATCACTAACGATGATGATAGGGATACTATGGTCGCCAACGTCTACGATACTACTTACGAAGTCATCAAGCCCGGTGTAGATACAGTAGTTGTGATCGATGATAGTATCGTAAGAGGGACTACGTTAGAGAAAAGCATTCTGACGACTTTGGATAAATTAAATCCAAAGCGAATTATCATTGTTTCCTCTGCTCCTCAAATTCGATATCCGGACTGCTATGGTATTGATATGTCTAAAATGAAGGAATTCATAGCCTTCCGTGCTGCTTTAGCTTTGTTGAAAGAGAATAAAATGGAGCACATCTTAGAGGAGGTTTATGATTCCTGTATCAATTCCAATTTAGAAATGGAGAATTTTGTAAAAGGAGTTTACAGCAAATTCACCTATGAAGAAGTTTCTGATAAAGTCGCTCAAATTGTAACCTCTGAGGATATTAAAGCAGAAGTTCAAGTGATTTTTCAAACTGTTGAAAATCTTCATAAATGTATCCCAGATCATACAGGTGATTGGTATTTCACTGGTAACTACCCTACAGAAGGAGGAACCGTGGTGGTGAATAAATCCTTTGTTAACTTCATGGAAGGGAAGACAATTAGAGCCTACTGATACTAAATATATTTTCAGAGGAAATGAACTCAGCTATTCTAGCTTTAAAATTATGTCCTCAAAAATCTCTTTTAGGAGATTTCTAAAAATCATATATCTCATATTTTAAATCCAAAATCAACCATGTCTATCAACGTTTCGCTTCTTAAACAAATTTGTGAAATCGCCGGAGCACCCGGTTTTGAAAAACGTGTTCGGGATTTTGTGATTGAGCAAGTGACTCCACTTGCAGATGAGGTGAAAGTGGATAATCTAGGCAACGTAATCGCTATCAAAAAAGGAAAGCGAAATCCAGATGGCAAGCGTGTGATGGTTGCTGCTCACATGGATGAGATTGGCTTTATTGTGACGCATATTGATGACAAGGGATTTCTGAGATTTCATACACTTGGTGGTTTTGATCCTAAAACACTTACCGCGCAACGAGTAATCGTGCATGGCAAAACAGATTTGATAGGAGTGATGGGAAGTAAGCCGATCCACGTGATGACTACAGAGGAGCGCGCTGTTTTGCCGAAAACTACAGACTTTTTTATCGATTTGGGGATGCCCAAAGAAGAGGTGGAGAAATACATTACGATAGGAGATCCGGTCACTCGAGATCGTCAATTGATCGAAATGGGTGATTGTGTCAATTGTAAATCCATTGACAACCGAGTAGCAGTGTTTATTCTGATCGAGACGCTCAAGCAATTGGATAATCCAGCTTACGATGTCTATGCTACTTTTACCGTGCAAGAGGAAGTGGGACTTCGTGGAGCAAATGTGGCTGCACATGGAATAAACCCTGATTTTGGGATTGCCTTGGATACTACCATTGCTTTTGATGTACCAGGAGCGCAGCCACATGAGAAAGTGACCGAACTGGGAAAAGGAACTGCGATCAAGATCATGGATGCGATGACGATTTGTGATTACCGCATGGTTGATTTTATGAAACAAACTGCAACCAAATCTAAAATCAACTGGCAGCCTGAAATCTTAACTGCAGGAGGTACAGATACCGCCGGAGTGCAGCGAATGGGAAAACAAGGAGCTATCGCCGGAGCAATTTCAATTCCTACAAGACATCTTCACCAAGTGATTGAAATGGCACATAAGCAGGATATTGCTGATTCAATCGCCTTGCTGAAAGCTTGCTTAGAGCAAGTTGATGGCTACGATTGGAAGCATTGATTTCTTCTTTTTATTGTATTCTAACTTTATAAGCTTTTGATTTTTAATTTATTTCAAAATAACTAAAATTTAGTTATCTCATTTTCAATTACTTATAAAGTAAGTTAATCTTATCTCTTTATTGGTAACTATATTTTATTTTCTTTTAAATAGAATATGATACGAAGAATTGCCATACTGCTTTTTTGCCTAGTCGGTTGTGCTGAGTCTGTAAATGATGAAGTAGAACTCGGTAATATTAAAATCCAAGATAAACTATTGATTTCTGAGATCTCAGAAGGTGTTGAGTATTTGGTTTTAGACAAAGAGTCTGATGCTGTTATCTATGGAGTTGATAAATTGATCTATGAAAATGATCGTTTTTTCATTTTGGATAATTCCTACACCGAAACTTTAGCTGTTTTTACGGACACAGGCACCCATTTATTTTCTTTAGAGATTGGACTGGGTGGTCCCGATGAGTTTGTAGAAATATCCGATTTTGACTATGATCCGGCCTCCCGGGAGATTTTTGTCTTTTCTGGAGCTCAAAGAAAGATTTTTGTTTATGATGAAAATGGAAACCCATCGAGACAATATCGAATCCCCAGCTCTTTGATTGTCCATTCCATTGGATATTTAGGACAGAATAGATTTGCATTTTTCAGAGATATGGTGGAAGAGTCTAAACTAGATTTACCTAGCCAGCTCTTTACCTATGATTTTGAAACTGAGCAAGTAATAGATCAAGCCATTCCATTATCTAAAAATGAGCTGATTTTGTCTCAAGATTTTGCACTGGTTCGATCAGGAGGTGAGTTGTTTGCTTCAAAGGTTTATGATTCAAGTATCTTCGCTATCTCTGGGACAGGGCAAATCAAAGAAGTTTTGAAGTTTAGTGATGTTAGCAATCTTAGTAATCGGGAAGATATCATTGATGATGAGAGTTATAGGAAAGTAATAACTGAGGAAAATGGAATTCTTTATATGGGCTATTGGAGAGGGAATTTGGACAATCATCTATTTTTAATCAAAAATGATCAACGGCCGATATTTCGATGGAAAAGTAAAACTCAGGATGTGCTAACAAAAAGCATCCAAAATGATTTTGATGTACCTATTTTTTCGGGATACAACTATTTGAATAATGAGGTCTTAATAGCGGTATTGGATGAGGAGGCCATTGGTTTACTTCAAGGAATTCCAGAAGGAAGAGCATTCTTAAAAAAACACAAACCTGAAGGTGAATACTTAAGTCCGATAATTGCTAAAATTAAATTGAAATAGCAATGAACTATTTAATCTCAATCTTTTTCCTCCTGAATTTAACTCAATTAAATTCTGACAAAATGGTTTTGGTCAAGAATGCAGACTTGGGGTATAACTTTATGATCGACACCCATGAGGTGACAATGGACGAATTTGAAAAATTCGTTTTGGCTACAGCATATAAAACTACTTGTGAAGTCCGGGGGACTGGACCAAAACCAACAAGAGATAATCCCTCCGAGCTATTCGAAGGGTTGAATTGGCGGCATGACCAAGATGGCAACTTGATAGATAAAAAGTGGTACGCTAAACTTCCTGTCACCAGAGTGACGATTACTGATGTAAAGGCCTATGCCAAATGGGTTGGTAAAAGGCTTCCAACTGTAAGGGAGTGGAAAATCGCAGCTGCCGGAGGTGTTTGGCCACCGGTTTATAAATATTCAGGATCAAATAAAGCGAATAGCATAGGCTGGTACGACATTAATTCCAAAATGGAAATTCAGCCAATCGGCACACTAGAACCAAACCAATTGGGGATATATGATATGTCTGGAAACGTGGAGGAATTTGCGCTTTTGGAAAAAAATGGGACTGAGTACAATAGAATCGGCGGGCGATTTTTCAGTGATAAAGATATGATGGCAATAGAGGATAATTACAGTTTAGATTTGAGAAACACTGCTTATTCCAGCTCATTTTTAGGATTCAGGTTAGTGAAAGATCTGAATAGGTAGCGAAACAAAAGGCATACAGTTTCTAGCACCTTCGCTCAACTTTTTTCATCTTGTTGTTAAATCCTCAACACTATGAAAAAGATATTTAGTCCCGCAATTCTTTATTTAGCGTTATTCATTTTTACCGCTTCTTGCCAAAAGCCGACTACTCCTGAAAAACTGATTACCGAAGAATCAAATTGGCAAGTGCTCTTCAACGGGAAAGATCTAAGCGGCTGGATTCCAAAAATCCATCATCATGAAACCGGAGACAACTATGCAAATACCTTTCGGGTAGTCGATGGGATATTAGCAGTTGATTATTCAGATTACGACAGCTTCAATGATCGCTATGGACATTTATTTTATGAAAAGCCATTTTCTTCTTTCCATCTAAGCTGGGAATACCGATTCACGGATCAGTGGCTAGAGGATGCCCAAAGCTATACGTACCGAAACAGCGGGGTGATGTTCCACTCCCAAGCTCCTGAAAGTATCTTAGTGGAGCAGGATTGGCCTATATCTGTGGAGTACCAGATGCTGGCAGAGGAGGAAGAAGGAAAGCCTAGACCAACAGGAAATATGTGCTCGCCGGGAACGGATGTGGTTTTCGAAGGGAAAATTGACGAGAGGCATTGCATTTATTCCAGCTCACCTACTTTCAAATGGGACGAATGGGTCAAAGCTGAGCTGATCGTTTATGGAGACTCTATTGTGCATCATTTAGTAAATGGCGACACTGTTTTGACTTATTCCTTTCCTCAGATCGGTGGAGGAGTCGCCAATCGATTTGATCCTGCTATTAAAGTGGATGGTAAGCCCTTGACTTCCGGATATATCGGATTGCAAAGTGAAGGTCAGGGGGTACTTTTTAAGGAAATAAAAATCAGAGAAATGTGATTTCAAGAGTGATAATAGTCTTGGATTATTCCCTTTCTTCCTATTTTAATGCGCTCCAACAGAGGAATAGTATATAATATCGAGTTACTTATTAAGTTTATCAAAAAAACATTTTCTAATGAAGAAACTTATTCTTGCCACTCTGTTTTGCGTTAGTACATTTTCAGCTGCATTCGCTCAAGATGAAGCCGCTGAATTGGCAAAAAAATTGGCAAATCCGATCGCTTCATTGGTCTCAGTCCCCTTTCAAAATAATACAGATTACGGAATCGGGAAGTGGCAGGGTACCCGAAGCACCATGAATTTTCAGCCAGTGCTACCCATTAAAATCAACGATAAAATCAATATGATTACCCGGGTAGTATTACCTATTGTAACGCAATACAATATTACAGCTCCTGGAGAGAAGCAGTCTGGTTTGGGAGACGCGGTCATGTCAGCTTTTTTCTCGCCTAGTAATTCCGAGAAGTTAACTTGGGGAGTAGGTCCAGCTTTTTTAATCCCAACAGGTACCAATGATTTTCTTACGGCAAAGAAATTTGGAATGGGCCCTACTGCCGTTGCATTGAAGCAGACGAATGGGTGGACTATCGGTGGTTTGGTGAATCAAATTTGGTCTGTGGCTGGAGATGTTGATCGACAAGACCTGAGTCAAATGTTTGTGCAACCATTTGTAAACTATAACTGGAAATCTGGTGCAGGGATAGGTGCAAATATAGAGTGGACCCAAAACTGGAAAGCTTCCACTACTACGATTTGGTTAAATCCTACGATTAGCGCCGTGACGAGTCTTGGCAAGCAAAAGACTCAGTTTGCAATTGGGCCACGATTGAATCTCGCCGCTCCAAATGGAAGCAAAGCTGATTGGGGATGGAGAGCGGTGGTAGTGTTTCTTTTTCCTAAATAGCGAAGGTCAGCACGCGGTAAAAATCTTTTCTACTACTCAAAAAAATAGACCTGCTTCTGTAGAGGCAGGTCTATTTTTTTAGAGATTATTTATTCAAAATCTGATCAGGATGATTCAAAACTGTCAATTTGAGACTTCTAATTTAGCTTCCCAATTTGGCCAGACTTTCTTCCAAGGTCTTGATTTTTGCCTCTGCATCAGCTTGTTTTTTACGCTCCATTTCGATGACTTGTGCTGGAGCTCCTGCAACAAATCGCTCGTTGCTGAGCTTTTTCATCACTGCATTTAGGAAGCCTTTCGTGTATTCGAGTTCTTTGCTGATGTTCTCTCGCTCTTCTTCCACATTGATCGAATCGCCTGCAGGAATAAAGCACTCATCAGCTTTTACCACAAAACTCATGGAATTTTCCACGGCTGTTCCAAAGTTAAAGGAAGAAAGATTGGCTAGTTTGATCAATACCGATTCAAATCGAGTGTAAAGCGCCTCATTCTTGGCATTGATCGTCAAGTCCAAGCTTTCTTTTGGAGACATTCCTTTGGATGCACGAAGATTCCGTACTTGAGATACGACTTCGAAGACTTGAGCCGCTTCGGCAATGAGTTGCGCATCAAAAGCTTTTTCCGTTGGCCACGAAGCCAAAATCAATGATTCCTCTACAGATCTTTCTTTGATCAAATGCCAGATTTCTTCTGAGATAAATGGCATAAATGGATGAAGAATCCGCAAAATATCCTCAAATAATCCAATGGTGCGATCGTAGGTCGCCTGATCGATGGGATGCTGATATTCTGGCTTGATCATCTCCAAATACCAGGAACAGAAATCTCCCCAAACTAATTTGTAAGTAGTCATGAGTGCATCAGAAATTCGGAATTTCTCGAAGTGCTCGTTGATTTCTACCAAAGCTTGATTGAATCGACTTTCAAACCAAGCGATACTGGATTCATTCTGCAAACCGTCCAGTTTTGGATCGATTTCCCAGCCTTGTACCAGTCTGAATGCATTCCAGATTTTATTCGCAAAGTTCCGGCCTTGCTCGACTAGCTTATCATCATAAGGCAAATCATTTCCAGCAGGGGAGGAGAAAAGCATTCCTGTTCGGACTCCATCTGCTCCATATTGTGAGATAAGTTCTAGCGGATCGGGAGAATTGCCAAGTGATTTGGACATCTTTCTACCCAATTTATCTCGAACGATTCCCGTGAGGTAAACATTCTTGAAAGGCTTTTCACCCGTGTATTCATAGCCTGCTATGATCATACGAGCTACCCAGAAGAATAAGATCTCCGGAGCAGTAACCAAGTCATTGGTAGGATAGTAGTACTGCAATTCTTCATTTTGCTTTCCTGTGGAAAAAACCTCCGTATCAAATACCGAAATCGGCCATAGCCAAGAGCTAAACCAAGTATCCAATACATCCTCATCCTGAATCAAGTCTGATTCGGAATACCTCGTTCCAAACTTCTCATTGGCAAGCGATAATGCATCTTCCTTCGATTTGGCAACTACATATTCGCCATTTGGAAGGTAATAGGCCGGAATCTGATGTCCCCACCAGAGTTGGCGAGAGATGCACCAATCCCTTACATTTTCCATCCAAGCCCGATACATGTTCTTGAATTTTGGTGGATAGAGTTGAATCACATCTTCCATCACTGAAGTCAAAGCAGGTTTGGTGATGTCTTCCATTTTTAGGAACCACTGTAGGGAAAGCTTCGGCTCAATCACTGCATCGGTCCGCTCTGAGTGGCCTACATTGGATTTGTATTCCTCGATTTTTTCAAGTTGCTCAGCTTCTTTCAATCGCTTCGCAATCATTTTTCGAGCTACAAATCGATCTTCACCAACAAGGATTTGCGCTTTTTCATTTAGTGTACCGTCATCATTCAGGATGTCGATTACTTCTAATTTATGCTTGATTCCAAGTTCGTAGTCATTGATGTCATGAGCTGGAGTTACTTTCAAACAGCCCGTTCCAAACTCCATATCCACGTAGTCATCTTCGATGATCGGAACAGATCGATTGATTAAAGGAATAATTGCTCGCTTTCCTTTCAGATGCGTAAATCTTGGATCGTTCGGATTGATACAAATGGCCGAATCGGCCATAATCGTCTCCGGTCGCGTTGTAGCAATCGTGAGAAACTGATCTTCCGAACCTTCAATTTTATAATTGATGTAATAAAGCTTCGAGGCGATCTCTTTGGTGATTACCTCATCGTCCGAGAGTGCAGTTTTTCCCTGTGGATCCCAGTTAACCATTCGAATCCCACGGTAGATTTTACCTTTCTGATGCAGGTCCACAAAAACGTCAATCACGGCCTTGCTCAGTCCTGGATCCATGGTGAATGCTGTCCGATCCCAATCACAGGAAGCTCCGAGTTTTTTCAATTGCTCTAGGATGATTCCCCCGTATTTCTCCTTCCATTCCCAGGCATAAGCGAGGAATTCTTCACGGCTCAGGGATTTCTTGTCGATTCCCTGATCCTTCAGCATATTCACGACTTTTGTCTCCGTAGCAATGGAAGCGTGATCCGTTCCCGGTACCCAGCAGGCATTTTTTCCTTGCATCCGAGCGCGTCGGATCAGTACATCCTGAATGGTATTGTTCAGCATGTGGCCCATATGCAGGACTCCGGTGACATTTGGTGGAGGAATTACGATGGTGTAAGGTTCCTTGCTGTGATCTACTTTGGAGGAGAAAAGCTTATGCTCCATCCAGTAGTCGTACCATTTGGCTTCGGTTGCAATTGGATCGTATTTGCTGGCAATAGACATTCGGGAGTAATTTTATTGAAGGGGCAAAAATAGGGGAAAATACTGATTTTGGACTCTTTTGAAGCTCCAAAATGAGGGGTGAATTCATAAAAAAAGAGACCCATCGGATCTCTTTTAAATTCGGATTCACTTGATTACTTTATCATTGGAAGTAAGATTCTAATCAGATGTTTGCCTACTTGATGAATTGAATTCGTAGCAATTTTACTCCTACTGTTTTATCAGATTTATTCCCGATAGTATTTTCATTCGGGTTTTAGTTTGGTGAAAATTATTTCTATTTCAGTTTATCAAAAAAAGCTACCTGAAATCTCAGGTAGCTTTTAGTTTGTGAATTAAGAGTTTTGATTAATTATTTCCTACATAATCATCCCAGCTAAGTTCTGCTTGTGGATGAGGGAACTGAGTGAAAATTGCACCTCCATCATAGCTTGTAGGGATTTCATTCAGTTTTCCATAACGACGAGCATCGATCCATCGGTGACCCCAAGGCTCTGCCCATAGTGAATATCTTCTTTGGTACAAGATCTCGTCTATTAGTGCTGCGGTGGTCGTAGCGCCAGTGTACGGACCTATTCCTGCTGCAGTTCTAATTATATTAATTGCCGCTACAGCTTCCGAAGCTTGGCTCAGATTGGCATGTGCTTCAGCTTTAAGCAAGATCAATTCCTCATTTCGGATAAAAGGAATAGGCGTCGTATTAGTTGCCCATCTGGCATCTTGGTGTGTTCCTACCAATGCTCCTGCATCTGTTGTCACAGTGACAGGGTTTGTCCTTTGAAGGAATTTATTCTGTACACGAAGGTCACCAGCAGTTGCATCATCCAATACAGAAGGATGTACTACTATGATCGTGTTTACAGCCGCATTTGGCACATAATATAATGGATTGAAAATATCAGGAGCCGCACCATAAGGATGTGCTGGACCTCTTGTAAGGTCTCCATTCAAATTCATAAATGAAGCATCCAATGCCGTCAGTACTCCTTGCCAATCCTGCCGGTAAGCATTTAGCCTTGCAGTAATTGCTCGATTGACTTGCTGTAGGCCGGCAATGGTATTGAAATCACTAAAACCACTCGTCAATCTAAATGGGAAATTCCCTGAGCCAGCACTTCCTAAAGCTTGAAAGCCTTCGTCCAGAATAGTCTTGATTTGATCTAAAGCTTGATCATATTGGACAAATGGTCCTGGATTCAATGGGTCGGAAACATCCATTCTGATTCCATTTTGATAGACAAAATTTGCCGGAATCATAAATTGAAATCCTTGGATAGTCTTGGCAAAACCTATCACTGCGCTCTTTTGTGCAACTGAAATATTAGAAGTGTTTTCTGCTGCCAATTGAAGTACATCTGCTTGCTTGATTGCTTGATAAGGTGCAGCCCATGAGCCTCCACCTGTATTACCAAATCCAAAATAAGATCGGTCAGGAACTCTCCCGTTTTGCCCAAGCCAGTCAGTCTGGAATCTAGGGTCAGAGGCATTGAGATACCATATCTCTCTCCCAAAGGTGTTCCATGCTTGGGAGATATTGGTAACATATCCTCGGTGTCTTGATTCAAGACCTGTAATCAAAAATTGGATTTGTTGAGACGTTGCATTGTTTGCAATACTTCCTACAGAAGGGTTATTCGGATCCTGAATATCATCTAATTGAAGCGGATTACAACCGAAAGTCAAACCGGCGGTAATCAGCATAAATCCTAAGTTTTTAGCTATATTTTTCATAATTATGCCGATTAAAAGTCAATAGTTAAGTGAAAGAAAATCCTTCTCGGAGTCGGGTAAGGTGCAATATCCACGTTGTTTGCAACTGCTTGAGCACCGAAAGTGGAAGTCTCTGGATCGTAGCCTTGATAGTTTGTAAACAAGAAGGCATTGTTGACAGAAGAGCCAACCCTCATATTTTGAACAGTATTTCCAAACCAATTTGAAATAGTTGTTCTAGGGAAGGTGTAGTATAAACCTATTTCACGGATTTTGACAAAGGTTGCATCCTGAACCCATCTGCCAGCATTGTTATAAGGCTCTGGCTCACGTTGGCGGCCATTTGGAATACCATCTTCATTGTCATCGTCAAACCAACCATTCGTAGTACCTCCGCCATCGGTAAGGAAGGAAGTCAAATTGATGTTGTCACCTCCCTGTCTCCAATCTACTAGGAATGAAAACTCAAGTCCTTTATAAATATTGAAGGTGTTATAAAATGATAGATTAAAGTCTGGTTGCGCATTTCCCCAGATTGTGAATCCGCCTGGAATAGTTGGGTCAGCAGGTGAGCCTACAATAGTTGTAGGGGAATAACCTTCAGCATATAGAAAAGTACCTAGTCCCGATCCAAAACCCCCAGCGATATAGGTTGGGATACCTAACCTAGTCATTTCGATATCGTTCTGCCAGTATAAGATTCTAGAGAACCATCGGAAATTTGATTTCTCCACTACAGTTCCTGATAAGCCCAATTCCAAACCCTTATTCTGAAGTTCCGCTTCATTACTTGGAGTGGTGTTTACCCCAGTAGATGGCGCTAGATTCAAGTTTTGGAGGTTGTTCTGAGTATTTTTAATGTAATATGTAGCCTCAAGACTTACTCGGTTATTAAAGAATCCTGCATCTACTCCAAACTCTAACTCAGTAGCAGTCTCTGGCTGTATCTGTGTATTTCCGATTGAAGTTGAAACTGTAGACCCGAGAAGTCCTCCAATATTTGTTCCTCCAAGTGGAGTAAATGTTGCTCCAAAAGCAACCGGGCCAGCAGTTTCACCATAGGCAATCCTAGGTTTCAATTGACTTATTACACTACTGTTCCAAAATTCAAAGTTAGTAAGGTTTACGGCCATACTAGCTCGCGGGAAAGCATAATATTGATTAGGATCTCCGTTGAGTGTAGACTTATCCCATCTGATACCCAGTGTTCCAATGATTTTGTCTTCCCAGTTGGCTTCCTGCTGCAAGAAGATACCGGCTTCCTGGATTTTACTGGTGAACTGTTCATTGATTTGCTGAATGTTTGCTTGAAGTAGGTTTGTTTGTCCCGGTACCAAGCCTCTACCTCTGTTAAAGAGAGAGCTATTTTCAAAATCCAATCTTACCAATCCTGCCTGAGAGTTCATATTCACACTTCCCAGATTCCAGTTGTAAACTAATGCAGCTTGAAAGTTGGTGTTAAAGCTTTCTTGCTTTCCTATTAAGATATCGCCTGGATTTGCTTGAGCACTTTGGAACTGTAAAAACTCAGGAAGATATACTTCTGTGGAATTTTGAAGGAAGTCCAAGCCTCCTGATACTGTTGCTTTCAAGAAACTGTTTTGGGTCTTGAGAATATCAAAATCCAAAGTAAATGCTTGAATAAATCTATTTACCAAAGAATTGTTTACACCGTTGTCAGTAACGGAAACAGGGTTTTCAGAGAAATATGGATTGATTGGATAAGTGCCGTCTGGATTTCTTCTAAGGTCATAATAGTTGGGTACATAAGCGATGCTGTATCCAATACTAGCTCCTGAGTTATTCTGGTTACCAGTAAATCCACGATCAGTATTTGATCTGATGTAATTTGATGAGACTCCCAATTTGATTTTATTGGTAATCTTATGGTCGATATTTGCACGAATAGAATATCGCTCAAAGCCGGTATTTCTTACCGTCCCATCTTCTGCGGTGATATTTCCAGATATAAAGAATTTCGTTTTTTCATCCCCGCCTGAAACGTTGATTCTTGTATTTAGAAGCAGTGCATTATTGTTGTAGAAATAGTCTTCGTAATCTACAAAATTACCGCTCGCTTGTGCTGATCGGAATCTTTCCAATTCAATTGGCCTTCTGGATTCAGGGAAAAAGAAATTGATTTTTTCCTCACTCCAATCATCTACTCCCAATAGCCTTAGGGGTTTTGCAAAACCTACATCTTGGGAAAGAGAAACAGTGGTTCTACCCTCAGCTCCTCGCTTAGTGGTAATAATAATTACACCTGCATTTGCTCGAGTTCCATAGATTGCTGCAGCAGAAGGACCTTTTAATATTTCAATATTTTCAATATCAGCTGGATTGATGTCAGCAAGTCGGTTTGCACCATCATCCTGATTGGATCCACCTGCTCCTGATACTGCAGCTCGACCGGTTCGTTGAGACGCATTATTAATGTAAACCCCATCAATAATAATCAACGGTTGAGAGGCCCCCTGTAAACTCGAAATACCTCTTAATTGGATTGAAATACCTCCTCCTGGCGCGCCACCATTTGATCGAATAGTTGCCCCTGCTACTTTTCCGTATAGCGCACCATCCGTGGTTTGAATTGTAGTGGTTCCAGTTAGATCTCTTGCCGAAACAGAAGAGACTGCATTAGCTAGATTACTTCGTTTAACTGATGAAGCAAGTCCTGTTACCACTACTTCTTCTAGGTTTGTGGCGTCTTGTTTCATTTTAATGCTCAATGGCGACATTCCTGATCGTACAGCTATCGTTTGTGAGAGATAGCCGATAGAGGACACGATCACCTCTGTTTCATTTGTGGTGGAAAGGCTAAGCGTAAAATTACCTTCCAGGTCGGTAATTGTTCCACTTGTAGTTCCTTTCAAAATTATACTTGCTCCAATAAGGGGATCACCTGTCCGCTCATCGGTCACATTTCCTGTCACTGTGTATTGTGCCCAGGCCCAACCCACAGACAGCCACATAAAGGCTGCTGTAGTCAGAAATTTGTAGATTTTTGACATAGAAATTATTGGTTTGTTTCAATTATAATTTGTCATTTATTTTTTTATAGAAAAAGGAAAAATAGTTAAGACTAAAAATAATTTACATGAAAGGATGAATTGCCTGATATGTTGATACTTGATCTGAATAATATCATCCTTGAAATAAAAAAATATTATTTAAAGCATAAAAAAAGGTGATATTCCATCACCTTTTTAATTTTTTAAGATTTATTGGTTAGCTACTTAATCATCGGAAGTACAATTCTACTGAGATGTTTGCCTCCGTGATGAATTGAATTCGTGGCAATTACTCCTTCGGTTTCATCGTAGGTATTACCTCCGGTATTCATATTTCGATCAAATCTTGGGAAGTTCGAACTGCTGACTTCGATTCTGATTTGGTGTCCTTTCGCAAAGTAATTTGAAGTGCTCATAGGTGTCATTTTTACTTCGTAAACCATTCCGTCTTCCATCCAAACTTCTTTATCATAACCTTCTCGGTAGCGAACTCGCTGGATTGTTTCGTCTAGATTATAAGCTTTGCCATCTGGATGCACATCGATCAGTTTGATGGTTACGTCAGTATCTTTCGCATCTGATGAGAGATACAAGTAAGACTCAATAAAGCCCGAAATTTCCACTCCCTCTTCCAGAACATCCGAGGTATAGACAAGGATATCATTCCTCATTTCCATTTCACTTTGGTCAAATGATCCTCCTGTTACAGCATTTCCTGTACAGCAGACATTTCCTCCATAAGATTCCACTGGAGTCATTGGGTCATATTTAAAAGTGTCAGGATTATCTTTTTTAGGCTTTTTAGAAGTGAGTTTTCCTGTTCCAAGCCTGGTATTAGCATTTCCATCCGAGTCCAAATACATGGTGGTCATCACTGCCTCAGCCGGTGGCCAGACATCGGAGCTTTGCCACTCATTTGAGCCCATAGTATAATACTGGACTTTTGGCATTTCAGAAACTAATTCAGGAGATTCGCCTTTAAGCCACTTGTCAAACCAGGCTGTGATCATTTCATCGTAGTTTAATCTGGCATCTCCCACACTCAAATCACCAACCTTGGTGTCTTCTGTAGCACGTGTATAAGAACAATGAAGCACTGGAGCTATTACTAAATACTGATTGTTTCTAGCCATTTCGGAAACGGCATTTTCTCTCACATGATTGTATAATGCAATATTTGGACCTGCCGAAACATCAAACCATGACACAAACCAGAAGCTTGGCTTATCAAAGGGTTGCTCGTCATGGTATAATCCTCCATTAAACCATTTTGGATCATTTGGCTTTCTGGTAATCATTTCTTCATAGATTCCTTTCGGTCCGTTTGCGGCTTTGATGATGTCCTGAATAGGTAAATGACTTAATGCGGCTTTAGAGTCTATTCTTGGATACTCCGGTGACATATCATAGAACCGCTGAAGTCTTAGTAAATCTTCCTGTCCGATTCCCTTTGCAAGTTTAGGAGCCATCGGATCATGCTGTACGCTGTATAGCCAGTTGGTGAAAAGCATTTGACCTGCACCACCTCGGTACCAGTTTCCCTGCTCCCAGAAATCACCAATTTTACCAACACCAGCTCCATACCCTTGCGGTACTAATGCTGCCAAAGCAGGATGATCCAAAGAAGCTACTGCCATTTGCCATTCTGCAGTGGAGGAGCAACCTAAGGTCCCAACTTTTCCATTGGACCAGGCCTGCTTTGCCATCCAATCAATTGCGTCGTAGCCATCTGTCAATGGAACCCCCAGAATATCCCATTCGCCTTCGGAAAAGTATCTTCCTCTTTCATTTTGAACTACATAAGCGTAGCCTTTTTCCACCCAAGATAGTGCAGTCTGCATGGTTCGGGTGTTCATCTCGCCATTTCCCCAAGTATTGAAATTGTAGGGAGTTCGACTAAATACGATCGGGTATTTCCCGTCTCCTTTTGGCCGATAAATATCTGTGGCCAATCGGACTCCATCTCGCATCGGCATCATGACTTTCTGGTCAATGATTGCTACCTCATCGAGTTTTTCAAGAATAGATTTTTCCTGAGCCCAAGCGGAAAAGCAAAATAAACTCAGGAGTAAAAAGACTGAGATTTTCAAATTATTTTTCATAGAAGAGAAATTGGATTTTAGTTTAAGTTAATCATCAAGGTTTACTTTATCTACTTTTTTTTAGGAACGGAAAAAGAAGACGTTAAATGGCTTTGGGTAATATGTGCTAGTGTTTTCCTGATCCCATGGAAAAATATTAAGCTTATTTTGGAATTGAATTCAAGCTCTTTTCAGTTAATCCTTTTGTTTTCCTTTTGAAGTCCTAAATTTGCGACTTCAAAGATTAGCTACACATGAGCGATAGTCCCACCAACACCCTTAGCACTTGGGTGGAAGTTCCCAAGAATTCAGATTTCACCATCTACAACCTTCCGTTTGGAGTTTTTAAAAATAAAAAACTTAGTCCAAGAGTGGGGATTGCGATAGGTGACAAGATTGTTGATTTAAGCGTTTTAGATCAAGAAGGCTTTTTTGGGAATCTATTTTTGACAGAAGGAATTTTTTTAAATGAATTCCTCAATGATTTGATTGCATTGGGTAAAGTTCAAACCAGAAAAATCCGGGAACGGGTACAGCAATTGCTTTTGGCGGATAATGAAGAACTTCGTGATCATTCGATTCGTGGAAAAGTGATGGTCAATAGAAGAGAGGCTGAGATGCTTTTACCTGTCAAAATTGGAGATTATACTGACTTTTACAGCAGCATTGAGCATGCCACTAATGTGGGGAAAATGTTTCGGGATCCGGAGAATGCCTTGTTGCCAAACTGGAAGCATCTGCCGGTAGGATACCATGGAAGAGCTTCTTCAATCATCCCATCCGGAGTGCCCATCACTAGACCAAAAGGACAGTTTAAAGATCCTGATATGGAAGTTCCTGCATTTGGCCCGAGCAGAAGATTGGATTTTGAGTTAGAGTTGGCATTTATTACCGGCAAGCAAACCAAACTTGGAGATTCGATCTCAACCGACGAAGCAGAGGAATACATTTTTGGATTCGTATTATTCAATGACTGGTCGGCTCGCGATATTCAAGCTTGGGAATACGTGCCTTTAGGTCCTTTTTTGGGCAAAAGTTTTGCCTCCTCCATTTCCCCATGGGTAGTGACTATTGAAGCTTTAGAGCAGTTCCGAACCCAAGGGCCAGTTCAAGAACCCGAAGTATTAGACTATCTGAAATGTGAAAAACCAGGAAATTTTGATTTAAAGCTCGAAGTATATATTCAGCCGGAAGGTCAAAAAGCATCTAAAGTGGCTACTTCAAATTTCAAATACATGTATTGGAATGTTGCTCAACAATTGGCACACCATACTGTGAATGGCTGTAATATCAATGTTGGCGATATGATGGCTTCTGGGACCATTTCCGGAAAAGATGAGAATTCCTATGGATCTATGCTGGAACTTTCCTGGAAAGGCACCAAGCCCGTGAAATTAGATTCAGGAGAGGAGCGAAAGTTTATTGAAGATGGAGATACGGTAATTATGAAAGGCTTTGGTGAAAAGGATGGAATCCGAGTTGGCTTTGGCGAAGTAAGTGCTAAAGTTTTACCTGCTAAATAAATCGAATACAATAAAAAAATAGCCTTGGGATTCTTTCTTAAGGCTATTTTTTTATCCCCATTTTTATAACACTTGTTGGAAATATCCTAAAAAAAGTGACGTAAAATCTAAAGTTGTTCTGCATCAGTCATACTTGCCTTCACTCAATTGGATTCCTGGAACAGCAAATAAAATCAGTTCATCACGTAGTAGTCTGTTATCATAAATACCTTTAAATCGAACTTAATTTTCCAAAAATTCCCACTTTTCTTAAAAAAGTAACCGGAAAAGTGATTTTTTAACTGTGAATCATTATATTTAAGTAATTGATTTTCAAACATATATACTTAGTTAAACTAAGTAGTTTCGGTTCCCTCTCACGGGATTAGGTTTCTGTCTCCATTTTTTCAGGAGATTTCTGTTTATAGTTTTCTTTTTATTTCAACCCAATAAATCATGGCTAAGCTTAAAAATTTAACCATCACAACACCACTTCTTTTCGCATTTCCGCTTAAAAGTGAGTGGGCTGTCAATCCGATAAATCTTAATACTCCGATAAATAGCGGAGATTGGGAAAACGCTGGATCATTGAAGTTTTCACGAGGTTTTGTTCTTGCAAAGAATGATGCCAGATTTTTGTACTTGGCTCTGGACGTCGTGGACGATACTGGAAATGACCCAAGTACCAACGATTATTTTTGGCTAAGTTTCGATACCAATAGGGATCGGGCTATCACCGCTAATCAGGATATCAATTATGGTTTGTATCCTGGGAAACCCAATGAGCTTGGGATTCAAAAATATCTGGGTCCAGGTAAATGGACTGGTTTATTGTCCGACCCTTCCGATTCAGAGGTCGTTCAGGAGTTTGGCCCCAGCCCAAATTCCAGTACCTCACACCGAATCTGGAAGTTTCGGATTGATTTGAAAGAAATTAATGTAGCGCTCTCCTGGCCTTTGAGTACTCCATATACTTATTTTGGATTTCGCGTTAGATCCAGCAGACCGGCGTTTACCACTGATTTCCCTGGTAATTTTTATAGAGATTTTACTAAGCTTAGACAGCTTATTCTTTCTAGAAAACCGGTGATTTCACCTTCCTTAATGGGTCCATTGATTGGAAGTGTAGGATTTATTCCTACGACTAAAATAGATGCAACAGGAAGAGCCACTACAGATCCAGGATATTTTCTCAAGGTGGACAATGCCGCATTTGGAGGGACCTTAAATCTTATTGGAAATAGAAATAAACTACAAAACCTTTATAGTGCTAACGTCAGGAAATATCGGGTAGAGATAGCTGGTCCAGGCGCCTCGTTTTCAAGGCTGATTTCCAATTGGTCCAACTATAGGTGGAATGGTTCCACTTATCTGCTAGAATCTTTTTCTGCATCTTCCTTGGGATTTTATGAGCTACCAAATCCAGCTTCGGATTATTCGATAGATGACCTTTTGATTCAGTTTCCAACCACTGCCTTACTGCCCGGTTTGTATCAGATCAAGGTTACTTTCTACAAACGAATTGGGTTTATAGATCAACCACAGGATTCGCAGACAATTCGTCTCTTGATCGATAATCATCTTCCTTCAACGATAATAGAAAGTATTCGACATGGATCCAATGAAGTATCAGCCTGTGCAATCGAGAATATTGGAGCAGCGCCTGACGGATTGAATTTCCGATTAACTGCAAATGATGCTGAGGGGAATTTGAGGGCGGTTTCATTTTATGCGACCTATGGGGATAACCAAAGTGCAACGATCTTCAATGAGACTTATACCCCTTCAATGGGTAATTGGCAGGGATTTGTCAACCGATCTATTCCTCCTAGGGGCAATTGGAGACCTCCTCAATCCTGTGCTTATAGTTTTGTCTTAATTGCTTGGGCTCGTACGACTAATGGCTATAACTGGGTCGGTAAAAATCCGACGCATCGAAATTTGACTCTTTTGCTTTAGAGAATGATTTCTAAAACTTTTGAAAACCACTTCTGATAATTTGGAAGTGGTTTTTTTATTTTTCACCTGATAAGTGATTATTTACCCTTGCCTTTCCCAAAGATCTTGTAAAGCAAATAGCCGATTCCAATCAAAAAGTGAAGGATTAGAACTGCCAGGATTATCACGATGGAGCTGTTACTCATAGCAGGCAATTTCGGTTTCTACAAAATCAATTACTAGGACTTTTGTCTCAAAGGAAATAAAAAAGCCAACCGTAGAGCGATTGGCTTTCTTGTCACAAGTAGATCTGGTTTAATTAAAACCTATTTCTTCTAATCCTTTATGGCTGGTTTTGACCGCTTCCATTGGGTCAAGACCAAAAGTCTGATCTTGCTCTACCAAGTAATATTCCATTCCGGACTTTACTTTCTCAGCCAAAATTCTTTTGAAATCAATCGAGCCAGTTCCAACCGGAGCAAAATTTCCTTCCGCATTCATGTCTTTTACATGCCATGCTTTGAATCTTCCCGGATATTTCTCGAAGTATGTCAAGGGATCAACTCCTGCTTTGGTCACCCAAAATAGATCCATCTGAAAGTTTACGTTGTCTGAATTGCAATTTTCTAACAGATAATCAATCATTGCGCTTCCATCAGCCATTGGCTTGAATTCGAAATCATGGTTGTGATACAATAACTTCAATCCAGCTGCAGAACATTTTTCACCAAGGGTGTTCAAGATAGTTGCCAATTCAGCAGCTGTACCTTTCATGCCCATTCCATCAGGACCAAAGGTGAACATGCCCATTGGAGGAACCGGAATGACGAAATAGCTAATTCCTGCAGCTTTTGCATCTGCAATTAATTGATCCGCATTTTCTAGATTGACCATGCCCATATGAGCGCTCTTTGCAGTTAGTCCAATGGATTCTAGGTAAGCTTTGAAATCGGCAGGTGCCATTCCATAAAATTTACCGTCTTCGTAATTGGCTGTTTCCACGTAAGCATATCCAGCATCCGCTACGGCCTGGAGTGTGGCTTTTGGGTTACTTGCCATAGAATCACGAAGGGTGTAAAGGGCCAGGCCTCCGAAAGAAGTCGTCTGTGTTTCGACTACTTCGGTACTTTCTTCCGTCCCGGTTTTAGAGTTGCATGCTGTAAATCCTACAGCTGCTATCAAAGCCAGTGATAGTGTTAAATTGAAATAATTTTTCATAAGGTTTATAATTTGATTTTTATAGGTCATATGGAATCTCGCATTTAGGTTAATCATCCAAGTGTGTGACTTTTGAGTCATGCTCGATTTCATAAGGTTTGTTTTAAGAGGCCACAAGATAGCCAAATCACAGAAGAATTAGGGGCTTAAAAAAGAATAGTGTGATTAAGGGATTTGAATAAATCAACGTTTACTTAAACAATTATGCTGTAGTACGTTTGATATAATAGAACCAACTTTAAAAATAGCATGCCGAATACTTTAAAAATACTCGATATACAGACCTTGACTCATGACGTAAAACAATATAAAGTTGAGAAGCCAGATGGTTATTCATTCGTTCCTGGTCAAGCAACAGAACTGGCAATCAATAAAGAAGAATGGAAATCTGAATTACGACCATTCACATTTACCTCTTTACCTGAAGACGATCATCTGGAATTTGTGATCAAATCCTATGCAGATCATGATGGGGTTACCAATCAGCTGGATCGGTTAGTAGTAGGGGATGAGCTTATCGTGAATGACTCATGGGGTGCAATTCAATACAATGGAAAGGGCGTTTTTATCGCCGGTGGAGCTGGTGTCACACCTTTTATTGCCATATTAAAATCATTGAAAGAAAAAGGAGAACTATCCGGAAACAGACTGTTTTTTGCAAATAAGACGAAGGATGATGTGATCCTGGAAGGATATTTCAAAGAGATCCTTGGAGGAGATTTTATCTCTATTTTAGAAAAGGAGAAGGTTTCAGGCCATGAAAATGGAAGAATAGACAAGGACTTTCTAGAAAAGCATGTGCAAGATTTTTCACAGCATTTTTACGTTTGTGGGCCTGATCCGATGGTAAAGGCTATCAGTGAAATCCTAGAGAAGTTGGGAGCAAATCCAGAGGCGATTACTTTTGAAAAGTAGTGCTTGCCTTTAGTTTGTGACTAATTCTTTTCTTTTGTTGTGGATTTTATACTGTCTGATTCAGGCAATCTTCTAGAAGCACTTCCTACCTTATTTCTCTACAAATACAAAATCCAGTTGTTGGACTTTTGGATCTTTTTCGGGGGTAAGTGTGAAGAAAATTGCGACATCTCCATTTTCTCCTTTCAATCTAAAACCTCCTCTTAATTGATTCTGAGGCACTAAATCAGTCACTGAAGTTATCCGACCTGCTTTGGATAATGCTTTTGAAATCCCTTGAATTCTATGATCTCTGCTTTCATCTAAGAAGAAGTTTTCGGCAAATATTTCGGCCATTAAGGCATTTTCTCCTTGTTGGAAAGTTTCGGCAATCTGATTTTTCCTTTTTTCTAAAATGGATGAAATGGGCAGTTCTCTTGGTTGTAAATCTAGTTGATCAAAGATCAATTTTTCGATTTCCTTCAGTTGCCAAGGAGTAGTGTAGGTAAGGTTACAAAATGCCATGATTCCTATGCCATACTCTGGATAAAACACGTAATTACTACCAAAACCGGGCAGTGCTCCTCCATGTGAAACCCATTTTAATCCATCGCAGTTTTGATAGATTCCTAAGCCATATCCATATCCAGCGACAACAGGACATGGATTTTCAAGGAAATTGGTTGAATTAGTATTAAGCCTAGGGAATTGGGGAGTATGCATTTCTCTTAGGGAACTCCTCTTTAAAGGTCCGGCTTCCTCATTATTCCTTGGAGGCCAAGCAGAAAGGTGAAAGCTAACATACTTACTAAAATCCTCTATGGAGGTGATTAAACCTCCCATTGATCCAAAGGAGCCATCATGAAGCATGGGTTCTAATTTCCATTCCTCATCTTCCCATCGGTAACCAATTGCTAATTGTTCGGAAGGTACTTCATCCACTTCCCAATAGGTATGAGTCATGCCCAAAGGATTGAGAATTTCTTCCTTGATATATTCCTGATATGGTTTTCCCGAAACTTGAGATACTATATATCCCAGCATCGCATAGCCTGTGTTGCTGTATTCATAGGTATATGAAGGGACATTGGAAGAAGTTAAGCCTTCGCTGATCAAGTCCAATAGCATTTGATTCGTCTCATCAAGTTGGCGGTCACCCCATGGATTATCTTCCGGGAAACCAGCGGTCATGGTCAGCAAATTCTCAATGTCAATTATTGGGGAATCTTTGGTCAAATACCTGTGGTTTTCCATTTCCGGAATGTACTTGGATACAGGATCATTGAGGGAAAGCTTGCCTTCATCTCTAAGCTTGAGAATTGCCATAGCCGTAAAGCTTTTGGTCATGGAGGCAATTCGGAATTCTGAAGAGGTTGTAACTGGGCTTTCTTTTTCAATATCCAAAACTCCTACAGCAGATGAGATCACCAATTCACCATCTACAACAATACCATAAGCTATTCCCGGGATATTATTTGCTTTCGAATAAGACGACATCAATTCCTGAAGGTCACTTGAAATCGTTTTTATTTTTTCTGCGCGCTGATCATTTTTGAAAGCTGGAGCTTTATAATCCAATGAAAAAACTTGAACGGGAGTAAGCTCTAGTTTAGTTTCTTTTTCAGAAGTAGAACAAGAAAAAAGAAATAAGCTTAGATAAATAGTTCGAACTAGTATGTGATTTGTTTTCATATGATTTTAATTTCTTCTTAATGGCCATATGGAATCTCGCAGCATTTAATCATCCCAGTGTGTGACTTTTTAGTCATGCTAGATTTCATATGTTTATAATTTGATTTTTAATTACCACACGGAATGCCCTAGGTAATCATTCCCCTGTGTGAGAACTTTCCTCATGGGCATTTCATATGATTTTAATTTCTCCTTAACGGCCATATGGAATCTCCCAGCATTTAATCATCCCAGTGTGACGTTCTAGGTCAGGTCTGTTTGCCTCAGGCAAGCTTGATTTCACGTGCATTTATTATGGTTTGAATTTTAAGATAAGCACATATTATTAATTGTTAGAAAATAATTGGTTTGATCAAATCAGTTATTTTTCTTCATAGGTGGTTAAGACTTTTTTCACCAAAGAACCAATGGTCAATCCCTGTGCGATAATGGAGAAAACGACGATCACATAGGTGACTGTAAGGAAAAGTTCGCGCTCCATTTGGGGTTCGAGTGAAAGTGCTAATGCAATAGAAATTCGCATGGATCTTGAACCAAGATATGATTTAGGTTTTTTGAAATTAAGGTTAGTTTTTAGAATTAAAGCCTTTATCATCAGCCGGTTGTTAGTATAACTAACAATAATTTTTTTTCTAAAAATATTTGCTTCTTTCTTTCTTTCTTTCTTTCTTTAGTTAAACTTTGGAAGTATAGTAACTAACAGGGTGATTTTAATCTATTTTCAATCTTTAACTAGTAAACATTATGAATGGAAAAAGTAAAATCGGTTTTGCAGCGAAAGTGATGCTAGCTGCTGGATTTGGAGTTCTTCTAGGAGTTTCTCCTTTGACATCGTTCGGCGATGGAGTTCCTGAAACAGGAATGATGGATGTGAATTATTGCCACCATAATGTGGGTGGAAGCGGAGAGGGACTTTCAACTTTCTGTCAAATTGATAGATGTGCAATAGTTTCTGGAACTGGTAGTTCTGTTGGACCTTGTGGTTCATCTCCTGGAATGGGAGGATAAGTTTGATTTATGTCGGCTACCAAGGTGGTAGCCGGCTAACTTTAACAATTATTATTATGACTATTTCTACGAATACAATCCGTTTTTTAGTTTTATTTTTTTGCAATCTGATCATCTACCAATCGAATGCTCAAACCTTGGTCCAAGTAAAAAAGAGTGATTTTCCGGTAAAGATCACTCTTCAAAGTGAAAAAATATTAACAGAGGATTACAATCATCACCATAGGATTTTTGTTATTGACACACTTTTATTGACCATGGTAAACAGTGGTACGAATCATTACCATGTTTATCATAAAAATACACTCAACTACTTGGGGCCGATTGGGGTTCGGGGGGAAGGACCCGATCAATGGGAAATTCCTCAAACTACCGTGGGTCAATTTGAAAAAGCAAATGATGGCATCAAGCTTTGGTATTTTGATTTTTTAAGGGGTAATTATTCATTGATGAATTTGACTAAGACACTTAATTCCAAATCCCCCTATCCAATTGTGGAAAGAAAGTTGAGAGTCAACATGAAGATATTTCCTTATTTCCAATTGTTTATGGGAAATAATAATCGGATTTATGCCAATAGTTGGATCTATGAGCAAAATCGGGGTAGGATAAAGTCTTTCGATTTAGAAAGCAATAAAATTTATAAATCAGGATTATTTCCGGTCATCAAAAATAGTGAAAGGCTACCTGCTGAAACGATTAATAGTTTATACGGAGCTTCTTTTTACAAGCATCCTAAGCAAGATAAGTTTGTACAAGCTATGTATATGTTTAACAGGATCGACATTTTTGATGAAAATCTAAATGTGATTAAAACTATTGTAGATGGAGAAAACTGGAAAGATAATTATTATGATGCTATAGATATTGATCCAACTAAGGAGTTTTTTGAAGGAAGAACAGATGGATTTAATTCACTGGCTCTAAGCGAAAATTTTATTTATGCTTTGGAGGCTGACAGAAATGTGAATTCAGAAATAAATAAAGAAAATGAATGCTTTATCCGGGTATATGATTGGGATGGAAGGCCAAAGGCTTATTTGACTGTTAAGCATGATCTTAGTTCCATAGCTATTGATGAAAGTAACGGAAAGTTATATGCAACCGATTATAGTCATGAATTGGTGTTGCGATTCGATATTTCTCAATTGATTAAAAGTTGGCTAAAATGAAAAAATCGATTATTCTAATTTTCATCGTCGTTTTTTCAACCATCATTTCCATTATTATAAAGCGAGCTTTGGAGGAAAATTATGTGCCTGAAATTTCGTTCGAGATCAAGAAGTACGACTTCGACACATTAACAACTCAGGAAGAAGCAGATGTCTATTTTGTATATGGGAACTTAGGCAAGAAAGATTTGAAAGTTTATGACATAAAAACATCTTGTGGGTGTACAATTCCGGCTTGGAACGATGGATTTTTGAAGCCTTATGAGAAGGATAGCTTTAAAGTCACTTACAATATTGAGAATAAGGGATATTTCATAAAAGAAATCATGGTTTACTCAAATAGTAAGACAAGTCCTGATCGCTTGGAGGTGATGGGATATGTTCCTTTTGAATAAATCTGGATTCGTGAATAAATCAAGCTGGATCTAATTTGCCTTTTCTTTGCTCAGCACCCGTTTTACCAAAGATCCAATGGTCAATCCCTGTGCGATAATAGAGAATACCACAATCACATAAGTGACGGTAAGGAAAAGTTCGCGCTCCATTTGAGGGCCAAGGCAATGGAAATTCGTTTGGATTTCGTTCAAGTTATGTATAGGGTATTTGTTAAATTAAAATTAGTCAATACTCTATAAATATCTCATAGCCAGAATCTTGTTAGTATAACTAACAATAATTTTTTTTCTAAAAATATTTGCTTCTTTCTTTCTTTCTTTCTTTCTTTCTTTCTTTAGTTAAACTTTGGAAGTACAGTAACTAACGGAGTGATTTTAATCTATTTTCAACCTTTAACTAGTAAACATTATGAATGGAAAAAGTAAAATCGGATTTGCAGCGAAAGTGATGCTAGCTGCTGGATTTGGAGTTCTTCTAGGAGTTTCTCCTTTGACATCGTTCGGCGATGGAGTTCCTGAAACAGGAATGATGGATGTGAATTATTGCCACCATAATGTTGGGGGTAATGAAGGTCTTACTAATTTTTGTCAGGTTGACAGATGTGCAATTTTGACTGGTCAGGGGAATTCTGTTGGACCTTGTGGTACCTCTCCTGGAATGGGAGGATAAGTTTGATTTATGCCGGCTACTACAACAGTAAGCCGGCTTACTATAATATATGATTTTTATGAATTCAAATAAATATAATATCTGTTTTGTCTTGGTATTCTTTTTCAATTTCAATCTTATCGAATCTAATGCTCAAATCTTGGTAAAGGTGAGTAAGAGTGATTTTCCGAAAAAGGTGACCATAGAGGGTCAAGAAATACTTACCCAAGATTACAACCATCATCATAAAATTTTTGTGGTTGATACTCTTTTAGTGACGATGGTAAACAGTGGAAAAAATCATTACCATGTTTATCATAAAAATACACTCAACTACTTGGGGCCGATTGGGGTTCGGGGGGAAGGACCCGATCAATGGGAAATTCCTCAAACTACCGTGGGTCAATTTGAAAAAGCGAATGATGGCATCAAGCTCTGGTATTTTGATTTTTTAAGGGGTAATTATTCATTGATGAATCTGACCAAGACACTTAATTCCAAATCCCCCTATCCAATTGTTGAAAGAAAGTTGAGAATAGACATGAAAATTTTTCCTTATTATCAGCTATTCATGGGAGCCAATAATAAAATCTATGCAAATGGCTGGATCTATGAGCAAAATCGTGTAAGGATAAAATCATTTGACTTGGAAAGGAAAGTGATTTCCAAATCAGGTTTATTCCCCGTCATTAAGAACAATTCCCGTTTACCTGCGGAAACTATGAATAGCCTTTACGGAGGATCTTTCGACAAACACCCGACTCAAGATAAATTTGTACAATCCATGTATATGTTTAATCGGATCGATATTTTTGATGAAAACTTGAAAGTGGTTAAAACTATAGTAGATGGGGAGAATTGGAAAGATAATTTTTATGATGGTCTGGAAATAGATCCCACAAAAGATTTTTTTGATGGAAGGCTAGATGGATATGATGGTTTGGCGTTAAGTGAGCATTTTATATTTGTTTTGGAAGCTGACAGAAATGTGAACTCAGAAATAAATAAAGAAAATGAATGCTTTATCCGGGTGTATGATTGGGAGGGAAACCCTAAAGCTTATCTGACTGTGAAGCATGATCTTAGTTCAATTGATATTGATGAGAATCAGGGGAGATTATACGCCACAGACTATACTCATGAATTGGTGTTGCGATTCGATATTTCTCAATTGATTAAAAGTTGGCTAAAATGAAAAAATCGATTATTCTAATTTTCATCGTCGTTTTTTCAACCATCATTTCCATTATTATAAAGCGAGCTTTGGAGGAAAATTATGTGCCTGAAATTTCGTTCGAGATCAAGAAGTACGACTTCGACACATTAACAACTCAGGAAGAAGCAGATGTCTATTTTGTATTTGGGAACTTAGGCAAGAAAGATTTGAAAGTTTATGACATAAAAACATCTTGTGGGTGTACAATTCCGGCTTGGAACGATGGATTTTTGAAGCCTTATGAGAAGGATAGCTTTAAAGTCACTTACAATATTGAGAATAAGGGATATTTCATAAAAGAAATCATGGTTTACTCAAATAGTAAGACAAGTCCTGATCGCTTGGAGGTGATGGGATATGTTCCTTTTGAATAAATCTGGATTCGTGAAAAAATCAAGCTGGATCTAACTTGCCTTTTCTTTGCTCAGCACCCGTTTTACCAAAGATCCAATGGTCAATCCCTGTGCGATGATGGAGAATACGACGATCACATAAGTGACTGTAAGGAAAAGTTCGCGCTCCATTTGAGGCTCAAGCGATAAGGCCAAGGCAATGGAAATTCCTCCCCGGATTCCTCCCCAAGTCATGATTAAATTTGTCTTTGGAATAAAATCCAGCTTTTTCTCAAAGAGTTTGACTGGTCCGGCAAGGGCAATGTAGCGGGCAAGAAGCGCTATTGGAATCGCAATCAGACCAAAGATGAGGTAATCTCCATTTAGGGAAATGACCAATAATTCGAGCCCGATCAAGACAAAAAGAATCGCATTCAGCAGCACATCCAAAAGTTCCCAAAACTTGTCTACATACACATGTGTGGTCTCTGACCAAGCGATCTTTGGGGCTTTATTTCCCAGGAAAATCCCTGCCACAACCACCGCAAGCGGTCCGGATACATGGAGGTAATGTGCCAAAGCAGAAATCCCCATGACCAAAGCCAAGGTGATGATGACTTCGGTTTCGTAGTTATCGATCACTTTCATCAATCGGAAAGCACCCCATCCGGCGATGAGCCCAAGGGCAATTCCTCCAAACACTTCCTCGATAAAAAGTAAACCCACATCGCCGAAACTCATGGAGTCCAGGCCTTGCTGAGCGATTTTAAACAGGACGATAAAAACCACGACGCCTACGCCATCATTGAAAAGCGATTCCCCCACGATTTTGGTTTCCAATTTTTTAGGAGCATTGGCATCTTTCAAAATACCCAAAACGGCGATTGGATCAGTTGGGGAGATCAGTGCTCCGAAAAGCAAGCAATAGATGTAATCGATCGGATAGTTAAAAGCCAAGAAAAGGTAATACATCATGGAGCCGATCAAGAAAGTCGATAGCACCACGCCAATGGTCGCAAATAAAGCAATGGGACCTTTTTGCTTTTTCAGAGCATCTAGCTTGGTATGGAGTGCTCCTGCAAAGAGTAAAAAGCTTAGCATGACATCCAAAAGTGCAGTTTCGAAGTCTACAGATTGAATTAATAATTTGGCTTCATCTAAAATATAATGATTGAAGCTTCCCAGAATGGTAATTCCTACCGTGAAAACGATCGCAATAATCATCAAACCAATGGTGAAAGGAAGTTTCAGAAACCGAGTATTGATAAAAGCAAAACCCGCAGAAAGGATGATCAGGATCGTAATAATGTTAAAAATGCTCATAATTCGGATTTGAGGTTGCTAGCAAAATACAACCCTTTGCTGAATGATCCATAAGGTCCGGGTATCATTTAAGTTTAAAATAATACCTAGGGAAATTATTTATATCTATATCCGCTTTCATGGCAATTACCAAATTTTATTGATGGTCACCTCGACTACGCTCGGTGACCCTAAGGTTTAAAATTATGATCGGTGGAGGAAAATGCGGCACCGCCGCATTTTCCTCCACCCCCATCTAATTAGGCTCGAATCCGATGGACGAGCTTAGTCGAGGCCATTTTGATCTATTAGCATGATTGCGTTTGATCAGAAATAGTTATGCCTTTATTGGAACCCAAACATTATTGGGAAAACGAAAACGACAATCAGTGCCCAGATAAAGTAAATGGGTACGTAAGCGACAATTGATTTTCCTACTTCACCAAGTTCTGATTTCTTGAAAATAGATTGATAAAGCTTGAATCCAACAATAAATAGGTGAACCAAGATTAGCACATTGCTCACCAAAACGGCAAGCCTATTAGGAGTAATGCCCATTTCAGAAATTCGGAATGCGATCGCTGAAAGGGCAATTCCATTTACGATGATTGTCACGATGGAAAGCAAAAACAGAATCCAGATATCAAAAGTGATTTTGCCTTTGTTGCTGCTTTCCGCAATGGAGAAAAATATCAAAGCCATCACTCCAACTAACAATAAATTGAATGTCATTAAAAACTCACGGTCGTTGTAGGGATCTTTTCCAGAGTAAATAATAGCTGACAAATAAACCACAAGCATCACCAATACTGCTGGACTGAAGAGTTTGGCTATGATTGGAGATACTTTATTGACCAGCTGAGGGTTGGTCTGAGTAAGGAAAGCGGCAAGAATAGGAATGGCAGGAAGCCCAAAAACGATGATATATTTTTCAAAAAACGGTTCGATTTCAATTCCAATTAAGGAGAACAAGCCGAAGGTGATCCCTGTCAATAATGCTCCAGCGATACCCAAAACAGCAATCATCACTGCGGTATCACCATTGAATCGTAGGAAGTCGAGCGGAATGGAAAGATTAAACGTATTTTTTCCGGAAAATGCAGATCCAAGAATAACCCAAAGTAATAAGGGTAAATGGATACATGCCAAAATCAAGGTATCGCTCTCCAAACTTTCCGGAAGCATATTAATGTAAATGATACAGATGCTGACGATCCCGGCAAAGAGTCCAATCACTTTTTTGGAGAGTTTATTTTTCCAAGCAAAATAGGTGATGAGCACAGGAAAGACGATGAAACCGATATTTCTTGGAAAGAAGAAGTCTTTTGAAACAGAGAAAAAATCAGGAATCTTCGCAACTAATCCTGCGATGAGGCACCCTATGACCACATAAATGAATTCGTTTTTTATCCCCCATGAGATGGAATTGGACTCATAGCTTAATCGCTCATTCCAAAATTGTAGGATTGGATTCTCCTTGTTTTCGAAATAAATACTGGAAAAAGAGGCCTTGAATTTAGCCTTGTCTGATCGGTAAAGCTTTTCTAAAGAGCCGGGATCTTGGAGGTGATTTAAGATTTCTTGTTTCATAGGGTTTATGATTTTAGTTTTTTAAAGCACTTTGAATTTCAAAGTGGAAGAATAAATTTTTTTACTATCTATTTTCTTTAATCAAGTTTTCCAGGAATTCCAGATGATTTTGAAAAGCCTTTCTACCATTTTCAGTGGCTGAGTAATTCGTCATTGGCTTTCTCCCTACAAAAGATTTGTTCACTGAGATATATTCCTGCTTCTCCAGATTTTTCAAATGAGAAGCCAGATTTCCGTCAGTCACCTCGAGGACCTCTTTGAAGGAATTAAAATCATATTCCTCATTTACCATCAAGATGGACATGACCCTCAACCGGACCACATTTTCAAATGCTTTATCGTAAGTCCCTTTCACTTTACCGATCGTATTTAAAATACATCAACGAGCCGTAGATCACATGCAGAACTCCAAAACCCAGTGCCCAGCAGATTAGCCCAAATTCTGGAAAGAAAGCTGCAATAATTCCTAAGATGAGCTGTCCGATTCCAAGGTTTTTGATTTCGCCTAGTGTAAAATGAGATGCATTGATCAATCCCAATCCGTAGAAAATCAAGGTTGCCGGGGCAATCATTTGATAGGCGCTTTGGTGGATCAGGGCGAAGGAAAACAGCCCGCCTGCAATAACAGGGATGAATAAAGCCAGAAGAAATCGCTTGCTTGCAGGAGATCTAAATTGCTGGGATTTTCGCTGACTTTTATTCTGACTCAGAAAATAAGCAGAGCCTACTGCAAGACCTAAAACAACTAATGCTACAACCAGCAAATTGATACGAAGGTCAGCTGTAGAAATCGATTCGGTTCCCGATGCATATTCTGAGGAGGGAAAATAAATCCAATACCAAGCTAAGCTTGCTCCAGCTAAAGCATAAATCCCAGCCAGGATCCCCGCCAGTCCGCTCAGCGAAAGGAAGCGGGTACTTCGCTCCATCATGGACCTGATCTCTGCTAATTCTTGTTCCGGTTTTTTCATCTGTTTATAATTCGATTTTTATAGGTCATATGGAATCTCGCAAAGCTGATAATCATACCAGTGTGTGACTTTTTAGTCATGCTCGATTACATCCTTTTGTGAAATTTTAATCATGCTCGATTTCATGTCTAAAAGTACTTTGAGTTACAAAGTAAAATGAAAAATTCTAATTCCCATCAAACTTGAATTAAAAATTCAGAAATTTTAAGATTATGATTTATTCAAATTGTTGCAACCGCTTCAGCACCTCTTCTTTATAGGATCTGCTGATGGTCAAAGCATTGCCTGCAATCTCCAGGAATTCATGAGTGTAGGAATCAATTGCGGACATATTTCCAATAAAGGAACGGTGGAAGCGAATGAATTGGCTTACCGGTAACTTGTTTTCAAAATTGGAGATGCTTTCACGGACGACCAAAACACGATCTTTTAGATGGATCTTGATGTAATCTGCATAGCTTTCGACGAATAGAATATCTGAAAATTCTATCTTTTCCATTTTCCGATCTTGTCGAACGAATAGGAATTCAGGCTTTTCAGCAGATGTGGAATTTCTGCCTTTGTTTAGTGATTCCTGGACTTTTGCGACAGATTTAAGGAATCGATCAAAAGGAATAGGTTTCAATAAATAATCGGTTGCCTCCAGATTAAAGCCTTCAATCGCATATTCACGATAGGCTGTGGTGAAGATAACATGAATCTCTTTAGGGATGATTTTGGCGAATGCCATGCCATCTATCCCAGGCATATTGATATCCAAGAATACCAAATCGATTTCATTTTGTTGAACCACATTAAAAGCCTCATTTGCATTGCTGCAACAATCCACCAGATGAAGATAATCCACCTTGGAGATGAATTCCTTGAGAATATTCTGTGCTATGGGTTCGTCGTCAACAATTAGGCAATTCATGATACCTGTGGCTTTGGTAGGGTGGTTAACAGTTTAAGCTCAACTACAAAATAACCATCTGATTTCTTGATGTTAAATGAATGGGAATCCGGGTACAAGAGTTTAAGTCTCTTTTGGATATTTTGAAGACCTATTCCTGAAGAAGTCAAGGTTCTTTTTGTTTCTGAATCATCGAAAGAGTTCTTTAGATAGAAATCCACTTGATCTTTTTGAGCCTCAATTCTTATTTCGACGAAGGCCTCTTTTTCTTGAGATTTCCCGTGTTTGAAGCTGTTTTCCAATAAAGGAAGAAACAGCATCGGGGCAACCATAAGATTCGTTGTTTCCTCAGGAAAACTGGAAATAATCCGGAGTTTATCTCCATGTCTCAATTTTTCCAAGGCTAGATAGTCTTTCAAATGATTTATTTCATCCTGCAAGGGGACGAGTGTTTTTTGAGTTTGGTATAAAATGTAATCCAATAAATTGGAAAGCTTAAGAATCAACTCGGGTGTTTCAGGACTCTTTGCGATAGCCGATCCATAAATTGTATTGAGTGTGTTGAATAAAAAATGGGGTTGAATCTGCATCTTCAAGTAGGAGAGTTCCTCTTGTTTAAGTAAGAGTTCTCCGTTGAGAATCGTGTACTGGAGTTCTTGGTTTTTCAGGTGTAGCTTGTAGCTTTCCCGATAGGCAGCGAATAAAGAAGTGACCAAAACCACGATATAAACAGCCACAATGATGAGGTAGAGATTTTTTGTCAAAGTAAATTCGGTGCCGAGCGATTCCACCGAATTGATAAAAAGGAATCCGTAAAAAGAGGATAAAGCGATCAGAAATATAGAGATGACAATGGAATAAAAAGTATAGAGTGCAAACCAAAAGTATTGCTGCCGGAATAGAAATTTCGGAATAAGATAAAAGCTAAATACATTGACCATTCCCATGGTAGCAGGAAGTAAAAAAGCTCCGAAAGTAAAAGCCGGGCCAAGATCAGAAATCGTGATTCCAAAGTAAAAAGCAAAGAATACCAGCGCACCAAAACAGATGGATACCTGCTCCAGCATTTTCTTTAGCAATTGCTTTATTACTCGATTCTTATCCATTTTTGAGTAGGACAAGGTCTTTTAAAAAATTGTATTTCCAAAGAATTTGCGACGATTGACGGGTTTCTGGGGATGAGTAACTTCAGGGAATAAACTTTTTCCAGAATCCAGTTGAATCCTGTCAAATCCCAAGCCTTGCCAGTCGTTTGTCGCAAAAACTACTACCAGCCTGCAAAGTATGGTAAACTTGTGAACTCATTTAAATAAATAATCAATGGACACACTCACAACAATTTTAGGCCAAAACATGGTGTTTTTAAATGTTATAACCGATCGTTTTCAGGAAAGTGGTTTTCTTGGAATGACACTGGTTTTCCTATGCTTATTATTGGCAATTTTTTTCACAGTCAAAGCTTTTTCTAAGCTCAATGCTGATACCCCAACTTTCTTGAAATACAAAAAACTGGTAAATCAAATCGTTTTGCTTGGCCTGGTAATCTCTTTTCTAAATTCCCTTTTGGGATTGATTCAGGCATTTGATGCGCTGGAAGCGACTGGTGGGGCTGATCCGGCTATTGTTGCTGGGGGATTAAAAGTAACCCTGCTTTCACCTCTTTTTGGCTTACTCGTTTTCGTTCTGGGTTATACTGCCACTTTTATACTTAGCTGGATGCGAAAAGCTGAAGCTTCAAAAGTAGCTAAATAAATCAATTGTCAAGTTCTAATAAAACCCACCTGATGTCGTTTTTCCTCAATCAAAAAACACTTCTTTGCCTCGCTATTTTGTTTAGCATAATTAGCGAGGCTAAAGCCCAATTCCTGTCTCAAATAGGTATAAAAGACTCTGTTTATTCAGAAGTTCTGGAAGAATCCAGGGTGTTCTATGTACAGTTTCCCGAAGGATTTGATCCTGAAAGTGACAGAAAATATCCTATCGCTTTTATTCTGGATGGGGAAAATTTGCTGCCTGCACTAAGCGTTACTCAAAGGTTTTATATGGGCGGGTTTTTGCCGGATATGATCCTAATCGGAGTTTCTAATCAAGAAAATAGAACCAGAGATTTGACTCCTTCAGTTGTCGAGCCAAGCTATGGTCCAAATGGAGAAGCAGATCAATTTTTGAGATTCGTAGGTGAGGAACTGATTCCCTATGTGGAAGAAAACTATCCGGCCAGCGATTATAGAACCCTCATCGGCCATTCTTATGGCGGACTCTTTTCGATCTATACTTTGATCCATCAGCCCGAACTTTTTGAGAATTATTTGGCAATTGACCCGAGTTTGGATTGGGATGATCAATTGATGCTTAAGCAGGCGAAAGAAGTTTTCTCGAAGAAAAGCTTAGAAGGAAAATCACTATATGTTTCGCTCAGTGGGCAGTTGCACATGCAAAAGCCTGAAATGACTATAGAGAATGTCATGCAGGACGATTCTGAATTCACACTTTTTGCCCGAAGTAATATTGCGTTTTCGGAGTTCATCAGAGCAAATTCGGGAGAGGGCTTAGACTTTGATTGGGATTTCTTCCCAATTGATCTTCATGGCACTGTTCCCCTTCCTTCCCTTCGGAATGGATTGATTTCACTATTCGACTGGTTTCAGATGGAAAGGGTTGAATTATTCAACATTCCAGAAACTCCCAAAGAAGACTTGCTTGAATTAATGAATTATAGAGCTGAGAAGTTAGAAGCTCATTTTGGATACCCAGAGCCCCCTTTTCCTGAAGATTTGATGACTATGTCCGGCTACATGAGTATGGATCGTGGTCAAATGGAAAAAGCGAAAATGTTCTTTGAGCAGGGAATCCATTATTTTCCAAAGAGTGCCAATCTTTATGATTCTATGGCGGATTATTATGAGGCAAATGATGATCCGAAATCCGCTTTAGAGTTTGTCAAAAAAGCTTATGAGATCAGCGGAAGTGATTATCATAAAAACAGGATCGAAGAACTAGCTCTGAAGATTAAATAATTTTCACAGACATTCTAAAGTCTGCTATCTGTTCTGGAGTATCCCAACCCAACCTGCAAGAATTCTCATAAGGTGAAATCGCGGGTTGGGATTTTTCATGAATATCAATCAGGTCATTATTCAGATTCAACCATTGGTAATTTCATTATATTGAAAATTGATTCTTCACCCTTTCATTTCAATCGTATGAATAAAAGACATGTTCTGGCAGTCATTCTACTATGTATAGGAAGTTTTCAAGCTTTCTCTCAAAATCTGCTGATCAAAGGTGGGTGGGTGTTTGATACTGAAAGCAAAAGTTTCCAGAAGAATTCAGGGATTTATATAGAGGATGGAATTTTCGGAGAAGGGGAAGGAGCAAGCGATTGGGAAGTGCTCAACCTAAGTGATGCAGATTATGTGCTCCCAGGCTTAATTGATTTGCATGCCCATTATCGGGTGAGTTATGACAACAAAGCTTACGATGATACTGTGGCAATGCCCAAGATTTTCTTGGCCAATGGAATCACCAGCACTTTTCCGGCAGGAGAAATAGAACCTGAGAAAATGTGGGGTCTTCAAGAGGCGATTGATGCCAATGAACGGCCTGGGCCAAGAATCCTACACTCTGGACCTTATTACGGAACTGCTGCACCAGATTGGAATTCTGATTTTACTGAGCAGCAAATTCGTGATCGAGTGGATTATTGGGCAAAGAGGGGAGCACTTGGTTTCAAAGCTAAAGGGATTACAAAAGAGCATCTTGCAATTCTAATAGACCAAGCTCATAAACATAATCTTACTGTAACCGGTCATTTGGATTCTGGATTTAGAAACTCGGTCAATCCTCAGGATGCAATCAAAATGGGGATTGATCGAATAGAGCATTTTTTGGGAGGAGACTTGTTGGTAGCTACTACCAGTGCCTATAATAGTTTAAAAGACCTAGATCCTGCAGATCCAAGGCTGGAAGAAATCATTCAATTGTATATCAAAAACGGAGTTTATTTCGATGCAACATTGGGAACTTATGGTGCTATCGGTTTGGTAGATTCTCCGATTTTTGAGGATTGGGCATTTGAAAATCAATACTTTACACCTTTCGCAGGAAATGTAATTAAGAATGTAAAGCCCTCAAGTTTCAATGAACTTTGTGCTTTGATATATCCTGTGAAACAAGGAGTTCTAAAGCGGTATTATGATGCAGGGGGATTGATTACAGTGGGGACCGACCGACCACTTTTACTGGATAATTACTTGGGTGGAGGAATCGGTGGTTTCTTTATTCATAGGGAAATGGCAGCCATGGTTGAAATTGGAATTCCAGCTGCCGATGTACTTTACTTTGCGACCCAACAGAATGCTGAAGCCTTCAAAATTTCAGATCGTACAGGAAGTATTTCGCCCGGAAAATGGGGAGATGTGATGATCATCAAAGGAAATCCATTGGAAGATATCAATCGGACTCGATCTGTTCATACGGTTGTCAAAGCCGGTAAAGTATTTGATTCCAAAACTTTGCTGGAAGCAGCTAAAGTAAAGCTGGGGCCGGAGAATTAATATTTACTTTTTCTAAATATCTATTCTTCCTCAGGAATAGCCATTGTATGATTTCCTATTAAGAGACATTTTCCATCAATCTCAACATAGGTCCGCATAAAATGGTAGTTGGCTGGATTTTCGGTTCTATCAACATAGGTAAATCCAGTTACGATCGCAGTATTTCCTGTAATCACCACTTCCACGTCTCTTTGAACTCGAGACGTATTATTGTTACCACCATTTGCTTTTTGTCTTTTGGCTTTCTCAACCGCAGATTCTTTACTGTCAACCGAAGAGTAATGATTATGCACCCAAATAAATCCTTCGGCTAAAGTAGATTCCATAAAATCAGGGTCTGGATTTAGATTAGCCTCTTCCCATTTGGCATCTAGTGCCTTGATATTTTCCTCCGTCATGCAGGACTGCTGGGCTGTAGCTGAAAAAGACGTGATGATGAAAATTGAGATCAGAAAGGGGAGTAGTTTCATTTGTTGCTAGGTTTTGATTTTGTGAATTTAAGTTAGGGAATTTTCTGGCTATCGATTTTCTATAAAGCTTGATGTGCCACCAAAAAGAGTCTAATTTTCGAGGTATATGATATTGCTATTTTCCTAAAAAGTTTCAACATGAAATGGACAAAACAGGGAATCAAAAAAAGCGCAATCCAAAACGGACTGCGCTTTATGCAATAAATAGGTTAATAGGTAATTCTTTTATTATTTGAATAGTAATGGAGTAAACTGAGTCAGGTAAACTCTCCAGTTTCTCCAGATATGGCCACCTTCACTTTCCACATATTCATAAGGCATTTCCATGCCATCTAGTTTGCTTCGAAACTCCTTGTTTGCTTCATAGAGGAAATCAGTTTTGCCAATAGCGATCCAGTAGAGCTTGTACCCGTTTTCTTTTTGGGCAGTTAAAGTTTTGTCAAAATCACTGTAAACCTTCCCTGTTGCATCTTCCCGAGCCATAATTGCTGCTGAAAACAAGCCTACATAATCAAAAGTGTTCGGATAATATCTGGAAATGTGCAGGGAATGGTATCCACCCATAGAAAGTCCGGCAATTGCCCGATTGGCTTTATCTGCTTTTACTTGATAATTGCTTTCCACGAAGTTGATGATGTCTTTGAAAGCTCCTTCATAAGTTCCATCCATAGTCTTTGGAATCATGAATTGGGGTTTATAAAAACCTAGACTTCCTTCCCCGGGAGCTCCATCTTGAATCACATTGCCATTTGGCATCACTACAATCATTGGCTTTACTTTGCCTTCAGCGATTAGATTGTCCATGATTTGGGCTGTACGGCCTAAGGCTATCCAAGCCTCTTCATCACCGCCAGCTCCATGTAAAAGATAAAGCACTGGATATTTTTCAGTTGATTCTTCATATCCAGGTGGAGTATAAATGGTGATTCTTCTATCCATCCCCAGTGTCGGAGAATCATACCAACGACGGGTAACTGTTCCATGCGGGACATCCTGAGTTCGGTAAAGATCAGCCTGACCATCGCCTACAATAAAGATATTGGTCACCGAAGCCACATCTCGAATGAGAAAAGGATTACTGGGATCGGTGGTGGTAAAGCCATCAATGATAAAGGAATAGCTGTACAACTCTGGGGTTAATGCTGTGGATGTATATTCCCAGACTCCATTAGCATCCTTCACTAAATCATTTTTTCCTGGCCCATCCATAGGACCTCTCGGTGTTTCAATTTTCATTGATGGTAAAAAATCTCCAGTTACCTGAACTGAATTTGCATTCGGAGCAAAGAGTCTGAACGTAACAGTTCCGTCTTCACGAATTTCTGGAGAAACAATGTTTTGGGCCCGAAATATGGCCTCCTGTGCATGGGAAGTAAATACTAATGCAATTAGGAATAATAGGTTTGTGAGCAGGTGTTTTTTCATGGGGAAGGGTCTATTGTGTCAAAGTGGAAAAATAGAGAAAAGCTAATGGAAATCCTAGCATTTATCTATTAAGCCTCGAATGCATTACAAACAAAAGGTTCGAGCCTAATGACTCGAACCTTTTAAAATTCTGTTTCCAGACTATTTCAATTTTTACAAATCGAAAGTCTTTTTATCAAATCTTTTTTAATGCATTAGTCAATTTTCAACTGCTTGTCTTTTTTTAGTCCTTTGTTGATTTTGGGTAGAGTATTTTTAAGGACTTGATCTCTTTCAACTTTGAGTTTGTCTTTCATCGATAGGTAATAGTTGTACTGTTCCTTTTGATCATGTGACCAAGGACCAATGTAATCACCTATTTCTGAATAAAGAGTTCTGATTCGGCTGAATAGCTCATTGTACTTCTCACTTATTTCTTTTAAAGGAGCTGCTGCACTCTTATCATAAGAAACCTTGTCTTTTTCCAATTGATCCAATTGTTTAATCAACTTTTCGATACTTGCCCGATCTGAAGTAACTTCTGAAGACAATGCAAGAACATTCATTTGTGATGCCGTCCACTCTTTCCGCACATCGATAGAGACATCAAGACGTGGGTCATCACTTACCTTGAATTTTTGATCATAGATTTCTCCATTCACTTGCAACTTAGCAGTATAAAGTCCCGGTAAAACATAAGGCCCATTCATTCTAGACCTGCCAGTTCCGGCTTGCTTGTTTTGGTAGCGGAGTTCCCACATTACACGGTGAAGTCCAGACTTGTTTTCTGTCTTAACCTCATCAACGAGTATTCCTTGTGCATCATAAATCTTTAAACTGATCGCATCATTGGCAACTGAGTCTTTCAGATAATAGTCGATTGCCGCACCGAATGCAGGATTTTCACCCCGATAGTACATGTCGCCTGTGTGTGCTCCATCATCCAAATAATTGATGATTTCGGCATCTGAGATGGAGAATAAAGCGGCTTTTTGCTTTAGAATTGCAGGGCTTATTTCTTGTAGCGCATTGACATGATCTAAAATCCAAACCCCACGGCCATGTGTGCCTAAGACCAAATCATTATCTCTTGGATGAATGACCAAGTCGTTAAAGGGAAGAGTAGGCATATTACTTTTTAATTCTACCCAATGCTCCCCTCTATCAATGCTGATAAAAAGGCCTAATTCTGTACCCAAGTAGAGTAAGTTGGGGTTTTTGGGATCTTCTCTTAAGGTTCTTGCAACACGGTTGGCAGGTAAATCACCTTCAACGGATTCCCAGGTCTTTCCATAATCTTCTGTACGATAGATGTAATTATTGAAATCATTATTTCTATAATTATTGATGGCAACATATGCTGTTCCTGCAGTATGGGAGGATGGTTCAAAGGTATTAATCCAAGTTTCCTTTGGAAGTCCAACCAAAGAGCTACTCACATCATTCCAGGTTTGTCCATCATCCCAAGACACTTGCAGCAAGCCATCATCTGTTCCAGCATAAAGCATTCCCGGTCTGTGTAGGTCTTCAGCAACTGCTGTCAAAGTAGGATAGTAGGGAATCCCATCGTCCAATGAGGCGGTATTTTCGTCTGGCCTTTGTCCCATGATTAGAAGCTCTCTTCTATTTACTTTGGTAGTAAGATCACCTAGTGAGACCCAAGTAGAACCATTATCTGTGCTTTTCCATAGCACGTTGGTGCCTGCGTAGATGGTATTATCATCATGATGCGATAAAAAGAACGGACCATCCCAGTTTCCTGGCGCCATCGCATTTCCCAGTTCTGGTTCCGGAATTCCCGGTCCCCAGGCATCCCAATTTCTTCTAGCACTTATTCTGCCTCTTGGATCGCCTGGACGAATATCCTGACGCTGTCCAGTTTTCATATTGTATCTGGAAAGTCCCAAATATTGAGATTCGGTATAGACTACATCTGGATCATTTCGATCCACTAGATTTAGAAAACCATCACCCCCTCCAAGCCTTCTCCAATCTTCATTCAAAATACCATCAGTGCGGTAGGTTTCGCTTGGTCCTACCCAACTTCCATTGTCTTGCAAGCCACCATAGACTTTGTAAGGTTTTGCATTGTCAACTGAAACACGATAAAACTGACTTACCGGAAGATTGCTAACAAAGAGCCATTTGATCCCTCTGTCATAGGAAATCCCTATTCCTCCATCATCACCTTTAATGACATGTCGGGAGTCCTTAGGATTGACCCAAAGAATTCGATCATCCCCATGAAGCGATTGACGAGGAGCAATGAAAGTTCTTCCACTATCGCTAGAGTAACTGTACTGATTCATCATATAAATTCTTGACTCATCACTTGGATCCACCAAGGGCTGTGAAGCATACATGGGTCTTGGATTCCAATCACTCATCAATTCCCAACTTTCTCCTTTGTCTTTGCTGCGGTATAAACCAGCTCTTCTCTCATTATAAGCAGTGGAAGCATTGTATTGATAGCCCTGTTCCAAAGAAATAAATACAACTTCAGGATTGTTGCGATAAATGGAGATACCAATTCGGCCATAATCCCCTTCAGGAAGTCCATTTTTTAATTCTTCCCAAGTCTTTCCTCCATCTGTGGATTTATGTATTCCACTACCAGGGCCTCCGCCATGAAATCCATAAGGCTTTCGTCTTCTTTGGTAAGTGGCAGCATATAGGATATTGGGATCGGAAGGATCCATCGCGACATCGGATACGCCTGTATTTTCATCCACATAGATTAATCTGTCCCAGGTTTTACCGCCATCTTTTGTGTGATATAAGCCTCTTTCTTCATTGGGGCCCCATAGATGACCCATTGCGGCAACATAGGCGACAAGGGTATCTGTAGGATGAAGCACAATTCTTCCGATATGATGAGAGTCTTTTAACCCTACATTATTCCAGTTCTTGCCGCCGTCATGGGATATATAAACACCATCTCCCCAAGAATTACTTTGCCGATTGGCTCGCTCGCCAGTTCCTACCCATAGGATATTGGGGTGGTTTTGATTTACAGCGATCGCTCCTACCGAGTGCGTTTTTTCATTTTCAAAAACAGGTTCAAAAGAAACTCCATTATTGGTCGTTTTCCAGATACCCCCAGTGGCTGTAGCTGCATAAAAAGTGTATGGGTCTGATTCAACTACCGCAAGATCAACGATCCTTCCACTCATATTGGCAGGACCAATATTTCTTAGCGGGAGTCCGTTTAATAATTCACTGGTCAATTCCTGACCATGGACAAAAATGGAAAGACTCAAGCCGAGCAAGAGTAAAAGTGATTTGATTTTCATATGATTATAATTGTTTTTTTAAATTTTTCATACCCGACCAACTGACGCCATTCGGGCGGGAAATCAAGCCTAGTTAGCAATTATTCCTCCACGTGTCGCTGCCAACATGCGCGATTTCATAAGAGGGTATTTCAGGACAAAGTGGAATTTAAGCAGATGAACGGAGTCTTCAAATACTTTTTGAGGAATGGTTGGTAATCGGAGAAAGAAAAAAAATAATAATTGGTATTGTTTTCAGACTTATCGGGATAGGTTAATTAAAATTATAAATGCGAAGCTTTCCACTTTTGCCCCCATTTTGGTCAACCCTATTTATTAGAAAGCATTTTATCAATTTAGATTTCTATACTCCATTGGTGTTTGACCGGTCTTTTGTTTGAAAAGTTTGTTAAAGTATTGAGGATATTCAAATCCTAAATTATAAGCTATTTCATTAACCGTTTTATCTGTATTGATTAGACCGTTTTTTGCTTCCTCTATAAGGTAAAAATGAATGTGTTCTTGGGTATTTTTGCCAGTCTCTTTCTTTAGAAGGTCGCTCAAATAACTTGGGGATAAGTTGACTTGCTCCGCTAAAAATTTGACGGTGGGCAACCCTTTTTCTTTAATTATATCAACTGAAAAATACCGCTTTAAAATCGCTTCGATTTGGGAGATTATTTTCTTATTGGATTAGCTTCTTGTAATCAATTGTCTGCCATAAAACCGTGAACAGTAATTCAACAATAACTCGATGGTAGAAACAATAATAAACTGGCTGTGGACATCAATATTCTCTTTGAGTTCGGCTTCGATTTTTTGCACGCATTCATACAGGATATTTTTTTCCTTATCCGAAAGGTGAAGTGCTTCAGATATCTCGTATGAAAAAAAGCTGTAGTCTTTTATTTTGTCATTCAGGGAGGTTGCCCGAATCAAATCCGGATGGAAAAACAGACCCCAACCCAGCATGTTTTCTCTTGATTCCACTTCATTATCGATCTCTATGGCTTGGTTGGGAGCGATGCAGATCAAATTGCCATCCTGAAAATCAATAGTTTTGCGACCGTATTTGAAATTGTTTTTGCAGTAATTTTTAAACATGATGGAATAGAGATCAGTAGAAATCATGGAATTTTGTTCTACTTGTTCGCTGACCTTACTAAAATCCAATACCGCTACTAAAGGGTGCTGACTAGGACCTAAATCAAACAATTTGTATAAGTCTGAAATGGTATGGATGTGTATGATTGGTTTCATAGTTTGTCTACTAGTTCTTGCAAATGATTCAGGTAGAAATGCGCTCTTTTCTCAGCAAAGAAATCTAAGGAAAGCAAGACGGCACATTGAATAAATAGGCCCAATCCAACTCCCTTCCAAAATCCATATCCTGATAAGGAATACATGAGAACGATTCCTACCAAGATAAGTGCGATCTCAAAATATCGGTAATAAACGAAATTTTGGACGACGATCTCCATTCTAGGGATTTCTTCAGTTTGGATTTTTTCAGACTCCAGTTTGATCAGATTTTCTACCCGGAAGTTGTCCTTAGGGCTTCTTATATAAATAGTAGTGCCGATGACTAGCTGCACAAGCGAAAAAACGATGAGGGGAATGGCGAGACCTTTCCAGAAACTGTCCTTCAAGAAAAACAATAAGTAAATCGAGAGGAGGATGGCAAAAATGCCGAAACTTATAAATAATAGGCTTTCGGCTTTTTCCGCATTGAAATATTTAACTATTGGATTCATATCGCTGGCTTAAAGTCCGAATTGTGATTTGATTCCACCAATGAATGTGGCGTCATCAAATTGTTGACGGTTTGCCATAAGTATTTTAGCATCTTCTCCAGCGGTGTAGCGTAGTTGGTCTTTACCATCGGTTGCGGCTTCAAAAATCACCTCGGCTACGACACTTGCCGGAGAAGCATTTTCTGCCATTTTGGGCATTGCACCCATTAAAGCGCCGACGATTTTTTGGTATTCAGCCATGGTTTCGTCATTGCTAAAATCAAAAGACCTGCCACCAAAATCGGTTGCTATCATGCCTGGCTCAACAATTTTTACTTGCCCGCCAAATTGTTCGACTTCATAGTTCAACGATTCTGAAATACCTTCAACAGCAAACTTTGTCCCATGATACAAAGCACCTAAAGGGAAGGTTATTTTGCTACCTATGGAAGAGATATTAATGATGATGCCAGTTTTATTTTGGCGGAAATGAGGAAGAATAGCCTTCGTTACATCCAAAAGTCCTATCACATTGGTATTGAACTGACGTACTATTTTTTCTCTTGAAAATGACTCCAAAGTGCCATAGGCTCCGTAACCTGCATTATTTAATAAAACGTCAATCTGACCAAATTTTTGAATGCCTTCACTGACAGCATTTTGAATAGATTCCAAATCCAAAACATCAAGCTTTGTAACCAAGACGTTTTCTAAAGCCTTTAACTCTGCTTCGATTTGTGGATTTCGCATGGTAGCGATTACGTTCCAACCCTTAGACTGAAATAGTTTTGCAGTTTCTCTTCCTATCCCACTGCTTGCACCGGTAATTAAAATTGTCTTTTTCATTTTTATAGCGTTTAAGTTGTGCTACAAAGTTGAGTCTAAACGTAAGTTTGAGGATAAGACGAATTCGGGTTGTTTGTATTCTTTTTACGGATTATTGGGGTTTGCTTACTGCAATCTTGTTTATTTAGTACGGTTTGTTGTGGTGTTCTGACTTACTCTGAAAGGTCTTTATACGTAAACAATCAATTGTTTTTCTTCAAATCTGCTCAATTAATTCTTCGATATTTTTCCCTTTAAAATCCAAAGTTTTGGGATTACTTGATCAAGAAGTATCTTTGCCCCTCAATCAAAAACGAATCAATCGTGGCTAATAAAACCGTCAAAGTAGGCTTGGTACAGCTCAGTTGCTCTGGGGATGTGACCGAAAATATGAATAAAACCATCGCAGGCGTCCGTGAGGCAGCTGCCAAAGGCGCTCAAGTGGTGGTACTTCAGGAACTTTTTCGTTCGCTATACTTCTGCGATGTGGAGGATTATGACAACTTTCTTTTAGCAGAAGCTATCCCAGGTCCTTCGACCGATTCTTTAGGAGGTTTGGCTAAAGAGTTGGGTGTAGTGATTGTCGCTTCACTTTTTGAGAAAAGAGCGGAAGGGCTTTACCATAATACGACCGCAGTTTTAGATGCGGATGGAAGCTACCTCGGTAAATACCGAAAAATGCATATTCCAGATGATCCGGGCTATTATGAGAAGTTTTACTTCACGCCAGGAGACTTAGGCTACAAAGTATTCCCTACCAAATTCGGTAAGATCGGAGTCTTGATTTGCTGGGATCAGTGGTATCCGGAAGCTGCAAGAATTACCGCTCTTAAAGGTGCTGACTTTTTGGTTTATCCTACAGCCATCGGCTGGGCTTTACATCAAGATGAGCAAACTAATGATGATCAATACAATGCTTGGCAGACCATTCAGCGTTCGCACTCGGTTGCTAATGGAATTCCAGTAGTATCGGTCAACCGAACAGGAGTGGAGGGACCGATGCAGTTCTGGGGAGGAAGTTTTGTCTCCAATGCCTTTGGTCGAGTGACTTACAAAGCGCCTCATTTGGAAGAAGAAGTGCATGTAGAAGAATTAGATCTGACAGGTTCGGATCGTTACCGCACGCATTGGCCTTTCCTTCGCGACCGAAGAATTGATTCTTATGCACCGATTACCAAGCGCTACCTCGACGAAGAATAAACTCATGTCCACTATTTTTGAACTCGCAAAAACCGGAGCAGCCACTCCGGCGGAATTAGGCTATTATTTCCCGGCAGAATTTGCTCCGCAAGAATCCATGTGGCTCAGTTGGCCACATAAGGAAGAATCTTGGCCAGGAAAAATCGATACGATTTATGCGCCATATTCGCTTTTTATCAAGGAGGTTGCCAAAGGCCAAAAAGTAAATATCAATGTCGCCAATGAGGCGATGAAGAATTTTGCTTTGGTTCATTTGGAAAAGGCGGGAGTAAACTTGGCTCAGATTCGTTTTCACTTTTTCCCTACCAATGATGCCTGGTGCAGAGATCATGGACCGGCCTTTATCATCAATCCAAAAGCAGAAGAAAAGAAAGCTTTGGTAAAATGGGAATACAATGCTTGGGGAGAGAAATATCCTCCTCATGATCTGGATAATCAGATTCCGATTAAAATTGCGGCTGAACTTGGAATTCCTTGCTTCCGACCGGGAATCGTTATGGAAGGCGGTTCGGTTGAATTTAACGGAAAAGGAACGCTTTTGACTTCTGAAGCTTGCCTCTTGAATGAAAACAGAAACCCAGATCTAAATCAGGAACAGATTGAAAAATACCTCTGTGATTATTACGGAGTAAATCATATTCTCTGGGTAGGAGATGGGATCGTGGGAGATGATACCGATGGGCATATCGATGATATTACGCGATTTGTGAATTCGGATACCGTGGTGACGGTAGTGGAGGAAAATAAATCAGATGAAAACCATCACCTGCTTCAGGAGAATCTTGATCGCTTAAAGAAGATGAGATTAGAAGATGGTAAGCAATTGAATATTGTAGAACTTCCAATGCCAAGTCCGGTGATCTATGAAGATCAGCGACTTCCAGCTTCTTATGCGAATTTTTACATTGCAAACGAATCGGTGATTGTACCCACTTTCCGAGATAAGAATGATCAAAAGGCTTTGGATATTCTTACGAATTGTTTCCCAAACAGAAGAGTTGTAGGAATCGATAGTACGGATATTATTTGGGGGTTGGGAAGCTTTCATTGCTTGAGTCAACAGGAACCAGCGGTTTAACGTCATTGCGAGGAACGAAGCAATCTGTTAAAGTTCAGGAGATTGCTTCGTCGTTCCTCCTCGCAATGACGAAGACACTGCCCACTGTAATACTGCCTACTGCCCACTGATCACTCTCCCATCTTCCATCTCAATGATTCGATCAGTACCGTCAGCAAATTCAGGGTCGTGAGTCACTATCAGAATCGTTTGATGAAATTCAGTAGTTAATTCTTTGAAGATATTGAATACAATATCCGCGTTTTTCTTGTCCAGATTCCCGGTTGGTTCGTCTCCCATAATCAGCAACGGATCATTGATTAGGGCTCTGGCAATCGCTACACGTTGTTTCTGGCCTCCAGAAAGTTGATTCGCTTTTTTCAGCGCATGATCTTGCATATCAAAAATCTTAAGCTTTTCCATTGCCCGATGCTCCAATTCTTCTCTTGAAAATTTCCCCAACTTTAACCCGGGGATCAGGACATTTTCCAGGACAGAAAATTCGTTGAGCAAATAGTGAAACTGGAAGACGAAACCGATTTTTTCATTTCTAAGCCGTGAGAGGTAATTCGCATGTTTTCCAGTTATAATCTGTTCATCAATCAATAGCTCGCCTTTGTAATCGGTATCCATGGTAGAGAGGATGTAAAGCAAAGTAGATTTGCCGCAGCCACTTTTACCGACTACCGAGACGAATTCTCCACGATTAATCCTGAAACTCACATTCTTCAATACCTGAGTTTCGATAGGATTGTAGAAAAACTTATCGATATTTTTCGCTTCTAGAACGGGTTGATTTGTCTTTGTCATTTCCCTCTGATTATATCTACCGGATCCACACTGCTAGCTTTTCTTGCCGGGAAAAAACCTGCCAGGTAAGTAGTCACCAAGCTAAAAACACCTCCAATAAAGTAGTATTTGGAACTGAAATCAATAGGGTAGGTTTTCACCGTCGGCAGCGCATCTGTTTCAAATGGGATTCGCTCAATTCCCAGGCAGCTCAAATAACCTAAGAGCAATCCCAAGGCGCCGCCAATAAAACCAATCGATAAAGCAATCGTGATAAAAATGCGCTTGACATCTGAACTATTGAAACCAATGGCTTTGAGGATTGCGATGGTATCCAATTTCTCATAAATCATCATATTAAGGATATTATAAATCCCAAAGCCTGATACCACCAATAAAGTAATACCTACAGCATAACTAATCAGTGTTCGAATGCTTGATCCTGTTTCAAACTGCGCATTGACGGTCTGTATATCGTCTGCTTCTATTTCAAAAATATCTCGATATTCATTCGCAAATTCTGGAGCCTGATTAAAGTCATATAGCTTTACCTGAATATCCGTCAAGTAAGAAGCAGGTTCTCCCATCATTTTTTGGACGGTATTGATGGAAGCAAAACTATTCGCATTGTCAAAATCGGCCAAGCCTGACTGATAATAGCCGACTACCTTTAGCTGTGCTTTATTTCCCTGTGCGGTAGTAACTTGGATTACATCTCCAATATCGGCAAGCATTCTGTCCGCAGCTCCTTTTCCCAAAATAATACTGTTTGTTTGGAGTAAATCAGCCGGATTTCCCACGGTAACATAATCCTGAAAGGCAAATAACTCAGTTTCCTTTTCAGGATCTATTCCATTGACCACTCCGGTCAAATCAATACTGCCGACATTATAAAATACTTGGGAAGCTATTTTAGCACTGACACCTCTTACTCGTGGATCTTCGTTTAGCGTTTTTAAAATAGGTTCTGAGTTATAGATTGCCAATCTCGAATTACTAGGCTTAATGGATCGAATGACATTGATTCCAGTGCCAAACTCAGAAGAAAGATCAATGGGCTGGTTCGGGTTTGGCTTAATCTGATTGTAAAAACGGATATGTGGGGTCCTGTTAAGTACCAGTCCATCCAATAGCGTATTTAGGCCATTCATAAATCCAAGCAGCGCTACAAACATGGTGATACTGAATGTTACTCCGATAGCCGCGACCAGTGTCTGTTTGATTCGAGCAAACATAAGCGCTCTGGCTAATTCTAAAATTAGCGACCATTTCATAAGCCTGGCTTTAAGATTTTGGTCGAGGTATCCAGACCTCTTAGAATTTCGGCAGATTGGTAGTTTTTAATTCCAACTTCCACCCGGATGGAATCCCCATTTTCATTCAGAACATATTGGTCATCGATCAGAAAAGCTCTAGGGATAATTATGGTTTGGGCTTTTTCTGAAAGTACGATATTCGCCTCTAAGGTGAGGTTGGGATAAAGTTGCGGAGGTGCTTTTGTGAATTCGGCTTCTATGGTAAAGCTTTTGGTATTGCTATCCATAATCGGATAGATCCTTGTGACTTCAGCAGTAAAAGTTTCTCCCTTATAACTATCCATTGATACTACTAGTGGCTGCCCAATCTTGACTTTAGCTATATCATATTCGTCGACCTGAAGCTCCAGAAGAAATTCATCAGCACTTCCCAACACTGCCAAAGCAACCTGTGGAGTGACCATTTCTCCTTTTTCCTTGGGAAGAGAATAGACCTTTCCGTTTATTTTACTTTTCAGGACATATTCACTCTCCAGAACTCGGCTGATAGCCAGACTTTTCCCAGCAGTTTTTTCATTGAATTGAATTTCTTTTTTGAGATCCTCATAGCGAAGCAAAGCTGTTTCGTAGGCTGTTTTAGAATTTTGAAAAGTGAGTTGTCTTTGTTCCAGTTCCACCTCCGTGCCTATATTTTGCTTCCAAAGATTTTGTTGTCGATGGTATAAAAGAGAATCATTCAGCATTTTACTTTTTGCAAAGTCGATGTTTAGCTGCAGGTCTCTAAGTTTACTTTGATTGGTCTGGAGATCAGCATAGGCTCTGGCGATTTCCGCATTTTCCCGGCTTAATTTTTCACGCTCAGAATACACAGCCAGAATGGGAGTTCCTTCCTGAACCAAGTCGCCTTCCTGAACAAAAATTTCCTGGATTGGGCCGGAAGCACTGGTGAAAGCTTCGTATTGATTGACTGCTTTGATTTGGCCGGAGGCATATACAGATTCTGAAATGGCTCCCATCGTGGGGAAAATTGCATTTTCATCCTCTTCCCGACAAGAAAGCAAGATCAGGAAAGGAAGGCTCAGCAGGTAGTAGAAAAAGCGGAAGGAATATGGATTGTATTCGTATTTCATGATTAAGCTTTGTACAAATTAGTCATTCTCTCAGAAAAATTTCGATGACAAATATCATATTGCGGTTTGATTTGGGATTTGAGCCCCAAAAATTAAAACAATTGACAGCCTTTTTATTTTCTATTGGAAATCTACTTTGAATGAAAGTTAAAATATTTACCCTTTTTATTATCCTGGGACTGAGTAGTTGTGCCTTTCAGTCCATCCATCGCTCTAAGAATATCACGTATCTCGAAGCAGATTCGGTACAAAATTTACCCCAAAAGCAATTAAATGTTTTCTACCAGAAAAAAGGACAGGATCTTCCAGTGATGATTTTTATCCACGGGGGGAGTTGGAATAAAGGACGAAAAGAGATTTATGATTTTATGGGAAGTCGATTGGCTCGAAGGGATGTGGTCACCGTCATTATTGACTATCCGCTGGCTCCAGATTACCAGCTTCCAACAATGGAACTCGCATCGGTGAAAGCGGTAAAGTGGGTTTATGAAAACATTGAAAACTACGGAGGGGATAAGGACAATATCTTTATTTCTGGGCATTCTGCCGGGGGACATTTGGCAGCTTTGGCTGCAATTAAAAAAGAGCCTTATGAGAAATTAGGCTTTACCAACCCATTAAAAGGAGCGATTCTCAACGATCCAGCTGGTTTGGATTGGTACTGGTTTCTCAATGAGCGAAAAGGGGAGCCTGATGGGAAGGATAATTACGATGCTTTTACGGACGATCCAGCTGTATGGAAGGAATATTCCCCGATTTACTTTATGGACGGAAATGAGATTCCAATGCTGATCATGGAGGGTGAGCAAACTTATCCAGGAATCAGACTGACTATAGATCGATTTAGGAAGCGTGCAGTGGAGACAGAAACTGAATTGGATTATTCACTTTATAAAAAAACCAAACACATTCCGATGGTAACCCAATTTTTCTGGACTTGGAGCAAGGGGTATGATGACGTGTTGAATTTTATTGAAGCAGAGAAATAATAGGAATCTAATCTAGAGCTGGTGGTTCTTTGGTAGTCAGGAGCTTTTTTTCCTTCTAATTATTTTCAAGATCCGGCTGTTAAAGATTTCTGCCAGGTTCCACTCATATCCATTAAAGTTGGTCGTATTATTAAATTGAATAACTATCGTATCTATGTCTTTGTGGTATTTTGCAATGCTTTGATAGCCAGGAAGTAGACCAGTATGTTCATATTCGTAAATAGAGGAATAGATTTCCTGTTCGCCCTCGTTGAATACCGATCCATCATTTAATGCCCTCAAGAATATACCCACATCTTCTGCTGTTGCGAGCATTAAACCGGTATTTTCTGTCTTGAAATCCTTCTCAATGCCTACATAATACCCGCTCATTACCTCGTCTATATTTACTTCATCGAGCGAACCGTAGGTGTTGTTCAACCCAAGTGGAATCAATATTTCTTCCTTAATATATTGCTGATGGGGATAACCCAGCACCTTATCTATAAGGTCAGAGATCAGCATGTAATTCGTGTTTGAATAGCCATAATTTTCTCCGGGTTCAAAATCAGCTGGTAAATCCAAGGCGTAGTCAAGTGTCTCTTGTTTGTTTTTTGGAGGATTTATCCAATAGTCAGGGTGATCCACAAAATTCGGGATCCCACTTCGATGTTGTACCATCATTTTCAGTGTGATTTTTTCCGCATTTTCGATTCTTCCTACAAGCTCTGGAAAGTAATCAGCAAGTGTTTTATCTAACGAAAGGCGCCCTTGTTTAACTAGTTTTGTGGTGGCTACAGCGACGTATAGTTTGGTGATACTCGCTATCTTGAATAAGGCTTGTGGGTAGGCAGGGATTTTGTTTTTTCGATCATGCCAGCCTGCAGCATAAAACTCTGCGGGCTTCCCACCTTGGTCCACATATACAATCATCCCATCAAATCCTTGGTCTATAGCCTCATCCAATTGTTCTTGAATGGTATCAGGGAGAGGCAAAATCCAAGCCTTCACCAAAGGCCAGGGCACAAAGTAAAGTGAGCTTATGCTTGCAAGAATAAAGACTATTCTAACTAATTTTTTTAGTTGTTCCTTTTTCATGCTTTTTAAGTCCATGCTAATACTTTCAAACTACTTTATTTTAATCCAATCCGCTAAATCCACTGGAGAAAGAATGGGGAGGTAAGGTTTGCTAAGCTTCAAAAAATTTTTGTCTGAGGTGAGGATGGCGTCCATGTGATTTTCAAGGGCTATTTGATAAAATATTGCATCCTCGATATCTGGAAGATTCATTTTTAATGCATTAAATACATGTGTTTTTTTTCCTTCCAAAAATTCAAAATTTGGAATTAGTGTTTCTAAAACCTCTTTTGTCTTTTGATACTTCAGGTATTTCAGTAAAAAGTAAGAAGTCGTTTGAACAATCCCCGTTGTAATGAAAGGGACTATTTTACCTGCTTCAATTTGATCTAATATAAAAAGGTTTGCTTCTGGATTCTCCATCTTTTTGATTGCGAGTTCCAGGACTATGTTCACATCAAAAAAGATTTTCAACGCCGTATTTTTTTGCCTTTGCTTTATAATATTCTTCTTTCCAATCGTAATCTTCCGGAAATTTTACCTTTGGAAGGGATTGCATGTATTCGACCAAGGACATTCCTCCAGGTATTTTTGCCTTTGGCTTAGTCAACGCCTCAAAATGCTCTTCTACCAAAGCCGAAAGGCTAGTTCCGTGCTCCTCAGCGTATTTTTTGATCTTTTCTAGCAGTTGTTCTTCGACGGTAATATTTAGACGCTTTTTCATTTTATGCGCATGTTAAAGAATTGATGCGTATAAGTTACGGATTTGATTTCAAAAAAGTTAAGGAACGAGAGGGGAATTGGGGAGTAAGTCGTTTTAGGAGCTTTATCAGGACACTTATCATTTAATTAGTCTATCCAATTAAGCCTGATTTGAAAAGCCAAACACCTTTTTACTAAAGTCTTCTATCTAAATCTTCTATCTAAAATCTCATATCCTAAATCTCAAGACGGGTCCACATCTACAATAAAACGTACGGATCTGAATTCAGGCCTGGAGTTTAGCTCTTCAAAAATCACGGAAAGTTGCTGTTTAAAAACAGCTTGGGAGTTGCCGGATTTATCCAGTTTGATCAAACTTTCAAATTGATATTGATTTTTTATTCGAGCAATGATTCCTTTTTCAGGACCCAAAACGATTTTTTTCACCGCGATCTCTGACATTCCATGGTGTAGATGAAGCGCTGCTTTTTCGGCGATTTTGAAGTCAGTATGTCTTGTGGTGATCTTGATGAGCTTGACATAGGGAGGATAGTAAAAGTTTTTTCGATCCATCATTTCCTGTCGGAAAAACTCTTTGTAATCTCCTTTGATTACCTGCTCGTAAAGATGGGTTTCGGGATTACGGGTTTGGATGATCACCTGCCCTTGTTTCTCTCTTCTTCCTGCTCGGCCAGCGACTTGGGTGATTTGTTGATAGGCTCTTTCTCCGGCTCGGAAATCCGGGAAATTCAAAATCCGATCTCCATCCCATATTCCTACTACTGTCACTCTTCCAAAATCCAAGCCTTTGGTAATCATTTGCGTGCCTACCAGAATGTCCAGATTTCCAGCGCCAAACTCATCCAAAAGACGCTGGTAGCCATATTTATTCCGAGTCGTATCCAGGTCCATTCTTCCCATCCTTGCTTCTGGGAAAAGTAGACCCAACGTTTCTTCTATTCGTTCTGTTCCCATTCCCATTGTAGTGAGTTGGGTGCTTCCGCAGGCAGGGCAGGAGCTAGGTACTTTCTCCTTGTAGCCGCAATAATGACATCGGAGTTCCTCTGAATATTGATGGTAGGTAAGACTGACATCACATTGTACGCACTGACCTGTCCAACCGCAATCTTCGCACTGTATATAGGGTGAGTAGCCTCGGCGATTCTGGAAAATCAGTACTTGTTCTTGATTATCCAAAGCTTCCTGAATCCGTTCCCGCATCATTCGTGTCGAGTCTAGTTTTAGGAGGTTTTTCCGCTTATCCGCTGCCAAGTCTGCTAGATGATAGTTTGGCATACTGGCATCCCCAAAGCGGTGTGATAATTCTACGTAGCCATATTTTCCCTGCTGGGCATTGAAAAATGATTCAAATGAAGGTGTGGCTGAACCCAAAAGTGTTTTAGCCTGATGAAAATAGGCAAGCATAATAGCTGCATCTCTGGCCTGAAATCTCGGAGCCGGATCAAATTGCTTGAAGCTGGACTCATGCTCTTCATCAATGATAATCAGCCCTAAGCTATCGAAGGGAAGAAAAATGGATGATCTGACTCCGACCACAAATGAAAACCGCCCACTCAGTACTCCATTCCAAACCTCGACACGTTCATTGTCCGAATACTTGGAATGGTAAACTCCCATTTGACTGCCAAAAACTTTTTTTAATCGGCTGACGATTTGGGTGGTCAAAGCAATCTCAGGTAAAAGTAAAAGCACCTGAGAACCACTTCCCAATACTTCTTGAATCAGCTGAATATAGATTTCAGTTTTTCCAGATCCGGTCACTCCATGCAAAAGTACTGTCTGCTTTTCTTCAAATTGAGACTTTAAGTCAGTGAATGCAGCTTCTTGGGAAGATGAAAGTTTGGCGGCTTCTTTTTCTGGCTCCTCTTCAGCAATTCGATTGACTACCACTTTGAAGGATTCGAAAATCCCATTTTTGATGAGTGTTTTCAAAGAAGATTCAGAATCGCCCTCTTCCAAAATAGTCGTCTTGTCTACGCCTTTTTCATTTAGGTGAAGTTTTTGGAATACCGGTACATCCCGGAGATATTTCATCAGGATTGATTCCTGTTTTGGCTTCGAAGCGAGGATAGTAAATACTTCTTCCAGCGCAGTTTTGCTTTCAGCAATTTCCTTCACAAGCCGAATTCTTGTCTCGACTTTAGGCGTGTATTTTTCTTGTACCTTTTCAAATATCAAGATGGCCTCTTTGGTTACCAGACTTTTTAGAATCGGGTGAATCGTTTTCACCCCAAGTACTTTTTCGCAGTCTTCGTAGCTGAGTTCTGCGGAGGCTTCGAGTGCTTCTAAGATTTTCTCTTCCCGTTCATCCAGCGGATACTTGCTGGTTTCCCGATCAAAATTAGGATTAAGCTGAACTTTACTCTCGCTACTGAGCCTCAAGCCTGAGGGTAGCGCCGCATGCATTACTTCACCAATATGACAGCAGTAATATTCTGCCATCCAAACCCAAAACCGAATCTGAAGTGGGTTTACACTGGGTTGAACATCTAAAACTTCTAATATTGGCTTGGCTTCGTAAGCCTGAGGAGCCTTGTTGTGTACTTTTCCGATGATCCCTGTCAGTACTTTTTTCTTCCCAAACTGTACAATCACCCGAGAACCAAGATTGATCTCCGATTTTAAGGATTTGGGAATTTTATAAGTAAACATCCTTGGGATCGGCACCGGCAAGATGATGTCAGCGAAATTATTTCCGCTTTCGGCAGGGTATAAATCTTGATCTCCAAAAAGGCTTTCCAATGGTTTTAGGCTAAATAAGGAAGTTGTGAAATTGCATCTTCGATGCTGCTAACCGGTCTCCGGCAGGCATGATCGAAGCAAACATAAATTAAGGCATTTCCATCTGAATCTGCTGTTTTCCCAGAAAGTATCGGGGCAGTTTCTGTCAATTCTTCCGAATATGCGATTACAGAATTTGGAACATAGCTTTTTTGAAATTCTAAAGCTTTCGCTTCGGCTCCTTTTCCGACAATGGCTATTTCTGCAGTTGGGATTAGCATTTCCAGAAACAGTGATCCCCAATTGGAAAGGAATCCGGGATCTTTTAAAATAAGATCTTTCATCCCGCCAAGCATTTTGGAGGAGATTTCCTGAAACTTGCTTTCATAAGTAACTAGTGAAAGGCGATGGAGATTTCTGGCCATTACTGAGTTGGAAGCAGGGATGACGTTGTCGAATAATTCCTTTTTGTTAGCAATAAGTTTTTCTGCTTTTGGATTATTGAAAAAGAAGAAACCATCTGATTCATCGTAAAACTCTTTTATGCAGAATTCTGTAAGTTGCTGTGCAAAATTTAGCCAGTGAGAATCCCCACTTGCTTCAAAGGCCATCAAACTTGCTCTTATTACATTAGCATAGTCCTCCAGAAAACCTGGAGTATAAGCTTCTCCATTTTTATAGGATCGATGCAAAACGCCATCGAGATAAAGCTTTTCTTCCAAAAACTTCAGATTATTCAAAGCTAAGTCGAGCATTCGTTTTTCACCAGTAGCAAAAAAGGCCTGAATTAATCCAGCAGACATGAGTCCGTTCCAACCGCTGAGAATTTTATCGTCTTTACCAGGGAAAATCCGAAGATTTCGAACTTCAATCAGTTTGCCTTTTACCTTATTCAGTTTATCGATAAGTTCAGTTTCTGAGTATCCAAATTCCAAAGCGATTTCAGAATAGGGTTTGGTCTGGAATAGAATATTGACGCCATCTTCCCAGTTTCCTTCAGATTTGAGGTTATAAAGTTTACTCAGCCAAGGCATTTCATCTGGAAGGATGTCGGCGAGCTCTCGATAAGTCCAAGTGTAAAATTTCCCTTCGACGCCTTCCGAATCCGCGTCCTGAGCCGAATGAAACCCTCCCTCTTCCTGAAGCATTTCTGATTCCAGCCAGGCAATGGTTTCATTTACTTTTTCCAGAAAGAATTTATCGCCGCTGGTTTGATAAGCTTTTGCATAGAGTTCCAGCAATTGACCATTATCGTAAAGCATCTTTTCGAAATGAGGGGCAAACCATTCGCCATCTACGGAATATCTTGCAAAACCACCCCGGATTTGATCGTAGATTCCACCCATTCCGATTTTCCAGAGCGTAAAAAAGACTTTTTCCTGAAGGGCTTTATTTCGTGAAAGCAGACTATAATCCAACGCAAAAGACCAGATTGCCGGCATCGGGAATTTTGGAATTCGATTCATTCCTCCCCATTCCGGATCAAATTGTGCGCTGAGCTTCGCCATCACCTCGGCAAGTTCATCGGGATCTAATTCTTGATCTCCGGCAGTAATTCCATATTTCTCGGTCTCTTTTTTATTCAGGGAGTTTCCAAATCCTTCAGCACTTTCTGCCAGTTGATCTTCATGCTTTGCAAAGGCATCTGCAATGTTTGCGAGCAAATTTTTCCATTGCGCATTTGGGAAATAGGTCCCGCCGTAAAATGGTTTTTGATTGGGCATCAGAAATACATTCAGTGGCCAACCACCTTGTAATCCCATCGCTTGAACAGCATCCATGTATATATTATCGATATCCGGACGCTCTTCACGGTCTATTTTGATACAGACAAAACTCTCATTCATCAGGTCCGCGGTGATTTCATCTTCGAAGCTTTCGCGCTCCATTACATGGCACCAATGGCAAGCGGAATAGCCTATTGAAACTAGAATTGGTTTATTTTCCACTTCAGCTTTTCGTAGCGCTTCAGGTCCCCAAGGGTACCAATCCACGGGATTGTGTGCGTGCTGGAGAAGGTATGGGCTTTTGGAAGAAATGAGTCGGTTGGACATGGATGATTGGAATATTATAAGATTGGAAGATTGAAAAATTTCATCAAATGGAATTATTCCTTAGCTCGGGATTCAAAGTTGGTTTTTATTTGAGCTATTTCATTTGAAAAATCGAATTCGGAGTTCAATCGTTCCAGTTTTTGAATAAGTTTTTCAAGGAATTTATGATGGGAATCACTTGTGGGGTTCAGTGGCCGATGAGCAAGTTCTAAATTCACTTTTCGGATTTCTTCCGTTTTGATAATTGTTTCTGAATCAAAATGAGAGGTTTGCCACTTTTGCCAAATGTAGTTTTCTGCTTCTTCACTCGGATGAATCAGATCCGATTTATAGAATCGGTAATCTCGCAATTCATCCATCATGATCTCATAGGCTGGGAAATAGTTGACTGATGCGATACGTTTTTCTAGATTAGCACAAAGAACTCTAAGGAGACTTTTACTAAGCTGATTTTCTGAAATCCCATCTTTGATATGCCGTACAGGGCTGACTGTAAGGATAACTTTGAGATCGGGGTAGCGTCTGGAAAAATTATCAAAAAGGAGTAAAAGCTTTGATTCCATTTCTTCCAGAGTCAATAATCTCTTCTGAAATAGTTCTCCCGGCTGCTTGTGGCAGTTTGCTACAGTTCCAAAATCTTCCAAATCATAAACCCAAGCGCTGCCTAAAGTCAAAATCAGGTGAGTTCCTTGTTCTAAATAGGCTTTTGTCTCTTCACGTTTTGCTTGGAGTTTTTCAAATAACTCTGTTTTGGTTTTACCCCAAAGGTCTGAATGGGCATAATAGTGAAAGTAAAGGCCATCCCGCTCACAGATGAGCGAATCTTCAAAGTGGTCTTCAAAAAGGGCTGCTTCCAGTAAAATTCCCAATGATAAGGGATTGAAGATGGTTCCGAAAGGATTGACCAAACAATCAAATTTGGCAGCTATCATTTTTTGACCAATCGTCTGTGCAAAGCAAGAACCCACGCTCAGAATTTTACTTTGATGGCTGATTGGAAAAGGATAAGTGGGGATTCGGAAATCGATAGACCATTTCATTCCCGAAAATAAGGATTGAATAGGGAAATTGCTGTCTTGCCCAACTACTAATTATCCGAATTCTCCTTTTGTACTTCTTCCCAAAGTCTTCTGGTGATCAGATCTCCGTAACCATAAATGGGGTGGCGCCGCTGAAATTCCCTGAATATATATTTGAATTCATCGGTTTCTAATTTTTCAGCAATGGCCTTTAACTCAGCTTTTGGTTTACCCGGATAATCTCCCTTTGGCATGGATTCTTCCCAAGCCTGAACCGCAGGTGTCAAAAAAGGAAGTTCTGTTTCCAAAGTCCAGGCAAGACGCTTCGCTTCCTCTGGTTTTTTCTTTTGGAATAAAATCCAGAGTCGGCTCAGAATACTTCTTTCATTTTTGCTTAATAACCGTGGATTCCGATAGGCTTCCAAGAGTTCATCTTCATTTAAGTCAGCAAATCCATTCTCCAAGGTCATTTCCGGTAAAACCAATGCTATTTCTCCTTCATGGTCATCCAGAAGGAAAATGGAGTACCAAAGATTCACCTGACAAAAAAGATCAGCTTCAAACCAGCAATAAATACGATCCGAATCTGAGCAGGTCATGATTTTTTCAAGTTCTTCTGAGACATGTGGGATGTAAGGTTTCTCTTGAGCACCAGGATAAGTTTTTGCTAAATATTCACTTCTTCCGAGGATCAATCCCTCAAAGGAGTCGAAATCAACAGGGCCATCTACAAGACATTCCCTAAAAATTATTTTTTCACCGGGAATTGAGCTGGGGAATTTAGCGAAAAGGGCATCACCGTTTAAAATATGCGTGTTTTTCATTGGGTTTTCTTTTTTTGATTCGACAGACTTTAATTTAAAAGAATAAATTTATTAAAAGTCTGATTTGCCTTAGTTTTCTACTTTTTGTTTGAAGCGAGATTTATTTCTTGAATTATCCTTCTGAGAATACTCCATTCGAAACCAATTATTTAACTGTATTATTACTGCATGTTTCGGAGCATAAGTTGGTTTTAAGTTCGGCCATGGAATGATTATTAGCTGAAATTTCAGACGGTATTACATGTTTTTTTGAAATGAAATAAAAATGCTATAGTAGTTAGAATTACAAAATAAAATGTTGATTAATATTATTTATATGTTTAAAAAAGCAAGTTTTTTGTATCTAAAAAGAAATATAATACTGACATTATTATTGGTTAATTGGTTAATAAAAGGGATTAGTGGGTGCTAATATTGTGTTTTTAGGGCTTTTATTTGTCTTACAATTATTAACAAGTATTCTAATAAAGAGTGTTTATATAGAATCAATTATTAGTTCGGTTTCAGGCAAAATTCGATTTTGTTCGATTTAGAACATTTTTTATACGCTTAATCCAATTAAATGGCTTTTATCCCATTTAAATTATTTTTTAAAAATTTTTAACAAAAAAGAATTCAAATCAACTTTAAATACTAATATTGAAATTCCAAATATTTTTATTTGGTGAAGTCTGCTATTTCAGGAGACTTTATTTATCAATTCATTTATTAAACCAACAAAATTTATGAGAAAAGCCTTACTAAGCTTGCTCTTGGGATTTATGGTAACTGCCGCTTCGTTTGCACAAACTCGAACGATTACCGGTAGAATCACATCTCCTGACGAGCCAGAGGGACTCATCGGAGTCAACGTATTGGTAAAAGGTACCACAACAGGTGTGGTGACAGACTTGGACGGAAATTATACGCTTCAAGTCCCACAGGGAGCCACTGCTTTATTGTTTAGCTACATAGGCTACTTGAGCAAAGAGGAAGTTATCGGCAATCGATCAGTGATCGATGTAGTTCTTTCTCCAGATACTCAAAACCTAGAAGAGGTTATCATTACAGCTTATGGTACTGCAGATAAAGGAAACTTTACAGGTGCTGCAATTGCGATTAAATCTGATCAAATCGCAAATCGTCCAATCAACAACGTAGCTAATGCCCTTGAAGGACAGGCTGCTGGTGTGATCACAACTTCTGCAAGCGGTCAGCCGGGTTCTACTCCTGCGGTTCGTATCAGAGGTATTGGTTCGGTAAACTCATCAAGTGCTCCTCTATATGTAGTGGATGGAGTTCCTTATGATGCAGCTATTGGAAACTTGAATCCAGATGATATCGAGGATATCACTGTATTAAAAGATGCTTCTTCTGCCGCACTTTATGGATCAAGAGCTGCAAATGGTGTAATCATGATCACCACAAAGAAAGGAAGAAAAAATAAGCCTACGTTCAATCTGAAAATCCAGCAAGGAACTGCTTCAAGAGCACTTCCTGAGTATGATCGAGTGAATGCAGAGCAGTATTACCCATTGACTTGGGAATCTCTTCGTAACGGTCAATTGACTCAAGGAATTGAGCCTTCAGTTGCTAACCAATATGCAAGCACTAACTTGATTCCTACTTTGGGATATAATGTGTACAATGTGCCTAACAATCAGGTAGTAGGTACTGACGGTCTATTGAATTCAAATGCTGTTAATAATTTCGTAGGAACAGATTGGTTCGACGAATTACAACGTACTGGAAATAGATCAGAGTACAATCTTACTTATTCAGGTGCTGATGGAAATACAGATTACTATGCTTCTTTCGGTTATCTAGACGAAAAAGGATTTATCCTTAATTCAGACTTTGAAAGATTCGCAGGTCGATTGAATATGAATACATCACCGACCAAATGGTTAAAAACCGGAATCAACCTTTCTGCTACAATGTCCGAAGGAAATAATGCGAGAGATGGTGGTTCAAACAGCTTTGTGAACCCATTCTTTACTGCAAGATCTGTAGGTCCTATCTATCCGGTATTTGCTCAAAATATGCAAACAGGTGGGTTTATTTTGGATGAGTTTGGAAATAAAATCTACGATACTGGTGATTTGGTAAGCTTAGGTCTTCCATTTAGAGGAGCTGGATCTTTCCCTGGACGTCACGTGGTACAGGAGACTATTCTGAATGTTGATTCTTTTGACAGAGATGTAATTTCTGGAAGAGCATATGCTGAAGTATCTTTCTTGAAGAATTTCACTTTAAGAACCAATATTTCTCAGGACATGACTTCGCTATTGAATCTTGGCTATGATAACACAATCGTAGGTGATGGTGCTCCAGCTGGACGTACTCGAAGAGAAAATATCAGAATCAATAGTACAACTTTTAACCAGATTCTGTCTTATGCAAATACAATCAACGAAAAGCATTTTATTGATGCGTTAGTTGCCCATGAGAATTACAGCTACACTGCTACACGTCAATTTATCTCTAAGCAAGATCAGATTCTTGCTGGAAATATTGAGCCGGACAACTTTGTGACTATCAATACTGCTTCTGGTCGTACAGATTTAGACAGAATTGAGTCTTACTTCTCAAGATTCAACTATGTATATGATGATAAGTACTCCTTGTCAGCATCAATCCGTACGGATGGTTCCTCAAGATTCTTCAAAGATGTAAGATGGGGTACTTTCTGGTCAGTAGGTGCAGCATGGAATATCGACAAAGAGAATTTCTTTAGTTCTGATTTCTTTGACATGTTGAAGTTGAGAGCTTCTTACGGTCAAGTTGGTAATAATAACGTCGGTAGTTTCTATCCTTGGCAAGCACTTTATGATCTTGGTTTCAACAATGCATCGGAGCCAGGAATTCTTCAAGCTAGCTTAGCAGCACAGGATTTGGTTTGGGAGTCAAACAATACCTATGATATCGGATTAGACTTTGCTTTTGGTAAAAGATTCTCTGGATCATTGGAGTATTTCTACAGAGAGTCTCAAAACCTATTGTTCAATGTTCCACTTTCTTTAACAACTGGGTTAGAAGATAGAATACAAAACATTGGAACGATGTCAAACAATGGTATTGAATTCAGCATCCAAGGAGAAGTAATTCGTACTAATGACTTTACTTGGACTTCCAGCTTAAACGTCTCTACATTTAGCAATGAGTTCAAGAAGCTTCCTTTCGAAGAGCAGATCGTTGGAACCAAAAAATTCGTAGTAGGCAGATCAATCTATGACTTCTGGTTGAGAGACTGGGTAGGGGTAGATTCTGAGACCGGTGAAGGTCTATACAGAGCTGAAGAATATGATGCTGATGATGCTTCTACCAAAATTGTAGGATCTGACACTTTGACTACCAACTTCCAGAATGCAAGATTCCACTTTGCTGGACAGTCTATTCCGGATTTCTTCGGTGGATGGAGTAACAGCTTCAGCTACAAAGGATTTACTTTGAGCGCACTAGTTTCATTCTCAGTAGGTGGTGATTTCTATGATGGAATCTACGCTGGATTAATGTCAGCTGATCCTGATGGGGGTGCTTTACACACAGACATTTTGAATAGATGGCAAAAGCCAGGTGATATCACAAGTGTTCCAAAAATGGATAATGTGGCATCTAATCAAACAAACGTCGCTTCCGACAGATGGCTTACTGATGGCTCTTGGTTGAACTTTAGATCAATTAATTTGAGCTATAATTTCTCAAGAGAAATGCTTCAGAAAATGAGACTAAGAGGAGCTTCTGTTTACCTAGCGGGTGAAAATTTAGGCTGGTTGTCTTCAAGAAAAGGAATGTTTGTTTCTGAAAGTTTCGGAGGAACTTCATCTAACACATTTACACCTGCACGTACGTTCACTTTGGGTATAAATGTCAACTTCTAATCTGAACCAATTATGAAAAAGATATTAAATAAAATAGCAATACTGGCTCTAGTGATGAGCTTTGGTTGCGCAGACGATTACCTGGACACGGTGCCTACAGATGCAGTATCCGAATCTTTGGTTTTCACCACAACTCAAAATGCATTTTCTGCATTGAATGGTATCCACCGTTCGATGTTTATCAGATACGATAGCCAGGGTCAGCCTGGAGAAGGTGGCGTGATGATCATGAGAGAAGTCTTGGCAGAAGACGTAGTAATGACTGGTAGAGCAAATAACTGGTTTGTAACTACTTCACAATGGTTGACACACCGAAATGAAAATGCTGGAGACGTTCGTTTTGTTTGGAGATTTTATTACAAAATAATCGGAAACGCGAACTTGATCATTGCTAACATTGATAATGCAGTGGGACCTCAAGCGGAAAAAGATGAGATCAAAGGTCAGGCATTAGCTTACAGAGCTTGGGCTCATTTCAACTTGGTTCAGCTATTTGCTGAGCGATACAATGCGGGTGGAAATAACAGCCAATTGGGTGTTCCGATCGTATTAGAGCCAATCACTGAAGGTGGTGCAAGAAATACCGTAGAGGAAGTTTATGCTCAAGTAAATACTGACATTGATGCTGCGATTGCACTTCTTGATGTAAACAGAAATGCAAAGTCTCATATCAATATCAATGTAGCTAAGGGGATCAAAGCTAGAGTTGCATTGACTCAAGGTAATTGGGCTGCTGCAGCATCTCTTGCAAAAGAGGCTCGCGATGGATTTGAATTGATGAGCGCTAGTCAACTTTATGAGGGTTTTAACAATGTGTCTAATCCGGAGTGGATTTGGGGAAGTCAGCAAATTGATGATCAGCAGACTTTCTTCGCATCCTTCTTTGCTTACATGTCGTTGAACTTCAGTTCTACCAATATTAGAGGTAATCCTAAAGCAATCAATAGATTGCTTTATGACAAAATCTCTGATACAGATGCAAGAAAAGGTCTTTGGGATCCAAATGCTGCAAATGCTGCTCTTAGAGATCCTTTTATTGACGAGGTTACTTTGAGCAATTTTGCAAAGAGAAATTATATGAATCGTAAATTCGTTGCATCAGGTAATGCTTCTTCAGTAGGAGATGTACCTTACATGAGAGCTTCAGAAATGTACGTTATTGAGGCAGAAGCCTTAGCTCGTGCTAATAATTTCACAGCAGCGGCTGACGTTTTGTTTGAGTTTGCTTCACAAAGAGATCCTGAGTATGTTCTTTCTACCAATACTGGTGATGCTTTGATCGAAGAGATCATGACTCAAAGAAGAATCGAACTTTGGGGTGAAGGCTTTAGATTCTACGATTTGAAGAGACTTAATCTTCCTATGGATAGAAATGGTGCCAATCACGTTGATGCTGTTGTAAATGGAAAGTATGATGAGCCTGCTGGTTCAATCAACTGGCAATGGCAAATCCCGATTTCTGAGCTTAATGCGAATGAAAACATGGTTCAAAACCCATCTTAATTCATTCAAAATAGCTGGTAAAATTGAAAGCCTGAGGAATTTTCCTCGGGCTTTCTTATTTAATAATGGAGATTATTTTTCTAAATTTTTAACTCAGATTTTTTTCGATAAATGGATTAACCTTTTAGAGAATGAGGTCAAAACTGATTTTGGGCATCTCCTATTTCTTGTCTTCTAGCTTGAAGAGCAAAGAGAATAAGCTTACTGGCATTATTTCAGTTAATCATATTTCATAAAACTCAATCGGGAGATCATCAGGATCTGCGATGAAAGTAAACCGCTTTCCGGTAGTATCATCTACTCGAATTGGCTCTACTATTACATCTTTGGAATTAAGGAAAGAAACGCAGTAATTCAAATCTTCTACCGAAAATGCCAAATGCCTCAAACCAGCAGCTTCAGGTCTGGAGACTCGCTGGGGTGGATTAGGAAAGGAAAAAAGTTCAATTAGATATTTCCCGTTCAATGCCAAATCAAGCTTGTAAGAATCACGCTCTTCCCGAAAAACTTCCTGGATTATTTCCAATCCGAGAATATCTGTATAGAATTTTTTCGACCGTTCGTAGTCCGAACAGATAATTGCAATATGATGGAGGTCCTGTAGCTTCAGCATTAATTCATCAGATGTTTTTTAAGGAAATCTGCTGTAGCCTGATCTACACGAACCATATTTTCCCATTTCATCCAGTGATGGGTATCTCCAGGGATTAGTATGGATTCGTATGGTTTTTTGAGTTCCTCAAATCTCCGGATCAAATCTGCTGTTTGGCTTACATTGACATTACGATCATCGTCTGAATGGATAAACAAAACCGGCGACGTCCAAGTAGCTAAATCCGAAATGGGAGAGGAATCCCAAGCGACTTTCTTCGCTTTTTCATAGTCAGGGGCTACCTCATACGTTTCAGGCAAGTCATATCTTCCATCCAAATCATGCACTCCATGAATATCCACTCCGACTTTAAATAAATCTGAATCTCTGGCCAAAGCAAGTGCCGTCAGAAATCCACCATAACTTCCTCCGTATATCCCGATTTTTTCACCATCTACCTGAGCTAGATTGGCGAGATATTCTCCTCCCGCCTTGATGTCCTGATACTCCACCGCTCCTTGGTAATAGCCGTTTGCAGGTCTGTGAAACTCATAGCCATAGCCTATCCCTAATCGGTAGTTGACTGATAAGACTACGAAACCTAATTCTGCTAAATACTGATTGATGGCATAAGTATTTGAATAATAATCCATATAACTCCAGCCCAAAAGCATCTGGCGCTGTGGGCCACCATGAGCGAAGATCACTCCTGGTTTTTTCGAAGCTCCTCCTTCTTTTTCAAATAACTGACCATACACGGTGGTCCCATCGGGCGCCTTAAAGCTTACTTGCTTTGGAGTCACCAAACTATTTTGTGGAAAATCAGCAGGAATTATATCCTCTTGCAAGAGTTTGGAAGTAGTCCCATCCTTTATGGCGATTAAATGGGATCGCTGAGGCGTGGCGCTAAAAAAGGCCATTTTACCGGAATTTCCAATCCAAACCGGGTAAGCCTCTATTCCAGTCCCGGAGGTTTCCCAAGTTAATTTGTTGCTGGCAAGATCAACAGAACCGATATGCCTTCGATCCAGATCTTCGGGTGTTTCACCGGTATTTGCAGAAAAAATCAAACTTTGTCCATCTGCACTCAATTTAATTTGTTCCACCATGAAATCGCCCGGGGTAAGCAGAGTTGATTTTTGATCTGAAACAGAAAGTGAATACAAGTGCTGCCAGCCATCTTCATAGGATTGATAGACGATTTTGTCATTAGTGGCAAAAGCGAAAAAGGGATTGGGATAGGATCCTCGAAGTGTCTCCGGGGCTTTCCAAAGTTTTTTACCTTTTCCAGATGCTGCATCAGCAACCCAGATTTCCCAAGGGTTGTGACGAGGTTCCAAAAGTGGGAATGCTGCACCTTTTCCTCCCAATGTGCGAATAAATGCAATAGATCTTCCATCAGGCGACCATTGAGGATTGGCATCTCGGTGAAATGAAGGCTCAATCCATCGGATAGGAGTGTTGGTGTCTTGATAAATCCCCATAATTGAATGGCTTCCCCGGTTTACTGTGAAGGCTAATTGTTTTCCATCGGGAGAAAATTGCATTCCGTTTACTGAGCCTTTCACTTCAAATAACTGCTTAGGCTTTTCAGTGCTATTTAAATCCGTTTCCCAGATTTGTCCACCTTTCAAAAAGATCAATCGTGCAGGAAATCCAAATTGAGGGTAATCGGCCTCTATTACCGGAAGTAAAAGCCTGGTCGATAAATTCATTTTCCAGATTTCTACTTTTGGGAGTTCAAGTAGATTTTCCGCGTTTACAGTCGAGGATGCATTTCCGCCTCCATGATCGCCCCCTCTGACGAAAACTAACCAGTTTCCATCTGGGCTAAACTGTAAACTGCTGATTTCCTGCCCATCATCCTTGATAAATGGAGTTAGTTTTTTAGGCTGAAAGTCAGGTGCTTCTGCCAGATAGATATTCCGTTTTCCTTGTTCGTTCATTACCCAAGCAATTTTTTCGCCCGTTTGGGAAGAAGTCAACTCAGAAGGAAAGCTGAATTTGGCTACTTGCTCCATCGTAAAGGACTGTGCGAAAAGTCCGATCGGAAGCAGTAAAATGAATAGAAGTGAAAGAGTTCGTTTCATATGATTATGATTTGATTTTTAAAGGTCATATCTGCATGCCTGCCGGCAGAATCTCGCAGAATATAATCATCCCGTTGTGTGACTTTTTAATCATGCTAGATTTCAAGGGTTATAGTTGGAGGTTAAAAGTTTTTCGAGTTCGTGAGCAAGTTCAGCTTTATCGGGAAGATAGAATTGATATTTACTTACAAAGAGTTGATTACTGATGTTTTCAGTGGCGTATTCTACCAGAATTTGATCTTTATATGCGCCAAGTATTATCCCAATTGGTGGGTTATCACCTTCTGTATTTTCTTCTTTTCGAAAATAATTGAGGTATAAATTCATCTGGCCTATGTCCTGATGATCAATCTCTCCGCGTTTCAAATCAATAAGGACAAAACATTTTAGAATGCGATGATAAAATACCAAATCCACGAAAAAATGTCTGTTCCCCAGCGAAATACGATATTGTCTTCCAATGAATGCAAAACCTTTCCCAAGCTCAAGTAGGAAGTTTTGGAGATTTTCAATGAGGCTTGTTTCTAATTCATTTTCTGAATAAGTATTAGAAGTTTTTAGACCAAGAAATTCAAATACATAAGGGTCTTTGAGGATGTCCTGAGGTTTATGGATCTCACTTCCTTTTTCAGCTAATTTTAAAACGGATTCTTTGTCCTTGCTCAATGCCAAACGATGAAAAAGCATACTCTTCATCTGACGTTTCAACTCACGGACCGACCATTTCTCTTTTTCACATTCTTTGGAGTAGAAGCTAATTTCTAACTTATTATCGCATTTAATTATTTCACAGTAATGACTCCAAGACAATTGTCCAGACAGTGTCTGGACTTTTTGAAATTTCAAAAAGAAGGATCGTATTTGAAATAAATTTGATCTTGAAAATCCTTTTCCATATTCTAAGCTTAAGTCCTTTGAAAGGCGGTCTAGAATAGCAGTTCCATAATCTGCTTTTTCTTTCCCCTTTTGCTCAAATTCGACGATATGTCTCCCAATCTGCCAATAGGTTTGGACTAGGATATTATTTACAGCTTGGCTGGCCTGAGATCTTCCTGTTAGAAGTAATTCTGAAATTTGAGACTTCAGCGAATCATATTCGGGATTTGGAGCGAGTGGATTCATTTTAATAGCGATCATGGATCAGGTAAAGGATCTTTTCCACTTCCTTTTTCAATTCACTCGAAGGCTTGGCATAGTTATTCATCATACAGGAGAAGTGGAGGACTTTTCCGCTTTTGGTGATTAAATATCCGCTGAGCGCATTGCTCATGGAGAGCGTACCTGTCTTGGCATAGATATAGGCAGGTTGGCCCTCATCCGCTTTGTACCAATTCCGGATCGTTCCTGATTCACCGCCAGCAGGGAAATAGGCCTTTATCTTTTCGAGCGGAACTTCTGTTCTGATCTTTCCCAAAAGATCGATTATACTTCTTGGAGTGAACATGTTGCGCGCCGAAAGTCCTGAGCCATCGTACCATATTGGCTCGTCAGGAAGATCTGCCAATAGATTTTCTTTGGCGTATGAGATAGCATCAGAAGTACTCAATTTGTTATTTAATTGATCAGACACCAAAAGCAGTAATTGCTCCGCTAGAAAATTATCGCTGATTTTCATCATCTGTGCATAGATGCTATCGGCAGGGGCAGTTTGGAGTTTTTTAGGGTCAGAGTTAAGATAATTTTGATTGTGGATAAGAGTCACCTTTTTTTCGAGTGCTTCAGAAAGCATGATACTTGTCTGCTCCGCTGAGGTCACAAAAGGGATATCTGTCTCAAATGTCCCTTCCCATTTATCGGGAATCTGATAGGTGAATAGGTTGTCAAATCGATCTCTCTGGAAATTGTACCCTTCCCAGTTTTCTGTTTTTTCTGCCTTTAATAGATTCTTGAAGCGAGATGGGATTATCTCAAAAATTGAATTTTCTTCCTTTTTATCAAATCGGACGACATTGCCATAGATTGGAAATGCCGATCGCTCCGTGGCAAAATAATAATTGTACCAATCCCAAGACCAGCCCGTACCGAATGCGGCTACCTGATCAAAATTATCCAAGAGGTAAAGCTGTTTATTGGAATTTTTTAGAAAATCAAAAGCCACTTGATTTTTTAGATCAGGATGTAAAAAGCTTGGGTCTCCGGTTCCCCAAAAAATCAACGAATCACCTCTTTCCAGGTAATTCAGGCCATTCACCAACTCATCTCCCAGAACGGTATAGGCCGTATAGAATGTGAAAAGTTTGGTGTTAGAGGCGGGAATAAAATATTTATCTGAATTGATATCTACCAATACTTTTCCTTTATCCGGATCCAAAAGAATAAATCCCAAATGACCTTGTTCAAATACATCGGTTTTGGTAAATGATTTATTGATTTTTTGGACTGTACAGGAGCTGAGAAAGATGACAAGTCCGAGAAGAATATTTTTCATACGATTAATATAAAAAAAGTCTCCTGCTTTAGGGCAGGAGACTTTAAGGATGAAAGAAATATTACTGATCCCACCAGATTCGATCTAGTAGTGTCACTGAAGGGACATTCTGTCCATTTCTACTGATTTCACTATCCGGATAGGCGAGACGCCTGATTAGATTCCCTCCCAGATTAGGGTTCAGGTTGGCTGGAGGACTAAAGTTTTTATAACCATAATCAAATCTTCTGGCATCATTCCAGCTTTCCGGATGAAGGAACATGGCTATCCATTTCTCCTTGAAAATCAAATCTAAGGTCAAATCTGCCGCACCTACGTTGACGCTTGGATCAGAGAGGTAAGTGGCTTTGTCAGCAGCAGCTACACCTAACATATCCATATGCGCCTCGATTCCTGCCATATATGCGTCGAAAGCTCTCGCCTTATCTGTATCCAATGCGGCTTCAGCTTCAATAAACTTTAGCTCAGCATATGTTGCTATTAAGACAGGGGAGAGGGTCGAAGTATAATACTGGCCTGGGATCAAAGTAGATCTTGCACCTTGTTCAGGTGCATCCCCTCTTCCTGCTCCATTTACAGTACCGATAAACTCACCATCGTCGGTAGTTCCCACCATAAGACCCAATCTTGGATCCACTGCAGGATAAGATGTTCCGTCGAGTGCTTCTATAAATTGTTCGGAGATCCATCCGCCAAGCAACAAGTTAGAGTTGTTGATAGCCACTTGAGCCCAAGGGTTAAAGCGCTGTTCAAAGAAAATCACTTCAGCATTGTCAGCATTGGAGGAAAAGCCTGCTGCTGTGGCTGCTAAAACTTCTGCAGCACTAAAGCCCGAGCCACCTCTGGAATGAATCAGATACCTTGCTTTTAAGGTATTCGCAAATTTGATCCAAGTGGCCACATCTCCTCCATAGATAAAGTCGTCATTTCCAATTGAAATCGAAGTTGTGCCTTGAAGGTTTGCTATCCCTTGATCGAGTAAACTGATGATGTTTCCATAAAGAGTTTGATCATCGTCATATTTAGGCGTTACAGTTGTAAAGTTGAAACTTTCTGAAAAAGGGACGTCACCAAATAAATCCACCGTCATTCCCAAATTCAAAGCCATTAAGACTTGGCCTGCGCCTAGGTAATGAAGCGAACCAGCTTCTTCAGCTTTTTTATTCATTTCATTTAAGTCTGTCATGACATTGTACAAACTGAACCAAGTCCCGCTAAAATCTAATGGTTCCATGGTATCCGAACCACTGTCTGGATTTGGAGAGGCCAGGTATTGCACGTAGTTACTTACTGCGCTTCCTGATCTGAAGACGTTGAGAGAGGTCTCATACGTGATGTTTGTCATCAACCCAGAAATAGGTGCATCTTCTGGATTGTTTGGGTTTTCGTTGACATCCAGAAAGCTTTCACAAGCCGAAGCTGAAAGGATCAAGGAGGCACCCATTATTGCTCTTATCTTATTATGTAATTTCATGTTTCTGATTTTTAGAGGTTTATAGTCCCAAATTCAAGGTGAAGAAGAAGCTCTGCACACCCGGGAATCCAAGTCCGGTAAATCCTACAGCGTTTCCGCCTGCACCAGCTGAGAATGACTCAGGATCAAACCCATCCCATGGAGTAGAAAGGATGATATTATTCGCTGCCACGGAGAATCTTGCTGTTCTGAATGGAGTTCGCTCCAATACAGTTGGGCTTAAATTGTAAGCAAGGGTTATATTTCTCAGTTTGATAAAGCTTGCATCATTTACAAAATTCTCAGAAATACCTCTGTAAGAGTTTCTCCAATAACCCGCTCCATAATTCACCCCGTCAGGGCCTACGCCTTGGCCAAGCCATACTGGCTTTGCATTTTGTGAACCATCAGCCAAAACACCAGGGAATACAACCGTGTCATTTCTTCTATTGGAGTCTTCCTGCTTACCAAAAGCAGAAAGGAAGTTGCCAAACTGATCATACTGCTCCAATCCAGAGCGGAAGTCAATCAGGAAGGAAAATTCAATTCCTTTATAGCTGAATTGGTTTCGGATACCTCCAAACAATTTTGGAACAGCATTCCCCAGAATCAATTGACTACCAGTCCTTACAGGAAATCCATTGGCACCAATTAACTGAGGAAGATCTCGGTCTAAAGTTTCAGTGCCTTCTGCGGCTCCCGGTCTTACATAAGAACTACCATAAATATTCCCATAAGCTTGACCTTCCTTTAGAATCATAGTAACTGTGGAACCAGCATATCCAAATTGAGAACCTACCACAATCTGATCTATGCCCTCACGGATTCCCTTTACTTCATTCCTGTTTGTTGTAATGTTTGCACTTACATCCCAACGGAAATCCCCACTTTCTATAGGAGTGCCTCCAACGACGATTTCCCATCCTCTATTTTCGATTTGACCAGCATTGGTGATGTAAGAGGAGAAACCTGTTGCATCAGAAATCGGAACTGGAATAATTTGATCTTTTGAGTTTGACTTGTAATAAGTCACATCCAGATTTGCTCTGTTATTAAAGAAGGCGAACTGAGTACCAAATTCAATCGAAGTCGTCAGTTCAGGTTTTAAGTTTGGATCACCAAATACTGAGTTTTTAGAGAATCCTACTTGACCATTCAGAGGAAAAACTGAAGGAGAGACAAACGTGGCTCCCAGGATATGTGGATTGGTATCCTTACCTACTTGCGCCCAGGAAGCTCTAAGTTTCCCGAAAGTAATCCAACTAGGCAATTCAAAATTTTCACTAAATACATAACCCAAATTCACCGAAGGGTAGAAGAATGAGTTATTGTTGGTAGGAAGAGTAGAAGAGATGTCATTTCTACCTGTTACGTTCAGGAAAAGGAAGTTTTTGTAATCGACCATCAAATCACCATAAAAACCAACCAACCGTCGGATTGATTTACCCTGACTGGCAAAAATCTGAGTCGTATTACTCAAGTTATAAAAGCCAGGAATTACAAAGTTGGACCCAGTGGCAGTGACTCTGTCAAACCTTCTCTCGAATACGTCATTTCCTAATCTTAACTGAGTGTTCCAGTTTTCATTCCACTGTTTTTTTAGCGTAATGTAGAAGTTTGAGGTCAGGTCACGGCTGTTGATTCTGGTTTCCTCTATAAATCCTGTAGAACTTAAAGCAACTTCACCATCAATTCCCATTGGGCCAGGAGTAATTTCTTCTCTGCTGTCACTGTAGAAATCTGTTCCCAATCTATAGGAGAGCATCAACCAATCAGTAGGGCTATAATTGAAATTAATGTTTCCAATCACACGGTTTACGTCATCTTCATAGGTAGCAAATCTTGCATCATAGATAGGATTTGTATTCCCATAGGTTTTCATGGTACCATCTTCATTGATGTAATCTCGTACATCTGTGGTCTCAGACCAATACATCATTCGCTCCAAGAATCGATCATGTGGGACACGATTACCTCCTGAATTGGTAAAATTGATTGACCCTGAAAAATTAAATTTCTCGCTGGCAGTCACTGTTCCGGAAAGCTTAGCTGTGGTTCTATTCCACGAAGAAAACGGGATTATACCATCTTGTTCTAATCGACCAAATGATCCGTAGAAAGTTGCTTTTTCATTACCTCCAGAGACACTTAAACTGTTGTCAAACTGTACACCAGTATCAAATGCCCTATTCCAATTATCTTGGTACACATAGTTTGGATCATTTTCTTCCGCAATACTAGCTCCCCAAGATGGCCAGAAACTGGAATCATCTCTTTCACCGCTAAATCCCTGACCATACTGATCCTGAAGCTTTGGAAGCTTGACTAAATTGTCAAAACCTAGAGAACTATTGAAGTTTATTTGAACCACTCCTGATTTACCTTTCTTGGTGGTGATAATCACTGCGCCATTCGCAGCACGAACACCATAAAGAGCAGTTGCTGCAGCACCTTTTAGAACAGACATGGTTTCGATATCATTTGGGTTGATATCTGCTATTCTATTTGTCATCCCTCGAGGCGTTCCGTTTGATTCGATGGTAGAATTATCCACCGGTACACCATCCACTACGAAGAGTGGCTGATTATCAGCAGACGGATCCAGGGAGTTTATCCCCCGGATAATAATTCTAGCAGATTGACCAGGGGCACCACCTGAGTTTGTGACTTGTACACCTGCTACCTGACCTTGTAATGCATTTACCACATTTTGCTGTCTAGAGGTAGTGATTGCTTCAGAATCAATACTTTGTGCTGCATATCCCAATGATTTTTTTTCTTGAGAAATACCAAAAGCGGTGACTATAAATTCATCCAATTCGGATGCCTCCGTGGCCAACACCACATCGATGGTGGATGAATTCCCAACGGTTATGCTTTTAGTTGAAAATCCTATAAAGGAATACACTAATACAGACTGTGGGCCGGGTACAGAAATCGAATAGTTCCCGTCCAAATCCGTCACAGCTCCAGTTGTGGTGCCTTGGATAACGATACTCACGCCAGGAAGAGGATTCCCATCCTCCTCGGCCGTGACTTTTCCTTTTATATTCTGTTGAGCGTAAGTTGGAACGCTGACCAGAAAACCAAAAAGGAAAAGCAATGATAAAGCGTAGCTTTTCTTCATGTGATTTTAGTTTAGATTATTGAATTGGTTTTAGTTTTTTTCAGGTGGTTAGATCATTGCTTGTTTTTTCAGCTTTTCCTAAGTCTAATATAGATTCTGCATTATTTTTCGAGAATTACCTTTAGATCATCGATCAAGAATCCTCTAGATACTTTAAAATAAACAAAATCAATCTCTTCAGTAGAGGCTAAAAAAACGTCCCAAAACCGGACGATCAGCAAATTATTCTTATACCTGTTGCTTAAATTAATAAGAAAGGTTCATTTCTTTATAAAAATTAAATTTTTTTTCATCAGAAATCTAGATTTTATGTTAATAAAAAATATTATTCGTTATTGCTGATTTGTGCGGTATTTTGTTTTTAAAAAAGCAACAATTAGCAAATTTTAAAAAATTGGCAAAAAAAAGAGCTGCGACTTTCGTTGCAGCTCTTTGTATGGGAAAAACAGTCTTTTTACTTAGTTACTGTTTTGGTCTCAGTTGTGATTTTCTTTCCGTCCTCATATCGGATTTCTTTTTTGATCTCTATTTTCTCAGCCATTGGTTCACCGTGGGTTCCCTCAGAAATATGAGGAGCTATAACAAGAGCTACAATTGACATCAATTTGATCAAAATATTCATGGATGGGCCAGAAGTATCCTTGAAAGGATCTCCTACTGTATCACCAGTTACAGAAGCTTTATGAGGCTCTGATTTCTTATAATAAATTTCGCCATCGATTTCTACACCTTTTTCAAAAGATTTCTTGGCATTATCCCATGCACCACCGGCATTGGATTGGAACATCCCCATCAATACGCCAGATACAGTTACACCTGCCAACAAACCTCCCAATACTTCTGGGCCAAATGCAAATCCTACAATAATAGGAGTAATCAATGCAATTGCACCTGGGGCGATCATCTCTCGGATGGAAGCTTTTGTAGAGATTTCAACACACTTCTCATATTCAGGCTTTGCTTTGTATTCCATGATTCCCGGAATCTCTCTGAATTGACGTCTTACCTCATTCACCATATCCATCGCAGCACGTCCTACGGCAGCAATTGCGAGCGAAGAAAAAATAAATGGAATCATACCTCCCACGAATAGACCCGCAAGGACATCCGCTTTGTAAATATCAATTGCATCGATTCCTGCAATTCCTACGAATGCTGCAAATAATGCTAATGAAGTTAATGCTGCAGAAGCAATAGCAAATCCTTTTCCAGTAGCAGCTGTAGTATTTCCTACTGCATCCAAAATATCAGTTCTTCCTCTTACTTCCTCAGGTAGCTGGCTCATCTCAGCAATACCGCCCGCATTATCTGCGATTGGACCGAAGGCATCAATTGCCAACTGCATTGCTGTAGTCGCCATCATACCTGCTGCAGCGATTGCTACACCGTATAGACCGGCAAACTCATATGCTCCATAAATACCGCCTGCCAAAACCAATGTCGGAAGAACCGTAGATTCCATTCCTACAGAAAGACCACCGATAATATTGGTTGCATGACCAGTAGCAGACTGCTTAATAATAGACATTACTGGGCGCTTGCCCATTGCTGTGTAATATTCTGTGATGATAGACATCAAAGTACCTACGACTAATCCTAAAATGATCGCATAGAACACGTCCATATTGGTGAATTCATATCCTCTGATGGATAGCGTCTCTGGCATCATATATTGAACGATAAAGAACGATGCAATTCCAGTGAATACGATTGAAGACCAGTTACCCATATTAAGGGCTTTCTGAACATCACCTTTTTCATCTTTGATCGTCACGAAGGCCATTCCCATGATGGAGAATACAATTCCTAAACCTGCCAAAACCATTGGAAGTAGGATAGGAGCAATACCCCCAAAATTATCTACTGAAACGATTTCTCTACCCAAAACCATGGTAGCCAAAATTGTTGCCACATAGGATCCGAACAAATCAGCTCCCATCCCGGCAACGTCACCTACGTTATCACCTACGTTATCGGCAATTGTTGCAGGGTTTCTTACATCATCCTCAGGGATTCCGGCTTCCACTTTACCTACTAGATCGGCTCCTACGTCAGCCGCTTTAGTGTAAATACCGCCGCCAACTCGGGCAAAAAGTGCAATTGATTCAGCTCCCAGAGAGAAGCCTGCTAATACTTCAAGTGCTTTTTCCATTTCAACACCATTTACCCCTGCACCTACACTTTGTACATATACTTGGTAAAAGATGATAAACAAAGAACCAAGTCCCAATACTGCTAGTCCAGCTACACCAAGACCCATTACAGATCCTCCTGTGAATGACACTTTTAAGGCAGCTTTTAAACTAGTTCTTGCAGCTTGAGTAGTTCGGACGTTCGCTTTGGTAGCGATATTCATTCCCATATACCCAGCTAAGGCAGAGAAAAATGCTCCGATTAGAAAAGAGATTGCGATTACAGGGCTTGAAGTCTCTACAGACATTCCTGACCAAGCCAAAAGAATTACTGCGATGATTGCAAAGTAAGAAAGTACTTTCCACTCTGCTTTCAAAAATGCCATAGCACCGTCTGCAATGTATCCTGCCAATTCATTCATTTTCTCATCACCGGTGGGCTGCTTAGTCACCCAAGCAGACTTGATCGCCATTGCAACCAAACCAAGGATTCCCAACATCGGGACTCCGTAAATCAGAACCTGTTCCATACAATTATATTATTCCTTTGATTTTTTTAAATAATAATTGCGCAAAGATAGAATTTCTAAGCAAGCAGCCAACTTGTATCAATAATGCAGAGTTTCAAGTAATTGTCCCTTTTTAGTTTAGATTAATGAGCAGAACTTAGTTTTAATTGAATTTTTCACTGGATTTTTCCTGAATTATTGAAAAATCATTCAAAATTAATTTTTGTTCAAGTGTTTACTTTTGGTGCTCAAATCTAGTTTGTGATAGTTTCGTGAGATCTAGGGACTAAATTTCAGAATCAATTTTAATTGTCTCATGAAAAAAGTACTTGTTGTAGAAGATGATCCTAATATCTCAGATTTGATTCAAATTCATTTGAAGGATTTGGGTTATGAAATCCAGGTCCAAAATAATGGAAAGAAGGGTTTTGAGGAGGCCCACAAGAATCAGTTTGATTTGATTATTCTTGACATAATGCTTCCGGAGATGGATGGAATAGCAATCTGTCAACGTTTAAGAGCTTTGGATAATTACACTCCTATATTAATGATCACTGCCAAATCAGAGGAAATTGACAAGGTGATCGGTTTGGAATCTGGTGCGGATGATTACATCACCAAACCATTTAAAATCAGAGAGTTTATTGCCCGTGTCAAAGCCATTATCCGAAGACAGGATCAGTTTGCACTTTTGGCAGAAAAAGATGTAGGATCGCTTCGGTTTAGTTCTTTGGAAATTGATGAAAAAAAACGAAAAGTAATTCTAGATCAAAAACGAGTGGAGCTTACTCCAAAGGAATTCGATCTTTTGATGCTCTTGGCAAGGAATCCAGGACGAAGTTACTCTCGGGGAGAATTACTCGAACTTATCTGGGGCTATGATTTTAGTGGATACGAGCACACGGTAAATGCACATATCAATCGGCTTCGGTCTAAAGTGGAGCAGGATCCTAATTCACCGAATTACATCCTTACCACCTGGGGTGTAGGGTACCGATTTAACGATGAACTTTAACGATATTTTATGAAAAGTCTTTTTTGGAGAATCTCCCTCAGTTTCTTTGCGGTGCTATTGATTGTCGGTTTCTCCTATATATTTATTACTGCTACTACTGCTCAGCGGTATTTTCAGGAAACTACTCAACGGCTCAACGCATCTGTAGCGGACTACCTGATCAAGGAAGTAAATCCGTTCCAGGACGGGAAAGTCAATGAGGAAGCACTTGGGATTATCATGCATTCGATGATGGCAGTTAACCCAGGGATCGAGGTTTACTTATTGGATCCAAATGGCGAGATTATTTCGTTTGTGGTATTGGATCAAAAAGTGAAGTTGAAACGGGTAGAGCTTGAGCCGATTCAAAAGTTTATTGCTGAGGGAGGAAATAATTTTATACTTGGAGATGATCCTAGAAATCCGGGACAAGAATCTGTCTTTTCTGCAACTTCAGTATATGAAGATAATCAGCTTTTGGGCTATGTCTATATTACATTGGCAAGTGAGAAATATGAAACTATCGCTAGTAGCCTGCTAGGGAGTTTCTGGATGCAATTGACCTTTAATTCCATTTTAATTACACTGGTTGTAGCCTTTTTGATCGGGTTGGTTTTGATCAGTTGGCTTACAAGACACTTGAGGGAGATTGTACGAACTGTAGAGAAGTTTAAGGATGGTGATTTGGAAGCAAGAGTTTCGGAATCTGATTCTAAATCAGAATTAGCCGTCTTAGGCAATACCTTTAACCATATGGCAGATACAATCTTAAATAATATAGAGGAACTCAAGAAAGTAGATAGTCTAAGAAGAGAGTTAATTGCAAATGTCTCCCATGACTTGCGAAATCCACTTGCAATTATAAATGGCTATATCGAAACACTTCAAATCAAAGGAGAAAATCTTTCGAAGGAAGAAAAAGAGAAATATCTAAAAATCATCAGTGACTCTACTGATCGATTGACCAAATTAGTTGCTGATCTTTTTGATCTTTCCAAACTTGAATCTGGTCAAATGCATGTGAAGCTAGAACGATTGAAGGTTCAGGAACTCTTATTTGACTCTGCCTTGAAATATGAGCTTCTTGCACAAACCAAAGGCATAGAGATTAAATCTCAGATTTGTCAGAATTTACCAATAGTCAAAGCAGATTTATACTTGATTGATCGGGTGATCCAGAATTTACTCGATAATGCAGTCAAATACACACCCAATCAAGGCGAGATCCTTATCGATGCATGTGAAGTGCCACATGGGGGAGTTTGTATCAAAATTCGAAATTCCGGAAATGGAATCCCCCAAGGGGAATTACAATCCCTATTTGATCGGTATTATATGATCGATAAAAATCAACAAGGTGTACAGGGCTCAGGATTGGGATTGGCTATTGTCAAGCATATTCTGGAAATTCACGGAAGTAAAATCAAGATTCATTCAGATTCCAAGAGTTTTACCGAGTTTGAGTTTGAATTGACCAATTAGGTTTTCGAGGACTTTTGAAATCGTTGTTTTAAATTTTTCACAATTTCATTTTTGAATAATTTACCAATTAATAAATTTGGTTTCAAATTAAGAATCGGGGTGTAGCGCAGCCCGGTAGCGTACACGTCTGGGGGGCGTGTGGTCGCAGGTTCAAATCCTGTCACCCCGACCAAAAAGAAAGGAGCCATTGCAAATTTGCAATGGCTCCTTTCTTTTTTAATTGATATAAAGACTTAATTCAATGGTGCAAAGCCAAATGGAATTGCCGCTGCCCCACACCAAATTATCCCATGAGTAAACTTGCCATCAGGGGCGCCGGATAATGGAAAAAAATGTTCTCCCGCTTTTCCTACGATAGAGACTAGCTGAAACGACCCTGAGGTGCTGAGCTGAAGTCGATCTGAAGTAGATAAATATACTGTTACCGTCCCGGTACTGAATTTAGTAGTGAAATCCTCTGTAAGTCTTACAAAGTATTTTCCCTCAGCGTTGGTGACTACTTGGAACATACCCCTAGTATTGGTATTACTCTGGGCATTTAATGTCCCGGTTTTCAAAACTGTAACAGGCCCAGTCACTTCGACTTGGTCGGCCGGTTTCATCTTGTCTGCGTCTTTCATCGAGCCACTGTCACAGCTTGATAGAATAAGAACAATACTATAGAAAAGGCTGATATTGAATAATCTTTTCATGTTTTTATGAGTTAAAGGTTGCAAGATTTCTAAATAGTATTCGGTTTCTTGAGTAAGTGATTACCCCTTCTTTTTTTAAAGCAGAAAATGTTTTGGTTACTGTCTGTCGACTGGAATCCGTTAGCTTGGCAAACTCATCATGTGTGAGATTTAATTTTAAAAGCGTCTCATCACCATACCGTTTTCCCAGCTTTTGAGCAAGATCATGTAAAGTGAATTTGATCCTCCCTTCGGCATCCATCCAATTTAACCGCTCTAAGCGCTGTACAATTTCTAAATTTGAACACAAGAGTTTATCATACAATTGCGGACCAACAGTAGGTTCTAACAAGTTTCTACTCGTGATTTTTTGAATTAAAGTTCCATCCTCCAGTGCTTCAGCAAAGGTGTTATTTCTTTTAGCCGAGGTTTCTTTTGATTTTCCTTCTCCGAATATTTCTCCGGGTGTGACAATTTTCAGAATATACTGTGTACCGTTTGGAAGCGTTTTTTGAAGTTTAACACTACCATGTTTGAGTAAATAAAAGCCCTCAGAAATCTCGCCTTGACGATAAATATTTCCTCGCTTTGGATAGTTTTTGAAACTGGGAAAACTGATTTGATTTGCTTCCCAATTTGAATTTGAGGTTTGCATCGTTTATTTCCTTTCGTAGTATACTCCGACACTGACCACGCCCGAAGAGTACAGGTTTTTCCGGTCAAATATCAGGTCATTAAAATTCCTGTAATTCAGATTCAGGTGCAGCTTCTTGTACACAGGCACACTTGCTCCAAAGCTAAAGCTGGTATATTCCGTACCATCTCCACGAACAAAGTCAGTAGCCACAAGCACATCGCCAACAGTTGCCAGAGCATTCAAACGGGCATTGATCCAGACTTTTTTAGCGATTTGGTAGCCGACCTCTGCTCCTAATGCATATTGATCACTAAATTGAATTCCTTCGTATTCGGTTCGGACATTGTAGGCCCCGAAAATACTTCCGTAGAACGGCGCGTTTGGAAGTGAAAAAGAAGTCGATAAAGTGGACCAAACATTAAACTCCCCATCACCGGAGGGTAGATTAATCTGCTCAAAGTCATTGATTGTACTTTTAGCAAAATTGTTGGCTTTTCCTATTGGCAACTCGGGAGCTATCGAAATAGTCAGCGGTAAGTATTTTTTCAAAATTGCATGCTTAAACTCCAGCCTTAAATCTCCCAATCCACTTACTTTCTCAGTGTTTTCAAACCCATTCCAGGTTTGAAGTGGTAGATTTGCGATGATCGTGAATCGATCCGTCACCCCATATTCCCCATAAAAAACCAAGGACTGCTGGGAAAACTGATTGGTCTCGAGTAGCTCACCGCCCAATGTGTAATAATCTTTGGATACCAGGGATTGATAGCTCAATTGATAAAAGCCCTCTTTTTTCCCTTTGGTCCAGCCACTTTGGCCAACAGCTACTGAGGAGCACAAAAGACTCAACCCCAGGCAGAACGCCAGGGGAAGAGAGGTGAAAAAACAACTTTTCTTAATTCCAGACATCCTATCGCAATTGTGCATTACCAAATGGAATCCCAACCGAACCACACCATAAAATGACATGCGTGTATTTTGATGTGCTTTGGCCGGATGGAATTGCAAAGAAGTTTTCTCCGGAGTTTCTTACCGGGCCAAGAGGTAATAGATTTGGGTTACCATTTCCCGGATCTGCCATAAAAGTTGCTGAAGTAGAAAGAAATACGGTAACAGTTCCTGTAGCCAAGGCAGTATTGAATGCTTGGTTAAACTGCAAAAATTCTTTTCCCTGTGAATCTGTTCCAAGTGCTGCGGTTCCTGTGGAGCCTGCACCATTTTGATCTACAAAGCTTCCTGATCGCAATACATTTAATGAGCCAGTTGGTCTAGTAGGATCAATCGTTATTGGATCGGGATCATCTGAGCAGCTCACTAAGCCTAAGAAGGCAACATAAAATAGAATTAGTACTTTTTTCATTGTTTTATTGGTTTTGTTTGAGACAAATTTGGACTTAGGATATCACGAAAAAGTCACGGAAGGTTAAACCTTTTCGAGAAGTTGTTTTCTTTACCATGGAATTGAAACATAAAAGAGTAAACCAATGACAGTGATCGAGGAATTTTTAAAAAAGGATTTGATAAATGAAAATGCCTCAGCAGTATTACTGGCATTATGGTATGATGGAAATGGAGATTGGGAAAAAGCACATGATCAAGTAGATCAGTTGGCGGGAAAAGATGCAGCACGAATTCATGCCTATTTACATCGTAAAGAGGGAGATCAATGGAATGCAGAATATTGGTACCGTCGTTCGGGGGTGGCTGTTTACCAAGGTACGCTTGAAGAAGAATGGCGAGATCTATTGAATAATTATTTGAGAAAATGATAAACCTATTGAATATTAAAGAGTTGAAAGAAGATGAAGTTCATCATCATTTTTGCTTTCATGCTGTTTTCAATACCTTCTTCAAAAAAACAATTGAGTGACTTCAAATGGGAAAATCGCTTAGTTGTCACTTTTGATATTCAGGCAAAAGATTTTGAAACAGTAAAGCCATCTGATCTGAAAGAGAGAAAGTTGTTGTTTTTTGCTTTTGAATCCGGTAACCTAATAAACTCGAATTTTGAAGGGGAAATAGATCAAAGTGAATTTTTAAAACTGCGTAAAAATTATAAAGCTGACTTCTTTTTAATTGGGCTTGATGGTGGAGTAAAAGCTTACGGTCAATCAGATGATTTCTCACTGGAAAAATTGATAAAGCAAATTGATTCCATGCCAATGCGGCAATCTGAAATGAGAAAGAAAACAGGCGGAAATAATTAGTTTCTTCCTACTAAATGTTTAAAATATCTGAAATATACCCATAAGTGGGTATTTTTTCCGGTAATTTCATTCGGTATTTTTGGAGACTCAATAGACTTTTTTCCAAATGAAATTTTATTACTTAGCAACTACTCCCAATTCTGAAGGGAAATTTGAGGTTCATGAAAGAGATTGTGAATTGATTCCATCTGCTTATGACCGAGATTATTTAGGCCCCTTTAATAGTGGACAGGAAGCACTTCGGAAAGGGCAAAAGTTAAATGAAAAAGCAGTTGTTTGTTCGAGATGCGTATCTAATAAACCCATTCCTGTTGTAATTCGATCTAGAAAGAGTAATTAAGGCACTTCTTAAGATGTTTTTTATAAAACACTAAAAATGCGGATTGAATTAGGTGGTATATTTTGATCCTGACTCATTTTGGGATTTTTTTAAATAGAAAGTCAGCAGTAAAAAGACTCCTTTAGAATTTCACAAGTAGCAGATTACTAGAGCAGTTTTAGGATATTATTTTCTGGCTTTAATGGTGTTTTTTACTTTTTATCGCCATTTCCTCCATTATCCAACACACTCGGAACTTTCCATTTAACCGATCCAACAGTCCTACTTTCGGCTATTTGTAGGGCTTTGGAGCTTCTACGTTTTTCATAGATCATCGCAAAAGTCATTATCACACTGGTCCCAATAATCACAAATAGCAAAATTCCAGGTTCGAAGCTTTTTACTTGGGCTTCCACTGGAATCGCATAAAATAACAATACTGTAATCAATCCTCTTGGAGCGATAAAGGCTTGAGGGATGATATCTTTTCCTTCGAAAATCAACAGTAAAACAATTCTGATTCCATAGATAGACCCGATCAGGAGACAACTGATCAAGGCTACCTGCAAGTCAAATAAGGACGTGATTGCTATTGTCAAACCAAAAATCACAAAGAAGAGAGTTCTAACCACAAAGGCCGTCTCAGCTGTAATCGTATGCAGTTCATGATAGATCTGATGAGCTTTGGCGTAATCCAGTAAGCTGGAAAGCTTGCCTTTGAAAAACAGCTTCATATTGGCGATAACCAATCCGAAAATTAGAATAATAATCAAAGAGGAGAGGTGCATTTTTTTTCCCAATGCATAAAGTAGGAGTAGTACCGCAATGAGTAGAAAGAGCTTCACATTGCTTTTGATTTTCTGAAAAACCAAGATGATCGCATAGCTCGCCACAAGGGAAATAACAACCGTTAACAAGAAATTTCCGCCAAAACCAACCAATCCTGAATCTTCTGCTGGATTGAGCTTTCCGGTAAGGAAGTAAAAAAGCATAATCCCCAATATGTCAGAAAAAGTACTCTCATAGATATGAAATTCCTTCTTTTTGCTTTTCAAACCGGAAACACTGGGTATGATAATCGCGCTCGACAGGATCGATAATGGAGTAGCGTATAGCCATGCAGACTGCATGGACATCTCGGGAATGTAGTAATAAAGAATACTTGCTGCAGCCCAGGTGGAGGCCATCAATCCAATCAGTGCAATTCCCATTGATTTGAGAATGGGAAGAAGTTTTTCTCGTTTTAGTTCTAGCTCAAGGGCTGCTTCAAGCACGATCATAATCAAGCCAACAATGCCTAATACTTCCAGAATAGGGAAAAAATCGATCGAATCAGTGGTAAAATATTCCAGGATGTATTGGAGCATCAATCCCAAAGCGATCAGCATTAGGACTGCCGGAATATTAGTCTTTTTTGAAAGACCGTTGAAAAGGAAGGATAAAATGATGATCACTGAAAACTCAATGATCAGGTTATAGGAAGATATAAGTTCCATTAGGATTCAAATTTTTCAGTTTGATTGGTCATGACCTCATTGTCATGCAAATAGTTGATAAAGTCTTCGTGCTGCGCACCTCTTACCAAGGTATAATGTAGTAAATAGGTGTTTTCACTTTCGAGTGCCTTTAAATTGCTTGCCTTACCCAAAGCCAATATAGGATGATCAAAAATCAAATTAAGAAGGCTTTCTTTTGTGAGTTCAGTTTTAAGGTAGATCGCACGTTGTTGGACATTGGTCTGATTTGAGATCAATGTGAAACCTGCTCTATCAAATGATCTATACCAAACCCAACGCTCTCCTTGATCGGTACCTAGGACCATTCCCAAACTCCCGATCCGATTGATTCTCCCTCGGATTTTCCCTGCCTGGACCAAAGTGCCAGCGACTACCATTGAGCTGGACCGAATAAAAAGCCCACTGATGTAATTTCCTAATTGCCGATAGCCAAAACCTGCAATCAGCAAAATCACTAAGCCATGAGTAATCGGATCCAAAGAGATAAATCCGGCTATCACGATCATCCAAGCTATAGGCTTATAGAAAAGCCTCATTTTTTTGATTAAAGCAAAATAACGGTCATTGATCCGTTTTTTCTTGAGATAGCGGGTAATCAGGAAAAAACAAAAGGAAAGGACAAGGTAGATCGCAAAGACGATTAGAATTAATGCGAAAAGATCATTCCAGTTGTTCATATCAAATAGAGCCAATTAGGCGAGTAATTCACGGTATTTTAAAATAGAATAAATATCCTGCCTGACAGAGTTTTTCACGATAAGGAAGCCACTGTTATCTCGATCCAAAACACCAATATTGAGTAGTTTTCGAACGGCGGGCTTATACTCCGACTCATAGCGATCGGTAAATAAGTTTTTAAGTTCTAGATCACTGCAATAGCCAAAGAGCAGGCAGTTCTTTAGAATCAACATTTCTTTGGTAGAGAGGAAGTCATTTAAATGTGTTTCTTTTTCGGTGAAACGGATTGAACTGTCGGGTTCAATATCTGTGCAGAAAATCCAAGCCTGCAATACCGCTCCGATATTGTAGTCAAATTTCTTTGCCAACCAGCTTATTTTTTTTCGAAGTTGCGGCTCATACATTAAAGTATCCTCCTTTTCAAAAATAGCTCGATGTGATGCGCCGTGTCGGAGCATGACTGCTTTGTAGATTTCTTCAAGGGTAGCTGTATTCGTATCTAGAATATTGGTGAATGCTTGAGAAAACGGCATACGTGTATCCAAATGCAATCGCAGAGAATTCGTGATTCCGACAATGACAAACACTTTTGAGGCATTGGAACTGATAAAATCAATTAGAGCAGTGGTGTTTGCTATAAGCGAAGAATCCTTATCGCGCCAGAGATGAAGATCATCTATGACAAGAATGGGTTTGGTATTGCTGATGGATCGCTTTACAAAATTTAGGGCTTCCCCCAGATCTTTGCTGGTTTTGAATTTTCTTCCTTCAATACTGATATCTCCGCCCGGTACCAAATAATGGACATCCTTGGACTTGAAAAGATGGGTTCCAAATTCCAATAAAGTGGATTTACCACTTAGCGGATCTCCTAGTACCACCAATGATCTATTTTGGCCTTTTTTCCAAAAGTCGACCACTTTCTCCAGTGCTTCTTCCTGGTTGCTTCGTTTGACCAAAAAGAGATCACCGATGAAATTCTTATTTAGGAAAAGGGAATGGTAATGATCAGGAGTTTCCTTTTCATTTCTGGTCTCAAGAATTTCCAATGCGATCTCAAGTTTCTGATGAGGTGTTTTTTCTTTTACATCCTTGACTTGTTTCCCTACATTTTTAAAGAGCTGGGAGATTTTAGCTGTGATTAAACTTAGATTCCCCTGTTTGCTATTAGTTAATCTGGTGAAATTAGTTTGAAGTGGAACTTTGAGGTATTCGTCTTGGGTAAAAACTTCGGTTACTTTGAATTTCTTTTCGAGTTCGTTTTCAATATGTGCTACAAGTTCCTGACTCGTGGAAATATCATTCTTCTGTTCTTGCCAGATGGAATCTAATGAGGCCGTCTCAGCATTAAAACCGATGTGGTTTTGGGTTTTTTTAGCTACAAGAAGACTACTTTTGATCTGGGTTACGACATGCATCATGTGCGAAAAAGTAGCCTCCTGCCCATCCCAAAGATCGATTAAATAGGGCAAAATCTCGTAATCCATCCATTTTTGGGTGGCTTTTCTGAAGTCAACTTTTTTCAAAATCAGAAATCCTTCCTGAGTATTTACAGGGATTGAAAGTGAAGGAAGCTTATCGACAGAGTCTTCGAGATTTCGCATGGTACTTTCAGAGCGAATCTCTTGGCCTATACCCAAGTTGATCAGTTCATCAAAAGATTTAATGGTTTGATCAAGGTTATCTTTATCAGTAATCCCCTTCAGGTCTTCTAAGCATTTTTCAACCTTATTAGCAAAAAGGTCATTGATTTTGAGGACATCTCCTCGCATTTGAATAACTAGTTCGCTGATCTGTCGAAATTGTACGACGGTTTGTTCAAGCCGATTATCATTGAGATCTATTTCTTTGAGCTGTTCGGAAAGCATTTCAAACTGCGCTTGATAGGTTTTCCAGGGATTTGAGAAATGCTTAACTGATTCAAGTTTTCGCTTTAGAACTTCAGGTTTGGCTTGCATGGTTTCTCGCTCCAGTCTAAAGTAATTCAGGCATTTCTCTGATTCTGTGGTCAAAAGTAGTTTTGACTCTTCAAAGTGTGCGATCACTTCTGCTTCGGATACCAAGTTTTCCAAAGCACGAAGTTTGGCAATACTGAGCTGAAGCACGATGTCACGTACTAATAAGAATACTGTTTTGAAGCGATCAGGAAATGAGAAATGAAGGAGGTAGAGATCAGGGTCTGTTACTTCCGAGTTTAAACCCACTATCTCTAGGGCTTTATCACCAGTTTTACAATAAGCATCCAGTAATTTTGCGCCATCGCTACAGAGATAGGTGTAAAGTTGTGTGGGGGAGTTTTGGGCTGCCACACCGCTATTGAAACTGTGAAATTCTTTCAGAAAGGAATCCACGACCTCATTTTTATCTACACTAGCTTCTTTTACCGTGGGATTGTTTTCGCTCATAGGGACTCAAAAGATGGTTCAAATTAAAAGAAAAAAGAAGTTATAACAGCCCAATAGCTTGAAGATTGGCTTTTTTTCTTTTTGAACTGGGGGATATGAGCTAAAATCAGTTTCTAGGAGGAGTAATCATGATGTGGGCGCGGTGAGTTCCCGGGTCCATGATCCAAGGCATTCCAGGTGCATAGGCTTTAAGCGGAAGTCCTGTAGATTCGGAAGTGGCCCAAGGAATATAGACTACATATCTCAAGTAGGTGTCTTTCACATCTCCGGTTTGAGGATTGTAATTTTCAGCTTCTGCAGTCAAAACATAAAGGGTAGACCCATCTTTTGGGAGTTTTAGCTTTCCGCTTTTTCCTTCAGACTCCCGAGTATCAAAAATCTCCTGAAAGCCTTTCCCTTCCTTTTTCAATTGACGGCCTCGCTCCATAAATGGTTCTGCGCTGTCGTGGTAGCAAGCCACGCTAAAACCCTTACCAGCAGGATCATCTGTAATACAAATCAAGTCATTAGTTCCTTTGCGAAGCACGGTCCATTCTCCTGATGAGGTATAGCCATAAACCATCGCACCAGCTTTCTTTTCATCAGGTGCAGCCATCAATGCAGTTTTGATTTGGATAGCGGAGGATGGGATTTCTTGTGCAAAAGACGTAAAGCTAGCAAGTAGCAAAATCGAAAATCCGAGTAAATTTTTCATGGCTATGGGTTTTGAATCCCTTTAATTTAGTGGATTTAGCTGAAAAAATTCAATTTTTCATATCAAGCCTTTTTCACCATAAAGCAATACCCCATGACTGATCATTTTTAAAAACTCATTTTGGAGCTCAAAATCAAGCTTTTTAAAGTGGAAACAACTTTTGCCTTTGAGGCATTTTTTCATTGCCGGGGAAATCCATTCGAATTCCTCAGGATTTGTGTAAATCGGGAAAAAGTAGAATCGGACATCCTTTGGTTTTGGGATGACAGAGGCAAAGTATAAGCCTGAAACCAGCTGTTTTCCTTGCATCGTTTCTTTGGTTCCTGCCACCTCGAAAAGCATGGCTTCATTTTTTCTTACCTGAAGGGGTGGGCAAAAAGTCAGAAGACTTTTTTCAAAAAATGCCCGGAGCTGTATTAAATCTTCCATGAGTTATTCGGTTATTGATTTCCAAATAGCTCATTTTTAAGTTTTAATCTAATTATGGTTTACAGATTTTTTAAAAAATTCCGAAATTCAGCAGAATTGAAATTGCTCATTCCTTCTTGGTAAAATACGATTTTTCCTTCCGGGCTGACTACCAAAGTGGTAGGAATAGACTGACTTTGGAGCGATGAATTCAATCCAAAACTGGCATGAGCTGTGGGGAAAGTCCAGCTTTTTCCATCGAGGAAATTTCTGCTTTTCTCAATATCATTATCCAATCCCACCAACAGAAATTCAATATTCGGTTCATTCTCCAATGATTTATACAACTCTGAAATATGCGGCATCTCTGCACGGCAAGGGCCGCACCAAGAAGCCCAGAGGTTGATAAATAGCGTTTTGCCACGGTAAGATTCCAGCAAAATTTCATTTCCCTCAAAGTCTAAAAATCTACCTCGATAATTAAAATCTTGATTTGACAAATCCACAAGCTCCAGTTTTGGTTTGATCAATCCTGTCGAAAGTAAAACCGATTGGATGGCACCCTGTATCACAGGCAGAAGTCCTGTGAAATATAAAAAGGCAAACAGGCTGAGGATCAATCCCCAAGATTTAATTTCTTTTTTCCAATTCATTTTTAGGTGTCATTTACTAAGTATGTTTTACGAGATTTTTGGAAATCAAACTCCGATTTATTTACTGATTTTGATCTGCTGTGCTTCCAGAGGAGCTAGAGTATAGAACATTTCTTTGATACTGCTCCGCTAGACACTATTAGCTTTTTCAATTTTCAAATCTTCCAATTTTTCAAATAATAATTCTTTCAATTTTACAATCTTAAAATCAGACCCTTAGTGACAGGAAGCACATTTCTCGTTTTTCGATTCAAAATGAGGCTTAACTTGCAGTTCAATTTTACCCTATAGTACCCATGAATTACGAGTTACAGATTGCCCAAGAATTGCAAATTCGCCCAAATCAAGTCAAAGCTACCCTGGAATTATTGGATGGTGGAGGTACCGTTCCTTTTATCTCCAGATATCGAAAGGAAGCTACGGGAGAGTTGGATGAGGTCCAAGTGGCAGGAATCCGTGATCGGGTGGAGCAGTTGCGAGAGTTGGATAAACGAAAGGAAGCCATCTTGAAATCCATTCAGGAACAAGGGAAACTAACTCCCGAGTTGGAAGGTAAAGTGAAGGGAGCAGAAACCATGTCCAAGCTGGAGGATATCTATTTGCCATACAAGCCGAAGCGACGAACCAAAGGTATGATAGCTAAGGAAAAAGGATTAGAGCCTTTGGCAGAATTGATTTTCTCCCAAAAGTCAATCGATCTCGATTCGGAAGCCAGTAATTATTTGGATGCTGAAAAGGAAGTCAATTCTATCGAAGAGGCGCTTCAAGGTGCTCGGGATATTATTTCGGAGTGGGTGAATGAAAACGCGGAATTGCGCGAAAAAATGAGAAAACTCTTCTTGACGGAAGGGAATTTTACTTCAAGAGTAATCCCCGGAAAAGAAGCAGAAGCGATCAAATACAAGGATTATTTCGAATGGTCTGAACCGATCAAAACAGCTCCCTCGCATCGGGTTTTGGCCATGCGAAGAGGGGAGAAGGAGCTTTTTTTACTATTGGACACTGTTCCAGAGGAAGCTGCAGCAATTCATTTGATGGAAAAGGAAATCTTAGCAGATTCCTCAAATAGCTCTGTAGATCAAGTTAGATTGGCGATCAAAGATGCTTATAAGAGACTACTCAAACCAAGCATGGAAACTGAAGTCAGGCTTATCACTAAGAAAAAAGCGGACGAAGAAGCAATCAAAGTTTTTACAGAAAATCTCAAGCAGCTATTGCTTGGTGCTCCCTTGGGAGAAAAGTCAGTGATGGCAATTGACCCAGGATTCCGAACAGGTTGCAAGCTAGTCTGTCTAGGCCCTCAGGGACAGTTTTTGCATTACGAAGCTATTTTCCCACATGAAGCTAATCGTCGAAGTCAGGAAGCCGCGATGAATGTTAAAGGTCTCGTGGAAAAGTTTGGTATACAAGCCATAGCAATCGGGAATGGTACCGCAGGTCGCGAGACAGAGGCTTTTGTCAAAAGTCTGGGTTTATCCAAGTCTGTTATCGTCACAATGGTGAATGAGGCTGGAGCATCGATTTATTCGGCATCCGATGTGGCGAGGGAAGAGTTTCCGGATTTGGATCTGACTGTAAGAGGAGCGGTCTCGATCGGGCGAAGACTCATGGATCCCTTGGCGGAATTGGTGAAGATCGATCCAAAATCCATCGGTGTGGGACAATACCAACATGATGTGGACCAATATGCCTTGAAAAATGCCTTGGATGATACCGTGATTTCTGCAGTAAATGGAGTAGGGGTGGACTTGAACACTGCCTCCAAACAATTGCTTACCTACGTATCAGGACTTGGGCCGGTGCTGGCACAAAATATCGTAGACTTTAGAAATGAAAATGGGCCTTTTGCCAGCCGGGCTCAATTGAAGAAAGTGCCTAGACTTGGCGAAAAGGCATTCGAACAAGCCGCGGGATTCCTTCGAATCAATCATGCCAAACAACTTTTAGATCGATCTGCTGTGCATCCGGAGCGCTATGCTTTGGTCGCTCAAATGGCAAAAGATGTGAATGCTTCGGTGGAGGAATTGATGGGTTCTGACGAACTTAGAGATCGAATCAATCTTAAAAAATATGTTTCCGATACGGTGGGTTTACCTACACTTCAGGATATCCTGGCGGAATTAGCCAAGCCTGGAAGAGATCCTAGGGCTAATTTTGAGGTTTTTGCTTTTGAGGAAAGTGTCAATAGCATGTCCGATTTGAAAGTGGGAATGAAGCTTCCTGGTGTGGTTACCAATATCACAGCCTTTGGTGCTTTTGTGGATGTGGGAGTTCATCAGGACGGACTGGTCCACTTGAGTCACTTGGCGGACCGGTTTATTAAAGATCCGAATGAGGTCGTATCCGTAAATCAGAAAGTACAGGTAACCGTCATGGAAGTAGATATTGCCCGCAAGCGGATTGGGCTGAGTATGAAAGCCGATCCATTTGCCGAGCGTGGAAAAAAGATGGAAAAACAAGACTCCAAGCCAGTAGTAAAAGAAAAAGAAGGCTCGATGGCAGATAAGCTGGCGATGCTCAAGGGGAAATTTGGGGGTAGGTAAAACGTTTATAATGTTATAGTTACCTCCTGTTGGACCTTGGTATTATTTATTGTTTTGTGATTGGAGTGTAATATTGTGTTCCCTAAGAATTCGGAAATTTCGATTTGAAAAACTGTTTTTCGGAAGTGATTTTGAAACTTATCTCAAGTGTTCATTTGATCACTAAACAGCAGCTTTTAGGTAGTTCGATTTTAAGATGGTAGCCTAACCTCCTCTTTCATTTCCGCTTCTTTATCAAGGTTGTGAGCAATTTATCAAATCGTCTTTTTTCTTTGGCTTTCAACTTAAAAACATATTCAGTTGTCTTGAGAGGTAAGGGTCTACTAGAAAGAAAATGAATTGCGGAATAAGTGTCGTGCCAATCGCCCAGCTTCTTTTGCTGTTTGGTAATTCCTGCTTCATTCAGATCAATTTTATTTTGTATTCTTTTAGGTAGGGCATTATAGACATAAACCATTTTCTTTATTTTTTTTCGGTATTCATGCATACCTTCTCGGTCTATGTTTTGGAGTATTTTAGTTGTTTTTTTCTGCTCCTTTTCAAAAAATTTTATGATTCTTTTCTTTCCCCACCGTATTTCAGGAAAACAAATTCCCCCTTTAAAATCCTTTACAAGCTTGATATATCCTGAACCATTTTCAATAAACTGTTGAGTGAGAATATTTTTTTCCTTCTTCAACTGATTAATAAGTCTTTTGGGAGGTTGGGGAGCTGAACTCAACAAGTGAATGTTTAGATGCATTTCCCTTATTTCTCCTGCTTTCCGAAATAGTGGCTTAAGCTTAGTTGCATCATATTTTTCTTGATTCATATACTCAGCACAGGAAAGCAAGGCTTTTATTTTTTTAATGTCCAATCTAAGACGGTGGAGGCTTTCGGGATTTTGGTCTGTTAGAAAGGCAGAAAGATTCTGCTCCAGGGAATCAAGGAGATCGAAAAGATAATCATTGAATAAACTGTTTTCCATTAACCTTTTGTCTCTGATATTGGTAAAGGCATGATTAGTCTGCCTTGCTTGGATTCGGCTTTGAAGCTTGTTCACCAGAAAGTGATTTTACTCTTGCCCTATGAATTTACGGAATAAAAATCCGATTGAATTTGGAGATCCTACTTGGGTTAATCTGTTTGCTCCAGCCTTCTGAAAAGATTTTCAAGAGTAAACTGATCCGGTTTTTTGATTTTTGACAATTCATCCCAGTCCAAAGGAGTTGCCACTCCGCAAGAGGATATGGGGCGAAGTGAATAAGGACAAACGGAGGTCTGCCCATATGCATTTCGCAGGTAATCAATAAAAACTTTATTCTCCCTTTTGTTTTTACGAACGGCGGTGGTCAGAATATCGGGATATTTTTCTTCCATTTTAATCGCAAGTGCTTTCACTTCCTCCCTGCGATCATCGAAGTTTTTGTCGCGTCTTACTGGATACCAGATGTGAAATCCGCTTTTTCCGCTTGTCATCAACTTTGGTGCTATGCCTTCTTTACGAAGGAAGTCCCCGATTTTTTCAGCGGCATCCTTTACGCTTTCAAAAGCATCTTTTGGTGGATCCAAATCAAATACCACTTTATCTGGCTTATGTAAATCGTCCTTTTTCGCCAGCCAGATATGAAAGGTTACCGTTCCTAGATTAGCCAAATAAATGAGAGTTTTTTTGTTATTGCAGATCACCTGAGTGTTGGTTCCTTCTTCTGTTTCTATTGCAATGGTTTCAATATATTCTGGGAAATAATCTGAAGCATTTTTTTGGTAAAAGCCGTCTTGATCAATTCCATCCGGGAAGCGCTGAAGGGTCAAGGGTCGATCTTTTAGAAAAGGCAACATTTTATCAGCAATCTTATCATAATATTTCACCATATCCAGCTTGGTGATTTTCTTATCTGGAAAAATCAATTTGTCAGGATTCGATATTTCAACGTCCTCTATTTTCATTCTGGGTCTTCCTTTTTTATTTCTTCCAAGCTACGTCCTGTTATCACGCTTTTCTTTTCCGTATTGATTGGATTTCGACGGGCATCCGCCTTATCGTCTTCCATTTTTATCAGCAACCAGTTTCCTTTCATAGTCCCGCTTTTCATTTTGATCAGGGCATATCCGCCTTGGAGCTTTTCTCCTTTTAAATAAATTTCTACGGTTCCTTCTTCAAAAGATTTTTTGAGCGACATCGGCTTTCCCTTGTCATCTTTCTTCAGGTTTTTAAAAGTCCCCTTATCCCAAATCATCACTGTTCCTCCTCCATATTGTCCTTCAGGGATCACCCCTTCGAAGTCAGCATATTCCAAAGGATGGTCTTCGGTGGGAACAGCCAATCGCTTTTCGCTGGGATCTGTACTCGGTCCTTTAGGAACAGACCAGGATTTCAACGTGCCATCTATTTCAATTCTAAAGTCATAATGAAGATGGCTGGCATCGTGCTTTTGTATTACGAAAATCGGTTCGTGATTCTCACTTTTTCCGTTAGCTCCTTTAGGCTCGTCGGTTTTACTGAAATCGCGTTTTTCTTTATATTCTTTATTTTTCATACGACAGCTTACTTTAATTAAACCCCAAAAGGGAAAGTCTCTGGTGTCTTCGCCAATTCCACAGAAATATCGATTTGATGCAAAGCCTGTGTTTCGTTGAAGAACAAAAAATGATCGTAGCGCTCTGGAATAACTGTCGGAACGTAGTTTCCATAACGTTCAAGCTTTGGATTATAGACTACACCTACAGCACGATGGGGGATTCTTCGTTGGAGTGCGGAACTTAACTTAAGATCCTCACAGTTAATATAGAATTGATCTCCTGCTTGATGACACAAATCTTCCCAACTGTTTTCAGGAGCTGGAGGTAAATACATTTTTTCAGCAACTGATCCCCAAGATCTTCCTGCCAAAACACTTCCGTGATAACTTCCTAAGCCAATAAGTGAGACTGTATCTTTTCCATATTCCTGACGGCCAAGTTCACCTAGGTTATACAGACCTTTGTCTCCCATGTCCGTGAAAGATGCATCACCAATATGGGTATTGTGAGCCCAGACGATTCCTTTTGAGGCTTTTCCATGAAATTCCATCAGGCGGTTCAAAGTGTCCATCATGTGTTTGTCGCGCATGTTCCAGGTTGAATCACTGCCAGATGCCATGATCCGGTAATACTTTTCGGCATTTTTGATGACAATCGCATTCTGTTGGGCGCTGAAAGCATGCTCTCGATCTGAATTGTAATTTGGTGCATTCCTCCTGATTTCAGAGAGTAGTTGGCTGACTTCATCACTGCATCCCTTGGGTACTAATCTTGTCGATAATGCATATTTCTGTCCGTCTCCGCCCCGAAAAGGTTCAAAACAGCGCATGGCTGTTGTAGCAATCTCGAAAGCTGAATGATCTTCTTTTTTCAGATAATCCATTATAGCCTCAAGCGATTCCCAGAGGCTATACACATCTAATCCATAAAAGCCTTTCCGCTCATTTAAGGGCAAATCTTTGTTGAATTCCCGGAGCCATTCGGCCCATTCATAGACCTCCCAGTTTGCCCACATCCAAGAGGGCCATCTTCCAAATTGCCTAAACACTTTTGGGGTCGCTACTTCGGCGTCTTCGTAATTTTTCACATGCCGGTTGAGTTCATAACACGGCGGCCAATCTCCTTCCACAGCTACAAAGTCAAAGCCATGCTCTCCCATCAATATTTTGGAGATTTTAGCTCTCCATTTGTAATATTCATGAGTGCCATGTGAGGCTTCGCCAATCATTACAATCCTCTTGTCTTTTATTTCCTCGATTAAGGGTTGTAAATCATCCGTGTTTTTAAAATCATTTTTGTGATGCTGCAGGGTTGTAATAATTGAATCGTTCATTGCTGTATTTTTAAAAATTTTACGAATGTTCTTAAAAATTCTTACGCAAATTTCAGGCTGCTTACCAGCTAGCCTGCCACCAAGAAACCTATCCCGCAGGGCATATTTTCTCAGGTTCTCTGCTTGCCCAGAGTGGGCATCAGTTACATAAGTTATTAAATAATTTACTAGGATAAAATGACTTTGCCTAAGTCATAAAAAACCCTTTCAAAATAGATCTGAAAGGGTCGGTAAACTTTGCGACATTATGTTTTCGTATAAAACCGATCGTGAACGGTCTAGGATATTCTTAGTCCTGTTTTCGAAGCAATTCATTGTCCGCGTACCGCAAAATTTATTAGGAATAAAAAAACGCTGATTTTAAAACTTTCCGCTTGAATACGCTAACACAGAGTTTTAGAAAGTTTTTATTCTAAAATCCAGCAATCCGTTCGATCAACCAAAATGCAGCCATTGAGCCTATTGCATAAGGAACAAGTTTTTCACTCCAACTTTTAGATGGAAGAATAGATTGGGTAAATCTAATGATCAGCAAAACAACCAAGACAAACAGGATTTGACCTAATTCCACACCGACATTGAAGGTAGCTAATGCCAAGGTTATCTCATTTTGGGGTAGACCAATATCTTGTAAGGCTCCTGCGAATCCAAATCCATGGAGCAGGCCAAAAGAAAAGGCAACAATCCAAGGCTTCTGACTTGTTAGCGTGGTATGCCCTTGCTGGATTTTTAGGATTTCTAAGGCAAGAAAAACTATGCTCAAGGCAATCACAGCTTCGACCGGAAGTCCGGGCAGATTTGCAATCCCCAAGGCTGAAAAACTCAAAGTGATACTATGTGCCAGTGTAAATGCTGTAATAGTCTTCAACAGTTTTTTAAAACCCTTGGTGATTAATACTAATGCTAAAACAAAAAGTAAATGATCAAATCCCAGTAAGATATGTTCAACTCCTAGTATTACATAGGTTTTTGCTACGTTCGATTTATTTGAGGTTTCGGGGACAAGGATAGAATTTTTGGTTGGCCGCAAAAGAAAACTATGGTGCTGGCCATTCAGTAATTGAATGTCGACCAACACATCGGTGCCTGTGGTATTGAGCTGATAGATAGAAAGTTGGGTGTTTGCTATACTTTGCTCTCCCTCCAGCTGGTAGCTGTACAATACAAAAGCCTCTAATATCCGGGGAGGAACTGTTTCTGTAAGCGTAAAGCTTTTCTCAAATTCAGGTTGAATATTTAAAACCTTATCGACTGTTCGAGGCACTTTCCACAACACAGAATAGGTATTGTGTGTCTGTTCATGAATCTGCAAATAAGCAGGGCGTACTTCATGCGCATATGAGAAGTGACAACTCAGAACTAACAAATCGATCAAAAGAATCTTTACAAATAGCCTCATTGGTTATTAAAGCTTTCTTTGACACTATCCGGTACCTTTTCCGATGTGATTTTTACACCATATTTTTCAAGTAAGTCAAGATAAATCTTTTCTTGAGTTCTAAGTTCGGACTGGTACTCAAATTCATTAAGGACATAGGGTTTGATGTCTTCAAAATCGGCTGTTTCAGCATTGTCCTTTTTAGATATAAAAACCAAATGTTGGCCAAATCCTGAAGCAATAGGACCCACCCATTGGTTGTTGGGGATACTATCCAATGCGAGGGCAAAATCATCCCCAAAGGCTTTACTTATTTCTGCTAGAGAACTGTTGTCCCATTGATTAGCAAGTGATAGCTTAAGTTTTCTAGAATCAGGAATTTCTTCGCCTTCGTTCAGTGCAATCTTGTTGATTTCCATTTGCGCGGATAGATTTTCTTCACTTGCTAAAAATAAAACCTGCTGAAAGGTAAAGCTCGGAGGCAATTGGAAAAGATCTGGGTTTGAAGCAAAAAATGATTTCAATTCCTCGTCAGTAGGAGGATTCATCATGAAATTCAAATCATTGGAAACTGCTTCCATCTTTTGCGCCAAACGTCTTTTGACGATGATGTCATTGTGATCCAAATTCAGTGCAAGGGCTTCCTTGTAAAACACTTCTTGCCGAAGGTATTGGTCCAAAAAAGCCTTAATGTCATCCTCATTTGGCTCTCGCTGCCATTGGTTTTTCCACAAACTCAGTAGGTAATCGTACTCGGCATCATCAATGAGAATGGCCGCCTCAGCATCCTCTATATCATTTGTAAGATAGTAGTACCCAAAGATCATGGTTCCTAATAGCATGAAATGCAACAAAGGTTCTTTTAAGAATTTCTTCATATACTTCAGTTACCTGGCTCAATCCAGATTGGAGAAGCCCATGCTCGCTCTTGGATTACCCTTTTGGTGTCTTCCGGATAGTGGACATCTGGATTTCTAATCTCATCCCATAAACTATATCTAGCAGTGGGGAGCTGAATAACCCTGACATAGTAATAGGCATTTTGATTGGGATCGTATGAAGGATCTTTCCATACAGCCATTAATTCTGGAGCCCCTTTTTCCTTGTTGAACTCTCCTGTTTTCATGTTCACAGGTGCATCGATTGGAGTCACTGTCCCATCGGATTTCAGCCGATTTTCTGATGCAGCGACATTATAGATCGTGTCTTTCATTTCGCCATTTTCAACCCAACCTTTGATGATCTGTATCCGGTCTAAATTTGGTGCAATTGGGTCTTTGATTGCCCATACCAAAAACTCAGGAGCACCGCTACCTTCGTAATTTTGTCCCATGGGAACGCCTTTGGCATAGCCATCTTTGACCATTTCTTCATAGGAGTTATAAGAGGATTGGTAACCATTCCCTGCAAAAAATCGAACTTTAATTCTTGGCCCTGAAGTGGCAAATGACTCGCGATTGTGCATTCCGTCCCAAATGGCTTCCCGCGTATTGGAAGTAGCCCAAACCCCTGTTAATCCCCCTGGGTTCATATCACGGTTATACATTTCTCCATCCTGTTCATTTCTTGAGCGGTCCAATGCTGTTTCGTCAGCCATACCATGGTGGCCCACATAGTTGAATTCTTCCACATTGGACATGACACCATTGTGGCTATCCGTTCCTCCGACAAATCCATATTTGAATGGGTTCACTCCTAATTCTTCCTTGTATTTCACCCCTCTGGTCAATCCATATCGGATAAAATTATGCTTCTCAAAGACTCTTCCGTTGTACTCCTGAAGTGAAACAGCATTTTCGAAATCCGCAAATTCATCATTCGGCCAGAAATTAGGAACTACTTCTGAATTCCCCTTCGTTTGCATCATTTCTAGGTTTCTCTCGAAATGTTGGCGGGTTTCTGCATAAGTTTTATCAATGGGTTTGTTGTTCATCGCTACCTCAGGAAACAACATGCCTTTACTCTCATTCGGGTTATGAGGATTAGCGAATACCTTAACTCCATTTTTTTCCTGAGCGATCATCCAGTCCCAAAGTTCTTGAGGAGAAGGGCCTTCATTGGATGAAAAGGGCATATCTGGCAAATTAGTATCTCTAAAAAATACATTCCGATGTAAGTTGGCAGTGTTGGGAGCCGAACTCCATTCATAAGCATGGATTGTGGTAAACTTTCCGGGTTTATAGTTTTTTTCGGTGGCATCAATGTTTTTCTGCCATTGAGATTTCACGGCTTCATACCCTTGCCAAAAGTCCGGATGCGCATTTCCTCCAGCCAAGGCATCGAGGACATATTTTTTATAAACTGTTAAAGCTGTTTTTAGATCCGGGGCATCTCTCATTGCCTTTGCGGCTTCGCTATCATGACCAGGAGCATCAGAGTTTAAAAGCGAATAAGCTTCTCCCAAAAATTCGGCATGATCGGTTACTGCTGCCCAGTCTAATGCTCTGTGAATTTTATGAGGCTTTCCATTGACCAATACTTCTTCTCCTTGTGCAAAACGATAGGCATCATCAGGAGTAAGCCGAGTTCCTGCAATAAAGGCATCCATCGAGGCCGCAGTGTGTAAGTGCTGTTCTCCAAAATAAGCCTCCTTTAATTTATTTTCAGTGATATCATAGCTGATTCCATTATGGACATACCCCTCTTTTTGATTGGAATCTGACGTTTCAGACTCATTCGTTTTGGTATTGCATGAAGCAAGAATTCCTATCAAGATAAAAAGCTTCAAATATGATTTCATATTTTTTGGATTTATGATGCTACAACTTTTTGCCACTTCTGCAAAACGGCTTTGGATACCCAGAATGGGCATCAGGTATTTAAGTTAAAAAATATTTCAGAGTATGAAAAGCCTGTGCAAAAGTATTCGGGCATCCCCTCTAGGTGGCTTGGTGACGGCTCTTGGTAAGTGGCAAATCTTGTCATGGTAAAATGATTACTTCTTCATTACTATTCATTTACTTTTTAAAAAATCAAAAGGATCGGGCTGGGAAGGCTTAGCCCAAGCCATGAAAAAACCTTTCAAAATAGATCTAAAAGGATAGGTAAACTTTCTGACATTATTTTTTTATTTAAAACTGATAGCTACCGGGGGGATGAGGTAACACCTCATGCCGAAGTCCTAAGCTCTGGAAACAGAGATAAGCTAAAATAGTAGATAGCGCAGCAATAGGTGCAAGGATATCCTCCTTACCGAAAGGAATGAGCGTTAAGAAAACTTCCTGTGTAAGTTTTAGCGAAGAGCAGGGCTTTAGCGCAGAAAGACGTCTGGAACGTCTAAGAGAAGTCAGTTGAAGTCACAGTAACTCTGGGGAACGAGACAAAAGAATATCTTGATCGGTAGCTTGTAAGGCGCACCGTGAGCTTCAAGCTCACGATCGTCCACTCAATTTCACATAGTTTTAAACTATTAACTAACTATTTTCTGTGTACTGTTTAAGTATATAAACACAACTAAGTAAAACAAAAAGAAGAACCAATCATTGGGCCCATAAATGGTATAGAAAATACCAGCCATGGTATCTTGCTCATATACACTTGAAAGGTCGTTATTCAACAACCAATTTGTCCAGACAAAACCGTAAATGAATTTCTCAATAGCAAATGCTCCAATAAGCCATTTAAGCTTTTCCCATTTAGGAGCCATTGCTATAAATGCCAAACCCCATACAGTTATCATGAGCAAGCCAAAATTAGACATGACAACAGGGTCAGCTTCATTAATAACCGTATTACTGTAAAATTTAGAAAAGAGTAATACGCCAACGATGTTCGATATCCCCGATAGGTACATCCCCTTTTTGATAAGTCCTTTCTTCAATTTCATTATTGTTTATTTTAATTGTTTAAAAAGTTCCGTGGATAAAGTCATAGCACCCCGCAAAATGCTATGCATTATACATATTGTTGCACTAAACCTACGGTAGTTTCAAGAGCTATCAGAAGTCCGGAATTTTTTAGATCATTCATTAACTCCCTTTAATCATAAAAAAAGAAAATCTCCTCCAGACCGCATGTTCCAATGTAGCAGGTTTTGCGGAACTGCTTGCCAGGTTTGAGCAAAAAGTTACCATAGCAGCCAAAAGCCAAAGTACCCTGACCAATTATTCCCGCCTTCTGCCGAAACTGAAGATCCATTTCAATGAAAATTGTCCACAGCGGTTGAAACCTCTGCACCGGGTATAATCCGGTACTGTTGACGGGAGTAATTACACCCTCTGATCCTTTCCAATTTACTTTTTGCAGAAGCGATCCATCCCTTTTTTTCTGCATAAATCAGGGCACTGGAATAGAGGTATTCTTCTGGACTTTCTACTATTGCCTAACTGTGGAAAGCGAAACCCTTCAAGTTATTCTTACTGGCATGATTGTGGGCAACATTGAGCTGTAATATTTCTTACTTATGAACTTAAAAAGAATTTTCGGAGCCATACTTACAGTTTTGGGTATAGCAGGACTTATTTATTCCGCGGTCACATTTGCCAATGGATCAGCGGATATTAAACAAATGATTGTCTTTGGTTCATTGGGCCTATTATTTTTTATAGCTGGCATTGGCCTAGTCAAAACCACCAAGGATGAGGGCTGAAAAGTAATAGTTGGTAAAAAATCAGTTGACTCTTGTGAATGATGAAGTTCATTTTCACACTGATTGCAGTTGATTTAGTAGAATATTTGGTTTAACGTCTTTCACTTCAAAACAAAAATAAATCAACCTATTGAAACGAGGTTTTAAGATCTTCCTCATTACTATTCAATTACTTTTAAAAAATCAAAAGGATCGGGCTGGAAAGGCTTTGCCGAAGTCATAAAAAAAACCTTTCAAAATAGATCTGAAAGGGTAGGAAGACTTTCCGACATTATGTTTTTGTTTAAACTCAGCGCTAATGTCTCAGCTATGAGTTTTGCCTGGGTTAGTACTTAACTTTGCAAACCTAAAGGCCGGCAGGCAAGTACACACAAAACTGAAAATACGTAAGGGTTTTCAGAAGTAAGCGAGAATAAGCAATTAATTATAGCTTTTGTTGGGATTTCTTATTTTTTAATCTCTTGATTAATTAGTTTAATAATCTTTTCTAATTCTTGTTTTAATTCACGTTCTTCTTTCAATCCACCGGTTCGTACCCAGAAAAAATATAAATTAGCGTAAAGCCTAAATGCTTCACTATCATACCTTTGTTTTGGATTATACGAAATAATTTTACCATCCTTTTTTTCGTATGCCCCCAGAAAGGACTCGTGCATTAATGTTGGTCTTTCCCTCTGTATAGCATGAGTATCTTCAAAAGCATCAACTGTCGATTCTTTGAATGAGGCTAATAAATATTTGAGTTCCTTGTTAGAAAATAAACTTAAACGCCCTGAATTAATTAAGGAATTAAGAATTCCGCTTTGAGGATCGTAGGTAGAGTTTTTTTCCATCCTGCCACAAAGTTCCGCAAATGTTTCTTCTGGCATTTTATTGAAAGCATCTCTGTCGTCAAAGAGTTTTCTTATTTCTTCTGCGGCCTTTAATGATTCTTCATGTTGCGTAATGACAGTTTCTAATGATTTTAGATTTAACTCCATTTCTTGTTTTAAGTCCTTTAGAAGAGATTGTTCTTCATTAGCTAGCTTTCTGTCTTCATTCCAGCCATTAATGGATACTGCAATGAGTATCCCTATTATCACCAATAAAATTTCGCCAATAGCATACTTAAAATACTTTCCAGTCTTGTTTTCCATAAGCAGATTTTGACGAATTTTTCTAAAGAATTTTATCATTGGTTAGCGGTTAGTGCCGATAGCTATCGGGATGAAGCACAACGGTTTCGGTTATGAGTAGCTGCGTTGTTTGGTACTTAACTTTGCAAGTACACACAAAGCTGAAAATCCGCAAGGATTTTCAGAAGTAGGCGAGAACGAGCAATTACTTATAGCCATTGTTGGGCTTTCTTATTTTCTATTTAATTCAGAATCTATAATCTGAATCATTCTTTTGATTTTATCTATTAAATCTTGTTCATCTAAAACATTCTCTTTTTTCCAACTAAATATATTGGCTGTTAAATCTTCCATTTCACGATTATTGAAGAACCATTCATAATCTGAAGAGTAAGTTCCTTTTGGGAATTCTTGGTACCTTTCTGAAGAGGATATGCTATTTAAAGCACTTAATTTACCATCTGTAGCCGGCCAAAAACGTTCATTTAGTAGTTTTCTTACATATCCATCTTCTTGATTTGCATCTATTACCATAGACTCGAAAGAGGAAATATAAGATTTCAATTCAGAGTTTTGTAAATAATCAATTTTGTTTGATGCAATAAGTGATTTGATATATCCATCTTTTGCTTCAAAAGAAAATCCAGAAAAAGCGTTATAAATTAGTGAATCCAACTTTGATTCAGAAACATTGGAAACATCAGTTCCAAACAGTTTTAAAATGAAAATGCCATCTTCAAGTTCCGATTTATGTTGTCTATTTATATTTTCAAGGTCTTCAATATTATATTTTAATTCAGTTTTCAGGTTTTGAAGAATTTCTATTTCTGCATTTTTAATCTTTCTTTTCTCATTCCAATTATTAATCTGAAGAGCAATTAAAATTCCAATAACAACAAGGACAATCTCTCCAATGGCATATTTAAAATACTTTCCAGTTTTTCCTTCTGAAAGCAAATTTTGTCGAATTTTTATAAAGAATTTTATCATTGGTTAGCGGGATTGATGCGGAGAACCAAACTTTGATTAACATCAAATGTATCTGCGGTCCCGATATTCTTATGGATCAGGCAAGGTTTGGTTGATAATTTTTTTCGTGTTTTCTATTATCACGGATTAAGGCAAAAATCCGGTTGATCAAT
>NZ_MSPQ01000013.1 GCF_001936475.1 Algoriphagus marinus | reverse complement strand
AGTTTTATAATATAAAACCATTTTTTTAACTTAAAGTTAATGATATATTTAATACCAATATGAAAACATTTACAGATCTAAAACTAAATAATATATTTTAAAAAAAGTTCTTAATAGATTTTATATAAATGATATACATCCTAATAAAACCAGTTACTTATTGAATTATTGATAGATATAAATTCCTTTAAGGAAAATGATAACCATAGAAAATACTAATATCAAAATAATTAGAAAAAAAATTAACAAAATTTGAAAATGTTTCTAAAAAAGTACATGATTAGATGAGAACCAAAAGTATTTACAATTAATACTTTGTTTATTTCTCAATTATTCTTTAAAAAAAATCGATTAAACTGATTTGAAATTTTGTAAAAAAAAGAGAAAAACAAAGTCAATACTATAAAGCCAAGTTTATTATAAGGTCTAAGATCCAAAGAATTCTTGAAAAGAATAGCTAGGTCATCAGTGGTATCAAAACCTCTTGAAAGAAGGAATTTTTGATAAAGCAGCAGTGTCTTTCCGTGCCTATATGATTTTATTATCTTTAAAATCGGATTTGATTGAGAAGCACCCAAAACATTGTTGGAATGCTGTCGATAATAACTTAATTGCTTAGGAATAAATTTATATGAGACAGAATTATGCAATACTAATAATGAAAGATACCAATCATGCATTGGAATCCTTTCATCAAACTCAAGGTTAATATTTTTTAGAAAAGAACTTGACATGGCAATCGTGTGACCTATAACACAATTGGAAAGAAACAAACTTGGAAGTGAAAAATCTCTTTGAACATCCCAAAAATTATGATAAAAAGAAGGCTTAATGGTCTCAAGATCAGAATTCACAATCACTACATCATGAAAAACAAATTTCGCTCCTTTTTGTATTTCTTCGAAAACAATCTCATTTTTTGTATGAATCCATACATCATCCTGATCACACAAGTAAAGAATATATTCAGAATCAAAATAGAAGTCTCTGATAATTGAGATTGAATTGAGAAATGAATGACAGGCTGATTTTGCGTAATCAAAATATTGAAACGACAAATGAGCATAGTCTCTGCTTAGTTTCTCAATCTTACTTCTTGATAAATCAGTGGATCCGTAGTCATGAATGATCACCAAATCTATCTCCAAGGTCTGATTCATAATACTCAAAACCTGTTCTTCGATGTAATTTTGTCCATTATATGAACAAATCAAGGCAATTTTCAACATTCTATTTTCTAAAGAAGTAACAGCATGTCAAAAACCAAATTGGTAAAAACAGCCATGGGTTAACAAATCCTATAGAAAAATACATAAGAGTGCTTTGAATAGGTTTTTCAACATCACTAAAATATAAAATAAAGAAAATAAAAGAAGCCAAAAGCAAAAAACCAAAAAAGCCCATTTGAAGAAATAGCATTGGTAATTGCATTTCAATTTGATAAGGTTGATTAAAATCTGTAACAAATTCATCAATTACAAACCCAAAGCCCCTTCCAAAATACAAGTAATCTCCACTAACCATACTTATAATACTTAATAACTGATTATACTTAAACACTATGCTCAAAGCAAGGTCAGCTCTTAATACATATGATAATAACTCAACACCTAATAAAAGGACACTAATTAAAATAAGTGGAAGAAAATACCAAAATTTTTGCATTATTAATACTTTGTAATCTCTCCATAATTTCCAAACAAAGAAAATAATAATGAAAAAGCTTTTGCACAAAACAAACACATAAATAAAAGTCAACAAAAACAAAACAATATTTAAATATTTCTTCTTGAATGAGCGATAATCATTAAGTATTAAAAGCGGAGTAGTCTCTATAAATACTCGATGAATAACTCCATCGGATCCTCTGATAAAATTTAGTCCTCGAAAAAAACTAAAATCAAGATTGAGAATGAAAAATAAGATGGCAAGAACTATGGAAATAAAATTAAATAAAGTTATCCACTTTAAATCAAAATCAAAATTAACTTTATATGAATGTCCTATTAAAACAACCGAAATAATAAAAAGAATAAAACCGATAAAATGATTATACCCAAATTCATTCTTCAAAGAATCGTTAAGCCAAAACAAGGTTAGAAAAGAGCCAGAAATAAAGAAGAAAAGGAAAAAGTAAATCATTAATTTCTCTTTCTTAGAAATCAAAAAAGACAAGATCTGTACCGGAATAAGTGCTTTTTGACTCAAAATCAGAAATATTGGCCAGACAGAAAAAATCCAGTTCGTCAGACGAATATCTTTAATTCTCATTCCAATTATTTATGACACTAGTTGATTTGATCTTTTTAAAACCAAAATTTCTTTCAATATCTTTCTTTAAAAATAAACTGTAATTAATTCGCTCAAATTTCAGTAGTCCTTTAATATTATCTAAAAAACCAAGTTTAATTAAAAACAATATATATCCTTTAAATTTTAATCCCAGATTTGGTTTAAACATAATCGAATAATTCCACCTTAGATTATCAACAACATAATCGTAAGTTTTTAATTCAAATTGCTCAATAACTTCAACTCTTGTAAAAGGTCTGTCATACTTTTTACAAGCATTCGATATTATATTTATGGAATTTGGGTCATTTTTGAGGTTTATTCCAAACAAAAAAGTTTGAAAATGCTTTTTAATCTCTTCACTTAGACTAAAACTAACAAAAATCGTTTCCTCCAACTTCTTATTCATTGTTATCAATGTATTACTAAAAATCGATGGGTTAGAGATATGAATAGAATTATTTATGAAAATAAACTTCCTTTTTTTTCTCAAGATACCTTCCAAAAATCCTCTTATGTAGCAATTTAAATCATAACCTTGGGTAGGATTTGGAAAAGATACTACCGTCTCTGGAACCTGATCCAGGTTAGTCAAATCCCCATTGTAAACTAATAGCACCTCGAAAGCGGAATTTCTTGAAATTTCTTCTAAGAAGGCCAACATATCCGTTCTCAGCTTAGAATTTCGCTCATAAATCGCAATAATAAGGGTTGTCAAAATTTTATTCGCCTAAAGAGAAAACCTATTTCAAAACTTCTATTCATGTCAAAGATTCAATTTGTATTCGCCAGTTTACCATAAACTCTATCAACAAAATCAAAAAAAGGTGGTAAGGGCTGATTAGAATCATAAAATCGCTTAAATTTTACATATCCGATCATACGGTTAAATTTTGTATCAAATCTTTTGTGAAGCGCAATCGAAAAATAGGGGCTACGTCTGATGGAAAAAATATTGGTATTATAATCAACATTCAATTTCCAGAGCACATACATTAATGACAGTTGATCTCTTTTACTTTTATTGCTAAACTCCCTCCACCAAAGCTCCATAGACTCAATTATCTGAGGATCAAGGTGTCTTCTGAAAAGCAAACCATTTTCTGTTAATCCGAATTCTTTGGGAAAGCCTTCCTCTTGATAACCTTTCATTTGAAGATTTACAGTATTTGCTTTCTCTTTTTTAGATTTAATAATAATCTGGGCTTCCTGATAAATACAGTTTCTTTCAAAGTGCTTAGAAAGAACAAACTTGTATTTACTCTCAGTTAATTGAAGAAATAACTTACTGGCCTTTTCTTTAATCACAATATTAGAGTCAATGTAAATACTCATCTCATATTGCTGTAAATACAAATGAGGTAATATTTTATACATTCTATTGAGTTCGAGTGAACTCCGATTTTCAGCAAAAACGAGCCGAATATCCCAAACTTTAGAAACAAGTGACTCTTGGTCAGTAAAGCAAATAAAATCAACCCCTTCAAAATTCCCATTGGGATCACTCAATTGATCATAATCCCCGAATAGAGCTGTATAAACTGCCAACCGATTAATTTTCATCGCATCCATTTATCGTACCACATTTGGAAGATCAAAACAGTCCAGACTTTTCCTGAAAGGTAAGTATGACCTTTCAAGAATAATTGCTTGATTTTTAGAATCTCAAATTCATTAAAAAGCCCGTGTTCCCTTAGTTTATCTGGATGAAAATAAAAATCAAGGTATTCACCAAAGCCATCAACCAACCATTTTTCTAAAGGAATACTAAAACCCATTTTGGGACGATCCAGTAATTCTTTAGGGATATATTTGTGCGTAATTTCCTTAAGGAGATACTTTTTATTTCCTTCCTTAATTTTTAAGCTGGAATCTAACCGAGCTCCAAATTCAATCAATCTGTAATCAAGTAGCGGCTCTCTTCCTTCCAAACTTACTGACATAGTCGAACGATCTACTTTGGTTAAAATATCATCCACTTGGTAGGTTTTAAAATCTAGCGCCATCATTTTATCTAGATCAGACAAATTTTCCGCTAGAAATTCCAAATCATTGAAACCAGTGACGGTATGTTCTAAATCAAATCGCATTAATTCATTGAGCTCTGAAGTTGTGAAGAATTTCTGAAGACTTTCCATGAATCCAGAATGGAAATCGGACTTCATAAATGACAACGAACGATAGAATTTTTCACTGAATTTTGGAAATAAGGAATTCACCTTCATTTTACGAGGAGAAACTTTTTCCAATACTTCTGAAAACTCTTTTCTATTGGGGATACGATTAAACAGATTATAGTATTTACCTGCAGCGATATACTTTTCATAGCCTCCAAATAATTCATCTCCACCATCGGCACTTAGCGATACAGTCACCTGCTGCCTAGCTAGTTTACTAACCAACATCGTAGGAATCAAAGAGCTGTCTGCAAATGGTTCATCAAAATAAAAAGCAAGATCTGGCAAAATATTCACAGCATCCTGTTGGGTACAATAATATTCCGTGTGATCAGTTTTTAAGTATTCGGCAATTTTTTTTGCATGGGGAGCTTCATTTAAATTTTCCTCAGAAAAGCCAATAGAGAAGGTTTTAATCTTTTCGGTCCGATCAGTTTGTAGTAAAGCAGTCACTGCAGAGGAATCATACCCCCCACTCAAAAAAACACCAACAGGAACATCAGCTATCATTCGATACTCACAGGCCGATCTCAACAAACTTTCAGTTTCTATCAAGACTTCTTGCTCTGAAATCACCAATTTCTCCTTATTGTAACAGTTCACGACATCCCAATATTTTGAAATTTTTATTTGGGATTTTTCAAAGGAAAACTCTAAAATATGACCTGCCATAAGCTTATGAGTATCCTTAAAAATAGTGTAAGGCTGAGGTATATACCCATATTGAAAAAACAGGCTTAACCCTTGTTTATCTATCTGCTTAGAAAATGAGGGATGTTCATGAAAGCTCTTCAACTCGCTGGCAAACATGAATAAGCCATCTTTAAAATACCAATAAATTGGTTTGACACCTGCCCGATCACGGATCAGGGTAACAGCTTTTTTACGCGCATCATAAATAACAATTGCAAACATGCCGTTCATCCGATGAACCATTTCTTTACCCCAATGGCTAAATGCCTTCAAGATAACTTCAGTATCAGAATTAGAATCAAAAGAAAACCCCAATGCCTCTAATTCTCTACGTATTTCTTGAAAATTATAGACCTCTCCATTATAGATAATCTGAAAATGCTGAAAAACCATAGGCTGATGACCTTGCTTCGAAAGATCTAATATCGAAAGTCTTCTATGCCCAAGTCCGACCTGAATTCCTGAATCGGTCGAATAATAGTATCCAGAATCATCTGGTCCTCGGTGCAATAAAGAATCCGTCATTTTCCTTAACACCTGCTCATCCGAAGAATACTGGTAATCTACAAACCCTGCAATTCCACACATAAAATAAATATCTCGCCTAAATGATTAAAATTAAATTCCTAAACTACTCTTGAGTCTGAGAATAATTACTAAACTCCCCTTTTTCGCCCAAATTGATCGCAGAAAACAAAAATTTCAATCGAGTATAAATGAAACTTGGGTTCTTGAAAAATTTAAAGGACCCCCAATAAATGAGAATAAAAAAAAGTGATAAATGATTCAATTTGTACTTTAACTTATTGGTTTTTATTTGTTTATAAAAGAAAGTTGTATTTCGGAATGAATAATACAACTTAACCAAAGAAATATTGGGGCTAAAAATATCCTCTCCCTCTTTATAAGACATATCCAAGTCTTCTATCTGGCTGGTATAAATCAAAAACTGAGTCACCCCTACTTGAGAAAACCTTATGGTATACTCATGGTCATCGGCGTATACAAAAAATTCTTTTTTGGGTAACCCTATTTTTTTAAAATTACTCACATGAGAGAACAATCCGCCATATGGACCATACTCTGTTTTGATAACAGGAAATTTGACTTCGTTTTCGGTCTCCAAATTGGGTTTCTTAGAAAACTTATTACCTAAATAGCTTAGAATATCGAACCCACAGAAAGAATTAACTCTTGGACCTTTAATAACACCATGCGTTACCGCCAATGCATCATCTTTCCAATGCTTGCCTCTATAGCTGTACAAAACGGGTTTCTCCATCCTTCTTGATAGAAGTGCATATGCTTCTTTTAATGCAAGAAGGGAACCATTGGTGGGAAGGTTGTCATCATCTAAAAACCAGAAATAAAAGTCATTTTCTAATTTAATTGCCTCATCTAAGATTCTTGCATACGCCCCAGCAGTTCCGATATTCTCTTCATTGGTGAATAAACGACATATCGAATACTTTTCGCTCAAAGAATTCATCCCCTGTTTGGATTCGGCAGAAGAACCATTGTCAAAAATCCAAACTTTAGAAGCGCCTTCAAGAATTGACGCTTGAACAACCTGTTCCAAGAAATGAAACCTACTTCCGTAAGTAACAATAACTACTATTACTTCCATTTATTTAAAAAACAAAAATGAAATTTTAACCATTTAAAGGTCAAGATTTTGGTTTTTGAATAACAAAATACAGCTCATAGCATGGGAAAATATACGAGAATGATTCTTCATACAATTCTTTCATATAGGTAGAAGAGTTGAATAGAAAAGTTAAAAATCTTTTAAATAAATTTCTAATTCGGAAATCAGATCGAAAAACTAGTTTAACATCAATAATCTCGAAACTAATGTCATTATAATACGCAGGAACTCGTCTTTTAAAAATTGAATTTTTACTAAAATAAGATATAGAATATAATCCCCAAAAACCTTTGTGGGTATAATCACTGTAGAAATAAGGATTTGAAAAGTGTGGTACCACATTAACCATCCGTCCTCCGGGCTTTAAAATTCGAAATGTTTCTTTCAAAAAAAGTGGGAGATTCTCGATGTGCTCCAAAAAATGACTGGAATGAATTTCATCAATACTATTATCCTGTATAAATGAAAATCCATTAGACAAGTCACAGATATAATCCACACTATCTTTTTTCATCATATCCAAACCTATGCAATATTCAAACTGCTTAGTCTCTCCAGGACCTAACTCCAATACACACTTTCCGTATTTATTTTGGTATTTTAATAATATGTCTTCAAACATTTTGTGTAGTTTTTAAAATCGAATAACTGGTGTAATATAAAGATAGTGTAATCAAAGTTTCAGAAACCAAAGTAGCATACAGAGCACCTTTATAGTCAAACTTAGGTACTAAAAGAAATAATAAGACTAAATCGACTCCCACACCTATCCATACAATTATGCTAAACTTTTTAGAATTTCCAGTTGACAAAAGGTATTGAACAGCGGGCACATTTATTCCTATTATAAATAAAGCGATAGCTAAAAATTGTAAAATTTCGATAATCACGGCCTCCTTACTACCCGATACGATAAGGGAAATAAAATCTGAGAAGAAAAAAGTTGAAAGAAATATACCTATTGAAAGGAAAACCGAGAGGGTGAACAGGTTTTTCAATGTTTCCGAGATTCCTGATTTTTTTTGATCCTGGGCTTTCGAAACACTTGGGAAAAAAGCTTGAGATAAGACTACATTCAATCCATTGATGGCTTCAAATATTTTCTTCCCAATTGAGTAAAACCCTAAATTGATTGGATCAAGGTAAAATGCAAGGATGAGCATTGAGTTATTTTTGTAACCCAAAATTGCCAAATTTGAAGTAAATATATTCCAGCCATCTTTAAGATAGTAGCTGACCGAATCTCTTTCAGGTATGTGGAATTTGACGCCAAATTGCCTAATTACTAAAATTAGAGAAAAAGCCCCGACCAAGATAAGGCCAATGGAATTTAGAAACGGGACTAACCAAATATCACTTTCCCCCTTCACAAAAATGAAAATCCCTAGTGTAAAAATCAATTTGGCGAGAACACTCAGATAAGTAATATACTTCATTTTTTCCATCCCCTGAAAAAGCCAGATTGGGAATAAAATCTGGCCAAAAACCATCCCAAATGAAAGAAATAATAAATCCTGGATTTGGTTGAATTTTTCAAAAGTGAAAACCAAACCTATCAAAATAAAAAAGCATCCGAGCATTAGGACTAATTTAATAATTAGGACGGAGCCGAATATTTCATTTACTTTTTGAGGATTATCTCTATGAATTGAAATCTGTCGGGTTGCAGAGAGGTTAAATCCATAGTCTGTAATCAATACAAAATAAGAGGTAACAGCTAATGAAAGCGAAAGAATACCATATTGATCTACTCCTAGTACCCTTACTAAATAGGGGAAAGTAACCAAGGGCATGATATAATTAATGCCCTGTAGCAGCAGCAAATTAAAAATATTTGAAACTATACTTTCTTTTCCCAAAAAATCAAGATCGTTAGGTATTTATTTCTTCTAGTAAATTCGGATTAAAAACTAATTTAGTTAAATCAATAATTTTAAGAGATTTAACCGATCCTAATTTGATTTTAACCTATTAAAAAATTCTACTCCTATAATGTAGGCAATAGAAAAGAAAATGCCGATCATCATAAAAATTACTAATATCACTGAACCTCTTAAGTTCGACTTTTCAAGTGGAACTGAAACTGGCTGAATAATGGAAAATACTGGAGTATTCTTAGCTACTTGTAATTTTGCTTGCTCCACTTGTTTAGCAAGCTCACTGTAAACTTCGAAATAAAAATTGTAGTTTGTTTCTAATCGTTGCAACTGATTAATAGCATACTCGGAATTTAGATTTTGGTTTCGATCTTTAAAATATGCTAATTTTTCCTGAGCTTCCTCAAAATCTTTCTTCCTTTCCAAAAACCGCTCCTCTACAAATCTTAATTGCTCTTTTGCATTCTTTATTTTAAACTGAATTATTTCTTTCTGGAGCAAATCAACTGCAAACTTAGCCATTTCTGCAGCCATTAGGGGTTCAGGCATTTTAAAGTAAACTGATACGATCCCTTCTTTTTCATTTGGAACTATCTTCAATTGGGAAGATATTCTTTTAAAATGGGAATATTCTTCAGGGCTAACTTTCAGTATTCCAATTTCTTCTTGATTGACTTCAATCTCTGTCTCACCTTTAAGGCTTTTTAGCAAAATCCCAGGCAAACCTATTGTATATTTTTGAATTAATTCTAAAACTCCAGGAGTTTGAACCTCTTTGTAATATTCCTGATAAGTCATGGTGCTATCAAATCCATTTACATGAATTTTGGCATCCAATAAAGCCTTTTGAAAACTGATTGAAGAAACAATTTTAGGATACAAAACAGGAGATATATCTGATCCCCCTGCCATTCCGCCAAGATTGAAACCCGCTAAGGATGCCAGACCACCCAAAGAGGCTCCAGACTTTGCCGATTCATCCATTTGAGGAATAAAGGTAGCAGTAGCGGAAAACTCTTTAGGAGCAATCAACGCTGTGACAATTCCCAGAAAAGCAAACGCAAAGGTAATCATCAAGACAACTTTTCGTTTTTTCCAAACGATTATTGCAAGGGAAATCAAATCGATTTCAGCAAAAGAAATTTTTGAGGTATTCTCAGACATATAACTATTAAAGTTGTCAAATAAGCAGTAAATAAACCAACTCCTGAATAATTATTTCAAGGATCTTTTATGTCCATAAGACACTAAAAAGCAAACCTTAAGAATTCTCAAACCAATTGGTTGAGGTAATTAAGTTCTCAAACTGTGTTTTCAAACAGTCCCAAATCTTCCCCTATTTCTTTCTGGATCTAGTCTGGGTTTGATAAAAACCCGAATTTCTCCCTTGGAAAATCTTTCAGTATTTAAAATTTGGATTCTGCGAATTCTTAATACAGTTAAATTTATTCTTTTTTTCGAAGTGGTACTGCTGGAATTCCTATTACAGTTTGATTATCCACAACATCCTTTGTCACGACCGCACCTGATCCTACGGTCACTTCATTTCCTAACTTGACTCCGGGTAAAATAACAGCACCTGCACCAATTCTACAGTATTCCCCAATTTGAGAGTTTCCAAGCATCATTGCTCCTGGTCCAATATCGCTAAAATCACCAACTTGACATTCATGATGAATATGAGCGCGAGTATTGATCAGAACACCTTTTCCAATTTTTGTTTTAGGCCCAATAAAACTGAATGGAAGCGCATCATATTGCCCATTAGCAGTATGACTAATAAAAGATGAATCATCTTTAATACTTTTTAATGAGCCTCCTGTAAGTTCTAATAAATCGCATAAATTCTGTCTTGCGGCAGGATTACCAACCCCAAGACAGAAATCATTTGAAATTGTGAAATGATGTTTTACTTCAACTAGAGAGGAAACTACTTTAATTCCATCTATTTCTTGACCATTTTTTTTAGGGTCTTGATCAAAAAACAGAATTTCATTTTTTGGAAAACCATTCTTTAATAAGACTTCCAAAACCTCTAAACTATGACCTCCAGCTCCAGCAATTATCATTTTCTTGGTTGCAATAAGAAATCTAAATACCTCCGAATTTAAATCCGGAGGCAAATTTTTTACTTAGATCCAATGCCGAAGAGCTCAAAGTCAAGGGACTTGAGATACTTTTTATCGTAGATATTTCGACCATCAAAAATTACTTTGTTTTTCAAAAGCTTTCCAACTACATCCCAACTTGGGATTCGGAACTCAGACCATTCAGTTACAAGTAATAATGCATCTGCGTCCACTAATGCTTCATAAGCATCTTTGCAATAAGTTACTTTATCGAAAATATAATGTGCTTTAGCTTCTTCCATCGCAACAGGATCATAGGCTTTCACTTGGGCTCCAGCAGCTCTAAGTTCATCAATGATTACTCCTGCAGGAGCTTCTCTCATATCATCCGTATTAGGTTTAAAACTCAAACCCCACATCGCAAAAGTCATCCCAGTCAAATCTTCTCCAAAATGGGCTTTCACCTTTTTAGAAAGTACAAATTTCTGAGCATCGTTTACATCTTCAACTGACTGAAGTACTTTAAGATCGTATCCATATTGTTTTGCGGTTTTGATAATTGCCTTCACATCCTTAGGAAAGCAAGATCCTCCATACCCCACACCTGGGTAGATAAATTTGTTACCTATCCTTGGATCCGATCCAATCCCTCTTCTTACCATGTTTGCATCAGCTCCTACCAACTCACATAGATTGGCGATATCATTCATAAAAGATATTTTGGTAGCAAGCATTGCATTGGCTGCATACTTAGTCATTTCTGCGGAAGGGATATCCATATAGATGATTCGCTCTCCACTTAATTGAAAAGGCTTGTATAATCGCTGCATGATCTTCTCCGCCCGCTCATCATCAACCCCAATTACTATTCGATCAGGCTTTAAAAAATCATCAACAGCTGCTCCTTCTTTCAAAAACTCAGGATTTGAAGCTACCGCAAAAGGTAAATCCGAACCCCTATCCTTTAATGCACTTGCTATAGCTGCGCGCACCTTCTCTCCAGTGGTAACGGGGACTGTACTTTTTGTAGCAACTACGATATAGTCGGTCATTTTTCGACCAATTTCATCCGCCACCGCAAGCACGTACTTTAGATCAGCTGATCCGTCTTCGCCAGGAGGAGTCCCAACAGCAATAAATGCAACTTCTGCACCCTGAATTGCTTCACCCAGATCAGTACTAAACTTAAGTCTACCACTTTTATAATTTCTGATTACAATCTCTTCTAAACCAGGCTCATAAATTGGCATAATACCACTCTTAAGCTTGTCGATTTTCTTCTGATCGATATCCACACAAGTGACTTCGATTCCTACATCTGCAAAACATGCTCCAGACACCAAGCCTACATAACCGGTTCCTACAACTGCGATTTTCATAAATTAATAGTTGATTATTTCTATTGAATTAAATTATTAACGAGTATTCCCAAGGTGGCTAAACTAGAAGCAAGCCCTATCCAACCAGCGGCACTTAAGCCTTCTTTCTCTGGCTTTCTTGGTACTATTATTTCAGCTCCAGGTTCAAGCTCGGGATAAAAATTCAAGCCCAGAAAACTGTGAGTACGTTTTGCATCACCATTGGCATAGACCACATAGGTTTTTGATCTCCTCGCTTTTTCAGTGAATCCACCAGCCTTTGAAATATAATTTTTGAGGTTTCTGTTCAAATCAAATCTAGTAGTGGTAGGAAGCAATACCTCACCAACCATTCTTACTGTTTGCAACTCCTTAGGAATTTGAATAATATCGCCTTCCATTAATATTAAATCTTCAGCACTACCGGGATTTTTCAGAATCTTTTCCAAGTCAATTCCAACGAAATCTTGCTGATTCATTCTCATACTGTAATCAGTTGAGTCACTATTTAAGGTGAGGTTAGTAAAAATCGTATTCTTTTCAATTTCCTTTTCGGTTTTCAGTTTTTCAAGCTCTGCTAACTCCAGCTTTTTTTCTATTCGTTCAAATAACAACTCCTCAGCTTCATTACCTTCTCTATTTTTTAGAGGGTCTAAATTATCTCTAATTTCCCGAAGCAAATCCTCTCTGATTTGATCATCAGTTTCTCCTTTGAAATAAATTGTCCTTCTGATTAAACTTGCACCTTTCGGATAAGCAAATTGGTTTAATCCACCTGCCCTTTTTATGACATCGGATATTCTTTCGTTGGCCCCCGATATAGCAAATTCACCGGGATAAATTACCTCTCCCTTTATCTGAACTATTTGCTCACGTTCAAACCCGGGTTTTCTTCGAATAAACACATGGTCAAAAGGCCTCAATGGCTTATTAGCCTCCTCAGAAGTCAAAATCAATTCCGGGTCGATATTCAATGTTTCAATTTCTGCGAGCTTTCCAGATTCATTATCCCGCACTCTTCTGGCAATCTCAATAAATGAATTTGACGCAGATTCCAAAAGTCCACCGGACCTTAATATCAAATCACCCACGGTCATTTCAGTTGCATAGGGATAAGTTCCGGGGAAATTAATCTCCCCTGAAATCTTCACATAATACTCCTCTTGAATATCATACCTGCTAGGCACAAAGAGAAGATCTTCATTTTTGAGTGGCACGTCCGGAACTGTTCCATCAAGAATTCCTTTTAAATCCAAAGGCTGAGCAGCTAAAGTAAGATCTTCGCTAGTTCGGTAAAGAGTAGCACGATTCACAAAAGCCTCCGGCTTGAGTCCTTGAGATTTATCGATTAATTGTTTTACAGTTAACCCGCTTTCATCAATCGAATATTCCCCTGGACGGTTTACTGACCCTGTGATTTGAACACGGTTGGAAAAACGTTCCAAAGCTTCCCCTACAAGAATTTCGTCTCCATCTTTTAGAGAGAATGACTGAAATTGATCGGATGATACATCAATTACTTTTCGTTGATTGTTTTCAATCCTTCGAATAGTCACTCTATCCTGATAAGCCAGACTCGTAAACCCACCCGTGTAAATGTAAAGATCACTCAGTGACTCACTTGGTTTTACTTCGAAAAGTCCCTCCCTGCGAACAGGGCCAATTACTTCCACACGTGCAGATATCGGAGGAACAATCACTACATCGTTATCCTGAAGCATGATGTTAGCCGATTGATCGCCCTTCGATAAAAACTCATAAATATCTACAGTAGCTACTAATTTACTATCTCTATATACTTGAATGTTTCTAAAGGCTCCGTTTTCATTTGGTCCACCTGCGGCAAATAAACCATTAAAAACTGTAGCAAAAGATGGTAAAGTGTAGGTTCCGGGTTTGGAAAGCTCTCCTACCATGGAAACTTTTATAGAACGAATATTACCTAATCTAAGCTGAAGAAAAGTATTCGGATTCGAACCGTTTAATCCTGAATAAATACGGCCCAAGGATCCTTTCAATCTTGAAGTAGCTGCTTCAATAGTAGCACCACCTACCTGAACAGGCCCGAGATTAGGTATCAAAACCCTTCCTTCGGGGCTTACTGTCAAATCAAAAGATTGCTGTGAGGCACCGTACACATCAATAAGTAATTGATCACCTGAACCCACGACATAATTTTGAGGGGTAGGTAAATTAAGACTTGGATTAAAATCAAGATTTTTGTTGTGGAACAGCTTATAACCAAAAATCTTTTTTTGTGTTGGTGTTAAATCAAAATAAGGATCAGCCCTTCTAATCGAGTCAAATAAATCAGGACTTTTTTCAAAATCGAATCCTCGGTTTACTTCTGATAATGAATTGCTTTGTGGATTAACCTTGCCCTGTAAATCGCTGATTCGCTGTCTCAACTTTGCCGCTTCCAATGCTGGCATTCCTCGTTCTCTTGCGAGGGATTCAAGCTGCGTAGCGCTCAAGCCGCTAGCTTCTGCTTTTTTGATTAATTGCTCAATTTGCGCGTCTGAAAGATTATCCACTTTCAAATTCTGGATATCGGATAAGCTTTGGCCGCTTACTGAAATAGTAATGAATACCAAAAGCAATAAAAGAAGTAATCTAAAGTTCGACTTGATACTATTCGATATGGTCAAATTAATATGTTTCAATCTTAATTGAGTTATGGAAGTTTTGATGGCTAATTTCTCACTTTTAATTTGTTTTCAAACTATGACTTCAAAGCTTCGCCCTTTCAGTCACAAAAGTGCCTAGCTAACTAAATAATATAATGGACAAAAAATCAGCTCCCTGCTTCCTTGTCAAATAATGTCAGCCCGGGAGATGGCATCCGGTGATCAAGCAAAGTCAACACCACTTTCCGCTCAATCATTTGCTCAATTTTGGCAGTAAGGCCCAGAATATAATTTTCATTTAATTCATCTCCTGTAACTACCACCTCTATTTTCCCGGAATCTATACCCTTTGCAATATCTCCTATAAGAATAACTTGACTGACCTCTCCCATCCGCTCCAAAATTTGCTCCAGCAGTCTATCCAGGCCTAGGTATTTTCTGATAATTTCTTGGATGTTTGAGAAGAAAGGGTGAGCCACGTTCGCTTGATACTCTATCTTATTTTTATCTGTCTTTTTTGTGAGAATCCCTGCTTGTGTTAAGTTGTTCAACTCCTTCCGTATTGCATTGGTGGACTCACCAAATTCATCGGCTAAGCCGCGAAGATGACTTTGTGTTTTTGAATTCACAAAAAACTTAACAAGCAACCTCAAACGAGTTTTCGAGGTGATTAAGGATTCTAGCATAAAAATTCACTTCAAAATAGTGAGTAACAAAGGTACTCATTTCAATGAACCCACGAAATAAAAAAAGATTCTTTAGTGTTAAAAGAATCTTTTTTTAAGCATTAAAACAGAATTACCCTCTATACAGGTTGTCTGGTTTTTTTCGAAATAAGTTTCTGAGCAAGCTGCCCGTTAAACCGCTGAAACTACCGAGGAAAAATCCAACAATCGCTGTAAGGCCTGCGATAGTCATTCCACTTCCTATGCCCATAAGTTCTGCCATTCGATTTGGAAGGTCACTTCCTGTTGTGGCACTGATAAATAAAGCTTGTCCAAGCCAAGCCAAACCATAGCCTAAACCTCCAGCGAGAAATCCCTGAATTCCACTTAATCCTAAAAGAGCTGAAAGTAAAGCAATTACTATCATGATCACCCAGAACGGAAAAAAGGGATTTAAAAAAACTACGACACCTATTACAACGAGAATAAATAGTATAAATCTCATGATGATTATTTTAAGATAGTTTGAAACAGGACACCCTCAGAATCTTCCTTGCTTCGAAGATTAAAATTCAAATATTCTCCATTGGCCCAAATTGGGATGAAATTGCTATAAAATTTACTCCCTGGATTTCCGGATTGACCACCAGGATAGACTCCAAACGCCGTAATTTCATCTCCCATTTCGACTACCATTCTCCAACTGGCACCATGGCGTTCACTTGTGGCATTAAGAATCCCTCTACCTCCTCCTGTATAGATATTGGTCACTGAGAATGGCGCAAATTGCGGTACCAAATGTTGTACGCTGGTTCGTTTATAATTTGCCCAAGAATAATCACCCTCTTTTTCCTCCCATTCCTTCATCGACTTCACCATAGCCTGGAAACCAATATTAATATGATCTGAAGCTGTCTCTACTACATCTGTTTTATCTATATCAAAAACGGGATCCTGAGGAGTTAATTCAAGTAAACGAACTGTTTGATAATTATTCGGTCGAACGACAGGAACACCAAATTCACCCCATTTCTTCCAGATTTGATCATATGTTTTATCCCACCAGATATAAAAAAGTGTTGGTGCCTTTTGATTGGGATCTGCGAAAAAATCCCAGCTTTTCAACTCATCTATATATTTCTTGGCTTCAGGATCAGAATCAAAGCTTGTCCCTAGCAGGCCTATCATTACAGGCAATGCCTCTGCTGCATGCAAGTAATAGTCATCAAACTGCAATAACTTCATGTCATCGGTAGTAATGTCGCTTAGCTCCCGAAGACGATTGTTCAACCTTCTATTTCGATAATGCTCATAGCTATTATCGAATACATAATAAGGATATGAGGGGTCAACAGGATGTTGATTTGCAGAAGAAACAAAACCCCTTTCAGGATTAAGAGTGGCGGCATTTTGTTCATTTGGAATATAACCTTGCCATTCAAATCGTGGATCAGCTCCATCCATGAAAAACTTACCTTGCTCTTTCCATTTCAGAGGAAATTTACCCTGAATCCTCATGGCGATATCTCCAGATTTGGAAGCAAAAACAAAATTTTGAGCAGGTGCTGAATAGTTATCCAGCGCCTTATTGTAATCTTCATGGTTTTTACTCTTGTTCATCATTATGAATGTTCTTTGTTCATTAGAACCTTCATGAACAGTCCATTTTAAAGCAAAATTGACATCCTGCCTCTCACTTTTGAAAGTACGATCGTAAACCACCGGGCCGTAATGAGTATATACTACGGTATCCAAATAGGGATTTTCCCCTTTTACTTTGATCTCTTCGATTCGAAAAGAAGTAGGCCTCCACTCATTGCCATATTTATAGGTTTTTCTTTGTTTGTCCTGAAATGTGATTTTATACCAATCCCGTGCATCTTTGGTAGCATTTGTAACTCCCCAGGCTATATCTTCATTAAATCCTGAGATCACTCCCAAAGCTCCCGGCAGGGTGGCTCCTTTCACAGAATGATTTGGAGTACTCAACTGCATACTATACCAAAGGGAAGGCAAGTTCAAACTCAAATGGGGGTCATTTGCCAAAATCGGATTACCACTTTTTGTTTTGGATCCTGAAACCGCCCAGTTGTTAGATCCTGTTCCTTCCTCAGGTTGGGGAAGTGGATCGATCGCGAGTAAATCATTTGGAAAAGGAATGCTGTCAGGCTTTATAACAGAAAGCGGAGTAAAGTCCCATACATGTTCTGACTCAATGACAGGATCATTATCTACTGGAAAATCTGGATAAAGCTTATCAAGCATTTCCTGACCTAAAATTTTTCTCAAATTTGAATACTCAAGATCCCGGTCTCCCACCAACATGTCAGACATGTATTTGAGTAGTAAGATGGATTTATAAGCAGTCCACTTTTCTGGTCTATAATTCAAAATCTTATATTCTACAGGAACTTGCCCCGGAGATAACTGGTCAATGTATTGATTGACTCCATCCGCATAGGCTTCAGCCAGCTTGAGTATTTCAGGATCGTTTTCTTGAAGGTATTTTAATCCTAATTCCGCTCCATACCCCAGACCTTTCCTTCGAGTCATTCTGTCAAGTTCTATAGCTATAGGACCTACTATTTCTGAGATTCTTCCAGAAGCAGCCATGGTTTGAAATTCCATCTGCCAAAGTCTGTGTTTTGCAGTAACATACCCCTGTGCACGATAAAGGTCTTCCTCATTTTCGGCAAAAATATGGGGGATTAAATTTTCATCATAGACCACAGTGACCGGAGAAGTCAAATTGGAAAGCTCCAACTCATCCTTAGCGAGTTCATCTTCACTATATGAGTTTTGCCAAAAACCATGATTTGGATCTAAAAGCGGAGCCAACGGCGGAACGGGTCCGAGAGGCATTGAAACTGCTATAGCAAGTGCAACTGTGATAGCTAAAGCAATAAAGAAACCGAAGTATTTCATTTACTAAACATGAAAGGGTGATTGGGCGAATTTAATTTATTCTATTAATTAAAAGTTTACCATTCCCGAAGTTTTGATACGGATCAAAAAAAACCTTCAAATTTTCACTTGAAGGCTCTTTATTTCAAAAACTTTTATTTCATCGATATCGGAAGCTTCATTTTCTCCCAACGGATTACAATCCCCGGATTTTCCACTTTAATAGAAAGTCTTTCTTCCGAATTCCCCTCCCAGGTGGGCATAACTTCAACTCTCAACACATCATTTTTTTCATCATATTGAAAATGTCCATGTTCTAAATTCCATTCAGAGTTGAAAATTACTGTCCAAGGTCCAGATTCTTTCGGAATAGTAAATACAGAGTATTTTCCTGCAGGGACAGAATTTCCCTCAACCATAAAGTCTTCTGCTAAGTCTACATAAGTTGCTTCATTTGCGCCAGTTCGCCATACAATGTTGTAGGGAACCAAATCACCCCAGAGTGTTCTGCCCTTTACTGCTGGGGAACCGTAGTGAATTTTGATATCTTTTCCTCCAATTTTTCCTTCCTCAATCACTACAGGAGAGGGTCTTTCATCTTCTGTTTCTGCAGGTACTGTTTCTTCTGAATTGCTTGATTCAACAGTATCAGTGGACTTAGGATTACACGAGAATATTCCTCCTGCAATTAAACCTGTCATCAAAATAGTTTGGTATGTTTTCATAGTGGGTAATTTAGGGTCTAAATAACAATTATTCAGTAAATCTTCAAAGTCTGAGCCTTGAATTCTCCGGCAGTCAAAGAAAAGTTTTCAATAAATACAAATGGCATACATTTACACGTTGTTTGTTATTGTTATTCAATTCCATCAAACTGATAATGCAAAACTATTTCAAATTCTTTTCGTGGATGAATAGTTGTTTTTCAATTCCTTTGTTCCTCATGGCAAAATGAAATTTATTACCTGGGTTGTTTTTATTGCTTCAATTGTTCTTTTTTCGAGCGTCTACATTTCGCCGGAGTATTTTGAATATGTGGGGTTGCTCCCATTTTTCATCCCTATTATTCTGGTAGTAAATGTTGTTTTGTTTGGTATTTTGACCCTTTCCTGGAGAAAATTAGCCTTAATCCCCCTACTTACGATGGTTATCGGCTACAAGTTTTTTTTGATTACGATTCAGGTCCGTTCCAATAATGAACCGGTTGAGGGTCTTCGAGTTTTGAGTTACAACGCGCACCTTTTTGATTATAAAAGCAGAACTGAGGGGAAATTTGATCCAAATGTATTCAACTGGCTTAGTGAGCAACCCGCAGATGTGATGGTTTTTCAGGAATTTTATCAGGATTATACCACTGCTTCAAGAAATGCCATTAAACTATTAGGGTCTGATATTGGATTCAACGTATCCTATCAAATAATCGAGGGCAATCCAAGTAAGCGTTCCTATGGGATGGCAATTTTTTCAAAATACCCGATAGTTAATGAAGGTAAAGTATTTGATAATAACCGTACTAATGGGGCCATTTTTGCAGATATAAAAGTAAATGAAGATACCATCAGGATTTACAACGCACATCTGGAATCAATGAAAATCAATTCTAAGGGATTGGAAGATATAGAAGGAGTCAAAGAAAATTATCGGCAGACTTTAGGCAAACTCCACCGTGGGAGTCTCGCAAGAAGCAAGCAACTTAAGGTTTTGGTAGATCACTACTCCAATAGCCCTCATCCTATTATTTTGATGGGAGACCTTAATGAAATCCCTTACTCCTATACCTATTTCAAATTGGGCGAATCACTCCAAAATGCATTCGAGATCGCTGGGCGTGGATTTGGTTTTACATATAACCGAATTCTTTTCTTTCTCAGAATTGATCATATTTTTTCCAGTCCAGAGTTAATTCCGATTCAATTTAAAACTCATCGCGAAGTAGATTATTCTGACCACTATCCCGTCTCAGCCGTTTTTACTTGGGAAGGATTGGAGCTTTAGAAATCCGTTTGTGAAACTTTTCATCCCACTTTTTCTTCATAGGTAAAAGCAAAATAGGGAGCAAAAAAAGATCTGCCAATAGCGCAAAAATAAGGGAAGCAGCAATCAGCAGGCCTGTAAAATGTGTTACTCCAAATTGGCTGAAAATCAATAATCCAAATCCTGCAACCAAGATAATGGTAGTTTGGATTATGGCCTCACCAGTCTCTATGAACGTTCGTTTCAAACCATAGATCAAGTTTTTCCCAGTTTGAAGTTCTTTACGAAGTCTGGTCATAAAGTGAATACTATCATCCACGGCTATTCCAAATGCTACTGTAAAAAGGATTGCAGTAGTCAGCTTAAACTCAATCCCCAAAAAATACATTAATCCCAACATCCAGATTAATGGGATGAGGTTAGGAATCAGCAAAATGAATGAAATTCGCCAAGACCGAAATAAAAAACCTGCAATAATCCCCACTAAAATAAAAGCTACTCCTAATCCTTTAGCCATTTGCCAAGTGACAGATTGATGTCCTTTATCTATCAAGAAGGAAGTTCCTGTCCACCGAATCTGGAGCAACTCCGGATTTATTTCCCGATCTGTAAAATCCTTGAGCGCTTGTCTCTTTTTAGACATTTCTAAGGTTCCAAGATCAGCCGTTCGAGTACTCAATCGACCTGTTTTCCGATCTTCACTCAATACTTTGATACCAGATTTTTCAAAGGCCTGATCTAAAAATCGTTGCATCCGCTGATACTGTCCTTTGGAGGGGAGTGAGAAGGCTTGGACACTTCCTTGATTTTGCGCCTGATTGAGCGACTTGACAATCGTTAAGGGACTTATAATTTGTCCTCCGAAAAACAAGCGATCTACTTCTTTCTCCAATTGATCAAGCTCTTCCAAGACTTTCAAATCGAGTAAGTCCCTTGATTCGGAGCCAATCATCAATTGAATTTCCAAAGGATTTGATCCACCAAACTGAATATCAAAATATGCAAAAGACTTTTGGATCGGATGTTCTGCAGGAAGGTTATCCAGTAAAAACCCATTTACTTTCAACTGTGAGCCAAGAAAAGCAGAAAGAATGGTGACAGAAATAAAAATGACCGCAATCCCTTTCCTTTTTCGAAGAAGAATCAAAAACAAACTGCTTAGATTTAGAAATTTGGTTTCACTTCTAGGTTTATCTGGAATCTTGATTGGAAACAAATAAAGAAGACCAGGAGTAATCAAGATTACAGCTAGAAACATGACTAAAATCCCTAGCCCAGTGGTCAATCCAAATTCCTTTAGCGCAGGAATTGAAGTGAAATAAAGCGAAAAGAAACCAAGAGATGTAGTCAAAACTGTCAGCCAGACAGGCACGAAAAGAGACTTAAAAACTTCTCTAACCGCCTTATCTTTTGGGCTTTTTAACCGTAACTCTTTGATCAAATGGTTGAAAAAATGAACTAGGGAACTCAATCCCACAATCAAAAAAATGGTCGGCTGCATAATTGACATAACATCCAATGCTTTACCCAAATGTAAAATCAAACCAAAGGCCCAAGCTACCCCGATAATTAAAATCAAGAATGGAATTACTACTCCCCACCACGTCCTAAAAATCAAGGCCAACATCAAAAGCATCAAGATGATAGAGAAGCCGAAAAACAAGCCAAATTCGCGTTGCATTAGATTTACAAAATCTCCTTGAGCTTGTATTTTTCCCGCCACAGCCTTTACAGTTACTGGAGCAGATTTAAAAATAGAGTTGATTCGATTATACAATTCATCACCGTCTTCTTTGCTGATATTTTGCTCATTTTTTACCCACAAGAGAAGACTTTCTCCATCTTTTGAAATCAGTTCGGTACGGTATTGATTAATTTTTTCACTTTGGCCTGCCAGATTCTCAGCATCTGTCCAGTCTAAGACTTTAACTTTCCGAAGTCCAAAAACCCCGATTACCGGTTGCTCAAGATTCAAAATTGAAATAACAGTATCTACTTTTTCCATCGCTTCAACCTCCTTTTGCAGAACCAGAGCATTTGATAAGAAGGTGGAATCAAGTAAAGCCCCATTGGGATTGCCAAGAGCTAAAAGCAGATAGTCGTTGTCATTTTCAAACTGCCGGCGAAATTCTTGGTAGAACTCCAAATCATCATCGTTCTGCGGGAAAAACTGCTCAAAATCATAATTAAAAACTGGTATTGGCCTGAAAATGAGAAGCAAAATTGAAATCAAACCAGCTATTCCAAGAAAAAAGTAAGCTCGGAATTTTTGAAACATGGGTGTTTTTGGATTTAATTCAGTTCGAATTTCTTTCCAAGTATAATAAGTTTGGCTAGTCTTTGTTTGTTTTCAGTTCCTTTTATTACTCGAACTCCTTAACTTGGCCCCTAGAGAAAAGCGATAAAAAATATGAAGCAGTATCACGATTTGATGCAGAAAATCCTTGATGAAGGAGTGAAAAAAGAAGACCGAACCGGAACGGGAACACTCAGTATTTTTGGTCATCAAATGCGATTTGATTTGTCTGAAGGTTTTCCGGTAGTCACTACCAAAAAACTGCATCTAAGATCTATAATTATAGAGTTACTTTGGTTTCTCCGTGGGGAGTCAAACATTGGCTACCTGAAGGAAAATAAAGTGTCTATTTGGGATGAATGGGCAGATGAAAATGGAGATCTAGGACCTATCTATGGATACCAATGGAGACATTGGCCTGACGGAAAAGGTGGTGAAATCGATCAGATCAAAAACCTAATTCATCAAATCAAGACTAAGCCTGATAGCCGAAGACACATAGTAAGTGCGTGGAATGTAGCAGATGTTGATCACATGGCTTTACCCCCTTGTCACACGATATTTCAGTTTTATGTTGCTGATGGCAAACTTAGCTGTCAACTATACCAGCGAAGTGCAGATGTGTTTTTGGGAGTTCCTTTCAATATTGCATCTTATGCTCTTTTCACAATGATGGTGGCACAAGTTTGCGATTTAAAACCAGGGGATTTTGTCCATACATTTGGTGATGCACACTTATATTCCAATCATTTGGAGCAGGCACATTTGCAACTGAGCAGAGATATCCGACCATTGCCTACAATGAAAATAAATCCTGATGTAAAAGATATTTTCGGCTTTAAATACGAAGATTTTGAGCTGATGAATTATGATCCGCACCCTCACATCAAAGCGGCTGTAGCAGTATAAAAAAAGCTCCGAATTTAGAAAATTCGGAGCTTTTGTTTTTAGTTGCCCAATTCGTATTTGAGTGTTTTCCCTTTTTCGACAGCAGGTAATCCCTCTGTCATCCAAAGCGGAGCAGGAGCTCCCTTCAAATAATGATCAAAGAATTGACTTAGCCGTATCGAAAGGTCTTTTCTGTTTTTTCGCTGAACCAGGTTATGATCTTCCCCATTGTATTGTAAAAGCCAAGCTGGCTGATTCAATCGCTTTAAGGACATAAACATTTCAATCCCCTGATACCATGGAACTGATCCATCAGCATCATTGTGCATAATCAGGACTGGAGTTTTTACGCGATCCATGTAAAATAGCGGAGAATTCTCCAGGTAATAAATTGGCTTTTCCCAAAGTGTGCCTCCAATTCTGGATTGAGTTTGCTCATACTGGAACATTCTGCTCATACCTGTTCCCCAACGAATCCCTCCATAGGCTGAAGTCATGTTAACTACAGGTGCTCCGGCACCAGCTGCCTTAAACATATTCGTCTGAGTGATCAAGTAGGCCACTTGATAACCTCCCCAGCTTTGTCCCTGGATAGCCATATTATCAGCATCTACAAAACCACGAGCCACAATTGACTGCACAGCAGGAATAATGCAATTGTATGCTGACGGTCCTGGAAGTCCCAAATCATATTTGATATCTGGAACCAAAACCAAATAGTCATTACTTACAAAATAAGGAATATTGATAGTCGAAGCACTCGGTGCAGGTGCTCTATAGCGGTGAATCCCATCACTGTTTCGCTCATAGAAATACACCATCATCGGATACTTCTTATTCGGGTCAAAATTTTCAGGCTTGTATAATAAGCCTTGAAGAGGCTCTCCATCATTTGCCAAATAGTTGACCAGCTCAACAGAACCCCAATTTACATTAGCTTGCTGAGGATTGAGGTTGGATACCTTATTCAAGTTTTTAAAGGACAAATCACCCAAATAAACATCAGGATTTTCCACATAGGTAGAACGATTCAATAAAACCGCATCTGCTTCCTTGGCTTTAATCAACCCAGAATAGCTGTGAGCAGTCATCAAGATTTGTTTTGGAGCAGCTTTTCCATCTATTGAACCTGTATAAAAACCAGCATCCTTGTCTTGTTCATTGAATGCTGATAGAAGTAACATTGCTTTTGGATCGATACTTCGCTCTTCCCGATCAAGATCTTGTCTTCTAAAAACAATATTTTCTTTTCTCCCCATACCCTGCGTGATGTTAATTGCAGCAGAAGGATTTTTTGGGTCGATTCTCCAAATGTCAAACCGGTCATAAATCAGAACTGCGGCGTCTCCGGCAATCCATCCTGCACTACCATAACTTCCAGGCAGTGAAGGGCTATCGTGAATCTCATCATAGAAAACCGTTGGAAGACTTTCGGACAATTTGATTTTAGCTTTGGACGCTACATCATAAGCTACCCAACTACTATCTCTGGCATCATACCAAGTCACATATTTCCCCTCAGGCGAAATCGAAGGAAAACCAGAAGCATTTTCTTCTACAAGTGTTTTTTGTCCTGTTTTGAAATCTACCAAGTACAAATCTCTACCGATCTGAATATCCCAACTGTAGCTTCGTCGGTAAGGTTGATCGGTATAAGCTAAGCCAAAGTCACGCTCTACCTTTGATTCTAAAGCCACATTGTCCAACTCTGGGGTCGCTAATTGTGTGATCTTTTTGGATCCTAAGTCCATGCTTGCGAGATATGACTTCTTTTCGTCTCGAGATTTACGAACCAGTTGCATAGGTTGAATCTCGTCATCTTGCCAACCCCAAATATCTAGGCTAACTCGCTCCTCATCTAGGATAGTGGTATCGTTTTGATAAGCATAATCTACGTAATCAGGAGCAACTCCGAAAAATAAACGATTCTCATTTTCTGAAAATTTCAGATCCCCATCCGGGCTGATTCTACCATTTGCAAGTATTCCAGAGGAGCTTTTTGAAGCTATTTCCTCCACAGTTCCTGCACTAGTATTTACTAGATAGAGCGAATGGTAAGGCTTTTTCGATTTGGCGGAATCCGCTGTTGCTAAGTAGGCCAAGTATTTGGATTGAGGGGAAAACGTCATGTCCGAATAAGTTGTCATTCCCTCTGAGATTAACTTGCTTTCGCCATTTGCTAAATTCAGCAAGTAAATCGCAGCGTTATCTAAGGTATCTTCCTCGGCCAATACATATTGAAGAAAATCACCATTTGCAGAAAAACTATAGGACTTCACCCGATCAAAACTATAAGTTACGGAACCATCCAATTTTCTAACCTCTAGCTTTGTCCCATCAGTTTTCTTCGGTTTTTCAGCTTTTTTGGTTGAATCGGTAGCCGTAGAGTCTGATTTCCCAGGTTTTTTCTCTTTTTCCTTTTCGTAATTGATCGCAATCCAACTTCCTTTTTCCGAAGGAATAGCGAATGATTTCACCTTTGGGATTTTTATCAAATTGCCATTACTCATCTGATAGATGAATAAGCTATCCGAAGGCATATCGTCCTTTTTGGTTTTTTTGAGCTTTAGAACTCGGATAGAATCCTGTTGTGGTGTGATTTTACCGACAGCATAGGAATCATCCGCCGTAAAATCAAAAGCAGTACCTCTAGGAATTACAATTCTATTTGTAGGGTTTTTGAATGAAAGAATCTCCAATCTCCCATCTCCTTCTTGAGGAGATACTTGATAGCCGACCCACATTCCGTTTTTAGTGATTTTTTCTGAAGCAACCCGTTCCCATCCATCGTAGTCTGCATGTGTCAAAGGTCTCTTTTGCTGCGCAAAGCTGAATTGCACAGCAAAAATCAGGAGGAGAAAAACTCCTTTTGATAGTTTGTTTGTCATTGGTTTAATTATTTAGCTTAAATTCTTGTTCGAAATACCCCCCTCGGGTTGAGGAAAGTTTTATTTTTCCAGTAACCGGGTCATCCCCTTCTACTGTCACTTTAAAGGAAACCGACTTGGCTTCTCCCTTATCTGTATATCCAGTATAGATAGTTTTATCATATAGCTCTGGACTGATTATTTTTACTTTTGCAGTTTCATATCCTTTCGTCAATTCCTTATCAAAATCGAGGGAAACCCGATCTTCTTGAACAATCTTCACAAGTTTGGCCTGCTCCAATGCAACAGGAAGTCCTCCAACATTCTTCCAGCTGATCGAAACTTCAAATTCTCCTTTACCTGTTTTGACAACTCTCACAGGAGAAACTTCAAGCTCTGGCAGTTTTTTAGCCATTGCAAGATTGAAAAGTGCTTGTTTCTTGGCCCAGTTTTCAAGCTGCCAAGGAGGCCCATTTTGTCCAAAAAACTTTGGATGAAAACCACCAATCTCCACTTCACCTAAAGAAGGGTGTGTAAATGATGTCCAGGACTTAAATCCTTTGCCACCGTTCTCAGTTTCATCCCAGACCAAGCCATCGTAATCATCATAGATCCCATCCCCATTGTAATCTTTCATGGCTCCATTATTCCAAAGCTCGTCCCCATACCAAATACTCCCGAAATAGAAGTACCCAAAATCTGGCCCGTGACCAAAAAGTGGCGTTGGTTTTAAAGGATCTCCAGTCATGTCATCGACTTTATAGCGGGTTGCATACGTCTCATATACATCACCTGCCCAAGGGTATGCAGTAAAAGAAAGACCCAGTTGATCCATCTCTTTATATATTGCAAGATCTGAAGGGTACATACGTTCCTCTGATTTAGAAGTAGAAGGAGCTCTTAGATGCATCGGCACTCGGGTATCCATAGAGTTTACTACCGAAATATTAGGATGACTGAGAATCCAAAGAACTGTGGCTTTTGATTCCACTTCACTCAATGGAGCTTCGCCTGCTCCATACTGGGTATATCCTCTTCCGGTAAGATCGCCTCCAATATCTGGTCTCCAATTTTCCGGATAATTCCGATGAAGATCCAAACCTCCTATTCCATCTTCGTTATAACTCCCATCCAGATCATTATCTATTCCTTCGGTGTACATAAGATATTCACCTTTTCCAGGAAAAACCCTCTTCATGAGTTTACCCGATGGATGAGCTGGATCAATAATAAAGTTTGCCTTTTCTTTTTCCTCTTTAGTGACCGCTTTTTTCCGAATCTGATAAATCACTCCATCTCCATCAAGGTCTTCCTCCGGATCTTCATCCAAAAGCCCATCACGGTCATTATCATGTGGTTTTACAGTGCTGCGGTTACGCTGCTCAGTAAAAAGGTAAAGATTTGACCCATCAGGATTGTTCTGAGGTCGTAAATAAATTGTCTTTGAATCAATTAAATGGGTGATTTCAGGATCTTTTCCATAGTTCTCCAATAAATGCTGAGTCAACCAGAGAATCGATTCACTTGCTGTAATTTCTCCGGAATGTCTTCCTCCTTCGAAGTATGCCGCAGGTTTGTCAGTATCCTTTCCAGTCTTTTTATTGGTGATTGTCATTTGGTAGATAGGCCGGCCTTCATAGGATTTGGCAATCTCATACAAGTCAACAATCTCGGGAAATTGCTCAGCCCATTTGATATACCAATGATACATTACCTCTACAGTGTGGTATTTATCGAAGGTCAATTGATCAGTAGGCTGATATTCTACTTCAGGGAATTCGAATTTCTTGAAAAATGAAGCCCCATGTCGTTCTCCGGAAACGGTATGAAATTTTGCATTGGGGTTGTTTTCGGGGAAAACATGTTCCTTTTGAAAAGATCTTACTTGGGAGTAGGAAAGGCCTGAATATAAAAACAGGAATAAGAGGACTGTGATTTTTTTCATTAAAGAAGAAGTTTTAAGAGCGCTAAAAATAATTATAGGAGATACCCTTTCCCCAACCGCTTAAAAAAAAAGAGAAAGAAACTGGAAAATTACTTTCGAATAATTAATTAAGAATGCAATGATTTCATGTCTTTAGACCCGAAAAAAATATGATATGGTATTCCATTCCCTAATAACTTTTTAAACTTCCTTCTCTGATTCCGCTTTCAACAATTCCCTGTCGATTCAAACAAATAACCTGCAAAATGGGCTAAAGAATGGGCTTTCTGGAAGTTCAAGTTTCCTCCATAGAAAAAATGATTCTAAACCTCGATTTACAAAACAAAAAAGTCTTGCCAATAGCAAGACTCTTTTCAGAATATAAACCCAAATATAACTTTAGAGATTAAAAGTTTCCTTTTTATGAACTAAAATTTGGCCAAATCAAAAGCCGCAAATTTTAATTTGAACAAATGTCTCAATGACAAAATTATCAATTGAACATTCATCCAGCGACAAAGTAAAGTGATTTTGATTTTAATTACAAATTGAAAAAAAAATTTTGCAATATTTTGAACAATCTCTAATTTACAGGCGGATTCATTATAAATCATCTAAATCCACAGCGAAAAAATGGATAAAATTTTAGATATCGACAACATAGACCTAAAGATCATCTCACTTTTAAATGAAGATGCTAAAACCCCTTACACTGAAATTGCGAAAAAAGTATTTGTAAGCTCGGGTACAGTCCATGTTCGAATGAAGAAGCTTGAGGATATGGGGATTGTGAAAAGTGCCACTTTGAATATTGATTTTGCGAAACTTGGCTATGACATATCAGCTTTTTTAGGAATCTACTTGGAGAAAAGTTCGCTTTATGACAATGTTATTGAAAAACTAAAAACCATTTCTGAAGTAGTAAGTGCCTATTATACAACAGGTAACTATTCCATTTTTGCTAAAATAATTTGCAGAGATACTAATCATCTGAGAACTGTCCTTGATAACATTCAAAAAGTAGATGGAATCGATCGGACGGAGACTTTGATCGTTTTAGAGGAGTCTATCAATCGTCCAATTCAATTTTTTGACAAAGAGAAATAAAATAATTTGGATTAAATCTAAATAACAATTTTAGAATTTTATAAAAGAAAAAGCATTGAGGTCTCAATGCTTTTTTTTTCGTTAAATCTGTCATTTAAACACAAAACGGAACTGTTTAGATAGGGAAATTGTATAAGCAATAGAAAAATCAAGTAGCTGTAAACATTATAAATTCATTAGAAGTTATACATTTGCAGTTAAATTGTAATTAGTCTAAATAACTCTGCAAACATGAGCAAAGACAATCAGATTTTAGAAGATTTCACTTCAAAAGAATATGAGCATGGCTGGTCAGTCAATTATGAAGCTGATGAAGCTCCTATAGGACTGAACGAAGACATCATTCAATGGATTTCTGCTAAAAAGGAAGAGCCACAATGGCTTTTGGAATGGAGATTAAAAGCATTTCGCACTTGGCTAACTATGGAAGAACCAAAGTGGGCAAATGTACACTACCCTAAAATCGACCTTCAGGGGCTTAGGTACTATTCAGCACCGAAGCAGACCAAAAAACCAAAAAATTTGGATGAAGTAGATCCAGAACTTTTGGATATATATAAAAGACTCGGAATTAACTTAAATGAGCAAAAGCGACTTCAGGGGATTGCAGTCGATGCTGTTCTTGACTCAGTTTCAGTAGCCACAACTTTTAAGGACACACTGAGTAAACTCGGAATTGTGTTTTGTTCATTTTCTGAAGCAGTTAAAGAGCATCCTGATTTAATAAAGAAATACTTGGGTTCTGTGGTGCCAATGACGGATAACTACTATGCAGCATTAAATTCGGCAGTATTTTCGGACGGATCTTTTTGCTATATCCCTAAAGGGGTGCGTTGCCCGATGGAGCTTTCCACTTATTTCAGGATCAATGCAGCAAATACCGGACAATTTGAGCGAACTCTAATTGTAGCTGAAGATGAATCGTATTGCAGTTATCTTGAAGGCTGTACAGCTCCTCAAAGAGATGAAAATCAACTTCACGCAGCAGTGGTTGAAATCTATGCCGGAACTCACGCTGAAGTAAAGTACTCCACAGTACAAAACTGGTTCCCAGGAGATAAAAATGGAAAAGGTGGAATTTACAATTTCGTTACAAAGCGAGGAATCTGCGCAGGAGACCATTCAAAAATATCTTGGACTCAAGTAGAAACTGGTTCTGCTGTGACTTGGAAATACCCATCATGCATCCTTAAAGGTGATTATTCAATAGGTGAATTTTATTCTGTAGCTGTAACAAACAATTATCAGCAGGCAGATACCGGAACCAAAATGATTCATATTGGAAAAAACACCAAATCAAGAATTGTTTCAAAAGGTATTTCTGCGGGTAAATCACAAAATTCTTACCGTGGACAAGTTCAGGTAATGAAGCGTGCTACCAATGCGAGAAACTTCTCTCAATGTGACTCATTATTGATGGGAGATCGTTGTGGTGCTCATACGTTTCCATACATCGATATAAACAATCCTACTGCAAAAGTTGAACATGAGGCTACGACTTCTAAAATCGGTGAAGATCAAATTTTCTATTGCAATCAAAGAGGAATAGCGACTGAAGACGCTGTAGCATTGATCGTAAATGGTTATGCCAAGGAAGTATTGAATCAATTACCGATGGAGTTTGCGGTAGAAGCACAAAAACTTCTCGCATTAACCCTGGAGGGATCAGTTGGATAATTTTCTGATTCAAAATCGGAATAGTAAAAATTGAAAAAATAGAAAAATGTTAAGTATAAAAAATCTACACGCTTCCATCGAAGGAACGCCTATTTTAAGAGGAATCAATCTGGAAATAAAAGCTGGTGAAGTTCACGCCATCATGGGGCCAAATGGCTCAGGGAAATCTACTCTTGCATCTGTTTTGGCAGGTCGCGAAGAATATGAGGTAACCGATGGTGAAGTAATTTTCAACGGAAAAGATTTACTCGAATATTCACCGGAAGATCGGGCTAGAGAGGGCGTCTTTTTAGCATTTCAATACCCGGTTGAGATTCCAGGTGTAAGTTCAACAAACTTTCTTCGTACGGCTGTGAACCAAGTGAGAGAGTATCGTGGACTTGATCCTTTGGACGCTGTTAAGTTTTTGACTCTAATGAAGGAGAAAATGAAGCTCGTTGAGATTGATCAGAAACTTCTCAGCAGATCTTTAAATGAAGGATTTTCCGGTGGAGAAAAGAAGCGAAACGAAATTTTTCAAATGGCTATGTTAGAGCCAAAACTGTCTATTTTGGATGAAACTGATTCAGGTCTTGACATTGATGCTTTGAAAATTGTGTCAAACGGAGTCAATCAGTTGAAATCAAAAGACAATGCCACGATCGTTGTCACTCACTATCAGAGATTATTGGATTACATAGTTCCAGACTATGTGCATGTGTTGTACAAAGGTAGAATCGTAAAATCAGGCACAAAGGAGCTTGCGCTTGAATTGGAAGAAAAAGGATACGACTGGATCAAAGAAGCCGTAGATTCTGAAGCAACAGTCTGATTTTTAAATTAACAACAAATTTATGAGTACGCTTACCAAGCAAACAAAAATTGGGAGCCTGATCGATTTTCCTGCTAAAGGATTTGAGGCAGCACGCTCTCAAGCCAAGGAGGCTTTTGAGATCCAGGGATTACCCGGTACAAAAACTGAAGAATATAAATTCACGGCGATCACCAAAAAGCTGGAACAGCAGCTCAACGATGTGACCATGGCAGAACCTTTTGAGGTTACTCCTGACATGGTTAATTCAAATCTATTTAAGGGGTTTGATGGAGACGTTCTCGTTTTTGCAAATGGCCATTTCCAGGCAAATGTTTCGTCTCAAATTGAAGGGATAGAAATCTCCCTACTTTCAAATAACTCGGACACTCCTATCGGGAAAATTGCGAAGCCTGAGAAAGACGTATTTTGCGCCATCAACCAAGCTACTTTTACAGGCGGTCTTTTTATAAGTATCCCCAAAAAGATTCAACTAGAAAAGACAATCTTGTTCATGAATTTTACCAAGATTTCTGCTGGACAGGTAATTCAACCTCGGATTTGGATAGAAGCAGGTGATTTTGCTGAAGCCACATTTATCGAACAAGCGATTAACCTGACGGATGTTACTTTTTTTGTAAACAAAGTCGTAGAAATCAAAGGCGGGCATAATACTCATTTGCATTATTACAGACTGCAAAATGAAGGTTCAAACGCAATAGAAGTCAGTAACATTGAAACCGATATTCAACAGGATTCTACATTTAGCTCTGTCGTAATTTCGCTTTCCGGTGAGATGGTTAGAAACAATCTCAGCCTAAATCTGCTCGGAAGTAATTCTGAAGGGAATATGTATGGACTTTACCTTCTCAATGGTAAAACGCATGTGGACAATCACACCAATGTCGATCATACTATTCCTCATGCTGAATCCAACGAGCTTTACAAAGGGATTTTAGCAGATCACTCCAGAGGAGTATTCAACGGGAAGATTTTTGTCCGTCAGGATGCCCAAAAAACAAATGCTTTCCAGCAAAACAACAATATCCTTTTATCAGAAGATGCTGTTGTTAACACAAAACCCCAACTCGAAATCTGGGCGGATGATGTGAAATGTTCACATGGTTGCACCACGGGACAGTTGGACGAAGAAGCTTTATTCTATCTTCAGACCAGAGGGATCGGTAAACAACAGGCTAAAGGCCTATTGCTTTATGCATTCGCCGGTGAAGTGTTGGAGCATATTAAGCATGAAGCTTTTAAAACATACTGCACACAATTGGTAGAAGATCGCCTTGGTGCTAAACTATAATCATTCATGAGTTTTGATATCGAAAAAATCAGGAGTTTGTTCCCCGTACTTCATCAAGAAGTACATGGGAATCCCTTGATTTATTTTGACAATGCAGCAACTACTCAAAAGCCTCAGGCTGTTCTAGATGCATTGACCACCTATTACAATCATGATAATTCAAATATCCACCGAGGTGCTCATGCACTAGCCGATCGTGCTACTAGATATTTTGAAGAGACCAGAGAAACTTTAAAAGATTTTATCAATTCCAAAGAGGCTGCAGAGATTATTTTCACTAAAGGAACTACCGAAAGTATAAATCTGGTAGCAGCAACTTTTGGAAGAAAATTTATTGGAAAAGGAGATGAAATTATCATTTCCACTTTAGAGCATCACTCCAACATTGTGCCTTGGCAGATGCTCTGTGAGGAAAAAGAGGCAGTTTTAAAGATTATTCCCATTACTGAATCTGGCGAAATCATCTACGAGGAATTTGAGAAATTGCTTTCTTCAAATACAAAATTCGTCAGCATAGTGCATGCCTCGAATGCTCTGGGAACGATCAATCCTGTTCAAAAAATCATCAATGCCGCACATGCAGTTGGTGCAAAAGTCCTTTTGGATGGTGCCCAAAGTACCAGTCATTTGGAGATCGACGTGCAGAAATTAGATTGTGACTTTTTAGCTTTTTCGGCGCACAAACTCTATGGACCAACTGGTTTGGGTGTTTTGTATGGAAAAAGAGAAATTCTGGAATCTATGCCTCCATTCCAAGGAGGTGGAGAAATGATCAAGGAAGTGTCTTTTGAAAAAACCACCTATAATGAAATTCCATTCAAATTCGAAGCTGGCACTCCCAATATTGCAGATGTAATAGCATTCAAGTCCGCACTTGACTTTATCAATTTATTGGGTAAAAAAGACATCAAGGCACACGAGGACGAGCTTCTCGCTTACGCCAATGAGCGGATGAGTGAAATAAAAGGATTTATCCCAGTTGGTACTGCTCCAGAAAAAGTCAGTGTTTTATCATTTAACATCAATGAAATGCATCCATATGATGTAGGTATGATGCTTGATGCAAATGGAATTGCAGTCCGAACAGGTCATCACTGTACTCAGCCATTGATGAAAAGATTAGGACTTGAAGGAACTGTTAGAGCTTCATTCGCTGTTTACAATTCCAAATCTGAAATTGACAAATTAGCAGACGGTGTAAGCCGAATCGCTAGAATAAAAAATAAATGATGAATAGTATTGCTGAGATCCAAGATGAAATAGTTTCCGAATTTGAAATCCTTGGGGATGACAAAGAATCTACTATCTACTTCATCATGGAGCTGGGGTCAGGAATGGAGTCCTATCCTGAAGCAGCCCGAGTTGAAGAAAATATCATCAAAGGTTGCCAATCTAAAGTATGGTTGATTGCTGAAGAGCAAGAAGGAAAGGTTCACTACATGGCTGACTCCAATACGGATATCACCAAAGGTTTAATTTCCCTGTTGCTCCGTGTTTTAAATGATCGGACTCCTGAAGAAATTCTTGATGCAAAACTTGATTTTGTAGAACGAATCGGAATGGGATCAATCATTGGAAGCCAGAGATCTAATGGTTTTGCAGCCATGATGAAGCAAATCAAATTATTTGCTTTAGCCATTCAAAGCAATCAAAATGTCTAATCACATGGAAACTGAGCAAAAAGAAAATAACGTAGGGCAGATTGAAGGCTTAAAGGAAAAAGTCATACAGGCAATTAAGTTGGTATATGACCCGGAAATCCCTGTAGATGTCTATGAGCTAGGATTGATTTATGAAATCACAGTTTATCCTGTAAATAATGTTTACGTACTGATGACATTGACCTCTCCAAATTGCCCTTCTGCGGAATTTATTCCCACTGAGATCAAGGATAAAATTCAGCAAATCCAAGGAATAAATAACGTAGAGCTGGAACTTACATTTGACCCACCATATGCTCAAGATATGATGTCAGAAGCAGCCAAACTTGAATTAGGATTTCTATAAAACAAAATAAACTTAATTGATATGTATCCAGAGGAATTAATCGCTCCAATGAGAGCGGAACTTTCGACCATAGGATTTGAAGAGTTCAGGACAGCGGAACAAGTAGCTACTCATCTAGGACCAGACCATAAAGGGACAACATTGGTGGTAGTAAACTCCGTCTGTGGTTGTGCTGCTGGTGCAGCTAGACCAGGTATTAAATATGCCGTAGAAAATTCAAAGGTAAAGCCAACAACATTAGCGACGGTTTTTGCGGGAAATGATCGCGATGCAGTAGAGAAAGTTAGAGAGCTTGTATTACCTTATCCTCCCTCCTCTCCGGCAATGGCTCTTTTTAAAGATGGTGAATTAGTTCATTTTATCGAAAGACATCATATTGAAGGTCGAAATGCTAAAATGATTGGTGACCACTTGGTAGAGGTTTTCGAACATTTCTGTGACTAAAAATTGCCCTTCGGGGCTTTTTTTAATTTGAAAAATCGGAAAAATTGAATACTCGTTAAAATAACCTTTGGTCATTCAAAATTGAAAAGAAGTTGAGAATACTTTATTTCGAAAAAAAGATGATTTCGTAAGATTATTTTTCCGATCAACATATTAAACTTAAAAAAACTTAGTGTTTTTGTTAACTTAAGGCCACTATTTAAGGTTTAACCCTTTGAGCAATACTAATAATTTATTTATGTCTGAATCAGCTAAACTTTCCTTTAAAGGACAAGAATTTGAATTTCCAGTAATCACCGGAACAGAAAACGAATCTGCAATTGACATTGCAAAATTACGTTCTGAATCAGGATTAATCACCCTAGATCCTGGATACAAAAATACCGGAGCAACAAAAAGTGCAATTACTTTTTTGGACGGAGAAGAAGGCATACTCCGATACAGGGGCTATAGAATTGAAGATCTTGCTGAAAAGTCCACTTTTCTTGAAGTCTCTTACCTTCTTATTTATGGAGAATTGCCAACTCAATCTGAGTACGAAAATTTCTCCAAAGAAATCACTCACCACACCCTAGTGCATGAGGATATCAAAAAAATACTTGAAGGTTTCCCTTCCAATGCGCATCCAATGGGAGTCTTATCTTCTTTGATTTGTGCTTTGACAGCATTTTATCCTGATTCTTTGAATCCAAACAGAAACATTGAAGAGGTAAATTTGAGCATCATCAGATTAATAGCTAAGATGCCAACTTTTGCAGCTTGGGCTTATAAGAATGAGATGGGTCACCCTGTGAATTACCCTGATAATTCTTTGGATTACTGTTCAAACTTCCTCAAAATGATGTTTGCACTCCCTGCTGAGAAATATGATGTAGACCCAGTTGTATCCTCTGCATTGGATAAGTTATTAATCCTCCACGCAGATCATGAGCAGAATTGTTCTACTTCAACAGTAAGAATCGTTGGTTCATCTCAAGCAAGTATCTATGCCTCTATTTCTGCTGGAATTAATGCCCTTTGGGGACCACTTCATGGCGGAGCCAACCAATCTGTAATCGAGATGCTTGAAGCAATTAAAGCTGATGGTGGTGATGCTAAGAAATACCTGGACAAAGCAAAAGATAAAAATGATCCGTTCCGATTGATGGGTTTTGGTCATCGTGTTTACAAAAACTTTGATCCAAGAGCAAAAATCATCAAAAAAGCAGCAGACGATGTCCTAGAAAAGCTAGGCGTTAATGATCCTATTTTGGAAATCGCGAAAGAACTGGAGTTTGCTGCCTTGAATGATCAGTATTTCATCGATCGTCAATTGTATCCAAATGTAGATTTCTATTCTGGAATCATCTACCGAGCTCTTGGAATTCCTACCGATATGTTCACTGTAATGTTTGCATTGGGAAGACTTCCAGGTTGGATCGCTCAGTGGAAAGAAATGAGAGAAAATAATGAGCCAATTGGTCGTCCTCGTCAAGTTTATACTGGGGCCAATGAGCGCGATTATGTGTCTATGAACAGAAGGTAATTTTAAATTTCCTTTTTATTAAAAACCAGTCTAGCGACTGGTTTTTTTTGTTTAACAAAATTGTAAACAAATGATTTTTGACTCATTTTTGAAATTGAAAACACCCAAACCAGTTTAACATGACTATTACAAATTTAGAGGAAGCTAAAAACCTCACACAGCAATTCACTTCTAAACCAAGCAATGAGGATTTGCTTAAGCTTTACGGCTTATACAAACAAGCCACAGAAGGTGACAATCTAACAGAAAGACCTGGAGGATTTGATTTCAAAGCAGCAGCCAAATACAATAGCTGGCTAAACTATAAGGGAAAAAGCAAAGAAGAAGCAATCAGTGCATATATAGAGCTTGTCGAAGAATTATCGAAAAAACATCTTTAAAAGAATTGAAGCCTGAGTAATCAGGCTTTTTTACTTCTAGCAAACCAACTTGCTATTATGGAACCTGCTATTAATTGCTGAATATGGTAAAGCATAACCGGAAGCAATACTAAACCCAAAATCGCAGGATCTGGAAAAATTACTTTTCCGATTACTACCCCCTGAACAAGTGATTTTTTTGACCCGCAAAATAAAGCGGTGATTCGATCTTCCAATTTGAATCCAAGTAAACGACTGAAAATCTCAATGATAGACCAAATCAAAAAGAATAAAATCAACATTGAAAAACTGATTTTAAAAAGCGTACTCAATTGGTAAGGCGAAAAAACCTCCTGCGAAAATGACTGTGCAAACGAAGTATAAACAATAATCATGATCACGGTCTGATCAAGCATTTTCAATTTTGAAAGATATTTTTCAAGTTTTGGAAAAATCAATTTATGAAGAGATATCCCTAAAAAAACAGGAAGCAGTACTTTGAGAGTCAATTCACCTAAAGTGGAAGTAAAATCCAGGTCCATTCCGGAAGAATTTCCCAGAATCCCCATCCAGGCGGGAGTAATCACAACACCTATTAAACTCGAAATACTCGCATTAAAAATCGCTGCAGGAATATTTCCTCTGGCTAAAGAAACCATGACAACCGATGCACTTACCGTCGAAGGCAGAACTGATAGGTAAGTAATTCCAAGTTTAAAATCATCCTCTATCCAAGGAGCTATTTGGAGAATCCCTAAAACCAGTAGTGGGAAAATAAAGAAAGTAGTAAGTTGGATCAGTACATGCAACTTCCAGTTTTGAAGCCCCGATCTCAATTGCTTAGGGTCAAGTTTCACTCCATAAAAGAAAAAAACCAACCCTATTCCTATATTAATAATTTGCTTCCAGGGAATGCCCGAATCAGATGATCCAAATTGAGGAAAAAGCCAGCCTAGCAATATTGCGGCAAATAAGCCCAGCAAAAAGCCATTTATTCCTACTTTATTAAGGAGACCTACTATTCCCGAACTTTTCAAGGTAGAAGTCGCTTGAAATTATCACAAATAATCGCAGTTGCAATTGCCACATTCAAGGACTCTGCTGCCCCAAAACCTGGAATTGTCACTTTCTGTGTTACCAACTTTTCTAATTCGCCAGAGATACCTTGGGATTCATTCCCCATTAAAATAATTCCAGGAGCAGGTTTAGTCATTTGGTGAATATTTTGACCGTTTAGAAAAGCTCCATATACGGGAACATCCCATTTCTCAAAAATATTTTTGAGATCCGTATAGAAAAAATTAACTCTTGTAAAAGAACCCATACTTGCTTGAATCACTTTTGGGTTATAAAAATCGGCGGTTTGCTGCGAAAAAACCAGATGTTTTATTCCATACCAATCTGCAATCCGAATGATTGTCCCTAGATTTCCGGGATCACGCACATCATCCAAACCGATTACTAATTCTCCTGCAGGATAATTGAATTCCTCATTAGATTTAAGTTTGACTACAGCTAAGGCACTATCATTGCTCTGGTATTGTCCGAGACCTTCAAGTTGTTTCTGAGTCACCGGGATCAACTCTGTTTTGGCTTCAGAAATTAAAACTCGGTTCGCAGAAATGAAGGTTTCTGTGGCAAGTAATAGTTCTACTTCAAAAGTAGAATTAAGTACCTCCAACACGCTTTTCTCACCTTCCACAAAGAATCGTTGTTCCTGATTCCGGAATTTCTTCTGATGTAAGGATTTTATAAACTTAACTGTATTTTTGCTAAGCATTCGGACTTATTCTTCCATTTTGAAATCCCTCAAATATATACTTTTTATCACTGTTCTTTGGATAATTGGCAGTTGTTCATTGACTAAAAACCTACCAGAGGGTCAATATGCACTTTATGAAAATAAGCTGGAAGGAATTGAAAAATCCGATGAAGAGGCTATTTCCAATCTTTTCCTTTCAGAGCCAAACACTCGAATCCCACTGACTAATAGCTCTTTAGGCGTTACCATTTACCGCCTAGGCGAAAGTTTTTATGATAGTGCAAAAGTCGCCAATAAGCTTGAAAATAAAAGAATAGAGCTTCAGGAGGCCAAATCTCAACTAAAGGAAAACGAAGGAGATAGAAAGCTTCAAAAAAGAGCAGATAAACTTGAATCCAAAATAAAGGATTATGAGGAAAAATTAGAGTTTGGAAACTTCCTCATGCGGACTGGAAATCCGGTAACCAAACTTGATAGTGGTAAAACTCAACTCACTGTAACTGAAATAGACAATTACCTCTATAATCATGGTTTTTTAGACTCAGATGTCGACTTTAGGGTTGAGACTAAAAAGAAAAAAGCAACAGTAACCTATCTGATTGATGAGAAAAAACCTTACACAATAGATTCCATTTATACCAATTCTGATAACGAGTCTATCAAAAAGTTGCTTGCTCAGAGTCAAAACAAATCTTATTTGAAAGTTGGACAATATTACGATCAAGATGCTTTTGTATCTGAGCGGAATCGGATTGAAGATCTTTTAAAAAATAACGGGTATTTCATGTTTAATAAAGGGTTTATAGATTACAACCTTTATTATGATACTGCTAAAAAATCAATAAACGCAGAGCAAAGAATTCTAAAACCCACATTTTCAGAGGATCATGAAGTCTATACAATTGACTCAATTTATTTTTTCGTAAATCCCCCTTCTGAAGATTTTGAAGACAGAAATGTAATCCGAAACTTTAGAAATATTGATTTTGAATTCTATAGAGATCGTTATTCTGAAAAAATATTATCCTCAAGAATCTTCTTCCAAAAAGGCGAGCGATATAAGCGTTCTGATTTTATTGAGACGCAGAAACAACTGAGTAATCTCGATCTTTTTCGATTCATCAATATTTCCTTTGATACTTTAGGCACCTCACTCCTAGCTAAAATCGTAACTCAACCAAACCAAAAATATCAACTGACTAACCAGCTTGGTCTAAGCATCACCGAGCAGCTTCCCGGTCCTTTCTTCAGTGCCTCACTCCGGAATCGAAACTTTTTTAGGGCAGGAGAGATTTTGGAATTCAACTTCCGCGCAGGACTGGAAGGAGTAGCGTCAGCTACCGATCAGGGAGTCTACCAGAGTAGAGAATTAGGGACTTCAGCTTCGGTCATATTTCCAAGATTTCTGATCCCATTCTATCAATCGAGTCTACAAAAATTCGGGAAGTTCAACCCAAATACCAGGACCCAAATTGGATACAACTATACCAACAGACCAGAATACACCCGGAGTGGCTTGAATGGTTTGCTGTCTTACACTTGGGCTACTCAAAACAACCGTCAGCAATTTACCATCAATGCGGCTGACCTAAATTACATTCGAACACCTCAGATTCAGGATGAATTTCTTCAAATACTAACAGATCTTCAAAGTCAAGGCAATAACCTGATTTGGTCATTCTTACCTTCATTTATCAGTTCAATATCGGGACAGTCGATTATTAACTTCAATCAATACGGTAATTTCAAAAACAATAGTGCCTCACTCCTCCGCCTTTTTGCTGAAAGTGGTGGGACTAGCTTGAACTTCCTGAATGTCAAAGACAACAGTGAGGACATTGAATTTGCTAATTTTCAATGGCTCAAATTCCAGGCAGACTTTAGAAGGTATTACCCTTTGGACAAAAAGCAGACTTTAGCTTACAGAGCTAATTTTGGAATTGCTCAACCCTACGGTATCAGTAATGGTATTCTTCCTTATGAAAAGTATTTCTTCGCAGGAGGAGGTACAAGCATTAGAGCATGGCAGGCCCGAAGGCTAGGGCCTGGAAGTTACTCTCCAAGAATAGGCGAAAGAGGACCTTATGATTATCCTGTCGAACAGCCTGCTGAGATGATATTTGAAACAATGCTTGAATACCGACGAAAACTTATCGGGTATTTTGACATGGCTCTTTTTATAGATGCAGGTAATTCCTGGGTAATTGGAGTGGATAATTCCAGACCAGGTGCAGATTTCCGCTTTAATCGCTTTTATAAAGAAATTGCCGTTGGTTCTGGAATTGGTCTACGAATGGATTTCGACTTTTTAGTTATAAGGTTAGATTTGGCAACGAAAGCAATTGACCCAGCCCAGCCTGAAGGCGAAAGATGGGTTTTTGACAACATATCACTTAAAAATCCATTTGGTGTAAAAGGCCAAACCGTTCTTAATTTTGGGATAGGTTATCCATTCTAATTCATCATATCAAGGAAATGGCAAGAAAAACAAAAGAAGAAATCGCTGAAATCTACCAGCAAATGCAAGACTACATCTGCGAGCGAATCTCCAAAGCAGATGGAAGCGGATATTTTGAAGAGGACAAATGGAATCGTGCTGAAGGAGGAGGTGGAAGAACTCGAATCTTCAGAAACGGAGCGATTCTTGAGAAAGCGGGAATCGCCTTCTCTGCGGTACATGGTCCTACCCCAAAAAAGATTTTGGATAAACTTGGTCTAGACGAGGCAGATTTTTTTGCAACCGGAGTATCTATCGTGATTCACCCCAAGAGTCCGATGGTACCTATCATTCATATGAATATTAGGTATTTTGAAATGGATAATGGTGAATATTGGTTTGGTGGAGGAATTGATCTCACCCCTCATTACATTGATCCTGCAGATGCATCTTATTTCCACCAAAAAGTCAAAGAAGTCTGCGATAGGTTTGAAAAGGACTATTACCCAAAATTCAAAAATTGGGCAGACGACTACTTTTTCATAAAGCATAGAGATGAAACCCGAGGTATAGGAGGTATTTTTTATGATAGGCTCAAAGCTGAGAATGATGAAGGATTTGAAAAAATACTTGATTTTAGTCTGGCGATTGGAAGACTCTTCCCTGAGGTTTATGGACACTTTATGTCGAAAAACTCTTCTTTGCCCTATGGGGAAAATGAGGTTTCCTGGCAAGGTTTGAGGCGGGGAAGATATGTAGAATTCAACTTGGTATGGGATGCAGGAACAAAATTTGGATTGGACACAAATGGGAGAACAGAAAGTATTCTAATGAGTATGCCTCCTGTGGCCAACTGGGAATACATGCATGAGGTAGTTGAAGGTAGCATGGAGGACTTCACACAAAAAAATTTAAGAAAAGGTATCGATTGGCTAAATTTTGAGAAATGATTCAGCAATTAAAAAATTGGGACGAGGAGTTATTTATTTGGCTGAATAGCTTTCATGCAGATTGGCTGGATCCAATCGTATTTCAATTGACTCAGACGATCACTTGGATTCCATTTTATGCGATACTGATTTATCTTATTTATCGTGCTGACCACAAGGGGATTTGGTGGGTCTTAGGAGGAGCTGCTTTGACTATCCTTATTTCTGATCAAGTTACTTCTGGATTTATGAAGCCATTTTTCGAACGCTTGAGACCTTGTCATGATGAACGTTGGGAAGGAATCATGCATAATTATGGAAGATGTGGCGGATTATTCGGGTTTGTTTCTTCCCATGCGGCAAACACTTTTGGAATTGCCACATTTTTAAACCTTAAACTGAAAGGCAAAATCCCATTTTTGAAATGGCTCTACCTCTGGGCATTTATCATATCATACACTCGGATCTATCTCGGCGTTCATTATCCTTTTGACATCCTTCTGGGGGCAGTTATTGGAATTATTGCCGGCTTACTTACTTGGTTTTTAATTGTATTTGTCAAGCGGGAAATCTTAAAAACATTTTTGAAATAAGTTTTTTAAATCAATTGATTTGTCAAATTCTGAGGAATCAGAACATGTTTTCTCTCCGCTACAAAAATATTTTTCGGTGATTTGATTTAAATCACCTGCAAGTGAATTTCATTCACTTGCAGGTGATTATGTAGGTCATATTGTTATTGCAGGTTACAAGAAATCGAATTAAAATTTGCAAATTAAGACATATGATGAATAATTAATAAACTCTTATTTCCATAAACAAATTTTTATTATGTCTCTGTTTCAGCATAAAACTTACTTAACTAAGAAAACTGAAATCTTATTTTTCATTCTTTCATTAGTTTTTTGCCTCACCGTTCACAAATCAAATGCTCAAGACACACATCATTGGAACAATCAGTTTGGAACTAGAGCCGCACTTTTAGGAGGGGCGGTTTTGACTGATACCATAGACAATGCAGGTGTATATTATAATCCCGGTAATCTAGCCTACCTCGATACCACTACCCTATCGATTAATGCAAACTTGTATGGCATTGAAAATATTAAAGTTCAAAATGCATTAGGCCAAAAAGCTGATTTCAAAGGCGTCCAATTCAATACTATCCCGCTACTTATATCAGGATCTATTCGCAATAAATCAAAGTGGAATATTAGCTACGGTTTATTAACTCCAGTAAGTTTTAAGTTTAATGGGAATGCAAGAATTGTAGGGGATTTTGATTTGATCGAAGAAGCTGAGAGCCCTGGAAAAGAAGAACTTGTCGCTGAATCATCGATCAATACCACCGTCCAGGAAACTGCATTGACTTTAGGTATTGGTAGAAAAATAAAACCCAATCTTGGCTTTGGTTTAAGTCTCATCAATACTTTCAGATCGGTTAATTATGATTATAGATTCTCTGCAAGGACTCTTTTGATTAATCCTACTACTGAGCTTCTCGTCGGTCGAAATCAAAACGAGTTTGTCAATTACTATAATGTGCGTACTGCCTTAAAGATGGGATTTAACTATCAAAAACCTGGTTTTGGTCTTGGATTAACATTGATGAGTCCGGGGATAAGGCTAATGGGGAGTGGAACAGTGGCAGGAGATTTGACCCTATCTAACATTCAATTTGGCGAGAATAGATTATCGGCATTTGCCTCTGATCGACAAGAAAAACTCAAATCAAACTACAAATCACCATTTGAAATCGGGTTAGGTTTTCACAAGCAAATTAGCCAATCTATAATCAGTTTAAATGTCACCCATTTTGGAGGATTCGATCCTTATTTAATTATTAAAGCTGAACCTGGTGTCTTTGTAAGACCAAGTAATATTGGAGAAGATCTAGGAAGCGAAAAATTTCTAAATCTTGAAACCGGAATGAAATCAGTGACAAATTTCTCAATCGGGTACCAAACGAAAATCAAAACAAATGTCTCTTTAATGGGAAGTTTCAGATCTGATTTTTCATATTTCGACAGCTCGTCATTAGAAGCACAACAACTTACCACAGAGTTTAGCCAATGGGATATTTATCACCTTTCCATCGGAACAATAATAAATCAAGAAAGAAGTAGCTTAACATTAGGTTTAATTTATAGCTTCGGCGGCACAGACGAATTTGTACAGGACAATAGCTTCAACGACGTTGAGATAAACAATCCACTCACTGGCTCTTTGAAAATAATTCAAGCCAACTATTTCAACATTGGGATATTAGTTGGGTATTCCTTTCGATTTAAAAAATTTAATTTTAACTAAGTATGATGAAAAATCTACTATTCCTCTTGTTGTTACTCTTCGGTTCAATGCCTTTGCAAGCTCAAATCGAAACTATCAACCTGGATATTGTGACTGGGAAACTGAACGGTACAAACCCAATTCCTGCTGAGAAGGAATTTTACATACAGGGTTCCATTCCTGAAAAAATAGAAATGGTCAAATTGACTATCTACCCTTCCAAGAAAACTGAGAAGGCAGGCTATTCTTATTTTTGGAAATCTCCTTTTGGATATAAGGAATTATCCTATCAGGTGCTCGTATCCAACCCGCTTCGATCAAGCCAAAATTACTATTTGGAATTTGGTTTCTACCAGAAGGCCGGCAAAGACCAAATCGATGAAGTGACACGATTAATTAGTCAAAACATCGAATCCTATCTGTCTACTATTACCACAATAAAACGAGGAGGCATCAAATTTTCAGAGTCAAATGAGGTAATTCTCTCAAATTTGGAGCAAATCCTTGAAAAAGGGTCTTATTACTTTGAGCTTCCAAATGGAGAAAAATTCCCTGGATTCAGTGATATCTCAAGAGCTAAACTTGAGCAACGTGAAAAACTGAAAATGGGAAAAGCGAAATACAATGCAACCCAAGTCGGTGAAAATGACAATGCTCGAGCCATATATGCTGCCCAATATTTAGCAGAATTAAATGAAATATTGACAGCAGAGATCGCTCAATACCTTAGCCCTAATATGCTGGTAAGAGTTGACGAGAAGATTTTTCGAAATTATCCAACAGAAAAAACCGCAAACTTAATCCCAATTAATATTGGATATGGAGCAATTTCGCTAAGCAAAGGTCTTCCCGATCAGGAGTTTACTCATAGCCCTTATGTGGGATTTTCATTTCCTCTCGGAAACCGGACTTTTGCCCGATTTATGAATAATCTTTCCATTTCCTCGGGAGTCTTCATTTCCGGAAATATGGAGAACGCCCTGAATGAACGTATCTCAGGACCTATTGACAGACCTATATATGTAGGACTAGGCTATAATTTCTTTCGCGTCATTCGACTCAATGCAGGAGGCACATTTATCACTACAGAACAATTGGGAGGAATGAATGTGGATAGCTTTCAGCCATTTGTGGGTTTGAGTGCAGAATTCAATCTTTGGTTAGGTTTTGGAAAAAAGAAATAAGAATATGAAAAAGCTACTTACCAGTATTCTAGTTCTTTTAATCACATGCTCAGCTCATGCACAGCTTCATGGAAATAAATGGAGGTTTGGACTTAGCATGGGTACTACAAATTATATAGGAGATATAAGACCAATGCCCTTGAGAGAGTTTAAAAACATACCGAAACTCTATACCCACTACAAGACTTATTCAGAACAGTTCTCTTATCAAGCCTCGCTTGAATACGCTCTGGGCAATTCTGTAGGTCTTATGTTGACAGCAGGTAGTTATCAATTTGGATCGGGAGATCGTTTCGTCCAAAATGATGGAACTCTTTTGATAGAAAGTTCGAGTTTTGATCGTGCATTAAATTTTCAAACCAACCTCTACGATGCCGGTCTTTCATTTGTGTTCAAACCAGATAACAACTGGCTTCTTTCGGGGAAATCATTTTTTGCTCCCTACCTTACTTTAGGTCTCGGGGTTCAGACTTTTGATGTTTCGGGAGACTTATTGGATGCTAATGGAAATCGCTATGATTACACCAATCAGAATACAATCCCAGACGGAAATTTTGAGACTTCTCTAACTTCTTTGGGGACTGAGCGAATGGATGGATATAATCGGACCACGCTTTATGCTAATCTAGGATTAGGAGTGCGATTCAGAATCACTAAATCAATAGAATTCTTTGCCCAGTCTGATTTTAAAAGAGCCGCTACAGATTATTTAGATGATGTATCAGGAGAATACCGAGTAACTTATGACAATGATTTTCAAGAATATGCTGCAAAGCCAGGAACAAATATTGTGAGTGCGGAGAATCCTAATAGAGGATTTAATGATGGAAAGAGGGATTGGTACATCTATCACGGTATGGGTATCAAGTTTAGTTTTGGAGCTAATAAGGAAGCCTTTAAACCTCCGGTAATAACACAACGATACACTTATGTTCCTACAGAGCTTTCCCAAAAGCAACTTGAACAAGAAGAAATCAAAGAAAGGCTTGGAAATGAGGCAGGCACTACAAATAATTATTTTACTGTGATCCAGCTTCCCGGAAGTGAAACAAAAGCAGGGTCGAAAGCACCACTAGATTCAATTCAACAAGCTAAAAATCAATCGCTAATTGACTCATTAAGCCTTCAAGAGCAAGTGTTGATCTCTGAAATTAAAGTGGCAGAGACCGAATTAAGTTCGATTGACGAAGCAATAGACTTAGCACAAAAAGATACTTTGGTATCTGAATCTATTCTGGCTACAAGACTTGAGGTGATGGAAAGTGAAAAATCACTGATTCAAGGGAAAATAACGAGTTTAAACTCTCTGAGCAGTGGAAATAAATTTAAGCTAGATTCTTTAATCCAAGAATCAAAGCAGTTTACAGTCGCTGATTCTACAATTGATTCTGCTGGTTTAATGCGTGAATTAATCATTTACCCCGGTCAAGTAAGTCGGATTTTATATGGCGCAAATTCTCAAGCAGTTCTAAAGCTAGATTCAGCAAATCAACAAACAACTGCAATGAGTAGATCGGTAGCTAATGATGGGTCAATAAGTAGAAAAGAACTCGAGGCTGAAATGGAAAAATTCAGGTCAGAAATGATCCAAGCCCAAGCGAAACGTGATTCAGCGATGATCATGGCTTTTGCAAATAGATTTCAAGTCTCAGAAGATGAACCAAAAGGAAAAGCTACTCAGGCAGATCCACAAGAAATCACAATTAAGCAGGAAGGGGTTGATAGTAAAACAGCAGAGAAAAATAATGAGTTACTGAAGGACGCCCTATTAATCGGCGGGACAGCAGCTGTAACTTCTGCAATTGTAAGTGATAAAAAAGAAACTAAGGTAGATTCAACCGAAATAGTAACACCAGAAATCATTGCTTCTGACTCTCTGAATGTGAGTGCTTCTGATTCTGTCAAGTTAAATACTACGGCTGTGGTACCCGTCTTGACTCAGCCTGAAATCAGAATTGACACTGTATATAGAACTGATACACTATTTGTAGAGAATGAAATTCAAGTTCTAATGAGTCAAGCCAAAATTGAGGTTTATTTCGAAACAAATAAAGCCACCCTTTCTGAATCTGAAATAGCAAAATTAATTCCTATCAAAGAACTCCTCGATAGAAATCCAGACAAGTTTTTGGAACTTGTCGGTTTTGCTGATAATACCGGTTCTATTGCATATAACTTAACCCTTTCTGAAAAACGAGTGGAGTCAGTCAAAAAGATTCTCATAGAAACTTACCAAATTCCTGTCGAAAGAATCAAGACAGGTGATGGGGGTCTAATCGTACGGGGAAAAAACAAAGGGGCGGAAGAAAAAGATCGAAAAGTGGAAATTCGCATTATCAACGAATAAGTAAAAGAAATAGTGGAAGGAGAAAAACCTGTTGTTTTAACGACAGGTTTTTTTTATTTCTATCTTTGGATGTCTAATAGAATTATGGATATACTTTTAAACTTCAAGGAGCTCTGTTATTTTGTCTCCATAATCATCGGTATTGAGGTAAGTTTGGTGCTCTTTATTTTTGGTATTAAAAAAGAAAAAACAAATATTTTACTTGGGTTCAATATTTTTTTTACGACCTATTCTCTTTTTCTAGCAAGTCTAATTTCCTCTGGAATGTTGGTCAATTTTCCGGAGTTATATAGAACTGGAAATTTTACTGGACTATTGATTGGACCATTGCTCTACATTTATATTAGAAATGTAGTTTATCAAAACTCACTTTCATATAAAGATCTGATTCATTTGATTCCGTTCCTGGTTTTTTTGATTGATTTCTGGCCAATTTACTTTTTAAGTTCTTCTGACAAACTAGGATTAATTCTAAGCGAAATTGATGATCCAGCTAAGTTTACCAATTTCAATCAATCAAGATTTTTCCCTTCAAACTTTCACGGAATTTTTAGGACAATATTGTTAGCTTTCTATTGGATACTTTCTAGTAGAATTGTCTATAAAAACAGGAAGCATTTTCTAAAAACTAAAAACCAGTTCGGTTCTATCTGGCAAAAATGGATTACACTTTATTTATTTTTATGGCTATTTTCATTTCTCCCCTATTTTCTAATTGGAATTAAAGGTGATCCTCAATTAGCATTCGATTTGATCCACTTTTCAGTAGCGTTGATCACCATTTTTGCAGGAGTAGCTTTGCTTTTCTTCCCAAAAATCCTATATGGATTGGATGAGTTCGAATTTATTGTAAACGAACAAAATGAAGTGGATGAAAACTTAGAAAAGCATGTACTGAGTACCGAAAAGATCCAAGAACTAAAGAAAAAAATACACAAATCGTTGAAAGAAGAAAAGGTCTTTCTAATCAAAGGGTATTCCTTGGCTGATCTTGCAAAAGACACTGAAATACCTAGCTACCTTTTAACTATCTACATTAATAAATATCTAAACTGCTCCTTTTCAGATTTGATCAATAAAGAACGTGTTGATGAAAGTATAAGAATGATTGAAAATGGGTATTTGGAGCAAAAAACTTTTGAGGGAATCGCTGATCTATGCGGATTCAACAATAGAAATTCATTCATTAATTCCTTTAAGAAATATAAAGGAATGACGCCATCCCAATACAAAAATCAGCTGAATATAGCTTAGAATTTGACCTTAATGTGTCAATTCATCGATTGTTAGCAAGGTAAAATACCCTTGTTAGGCTTTTTGAATGACTTTTTTTAAATTTAATCTGCAACATTCAATTTCAATCTTAATTCTATTCATTTTATGAAGAAATTACTTTTAATGCTTTTGGGAGCATACCTAAGTGTAGCAAGTTATGCTCAGGAGAAAAAACCAAATATTCTTGTCATTTGGGGCGATGATATTGGGACTTGGAACATCAGCCACAACAACCGTGGTATGATGGGATATAGAACTCCAAATATTGACAGAATCGCAAGAGAGGGAGTGGCATTTACTGATTATTACGCACAGCAGTCTTGTACTGCAGGTAGAGCAGCTTTTATTGGAGGAAATGTACCCGTGAGAACAGGTATGACTAAAGTAGGAATGCCAGGAGCAAAAGAAGGATGGCAGACTACGGATATCACCATGGCTACAGTATTAAAAAGCATGGGCTATGCTACTGGACAATTTGGGAAAAATCACCAAGGAGATCGGGACGAGCACTTGCCAACCAATCATGGATTTGATGAGTTTTTTGGAAATCTTTATCACCTCAATGCTGAAGAAGAGCCAGAGAATGAGGATTATCCAACAGACATGATCTTAGCAAATGGTAAGAAGTTCCAAGATGTCTATGGACCAAGAGGTGTTATTCACTCTTGGGCCGATGGAAAAGGAGGACAGAAAATCGAAGACACCGGTGCTTTGACCAAAAAGCGAATGGAGACTATCGATGATGAGTCAGTAGCAGCCGCAAAAGAATTTATCAAAAAGCAGGTAGCCGCAGGAAAGCCTTTCTTCACTTGGTGGAATGGTACCAGAATGCACTTTAGAACACACGTGAAAGAAGAGCATCGTGGAATCTCTGGTCAAGATGAGTATGGTGACGGAATGGTTGAGCACGACATGCATGTAGGCGAGCTCCTTGCATTATTAGATGAGCTAGGTATTGCCGACAATACTGTTGTCATGTATTCTACAGATAATGGCCCACACTATAACACTTGGCCTGACGCTGGAACTACTCCTTTCCATGGAGAGAAAAACAGTAGCTGGGAAGGTGCTTTCAGAGTTCCTGCCTTTGTTAAATGGCCAGGTAAATTCCCTGCTGGAACTACTTTGAACGGAATAGTATCACATGAGGATTGGTTGCCAACTTTTGCAGCAATCGCTGGAGATCCTGACGTGAAAAGCAAAATCATGAAAGGAGTCACTATGGGAGGCCGAACCTACAAAAACTACATTGATGGAGTTAATCAATTGGATTACTTAACTGGAAAAGTCGCTGAGTCACCTAGAAAAGGATTTGTATACGTGGATGATGCAGGATCTATAGCCGCTTTGCGTTATTTAGATTGGAAAGCAATGTTCTTAGAGAACCGAGCAAGCCATCTTCAAATCTGGTTAGAGCCATTCGTAGAACTTAGAGCTCCTTATTTGATGAATCTACGAAGAGATCCTTTCGAGAAAGCATTATATGGCTCAAATACCTATTATGATTGGTACATAGACAGAGCTTATATTTTGACATCGATCCAAGGATATGCCTTCAACTTCCTCTCCACTTTCCAGGAATATCCACCTAGCCAGACTGCTGGTGACTGGAGCTTAGGGAAAGTTCAGAAACAAATAGAAAACATGTCTAAAGGACAAAATCAATAAAATTAAAAAAAACCGGTTCAGAACGAACCGGTTTTTTTCCTAGTAAACTAGATTAGCTATGAAAACGAAATTCATTCTTTTTCTTTTTATAAGTAGTATCATTTTCACTTCGTGTGAATCCCCAAACTCTGCAGATGAAAGCTCAAGTACTACTGAGTCTGTAGTATCGGACCCACTTCCTTCTTGGAATGAGGGAATATCCAAGCAATCTATCCTTGATTTTGTAGCTGCGACCACCACTGAGGGTAATCCGGACTTTGTAGCTCCAGCTGACCGAATCGCAACCTTTGACAATGATGGCTGCCTTTGGTCCGAACAACCCTTCTATTTTCAGTTACAATTTTCATTAGATAGAATAAAGGCCATGTCTCCCGACCATCCTGAATGGTCCAAGGATCCTCTTTTAGCAGCTGCAATTGCAGGAGATGTGGAAAAGGTATTCTCTTTTGGAGAACACGGATTGCTAAAATTAGTAATGGTCACTCACTCAGGAATGACTGAAGATGAATTTAATACCGAAGTCCTTGATTGGATTAACTCAGCAAGACATCCAAAAACCAATCTGCTTTATAAAGAAATGGTCTATCAGCCTATGCTCGAAGTTTTAGACTATTTAAGGGCAAATGGCTTTAAGACTTTTATTGTTTCAGGAGGTGGAATTGATTTTATGCGGCCTTGGAGTCAGGAAGTATATGGAATCCCATCTGAGCAAGTCATAGGTAGTTCCATTAAATCAAAATTTGAAATGGTGGACGGCAAGGGAACTATAATCAAACTGCCTGAACTAGATTTTATCGATGACAAGGATGGTAAACCAGTTGGAATACATCAATATATTGGGAAAAGACCTATTGCTGCTTTTGGAAATTCAGATGGAGATTTACAAATGCTTCAATATTCAGCAGGGACTGAAGGTAAATCATTACAAGTCTACGTGCATCATACAGATGCTGACAGGGAGTGGGCCTATGATCGAGGTTCTCCAATTGGTGGATTTGATAAAGGATGGGACTATGCTACTGAAAATGGTTGGACCATTGTAGATATGAAAAATGATTGGAAAAAGATCTATCCAAAAGAATAGTTTTATTTTCTAGTTTATCCAAAATTATCAGAGATTTAAAAGTAATAAAACACCAAAACTCAATTAATATTAACTCCCCAAAGGGAAAAATAAATTCTATTTTGCTTTCCATTTAACTCACAAAAAAATGAAAAAATCATTATTAATATTATTTCTTTCAGTTATTTCCTCTGCGGTTATGGCTCAGGAAATCCGCTTAAACACTTACGGTGGCTATGTCTTTGATGATGGAGTGGACTCATACTTTTCGAATACGTCTTTCTATGATGGAACCATCAAGGGAGGCTTCCGATGGGGAGCAGGATTGGAATATCATATTCCTGCAAAAGGGGCAATTGAAATTCAATATTTACGACAAGATACCAATGCACCTACTATTTATCAGGATGGAGGAATTCTAAATGGTCAGCTTCAACAAACCGATTTTGATCTTGCCTTAAATTGGATCATGTTGAATGGTACAAGGTATTTCCCTGTCAATGAAACTATAGAACCATTTGCTGGTGCTGGTTTGGGAATGGGAATATTTGCTTTAGATAATCCTGATAATGGAAACTCTAGAAATTCCACCAAATTCGCATGGAATATTCGAGGAGGAACAAATATTTGGTTAGCAGAAAATGTAGCCTTAAGAGTGCAGGCCTCACTTTTCTCGGCTGTTCAATCTGTTGGAGGAGGATTTTACTTTGGAACCGGAGGAACAGGCGCAGGATTGAGCACATATTCTTCTATGTACCAGTTTGGCTTTGATGGTGGACTTGTTTTTAGAATTCCTAATTAAAAAGCTGCATTTGCAAGTCAATGAAACAGTTTCAAATATTACCAAAAGGGGAAAAAGAAATTACTTTTTCCCCTTTTAAATTTTATAGAAAACATGGGTCATGTTTACAACTTTAATCTTTTGACAAAATTTGATTATTGCTAAAAAAGACGGAAATAGCCTATGGAATTTAAAAATTCTCCATACATCTAACAGTTCCAATTAACTGGAAAAAGGAATAATTAAGCAATCAAAATTCAAAACAAAACCTCTCCAAATGAAAAGAATCTTACTTCTAGTTAGTTTAATTTTGATTGCATTTTCAGCTTCTTCTCAGGATTCCATCAGTTACCAGCCTAATAAATTTAATCAGTTTAAAGTAGTGCCTCTTCCCGCGATTGGATCCAATCCCGCAAACGGTTGGTTATTTGGAATTGCCCCTTCAGCTACTTGGCGAATGGGGGACCCAAGCATTACTCACCTTTCTAATTTGGTTGGGAATTTTCTTTATACCACTAAAAAACAATGGATTTTTAGTTCAAGAAGTAATATTTTTTTAAATGAAGATTCCTGGATCCTAGTGGGAGATTGGAGGTACTTCATTACCTCACAACCAACTTTCGGCCTTGGAGGTAGCAGTCCGAATGAGCCAATGGAAAACCCAAACCAGCCAGGCGTTTATTGGGGAGAACAACAAATGGATTACAGCTGGGTGAGGTTCTATGAGACAGTTTTAAAACGGGTTGGAGATTCTAAATTTTATTTAGGACTCGGTTATCACTTAGATGTTTACTCTAAAATCGAGAACTTTATTGATTCAGAAATTCCTTCAGAATTGAATTTTTCTCATGATCATTACAATCAGCAATTAGGATTTAATACCGATAAATACACGGTTTCTGGCTTGACTTTCAATGCAATTATGGAAAATCGGGATGTGGCAGTTTCTCCTTATGAGAAGAATTTCGCATTGATTTCCTATAAAGTCAATCCTTCCTTTCTAGGTTCGGATCAATCTTCCTCTACCCTCTTACTTGATTACCGGCATTATTTCAATCTGAGTGAAAAGCGAAAAAGACACTTGATCGCCTTATGGGGATTTGGAAACTTCTTAGTTTCTGGGAATTTACCTTACATGGGCCTTCCATCAATTGGATACGACATGTTTGGGCGAGGTGGAAGAGGTTACGCACAAGGGAGATTCCGGGGAGAAAGCATGGCTTATTCAGAGGCTGAGTATCGATTTCCTCTCCAGAAAAATAAAGAGACTTTTGGAGGAACCGTATTCTTGAATGCAGCAAGTTTCAGCAGTAGAACTACCAAAGAAAAACTTTTTACCAATTTGAATCCGGGATATGGATTGGGCTTAAGAGTAATGATTAATAAAGAAAATCGCACGACCATTACAGCCGATTATGGTTTTGGACAAAACGGTAATTCAGGTTTTTATCTGAACATCAATGAGACTTTCTAAGAAGTTTGAATGACTTTTTTATCCTTATTTTTCTTTAATACGGGAGTTGTTTTTGTTTCAAATTGCGATAATTCAGCAAAATCGAGCAATTCCAAAGTCTTAAAAAAAACAAATCTCGGATCATATTTTTATATTTGAGATCAATTTGTATCAAGTTATTATTTATTATTTCGAAATGAAAAAACTCATTCTTTTACCTCTTATGCTTTTCGCTTTCGGTTTAGCCCCATCAATTGCCCAATCAATTGATGATGAAATTACTCTCATTCAAGCTGCTTTTGGAAAAGACAAAAAGATGCTCATCGATGCTTACATGGATCTTCCAGAATCTGTTTCACAGAGTTTCTGGAATGTTTACCAAGAATATGAGTCAGAGCGACAAGTGATCGGAAGAGAGCGAATCAAAATAATCAATGATTACCTAGAGGGCTACCAGTCTATGGGAGAGGAAGAAGCCGATCTTTTGGCATCACTTACTCTAAAAAATGATTTAGCTCTTAGTAAGCTTCATGCTAAGTATTATAAGAAATTCAAGAAAGCGACTTCAGCTTTAGATGCAGCGAAATTTATGCAGGTGGATAGTTATATCCACAATACCATACGAAATGCAATGCAACAAGAACTGCCTTTTATCGGCGAATATTAATTAAAATCAACTACCAGAATGTTTAAAAAAATCAATGCCTTAGTTGCCATTGTAAGTATTGCAATGGTATCTATTTCTTGCTTCCCCGATGGGGCAGAGTATATCGATGAATTAGATATTGTCTACACCAACTATGACGATTCATTCAATTTTCAAAGCAAAAGCACTTTTGCCCTTCCTGATAAGGTGATCAAAATCGATCAGGAAAACATCCCTGGTGAACCGGGTTTTGAACCAGAATTTGTTTCTCCTGCTTATTCAGCGGCAATTTTAGCATCTATCCGATCCAATATGAGAAGTTTGGGTTATACAGAAGTCACTTCTACAGCAGATCCGGATTTAATTATCCTTCCTGCAGTATTTCAGACTGATCAATTGTACTTCTACTACGATTGGTGGTATTGGAGCTGGTTTTATCCAGGTTGGGGTCCAGGATGGGGCTGGTATTATCCTGGATATTATCCTCCACAAGTGACGCGAATCAGAACTGGATCAGTAATCATGCAGATGACGGATCCTAAAAATCAAAATGCCGCAGATCAGATTCCGGTAGTTTGGACAGGAGTAGTCAATGGGCTTTTGGAAGGAAACGTAGATACGATTACTTCAAGAATCGGCACCACTATTAATCAAGCATTCGAACAATCACCATACTTAGCTAAATAATCATGAAAAAGTCAATCCTACTATTTGCTCTTTTGGTGATGATTATTGCTGAAAAAGCTAATGCACAAAAATCTTTATTTTCTTTCAATTACGCAGTAAGCATACCTACCGGAAATACTTCTGACTTCATAGATCAAGCTTCAGGAAGAGGATTCACTGCAGAGTTTCAAGTATTCACTAAGCGAAATATCACTTTCGGTGGAGAATTAGGTCATTTTACCCTTTACAAGCGTGAGCTAAATAAAGTCTATACCGAAGGAACAGCCTCACTATCAGGAGTTCAATATCGCTATCAGCAAAGTTATCCAATTTTAGCGACTGGAACTTATTTTGCAACCACCGAAGGTGCTGTAAAACCATATGGTAGTTTGGGATTAGGAACGATCGCACACAATCGAAGAATTGATATGGGCATTTTTACCTCTGAGAATACGTACTGGCAATTTGCATTAAGACCAGAGTTAGGGGTTTTGATCGCACCATCTGAAAATTTTGGTTTCAAGATTGGTGCTAAATACTATCAATCTTTCTCCGGAGGTGGATTAGATGGCCAATCAAACATTGGATTAAACTTTGGATTCGTATTCATTAGATAATAAGATGCTTGGCATTTCAAATTTTAAAGCCAGGTTTGACTATCATTTTTGAAAGTCAAACCTGGCTTTATGTTTAAAAACTGTACTTCATTTTTCCAGAAAAAGTAGCACTACACGCTTCCCATTAGTAATTCAGAATTACTGGCTAAATTAGAAATCTAAAAAAACACTTTATGAAGACTAAAAAACTAATATTCTTAGTATTCCTTTTCGGAGTATTTTCCTGCGGAGGATCGCGAGTAATTGTAGAGAATGATCAGTATAAAGATTTTAGTTTAACTGATTACAAGACCTTTGATTTCTTTGAAATAGATGCTCCAAACTCTGAAAACCCTAATTTCAAAGAGAATATTTCTTATTTAGAAGAAACTATAAGCAAGGAGTTAGTCGCACGTGGACTTACTAAATCTTCTACCAATCCTGATCTTAAAATCAACTTGGGAATAAAAATAGAAGACAAAGTGCAAACAAGAACAACTAGCTTAGCTACTGATCCATTCATGTATTCAGGACAACGATCCTATACTTGGCAAGCCAAAGAATTACCGGTGAATACTTATCGGGAAGGAAGCCTAACCGTACACCTAGTCGACCGTAACTCCAATAAAGCTGTTTGGGTAGGAACCATTGATCAGGTCCTTCCAAACAAACAAAAAAATACTCCGGCAGCTATAGAGTCTGCAGTATCAGAAATCTTCAAAGAATTAGACAATTAGAAAATCCACTTAACAAAAGTCAAAATGAAAAAACTAAATTACCTACTTGCCCTAGTCTTAATAGCTATGGTAAGTGCTTGCTCTCCTAGTACGAAAATAATTGGATCTTGGACTGGCCCAAACACTCCCTCTGAGCCGTATAAAAGTATTTTTGTAACAGCTATTTCTGAAAATCTGGTAGCCAGACAAACCATTGAGAATGATATTGATGCCATGCTTGAAAAAGATGGTGTAGAGGCTAAAAGTAGCTTCGAAATCATTCCTCCAGGTTTTAAAGCGACTGCAGAGAATAAAGACGCTACTGTTGCAGCAATACGCGATGGTGGAAGCGACGCTATTTTAACAATTGCACTACTCGATCAGACTTCTGAGACGCGTTATGTCCCTGGTACTACAATGTATTCTCCTATGGGATACGGTGGATACTACGGCAGATTCTCTGGATATTATTCCTATTATAACCCCGTAATGTATAGCCCTGGTTATTATTCTACAGATAAGAATTATTACCTAGAGATCAACTTATATGATGCTAATACAGAAGAACTTGTTTGGTCTGCTCAGTCAGAGACTACTAACCCATCCTCAATTGAGACCTTTTCCAACTCATTTTCCCAACTTGTCGTAAACCAACTGATTAAAGATGGTTTGATTGCCAAGTAATTGATTACTAAAAATTAAAAGGCCCGAACCTTAAAGATTCGGGCCTTTTTTTATGCGGCATTTCTAGCAGCATTTATGATTCCAAACATACTTCTCAACACCAATCGCTGCAAGATCTCGTCACTTTTACCCGTTTCAAGCATTTGCTGAATCGCAAACTGCTGTACGGTAATAAGTGGAAGTACAATTCGCTCTCTGATCTCTATGGATTTTTTTGAAACAGGATTATCTCCCATCAATTGATCCATCGAAGAAACTATTTTTAATTTCTCAATAGACCGCTTGTACTCTTCAAACATAATTCTCCAAAAATCACCATAGGCTTCGTCTTCACTCAAATAAGCTGTAGCTGGGTAAAAACACTTTGACAAGGATTGCATGGAATTTCCAAGCAGAGTACGGAAAAATAAGGAATTCTCATAGAGTGCTTTCAATTGCTCCAGCTTTCCTCTTTTCTCCAATACCTCAACGGCCTCTCCCACTCCATAAAAGCCAGGAATATTTTGCTTCATTTGTGCCCATGAGCCTACAAACGGAATTGCCCTCAAGTCTTCAAACTTCAACCCCTCTCCTTTGCCACGCTTTAATGGTCTTGAACCAATATTAGTCATCCCAAAATACTTCAGTGGGGTAACATATTCTAAATAAGGCACAAACTTAGGGTGACTCTTGAATTTCTTATACGACTCATAAGCCTCACTTGCCAACTCGTCAATTAATTCTCTTTGTTCGGAGTTTAAATTTTTCTCTGAATCCTGATACAAATGATTTTCCAGACCTGCGCTCAGAAGTTGCTCCAAATTGTAGGTACAAGAAGCTTGCTTCCCATAATTTGCAGAGATCGTCTGTCCTTGAATAGTGACCTGAATCTCTGCATTCTCTACTTTTTCACCCATGGAAGCATAGAAATTATGCATATTCCCTCCTCCTCTTGCAGGAGGCCCACCGCGACCATCAAAAAACACAACTTCAATATTATTCTCTCGAGATACACGAGTCATCTCTTCTTTTGCCCTAAGGATAGACCAGTTGGCTTGAATATATCCACCATCTTTGGTTCCATCAGAAAACCCAAGCATAATCGTTTGCTTGTTACCTCTGGATTTAAGGTGATTTTGATACTCGGGCAATTGATACAGGCTAGTCATGATTGCAGGTGCTGCAGCCAAGTCATCTATCGTCTCGAAAAGAGGCACTATATCCAATGGCATTTGCTCTTTACCTTTTCCGAGGGTTAATTTTGCCAACTGATAAACTTCAAGTAAGTGCTTTCTTGATTGACAGTTGGAAATAATATATCGATTAAGAATATCCTCACCACTTTCCTTTTGGATAGGATCGATAACCTCAAATGAACGAAGCATCTCTGCATGAAATGGCTCTTGAAATTGATCCAGGCCTGGAATGCTTTCTGTAGCAAGAATTTGATCAATTTGTTCTTGCTCAGATGTACCCATTTCTATGCCCTTTATTTTAAAGAGCTCTTCCCAAAGTGCATCATGTTTTCTGCTATCCTGACGCATATCCATGTAGCCAAAGTGAAAACCGAAAATTTTCACTTTAAGAATAAATTCATCTAAGACCTCAACAAATAACCCCTCGTGATGCTGTATTAACGCTGTTCTGGCCTCTAACAAATCATCTATTAGTTGATCTTTGGTCTGATAAACCTGATTGTTTTCAAAAAGTGTTGCGAAAATTCCCCGCTCAACTTTCAATATAATCTCTTCGACATGCTTGAAAGTCAATCTTCTTTTCAACTTTCTCATGTCTCGGTAATAACATCTTAGAATCCATTTTTTTAGTCTTGACGCAACTTGTTGAGTAATGTCATGCGTCACAAATGGATTGCCATCCCGATCTCCACCTGGCCAAAAACCAACTTTCAGTAATCCAGGATTTTCCCAGTCATGTAACGGAATATTCAAAGAATTCAACAACCGGATCATGATGTCCGAAATACTTTGATAAAAGATATTTTCCAAATACCAAATCAAGCTAATTGCCTCATCGTAAGGAGAAGGCTTCTCACGCTTCGTAAAACCCGTTTTCCCCAGTTGTTGAAGTAAAGAGTTTATCCGGCCTATGTCATCGGTTCGAATTGCATTTTCGAGATCTGTGATGATTCCTAAGACATTTCCGGGATAGAATTGAGTCGGGTGAGCTGTTAGTGTTAATCTAACGGAAAAGGTCTTAAGCTTTTCAATTAATTCAGCTCGTTTTTTATCATTATCTGTCCGATTTATCAAAGCATTGATTGATCCTTTCCCCTTCAGATCATTGATTTTATCATAAGCTGCATCCTCGATCGAGTCAAATAAAACCACTTGTCTTTCGACATATTGAATCATTTGAAATAACAGATCCATATGTGATTTTTCACTGGCATCTGGCAGCATTTCTTCAAAAAAACCATTAATAATTTGCTTTGGAGTCAGTCCATTTTCAAATCCTTTTTGACATGCAGTACCCAAAATTGGAAGCAGCGTACCCGTTCGATAGATATCATTGAAAGGAAGATCCAAGAATAAACTGTTATAAATCGTAAATCGCTTTGCGACTTCAGTATCATAGGTTTTTTGCATTCTAGAGCGAAAGTTTAATTCAATGGTTAAATTAGTGAAAATTCTAAAAACACCCTAAATCATTACAATATCTCCAACAGAAAAAGTATTTTATTCCGTTTTTTTAAAATTTAATTGATTTTAAAACCGAGCTTTAAACTTAAAGTATGATTTACTTATCTTAACCAAATGAAGCAACTTACTTTAGGTATTGTGATACTAGTTTTCACTATTGCCTGTAATCCACCCAAAACGACTGAAATGGAAACTCCTTCAAAAGCTTATTCTTTTTTAGTTGGAACGTATACGGATCAAGAAGACCAGGGCATCAACTTGGTACGATTTAATCCCGACTCAAATTTATTTGAAGTAAAGCTGATAGCACCTGGAGTAAAAAACCCATCTTTTGTGATCAGTAATAAAGCGGAAAATCTAGTCTTTGCTTTAGAAGAAGATATGAGTCAAACCGGAGGAAATGTGATGACTTTTTCTAAAGTCGGAGATGAACTCATTCCCCTCGATACTATTCCTTCGTATGGAGATCACCCCTGTTATTTGGCTCTGTCGCCAAATGAAGAATTTCTTGCAGTCGGTAATTACACTGGAGGCAATCTTAGTTTTTTCAAGGTGGGTAATGGAAGTAAATTGGAGTACCTCCAGACAATTCAGCATGAAGGATCCAGTGTCAATACAGACCGGCAAGAGAAAGCACATGTACACAGTACGGTTTTCAGTCCGGATGGAAAATACCTGATCGTGGCAGATCTTGGTACTGACAAAATATATACATATTCCATTGTCTCAAGTAAAGAAACACCTCTTGAATTGGTTTCGGAATATGAGGTCATTAAGGGAGATGGGCCTAGGCATTTGGCTTTTTCATCAGATGGAAAAACTGTATTCGCAGTACAGGAATTAACTGCAAACTTGGAGGTCTTAGATTTCACAGAAGGGATACTAAGTTCTAGACAACGACTTTCAATGCTTGAGGAGGGTTTCCAAGGAGGCGTGGGTGCTGCAGAAGTTCGCTTGTCTCCAGACGGAGAAAATGTGTATGTATCTAACCGTGGAGAAGCAAACACCATTTCTGTCTTTGGGAAAGATGAATCAGGAAGCTACAAGCTTATTCAAGTCATCTCATCCGGTGGCTTAATGCCGAGAAACTTCAACCTAACCTCTGACGGAAAATATCTTCTTTGTGCACATCAGGCAAGTAATGATATTGTGGTATTTGAGCGAAATTCAAATTCCGGGTTACTTTCTCAGAAAGCTTGGAAGGTAGCAGTTCATAAACCTGTTTACTTATTTCCTTTGGAGAATTAAGAAGGATTTTCCCAGTCTAGATCTGAATGATAACTAATCGTACCTGATTCTATCACAAGTGGAGATTCCAGATTATTGTGAAAAAGTTTACCCGTCCCCAAGCCTTGTGGAATAGTAGGAATCAAACTGGAAGCCAATTGAGCAATTGCGTTCAGCCCAATATTACTCTCCAGCGCAGAAGTCATCCACCAGCCAATATTACGTTCTTCAGCAAGTCTAATCCACTCTCTGGTTTCTAAAATGCCCCCTAATAAGGTAGGCTTTAGAATAATATGTTGTGGTGCTATGGAATCTAAGAGCTCAGCCTTTTCGATTACACCGATCAATTCCTCATCCAAAGCAATTGGCAGAGGCGTTCCTTTACAAAGCTCAGCCATCTCTTTAATCTTCCCAGCAGGGATAGGCTGCTCGATGCTGTGAATATCAAGTTTGGCAAGCTCCGCAAGTTTGATCTTTGCTTCTGCTACCGAAAAGGCACCATTTGCATCCACTCGAAGGGTCATTTCTTCTTTCGAGAACCGGCTTCTGATGTATTCCAAAAGTGCTAGTTCCTGTTCAAAATCTATTGCCCCAATTTTCATTTTGATGCAATCGAAGCCCTGATCAATTTTCTCTTCAATCTGGGAGGCCATAAATTCAGGATCTCCCATCCAAATCAATCCATTTATTGGAATGGGCTGATTTTCATCAAAAAATGGATTAGGAAGGATTCGCTTTTTCCCACCATTCAAAAAATCCAAAACTGCTGTTTCCAGTCCAAATCTGACACTTGGCAACTTGGGAGAAACGATCTTTTTCAGATGCAGTAAAACAAGTTCTGCATCATTTTCAAAGTTTATCCCTTGAAGTCTTGATAGCTCCTTTTCCAATAACAACTCAAAATCCGGAATATCGTCCAAACTTAGTTTCACCAGAGGCGCTGCTTCTCCCCAGCCTACTCGTTTTGGCTGCTGAGGATCAAAAGCTTTAATCCAATAAACTGGTCTTGTCTTTAGAACTCCCCGCGAAGTCCCTGCATCAAATCGGAAGTTTAAGGTTCTTTTGATCCATTCAAATCGAAGCAAAAATGTTGAAGGCATTGAATTTTGGAGAATTAAAATAGGATTAAAGCGAATGGTCTATATTTGCAAACTGAAATTTAGACCTGTCATGCAGATCCCAAAGATTGATTTAAAAGACTACGAATATACGCTCCCAGAGGAAAGAATAGCCAAATTTCCTTTGAAAAAGCGAGATGAATCCAAGCTACTTCAATATAAAAATGGAGAAATCAGCCATTGGAATTTCTATGACATCCCTGCAATATTACCTAAAGATTCACTATTGGTCTACAATGATACAAAAGTGATCCCGGCAAGATTGATTTTCCAACGAGAGACGGGAGCAAGAATTGAAATTTTTCTTTTACAGCCTATTTTGCCCACAACGGTCATTCCTGAAATAATGCTTGCCAAGCATCCGGTAGTCTGGGAGACAATGATTGGAAATTCCAAAAAATGGAAAGATGGAGAAATCCTGACCGGAAGAGTCTTGCTAAACGAGAAAGAAATTCTTTTACAAGCAAAATTATTGGATCGAGAAAGCCGGAAAGTTGAATTTTCCTGGAATGATTCCCAAGTTGCTTTTGTAGATGTGGTAGAGGCCAGTGGTGAGGTACCACTTCCGCCCTATCTCAATCGAAAGCCAGAAACTGAAGATAAAAATCGCTACCAGACTGTGTACTCAGAAAAAGAAGGTGCTGTGGCCGCTCCGACTGCAGGATTACACTTTACACCTGAGATTTTTGAAAAACTAAAACATAAAGGAATACAGAAAACACAACTGACACTCCATGTCAGTGCAGGGACCTTTCAGCCGATCAAAGCAAAGGATGTCACTGAACATCCCATGCACAGTGAACAGATTCATGTGAACAAAGAAACTATTGAATCTGTGTTGGCAATGGAGGGTAAAATTATAGCAGTTGGTACGACTTCAGTCAGAACTCTGGAAAGCCTTTTTTGGTACGGAGTGAAATTGATAGAGAATAAGGGCGAGGAGCTTAAAATCGAAAAGCTATTCCCATATCAAACCAGAGAACGTATTCCAACATTGAGAGAATCCTTTGAGGCAATTTTGGGATACATGAATCAAAAAAATCTTAAGACAATCATGGGAACTACCGAGATTTTTATTTTCCCAGGATATTCCTATCGTGTGGTAAACGGGTTAATCACGAATTTTCATCAGCCTGGGTCAACGCTTATTCTTTTGATTGCGACTATTCTGGGCAATGATTGGCGAAGTGTTTATAATTCAGCTTTAGATAATGATTACCGATTTCTAAGCTATGGAGACAGCAGTCTACTTTGGTTGAGTTAATTATTCTCCGCTTAGGCCAAGCTTTTGGATACCATTGATTAAGGCATGGTAGTAAGTCCTTCCAACGGGAACAAGATCACCGCTAACATCAACTTCTTTAGAACTTATTGATTCTATTTCATCAATACGAACTACATAACTTTTGTGAATTCTCATAAAGTCTTTTGAAGGCAATTCACTTTCAAAGTTTTTGAGAATGTTACGGATCGAAAAAACACCTTTTCTGCAGACTAAAGTAGTGTAATTCCCGTCAGCTTTAAGCCATAAAATATCTGTGAATTTCACCTTAACTAAGCTACCTTCATGTCTGACAAATATGGCATCTTTGATTAGAAGCTCTTGATTGTTAGACATCTTTTCTTTTTCCTCTTCTTTTTGCTTAGAAGTTGAATATCCATTTATGTTCACTTTCCCAACTAACTGTTCCATAACCTTATCATTTGATTTTTCAACAGACTGATTAAGATCATTGTTTAGAATCTTTTGAAAAAAGGATAGCTGATGTGGTTATTTGGTATTTTAGCCTGAATGATAAACCTTTTCCTTTTTAATATTTTAATTTTGAAGCAATCACATACAAGATTATGAGGAGTTTTTATTCAAACTGTTTTATTCTTTTTTTTATTCTTTCAGGTATTTCTTGTACCGAAAAAGAAAAACCTAATAATGACTTTGGAACCATTTCCTTCATTGGGATCGAGTTGCTAAACCCAAGTAGTTTTCCTTCTGGAAAAATAAGCTCTCAGAATGTTTGGAAGCATACCTACCAAAATCGTATCACGATTCAATTTGAATCAAGCACTGGACAGACATTTAATCTGGAAATACAGCCAAATGACTTCAGTACTCCATATTCCATCGAACTACCGATTGGAACTTATTCTTTGTCCAGTACAAGGTCAACAGACCTTTATTCTGATTTTCTACCTATTTGGATCAATCAAGAAATCACTATCAATCCCGGAACTCAAAGTCTAACTTTAGAAGCGACTTCCGATTATGGACTTTTTACATTATCGAATAAAAATCTTGGAACCTCCACCCCTGAGTTAGTATCACAGAATATCCAATTGTTTTCAAGAGATAATTTTTTCTACATCTATGCTCTAAAAGACCAAGCCCTGAGCATTAGAATAAATCTGCTTGATAATGAGACTTATTTTAGATCCTACTGGCAAGTTGTCAGCTATGCTCATCGTCATTTGGATCTCTATTTTCCAGACCAAAGCGCCACGAACTTTTCATTTATCCCGGTTGATTTCTCGATTGAGCAAAACTTCATATCCTTAAATGCAAATGGAATCCCTGTATCATTATCCCCGACAATTTTAGCCGATTTGGAGATTTCTCAAAATGAAAATTCAGGCTTGGCATTTATCCAAAATCGACTTTTTTCAATCAATGATGGAGGAAATAGCTCGGAGATTTTTGAGCTTGATCCTCTTACCGGAAAAGTTATAAGAACAATTAATGTAAAGAATACCACCAACAACGATTGGGAAGATTTGGCGCAAAGTGATACGCATCTTTTTATAGGAGATTTTGGAAATAATAATGGAACTCGGAAAGATCTTGCCGTTTTAAAAATTCCTATTTCCAATATTTTAGCAAATGAAGAAGTTGAAGCATCACAAATATCGTTTTCTTATTCTGACCAAATAGATTATTCCGGTAATGGCGGGAATCATAATTTTGATTGTGAAGCATTCTTTTTTTGGAATAATGAGCTTCATCTCTTCACTAAAAATAGGTTGGACCAAAAAACCAGTCACTATACTTTAAATCCAAACTCATCCAACGCTACAGCACTTCGTGTTGGGGGATTTGAAGTTGGCGGGCTGATCACGGGAGCAAGTATTTCTCCAGAAGGAAACATGGTTCTACTTGGTTACCAAGAAAATGGCTTTTCCTCTAAGTCATTTGTTTGGCTTTTCTCTGATTATATAAATACTGATTTTTTTTCTGGCAGAGCCACACCAATCTTTCTTGGAAGTCCTGCTGTTTTATCGCAGACGGAAGGAATAGTATTTGAAAAAGAAGGAAACCTATTTATTAGCGGTGAAAGAATTTCACTCGGAGGTCAGAGTCTTCCGGCGAGAATTTCAAAAATAGATTTAACAGGACTTTTTTAGTCGAAGGCGCCTAAGCGCTTGGCATTGGTTCGGATCACTTCATCCAACTCTTTTGCCAGAGGTTTTAAATAAGAGAAATACTTCTGATTCTCCTGATCAAGTTGTTTAGGATCGATGAGATCCAACAGACCCAACATAGAGGAAAGCGGAGATCTCAAGATGTAAGATGGGTTCATAACCAACTCCCTCAAAGCTTTATTCTCAGCTTCTAAATTTGTCAGTCGTTTGCTTATCTGTGGAAGCATAATTCCATGTACTGCAATAAGATTTACCAATCCCATTTCATCAAAAATAGGTCGAATACCTACATGCCAATAAGTAAACTGAGTGCCAGAGGGATTGATTTTCAATTCAAAATCAGAAGGATTCCCTTCGAAGCCCTTAGAAAAATTCAGCTTTAATTGCTTTAAGCTTTTCAATTCTGAGTTGAAAATAAAGTCGAATGAACTTGTATAAGAATTACCTGACCATTCCAGCGTAGTATCAGAAGCCAGCTGGTTCTGTTGAATAAATCTCAATGACTTATCGATCACCCAAACTGCTCCTGGAAAAGAAGCCAAATGACCGGGAGTAAAAGGTTTGGTAATATTCGGCATCTTATTTCTCCTGGATTTTGGTAAAATATACAGTTGATATTCCTCCTCAACTTGATTTAATAGTGCAGAAAAGTGAATCCCAGATTCTTTATCCGTAAGTACCAAGCAAGTTGGTTGAGCACCCATAGCTAAAGGCTGGAGCTTAAGAGGCAATTCTGAAAGAAAAAGCTCTCCATTACCTTCCTGCTCAGCGGCCCCAATTCCTAACCAATGAACTACCTTATCATCTAAATCGAGTACCCTAAATTCTTTATCCAATTGAATTTTCCCAAATTCCAGTAGGTCCACCAAGTTGTTCCAAGGCATTTCTTGTTCTAAAAATTTGGTGCTCACGCCTATTCCAATAATCCCAATAAGATCCATCTCTGAGTCAATAATTGTGGAAAATTCCCACCATACTTGATCAGATTTCATGTTTTCTCCATTTAAAATGGATAATACTATTTGCCGTTTTTCTTTGGGAGAGGCTAAAAGCAGATCAATAGTTTCTTCAAATTGAGAGATAAATTCGGGATCTAAAAATTTTGAAAAATTTACAACTTCTGTAGAGTAATATTTAGAATCTATCTTTTTCGACGAACTCATAACATTCCCTTCTACATCCAAAAGTATTGTTTGGAAATAGTTTGATTCTATTAAGAAATCAGGTATTAACTCATCAATATTAGAGGTACTAATCAATATTTCAGGTCGAAATGGAGGGAATTAAAGACACAATTCTACCGAAATATTGAGAAAAACATTTTCTAAAAAAAATGGATTCACAAAAGTAATCACTTCGAAAATGTTGATTATCAGTATTTTATTTCTTTTTGGGTATTAAAAAGCTGATGCCAAAATGAAAAATGCTTTTCGTCCCAAAATTACTTCCCGAAAAAAAATTTCAAAATTTGAAAAAATTAATTGGACTGAAATGTAGAATCAGAGTAATCGATCTCTTTAACCATTATAATCAACGCATTCGCAAATTCATCCTTGCTTGCACATACTTTAAATGGAAAATTATCATTAGAATCCGAATGGATATTTAACGAGCCGAAAAACCGCTGTAATTCATCAGAAGAATTGGAATAAATCAAAACGAACCCATCATTTGATTGATCAGATTCTATCAGAAATTTTGCATTTGTAGTTTCTATAACCATGATTCCAAAAATATTTGACGCAAATAAAAGATCGATTTGGGAAATACGGTAGCTTTTGAACAATTGTTTTCAAAAAACACAAAAATAATTTTAAGTGATTTACAGTCGGTTAGAAGTATTATTATTTATACTGATAAGCAATCTGTTTTTGATTTGCTAAAATCTAATCATTTGGATTATATTTGCATCGCTTAATGAAACGGGAAAACGATCCTCTTCTTTAAGCTTATTATGCACCCAGAGAGTTGGGTGAGTGGCTTAAACCAGCAGTTTGCTAAACTGTCGTACGGGTCATTCCGTACCGGGGGTTCGAATCCCCCACTCTCTGCAAAACAGGCCTCCAAAGCCTTCAAAGGACGTTTTTCTTCGGAAGACGTCTTTTTTTTTTACTCATAATCTGAGTAGTTCGAATTTGAGATCTTACTCGCCTTCTAAATCGGGTTTATTTAATAGAAAATATTTATTCAAAAGAACACCAATTCATTTACCTGACTTATAGGTATTTACACCTCTTTAAATTGAGTTAGCTTTCCTTTTTTTCAAAAAAGTTTCAAGATTTTCAAATCTGAAGTTGATCAACAGACAATTTTATTTATGTTTGCACTCCCTTAAGGGGAAAAGATACCGTTCGGGGTGTAGCGTAGCCCGGTATCGCGCCTCGTTTGGGACGAGGAGGTCGTAGGTTCGAATCCTGCCACCCCGACTTAAAACTCTTAGATTAATTTCTAAGAGTTTTTTTATTTTAAACCTAAAAGAGGTCGTAGGTTCTCCCGATAGTGATCGGGACTGCCTCCCCGGCTTTAAAATTCTTGGATTAATATCTAAGAGTTTTTTTATTTCAAAACCATCAGATCTAGAATATCCTACCACCTATTCCACTTCCAATCTTATACTTTGAAAATCCTAAAACTGGATTTCCACCAAAGTTTATTTTTCAGGTTTCCATCCATCAAAAAGCCAAGAATCATCAATTTTATCATCATCTAGATCTAATACCTTTTCCCAAAAAACAAGTGATAAACCAGATTCTCTAGAAAAATATATTTCCACATCCAGAACCTCTTCATATTTAGGAAAATCCCAACGTCTTCCCTCCCACTCCCCCAACAAAAACTCATCTTCTTCTTGAGCTCGCAGATAAAGGGATCTTTTATTGTCAGCTCCCATTATTTCAGTGAAGCCGTTGATTAAGAACTCAAGTCTATTCCATTGAGAAACATCAAATTCCGGAGCTTTAAAACTGAAATTCTTTTGCGAGCAAAATGCGGATCTGATGACTTCTACTTCGGTAAAAATTTCAGCTACAGGGTTATCAAATTCCTTGATGTAAAAAAATGTTGGAATATTGCTTTTGCCGGCTATGATCTTATCAGGCAAATACTCTGAGGAAGGAAATTCACTAAAAGAGTACTCCAAAAATCCCTCAATCCGTTTCTTGTAGTCCATAGGAGAAAATTTTAAATTAAGATTTAGTTGAATTTAAGCATACTTAAATATAAAACTGAAATCTCATTCCATTTTTTCAACCATCATGACGCTATTTAGGGACTATTTAACTCTGTTTTCTTGAGCTTGAAGTTAAAGCTGTTGAGCCGTTTGTATGATTGTATTAAGTTTTCTGCCTTATTTTTCTTTTCTTTCCGGCTAAATCGATTCAAGAAATTTGAATTAAATCTTACTTAAGTAAGGAAATTAAACCAACATGAAAGAAATAATTGAGGCGATCAACGCCGTAATTTGGAGTGATGCATTGATTTTTTTATGCCTGGCAGCGGGTGTTTATTTTTCTATAGCGACTCGGTTTTTGCAAGTAACTTATCTGAAGGAAATGGTCACACTCCTTTTCAAGGGAGAGTCTTCTGAAAAGGGAGTTTCCTCTTTTCAGGCTTTTGCAATAGCCATCTCCGGAAGAGTAGGAACAGGTAATATTGCCGGAGTTGCTACAGCCATCGCAATGGGAGGTCCTGGTGCGATTTTCTGGATGTGGGTAATCGCTTTTTTAGGAGCATCATCTGCATTTGTTGAAGCCACTTTAGGACAAATCTATAAGGAGGTCAACAATGGCCAATACCGAGGTGGTCCAGCTTATTACATAGAAAAAGGTCTCGGAGTGAAGTGGTATGCCATTGTATTTGCATTTGCCACGATTCTAGCAACAGCCCTATTTATGCCAGGCGTGCAAAGTAACAGCATTGCCCTGAGCGCAGAAAATGCCTTTGGGATTCCTGTAATCTATACTGCAACCATCATTACTGGCCTGCTTGCATTGATCATTTTGGGTGGAGTAAAGCGAATCAGCAAAGTCGCTGAGGTGGTGATCCCAATTATGGCCGCAGCTTATATTACAATGGCATTGATTATCATCGGAATGAACATCACTGAAGTCCCTGCAATCTTTGCATTAATAATCAAGTCGGCTTTTAATTTAGAAGCTGCATTCAGCGGAGTATTTGGAATGGCTATCGCTTGGGGTGTTAAAAGAGGGATTTATTCCAATGAAGCAGGTCAAGGAACTGCCCCACATGCCGCGGCAGCTGCTGAGGTTTCTCATCCTGTTAAGCAAGGATTGGTACAATCTTTCTCCGTTTACATTGACACGCTTTTTGTTTGTACTGCAACTGCCTTGATGATTCTTTTCACAGGTCAGTATAACGTTTTGAATCCCGAAGGAGGTTTTATCGTGGAAAACCTTCCGGGTGTTGCCTTTGGGCCTGAGTACACCCAGTTTGCCGTTGCTACAGAGTTCCCAGATTTAGGAAAAGGATTTATCGCGATCTCTCTTCTCTTTTTCGCATTCACTACTATAATGGCTTACTACTATATCGCAGAAACTAATCTGAGCTATTTAACACGCCATATGTCTTCCAAATGGAGTTTAACCGCACTAAGATTATTAATTCTGGGAGCTACTTTCTATGGGTCCATAAAAACTGCCGAAGTAGCCTGGATGATGGGAGATATTGGTGTTGGTTTGATGGCTTGGCTCAATGTGATCGCTATAATTTTACTTCGGAAACCTGCTTTCAAAGCCCTTGCTGATTATAAAAAACAGCGAAAAGCTGGGAAGGATCCTGTATTTAAATCAAAAGAAGTTGGAATCGAAAACGCAGACTTTTGGAAATAAAGAAAAAGAGCAACTCAAGAGTTGCTCTTTTTCTTTGCAATTTTTCTTCTAAAAGCCTTCCAATAATTCTCATTCTTCTCCGATATTGGGACATCATCACCAAGCAAGTAAGCAAATGCTGACATGTCTGAGGACTTCTCTAGACTAATCTTCAAAACACCAACTAAGGGGATAAATAATATCATTCCAGATATTCCCCATAGCCACCCTCCTATCAGGATTGCTAGCAAAACTGCCAAAGCATTAACCTTTACCTGAGAGCCAACTACCAACGGAGTGATAATATTATTTTCCAACAATTGAATACCCCACAAGACTGCAATCGCAATTATCGGGTATGTAACTGAATCAGTGGTAAGAAAAATGTAAAGCACTGCAAAAAACGAACTGATAAATACACCAACATAGGGTATCAAATTCATAATGGCGATAAACGCAGCAAACAAAATAAAATATTTTACCCCAATCAGAAAGAAAAACAAACCTGCGAGTATGGACACGATAAATGTGACTTTGAGCATACCTGAAAGATAAGATTGAATCACTCTACCAGAATCAGTGGCCCAAGTCAAGACTGCATCATTTCGATCTGCATATAGTTTAAGAATAAATTCTACGAAAAAGTCCTTATAGTAAATAAGCAAAAAGGTATACAGCGGAATTATTCCAGCCAAAGTCAACGATTTACCTGTTTGAAAAATAGTAGTGTTAATATTTTCAAGGTTTAATAGACTCGAGAGGCTTAAACTCTCAAAATTAATCGCGCCTGAACCAATTAGCTCATTAATTTCCAGAATCGAACTTTTAAGTTTGTTTTCTAAAGTCTCTTGTATTTGTGGAATTTCATCTAAAAGTCCTATAACCTGATTAACTAAAAGATAGAATATTCCAACGACTACCATCGTGACTAGTAAAATACTGATTGCAATTGCTATGCCTCTCGGAATCCGTTTTATCTCAAACCAATTGGCAATCGGGTTAAGCGCAAAAGCAAAGAAAACTCCCCAAACTAATGGCACAATTAGAAATGCTCCTTCCTTCAGGAGGATGGCTCCAAAAACGATTGTGACCAAGAAATAGGCTATTTGTTGAATTCGTGAACTTTCCATGAATTTTGGTTAATATGTAAACTCCTCCCAGCTAAGTCCATCTGACTGGAAGATACACCATCTGCTCTCAAAAACCCATAATTATGCCTATTTTAGAGCTTAGTATAAACCTAATTTCACCCTTTCAAAGATCCTAATTACAAGAAATTGAGCTTGTTTCAACTCAATTTACTCTCCAATAAATTTGGAACATCCCTAAATTTCACCAAAATAATAAATGCGAAAATTACTTCTATTACTCTTTTTAATCCCTTCTCTAAACTTTGCGCAGGCAAAGGTGGATACTATTCAAGTCTACAGTTCCTCTATGAAGAAAAACCTGAAAGTAGCGGTGACTTTTCCCACCAGCTATCAGCAAGGCGAGGAACGGTATCCCACTTTATATTTATTGCATGGTGGCAGTGGTTCCTTTTCAGATTGGCTCACCAAGGTGACTGAACCGGGATTGGTCAATCGAATGGCAGAAGAATACGACATGATTATTGTCAATCCGGGTGTAGGGCCGAGCAGTTATTATTTTGACAGTCCACTCCTCGATTCGGTTCAATATGAAACCTACATCACAGCTGAATTAATCCCAGAAATTGACAAAAAATACCGTACGCTAGCACAAAAAGAATCGAGAGCTATTACAGGTTTGTCTATGGGAGGTCATGGAGCAATCACACTAAGTGCCAAGCATCCTGAATTATTCGCTGTAGCCGGGAGTATGAGTGGGGTGATGAATATAGATACCAGAATGTGGGAAGTCGGGGAGGCATTGAAAAACATGAGAACCGAAAGCCAAAAAGTAATGCTTGGTGAGATAGAATATGAGTTTCCTTTTTCGACCTACACTGCTGTGGGACTTGTAAATCAAATAAAAGCCAATGGGATTCCATTGATCATCGATTGTGGAACAGAGGATTTCTTAATCTCCACCAATCGTCAAATGCATCAGCTTCTCTTGGCTAATAAAACTCCCCATGAATACACTGAGCGACCAGGAGCACATACCTGGCAGTATTGGACTGAGGCATTACCAGTACATATGCATTTCATCAACAAACATCTCAAACGATAAAAGAACCCTAAGTATTTCTTCACCTTTTGATCTTAAATTTGCTTTTTGCAAAATAATTAATCCCAGCTATGTCCCAATTCGATACCATTAGGCCTTTTTATGAGACCGAGGCAAACGCTGCCATTCGTCAGATCATAGATGATCCTATGCTAGAAGCCATGATGGGTTTTACATTTCCAGATGATCATTCAAAAAACTGGAAAAATTTAATGCTTCACACCCACTCCTTACGGGACTTTCAGGTAAATTTCATTTACCCAGGTGTTAAAAAAGTGCTGGAGAAAAGTTCAAATGGTTTAAGCACCGGTGGTTTTGACCAACTTGAGCCTAACACGGCTTACCTGTTTATTTCCAATCACCGAGACATCATCTTAGACACTTCTTTGCTGAATGCTTGTCTTTATGAAAATGGTTTGGTGCTTACGACTTCTGCAATCGGAGACAACTTAATACAAAAGCCTTTTTTGCACATCTTATCCCGATTGAACCGGAATTTTGCCATCAAAAGAGGACTGCAAGGACGTGCCTTACTGGAAAGCTCGCAGTTGGCTTCAGCTTTTATTCGAAAAAGTTTGCTCAATGAAAATCGTTCAGTCTGGACAGCACAACGAGAAGGTCGAACCAAAGATGGAAATGATGCTACGCATAAGGGCGTTTTAAAAATGCTCACCTTAGCAGAAGAAGGTAAAGATCAATTTTCCTTTTTTGAAAAGGTAAAAGTGGTTCCGATTTCCATATCCTATGAATATGATCCTACAGATGTATTGAAAATGCCCGAACTCTTGGCAAAATCAAGAGATGAAAAGTATGTGAAAAGTGAAAATGAAGATTTCCAGAACCTCCTAAGGGGTCTCATGGGAACTAAAAAAAGAATCCATCTTCAAGTAAATGGACTTCTTACCGAAGAGATCAAAGAAATCTCTACTTCCGGATTAGGTTCGGGGGAGAAGCTAAGTCAGCTAGCTAATATCATTGATCAGAAAATTTGGGCAGGCTACAAACTTTGGCCTAGCAACTACATTGCTCATGATTTACTCTATGGAGATGAAGAATTTAAGAATGAATATACTAATGAGGAAAAAGAGGCTTTTGAAAAACGACTTCGTGAAAAAGTAGATATCCAGAATGATTTTCTGGTAAAAAGCTTTCTCTCAATGTATGCGAATCCTGTAAATAATCAGATTAAGGCACTTTCACCAAAAGAAACATGAAACAAGGATTTTATCTAATTGCATTTTTTTTAATTCCTGTTTTATGTTTTTCTCAGGAGAAAATTCCATTGGGAAAAATCGTAACTCCATATGGTGAGATATTTATTGAACTCGATGACCGTACTCCCAACCACAAGGCGAGTTTCATCGAATTGGCAGAAGCTGGCTATTGGGATTCACTGACTTTTAATCGAGTAATTCCGAATTTCGTAGCTCAAGGCGGATGCCCTGATACGGAGGAAGGATTCAACGATCCTGAATACCTTTTGGCTCCTGAATTTGTCCCGGAATTAAAACATGTCTATGGTGCAGTCGGAGCAGGTAGAGATGGAAATCCGGACAAATTATCCGCCAGATGTCAGTTTTATATCGTTCAAAACCCAGAAGGAATTCCCAGATTAGATGGAGATTATACGATTTTTGGCCAAGTGATTAAAGGAATGGACATTATCGAGCGAATCGTACGCGTCAAACGAGATAGCAAGGATGAACCTGTTAAACCGATAGCCTTACAAGTATCAATCGTTTACTTAGACCAGCAGGAAATAGAAAAAATTCGAGGATAAAATGATGTCATTTGTTTCTTCCTCAATAACTGTCAGTTCAATCACATTTTGAGAAAAAAACCAAGAAAATGAATCAGAAAAACCCAATTCGAATACTAGTAGTGGGCTGTGGAAATATGGGAGCATCCCATGCGACAGCTTATCATCACATGCCTGAATTTGAAATCTGCGGGCTGGTCTCACGAGGAGATAGCAAGGTAAAACTCAATCAGTCATTGAAAGAAAACTATCCGCTTTTTGAGGATTTTGAAACAGCCTTAGACAAATCAAAACCTGACGCGGTTTGCATATCCACCTATCCTGATACACATGAAGAATTTGCAGTAAAAGCATTGGAAGCCGGCTGCCATATTTTTATCGAAAAGCCCTTGGCTGATACGATTTTGGGTTGCGAGCGAATTATTTCCAAAGCAAAGGAAACGGGCAAAAAAGTCGTGGTCGGCTATATTTTAAGACATCATCCTTCCTGGATTCGTTTTATCGAGGAAGCTCAAAAGATGGGAAAACCATTAGTGATGCGGATGAATCTCAATCAGCAAAGCCACGGCTACATGTGGGATGTTCATCGAAATTTGATGAAAAGTCTCAGCCCCATCGTGGACTGCGGAGTGCATTACATCGATGTGATGTGCCAGATGACCCGATCAAAACCAGTTTCGGTATCCGCAATCGGAGCAAGACTTACTCCAGATATTGCGGTCGATAATTACAATTACGGGCAGCTTCAGATTCGATTTGAGGATGGATCAGTTGGCTGGTATGAGGCGGCTTGGGGCCCGATGGTTTCAGAAACTGCTTTCTTTATCAAGGATGTCTTTGGCCCAAAAGGATCTGTATCAATCACGGCAAAAGACGCTGCATCATCTGGCAAATCTGACCATGTGGACAGCCATACCAAAACCGAATCCATCCGAGTGCATCATGCCGATATTGATTCCAAAAATGAATTCACCAAAGCTGATGAGTGGATTGATATGACCGATGAGCCCGGACATCAGGAATTATGTGATCGTGAACAAGCTTATTTTCTGAAAGCAATTTTGGAAGATATAGACTTAAGCGATCATTTGGATGATGCAATAAATAGCTTGAAGATCGCTTTCGCCTGTGATGAATCTGTGAAAACCGGTGAAATCGTTAAGCTCTAGCCTTATCCAATTCTCTTTTGCTAACTTGAAAGAGTTCGGTATATTTCTTTTTTACCCAAGCTATGAAAAATAAAACAGTAGTAATCACAGGTGGTGCAAGCGGAATTGGCTTGGCAATGGTGAAAAAATTCGCATCAGAAAATTGGGATGTATTTTTCATTGACACTAATCAATCAGAGGGAGAAAAGGTCGCGAAGGAGCTAAAAGAAAAAGGCTATTCTATCACCTTCCTGAATTGCAATATTACCGAGGCAGAATCAGTCAAATCAACATTTGAAGCCATTCCGGGGAAAATTGATACCCTCATAAACAATGCTGGAATTTCTCATATCGGAAAAGTAGAAAACACCTCAGAAGCTGATTTTGAGCGGCTTTTTCAAGTGAATGTCAAAGGCTCTTTTCTTTGTATTCAGGCAGCATTACCCAAGCTAAAGCAAGACGGCGGGGGTTCGATTCTCAATATGGCCTCCGTAGCTGCAACTATTGGTATTCCTGATCGCTTCGCCTACAGCATGACTAAAGGTGCGATGCTCACCATGACCCTCAGTATCGCGAGAGATTATGTCGCAGATGGGATCCGTTGCAACTGTCTTTCTCCAGGAAGGGTACATACCCCTTTTGTAGATGGATTTATTGCAAAGAACTACCCCGGACAGGAAAAGGAAATGTTTGACAAACTTGCCGCTACTCAACCCATTGGAAGAATGGGATCACCAGAAGAAATCGCTGAATTGGCCTATTTCATCAGCTCAGATGCAGGTGGCTTTATTACCGGAAGTAATTATACTATTGATGGTGGATTTATGGGATTGAAAATGTGAGGTAGGGATTGGAAAATTGAAAGATTTGAAAATTGAAAGATTAGGATCACACTAAATAATTGTCCGATTAATAAACTTGACCCAAGATTATTGGCCCTAAATCTTGATACTAATGTCTTGATAATTAATACTTAAAAAACTAACCTATGAAACTGATACGATTTGGCGAATTCGGAAAAGAAAAAGCAGGAATTCAGGACGCTGCTGGAAGAAATCTGGATTGCTCCAGTTTTGGAGAAGATTGGAATGAGGCATTTTTCGCTTCGGATGGATTAAAACGATTGGAAGAATGGCTTTCAAAAAATCAAAATTCATTGGCGGAAATCCCAGCTAATGCAAGAATAGGATCTCCCATAGCAAGACCTTCTAAAATCATCTGCGTAGGACTAAATTACAGAAAGCATGCAGAGGAAGCAGGCATGGCGGTACCAGAAGTTCCGATCATTTTTATGAAAGCCACCTCCTCACTTTCCGGACCATTTGACCCAATTTTGATCCCAAAGAATTCAGTACAGACCGACTGGGAGGTTGAACTCGCCATCGTAATCGGAAAGCGGGCCAAATATGTTTCAGTGGAAAATGCGATGGATTATGTTGCTGGCTACTGCCTCCACAATGATGTGAGTGAGCGGGACTTTCAGCTACGTCATGGGGGACAATGGGTCAAAGGAAAAAGCGCAGATAATTTTGCTCCCCTAGGCCCAATATTAGTAACAAAAGAAGAAATCACAGATCCTCATCACCTCCGTCTTTGGTTGAAACTGAATGGGAAAATCCTGCAGGATAGCAATACTTCAGATTTGATCTTTGATCTGCCTACGATTGTCTCCCATATTAGTCAATACATGACGCTGCTTCCGGGAGATGTAATCTCAACAGGGACACCTGCAGGAGTGGGAATGGGACTGAAACCCGAGCCAAAATATTTACAACCTGGTGATATCGTAGAATTGGGAATAGATGGTCTCGGCTGGTCGCGGCAAGTGGCGATGATTGACCCTGAAGCATGAAGATAGATTCACACCAGCATTTCTGGAAGTACGATCCTAAGCGTCAGCCTTGGATTAATGAAGAGATGAAACTAATCCGCAAAAATTTTCTCCCGGATGATCTTTTTCCAATTTTAGAACGAAATACGATAGATGGATGCATTGCTGTTCAAGCTGACGAAAGCATTCGAGAAACAGCCTTTCTATGCGACCTGGCTTTGGAGCATGAGTTTATCAAAGCAGTGGTCGGCTGGGTAGACCTTGGGGCAGATAAGCTCGATCAAGAATTAGATCAGTTCGCAAAACAAACCAAACTCAAAGGTTACCGTGAAGTACTTCAATCCAAAAATGTAGACTATATGCTCCGACCGGAGTTTATCAGAGGAATTACCAAACTTGGAAAACGAGGCTATACTTATGATCTTTTGATTTTTGCAAATCAATTGGAAGCGACCTATCATTTTATAAAAAGAGCTCCCGAACAACCTTTTGTGATCGATCATTTAGCTAAACCTAACATCAAGCTAGGAATCTGGCGGGAATGGAAAAAAGAATTGAGTTTGCTTGCGGAGCGGGATTATATCTATTGCAAGCTTTCCGGGATGATCACAGAAACTAATTGGAATACTTGGAAAAAAGCAGAGCTAAAAGTCTACCTCGATTCAGCACTCGAACTTTTCGGACCGAAGCGCTTGATGTTTGGAAGTGATTGGCCGGTATGCTTGGTTGCAGGTCATTACGAGCAGGTATTGGAGATTATCGAGGCCTTTATTCAACCTCTTTCTCCAAGTGAGAAAGCACAAATCATGGGTGGAACAGCCATGGAATTTTATGGAATAAAGCCTTAACTTATCGCTTGATCTAGACCGAATCTGCATGAATTTGAATCTCAAAGACAAAGTTTTTTTAATCAGCGGAGGAGCAAAAGGAATTGGCGGAGCTGTGGCAACTGAACTTTTAGCCGAAGGCGCAATCCCCGTAATCATAGATCCGGATGAAAAAGCTGGGGCTGAGTTACTTCAAAATAGCAGAGGACTTCAAATTCCAATTTTGCTTTCCAACGAAAAAGATTCTGAAAATGCCGTGAAACAAGCATTTCAGGCTTTTGGAAGAATCGACGGGATCGTAAACAATGCAGGAGTCAATGATGGGGTCGGTCTGGAAAAAGGAAATCCAAAAGCATTCATAGCTTCCGTCGCAAAAAATCTAAATCACTATTATGATTTGGCTCATTTTGCTTTGCCTCATCTAAGAGCAAGCAAGGGAAGTATTGTCAATATCAGTAGTAAAACAGCCCTTACAGGTCAAGGAAATACTTCAGGCTACACAGCGGCAAAAGGTGCGATTCTTTCCCTCACTCGGGAATGGGCAGTGGAGCTTCTCCCCTACCAAATCCGGGTAAATGCCGTAATTCCAGCAGAAGTGATGACACCCATGTATGAAAGTTGGATTCAAACATTTGAAGATCCGGCAGCAAAATTGGATTCAATCAACTCTAAAATTCCTTTGGGAAATCGAATGACCAAACCTGAAGAAATAGCCGCGATGGTGATATTTCTTCTCTCGGACAAAGCCATGCACATCACTGGACAACATCTCCATGTGGATGGCGGCTACACCCATCTTGACCGCGCCCTATGAGCAAAAAGCCCGCATTAGTCCCTAAGGAATTACTCCTTCCTTTCATCCTGATCACATCCTTATTTGCACTTTGGGGCTTCGCTAATGACATCACCAATCCCATGGTCGCAGCCTTCAAACGGGTTTTGGAATTAAATAACACCCAAGCTTCATTTGTCCAACTTGCCTTCTATGGGGGCTATTTTACAATGGCTTTACCCGCTGCATTTTTCATTAAAAAGTATTCTTACAAAACAGGAATCCTACTTGGATTAGGCCTTTATTTCTTAGGAGCAATGCTTTTCTACCCCGCGGCAGCTTGGGAAAGCTATGGTTTCTTCTTGGCTTCACTTTACATTTTGACATTTGGATTGGCCTTTTTGGAGACGACTGCCAATCCTTACATCCTCTCTATGGGTCCTGAGGCTACAGCGACTCAACGATTGAATCTGGCCCAAGCTTTCAATCCAATGGGCGCACTAGCTGGACTTTTTGTAGCAAAGGAATTTATCCTAAATGCACTACAGTCTAATGCTACAGATGCAGATGGAAAAATCATCTTTGAGTCTTTGGATGAGTCTGCCAAAGCAGTCATTCGAACAGCTGATTTAATGGTCATCCGAGATCCCTATGTGATTCTCGGATTGGTGGTTTTGGGGATTTTGGTTGTGATAGCCTTGGCCAAAATGCCGGAAAATAAAGATTCCAACTCCAAAGTAGACTTCAGGAATACCATGCGGAGACTTTTGAAGAATCGAAATTTTGTGGAGGGAACCCTTGCGCAGATGTTTTATGTCGGTGCACAAATTATGGTTTGGACCTACATCTACCAATATGCCGAAGTACTGGGAATCAGTAATGCTGAGGCTGTGAATTTTGGCTATGCCGCTTTGCTGGTATTTCTAGTAGGACGGTGGATTTGTACGTTCCTACTCCGTTTTATCCAGCCAAGTAAACTGCTGAGTATTTTCTCCATTTTAGCTATAATATTCACAGCTGGAGCCATATTTTTACCGGGAATGGCAGGCCTATATAGCCTTGTCGCTATATCTTTTGCGATGTCACTCATGTTTCCCACGATCTATGGAATAGCTCTTGAAGGACTGGGGGAAGATTCCAAATTTGCCGCTGCTTATCTCGTCATGGCAATTGTGGGTGGAGCAATCATGCCCACGCTGCAAGGAATGCTTTTGGATATCGGAGGTTCTAACTACAATGATGTGCTGATCCTGGGAGTACCTGAGGTGAATTTTTCTTTCATATTGCCTTTAGCCTGTTTTGTCATGGTCCTATTATTCAGCCTTCGTGCAAAAAATTTAGCTTCCAATAAATAATCAAAACCATGAAATGCCCATGTTAAAAGGGCTCCTACAGGGAAATAATCATTCAGGGCATTCTCCCGATCCCGATAAATATCGGGACGGGACAGGCTATATGACCGCTAAAAAACAAATTATAAACCTATGAAATCACTTTTCCTTCTTTTGGTACTAGCTATGATCTTCCCTTCCATTCAAGCACAACAAGTTACTTTACCCTTATGGGAAGGAACTCCTCCACTTCAAAAGGCTATGGACCTCAAAGAGGAAGTAGTTGCTGAAGGAATCGTAAGAATTGGGAATGTTCAAATCCCCACGATTGAGGTGTATCTTCCAGCAAAACAAATTGCAACTGGACAAGCTGTGGTCATCTTCCCTGGAGGAGGTTACAGCATTTTAGCCTATGATTGGGAAGGGACTGATTTTGCAAAATGGCTCAATTCACAAGGAATCGCGGGTATCGTGGTGAAATACCGACTTCCAAAATCTGCGTCACTTACTGACCCGAAGGAAGTGCCGCTGATGGATGCTCAGCGTGCAATTCGCATGGTTCGGCAAAATGGGCCAGCTTGGAATATTGATCCGGCTAAAGTCGGAATAATGGGTTTCTCGGCAGGCGGTCATTTGGCTTCGACATTAAGCACGCAATACAATCATGTAGTAGATCGTCCGATGGATTCCATTGATCAGCTTTCTGCAAGACCAGATTTTTCAATTTTAGTTTATCCAGTGATCACTTTTGTGAATCCTGCCATCCATTCCGGATCTATGAAAGCACTTTTGGGAGAAAACCAAACTGAGGAGTTGAAGAAACGATTCTCAGCAGAATTGAATGTAACAACCGATACCCCTCCAACTTTTTTGGTTCATGCTGGAGATGATACCGCTGTGCCAGTTGAGAATTCCTTGCTTTATTATGCGGCACTTCGTGAAAAAGGCATTTCTACCTCACTTCATGTGTATCCAAAAGGTGGGCATGGATTTGCCTTTGGCTTAGGTAAAGGACCGATGGAGAATTGGAGAGGAGTCCTTTTGGATTGGATCAAAAACTTGCAAGATTAACACTCAAAACTTTCGGTTTGATATGGCAATAAAAGTAATCGCCTTTGATGCGGATGACACTCTTTGGGTAAATGAACCCTTTTTTCGTGAGGCAGAAGAAAGATTCGCTGAGCTCTTAGAGGATTTTATGCCTCAGCACAGCACCTTAAAGGAACTATATCATACTGAAATTGAAAATCTCAAGCTTTATGGCTACGGCATTAAAGGATTTATGCTTTCGATGATCGAAACAGCAATGCGGATTTCTAATCAAAAGATTTCGATGGCCATGGTGGAGAAAATTCTCCAAATCGGTAGAGAAATGCTGGAAAAACCAGTCGAATTACTTCCTGGTGTAGAAGAGGTTTTGAAAGAATTAAATGGTGATTATCGAATAGTGCTCGCCACTAAAGGTGATCTGCTGGATCAGGAGCGAAAGTTGAAAAAGTCAGGATTGGAACAACATTTCCACCATATTGAGATCATGAGTGATAAGAAAGAATCTGACTTCAATAAACTTATCAGGCATTTGGATATCAAGCCTGATGAATTCTTAATGCTGGGAAACAGTCTCAAATCTGATATTTTACCTGTTTTGGATCTTGGCGGCTTTGCAATCCACATCCCATTTCACATCACTTGGGAGCATGAGACCATCGCGCATGAAGTTTCTCATGAACGATTTTTCCAAGTATCGAAAATCGCAGAGGTGGCAAAAGTCATTCGAGAAATTGGGAAATAATTCTTCAAAAAATCAATTTACCTATCAGATCCAAGTGAGATGATGAATATCCCAACCGCTTATCAAAAGGTGCCTGGTCTGATTATGGCTGTCGTATCTGCAATATTTTGGGGAGTTTCAGGGACATGTGCCCAGTTCCTTTTTGAGGAAAAAAGCCTTGATCCAGGCTGGTTGGTCTGTTGGAGATTAGTATTGGGAGGCGTCTTATTGTTGATTTTCTCTCTTTCACAAAAGAAAAGGGACACCTTTCAAGTTTGGAAAAAGCCAATAGATGCCTTCCAAATCATTCTTTTTGGGATTCTGGGGATGGTAGCTGTTCAATTCACCTATTTCTACAGCATTTCATTATCCAATGCGGCGACAGCCACCATTTTACAATATTTAGGCCCCGTATTGATTGTTGCTTTTTTTGCCATAAAGAACAGGAGATTACCCAATTGGACTGAGTATACAGCACTTTTCATGGCCCTAGCGGGAACATTTTTGTTAGTGACCCATGGTAGTTTTGATTCCTTGGTGATCAGTGATGAAGCCTTAATTTGGGGTTTGCTTTCTGCGCTAGCTTTAGCTTTTTACACCATTTTTCCAGTAAGCTTATTACGGAAATTCTCTCCAGCAACAATCACAGGCTGGGGAATGCTGGTTGGCGGATTAGTGATGATTCCAATTATGAAGCCCTGGGAAATTCAGGGCATTTGGGATCTAGAGACTTTTCTAGCTTTCGCATATATCATCCTTTTCGGAACCGTATTAGCGTTTTACTTATTCCTTTCCTCCGTCACCATTATCGGAGCTACCAATGCAAGCTTACTATGCAGCGTTGAGCCTTTGGCTGCTGCGGGAACCGCGGTGGTTTGGTTAGGAGTCTATTTTGGAATAATGGATTGGATAGGGACCATTTTTATCTTTTTGACCGTAGTCATTTTGTCTCTTACCTCAAGAGGCAAAAAAACCAGCTAATTTAAATTCTAGATTGATAGGTGAAGAGTTGGAAATACCTGCCTTGCAAAGCAATCAACTCATCGTGTCTTCCTCGCTCTACTATTTCCCCTTGTTCTACCACTAAGATCTGATCTGCTTGGCGAATCGTACTTAATCGGTGAGCAATCACAAAGGTCGTTCTGCCTTTCATCAATTCTTTCAAACTTGCCTGAATCAAAGTCTCCGATTCAGTATCTAAGTTTGACGTAGCTTCATCTAAAATCAAAATCTTTGGATCAGCAAGAATCGCTCTTGCGATAGCAATTCGTTGGCGCTGTCCACCGGAAAGCTTCACACCACGCTCTCCAATCAGCGTATCCAACCCTAATTCAAAGCGATCGGTGAACTCTTGAACATGAGCCGCATGAACAGCTTCAAGAAGCCTAGCTTCTGTTGCATCAGGTCTTGGAAAGAGGATATTTTCTCGTATTGTCCCTTCGAAAAGAAAATCATCCTGAAGCACGACCCCGAGTCTGGAACGGAATGATTCAAGGGTAATCGTCTGGAGATCGTTTCCATCCAAGGTGATTTTTCCTGAATCAGGATTTAAAAAAGTGGCAGCTAAGCCGGCAATGGTTGTTTTTCCTGAGCCAGACGTACCCACTAAAGCAGTCACAGAGCCTGCAGGAGCAGAAAAACTCACTCCTTTGATCACATCCTTTTCTTCTTCATAAGCGAATGAGACGTTTTCAAAAACGATGTCTCCACGAAAATCCTGAATTGCCAAAGTTCGCTTTCGATCATCCGCTTCCAATGGTGTGTTCATGATTTCTTCTGTTCGATCCAATCCTGCAAAAGCCTCTGTAAGCTGGCTCCCAATATTTGACATTTGAACAATCGGCGCAATCATAAATCCTAAGTAAAGGGTAAAAGCAAGAAAATCCCCAAAGGTCATTTCTCCCTGCATGATCATATACCCACCCATTCCCATGATTCCAGCTGAAGCCAATCCTAAGAGAAGTGCGCCTGCAGAGGTTACTAAACTCGTTGCTGTTAAGCTTGCTTTCACATTTTGAAATAATTCATCCACTCCTTTTGCAAAAGTTCGGATCTCCTGTTCTTCGGCATTGAAGCCTTTGATCACTCGGATTCCGCCGAGTGTTTCTGTGAGTCTACCGGTAACTTGGGCATTAATCTTCCCACGTTCGCGAAAGATGGGACGAATTTTCCCAAAAGCTTTCAGCGAAACCAATCCAAAAACGACCACAGGAAGCAACACATAAAGCGTCATCATTGGGCTGATACTGATCAATAAGAAAAGTGAAATGACTGCTGTAAGAATACCTCCAATCATTTGCGCGAAACCAGTTCCGACTAAATTCCGAACTCCTTCTACATCTGTCATGATTCTAGAGACGAGTTCGCCGGTTTTAGTATTATCAAAAAATCGAATCGGAAGTTTGATGATATGTGCTTGAACCTGTGACCTGAGTTTAGAGATTAGATTCTGCGCTTCTACGCTTAGAATTTGAGTTAGTGCATAAGATGTAGTGGATTGGACCACAATCGCTGCCACGACACCTGCAATTAGCCACTTGAGCATCGTTAAGTCATTACTTGGGATGACATCATCAATAAGAATCTTTGAAGCCCCTGGTAAGACCAGACTAGCTAGTCTACTGATAACAATCAGAAAGAGTCCTAAAAATAAATGCTTTCGGCGAGGCCAAATTATGGTCTTAAATACCGAGCTCATCGTAACTCTTTTTTCTTTTGGGGTGGTGGTTGATTTCTTCATATAACTTGAATGCAACACAAAAAGCTACTGGATAAGTTCTGTGAATAAAAAAAGCCCGGATTAAACCGGGCTTTAGTGTTATTTAAAGGGAATACAAAATCAATTTATTAATTGGTTTTGGGCAATACATTTGAGATCAAAGATACTTTTTCGATTGGTTCTGAGGCATTGGAGTAAATTCGTACGACAGAATTCTGTTTCCCCATTTTTCCTGCTGAATTAAAGGAAACCTTGATTTCTGCAGATTTTCCTGGCGCGATTGGCTCCTTTGGCCAAACAGGAACAGTACATCCACAAGTTGCTGCTACATTCGAAATAATCAGAGGGGTTGAACCTGAATTGGTGAGTTCGAAAGTATGAGAAACTTTATCTCCTTGAACGATGTCTCCAAAATCAATGGATTTTTCTTTGAAAGTGATGGCAGCTCCCGATGTTGCTTCCTGGGCACTTGCATTAAAAGCAAACACTAATGCAAGAAGTGTAAATAAAATTCCTACTTTTTTCATGGTTATGTTTATTTGATTCAGAAGTTCAATTTTAGACTAAAAGAGAAACGTTAATTGTACTTTATAGATTCAAATTTAGAAAAAATGATGCCAATTATGCTCATTTAAATCATTATCTGCATAGTCCCTAATCAGATTCTTTATCATTTTTCGCCTTGAAAAAGAACGACTGATCAAAGTTTACAAGGTAAAGTTCTTCCGTAGCTCTCGTGATCGCCGTGTAAAGCCATCTCGTAAAATCCCGATCTATTTGCTCTTCGGGTAAGTATCCCTGATCGACAAAAACAGCCTTCCACTGCCCACCTTGTGCTTTGTGACAGGTTAAGGCATAGGCAAATTTGATTTGTAACGCATTCAAAAAGGGATCTTTTTTAATCAGCTCCATCCGTTCTCCCTTGTTTGCCACATCTGCATAATCCTCCGAAACTTGCCGATAAAGCTCTCTGTATTGGTCCCGAGTCAATGATGGGCTAGGTGAATGAAGTGTATCCAAAATAACTTTGGCTTCAAAATGAGGCTCATCCGGATAATCCAGGAGTCTAAGTTCCAGTGTTGCAAACCGGAAGCCATAAAATTCCTCAAAATTTCGAATTTTCATTACTTCAGCCATATCTCCATTTGCAAGAAAATTCACACGATCTGATTCAGCCATATACGTATAATTGTTTTTGACAATCATAAGCAAATCACCCGAACTGATCTCATCATCAAAAAAATGGATAACTCTTCGGATATACTGATTGTATTGGACGGCATTTTTGTTTGATCTGGTCACAATGGTGGTATTCTCTGTCCCATATTTATCATAGGCGTATCTAAGACCATCCTCAAGCCGCTCTCCTGTCATCTTAAAAGTATCCTTGAAAGCTTTGGTCGATATTTTTATTTCGGGCTTTTCAAGTTTTAATTGTTCTCTGAGTGCTGTTGCGTTAAATAAAATCCCTGATTCCAATTTTTGGCGCATTACCTCTGTCAGTTCGATCTGATCTGCCTCCAAGCGGAAATGCCTTAAAAGATATCCCGCCTCAAGAGCCGGACTGTAATCACTACCTACGGGTGGAAGCTGAGCGGTGTCACCAACTAAGATCAAGCGGTTTCTTTCACCATAAAAAACAAACTGAATCAAGTCCCCCAGTAGATTTCCTGACATTCCTCCATCATCAGCTAGCATGGATGATTCATCAATGATAAAAATTGTGTCTTTATAATAATTCTTCTGGAGAATAAAGCCACCTGATAGACTCCCATCTTCTCCTTTGGGCTTATAAATGATTTTATGGATTGTATAAGCCGCTCTCCCACTGTAATTGCTCATGACCTTCGCTGCTCTTCCTGTAGGAGCCAGCAATAAGGAACGCATCCCCAATCGTGGGAGAGTTTTGACCAAGGCTGAAATAACAGAGGTCTTTCCAGTACCAGCATATCCCCGAAGGACAAAAGTGGCTTTACTTTCGGCAGGCAAACTAAGAAAACGATCCATTTTGGAAAAAAATGCAGCTTGACCCGAAGTTGGAGCAAAGGGAAAATTTGAAGTAAGTAAAATGGAAGGCTTGAGAGAAGGCTCCTTATCTTTGGACATAGAACGAAAGTAAATGGCAAACGACAAAATCAGCAAAGAAATCGAATCTAAATTCGGAAATCATTTACGAATGAGGGTAAACGGTATTTTGATCGAGGATAATAAACTTTTGATGATCAAGCATAAAATGGGAAATGGCAGGATTCTTTGGTCAGTTCCCGGTGGAGGGATGAATTTTGGACAATCCGCAAGAGAAAATCTCATTAGAGAGTTTTCTGAAGAAACAGGTCTTCACATAGAAATAGGTGAATATCTTTTCGTTCATGAGTACTTGAAACCACCTCTTCATGGAATGGAGCATTTTTTTTCTGTCAAGACAAAATCCGGACATTTAAAACTTGGGACAGATCCAGAACTGCTTCCTGATCAACAAATCATTGAAGAAATGCGCTGGATGGCTTTCGAAGACCTCCAATCATTGCCCAAAGATACCCTTCATCAAATCTTTTGGAGAATTAATTCTCTTCAGGACCTAGTATTGTTGCGAGGATATTTTAATTTTGAAAATAATTCTCTAAAATAGCACGTTTTAAAAACCTTCAACCATACCCAGATTTTAAAATTAAAGCAAAATGAATTTATCAAAAGTACTATCACTAGTTTTCTTCGCAGTAGCAATTGGTCTAGGATACCTTCTTTGGAAGGGTGTAGATGATGTAGTGGAAGAGGAGAAAAAAATCGCTCTGATTGAAGCTGCAATTATCGAAAAACTTCAAATGCTTCGAGATGCTGAGTTAGCTTATCAGGCTTCAAATGGTGAATATGCTGACAATTGGAATGACCTTAAGAAATTTATTGAAGAAGGTAAAATCTGGATCGTTCAGCGAACTGAAACTACAAAACTTCTAGAATACGGAAAAGAAGAAATCACTGTTGAATTTGATACACTTGGATCTGTAAATGTGATTGATTCTTTGTTCAACGACAGAAAGTATCCTGACTTCAACTTGGAAGCTCTTGCAGTAGTTCCTGGATCGGGAGGAAAAATGTTTGAATTCTTTGCAGACAAAGTTGAAAGAAATCAGTACGATGTAAACGTATTTGAAATCAGAGACCCTGCTCCTATCAACCCAGAAAGAAGATTAAACAACAATGAAAAAGCTCTTAAAGTAGGTTCTAGAACAGACGCTTCAACAGAAGGTAACTGGAAATAATACCAGATTTTGGAAACCGACCTTAAAGTATTTAAAAGTGATAGATTTGATATTCAAGAAGTATCGGGTCTATCACTTTTTTTATATCCTCATTCCCTTCACATTTTTGCAAAAGATGCTAATGGATCCAATAGTTGTATCCATTCCTATTCCTCTTTTTCGGAGAATGATCTAGACAAATTGATTCTTTCAGATCAATTAATGAGAAATGATCTACCAATTAACGTCTACATTCATCAGTCCTATTTTGCATTAGTGCCAGGTGTGCTTTTTCAACCTGAAAATGAAGCTGTTTATCTCGAATTTGCAGGTAAACCTAAAGGCAATCTGTTTTATTTTAATTCGGCATTAGACAGCAATAATCTCCAAATTGTCTCTGCAATTCCAGAAAAAGTCAAAAAATCACTGGACGCTAGGTTTTCAGAAATAAATTTATTTCACGGATCGGTTTCTATTCTTTCTTATCTATTTAAAGAACGATTCAACCTCATCGGTCAAGAAATTTTAATCTATTCTTTCGAGGGTCATATGTATGCCACAGCATTTTCAGACCAAGAGCTGGCAGTATTCAATATGTTTGATATAGATACCGAGGATGATATTTTAAAATATATTCTGATTCTTATCAAACAATTAAAATATGATCGAATTCACGTTAGAATCACAATTCTCGGTTTCGATTCAGCATTAAAAATTACTGAAGATTGGGGAAAAAGCTATTTTCAAAACTTTAGAATCATCAGTCCAACATCCAATCAAAACTATAATCAAGGCTTCAAGAATTTAAAGTCGCTCAATCTCTTTGAAGTAAACTGGCAATATTCCTGAAACATGAAAAAGATAGCAATATTTCCTGGCTCATTTGACCCTTATACCCTTGGGCACCACGATATTGTAATCAGGAGTTTGAGTCTTTTTGACGAGGTAATTATCGGAATAGGTTATAATTCCACTAAGAAAAATCGCTATTTCGACATCCAAATGATGGTGGAGCAAATAGAGCAAGTATATCAGGATACTGATCGCGTAAAAGTTGTCATCTACAATGAATTAACTTCTACCCTTGCAAAAAAATATGGTGCACAATTTCTGCTCAGAGGACTTAGAAACACCACTGATTTTGAATATGAAAATACCATCAGCCAGATGAACCGCTACTTGAATGAGGAATTAGAGACAGTATTTCTTATAACATCTCCTAAGTATGCGGCTATTAGTTCTACGATTATCCGAGAAGTGCATCGCTTTGGAGGAGAAGTCAATGAATTTTTGCCTTATAAGCTCTGAGTCTTGAGGTGAGTTTTTAAAAAGTTCTTGAAAAGGAATCGCATGGAAGGGTAAGAATTGACCAATGCTATTTTGGCGTCGCCCTCATAAAACCATCTGATATCCTCGATTCCCTCTTCTGCTTGAGGTGTCATCTTTTCATCGCTGATACAGTCCATCTGAAACCAATAGGTTTTTTTGAGAATGCTTTTGCGATCCTGAGTATACGTATGCCAAGTTGTGATGAGGGGTTTACCTGCTTTTACCTTTATTGCACACTCTTCTTCTACCTCCCGCAATGCACATTGAATTGGGGTTTCTCCTTTATCAAATTTTCCTTTTGGGAAATCCCATTTACCTAAACGATAAATCAACAGGATTTTATCTTTTTTGGTAACAACACCTCCTGCGGCTTTGATTGTCAAAAAACGACTTTTTATAAATTTCTTTAAGCCAGATTTATCTTTGGTAACCAAGGTAATAGAATCAAGTTTTTTTAATTTTCGTGTTCGCAAAGTATAAAGCAAACCAATAATCAAATCATGTGAAGGTTCGTGAATTAACACATCATCTTCCCAAAAAATCTCTGAAGGAGGGCTATCTGAGGGGAAATATTCGGATTCAAAGTTCTTCGAAGAGTCTAATTCTTCGTAGCTTACTAGATCCAATGGTTTGTCATTGACGAAGATTCTCATTTTTGAATCGTTATTGCTTGAGTAAATTCAAAAATGCATAAATTTTCACGTTGCAACAACCTTCACCAAACTTAATATCTTATTTTTGAGTCATGGAAATTTTAGATCAAAATGTAGCCGCAGAAATAGCTGACAAGCTATTAGAAATTCAAGCCATTCGGCTTCAACCTTCTAAGCCTTTCACTTGGGCTTCTGGTTGGAAATCACCTATATATTGCGACAATCGCCTCGCCCTTTCATTTCCAAAGGTGCGAACTATGATCAAGGAACAGTTGGTACGAAGTATCCAACATTTCTTTCCTACTGTAGAAGCCATCGCTGGAGTAGCTACTGCAGGAATCCCACAGGGAGCCCTTTTAGCCAATGATTTAGATCTTCCATTTATCTATGTACGATCCAAGCCAAAAGGTCATGGCATGGAAAATATGATCGAAGGAAAAGTTGTTCCTGGGCAAAAGGTAGTGGTTGTGGAAGATTTGGTCTCGACAGGTGGAAGCTCCCTAAAAGCTACACAAGACCTAAAAGATGCAGGATTTGAGGTTTTAGGAATGGTTGCTATATTTTCCTATGGTTTTGATATAGCCACTAAGAACTTTGAGGATGCCGGTGTAAGATTAATCTGCTTGAGTCACTACGAAGCTTTGCTTCCAAGAGCAGTACATCGCAAGTACATTCAGGATGACACACTCAAATCTCTCTCAGAATGGAGAAATGATCCTGCTAGATGGAATCCATAAAAAAAGAGCGCTGTTAAAGCGCTCTTTTTTTATTTCTCAAACAGTCCAATCGACCCTCCTACCCAGTCTTTGTCCTTATTGAATTTCACACCGATCATCTCACCTCTACTGAGCCTGACAAGGTTGCATACAAAGGTAGGTTTGATGTCTTCTTCGGGCCAAAGTGCTAGAATCCTAACTTCCACTTTTACTTTACCATCGGGCGAATGGATAACAGGCTCATAATGAACCTTCTTTTGAAGAATATAGAGATCTTTTTGAGTAACTTTTGCAATATCCCCTGGAGTAACATTAAAAACCACACCGGAACCCGAGAATGAAAAAAGAGGCTTCAAAACGTAATTTTCAAGATCATTAGGAATTTGCTCCAACTCACTTAACAGTGTCGTCTCAATAAAATATTTCCCTTCGAGATATGGGAGAATATACTTAGAAATTCTTGTGTACCAGTTTGGATGACCAGCCCATTCCACTTCGAGTTCATCCTGAAAACTAAATTGGAGTTTAAGATCCTTTCTCAAGTCTAATTCGTCAAAAATAACACGGTTATAAATTCGCTTCACTTGAATTTTTTGACCATTCTCGTCGAGATAAAAAAGTTTCTTATTTTCCTTTATCAGCTCAGTCACACAAACTAAAGGAATACCTAAATCTTTTTTACAGTAATAAAAATCGATTTTCGTATTCTGCTTTTCGGGTTCAATTTCCAAAAGAATCACTTCAGAAGGATGGTATCCCTTTAGAATTACTTTTCTAAGCAGATCAAGATAGTTTTCTTCAGAGATTCCTTCAAAAAAAGGCGTCATATCCTTCAAAAAAGGATAATGTGCTTTTAATTTTTTGAAAAGATTTTCCTGAAAATTGAAAATGGAGGGAAATCCTTGAACTTCGATAAGTTTAGGAATTAGTTCGCCATTTTCAGAACAAATCCCGAAATCGATTGCCAAAAATTGGGTATGTGCGTCCTCATTGGGAACGTTGGTATTCAAATCAATAGCCCGCTGGGTTATTGATTTGAAGTCCTTCCTCCTTATAAAATCAACAACTTGATGGCTTGCCTCAATTAATTGATCTCTAAGCTCAGAAGGAATAAAAAATGGGGTTTCAGCAATTCTAAAAGTAGGCAAATAATCAAAATCAGATGCGATATCCTTTAGAAGGGATTGATACCTTTCATTGGTAAACTCACTATTGAATTTATCTCTTCTTGCGCTGATCATACTAGATTTAGAAGTTGAGATTTTTTGACCCTCTGGATAGAATTTTCCAGAAAGTTAGGTATCAGGGTTTCATTGGTTTTGAAAATCTTATCCTCGTCAACCAAGTGCTCAATCATCGCTCTAAATTTTGCTTTTCCCTTGGAAGCAATAATTTTCTCTTTAACCTCCGTCTTTTTCAAATGATTTAAGAAGCTTATTGGGTCTGCTTCTGGATGAAACTGAGTGCCTACCATTTCATCTGAAAATCGAATAGCCATAATTGCCCGTTCGTATTGAACATGGTCTCGGATTTTCTCGAGAGCTAAGATTTTTGCGCCAAGCACTTTAAACTTTTTGTGGTCAGGTTGAACCACTTGATAATCTCTGGAATCTACAGCCCAGAAGGGATTATCTAGATTTTGAAGCATTCTGTCTTGCTTTCCTTCGGCTGTTTTGTGAACAGACATTACTCCGAAAGAGGTGGATTTTCGCTTGGTCAATTGCCCCAAACCAAAATGCTTACAGGCCATTTGAAAAGAATGACAAATTAAAAGTATATACTTTTTATGATTATGGTTTTGATTCCAGATCCAGATTTGATCTAAAAAATCAAAATACTTCAAATCCCAATTCCCGTCACCTTCCAATGGATTACCTGGACCTCCAGTCGAAATATAAATATCAAAATCTTGGACATCAGGAAGTTCTGATTCCCCCCTTACATCAAATACTTTATAATTAAGTTGACTTTCAAATCTTCCGATAATATCTTTTATACAGCGCATGCCTTGATTCGGCTCGCCATCATACATATCTAATATCGCCAGATTTAATTTCTTCTTTCCCACTTCGCTTGTCGGTTTATTTTTGTGCAAAAGTAATATCTGGGATTATATCCCTTGATTAAACTTTGAAGTAATTAAGTCAACCACTTTTGTCAAATCACCAGTTTTTTCAAAAACTGCCAATTGTTGATCCGCACCAGTTCCATTTTTGAAAATTTGATGGACATAGTCGATTTCATTTCTACTGCCTAATTCATCAACTACATCATCAATGAAATCAAGAAGCTCGAAGATTAACTCGGGGGTCGGCACTTCTATTTTCTTACCAAAGTCAATCAATTTACCTTCTATACCATTTCGAGCAGCTCTGAACTTATTTTCCCGAATCAAGGCAATTCGATAAATATTGAAACTGGTATTACTCATCAGGAGCTTGTACAGTTTAGCCACAACCGCCTGAATGATAGCTACGATACAAATTGTCTCATCAACAGTCAGGCACATATCACAAATTCGAAATTCGATCGTACTGAAGAACGGGTGAATTCTTAAGTCCCACCAGATTTTTTTTGGATTATCGATGCAATTTGTCTTAACTAAAGTCTCCAAATAATTGTCATACGATTGTACCGAATCAAAATATTCAGGTAAGCCAGTTCTAGGAAATTTTGCGAAAATTTTGGCTCTAAATGCTTTGAAGCCTGTATTTCTACCTTCCCAAAAGGGTGAATTGGTCGTCAGTGCATAAATATGAGGAAGAAAATAACAAGCCTGATTCATCAACTGAAGTGCAGTATCTCTATTATCTATACCCACGTGGACATGCAGGCCAAAAATCAAGTTTGATCTGGCAATGTCTTTCAATTCGTCAACAATATTATGATAACGAGGATCATCCGTAATCTCCTGATCTTGCCATCTCGAGAAAGGATGCGTGCTAGCAGCACCTACCAACAGTCCTTGATTACCGGCTAATTCTGAAATCTTATTTCTCAGAAAAGAAACTTCTCTCCGCGCTTCCGCAACATTTTGGCAAATATTAGTCCCTACTTCAACAACAGATTGATGCATTTCTGCCTTGACTTGCTCATGAAGGGATATCTTACCACCCTCCACGATTTTTGACATGTGAGATCTAAGATCTCTGGTAACAGGATCAATAATTTGATACTCCTCCTCCACTCCAAGGGTAAATTGCGGAAGTTTCTTCAAAAGTGCAGTCATGGTTTCTTTAGGGATAAGATTAAAATCTTTTGGAATCAGCGATTGAGTCACGCATGAAGGTTCCCCAAGTTAAATTCGTTTTTCCGGGTTTCTGAGCCTTAGCGTAGCTGATTGCCATTTTGGCTGCTTCTTCTACTACCCAGTCAAAGTTTTCCTGTCCAACAGAATTCACATCTGCATCAGGCGCTGGATTTCCAAAATCGATCGCATACGGAATGCCGTCTTTCACCGCAAATTCAACGGTATTGAAATCATACCCTAATCCCTTGCATAGACGAATAGTATAATCTTTGATAGTAGCAAGAAGCTTTTTAGAGGAAGGTGGACGATCTACCACATAGCGAAGATGATGTGGATTTCGAGGCTCATAAGGCATGATTTTGACAGCCTTGCCCCCTAGACAATAAACTCTAAAATACTCCTCAAAAACAATTTCTTCCTGCAGTAACATCACCAGCTGCCCAGTTTGGGGGTGTGTCTTGAAAAACTCTTCTTTATCCTCAAGTCGATAAACGTTCTTCCAACCTCCACCAGCATAAGGCTTCATGTAGGCTGGAAAACCTACATATTCAAAGATTCCTTCCCAATCTAAAGGAGCTTTTAAATTTCTAAATGATTTGGAAGTCGTATCATCCGGATGCTTTGCTGAAGGCAAAATCACAGTTTTCGGAAGAGGAACTCCGAGCTGGTCAGCTAGAGCATTATTGAAAAATTTATCATCAGCACTCCACCAAAATGGATTGTTGATAACTGCCGTACCAGTCAATGCTGCATTTTTCAAATATGCTCTGTAGAAAGGTACATCCTGAGAGATTCGGTCGATGATTACTGCATATTCAGAAAGTTTATTCTGAATAACCTTATCAATCTGAACAGCCTCGGCAATTATGCCTTTTTCAGCCTTCTGATTTACCCGGTCTATAAATGCTTGGGGAAATGTATCCTCCATGCCAAAAAGTATTCCAATTTTTTTCATAATAAATTGATATTTAATCGATTAATTAAATTTTATTCTACTTAAATAATGTGGAAACATTTCTTTCCAGACCGGCCAATCATGGTTTTTATTTTGTCGCACGTCCAACCAGTGCCCGACCTCTTTAGATTTCAAAGTTTCGTGTAATTTCAGATTTGCATCGAAGCAGATATCCCAGTTGGAAGTTCCCAAAACGATATCCATTTTCCAAAGCTCCTGATCATTTAATCCAGGAAGATATTCCAAAGGACTGTTGTAATAAATATCATCATGCTGATAGCCGTTCATAAAATCACGAATATCAAATGCTCCTGACATACTGAAGCAATGGCTTACATAGCCTGGATGTCTAAAAGCAAAATTCACGGCATGATACCCTCCAAAACTACATCCTGCCACTACCACTTTTGCAACTGAAGTGTTCAGACGAATTCGCTCTACAATCTCATGACAAATCATTTTATCATATGCGACGTGGTTCTGAATTCGTTGATGAGGATGAATATTTTTGTTGTAAAAACTATCAGCATCGTTACTTTCAGGACAATAAATCTGGATTAAACCCTGCTCAATATACCATCTGGCTGATTCTATTAATCCCATGTCACGGTTCTCATGAAAAGAGCCCTTTGAGGTGGGAAAAACCACTACCGGATAACCGGCATGGCCAAAACGAAGCATTTGAACATCCCGCTGAAGATGAGGGGAAAACCATTTGAAATACTCCTCTTTCATAAGAATATTGGGTGTAGTTATTAGTACCGTTGAATTAGGCATCAAAGGTCTTACTATTTTGCTTTAAAGCCAAAGAAGATAAGAAATACCTCCAATGATTCAATGGGTTTCCTAAAGCAAGCCCTGTCTTTCATGTGAAAAAATCTTTTTCAAAGCTCCTATCAGACTCAAGGCGACCATAATGCCCACAAAGACCCATTTTGTACTCGTGAAAAATGAGGCCCCAAACCCTAAAAAGGAAGAATAGTCAGGGAAAATTTGAATCATACTGTAAATCATTAAATTCTCAAAAAAATCAAAAACTAATACACCAACACAAACTAGTCGGACTTGAGAACCTTTCCATAAAAAATTAAAAAGCTGAATAAACAGAAGGGTATAAATTAACATATAAGGAATATCAAAAATCAAAAGACATTTTATATAATCTTTCCTCATCTCTTCCCCCATGATATCAAGCGCTTGATAAGCTTCGGAAGCAGAATAAGCAAATTTCAAATCCAATACCAAACTCGGAGGCATGGTTTGCTTCAACATCATGTTGAAAAAAATAAAAAGGCAAACTAATAAAACAATACTTCGCCCGCTTAAATTTAAACTAGAATTCTTAGCCATGATTTTACTCAAAAAATTATATAAAAAATTAAAATATTATTATTACAAATTTACTCGAAAAATCCTGTAATAAAAATGAAATGCAATAAAAAGCCTATACTGAACAAAAAACATAGTTCGAAAGTGTTTTTTTTACTTTCTACTCAAACCAAGTAGCATACATAGGATAATTTTTTGCAGTTCGAGAAATCACTTCCTCCATCTCTGGGCCGATCTCCTTCACCCTTTTTGCGGGCATCCCTGCATAAATGGAATTCGATTCAACTACAGTGTTAGCAAGCACTACCGCTCCTGCCGCAATAATGGAATTCGAATGAATAATAGCACCATCCATCACGATCGCACCCATCCCTATTAACACTCGATCATGAATGGTGCAACCATGCACTACCGCATTGTGCGCTATAGAAACCTGATTACCTATATACGTTCCAGCCTTTTTAAAGGTGCAGTGAATCACAACCCCATCCTGAATATTTGTTTCATGCCCGATTCGGATTTCGTTGACATCGCCCCGGATGACGGCATTAAACCATATAGTACAATTCTCTCCTAACTGGACATCTCCTACTATGGTAGCATTAGGTGCAGTCCAACAAGAAGATGGAATTAATGGACTTATTCCATTTACAGGAAGTATACAGCTCATGGGTTAATTTTTTTAAGAGGTTTAAAAGGATTTATTCGAAATTAATTTTTTTTCATAATCAGGTGAACTTTTATTTCTGATTTCAGTTGTGTGTATATACATCTAATGTTTAAACCAATAAAAGCACATGAAACTAGTAAAACATTCAGGATTTTTCATTGCAATTGCAATGATATTATTCTCTTGCAACAAACCTGGAGAAACAGTTGAAACAAGTGAGGCGGAAGTCGCAGCAGAAGCAGTAGGTAAAGCCTTGACTATTGATACCAATGCCACTCAGATTGTCTGGAGAGGATATAAGCCTACTGGTCAGCATTTCGGTCAAATTCCTCCTATCGAAGGAAATCTTGCTGTAATGGGAAACGAAATCACTGGAGGTAAATTCACCTTCGATATCACAAGACTTACAGTTGAAGATATGGAAGAAGGTACTGAATTCCATGGTAAGCTATGGGGACACTTACAATCCGAAGATTTTTTTGATGCAGGAAATCACCCAACTGCTACATTTGAAATCACATCAGTAGAACCTTTTGCAGCTGGTGATATGGTCTCAGACATGGATCAATTTGAAACTGAAAATACACCAAAATCAGCCACTTCCCTTTCTCCTTCCAATCCTACACATTGGATTAGCGGAAATCTAACGATGAGAGGCACTACCAAAAACATTAAATTTCCTGCTACAGTAGCTATGGAAAACGGTGTGGTAACGGCAAAAGCAGGCTTCAATATTGATAGAACTAACTGGGGTTTATCTTATAATGACGAAGCAAATGCAGTTGATAAAGCTAAAGACCAATTTATCTACAATACTGTTTCACTTGAATTAGACGTGAAAGCTTCTGAATAAGAAATCATAACATGAATAGCGAAAGAGGGACCCATTGGGATCCCTCTTTTTTTTGATTCAAAAAGCTTTTAAAATTATGAAGAAGATTTAATTAGATTTGATTAAGCTGAAATCAACCATTTGAAGCACTGATGCAAAGTCTTGAACAAGCTTCCTCTAATCCAATCATTCATCCTACCAAGAAAATCATCCATGTGGACATGGATGCTTTTTATGCCTCGGTGGAGCAGTTGGACCATCCACATTGGCGAGGTAAGCCACTTGCCGTAGGAGGAAGTGAAGTTAGAGGAGTCATCGCTGCAGCAAGCTATGAGGCTAGAAAATTTGGAGTTTATTCTGCAATGTCCTCCGTACTAGCGGTCAAAAAATGTCCACAATTGATTTTTGCAAAACCTAGATTTGACCGGTATAAGGAAATTAGTCTTCAGATACGCGAGATTTTTTATGAATATACCGATCTGGTTGAGCCTCTTTCTCTTGATGAAGCATTTCTTGATGTAACCGAAAATAAAAAAGAGCTTAAATCTGCTATTTTAATTGCAAGGCAGATTCGAGAAAAAATTAAAGAAAAAACAGGTTTAAATGCATCTGCGGGAGTTTCTTACAATAAATTTTTAGCTAAAACTGCCTCTGATCTTAATAAACCCAATGGGCAAGCTGTGATCTTGCCGGAAGATGCAGAGGACTTTTTAGAAAAGCTCCCAATTGGTAAGTTCTTTGGAATAGGAAAAGTGACTGCTGAAAAAATGAAATCTCTCGGAATTCATAACGGGGCAGACCTGAAGCAATTTTCACTGCAGTTTCTTATTAAAAAGTTTGGCAAATCAGGCCTTCATTACTTTAATATCGTCCGGGGAATTCATCTCTCAGAAGTACAACCACATCGAATTCGCAAATCAATTAGCGCAGAAAACACTTTTAACCAAGATTTGATCGAGATTGAAGATTTGAAAAAAGCGCTGGCAGATATTGCAAATGAATTGATTCGAAGAGTGGAGAAAAGCGGAATAAATGGTCGGACGATTACTCTAAAAATTAAATTCTCAGATTTCACCCAGCAAACCAGAAGCCGGACAGTTGAGCAGTATCTACAGCAAAAGGAAATTCAAAACATCGCTTTAGAACTTTTGGAACAGGAAAAGATGCCTTTAGCCGTTCGCCTTTTAGGACTTGGTCTTTCGAACCTAAACATTACAGAGGAGCAGCAGTTTTTTGGTGAGCAGCTAAAAATACCATTTGAACAATAGCGAAATAAAACAGAAAAACCTCTGCCATTTTGTCGCATTTTGTTAATTTCGCCACTCGAATTTGTAATTCCCCATGAATAACTTAATAAAGGATATCGATATCATCTCAGCAGAAGAAGCACAAGCCTGTGACTACAAAACCACCGTTGATGAAGTTACCGGAAAAACCAAAAAACTTTACATTGAAAGCTATGGCTGCGCAATGAATTTCTCGGATTCTGAGATTGTCGCTTCCATCATGAAAGAAAATGGTTTTGATACGACTTCGGATTTTGAGCAGGCAGATGTGATTTTTCTCAATACTTGTTCAATTCGCGAAAAAGCAGAGCAAACTGTCCGAAAAAGATTGACTGTCTTCAACAAAGCAAAAAAGAAAAAGCCGGAAATGACAATAGGCGTTCTGGGCTGCATGGCTGAGCGCTTGAAAGAAAAATTACTTGAAGAAGAAAAGGTCGTGGATATAGTAGTAGGGCCAGATGCCTATCGAGACCTTCCCAACCTCATCAATATCGCTGAAGATGGTCAGAAAGCAGTCAATACTTTTCTTTCACGTGAAGAGACCTATGCTGATATCGCTCCTGTCAGACTCAATTCGAATGGTGTCTCCGCATTTATCTCAATCATGAGAGGATGCGATAATATGTGCTCCTTTTGTGTGGTTCCTTTTACCCGGGGAAGAGAGCGCAGTCGTGATCCACACTCAATCGTAGCTGAAGCTCAGGATCTTTTTGACAAAGGCTACAAAGAAGTGACGCTGCTAGGACAAAATGTGGATAGCTACAAATGGTCAGCGGAGGAAAACAACAAAGCAAGGTTGAATAAAAAGGAAGAGGAAATCAGTGAAGTGGTAACCTTTGCTCATCTTTTGGAAATGGTTGCAAAAGTAAATCCTATGCTTAGAGTGAGGTTTTCTACTTCTCACCCTAAAGACATCACTGATGATGTTTTATATACCATCAAAGCCTACGATAATATCTGTAATTACATCCACCTTCCGGTTCAAAGTGGCAATTCTAGGATTTTAGAAATGATGAACAGAACCTATGATCGGGAGTGGTATCTGGAGCGGGTAGCAAAAATCCGGGAAATCCTTGGGGAGGAATGTGGTATTTCATCAGATATGATCACTGGATTTTGTTCCGAGACAGAAGAGGAGCATCAAGATACTTTAAGCCTGATGGATCTGGTGAAATATGATTTCTCTTACATGTTCTACTATTCTGAACGCCCTGGGACTTTGGCCGCCAAAAAATTTGAAGATGATATCCCTTTGGAAATCAAAAAAAGGCGGCTTGCTGAGGTGATCACCAAGCAAAGTGAGCTTTCCCACAAGCGAAATAAACTTGACATAGGAAAAGAGCAAGTCATTCTTTTAGAAGGTACTTCCAAAAAATCTCAGGATGAATTAAAGGGTAGAAACTCCGCCAATAAAGTAGTAATCGTACCTAATGGAGATTATCAAAAAGGAGATTACCTCAAAGTACGGATCACAGATTGTACTACTGCAACCCTCTTTGGAGAAGTGTTGGAAATAAACCCTGCTTCACTATGATAACTCCTTCAGAAATACAAACTGTCAAGCAGCGATTTGGAATTATCGGTAATAGCCCTCAACTGAATCACGCCATCCAAGTGGCCATGCAGGCCGCTCCTACTGATATGACTGTGTTGATCACAGGTGAAAGTGGAAGCGGTAAAGAAAGTTTTTCCAAAATTATTCATTCGCTCAGCTTGCGGAAGCATGGTAAATTCATTGCAATCAATTGTGGTGCAATTCCTGAAGGAACGATTGATTCTGAGCTTTTTGGCCATGAAAAGGGTTCATTTACAGGTGCTCATGAGGCAAGAAAAGGCTATTTTGAGGTAACTGACGGTGGTTCTATCTTTCTCGATGAGGTTGGGGAAATGCCACTAGGTACACAAGCCCGTCTTCTTCGTGTCCTTGAAAATGGTGAATTCATCAAGGTGGGTTCGTCCAAAGTTCAAAAAACCAATGTTCGTGTCATCACCGCTACCAACGTCAATTTGTTAAAAGCGGTAGAAAAGGGGAAATTCCGGGAGGATCTTTATTATAGATTGAATACGGTACCCATTTTCGTCCCTCCACTAAGAGAGCGTGGAGAAGATATAGCATTGCTATTTCGGAAATTCACATCAGATTTTTCTGAAAAATACCATGTCAAGCCAATCTCTTTAGATAGAGAGGCACAACGGCTCCTAATTGGATATTCTTTTCCCGGCAATATTCGACAGTTGAAAAACCTTGCTGAACAAATCTCCCTTTTGGAAGAAGAGCGAGAAGTTGATGCAACTACTTTGGCAAAATATCTACCAAGAGAAAGTTCAAAACTACCGATGACTCTTTCAGGGATAGCATCAGGCAAGGAAAACACAGATTTTTCGGAACGAGATATTCTCTACAGAGTACTTTTTGATATGAAGCGAGATATGAATGATTTGAAAAAGCTCGTACTTGAGACTTACAATGCAAACGGCTTAAGCGCTAATATTATGCAGAAGCATCAGAGTTTGTTTGAAGATTTGGACCCGAGCTTTTCTTCAAAAGAAAATTCTGAATCTCCATCAAGTTTTTCAGTTCCGCTCGTTATTGATCCAAAGAAAAACGCTTCAGCAAATGACGAAGATTATCAGGATGAGGCAATTGAAGACATTCTCCATGAAGAAGATGACAGCTCGCTTTCCTTGGAGAAAAAAGAAAAGGAAATGATCTTGAGAGCTTTAAGTAAACATAACAATAAGCGAAAATACGCTGCAAGCGATTTAGGAATATCCGAAAGAACACTCTATCGAAAAATAAAGCAATATGAAATCGACCAGTAAATTTCTGATTCCTTGTTTGGGTTTGGTGTTTTTGCTTTTCCAAAGCTGCTCTGTCAAGTACAGCTTCACTGGAACAAATATTAATTACGAGTTGGTAAAGACCTTTTCGGTAGATAATTTTTTTAATGATTCGGGGGGAGGGCCAGCCAACATGGAACAACGATTCACAGAAGCTATCAAGGAATATTATCAGCGAAACACTTCTCTTGAATTAGTTCGAACCAACGGTGACCTTCAATTCTTGGGAGCAATCAATCGATACACTCTTACCCCACAAGCAGTAGTCTCTAGCGGAGACCCTAACCTACCCGATCGAGCAGGCCAAATGCGATTGACCATAGGGATAGAGGTAGAATATATCAACTTGTCTAATGAGGAAGAAAACTTAAAACGTTCATTTTCCTTTTTTCAAGATTATGACCCTCGGACTACCACGCTTTTGGATGTTGAAAACGAACTTGTAGATATTATTTTTGAAAATATAATTCAGGATATCTTTACAGCAACAGTAGCAAACTGGTAATTTTCTTAACTTGAAACAAAACAACACGAAGTGAACGGAGCCCAATTTTTAGAATTAATCCATCGGTCAGATACTTTAGAGAAAAACGAGGTATTGCAATTAAAAAAAGTGCAACAAAATTTCCCTTACTTCCAGATTGCACATGTTTTGGTCGCCCGCTATGAATTTTTGAAACATGGGAATGGAGGTACTCCATCTTTGTCAAATGCGGCAATTACCAGCCCGGATCGAATTTGGCTAAAATCAATTATTGAAAAAGAAATAAAAGAATCTCCAGTTTCCGAAAGAAAACTAACGAAGGAGGATCTTCTTCCGGAAAGCGAAACTGAAATACCAACAGCTTCCAAACGTACTGAGACCCTGGTCAAACTAGAGGCAAGTTTAAAGGAAAAACAGGTAGAGGAACAAAAAATCGATCCACTTCAACGAACTCGCCGAAAGGCTCCAAAAGATGATTTGATTGAAACCATCAGGAGAAAAGAGAAGAAAGAAATTCTAGACGAAAAGAAGAAAGAGCAAATTGATCTGATTAAAGCTTTTAGCAAGAAGTCGATCAAGATGGCTACGATCAAAGAAATAGAAGCCAACCAAAATACTGAGAACCTTGCTGCTTCCAGTACTCAAATCAATGATAAATTGATTTCCGAATCATTTGCTAAAATCCTTGCTAACCAGGGTAAGTCAAAAATGGCTGAAGAAATTTATCAGAAGTTGATATTGAAGTTTCCGGATAAAAGGACTTACTTTGCGGACTTAATTGAAAAACTGAAAGAATAACACCCAATCATATGTTTACTTTATTGATTACAATCATCCTTATTTTAGCTGTATTGCTTATTTTGGTTATCCTTGGACAAAACTCCAAAGGCGGAGTAGGTGCAGCATTCGGAGGAAGTGCCTCTCAAATTATGGGAGTAACCAGAACTGGAAACGTTTTGGAAAAGGCTACTTGGGTACTCGCTATTGCAATTCTTGCTTTATGCCTTGCAACTTCGGCTTTCTATACTGATCCACAATCTAATCAGTTCGCATCTCCAAACATTGAAAGTGCTAAACAGCAAGTAGTAGCTCCTGCTTTTGGTGAGACAGAAAATTTACTTCCTGCAACTACCGAAGAGACAATCCCGGATTCTACCTCAGAAAACTAATTGATATTTATCTAAAGAAATTGAAGCCTGCCCACTCCGAGCAGGCTTTTTTTATTTATCTTCGACACTCTTGAGTTTTTAGAATTTAATTAAAAAGGTCAATACAAGATTTCGTTTATGAATGATAAACCGCTTCTTCTAGAAGATTTGAATTTAGGTCCTAATCTTATTCTCTGGGCTGCACCACTTATGTTTCTACTCGTTTTTATTGAGTGGGGAATTTCCTGGCGCCAAAAAAAGGATGCCTACGATACTAAAGACTTTTTAGCTGCTTCCACCATCGGTCTGGTCAATGCAGGTATTAGTGCCCTGATTAAAGTGACCATTTTCGGCTCCGCTTTATTCTTTTACAATATTTCTCCTTTCAGGATACCAGCAACTTGGTGGTCATTTATTCTTTGCTTTTTCGCTGTGGATTTTGCAAGGTATTGGGCGCATCGAATTGCACACGAGCAGCGTTTTTGGTGGGCCACCCATATTACCCATCATAATTCCTCCAAATACAATCTGTCAGTATCATTTCGATTAAGTTGGACCCAACATATTAAGATTATCTTTTTCTTTCCAGTGATGTTTATGGGTTTCGATCCATTTGTGTTTTTCATTTGTCACCAAATCGCAGTGTTGTACCAATTTTGGATTCATACAGAGTACATTAAAAAACTACCAGCACCTATTGAATTTTTCTTTACTACGCCATCACATCATCGAGTTCACCATGCTAGTGATGCACACTATTTGGATAAGAATTACGGTTCCACATTTATAATTTGGGATCGAATGTTCGGAACATTCATGCCAGAAGCAGAGCGGCCGACTTATGGCATCACAAAACCGGTTACTTCATACAATCCCATATACTTGGTATTCCACGAATGGGTAGATATCTTCAAAGATTTGGCAAAAGCCAAAAACTTTAAAGAATGTTGGCAAATTCTATTTGGAAAACCTGGCGATGATGTAATTGCAAAAAGGGAGCGCGCCACTCAACAAAAAGAATTACAAACTACCCTATCTGAAGCTAAAGCTGAGGAAGTTACAGTATAATTTCTTAAGAAACTGCTTTCAAAAGCAGCCTTTTTCCTATTGGGATAAGTGTTTGCTCAATGGGTAAATTTTGCCTGGAGTGAAGTCTCCAAGTAGCTGGATTTGGCAATTCCTTAATCTCCTTAACCAATTCCATTTTAATTCGCTCAAAGGTATTGGTAATTGATTTTGTAAAATATCTAATCATCCAAATAGCAATACTTCTGAATTTCTCTCCGGCATATTGCAGAAGGTCAGATTTATATCGAAAGGCATAAATATCTGAACTATACTCTTGAGACAAAAGGATAAAACCTTCCCGATTATAAATAGGCAAAATTCCTACAGGGTCAAATTCAATTTGTTCTTCAACAAAATCGTAAATAGCCATACCGTCTTCAATCTTAGAAGCAAAGCGCGATAAAGCAAAATCATTGATTTTACTTAATTCTTCCATCAAAGAATCTTCTTTAATTTTATTGGAATAGTTTAAGGAAAACTGCTTAAAATCAATTGAGTCCAACTGCTTTGGAAAAAGCTTTGAGAGTTCCAATTTTCCCGACTTGATTTCATCCGCTACTCGGTGATGATCGATCAGATCACTCAACATCGGATAAAGTTTTATATTTTTAAATTCTCTGTTTGCTTCCTTCAGATATGCCAAAAGCTGATACTTTTTGTATTCAAAATCAATCAGACCTTCCGTCATCCAGTTTTTCGATAGTGTTTTCATGCTTTTTCACTTTAGGAATAATTTAAACATTTCTGACATTTTTTACGACAGCAAGAGAAAAATTGGCAGATTTTATCGCTTTTTATGACTTAAGAATCATTTAATGATTAGCGAATCTCAGCCGATTTGTCAGCATTTGATAGATATTCCCCCTTGGCACAAGAACTGCTATTAGGCACATGCATTTTAATCTAAACTTTAAACAATTTCATACTATGTCAAACGTAAAAATCAAACCTCTTGCTGACAGAGTTTTGGTACAACCAGCCGAAGCAGAAGTAAAAACAGCTTCTGGACTCTATATCCCTGATTCGGCTAAAGAAAAGCCTCAGAAAGGAACAGTAGTAGCAGTCGGTAATGGCAAAAAAGATGAGCCATTGACTGTAAAAGTTGGTGACACGGTACTTTACGGTAAGTATTCAGGCACTGAACTAAGTGTAGAAGGAAATGAATACCTGATCATGAGAGAATCTGACATTTTTGCGATTCTTTAATCAATCAAACTCAATCATTAACTAAAAAATTATAAAAATGGCTAAAGAACTATTTTTCGACACAGATGCTAGAGATCGCCTTAAAAAAGGTGTTGATGCATTAGCTGATGCGGTAAAAGTAACATTAGGACCTAAGGGTAGAAATGTAATCATAGATAAGAAGTTTGGCGCTCCTACCATTACCAAAGATGGTGTATCCGTAGCTAAGGAGATCGAATTGACAGAACCGATCGAGAACATGGGCGCACAGCTTGTGAAAGAAGTTGCTTCAAAAACTGCAGACAATGCAGGTGATGGAACAACTACTGCTACCGTTCTAGCTCAATCTATCTTCAACGTAGGTATCAAAAACGTTGCGGCTGGCGCAAACCCAATGGATCTTAAGAGAGGTATTGACAAAGCTGTAGCTGCGGTCGTTGCTCGACTTAGAGAAAATTCCAAAGGAATTTCTACTTCAAAAGAAATCGCTCAAGTTGCCACAGTATCTGCTAACAACGATGAGGAAATCGGTAAAATGATTTCTGATGCAATGGATAAAGTGGGTAAAGACGGTGTAATCACTGTAGAAGAAGCGAAAGGAACTGAAACTGAAGTGAAAACTGTAGAAGGTATGCAGTTTGACAGAGGCTACCTTTCACCATACTTCGTGACCAATACTGAGAAAATGGAGGCAGAACTTGATCAGCCTTATGTATTGATCTACGACAAGAAGATTTCTTCAATGAAAGAATTACTTCCTGTACTTGAGCCAGTTGCTCAGACTGGTAAGCCTCTTTTGATCATTGCTGAAGATGTGGATGGCGAGGCACTTGCTACCTTGGTAGTGAATAAAATCAGAGGTGCTCTCAAAGTTGCTGCTGTAAAAGCTCCAGGTTTTGGAGATAGAAGAAAGGCAATGTTGGAAGACATCGCAATCTTGACTGGTGGTACTGTAATCTCTGAAGAGAGAGGATTCAAATTAGAGAACGCTACTCCAGACATGCTTGGAAGAGCTGAGAAGATCAATATCGATAAAGATAATTCTACAATTGTAAATGGTGCCGGTGATGCTGGCGCAATCAAAGGTAGAATCGCTGAGATTAAAGCTCAAATCGATAAGACTACTTCAGACTACGATAGAGAGAAACTTCAAGAAAGACTTGCAAAACTTTCTGGTGGAGTAGCCATCCTTTACATAGGAGCTGCGACAGAAGTTGAAATGAAAGAAAAGAAAGACCGAGTAGATGATGCATTACATGCTACTAGAGCTGCGGTTCAAGAAGGTGTAGTAGTTGGAGGTGGAGTTGCTCTTGTAAGAGCTGCTGATGCTCTTGCTACACTAAAAGGACTTAATGAAGATGAGGATACCGGTATCAATATCGTGAGACAGGCTATTGAATCTCCATTAAGAACAATCGTATCAAATGCAGGTGGTGAACCATCAGTAGTGATCAACAAAATCAGAGAAAACAAAGGCAACTACGGTTACAATGCTAGAACAGATGTTTACGAAGATCTATTCAAAGCTGGTGTAATTGATCCTACCAAAGTTACTCGCCTAGCTCTAGAAAATGCCGCTTCTATCGCTGCACTTCTATTGACTACCGAGTGTGTGGTTGCAGATAAGAAAGATGACTCTCCTGCTATGCCTCCTATGGGCGGCGGAGGAATGGGCGGAATGATGTAATCATAGCCCTCAAGAATCAAAGGAGACTCTATGAGTCTCCTTTTTTGTTTTGTAGAAAATTTAAAAGCTACCTAATTAAGTCAAAAAGCCAATTAAAATTTTTAATTCAATTAGGAATAATTGTATTTTGCCAGAGCAAAAAAATATTTTTGTGAAACCTTGACTATCCCAATGATCCAATTTGACACCATTTTTCTAGTGGATGATGATCCTATAAATAACCTTATTAATAAACGGTTATTGGGGAAATTTGGAATTTCTGAAAATATACATGAGTTTCTTGAAGCGGAGGATGCCCTTACAGAATTAAGCAAACTGCCAGAAGATCAGATAGTTGTTATTTTTCTGGATTTAAATATGCCTGTTTTAAACGGCTGGGAATTCCTTGATAAATATATTGAACTCTTTCAAGAGCGAAACGACAAAATCATAATTCTATCCAGTTCTATTGATTTCCTAGATCGTCAAAAGGCAAAACTATATGAGTTGGTTTCAGGCTTTTTAGAAAAACCATTAACGATGGATAAAATTTCTTTGACCTTCAAGAATTATTAGCCCTCAATGTTTTTTGACTCAGGACACGTTTCCGTGATGTAATTTCAGAATTTCGCTACTGAAACACACAATAGCTCATTAAACAATCCAAAATTGAATTTTATTAAAATTAGTGCCTCTTTTGTTGTGAAAGACTAGAATAGATTTAAATAAAATTTACTTTAGTTATAACTATATTCAAAAAGCATTATAAATCATATTTAGTACAATTTTATATATACAAAATAAATATTATAGGTTTATTCAAAATATAAAAATCAAAAAACTCGAAAGTGATTTAAATTAAGTATCATACAGATGATAGTTTTTGCTTTAAAAGGAATTAACCCATAATTGTTTTTAATAAAAAAGTAAGTCTCTTTACTGTTTTTTTTTAAAACCTTGAATTTTAATTTGACTAATTAGCATTACATTTGTTAATCCTTACATAATAATCTTTTGTTTTGTCAAGATTAATTCTAATTGGTTTATTTTTATTATTCCAACAAGTTTGTTTTGGACAAACGTGGATTGGCGTAACTAGCACCAACTGGAATACTGCATCAAATTGGAGCCCTGCCAACGTACCCGGGACTAATAGTGATGTAATTATCAATAATCCCACAGCCCCAAATCAACCAATCTTACCAGGTAATATTTCCATAAGAGATTTAACAATAACTAACGGAGCATTATCTCTTTCTGGTTTTACTTTGACGGTAACTAGGAACGGAACTATTTCAGGTGGTTCTATTTCCAATGGCACATTGAATGTAAGAGACTATAATGCACTCCAAAACACAACTTTCAATGGAAACATAACTCTAATTAAAACAGGCTCGAATAATGATGATACAGCCGGAGGGAATATTTACAATGGTCCTACAACAATTAGAAACAATGACAACAGTAGATGGAGGCATGCTAATTTGAATGGTGACACCTTCAATTCCACTGTTACTTTTATTAAAGCATCCAGCGGAGATTTACAAATTGCATTTAACGGATCAACAATTTTTAACGGTCAAGTAACCATCAATAACTTAAATGGAGGAGGAACTTTAAGTATAGGCTTGGGATCTGGTACAAGTACTCTTAATGCTGGAGGATTAATTACCTCGAGTTTTGCGCTGGGAAATTTAGATATTCGGAATTTAACTCAAACTACAAATACTCCAAATGGTACTTTCAGCCCTACCTTATTTACGATAGGCAATTCAACATTACTTGGAAATTTCAACCTTACTGCCGCAAATGGAATCACTGTTTTAGGAAATAATCGGTTTTGTACTGGGGCTGGATCCCTTTGTACTATTGTAAAGAATGGTGGTGGAAATAATGATTGGGTTGGTGGAAATACTTTTGGTACAGTTTCGATTACTAACAATTCTAATTCAAGATTAAGATTGGCAAATTCGGGAGGTGGAGATACTTTTAACTCATCTTCCACCTTCACCAATACTGGAACTAATTTTCTTGGAATTGCTTTTTCGGGAACAAATACATTTGCTCAGCAAATTACCATCAATAACTCCAATGCAAATGGAGAGGTCCGATTTGGTGAAGGAGGAGGAACATCAACTTTAGCAACTGGTGGCGTTGTGACTTCTGGATTCTCAGTAGGTACTCTTCTGGAATTCAATAATTTCACTCAAGTTCAAAATTCTCCCAATGGTAATTTTGGAGTTACTACATTTACTTCAATAAACTCTTCCTTTCAAGGAGACTTTGGGGTTACCGCAACAACTATCAACTTTACCCAAGCGAATACTTTTGCCAGAAACGGAACCTTCACGGCAGCAAATATCAACATGACCCAAGCAGGGAATTCTTTTGCGACAGCTGGTGGGTCAGTAACTTTTACAAAAACCGGAGGAGGTACTAATCAATGGAACGGAGGAAATACTTTTGGTATCGTAACAGTGATAAATAACTCTAACTTACTATTTAGGCTAGGAGCAAACACTGGTGATACCTTTAATTCAACAAGTACCTTTACTAATACAGGGACCAACTTTCTAGGAATAGCATTCAGAGGTACCAATACTTTTGCACAACAAATTACTATCAATAACTCCAGTGCAAATGGTGAGGTCCGATTTGGGGAAGGAGGAGGAACATCAACTTTAGCGACAGGAGGAGTTGTAACTTCAGGTTTTTCTGTAGGAAACATTCTTGAATTCAACAATTTCATTCAAGTTCAAAACTCCCCTAACGGTAATTTTGGAGTTACTACATTTACTTCAATAAACTCTTCATTTCAAGGCAGCATAGGGGTAAATGCCACTACCTTCACTTCAGATAACTCCGTTTTCCAAAGAGACATTACAGTCACTGCAACCACCATTAATTTTACGCGAGCTAACACTTTTGCACGCAATGGAACATTCACTGCTACAAATTTCACACAAACAATAGCAGGAAGTTCATTTGCAACAGCTGGAGGAGCTGTCACTTTTACCAAAAATGGCGGCGCTGCCAACACATGGTATGGCGGTAACACGTTTGGCACGTTCACTTTTATCAATAATTCTAATTCTACTTTAAGATTAGCTAATAATGTAGGTGATACTTTCATTTCAACTAGTGTATTCTCAAACAATGGGACAAATTTTATTGACATCGCATATCGAGGAGCCAATACTTTTGCTCAACAGATTTCACTGAACAATTCCAATGCTGCCGGAAGTATTCGTTTTGGGGAAGTCACTGCTTCCTCTACTTCTAACTTGATAACGGGTGGGATTGTGACAAGTGGGTTTACCACCGGCGCCTTACTGGAATTTAATAATTTCACGCAATCTCAAAATGCCCCTAACGGCAGTTTTGCTGTTACCACTTTTACTTCAGCGAGTTCATCGTTTCAGGGAGACTTTGAGGTTACTGCAACAACTATCAACTTCACCCAAGCGAATACTTTTGCCAGAAACGGAACCTTCACTGCAGCAAACATCAACATGACCCAAGCGGGGAATTCTTTTGCGACAGCGGGTGGGTCAGTTACTTTTACTAAAACCGGAGGAGGTACTAATCAATGGAATGGTGGAAATACTTTTGGGATTGTAACTGTGATAAACAACTCTAACACAATCCTTAGGTTAGGGACAAATGCTGGTGACACCTTTAATTCAACTAGTACTTTCACTAATACTGGGACCAACTTTCTAGGAATCGCCTATCGTGGAACCAATACTTTTGCACAACAAATTACTATCAATAACTCCAATGCAAATGGTGAGGTCCGATTTGGGGAAGGAGGAGGAACATCAACTTTAGCGACAGGAGGGGTTGTAACTTCAGGCTTTTCTGTGGGAAACATTCTTGAATTCAACAATTTTACTCAAGTTCAAAATTCCCCTAACGGTAATTTTGGAGTTACTACATTTACTTCAGTAAACTCTTCCTTTCAAGGAGACTTTGGGGTTACTGCAACAACTATCAACTTTACTCAAGCGAATACTTTTGCCAGAAATGGAACCTTCACTGCGGCAAACATCAACATGACCCAAGCGGGAAATTCTTTTGCGACTACTTCTGGAACTGCTAATTTTACAAAGACTGGAGGAGCTGCAAATAATTGGTTTGGAGGAAATAGCTTTGGGACAACAATTATTACAAATAACTCTAACTCAAACCTTAGACTAGCAAATAATAACGGAGATACTTTTAACAGGAACGCAACATTTATAAAATCAGGTTCAGGAAATATTGAACCGGCTTACAATGGAATAACCAGTTTTAGAGGGAACATTTCTACCGTGGGAAGTAATGCCAGTATATTCTTTGCGGAAGGAAATGGAACAGTACTCATAGATGGAAATACTTCCCAATTATGGGAAGGAAACTTAGCGCAACCCCCAATTGCAGAGTTGGTTCAAATGAATACTTCAGGAACACTAACTCTAAATGTCCCTTTACAAATAGATCAATCTCTTACCTTTAGCAGTGGCTTTATTAATACCACGAATACCAATACTCTTACATTTATAGATAATGCAACATCTGTTGGCGCATCTGATGTCAGCTATGTAGACGGACCTGTAACAAAAATCGGGAATGATAATTTCGAATTCCCCATTGGAAAAAGTGGATCCTACGCACCATCTACAGTTGGAGGAGGAGGAGGCACATCGGATTCATACAGTTCAGAGTACTTCGCTATTGCTCCGGTAAATATTCCAACTGATACTGTCGGAAAAGATCCAACGATTGGACTAATGAATCAATCCGAACATTGGAGTTTCACTCGGAATACAGGTACTGTTGCCCGGTCCTTAGCTTTGAGTTATAATTCAACACGTACATCACCTATTATAGATCATACCGAACTCCTCCTGATTAATTGGGATGGTTCAGCTTGGAAGGATTTAGGAGGGACAGTATCCGGAAGTGCTACTTCAGGAACTGTAACAAGAGGTTCAAATTCAACATTTGGACTTCTCTCAATCGCTAGTTCATTTAGGATATTGCCAATTGAATTATTGGAATTTAAAGCAGAAGAGACTTCAGATAAAAATATCAAAGTAATCTGGGTCACAGCTACCGAAAAAAACAATGCGTTTTTTACTTTGGAAAAATCTTTTGATGGCAAAACCTGGGAAACTATTGCCCTAATTCCAGGATCTGGTAATTCTTTGGAGCAGAGAACCTATGACTTTATAGATAAAGATGTTCGTTATGGTCGCCAGTTCTATAGATTAACTCAAACTGATTTCGATGGTCGATTTGAAACTTTTCAGGTTATAGGAATCAGTTTAATTGAAGATCAAAGTATTTCCCCTGTGTATACTGTGTATCCTAATCCGAGTACAGGCAGATTCACTCTTCAAGGCGAAAGCATGAACCTTGATAAAACTGCATTAGAAATCTTTGACTTAAACGGTAATCTAGTTTTAAAGAATTCCGATATGAAAAATAAGAGACAGGAGTTTGATTTGTCTTCCTTACCTAAAGGAATTTATGTTTTGAAACTTTTCTCTCTCCAGGGATTGGTTACCAAAAAGCTGATCATCCATTAATTCCCTAGCACCGGATTCAATCGCTCCCAAATATCCCTGATCAGAAGAAAAGGCACGAGAGAATTATCTCCAGATCCACCCATTCTCACAATTACAATCCCTTCAGAAGGAACCACCATCAGAAACTGACCGTTTTTTCCCATGGCCTGATACATATCTGCTGGACCTTGAGGAATAAGCATTCCTGGAAAAACAGTTTGACTTTGAGGGAGCATATAGGAAGATTTACCATTTAGCCAAGTGAGGTAACCGTAGGCTCGATTTATATCAGTCGAACTTTCTGAAAGTGCATCAAAATATTTGCTTGACCAGATTTTATCTCCGTTCCAGTTTCCTTTTGCCTGGAGAAGTAAACCAAATCTAGCAAATGACCTCGCATTGCTAAAAAAGACATTATTAAAACCTGACTTTTGCCAAAATCCAGCCATGCCTATTCTATTCCCAATCTGTTCTTCAAAATAAGTTTGATAGCTCTTGCCTGATGCATTTTCCACTACTTTTTCCAAAAGAGTATATGGTGCGTTATGATAGCTCCAGCGTTGTCCGGGTTCAGCTAGGTAAGTAAGACTTGCTGGGTCAGTATTATCCAAATTTACATTTTGGTCATTAAGACCTGTTGTCATCGTCAGTTGATGAATAATCTTAATTTCCTGCTCCTGGTCATTGGACATTGCTGTCCAACCCTCCCCTAAATAATCTTGAGTTCTATCGGATATTTTGAGCAATTTTTGCTCTTCTGCGATTCCCACCAGAGCAGCAGTAAGAGTTTTTCCAGCTGATGCCCAATACCAAAAAGAATCTTGAGTCATTTCTCCTAACCCCGTCAAATTATCCCCCCAATATTCTTCCACAACTATTTTACCATCTTTCAAAATAATAAATGCCCGGGTATCCTGAGTTGGCAGCCAGGCCAAAAGCTCAGCTAGCTTAACAGCGTCCCAACCTAGTTCATTTAAGGGCTGGGATTCCCAGGACTTAGAATCATTTGGAGGAAAGTATAAATTTTGATTTTGGGGTTTCTGTGCCTCGGCACAGGAAAAAATTAAAAAGACCCAACCGAATAAACCCAAAATTTTCACTTTATGAACCATAAATTTTTTAGGATACGCTCGGTTGGGCTTTCTCATTTTACTTACGTAGGGTATCTTGAATGAATCCTTTCAGGTCTTCTCTGAAAAGTTTTGCAGAAGGCAAATGAGTATACATCATATGACCTGCTTCATAATAAGTCATAATGATTCGGTCACTTGCAGATTTTGGCAGGTTCAAATGGGCTATCGAATGCTCCACCCCATAAAATACTGTGGCTAAATCATAATATCCATTCATGATTAGAATCTTAACATTTGGATCCTTGGACAATGCATCTTCCATATCTGGGAGCGTAGTTACAGATGCATTAGCACCCCAAGAAGCAGTTCCTTCATGCTTCCAATCCCAATTAAAACCTGGTTTAGAATAGGCCGAAGTGGAATAATTCAGGTCCTTACTCACTTTCAAATCTTCGTGAAAATAATCCAAGAATCCCATGGTATATGCAGATGAAATCGCATCAGACTGTGGATCAGTAAATGAATCCATGGACATTGGGTCGAGATTAATCCCCTTATATCTTGAATCTAATCGACCGACAGTCATAGCTTCATCGCGTAGGAGTTCTTGAAAATATTCCCCGGCATTAATTCGCAAGTCAGCACGAAGCCAGATTTTAGCATCAATCCCTGTAAAGGCCTGAAGCTTATTTGCAATCATCGCTTTATCTTCTTGGGAGATATTGTTTCCCTTAAATAGCGCTGGCGCATATTCCATTTCTGTGAATTGGCGAACCTCCTCCACAAAAGTCGGAAGATCAGTTCCCTTATTTGCTACCCGATCATGATACCAAGAAGTCGCTGCCATTGTAGGAAGATAAACGACATAAGACATATCCTCATTTGGTGCGAAAAATAAGGTTCGAAGGTCAAAAACTGCTGACACCATAATTACTCCATTCAGTGCATATCCTTTTCCCAGTAAATAACTCATCACTCCGGCATTTCTAAATGTACCATAGCTTTCTCCCAAAATGTATTTAGGAGAATTTAATCGACCATGCTCTTTTAAGAACTGCATGATAAATAGACTTACGCTTCGAATATCCTGATCTACTCCCCAAAAATCCTTTCCTGTAGCCTCTCCTATTGGCACGCTTAGACCTGTTCCGACTGGATCCATCATCACTACGTCCGCCATATCCAGAATCGAAAACTCATTGTTTACCAGCTCATATGGAGCAGCTTGGTTGTAATTAGGATCATCAACGACGATTCGCTTCGGTCCCATTATTCCCATGTGAAGCCAATAGGAAGACGAGCCCGGTCCACCATTATATGCAAAAACAATAGGTCTATTTTTCTCAGGATTTTCTTTAAAATATGCCGTAAAACCGAATAAGGCTATAGGCTTATTATTCTCGTCTTTCAGCTCCATGGTTCCAGCCTTTGCATTAAGGTTGATTGTTTTACCATCAATCGTCACTGCCTGTTTGGATTCAAAAACTTGAGCTTTGGGAATAGAGTCTTCTTTTTGTTGTGCAAAACTGAAACTAGAAACTAGAAATACAGCAATTAAAATTCTGATTTTCATATGATTATATTTTGTTTTTTTAAGGCCATATGGAATCTTGTTTGGTAATCCCGAACACTTTCGGGACATTCCAATGTGTGACTTTTTGGTCATGCTCGATTTCATATAGGGTTAGATTTATTAAGATATAAATGGTTTAAGTTTTATAAGAAATTTGAAAAAGCGCCCAACTATTTCACGAGGAATATTCAGAAGACAGATGACAGTTAAACCTCTGGAAATAATAGCTGGCTAAGCTGTCCTACCGAATAATCCAATACAATCGCAATTAGTGAAATATTCTTCAATCGAACTTATTTGGATTGGTTAAGAAGGAAGTTAACCATTTTATAGAAAATCATCGCAAATGCTCTTCAGGCTTGAGTTGATAACATCGTTGATGGAGTTGAAAACCCAATTTTTGATAAAAAGCCTCGGCATTTTCTGCAGCAAAAAGAATCAACCTGGCCTCAGGTCCAGCTTTTCGAGCTTCCTCCAATAGCCTTCGGCCAATTCCTTGATTTTGATAAGTCTCAACTACTGCCAAGTCAGCAATAAAAGTCCTATAACTGAAATCACTTAAAGCTCTTATAAATCCAACTAACTTCCCTTCCACCCTTGCAGAAATCATCAGATTGGAATTACAAAGCATTCGATTCAAGAGATCCGGATTCTCCATAGGTCTTCGTTTTGATAAACCTGATTCAATAAGGATATCTATGAATTCTCTTAGTTCTAAACTATCTTCAATTTTATATTCAATCATCTACTAGAATAAATAAAAAGAGTATGTCAGGCGGAGCAGGGTTTATGAAGGATTCCAACAACAAATTAAAAGACAACCATAATTTGGGGAAAATCCGTGAAAAGCTGAGTTATTCCTCCGGAAAAAATGATCCAGACTATCGTAGTCAAGCAGACCTTAAATCAATTCAGGAAAGTATAATTCATCGATTTGCAAGGCGAAAAGAAATGAATAAAATAGGTTGGGTCTCCTTGATTGGAATCTTAATTGTGGTGACAGCTTTTCTAGTTTTTATGCTTCCTTCAAATTAGCACATCATAGACCCCCCCCCGCTTTTGCAAGGTTGTTTTTGCAAAAGGAAAAATTGGAACCACTTTAATACTTTGTAAATGATGATTTCAATAAGGAGTTTAACTTTTTGTCCTCCCTTCAACTAAAGAGTCGTAAACCGAATCTATCGGCTCCCAAAGCTCTACACTATGCCCATCAGCATCTAGGATATGGACAAATTTTCCATACTCAGTGACTTCAATTTCATCCAAAACCGTCACTCCTTCTACTTGGAGCTCTTTGATCAATTCAACCAAGTTTTCAACCCGATAATTGATCATAAAATCTTTTTCTGATGGCTGAAAATAATTCGTATCTTCTTTCATCGGTGACCATTGGGTAAATCCCTTCTGATCTGGATCCTCTGATTTTCTCCATTCAAATGCGGTACCGTATTGATCAATATTTAGTCCGAGATGTTTTTGATACCAAGACTTGGTTCTATCTGGATCCTTTACCTTGAAAAAGATCCCTCCAATGCCAGTTACTCGATTTTTCATTTGAAATTATGGTTTATTGATACCTGAAGGTAAAAAAATGAATTAATTCAATTCGCCTCTTCGACTTTTACCTTGGTTTTTTTAACGCGCTCATTTTTCAATTTTGGAAGCAGCTTCTGAACTAAATTACTTTTCACAGCCACATAGGATGCAAAATCCATGATTGTAATCAAGCCAATTTCATCAGATTTCAGTTCTCCTTTTTTTGTCAATAAGCCTACTAAGTCTCCTTTGCTGACTTTATCTTTTTTACCTACACTAAAATAAAGGCACACCCACTCCTGTCTGATTGGAGGATTTAGTTTTTCACTTACCTTCTCCTCTTCCACAAATCGATTGATGTACTCAGGCAGTGATTCGTCATTTGCCAAGATCAAATAAGCCTTTCCTTCCGCATGCATTCTTGCTGTGCGCCCGTTCCGATGAATAAAGGCATCCTCCTTAGGTGGCAATTGATAATGAATGATCTGTTTGATCTCAGGAATATCCAAGCCACGAGAAGCCAAATCTGTCGCGATTAGAAGATTCGTCACCTTACTTCGAAATCTAATTAGATTCTTCTCCCGATCTATTTGCTCCAATCCACCATGTAGGACACTGTGAGAATAATCGTAGTCGGTCAAGAGTGTACTGAGTCGATCAACCGCATCTCGGTGATTGCAAAAAACTATACCTGATTCATCCTGAAACCCTGCTACTAATCGCATTAATGTCTCACCTTTTTCTTTGCTTGAGCTATGGATTAGTCTAAGTTCCAATTTAGATTCTACCTCATCCCTAAGAAAATTAACAGTTCTATAGTCTGAAAAAGGAATAAAATCCGGCATTCGCTTCAAAGCAGTCGCAGAAGTCAACAGGAACCTTGGTTCTCCAGTCATTGACTTAAAGATGGCTTTCAATTGGTCCTGAAAACCCATTTCAAGTGATTTGTCAAATTCATCCAAGATAATAGTCCGAACTGAAGAGGGATCAAATGAACCTCGCTCCAGATGATCCGCAAGTCGGCCAGGCGTCCCGATGATCACGTCCGGAGCTTCACCGATACTTTGTGATTCGAGTTTGGAAGAATGTCCCCCGTAAACTGTACTTACCCTAAAAGGGGATTTTAATCCTTTAAAGACCTGCTCAATCTGAATAGCCAATTCTCTTGTAGGCACAATGATTAAAGCTTGTACCGCACGAATATTTTCCTGTAGGGAACTGATCAATGGGATCAAAAAAGCTATTGTTTTTCCGGATCCAGTTGGAGCTAAAAGTACAAGATGGGCGTTTTTTGCGGCCCTGGAGATAAACTCCGATTGCATTTCATTCAAACTTTCGATTGAAAGATTGCTAAGATATTGGGCAATGGGATTCTTTGTAGTTTCTGACACCCTCAAAAGTACCAAATTAGAATGAGGGTTTTCCGGGTTTCTTTACTCTAGCTATCTTTCTTTACCTTTTACTACCAAATACCAATCACCTTCCAGTTTCAAATACCCAAAATCGTAACAAAACATATATTGACTTCCTTTTTTGGTCTCGTAACTGTGGGTAAAATATTTGAATTGAAAGCCCTGAAACAACAATTTATCTTTTGTGGTCTTTCCAAGCTCCTCGCCTGACGGAATGATAGATTCTAGAATATTCCGGTTCTTTTTGAGCGCGTGATTGATATTACGGATTAAATTGTTGCTGGTCGAATTTTGCTGATTGTTGTAGGCATTTCGGCAGGAATCATCACAAAACTTCTTATCAACTCTTCCCCGAATGGAATTTCCGCATTGTAGACAGGTTCTTTGTTCTGTTGGCATATTCAAAAAAAATTTAAATGAATTTAGGGAATTAGTTTGAAATTAAATATTCCAAACCAATTCCCTAGTCATTTTTTTTAAAAATTTCCTACCTATTGAATTTCAGACTATTCAGCTGGAAAGTATTCCAAATCGAAACTTCCTGATCAGCTTTGAATACCAAATAAATATCACCCACAGAATCTGTCGACTCAATTGGCATTTCTACCGTAAACCAGCCACCTTTTGCGCCATTAGGCCTGCTTGCTTTGCTGAGTTTTTCGGTTGTTCCAAGAAGTTTTCCATTTGGGCTTCCCGACCTAAGCTCCAATTTCCCTCCAGTGTTCGTTGGGTCAATTTCTAAAGATATTCGGGTGATCTGATTCAAATCTATATTCTGCAGCATCAGCCAAGCATTATCAGCAGTGTATTTCACAAAGCTGACGTTCTCTCCGTTAGCTCTGGCTGCATCTTTCAATTGATCTGCGTTGGAAGCCATCACTTTTGGATTTCGAATCATGAGTTGACTAGTCGTAGTCAATGGACTAATGCCATTTGCTCCTTTATCCGTGTAGTTCGCCTGTACCAAATAATATCCTTCTGAGGATTTCGGATTTTCCAGTTGGTACGTCCCTCTCGCTGAAAGTTTTCCTCCACGATTAGGATCAGCAATACTGAGGATAAAGTCCACCATTTCGGAAATTTGTTGGTCTTCCAGATGGGTATGTCCAGGCATAACCCGCTCACCCCATATACCTCCACCGCCATTTTTGATTTTATTGGCCAGATAAGCTTTTGCTTTAACATCGCCTTTATATTTCTCAGAAACGGCAGTATAGTCTGGTCCTACAGATTCATTGGCGATGGCATGGCAAGCTTTGCAACCTGCTTGATTGATATATGTTTCTCCAATACTTAAGACTTCCTCTTCGTGACCTGCTTTGATCAAATCATACCCTTCGATGTAGGTAATAGTCAGGTCTATATCTGATTCGGCTATAGTCCCATCTTCTGCATCAGCAACATTTACAGCATAGTCAATTGCTTCGTTTCCAAAGAAAAAGCTTCGATTTCCTTTCCAGTCGATCTGAACACTCGGTGGCTGATTTCCTACTTTGATTTCCAAAGTCGCAAAACTGCTTTCCCCGCTTTTATCCTTTGCTGTTAGCTTGACCTGATAGGTCCCTGCTTTTTCGAAGGTAAATGATGGGTTTGCATCATTTGATTTTCCTCCTTCAACTCCAAAGTCCCATTCGTAAGTAATTCCATCTTCCAGATCCGGATCAAAAGTTCCCTCGGATGAAAACCCAACTGTCAATGGCGCTGCACCTACTTTCTTATCTGCCGCTATTTTTACTTGTGGCGCTCGATTACCTTCGGAAAAAACAATTCTATATAAACCCGAATCATCATTTTGAGCTCTCCAGTAGGTACCGTACTCAAGCATATATAAGGAACCATCCTTAGCAAATTGCATGTCAATCGGCTTATCAAATACCGTTGAAGGCATGAATCGCTCCATCGTGTCGTACTCATAATTCTCCGTCAGACTGACTGTGAAAATCCAATTTCGCATCCAGTCGAAAATGAAAACTTTCTCATTATAATAACCGGGAAATCTTACAGCTGATTTCTCATAATCCTCTCGGTAATATACAGGACCAGCCATAGCATTTCTCCCTCCTTCTCCCAGCATCGGAAATTCTTCGGAAGGACCATAGGGATACCAAATCAAGGCAGAGGTAGCTGGAGGAAGTATTTCCACCCCGGTATTATTAGGAGAAGTATTCTTTGGCGCTTTTGGGTCAAATTCATACAAGCTCTCCTGCTTTTCAAAATCGTATTTCCAATAAGGCTTGTTATTCCCCACAAAATATGGCCAGCCAAAATATCCTGCTTTAGTAGCCAAATTGATTTCGTCATGTCCTTTCGGGCCACGCCGCATCGAATCCATAGCTGCATCGGGTCCAACTTCTCCCCAAAACAAATTGCCATTTCGCTGGTCCAATGAAATTCGATAGGGATTTCGATTTCCTTTGACATAGATTTCCGGACGAGTATTTGGAGTGCCTACCGGCCAAAGGTTTCCGTCAGGAATGGAGTAAGTCCCGTCTGGCTCAGGTTTGATTCGGATGATCGAACCACGCAAATCATTGGAATTTCCTGAGCTACGTTGCGCATCAACATTCTCAGGTCTTCCGCTTCGCTCATCAATCGGATTGTAATTGTCTGATTCGAAAGGTGTGGAATCATCTCCAAGAGATAAGTAAAGATTTCCCTTTCCATCAAATTCTAATGATCCCCCAGAGTGACAACAGCCTCGGAATACGGGAACTTCAAACATGATCTTCTCCGAATTTACATCCAGCAGATTTTCCTTGAAATCAAATCTGGAAAGTCGATTGATAGATGGCCCACCGGCAGGTGCATAATAAAGGTAGATCCAATTATTTGTCGAGAAATTCGGATCCTTCGCTAATCCCAACAAGCCATCTTCTCCATCAGGATAAACATCCAGTTCCCCTACCTCAATTGTTTCAGTAGAAGCTGCCTGATAAAGTTTCAATTTCCCATTTCGCTCAATAAAAAGTACATCTCCATTATCGAGCACTTCAAGTTCCATAGGCTCATTTAGCCCTTCTACCAATGGGATTTTGGTAAACCTACTTTCTTCAGGTTTTATTGTTGCAAAGGGATCGATTGATTCTTGTTTGGTACAACTCCATAAACTCACACAGCACAATACTATCAACAGAAGCGATTTTCTCATTGGGTTATCAGGTTATTTTGAAACCATTAATATAAAGAAAGGCACTTGCTTATAAATCACATTGGTATGAATGGTCGTATTCCATCAACCAATGTACATTTCATCAAATCAACTTACCTCCCACAGATCTCTCGGTAGGCACAGTATTCACATTTTTTCAAATCATCGGTTTGGTCAAAAGGAACATCCGGATTGTAGATATCCTCCAAAAGTAATTTCAAACCAGCTTGATACTCTTCTTCAAATTGTCTGTAATCAGTTACCTCAACACCTGTTTTATAAGGTAATTTCAGTTGCAAGTAAGGATTGAAATCATCCCCGAACATTTCCCTAAGATTAAAAATCGCAGGTTTCAGAGGTAAGGTATTTCCTGAGTTAGTAGCCTGATAGATCAAGCCATAAAACATGGTTTGCATGGCGGCTTTATTTCTAGACTTATGGTCCCGATCAAAAAGCGATTCCACATCAGGAAAAGTCTTATTGTCCTGACCGGATTTATAATCGATCAACCTCACCGAACCATTATGCTCATCCACCCGATCAATAATACCTTTTAGAGAAACAACTTTCTCTCCCGATGGCGTATTGATCTTCAAGCCTGCCGTGTACTTTTTTTCTTTTTCTAGTGAAATCAATTTAAATGGAGCCGAAGCCTCGTCTATTTTCAAAATCTGATGCAGGTATTTCTGAAGCACATCTCTGGCAATCGCCATTTGACCATTCAACTTCGTATCTGCTTCACCTTCCAAGTGGTAAAACTTACGAATGGCTTTTTCAATTGCTGGAAACACCCAGTTCTTACTCAAATCCTCAAAATCTGATTTTTCCAGTAAGCTTCTTTTCTTTCTAATCGCGAAATCCTGGTATAAAAACTCCATGCTGTAGTGCGCAAGATTCCCAAAAACCGCAGCATCTATTTCCTCACTGACTTCTTCCTTTTCCTGAATATTTGCAAGATACTGTAGGTAAAATTTCAGCCTACAATCCAAGAACACACTTAAAGCAGAAGGCGAAAAGGAAGTTTCCGATTTGCCATGCTCATCTATCAAATACTTTTCGAGCAAGTTCAAAACTTCAGGTTCCTTTTGGATCGAGATGGCTTCGGGAGATTTCTGATCTATTGGAATAAAAATCACCTCCTCTTCCATCTCTCTTCCAAGCTCAACCCCCATCTGCTGCATATATCGGCTCTTTTCTCCAGCTTTCCCCTGATCCGAAGCTGTGGTATAAATCATATGAACTTCCTCTGCACTGTGCAAAAGCCGATAAAATGTATAGGCATAGATCGAGTCGTTTTGCTCTTGCACCGGCAATCCAAAGGCTTTCCGGATATTAAATGGGATCATCGAATTCAGACCCGCGGAAGGCGGAAAGCTATCCTCATTCATATTGCAAATGATCACTCGCTTAAAGTCAAGATTTCTGGATTCCAACACACCCATGATCTGCAAACCCTGAAGCGGCTCTCCTTCAAAAGGCAATTTGACCTCTCGGAAAATCTGACGAAAAAGCCGGATGAAAAATTCACGGTTGATGGTAAGAATATCCTGACCCGTAAAAATCTCTCGCAATCGGGTTAACTGCTTAAAGCATTGATAAAGATAGGAACGCTGCAAAGGCTCGTCCTCCAATCGATCCGCCAAAGCTTCCATCAAATTGGCCAGATAAGGAAAAAGGGAATCATTTTCCAACTTCTGGAAGATCAGCTGATAGAGCTCTCCACCTTGATGTAGCTTTTCTGCCGAAATGTAAATCTTATTCAAGAGTTGCATTTCAGCCATCAATTTCGCTGCAAAGTCTGGATTGACACTTTTTAGATAAATCGAACTCAATAGATTTTTAACGGCCGTATGATAGAACAAAAGTTTTCCGTCTTCCACTTTGAGGTAACGCTGCATTTCAAGCACTGCTTCCAAAAAGGAGTACACAGGTGCATTTTTCACCGGATATCCCATGGTAACATTCACCTTGTTCACCTGCTCGGGTAAGGTATGAAGGATAGGAAAAAGCATCTGCTCATCTGGCAAGATCACTACGGTTTCTTCCCAAGCTTCTCCGGCTGTGATTTTCTCCAAAATCGAACCTACCAAATTTGCCTGATTGGTCTTCAGAGGTGTAGCATAGGTCTTAATCTTTGCCTTTCGGTCCTCAATCTGAGTAGGAATATTTTCCGGAAAAGTTGGCCCAAAGATCTTGTCTTTTTGATAATCACGGAAAAACAAACCTGCCTCCTGAACTTTATCTTCTAAATAATAGGCATCTATATCCCAATAGATTTTTGCTCCAAACTCAGTGATGTAATGTTTGATCAATGCCTCTTCTGTGCCAGTGAAAGCATTGAATCCAATGAAATGATGTACTTTCTCTGGGCGGGAAATAGTATCTAGAGATTCCGCAACTTTCCGATATAACATGCCAGAATAGGCTAAGCCAGATACTGCCAATGAAGCCTGAAAACTGGTATAAAGCGGACTTAGCAATTGCCAAAACTTCAAAAACTTCTCTTGATGATCGCGATCCTGATTTACAAATGATGCCCAAAATTGCCTGATTAATGCGATTTGACTCTCGGTCAAAAAACTTAAATCCGACTCCAATTCTTTGATTTCAGAAAGGTGATGATAGAGTTTACTTGCATTTGCCATGAATTGATCCACATCATTGAAATCCTTCAAGATCATTTCTCCCCAGAAATAAAACCGATCAAAGGTCTCGGCTTCGGGGTTGAGATCCTGATAAACGCTATACAATTCAAATATCAGGGTCAAGTCATCTGCGGGGCGATTTCCTGCCAAGTCATAGAAAATCTCCTCAATCGTTTTCACTTCCGGCATCCAGGTAGGTTCGCTGATCAAACTCCCTAGGTGTTGAGTAAAAAACAACCCAGCTCTTCTATTGGGCAAAACCACGGTGAGCTTTTGAAGATCAACTCCACTTTCGAGGATCTCTTTGGCAGTATTTCTTAAAAAACTATGCATAAACTTCTTCGATAACTCCCGTTTCTAAATAACATAAGTAGCCCTTGCTTGGCTTTTGGGCTAGTTTTGAAACCAATCCCATATATTCCCGAACTTGATCGGCGTAGCGACTATGCGCTTCACCAGTTTTAAAATCCACGATCAGCGCTTCCTTTTCATGGAGTATTATTCGATCCGGTCTTTTCTGCTTTCCTCCTGGAAGAAGAATTCCCTGTTCGGCCAAGAGAATTCCTTTGGTTCCAAACCATGAAGCAAAAAGCGGATTCGTAAACAGATGGTCTAATTGTCGCTCCACTAGCTGCTTTTCTTCCTCATTCAGCCTTCCATCAAAGTAAAATGCTTGCAAATTCTGCAAGGCAGTGTCTTTGTCGGCTGATAACTCCAAGATCTCATGCACGATCAAGCCAAACTTCTGCTTTTTCCGCTGCTCCATTCCTTCCATAGAAAAATCAACTGCATACTTTTTAAGCGTCAGTACTTCAGACCAATTTTTATAAGCCCAGCGAAGTTCTGGAGATTTCTTAGGCTGAAGTTTTTTTTCCTGATTATCAGGCCAATCTCCAAATTCAAATATTTTTGACTCTGGGTCATAAAGTGACATCAGACTAAGTTTAGATTCAGGATCGGTATGAGACTGAATCAATTGCTGGAGCTGTACTTCCATGGAGTTTTGCGAACCAATTTTCTCTTTGTAAGGAATAAAACCAAAAAATACATCCTCCGCCCTAGTGAGCGCCACATAAAGCATATTCAAACTGTCCAGATAAGCCATCGTTGCTTCTTCTGCATAAGCCTCACGGAAGTCAGAATTCGCTAAATCTCCAGATAGGTTCAGGGGAATAATAGCCGAAAGTCCTTTCTCATGGTCTTCAAATGGAGACCAGACTACATTTCCTTTGTTGGTATCAAATATCGTCCACTTCAGATACGGCATCACTACCACCTTAAATTGTAGCCCTTTTGATTTGTGAATCGTCAGAATTCGCATGGCATTATGCCCTTCAGGAATTTTGACGGTTCGCTTGGTCTGATTGATTTCCCACCATTCCAAGAATCCACTCAGATCTGCCCGATTATTGGCAGTAAAGTCATATACAGCTTCCTTGAATCCGGAGATATAAGCTTTCTCTAAACCTAATTCCATCAGACCCAGCACCTGAATCAACTCCTCCAAAGCCTCCATTAGTGGCAACTGGAGCATCAGAATCTCTTTTTCTTTGAAAGCTTTCACTTGCTCTTCCAAATAGGCTGGCATTTTATCCAATGCAAAAAGCTCGTGCTCAACAGGAGCATCCATCAAAACGGCTAAGTAGTACCACATCGTTTTGTACTGAACTTTATCAGCAGGATTGTGCAAGTAATTGAAGCCAGAAATCAAAGCTTTCACCGAAGCTGCTTTGTTCAGATACATGGATTCATCCGAAAGCACGTCGAAGCTATAAGCAGAGTCTGGATGTTCGGCAGCATAGCTCATCAGACAATCTGCGATCGCCTCGCCCTCTGATTTTCTTCTTACCAGAAAAGCGATGTCCTCGAGCTCATACCCATGATCCTGTAACTCCATAACCAGATCAGGTAATTTTGATAAGACTACCTCATCGAAATTACCTTCTTCCTCCTCACTTTTTGGATCGATGAATTCAAGCTTAACCTTTCCTTTGAAGTCAGACTTTTCCTTTTTTGGAGAAATTTTCTGGAAGGAGTCCGAATAGGCCTGAGATAGGATCTGAGGATTTTCAACACCATAACTCGAGCTCAAAACCTGCTCCATTGCCTGTGGTAAAGCCTTAAAGACCGCATTATTGAAATTGATGATGTTTGGAAGGCTTCGGAAATTCGTGTCCAGATTTTCCAATTGAATAATTTCCTTCCCCATATCATCCTCCACCTGCGAAAGCAATAATTTCATCTCTCCTCCCCTCCAGCGATAGATGGACTGCTTCACATCCCCCACCAGCAAATTGGTTTGACCTTGCCCAAGCGAGTTTTCTAGCAATGGCTTGAAACTATCCCACTGAAAACCTGAAGTATCCTGAAATTCATCGATCAGGTAGTTTTTATACTGATTACCGACTTTTTCATAGATGAAAGGCGTATCATTTCCTTTGGTGATTTCTTTCAAAAATTCATTGGCATCCGAAATTAACAAGATATTCTCCTCGTCTTTGATCAGTGTAAGTTCATCGAGAAGATTTCTAAAAACCCCATAGACATAGCTGTTTTTTGCAATCGCCTGCAGCGTATTCCACTTGCCAGTTAATGCCAAAATCTGATGCAAAATCTGATTCAAGCCTTGATCATAAGCAGCTAAAATCGCATCGATTTGTTTACTCGTCTTGGTAAACCAGGCATCCGGTTGATCAATTTTACTGATCTGCGAATCCGAAAGAACTGGAAAAGGCTGATTTCGATCGCCAAATTTCTCAAACAGCCTTACAAAGGATCTGGAACCTCCAGCAAAATCCGTCCATTCCAAACCATTTGCAATTCTTATCAAATCAGCTTGATTCCCTAATTCCTTTGAGATTTTAACTAGCTCATTTTTCCGCTCTCGAACAAAAGACTGCAGCAACGTAATATTTTCCTTATCCTTCAGAAACTCCTTGATTTCGGGAGCATATTTCTTGAAATCTTCCTGAAAAATCTGCTGTCCAAGACCTCGGATATTTCGTCTGATATCCCAGGACTTTCCATTTTGAATCTGATCGTAAGCATAATCTACCAGCCATTTGTGTAGAAATTCATCTTCCATGACAAGCATCACTACTCGATCCACAACCCGCTCCAAAACTGCCAATTGATCCAATTCTACATCAAATTTGGCATTTAGATCAATTTCTCTGGCAAAAGCCCGAACCACTTTTTGGAAAAAGCTATCAATCGTACTTACCGAAAACCGACCATAATCATGAAGAATTGCAGTAAGTGTCTGCTGGGCCAAAACCTTCAATCCAGACTCATCCACGCCAAGAGAAGACATTAACTCTCGATCCATTTTTTCGGAGGGATCAACTTGATTTCGCAGTCTTTTCAACTCAGAAATAATCCGCTCCTTCATCTCCTGAGTAGCCTTATTGGTAAAAGTGACAGCAAGAATTTGCTTGAAAGCATGCGGGCTTTGCAATGCTAGTTTGAGGTACTCCAATGTAAGGGTATAGGTTTTTCCTGAGCCTGCGGAGGATTTGTAAATGATGAAAGGTCTTTGATTCATAGAGAAAAAGTAAGGCAACTAAGATAAGGAAGCAGATTTATTTAAGACTCAAGAATAATTTGGATTGACAAAAAATGTCGGATTTAAAGCCACATATCTCCCTAAGTTTCCTTTGGACTAGTGCTTATTTGAAATACTGAAAATTCTTTTCCAACTTCCTTCCAAAATCAATTTCAATGAAAATCTTATTCTCGTTTTTACTCTGGATAGCAATTTTCTTTCCCTCATTTTCAAATGATGGCTATAAGCTTTGGCTCGATTATCAGCCTATAACTAATCCAACAATCAAAAAAGATATGGCTGATTTGATGTCAGGTGTATTCATTTTTGGGGAAGATCCCACCTATCAAGTCATCCGAAATGAGCTGAATTTAGCCTGTCAAAAAATGATCCTGGAGGCTCCGACCTTCAATACTTCAGATAAAACGAAAGCACAATTTTGGTTGGGTACCAGAACACAAATGAGCCAGTTTCTTTCAATGACTGAGCAAGTCGAAATCAAAGCCTTAGGAGAAGACGGATACTGGATGGGACCTGTTGAAGTAAATGGAAAAACACACTATGCAATCATAGGTAATAGACCAGTAGGAGTTTTGTATGGAGTGTATAATTTGATGAAAAGCATTCAAACTGAAACTTTTGATAAAAGTCTTTTAATATCTGATTATCCGAAGGTTAAACTTCGTATGCTCAACCACTGGGACAACTTAGATAAGACTGTCGAACGAGGCTATGCCGGTGCTTCCATTTGGGATTGGCACAAGCTTCCGGGCTACGTCGATCCGCGCTACATTGAGTATGCTAGGGCAAATGCATCGCTAGGAATCAATGCCGTTTCAGTCACAAATGTCAATGCAAAAGCTATTGTCTTGACCACTGACTTTATGAAAAAAGTAAAGGTTTTGGCAGACCTTTTTCGGCCTTATGGGATCAAGGTTTTTCTTACTGCGAGATTCTCTGCTCCTATGGAAATTGGCGGTTTGGAGACTGCCGACCCACTCGATCCGAAGGTCAAGGATTTCTGGCAAAAGAAAACAGATGAGATTTATTCCTACATCCCGGACTTTGGTGGATTCTTAGTCAAGGCCAATTCCGAAGGCCAGCCCGGACCTCATGAATATGGAAGAAATCACGCCGATGGTGCCAACATGCTTGCAGCTGCTTTGGCTTCGCATCAGGGGCTTTTGATCTGGCGCGCATTTGTTTATTCCCATGAAGTGGACGAAGACCGTCACAAGCAGGCCAATATTGAATTCGAACCCTTGGATGGGAAATTCATGAATAATGTGATCCTTCAAGTGAAAAATGGAGCAATCGATTTTCAGCCAAGAGAACCCTTCCATCCGCTTTTTGGAGCATTGAAAAAAACTCAAGTAGGAATGGAATTCCAAATCACACAGGAATACCTTGGACAAGCCACGCAATTAGTGTTTCTAGCGCCTATGTGGGAGGAAGTACTGAAATCTCAAACCTTCACCCCAAAAGCCAATTCAACAGTTTCATCAGTCATTGAAAGCCCTGTAAGTGAAAAAGCAATCACCTTGATGGCCGGGGTTTCTAATATCGGGACAGATCGCAATTGGACTGGACATCTGTTTGGTCAAGCCAATTGGTATGCCTTCGGAAGACAAGCCTGGAATCCGGAAATCAATTCTGCAGAAATCGCCAACGAATGGATTAAATTGACCTTCGGTCAAAACCAAGTTATGGTGGAGAAAATCAGCCAAATAATGCTTCAATCGCATGAGGCAGCCGTTGATTACATGACTCCGCTTGGCTTGCACCATATCATGGGCAGAAGTCACCACTATGGCCCTGCGCCTTGGGTGACAGGCGGAAGAGCGGATTGGACCTCGCTCTATTATCATCGGGCAGATAGCTTAGGAATTGGTTTTGACAGAACGAGTTCAGGTACTGATGCGCTAGCCCAATATGCTTCTGAAATAGAAAATGAATGGTCAGATCCTCATCAAATTCCGGAGAAGTACTTGCTTTGGTTCCATCATGTGCCTTGGGATTTTAAATTAAAAGACGGCAATACGCTTTGGAATGGCTTAGCTAATCATTACGATCGAGGGGTAAAGTCTGTCCGGGAAATGCAACAAACTTGGAAGAGTTTGGAATCTGTAATTGATCCAGAACGCTGGGATCACGTCAATCAACTGCTGGCAATCCAAGAAACGGAAGCAGTCTGGTGGAGAAATGCCTGCTTGCTTTACTTTCAGACCTTTTCCAAACTTCCATTTCCAAGTGAAATTGAGCAGCCTAGCGGTGATTTAGAGTATTACAAAAGCTTACAGTTTCCTTATGCGCCTGGAATAAAGCCGAACTGGTAAATTGAATTTGAGCGATTAAAAAATTTAATTAGTGGACAAAAATTTCTATGTAGTTCTATGGTAGCTGCATCACTCAATACCTTCTGATTATGGAATTACCCAGTTATACTATCCCTTCCGCCACTAGGATTGGTCACATTCATTTGAAAGTCACAGACATCCAAAAATCATTGGATTTTTATCTGGGCTTATTGGGGTTTGAGTTGGTTACCATGTATGGAAAAGACGCCGCATTTATTTCTGCAGGGGGATATCATCATCATATTGGATTGAATACCTGGCAAAGCAAAGGAGGTAAACCTGCCCCAAAGAACACTGCAGGATTATTTCATACCGCCATCTTACTTCCAACAAGAAGAGACTTGGCAGTTTTGCTGCAAAGATTGATTGACGCAAAATATCCACTTACTGGCGCTGCAGATCACGGAGTTTCCGAAGCAATCTATTTAGATGATCCAGATGAAAATGGCGTTGAATTGTATTGGGATAGACCAAAAGCAGAATGGCCTGTGAATTCGGACGGAAGCATCATGATGTACACTAGGCAATTGGATGTGGAAGGTCTTTTAGCCGAAATTTAAATTCTATCCTTTATCCAATCCACTATCAAATCCATCACCTCTTCTCGATCCGAATCATTGATCAATTCATGGTAGCCCCCTGGAAAAATCTTGATTGTTTTATCCTTAGATCTCGCTTTTTCAGCCAACATTTCGGAGCCTTTGGGATTAGTTAAGCCATCAGCAGAACCGTGGATTAGCAGCATTGGAAGCTCAAATTCTCTTCCATTCTCTTGAATGCTTTGCATCATGACTAATAATTCGTTTCCTGTTCTAGCGGGAATCGGATCGGTGTAAATTAAGGGGTCACTCAGGTATTTTTCTACTTCAGCCGGAATTCTTGAAATTTTTGAGGCATCTAATTTCAAGGCTTTGAATCGGGGGAAAAACTTACTGATTATCCCTCCTACTGCAATCAAAATTTTTGAGGTGCCTTCCGCTTCCTTGATTGCCGGCGAACTCAAAATCACCCCAGCAGCCTCAGGTTTAAAATCTAATACATAAGCAGCTACCAATCCTCCTCCCATACTGTGCCCATATAAAAATGCTGGCACCCCCGGCACATAGCTTTTCACTTTTCCAAAGAGCGCATCAATATCCTTGAGGTAATCTTGATACGATTCAAAAAACGCATCTGGCTTCCCATTCGCTGACTTTCCATGACCTCTCCCATCGAAGGTAAAGACTGAAACCCCCAATTCGACTAGCTTTTCAACCAAGTGCATGTAGCGACTGCTATGCTCTCCCAGGCCATGAACCAGGAGTAGGCTAGCTTTTGGAGATTCTGTCATCCAAGCTTGGAGGTAGAGTTTCTTACCATCATGGGTTTGGTAGGAGGTTTCGAGATGTTTCATCTTATCAAATTAGGAAAAAGAACCAAAAGGGAATTAAATTCAGGCAAAATGACCAATTTTTGATTAAACAATAATCCCAAAATAATGATCAAATCGTACTTCAAAGTTTTATTTATTTCCCTTTTTCTGCTCAATACTGGCGCTTTTGCCCAGACTATGGCAGAAAAACATCATGCCACCTCGGCTATTTCCCAAGAAAGAATAGCTCGGTATGATACCTACCTCCAAAATGAAGTGGATCAAGGAAGGCTTGCCGGAGCGGTAACCCTGATCTATAAAAATGGCGAAAAAGCACATGAGAAAACGATAGGTTACTCAGATCTTGAATCTAAGTCAAATATGAAATCTGATCAGATTTTCTATATCCAATCCATGACCAAGCCAATCGTCACTGCTGCATTCATGATGCTTTATGAAGAAGGGCATTTCTTCCTCAATGATCCTGTAGAGAAGTATTTACCTTGGTTTAAAGACCTGAAAGTGGCTGTAGATCCAAGCAAAGGCATAGCCGGAGGAACTGTTCCTGCAGAATCCAAAATAACTATGGCTATGCTCTTAAGTCATACTTCCGGACTTTCTCATGGCATAGCTGCCGGAAAACTGGAGGAAGAAATCAGAAATGCTATTTATAGTCCCACGCATGAGAATATTGAAAGTAGAATAAAAACAATGGTAACCATGCCCCTGATCGGTCAACCAGGGAAGCAATGGTACTACTCTGCTTCTCCTGATGTACTTTCTCTACTGATTGAAAGATTTTCAGGAATGACTACAGCAGCCTTTTTACAGCAAAGGTTATTTGATCCACTGGGTATGAAAGACACGGGATATAATCTCAATGAAGCACAAGCAAGTAGAATGGCAACGCTGCATACCTACAATGAAGATGGCAAACTGATCAAAGCCCCGAATCAAACTCCTACTTCAGGAAATAAAGTTTTTGCCGGTGCAAATGCGCTATTCAGTACTGCGGCCGATTATGCCAAATTTGCGCAAATGCTCCTCAATGGAGGCGAATGGAATGGAAAGCAATACCTCAGCCCAAAGACCGTCGAAATCATGACTATGGATCAGACCAATGGGCTTTATAAGGCACCCGGTCAAGGTTTCGGGTTTGGTTTTGGAGTGATGACCGATGTGGCAGATGCAAAATCATTAGGATCTGAGGGTACTTATTATTGGAGTGGTGCTTATTGTACCTACTTCTTTATAGACCCTAAAGAAAATCTGATCTCTATCATGATGACTCAAACCGCCCCTTTTAGCGGATTTTACGATCAAAAAATGAGGCAAATGGTTTATCAGGCGATTGAGTAGAAAAAAGTATTAAGACGTTAGTAGTTAGATTTAAGATCTTAGAAAATAGATTTTGGATGCCAGAACGAGAGTGATTACTTTCTCAGTATTTTTCTCGTAAACCACAATCCTTTATTTTTAGCGCAAAACCTCCTATTCTCCCATCTTTTAGTATCTAGCTACTAACGTCTCTCTACTAAGATCTTCCCTACGGAATCCACTTATTCGCTCCGAAATTCGGCTTTCGCTTTTCCAAAAAGGCATTCCTACCTTCTTTAGCTTCTTCGGTGCCATAGGCTAAACGAGTTGCTTCTCCCGCAAATACCTGCTGACCAACCATTCCGTCATCCGTCAGGTTCATCGCAAACTTCAACATCTTGATGGAAGTTGGGGACTTGGCCAAAATCTCCTGAGCCCATTCATAAGCCGTGGCTTCCAATTCATCATGAGGAATTACGGCGTTTACCATTCCCATTTCATAGGCATCCTGTGCGGAATAATTTCTTCCCAAGAAGAATATCTCACGAGCTTTCTTCTGTCCGACCATCTTTGCTAAATAGGCCGAACCATATCCTCCATCGAAGCTGGTCACATCAGCATCCGTTTGCTTGAAGATCGCATGCTCCTTGCTCGCCAGCGTCAAATCGCAAACTACATGAAGGGAATGTCCTCCTCCTACTGCCCAACCTGGAACTACCGCAATCACCACTTTGGGCATAAAGCGAATCAAGCGCTGTACTTCCAGGATATTCAATCGGTGGTACCCATCTTCTCCCACGTAACCTTGATCTCCTCTTGCTTTCTGATCACCGCCTGAGCAAAAAGCCCAACCCCCATCTTTTTTGGAAGGTCCCTCACCGGAAAGCAAAACCACTCCAATAGAAGTGTCTTCCTGAGCATCGTAAAAAGCGTCGTAAAGTTCTGAAGTGGTCTTTGGGCGAAATGCATTGCGAACCTCTGGTCGGTTGAAAGCAATCCGGGCTACTCCGTTGCATTTTTTGTAAGTGATATCTTCGTATTCTTTTGCAGTGATCCAGTCCATAATAGTAAAATTGATAGCAAATGGTAATTTTTGGCAAGATAACAGCCTTCGCTGGAATTTGTTGATTGACTAGTACCTTTGAAAAAGGATTAAGACTTTTACTCCCCCATGTTCCAACTCAAATTTCAAAATCAGACCTTTTCTACCGTTGCTGACTTTAAGCATCAGCCATCGGATCTACCTGATTTTGCCAGATCTGCATTTGAATTTTGCAGAGATTGGTTGGAAGGAAAAGATTTTTTTCAACAAAAAACCTCTGGTTCAACCGGAACTCCAAAAATCATCCGCTTAGAGCGAAGTCAAATGATCGCAAGTGCCTTGGCTACAAAAGGTTTTTTCGGGACCGGGGAAAACACAAAAATGGGTTGTTGTCTCAATCCCGAATACATCGCCGGAAAGATGATGCTTGTCAGAGCCATGGTCTGGGAAAGTGAAATCGAATTAGTCGAAGCCAGTTCAAATCCTATGTCTGAAATATCTGAAACTCCAGATTTTCTGGCAATGGTCCCTTTGCAAGTGGAGCAAAGTTTAAGTGAGAAAGGATCGCTTGAACAACTTCAAAAAGTAAAAAATCTCATCATAGGAGGTGCTCCGCTTTCGGAAAATTTAAAAGCCCGAATTGTTAAAAGCGGAATTCATGCCTTTCAGACTTACGGAATGACCGAAACAGTCTCCCACATCGCCCTAGCTAAAATTACGGCAGAACACATGACCTACCGGACTTTGCCGGGAGTTGTGATCGGAGTGGATGAAAGAGAAGCCCTCTGGATCAAGTCACCGATGTCGGGCCCTTTGCCAGTCCAAACAAATGATCAGGTGATTTTACTTTCCAAAAACACTTTCCAGTGGCTTGGGAGAGTGGATTTTGTGATCAACTCAGGAGGAGTGAAAATTCATCCGGAAATTCTGGAAGCCAAAGCTTCAGGAATTATTGAAAAGTTTCTGCCAGATTCTCAATTTTTCTTTGCGGGAATCAAAGATGAAAAACTTGGTGAAAAAGTAATATTGCTCATTGAGGGAACGGAATTGGATAGTAACTCATTAGGCGATTTAAAAGATAAATTGAAGGCTGAGTTGAACCGATTTGAAAATCCAAAGGAGATATTTTTCGTAAACCGTTTTACCCGAACTCCAAGCGGAAAGCTTGACCGAAATAAAACAGTTCAAAGCCTATGAAACTCTTGTTAATAACATGTTTTGCATCTATCCTTTTTTTGAATAATGCACAGGCACAGCTTAATTTAAATGTTGTGAATATCAACGCTAACAAGGGAATTATTCAGGTTTTGATTTTCAAAAGTCCGGATGGTTTCCCCGAAGAAATCAAGAAAGCGGTAAAATCATTGAGCATTCCGGTTAAAAACTTTTCAGCTTCTGTAGTTATTGAGGATCTTTCTCCCGGAAAATACGCAATCTCACTTTTTCATGACGAGGATGGAGACGGGAAACTCAAAAAAAACTCAGTTGGACTTCCAATCGAACGATACGGTTTCTCAAATAATCCAACACTTTTCTTTGGCCCACCAAGTTTTTCGAAGTGCGCTTTTTCAGTAAACTCGAGCCCGGTTTTGATAGAAATAGCATTGAAATAGGGAAAGACTTAAAACTGCCTTTTCGCTTTAAAAATTAAATTGCTTCAAAAAACTTACTTTTGCGGAAAGAATCAGGCATGACTAAGAACAATACTCCCACCAACGGCATAGTAATCGAATACGATTCAGGAATCATCCCTCCTCCTCATAGCCACGTTTTCAGAATCGCTGTAGACTTGAATTCCAAGCCTCTAAAAATCGAATTGGACTTGCATTATACTGATCGGGAAGAACTTAGTGATGAAGAAATCTTTGATGAGGGTTTCACCATGGATGATGATTTTTCATTTAAAGGTGAAATTGACGCAGTCTGGACGGATGTGATTTCCAAGTTTTACTCCTCTGCTAAGTGGTCCGGCAAATCCCTTTCGGAAGCAGGAATCACCATTTCGCCTATTGAATCCGGAAAAACAGGGAAAGCCAAGGTGCCTGCAGATCAGGAAGGTTGGCTGATACTCGCTCAAAATCTTATTCAGGCAATCTATGAGACGAATAAAAAGGAATTGCCATTGACTGTAAAATACCGATGGGTAGAAAATGACTCTGTCAAGGATTGCTCCCTCACCGTACATTTCAGCAATCGGGAGGTGATTTTTACCACAGGAAATGAATCACGAAATCTTAACTGGGACTATGCTATTCAGCTAGTCAAAACAATTTATACTCCGGATTATCATTATGATCTGGCAAAAGAGGAACCGGGTAAAAAGCGTGGCAGCTATATCAATTGTGGAGATGGCTATTGGCATGAACTTGGAAAAGGAGTAGAAAACATTGATTCTTCATACGATGCCGTTGGCAAGATCAAGGAAGGATTTGAAATACTTTTGAAGGAATAAAAGCACTGCATTTGCAAATCTTAACCTGATTTTTTTAACTTTAACTAGTTTAAAATCAGGTTTTTTTATGGGTAAGAATAAAATTTTTATTAGTTATCGCCAAAGTGATACGCAAAGCGAAGCTAGTCGTCTCAAGGAAAATCTGGAAGATGTTTTCGGCGAAGAAAATGTCTTCTTTGATATCGAAACACTTGAGCCCGGGTTGAATTTTGCAAAGGCGATTGAAAAAACAATCCGTCAAAGTGCGGTCGTTTTGGTTTTGATTGGAGAGACTTGGACTGAGGTAAAAGATGAAGAAGGAAATCTCCGCCTTTTCAAGGAAGATGACTGGGTGAGAAAAGAAGTCGCTTTGGCACTCGAAATGGAAGACACCCGCGTCATCCCTGTGCTGGTAAAGGATGCAAAGAAGCTTACAGCAAGTCAACTCCCCGATAATATCAAGTCCCTTGCTGATTATCAATGGGCAGAACTTACTATCCCTAGATGGAGAAGTGATGTGGAAAAGTTGATTGCTTCCCTGGAAAAGATCATCCCTCCAGTCAAAAAAGAGCCAGAAAAGAAGAAAGTTATTTTACCTCCTCCTCAACCAAAAAGTTGGTGGGCGAAAAACTACCTATGGGTACTTGGGATTTTTGTGGTGATTATTATCATTGCTTCCCTGCCTGATAACAACAATCAGGAGAATCTGCCCATAGAATCAAACATAACGGCTGTAGAAGAAGATGAACAATTCAACCAAGAGGAAATCCAACGGCTAAGAGAAAGTAATCCTACAGGAACAGAAATCTACAATAGTCTGGAATTAGAAGAAGAAGTTCCTCCAATCAGCGCAGAATTTAATTACTCCGGCAAATGGTGGGTTTGGGAAAACGGTATTCGATCTGGATATTTTTTGATTAGCCAAAACGGTAATTACTTCAATTTCGAGTACTATTACTTTGACCAAAAAGTAGGTGAAGGCACTGGGGAATATAATGGCACTTACCTGTACAGCACTGCTTTCAATGTTTATGGTGATACCAATCAATACGGATTTACCTTCGGATCATATGACCAAGGCCAAAGTTGGGAAGGACAGACTTTTGTAAATGGGATAGCGACAAATGCAAGCCTGATTCATGATTAACCTTTAATCCGTCTCAAATCCGCTTTAATATCTTGGATCATATCGCCTAAATCTTCCAGAGTAAGGGCTTTTTTCTTGTCGCCCGGATTAGGGAAATCACTGCTTATAAAAGCCTTTGCTTCCCAAACTTCCAGCACATCTTCTCCTTTTACTTCATAAGGCTTGTAGTGTTCATTATCTGAAGCTAAAAATAGCTTGCCATTATCTGCCAGATAGTTGAACACACGCTTATACACCACTCCTTCAGTTTGAGTGACTAGGATATAGGTTCTGCCACTTTTGATTTGGTTTAACTGCTCCACATAGGAACCAATGACAATCGTACCCGGTATCAATGGCAACATAGAGTCCCCGGCCAATTCAAAAGCTCTATAGGTGCTTTGTCGGGATAAACTGGGAAGATTAAACTGGGGCAGTTGCTCCATATACTCCGGATCGGCATACCCGTTTAGATATCCTGCAGAGGCTTTTTGGCCTACCAGCGTAATATTTTCCTTGTCGTCTTCATTCGTAGCGATCGTAAGAATATTTATCCCCCGCTTTTGAATGGCTTTCCTTCCCTTGTTTTCAATATCATGGTACATCAACTCCTCCAAACCTACCTCCAGGATATCGCAAAGCTTTTGAAGCGTAGCCAATTTTGGCTCAGACCGCCCATCTTCGTAAGCCGAAATCATGGTGCGTTGTACATCCAATTGATCTGCAAGATCATTTTGGGTTATTGACTTTTGCTTTCGCAAAAAACGGAGGTTGGAAGCTAGATAGTTCATGCTGAAAAAAGATAAAAATTATGATCCTCCTGAACTTGAGGAATAGGCAAGTAAGGATTCATGCTCAATGTACTGGATTTTCGACGTTCCATTCGCTGTTTGATTTCATCGATAATCTCACCAACTGGTTTGGGCTCGCTGACAAGAAGATAGCCGTATTGGGGCTTCGCTTCGTTCTCGATAAAAAATTTCACTTGACAGTTTCCCGATGCCAAAGTTTTAGTCGTAATACTGATTTTCTCTTGATTTTCCATAGCCTTTTCTTTTACGTCAGCTAAGATATAAATGTTGCTTTAATAAACATTAGTATGATCTAAAAATTAACACTTTGACTGACAGAGCTTGTCGGAAAATTGAAAACAAAGCATTAAACACAGAATTTCAAGGCTTTGCACCAAAAGCTAAACTCACATTGGATTAAAGTATTCTGTATGAATTAAAAGCAGCAAAAAAGATTCATGTAGCATATTTCCTTTTCAATGCTCGAAATAACCGCTTAGCCAATTCTCATTCAATTCAGAAACAATTCATCGTTCCTTTGTCTTGAAAGGGTAAAAATAACTTTCTAAACCAACGATCGACTAGCCAACACCACTAAAATGAAGTATTATCTTTTTCTTTTCATATTTTTTAGTGCTTTTCTTACTGCTCAAGCCCAAAACTTTTCCATCAAAGGGAGAATCATGGATGCAGCCTCAAAAGAAAGCATTCCTAATGCCACAATCTTATTGTTGAATTTTTCTGACTCCCTACAAGTAGATGGCATGATCTCAGATTTGGATGGAAATTTCATCCTTGAAAACATCAAAGAAGGTGAATACTTGATGAAAGTCCAGTATTTGGGCTATGAAAACCTATTCCGAAATATCCAGCTTCAAGGAGATCTTGACTTGGGAAATGTCATGATCCGTGAGACCGCTACTGATCTCAATGAAGTCACTATCTCAGCCCGAAGATCGACCGGAACACAGAAAAGTGACACGACGATGTATAATGCTGACGCTTTCAAAACGATGAAAGATGCCAGTGCGCAAATATTGGTAGAAAAGCTTCCCGGTGTTTTGATGGTGGATGGAGCACTCCAAGCCCAAGGTGAAAACATCACCCAAATATTAGTAGATGGAAAGCCATTTTTTGGAGGAGATGTGAAAACAGCCTTGCAAAACCTGCCGGCCGAAGTAATTCTAAGTATTGAAATATTTGATCAGAAAAGTGATCAAGCGCTATTGAGTGGATTTGATGATGGTCAGCGACAAAAAACGATCAACATCATCACCAAACCCAATCGCCGCAAAGGCCAATTTGGAAGGATTACTGCTGGCTACGGATCAGATGAGCGCTACCTGGCCGGAGCAAGTATCAATGCATTTAATGAAGATCAGCGGATCACATTTACAGGTCTGACTAACAATATCAACTTGCTGGACTTCTCTGCCGACCCAAATGCACAGGACAATTCCAATCCTCAAAATGGAGTCATTGACACCAATATCCTAGGATTGAATTTTTCAGATGAATGGGGAGAAAAAGTAAAGGTCTCAGGTAGCTACTTATTCAGAAACCGAAAAAATGTAGGCATCGAGTCCCTCTACCGGGAATTTGTGACGAGCACACAGGAAGGACAAACTTATACCGAAGATAGTCGTGAAACTCGAACCAATCAGGATCACCGCTTTGATATGCGATTGGAATATCAAATCGATGCGAAAAACAGAATCATTTTTCGTCCGAGATTCTCAGCGGCCTTTGATAAGGAAAACTCCTCATTTATCGGTGAAAGTGTCAACCTTGACGGCCCTCTAAACCGAACTGAAAATACCCGGGCTGCAAACAATAAGGACTACGATATTTTCAATCGTATCTATTACGGTCATAAGTTTGACAAGGAAGGCCGAAGCTTGACCGTAAGGTTGAGAACCTCAAATAGCTGGAATCGCGATGTTGCCATTCGAAGAGCAGATAATACCTTTTTCCAACCCACGGAGCGAGTGGAGGTTATCAATCAACAAATTACGCGTGATCGGGATGGGAATTCTTGGGAGACCGGAATTTCCTACACGGAGCCTTTGGGAAAGAACGGACAAATGGAATTGGAGTATCAAATCGGAAATCGTCTTGATAATTCAGACCAGTTGACTTTTGATATCCAAAGCGAGGATCTGACCAATGTAGAATTAGACACCGCCCTGAGTAACTCCTTTGGAAGTAAATACCTGACTCAAGAAATTGAACTGGGCTATCAGTACAAGTTGGAAAAAATGCAATTTCAAGTAGAAGGTCAATTCCAGCACGCCAGACTGGATAACAGTCAGATCTTCCCTGCACCATTTGAATTAGAGCGGACTTTCAAAAGCTTCTTGCCTACCGTTCGATTTGATTATCAGTTTTCTGAGTTTACCAATTTGGAAATCGACTACGATACGAATGTAGACGCCCCTTCTGTACAACAGTTGCAAACTGCGATTGACAACTCGAATCCGCTCCAACTTCGAACCGGTAACCCAAACTTGGATCAGTCCTATTCCAACCGAATTCGATTCAGATTCAGAACCAGAAATCCAGATACCGATAGATCTTGGTTTGTTTTTGCTCAATCAAGAATTGTGGCAAATACCATTGCCAACAGCTCATTTATCGCAGAAGAACCAACTGAGCTTCCGGGAGGAATAATCTTAGAAAAAGGCTCGCAACTTTTCCGTCCTGTGAATTTGGATGGATTTCAGGATTTCAGATCTTGGGTGAGTTATGGAATGCCACTTGGCTTTATCAAATCCAACCTGAATGTCTACGGTGGATTAAGCTATAACAAGCGCCCTGGACAAGTCAATAATGAATTGAGCTTCAACAATTCCAACCGGATCAGCACTGGTCTCTCCATTGGCAGCAACATCAGCGATCAAATCGACTTCAATATTTCGACGCGATTTTCTTGGAACAATGTGACGAATACCCTGAATCCAGCTTTGGACAATAAATTTTTCAACCAACGAACCCGACTTAATCTGAGCTGGATCATCTGGGAAGGATTAATCTATCGTTTGGATCTGAATCATCAAATCAATAGCGGATTATCTGCAGGATTTGACAACGATTTTCTCTTGATGAATATGAGTATCGGAAAGAAAATATTCAAAAATCAGCGTGGTGAAATCTCCTTGAATGTCTATGATCTCTTGGGACAAAATGCCAACGTGCGAAGAAATATTACCGATATCTATATCGAGGATACGCAGACCAATGTACTCAGCAGGTACTTTATGCTGAGCTTTTCCTACAACCTTCGTCGATTCAGCAAAGGAATGGATATGGAAGATTACAATGAGCTAGTGAATACCGGCGGCGGGGATGAACGAAACTAATTGAATCAAAATCGGGAGAAAAAAATCACTATTCAATTACAAATCCTTCTTAAATCGACGAGCTAAGGAATTATTTTATTCTGAAAAACCTGAAGCACAAAAGACCTGAATTGCAATTTTATCAGGATCATTGTAAATTCTAAAAATTGGTTTTCGTCAAAATAAGGTGAGCATGCTGAATTTTTTATTGATTCATTTACGAAAAAAGGGATTGGGATTTTTAGGTTTCCTGATGATCTTTTTCGTGATCAGCTGTCAAAATCAGCAACTTATGCCTGTGGACTCTCCCTATCCAATGAGTGATGACCAGTTTTCATCAGATACCCTAGTCAGGGGATTTAAAATCCCTTTTGGGCTGGCAATTTTAAACGACAACGAATATTTAATTACCGATAGAGTAGGCATTTTATACCATTTCAAAAATGGGGTTTTAGCTGAAATCAAAGGACTACCGGCAGTTCAGACTTTCGGAGATCCTGGATTGCCCTTCATCATTAATGGTGGATTGATGGATATCAGTTTTCATCCAAGCTACCCTCATATCCCTTGGGTCTATGTCGCCTATTTTTCAGAAAACTCCAGACTCAAGCTGATCCGATTTAAATTCGAGAATGAAAACATCACAGAAATAGAACCACTTTTTGAAACCCGTACTTCAGGGTATTATGGAAATGGAACTAGAATCGCCTGGCAGGATGACAAGCACTTATTTTTAAATATCGGAAACTCCAATATCAGCACTGTATCAAACCCTGTTCTGGTTTCTCAGGATTTAAAGGAAGATTGGGGAAAGATTCATAGGCTGATGGATGATGGAAGTATTCCTGCGGACAATCCTATTTTGGAAGGATACAGTGAACCGATCTCGATTTGGAGCTATGGTCATCGAGATGCACAAGGTCTAGTTTATGACCAAGACACTCAAACTTTATTCGCTGCCGAGCACGGTCCCAAAGGAGGAGACGAGTTTAATATTATCCAAAAAGGAGGAAATTATGGCTGGCCTTTATTTACCTATGGCATTGATTACAGTGGATTACCCGTATCGATGATCTCAAAAGATTCTGCAGCCACCTTTACTATTTTACCTGAACACTACTGGACTGTGCCCACCAATGACGGAGGAAGGGCAATCGCTCCCTCTAGTTTATTATTGGTTAAAAACAGCTCAATTCCTGCATGGAACGATCAATTTCTGGTTCCGTCCTTGGCTTTCCGAAGATTATTAAAATTCAACCGGGAAACAGGTATTACTGAGGGATTACCTATTACAGGAAGAATCCGGACTTTGAAACAATTGCCGAGTGGAGATATTCTCGCTTTGATTGAAAAAGACAACATCAACAATTCCAATGGGTACATTTTACGAATAGGAAAGTCTAACTAAGCCTTATCCCCTTTCCTCTTAAGACTTGAATCAGTAAAAGTGAATCCTTGACCGATTTAGCAAAGGAATGGATTCGGCTGACTACAATAAGCTGGTCAATACAGTCGGGGACGATCGGAACAAATTAGGTCCTGTTTTATGCTTAATTTTTTCCAAGTTTGTCTTTAATGATAATCCTGCAAGCCGGGTTAAAGCGAACAATTTGCAGCAATTCTTTAGAACAAAAGTTTTTACTATTTTTTTAACTAATTAAACCTTACATTTAGTAGAGTTGCGGATACCCTTTAAATAGAGCGATATCCGCATGTTTAATTTTTTTAGAAATATGGGCGAAAACTTGATTTCAATCCAGGTCATTGGTAGAAAAATTCTACTCAAAATGCCGAAAAATGAGGAGGACATTTCTCTAGTTAGAACTATTCCCTATGTAAGATGGAATAAACAAAACTTTCTTTGGGAGATTCCCCATTATCCAGGGAATTTAGAAAGGCTCATCGCCTATTTTGGAGATCGTGTGCATTCCATCACCAAATCCGAGGAAATTCCAATCAATCTATCAGGTCATCCCACAATTCAAAAAGATCAAGTATTGATGATCCGAACCAATTCAGGTAGGATTAAATTGATTTTTGGATACCTGACGGAGCTGATCAAGCATATCAAGACTATTCCCTATCACCACTGGGACAGTAAAAATAAATGGTGGACGATACCCTATTCGGAGCAGTTTGAGGAAGAAATAAAAAAGAAAATTGTGGAACTTGGGCTAAGGTGGAAATTTGAGCAAGAGGAGAAAAGCGGAGTGGTACCCAAAGCCAGCACTAAGCTATTTGATACCTATAAAAAATGTCCCGAAGAATATATTCACAAGTTAGAAGAGCGAAGATATAGCCCACAGACGATCAAAACTTACACTGCATTATTTACCGAATTTATAAATTACTTCCCACATCAAGATCTAGATGAACTCACAGATAAGGAGGTGATGGATTTTTCGAGGTATTTGGTAACACTCCGTAAAGTGTCAGCCTCCTACCAAAACCAGGCAATCAATGCAATCAAGTTTTATTTTGAAAAAGTAAAAGGGGGTTCAAGAAAATTTTATAACATTGATAGACCTCAGCGGGAAAAAATTCTACCTCAGGTATGTAGTGAAGAAGAAATAGTTAGTATATTCAGATCCACCGAAAACCTAAAACATCGGACGATTTTAATGACGATCTATTCAGCAGGATTACGAATCAGTGAATTAATCAATCTAAAGATCGCACACATCGATTCCCAACGCATGCAGATTCGTGTGGTGCAGTCGAAAGGAAAAAAAGATCGGTACACGCTGCTATCTCATAAAAACCTTAAGCTACTCAGGGAATATATGCGGGCTTATAAACCTCATGAGTATTTGTTTGAAGGGCAGACAAGCACACGCCAACTACCCGTACCCTATACATCCAGGAGCATTCAGTCCTTTCTCAAAGAGTCAGTTAAAAAAGCTGGGATATCCAAAAATGTTACAGCACATACCTTACGCCACTCCTTTGCGACCCATCTCTTGGAGCATGGAACAGATTTGAGATATATCCAAAGTCTGCTTGGCCATGAGAGTAGTAAAACAACTGTCCCGATAGCTATCGGGATAACTCATATTACAACTAAGGGATTTGATCAAATCGTAAGTCCCTTGGATCAGTTGAACTTGGATGACTAAAGATAAATCAAATATACCCGCAACTACCTTCGCAATGCATGCTTATATGGATGCCTTACGAATGTTGTTGCAGAAACACAAACGTTACCAGTAATTGCAACATAGACACATAAACAGACATCAAATAAAAAAAACAAAATGAGAATATTAAGATTTGAAGGAAATAAAGTTCACGACTATTTGAATATAAACGTTGAATTTAATAACGATTTGTCAATTGTGACAGGAGTTAATGGTTCCGGAAAGACTACCGCAATCATTTTGCTTCAAGCAATCCTTTGCCCTAACATTAAGGACTTAATTTCAATTCCCTTCGAAAAACTTGAACTTGACATTCTTTATTCTAATATCGAGTATAAAATTGTTGTAAAAACCGAGAAAAGTATAATTTCTGTAAGTGTAAGCAATATTGACGAACCTTTAAAAATCGACAAGAGAAAACTAGAAGAGTTTGAATATATTCAGTTTAAACAAAAAGAAGGCATTGAAACTAACGATTACATTCTTAAAAGCATATCGCCACATCCAGTAATGGACTTTATTCAAGAGCTACCTTCACCTATTTTTATTGGCCTTGAAAGGCGAATAGATGAATCACAATCTGACAAAGATGATTTCCTGATGGAGAGAAGAATGTTTATGAACAAATCTAGACACGAAATCTCTCAATATAGAAGGCAATATAAAGGCACTCTTGGGGTGAGCCTTTTGGAAACAGAATTTCTTGTTCAAGCAATGTATAAAAGGATTAAGAAAATTGAAGATGGATATACTTCTGCAATCCAAAAACAAATATTATTGAGTTATTTTGACTATATAACATTTGACCCCAAAAAGGATATTGCCAATTTGGATAACTACAACGAAAAGCGCAATCTGCTTTCAAGACAGCAGGAAATAGAAGATACTTTGAGAAAGATTGGGTATGATAATAATGCTTTTGTCCAAAAATTAAAACCCTTTTTTGAGAAACTTGAAACCTTAATTGATAGTATCAAACCATTAGAAACTGAAAAAACTGGTATTAGTATTGAGTGGCTTATAAATCGATCACAAGTAGATAAATTAGCTGCATTAGTTGAAATTATTGATGATTACAATAATAAAACCAGCAAGGCATTTAGACCAATTACCAAGTTTGTTGACATCATAAATTCCTTCATAAAAGATACTGGCAAGAAAATTTATATTGATCAAGTTGGTCATTTGTTTATTAAGAGACCAAATGGTCGAGATGTTTCAATAGACGCTTTATCCTCTGGAGAAAGACAAATTGTAATTCTTTTTGCAAATGTTATGTTTAATCGATTTACATCAGAATCTCAAGAAAATATATTAATTATTGACGAACCCGAATTATCACTTCATATAAAGTGGCAAGAAATATTTATTGAAAAATTATTAACTGCTAGTGAGAAAACACAGTTTATTCTTGCAACTCATTCACCAGACATAGTTGGTGATTTTAAAAATAAAGGTGTAAAAATCAATAAACTTAAAGGAAATGCATAACAGAGGAATCGCAGCTAAATCAGCATCGTCTCTCTTTTATGAAGAATATAATGATGTCGATATTTATATAGAGGATACAGCAGAGGGGTATCGTAAAATTTTCAAGGAACTCCTAAATAAAGCTTTGGGAACAAAGTTCAATATTGAGCAAGTTTTTCCACTAGGTGATAGAGGGCAAGTAATTGAAGAATGTAGGAAAAATCAGGAAAGTAATGGTCGTAAAAAAGTCTTTATCGTTGATGGAGATTTACATATTTTGAATGATTTTGCGACACCTGAACTTAAGGGACTTTATGTTTTACCAAGATATTGTGTTGAGAATTATCTTTTCTGTGAAAATGCTATAAGTCAAACTGCTGATGAAGAGGAATGTGAAATGGAATTGGATCAAATAAAAGATAAAATTGATTTTAATTCTTGGCTTAATGAAAATGAAAACTTATTATTAGACCTATTTATTATTTACGCAATTTGCTTTAAACACATCCCACAAGAACAGACAGTAGGTTTTAAAGTTTCTAAATTATGCATTTCAAATTCAGGTATAGTTAACACTGAAAAAGTAACCGCAAGAAAAGATGAATTATCATCAAAACTAATTGCCTTTTTTGGCGAGGAAAGACTTAATACGGAAATTGAAATTATAAAAGAGCGAATTAAAGAAAAGGATAAAAAACTCCTACGCTTTGTTTCTGGAAAAGACTATTTGTTACCTCTTCTCATTACAAGATTACAATCGTTTTTACGTTTTCCATCAAACAGTATTGCCGTCCGACTTAGACTAGCAAAAAAAGCAAATGCTGATGAATTGAAAGAAATTGAAACATATATCTATGAATAAAGCAACTACTGGTAACAGGAGTTTGGCTCAATAGCGGGTGACGAGGTTAATTAAACATTCTACCTCGCATCAACTTTTGTGGTGTATTGACAGTTTTGTGCTCCGAAATCCGCCACTGCGCCAAGCGCCAAAACGTTGGCAGTCAGCCTAAAAGACACACCCAGACAATATGCCAATAGGAGAAATAGAAATACACCCTTATCTGCAACAAGGACAAATTAACGGAGCGTCCAAACTAATTTTAGGTAGCTTCCCTGTATACGAGTGCACCGACCAAGACAATCCTTTAAAGCAACAAAACAGACAGAATGAAGGAACAATCCGTTTTTTCTATGGAAGCATTGACAGCGGACTTTGGGGTTTATACCGAGACAATATTGACGACACAATTTTATTGCCACCGAATCCAAACTTTATATTACCAAGTTTAGCTCACAGACAAATTGCAGTTTCTGACACAATCTCTTCTTGTGAAAGACACGGAATTAGTTCGGAAGACAGTAAATTAATTAGGAGAACATATAATAGACAAGGCATTCAAACTCTTATTCAAAATGGAGTAAGAAAAATTATTTGCACTTCCAAAGGTGTTCTTAAAGACCTTGAAAGACAAATTATCCTTCAAGGCAATTTACCATTTGGGCAAATTGACAACTTAGCAGGTTGCACTTTTCAAGACAACTTTATTACGGGACTAGGTGGAAACAATAATCAAATAACAAGTCCTATTGCAAAGGTTTTCATAGTGGACAATTTCCAAGTAACAGCATTAGCAATTCCCTCTCCAGGCTCACCGCAAAGACAACTGGCTCAATTTGGCTTCAACGGACATGACTGGAGAAATTATGCAGACAATTATTTTTCAAACGCATTTAATTGGCTAAACGAATGATGAAAAAAGAAGGCCTAACTGCTAACACGGGTTTGGCAAAAGTGGCGGTTCAGTGCTCCTAAGACACATTTGTGGTTAATCAAAGTTTGGTTCTCCTCATCAACATTTGTGGTGAAAATCGCCACCTTCGCCAAGCCCGATAACGTTAGCCTTCATTATGACCAACCACTAAATAAATGATAAAATTCCTCAGAAAAATTAGACAAAACATGCTTTCAGAAGGTAAAACTGGAAAGTACTTTAAATATGCCATTGGTGAAATTGTACTTGTTGTGATTGGTATTCTGATTGCACTGCAGATTAATACTTGGAATGAATCTAGGAAACAAAAGCAAGTAGAAAAACAGGTTTTAAAAAGCCTATTTCAAGAAATTGAAAAAGACAAAACTGCACTCAAGCAAATTGATTATCAATATAAAAAAGACTTACTTAAAATATCTTATTTTAGAAAACTCTATTGGAAAGAGCAGCTTAGTATGGCAGAGGCATTAGATCTAAAAAATTTTTTCGGCTTCGTTAACCGTGATGTAAACCCAAATCGAATTACTTATGATGAAATGATAAATACTGGCAAGCTGTATTATTTATCAAATCAAAACTTAGTAAACAAGATTATTGATTATTACGAACTCATAGATGGTCATATATATCTATCAAGACAAGATAGAATTGAATTTAGAGCAAATTTTTTTGATGTAAGTGATATGAAAGAATTCTGGTTAACGGTTTACGATAGTAATAATAAAGAACTAGCATATAATTTCGCAAATAATCAAAATACTGAAATATATGAAACGATGAAGGTGCTAGCAGAATACAGTCATGCTTTAACTAAAACTTCGAAAGAATCTGTAGTTAATTTATATGAAAAAGCTCAAGAGCTTCAATTATTAATTAATGAAGAACTTGATGGTTCCTTAATCTTAGTAAATGATATGAACCTGTCTGAAGAAAAAGCATTAAGAGTTGATGAAACCTTACCAAAAAACTTATCAGTATTAGTATCATCTGGCAAATCTACTGACGAAATTATTGAAATAATTAAAAATCAGGATAATGACAAAGCCAACTATGATATCTCAGAAAATCAAATCAACAGATTAGGATATTTGCTTATGGAACAAGAAAAAAATCAGGATGCCTTAAAAATATTTAAACTAAATACAGAATTATATCCAAATGGATTTAATACTTATGATAGTTATGGTGAATGCCTTTTGAAATTAGGTGATACTGAAAATGGAATAAGAGCTTATCAAAAGTCTTTGGAGTTAAATCCAGACAATACCGATGCTAGAATAATGCTTTCTCAATTCGAGTAAAATAACGAAAGGTTAACAATGTATATAAAAAATAGGTGAAATAGGCGTGTAATCAAGGCTTTTGGTTCGTTTCAAACTTTGTGTTTACCGAAAGTTTTGTGCTTTGAAATCGCCTACTTTTCATATACTAAACGTTGGCAATAATTTGGCAAAATGAACAATGACCACAAGCCGTAACCAATTTATGAATTTTCACAAACTCATATACTTCTCTCTAATCATTACAATATCCTGTTCTTGTAATGTTAGTGATAAGCAAAAACCTCCTAATAGAGATTATCAAGAATTTGACGTTTTTTTTCAAAGCATTCAAAATTTTAGCGGTAATGCACTAGTTGCTATTGATGGGGAAAGTATTTATTCCAAATCTTTTGGATATGCAAGTAGAGAGCTATTAGTAGAAAATACTATAGACACAAAATTTCGTATTGGCTCTATTTCCAAACCTATCACTGCCATTGCAGTCATGATTCTTGTCGAGAAAAGACTTATCGATGTTAACGAGCATTTAGCTACATACATCTCTGATATTCCAATTACTTGGAAAGATATAACAATACATCAATTATTGACTCACACATCAGGCCTTGCATTCCAGCCGGAAGATTGGGAGCCAAAACATGACCTTACACTTGAAGAAATATTTGAAATATATAAAAACCATCCACTAGCATATGTATCTGGCACCACTATGAATTATAGTAATATGGGATATTTCGTTCTTTCAATACTCATAGAAAAAGTTAGTAATATGCCATTTGAATCTTTTATTCAAGAAGAGATATTTGAAAAATTGGGCATGATAAATTCTGGCGGAGATTACCCCAATCGAATATTGATGCAGAGAGCGAAAGGATACGAAGTTAAAGGTGATGGAAAGGTAGAGAATGCTGATTTTGATAATATGCTACTAAAAAGAGGTGCAGGAAACATGTATTCAACAGTTGAGGATCTTTTGAAACTTGACAAAGCATTCTCATCGAATATATTACTGAAAGAAGAGACTTTGGCTCAAATGATGACACCTTATACTACTGACATAGACATGGGAAAGGATATTAACTATGGCTACGGTTTGGATATTGTTAAAAACGATTCAATAAATATGATTTTTCATACGGGAGGAGTTTTGGGCTTTGATTCAATGTTTTATGTATTTCCAGATGAAGGAATAGTTATTATTGCTTGCGCTAATACTACTAAACTAAATCGTGATTGGAGAACTGATTTTCAGAAGCTGGTTTACAAGACAATTACCACAACTGATAATTAATAAGCATTAGTACCTATAAGTCTAAAAGATGATTGCTGAGAACAATAAAAGGAAGTTGAATAAAATAGAAAGTGAAACTATTGCCAACTCTGTATATGAAATCATAGCACCCTGCGGGATGCCACGCTTCATAGACTAAACGTAGCTAATGACAGATAAAAAGGCCTGAAAATTAATAGTCCGAAATTCCAACAATAAAAACCTATGTTTTTTATTTTAGTTACTGCGACAAAACTAAGAATTTAGCATAAAGAAAATTTTTCCAACATTAATTTTTCGGAAAGGGAATAAAACCTTTATATCCAATTAGTTTCGCGAATCCACCTACTACTTTTGCCATAATCTTTTGAGCAGCTATTGGTGGCCCAACCACAAACAACTCGCCATAATATTCGTTCAAAATTGCAAAAAACTGCAAGGTGCCTGGTAATCCGGTTTTCTTATTGCATTTGCCTTGTACGTCTAAGGCGTATAACGTTTCCAGAAAATCCTCTGTTCTTAGTGCCGGTCTAAATTCAAAAATGGCTACTACCTCTTCACTACCCTCATTCGCCCATTTATGAGCAGAATTTGCCTTGGCAGTAAATTTTTCCCCCTTCTTCAAAAGTCTCTTTTCTCCATCACAGGTTACACTCAATTCACCACTCACGACTTCGAAACTCTCACTTTGGACCGGATGATAATGTAAAGGTGGTCCTTCTCCACCTGGCCTACACCAAAATTTAAATTTCATTAATTCACCTTTTGAGTCTTCTGATGTAATTAAGAATTGACACTTATCACCAAAGGTTTTGTTTTCGATTACCTGATTTGTTTTTGCCATGATTCGCTTTTTTTAAATTTTACAATTAGGTCAGTGACCCAAAGCTAGTACTTTATTTGAAAAAATAGTACAATGACCTATTTATTTTTATCTTTACATTCATTATGAGCAATAGAAGAGCAGATATATTGGAAACAGCCCTCAAATTATTTAATGAAAAGGGTATTGATGGTGTTACCACACGGGATATAGCAAAAAAAATAAAAATCAGTTTGGGAAATCTGACATACTATTTCCCCGCCAAAAGTGATATAGTAAATGCATTAGTGGAAGAATGGGGAAAGGCGGTTGATGACGCACTTACCGACCATACAGATACAAATATGAATGCTTTGACCGATTATTTTTACCAGGTTAAAATTGTTTTCGAAACTCAACTAAAATATAATTTTATTCTGCAAAAACGCTATGGCGAAATAATTAACTCATTTCCGGATGCGCAAAAATATTTGAGTGATTTTTTAAAAATCCGATTTGATTCGTGGGAGCAACTCAACAAACAACTGGTAAATGAAGAATTGGCAAGAAAGGAATTGGTTATAGAATCACATGCGCTAAGTGCCATGTTAAATATTCTGGCCATATTCTGGCAACAAGAATTTTTAATTTACTTCCCTGAGCTAACTGACAAGCAAAAGGTAGAAAAAGCGCTGGCTATATTTTTTCAAGCATACAAGCCTTATCTTACAAAGAAAGGACTTGACGAGTTGACACCATTGTTAAAAGAGTTGAAGCATTACTGACAAAATGAATAAGAAAATTAACCTTGACAAAAGAACCACTGGCTTCAACACGGGTTTGGTAAAAGTGGCGGTCCTCCCGATAGCTACCTTAGGTTTGTTTGATTGAAAAAGGGAAGATTTTAGAGTATAATTGAAGCCCTGTCAGCGACCCAGCGATAGTTTTAGATGT
>NZ_MSPQ01000012.1 GCF_001936475.1 Algoriphagus marinus | reverse complement strand
CCCCCCCCCCCACAATCCTTAGTTTATTTGGTATAAGGATGAACTAACAGAATATTTCATCGAATTTAAACTAATTTTATTTTTTTTTACAATTATGAGAAAAGTACAACTAGAAAATAAGGCGGAGTGGGATAATTAATTCTAAATGAATCAAGTTCATTTTTCCAGAAAAGCTAAAACTTAACCATGGAATCTGATCAGTATAAATATTCTAAACAAAAAAACCTGCCTCGTGATCACACGATGACAGGTCTTTGAGTCTTTGTTCTTGGTTCTTGGTTCTTGGTTCTAAAAAACCAGACTGCTTCGCTGCACTCGCAGCGACGATCACTTTAAGATATAGTGGATCCACTCGCAGTTCCTTCATGCGGGGTAAGCAGCTTCAATTTTCCGTCTTTATCTTCTGCCATCAAAATCATCCCTTCGGAGTCGATTCCCATCATCTTTCGCGGAGCAAGATTAATGAGCATCGTCACTTGCTTTCCTATCAGAAACTCCGGCTCGAAATGCTCAGCAACTCCACTTAACACCGTACGATGACCAAGTCCTGTATCGACTTTTAGCTTAATTAACTTCTTAGACTTCGGCATTTTCTCCGCTTCCAGAACAGTAACGACACGCATATCTAATTTGGCAAAATCATCATAGGTGATTAGTTCTTTCATCACAGGTACTTGAGCATTTTCGGCTTCATTCATTTTCTTGGCGTCTAATAGTTTTTGAACTTGTTTTTCTACGGTTTCGTCTTCGATTTTATCAAACAGGAGCCCAAGCTCTCCCAGCACATGTCCGCTGGAAAGCAACTCTGCCGAGCCTGCAGCATCCCAATTCAGTGTTTTCATTCCAAACATTTCGACAAGCTTACCTGCCGTGAAAGGTAAAAACGGTTCTGAAACGATTGCTAGATTAGCAGCAATATTCAGGGCAATATTCAAGATGGTGGCAGTTCGATCAGGGTCGGTTTTGATTGCCTTCCAAGGTTCAGTATCGGCCAGATATTTATTTCCAAGGCGAGCAAGGTCCATCATCAATCCCAAAGCCTCTCTGAAACGATAGCGCTCCAAAGACGCTGCAATTTTCTCCGGGAATTCACTCAATGCTGCAATCACTTCTTCATCATATCCAACCAATTCTCCCCGCACAGGAATTACTCCCTGATAGTACTTATGTGTGAGAACCACCGCACGATTGATGAAATTGCCGTAGATCGCTACGAGTTCTGAGTTATTTCTTGTCTGGAAATCTTTCCAGGTAAAGTCATTGTCTTTCGTCTCTGGCGCATTCGCAGTCAAGACATAGCGGAGCACATCCTGCTTTCCAGGAAATTCTTCCAGATACTCATGAAGCCACACCGCCCAATTTCTCGAAGTGGAAATTTTATCCCCTTCCAAATTCAAAAATTCATTGGCGGGCACGTTATCCGGAAGGATGAATCCTCCATGTGTTTTTAGGATTGCCGGGAAAATAATACAATGGAAAACGATGTTATCTTTTCCGATAAAGTGGACCAGTTTGGTATCCTTATCCTTCCAATAGGGTTCCCAATCTATCCCCTTCTCAGCTGCCCATTCTTTGGTAGAGGAGATGTAGCCAATCGGCGCATCAAACCAAACGTAGAGGACTTTTCCCTCAGCACCATTTACTGGAACCGGAATTCCCCAATCCATATCTCGGGTCATGGATCGAGCTTGCAAGCCATCACCAGCTTCCAGCCAAGATCTGCATTGACCCAGTACATTATTCTTCCAGTCATCTGCATGCTCCTCCAGAATCCACTGCTTTAGGAAGTTGGTGTAGCGGGCCAAATCTAAAAACCAATGTTTGGTTTCCTTCAAAACAGGTGTTCTGCCACTTAATTTTGATTTTGGATTGATCAGGTCTGTAGGACTAAGTGAAGTGCCGCAGCGCTCACACTGATCACCATAAGCACGCTCATTTCCGCATTTTGGACAAGTGCCTTCGATGTATCGATCTGCCAAAAATTGCTCTGCCTCTTCGTCATAATACTGCTCAGTAGTTTGCTCCAAAAATTCACCTTTTTGGTAGAGATCTTTGAAAAGTCCCTGGGCTGTTTCATGATGAATCTTTGCAGAAGTTCTAGAATAATGATCGAAACTGATTCCAAATTCCTCAAAACTCCCTTTCATCATCTCATGATATCGGTCTACGATTTCCTGGGGAGTTTTACCTTCCTTTTTAGCTTTGATCGTGATCGCGACACCATGCTCATCCGAGCCGCAAACGTAGGCTACGTCCCTACCTTTGCTTCGCAAATAGCGAACATAGATATCAGAAGGAATATAGCATCCTGCCAAATGCCCAATATGAAGTGGACCATTGGCATACGGAAGTGCGGATGTGACGGTGTATCGCTTAAAATTCTTAGAACTCATGTTTTATAATTGATTCGTGGCCCTGCCTAAAACAGCGCATGGAAAGTCTGAAATCGGAATAAGCGCAAAGATAGGGAAATCAGCCAAAGGAGGCTTCAGGCATTGACAAATTCGTTTCTCGCCTCTTCGGTCAGGATTCCATTGTAAATAATACTGATTGCCTGATCATAGATCTCCGAAGGACTGAGATTAATTTGCCCGGTGATATCTTCTGGAAATTGGCTAATAAATTTGGGGTCCAAAAGTGACTGTACGGCTGCTGCATAGAGCATCACCATCAGACTGACATTGATTCTGGGATTCACTAATCCCTGATCAACACCCTGCTTGATCAATTTTTGAAAACGGATATAGGCAGACTCATTGATATAAACTCTTAGTTCTTCCCATACCTCAGGAGCATATTCCCTCAGGTCTTCAAACAGCTCAGGATTGATTGGGGCTAAATGGGTAGCAATTACAGTTAGTGTGGACTTTAGCTTGAGAGGAAATGGAATGTATTTATTTTCTAAGATTGCCTCCACTTTTGCTGTCATTTTAGTCTTTAAGATTTCAAATGAAGCAGACAATAATTCCAATTTTCCAGGATAATATTTGTACAGTGTCTTTTTGCTCATCGACAGGGATAGTGCTATATCATCCATAGTGGTATGGCGATAACCTTTTTCCAAAAAAAGTGAATAGGCAGATTCTAAAATACTGCGCTCGTTTGCTGTTTTCTTACTCATCGATTCGGTAACTGAACTCAAAGATAGTCAATGGATCAAGTTCAAAACTATCTTCTCAAAGAAGAATCTCAACTGGATTTGAATTGTTCTTTGGCTTTTCAAAATGTATTTTTACTTCTCAAATTTTTCCAGAAATAGAATGACTCGTACCGAAGCTGAACAAAGAATCGCCCAACTCTCTGAGCAGATCAATCATCACAACTTCCTCTACTACCAGGAAAGCAATCCTGAAATCTCTGATTTTGAATTTGATCAGCTATTGGAAGAGTTGATTCGACTTGAAAATCAGTTCCCTGATTTATTAAAATCAGATAGTCCAAGTCAGCGGGTTGGCGGCACGATCACCAAGAATTTTAAGACCGTGGAGCATAAAACCAAAATGCTTTCCCTAGGAAATACCTATACTATTGAGGAATTAATTGACTTTGACGAACGAGTCGAAAAAGGTCTTGGAAGAAAAGACTTTGAGTACTTCTGCGAAATGAAATTTGATGGCGTGGCGATCAGTCTGGTTTATGAAAACGGTACACTGGCAAGGGCAGTAACAAGGGGGGATGGCTACAAGGGGGATGATGTAACAGAAAATGTGAAAACCATCCGAAATATTCCCCTTACGGTAAAAGGACCTGGAATTCCTGAGAACTTTGAAGTCCGGGGAGAGATTTTTTTATCCCATTCTGAGTTCCAGAAAATCAATCAACAGCGAGAAGAAAACGGTGAGGCATTACTTGCAAACCCAAGGAATGCAGCTTCCGGAACTCTAAAAATGCAAGATTCATCTATCGTCGCAAAACGAAGATTAAATTGCTATTTCTACGAGCTTTTGGGAGTTGACTCAGTCCAAACCCATGAGGAGGCTATTCACCTAATCGAAAAATGGGGTTTCAATGTCTCCCCTACCTACCGTAAGACAAACTCTATTCAGGATGTAATTCAATACATTGAGGATTGGAGAGAAAAGAGATTTACTCTTCCTCTTGACACCGATGGAGTGGTCTTGAAAGTAAACAGCTACAATCAGCGAGAGGAATTGGGCTTCACTGCCAAAAATCCCCGATGGGCAATCGCTTATAAATACAAAGCTGAGAGTGCTGAAACCGAATTACTCTCGATCACTTATCAAGTTGGACGCACTGGGGCAATTACACCTGTTGCGAATCTTTCTCCTGTCAGCTTAGCAGGAACCACCGTGAAGCGTGCTTCGCTTCACAACGCAAATGAAATCGAGCGGTTAGGCCTTTTTGAGGGCGATTTTGTACATGTGGAAAAAGGAGGCGAGATCATCCCAAAAATCACTGGTGTAAATGAATCGCTCCGCAAACCGGAAGCAAAGCCGATTTCCTATATCACGCATTGCCCGGAATGTGGAACTTTGCTTGAACGAAAAGAAAGTGAAGCCAAACACTACTGTCCCAACGCTTCAGAATGCCCACCTCAAATTTTGGGGAGAATCGAGCATTTTGTATCCAAAAGAGCAATGGACATCGACTCCATGGGAACCGAGCGGATCCGTGCATTGATCGATCAGGAATTTATCTCCAACCCTGCAGATATCTATGATCTGGAGGAGAAAAAAGCTGAGCTATTAGGTTTGGAAATGTCTCATGATCAATATGAGTTAGAGGGAGAAGGATTGCTCTATATATCTGTAGAAAAGGCCCTTTTTGCTTTGACCGAACAACTTTCATTCAAGCAAATTCAGGATTTTCTGAGTGAGAATGTAGCACTACCATTAAATGATACCTTGAGAGCATTCCAAGAACAGATTCGGAAATGGAAGAAAAAAGTGCCTTCAAATACTGGAATGGTTGATTATTTAATAGCAAGCCTAAAAGATCACCAACTTCCAAAACTCGAAGACTATGTGCCTGTAGCAGTGGTTCTGGAAATTTTCTTGGGAAGAAAAGTAGATTTCGATACGATTCTTGAAGCAAGCAAAAACGAAGGAACGGTTCATGGGATTTTGCTAAAATTGAATTTGGAGCTATCCGATCAGCTGACCGAACGAATCAAGAAGCTGAAAGCAAATACCTTTCAAGAAGGCGTGGTAAAAAACATCATGGAAGGAATCGCTGCTTCCAAAAAACAACCCTTTGAGAAAGTACTATTTGGAATCGGAATTCGGAATATTGGAGAGAATACCGCTCAACTTCTCGCCAATCACTTTGGAAGTATTGACAAACTAAAAGAGGCGAGCAGCGAGGAATTACTTGAAATTAACGGAATAGGAGAAATCTTAGTCACAAGTATTCATGACTTTTTTGCGCAGCCAGAAAACCTTAAAATCATCGATCGTCTCAAAACTCATGGATTGAATCTTGAAATATCCGAAAAAGAGTCCACCATTCTGGGGAATGCTTTGGCTGGAAAGCGAATTCTAGCCAGCGGAAAACTGAATCATTTTAAACGAGATGAAATCATCGATACCGTGAAAGCGCATGGTGGACAATATATTTCCTCTGTATCCAAAAACCTTGACTTTATAATAGAGGGAGAAGAAATGGGGCCAAGCAAAAAAGAAAAAGCTCAAAAACTTGGAGTGCCGCTGATTTCGGAGGAGGAATTTTTAAAGATGATTAATGGGGACAGCCAATGAAAGATTTTAATTTCATTTTCCGGGTTTAAACCTTTCAATCCCCAATTTTAGGATAAACGGAATTGCATTTGAAATCAGAACCGTATCTTTGAGGCCTCAAACTTTAACCATCCATGAATCAACTCAAAGGTACCGGAGTAGCATTAGTAACCCCATTTAATGAAGACTATTCGATAGATTTTGCTGGCTTGAAACGCCTCATCGATTTTGTCATATTGGGTGGAGCGGATTATTTAGTGGTGCTGGGAACTACAGGTGAAACAGTAACATTGAGTAGCTCAGAAAAAAAGGAAGTCCTGAGGAAGTGCTTAGAGTTTAATGCCAATCGTGTCCCCATCGTGTATGGAATCGGGGGAAATAATACCCATGCTTTGGTAGAAGAAATCAACGCCACAGACTTCGATGGAATCACAGCTATCCTCTCAGTAAGTCCTTATTACAATAAACCTTCACAGGCTGGAATTATTGCACATTTTCAAGCTGTTGCGGATGCTTCGCCTGTTCCCGTGATTCTATATAATATTCCAGGACGTACGATGTCGAATATGGCTGCCGAAACTACGCTGACATTGGCGCAGCATTCCAACATCATTGGCATGAAAGAAGCCAGCGGAAACTTGGAGCAGTGTATGCGGATCGCAGCTGAAATGCCGAAAGACTTTTTATTGATTTCAGGAGATGATTTGATGACCAAGGCTATGCTCAGCATTGGGGGTTCAGGAATTATTTCCGTTTTGGCGAATGCCCTGCCGGAAACTTTCAAAACACTTTGCCACGCAACACATGAAAGCCAATTAAAAGCTGCCTTCTCAATTATCAAACTGAATGAATTGATGTATCAGGAAGGAAATCCGGTTGGAATAAAAAACCTACTAAAGCATCTGGGAATCTGTGGAGATCAAGTACGTCTTCCTATGCTTCGGGCCACCGAAAGCTTGAGCTCCAAGATCAAGGCTGAATTAGATCGGATGAACTAATTATGACTCCAAAATCCATTGTAGAACTCAATCAACTCATTCAAGCGACGCTGGAAAACGAACTTGATCCTGTTTATTGGGTAGTGGGTGAGATCGCGGATTTTAGACAGGCGCCACAAGGTCATGCTTATTTCGAATTGGTTGAGAAGCAGGGAAATCAAGTCCTGGCAAAGATTAAGGCTAATCTTTGGCAATTTACTTACCGAACAGTAGCAGCAAGATTTGAATCCATAACCGGAAGTGGGCTCAAAAATGGGATGAAAGTATTGGCACAGGTTGCCGTGAATTTTCACCCACTTTATGGATTGAGTGTCAATGTGAAAGATATTGACCCCTCTTTTTCCTTGGGAGAGCGAGCCAGAATTCGACAGGAAACAATTGATAGACTTACAGTAGAAGGATTAATCCGACTTAATGCTAGGCATGAATTACCACCCGTAATTCAAAAGATAGCTATTATCAGCAGCCCCACTGCAGCTGGATATGGGGATTTTATCAATCAAATCGAATCGAATCCAGACAATTATAAAATCTATCACAAGCTATATCCGAGCATGATGCAAGGAAATGAAGCGGTGACCAGTTTGATCAATAGTTTAAAATCGATATTTGCAGATTTAGACCAACTGAAGCCTGATGCAGTGGTCATTATTCGTGGCGGTGGTGCACAGCTGGATTTAGATTGTTTTGATGATTACCGCTTAGCCGTTGCGATAGCCAGATTTCCTATTCCGGTCCTGACGGGAATCGGCCATGAGCGAGATCAATCGATTGCCGATCTTACAGCTCACACCCAACTGAAAACACCTACTGCGGTAGCTGAATTTCTTTTGGCAAGCTTTAGAGAATTTGAGGAAAATCTGAATCTTGCGTTAACTCGGTTAGATAGATCCACTCGGTTACAGTTGAAAAATGCTGAAAACAAATTAAATCAACTGAGTCATCAAGTGAAAGCTATGGGAGATAGCCGAATCAAACTTGAATCTGAGAAATTAAAATCAAAAGCTGATCGATTGATTTCATCAAGCAGAAATAAGATCAGGATAGCTGAAAACAATCTGGCTAGTCTTGAAAAATCAATCTTAAAAGGAATGCTTCAGTTCGTCCGAACTCAAGAGCAGGAATTACAATCCAAATCTATCACTCTGAATCAACTCGATCCAAAATCAATTTTCAAACGTGGCTATACAAGATCCGAAGTTGAAGGTCTACCTGTAGATTTGGCCAAATTTAAGGGTGGAGAAAAAATGCTTACCTATTCAGAAAAGCTAAAAATAGAAAGTACCATCACCAAAATAGAATCAAAATGAAAAATCTAAAATACGATGAAGCCATGAATCGGCTGGAGTTGATTCTGAATCAACTTGAAGAAGGGAAAAAGAGTGTGGATGAGCTTTCTGAGCTTGTAAAAGAAGCTTCTGAACTTGTAAAAAGCTGCAAGGCAAAACTCAAGTCCACAGAGGAGGATATTTTAAAAGCTTTTGAAGGGGCGTAATTCACAAAAGCCCAAAATACTAATTTTGACATTTTTCTGTTTAAACTATATCCCGGTAAGGTGCATTGGCATATTTGTTGTCAAATTTGCAATCTAATCCGGTCCTGAATCAAAAATTCATCAGGCTATTTTGATATGTCAACATTAATTAGATTCACATTTACAGTCTTTTTCTTTGGATTAAGCAGCCTTGTTTCTGCCCAAAACTTTTACAAAGAGCGGGTTTCCAGAGATAATATATTTAGCATTGGTGTAGGGCCATCTTTTGCCTACATGGATAATGGCGGTCAGTATCGGGCTGGTAATTTTGAGATTAAGCCCTCTATCTCAGCTTCTTTAATTAAACGCTTGAATACGAGATTTGACCTTCGGGCCACGGCTGGGGTGCAATGGATCTCAAGCGGAGGAAATCCAAGCACTTCTATAACTGACAGTTGGTTTGAAAATTTTTCTTCCTATACAGCAGTAGGTCAAGGTATCTATTTTGACCTGATGCCAAGCATAAATGTCGTCCCATTTGCCAATCACATGAATAGAAGCAGATGGAATCTTTATGGAGGAGTTGGAATCGGAGTGATGAATGTCAGCACCAAGCAGACGAAATCATTTAACGAAAATGAAGTCCCTACCAAAGAGCAGATTACTACAGCCTATATTCCCGTGAGAGCTGGTTTGAGCTACAGGATTGGGCCATATTCAGATATTGCAGGAGAGGGCACTATGTTTTTTACTTTTACTGACAATCTTGATGGCAATGTAGGATTCAATCGATACGGAGATCATTTAGCCCAAGCTCAAATCGTTTATCGAAGATACTTTATTCCAAAAAGTAGAGATTAATCTTATTCAGGAAACCAAAGCAAAACCAACCATAAAAGGTTGGTTTTTTCATTTTTTGATATTCTGATAAAAGAGCGGTAACTTATTTATCAAAGACTTCTATTTAAAATGGGCTTGCAACAAGTTTTTATTTCATATGCCTGGGGAGGAGAAAGCGAACAAGTCGCAAATGAGTTAGAGGCAATCCTAAAATCCAATCAAATCGACTTGATAAGAGATAAAAATGACCTGGGATTCAAAGGATTGATTCGGGAATTTATGAAGCAGATAGGCAAAGGGGATTTTGTGGTTTTGATTATCAGCGACAAATACCTCAAATCTAAAAACTGCATGTTTGAGTTGATGGAAGTTGCCAAGCGGGAATCATTTTTAGACCGGATTTTCCCGATCGTTTTGCCTGATGCTGCTATCTATGATGGCTTGGGAATACTTGGTTACTTAAAATATTGGGATAAAAAATTAAAAGACCTTAATTCCAGTGCTAAAGAGTTAGATAGTCTTGAAAAAAATTAAATACAATTCAAACTGAGATTAATCTTTTTGCAGAGATCAGAACTGCCATTGATGAATTAGCAGGAACACTCAGTAATATGAATACGCTGAGTATTGAAATCATGAGGAGCAAATCTTACCAGCCATTAATTGAAGCTCTTAAATCCTCTGTTTCTGATACAACAGAAACTCCTGCCCCAACTTCGGGCCGAAAAGAAGGGAAAGTCTTGTATCATATTCCAGGAACGATGCAGGTTCTCTCTTGGACTAGGTGTACAGTCAGGCTTGCTTGGGAAGAAATTTTACTGAAAGAAGGGCTAAAGATCCCTGAAGAGGAGCAAGTCATCGAATCTATTCGATTGGGAGAAATCATGCAAGTAAGTTTGAATGAAGGACAATCAGGTAGCAATTTCGAAATTAAAGCTCTAAACAATGAGGAACAGTTTATTCTTAGCGATGACTTTACGGAATGGCTCTTTGACGTCAAACCTTTAGTAGCAGGTGATTTCATTCTAATTTTGAGAGTCACCTTGATTCAAATAATTCTAGGTAAAGAGCGGAAAAAAGACATTGTCCTTGAGCGTAATGTAAAAACAGCAGCTAATATCCCTAAGGCTCTTGCTAAGTTTGAGACTGCTGAAAGTAACTTAAGTCCTCCAAAATTTTCATTTGAATTCTCCGAGTCAGAAGAAGTTAAAATGGAATCTAAAATTGGAGACTTACCTATCCCGAAAAACAATCCTACTTCTTTTTCCAAATCTCCAAGCCATCCAAGCATCTCTCCATCTACCTCTAAACCAGCAAAGGGCAGAAAAAGTATCTTTAAAAAGATATTGCCATATGCAGCTTCACTAGCTGGGATTATTTTGATTGCATTTTTCTTTTTCCCATCCTATGATTCATCTTCTCCAGATTTTGTTTCAGTAGATAATACTAGTTCGCCCGACTCCAATTTTGAGGAAACCAATCCAAATATCAGTATGGAATTCCCCAAGGATCTAGAAAATAATCAAAATGTAATGATTGCTATGAGCCTTGAATCAATTATACCAAGCGGGGAAATTGTGACAGAAGTCGGCATTTTCAAAGTCAGTCCAGAAACACTTGAGGAGCTTTGGCAGGCTGATCTCGGAGATTTTACATTGACATTATTTTCAGATTCCCTTCAAAATACTTCGATTAACCCCGGAGAAGAATTGAATTATGCTGAAATCGTGGATTCCTTAAGCAAAATTAAAACTACCCCATTGATTTATGAAAATCAAATCTTTGAACGAAAGGAACTGAAAAATGCTCCTCAGATTAAAAATCGGATTATCATCGAAAAAAAATGGGACTCCGGCGAGATTCAGAGGATCAAAAGATCCAAGGGGAAAATCCAGGAAAATTAAGTAACAATAAAATTAAGGGTTTGGCTTCAAAATAACCTCTAAGAACTTTCTCGGTAGGTTAATTAACATATTCTGGTAAATCCCCGGAATCCGAATCATGAAATAATCTTTATTTCCTTTTTCTATGACCTCACCAGTCATATTTTGAAGTGGCCCACCGATCACTTTCACTTTTTCGCCAGGTTCTATTTCTGAACCATCGGTTTCAATCGCTACGCCAGTTTCCACGATACGTTTGATCATATCCAACACTTCATCCCTCACTGTAGCATGTGTACCTGCAAAGTGCACAAACTTTACAGCTCCAGGAACTTGAAGACACTCCCAAAGTTCGTTCCTTCGGGTTTTGACAAAAACATAACCATTAAAAAGCGCCTTTTGAACTTTCTTTTTTCTATCTGACCACTGACGTAATTCTTCTACGATTGGCAGGTAAACCTCCACTCCTCTTTCTTTCAATCGCTCAGCAACTTTCTTCTCTGACCTAGAAGCGGTGTACATCACGTACCATTTCAATTCTTCCATCTTCTATTTTTTTCAATTTCCGGAGGACGAAACTACAAAATCTCGCTCCTTTCTCTAAGATTTACAACTTGTAATTAAAACAAAAAACCTTCGAGACATCGTCCCGAAGGTTTCATAAAAAAAACCACCAACCTTAATTCGATTTTGCTCTGAACTGACGGATTCTCATATTAAGCTTGTCCGCCATCAAATACATAACCGGTACAATCACTAACGTAATTAATGTCGCAAAGGTTAAACCAAATATCACTGTCCAAGCCATCGGTCCCCAGAAATTTGCATTATCTCCACCAACATAAAATTGAGGGTCAAAAGAACTTAATAGTGAACCAAAATTGATATTCATACCGATTGCCAGAGGGACTAATCCGAGTACAGTTGTGATCGCAGTTAAAAGCACTGGTCGAAGTCTAGTTTTCCCAGACTCTACTATACTCCCAACAAGATCCGAATAGTTTAGAAATTCATTTTCCTTGATTCCCAACTCATCCCTCTTTCGCTCTCGAACCAGATTAGTGTAATCAATTAATACGATGGCATTGTTCACCACCACTCCCGCTAGAGATATAATTCCTATACCTGTCATGATCACTACGAAATCCATGTTGAACGCAACCAATCCAAGGAAAACACCAATTGTACTTAGAACCACCGATGCCATAATAATAAACGGAGTTGTCACTGAATTGAATTGTGCAACTATGATCAAGAAAATAAGGGAAACGGCAATTCCCAAAGCCCCGATTAGAAACTCCATGGACTTAGCCTGTTCTTCTTGCTCTCCAGTATATTTCACAGCGATTCCATCAGGCACCTCGTAATTACTCATAGCAATTTGAATTTGCTGATTGATTTCAGTAGCGTTATAGCCATCAAGTACATTTGAGAATACGGTTACCGCTTTCTCCAAGTCTTTACGCTTTACCGATCCATAGGTAGATCCATATTGTATATCAGCAACTGCAGAAATAGGAACCTCTCGCTTTGTACCAAACTTATCTCTAAAGCCAATCTTCTTGTTTACCAGTGTATTGATATCATATCTATAATCCTCATCCAATCTCAACTGAATTGGATAATCATCTTCTCCCTCTTTGAATTTAGACACTTCCAGTCCAAACAAGGCAGTTCTAAGATCTTGCGCAATTTGTGAAGTCGAGAGTCCAAATCTTCTTGCCTTTTCCCGATCGATATCCATGATCAGCTCTGGGTTTCCAAGAGACAAATCTGTTTTATATTCCTCTATTCCGGCAATATTCAAATCCTCTAAATATTCCTTTGTTTGATTGACATAAGCGATTAACTGATCGTAGTCTTCTCCTACAAATTCAATATTTACTGCCTTTCCTACTGGAGGACCATCTCTTTGCTTATCCACCGTAATCAAAACTCCAGGATATTGCTCAGCCATATCCCGAATCAATTCCATAGCACCATTTGTATTGATCCCCTGCCGATCTATGTAATCGACGAATCCAATAGTGATTTTAGCTTTATGCGGAGTTGCCTGATTACTAGGCCCTTCAGTAGGATCGCCTGTACCTTCACCTACTTGTGAGATGACGGATTCAATAATATTTTGATAGGGCTCCAATGTAGCCATTACTTCATCTTCCATCTTGTCTACAAACTCATTCGTAGCTTCGATATCTGTACCGATTGGAAATTCCACAAACACATTTACCAACTGAGGCTGATTATCCGGAAAGAAAAGAACCTTTGGAGATCTAATTCCCAACAACACTACCGAAAATACTAGTAAGAGTACAGTTCCACCAAAGAATGCGTAAGGTCTTTTACCTTCCAATGCAAAGGTTAAAGTTGCCCCGTAAAGATTTTCAAGTTTTACCAAGAAAACAGTCTGAAACCAACGAATAGCACCCCGTAGCAAAAACACATTAAACAGCGTGAGTAGGGTTACGATCAAGGACAAAGAACCCATGGCTGTCCAACCCAACAAATAGAGTATGGTCGATAGTATCAAGAAAATACCGGCCACAATGATCGGTTTTTGTTTAGGTTTTACTTTGGTGACATCTTCAACTTTCATGTAAAGTGCAGTCAACACTGGGTTGATGACCAAAGCCACAAAAAGTGAAGAAGAAAGAACGATTATTAGTGTAATCGGTAAGAACTTCATGAATTCACCCACAGTATCCTCCCAGAAAGCCAACGGTAAGAAAGCGGCCAAAGTAGTCGCAGTCGATGTAATAATCGGCCAAGCTACTTCCCCTACACCTTCTTTTGCAGCTTGAATTGCGGACTTACCCTCTGACATTAGACGGTAAATATTTTCTACCACTACAATGCCGTTATCGACAAGCATACCCAAAGCAAGAATTAGAGAGAATAACACCATCAAGTTGAGTGTAATCCCAAAAGCATTGAGAATAAGGAAAGAAATAAACATGGACAAAGGAATCGCTGTACCTACGAAAAGTGCATTCCGGAATCCTAAGAAGAACATCAAAACTAAAACTACCAGAATCACTCCAAAGATGATCGAGTTCTCCAGATCACTCACCTGAGATCTTGTCTTCTTTGACTGATCGTTTGTAATACTGATTTCCAAATCAGGAGGGAATCGATTCGCTTGAGTTTTTTGGATGATTTCTTTGATCTTATCGGATGCATTCAATAAGTTTTCTCCGCTTCGCTTCACCACGTTAATGGTTACTACAGGCAAATTTTTACTTCTAGCGTAACTTGATCTCTCCTTGTAAGTATCATTTATAGTAGCTACATCCCGGAGATAAACGATTTTCTGATTATCCGTTTTTACGATCACATCAAGCAATTCCGAGGGATCTGTGAATTCACCATCAACCCGGAGTGTTCGTCGAAAATCCCCTGACCGAATGTTACCACCTGAAATCGTAACATTCTCTGACTGAATAGCTCCAGAAATATCTCCAAAACTTACCCCAACAGCTTCCATTTTGTAAGGGTCAACATTGATTTGAATTTCTCGCTCTACAGTTCCAGCTAAATCTGCCTTTGAGATTTCAGGTAGTTTTTCAATTTCATCTTCCAAATATTCCCCGAACTTCTTGAGTTCAGCTTCCGAGTAATTACCCGAAATATTCACGTTCATAATAGGAAAATCAGAAGTGTTGATCTCTACCACATTCGGATCCTGATCCAAATCTGTTGGCAGCTCACTCTTGGATTTGTCCACCGCATCTTTCACATCCTGAATCGCTTTTGCGATTTCAACACCTGGATTAAACTCGACTACAATCGAGGAGAAATCCTGAACGGAGGTGGATTTGATATCCTTGACGTTATTGATTGATTTCAGTTCCTTTTCAATCGGTCTGGTGATCAAATTCTCCATGTCCACTGGCGAGTTGCCTGGATAAGGGGTTCCTACGTAGACCGTGGGAATAACGATTTCCGGGAAACTTTCTTTAGGCATCGATCGGTAGGCTCCTAGTCCCAACACACTGATAATCAGGGTAAGGATTACCACTGAGGTGGAATTATCCACACTCAGGCTCGATAGCCCAAATTCTCTGGATTTACTTTTATTTTGATGATCTGCCATGACTTACTGTTGAGCTATGTTCACGCTAAAATTATCTCCAACTTCTCTGAAGCCCTTGTCTACCAGAATTTCGGTACCTTCCAAACCACTGAGAATCTCAGTTTCCTGATTGAAGGTTTTTCCTCTTTTCACATAGGTCTTTTTCGCTATTCCGTCCACCACTGAGAACACATAATCGCCTCTATTGTCGCTCAATATCAAATGACTAGGTATAATCACCGCACTATTCGATTCATAATCCTGAATCTTTAATACTGAGATCATATTTGGCTTTACACCTGAAATATTTGGTAAAAATACTTCCACTTTGAAAGTCCTGTTGTTTGGATTAATGATGGCACCAACTGAAGATACTTTGGTCTTCAGTTCCTCATTAATTGAAGGAAAACTAACATCCACAGAATCACCCTTATCCAATACTCCAACATATGACTCGGAAATATCCGCTTCAATAAATAAATCACTAACACCTACAAATTGAAACATCTGGGCACCGGGCTGTACTAATTCTCCCAGTCGAACATTTACCGTTTCAACAGTTCCTGAAAAAGGAGCTCGGATTACGGCCTTATCCAATTGAGTTTTTATAGAAGCAAGGTTTCTCTCTAATCCTTCCACTCTGTTTTTTGCCTCTAGGTACTGCACCTCAGTACCGATTTTCTGATTCCAAAGCCGCTCTTGTTTTTCAAATAAAGTCCTTGCTAAAGACAGGGAGTTTTGAAGCTCATCGATATTTCGCTGAATCGACTCAGAGTCTATAGTTGCTAGAACTGTTCCTTTTTCAACTCGCATTCCTTCTACAGCAGGAACTGTGAGGATTCTTCCGATAGTTTCAGCACTGATACTCACATTCTTTTTAGAAAGAACTGAACCTGTTACCTCCACATAATGCTCAAACCTTCCTTTTCTGGCAGACGCTGTAGTGATTAGAATTGACTTTCTATTCTGCTTTGCAAACTCAGGATCAATCGTGGAAATCTCTGTTTCCAAACTTTTGATCGAAGTATTAATCTCATTCAATTGCTGCTTGAGCGACTGAAGTTCTGCTTTCTTTGCTTCAAGACTTTCATCTTTTGCACAAGAAACTGCCAAAAGGGAAAGTGCTAATAAGGGCAAAAATCTAACTATTGATTTCATAGATTTATAAATAATATTTTGGAAAAATTCCTTTTTTACGCAAGGAATAGTTGGTTTATTTTTCAATTTCAAATTTTAATATCCCAAGGGCTTTTTCTAAATCGACTTTTGCAATAAGCCCGTCATAAAGTGCCGATAGATAATTTATTTCTGATTCGATTAGAGCAGCATCGGCTTCAACGACTTCCAAGTTTGACCCTACACCTTCATTGTATTTGATCTTGGAGATATCATAGACTTCTTGAGCCAAAGCCATATTTTCTTTTTGTACCGCGAGAATATTCAAATCATTCTTTAGACTAGTTCTGGCTTGGTAGATTTCCAAGGCGATATTATCATCCAAAAACAATCGTTGATTCTCCAACTGATCCTGCTGGATTCTGTTTCGTTGGATTCGAGAACTCTTTAGAAACCCATCAAAAATCGGAATTTGCATATTCACACCTAATAAGGAGCTAGTGAACCAATTCTTAGAATCGTAAACCTGTCCAAAGGTATTTCCGGCACCAGAGCGCTGGTAGTTAGCATTGAATGTAATCTTTGGCATGTATTGCACGGTATTATTTCTCAAATCCAATCCCACCAATTCCAGGTTTTTCTCCAGTTGGTTAACCTCTACACGAGGCATTCCCTCCATGGTCATCAGTTGAGCAAGTTGTTCCTCAGGATTTAATTCTGCCAATGTCTCGGTAATCATGATGTCATATTCTTTAGGAATTCCCATCTGAATTTTCAGTAATTGCTTGCTGATTTCATAAGCAGTACGACTTCGCTCTACTTGGGTGTAGGTATTATTCCGCTGAACCTGAATTCGAGAGACGTCAATCTTTTCGGTAAAACCTGCTTCATTTAGTGCTTTGGTTTCCTGCAAAAGTGAATCGATCCGGGAAAGGTTTGCCTGAGCAAGTTTAATCCGTTCTTTATTGACCAAAACCCCAAAATAGGCCTTCTTAACAGTTAGAAGAACGTCATTTTCAGTTTTGATTCGATCGTATTCCGTCAGCTCTCGAAGGGTTTTAGCTGCCCTCAATCCTACAAAGAAAGAACCGTCGAAAATCATTTGACTGGCTGTCACACCAAGCCCAGACTGATAACTCACCCCAAATCTTGCCGGAATCACATCCGAATCAATATCCGGATTACCGAAAGGTGGTTCATTAGGAAGAAAGACAACTTGAATTTGAGGATTATAATTTAGATTGAATGATCCATTGACCTGTGGAAGTCCTTTTGATAATTCCTCCTTTACTGTTGTTTCGGCAACAAGAAGTTCCAAGCGGGCATTTTTCGCATCGACATTATTTTCCAGTGCAAACTCTAAAGCTTGCTTAAGATTCAGCTGCACCACTTCTTGTGCTGATACTGGTTGAATAATGGTAGCAATTAATAGAAATGCTACTATTAGATTTTTAAATAAACTCATGTTAGTTGGTGGTTTCTTTTTTCTGATTGTATGCTAACCTTCCCTTTTCTGTAAAAATCCCATGTAGGAAATGATCCATTAATTCTAGTTGCATATTTAAAACTTCAAGTCCGGTACGACCTTGCATACCCGATTCGAATACTGAGGAAACTTGGTTTACACGAAGCTGAGCCAAAATCATCGAGTCTATTTCAGGACGAAAATAACCCAAGGACTTCCCTCGCTCTATTACATTAAACAAGTCCTTTAATACAAAGTCATTTTTAAAGGATTCAAATTCCGCCCAAGCTTCGGGGAAATATTTCTGAACTTCCAAAATTGCGATTGGATTCATATGCTCTAATCGCTCCCGCATAGTTTGAGAGGATTTCACCAAGTGCTCAATCACTCTATCCTCTGAATCAACTATAAACTGAAGATGCTCCTTATCTTTTTCCAGAATAAGCTTAAAAGCTTCCTTTACCAAATCTTTCTTATCCTTAAATTCCTGGTAAATCGTTTTTTTGGAAATTCCGGCAAGCCTTGCAATATCCTCCATCGTGACAGTCCTGACACCAAATCGGGTAAATTGCTCTCCGGCCAACTCTAAAATCCTTTCTCTCATCTCAAATTTCTCTTAAATTCGAGGTCAAAACTATGGAAACTTTAAGAAGGTTCAAAGTTTCTGAAGTTTTTTATAGAATTTTATTCTGAGTTAGCGCTTATTTGATATTAGAAACTGATCGTTTTTTGGACATTTCACACGAAATTCAAAAGATTATGCCGTATTTGAAATAAAAATATTTAGTTAATTTCGACATTTTATTGACTACCAAATGAAATTTTATTACTTCAGATGATTTTTATAAAAACGAAATGGGGAAAACTTGCTTACACCAGTAAAGGAGATGGATATGATGTTTTTTTAATTTTTCATGGCTTTGGTCAAAGTCACGAGGATATGCTTCCGTTTGAATCTTTACTCAACGAGCATAGGAGATTTATTTTTATTGATGTCTTTTATCATGGTCGTAGTGCTTGGAGAGATCCTAATCTCTCTTTAAGCAAGTCCATTTGGAAGGAAATAATTTCTGAGCTGATGAGGAAAGAAGAATTCTCGGAGTTCCACTTGATCGGGTATAGTATGGGAGGAAAATTTTCTTTGATCACCTTTGAGCTTTTTCCCGAAAAAGTAAAGAGTCTTAAATTATTAGCTCCAGATGGAATCAAAACGGGACTATGGTATAGCCTCGGTACTTACCCGGGTTTTTTACATCAATCATTTAAGCGAGTAGTTTTTAAACCTAAACTTTTTTTCAACATCATCAAAGGTATGGAACAGGTCGGCTTATCAGAAAGCAGCCTGACCAAATTCGTGAAAAACGAGATGAAAACCCGTTCCAAGCGTGCGCAGGTTTATTTGACTTGGCGAGTTTTCGGTGGGTTCCAGCCACAACTAGGCACCATTATCACAGCGATCAGAAACCGAAAAACTCCAATTAAATTATATGTAGGAGAATATGATAAAATGATCACAGGCGAAAACCTAAAACGCTTCAGTTCGAAAATCCCCCACCTCGAACTAATCACATTACCGGTTGGCCATGGGAAATTGATAGAAGAAACGGTAAAGCATATTTTAAAACAGACTTGATGAATTAGACCTGCGGTGAGATACAGCTTCGCTGAAATAAGCCTTCAGCGAAATATTATCTCATCGAGCTTAACGAAATGTATTTCAATTGTATTTCCATCTAATTTCTAATATCATTTCCATTTCCTTCTAAATTCTCAATTCCTTACCTTTGCACCTTACCATCCAAAGGACATGATTTTCTTCTTTGAATCCCCTCAGCAACTCGTTTACGCAGTTCAAACTCCTCAACCGCTCGCACCTGAAGACATCCAAAAACTGATTTGGCTCTTTGCAGAAGCAAAGCCTCTTTCAGGAAATATGGTTTCAGGAAAGTTTTCCGGCCCAAGAAAAGAAATGATCACGCCTTGGTCAACTAACGCCGTGGAAATCACCCAAAACATGGGGATTTTTGGAATTCAGCGAATCGAGGAATTTTTCCCAATGAAAGATGGGGATCAGATTGATCCGATGCTACAAAAAAGTTACGAAGGTTTGGATCAGGAGATCTTCGATATTCACCTACAGCCAGAGCCTATCAAACCGGTCACAGACATTGCTGCTTACAATAAAGCGGAGGGACTAGCGCTAAGTAAGGAAGAAGTAGATTATTTGGAAAATGTATCTAAACAGCTTGAGCGACCTTTGACAGATTCTGAAGTGTTTGGATTCTCCCAGGTCAACTCAGAGCATTGCCGGCACAAGATCTTCAATGGCACCTTTATTATAGATGGGGAAGAAAAACCAAAAACACTTTTCCAACTCATCAAAGAAACTTCCAAAGCGCATCCCAATCGAATCGCTTCGGCCTATAAGGACAATGTGGCTTTCGTGGATGGACCGAAAGCACAACAATTTGCTCCAAAAACTGCAGATAAAGCTGACTTTTTTGAAACCCGAGACATCGATACCGTCATTTCATTAAAAGCAGAAACTCATAATTTCCCAACCACTGTGGAACCGTTCAATGGTGCTGCGACTGGTGGTGGTGGAGAAATCCGAGATCGTATGGCTGGCGGAACTGCCTCCATTCCTTTGGCTGGAACGGCTGTCTATATGACTTCCTATGCAAGATCCGCTGAAGGCAGAAGCTGGGAATCCAACCTTCCTCCTCGACCTTGGTTGTATCAAACTCCAATGGACATCCTGATCAAAGCTTCCAATGGAGCTTCAGATTTTGGAAATAAATTCGGTCAACCACTGATCTGCGGATCAGTCTTGACCTTTGAGCATGAGGAAAATGGCAAACAATATGGCTTCGACAAAGTCATCATGCTAGCTGGAGGCGTCGGTTTTACCAATGCCAAATACACCAAGAAAAAGGAACCAAAAGCCGGAGATCAAATCGTCATCATGGGTGGTGACAACTACCGAATCGGAATGGGTGGTTCGGCTGTTTCATCCTTAAATACTGGTGAACTTTCCAACGCTATCGAACTCAATGCCATCCAGCGCTCGAATCCGGAAATGCAAAAGCGGGTTTCCAATGTGATCCGAGCCATGGCTGAAAGCGAAAACAATCCAATCATCTCGATTCATGATCATGGCGCAGGCGGACATTTGAATTGTCTTTCTGAACTAGTGGAAAGCACGGGCGGCACGATTCATATCGACCAACTACCTGTGGGAGATCCTACTTTATCTGCCAAAGAAATTGTCGGAAACGAATCTCAGGAACGAATGGGATTGGTTGTTGGTAAAAAAGACGTAGAGATGCTTCATCAAATCTCTGATCGTGAGCGCGCGCCATTCTATGTGGTGGGTGAGACGACCGGGGACATGCATTTTAAATTTGAAAATCAAAAAACCGGAGAAAAAGCGGTCGATTGGAATCTATCCTACATGTTTAGCTCATCGCCAAAAACAGTACTGGAAGATCAGACTTCTCATTCAAACTTTGCGGAGGCAAACTATAATCCCGAATTGATTCTGGGCTATATCCGTGAAGTATTACAGTTGGAGGCAGTGGCCTGCAAGGACTGGTTGACCAATAAAGTCGATCGCTCCGTGACAGGACGGGTAGCTACTCAGCAAACCGTAGGCGAAATCCAATTGCCACTCAATGATGTGGCGGTAATGGCTTTAGATTTCACAGGAAACAAAGGCATCGCCACTTCCATCGGTCATGCACCTGTTGCTGCTTTGGCAGATCCGGAAGCAGGAAGCCGATTGGCAATCGCTGAGGCGATGACCAATTTGGTTTTTTCACCGATTCAGGATGGTCTTGCGGGAATTTCCCTTTCGGCCAACTGGATGTGGCCAGCGAAAAACGAAGGTGAAAATGATCGCTTGTATCGAGCTGTGGAAGCGGTTTCGCAATTCGCCATTGAATTAGGCGTGAATATTCCAACCGGAAAAGATTCACTCTCCATGACACAGAAATATCCGGATGGCAAAGTGGTCTACTCTCCTGGAACAGTAATCATCTCTACCGTGGGTGAATGCAGCGATGTGAAAAAGACAGTGAAAGCTGCATTAAAACCAATCGTTGGCAGCCGAATCCTATACATAGATTTTTCCAAAGACAGTTTCAAGCTTGCCGGTTCCAGCTTCTATCAGACCTTGAACAAAGTGGGTACTGAAACTCCAACAGTGAGTGATTCAGCACATTTCGCAAAAGCCTTTATGGCCGTTCAAGACCTGATCGATCAGACTTGGCTACTAGCCGGACACGACATCTCTTCGGGTGGCATGGTCACCGCATTATTGGAAATGTGCTTCCCTTCTACTCAGATCGGTTTGGATGTCAAACTGGATCGATTGGAAGAAACTGATTTAGTTAAAGCGCTTTTCGCAGAAAATCCGGGAATCCTGATTCAAGTGGCCGATGACAATGCGGTTGAAAGTTTACTAGTCGAGGCAGATGTAGATTATGTGGAGTTGGCCACCGTGAATAATTCCGGTGTATTGACTTTCGAAGGAAAAAATCTAAGTCTCAATGTAGCAGAGATGCGAGACGTTTGGTATCAATCTTCCTACCTGCTTGACCGCAAGCAAAGTGGTGAAAGACTAGCAAAAGCCCGATTTGATAATTATAAAAACCAGCCACTCTCCTATTCTTTTGCGGAAGGATGGAAGGGAAGTTTTGAAGTGGCTGGACTTGATCCTTTCCGTAAAGAAAAAGGAAAAGCGAAAGCAGCGATTATCCGTGAAAAGGGTGTAAATGGCGATCGTGAGATGGCTTATTCCCTTTGGTTGGCTGGATTTGAGGTGAAAGATGTGCACATGACTGACCTTATCGCTGGTCGAGAAAACTTGGAAGACGTGCAGATGATTGTCTTCGTAGGTGGCTTCTCCAACTCGGATGTATTAGGTTCTGCCAAAGGCTGGGCTGGAGCATTCCTCTACAATCCAAAAGCTAAGCAAGCACTGGACAACTTCTATGCAAGACCTGACACCTTGAGCTTGGGAGTTTGTAACGGTTGTCAACTGATGATCGAGCTGGGCTTGGTGACTCCGGATCATGCCGAAAAACCTAAAATGCTCCACAATGAAAGTCATAAGTTTGAGTCTGGATTTGTGAATGTAACCATCCCGGAAAACAACTCTGTGATGCTGGGTTCACTGAGCGGGCAGCGCCTAGGGGTTTGGCTAGCGCATGGTGAAGGGAAATTCTCCCTACCTCAAGCGGCAAGCGAATACAACTTTGCGATGAAATACAGCTATGAAACCTATCCTGGCAATCCAAACGGTTCCGATCATGCTACAGCAGGTATCGCTTCAGCCGATGGACGTCATCTAGCGATCATGCCGCATATCGAGCGAAGCTTGAAACCTTGGAACTGGGCGTATTATCCGATGGATCGAAACGACGATTTTACGCCATGGATGGAAGCTTTTGTGAACGCTAGGCAATGGGTTGAGGCTCATGCTTCTTAAACTTCGATATTCGGCATTTAGCATTCGTAATTATAAGTTTGAGATTAGAGATTAAGAGAATAGAGATACCGTAACTACAAGTGCTTCGGGTACGTTTCACTATTCAGAACTTAGAACACTTACAAATCCCTTGGAGCAATCTGAGGGATTTTTTTTGAACTATTTTTTATTTATTTTAGGATTCTTTTTTAAAACTAGATGAAAACAATTTTTATCCGAAACGGCGAAATCAAAAAGAGGCCAGTGGTGCTCTTGTCTTTCCCTTTTGATCAGGAGCTCATTGATCTAGTGAAGACCCTTCCTTCCTGGGCTTGGTCTATCCAGCAAAAAGCTTGGATTATCCCCTATTCCGATGAAGTTGTTTCTCAAATCTTGTCTGTTTTTCAAGGGAAAGCCTGGCTGGACTATTCCGAATTCAAAAAGGTAAAAATGCCCGAGCCGGCACCTGCTTCACTTCCTGTAATTGATCCTGCTACGCAATTGGAAATCGAAAAATTTCAGGACTGGATGCGCAATCGACGCTATTCGGAATCGACTATCAAAAATTATGTGCAGAGCCTAAGTTTGTTTTTACGATTTACCGGCAAAAAAAATCCGGAAGAAATCACCAACACTGATTTGGAATCCTTCCATAAAGATTATATCATTAGTAGAAATTATTCTGCTTCATCTCAATCCTTGGTGATCAATGCCGTGAAGCTTTATTTTTCGAACAGATTAAAGCGGAAACTGGAACCTGTGGCAATATAACGTCCTAAAAGCCCAAGACTATTACCCCATGTACTTAGCAAAAAAGAAGTGAAAGCAATCCTGGGTGCACATCAAAACATCAAACATAGAGCAATGCTTTCGCTTATCTATGCGTGTGGGCTGAGGAGATCAGAACTGCAGAATTTGAAGCCACAGGACACTTCGACTTCGCTCAGTGCTGGCATCGATTCCACCCGAGGAATGCTTCGCGTAAATCAGGGAAAAGGAAAGAAAGACCGGATGGTGCCGATCAGTGAGAAGCTAGTGAGCTTACTTCGGGAATATTATCAGTACGAAAAGCCGAAGGAGTATTTGTTTGAGGGAGCCAAACAAGGAGAGAACTATTCAGGCACTAGTCTACAACAAGTATTAAAACAAGCATTAGTGAAAGCAAATATAAAAAAACCTGTCACCCTTCACTGGTTGAGACACAGTTATGCAACGCATTTATTGGAAAGTGGAACCGACTTGAGATATATTCAAGAATTATTAGGGCGTAATTCAAGTAAGACAACCGAAATCTATACACATGTCAGTGAAAAGAAGCTTCAATTAATCCGATCACCATACGATGATCTATAGAATGATAAAACCTGTGACTAGCTAACCAAAATTGGCGCATAGTCACAATAAAATAGTAACAATAAATAAGTTGGCCACAAGCTTGAAACCCATGAAACAACTACTGATAATCGTAACTAGTTTGATAATTTTCAATAGTTGCGGAAATAATCTAAAATCAACCGAGAATAAAAATACTACGACGGTGAACGACGACTACGAATACATAGATCCTGAACCAGAATTTGCTCATGAAACTGCAAAGGAAATAATGAATGAAGACTTTTTTTGGAGTCCAATAGAAGAAACTGGACCTTTTGGAAGTGATGCAGGTTCAGACTGCTTTTACATTTACTCGGAATGGCTTAATAGCAATCCGACTGGAACTGGAATGGATTTCCTAAAGGAACATTTGGAAGAATCTCAATTCCCAACTTTTGACTTTGAAACTACTCAAAACAAAGACGTTGAAAAACTATTAGATGAAACTCCAATCTACGATGTTATTAGTATTGACAACATAATTATTTCGATAGTTTTCACCCAATTGTTCCATAATGGAAAAGTTGAAAAGGAGTCTTTGGAACTAGCTGAAAAAGCAGTAAAACGACAACTTTCGACACACATAGTTGACGAGTACCGAGAAGATTACATTGATACTAGAAGAACGCAATTGAACAAAATTTTGACAGCATTGAATAAAATACCGACGAAATAGCCAGTGGCCAACATCGGGTATGCAACATTTGGCATTCAGTGGTTTGCGTTCAGTTTTAGCTCGCATTTCGTTTTTCGCAACGGGCGACAGATATTCGCCTCGAAAAGCCAAACGTTGCATACCCAAACCGTTATAAATCCCCAGCAAAAAAGAAAAAAGCAATAATCTGAATTCTCTTGAGTAGTATTCCAATGATCGACTACGATAACAAAAAATTTAGACCGATCTCCAATACAGCAAATGGTGAAACGTCCAATGAAACGATTTTCATTTACAAGCAAAGCGGGAATATTTTGACTTCTGAGTATTCGGGCGGGAAAATAGTAAGCGGCCATTTAATCGGTTTGGTTGATGAAAATGGAACTATTGACATGCGCTATCATCAAGTAAATGAGCAAGGGGAGTTAGTGACAGGACGGTGTCAATCCAAACCCTAGCTCCTTGAAAATGGTAAAATTCGGCTTCATGAAAGTTGGGAATGGACTTCAGGTGATCGATCAAAAGGACAATCCATCATTGAAGAGGAATAAAACCCGGCAAATGGGAGATCAACATTTCCTTCATTTTCCTGCCCTCAATAATAATAGGATAGCCTTCAGAAAGCATCGCTCCCAAAATTTAGAATTGTCTAAGGTATTAGATTAGCATATCTTATGCTGATGAACATTGTGTTTGTGGTCAACAACAAAAATGAGCGATTGGCTAAGGAGCTCCCAAAGCTTGAAAAATACTGTCAAGAACGAAATCTGAGCGATGTAAAGTTTGTTTCCACCTTATGGAAAAAACATGCTGTAGAAATAGCAAAACAAGTGACTGAAGAAGGCTGTAAGTATTTAATTGCGGTTGGGGGTGACGGTACTTTGCATGAGGTCATCAATGGTGTCATGCAAAGTAGTCTTCAGGCCAATAATTACCCACACATCGGACTACTTCCTTATGGTTCGGCAAATGATTTTGCCAGGACGGCAGACATTTCCAAATCCATGGAAGAACTGATTGGATTAATTCAAACTCAAACCACCCAGCAGATAGACCTTGGGAAAATAGTATTTCCTCAAAGCCAAAAAACCTACTTCTTCATCAATGTCGCTGGAGCGGGGTTGGGCGCCTTAGTCATTCAAAAACTAGAAAAATCAACTAGTAAATTGAGCCCAAGCTTAAATTACTTTCGGTATATCCTAAAAGGCTTTTTTGCCTACACTAAAAAGGAAGTGAGCTGCACCAGCAGTCACTGGCAATGGAAGGGAAAACTGCTTCAACTGACAATAGCTAAGGGACGATACTTCGGCAACGGAATCTGCGCCACTCCTGACGCAAAACTCAGCGATGGACAGTTTCAGGTGGCGATCTTTGCAGATTTGAGCATTTGGGACTACTTAAAAAACATAGTCAAATTGAAAACAGGTGTAAAAATCAAGCATTCGGAAGTGAGCTATCACAGCTCAAAGGGATTAGTGATTGAAAGCTCAGACTCCTGCGGGATTGAAGCTGATGGAGAATACCTTGGCCTAGCCCCAGCTACTTTGAGTGTACTACCAAAAGCGATCAGTTTTTTAATGCTTCCCGAGACCAAATAGATAATTGCCTCACAGATTACTTTATTTCCACCAAACTCAGAAATGCCAGTTTATTTCTTTGCTTGAAAGAATCCAGAAGTTGACAGAGTAATGAGCCCTTCGATTAATGATATAAAAACTTAAAAATAATATGGTTGTGAATTACTGAAAAACCATGACACAAGTTCTGGTCATGGCTACAGAAAAGAGCTTTTTTAAACGCATTATACTATTTTCACGACATGATCATCATTATTGGAGCAGGTTTATCCGGTTTACTGACAGCTTACCGACTGAAAAAAGTAGGAATACCATTTAAAATTCTGGAGGCAAGAGATCGGATTGGAGGAAGAATCCATACGGTATTTGGCACCAATGAAACACCCATGGAAATGGGAGCAACTTGGTTTGGCAATCAACATAGGCACCTCAAGGCCTTATTGGAAGAATTAGGGATCGAATATTTTGAACAGTACATGGATCGTACTGTCTATTATCAGGCCTCCCCTACTTCGCCAACAGAATTGGTACAAATCCCAAGTCAAGCACCGAGTTATCGGATTTACGGCGGTTCCTCGAACCTTATCAATACTTTGTGTCAGAAACTAGATAAGAATGATATCATCCTCAATCAAAGCGTCACAGAAATTAAATTCCTGAGTGATTCAGTTCAGGTAATCGCAGATCAAATTTTTGAAGGAAGCCAAGTGGTATTAGCCATTCCTCCGAAATTATGGGCAAAAAGAATCCTATTCGAGCCCAATCTCCCAGCCGATTTGATACAAATAGCTGAACAAACACATACTTGGATGGAAGACTCCATTAAAATTGCATTGACCTACAAAGAGGCTTTTTGGCAAGTTGAAGGCCAGACAGGAACCTTATTCAGCAATGCAGGGCCGATTACCGAATTTTACGACCACTGTAATTCTGAAAGAACCAAGTTTGCGCTTTGTGGATTCATCAACTCATCCTATAAGCAACTTGGTGATGCCGAACGACGCGCTTTGGTTATTGCACAGATAAAAAGCGTTTTTGGGCCAAAAGCAGAAGATTTTATGGATTACCAAGAATGTGTTTGGAGCATGGAAGAACTCACTTTTGAAGCATCTGATATTCCCCACTACCCCCATCAAAACAATGGGAATCAATTTTTTAGACAATCATTCTTTGAGGATAAATTAGTACTTTCCAGTTCAGAGTCAGCTTCTGAATCCCCAGGATATATGGATGGGGCAGTGTGTTCTGCAGATTTAGTGGCTAAAAAAATAATTGCGTTGAATTTGAAATCCATTGAATAGCTATCAGTACTCAAACACATTGGCCAGTTATGAAACGTTAAATGAGAAGCTTTTTGCAGACCATTACTATAATTCATGGACAAGAGCCTATAAAGAAGGACGAAAAGAGGTAATAAAAATGGAATTTGAATTGATCGAGGAAACCGAAAGTGTTCTGAATTCTATGAAGGATGAATTGAAAAAAACCATAGATCATAAATAGCAAAAAACAATTAATTTAAAGCTAAACTATTCACTAACATTCAATTAGCTAAGATTAAATTAACCATATACATATTATGAATAAGTTATTAAAAGGATGGCACTTGATATTTTTATACCTGAAAGTTATAAATCAAGGAGTTAGTTATGGCAAATCACTCCGAGGTAACAGAGTTGTAATATCAAATACAGGAAAAATAGTCTTAGGAGATAATGTATCCCTTAATTCATACCCCGATGGTGATTTATATATCACAGGTTTAAACACTTATTTTAAGGATTCGGAAATTATTATTGGTAATAATTGCAATCTAAATGGGACAATGATCCATTGTAATATAAGCGTGAAAATTGGAGACTATTGTATGTTTGGACCTGGAACTAAAATAGTAGACAATGATTCCCATAGAGTATCAATTGACATTTTAGAACGTAGAAAACCCGCTGTTAGAATCCCAATAAATATTGGAAACAATGTTTGGGTAGGAATGAATTCCTTGATTCTCAAAGGAGTGAAAATTGGCAACAATTCGATAGTTGCAGCTCATTCCGTCGTTACAAAAGACGTTCCTGATAACGTCATTGTCGGGGGAAATCCAGCGAAAATCATAAAGGAATTAAAGGATTGATTAAGACTTTAATCCAGAATATATAATTGAATTCCTGAATAAGGTTTAAATCTCAATAAATAAGAAAGTTGAATTTCGAAAGCATATGATCCCGATGGTTAACCCGATTAAAATAGCGGATTAAATGCAAGGAAGCGACTGATTTGATCATAAAAACGGAAAGAGGATTTAACTCTAGAAAAAGGAAGTTGAATCAATTAAATTTTTAACCTGAAAATCCTTCAAAAGGAAAAACCTAATGACTGAAAACAAGCGCCTCAAAATCGGAGAAGGAATCATCAGTGGGTATTTGTCTATTTTTTTAGCAATTCTTTGTTTTGGGGGGACAGTTTGCGCCTATTTTCCTGAATACTTAACCACCAGCGACTTTCGGGAATTATATCAACCAGACTATGTAAAATGGGCTTTTTTAATTGTCCTTACCCTATCATTCTGCTTTGCGTTATCCAGTTTTGTTTTAAGCAAAAAAACTAAGCATGGCTTTTTTGCAACCTTACTTATCGCTGCTTCAATATTTTTAAAAAATGGACTTCCGGAATACCAAATTCAGGAAATAGATTCCAAATCATTCACGATTGGAATGGACTGGCTTATTCTTGATTTATTGATTTCTGCACTCATATTCATCCCTATGGAATTGTTTTTGCCAAAAAGGTTAGAGCAAACAAAATTTCATGAAGAATGGAGAACTGATTTAGTTTATTTTATAATAAGCCATTTACTGATTCAAGTGATCGGAGTCCTCGTCCAACTGCCGGCAGTAAGATTATTTTCAAATGTCGGTTTGACAGGATTACAAGAATGGATTCAAGGAATTTGGTTTGTCCCACAATTATTTCTTGCATTGGTAGTATCAGATTTATTTCAGTGGATTTCACATTACTTTTTTCATAAAACCCCTTTTTTATGGCGCTTTCATTCGGTCCATCATTCTATAAAAGACATCGACTGGCTAGCTGGATCCAGAATCCATTTTGTTGATTTAATTTTGGTTCGAGCATTTTCATTTTTACCGATTTATGTGCTTGGATTTAGTCAATCTGTTTTTATAGCATATATCGTTATCGTTTCCATTCAGGCAGTTCTTGCACATGCCAATACCCGGATTAATTTCGGTTTCCTTCGCTATGTATTCGTCACACCACAATACCACCATTGGCATCATGCGGATGACCCAAAAGCATACAATAAGAATTTCGCCATCCATTTCCCTTTTATTGATATGTTATTTGGCACCTATTATCCGATTGGAAAAAGCTGGCCAAAAAGCACTGGACTTGGGGATGTGAAATTCCCAAAAGGATTTTCACGTCAATTTATATTTCCCTTTTTCAAAGACCCCACTAAAAACAACAGTATTGAAGATCCTAGCGAACGCTAATTGATGGCGACACTAAGTTCCCAATGTGAATTTTTAAGCTAAATTGTTGACAAAGATTTACTACAGACCAAAAGAGAAATAATGATCCCATTTTTTAAAGAGTTATTTGAATACAGCCATCATTATAACCAAAAAATGGCGGACCTACTTATCGAAAAACCTGAACTGATTTCCGATAATTCCCTAAAGCTTTTTAGCCATATCCTCAATGCACATCAGATTTGGAACACTCGGATAGACCCAAGGGATATACCTTTCGGAGTTTGGGACATTCATTCCATTCAAAATTTTAAATCCATCAATCAAGCGAATTTTGAAAACTCCATATCCATAATAGACAATTTTGACTTCGAAAGAATAATCAACTACACAAACAGCCAAGGTCAAAACTATGATAGTAGCGTCAGAGACATCTTATTTCATGTGGTGAATCACTCCACTTATCATCGAGCTCAACTCGTAACTGAGTTCAAAGAGAACGGACTCGAATCCTTTGTTTCAGACTATATTTTTTACAGAAGATAATTGACATATATAAATAAAACCTCTAATCCGATTAAGGGAATGGCATTTGATCCAATTTTAAGCCCAGATTCCTGAATTAAAATCCATTGAAAACGTTACTATCCATAAATACCAAAATCATGGATACACGAAAAATTCGAATTCTAATTTTCGCCTGTTTAGCAGGGCTTTTTGCAGTAGTCTCTTGCACTAAAGAAGATGACGATCCAACAAACACCATAAAGCAGCAAGTTGAAGTTTCTGTTCAAAATGGAAATTGGCGCATCACAAAGTTTATTGACTCAGGAACTGACGAAACAAATCATTTCACCGGCTACAATTTCAGGTTTAACAGTAGTGGTGTATTAAATGCTACTAATGGCACAAATAACTATAATGGAACATGGAGCATCACTGGTTCCAACAGTAATGATGACAGTAAGGATGATTTAGACTTTAACATCTTCTTTAATCTAACCAATGACTTTGAGGAAATAAATGATGATTGGGATATTGTTTCTCATTCTTCCAAGAAAATAGAACTAATTGATGTTAGTGGAGGAAATGGAGGCACTGATCTCTTGACATTTGAAAAAAATTAATCACTAAGAGTCTTCCAATCTAAAGAAGCAACTTCAAAAATATTCTTTCAGAGTGAATAGGGATGTAATTATCCTGCCGGAAAGTATTTTCCCTGTTATCCCAAACCAATAAACTTGTTTTGGGATTCAATTCTAGGTCATTATTAACCTAGAATTAATCATCCACAATATGACAGACCGCTTTCATCGAGCGGCCAAGGCAAAGAACATTTGCCATTTTTTTTTGCATCTTAGGTACTACCTTCATAGCCCATCCTAAAACTATTGTTATGAGAATGTTTATCCTTTTTATCCTTTTTGGACTGACTTCCAATTCCATTTTTGGTCAAAATGACCAAAAAAACAGAGTGATTATATTAACTGATATTGAGGCTGACCCAGATGATACCCAGTCACTTGTCCGGCTTCTTTTATACTCAAATCAAATTGATATCGAAGGCATTATAGCTACTACTTCCTGCTGGATGACATCGAGTATTCACCCTGAATCTATTGAAAAGGTAATTAACGCATATGGGGAAGTCCAACCAAACTTATTAAAACACGAATCTGGATTTCCCGAAGCCAAAGCACTTGCCACTCTTATAAAAAGAGGCTTGCCTACATACGGAATGGAAGGAGTTGGAGAGGGAATGGATTCTGAAGGTTCGGAATGGATCATAAAAAGCCTTGAAAAAGAAGATAATCGACCGCTTTGGATTTCTACTTGGGGAGGCGTCAACACACTTGCTCAGGCGTTATACAAAATTGATAAAACCAAAAGCAAAGAAGAATCCGCAAGACTTATTTCCAAGTTGAGAGTCTACACCATTTCTGATCAAGATGATAGTGGAATTTGGATTCGGAACACTTTCCCTGATTTGTTCTATATCGTTAGTCCCGGGGATGATTATGGCAGTGCTACCTGGACTGGAATCAATAGTTATGTGAAAGGAATTGATAATGCCAGCATTAGCAATTCTTGGATTGCCCAAAACATCCAACAGAATCACGGTCCTTTGGGTGAAGTTTACCCGGACGTTGCCTGGGGAGTGGAAGGTGATACTCCTGCATTTTTATCCCTAATTCAAAATGGACTAAATATGGCCGAACACCCTGAATGGGGTGGCTGGGGTGGCCGCTATGAATTATCAAAGCCCGACTTTTCTAACACTAAAAAAGGAAATTCAATCGTGCCTATAGCCCCAGAGACAAGATCTATTTGGACAAATAGTAGTGATAATTATACCCCCTACATTCCGAATGAATTTGGCAGATCAGTGAAAAAAGACAGCATTTCTTTTAACAATGATAAGGTTACCCTTTGGCGCTGGAGAGATGATTTCCAAAATGATTTCGCCGCTAGAATGGACTGGGGATTGATGTCCTTCAAAGAAGCGAATCACCCTCCTGTCCCAGTATTAAGTCATCCCGATCACCTAACTGTGAAATCAGGATCAAATTTCACCTTGGATGCTTTTGAAACTACCGATCCCGATGGAGATAGCTTTAGCTTTTTATGGTTTAATTATCCCGAAGCAGGGAGCTATAAAAAGTTGATCCCAGTAAATGGTGCTGAAAATGTGCATGTAGTCTATTATACAGCTCCTGAGGTAACAAAAGAAGAAACTGCTCATTTCATCTTGAAAGTGACAGACAGAGGAGAACCTCAATTGTCACGGTATAAACGAGTAATCGTGACTATCACTCCGAAATAAAGAAGAAAAACTAAATGCGCTCTATTTCACATTAGTAGGCCGTCCAACCTCCGTCAGCAGTCAGCACTTCCCCATTTACAAAAGAAGAATCATCGGTGGCCAGAAACAGGGCAACTTTTGCAATCTCATCAGATTCTCCCATACGCGGCATGGATCCAGCACCTGAGCTACAAAGCGCCGCTCCTTCTTCATCAGGCACCGCATTTTTCATGATATTGGTATTGACTCCGCCAGGGGCAATAACATTGCTTCGAATTCCCTTTTTAGCATACATGAATCCAATATTTCCACTCATCCCTACCAAAGCATGCTTGGAAGTGGTATAGGCTAATCCAGCTCTTCCACCATGGGTTCCTCCTACTGAAGAAACATGGATCATCACTCCTTTCCCTTGCTTTAACATCTGAGCAATAGCTTCTCTAGAAGTATAAAAAGGTCCGTTGATATTTACCCCCATCACTTTGGTCCAAAGCTCATCAGTAACTTTATCCAAAGGAGTGAAATTGTCCATGATTCCGGCATTATTGACCAGGACATCTATGGAACCAAATTCCAAAATGGCTGCATGAATCATTTTTTTTACCTGTGCTTCATCGGAAACATCACATTTCAATCCTATAGCATGTCCACCTTCCATTCTGATCATTTCAGCCACGCCCATGGCATCATCTGGGTTGAGATCCACTGCTACCACTTTTGCTCCATTTAAAGCGAAAAGTCTAGCGATGGCTCTTCCCATTCCTGATGCTGCTCCCGTTACTATTGCAGTTTTATTTTCCAGCTTTTTCATTGTCCTGAGGTTTATTTTTTGGTTTCGGCTTCAATCATATTTTCAATTCCTTTAAGCAAAGCATCCGCATTAAAGGAAATACTGTCAATCCCCTGAGCTATCAGAAATTTCGCGAAGGAAGGATCATCACTAGGCGCTTGCCCACACAGTCCTATTTTCTTTCCATTTGCTTTTGCTGCACGGATCACTTCCGAAATCATCCATTTGACTGCCGGATTGCTCTCATCAAAAAGCTCACTTAATACTTCCGAATCCCGGTCTACACCGAGCGTAAGCTGTGTCAGATCATTGGACCCAATGGAAAACCCATCAAAAATCTCCGCAAATTCCTTTGCCAAAATCACATTGGAAGGGATTTCTGCCATCACATAGATTTCTAATCCATTTTCGCCTTGCTTAATCCCCTGCTCTTTGAGAATCTCAATTACCTTTTTCCCCTCCTCAGGAGTTCGGCAAAAAGGAATCATAATTTTTAGATTTTCCAACCCCATGTCATCACGTACTCTTTTTACGGCTTGGCATTCTAAGGCAAATCCTTCCTTGTAGCGCTCATGGTAGTAGCGGGAAGCACCTCGAAATCCCAGCATGGGATTTTCTTCATCCATTTCAAATTGATGACCACCCAGCAAATTGGCGTATTCATTTGATTTGAAATCACTCATTCTGAGGATCACATCCTTAGGATAAAAAGCTGCTGATATAGTTGCAATAGCCTGAGAAAGCTTGTCCACAAAGTATTCTTTCTTTTCTGAATATCCCTTGCACAAGTCTTCGATCTGTGCTTTCTCCTCCTGATTCTCGAGCTGGTCAAAATGCACCAAAGCCATAGGATGAATACGAATACTACTATTCACTACAAACTCCATCCGCATCAACCCTACACCTTGATTTGGAAAAAAAGAAAGGTTAAATGCTTTATCCGGATCTGCCAGAATAAACATGGGCTTAGTCTTTGGAAGTTCTAAACCATGAAAATCATGTTCGGTAGTGGTCCATTCCAACTTTCCTTCATACACTTTTCCCATTTTCCCGGAAGAATTATCAATGGTAACTACATCTCCATTCTTGAGAGTTTCCAAAGCTCCCTCTGCACCTACAATCGCCAAAGCTCCTACTTCTCGAGCTACTATAGCAGCATGACTGGTTCGGCCACCTTTTGTGGTAATGATCGCTCCGGCCTTTTTCATAACAGGATCCCAATCCGGATTAGTTACCTCTGTGACCAGGATATCCCCCTCTTCCAATAGATCAGCTTCGGTGGGAGACATAATGATTTTTACTTTTCCGGAGGTAATTCCAGCTCCGATGGCATAACCTGTACTGAGTAGTTTACCTTTTCCCACCAAGTCAAATTCTTTTAGCAGATATGGATCTTTATCCGCATGTATCGTTTCCGGTCTGGCCTGCACGATAAAAAGTTCTTCGGTAATTCCATCCTTTGCCCATTCGATGTCCATGGGAAGTTTGTAATGCTTCTCAATTTCAACAGACCATTTCCCCAAAGTTTCCACTTCATTATCGCTTAGCGTGAGCGCTCTTTGTTTGTCTAGAGGAGTATCCAAATTGACCACACCACCGGAATCCGAATACACCATTGTTTTCGTCTTCGATCCTGCCTTTTTAGAAATAACCGCTTTTTTCCCTTTTTCAAGACTTGGCTTAAACACCAAATACTCATCCGGTATAACTGCTCCCTGAACAATATTCTCTCCAAGCCCCCAGCAACCTGTTACCAGCACGGAATTAGTAAAACCGGATTCAGGATCGATGGAAAAACACACCCCGCTGCTTGCTTTGTCTGCCCTTACCATTAGCTGCACCCCTACAGAAAGAGCTATTTCATGTTTGTCAAATCCTTTATCATGGCGGTACTTTATCGCCCTACCATTGTACATGGAGGCAAAACAAGAACGAACAGCTTTTAACAAAGCTTTTTCGCCATTAATATTTAAAAATGACTCATGTAATCCAGCAAAACTCGCCCCGGGAAGGTCTTCTGCAGTTGCGCTGCTTCTTACTGCCACATCAGGATCCGGACGATTTGCTCCACCCAGAGAATTATAGGATTGAATGATTTCCTTGGTCAGTTTTTCCGGGATTTCTCCTTTAAGAATAAGAGATTTAATTCCATCCGATACTTCCCGAAGATTCGAAAAAGTCTTGAGTTCCAGCTTTGCTAATTGATCTTGGATCGCTTGCTTAAGATTGTTTTCTTCAATAAATAGCCTAAAACCCGTTGAGGTAACTGCAAATCCATTGGGGATCCGAATACCCAAGGGAGTTAGTTTTTGATACATTTCTCCCAAAGAGGCATTCTTTCCGCCAACTTTTGGGACATCCTCTATTCCGATTTTTCCAAATGAAATCACCAAATTATCCATACAGTTTTTTGAGATTAGTCTAAGTTTTGAGAATAGCCCAATTTAGCCAATAGACCTTGCTTTAAGCATGATTCATTTGAGGTAAAATGATGATAATAATCATTTTATCCTCCTTAGATCGCTATCCTAAGCATGGAATCAGAACTATAAACTCAGCCTAGTTTTACTTATTTGATCAGAAGTTTTCATTTTCAAAAATGAAATGCCCATATCGAGCGGTCGACTCACAGGGGAATGTCCCGATAAATATCGGGATCAGGGCATTCTCCCGATTCTCGGTACAGGCTATATGACCATTAAAAAAACAATTATAGACCGATGAAAAAGGAAAAGAGTTGGAATGTCCTAGAACACCCCGATAATAGATGAGAAATGGACTTAGAAACCGCTAAAGTCTCCGAAAACTTTGAAGGAAAAAGAACTGATCGGAAAAAATATGGAGACCGATAACTTCAATTTTGGTGAGAATCAATTTTTCAGGTCAAAAACATAAAAACTGATTTCACCTTTTTAGTTTAGCCAAAAGGCGATGAATAAATTTCATCTTTTCCACCACTCCTTGGCTAATGACAAATGGATAAACATCCGGAACACCCATAGCTCGATTGATGCTATTGACGGCAAAAGAAAGCGGAACACAAGTTTCTACAATCGTCTGAAAATCAGACTCTGAATAAGGATCAAAACTCACATTTGCTTCCATTCCTTTCAAAGTCTCCGAAGGGTCAACCTTCACCCCGAAAAAGTGTGCGGTCTCCACCATATCCATAATATGAAGGTAATGCGCCCAAGTCTCAGCCCAATCTTCCCAAGCATGCGCAGTAGCATACTTACTGATAAAAGAATCCTGCCAATTATCTGGAGCTCCATTTTTGTAATAGGATTTCAGCGATTCTCCATAAGAGGCTCTCTCATCCCCGAAAATCGCTCTAAATTCTGCCAAAACTTCCGGATCCGTGTAGACCAATCGATCCCAAAAATAATGTCCCACTTCATGTCTTAAGTGACCAATCAAGGTTCGATAGGGCTCCAAAAGCTGCATCCGCATCTGCTCTCGAAGGACAGAGTCTGCCTCACGTAGAAGAATAGTAATCACGCCATTGGCATGTCCGGTCATCAATTGGGAATTGGCTTGGCGAGACACAAAATCAAAACAAAGTCCGTTAGCATCTTTCAATTTGCTGGGCAAGGGTAAACCGATCTTTTGCAATTGATAAATTAATCGGTGCTTCGCAACTTCAAGGTTTTTCCATTTTGGGAAATTCTGCTCATCTGAAAGATTAGGGATCGTACGATTGAGCTGGCAGGCGGTGCAAAAGTTGGAGGAGGATTCGATCGGGATCAACCAATTGCAGACATCATGCTGATGATTTCTACAAAACTTATATTCAAGCTGTTCTCGGTCCGAAATCAATCGATCTGAATCTGCATCAAAAGTAAGCATCTGTCGATCTGAATCGCGGTAACCAGATTTGTGTCCACAATTTCCGCAGGAATAGCTTTCAAAAAATAAAGGATGATGGCAGTATCCGCATTGGAAAATCTTCATAAAATCGCTTGAATGGAGACCAAAGATGGTGGAATTATAGTTCCAAATCTATTTTGATTTTGTATTCGCTTTTGAAAATCGAACTACAAAAAGTAAGAATTCTGGATTAATGAGGTTCATACAAGAGTTGTATGCAATTTGATGAAATAGGGATTCCTCAAAATTACTTTTGTGAAACAATTCAATTTCCCGAACTTCTAGGCTGCATAAACAACCCAAAGTAATTATGAATAGAAGACCTTTTTTGAAAAGCCTCACAACACTCACCGGAGTCCTTTCTGGTTTTAGTCTAACAGGTATAGCAGCCACATTTTCTGAAAAAGAAAAATCTTCGAAACTTATTTCAGATTTTCAGGAAGTTCAGCCAGTTTTCAAATTCATCACCGCGTCCGATGGTCATTATGGTCAGCCAAACACCGATTTTGAGACTTCTCATCAGAATCTAATCACTGCGATTGGCCGTGAATCTGATGTGGACTTTGTCGTCTTTAATGGTGATTTGATCCATGATGACCCCATGCTCATGCCGGAAGTCAAGAAGGTTTATGATCAACTAACCCTGCCTTACTATGTGGTAAAGGGAAATCATGATCGAGTTTCGGAATCCAGATGGCAAGAAATCTGGGGACAACCGGCAGACTACTTTTTCCCTTTCAATTCAAAACAAGGCATCTTGATTCTCAACTCGTCCAATGAAGCGGGAGATTATCGCTGTGTGGATCTGGAATTTTTGAGACTGGGTTTGGAAGAAAGCAGCAAGCTAGAGCAGGTGTTTATTTTTATTCATATCTCCCAAAATGATTGGACAAGACATGGCGTAGATTGCCTGGAAGTTTTGGATCTAATTGCGAGCTATCCGAATGTCAAAGCAATTTTTCATGGGCATGATCACGATGTGGATGGATTGATGTGGGATCAGAAAAAACCTTATTTCTGGTCTGGTCACTTTGGAGGAAACTGGGGCAATCCCTTTCCAAGCTATAGAGTTTGCCAAGTGGATGAATCCGGCAAAGTAACTACTGCATTAAAGCGTGTGTCTGATGGGCAGATTTTGAATGCGCACTCCATCTAATCTTACAAGTAATTGCTGTTTTTTTCTTGGAAAAATCCGCTAAAAACCCAATTAAGACTATGAATTCATCTAAACTCCTTTCCATTGCACTTTTAGTTTTCCTGCTGTCAAATTGTTCTACAAAGCCTGAGGAAGAAAATAAACAGCCCAATATTCTCTTCATTCTAGTAGATGATCTGGGTTACTCAGATGTGGGTTTTATGGGTTCGGATTTTTACGAAACTCCCAATCTCGATAGACTTGCCGCTAAGGGAATGATCTTTACCAATGGCTATGCAGCAAGTGCAGTTTGCAGTCCTTCGCGAGCCAGCATTTTAACCGGGAAATTTGTAGCTAGTCATGGCATTACAGATTGGATCGGTGCACCTGAGGGCGAAGATTGGCGAAAATACAATCGCCATTCCAAGTTGCTTCCTGCATCTTACGAGCATGCTTTGCCTCAAGAATTGAACACCATCCCAGAAGCTTTACAAGCTGTTGGGTATAAGACCTTTTTCGTAGGAAAATGGCATTTGGGTGGAGAAGAGAATAATTCCCTCCCAACAGATCACGGTTTTGAAATCAATAAAGGAGGGTTTCATGTCGGTAGTCCAGCAGGAGGACGTTATTTCTCTCCATTTTCAAATCCTTATCTCGAGGATTTTCCTGAAGAAAAAGGAACAAATCTTCAGATGCGTCTCGCCCGAGAAACAAATGCCTTTATCGAGCAAAACAAGGATCAAAAGTTTCTGGCTTATTTAAGCTTTTATGCGGTGCATGGACCCATTCAAACTACTGAAGAGCGTTGGGCAAAGTATCAGACAAAAGCTGAAGCAAAAGGAATTGACTCTATCGGCTTTGAAATGGAACGTGTGCTTCCAGACAGAAAGCATCAAGACAATCCAGTTTATGCAGGACTAATCGAACAAATGGACGAAGCGGTAGGATCAGTGATTTCAAAATTGGAGGAATTGGGTTTGATGGAAAATACCATTATCGTATTCACTTCGGATAATGGCGGAGTCGTTTCCGGCGATAATTATTCCACCAATCTGGATCCTCTCCGAGGGGGCAAAGGCTATCAGTGGGAAGGCGGAACACGAGTTCCTTATTTGATTTATGTGCCTTGGTTGGACAGCAAGGGCAAGAAAAATGACAGTCCTGTTTCAGGAGTGGACTTTTTGCCGACGCTCTTGGATTATGCCGGAGCGAAAGTTTCAGCAGAATCAATCGATGGAAAAAGTCTGAGAACCATCCTTGAAGGCGGAAATCTGGAGGAGCGATCACTATTTTGGCACTATCCACACTATGGAAATCAAGGTGGCGAACCCAACGCAGCGATTCGAAAAGGAGATTGGAAATTGATTCATTATTGGGAAGATGGGCATCAGGAGCTTTATCATTTGTCTGAAGATATCGGGGAACTCAATGACTTGTCTGTCCAAAATCCAGGTAAGGTTTCTGAGCTTTCGCAAGAACTGATGTCATGGCTTCAAAAAAGTGAGGCTAATTATGCCAGTCCGGATCCGATCTATTCCGCTGATTCAGCTGCTTTGGTTAACCTTCGCTACCGCACTTCGCTTTTGAATCGGCTGGAAGATGAGCGTAGAAAAATGCTCTCCCGAGATTTCAAACCTAATGTGGATTGGTGGGGAAGTAAAACGATAGATTGAGAAAACTATCGTCCTTTCATCAAAAACTACTGAGTTTTAAATCCTTCCGATAAGAATCTTTTTATATTGGTTTGAGCTTTTTAGAAATGATCAACCCAACTGCATATGAAGTACCGACAGCTCGGTAAAACAGGTTTAGAAGTTTCCATTCTTGGCTTTGGCGCCTCTCCTTTGGGAAATGTATTTGACGTTTGCGAAGAAACTGAAGGCATTCGATCGGTTCATTATTCAATCGATCATGGGGTGAATTTCTTTGATGTCTCTCCATTTTACGGATTGACTTTAGCAGAAACACGATTGGGAAAGGCATTGGAGGGAAAGCGGAAAGACATTATTCTCGCTACAAAATGTGGGCGCTATGATTTACAGGATTTTGATTTTTCCAGAGATCGAATTTTAAAAAGCATCGACGAATCTCTTTCCCGACTGAAAACCGATTATGTGGATCTATTTCAGCTTCATGACATTGAGTTTGTAGACAAAAATCAAATTACCGACATCGCGATCCCGGCGATTCGGGAAGTTCAGCAATCCGGTAAAGCCAGATTTATTGGAATCACTGGTTTGCCTGTTCGGTATCTAGCTCAGCTAGCAAGGGAAGTAGAACTTGATACGGTACTTTCTTGGGCGCACTACAATTTACTGGAGGATGAGATTAACGATGAGCTCGTACCACTTTCGAAGGAAAAAGGCTTTGGCCTGATGAATGCCGCCCCACTCATGCAGCGGATCCTTTCGTCAGAACCTTTACCAGCTTGGCATAGATCTCCAGATGAGGTAAAAGCCATGCAGCCCATTTTAGTTGCGATCTGTGAAAAATACGGAGTATCGCTTCCGCAAGTGGCCTTGCGATTTGCGATGGGGCATCCGGATATAGCCACGACAATTGTAGGAATGAATTCTCTGAAAACTATTCAGGAGAATGTGGCAGCAGTGGATTTTCAAATTCCTCAGGGACTCTTGGAAGAAATTGAAACCTTGCTCGCCCCTGTGAAAAACAAAATGTGGTTTGAAGGAAAGGCGGAGAATAATTTATGAGGCGTCAACTGTCCACAGACCACAGTCCACGGCTATGAATTTGCAGTGTACGGTTGACAGTAGACCGAATTGAATACTGATTTTTAAATGAATCTTAACCCCAAACCTATGAAAGCATTAGTCCTTACTGAAATCGGGAAATCCGAAATTCAAGAAATTGAAAAACCAATTCCAAAGTCTGGGGAAATCCTTCTTAAAGTCGGAATGGTTGGGTTTTGCGGTGGGGACATGAATAGCTTTAAAGGTCTTTTTCCTCTTCAGGAATATCCAAATATTTTGGGTCATGAAGTGGGTGGCACCATCGAAAGCCTAGGTTCGGATGTGCCTAATCATATTCATGTTGGTGAAAAAGTGACCGTCTACCCCTACCTCGCCTGTGGAAAATGCATCGCCTGCCGCAAAAGACAAATCAACTCCTGCAAGGAAAATAAAACCATGGGTGTGCGTCGTCCAGGTGCCATGACTCGATACATCACTTTACCTTGGACGGATATTTTTCCTTCCTCAAAACTTTCTCTTCGAGAATTGGCCTTGGCCGAACCGTTGACAGTTGGCTTTCATGCCGTCGACCGAGGCCGAGTTTCTGAGCAAGACAATGTTGCAATTATTGGTTGTGGAATCGTCGGTTTAGGTGCGGTAGCTTCTGCAGTCAACCGAGGTGCAAAAGTAATAGCCGTAGATCTCGACGATAGCAAATTGGAAATTGCCAAAAAGATTGGAGTAGCTTATACCATCAATCCAAGCAAAGAAAACCTCCACGAAAAGCTTCAAGAATATACAAACGGCGATGGTCCGGACGTAATCATTGAAGCTGTTGGCAGTCCTCAAACTTATAGACAAGCAGTTGAAGAAGTCGCTTTCACTGGCCGAGTAGTCTGCATTGGCTACGCTAAAAAGGAGGTGGAATTCAATACTTCGCTTTTTGTCCAAAAGGAAATCGAGATTTTAGGTTCGCGAAATTGCATTGGAAAAAAAAATTTTCCTGAGGTCATCAGCTACCTCGAAAGGGGCAAATTCCCGGTGAATGAAGTTATTAGCAAAGTGATTTCCATAGATGAGGCTCCAGAAACACTAGCCAATTGGGCAGCAAATCCAGCTGGAATCATTAAAATTATGATTGACTTTGACCGATAAACCCATGATAAAATCCGCAGTAACTGTTGCCCTCGTTCCTCAAATCAAATCCGGTCCTTGGATTTTTTGGGAAAATCTGGAGCAAGCCATGGCAAAAGCCGAAAATCTAGGCTTTGATGGAATCGAGCTTTTCACTGCTGATGCCAATGCAATTGATTCGGAAGAATTGAGCTATTCGTTGAATATGCACAAGCTGGAATTAGCTGCTGTGGGAACGGGTGCTGGAAAAGTGATTCATGGTTTGACGCTAACCGATCCTAATCCAGAAATTCGAAAAAAGGCCATTTTTTTTATTTCTGAGATGATTTCATTTGGAGCCAAGTTTAATGCTCCGGCAATTATCGGATCGATGCAAGGAAATGTTTTAGCCGGAAATGATCGAGAATTGACGTTGAAATGGCTGGCTGAAGGATTGGAAATTCTAGGTAAAGAAGCAGAGAAGCAAGGAGTATTTCTGATCTATGAACCCTTGAATCGCTACGAAACAAATCTTTTTAATACGCTGGAATCTGGAGCTAGTTTTCTGGAAACATTGGAAACCAAAAATGTGAAATTACTGGCTGACCTTTTCCATATGAATATTGAAGAGGCTGATATCGCAAAGAGCATTTTGGAAAATGAAAAGCATATCGGACACATTCATTTCGCCGATAGCAATCGAAAACCAATTGGAATGGGACATACTGAGATGGAATCTGTCGCTGAGGCAATCAAAGCTATTAATTACGAAGGCTTCATCTCAGCAGAGGCTTTCCCCTTTCCTGATCCGGATGCTGCAGCGATTCAGACTTATCATTCATTTCAAAAGTATTTTCAATAAAAACTCATCGCTATCTGCGCACTAAATCTTAAAAAATGAAACGCTATTGCCTCACCCTTGACCTCATCGACGATCCGGAATCTGTTCGGATTTATGAAAATCACCATGCCGCTGGAAATGCCTGGCCGGAAGTCACTCAGCATGACAAGGATGCTGGAATATTGGATATGGAAATTTACCGCACGGGTAATCGGATGTTTATGATCATGGAAACAAAAGATGATTTTTCTTTGGAAGAAAAAGCCCTTCGGGATTCCAAAAGCCCAATTATCCAAAAATGGGAAGAACTGATGTGGACTTTTCAGCAACCTATCCCCTGGGCCAAACCCGGCGAAAAATGGGTGCTGATGGATCGAATCTTTAAATCCGGATCTTAATCTCTATTCCCTAATCCCTATTTCCTATTCCCTAATTTCCAATCTCCCCATCCCTTGAAAAATCTCTATTTCCTCCTCCTTGCTCTTTTAGCTTTTTCCTGTAGTTCTAAAGATAGCGCTCCAGAACTTCCTCGAATTGCCATCGCAGGATTAGCGATCGAATCCAGCACATTTTCTCCAGCGCTGACTGAGGAAGCAGCTTTTAAGGCACGAAGGGATTCTGCAGTCTTTAGCTTTTACCCCTTTTTAGCTGAAGACTCCATCGATCGAAAGCGAGCAACCTGGATCCCTACCCTGCGTGCGCATGCGCTACCCGGTGGCACGGTTACACGAGAAGCATACGAATCTTTGGTAAATGAAACCTTGGATCGATTGAAAGCAAATCTTCCTTATGATGGTTTATTTTTCGATATCCATGGCGCCATGAGCGTAGTTGGCTTGGATGATCCGGAAGGAGACTTTATCGTTCGGGTTCGGGAAGTTGTGGGCTTCGAAACGCTGATCTCTACCTCTATGGATTTACATGGAAACGTATCTCCTCGACTGGCAGAAAACTCTGATTTGATTACTTGCTATCGAATGGCACCGCATGAGGATGCGCTCGATTCCAAAAAGCGGGCAGTAGAAAACCTACTTGATCGACTGGAAAGCGGAAAAGGAAAACCTGCTTTCAAAGCTTGGATTCCTGTTCCGATTTTGCTTCCCGGTGAAAAGACCAGTACGCGGATCGAACCTGGAAAAGGGCTTTATGCTAAAATCCCAGCGTTGACAGAAAAGGAAGGCGTGATAGATGCAGCGATTTGGATGGGCTATCCTTGGGCCGACGAACCCCGAAATCATGGTGTGGTGATGGTCACCGGAGATGATGAAGCAGAAGTAAAAGCTGCGGCTGAGTATTTGGCCAAAAGCTATTGGGATGTTCGAAATGAATTTGAATTCGTTGCACCTGTAGCCACGCTGGATGAGAGTTTGGCGATGGCCTTAAAAAGCGATAAAAAGCCTTTTATGATTTCAGACATGGGTGACAATCCTACCGCAGGAGGTGCTGGAGATGTGACTTGGACTTTAAATGAAATTTTGAAAAGACCAGAATTCAAATCTCCGACTGGTCCTTCGGTAATTTATGCATCGATCCCAGGTCCAGACTTGGTTGAGAAGGCGATGGCGGCAGGAGTTGGAAATCAAGTAACTGGAATGGCTGGAGCGATGGTAGACAATCGTTTTGCACCGCCCTTGGAATTAACCGGAACGGTTGAAGCAATCTTAGAAGGCGACATCGATGCCGTAGTGGAAGTGGTAGTAAAAGTCGGTTCTGTACACGTGATCGTGACTCAAAAACGTAAGCCTTATCATAACGAGTCTGACTTCACCAATCTTGGTTTGGATCCTAGAAATACGAATATAGTCCTAGTGAAGATCGGCTACCTTGTTCCTGAACTTTACGATATGCGGGGAGATTGGATTATGGCTTTGACTCCAGGTGGAGTAGACCAGGATTTGGAGCGTCTAGGCTATAAACGCATCAATCGACCAATGTTTCCACTGGATCAAGAAATGGAAACTCCAGATTTAAGTGCTCGAATCATACCAGCTTCAGGTCAACTTAAATAGCTCATCAATACATTAAATAAAGATGCTGTTCTCAAGTGGAGCAGCATTTTTTTTTGCCTTAATTCTAATATAAAGTAAAAATTATGTTTTAATCATTTGATTAATTCATTTGAATAACATACTTTTGACCTGAAATAAAATTGATTCCAGAAATGTTAGAAAACAGAGCAGGCGAAATAGATCCAAATACAGAGTCCAAAATTAAGAACGCTGCTAGGCGTGTCTTTCATCAAAAAGGATTTTCAGCTACGAGGACTAGGGATATTGCTGAGGAGGCAGGAATAAATTTGGCTCTTCTTAATTATTATTTCAGAAGCAAAAAGAAGCTTTTTGAGATCATCATGTTTGAAACTATGTTCGGTTTTATGCAAAATATGCTGGTAGTTTTCAATGATGAAAAAACCAGCTTACTCGAAAAAACTGAATTAATGGCTGAAAAATATACTGAAATGATTCTCAAGGAGCCTCAGGTGCCTCTTTTTATTTTAAGTGAATTGAGGGATAATGCTTCAGACTTTTTAGAGAAACTTCCTATGGCCAATATAATAATGGAGTCAGTGTTCATTAAACAAATAAAAGATGAAATAGCGGCTGGAAACATTAAAGAGATCAATCCACTGCAATTTATTATCAACCTTTTGGGTCTTGTGATTTTTCCATTTGTAGCCAGTCCATTGATCTACAAAATTGGAAGTTTATCTACCAAAGATTTTGAATTACTGATGCAGGAGCGTAAAAAAATGATCCCAATTTGGATCAAATCGATGTTCTATAAATCGTAGTTTTTTTTGTGAAAAAATTAATCATTTGTTTAAAACAGAAAAATAAATCATATGAAATCGAGCATGACCCAAATTGACACACAGAGGGATGATTATAATCCATGCGAGATTCCATATGGCCTTTAAAAAATAAAATTATAATCATATGAATAAGAGGCTATTTATACTTGTGTTATTTCTTTTCTTTTTTGAAAGAAATGGCATTTCCCAATCCCTTTCTTTGGATAGTTGCCAAGCAAAAGCTCAAAAAGCTTATCCCCTAGTCAGAAAATATGACTTACTGGAAAGTTCAAAAGAGTACTCCTTAGCTAACGCTCAAAAGGGGTATTTACCTCAGGTAACTCTTACAGGATATTCTACTTACCAATCTGAGGTTTTTGCACTCCCATTTGTGATACCTGGAAATGAAATCGAGCCCCTCCGAAATGATCAACATAATATCTATGGGGAGGTGGTACAGCCTATTACGGGCTTATTTACTCAGAAAAACCAAAAGGTCCTTATTGATCAAAGCAATGAAGTCGAAAACCAAAGACTTGAAGTGGATTTGTATCAGATCAAAGACCGAGTCAATCAGCTATACTTTGGCATATTGCTAAACGATGAGCAAATAGCACAGTTGGAATTACTTAAAAAGGATATTCAAACAGGTATTGACAAGACTGAAGTCGCAATTGCAAATGGAATAGCGTTGAGGAGTAGTGCTGACATTTTAACGGTGGAGCTTTTGAAAGTCGATCAAAGAATTAGCGAGTTGCAGTCCAATAGAAAAGGCTTTGTGCAAATGCTTTCCCTATTTATCAATGAGCCAATTGATGAAAACACAAAATTCGAAACTCCTGCAAACGAAGACCCTATTTCTTTGATTAATCGGCCAGAATTGAGGCTTTTTGAATCTCAGCAACGAGCAATCGAGGCACAAAGTAGACTTATCGCTAATAAAACGCTCCCAAATTTTAGTCTTTTTTTTAGAGGTGGAGTCGGTGCGCCAGGCCTGAACATGCTTGACAACAGCGCTTCAGCTTATTACATCACGGGATTAAGACTTAGCTGGAATATTTCAAGCTTCTACACCAATAACAGAGAAAAAAGTATCCTCAAGCTGAATCAAGAGAGTGTTTTGGTACAGAAAGATGCTTTCCTTTTCAATACCAACCTCTCGATAAGTCAACAAGGTGTAGAAATCCAGAAAATGAAAAATCTGATTTCCTCGGACAATCAAATCATTCAAATGAGGGGGAGAATTAAAGAAACGACGAAAAATCAATTAGAAAACGGCACTGCTACTGCAAATGACTATCTCACTCAACTCAATGCAGAGGATCAGGCCAGACAGACTCAAATCTTGCATCGAATCCAACTCCTTCTCGCCCAATACAATCATAAAATTATAACCGGTAATTAATAGATAATCAAATCGAAAACAGGATAAAAAATGAATTCACTAAAAACAGCTCTTCTCGGTTTACTCGCTTCCCTTGTGATGATGTCCTGCACGGATGACACTGACAGTTTTGACGCATCAGGAACATTCGAAGCAGAAGAAGTAATTATTTCTTCTGAGGCAATTGGAGTATTAAAACAATTCAAAATTGATGAAGGACAAACTCTAGCTGCAGGTGAGTTTGTCGGATATGTCGACACTGTTCAACTCCATTTAAAACGCAAGCAAACTCAAGCACAGTATAACGCTCTATTAGGCAAAAAGCCAAATATAAATATTCAGTTGGCAGCACTTGAATCCCAATTGTCAACTGCAAGAAAAGAACGCCAAAGAATCAAAAACCTGGTCGAAGGTGATGCAGCTACGCAGAAGCAATTGGATGATATCGATGCAAGTATCGAGGTAATTCAAAGTCAAATTCGTGCTCAGAAGTCATCGCTTGAAATTACCCGGGATGGGATATCGAATGATGCAGACCCTCTATTCATACAGATAGAGCAAATCGATGATCAAATCGAAAAGAGCAAAATCATAAATCCCATAGCTGGGACTGTACTGGTGAAATATGCTCGTGAAAATGAAATGACCTCCACCGGAAAAGCCTTGTATAAGATTGCAGATTTATCCACTATGATTTTACGTGTCTATATCTCTGGAAACCAATTATCTCAAGTCAAATTAAATCAAAAGGTAAAAGTACTTACTGACGATGGTTCAGGTGGACTTAAAGAAACTGAAGGCATCATCTCATGGATCAATGATAAAGCTGAATTCACTCCAAAGACAATTCAAACAAAGGATGAAAGGGCCAATATGGTTTATGCCATAAAGGTGAATGTGATCAATGATGGTTTTTACAAAATCGGAATGTACGGAGAGGTCAAATTTTAAAAGGCATGCCTGAAGTTATTCTAGAAAATATCAGCAAATCTTACCAGGATGGAAAGGTAAAGGCAGTAAAGAATGTTTCCTTTTCAGTAGAAAAAGGAGAACTCTTTGGTCTCATTGGTCCGGATGGAGCAGGCAAGACAAGCCTATTCCGGGTTCTCACAACACTTCTTACACCAGATTCCGGAATAGCAACTGTATTTGGATGTGATGTAGTGAAGGACTATAAATCTATCCGTCAACATGTGGGCTATATGCCAGGAAAATTCTCCCTCTACCAAGACCTGACTGTGGAAGAAAATCTGAATTTCTTTGCAACCGTTTTTGGTACGACTATTCAGGAAAATTATGATCTGATCAAAGACATTTATGTTCAACTCGAACCATTTAAAAACAGACGAGCAGGCAAACTTTCCGGAGGAATGAAGCAGAAATTGGCTTTATGCTGCGCGTTGATTCATAGGCCAAAAATCCTGTTTTTAGATGAGCCTACCACAGGGGTAGACACCGTGTCCCGTAAAGAGTTCTGGGAAATGCTCCAGCGCCTCAAAAAGCAGGAAATTACAATTTTGGTTTCTACTCCTTATATGGATGAAGCCACGCTTTGCGAGCGAATAGCTCTGATCCAGGAAGGTGAGATCATGTCCATTAATACTCCTCAGGGGATTATCGAAGAGTACCCGAAAAAACTCTTTTCAATCAAATCATCAAATATGATTCAGCTTTTAGATGATTTAAGAAAATATGATTCGATTGATAGTTGCAACGCATTTGGAGAGTACCACCACATCAGCTTCAAGAGTGAAAACACAGAACTTGCCAAGAGTGAACTGACAACATATCTCAAAAGAGATCGAGATTACAAGGATTTAGTAATCAATGATATAAATCCTACGATTGAAGACTGCTTTATAAACTTGATGAATTGAAATGACAGCCGAAAAAGTAATATCAACAGACAGGCTCACCAAGAAATTTGGAGATTTCGTCGCTGCGGATGAGATCAGCTTTGACGTCTATAAGGGAGAGATTTTTGGTTTTTTAGGTGCCAATGGTGCCGGCAAAACTACGGCCATCCGAATGCTCTGCGGATTATCTACTCCTTCCTATGGAGAAGCTACCATAGCAGGCTTTGACATCTATAAAGAGACTGAGAAAATAAAAAAGAACATTGGCTACATGAGTCAAAAATTCTCTTTGTACGAAGACTTGACTGTATTGGAAAACATAAAATTCTTTGGAGGAATTTATGGCTTGTCCGATAAAGAACTAAAATCAAAAAGTAATCAGTTGATCGAAACCTTGGGTATGAGTGTAGAGGCAAAAAAACTTGTCGGAAGTCTACCTCTTGGCTGGAAACAAAAATTGGCTTTTTCTGTAGCGATTATCCATGACCCCAAAATAGTTTTTCTAGATGAGCCCACAGGAGGTGTTGATCCAGTTACACGAAGACAATTTTGGGATTTGATCTACAAAGCATCTTCTCAAGGCATTACCATTTTTGTGACCACACATTACATGGATGAGGCAGAATATTGCCACCGAATATCCATGATGGTAGACGGGAAAATCAAGGCTTTGGATACACCAACCAATCTTAAGGATCAATATCATGCTAATTCGATGGATGATGTTTTTTATGAATTAGCACGAGGAGCAAAACGAAAAGCAGACTAACCATGAAACAGTTCTTCACATTTGTAAGAAAAGAGTTTTACCACGTTTTTAGAGATCCAAAGACGCTGCTTTTGCTATTTGGAATGCCAATCGCACAGATCATTCTTTTTGGTTTTGCGCTCACAAACGAGGTGAAAAACTCCAAAATTGTCATTGCAGACTATGCCAAAGATGTAGCCTCTGAACGAATCATTGAAAAAATCGAAGCTACCAAAAGCTTTGAAATTGAACAGATTTTATTGAGCACCAAAGAGATCGAGGAGACATTCAAAAAAGGAAAAGTCAAATTGGCCATTGTATTCCCTGCCACTTTCAACAGCGACCTGAGCCATCAAAATAAAACTCAAGTACAAATCATAGCAGATGCTTCGGATCCAAATACTGCGACTACGCTGACCAATTATGCCCAAAGCATTATCATGAGTTATCAAAGAGAAGTTCAGGCTATGAACCGGGCTCCTCTGCAGATCAACACTGAAATAAGAATGATCTACAACCCAGAACTCAAGGGAGCCACCAATTTTGTACCCGGTGTTATGGCATTGGTATTACTGCTGATCTGTGTCCTGATGACCTCTGTTTCTATTGTAAAAGAGAAAGAAACCGGGACCATGGAGATCTTACTTGTATCTCCCATGAATCCGCTCTTGGTTATCGTTTCGAAAGCCGTTCCTTACTTCCTCCTTTCCATACTAAACCTGACCGTGATTTTGGTTTTAAGTATTACCATGATGGAAATGCCCATGAATGGGAATTTTCTACTCCTCTATTTTGCAAGTTCTTTACTCATTTTAGCCGCACTTTCATTAGGCTTATTAATATCTAATTCGACAAATACACAGCAAGAAGCTATGCTGATCTCCTTAATGGGTATGGTGATTCCAACGATGATGTTGACAGGCTTTCTCTTTCCATTGGAAAACATGCCCCTTCCTCTCCAGGTAATGGCCAATATTATGCCCTCAAAATGGTATTACATCATCGTGAAATCCATTATGATCAAGGGACTTGGTTTTGTTGCAATTTGGAAAGAGATGAGCATTCTTCTGGGGATGACAATCTTTCTACTTACCATGAGTTTCAAACGTTTTAAAATACGATTAGCATGAGAACCTTGAAGTTTCTACTCCAGAAAGAGTTCCGGCAAATCTTCAGAAATAAGATTATTCTGAGAATGATAATTGGCTTACCTATTATCCAACTTATTGTCATGCCTTTGGCCGCAGATTTTGAATTCAAAAACATCAATATCTCGGTGATAGACCACGACCGAAGTAGCTACTCTAAGCATCTCACCGATAAAATAATTGCCTCCGGATATTTTGTGCTTAATGATTATGGGAATTCATTCGATAAGTCCTTTGAGCAATTTCAGGAGGACAATGCAGATTTGATCATAGAAATTCCGAAAAATTTTGAGCTGGATCTAATCCGGGAAAATACAAATGAGCTATTTATTGCAGTCAATGCAATCAACGGCACAAAAGCTTCGGTAGGAAATGCCTACTTGAATCAAATCATCACTGATTTCAATCGAGAAATTAGGCTAAAAAACAGTACTCCTCCTCGACTTTCCCAAAGCTCCACTATAGAAATAGAAAATCTAAATTGGTTTAATCCATTTCTGAATTACCAGTCCTTTATGGTTCCCGGAATTTTGGTATTGCTCGTCACAATGGTCGGTGCATATATGTGTGCTTTGAATATTGTAAAAGAGAAAGAGGTGGGCACTATAGAGCAAATTAATGTCACGCCTATCAAGAAATTTCACTTCATACTCGGGAAATTAATACCATTTTGGGTCATTGGTATTTTCGTATTTACGCTCGGCCTCTTTGGGGTAGGGCGACTGGTTTATGACATTGTATCCTTGGGGTCACTGTTTACACTTTATGCTTTTTTATCAATTTACCTTATCGCCGTTCTCGGCATAGGTTTATTGATTTCTACATTTTCTAATAATCAGCAACAAGCCATGTCGGTAGCCTTCTTCTTTATGATCATTTTCATTTTGATGGGTGGCCTTTTTACCTCTATAGACAGCATGCCGGAATGGGCCCAATGGATCGCAGCTTTCAATCCCGTCACCTACTTTATTGATGTGATCCGATTGGTCATGTTAAAAGGAAGTGAGTTTAAAGACATCCAAAAACAATTTATAATCATCACAGTAATGGCATTCATCTTTAATACTTTGGCTGTCTATAATTATCGAAAAACTTCATAAACCTTACTTTGCAATGAAATTAATCTTAGCAGGAGCAATTTTACTAGTTACGCCATTTTGTTTTTCTATGCTTTTTGAAGTTCGACAGACCTGTGTTTCCACCAGAAAAGTACATGGAAACTCGAGATTTAAGCTCTCGATCTAATCTCTTTTTAATGAGATGAAATAAAACCTCAAAAATTAAATCTAAATGCTACCCCAAAAAGGAGTAGCATTTATTTATCTTCAATTCAGATTCCTTAAACTTCACCATGAAAAAACTGCTTTTCCTTCTACTTATCTTAGGCACATTCAAAACCACTTTTGCCCAGCAAAATACACTATCGGATGAAGCTCAAATTCAAAACCTGATTCAGGAATCTTTTGACACACTGTTCTCCACATTCAATGCAGATGCTATTGAGAGCTACTACACCAAAGATTTTATCCTTTTGGAGGATGGGGAAATATGGGATAATGAAATTATTAAAAATTACTTCAATGGAGCCATCAAAAAGCAGCCAATTCCAACGCGCGTAAATAAGTTTGAGTTTATCAAAACTGAAGTGAATGGAAATATGGCCTGGATAGCCTATGATAATTATGCAACCATTTCTCGAAATGGAGAAATTATCCGAGAAAACCATTGGATAGAAAGCGCTGTTGCCATCAAAACAAGCGATGGTTGGAGGTTGAAAATGCTTCACTCCACTCCTGCCAAAAAAGAATAAACGTTGGCTTATTTGAAAACCATTTTCACATTATTCTCCATCTCATTAATTTGTTTCAGTGCGGCCTTGGCACAGAGGCAAAATGAGCTACCAGATAATGTCAAGCAGATTTTGTTTTTAGGAAACAGCATCACTTATTCTGGAGAATACATTGCTTTTGTAGAGACATTTTATCGATTGCAGCATCCAGAATCTTCCATAGAATGGTTGAATCTTGGCTTACCAAGCGAAACTGTTTCTGGACTTTCGGAAGAGGGTCATGCCGGAGGAGCTTTTCCAAGGCCCGACTTGCATGAACGATTGGACCGGATTTTCGCCCAAATTAAGCCTGATTTTGTTTTTGTCAATTATGGAATGAATGATGGGATTTACCTGCCTTATGACTCAGCTCGATTTGCGAAATATGCAGCAGGAATGCGTTGGTTAGATTCCAAAATCAAGGCAATTAATGCAAAGCCAGTCTTTTTAACCCCACCGATTTATGACCCAGCCAAAGGGATCCCCTACTCGATTACCTTGGATTTATATACCTCTTGGCTGATTGATCAAGAAAAAGAATCCAACTGGAAAGTAATCGACATCCATTTTCCGATGAAAGCCTACTTAGAGGCCCAGCGCAAAATCGAACCAGCCTATTTCTTGGCAAAAGATGGCGTCCATCCCAATTCAACAGGACATTGGCTAATGGCGAGAAGCATTTTGGAATTTCTAGGCTTGGGAGAAATGGATTCTGAAGGGACATTTGAGGAACGAATCAGCAACTACCCAAAGGGAATGGAACTGTTTATTTTAATTTCCCAAAAGCAGAAAATCCTCCGAGACACCTATTTAACTGCAACAGGTCATTTAAGGCCAGGTTTACCGGAAGGGCTACCTTTAACCGAAGCAAAAGAAAAAGCGGAGTCGCTTGAAAATCAAATTCGAGATTTATTGGTTAACAATTGAGAATTCTTTGCTTTCAAATTTTAATCTATCCATGGATTTATTTACTACCAACACAAATCTTCTTCCTTATGATGGGATCGTCAATTACTTCGGTTTTGTACTTCCAAAGCCAGAAGCGGATCACTTCTATCAGCGCTTGATGGATACGATTGAATGGAAAAACGATCAGGCGATGATGTTTGGGAAATTGATCGAAACCAAGAGAAAAGTGGCATGGTACGGTTCTGAACCTTTTCAATACACCTATTCCAAAATTACCAAGCAGGCACTTCCTTGGACCTCCGAATTAAAAACACTCAAAGAAATCTGCGAAAAGCAAACCGGAGAAACCTACAATTCCTGCCTATTGAACCTTTATCATGATGGTTCTGAAGGCATGGCTTGGCATAGCGATGGAGAAAAAGATTTGAAAAAGAATGGTTCTATCGCCTCGATGAGTTTTGGTGCGGTTCGGAAATTTGCTTTCAAACATAAAGAAACTGGAGAAAAAGTCGAGGTCATTTTGGAACATGGCAGCTTGTTGGAAATGGCCGGCACTTGCCAAACGCATTGGCTTCACCGTCTCCCGCCAACCACCAAAGTAACCCAACCTCGAATCAATTTGACTTTTCGGACCATCATGAAATAGTGGGTAAAAAATGAAATCATCCCCGCAAATCCTTTTAGATTAGATTCTCATTCAAACAAACGAACATGGACTATCCTCACAAAACCACTTTCCAGTTTATCAGCGAACCTTCAGACATCAACTTTGGGGGAAAAGTCCATGGAGGTTCTGTGATGAAATGGATCGATCAGGCAGCTTATACCTGTGCAAGAACTTGGGCAGAAAGCTATTGCGTCACGGTCTATGTGGGTGGTATCCGATTTTACAAACCGATTAGCATTGGAGAAGTCATCAAGATCGAATGTGCGGTGATTTACACCGGCTCCTCAAGTATTCACATTATGGTGGAAGTGTATTCCAGAGATTTTTCAGAGCATGTTTTTGAGAAAAAGACGCATTGCATTATCATCTTCGTGGCTGTGGATGAAAAAGGCGAACCTAAGAAAGTTAAACCTTGGATTCCTCAAACCGATCAGGAAAAACATTTGGAAGAATACGCGATTCGATTGAAAGACCTTAGAGAAAAGATTCATACCGAGATGAAGCCTTTTTTTAATGAGTGATAAAATAATCTGATTACCCGCAAAGATGCCAGTGACCTCTTTTTCATTGGTTATCTGGCTGCAAGACCTATGACGGGTGACGGAAGTACCAGCAATGGTATTGTTTACAATATATTAAATCGCTTTTTACCTTTTAGTGGTGCAATTGTGGATATACATATAAAATAAGTATTGAGACGTTCTGGATTTGTCCTTCCTAATTTTTTGGGAAATTGATGCAACTTATTACTCTTTAATTGCATCTACCTAATTGTCAGACAATCTCCTTTATGAAAACCCTACTAGCAACCTTTATCCTACTTTTAACTTTCAACCCACTTTTTGCCCAGACCTCGCTTCATGAGATTGGATTATCAAATGGTCCCTACGCGGTAGGATTTACTCATTATACTTCTCACGATAGTACCAGACTATACAGCCGGATTTTGGATTATACAAAGGAAAAAATACCTCGTCCCATTACCACTAGTATTTGGTACCCATCCGAAGAAAAGGTAAATGGATTATCTCCTGTGACCGTCAAAGACTATGTGAGAATTTTAGCAGAGGAGGAAGAATGGGAGTATTTACCTGACTATTATCTTTTGGATTGGTTTCGAGACTTGCCCAATTCCCCTCAAAATCAGCAGCACCTTATTGAAAAAAGTACCGCTTACTTCGATTTGACTTGGTCTGATGGAAGCCATCCAACAGTTATTTATTCGCCAAGTTATCAAGCATCTTCGGTTGAAAATTTTGCGCTATGTGAATACCTCGCAAGTCATGGTTATGTCGTTATCTCCAGCCCAAGCAGAGGGGCGGATACGCGATATTTAGAAGGAGGTACTGTAAAGGAGCTGGAAACACAAGCCAGAGATATTGAATTTCTTATTGATAAAGCGATTCAAATCCCATCAGTAAATCCCAAAAAGATCGCTGCAATGGGATTTAGCTTTGGAGGTCTTTCAAATGTACTAAGCCAAACCAGAGATAATCGGATCAAAGCTGTAGTAAGTCTGGACGGATCAATCAAATACGCCTATAAGACACTCCAAGAATCACTATTCTTCAAGATCGAAAATGCGAATGTCCCCTTTATCCATATGGCGCAAAAAGACATTCCAAAGGAAGTTCTTAAATCAGATAATTTGGATGAATCCTTGAATAACGAATTCGCATTTTTTGAAGAATTGAGTCAAAATGATGCCTTTCAGTTGAAATTTTTACATATGACTCATTCCTATTTTAGTACGTTCGGATTACTTTTTGGCAACCGAGACCCAAGACAAGATCATGCAGATTCTTTAATCATGGAATCGTATGGGATAGTTGCTGAGTACACACTGAACTTTCTCAACGCCTATCTCCAAAATCAATCCGAAGCAATCCAGTATTTGAATTCATCACCCGAAGAAAATAAGATCGGAACAGGCTACTTAACTATAAAGAGAAACGAAATCACCAAAAAAGCAAGTTTTGACTTTTCCGACTTCAATGACCTCACAAAAGCAGATGATTATATCTCCATCAATGAAACCTATGATTCGCTTAAATCAATTTATCCTGACTTAGAACTCCCAGAAGGCAAGCTGAATTACCTTGGTTTGCAATTGCTTTACAACAGGGAAACCACTCCGAAAAGTATTCGCGTCTTTGAGTTTGCGACTCAAATTTACCCCACCTCAGCCAACCTTTTTGATAGCCTTGGCGAAGCTTATCTATACCAAGGCGATACGTCGATGTCTATCGTAAACTATCAAAAATCTCTTGATCTCAACCCTCAAAATGAAAATGCAGCAACTGTATTGAAACGTTTGAAAGGAGTTAATAATTAAGCGAATCAGAAAAATCCTTCACATTAATGTTCCTTTTTACCAAACATTTTCTTGAACAAACTCACCACCAAAAGAACTACCAATCCTACAGCCAATCCAATCAAAAACTCTTTGATAATCGATGGCCAACTTTCCAGCAAGTGATGAAAAAATTCAATATTATGCGCAAAAATCCCTCCTGAAACCAAGAGTAAGGCAATAGTACCAATCACTGTCATGCTCTTGATAATCTTAGGCAAGGCACTGACTAATACCCTTCCAACTTTGTCTGAAAAGCTATTTTCTTGTTCATTTAAATTAATCAACCGTACTCCAAATTCATCCATCCGGACAATCAACGCCACCAAGCCATACACTCCAACAGTCGCCAAAATTGCAATAATTGAAACTACTGCAATTTGTGTAGAGATGGGTTTTTCGACCACAGTACCTAGTGCTATTATTACAATCTCCACCGAAAGGATAAAATCAGTCAAAATTGCTGACTTTACCTTTACCTTTTCAGCAGCAATAACTGCTTCAGTAGTCAAATCCTCCACAGCTGTTACAGCCTTAAAATGCTCATGCGGAAAGAAATATTCATAGATCTTTTCTGCCCCTTCGAATGCCAAATAAAGTCCACCCAACACCAAAATAACCGTTACTGCGGTTGGCAAAAAAGCACTCAATAAAAAGGCAAAAGGGAGAATAATCAGCTTATTCAAAAAGGACCCCTTGGTGATGGCCCATAAAACCGGAAGCTCTCTGTCTGTTACAAAACCGGAAGCTTTCTCTGCATTTACTGCCAAGTCATCCCCGAGGATCCCGGCTGTTTTCTTTGCTGCCACTTTACTCATCACAGCTACATCGTCCATGACAGTGGCGATATCATCCAAAAGCGCAAAGAATCCTGAAGCCATATATAGTTTTGAAGGGAGTTAAAGATTTGAAATTCGAATGTGAAGATAGAGTAGAACTTGGATCGCACCAAAAGGGATTTGATCTAGCGTTTAATCCCGCTAAGTAAGAAGCTACTTCTCAAGCTTATCCAAAAACAGTTTTTCTACATAAAACTGCCAATCGGAAAAATCTCTGGCCTGATTCGCCAAATGTACGTGGTGATCTTGATCCAAAATATAATCAGCCGGTTTATTCAAACTTCTTGTTTTCCCATAAACCTCCTCCAAATTACTTTGAATTGCATTCCATTCTTCCGCCATTCCTGCAAGCTTTTGGGCTGCCATAGCTCGCTTTTCTCCCGATGGATCATCCATCTCCGCCAAAGTAATCAGCGCCCGATTGGAAAACTGAACCGCCTGTGCAACCTGCTCATAGACCTCCAAGGTGTAAATGTTTCGATTTGCCAACTTCTTAGATTCAGCTATTCGCTCCAATACCAAATCAACTTTAGCAAGACTCACTTCGGCTTTTGAAAGCTTCTCTGAATATTTTGAAGCCCAAGTTCCTGCTGAATCCGGATTCGGGAGTTCAATCAAGGCCTCATTCATCGGATCGCTCAACCTTCTAATCCGGTTTCGATCTTTTCCATCGAGCAAGGCATTTTTCCAAAAATCAACAGGCTCCTCCAAGTCATCAATAAAAGCCAAGTATGCTGAAGCTAAGTCCGCTCCAAACTGACGTTGGATAAATGACTGATGAACTTCAGCTATGCTCCTAGCTCCTCCCGACCAGGTATATTCCGCGAAGGTGGCGATCCCGCGCTGATACAATTCAAAATGTGGGGAATCATCATCCCAAAGGGTAAGCAACAATCCTGAAGTTTTATTTTCAATGGAGCTCAAAGCAAAATCACGGATATTTTGAGCATTACTTTGCTCCTGCGGCATCAGATTCCAGCGAGTCTGTCCTGCCGTCGCACCCATTACCTGGAAGCCATTGGATGTAAACCAATTCATCGCTTTCGCATTTCCCGGTGATTCTGGCATATCGTAGTTCCAGCGCATATAGACACAATTTTTTGGAAAAAGGTCTACGTATTTATTCAGGTTTTCAGCCTTTTCGGCCCAAATACTATCCACTTGGCTCGATGAAAGATCCCGGTTATAAATCGTGCCATAGAGCTCCGCATTTTTCAGTGGCATATCATCCCAAAAGATTGGTGTCAACCCTTTACGCTCAGCGTACTCACTCACCCGATTGAGCCAAAGCAGTTGTAATTCTAAAGCAGATTTCCCGCTATTTCGCCCAGTAGTATTCACCTCATCTCCTCCCACATGTAGGTAGTTGGCATGAGGAAAAGCTTTTAAAGCATCAGTATACAAATCAAACTGAACCTGATAGGTCTTTTCATCCAAAGGATTAAATGCCCAGTCGCTCTCGGGATCATCTCGAAGATTCAGATATTCAGGATGCTTTAGGATAAAAGATGCATGACCAAGACCTTGAACCAAGGGACTCATTCGAATATTTCGAGCCATGGCATAATCGGCAATCTCTTTCCATTCAGCAATGGAAAAGGCATCGGAGGAACCCACTTTTGGTTGAAGTTCGTAGGCTAGTTTATCCTCGATCTCAATGATGATAGCATTGATTTTCCAAGAAGCCAAGCGATCGATCAACTCGAAGTAATAATCCTTTTTCTCCAAATGATGCTTCACGTCAAGGTGTACAGCCCGATAAGCCAAAGCAGGTTCATCGAAAATCTGACCACCGGGAAGGTTTACATTTTGGTCCTGCGCATCTTGGATTATTTGTCCCAAAGTCATCAGCGCATTCCAAAGCCCCACTTCAGTTTGGGCTTTAATTTTAACTTCATCATCAAAAAGATCTAATTGATATACCTCGGTATTCCCAATCAAATTGGGGTCAAGTTCGAATTGAATTAATTCGCCTTCGAAAGACTCAAGTCCCTTTCCATCAATAAAACTCGTCTTCGACAACTCAAACTCTGATTGGATCAAGCTAGGACTTAGCTCTGTCGAGCGGCTTAGGCTCATCACTTTTGGCGATGGCAAAAGATCAAAAACAGCTGTAATTTTTTCTTTTTTCTGACAGGAAAAATTTACTAAAAAAAGAATAGCGAGAACTAAAATAGATAGCTTCTTCATGGGATCAATATTAGTAATAGGCGAAAGGAATTTACTCAGACATAAAAAATTCCCTTTTACAATTTGCCGAAATAATTTTTCAATCCAAGACAGTTCAGTACGCATACGCAGCTTATCTGGCTCTTTTCTTAAAATTATTTTTCAAACCGTTATTTCAAATACTTGATCAGCGGATACTAATTCCCAGCATTTTTACTTAGATTTTGAATTGATACCGAGGCAAATGCTGATTTCAGCTTTCGCTTCACCCACCCAAAAAACCGATTTGAATGCTGACACTTTTAATTATCCTTTTTGCCTTAGCGCTTATTTTGATCGCTATCATCAAGTTTGATATCCATCCTTTTTTAGCCCTCTTTGTTGGGGCAATTATCTACGGACTAATGATGGGTATGACCCCAGAATTGATCATTAAGTCGATTTCAGACGGATTTGGAGGGGTGCTGGGAAGTGTCGGTTTGTTGATTTTACTGGGAGTAATTTTGGGAACTTTCCTGGAAAAAACAGGCGGTGCGATGGTCATCGCAGAAAAAATACTGAAATGGGTTGGGGAAAAATCCGTGAATTTATCCTTGATGCTGAGTGGTTGGATCCTTTCGATCCCGGTCTTTGGGGACAGCACGATTATCATGCTCAACCCGATTGCCAAATCACTTTCTTCCAAAAGTGGAATCTCCTATGCAGCCACCATCGTGGCAGTTTCGCTCGGAGCAATGGCCAGTCATTCACTTGTCCCCCCCACTCCTGGTCCAATTGCTACGGCTGGGATTCTAGGTGCCGATTTGGGTCAGGTGATTTTCTATGGCGGCCTAGTTTCTCTATTAACCTTGATTCCACTTTATATTTTCGTGCAAAAGTGGGTGATCAAAATTCCTTTGAAGCCTGTTCTGGTAGCCGATGAAAAAGAATTAAAGAAGGAAGATCGCCCGAAATTCATCAGTTCTCTGATTCCAATTCTAGTACCCTTGACTTTGATTATTATCGCTTCGATTGCCAATTATCCTTCCAAACCATTAGGCGAAGGAGGCATAATCAAGGCTATCCAGTTTCTGGGAACCCCAGTTATCGCGCTCTTGATTGGAGCGATTTTGTCTTTTACCCTTCCGAAGAAATTTGATCGCAAATTACTCTCATCTTCAGGATGGGTAGGAGAAGCGATTTTATTAGCGGCTCCGGTCATCTTAATTACCGGCGCAGGTGCTGTTTTTGGAAAGATGTTACAAAATTCCGGTGTTGGTGATTTAGTAACCTCCACGATGAGTGATGCCAACTGGGGAATTTTTCTTCCTTTTCTGATTGCCTTTGGTTTGAAAACTGCGCAAGGTTCCACAACCGTTGCAATGATTACGACCGCCTCGATCATCGCTCCGATATTAGGACCGCTTGGTTTGGATTCTGAGACGATGAAAGTCTTCACTACCGTAGCCATTGGAGCAGGTGCATTGGGTATTTCCCATGCCAACGATAGCGGATTCTGGGTCGTGACCCAACTATCAGGGATGAGTACCAAACAGGGAAATCTATCCCACAGCCTTGGTACCATGATCGCTGGAGTGACGGCGATTACCTTGGTTTATATATTGAGTTTGGTGGTGGGATGAGGAAACTTATTTCCAACGCTGGTGATTTATTAAAAAAGAGAATAAATTCATAACAATGATCCATCAATTTGAAGTATCCCCATGACGAATTGCCTAAATTACTTCATACTGATTTTCGATTAACTTCAGCTAAAAATGAAAAAGCGTAAAGTACTTGAGACCTTAGAGAAACTTCCAGAAGACTTCGATATGGAAGAATTAGTCGAAAAACTACTGTTTATTCAACAAGTAGAAGAAGGTTTGATAGACTCCAAACTAGATCGAACCTTGTCTTTAGAAGAAGCAAAAGAAAAATTAAGCAAGAAATGGCAATCCTAGAAATAAGGATTACCGAATTAGCCTACTCTGATATCCAAGAGATCGAATCATATCTATTTAAAAGTTCACCCAGTATTGGAAGAAGTTTTACGGAAAAAATCTTTCGGAAAATAGAACTTCTTTACGATCATCCTGAAATTGGTAGGATAGTTCCCGAGTTTCGGGAAAGTTCAATACGAGAGATTTTTCAAGGAAAATATAGGATAGTATACCTAATTCTAAACTCCAATAGAATCGATATTCTGCGCATAATACATGGATCGAAGCTTATTGACCTAGGGTGATTCACTCTATTCATTTTTCATACTCTTTAATTCAGAATACCAGTTTAAATTCTGAAATAGGAGAATAAGGACTGAATAATTAATGACTTTTTTTTTACTTGAAAAGTAGAAGTAGAACTTAAAATCCAAAGGGATTCCCTACCTCGCAGTCCAACCACCATCCACGGTCAGCATAGAACCCACCATATAAGTGCCGGCAGGTGAAGCTAAGAATATCGCAGCGCCTTGAATCTCCGCAAGTTTACCCCAACGTCCCAAAGCAGTAGCACCGATAATAAACTTCTTACCTTCTTCTGTATCAGCTATTGGGAGATTCATTTCAGTTAAAAATGGACCTGGACAGATCGCATTTACAGTAATTCCAAAAGGTGCCAATTCCAAAGCCAAACCTCGGGTCATTTGTACGACCGCGCCTTTACTGGAAGTATAGGGGGTTCGATTAGCCAATCCTACCAGACCAAGGGTACTAGCCAAATTGATAATGGCCCCTTTGCCAGCTTTCTTCATAAAAGGAGTTACAGCTTTACAAGCGAGCCAAGTTCCATTGACATTAATCTTCATGACTTTATCAAAGTCTTCATAAGTCAACTCATCAATTGCCCCACGGATATTGATTCCCGCAGAATTGATCAGGGTATCGATCCTGCCAAACGTATCAAAAGCCAATTTTGCCATTTCTTCCATTTTGGCCTGATCTGTCACATCTCCTGCAAAGGCAATCGCTTTCACACCATATTCTTTCTCAATTTCAGCAGCAGCGGCTTCCCCTTCTTCCAGCGTTCTGCTCACGAGCATGATATTGCTTCCCGCAGATGCTAATCCTGCAGCCATTGCCTGGCCTAGGCCTTTGGAACCTCCGGTGATGATGGCAGCTTGTCCGCTTAGATTGAAAAGTTTTACTCCTGGTAATTGGGTGAAATCTGTTGCTTGATTCATGGTTTTTTCTAGGTTTTCGGTTGTCGGTTGTCGCTTTTGGAAGGATTAAATAACCTTCTAAACTTTTAGAAAATCATTCAAATCCGAAGCAATCTGTTCGTATTTCTCTTCTCGATTTGATTTTTTAATCTTTTATTCTCTCAATCTCTTATCTCAAAAACATGGTACTGTGTACTTAATTCCTTGTAATACACTAAATTATTTTTCGCGAGACCTTCAAGCACTCCAGCACATTCGTTTCCTCAAAAGCCAATCTTCCCTCCGGATCAAGATTGCTTGTACTTGGAAGATCGGATTTGAATACGTGCTTTTCAACCATTGCCATGGTTTTTTCGAAATCTTCTCCTTTCATTTCTTCAAAAGTAGCCCAGTAATCATCTTTCATACAGGGGATTTTCAAAGGGTCCCGAGTGATCATTTCCAAGCTAAAAGTGATGGCTGGATTGTATTTTCGGCAAAGCTTTACCCCTTCTTTCACATTCACGATTCCTTGACCAAGCGGAACTTCAGAAAGCAAAAAGCCATCCGTATATTTTTTCACGCCCATGTCTTTAATATGTGTCGAAAAAGCAAGCGGAGCCAAAGTCCGGATCACTTCCATCGGATCTTCAAGCAATGAAACATTATTCCCAAAATCCAAGGTTACTCCCAGCCATTCGCTGTCAATATCACGAATGATTGCGGCTAGTTCAGCAGCTTTCCAATCCTTGTGATTTTCGACCGCAAGTTTCATTTTATGCTTTTCTACAATGGGAATCGCTAAATGAATGGATTGCAAGGCTTGAGTTTTGAAGGCCTGAAACTCCTGAGCCGAGTGAAAATTTTCATACCGACGACCAGAAAGACAAACCGTTCGAAGGATTGTGGCACCTGCTTCTTTGGCCGCTCTAACTTCCGTTTCAAAAGCAGCAACTTCCGATGAAGACTTTGGAAGCCCAATGCTTCCCTCCAGATACATCCCCATGTTTTCGCGCTGATCCCTCACTTTTTTAGCAAAGTCAACTGCCCAACCATTCACTCCAACCTGAATTCCCCCAGCTCCGATCTGGTGGCAATGCGCCATTAAATCCAGCGCATCCTGAAATCCCGGATAGCTTGAGCTTTCGACTTTCGAATGCCATCTCGTCCCATAAGAATGAACGACAATTCCCATTGGGACATCCTTCAAATATTCTGGCAACAGTTGGAATGGAAATGCCAAAGCGGCTAATCCAAGTCCTGAAGTTTTCAAAAAACTCCTTCGGTCTTCCTGAATTCTATTTGTCTTCATGTTCAATGGGGCTAGGTTTTGGGTGAAATAGTTTAATCAGTTTTTGGAGGTGGAAGCGACTCGATATGTTTATTCAATTCGGCTGGACTCCAAGGATAAACTCTTCCCTGTGAAGTATGTCGAGTTCCACCAACTAAGCCACGTGTGATCGCAGGAGCTTGATTTCCCCATTCATTTCTAACATAAGTCAAAATGGCTGCGATACTTTCATCATCCATCGTGGAATGTGAAGGCATTACCGGTAAAATCTCCGGCGCATCATACTTCTTACCAGCTACTTCAATCGGTCCTTCTATCCCGTGAAGGATAATCAAGGCAAGTCTTTTTTCATCGCCTAATACCCAATCCGAAGCCACAAGAGGTGGAGCCATCCGGGGAACTCCCTTACCATTCGAACCATGGCAACCAGCACAACTCACGAGGTACTTCTTACGGCCTTCGGCAAATTGGATCTGTGCTTTTTCATCCAGAGAGCTAGCTGTAATGATAATTTCACTTGGCACAAAACCAGGCCAGCTAAAGCGTCTTTTTAGCATTTCCAGTTTGTTCTGATCGATAGGCAGATTAGCCTGCTTGAAAATAGCTGGCTCACTAGCAAGTGTAACAGGCTTTTGATTTTGAGCATTCCCAGCTTGGATAGCCATACCGATTAAAACCGTTTGTTGCTTCCAGTTCATTTCTGAATCTTTTCCCTGGACCATCGCCAAAAGCGATTTGATTTCCTGAGAATCTCCTCGTTTCATAATCGATGAAGTCAAAGTCTCCAGAAAAATCTCCTTGCTTTGAGCTGTGTTTTCCCAATCTGGGGCAGTCCAAAGTCTAGCTAAAAAACCATATTCCCGATCGGTGAGACTACTCATCACTGCATCTTGAATCAAAGCTTGATCTCCAAAAGAGTTTAGCACTATTTCTAAAACCTGCCCAGCAGTTACTTCTCCAATTGCCGCGCTGCTTAAGGCCAATTGCAAAGCTGTGGTCACATCTTTGGTTTTAGCCAGCTCAATCATTTTGGATTCCAGTTTTAGTTTAGTCTCTGGATTGCCCTTGGCGAAAGTCTCCAACAAGCGAAGGGAGGTGTTTTTCAACAAAGGATTTTGGTCCTCCAGCGTTTCAAAAAGTAAGTCAGCATCCAACCCATTCATTCCCTCCAGTGTCCAGAGGGCATGAAATCTTCCCAGTTCAGAATCTCCGGATTTTGCGAGATTCATTAATTCCGGAATTGTAGTCGGATCATTTCGCTCCACCAAAATTCGCTGAGCCATGTCCCGATGCCAACCATCTGGATTCGAAAGTCGAGAAATGAGTTCTGAATTACTTTCATTAGCAAGTTTTGGAAAAGGTTCTGGCTTCCAATCTTCTGGAACGATTCGCCAAATTCTACCCAAATGCACTGGCAATTCCAATCCCCGCTCGAGAGTTTGCTCCTTCAAATAAGGTGTCATATAGGAACTGTGTTGCACAACTCCACGATACATATCGGCTATATAAAGTGCTCCATCGGGGCCCATTGTCCCATGCACTGGTCTAAAACGCTCATCGGTCGAAGCCATAAATTCGCGTCCAGAATTTGGATCATGAGCCTCTAAGAGGATTCCATTCTGATTGACCACGTTTCGCTTGACTATATTTCCGGCATTTTCCATGACGAAAATATTCCCAAAGTATTCCGAAGGAAAAAGATGACTTCGATTGACAGTTGGTGAGCAAGCAGAAGTAAACTCCAACAATTTCCCGTCTTCAGTCAAAGTTCCTGGAATGTATCCTCGATTGATGGCTGGATTACTTCGAATAGGGAAAATCTTTCGATCTATGGTCAAGCCATGATCGATTCCTGTCGAAGGCTCATGATTAGGATTTCGCGAGAGGTAATTTGGAGGAACTAAATCTCCGTGAAGCTGCGACCAATTGTAATTATAGATCAGGCGGCCCTGATCATCCTGCGAAATCCCCCATTGACCACGGAACTCAGTGCTATCCCGAATCCAATTTTCCCCGTCTGTTCGATACCGAAGTCTGGACTTAGCACTGTAATACCAATTATCCACATTCCGCACAAAACCATTATCCGAATGCTCCGGAACTCCATTCGAAGCGTAAGTAGAATCCAACAAAATCTTGGTATCAGCCTTTAGGTCGCCGTCTGTGTCCTGCGTCACCCAAAGTGAATTATTCTCAGCCACCAAAGCTCCCCCTTTTATAAACCCAATAGCTCTTGGCATCACCAGATTATCGAGGTAAATGGTCCTTTTATCCATTTCTCCATCCCCATTCTCATCCTCCAAAATCGAAATTCGGCCAATGGGTTGATCTTCTTCACTACCTTCAAGATCGGTCATGTAGCCTCGCATTTCCACTACCCAAAGTCTGCCATTTTCATCAAACTGAATCAAAACAGGATCTTCGATAAGGGGTTCAGCAGCTACCAGCATCACTTTGAATCCCGGCTCGATCTGAAAGGTCTCCATTTCCTCTGCTGCAGTTCGAGCCGGAGAATCCGCAGTTTCCGGGATCGGTCCTTTTTTGCTACAAGAAAAAGCTAAGATTAGGAAGGGTAATAAAAGAATGCTTCTGAAGTGCATTGCAATAGCATATTTTGGGTTTAGTTGCTGATTAAAAGTTTTCTTCAATTCAAAAAACCATTCAGCAACTTCTAATTTGGCTTTTATTCCGCTGATTGACAAAAATGTATGAGGTTTAAAGGTAGATTTTGGATGAGTGGAAAAATGAAATTATTAAATACAGCTTCGCTGAAATAGACCTTCGGCGAAATAGGCTTCGCGAAATAGGACTAAAATCCAATATTTCATCGAGCGCAGCGAGATCTATTTCTACCGTATTTCAACTTTATTTCCATAGTATTTCACAATTGAAGTAACTTTGATTCATGAAGTTTTCCGAACTAGGCCTTTCCAAAGAGCTACTTACCGCCACCGAACGTGCAAATTATTCCAATCCCTACCCGATTCAAATTCAGGCGATTCCTGCTCTGATCAAAGGAAGAGATCTCCTTGGAATCGCCCCAACTGGTTCTGGAAAAACAGCTGCTTACATATTACCCATTCTTCAGTTTTTGCAGAAAAACCCAGGCACAAAACATCGAGCTGTCCCAGTCTTGGTCTTGGTTCCTACCCGGGAGTTGGCAGCTCAAGTAGCGGAAGTAGCGGATAATTTTTCAAGATTCTTGAGTAGAAAAGTGAAGACACTAGCGGTTTATGGTGGAGTTTCTATCAATCCCCAAATGCAAAAACTGATCGGGACGGACATTCTTGTCGCCACTCCGGGGAGGTTATTGGATTTGCTTTCACAAAATGCACTACAGCTTAATCAAGTCGAAATCCTGGTTTTGGATGAAATGGATAAGGTCTTGAATATGGGTTTCCGAGAGGAGATCGATCAGATTTTAGCAGAACTCCCAAAAAAGCGGCAAAACATCCTTTTCTCCGCAACCATGGAGGAAACACTCGAAGAGATGATCGCCTCTCTTTTGAATGAACCGATAAAGGTCTCTGTGGAACCTGAAACTATCGATGCCGACCTGATTGAGCAATATGCCTATAGGATCTCTGCAGAGCGAAAAGGTCCTTTTCTACGTTATTTGGTGAATTCGGGTGACTGGACTCAAATCCTGATTTTCGTTTCCTCTATCCGAACGGCTGATAATGTGGTGACGAAGTTGAATAAAAATGGTATCGATGCCATTGCTTTTCATGGGGATAAAAGTCAAGGTGCACGAACTGAAGCTTTGGCGAAATTCAAATCTGGCAAGACCCGAATCTTGGTTGCAACAGACCTCGCTGGCCGAGGAATTGATATCAAATTTTTACCCTTGGTCATCAATTACGAATTACCAAGATCCCCGAAAGACTATGTGCACCGTATCGGTCGAACAGGTCGTGCTGGAGCCACTGGAGAAGCCATTTCGCTTATCACCGAAGAAGATCTTCATCACTTCAAGATTATTCAGAAAAAAATGGGGAAGCATGTGCAACTGAGAAGTACCGATGAGATGGAGTTTTAAGTGAAAAGGCTAAATTCAAAAATCTGAAACCCATCCAAGAAAAAGATTGGAAAGGGATACAGATTGTTAATTTGAAGTTTATTTTAAACTGGATGAATCGTAGAAACTTTATCAAATCAGGTATAGGATTAGGAGCAACTGCCGCACTTACCGGGATTTATTCTTGGCAGATTGCCCCTTACAACCTGGAATTTGTGAAGTTGAACATGCCAATTAAAAATCTCCCTCAAGAACTTATTGGAAAAACACTGATTCAGGTGTCTGATATGCATGTAGGCAATCGATTTGACTGGAATTACATAATCGAATCACTAGAATTAGCTAAATCCTTCAAGCCTGATTTTGTGGTTTACACAGGAGATTTTACTTCATTCGAAAATAAGGAGCAGTACATTCAATTGCAGCAGGTTTTAAAATCAGCTGTTTTGGGCAAAATTGGCACATTTGCAGTTTTAGGGAATCACGATTACGGGCATGGATGGTCAAATGAAACAGTAGCCTCCACTACCTGTGAGATTCTAGAAAAAGCAGGAATCAACCCTTTGAGAAATGGAATCGGACAATCAGATGGAGTCAATTTCTTAGGAATGGATGATTACTGGGGATTAAATTTCGGGCCTGAGAAAATGATGGCAATGCATGATCCAAGTGCAGCTAACATTGTGCTTTGCCATAATCCAGATGTTTGTGATTTGGATGTCTGGAACAATTATCAAGGTTGGATTCTTTCGGGACATACCCATGGAGGCCAAGTCAAAGCACCCTTTCTTCCTCCTCCGATTTTACCTGTAAAAAATCGAGCTTATTCCGCCGGAGAAATTGACCTGAAGGATGGTCGAACTTTATACATCAATCGAGCACTGGGACATATGTACCCCATTCGTTTTAATGTGAGACCCGAGATCACTGTTTTTGAATTGACAAAAGGCTAGTTGACTTGAAAAGCGAAATTGGGTGCTACCTCCTAGCGTATTTTCTAGTATATTTTTTTCCGTATAACCGTTTTCTTACCAGCAGCCAAAGAAAATAAGGTTTGAAGTTCAATAAATCAGCTGTGGACAGTGGACAGTGGTCGGTCGACGATTAACCGCCACTTTCAAAGCTCATTTTTGATCTTCTGGTTAAATTGCGGGTAATCAGATAATTTTTTTAGATTGATAGACAATCAGACTTTAGCCTTATGAATCAAACTTTTCGAATTCTCATCCTAGGTACTTTTACACTTTTTGGATTTAAAAGCTTTGCGCAGCAAAAAGAAAAAAGCCCAAATGTGATTCTAATCATCACCGATGATCAGGGCTATGGGGATTTTGGATTCACTGGAAATCCTCACGTAAATACTCCAACACTCGATGCGCTGGCAGCTGAAAGCATCCGATTTACCAATTACTATGTTTCCCCAGTCTGTGCCCCTACTCGCTCGAGCTTGATGACTGGAAGGTATTCATTAAGAACCGGAGTGCGGGATACCTACAATGGCGGTGCGATGATGGCAAGTTCGGAGATCACTATTGCAGAACTACTGAAAGACAAAGATTATGCAACCGGTATTTTCGGCAAGTGGCATTTGGGAGACAACTATCCCATGCGCCCCAGCGATCAGGGATTTGATGAATCGCTAATCCATTTAGCTGGAGGGATGGGTCAAGTCGGAGATTTCACTACTTTTTTTCAAGGGGATCGAAGCTATTTCGACCCGGTGCTTTGGCATAATAACCAGCAACAAAAATACCTTGGCTATTGCTCAGAAATCTTCGCCTCCGAAGCCATCAAGTTTATCGAAGCGAACAAAGACCAGCCTTTTTTCACCTATTTATCCTTTAACGCTCCTCATACACCGCTTCAAGTTCCAGAGGAATATTATCAAAAATACAAGGATATCGACCCAAGCGCTGGCTTTGGCGAAGACGGAAAACCATTCTATCCCATGTCGGAAAGGCAAAAGGAAGATGCCCGAAAAGTCTATGCGATGGTGGAAAATATCGATGATAATTTGAATCGGCTTTTTCAGAAACTGGAAGAACTTGGCATTGCCGAAAATACGATTGTGATTTTCATGACCGACAATGGTCCCCAGCAGCAGCGCTATGTCGGGGGAATGCGAGGTTTGAAAGGAAATGTTTTTCAAGGAGGTGTGCGCGTTCCACTTTTGATTCGATATCCAAATCGATTTCAAGGAAACCGGGATATCGATGCACTTTCTGCTCATTTAGATATTATGCCTACTTTGGCGGGTTTGATCGGTTTTGAAGTGCCAAAAGACCGGAAAATCGATGGCAGAAGTTTGCTTCCTTGGATGGAGGGAAATACCCCTGCAACCGATGAGAGAATTTATTTTTCCTATTGGACTCGGAAATATCCAGAACGCTATCAAAATATTGCCATTCAAAAAGAAGGCTGGAAATTGGTTGGAAACACAGACTATAATGCGCCAGATGGGAGTTTTGAATTATTCAATTTGGATCAGGATCCGTACGAACAAAATAATCTGGTAGATAAAGAAGCCACTAAAGCTCAATCGCTTAAAGCTGAGCTAGACCTGATTTACAATGAACTGATCCAAGAAGAAAACTTGATCAATCAGCCACTGATAGAGGTTGGAAATCCCGCAGAAAACCCCACTATTCTGAATCGAAACGATGCGTCGGGAGAGCGCGGGATTTGGGCACAGGAGGATACTTATGGATATTGGAATGTGAAAATGGAAGAAGGGATTTATGACATTTCGCTCAAATTTGTGAAGCCAGTGGAGACTAAAGGCAAAGTGACTCTTGAGTTCGGAAATCAGGTCATTATTTTTAAAGATCAATCCGAAGAAAATTTTGATCTGTTGAAACTTAAGAATGTTTCTTTCAAATCCGGGATTGGCCAATTACTCCCTTTTTATGAAGCTGGTGGTAAGCGTTATTTTCCTTTTTGGGTGGAACTCAGTAAGAAATAAGATGATTGTCGGGGATGATACGGATATGCTTATATACTTTCTTGTTGTGGCCAGATGACAGAAGAGAAGAACCTTTCGCTTGGCGTTGAACGGTCAAGTATAAAAGCAGTAGCGGATTAAAAGCAAAATACTTTCAATCCGCTACAAAGTCAACAGATAGCAATTAGCTCTCAATATCCATGTCACCCGCTATTGCTTTTATACAATGTTGTGGGCATGTGCATTTTCTTTAGGGGTTGTTTATTCAAATTGAGTAACCATTAAATATCATCTATTTTCTGTCCAAATTCCTTTTTGTCTTTAAAGGCTCGTTTGGTCACTTTCAAATCCTTAAAATAACCAATTGTCGCAATGTCTACATATAGTCCAACATAACCCTTCTGATTTTTTCCTAACATCTTATTAACGATGAAAGAAGAATATTTCATGTCATTGATAATCATTTCAGCAGTTTCACCATTCACCTCAATCCGCATGGTAATCCACTCTTCCATCGCTACAGGGGCAGAACCTTCATAGGTTCCTGCCGGGAAATTATCCCTTAAGGTCTGAAATTTATAATCAGGGTATGAAAAATATTGAACAGCATGATTTCTGGCATATTGGTTATTTATTCTTCCTACTTTAGGTCGGAGATAAATAGATTCAAAGGCGGAATCATCTTCTTTTATTCTAAAATATACTCCAATAAAACCTGCAGCTGGAGCATAAGGCGAAGGGTCTTGGAATTTGCTGTACATTTTTACTTCTATCGTTCCGTTTTCAAAGTCATCTAAGCCCAAAAGCCGAGCATAGTGGGTTTCGTCAACAGTTTCTTCCAACCGATTGGCATCAAATGGAAGGGCCTCTAAATCCCGTTCAATTTTCAAAACCTTTTTGCCCTGAAATTTTACAATCTCACCGGTGACATTATGAAGCTCAAAGGTTTGTTTGCCCAGCTTCAAAGTCTGCCAATTTTCAGAACTCTGGGCTACAACGCCATTGTAAATTCCCAAAATTAAGCTTAGGCATGTGAATAATTTAAACATCTTCATTGATTCATTTTTTTAGGTTAATCATTTATGCTCTTACAATTTCAGCAAAGCCTCAGTTTTTGTAACCACTCTGCCCAACGCACCGAATTCATGTAAATCCCCAAATACTTCAATGCGGATAGATTGTTCTAAACCACCTACCTTTACTGCATCAAAGCCATTGTATTCTATTAATTGCTCTATATCCGTATCTATAGAGGTGTGATTTGTAGCATAAAATAAAACTGATTTTTCAGGTGAATGAAAAGCTGCACTTGCTAATGAAGCTGCACCTAATGTACCGAATGCTTTGACCAGTTTTGCTCCCTTTGGTAAGATAGCAGTATTAAGCTGTCCAGCGGATTCTTTTTCACCAATATTTTTTTTGAAACCGCCATTTTCATCCGGGGCAATTGGATTTGATGGATCAATGATTATTTTCCCTTGTAGTTCTGTACTAAATTGTTCGAACAATTCCTGAATGGTGTTGAACCAAACAGACAACACAATGATATCTGCATTCTTAATGGCTTCACTTATTTCGGTCGCTGTTGCCAGTGTTCCCAATTCCTTTGCCAATGCTTTTGCATCTTCCAACTTTCGGCTTGCAATAATTACGGGCTGATTCCCTTTGACGAAGTTTTGGGCTAAAGTTTTCCCGATATTTCCTAAGCCGATGATAGCTACTTTTGATGTTGTTGGCATACTATTTCTTTTGAAGTTTAACAATAAATTGATAATGCAAAGTTGTGATATAAAGAGCTCTCACTACAATGAACTGGGTCAAGAAATAGTATTGATGTAGTTTAAGATTTTTTGGTTTGCTTGTTTCTTAAACGACTTAAAAACTCGGGTGTAATGCCTAAAAATGAAGCAATTTGTGTTTGTGGAATTCGGTTGGCCAGGTGCGAATAACTTTCTATAAATGATAAATACCTTTCTTCGGCAGAAGAACTAATATTTTGCAATAATCGCTTCTGAAGCGATACAAAGCTATTTTCAATCAGTACCCTAAAAATACGGTCGAACTTAGGAGCTTGAATATAAAGTGACAGCAAATTATCGTGGCTTATTTGTAATACCATTGTGTCTTCCAAAGCATCAATATTGAGTTCAGAAGGTGTTCGTTCGTGAAAACTACCAATATCGCTCAACCACCAATTCTCGGAAGCAAACTGTATAATGTGAGTATTTCCTTTGTCATCAACTTTGTACATACGCACACAGCCTCGAACTATAAAATTGAACTGGTTACATACATCACCTGACTGCAATACATACTGCCGTTTTCGGTACAATCTGGGTTTGAACAAGTCGAACACCAATTGTTTTTCTTCCTTATTAAGAGGAATTAGATTTTGAAAATAACCTAACAAAGGTTCAATTTGTGTTTGTATAATTTTTTCTTCATTCATTCTTTGTCGGTACGAGGATGTTTTATCAGTTCGCTGCATTGCCCACAACATAATATACCCGCAATTGCGGGTATTTCCTTTTTAACTTTTCTAAACCTAAAAACTTTTTTCTATAAAATAGTTATCTATTTTTCGCCTAATCAGTAATTAACCGACAACAAACGGATACAATCGGATACAAATGGGTAGCTACCGATTTTGACTTTACCGACCCTGCAACTTTGGACCATAAGTTTTTCCTCTGGCGAAAACGACAAACAAATTTCCTAACCAAAACAACAAACATCATGAATGCGCTAAGAAACAAAGTTCAGCTAATCGGTCGTTTAGGCGGCAAAGTAGAAATCAAAAACCTAGACGGTGGCAAGATCCTAGGTAAGGTATCCCTCGCTACCAATGAGGTGTACAAAAATCAAAAAGGTGAGAAAATCACCGAAACCACCTGGCATAACCTCGTGATCTGGGGTAAGAATGCTGAGATCCTGAATAAATATACCGACAAGGGTTCGGAGGTCGCCATCGAAGGCAAAATCAGCAATCGGGACTATACTGACAAGGAAGGCGTGAAGCGCTACATCACCGAGATCGTAGTTAACGAAATTCTGCTAATGGGTAACTCCGAGAAAAAAGAAAAAATGGAAGCAGATCTTCCTTTTTAAAAATCCGGATTTTTCAATTAAAAAGGCAGGGAGTTTGTTCTTCCTGCCTTTTTTATTTTGGTTGTGACACAAGTTCAATCCAGTGGTGCTACCCCTCAGCTCGGCCGAGTAAAATCATTGCTCTTGACTGGGTGGGATTTACCTCCCCTACTCCCTACAATTGTCGGGGATTACTCTTAGGCTAATATTATCCTACCAGAGGGGGTTGGTTAAGTAGTCGCCTAGCTTTTGATGGAATCCCCTTCTTTCAATCCTTTTTTGTGCCAATACGAAGCCAAAATTGAACCTGAGATATTCATCAAGGGCCCAAATACTGCAGGAGCCAAACCCAGTGTAGCAATCTTCCCCATCTCCTTAGCGATGCCAGCTGCAAGTCCAGAATTTTGCATTCCTACCTCCAAGGCAATGGTGCGGGAATCTCTTTCACTCATTCTGAAAAGCCTGGCATATCCATAACCAATTGTATATCCTGAAATATTGTGAATCAAAACAATCAGAATTAACAATCCCCCGATATCCAACAAGCTATCTCTTCCTGCAGCAGTGATGATCACAATAATCATCGCAATACCAAACATGGACACCAAAGGCATTGCCACATCCAGCCATTTAGCTTTTCCTTTTAGCAGTCTATTAAAAAGTAATCCCGCTCCGATCGGAATGATGACCATTTTAAAAATGTCCCACATCATTTTTAAGACATCGATCTCTATAAACTCACCAGCCAGAAGCCTCATCAATAGTGGGGTAAATAAGGGGGCAAGAAGAGTTGAAATAGCAGTGATGGTGATCGAAAGCGCCAAATTCGCTTTTGCGAGATAGCTCATCACGTTAGAAGCCAAACCACTTGGGGAGCAGCCAACCAAGATTATCCCAGCAGCAATTTCAGCAGAAAATCCGCTGGCACTTGCCAGCACAAAACCTATCAATGGCATGATTAAAATTTGTGCAGAAAGCCCGATAAAGACTCCTTTGGGTGTTTTCACCACGCCATAAAAATCACCCAAACTCATCGAAGTCCCCATCCCAAACATGATAAGTTGGATCAAAGGAGTAATCAAATTGGAAAGTTTATAATCGCCAACCTCCACAAAATATACCGGGTAAAACATGGCCATTGTGACCGAAGCAAAAATGATCAGTGAAAAAGAGAAACCTTTAAGCTTTTCAAATCCACGAAATGAGATTGCTAAAAAGGCTAAAAAGGCGATCCAAAAAGGTCCTGATGTTGCAATTCCTTTCGTGAAATACATCACTAGCCCAAAAGCCAAAAAAACAAAACTTACTACTAAAGCGATTTTATAGCCTTGATTTTTCAAATCTGAGGAAAATTAAAAAGGGTGAATAATTCCCTGTCAAAATATCAATTTATCAGAAGAGGTAATGCCTTAAGCAGAATCTTTCTCTTGATTAAAGCATATCCTATCCCATTGAATGCGAGCTAAATTAACTAAGAATCACTAGTCGGTCTTATAATTCTGGTTTTTAAAGTATTCAAAGGAATATTTTAAATGATGGTAATTAGTTTCAAAAAGGAGAAGCAGTTTAATCAAATTGAGATTTCCCAAATTCTTTTTTTGAATTATCTTCCCAAAAATCTTTTTACAAACCCCAGTTTTCGTGCAAAAAAATTCCGTCGGAGAAATTCAAGAAAAATTACCTCGAAACCTCGGCCTTTGGGGAGTATGGATGCTGGTAGTAAATGGGTTAATTGGAGCCGGAATATTTGGGCTTCCTTCAGGCGCAGCCAAACTAGCAGGAGAATATAGTGTGTTAGTTTATCTTTTTTGTGCACTCTTGATCTTGCCAGTGATCTTAAGTTTTGCGGAAATCGGAAGTTATTTTCGTGGTACAGGCGGCCCGATTCGATATGGGAAGTTAGCTTTTGGGTCATTTGTTGGCTTCCAAGGAGGATGGTTATATTATTTAGCCCGATTGATTTCCTTCGCTGCAAACACAGTTTTACTCACCGATAGTATTGCCTATTTCTTCCCTATCATGGGGGATGGCATAGGCAGATTGGTTTCCTTGGGACTGACCTGTGGTTTGCTTAGTCTGATAAATATTCTGGGTTCTTCTGAGTCTATCAAATCGATGACGCTATTTACCATCATCAAATTCTCGGTATTGATTGGGTTGATCTTTGGTGGATTTATTTTGATTGGGGGCGACGTGATTCCAAGTTTTGACAGTCCACTTGCAGCTGGCTCAGATCTGGGAGCGGCGGCTTTATTATTAATTTATGCTTTTGTAGGGTTTGAAGGAGCAATTGTACCGGCAGGTGAAGCAAAGCGACCAGAGCGAGACATGCCTTTGGGATTATTACTGGGCTTGGCTATCGTAGCCATCATCTACATGCTGATTCAATTGGTATCTCAGGCGGCTGTTCCAAATTTGGCTGAAAGTACAAGTCCACTTTTGGATGCTTCCTCTGCACTATTTGGAAATACCGGAGCAGTGATCTTGATGATAGGAGTAGCCACTTCTGTTTTGGCTAACCTCATCAGCTCGATGTTTTCTGCCTCTAGAATCACTTATGCGTTGGCATTGGAAAAATCCCTACCAGCATGGTTTGGAGAAGTGAATCCAAAGTTTTTGACGCCAGCTAATTCGGTATTATTCTTTGGTATCGCAGCATTCGCTTTGGCAGCGATGGGTTCTTTCACCTTCTTGGCAGCTATGACGGTGCTCTCCAGATTGTTTTTATTTATCATGACTTGTGCCGCAATTCCAGTCTTGAGACCAAGATTTCGAGACCAGGGCTACTTCATTTTGAAAGGTGGATATCTGATTCCGGTTTTAGGAATCTTAGCTTGTCTCTGGCTGATGCTTCAGGTAAGTTGGACTTCAGTTTGGCTCACGGCAGTTCTGATTGGAATTGGAACGGGCTTGTATTGGTTGGGTAAATCTCAAAAGTAAACCCTATCCTTTCCCAATATTTCCTACTTTCGCATCATGTCACGACCTACGCTTGCCATACGAACTGTCATTTTTAGCATGGTCAGTAGTGTGTTTTTGGCAGTAATCAAGTTTCTCGCAGGGATTTTCGGAAACTCCTATGCTTTGATTGCCGATGGAATCGAATCGGTAGTGGATGTATTTTCTTCTATTTTGGTCTTGGTAGGTTTGCGCTATGCCGAGCGACCTGCTGACGAAAACCATCCCTATGGTCATGGGAAAGCCGAACCTTTGATCACGTTTTTGGTGGTAGTATTCCTGGTAATGTCCGCAGCTACCATAGCTTGGCAAGCGATTTCGCACATTCAAACTCCTCATGAACTTCCAAAACCCTTTACGCTTATTATCTTGGGGGCAATTATCATTTGGAAGGAAATTTCATTTCAAATCGTAATCAAACGAAGTAGAAAATTGAAAAGCTCTGCCCTGAAAGCTGAAGCTTGGCATCACCGCTCAGATTCCATCACTTCCATCGCTGCTTTTATAGGGATTTCAATAGCTATTTTTGGTGGAGAAGGATTTGAAATAGCTGATGACTATGCCGCTTTGGTAGCGGTGGTTTTCATTCTTTACAATTGCTACCAAATCTTCCGTCCCGCGCTCGGCGAGGTGATGGATGAGAATGTTTATGAAGACCTTACGGAGAAAATCCGAAAAATTTCAGTAAAAGTCAAAGGTGTAAAAGACACTGAAAAATGCTTTATCCGGAAGGCTGGAATGAAGTATCATGTGGATCTACATGCGATTGTAGATGGGGAGATTTCAGTAACAGAAGGGCATGATATTTCGCATCAATTGAAAGATCGACTCCATGAAGAAATTCCGGAATTAGGACACATATTGATACATGTTGAGCCTTTCGTTCCAATTCAAGCGGATTAGTCTAACAACTGAAAACATTGCCTGGCAATTTCCAACTCTTCGTTAGTTGGAATAATAAGAATTTTAACTTTGGAATTCCCTTTCTGAATCTCCCTCAGGCCTTTAGCATGAATTTCATTTTTGGATTCATCCAGATTAATTCCTAGAAAATCCATTTCCTCGCAAACCAGTTTTCGGGTTAGATCATCATTTTCTCCAACTCCTGCAGTAAAAACGATCGCATCTAACCCATTAAGAATTACAGCAAATGCGCCGATGTATTTTTTAATTCTATAAGCGTAGAGATGATAAGCCAAAATAGCTTTAGGATCTCCTTGGCCATATTTTTCCCGAATATCCCGCATATCACTGAATCCGGTCAGACCAAGCATTCCACTTTTTTTGTTTAGGATTTCGTTCACCTCATCCAAGCTAAATCCCAGGACATTGACTAAATGATAAATAACTGATTGATCAATATCTCCTGCTCGAGTCCCCATAATCAATCCATTCATCGGACCAAATCCCATACTGGTATCGATGCATTTTCCAGCATGGATAGCAGCCATGCTGCAGCCATTTCCCAGATGAATCGTGATTATTTTCGAATCTGGTTTTTCCAAAAGACTATCGGCGATTTCAGACACAAATTTGTGACTGGTCCCATGAAAGCCATAAGATCGAATTCCGTGTTTTTCATAGAATTCATTTGGAATAGGCATTCGAAAAGCCAATGGCCCCATGGTCTGGTGAAATGCGGTATCAAAAACAGCTACTTGCTTTGCATTTTTGAAAATCTGCTCGGCCACTTCTATTCCCAGGTAATTTGCAGGATTGTGTAAAGGAGCCAAAGGAAAAAGCTCCCGAATTTTGATTTTGGTTTCTTCGGTGACAAGCTGAGTTTTCGAGAATTTCTCCCCACCATGCACCACCCGGTGACCTACGACTTCCACTTCCAGCGGATCTGTCAACACTCCAAAATCAGGATGAGTCAACCAAGCTGCCACAGCATGAAGTCCAGCAGCATGATCCGGGATAGTCAAAATTTCTGATTTTTTAAATTCTCCTGTTTTCAAGAAAGCCCGATAATCCAATCTAGACCCTTCCAAACCAATTCGATCAACCATCCCCGAACAAATGACTTTAGCTTCTGGCATAACTATCAATTGATATTTGATTGAACTGCTCCCAGAGTTGATGACAAATACTTTCATATGATTATAATTGTTTTTTTATGGTCATATGGAATGCCCTAGATAATCATTCCCCTGTGTGAGAAGTTTTCTCATGGGCATTTCATATGATTATAATTTGATTATTGATGGCCACATGGAATCTTATCAAGCATTATAACCATAACTCTGTGTGTCACTTTGGGTCATGCTCGATTTCATTGAATTAGGATTCTTGGGCTTGGATGGCGGTGATCACAACCGTATTAAATATATCAGCTACTGTACAACCACGACTAAGATCATTTACAGGTTTATTTAGACCTTGAAGCATCGGGCCAATCGCTAAAGCTCCAGTCTCTCGCTGCACAGCTTTGTATGTATTATTGCCAGTATTGAGATCCGGGAAAATAAGAACACTCGCCTGACCTGCTACTGAAGATTTTGGAAGCTTCTGTTTCCCTACCCCAGGGTCTACGGCAGCATCATATTGGATCGGCCCTTCAATTTTCAAATCCGGTCTTCTGGATTTGACAAGATCTGTTGCTCTTCTGACTTTTTCCACGTCTTCTCCTGCACCGGAAGTGCCAGATGAATAAGAGAGCATGGCTATTTTGGGCTCAATTCCAAACATCAAGGCTGATTCAGCTGAGGAAATAGCAATGTCTGCAAGTTGCTCTGAGCTGGGATTTGGGACCACGGCACAGTCTCCAAAAACAGATACTCTGTTTGGAAGACACATAAAAAATACAGATGATACTGTCGATACACCAGGCTTGGTCTTGACAAACTGCAAAGCAGGTCTTATGGTATGTTGAGTGGTATGAATAGCACCTGAAACCATGCCATCAGCCTCTCCAAGGAAAACCATCATAGTCCCAAAATAAGAGATGTCAAGCATCAGGTCTTTCGCCATTTCCAAAGTCACTCCTTTACTTTTTCGAAGCTCATAAAGAGTCTTAGCATATTTCTCTAACCGAGGTGAGGTGGCAGGATTTTCAATTTGCACTTTCGTCAAATCAAGGGAAAGATTAAGTCGCTTCACGGAGGTCTCGATAGATTCACGATTTCCCAGGAGAGTCAAACTGACCACCGATTGCTGAATAAGCCGATCTGCTGCAATCAAAATCCGATCATCTTCACCTTCTGGCAAGACGATGTGTTTTTTATGTTCTTTGGCCCGCTTTACCAATTGGTATTGAAACATCCTAGGTGTAAGTGTATCGGAATGAAACAAAACAAGTCGCTGGCTCAAAGCTTCTTCATCTACTGCCTCTTCGAAGAGCCGAATCGCCAAAGTGATTTTTTCTTTATCATCCGCAGAAATTCGTGCATGTATTTCATTGATTCTGGTGACTACATTGAAGGTCCCTTCATCTACCTGTAATACAGGCAAAACAGTTTCTAAACCTTCAAGAAGCTTAATAATCGGAGCCTCCGGCAAAATCCCCCCAGTAAGTACCATCCCTGCAATTTTCCCAAAATTCCGGGAAACATTGGCTTGAAAAGCGCCCAGAATCAAATCTCCTCGATCTCCCGGAGTTACTACCAAGGTGTTCGGTTCCAATCGATGTAGAAAATTCCGTAACTGCATGGCTCCAACGATAGATTTATCGACTCGATTGGAAAGTAGATCTTCTCCGAAAAGAACTTTCGCACCCAAAGAATCCCGAATCTCTCCCATGGTAGCATTACTCAGTTCCTCCCGCATAGGAATAGCCGTGATTAGAATCTCCTTCGGTAATACTTCTATCAATCGTTCAGTAATTTCTTTCTCTTGGCCTGGCGCCACTTTGTTTGCTACCAAAAAGAGAACCTGGACACCTCTGTTCAAAAACCCATTAGTAGTCGCTTGCGCCATATCCACTATTTCCGAAACGGATCTTTTGGCTCCATTCAGAATTATTGCTGCAGGGATCCCCAGGTTTTTGGCAATAGAAATATTTCCATCAAACTCCACATTGGTGTTGACATCCAGAAAATCAGTTCCCTCCACCACGGTGAAATCTGCCTTTTCCTGTAGTTTTTTGAAATGATCTATCACTGAATCAATCAAAAATGATTCATTCCCCTTGTTGATCTCTTTGATTGCCCTTTTTCTCGAAAAGACAAACATTTCATCATAGGATTGTGCAAGCTTGAAATGTTCTTTGATCAGTTCTAGCCTACGGTCTTTGTCTTTCATTCCTCCCGAAACAATCGGTTTGAGGTAGGCTAGCTTGTCTGTCTTGCTTGCCAAAAGATTCATCAATCCTAAAGCGATAATGGACTTTCCCGAATAGGGTTCTGTGGTGGTGAGGTAAATAGCGTTGGTCATCAGTAGAAAAGAAATAGTTCTTCGGGAAATCTGCTTATCCCGATCTACAAATTAGGTAATTACTCTTTGGAAATATCCTGACAAAGATCATATCAAGCCATTTTTTGGGTTGATCCTTTTTAAAAACATGGATATTGGTTATTGCACCAATAAGGAAATTCCCTGAGTTTTTTTGGCTGGAAGACGGATGACCGAATACCGAAATTTGCCAAAGCTGAACTTCCATCGCATTTATAGGCAGTAAGATCAAGCCACTGGTGAGAAAGGGAATAATCATATTTGTCTATCCGCTTTTATACCAGTAATTAGCTTTAATTTTTAAAATTTAGGTTAAGGCCTGATTTTGGTATGCATCGGTCATCCGACATCGGACAACCGTCTAATAAAGCAAAGAAAATAATGCTACTGGCATAATTGCGGATAATCAGATAATCATATTTAAAAAGCTAAAAATCGGGGTTCCAAATTTCTTCTAGACTGATTTTTTTTATCTTCCTCCTTTCAAAGCGAATGAATTCTTCCAAAGCCCACCTCACCCGAAATCTCAGCCTCTTAGGACTTACAGCTACTGGAATCTGTTCCATGATCGGAGCATCGATCTATGTGGTGCCTTTTATGATTCAGCGGAATGTCCCTGGAATCGGTCCATACGTACTTCCGGCATTTCTTTTCGCAGCAGTCCCTGCACTTTTTGCAGCTTTAGCCTATGCGATTTTGGCGACTGCAATGCCAAGAGCGGGCGGATCCTATCTTTATGCAAGCCGCTCCCTTAATCCTTATTTAGGGTTTGTTGCCAGCTTTTCACAATGGTTTGGATTATCCATTGTCATCGGCGTCATAGCTTATGTGATTGTTCCTTTTTTCAGGGATTTTTTCGCAGCAATAGGATGGGAAAGCCTTGCAGCTCAACTAGAGATCGGTTGGATTCGGGTTACTATTTCTCTTGGGATTCTATGGGTTTTTGTATGGGTAAATATTCGAGGAGTTAAACTCTACGAAAAAACACTGATTCCCCTGATGATCTTGATGTTTGGTCTGGGAGCAGTAGTCATTATTTCCGGATTAAGTTTCGATCAATCTGATTTTGCAAAAGCTATTTTTGAGAAAGAAGGCAAAAGCATACCTATAATTGAAAACAGCTTTGACTGGTCGGTTTTTCTTACTGCAGCAGCGCTACTTTTCTCCAGCTTTATAGGTTTTGACTCGATTGCTCAAGCAGGAGGAGAAGCAAAAAATCCCACCAAAAACCTCCCCAAGGCAATTGGATTGGCTATTTTCGGAGTTGGCCTATTTTATATTTTATTCTCATTTGCGGTTTATCATGCTGTTCCATGGGAATTTGTAGCTAGCGAAGCATTATCTAAAGACATTACCGCAGCTGGATTATTAAGCTACGTGCTTCCTTCAAGTTTGGGAGTTTTGATTTTATTCGGAGCGGCAATTGCCTTGCTAAATGATCTTCCAGCTATGATTCTTTCCGTCTCCAGATTGATTTTTTCATGGGCAGAAGATGGAATCTTTGCAAAAGACTTTTCATCTATTCATCCAGTTCATCACACGCCACACCGTGCAATTCTACTCAGTGGAGCTATGGCGACCATGGGTATTTTAGGAAGTCACTTTGCAGGAGATTTCTTTCTAGGAATTGACATTATGGTGACATCCATGTTGGTCAATTTCCTGTTGATGTCGATATCACTCCTCTTTTTACCTAAAAGAAACCCGGTACTAGCAGCCAAAATCAGCATCTTCAAATCCCGAATCACCCAACAAATCATTGCAATATTTGGGATCATGTTCCTGTCAGGATTTCTGATTATTCATACTGCAAAAGATATCAATGCCGAAGTTTCTGCATGGTACTTTCATTCAACTCCGGTTTGGCTTATAGTGATGGCCGGGGCATCAATTTTCTTTTTCTTCCGCTGGAAAAAACTTCAGCGGCAAGGGATTAATACACAAGAACGATTTTCAAAACTACCCGATTAAGATGATTTCAAAATACACTGAACTTGCCCCAGGATTGACCATTTGTAAAGCCTTGACTGGACTTTGGCAGATTGCTGATTTGGAGCGCGATGGAAATAAAATAGACCCTATCTCAGCAGCCAAAGCAATGAATGATTACGCAGAAGCTGGGTTTACCACTTTTGACATGGCAGATCATTATGGCTCAGCTGAGGAAATTTCCGGAGTTTTCAGAAAGACTTACGGAGAAAACAAGGCCCAACTTTTCACGAAGTGGGTTCCTAGTCCGGGGGATATCACCAAGTCACAAGTGAGAGCCGCTGTACAATTGGCACTTACTCGGATGCAATCCGAACAATTGGATTTGATGCAATTCCATGCCTGGAACTATGCTCATCCTTCTTGGGTAGATTGTCTCTTTTGGCTTCAGGAATTAAAAGAAGAAGGATTGATCAAGTATCTCGGGTTGACGAATTTCGATGCAGCGCATCTTCAAATCGTGGCAAATTCCGGGATAGAAGTAGTCAGTAACCAAGTATGTTATTCCCTTTTGGATCAGCGAGCCGCTGGAAAAATGACAGCAGTTTGCGAAAAACACGGAATTAAATTATTGGCCTTCGGAACTGTTGCCGGCGGATTTCTTTCCGAGAAATGGCTAAACCAGCCTGAGCCCACACTTAATGAATCCTTGACTTGGTCTCAGATGAAATACAAGCGATTCATCGATACTGCTGGAGGTTGGCAAAGCTTTCAAACCTTGCTCCAAACTTTGGATCAAATCGCAAAAAAGCATCAGGTCGGAATCGCTAATATCGCGAGTAGCTTTATCCTGAATCAACCTGCTGTGGCTGGAGTAATCATCGGCGCTCGACTGGGGAAAAGCGAACATATACGAGACAATGAAGCGCTATTTTCTTTTGATTTGGACGAAAAAGACAAACAACGAATCAAAGAAGTCATTGGAAGTTTCCAAACAATTCCGGGTGATTGTGGAGATGAATATCGGAAGCCTCCCTTCCTAACTGCCTCGGGAGATTTGAGCCATCACGTGAAAAGCTTTCCCTCACCCTATCCGACTTTAAAAGGAAGTGATGAAAGGATAAAAGCTTTGAGCGGGACAATTTGGGAAGAAATCGCGGGGTTTAGCCGAGCAGTCCGAAAAGGAAATCGAATCTTGGTTTCTGGAACAACGGCTACTCATGGCCCAAACGCGATGGGTGGGACAGATCCTGCAGCACAGACTCATTTTATCATCGACAAACTTGAGGGAGCGATTCAAAGTCTCGGCGGGAAACTAGATCAAGTAGTCCGAACTCGAATTTTTATCCGAAACATAGCTGATTGGGAGGCAATAGCCAGAGCTCACGGAGAGCGATTTGCAGATATTCAGCCTGCAAACACGATGGTCAAAGCAGAATTGATAGGTGAAGAGTATTTGGTGGAAATCGAAGCAGAGGCGATTATTGAATGAGGATTGAAAAAAACAGGATATCTTCTTAACTTATTTTGCTAGAACCACATCTTATGAAAAATCCACGAATCACATTTATCGCTATTTCGCTTCTCGCGCTCACTATTGCATTTAACTTTCCTAAGGCAGATTTAACCGGAACTTGGGATCTCGATGTCCAAACAGATATGGGAAGTGGCAATCCTACTTTTGTACTCAAGCAAACTGCTGATGGGAAAATTACCGGAACATATACCGGACAATTGGGAGATTCAGAATTAACTGGAATGATCAAAGCAGATGACACCTTTCATATTGAGTTTGATATCCAAGGAAACAAGATTGAATACGATGGGAAAGCTGAAGGTGGCAAGATCAGTGGAAAAGTGAAGCTTGGTTCAATGGCTTCCGGGACTTTTACCGGAGTAAAGAAGTAAGCGAAATATCAAGATCAGTTTTCAACAACAACTTACCTAAACTCTCAGGAAACATTGGTTTTAAATATGTTTTCTGAGAGTTTTATTTTTTCAGGCTTATCCCAAGTTTCAAATTCAAGAATTTATTTTTTGGCAATTTGTACATCAATTCTTTCTTACTTCTTCTTCTAAAATCATCTTTTTTCGATTCCCCCAATAGATCAAGGCTCCAGCAGTTCCAAACATCAACAAACCATAAATTACCGAAGGGATTGGCATTACGCTATTGCCGATTAGAGTTGCGGCAATGGTAATTCCGAGAGTTCCATTTTGGATCCCGGATTCAATAGAAATCGTCCGGCTTTGTTTTTCACTGATTCCAAAAGCTTTTGCCATATAGAAGCCAAGCGCAAGGGTGATGATATTCAACGAAATCGCCACAGGTCCAGCTTTAACAAAGTATTCGACAACATGTGCCCGTTCCTTCAAGATCGCCGCCAGAATTATTAAGACGAAGAAAAGGGCTGACAACTTCCGTAAGGGCTGATCCATTTTCTTTGCAAGATCAGGGGATTTTTGAAGCAAGACCATCCCAATAATCACAGGAATAATAGTAATCGCTAAAACGGAAATGACCGTACTTAGCACATTCAATTGCTGCTCACTTCCATCCGGAATAAAATGAAGTATGGCAAAGTTCACGATAATCGGAATGGTAAAGACCGTAAGAATCGAAGAAAAAGCTGTCAATGTAACAGATAAGGCGGTGTCTCCTTTGGCCAAATGCGCAATCAAATTGGAAGTGGCACCACCTGGACAAGCCGCCAGAATCATCATTCCAACCGAAAGTTCGGGACTAAGATTAAAAAGTTTACATAGGCCAAAAGCAATTAAAGGAAGTAAAATCATTTGATTCACTAAGCCAATTGCCACAGCTTTAGGGTAGATTAAAATTCGCTTAAAGTCAGCAGGAGTCAGGGAAAGCCCCATTCCAAACATAATTACCGCAAGGGAAAGCGGGAGAAAAACCTGTGTCAATACATTTGCTTCCATTTTGTAAAAGTTTTAAAATTTTGTACGCTAGACTTTTAAATAGGCATTCGACAAAATAATCATCCTAATATAATCTAACCCCTCTCCTCGACTCACTAATATTAATACTCCTGTCTTAATACTTGAAACTAAAATCTTTACTCTAAAGTATTCCTGCTATAAAAAATCCAGCATAGGTACCAAGAGCATTTCCAAGACTTCCTACCAAAACTCCGGGAATCAACAAATCCGGGCGATCCAAGCTTTCTGCTGCTGCAATAGCTGTAGTATTTCCACCAACATTCGCTTGTGAAGCCACAGCGATTACATCCCAATCTATTTTCAGCAAAGCACCGACTCCAAAAATGAACAACCCATGGATCAGCATTAGCAAACTCACAAATAGAATTAGCGTACCTGCGAGTCCGCCCAAACCGGAAAGTGTATTTAGATCACAAAGTGTTCCGATGGTCGCCAAAAAAATTAAGATGATAAAAAAGCCAATCGTATGTGCACCCTGAAGTTTTTTAACGATTGGGATTTGAGCCAAAATCAATGCTAAAGTAGTTAGAACAATGATCTCAGGAACTTGAGGAAATAGGCTAATCATCCATTTGGAAAAAGCCATCGCCAGAAAAGCCATCCCTAAAATCGCAGCGAAACTTGGAATAGATATAGACTCGGATTTTTTGATTTTTTCCAGCTTGCCAGAATTTGGTATTAGTTTTTTTCTGGGAAATAAGGATTGCAAATACTTTGGCAAAATCAGACAAATTATGATCCAAGGTGTGCCGATCAGATTGTCGACCACTGTACTGGCAGCGTATTGATCAGGTTGGGAGTTGACTTGGTAATGAAGAGCTACCGCATTGAAATTGATACTTCCCCCAATATAAGTCCCGGTAAACATTCCTGCTAGGGCATTTGCCAAAGGCCCAATCTCCCCGGCTGGCTGTACCACAAACCAGGAAACCAAAACCCCAATCATTGTCCCAATTCCTCCGATTATAAACATCAGTAAAATTGGTCCACCGGCATTTTTTAAGCTTTTCAAATCGACCTCCAATAGCGCAATAAAAATCCCCATCGGGGCCAAATAAATAAATACGCTATCATAAATCGGATGACCTGCAGTGGCAGTTGGGATGATTCCAATGTTGGCAACTATTGCGGTAATGACGATTACAAGAATAGGCGTTCCAATAGTTTTCCATCCCTTGAACGTGGCTAACCAAGTTGAAAAAAGCACCAAAAAGCATAGCATTCCGCTGACATAAATCGGGTCACTCGTCCAAGTCATTTGGGAAAATAGCCAAAAAATTCTATTTCAACTCTTCAAATTTTATAAAGTGACTAGTCTTTAAGCTACAGTAGATAAGTTTAACCTAAAGGGTTTGATTGAGAAACCTAAAAAAATTAATTTAAAGGATATTATAATTTTATTTCTATGAAAAAGTTTTTAATCGGAATAGGACTCTTGCTTGGCTTAGGTTCATGTACACCAGGCGTAGCTCCCCCCATCGGAACTGAAATTGCCGGAACAGAATATACACATGGCAAAGTGGTTTGGTATGATCTAGCCTCGCCAAACCCAGAATTATCTGCCTCTTTTTACTCAACAGTATTTGGATGGAAAGTAATTCCTTATGGAGAAGGCAGTAAAATGGTTTGGGTTTTCCAAAACGAAGGAAAGCCAATAGGATTGATGGCGAACTACAAATCAAAAAATAATACGGGGGAATGGATCGGATCCATCTCCGTAGATGATGTAACAACCACCACAGAGATGGCCAAAAGCATGGGTGCTAAAGTACTTCGAAATCCGGTAGCTGTGGAAAATCTCGGATCGGTTTCTTTTATCGAAGATGCACAAGGTGCACACATATCTTTCATCAAAATGGCAAAGGGTGATCCCGTGGCAGGTTTGGCTACTATTAATTCCTTTCTCGGATTAGAACTTTGGTCAAATGACCCATTTGATTCCAAAGCATTTTATTCAGGAATAGTGGGTTTTTCAGCGGAACCTCTTCCTTCAGTTTCTCCCAACTATCAAATGATGAAAAAGGACGGTAGAAACTGTATTGGATTATTGCCCAACCCAGCCCAAGGGATCCGTTCTCACTTTATTCCGTATGTAAGAGTTGCAGATGTAAAAGCTACAATTGAAAAGGCCAGAAATGCCGGAGCTCAGATCCTAATCGAACCATCTTCTGAAATAAGAGGAGGCACGGCTGGTTTATTTTTAGATCCAACAGGTGCACCGGTAGCTGTTCAAGTTTACAACCCATAAAAGTAGAATCATGAAATCGAGCATATCGCAAGTGGCACTTACTGGTATGATTACCAGCTTTGCAAGATTCCATTGAACCAAAAAAGACTAATTATAAACAGATGAAATGCCAATAAGAAAAGTTCCCAATCTGGGAAATGACTATCCAAGGCATTCCATATGACCACTGAAAAACAATTTACAAACAGATGAAAAAGAAAATCGGAATATTCGCTTTAATCATTTTGGCAAGCTGGACCTTTCAAGCTTGCTCAAATATGTATGTATCTGGAGGAGTTGGCATGAGCTTCACTGGAGGACCCTATGGACCTACATTAAGACCGACAATGAATGTTGGAGTCTATGGTGGTGGCCCAGTTAGATGGTAATCTCCGGGAAATAGTTTGGAGAAGCTGCCTCAGGCAGCTTTTTTTATTCCCCTTAAAAAAGAAATGACTCAGGGAATCATCCTCAAATCGGGACACTTGATTTCCAACTTAGGAAACACCCTTTTCCTTTAGCTAATCAACTTTGTCTTGAAGACTTTTTTAGACTGGCATCAAATCACTTTAGGTCAAGAAACAGAATTTCCATTCAAAATTTGGGTCAGCTGTTGAGTAAGATTTTTTCTGGAAAAACGATCAATTGCCGAGACAGAAAAATCTAACTCAACACTATCGGCCAATTTACGGAGTGCGATTTGGATGGATGCATGTGCAGTGTGAGGCAAAACCTGTCCTGCGCCTCCCTCCTTTAATATCACAGCAGAATCTCCTTTTGGATCTCCGAGCGCTAAAATTGGAAGACCTGTCGCCAAGTATTCGAATACTTTTCCCGGAATATTTCCCTTGGCATTTTTAGTGTCGGTTAAGATCAGGATTAAAGCATCAGCTTTTTGGTAAAAGTCGAAAACTTCAGTATGGCTTACATAACCAGGGAATTTCACGGTTTTTGAAAGCCATGCATCACCTGCCACATATTCTTTTACTTGATCACTAACTCGGCCTACGAATGTGAATTCCACTCTATCAGAGGTCTGTTCAAACTCTTCTTTCATGGCATTCAAAAGTGGAATTGGATTTCGGATTGCATCGATAATCCCAGTATATACCAAATGCAATTCTCCTTTTTGCTTTACTTTTCGCTTAAAATCAACAGGTAAATCCTCCGTGTCAAAACCGTTTGTAAGTAATTTAACCTCTCGGTTTCCTAAGCTGGAGAGATCGGTTTGAAATGTCGGAGAGATAGTAATGATTTCATCCGCTTCGTTCAAAACGCTTTTCTCAAGTGCTATATGTTTTTGTCGAATTCGGTTAGTCATCGGAAGCGTATCTAGAAACTCCCACCCGGACCAAGGATCACGGAAATCAGCAACCCATATTATCCCATGCTTTCGCTTCAGTTCCAAGCCAATCAAATGCATGGAATGAGGGGGACCTGTGGTGATCACTAAATCGAATTGATCTTTTTCGATCAAATCTGATAGAAATTTTACTGAAGGCTTTACCCAAAAAATCCTCGGATCAGGCACTAAAAGATTTGCTCTAGCCCAAATAGCAGCTCGTTCGATCAAACCTTTTTCCTTTTGCTCCATGAGTCTTCCAGGATGAGTCTTCTTTTTTCTTCTGATTTTATTCAAAAGTTGATAAGGTTCCCAAATTGGAAATTTTAAGACTTCAAGACTCTTGGGGATCTGTTTTAAAAGAGACTCATCCTTCAAGTCAAAATCTGGATTCTCTGGGGTAAAGATGACTGGTTCCCAACCGAATTCAGGCAGGTATTTGGCAAATTTTAACCAACGCTGCACGCCGGAGCCTCCACTTGGTGGCCAATAATAAGTGATGATGAGAACGCGCTTTGACATAATATGATCACAAGATAATCGGAGATCCTAGAGTTTGAAAAAATAGAAGTAGGATTCGAGACCTAATTTCTTGTGAATTGAGGAAGAAGCCAAGAAAAAAGAGCCGAAGTATCTGAATTTTTTTCAGTCCTTCGGCCCTATTAAATCTAAAATCTTACTTCTTAAATGTTACTTGATTTTATTCTCCTTGAGCAAGAGAATATCCTCTTACACCGTCAAAAGTATATAGATGCTCGGTTTTGATAAAATCAAAACCAAGGTCTTGGATCTGCTTCAATAATTCCAAAACAGTATCATGAGTGATTACTTCCTGATCAGCAGTTTTGAATCTACATCTCCAATGATCGGTACAGAAAGTCTCACGCATTCCCTCAGGGAATACTTTCACACCTCTATTTGTAATCAACTGCAGCTGCAATCCATTTGCATTCGCCTTTCTAAGTCGCTCTCCAATTACATTGAAATCACGATTATCCTCATCCCAGTCGATAAATACATCAACACCGATTAATTCTTTCTTCTGTTTTTTGTAAGGCTTTAGCTTGATCACCATCGGCTCGGTATCTTCTTTGTCGTATTCTACCGGGGTCATCTTGACAGGCTTTTGACCCAATCGATCGATTACAGCCTGAGCAAATTCCTGAGTTCCTACCTTTTTGGAGGACAATCCTTCTTGATAGATATCACCAGTATGGATTCCATCTTCCAAAGTTCTCATCCAAGCGTTAGAGATTTTCTCTGCCATCTCTGGCATGCCGATATGAACCAACATCATGATGGCGCCATTCAACAATCCTGAAGGATTGGCGATGCCCATTCCTGAAATATCGGGTGCTGAACCGTGAATTGCTTCAAACATGGCTACTTCTTCGCCAACGTTTGCTGATCCACCAAGACCAACCGAACCAGTGACCTGAGCAGCTACATCAGAAATGATGTCTCCATATAGATTAAGTGTGACGATCACATCAAAGATTTCAGGGCGATCCGCGATCAGTGCCGTTCCGATATCAATGATTTTATGATCATTTTGGATTTCAGGATATTCCTTAGCGATTTCGTCGAATTTTTTATGAAAAAGACCATCAGCCAACTTCATGATGTTGTCTTTGGTCATACAGGTCACCTTCTTTCTGCCATTTTTCTTAGCATACTCGAAAGCATATCGGATGATTTTCTCCGACCCTGGCTCAGAAATCAATTTTAAAGTTTGGTAGACTTCCTGAGTCTGTCTATGCTCTATCCCAGCATAAAGATCTTCTTCATTTTCCCGGATGATGACTAAATCAGTCTTTGGGAAATGAGTTTTAACAAAAGGTGAAAACGCACGACAAGGGCGAACATTTGCAAAAAGTCCAAAAGACTTTCTCGTGGTCACATTCAAGGACTTAAATCCTCCTCCTTGTGGGGTAGTAATAGGTGATTTTAAAAATACTTTGGTCTCCCGAAGCGAGTCAAATGACTTTGGCTCCATCCCTGAGCTAATTCCTTTAAGATAAACCTGCTCACCTATTTCGATGACATCGTATTCAAGTTGAGCTCCCGCTGCTTCAAGGATATTCAAGGTGGCTTTCATGATTTCCGGCCCAATGCCGTCACCGTAAGCCACAGTAATTTTTCTTTTGGAAGACATATTTAATAAATTATTTAGTTGAAAATTAATACTGCAAAAGTATATAAAAATGAGGAAAGAGGGAGTTGAAAAATCCCAAAATTCCACTTATGGAAGCTATAAAAAACCCTTTTAAAAAAAGAGACTCCGAGATTCAGTCCAGTTTTTCTATTCGCTTTGATTTGGGATTGATTCACCTGCTTGTATATTTGTTTAATAACCACCTTTGCAATTATGGCTGATTCCACAAATATTCTTACCGAAGAAAAAAATGGTGTTCTCTATTTGACTATCAACAGAGAGGACAAAATGAATGCTTTGAACTTTGATACCCTAGAGGAATTAAGATCGATTTTTGAAGAAGTAGTGGATAACAAAAGCATAAAAGCTGCCATCATCACCGGAGCTGGAGAGCGTGCTTTTGTAGCTGGGGCTGACATTAGTGAGATTGCAAATCTCAATGAAGTAAATGCAAGAAAATTTGCTGAAAATGGCCAAGAGATTTTTGCCATGATTGAAAATTGCCAGAAACCGGTAATCGCAGTGACTAACGGTTTTACTCTTGGAGGAGGTTGTGAACTTGCAATGGCCTGTCATATGAGAATCGCGACAGCGAATGCTCGCTTCGGTCAACCTGAGGTTAATCTTGGAATTATCCCAGGCTATGGAGGCACACAGCGCTTAACAATTTTGATAGGCAGAGGAAAAGCAAATGAATTGATGATGACCGGAGATCTGATCGACGCTAATGAAGCCAAAGCGCTTGGATTGGTAAATCACATCTTGCCTACCAAAGCTGAAGCAATGGAAAAAGCTGAAGAATTGATTGGGAAAATCATGAGTAAAGCACCACTTGCAATTGGTATGATCGTAGACTGTGTTAACGCAGTTTATCTTGCTGAAGAAAATGGATACCAAACGGAAGCCAATAGCTTTGCCAGATGTGTCAAATCCGGTGATTACAAAGAAGGAACTTCTGCTTTTCTGGAAAAAAGAAAGCCTTTCTTCAAAGGAGAATAAGCGCTCTTAGTTCGAATGAGCAATCTCAAAAAACTTGCCGGCCAAACAGCCATTTATGGATTGAGTAGTATTCTTGGCAGGTCCATTAATTTTTTACTGATCATCGTCTATACTGCCTATCTGAGCAAAGAAGAGCTCGGAGCATTTACAGGTATTTATGCTTTGATCGGATTTTTAAATATAGTCTTCACCTATGGTATGGAGACTGCTTTTTTCAGGTATGCCACTGGTAAAAACCTAAATCCTGAAAAAGTCTATCACACCACACAATCACTGCTTATAACAAGTTCACTTATTTTAGGATCTGGACTTTACTTATTAGCACCAGTGATTGCCGAGGCGATGAATTATCCTGGTCAAGCCTACCTTTTCAGATGGACCGCTATTTTGCTGGCTTTCGATGCAATTTTAGCTATTCCCTTTGCCAAACTTAGACTCGACAATAAAGCTATTGCATTTGCTGGAGCAAAAATCCTCAATATCCTTCTTAATGTAGCTTTGAATCTGACCCTGATTATAGGTATTCCTTACTTGATGGATTTAGGTACCATCCCCGAAGGATTTTTAGGATACCGGAGAGATTGGGGAGTCGAATACATACTCTTATCAAACCTCATTGCGAATGGATTGATTATCCCTTTCGTATGGCTAAAGGCCGGTTTTTTTCAATTCAAATTAGACAAAGCCATCCTTCGTCCCATGTGGGGCTATTCGATTCCTTTGCTATTTATGGGTCTCGCAGGAGTTACCAACGAACTTATCTCTAGACTTCTATTTGAATATTTAATTCCCGCAAATTTTTATCCAGGTTTAAGTAGCCGTGAAGCCGCTGGGGTTTTTGGAGCAAACTTCAAATTGGCAATTCTTATGAATTTGGTGATCCAAGCTTTTAAATACGCCGCAGAGCCATTCTTTTTCAAACAATCCGGAAGTAAAGATTCGCCATTGCTTTATGCAAAAGTCATGCATGCATTTATTCTGTTCTGCACGATTTTGATGATAGCCATTTCGGTAAATTTAGATTGGCTAGGTCCATTATTTCTAAGAAGGCCTGGTTACGAATCCGGCTTATTTATCGTCCCGACTTTGCTTATGGGATATCTTCTGCTGGGAGTTTACTTCAATCTTTCGATTTGGTTTAAAATCACGGATAAAACCAATTATTCATTTTGGATTACTTTAGCTGGAGCCATTATAAGCATCGCCATCATTGTTTTCTTAGTTCCTGTCTGGGGTTTTATGGGTGCGGCACTGAGTACTTTAGGAAGCTATTTAATCATGTGCATTATCTGCTTTAAGTTTGGTCAGCAATATTACCCGATCCCTTATCAGACCGGAAAAGACCTTAGCTATTTAATTGTTGCCTTCGGATTAAGTTATTTTGGTTTCTACCTTAATCTGGGAGAACCGATTCTTTCCTTTTTTGTCAAAAACAGTTTAGTCCTGGCATTTCTCCTCTTGATATTTATTTTGGAGAGAAATCAGCTCAACATCTATTTTAAAGGATCTAACAAAAAATAATCTTTCAACCTTTCTAAAAGATCAAAAAAGAAATTTGATCGTTAAGATGTTAGAAAATGATTTTGAACCAATCAATACAAAATCCCCTTATTCAAGACAACCTGTCTAATTGCCCAAAAGGCATTATGTTTGTGAATTGATGCAGCATTCAATTATCCCCGTGAATTTCAAAAATATACTCGTTTTAGTTTTTCTGGTTCTAATCGGTAGTAATTCAGCTTTTCCGCAGGAAACACTATCTAAAAAAGATCGGAAAGCACAAGAAAACAAAACCAAGTCCACTCGTTATTTTATTGAAGGAGAAAAGTTTCTAGTACTTAATGAACTGGAAAAAAGCTATTTCTACTTTCAAAAAGCATTGGAGTTAGGTCCTGAAGAACCGGCAATTCATTATAAAATTGCTGAGGTTTTGGTAAAGGCAAATGAGCCTGCAAAAGCACTCCCGTATGCTGACAAAGCCGCAGAGCTGGATAGTGAGAATAAGTATTACTCGCTTATGCTTGCAGAAATCTACACCAACCTTAAGCAACCCTTAAAAGCCGCAGAAATTTTGGATCGTCTGACTGCAGATGGTGAGTCAAATCAACAATACAATTTGGATTTGGCCTCGATCTACCTCAATGCAGGGGAACTTGAAAAGGCACTTATTGTGCTTGATCGTGCGGAAGAATATTATGGTGTTTTAGAACCTATTACAGTACAAAAACAACGAATCTATCTGAAAAACAACAAGCTTGATCAAGCAATAGAAGAAGGAGAAAAGCTAATTCAAGCCAAACCTGGAAATCCCACCTACGTGTTGAATCTAGTTGAAATACTCTACAACAACAATCGAGTAGATCAAGGGCTGGATTTGGTAATGAAAGAGATCGAAAAGTATCCTAATCAGCCTGAATTACAGATGGCAGCACATTCGCTTTTGAAGGAAAAGGGGAGAAAAGAAGAGTCATTAAACTATCTATATCAGGCATTTTCCAGTCCGGATCTCAATCCAGAAGTTAAGTCCAGAGCTTATTTAGCTCAATTGACAGAATTGAAAACTATTGAGCGAGAATCTGTTTTAGATAGTCTGGAAACCTTAATGATTGAATTTTCTCCGGAAGACGCTTCGATTTATGGAGCTTTAGGTGAACGCAGAATCCAAGAAGACCAACAGCAAGAAGGTATTTCATATTTCAAAAAATCTCTTCTTCTAAATCCCAAAGACGCAAAAATGCTAGAGCAGGTGATATTGGGATCATTTGGCGAAAATGCTGACTTCCAAGAAGTAGAAAAATTCACAATCATGGGTGTGGATGAATTTCCACAAAGCCCTGAATTTTGGTTTTATGATGGAGTGGTCAAATCAGCTCAGAAAAAAGACACAGCTGCTGTAGCTTCCCTTGAAAAAGCACTTGAACTTAATGCCGGAAGAAATCAGCAGTTGGATCAAGTGGCCTATGGCTCTTTGGGCAGTTCCCTTTATAATCTTGGCGAAAAAGAAAAAGCTTTCAAAAATTTCGATGAAGCACTAAAGCTAAACCCGAATGACGAGCAGGTCTTGAATAATTATGCATACTTTCTTTCACTTGAAAAAGTGAATCTTGAGAAAGCAAAAGCAATGTCTGCAAAAGTTGTTACCAGGTTTCCAAATAATGGCACTTTCCTTGATACATATTCATGGGTTCTTTTTCAGCTTGGAGAATATGAAGAAGCAAAAAAATATATGGATTTGGCACTTCAGAACGAATTAGAACCAAGCGGAGTAATGTTTGAGCATTATGGTGATATTCTATATCATTTAGGTCAAAAAACAGAAGCGATTACCTATTGGAAAAAGGCTGAAGGAAGTCCTGAAGCATCCGAAACACTTTCTCTTAAAATAAAAGAAGGAAAATATCATGAATAAATTTTTTGCAGGACTGGTATTCTTTGCCCTTATCGGTTTGATTTCGTCTTGTTCCAAAAAAGTAATTCCTTTTCAGGGAGATGGTATTACAGGAGATTTTTCGCCAGTATATGCAGAATATGACTACTTGAATGCCAAGGCAAAAGTTGTGATCGAGGAAGAATCTGGTAAAATCACCAGAGGGTCCTTAAATGTCCGCGCCAAGAAAGATAGTGTTCTATGGTTTACAGTTTCACCTGGGATGGGAATGGAAGCTGTCCGGGGTTTTCTTACTCAAGAGAAAATTCAAATTAAAGATCGTATTGGCAAAGAAGATATTAATTTGACATATGATGAATTTGAAACTATTTTTGGTCTTAAACTTTCATTGGATTTATTTCAAAACTTGCTTTGGGCAAATACCCCATACCCTATTGACTATCAAGACAGACTTGTACGAGTAGGTAAGATTTTCGAACTTACTCAAGTACGAAATAAGGTTCGATATTTCAGTAAAATTCAAGGAAGCCATGGTAAGGTTGCCGAGCTAGTCAGTAACTCACTTGATGATCGGGGGTCATTACTAGCCAGCTTTTCAGGTTTTCAGGAAATCGAAACACAGCCTTTTCCTATTGCAATCTTGATTAAGCTTGCTTATCAGCTACCTGAAGGATCACAAAATACCATAATCAATGTGGAATGGACTAGTATTGATCCTTTCTCAGAGCCACTGAATTTCCCCTTTAAATTTTAATGGGAATGTTGAAAAAAACCATCATTTACACTTTTTTCCTTATAGGAATAATATGCTTTGGCACAGTTGACCTTTCTGCACAAACTAAGAAAACGAGAGAAGAGCTGGAAAAAGAAAAGGCTGATGTGCAAGCCAGACTTCGGGAGTTTGATGCGATTCTAAAACAAACGACAGCAATCAAAAAGACAACGCTTGGAGAACTAAATGCTATCACTAGGCAATTTCAAACTCAAACCAGATTAGTAAATACACTCGATCGAGAGGTAAAATTAATAAACCAAGAAATCAACGAAACCGAGGAAAAGATCGCATCTCTTGAAGAAGCACTCAAGGATCTTAAAGCAGAATATGGAAGGATGATCTACAATGCCTCGAAATTGAATCGGGGGCTATCAATTGTAGCTTTTGTGTTTAGTTCAAATAACTTCAATCAGCTCTACTCTAGGCTAATGTATTTAAAGCAGTATACAGACAGTCGAAAACAACAAGCTATCCAAATCGAAAAATTAAGTCTCGAGCTAGCCGAACAACGGAAGACGCTAGACCAGAGAAAATCCGAAAAAGAAAACGTTTTATCAGAAGAAAAGAAAGAAAGAGCTGAACTAGAGCGGTTGAAGCAAAGCCAGCAAGGTGTAGTAAATAACCTTTCGAAGAAAGAAAAGGACATTAAGCGCCAGATCACCGCAACAAAAAAACAGCAAGATCAATTAAATAAAATGATCAAGCAGGTGATCGAGGAAGAAATTCGCCGCGCAGAAGCCGCCTCTCGAAAGGAAAATAGCAACACTACCAAATCTGCAGGAAGTAGTATGCCAATGACACCAGAAGCTGCAGCATTATCAAGTTCGTTTGCGGGAAACAAAGGTCGACTTCCATGGCCAGTGGAGACAGGCTTTATTACTCAGCGATACGGTACTTATCCTCATCCCACATTGAAAGGTATCACCATGGAAAATGATGGAATAGATATCCGTACTCAACCAAACTCCAACGTCAGAACGGTATTCGATGGAACCGTGACGAAAATTACGACCATGCCAGGATACGGAGGCACAGTTATTATTAAGCATGGGGAATATTATACCATGTATAGCAAGCTAAAAACCATTTCTGTAAAAACAGGTCAAAAAGTGAATGCAAAAGACGTAATTGGGCAAGTAGCTACAGGTCCTGACGGAGAAGCAGAAGTTCACTTTCAAACTTGGAAAGGCCTTCAGGTAATGGATCCTAGCACATGGGTTACATCCAAATAGCAATAAGATTCGTATATTGTTAAAAAAGAACTTCTGCTTTGCGTTAGCGAATGACAGTTATATCTTTGTCTCTTAATTTACCATTAAACAAACACCATTATGTTAACATTAGGTTTTATTCAAAATATGGGTCCAGGCTCAATGATCTTGATCGTTTTGGTCATCCTCCTTTTGTTTGGTGCAAAAAGAATCCCTGAACTTGCAAAAGGCTTAGGCCGAGGCATCAGAGAATTTAAAGATGCCACCAAGGATATCCAAAATGACCTCGAAGAGGGCATGAAAGACAAGAAAAAGTAATACTCAAACCAATTACATTGGGAAAATTCAGTTCATTCGACGAGATCAGAAAATCCATCGATAAAAAAGAAGCTAATTGTCAAACGATAGTTGGCCATTATTTACAAAACATTAAGACGAAGGCGCATCTCAACGCCTTCGTCGAAGTTTATGAGCAATCCGCTCTAGAGCAAGCCGTTCTAATTGACGCAAAAATCGCCCAGGGTAACGCTGGTAAACTTGCAGGAATGGTAATTGGAATCAAAGATGTCCTTTGCTATAAAGGACATGAAGCAAACGCATCTTCCAAAATACTTAAGGGCTTTGAATCCCAATTCACCACGACAGCGATCCAGCGGCTCATTGATGAAGATGCTATAATTATCGGCAGGTTAAACTGCGATGAATTTGGAATGGGAAGCTCTAATGAGAACTCAGCACATGGAAGAGTTCTCAATGAAGCGGATGAATCAAGAGTTCCAGGTGGATCTTCTGGAGGTTCAGCTGTTGCAGTTCAAGCTAATCTGTGTACAGCTAGTTTGGGGACCGATACAGGTGGTTCTGTAAGACAGCCCGCTGCATTTACAGGAGTGATCGGGATGAAACCAACCTATTCAAGAGTTTCCAGATGGGGCTTGATAGCTTATGCATCTTCTTTTGATGTGATTGGTGTATTCTCCACAACGGTGAAAGACAATGCCTTGGTCATGGAGATCATGGCAGGTCACGATGAGTTTGATAGCACTTCCTCGAAAAAGCCTGTTTTAGCCTATAGTGAGTTACTTCATTTTGAGAAAAAAGCTAAAGTGGCCTATCTCAAAGAAACCATCGAATCCCCTTCCCTTCAGCAGGAAATCAAGGATAATACGATGGCCGTTTTAGAAAAATTAAAAAGTGAGGGACACGAAGTCGAAGAGGTAAATTTCCCTTTGTTGGATTACATACTACCTACATACTACATCTTAACGACCGCAGAGGCAAGTTCGAACCTGTCAAGATTTGATGGAGTAAAATATGGATACAGAACCCAAAACGCTCATAATCTGGAAAGCATGTACAAGCTAACACGAAGTGAGGGATTTGGAGAAGAGGTCAAAAGGAGGATTATGCTCGGCACTTTTGTTTTAAGTGCTAGTTATCATGATGCTTATTTCACTAAAGCGCAGAAAGTAAGAAGATTAATTAAAGACTTTACGGAAAATCTTTTGACAGATTTTGATTATATTATCATGCCGACTACTCCATCTACTGCGTTCAAATTTGGAGAACATAGTGGGGATCCGGTAGCGATGTATTTGGAGGACTTGTTCACAGTTCAAGCTTCTGTTTCAGGTGTTCCTGCTATTTCAATCCCAAATGGTAAGGATGCCAACGGAATGCCTATTGGACTTCAGATCGTTTCAAATTCCTTTAAGGAAGCTGATTTGTATGCTTTTAGTAATTATTTAACAAACCTAACTTCTTAAAAAGATATGAAAAAGACAATGTTCAGCAAAATCCTCCTTGTATTTATTACTTGCTCGATTCCACTGACTGAGGCTTTTTCACAAGACGAGCAGACCGTAGCATCTGCACCTACAGAGGAAGAGGTATTACCAAACTACAAATACGAATACATACCAGATTTTACTTACGAAGAAATCAATGAGCGAATCAAGTCAATGGATGTAGAGATGTCCTTTGAGCTAAATGATCGTATTTTTTCTTTCATCCAATATTTTACAGTTCGAAATAGGGATTACACTAAAATGGTAATGTCCCGAAAAGAATTGTTTTTTCCGCTTTTTGATGAAACCATGGAAAAGCATGAAATGCCATTGGAAGTCAAATATTTATCTATCATTGAATCAGGATTGGATCCTCAGATTCGGTCTAGGGTCGGAGCAATGGGACTTTGGCAATTTATGCCAGCAACAGGTCGGATGTATGGTATGCAAGTGAATTCTGATGTTGATGACAGAATGGATCCAATTCAATCAACAGAGGCTGCAGCAAAATATTTAAAGTCGCTTTATCGGATGTTTGGAGATTGGGAAGTGGCAATGGCAGCCTATAATTGTGGCCCAGGCAACGTTAGAAAAGCCATTCGAAGATCTGGTGGAAAGAAAACATTTTGGGAAATCTATAATTATTTACCGCGTGAAACTAGAGGATATGTGCCTCAGTTTCAAGCCATGTTATATGTCTTAAACCATCTTGAGGAGCACAACTTCCAATTAGAAGATCCTACCTATGCATTGGATCACGAACAGATAAGATTCAATAAAGCATTCAGCTTGGACAAACTAGCAGAACTTACGAATCTCTGTGTGTCTGATTTGGAAAAATTAAACCCTTCGATTAAAAATAAAAAAGTCCCTGAAAGTAATCGATCAATGGCGATCAGGGTCCCTAAAAGCAAATCATCTTATATTAAGGAGAATTTAACATGGATAGCTGATTCATTGAATAACGAACCATTAATGCTTTTAGCTTCAGTAGAAAATGAATCGAACCCTACTCCTGCCAGTTTTGCTACATATCGAGTAAAATCAGGGGATGTATTAGGATCTATTGCAAGCAGACATGGAGTAACCGTCTCACAGATCAAACAGTGGAATAATTTATCCTCAAACCTCATCAAAGTAGGTCAGCAACTTAAAGTAGCACCGGGAGAATCAAAGACCATAGCTCAAGTAAGCACTGCTCCGACAGGACAAACCCTCTATACAGTTCAACCAGGAGATTCGCTTTGGATCATTTCTAAAAAGAATCCAGGATTGACGGTAGAGCAGCTAAAAAGATTAAACAACCTCAATACCAATAATATCAAACCTGGACAGAAGCTTATCATCGGCTAAACCTAATCTTTCCTGTTTGTTAATTTTTTTTAACTCCATTGAAAATTAAGCCTTAAAAAAGGATAAGTATTTTTAAGTAGTTAATTTAATCGAGGAATAGAAAATCAACCCCCATGCGAATTATATCAAGCTGTATTTTAACATTAATATTTGCTGCCCTTTTCTCTTGTAGCCAGGATGGAAGTATGGCAGACAGCTCCAAACCAAAGGCACGTGGTTCCATTGGAGAAATCATAATGGTCATCGATTCAGTGAAATGGGCCGGTCCTGTGGGTGATGAACTGAGAAATATCTTTGAATCAGATCTCCCTGGAATGTTTAGGTCAGAAGCTAAATTCAAAGTCAATATTGTAGATCCTAGAGCAATGACCCGGATGCTGAAAATGTCCACCAATTTGATCTATGTGACAACATTTGATGATAAGAGAGGATCCAGTCAAGTCATTAATTCCCAGTTCTCGAAAGAGTCCAAGGAGAAAGCAATGAATGACCCAAGTATATATTCGCTTCGTATGGAAGATGAATATGCAATTGGGCAAGAGGTTTTATATCTTTTTGGAAATAATGAGAATGAACTCATCACCAATCTCAAGAAAAATGGAAGCCGCCTTCAAAATTTATTTGAAGTTCGGGAAAGGGGAAGATTAGAAAGAATTATCCTTGCCAGAAAAAATACAGAAGCCGCTGCGGAAGCTAAAAAAAACATAGGTATTCAGATCAATGTTCCCGCGTCTTATCAAATAGCAAAGTCCGAAAAAGGATTTTTATGGTTAAGGCAAATCACACCAACTGCCAACCGGCCAGATATAAGTTTAATTTTTCATGTGGAAGATTATGTTGATGAATCTCAAACTTTTCCTGAGAACATCCTCAAAATCAGAGACTCAGTTACAAGATTCAATATTTTTGGAGATCCAGAGGATCCTACCTCCTATGTATTAACGGAAAAACAAATCCCCCCAGCCTTCCGAAACATGGTGATAAATGATAATTTTACCACCGAAATCAGGGCTTCCTGGAGAACCAACAACTTAAGCATGGGTGGAACATACCTAGGCTATCTGATGGTTGACGAAGAAAAAGGAAAACTTTACTACCTTGAAGGTTTCGTGTATTACCCAAATGAGGTACATCGAGATGCCCTTCGAGAGATAGAGACCATTCTTCTAAACACAGATATAAATTGGAAAGAGGAGCAGGAGGAGACCTAACCCAAAAATAATTTTAGCTTTTTATGGCAATTAAAATTCGCAGAGAGGACGCCCTCAATTATCATACACAGGGTTCACCTGGCAAAATTGAGGTAGTCCCAACCAAACCACTTTCCAGTCAAATGGACCTCGCTCTTGCTTATTCCCCTGGAGTGGCTGAGCCTTGTAAAGAAATTGAAGCAGACGTGGAGAACGTCTATAAATACACAGCCAAAGGAAACCTCATCGGAGTTATCACAAATGGAACTGCTGTTTTAGGACTAGGAGACATCGGCCCTGAAGCGTCTAAGCCTGTGATGGAGGGGAAAGGGGTATTATTCAAAAAATTTGCAGGAATTGATGTATTTGATATTGAAATCAATGAAAAAGACCCAAAGAAATTAATAGAGATCATCCGATCTTTAGAGCCCACTTTTGGCGGAATCAACCTAGAAGATATCAAAGCACCAGAGTGCTTCGAAATAGAGCGAGAGCTCAAAAAACAAATGAATATCCCTGTGATGCACGATGATCAGCATGGGACTGCGATTATTTCTGGAGCTGCATTGCTAAATGCACTTGAAATCGTAGAAAAAGATATTACTAAAATAAAACTTGTTGTAAATGGCGCGGGGGCTTCAGCTGTTTCTTGTACCAGATTCTATATGTCTCTTGGGGTGAAACGAGAAAACCTAGTGATGTGCGACAAGGAAGGTGCAATCCGAAATGACAGACCTGATCTTGATGATATCAAAAAGGAATTTTCAACGGATCGTGATATACACACCCTTTCAGATGCACTTAAAGATGCAGATGTCTTTTTGGGACTTTCTGCGGGAAACATTGTCAACCAAGATCAAATAAAATTAATGGCTCCGAATCCAATCGTTTTTGCTTTAGCAAATCCGGATCCAGAGATACCTTACGAACTTGCAATCGAAGCCCGGGAAGATTTAATCATGGCTACAGGCCGATCTGATCACCCTAACCAAGTGAATAACGTATTGGGTTTCCCATACATTTTTAGAGGAGCTCTTGATGTCCGTGCCACTGCCATCAATGAAGAAATGAAGTTAGCTGCAGCAAAAGCAATTGCTAAACTTGCAAAAGAACCAGTTCCAGATATTGTAAATAAGGCATACGGCGAAAGTAAATTAGGATTTGGAAGAATGTATTTGATTCCAAAACCACTTGATCCACGACTCATTACTACAATTGCCCCGGCGGTTGCAAAGGCTGCAATGGAGTCTGGTGTTGCAAAATTTCCAATCAAAGATTGGGATGCGTATGAATTAGAACTTCAAGAGCGAATCGGAATTGATCAGCGATTAATGTCTGTGGTTATTGCAAGAGCTAAGAAAGATCCAAAACGAGTAGTTTTTGCAGAGGCAGATAATCGAAAAATCCTTAAGGCAGCCCAGATCATCAAAGATGAAAAAATAGGAAACCCTATTTTATTAGGAAATCGTGAAAAAATCCTAAGTCTGATCCAGGATAATTCGCTTGATCTTTCAAACGTATCCATAATCGATCCGCTTGAGGAAAAGGAGATGATACAAAAATTCACCTCCATTCTTTTTGAAAAGCGTCAGCGAAAAGGAATGAGTATTTCAGAGGCCTCACGATTAGTCACTCAACGAAATTACTTCGGTGCTTTGATGGTAGAAACTGGAGCGGCAGATGCCTTTATTTCGGGCTTGACCAGAGATTATCCGAAGACTATTCTCCCTTCCTTGCATTCGATAGGGGTGAAAAAAGGAGTAAAAAGGGTAGCTGGTATGTATATCATGAATACAGATAAGGGACCTTTCTTCTTTGCGGATGCTACAGTAAATCTCGATCCAACAGCCGAAGAATTGGTGGAAATAATTGGTTTGACGGCTGAGGCAGTGAAATTCTTCAATATGGAGCCAAGAATAGCTATTCTCTCCTATTCAAACTTTGGCTCTGCTCAGGGAGATATCCCTGCCAAAACTGCAAAAGCAACTGCACTCGCTAAAGCAAAATATCCGGATTTGATTATAGAAGGTGAAATGCAGGCGAACGTTGCAATTAATGAGGAGATTCAAAGAGATATGTATCCTTTCTCCAAGCTGATTGGAAAAAAAGCAAACACTCTTATTTTCCCAGATTTGAGTTCAGGAAATATTGCATACAAGCTTCTTTCTGAACTTGGTAATGCCGAAGCGATTGGGCCAATTTTACTTGGAATGAACAAACCTGTTCACATTCTCCAGCTAGGTAGCTCCATACGAGAAATCGTAAATATGGTAGCCATCGCCGTGGTAGATGCCCAAACGAACGATTCAATATGATTTCCTATGTAAGTGGAAAATTGGTTTTCAAAGATCCTACTTATGTAATCATTGACGTAGGAGGTTTAGGGTATCACGTGAAAATCTCCCTCCAGACTTATAGCAAAATAAAAGATGAGGAGCAGATCAGGCTCCTCACTTTTCTTCATATCAAAGAGGATGCACACACACTTTATGGATTCAAACAAGAGGAAGAAAAGCGCTTATTTTTATTATTAATTGGAATCAATGGTGTAGGTCCAAACACCGGGTTAATGATTCTTTCTTCACTTAGTACCGAAGAAATTGAGCATGCGATCCTTTCAGGTGATGTAGCAACCATACAACATGTCAAGGGCATTGGAGCCAAGACAGCTCAAAGAATTATCTTAGAATTAAAAGATAAAGTTGGAAAATCAGGGACAGATACAACTTCTTCTTTGGGATTCTTGAAATCAAATACTAAAATCCGAGAAGAAGCGTTACAAGCATTAATTACCCTTGGTTTTCAAAAAGCTGCAGCTGAAAAAAATATAGCTTTGGTGCTGAAAAAAACAGAAGGAGAAATTTCATTAGAAGATTTAATTAAAGCATCTTTAAAGACACCATAATTTCTAGCTGTATTGAACTTTCGGAAGACACTGACTTTTTTCAGGCGAAGGTTTCTTGCAGGTTGGCTTGAATTCATCATCCTATTTGGCCTCTTGCTCGCCTTTAACCCTTCCCAGGCTCAACAAACCAGTCCTGACAGCACTCAGTCTCGGATTGATTCATTGAATCTTAGGAGAATGACTCCCTCGTATTTGCTTTGGCAAAACATGAGGACAAATCCCCTATTCCCCCCAAGAAACCCTTTTTTTAATTCCAAAATCCCTTACTATTCACCCTCTCCGGTGACTCAAAACTTAACCGTGGTAATGGATTCAACCCTACGATACAAAATCGTAGATGAACTAGACTCCACTCGGGTAGGGAATGAACAAGAGTATGATTTTGAAGAATTTTCAAAGATCCAAGAATACAAAAACCGACAAGATTATTGGAGGAGTAGAGCTCGAGGAGGAGATGGTGAAAGCGCTGTAGAAGGACGAGGATTGATTCCTCCCTTGACAGTTAGCCCTACATTTGATCGATTATTTGGAGGGAGTGACGTCAATATTGTGCCATCTGGGTATGTCAATCTGGATTTTGGGGCAGTTTTCAGAAGAATAGATAACCCGACTCTTCCAATCCGTCAACAACAAAATGGAGGTTTTAATTTTGACCAGCAGATACAAATGGCCGTCAATGGCACCTTGGGTGAAAAGGTTAAAATCGGGGCGAATTTTGATTCCAATAACTCTTTCGATTTTCAGAATCAGTTGAAAGTCGAGTTTAATGGTTTTGAAGAAGATATTGTAAAATCAATCGAAATCGGCAATGTAAGCATGCCTGTACAGAATCGACTGATTCAGGGAGCACAGAATCTTTTTGGCGTCAAGACTCAAATGCAGTTTGGTAAACTGAATGTCACTGCAGTTGCCTCCACTCAACGAGGTCGACAAGATAATTTGGTAATCGATGCGAATGGACAAGGCAGAACATTCGATATACAAGCTTCGAAATACGATGAAAACAGACATTTCTTTCTTTCTCACTTTTTCAGAGACAATTATGAGCGTTGGTTGAGAGGACTTCCTCAAGTCCTATCCGGAGTCAATGTAACTCGTATCGAAGTCTATATAATGAACCGGGCTACAAATACGGAGACGCTTCGGAATTTTGCTGGATTTGTAGATCTAGGGGAAGGAAGAGTCCTCCTCAATCCAAATAATCCTGCAATCGGTACTGGAAACCCTACTTCACCCGCGGCAAATAATGCTAACAATCTTTACTCCTCGATTTCAAACAATCCGGCTTTCAGACCCTTTGATACAGGTTCGCGAGAAATAGAAAGTAGTCTAGGTTTACGAAAAGGAGTCGATTTTGAACAAATCAACGGCGCCAGAAAACTGGATGAAACTGAATTTTTCTTTAATAAACAGCTCGGATATCTTTCGCTTTTCAGAAGATTGCAAAACGATGAAGTCTTGGCAGTTTCTTTCGAATACACCTATAATGGTCAAGTCTATAAAGTGGGTGAATTGACTGAAGATTATCAGAATCTCGCCGAAGATCAAATGATTTTCTTAAAGCTACTTCGACCGGCACGAATTAACCCACGAATTCCAACTTGGGATTTGATGATGAAAAACGTCTATTCACTGAATGCAAATCAGATTTTGAGAGATGGCTTCCAATTACAGGTGATCTATCGTGACGACCGCACTGGTTTAGATAATCCTTCATTATTGGAAGGTCAAAATGTAAAAGATGTTCCCCTCATTCGATTAACAGGTTTAGATAATTTAAATCCTCAAAACGACCCCGCTCCCGACGGTAATTTCGACTTTGTAGAAGGGTTGACCATTTTGACTAATCGTGGGCTTTTGGTCTTTCCAGTCTTGGAGCCTTTCGGGTCAAATCTGGAGAAAAATTTCACCCAATCGGAAATTGTACTTAAGGACAAATATGTCTACGATACCTTGTATCGAACTACACAGGCTGATGCTGAACTAGTCACCCGATTAAATAAATATTTCATTAAGGGTCGATTGACTGCTGGTTCAGCTAGCGAAATCCAACTCCCCGGTTTGAATATTTCTCCAGGATCAGTTATCGTACAAGCAGGGAATATCCCACTTACTGAAGGAGTAGATTTCACAGTTGATTACAATACCGGGAGACTTGTAATCATCAACGATGCAATTCTTCAATCCGGAAAGCAGATTAATGTCAGTTTTGAAAAAGCTGATTTGGTTTCTTTTCAAACGAGAAGTTTACTTGGAACAAGGCTGGACTATCTTTTCAATGACAAATTCAATTTGGGAGGTACTTTTCTTTACCTCAATGAAAGACCAAACGTAACCCGAATAGCAACTGGAAGTGAAACGCTGCGAAATAGCATGTGGGGATTAGATGCTAATTATAGCAGCGAATCGCGTTTTCTAACCAAACTTGCTGATGCACTACCTTTTACCGATACGAAGGAAGCCTCCATGGTTAATTTTAGTGGTGAATTTGCACATCTAATTCCAGGCACATCCAATCAGGTAAATGGGGAGCAGGCATCCTATATTGATGACTTTGAGGCAGCGGTGACACCATTTAATCTAGGTGGTGCTGCCAATCAAAATTGGAAATTAGGATCTACTCCTGCTACCAACGACAATCGCTTTGACTTGAGTAATCAAACTGAAGACAACCTAGGCGCGACTTACAGAAGAGCCCGAGTAGCTTGGTATAACATCGATAATATTTTTTACAGAGAAAACGGACCTGGAGTCCCAAGTAATATCACCCGGGAAGACAGAAGGAATCATTATGTAAGGAGAGTTCTCCCTCAGGAGATTTTCCCTCAGCAAGACAGGGAAGTTATCATTACTCCAGAGCCCTTATTTGAATTTGCGTTTTTCCCAAGCGAACGAGGAATGTACAATTACAATCCGGACTTGACTTTTGAAGGCTTCTTACCAAACCCAAAACGAAACTATGGTGCAATTACCCGTGCAATTACTACTGAAGTAGATTTTGACAGAACCAATATTGATTACCTGGAATTTTGGCTATTAGACCCATTCATTGAAGGTGAAAATGGACGAGTTTTAGATGGGGTATTCAATCAAAATAATACTACCGGAGGAAAAATGTTCATCAACCTGGGTGATATTTCAGAAGATGTGATGAAGGATGGAAGGCATGCTTTTGAAAATGGCCTTCCTGCAGATGGCGACCCTGCAGAAACCGGAAGTAATGAATGGGGAAGAATCACAAGAGAACAATTTTTACTACCCGCTTTCGATAACTCAGAGACCTCTCGTATAAATCAAGACGTAGGTTTTGATGGATTAAAAAATGAAGACGAGCCAGCTTACTTCAGAAGTAGATTTTTAGATCGAATCACCGTCTCGCAGGAAGCTCGAAATACAATCGAGCAGGACGTTTCCGCAGACTTTTTTCAATATTACCTTGATGAAAGATTTGATGAGAATAATGTAAAAATTCTGGAGCGCTACAAGAAATTTAACGGAATGGAGCAAAATACTCCAGTCACTGCTAACCAAAACCTCCCATATACTCCATCTGGCTCCAACCTCCCAGACAATGAGGATTTGAATACTGATAACACAATTAACGAACTTGAAAACTACTACGAGTATGAGTTAGATCTTCGACCTGGTCAATTGGAAGTGGGCAGGAATTATATCGTAGATAAAGTCACTCACGTCGAGGCAGGTGAAAGTGTAGATTGGTATTTAATTCGAATTCCTGTTCGACAACCCGACCGAGTTCAAGGGAATATAACGGGCTTTAAATCAATCCGATGGATCCGTACATATTTGACGGATTTTGAACAGCCGGTAGTCATGCGTATGGCAAATTTCAGAATGGTCGGGAGTCAGTGGCGAGTCTTCCAAGAGTCTCTTTTTGAAAGAGGTTTTTTCGAAATACCGGAACCTGACAATTCAAATGTGACCGTAGATGTAGTAGGAATTGAGGAAAACAGTCAAGGAAGTGCCACTCAAAGTCCATATGTACTCCCTCCGGGAATCATACGGGATCGTGACAATACTTCTACCGTGGAGCGAAGACTTAATGAGCAATCACTTCGAGTATGCGTAGAAGATCTTCAAGCAAAAGATGCCCGGGCAGTATTTAAAAATGTCACTTTGGATTTGGTACAGTTTGAACGAATCAAAATGTTCCTCCACGCTGACAGTGAAGATGCATTGGATGGGGAGATAACTGCATTCCTACGATTAGGAACTGACTATACAGACAACTACTATGAGATTGAAGTGCCTTTGATTATCACTCCAAAAGGTACTCGGGATCCGAGGCAGATTTGGCCTTTGGAAAACGAAATTGACATAGCAATCCAAGAAATTGTAGGTGTAAAAGTCGCCAGAGACAATAACCAAGTGCCCCTCAACCTTCCTTTTTCTCAGCAAATAAGACAATATAAGGTGACGGTAGTTGGAAGACCGGAATTATCACTCTCCCAATCCTCGATGATTGGTGTGAGAAACCCAGGCCTAAATGGTGGCGGAAGTAGAAGCGTTTGTATATGGGCAAATGAGCTCAGAGTGACTGGTGCAACCAAATCAAATGGCTGGGCTGCCAATGCTTTATTAAATGCAAAAATTGCAGATGTGGCTGTGGTATCTGCTTCGATTCGTCATAATTCAATTGGATTTGGCGGATTAGAAACCAGACTTTCCCAGCGATCAAGAACTGCTACAACACAATATGATATCTCCACCAATGTAGACATCCATAAATTGTTGCCTGAAGCTCTTGGTGTAAGTATTCCTTTCTACTTCAGTATCGAAAACTCAACGACCAAGCCCGAGTATGATCCTTTAAATCCGGATGTTCCATTTGAGGTTGCTTTGCAAAAATTTGAAACGGATGCCCAACGAGAGGCCTATCGTGAAATTGCATTAGATCAAATGGACAGAAAAAATATCAGTTTCAACAACGTCAGGAAAATAAAAACTAATCCTGATGCAAAAAGCAGATTCTTCGATATTAGCAATTTTTCACTTTCCTACGCTTACGGGACCGTGACACAAACTAACGCTCAAATCCAAGACTATAATTTCAAAACTTATAGAGGTAACATTACTTATAGCTATCAACCAAAACCTTGGAGTATTGAACCTTTCAAGAATTCAGAGTTCTTGAATTCTCCACATTTGAGGTTGATCAAAGATTTTAATCTGAATTTGTCTCCAACTTTAGTTTTGGCGCGACTCGATGTAGATCGGCGGTTTTTGAGGTCTCAATATAGAAATGACCAATTGGGCACTTCAGGGGTTGATCCACTCTTCCAGAAGAGCTTTTTTATGAATCGGTTCTATACGGTCAACTGGGATTTGACAAAAAATCTTCGAGTAGATTATACAGCGAGTGTCCTTGCAGTTGTAGATGAACCTCAAGGAGATTTGGATACAGAGCAAAAGTCTGATTCTGTACGAGCTAATTTCTGGAATTTTGGTAGAAGAACTAATTATAACCAAAATGCGACACTGAATTATACTGTACCATTTGATAAATCTCCACTTACCGATTGGATTCGTGCGGAATACAGATATGGGACAACCTATACTTGGATGACAGGTGCGATTGGCCAGAAAGACACCTTAGGTAACGCTATCCAAAACACACGAGACCAATCAATAATTGGAAAATTAGACCTTGTTAAATTATATAACAAAAATAAAAAGCTCGCCGCACTGAATACTCCTAAGCGGCCTAGTATCCCAGGAAGAGAAAGTATAAACGCAGAAGACACAATAGGCACGCCTTTTACCAACAAAATCATTAAAGCGCTAATGATGGTTAAAGAATTTACTTTTACCGTCGGGAAAATCGAAGGAACATTCCTTCCAGGGTATCTCCCTAACACTGGTCTGTTAGGCATGGACCGAGCATTTAATAACCCTGGACTAGGATTCCTATTTGGGTCTCAAGATCCTACCATTAGAAATGATTTTGCAAATGCAGGAATAATGGCGCCAAGTGCCGAATTGACGCAGCCTTTTTCTCAAAACAGAGCGGTAAACATGAAGTTTGGAAGTATTGTAGAGCCTATTCAGGACTTCCGAATAACCCTCAATGCTACCAAACGGGAAATAGGAGATTACCAAGAGATTTTTAGAAACTCAACTGATAATCCTGGGGAATACCTTTCGATAAGTCCAAATAGAATTGGAGCTTACAGCATAACCACAATTATGATAGGAACGACATTTAGTCGTGATGATTTTGATAATATATCTCCACTATTTACCGATTTTGAAAACAATCGAGCAATCATTAAATCAAGACTTGATGGTTCAATCACGGGAGGGGAATATGCCTTAAATGGTCAAGATGTACTTATTCCATCTTTTATAGCTGCATATAGGGGTAAGAGTGCATCTGAAATTAATTTAAATCCATTTCCAAAAACTCCATTACCAAATTGGAGACTGGATTATCGCGGCCTTTCTAGGCTAAATGGATTAAAGGATATCTTCAGTAGCATTAATATCACGCATGCTTACGAGTCTAATTATGATGCAAGCAACTTCTCAAACTCACTTCAATACCAGCGTGGATTAGAGCTATACAATACACTACAAAACATTCCAGTTCCTACAGAAGTAAATGAATCTGGCCAATTCATTCCAATCTATGTATTAAATCAGGTAGTACTTTCGGAACGATTTAGTCCTTTGATCGGAATCGATCTATTGACAAAAGATCGATTGAATATTTCGATAAACTACAATAAAGAACGGAACCTTGGCCTTAATTTTTCTAATTCCCAAGTTACCGAACAGCGAAGCAGCGACATTGGTATCAACATAGGTTACATCAAAGCTGGAATGAAGATTCCTTTCAAAATTCAAGGAAGGCAAACTGTTTTGAAAAATGACCTTCAATTCCGTATGGACACACGTATAGTAGATACTCGAACTGTACAGCGAAAAATTGAAGAAGCCAGTACAATTACCAATGGAAATCTAAGTTTACAAATCAGACCAACTGTAAGTTATCTGATCAATCAGAACCTGAATTTAACTTTCTATTTTGATCGCACCGTTAATGATCCTCGAGTGACTACTGCATACAAACGAGCCTCGACTTCATTTGGTGGACAATTAAGATTTAATTTATCTCAATAGATTTCAAACTTACTTTAATCCTGCTATTTTTGACATCTTATAAAATTTCGAACAAATGAATTTTCCTCAAGAATTAAAGTACACCAAAGACCACGAGTGGGTAAAAATAGATGGTGATGTAGCAACCATCGGAATCACAGAATTCGCTGCCGGCGAATTAGGAGATATTGTCTATGTAGAAGTTGAAACTATCGGAGACAGTCTTGATACTGGTGAGGTCTTTGGATCAGTAGAAGCAGTAAAAACTGTTTCTGATCTTTTCATGCCTGTTTCTGGAGAAATTCTGGAATTAAACTCAGAACTTGAGGATAATCCTGAACTAGTAAACGAATCGCCTTATGGAGACGGATGGATGATCAAAGTTAAAATCTCAGGTGATCTTCCTAGTGACTTACTTTCTGCGTCTGATTACTCAGAGCTAGTCGGAAATTAAGCTAAAAAGTGATTCGAACGGTTCTTGCAATAAGTTGGCTAGTAATTATATCACTAGCGATGCTTACCCCGGGTAATAAACTCCCCGATGCAAACTATTTCGAACTTCAAGATAAGCTAATTCACTTGATTTGCTTTTTCGGACTAAGTTTCCTTTGGACTGGAGTCGGAATCAAAAAATCTGAAGTCAGCGAGAATCGAAAAAGGTTGATTTTCAATTTCATCTTATTCGGTGTTTTGGCAGGAATAGTTTTAGAGAGCCTTCAGCATTATATACCAAACAGAACTTTTGACATTATGGATATGATTGTCAATGAAATAGGTGGAATTTTAGGTTTCTTAGCATATTTTAAGATTCCAACAGACAAAATCAGTTTGGATTAATGAGTTATAATTATTAGAATTGTTATTCATTCGTTAGACAAAAATTAACCAGTATAAACCAAACTCATCATGGAAGCAAAAAAGACTCCCAGCGCTGATCTAACCAAAAAATCAGGAATGTTCCTGAATCTTGGTTTAGCGGTAGCTGTTGGATTAACTCTTGCTGCATTCGAGTGGAAGTCATTTGACGGTGGTTCTTTGAAGGATCTTGGTCAGGTAACTGATAACTTCGAAGAATTGCTTGATATTCCAATCACAGAGCAGCCACCACCACCACCGCCACCACCAGTGGAGCAACCGATCATCGAGGAGATTCCTGATGAAGTTGAAATTGAAGAAAAAATTGAAGTAAACTTTGACGTAGACGTTAAAGAAACTACTGTAATCAAAGAGGTAGTAATCGCTGATGCACCAGTTGTTGAAAAAGCTGATGAAATCTTTGATGTGGTAGAAACTCAACCTAATCCTCCTGGAGGAATGTCAGGTTGGAATCAGTATCTATCCAAAAATTTGAAATACCCAACTCAAGCAAGACGAATGGGTATTGAAGGAACAGTAATCGTTGTATTCGTAGTTAATACTGATGGTTCTATTCAAGATGTCGAGGTTCTCCGAGGTATTGGAGGAGGTTGTGACGAAGAGGCCATCAAAGTTGTAAGCGAGGCTCCAAAATGGGAACCGGGTAAGCAACGTGGACGTCCAGTTCGTACTCGAATGAGATTACCAATTCGATTCAAACTAAGCTAAAAATGAGACCTGAGAAATCAGGTCTTTTTTTTGTGCAATCTCTTTAACAACTTTTTAATTAGTTAATTTTTGTTAGCAAATTAGTTTCTGCTTTTTCATTGGGTTAATTTCTATGAGTAGTTTTTTCACAACCTAAATCAAACTCTCATGGAATTAAAGAAAAACCCTCGTTTGGATCTCAGGAGATGGTCCTCTACTCTTACCAATTTGGGATTAGTAGTAAGTATTGCACTAGTTTTGGTTGCTTTTGAATGGAAAGCATATGAAGATTTTAAAATCAAAGATTTCTCTGGAAACTCGGAAATTTGGGATATCCCGGATGTTCCGATAACGATTCAAACTCCACCTCCACCCCCTATCATACCCATAGAACTAATCATCAAACCAGATAATGAAGAGATCGATAAAAAAACTGAATTGATTATTGATATCGATTTTGAAGAGGAAAAACCAGTTATTGATGTCACTTTGGAGGGACCGCCTACAGTAGAAGTTCCTGATGAGATTAATGATTTTGTTGAAGTTCAAGCTTCATTTAAAGGTGGTATGGATGCCTGGTACGCTTATCTTAAAAAAAATCTTATCTACCCAAGTCAAGCGAGACGAATGGGAATTGAGGGATCCGTAATTGTGCGCTTTGTAGTAAATACGGATGGCACAATTCAAGATGTTGAAGTATTGAGATCAATTGGAGGAGGTTGCGATGAAATTGCGATGAAAGTAATAGCAAACTCCCCTGCGTGGAATCCGGGAATCATAAAGGACCGACCAGTAAGATCAAGAATGACAATTCCAATTCGCTTCCGATTGGATTGATTCAATTATTACTTTAAAAAAAAATTGAAGCTTTTATTTGTTGATAAAAGCTTCTTTTTTTTACCTAAATTAGAAATGCACGTGAAATCAACCCAATGCGAAAATTTGCGCTCATTTCGATTCTTCTAATCTTCTTTTTTACAAACTGTTCTCAGAACAATCCGGATTTTGATATCCTAATCCTCAATGGCACTATCTACGATGGTACCGGACAACAACCAATCCAAGCAGATATAGGAATCAAAGACGATCAAATCATAGCAATAGGGAACCTAAGTTCGTCTACAGCATCTAAGTCAATTGATGCAAAAGGTTTAGCGGTTTCTCCAGGATTTATAGACATGCACACACACCTAGAACCGTTGATGGATATGCCATTGGCTGAAAGTTTAGTGAGACAAGGTGTGACACTAGCTTTGGGAGGGCCAGATGGCGGAAGTCCATGGCCGTTTGGGAGTTATTTGGATTCGCTTTCTAATACGGAATTGGGAATTAATGTTGCCTATTTAATCGGTCACAACACAATCCGTAAAGAGGTCATGGGACTTGAGGACCGTGAACCGACGGGCGAAGAACTAGAATTAATGAAACGGTATGTACAGCAAGCGATGAATGAAGGTGCCTTTGGGATTTCCACGGGATTAAAGTATTTACCTGGAACTTTTGCCAAAATAGATGAGGTAATTGAATTGTCTAAAGTAGCTGCCAATGAGCAAGGAATTTATACTTCACATTTGAGGGAAGAAGGATTGGGTCTTTTGGACGCTGTAAAGGAAGCGATTTTGATTTCCCGAGAAGCCCAAATCCCTGTTGTGCTTACTCATCATAAAGCAATTGGAGTAAAAATGTGGGGAGCAAGTACCAAAACATTATCTATGGTAGATTCAGCCAGGAAGATAGGTTTAGATATCATGATGGATCAGTATCCTTATACTGCAAGTCATACAGGAATTAGTGTTCTGATTCCAAGTTGGGCTATGGAAGGTGGTGATTTTGCCAGAAGAATAGAAAATCCGGTATTAAAAGACAGTATTAAAAAGGGAATTATCTATAATATTCTCAACGACAGAGGAGGTAAAGATCTCAACCGAATTCAATTCTCTAGAGTAGAGTGGGATCAATCTTTGGAAGGAAAGACACTTCAAGATTGGGTGGAAAGAGAAGAGATGGAGCCTACAATTGAAAATGGAGCTGAATTAGTAATTCAAGCCCAACTCAACGGTGGAACAGGAACCATTTATCATGCGATGGATGAGAGCGATGTGGAGCGAATTATGAAACATCCTATGACGATGATTGGGTCAGATGGGAGACTCTCAAGACCTGGTGATGGTCAGCCACATCCCAGAGCATATGGGACATTCCCCCGTGTTCTTGGATACTATGTTAGAGAAAAGAAAATCCTTTCGCTACCTGAGGCTATTCATAAAATGACTGGACTATCTGCTGGTCGGCTAGCTCTAAGCAATCGAGGACTGATCAAAGTTGAAAATATAGCTGACATTACCATATTTGATCCTGAAACTATAATAGACAAGTCGACCTTTACAGATCCTCACCAATACCCAGAGGGAATCGAATACGTAATCATCAATGGGAAAATAGCTATTGATAAAGGCAAATACTTAGCCGTACCAGCAGGGAAAGTTATTCGTAAAACCGCTAAAGATTAAAGAACATTTAGTACTTGTTCCTTAATTTTCTCTAGCTCATCCTTCATATGAATAACGTGTTTTTGCATAGCTGCATCATTTGCTTTAGAGCCAATGGTATTGATTTCCCGCCCTATTTCTTGGCAAATAAAACCAAGTTTTTTTCCTTGGAGCGTATCTTCTTTTAGGCATTTTGAAAAATAGTTCAAGTGGGTATCTAGCCTAACAAGTTCTTCGGTAATATCCAATTTTTCAAAATAATAAATCAGTTCCTGCTCAAAACGGTTAGCATCGAAAGCATTTTCATCTAACCACTCATTGAAGTGATTTCTGATTTTATCTTTTATTTTCGACTTCCGATTCCCCTCATTTTGTTTTATTTCCTCCAATCCAACAACGATGGTCTCGATATTCCCTTTAAGTTTTTCGAAAAGAGAATTTCCTTCATCCTGACGAAATGAATCACACTTATTTAGCGCTTCAGTAATTACTTTTTTTACAGCTATCCAATCTCCTTCATCATCCTTCTCATCTGTAGTGATTTGAGATATTACATTTGGAGATTGTAATGCCAGTTTAAAAAGGTCCGGAGAAGACTCATTGACCAGAGTTGCTAGCCCTTTGTATTTCTGATAAAAAAGTTGAAATAGACTTTCATTTATAGCTACCGGAAGATCTACTGATCCTTTGGTAGAAAAGTCCACTGTGATACTCACTTTGCCACGGTCCAAGATAGATTGAGCAAGAGTCCTGATCTCAAGTTCCTTTTCAGTGAACTGTCTTGGGCTTCGAATAGATAGATCTAAAAACTTTGAATTGAGTGAACGGACTTCTACTTGAATAATAAGGTTATCATTTTCAAAGCCGGCATTTCCGTAGCCGGTCATGGATTTTATCATAGTGTAAATTAGAAATTGAAGCCTAAAGTTACATAGAACTTCAAATCTTCATTGGTATAATTTCTTACAGGTCTTGCTACATCAAACTTTACATAATAATTAAGCAAGACGGTTCTTAAGCCCGCTCCGTAACTTTGTAGCCAAGGATTATTGAAATTATTTAGAGTAATCGTAAATGGAGAGCCTTCTGTATCAATGATTTCGGTATTCTGGTCGTTGACTTTTTCCCAAGGAGCAAAATCATCCCATGCAGAACCGATATCATAGAAACCTACCAATTGGAAGTTGCGAATAAAATTAGAAGTAATATTCCCCCGCGTCAGGTATGAGAAAAGAGGGATTCTAAGTTCAGAAGTAAAAGTAATCACATTACTACCCCTTATCTCATCGTAATCAAAACCTCTCAGATCAACAAAATCTGCAAATAAGATATTCGAATTCTCTACCCAATTTGGATTTCGAATAGGAGACGGTTCAGGTCTATTGGATGGAGGTTGAAAGAAATCATTAAATAGCCAATTATCCATTCCTCCAACAAGGTAGGTTTGGGGATTATTCCCCATAAATGAACCAACATATAGTCTGGAAGCAAAAATAATATTCTTATGAATTCGCTGGTAATTCCTTAGATCTGCATAGAAATTACTAAATGACCTACTCGAATTGTTTAACGAAGTATACTGTGAATATCCTATTTTGGCTTTAAACCCTGCTTGAGAATATAGGCCAAGTTGTTCCGTTTTGTCAAAGACCAATTCAGCTTTTCCACCCACATAGTTTACTGCCAAATTACTTTGATCAGGATCAACTCCAAAAATCAAAGAATCAGGATTAATATTGAGATACTGTGTCTTGGCTATAAATGGAGAAACTGTAACCCTGGTATTTGCATTTAGGGGATAGGAAAAGCCTGCCTCAACTTTTGTCAAAATATATTTCTGTTGAGGTAGATCTCCTTGATCAAGACGGATAGTTCTTCGATCAAAACGACCTCTAAAATCTACCCTACTTTTCAAATATTCATATTCAAAGAATAAATCTCCTCCTGATCTAAAATCAAGAGATGTCATCACCCCTCCATGAAAAGAATGGTTATCCAATAAATCAGTCATTTTCCCGGTTAGATTGATACCAAACCCTCTAAGTGGATCTACCACAAACCTTGTATTCACATTATTGATAAAAAACTGAGGCTCCATTCTTCGGGGTCCAGATACTCTTTTTTGTAGACTTTGCTTTCGGAAAGTTTCCAAAAGGTTTACTTTATTTTCTTGACCTTGACTGGACCCTCGAGCGATTGTTGGATTAGGAAGTGAATCAAAAGTATAATTATCGGTATCAATACCCCTTTTGGATTCAAAACTCAAGCGTTTCAAATCAATAGAGGTCGTATTATTCTTAGATGTTGTATCTATAGGAACAATTGGTTTTTCAGATGCAGCGGGGGCTAATACAACAGGCGAAGGAGCTTTTTCTCTAGCTTCTCGTTCTTCAATTAATCTTCTAGCAGCCAATCGTTCATTAAGGGTTTTGGCCTGTTCCAGTTGCACTCTTGGGGTGCTTGGGGTAAACTGGTCGGCGTTCGAAAAACTATCCAATATTAAGAAGCTCTCTCTACCATCTCTAACAGCATAAGCTATTTTATTCATTCGACTATTTACATCAAATGCTTCAAGACTTTTATTAAATGCAGAGATCTGATTCGAAACCTGGTTTCCAATATTTAATCTCATCAAATTATTTATCCCACTCAAATCACTTAGGTAGACTATAGTGTTTGGATTTATTTTTCTGGCATCCAAGTTCTTACTATTCGTATTTGTCAACTGCGTAGTAAGAACAGAATCCGTAACCTGCGCCATATATAGATTATAGTAATCAGGATATTCTTTCAAATCAATAGGCTTCCCAACTAATGAGTCAGGAACCGCTTTCATATTTGATGAATAAATAATAGTGGAGTCATTTAAAAACATTGGTGACAAATCATCAAACTGATCATTTGTCAATCGCTTCCCTTGACCTCTGGTGTTTAGGGTGTAGATATCAGACTTCCCATTTGAAATAGCGGAAATGGTCATATTCTTTCCGGTAGAATTGAAATCCAAACTAAGAATCTGAGTAATATTTCTTAAAAATATTTTGTCTTGTGTAGTTCCATCGATCGATCTGAGCCGAAGTGTAGTAGTTCCCCTTTTAAAGGACGCAATCGCAATATTTGCGGAGTCGCGCCATGCAATAACCGGAGATAAGAAGTTTGGATTCTGGTCTTCTAAAACCGTCCCTCCTGTGAAAACAGTTCGTTCCTCACCAGTTGAAACTTCTCTTACCTGAACTTTATATTTACCCCCATTATTAATAACATATGCAAGATTCAATCCATCAGGACTAAATTTCACATCGTTGATAGTACCAATCACACGAGGCAATGTCTCTGCAATAGAAGAAGATCTGTTGACGTCTTTAAAAGATGCTTTTATCTGAGAATTAATTGCCAAATAGTAGTTTTTCCAATCTTCTGTAAATGTTTTGTAATTCAATCCAACAGTATTTGCAATACTGTTTTCTTCATTTCTATTGATCCTTGATAAGTTGAGAATACTCGAAATATATCTTCTCCCATATTTCTCTGCTATGTAATTCCAAATCGATTGGCCCACTAAAGCTGCTTCTCGCTCTTTTAATTTTAGTATTTTGGGTTTTTCTTCTTCTTGGAAAAAATGACGAATGTAATCATCCATTTCCCTACTCCACCCCTTAGCTAAATAAAGAGCAATGCCATCTACATACCACTCAGGAAATGAGTTCATCAAGTTGGATTGAAATGCATCTGAGGCAGATGATCCATAAAGCATTTCCTCGATGATTATCTTTGATGTACCATAGATCAGATCTTCTTTAAACTTGTCCATTTGTCCTTTATAGGACACTTCGGCAATTAGCCGGTTGAAATTAGTTTGCCCCTCTTCACTAAACTGCTCTTTATTCAGTCCTAAATTACTTTGCAAAAGCTCTTCAGGTGAATTATAGATGTAAATTCTTGGCTTGGTATAGGCGACATAGCCAATCATCTGGGTCATTCGATCAAATTCAGACTCCAAGAAATCGATTGCCATTTTAGCATTTGCGCCACCCCGATCGTAATAATAAACTTCGAAGTTGTTGGATGTATAAAAATACCATTCGAATTGCTGGTGCTGAAGTCTATTTTTACCAAATCGTTCTTGATCAAACTGAGCAAGAGCGAAAAAAGAATTCAACCATAGGCCGGCAAAAATGACTATTCGGATCAGGTAATATCGCATTCGTATTGCTGAAAGATGATTTTAAATATAATTAAAATAACGAGCTATGTCCACTTCACTTTCTATTGGAGAATTGACCAATAGGAACTCTGACATCAATTTACTGAAATATGGGACAAGTGACACTCCTTTAGCCCCAAATCCATTGAATATGTAAACGCTATGGGCTTTAGGATGTTTACCTAAAAATGGTTTTCGGTCTCTAGTGGCTGGACGAATCCCGGTTTTATGACTTACTATTTTTTCTACAGGACTATTAACCAATTCCTTCAAACGATCAAGAATCTCATTTTTAGCACTTTCAGTAGGGCCTTCTTCCAAATCATGCTTGGTATAGGTCGAGCCAACTCGAAAGATATTATTCCCTAAACTCACCCGGAAAACACCTCTGTTCACAATATATTCAGGATCAAAAGATTGCTGGACCTCCAATAATTCTCCCTTCACAGGGGCGAATGGAAGGTATCCAAAAAACTTTGAATTCATGGATCCTAGTCCATTACAATAGACCAACGCTGTTGTCTCTAAATCCTTGTATTCCCAACCTTCGGAATTTGAGATAAGTAATTCCTCATCGAATTTTTCATGAATTAATTCCCCTTCAAAATAGGAATTCATGGCATCTAAAAAACTTGGAATCTGAAGCCAACCAGAATTTTTTAGCATTACCCCACCAAAGTGATCAAAGAGGTATTTGGATTGACTGCTGGAATAAATTTGCTCCAAAAATTCAGAAAACCCAGGATCCGCACTGTGTCCCATCCATTCGTTTTGCTCCTCAATTGATAAAAACGGCCGATAAATTGGTTGGTGAATCAAAAACTTCTTCCCAGTCAGTAATTCCAATTCTTGATAAAAGGGTTTTATCTCTGCAAAGAGTTGATCCGCTTTCCAGGTTTTTACCATTTTACGACCTGTCACAGGGTTATAAAGTCCTGCTGCGATCCGACTGGATTGATTTGCTTCGGGGAGATCGTAAATTCTAATTTTCTTACCGGCTTTTTTTAATCTATAGCCTAGACTAATTCCGGCAATCCCTCCTCCGATAAGTAAAAAATCAATTTTCATACCCCAAATTAAAGGTATAATTACTTATTTTGCTCGTCTACAGCCAACAATTGCTATGCTCAAAATCAAGTCTTTTACTTTCAACCCCTTTCAGGAAAACACTTATTTAATCTATGATGAGACTAAAGATGCTACCCTCATCGATCCTGGCTGCTTTGGCATTGCAGAACAACTTGATTTACTTGACTTTATTTCTAAAGAAAATCTAAAAGTGACACAATTGCTCAATACGCATTGCCATATCGATCACGTTTTGGGAAATGCGTGGGCCAAAAAAACTTTTGGTGTAAAACTTGGGATTCATCAAAATGAGAAACCTGTTCTTAAATCTGTTGAAGTCTATGCTCCGAACTATGGTTTCAGAGAATATGAATCGGCTGAAGCAGATTACTATTTGGAAGAGGGTAAATCCATCCAAGTTGGAAAGGAGGAACTTTCTATCCTGTTTGTACCCGGACATTCGCCTGGCCACTTGGTCTTTTACCATGAAGATTCACATCGCGCCATTGGCGGCGATACTCTGTTTAGAGGTAGTATTGGCAGAACTGATCTTCCAGGTGGAAACCACGATCTTTTACTTCACAAAATAAAATCTGAGTTATTCACACTTCCCGAAGAAACCATTATTTATCCAGGTCATGGCCCTGAGACTACCATCGGCTTTGAAAAATTGAATAATCCATTCGTAGGCAAATCAGCTATATCTTGAATCTAAAATCACATATCCCAAATGCGTTTACCCTCCTTAACCTCCTTTCCGGAGTAATTGGTATTATTTGGGTGCTCGATGGACAAATTGTTTCTGGAGCTTATTTTATCCTCATCAGTGCAGGCTTCGATTTTTTTGACGGTTTCGCGGCAAGAATTCTAAAAGTACCTAGTGAAATTGGAAAACAGTTAGACTCCCTAGCCGATTTAGTTTCATTTGGGGTGCTGCCTGGCCTCATCTTGTTTCAGATGGTAAAGGTTGAATCAGATATCGATTGGCTTCCTTATTTGACCTTAATCATTCCGTTGCTTTCTGCATATAGGCTAGCAAAATTCAATATTGATACGCGACAGACCGATCAATTCATTGGACTCCCTACCCCTGCAAATGCACTGTTGATCAGCACTATACCATATTTCGCCATAGCTTGGCCCAAAATAGGAATTTGGCTTACTTCGCCTTTTGTTTTAGTCGGCATAGCTTGGGTGATGGCAATTTTATTGATTTTGGAACTTCCGCTAATCGCTTTAAAATTCAAAAACTTTTCCGTTTCACAGAATGTCTTTCGTTATATTCTTATTCTAGTCAGTTTGGGATTGATCATCCCTTTTGGTTTGGCGGGTATCCCTGTCATAATTCTGGCGTATATAGGATTATCAATCATCGAAAATGGCAAAAAACGGCAATGACCGGCTTTCACATTAAACTAATTTTAACGAGTTTGGCCTTTTGGCTTCTTTTGAATGCCAATGCTCAGACACAATTTTTTAAATTCAAGATCTCAAAAGAAGGGGTATATCATCTCACATTAGATCAAGCCAGATCTATGGGAGCATCAAGTATTTCCGAAGTTTCTATTTTTGGTTATCCAGGTATGCTTCCCCAATCAGTTGATAGTAGCTTCCTAAAACTCCAAGAAATACCTGCGCTAGAAAAAGATGGGAAACTCTATTTTTATCTTTCCTCGGCCCATACCTATTCCTATTCAGAACCTGAAGGTTTGAACTACAACCATCATTTATTTAGTGATTCTCTCAGTTTTCTAATTTCAAAAACTCCATCTCCCAGAAGGATAGAATCTATTCAAGGAGAAATCGCCGACGAATCTCCAGCAATTTTTTATCAATGGTCCTTTCTTAAAGAGGAAGAAAATAATATCCTGAACTCGGGAAGAATATGGTATTCCAGATCCCTAGCTCCAGGAATAACCAGAGGTTATGCTTTTCCTTTGCAAAGCGATTTTGATTCCCCTTGGAAATTGAGCGCAATTTTAATGAGTCAATCACTTTCAACATCCAATTTGAAACTGGCAGTCGATGATTTAATTATCTCCTCAGCCGATTTTGCGCCTATTCCTTCCAGTACCTATGGTGTCAAAGGAAGAGAAAATTCAATAATAGAAGATTTCATTCCTTCAGGAAATAAAATTGATCGTGTTCGAATTACTTATGAATCTTCAGATGCAAATGCCTCTGGCTACTTTGAATATTTGGGGTTTGGAGCACCGGTAACTAGCATTGGGATGAAAGAAGGTGTGTTTTCAAAATCCTCAAAAGAAAAAAGCACGATCCAGCCTGCTCAAGGACTCTCTGTTTGGGAAATCAGTGATTTCCACAATCCAAAACAATTTGATTTTTCCTCAGGAAATAAGTTTGAAGCTCAAAAAATAGTTGTGTTTAACCTAAATGAGCCACTTTCAATCCGAGAACTTTCCCCGGCAAATTTATCTCTGAGGAATCAGGAATCATGGCCAGAGTTGTTAATCATTTCCCCTAAGATTTTTTCAAATTCGGCTGAGAAACTCCGAGTACATAAGCTGTCAAGAGGAATCTTTGCAGAAGTGATTTATTTGGATGAGGTCTATGATTCATTTGGATATGGCAACAAAGATCTCAATGCGATTCGAAATCTGATCGCATGGCATTATCATAGGGGGAAAAATTTAAAAAATGTCCTGATTCTTGGCAAAGGTACTTTTGACTACAAAGGGAAGCTCGGTGGAAGACCAAATTTGGTACCGATATATACCAGCCGCAATAGTCTAAATCCACTGGCTACATTTAGTTCAGATGATTATTTCGGGCTGATTGACTGGGGTCAGGGAATCTGGGAAGAAAGTCGTGCTGGCGATGAGATTATGCAAATCGGAGTGGGAAGGCTTCCAGTCATTACCACTCAGGAAGCAGCAATTGTTGTAAATAAAATCATCCAATATGAAGAGAACCCAGTTCCAGGGGATTGGAAACGAACTATAGCTTTTCTGGCAGATGATGGGGATAACAATATCCACTTACGTGATTCGGAAGCACATGCATCCACCGTAAGTGAAATGTCTCCGGAACTCAAACAAAATAAACTCTACCTAGATCGATTCCCTCAGATTTCAAATGAAGAAAGACAGTCCTCGCCTGAAACAAAAAAGGCATTGGAAAAGCAGCTTCAAGACGGAACCCTTTTTCTTAACTACGTGGGACATGGAAATGAAACAACATTGACTGCAGAGGAAGTTTTTTTGGTTTCCGATATTCAAAATTGGGCAAACCAGGAAAAGCTGGCATTGTGGGTAACCGCTACCTGTGAATTCGGAAGACATGATAGCCCGTTTATACGATCTGCTGCTGAGGAGCTCTTAACTGTTGCAAATAAAGGCGCTATTGGACTTTTAACGACGGGAAGACCGGTTTTTAGCAGCGTAAACTTTTCACTCAATGAGGCATTTATAGCTACTGTTTTTGAAAAGGAAAATGGAATTTATCAGGATCTCGGTTCAATTTTCAAAACGACCAAAAATCAAAGCCTAAATGGCCCTTTAAATCGGAATTTCAGTTTACTGGGTGACCCAAGTATGCGCTTGGCTGCCCCTGATCTTACTATTGAATTCACATCCTTTAAAAATCCTGACTCAGGGAAAGAATTAGATACACTTTCCATCTATCAAGTATTAGAGTTTGAAGCTCAAGTAATCAATCCTATCAGCAAATCCATAGAAGCGAATTTCGCAGGAGAATACAAGATTGAACTACGCGACAAACCTGAAATTGTAAACACACTTGGTGATGAAAGTGCCCCTACCTCATTCAAAGAAGAATCCGTTTTACTCTTCCAAGGTACCGGGATGATCAGTTCCGGGATAATGAAAGGAGAATTAATTATCCCAAAAAATAGTAATCCTGAGTTTGGGAAAGGAAGGTTTAGAATCATTGGCAGGGAAAAAACAAGTTTATTGGAAGCCTATGGAGAAAGTAGTCCTATACTAGGGGGAGAATTATCACAAAAGCCTTTGGACCAGCAAGGGCCAATTATCTCACCTATTTTCGGAGATAAAAATGATCCTAAACTTACTTTCGCATCCACCACCATTCCACTATTTGTTTCATATTCTGATGAAAGTGGTATTAATATTTCAAATCTAAAACCAAGCGAGTTATTACAAGTACAAGTTAATGATAACCCACCCCAGCCTTTAAATAATCTGTTTTTAGCCGAAGCTGGATCTTTCAAAAATGGAACACTAAACCTTATGTTGCCGGGATTTAAGGAAGGTGAGAATAAAGTGACTTTCCTAGCATGGGATAACCTAGGAAATGCAAGTGTTTTAGAAAAAGAAATTCGAATTATAGGGAGTGAGAGATTACAAATCACACGACACTTGACTTTTCCAAACCCAACTGTGACTGAGAGTAATTTCATAATTGAGCATAATAGACCCGGTGAAAACTTACTGCTAACACTTTCAGTTTACAATTTGAATGGTCAAATACTATTTACAAAAAGTGATCGTTTAGTCAAAGCTGATGCTTTAATTAATGGTTTGAGATGGATTTTTTCCCAAAGTCAAACCAAATATCCGGCAAAAGGAACTTATATTTACATGTTAACACTTCAGTCAGAAATAGAAAATTCCTCTGATATGGTAAGTGGAAAAATTGTTATTCAATGAAAAAAATAGCCATTATTATTAGGATAAACCTATTCCTTGCAGTATTCACTCTGGCTAATCTGACTACCTATGCCCAAAATAGTGTTATTATTTCAGGGCAGGATCCGGATCGAAGAGTAATCACTACGGCTGTTCCTTTTTTAAATTTTGCACCGGATTCAAGACATTCTGCAATGGGTGATGTAGGCGTTGCTACCTCTCCTGACGCAAGTTCAGCTCATTGGAATGCCGGTAAATTAGCATTCGTTGATGATCAGATGGGATTTTCTCTTTCTTATTCACCTTGGCTAGGGAAACTGGTCAATGACATGTCCCTAAGTTATTTAACAGGTTTTTTTAGAATTGATGAAGTATCTGCGTTTGGATTTGATCTTAGGTATTTCAATATGGGTGATATTCAACTGACTGACGAATTTGGAAACGAATTAGGAGAATTTAACCCAAGGGATATAGCCATAGGCGGAACCTATTCCAGAAAATTATCTTCTACCCTAGGGTTAGGTATTTCAGCAAGATTCATTCATTCAAATCTTTCGGGAAACATCTCTTCAGTAGGTGGTTCTGAGGGAAGACCTGGAATTAGTGTAGGTACTGATGTGGGGCTCTATTATTCCAAACCGATTTATTCAGGATCAAAAGAAGGTAATTTTTCATGGGGAGTGAGTATTTCAAATATTGGCCCAAAAATTACATATAATTCAGCAGATGATCTGGATTATATTCCAACTAATTTGAGAATTGGCACTGCTTATTCTCTTGAATTAGACCCAGTTAATACCATCACTTTTGCTTTAGATTTCAATAAATTATTGGTGCCAACGCCTCCAATTTATGCCACGAATGAAGATGGATCTTTGGAAACAGATGAGAATGGGAATCTAATAATCCAAGCTGGAAAAGATCCTAATAGACCATTAATTTCAGGGATGTTTGGTTCATTTGCTGATGCTCCCGGTGGGTTTTCCGAAGAAATGCAAGAGATTATGATCTCTTTCGGTGTAGAATATACTTACGATGAAAAATTTTCCTTACGAACAGGTTATTTCTACGAAAACCCAAATAAAGGAGGAAGAAGATATTTCACTATGGGTGTGGGCTTTGATTTACAAAAGCTCGGTTTTGACTTTTCGTACTTAGTGCCTCAAACTCAAAATCATCCATTGGCAGAAACACTCAGATTCTCCCTTTTATACACGATTCCAAACAACTAATGATTCTTGATCGCTCAAAAGCTCCTGAATTTAAAATTCCGGATGATTTTGAATTAGAAGCCCCGGAAAAAATTATTCTTTCGAATAATTCTCCTTTATTTTTTGTAAAAACCCCGGGCATTGATGCAGTTAAAATTGAGGTAATCTCAAAGAGTAATCGTGTTTCCCTTTCGATTAAGCATTCCTTGATTCCTACTTTTACCCTTCAAATGCTTCAAGAAGGGACGTCAAAAAGAACTGGTCAAGAAATAGCTGAACTCTTTGATTTTCATGCTTCAGGACTTAATACTATTTTATCCTATTCGCATGAAGGACTTGGCCTCATCAGTACTAAGAAGCACCTTTTCGAAGTCTTTCCCTTGTTTTTAGAATTGTTTACTGAAGCCACTTTTCCTCAAGACGCACTTGAAAAGCGAAAATCTCAGCAAAAACTTTCTATTAAACTTAATAATGAGAAAACTGCTTCCAAAGCAAACCAATTGTTTCGGAAAAGCCTATTCGGTTTTGAACATCCATTTGGAGCTGAAATCGGAGAGCAAGAAGTAGATGAAATCAATGCTGAACTTCTACTGGACTACTATAAAAATCTTCTTTGGAATTCCGTTGAGTTTTTTGTGACAGGTGATTTAAACCCTACAGAACTTCAGACCCTTATTTTGGGATTTCAAAATCTTCCTAATCGAATTTCCACTATTGAGTCTATATCAAACCCTGTCAGCTCTAATCTTGGAGAAATAGAATCACGTGGGGATGCAGTACAGACCAGTATCCGAATTGGTGGATGGTCCATTCCAAAAAGTCATGAAGATTATATCCCCTTAACTGTATTCAACACAATTCTTGGAGGTTATTTCGGTTCAAGATTGATCAAAAACATACGGGAAGACAAAGGTCACACGTATGGAATTCACAGTAGTTTGGCAGAAATAGGAGATTATAATTATTGGGTTATCAGTGCTGATGTACAAAAAGTATTTTATCAAGAGGTTATAGATCAAATCTATCTTGAAATACAAAACCTGGTGACAGTCCCCTTGGAATTAGATGAATTAGAGGTAGTTCGAAATTACATGATTGGACAAATGTTGTCAGCTTTCAGCTCTTCTTTTGATTTGATTGATCGTTATAAATCCGTCCATTTTTCAGGATTGGACTTCAACTATTATCGGCAAAAACTCGAATTTCTTAAAAATTTCACTGAGGTAGATATCCTAAAGATTGGAGAAAAGTATTTTTCAAAACATCCGTTTATTGAAGTGGCAGTTGGATAATTATGTCATCTTCACATAAAGCCAAGAGAAATCAAACCGATGTTTGAGCCAAAACTTATATAAGAAAAACTCCAAACCTTTCAATCCAATTTCCTCACCCAGTTTTACAAACCCTTCTGCCGGTTCAAAATTACCTGACCACAGTGCATGCTTTAATTCATAGAGTATTCGCCTGCCGAGGGCTTTATCCTCTTCTGGATGAATATTCATCTGTTGGATTTTTTTACAAACAATCAGCGTACTAGGAAGCATTTTTGATTGATAACGTTGATATTGTCCAGAGGAAAGAGATTTAGAATGCTTTCGTTTTAGTACTCCAATATGGTCTGAAAATACTACAGGGTGATTTCGTGCCAGCCGAAGTTGAATATCAAAATCCTCGTAATATAAGTTGGAATCATAGCCTCCAGCTTTTTCAAGAATTTTAGCATTGAATACTATCGTCGGAGAAGAGATATAGTTTTGATCAATCAGAGTCTCGTAAAGCTCTCCCTGGATAATTTCATTAACCAATTCCCCCGACGTTGATCTCTTATAAAACGTCTTAATCTCCCCATCCGGGGACAAAATATACGCATCTGAATAGACGAAAGCTGCGTAAGGAGCCCGTTTTAATTTATCAATAGAAAGAGATAAATGGTCTGGGTACAGCACATCATCTCCAGAAAGGTCAACAACATATTGACTGTTGATATTCGCAAGTGTTTCATTGAATAAACCACAATAACCAGATTCTTCAGTTTTAAAAATAGTTTTTACAGAAAGTTTACCGGCACTTTGTGCAACCCACTTTTTGATGATTTCGGGAGTTCCATCCGTACTTCCGTTGTCAATTATAATGAGTTCTTTGGAATAATAATCTTGAAGCCGGACACTTTCCAGTGTCTCTTCAATCCATTTTGCATGATTGTATGCAATGCATATTATCGTAACACGGTCAGAAATTTTCATTTAAATTCTTTTCCCAAGTGATTTTGTTGCTGATATCGTTCGAAAATCTGGATTTAAAAAACATCAGACTATGATTGGCTCCAGATTCGATATCTGAAGAACCTAAATCAATAAAGTCAACTTTCTGTTCCTTTGCAAGCAAAAAAAGTTCGTATAACAAGAAGTCTCCTCCATTTTTGACCATACTGGATGAATCTATTGCAGAAAGAAAATAATAGATAGAGTTTGAAGTAAGTTTCACTGCCAAAGCATATCCAACAGCCCCTTCTTGGTTGTCTAGCTGAATTAAAAAATACCTATCCGGAAATTCTGAAACTTGATTGATCAATTGATTTTCATCTATGCCAACGTGATATCCTTTTCTTGAATTCCATAGTTTAATCTGCTTCAAAAACTCAAAACTTGTAATAGTTCCATGAGAAATAGAGAGAGCTGAAGTTTGTAGTTTTTTTTGGATTTTGGGAGCTTCAATCCGAAGGAACTTTTTGATACTATTTGTTCCAATAAAAAAGTGATGACTGAGGATGTTTGTTTGATTAAACTTCAGCTTGAAGAGTAAATAATTAATTAAATCTGAAAAGGGTTCATAAGGTTTTGGGGCTTGAGTAAGCGTTAGTTGCTTTACTCCAAGACGTTTCAACTCGGTCTGAAGAATATTAATAAAGTTTTCTATTGAAACCGAATTCACATTTTTTGAACACCAAAATCCTCCGAAGGGAGCTCTAGGGATAGAGACAGCTTGGCCATCCGATGAAATTGCAATTGAAATGGATATTTTGATTTTTCCTTTTTTCTCGAGCTGAAAATCCAAAAATTCGACAAACCCTTCCTTGGTTAGGTTAGATAGAAAATAATCCTTCTGAATTATTCCAGATGGTAGAACTTTTATTTGCGTCGAATCAATGCTATCGTTTCTTGAGCGTTTCAAAATAATCTTTGTCTCTTATATAATCTTCTTCAGAAAATTGCCTGTCAGACATTCCCAAAAGAACGGAACTGGGGCAAAACCTAACTATTGTCCAATGCAGCGGTGGTATAAAAAGCCCTTCCCCGGGTGAAGATAAGCTGAAGGAAAATTTATCTCCTTCAGCTGAATGGATTTCGATTAAAAGTTTTCCTGTGAGTGCAACCAGAACCTGAGATTCCTTCCAATGTGCATGGTTTCCTCTTGTTTCATCTGCAGATACATTTGAGATCCAAAAACAGCGCTGAATTCCTTTTGGAAATAAATCAAAATTTTCCCAGAAATGGAGATCACCTGAAGCTTTGGACTCACCCGGAAGTTGTACTAGAAAGGGAGATTGAAGGTTCATTGAGTTTTCCATAAAGGGAAATTTCATTATTAAAATTAAGACAAATCAAGTTGAAAAAAGATTAACCAAAAGTTATTTTTCCAACTTAATTCCCAAATCATTTACCTTTGTTTACCTTATCCGTGCCTTAAATTAAAGCTTTGGAAGACAACTATTTAACATTAAGTACTGAAAGTGAAGGCCTTTTCAAAGACCGGAGTAGCAAATTTTTCTATTATGCATTTCCTGTTTCCGATGAGGAAGAAATCAAAGAACGCCTAAAAGAGCTTCGCAAAAAACATTTTGATGCACGTCATCATTGCTTTGCTTGGAACTTAGGAACTGACGGGATGAATTATCGGGCAAATGACGATGGAGAGCCCAATCATTCAGCGGGAGATCCTATTCTAGGACAGATAAGATCTAACAATCTAACCAATTGTCTCATCGTAGTGGTTCGTTATTTTGGAGGTACAAAGCTTGGCATAAGTGGATTGATAAATGCCTACAAAACCTCCGCTGCAATGGCTATTGCCGAAAATGAAATCATAGAAAAGCTGATCACTACTCGAATCTCTATTTCATTCACTTATCCTGCACTCAATGAAGTGATGAAACTTATCAAACTCCATGAGCTTCAAATCGTCAATCAGGAATTGGAATTAACCTGCAAAATGAAGTTAGAGGTTAGAAAAAGTATGGAAGATCGAATTAGAGAGTCATTAGAGGAAATCGAAAGTCTCAAAGTCATTGATTGAATAATTCATCTAAATAACCTTTCGACTTCAAGACATTGAAGATTTCAACGCATGCCCAGGCGTCAGTAGCGGCATATCGCTGCTGCTTTTGAGTCAATGTAGTTGCTTCCCAATTGGATACTTGCTCAGATTTGGAGATTCGGATATTCAATACCATTGCGCAAAGATTTCGCACTCCCACGTTTTGAAATCCGACTTTTTTCAACTCATCATTTAAATCAAAAAAGGAATTCGCATAAAATGAATCTGTCAGTTTTGCAAGACCCTTAATATCATCATGAACAGCCGCCCCTACCTTAACAATGCTTTCCTTTTCAAGCAAATTTTGAATAGAATCGGGAAAGCCAATTTTATTCACTCTAAACAAAAATGCTTGAGATGGAGTAGAAAGCTGCAATAAAGAAACCGGATTCACTACACCTTTTTTGAAAGCAGGCTTTGTCTCGGTATCAAATCCTAAAATCCGCTGTGCTCCAAGGAAGTCCACCACCTCCTCAACATCATCCAGATCTTCTATTAAAAAAATTTCTCCTTCAAATTGATTTAGCGGAAGTTCGTTAATCTCCTCCTTTGTAATTTTTAATGGAATCATACTAATCTTCTAATTCACCCTCCTCATAATATGTAATACCGATTTTTAAATACCCGTACAAAATTGTCATAATTGGACTAATAATGTTGAAAAAGCAGTAAGGGGCATAGACCAATGTGGCTACTCCTAAAACGGAAGCCTGGGTAGCTCCGCAAGTATTCCAAGGGATAAGAACAGATGTCACAGTACCCGAGTCTTCCAATGTACGACTTAGATTCTCTGGCTTTAGTCCTCTTTTCCTATAGACATTAGCGTACATTCTTCCGGGTACTAAGATCGCTAAATATTGATCTGAAGTAGTAATGTTAAAGAAAATACATGTAGCTGCTGTCGAAGCAATTAGAGATCCTACGCTATGTACCTTTCTGATTACCGCCTCAGCTAAGACCTGAAGCATTCCACTCACTTCCATAATGCCACCGAAAACCATCGCGCAAATGATCAACCAAATAGTATTCAGCATCCCACCCATTCCTCTAGTAACCAGCAGTTCGTTAACAACATCATTAGAAGTGACCACACTTACCTCACCGTATAAAGACATCATTATTGCTTTGAAACCTTGATAGGCATAGGAACCTCCTTCATTAGCAATTAAACGAATAATTTCTGGCTGGAAAATCAAAGCAAAAACTCCTCCTAGGAGTGTTCCAGCCAAGAGTGCTGGAATAGCCGGGACCTTACGGATAATCAAAATCAAAACTAACGCCGGAACAATAAATACCCAACCAGTAATATTAAAACGCTCTAAAATTACATTTGAAATAGACTTAACATCATCTACACTTCCATTGGTTTCGTAATTAAACCCAATCACAATAAATAATATCAGCGTAATTGTAATGGAAGGTATTGTGGTTTTTGCCATATATCTAATATGGGTAAACAGGTCTGTACCAGCCATTGCAGGTGCTAGATTTGTTGTATCCGAAAGAGGAGACATTTTATCCCCGAAATAAGCACCGGAGATAATCGCGCCGGCAATGATTCCTTCCTCAAAACCAAGTGCTTTCCCAATCCCCAGCAAGGCTACCCCGACTGTGGCAACTGTAGTCCAGCTACTTCCTGTTGAAATTGAAACTACTGCACTTACGAAACAGGCAGCAAGCAAGAAAATTGTCGGACTAAGCACCTGCAATCCGTAATAAATCATTGCAGGTACAATCCCGCTTATCATCCAAGTACCTGCTAAAGCTCCAATCAAAAACAAAATCAGAATACTCGACATCGCTGAGCTGATACTTTTCACAATGCCATCTTGAAGAGTCTCCCAATTAAATCCCAACCTACCGATCGCTACGATTGCAGCAACAGCAGAAGATAAAATAAGAACTATTTGATTAGATCCAGATAATCCATCTGTGCCAAATACTTTAATATTTAAGACCAGAAGGACTATTAAAAAAACAAGTGGGATAAGAGCGTCAAAAACCTTTGGAGTACGAGTCAGTCCTTGCATTAATCGAAGTTTGGTAAATTTTAATGGTTGAATCTAATCAAAAATAATTAATTACTATTCTGACAGAACTACTGCCAATTCCTTCCCTACTTGCCAACCTATGGCTACACCCATTCCCCCCAACCGGACAGCGGCAGCAGCTTTTTCACCTACCGCCTGAATCAGAGGAGATTTCTTGTTTCCAAATGCCATTATTCCAGTCCATTCTGTCTCCCATTCGATTTCTTTACCGGGAAAAATTACTTCAGTGGCTAATTTTTGAAGGTGAGTTTTAATCACAGGATTAATTTCAAATTTCAGACTGTTTTCACCTGCCTTATCTATATTCCTTGCACCACCAAGTAATAATCGTCCATCAATCTGTCGAAAGTAAACATAGCCCTTATCCATGTGAAATGTTCCTTGCCATGGCACCTTGAAATCCAAAGGCTTACTCAATAAAATCAATCCTCTACCAGGCTGAACTTCCGATTCTTTCCAAAGCTTTTCTGTAAAGGCATTGGTACATATGGCTATTTGATTGGCTTTAAACTCAAATACCTGCTCTCCTCCGGCATCCTCTGCTATGACAACCCCTTCGTCTTTTTGAATTTCAACTACCGATACTCCTGTCAGTATTTTTATTCCTTCAGCTTGTGTAAGATCCCAGAGAACTTTCATGTATTTCCCAGGATCAAGCTCACCCTCAAATTTATTCTTGATTACTTTTTTTATAGAATCATTAAATCCTAATCTCTCTTTTTTCCGAACTTCAGAAAAGACATCATCCTTAAATATCCCTTTTAAAATCTTATTGATATCGGCAATTTGCTCCGCTGCAGAAAGTTGTTGCTCATCCAGAAGTTCATACCCAAAGCTATGGCGATATCCCAAAGCTTTGTCTCCAAACTTTTTACGAATCGAATTAATCCCTAAATAACGCCGCTCAACTAAAGCAACAACCTCTTTTTGAGTCATTTGCCAAAAATCATCTAAGATTTCTGTAAGGCTCCCAAAACAGGCAAAACCCGCATTTTTTGTACTTGCCCCAGTAGGAAAAATCCCCCTTTCCAAAATCAAGACAGATGCTTTCGGGTGCTTTTTCTTAAAATGGATTGCTGTCGATAAACCCACGAACCCTGAACCGACAACGATTAGGTCGTATTGAAAAAAGTGTTTTGTTTCCCAATAGCTGAACATTTTATTTTTCTAAATTTGATTTAAGCCTATAATTAGTATTTTCATAAATCTAACAGAATATATCCCAAAATGCCATGAGAAAAATAGACGCATTGTTACATGAATATGGATTAAGCCACCAAAACCCTACAAATAAACTCATTCATTGGTTTTGTGTCCCTGCAATTTTTTTCAGTGTAGTGGGTCTCATATTTAGTATCCCGGCTGGTCCATTACCGGAATTACTTCCATTTCTTGGGGATTTTGCCAATTGGGCTACCATTACATTAATTCTGGTTCTTATCTATTACGTCACACTTTCCGGGCCTTTGACATTGGGTATGCTATTTTTCTCAGCATTATGTTTAGCCCTAGCAAATTTTATTGATTTGACATTTGGATACTTGTGGGCAGTCAGTCTAGGTATTTTTGTGATAGCATGGATTATTCAATTTTATGGTCACAAAATCGAAGGAAAAAAACCATCTTTTCTAAAAGATGTGCAGTTTTTAATGATCGGACCAGCTTGGTTAATGCACTTTATTTATAAAAAATGGGGACTTTCTTATTGAATTGAATCCATTTCAGATTTTGAGAAAAGCGCCTTTAAACGACTAAGTGATTTCTGATTAGATGAAGTGTATATACTGCTTAATATGGACTTTTTCTCCCGCGCTGTTAACCTCCAATTGAGCGAAGCTCTTTGCATATTTTCCTGACTTTCTGTCAATTCCTCTATTTGCACCTTCTCGGGAGCATATTCAAACTCAATTTTCTCAAGTGAAAAAGGCATTGATTCAATCATGTAGTTAAAGAGGACCTCATTTTGAATAGTCTGAATATTGTCCCAATTGGCATATATGTTTTTAAATGGGGTAAATATTCGCTGAAAAATTCGTGGGGGAAGTGTAGGAGATATTTCGGATGATTTTTCTGAATCCCGAATAGTAATCATAATCACTCCACTTGTATTTTTAGCAATCCAATTTTGAAATACATAGAGAAAGCGTAATCCATCTTGAATCCCAAAATTATCTGATAAGCCAGTATCCATTGTCTCCATTATGGGATTAGAGGGGAGTTGAACATTCGGAGTAATAAACGGAAAAGTGGCGCTCATGCGTAAAGCCGAAAGAAATCGCAGGTTTTTAGCATCATGTTTTGCAAAAAACCGAAGAAAATCTACTGTTTGTTTCTTTTCATTAATCCCGGTTTTTCCAAGCATCGAGGTTCCAAAAAACGACATGGAATGCGGAGATACGACTAATTTCCGACCATCATTTGTAATAAGAGAAGTAACTGGCAAAAGAGGAATCATCCCTACAAATTCTGGCTCGGCATAGGCAGATATGGGTTTGTCCAAGACATGTTCAGTATTAATATTCAATTGATTTTCAAAAGCAAACCCCCTGTCTTTTAAATACTTTCGTCCATTGTAATCAAATGATTGATTTCTGATTATCAAATCATTCACCAATAAACTAAAAATAATAGGATTAAGATTATCAGTAGATATTTGGTCCAGATATTTAGAATCTGTAGGATCGATAGACTGATCAGTTAAAGACCTCAAGTAAATTTCCCTAAAAAACGCCTCTCCAATCACACCTCCGGAAGCTCCTGTGAGTAGTTCCATATGCTTGGTGATCTCCCCGTTTTTAATTTCATGAATGCTTTGAAGAACCTTTAGCGTCCATAGTGAAGCACGTTGTCCACCTCCACTAGCTGCCACAATTACGAGTTTTGGTAAGGAATCACTGGGGAATTTTGACTTCCAATTATCCAAAATCCGAATGGTATTATCCCGATCTTTCGCTATGGTATCAGGATGGAGTAAAGAATCCAAATGAGCAAGAGTATAGGCAACTGGCGGCACGGAATAATCAATACCATAGGCCTCATGAGGGCGGTTGAGGAAGTCAAAATTTGAAAAATAGTTGATCAACACCAAAAACAGTATTACTGCCAGAGTAGCCCATCTTCTCAACCAAAAATTAACTGCCCCGGCGATCATTATCAAAATAGCCAAGAGCAAAGTAACACTCATTGCCGCTGGCAACTGAAGAAAAGGATGCTCTTTAAAAAAACCTAAAATGATCACAACAAGGATCAAAAAAACCTGAATTAAGAAAAGATTTAAGTGATTCTGATCAAAAACCCGAAGTAATTTAGTGGCTTCAAATCGGGAGATATCAGGTCGAACTTGCTCAAAACGAAGTCTCAAATTGAGAAAATAATGGACTTTATTTTTTTGGTTTTTCAGCTCTTTATATTGGCTGATCACATTTGCTCTTGTCAATTTGACCTTTCGAAGTCGCTTATCCAATGAGCCCGCAAAAATGACAAAGAAGTCTTTATTGGTAAAGGCAAAATAAGCGAAAATAACACTGTAGGAAATAATACTTCCAGCCGAAAAACCCAAGAAATAGTATAAAACCTCCCAGTCATTAGAGAGATCATTATTTAATTGAAAAGTGACAAAACGGTAAATATATATCAAGTAGAAAAATAGAGGAACTATCGAATTATTAATACAATAATGAATGAAAGGCTTACTCAAAATTGCTAAAAATGGAAATTTACCACCATCCATAATATATGTGGACATGTGAAATCCCATGGTAAAAACCGCAAACCCAACTCCAATCAAAAAGAAACTTATCCATGAAACCTGATTGAGATATTCTGGATCCAAAAAGAGAAAGGGTATTCCCAACATCACTCCTATTCCCTCCAAAATAGTCATCAAAAGGACTATCCAAATGATAATCAAAGAAAGATTTTTTCTGAGATGGAGTAAGAATAGTTGTACAGGAAAACTATACCAAATTTTATCCCACATGAATTAGTTTTTCGGATAATTTACATTTTTTATTTTAATCACCACCAAAGGATAAATAGCGGATTTCAGGAATTTATTTAAATCTACCCTTCAAAAAAAAATACTACTGAAAACCAAGTCATTAACTACCAAAAAACATATATCTAAAATTGTTTCTTTCAATTTGCTCTTGTCCTTCGAAAGGAAAATTTTACCTTCGAAACTCAAAATATAAGCATATGAGAACGTGGTTTTTGTGTAAAGTCAAATACGCTAAAGAGAATGAAGAAGGCCTTCTGAAGAATATTTCAGAGCAATACTTAGTGGATGCTGTATCATTTACAGAAGCTGAGGCAGTCCTTTACGATAGGTTAGCCTCCCAAATCAGAGGGGATTTTCAAGTTACTGGGATTTCCAAAAGCAATATTGTTGATGTATTTCATTACGAAGAGTCTGATATTTGGTATAAATGCAAAATATCCTATCTCGTAGCAGATGCAGATAGTGGCAAGGAGAAAAAAGTAACACAGTACATGATAGTCACCGCAGATGATGTGAAAAATGCTTTTGATCGAATTCAAGAAAGCTTAAGCAATATGTTGGTAAGTTTCAGAATCCCTGATATCGTAGAAAGCCCAATTGTGGAAGTTTTCCCTTTCGAAAAAGACGAGATCGCTGAGCAACTACCTCCTGGCAATTTCAGGCCTTTGTCTGAAGTTGAATCAGAAAACGAATAACATAAAAGGCCTCAAATTGAGGCCTTTTATGTTACTTTTAAATATGACAATTTTTAATTTTCAGGTTCTACTTGGGCGATTTCATACATGTTTTTACCATCCACTTGCACAGGTAAATAATAGGTGTCACCAATTTTGACATAAGTCTGATCACCGACTTTAACTTCTTCTCCGCCTTCAGGTAGCACGTCAACTATAGCACCAGCCGGAGGTGGAACTACAGTGTATCCGCCATCAGTTTTTTCGTAATAGGTATTTCCATAGTAGTAATTATTTACTGTTGGACTCACTTCTACCTCTTTAGCTTCGCTAGGTATTACTTGCACCGTAGCTCCTTGAGGTGCTTCTACTACCACATAACCATCCCCCTCTTGTACATAAAACACACCTTGATCGTAATGATATTGTTGATTTTCAATAGAGACGATAATAGCCGTAGTAGCTAATGCAGCTACAAAAAATCCCCAAGGATGCCATACCGGACCCCAATAAAAAGGTGTGTACGGATGATAGTAATAAGGTCGAAAACAGGAAAATCCGAACCCACCATAAAAATATGGAGGACGAGGATAAGGCCGATAAGGAGGACGATACGCTCGGTTATTGGTATTTCTTACGTTTACATTGACATTTCTACTATTATCAATGTTGACTCTATTATTATTCCCAATATTCTTGTTCCCAGAATTGATATTATTATTTCCTACACGATTATTAGTGGTGTTTCCTACCTTGTTATCCTTGATAGAGGATACTTTGCTATTATTAGTTGTTTTTGGGGATACTCTATTCGAGCCACCATTTAAAGTGGCTTTGGAACTGGAATTGGTAGCCCTGGTGGTAGGTCTGGATGTTGTTTTTGGTTTAGCAGATGTAGCAGGTCTACTAGTAGCAGGGCGAGAGGGTGCAGGACGAGAGGTTGCTGGTCTTGCTCCTCCCCTACCTCCTGCAGCAGCTCGCATCCGCTGAGCTTCTGCTATTTCAGGGAAAATCAACAAGCCAAGAACGCCTAAAAAAGCTCCTAATAATTTTATTTTTGAAAGTTTCATAGTTATTTCTCTTTTAAATCTCACTTCTGATTAAGCCAAGTTATTTGTTTTGCTCCCGGCGGAGGAGTAAAATCAAAAATGCTATTTGGATACGTTTGATTAAACTCCCAATCAGAAAAATCTACTTCATACTGGTATGCGTAGGGTTCGCCCAAATAAGTGATTAACGTTTTTACAGGTAAAAAATATAAATCATTTGAAATCCAAAGTTGAATCGTTACTGAATCGTTCGAACAGCCAATATGAAATACCCGCTGTCCATTTACGGTAGTTTGTCCTAGAAATTGAATGTAGTCCATCTCAGACACTATTTCCTTTGAAAATGAAGGATATAGTACATCTGCAGAAGTTACTTCGATTCCAAAATCGCTATATAACCAATCAAATGTCTCAATTAAATTATCAGGAGCATCTGCTATAGTATAGATATTATTAGTGAAGGAGTAATAGGCTACTTGCGATCCATTATAGCTGTATTTGTCCTCTTTTTGCTCTCCTGTTATCTTCGCCACAAACTTATTCGGACCTGCAATCTTAACTTGACTTCCGGTGAATTCTTTAATGAAGAAATTATTTGCAAAAGCTACATCTTTGGAGACATGAGTATTAAACCCAACAGAATTCAATTCTCCAAAAAGAGTACTCATCTTATCCAAAATCAGAATTGCTGTAGTGTCTTTTGAATTCTCTTGCGGATAGGCACTAAAACCTAAAAACAAGATGGTAAGCGTAAAACATATTTTCTTAATCATAAATCGCTTAATTTTTTTTTAAAAACGGTAGAATTAAAGTTACTGATTTACTTATAGAAGAACCAATTCAATGAACCAATCAAGCATCGATTTGATGATTGATTACAAATTCAATCAATTCGTCTAGTTCAATTTGTGCCCTCATGGTAGCGTCAGCGATATCCTCACGACTTACCTGAGCAGCAAAGGTTTTCTCTTTCAATCTTTTTTTCACTCCTTTCACTTCCATACCTACGTAACCCTCTGGTCTCATTAGCGAATAAGCATGGATCAACCCACTTAACTCATCGAATGCATAAAGCATTTTATCCATCTCGGAGACTGGTTCTACTCCAAAATATTTAGGTCCATGAGAAGCTATTGCCCGAATGATTTCCGGATCTAGATTTCTCTTTTCAAGTTCTTCCACAATTTTATTACAGTGGGTATCTGGCCATTTTTCCCAATCGGCATCATGAAGCAAGCCAGCTAAGTACCATCGATGTTGAACTTCTGGAGAATATCCTTTTGCTCCAGCATACCTCCGCATCAAATGCCCAACTTGTTGCATGTGGGTTATCAGCCTCTCGTTGCTAACCCATTCTTTTAAGAGTGCAAATGCCTCTTCGGTAGTGATTACATTTCCTCGATTATCTGGTGACCCAAATTCATCTCGATTTAATTTCATTTGATTATAATTCATTTTAAATGTGTTTTTATGTATTTTATATAAATAATTATGTTATTAAAATAATTAATACTTAAAACTAATTATCTTTGATTTATGATTGATAGGGAATCCGTCCATGCTCTAGGCCAAGTTGCTCTGACTTCAGAATATTTTCTGCAAATAACCTTGGACAAATCTGGCGAGGTTGCCTCATCAGATCCTAATATTGGCCCAATCCCCTCATTGTTTGAAATGAAAGATAAACCTATCTTTTTTTCAGACTGTTTTTTATCTTCTGATTGGCTGAAGTTTGAATCTCAAAGGTTAAAAGCTATAAAAAATTCGCATCAATCTTTTCTGGTGGAGTTGAATAAAATTAATTATCCAGAAAATGATACCATACCAACCAAATGGGAATTCTTTTTTATTTCTGAGGATTTTGAAACTTGCCTCGGAATTGGACACCCAATTCAGTCATCCAAGCCATATGAAGTCGGCTTAGGAGATTTTATGGATAATCCTTTTGGAGATAGAGAAATTTTAGACAGTTTGCTTGAAGACAAAATGATCGGCTTTTGGGAATTTGACTTCAATACCAAAACAGATAATATGAGTCAGGGATTAGGCCATATGCTTGGATATTCTGAAGAAGAGTTAAGTCAGAATAAAAGCATTTCCTGGCAAAAGCACATTTATCCGGATGATTTTCCAGGTTTGATGCGAGACCTAAAAAACCATTTTCGAACAACCGGGAATATTCCTTTTAAGAGGGAGTTTAGGATTTCATCCAAAAGCAATGAGACTGTCTGGGTATTAGGATTTGGAAAAACTATTCGCTGGTCTAAATCAGGCCTTCCTGTTAAAGTATTGGGGTTTCTTTTGGATATCTCGGATAGAAAAAAGCAAGAAATCTGGATGAAAGAACATCATCACTTCTTGCAAGAACTCGCCTTTGAACAGTCACATTCTTTGCGAGCTCGTGTAGCAAATATTTTAGGTATTTTAGAAATACTTGATTCGGAACCCAAAAATGAAGAGTCTCAAAAGCTTATCAATATCATCAAGGAGGAGACCAAAAAGCTTGATATTTCATTGAAAAAAAGTATCCGGGAATCAGTCCTTCAAAACAAATCAATCCAAGGAGAAAAAACTTTCTAAAAAAGGGACCAAAGTCCCTTTATAAATTCCTGATTTTCCATTTTGATTTCAAATAGCCCCAAACTATGCTGGGGCTCATGCTTTTTTTCCTCTTGAGGCTTCCATCATATCCCACATCTCTTGAGGTATCGCATCCAGGTTATTAAACTCTCCCGCACCCTTAAGCCATTCGCCTCCATCGATTGTAATCACTTCTCCATTCACATACGATGAAAAGTCCGACACCAAATAAGCCGCAATATTTGCAAGCTCTTGATGCTCCCCAACCCGACCTACAGGCACTTTTTTTGCAGGATCAAATTTCTTGACCAAATCACCTGGAAGTAATCTGCTCCATGCTCCTTCTGTTGGAAAAGGTCCAGGAGCGATAGCATTTGACCGAATTCCATATTTTGCCCACTCCACTGCAAGAGATCGAGTCATCGCAAGCACTCCAGCTTTTGCGGCTGCTGATGGAACTACATATCCAGAACCTGTCCAAGCATAAGTAGTCACGATATTTAAAAATGTTCCTTCCTGTTTAGAGGAAATCCAGTCTTTTCCCGCAGTAAGGGTTACCTGAGATGTACCTTTCAAGACTATATCCAAAACAGTATTAAACGCATTGGTTGAAAGCCGCTCAGTCGGACTGATAAAATTACCTGCAGCATTATTCAATACAACATGGATTTCTCCCAATGCTGCTTTTGCTGCTGACCACATCTGCTCGACTTGATCAATATCCCTGACATCACATGCTAAGGCCACCACTTTCCCGCCCTTCTGGGACATCATTTCATTTGCGGTCTCTTGAAGGACTTCGATCTTTCTGGAAGTAATCACAAGGTTGGCCCCGAGCTCTAGAAAATACTCTCCCATTGATCTTCCGAGTCCAGTCCCACCACCGGTAATTAAAATATTTTTTCCCTTCAGCGTTCCTTCTTTTAACATGCCTTCGGCTCGTATCATAGTCTATTTGGTTTATCTTGGTTTATCGTTTTGGTCTAAGATAAGGATTTCGGTCTGGTATTTGAAAGAAGAAAATTGAAACATTTGAAATTCTTATTCACAAATGAAAAACCAGTATTCACTTTTACTATTGTTGTTATTCCCTTTACTTTTTGCTTGTGAAGAGGATGAGGATAAAACAATTCAGACTGACCTTACGATGGAGGCTAGTCAACTTTTTAACATTACTAACAGCTGGGGAGAAAGTCTTTATTTTGCTATGTTAAGTTGGGAAGATTATCAAGCTGTCAACCCATATGATCTTCCAGGATGCCCGAGAATAGTATTAGAACAAAGTTTAAAGCAAGTCACTTTGGAGTTTTTGCCAGATTCAATGTGTATTAAGACAGGTCAAGCCAAGCGTTCAGGAAAAATCATTTTAGACTATACTCCTGAAAATTCAAGTACTGGGAATTGGATCTTAGAATATCAGAATTATACCATAAATCAAGATTCATTGCATGGCACTCGGAGATTCTCTAAATCGAATTTCAATAAAGTGAAGGAGCAATTTGACGATCTAATCCTTAAAACCAATAATGGTGTCAATTCTACTTTTTCCGGAGATATAGATCATACTATTGCTAGGCTAAGATTAGAATTAATTGGTATAAGTTCTTTGGGAGCTGTCACAGGAACCAATCCAGCCGGAAGAAAATTTACAATAGATCTCACCGATCCAAGACAAATTCTGGTATCATGTAGCAAGGAAAATGAAATTTTACCCATATCTGGCAAAGAATCCTGGACGGTAGCCCGAGGAGCCAGTAAGAGTGTAATTCATAAAATCAACTACGAATCGACTGGTAATTGCCAGGTAAATGCGACTGTAACCTTAGCTGATGGGAGAAGCCTTGTTTTAACACCCTAAATGAAAAAAAGCCCCGAATTTCTCCGAGGCTTTTGACTGTTCGTTGATTCTAGATTAATATCTGTAATACTCCGGCTTGAATGGTCCAGCGACCTCAACTCCGATGTATTTTGCCTGATCTTCAGAAAGAGAATCTAACTCCACTCCTAATTTGGACAAATGAAGCATTGCCACCTTCTCATCCAAATGCTTTGGAAGAACATATACTCCTACTTCGTAATTTTTATAATTTTCCCAAAGCTCCAGCTGCGCCAAAGTTTGATTTGTAAACGAGTTGGACATTACAAATGAAGGGTGGCCAGTAGCACAACCTAAATTGACCAATCGTCCCTCAGCAAGAATAATGATTTCTTTTCCGTCTAGATTATATAGATCGACTTGAGGCTTGATCACATCTTTAGTATGTCCATAGTTTTTATTCAACCATGCCATATCAATCTCGTTGTCAAAGTGGCCGATATTACAAACAATAGCTTTGTCTTTCATAGCCTTAAAATACTCACCATGAATGATATCCTTGTTTCCAGTAGCGGTCACCACAATGTCAGCCTCTTTCACTGCATCCGCCATTTTCTTAACAGCGAAGCCGTCCATTGCAGCCTGTAAAGCACAGATCGGATCTATCTCTGTCACAATCACTCTTGCTCCTGCACCTCTAAGAGAAGCTGCAGATCCTTTTCCTACGTCTCCGTAACCTGCGACTACTGCCACTTTTCCAGCCATCATTACGTCAGTAGCTCGTCGAATAGCATCTACCAAAGATTCTTTACAACCGTATTTGTTATCAAATTTTGACTTGGTCACAGAATCATTCACGTTGATTGCAGGCATCGGAAGTGTTCCGTTTTTCATCCGCTCATACAATCTATGCACTCCAGTAGTAGTCTCTTCAGAAAGTCCTCTGATACCAGCTACCAACTCAGGATACTGATCCAAGACCATATTTGTCAGGTCTCCACCATCATCAAGAATCATATTCAATGGCTGCTGATCTTCACCGAAAAAAAGTGTCTGCTCGATACACCAGTCAAATTCCTCTGCGGTCTGACCTTTCCAAGCATAAACTTGAATACCTGCTGCTGCAATAGCGGCTGCCGCGTGATCTTGGGTAGAAAAAATATTACAAGAGGACCAGGTCACCTCTGCTCCCAAGGCCTTCAAGGTTTCAATCAAAACAGCAGTTTGGATTGTCATGTGAAGACATCCAGCAATTCTTGCACCTTTCAGTGGCTGAGATGAACCAAATTCTTCTCTTAACGCCATTAAACCCGGCATTTCCGCTTCTGCAAGTTTAATCTCTTTTCTTCCCCACTCTGCTAGAGAGATATCCTTTACTTTGTATTGGATGAATTTTTCAGATTTAGTTTCTGACATGTTTATGTGTAGTTAACTGATAAAATACTTGTAAAACAGGCACAAAGGTACCCCATAAAATTTGGAATCGGAAATGACTTCAGTAGTTTAGGAATACAATCTCTTTTAACCCAAAAAGTTCAATATCACCTGATTCAAGTTCCACCTCTAACTTTCCTTCTTTGGAAACACCAGAAATCAATCCTTTAAATTCACCTCGATCATCCTTAAAATTACTCCATTCGCCTTTCAAGTAAAGATGATACAAGTATTCGTTTTTGATTTCTGCCCAATTACCTCTTTTTAAATGCAAATATCCTTGCTCAATTTGAGTAATAAGAAGTCTAAACAGTTCTTTAAGATCAAACTGGTTACCGGTGATATTTGCCAAAGAAGTTGCTTTCGTTGATTCAAATGACTGCTGGTTGATATTTATTCCAATCCCAACCACTGCAAATTCCCATCCATCACCGGAAAACGTATTTTCAATCAATACTCCTCCTATTTTACCATATTCTGGAACAATTAAATCATTTGGCCATTTAACTTTGATAGACGTAATATATTCTTGTAATAACTTTCGGATACTATTTGAAATCGCCATATTCAAATAAAACTGTTCCGAAAGATCCATGAAAGAGGGTTTAAGTACCAGCGAAAAAGTAAGGTTTAAGCCCTTTTCTGAAAGCCATTTATTACCCCGCTGTCCTTTTCCACGTGTTTGATGTTCACAGATAATTATAGTCCCTTCGTGAGCTACTTTCTCTTTGATCATTTGAATAGCTTTGTCATTCGTGGAATGACACTCTGGCAGGAAATGAACATCTTTCCCCAAAAAAATCGTATTGGCAAGAATTTTATACATAAATTTTGAATCCGGCGAAAATCTAAGGAAAACCCGATAGGGTAAGTAAAATTAAATGAATAATATGACAGCAGAAGAGCTGAGCAAAATAATTGTAAAAGGAATGGAAGACAAAAAGGCTTCCGACATAATTGTAATGGATTTAAGAAATATCAAAAATTCTGTTTCAGATTTTTTCGTTCTTTGCTCTGGTAATTCTGACACTCAACTTGAAGCAATTGCTGATTCAATTGAAGAGCATGTGTTTAAAGCAGGAGAAAAAGGACCTTGGAAAAGTGAGGGAAAAAGTAGCGGACAATGGATCTTGATGGATTATGTGAACGTTGTTGCTCATATTTTCCTTAAAGATAAAAGACAATACTACGGACTAGAGGATCTGTGGGGAGATGCAAAATTCACCCGAATCAATTAAAAGTCTTCAAACTTTAACTACCTCAAACCGTTTTACCATAAGTTTATAGAATCATCACTAAGCAATGAGCGATACAAAAAAAAGTAATAAAAAATTCGTCCCTAAGGCACCTCAAAAGCCTAATTTTCAACTTTGGCTAATCATAGTAGCAGTTTTGGTATTAATAGGCCTTACTTGGGTTCAAAACCGAAACTCGGTCATTGACATCACTCAAAAACGATTTGAGGATATGTATGTGGCTGGAGATGTCTCCAAAGTGGTTATAATCAAAAATATGGAAAGGGTGGACATCACCCTGAACAATACTGGACTGAATAATCCAAAATACAAAACAGAATTGGAGTCTAATTCTGCATTTTTCAACCCAGCTGGACCTCATTATTCGTTCCAAGTGGCTTCTTTAGACAAATTTGCCAATGACTTCGATGCCTTAAATGAAAAAGTAGATCCAGCAAATCGAACAGAATTAGATGTCGCAACAGAGGAAAACTGGGGTAGCTACTTTTCAAGCTTTGGATTCTTGATTTTGCTATTTGTGCTATTTTGGTTTATGATGCGAAGAATGGCTGGACCTTCTGGACCAGGCGGACAAATCTTCAATGTTGGAAAATCAAAGGCTCAGCTTTTTGACGCTGAGAATAAAGTGAAAATCACATTTGACAATGTGGCAGGTCTTGATGAAGCAAAAGAAGAGGTTCAAGAAATTGTTGAATTCCTCAAAAATCCCGGAAAATTCACGAAACTAGGCGGTAAAATTCCGAAAGGAGCGCTACTCGTAGGCCCTCCAGGTACTGGTAAAACTTTATTGGCTAAAGCCGTCGCTGGCGAAGCAGGAGTTCCATTCTTTACGCTGTCAGGTTCCGATTTCGTTGAAATGTTTGTCGGAGTAGGTGCAGCACGTGTTCGGGACTTATTTAAGCAAGCAAAAGAAAAAGCACCTTGTATCATCTTTATAGATGAGATTGATGCGATCGGTAGATCCAGAGGAAAAGGTCAAATGCCTGGCTCAAATGACGAGCGGGAGAACACCCTAAACTCTCTTTTGGTAGAGATGGATGGTTTTGGTACAGATACTGGAGTTATCGTAGTTGCAGCAACAAACCGTCCGGATGTATTGGATAGTGCCTTGCTTAGACCAGGACGATTTGATCGTCAGATTTCTATTGACAAGCCAGATATCAACGGTAGAGAGGCAATTTTCAAGGTTCACTTGAAGCCTATCAAAACTGCTGACGATGTAGATCCTAAGAAATGTGCAGCCCAAACTCCAGGTTTTGCTGGTGCAGAAATTGCCAACGTATGTAATGAAGCAGCTTTGATAGCAGCTAGAAGAAATAAAAGCGCGGTAGATATGCAGGATTTCCAAGATGCAGTAGATCGAGTAATCGGAGGTCTGGAAAAGAAAAATAAAATTATTTCTCCTGATGAGAAGAAAATCGTGGCTTACCATGAAGCTGGTCATGCTGTTGCAGGTTGGTTCTTAGAGCACGCTGATCCTTTGGTGAAAGTAAGTATTGTACCTCGTGGAGTGGCCGCGTTAGGCTATGCTCAGTATCTTCCAAAAGAACAATTCCTTTACCAAACAGAGCAGTTGGTAGACGAGATGTGTATGACATTGGGAGGAAGAGCGGCCGAGCAGATTATTTTCAACAAGATATCTACAGGCGCATTAAGTGATCTTGAGCGAGTGACTAAGATGGCATATTCTATTGTTTCAGTATATGGAATGAATGATAAGATTGGAAATGTTTCTTTCTATGATTCCAAAGCTGATGGATATAAAATGACCAAGCCTTATTCAGAGACCACCGCTGAGACAATCGATGAGGAAGTAAGAAAATTGATTTCTTCTGCCTACCAAAGAACTTTAGAACTGTTGACCTCTAAAAAGGCAGAGTTGGAGATTTTGGCAAAAGAGCTTTTGGAAAAAGAAATCCTTTTCCAATCGGATTTGGAAAAGCTAATTGGTAAGCGTCCTTTTGAAAAAGAAACAACTTATCAAGCGTTTACAAATAAAAAAGAATCTGCTCCAGAAGTAGTCACTGATAAATTAAGCACCCCTGAAATAAAAGGTGAGGCTGAAGTACAAGGTGAGGCGAAGGTACTCCCTGAGGAAAGTAAATCAGACAACTAATATTTTTAACAAAAGCCCTGAATGATTCAGGGCTTTTTTATTTTTGCATTCGCACCTTATCTTTCAAAATGCAACCAACCACTTTGGATATTCAGCTGAATGGAAAAAAACTGTTCTTTGCTTCCGATTTTCATCTTGGAGCTCCAAACGAAACCGAAAGTAAACTACGCGAAAAAAGGATCATCCGTTGGCTAGAGTCAATTTCAAAAGAAGCAGCAGCCATCTTTCTGGTTGGGGATATTTTTGATTTTTGGTTTGAATATGGTCAAGTTATTCCCAAAGGTTTTATACCCTTTATTTCTAAAATATCACAACTGAGAGACCAAGGGATTCCAATCTACTTTTTTACTGGAAACCATGATTTATGGATGAAGGATTATTTCACTGCGGAATTAGGAATCCCCATTTTTCATGAACCAATACTTCTACGAGTAAATAATGAAAAGATACTCGTTGGACATGGCGACGGATTAGGTCCAGGAGATTACTCCTATAAAATCCTTAAAAAAATCTTCACCAATCCAATTTCAAAATGGCTTTTTCGATGGATACATCCTGATTTTGGAGTTAAACTAGCCAAGGCTTGGTCTGGCCATAGCAGAATCACGAATATCGCAAAAAATGAAAGCCATTTCTTGGGAGATGATGAATGGCTTTGGCAATACTGTAAAGAAGTGGAAGCTGGTACTCATCACGATTATTATATTTTTGGCCATCGACATTTACCTTTGGAATTAAAAGTTTCTGAAAATTCTACTTATTTTAACTTAGGTGAATGGGTTAACCAAAATACTTTTCTTGAATTTGATGGTGAAAAATTTGAACTGATTGAATTTAAAAAATGAAGAAATTCATCTTGCTCTCCTTTTTTCTAGCTTCTTTCCAATTGATGGCGCAGGATAATAAGCTGGGGAATCCGATTGCTGAAATCCAGTTAGAGAATCTTGATTTAATATCATTCGACAATAAAGACAATCTTTTTGCGAGCAATACGTCTGGAGATATTTACCAGTTTGATCGATTCGGAAAAAAAACAAATCTTTTTTCCCCTTCGAGGCAAGGAAGATTAAATCAATTGGAGGCAGCTTGGACTGTGAACATATTCAGTTTTTCTGCGGACTTGCAAGAGTATAGGATATTTGATCGTTTCTTGAATCCTTTAGCTGAAAACAACTTACTACTTGCTGATGTCAATCTTGTAAAAGCTGCAACCTTTGGAAACAATAACACAGTCTGGGTTTGGGATGAATCAGATTTAAGTATCAAATCTTTGGATTACCTACGAAACCTGGTTATCCAAAGTCAACCATTGAATCTGATTTTGAATTCAGATGATTTAGAGGTCCTTGAGATAAGGGAATTTAAAAATCGGCTATTTATGAATATTAAAAATGAGGGAATTTTCATATTCGACAACCAAGGAAACCTGATCAAAAAGATTAAAATGGTGCTAAACCAAAAAATGTGTTTTTACAATGAATATCTCCTTTGGACTGAAGAAGGCTTTTTAATGAGTATATCAATCAAATCACAGTCAATTTTTAAAATCGCTCCAATCGAAAATTTAGAACCCGAAACCATTCAAATTGGCCAAAATCGATTGGCCCTGATCCAAAGGGGTAGAATTATCCTTTATGAATTACCAAACTGGTTAAAATCCCTACGCTGAGATAAAAAAAGCAAATCCATTTCTGAATTTGCTTTTCCTTTTTTTAAACAAACAATTTCTCAGCTGATTTTGACTAGTTCAATCTCAAATATCAAATCTTTCCCAGCCAACTGGTGATTGGCATCCAAAGTGATTTTTTCCTCGTCAATATTCACCACCACCACTGGCATAGGCTGACCATTTCCACCTTGCAGCTGAAGCGTCATTCCGATTTCAGGCTTAATATCCGCAGGAACTTGAGCTACAGGTACATCGATCATCATATCTTCTCTTCGCTCTCCATAGGCTTCCGCCGCTGGAATAGTTACTGTTTTTTTGTCTCCGATCGCCATTCCATGAACAGCCGTATCAAAGCCTTTGATCATATTGCCATCTCCTAGTGTAAATCCAAGTGGAGCTCTGGAAACGGATGTATCAAACACACTTCCATCTTCTAATTTGCCGGTGTAATGCACTTCTACTGCATCCCCTTTTTTAGCTTGCATATTCTTTCGGTTTAGTAAACCACAAAGTTACAAAAAACTCTGAGGGCATAAAATCAGCACAAAACTGTCCGATTTTAAGATAAAATCGTACACTTTCGTACACCTATTAATGGAAAATCCCTTCAAAGCCTTTAAATTAGGCTTGGCACTATTTTCCCAATACATCATTCAAAGAATCAACCATGGAGAACCAAGACTTAGGAAAAATCCTCATTATTGATGACAATGAAGACTTATTGTTCGCTGCAAAAATGCTTTTGAAAAAGCATGCTAAAGAAGTAATGATCGAAAAAGATCCGCGAAGAATTCCATTTCTGATCAATAACAATAACTACGATGTGATCTTATTGGACATGAATTTCCGGGAAGATACAACCTCCGGAAAGGAGGGATTTCACTGGCTTAAGCAAATCAAAGAAATTGATCCTAAAGCAGTGGTAATTCTAATTACTGCATTTGGAGATGTGGAAATGGCCGTACAAGCCTTGAAAGAGGGCGCGACTGACTTTATACTTAAACCTTGGCAAAACGAAAAACTCATCGCAACTCTTTCCTCTGCAATCAAGCTTAAAGAAAGTTACAATGAAGTGGACAAGCTTCAGAAAAAGCAGAAACAACTTCAAACCGATCTAAAGAAACCCTATAGCGATATCATTGGGCAGTCTGCTTCAATGAAAAACATCTTCTCCATAATCGATAAAGTCGCTCAGACCGATGCGAACATTTTGATTTTGGGGGAAAATGGAACAGGTAAAGAACTCATCGCTCGTGCAATTCATGAACGTTCACATCGAAAAGACGAAATCTTTGTAGGGGTAGATATGGGGTCCATCACCGAATCCCTATTTGAGTCAGAACTATTTGGACATAAGCGAGGTGCATTTACTGACGCCAAGGAAGACCGAGCTGGTCGATTTGAAGTAGCGGACAACGGAACCCTTTTCCTCGATGAAATTGGAAATCTATCTATGCCGCTTCAGTCTAAATTATTGACCGTATTGCAAAAGAGGGAAGTGACACGGATCGGTACTAACAAAGCTATCCCTGTTGACATTCGACTTATATGTGCCACCAATATGCACGTACATGAGATGGTAATGGAAAACACCTTCCGTCAGGATTTGCTTTACAGAATCAATACCGTAGAAATATTTCTACCACCATTACGCGAGCGTCACGATGATATCCCAGTTTTGGCTAATCACTTTTTGAAGAGCTACGCACAGAAATACCGAAAAGAATTCAAAGGGTTTACTTCCGCTGCGATGGACTTGCTTCAGCGCTATGGATGGCCGGGAAATATCCGGGAACTTCAGCATGCAATAGAGCGAGCAATTATCATGGCAGAAGGAAATGAATTGGACTCCCGTGATTTCTTCTTCCTTTCGGCAAAACCAGCGTCTGACAAAGCACCTCAAGCAGTCACACTCAACTTGAATGACATGGAACAGACTACCATTCAGAGAGCTATCGACAAAAATGGTGGAAATATTTCCAAAGCTGCAAAGGAACTAGGCTTGACTCGGGCATCTCTCTATAGAAGATTAGAAAAATATGGACTATAAGGTTGGTTTACTGGGAAGAATAGCCTTTTTGGCAGCCTCCCTTTTCCTGCTTGCCTTCACCATCTTTGATGAATGGGGAGTCTTTATGATCTCTCTTTTATTGATTTTAGTGATTTTTCAGATTATTTATCTCCTTCGTTACTCCGAAAGCTCCTTTCAAAAAGTCCGAACCTTCCTGGACAATATCAAGCAGGATAAATATTCCCAGCTCTACCCTGTCAAATTTGATGGGACCGAAACCGATGATCTTCACATCGAATTCAACGCCATACTGGCAAAGCTAAAAGAAGATCAGGCAGAGAAAGAAGCAAACTTCCAATACTTCCGCTCAGTATTTAAACATCTGAGTATCGGTCTAATAACCTTTGGTGAAAACGGTCAAATTCAGATCATCAATACAGCTGCAAAGCGAATTCTAAACGTAGAAAATCTAATCAACATCACCGAAATAGAAGGTATCAATAAAGAGCTTCACTTGGCAATCCAACATCTCAAAACAGGAGGTAGCGAACTCATCAAAATCGCTCATCCGGACGGTATCATGCAGCTATCTGTCTATGTAATTGAGCTTCTGATGCGTGGGGAAAAATTTAAACTCGTTTCCCTGCAAAATATCCAATCCGAACTGGAAGAGAAGGAAATGGAAGCCTGGCAAAATCTGGTGAAAATTCTCACCCACGAGATCATGAACTCCATCGCCCCAATCTCTTCACTAGCTGGTACAATCAAGGATGATCTGGAAAAGAAGATCGATTCGATCTCCGAACTCACACCTCAAGATCTGGAGGATTACTTGATGGGAATAGCTACTATCGAAAAACGAAGTCAAGGTTTGACGAGCTTTGTATCTGACTTCCGGTCTTTGGCACATATTCCAGCACCGAAGTTCAGCAGCATTGCAATCGGAAAGCTCTTTGATCAATTGGAAATACTACTACAGCATCAACTGGAATCTGGAAAAATTACCCTGAACAAAGTTCTCGATCCTAAGGAACTGATTCTATTTGGCGACCAAACCCAGATCGAGCAAGTTCTAATCAATCTGACACAAAATGCCATTCATGCTCTAGAGGACGCCGAGGAAAAAGTAATCACGCTCCATGCTTACATCGACGAATCAGGTAAGATCATTTTGGAAGTCGCTGATACAGGAAAGGGAATCGAAGAAGAAGCACTAAGTAAAATCTTTATCCCCTTTTTCACCACCAAGAAAAAAGGGTCCGGCATAGGCCTGAGCCTCTCCAAGCAGATCATGCGTCGTCACAAAGGGAACATACAAGTCAAATCCAACCCAGGAGAAGGCACAACCTTCAAGTTGATTTTTAACGGATAGTAAGGATCGGAAGAAAAGTAAAGTCAGTAAGAAGAATGCGGAAAATCACAAGCTTCGAAATGAGTTTATGGCTATTCAATTGAAAAAAGGATTTCTTATAACCGATAGAAGAAAAGATTTAACTTCAAATGGGCGAAAACAAATTTCATATTTAGAGAAATTTAAGGTCCTCCGGTTATGAAAAAATCTACAGCTCTGCTTCTTTTTTTTGTGCTGGCAAAGTTTTCACTTCAAGCAATTGTGGTACATCCTGACTTTGATCTACATCGAGATGAGTTTCTACATTTAGATCAGGCGAATCATCTGGCTTGGGGCTATCTTTCTGTTCCACCACTGACATCTTGGATATCAGTCATTATTTCTTGGTTGGGAAATTCGGAGTTTTGGATTCGCTTTTTCCCGGCTCTATTTGGGGCTTTAACTTTGGTTTTAATCTGGGATTTGGTCGAGAGATTGGGCGGAAGTCTTTTTGCCAGAAGTCTTGCAGCCATCACTTTGCTTTGCTCCGCGTTAATTCGCCTGAATATTCTTTTCCAACCTAATTCGTTAGACATTCTTTGTTTTACCTTGGTTTTTTATACCCTGATTAGGCACTTTCAAACGGAAAAAAATCACTGGCTGTATATACTAGGACTGAGTTTTGCGCTTGGCTTTTTGAATAAATACACCATTGTATTCTTGGCAGCAGGCCTCTTACCCGCCCTTTTATTAACCAAAAGGAACATTTTTCTAAAAAAACACCTTTATGGCGCTTTGATCTTAGCCTTGTTCCTAATAAGTCCAAACCTGATCTGGCAAATTCAAAACGGTTTCCCTGTTCTCACCCATATGCAGCTCCTGAGCAGCACACAGTTGGTAAACAACAGCAGAATTGGATTCCTGATGGATCAACTACTTTTCTTCTATCCTTCACTACTGGTTTGGGTAGCTGGATTAGGGGGCTTACTTTTTTGGAAAAAGCAAAGCGAGTTTCGTTTTGTTGGTTGGACTTTTCTGTTCACCATGGGAATTTTCACCTATTTCCAAGCCAAAGGCTACTACGCCATCGGTCTTTACCCCTTGCTTTTGGCTTTTGGGGCAGTTTGGATTTCAAGTACAGTGGAAGCTTTAAAACCTGCATCTAGCAAAATAGCAAGTGCAGTGATTCTCATCATGCCGCCACTGCTTTTCCTTCCAGCAATCACTTTGATTCACCCATTTTATTCCCCAGATCACATACAATCAAATCCTCCAAACTATGCTAGACTAGGATTGAGCCGCTGGGAAGATGGGAAAGAGCATCCTATCCCACAGGATTTTGCGGATATGCTAGGCTGGAGTGAATTAGCGGCACTGGTAGATTCGGCCTATCAACTTATGCCTGAGAAAGACCGAACATTGATCATTTGTAGTAATTATGGTCAAGCAGGAGCGATTAATTTCTATTCTAAAATCCCCGAACTCGAGGCCTTGACTATGAATGCGGATTACTTGTATTGGTTTGATTTGGAGCAAAAAGTGGATCATTTGATTTTAGTCTGGGAAGCTGATGAAAAAATCACACAACGCGAAATTGGTTTTTTTGAGGAATATCGAGAAATCGGAAAAGTCACTCATCCCCTAGCCAGAGAAAAAGGGACAACAGTTCACTTTCTCAGAGCGGCCAAAGGTGACATCAATCCTGTACTTCGTGAAGAAGTGAAAGAAGAAAAGAAAGTATGGGAAGAGAGAAATTGAAAAGCCTTTTCTGAAAAATTTTGGAGTAAGGGACCTGGAAGCTTAGGATTAAATCAAAATCTGCTCATTCGATTTTTTTCAATAACACAACTAAATGAAAATGGATAAACACAATCCAGAAAAACAACTACTTATACTCTTCAAATTAGCATATTTAAAGAGCACTATCCATATACCCAACTCTGTAATCCTCAAAAAAACTTTAGGAATTAAAACCTGAAAAATCAGATTTAGTCTCAGCCTTTTAAGGAAAAAATAATAACCTAAAGTACTGCAGAAAAAAAATAGGGCTTTTAAAAGCCCTATTTTTTACATATTATCTAACTAGCAGTTTATTTATTGTTGAGAATTTGACATCGCCATTTTTAAAAAATGCTTTTACTTGTATTTGATATACACCTTCATCTGCGTTTACCCAATTGAATGTAAATGGAGAATTAACAGAAGAACCTAGCAAAACACCATCTTTATAATATTCAATTTTTTGGACTTCACTTACAGGATTTGAAGCTGAAGTTTTAATTGATACCGTGGTATTTTTTTGTACAGTACTATTATTAAGTGGAGAAGTAATTCTTACATCCGTATCTTTTTGAAATTGGGCTATTAAAATTTTTCCTCCTGAAGTGGGTGCAGGTGCAGTAGTGACCTTGTACGCCTGACTCGAACCATCATCAGGTAAATTAATACTTAAATCATCAATATAATATGTGGTAATATTTGGGACCGTTTTATCTGCGTAGGCATTAATGCTATATTGGTTAACATCTACCTCAGGCCTTAGCGTATTTCGAAGTCCAGTGTCGATTACTAAAACATCATCTTGCCATAGCAAAACTCTACCATTGTTACCTTTGTCCTGAATAATTCGCATTTGAATTTTCACCCATTTGTTTACAGGTAGATCAATTCCAACGGGAGCTTTCCAAACCACATTAGTTGTACCACCCCAAAATTTTTGAAGATCAGCCAGAGTAAGGTAATTTGCTCCCCTTGAACCAGCACCACCCCTTACATCTATACCGACAGAAAAATGGGGATTGTTTATTTGATCGGGCCCAGTACCTGGACCTCCTGGCGCAAATTTAACACCTTTAGTTTGAAGTAAATTGAACCAAGCATTATTTGGATCTAAATCTATTTTAGCTGGAAAATATACATATTGTGTAAAAATAATATCCTTGTTTGCAGCTATTTCTTTCCACCTAAAGTTCCTTGTACCATGCGAATTACCACTTGTTGTATTTATAGAAAGTTTAAGAGAATAGTTTCCCGTTCTAGCAAAAGTAGTTGATGCTACACTGTTTCCGGTTCCACTATTAAATTCTCCTCCTCCCCCATCACCAGTCCATTCTTTCTGATCCCCATTTTCATGACCAGCTGACCATAATAATTGACCCAATTTATTGGATGGTGTATTGTAAAGAACATTTCTTTTCAAAACAAAACCTTCATTTTCGGGTGAATTGTTTAAAGTCACTGGGGCGTATGGATTTTTTCCCGAAATCTCATCTTTTCCAACACCAAGGTTTTCGAAAATAGTTACGAAAAAAAATAAGATAATTAAATTTAATTTTATTAATGAATTAGTTTTCATAATTATTCTTTTTTTATTCCAAAGGTTAGTTCTAAACATATTAATAATTTAAAATTACCATAAGATTTAATTTATTCCCTCTATTAATCAATTCCTAAATCGAAAGTATCTAAACTAGTTTTTATACTGCTAATAGCATTCCAATAATTAGTTGGATACTATCTTCTCGAAGGAGGTTTAAGTTTTTTACTTTAAAGATCTGGCTTTAGTTTCTTACAGTTTAGGCAGAGTAAACACATCATCCTCTAGAAGTTTAACCAGACTTATCATTTTTTGATAAATCTCTTACTTGAAATATTATTTCCATTTGCGATTAATTGCAAAACATAAACTCCATTTTTCAAATCAGATACATCAACAGTTACTGTAGAATCTTCAGATCTTCCATTGAAGGTTTTTTGAACGACACCATCCATAGATATCACTCTTAATTCAAGATCATAGACGTCATCCAAATTTGTAAAGATTACATTAAGGAATTCTGTTGTTGGATTTGGACCTATTACATAATCCAATTGCACACCACTAACTTCTTTTCTAGCGCTCAATGTCATTGGTTCTGAATAGACAACTGAACCTTTTGCATCAATTGCTCTAGCAACTAGCTGATGATCACCTTCTGGAATATTTTTCCATTGGAAAACGTAAGGCTGCGTTTCAGACTCCCCTAATAATTCTCCATTTAAAAGATACTCTACAAAATCAACCTTGTCTTCAAATTCAAGAAGTTCTACTTTAAGGTCTAAATTTTCTCCAGTTTTCACTTCTCTTTTGTTATTAGGAGAAATCAATTTTACAGCAGCTTGATTTCTTTTTAAAATCCTAATTGGCACCTCACTTGTAGATATTTTTGTACCGTCACTATATACTAATTGGGCTGTCAAATCATGATTGCCTTGTCGGGCGTTAGTCCAAACGAAGTCATAAGGTGCTGTTGATGAACTTCCAATTCTAATATTTCCTCGGAAATAATCGATTCTATTGATAGGATTATTATTATCAGGAATCTCCACTTTAATAGAAACATCATCCCCCGCAATAAATACAGCATCTTTTAATGGATCTAAAATTTGGAATATTTGTTGGATTTTCTCCTTAACCAGAATAGATACAGGCTCTGAAATTTTAAAGTTGTTAGGATCTTCGCCAATTGCTTTTGCAGTAATCGTATGTTGGGTTACTGCGGGAGACAACCAAGTGAATCCAAATGGACTGACATTAGAGGAACCGATAAGTTGGTTTCCGCTATAATATTCCACCTTCTTAACTGTTTCATCAGATCCTTGGAACATCACTAATAATTCAACATTCTCATCTGAATCAAATTCCTGATTATTAACAGGAGTAACAATAATTATCTCCGGAATGACAACCTCGCCTTCAGCAGGTGTAGTCTCAACTACGGTAATATTTACAACTCCAGAAATAGTAGCTGTTCCTTTGTTATCCGTTGCCTTTGCAGTCAAAGTGAAGTTTCCTACCGAAAGATTTGTCCAGGCAAAGCTGTATGGGGAAGTGGTATCA
>NZ_MSPQ01000011.1 GCF_001936475.1 Algoriphagus marinus | reverse complement strand
CGTTTGCAGTAATGTTTGCATTGTCACCCTGTGTGAACTGAGCATTTGCGTTTGGAGCAGTGATGCTTACAGTTGGTGCCACATTTGGCTTTTCAACCACATTGATATTTACTTCTGCAGAAACAGTAGCTGTTCCTTTGTTATCCGTTGCCTTTGCAGTCAAAGTGAAGTTTCCTACCGAAAGATTTGTCCAGGCAAAGCTGTATGGAGAAGTGGTATCAGTTCCCAACAAAGTGGTTCCGTTGTAGAACTCAACTTTGGTAACCATTCCGTCCGCATCTGCTGCGTTTGCAGTAATGTTTGCATTGTCACCCTGTGTGAACTGAGCATTTGCGTTTGGAGCAGTGATGCTTACAGTTGGT
>NZ_MSPQ01000010.1 GCF_001936475.1 Algoriphagus marinus | reverse complement strand
AATAATCGCATTAAAATATTACAAAAAATAAAAAACAAGTAAATAAAAAAACCTTATTTATTAAAAATATAAATAAAACAATAATAAAATATATTATAACGTGAATAATCTTAAAAACATGTGGATTTTGAAATTCGCTTTAAAGAGATTTTCTTTACGTATCAACTAAACTAAATACCTTATGAGAAAAGCTTTACTCTTGGTTGTTGCGCTTTTCACCATGACACTCAGTTTTGAGGTGTCGGCGCAGCAACGGGTGATTACCGGCAAGGTAATTTCCGATGAAGATGGACTAGGCTTGCCAGGTGCAACCGTCCTCGTGAAGGGTACGACAGTGGGTACTACCACCGATTTGGATGGTAACTATTCCATTAACGTACCTGCGGGATCCGATGTCCTGATTTTCTCTTTTGTAGGTCTACAGACTTCAGAAGAGGCAATTGGCAATCGGACCGTGATTAACATTACCTTAACAACTGACGCGTCTCAGCTATCCGAAGTGGTAGTAACGGCGATCGGTATTGAAAGGGAAAAGAAAGCATTGGGTTATGGAGTGACTTCCGTAGGCAATGAGCAACTTGAAAATCGTCCAGAGCAAGACGTAGCCCGTGTTTTGCAAGGAAAAGTACCAGGTGTGAATATCACCTCTACTAACGGTATGTCAGGATCTGGTACTAACATGGTAATTAGAGGTTACTCCTCTGCTACCGGTTCCAACCAGCCTCTGTTTGTCGTAGATGGTGTTCCTTTCAACACTAGTACAAACAACACTAACGGTTTCACTACAGGTGGTGCTACTACTTCTTCAAGATTTTTGGACATCGACCCTAACAACATCGAGTCTATGTCTGTTTTGAAAGGTCTATCAGCAACTGTTCTTTATGGTGATCAGGGTAGAAATGGTGTAATCTTGATTACGACCAAATCTGGTGCTTCCAAAAGAAAAACTGCTGAAGTAACAATCAACCAATCTGTATTCTCTAATAAGGCAGCTTCTTTGCCAACTTATGGTACAGTATACGGTAATGGTTTCCAGCAGACTCCAGGTTTCTTCTTCTCTAACTTTGGTCCTAGAATGGATCAGGGACTTACAGTGAATCACCCATATGCGACTTCATCTGTAGCGTCAGTACGTGAGGCATTTCCTCAGTTCTGGGTTGATGGAATTGTAGGTGGTACTCCAGTACAATATGAGTACAAAGCTTATGAGGATCCTTCAACTGCATTCTTCAGAACTGGTTTGGTTTCTAATACCTCAATTCAGATTGCTGGTGGTTCTGATCGAACTGGATACAGCGCAAGTTTCGGATATACCGATGACGAAGGCTTTACTCCTGGTAACAACTTGAAAAAGTATAACTTCGGTTTGGGTATTAATTCTGCAGTAACTGATAAACTTTCAGTGAACTCTTCATTTACTTTTGCGATCACTGACCTTCAGTCTCCTCCTGTAAATGCTGCATTTGGTTCAGGTCCTTCTGGAGGTATTCCTTCTGTATTTGCACACGTGCTTTATACTCCAAGATCTGTGGATTTGAAAGGTCTTCCTTTTGAGAATCCTGTAGATAAGAGCTCTGTTTACTACAGAGGTGGTAATGACATCGTTAACCCAAATTGGTTGGTTAAAAATTATGTGAATACTTCCGATGTACAGCGTTTCTTCAACTCTACCTCTTTGGTGTATGATTTGACAGATGATTTCTCTATCACTTATAGATTAGGTCTAGATACCTATACTGAGACTCAGGAAGCACAGTATAACAAAGGAGGACCATCTTCTAGCTTGGCTACACAGTCAGGTTATTACAGAACAATTAACTTGACTAATACAATCTGGAATCAAGATCTAGTTTTAAACTATAAGACCGAGTTCTCAGACAAGATTGGAATGTCATTCTTGTTAGGAGGTAACTCAAGATATGATAGCTACGAGCAAGTAGGTGTGGCATCTCAAGGACAATTGGCTTTCGGATTGTTCCGTCACTCTAACTTTACCAACTCATCAAGTAATGATGCTTATACTGGAGGTGGAATGAACTTCACACAGGAAGAGCGAAGAATGGGAATTTACGCAAACGTAACTTTGGATTATTCCAATTACCTATACCTGAATTTATCTGCAAGAAATGACTGGACTTCTACAGTAGAGCCAGAGAACAGAAGAATCCTTTACCCTGGAGCTTCAGTTTCGTTCATTCCTAGTACAGCATTCAACTGGAATTCTTCTACAGTTAACGATTTGAAGTTGAGACTTGCTTATGGTACTTCTGCAGGTTTTCCTCCTCCATACAGAACAAGAAATATCCTTGCTCAGCGTGCAAGAGCTTTTGATGTTGGTGGTGCTGTAACCCAAACACATGCAGTTGCAGATAGATTGGGTAATCCAAACTTGAAACCAGAGCTACAGGAAGAATTCGAATTTGGTGTAGAAGGTGTTATGTTCAACAATAAGTTGAGATTCGACCTTTCACTTTATGAGAAGAATACCCGTGATTTGATTACCAACTCGCCAATTGATCCTGCAACAGGATTTACTTCTACTCAGATTAATATTGGTAAATTGAGAACTAGAGGTATTGAATTTCAGGCAACTGTAACGCCGATCTCTACTGCATCTGGATTCCGTTGGGAGTCTACAGTGAACTGGTCTATGTATCGTTCAGTGACCATGGAACTAGGTGGTGGATTGGAAGAAGTAGTTGTAGCTGGTTTTACTACGCTAGGTAACTTTGCTATCCCAGGTCAGCCTTTCAATATTATCAAAGGAATTGGATTCGAAAGAGATGAGCAGACTGGACAGCCGATCATTCTTTCAAATGGTCTTCACAAGCCAACTTCAGATCTTGTGGTATTAGGTGATCCTAACCCGCGTTGGAATGGTTCTTGGATTAATACTTTCTCCTACAAAGGATTTACATTGAATGCAATGCTTGAGTACAGACATAAAGGAGACGTATTCTCTAACACTGTAACAGCAACTCTTGCAAGAGGTGTAACAAAAGATCCAGTTGTTGATAGAGAATTGACCTTCATTATGCCAGGTGTGAAAGAAGATGGAACTCCAAATGATATCCAAATCACTGCTTCTAATTACTTCTTCGGAGGTTATCAGGGAGCGACTGATGAGCCGAATATTTTTGACGGTTCGATGATTAGACTAAGAGAACTTTCCTTAGGATATGAATTACCTTCTAACTTGATGGCTAAGACTCCTTTCAAAAGAGCTTCAGTAGCTGTTAGTGGAAGTAACCTTTGGTTTAAAGCGTTGAACTTCCCTCCAAACATGAACTTTGATGTAGACGTGTTAGGAACTGGTGTTGGTAACGGTTTAGGTTTCGATTTCGTGACTGGACCTAGTTCACGAAGATTTGGTGGAACTGTAACACTTACATTCTAATCCCCAAAACTGAAATACAATGAAAAGAAAAATATATAGTCTAATGATCGCTGCAAGTATGTTATTTGCAACGTCATGTGACCTCGATCTACAAGATGATCCAAACGCAGTAACTGCTGCTACGGCATCTCCAGACTTCTTATTGAATAGTATCCAACTTGGATATCAAGGTTTCTTCAACACCGTTGGTGACGATGGAATGAGATTGACAAGAATCATCAATCAGGGAAGCGCACAATATGAAGGAGCTTACACTCCATCTACTACCAACGGCTATTGGACTGGAGCTTATTCAGGAATTCTTGCTGATATTGCTTTCCTTGAACCTTTGGCTGAAGAGGCGAATTTGCAAAGGCATTTGGGAATAGCTAAAACTATCAAAGCTATGGTGTATATGCACATGGTTGATTCATATGGTGATGTTCCGCTTTCTGAAGCACTTGATCCTTCTAATTTCAACCCTAAGGTTGATTCGGGTGAATCAGTTTATGCTGCCGCTTTGGAAGCGTTGAATCAGGCAGATGCACATTTTAAAGCAACTCCTTCTTCAGGTACTCCTAATGATTATTTTTATGCTAGAAATTATACCAAATGGGGTAGATTAGTTAATACTCTTAAATTGAGATATTTCCTGAATACTAGATTGGTAAAGACGGCTGAATCTAAAGCTGGAATTGACGCACTTATTGCTGCTAATAATTTCCTTAAAGTAGGTGATGATTTCGTTTGGAAGTTTGGTACAACCCGAGCTGATCCGGATTCAAGACATCCACGCTTCGCAGGCCAATACACCTCAGGTGGTGGTGATTACCAATCTACATTCTATATGTGGCACTTGACTGAAGCTAAGGGTTTTGATGATCCTCGAGTTCGTTACTACATGTATCGCCAGACTTTGGTTAATTCTACCAATTCAGATGAAATTGAGTGTATTACTCAAATCGCTCCCCCTCAGTATTTAGTAGGTAATTTCATTTATTGTTTGCCTGGCACTAGAGGTTATTGGGGTCGTGATCACTTAGATCCAGACGGTATTCCACCAGATGGATTGAAGCGAACTGCTTGGGGTGTATTCCCTGCAGGTGGTCGATTTGATAATAATTCTGGTGCTCCTGTGAATAACGTAGCTCTTGGAGCTCAAGGAGCTGGTATTCACCCAATCATGTTGGCTGCTTATGTTGACTTTATGTTGGCAGAATCTGCTTTGATGCTAGGTACTGCTGGAAGTCCAAAGGATTTGATGCTTTCAGGGATCAAAAAGCATATGGAATATGTAAGAAGCTGGAGTAAGACCACAACGGAGTCAGGTGTAATTACAGCATTTACTTCAGATGCAGATTATGCAGCTTCTGTTACAAACTATCTTGCTTACGTAGGTGCCCAATATGATGCAGCTCCATCTCCGGGTGTTCCTAGTAAAATGTATGTGATTGGCAGAGAGTACTGGTTGTCACTATTCGGTAATGGTACTGAAGCTTATAATCTCTACAGAAGAACTGGTGAGCCTTCAATTATGCAGCCGGGCTTAGAGACGAACCCAGGAACTTTCCCTCGTTCATTCTTCTATCCATTGAACTACTTGGTTACTAATATCAATGCGGTTCAGAAAGCAGATCAAGCTGTTCAGGTATTCTGGGATAATAATCCTGCAGGTAACGCTTGGGTCGACTAACCAATTAAAAATAAGAAAAATGAAAATATTTAAATATAGTTTTGGATTACTGCTTGGTGCAGTTGTGTTCCTGAGCTCTTGTCGTGATTTTGTGGATCCTAGTGTTCCCTATTCCGATTTCGACACAGCAGCTTATTTGAGAACTATCTCGAGAACAAGCACGTCCTTCAACTTCTTCGATCTTGCAAACGCTAAGTTTGACATTACGATTGAGGCAGTTGATGCAGAGGATGGTGGTACTGTAGAGACAGTTGAGGTAAGAGTAAGACATAGGAGATTAGTTCCCGGAGTTGGTTTAGAATATACCCCGGAGGCTGATGTTCTTATAAAAACTCTTCAGAAATCAGATTTTGCTCCTAATTCAGATTCAAGGTTTCTTAGAGCTGGCATTTTAATTACCGCTGCAGAAGCTATTTCTGCTGTTGGCTTAACTGCTGCAGAAATCGAAGGTGGAGATGTCTTTGAATTTAGATTAGTGTTAAATGATCGTTTCGGTCGCAAATTTACAAACACCAATTTATCTGGTGACGTAGCAGGTGGTGTATTCTACGCTTCTCCATTCCTTTACAATGTAGCTGTGATCTGTCCATCTGATTTGGCAGGTACTTATGATTTCACAGTTACTGAACAGGAGTCTATTTATGGAACTTGCCCAGGAAATACATTTACTGGAAAGACTACATGGACTAAGGTGGGTACTTCTACTCGTTACCTGATTTCTGATGGAACATTTGGTTTGTATGGATGTCAAGACGACACATACTCAGGAAATGTTAGTATTAGCGATGCTTGTGGTTTATTGAGTATGAGTGGAGCAGATCAGTATAGTTCTCCATATTCAATGACTTTTATCAGTTCGACTCCTGAAGTCTTAACCTTTAGATTCTTAAATGGTTACGGGGACACAGGAATTGTAAAAGTTAAATCCAACGCTGGTAAGCCTTGGCCTGCTGGTCTCAGATAATTGTAACTTTTAAGTAAGTTTAAGGCAGCGCTAAAAGCGCTGCCTTTTTTATTTTAAGATTAATATTTGGAAAAGCAAATAAGCAATTTTTTAAACTCAGTTTAAGAAGTTAGATTTGCTCTTTGTCAATCAACGAAATGGATAAATTCTCTTACATCGCCAATGCTCATGTATCTTATGTAGACGAGCTGTATCATTCTTATAAATCAGACCCTGATTCGATTGATTCCAGTTGGAAGGAATTCTTTGATGGTTTTGATTTTGCTTTGACTAATTACGCATCTGATGAGGACTCACAGCCAGTAGTCCCAACAGCCAATGTTACTTCTCCTAAGAATGGCGCACTAGCCACTCCAGGGACTATCATGGATATGGAGCAATTGCCTAAGGAAATCAAGGTAAGAGCTTTGATCCATGCGCATCGGTCTAGAGCGCATCTTAGGTCAAAGACCAATCCAGTAAGAGAAAGAAGAGATCGCAAGGCTCTGATTGATCCTCAAGATTTTGGGTTGGGCCAGGAAGATATGAATACTGAGTTTCAAGCCGGAAATGAGATTGGTATTGGTAAGGCAAAGCTTTCCGTTATTATTGATTCTCTTAAAACTATTTATGAAGGACCAATGGGATTCGAATACTTATATATTCGAGACCCGGAGATGCTGGATTGGTTTAAGACAAAGGTGGAAAAGGAAGCATTGGCTTTCAATCCTTCTCATGATGATAAGAAACGAATTCTCTTCAAACTTAACCAAGCTGTAGTTTTTGAGAACTTTTTGCATACCAAATATCTAGGGCAGAAGCGTTTCTCTTTAGAAGGTGGGGAGAGCACTATTCCATTCTTGGATGCTGTGATCAATGCTTCTTCCGAGCTTGGAGTGAAGGAAGTGATGATTGGAATGGCTCACCGTGGTAGATTGAATGTGCTAGCCAATATTATGGGAAAAACGTATGAGCAGATTTTTTCCGAATTTGAAGGTACTGCAAAGCCTGATTTAACTATGGGCGATGGTGATGTTAAATATCATATGGGTTATTCCAGTGATATTGTCACTCCAGCTTCTAATAAAGTTCACTTAAAATTAGCACCAAACCCTTCTCACTTAGAGGCGGTAAATCCGGTGGTTGAAGGTTTCATTCGTGCCAAAATTGATTCTGAACATAAGGGTGATGCAAAGAAAGCTTTACCAATCCTGATACATGGGGATGCGGCTGTTGCTGGTCAAGGTATCGTCTATGAGGTGACTCAAATGGCTGGACTGGAAGGCTATAACACCGGAGGTACTATTCATTTTGTAATCAATAATCAGGTTGGTTTTACTACTGATTTTGATGATGCTCGTACATCTATCTATTGTACGGATGTGGCAAAGATCATCGATGCACCGGTAATTCACGTAAATGGAGATAATGCTGAAGCGGTAGTGTTTGCTGCTAAATTGGCTGCAGAGTTTAGACAAAAATTCAGCAAAGATATTTTTGTGGATATGGTATGTTATAGACGCCATGGTCATAACGAATCGGATGAACCAAAATTCACTCAACCTGAACTTTACAATATCATTTCAAAACATCCGAATCCGCGTGAGATTTATGTGAAGCGCTTAACTGATCGAGGTGATTTTGATGCAAAAATAGCTTCTCAAATGGATGAGGAGTTTAGACAACTACTTCAGGATCGTTTGAACATGGTCAAAGAAAAGCCTTTGCCTTATCAAGCTACCAAGTTTGAAGAAGAGTGGAGTACTTTAAGAAGATCTAAACCGGAGGATTTTGATCAATCTCCATCCACTGGTATAAGTCAATCAGAAATCGAAAAGGTTGCTGAAGCACTAACGGTTCTTCCAAAAGGGTTTAAGCCAATAAAGCAGATCGAAGTACAGCTTAAGCAGCGAAAAGACATGTTTTTCCAGTCTAAAGAATTGAACTGGGCTGCAGCAGAACTCCTAGCTTATGGTTCCCTGCTCTTGGAAGGAAAAAATGTACGTTTGACTGGTCAAGATGTCCAGCGAGGAACATTCTCTCATCGCCATGCTGTAATTCATGATGCTAATACCAATCAGGAATTCAATTCTCTTTTGGAATTAAAAGATCGAAAGGGTCAATTTCACATCTATAATTCCCTGCTTTCTGAATATGCGGTATTGGGATTTGAATATGGTTATGGAATGGCTAACCCTAATTCCTTAACAATTTGGGAAGCGCAGTTTGGAGACTTCGCAAATGGAGCTCAGACTATGATTGACCAATTCATTTCTTCCGGTGAGTCCAAATGGCAAAAAATGAATGGTTTGGTGATGCTCCTTCCTCATGGCTACGAAGGTCAGGGTCCGGAGCACTCTAATGCAAGACCGGAACGTTTTCTTCAGCTTTCAGCAGAATATAATATGGTGGTAGCTAATGTGACTGAACCTTCTAACTTCTTCCATTTGCTAAGAAGACAACTCACTTGGGAATTTAGAAAACCATGTGTGGTCATGTCTCCAAAGTCTCTGCTAAGACATCCAAAGGTTGTTTCGCCTCTTTCTGAGTTTACTACAGGTTCATTCAGAGAGGTTCTTCCGGATACCACAGTAGTCGCTAAGGATGTGAAAAGAGTAATCCTCTGTAGTGGTAAAATCTATTACGATCTAGAGGAGGCTCGAGAAAAAGAAAAAGTCAAGGATGTTGCAATCGTCAGAATTGAGCAGTTGCATCCTTTGCCTAAAAAACAAATTCAAGATATTCTTTCAGGATACTCTAAAGCTGAGGTAGTTTGGGTTCAGGAAGAACCTGAAAATATGGGCTACTGGAATTATATTTTGAGATTGCTTTATAAGGAAATTCCTATGGAGCTGATTTCGAGAAAATCCAGCGCTTCTCCTGCAACAGGATACAATAAAGTCCATGTTGAAGAGCAGAAAAACATCATTTCAAAAGCGCTAAAACTGAATTGATTTCCTTTTCAGAATACCAAAATAATCCTATCATTTTGTTCCTCTCTTTTGTCTGGAGAAAAACTAAAAACTCATGAGCAAAGAAATTAAAGTTCCGGCTGTAGGCGAATCAATCACAGAAGTGACCATAGGCCAATGGTTTAAAAAAGATGGAGACCAAGTCCAAATGGACGAAGTTCTGTGTGAGCTTGAATCCGATAAAGCTACTTTTGAATTGCCTGCGGAGGCAGCAGGGGTACTTCGTATAAAAGCCCAAGAAGGAGATACACTGGAAATTGGCGCTGTGATCTGTGTGATCGATGAAGATTCTGTAGTTTCAAAATCCGAATCTAGCAGCCCCGCACCAAAGGCGGATTCCAAGCCTAAAACTTCGGCCACCGGAGAAGTCAAAGATATGGTCGTGCCAACTGTTGGTGAATCAATCACAGAGGTCACTCTTGCAAATTGGATCAAAAAGGATGGGGATTTTGTGAAATTGGATGAGATCATCGCAGAGGTAGATTCTGATAAAGCTACATTTGAATTACCTGCGGAAGCTTCCGGAATCTTAAGACAAGTAGCCAAAGAGGGTGATACACTCGAAATTGGCGGATTGATCTGCAAGATTGAAGTAATGGAAGGCGAACCTGCTCAAGCGGAAAGCCCAAGCGCTGCTCCTGCTACAAGTTCGACTGCTCCTTCAAGAAAGGAATCTTACGCAACAGGACATGCGTCCCCTGCTGCAGCTAAAATACTATCTGAAAAAGGTATTTCACCAGCTGATGTTTCTGGCTCAGGTAAAGATGGCAGAATCACTAAAGAGGATGCGGAAGCTGCTAAAAAATCAACTCCTGCACCAGCTCCTGCTCCTAAAGTCGAGGCTGCTCCAGTTTCTGTAACAGGCTCTCGTAATGAGCGAAGAGAGAAAATGTCTTCCTTAAGAAAAACTGTATCGAGAAGACTGGTGGCTGTAAAAAATGAAACTGCTATGTTGACCACATTCAATGAGGTCAATATGAAGCCGATCATGGATATGCGTTCGAAGTTCAAAGATCAATTCAAAGAAAAGCATGGCGTAGGTCTTGGATTTATGTCTTTCTTCACCAAAGCAGTTTGTGTTGCACTTCAGGAGTGGCCGGCTGTGAATGCGAAAATCGACGGAAATGAAATGGTCTTCAATGACTATTGCGATATCTCCATTGCCGTATCTGCACCAAAAGGATTGGTTGTTCCTGTTGTAAGAAATGCAGAGGCTATGTCATTTGATCAAATTGAAAAAGAGATCGTCAGACTAGCAGGCAAAGCAAGAGATAATAAATTATCAATCGAGGAAATGACCGGTGGAACGTTTACTATTACCAATGGTGGAGTTTTCGGTTCTATGATGTCTACTCCGATTATCAACGCTCCTCAATCAGCAATCTTGGGAATGCACAATATTGTAGAACGTCCTATGGCTGTAAATGGGGAAGTGAAAATTCTCCCGATGATGTATATCGCATTGTCTTATGATCATAGAATTATAGATGGGCGTGAGTCAGTTAGCTTCTTGGTTCGCGTGAAGCAATTGCTTGAGGATCCGACACGATTGTTGTTTGGAGTTTAAGGAGTTTCGATTTCTGATATACAATTTACGAGGGGCTGATGGACTTCAGCCCTGTTTTTAACTAGTTAGACCAAGTCATGTGCTTTGTGTCTTAGATCTAAAATCTCAAAAAAATGTACGACGTCATAGTTATAGGTTCTGGTCCAGGTGGATATGTAGCAGCAATTCGCTGTGCACAATTGGGGATGAAAACCGCAATCATTGAGAAATATCCAACTCTAGGCGGTACCTGCCTCAACGTAGGCTGTATTCCTTCAAAAGCATTATTGGATTCTTCGGAGCATTATCATAATGCTGCTCATACCTTCAAAACGCATGGTATTAATCTAAGCAACTTAAAGGTTGACTTAAAGCAAATGATCGCTCGAAAGGAAGATGTAGTAAAGCAAAATGTGGATGGTATTTCTTATTTAATGAAAAAAAATAAGATTGATGTTCACCAAGGTTTGGGCTCTTTTGTAAATAAGACAACAATCAAAGTAACCAAGGATGATGGGTCTGCTGAAGAAATTCAGGGGAAAAATATCATTATTGCAACAGGCTCAAAGCCTGCAAACCTTCCGTTTATCAAAATAGACAAAGATCGAATCATTACTTCGACTGAGGCTTTGAAGATGAAGGAAATCCCAAAACATCTGATTGTAATCGGCGGTGGAGTGATTGGGATGGAATTGGGATCAGTTTATGGCCGTATGGGAGCCAAAGTTTCCGTGGTGGAGTTTATGGATTCATTGATTCCTTCTATGGATCGTACCATGGGTAAAGAGCTTCAAAAATCCTTAAAGAAAATTGGATTTGATTTTTACTTGAAGCATAAAGTCACTGCAGTAGAAAGTAAAGGCAAGGAAGTTGTCGTAACAGCAGAAGACTCAAAAGGCGAAAAAGTTGAGATCAAAGGTGATTATGTTTTGGTTTCAATTGGTAGAAGACCGTATACTGATGGCTTAAACGCTGAGGCTGCGGGTGTAAAAATCACAGACCGTGGGCAAGTGGAAGTAAATGACCACTTACAAACTACAGCATCAAATATCTATGCCATCGGCGATGTAGTAAAAGGTGCAATGCTTGCGCATAAGGCAGAAGAGGAAGGTACTTTCGTGGCAGAAACCATTGCTGGTCAAAAGCCGCATATCAATTACAATCTCATTCCAGGAGTAGTATATACTTGGCCTGAGGTTGCCGCTGTAGGATTTACAGAAGAGCAATTGAAGGAAAAAGGGATCAAATATAAAACTGGTAAATTCCCTTTTATGGCATCTGGTAGAGCCCGTGCTTCGATGGATACAGATGGATTAGTAAAAGTATTGGCTGATGCTACGACTGATGAAATCCTGGGTGTTCATATGATTGGTCCACGAACTGCTGATATGATAGCGGAGGCTGTGGTGGCAATGGAATATAGAGCTTCTGCGGAAGACATTTCCAGAATGTCTCATGCGCATCCTACTTATACAGAAGCATTCAAAGAAGCTTGTCTTGCAGCTACTGACAATAGAGCGCTACATATTTAATAATTAGACGAGCTAAGATTTAAAGGCCATTCAGTTACAAACTGAATGGCTTTTTCTTTTTGATCAAAAATGAGTTTATTTCATCATGAAGTTTAAAATCGCCATTATCGGTGCCGGGAATGTGGCTTGGCATCTTGCTCCTGCATTGGAAGATGCAGGGCATACCATTACTGAAGTTTATGCTCGGACGCTAAAATCTGCAGAAAAGGTTGTCGAGCGTGTCTATGAAGCTGTCCCAAAAGATGATTTGGATTTTTCGGACAGTAAAGCAGAACTTTTTATTTTGGCTATTCGAGACACTGCAATTCCAGAAGTTTCTGATGAAATTATTTTGCCAGATGGTGCAATTCTTATTCATACTTCCGGCACTGTCAGCCTAGATGTTTTGAATTTTAGCTCCGCAACTTATACTGGAGTTTTTTATCCACTTCAAAGTTTTACAATAGGAAAGAAAATTGAATGGGAGGAACTTCCGATTTTAATTGAATCTGAGGATGAGGAGATTCTTCAAAAACTCAAGAAACTTGCAAAAAGCTTGACTCATCAAGTATTCATGGTACGTTCCAAGGATCGAAAAGGCCTTCATGTTGCAGCAGTATTTGCAAGTAATTTCTCAAATCATATGATTCGAATCGCAGAGGAAATCATGCGAAGGCAAGGACTTGACTTCGAAATGCTAAAGCCTTTGATCATTGAAACGATCTCCAAAAGTCTTCAAATAGGAGCAAAGACTGCTCAGACTGGACCAGCCATTCGAGAGGATTATGAGACCTTGGAGGAACATCATCAATTTTTAAACTACAATGAGCAAATCGCTGAAATTTATCGATTAATTTCTCAAGACATTATAGATAGTTGACAGTCAAATACTTAATAATTAGTGGATGATTTCGAGAATTTTTTGAATTTTTTCAGGTTTATTCGAGTAAAGTGTTTAAATTCAATTGTTTGTGAGTAAACAAAGATTTTTAAATAAACTTTTCCATCATTAACTAATTATTATTATGAGCTACGTAAATCGAACTTTAAGGTCTCTTCCTTTTGGAAGAATTATCGGAGGCCCAATGATTGCGGCAATTCACGCACAGGCCTTAGCTGCCAAGTCCACTGTTAATTTTATCAAAGAAGTTGGTTTCAAATCAGCTCCTGAAGATCAGGATGGAAACCAGGATGAAAATATGGGGGACGTAAGGAATGTTACTTTTAAGTACAAACGAAAGACCGCCGGAGGAAGTGGCGTTGGAAATGAAGCTGGTGAAGAAGAAGTTTCACTTACAGTTCCAATTTTGACGATTGTGCCAATCCCTTACATCCGAATAGACGAGATGACTATTCGTTTCACTGCAAACATTACAGAGCAGCAGGAATATAAATCTGCAAGTGCAAGTAGCGGGAGTGTAGCCACTGATACGACGATGAATTTTAAAGCGGGGGGATTTTTATCGCCGGTTAAATTTAACCTGAACGCGAAAGTATCTACTCGAAATAACTGGAGTAGCAGTTCCAGTAATAAAGTGAACACTTCTACCCAATACACTATGGACGTCCAAGTACGGGCCGTTCAAGATGAAATGCCTGCTGGATTAGCCAAGGTATTGGATATAATGGAGCAGGCTATTTTGGAAAAGCCAACTACTCCAACACCGTAATTTTTCTTTTCATTTTTATTTAATCAACAAGCCATGAGCCAGTTGAATCAAATCATTGCGTCTTTACTCAGCGACATTAATGAAGCTAAAGCCAAAGCAGATGAAGCTTCTAGGAATCTGGCTTTGACGTATTCTTCTGATGATGTACTCCAATTTTTTCCGGTCCCGAAAATTGGAATTCAAAACCTGGAAGTTGAGCTGAAATACGCAATTGAAGGGGTAGAAGAAAAACCATTTCAAACCAGCCAATCAAAAGAAAGATTGGAAAATTATGTCAAGAATTTTTCAGCCGAAACTGCGAGAGAAATCCGTTCTGAAATAACTAAAGTGGCATCCAAAAATGACCTTTATAAAAGTTTGGGAGGAAATTATCCGGATGAAAACTGGGAAGGCAATGTGAGTAAATTGATTTCCACTCAATTGGAAAGTCTCACTAATCCGGGAAATGATGTTTCCAAAAATATTCAAAATGCAAAAAAATCACTTGAGGGTGACTTTCCTCAAATAATCCCTACCGTGATGAAATCTGCAGGATTCGCAGTGGTACCCACTGGTAAAGGTAGCTTTGAATTATTGGGGATTTCAGACAATGATGAGGTGGATTTTAGAGTAACGAAGGACTATCGAACAAATCAGGAGGCACTTAATGATGCCAAACAACTCTCTTCTTCCATCGCTTCAAATAAAGCATCGGTATCAGATTTCAAGAAGGATGCAGTCACTAAAAACGATCTTGCAAGTATCAAAATAGGAAATATTCAATTGCCTATTGAAGTCGAATCAAAGAAGGTCGGAAGTTCTCAGCCAAAGGCATTTTTTGAAACTTTAGTGACTAACAAAGCGATTTCAATCAAAAATCCTACTGTCAAACAGCCTTGGGTGATTGGAAGACCTACTCCAAAGCCGAAGCCTAATTCTCCAAACACACCTGATCGTGCTGAAATTGAAGAGGATGAATCACTTCGGGAAATTGCCAAGGAGGTTTTAAAGAAAAGGATGATTCAACTTGAAGCCGGAATTGGGAAGATTGCTGAAGAAACAAAGTCAACCTCTTTGAGAGTTGCTGTTGATTCAGAAAAACTTAGTAAAGTAAAACCAGAGAATGTGATGACCATTAAGTTTACGCTGAACTCACAAGATTTCACTATGATGGACGACAACTCTAAACCATCTATACTTTAACTTTTCACTCATGATAACTCCAAGATATATTTCAGAACTTTTAGGAGCGCCGATGGCAGCGATCGTTCAGGCAGAAGGTATTGCCGCCAGAGCCACAGCAGACTTTATCAAAGAGGTTGGCTTCACGGGCGTATCTGATAACATTGATGGTGATTACGGTACGATCAGAAATGTCACCTTCAGCTATGAGCGGATCAAAGCAGATGGAAATACAGAGATAGCAATACTCTCTGTTCCGCTTTTGACTATTATTCCTATTCCATCAATTCAAGTTGCCGAAGCTGAGATTGAATTTGATCTGGCGATGACCCAGCCCGAAGCTTCTCCAGCACCAAAGGGAAACTCAAAGCTCGGAAATTTGTCAGCTTATAAAGGAGTTCAGCTAAAAGCAATCTTTGCAAAAAAGCCCAATCCATCTTCCAATTCGACAGTGACTTCAGCCACTTCAAATATGAATGTTAAGATTAGATTAGCTCAATCTGAATTGTCAGTGGGAATGGTGCAACTATTAAATATTCTGGACTCTGCTAATAAGGAAAAATAATGGCAAGCATTCTAGATTCTTTAAGGCGTTGGTTTAATAATCTTTTTGGTATAACCAAAAATGAAACAGTTGAAATTATTCCAGAACCTACTCCTGAGATTTCTATTGCAAAAACACCAGGCCTAAGTTGCCCTGTATGCAGTCACCGAATCATAGTCAGTATAGAAAACCTGCTTTCAGGTCAAGCGATTCAATGTCCCTCCTGTGGTCTTGAATTAACAGTGGACAATGAAAAGTCTGAAGCGGCATTAGAGGCGCTGAATAAACTCCAAAGTGGATTGGACCAAGCTTCAAAGATCAAATCAGAAAACCGAATCTAGTCTACTGATTCCAAGTCCCGAATTTTCCAGACTGATAGTCCTGATAAGCTTCTCTGATTTGCTGTTCAGTATTCATGACAAATGGACCCTGAGCTACCATAGGTTCATTGAATGGCAAGGCATGTCCTAAAATCAGAATTGAATCTTCTAAAGCCTCAAAGGTGATTTCTGTTCCATCATTTTTAAACTCTACCAGATGTCGCAGATTGACTTCAGTGCCATTGATATTTATAGCCCCTCTCACTACATAGCAAAATATATTTTCATTTGCTGGAATGGACTTGGAGATTTTTCCTCCAGGTTTGAAGTAAATAGTGCTCATTGTGATAGGAAAGCTTGGTTCAAATGAGCCATTTACTCTATCCCATTCTCCAAATAGTTGTTGAACCTTAACCTTGCCTCCATCTAAGTCAAAATGATTGATTTCATCCTCCTGAAGTCCTAAATATCTTGGCTCTGTCATTTTCTTGGAAGCTGGGAGATTCAACCAAAGTTGAAGAATCTCAAGATCTCCACCATTTTTTTTGAACTCAGAACTGCTGACTTCTGCATGGATCAAACCTCTTCCTGCAGTCATATATTGAACCCCTCCGGCAGTTATAACAGACTCATGACCTCCTGAATCTTTGTGGACGATATCTCCGGCTACAATAAAAGTTACTGTCTCCATTCCTCTGTGCGGATGGGGACCGAAGGGTAAGCCTTGGTTTTGTGAAGGATAGACTTGAAAGCCATGATGATTTAGAAAAATAAACGGATCAATCTGATTTAGCGTCCGAGTGGGCATTGGACTGTAAGTGATCAAATCTGCAATCGGACGATACTCTGACTTGTGAATTTGTTTGATGGTTCTCATAAGGGAAAAATTAAATGTCTATACATGAAAGTAAAAAGAACCATCAAAGGTTCAATGATTTTAGAATTTTACTGTGGGTTGATTTGGCGAAGCTCAAATAAGTCAGTTCGACGATCTTTAAGATTTCTTACGCTTCCAAATTCGTTCAATTCTCTAAGAAGTGACACATCGACATCTGCAATCAGCGTCATCTCTGTGTTTGGGGTAGCCTCAGCTTTGATTCCATTACTTGGAAAAGGGAAATCACAAGGAGTGATTACCATAGATTGGGCATATTGCATGTCCATGTTATGCACCTTTGGAAGGTTACCCACACTTCCTGCCATGGCCACATAGCATTCATTTTCTATTGCTCGAGCCATAGCGCAATGGCGTACTCGAGAATAGCCATTTTGAGTGTCAGTTAGAAAAGGCACAAAAAGTATATCCACACCTTGATTTGCAAGTAATCGACTTATTTCAGGGAATTCCACATCGTAACAAATCAATATTCCGATTTTTCCACAATCAGTATCGAAGGCTTTTAGTTGTGTTCCTCCTTGCATTCCCCAAACTCGCGATTCCAGTGGTGTAATATGTAATTTCTCATAGAATTCAATGGAACCATCTCGCTTACAGAGATATCCTACGTTGTAAAGTTTATCATCCTTGATCTTTGGCATTGATCCAGTGATGATATTAATGTTATAGGATACTGAAAGTTTTGCAAATCGCTGCACGATTTCATCTGTATATTTCGCCAATCCGCGAATTGCCTGCGCTTCACTGAGATGGTTAAACTCAGCCATCAAAGGTGCATTGAAAAGCTCTGGGAAAAGCGCAAAATCAGATCGGTATGCTGATACTGCGTCCACAAAATATTCGGCTTGCTGCATCAGTTCATCCAAATTTTCATAAAGGCGCATTTGCCATTGGATCAGACCAAGTCTTACAATTGTCTTTTTGGAAGTCGCTTTTTTATTCGGTTTCTCATAAAAAATATTGTTCCATTCAAGCAAAACAGCAAATTCTCCTGATGAAGCATCTCCTTCCAAGTAATTTCGCATGATACGAGCTGGGTGGAAATCATTGGCTAGCTGAAAGTTTAAAACAGGATCGTAGATCTCCTTCAACTTCACTTTCTCCATGTATTCTTTTGGAGTCATTTTATCTGCGTGCTTGTGGTAGTTTGGAATTCTACCACCGAAGACAATTCCTTTCAGGTTTAATTTTTCGCAGAGCTCTTTTCGGTAGTCATACAGCCTTCTTCCAAGTCTCAAGCCGCGAAACTCAGGTTTAATAAAAACATCGATACCATAAAGCAAGTCCCCTTCATAGGTGTGATTTTCAAAAGTAAAATCTGAAGTGATATCCTTGTAAGTATGATCTCCTTCCAGTAAGTCCTCATCCACTACAATTGAAAGCGCGCAACCTGCTAGTTGATCATTCACTCGGATGACAACCTGACCTTCAGGAAATTTATTCAATAAAGTTTTTATTTGATTCTCTCTCCAATAGGCTTCTGCCATAGATCGATAGCTATCGATCATCGCTGCCTTCAGTTCTTTATAATCAGATATTTTGAGATAGGAGAGCGTAATATTTCCTGCTTGAGAATTGTCCATAATAGGTGTAAATGTGTGCGAAGGTAAATATTTGGAGATAGAAAAGTTTGTTTTTCTAACTGTTCAAAACAATATTTATTCAGGGCTTATTTCAATATTTTATCGAGCTGAAGAATAGTATGGAGCAAAACATTTGCTCCATTTGCAATGTCTTCTGGAGCGGAATATTCACTTGGCGCATGAGATATTCCGTTTTTGCTTGGGATGAAAATCATTCCCATTGGGGCTATTCTAGCCATTTCTTGAGCATCATGACCTGCTCCACTTGGAAGACTAAGCGTAGAAAAGCCCATTTTTTTGGCCTGATCACCGATGATTTTTCGAATTCCTTCATCTGCTAATGCTGGTTTACTCGCTACCTCTTGATGAGTAATAGATACTTCCACGCCAGCTTCCGAGGCTAATGATTTAGCTTTGGCTTCTATCTCGCGATAGATTTTCCAGATTTTCTCCGATGAAAGATCCCGCATTTCCAGATTCAATTTTACCTCTCCGGGAATAACATTACCAGCTCCTGGAAAAGCTTCGATCTTACCAACAGTTCCTACCTGTGCGCCTTCGTAGGATTTTACTATTTTATTCGCAGCTAAAATAAATTCTGCGGCTGGTAGCAAAGCATCTTTCCGCATATTCATCGGGGTAGTTCCAGCGTGATTTGCCATTCCTTTGAAAGTAAATTGCCACCATTCGATGGCTACAATTCCTTCTACTACTCCAATTTGAATTTTTTCACGGTCAAGATTTCCTCCCTGCTCAATATGAAGTTCTAAGAAAGCCGCCAAATCCCCTTTTTTCCTAGCCATTTCAGCTACTCGATCAGGATTTCCTCCCAATAGTTTGATGCCTTCATATTGGGTTATTCCAGCATTGGTGATTACTTGAAGAGCTTTATCATTTAATTCTCCGACAATTGCTCTACTTCCTACGACTCCTCCTTCTTCATTGGTAAAAATGATTGCTTCCAAGGGATGAGCTGTCAAAATATTATTTTCGGAAAGTGTTTGCATGACTTCTATAGTGCTCATCGAGCCCACTGGGCCATCATAATCTCCACCATTGGGGACTTCATCGATGTGTGAGCCAAAGGCAATGGGTTTCAGAGAAGGATCGGTACCAGCTCTATGACCAATAATATTTCCTGCGAAATCAACCGAAACTTCCAATCCGGCATTTCGCATTAATTCCATCACGTAGACTCTCGCTGCGATATCATGGGAAGAAAAAGCAACCCTATCTGATCCACCGTTTGAATTTTTACCATAGGTAGATAGCATTTCAAGAGAATTATTTAATCTATTTGTGTTTACCCGGAGTTCTGGATTGGTTTGAGCTAGCGTATGGAAAGAGATGCTTAACGCAATTAAAAGAATGAGGTATTTCATCAGGAAGTTTTTTAGTAAAGTACTTAGAATGTGACTAAAATAAAAAAAGTCCTTCTCGTCATGCGGAAAGGACTTTTTGTTGATTTTGGTTTTCTTATTTCAACCAAGCAAGTTGTACCTCGTCTGGAGCTTTCATTCGATCAGCTAATCGCATATATCGATCAGAAAGGTTTGCAAGATATTCCTGTGCTTTGGCAGCCACATCGTTTAAGCCTGTGATTGCTTCAATTTTCCATAAATCAACCAAGTGTTCGATAATTCTTGCATAATCCCAACCAGTGTAGATTCCCACCTTTTGAGTAATTGCAGAGAATTGAGCGAAAAGCGAAGGGTTGCTTCCTCCAACACCCATCATGATCGCAGGCATAGCAATTTGCTTTCGCATCATCTGCTCAAAAGCATGAATCGCACCGTTTGGATCAATCTCAAATATTTTTGACATAAAGGACTTATAAGCCTTCTCATGTCTAGCCTCATCACCTGCAATCGTCTTACAGATTTTTGAAAGGACAGGGTCACCGGCCTTGTCAGCAAGTTTCCCTGTATTCACGTGAGAGATTTTTGTAGCTCGCTCTTGGAAAGAAGTATAAATCATTGCCTGATAAGGATCCCCATCAGTATTAGGATCAAATCCGTTATAAAGTAGTCTATGAATGGTTTGTTCGACCTGTTTCATATCTACTCTTCCGGTCATATAGAGGTATTTATTCAAAAGATCACCATGACGGTTTTCCTCTGCAGTCCATGCTTTGGACCATCTTACCCATCCTGAATTAGAGAAGAGACTTTTTTCTTCATTGATCCCTTCCAGCATATTGAAATAAGTCTGGTAAGAAGGCAGTGCCTCCTCAGTGATCATATTTCCAACTAGCGAAGTCAATACAGTGTCGGGAATTCCTTCTGCGCGTTTTTTAAGCAATTTGATTTCTTCGAAAACTTCCGGATCGCCAAAGTTTGGAAGGAAGTCAGATGGCTGCCAGCATTTGTCTGGATCAACCAAAATATTATCCACTGCCTCACCGACGATTCCGTCGAGTTGGGAGATTACTTCGATATTTTTTTCTAATTCGTAATTTATCGGCTTTGCCATAATTCAATAGTTTTAGAATCCTTTCAGGAATTTTAATAATTATAATTTCCTTTTAGACAGAATAAAGATAGTCACAAAAATCTATTTCTATTTTTCAAAAAATCTATTTTCCACCTTCTAATAATATGAACGGTCACCATTCAAGATAAATTCAATTGCTGACTTTAAAATATAAAATGGTTTGATTCTTTTCTTTGAAAACTCAAATGGAAAATCTTCATAAACCTTCAATTATAATATGGGAGCTTATGAAGATTTAAGAGAGGTTTAGTAGTCTAACTTGTAAGCAGCAACTTTGTTTTTGAAGAAAGTCGGAACATAAACCACTTGGTCAGCAGCATTGTATCCTATGTCCGCAGTATTTGATTCGGCTGCTTTTGTGTCAAGCATCAAGGTTTCACCTTCTGCTGTAGCAAACCAAATCTCTCCTTGCCATCTTGATGCTACAAAATTACCTTCACCTAAGATAACTAACCCATCGCCACCAGTTACTGCGCTATTCAAGATAGTTGTAGTTCCATCAGCATTCCACATCTTCAATCCAGATGCATCAAGGCCATAGATTGTCCCATCACTTGCGACTGCAATACCGTTGATCGATTCATTTCCCTCAGAAATGGTGGAAACTACACCAGCATCGAGCATGTGAACTTTACCTGTATTCATATCTGTGAAGTAAACCTTACCATCATAAGTATCGGTATCATTGAGAAACTGAGCGCCCTCCACCTTGTACTTGTTGGTGATTTTTGCAGTAGCGATGTCGATCTCTACAAGCTCGTCAATATCTGTTACGTAAAGCTTTCCGTTTGCAATTCCCATACCTTTTGGTGCATTCAATCCCGTAATCCAATTTTGATTTACGATGCTGCCATCTTTACCAATGATGGAAATCGATCCTTTTCCATCTTTCCCCACAGGATCACCTTCGATATTTGCGACATAAATTGTACCAGTAGCCGCATCAAAAAGAACCGATTCATTGGTTGTTAAGGTTTCTGCTGTTTCCCAAAGAAGTGTTAAAGTAGGAGTTTTTACATCCTCTACAATTGATAGGTCTTCAGTTACTTCCTCTGTTTTCTGGGGCCCGCATGATGCTAGAAAGCCCGCTGATAATGCAATTAAGCCGAATTTTAAAGTTGTTTTGATCATTTTAATTTTTGGTTAAGGTCCAATTCTGTTGGTTGAAATTGTTTGGTGCTGTTTCGTTTAATCGATCTTCTATTTTGTCCAAATACATGGTGTTGTATCTAAGCCGGGTGATGTAATTTGGTAAAGTTGGATCGCCATTCCAGCAATGTTCTGCTCTATCACCATAAGCAACTTCGCCGTTGTAATTAGGGTTTTGTGTTTGTTCTAAAAATTCTTCCGTCAAATATACTGCATTGTTGAGGTAGTAATTATCCATATCGCCACAATAGATATGAACTTTGCCTTCCAGTTTAGGGCCCAAAGTCTCCCAATCTCGCTCCATGATGTAGCGAAGATCATAATTTTCCTTCCAATAAGCGGCTACTTCAGGGTCGATTTCCCCAGTGTATTTATCCCAGATTGGTTTTGGGTATCCATCCGCTCCAACCGGTGAATAGACAGCCTGCCAAATATCAAATTGTTCCCCTGAGCGAGTTTTATTTCCTCCGATAGCAAGCTCTCGATGATTCATATCTTGGAGCATCGCATCGATATGTCCTAAATAATTCCGATGTCCAGGGCGAAGTGTCTTTCGGAATTCACCCTCTTGGTAATAAGCATTCTCATCATTATAGATATCAACGGAAGTGAATGCTCTGAAGTCTATAGGATCAGGGCAGGCAGCAAAACAGCCATTGTATTCATCAGGATATTTTACCTGAACTGCTAAAGCCTCCCAGCCTCCGGTCGAACCTCCATAGAGAAATCTAGCCCAGCCCTCACCTATACCTCTAAATTCTTTCTCAATATGAGGAATCTATTCATAGGTAATTGCATCTCCATAAGGTCCCAGGTTTTCTGAGTTTACTGCATAGCTGTCGTCATAAAAAGGATTGGCATGCTGGATCTCGATGGCAATAAATCGCTTGAAATCCGGCGAAATCCACTTTTGATAAAAATCATATGCTTCCTGTTGTTGCATTTTGGCATACCCATAGATACCAAAGCGCGCACTGTAATCATCTTCGCCTAGTTCGGGATCCGGTGGGATAGTTCGGAACCCTCCAAAATCATCAGGGAAATGACCATGAAAAACCATGAGTGGGTAGTATTGATTTGGGTTTTCCTCAAAGCCCTCCGGCAAAAGGACATGCGCTCCCAAATACATGTCTCGCCCCCAAAACTTAGAGAGTAATTCCGATTTGATTTTAATATGCTTGATGAATTTGGTGTCTGTTTTCGCTTCAATTGGAGGAATGATTTGATCAATCGTAAACTCGATTTTAGCTCCTTTTTTCAGACTTATTTTTGTTGGCGTACTATAAATATTACCCGGAGTCCTGGCCCATTTTCTTCCTTCACCTTGGTCCATGGCAAGTTTTACTGTATGTCCGTCGGCTCGATTGAAGGTCTCATATTTGATAATATAGGCTTGGACGTTATAATCACCATCCGGAAGACTGTCCATGGATTCGATGGGATAGCCAAAGCTTTTCGGATCAAAAATGAGATCATCACCAGCTTGATAATTCTCGAAATCCATCCCGAAAACTTGGGCTGTGGACACATTGTCTGATACTCCAAAACGTGGTTCAGTGCTGTCGTCTTTCGAAAAAATAAGTAATAAACGACCATCGGATAATCCTTCACTAAGAGCTGGGTCTATTGCGACTTCGATGTTATAAGGCTGATTGGAGGTACAGGACCAAGCCACAATGAGAAAGGAGGCTATTAAATAAAATTGTTTCATAAGGTGTCTGGTTAATTTACTTGAATTTACAAATTATGATTGAATCCTTAGAAATTGAGTTGAAATTAGATCCTATTGAAAAGTGCAAGGACCATTTATGGATTTTCCCAAGTTTCCAGAAGAAAAGCCTTTATCTTCAAATTTTTAAAAACCACTAGCTATGAAAAAATATTTGCCTTTAGTTCTGATCGCTGCTTTGGGATTTGCCTGCCAGGCTCCCGAACCTGAGCCAATCGATTACACCACCATGACTGATGCGGAGCGTTTAGAAGCTGCGACAGAAATTGCTCGAAGTACCATTATGGTTGACGGACATGTCGATCTGCCTTATCGAATGAAAGTCGGAGGATTCACTCTTCAGCGTGAGATTTTAGATGTTTCTGTCCGAACAGACGGGGGGAATTTTGATTATCCCCGTACCAAAGAAGGTGGATTGGATGCGCCTTTTATGTCTATTTACATTCCCGCAGGCAATCAGCAGATTCCCGGAGCATCCAAAGCTTTAGCAGATTCCTTGATCTTAATGACGGAGCGGATCGCAAATGCTTATCCCGATAAGTTTGCCATGGCTTATAGCCCAGCCGATATCGAAGCAAATTTTGCCAAAGGAATAATCTCTCTACCTATGGGTATGGAAAATGGTGCCGGTTTGGAGGATGATTTGGCAAATGTGGCATACTTCCATAGTCGAGGAATTCGATATGTGACTTTGACCCATGGAAAGGATAATTTAATAGGAGATGCTAGCTACGACACTACCGGAACTCATGGTGGACTAAGTGAATATGGCGAGCAAGTAGTCAAAGAAATGAACCGAGTTGGGATCATGGTGGATTTATCGCACGTCTCGGATAATACGTTTAGAGATGCCCTTACAATTACAAAAGCACCGATCATTGCTTCCCACTCATCAGTTCGGAAATTCACTCCGGGTTTTGAGCGGAATATGAGTGATGAGTTGATTCAGGGAATGGCCCAAAATGGCGGCGTCATGATGATCAATTTTGGAGGGACATTTATTGACTCAGCTTATGCCGCTGGGTCAGGAAAAGTAAGAGAGCACTTGGTTAATTACATGGCCGAGAATAATCTTAGTCGAACAGATTCAGCTTTTCAGGTATATGCGGAAGAATATGCAGCTGCGAATAATCCTTTTCCAACAGTTCAGCGTGTGGCAGATCATATCGACCATGTTAAAAATTTGGTTGGAGTTGATTATGTGGGGTTGGGTTCAGATTTCGATGGAGTAGGAGATTCCTTACCCACTGGATTGAAGGATGTTTCGATGTATCCTAACCTAATCGCAGAATTATTAAAGCGAGGTTATTCCAAAGAAGATATTGAAAAGATTTGCTACAAAAATGTTTTCAGAGTCTGGAAGGCTGTGGAGGATTATGCTGCTTCACAAAAATAATTAAGGATTGGATTTTATCTAAAGCCCCTTGTTCGCTAAAGCAAGGGGCTTTTTTTGTCCCTTTAAGCCCTGTGAAAATTCACCATTTTTTAAGGTTTAAAAATTTTAATAGCACAATACCCTGAAAACCAGCAAAGGGTCCATTGCTTTTTCAATTTCATTTTCAAAGAATAATACAATTTCATTCCGTATATTGAGTCATATTTTTTTTCAATTTCATATGATGTTCAAGTCGCTTTTGATACAATTCTGTCGTTTTTATTTACCATTCGCACTTTTCGGAACTTTCTTTTTTGGGTGCAAACCGTCCCTTCCAGACCCGGTAGCTGAGGCTTATGAGCTTTTACCTAATGAGGTAGATTATAATTTTCATGTCAAACCAATTTTGGCGGATAGATGCTATGCTTGCCATGGTCCTGACGAGGGATCGCGAAAAGCCGGGTTGAGACTTGATAGTGAGGAGGAAGCTTTTGCAAAACTAGCATCTGGAAATTTTGCTTTTGTAAAAGGGAATGTAAATAAGAGTGAGGTGTATCATCGAATGATCAGTGAGGATGCCGAACTCCTGATGCCTCCGCCTGAGTCAAATATGACACTCAGTGCAAATGAAATTGCCACCATCGTGAAGTGGATCGAGCAAGGATCTAAATGGAAGCCCCATTGGTCTTTCATGAAAGTAATAAAGTCTGAGGTGCCTGAAGTAGATAAGCAATGGGTAAGAAATAATCCTATTGATAATTTTATCCAAACTGAGCTAATCCGACAGAATCTTGAACCCAATCCAGTTGCAGATAAGGAAAGGCTTTTAAGAAGAGTTACGCTGGATTTGACAGGGCTTCCTCCAACCATTCAAGAAATGGATAATTTCTTGGCAGATAAGTCTCCAAAGGCTTACGAAAAGGTAGTGGACAGGTTACTTTCTTCCCAAGAAAATGCAGAAAGACTGACGATGGAATGGCTGGATGTGGCTCGCTATGCAGATTCACACGGGGTGTCATTCGATGGTTATCGGGAAATGTGGCCTTATCGAGATTGGGTGATTCAGGCTTTTAAAGATAATATGCCTTACAGCGATTTCATCACCAAACAGGTTGCAGGGGATTTGCTTCCAAAGGCTAGCACTGAAGATAAGCTGGCCACTGCATTTTACAGACTAAATCCGATGGAAGCCTCTGCGGGTTCGATTTCAGAGGAATATCGTGTAGAGTATGTCGCAGAGCGGACGGCTACTACTGGGACGGCTTTTCTCGGTTTGACCATTGGATGTGCTCGTTGTCATGATCATAAATTTGATCCGATTAGTCAAAAGAATTTTTTCCAATTATCTGCTTTCTTTAATAGTATCGATGAATATGGGTTAGGTCCTACGGATTTGAATCGGGCTCCCACTGTGCTTCTTTTTGAAGGAAAAGATAAGGTTAGAATTGATTCGCTAGATCTTCTGATTTCTGAAACGGAGAAAGAATTAACCAAAATCCAAGCTGCTGAAATCAAAAATTATGTAGCGGAAATTGGCGAACTATCAAAAATTGAAAATGAGGTTGGTTCCTTTTCTTTTGAGTCGTTTGAAAAAATAAAGCGTGTAAAGAAAAAGGAGAATCCTTTTGCCGATGAAGAGGCTGAAGAATACAAGAAGAAATCTCCTAAAGAGAAGGCAAAGATTGATTCCCTGAAAATGGTTGAAAAGAAAAAAATAGAGACCGAGGAGATCCTAATCTTGGATAAAAACAAAAAATCAGAAGCAACCCTTGGAGTAGAATTAGTGGCCGGTAAAAAGGGAAAAGCTCTTGCATTCGATGATGATTACGATTATGTAAGTCTAAATGATAATGGGTTTTATGATCAATATGATCCTTTTAGTGCCAGTGTCTGGGTAAATCCCAAAAAGGAAGAGATCAATCATCTGAAAAATATCATAGGAAACAGTAATAATTTCTTAGGCTTTTATCGAGGATGGGAAATGATTCTTGATTCCTCCAACCATGTTTCCTTGAGATTAATCCATAGACTTCCGGATGATTATTTGGAAGTAGTGACTGAGGATAGTGTGCCTTTTGATACTTGGACGCAATTGGGCTTCAGTTATGACGGAAGTGGCAAAGCGAGTGGGGTTTCACTTTTTATCAATGGTAAAAACCAAAAAGTAAAATCCTTAAATGATAAATTAACGAGAAGTATTCTTCCAATTCATGAGTACACAGCTAAGCTGGACACACTTCCACTGCGACTAGGGAAAAGCTATCGCTTATTTACCTCAGACCCCGGAATTTATAAGGGTTTAATCGATGAGGTGAAGCTATATGATCGGGAATTATCCTCTCTTGAAATGGCGAAATTGGGTGATGCCGATCCGAGCACAATTTCTAAACCAGCAATCAATCAATTTTTCAATGAGAATGATAAGAAAGCGATTGCCCTTCGAAATGAGCTAAGATCTCTCAGAAAAGCAAGAACAACATTGATGGGGAGTATCCGGGAAGTGATGGTCATGGAGGATATGGCTGAACCTCGACCCACATATCTATTAAGCAGGGGGCTTTATAATCAATATGCAGAGGAAGTGGAAACTAGTACTCCTGAGAATATTTTACCGTATCCTAAAGATTACCCCAAAAATAGGCTAGGCCTAGCCAAGTGGTTGGTGAATGAAGAGAATCCTTTGCCATCGAGAGTTTTGATCAATCGCTATTGGCAGATGATTTTTGGAACTGGAATCGTCAAGAGTTCCGGTGATTTTGGGATTCAAGGTGACTTGCCTACCCACCCGGAGTTATTGGATTGGCTGGCGGCAGAATTTATGGAGAGCAATTGGGATTTGAAAAAAATGCTCAAACTGATGGTCATGTCAGCGACCTACCAGCAGTCTTCTTTTGCCAATGCTGAAAAATATGAAGCAGACCCGGATAATAAGTTTTATTCCAGATCCAGCAGCTACAGATTGCCGGCAGAATTTATCCGGGATAATGCCTTAGCCTCGAGTGGGATTTTGGATAAAAAAGTTGGCGGACCGAGTGTGAAACCTTACCAACCGGAAGGGCTTTGGGAAGAATTGGGTGATTTCTCATACAAACTTCATAAATACAAGCAGGACTCGGTTGCGAATTTGCACAGAAGAAGTATGTACACCTTTGCAAGGAGATTTTCTCCAGCTCCTTACATGATCACATTTGATGCTGGAAACCGGGAGATCTGTATCACTAGAAGAGTGAACACTAATACACCACTTCAGGCACTAAATCTTTTAAATGATCCGCAATTTGTGGAAGCATCCAGATCGATGTCTGAGCGAGTGATTCGAGAAAAAGTGACTCTTGATGAGCAGTTAACCATGAGCTTTCGATTGTCTACCGGTGTGACTCCCACACCAGCTTTGTTGGCAACTCTAAAAGAACATTATCAAAGTGCATTCAAGCATTTCCAAGAAAATCCATCATTGGCAGATTCCTTATTGGCTGTAGGCGAACTGCCTCGGGATAATAGGCTCGACAAAGCTCAAACTGCCGCAATGACAGTCGTTGCAAATTCAATTTTAAATTTTGATGAAACCTACATGAAAAGGTAATTATGGGACATAATCATATACATACTCCAGTGACTAGGAGAGAATTTTTAACCAAAACTTCCTTGGGAATCGGTGCGGTTTCGCTAGCCTCTTTGCTGAATCCTTCTTCACTTTTTGCGGCCACCAATGGTCCTCACTTTGTTCCAAAAGCCAAGCGAATAATCTACCTATACATGGCAGGAGCACCATCGCAATTGGATCTTTTTGATTACAAACCTCAGTTGATTAAAAGAGATGGTCAAGATTTGCCTTCGAGTGTTTTGGGGGATCGGGTGACTGGCACAGTAGCCGCACAAAACTCCTTGCCGATGGTGGGTACGCGTTGGGATTTCAAGCAGCATGGGAATAGTGGAATGTGGATGAGTGATTTGATGCCAAACATGTCTAAAATCACCGATGAGCTATGCAAAATCCAATCCATGCATACAGCATCTGTACAGCATGAGCCTGCTCAAATGTTCACAAATACCGGATCTGAATTACCGGGAAGACCATCTTTTGGATCCTGGATAAGCTATGGCTTGGGTTCGGACAATGAAAACCTGCCTGCATTTATTGTATTGAAAACTGAAGGGCTTGAAGGAGGATTTTCAGGTTTGTATTCCAGTGCTTTTTTACCTGCAGAGCATCAGGGTGTTCGTTTTCGTGGAGGTAAAGACCCTGTTTTATTCTTGACCAACCCTCCAGGTGTTACTGAAGCAGCACGGAGAGAGCAGCTTGATTATTTGAAAAAAATGCAAGAAGGGGCTTTTGATTTCTGGGAAGATCCTTCGATCAAAGCCAAAATGGCACAATACGAGATGGCTTTCCGAATGCAAACGTCAGTTCCTGAGGTTGTGGATACCAAGGGCGAACCTGATTACATCTATGAACAATACGGGGAGGACAGTAAAAAGCCTGGGACTTTTGCCAGTAACTGCCTTTTGGCCCGTAGACTTGCTGAGCGCGGGGTGAAATTCATCCAAGTTTATCATGGTGGCTGGGATCATCACAGTGACCTTCCTAAAAATATTGGAAAAAGAGCCAAAGAAGTGGATCAGGCTAGTGCAGCATTGATCATGGACTTGAAGCAGCGTGGACTTTTGGAAGACACCCTGGTGGTTTGGGGTGGTGAATTCGGGCGAACTTGCTTTTCTCAAGGGCAGTTGACCAAGGATAACTTTGGAAGAGATCATCATCCGGATGCCTATACCATGCTTCTTGCAGGGGCTGGAGTAAAGAAAGGAATGACCTATGGACGGACAGATGACTTTGGATACCATGTAGTCGAAAACCCAGTTCATGTGCATGATCTTAATGCAACTTTACTTCATCTCATGGGACTGGATCACGAGCGATTGACATACAAATTCCAAGGAAGAAGATTTAGACTGACCGATGTGGAAGGTCATATAGTCAAAGGGATTCTCAGCTAGATTAATTCAAAGTCAATTCTTTACAGGTTTTGTTTCCGGCTGCATCTGTAGCGCAGATCTGCCAGGTAGACGATTGATTGTCATTCTTTAAGGAGCCTCTCCAGAGATTTTCGCCATACCATTTTAAGGGGACTTTAACTTCATTAGAAATCAATTCTACTGATTTCCAGTCCTGTGGCATATTTGGACTTTTGTTGTCATGGATTCTTGCTTTGATTTCCATCGTTCCATCTTCCTTCTTAAGAATTTCTTCATGAGAAATTTTTGGAGCTGCTGTATCTTTTTCAATACCTGTTCCGATAAAAATTCGCTCTTCGATCACTTCTTCACCCTCGCCTTGCCCCATAACCAGGTCAATCTTGCCATCTCCATTGATGTCACTGGCCATCAAAGAAAGTGTATGCGGGGTCGGTTCACCAGACATAATTGATTGGCGAAGTTGGAAATTCCCTTTCCCGTCATTGATCAATAATCGGTCTTCCCCGGTAAGGGAACTTAATAGAAAATCCGGATCTCCATCAGAATCAAAATCCAGGAAAATCACATTATTATCATCTTCACCAATATTTTCACTTAAGGGCCAAAGTTTCATCGTGGCATCGAGGAATCCTTTTGCACTATCGTTAAGGAAAATATGCTCGATTCGGGACCAAGATTTCTGATCTAGGATATGTCCATCATTGACCGTAATTAGATCTAGGAACCCATCATTATTTACGTCCATGGGTTCAAATTCGTAGTTATTCGCATAGGCTGGAACCAATCGCTTATTGGTAAAATTGCCTTTGCCATCATTAACAAAAATTCGACTGGTCCCACACATTTTGCAGGAGACGGCGATGTCTAGGTCAAAGTCATTGTCAAAGTCAAAGAACTCCAAATCCCACGAGAATTGAATCAGGATATCAGGCATTTGTGCTTCTGTTACATCGGTGAATCTTGCCTGACCATCGTTAAGCCAAAGTCGGGTTAAGCCACCGCTATTGGTCATATTTGATCCAGGTCCCCAGTCCGAGAAGGTGATGTCCAAATCTCCGTCATCATCCACATCTCCAAATTCCACATCACCAACACTCCCCAGGAATGCAGGAAGATGAGTGAGGGTAACTCTTTGGAAAATCCCATCTCCAGACCCGAGATAGAGTTCGCTTTGGGTTTGAAAAGTATTCCCTAGAAAAATATCAGGATATCCATCTTCATTCAGGTCGCGAACTTTGATCACCCGTGCATAAAACTTGGATTCGCCGAAGACAGTAGCTGAGATTTCCAGAAACTGTTTATCAGGACCTTGATTTAAAAAAACTCGACTTGGTTCTAATTCCCCTGGCTCAGAATAATCTCCTCCATTGGCAAAGATTAAATCGACTAAACCATCACCATTAAGGTCAGCAATTTCCACTCGATTCGTCCATTCAGCTGTTTGGGGCAGATACTTTTCGGTTTGATCTTCCCAGAGGTAATCCGTAGCAGGAAGTTGCTTTTCTTTTGATTCTTGACAGGAGTAAAAAAATAGGATACCAACTGATGTGAAAAATACGAGCGAGAAGTTCTTCATTAATTGGATAATTTGGAGAAATGAATCTGTTGAATACAAGGTTAATAAGATACAAATGTTAACTTTAAGTAGAGCAATCTTTAATTTATGAATCTACTTTTGCAGGCCGACTCCACACTATTTTTGGGCCGATTTCATTCACTCGCTGTTCATTTGCCTATAGGTTTTCTCGTGCTTGCGGCTATACTTTATGTTTTTTCCAGAATCACAAGAAATGAGTCATTACTAAAGCCAATACCAATTATTCTCTTTTTTGGGGCTTTAGGTGCTATTGCATCGGTAGTTTTGGGTTGGTTTTTATCAGAGGAAGGAGGCTATCCCGAAGACACAATTTTTTGGCATCAATGGTTGGGTATAGCTGTAGCTGTTTTTTCAACGGGGAGCTGGCTTTGGATTAAAGGAGTTTTCAAGAAAAAAGAACCAAGAGCTTCAACAACGACTAGGAGATCTGAAGACAATCTTATGATGAACAAAGGAAGTCTAGGATTGGTCCTGGCAGTTCTGGTCTTGCTGATTTCAATTACCGGACATCTTGGAGGCAACCTTACGCACGGAGAGGATTACCTTTTTGTCTATGCCCCGGAGGCTTTGCAAAGCCTTTTTTTGGACGAGGAAACTGGTAAGAAAGCTGGGTTTGAATTTCCTGTAGAACCTGATTCGGTCTTGCTTTTCGGGCATGTGATCGAAAAAGTGTTAAATCAAAAATGTGGTAGCTGCCACAATGAAGAGACTAAAAAAGGAGGGTTTTTAGTAACCTCTCAAGAAGGTCTTTTAGAAGGAGGGGAGAACGGAGCAGTTCTTCAATCTGGCTCTCCGATGAGCAGTGAGTTATTTAAGCGAATTAGTATGAATCCGTCTAGTAGAAAATTTATGCCTACCAAGGGTGCAGCCATGTCTTATTCAGAAACCATACTTTTGAAATTTTGGATAGAAGAAGGGATGCCTTTCGATATGAAGGTAACAGATGAGCGAATCCCTGAAGAACTGAAATTAATATTACAAAGCGAATTTGAGTTGGTTACCGAGCGAAAACCTATTTATGAAAAAGAGCAGGTCGATCCATTGATTCCAGAACTGCTCCGCGAATTACAGGAAAATGGGTTTCGAGTGAGGACCTTATCGGAGGAGAATAACTTTCTTGAAGTAGTAGCAACTGATAGCATGTCGTCTGAAAAAATCAATTCCTTGCTTAAAGTTAAGGGCCAGATTACCTGGCTTGATTTAAGTAATTCAGGAATAAAAGATGAATGGCTTTCACCTTTAAGCCAATTTGAAAAGCTTACTAGATTAAATTTAAATTCAAATCCTTTATCGGATTTAGCACTTTCCAACATCAAAGAGTTGCCTTATTTAGAGTCTATACTTCTTCATTCTACCCAAGTCAGTGATGAAGGAGTAAAGCAACTTTCAAGTCTTAAAAACCTCCAAAGGATTTATGTTTGGAATACGGAAGTCACCGAAGAAATTGTAGACTCAATTCAAAGGGAGAACTCAAAACTTAAAATTGATCTGGGGGTAAAAGAAAATACTAAAGTGGCTAAAACTTCAAAAGTTGATTAGATATTTAAATGATTGATTGTTGAAACTTCATTCATTTCTGGAAAAGGGAATTGATTTTTACTTCCTTTATCTGTGGGAAGGATTATTTAAAAATTTGAGTTCAATAAAATATTCCTAAATTTTATCCCATTATCAATTTAAAGCCTCTTTTAGTATAGTTAAAAGTTCAAATCATGAAAATCCAATTAACAATTTTATTTGTATTCGCATTTATAGCAAGTTCCTTTTCTCAGGAAGGTTTAAGTATTCATCTCAAAGGCATCGAGGGATGTTACACAGAATATTATGGTGCATTTGTAAATCGAGGTGCGCAAGCTGTTTCTGATGGAGAGCACGAAGTGGTCATTTCAATTATTTACCAAAACTCGAGTAATTGCTACATGGGAAAGTCAACTGTGAAAGATGGAAAGTTTGTTAATCCAGTTTTAATTCAAAAAGATAATAATACTTACGCTCCTATAAATACCATCTTCAAAAATATTGACCAGATTTGGCTTGCCCAGCAGAATCCAGCAACCCTTTATGAAATCAATGATGGGATGAGTAAAATGTTTAAAACTGATCAGGGTTATTTTGTTCAGATGTTCTTTCCGGCATTTATAAATGCAAATTCTGGAGTTAATAAAAAAGCACCACCAGCTAGCGAATTATTGAAAAAAGGAAATTAAAAAAGTTCTCTTTTAACTTAATATGCCCCCAACATTTTGTGAATGTTGGGGCATTTTTTTTAGTAAGAAATCAAGATTTGTTTCGATTTCTTGAAAATGCAAATACTACTAGTTTAGAAAAGTTTTTTTCTAAAAACTCATTTGGAAAATCTATATAAACTGAATTGTTTTCCTGTCAAAAATTCCGAGTATTCTGATAAAACACTTCATTTTCAGTCATAATGACCGATAAAAGTCAGTTGGAGGTAGATTTGATAATCACTATTCGTCGAATGAATACCGTGTGACTTCGCAACGTATCCATTGATAAGGTAAACTCTAAATCAGAAAAAAATAACCAGTAATACTATGGACTTCAACCAATTTACTATCAAATCTCAGGAAGCGATTCAAAAGGCTTTGGAGTTGGCTTCAGCAGCGGGACAGCCCAATATCGAACCAGCCCATTTGCTGAAAGGAATACTGTCCGAAGACGAAAATGTAACCGAGTTCTTGTTCAAAAAATTAGGAACTAATAAGCAGTTGATTGGTCAAAAGTTGGATGAGCAACTCGCAAGACTTCCCAAAGTGAGTGGAGGTCAGCAGCCTTATCTCTCGACTTATGCCAATCAGGTCCTCACCAAAGCAAAGGATTATCTCAAGACTTTTGGTGATGAATATGTTGCGATTGAGCATTTGATTTTGGCGATTTTAGCTGGATCCGATGCCACTGCGCAATTATTGAAAGACCAGGGTTTAAATGAAAAATCACTGATCGAGGCAATCAAAGAACTTAGAAAAGGAAATAAAGTGACCGACCAAAACGCAGAAAGTAAATATCAAGCTTTGGAGAAATACTCCAAAAATTTAAACGAAATGGCCAAAAAGGGTAAAATAGACCCAGTAATTGGCCGGGATGAAGAGATCCGAAGGGTACTTCAAATTTTAGCGCGACGAACAAAAAATAACCCGATTTTACTAGGAGAGCCTGGGGTGGGTAAAACTGCCATCGTGGAGGGACTAGCCCAGCGGATCGTATCAGGCGACGTGCCTGAAAACCTGAAATCAAAAACCCTGATCTCGTTGGATATGGGCTTGCTAGTAGCAGGTGCCAAATACAAAGGAGAATTTGAGGAAAGATTAAAGGCAGTCATCAAAGAAGTTACGGATGCGGAAGGGGAAATCATCTTATTTATTGATGAGATCCATACCTTGATCGGTGCCGGAGGTGGAGGAGAAGGAGCTATGGATGCTGCGAATTTGCTCAAGCCTGCATTGGCTCGGGGTGAACTCCATGCAATCGGAGCTACCACGCTGAAGGAATACCAAAAATACATAGAGAAAGACAAGGCCCTTGAAAGAAGATTCCAAGCAGTAATCGTAGATGAGCCTGATGCTGCAGATGCGATTTCCATTCTTCGAGGGATTAAGGATAAGTACGAATTGCACCATGGGGTACGAATCAAGGATGATGCAGTGATTGCAGCAGTCGAACTTTCTCAGCGCTATATTTCTGATCGATTCTTACCTGATAAGGCTATTGATTTGATGGATGAAGCAGCTGCCAAATTGAGAATGGAGATTGATTCGCTTCCACAGGAATTGGATGAATTAAATCGTCGAATTATGCAGTTGGAGATCGAGCGGGAGGCAATTCGAAGAGAGAAAAACAAGGACAAGGAAACTGTCCTCAGTAAAGAACTCGCAGAACTTGCTGAAAAGCGAGATGCTGTAAAAGCCAAATGGGAAAGCGAGAAGGCGGTTATCATGGGTATTCAGCGAGAAAAAGAGAATATCGATAAGTTTAAGCTGGAAGCTGAACAGGCTGAGCGGGCTGGAGATTTCGGGAAAGTAGCCGAAATTCGATACGGTAAAATCGTAGAGTCTGAAAAGAAATTGGAGTCTTTCAAATCTCAATTGGCTGATATGCAGGCTGGATCTCCACTTTTGAAAGAGGAAGTTGATCAGGAAGATATTGCAGCTGTGGTGTCAAAATGGACTGGAATCCCATTATCCAAGATGATTCAATCAGAGAGAGAAAAGCTCTTGCACTTGGAGGAAGAGCTTGGAAGGCGAGTGGCTGGTCAAAAGGAAGCAATCACAGCGCTTTCAGATGCGGTGCGAAGAAGTCGTGCTGGATTACAGGATCCTAAGCGACCGATTGGAAGTTTCATCTTTATGGGGACGACAGGAGTTGGAAAGACTGAGCTTGCAAAAGCTTTGGCAGAGTATCTCTTCAACGATGAAAATGCGATGGTCCGAATTGATATGTCAGAATATCAGGAGCGTCATGCCGTAAGTAGATTGGTAGGAGCACCTCCGGGCTACGTGGGTTATGATGAAGGTGGTCAGCTGACAGAAGCAGTGAGAAGGAAGCCGTATTCTGTGGTGCTATTGGATGAGATTGAAAAAGCCCATCCGGATGTATTCAACATCTTGCTTCAGGTCCTTGATGATGGACGGTTGACGGATAACAAAGGTCGAGTTGCCAGCTTTAAGAATACGATCATCATCCTAACTACCAATATTGGTTCGCATTTGATCCAAGAGCGATTTGCAGAAATCGAAGAGTGGAACAAAGAAGAGATCATGGAGAAAACGAAAGAAGAGGCATTCGACTTGCTCAAGAAATCGGTAAGGCCGGAGTTTCTCAACCGAATCGATGAGGTGATCATGTTCGAACCTTTGAACAAGCAAATCATCCGAAAGATCGTGGATATTCAGTGGAGAGAAATTCAAAAGAGGTTGTCTGAAGCTAATATTGAAATCGATGCCACCAAAGAGGTGTTGGATTACCTTGGCGAGGTTGGATTTGATCCGCAGTTTGGAGCTAGGCCACTCAAGCGAACCATGCAGCGATTAGTCTTGAATGAGCTTTCTAAAGAGATTTTATCCGGGTACATTAAAAATGACTCTGCTGTCTTGGTAGATTTAGATGCGGATAATCAAGTGTATTTTAAAAATGTGGATACTGAGGTGGAGCTAGAAAAATAAGCCTTCGGCGAAATACAGCTTTGCTGAAATAGTGTTTAACCCTTGAGGTCTTTAAGACCTTAAGGGTTTTTTTTTATAACTCAGGTACTTGGATATGTTCGAAATATTTTGAGTTAAATCTCTCTGTGATCAAAATATAACTCCTAGAATTACCTTGATTCCAAAGGTTATTATCCCCCAATCCAATCCAAGTAATTGCCTTGATGAACGACTTCATAGCTCGCATTTGGGTAGGCTTTTGCCCAGGCGGCTGGAGCCTTTGGAGCTTTGGATAGCTGATATTTAAATTCAAAAGCACGGAGCTGATCGCCCTCCTCTTCCACCCAGTCGATCTCTTGCTGATCGTATGTTCGCCAGAAATAGTTGGTACATCGAATCTGATTGTAGCTCTGATATTTCCTTCGTTCGATAGCTAGGTAATTTTCCCAGAGTTCGCCTACATCCGCCCGTAGATCAAGCCGATTGAAGTTTTGAATGATCGCGTTTCGCACGCCATTGTCATAGAAGTACCACCTGCTGCTTTTGACGATTTCTTTCCGGAGATTTCTGCTAAATCCCCCAATTCGGAAGATCACAAATACTTTCGAAAGTAAATCTAAATAGCGCTCCACCGTATTTTTGGACATTCCCAACTGCTTTCCGAGTTCTTCCAGTGAGACTTCTTTTCCTACTTGGAATGCAATTAATCGAAGTAGTGCATAGAGTTTATCACTGTTTTTGATCCCATCTACCATCAGAATATCCTTGAGTAGATAATCATTCATGATTTGGTAGAGGTAGTCTTCTTTGTCCTTCCAATCAGGATATTGGATCAACTCTGGATATCCTCCGAAAATGAGTCTTTCTTCACGTTTTTCAAGGGTAGTTTTGAAATCTTCGATTTTTGAAAATTCCATTTGGGCCAAGGGATACATGAAAAGTGTGTTTTGTCGCCCTACCAAAGGTTCGCCGACCTGCTGATGGAGATCAAAGGCAGAAGAACCTGTGGCGATAACCTGAATCCCCTCGATGCTATCCACAATAAGTTTCAGGATCAATCCCATCTCCGGAATATGCTGGGCCTCATCAATGACTAGAAGATCTTTACCTGCCAGCAATCGGCTATAGTTTGCTACAGAGCGTTCTTGCAATAATGCGGCGTCACCCAAATCTTCTCCATTTAGCACCAATGTTTTTGTAAGATCAACTGTTTTGAGGTAATCTTTAACAAAGGCAGTTTTTCCCGATCTTCTCGGTCCGAGTAGCATCAATACCTTATTTGGTCGGAGCTTTCGCTGAAATTGAGTTAGTAAAGCTCGTGGAACGGCATTCATATTGATTTACTGTGATTTAGAATACAAATGAAATTTTTTTTAGCTAGAAATCCTATGTGACTGACGGAATTAATGTAAATTCAGTCAGTAAATTGACGGAATTAACGTTAATTCCGTCAGTTAGTTGACGCAATTGATATAAATACCGTCAATTGAGATTCTTTGAACTCAAATCCTTTTACACAGTTCTAAAAGAAAAACAGAAATGATCGAACACTTTTTCCAATGTCCGTATTGCTTTGAGGAGATTTCTATGTTAGTTGATCCTTCTGTCCGGAGGCAAGAATATGTGGAGGATTGTGAAGTGTGCTGTAATCCTATCTTGGTTCAAGTGGAAATCGAAGAAGGAGAGATCGTTATTTTTGACGCACAATCCCTCGAACAATAATGCTTATCAATGCAAAACAATCCCTGCCTGAAATCTGGACTATTCTTTCTCATGAATTGAATAGAGGAGCTTTGGATTCCAAGCACCCCTTTCGCTATGTGACTTTGGCGACTGTTGAAAATAACTCCCCGGATCAGCGAACTGTTGTTCTGAGAAAAGTGGATGAATCGCTCAATTTTTATTTTTTCACCGATTCACGCACAGCCAAGGTCAAGCAAATTCATGCAAATCCCAATGCTGAATTTCTAGTCTATCATCCGGCGAAGCGAACTCAAATCCGAGTGAAAGGAAGGCTTCAGATTCATCAGCAAAATGAACTCAGCCGGGAAATGTGGAAGCGGGTACAAGGTGATGCCCAAAAAGCGTATAATTCAAGCCTTTCGCCCGGAACAGAAATCACCAATCCCGAACTCGCGTATGATTGGCCAACAGAGCTGGATGATTCTTTTTTTGCAGTTCTACAATTTGTCCCTGAACGAATTGAAGCTTTACAATTGAATGGCTTGACGCATGTTCGGGTGAGTTTTACAAAAATGGGAAAAGATTGGGAAGGACATTGGCTAGTGCCTTAAATGAAGGTATGTTTTTGGAATGAATTTGATTTTAGCTTTTTCAAATGGCTTTCCTTAAATTCCAGAACCAATCAACCTTATGTCAAAATGAAAATTTTACTTAAAGCCAGTTTGGCGATGCTACTGGCTTTTGGTTTTTCTGAACTCTCTTTTTCTCAGAAAACCAAAAAATCAAGCGCCCAAGAACCCAAATCAACCTTCGATACTGCGCTTTATAACGCGATGGAATTCCGACTTGTCGGACCTTTTCGTGGTGGTCGAGCTACTGCTGTTGCTGGGGTAGTCCAAGAACCTTTGACCTATTATATGGGAGCTACGGGTGGAGTTTGGAAGACCACCGATGCAGGCGAAAGCTGGACAAATATCTCTGACGGCTTCTTCAATACTGCTTCTGTAGGAGCAATCACCGTTTCTGAATCCGATCCCAATGTGATTTATGTGGGTATGGGCGAAGCGCCGGTTCGTGGAGTGATGACCTCTCACGGAGATGGTGTCTATAAATCTACCGATGCCGGAAAAACTTGGTCACATATCGGTTTGGAAAAAACCCGTCAGATCTCCAAAATCGTGGTGCATCCAAGCAACCCAGAAGTATTGCTTGTCGGAGCACAGGGAAGTCCCTATGGTGCGACTGAAGATCGGGGAATCTATCGATCGGAAGATGGTGGAGCGAATTGGACAAAGGTTCACTATGTAGATGAGAACTCAGGAGTTTCCGACCTAAGTATGGATATGACCAATCCTAGAATCATTTATGCGGCTTATTGGGATCATCGACGCTATCCTTGGCAGGTGAAAAGTGGAGGTCCGGGTTCTGGAATCTACAAATCTGTCGATACCGGCAAAACTTGGGAAAAGCTTTCCGAAGGTCTTCCAAAAGAAACCATGGGTAAAATTGGAATCTCTGTTTCTAGAGCAAATGGCAATATTGTTTGGGCGATCATCGAGGCGGAAGATGGCGGTTTGTATCGATCCAATGATGCTGGTAAAAACTGGAAACTCGTCAATCCGGATCGCTTGCTACGGGCTCGATCTTGGTATTACATGCATATTTTGGCTCACCCAACTGAGCCGGAGACGGTTTATATTATGAATGCTCCATTGGTGGAATCCAAAGATGGCGGTAAGACTTTTACCAATATGCGCACCCGACATGGAGACAATCACCAACTTTGGATCAATCCAGCGCATCCCCAATACATGGTCAATGCCAATGACGGCGGTGCAAATGTGACGATCAATGCGGGTAAAGATTGGTCAAGACAGGATAATCAGCCTACTTCACAATTCTACAGAGTGAACGCTGACCGCCAGTTTCCGTATCGGATTTATGGCGGTCAGCAAGATAATTCCTCTGTTTCTATTGCTTCACGAGCTAACGGTCCGGGTATCGGTCCAGAGGAATTTTATCCTGTAGGTGGTTGCGAGTCCGCGTACTCTGCATTTGATCCGGAAAATCCAATCTACATCTATTCAGGTTGCTATCAGGGGATCATCACCGAATGGAATGCTAAGACAAAATTGGAAAAAGACGTGATGGCTTATCCTTATCAAGGTCTGGCTTCCAATCCTCGGGATGTCAAATACAGGTTCAATTGGAATGCGCCAATTATTTCTTCGATCCATGATCGTAGCGTGATTTATCATGCTGGAAATGTGATTTTGAAAACCACCAATCGAGGCATCAGCTGGGAAGAGATTTCACCGGATTTGACGAAAAATGACACGACTCACCTCATTGCTGGAGGCGGACCGATCACCAATGAAGGTGCAGGAGGAGAAGTTTTTCACACGATTTACTATTTGGCAGAATCCCCTTTTACCCCAGATGTACTTTATGCAGGAGCGGATGATGGCTTACTTCATGTCACTCAGGATGGAGGGAAAAGCTGGTCGAATATCACGATTCCAAACACTCCGGAAGGAATGGTCAATCAGATTGAAGTTTCTCCGCATGATCCGGCTACCGTCTATGTGGCTTTCAACAGTTACAAATACAACGACTTCACTCCGCATGTTTTCAAGTCTTCTGATTATGGGAAAAGCTGGACTCGACTGGTGAATGGTATTGCTCCTGAAGCTCATGTTCGGGTAGTTCGCGAAGATCCAAATCAGAAAGATCTACTATATGCAGGCACAGAGACTGGCCTATATGTTTCATTCAATGGTGGTCAGCTTTGGGAGAATTTCCAGCATAATCTTCCAGTCGTGCCGATCACGGATTTGATGATTCAGGATAATGACATGATTGTCGCCACACAAGGTCGGGCCTTCTGGGTGATGGATGATTTGAATCCACTTTATGAATTAGCCGAAGCGGGAAAGGCGGATTTCTATGTCTACGAGCCTGAGGATGCTATTCGAGACTTGGCGGTGCGATCCGAAAGTATGGAGATGGGACAAAACCCATACGAGGGATTTTCAATGATGTACTATCTGAAAGCAGATTCAGATTCTACCGATCTGACTGTCGAGATTTTAGATGCCAGCGGAGCCGTTTTGCGGACCTTTACCACAGATTCGGAAGCAAAGAAAGGTAAAATCAAGAAGGAAGCTGGAATGAATCGACTGCATTGGGATTTGGCGATAGAGGGATTTGATCCGGTGGAGGGAGTGTTCTCAGGCATCGGTGTGGGGCCTGCTCTGGTCGCGCCGGGAAAATATAAAGCCGTTTTCGAATATGGAGATCAGCAGATTACCAAAGACTTAACGGTAAAACCTGATCCGAGATGGTCTGCTAGCCAAGCAGCCTATGATGCGCAGCAGGCAGCACTTAAGCCGATAGCCACTGCCTTGATTGCCACTCGAAAAACAGCTGATGACCTCCGTTCGCTTCGAACTCAAGTGAAAGATCTTCAATCTCGGGTATCTAAAGAAGATTACGCGGACTGGAGCACTCAAGCAGAAGAATTGATCAAATCTATTGATGCCCTAGAGGCTAAATTGATTCAGCCAAAGCAGAAGACTTTCCAGGATGTGATCAACTTCCCAAATCAATTGGATGCGGAGTTGGCTCATATTTATGGGACCATTGCCAATCAGGAACCTCCGGTCACTGATGGCCAAAAAGCTTATGCAGCTGATATGTTGAAGAAATATGAAATCCTGATAAAGGAATCAGAAACCGTAATGAAATCTGCCGAAGCCTTGCAGCAAGCAATGATCGATCAGAAGATTCCTTTCTTGGCGCCCAAGAAGAAGGACTAACCTTTGAGGCGTTATCCTGACGACGAAGGAGGAAGGATCTCCTCGAAGGTTTTATAATGCAAAAGCCCTCAATTGTAACGATTGAGGGCTTTTTATTTAATTTGGTTGTGAGAGGTTATTGTGATTTCAATACAGCTAAAAATTCCCTAATGGATACTGTTGGAATGACCGAGGTCTTGAAATCTTTAAGATTTAGGGTAAGTATTTTGTCATTCTCCTTGGTGAACCCTTCAGAGAATATCTGCACCGATTCATTATAAATTTTCTTTAAATAGTAAAAAAAATATTCTTAAAAATTTAAGTATTATTTCCGAAGATTATTCTGTTCACTAACTAATTAGGGGGGAGGGCTATCAGAATTATATTCCGTAGAATTAAGTTATTCGTATTATCGGCACATTGATCTAATTTTTAAATATTTGGATATATAAAGTTTGAGCTAGTTCTTAGGCTGGATTTAGTTCAAAACTTAATACCCTCGGATGAAATCATTTTTACTTCTCGCCTTATATTCTCTGGCTCTTTTCCTAGTGACCTATCTCTTGCTTGATGTAGAGGGGATGTTTTTAAATGCGCTGGCCAAGCAAACGGAAATCGAAATTCCTGAAAATGTCCTTTTGGACACTTTGGAGGATATGCGCTACTGGAATAAGTTTAGTGGATTGTTCACTTTTATGATTCTTGTCATCAAGTGCTGGCTGATTGCTCTGGTGCTTTATGCAGGATTGTTTTTTGCAAACCTGCATCAGGGAATCAAATTAATCCGACTTTTCAAAGTGGCGGTTTTTGCAGAGAGCATCCTGGTTATTGCAGGCTTGGTGAAAGTGATTGTAGTATCATCGGGCGACTTCTCCTATGAAGAGTTTTCGGTTTTTTACCCCTTATCCGTTCTGAATTTGTTTGAGCTAAGCGAACTGAATCCGCTCTTTATCTATCCGCTACAATTGGTCAATTTATTTGAAATCGGTTATTGTTTCCTGTTGGTCTTCTTTTTTCAGCAGGAAGTTCAGATTGATCTAGGGCGAAGTGCTAAAGTTGCTTTCGGCTCCTATTCATTCGCCTTGGTGTTTTGGTTGGTTCTGATTCTTTTTCTTACGCTCAATTTCACCTAAAACTTTTTTAACCATGCGCAAACTACTTCTAATATTCCTATCCCTGGCACTACTTTCAGCCCTGGTTTACCTAGGTTTCTCTTTCCAGCAAAAAGAAGCGAAGAAAGAACTTATCCAGTCTCAAATCATACGATTGCCTGATTTGGACTTACCGGACTTAGACGGGCAATCGGTAAATTTGAAAGCACTGGTAGGAAATAAGTCATCCCTCTTGGTGTATTTCAACTCAACCTGTGAAATATGCCAGATGGAGCTGAATTCAATTGCCAAAAGAATCGTCGAATTTGATTCCCATGCCTTGGTATTCGTGACCGTACAGCCTGTGGAAGAGGTTAAGGATTTCATCCAAGAACTTGGAATTTCCGACCGTGAATCAGTTCATTTTCTCATCGACTCGGAGATGACAGTCGCAACGTATTATGGAATAAAAGGCGTGCCAGCTTTATTTATCTATGATCGTTCGGGAAGCCTTTTGGAGGATTATTCAGGCCCTGTGAAAGTAGATTTACTACTTGAGCAGCTTACAATTCAAAAAGGAACAGGACTATGACCTTTTCTCCAAATAAGCTTAAAAAGTATCACGTAGCACAACTGGGGGAATACGCTTGTGGTTTGGCTTGCCTCTGTACGATTTCCAGATTTTACGGGGCGGAATTTTCGCAGGAAAAACTCCGGGATATCAGCGGCACCAGCCAAAGTGGTACTACGATGCTCGGCTTGATACAGGCTGCGCAAAAGATCGGCTATGAAGCCAAAGGATTTGAAGCGGAGTTGATTCACTTGAAAGAGCTTAGCGGCCCAGCGATATTACATGTGGTTCAGGATCAAAATCGGGAGCATTACCTAGTGTATTTTGGTTTTGTTGAGGGAAAGCATTGGGTGAGCGATCCCGGTGTAGGTATTTTGGGAATGTCAGAATCTGAGCTTTTGGCGCAATGGAAATCAGGAATACTCCTTCGACTTGAGCCCACGGAAGCCTTGCAAAGTAAAGCGCTAGTTTCCCGATCTAAACGAACCTGGTTTGTGTCGCTGATCGCTGAGGATATTCCCATCCTGATCGTAGCGACAGTCATCGGTAGTTTGATGGCTGTCACCGGGCTTTCCACGGCAATTTTTTCCCAGCGGCTGATCGATGATTTTCTTCCGAATGAAACCTATGATAAAGCAATCATGGGCGTCGTAGCCTTGTGTTTTCTCCTTAGTTTTCGAGCAATTTTGGGCTATATCCAAGGCGTTTTTATGGCCAGGCAGGGCAGAGATCTCAATGTTCGGATCGTCTCCTCCTTTATCGAGCGAATCCTCAAGCTGCCGATGAATTACTTTCGAGGCTATAGCACTGGTGATCTGATTGCCCGAATGAATGACTCCCTTCGCATCCGAAATACGGTCTCCTTAATTACAGGTACAGTCATTATCAATCTATTGGTAGTGATCGTGTCCTTGGTATTTGTCTTTTATCAATCTAGCCTTATCGGTTTGATTTGTTTGCTAGGTGTGTTCTTCTTTTTGATTGCCGGTTGGAAATATCATGCGCCGATTTTAGCAAAGCAAAAAGAAGTGATGGCGGCCCACTCCCTGAATGAAACCCAGTATGTGGATAGCCTCACGGGCATGCATGTGATTCGATCCTACTCGAAGGAAAAAGAATATCAAAGCCGGATCGAAAATGTCTATTCCATGTACCAATCGAAGGGCTATGAACTGGCCATTATCGGAAATAATTTTTCGTTTTGGACCCAACTGATTGTCGCCATTTTTATGAGTTTGCTTTTCGGGGCCGGAGTCTATTTGATTTTTCAGGGCGAGCTACTTCTCGGAGAATTGATGGCATTGATCTCTGTGGGTAGTACCATCGTGCCGGCAGTGGCAGGACTAGTGGTCGCCAATATTCAGTTTCAGGAAGCCAAAGTCGCCTTTGATCGACTCTTTGAGATTGCTGGCTTGGATATGGAGTCAGATGAACCCATAGAAAAAGGTCAGCCTATTATAGGGAATTCTCCGCTACTGAGACTGGATCAAGTGACTTTTCGCTATCCCGGACGGACGCAGATTCTGAAAGGGTTGAGTTTTCAAGTAGAGGCAGGAGCATTTGTGGCAGTCTTTGCTCCGGTGGGTACAGGCAAAAGTACGTTGGTGGATTTGATTCAGCGATTTTATTCGCCAGAGTCAGGAAATATTCGATTCAAAGGGAGAGACTCCAAGGAGATTTCATTGAGTGACTGGCGCGGATCTCTGGGAGTGGTCAATCAAAAGGAGAAGATTTTCAATGCCACGGTCTTTGATAATATTGCACTGAGTACAGATCCCAAAGAGCTGGAGCGCATTGCCAAAGTCGGGGAAGAGCTGGGGCTTTGGAATCTTTTCAAGGCCTTGCCTCAAGGAGCGCTGACGCTTTGCGGGGAGGATGGAAGAAATCTTTCCGGGGGTCAGCGTCAGCTGGTCGGTATCGTCCGAGCCTTGGTGAGAGAGCCAGAGCTGCTAATTCTGGATGAAGCGACCGCTGCCATGGACTGGGAGCTGGAAGATCAACTGCTGCACCTGATCCAGCACTACCTCAACAAAAGACAGGCAGCACTTCTGATGATTACTCATCAGCCCAGCTTGGCAGCAAGAGCTGATCGGATACTACTGCTTCAGGATGGAAAAATCGCATTCTCAGGATCCCATACCCAACTCCTCAATGAAGAAAACACCTATTCCAGAGCCTTCAAACAAATTCTTCACCTTACCCACTAGATCATGGCAGGACTAAAATACTACGAGCGCACGAAGCTACTGATCGAGCTGATCGAAAAAGAAAAGACGGGGAGTCCGAGGGAGCTTGCAAATAGACTTGGTGTAAAGGAAAGAATGGTCTATCGAATCCTAGATGATCTTCGCTTAATCGTGAATGAGGAGATCATATTTTGTAAGGAATCAAAGAGCTATATTTTTTCAAAAAAAAATGGCTGACTGTAATGAAATGACAGTGACCTGAATTTATGTTTGGGTATTCTAAATCAAACTTCTAACTTTAAAAACTATAAGAATTATGAGAGAATTAAGTATCGAACAAATGGAGATGGTGAACGGGGGAGCAATGAATGACGCCACAAGATGTATTGGTGGAATTCTAGCTACAGCGGCCCTTGGAGCAACTGCTTTTTTTGCTCCTGTTGCATTTATGGGGGTCTTGTCCAATCCTGTAGGTTTAGAAGTAGTAGCGGGTGTTTCGGCTGCTGCTGCAATTGCCATTTATGAAGGTTGTTAACTAATTCCAATGATTAGGAGGTCTTTGACCTCTTAGTCATTGACATAACTCACATTATATGCAAGCGAAATATTTAAAATTCATTATTCCTTTTCTAACAATCTTGGCAATATTTACTCTTTTGTTCACTGATAAAGATTTGAACATAGTTGCAATATTTTCGATAATATTTATGTTGTCAGGTTTTAATTATGCGTTATTCCGACACTTGAATAATACCCACGAGGAGAAAAAAAGAGATAAAAAAATGTTAACTATCAATAAATTTGAATCTGAAATAAAAATAGCTAAACCTTTAAGGTTGCTTGGCTTAATTTCTTTTGTTCTATTATTAATTGTTTGGATGGACTTAGTTTCCTTTAAATATTCAGATTATCTATCACTTTTGGTGATTGGTTTATTATTGCCTTACATTCTTTTATGGGTTTATCATTTTAATAAAAGATTAAAGGCAACAAACGAATAGATTATTGAAACTAATTTTTTATATTGAACGTGAGAAGTTTCCACACTTTTTTATGCGCAGATAGTATCTAAGCATTTTTATTTTTAGGAATCCTGAGCTGTAGAGTCAGGACTAAAATACTACGAGCGTACCAAACCCCGTCTGGGTGAAGAAGAAATATCGGTGGGACTGGGTGGGATTTGCAATCCCACCCTTCTATCCTTACCAATTTGTAATTGGTTTTATCTGCCTTGGCTATCAGCCACCCCCCTTCCATTTTTATTCCTAAGAATTTGAAATTTCTATTCTCAGCCATTTTTATCGAGCTCACAAACTAACAGGGTTTGGCTAAAGCCAATTCCTTCCTTTGTTCTTAGATGAAATGGGCTAAAGTGCCATTTCTATTCATTGATAATCATCCCAAAAAAATTCCTATGCCGACCTAAATTTATATTTGGTTACAATTAATCAAATTTCTAACTTTAAAAACAACATAATTATGAGAGAATTATCGATTGAAAAAATGGAGATGGTGAATGGAGGTAAAGTTAATGATGCTTCGAAATGCGCAGGTGGTATTTTAGGTATGGCCTCCACTAAGCGTAGATTGTATCTACGCTTTTTTATTTTTAGGATTCCTGAGCTGTAGAGTCAGGACTAAAATACTACGAGCGCACCAAACTTCTGATCGGGCTTATCGAGAACGAAAAGACAGGAAGTCCAAAGGATTTGGCCAAGAAGCTCGGTTTTAAAGATCGAATGGTTTACAATCTTTTAGATGACCTGAGATTGAGCATGGAGAAAGGTATTTGCTAATGCAAAGAAAAAAGATCTTATATTTTTCAGAAAAAAGCTGATTGACTGCAAGGAAATTGCAGTGAGCTGTATTTAGCTTAGGTTATTCTTAAATAAATAACCACTTTAAACAACAAAATTATGAAAGAGTTAAGTATTGAAAAAATGGAAATGGTGAATGGGGGATGTGATTTTGATGAAGCAATGTTTTATGCAACCTCACAGTTGTATCATCTTGGTCAGCTGGGCTCTGGTAACCAATATTATTATTACCATTTTGCAGGACTTTCATACTACACAGGAAGATTGATGGCTTGTATTTAAAAAATTGAATAACCGATCTAATATTTTGGATCAGTTATCTTTTTATTGTGCTTTTGAGTTAATTATGAATTTTCAACTTATTTGTCCTACTATGAAATATCTATTTTGGATTAATCTTATTATTTTCACTCTTACCTCCCAAAAGGCTGAACTTGATTCAAGACTAGTCGGGCAGTGGACTATGCTATTTTCACTTGATTCTAATGGCGAGGTTATAAAAGATGAGTTCTACGGGAAGAAATATGTGGAAGAGTTCACAAATGATGGAAAACTGATATTGGATCCCAATTTTTTTATTGATGATATGAAAAGACATGGGGAGACTATACCCATGGATTATACACTTATCCCCTCCATAAAATGGGAAACAATTAATAATAATACCTTAAGAGTGGATTTAGGTGAATATGGAACTAGGGACAATCGCTATGGGTTTTTAGGAGACACGCTGATTTTTGGGTATTCCAATGGCACCACTCGATATTTACTTAAGCGAAATAAAGATTAGGGGTAATGGGAAACAATTAGCCAAGTCAGACAACAAGAATTATCGATTGAAAAAATGGAGATGGTTAGTGGGGGTTGCAGTATTGACGATCTCTTCATTCTAAGTTCTGTGTTTTTACTGGATTAGGTATGTATATATATACAAACTATTGGGTTGGTAGTATCTGGTGCAGCAACTTTAGGTATGTTTGCCTGTATGTAAATTCTACTCGATGAAAATTCTGCAATTCATTTTCGGATTAGGGATATTATTTATCACCAATTCGTATTCTCAAAGTATATATGGGGTTTATCATGGGAGTTTAGTCACCGATAAAAACCTAATGTATATAGAGGAGAATGATGGTAATACTTTTATAAAGATATTTTTTTCCGAAAAAGAATCTATTCAAGTTTCTGCTGAAGTTTCAGATGGAAAATTAACATTTCCTCTCCCTCAAAACGAGGGAGAGGATCTTACTATTTGTGCAGAATTAAGTGAAGATTCATCGCGTCTGAATATTGAGTTTGAAGTTGATGGAAAAAGTTACAGTACTACATTCGAAAGAATAGAGTTTCCCAAACGAAATCTCGAGAAAACTTGGTTTGATGAACCCAACACTCCTTCATTTGATCCAAGAGTTGTAGGAAAATGGGTTCAGTATCTTACTACCGATAGTTTGGGTAATCCGATTGAAAGTGTGGCTACAAAAAAGCCTTATGTCACCTCATTTTTGGAAAACGGGGTGTACTTGGTTGATTTGCAATTGATCAGAGATGTATTTGAAGAAGCTGGGAATGTTGCTCTTTTTGACTATACAAAACTCCCAAAATCCAGTTGGTATACTTTGGAAAATAATAGGTTAGTGGTATCGGTGGACGGTACTGATGTTAAATACCAATATGAGGTTTCGGCTGATTCTCTGAAATTAGTTTCTAATCCCATGAGATCAGTTCTTTATTATACTAGGAAATAGCTTTATTAGACCGAAGAGGTTTTTAAAAACGTCCCAGTTGATCAGGAGTTGCAATCCTGAACCTTGATCCTAGGATTTACAATACTTGAAAATAGAATCTTAATTTTTGGATTGGAAGAAGTCAAATATTCGCATCACCTTTCGAGATTAATTCTGATTTATTTCAGTACTCGAAGAGCGGGGGCATTTGTATAATCCGAATTTGCATTGGGCAAGGGATCCAATTCCCCCTTTCCCCTTTTCATCCAGGTAGCAATTTGGAGGGGAATAGCACCGCCTGATCTTCAAAAATCTTTTATTTCCTCAGGACTTTATTGATTACTAGATTGGTCTTGGGTTGGTCAAATCCTACGGTTTAGGTTTTATAATTCTTCAAGACTATTGAACAAGAAGATCTTAACTCTTTTCCATTGTATTCAATTTAGCTTATCGTGAATTGGATTTCTTTTTCAATATTTTTATACCAAAAATTGGTATATTTGATTCAAATGCTTTCAATATGAATAAGAATACATCTATATCACTCGGCAATTATTTTGAGGAATTCGTGCAAGACCGAATTCTAGAAGGTCGGTTTAAAAATGTCAGTGAAGTGATCCGAGCAGGTTTAAGACTTTTGGAAGAGGAGGAAAACAAAGTAAAACTTTTGAAAAATGCGATTCAAGAAGGGATTGATAGTGGAATTGCGGATGATTTTGATCCAGAAAAACATTTAGAATCCCTAAAAGCTAAAAACCGCTAGCGTGGGAAAGTATAAGTTCACTAAAAAGGCTGTGACCGATTTGTCCTCAATTTGGGAGTATACTTGTCAGAATTGGTCGGAAACTCAAGCAGACAGATACTATGAAACGCTAATTTCTGCTTGTGAGGAAATTGCCAATAATCAAGGGATAGGTAAGAATTATGAAGGAATCGCTGACAAACTCTTCGGAATGAAGACGAGTCAGCACATTATTTTCTACCGGATTTTAGACAATACCCATGTGGAAATTACACGAATTTTGCATGGAAGCATGGATCTCAAAAATAGAATTAAAGAGTAATGCCAGTTTATCGGTGCTGATAGTTTTTGCCAGCAATTCTGCTCTGCTGTTCAGGATTTATATTCCTGAACTTTTATCCCAGGATTTTTAATCCGATAAGATTGGTCATAAGTTTCCATTTTGAGCAGGAAGATTGGAAATCTTCGGATAGTTCTTCAAGTTACATCCGCTCTTTACCCGTTCACCCAGAAGCTAGTGAATCAATTCACCGGCGTATTCCGCATCAAATAATTTGTCATTAAAGTATATAAATGCAGACTTGTTCCTGCTCCTTCGTAGATGCCATGGGATCGGTTCGGGTAGGGCATCACTTGGAATTGTTTGTTGTGCTTCACCAGCTCATTGATCAGTAGCTCGGCGCTTTGGTAGTGGACATTGTCGTCTCCGGTGCCATGAATTAGAAGCAGGTTTCCTTTTAGGTTTTTGGCGTAAGTAATGGGCGAACCACTCACAAAATCTTCCATATTCTCCTGTGGCAAGCCCATATAGCGCTCCTGATAGATATTATCATAGATGAGCTGATTAGAAACGGAGGCTACGGAGATTCCTGTCTGATAGACCTCTGGGAATTTGAATAGCAAATTGAGCGTCATTGAACCGCCACCACTCCAGCCCCAGACGGCCACTCGGCTTTCGTCTAGGTAAGGGAGTTTTAGGATTTCTTTGGCCGCCAAACCTTGATCCTGTGCATTGATTTTTCCAATATTCCGGTAGATACTTTTCCGCCAAGCGCTTCCTTTTAAGGTTGGGGTTCCACGGTTATCCATATCGATAATTACATAGCCTTTTTGCGCCAGCATCAGATTAAACAAGCCCACTTGCGTATCGATCGCTACTGCCCCCCAAGGCTCCGAATAGACATGGAAAAGCACCGGAAACTTTTTGCTTTCGTCAAATCCGATTGGATAGATGATTCTCGCATCCATAGTCACTCCTTCGCTCGTCGTCACGGTGGTGAATTTGATTTCTGGCTGTGCCAAAGTGGCTAATTTGGTTTTGTAGGCTGAGTTTTCAACCAAAGTTTTTAGCGTTTTGTGGCTTGCTACTTCGATTAGTCGGACAGTTAAGGGTTCATGAACTGACTGATGGGAGTGAAGGGCAAATCGCCCATTTGGAGAAACATCGTAGGTATTGACTCCCTCGAAATTGGCAGGTGTGAGTCGCTGCGTCTTGCCTTTTCCAGTGAGCGAGCTTTCGTACAAGTAGCGCTGAGTAGGATTGGTTGGAGAGGCGATGTAGTAAACCTGATTCGCTGATAATCCCGCAAAAGAGGCTACATCATAGCTTTCTTCTGTGACGGCTTCAATTTTACCGGATTCCAAATTCACTTTGATGATATGTCGCCAATTTCCATTTTCAGTCATTCGAAGAAAAGCTTTTCCGCTATCCACGATCTTCAAATCGTTATTTCCCCAACCGTTGGCTGAGATGTCCGGGTAGCCCAGATCCACCCAGGTTTTTTCTGTTTCAGTATAGACTTTTTTCAGGTCCTTCGTCGAAGGTTTATAAGTCCAGACAAGAAGTTGATTTTGCTTTCGGTTCATCTGCTGGATCAGCAAGAGATCCGAATTGATCCACTGCATTCCAGGGAGGTAGTTTTCAGTTTCGGGTCCGGGAATCGGAATCCAAAGTTGCTGCTTTGTTTCCGGATTGATCAGTCCGATTTTCGCTCCTGCGGGAGTTTGCCCCACCTTCGGATATTGCAGCGGAATCGGTTTAGAATAAATCGAGTCGGTGTTATTGATCATGTAAAATGTGCCAATCTCCGAAGCATCGATCTGCCAGTAGGAAATCCAATCTCCCGATGGGCTCCAGGCAAATCCATCACGCTTTCCAAATTCTTCTTCGTAGGCCCAGTCAAAGGTGCCATTGATTATTTTTCCGGTACCATCGGAAGTGAGTTGATCAATTTTTCCTGTAGAAAAATTCTCCCGATACAAATTAAAACCCTGCACATAAGCCACGAATTGATTGTCGGGGTCAAACTTAGCAAAGAGTAGGGAGGAGGGTTCAAATTGCTTTCCGACTTGGCTCAGCTTTTTTGTGGTCAGGTCATAGACCCAAAAATCTCCTTTGGTATTGGATCGCCAGACTCTGCTGGAATTGGTGAAAATTAAAACTTTGCTGCCGTCCTGACTTAGGGAAAAAGATTCGATTTCGATGACTTTTCCATTAGACTTTAGCGCCGCCTTTGGTACAAAAACAGACTTTTTCTGTGTCGCGCTTTCCCATCGAATCAGTTCATTTCCATCCGACGAATCGTCTACAGTGACATAAGCGTTCCCATTTTCGATCCACTGAATCGGGGCTTGCCGCTCCTGTCGAAATTCATTGGAAGCATAAATGCGCTCTAAAGTCAGCAAGCTAGGTTCAGCCTGCTGTGAAAAAGCGATTTGATTGATACCTATGCCTAGAAGCAGGGCCGTAACTAGAAATTTTTTAAGGAACATGGATTGAAAGTTTTTTAACCTTTCTCAAAATACAGCAAACCTTCGAGCTTTCTAAATATTCTTACTCAGCCAAACAATTCTCTCCCGTATAGGTATCGGGGCTCTTATTCTCTTAATCTCCCATTCTCTAATCTCCTAATCCCTTTTCCCTTTTAATCTTAGCATTAAACATTCCACCAATACGTAAACTTCAACACCAGCGAGCGGTTCTTCACATTGAATGGCTCAGGCAAATAGTTGTCCGTGTAGACTAAGAAAAGATCCGATGCGGGAGCGAATCTCCATTGGAAGCGGGTATTCAAGTTGATGTTTTTGATCTGCTCGTTGTACTGAATAAAAGTCGTCAGGAAGAGTGTATTCGTCATTGTCACATCGATTCTTGGACCGACTAGCCAAAACCGTGTCGTTCCCCAAGGTTCACGAAGCTCGATTTGATTGTAGTTGGCAGCCATGGCTATGGCCACATAAGGCTGAAATCGGTAACCCAAATCAGCAGTAACATTGTATCGCTTGCCATTTTCATAGTACCCGCCCATTCGGGTGCTGAAGGCATAGGTAAATACGCTTTGCGGTTTGGACGTATATTCAGTTCCCCATGCAAACCACTCATGCTCGGAACCTGTTTGAAGCTGCTCACCTCCAAGATTTGTCGGATCAAAGGGTCGCTGCAACTTGACAAAATCATAAGAAGTCCAAAGCATCAAGCGACTTTGACTTCTCCATCGGATATTGTAGGCTAAAATTGTGGCGTTATCCGTTTTTACTCCATTTTTATTCCAAAAGAAAGTACTCCCAAGCTCAGGTCCATGACTTAAGATTTTTTGACTTTTTGGGAAAAAGAGATAGGCTCCGCTCGGGTTAATTTTGTAATACCCTCTCCTAGGTACGTAGCCAACTTCAGCAGTATAGCTTTCCGAGACGTATTCATGTTGCCAGTTCCAGGTCAGGTTGCCACTCGCATACTTTAGATTTGCCGCATGGACAAATCCGTTGCCTGAATTATTTGGAGCAAAACTTTGAAGCACCATTGCCTTTCCAGTCCAGAGATTATTGCTGGAGGCGAGATTGTATTCCAACCCTGCATTTCTGTTAAATTCAGAATAGACAGGCTTCCCTTCTTCTGTAGCATCGGGGTTGTACCGGAGTGATTGCTTATTGACAAAGATCGCCCCGATATTGGATCGCGCACCCACTTGCCTCTGCAAAGACATGACGGTGAAATTTTGGGAGGGCAACGCATCCTTTTCCACTTCAGCAGTCTGCATGGTCATAGCTCCGATTCGCCAATCTTTGTTGATTCGCCCACTCACTCGCGCACCATACTGAATGGGGACATTTAGCCCAATTCTTCGGGAGAAAAATGGTCGGATCGTGGCATAGCCAAAATTTGCAAAGAGGTCTCCATTTTCAAGGAAAAACTGTCTTCGCTCCGGAAAGAATAATTCGAAACGATCAAGATTAGTGACCTGTCTGTCCACTTCAACTTGGGAAAAATCTGGATTTACGGTCAAATCTAAACTCAAAGAAGAAGTCAAACCGATTTTCGCATCCATTCCTATCTCTCTACGGTAGACATTTTCTCCATCATTTTCAAAATCTTTGGCCACGCCTCCCAAAACGTAAGGGATGACGGATACATTTGCGCCGGCAGGTGGAGGTGGATTATCCCATGCTAAAATTCCTGTATAAGCTAAAGATGCAGAGGGGAATTGACGTGGTACCGGAGCCCATCCTGATTTTTCGGTTGTTTTCAAGTCGAGTCTAGAAAAGTTAATTCCCCATTCTGAAATGCCTTTTTTATAGCGAATTGATTTGAAGGGAATAGCTGCTTCAAAAATCCATTTGTCTTCGTAGTTGGTGACTTTGGAAGTCCATTTATTATCCCAACTCAAATCCACGCTACCACCATTGGACATGATACCATCCCACTGAGCACCGGCTGCATTTGCTCCGAAAGAAAAGCCATTGGTTTGATCATCAAAAGGATCCATGAAGAGCAGGAAGTTGTCATTTTTTCCAAAAGAGAAATCCCGACGAAGTGACTCCACCATATAGGGACCTTCCACTGCATGATAATTTACCACAATCAGATAGAGGTGCTCTTCATCATAGCTCATTCGTACATCAGTTCTCACTTGAGCAAAACTGGTATCCATCGGAGTGATCATGAAAAAGTCAGTAGCTACATCGGCATCTTCCCAAGCTTTCTCATCCAAAACACCATCGATGATAATGGGCGAACTCGCTTTCTTGATATTCAAACGATAGTCTGCATTAATTTTTTGGGCGAATGCGCCGGAACTAAAGATTAATAAAAGGAGGGTTGTAAGGGTGATTTTGGGCATTGGGATTTTATTTGACCTTTGAGGTTTTTCCAACCTCGAAGGTCTTGATTTAAATCTAAATCGAAACGTTTACAATTCTTTCAACTGAAGGGCTACGAGAAGAACCTTCCTCCTTCGTAGTTTGGATGATTTCTCCTAAGTCAAATCAAACACCGGACATTCTACTGCCTCAACCGATAGCTCATCGTTAGATTAATCTGTCGACGGACAAACTGTGAATCTCCTTCGGTAAAGAAATTTTCACCTTCGATAATGTAGCGATTCCTTCGGGAATTGAAGATGTCATTGGCAGTTAAAATCAGGTTTCCCCGCTCTCCTAGAATCCTCTTGGAAGCAGAAAGATCCATAAAGAAAATTCCTTTACGAACGCCTTGAGCTGTTTTTTGGCGAGCGTCATAATTCGCCCGAACTTGGATGTCCATGCCATTTCCGAGTGTGAATCTGGATGTTTGTCGTAATAACCAACTGTAAGTTTTCGCTTGGAAATTCGATTCGATATTACTTCCGTCAATATTTGCATGAAAGAAATTCAAGTTCAGATCTAGCTTCCACCAATCATTTATCTTGTAATCCGAGCTGAATTCTACTCCGAAAGATTTTTCTCCAGTCAGATTGTATGGTGCAGTCACCGAGAACCCATCGTCATTGACAGTTCGGATTCGTTCGATTTTATCTGTGGTATTTCTGAAGTAAACGGTGGAAAATAGGGTCCCTTTTTCAAAGTACTTGATATGACCCAGTTCGAATGAATCCGTGAATTCTGGATTGAGATCTGGATTTCCACTGAAGAAATTTCGCTGATCGGAGAAAGTCACGTAAGGACTTAAATCGTTGTAAACCGGTCTTCTCACTCTTCGGCTGTAGCTAAGTTGGAAAGCGTTCTCCGTAGATATATTGTAAGTCAAGTGCGCACTTGGGAAAAGGTTGGTGTACTTCCGAGGATTTCGCTCATTGGTCTCCACCAAGATCGTCTCCACATCGGTATGCTCTGCACGGACGCCTGCCTGATAGCTCCAATTTCCTGTTTTGTTTCCCCAGATTCCGTATGCCGCAAGAATATTTTCATTGTAAAGAAAAATATTGTCCAGCCCTGGAAGCGGGATCAATTCTCCGGATTCATTTTCTTCTGAGACAAGAAAGTCATTTTCCATCTCTCGGAAGCTGGTCCGTAATCCTGTTTCAAATTTTCCTTCCTTTGAAAAGGGCTTCACGTAATCCAGCTGAAGCAAATATTGATTTTCGTATTCGTCGTTGAGGGAGGTCTGGAGCAAATCTGAATTTGGGATCAATTGGACGGTTGGAGAATATGCTGATTCCGTAAATTTCTGATCTGATCGCTCCCAATAATTCAAATAAGTGAAGGCAGTGGTGAGTTCATGACCTTTCTGCTCAAAGCTTTTTTTGTAGCTCACAATTATCTCCGAATTCGGTTCTGCTTCAGTTTCGTCTTGCTGCCGTAGAGAATAGCCCAGGTAATTATCGAAGTTGTTCAGGTAGTCTTCATAGCGAATATCCGTAATCCTTCTGGCATCGCTTCTTCGCCAAAGGTAAGAGGCAGTGAGAATACTTTTTTCATTGAAATAATAATCCAATCCACCACGGATATTATTGTTGAAGCTTTTGACCAGTCCGGAATTATTTTGACTTAAAATGGAAGTGCTGCCATCCTCATTGTACACCTCTTGATACAATTCACCGACGTTTGGTTGATGTCTCCGAGCCAAACTGTAATTGATAAACCAGTTGATTCGATTCTTACGGTAATTGAGATTAGTGGAAAAGCCCAGATTGAGTGGAGTCCCGGCAATTACTTCGAATGAACCGTTGAATCCTTTATTATTGTCTTTTTTCAGAATAATGTTGATCACGCCAGCCATACCTTCTGCTTCATAGCGGGCAGAAGGATTGGTGATGACTTCCACCCGCTCGACCATATTGGCTTGTAGCTGTCGAAGGCCTGCTCCCCCTTTAAAGCTCACCAATCCCGAAGGCTTGCCATCGATCAGGATTCGAACATTGGAAGAACCACGAAGTCTTACATTCCCTTCTGGATCGACCGCCACGGAAGGTAAATTCATCAGAATATCGGAAGCTGTCCCGCCTGCATTTGCTAGGTCTTTTCCGACATTGAAAATCCGCTTGTCCAACGAAAGTTCCATCAAGGTTTTTTCACCTTGAACCACTACTTCATCCAAGTCCGAGGCGCTTGCTTCGATTAAAATATCCCCGAGATTTCGGGTTGCTTGCTGAGAGGAAAGCGTAAACTGAGCTGTTTTCAACGACTCGAAACCCATGAATTCGATCAATCCATAATAGGTGCCAAAAGGAAGTCTGAGCTCAAAACCTCCTTTTTCTCCGGATATGGCACCGCCAATTAGTGAATCCTGCAGGGTAAATATGGCTATGCTTCCGAAGGGGATGGGTTCTCTGCTGGTCTTATCCAGCAGCTTTCCACTGACTTTTCCCGGAGCTTGATTTTGTTGGGAAAATCCCAAAAGACAGAAGCTTAGGAAGAATCCTGAGAAGAGCAGAATTCTACGAAATGTTGATTTGGCAAATTTTTTCATGCCTTAGGAAATAGGTTTAATTAGGCTAATTAAGCTGAATTACAATCAGATAATTTGTCTAAAGCTAATAGAAGCAAAATAATTAACTGTCCTGAAAGTGATTAGCGGTGAAGGAAGAGGATGGCTTTTTTTAAAAGCGTTATAAAGGATTATGATTATCCGCAATGATGCCAGTATATCAAAATGGCCTCGACTTCGCTCGGCCTTCGGATTCGGGGTTAATTAGGATGGTGGGAGGAAATGCGGCACTGCCGCATTTTCCTCCCACCATCCTAATGTAAAACCCAAGGGTCACCGAGCGAAGTCGAGGTGAACATCAATAAAATTTGGTTGCTGGTATGAAAGCGGATATACCCATAAACGATAAAAAGATGCTAATGGGAACAGATCAATTCATCTTTTTCCAGTCAAGATTCCGATTTTAAAACCGATAGTCAAATTAGGACTGAAACTCCATCCCTCGTATCGATACTGATCTGTCAGGAAAGGGGATGGTCCATCGGCTCCGGTAGTTATTCCTTCCAAAGGGGTGACTTCGTTGTGGTTGACCCGGAATCCCAATCCAATGTATTTGTCAAACAATACCCGCTTACTGATGAATTTCTGAGTTCCAATCTTTGCCATTGCGCCGGTTGAAAAAAAGTTAATATTCCCTAGCGTATAGCCGATGCTTTCTTGGCCATTAGAGAAAAAGTCAGTTGAGCGATCAAAATCTTTTACCAATGCAAATACTTCTGCAGCTAAATAGCTCCTGTTTAGATACCATTTGACTTCCGTCCGAAAGCGGATAAATGAAAAATCCTGATTTTGATCCCTTCCTGCATTTGCTCCAAAAACGCCTGCGTTGAGTCCGATTTCGCCTTGCCAACTCAAACTGTCATTGAAGAAATATTCTGCACCGGCTTGGAAGACTACCGTTTCCAATTCGGCCAGCGCCATAGGACTGACTTTGATCAGAACATGCTTGGCAAGATCTTGATTCTTTTGGCCAAAGGCCGAACCCATCAGCAGCGATAAAAGAACAAGAAGGAGATGGTATTTTTTCATTTTCTTTGCCCTCTTTTTTTAGTCTTTAGCGCCTGTTAAAATTCCAACTTTGATCCCAAGAGAGAACTGCATCACCGAATCCCAGCCTTCAAAGCGGTAGCGATCTCCAGTCCAAAAATTCCCATCAAATAGATCTCTGTTCTGATTTTCTGACAGCTCAATTACAACGATTTCCCTAAAACGGGAACGAATGCCAATTCCTGCAAAGGAGTCCAAGAGTATATTATCCGAAACCCAGTGCTGGCGACCAAACTTCAAACCTGTTCCATATACTTGAAAATTAATCCGGGCTTTATCGTACCAGATTTTTTGTTTGAAGGTGGTGTAGTAATCATCTGTTCGGATAAAATCTTTGTCCACGTAGAAGAACTCGAAGCCCCAATAAAATTTTTTTTGGTGGAATTTGATTTCGCTTTTGCTCCGCCAAAGTGAAAAGTCCTCGTTTTTCCCCCTTTTGGAAGGGATTCCGAATACTCCTCCATTGATTCCGAGTTCTGTCTGAAAGCTGATTTTTGGATTGAAAAAGTATTCCACTCCTCCTTGGATGACGATGGTCTCAGGCTCTATAAATGATAAAGGTGAAATCTTAATAAGCAACGTTTTGTCCAAATCGAGCAGTTGCTGTCCAAACGTTTTGCCTTGGCAAGTGGCAACCAAAAATATAACCAGAAAGAGTTGACTCTTCAAATTCATATGATTATAAATTCTTTTGAATGGCCATATGGAATGCCCTAGGTAATCATTCCCCTGTATGAGGACTTTCCTCATGGGCATTTCATATGATTATAATTTCTTTTTAATGGCCATATGGAATCTCGCAACATTTAATCCTCCCGGTGTGTGACTTTTTAGTCATGCTCGATTTCATAGTTGAAGATAACTATAAAGGACTTAGATTTCTCATCCTGATGTTAATTTGCCATTATTTTTTCTTGAAAAGACTTCCGATAATCTTTGCTATGAAATCCAGTCGCTCCATTGGGCCAAGGAGCGAACCATGGATCATCTCTAGGCCGTCCATACCAGTAGCTTTGGGCTGGTTTGGATAGATCAAGATAAAGCTATGATTCCTTAGAAATGTATTGATCAGATTGGGTACATGCTCCATGTTTGGGTGATAGGATTCTTCGCCCCTTCGACTGAGAACCATGATTAAATTATCGTCCGGCTTCAGGATAATATTCAGATTTCCCAATTCCCCCCAATCTGGGAATTCTCTAAACTCAAGCCTGATCGGATGATTTTTAAGAATTTCCTGAAGATAAATACGGGTACTATCGGAAAGGTAAAAGATCATTCTAGCACCGGTATTTCGGGCGATATTCCAGACTTTTACCAGCCAAAAAGGGAATCCTAATTCATGCTCGGCTCCCGGAGGAATAAAAACTAAATGACGTCTATGCGTCTCAAAGGGCTGATTCGGTTTGTAAATGTACGTGGTGGTATTGCTTCGGCTGAGCAGGTTCTCCGTGAGATTTCCCAAAAAAGTATCACTCATATCCTGCTTTTGGTGCAGGCCGAGGACCAGATCTGTGATCTTATTTTCATGGATTACACTGGAAATACCATGGGCAATGCTGGTGTCATAGCGGAGCAATTCATAGAGAAAGTGATCTGTCGCAGCAGCGGTTTCGGATGCTTTGTTGAGGGTTTTTTGAGCTTTCATCTCAGCGCCAGAATCTTGAAGTTCTGGATTGATGATGCTCAATGCATACATGCTTGCTTTCTTTTTTGGGGATTGAAGCAGGATGCTGAGATTGATCAATTCATCCGAAGTTTCTTGATTTCGGACAGGGATGAGAATTCGCTCCGGGATTTCTGAGCTGGTATTCTCATCTAGTGGCGATTCAGCCAAAGCGATATTTTTAGCTCCTTTTTGAGCTTCAAAGGAAGCAATCGTACAGGTGACTAAAATCATGACGATTGTTCCATTCAAAATTGTTTCTGAAAGCAGTCGAATCGGTTCACCCAATTCATCCGTCCCTAAAATCGTATTGTACCCAATCAATACAGCGGCTAGCGTAGCCGCTGCTTGGGCATTACTCAATCCAAAAATAATCCGTCGCTCGTCGATCGAAAATTTATAGGTTTTCTGTGTAAAATAAGCGGCTAGCCATTTTGCTAAAATGGCGATACTTGTCATCACAAAGGCTACCCAAATGGTCTCCCATCCCTCAATAAAAATTCGAAAATCTACCAGCATCCCCACTCCAATCAGGAAAAATGGTATAAAAATCGTATTCCCTACAAATTCCACTCGATTCATCAATGGGGAGGTGTGAGGAATGAGTGAGTTGATGGCTAAGCCAACCAAGAATGCACCAATGATAGCTTCCACACCAGCCAGTTCCGCCATGGCTGCGCCTAAAAAAACCAATACCAAAACGAAAATAAATTGGGATGAATTATCGGTGTATTTCTTGAAAAACCAACGACCAATTCTGGGGAAAATAAATACAATCACCGTGGTAAATACTACCAAAGATGAGATCAACTTGACCCAAAAAACCGAGTTTACTTCACCTTTGGTAGATCCAATTATGATGGCCAATACTAGAAGTGCGAGCGTGTCAGTGATCAAAGTTCCTCCAACGGTGATGTTTACTGCTCGATTCTTAGCGATACCCAATTTAGAAATCAACGGATAAGCTATCAGTGTGTGGGATGCGAACATGCTCGCCAACAAGATCGAAGTGAGTATGGTCATTTCTAGCAAATACAGGCCAGCTAGAATTCCCAGAAACATCGGGATCAAAAAAGTAAACATGCCAAAGACTAGACTCTTTTTGCTGTTTTTTTTGAAGTCCTGCAAGTCAATTTCAAGACCAGCCAAAAACATAATATAAAGTAATCCTGCTGTTCCGGAAAGGATGATGCCACTGTCCCGCTCTATCAAACCCAATCCCTTTGGGCCAACGATCGTTCCAGCGATAATCAAACCCAGAAGGGGAGGGATTTTTATGCGATTGAGAAGTATAGGGGCCAAGAGGATGATTACTAGAATCAACAAGAACTTGATAACCGGATTAGAAATCGGTAATTCAAAACTTGCCAATTCTAAAAGTAGGTTCATCAAAATATCTGATTAAGCAATTTCCATACTTACGAGATAGCCAGTATATGCTAAATAAACGCATAAGAGTAGCAGTGACTGCCATCGGTCAAGACGATGTTTCTTCCCGATAAACATGGCAAGGAACAAGAAGGCTGTACCTCCCAAAAGCATGTAGATATCAGTATTGAATGCTGAATTATAGCTTAGGGGGCGTATTAGACCACTAACTCCAATGATCAAGAGGATATTGAAAAGGTTGGAGCCCACAATATTCCCTATCGCGATATCTGCGTTTTTACGCATTGCGGCCACTACTGAGGTAGCCAGTTCAGGCAGGGAGGTTCCGGCTGCGACGATCGTGAGTCCGATGATTTTTTCACTGACGCCCAATGATTGGGCCATAGCCACAGCATTATCCACTACTAATTTGCCACCGCCGACCAGACCTGCTAAACCCAGAATGATCAGAACCCAGATCTTCAAGTTTGAATAATCCTTATTTTCTATGGTTTCAGCATTTGGATCAGATTTCAATTGAGTAGCTACGTAATAAAGAAAACCACCAAAAAAAGCTAATAGAATTAATGCGTCTATGCGAGAGATTTCTTTGGTCTCAGAAGCGAAATAATTATTCGCTAGAAAAAGCAATCCAACCGCCGCTAAAAAGGAAAAAGGAATTTCCTTCCAAACCGTACTGGATTGGACAGCCAAAGGCGTAATAATTCCTGCTATTCCCAGGATGATAAAGAGGTTAAAATTGTTTGATCCAATGATATTGCCATAGACGATATCCGGGAAATTCCCTTGAGCTGCAACAGCATTTACAACTAGCTCGGGAGCAGAGGTGCCAAATGCAACAATCGTCAATCCAATTGCTAAATCAGAAACATTATATTTCTTGGCAAGAACAGATGCCCCATCCACCAGCCAGTCGGCTCCTTTGACTAATAAGACCAAACCAATTAGCAATAAGATGATTTGAAGAGCCATAGCCAGTTGAATTAGAGATCAAAAGTAGATTGAAAAAAACGTTGATTTTTTACTGCCGAAATAAATATTTTTTTGAAAAGGATTTTCTTCTGAAAAATCCAGGAAAGTGAATAAGTTTTTGAAAACTGCTATCTTTCCAACCTAACACATCTACGGTTTTTATGAAAAAGCACCTAACTCTAATTCTTTTGGTAACACTTGCCTTTCAGGTTAATTCCTTTGCGCAAATGACTATGCCTGACCATATCAAAGATAAAATGACTTACCCCGTTCTTGACTTTGCACCATGGGTAGGAGTGATTCCTATAGAGAATCCAGCGATGCCTTATGATCCAGCGATCACCTATAAAATCGCTATTGATATCTACGGCACTTTCAAAGATTCTACCAAGGTCTATGAGCCTTTTACAGAGATCGCTCGAACCTACAATCTCCATATTGCGAACGGAGTCCCAGCAGAAAAAATAAAAATTGCGGCAATAATTCATGGGGGGTTATCAAGAGCTGTTCTCAGTAATGAAGCTTACAAAGAAAAGTATGGTATCGATAACCCGAATATTCTAGCTCTTCAGGAATTGAAGAAAGTGGGAGTTGAGTTTTACCTCTGCGGTCAAAGTATGGCCTTCCTTAAAATCCCTCAAGAAGATATCACCCCCGAAGTGAAAGTGGCGATTTCCGCGAAAACCACCTTTGTCGCCCTCGATCAAATGGGCTATACCTATATGGATGTGAGTGGGAATTGATTTTTCTGGTATTTCACCATTCTAAAAGCATCTGATAATTGCACCAGAGGTGCTTTCTGATTGTAGGGTTAGATTCGAAAATAAACTAAGAGCACCAGCGGTGCGATCTGATGTTTTTATTCTCTGAAATCAAATCGCTTCTCTGAAGCGGAAGAATTTGTATAAATGCCAATTAATAGCATAAAAAAAGGCCATAAGGCCTTTTTTTATTTGGTTTTTGTTTCCGGATTTGGTTTCTCTGGTTCAGCTTCCTCAAGTTTTTCACCTTTAAGGTAGCTTGGAAGGTTCAAGCCTGCCATATTGAATAAATCATTTAGTGGAGGCACCGTCTTCATCATTCCAGATACAAAATTAGCAGTGGAACCATTCCCTCCTTCATTTTGACCCGAATCCCAAACCGTGATTTTATCAATTTTAATATTTTTCACAGCTTCAACTTGAGTTCGAACTAACTCAGGAAGTTTTTCAATCAATAATAATTGGAAAGCTTTGGTTGGATCTCCGCCTGCAGCACTCACTACTTCACGGTAGCCTTCAGCCTGCTTGGTTAAGATTTCATATAGACCTTTCGCTTCAGCTTCCATCTTGGCAAAGATCGCATCCGCTTCACCTTTGGCCTGCTCTCTGATTCGTTCCGCTTCTGCTTGGGCATCGATAATGGCACGTTGCTTCGCTATTTCGGCTGGAATTACAATATTCGCATTCTGTGTGGATCGTTCTCGTTCTGCTCTGGCAGTTTCAGCTTTTTGCTCCGCTAGGTAGGCCTCTTCCAAAGCTCTAGCTTGCTGTACTTTTTCGGATGCCAAAGCGATTCGCAATGCCTCAGCCTCTTTTTCTCTTCGCAATGCATCGGATTGTGCAATTGAAATTTTCGCTTCGTTCTCTCCTTTAATTGCAATAGCATTCGCCTCGGAAGTTTTTACTCTTGTATCTCGCTGTGCTTCTGCTTTTCCGATACTTTCGTCTTTTGCTGCTTCTGCTATACTAACTTCCCTGTTCTTGTTAGTCACGGCAATTTTCACATCCCGGTCTCGTTGCGTGTCGGCGATCTGAACGTCTTTTTCACGGTCTGCCAGGGCTTTCCCGGTTTCACCTATTTTCTCTTGCTCCGCTACTGATATTTTTGCTTCATTGATTGCTTTTGCTGCTGCTTCTTTTCCAAGGGCTTCGATATAGCCAGATTCATCTTTGATATCAGTTACGTTGACGTTGATCAGCTTCAAGCCGATTTTCTTCAATTCGCTATCCACATTTTTGGAAATGCTTTCCAAGAATTTGTCCCGGTCAGAATTGATCTCTTCGATCGTCATCGTAGCAATTACCAAACGTAACTGTCCAAAAAGTATATCCTTAGAAAGCTCCTGAATCTGCTCGTGTGCCAATCCTAATAAACGCTCAGCAGCGGTATTCATGGTATCCACATCGGTAGAAATAGCAATCGTGAATCGACATGGTACATCTACTCGGATGTTTTGACGAGAAAGTGCATTGGTAAGATTGGCTTCAATAGAAATGGGCTTCAAATCCAGATAGGCAAAATCCTGAATCACTGGCCAGATGAATGCACCACCACCGTGGATACATTTGGCAGAGGTGCCCCCTGTCTTACCGTAGATCACTAGGATTTTATCCGAAGGGCATCTCTTATACCTTGATACCAAGGCAAGAATGGTCACAAAAGTGACTATAGTCGCGACGACTATGATTATTAAAGGGTCCATAAATTGGGGATTAAAGTTTTTCTACAATGAAGATATTCCCACTTTCGATTTTTTTGATTCGAACAGTAGCGTTGGTCTCGATTTTTTTATGCTCAGTCATTGCATCAAGTTCTCGAACAGATCCATTCAGGCTGACCATGATTTTGCCCTTACCCTGCATATTTCCGGGAATGGATAAATACACGTCAGCAATTTGATTGATTGTTTTTTCGGCTCGGAAAGTATTGTCTTCTCCGAGTTTTTGGATCTGACGAATAATGATAAAAAAGAAATAAATGAACCCAAAGCCAACAATCAAGCTAACCAAGATTAGGAGGGATGTGTTGGGAATGAGCTTCGCAAAAGAAATACCTGTCCAGCTGAAGCCTAAAAGGAAATTAATCAGGTTTCGAAATGAAAAAAGCTGGAAAGGAGCTTCTCCGGCAACATCTAAATCCCCATCAAAGTCCGCTTCCAACCCATCTGATCCGCCCGATCCTATAAATGTCAAGATGGTTTGGATGCAAAAGATTAGAGAGACTGGAATGGCGATGTACCAAAAGAGCTTCAGCTCAGGCGGAAGTGCAGATAAGAATTCCATGAAATTTTTATAAAGAACCTAATTTTATTAGTAAACCAAATGACTACCTAATAATAGGAAAAATACTACTAACTCAATCGTTTGGAAAAAATTATTTTAAAAATATTTTTTATTGGGTTTAGGTCTTCATCCTGTTCCTAATCAAATGACTTCCCAAAGCCAATAAAATAAGAGCTGCAGCGATTAGAGCTGCTCCTTGGAGTAAATTCACCGTGCCTCCATGCCGGACTGAAATGGCTAATAAAGCCCAAACTCCGACTAAGGGAAAGGCAATTAAGTTTCTCGAAAAGACGATGAAGATGTTTACCAAAGCTGCAATCGCAATCATCACGATGGCCCAGGTGATTTCGGAAATTCCCCAGCCAGTCCATCCGATTTTTGCCAGATAGGCTGATATATTCGCGACTGTGGCCACGGTGATCCAACCTGCATAAATACTAATGGGAACCCTCACGAGCCAATTTCCTGACTTGTGTTGGGAAGGGAGATTCATTCGGAGATTTAGGATCAAAATCACCAAAGCGAAAAGCATGGCAAGCATGACTACGACACTGAGTCCGGTGTTTTCTGTCAGCCAAAACCAGAGCCAAGCCGCATTTAGGCAATTGGTCATAATTAAATAAGGCCCCATCTGCGAGATGAAATCGCTATCCGTTTTTTTGCTGAAGGCTGCCCAAACCAGGTAAATCGCCTGAGCTACCAGCGCCAAATAGATTATTCCCCAAATGGCAAAAGCATATCCTGCAGGAGTGAAAAAATTATCCAACACGGCACTCAACTCGCCTACGGTTTTCCCCCCGATATTCCCGGTATTGGTATAGTAGTTCCACCAGATCACAACTACTAGTACGATTAGATTAAGAAGGACGTAGATTTTATGGGAGAGTTTCATGTTTCTAAAGCTAAAAAAACTTGAAGAAGAAGGTCTAATCTAAACCAAAAAAAAATCCCGCAGTTCTCACCGCGGGATTTTCCTTTTTTCAGCTTTCTGATTTCAGCTTTCTGATTTTTTTAAAAAGCCGTTTTTTCTAAATGTTCCTCTAAGTCGAGCTTGTTGATTCCTTTACTCAACCAATCCGGTGCGGCTTCGCCTTTGAGATGATGGTTAAAGAATTCCATCATCCGCACGCTATAATCTTTTCGGTTTTCCAGTTTGCTCAGACCGTGATTTTCACCTTTGTACTGAACTAAAACGACCGGCTTTTTTAATCTTCTCAAAGCAGAATAGTACTCGACACCTTGAGTGAAGTCCACTGCTCCATCTTTGTCATTGTGAAGCATCAGCAGAGGCGTTGTCACATTTTTCACATGGTAGACTGGGCTATTTCGCTCATAAGCCTCCCAGTTTTCCCAAGGTGCACCTCGGAATCTTCCCTGTGAAGCTTCAAAAATGGACATATTTCCTCCGCCCGAATTCCAATAGATCAAATCATACATGGAGATCATATTGGTCAATGGCGCTCCTGCAGCAGCAGCTTTAAACATATCCGTCTGCGTGATCAAGAAGGAAGTCTGATAACCACCCCACGAATGACCGTGAATTCCAATATTGTTTTCATCGATGACGCCTGTTTTGATCGCAGCTTTCACTGCTGGGATTACTGCCCAAACAGCTGACATTCCTGGATCATCCAATTTGTACACAATGTCTGGAATGAAGACTGCGAATCCATTGCTGGTGTACACATTTGGATTCCAGCCCGTACCGCTATAGCCCGGATTGGTCCAGTTGTGGCGAGTCTGCGAAAGCTTCTCGTAATAATAAACGACCGTTGGGTATTTCTTACCTTCTATATAACCTGCAGGAAGGAATAATGCTCCCTGAAGCGAATCGCCTTTATCTGTTACATAATTCACCAATCTTGTTCCTGCCGACCAAAGGTATTTATCGGCATCAGGAGCATTGGCTGTGATTTGCTTTGGTGCTGCTAGCGCGGCATCCGTGACATGCATTTGTGGTGGTGTATTGAAGGTCTCGCTGCCAAAGAAAAATACCGGAGCTTTTTCAGCCTTTTGCAATCCACCAATATTTGCATCTTCCCAGACTAGTGATTTGGCACCAGGAGCTAAACCTCCTTTTTTCGCAGGAGAAAGCAACGCTATTCCACTTTTCTTATCCCATTCACCGTAAGTTCGGATATAGACAGGCTTTGTTAGATCGATTCCCTTTTCTTCAGGATCTAGATTGAACCGGTATTGATATCTGATTTTTTCAGCTCTACCATTTTGAGTCAAATTGATCGCTGCTGATTTGCCATCAACTGGCACTTGCCAGATATCCCAATCGTCTCGAAGCAAGACGTATTTGCTATCCGAGCTCCAGCCCAGCGCTCCGACCATTGGTTTTTCTACATTATGATCGTCTTCCACATCGACAAAAGATACTGGAATTTTTTCCGTGATATTGATGGAAGTTCCTGAAGCGATATCATACACATGAAAATGCCCATCTTCGCCATAAATCAACTTGGTCCCATCTGTCGATGGTCTTGGGATCGAGGAATAGGAAGGAAGGTAAAACTTGATGAAAAGCGTCTTTCGATCGCCTGTTTTTAAATCTACAATATAAAAATCGCTATAATTCTGACCGTCTAAGTTGATGTCCAATTCATAGGCTTGATCGTCCATTCCCATCGCATAGCGCTCCTTTGGAAGGATATTCAAATCCTTCATGCTGCTATCCTGTAGGGCTATGTGTTTCTTAGCGGCTATATCGTACATCGCATAGAAGCTGTAGTTTTTGTCCTGATTCTCCATCACCTGCTGACGTGACTGCAGTCGGCTATCATTCCAGTGCCAGATGGTCATATCGGGCTTGTCTGCTTCATTCTCTTTTTTGCCTTTTACCTTTCCGGAGTCGAGTTTGCTGATGGCTTTCTGAAGATCAGCGATTGATTTCAAGGTCGTGTCAGCCATGATTTTTTTCATAGCATCAGCTTCTGCCATCTTCACCGAGTCCTTATCAACTTCTTTTTTGACATCCTCTTTTTTAGCTAACACCAAAGGATGAATCCCGTAGAAAAGCCGGGTCAAATCCTCAGACCACATCGGACGACGAATGCCGCTGATCGTGTAGGACTGATCAAATCCAGTGCTGTCTTTCAAGGCATCGTAGATCGTCACTTGAGGGTTGTTTAGATTTTTTACTCCGATCACTTTTCCGTGATCTTGCTTGTATTTCTTGTCTTCGACTAATTTTAGCGCTGCAAAAGCATCGCCTTTCTCCGTCCAATTCAGTGACTTGTATGCAGCTTTGTCTGTATCCAAGACCGAAGTGCTATTATTGCCCAAGTTCAAAAGATAAACTCCATTTCCAGATTTATTGGCGGCATCCACGGTGTAGGCAAGGTGAGAACCTGACTTATTGAAGCTGAACTCTGCCACATTTCCCAGATTTTGGGTTTTCTTGCTGTTCAAGTGATAGATCAAAAGATCTGAGCCTTTTGCATCCCCATTCCCCTCTTTAGGAAGATTGATGGCAAGGTGGCTGGCGGCATCACCATTGAAGGAGAAGCTGCTGACATTTTCAAAGGTCACTTTATCCTCCTTGCCTAATTCCATCAAGGAAAGCTTGTCTCGAAGCGGCTTGCCTTTGGATTTTTCATTGGCTTTCTTCTCGCTGAATTTTGGGTATTCTTTGAAAGCGATCCACTTGCTGTCGGCGCTGAATTCAATTGATGGGAAATTCGTTGAGCCAATTGGAAAAGATTTTTTGGAATTCGGATCATTTACTTTTTGCAAAATGACTTCTCCGTCTGCCTCCAATGCTACAATTCCATAGGCGATCCACTGCCCATCAGGAGAGATTTCAAAACTGGAGGATTGCATGTATTTCCAGGTAGGGATATCCTTCCAGGTGATTGGTTTTTTCTCTTGGGCTATCGCAAAGCTTGTGACAAGGCAAAGCATCCAAAGAGCAAATAAATGTTTACGCATATTTTGGTTGTTTTTTAGAATGGGAAAATAGGGAAAAATCTCCATTTCAGGATAAAATCTGGAGAGGGCTGAATATTACAAAAGTGACATTTAAAATGAAGCAAGGTTTTAAGGTCTTCCGACTCCTGTGTGGCAAGACTAAGTAGCTGGTATCAATCCAGGAAGTCAGATTATAAAATAGATTCTAATAAAACCTTTAAAATCTTTTCATTTCACTTCTGCTTTTTTTACTATTTGCAATTTTTCATGATGCTGCAATAATGTTGACTCTACTTGCTTGAGGATAGCATTGAAATCATTCAGATTAGGATTTATAGCTTTTATTTTTGGGTCTTTTTGAATTTTCAAGTATCTCAAACCATTGATTTTTAGTTCAAGGATGGTTCTTTGAATTTGTTCCTCAATTGTTTCTTCCACGAAGTAAATCCTGAAATCGTAATTTGGAGCAATATGGTAGTGACCTTTTTCTTTTCCAAAACAATCAAACTTTAGAATTTCCTGTCCAAAAGCTTTTAGAATTACAGCTGGTCCTTTACCGATAGGAAGAGACTTCCAATACACTTGGAAAAACACATCATCTTGAATTTTAAAGATCACTTCGTCTTCATGCGTGACAGTAGTTTTTTTTGGTTGTGGAATAAAACCTATAAATCTTAGTAATTGAATTATGATTTTCTTCATAAAAAAAATAGTTTCACCAAAATTCCCGGAAAGTTTAAAGTAGTCAATTCCTATGAGATATGTTTGCATTCTAATCAATTTCGTCTTTTGAAAATGAAAAGACTTCTTTTACTCTTCTTTTTCCTTGCGCAAGTTTTCGGAGTGGTTTATACCAAATTCAGTTCTGTCAATTATTTCGGATGGGTTCCCTTCGATCAAATATCCTTTTATGAAATAACAGTGAGTATAGATTCAGTGAAACTAAGCTCCCTTCAAGTCAGTAATCGGTATAATTTGCCAAATCCCGGTAGGGAAAACAGGAGTATTTCCCATGTCTTTTCCCAAATATCGCAGTTTGAACGTAGCTACGGGAAGTCAGATTCTGCCCAAGTAAGGGTGATTTATAGAGTAAATGGAAAAGAGGAGGAAGTATGGGATTTTTAAAGTTGGAAAGGTTTCAAAGTAAACAGTTCTTGTCCTTTACACGCCTTCTCTTCGTAGCCAGAATGCTAGTTTTGTACTTGATTTTGATCAAAGGTTCTATGCATATTTTTCCGCCTTTCTTACCTTTTTTCAGTTTCTTGGATGTTTTCAAAGAATTCACCTGGCTTTTTCCTTTGATCGATTGGGTTTATTGGATTTCTCTGGTAGCAATTTTATTAGGTTTCAAGTTTCAGAGATTTTCTTTAATTCTGTCGATCTTAATTTTTTATCAGATTCTATCTTCCAAGAGTCAATATTCGACTAGTTTTCTGTATTCTGGATGTATATTTTTCTTGATTGGAATATTTCACCCGGGATTAGAATGGTCATTCAGGTTGCAGATTGCTCTTTTATACTTGGGTGCGGGTTTGAATAAGCTAATGGATGTTGACTGGTTATCTGGTCAATATTTTGAAAACTTCATCATTAACGTTTACCCAAATTCTTTAAACTTAACCATGGCTAATTGGGTAGGAGAACGGCTATTCGCTCAGCTATTATCGTATACCGTGATTGCAGCTGAACTCGTCCTAGGTCTTTGGGCTATTTCCGGTAAAAAACAAATTCAATTTGCGGCTATCATTCTGTGTTTTCATTTTAGCGTTCTCATTTTCACCTTTGGGAAGCTATCTCTTATTTACATGTATTTGATGGCTGTTACAAGTATTCTGATTTTGCCAATGGGCTTGAAATTCAAGGAAAAACTTATTTTATGAGAAGAAACTAGCTTTCCATAGTTCATAGAATATAGTGTCGGATTTTTTGATTTTTGTTTGAATTGTGATTTGATTTTAATTTCTTGAACCATCAAATGTTGATGTCTTTGTAAAATTTCTGGAACAAGACCAATTTGGTATTTCCCATTTTTTTGGGGTTTTTAGTTGAAATAGAATTAATGATCACGCTTTATGATAACAACAAGTATTAAGGAGTCCCGCTTAATTGCTGGGAATGAGATTTTTGGAGTGACTCTTAGAAAATTAAAGGAACATAAGGATTATAGAGGGAGTTTCACCGAGATTTTTAATCATCGTTGGAATTTAGAATTGGATGCAGTACAATGGAGTTTAGTTAAGTCTGAGGCTAATGTTTATCGAGGGATGCACTTTCATAAAAGGCATGATGAGTATTTCTGTCTTATTCAGGGGAGATGTGAATTGGGACTTAAAGACATGCGTTCTGACTCCCCAACCTATTTACAATGGTCGCTATATGAACTTTGGGAAGAGGATTTAGCTGCGTTGGTTTTTCCTCGTGGATTATTGCATGGATGGTATTTTCCTATACCTTCAGTTCATGCTCAATCCGTTTCTGAATCTTATGTAGATTATGGGAAAGATGATAATTGGGGAGTGGTTTGGAATGATCCTGATTTGGGTATTCCTTGGTCTTTTGAAGATCCAAAAGTCTCTAACCGAGCGGGAGATTTCCCTGATTTAAAATCCTTTATTGATGGAATAGCACCTTTTTGATTTTATTCAAAATTTCTTTGGGTAATTGGCTGATTTTTCTGCCTTTGACACGAATGAAGAGCCTTTGTTTATTAATGTTATAGCCAGACATTAATTCTCGAAAGGCCTCTTCTTTTTTTTGTTGAAAAAGAAATTTATCCTTTATAATCTCTTCCCATCGAATCAACTCTGCTTTTCTTCTTTCGGAAGACATGCCTGGATGATCGCCTCTTTTAAACCACAAAATAGTCGCTTCAAGTCCAGAATAAGATTTGCAATCAGGATGTCTCAGAAATTGATCCCACATGTAAATATCTGTAAACTGCCCTACCGGCGTAGTACGCCATCCATAGGGTAGTTTTTTGTAAAAATCCAGGCTATGACCTACGCAAGAGAGCTTCCAAGAGGCGGAGTTCCAGCCAGCTATATTTTTCCATCCAAAGGTCATTCCTTCTCTTGCTTCCAACATTACAAAGTTTAAAGTAGAAGCAAAATCATGTTTGTCAAGGTAAAGCTCCAGGGTCTCTAAATGATTTGAAAGCATAATATCTCGATCACATAGGTAGGATATGTATTTACCCTTTGCTTCATTCAAAAGAACCTGGTGTCTATTCTCCTCCCCTCGTCTTGGATGTTTTGGGAAATCAAAAAATCTGATGCGAGAGTCTTTCGCTACAAGATCGTGGATAACTTTTTTTGTAAAATCATTTGCTCCATCTCCTATAACCAGTATTTCAAAGTCCTGAACGGTTTGGTTTAGAACGCTACCTATTGAATGAGGTAAAATCAGGCCTCGGTCTATTGAGGTAGGAATTACCACAGAAAATTTCACAGGTGAGGGGCTCATGTGTTTGATAGTTTCTTTAATTGATTTATAGTTCTAATTACCTCTACTCCTTCTGCCAAGTCAGTTAAAGGAGGAAGTCCACCATTCAAGAAATTGATGAAAGAAGCAAGTTCACTTTCAAGAGGGGATTTAGTGTTAAATGTCCGTTTTTCACTTTGGATTTCTTCTGGCTTCGACCGATCATCCCCGTGAAAAATCTCAATGTAATTCACTTTCTCATCTTTTAGGACTGCCACACCTTTTGTGAAATGTAGGCGTACTTCCCGTCTTTTGTCAGCATATCTATTCGAAACCTCCAATACGCAAGGTATCTCCTCTCCAAGAAATGCCGTCATCCCGCGTTGAATTCCATTATAAACTTCCACGACAGCAGCTTTTGGTTTAGGGAAATAGCCCAGCATACAAAAGGCAATTGTAATGTCATGCGGGATCAAGGTCCAAACCGAATCCACATCTGATCTTGGGCTAGTCCAATTACATCGATTGGATTTATAAAAAACAAGATCTCCCAGTTCTCCACTTTTCACTAAATCAGCAAGCATTTGAATACCTGTATGATAAAGCCAATTATGCATGACATAGATCTGATTTCCTTCAATATTTAGAAGTTCCTCCGCTTCTTCAAGATTACAAGTCAGAGGTTTTTCTACAAAAATGGGAACCTTATCCTTTGCAAGGTCTTTCAACACCTCGAAATGGGTGATCGCTGGAGTAGCGACCACCCATCCTTTGGGGCTGAAGTTTTCTGGTCTGTTTGCAAAAACTTGTGATGCACCCATCTCCAGAGCAGTAATTCTATTTTCCTCGGAAGGATCCACTACAAAGACGGACTGCTTTAGGCTTATTAGATCTCGTAGAATATTTCTACCCCAAATCCCACAACCTATTAATCCAATCTCAGTTTTCATACTGTTATCAATGTTTTTTGATCAACCTGATCATCACTAAACCTTCGAGCAAAGAAAAAAATCTCAAAGTTTTTCATCATTACCACAGTCTATTGTAATACTGCCTACTGCTTACTGAAAACTACCTTTCCAGCAACCACCGTCATCATCACTTTCGTAGTCAAAATTTCCTCCTCGGCCACCTGCATGATATCCTTATCATAGATGGTAAAATCAGCTGCCTTACCTACTTCAATCGAACCTTTGAAATCTTCTTCAAACTCTGCAAATGCCCCATCCAAGGTATAGGATTTTAAGGCTTCCGCTCGGGTCATTTTCTGATCGGCTTCATAACCACCTTCCGGCATTCCTTGCAATGTTTTTCTTGTTACGGATGCATAGAAAGAAGGAAGTGGATCTACAGGCTCTACTGGTGCATCAGTACCGTTGGTGACTACCGCTCCAGTTTTCATCAACTTTTGCCAAACATAGGCGCCATCAATGATTCGCTTTTCGCCTAAGCGATCTATCGCCCAAGGACGATCCGAACTTAGGTGAATGGCCTGCATGGCTGCGATTACGCCCAATTCCCCAAATCTTGGAATATCATCCGGATGAATGTGCTGCGCATGCTCGATCCGGAATCTATGATCGGTTGCGTTTGGATTTTTAGCTAAAGCAGCTTCGTAGCGATCCAAAATTTCCTGATTGGCACGGTCACCTATGGCATGCGCACAAACCTGAAAGCCTAGTGGTAAAGCACGTTCTGAAACTTCTGTCACTACTGACATAGGAAGGGTCTCATGGCCACGATGCCCAGGACGATCTGTATAATCTTCCAATAACCAAGCGCCACGAGGGCCTAAAGCTCCATCGCAATTCAATTTGATCGAACGAACGGTAAGCATGTGATCCGATGAGTCGATCATTGGACCTTTTTTATACCACTCTTCTAAGAGCTCTGGTTGACGACCAGTGAGCATAATGTACTGGCGGACAGTCAGTTTTCCTTCATTTTTGAATTTCTGTACCAAATCAATCACTTCCTGCCCACTTCCTGCGTCGTGAAAGGAAGTAATCCCTTTCTCCACCAGTTCTTGCAAGGCCAAAGTCAAGGCTTGTTCGTCTTTCTCTGGTGTAGTCTCTGGGATCAATCTTGCGACTAATCCTGAGGCGCGTTCAGTCAGAACACCCGTAGGATTTCCCAATTCATCCAGAATGATTTCACCACCTTCTACTTCACCCGGTCGTTCGCCTTTAAGATTGGAGATGCCTGCCAATTCCAATGCTTTTGCATTGGTAAAGGAAGCATGTCCGGAAGCATGACTGAGGTAGACTGGATTATCGGCAGAAACTTCGTTTAGTTTGTCGTTGGTTTGGAATCCTTTCACCATTTTTTCGGGCTTTTCGATCCACTTGTCCTGATGCCAACCCCGCCCGGTGATCCAGTCGCCTGGTTTTGCTTTGGCCACAGCCTCGGCCACTTTCTCGACCAGTTCATCGTAGGTTTTCACGTACATCAGATCAAGTTCCAGCTTGTTGTATCCAATACCCATAAGGTGTGCATGGGATTCGATTAGGCCTGGAGTCATGGTTTTGCCCTGTAGATCGATCACTTCGGTTTGGTCACCGATATGCTCGCTAATTTCTGCAGTAGTACCTACAGCTAGGATCAGTCCGCCTTTTACGGCTACCGCTTCAGCAGTTGGATTAGCTTCGTTTACTGTGTAAACTATACCATTGGTAAAGACTAGATCGGCCGGTTCGGCTTTTTTGGAGGAGCAGGAAAAAAGGATTATTCCTAATATTCCTAATAAGTAAAAATACTTCATGTGTTTTTAATAATTGTTTTTGAATGGTCACAAGGAAACTCGCAGAATATAATCATCAGTGTGTGATTTTTTAGTCATGCTCGATTTCTTATGGTTATAATTTGTTTTCTATGGTTCATATTTCTCGTCAAGAGAATTGGGAGAATCTCGCATTTTTAATACATCTCAGTTGGACTATCCGAGTTATGCTCGATTTCATGTTTGGTTTATTTGCTGAAAGCTAAAAGTTTTGGATCAATCCCCCAAAACCAATCCTATAATTACCGAATCCAAACCTTCCGGGATTCGGTAAATCTTCCATCCACTTCTAAGTTCAAAATATAAAGCCCTGGAGTTAAAAATTGAGCTTGAATTTCTACTGTAGTATTGGCGGGGATTTCAATATCCGCTAAAAGTATTTGCCCCAAGGCATTAACCAAGCGACCTTTTGCAGCTAAGTTGGAGATAATTTTGATTGGACCCTCGCTTGGATTGGGATAGACTTTAAGTTGGAATTCATCTCCACCGGAATTGGAGTCTCCTACAGCTTTGAGGTAGATCATCCCTCCAGCTTTTGTTCCCAAGATTAAATCAGGAGCCTCACTGAAAAGTGGATTCACTACCGCGATCCAGTTATTTCTCCCAAGACGGGTTGGGAAATTTTGAATTCCCAATGTCACCAAAACGTCTTTTCGCGAGTCAGAATTCATAAAGTCTTCCACTTTCACCAAAAGCCCTCGCTGGTCGATTGCATAGAGGTCAGGATTGTCTTTTTGGAGTACGGCTACATTCAAATTCCGATTGGCAGGATTATCCGCAAATCCCAAGAAGTCCCGTTCCTGAATAGTTGCGGCTAAGGAATTGAAATTGACTTCATACAAATCCAAGCCTCCATTTTGCTTTGCTACGAGTAGGTAATCATTTTGAGAATATCCAAAAAACTGGAGATAGTCCCCAATTCTTGGTTCGTATCCGGAAATGGATATCGGCTGAATTCCATCTGAAAAAACTTCAAAAAGTTGCTGTTTCGGAACATTTCTTTCAAAAATAACCCCATTGTAAAACTGGTAGGATTGGTTGGTCTTATCTTTATATTCTAAATACTGGGCATCGAGGAGTTTTAGATTGCTTGGTAAATCGGAGCCAACGGTTTGGCTTTTAAAACTTTTATTTTGAAAAACAAATGTGGAAAGAGCGGATTTGATTTCTCCATTTTTGAGCTGATTGCTAGTGAAAATCAGCGTTCCTCCATTTTTATTTCCTTTGAAAAAAGGCCGGGAATTCTCCCCTAAATCAAGAATTTGATCTTGGAGAAGAGGTTTAATTAAATCTCCATTTGGAGCCAATTTGACAATTGAATTCTGGAAATCGATATCATAATTGAAAGCAGATTCATTTGTGTTTAGGGAAATAATCAGTTCCTTATCGATCAACTGACCAATGTGGAAAAGTGGAAATTCGGGAAATTTACCAAAGTCGGGAATTTCAGTTTTGAAGCTTTCAAAAATTGGATTTGCATTTGTGCCAAGATTGGGAAGGAAATAAAGACTGCTGCACTCATCTCTTCCGAGCACTAAATCATAAACCCCATCTCCGTCAAAATCTTGGTAAAGAATTGAATGTCCGCCAGCATGCTGAATGCGCTGACTTTCATCGATCCGGGAGTTTGGGGCTAACGGCGAGCCTTGGCAAGTCTGCCCAAAGGTGAATTCGCTGCAACCACAAAAAACAAAATTCCCCCAGAATCGAACCGGAAAAGCAAAGCCATCGATGTCACTAACGCCCTTTCGCTCAATGGACGTGTTTTTGTAAAACTCCAAAAAATCACCTGAAGCAAAATTGAAGATCACTAAATCCAAATCCCCGTCGGAATCCAAATCCTGAATCAATGGTGTATCCAGATTATTCACTTGAATATTGCCAGAGCCATCTAATCTCAGGAAATTTTGTGCGATTGTCCAAGAAAGTTGGTTCCCCTGGCTGGTATTTTTGTAGGCTTTAATCCCTAATGCTGTGGCTGTAAACAAATCCTTTTTTCCATCTCCGTCATAATCTACCAATTTCAAAAAACCTGAAATATCTGCAGGGAATAAATAGCTGAGGTCTGGTAAATGTCTGAAAGTATCACCTGACTTTTCAAAGACCTGAAGTTGTCGGGAATTGATGTCCCAGATCACCCATTCCTCGGTCCCATCACCTGTGAGGTCGATGGTCTGAATCTGAGCTGAATTGATCCCTCCTGCGAAAGGAGCCGTCAGGATTTCGCCAGATAAATCTATACTTAAGTCATTTTTGAGGTTATAATTTTCTTGCGCTTTTACCCCAGTCGAAAGAAGGAAAAGAAATACAAGATAAATTTTGCGCATAAATTGGAGGTATTCAGACTAAAATTAATACGGCTGTCAGGCCTCAAAGATGTGAATGATTCGTTTATTTTGAGAATAATTTTTGAAAAACCTATGAATATCTCCGACCTCTATCAACGCTATTTAGCCAGTACTGGCGTCAGTACGGATACTCGAAAAATCAATCCAGGAAATATCTTCTTTGCCCTAAAGGGGCCAAATTTCAATGCAAATGATTTTGCTGCAAAAGCTTTGGAGATTGGGGCAAGCACAGTAGTGATCGATGAAGCAGCGTATTTGATCGAAGGGGACGAGCGGTACTTTTTGGTAGAGGATGCCTTGATTGCCTTGCAAAAACTGGCAAATCATCATCGGCATCAGTTGAATATTCCGATTATCGGTTTGACCGGTTCGAATGGGAAAACTACCTCAAAAGAACTGTTGAATGCGGTTTTAAAGCAAAAATTCAATACGCTTGCCACAACAGGGAATCTGAATAATCATATCGGAGTGCCTTTGACTTTGCTTCAGATTAAGCCGGAGCATGAAATTGCCATTGTCGAAATGGGGGCAAACAAGCAAGGCGATATTCAAGAGCTTTGTGAGATTGCTGAGCCCACGCATGGTTTTATCACCAATATTGGAAAAGCGCATTTGGAAGGAATGGGTGGCCCCGCGGGTGTTTTGAAAACGAAGACTGAGCTTTACCAACATTTGTTAGCAAATCAAGGAACAGTGTTTATCAATTCGCAGGATCCAATTTTGTCCAATATGATCAAGCGATTTGAAAAGCCGGTTTTGTATCCTGCCAAAGGGGATTTCTGTGAAGTGGAGTTTAAGGGAGCAGATCCATTTGTCAAGTTTTCTGCTGAGGGCTCAGAGAAGGTTTTTCTGACTTCGATGATTGGGGCTTATAATTTTGGGAATATCGCTACGGCGCTGACTTTGGGAAAATTCTTTGGTGTCCCAATGGATAAAGCTATTGCAGGAATAGTGAATTACCGGCCAGAAAATATGCGGTCTCAGTTGGTTGAGAAAAGAAGCAATTTGATCATTCTGGACGCATACAATGCCAATCCTTCGAGTATGGAAGTAGCGATTCGTACCTTTGGGGCGATGACTGGCCGAAAGCATAAGATGATTATCCTAGGCGATATGTTTGAGTTGGGGGATCATGCTGAGGCTGAGCATCGAAGGCTAGGAGAGATCGTGAGCGAGTACGCGATAGATAAGGTTTGTTTTACTGGAAACTTGATTGTTTCAGCCTTGGAGACTGCGCCGAAAGCACTTTATTTTCCTGATCCATTTTCATTTCGGAACTGGCTTGAGGATAGTAAACTTGAGGATTACCTGATTTTAATCAAAGGCAGCCGTGGAATGAAACTGGAGACTTTGGTTGACTTTATTTAAACCTGTGAGTCTTTGCCTTGTTAATACGCAGCTCCTCGAAATTTGTAATTTCGAGGTCCTATCATTAGATTTTTAATCTTTTTTTTAAGACTTATGGGGAATGAATATGTCGTTAAAGATCAAGGGGGAGTTTATTTTGTGACATTTACGGTTCATCAATGGGTGGATATTTTTACAAGAAAAATATATGCTGAAATATTGCTAGATAGTTTGAAATACTGTCAACTTTCCAAGGGCTTGGAGGTGTTTGCTTGGGTCATCATGAGTAATCATTGTCATTTGATTTTAAGAGCTAAAAATGAGGATCTATCAGATATAATCAGAGATTTGAGAAAATTCACTGCTAAAAAAATCTTTAAAGAAATTCAGCAGAACCCGGTTGAGAGTAGGAAAAAGTGGTTAGAAATGACACTCCGTTTTGAAAATCAAATTTGGTTTTGGGAAAAGGGTTATCATGGAGAGGAGATTTTTTCTAATACCTTTTTTCAGACAAAAGTGAATTATATTCATGAAAACCCAATTCGAGCTGGGATTGTGGAGAAGGCTGAAGACTATTTATTGAGCAGTGCAGGAGATTTTCATGGAGTTAGAAGAGGTCCTTTGGTCTTAGCTCATTTTGGATGATTGGATCTAGGATTGCAAATCTTTTGATAGGTTCTCGAGGTTACAAACCTCGAGTAGCTTAGGACTACCTGATTTTGATCAAAGGCAGCCGTGGAATGAAACTGGAGACTTTGGTTGACTTTATTTAAACCTGTGAGTCTTTGCCTTGTTATTACTTCTGAATTTCACATTCTTCAATTTAAATTAAATCTATGCGGCCCTATCTCAAATTTTTGTCAGCCTTAGCAGCCAACAATTCCAAAGAGTGGATGGATGATAATAAGAAATGGTATCTCGATTCTAGAGAAGAATTCATTGAGGATGTGGCTGTAATGCTAAAGGGTGTGGAGGCATTTGAGCCTGCAATGGCTACCTTTAAGCCAAAGGATTGCATATTCAGGATTAATCGGGATGTTCGGTTTTCAGCCAACAAAAACCCGTATAAAAATAACTTTTCAGCTTATTTCTCTGCCAAAGGGAAGAAAGTAGAATGGCCTGGGTATTATGTTCATGTTCAGCCCGGAGCATCTTTTATTGGCGGAGGACTATGGATGCCGAGTTCGCATTCTTTGAAAAAAATTCGAAGGGAAATTGACTACTCTGGAGCTGAGCTGAAAAAAATATTGGAGAGTAAGGCAATTGCTGAAGTTTACACTGGAATAGAAGGAGAAAAATTAAAAACCAGTCCTAGAGACTATGATGCAGATCACGAATTCATTGAATTTTTAAAATTGAAAAGCTTCATCCTTAGCAAACCGATGACAGATCAAGATATTAATTCGGGAAATTTTATCAATGTGGCTTTGGATGGATTTCAGCGAATGAAACCTTTTCAAGAATTTTTAAGCCGTGCTATTGAAGATGTGGAAGATGGATCAGGTATTCTTTAAAGTTAGAAAGCTAAAGTTAGAAGTCTGAAAATTTCAGATTTGTAATTTCAGACTTCTCATTTTTCCAGTAGTTTCTCGAGGATTGCGGCGACACCGTCTTCTTTGTGATGTAGTGTTATTTCCTTTGCTACTGCTTTTACTTCCGGTCTGGCATTGTCTACCGCTACTCCCCATCCCACAGATTGAAGAAGGTCTATGTCATTGTAATTGTCTCCGAAGGCAATGACAGATTCCATTCCAAAATCAAATTCATGAGCTAAGATTTTTTTCAGCCCTGTTGCTTTGGAAATTGCTTTTGGAGCGATTTCTAAATACGTATCACTGGATCGGTAGAGATGCAGATCCAATGCATGTTCGAAATGTAATTCTCCAAAAAGCCAAGAGATGTCTTGAGATGAGCCCATGCACATAACTTTATGAGCTCCTGAAACCCCTTTGCTCCACATATCGACTACCTCAAAGCCCTTCATCCAAGTGCATTGTACTTTGGTGTTTCTCACTTCACGCTGAGACCAATAGTCATCTTTCTCTTCGTACCAATTTTCTCCTTGATATAAGCTGATATGTATATCAGATTTTTCTGTGAGGCGCAGGATTTTCTCCACCAATTCAATTGGAATTGACACGTCTTCCAAGACCTCGCCTTTTGAACTCAATACAAAGCCACCATTGTAGGCTATCAAAGGTTGGGGATTCTTTCCGAGATCATTGACCAAATGCCGCATTGCATCTGGCATTCGCGAACTCGCTAGGATGACAGGGAAGTTTGCCGGAAATCGGTTCACTACATCTTTCAATCGAGGAGAAAGATCCCGAATTGAATTCAGCAGTGTCCCATCAATATCAGAACATAACGCTTTAATCATATTAATCGAAGTCTGACCAATCCACTTGATCAGCAAAGTTGGTGAAGAAGCCAATTCCTATAATGGCTATGAAAATGATTACGATCAAAAAGCCAATCAACTTTACGATCAATTCTGCTTTTGCCCAATTAGCTTTGTTTGGATCAGTATTCTTATCTACTGCCCAAACTATGAGCATAATAAATCCTATAAGGGGGATTTTTGTAACAATTACAGATATTATCCAATCGCCTAGAGTTACGGGAGGCTTTTTAAATTCTTCTGGAATATTCATAGCGCTTAGTGGTTAAGTTTTTAAAAATCGGAGGTATCAAAGGTGTATTCCTGCATTGCAAAATTTTCCGGGTTGGAAGGGTCACCTTGAAGGAATTGCACTGTAATCTGTTTATAATTATCAGCGTTTTCAAAACCGCTGAGGTAGATCTCAGCACATTTTCTGGCTAGGACTTCAGGTTGATTCCCAAGGATAAGCGGATCTCCATTTTCGAGTTTGAGAAAAATAGTAGACTCTACAGTGTCATCTGTTTTGTTGGTGCTTAAGTTGACACTCATACTTTGGAAGTCACCCAGTTGCCGGATTTCATCTGAAGGAAGGAAACCTTCCCCGATCATGGATTCCATTCCTTTTGCAGCAAACTTGATTAGACCTTCAGGATTGCAGGAGCAGGAACCTAAAACCAATAGCAAGGGAAGAAGAAAAATCAAATTTGAAGTTTTCATTAATTTGGTTTAGATGAAATTGAAACTTCAAATTAATAAAAAATCAGGAAGAAGCTTTTTCTACCAGTAAGACGACCCTAAATTGATTCGGGTCAATTCTGACATTAGTGGCTGGGTAAGGAGTCACATCGATCAGTTTAATGGAGTAATCGCCAACCTTATTTTGGACAGGTAAGCCTGATACATTTGGCTCTGTAGATAATTTCAACATGCTTTCCTTGCCTTTTTGATTGATCAGTAATTCTACTTCTACAAATCCAGCCCAAATGCAAGTGACATCAGAAGGGCATCGGGAGTCATTGGGATAAGCATTGAAGGTGATCGAAAGGTTTTCACTGCAATAGGCAGCGGTATCAAAAACTTGAATCGAAATCTCCTCCCCAATCTTGTTATCAATGCAGGCTGGATCTTCAGCACATGAAAAGAATAGTAGAATTGAAAAAAGGATTGCCATCTGTGCTTTCATTGGGTTTTGAGAATTAGCTTTTAGACGAAATCTGGCTTAGTTAAGTTGCTCTAATTATTGAAGTGAAGTGGTAAATCTCAGGGTCATATCTCATACAAATATACTTTTTGCATGATCTTATAAACAAAAATAGCAAGTGCGAAGGCTTGCTATTGTGGAGCCCCGAAAGCTTTCGGGGGAAGTCGAACCGATAGCCTGTCCCGATTGATCGGGAACCTTCCCGCTAGCTAGCGAATCGCTTTAGTCAATAATTAATCTTCTATGGAAAAAAAAAAGGCAAGTCAAAAGACTTGCCTTGGTGGAGGATAACGGAGTCGAACCGATGACCTCTACACTGCCAGTGTAGCGCTCTAGCCAGCTGAGCTAATCCCCCTTGTATTTTAATGTTTGCCGCTCTAGCCTCCCGATAGCTATCGGGATGAGCTAATCCCCCTTTTTATGGTTTGCAAATATAGACCTCAGTTTCTTGTTTACAAGAGAATATTTACTCCGTCGAATAATTTATTCTAGTTAGAATGCTTCGACCCAGAGTTACCTCATCGGTAAACTCAAGTTCGCCACCAACAGGGATTCCCCTTGCTATCGTACTTACTTTTATAGATTTTTCCTTTAATCTTTTAGCTAGATAAAATGAAGTTGTATCACCTTCCATAGTAGCAGAAAGTGCCAAAATAACCTCTTGAACCGGCTGATCTTGTGATGCTTTTTCGATTCGATCCATTAAAGATTCAATCTTCAACTCTTCTGGACCTATCCCCTGAATAGGAGAAATGACGCCTCCAAGAACATGGTATTTTCCTGAAAATTGGTTGGTGTTTTCAATGGCCAAAACATCTCTAATGTCTTCAACCACACAGATTAAACTTCCGTCTCTTCGATGACTAATACAAATACTGCATTCTTCATCGTCTGAAATGTTGTGGCATGTTTTACAATACTGTATTTCAGATCGCATCCGTGTGAGGGCTAATGCAAGCGCCTCGGTGTTCACTTCGTTTTGCTTTAGAAGATGTAAAGCAAGCCTCAATGCAGTTTTTTTACCGATACCGGGAAGTCTGGAGATTTCGGTTACCGCGTCTTCGATGAGTTTGGAGGGGATGTTCACTAGATAGGGATTAATTAAACTATTGCAGCTTGAATTCCAGCGTCTAAAATAGCTTCACAAAGTGGTTTTAACTCTTCGTAACCTCCTTTTTTCACGGCGCATTTCCCTTTATAATGGATAATTAGGGTGCATTGTTCTGCTTGTTCGACAGTATGCTTGCAAACTTTTACTAAAATATTGGCGACATGATCAAATGTGTTGAAATCATCATTATAAACAACCAAATCATAGGCGTCCAAATCGACTAATTCCTCCACTAATACTTCTTCTTCCTCAAACATCGGATGGGGTGTGTTCATTTGATTCATTTTGCAAAATTAAGAATATTAGACAACTTAGCGAACCGTCAGCTCCTCATTTATGAATCCCCAAATAGTTCTCGTAGTAATCTCATGTTATTTCTTACTGCTTTTTCTGATTTCCTGGTTTACATCCAGGAAAGTTTCTGCTGACACTTTTTTCACAGGGGACCGCCAATCACCCTGGTTTTTGGTCGCTTTTGGAATGATCGGAGCATCGCTTTCCGGAGTGACTTTTATTTCTGTTCCAGGGGAGGTGGGTAATTCTAACTTCTTTTACTTTCAAGTTGTTTTAGGCTATACATTAGGTTATTTCACCATTGCCAAGGTTTTACTACCGCTTTATTATCGCTTAAATCTGGTTTCGATTTACTCTTACCTAGAAGATCGATTTGGGTTTTGGTCTTATAAGACTGGTGCTTTTTTCTTTATTCTCTCCCGGACTTTGGGTTCATCCCTTCGGGTGTTTCTAGTCGCCTCAGTATTGCAGTTGATTCTTTTTGATTCCCTTGGCATTCCATTTTGGGTTTCTGTATTGATTACCGTTGGGTTGATTTGGCTTTATACCCATCGTGGAGGAATCAAAACGGTGGTTTGGACAGATACGCTTCAGACTTTCTTTATGCTTGCAGCAGTGGTGGTTTGTATTATTCTGATTGGGAACGAATTGAATTTTGAGGGCGTCAAAGACTATTTTACCGCAGTTTCAAATGACCCGAGATCGAAGATTTTTAATTGGGATTGGAAAGCAGGAACCAATTTTTTCAAGCAGTTTATATCAGGGGCATTCATTACAATCGTGATGACTGGACTTGATCAGGATATGATGCAGAAAAACCTGACTTGTAAGAATATCGGAGAAGCACAGAAGAATATGTTTTGGTTTACCATCATTCTTGTAATCGTGAATTTGCTTTTTCTCTCACTTGGGGTCATGCTTTATTTGTATTCGGAGACGAATGGGATTTCACTTCCAGCTAAAACAGATGAGCTGTTTCCAATGCTTGCAACGCAGCATTTTTCCGCTTTTGCAGGGATTGTTTTTGTACTTGGAATCACCGCCGCAGCCTATTCCAGTGCAGACTCTACTTTGACCGCATTAACAACTTCTTTTTGTATTGATTTCTTGGAGCTTGAGCGAAAATATCCTGCAGAAAAGCGAGTGAGTATCCGCAAAAAAGTACACTTGGTATTTACTTTTGTGATGTTTTTAGTGATCCTTTTATTCTATTGGATCAACGATCAAAGCGTCATTAATTCAGTATTTATAATTGCGGGCTACACCTATGGGCCCCTTTTGGGATTATATTCATTTGGGCTTTTTACAAAATGGCAAGTTCAGGATCGTTGGGTTCCATACATAGCAGTAGCAGCTCCGGTTTTAGCCTATATCATCAGCTCCAATTCAGAGGCTTGGCTTTGGGGCTACAAATTTGGCTTTGAAGTACTGATTTTGAACGGACTCCTAATGTTTACTGGATTGTTTTTGCTTCGCAAAAAATAATTAGACTGTAAGTTCAATCTCGGGATTCCAAAAATGCTTTTCAAAATTCTGAATTTGATCATTCTCAATTTTCACGCCTTCTTTTTCGAGCAATTCCTGCATTTCTGTTGGGGTGGAAAAATGATTTTTCCCCGTCAATAAACCAACTCGATTTACCACTCTATGCGCTGGCACATCGGCCATGGTATGGGCTGCATTCATAGCATAGCCCACCATTCGGGCTCCACTTTTCAGTCCCAGATAATGTGCAATTGTGCCGTAGCTAGTTACTCTGCCTTCTGGGATCAATCGCACCACTTGGTACACTAAATCAAAGTAATTAGGCTTTTCTTCTTTCATCGGACCAGTTTAGTATGGCTTGGTTAATTGCTTTTTTTGCATTTTTTTCGATTTCTTTTTCCCCCGATTTGATTGGGAATTGGAAACGGACTACCAGACTTTCGGGCTTTCTTTCCAGGACATTTAATTGAGCTCCATCTACAAAAACCCGCTCTGAAAATGGGGCTAATTCTTTGGAAAGAAATACCTCTAGCTCTTGTAATTTGATATTTGAATGAAATGGAATTTCTGAATCAATAATAACTTGATGTGAGTCGTTTTTGGAGTAATTCACTACGTCAGAGCTGAAAATCAGGTTATTTGGCACCAAGATAATTTCCCCCGACTCTCCTTTCAATACCAGGTTGACCAAAGTGATGTCTCGAATAAAACCGGTATTCTTCCCTACTGTGATTTTATCGCCTATCTCCAGCTGCTCAGAAAACATGATGATTAACCCGTTGACAATATTAGTGATGTAGTCTTTTGTCAAGAGGGCAATAGCTGCAGCGACAATAGTGATGCTCGTCAGAAACTCTAAAGGTTTAATATTGAAGGCAAGCATAATTGCTATCAATAAGATATTCACATTCAGAATCCAGCTGATCCGGTCTATTCCGATCATAAAATTTGGCTGGACTTTGTGATCATCAGTTTTTTGAAGGTAAAATTTCAATACTGCAATCCTTCCCAAAGAAATGATAAGGTTTGCACTCAGCAAGAAAATTAAAGCTCGGAGTCCTGCCTGGATGAAAACGCTTTCTGAAATGTACCTAGTCAAAAAGGAATTTCCTTCATACAAAAATTCCAATCCGAATAAAATAGTGAGTTTTATTACGAAGTTTCGTCTCCTTACATTTTCCTTACTCTTTATGATCGATTTAAGTTGGTTCATGCCTTTTTTTAAAAATTAAGCCTAATTTTAGGAATAATACGAGACAAATTTTAATTAGTATGAGCAGAAATATAATCATAACTGGAGCAGCCGGAAATCTTGGAACAGCCGTAGTGGAAAAGTTTAAGCGTGAAGGTTATCATATCATCGCTTTGGTTCAGCCCAATAAAGATGAACAAGTAGAAGAGGCTGACGACATCTACGAGGTGGATGTGACGGATGAAAATGCTGTGGCTGAATTCATTAAGGAATATCAAATGCAATATGGTGAATTGGATGCGCTGGCAATGATCGTTGGGGGATTTGCAATGGGCTCTATTACGGAGACTAATCAGGAAGATTTTGAAAACATGTTCAAGCTCAACTTTTTTAGCGCCTTCCATCTTGTAAAAGGCTTTTTACCAATCATGAAAAATCAGAAAAAAGGAACAATGCTTTTTGTTGGGGCTCGTCCGGCATTGCAATTAGAAGATGCAGTCGGCAAACTCGCCTATGCGATGAGCAAGAAATTAATTTTCGATTTGGCGGAAATAGTAGGAGAGGAGACCAAAGAGACTTCAATTCGATCCCATATCTTTGTGCCAAGTATTATAGATACTCCACAGAATAGGGACTCGATGCCTGATGCGGACTATAGTAAATGGGTGACTCCAACCGATATCGCAGAATCCATGCATTTCGCAGTGAATACTCCAGCACTTCAAAACACTACTTTCAAACTTTACGGTGAGGTCTAACTTATTTTAAGATGAAAATTAAACTAATTTTAGCATTTGTATTTGCAGCTTTCTTTTCAAATATCTGTCTAGCCCAAACTGCCGAGCAGGAAGTTCAGCATCTGATCGAATCGCTTTTTGATGGAATGAGAGCCAAAAATACGGATCAAATTGCTGCTGTTTTCTCAGGAAATGCGATTATGCAGACTATTGCTATGTCAGCTGATGGGCCTCAAGTTAACGCGGGCTCTGTTCCAGATTTCTTAAACCGGATAGGTACGACCCCAGCAGATACCCAACTTGATGAGCGGATTTTAGATTATCAAATCAAAATAGATGGTCCGATGGCAACAGCCTGGACACCTTATGAGTTTTATGTCAATGGTGATTTTAGTCATTGTGGGGTGAATTCCTTTCAGTTGGTCAAATTTGCCGAAGGCTGGAAAATAGTATACATCATTGATACCCGTCGCAAGGAGCCTTGCAACCCCTAAGAATATGAATGAATTAAAGGCAAAGGTTTATGAGACCGCCATTTCCAAGGTGAAGGAAAAAATTAAAATGCTTGATGAAGAACGTCGAGCGATTAATCTTGGGATTCTCGAAGACACCAAAAGTAGTGCAGGAGATAAGTTTGAGACTGGTCGTGAGACTATGACTCAAGATTTACTTACAGTTGAAAAACAACTGAAGCAAGCTAAATTTGAGTTTGACGAACTCTGTAGACTCCAATCTATAAAGGGTATATCTCCAACTGTGCAAGAAGGTAGTTTGGTCCAATTGGGAAATGATGTTTTCTTGATTTCTCTAAGTCTTGGTCAGCTTGATGTGGATGGACAAAAAATCTTTTTACTAAGTGAAAGCTCTCCACTTGGACAAACTTTGATCGGGCAGAAAAAAGGTGGAGAGGTCAATTTTAGAGGTAAGATGATGAAAATCGAAGGCCTATTTTAATCATTCTTTGGAATAAAGCTCATTAATTCTTCTTCTCCATCAAGAAGAGTTAGTTTGTCTTTTCCAATTTTCAAATTTCCCACTTTACTCAAAGCTCCCAGAAAATCTTGTTCACCAGTTCCCGGACAAGCTTTTCTGGTAACTGCACCCGGATCGAGTTTGATAGATGTGCCCTCAAGAGCAAAGCTGCCGGATAAATTGTTGCAGCCCGTGAAACCTGCTAGTTTTCCGCCTTCAAGAAAATTAAGGGAAGGAACGCCATCTGCAAATTGACTTAGATCCAGACTCTTTCCCATTAGGGAAGACAGTGCCCATGAATTTCCCATCAAAAGACTGAGAGGGTTTATAGCGTTTAAACTTCCACAGCTACTTACAACAAAGAAAATTAATCCTATACTGAATGACTTGATTGCTTTCATAGTGTTTTATTTTGATGGGAAAGTTGAAAATGTAAAGATCTAATTTAGCCAAAATTCAGATTAATGGAATTCCCCAAATAAGATCTTATAGTAATAATTGACTCCTTTTTTGATTTTTTTCTAATGTTTAGGCTATTTTTTTTAAAAAACTCTAATGAATTGTTTGGCTAATTGAGATTTAGGCAGTAAGATTGTCAAGTCAATTTTCCAATCATGGTATTTGCAGCGAAATTTTCTTCCAATGAAACCCAATTTCCGATCTCGGCGACTGGCGCATGCACATTTTTTTCTATGACCACCGGAATGTTCACGATGATTACGGGTTGATCCCGTTCGATCTATAAAGTACCCGCCTCCGAGGCCTGAAAAGGCATAATCAATTACAGAAATTAATTTCCAGTTTATTTATGAAAATCATCAAGTTTGGTGGCTCATCCGTAGCGAACCATGATAACATTAAACGAGTTTTTTCAATTCTTCAGGAAAAACTGAAACGGAGCGAAATCGCTGTTGTTTTTTCAGCTTTTGGGGGTGTTACTGAGAGCCTTTTAGAGATTGCCAGATTGGCTAGGGAAGGCGATGAAACGTATCGAGACCTTCTTCAAACCTTGGAAGAAAAACATTTGATGCTTGTCAGGCAGCTCATAGGAGTGCATAATCAGTCTACTGTCATGACTTATGTCAAGGTCCGATTCAAAGAATTAGAGGATCTCTTTCACGGTATCTATTTGATCAAGGAAAACTCACCGCGTACACTAGATTATGTCGCGAGTTTTGGAGAGCGTTTGTCCGCATTTATTCTGGCAGAGGCCCTTTCGGCTCAGGGAGTGCGAACTCAGTTTTTGGATGCAAGGGATGTGATCCGGACAAATGATCGATTTGGGCAGGCAAAAGTGGATTTTGAAACTACCAACTCTCAAATCAAATCCTACTTTGGAAAACATGAAGGTCTGAAAGTGATCACAGGATTTATTGCTTCTACAGCAAAGGGAGAAACTACCACATTGGGCAGATCTGGTTCAGATTATACAGCAGCAATTTTTGCAGGGGCTTTGGAAGCCACAGATTTAGAGATTTGGACCGATGTTTCCGGAGTTTTAACCTCGGACCCAAGGTTGGTTTATACTGCATTTACCATTCCCCAGTTGAGTTATAGTGAGGCTATGGAGCTTTCGCATTTCGGTGCCAAAGTGATTTTCCCTGCAACTATGCAGCCGGCGATGAAGCGGAGTATTCCGATTTATATCAAGAATACTTTTGAGCCAGAAAATCCAGGAACCCTGATCAATGGTGAAGTAAGTGCAGGACCTTTGATAAAAGGGATCAGCTCTATTTCAAACATTTCCATGGTCACTGTCCAAGGCGCTGGACTGATGGATTCTGCCGGAGCAAGTAGTAGGGTTTTTAAGGCTTTGGCAGAAGCAAAAGTTACTATACTTCTGATTTCACAAGCATCTTCAGAGCATAGCATTTGTCTTGCGATAAAGTCTCACGAGGCATTACTGGCCAAAGAGGCAGTAGAAAAGGAATTCTACTATGAGATCAAATCCGGCGAAATGGATGAGGTGACTTTGCTTCATAATCTAGCAACTATCGCGGTGGTAGGAGAAAATATGAAGCATAATCCGGGAGCTTCTGGAAGAATGTTTCGTGCCTTGGGAAGAAATAATATCAACGTCGCTGCGATTGCGCAGGGAAGTTCGGAATTGAATATTTCCGCGGTAATTCCACAAGCAGATCTTCAAAAAGCGCTGAACGCCTTGCACGAGGCATTTTTCCTCTCTGAGAATAAAGTTCTTCACGTGTTTCTGGTAGGGACAGGCTTGATTGGGCAGGCATTAATTAAAATGATTGCTAATCAGCAGGAGAAATTGCGTGGCGACAACGAATTGGATATTCAAATTCACGGCTTGGCCAATAGTCGGTTTATGGCTTTTCATGAGGATGGATTCGACCTGAAAAACCCGTATCAACTCAGTGAGGCAGATGAGAAAACTAATCTCAATCGATTTATAGCAAAGATGGAAGAGATGAACTTCTCCAATTCTGTTTTTGTGGATTGTACCGCGAGTCAGGATGTAGCTGAGCTTTATTCTGAAATTCTGGAAGCGAAAGTTGCTATCGTGACTCCAAACAAAAAGGCAAATTCCGGATCGATGGAGAATTACTTGGCCTTAAAAAGAATCGCAAAAAAGCGAGGAGTCAAATTTCTCTATGAAACGAATGTCGCGGCTGGTCTTCCGGTGATTAATACACTACAGGATTTAATGCTTTCTGGTGATAAAGTCATTCGGATCGAAGCAGTATTGAGTGGTTCGATGAATTTCATTTTCTCTGAACTCGAAAAAGGGGACCCATTCTCCGAAGTAGTGAAGCTTGCCAAGGAAAAAGGGTATACAGAGCCCGATCCAAGAGACGATCTCAGCGGAATGGATGTTGCCCGAAAAATATTAATTCTGGGTAGAGAGGCTGAGCAGACTTTGGAGTTTGATAATATCACGATTCAAAGTATGGTGCCTGAGGACTGCCAAAAGGCTGATACAGTGGCTGAGTTTTTCGAAAAACTAAAAGGGCACGATCAATCCTTTTTAGATCTATTGAAGTCCGCCGAAGCAAATGGAGAAAAACTTCGATTCATGGCGACTTTAGAAAATGGTGAGGCTAAAGTAGGTTTGAATTCCCTTCCAAATTCGCATCCTTTCAGTTCCTTGAGTGGAAGTGATAATATGATTCTTTTAACCACAGATCGGTACCTTGATCGACCGATGATTATTCGAGGGCCAGGAGCGGGAGCAGATGTGACCGCTGCAGGAGTTTTTGCAGATGTGATTCGAATCGGTAACTATACTCGAGAATAATGAAATCTGTCAAAGCCTTTGCCCCAGCCACTGTAGCCAACGTTTCCTGCGGTTTCGATATTCTTGGATTTGCCATCGATGCGATGGGAGATACCGTAGAGCTGGTGCTCAAAGATGAGCCTGGACTTCGGGTAGTTTCTATCGAAGGAGATCAAGGAAGGTTGCCTTTGGAAACTTCCAAAAACACCTGTGCAGTAGCAATTCAAGCTATGCTGGACGAGATGGGGATAAATCCCGGAATAGACATATATCTTAAAAAGGGTTTGCCGCTAGGATCAGGAATGGGATCGAGTGCAGCTAGTGCAGTGGCAGCAATAGTGGCTGCAAATGAACTTTTGGGAAATCCATTTGAGAAGAAGGATTTGCTTCCCTTTGCAATAGTCGCTGAAAAAGTGGCTTGCGGAGCTGCTCATGCAGATAACGTGGCCCCGAGCTTATTAGGAGGATTTGTATTGATTCGAGATTATCATCCTTTAGATGTAATCAAATTACACGTACCTGATCAGTTGTATTGTACCTTGTTGCATCCGCATTTTGAATTGAATACCGCTGATTCCAGATCGGTATTGCGGGATCAGATTCCAATGAAAGTATCCACTATTCAGTCTGGCAATGTGGCCGGTTTGATAGCAGGACTGTATCAGGAGGATTACGATTTGATTTCAAGATCACTAAAAGATGTGATTGCGGAGCCCTATCGGGCAGTTTTGATTCCCGGGTTTTATGAGATCAGAGAAACCTTAAAAGATGCAGGTGCATTAGGTATGGGTATTTCAGGATCAGGACCAACTTTATTTGCCCTTTCCAAAGGGGAAGAGAACTCCAAGAAAATTGCAGCCGCCGCACAAGAAATCTATCAAACTATCGGTTTGGAAGTAGATACCTATTTCTCAAAAATCAATACGCAAGGGTCATATGTGATTCAGGATTAATCCTGAAAAATCTGATCCATTTTTTTTAGAAGCACCAAATACAAATGAAATTTTATAGCACTTCCAATCGATCTAATCAAGTTTCACTGTCTGAAGCTGTCATCAAAGGTTTGGCTCCAGACCAAGGGTTATATATGCCAGAAGAGATTCCTGTTTTGGAAGAATCGTTCTTTGTTGACTTTTCGAAAATGACTTTTCGAGAGATTGGTTATAAAGTCATTGGTGCGCTTTTTTCTTCTGCGTTAAGCGATTCTCAAATCAAGGAATTGGTAGATCATACGCTGGTCTTTGATGCGCCGCTGGTGGAAGTGGAACAAGATGTCTATAGCTTGGAGCTTTTTCATGGGCCAACGCTGGCATTTAAGGATTTTGGAGCTCGGTTTTGTTCGAAATTGATGAGTATGCTACTGGCGAAATCAGCCCAAAAAGTTCGGGTATTAGTAGCGACATCCGGAGATACAGGAAGCGCAGTGGCAAATGGTTTTCTAGGAGTAGATGGAGTAGAAGTAATTATTCTTTTTCCGAAAGGAAAAGTAAGTGAGCTACAGGAAAAGCAGTTCACCACTTTGGCTGAAAATATCACCTCGCTGGAAGTGGAAGGTGTTTTTGATGATTGCCAGCGAATGGTAAAGCAAGCATTTCTAGATCCTGAATTGAATGTGAAACTTCTCCTGACCTCGGCAAATTCAATCAATATTGCGCGCTGGATTCCGCAATGTTTGTATTATTTCTATGCCTTTTCAAGACTTCCACAAAATGGCAAAAAGGTTGTTTTTTCTGTGCCAAGCGGGAATTTCGGAAATCTGGCTGCGGGTATTTTAGCCCAAAAAATGGGTTTGCCAATCGATCACTTCGTGGCTGCTACCAATGAAAACAAAGTAGTTCCTCAGTTTTTGGCTGGAGACGCCTTTTTAGCGAAGCCATCTGTTCAGACGGTTTCCAATAGCATGGACGTAGGAAATCCCAGCAACTTTCCTAGACTGTTGGCTTTGTATGATTTCGATGAAAATCGCTTAAAGCAGCACGTATCTGGTGCTTTTTATTCGGATTCAGAAACAGTGAAAGCGATTCAGAAAGTCAATGAAATCGGATACACGCTAGATCCGCATGGAGCTGTGGGGTATTTGGGGTTAGTGGATTTTATGAAGGTTAACCCGGGTTATCAAGGCGTGTTTTTAGAAACTGCACATTCCGGAAAATTCAGAGACGTGGTGGAAAAAGCATTGGGAGAAAAAGTGGTTTTACCCGAGCGATTAGCGGCTTTCTTGGAAGGAGATAAGAAAGTGATTCCGATGGGAAATGATTTTGAGGAGTTTAAGGGATTTTTAACTAATCTAAAATCATAAATTGTTGTTCTTATTTAAGAAATACCTCATTTGATTTCCCTCTCCTTTAGCTAAAAAAAATTCTTTCTCTAAGGCCTTTTTCAAATCACGACTTGCCGTGGCGGTGGATAAGCTTTTGAATACTCCCATGTAATCTTTTCTGCTGAATTCATTTTTGCCTAAGGTCAAAAAGTAGGAAATGCGCTCATCAGAAGTTAAAGTTCTACCGGTAATTTTGAGTAGGTTTTCAAGTGAACTATCGATGATTCGAAGCATGTATTCAATGAAAATAGTGGATTTCCCAGCTTTGTCACTTGCGGCTAAAGCTTGATAGTACTCTTCTTGGCTTTGACTGATTAATGTTTCAAATGGAAGAAATTCAAAAACTGAATACCGTTCTTTTAAAATTATTGTTTGCCATAGTCTTCCCATTCTTCCATTTCCATCTATAAACGGGTGAATGAATTCCATTTCATAATGAAAAACACAGCTTTTGATCAATGCCAGTTCTTGGTCATTTTTAAGATTATTGAACAGATCCTTCATCAATCCCGGGACATTTTGAGCCGGAGGAGCCAAATGCGCTACCTGAGAACCTTTTACAACTCCAACACCTGAAGTCCGGTATGCTCCAGCTTGAGTTATTAATCCTTTCATCATTAAGCCATGAGCAGAAAGGAAGGATTTCTCTGAAACAGATTTTAGCGAGTCCAAACTTTCATAAACAGCAATCGCATTGATGACTTCGATAATGTCCTTTTGTGGACCAATTATGCGTTTGTTTTCAACTATGGCAGTTATTTGTTCTTCAGAAAGTGTGTTTCCCTCAATCTGTAGAGAGGAATGGATGGTCCTTATTTTATTCTGCTTCCGAAGTTGAGGCGATTGTTTGTCTAAAAAAAGTGAATTTGCCTCGCCGATTTTCTCTGAAATCGAACTTACTAAACTTAAAACTTGAGAAGTGATTTCGTAAGGAGGCCTCATTGATAGTATCATTTGATACTATCAAAGTTAAAATAATTGGCAAGAAGTAATAAAAAAATAAAACTAGTTTTTAGGAGCTGACTTACTTCTTCCGCTCAATGGTATAATCCACCAATGCTGCCATTGATGTTTTATATTCCGATTCCGGGAATTGATTCAAGATTACCATCGCCTCTTCGTAAAACCGATACATGGCTTCTTTAGCATAGTTTAATCCGCCACTTTTTTTCACGAAGTCAATCACTTCGTTGACTGCTTTTTTATTGTCGCTTTTATTTCGGATCAAACTAATAATCCGTCTTTTCTCAAACCAATCTGCCTGAGAAAGTGCGTAAATCAATGGCAAAGTCATCTTTTTTTCTTTGATGTCTATGCCAACCGGTTTTCCAATTTCATCATCACCGTAGTCAAAAAGGTCATCTTTGATCTGAAAAGCCATTCCTACTTTTTCCCCGAAAGTCCGCATCTGTTGGATGGTCTCTACACTGCTGGCTGTACTAGACGCTCCGACCGCGCAACAGGAAGCCATCAGGCTAGCAGTCTTTTGGCGAATGATCTGATAATAAACTTCCTCAGTAATATCGAGTTTTCGGGCTTTGGCAATTTGAAGGAGTTCGCCTTCTGACATTTCCTTTACCGCATTGGATACGATTTTCAACAAATGAAAATCATCATTGTCTACGCTAAGTAAAAGTCCTCGGGATAATAGGAAATCCCCAACCAACACGGCGATCTTATTTTTCCACAAGGCATTTACGGAGAAGAAACCTCTTCGATAGTTTGCGTCATCGACTACATCATCGTGAACAAGCGTGGCAGTGTGTAATAGCTCAATAAGCGCTGCTCCCCGATGTGTTGACTCGTTAATACCACCTGTCAATCCAGCGCTCAAAAAAACGAACATAGGCCGCATTTGCTTACCCTTTCGCTTCACGATGTAATTCATGATATGATCGAGAAGTTTGACTTTGCTTTTCATCAAGTCTTTAAACTTGAGTTCAAACTCAGTCATTTCGGAAGCAATCGGATGTTGTATTTGCTTGAGGTCTGCTTTCATCAGGTCTTTGATAGCGTAAAAATACTACCCTTTCTTTCTTGGGCAATAGTAATCAGTATATAGACATTGAAACAGTCTAAAATCGTTATCGTTTTCAAAATTTCGTATTTTGTTTATGATATCCCAGTATCTATCACAAAACCTACGCATTATGAAAAATCTTAAAATTGAAATTAAGTGGGCGATTATCTTTTCCTTGGCCACATTGGCTTGGATGCTAGTTGAGAAATCCCTCGGCTGGCATGATGAAAAAATCGCCGATCACGCTTCTCTAACCAATATTTTTGCAGTAGTAGCGATTACCATTTATGTTTTTGCATTGCTGGATAAAAAGCGAAATTATTTCAAGGGAGTCATGAATTACAAACAAGGCTTTACTTCTGGCGCGATTCTATCGGTGTTTGTGGCGATTCTCAGTCCTTTGACACAGTACATTATCAATAAATTTATAACACCGGATTATTTCAACAACGTGATCGATTATTCGGTAAGTGCGGGGGAATTGAACCGCGAAGCAGCAGAAGCCTATTTCAATATTCAAAGCTATATGATTCAAGCGGCTGTTGGAGCATTGCTTATGGGGTTGGTAACAACTGCTATTTTAGCCTTTTTTTTAAAATCAAAAAGTTAATTTCAAATCTTCTCTCTTTTGATAATTCGGGGACAGAAGGTCTTTTGATTATCTTTGATGAAATTTTTAAAAATAGAAACTCGCCTTGGAGGAGAAATACATCAAACATCGATACGAACCAATACTTCCAAGTAAGGAAGAATGGCCGGTGGTCAAACTGGCTAGAGAGCGTAAAGAATTTGTAAAAAAAGTCGCTGACCTTGCCGAAAATAGAATTCTCAAACAAACTGGAAATAATCCTGAAATCCTTAGAGAAGAACTTGAGACTACCCTTTATAGAGAAAAGCTCCGCATCAAGCAAAACCCATGGGTAGTAGATCCGGATGATGAGGGGGAGTTTTGGGGAGAAGTGAAGTCCTCCTTGCTACATATCAGTAGTGAAGAGAAAAAGACTAGTCGATTCGAAGGCTATAAGTCTGTTCTCAACAAAATCACGAATAGATACGCAGAGGAAATCGCGAGTAATTTCAAAGCGACTCATTATAAATTTACGCGTAGTGTGGTAACCTATGGGTTTTCCAGATTGCTGAATGCGGCTAGGGTAAAGGGTATTAAGTCTATTTTTAGTAATCAATATACCCTCCAGGATAAAATCCAGATTACTGGAGAAACTGATCAGATTCGAGATCTGGCCACCAAGGGAACGATCGTCATGGTGCCTACACATTTTAGTAATTTGGACAGTATTCTCATTGGTTGGATTATTTCCGTTTTGGGACTGCCTCCATTCATCTATGGAGCAGGATTAAACCTATTCAATATTTCCATTTTTGCATACTTTATGAATGCCCTTGGTGCTTATAAAGTTGATCGCAGGAAAAAGAATCTGATGTATTTGGAGACTTTGAAGACTTATTCAAAAGAAGCTATTCAGTTTGGTTGTCATAGTTTATTTTTTCCTGGAGGCACAAGATCCAGAAGTGGCACGATCGAATCCAGGCTGAAGCTAGGTCTGCTCAGTACTGCAATCGAAGCTCAGCGTGCCAATTACCAGGCAGGAAATAATGAGATCTCAGGAAAAATATTCATTGTTCCTGTTACGATCAACTATCATTTTGTGCTGGAGGCTCCAAGTTTGATCCGCGATCACCTGAGTTCTACTGGTCAAGAGCGTTATTACAAAGAGAACGATGAGTTTTCGACTTCATATAAAATTTCTAAATTTTTGGTCAAGTTTTTCACCAAAGGTTCTGATATCTCTGTGTCTATTGGCAAAGCGATGGATGTTCTTGGGAATTATGTAGACAAGGATGGTCGAACTATTGATAAGAACGGAAGACAAATCCATACTCGAGACTATTTTATGTCTGACGGAGTAGTGACGGTAGACCAGCAGCGTGAGGAAGAATACACGAATATGCTTGGGAAGCGAATAGTGGAGGAATTCCATAAAATCAATCGCGTTTTTAGTTCACATTTAGTTTCTTTCACTGCTTTTGAAATGATCAAGAGGAAAAATCAAAAACTGGATTTGTTTGAATTATTGAGACTTCCAGAAGAAGATTCAATTATCCCCTATGAAGAATTCAAAAAAGAATGTCAAAATGTTTTGAATGCAATTTTTGAATTAAAATCTCAGGGCTTGATCAAAACAGCTCCTCATATGAACCGAGATATTGAAGAGATTATCTCTCATGGGATGGACAACGTAGGGATGTATCATGCCAAACGCCCTCTGGTGATGGATTCTTCAGGAAATATCACCACTCAGGATATGAGTTTACTCTATTTTTATCACAACAGACTGACAGGTTATGGACTCGAAAAACTCTTCAAATGAAAAGGTAATCGGTGTAGTCGGGGTTGGTAGCTTTGGTACTGCAATTGCAAATATGTTGGCTGAGAAAAACAATGTCATTGTATATGCCCGCAAGAAAGAAGTAGTCCATGAAATAAATAGCAATCATTCTGCTCAAGGCAAAAAGCTTGACTCCTCTATTTTAGCTACGAATGAGCCTAAAGATATTTGCGAGCGTTGCGATATTTTGTTTTTCATGATCCCTTCTTCGGGATTCTTGGAGGTAGTACGAACTTTTGCCCCCTTTCTTTTCCCTTACCATCTGATCATACACGGGACCAAAGGGCTCAGCTTAAATCTTAAACCAGGTGAAACACTGGATACTGTGAAAAGACTAAACCGGAATCAAATTCTGACTATGAGCGAGGTGATTCTGCAGGAGACTGTCGCAGTGCGGGTGGGATGTCTGGCAGGTCCAAATCTCTCCAAAGAATTGATTCAAGGCCAACCGGCTGCGACTGTCATTGCCAGTAAATACAACGAAGTGATTTTGGAAGGACAGCGACTGCTTCGTTCTGAAAAGTTTCAGGTTTATGGAAATTCTGACATCATTGGGGTTGAGCTTTCGGGGGTTTTGAAAAATATAATTGCGATCGCAGCGGGAGCATTAGCAGGTTTAGGCTTGGGAGAAAATGCGAAAGGACTATTGATCTCCAGAGGAATGGTAGAAATGGTTCACTTAAGTAATGCGCTGGGTGGAAGCGTGAAGTCCGTATTTGGATTAGCGGGAATTGGAGACTTGGTAACTACCTGCAATTCGGTTGACTCAAGAAATTATACTGTTGGATATAAACTGGCAAAAGGAGAAAGTTTGGAGGAGATTTTAGCAAGTATGGATGAGGTAGCTGAAGGAATAAATACTGTTCTTATCATCAAGGCTTTCTTAGAAACTACCGGACTTCGAGCACCTATCACCGAGAATTTGTATAAAGTATTGTTTGAAGACCTTGAAATCGAGGAGGCACTTCAGTTTCTGATGAAGTATCCATTTAGCGTGGATGTTGACTTTGTTTAAATCGAATCTGGTCTAACTGAGTTGGTCTTTCAAAGCAAAAAAATAAGGTTGTCAGTAGTAATTCTGACAACCTTATTTTTTTAGAGATTTTTTCAAAAAAGAAACACCATCATCTCGCTGGAATCATTTTCACAAGCAAGCCTGTACCTTCAGTAATTGCATATAGATAGCCATCTGGACTTTGGGAGACTTGTCTTACTCGTCCGATATTTTGGAATAGCTTTTCTTCTTTTGAAAAATCAGATCCATTGAGTTCTATTCTGGCGATGTGTTGCTTGACCAATGCTGCTACTAGGAGATTACCTTTCCACTCGGGGTAGCGATCAGAAGTTACCAGCGTCATTCCGCAGGTTGCTATTGAAGGTGTCCAGTAATGAACAGGCTGTTCCATTCCTTCCTTTTCTGTGATGTTGGTGATGGGAGTTCCGTTATAGTTGATGCCATAGGTGATTACAGGCCAACCGTAATTTTTCCCTTTTTCAATTAGATTGAGTTCATCTCCTCCTTGAGGGCCATGCTCTACAGACCAGATCCGATTAGTGGCTTGATCATAAATCATTCCTTGAGGATTCCGGTTTCCATAGGTCCAGATCGACTTTATTGCATTTGGACTGTTCACAAATGGATTGTCACTTGGGATTGTTCCGTCATCCTTGATCCGATGAATCTTACCATGGGAATTGGTGAGGTTTTGGGCATTGTTTTGTGATCCCCTTTCACCATTAGTGAAAAAAAGGAAATTGTCTTTATCAAAAACTATCCTGCTGCCATAATGTGTGCCTCCATTCCAAGCGGGAACGGTAACGATTAAGTCTTCAAATCCGGTCACCTGATTGCCATTGAGTTTAAATCTAGCAATACTCGTGGCGCCTCCTCCTGGAACGGCCTTTGCGTAGGAAATGTAAATCCAGCCGTTTTGTGAGTAATCAGGATGCGGAATAATATCTAATAAGCCAGCCTGCCCATTGACATACATCGCCGGAAGGCCTTGTACTTTTTGACCGGTGAATTTATCATCTTCAAAAATGAGAATTTCACCTTTACGCTCTGTGATAAGCATTTTCTCATTTTCGAGCCATGTCATACCCCAAGGATTTTGTAAACCAGTGAATAAGGTATCAAGCTTGATGGCAAGTTTCTCCGTTGGGATTGAAAATTCAAGTTCTTCTCTTTCCGCAATTGGCATTCCATCTTCTGTTTTTTGCGAACAGGCCACATTGACAAAAGAAATAAGGATAAATAATGGTAAAAACTTGAATTTCAATTTCATACTATTGTTATTTTGATATTTAAAAAACGATGATGAGTTGAATTGGTTTAATTCGATTTTAAAAACCTTGAAATTAATCTGCATAAAAAAGTCCCTTCGATTTCTCAAAGGGACTCCATTACTTTATTTAAAAAGAGATTATCTGATTGGAATCAACTTAATTAATAAGCCTGTTCCTTCAGTAATTGCATAAATATATCCATCAGGACTTTCTTTCACTTGTCGAACACGTCCAATATCCTGAAGCATGATCTCTTGCGCTCCTGCTTTTGCGCCATCCATATCTACTCGATTGATGTGCATTTTAGCCAAAGCTCCGATTAGTATGTCGCCCTTCCAAGCAGGATATCGATCAGAAGTCACCAATGCTACCCCGGCTGTGGCAATAGAAGGGACATAATAGGTAAGAGGTTGTTCCATTCCTTCTTTTTCCGTGATTTCCGTGATAGGAGTTCCATCATAATTCTGACCGTAGGTAATCACTGGCCAGCCATAATTTTTTCCTTTTTCGATCAAGTTTAGCTCATCTCCACCCATTGGGCCGTGCTCAGTTTCATACAATCGATTATTTGCTTTGTCGTAAACCATTCCTTGAGGATTTCGATTTCCATAGGTCCAGATCGAACCGATAGCACCTTCAACTCCTACAAAAGGATTGTCGGTAGGGATTCTTCCATCATCATGAATTCGGTGGATTTTTCCATGAGAATTAGTCAGGTCTTGTGCATTTTCAGGCATATTTCCTTTGTCACCATTGGAGAAATAAAGGTAGCCATCGTTGTCAAACACGATTCTGCTTCCGAAGTGACGTCCGCCTTTCCAGGCTGGACCAGCTGTAATCAATTCTTCCTGCTGTACAGCATTGTTGCCTTCTAGCTTGAATCTCATGATTGTGGTGGCTCCAGTACTATCCGGCATATTTTTACCATAAGCAATATAGATCCATCCATTTTCTTCGAATTGAGGATGTGTCGTGATATCCAATAATCCTGACTGACCGACATTCCAAACAGCGGGTAAGCCTAGTACTTTTTCACCGGTAAATTTATCGTCTTGAAAAATGAGGATCTCTCCTTTTTTCTCGGTTACAAGCATTTTCCCATCAGAAAGCCAGGTCATTCCCCAAGGATTTTCGAACTCGGTGTATAGGGTGTCTACATTTAGTAGAAGCTTTTCTGTCTGAACAGCAAAAGTCTCATCGATAGGCTCTTCTACAACTTGATCTTTGGTCTCACAATTTGTGTAAAGAAAGATTGTCCCGGCAACAAGGGCCAGTGACCAACTTAATTTAATAGATTTCATAGATTTTGATTTTAGAACCACAAGATAATAACTCTTTGTAAGACTAATCGCAATCTTTTCTCAATGGTGATATTCCTTGATTTGGCCGTTTGTATTTAGGATCATAGATTGAATCTCATTGACCATCTGTTCCGAACCGATAAAAAGCGGAGTCCGCTGATGAAGGGAAGTCGGTTCAATTTCGAGGATTCGTTGCTTTCCATCTACTGCCATCGCTCCAGACTGCTCAGCTATAAATGCCAAAGCATTGGCTTCATATAACAATCGGAGCTTTCCTGAAGGATTCTTTTTTGTAGCGGGATAAAGGTAGATCCCACCTTTCAGGAGATTTCTATGAAAGTCGGCAACCAAAGACCCAATATATCTTGCAGAATATTTTCTAGTCTTGCATTCCTCGATATAGCTTCGGATGGAAGGATCAAAATCATTGTATAAGCCTTCGTTTACAGAGTAAATTTGCCCTGTTTTTGGAGCTTGGATGTCGGGATGGGAAAGAAAAAATTCACCCAAGGAGTTTTCGTAGGTGAAGCCGTTGACTCCAAATCCAGTAGTGTATACCAGCATGGTGGATGATCCGTACAGCACATAGCCAGCCGCCACTTGTTCAGTACCTTTCTGCATGATGTCCTCTTTTAAAATGGGACTCCCAACAGGAGTTTTTCTTCTGTAAATTGAGAAGATAGTTCCGATGCTGATATTCACATCAATATTAGAACTTCCGTCTAATGGATCAATTGCAACCACATACTTACCTGATTTATTTTGAAGATCAATGACGGCATCTTCCTCTTCTGAAACAATGGCACAAACTTCGCCTCCTTTGCTGAGCGCTCTCATGAAACGAATATTTGCGATCACGTCTAGCTTTTGCTGCTCTTCGCCTTGTACATTTGTCTGCCCGAAAGCACCTCCAATAGAAGATAGTCCTGCTCGGTTTGTTTCGCGATTGACTATCTTGGATGCAAGTGCAATGTCACGCAGAAGTTGCGAAAGCTCTCCTGAGGCATAGGGAAAATCGCTTTGCTTAAGTTTGATGAATCGATCTAAAGTGGTGCCGACCGTGTAAGCTAAACCGCTTTGGTCGGGCTGGTAAGGAAGAATTTTCATGCTTAGAAAAATACAATTAATTGGTTTATACTTTCGAAAAGTAAGAAATATTTCTTATGGCAAAAACTGTAATTTTCAAATTTGGAGGGGCATCAGTTAAAGATGCGGCTGGAGTAAAAAACCTAGCTGATATTTTACGTAATCGATTGCGAAAAAAATTGATAATCGTAATCTCTGCAATGGGAAAAACAACAAATGCATTAGAAAATCTCCTCGGTGATAAATTAAGGAATAAAGATTTTTCTTTGAATAGTTCAATTTTAAAATCTTACCATCTCGAGATTTGTAAGGAATTGTTTCCGGAAAATCATCTCATTTTCCCTAAGGTTGAAAATTATTTTGTCCTTTTGAATCAGGAACTACAAAAGCCTATCTCTCCCACAAATTACGATGAATATTACGATCGGGTAATTTGTTTTGGGGAATTACTCGCAACTCACATCGTCATGGAATACCTCTGTCTTCAAGAAATATTGGTTGTTTGGAAGGATGCAAGAGAATTGATTCAGACAGATAGTAGTTTTCGCTTTGCGAAAGTTGATTGGGTGAAAACCAAGAAAAGATGTCAAGCTCAACTTCTACCAATTTTGGATCAATATCCAGTGGTAACCCAAGGATTCATAGGAGCGGATCAAAAAGGAAGGACGACCACATTGGGAAGGGAGGGGTCAGATTTCACCGCAGCTATTTTGGCAGCTTCTTTGGATGCGGCTTCGGTGACTATTTGGAAAGATGTTCCAGGGATTTTAAATGCTGATCCTAAGAAATTTTCAGATACACAGCTTTTTGAGGAATTGGAATACAAACAAGCAGCTGAAATGACCTATTATGGTGCTTCTGTAATCCATCCAAAAACGATTAAGCCTTTGGCGAATCTGAAAATCCCGCTTTTTGTCAAATCATTTTTAGACCCGGAAGCTGCCGGTACCAAAATCCATGAAAACTCTAAGGCTCATCAAATTCCAACCATTATTCTGAAAGAAAATCAAGTGTTGGTAAGCTTTAAAGTAAAGGATTTTACTTTCATTGAGGAAAGCCATATCCATCAAGTTTATGATCAGTTGCAGCAATTGAAATTAAGGGTGAATATGCTCCAAATTGCTGCAATTAGTATTTCAATTGTAATAGATAGTCAGTTATTTAAATTAGAAAATCTTATAAAGTCACTTCATAACTCTTTTGAAATCCGGTATAATGAGAATTTACAGCTTTTGACGATTTTGCATCCTAATGAGAAGACCATCTCAGCACAACTCGAAGGATTTGAATCACTATTGGAGCAAAGTACCCGAAATACTTATCAAGTGGTAAGAAGACCCAAATTAAGTTAGCCAGTTTTTTTCATTAGCTCCAGAAAATTAATACTTTACATTATTCCAAACCTAATATTAACCCTTATGAAATGCACATGAGAAAAGTTCTCACACAGGGTGATGATTATCTAGGGCATTCCAAATGACCATTAAAAAAACAAACTATAATCATATGAAATCAAGAAGAGTTTTTTTACAAAAAGCAAGTTTGTCGGCATTAGCGATTTCAATCCCCAGCATTGCGGCATTGTCAGCGAAAAATAATCTTACTGAATCAATACTTAAGGAAGATAAAATACTTCGAGTTGCAATCATGGGACTGGGAAGTTATGGCACCCGAGTAGCTGAGGCGATGCAGGATAGTAAAAGAGCAAAGTTGGTTGGAGTAATCAGCGGGACACCTTCAAAAGTGGAAACTTGGAAGGCTAAATATGGAATACCAGCTGAAAACTGCTACAACTATGAGAATTTTGATGATATAAAAAATAATCCAAGCATCGATGCCGTATATGTAATCACTCCAAATGCCCTCCATAAGGAACAATCAATCCGTGTGGCAAAAGCTGGAAAACATGTTATCTGTGAGAAACCAATGGCAATAAATGCTAAAGATGGTCAAGAAATGGTAGATGCCTGCAAGGCTGCCGGGGTAAAATTATTGATCGGATATCGGATGCATTTTGAAGCAAATACGCTTGAGGCAATTCGGATGAGAAAATCCGGAGAACTTGGAGAATTGAAATTTTTCCAAGGATTAAGTGGCTTTGTGATAGGCGACCCGACTCAGTGGCGCTTAAATCCAGCACTTTCGGGTGGAGGCGCCATGATGGATATTGGAATCTATTCGATCAACGGAGCTAGATATATGTTGGGGGAGGAGCCTATTTGGGTGACTGCACAGGAAACAAAAACTGATCCTGTCAAATTTAAGGACGGGATTGACGAGACGATTCAGTTTCAAATGGGATTCCCTAGTGGAGCTGTTGCCTCCTGCTTATCGACCTATGCCATGAATGGATTGGATAAATTTTTTCTGAACGGATCAAAAGGTTGGGTCGAAATGCAACCTTCAACGGGTTATGGCCCGATCAATGGAAAAACAAATAAAGGCCCATTAGAATTGCCTCACGTGACTCATCAAACTGTACAAATGGATGAAATGGCTGCGATTATCTTTGATGGAAAAGTGCCTGAGGTCCCTGTAAATGGAGAAGAGGGTGTAAGGGACATGAAGATTATCGATGCAATATTTAAAGCTGTCAAAACCGGAAAAAAAGTAATGCTTTCCTGATCAGGGAATCAGTCTAAGATAAGCTGCATAAAAATAATATCGAGCCAGCGACCAAATTTATGGCCCACTTCACTGAAGCGGGCCACTTCTTTGAATCCAAGTTTTTGATGAAATAAATAGCTTCCCTGGTTCGAGCTATCGATTCCCCCGATCATGGTATGGAATCCAGCTTCTTTGGCAGTTTTTATCAGTTCGCTCAGTAAAAGAGTCCCAATTCCTTTTCCCCGGAAATTTTCCCCTAAATACACAGAGTGCTCTACCGTGAAACGGTAGCCGGGTTTCGGTCGGAAAGTGCCGTAAGTCGCGAATCCTGCAATTTTCCCATGCGAAACAGCAACTAGGACAGGGAAACCGGCAAGATTTTTTTGGTTAAACCAGTCGGTTTGCTCCTTTAAAGTTTTTGCTTCAAAGTCATAATTGATCGTCGAATGGAGGATTTCATGATTGTTGATTTTTAGAATTTCTTCCAAATCTTCCACTTCTGCCTTTCGTAAAATGATCATGATTACTTTACAAAACGATTTACGATTCGCTCTATTCCCGGTAAATATGCAGATCCAAAAAGATTCAAATGAACGAGCAAAGGGTAGAGATTATAGATGCCCATTCTGGAATCAAAGCCAGGTTCCAAAGGGAATACCGACTCATAAGCCTCATAAAAGAGCGAATCAAATCCTCCAAAAAGCCGGCTGAAAGCCAAGTCCATTTCCCTATGACCGAAATAAACCGCGGGATCGATCAGACAAGGTTCTCCGGAAGAATTACTAAGTACGTTTCCTGACCAGAGATCCCCATGAAGCAAAGCAGGTTTTTCATCTGGAAAAATGGATTCGATCTTTGGGTAGATCTCTTGAAATTTTTTCAGAAACTCCAGCGGAATTAATTTATCAAAATAGGCCTTTCCTGCCAGTGGTTCCAATCTTTGTTCTATAAAAAAGTCTGCCCATTTCGAGCATTGATTGTTTTTTTGATGAATCGAAGCAATGTAATTATCCTCTTCAAAACCAAATTGATCCGAATCGGTCAGATGTAAATGAGCCAATCCAATCCCAAGGTTTTCCCAATAATCAAGTTGATATCTCCCCGTGGTAATAAATTCAGAAAGGAGGTAGTTATAATCACCTATTCTACCTGATCCATAGGTTTCAGGTACTTTTAAAAATGTCGATTTCTTGAGAATTCTTAATCCATTTGCTTCTTTCGCTAGAATATCACGCTCATGATCAAAATTTAATTTCAGGAAAAATGCTCCAATTGAAGATTTTAATTGGATTCCTTGATTGTGATTGCCGGCTGCAATTAGTGATGCAGATTTTAAAGTAGCCTCTGCTCCAAGGCATTCGAAAAGTACTTGTTCGTAGATCTCATTGAGATCAAACATAGAGTTGATGAGTTTGGATCACTTTTCCTAAGAACCCCTCTATTGATTCATCGAGTATTGTGTAGATTTCTTCAAACCCCTCTTCACCTCCGTAATAAGGGTCCGGTACAGATTGTCCCTCACTTCCTTCGGCAAAATCCCTCATGAGATAAATCTGTTTTGTGTGGAAACCAAATCGCTCTTTGAGATTATTTAATGTTCGTAGATTGCTGTCATCCATCGCAATGACGTAATGAAAATCTCTTAAATCAGTTCGGTTGACTTGTCTTCCTCGATGTTTAATTATAAGGTTATGTTTACTCGCGCACTTAATGGTTCGTTCGTCAGGGAGCTCACCGATATGAAAATCCGATGTACCAGCACTATCTGATTTGAATTGGTTGTGAATTCCAGCCTCCTCAATTTTCTTATTGAAAATTGCCTCTGCCAAAGGCGATCTACAGATATTTCCAAGACATACAAATAGCACTTTAATCATATTACATCGAACGGAAGACTAAATTAGGGTACGAAAAATTTGGGCTTTGAAATTACTGATTTTTAGGAGGAATTGCATGTAGTTGAGATCTTTTTTCATGAATTAATACAAAATCTTTGGAATTTGGCGGGAAAGGAAAAGCTGATGAAATAGGTTTTGCCTCTGATTGTCTACTTTTGGAAAATGAAATTGATTTATCGGTTTGGGATTTTATTAGCACGCTTGTTTCTGCCTTTGGCAGCGCTTATGATTCCCCGGATAGCTCATTTTTTAAATGGTCGCAAAAGCCTGTTTGAGAAGTTAAGTAAATTCAAAGAAGGTAAATCTTCCAAAACGGTATGGTTTCATGTCTCCTCACTTGGGGAATATGAGCAGGCACGACCCGTAATTGAATCATTGAAAAGAGTCTCTCCGGACTATCAGATTGTTGTTAGTTTTTTTAGTCCTTCTGGCTATGATCATGTGATCAAGAAACCGCAGCATGAAGTAGATTTCATTAGCTATCTACCCGTCGATAGTAAGCGAAATGCTGAAAAATTTGTACAAATACTTAATCCTGACTTAGTGTTTTTTGTCAAATACGATCTGTGGTATCATCACTTAAGCGCAATTAAAACTCGAAAAATCCCGCTTTATCTGATTTCAGCTTCTTTTCGTTCAGACCAAATTTATTTTAAAGGGATTCCATTTTTCAGGAATTTACTTTTCTTCTTTGATCAGATTTTCACTCAAAATCAAAATAGTATTGACTTACTTCAGTCAATAGATTATAAGAATGGGATACTGGCTGGAGATACTCGATTTGATCGAGTTGTGGAGATAGCAAGGGAGCCTAAAACTTTTGAGGATATCAAAAGATGGAAGGGAGAGAAACCTGTTTTGGTGGCTGGATCTATCTGGGAGGAGGATATGAGTTTGTTAATTCCCTTGATTAATTCAAACCCAGATTATCGATGGATAATAGCACCTCATTCGCTTGATTCGGGGCCTATGGCAGATTGGGCAGCGAAAATTAAGGCGTCAAGTGTTCGGTATTCGGATTGGGATAAGAGTGTAGATTACCAGGTTCTATTTATAGATAATATCGGAATGCTAAGTTCACTTTACCAGTTTGCTAAGGTGGCCTACGTGGGAGGTGCCTTTGGGAAAGGTCTTCATAATATATTGGAGCCGATTGCTTTTGGGGCGCCGGTAATTTTTGGAAAGTTGAAAAAAGAATCCAAATTCCCGGAAGCAACTCAGAGTCAAATGCAAGGTTGTGGTTTCGAAGTAGCAGATTTTGAGGAATTAAATAGTGTATTCGAGAATCTTCAAAACTCTGAATATTATAGAAAAAGTCAAGATTCTGCAATGGACTGGGTGGATGCAAATAGAGGAGCTGCAGCCAAAATAGTATCCCAAATCAGCTTAAAAAACAAATTATGAAAGGAAGAGTAATCAAATCTACCGGGAGCTGGTATATTGTTCAGACAGATTCAAGTTTAGTTTCTGCAAGGCTAAAAGGGAAGTTTAAGCAAGATGAACTGAAGTTGACTAATCCAATAGCCGTAGGAGATTGGGTGGAAATGGAAAAGGAGGAAAATCAAGATACTGCGGTTATTAATGAGATTCTTCCTCGCGAAAATTATGTTATCCGAAAGTCTACACGAAAGCAGCATTTCTCACATATTATTGCAAGTAATATAGATCAGGCAATGCTGGTAATTACCATGAAAAATCCACGAACTTCTTTGGGATTCATTGATCGGTTTTTGGTGAGTACAGAAAGTTTTAGAATCCCGGCCATCCTTGTGGTCAATAAAATGGACTTATTGTCTGGAGAATCCGCCGAAGATTGGTTGTTGGATATTCATGAAATTTATGAGCCACTTGGCTATAAAGTAATTGAAGTATCAGCACTCTACACTGAAAACCCTAAAGAACTTTTTCAACCATTTCTAGAGGGAAAAACAACGCTTATTTCCGGTCATTCCGGGGTAGGTAAATCAACCTTGCTAAATGCATTGATTCCTAAAGCAGCACAGAGTACCAAAGAGATATCCTCCTTTAGTGATAAAGGGGTTCATACGACTACATTTGCTGAGCTTTTTCCATTGGAATATGAGGGAAGTCTAATCGATACTCCAGGAATTAAAGAGTTTGGAATATTGGATATAGAGGATAATGAACTTTCTCATTATTTCCCTGAAATGCGGAAGTATCTTGGTCAATGCAAATACAACAACTGCCAGCATGTGAATGAGCCCGGATGTGTGGTTTTGCAAAAATTGGAAGAAGGCTTTATTCATCCATACCGCTACCAAAGCTATCTGAATATTCTAAATGAAGAGGATAACCGTAGATAGCAGACGGATTAAATTTTGAATCCGCACATAAATACTTAATTTTCATTTTTAAAAGAATTATGAGCGAAGTACTCAATCACGAGCAAATCAAGAAGAAAATCACTCGAATGGCTTATGAGATTTATGAAAGAAATCTCGGTTCTAAAGCGGTCGTTTTAGCTGGTATTTCCGGTATGGGGATGACATTGGCAGATCTTTTAGCAAAAGAACTTCAAGCTATATCCCCTTTGAAAGTGGAGGAAGTGGAAGTGATCTTGGATAAATCTAATCTTGCGGAGGCTGAAGTAAAGCTTTCTAAAAACATCGATCTACAAGGGAAAACCTTACTGATTGTGGATGATGTCCTGAATACTGGAAAAACACTTGCATATGCGATGAAACCATTTTTAGACAAAGAGTTGTATAAAATGGAAGTTGCAGTATTGGTTAACCGTAGTCACGGCTTGTTTCCAATTCGGCCTGATTACACGGGATATGAGCTTTCTACTACCTTCAATGAGCATATTCGCGTAGACTTTTCTACCGAAAACAATTATTCCGTACATCTCCACTAGCCTTATGTCAGTTTATTCTTCCGCTACAATAAAGCGAATCACTACACATATACTCCAGGAAATGAAGGATCGTGGAGAGAAGATTTCCATGCTGACGGCCTATGATTATTCGATGGCCAAAATCGTGGATGCTGCAGGTATTGATATTATCCTAGTAGGGGACTCCGCCTCCAATGTAATGGCAGGTCATGAAACTACCCTTCCGATCACCTTGGATCAGATGATTTATCATGCATCTGCAGTCGTGAGAGCAGTGAAGCGATCATTTATCGTGGTGGATATTCCTTTTGGAAATTATCAGGGCAATAGTTCTGAGGCATTACGATCTGCAATCCGGATTATGAAAGAATCTGGTGCGCACGCAGTCAAGGTGGAGGGCGGAGCAGAAATCAAAGAATCCGTGATTCGTATCCTCAGCGCTGGAGTTCCTGTGATGGGGCATTTAGGATTGACTCCACAGTCAATTTATAAATTTGGTACTTATACCGTTCGGGCAAAGGAAGAGGCAGAGGCAAACAAACTCCTGGAGGATGCCAAAATTCTTGAGGCATGTGGATGCTTTGCGATTGTTTTGGAAAAAATACCCGCTGAGTTAGCAACACAGGTGGCTCAGACTGTTTCTATACCTGTGATTGGTATTGGTGCTGGAGGCGGAGTAGATGGTCAGGTTTTGGTAATGCATGATATGTTAGGAATCACTCAAGAATTCAAGCCAAGATTTTTACGGCAGTATGCCGATTTGCAAGGGGTCATGATGGAGGCCTTTACGAATTATATCAAGGATGTGAAAAGCCAGGATTTTCCGAACGAAGGAGAGAGTTATTAAGCTTCAGATCGGACAAAAGCAAAAGGCTGGAAAATTTTTCCAGCCTTTTGCTTTTTAGAGAAGGAGAGCATCTAGTCCTTCACAAGAGTCTTGAAATTATAGATTCCACTTCCAATCAGCTCTTGAATCGATCCTTTGGCAGCAGTGAGGTAGGTCTCGGTATCGCAAGCCACATAATGTGATGCTAAATTTAATTCTCCGCCCGAAACCATAACTAATTGTGGATAAGCAGTCTTACTGAAAGTAGCTACTTCTGCTGAAGTCACTTCTACCAGCTTGTCTTCTTTAAAGACTCCGCCAAAATACACATCCCTTTTGAGACCTGTACTGGAATCGAAAAGCGGTGAACTAGCCATATGACCTGCCACAAAGCGAACTTGGGAAGCTAACCGTCCCTGAGTAGGTGAGGTAGTAAAACCTTTGGCAAATTTCCCTAAACTCATTTGTTCGTTATCTTGAGTTCCGACCGCAGCGGCTAATCTTAGATTAATATCGGCCTTCACTTTTGATGATGCATAATTTGCAAAGCTGGTTGAACTTGCATCCAAATTGACAAAAGGAAAAATAAATGTTGCTTCCGCTACATAGGCATCATTTAAGTCTTGTGAAAGTTTTGAACTGGTATCAACGAATGTTCCTTTTTCTCGACCACTATTTGAAATTCCTTTCACCCAATAATCATAGCCTGTAGGAGTGACCATGACGTACCCTGTTGCTTGATCTGTAGATGAGGCTCCGCCTTTCACTTTTTCATAACCAGAATAATAATCTGTCTTTCCTGCTTCGTCAGCTGTGATTATTTCAAAACCATCTGCTTCCAGCTGTGCTACAAAATCAGCATAAGCTTCATCTACTATTTTTTGAAAATCAGGAATATCCACTCCACTCAACTGAACACCCATACTTGTTTTGGTTCCTGAAACAGTTGTAGTACGATTTGCACGTTCGTTTTTAGACCCTGATGTACTGGCAGAAGCCTCTTCATAAACCTCGAATAAGGCGCGGAATTTTTGGATGTAAACTCGCTTTGGAGATTTCGAAGATTGTTTGTTTCTGTGAAAGGCGTTTACATCGTAATCTTTTGAAGAGATGTAAGGATCTGCTGGCTGGAATAACCCCAATAAAACGAAGAGAATGGTTATTAGTGATGTTTTCATTGTAGTCAATGTTAGAATTAGAAAATTATGATCGTTTTTTCTTCCAAAATAGGCTACAAATAGTTGAAAAGTAAACTTGTTATCAGAACCACAGAATTTCTAAATAATCAAAAAAAAACATTTAAAAGACTTTAAATCAAATGGTTGAAATTAATTTTTGACAAAACCTAACAATTAGTTTATCCTGAAAATACGACAAATGCCCTATGAAAAAAATCTACTTCAGCTCCAAAATCGGCATATTGAATGAGATGAACACCAATAAAAAAAGACCGGCTAAACCGGTCTTTTTTCTAGGCTTCTGCCTCTTGTTCTTTTAATTTTTCTTTAAGCCTCAGCACGAAATCACTTAACACATTCATATAGTTGATGAACGCATCGTAAGGAGAATCATAAGGACTGAAGTAAGAGTGAATATCTCCGTCAGAAAAGAACTTCGTACACATGTAGTAGAAATGATCCGAAGTCTGGAGGTAAGTCCAATCGCGCTTAATTTCTGCATCGTCGATTTGATTGACCATTTTCTCTAATTCATAGAGCTTGCCAAATGCTTCATCCTGAAGATCGTTGCCCAGCCAAGCGGTTAAGTCCCGCTCTTCATCGGCCCAAGATATAGGCGTAGGAACATGGATTTTACCTATCGGAGGAACTTTAGCTACCACTTCGGAAGGAGTTGAGAAACCATAATTGGTATGCTTAAAAACTGCCTCCGGTAAGTGCTTCATGAATTCAAAAATTCCTGTTTCTGCCCACTGATGCTCTCCGAAGGTCTCGTAATCCATGAAGAGATTAATTACCTCCTCTGATTGAGGCACATTATTGATCCATTTTACAAACTTATCCGTCGTCAATGGATAATCAGCCCAGGTCTTATTTCCAAAACGGAATGCGATATCATCACTTAGTTGGAAATTCTTTAAAAGGACTTTCAATTTTGGCTCAATACTATTGCAATACACATAGTTGGGGCTTTTCCAGCCCAAGATATGCTTAGCACCTTCTGTCAGTGTTGCCTCAAAACCCATCTCTGCGATCATTTCTCCTATTTGATCTGAATAGATCAATTCCGTATTACGAAAGACCTTTGGAGTATAGCCATTGAAAAGTTTTTTTATTTTCTCCTGGTGATCTCTCACCATAGTCTTAAACTCATTCTTACTTTTCAGAGAAGCAAGTGAGTGCCCATTAGTTTCATTTAATAGTTCTACATGTCCTGTATCAACTAATTTCCGAAAGCTTTCAAGTACATCAGGAGCATAGGATTCCATCTGATCAAGGAATGTTCCAGACATTGAAAAACAGATTTTGAAACCACCATCATACTTGTTGATCAGTTCTAAAAGAAGTGCGTTCATCGGCAAGTAGCATTTTTGAGCTACTCTTCGCATCACACTTCTGTTTAGGAAGTCATCCCAATAATGATGATCCTCACCAATGTCAAAAAAACGATAAGGTTTTAAACGATAAGGTTGGTGCACCTGGAAGTAAAAACAGATAGTTCTCATGATTTCTCAGCTAATATTTTTTGATAGATGGTGACAAGTTTGGCAGCCACATGCTCCCATTTCAATTTTTTCAATTCTTCAGTACCCAACTCTTTGAACATTTTGGAAATGCCTTCATAGTGAAGTAGTGCAAAAGTGGCATCTGCCATTGAATCAATATCCCAAAAGTCAACTTTGATTGCATTGTCAAGTACCTCTGCTACTCCTGATTGCTTGGAGATGATTACAGGTGTATTATGCCTAACTGCCTCTAAAGGAGAAATGCCAAATGGTTCTGAAACTGATGGCATAACATACACATCACTGATTGCATACATGTGATCTACGTCATCTCCTTTCAAGAAGCCCGTAAAATGAAACTTGTCAGCAATCCGAAGTTCTGCAACTCGGTCGATCATTCTGTTCAGTAGGTCTCCAGAGCCAGCCATCACAAAGCGCACGTTAGGATCTCTTTCGAGCACTTTCTTTGCTGCTTCTACGAAGTATTCAGGACCTTTCTGAAAAGTGATTCTACCTAAGAATGTCACTATTTTCTCAGGGACTTTTTTGTTGTAGGTAGATTTGATTATAGAGGCATCCAGCACTGCATTGTGCAATACACTGATCTTATGTGCAGGAACTCCATACTTATCAATAATAATGTTTTTAGTCAGTTGACTTACTGCGCAAACGTGATCTGCAGCATGCATACCAGCTCTTTCGATTTCGTATACCGGTTTGTTTACAGATTGACCTGATCGATCAAATTCAGTAGCATGTACGTGTGCTACCAAAGGTTTACCGCTTATTTCTTTAGCAGCAATTCCTGCCGGGAATGACAGCCAGTCGTGGGCGTGAATGATATCGAAGTCACTTCGATCTCGAGCAATTTGGGCTCCAGTAAGTGCGTATCGAGAAACCTCTTCCAGAAGATTTTTCCCATACTTTCCACTGAATTCATATTTGGTTGTGAAAATACTTTCATCCACATCTGCTCGATCATGGATAGCATAATCAGTGAATTTTTGGTACTCTTCCGGGCCAAGATAGGGTACCAAGAAACTGCTAACTTCCAGGTAGGTAAGATTTTTCCAAATAGATTTAAATTTTTTCTCCCGGTAGTCAATAGAAATATCACTGGCATTCACAAAATCGGCCATTTGTTCTTCATCACCCCAAAGTTTTGGGACAACAAAAATGACTTCTTGCTTATGGTGAACCATTCCTTTTACTAAGCCGTAGCAAGCTGTACCTAGGCCTCCTGAAATATGTGGTGGAAATTCCCACCCAAACATTAATACCTTCATAAAAAGTCCTTTAAATCTTATTGATCAAATCCATCATTCGCAGTAGTTCTGCCACACTCCAAGCCTGTGATATAGCTCCTTTAGGACGGTGAGGAGGATCTCCATCGTATATTTCAGCTACTGTGCCTATACCATATTGTGTCATCACTCCGTCAAACCCCTTTATTATCTTTTTGATAAAATTACTTGCGGATTTGCCATGTAGCTTAATATAACCTTCTACAAAATGGCCCATGGGCCAAACCCAAACTGTTCCGTTGTGGTAGGCATTATCTCTACTGATTTGATCTCCAAAATAATATCCTTTATAAGCAAGATCATCCGGTGAAAGAGACCTTAGTCCTCGGTTGGTCAATAGTTTTGATTTGACAGTCTCTAGAATCTGATCATTTTGGTTTTCATTAAGCATAGTATAGGGAAGTGATGTTGCAAAAACCATATTTGGCCTAATTGCCCAATCTTTCTCATCATCATTTACCAAATCTGCCAAGTACCCATGATCTATAGACCAAAATTCTCTTTCAAAAGAGTCGCGAACTTTTTCAGCCAAGGAAGCAATTTCCTGATCTCCTGTTAGTTCGTGATAAAAACATAAGGCATTGTACCAAAGAGCTTGAATCTCAACTGGGCAACCTATCCTTGGCGTTACAGGTCCGTCAGGAGTTACAGCATCCATCCAAGTCAAGGCAATACCTTCAACACCTCCATAAACCAATCCATCTTCCCTGACATGAATATTGAAATCAGTTCCGGCTCGATAACCGTCGATGATTCCCTTCATTTTCCCGAGATAACGCTCTTTTATGGTTTTACTATCACCTGTATAAATAATGTATTGCTGCAAGGACCAAAAATACCATAGAGGTGCATCTATTGAATTCATATTGGTCATCACGCCGCTTCCTACATTAGGGAAAAGTGGTCCAGTTAGATCTTTGGACATTGTGTCCATGATGTTGAGAAACGTTTTAGAATCTCCTTTGGTAAGCGTAAGCCCAGGAGCTGCAACGAAAGTATCTCTTCCCCACCATCCAAACCAAGGGTACCCTGCGATTACTCTGGTTTCCCCATCTCTATTTCGGAGAAATTGACCTGCAGAATTTTTAAGACAATTTTCAAAATTGTTCCTCGGGATTCTTCGTGCAATTTCCTTTTGAAAAGCGTTTTGTCTGGTTTTCGGGTCTGCCTCTGTCAATCCTGCAGAAAAAATAACAGATTCTCCCTTTTCAATATCAAACTCGAAATATCCGGGAACATATAAGTCCTCTTGGTAGTCGTAGCCCCGCTCTCGCTCCATTATATACTCAATATTGTAATACCAATCCGGAGCAGGAACATATTCACATTTCTTTGAGAGCTGAAGGAAAAGCGGATCGTATTCTTTATATAGATGGAAACTAGCGCCATTTGGCACCTTTTTAAATTTTTGGTTAATGATTGTATTCGCTTTAGAAAGGTTGTGATAACTTCTAAAAGCCAAGAATGGGGATATTCTTATTTTGGTTGGAGAATGAGCATCCAATAATGTGTACCGGATCATAACCCTATCACGGTTAGTATCAAGTATTAATTCTTTTTGCAACAAAACCCCACCTACGCGATAGGTCAGTTTTGGGATGGGTTCTGAGTCAAAATCTTCAAGATATTTATGCCCTCTTGGAGAATAATTTCCTGGAAACTTGCTAATGCCTAGGTTGAAACTAGCACCATGTTGTATCACCGTTTCGTGAACGGTTGAGAGCATTACATGATTTTGTGAATCAATCTGAGGTTGAGGTACCACCAGTAAACCATGGTATTTTCGGGTGTTGCAGCCGATGATAGTAGTGCTTGTGTAGGTCCCTGATTGATTAGTCCTGATGATCTCACGATCTAGGGAATAATTCAAGTTTACCAGTTGTGTCTTATCGAAATGGATATAACTCATAGTAGAAAATTCTAAGGAGTTAAAAATAGAGTTTTGCATCCATAAGAAAAATGAAAAACAAAAAAATAAAGGTTATGTCTCCATAACCTTTGTTTTAATTGTGATTTTTTAAGAATGAATCGCTTCTTTTTGTACTTCTTCGAAATTTTTCAACGATTCTTCAAATTTCCGAAGGTAATTTTTCGCTTGCCGGATGTTGATTGGCTTTACCACCGGAAATTTTGGGGAAGTTTTGAATAACGGAAACATCTGAAATTGGTTTAGTTTTTTGTTTTTTAGTCAAATGTTGTGCCAAAAGGGCCTCGTATTTAAAAGTAAAGCCCCTCAATATGAGGGGCTTTGGGTGAAAGACCGGGTTCGAACCGGCGACCTCCGGATCCACAAACCGGCGCTCTAACCAGCTGAGCTACAATCACCATTTTGTGTTTGTTGTGGAATGTTTTCCTTAACGGTTGGCAAAGGTAATAATTAAGATAATTTGGTACAACACTGATTCTAATTATTTATTAAAAATTTCAGCCGCTCTCCTTTTTTAGTTTCGTCAAACTTACCATTCTCATATGCTAAATGTCCTGAAACAATCGTATGAGTCACATTTGACTTAAATGTATGTCCTTCAAAAGGTGACCATCCACACTTAGATAAGATATTTTCTTTTGACACAGTCCATGGGGAATTAAGATCTACCAATACCAAATCAGCAAAGTAGCCTTCCCTGATGTAGCCCCTTTCTTTAATCCTGAATAGCTTTGCTACGTTATGACACATCTTTATAGCAATCTTCTCTAGGCTGATTTTGCCAGCATGATAGAAATCCAACATGGCGACCAAACTATGCTGATTTAGCGGTCCTCCAGATGGAGCCTTGGTGTAAATCTGTGCTTTTTCTTCTAAAGTGTGCGGAGCATGATCGGTAGCGATCACATCGATTTTATCATCCAAAACTGCCTGAAAAATAGCATCCCGATCTTTAGAAGTTTTGATTGCGGGATTCCATTTGATCAAATTTCCCTTTTCAGCATAATCCTCCTCCGAAAACCACATGTGGTGAATGCATGCTTCAGCTGTGATTTGTTTCTCTTCCAACGGAATAGTATTATCAAAAAGCTCTAGTTCTTTTGCTGTGCTGATGTGTAAAATATGAAGACGAGTACCATATTTCTTTGCCATGGCCACAGCGCGACTTGATGCATCATAGCAAGCTTCTTCAGAACGGATTTTGGGATGGAATTTTACCGGAATATCATCTCCATAGATTGCTTTGAATTCGGCGAGATTGGCAGCAATAATGTGATCATTTTCGCTGTGTATGGCGATGAGTGCTTTGCATTCTCTGAAAATTCCTTCTAGCGATTCAATATTATCAACTACCATGTTTCCTGTGGAGGAACCTTGAAAAATCTTCAACCCGCATACATTTTCAAAATCAACTTTGAGGATTTCGTCTAAGTTATTGTTCGTAGCGCCAAAGTAGAACGAATAATTCGCTAAGGAAACTTCAGCTGCACGAGCATATTTGTCATCAAGAAGAGGTAAAGTGACTGCTTGAGGGACAGTGTTTGGCATTTCCATATAAGTGGTAGTTCCACCTGCCACTCCAGCCTTTGCCTCTGTATAAATTTCACCCTTATGAGTCAATCCAGGTTCTCTGAAGTGTACTTGATCATCAATCAGACCAGGAAAAAGATACTTTCCACTCGCATTTATATGGATGTCAGCCTTCTCTTTTGAAAGATCTGCACCTATTTTGGAAATTCTTCCATCTTCCACTAATAGGTCATTCGGACTTATCCGGCCTTCATTGACTATATTTGCACCGGTGATTAAAATACTTTTCATTTTTTTCGCTGATTAATCAGGTTTATTACTCCTTTCAAAAATAACGAATCATGTCCAATGAAACCCCATCTTTTGACGCTTTTAAGCTAAATCGTCAGCTACTGGAAGCGATAACAGCTGCGGGTTACAAGGCCCCGACGCCTATTCAGCAAAAGGCAATTCCTTTGGCTTTGGCTGGGCATGATGTCTTGGGAATAGCTCAAACAGGCACAGGCAAAACCGCCGCTTATATTTTGCCTCTATTAATGAAAGTGAAATATGCTCAAGGGATGCACCCGAAAGCGCTAATTTTGGCTCCAACCAGAGAGCTGGCAATGCAGATTGAGGAAGTTGCCATTCAGATGGCAGAAAATACTGATTTACGAATCGTCTGCCTTTATGGTGGATTAGGTCCAAAAACCCAAATCGAATTGATAGAGGCTGGGGTAGATATTATTATTTCTACAACTGGTCGCTTTTTAGATCTTTATAAAAAAGGGAAAATCTTCACCAAAGAGATCAAAACGATGATCTTGGATGAGGCTGATAAAATGATGGATATGGGCTTTATGCCTCAGATTCGAAATATTTTAGAAATTATCCCTGTGAAGCGCCAAAACTTACTCTTTTCTGCAACCTTCAGTGATCGAGTAGAAAAGTTGGCTTCGGAATTTCTGGAGTTTCCAGAGCGAGTAGAAGTGACTCCTTCTGCAACCACAGCGGAGACCATCGCACAGGTTAAATATTTAGTCCCAAATATTCGAACCAAAATCAACTTACTTGGAGAGCTACTAAAGCAAGAGGAAATTGCTCGGGCGATAGTTTTTACAAGATCAAGGAAAAATGCCGAAGAGGTCTATGCATATTTAAAAAATCGGGTTGAAGGAGAAGTTCGGGTAATTCACGCAAACAAAGGTCAAAATACGCGGATCAATTCTATCGATGATTTTAAATCTGGGGATGTTAGACTTTTAGTGGCTACTGATGTGGCTTCCCGCGGATTGGATGTGACCTTGGTATCGCATGTGATTAATTTTGATGTGCCTCTCATCTATGAGGATTATGTACACCGAATCGGTCGTACCGGTAGAGCGGAGCATGAGGGAAAGGCCATCACTTTCGTAAATCCAGCGGAGGCTTACCATTTCCAACGAATCGAGGAATTGATCCGAATGGAAGTTCCAGAGCTCGAAATTCCGGCTCAGGTGGATGTGCCTGAAACGCCTTTTGCAGAGCGACAAGCTTATGCTCGGGAGTTAGATCACTTGATGCAGCGGGATAATCCAGATTACAAAGGAGCTTTCCATGATAAAAAGGAGCGGAAGAAGCCGAATCTGTTCAAGGAAAAAGCGAAAGAAGAAAAGAAGCGTGGCAACAAAAACTCCAAAGCCAAGACCAATCGAAACCAGCTAAAGACTAAACATCAAAAGAATAAAGGGAAGTAATACAAGTTAAATTTCTTTAAGGAAATAATTTTTATTGCTGTAGTTCTTATTTTTCGAAATGAATAAGTGTTTAGTACTACTTTGTTTCCTTTCATTCGCCTGCACTAGGAAAGAGGTATCCACTGAACTCAATTTCGAACAGGAGCGGATAAGTATCCCGATTTCTTCAGGTCAGTTGAATAGCTATCAGGAATTCAGTGTTTATAAAACTGAAAACAATAGGATGGTAGGGTATAACTATCTCCGCCATACACTTGATTTTTTTGATTTAGATAAGCAAAAGCTAGAAAGATCGCTATCACTTGCTTCAGATGGGCCAAACGGGCTTGGCCAAATCCAATCGCTCGATTGGCATAATGAAGATTCTATTTTTATGTATGAGCGAGGAAAGCTTCACATCGTCTCAAGCAAAGGTGAAAAAGTGGACACCTTTGATTTGTATGAGATTTATGGAAATTTGAACCTTGGGGAACCTGTTTGCAACTTTTATTTCAAATTGAATTATTCTAAGGAAACCAAAGAGGTTTACTTTTTTATGATAAATCCAACTATTGATTTAAAGGAAAAAATTGAACTTTCCTTAGTCACTTCATTATCCATTGAAAATAAGACTGTGAAACAATTCTCTATAAAGCATACGGAGCATTTTAAAAATCTGAATGGTCATGTTGGGTTTATCTCCTATCTGGGATTCTCCGGATTTTTGAAAGAAAAGATGATCTACAACTTCCAGTATGAATCACCTATTTATGCTTATTCTCCAGTTGACGGTAAGATTGACCAAAGTAAAATTCATGAAGAGAAGAAGATTAATGAACTTCTCACGCAGGACGACTCAGAAATCTTTGATCGACACGCTATTGAAAACCCTCACTTTCTCAGTCCAGCGCCCGACCCTTGGAAGAATTTGATTTATAGGTTCACTTGGGGGGCTCCGGATCCTAGTCTTGTAGATAATGGCTTTACCGAAAAATCTTTTTCGATTTCTGTTTTTGATTCCGAATTAAATTTTATCCAGGAGTTTTCACTTCCAAGTTATACTTATCAGATCAACAATTGGTTCGTCAATGAAAATGGAATCTATTTGAATGTAGCGCATCCTAAAAATGAAACAGTTTCTGAGGATTTTTTAGTGTTTGATGTATTCAAATTCAAAGAAAATAAATGATGCTTGGTATATGTCTTGGATTGCTTTTGGTACTGCAAACTGGGATGGAGAATATCTTTTCGATTCAAGTTCCCCTAGATCATTTCAATTCCGGTAGTAGGGAAATCACTATTGATTATTCGATTTCAGGAATATTTGACAGTTCAAAGCCAACAGTTTTTTATTTGGAGGATCCTGTAGATTCTGCCTTTGGCTATTTAGGAATACCAACTGAACTCAAAAGCCAATTTAATATTGTCTCTATTCAGGGAAGATATCAGTCTAATGAATTGATTGATTTTCTAGAAAATCGGAATGAATCCGATTGGGAATTAAATTATATCCTACTCAATCAAAGACAAGTATCAGAGGACCTGGAATTGATCAGAAGGAAGCTACTTGGAAATGAAAAAGTGACACTTTTAGGTTACTCCTCCTCCGCTACAGTTTTACACTATTACCTTTCGCTTTATCCTGATCAAGTTTCAACTATGATCAGCTTAAGCCCAATGTTTTTTGATGTGGAAGGTAATTTGAGCTTTTGGAATCAATTCAGTTTCATTGAAGAAAAAGTTGAATACCTAGGTGCAGACCAGATAGCAGATTTTGCCTATTATTCAAAAGAGGATTTTTTCAACAGTTCAAAATCAGAAAAAGACAGTTTGTTATTTTCAGCTTTAAACCAATTTAAAACTGACAAAAGATTAGGGTTTTCTGAACTTAAGTTTAAATCAATTCCATTAAGAGTGAGAGCATTTGAACTCCTTTATCCAACTGCTCCTTTTTCAGAAACAACTTCAAAAACACTTAAATCTTTTCTTAGAATGGCTTCGCCTATTTTCGATACCTTTAAGAAAAAAACATTCCTGGTCTACGGGTTAAACTTTGACAAAGGGCTGGAATTTGAGGGTAAAGTAGTGTTTATTGGAGGTGCTTTTGATCTTTTACTTAATCCAAAAATACTCGATGTGATGGCAGAATTCTACCCAAATAGTACGCTGTTACAATTAAGGGATGGGCATGCTTTGAGGACATTTCAATCCTGGGATTGTTACTCCGCCTTTTTAGAAGCTTTTATTTCAAATCGACAAGCTTCCAAAATTCGAGTTTACGAAGATCTTAAGAAAGCTCATTTGCTTTATTTAAAAAGTGATTACAATTCCGTTAAAGTAAAAAATTAAATAAGCCCTGAAAATTTAAATTTTCAGGGCTTATTTTTTATCGTTCTGTTCTAGTATTAGTACCGTCCACAGGGGTTCGCTTGTCGCGATTTGCCAGGTCCCAAGCAGTATGGAAAATAAGTTTTGCTCTTTTTTCCATCAATGGGAATTCAATTTTTTCCACCGTATCAGTTACCTGATGGTAATCATCATGTACACCATTAAAGAAGAAAATCACAGGAACATTATGCTTTGCAAAGTTGTAATGATCAGATCTGTAGTAGAATCGATTTGGATCGTCTTCCGCATCATATCTATAATCTAAGATCAAGTCGGTATAAGTGATATTGTTGTATTCGTTGATCTTTTTTAATTGAGAAGAAAGCATCTCTGATCCAATCACATAGACGTAATCTTTGTTCTCAGCATTTTGATATTCGTAATCAATTCGTCCCACCATGTCGATGTTGATATTATTCACCGTGTTTTCCATTGGAAATATCGGATGATCACCATAGTATGCAGATCCCAAAAGCCCTTTTTCTTCTCCAGTTACATTTAGGAATAGGATTGATCTGCGCGGTCGTTTCCCATCTTTAGTCGCTGTTGAAAAGGCTTGAGCGATTTCCATCACAGATACCGTTCCGGAACCGTCATCATCTGCTCCGTTGAAAATCTCACCTGTACTGCTCACCCCTACGTGATCATAGTGCGAGGAAATCACCAACACTTCATCTTTAAGGTCTGTGCCTTCCAAGTAGCCCATCACATTGGAGCTTTCTACAGGATTTACCGTTTTCTTTACTTGAAAAGTTGCTTTTTGAGAAGGAATAGATTCAGGGTTTGTCTTTGCGGCTTCTTTTAAAGTTTCTACAGGTTGCCCGAATAACTCTCCCATTTTGTCAGAGCTCACGGTGAAAATTGGACGTTGAGTCACTTCTTTTTCAAATCCTATTCTACCTTTTCCTGCAAGCGTTTTGGCTCGGTTTGCAATTCTGTCAAAGTTCGACTGGCCTTCCATGCTCACCAATACAATTCCAGCAGCACCTGCATCCATTACTTTGGTGACAAGGTCATTACTTCTTACCCCGACTGCCCAGATTCCAACCAATTTATCCTTTACAGACACCTTCGCTAGATTTTCGTCATTTGCTAATCCAAGGAAAACTAAATCAGTTTTCATAGACTTTGCCATATTCCCATCTCCAGAAAAGACAAAATCTTCGTTCATGACCAATTTTGACTTCCCGACTTTTAAGTCCACTTGATCAAAAGAAACACTCACTAAAGGTACTTGCTGCATGTAACTGCCATTGACTGGTCCGGTAAAACCAAGACCTTTATAGAAATCAGCAAGGTATTGAGCTGCAATTTTTTGCTCCTCAGAACCTGTGTCTCGCCCTCTCATTTCATCGGATGCTAGGTAAGTAAGGTATTCTGTAAGATCAGCAGCAGTAATAGTATTGGCATATTTTACTTGAATGGGATCTTGAGCTACTGCACTTAGTGTCAGGCCCAACGCCAAAGTCCCGGTTAATAACAGTCCTTTTTTCATTGATTTTTTTTTATTCTGGCCCTAAACTAGATAAAATTTTAACCCTGCAATAAACCGTTTGTAAATTATACATGTTAAGGGGTAAATTATTGAGGTTCATAAGGGCTAATTCTTTTTAGAAATTATACCTTTGCACCTTTAAAAATCTTTAAGATTCCATACCCAAATACTTCATTATTCCTTAAGTTCTTTATGCAGATCAACCTTTCAAACGCTGTCAAATTTGAGAGCAGACACAATGGCCCGACTGAAGCGGAAATCGCAGAGATGTTGGAGAAAATCGGTGCCTCATCAGTAGAGGAATTAATCAATCAGACTGTACCAAAATCAATCCAACTGGAGAGGCCTATGAATCTCCCGGCAGCAAAGTTGGAATCTGAGTTTCTTAAGGAATTCAAAGTTTTGGCTTCAAAAAACAAAGTTTTCAAATCATTCATTGGATTGGGTTATTACGATACCCTAGTGCCAGGTGTGGTTTTGAGAAATGTCTTGGAAAATCCGGGTTGGTATACAGCTTATACTCCTTACCAAGCAGAAATTGCACAAGGTCGGCTAGAAGCTCTGATTAACTTTCAGACAGTAGTAATGGAGCTTACCGGAATGGAGCTTGCCAATGCTTCGCTTTTGGATGAAGGAACGGCAGCAGCCGAGGCAATGACTATGCTGTATTCGGTAAAGCCAAGAGAAAAGAAAAATGCGGTTAAGTTTTTCGTAGATGAAAAAGTTTTTCCTCAAACCAAAGCTGTCTTAGTTACAAGAGCAGAGCCACTTGGAATTGAATTGGTGTATGGATCGATAGATTCACTTGACCTTACCGACGAAGATTTATTTGGGGTTTTGTTCCAATATCCAAATTCGGATGGAGAAGTACGGGATTATTCAGCGATAGTAGCTGCAGCAAAAGAAAATCATGTGACTACTGCATTTGCAGCTGACTTGCTTGCATTGACGCTTTTGACTCCTCCAGGTGAGATGGGTGCTGACGTAGTAGTTGGTTCGGCTCAGCGATTTGGAGTTCCAATGGGTTATGGTGGTCCTCACTCGGCATTCTTTGCTACTAAAGAGGCTTACAAAAGACAAATCCCAGGAAGAATTATCGGAGTTTCGATTGATAGAGCTGGAAATAAAGCCTATCGAATGGCTTTGCAGACGAGAGAGCAGCACATCAAGCGTGAGAAAGCCACTTCGAATATTTGTACCGCACAAGTGCTTTTAGCAGTAATGTCAAGTTTTTATGCGGTTTATCATGGCCCACAAGGTTTGAAAAATATAGCGCTTAGAACTCACGGTCTAGCAAAGTTGACAGGAAAAGCATTGCAACTTTTAGGCTATGAAGTATCCTCTCAAACGTATTTTGATACGCTGAAAGTAGCTATTGAAGCTAAAACTTTGAACACGATCAAATCCATCGCTGTAGATTCAGAAATGAATTTCAGATACGATTATGACACGGTATTCATGACATTTGATGAGGCAAAAACCTTAGATGACGTAGCTCATATCGTAGACGTATTTGCGAAGGCTCAAGGAATTGAAAGTCCAGATTTAACCAGTTTGGCTAATGACCTGACTTTAGAGCTTCCTGATTCTTTGATGAGAAAGTCCACTTATTTGACTCATCCTGTTTTCAATAATTACCACAGCGAGCATGAAATGCTTCGCTATATCAAAAGGTTAGAGGCGAAAGATCTTTCGCTTGTTCATTCCATGATTTCATTGGGTTCTTGTACCATGAAGTTAAATGCGACTGCTGAAATGATACCGGTTACTTGGCCTGAGTTTGGTCAGATGCACCCATTTGCTCCAATCGATCAGACAGCTGGATACCAAGAGCTTTTTGCTCACCTTAGACATTGGCTGAATGAAATTACGGGTTTTGCGGATACCTCACTTCAGCCTAATTCAGGCGCTCAAGGAGAGTTTGCAGGCTTAATGGTAATTCGTCAATATCACCTGAGTAGAGGAGATGCTCATCGAAATATAGCTTTGATTCCTACTTCAGCCCATGGGACTAACCCTGCTTCCGCAGTAATGGCGGGAATGAAGGTTGTATTAGTGAAATGTGACGAAAAAGGAAACATTGATTTGGTTGATCTTAAAGAAAAAGCAGCTGCTCACGCAAATGACTTGGCTGCCTTGATGGTTACTTATCCTTCAACTCACGGTGTATTTGAGGAGGCTATTCAGGAGATTTGTGCTACCATTCACCAGTTTGGAGGACAAGTTTATATGGACGGAGCAAATATGAATGCTCAGGTCGGATTGACCAGCCCAGGAAGAATTGGTGCTGACGTTTGTCACCTTAACCTACATAAAACTTTCTGTATTCCCCATGGTGGTGGTGGACCTGGTATGGGACCGATTTGCGTAGCAGCGCATCTTGCACCATTCTTACCGGGAAATCCTTTGGTGAAAACTGGTGGCGAAGATCCAGTGTCTTCGATCTCTGCAGCGCCTTATGGAAGCGCAAGTATTTTGCCTATTTCCTATGCATACATCGCAATGATGGGTGGTGATGGTTTGACCAACGCAACCAAAATGGCGATTTTAAATGCAAATTATATTAAGGAAAGACTTAAAGGTAATTTTGAAATTCTATATACAGGAACAAAAGGAAGAGCTGCACACGAAATGATTGTGGATTGTAGAGCTTTCAAAGAGTTCGGAGTAGAAGTAGAAGATATTGCAAAGCGATTGATGGACTATGGGTATCATGCTCCAACAGTTTCGTTCCCAGTAGCAGGTACTTTGATGATTGAGCCAACTGAGTCTGAGACTAAGTCTGAATTGGATAAATTCTGTGATGCACTTCTTTCAATCCGAGAGGAAATCCGTGAAATAGAGAATGGAAAAGCTGATCGTGAAAATAATGTCTTGAAAAATGCTCCTCATACGGCTACCATGGTCTTGACCGGAGAATGGGATTTGCCTTACTCCAGAGAGAAAGCAGTTTTCCCGTCAGAGAATGTGAAAGCCAATAAATTCTGGCCAAGTGTTAGAAGGATTGATTCTGCTTATGGAGACAGAAACCTAATCTGTAGCTGTATTCCAGTAGAAGAATATGCAACTTCTGAAGAAGAGATTGCTTAATATTTTATCCATCAACATAAAAAAAGCCTCGTGAAAGCGAGGCTTTTTTTATGAACTTATTTTCGGATAATTAAACGTTTACGTGTCTTTCGGCATGGTAGGATGACCTAACTAATGGCCCGGATTCTACATATTTCAATCCTTTAGAAAGGCCGATTTCTCGATATTCATCAAATAGATCAGGGTGAATGAATTCAGCAACTTCAATGTGCAACTTGGTTGGTTGTAAGTATTGGCCAAGTGTAAGAATATCACATCCATGGGCTACGAGATCGTCCATTGCCTGAAGCACTTCTTCCTTTTTTTCGCCCAAACCTAGCATTATCCCAGTTTTAGTACGCTTTCCATATTCTTTTGTCAATTTGATTTGCTCTAAGGAGCGTTCATATTTTGCTTGGGGACGTACTCTTCGGTATAGACTTCCGACAGTTTCCATATTATGTGAGACTACCTCTTGGCCACCCTCAATCATCCGATAAAGAGCATCCCAATTCGATTTTACATCGGGAATCAATGTCTCAATGGTGGTAAAAGGGGAAAGCGCTTTGGTTTGAATCACGGTCTGATACCATATTTCAGCACCTCGGTCTTTTAATTCATCCCGATTAACAGAGGTAATTACAGCATGTTTTACGCCCATTAATTTGATAGCTTCAGCAACCCTTCTAGGCTCGTCCGTATCATACTCCGGTGGTCTTCCGGTCGCTACAGCACAGAATGAACAAGATCTTGTACAGACATTTCCTAGGATCATGAAGGTAGCAGTACCAGCTCCCCAGCATTCACCCATATTAGGGCAATTGCCGCTTTCACAAATAGTGTGGAGCTTATGTTCGTCGACTAGTTTTCGGACTTTAGCGTATTCTTTTCCAACAGGAAGCTTTACTCGGAGCCAATTTGGCTTTTTCCTTCTTGTTGCTTCTTCTGATATAACTGGTAATTCGATCATGTCTTTTGATTTGTGTCAAAGGTATGGCTTATCCTAAAAAAGCCAATGATTGCTTATTGTCTAAATCCGTAGAAAAAGGTGAAATAAACTGATTGAAATAACTGCTTGTTTTCAACCGTTGGAATTAGTGGTATTTCTTTGGTAAAACCCTCAAGCATGTAACCAAGTTCCAGTCCAGTGACATTTGATCTGAAAACTCCAAACTCAAAAGACATAGCTGCTTTTAAGTTTGCACCAAATGCAAACTCCGATTGACCTAATCCCTCAAATAGTCTTCCAGTCCCAAGGATATTGAATCTGCTTTGATGAATCTCAGGGTCATATTGCTCTCTCACAGTTTCTATCCGATTGATAGCGTATTCTATGTAATATGGTGCAATCAAGCCAAATGTGGGGCCTACCGCAGCTAGGGCAGATACTTGCACTCCCTGATTTGGTGCTTTTTTGAAAAGAATAATTTCTCTCCCGTATTGAGGCCGTATGGAATAGAGGTAATTGGATTTGCCAAAAATATAGCTATTTCCCAAAACGGTATTGAACCGGACTTCCTTTGGGTTTTTTACATTAGAAAGTTCTATGGCCCAAAAGCTAAATTGGTTGTCATCTATTCGGGTTCCGGATTTAAATACAAAACCACCAATCAATCCCCCATTGGTGTTTTTATTCAATCCAAATGTATATTCCTTATCATAATCGTAGTTCCCAGCATCTTCTCGCTGGGCCCACGACTCAATTGAAAGGAAAAATAAAATTAGCGTTAGAATTAAATTCAGCTTCTTCATTCGAGTTGGTCGAAAATATAGCCCTATTTTTGGGTTCATTTATTTTAAACTGAAAATTAAAAGTAAGAGTTTATGCCGACTATAAAAAGTTCGTATTTAGGGAATTTGAGGACCGAGTCCGAGCATCTTCAATCTGGCACAAAGATCCTGTCTGATGCGCCAGTTGATAATAATGGAAAAGGGGAGGCCTTTTCCCCTACTGACTTGGTAGCAAGCGCATTAGGGAGTTGTATGGTCACTATTATGGGTATTATTGCTGACAGGGACAATATTTCCTTGGAGGGTCTTAATTGGGAAGTAACCAAAATCATGCAAGCAAATCCTAGAAAAATTGAAGAAATAAAAGTTGATTTTATCTGGGAAAACCCGGTGAATGATTCTGTTTTTATTCAAAAATTAAAGAATGCGGCAAAGACTTGTCCAGTTGCTTTAAGTTTAGATCCCGCGATTAAGCAAACCTTAAATTTCAATTTTTAAGATTGGAACAAAAACTCAAATTCCTACATTACAAAATTACATAAACCCAAATTTACTATGTGCTATCTTTTTGAAGACTTCAAAGGCTGGAAAGCCTATTGCGAATTGAATAATATAAGTTTGCCTCAGTCTGTCATCGAATACGAGGTCGAGCAAAAAAATGGTGAAGAGGGGAAAATAAAAATCGGATTACTCCATGCCTTTCAAGTGATGAAGGATGCTGTGAAAACAGGCTTGGAGGAAGACATGGTTTCTAGATCAGGAATGATTAATAATGGGGCAAAAAAAGTTTTTAATTATCCACTTGCAGTCCTTTCACCGGAATTCCAAAAATTAATTTCCAGAGCTTTGGCAGCTAAGGAGGTCAATTCTTGCATGGGAAGAGTGGTGGCTGCTCCTACAGCTGGAGCAAGTGGAATTTTGCCTGGAACTTTGGTAACCCTGCAAGAGATTCATTCGCTTTCGGACGAGCAGATTGTAGAAGGGCTTTTAGTTGGTGCAGGCATCGCGCTAATTATTGAGGAGAAAGCCAGTTTGGCAGGTGCAGTAGGTGGGTGTCAGGCAGAAACAGGTTCGGCGGCTGCAATGGCAGCTGGAGCAATAGTATACTGTCTTGGAGGGAGTATTGATCAGATTTTTAATGCAGTTGCGATTACTATTCAATGTATGCTTGGTCTAGTTTGTGATCCTGTGGCAGGTTTAGTAGAAGTGCCATGTGTAGTCCGAAATGCCAGTGCGGCAGCGATATCCTTTAGTTCCTCCCAGATAGCTCTCGCTAATGTAAGCGCGGTAATCCCCGTTGATGAATGTATCGAGGCAATGGGAGAAATTGGAGCTTCCATGGAAAGCCGATACAAAGAAACTGCTATGGGTGGCCTGGCCGCAACCCTTACTGGTCAGGAGATTTCAAATCGTGTTTTAATTCAAGATATAGAGATACTCCCTGATCAGGACCTAGAGGAATAGATTGTTGAAAAAGGGGATTTTTAATATTGAATCAATCGTTAGAGAAAAAAACGTTGCCCAGAAAAATGCACTGATAAGCATTTGAATAAAAATTCTTCTTTTTTTAACTCCAAATGAAACCATAATTAATGTCCCACCAATCGGAGTCAAAAGAAGTGGTGTGATCGTTGCTATTCCAATTTCCCCGTATTTTTTCCAAATTTTCACGATACCTCGATTTTTTTTTGAAAACTTGGGTTTTGGTTTTGAGAAACGTATTTCAATAAACTTTTTAAATCTTGCGCCAATAAATGTAAATACAATCACACTGCTCATCATTCCAGCGACAGTCACTAGAATAGTCTGAATCACAGTATATCCTGCTGCAGTACCAAGTATCGGTCCAGCAATAAACTTGAACCAAGACAAGAAATAAATCCCCAGAAGTTTGAGGATAGACTCGATCATAACAAGAAAAATATATAGGTAAAGTAGGCCAATAATAGAAATGAACCCTCAACTTTCGAAATTTGCATTTTGGTACGCATCAGAGGAAAAAGCAGAATTGTGATTCCTAGCATCCATAGAAAATCTGAGTTTATGAATTCCTGAGAGACCTCAATAGGTTTAATGATTGCAGTAATTCCTATAATGGAGAGAATATTCATGATGTTACTTCCAAGAATATTGCCTAGAGCTAAATCAGTTCGCTTTGAGAGGGCCGCGATTATTGAGGTAATCAATTCTGGAAGACTAGTTCCAATAGCGATAATTGTCACTCCAATTACTCTTTCAGACACTCCAAATTCTCTTGAAATCAAAACTGCATTTTCCACTAATAACTCTGAGCCAAAATATAATCCTACTATCCCTCCAATGAAATAGATAATGGATTTCATCCAAGAAAAACTTTTTACCTGCTCAATTTCTTCATCAACCTCAGGGTTCTCTACAGTACTAGTTTTGAATAAATAAAAATTGAAAACAATAAATAAAATGAGGAGTAGAATTCCCTCCCAAGTTTCAATTATCCCATTATAGCTTAAGCCATAAAATAGTATGGAGACAAGGAGGGTGACCGTATAATCAAACCGTATGTGAATTCTTCTAATTAATACGCGGTAGAAAAGCCCTGTAATTCCAAGCACGAGCCCAATGTTGGCAATATTTGAACCAATTACATTTCCAATTGATATGTCACTGTTTCCTTTTAATGCTGCATTTACACTTACTAAAAGTTCTGGTGCAGACGTTCCAAAAGCAACTATTGTTAAACCAATGAGTCCCGCACTCATTCCCAATTTGACTGCTATGCCAGATGCTCCATCAACCAGTATTTTGCCACCAGCAAGAAGAATTATAAAACCTAATAATAAAAGAAAGTACGCTGTCATTTTTTGATTAAATTTTTGGACCGAAGGCTAAATCTCCTGCATCCCCCAATCCAGGAACAATGTAAAATTGTTCATTTAATCTTTCATCCATACTTCCAATCCAAAAAGTATGAGGTATGCTTAAATTATCTTTAATAAATTTTATTCCTTCCGGAGCAGCAAACCCTGCCGCAATGTGAATGTGTTTTGGAGTTCCATTTTTAGAAAGTGTATTAATTGACTCTATTAAAGATTTTCCAGTTGCTAGCATCGGGTCTGTTAAGATCAATACTTTTTCTCCTAAAAAAGGACTTGCATGATAGCCAAGATTGATTTTGATTTCTCCATTATTTTCCTCTTCTCTAAAAGCCCCTATAAAAGCACTTTCGGCTTTATCAAAGAAATTCAAAAATCCTTGGTAAAAAGGCAGGGATGCCCTTAGGACAGAAACTATTACAGGATTTTCGGAAGGAGTTAAAATGTTAATTTTAGAAAGGGGTGTTTGAATCAGGTTCGGTTGATAAACGAGAGTTTTGGATATTTCATAAGCCAAAATTTCACCCAAACGTTCTAAGTTTTTTCTGAACCTCATTCTGTCTTTCTGGATGACAGTATCTCTCATTTCTGCCATAAATTGGTTGGCAATAGAAGGAGTTTGAGAAAGGATAAACATGTTTCAAAGATAAAAGAAAAAACCGGCTGTTTAAGGCCGATTTTTATTCTTGTAAAATTTACAAATCTTATCAAATTGTAATTGAAACTATTTAAAACAGGAAAGCCTGATCAATTTTGATCAGGCTTTCCTAATAATATACAGAAAGAATTACTTCACTTCGAAGCTTGCTCTTCTTGCCATTTGTCTTGCATCAGCAGAAGATTTATCAACGCTTGTGTCTTCACCGTATCCTTTGTAGGAAATTCTTGAAGCATCAACACCAGAAGCAACCAACAAATCATATACTGCCTTAGCTCTTCTTTCAGAAAGCTTCATGTTGTAATCTTCTGGGCCTAATTCATCCGCATAACCTTTAACCTCAACACTTACACCTGGATTCTTTTTCAAGAAGTTTGATACGTAGTTAGCTGCGCTAGTAGAGTATCCTAGTGGCTTGTCGCTGTCGAATGCATAGTAAACATTGACAAAGCCGTCATTAATTGCTTTTCTGAGGTAGTCAACTTGTTCTACAATCTTTTCTACTGGACAGCCTCCTGTTGAGGAAGGGCCAGGAAGGAATGGACATTTATCCAGATGATCTGGTGTGCCGTCACCGTCAGAATCCATAGTGGTTCCAAATGAATTAACTCTAGCTCCAGCAGGAGTATTAGGTTCTTTATCCAAATAATCCGGAACACCGTCACCATCAGAATCTTTCAGCATATCTTTAATCCCGCCTATTTGTGAAGCTAATTCTTCTTTAGTCGCATACTTGTCCTCTTGAATATACCAATCTGCATGAGTCTCGTTTTTTCCTAAGTAAAAATTAAGCCCAACGGTGCCAGTCCACCAAGTAGCAGTAGCGTGGACAAAAGGGATTTCTGGAACTAAAGGTCTTCCAATCTGATTAAAGTCATTTCCGTCGAATGTATATCGCTGTCTTCCGTTGACAATCATAGAAATAGTTCCTTGTAAGCTGATTCTATTTGAAAGAGAATACAGCCCTTTTAAAGATGAGTTAAAAGAATAAACATAATCAGGATCGAAATCGGGTAACTTACCTTCTGAGTTAATCCGATTTTCTGATTTTAAAGATCCAATACCTACTCCAAATTCTCCTAAAACAGTAAACCTTTTTGTAAATGTTTCAAACGAAAGGGATCTCCCAATATTCCAGACGCCACTCAAACTAAGACTTAGGTAATCTGTCTTGAATTCAGGACTTACATCTTTGGCTTCACTAAAACTTCCAAATCCAAAATTTCCGGAAAACCCGTAGAATTGGTTGACCATATATCTTCCACCAAAATCGACATGTCCAATATTGAGAGTGGGAGATAAATAGCCGCCTGTGAGTGGTCCCATAGGCTTATTTACACCTAGGTTAGCCTCGATTGACCATTTGTTAAATTCATTTTGGGAGAATACTGTATTGGAAATAAATACAATTGATAAGAATAAGAAAAGGTGTCTCATTTCAAAGGATATTTAATTAGGGTGATTCATTCTCAAAATTATAGAAAAAAGGGGTAAAAAAACTCACTTTCTTTGGTCTTTAATAATAATCAAGCTTAATGATTCAGCACTACTCTAAAACATCAACTTTTAGCAAGAGAATTTTGACTGCCGATGTAAAAGCGAAGAATATTGAGTTTCAATTTCAGTAATAGATTTTTGAAGATCTTAAAATCTACAAAAAAAAGCCTGATCAAATTTGATCAGGCTTTCCTAAAATTATTTCTTGAAAGAATTACTTCACTTCGAAGCTCGCTCTTCTTGCCATTTGTCTTGCATCAGCAGAAGATTTATCAACACTTGTGTCTTCGCCGTATCCTTTGTAGGAGATTCTTGAAGCATCAACTCCAGAAGCAATTAACAAATCATATACTGCCTTAGCTCTTCTTTCAGAAAGCTTCATGTTGTAATCTTCTGGACCTAATTCGTCCGCATAACCTTTAACTTCTACACTTACACCTGGATTCTTTTTCAAGAAGTTAGATACATAGTTAGCTGCGCTAGTAGAATAACCTAGTGGTTTATCGCTATCGAATGCATAATAAACATTCACGTAGCCATCATTTAAGGCTTTTCTGAAGAAATCAACTTGCTCTACAATTTCTTCTACTGGGCAACCGCCTGTAGAGGCTGGACCAGGAAGGAATGGACATTTATCCATGTGATCAGGAGTACCATCACCGTCAGAATCCATTGTCATACCTGAAGAATTTACTCTAGCTCCTGCTGGAGTATTAGGCTCTTTATCCAAATAATCCGGAACTCCGTCACCGTCAGAATCTTTCAACATGTCTTTGATCCCGTTGATCTGAGTAGCAAGCTCTTCTTTAGTAGCATATTTGTCAGCAGCAATGAACCAGTCTGCATGTTCTTCACTTTTACCCAAGTAAAACTGTAGACCAAGAGTTCCTGTCCACCAAGTTCCATTTGCACCATAGAAGCCATTGTCGGTGGAAGGTCTAATAGCTGTAGATCCATCCCATGTAACAGTTTGTCTACCATTCAAGACAGTACTGATATCACCAACCAAGGCGATGTTCTTGCTTAATTTCAACTGAGGTGTTAAACCGAACATAATGGTATAAACATCATCATCGAAATCATTAAACAAATTCTCCTCAGGATTCACTCGACCAATTCCAGCACCTCCATGAAGTAATAATCCAAAACTTCTTGTGAATGATTCGAAATTCATGATTCTTCCAATGTTTGCAACACCTTGAAGATTCATTCTAAAATATTTCGTGTCGAATGGGAGGCTTTGGGAATCATTTCCTTGAGCTTCTCTCATTGATCCAAAACCATAATCCAGTTTTAGGCCAAATTTTTCATTAAACATGTAACGAGCACCGAATTCGATGTGGCCCAAGTTTAACGTAGGAGATAGAAAGTCAGGACCCAGCGGAGCCATTGGCTTGTTGAAACCGCCGCCTACTTCTAGTGACCATTTGTCGAATTCCTGAGCGTTAGCGCCGAATGCTAAGGCACCAGCCATAATTGTTGATAGTATTATTTTTTTCATAACAAAAAATTTTTGTTCAAATTTTAAGTGTTGATAGATGTGAATACAAATTTATAAACTTTTAATTTACTACAAATCTAAATGAATTATTTAAAAGCATATTGCAACAAAAAAATAATTCTAAACTTTTTTTCAAATTAAGTTAATGAATTTAACATATTTTATGCCAAAATGAAATTATTAACTGAAATCCTTAATATAAATGCAGTTTCGGGTGATGAATCTAGCATCTCTGAGTTTTTACTAAGAACAATATACAAACGAAGCGTTACTTGGAAAGTTTCGCCAGAAATATACTTTGGTGAAGAGTTTCATGATTGTATACTTTTGAAATTCGGAAATCCCAAAACTGCTGTTTTTGCTCATATGGATACTGTGGGATTCATGGTTCGATATGCTAATCAGTTGATTAGTATAGGAGGTCCTGAAATAATTGAAGGTTCAGAACTTGTTGGAGAGGATAGACTGGGTGGTATTCAATGTAAATTAATTGGCGATGAAGATGCTATTTTTCATGATTTTCCCAGAAAAATAATTCCAGGAACAAGACTTTCTTTCAAACAAAACCTTAGAATTGATGATCAATTTATTCAGGGGGCTTATCTTGATAATAGACTTGGCGTCTATAATGCACTAAAACTTTGTGAAACTATTTCCGATGGTTGGGTAGTTTTTTCCACGTATGAGGAACATGGAGGAGGGAGTATTCCTTTTCTTTTAGATTTTATCCAGGAAAAAGCACCTATTAAACAGGCGCTTATTTCTGACATTACCTGGGTGACAGAAGGAGTAAGGCATCATGAAGGTGTCGCCATATCTATAAGAGATAAATTTATTCCACGTAAGAAATTTACAGACAGAATTATTGAGCTGGCGACTAGAAGCGGTATACCTTTTCAACTTGAAGTCGAGGCTTATGGCGGATCAGACGGAAGAGAAGTTCAATTTTCCCCCTATGCCATTGATTGGTGTTTCATAGGTGCTCCGGAGGATAACGTACATACTCCAGATGAAAAGGTGTCTTTATTTGATTTAGAGGCCATGATAAATATGTATCAATATCTACTTAAGAACTTATAAAATGAGTATAAGGATCCACAATCAAGAATTTTCACCTTTTCTTGATGAGGCAAAAATTTTAATTGAAGTCAAAAATCTGGGTCAGCGAATCACTAAAGATTTTGAAGGGGAGGAATTGTTGGTGATTGGGGTATTAAATGGAGCCTCCATCTTTATGGCAGACTTATGTAGGGCGATTGATCTTCCTTTGTCTACTTCTTTTATCAAAGTTAAAAGTTATGTGGGCACTGAAAGTTCAGGGAAAATTAGGTCGATTCTAGGTTTAGAAGAGGACATAGCTGGGAAAAATATCTTGATTGTTGAAGATATTGTAGATACGGGAATAACCATGAAATACCTTATTTCAGAAATCTCAAACTTAAATCCAGCTAAGATTTCAATTGCAACTTTGCTTTTTAAGCCAGAGGCTTTTCAGTTTAATTATGCTTTAGATTATGTCGGTTTTGAAATTCCGAATAAATTTGTCGTCGGTTATGGTCTCGATTACGATGGTTTAGGAAGGAATTTACCTTCAATTTATCAGTTATCGGTATCTCAATTAATTATCTAAGGAATGTATAACATTGTACTATTTGGCCCTCCTGGCGCAGGAAAAGGCACTCAAAGTGAAAAGCTTATTCAAAAATATGGATTAACCCATCTTTCAACTGGTGACTTGTTTCGAAAACATTTAGGGGAAGGAACTGAGTTGGGATTGCTGGCTAAAAAGTATATGAATGAGGGTCATCTTGTTCCCGATGAAGTGGTAATTGGTATGGTTGAGGATAAAATCAGCGAGACAAAAGATACCCACGGATTTATTTTTGATGGTTTTCCACGGACCACTGCGCAAGCTGAGGCTTTGGATAAGATGCTTGGAAATCATAAAATGGAGATTTCGGGAATGATTGCTTTGGAAGTTCCGCAAGAGATTTTGAAAGAGCGAATAAAAGAACGTGGCAAGACCTCCAACAGAGTTGATGACCAAGATGATGCTAAAATAAATACAAGAATCAAGGTCTATCTGGATGAAACGCTGCCTGTTGCGGATTACTACTCTGGTCAAAATAAATTAACCAAGATAAACGGTGTGGGAAAAATTGAAGAAATCTTTGCTGAGATCACTTCAGTGATAGATAGCTACTGATTGCCTTTATTTTAGTAATTTTGCATTTCAATATTTGGCTAAGCTTTAAAGCTTAGCCTTTTTCTTTCCAAAAAAATGGCCGATTCCAACTTTATAGATTATGTTAAATTTTGCTCCCGATCAGGTGCCGGGGGTGCTGGCGCTATGCATTTCCGAAGGGAAAAGCATGTGCCTAAAGGCGGACCAGATGGAGGTGATGGTGGAAGAGGTGGTCACATTATTTTAAAGGGAACTACTCAAGTGTGGACTTTACTCCACTTGAAATATAAAAAACATGTCATTGCTGATGGGGGAAAGCATGGTGAAGGTGGACGTAGGACAGGTGCTGATGGGAAAGATATTATTCTTGAAGTGCCTTTGGGTACTGTAGCCAAAGATGCTGAAACAGGAGAAAAAAGATTCGAAATAACTGAAGATGGGCAAGAAGTGATCTTGACCCGTGGTGGTAGAGGTGGACTGGGGAATGATCATTTTAAAACATCTACTAATCAGGCTCCACACTATTCTCAGCCAGGAGAACCTGGAATTGAAGAATGGATCATACTTGAGCTTAAACTACTGGCTGATGTGGGTTTAGTTGGGTTCCCTAATGCTGGTAAATCTACCTTATTGTCATCTATCTCTGCGGCACGACCAGAGATTGGAGATTACCCTTTTACAACATTGGTTCCCAATCTTGGAGTAGTAGCCTATCGAGGGGATCAATCATTTGTAATGGCAGATATTCCAGGGATTATAGAAGGAGCGGCTGAAGGGAAAGGTTTAGGTATTCGTTTTTTAAGACATATTGAGAGGAACTCTATTCTACTTTTCATGATTCCTGCAGATGCTCCGGATTTGACTAAGCAGTATGAGATTTTAATTGGAGAGTTGGAAAAGTATAATCCCGAATTATTGGACAAACGAAGGATTTTGGCCATTTCAAAATCCGATATGCTGGACGAGGAATTGATGAAGGAAATGGAAAAAGAAATCCCCAAAGGAATTCCTTACACTTTTATTTCTTCGGTTTCCCAATACAACCTTGACGTGCTTAAAGATTTAATCTGGCAGGCAATACATCAGGCATAAAGTGCCACATTGTCAGTTTTTGCCAGATGGCAACAATATTGATATGGATGCAAAGCCAACTAGAAGAAATTGAATTATGATTGATGAAGAACAAATAAATCAAGAAATGAACGAACAAGAAGACCAATTAGAAGGGGTAAAAGCAAAGGATAATAAAAATGATGACCCAACTGAATCTTCTGATTCGACCAGTGGAGAAGGTGGGGAAAATACTTTAGAGCTCGAAATAGCAGAATTGAAAAATAAGTATCTCAGACTTTATTCGGATTTTGAAAACTTTCGCAAGAGGACTTCTAAAGAGCGTCTGGATCTGATTTCTACAGCTTCGGAAGAAGTTTTGAAAGATTTGATTCCCGTTGTTGATGATTTTGAAAGATCGCTTAAAGCAAGTGAAAGCGAAAAAGATGCATTTAAAGTTAGAGAAGGAAATCATCTGATTTTTCAAAAATTGGTCAGAATTCTAAAAAGCAAAGGACTTATGCCAATGGAAGATTTGGTTGGTAAGTCGTTTGATGCCGATAACCAAGAGGCAATTACTCAAATACCAGCCCCAACAAAAGAATTGAAAGGAAAAGTAGTAGATGTGGTGGAGAAAGGATATACCCTAGGGGATAAAGTTGTCCGCTTTGCCAAAGTAGTGATAGGAGCATAATTATGGCAAAAAGAGATTATTATGAGGTGCTAGGTTTATCCAAGTCTGCCTCTGCAGATGAGATAAAGAAAGCTTACAGAAAACTAGCAATCCAATATCATCCAGATAAAAACCCTAATAACCCTGAGGCTGAAGATAAATTCAAAGAGGCAGCTGAGGCGTATGAGGTATTGAGTAACCCAGAGAAAAAGCAGCGGTACGATCAATTCGGTCATCAAGGTCTTGGCGGTGGCGGATATGGCGGAGGGGGTATGAATATGGAAGATATTTTCTCCCAATTCGGTGACATCTTCGGCGGTGGCGGCTTCGGATCATTCTTTGGCGGAGGCGGAGGTGGTGGTCGACGGACTAAGAAAGGGACAAACCTTAGATTAAAACTAAAGTTGACCCTAAGTGAAATTGCTAATGGTGTTGAGAAAAAGATCAAAGTAAAGAGACATGTTGTCGCTGATGGTGTTTCTTTCAAGTCTTGCGCTACTTGTCAAGGCTCAGGTCAAATCAAGAAGGTGGTAAATACCATGCTTGGCCAAATGGTCTCTGCCAGCACCTGTGCTGTTTGCGGAGGTAGTGGACAAATCGTTGATAAAAAACCTGCAGAAGCAGATTCCAGAGGTCTGGTTGTCAAAGAAGAAATAATTCCAATCAATATTCCAGGTGGAGTGGCTGAGGGAATGCAGTTAAGCATGTCCGGAAAAGGTAACGAAATCCCAGGTGGAATAGCAGGTGATCTTTTGATTGTAATCGAAGAGCTTGAAGACGATACATTACAGCGAGACGGAAATAACGTCATCTTCGATTTATATATTTCATTCATAGATGCAGCTCTTGGAGCTTCCGTAGAAGTGCCTACGATCGAAGGAAAGGTGAAAATCAAAATTGATCCTGGAACACAAAGTGGAAAAATGCTTCGGCTTAAAGGAAAAGGGATCAAAGATATCAATGGCTACACTCGGGGAGACCAATTAATAATGGTAAATGTTTGGACGCCAACAAATTTATCCAGAGAAGAGAAAAACGTTTTGGAAAATTTGAGATTCTCTGAAAACTTCAAACCGGATCCAGGAAAAGGTGATAAAACCTTTTTTGATAAAATGAAGGATTTTTTTTAAAATTTTAGCCAGAAGCAATTCTGGCTTTTTTTATATTTTTAAAAAACCTTTTGATAGGTAAACCGTAACTTATCCCTATGCTTAAAAATTTGTGTCTGCTTTTCCTATTGCTTGTCGGAGGGGTAAATGCGAGTAAGGCTCAACTAGTCAAGGAGTTCAGAGTCACCGAGTCCAAAGGGTTTGATCTGGTTGCCTTTGAATTCACTTCCTATAAAAGCACTACTCAATTAAAACGGGTTAAATCATCAGACCCCTTATATGTTCATGGGCATCTGGAAAAGGCCAATATTCTTCCTGTTTTTTCCAGTCAAATTTCCAATAATATCCTAAGCGCTTCATTGGTTCATAAAAATGTAGAGTCAGAAAACTTAGGGAAAAGTATCACCTCAAAGTTGTTTGCGGGTGCATCTGAAGACTTTGATCATACTTGGGACCTTGGACTGACCACTAATTTTTTATATCATCTGGATTTTAATCTGGGGATGGGGAAATCAGATTTTGACCTTGCTAATCTGACAGTAAGTCAGCTGAAGATAAGAAGCGCAAGTGCCGATGTACTAGTCCACTACAGCTCAAAAGCACCGAATCAAGTCCTGATGGATACACTTTTGGTTACGCTTAACATGGGGACAGTTCAAGTCGATAAAGCGAATTATACGAATGCCAACAAAATGATTTTCGAGGTAAATTATGGAGCAATAAATCTTGATTTTTCGGATGGAATGTCTAATCAAAGTCAAGTCATCGCTTCCGTTGGTGCGGGTAAACTTTATATTCATCTACCTCCTGATTCTTTTCCAGTTCGAATCAAAATGAAGACTACTCCAATGTGCCGAACTAATTTGCCAAAATATCTAAAGGAATTGGAAAATAATATTTACGTCACCAAAGGTTATAAAGAGTCCGATCCTCGGTTATTAGATTTGATAATTGATGTTGGAGTAGGATCGATTACTGTTGAATAATCCTTACTTTTTGAGCGAATGCTAAAAATCGAAAAATTAAACAAATCCTACGGAGCCAGTAAAGCGCTCACAAATCTAGATCTTGAAGTAAGTAAGGGGGTGGTCTTTGGTCTTTTGGGGCCAAATGGCGCAGGGAAGACGACTTTGATCCGAATCATCAATCAGATTATTGAAGGGGATAGTGGACAGGTATATCTTAATGGTGAACTGCTTGCTCCCAAGCATATCTCTCAAATTGGGTATTTGCCCGAGGAACGGGGCCTGTACAAAAAAATGAAGGTATGGGATCAGATGTTGTATTTCGCCCGATTAAAAGGACTAAGTCCAGCTGATGCAAAATTGAAAATTAAATTTTGGCTTGATAAATTGGAGATGTCTACCTGGAAAGACAAAAAAATCGAGGATCTCTCCAAAGGAATGGCCCAGAAAGTCCAATTTATATCAACGATTATTCATAATCCACCATTGCTGATTTTAGACGAACCTTTTTCAGGGTTTGATCCTGTCAATGCCGAGATTATAAAAAATGAAATTTTAGAATTGAAAGAAAAAGGAACAACGGTGATCCTATCTACCCACAGAATGGAATCTGTAGAATTACTGTGTGATCAGGTTGCTATGATCAATAGGTCGCAAAAAATCCTGGATGGAACGATTAAACAAGTGAAATCCAGCTACAGGCCTGAGGTATTTACGATTACCATTGATCAAATTAAGCAACCTATTCCGCCAGAATGGGCAGCAAAGCAAGATGAAACATCCTATCACTTTACACTTCCGCTGAGTGGCAAGACTCCTAATCAACTCTTACATGAATTGATGGAATATGGAGAAGTGGCTCAGTTTAGAGAGGTCATTCCAAGCATGGAAGAAATTTTTATTCACCAGGTAAAATCAACAGAAAATGGATAAAATCTGGCTGGTGATTCAGCGGGAATACCTCGCACGAGTTAAGAAAAAGTCTTTTTTATTGGTCACACTTTTGACGCCTTTGATCTTCCCTGCCATAATGGGGATTTTTGTCTGGATTGCATTAGAAGAGAAAGACAATCAATCGCTGCGAATCATTGAAGTCGTAGATGATAATAATTTATTCTTCCTTGAAAGTTCTGAACAATATGCTTTCTCATTTTCAAATTTGAGTGAGGAAAAAGCTAAAGAACTGGTTCAAAATGGAGAGCGGTATGGATTTTTGCATATTCCTAACTTTGAGCTGAAAGACCCCAAAGGTATCACTTATTATGGGGAGGAAAACCCAAGCATGAATTTGATTAGCTATCTGGAAAATAATCTAAAAAAGAAAATCGAGGAACAGCGGCTTTTCGAAAGTGGGATTGATCCAAAAATAATCAATGAGGTCAGGACTAAAGTCGCTATCAAATCCATCACTTTGGATGATCAGGGAACTGAAACCGTCAGTGATGCCACAGTAAATTATGCGATCGGTTTTCTTGCGGGGATTTTGATTTACATGTTTATTTTTATCTATGGCAATCAGATTATGCAAGGCGTAATCGAAGAGAAATCTAGTAGAATCGTGGAAATCTTGGTTTCTTCTTTGAAGCCATTTCAGCTTATGATGGGGAAAATTCTCGGAATTGCTGGGGTAGGACTTACACAATTGCTGATTTGGATAGTTTTGATTGGAACGCTGACCACCATTGTCACAGGTTTTCTTGGAATGCAGATGCCTCAGCAGCAAGCTATGGAAATGGCAAACCCTGAATTCTCACAAGGAATGGCAAACAACTCTGACGTAGGTGAGATTCTTCAGGTTCTATCGGGAATCAATGTGACTCAGATTGTCCTTTCTTTTATTTTCTATTTTCTAGGAGGATATCTCTTGTACGGAGCATTATTCGCAGGAATTGGATCTGCAGTGGATGCCCCTTCCGATGCCCAGCAGTTTATGCTTCCGGTTACAATTCCTTTGATTGTGGCGTATATGGGGCTTTTCGTGTTTGTGTTAAATGACCCTAATTCCACTACTTCCTTTTGGCTCTCTATCATCCCCTTGACTTCTCCAATAGCAATGATGGGAAGAGTGAGCTATGGAGTGCCGTTATGGGAGTTAATACTTTCGATGGGGCTTTTGATTAGCGGGTTTTTGTTTACCACTTGGCTAGCTGGCAAGATCTATCGTATAGGTATTCTGATGCATGGTACCAAACCAACCTATAAAACACTTTGGAAGTGGATAAAAACAAACAATTAATATAAAGACCCGGAACTCCATTTTCCGGGTTTTTCTTTTCAACCAGGAAATCACTTCAATTTTTAAATAACTCAAGAAATTTTCATCCAAGTATTTATGGTTTATTTTTACACATAAAGTTTCATATGGAAATCACCATTTTCCAGGCTTGAATCATACTATCCTAAAGATTGCCGAGTTAATTATCCGAGCATCTGAATATTTTGAATGAAAAACCGATTCCAAGACTTGACATCCGGAGATCTTTACAGCAATAAAAAGCAGGTAAAATGGCTTGTGATATTGGTGTCTTTAGTCATTGGTACTGGTTCGATTTGGTACACCAACCGACTTGTTGAAGAACTTAAAGAGCGGGAAAGAAGACAAATCGAGCTGTTGTCAAAAGCATTGGAATATGCTTCTACTACCTCCGAAAACCTCACATTTATTTCACAGGAGATCATTAATCAAAATTATTCGATCCCGATCATAATGGTAGACTCCGAGGGAGATCCATTTGAGTTTCGTAATATCATTTTTAAGAAAAATGCTACCAAAGAAGATTCTGCCAAAACCCTTGAAAAAGAGCTGATTGAAATGCAGGAGGAATATGAGCCGATCTATCTTTCTGAAGCAGATATTCAGGTTTATTACCGCAACTCTGAGCTTTTGCTCAACCTGAAATATTATCCATATGTGCAGCTCGCAGTGATTTTGCTATTTGGAGTTTTGGCCTACACACTTTTTAACCAAAGTAAAATAGCGGAGCAAAATCGGGTTTGGGCAGGATTGACTAAAGAAACAGCGCACCAACTCGGAACTCCAATTGCCTCTCTGATGGCTTGGATTGATTACCTACGAAACTCACCTGTGTGGGAGGAAAATCGAGAAATCATCCAAGAGATGGATAAAGATGTGGTCAAACTGAGAATGGTAACCGAGAGGTTTAGCAGCATTGGGAGTAAGCCAGTAATTCAGCCTGAAAATCTCTACGAAAGCATTGAGGAGACGATTACTTATTTGCGTCCCCGGATTTCTACCAAAGTAGACTTAATTATCAATGCTGATTCCAAAGACCTTGATGCGATGATGAATAAACCACTTTTTGAATGGGTTATTGAGAATATCTGTAAAAACGGCGTAGATGCCATGAAAGGAAAAGGCACCATCACCATTGACGTCATTCAGGATAGCGATAAGTATGTGATTGTGGATATTTCGGACACAGGAAAGGGTATGGAAAAGAACATGTTCAAAAAGGTTTTCAACCCTGGTTTTTCTACCCGTCAGCGAGGTTGGGGATTAGGATTGACCTTGGCAAAGCGAATCATTGAGGGCTATCATGGCGGAAAGATTTTTGTGAAAAACTCTGAAATCGGAAAAGGAACTACTTTTCGAATCGTCCTGCATGGGAGTCAGGAGGGAGCTTCCCAGTTTGTTACGGAAGGAATCCTCGAATATTGAAGATTTACTAGTTTGGCTTAAACGGTTAAAATTTTGGAAAAGAGCTAAATTTTAATAATGAATATGAAATACTAAATGATGAAGGTTTGCCCATTTTATATAAAAACCATCATTTTCAATTTTCAATTTTAAATTCTAAAATCCGTCAATAGGGCTGATTTCTTATAAAACTCCACTTCCAAGCAAGTCCTCATTTTTGGTGGTTTTTCCCTACCTTTGCCCCCTGAAAAACATGACCCATGAGTTTGAATCAAGAAATCCAAAAACGTAGAACATTTGCCATCATTGCTCACCCAGATGCTGGAAAGACGACTTTGACGGAGAAATTACTCCTTTTTGGAGGAGCGATTCAAACGGCAGGTGCCGTAAAATCCAACAAAATCGACACTGCGACCAAGTCTGACTGGATGGCCATCGAAAAACAAAGAGGAATTTCGGTAGCTACCTCCGTGATGGGATTTGAATACAAAGGGATCAAAATCAATTTGCTCGATACGCCTGGTCACCAGGATTTTGCGGAGGATACTTATCGAACCTTGACAGCGGTGGATTCGGTGATCATGGTGATTGATTGTGTGAAAGGCGTCGAGATTCAGACAGAGAAGTTGATGGAAGTTTGCCGGATGCGAAATACGCCTGTGATCTGCTTTATCAATAAGCTTGACCGTGAAGGCCGTGATCCCTATGAATTATTGGAAGAAGTTGAGCAAAAGCTCAATATCCAATGCCATCCGCTTTCTTGGCCTATCGGTATGGGCAAGACTTTCAAAGGGGTTTACAACCTTTTTGATCATAAGTTGAACCTATTTACGCCTTCTCAGCGAAAGCTGAGTGATGTGCGTCAGGAATTTGAAGATGTAGCCGATCCCGAACTTGATAAATTGATCGGGCCAAACTTCGCGAGTCAACTTCGTGAAGATGTGGAGTTAATTGAGGGAGTGTACCCTGAGTTTGATACGGAAGCTTACCTATCGGGGAAAGTTGCCCCTGTTTTCTTTGGTTCGGCGGTGAATAACTTCGGCATCAATGAGATGTTGGATACTTTTATTAAGATTGCTCCAAAGCCAAAAAGCAGAAAGACAGATACGCGTGAAGTGAAACCAGATGAGTCTAAATTCTCTGGATTTATATTCAAGATTCACGCTAATATGGATCCGAACCACCGAAACCGAATTGCTTTCTTGAGAATCTGTTCCGGTAAGTTTGAGCGAAATAAACCCTACAATCACGTCCATGGACCGAAGCCGCTTCGTTTTTCTAACGTAACGCAGTTTATGGCACAGGACAAGGAAATCATCGACGAGGCATTTCCTGGAGATATTGTTGGTCTTTATGATACTGGAAATCTAAAAATCGGTGATACGCTGACTGAGGGTGAAGACATGGTTTTTACAGGTATTCCAAGTTTCTCCCCTGAGATTTTCCGTGAAGTGGTGAATAAGGATGCAATGAAAACCAAGCAGCTGGAAAAAGGCCTCAAGCAACTGATGGAAGAGGGAGTTGCGCAGCTATTTACATTCGATATGGGGTCTCGAAAAGTAGTCGGTACAGTCGGTCAACTTCAGTTTGAAGTAATCCAATTCCGATTGAAAAACGAATACAATGCGACGGTGGAGTTTCAGCCGATGAATCTCTATAAAGCCTGCTGGATTACCTGCAAAGATAAAAAGCAGCTCGACGAATTTGTCCGCTCCAAGAATCGTCACATCGCACATGACAAAGATGGAAAGCTGGTCTTTATGGCCGAGTCCAAAGCCTGGTTACAAATGGTGCAGGACAATTATCCGGATATAGAATTTCACTTCACATCCGATCTTTAATAAAACAGATTGGTAAACACGAATTTCTCTCCACTAAACAATCCCTTATCACTCAGTTTCAGGTCAGGAATAACCAGCATCTACCAAAGCTTCGCTTGGAAGTAAAGTAGCTCAAAGGAGAATAGGTGGTTTTGGAATAGGGGGACGAGGAGACGGTGATGTTGATTCAAGTTCGGACATAATTACTTGGTATCATCCACCTATTTAAGAAATACACCTACTATTTCTCAGAATCTTCTCCGATGCTTATTGGGTTAAAAAGATCAAAAACAAAAAGGTCTTCATTTTGAAGATAAAGGTCTTTCCTGAAGATGGCCAATCCCTTCCTTGTTAGAAAAATGGAAGAAGGATCATGGGTATTTGTTGTGAATGGACTTTCTCCAACCTTTTCAAAATTTTCATTGAACGTTATAATTGAAAATGAAAACTTTTTGTCCCCTGCGAGAACTTTGTCTCGTGACGGTCTTAGGATGGCTATTCTATAAAATATATTTCTCCAATGATCATATATTAGCCCCCGGTATTCTGATGTAGAGAAAGCATGAACATTTTCTTTCTCGTCTCGTTCATTTGGGTTCCTTGAGGTAAAAAATGCAGGATCATCTTGATATGGAATTATCTCTTGGATAAAATCAGACTTAATAATATGTTTTTCCTCTACTCCATTGATTAGGTCTATTTCATAAACTTGATGATCCACAGGGTAACTGATGATGACTTTGTTTTTACCCAAATTCAAAGCAATACTAGGATCATATTTGAAGTAGGCTCCCCAAAAGGCCTTAGAGTAAATTTCTGGGAGAGTGGTTAAGTAATCAATTTTACCATTCTTTAAATCCAGCTTTAAGAGACTTGGGTAACCGGTAAAGTCTTCTTCATAATTTTGGATTCCACAGGAGAGAAGCAGGAAGTTGTTCCAAATATGTATGGGACTCATAGTAGAACTATTTGGAACTGGGAAGTTTGTGGAGCCTGAATAATCAGTCACCGTATACTTTTTGATAATTTCTCCTTTTCCATTGATCAGATAAAGCGGACTCGTCTGTCTATTGAATAAGAAAATAGAATCAGGACTATGGTGATAATGGGCTGATACGTAACCAATGTTTCCAACTCCGTTTGGACCTTCAATTTCTAGTGTGATTTGATCAAGAAGTTCACCTGAATCGCTATCAAATGTGATAATTTTTTGACTGTCTGAATCTAAGTAGCTAATGATTTCCTCTCCATTATGAAGAAAAGTAGAGATTGAGTTAGTCCCAAAACGCATGGTTGGATTAGCTTGTAATTTCAATTGGCCCACAACTTTCATAGCCATTTTTTCGGTGGACATTGTAAGGTTGCTGCTTCTGTTTTTTTCTTCCGTATCCTTCGGTACTGAACAAGAAATGCTGATCATCAAAAAAATGTATAAATGTTTTTTCATAGTTGGATTTTAAATAAAACTTCCATCTCCATGTTTGGGAGATGGAAGTGAGAAAGAAGATCATCCGATGCTTGGTGGATTATTGTCTTTGACCAAAGTGCCGTTACATGGAGTTCCGCTTCCGCTGTCAAAGTAGCAGATATCTCCGTCGCCGTAAGGTGAAACACGACATTTGCCTCTGTTATTTTGAGGTTGGGAGGAGGTTGTACAAACTCTCTGTGCGTCAAAGCCTAAAACCAAGGAGTAAGAAAGTCCCAAAATACTAACCAGCATTGCTAATTTTTTCATTTTTTCTAAAATTTAAATTTAAGGATTGAGTTGATTTTGGGAATGCCTAGAATTTCCCGATTTGATCAATGGCCAAAAAGATCACTACCAATATAGTAGTCGCAAAAAAAAAAAAACAAACTAAAAGCAAAAATTTTTGAAAAATAAATAGTTCACATTAAAAACACCTCTTCAAACTCAAATTTTTGCCCACTAAATAATCCTTTATCACTCAATTTCAAGTCCGGAATTACCAGCAAGGCCATAAAGCTCAAGGTCATAAAGGGGGAGCCCAATTTAGATCCCATGTCTTTTGAAAGTTGATCAATCCGTGTATACGCAGCAGCCACTTGATAGCCATCCTCAGCTGACATAATTCCGCCTACATGCAAGGGGAGAATTTCTTCTTGGCTTCCCAATACTGCAGAAACTCCTCCTTTTGCTAGGATAAGCAAATTTACCGCCCTACAGATCGATTCATCATCCACACCAACTGCAATAATATTATGTGAATCATGTCCTACTGAGGAGGCGATCGCTCCGGAATTTAGTCCGAAGTTTTTGATGAAAGCTACTGCCGGCCGAGCATCTTTGTAGCGGTTGACCACCGTGATTTTAAGAATATCGCTGGCAGGATTGGAAACTGCAAAGCCATCTTTAATCAGAATATCTCCAGAAGTTTCAGGGGTAATCAATTGCCCATCCAAAGCTTCGATGACGCGCACTTTGGTGCCTTTTGCTGATAGTTGGAAATCCAAGGGACTTTTCAACGAAGTGTTGAAATTATTGATCAGTTTATTCTTGACCCTCTGGATAAGCGTTTTGCCATTTTCGGCTACTTTTTCTCCATTAATATAGGTGGCGAGCACCTCAAACTTTTCGAGGTCTTTGACCAAAATGAAATCAGCAGGATCATCTTTGCGAAGCTGACCCACTTCCATGGAATAATGGGAAATCGGATTGAGGCAAGCTACTTTTAATACATCGAAGAGATCTTTCCCCTTTGCGATAGCCCGAGCTGCTAGCTCGTTGATGTGGCATACTGCTAAGCTATCGGGATGCTTGTCATCCGAGCAAAAGAAGAGCATGTCGGAGTAGTTGTCCATCAGATCGATCAGCGCTTCAAAGTTTTTGGCAGCAGAACCTTCCCGAATGGCGATTTTCATCCCCAGCTTGATTTTGCCAAGCGCTTCTTCATAAGTGAAGCATTCATGATCGGTGCTTGGGCCTGCTTTCACATATTTTTCTGCCAGCTCTCCTTTTAAGCCTGGTGCATGCCCATCGATTGGTTTGCCGTATTTCTGGGAGATCCGAATTTTCTCCATTACCACCGGATCCTGATTGACCGTTCCTGGCCAATTCATCATTTCGGCTAAATAATGAATTTCTTTTCTACTCATCAATTCCTCAATAGCTGACACGTCGATTTCTCCTCCGGCAGTTTCAAAGGGAGTTGCAGGTACACAGGAGGGAGCGCCGAAATAAAATTTGAAAGGAACCTGCTTTCCGTTGGCAATCATGTAATCTACACCTGCCATCCCGCAGACATTGGCAATCTCATGCGGGTCTGAGATGGTCGCTACCGTGCCATGAACCACCGCCAGTCGAGCAAACTCAGAAGGAACTAACATGGAAGATTCCACATGCACATGTGCATCGATAAACCCCGGCATCAAATAAGGAAGGCCTGGCTCAGGAGCAATGCTGGTGATGTTCTGAATTTTGGAATTTTCCAGACTGAGTAAAACTGGATAAATTTTCCGATTGGGGATATCTACAAATTGCGCTTTGAGCTGCATGAAAATTGGGGCTTGGAAAAGATGATGTAAGTCAAATTACTAGCAGAGCTTTCGGGGATTGAAGGATCGGTTTAGATTAAAACTACTATATTTGCGCCTGAATTAAAAAGCGGAAACGCATAGTTTTTAGATGGGTAAAATCGTCATTGCTATCGATGGGTATTCGGGTTGCGGAAAAAGTTCAACTGCCAAAGCGGTAGCAAAAATTCTGGGTTACACCTATATCGACTCAGGAGCCATGTATCGGGCTGCTACCTTACATTTTTTGAATGAAAATCTTAGACCTTCCAAGCCGGAAGAGGCCATTCAAGGACTCCAAACCCTTTCAATTTCTTTCAAAATAAATCCGGAAACGGGACTTCAGGAAACTTATTTGAATGGGAAGAATGTGGAGGATGAGATTCGCTCGATGCAGATTTCGCATAGAGTAAGTGAATTGGCAACTGTCGCATCGATCAGAAGAGAACTCGTGGCCCAGCAACAGCGTTTGGGGAGTGGCAAAGGTGTAGTAATGGATGGAAGAGACATTGGATCTGTCGTTTTTCCTGACGCAGATCTGAAAGTTTTCATGACTGCTAATCTAGAAACCCGAGCTAAACGTCGACAACTGGAACTCCTTGAAAAAGGACAAACCGTGGATTTGGAAGAAATCAAAGAAAACTTGGCGGGTAGAGATGAGGTAGATTCTTCGCGTGCTGAAAGTCCTTTGATGAAAATGTCAGATGCGGTAGAGGTGGACACAAGTAATTTAACTTTTGAAGGTCAAGTGGCACAAATCGTGCAACTGGCTAAGGCCAAAATTGAAATGAATTAGGATATGGAAGTAACGATCGATAAAAATTCAGGCTATTGTTTCGGAGTAGAATTTGCCATCAAAATGGCAGAGGATGAAATGGAGCATAGTGAAAAGCTATACTGCTTGGGAGATATTGTTCACAATGACATGGAGGTAAAGCGGCTAAGCGCGAAGGGTTTAGAGGTTATTGACCGGGAGCAATTAAGCCAATTGAGTGATTGCAAAGTATTGATTCGTGCACATGGTGAGCCACCTGAAACGTATAAGACTGCCATTGAAAATAATATAGAATTAATTGATGCTTCCTGTCCGGTAGTTTTGAAACTTCAGCATCGGGTAAAAAATGCCTTTGATAAGATGGAGCGTGAAGAAGGTCAGATTGTTATTTATGGTAAAAAAGGTCATGCTGAAGTGATCGGCTTGACTGGTCAAACTTTAGAAAAAGCAATTGTGGTCATGGAAGATTCTGATTTGGAAAAAATCGACTTCACCAGACCGGTTACCCTTTTCAGCCAAACTACCAAAAGCACCAAAGGCTTTTACGAAATTTCCAAAAAAATAGAAGAGCGGATTAAAGCTTCTAAGGGAGAATTGACGGAGCTGGATTACAATGCAAATGATTCGATTTGTCGCCAAGTCTCAAATAGAGAGCCCCAGCTTCAGCGATTTGCAAAAGAAAATGACGTGATTCTATTCGTGTCAGGTAAGAAAAGCTCCAATGGAAAAGCATTGTACCAAGTTTGTTTGAATGAAAATTCTCGAAGTTTTTTCATTGAAAACGAAACAGAGTTGGACTTGGAGTGGTTTTCAAAAGATGATAAAGTCGGGATTTGTGGAGCAACTTCAACCCCGATGTGGTTAATGGAACGGGTGAAAGAGTATTTAGAACTTCATTCTGAGCAAGTGTTAACCGTTTAAAAATGAGCGATATCGGGATAATTTACTACCGCTCTGGTAAAAGTTCAAAGATTAAACTTCAATTAACCCAAAAATAAAAAGGTTATTTATTAGATTTGGGGCGTTTTTCAAAGGCTCATACTTAAAAACAGATATGTCTAAAATAGTGAAGCTTAAGAAAGGTTTTGACATCAATCTAGTGGGAAAAGCAAAGCAAGAGCTTGCTAATTTCGCTGCCGCTCAAACTTTCGCAATTAAGCCAACGGATTTCATTGGGTTTCAACGCCCTAAAGTCCTTGTCAATGAGGGAGACACTGTGAAAGCAGGTACTCCCCTTCTGATCGACAAAGCCATGGATCAGGTCATCTACGCATCACCTGTTTCTGGAGAAATTGTCGAAATCAAACGAGGCGATCGCCGAAAACTACTCGAAATAAAAATATTGGCTCACAAAGCCATGACTTTCGAGACTTCCGAAAAAGTGAATCTTGCATCAATTGATCGAGATACATTAGCTGCAAAGTTGGCAGGAAGTGGAGTTTGGCCAAATATCATCCAGCGTCCTTTTGGGATTGTAGCTAACCCTGCAGATACTCCAAAAGCGATTTTCATTTCTGCATTTGATACCCACCCTTTAGCTCCTGATTACGGATTTACCCTACAGGGAGAAGAAAAATACCTTCAGGCCGGTATTGATGCTTTAGCGAAACTTACTTCTGGGAAAATTCACCTTAATGTAGATGGATCTAAGCCAGTTCCGGCAGTATTTTCCGGAATACAAGGAGCACAGATCAATCAATTTTCAGGTCCGCACCCAGCAGGAAATGTCGGCGTACAAATCCATCATTTAGATCCGATTAACAAGGGTGAAATTGCTTGGACCGTCTCTCCAACTGGTGTTGTTCAGATTGGAAAGTTTATCTTGGAAGGTATCTACGATTCTTCTAAAGTAATCGCAGTGACCGGTTCAGAGATTACTAAACCATCTTATGTAAAGACATTTAGTGGAGCTAACGTTTCTACTTTTGTAAAAGGAAATTTAAACTCAGGACATGTAAGAGTTATCTCTGGCAATGTGCTGACAGGTGAAAAAATTCATTTGGAAGGCTTTCTAGGTTTCTATCATAATCAAGTTACTGTTATTCCTGAGGGAGATTATTACGAGTTCCTTGGATGGGCAAAACCTACAACGGAAAAGTTGAGCTATCATAGAGCTCTGGGCTTGTTGTCTTTCCTTTCTCCAAAAAAGGAATATGTTCTGGACTCAAATGGTAGAGGTGAGGAGCGAGCATTTGTACAAACGGGCGTTTTTGAGTCGGTGACTCCAATGGATATTCTTCCGGTTTATTTGTTGAAAGCTATTTTAGCCGAAGACTTTGATGAAATCGAGGAGTTAGGAATCTATGAGATTGTAGAAGAAGATTTAGCACTTTGTGAATTTGTGGATGTATCCAAGCATCCGGTGCAGGAGTTGGTAAGAAAAGGTATAGAATTAATCCAATACAGTTAATCCATATGAAGTTTCTAAGAGATTTAATGGACAAGCAGCGACCTCTTTTTGAAAAGGGAGGCAAGCTTGAAAGTTTATATTACGCATTTGAAGCAGGTGAGACATTCCTCTTCAGCCCTAATCATACCACTGGTATTAAGGGGGCTCAAGTAAAAGATGCTATTGATTTGAAGCGAATGATGATCACCGTTGTGGTGGCAATGATTCCAGCTTTGCTTTTCGGTATTTATAATACAGGGCATCAGCATTTATTAGCAACCGGTGGAACTGCTGGTCTTTGGGATAACTTTGGTGACAAGTTCACCACAGGGTTGATCTTAGTACTACCTATCGTAATTGTAGCTTACGCTGCAGGAGGTATGGTTGAAGCAGCTTTTGCTGTGATCAGAAAACATCCAATCAACGAAGGTTTCTTGGTCACGGGAATGTTGATTCCTTTGGTGGTCCCTGCAACAACACCACTTTGGCAAGTTGCACTAGCCACAGTTTTTGCCGTTGTGATTGCAAAAGAGGTATTTGGTGGTACAGGGATGAATATCCTAAACGTAGCCATGACTGCAAGAGCATTCTTGTATTTCGCTTACCCTGCTCAGATTTCAGGTGATCAGGTATGGACTTACCTAGGTGATAAAGTAGCAGTAGATGGCTTCTCAGGAGCAACTGCTCTTGCTGTGGCATACAATGCAGGGGTAGATGGCGTTCCGGTGACGGAGGCCTTATCCACTCACAATTCAGCGATAGGAGCAGATTTATTCAGTTTCTCAAATATGTTTATGGGATGGATCCCGGGTTCTATAGGTGAAACATCTACTTTAATGGCTATTTTAGGCGCTTTGATTCTGATCGGAACTGGAGTGGCTAGCTGGAAAATTATCCTTTCTGGTTTTGCAGGAGCCTATATCATGGGATTTGTAATGAATCTTTTTGCAGTAAATGAATACATGGCAATGCCTCCTCAATATCATTGGGTAATGGGAGGGTTGGCTTTCGGTATTGTTTTCATGGCAACCGATCCAGTGTCCGCAGCTCAGACTGAGACAGGAAAATGGATTTATGGTTTGTTGATTGGTTTCTTGACGGTAATTATCCGTGTGACCAATCCGGCTTATCCTGAAGGAATTATGTTAGCAGTGTTGTTTATGAACGTATTCGCACCGCTAATCGATTATTATGTAGTTAAAGCAAACAAAACAAGGAGGTTACAACGTGCAACAGTCTAACGCATATATTATTACATTCTCCGTCATTTTGACGGTTGTATTAGGACTTCTTCTTTCAGGCACTTCCCAAGTATTGGGGCCAATGCAGAAGGAAGCTATAGCCTTAGATCAGAAAAAGCAAATTCTTGGTGCAGTGATTTCTGGTGATGAAATCGCAGCCATGACTCCGGATGAAGTGAATGCTTATTACGGAAGTCATATAGCTTCTACTGTAGTGGATATGAACGGAAAAGAAATCGCAGGTGCTACTGCTGAAGGTGTTGACGTTGCAAAGAATTATAAGAAGCCAGTAGAAGAGCGTCAGTTTCCAGTTTACATTTTTCATGAAGAAGGAAATGTTGCATCTGTAAAGTCTTACATCTTCCCACTTTATGGAGCTGGTCTATGGGATGCGATCTGGGGATATCTTGCCTTAGGCACTGATATGAATACTGTAGGTGGAATCACTTTAGCGCATGCAGGTGAAACCCCAGGACTAGGTGCTCGAATTACTGAGCCAGGTGTTCAATCAAGATATGAAGGAAAGGAAATCTTCAATGAGTCTGGAGAGCTAGTAGCAATCCAAATGCAAAAAGGTGAAGGAAAAGATTACTCAGGTAATCCTCACCAAGTAGATGGAATGTCTGGAGCTACCATCACTGGTAATGGAGTAAATAATATGCTAATCAATTACCTCGGGTATTATAAGGCATACATTGAAAGTAAAAAGTCTTCCACAGCGGTAGCGTCACTTTAATAGAAAATCAACTCGTTAATACAAAAACATGAGTGCTGAAACTATAGAAAAAACGATTGAAAAGAAGCCAGCGGAAGCGCTTTTTTCAAAACGAAGAAAAAAATTAGTATCTGACCCGTTAGTGGATGATAACCCAATTACCATACAGGTATTGGGGATTTGTTCGGCTTTGGCGGTTACTACTCAGATGAAGCCTACTTTGGTAATGGCCATTTCGGTTATTTTCGTAGTGGTGATGTCAAACTTGACTATCTCGCTAATGCGAAATACCATTCCAAGCCGAGTACGAATTATCGTACAGCTTGCTGTGGTTGCTACCTTGGTAACTTTGGTAAGTGAAGTTTTGAAGGCTTTTGCATACGATATGTATAAGGAGCTTTCGGTATTCGTTGGTTTGATTATCACCAACTGTATTGTAATGGGGCGTCTTGAGGCATTTGCCTTAGGAAATAAACCATATGATTCTATTCTAGATGGCTTCGGGTCGGCATTAGGTTACTCTTGGATCATCTTGGCTGTAGCTTTCTTTAGAGAACTTTGGGGTTCAGGAGCAGTATTCGGTATTCCGGTATTTGAATATGTATCAAGCCTTTTCGGACCTGATTTCAAATTAGCAACCAATGGACTTATGGTGTCTCCAGTAGGAGCATTTATCATCCTAGGATTGATTATCTGGGTACAGCGTACCAAAACAGGTTATGTTGAACACTAAATAGAAGCTGAAAAAATGGATTTATTTAATTTAGGTATTCGGTCGATCTTTATCGACAACATGGTTTTCGCTTACTTCTTAGGAATGTGTTCTTTCCTAGCGGTATCCAAGAAAGTAAGTACTGCGATTGGTCTTGGTGCTGCCGTAATCTTCGTGTTGACGGTGACCGTGCCGGTAAACTGGCTATTGAATGAGTTTGTGTTGAAGGAAGGTGCGCTTTCCTGGATCAATGGAGAACTTGCATCAGTCGATTTATCATTCTTAAGATTTATCATGTTCATCGCGATTATTGCTGCGATGGTTCAACTGGTAGAAATGGTCGTTGAAAAATTTGCTCCTGCCCTTTATGGCGCTTTGGGTATTTTCCTTCCTTTAATCGCAGTAAACTGTGCAATTCTTGGAGGATCGCTATTTATGGCTCAGCGTGACTATACTTTAGCTGAAGCTTCTGTTTATGGCTTCGGGTCCGGTACAGGATTCTGTCTTGCAATTGTTGCTTTGGCAGCGATTAGAGAGAAGTTAAAATATTCTCATGTTCCAAATGGTTTGAAAGGGTTGGGAATCACCATGCTTTTGACAGGGTTGATGGGATTAGCATTTATGTCTTTTATGGGTATCGATTTATAATCTGCTGCTCAAACAGAAATATCAAGGCTCTGAATTAATTTTCAGAGCCTTTTTTGTTTTCGGTAGGAAAGTATTCGCCTGAAGTTTTTAACTTTTGAAAAGTTCAATCAAACCCAAACCTTGCCATGAAGTATTTATTTTCAATTATTGCGCTCTTTATCTTCACATTTCAACTTTCTGCTCAGTCCGGAGAATGGATTGAGTTATTCAATGGGAAAAACCTGGATGGCTGGAAAGTATCCGAAAACCCTCAATCTTTCAATGTTGAGGATGGAGTAATCAAAGTAGCCGGTCCCCGCGGTCATGCTTTCTACATGGGAGAAGTCGGAAATCACGATTTCAAGAATTTTGAAGTAATGGTGGAACTGAAAACTATGCCGAAAGCTAATTCAGGCATTTTTATCCATACCGAATATCAAGAGAATGGCTGGCCAAATAAAGGCTATGAAATTCAGGTTAACCAAAGCCACAGCGATTGGCGAAAAACCGGTTCTGTTTATTCCTTTCAAGATGTTCGAGAGACCTATGTTCAAGATGGCGAATGGTACACGGAACATGTGATCGTACAAGGAGATCAAATCACTGTCAAAGTAAATGGTAAAATAATCAATGAATACGATGAATCAGAAGTCAGAACAGGAGATCTTGGCGATAAAAAATTGAGCTCAGGTACCATTGCGCTTCAAGCTCATGATCCGGAAAGTGTGATCTATTATCGAAGCGTTAAAATTAAGATTCTGGATTGATTTTAGAATATGATTAAATCTAAGTCAGTTTGGCTTTCCCTTTTGATTTCTCTTTTCTTTATAAGTGCGTGTGAAAATGCACCGCTTGAAAAACCGACTGAATTAATCACTATAAAAGTAGCCTCAGAAAACAGATTAAGTATTTCTGAAATTTTTGAAGAACCTGAAATCATCGAATTGGAGCAATGTGATAGTTGCTTGATAGGTGATATTAATAAGGTTTTAAAAGATGATTCTGGGTTTTATATTTTAGATCGAAATCGCGCAGAAGCAATTTTCAAATTTGACTTGGAGGGAAATTTCATCTTTAAAATTGATACAAAAGGAGAAGGACCTGGACAATTTAAACTCCCATTTGATTTTGATCTTCTGGAAAATGGGGTAGAACTCTTCATTCTGGATATGAACAGCCGAAAATTCTTAGTTTTCGATAAGTCTACCGGAAGTTTTATTCGAGAGTTTTCCTACTCAACTTTTCAGGTTGAAAATTTCATCGCTTTTTCCAATGACTTATTTGCAGTCGAGGTAGATGGGAGAAATACTGTAAGTGAGAAAAAGAATCTTGGTCATATTGTGAATTTCACCCTTAACGACACGATTTTTAAAGGGATTCTTGACTATCCAAAAACAGTGGTCATGTTTTATGGTCAAGAATTTACTAAATCCAGCCATAGTTTTCTTTTTAGTAGGGCATTAAATGATACCATCTACACGGTTTTAGAAAATGAATTCAAACCAAAATATTTTCTCGATTTCGGAAATAGAAAAGTATCAACTGAGTTGAAGATCTTAGACATTATGGAGCTGGGACAAGGAATCCAAAAAGAGGCCTCTTTCTTTTCTTTAGGGCGAAATTTTGAAAATAGTAAGTATTTGATCTTCAATTGGGCGAATGAAAAAGAATACGAGCAAAATGGAATTTACTTTAAAGGTAAAAGTGAATTCTATCATCTAGTATCAGAGAACTCGTTATTCAGGAATCCTTTTTTTATGGATGAAGAAAGTGTCTTCACTTTTTACTCCAATACAGATAGGAATTTCTCTCCTTTACCAAATGAATATATTCAAAAAGAAAATTTCTATTTGGCTAGGTTTTTATTCAAGGATTAGGAATTTGGACTATCATTTAATTTAGATTTCATTTTATAAAGTTTATGGATTTTACTTATCGTAGAATTGTCTCCTATTTCTTAAGAGGACTGCTATTCCTTACACCGATCACAGTTACCGTTTATATTATTTATCAGACTATCCTCTTTTTGGATAATTTGATACCGGTACCTATTCCGGGAATAGGAATTCTGATGGTCTTAGGCTTGATTACCTTCTTCGGGTATTTGGCTAGCCTCTTCTTTGCAAAGCCTTTCTTCGAGTGGTTGGAGCGTGGTCTGATCAAGATTCCATTAGTGAATTTGATCTATACCAGTATCAAAGATCTGATGGGGGCATTTGTGGGTGATAAAAAGAAGTTCAATTCTCCAGTCATTGTACAGATAAGTGATCACCTTTCCAGATTGGGCTTTATCACCCAAGAAGATATGTCGGAGATCGGATTTCCGGAATTGGTTGCGGTATATTTTCCACACAGTTATAATGTGTCGGGAAATGTTTTTCTCATATCACGGGACAGAATAAAATCACTGCCAGGTGTCAAGAGCTCCGATGTGATGAAATTTATGGTTTCAGGTGGGGTTTCGCCTCTGGGATAATTTTATTGGTGATACCTCACAAACGCAATCCAATCTCCATCAGGAGACCAGGAGTGAATATTGATGGTTCCTTGACCTCCATATAAAACCGGAGTTAGATCTTTGATTTCTTTTGTCTCCACATCAAATAGTCGAAGCTTAACATCTTTCCCAAATGGATGAGATCCTTTTTGATCTTCGAGATAGGAAATGATCACTGCTGATTTATTATCCGGTGAAGGATTCCATTATTGATTTTGGTAAAAATGTTCTCAATCTATTTTCTCATATCACGGGATAGAATCAAATCACTGTCTGTTGACAAGAGCTCCGATGTGATGGAATTTATGGTTTCAGGAGGGGTTTCTAGTTTAAGATAAACTAATTTTAAAAATAAGGTAACGTAAAAGGTAAATAAGTTAACTAATTACTTGCTTCTTTCTTTCTTTCTTTCTTTGGGAATAGTCTAAAGGACTTTTAATTTATCTTTTTACTTAAACCAATAAGCTATGATTAAAAAGGTCAAATTCATCTTTGCAGGTTTGGCAATGATTTTCGTCACTTCCTCCCCCTCTTTTGGGCAGGTTGAAGAGCCTGCTCCTCCAGGGGGAGGGTATCCACAATACCATGTTTGTTGTCAATCCCAAAGCACAGGATGTTGGGCTAGAGATGGCTCTTATTTCCCAACAGATTATGTTTATTATGGTCATTTTTGCCCATAAATCTAATATTTGAGGAAGGTGACTTCCTCAAATTTTATTTTTAGTGACAAAATTTTTATGAGTTTTGTAAACCCATTTAGATATTCAAATTCTTATTAAGAGTAACCTTATTTCAAATGAAACTATTTATTAATTCAATATTTTTTATGTCTTTGCTTTTTGTTTCCTGCAATTCCAAACAGCTGAATGTTGGAAAGTTCAATCCTGAAACAGTGGAGGAATTCCAGTTAATTTCTAAAAAGTATAATCATCCAATTTTGTTAAATCCCTTGAAGATTTTTGGAAAAGGAAAGTTTTTATTTGTTTTTGAGGATCGGAGAATTCCGCCAGATAGTCCATTAATTCATGTTTTTGATTTAGTCAATTTTGAACATAAAATATCTAAAGGGAAAATGGGGTTTGGCCCTTTAGAAATTCCTTCCGCTGATATTTTTCTACCATGGGATAACGACAATTCTTTTTTAGTATACAGTGGTATGGATAAAAAATTTGTGAAATACAATTTAAGTGACTCTTTATTATCGGGGGAAGAAGAGTTTAAAATGCCGGTTTCGAATACACCTTTGGGGTTATTTTATTTTTTGCCAGACTCTTCATTTATAGGAATGTCCACTTTTGATGATAATAAATTTGTAGAGGTTGATTTTAATGGACAAAAAATAGCTGGATATGGCAAATGGGATATTGTAGAAGGAAAAGAGGATTTGTCTAATTTTCATCATTTTGTATTGAATAACGGCTGGTTTAAAACAGACGAGTCTTTTGAAATATTAGCCAATGCTTCCATTTTTCGTGATAGGCTTGAAATATTTAATAATAGCACAAAAAAAATTATTACAATTGATGGCCCCTCTTTAGAGCTTCCACCTTTTGAATATTATGGAGAGAACATGCCTTTAAATATCCCCATCTCTAATCCGTTTAGATACCGTGATGTTTTTATTTCAAATGAAAAAATATACGCGTTATATGGTGGCTTAACTGAAGAACATTACAAAGAAACAGGAGAATTAGCTTTAAAGGTTTTCATTTTTAATAGAGAAGGTGTACCTCTTTATCGTTTCAAGTTGGATCGCTCAATTCGATCCATAGTAGTCGATGAAGAAAGTGGGAAATTGTATGGATTGACAACTGATGAAGATCCAGGTATTGCCATATTTGATTTACCAAAGGATTTTAGATAAATCACTTATGATACCTCACATACGCAATCCAATCTCCATCAGGAGACCAGGAGTGGACATTGATGGTGCCTTGCCCTCCGTAGAAAACCGGAGTTAGATCTTTCATTTCTTTTGTCTCCACATCTAATAGTCGAAGCTTAACATCTTTCCCAAAAGGATGTGATCCTTTTTGATCTTCGAGATAGGAAATGATCACTGCTGATTTATTATCCGGTGAAGGATGCGGAAACCAATTGTCCAAGTCATCATTGGTCAATTGCTCCGTTCCACTTCCATCAGGTTTCATCCGATAGGATTGCATCCTTCCGGTTCGGTGCGAATTGAAATAGATCCATTTTCCATCATAGGAATATTCCGGTCCATCATCGAGTCCTTCTGCATCGGTCAGCCTGATTTCCTTTCCACCTGAAGTTGGGACCGCATAGATATCCCATTGCTTGTCTCGCATCGCGCAATAGACTAGAGTCTTTCCATCTGGACTGATGCCATGCCAGTAGCTGGGATAGTTGGGGGTGATTAGTTTGGCTTCTCCACCAGCCAGTGGCATCACATAAATTCTAGAACCCAAACCTTTTTCATTCTTGCTGAAGACAAGGGTTTTGCCGTCAAAACTCAATCCATGATCATTATTGATAGTGGATACTTTTTCCGGAAAAATCTTCCCAAGATTATTTCCTTCCAAATCAATTTTCACCAAAAATCCAGCTGCATTAATCAGCAAGTACTTGCCATCTCTAGACCAGTTTGGCGCTTCAAAATGTCGCTTTTCTTTAAGAATGGATTTTTCTTCGCCTGTCTTGACATTCAGGAGGACTAATTCACTGCTAGTGCCTTCTGGTACTTGTGCCATTAATGAAACTGAAAAACATAGGAGTGCGAAAATAAAGCAAAATAAGGTTTTCATGGCTTTTGGGCTTGGTTTCTTTAAATATAAGAAACTCAGCGCCAGCTTATACTAAAACTTCCACGACTTGCTCTGCCTTTTCTACAAAAGTGCCAATCTGCCAAATCGATTGCTTCGATTCGGACATCGCTTGAAGAAACCAATCCAATTGTGCTGGATCTACCGCCAGCATCAAACCGCCACTGGTCTGTGGATCACAAAGTTTGACTAAGTCCATTCCTACCACGCCTTTTGTTTTGTCTGAATAGGTATTCCAGTTTCGGTAGGTATTATCTGGAAAAATAAACTGGTTGATGTATTCCTGTACGCCAGCGATCATTGGGAGTTTTTGTAATTCGATCACTGCTGATAGTCCAGCTCCTTCACACATCTCGATCAAATGACCCAAAAGTCCAAAACCTGTCACATCTGTCATGGCATGCACTTCGGCATGATTCCCCAAAACTTCCCCAATTGAATTTAAGCTGCAAGTTGTATCAATCAGTTTGGCGTAATCTTCTTCAGAGATTTTTTGTCTTTTTAAAGCTGTAGCTAAAACGCCAACGCCCAATTCCTTGGTCAGAAAAATCAAATCTCCTGCCTTTGCACCTTTATTCAATTTGATCTTTTTGGGATGAATAATCCCATTTACAGAAAGCCCAAAAATTGGGTCTTTTGCCGCAATACTATGCCCTCCTGCCAATTCAATTCCAGCAGTTTTACAAATGCTCTTTGCACCTTCCATTACTTTGGCAGCTAATTCAGGAGCGAGTTTTTCGACCGGCCAACTTAAGATTGCATTGGCAAAAATTGGTTTACCACCCATAGCATACACATCCGAAAGCGCATTGGCTGCTGCAATTCTTCCAAAATCAAAAGGATCGTCTACAATCGGAGTGAAAAAATCTACTGTGTTGATTACCGCAATTTCTTCCGAAACTTGGTAAACTGCAGCATCATCTTTTCCGGAGTTTCCCACCAAAAGATTGGGGTCAGTCTGGGTAAAAGAGCCACTTGCATTGAGAATCTGATCAAGTATAGCTGGGGCGATTTTACAGCCGCATCCGGATCCCTCGCTCCATTCAGTTAGTCTGGTAGGTTGCTTAGGAGATGAGTTTATGTCTAGCATGTATTAGTTGGTTTATAGCTTCTGATTCAGAAATTCCTTCCAAATCAAGTGAAATAGTCTGCTTTGATTCGTGCTTGTCCAAGTCGAAATCATAAGCCTTGTCGTAATAGAGTAGGAGGTTGGCAATCCAATCTTCGTGATTGTCTTCCACGATGGCTTCAATTGCTTGTGAGGTCCTGAGGCCTCCCAGTTTCTTTTTGAGTCGAAGGACAGCTTGAATCAAATCATCTTTCGGTAAAATGGCGTATTCTGAAGCAATCAATTTGATTCGTTCCGTTTCACTTCGATGGATGTCCACCAAAGGCGCATTGAGCATTTGCTTGTAAAATAAATCCGGTAAAATCAATCGTCCGATCTTCCGACTTTCATTTTCAACCCAAGTAGGTCTGTCTGCATTTAGTTTTCCGATTGCCTCTGCCAGTAAGTTTTCAAATTGCTCTACGGTAGGTTGAGGAGCTTGGCCAATCGCTCCGAAACTTGATCCTTTGTGATTGGCAAGTCCTTCCAAATCCAGAATTTGCTCTCCTTTTTCTTTTAAAAGTTTTAGGTAGAGCGTTTTTCCGGTACCAGTTCGCCCTGCCAATACGATCAGATTTACTTTGCTTCTAACCAAATTGAAACTATGTGTTCGATAAGTCTTATATCCACCAATCAATCGATAGACTTCAAAACCTACCATCGTTAGCAACCAAGAAAGAATTTGGCTCCGCATTCCTCCGCGCCAGCAATAGATCAGGATTTTTTTATCGGGAAACTCCGCTAAGGCTGATTTTTGGATTTCATGAAAACGAGGTCCTACCAATTCAAAGCCTTTCAAGGTAGCGGCTTCCGCTCCTTTCTCTTTGTACAAAGTGCCTACAATTACCCGTTCGGCATTATTCAGAATGGGGATATTAATGGCGTTTGGAATGTGACTTTGATCAAATTCGCCCTCGCTTCTCGCATCAATGATTGGAAGCGTTTTTCGCATTTCAAAAAATTCTGGAAGTGTAATTAGGGTTTCTGCCATGGCTGGGTGAAGTTAAAAAAAAAGCCGCAAGGAATACTTGCGGCCAGAATTGATTCTAAGCTTTTGGCTTAAAGTTGTGCATCTAATTTTTGAGAAAGTACAGATTTTGGAACTGCTCCAACTTGCTTGTCTACGATAGCTCCACCTTTGAAGAATAGAAGTGTAGGAATAGAACGAATCCCAAAAGCTTGCGCTACACCTGGGTTAGAATCCACGTCAACTTTACCGATTATTGCTTTTCCTTCATAATCGCCAGCAAGTTCTTCCACTACTGGTCCGATCATTTTACAAGGTCCGCACCACTCTGCCCAGAAGTCAACCAAGATCGGTTGCTCAGATTTGATGATTTCTTCAAAGTTTGCGTCGGTAATTTCTATTGCTTTTGCCATTTTATGTGTTGTTAATATTTTAAGATTTCAAATTATAGGTTCTAAAGTGAATTCAAGTTTAATAAGTTCCAAAGCGAAAAAAAAACTCAGACTACTCAAAATAAGTAAACTTCCATTTATTCAAAACTTGCTGACCAAATTGAAGCGAATATAAAATTTCTTCTACCACCTGATTCTGGTTATTGTATTTAAATTCCATAAAAGACTCATCCGTACCAATCTGTCCTTTCGGTTTTTTTGCAATCAAATTACCGTCTAAGTCATATTCATATTGTAAAACATAATAGGGGATTCCTGCTGATTGATCATAGTAGAAATGTTCTTCAGAAATCTTCTTTGAGCCATCTGAATAAAAAAATTCCGCAAAATCCCCTTCTCCTGTAACTCTTCCTGAAGTACTTTTTATTCTTCCTTGATCATCGTAAGTATTGCTGATTAAAATTTTGAAATCTGTCCCATCTCCTATTAACACATTTTTTAATCGGCCTTCCAAATTGTATTCATATTTTCGGTTTGAGAAAAATGTCAATCCAAATTCACCGACAATAAAAACCTTACTTGAGGTCATCAAACCTTTATTGTCAAAATAATTTAAAACATAGCCAGAGGGCTCATTTTCTTTGTTTGTGGTTATTTCTAAAATAGGATTTCCTGCTTTGTCGTAATAATAATCGACATCGTAATCCCCAGTAGATTGATTGAAATAGAAGTAAGTTTTTCTTTTAAGTTTACCTTTTGAGCCTAAGAGTTCTCCTTCCAATACTTGGTTCAATTCCGTGATATTTGGATTATCAACAAGTTCCTCAATAGGCGATTCAGGTTCGTTGCAAGCGCCAAACAATAAGATCAGGATCGATAGGTAAATTGACTTTTTCATAAATTTGTAAAAGAATGATTATCAATGAGAATTAGATAACGAAGGTTTCAATTTCAAGTTATTCAAATGTCATATTAATTGTAGTATTAGCTGGATTAAACCACCTTATACATCACTTCAGGAATCTGTTTCAATTCTTTGATCATCTCTGCACTAGGATCGATGGAGAATTTTTTGGAGAAAAGCTCCAATGCGATGTTTTCCTTTCGGTCGATCACGTCAAAATAAAGCTTTGCCTCACCTTTGTACTTCTCAGTTATGGATTGCAGTTTTTCCATCAAATCGTAAGTCAGATCATCCAAGTTGATATTTACCCGGATGCCTTTCACCATTTTTCCACGAACTTCACTCAATAGCATGATACTGCTGATTTTGAATTCCAGCTCATTTTCATTCCAGCGCTTGGGTTCTACTTTTCCTGTCAAGAAAACAAACCATCCAGACATGAAGTATTCTTTAAACTTCACATAATCTTCGCCGAATAGGAAAAAGGTAAACGAACCTGCATAATCTTCCAGCGTCAGGGTACCAAAGGGTTTTCCGTTTTTGGTAGTCCGATGTGCAAAGCTTTGTACCGAACCAGCCAATTTGATATCACTTCGGTTTCGTAGACTGTCTAAGTCGGTCAGGTCAGGAAGAGTGGCATTCGTGAAGGACTCGATCTCTAGCTTATATTGATCCAAAGGATGTCCTGAAATATAAAGTCCGACGACTTCCTTTTCGATATTAAGTTGCTGAAGTTGGGAGAAAGGTTCCATCGGAGAGATGGTTGGCATGGGTACCGCCATTCCACCTGATCCGCCACCAAACATGCTAAACTGCGAAGAATCTTCTTCCTGTTGGATTTTCTGCGCATACTTGGTCGCTTTTTCTATCAGGGTAATGTCTCCATCTGGAGCTTCAAGGTATTGTCTTCGATGATGCTCCGGAAAGCAGTCAAAAGCTCCAGCCATTGCCAAAGCTTCCATGGTCTTTTTGTTCAAAGCCTTCGAACTCACTCGCTTCGCAAAGTCAAAGATATTTTTGAAAACTCCGCCTTTCTCGCGCTCCTTGATGATTTCCTCCACCGCAGCCGAACCTGCACCTTTGATTGCAGCCATTCCAAAACGGATTTCTCCAGCTTTATTTACGGTGAATCCACTTTTCGATTCATTCACATCCGGTCCTAAAACTGGGATCGCCGCACGCTTACATTCCTCCATAAAAAACGTCACCTGAGTGATATCATTCATGTTATTGCTGAGAACAGAGGCTAAATACTCTGCAGGATAATGTGCTTTCAAATAAGCAGTTTGGTAGGCTATCCAAGCATAACAAGTCGAGTGCGATTTGTTAAATGCGTAGGATGCAAAGGCCTCCCAATCTGTCCAGATTTTAGCGAGTTTTTTAGCGTCATGACCTTTTGCAGATGCTTGTTCGACGAATTTTGGCTTCATCTTGTCCAAGACATCCTTTTGCTTTTTACCCATTGCTTTTCGCAACACGTCTGCCTCACCTTTGGTAAAGCCAGCTAATTTTTGCGAAAGCAACATCACTTGCTCTTGATAGACAGTAATACCATAGGTTTCCTCCAGGTATTCCTTCATGTCATCCAGATCGTAATCGATGACCTCCGTTCCATGCTTTCGTTTGATAAAGGAAGGGATGTAAGCCAATGGACCTGGACGATAAAGGGCATTCATGGCAATCAAATCAGCAAAAACAGTAGGTTTCAATTCCCTCATGTATTTCTGCATTCCGGCAGATTCATACTGGAAGATCCCTACGGTCTCGCCTCGTTGGAAAAGCTCATAAGTTTTTTCGTCATCGATCGGAAACTCATCCGCATCGAGCTGAATTCCATGCCGCTCTTTCACGATTTTGATGGCGTCCTTGATCAGAGTCAGGGTTTTCAGACCCAAAAAGTCCATTTTCAATAAGCCCGCTGATTCTACTACCGAGTTGTCAAACTGAGTACAAACCATCTCTGAATCCTTAGCCAAAGCTACTGGGACAAAATTGGTGATGTCATCCGGCGTGATAATTACCCCACAGGCGTGAATCCCAAGATTTCGAACTGAGCCTTCCAGCATCGTTGCCTGATTGATTGTCTTGGCTGATTCATCCTGACCTTTGGAGATCCGAATCAATTCATCGGCTTTGGCAATCATTTCGCCTTGACCTTTGAGTTTGTCGGAGATCGCAGCCCGATTTCCCTGAAGTGCAAAAAGTGCTTTTAATTTAATATCAGGAACAAGATTGGCTAATCTTCCAGCTTCTGCCAAAGGCAAATTCAATACCCTTGCTGTATCTCGAATCGCTGATTTGGCAGCCATGGTGCCGTAGGTGATAATCTGTGCTACCTGATTTGAACCGTATTTTTTGATCACATAATCGATCACGGACTGACGACCTTCATCGTCAAAGTCAATATCAATATCGGGAAGTGATACTCGGTCAGGATTCAGGAATCTCTCAAAAAGGAGATTGTATTCAATGGGATCAATATTGGTAATACCAGTACAAAAGGCAACAGCTGATCCTGCTGCGGATCCACGACCTGGACCTACCGATACACCCATTTTTCGAGCTTCGGCAATGAAATCCTGGACAATCAAGAAGTAGCCTGGATAACCTGTTTTCTCAACAGTCGCCAATTCAAAATCCAATCGTTCTTGGATTTCCGGAGTAATTTCTTTGTAGCGTTTTTTAGCTCCTTCGTAAGTCAGATGACGTAAGTAGGCATTTTCACCTCGTTTCCCTCCATCTTCGGAATCTTCCGGATGGACGAATTCTTCAGGAATATCAAACTTTGGAAGTAGCACTTCACGGGCAAGTTTATAAGCTTCCACTTTGGCTACAATCTCATTTGTACATTCGATCGCTTCCGGAAGATCTGCGAAGAGTTTTTTCATCTCATCCGGCGTCTTCAGGTAGAATTCGTCATTTGGAAATCCGTATCGGAATTCTCTACCTCGCTTCCCAATATATTTCTTCGGCTTGTCATAGAGTTCGCCATCCTTCACGCAAAGCAAGACATCATGGGCTTTAGCATCCGTCTTTTCGCTGTAATAGGTGTTATTTGCTGCGAAATACTTGACATCGTATTTGTGAGCAAGTTCCAGTAATACCTCATTTACTTTTTCCTCTTCAGGGACTCCATGACGGTTGAGTTCTACATAAAAATCTTCCCCAAATTGTTCCTTCCACCAAAGAAAAGCCTCTTCGGCTTGGGTTTCTCCCACATTCAGGATCAAATAAGGAATCTCTCCCCAAAGCCCTCCCGTGGTTGCTATTAAATCACCTTTGTATTGAAAGAGCAACTCCTTATCAATTCTTGGGACATAATAAAAACCCTCAATATTAGCATAGGAAGCTAATTTGGCTAGATTATGATAGCCGGCTTTGTTTTTAGCTAATAGGACAGTTTGGTAGCCGTCGTCTTTATTGCTTTTGTTTTTGCGATCACGACAAAGGTTAAATTCACAACCTAAAATGGGCTTGATCTCTTTGGCCATGGCTTCCTTCACAAAGTTGAAAGCTCCCATCATATTTCCATGATCAGTCATGGCAATTGCAGGCATGCCCAGGGCTTTCGCCCGAGCAATCATGGCCGGGATCTCAGAGGTAGCCTGGAGCACTGAAAATTGACTGTGTACATGAAGATGTGTAAAAGGCACATCCGTCAGGTCAGAAATATCTGCTTTGCCAGCTTGCTTGAGGATGTCTTTTGCGGCAGCTTTTTGGCTGTCTTTTGCTTGCGCAAAGTTGGCTTCTTCCAACTTTGGTGCTTCATAGATTACTTCCGAAATCTCGATTCCAGCTACTGTGGCTTGTACCCCTTGATTGATTAGACCGAAAAAGCATCGTGCTGTGGCGTCCACGTCATAAGCTGCATCGTGCGCATCGCCAAAGCCTTTTCCAAACAACTTTTGATGCAATTCGGTAAGCGTTGGCCATTTGAATTTTCCGCCCCTTCCTCCCGGTAATGCACAGAAATCAGTAGAGATATCCTTAGTATCCAACTGGGTAGCTGTGAGCGGCATGGTAGCTTCCGCCCGCAGGTATTCTGATCCGACGACATTGATATCAAACTCAATATTATGTCCGACCAAATAGGTGGATTTCTGGACATCATTTTCAAAAATCCCCAGAATCTGTTTTAGATCATGACCCTCGGCCAAAGCTCGCTTGGTAGAAATGCCATGAACTTTTTCCGCATTATAAGGAATCGTAAATCCTTCCGGTCGGATGATGTAATTGTGATTCGAGATCAGATTGCCCTTAGCATCATGCAGTTGCCAGGCGAGTTGGACAAGCCGCGGCCAGTTGTCCACATCAGACATAGGGGCATTGTAATTGCGGGGAAGACCGGTGGTCTCGGTATCAAAAATTAAATACATACAGCTCGGGATTTGAGACTTCAAAATAGGGCTAATCTGCGAAAGGAGACAAAGGATTGGGGGTAATTGTCAGAGAAGGTTCCTTAGTTCTTTTCCGAAACCCAAAAATACGCTTCCAAATAGTTAGAGCGTAAAAGTCATTGAGTTATTTCACCTATTTTAATGTGATTCATTTTTTAGACCACGAACTACTTTTATGATTGGGTATTGTGTATAAGGTTAGATAGTAAGGTTTTGCATCCAAAAAATTACTTTAGGAAAGATTAGTTCATTGCTAGGAAGGCTGGGGGAAAGTTTTTAATATTCATGAGTCTTTAGTAGTAGGTTCAATCGTTGACATCCCATGAAATTCTTTTTCTGCTCCGTTTATTTTGGCTTTTGCCTTTTGCTTTTTTCTGCTTCAGCTGCGCTGGGACAAGAGTCTAATCCATTTTTTTTGACTGAGCAAAAACAGACACTCGGGATATCCGGTGCCTTTAATCCCCGATTTGTCTTTGAGAGGTCGCCTGGATTGCCGGTGGATATCATCTACAGAAGATTCAATACCCAAAATCAGGCCTTTCGAGCGCGTATAGGTGGGGCGCACAGTAAGGTATCGGAGGAATCCGGGGTCTTCTATGACAGAGAATGGAACTCCAATCTGGGACTGGGAATAGGATATGAATGGCATCATCCGATCAATACCAGATTTACCTGGTATTACGGGGGAGAGCTGGGAGTCACCTATTACTGGCTTGATCGGGATCAAGCGAAGCCCTTTGTTTTTGAGGGAGTACCTCAGATACAACTAAACCAGAGCACAATTAGAACTATTGAATTAGTATTACAGGGATTAGGTGGTATCAATTTCCAATTAAATAGAAAGTTTTTTTTGATAGTAGAGCAAAGCATCACTTTAAGTTCTCAAAATTACGATTCAATTGAGTTTGGTGATTTGATACCCATAAATCCACCTTTTGATGATAACATAGGTTCATCTGGTTTTGGCGAAGGGGTTATTAAATATAACAGAGTATTCTTTCAAACAAGTTTAGGTATTCATTTTAAATTTTAATCCATGAAAAATTCTTTTCTAATAATCCTGTTTTTCTTTAGTTGGTTAAGTGCAATAGCTCAAATTTTGATAAGTGGTCCAACGGATTTAATTTGTGCGGGTGAACCTGTGGAATACTTTGTTTTCGAGGCATCCGCCCCAGTAATTGTATTTACGAGTGGAATGTCACAAATGGAGTGTTCTCCAATGGGCAGACTACTATACAAGGCACCTATTTCCAAGTGAGCAGCGTTTCGGTTATATGGAATAATGTTCAATTTCAAGGGGGACAAAGTATTCCAAAGGGAACTATTAATGTAGGGGTATCTGGATGTTCGTTACAACCAAACGAGCAATCATTTAGGTCAGCAGATGTCGTTATAAAAACACTAAATAACGTGACGCCTGGTTCGATAAATGGCAGTCCTTCTTTTACGATTGGCACTTCCCCAACTCGAACTTTTTCGATTCCTCGACTTCAATTTCCTGGCACTGGACAGTTTGGAGGAAGCATATCAATTGCTTATGCGGATAGTTACCAGTGGATAATTCCAGCAGGCTGGCAAATAGGGTCTACTATAAGTGATGGAACAACACCCATAACAGGTCTTGGCTTTTCAGTACTTATTCAGTCAAACTCCTGCACTGGTAATGGTGAAAAAATAAAAGTCAGGGGTTTTAGTAGCTGCGGCCCAGGATATGTGAGTAATTGGCGGGAACTTACCGTAGTTAGAAATTTACCTGCCATCAGCTTCAGTCAGGCTCCTCCTGATAATATCATTTGTTCAATTAATAGCCCTATCACGGTATCAGTAAACCCCGTTGCAGGGGCTGAATCCTATACGTGGACTAAGCCAAGTGGGTGGTCAGGGACGAGTACAACTAATTCCATTACACTTACCCCAAATGGTACAAGTGCAGGTGCCGTCTCAGTGAGGGCAAACCTATGCGGTACTCAAACCAACCTTCTTAGCAAAACCATAAATCTTCAATTGTTTGACCCCCAAGCCCCCCCGACTGTAAATGGACCGCTGGTTGTTTGTAATTCAGCGACCTATACATTGTTTAACCCCGCACCAATGACCACGACTACTTGGACCATCAGTCCATCAAGTTTGGTAACAACTAGCAGTGGTACCGGATTTAATGAATTGGTCACAAAAGCTAATGCCAGCTCATCCGGAACTGCAACTATCACTTTCAATTTAGCAGGACCTTGCGGACCTCTTCCTCCATTTACTAAAGAAATACAGATTGGGGTCGTTAATCCCTCTCAAGCGACAGCTACAGGAACTTGTGGAACTGGATCACTTTGTTTTGTGTGTCCTGGCAATACCTATGTCTTCACTGCTCAGCCCCCTTTAGGTCATCAAACAAGCTACAGTTATCAATGGACAAAGCCATCAAATTGGTCGGTGATCAATCAAAGTGCTAATACTATAACGCTGTATGTCCCTCAAAACAATCCTGATTTCTTCCCACCTGTCAGGTTCAGTGTGAATAATGGCTGCGGTTGGTCAGGATTTAGCGGGCTTACTGTAGCACCAGGACCAGGCTGTGGTGGCTATTACTACAGTTACAGCATTTACCCTAACCCTTCATCGCAATTTTTGACTATTGAGCCTCAGTTAAAAGAGGAATTCAAGAAGATTGAACCCGAAATACACGATCTATTTAGGAGTATGGAGGCTGAGTTAATGCCAGATCCTTTCGTTGTAAGCGTTTACAATGTGAACGAGGAACTCTTATTCGAAACAAGCTCCAAGGGAGAAAAGGTGACTATTTCACTAGAAAAGTTTAAATCAGGCAATTACTTCGTCCATATTCAAAATAAAACTGAGGTGATTCGAAAGCAAATAATTGTAGAAAAGTAAGTGTTAATTATAGACTTGCAGGAGAAAATGAAAGTCCTGCAAGTCTTTTCCTATTCCTTGTAAAATGGTTGTTAAGAGAATAATTTTTGTAGCAGTTTTAGGTCTTATTTCTCTCTCCGTCTTATCGCAAGAGATGGACGAAAGAGACTCTCTAATTTCAAGTCCTAAAGACTCTTGGATGGTAGGAATCAATACCCACTTATTCCAGAGCTTTGTGACCGAGGATCTTTTTGGGGGTGATAGCCTCAAAGCGGCTCGAATAGAGTTTATGGGTAGAAAACAAGTTAAGAATAATCAGGCTTTAAGGTTTCGACTTTTTGGGGGTTTTGACACATTTTTCAAGGAAAGTAAATCCAATTTTCCTAATGCTCCCGGCAGGGAAGAAACCTTTCGAAGCATTGGTACTGTCATAGGCTACGAATGGCAATTCCGCATAGCGAGCAGATGGTACGGCTACTATGGGATGGATCTGGAGTGGAATCTAGCGCGCAGAAAAAAAATTCAATATGGTGCTGGCTTTATGACAGAAGAAAATATTCCAACTCAAAGATATGAGAGGCATATTGATTTGGAGAACTCGTTTTCGGGTTTGCCATTTTTTGGTATCGGCTTTAAGGTAACCGAGAGGTTACTTGTCACTGCTGAATCAAAAATAGTATTATCATACAGTCATAAGAAACGGACATTTGAGGAATCGATCATGGAAAATCCTGATCCCCTCACCGTGGAGGTCCCGATCACTCCACCTGTGAAGTACCAAGATGATATCCTAAACAAGGATTGGCTATTTTCTTTCTTGCCTTACAATGGAGTGGTGATTAACTATAGATTTTAGCTCAGCAATTCAATTGTGCCGAAGGGATGAATTCTTGAGAAATCCAATTTTTTTCAAAGAAAGAACGATGCCAATAATATGTGCTTTCCACACTACACATTTTATAGAAAAATGTATTCTTCAGGATATAAAGCATCCTTCTTCTTCTCCTCCCAAAGGGCGTAAATCATCTTTTTGGCTTCAAACTAATGATGAATCCAGACAAGAAATCACTTTGCCTTGTAAGCGATTTTGATTGGAAGTTCCGGCATAAATGTTTCCTTTTTCGGAGATAGTAAGGTCTGAGGTCTCTCCAAACATAGTCAGATTATTAAAATTTTCAGTCAATACTGTGGTACTGGCCTTCATCTCTAAGATCTCCAAGGAAAGTCCTTTGTCTAAGAGTAAGTCTACCTCGTTGCCATTATTGTCCCTCCAAAACCATGGACTTTCATTTTGATACTGATGATGCATTTACTTTTGGAATTCGGCGATCATCAGATTCTCAAATACTGCACCCTTCACCGAATGAGTGAGCAGTTGCTCTTTCTTGGTAATCTTCAGCAGCTAGCACAAAAGCCCTGTGTCATAGAAATAGAGCTTTGGGGTTTTGACCACCCGCTTGGTGAAATTCTTATGAAATCGATACAGTTGAAAGGTGATGTAGCTGGACTCTAATGGTGAAAGCCAAGCTTTGGCGCTAGGTTGACTGATTCAAGCTTCATTCCCCAAGGCACTCATATTCAGCAGCTATCCTGCCCAAGCTGCGCAGAGCCCCAAGAAGTTTTGAAATTGCCTCAAATCTCTGACGACCATCAATTCTGTCACCTCCCTGTCGAAGTAGGTTTGGATGTAATTCGAGTAAAATACACTGGGCGAAATCTTCCGATCATACAAAGCAGAGTAAAAGCCATGTATCAATTGGTCAAAAGGATCGTCTGCTAGTAAATCCGAAGCTGAGAGCTCTCTTGTGTCGAGCGGGAGAAGTTTGAAAATAGCTACTGTACCGGTTAAACTTCGGGTGATTCTCTCCATGAAGTGAAAGTTTTGCGAGCCGGTAAGGATGTATCCACCCATTCGATCAGGACGACTATTAACGGGCGTCTGCAGGTAGGAAAAAAAGCTGGCGCTTACTGCACCTCGTCTAGGATTACCTGATCGTCGTATGCTGCAGGAAAACCATTTGGGTCTTTAAGCCCAAAATCTCTATTATCTGGATTCTCCAAACTGACTTAGCGATAGTCTGGAAAGAGTGTCTTCAAAAGCGTAGTCTTTCCCGACTGCCTTGGGCCAGTGATTGCCAGTATGGGGTATTTGCTATGATATTCCCGTATTGTACTGTATTTCTGTCGATTAATTACTTCATTTGCTACAAACGAACGTATAATTTTGAAATTGTACAGACTTTATACAGCTTCGATTCCTAAAAATTACAGTATTTAAAAGATTTGCTCAATAGACGAAACGATTAATTGGTCCGAATTAGGTCTTTTTATTCAGAGCAGTATTCATGAATTCGCCGAGCTTGTTTTGGTAGAAAGCCGAATCCGAATTGTATTCTGGTACCAAGCCTTTCTTTTCTGGGAAAGACTCCATGTGAAGTGTCTGGGTAGGAAAGGCAAATCGAACTCCGAGCGTATTGGCTAGCTTAACCGTTTGAACCAGGATTTCATGCCGGCAAGCCAACTCTTCGCCCCAAGTGGGCACTTCGAAAAATATGTAGAACATAATGTCTTGGCTATAGGAAGAAAGGTTGTTGAAATAGATATGGTACATATCCTTTCGAGTATGTGGATGGGCTAGTACTATCTCTCTTAGTCCTTTGACAAATTCCTCAATCAATTGTGGAGGGGTATCGTAAGTAACTGTAAGTGTGGTATAAAATCTCCTGTATTGCCTCAGTCCGTGATTATCCAAGGTGGCATCTGCAATTTTACCATTTGGCACATACATCAGTGAGTTGCGGAAAGTCCGGATTCGAGTAGATCTAAATCCAACTTCTTCCACGGTGCCATCGATATCTCCTGAAGTAATCCAATCTCCTACTTGAAAGGGTTTGTCGATGAAAATCATAACCGAACCAAAGAAGTTTTTGATCGTGTCTTGCGCTGCCAAAGCAATAGCCACACCACCAATGGATAAGCCGGTCAGGAATGGAATGATATCCAGATTCAGCCCATCCCGAAGGATAAATAGCGTACCAATGATCACGACAAAAGCTTTTAGCGTTTTGCGCAGCAAGGGGACAAGCTGATCATCGAGAGTTGATTCGGTTTTAGTCGCTAATCGAGCAAAATAAGCTGCAAGAACATTTACTAATTTGTAAAAAATCAAAGTGATCAAAAATGGCTTTAGCGTCCTAAAAATCACCAATACCCAAGACCAAATCTCTGTGGGTAATTGCAGCACTCGAATCATAATCGACAGTAAGAGGACGATAAGGTAAAAGCTGGTCACACGAGCCACAGGAAGAAGGTAATTCTCTCCCAATTTCCCATATCCAAACCTTTTGAAGGAGTAAAGCAGCACATTATCTACTGCTACTGTAAAGATCCAATGTGCCAGAAACACCAAAAGGATTAGAATAAAGATTCCAACCAATTGCCAAAGCTGAAGACCGAAATATTCTTGAGTTCCTATTTTTGGAAGTATATTCAGCAGTTTGGCTGTGCCATATGGGTAGGTTTCCGAGTGTAGTTCTTCAATCTGGCTAACAGAAAAAGAGGAAAATTTCCATTCATTTCCTTCTTTTTCCAAAAAGATTCCGGGAAGATTTTTTTTATCAAAGTAATAGATGAGTTCAGCACCTGAGGTGCTATCCCGATAATTTTGATCATTTGGGATTTCACTGGTTCGAATGATCACACCTTTACCTTCAAAAACCTGCTTGAGTTGTACAGCAAGTTTTTCTGCATCAGGATTTTTCATTCCCGAGACATCTAATGTCTTACCAGCTTTCGTTGGTTCAAAATGGGATTCTTCGAGATTAAAAAAGAAGGTGAGTGTTGTATGATATGGAGAACTGAGATTTACCTTTTCTCCTATTTTTGGAAGGTTCTTATCCTCTGTAATCAGTTGTCCTATAGACTGATTACTGATCAGAAAGGAAAGAAATAGAAAAAGGAAATATTTTTTAATCATGAATCAATTGTATTTGAGTGCAAGTTACTGATTCAGGCTGCCCTGCCCAAAGGAAACTCTGTTTTGCTAATCTGCCAATTGGAATTCTGTCAGGGTTTTGCCTGAGATGGTCCGGATCAAATATTGTCCGTTGCCGGGTTGATACGATATCTGTATAGGCCCGACACTTTCAAGGGGCATTGTGGTCAATAGCTTTCCGGCCAAATCATACAAATAGGTAAAGCCTTGGGTTAGGTCTGTAATAGCAACCAGTTGTCTACTTGCTCCAAAATCAAAATACTGATAAGCTAATCCCTCGGCTGATGCTCGAACATTGAAAATAAGCTGCTCATTTCGATCCAGTACCTGCACTTCATTGAACTGACGAGAAATAAAAATAAAGTCGGATTCATCAGAACTAGGGATAATCAAAAATTCATGATCCCGATCCCCTTTTACTAACTGATTTCGATAAGTAACCTCACCGTTGAAATTCGTATGGATTACCTCTCCATCTGAAGAGATTCCCACCAGAAGGACTGTCTTCGAACTTGGGTCATTCCATGCGACAAGTTTGGAATCGAATGAATCTGCCAACTGAATTGGAGATTTGGTCTGAAGTTCTCCGCGTCGGTTAAAAAGATGAAACTGACCTTTTTCAGAAAGTGAAACCATAAAATCTCCTTTACTAGGGACACGATAAAAAGCTGGCGGACCTATTGTTTTTGATTTTACAGAGAGCGGGTTCCAGCCTTCCAACTGGATTCCGGTTTTATCCAATAAGTAAAGGTCTCCATTTGTCGTGGAAATGAAATAACGATAATCTTTGGAGTTGCTGTAATCGACTAAATTCAAGTTATGGATTTGCTTTCCGCTTATCTTGATCGGGTAATTTGGCAAAGGATTTCCCAGCCGATCAATTCCATATAGGTAATCAGAAGTGGCAACTAATAATTGAAGCTTTCCATTTTTATAATAATCAATTTGGAAAGCATCCGAAATTATTGGACCTGAAAGCTGTTTTGAATAAACTTCTTTTCCTGCGGCATTGATCACATGAAGAATGTTTTGATCATCCTGTACCAGAATATCTTCTGTTTTATCCTGATAATTGATGATCACTTTCGGGCCATAGTTTAGGGAATTCGAAAATGAGATTCTATTGCTAGGGGATAGGGAGATGGCCTCATTGGATTGAATAGTTGGCTTGGCCTCACTCGAATAGTGAAAAGTCAGCGTCCCAATCTGATTACCCTGGATTTGATTAATTCTGAAATTAATCGCTCCAAAGGACCGAAACGAGTTAGAATATTTCTGAAGAAAGGAACTCCAAGAAGGATTGGTATCAGCAACCCAAGAATCCCAAATTAAATCAACGAGGAAAAGCTTATCAAAACCTGAAGTCGGATTGAGAAACTGCGATTCTTGAGGGCTTCTGCTAGATTTACCCCAAGTATTTTCAAGTCGGATGTCATCCAATATTGACTTCATCGCCTGCTGAGTGTTAGCAAAAATCAAGATGTCATTTTGGCTTGAAACAAAGGTCTGAATGAAGCCTTGAAATTTTCCTTCAAATATATGTGCTGGAAACTCTTCTTCTGGGATGTAAATGATCTCTTGTCCTTGGTAAAATTCCTGATTGCTTTCATTTTCAGTAGAAAGGAATTCCTTTAGTAATTCTATAGGAGTTTCTGTTGAGTTTGTTCGAGCAAGGAGCACTTTGTTATTTGTGGCTCCGCCTGAGTTTTCCAGTTCCAAAAAATACAACTCTCCTGTAAAGCTGTCAAAAAATCCCCTGTCGATTAATTTACGTTGAATCTCTCCACTCAAAGTAGATCTACCTGAAAATGCGCGATTGCTAATTTTTTGAGTTTCAAAAATACTTTCAAGATTGATCTGGGTGATACTCCTTGTTTGATTTGGAATTAGATTTTGAATACTGCCAAGGTTGGCTGCAATCGAAGGTGTGAAATTGACTTGATCGCCATAAAAAACTGGCCCTGAAAACTCCAATTCATTTTCTTTTAAATTCAAATCAAGTGCTACAACTCCATTTAATATATCAAAGCTTTCAATAATTGCTGATTCCCTTTCTTTTCTAACTCCCTTCAGCAGACTTCCAATACTTTTTCCTGAAAGTAATAATCTTCCGAGCCCTGAATTATTCAATGGTTCTGCCTTATTTAAGTCAAAAAAGCTTCCTGTATTTCCATTAACATAGAATCTTATGGCTTCCTCAACCAAAAAAGAAGATTCGGAAATTATGGCTAAATCGCCTACATGGGTGATGCTCCAATCCTGTGTATTATCAGTATTGAAGTACTCAAATACAGCTTTATCTGAATAAGTTCTCGTTTGGAATTGTGATCCAGTGGGGATTTGGCTTTTTAATTCTTCAATCAACCCCAAAGTTTCATCCTCGCTGAGATTGACTGTGAAAAGTAATTCGAAGCTTTCTATTCCAGTGGGGTGAAGACTGATTGAGGTCTGTCTGCCAGCGAGTTTTTCCAGGATTTGACTTCCTCCTCCCGATAGGCTATCAAGCGCTTTGAGTTGAGAAGATAGTTTTTGAAAGCCTGGAAAAGTTTTTAATATTTCCCAAGAAGGATCCTCAGTTAGGGTCTTCCAGGTTGTGCCAAGTTGAGCTGTTTCAAAAACAAAAACAGCATTATTGCTGACTACTTCGAGATTGTTAAGCTTGCGAGAGGAAAAGTAGGTGTGATAAACCCAATAGCCGGAAGCGGCAAAAAGAATTAAAAAAATAAGAATAAGTAGGCTTTTCCAGATTTTCACAGTTTTCGAGTGCTTCGGGGGTAATAATACAAAAATCAGACCTGGGACATCTGCTATTGAGAGCGAGCCTCCAAGGTCTGATTAATTTGATATTTGAAAATTACTTTCCAAGATTGTCTAGCACATTCATTACTTCTTTCACATGTCCTCGTGAAGTTTCAAGTAGTGCTTTTTCTTCAGCATTTAGATCGAGTTCAATAACTTTCTCTACACCATTTTTACCTAGAATCACAGGTACTCCAAGGTAGCAGTCGTCAATTCCATATTCTCCATCGAGTTTGATACAAACTGGGAATACTCTACGCTGATTTTTAAGAATAGCTTCAACCATTTGAGCTGCAGCAGATCCCGGAGCATACCATGCTGAGGTCCCCATTAGCTTCACTAGTTCACCACCACCAAATTTGGTACGCTCGATAATTGCGTCCAATTTATCCTTTGCTACCAATTCTGTCACAGGAATACCTGCAACTGTAGTATATCTAGGAAGTGGAACCATCGTGTCTCCGTGACCACCCATTAGGATTGCCTGTATTTCTTTAGGGGAAACATTCAATTCCTCTGCCAAAAAGGCTCTGTAGCGTGCTGTATCCAAAATTCCAGCCATACCGATCACCTTATTTCTGTTCAACCCTGAAGTCAAATGGGCCTGATAGGTCATTACGTCAAGTGGGTTGGAAACCACGATAATAATGGCATTTGGAGAGTGCTTTACTACGTTTTCAGTAACTGACTTTACAATGCCTGCATTGGTTTCGATCAAATCATCTCTGGTCATTCCTGGCTTTCTTGGTAAGCCGGAGGTGATTACAACGACGTCCGAATTGGCAGTTTTGCTGTAGTCACTTGTACTACCTACTGTTCGGCTATCGTACTGATTGATCGGTGCCTTTTGAAATATGTCAAGTGCTTTGCCTTCAGCGACACCTTCTTTGATATCGATTAAAACAATTTCTTCAGCGATTTCGCGATAAGCCAATACATCTGCGCAAGTTGCGCCCACATTTCCGGCTCCTACTACGGTTACTTTGCTCATAATTAGATATTGATTTTTTTAAGTATAGTTCCTGCTAAAAAGCGGGGCTAAGTTATTAAACAAAGGCTAGGAATAGAAGTTCAGCCAAGAATACTTTGTTCCGAACATGGATTTTTATCAGAAAGGAAACTATCTGATCGGATCGGCCTATTCAAACATTTGCCGGAGACTGAAAAAGCCAAATGATTCCCGATAGGATCGGAAAAGGCGCTGATTATTTTCGTTATAATACTCTGACAAGGAAGTCATCATTTTAGCTTTGATTTTGGGATTGCTGTCAAAAATCTCCTGAATCGCAAAATGAGGAATCACAATCAGCTCAGCTTCTTCAGAAGTAATCAATGCAGTATAAGTCCGTTTCGCATTTTCCAGAAGTGAATTTTCCCCAAAAGCCTCACCTTTCTTGATTTCAAGGATAGTTTCAAAATTATCTTTGATATCAATAGTCAAGCATACTTCCCCTTTTTTGACCAAATAAAGCGCCTGACTAGGGTCTTTACTGAAAAAAACAACTTCATCACGCACGTATTTCCGATGGTGCATCGCCGGAATAAAACGGGACATTTCCTTATTTCTTAATCGCTCAAAAAACTTGATCAATCCCAAGAAATCAAACATGTGCTGTTCGTCTTCGGTGTAGGTTTTTGAAAATGGATTCATCATAGTCAGCTCTTTTTAAAGTAAAGAATTTTGCGAGTAGCGGCGGTTGTTTTGGCCCAGTCAGCGATTCGATATCCTATCACCCATGCAATTTCGCCATCAGAAATCAACACTTTGACCAATGGTTTTTTTATTACAGGCACTTTCAAATCTATTAAAAAGTCGGAGATTTTTTTGCTGCTTTTCATTCCGAGAGGTATAAACCTGTCACCTAATTCCCAGTTTCTAACTGTTAAGGGGAAAGTAAGCCGATCAAGGTCAAGCATCGCATTTGTTCGATGTGAATCGATGGTCACTCCGGAGTCGATTTTTAAAATTTCATACTCACAATCAGGCAGGTTTAATTTAATTTCTGAGCTTTCTATTTGAATTGCTTCGAAAGGGGCAACTGTCGGAGCTAAGAATATTTTCTCTCGGTCTATATTCAAAATGTGACTTCCCGATTCAAATATTTTCCCAGACTCTCTCTTTCGAATACTTTCATAAATATCCTGGGACTGATCCGAGTTGAATCCGTATGAGCGTAGCCAAAAATAGATCAAACTTGCGGCCCCAGTCATATGCATAATATCAGGAATCGAAAGGCTTTGGGCTCCTTCTTCCGATTGGATATTTGCTTTGATCCATTGGTCAAAAAGACCACTGAAAGCTTTTCCTGTATCCTTTAATCGCTCAAAACTATTGATCAGATTTTTTTTTGAGTCCGAAGAAAAACCGTATAAGTGAGGTAGAATATCGTGGCGAAGTTTATTCCTCTTGTAGTCGGTTTTTAGATTGCTGCTATCCTCACGCCACCCAATTTTATTCTGCTTGGCAAAAATTTCAATTTGCTCCCTTGAAAAAGGAAGTAAAGGACGAATGAGGTGTCCTCGCTTTTCTGCCATCCCATAAAGCCCTTCAATCCCTGTCCCTCTGAGCAAATTCAAAAATATCGTCTCAATTTGATCGTCTTGGTGATGAGCTAGGATTATTCCTTCGAGATTTCGATCTGACCGGATTTTTTCAAACCATTCATAGCGAATTTCACGGGCTGCCATTTGGGTGGAAATGTGAGATTCTACAGCAAATTCCAATGTTTCTGCTTGATGGAAATGGGCTGTTTTTGAATTGGATTTTGCCCAATCTTGGACAAATTTCTCATCACCATCACTTTCTTTGCCCCGAAGGTGAAAATTAACATGAGCAACCTCAAATGGAATCTCTGCTCGAATCAAAAGTTCGCCAAGGCATATACTATCCAGGCCACCACTGCATGCGAGTAGATAGGTTTTGGAAGGATTTAACAAAGATTTACTGCCGATGTGCTGGATAAAAGCGTTTACCATTGATCAAAAATATCATTTTCTACTAATTTTGCGCACATTCACGTGCACATGACTCAAAAGCTCCTATCGCTATTTCTATTCACTTTGTTTTTTTCAGGAATTACTGGAAAAGTAATAGGCCAAGCCTCCTCCACTTTGGAAATCAGGCAGGCGGATGTGTTGGAAGGTGCGGAGGGATTTGAGCGATTGATTGGTTCTGTACGAATGAAAAATCAGAATACTTTGATTTACTGTGATTCGGCACATTTTTTCAGGATGGAAAATAAGGCTAGACTTTTTGGAAATGTAATTATAGAAGATGAAGTTGATTCTGTAAAAACAAGAAGTGCCTACGCAGAATACGATGGAAACACCAAGCTGGCCAAATTGAGAAATAAGGTGGTATTCACTAATGAAGCTACCACTTTATATACCGAATACTTGGATTATGATCGACTTGCAAACATCGCTTATTATTACAACGACGGAAAAGTCGTTGATTCTGTCAATGTTCTGACGAGTGAGCGAGGTAAATATGAAGTAAACCTGGAGCGGATCACTTTTCAAAATGAAGTGGTGCTAGTCAATCCAGATTATACCATGAAGACAGATTATTTGGTCTATCTGACTGTCCCAAAGACTGCTGAGACAAAGGGTTTAACCAATCTTGTATCAAAAGATGGAAATAAATTAGATGCTCAAGAGGGGAGTTTTTACAATACTCAATCCAAGCAGTTCCGTTTTTTTGATGGAATCGTAGAGACAGAGACAAGCCGGATCAAAGGGAAAGAGTTGTTTTATGATGAACTGGCAGCTTATTATAAGGGTGAAAAAGATGTCAGTGTTTTAAATAAAGAACGGCAAGTAGAGATATTTGGAGATGTGGGTGAATACTGGGAAGAGCGAAAATATAGTCTGGTACATGGAAATGCTTTAGTCAGAAGGTACTTTGAAAAGGATACGCTATACATGACTTCTGATTCGCTTATTTCTCAGGATAATGAAGCAGATTCCGCCAAGTTTTTGCTTGCATTTCGAGCTATCAAAATTTTGAATAAAGATATTTCCGGTGTAGCAGACTCCTTGGTTTATAATTATTCTGATTCATCTATCAGGCTATTCCAAGATCCAGTAATGTGGAACAATAAAAGTCAGATCTCCGCAGATTCGATGGTTTTTTATATTGTAAATGAACAACTCGATCGAGTTTATCTGAAAGACAATGGTTTTGTGATCACACAAGATACTCTGTTCAATTCGAACCAAATGAAGGGAAGGACTTTGAATGGCTATTTTGAAGATGGTCAGATCAGTCGTCTCGATATTGACGGAAACGGGGAGTCTCTGTATTTCGCACTGGAGGGTGATACATTGACTCAGGGTGTGAATAAAACATTGAGCGCTACCATAAAGCTCAGATTTGCCGATGGAGTTATTACTCGGGTGACTTATGGCGTAAAGCCAGATGGGCGATTTACTCCTTTCCAGATGTTGGATGAAGAAACATCAAAACTGAGTGGATACAATTGGAGAATTGAGGAAAAGCCAAGTATGGAGGATATAATCGACTGGCGCAAAGTAGAAGAAGTGGATCCAAAAGCAAAAAATCTTTTTAATCTTCCCGATGCCCAACTAAGGATGCCTACTGAAGATGAGATTCGAAAATCTATAGAAAAACGAACTCAAACAACAGGAAAAAGGAGTTTGAATCCGAAATTAATCTTGAAGGAAAACGAGTAACGACATCTTTCTAAAATTATTTTCTAGGGGTTAACAGAATTTAACCGCAGATTTCCTGAATCTGATAACCTTCAAGCTAAATTTGTCCGTATATTGAATACAGTTTTAAAAACTGAAGAGCTTATAGATTAAAATTCTACATGAACAGATTGCTGATACTTTTTACATGCCTCTGGCTGTCGCTTCCTATTTTGGGAAGTGCGCAGCAAGTTCGTGTGCTCAGCGAAGCCCTTGAGTTCAACGGGGATTTGGGAACCACTCAACGAAAAACCGTAATTCTTCAAAACGATTCTGATCAGCAAAAAACCTTCTTTCTTAAGAATTTGAAAGGAAATATAGGCTCTTCTCAAAGCATTAAAGTATGTATTGGAGACCAATGTTATGATCCTAAAAGAGATCTTGCCAAGATAAAACTAACGCTGGAACCAGGGGAAATAGTTACTGATTTGTATTTGGATTTTCAGATGGGAATCGCCGAGACTCGAGGTTCTTTTGATCTGTTCTTCGCAAATGAAACTAATATCAGGGAAACATTCGTTGTAGAAGCGGTCTATGAAGTTGCTAACGCAGAAAATAAAGTAGACGAATTCGACTATAAGGAGATAATTCTAAGTGATGTATACCCTAATCCAAGTAATCGAATAGCACAATTTGACTACGAATTTAAAAACTCAAAAGTTAAAGCGAGGATTGCAATAAATAGTTTTATTGGAAATCCCATTGTGGATTATGAGCTTGATCCAAGTAGGAAATCACTGATAATTAATGTGTCAGATTTCAATCCAGGTGTGTACTTCTACACACTTTTCCTTGACAATAAAAATATTGTCACCAAGAAGCTCGTTGTGAAGAAGTGATCTTCATGCCATTTCACAACCCATTTGAATCCGAATAATTATCCCGTATATTTGCGGTCTTGAAAATGAAAATGCGCGTACAATCCATTCTAATTCTGATTATTACCTTAGCCTTCGCTTCATGTGGGCCTTTCAATAAATTGGAGAAAAGCACCAATTGGGAAGAGCTATATAAAGGCGCGAATGACTATTATCAGGCTGGAGAGTATAATAAAGCGATTATTCTATATGATAAGGTGCTTCCCGTGATTCGTGGGAGTGAAAAAGCCGAATTAGCTGATTATAACTATGCGAATTGTCACTTTAAGACAAAGAGATACATCGAAGCAGCTGGTTATTTCAGTAATTTCTATAGAACCTATAATCGAAGTCCATTAGCAGAAGAAGCATTTTTTATGAATGCATATTCACTTTATTTGGATTCTCCTGATTATAATTTGGATCAACAAAGTTCACAAGAAGCAGTTTCGGCTATTCAGCAGTTTGTGACAGCTTTCCCAGGATCGGCAAGCTATGAGCGAGCCATGGAGATGCTAGTAGATTTGCAAAGTAGATTTGAAGAGAAAGCCTATCAGGAATCTTCTATGTATTACAGGTTGAAAGACGGTTTGTATCCGGGTGATTTCTACCGAGCTTGCATCATCAATTTTCAGAATTTCGCGAAGGACTATCCTGAAAGTAAATACAATGAGGAACTCGCTTATAAACTGGTAGAAGTTAGTGCTGGTTATGCAAAAAACAGTGCTTACCAAAAGAAGGAAGAAAGGTTGAATGATGCGATTGGATTTGCTTCAACCTTTTACCGAAGATATCCAAGCAGCCAATATACTGGTGAGGTAAAAAAATATGAGGAACAAGCTAAAAAAGAGCTTGTAGACCATATGGAACTGAAAACGAAATACGCAGAGCAAGCCGCTGCACAGGCAGCAAAAGTTACAACTGGCCCTCCTGCGGAAACAAAAGAAAATAAGTAAAACATAACTAATAAGCACATGGCTACTAATCCATCGATCATTACAAGAGATTTGGACAAAATCGCAGATAAGACTGGTAATATTTACGAGTCACTTCATGTCGTGGGACAGCGAGCAAAGCAGATTTCAAATACTCTTAAGGAAGAATTGAATAATAAGCTTTCTGAGTTTGCTTCTACTGTAGATAACCTTGAAGAAGTATTCGAAAACAAGGAGCAAATCGAAATCTCTAAATTCTACGAAAGAATGCCTAAGCCAAGTACTTTGGCAATGGAAGAATTTATCGAGGGAAAAGTTTACCATAGATTCCCTGAAGAACCACAAGGGGAATAATCTTATGAGCCTTCAGGGTAAGAAAATTTTATTAGGGGTGACTGGCAGCATCGCTGCATATAAGTCGGCTCATCTTACTCGATTATTGGTCAAAGCTGGAGCAGAAGTGCAAATCATTATGAGCGCTTCTGCTTCTGATTTTATCACCCCTCTCACCTTAGCTACACTTTCCAAAAATCCCGTCTTAAGTCAATTTAAGAAAGACGAGACTGGAGAATGGAATAATCATGTGAAGCTAGGTCTCTGGGCTGACTTATTTTTAATAGCACCAGTCAGTGCAAATACTCTTGCAAAATTTGCGAATGGGCTTTGTGACAATCTTTTATCGGCAGTATATCTCTCTGCTCGTTGCCCAGTGATGCTTGCCCCGGCAATGGACTTAGATATGTATCAGCACCCATCGGTACTGGCAAATATGTCCAAGTTGAGATCATTCGGAAATCAAATCTTAGATGCTGAATCCGGTGAGCTTGCAAGCGGGCTATCAGGTCAAGGCAGAATGATGGAACCTGAGCACATCCTTTTGGAACTCCTTCGATATTTCAATTCCTCACAAGAGTTTAAAGGAAAAAAAGTCTTAATTACAATGGGACCCACCCAGGAAGCGTTAGATCCTGTGAGATTTATCAGTAATCATTCCAGTGGAAAAATGGGGCTGGCACTTGCCAAGGCTTTTCAGGAAAGAGGAGCTGATGTTTACGTAGTTTCAGGTCCAGTTTCTTTAGAAGTTGAAAAGGAAAAATTTCATTGGAAGGATGTTAACACTGCAAATGAAATGTTCAGAGCATCCTCATCAATTCATCCTCAGATGGATATTTGTGTTTTTGCAGCAGCTGTAGCGGATTATGCACCAGCAAAAGTCTCAGAAGAGAAAATCAAAAAAAGTGATTCTAACGTGATTTTGGAGTTGAAAAAGAACGTGGATATCGCCGGCGAACTTGGAAAATTAAAAAAGATAAATCAAATCCATGTAGGCTTTGCCTTGGAGACTGAGAATGAAAAAGAGAATGCAAAGGCTAAACTTCAAAAAAAGAATTTTGACCTCATAGTTCTAAATTCGACGAGGGAAGAGGGAGCTGGATTTAAACTCGACACAAATAAAGTCGAGATTTTTCAAGGCTCAGGTCAATCGGTTTCTTCTGAAGTTTCTTCGAAGGATGTAATTGCAAATTTAATTTTGGATCAGATCAAAACTATCCCAGTTTGGATTTGAACATGGATATTTCTTTATCTTTTAGATTAATGAAAAAAGCCCTGCTTCTTTTACCACTATTCCTGATGACTATAGTAGCTTTTTCCCAAGAGCTCAATTTTACGGTTATCATTAACAGCGATAGATCTAGAATTCAAAACACAGATGTTTTCAATCAAATGAAAACCAGTTTTGAGCAATTTCTCAATAGACGATCCTGGACTACTGATGAGTTTCGGGGTGAAGAAAGAATCAAGGGTAATCTTTTGATTACAATAAACGAAGTGCCGCAGGTTGGGAGTTATAATGCCACTGTGCAAATACAAACTGTTCGTCCGGTCTATGGAACGAATTTCGAAAGCTTACTTTTTAATTTTGCAGACCGAAACTGGAATTTTGAATACATCGAATCACAGCCCTTAGAGTTTAATCGATTTACTTATTTAAATAATATCAGTTCATTGCTAGCCTTTTATGCACACATTGCATTAGGAATGGATTATGATTCATTCCAAAGTCGAGGTGGAGATGACTTTTTTGAGATCGCAAATGACATTGTCAACAATGCGCAAAAATCCGGGAGACAGGGCTGGGGACAGAGCACTTCTGATCGAAGAAATCGCTACTGGTTGATTAATGATATTTATATTTCTTCAGTTTTTTCAAAGATTCGTGATGCCTATTACTTATATCATAGACAAGGTTTGGATATTCTTCAAACTCAACCGAATCAGGCCTATCAAAATATCCTAGAATCAATTCGAATTCTGGCAGAAGCCAATAAAGCTCAGCCTAATGGAATTTTTACGATTTCCTTTATGGATGCAAAAAGCGATGAGATTTCTCAAATATTAAAGAATGCTCCATTGGATATTCGGACTGAAGCTGTCGAATTATTATTGGAAGTAGATCCCAATAATGCGAAAAAGTATAATGATTTGCTGAAAAGCTAAATTCGTTTTTCTAGTTTTACCAACCGATTTTATCCATCATGCTCAAATCACTAAGCATCGCTAATTATGCCCTGATAGACCAGCTGCTCATGCAGCCTGGAGTAGGATTGAGTATGATTACCGGGGAAACTGGTGCAGGAAAATCGATTATGTTAGGTGCTGTTGGGATGCTGCTTGGTAATCGTGCAGACACTAAAGTCCTTCTACACGAGGATAAGAAATGTGTGATTGAAGGGGTTTTTGAGATTGGGAATTATGGGTTGACCAAGTTTTTTGAGAGCGAAGATTTGGATTATGATGCTACTTGTATTGTCCGGAGAGAAATCAGTCCAAGTGGTAAATCCAGATCCTTTATCAATGATACACCGGTTTTGCTTGAGACGCTCAAGATTCTAGGTGCCAAATTGATGGATGTTCATTCTCAGCATGACACCCTCCAATTAGGCTCTGGAGAATATCAACTTGGTTTGATCGATGCATTTGCACAGACTAGCTCTGAGACAAAAGAGTATAAATCTAACTTTAGAACTTATAAAGCTGCCCAAAAGAAATTTGAGGCTTTGCAGCAACGTGCTATTGAGCTGAAAAAGGAAGCAGACTTTAATGCTTTTCAACTCGAAGAACTCAGTGCGTTGGGGCTTAGAGAGGGGGAGCAACATGAACTGGAATCTTCTCAGGAAATCCTCGAAAATGCAGAAGAAATTAAACTTAGGATGAATGAGATGCTTCATTTACTCCAAGATGAGGAGGTAGGGGTTCTTAATGGAATGACTCAGCTTAATAATGGAATGCAGGCGCTTTCTAAACTGGCTCATGTTTATGAAGAATTGAGGACCCGCTTTCAATCTTTACTAATCGAATTGCAGGATATTGAGGAAACACTCGGTGATGAGGAGAGTGCTGTAGAAGTGGATTTTGAAAAGCTGGAACATACAAGAGATCGATTGAGTAGGATTTATCAGCTTCAGAAAAAACATGGCCTAGCTACGGTTGAAGAATTGATGGCTTTGGAAAAAGAACTGGCTGAAAAAGTTTTTGAAGTTCAAAATCTGGATGAAGTCCTTCAAATTACAGCTAAAGAATTGGAGTTAGCTCAAGAAAATCTTTTTGACTCTGGTTTGAAGCTTCAAAAAAAGCGGATTTCCTGTTTTAAAGTATTTAGCAAAGAACTGGAAATTCTTCTTTCTGGCCTCGGTATGGAAAATGCTAAAATTGAGTTTGAACATAAATCTATTTCACCGAATTTAAGTGGCATTGATGAAATAGAGATTCTCTTTTCTGCCAATAAAGGGTCAGCTCCTCAACCTTTGAAAAAAGTTGCTTCCGGTGGAGAGTTTTCAAGGCTACTTTTTGCGATCAAATATTTGATGGCAGATAAGATGGCACTTCCTACACTTATTTTCGACGAAATAGATTCTGGTATTTCAGGGGAAGTCGCGCTTAAAATGGTTGGGATGATGCAGGATATTTCTAAAAATCATCAGGTTATCTGTATTACGCATTTGCCACAAGTTGCAGGAAAAGGCGATGTTCACTTTTTTGTATACAAAGACAATAGTTCCGCAAAGACGATAAGTAAAATAAAATTATTGAATCGCGAGGAGAGAATTGAAGAACTTGCAAAGATGATTGCTGGGGTTTCGCCATCAGCTTCAGCTTTGGAAAGTGCCAAGGAATTACTGCGGTAATTAGGCTGTTGTTGGGGATTGAAGTCTAGAATCATATTTTTTACCTATTTTTGAACATATTTTTGAAACCAACCCAATAGCTATATGCCAGAAAATTTGCTGAAAGGAAAAGTAGGAATCATCACAGGTGCACTGGATGAGAATTCAATTGCTTGGAAAACAGCGCTAAAAGCTAAAGAGCAAGGCGCTAAATTTGTCCTAACCAATGCCCCAATTGCTATGCGAATGGGAGCTATCAACGAACTAGCCCAGGAATGTAACACGATCGTGATTCCAGCTGACGCCACAAGTTTGGAAGATATAGAAAAACTTTATACCGAAGCAAAGGAGTACCTCGGAGGCAATTTTGACTTCCTTTTACATTCTATTGGAATGTCACCAAATATCAGAAAAGGTAGATCTTATGGTGATTTGAACTACGACTGGGCGATGAAGTCCTATGATGTCTCTGCGATTTCTTTTCATAAGATGATGCAGGTAGCTGAAAAGCAAGATGTGATGAACGAATGGGCATCAATCGTTGGGTTATCCTACATTGCCGCACAACGAGTTTTTCCTTTTTATACAGATATGGCAGATGCCAAAGCTTTACTTGAAAGTATCGCAAGAGGCTATGGCTACCGATTCGGAAAATTGAAGAAAGTAAGAGTAAATACTATTTCCCAATCACCTACAAAAACAACTGCAGGGACAGGAATTGGAGGATTTGACTCCTTTTTTAACTTTGCAGAGTCTCTCTCTCCACTAGGTAATGCCTCAGCAGAATCTTGCGCAGATTACATTGTCACTATGTTCTCAGACTTGACACGGATGGTGACTATGCAGAACTTATTCCATGACGGAGGCTACTCATTTACCGGAATCTCAGAAGAGATGATGGAAAAAGTAAAAGATTTATAACAACCACCAACCTTATACCAAAAAGCCCTTGAGATTTTCTGAAGGGCTTTTTTTTATACTTTCCTTAGTCAGGATCAAGTTTTTTGTTAAAGGATTTTCAGCTATCTTATTGATCTGATTTTACCACCATACCTTATGAAATCGAGCTTGGCTTAGATTCACAAAATGTGATTGTCATAATCCTTGAGAGATTCCATGTGGTCTATTAAAAACAATTATAAACAGATGAAATCGAGTATGACTCAAAAGTTACGTATTGGGATAATTATATTCTGCGAGATTTCATGTGGCCTTTAGAAAACAAAATATGATCATATGAAAAAGAATTTCGCACTATTCATCGTACTCGCTTTCTGGACTTTGCTTCCAGCGCTCTCTCAAATCCAACCAGCCCCAGACCGGGCTGAAGGCGACGGACAATACGGACGCTTGATACTTCGGGGAGTCATCTTAATCGATGGGACAGGAGCGCCGCCTATAGGTCCAGTGGATATTGTAGTGGAGAAAAATAAAATAGCTCAGATTCAAGTGGTGGGCTATCCAGGCCTTCCTATCCCAGAAAGCCGTCGTCCAAAAGCAGGTCCAGATGACAAAGTGTATGAACTCGAAGGTCATTATTTGATGCCTGGATTTATTGATTCTCATGGACATATTGGGGGGACTGGACAAGGTACTCCTGCAGAATATGTTTATAAGCTTTGGATGGCTCATGGAATCACTACGGTGAGAGATCCTTCTGCAGGCAATGGATTGGATTGGGTGCTGGAGCAAAAGAAAAGATCAGCTGGTAATGAGATTACAGCCCCTAGGCTTTTTGCGTATACTTCTTTTGGACAAAAAGCTGAAAAACCAATTACAACTGCTGAGCAAGCAAAATCTTGGGTTAATGAAAATAAAGCTAAAGGTGCTGATGGGATTAAGTTTTTTGGAGCAAGCCCTGAAGTCATGCAGGCAGCTATTTCAGAAAATAAGCGTTTGGGACTTCGCTCGGCAATGCATCATCAGCAACTTGATGTGGCAAGATGGAATGTGTTGAACTCAGCCCGGGCGGGATTGACTTCGATGGAGCATTGGTATGGTCTTCCAGAGGCATTATTTGAAGATCGTACGATTCAGGATTTCAGATTGGATTACAACTATCAGAATGAGCAACATCGATTCGGAGAAGCAGGAAAGCTTTGGAAGCAAGCCGCAGCACCCTATTCAGAGCATTGGAATAATGTGATGGATGAACTGTTAGCGCTGGATTTCACCCTTGACCCGACATTTAATATTTATGAAGCGAATCGGGATCTTATGAGAGCAAGGACTGCCGAATGGCATCCCGTTTACACCTTGCCTTCCCTTTGGAAATACTACCAGCCTAGTCGACAATCTCACGGTTCTTATTGGTTTGATTGGACCACAGAAGAAGAGATTCAGTGGAAGGAGAATTATAGACTTTGGATGACGTTTATCAACGAATATAAAAATCGTGGAGGTCGGGTTACAGCAGGTTCAGATTCTGGGTTCATTTATCAGTTATATGGTTTTGCCTTTATCAGAGAATTGGAATTGCTGCGAGAAGCAGGATTTCATCCTTTGGAAGTCATACGGTCAGCTACAATGTATGGGGCAGAACTCCTTGGTATGGAAAAGGAAATTGGAACTGTGGAGATTGGCAAATTGGCGGACTTTGTGATTCTTGAGGAAAATCCACTTCAAAACTTAAAGGTTTTATATGGAACTGGAGCAATCAGACTTGATGAGAATAACCAGCCAATTCGAGTGGGAGGAGTAAAATATACCGTCAAAGATGGAATCGTTTACGATGCTAAAAAATTATTGGATGATGTAAAAGTAATGGTTGAAAAAGCCAAAGCTGAAGAAAATATCATTTTAAAGCAGCCAGGATTAGATTGGGAATGAAAATTCCCTTTTCGATAGATTCTTTACAAGACAACGAACCAAAGCAAAAATGGCAGAGATAGATGTAAATGGGGTTAAGATCCACTATCAAGATACTGGAATCGGAGAGGAGACTATTGTGTTTTCACATGGCTTATTATATTCCAACCGGATGTTTCAGGATCAGATTGATTTTTTAAAAACAAACTATCGGGTCATTGGCTATGATCATCGCGGTCAAGGACAAAGTGAAGCTATTGGTCCTTTTGATATGGAGACCCTGACTGAGGATGCAGCCCAGTTGATCAAAAAATTGGTAAAGGGACCGGTTCACTTTGCGGGACTTTCTATGGGAGGATTTGTGGGTATGAGACTTGCGGCCCGCCACCCAAAATTGATCAAGAGTCTTATTCTTCTTGATACCTCTGCCAATCCAGAGCCGGTTGAAAACCTGCCGAAATATAAAATGCTAAATGGTATCGTGAGATGGTTTGGGGTCATACCTCCTGTAGCCAATCAAGTGATGCCGATTATGTTCGCTCAAAGTTGGCTTAATGATCCTATTAATAAAGAGTCAATTATCTTTTGGAAAAAGCAGTTGAGTTCAAATAAAAAGTCAATTACAGGGCCTGTAGAGGGGGTAATTTATCGAAGAGGAGTAGAAGAAGAACTTTCAAAAATCAACTGCCCTACGATGGTTATTGTCGGGGACGAGGATGTGGCTACGAAACCGGAAAAAGCTAAATTTATTCAAATGGGGATAAAAGGATCAAAACTTCATATGATCCCAGGAGCTGGACATAGTAGTAGCATTGAAAAGCCAGCAGAAGTAAATCGATTAATTGAAGATTTTTTGACTAGAAACAATCCATAAAGTAAAAAAGCCTCACAAGAGGCTTTTTTACTTTATGGATTATTCTGAAATACCCTGACATAGTCAACTATCATATGCTGTGGGAAAGTTGTACTGGAATCTGGTGATCCTGGCCAATCTCCTCCTACAGCTACGTTGAAAATAAAGAAGAATTGTCTTCTGAATTCATCTAGTTCTGCTGGACTAGTATCTATGACATGATATTGTTTGTCATCGATAAACCAACGAATAGTCGTAGCGTCCCAACTGATTGAATAAACATGGAATTCATCTGCCAGCGTTCCGGCTGTCAGCTTTTTTTCACCACCGAATTGGGCTCTTGAGCCATTATTGTCCCAGTGGACTGTGCCGTGAACAGTATTCTCTCTCCCTTGGCCACCTATCATCTCCATGATATCGATTTCTCCACATGCTGGCCACCCAACAGTATTGAAATTTGAGCCGAGCATCCATAGTGCAGGCCATAGTCCTTGGCCCCTAGGCATAACGGCTCTTATATCTATTCTTCCGTACCGAAATTGTTGTTTATTAAGGGTAATCAATCGAGAAGAAGTGTATTCACTTCCTTCAAAAGATTCTTTTTTTGCCGTAATAATCAGATTCCCATCTTGTAGAGAAGTATTTTCCCTTCGATAGAATTGAAGTTCATTATTACCCCAACCATTTTGTCCTCGTCCAGTCTCAAAAGTCCAATTTGATGTATTCAGACTATTTCCGCTAAAGTCATCCTCCCACACTAAGGTCATTCCGCCATACGAGTTTGGTGAAGTGAAACCTGTCGTCGGAATAGGGATTTTAGCAGAACTGCCTCCAAGAGTGTTAGGACTCTCTTCATCACCACAAGCTGTAATTAACCCAAGTATAAAAAGAGAGAGAATTAATTTTATTTTTTTCATAATCAATGGGATTATAAATGATAATACCCGCCTACACTAAGGGAGGCGGGTATTATGAAAATATTAGGCTGATACTAAAGTAAATGTCCACCTTACTGATCCGCCTACATTGATCTCAAGAACCATTCTTTTGGTAGTTCCATCGGAAGTAAGACTTAGTACGTCGTAAGTCACCTCGGTCGGTACAGGTACACCAGGGAGTTCACCACCATTGACTGCTTTAGGAAGCACTACATGTGCCCCAGTTCCGATTAGCTTTAATTTATTACCATTAAGCTCATAGCTGTATGATCCTGTTCCATCGTGTGGAGCTACTGGTGTGCCACAGTTGCCGTCTGGACTTCCACCTTGCCAAGATTCTAACCAAGTGGAGTTACCCATTTCAATTGAAAAATCTCCATTGGCATCAAAAGTGTAAACATCATCGAACAAACAATTTCTACCTGTTACATCACTTAATGGATTAGAGAAGAATACTTGGTTACCATCGCCCACTATAAACGCTCCTGCTTCTGGTGCAATCTTCCAATTACCCTCGACAGTGGTCGCTGTAGAAGATGCTGCTCCAGAAACTAGCTTGAATGTCCACCAAGCTCCAGGGCTAACTTGGATATGAAGTGTCATTCTTCTCACATTACCAGTTTGAGACTGCTCAGCAATAGTGTAAGTGATTTGATTAGCTGGCGTATCTCCGGCCGCAAGCTCCCCATTGTTAAATACTTTGGCTAAGCCAACATGAGCGCCTACTCCTACAAGCGTCAGACTAGTAGATGAATAAGTATAGGTATAACTTCCCTTTCCGTCAAAAGGCGCAATTGGAGTCCCGCATGCATCTGGACTAACTCCTTGCCAAGATTCTAGCCAAGTAGCATCACCCATATCGATCTTGAATGTACCGTCTGCCTCGAATGTATACGTATCATCATAAAAACATGCTCTCGAAATAATCTGACCAGCGTTGATAGAGAAGAAATCTCCTGTGCCTGGACCTGGTCCTACCGCTAATGACCCTGGAACTTGCTCCACTGACCAAACCCCAGTGATATCAAATGCAGGTTTGGCAGGTGTCACAGTAAATGAAAGGTTGTCAACGTTTGAGTTACCATTTGAATCACGTGCAGTAACATCGAAATTGTAATCACCAGCAGAAAAACCACCAGCCACTCGAATAGTTACAGTCTGCGTCCATCCGGTCAAAACTTCTTTTCCTGAAGCTACTGAAGCACCACCACTTGTGATCACATAGTCAAGTTCGCCGAGGCTACTAATTTTACTCCCTTCGACAGCATCTTTAAGGGTGACACTGATGACAAAATCTTCGCCCTCGGTGGTTCCACTTGTGACAGCTCCTAGTTGGATACTTGGGGCAGTATCTACAATTGGAATATCTGCAAAACCGTTGTCGCAAGCAGATATAATAACTACTGAAAAGAACAGTAGTAATCCGTTTTGAATTAAATTTTTCATGGGTTTATTTTTTTATTTCAAATAAGCCCATATAGTTTTCAAATTACAAAATTAAGTATGCTACAAGATTTCATCAGATGGAATTTTTTAATACATCAAAAATTCATCATTTTGCGAATTATCTTCTATTAAATAGAATTGAGCAGGGTTTAAAATTATTTCGACTTTCGCAAGACCGCGAATGTCTTTTCGCAAAAGGATAGTGTATGAAATTAATTTTACAAAGATGGATCAGGGGAATCAATTTGTTTTTTTGTATACAAGTCCTCACTTTATTGAGCATCAATGCTCAAAATAAGCAAGCCTTTCAAGGACTACCCATGATTACCAATTACAGTCCTGAAGATTACAAAGCAGGCATTCAGAATTGGGACATTATTCAAGATAAATCCGGATTTATCTATGTCGCAAACAATATGGGGGTATTGCAATTTGACGGGAAATATTGGGGGCGTTTTGGAAGTGATACCAAAGTCAGATCAATTGTCCAAGCAGAAGATAACAAGATTTATTTGGGTAGCCAAGCGGATTTCGGATACCTAGGGGCGAATATTTCAGGTGAACTTGAGTATGTATCAATAGCAGATAGTCTTCCTGATTCACTAAGGGATTTTGATGAGACTTGGAAGGTCTTTGAAATCGAAGGCAAAATTTATTTCTGCACGTTTAAAGGTATTTATATTTATGATGGAAGTAATTTGGAATATATTCCGACTGAAACCCGTCTTGATGTCTCCTTCAAAGTTGATAATAGGCTCTATTCATATGAATTTGAAAAAGGTCTGGTTCAACTGAAAGACGGAAAATTGGACACCGTTAGAAATGGCGATTTTTTCATAGATAAGAGAATCTCAAATATTCTGAATTTTGATAAAGAGACTCTTTTGATTACAACCTTTAACAATGGTGCTTTTCTTTATAATGGATCCGTTTTGCCTTTTGAATTCAAAGGCGATTTTTGGAAGGATAATTATCTAATCAATTACAGCACTAGACTTCGAAATGGCTCCATAGCTCTTGCCACTCAGAATGCAGGCCTTTTCATTATTTCGGAGGCCGGTGAATTAATCTTACATCTGGACAAATCCTCAGGGATTCCAGATTTAACCATTAACTATATTTTTGAAGATAGTTTTGAGGGGCTTTGGTTGGCTCTGAATATTGGGATTTCCCGAGTTGATCTTAATTCTCCATTTTCATTTATAGATGATAGAATGGGTTTATTGGGCGCTGGATATACTTCTCTTTTAGTAGATGAAAAACTGTATCTAGGTACCAATGTTGGATTATACCTTTTGGAGAATGGGAAGCTCCAATTTTTACCAGGATCAGAAGGACAAGTTTACACCATCCAACAAATCAATGGTCATGTGTTGATGGGGCACGATGCGGGGACTTTTCTTGTGAAAGAAAAAGAGGTTCGGCAGATTTCAAACCAAAAAGGAACTTGGATTTTTAAGCAGATGCCGGGTAATGAAAATCTTATTATTGAGGGTAAATATGACGGACTTTCACTTTTAGAATCAACCCAAAGTGGGGTTAAATATCTCCGGAAAATAAAAGGGTTTAATGAGTCTTCTCGACTAATTGAATTCGATGAACAGAATCTGTGGGTTTCACATGGATATAAAGGAGTTTTTAAAGTCAGTCTGAATGATGAAAAGACTGAAGTGGAAAGCTATAAGCTTTACAATAGTAAAAACGGATTCCCGCGAGATATATTAATTAATGTTTTTAAAATCGCTAACAGGTTAGTATTCACTGGGGATAGTGGTTTTTTTGAGTATTCAGATATTGAAGATAAATTTATTCCTGTCGAACTCTTTTCTAATATACTCGGAAAGGAAGCCACGATTATTGACATTGAAAGTGATGTCTTGAATAATCTTTATTTTATAGAAAGGGATAAGCTTGGAGTATTGAAAACTGATCCGGTGGACGGATTTAGACTTGATTATTCGAGTTTTAATAAAATCAAAAGTTTTTGGAATGACGATTTAGCTAACGTTATGGTTTTAGATGAGAAAAATATTCTCATCGGAGGGAAGAATGGATTTATACATTATTCGCCAGACCTTGATTTTTCAAGAGTTTCAGAGTCCAAAGTTCTGTTTAAATCAATCGTCAATCTTGGGGAAAAAGATTCAATTCTTTTTCAGGGCCATGATTTTGATGGGGATGTTTTTGAGCGAATAAAAGAAGTAAGTTTTCCATTCGCTCAAAACTCCATGCGTTTTGAATTTATTTCACCTCATTTTGAAAGTGGTGATGAGATAAAATATCAATATAGACTGCATGGATTTGAGGAGAATTGGTCTGACTGGACCTATGAAAACAGGAAAGAATATACTAATCTCAGAGAAGGAGATTACGACTTCCAATTAAGGTCCAGAAATATATTTGATGAAATAAGTCCTGAATTGAGTTATTCCTTCTCCATAAAACCCCCTATTTATAGAAGTGTCTTTGCCTACTTGTTTTACTTTTTCGGGACTCTTTTTACTCTTTTTCTTGCCTATAAATGGTTGGACCGCCGATACAAAATCAGTACTGTTAAAATGGAGAAAGAACAAGGTTTGGTTTTGCGTGAAAAAGAAATGGAACTTGAGAACTTAACTCAACGAGCCGAGCAAGAGATTATCAAACTTAAAAACGAAAAGTTACAGACAGAAATAGATTATAAAAATCAAGAATTGACATCTTCCGCGATGCATTTAATTCAAAAGAATCAACTTCTGGCAACTATAAAAAGTACTCTGAAAACCATTTCAAGTGAAGAAAAAAGTAAAGCATTGAATACACAGCTTTCCAGATTGATTAAGTCAATCGAGCGGGATCTTGAAAATGGAAACCAATGGGAACAGTTTTCAGAAAATTTTGATCAGGTACATGGTAATTTTATCACCCGACTAAAAGAAATGTACCCAACACTCACCCCTCAGGAGATAAAGTTTGCCGCGTACATTCGGATGAACCTTAATACAAAGGAAATTGCTAATCTGCTAGGCATCTCAGTAAGGGGAGTTGAAATTGGAAGATATCGGGTTCGAAAGAAACTTAATTTGGAGCGAAAGGATAATTTGAGTGACTATCTCATAAGATTTTAAGGGCCTAATTTGTTCTGATTCACGGTTTTCCTGTTTTTTTAAAAAAAAACTCAATAAGAATAAACCTTTTCATACATTTACATGTATATACATTAAATACAATTACAAATATCATGGGCAAAATAGAAGATGCCATTCAGCAAAAAGTATTCAAGGACCCCTACAATAAAGTCGTGGTGAACTTACTCTATACCAGCAGCTATTTGGTGACTTCCCAGCATGCTTTCTTTAAACCTCATGGAATCTCGCCTGAGCAATACAATGTGCTCCGAATTCTCAGAGGGCAAAATGGTGTTCCTACAACGGTTTCTTCTATTCAAGATCGAATGTTGAATAAAATGTCAAATGCAAGTAGGCTGATTGAAAAATTAAAACAGAAGGGGCTTGTCAAAAGAGAAGAGTGTCCAAATGATCGTAGGCAAGTAGATGTTATGATTACCGAGGACGGTTTAAACTTACTCAATCTGGTTCAGCAAGAAGTGGAAAGAGCTAATAAGCAATTTATTAACCTTGAACTAGATGAAGTAAATCAGCTGAACGATCTACTGGATAAAATGAGAGGTTAAATTTTTTACCGTAATAAATGTATAGACAACAAATGTTGAAACAAATAATAAACTAATAACAAAAAAACAAACACAATTATGAGCACAACAAAATGGACTATCGACCCAACTCACTCTGAAGTATCTTTCAAAGTGAAGCACCTGGTAATCTCTACAGTGACTGGTTTTTTCAGAAAATTTGAAGGAAGTGCAGAAAGCACATCTGATGATTTTGCAGGAGCTAAAGTGAATTTTTCTGCAGCAATAGACAGCATCGACACAAACCAAGCTGATCGTGATAATCACTTGAAATCAGGTGACTTCTTTGATGCTGCTAATCACCCAAATCTGACTTTCTCTGGAGTGATCACCAATGAAGGTGGAGATTATAAATTGGTAGGAGATCTAACTATGAGAGGAACCACTAAAGCGGTTGAGTTGGATGTAGATTTCGGTGGTGTAGCTGGCGATCCATATGGTCAGACTAAGGCAGGATTTGAAATCGACGGTAAAGTAAATAGAAAAGATTTCGGATTATCTTGGTCAGCAATCACTGAAGCAGGTAGTGTGGTAGTGAGCGATCAAGTAAGATTGCACTTGAATGTGCAGTTGGTAAAACAACAAGAAGCGGAATTAGTAGAGGAAAATTCTTAATCTAAAAGCTGCCTCAATGGCAGCTTTTTTTTCAAAAAGAAAGGAAAATAAATGAAACCATTAATCACAGGAATCCACCACATTACTGCAATCGCAGGAAATCCCCAAGCGAATATTGATTTCTATACTGGGATTTTGGGATTGAGATTGGTAAAGAAGACTATCAATTTTGATGCTCCGGATGTCTATCATTTCTATTTTGGGGATGAGCTAGGCAGACCGGGTACCGTCTTTACGACATTCCCTTTTACTGGAGCCAGAAAAGGAACTAAAGGAACAGGGGAATTGACTTATACTGCTTTTTCTATTGCTGCTGATTCTCTGGATTATTGGAAAGCTAGATTAGAGCGATTTGATGTCAAAGTTTCTGATGTGTTGACTCGATTTGGAGATAAGTTAATTCGTTTCGAAGATCATGATGGGATGGGAATAGAGCTCATCGCCAATGATCAAGATGATCGGGAGGGTTGGTCTTATGGACAGATTCCTGTTTCCCATGCCATTCGTGGGTTTTATGGTGCAACTTTAAATTTGCGAAGCAAAGAACTCACTGCTCAGCTCCTCACTAATCACATGGATTATCGATTCATTGGGGAGGAAAATGGAAGATTTAGATATGGAACTCAGGGTAAGCCGGGAGATATCGTAGATATTCTGGTCAATCATAGCGGAAATCGAGGTCAACAAAGCGCAGGAACCGTGCATCATATTGCATTCCGGACAGCCAATACCACTACTCAACTTGAGATTCAAAAAATCTTGATGAATAATGGATACCAAGTCACAGAGGTAAAGGATCGAAATTATTTTATGTCTATTTATTTTCGCGAGCCGGGTGGAGTTTTATTTGAAATCGCTACCGACGAGCCAGGCTTTGCGATTGATGAAGAGGAAGCTCATTTGGGTGAGTTATTGAAATTGCCTGAATGGGCAGAACCTAGCAGAGCACAGATCACTAAAGGACTTGCGCCAGTTGTATTATATCCTGAAAAATATGTCTAAAGTTTTGTCGGCAGGCTTGCCACTCGACCAAGCGAAAAAAGTAGCAATTCTGATCCATGGAAGAGGGGCAAGTGCCTCAGGAATTCTTGGTCTCAAAGATCATCTTCACCTTTCGGATTTTGCGCTACTAGCTCCTGAGGCGGATGGTAATTTCTGGTACCCTTACAGCTTTATGGCCCCAGATGCAAGCAATGAACCTGCTTATTCCAAAGCAATCAAGCAGTTGGAAGAAATTGTCCAAGGCTTGTACGCTAAAGGTTTCAAATCCGAGCAGCTCTACTTTATCGGTTTTTCGCAAGGGGCTTGCCTTTCACTTGAATTTGCTGCGCTTCATGCTAAGAAATATGGAGGCGTGATTGCATTCACCGGAGGGTTGATTGGAGCGGAATTGAAAAGAGAAAAATATTCTGGAGATTTTTCCTCTACTCCAATCTTTATCGGAAGTAGCAAGCAAGATTTTCATGTTCCTTTAGAAAGAATTAAACTTTCTGCCGACTTACTGGTTCAAAAGGGAGCGAAAGTAAAAACGCTGATTTTTGATGACTCGGATCATACGATTCGAAAAGAAGAAATTGATTGGGTCAATAGTAAAGTTTTAACATAAGGTTTTCTTAGATGATAAAAGGCCCTGGCAATCGTCAGGGCTTTTTGCTTTTATCCAAATCTCAACCGATCAATAGGAATAGCTGACTTGTGAACCTTTTTCCGGATCAAGTTCGATCTGGGCAAAAACCCCAATTTCCTGCTGCAATTCTTCCACATGACTGATTATTCCTACTATTCGGTTTTCATGGCGAAGCGATTTCAGCGTTTCAAAAACTACCCGAAGGGCATTTCGATCCAAGGCTCCAAAGCCTTCATCCAAGAAGAAAAAGCTCTGATCGGCTTGATTGAGTGATTTTACTTTTTCTGCCAAAGCCAAAGCCAAGCAAAGTGAAGCCTGAAAAGTCTGTCCACCCGAAAGCGTCTTGAGCAATCGCCGCTTGCCACCGTTTAAATAATCAATCACCCAGAAGGTATTGTCATCATCGATCTCCAGGCTCAGACTGTTTTTGCTCAATTTCATAAATCGCAAGTTGGCCGTGTTGCAGAGTTCTTTGAGGTAGATCGAACTCACATACTTCACGAAGCCGCTTCCTTTAAAGAGCCGCTCTAGTTCTTTGAGATTACTTTCCCGGATTTCCAGTTTGGCTAGCGTCTGCTCCAAAATCACTTTCTCAGCCAATTTACTTTGTGTTTCTTTGATGGATTGCTGGAGCAGAATCAGTTCCTGCTGCAAGGCTTCATGCTGGGATTTTAAATTTTGAAAATCGAGTTTTAAATCTGAAAATCTTTCCTCCTCAAAATCCGAAACGCCCTTTTCATTCTCCAATTCCTGAATTCTGCTGACCACCGTTGCCAATTTTTGATCAAACTGGCGAATCTCCAAATCGACTTTTTCTGCATCGATTGAATGCTCAAAAAGCCGGATCAGGGCTTGCTCGTCTTGAAAGTCATATTGGAGTTTAAGCTTGGAAAAAGTGGAGGATAATTCCTCATGCTTTTTCTTCAACTCCTGTTTTCGACTTTCAAAATTTTTCAGATCGGCAAGATTGGTACTTTGTTCCGCTCTCTTTTCTCGAAGGTGTTTTTGTTTTCCATCCAAAAGTTCGATTGCTTTTTGGATGTCATTTTCCACATTTTGGATGGTAGCCTTGATGACTTCCAGGTTTTTTTGGAAGAATGGCTTGCAAAAAGTCGGATCTTTGATTTCCTCTTTTTTGGTGTTGATGGCTATCTGCTTTGACTGAAAAGAAAGCGTCGCCTGATGAAAGGATTTTTCCAAAATTTCAACTTGGGCTCGCTCGGCCTCCCAAGTTTGACGGACCGTTTTGAGTTCCTGATCGAGCTTGGTTTTGAGCTGTGCCGCTTGGTCCATTTCGCTGATTCGCTCAGCTAATTTGGATTGATCAGCTAGGCCAAAGGAGTCAAGTTTATTTGAGAGAGCTGATTGGGATTTTTGAATTTGAGCCAGTTCCTGAGTTTTTTCGTTTCTGTTTTTCTGTTGATTCTCTTTCCGAATATCCAATTCCTGCTGCTTTTGGATCAGTTTTGAAATGCGCTCCAAGTCTGACTTTAGGGATTCGATTCGATGATTGATGGCCTGAATTTCCTTTTCTTCGGCTTCGGCTTGCAGCGGATTTGGATGCTCGAGCGAACCGCAAAGTGGACAAGACTCACCCGCGTGCAATAAGTGAACATGGGCCGCCAATCCCTGCTTGGTGATCAATTTTTCCCGATCGATTTCCAAAGCTTTTAAAGCTGATTTTTGAGATTCTGACCAGCTCAGTAATGTTTTTTCTTTTTCAGGAAGATTGGCAAGTAGCGATCGATAGGCTTCTTCGAGCCCCTGATCTACTTCAGAGATTTGTCGGAGGCTTTCTTCCAGATAGGTTTTTTGCTTTTCGAGTTGCTCCCATTCCCGAGCGGCACTTTTCAAATCCGCCAGCTGGCTGGAATCTACCTTAGCCAAATTCTCGGACTGAGCCTCCAGCGCCTTGATTTGGCTTTCCAGCGATTTCTGAGCGCTTTTCTTGGATTCAATTTCAGGCTGAAGGGTTTCTACTTTTTTGCTGGCTTCAGCGAGCTCTTGATTCAAGGCTTGAATTTCAGCTACTTTTTTAAGATCCCGGATTTTTGCTTCCCGATTGGGGCGATCTTGATTTTTTTGCTTGAGCTCGGTTTCTTCCTGAACAAGTTCGGCGACTTCCTGCTCGTAGCGAATGGCAAACCTTGCGCAATCATCCGCACTCACTTTTGCTTTTTCCAGTTCTACTTGGCAATCCTGAAGCTTGTCCCAGGTTGGTTTTAGATTTGTCTTGGCGCTGATAAATTCCCGATGCAAAATTCGATTTCGCTCGATTTCAGGTTTTTGAACTTCCAGCTTAACGCTTTCCTCGCGGTACTTCAGTAGTTCGGCAAATCGTTGCCCCTTTATTTCCAGGGTTTTCAGTAATGCTTCCTTGGCTTCCAGACTTTTGCTGGAGTCCTGTGTTTTAGTTTGGACTTCAGCGTGTTGAAGCTCAGCTGCCTGAAGATTTTCTTTGGTATAGGGCTCTAAGCCTGCTAATTGGGTTTCTAAGCGGATTTTATTTTCCTTTTCAATTTTCAGCAATGCTCCAGTTTTCTGCGAAAGATCGAATCGCTCCAAGCCAAACAACTCCTTCATCATCTCCGCTCTAGGTCCCGGAGTGAGGTCGATGAATTCCCGAAATTTGCCCTGTGGGATAATCACCGTCTGCTTGAAGTGCTCCTTTTTCATTCCGATGATTTCCTCCGCTCGTGCTTCCAAAGGTTTCCAAGCTCCGCCTTTATCCTGATAAAAAGTATGCTCCGCTGGATCGACTTTTTCCCAGTCTTTTTTATTTCGCTTAGCAGCATAGCGCGCCAGATACAAGGATTGATTGTTTTGTCCTGATCGAAATTGAAAGCTGATCGTGAGCGAATCGCTTTGTAGATTGATCATGGAATTTTTTTCACCTCGATCGGAAAGCCGCTCTGTACTTCCATAAAGTGCCAAAAGTACGCCCTCTAAAATCGAGGATTTTCCGGATCCAACTGCTCCAAAAATCCCAAATAATCCAGCTGCCGTCAACTTGTCAAAGTCGATGACTTGCTTTTCCCGGTAGGAATATAGCCCCTGAATTTCTAATCGAATCGGTATCATACGCTGCCCTCCTGACTGATTACTTCCTGAAATAAGGTCAAGATTTCCGCATTGGGTGCTTCACCTTTTTCACTTTGGTAAAAAAGAGAAAACAGACTCGTCATGTCTTTTCCCAGATCCTCTACTTTCAATGCGCTACTTGCAGCTCCAGCTCGATCTTTCAATTGTGGAATCAGATTGACGATGCCATCATGGGCCTTCATAATGGCCTTTCGGGTACTCGCTTCGATGGAAGTCTCCGCCACAAAAGTCAGCTCCACAAAGCAATAGGGATTCACTTCCAGCCAAGTGAGTGTTTCGGGTAGATTATCAAATTTCATTCGGTAAAGTGGGCGACCGCTTTCCAGGGGAATGGGCTGATACGTCACTTTTTTTCTAGGTTCGGCTTCGATCAAGACCACTTGTTTCTGCTGATCTGCTTCGCTAAAAGAGTAGGCAAGTGGCGAACTCGAGTAAACCACTGGCTGTTGGGATTTACTTACCGCATGATAGCGATGAAGATGACCCAACGCAGCGTATTGAATTTGAGAAGGAATATTATCAGTGAAAAGTGCTTGAGTTCCTCCCACATGCAAGATCGGACGCTCTGATTCGGGTTCTGCTTCTAATGGTTCCCCTTCTTTGGTAAAGTAAAAATGCCCGATCAAAAGATTCACTCCATTGGCATCACAATGCGTATCGGCTAGCTTGGCCCATTTATCGGCTAGGATTTTGCGAAATTCCGCTTCCCGATTTTCCTCTCCTAGATAGGTTTTGAGGGACACCTCATTGGCATAGGGAGCTAAAATAATTCGGATAGGGAATTCAAATTTTGGAAGTCGAAGCTCCATAAATCCTAGTTCGGAAGCCGTGATTTCGATTCCGGAATCCAATTTTCCGGTGGGAATGAGATTTTGATAAGTACTGTAAAAAAAGATCCCGAGTTCTCGCGCCAATGGATCCGGAGCCTCAATGAATTGATTGCTATCGTGATTTCCTGCAATGGCGATGATCGGTCTTTCGCCATTTTTGGAGAGTTTCCGTAAGGTTTTATAGAGTAACTCCACCGCCTCATGACTGGGATTGAAGGAGTCAAAAATATCACCGGCTAGTAATACCAGATCCACTTCCTCACGGTCTGCGATAGCACAAATTTCGGCCAACACAAGCTTTTGCTCCTCGATGCGTGAGAACTCCTGCAATCGCTTGCCCAGATGCCAATCGGCTGTATGTAGAATTTTTAGCATAGATTTTTTTAAAATGCTGAACGTCAATCAAAATCCGTTTACTTCGAAAAAATGAAGAATAAGTAAATTTTCGACTAGAAATCTAAGTTAGATTTTATCTCCATTTGGAACAAACTTTAACCTTGACTTGTCAGCAATTGGCAGGCTTCTTGGAAAGCAGGGACGAAATCTTAGTTTTGTATATGCGGCTTTTCTTGCTTTCCGTCTTTCTTATGGCTTTTGTCAGCTCCTCTTTTGGACAGCTTGCCGATTCGGTAAAGATCCAAACGGGCACTGCTAGTTTCTATGGGAAGCGTTTTCATCAGCGAATGACTTCCAGTGGGGAGATTTTTCACATGGATTCCCTGACTGCCGCACATAAATACCTTCCTTTTAATACCTGGGTGAAAGTAACTCGAGTGGATACCAAAGATTCGGTCTGGGTCCGTGTCAATGATCGACTACCCAAGACTTCACGCAGAATCATCGATATCTCTAGAAGCGCAGCGAAAGAACTCCAAATGATCGATAAGGGAATCGCACAAGTGAGCATTCATGTCGCCACCATTGAAGATATGAACCGGCTTTATAAGCACTTTGAGGGAGAGGCACCGGGTACGATCCGCGTCAGAATCTATGAAAAGCCAATTTCCGTTGCCCGTCCGCAGCCGACTTGGAGCTGGGAGGTAGGAAGAGTTAGTGTTACTAACTAGCAGATATAGAGTGAGTTGAATTTGTTTTATGAACTAAAGCTAAAAATTTAACAATTGAAAATCAGTTAGTTAGAAACTTTCTAATAAAATAGTTCAAACTAATCTCGCTTATTAGTTTTCTTTTTTTTGATATTGGTAACGAAAGATCAAGGTACTGGCCAGTCGGAGATTTTTTTAATTCTATTATTTCTAACCTGCTCTCAGTTTTCGTAGCTCGAGGGCACATCCAAATTTAAAAATGAAAAAGTTAATTTTGAAATCGAGTATTGCTGTATTTGCAATGGTAGGGATGTTTTTTATCGATATTCAAAAAGCTGATGCTGCGCAATGTGTTTTTGTAAGAGAAACAGAGAATCCACTTTTTGCAATTTATAATTGTGAAGGAATAGAAATCACTGTAATGAAAGGTGCTGAAATTGGTGGATAAAAATTCAGAGGCTTAGTTTAATGGACAAAGCCTTTGTTTCAAAAGATGAAAAATTTAACAATTTTCCTAATCATTTTGCTTTTCAAATTTGGGTGTACTAGAGATCCAAAAGAGGTAGGTTTTACAATAGAAAAAGGTCAAATCGATTTTATTGATTCTGTGAAAATTCAGGAGGCGGGATATGCTTTTAACTTTGTTTTTAATGAGAAAATTTATCAAGATTCTCTTTTAATATTTGGGGATGGCTCATTTTCTTCTATTCATTTATTCAATACTAAATCGGGTAAACGAATTGGTATATTTAATTCAGAAACTGTTGATGAATACCCTATTCCAGAAAGAAGTTACACCAATGCCTTTATAAGCCAAGATTCAATTTTTTTACTTAATCATTTTTTGAATAAGATCTTTGTATTTAATATCTCCGGGGATTTTCTCTTTGAGAAAAAATTGAATTTTAGTAAGCCAAACTACGTGCTCGACTATGAAACTTTCTTTGATAGAATTGGAGATAAGTTATTTATAAGTACAAGATTTGATGGACCGATATCTCAGGCTTTTAATGAATCAACTGTTTTATCTATGTTTTCCTATGATGACGGAGCTTTTTTAAAAACCTTCGGAAATTTCCCATCAACGTATTCAAAGGGAGCTTTAGCTGTGAGCCAAAGTGAAAATGTGATTTCTAAGAATGGGTTTATATATGTCCTTAATGTGGCTGGGGTGCCAATATTGAAAAAGTATAACCTTGAAGGTGAGTTATTAGAATTTTTCGAGCTGAAAAGCGAAATCCACGAACCTTTAATGTCATATTTCAATGAGGATCCGTCAGAGTCCCAATTGATGGATCAATTCTTAAGTCTTTCGACTGATAAAAGTAAAGATGATAATATCTTCTATGCGGCCTACACTCATTTCGATGATAGGAATAAAGCATCTGGTGGAGACACCTTCAGTTATGTGCTTATGAAAATTGATTTGAATTCGAAGACTATAAAGGAAAAAGAAATTCTAGGTTCTTGGCATTATTATGAACTCAGGTCTCTGCTCCGAGAAGTCAATGGGGATACGCTTAGCCTGCTGGTCAGAGGAATGGATGAGAATTTGTACTTAAAGCGCTTTCTGTTTGATTGAATAATTTTATTCTAATTCAAAACGGGTATTCTATTATCCATTACCCTTTCCCGTCCCCAGCCTACTTGGAGCTTGGAAGTAGGAAGAGTTAGTGTTAATAACTAGCAGAAATAGAGTGAATTGAATTAATTTTATGAGCAAAGGCTAAAAACTTAGTAATTGAAAATCAGTTAGTTATAAATTTTCTAGTAAAATAGTTCAAACTAATCTTGCTCATTAGTTTGTTTTTTTTTGATATTGGCAACGAAAGATCAAGGTATTGGCCAGTCGGGCATTTTTTTAATTCTATTAATTCTTACCCGCTCTCGGTTTTTTAGCTTGGGGGCACAAATGACAAAAAAATGAAAAAGTTAATATTGAGTTTAGGAGTTTTTGCAATTAGTATTTCTGCATTTCCATGTGGAGGTTCTTGGAATTATTGCAGCACAGTAGAATCGTCAGAGCCTTTTGAAGATGATGCGATTGAAAATTGCTGTGCTGGAACCGCAGTTATGCTCAATGACCTTTGTGGTGATGAAGACAAGCTAATTATTGTAACTTCAAATGGCCCAAGTTCTAGTTGCATAGGAGAATGAAAAAAATTATCCCTTACCTATTTTTATGTTTATTCTCCTGCTCCGAAGAGAAGTCTCCTGAGCAGGAGATTCATATTGCCTTTGAAGGTCCGGAAGAGTTGGATCTCGGAGACACAGGTCTATCTTCTTATTTAATGAAGTCCTATAAGATGACAGGAACACCTCTCAATAATGGGGTATTGGTTTTCAATAATTATTATGATAGAATTGACACTTTATTTTTTCAAGAGAGTCTAAGTTATGCCAAGAAAGGTAAAGGAATCCAAAAGGAGGGACCTCGTGGGATTGATAATTTTAGATGGTTTGATTCAAGTTCCGAGGGCTTTATTTTTTATAGTCAGAATGATGTTTATATCGAGGATTCTTCGGAATTAAAACGAGTAAATCTATTAAATGACCCTCTGTTTGGGAATGATAATACACATCAAATCATCCAAGATTTTTCCTTCAATAATTTCGCAAATTATTATTTGGATTTGAAAACGAGTAGTTACTTCTTAACGAAGAATTTTATAAATGAAGAGATAAGTTTTTTTAGACTAAATCATGCTGATTATAGGCTTGAAAAGGTAAATGTCCCGTTTAAACGAAAGCTATTGGAAGACCATACTGTATCGTATTCAGCTGGAAGAGCCAAAGTATATCGACCGAATACTCCACATGTCTTAATGGACTCTACAAATAGGATTATTGTGTCATATCCATTTACAAATCTGATCCAGGTAGGAAATATCTTAACAAATGATTTCTCTGAATACGAGTTTGAAACGTTCAACTATCCGCATCAAAAGAAATTACCACTAGCAGTAAGTGGTTTTATTTCAAAAAAAGATGCTGATGAGATGGGATCCTTATGGAGTAATGATGTGCTTTTTGCACCTATATATGCTTTAGGAGAAAGAAACTATGTAAGGATAGTTAGAGGACCCAAACAAGTTGGTGAAGATTCAATATTCTATTTGGAGGTTTATGATGCAGATTTCAAAAAATTGAAGGAGTTATCTTTAAATGATTTTACCGATGATTTGGATAAGTTTCATTTGATAGTTGGAGATGAAATAATCATCAAAGCTAAAAATCAACCTAATGAAGACCGTTTTAAATTTTACAGATTGAAATTAACAATTCCATAAATAACTGTTTCGTTGACCAATTCCTTTGTAATAAAGAAATATAGATATAAGGAAGGTAGCTGTTTTCACTTCTGCAGGAAATTCGGGAATACCTTATGTAAACTAGTTTTTGTCGGTCCGCAAAGTCAACCCAATGAGGATATTCTGAATTACTATCTAATTGAGCTAAGCTAGCATTAATCAATTTTCCTAACCATGAGAGCTCATATAAGACATTTGTGATTAAATTTTTAGCAAGTTACAGGTACGATCTGAATCAGAATTTTTAAAAAACCCATTACCCCGCTCCGTCCCCAGCCTACTTGGAGCTGGGAGGTAGGAAGAGTTAGTGTTACTAACTAGCAGATATAGAGTGATTTGAATCGATTTTATGAACTAAAGCTAAAAATTTAATAATTGAAAATCAGTTAGTTAGAAACTTTCTAGTAAAATAGTTCAAACTAATCTTGCTTATTAGTTTTTTTTTTTTGATATTGGAAACGAAAGATCAAGGTAGGCGCCAAAATCTGGAATTTTTCAAAATCAATGAATTCTAACCCGCTCCCAGTTTTCGTAGCTCGAGGGCACATCCAAATTTAAAAATGAAAAAAGTTTTTGTTTTCGCTATTGGCTTCGCAATGGCAATTATGTCCACCCAAGACGCAAATGCGTGGGGTTGGAAAAAGGAAAGTGTCGATTGCACCGTTACAAAATCGTACGATTTTATTTTTTACGAGTATTCGGAATCGTATGCAGGTACAAAAAATGTTTGTAGAGATGGTGACGATTGGTGGTGTCGCAGTACTTATTGCGGATAATAATTTATGACTATTAATAAGTTTTGGGGGGTATTGATTGCCTCCCTTTTTCTGTTTTCAGCATGTGAAAGACAGAAAGATGAAGTGACAGAAACTGGAAATAGCAAATTTCTCAGTTTTGTAGGGTCTGACTCTTTGAGTACCGAATTTATCTATTCTGAAAGTGATCCTGTTGTATTAAATCTGGACGAGAATCAAATAGATGCGAAGATCAAGCTTTCAGACTTAATGACTGACTATAGATTGCTGAGTCTGAAGAATTGGGATGGGGGCGTGGTCGGAGATATTGATAAAATCCTTCTTTCGGATTCTCTGGTTTTTATTCTGGATCAGTACACCTATAACTCATTGCAAATTTTTGATTTATTCACAGGTGAGCAGGTAGGCCAATTTATCCCTACTGGGGAGGGACCAGGAGAAATGAAATCTATTTCTGAATTTGATTTGGATGAAGCGAATCGAAGAATCCTGATTTATGATAATTCTTTGGCAAAAGTCCTGTCTTTCAGTTTTGAAGGAGATTTTCTATCTGAAAAGAGACTTCCGCTAAGAGCACATTCTTTTAAGATTTTCCCTGGAAATCAACTTTTTTTCTCAAGCTTTAATAATGGGAATGGTCATTTAGGGAAAACCGCTGAAAGTGATATTTTTTTGCTGGATAGTAATTTTATCATTCGGAGCACATTCAAGTACCCCAAAATCGATCAGATGCTTTCAAATTATGTTCCTAGGGATGTAATCAGAGAAAATGGAGGAGTGGTGACTTACTTTCCAAGATTTTCAAATGAGCTTTTGAAGGTAGATGTAGCAAACAATACAATATCTCCGATCTTCCAAGTAAATCTGGAAGCTAAAGGATTGTCAGAAAAGGATTTTGGAGATATTGGTCCTGAATTTATTTCAGAAAGAAAAGAAGATAAAAAATTCTATGGTTTTGGGCTTCATTTTGTTAGCCCAACTTGGATGGGTATGAAATTTAATCGGTTTGGTGGGCCGGAACTTCATGTTTACTATAATAAAACAACTGGAGATATTATTTCAGGTACAGGATTAGAGTTTGATTTTGAGGATTTGATTTTCTATAGTTTCCCTCTGGCATGTGTCGATCAAGAATGTGTTTCCTTTATAAGGTTAGGAGGCAAACAGTATAAAGATTATGAAGAAATCTTTAAAAAGGAGGAGGGAAGTGGCAGGGATTTTACCAAGGTTAAAAAATTCTTAGAGTCCGTAGAGGATTTTGAACAGCCGGTTTTGTTGATCTTTAAATTAAAAGACTAGAGGACATATTCAAGTTGTATCTGTTATTTTGAAATTAGTTCAGTTTTGAGGAGCACTATAACTTCGAGTTAGGATTTCTGTTTTTGCTGAGTTGAATAATCAGGATTCTGATATACTGAACTAATTTTCACCCTTTTTAACAGCTTTTCCGAATTTCTCGTTTTGATTTTGAATGATTAGTTAGTTTATTCAGGTTGAAAACTAAAACCAGATGAAAAATTATACCCAATTACTTTTTGCATGCCTGCTCATCTTTACCTTTTCCTGCAAGGAAGAAAGCGAAAAAGTCGAAGAAGCTCCCACCGAATCCTTTCGAAATGAAGTTGCCGCTACAGAAGTTCGCACCGCCGCCGCCGAGCGCAAAAGCTTCGATTACCTGATCAATGCCACCGGAAAGATGGAGGCGGGTTCGGAGGTGATGGCCATCATCGAGCAAGCTGGATACCTTTTGGAAGTCCATGTGAAAGAAGGACAGTTTGTGAAAAAGGGAGATATCATTGCCAAGCTTGATCCGGCAGAAGCTCAGTTTCGCTTGGAGAAAGCGCAGATCGCCCTTCGGAATGCGAAAGCCGAATATGAATCCATGAAGCTAGGTTATGATGCCGTTTTTTCTTCTAATGATCAGGAGCGAATCCGACTGATTGATGATCAGCTCAAAGCAAAAAGTGGGGTGTTTTTGGCAGAATTGGAGCTCAAAGAAGCCCAAATGATTTTTGAGCGCTGCGAAGTCAAAGCTCCGATTTCCGGTCAGGTAGCCGATTTGAAATACAATTCCGGAAGCTTGGTCAGCAGTTCCCAGGCACTTTGTGAGATTCTAAGCACCAATCAATTGCTTCTACGAGTGAACGTATTGGAATCTGATATTCCACAGATTTCCATCGGACAATCCGCCGAAGTCTATCCGATCACTGCAACTACCGTTGCGCTAGCGGGGCGAGTGGCTGGGATCAATCCTAGAGTCGATGAAAACGGCCTAGTGCAGGTGTCTATTGCTTTGGCAGGAAATAAAAATCTGCTACCCGGCATGAACGCTCGTGCCATCATCCGAGCCCCGCAAAATAATTCTCTGGTTGTTCCAAAAGCTGCTTTGGTCTATCGTTCCGGTAGGGCGGTGGTCTTTACCATCGAGAATAATGAGTCCAAGTGGAACTACGTAGAAGTAGGTAAAGACAATGGACAGGAAGTGGAAATATTGGATGGTATCGAAGCGGGAAGTACGGTCATCACTACAAACAACCTGCAACTAGCGCATCAGGCACCGGTTCAAATCGTAAAAGACTAAGCCCATGGTACGATTTTTACTGGCCCGGCCGATCGCCGTTTTCATGACTTTTATGGCCTTGATGGTATTTGCCTTCATTGTCCTTCGCACGCTTCCAATTTCCCTTCTGCCTCCGATCGATGTGCCGCAGATCGTGGTAAAGGTCAACTATCCCAATGCCTCGCCAGAAGCCATCGAGCAAAATGTACTGAGCCCAATCCGGGAAGGATTGATCACTTTGAACGGCTTGGAGGAAATGGATTCGAAGGCTGGTTCGGAAGTGGGAACTATTCGATTGACTTTCGACTACAGCACTCAAATGGAGCTGGCTTATATTGATGTCAATGAGAAAATTGACCGACTGACTAATTCCCTTCCCGAAGATCTTGGCCGACCGGAAGTGATCCGAATTAACACTTCGGATATTCCAGTGGCCCGTGTGCAGGTGGTTCCCAAAGAAAATGTGGACGAAGTGGAGGTGAGCTTATTGGCAGAGAATGTTCTTAAAAAACGAATCGAGCAACTTCCCGGAGTTTCACTTGTCGATATCAATGGGAAAAAGGAACGCATCATCACCGTGGAGCCTGATGAGCAAGCTCTCGCAGCTTTGGGGATGACCCAGCAGCAAGTCATTTCGGCGATCCAGTCCGGCAACTCAGAGCTACCTGGAATCTCCGTAAAAGATGGGCAGTTCCGCTATTATTTGAGACTGGCAACTCGGGTGGATAGCCCAAGTGATATCGAAACACTTCCAGTAGCGGCTCCTTCCGGTGCGATTATTCCCTTGGGTCGATTGGCAAAAGTGACCTATGAATCCAAGGAAATGCTCGGCTATCATCTCTTTGGAGCCAAAGAAGCCTTAGTCATCACGGTTCACAAGCAGGCTTCAGCTAAGATGAATGAATTGATCCCAGAGCTGAAAACTGCGCTGGAACTATTTAAAACCGACTATCCTCAGGTAGATTTTGAGCTGACGCAGGACCAGTCTAATCTTTTGAATGCGGCTATTTCCAATCTTCAAACTTCCTTGCTTTTCGGAGGGATTTTCGCCTTTGCGGTGCTTTTCCTTTTTATGAAGGATTACCGTTTGCCTTTGATTATCGGGGTGAGCTTACCTTCCTCACTCTTGATTAGTTTTCTGATTTTCTACTTTTTCGATATTTCCATTAATATCATTTCCCTCTCCGGTTTAGCACTTGGGATTGGGATGCTGATTGATAATGCAATTATTGTGTTGGATAATATTACTCGCAAGCGGGAAAGTGGATTGGGACTTTTTGATGCTTGCGTAGAAGGAGTGGAAGAGGTGATGGGAGCGCTGATCAGCTCGGTGCTGACTACCTTGGCGGTATTTGTACCGCTGGTATTTTTGAGCGGAATTTCAGGAGCTTTGTTTTTCGATCAGGCAGTAGCCGTTGCTGCGATTCTGTCGGTTTCGTTGGCAGTTGCATTTATCCTGCTTCCCATGCTTTATTTTCTCTTTTTCTCCAAAAGTAAAAAAGTGGACGATGGAAAAGAAGGGCCTTTTTTCTCCAGAATTTTAGATTTATATGAGTTTGGTTATCGCAAAATCACTGCGAATCGGAAGTTGGCGATTTCGATTTTTGCGATACTGATTCCACTGGGATTGTTGATTAGTCAGGTTTTGAAAACTGAAGGGCTTCCTGAAATTGAAAAGCTGGACGCTACGCTGGAAGTGGATTGGAATGAGCCGATTTCTGCTCTGGAAAATCGGGAAAGAGTGATCCAACTGATGAAAACTTTGGAAGGAGATTTTTCTCAGGCAGAAGCAGATGTGGGAGTAAGGCAATTTTTGCTTTTCGATGGGGAGAATTCCATACAGCAATCCCTGCTTTATTTGCTATTCCCAACTGTGGAAGAAAAAGAGGCTGCGATAGTGAAGTTAGAAGAATTTGTAAGCAGCACCTATCCGCAAGCGGCATTTACCTTAGGCGACGCCCCGAATGCGTTTGATCAATTGTTCAATTCGGCGATGCCTTATTATGAAGTACGGTGGAAAGATCTGACAGCGAAGGAACCCGTGCCAGAGGAAAAAATGGATCCTTGGTTGAGTCAATTTCCAACTCAAGAATGGGAGCGAGGACCAGGTTTGCAAAAGGAAGCTTCGGTAGTTTTTACGCTTCGAGCAGATCGATTGGCAACTTATCAAATTCCTGTGAATACAATTCAGGAGCAGCTTTCTAAGCTTTTCGGAAGTTTCACCATCACAGATATTCGACGATTTGGGGAGATTACCCCGATTCGGTTAAAGGAACCGGAGGATCGATTTGAAGATTTACTCCGAAATACCCGAGTTTATGCTTCGGATTCCACCTCTTACATTTTAGGTGAGTTTGTGGATTTTCGGTATGAGGATCATTATAAATATGTGACTGCTGATAAAGGCGGAATCTATCAATCTGCTTTGGTGACTGCAGCTGATCCAGATGAACAAGCGAGTGAATTTTTCAGCTGGGGACAAGACAAAAATTTGGGAATAGCCATCGTGGGGCAATACTTCAAAGACCGGGAAAATATTCAACAACTTATTGGGATTTTACTTATCTCAGTTTTGCTCTTGTATTTTATTTTGGCAGCTCAGTTTGAAAGTTTTGTTCAGCCGCTGATTGTGGTCTTTACGCTTCCTTTGGGTATAGGAGGGGCATTTTTGGTGCTTTGGTTGGCAGGTTCTTCGCTGAATGTCATGTCTGCGATCGGATTGGTGGTGATGCTTGGAATCATGGTCAATGATGCGATCTTGAAAATTGATACAATCAATCGCTTGCGACTGGTCTATGTAGAATCGGATGAAATCAATGCTGAACAAGCTTTGGAAATGGCACTTCATCGCGCAGGTCAGATTCGATTGAAGCCGATTCTGATGACTTCGATCACGACAATTCTAGCTTTGATTCCGATTATTTTCAGCAGTGGTCTGGGAGCGGACTTGCAGCGACCTTTGGTGGAAGCGGTGATAGGAGGTTTGACTATCGGAACACTCACAGCTTTGTATTTTGTGCCATTAGCCTACTGGTTTTTTGTACCAAAGTCAAAATTAAAGCAAAGCTGATATGACACCATTTCGAATTCTTATCGCCTTTGTTTTGCTTTCCATCTGTGGATTTGCGGTTATTCCTTTGCTTTCCGTGGATTTGAACCCACGAGAGCGGGAGCCCGTGCTTCGGATCAGCTATTCGATTCCAAGGTCTTCACCTGAGATCGTGGAAAAGCTGGCAACTTCTCCGCTGGAAGGGACTTTCTCCAGACTTTCTGAGCTGAAAAAGATTGAATCAGTTTCCAATTACGATCAGGGTTCGATCACACTCACATTTGACAAGAAAGCAGACATGGAGCTCAAGAAGTTTGAGGTTTCCTCCATGATTCGGCAGGTTTATCCGCAACTCGATCAGCGGGTTTCGTATCCTTTGGTCAGTCAGACTGCCGAAAGGCGAAATAATGTCAAGTCTCCCATTTTGACCTACAGTGTCAACGGACCTTTTGCTTCCTTCGAAATCAAAAAAATAGCGGAAGATATCTTGAAACCTGCCTTGACCAAATTCGAAGCGGTGGAAGAAGTCTCTGTTCGTGGAGCGAATGATTTGCAGCTTTATGTGACCTTTGATATCCAAAAGATGCAGGCTTTTGGTGTGACTCGAAGCGAATTGAATTCGAGAATCAATCAGGCTTTTGGACGGGAATTTCCTGGCGCAGTGGTGAATACTAAAGGAGAAACACTTTTTGTACAAGTGGACCGCTCCCTGGAGGAAATGGATCAACTCGAAGAGCTGACGATCCGACAGGTAAACGGAATGCCGGTACGTCTTCGGGATGTTGCAAAACTCACCTTGGAGGAGGCTGAACCCAGTAGCTATTACCGGATCAATGGGAATAACTCTGTAACGCTTTCTATCTTTAACCGAGATGGGGTCAATAAAGTCCTGCTTGCGCAAAATCTTAAAGAATCCATCGAACAAGCCGGAAAGCTACTTCCTGCAGGATTTGAGGTTCGTCTCGAAAATGACGACACGGAGTTTCTGGAAAAAGAGCTTGATAAAATCTACAAGCGTTCGGGACTCTCGATTTTGATCTTGATCCTGTTTATTTTCTTGATCAATCGCAATTTGAAGTACCTTACGATTCTCTTTTTGGGGATCGTCGCGAATCTGAGCCTTTGCGCGATTATCCTCTATTTTCTGAAAGTGGATATTCATCTCTATTCCCTTGCGGGTCTGACTATTAGTTTTGGATTGATTGTGGACAATGCGATCATCATGATCGATCACTTGCACAAGCATCGAAACCGTAAGGTTTTCTTGGCTTTGCTGGCAGCTTCGCTGACTACGATTGCAGCGCTGATGATTGTGTTTCTTCTTCCGGAAGAAGATCGAAAGAACCTGACCGAGTTTTCCATTGTGGTATCCGTGATGCTGGGAATCAGCTTATTGATTGCCTTATTTTTCACCCCAGCCTTTTATCAGGTGATGTTTAAAGAGTCCGTCAAAAAGGCCAGAGGATTGACTATTCCTAAACTCCGTAAGCGAGTCAAGGCTTTGCGACGCTATGAAAGCGGAATTGCGTGGACTGCTCGCTACCGAAAGTCCTTTATCACGGTGATGATTTTGTTGTTTGGGACTCCCATTTTCTTTCTTCCAGCCAAATGGGAAGGTCAGGAATGGTATAACAAAACGGTGGGAAATACCTTTTACCAAGAGGAAATCCGACCTTATGTGGACAAAGCTTTGGGAGGTTCTTTGCGAATGTTTGTTCGTGGAGTTTATGAGAAAAGCTCCTATCGGGAAGCAGAGAAGACTCGACTCTATGTCTATGCCCGACTTCCATTTGGAAATACTCTGGATCAGATGGATTTCATCATGCGGGAATTTGAAACCTATCTGAAAGATGTCAAAGGAATCGATCAGTTCGTCACTTTTGTCCAATCTGGGCAAAGTGCACAGATCTCGATCACATTTGATGAAGCCTACGAAAAAGGTGCTTTACCTTATCAGCTGAAAGGGAAACTATCCGTGAAATCTACAGATTGGTCAGGAGCTCAATGGAATATCTACGGTGTAGGCCAAGGTTTTTACACCGGAGGTGGAGGAGAAGGAATCCCAAATTTCCGGGTGGAAATGCGAGGCTACAACTTTGATGAACTCGAAAAGCAAACTGAAATCCTGGCCGAAAAGCTACTCAAGCATAAGCGAATTCAGGAAGTCAATACCAACGAGCGTCTCAGCTACAATGAGCAAAAGACAGAGGAATATGTCTTGCGATTGGATCAAAATCAAATCGCTCTTGGCGAGACCAATCAGTACGAAGTCATCAATACAATGCTGGATCTGAGTAAGCCTCAAGGCCCTTCAGGGATGTTGACTTTGGAAGAAAAGAACTATGGCTTGGTGATCCGAGAAACAGATTCTAAGGATTTCAGCAAGTTTGACTTAGAGCAAAAAGGCTTGATTGGCGGTGGAGATCGGATTTTTAAAATTTCTGATTACGGTACCCTGACCAAAGAAACCACCACAAATGCCCTTCACAAAGAAGATCGACAATACCTTCGGGTAGCTTCCTTTGAGTATATGGGTTCAGCTAAATTTGGAAATGAATATTTGGATGAGGTATTAGCGGAAATGAAGCAACTCATGCCAATCGGCTATGAAGCGAAGAAGCAAACTTGGTCCTGGGATTACGAAAAAGCGAAGCGTCAATACGGCTTAATTGGGTTCCTGATTATCGGGATTTTCTTTATCTGTGCTGTTTTATTTGAAAATCTAAAGCAACCCATTTACATCATTGTCATTATCCCAATCAGTTTTATCGGCTTGTTTTTGATCTTTTCATTGTTTGATTTCTACTTTGATCAGGGTGGATATGCTGCTTTTGTGATGCTCGGGGGCTTGGCGGTCAATGCCGGAATCTTTATTATCAACGATCTCAATAACCGTTCAACAGGTCTTTACAATCGCAATGTCTTAAAATCCGTTGCCGGAAAAGCGATTCCTATTTTGCTCACGATCATGTCTACCTGCTTTGGATTGATCCCTTTCCTGATTGAGGGGCAAAATGAAATCTTTTGGTTTTCACTGGCGATTGGTACGATCGGAGGATTGGTATTCAGTATGGTTGGGGTGTTTTGGGTACTTCCGATGATGCTTTGGAAAAAAGAGGTTATTGTGGCGAAGATGGCGTCTCCCGCGAAGGCGCAAGGGCGCAAATGGTTTTTCTCACGGCGACGCGGCGGCGCAGCGAGAGAGAATGGTTGAGGGGTAACTCTTCTAAAAGCAATCTGCATTTGAAATTTAGGTAATAGCCAAAAAAATGAGTTTTGGTTTGAATGACTAAACTTTAAACTTCTATGAAAAAACTATTCCCAATTATTCTAATCGCGCTTTTCGCCTGTGGCGAATCAGAGGAATCAGGGCCGATCACTATTCAATTTGATAAATTGGAAGCAATTACTCCAGATTTTGAAATTCAAAAAGTGATTCTGCTTGAATCAGATACTACTGAGTTACTTGGTTCAGATTTGAAGGTCAGTTTTGATTCCGATCAATTTTATGTTGCTAACTATAATCGGCCAAAAGGAATTCACCATTTCTCCAAAGAGGGGAGGCACTTAGGCTTTGCCGCTGTGATAGGAGAAGCTCCCGGTCAAATCAGAAGATTTAGCGATTTCAAACTATACCAAGATACGCTTCACGTAATTGAGGGGCTAGGAGATAAAATAAACTTGTACAAATATTCACCTTCAAATGAGCTGATTTCTACTCAGGAGTATCCGATCAATGTTTTTTCTTTCCAGCCTGCGGAAAAGGGATATTGGTTTTATAGTGGCTATAACAAGGTTGCGGGGACACATCGTCTGATAAAAACTGATCAAAATGGAGAAATAAAACTCTCGCTTTTGGAAAATCTATTTGCAGATGAGATGCTCCCTATCGATGAGCAGGTTTTTTTTAAGGGGGATAATCGGATTTTGTTTCGGGAACCATTTAAAACTATGGTGTATGAAATGGAGTCTGATACCATTCAGCCGGTCATAAAAATCGATTTTGGAAAATATACCGTTCCAGAGAAGTTTTGGGAGATGACCGACCCTTTTGCAAGCTTTGAAATGATCCAAGAACAGGGTTTTTCAGATATTTATTTTATGGCTGAAACTGCAGATTACTTCTTTGCCGATGTGATCACCCAAAGTTCAGAATTTAGGAAGAAGGAGCTTTTCATCTTAAATAAGAAAACTCAGAAGCAATTGAAGTTTTTGGTAGATGAGGAAGGGCTTGGACAGTTTTATAGCCCAATCGGAATAGAAGGAGATCAGGTCGTTTTTATAGCCTATGCACCCTATCTGATCAAAAATCTAAATTCGATCAAGGCTAGTCCAGCCATTTTGGAGCAATTATCGAAACTAAGTGAGGATTCAAACCCGGTGATCTTGTATGCGAAAATACCAGAATAGTGTAATATTTATTTTACTGATTGGGATAGGTGCTTTGTTGTTTTTTATCAATCAAAAAGAGACGGAAACCCCAAAAGGAAAGCTGATTCAGCATTATAGAAACGCTGAAGTAATCAATCCTGATCTGGGCACAAAGTTTCATCCCAGTTGGTTTGATGCAGACTTTCAGGTCATAGTTTTTGCTAATAACCTCTCGGAATATTCAATATTTAACTTTGATTGGAATCCCTATTTTGAAAATAATCCTGAGATAAAATTCATTTTTTACTATTCTGGAAATGAAAAGAGTAAAATAGAAAAATGGATGAAAGAAACGGATTTTCAGCGGCCCATATTGTATGATCCTGCCAAAGCATTTTATATTCAGAATGTAGTCGGAGATACGAATGGGATTGTTTTTAACACGAAAAACGGAATAGTTCAGTTTTTAGAAAATCCCTCATTTCCCAATTATCAGGATTTTTTGGATGAGCTTAAAGGAAAATAACCGTACCGGATTGTCCTATAATGGCTAGAAAATGCGACCTATCATAAAACCAAACCCCTTCTCCATGTACAGACCTGTTTTTTTAATTTGTTTCGGGATGTTCTTCGCAGCCCTTTTTTCCTGTTCCGAAAAAGAAACCACTACAACTCCATCAAGCCCCATTCAAGAACTTCAGTTTGAGGTGGTGGATTCTATCCTAGTGGATTTGCTTGAGCCGGTTACCATTTTGGATTATCACCCTTCAAAGGATCTATATCTGATGAAAAATACCAGAGAAGGAAAGGTATTTCTGGTCAATGGACAGGGAGAAATACTTGAAAATCATGAGCTAGGAGGCGAAGGTCCAAATCAGATTCCTCAATTTTTCGAAGGGAGGTTTTACGGAGAATCCGGATATATTTTTAAGGAGCTTTCTATGGAGATGCCTTATCACCTGTTCGATGCTGATTTTACGAAGATCAAAAAAACGAAGGGTACGGTAAAAGAGATGATGATGCTTTCCATCAGTTCCAATAAACAGAGTTTTGCAGTGTATGAAGAAGACGGGAAGTATAAGATAATAGGGGAGGAACCGAACTCCTTCTCTATCGCTGATATTGATTTAGAGACAATAGGTGCTGATTTTTACAATAAGGTGAATAAGGGATTTATACTTGATTTGGAGCAAGACTCCGTGCACTACCTAAATGTATATCCTGATGAATGGACTTATAAAAAAGAGCAAAAATGGATAGGGGCAACTTATCCAAGTTTATCCTTTGACCCAACTACCAAAACCCTTTCTTCCTTACCGCAGATGGGTAATCAACTCGGGATTTATAAGCTGGATGGAAATGACGCTGTTTATCAAACAGTAGTAGAGTTGAGCCATCCTGATCGGGATGGGTATGAGGCATCTCTTGGTCTGGATGGTTTAGTATATCCAGGCTTTAACGATATCAAAGCTTTTGGCCCCTATCAGATACTTTTATTTTTCACTCCCATGCCTGAAGATATTTTAATGGGTTTCAAGGCAAAATCTGAGGAGTATTTCAGGGATCCGGAATTCAGAGAAGCCCTAACCAAGTATCGAAAACCGCGATATATTATTGTCAAAGGAGATCAGCAAATTGGAATCCTCAATGAGCTTCCAGTGGCAGGTGTTGTAAACATTGGTTTGTCTGATGGAACACTAATTGTCAAAGCAGCTGATTCGGAAGTGGAGCGGGATTATAATTTGTTTTACAAACTTAGACTCAAAACCATTCAATGAAACAAATCATACACAACGATTCCGACTGAAAAAGTCAGTAATTGGAGTGGGCCACGACGGAAATTATAATCAAATTCCCCATTTCCCTGGTCTGGAAGATAAGTCACATCGCCTTTGGTCAAAAACTGAATGCTGTTGCTGTCTTGGTAACTGGTTTTGAATTCCAACTTGGTTCCTTCATCCAAAAAAGGCAAGGGAATCTGAATTCCCGCTCCAATTCGATAAGCTATTGCCCAATCTTGGTGATCAGAGTCTGCTTCAATGGGTTCTTCATCAATTGTTGCCCGGATTTGGTATCGTGTATAAAGGTAGTTTCCTCCAAACTGAGCTTCGATGAAAGGAGTGAATTTGGTGTTTACCCAAGGCAAGTATCGCATGGTAATCATGCCTGTAACGATGTTATTATTTCTTCTCAACCTTAACTCATCGTTAAATCCAGGGTATAAATCAGTTCGCTTTTCCAACTTGCTGCCATAGAGTCCATATCCTAAATCCAGTCCAATTTGAATAGGGGAGGTTTGAAACTCATAAAGCATAAAACCTGAAATAGTAGGAAAAAAAATCGAGCCCGCTTCTTCTTTAAGTTTTCCTACTGACGAACTCCCATTGAAATGAGCACCTGCAAGAAAAAATTGAGCTTGAACAGTAAGCGTAATGAAGAAGAAAAGAGCGAAGGTTATAAATCTTTGCATCAACTGTTTTTTTAAATTGATACGGAAAAAGGAGTTGTCGGGGTTTTTTATTTTGGCTAGGATAGAGATGTTCGCCCTGGTGAGTGTCAACACTCATTGCAAGGGTGTTTATTTGAAGCTTATGATTTTGCTGTCTGTGAGGACAAAACAGCGGCAGTTAATTGTCTTTTGCGAAGTAATCTTCCAATTTTTCAATCTTGCAATCAATACTCCACCAATTCCTTCAATTTCATCTTAAACCGCTCCACGGGAAGAAACTGCTTTTCCAAACTTGGGGCAAAAGGAACCGGAGTATCCAAACTTCCTTCCCGCATGACCGGAGCATCCAAGTCTTGAAAGCAATGCTCGGAAATCCAGGCACAAATCTCCGCACCAATTCCCCCTGTCAAGCAATCCTCTTGAAGGAAAATGACTTTTCCTGTTTTCTTCACGCTAGCTTTTACGGCTTCTTTGTCCCAAGGTAAAAGCGTACGCAAATCTAGGATATCAGCTGAAATCCCCATTTCTTCCACGGCCTTGATCGCCCAGTGAACTCCCATCCCGTACGTGATGATGGACACGGTTTCACCCTCTTTCGCCAAAGCAGCTTTGCCAATTTCAGTGGTATAGTAAGCATCAGGAATCTCCGCACTGATGGAGCGATACATGCCTTTGTGCTCAAAATATAAATAAGGGTTTGGATCTTCTAAAGCTGCATTGAGCAAGCCTTTAGCATCGTATGGATTGGAAGGATAGACGATTTTCAATCCCGGGGTATGGAAAAACCAAGCCTCATTGGACTGAGAATGAAATGGGCCTGCAGCCATCCCGGCGCCGGTTGGCATCCGAACGACCACATCGGCATTTTGTCCCCAGCGGTAATGGATTTTGGCGAGGTTATTTACGATTTGGTTAAAGCCTACCGATACAAAATCGGCAAACTGCATTTCCACCATCGCTTTATAGCCTTTAATCGAAAGCCCCAATCCTGCACCGATAATTGCGCTTTCGCAGAGTGGCGTATTTCGAACGCGATCCGCTCCGAATTTGCCTTTGAAGCCATCAGTGATTTTGAAAACTCCGCCATATTCTCCAATGTCTTGTCCCATTAGGACAAGGTTTGGATACTTTTCCATGGATTGAAAAAGCCCTTCCGAGATGGCATCTACAAATCGTTTTTCGGATTTGGGACTATTTCCTGCGGAAGAAATTACTTCCTGTGTAAATGGCGCATAGACATCCTTCAATTCCAACTCTAGATCGGGTTGAATAGCCTCTTCAGCAAACGCAATCTCCAACCCATCATTGATGGCCTTTTTGACTTTTTTATTGATTTGTTCCTTTGACTTTTCATCCAAAACGCCAATGGATTCTAAGTAGGCCTCGTAATTATCCACCGGATCAAGCTTTGCCCAGTCTTCCATCAATTGCTTGGGAACGTACTTTGTCCCTGAAGCTTCCTCGTGTCCACGCATTCGAAAGGTGATGGCTTCGACAAGTACTGGACGAGGATTTTTTCGGATATCTTCTGCCAAAGTTTTGATCGCATCATAGACTTCCAAGACATTGTTTCCTTGGATTCGTAGCGTTTCCATGCCATATCCTGGGCCTTTTTCGGTAAAATATTGGAAGGCAAACTGCTCTTCGCTTGGGGTAGAAAGCCCGTAACCGTTGTGCTCGACAATAAAAATTACCGGAAGTTTCCAAACAGCCGCCACATTCAAACCTTCGTGAAAATCACCCTCCGAACTTGCCCCATCTCCTGAAAAAACCAAGGTCACTTTCTTTTCTTTTGAAAGGGTATCGGCCAAGGCGATCCCGTCCGCTATGGCAAGTTGTGGACCCAAGTGAGAAATCATTCCCACAATATGATGTTCATTGCTTCCAAAGTGAAAAGAGCGATCTCTTCCTTTGGTGAAACCGGAAGCTTTACCCTGAAATTGGGCAAAAAGCTTTTCCAGTGGCATATTTCTACCAGTGAAAATCCCCAGATTTCGATGCATGGGAAGAATATATTCATCTTCAGCTAGGGCGTTGACTGCCCCGATTGAGATCGCTTCCTGTCCCCAACCGCTAAACCACTTGGAAATCCGACCCTGACGAAGCAGAATTAACATTTTCTCCTCGATTCTGCGAGGCATGATTAAGGATTCGTAAAGTGAGAGAAGTGTTTCGTCAGAATAATTCTTTCGATCAAAAGTCAATAAGGTCGATTGGGCCAATTCAGTCATTTCTTTGGGATTTGAGTACTAAGTTAAAAGAGCTTTTAGGCTTTACAAAGCTTATAATTTGGCTTTCTGATCCAGTCTAGGTGATTTTTAAAAAATGTGTCTTTTAATCCATTTAAACCTATAAAATGCAAAACCCCGACCAAGGCCGGGGTGAAAAAATAAATGCAAGGAGTTAAAAAGTTTTGCTGTATGATTCAAAAGTAGCTATCGAAATTCCGTCCTGCGATACTTTTGGGTTATGCTTAGTTTAACAATAAAGGCGAGGTTTAATAAATTGATAATACAGGCTTGAGTGAGATTAAAAATGACTTGCCAAATATGTTTTCTTGCAAGATTTGGGTACTTTTTGACATAATTTTAAGTTAACGAAGCCCGAAAGACCTATGAGAATTACTGCTGCATTTTTAATTAGCATTCTTTTTTTTACCTCATCTGTCTGTCTTCTAGCCCAGGGCAAAACAGAAGTTGAGATCCGAGTGGAGCAGTTTTTTATTAATGGTAAACCCACTTATGAGGGGCGCACCTGGAAGGAAAATCGAATAGAAGGCTTGCTGATGAATTCCAGAATGGTTCAGGGGATATTCGATGATCTGAATCCAGAGACCGTTTTTAACTGGGAATATCCCGACACCAAAACTTGGGATGCGGATCGGAATACCCATGAATTTGTAGCCCATATGGAGGAGTGGAATTCGTATGGAATGCTCTCTTTCACTATTAATCTACAGGGAGGAAGCCCTTTTGGCTATTCGCAAAATCAGCCATGGATCAATTCAGCTTTCGATAAAAAAGGAAAAATCCGCAAAGCCTATCTCGCTCGTTTAGAACTAATTCTTGATGAAGCTGACCGATTGGGGATGGTGCCAATTTTAGGATTATTTTACTTTGGTCAGGATGAAAATTTGGAAGATGAAACAGCAGTGATCCGTGCTGTTACGGGGATTCGGGACTGGTTGCTGAAAAAGGATTACCGGAATATTTTGATTGAAATCAATAACGAATGCAATATTCGATACGATCATGCAATTCTGCAACCAGAGCGAGTTCATGAATTGATTGAATTAATGAAAATTCCAACTAAATCAGGCCGGAGATTGTTGGTCAGCACCAGTTATGGGGGAGGGGCTATTCCTTTAGAAAATGTAGTTCGAGCTTCAGATTATATCCTTCTTCATGGGAATGGAGTAAAAGGTCCCAATCGTATCAAAGCCATGGTGGAGGAAACCCGAACAGTTACGGGCTTCACGCCAAAACCTATTGTCTTTAATGAGGATGATCACTTCAATTTCGATCAAGACCTGAATAATTTCTCAGCGGCAATTTCAGCTTATGCTTCCTGGGGATATTTTGATTACCGAATGAAAGAAGAAGGATTTGCCGAGGGCTACCAGAGTGTCCCCGTGGACTGGGGGATCAATTCTGAGCGGAAAAGGGGGTTCTTTCGGCTCATGAAAGAAATAACCGGATATTGACCACAGACCACAGTCGACTGTTGACAGTGGTCTGTTGACATAAAATTTTCCCTACCTTTGCACCCTCAAAACGTCGATATCCTGTGAAAGCGAGAACTCTCAAAAAAGACAAAGTCAATATTATCACCATGGGGTGCTCAAAGAATCTGGTGGATTCGGAAGTGCTCTTGACCCAACTTCGTGGAAACGGAATCAATGCCAGCCATGAGTCCAATTCGGATGATAATAATATTGTAATCATCAATACCTGCGGTTTTATAGACAATGCGAAGCAAGAATCAATTGACACGATTTTACAGTACGTAGATGCTAAGGAACAAGGTTTGGTGGACAAAGTCTATGTGACCGGTTGCCTTTCACAGCGCTACAAAGACGATTTGGAAAAGGAAATCCCCCAAGTAGATGCATTTTTTGGAACGCGGGACCTTCCTGCGATATTGAAGAAATTCAAAGCAGATTACAAGCATGAGTTGGTCGGAGAGCGACTTTTGACGCATTCGGCACACTATGCCTATATGAAGATTTCTGAAGGTTGTGATCGCCCTTGCTCTTTCTGTGCGATTCCGCTGATGCGTGGTGGGCATATCTCCCGACCGATTGAGGAATTAGTAAAAGAAGCGCAGCATAAAGCTGCTGGGGGAACCAAAGAATTGCTTTTGATCGCTCAGGATTCGACATATTATGGCTTGGATCTGTACAAAAAGCGAAATCTGGCTGAACTCATGCGAAGACTTTCTGATGTGGAAGGAATCGACTGGATCCGCTTGCATTACGCCTATCCGACTGGATTCCCAATGGAAGTGATCGAGGTGATGAAAGAGCGGGAAAATATTTGCAACTACTTGGATATCCCATTGCAACACGGTTCGAGCGATGTCCTGAAAGCGATGCGAAGAGGAACGACCCGCGAAAAGCAGGAAGAACTGATTCATAGTATTCGGGATATTTTACCGGAGATCGCGATTCGTACAACCTTGATTGCTGGACATCCTGGAGAAGGCGAAAAGGAATTCCAAGAAATGGTAGACTTTGTGGAGCGAATGAAATTTGAGCGATTGGGTGTTTTTACCTATTCTCATGAGGAAAATACCCATGCGCATACCATGGACGATATTACTCCTCAGGAAGTAAAGCAGGAGAGAGCCAACCATCTGATGGAAATTCAGGAGCAAATCTCCTATGACCTGAACCAAGAGAAAATCGGAAAGACCTTCAAAGTCTTAATCGATAAAAAAGAAGGCGGACACTTCGTCGGCAGAACAGAGTTTGACTCAATCGAAGTGGATAATGAGGTGCTAATCGATGCAGCAAAGCATTATTGTCGAGTGGGTGACTTTGTGCAAGCGAAAATCACCGATGCGACGGAATTTGATTTGTATGGAGAGGTGATTTAAAATTTATCTTTAGATCTTACTCAACTTATGCTGCTTCTCAGGAAGCAGCTTTTTTTTACTATGGTGTGCTTTGTTAGTAGCAAGACAACTCAGAAAGTTGTAAGAAATAAACCTTTAAAAATCCCGTTTAAACTAATTTATCGCCTCATATCCTTAACAAACAAGGGGGGGGGTAATATCTTTTTATAACTTATAATTCAGGTTTTACTTTTCAACTATGTTTAATTTGAGTTATAACTTTTATGAAAAACACCTTAATCATATTAATGTTAGTAAGCATTTTTTCCTGTGCAGAAAAGAAGGATTTATCTACCAATCCTCTGGATTATATTACTGATACAACGATTATTCCTATTGATCGGAAAACTGAAACAATGACGAGAACCCTTCAGTATGTTGGTGGAGACTTGTATTGGTGGAACTCAGACCGGGAGTCCATCAGCGTTTTTGATCTCACTACAAAAAATCTAAAAAAAACGATAAAAATGGAAAGAGATGGGCCCGATGGTCTCGGTAGTCCATTAGGTTTCTTTTTATCAAATCCTGATAGTATTTATATTCCCACCGCAGCATTTGAATTAAGCTTGATCAATTCTAAAGGAGAAAGGTTTTCAGATTATGATTACTATGACTATTCAAAACTTGGAAATGTGATAGTTTCAATGACTAGGTATTCTTATATGATTCAAGCTAATAATTCAGGGGATTTTTACCTCAGTTTGCGAGATCTAAAAAATGTTTCGCCATCTGATCTGAATGAAAATGCGCTACAAGAATACCCACCCATCCTTTTATTCAATAAAAATAAAGGAACTTTTGAATACCTGGATTTCCGAGTTCCTGTATCTATTCTAAAATTTAAAAACACAATTGACTTCGGACTTACCACAACCGCAAATGCCCTACTGCTTCTTGATGGCCAAAGTAACACGCTTTATGAAGTTGATTTCAATGGTGTTGACTTCAAAGAACATCAACTTCAAACAGATTTAATTAACAACTTTTCTAACGAATATTATCAATCTCCGAGAATGTCTAGTTCCCTAGCTGATCATATGCGTTTGGCTTACAAATATTCGGAGAATTTCGGACTTACTTTTGATCCTAATAAAAATTTAATTTATCGATTCGGATGGCCTGGAGAAGAATTTTCAGAAGATATTGATGCCATGAAATTCAGTGAGACTCCAATATATTTCACAATCAGTGTTTATGACGGTTCGGACTTTTCGTTGATCAAGGAATTTACGCTTCCTAGAAACACTTATTTAGCGCATCATTATTTTGTGGATGAAAAAGGACTGAACCTCTTCCCCATGCATCCCGACAATCCTGAATTTAATGAGGATGAAATGGTTATTCATACGTTTGATTTTAGTGATTTAAGATAGTTCTTGAAAGAAGGGATTGGTAAATATTGAAATGTACTAATTGAGTTTAGTATTGCTTCCTAAGAAGCAGCACGCAAAAGAATTAATTAATTCGGCCAAGCATTATTGCCGAGTGGGGGACTTTGTGCAAGCGAAAATCACCGATGCAACGGAATTTGATTTGTTTGCTACTGTGGAGGAGTAATCCGGTTTTTAATTTTGTTCTGACTTTTGTATTTTGTCTGAAACCAAATAATTTTTTAGATGTATTTGATCGCTTTTGCACTAGTATCACTGTTTCTTCAGACAGAAACTTTGGACACTGGATATTATTATTTTGGCAATACTAATCTTATAGGAGTAGGTGTGATTGAAGGGGAGGAAAAAGAAGGAGAATGGAAAGTTTATACTAAAAATGATCCAGATGAGCTTCCTAAAAACTCATTACTTCAAGCCGACCCAGAGGAGTTTGCCCGAGATTATAATCAAGAGTTCCCGTTGTTTGTCATAGTCTTCCAAAAAGGCGTCCCAAATGGAAGTTTTTTGGAGAATCATCCAAACGGCCAGCCCAAAATAGTCACTAATATGACTAACGGAGTTTTGGATGGTGATTTTACCGAATTTGACGAAGAAGGGGAGCTACATTTTACAGGTACTATTTTGGAAGGTAAAAAGGACGGGGAGTGGATAGAATATCTAAAATCTGGCGAACTCAAAACTTCGCTGAGTTATAGTCAAGGCTATTTGGATGGAAAATCTATTGGATATTTTCCCGATGGAAGCGTAGAATGGGAGGGAGTATTCAAAAAAGGAGAATTGGATGGTCCTTATGCTTATTACCTGCCTGATTCGGAAATTAAATATAAAGGTCAATTTGCTAAGAATATTCCGGTTGGAGAATGGCTTGAGAAATTAGAAATCCTTCCGGGATTTTATAGAAAAGGAACCTATAAAAACGGCCTTAAGGAAGGTGAATGGCAGCTTGTTGATTCAGAAGAAAAGTTTTTGCAAGCAGAGCAATACCAACAAGGAAAATTGGTTTCTCTCGGGGAATTTCAGTTTGAAAATTTGGAATTGGATAAAAGCAAGGTAAAAAATGGCAATGGAAAAAGATATTTCTATAATGAACAAGGACAAGTTCTTGCCAAAGGAAAGATCTCCAAAGGAATCCAAAAAGGGACTTGGTATTTTTATTTTCCTGAATCAAATAGGATTTCAGCTTTAGGTCAACTTTCAGGAAATGAACGAGTTGGTATTTGGCGTTTTTACAGTTTTGATGGTGATATCTTAGATCAAATTGCATATAATAAAGAACAAGGGAAATCTTATGGAGCAGGAGATACCTTGAAATTGGCTGATGGTCAATCCGGTTTCCCCAATGGATTGAATGCGGATAAATTTGCTTCTACTCAAATGAATATGGCAACCATGGGTCAATTCTTAAAATAAGCATAACAGATTCTTTTCTTCCAATTCGTTCAAAAGATTCTATTTTTAAACCATGAAGAAATCCCTCTTTTTCCTTTTTGCTCTTTTACCCATGACTGTTTTTGCTCAATTCGCTTACGATCTCCAAGGCCATAGAGGTAGCAGAGGGCTGATGCCAGAGAATACCATTCCTGCCATGATCAAAGCGATGGATCTGGGCGCGACGACCCTGGAAATGGATTTGGCGATCACTAAAGACGGGGAAGTGATCTTGTCGCATGAGCCATTTATGAATCCGGTGATTTGTCTGACTCCAGATGGAGCCGCTATTGATGCGAAAGATCATTCCTATAATCTGTATGAAATGTCGTATCGTGAGATTTTGAGCTTTGATTGTGGGACTAAATTACATGCTGGATTTCCTCAGCAAGTCAAGTTTTTTGCGGCCAAGCCACTATTGAAAGATGTTTTTGCCGTGACTGAGAAATACGCTAAGGATATGAACCTTCCTGCACCACACTACAATATAGAGATCAAAAGCAGTCCCGAAGGAGATGGGATTTACCATCCTGGAGTAGCTGATTTTTCCGATCAAGTGGTCAAGTTGATTTCCGAATCGATTGGCTGGGAGCGGGTGAATATCCAATCTTTTGATTTCCGTGTCCTGAAATACATCCATGCGACTTATCCCGAAGTACCACTGGCCATGTTGGTGGAGAATGCCACGACTTACAAAGCAGATTTGGAGGAATTGGATTTTCAACCGAAGATTTTCTCTCCCTACTTTGTGGGTTTGACTCCTGAAATCATCCAGACGCTTCATGAAAAAGGGATGAAAATCATTCCTTGGACCGTGAATACTACCCCTCAGATGGAGAAGCTTCTAGAAATGGGAGTGGATGGAATTATCACGGATTATCCGAATCTGGCACCTAAGAGGTGATTTTATTATTGTAAAGTTTCTTTGGGGAAATTATAGAAGCTAGCTCCTTGTATTCGAAGTTTTTTCAGAGAATTCTTCTTTTGTCTGGAGTTTTACCGTGTTCATCGATATTTTTTTCTCGATCTTAGTTTATTAGGCAATTTGAGCCCGTCAACAACTCAAATACTCTAATTATGAAATCGAGCATAACAAACGCGTCACGCAGCGGAATGATTATTGGCCTTACGAGATTCCATGTGTCCCTAAAAAACATTTATAAACACATAAAAAAAGCAAAACTAATTTTATCATTTTCGCTTTTGGTGGTCTTAATGAATTCCTGCGTGTATTCATTGTTCCCCATCTATACTGAGGATACCTTGGTTTATTTCCCCGAATTAATTGGTAGGTGGGAAATAGAAGGGGAGTCTGGAGATTATATCGAATTTGGTCTTATCAAGAAGTCATTTGGCTGGCTATCTGATGGGACTTCTGAAGATGAATCAACTGCTTCGTCCAATGATAAAAGCTACCAAGTCGTGAGTATGGAAGATGGGGATAAACAGGTTTTTGTGGGACATATAGCCGAAATTGGTGATGACTTCTTTCTTGATCTTTATCCTGCTGAAAGATATTCAGAAGGAAATTCGGAATCCAACATGATGCCAGTACACACCTTTATAAAGTTGAATTATATCAACAATCAACTTTACCTTACTTCCTTTGATTTGGAAAAACTCAACAAGCTTTTTGAAAGTAATTTGATTAGGTTAAGACATGAAAATGTAGATGGAACGATTCTTATTACCGCTCAGCCAAAGGAAATACAAAAATTCTTGGATCGATATTCAGATGATGAGTCAGTCTTTGAAGAAACAGCGGTTTATAAAAGAGCTAGTTAATCACTTTTTATGGTCAAGCTCATCAATTCCAAATGGTTTCAGCATTCTGTTTTTTGGATGCTTTCCATCTATGCTATAGGGAGTTATTTTTCCATTGCAAGCTTGTTTAAGTTCATCGACTTTTTCTATGCATTGCTCTTTCATGTACCCTTATTTTTCCTAGTCTATGTCAATTTGAGGATTTTGATTCCCCAATTTCTCGATCAGGGAAAACACCTAAAATTTCTCTTGAGTATCCCCTTGCTTTTGCTGAGTACTTATGGGATTCATGAGCTGACTTTTGAGGTTTTATTCCCACTCATGGACTCGGATTATTACATGGTTTCCTTTACGGAATGGCAGGTTTTGATCTCCATTTTCCTGATTTACCTGGTCTTGACTACTCTCATCAAATTGTCCAAGTCCTGGTATAAATTACAGCAAGTGGAAAAGGAAAAGCTTTCTCTGGAACTCAATTCCCTCAAAACTCAGATTAATCCTCACTTTTTGTTCAACAGTTTGAATAGTATATATTCTCAAGCATTGGTAAAAAGCGAGCAGACGGCAGAGACTGTTCTGGAACTTTCGAACCTGCTCCGATACATGTTGTATGAAGTGGGAGAGGATCAAGTACTTTTGGCTAAGGAGGTAGAAATGCTCGAGAATTACATCGAGTTGCAAAAAATCAGACTGGAAGACCAATCCAAAGTGCAATTTTTAGTCAAAGGAAATCTTGATGGAGTAAAAGTTGCACCATTGCTATTCTTCCCGTTGGTCGAAAATGCCTTTAAGCATGGTCTTAAAAGAGATGATTCGGAGGATTATGTAAGGATCGAATTGACGGTCAATGCAGCTATTTCTTTTTCCATCAAAAATAATCTGGGAGAGATTGATGACATGGAAAAAGGGAGGTATGGAGGAATCGGACTGGAAAATGTGAGAAGAAGACTGGAATTGATTTATCCGGATCGACATGTTTTTGAGATCAAAAAATCAGAGCAAGATTTTCAGGTTAACTTGATATTAAAATGATAAGATGCTGCATAATAGATGATGAACCACTAAGTAGGGATGTTTTGCGGCAGTTTGTATCCGATCATCCGGACTTGATTCCCTGTGGGGAGTATAAAGATGCTTTGGAAGCCATGCTAGGAATCGAAAAGAGTCCAGTAGATCTACTTTTTTTAGATATCAATATGCCTAAGCTTTCCGGGATTAATTTCTATAAATCACTCTCTCAAAAGCCTTTGGTTATTTTCACTACAGCCTATCCTGAATTTGCCTTGGAAGGATTTGAGCTAAATGCTGCGGATTACCTGATGAAGCCTATTCCTTTTGATCGCTTTCTGCAAGCTATCCAAAAAGTCAAAGAGCGGCTAAAACCACAAATCGCAATACAAGATCACATCATGCTGAAAGTGGATAAAAAATTGTATCGGACATCTTATGACGAGATTTTATTCTTTGAGGCTTTTGGGGATTATGCCAAAGTTCATCTTGAGAATCAGGTGCTGGTAATCACTACAACGATGAAAAAAATGGAAGCTGAATTACCAACTACACTTTTTGTCAGAACGCATAAATCTTTTATCATTAATATCTCGAAAGTAGCCTTTATCGAAGGGAATCAAATCAGCATTGGAAATCAGATGGTTCCAATCGGGTTGCGATATAGAGAAAATGTGCTCCAAAGATTGACTTAAAAAGGGTCAAAATTTATCGATTTGGTTTTGTGATGCCTGTCATCTACGGTCGGTTTGGGAAATCTTAGGGAGGACTACTTCTTTGCCCTTTGGCTCCCTTTCCCTAATTTAGCAGACTAAAATCCCCCGAATGAAGTTGATTGAAGTCACCACCCCTGCCCATCAAACCGAATTTATTGAGATGGCCGTTAGGCTTTACAAAAATGAAAAGAACTGGATCAGGCCACTAGACGCAGATATTGAGGGGCTTTTTCATTCAGAAACCAATAAGCTTTTTCGCAATGGAGCCAAGGCTATGCGATGGCTTTTGCAAAATGAAAAAGGCGATACGATAGGTAGAGTTGCGGCATTCATCAATCCCAAGATGAAGGAAAAACAACCGACCGGAGGATTAGGCTTTTTCGAATGCATCAAGGATCGAGACGCCGCTTTTTTACTTTTTGACACTGCGAAAGCTTGGCTGGAAAGCGAAGGTATGGAAGCCATGGACGGCCCAATCAACTTTGGCGAGCGTGACAAATGGTGGGGATTGTTAGTGGACGGATTTTCCGAACCGAATTATAACATGCCCTGGAACTTCGGCTATTATCAGGAGTTTTTCGAGAGTTATGGATTTCAGCTTTATTTCAAGCAATTCACCTACGCGCGAAATGTGCAGAATGTCGGCTTTGATGAGAAGATGATCAAGCGGGCAAATGCGATCATTGCCGATCCTGATTATACGTTCCGTTATATCAAAGGAAAGGAGCTGCAGGAAAAAGCGCCCGAGTACTTTATGACGGTTTATAACAAAGCCTGGGCTCGGCATATGGGAAAAACAATTGCCCTAAAAGAAGCTCAACTGATGTTTGGAAAGATGAAACCGATCATAGATCCGAAGTTAATTTACTTTGGTTTTTACAAAGGCGAACCTGTTTCCATGTTTATTCAGATCCCGGAGATCAATCAGATCTTTAAGCATGTAAATGGCAAAATGGATTTGCTCGGAAAACTCAAATTTCTTTGGTACAAGACTTTTTCTCCTCCGAATAAAATGCTGGGCTTGGTCTTCGGTGTTGTGCCTGAGCATCAGGGAAAGGGTGTGGAAAGTGCGATGGTAGTGGAGTATGACAAGATGAGTGGGAAAAGCGATTTCCAATACAAAACCATCGAGATGAACTGGATTGGAGATTTTAATCCAAAAATGATGCGGGTTTGTGAACAGCTTTTGGCAGATATTTACAAAACCCACCATACTTATCGGTATTTATTTGATCGAGAAAAGCCGTTTGAAAGACATCGAATTTTCGATTGACGAAGTAGGAAATACTCGATTTAAAGCATTGCTGTCACAATTTTCTAATCCTAAAAATTTGAATGAACCTTGCTGAATATCGAATAACGAAGTGCTGTTAACCTCTGAGTCCAATTTTCCAATATTTCAATTTTAAAATTTTCCAATACAGAATAAAAGATGAAAAAATACGACGTAACAGGCATCGGAAACGCCTTAGTAGATATCGAATTCAAAGTCACTGATCAGTTTTTTACTGACAATGGCGTAGAAAAAGGCCTGATGACATTGGTCGATGAAGAGCGGCAAAATGCCTTGATGAAAGTAATTCATACCGCATCAGCTAAAAAACAATGTGGAGGATCCGCGGGAAACACGGTCATTGCCGTTAGTCAGTTTGGAGGCAAATCATATTATTCCTGCAAAGTTGCCAATGATGAGTTGGGACATTTTTTCATGGATGATATGAAAGAAGCTGGGGTTACTTCCAATCTAAATGTGGATCATCTTGAGTCAGGAATCACCGGAAAATGTTTGGTAATGGTTACCGAAGATGCGGAGCGTACCATGAATACTTTTCTTGGAATCACTCAGACTTATTCCATCGCCGATGTGAATGAAGCTGCGATCAAGGACTCAAAATATCTTTATATCGAAGGGTATTTGATTACTTCCGAAAATGGAAAAGCAGCGATGATTCATGCCAAGAAGATTGCTGAAGAAAATGGAGTCAAAGTAGCGTTGACTTTTTCTGATCCTGCGATGGTAAAATATTTCAGAGAGCCTTTTGATTCTGTGATCGGGGCAAGTGTTGATTTACTTTTTGCCAATGAGGAAGAAGCAATCCTGTTCACCGGAAAGGACAATCTTTTGGAAGCCCGCGAGGAATTGAAAAAAGTGGCCAAGCGATTTGTAATCACACAAGGTAAAAATGGAGCGATGATCTTTGATGGGGATACCTTTATCGACATCGAACCCTACGAAACAACAGCTATTGATTCTAATGGAGCTGGTGATATGTTTGCCGGTGCTTTTATCTATGGCATTACGAATGGTCACAGTTATGCCTCAAGCGGGAAATTAGCTTCTATGGCCAGTTCGAAAATTGTTAGCCAGTTTGGTCCAAGACTTCAATGGCATGAAGCAAAGGATATCTTGGCAAGATTAAATCCTTAAAAAAATTAAACCCGAAGCAGTTGTTTCGGGTTTAATTTTTATAAAAACTGACTAAAAATTTTTCAGTTTGATTAAAATGTCATTTTTTAGAGGATTAATTGTGATAAAAGGTTCTGAATAGAGCTAAGAAGTTTAAAATGGCTCTTTATCGGTATTTTTAAAACAATTTTAACTTAGAATTAATTTATTGAAAACAAACCCAATTTGATTATGATGAGAAAAATTACCGCTTTGGGCTTGGTAGCAGGCATGTTGACTTTGCCGGCACTCGCCCAAAAGAAAATCGAATACAAAGAATTCGATTTGGAAAACGGTCTGCATGTGATCATGCACCAGGATGAGACGACTCCTATTGTAATAACATCTGTACTCTACCACGTAGGGTCAAAAAATGAGCAGCCTGACCGTACTGGATTTGCTCATTTCTTTGAGCATTTGATGTTTGAAGGATCTCCGAATATTGAGCGAGGAGAGTATATGAATATTATCCAGAGCCGTGGAGGAACGCTGAATGCGTTTACTTCAAATGACATCACCTATTATTATGAATTGCTTCCTTCCAATGAGTTGGAGCTTGCGCTTTATATGGAAAGTGAGCGAATGCTTCAATCCAAGGTTGACCAAACAGGAGTAGAAACGCAACGTGAAGTAGTAAAAGAAGAAAAGCGACAGAGCTACGACAACAGACCTTATGGTTCTATCCTGATCGAAACTTTGAAAAGAGCCTACACAGTTCATCCTTACCGATGGGCACCGATTGGATCATTGGATGATTTGAATGCCGCTTCGATTGAAGAGTTTCAGCAGTTTTACAAAGATTTCTATGTGCCAAACAATGCAACTTTGACTATAGCTGGAGATCTTGATTATGATCAAACTGAAAAATGGGTAAGACAGTACTTTTCCGAAATTCCAAGGGGAACCAAAGAGATCTACAGACCAAATGTAGTAGAGCCTAAGAAAACTGCTGAGGTTAGGGATATCATTTATGACAATATTCAGATTCCTGCGGTGATTCAAGCTTACAATTTACCGAAGCGAACTGATCAGGATTCCTATGCACTATCCATGCTTTCAACCTACTTGACTGGAGGTAATTCTTCTTTGATGACAAAAGAATTGGTGGATAAGCAGCAAAAAGCATTGGCTTTGGCGGCGATTCCTTTGGAATTAGAAGATGGAGGCATATTTATCATGTATGGCATTACCAACATGGGAGTTGAACCAAAAGATTTGGAAACTGAAGTAGATAAGCTGATTAAGCAAGTTCAGGACGAAGGTATTTCTGATCAGGATTTTGCGAAGCTGCAAAATATCATAGAAAACAATTTGGTTAGCGGGAATTCATCTATGGCCGGAATTGCACAAAATCTGGCAGAATCTCATGTGATTTTTGGTGATACAGAGTACATCAACAAAGAAATGGAAATGTACAGCAAAGTGACCAAAGCGGATCTTCAGCGGGTAGCCAAAGAATACCTAGATCTAAATGGTCGGGTAGTATTGTATTACCTTCCAAAGTCAGCTCAGCCAACTGAGTAATTGTTTCTCCTAATCAATCAAAAAGACATGAAAAAAATAGCAATAGCATTTGTATTGACGTTTTTGGTCGCTGGGATGAGCATTGCCCAGGTAGATCGAAGCAAATTACCATCATCAGGTCCTGCGCCGGAAATCAAAATCGGTGAGGCCGAAACCTTCACTCTTGATAATGGTCTAAAAGTATTTGTCGTTAAAAACGATAAACTTCCAAGGGTTTCATTTACGCTTGTTTTGGAGCGTGATCCGATAATGGAAGGTGATAAAGCTGGATTATTAGGCCTTGTAGGTCAAATGATGATGGCTGGAACTGAAAGCCGGACCAAAGATCAGCTAGATGAGGAGATAGATTTTATTGGAGCTAGCCTTTCAGCTGGATCAACTTCAATTTTTGCATCCTCTCTTAAAAAACATCAGGATAAAGTTTTGGATTTAATGGCAGATGTGCTTTATAATCCTTCTTTTCCTGCTGAGGAATTAGAGAAATTGAAGAAGCAGACCTTAACAGGCTTGGCCACAAGTAAAGATGATCCAAACTCGATCTCGAGCAGATTGTCTTCTGCACTTGTTTATGGAAAAGATCATCCTTATGGAGAAGTCGAGACCGAAGAGACTGTGAAAAATGTAGAATTGTCTGATATCAAATCTTACTACCAGACATTCTTCAAGCCAAACGTAGCGTATCTGGCAATAGTAGGAGATATGGACAAAGCTGAAGCTGAGAAAGTGGTTAATAAGTATTTTGCAAAATGGCAAAAAGGTGAAGTGCCTAAATTTACTTACGATAAGCCAGCTCCTGTTTCAAAAAATGCAGTCGGTTTGGTGGATAGAAGTTCCTCTGTACAGACTGTTATTGATATTGCTCAGCCAATCGATTTGAAACTAGGAGACGAGGATTATATTTCAAGTCGAGTTCTAAATCAGATTTTTGGTGGAGGGTCATCGGCTCGTTTGTTTATGAATCTTCGGGAAGATAAAGGCTACACTTATGGAGCTTATTCATCCCTATCAGCAGATAAGCTTGTGGGACAATTCTCAGCGAGTGCATCGGTTCGAAATGAAGTAACCGATTCTGCAGTGTATGAATTTATATACGAAATCAATAAGTTGATTGACGAAGGTGTGACTCAGGAGGAATTAGACATGGCGAAAGCAAACTTGGCAGGTTCTTTTGGTAGATCACTAGAGAGCCCTTCTACGATTGCAAATTTTGCTTTGAATACCGAGCGATATAATCTCCCAAAAGATTACTATGCGACTTACTTGCAGAAAATGAATTCCTTGACGGTGGAGGATATCAACGAGACTGCTCGCGAATTAATCGATCCAGATAAGCTTTACATTACTGCAGTTGGAAATGCGAGTGAGATTAAAGATAAACTAGCTCAATTTGGCGAAGTGACTATGTATGACAACATGGGCTTCCCTGCAAAGGAAATGAAGATGGCGGATGCTAATATGTCCGCAGAAAGTGTGATCGAGAATTACCTAAATGCGATAGGTGGTAAGCAAAATGCTCAGTCTGTAAAAACTGCAAAAATGACATTGGAGGCTGATGTGATGGGTAATCCTTTAAGTATTGCCATCGTATTTGATGCTGAAAACAGTGCTTACGGGCAAAAAACCTCAGTTATGGGTAATGTGATGCAAGCAACCAAAATCAAAGATGGAGCAGCTGAGATAAGTGCTCAAGGTCAAAGCATGCAGCTAACTGGAGCTCAACTCGAAGAAGCTATGATCAACGCTTATTTATTCCCTGAGGCTTGGTATACAGAGAAAGGATATACTGCTACACTAGAAGGGCTAAAAGATGTAGATGGAATTGCGGCTTATAAAGTTGTGTTTGCTTCTGCAAACGGGGCTAAACTGGTAAACTTCTATTCTGAAGAAACTGGATTAAAAATTAAAAACGAAAATCCAGCCAGTGGTGATACATTCTTTAGCGATTATCAGGAAAAGGGCGGTGTGCTAATCCCAATGATGTGGACTATCAAATCAGCAATGATCCCAGTTCCTCTTGAAGCTAAGGTGACGAATCTTGAAATCAACCCTGCTTTAACAGACGCTGATTTTTAATAGTGATTTGAAATATAAATTAGGAAGGGAGCTCAAAAGGCTCCCTTTTTTTAATTCATCCATTTGATCCGGAGATCAGTTTCCTCATTTCTTTTTAGAGTGTAGGAAGGGAAATACTCCTGATTTCTGAACTCATAAGTAGTACGAATAAGTTGCCCAGTTGATCTTTTTGCTTCTAATTCAACTGATTTTTCGGAAAGTGAAAAACTGATTTCATCACCTATCATTAGGGTTTTATATGCAGCACTTTCAGGATGTATTTTCGTGATTTTGCCATTAGAAGCTAGGATGCCTGCCTTAGATGCCAGAGGATTAATTTTTGGATCTGAGACTAACTCCAGCCCTAGAAGTGGGATGAGTGCTTTGACTTTTTCCAGTAAGTCTTCTTTTCCAACAATGTATTCTTCATAAAAAACCTTGAACTCATTTTCATTCAGAGCTTTTTCTAAAAAAATAAACCAGAATGTCCGTTGAGAATACCCCTTATTTCTTTTTCCAAACTTTTCCCAAGCATCTCTCATTACGTCAGCTAAAGAACATCCATTTCTTCGCATCAGCTTGATGTCCAAACAAAGACAGATTAGTGCACCATGCGAATAGATATTTACTTTACGATCCGGAATACCAGATTGGTAGCCATCCAGCCAAAGGTCCATACTGGATTCAAGTATGGTGTAATTTTTCCATCCAAAATTTTGAGACTCTCGGTTAATGATTTTTTCGAGATGTTTTAGATAGGTTTCTAACGGATACACGCCGGATTTCAATAAGTACAAATCCCCCATATAAGTTGTTATTCCTTCTAGCATCCAGCCAGCAGTGGTGAATGTTTCTTTTGAAAAATCATAGGGTAGTAGCTCAGTGGGTCGAATACGACAGACATTCCAAGCGTGATACAATTCATGGGAACTCACTCCTAAAAGCTCTTCCATCTGACTGAGGTCAGTGAGGCTTTCTGCCGGTCCAAATGTGATTATTGTTCCCTTTTTGTGCTCCACTCCATGGTAATGTGGATAGGGAAGTAATTGGAATATGAAATGGTACTGAGATTCTGGAAATTCTCCAAAGTCCTCAATTTGCCTTTGGGTAAATCTTTTAAAATATCCTAGAAACTCTTCTTTTGAGAAATGAATTTCGCCATTAAACCAGCAGTTGAATTGAACTTTATCGATTAGATACTCCCAACGAGTCAAATTTTCTGAAGCTAAAAAGGAAGAATCAGCCAATTCTTGAAAATTTGAAGCGCTGAATTTGTTTACCTCTTTTGGAGTAAGTGTCGTGGCAATTTTGAATTTGGGATTCAGATCGAAAGAGAGTTCGTAATTCAAATCCGGAAAATTCAGAACCTCCATGCAGCAGTTTACAAAGTTGAGATAAATCTGATTTTCGTCTACCCAGCAGGAACCGGCATCCATTTTTGCTGCATAATATTCATAGCTTATAAAATAATCCTGTCCATTTTTAGCCAAGAATTGCCATCGATTTTTGGATGCTTTTTCAAAAGCGACTGGTTTGTTTCCACCATCTTTAATTTGAAAAAAGCGAACATATTGAGCATAATCGGCTAGCTGATACCTGCCTGGCCGCCAACTGGGCATTTGAAGCGTAACCTGATCACAATCCACAGAACATAGTTTTATTTTGATTTGAATAAATTGTGAGGCAGGATTATCGCAACTGAAATGGTAATTGATTTTCATGTATTTCGAATTAGAAACAATTTTATTTGCTTGGCTTGTATTTAAAGAAATGGTACTTATCTTTGCAGTCCTTTTTGGGGGGTAATCCAGGGATTTACAAATTAGAAAGCAATTAGATAAAGATATTCGATCATGAAAAGAACATTTCAACCTTCGCGCAGAAAAAGAAAAAATAAGCACGGCTTTAGAGAAAGAATGTCTTCTGCTAACGGTAGAAGAGTATTGAAGGCTAGAAGAGCAAAAGGAAGACACAAGTTGAGTGTTTCTTCTGAAAAGACATTGAAGAAGTAATTCTTTGTACTGATTTTCGTATGTTCACATGCGACTACAGTATCTGCGATGAATTATCGACTTCCAAAAAGTGAAAGGCTTTACGCCGATAAACTTATCAAGGAACTTTTTAACGAAGGTTCCTCTTTTTTTTTATACCCATTTAAAGTCCTTTTTTTTGTTAAAAAGGAGGAGGGGAACGGAACTGCTCAAGTCCTTTTTTCCGTTTCAAAGAAGAAAATAAAAAAAGCTACCGAAAGAAATTTGGTAAGACGTAGGATTAAAGAAGTTTACAGGTTAAATAAATCACTTCTTAACTTAGCGTCTAAAGATGTTTCTGTAGGCTTGATTTATGTGTCCTCGGATTTGATGGAATTTGCCAATTTGGAATCCAAAATCATCCCAATCCTCAAAAAGCTATCAACGATCATCGATCAAAACGATTCAAAGAATGAATAAAACAACAAAAAAAGCAGGGATTATTGCCCTTTTGGGAATAGTGCTACTCTCAGGATTACTAGCCTTTACTTTCAAGAACGATAGACTTTTTGCGATAGCTAAGAACATAGACATTTTTGCTACGATGATTCGAGAACTTGATTCTTATTATGTAGATGAGATTGATCCAGATCAGTTGGTGGCCATTGGTATCAATGCCATGTTGGAAGAGTTGGATCCCTATACGGAATATATCCCAGAGGAAAACTCAGACGACTTCAGAATGCTGACTACAGGGGAATATGCCGGGATCGGAGCAGTGATAGGTAATCGAGGAGAAGGTAATATGGTAATCATGCCCTATACAGGTTTTCCGGCTCAAAATGCGGGGTTGAAAATCGCGGATTATATCATTCAGGTAGATACTACAATTGTGACAGGTATGGGTACTGCCGAGGTTTCCTCTCTTTTGAAGGGGCCAGCAAATACCGAGGTCTCTTTGAGGGTGAAGAGAAATACCGATACCCTGGACTTTAAACTTGTGAGAAAAAAAATCGCAATTAAAAATGTGCCTTATTACGGTAAAATTGATTCGAAGACTGGATATATTAAATTAAGTGATTTCACGACCAATGCCGGAAATGAAGTAAGAAACGCGCTGGTTGATTTGAAAACTCAGGGCATTGAGCGTCTAGTTCTTGATGTCAGAGATAATCCGGGAGGGCTTTTGAATGAGGCGGTTGAGATTGTGAATATTTTTATTCCGAAAGGAAGGGAAGTGGTAAAAACTATTGGGAAGTTAGAAAACGTCAATTTCACGTATAAAACTACCAAGACACCTATAGATAAGGACATCCCATTAGTTGTGTTAATCAATGAGCGAAGTGCGAGTGCATCCGAGATTGTCGCGGGAGCTCTTCAAGATTATGATCGGGCAGTTCTAGTGGGTAGAAAGTCTTTTGGAAAAGGCTTGGTGCAGACAACAATCCCTCTTAATTATAATGCGCAGATGAAAATCACAACTGCCAAATATTATATACCAAGCGGAAGATGTATTCAAGCTATAGATTATATGCAGAGTCGAGAGAACGGAGAGCTGACTTCTGTACCAGATTCACTTAGGAAAGAATTCAAAACCAAAAATGGTAGGATAGTTTTGGATGGTGCTGGAATAGAACCTGATGAAAAAGTTGAGCCGATTAGCTACAAACCTATTTCTTACAGCTTGGTTGCCCGAAATCATATTTTTGATTTTGCAACTGAATATTTTTATAAGCATTCGGAAATCGCTGACCCAACTTCGTTTTCTATTTCAGAAGAAGATTACAATGACTTTGTAAATTGGCTTAAAGGGAAAGAATACGACTATACCACCTACTTGGAAAAGTCTGTGGAGGATATGAAAAAAAATGCTGAAAAAGTGGATTATTATCCTGAGATCAAGGATCAAATAGAGGCTTTAGAAAAGCGCGTTAATCATAGTAAGGAACAAGATTTGATTACTTATAAAGGAGAAATCAAGAAAATACTTTCAGAGGAAATCATTTCAAGATATTATTTTCAAGAGGGAATGATAGCTGCGGGTTTGGTCAAAGATCCTGATCTTCTAGCTGCAAAAGAATATTTCAATCAGCCAGAAAAATTCAAGTTAACATTGACAGCCTCTACTAAATAGTTTAAAATGGCTCTTATTCTATCTATAGAGACTTCGACTCCTATCTGTTCAATCGCGTTGCATAGAGATGGAATTTTGATCGATTCTGAGTCTATCGAAGTTGCTGGAGCTCATTCCGAGAGATTGATGATTATGATTCAGCAGCTTTTGGAAAGAAATCAGTTTCAAACAGAGTTATTGGATGCGATCGCCGTTTCTGAAGGTCCAGGCTCATACACTGGTCTGCGAATAGGTGTTTCTACCGCAAAAGGCTTAGCCTTTGCATGGGACTTGCCGCTTATTGGTATCTCTACTTTGAAGATTTTAGCTTTTGCTGCTAAAAGCAGTATTTCGGACAAGGCTTATATTGTTGCTCTTCTAGACGCCCGAAGAATGGAGGTTTTTCATCAGGTATTTAATCAAGATCTAAAATCCATTGTCTCTTTAGGATCGGCACTGATTGACGAAGATTCGTATCGTGAGATTTTAGAAGAAAGACCTACCTACTTCGTGGGGGATGGGGTTGAGAAGGTAAGTCAAGTAATTGCTCATGTTAATGCTACTTTTCTTGATACAAAAATTGATGCTAAACATATGGGGGAATTGGCTTTTGAAAATTTTGAAAAAGGAGAATTCGTTAATTTGGCTTATTTCGCACCTAATTACTTAAAAGAGTTTAAAGCACTTCAGGCTAAAAAGAATCCTTTATTATTATGAGTGAAATTGTAAATAGAGTTACGCAAAGTCCTATAGTTTCAATAGATCTAGAAGAGATTTACCCTAGAGAAGAGCGGGTAATTTTTGATTTGAAGCCTTTTTTATATCAAGAGTTTGTGTTGAGAGAGAAGGAATTTAGGTTAGCCTTGAGAGATATTGATTGGAAGGAGTATTCTGGTAAATGGGTTTCTATTATCTGCTCTGCTGATGCGATTGTTCCAAATTGGGCGTATATGTTAGTGGCTACCTATCTTACTCCTATAAGTAAAGGATACGTGATTGGAGATTTGACTGAGCTTGAAGTTTTAATTTCTGAATTGGTTTTGGGTGAAATTGATTTGGAATCCCTTACCGATAGACCAGTTGTAATCAAAGGTTGTAGTAATTTTCCGATTCCGCTTTTTGCTTACGGAAGACTTGTGTCATTGATTCAGAGTCATGCCAAAAGTATAATGTATGGGGAGCCATGCAGCACAGTTCCACTTTTTAAAAAACCAAAAGCCTGATATTGAAGGGGTAGAAAAAATCTTTTAAAATACTTTCAATTTTGATTGGCAAAGGCTTGTGAAATATCCTTCACTGAGCTATGTTTGCACTCCCATTTGAGGAAAGACTTAATGGGGAGCAGAAGTTGAAATGTGAGAAAAATCAAATATTTTATTTTTTTTCAAATTAAGCTTTGAATCAAAAATAAAATCCCGATATTTGCACTCGCATTTGAGGAAAGCGATCCTCACAAACCCTTTAAAAGAAAGGGATAAGTTCTTTGAAATGATGTAAGGCGAAAAAAAATAGTAACCTGAGTAAAGAAAGAGAAGATTTGGGCACTTCGGTGTGCCAAGTCAAAATAGTGTATATAGTAACTTACAATGGAGAGTTTGATCCTGGCTCAGGATGAACGCTAGCGGCAGGCCTAATACATGCAAGTCGAACGGCAAGAGTTTTAGCAATAGAACTCCTAGAGTGGCGAACGGGTGCGTAACGCGTATGCAACCTACCCTATACAGGGGGATAGCCCGGAGAAATCTGGATTAATACCCCATGGTACTAAGTTGAGGCATTTTGATTTAGTTAAAGATTCATCGGTATAGGATGGGCATGCGTCTGATTAGCTAGTTGGAGGTGTAACGGACCACCAAGGCGACGATCAGTAGGGGTTCTGA
>NZ_MSPQ01000001.1 GCF_001936475.1 Algoriphagus marinus | reverse complement strand
TATTCCGTCACCAAAACTCCTCTTTCAACCTTTTCCAAACCGCCGTTCGCGTCGTTTGGGAGTGCAAATATCTCCCTTTTATTTCTTCTGACAAGAGGAAGTTTAGAAAAATCTTAATATTTCTTCTAAAACGCTGATTTAGAACCTTAAAATTTTCAAAACAAAAATGCCTTTGAAGATGATAAATCCTCAAAGGCATCGAAAGGCTAAAATTTACCTCTTAAAGCTTTTTCAAAACAATGTTTCTCCAATAGACTTTAATTCCTCCACCATCATGAATTTGAAGTAAAACCCCTCCTTTTCCTTCTCCAATCTTAGAATCTGTGAAGTTTACCATTTCAGTTCCATTCAAATAGGACGTAACATTATCCCCTTTTACAACGATTCTCATTTTATTCCAATCTCCAAACTTTAAAGCTTTATCCTTTTCAGGATCTGGCTTAATCAACCAGCCTCTACCGTAAGACTCATAAATCCCTCCAGTATCAGAACCTGGAGGAGCTACCTCAACCTGCCAACCTGAAACCTTTGTTCCATCAACAGTCGATCTGATAAATACTCCCGAATTCCCGTTTGCTTCTTGCTTGAATTCTAGCGTAATCTCAAAGTCATCATAATCGCCTTCTGTACCTAAGTAGCCATAACCTTTATCAGGCCCACTTTCAGAAATCAACAATCCATCTTCAACATACCATTTTTCAGTACCATATATTATCCAACCGTCAAGATTTTTGCCATTGAACAACTTTTCTTTCTTCTGGGCAAAAGTGATTTGAGTCAAAACAAGTAAGACTCCTAGTAAAACTACTTTTTTCATAATTTCTTTATTTTAATATTTTTAAACCAAACAGGATCTCCATGATCTTGGAGCGCAATCAAACCTTTTCTTGCAATTTTATAGTCAGGAAAATCATTCCATTTACCAGAATTACGTTTCGCCATCCAATCCTCTGAATATGGAACAAATGAAACAGTCTGCTTCCCATTCAACCAATAGCTTGCACCGGCTTCAGAAAATATGATTTTAGAAGTATTCCATTCACCAGCTGGCTTTACAACACCTTCATAATCTGGCTCAGTCATAGCATAATCACCTCCAATTGATTGCCAAGCTTCCAGTTTTTCTGGAAAACCTATTTGATCAATAACCTGATATTCCGGCCCAGTGTAATAAGGAGCTTTGTAATTCGGACCTTCTACCACATGATAGAATACACCACTATTGCCCCCTGGAGATATCTTCCAGGTGAACTCCATTTCAAATTCTTCAAACTCCATTGGTCCAAAAACAATATCTCCCCCGAAATCTTCGCCTCCTGTGGCCCCAAGACCTTTCAACGCCCCATCCTCAATAATCCAATTAGGAGGAAGGGTATCTCCATTAAAAGCCCTCCACCCATCAGCGCTTTGGCCATCAAATAAAAGCATCCAACCGTCTGCTTTTTCTTCATCAGTCAGAGAATTATCAGGGACAATAATTTCTTCCGCCACTAATTCTTCAGCAGAATCTTCTGCTGGCTTGGGTCCACATGACCAAGCAATGACGAGCAATGCTAATAAGGCAATCTTAGAATTTTTCATTTTTATTGATTTGATTATACTTCGTTCGAGTTTCTAAAGTAAGCCAGGTAATTGGCAAATAGATCTTATTTCCTCTTTCTAAAGAAATGCTGTAGATCAAAGTCAAAAGTTAATTGAAATTTTTAAAAAAGTATTTGATGAAATTAGAATTTTTCATCAGTGGCGAAATGACGTATATATAAGGTAAATCTTTAAAGTGATTCAAAATATTGCTTAGAGCGGAGCAACCTTGATCCATACCAAGAAAACAACTCTCCGTCAACTAGCTTGATTTTAGTATTTGGTAAAAGATCTCCAAACTCTTTCAAATGACCTTCTTTAAATGGAAATGGCTCTGAACTCAAGAGCAAATAATCCGGATTAAGTCGTATAAGCTCTTCTTTTGAAATCTCGGGGTAACGGTTGCTTTGAATCAGATTTTCAAAGCCCGCCCTAGTCAACATTTCATTAATAAAAGTCTTTGATCCAGCCACCATCATAGGATTATTCCAAATCAAGTAGACTACACTTCCCTTCCTTATTGGCTTTTCTAAAAAATCTGATTGAATTCGATCTGAAATTAATTTCGCCTCCTCTTCAACTTTGAATATCTCTGCCAACCGAAGCATCATATCCAAACTATCCTCCAATGTATAGATATCACTCATCCATACGGGATACTTTTTCATGAGAGTCTCAACCCCCTCCTGATCATTCTCTTCCTTATTACCAATTATCAGATCGGGATTTAATTGGTCAATCAAATCAAAACGATAAATTTTTGTACCACCAATAATCGTTTTACTTTTCCGCAGGTCTTTAGGGTGAACACAGAACTTAGTGACTCCAACTATCCGATCTTCCAAACCCAAATCAACCAATAATTCTGTTTGGGATGGAACCAATGAAACAATTCGTTTTGGAATCGAAGGAATAAAAATGGAGCGGTTGAGCTGATCAAGAAAAATCATATCCAAATTCAACTTTGCTTAGACCACAGCTAAATCCATCTTTAGCTATGGTCTAAAGCTTGTTGACTTATTTTATATATCTGAAATCAAAGCTTGGATCAAATTCCAAAATGAATTCGACCATTAAATTGATTACTTGTTCGATATCCGATTTACTTGCTGTTTCTACAGTAGTATGCATATATTTCAAAGGCAAAGAAATCAAGGCAGAAGGTACTCCTCCATTAGAATAGGCAAAAGCATCTGTATCTGTACCTGTGCTTCTGGATGCTGCAGACCGCTGAAAAGGAATACTATTTTTCTTAGCCGTGGCAATGATCATATCCAGCAACTTTTTGTGAACTGATGCTCCATAAGTTAAAACTGGTCCATTGCCAGCCGTCTGGTCTCCGCTTGCAATTTTGCTATACATGGGAGCGGTGGTATCATGACATACATCTGTGATGATCGCTACGTTAGGTTTGATGTTAGCAGCAATCATCTCTGCACCCCGAAGACCAATTTCCTCCTGAACTGCATTCACTACATAAAGTCCAAAAGGTAATTTTTTTCCTGATTCTTTTATTTTTCGAGCTACTTCTGCAATCATATAGCCACCTATTCTATTATCGAGCGCTCGGCCTGAATAGAATTTCCCATTCAATTCCGTTAACTCATCTTGAAAAGTAATTACACAGCCTACGTGGATTCCCATTTCCTCTACCTCAGCTTTACTTCGGGCTCCGACGTCTAGAAAGATATTATCCAAAGTTGGGGCATCTTCTTTTCCGTCCTTTCTGACGTGAATAGCCGGCCAGCCAAATACTCCCGGAAGTATTCCTTTATCGGTGTGGATATTCACCCGCATGGATGGAGCGATCATATGATCTGAACCTCCATTTCGGCGGACGTAGATATACCCATCGTCTTTGATGTAGTTTACAAACCAGCTGATTTCATCTGCATGGGCTTCAATGACGAACTTGAACTTTGCCTCGGGATTGATAACTCCGACAGCTGTTCCATAATTATCAGTGAAATAACTGTCTACAAATGGCTTGACATAATCCAACCAAATCTGTTGGCCTGATGCTTCAAAACCGGTTGGGGAGGCATTATTTAGATATTTATATAGGAAGGTATTCGATTCCATTTTTGAATTTGAAAATTTAAAATTGATTATTGAATTTATTAAAGTGGGATATTCCCATGCTTTTTTCGTGGAATTTTGTCCACTTTATTCTCGAGCATTTTGAAAGCTTTGATCAGCTTCATTCTAGTTTCAGAAGGCAAGATTACCTCATCGATAAATCCGCGATGAGCTGCTCGATATGGATTTGCAAACTTCTCAGTGTACTCATCCACTTTTTCCTGAAGCTTTGCTTCTGGATCTGCTGCCTCAGCGATTTCCTTTTTGAAAATAATCTCCGCAGCTCCTTTTGCTCCCATCACCGCGATTTCTGCTGTTGGCCAGGCAAAATTCAAATCTGCGCCAATATGCTTGGAGTTCATAACATCATAAGCCCCACCGTAGGCTTTTCGGGTAATCACCGTGATTCTTGGAACCGTGGCCTCTGAAAAGGCATAAAGTAACTTTGCTCCATTCGTAATAATCCCATTCCATTCCTGATCCGTTCCCGGTAGAAATCCTGGGACGTCTACTAATACAAGTAGTGGCACATTAAAACTATCACAAGTTCTTACAAATCGAGCGGCTTTAGTCGAGGCGTGATTATCCAAAACTCCAGCCATTGACTGAGGCTGATTCCCAACTACTCCAATACTTCGTCCAGCAATTCTGGCAAATCCAACTACGATATTGTCGGCATAGTTTTCGTGAACTTCCAAAAATGAATCTTCGTCCACGATCCCTTTGATAGCGTCTCTGATATCATAAGGATGATTAGGGTTTTCGGGAATTAATGTGTCTAATTCCTTTCTATGCTCATCTCCTTGAATTTCATAGGAATATTTAGGAGCGATTTCTTCGCAATTTTGAGGGAGGTAGCCCAGTGTTTGTTTGATGTGCTGGATACATGCCAATTCATTTGCGCAAGCAAAATGAGTAACACCGCTTTTAGTACTATGGGCAGAAGCCCCTCCTAATTCTTCAGCTGTGACATTTTCTTGTGTGACGGTCTTCACCACATTTGGTCCAGTCACAAACATGTAAGATGTATTCTCCACCATGAAAATAAAATCCGTAATCGCTGGTGAATAAACCGCGCCACCGGCACAAGGACCCATTATTCCCGAAATCTGAGGAATGACTCCGGAGGCTCTGGTATTTCGATAAAAGATATCCGCATAGCCACCCAAGGAATTGACTCCTTCTTGGATTCTTGCCCCACCTGAATCATTTAATCCAATCACTGGAGCACCATTTTTCATGGCCATATCCATGATTTTGCAGATTTTCTCTGCATGTGTCTCTGAAAGCGAACCTCCAAAAACGGTAAAGTCCTGTGAAAAGACATAAACTAAACGGCCGTTAACCTCGCCATAACCAGTCACCACTCCATCTCCAAGGTAGTGCTCCTTATCCAAACCAAAATCTTTGGTTCGATGCATCACAAACTTATCAATCTCCTGAAAAGTCCCCTCATCAAGTAATAAATCCACTCGCTCACGGGCGGTAAGTTTTCCTTTTTTATGTTGAGAGTCGATCCGTGATTGCCCGCCACCAAGAAGCGCTTCTTTATTTTTCTTTTTTAAAATCTCTAATTTCTCCTGATTGGGAGTCAAAGTCGAATTGGGTTTATGCTGTTCTGTCATGGAAAAGTTTTTTGTCAGGTTCAAATATAACAGCCTTTGGACAGGGAGAAAACAAATCCGTACAAGTGGTTTGGCTATTTACTTGAAGCTCGGGTAAGAATTCGATAGAAATCAGGTTTTGCTATTTTTTCACATTTTATTAATCCATTGAAATTCAATAAACTTTCTATATTCGCCCATCCAAAATTTGGGCAATAATTATGAGTACGCGAAAGGCAGCGGTGATTGACATGGGAACCAATACATTTCATTTGTTATTGGTGGAGATCAACGGAGTGAATTTTAAGACGATTTACAAGGAAAAAATCCCGGTAAAAATAGGACAAGGAGGGATTAATCAGGATTTCCTGGCACCCGAGGCGCTCAAAAGAGCGATGCATACACTCCGACATTTCAAAAATCTTATTGATGGAGAAGGCATTTCACACATTTTTGCTTTTGCCACCAGTGCGGTCAGAAATGCTAAAAATGGTCCTGAATTCGTAGAAACAGTAAAATCAGAAATCGGTATTGAGATTAATGTCATTTCTGGGGAGCAAGAAGCTCAATTGATCTATGAAGGGATCAAGCTTTCCGGATCTCTGAATGGCCAAATCGAATTGATGATGGATATTGGGGGAGGCTCAGTAGAGTTCATTATCGGAACTTCTCAAGAGGTGTTTTATAAAGAAAGCTTTGAAATTGGTGGCCAACGATTGATGGATTTATTTCATCATCATGACCCAATTCTTCCAGAAGAAATAGAAAAATTAAAATCTTATTTAAGGAGCAAACTTCAACCGCTGATCAATGCGATAAAAACCTATCATCCCACGGGATTGGTCGGAGCATCGGGAACCTTTGATACATTGACTGACATGTATTTTGAATCGATGCTTCAATGTAAATTGACTGGACAGCATGTATTTGAATTACCCATTGAAGAGTTCAAAAAAATCTATCATGATCTTACCGTGAAGACCAGGGAAGAACGACTAGCGATTCCCGGCATGATTCCAATGCGAGCGGATATGATCGTAGTAGCATCCAGCCTGATTGACTTTATTTTGGATTTTATTCCCATTCGCTCCATTACCTGCTCTCATTATGCACTGAAGGAAGGGGCTATTTCCAGGCTATTGATCTAAGAATAAAGCCTCGGAATTCGGCTCTTTCAAAAAATTCATTTCCTTATCTTTGGCCAAAATCTAATCATTTTGGCCTTTTCTTTTGAACCATGAATTATTCCTACGAACAACTATACGAATTCACTTTTCAGATGCTTTGCAAAATCGGTTGCCCGGAAGATCAAGCAAAGACCGCAACTGAAGTTTTGCTTTCAGCGGATCTGAGAGGAGTAGATTCGCATGGAGTGGCAAGATTATCCGGCTATGTTCGCCTTTGGGAAAAAGGCAGAATTAATGCCACTCCAAATATTCGGGTAGTTCACGAAACACCTTCTACTGCTGTAGTAGATGGTGATGGTGGATTGGGATTAGTGGTAGCTCCATTTGCGATGCAAGTGGCCATAGAAAAAGCAAAGATCGCTGGAACTGGATGGGTTTCTGTAAAACATTCCAATCACTATGGAATTGCAGGTTATCATGCAATGATGGCTTTGGAGCATGACATGATTGGAATCTCTTTGACGAATGCAAGCCCTTTGGTAGCCCCCACATTTTCTCAAGAAAGATTGCTCGGAACCAACCCAATTGCCGTCGCAATTCCAGCTAAGGATCAACCTCCTTTTGTGGCCGATATGGCAACTACAACCGCAGCTAACGGGAAATTGGAAATCTTACAACGAAAAGGAATGGATACCCCTACTGGTTGGGTTCAGGATAAAATCGGAAACCCAACAACCTCCGCAAATGGTGTTAAAGATGGTGGTGCCTTACTTCCCCTTGGTGGGGATCGGGAGCATGGATCGCATAAAGGATATGCGCTAGGTTCGATCGTGGATATTTTTTCAGCAGTTCTTTCCGGTGCTAATTATGGGCCTTGGGTTCCTCCATTTGTGGCTTTCCTAGAACCAGACCCCAATCCAGTGGGTGAGGGAATTGGTCACTTTTTTGGGGCGATGCGAGTAGATGCGTTTCGACCGGCAGATGAATTTAAGTCACACATGGATAATTGGATCGGGCGATTCCGAGCTGCTAAACCAACTCCTGGTAATGAAAAAGTATTAATCCCTGGTGATCCTGAGCGAGAATTGGAGGCAATTCGAATGAAGGAAGGCATTCCTTTATTAGATCCTGTAGTAAAAGATTTGACTGAGTTGGGAGAAAAGTTTGGGGTGGGATTATAAGTAATTTAGACTGGGAGTATAAATAGATTATTCTTGATTTCTATTAAATTGGAGGCAAACCAATGTTAGATGTCAATCATTTCCCTTTCTCCCCGCCCTTCCTTTGAAACCCATCCCAAGCTCGCCAAGCAATCCCTTTCGCTTGAAAATCTTTTAACAGCCATCTCGAGAAAAGATATCCCTGAAGCCCAAGCTTCAAAAATCAACGAAATCATCGCCGGCATAAATAATTTCTCCGGACCAGATCCAGAATTGCTCAAAGCGATGAAAGCTGGGCAGGCCGCAATCCTCAAACTTCTTGAAAAAGAGCTGAAAATCGTTCCTCAAAATCATTATCAAACACTTTGGATGGCATTAGGAATGTCAGCAATTGGGCTTCCACTAGGAGTTGCTTTTGGAGCAGCAATAGGCAATATGGCCTTTTTGGCGATTGGAATACCTATCGGGATGTCAATTGGAATTGCCTTAGGGAATGGGATGGATGTCAAAGCCAAAAACGAAGGAAGGCAACTGGAATGGAAGGCAATTTGAATTCCATAAGTTCATAAATACCGTTTATCCTTTCAAAGTTGCCCAATCCACTCATTTTTGTAAATTAAGTTCACAAAACAACTCAACCCAAAAACCTATGAATCACTTAAATAGACGCGATTTCCTCAAAGGATCTTCAGCTTTGGCTGCTTTGGCAAGCTTTGGCTTACTTGGTATGGATTTCAAAGACCGCGAAGGACCAATCCAAGTAGCTTTAATCGGCACAGGCTGGTACGGGAAATCAGACCTTTTTCGCCTAATCCAAGTCGCAGATGTAGAAGTAGTAGGTTTGTGCGATCCCGATCGAACTATTCTAGAAGCAGCAGGAAAGCTGGTCTCAGAGCGCCAGAAATCGGGTAACGTTCCTCCACTTTTTGAGGATTATAAAAAACTCCTCGCGGAAACGAAGCCCGAGTATGTCTTAATTGGATCTCCGGATCATTGGCATGCTTTAATGGCAATTGATGCGCTTAAATCAGGTGCGCATGTTTACTTGCAAAAGCCAATTTCAGTCGATGTGATCGAGGGTGAGGCAATCTTGGCAGCTGCTCGGAAATACAATAAAAAGGTGCAGGTAGGTACGCAACGAAAGAGCACCCCGCACTTGATCACCGCAAAAAAAGAAGTCATTGACAAAGGGCTTTTAGGCAAAATCTCACATGCTGAAATCTGTTGTTATTTCCACATGCGAGCCAACGGAAATCCACCAGTGGAGCCTGTTCCTTCATTTTTTAATTATGATCTTTGGACTGGCCCCGCGCCTTTGAGGCCTTATGATGGACTTCCACATATCAGATGGTGGAGAACTTTCATCGAATATGGAAATGGAATCACAGGAGATATGTGCGTGCACATGCTGGATACAGTCCGTTGGATGCTGGCACTTGGCTGGCCAACACAGATTACCTCCTCCGGAGGAATCTATGTTCAGAAAGAAGGGAAATCCAACATTTCTGATACACAGACTGCAATCTTTGAATACCCTGAGTTAAATGTAGTATGGCAGCATCGGACTTGGGGAAATCCAGTAGATAAGGATTATCCTTGGGCTTTTAAGATTTTTGGCGAACATGGCTACTTGGTAGGAAGTACAATGCAAGCGGATTTTATTCCTTACGGTGATGACAAAAAGCCTATTCATTTTGACCTTGTATTAGAAGAAGAGCAATTCCCTGAAGATGTCACTGAAGAGCGAATCGAGCTCAATGCTGCTCCAGCAACTCGCCTTCATATGAAAGATTGGCTGAATTCCATCGAAAAGGATACGCTTCCGATAGCAGATATTCAGGAAGGTCATATTTCGACCGCTTCCTGTATTTTGGCAAATATCTCCATGGATTTGGGCGGTCGAGCATTGAAGTATGATCCAAAAACCATGACCGTAATCGGAGATCAGGAAGCTACTTCAAAACTTAGACGACCTTATCGTGCTCCCTACGTGCATCCAGAACCTAATAAGGTATGATCGAAATTTTGAATTCATAAGTGAGAAATCTGAAAAAATTCAAGTTTCAGACTTCTCACTTTAGCTTTCTGATTTCAAAATTGTTTTCCAAAGAATCAGTCCATTTGCCGGTGCAGGAGGGATTTGATTCCAATCTGAATTAGGATTTGCCAGTCGATTAGAAATATCGGCTAGCTTCCAATTTCCATTTGAAACTTCCCAAAGTGCAGTCATCATCTTTCGAACTTGGTGATGGAGAAAACCCGTACCGGTCACTTCGAAGTAATTTATTTCCTTTGGGAAGAAAGTTCCTAGAAATTCATTCGAAGCATAAATCCCCGCAGAAAGCACTGCTCTGTTGTAATCGGTTTTATTTTCGGAGGCTTTGCAAAAAGCTTTAAAATCATGACTCCCCACAAAAAGCTGGGTAGCTTCTCGCATCAACTCCAAGTCTAAAAGACCAGAAACATTCACTAGGAACGCAGAGGCGAAAGGGTGAAGATTCGCTTCACTGGAAAAATAATAGCGATAGGTTTTTTGCCTAACTGCCTGAATCAAATTAAAAGTCAGGGGTACTTCCTCCACTCTATTCAGACGAATGTCATCCGGCAAGTGAGTTTTCAATTCAGGAAGTAGCCCCTCCATTTCTACCTTTTCTCGTAAGAAAAGCTGCACAAATCCTCCCAGGCAAGAAACCCCAGAATCGGTCCGACTTGCTCCAATTAAGGAAAAATCTTCATGTCCGAAGACATGTCGAAACACCCGCTCCAGTCTCTTTTGCACTGTAGGTTGATTGGGCTGTGGAGCCCATCCTTTGTAGCGAGCTCCAAAATAACTTATTGAAAAAAGGTAAGAGAAAGGGCGGGATTGCATGTTCAAATATAAACTAGCATTTACAAAAGGAAAGTCAGGGAGACAAGAAGTCTGCTCTATTTTTTCAAGACGGGCTGGGTCCAAGCCACTTCCATGTCCCCTATTTGATAAGGATTTTCTTTTAGTTTGGAAGAGATGATTTTAGCGCGAACATACATATCATCCTCCTTCAACGCATAGGTTGAAATTTGCCCCTGCTCTTCTTTCAATAAAACACCACTTTTCGTTGGGTTTGACTTTTTTGTCCCAAAAAACTGGATGGTATAAGTAACATCTTCTTCAGTTTCAACATTCACGGACAATGTTTCACCATCAAAATCAATAGCACTTAAAGTGACCCCTGTGCTTGAATAAAAATCACCTTTTTCCATAGCTTCAATTAAAGAACTTGGACTTAAATCTTCAGCCAAAACCATGACCCAACCACGTCCAGGATTACTGCTTACTTGATCGAATACATGATAATTGTGGGCATCATCAACTGCTAATCCATAGAGTAGCGGCTTGCCATCAGTCAAATAAGACACCTGAACTTTATCCCAAAGCACTTCCATGCTTGGCCGCAGCGAATCTCCGTAATTATTTACCATAGGATGCCCATTGTACACTTCGAAAAATCGCTCTCCATCCAAGGCCATGATATCTTCAGGAGTGATCGCCCAGATAAAATTTGGATGATTGATATGCAAAAACATGGGCACGCCGGTCGAATCTCGCTGAGCTTTGACCCGATCTAAACCATTTTGCAATATTTCCGGAACAGAGTTTCCTCCCTCTGCAGGTATTAATTTCTGGATGTTCGTCACATTCATGTGAAGTGGTTTCTTTTCAAAATTCTCTGTCAATTCCTGTGATTGAATTATTAGGAACTCCCCCTCCTTTTCAAACATGGGAGCATACTCCGCTAAAGTTTTCAGCTTTACTTCTATCCTACCTGCAGAGTCTTCTCGATACGTCACCTGATCCCCATACTTCTCAAAATACTTTTGAAAGCCCATTTCGTGGGAAGGTGATTTTGGGATCAATTTCCATTTTTCACCCTCAGCAAGCGTATTGTGATCCGATAAAACCACAAAATCATAGTCATGGGATTTATACCAACCCATAATCATCTCAGGATAATCATCCCCATCAGACCAATAAGAATGGGTGTGGAGATTTCCTTTGTACCATTGCTTGGTGGGTTCTTCTTTGGTCGAGCATGCGAAAGTTAAGACTAAGAGAAAGAGAAAAATTACTTGAGAGCTTTTCATTGGGTATACGTGGAAAATTATCTCTACAATATACCATAGCCTACCGACTCTTGTATAAAAGCGATCCGAAGGAAAAATCAAAAAAGCTCCTGAATCACCTTATTGGGTTGAAAAAAAGCCTTACTCCTTCAAAAAAGTAAGTTCAACCGCAGGATGAAAAGGGTCACCTTCAAAAACACCAATTTCCCCTCCAGTAATATAAAAACCCAAATCAATAGCCTTACTTACCCGCTGATCTGCTAAAGCAAATTTCGACTTGGGCTCTTTTTCCAATAGATCAAAAACAATAAATAAGTCTTTCACTCCCTCCGGAATACCAACAGATTCATCAAAATTCACTTGCGTCCATCCTGATTTAGATACTTCTACCACTTTATTTCCTTGCAATAATTCCGTAAAATCTTGAATTGAATTTATCCTACCAGATTTAATTTGCAATCCACTATTTGGAAATAGTATCCGAATGGATACATCCACTTTTTCTTCCAGTATTTGAGACACGTAAAACTTTATCTCATCCAATATAAGCTGATTCTTTTTTGGAATCTTGACTCGAATAGTATAGCGGTAAAATTCGCCGTCAGATCTATTATTCAAGTCTATCGGTTTAGTAACCTCCCAACCATCAGCTAAGGCATCTCCAATTTTTAGCTCGCTAAGCGCAGTAGAATTAATAGCAACCTCAGGAAGCTCAAACTCTTTTGTTTTTAAAAAAATCGTATCTAGCTCCCATATCTGCTTTATAGAAAGCAAGGTGTCATTGATCCCATAGCCGGATATATTGATCGAGGAGTTCTCGGGGATCTCTTGCTTTAGGTATTCCAGTTTCCCAGCGAGATCGGTGAAGTCCATAAAGCTTCCATCTTTTACCTGCACTCTGAGATACGCAAGGGGCATCTGCTCATTGGAGGAATAGAAATAAGTAGCACTTCTTTCTTGGCCAAATGATTGAACACTTATCAACAAAAGAGGAATAATCAGCCATTTATTGACCGATCGTATAAGACACCAAAATGGGTTTTTCATAGTCAACTTCAGTAAGATTTAACAGCTCAATTACTTCTTCATTATATTCTCCGGGTAACAATATGGTATGGAATAAATCCTCACGAACGGCTATCGGCTTTAAGAAAAGCTCCTTCAGATCGGAATCAATCGAAAAACGGTAAGCTTGCCCATTTTGGATCAATCCAAAATTAAGATTATCAATAGACTCCTTGAAAAAATTAAACCCAACAGATTTTTCAGCAATTAATAAATTATGAGGAGCAAAATAATAAGAGCCATTTTCTAAAATTCGGTAAAACTCTTCAGCATCAATGACCTCCGAGGTCTCCAAAGGCACCTTTTTAGACCCAAAGTCAATTATAAAGGAAAGTTTCAATGAGTCCTTTTCTATCTCAAATACCTTGTCACTAAAAGGCTGCACCAAATAGTTTTTCTCTGAAAAACTTGAAATGCTCTGAGGTAAAAAAGCCTCAATATTTCCTGAAAACTGTGGTTGATACTGGGGACTAGAAAAATCAGCATTAAAAAATCCATATCCTTTATAAATTTCAGCTTCCAATTCAGAATCTGAAACCAAAAAAACACGATCATTAGCAAGCCCGCCCAAACCTCCCAAGAAATAATCTTGGGACTTGTATTCCTGAAGGACAGAAAAGTCAGTTGTTGAATAGTTAATTAGTTTTTGGTAAGATCGATCATAAACTAAGATCGAGTTTTCTCTTTTAACAAAAAACTCAATTTGAGAATACTCGCCTGGGCCTGTCCCTAATTTCAAAAGTTGCTTCTTATACTTACCCTCCCGGTCAAAAACAAGTATGGAAGAATTTATTCCATTTTCGAGTACAAATATCTCAGAATCAGAAAACTCAACTTGTATTATCTTACCAAATGGAATAGAATCTTGAACGTCCAATTGGGCAGTTGCTTCAACTTTTATCCAATCTTTAATTTCAACTTCCATTATTTTGGAATTAGAGAAATCTAAGAGGTCTATGTTATCAGCATCTTTTTGTGACGAACAGGAAAAAAAGAAAAGCGTTACGAATAAAAAGAAATTTATTTTCATATTAAAAGAAAAATCACCCCAAATAGAATGCATTTGGGGCGAAATATTCAACATCTATTATATACTAATATCTGGGACATTCGGCTGATCACAACGCAAAAGGCATCTGTATCCTTCCTTGGGTTTGCAACCTGAAACTAAAAACTGCTTCTTTTCATTATAGTAGGTCTCATCACAATTCCCATCAGTTTGTGCCATTGTTGGTATCACTGAAAATGACGCGATTCCAACCATCGCGATTGTCATAATTAAATAGACTTTCTTTTTCATTTTTTTTAGAATTTAAGGTTTTAATTTATTTAAAACTGGCCTTTAAGTGATCACGACTAAAAATACCCCCCCCCAGAATTAAAAAGCAAATTTTCATTTCAAATTTTCTAAAAAAAAATACCACTCTATTTCTAAAGTGGTTTACTGAGTCTCATTAATGGAGAATTTACTCCAGAATCTTCTTTGCCAGCCAATCTCCCACTTCCGAGGTCTTATACGCTTTGCCTCCATCTGCAATATCTTCGGTGACAATTCCTTCATCCAAAGACAGATTTACTACATCAGAAATCAATTGGGCTTCAGCTTTTAGATCAAATGCATAATCAAACATCATTGCAGCTGAAAGGATTGTCGCCAATGGATTGGCAATATCTTTTCCGGCAGCTTGTGGATAAGAACCGTGAATAGGCTCAAATAATTTGACAGCAGATCCGAGCGACGCAGAAGGCATCAAGCCCATAGAACCCGAAATCACAGAAGCCTCATCCGTCAAAATATCTCCAAAAAGGTTTTCTGTGATCAAGACATCGTATGCCTTAGGCCACTGAATCAATCGCATCGCTACAGCGTCGACGAATTCGTATTCCACTATGACATCCGGATATTCAGGAGCCAATTCTTGCACGGTCTCTCTCCAAAGTCTGGATGTAGCAAGCACATTTGCTTTATCCACACAGGTCAATAATTTTCTTCGCTTTTGCGCAGCTTCAAAACCCATTCGCGCCAATCGGGTAATCTCTTCTTTGGTGTACACATTGGTATCAAAAGCTTTAGTTCCTTGCTCATTTCTACCTCTTGGCTCACCGAAATAAATCCCTCCGGTAAGCTCTCTGAAGAATACGAAATCCACTCCCTCGACGCGATCCAATTTCAAAGGGGATTTATGAATCAATGAAGGAAAGGTGAATGTAGGACGAACATTAGCAAATAGGCCCAACTTCTGACGCATGCGAAGTAGTCCTTGCTCTGGACGGACTTTTGCTTTCGGATCATTATCATATTTCGGGTCGCCGATCGCACCAAAAAGAATGGCATCGGAAGATGCCGCGATTTCATGCGTGCTATCTGGGTAAGGATCTCCTGTTGCATCAATTGCTGCTGCACCTACGACTGCTTCCCGAAACGTGATTTTATGGCCAAACTTTTGACCAATCGCATTCACTACTTTTACTGCTTGAGCTATAACTTCTGGGCCGATGCCATCACCTGGCAATAGCGCGATATTCATTTCCATAAATTTTGGATTCTTCTGAGTTGGAAGGTTGATTAAAATTTTCGAGGATATTGAGCATTTTTTCTGTGGCCATCATCGCTGCCACGGTTTGATCGGGATCGAGCCCTTTCGTTTTAAATATTTTTCCAAAATCCCAAGTGATGACTGTTTCTACAAAAGCATCAGTCTTCCCTCCTGGAGGAATGGATACGTGGTAGTCGATCAACTTTGGAAGTTGCTTCTTTCTGGATTTATAGATTTTTTTCACTGCTTTCATAAAGGAATCATACTGTCCATCACCTGTCGCAGAGGCGTCATAAGATTCCCCGTGAATATTCAGACGAAGTTGGATCGATGGTTTCAAGCCTTTCGAATGGGTCATGTGATAGCCCTCGATACTGATGTCCTTCACAATCGAATTATTTTGTAAGACATCCGAAATGATGTAAGGCAAATCCTCAGTAGTCACTCGCTCTTTCTTATCCCCGAGTTCGATGATCCGCTGGGTGACTTTAGCAAGTTCCTCTTTTTCCAAAGAGATTCCCAGTTCCTCCAAATTCTTAAGAATATTGGCTTTTCCAGAAGTCTTCCCCAAGGCGTATTTTCGCTGTCTACCAAATCGCTCCGGCATCAGGTCATTGAAATAAAGATTCTTTTTATTGTCACCATCAGCATGAATTCCAGCAGTCTGGGTAAAGACATTTTCTCCGACTACAGGCTTATTTGCAGGAATATGTTGTCCTGAAAATTGCTCCACAAGTTTGGAAACCCGATATACTTTCTGCTCCTGCGCATTAATCTTGAAATCGGTAAAGTCTTTAATTACTGCGATGACAGATTCCAAAGGCGCATTTCCCGCTCGCTCACCAAGTCCATTGATTGTGGTGTGAATTCCAGCTGCTCCATGCAAAATCGCTTCCATGACATTCGCAACAGCTAGATCATAATCATTGTGCGCGTGAAAATCGAAATGAACGTTTGGATACTTTGTGGTGATCTCAATAAAATAACTTTTGGTCTCCTCCGGAGAAAGCAAGCCCAAGGTATCAGGAAGCATGATTCGCTTTACGGATAACTTGCTCAAGAAATCAATGAGATCCAAGGTGTACTTTGGGGAATTCCTCATCCCATTTGACCAATCTTCTAAGTAAACATTTACTAGAATACCCTTAGATTCAGCATAATCAATGCATGTAGCAATTTCCTCGAAATGTTGTTCCTGAGTCTTTTTTAGCTGATGTGTCAGATGATTTAAAGATCCTTTGGTCAAAAGATTCATCACTTTAGTACCGGCTGAAACCAGCCAATCCACCGAGGCAGGAGTATCCACAAAACCCAGCACCTCCACTCGATCTAGATAGCCTTTTTCTTCTGCCCATTTAGTGATTTTTTGTACACCGGCAAGTTCTCCGTCAGAAACCCGAGCGGAGGCTACTTCAATCCGATCCACCTTCAACTCTTCAAGTAAAAGTTTGGCGATTTGGAGTTTTTCTGAAGGCAGGAAGGCTACCCCTGAGGTCTGTTCTCCATCCCTCAACGTGGTATCCATTATTTCTATTTTCCGATCTTCCTTCATTGTAAAGCTTATTCCTGATTTGGTTGCAGACCGCAACTTATTTTTTACTTGCCTCAAAGGCATCGATCTCAGCTGACATATTCAGCAGGTAATCGATGTCATCGAATCCATGCTTCATGTTATCCTTTTTGTACTCATTGATATCAAAGGATTCAGAATCACCAGTTGAACTCAAGGTGATTTTCTGAGCAGCAAGATCAATTTCGATTTCAGTTTCCGGATTAGCAGTAATTGCAGAAAGCAATTTATCGGCAAATTCAGCAGATACAGTCACCGGAAGTACGCCGATATTCAGGCAGTTATTTTTGAAAATATCTGCGAAAAAGCTCGAAACTACCGCTCTGAAGCCATAGTCATACAAAGCCCAAACTGCGTGCTCACGGCTGGATCCAGAGCCAAAGTTCTTTCCTGCAACTAGAATTTTTCCAGAGTAAGTAGGATCATTTAGCACAAAATCCTTTTTTGGATTGCCCTCCACATCATAGCGCCAATCTCGAAAGAGATTGTCACCGAAGCCAACTCGTTCGGTCGCTTTGAGGAATCTTGCAGGAATAATCTGATCGGTATCCACATTTTCTGTGGGCAAAGGAACTGCAGTACTTTTAAGCACTGTAAATTTATCGTAAGCCATTTTTTTTGATTGAAAGATTGGAAAATTTGAAAATTTGAAAATTTGATCGGTGCATAAATCTTACTTACCAATTCAAACTCGTACTTCCCATTTCTGACTTTGTATTTTAATTTGGAAATACTTCTCTTGGATCGCAGATTCTTCCGGTCACAGCTACTGCCGCTACGGTCAAAGGAGAAGCGAGCATCGTACGAGCTCCCGGTCCTTGACGACCTTCAAAGTTTCGATTGGAAGTGGAGACAGCATATTTCCCTGAAGGAATTTTATCATCATTCATCGCCAGACAAGCTGAACAGCCTGGCTGTCGCAATTCGAATCCAGCTTCTTCCAAGATTTTCACCAAGCCTTCTTCATGAGCCATCTTCTCCACTTCACGAGATCCTGGAACAATCCAAGCAGTGATATTATCCGCTTTCTTATGACCCTTGACAAATTGTGCAACAGACCGAATGTCTTCGATTCGTCCGTTAGTACAAGAACCTACAAAGACATAATCCACTAGTTTTCCTTTGACCGGTTCACCGGCCTCAAACCCCATATAAGCTAATGACTTCAGGTAAGAGGTTTTATTACTTCCCTCCATGCCTTCAGTAGTAGGGATTGTGCCTTTCACTTTGATGCCCATTCCAGGATTAGTACCATAGGTGATCATCGGTTCAATGTCCGCTGCGTCAAAATGGTATTCCTTATCAAATACAGCACCTTCGTCTGTTTTCAAGGTTTTCCAGTGAGCGACTGCTTTATCCCAATCTTCTCCTTTCGGCGAATATCTTTTGCCTTTCAGGTAATTGAAAGTTGTCTCATCAGGGGCGATTAATCCTCCTCGAGCTCCCATTTCAATTGACATATTGCAAATAGTCATTCTGGCTTCCATAGAAAGACTATGAATGGCAGATCCCGCGTATTCTACAAAATAGCCTGTAGCTCCCGCTGCAGTTATTTTTGCAATGATGTATAGAATAATATCCTTTGAGGTTACCCCTTTTCCAAGTTCACCGTCGACTGTGATTCTCATTTTTTTAGCTTTCGACTGCATGATGCATTGCGTAGCCAAAACCATTTCTACCTCTGAAGTACCAATTCCAAAAGCAATCGCACCAAATGCACCATGTGTAGAAGTATGACTATCTCCGCAGACGATGGTCATTCCAGGCTGAGTGATCCCCAATTCAGGACCAATCACATGGACAATGCCATGATGAGCAGAACCCAAATCATGAAGTTCGATCCCATATTTGGAGCAATTGTCCCGAAGCTTTTGTACCTGCATTCTGGAAAGCTGATCCTTGATTGTCTGCTCCTGGTTTATGGTTGGCACATTGTGATCAGGGGTAGCAATAGTCCGCTCTGGATATTTCACACCAATTCCTCGGATTTCCAGATTTAGAAATGCTACAGGTGATGTTACTTCATGGATAAAATGTTTATCAATGAAAAACACATCTGGACCAGCTGGCACGGATTTGACTACGTGCGCATCCCAGATTTTATCAAATAAGGTTGTCTTTTCCATAATTAAGCAGTCACATATTCTTTGACTGGAATTTTATTTAGTGCGTCGACAAATGCCTGAGCGGAAGCCAGGACAATGTCGGAGTTAGAGGCAAAGCCAAAATAGGGCTTCTCTCCTTTGATTAATTTCATGTGAACTTTGGCCACATCATCACTTCCGTGGGTAATCGCCTGAATCAAAAATTCTTCTACTTCGACGTGAGGTTTAGCCAATTTTTCGATAGCCTTTAATACTGCATCAACAGGTCCATTTCCATGAGCCGAAGCCTCTTGTGATTCTTCTCCAATTTTCAGTTTAACTTTTGCTTGGATTGTACCATTTGAAGAATAAGACACGTTTTCGAGTTCAATGAAATTAGAATCAGTCACATATTTACCGACTAATCCCATCAGGTCTTTTCGTCCGATATCCCTCTTACTATCTGCTAAAATCAAGAAGGCTTCATATACTTCTCGCAAAGCCTCCCCTTCCAATTCTACCCCCAAAGCATCCAAATGATGCTTCAAAGCAGCGCGACCAGATCGGGCGGTTAATACGATGGTAGACTCCGCAACACCCACATCTTTCGGGTCAATGATTTCATAATTTTCCCGATGTTTCAAGACACCGTCTTGATGGATTCCTGACGAGTGTGCAAAAGCATTTCTTCCTACGATTGCTTTGTTAGGCTGCACAGGCATATTCATCAACTTAGACACCAAACGGCTGGTATTGTAAATTCTAGGAGTGACAATATCAGTATGGACGTCAATCGATTTATGGCATTTGATTGCCATGACCACTTCTTCCATAGACGTATTACCAGCTCGTTCGCCAATCCCGTTGATGGTTACCTCCACTTGGCGAGCGCCCTGTTGAACACCAGCTACGGTATTAGCAGTAGCCATACCCAAGTCATTGTGGCAATGGGTGGCAATGATAGCTTTGTCAATATTTGGAACGTTATTCTTCAAACTTGCGATGATGGCTCCATACTGCTCAGGTAGGCAATATCCCGTAGTATCAGGAATGTTGACAACTGTCGCTCCAGCTTTAATCACTTCCTCGATGATTTTAGCAAGGAAATCATGCTCTGCACGCCCAGCATCCTCTGCATAGAATTCCACATCATCCACAAATCTTCTGGCAAACTTCACTGCTGCAACTCCTCTTGCGATGATATCTTCCGGGGTAGAGCGAAGCTTATACTGAATATGGTAAGGTGAAACACCGATTCCAGTATGAATTCGGCCTCTTTTTGCAAACTTCAAGGATTGAGCCGCTACTTCAATATCTTTTTCTACCGCTCTCGATAGGGCACAGATAATCGGATTTGAAACAGCCTTTGAAATTTCTAACACCGAATTGAAGTCTCCCGGGCTGGAAATTGGGAATCCTGCCTCAATAATGTCCACTCCTAATTCTTCCAAGGCTTTCGCCACAATTATCTTCTCCTGGGTGTTTAATTGACATCCAGGCACTTGCTCCCCATCTCGGAGGGTAGTATCAAATATCCAAAGCTTCTCACTCATCTTTTCCGGATTTAGGTTTAATTATTCTCTGGTCTCAACTGACGCACAACTGCTCCAGCTTGCCACATTTCTGATTCTCTCAATTCTTTCAATTCCGCTTCCAACTTTTCTCTGTAATCAGCTTTAGAATTTGAATCGATTGACTTCTGGGCTTCTTTGCCTGATTTTACGGATTCATAAAGTGCTTCAAAAACAGGCTTTGACGCATCACGGAAAGGCTTCCACCAATCCAGTGCACCTCGCTGCGCGGTAGTAGAGCAGTTGGCATACATCCAATCCATTCCGTTTTCCGCCACCAAAGGCATTAATGACTGGGTTAATTCTTCCACTGTTTCGTTGAAAGCCTCTGAAGGCGTATGTCCATTTGCACGGAGCACTTCATATTGCGCTGCAAAAATCCCTTGAATGGCTCCCATTAAGGTGCCTCTTTCTCCTGTCAAATCTGAAGTCACCTCACGGTAAAAATCGGTTTCAAACAAGTATCCTGAGCCAACTCCAATACCCAACGCAATCACTCGATCTTTCGCTCTGCCTGTACCATCCTGGAAAATAGCATAGGATGAATTCAAACCTCGCCCTTCTACAAACATTCTACGAAGTGAAGTACCTGAACCTTTTGGAGCAACTAGAATCACATCCACATCAGCGGGAGGAATAATTCCTGTTTTCTCTTTGTAGGTAATACCAAATCCATGAGAAAAATAAAGTGCTTTTCCCGGAGTCAGATGTTTTTTCACCATTGGCCAAGCTGCTATTTGACCAGCGTCAGAAAGTAAGAATTGAAGAATTGTACCTCGCTCGCAAGCCTCTTCCAATTCAAAAAGTGTTTCGCCAGGAACCCAGCCATCAGCAACAGCTTTATCCCAAGTCTTCGAGCCTTTACGCTGACCAACGATTACATTGAATCCATTGTCTTTCAGGTTAAGAGCCTGACCAGGTCCTTGCACCCCATAACCCAAAACTGCGATTACTTCATCCTTGAGGACTTCTCTAGCTTTTTCCAAAGGAAATTCATCTCTGGTTACTACGTTTTCTTCTACTGAGCCGAATTTTAATTTCATTTGTTAATTGATTTAATAGGTCCTTTTCGTACCTGTTTTTGGTATAATTCGATTTTATTTTTTATTTCTTAATGCTAATCACTTCACGAAACTGTCAATAGTAAGCATACGCTTAGCCACCGCCACTCTTCCAGACCGGGCAAATTCCAAGAGACCATACTCTTTGAGAATTTCCAATAATTCCTGTGTTTGCTCCTTGTGCCCTGTCAATTCCAAAACGACAAATTCAGGTTCTGCCGCTATGATCTTGGCATTGTGTTGTCGGATGATTTTTTCCAAACCCCCATCTAACTTGGAAACCGGGATTTTGTATAGAGCAATTTCTTGATAGACCACACTTTCATCCTCATGATGAAAAGCCTTGATGACATCAATTATTTTCTCAATCTGATTGACTAGCTGAATCACTGTCTCTTCTGTAGCAGTGACCTCGATGGTAATCCGATGGATTCCTTCTACCCTACTTTCTGATGCAGTTAAGGCATCGATATTGATCCCTCTTCGAGTAAAAATGATCGTGATCCGATTAAGGATTCCGATAAAATTTTCAGTGATAACGAATATAGTATAGCGCTTCATAGGGTAGTTTTAGCTAAGTCTGACTTCTTCTACCGAACATCCGGTAGCGATCATTGGAAAAACGTTGTCTTCTTTCTCCACCACTACCTCTAAGAAGAATGGCCCGTCGTGGATTAGCATATCCTCAATTGCCTCTTGCAAATCACCTCTTTCTGTGACCTTTTGGGCTTTGATACTGTAAGCTTCTGCGATTTTGATAAAATCCGGATTATCCAGTTCGGTGAAAGAATAGCGCTTGTCAAAAAACATCTGCTGCCATTGCCTCACCATGCCTAGAAAGTTATTATTCAAAAGCACAATTTTTACAGGGGCTTTAGTTTGCATTATTGTACCAAGTTCCTGAATGGTCATCTGGATACCCCCATCTCCAACTACACAAATCACTTGTCTGGAATAATCGTGAAGTTGTGCTCCAAGTGCCGCAGGGAGCGCAAAGCCCATTGTGCCCAATCCTCCTGAAGTGACTTGAGTTCTTGTTTTCTTATAATTAAAATATCGCCAAGCGATCATCTGATGCTGTCCAACATCTGTCACAAGCACGGCATCATCCGCTTTATATTGGTTAATCTGATGGATCACCTCTCCCATCGTCAAGCCGGCTTTTGTAGGCTTCAGGTCATTGGTGATTACAGCGGCATTTTCTTCTTCTTCCAATTCGCGGAATTTAGCCATCCATTCCGGATGGGATTTTTGATTGACGGCCTCTGTCAACAGCGCAAGGCTTTCTTTAGAGTCCCCAACAACCGCAACTTCGCATTTTACGATTTTATTGATTTCTGCAGGATCAAGCTCGAGGTGAATAACTTTTGCTTGCTTTGCATATCGCTTCAAATCGCCTGTAACACGATCATCAAAACGCATCCCCACAGCGATTAATATATCGCATTGGTTGGTCAGTAGATTTGGCGCATAGTTGCCATGCATCCCTAATTTGCCTACATAATTTGGGTGATCTTGGGATAATGCCCCTGAACCCAACAAGGTTGAAGCAGCAGGGATCCCACTCTTTTCCAAAAAAGATTTCAACTCATCTTCCGCTTTTCCAAGAATCACTCCTTGTCCAAAAAGAAGATAGGGTCTTTTGGCCATGTTAATTAAAAATGCGGCCTCTTGGATAGCACTCTTTTCCACCGGAATCTGAGTTTTATAAGAACGAAAGCCTTCGCATCTAACATAATTAAACTCACCAAAATCTACCTGAGCATTTTTTGTAATATCAATTAAAACAGGACCTGGTCTTCCTGATTTTGCGATGTAAAACCCCTTTGCAATTGCAGGGGCAATATCTTCTACTCTTCTGACCTGTATATTCCATTTGGTGGCGGGCATAGAAATCCCTAACACATCAGTCTCTTGAAATGCATCTGTCCCCAATAAATGTGCTGCAACTTGACCAGTAATGCATACCAAAGGCGTACTGTCAATCTGAGCATCGGCTAATCCAGTAATTAGATTGGTAGCTCCGGGACCTGAGGTAGCTATGCAGACACCTACTTTTCCCGAAACCCGGGCATATCCCTGTGCTGCGTGAATCGCACCCTGCTCATGCCTAGTGAGCACATGTCTCAATTGATCATGATAATCATACAAGGCATCATATACAGGCATGATCGCTCCTCCGGGATAACCAAAAATCACATCTGCCTGCTCTTCTATAAGTGCTCTTACTACAATGTCCGCTCCTCTGATTTTAGATTCTTTCATCTGTTTGTTATTGGGTTTTCAAAGGTTATCCCGATACTATAATGTCTTTCTTTCTGCTCGATTTCAAAGGTTAGAATTTGTCTGTCACGCATCCCTCTGAAGCAGTAGCTACTAGTTTATTGTATTTTTTGAGTGTTCCCTGAAGTCCAGGAACCTCCTTTTGTTTCCAAGTCTTTTTTCGCTCGGCAAAAGTCTCTGCAGAAACAGCAACAGAAATCTCCATTGAATCTGCATCAATCGTGATTTGATCCCCATTTTCGAGTAGACCTATCGGCCCTCCTGTCCAAGCTTCGGGAGTGACATGGCCTACAACGAATCCGTGAGTTCCTCCGGAAAACCTTCCATCAGTAATCAATGCAACAGAAGAACCCAGTCCTGCTCCAATAATCATGGAAGTAGGCTTGAGCATTTCAGGCATTCCAGGACCACCTTTCGGTCCGACATTTCGGATCACTACCACATCTCCGGCTTTCACTTGATGATCACGAATGGCATCGTTTGCCTCCTGCTCAGAATCAAAAACAATAGCCGGCCCAGTGAATGCTTTTCCTTCTTTACCGGTGATTTTAGCCACTGCCCCATCTGGCGCAAGATTTCCCGATAGGATACAAAGGTGTCCTTCCGGCTTAATCGGAGTTTCCACTGGATGTATCACGTTGACCATCGATGCTACAATCGGGTCAATATTCTCTAGATTCTCGGCCAGCGTTTTTCCAGTAACTGTCAAACAATCGCCATGTAAAAACCCCTTTTCCAAGAAATACTTCATGAATGCCGGCAATCCACCTTGCTCATGAAGATCTTCCATCAAAAATTTTCCTGATGGCTTAAAGTCTGCAATCATCGGCGTTTTCGCATTCAGTGCTTTGAAATCCTGCAAAGTAAAATCTATTCTTGCCGTCTGGGCAATAGCCAGTAAATGGAGCACTGCATTGGTACTTCCGCCAAGAGCGATCACTACTCGAACTGCATTTTCTATACTTTTCCTAGTAATGATATCACTTGGTTTAGTGTCTCGCTCCAGGAGAATGCGCATGTATTTATTTACCTGACGACATTCTTCGAGTTTTTCAGGAGAATTGGCAGGATAAGATGCGGAGTACGGTAGCGACATCCCCATTGCTTCAATAGCTGATGACATGGTATTTGCTGTGTACATTCCTCCACAAGCACCCGCTCCGGGACAGGCATTTCGGATCACTCCATCGTAATCTTCATCTGAGATAGCCCCATTAATTCGCTTACCAAAAGCCTCAAAAGCAGAAACGATATTCAATTTCTCCCCTTTGTAATTTCCTGAGGCGATGGTACCCCCATAAACCAAAATAGAAGGACGATCAATTCGAAGCATACCCATGATGGCTCCTGGCATATTCTTATCACATCCTGCAAGTGCAATACAAGCGTCAAAGGAGTGACCTAGAATAAATGACTCAATTGAGTCTGCGATGATATCCCTTGAGACAAGCGAATACCTCATGCCCATTGTTCCCATAGAAATCCCATCAGAAATCCCTATGGTATTAAAAACTAAACCGGTCAAATCGTGATCCTGTGAAGAATTCTTGATCAAACCGGCGAAGTCGTTGAGGTGCATATTACAGGGATTACTCTCATAGCCGCAACTGGCTATCCCTACAAAGGGCTGCTTCATTTTTTTATCACTCAAACCTGTGGCATAAAGCATCGCTTTCCCTGCCGGATGCTCGTCGTTGTCACTGATTTCCCAACTGTATTTTTTCAGATTCATAGGATAGGGTAAAAAAAAATGCCTCAGTTGAATGAGGCACTTTAGATTTTTATTCGATTGATATAAATAGTCTAGTGCCTCACATTAAGATCCAATGAGAATAATAAAGCTTAGCAAGAAGACCACTCGGTACATATGATTGTCTAGGTTTGATAGATTATGATAGTAAATCACTTCCCAAACTTAAAACCGTTTGAGCAGACTTACAATATTTAATTTTACATTTTCAATATTTGATCTCTAAAACATAGAGGTATAATTATTTTTTTCAAAATTATCATCTGTATTTACTAGCAAACACCCCTGTATTTCAGATAATGATTTGTTCAATATTTCATTTCTCAAAATATTGTATTGATTTTATGGTTTTTCAATATTTATGAAAAAAAATTTCCTTTTTTCTAACAAAAAATTCAATAGCCCACATTTACTTCAATAATAAACAGATTTGTTATCATTTTATCAAAATGAAAAACTTCTAATATTCAGTTGATAAAACTTCTATTTTTGTTTCAAAGCAAAAAACCATGATTTCTTTCCCAAACGCCAAGATCAATCTTGGCCTCCATATCACTTCCAAACGAAAAGATGGCTACCACGAGATCGAAACCTGCATGCTTCCGATTCCGCTCTTGGATGCCCTGGAAATGATCGTGGATCCAAAGAAAACCAGTTTCGCATCCACGGGAATTACCATTCCGGGAAATGAAAAAGACAATCTGATTCTGAAAGCTTATCAGCTTTTGAAAAAAGACTTTCCAAATCTTCCGCACCTGAATATTCACTTACATAAAAACATCCCCATTGGAGCTGGTTTGGGGGGAGGATCCGCAGATGCCGCTTTTGCGCTCAAACTAATGAACAATCTTTTTGACTTGCTGCTGGATGATTTCTTTCTGGAAGAATATGCCGCTGAACTAGGGAGTGATTGTGCTTTTTTTGTAGAAAACACCCCCAAAATCGCTACCGGAAGAGGAGAGATTTTAGAGCATATCGACTTAGACCTGAAAGGAACTCATTTGGTTTTGATCAATCCTCTAATTCATATCGGTACTAAAGAAGCCTATGCCGGCGTAAGCCCTGCTCTCGCTAAGACTAATCTTAAAGAAGTGCTTGCAGATCGGAGCCGCTGGAAAGATGAACTGATCAATGACTTTGAAGAAAGTATATTTCCCAACCATCCAGAGATAGCGGAGATCAAAAAAAGACTTTATGATGCTGGTGCATTTTATGCTGCGATGTCAGGATCGGGTTCGAGTGTATTTGGTTTGTTTGAGGAAAAGCCTGATTCAATTAAACTGCGGGGAAATTATTTTTATTTTGAGAGCATGCTAGATTGATAAATGTGATTTATATTTATGTTTCATAAATACAAAATATAATGGCAACATTCACTAGTACACTGCCGGATGATCTGCTTGATAAGCTTTCAGAATATGCAAAAAAACTGAAGCTTCCAAAAAACAAGCTGATTGAAGCAGCACTTTCCCTCTATCTTGATCATCTCAAGCGAGCCGAATATGTCAAATCTTATCGTCAAGCAGATAACGATTCAGACATGATTGCGCTCGCGGAAGAAGGAATGGAAGACTACCTTACACAGCTTGAGAATGAAGCAAGGTGAGATTTGGTATGTCGACCTTAACCCAACTGAAGGATCTGAACAATCCGGAAGACGGCCATCAGTAATTCTGAGTGGAAATCTGATGAATAAGTTTTTGAAAGTGGTCATCATCGCTCCTTTAACTTCAAAAATCAAAAATTATCAAGGAAACCCGATTTTGGAACCGTCTCAAAAAAACGGTTTGAAATCTGTTTCGGAATTAATGGTTTTCCACATTCGGTCTGTTTCAAAAACCCGCTTGATTGAAAAAATAGGAGAATTGAAAGAGGCCGAACTGAAACAGGCCTTGGCGACTTTGAATGATATAACAACGCTCTAAAAAATTCACCCCAAAGACCTCACTGGCTTTCGTCTTTTATTCCAAAAATTCAGCACAGGATAAGTCAGTACCGAAACCAGAATAATAGCTGTTCCGAGGTAAAACTGCGCAGTCATTTTTTCACTTTCCCCAAAAATCAGTACCGCCAAAATGATCCCATAAACAGGCTCCAAATTAATCGTCAGGTTGATAGAAAAGACGGTGAGTCGCTTCATCAATTCGACAGAAACCGAGAAGGCATAAACGGTACAGATTCCTCCCAAAATAAATAGCCAAAACCAATCGTAGCCTTCCCAATTCAATTTCAATCCTTCAGAACTGATAAAATTGGTGTAGATCGGCATAAATAAAAGTGAAAAAAGACAAGCACCTGCCATTTCATAAAAGGTGATCTGGTAGGGACTATGCTTGTGGGCAAGATTACTGTTTAAAACTGAAAATACTGCAGCTAAAAAAGCGGCAGCTAAAGCCAGACTTAAACCAAGCCAATATCCAGACTCAAAGCTGAAGATCACCAGAAGTCCAGAAATCACCATTAAGCCCAAGGCAACTTCATACCATTTGATTTTAGTGCGATTGAAAATCGGCTCCACAAATGCAGTCCAAAGCGAGGTAGTCGCCATGCCAGCCAGACATACAGAGGCTGTTGAAACTCTTGCCGACCAAAAGAAAAGAATCCAATGCAATCCGATTACGAAACCAACCAAGACTACCTTGATCATCTGATCAAAAGGTAGGAGAATACTTTTCTTTTTAAACAGGAAAATTCCTGCTACTCCGACCGAAGCAATCAGCGTACGGTAAAAGACCAACTCAATAGAAGGCAAAGAAATCAGCAATCCCAAAATCGCAGTAAATCCCCAAATCAATACAATGAGATGAAGCATCAGGTAATCTTTAATCGAAGCCTTCATCTAGCGAGGTACAGTTTTATAGAGAAATAATCCAGTAAGAGCGAATATGATATTAGGCATCCATACCGCTAAAATTGGGTACTCAGCGCCATTTTCCGCAAAAGTTCTGGAAAGAATGAAAAGAATGATATACACAAATGCCAACAAGAATCCCATCGCAATCTGAAAACCAGATCCTCCTCGTGTCTTTCTGGCAGACATAATCACCCCAATAAAGGTTAGAATAATTGCAGCAAAGGGTGACATAAAACGAACGTAGCGCTCAATTTTGTAAAAACTCACGTTGTCAGCTCCCCGCTCCTCCAAGATCCGGATTTGTTTACTTAACTGAGGTAGTTTTAGCGTCTCATGATGATTTTTTGGCAGATCAAAGTCCTCGGGACGAATCGAGAGGGTGGTATCAAGATTTTCTCCTACGGTATAGTCCTCTCCATCCGCTCTCAACTCACGAAGTCTCCAATTTCGCAAAGTCCAAACATTTTTTGCAGTATCCCACTCGATACGATCTGAGGAAAGTTTATTTAGCAATTCCCCATCACGGATCGTTTCCAGCGTAAAGTTGTAGCCTTGATTTGAGGTTTTGAAAAATCTACTGAGATAAGCATAAGAATCCTGTCCTACCTTGATATGAATATTGGATTCACTCGAAGCATTGCCCTTGTCTAGATAGGTCATCTGAAATCTGCTAACTCCCGCAGTAGCGACTGGCAATATCCAACCATTCAAAAGAAAGCTTATCGCACCAATCATGGAAGCAGCAAAAAGAAAAGGTCTGAGCATTCGCATAAAACTGACCCCACTGCTCAAAATGGCAATGATTTCTGTTCGCCCGGCCATTTTTGAGGTGATGAAAATGACAGATATAAAAACCGTAATCGGAGTAAGAAGATTATTTAGGTAGAGTCCGTAATTCCCCATATACTTTAAAATCTCTCTGGAAGGGACTTCATTACGGATATAGGTATCGTTCTTTTCTGTGAAATCCAAAACCAATACAATCAAGACAAGCATCACTACGACAAAAAAGTAGGTCTTGAGAAAATCCTTGATGATCAGTTTGTCGAGAAGCTTCATATTATAATCTAGTGCTCACTTTTTTCACCATTTGATCTTTCCATACGCTAAAATCCCCAGCAAGGATATGCTCCCTCGCCTGCCCTACCAGCCAAAGGTAAAAGCTCAAATTATGAATACTTGCGATTTGGGCGGCTAATATCTCCTTGCTAATGGTCAGGTGCCGAAGATAGGCTTTCGAATAAAATGTACTGGCGTATCCTCCAATGGCTGGATCAATTCCTGTAAAATCATCTTTCCACTTTTCGTTTCGAATATTAATGAAACCTTCTGAAGTGAAAAGCATTCCATTTCGGGCATTCCGAGTAGGCATCACACAATCAAACATATCTACTCCCAAAGCAATGCATTCCAAAATATTGGCTGGAGTTCCCACTCCCATCAAATAACGTGGCTTTTCAGTGGGCAAAATATTCGTCACCAATTCTGTCATTTCGTACATCATCTCAGCGGGTTCCCCCACCGAAAGCCCGCCGATCGCATTACCCTCCCGATCACAGGAAGCAATAAACTCAGCAGATTGAACTCTCAAGTCTTTGTAAACCGATCCTTGGACAATTGGGAAAAGTGTCTGACTGTAGCCATACTTTCCCTCAGTTTCATCAAAACGATTAATGCATCGCTTTAGCCAACGATGAGTCATCTCCATAGAATTGCGAGCGTAGCTGTATTCACAAGGGTAAGGCGTACACTCATCAAATGCCATAATAATATCAGCCCCAATCGTTCGCTGGATATCCATGACATTTTCGGGAGTGAAATGGTGTTTTGATCCATCAATATGAGACTTAAACATCACTCCTTCCTCCTTGATTTTTCGCGTACCTGCCAAAGAAAAGACTTGATACCCGCCACTATCAGTAAGAATTGGTTTTTGCCAGCCGTTGAATTTGTGTAAGCCCCCAGCCTTTTCCAAGATATCTAAACCCGGTCTGAGATAAAGGTGATAAGTATTTCCTAAAATTATTTGGGCTTTGATATCCTCTTCCAATTCACGCTGATGCACTGCTTTTACAGAACCAGCTGTACCGACAGGCATGAAAATAGGAGTCTGAATCTCACCATGATCCGTACTGACTACCCCAGCACGTGCATTAGACCCTTTATCTTTTTTTGTAAGCGTAAACTTCATAGCTATGAATTGAATTTTGGACAGATATTTCACAATTGTCCTCAAAGGGTACAAAAATATACGCTTATTCTTAAATGACTTGCTGAATTTGATTTTATATTTGCCCAGCAAACTGACCTATGGGCCTATTTTTACTTTGGTTATTATTCGGTATTGGAATATCTATTCAGGTGGTTTACCTGTTATTTATTTTTGGGAAAACTGCTTTTTCCTCAACAAAAACCAACTCTTCTGTCTCAGATAAAAATCTCGAGGGCGTAACTGTTCTTGTTGCTGCGCACAATGAGTTTCAAAACCTGAAAGTACTGATCCCCAAACTTTTTGAGCAAGACTATGAGTCTTTTGATGTGATGATCGTAAATGATAGATCAACAGATCGTACCAAGCGATTGCTAGAAGAAATGATGGCGATCTATCCTAAGCTACGATCCGTCACTATTAAATATACCCCAAACCATGTCACCTCAAAGAAGTATGCATTGACCCTGGGAATCAAAGTGGCCAAGCACGATGTCATACTACTCACCGATGCAGACTGTATACCAGATTCGGATCAGTGGATTCGTAAAATGACAGCTCCTGTTAGAGAAGAACAAAAAACATTTGCAATTGGATTTTCGGGCTATGCTCAAAAATCAGGCTTTTTAAATAACTGGATCCAATTTGAAACTATTCTTACTGCACTTTTTTACATTTCCTTTGGCTTGTGGAAAAAGCCTTTCATGGCTGTCGGTAGGAATCTTTGCTATCGCAAAAGCTTTTTTATGGAAGCAAAAGCTTTCAAAGGACTTTGGCATATTCAGGGCGGCGATGACGATTTATTCGTCAATCAATATGCAAATGGAAAAAACGCTGCTATAGTTCTGGATCCTGCTGCAAACACAACTTCGATCCCAAAAGAAAATCGCAAAGATTACCTGATTCAAAAGAAAAGACACCTCCACGCGGGGAAGTACTATGCAAGCGAGGACAAACAAAAAATTGGATTTTTCTCTTTTTCACATGCTTTATTCTGGATTGGAGGAATAGGTTTGCTTATTTATTTCGGTTTAGCCCAAAGTTGGGAACATTTTTTGGTCGTTTTCGGTATTATCCTTCTACGGTCTATACTTGTTACCATCATATTTGATAAGGCGAGTAAAAAGATCCAAGGTTCGAATACCTCCAAAACTATCTGGCTACTGGATTTCTTGTATTTGGGTTACTTTTGGATATTAGGGACAATCTCCCATCAGTCAAAAGACATTCAATGGAAATAAATAAACGTGATTTTTCTACCAAAGCTCTTGAGGATTTTGATCTGATAGATAAAGCTGTGCAAAACAAAGATCAGCAGGCATTTGCATCACTCATGAGGCGATACAAAAAAGCTGTTTATTACATGATCCTTAAAATGATCAGGGATGCTGACGATGCAGAGGATTTGACCATGGAAGCTTTCGCGAAAGCTTTTAAGAATCTTCATCGCTTCAAAAAAGATTATACCTTCTCAACTTGGCTTTTTCGAATTGCTACCAATAACACCATTGATTTCATTCGAAAGAAAAAACTCAAAACCATGAGTCTGAACGGGACCCTTTCTGATGATAGCGGGAATTCGGTCACGATTGACGTAGAGGACGATGATAATAATCCTCAGGATGAATACATCCGAACTCAGCGTATTGAGATGGTACGAATCTTTGTAGATAAGCTTCCTGCCAAATACAGAAAACTGGTTCAGTTACGATACTTTGATGAACTCTCCTACGAGGAAATTGCTCAAGAACTTGAGAAGCCTTTAGGAACTGTAAAAGCGCAATTGCACCGATCTAGGGAGCTTCTCTATGAAATTGCTGCAGGCAAAGAAAAACATATTTAATGCAAACAGGCACTGATTTAATCGCTACCTATTTTCCCGGCTTAAGTGAAACACAGCTAGCACAGTTTGCTGGCTTAGAGGAGCTCTATGCCGATTGGAATTCAAAAATAAACGTGATTAGTCGAAAGGACATGGAGCAGTTCTATGTGCACCATGTGCTTCATTCGCTAGGAATTGCCAAAGTAATGGAATTCCAACCTGGCACTAAAGTACTCGATATCGGCACAGGAGGCGGCTTTCCGGGGATTCCATTAGCCATCTTATTTCCAGACACTCATTTCCATTTGGTAGATTCCATTGGAAAAAAAATCACCGTGGTGAAAGATGTGGTGAAACAGCTTAAACTGGCGAATGTAGAAGCGCAGCAAGCCCGAGCAGAGGAATTGGTACGAAAGTATGATTTCGTGATCAGCCGAGCAGTCACAAGGATGGCTAATTTTTATCCCTGGGTAAAAAACAAGATCCGAAAAGAGGATTTTAACGAATTCCAAAATGGAATTCTCTACCTAAAAGGCGGGGATGTAGATGAGGAAATGGATGAACTGGACAAGTCCTACGTTGTCTATCATCTGGAGGATTATTTCAAGGAAGAATTTTTTGAGACCAAAAAGGTGGTTTACCTTCCTTGGGAGGATAAGCGATAAGCACTTGAGATCAGGAATTTGATGTCAAAGTAACCTAGTTCACTTCAAAATATTTGAAGGTTGTCTGCTTTTTTCCATTGGAATCAAGGTAATCTAATCGGACTCTAAACTTGCCCTTTGTGGCCGGAGCTTTCAAGGTTACTTTATTTGAGGTCAAATTTGAATTGGCTGTTTCCGACCAAAACAGAACAGTGCGCCAGTCCAAAATTCTCGAATCAGAATCTACGGCTGCGAATAGGTTTTCACTTTCCAAAACTTTTGGTAGTATCCCTTGGTAGTCCAGGTACATACCATTGGTTGGAATAGGAAAACCGCCGAAGTTATTATTGTAGGAACTGAAGCTAATCACTCCAGGAAATACCTCCTCGTTCAGGTAGAAATTCCGAGTCAGCACTTCTAATTTCTGTAAACCTTTCGGGTTAAAAGCCGCCAATAAATCAGAATCAAAGACTGGCATAGCATCCACCAGCATCAAGGGATTATCGTCAAAAATTGCCCCTCTCACTTTATCAAGAACCCGATATTCCTTTCTTTTTTGGACAGTTTTCACACCAACTTCAGGGACATACTCTTTAATGACCACTTCCACCGATTCAAAACGAGTATAATCATCGAGATTATACGTCTGATCCTCTACAAATCCAGTTACTACCGGAAATGGACTGCTGTCAAATTCCTGCACAAAATACCCTTCAATCTGTCCCCCTCTCAACAACTCCTGCAAATAGGCTTGATCAGCCGGTGAGATTGTCAAGAAAGGAAAAGTGAAACCAGCCTTAAACTCTGTTTTAGGGGCAGGAGACACAATGGATAGATCCAACAAACTTTTGTTGTTATTTGCCTGGGCCACCATAAATCGCCAGTTTTTCATCCCTCCAGCATCAAAAAACAATGACCCGTTTTCATCAGGTCTATCAGTGAATAATGCCGATTTAGCACCATGCACAGAGAGGTAGTAAAGTTGTTCAGCGTCTGGATTCTCTTGGTCTAACTTTGCCTCCACGATATGTCCAAACAGCTCAGGTACCAGCGTCCGAGGTGCAACCCCTTGGTAAATCTCTGAAGACAAAATAATGCTTTGATTTTCCAAGAAAGGATTACTAACAGAAACTGCCAGCTCCAAATCTCTGACTTCCTGATTCAGCGTAATTTCAATTGTTTCCCCAGCTTTGACTTGATTAGTGGATATTGAAATTAGATTATCTTTTGGCTCAGCACTGTTAATTGTCTTGCGACTGGCAACCACCTCAGGAGGAACTGCACTATTGAAAATGGTAACATATTGTTGGACAAGACCTGACTCTAAATCCAAATAAGGGCTTATACGCGTAAAAACACGCAACAAATAATGATCTGAAGGCAGATTGGCCGGAATCCTCAGGAAGTTGAAGGCTGCTCCGTCAGTCAGCGGCATTTTCGCAATGGCTACTGACTCATTGTAGCGGTTTACTAATTCTGCATAGATAATCTGAGAAGGTGCCGGGATACCATCAGCAAAAGCCTCTGCTTTAATCCATATTCGTTCCCCTCCGAAGTAAATGTTTTTTGGAATGGAAAAACTGACTTGCTCAGGATCCAACTTGGGAGTCTGCCCAAACGCAGTCTGAGCAATTAGGCTAATTATTAGTCCTAAAAATAATGCTGATTTTTTCACCTGATTCATAATTAATCTACCCAAAAGTCAGGTTTAACATTGCTACCACGCTGCGTACAATCCACACAGATCAAAGAAGAATACCGATAACCTATAGGATTGAAAGCATTCTCTGGATAGATCGGTAGTGCAGGAATATTGACGCCTGAACGGAATCTTGAATCATAATCTCGAATCAATACTGTATCGGCCGAAAGAAGACAATTTTCATATTCGGGAACTTCCGCTCTCCAAGGTGCCACATCCCGAATGTCTATAAATAATCTTCGCTGCTGTACTTTCCCCAATCCAACTTGACCTATAACAGGTACATTTGGATTTTGATCCTGAGTCATATTTCCTGTGACTATTGAAGGTAATGGACTGAAGATCGATCCCAAATCATCGGTATTCTTCTTCAAGATCTCCCAAAACTCTGAAGCATCTTTGGTCAGTGCCTTTTGCGAAATCAAAATACTATAGCGAATGGTAAGCCGCTCATCACCCTGATTAATCTGATTGATAGTCTGCCTAAACACAAACTGATCTTCAAATCTGGAGGAAGTCTCTAAAATCAAATCTGAGTTTCTTTTACTCAAATAGCACAAATCTATTCGCTCATCGGGAGCCCGAAGCACCACATCCTTTTGCTCTGGATCATATTTTACCTGAGAAGTAATCGGAGGCCGAAATTGCCAGGTCTCATCAAAGGTCCATAGAAAATCATCAGCTTCAGAATTTCCTTTTGTAGTCAAAAAGATCTCTACCCCAGCTTCATTTTTCTCAAAACCCACATCAATAATATCAGGGGTAATCAATGGAGTCAACCGAGTAGAAGAGTAGCTGGTCCCGTCGGGAAGAAATATCCGAAGCACGTAAGTGTCACTTTCTGAAATATCATGCTTGAATTCATAACTGCCATTTCCCAACTCTACCAATCCAAATCGCTCCCCTTCAGAACTCTCCAAATAGACATTTGCACCAAATACCTTGGAGCTTGAATTAAATTCATCCTGGATATTTCTGGTATAAGACAGATCCAGGATACTTGGCAAACCTTCTGAGTCTAAATATCCTTCTACTACAAGTACATTCAAATCTGTGGCTCTAATTTCTGGTTCAAATGGCTCTCTACATCCTATCAGGATAGAAAAGCAAAACAAAACTACTAGCTGAATTCGTCTCATTAGAACCTGAAATTATATGTGATGAAAGGAATTGGTCTTGCAAAAATGGACAATTGATACCCGCGCAACTGACCTTCCACTGGAGTGTAATAAACAGAATAAGGATTGCTTCTACCTAGCACATTGTAAACTCCCGCTGACCAAGAGGCATGTGCAAGTTTGTTGACTTTGTGATTCCCTTCCAGATTGATAGAGATATCAATTCGGAAGTAATCCGGGATTCGGTAGGCATTTCGATCGGAAAAGTAAACTCGCTCCGATCCAGCATATTCAAACTTTGAAATCGGAAGTGTCACAGGTCTTCCTGTACTGTAATTTCCGTTTATTGAAGTGTTCAATCGCTTACTCAATTCATAATTGGCAACCAAAACCACATGGTGTGGCTGATCAAAATTACTGGAATAGAAATCTCCGTTGTTGATCTTTTCAATGCTTGGCTCATCAGAGGTTTGCATCAGGGACCTAGAGTAAGTGTAGGCCAAAGAGCCTTTAAGAGCCCCTGTATTCTTTTTGAGGAGTAATTCTATTCCATAGGCTTTGCCTACAGAGTTGAGCACATCTTGCTCAATATTTTCATTCAGAATAATCGTAGCTCCGGATCGGTAGTCGAGCAGATTGTTCATATACCGATAGTACACCTCTGTCGAAAACTCAAGTCTGTTTCCTGCCATATTTCGGTAGTAGCCCAAAGAAGCCTGCCCTCCTGTTTGTGGTTTGATATAGCTATCACTCAGTTTCCATGAGTCAGTCGGAGCAATAGCTGAAGTATTGGAGAGTAAGTGCAGATTCTGACGCATGGTATTGAATCCAAGTTTTACCGAAGATTGATTGTTCAGATTGTATCTTCCTGAGACTCTAAACTCCGGCCCATGATAGGTTTTGACATTCTCTCCCTTTCCAAAACTCTCTTCCCCTATCACATTGCTTTCCGTAATTGGAGCATCTGGTACATATTGATTCACTGTCAAAGGACCATATAATTGATAGAGCATATATCTACCTCCATAACTTATCGACAGGCGCTCATTTACAAAAAACTCATCGCCTATATAGATCGAGATCTCCCGGGCTTGCTCATCCTCCAGATCTTCTTCAATGACAATAGATTCTGCTCCAAAAGGACTATTTGATCCCGGATTTAACTGATACTGTATCGCATGCAGACCAAACTTCAAAATATGACGCTCATTTTTGCGGTATTCAAAATCCGCACGAGCATGGATCTGCCCTACATCAAATTTGAAATCAAAGGAATTCAGAGGATTGTCCTGACCGATGATCCCAAATTGATAGCTATCGTATCCTGCCGTGAATTTTCCCTCCAATTGATCATTGAAAAAATGTCTCCATGAAAGGGCAAGATTTAGGTTTTGATACGAATAGGTGGTATCAGGATCAAAGCTGAACTCATCGCTGCTCAAATAACTGGTAAATTCAAGGGTGTTTTTTTCATTGATCTGATGCCTGATATTCGCATTCAAATCATAGAATGAGGCCTGAGAGCCATTTAGGGCTGCTTCGTCTTCAAGGAGATTCAGCGCCCAATTGGAATAGGTAGTACGGCCTCCAACAATAAAAGTGGTTTTATCACTGATCGGACCTTCCACACTTAGTCTCCCAGTCATGATCCCTATCCCTCCACTCACTCCGATCTTATCCGATTGTCCAAATTTTGGAGCGACCTGAAGCACCGAAGAAAGTCTCCCCCCATAATTCACCGGAACAGAACCTTTATAAAGTTCTACTCCTGAGACCATATCAGGATTAAAAGCTGAGAAGAAACCAAATACGTGAGCGGGATTGAAAACCGTGGACTGATTATATAAAATCAGATTTTGATCCGCTGCACCACCTCTTACATTGAATCCTACACTGGCTTCACCGACGGTATTCACACCAGGCATAGTTAATACCCCTCGAAGTACATCCACTTCTCCTAATACAGCCGGAAGTCTTTTCACTTCAGCCATACTGAGTGATTGCACTCCCATTTCCAGTTTATTGATATTCGAAAGTGCTCCCGAACTCACGACAAATTCATCCAGAGAAAGGACGCTTTCCTCGATTCGCATATCCAATATTCCATCTCCCAAAAGATCGATCTGTCGCTGCTCCTGAAATCCACCTATATTTTGAACGGTGATGGCATGTCTCCCTTTGGGAAGGGTAAGCTTGTACCGACCGGATGCATCTGTGACAATTTGGGTGTAATTCACTTTTTCCAGAACTACTGCCCCATTTATCGGCTGACCTGTTTCAATACTTGTGACCACTCCGCTAAGAGTTGCTGTTTTCGAGTTTGGATTATCTGATGCCCTACCGATCACAAATCGTTTATTTTTTGCAAAAGCCTCAAGCGAATCCGAACTGGAACTCACCCCTTCCGTGCGCTCTTGAATCTCGAAGTAATCGGAAGGAAAATCTAAGGTCAACTTTCTACCTTTCGTGATCCAGACTTGGTTACTTTTATCAATCAGGTAGGTGATTCCTTTTCCTTCAAAAATCTGATCCAATGCAGGTCTCAAGTCTGAGTTCGTCAACTGAAGATTTACAGTTAATTCTTCTACGTCAGATTCTTTATAAAAAAACCGATAAGCTGTTTCCCCTTCGACTCGATCTACAAATCGATCGAAACTTAGACCGGCATACATTCCTGAAAGCTTGGTTGGAGTAGTAGTTTGTGAAAATCCAACTTGGAAAACACTAATCAACAGGATAAAAAAGAGTACAAACTTTTTCATTTGACGAAACCTTCAAATTCCTGATCAGAATCTACTCTCAACTGAACTAATCTCGCGAGATATTCTTCCATATTTCTTTTAAAATCAAGGGGATTACCCTTAAATGATTTCTTCACTTCTTTTTTATCCAAGCCCAATAATTTGATCGCTTGTGACTTTCTACTTACGGGTTCAAACTGTCCTTTATTCCAAAGAAAAAAATTACTGTACTCAACATACTCCTTGGTATACTGGCCTAGTTCTTTTACGGGCTTAAGGACTTTGTAGTGCTTAATCAACAACTTTATCTCTCCATCAAAAGACACTTCATAAAACCCATTTTCATGATGTGTGTAAGAATCATTGCCTTTGAAATTTCTGAAAACTGAGCCATCACTCAATTTGAATTCATCTACTTTCTCAGACTTTATAAGAATTTTTTGATTGTAAATCGGATGAAAAGTAATCACCCAGTCCGCCTGACTATCGTAAAGTAGCGGAACCTCACTGTAGCTTACTTCATTGATTTTTAACACCCCGGGTTCAAATACCCGAATATTGTAAAACGGAAACCCGTCAAAATTCTTAGGTGCATCAGCGTATAGGCCACCGGAAATTAACTCTTGAAAAAAAGGTAACTGATCCTGATAAAGCGCCAAATAGCTTTTTGGCTCCTGAACTACCTGCCCACTTGCCGACCATCCCAAAAAAAGAAAGGCACTGAGAAAAAAGGTTATTTTTAGCATATAAATCTATTGCACGATAGTACCGAAGAAATGATTCAAATCTTGAAAGATATTCATGAAAGGCTAAAGTAGATTTTAAATGGATAAGACCACCCATACTTTAAAGACTTATGATCAATAGAAGAACCCTGCTCAAATCGCTTGCACTCACCACCGCAGCCCTTCCACTTGGATCTGCTTTCGCAGCAACTACCCCAAAAGCTGAAACTCAATTTCTGTTTTCACTAAATACCAGCACCATTCGAGGACAAAAGCTCAGCTTACCTGAGATTATCGAGCTGGCAGCCCGAGCGGGTTATGATGGCTTTGAGCCTTGGATGATGGAGATTCAGGGGTATCTGGAAACAGGAAAATCCTTGGCTTCCTTAAAAAAACTGGCTTCGGACGCAGGCCTTAAATTCTTTGATTGCATTGGATTTCCGACTTGGATGGCTCAGGATTCGGAGAAAAGTAAGACAGGTTTTGTACAGATGGAAAAGGAAATGGGGATTCTGGCTGAGCTCGATTGTCCTAGAGTGGCGGCTCCGGCCATTGGCACAGAAGCTCCACTCGATCTGATGCAAGCTGGAGAAAAGTACAAGCGACTGCTCGAACTTGGCAGAAAGACAGGAGTAATGCCTCAGTTGGAATTTTGGGGAGCTTATCCTTCTTTCTATCATTTGGGACAGGCGATGGCTGTAGCTGCTGCAGCGGATGACAAAGACGCAAAAATCCTGGCCGATATCTATCATCTTTTCCGTGGCGGTTCAGGCTTCGAAGGCATGCGCATGCTGGATGGGCATGCCATTGATATTTTCCATATGAATGATTTCCCGGCAGACATCCCACGTCTGGAGCAGCAGGACAAGGATCGCGTTTTCCCGGGAGATGGAGCCGCGCCGATCAAGGAACTCTCCGAAGTATTGAAATCAAAGGGAGGTGAGATTATCCTCTCGCTGGAGCTCTTCAACCCGACCTACTATGCGATGGATGCGGAGTATGTGATTACAACAGGGTTGAATAAAATGAAGCGGTTTTTCTAAAAATAAGAGATAAGAAAGACGAAGTACTAGACCGTTTCAGGCGAGGGTTAACCTTTGAGGTTTTTTTAACCTCGAAGGTTTGGATGAAAGCAATTGTCAGAGGCTTAGCAGATGGCTCTTACCAGAAAGAGATAAGAAAGACGAAGTAGGAGTCCATTTCAGGTAATTGCGTTTCGTGGAGACACGAATCGCGGCAGAATGAGGATATATCTAGCATTCAACCCTTTTAGGGTTGGTGTAGGTATCGTTGGCATTGTTTCCCCCGGTACCCCCGATCGCTATCGAGGGTACCGGGGGTTATTGAGAGGTTCGACCACTTCGTGGTCTTGTTTTATAAAGGTTCCAATTTTCCGCACAGGTTTGTACCAGCTGATTTAGCGACAAAAGTTTGAACACATCGAGATCATCCATTACTATAACTCCTATCCTAATATGATCCTGAAAGGATCAAACCACTCAACAGCCCTAGGAGCAGTTACGCTCTTTAAAATTATGATCCTGAAAGGATCAAATCTGTCAATAACCATGGGTGCAACCCATGGCTTAACCAATACCAATAGGAATCAAATGACCCCGGCTGGGGTCTAACTTTTTACAACCAATCCATAATAAGTTTTAGAACCCAAAAATAAATCTCTGATAATCTTTTCCGTCAAAAACTGACAATTCGAAAAATTCAACTCCCAATCTTTCAGTTATTTTTCTATTTTGGCTAATAATTTAGCTTTCTGCCTAAGCAAATGTCTTTATTTCCCTCTTACCTGGTTGTAGCTTAAAAATTTTTCATGGCCCTATTTCAAAGTTCAGTTCTTAAAAAACACCTCTCCAATCAAGAACATGCCACCATGCATGCCGCTTTTGGGGCTTATTTGTCCTATTTCCACGATCCCATGCGTCGGGAAAATATCCGGGCTTCCAAGGAAGAACAGTTTCAGGAGGGATTTCTCAGAGAATTATTCGTCAATATCCTAGGCTATACCATCAATCCCGATCCGGACTATAACCTCACCACCGAACTCAAAAACATCAAAGATAGTAAGAAAACGGATGGTGCTATTCTGAAAGATGGCAAAGCACTTGCCGTGATCGAACTCAAAGGAACCGACACCAAGGACCTGGAAAAAATCCGTGATCAAGCCTTCAATTATAAAAACAATCAGCCCGACTGCATCTATGTAATCACGAGCAACTTCGAAAAGCTGCGCTTCTACATTCACAATGCAGTCGATCATGTCGAATTCGCTATACTCCACATGCAGTGGGAGGAATTCAAATTGATGTGGCTACTCCTGCAAAAGGATAACCTGCTCGCAGGAATCGCCCAACAGATCAAAACAGAATCCCTCCTGATCGAAGAGCAAGTCACCAAAAAACTCTATTCCGACTACTCCGCCTTCAAGCAGCAACTCTGGCAGGATATGGTCGCCAATAATCCCGGCATCGACGAACTCCTACTCTATAAGAAAAGCCAAAAGCTCCTCGACCGCTTTCTTTTTATCTTCTTTGCGGAAGACAAAGGACTGCTACCGCCAAACTCCATCTCCGAGATCGTCAAGCAATGGGACAAACTCAGGGAGATGGACGAGTACCGCCCGCTCTACGATCGGTTCAAAAAGTACTTCGGCTACATGAACTCCGGTCGGGTACAACCCGGCAAAGCCGAAATCCATGCCTACAACGGGGGACTCTTCGCACCCGATCCCATGCTGGACAATCTCAGCATCTCGGATGCACTGCTCAAAACCCACGTCCTCAAGCTCACCGAGTACGACTTTGAATCCGAAGTGGACACCAATATCCTCGGTCATATCTTCGAGCACAGTCTGAATGACATCGAGAATGTCCGCGCCTCGCTTGATGGCACCCAAGTGGACAAAAGCAAAACCAAACGAAAGAAAGACGGGGTCTTCTACACCCCGAAATACATCACCAAGCACATCGTGGACAATACCGTCGGCAAACTCTGCACGGAGAAAAAAGCCGAACTGGAAATCAACGATGAGGAATTCGCACGAGGAAAAGTCTTCAAAACCAAGGATGCGGAGCAAAAACGACGGATAGAACTCCGGGATAAACTCAATACCTATCGCGCATGGCTCCTTCAACTCGCAATCTGTGATCCTGCCTGTGGATCGGGCGCTTTCCTCAATCAAGTCCTGGAATTCCTAATGGGGGAGCATCGCTACCTGGACGAACTGGAATCCATGCTCTTCGGAAGCTCGATCATCTTCCCCAATGTGGAAAACCATATTCTGGAAAACAACATCTTCGGAGTCGATATCAATGAAGAGTCTGTAGAGATAGCCCGCCTTTCCTTATGGCTGCGCACCGCACAAAAAGGAAGAAAACTCAGTACCCTCAGTTCCAATATAAAGGTAGGCAACTCCCTGATCGACGATCCCGAAGTAGCGGGAGACTTGGCCTTCAATTGGCAAGATCAATTCCCAAAAGTCTTTGCCAAAGGAGGTTTTGATGTGGTGGTGGGAAATCCGCCTTACGTTAGAGCTGAATTATTGACTGAGTATCTACAGTATTTTTCCACAAAATATAATGTATATAATCCTGCTAGTGACTTGTTTGCATATTTCTATGAATTAGGAACTAGTTTGATTCATCAGGAAAAAGGTCTTATGGGTTTTATTTCAAATACTTTCGATAAAACATCTGCAGGTACTGTACTTAGAAAGTATTTAAAAGAGAAATCAAGAATTTTTGAATATATAGATTTTACGCAAGTACAAATTTTTGAAGGAGCAACTACTTATCCTGTAATTATAATATTAGATACTAACCTTGATAAAATATCTGAATTCCCATTTGTAAAGATTCCTAATTCAGCTCAAGCGACTGTAATTGACATATCTAATAATCCAAAGATTGATGTCCTTCAAAGTTCTTTAGAAGATTCATCATGGTCTTTCTTACCCAAAGAACAGATAACTCTATTTGGAAAAATTAATCGATTTGATTCTTTGAGACAAGTTTTCGGCAAATGTTATTACGGTGTAAAAACAGCGTTAAACGAATGTTTTATAACTGATGGAAATTTAAACTTATCTGAAAATGTGAAATTAATTTATGAAGGAAAGGAAATGAAGAAGTGGAATACTCCTAAACCTTCACAGAAACTTATTCTATTTCCGAGAGGATGGACAAAAAATAAATATGGTGCTGAAATAAATGAAGACCAGGCTCTAGAAAAAATGAAATCAGATTTTTCCGAGATAATGGAAATTCTTTTACCTAATCAAGAAGCAGCCAAAAAGAGATATGATAAAGGCGACTTTTGGTGGGAGTTAAGGAATTGTGCCTATTATGGTTTATTCAATGAACCAAAAATAATTTTCCCTAATCTTCAAAATGCAAATAAATTCTCTTTTGATGATCAAAGTGTTTATGTAAACGCCCCAGCGGTATTCATTCCCTCGGATCGGAAAACCCTATTGTGCATTTTAAATTCGAAAGTTGTCTGGTTGTTTTTAAAATCAATTTGTGTGGTAAGAAGTGGAGGATATATCGAAGTTAAACCTCAATATTTTGAACAAATACCTATTCCTGAATTTAGGCATGAGGGAAATTTCGAGCAGTTAGCTGATTTAATTATTGAGGCTACAGATAAAAAGCAGCTGGTAGAATCTTCTTTTCTTACCCATGTTTCTCATAAATTCTCAATAGACAAACCCTCCACCAAACTCCAAAACTGGCCTTCCTTAGATTTCAAGGGATTCTTGGGAGAGTTGAAAAAGGCCAAGGTGAAGTTAAGCCTAGGGGAAGAGGCCGAGTGGATGGCCTACTTCAATGAACAAAGAGCCAAAGCCCAAGCACTCCAATCAGAAATCAACCGACTCGATGCCGAAATCGACGCCTTGGTGTATGCCTTATATGGATTGACGGAAGAGGAGATTAGGATAGTGGAAGGGGGTGAGGGATGAATAATTATATAAAGGAAATTAAGGCGACATTTATCTTCTTAATTATTTTTGGTATTTTTTTCTTCTTTATTTACTTAATTAAGAATTTTGATCCAGATTATCCCTTTATGGGATATTTTGTAGGATACTTAGTATTTATCTCAATTTTAACAATATTGTCCAAATTCATTAAATTTAAAATATTTAAAAAAATTATAAATATTATTTCATTTCCAGCAGAATTATTTCTGATTCTTGGAGTTCTAATTCTACCCTTTATGGAGTTAATTAAGAATTCCATTTTGTATTTTGGTTTAGTAATAAGTGTTTCATATTATCTATTTTGGTCATTAGAATATTTTGGTTTAGTAGAATCTTCTACTTTAATTACATATTTGACATGGACTTTTGCTGTGTTTAGTGCTGTTATATTTAATTTCCAAATCAGAAAATTTATCAATTATATATCTCCTGGTAGTTCGGATAGTCCTGATAAAATTCTTAAATATAAAGAAATTTCAGACTATCTTCTTTCCGAAAACAACATACGATTTACTATTTATTCTGTTTATTTTATTGTATTAATATTTAATAATATTTTATCTTTTCAATCACAAGCTAGCGAAATAGATATTAATTTTAATAAGGCTATTTTACAATCTTTTGTCACATTCATTGCGTTCGAAAGATCTCTTTCAATTTTAAAAACATTAAAATTTAAACCTTCTGATTTACTGGATAAAATCCATGGAGCTATTTCAAATCATATAAAAGAAATCAATAAGAATAATTAAAGCCCCTCCAATCAGAAATCAACCGCCTCGATGCCGAAATCGACGCCTTGGTGTATAAGTTATATGGATTGACGGAGGAGGAGATTCGAATAGTGGAGGGGAATTGAAAAACTTGTAATTAAGAAAATATATGACGGTCTGCAATCTAATATCCAAACTGCAACTAAGATTTACCAAAGTCCTCAGCTTTGGTTTTTGCATCATTCTTCTGGTCTTAACATTAAGCACTCCTGCCCTCGCGCAGGAAAGGGATCAAATGGTACGATTTGCCAAGATTAAGGTGGACCCCTTGCAATTAGTGGAGTACACCACTGCACTCAAAGAGCAAATGGAGACAGCCGTCCGTGTGGAGCAAGGTGTCTTATCGTATCATGCAGTCGCAGATAAAAGTGATCCAACCACCATCACAATATTGGAAATCTATGCCGATTCTGCTGCCTACCAAACGCATATCCTTACCCCTCATTTTTTGAAATACAAGGAAACTGTAAAGGATATGGTCAAATCCTTGGAGTTGGTGGATCTTAATATAATTGGAATTGCAAAAAAGCCAGACCATTGAGTCTGCCCCACCTGAGCGTAGTTTATTGCTTTTCAGTTTTGAGGTTCGATGGACGCTGGGTGTAATCTCGAAAGCTTACGGGAGCAATTCCTCCCGATGTCTATCGTGGATCCCAAAAAGTTCACCCTCCCCCCCGAAATAATCGGGACAGGCATTTCAGGGTTATCGTCTTCCTCTCTTGTTCACCCTTTTCCCTAGGTTGCACCTAGGGCTCCGCCACGGCGGACGCGGTATTGAAAGGTTGGACGGCTTTGCCGTCTTTTTCAATCCCAATCCAATCTCCTTTTAAAATCGAAAAAAATAAATTTAAAAAATGACCACAATGTGGTCAAATCTTTCAATAGCCATGGGTTTCACCCATGGAAAAGGAATATCAAATGGATCACAAGGACCCCAGTGGGGTCGAACAATTTCCTAGAATCATTACGAGTTCATTTGACATGCAAGGATTCAAGTTAAGGTGTTCAACACCCAAACTTTATTGGTAATCACCTTAATTTGAGTGTTCAACACTCAAACTTGAGTGGTAATCACCTTAATTCGAGTGGTAAAGACTCAAACTTGACTGGTAATCACCTTAATTCGAGTAGTAATCACCTTAATTTAAGTGTTCAACACCTTAAGTTGAGTGGTAAAGACTCAAATTTGAGTAGTAAACACCTTAATTCGAGTGGTAATAACTTAACGTAAGGATTCTGGACTGCACATAAAAAAACCCGAGGCGATTGCCTCGGGCTTTAGGATGATTATTCAACTTATACTCCTGCGGGGTCTCCGTTCCTTCGCTTGGATCTTCGCTCGTAGCGCACGGCGAGATCTTCATACACTTTTTTGGAATTAGGCATACCGTCTTTGGCAGCGATCTGAACCGAGCCATAGTACTTATTGGCTTGATCGAGTACTTCTGCCCCAGCTTCCAACAGGGTATCATCCAGATTGGAACAAATCTGATTGAGAATGTTGAAGACAGATCCTAATTGGTTGATCAATGTCCAATCCTTGTTCATCTCATCTACATTGTTGTAGGGAGATTTGAATTCGGGATTGATCTCTACATACTCCATGACCTTCTCTACAAAAGGTCTGGATACCTCTCCCATCTTGTTGAGGTTCCTGCGCTCCTCAATGGTAAGGGAAATCAAATTAGGCTCTAATTTGGCCTGTAACACTGCGATCGCTTCTTTGATCTGCTTCAGATCCGCTGTTGGGATCATGTAGGAAATTTTATTCTCCATTGTAAAAATTGGTTAAGTGAAGATTGTTTAAAAACTTACGTTTAAGTTAAATCCTTTTATTTTAAAACCAAACACCTAGGTTAAATTATTTTTTCAGTTCAATAAAGGGAATTCTGGAAAATCAGAACATCGCATGGACATCGACTATGCTGTTTTGTAATTCCACCTTGCGTTTCGTGGGGACAGTAACCGAGGCAAAGTTCAACCCTTTCAGGGTTGACATTCCCATCTCGAATCCTTAACCTCCGGTTGCACCGGAGGCTATTGAAAGGTTAGATCCTTTCAGGATCATCTTTACGTATTGATATTTGAAGACAAAAAATCCACATCCCATGTTTGCAATTAATTGTATTTCGTGAAGAAACGAACCACAGAAAAAGAATTCTAAATACCCTTTGTGGCTTTCACGAAAACCTTTGAGGGTTCCCATACCATTGTCGGGAGCGGTAAAAAAAACCTTTGTATCCTTGATTTAATCCTTTGCGCCCTTCGTGGCTAAAAAAATCCCACTACCCGGACTGGGTGTAGAAGAATGTTTGCCTGGGCGTAATCCCGACAGCAGTACGGGAGTAATTACACCCTTATATCAGATAGAAATTTACAATTCCCCCTCTAAGTTCAACCCCATTCAGGGTTGTCGTCTACCTCTCTTGATCACATTTTTCCCTAGGTTGCACCTAGGGCTCCGCCACGGCGGACGCGGTATAGAAAGGTTGGACGGCTTTGCCGTCTTTTTCAATCTCAATCCAATCTCAAGCTAATTGCGGTTTGTGGAGACTCAAAACCAGGCATTGACAATTTCGGTTTGTGGAAACACAAACCGGGGTAAAAAAATCCGTATCCATCCTCCCGCATATTCTTTTGTTTTCCAGATGGAGATCCTGCGCGGGAGTGGGATTGATTGTTATTTCTTTTACCATGGGTTCCGCAAGCTCCACCCATGGTCATGAATGGTTTTGTGCCTTCGGCACTAGCGCTAGACTAGGTGAATTTCTTGCGATTCGTGGAGATAAGAACTGAGGCAAAACGTCTTTGCGAGACCTTCGTGGACTTTGTGGTTAAAAAAAACCTTATAATCCGCAGTGATTGAAATTTCAGATTTCTGAATTAAGCTTTCTGATTTTAAATCCTTTGTGTCCTTTGCGAAAACCTTTGTGGGCTTTGTGGTAAAAAAAAATCCTTCATATGCTCAATGGTTGAAATTTTCAGATTTCTGAATTAAGCTTTCTGATTTTAAATCCTTTCTGTCCTTGATTTAATCCTTCGTCACTTCTCTCCCCATGGATTTTGATCCTAAGTCTTTTTCATTTAAGATTAAAAGAAAGAGCACAAGTGTCATCACTTATGCTCAACCTACTTCCCTTTCAATTTCACTCTTGAGAAGGGACCAAATAAATCCTTCCTTGGTTGTATTCCGTTAGCAATATGGCCTCTTGGAACACGGCTTCGAATCTTTTTTTCAATATTTGGGTATTTCCGTAAAATTGGGCTACCAGATTTAAATTTTTATCTACCAAAGTCAGTGACGGTAGTTCCGGCAAGCCATCCAGTTTTATCTCTATCCGCAAAGACTCCTCTTCTAAGGATATGGCGGTAGAATCGGAATCCCTCAAGGTGGTCCCCTCTACCATTCCCAAAGTGCCCAAACTTAAAGTGAGCAATAACATAGTCTTTCGGGCTTCTAAACCTGTTTTGTTTCTCCATTTCGAAAGAAAATTAAGTAGTTTCATAATAATTGGTTTTTGATTTTAAGGGAGTGCAACGGAGCTTATTGGAACAAGGTTACAGAAATTAGTTTTGCATTCCCTTCAAAAATAAAATCAAACTCCCGCACCTTTTTGCCCGTATCCCTGCCCAAAATCAATTATTATAAAATCGAGCATGACGATAACGTCACACAGTGGGATGTCCCGATGGCTATCTGGATCGAAATGCGAGACTCTCCCGATCCCGATATGTATCGGGACGGGACAGGCTATATGACCATTAAAAATCAAATTATAAACAGATGAAAAGCTATTTCTTAAAAATCAGCGGATTGGGGATATTTCTCTTGCTGATCAGCTCATGTGGAAATTCCGCAGAAGAAATTTCAAAAAAACTTTCCAGAGCTTTGGAGCATGCCGAGGCCTTGGATTCTCTAGTCAATCAGGAAGTAGAGAAGGTCCTTACCTTAGATTCCCTGATCAATCAAGAAACCGAAAAAATCCAAAAACTGGATTCTTTGCTAGACCGAACCAGCAAGAAACTGGACTCGATCTCCCAAGGTAAAGATGGGCTGATTAATAAATTGATCAACTAGCCAATTCTAGTTACTAGCAAGCTTCAAAAAAAATCAAACCTTTTCCTCCCTACCAAGTTCATAGACCAAAGATTCAACCATGTATTTACCAAAGCAGCTTATTTCTTGTTTGATTTGCGCGCTGATGCTCCTTGTAGGAGTTTTGGGTGACAATCATTCTGCTTTGACTGCTGACAAGGATAGTTCAATTGAAATGAACTTGGAGTTGGAATTAGAAGGAGAAGAAGAAGTTAAAATGGAGTGGTTTGTGGAAAAATCTTTAGGAGAAATGATTGTCCCTAGTACTTTTCTAGGTCCAAAGCACAAATGGATCACTTTATTTTTTTCAAGCCTTGATCAAAAGGCTGCCGAAAATCCCCCCGAACACCAAGCCTAGCCTGTAGAAGAAATCTTCTTTGGATTACTCCTAGGCTGGGACTAATCCAAAGAAGTCCTACTCCTCCTGAAAAGGACGAGACCCCCTTATTTCACTACTTCTAAATCAAAAAAAATGAAAACCAAAACATGGTTAGCATTTGTTGCTATACCCTATTTCTTTGTATTGACGATATTTTCATCTCAAGCACAATCAAGCTCCGAAATTAACAGACTTCTCGAAGTAAAAGAGGGAGAATATTTTGCAGACCGAGATACCGCATTTGCGGATCCCTATTATGGGATTAAAAAACTCATCTATGGCAATCGAAGATTTGCAGAGGATAAAAGTATCCGTCCCCGACAAACTAATGCAGATCTAAAGAACAACTCAGGAGGTCAGGCTCCGTTTGCGACCATCGTGGGATGTGCAGACAGTAGGGTTCCTAACGAAATCATCTTTGACCAGGGAGTTGGAGATATTTTCATCACCAGAACGGCAGGCCAAGTCATGGCAGAAGCCTCCTATGGCACCATAGAGTATGGATCCGCCGTGTTAGGCACAAAATTAATTGTAGTCTTAGGGCATGAATCCTGTGGAGCAGTGGATGCAGCAATGAAGTTGCCCGAAAACCCTCCTGGTCACGTAGTAACGCTGATCAATGCTATCAAGCCTGCCTCCCTCAAAGCAAAGGCAGCCAACCTCCCAGCAAAAGAAGCTTTAGATTTTGCCATTCGGGAAAATGTAATCGAACAAGTAAAAGAATTGAGAAGCCTGGAACCAGTACTTAGTAGAAAATCAGATGCTGGAGAAGTCCTAATCGTGGGCGCAGTTTATGATCTCAATACAGGATATGTAAACTTTATAGAAGAAACTATAACCAGTTTGCCTAAATTTTCCAAAAAATAAAATGGATTTTCGGGAATTCGAAAAGACCCGGATTCCCAAATTACTTCTCCATGAAAAAACTCTATGTCGCCATTTTCCTGCTATTAATCTGCACCGTAGGAAAAGCCCAAACTAATTTTAACCAAGATCAACTTGGTGCATGGTATATGTATTTCTTCACGAAAAAATTCCAGAATAGTCAATTTGGAATTCAAGGAGATTATCAATATCGGTCTTGGAATCTAGGCTCTGATAAAGAACAATTGTTGCTTAGAACAGGTCTAACCTATACCCCGAAAAATGCCGTAATCACCTTTACCGCCGGATATGCCTTTATTTCTTCAGGAGCCTTTGGTGAAGATGACTTAAACACAGCTGAAAATAGAATCTATCAGGAAGCTCTTTTCCCTCAAAAAATCGGAGGGAGATTTTTTCTGACGCATCGATTGAGGTTTGAACAACGTTGGGTCGAAAACCAAGATTTCAGAACTCGCTATCGGTATAATTTATTCCTAAACGTACCCTTAAATAAAACTAAACTCGAGAAAAATGCGCTTTATCTAGCCCTCTACAATGAGATTTTCATTAACGGCCAAAAAGAAATTGGAGATGGGAGAAGCGTTCAGTTCTTTGACAGGAATAGAACCTATCTGGGGCTAGGGTATGGACTCCAAAATAATTTGAGAGTTCAATCAGGCTGGATGAAGCAAACCACTAATGAATGGGCTAAAGGCCAACTTCAGTTTAGCCTTCATCATAATTTTTAATTTGGTAGGTTGGTTTATTGTCTTTTAAAAATAGGTGGGGAAAATGTCCTCACCCATTTTTTCAAGTTAAATACTTTTTCAAGTAAATTTCACCCAAACAGATCCGAGCTCAAATAGCGATCACCACGATCACAGGTAATGCAGACGATTAGTCCGGAGTCCAATGTTTTTGCAAGTTCCAGAGCGGCAAATAATGCTCCTCCACTACTCATTCCTGCAAGGATCCCCTCTTCTTTGGCCATTCGGCGAGTCATTGCTGTAGCTTGATCCTGACTCACATCAATCACCTGATCCACCCGAGAAGCATCAAAAATCTTGGGTAAAAATTCTTTGGACCACCTTCGGATCCCTGGGATACTGGATCCATCGGTAGGTTGGGTGCCGACGATTTGGATTGCGGGATTTTTCTCTTTGAGATATTTAGAAACTCCCATAATGGTCCCTGTAGTCCCCATTGCAGAGACGAAATGAGTTACTTTTCCATTTGTATCATTCCAGATTTCAGGACCAGTTGTCTTATAATGCGCCAGGTAATTATCCGGATTAGCAAATTGATCCAGCATGAAATACCCTTCGTTGGCATTCATTTCCTCAGCAAGGGTCCTAGAATACTCAATGGTTTTGGCAGCAGGGGTCAAAATGACTTTGGCCCCATAAGCTTCCATGGTCAAGACTCGTTCTTTGGTAGAATTATCCGGCATGATCAGCGTCATTTCCAGTCCAAGAACTTTGGCCACCATCGCCAGAGCGATTCCAGTATTTCCACTCGTAGCTTCGACCAATTTATCTCCTGATTTGATTTCTCCCCGCTCTAGTGCCGCTTGGAGCATATTAAAGGCTGCTCGATCTTTCACACTTCCGCCTGGATTTTGACCTTCCAGCTTGCATAGAATCTTTACATTCGGATTGGTAGGAATATGTTCCAATTCAATCAAAGGAGTATTCCCGATTAGTTCAACTAGTCGCATCTTCTTCGTTTTTAAAAATATATAAATCTGTCACTGCAGAATCTGAATGATACATCTGCGCTTGATAGTACACTTTGCTACCGGCGGGTACACTTTTGGTCAACCAGACATTCCCACCGATGACGCTGTTTTTACCAATTGTAGTTTTTCCTCCCAAAATCGTAGCACCAGCATAAATAACCACATAATCTTCGATGGTAGGATGGCGCTTTTTATCTGCATCAGCCTTTTCTACGCTAAGTGCTCCAAGTGTGACTCCCTGATAGATTTTGACATGATCACCGATTACAGTAGTCTCGCCGATTACCACTCCAGTACCATGATCAATACAGAAATATTGGCCTATGGTTGCTCCCGGGTGAATGTCAATTCCGGTACGGCTATGTGCCAATTCAGTAATCATTCGTGGGATAAGCTGGATTCGTTGGCGATGCATTTGATTGGCAATTCGATAGGCAGCAATCGCGTAAAAACCGGGATAACTCCGAAGAATCTCAGTTCTGGATTTAGCTGCCGGATCTCCGGCATACATCGCATCTATATCCTGATGCACCCAATCGTAGATACGTTCGAGGTTTTGGAAAAACTTCTGAGAAATCAATTCTGCCTTTCCCTCGAACAAATGTTTGTTTCTACTCAGAATCGAAGTAAAACTATTTTGAAGTTGATCCAATTTCGCTGACAACTCTTCCTTTTCACTGATTTTTTCTACTGTATACTCGGGGAAAAGCAATCCCAGTAATTCTTCAAAAAACTGTTTAATTACTTTTGGGGAAGGACAATCCGAGCATTCTTGGTGGGCAAGAAAGAGTTTTGAAATAAAAGAATCCATGAAGGTTTGACTAGGTTTGATTACAGTACAAAACCCACTCGAATCACATAAGGTTCACCATAGGGTGATCGAAGATTGTCATGCAGGACGTTGTACAAAAAAGTAAAATTAGCTCCGCCTCTAGGTCCAAATGGGGCAAAATATCCGCCGCCCAAAAAAAGTGCGTTAGACCAGATACGTTCAAAACGCTCAGATAGGAAATTATAATTGTCAAAATTGATGGATTCGTATTCTGCGTGAAGGAAAATATTAGGCAGGACGTTGTATCTGCTGAAGAGCCTACCGCCGTAGGAAGAGGTCTCTCCTCCGATATATCTTTGATCATTAAAGTACTGGTAGGTAATCCCTACTCCCGATGAGAATTTTGGAGTAATCATGACTCCTACTAAAGGTGAAACATCGATTAGAGTCACTGTACCGAACTGCATCCCGAAGTTTCCTCCAAAATAAAGCCTGTCCTTGAATGGAATACTATCACCAGGGTAGTATTCCCGCTGAGCCATGGAAGCGGAAGCCAAACCAATGAAAAAGATGAAAAATAATAGGAGTGTTTTACTTTTTGACAATAACATAGAGATCCTCAGTCGGTTTTTTCATTAGGTATCTTTCACGGGCAAACTTTTCCAAAAGTTCGGGATTACTCATTAACTCCTCACGTTCGGCATTAATTTTAGCTTTACGTTCCAAATAAAAGTCTCTTTGATCCTCCAGTGTGTTCAGTTTGCTGCTTAGTTTGACTTGATTGATCACACTATTAGAATCAATAAAAATCATCCAAGCGAGGAAAAATGCCAATCCTAAAAAGTAAAAATTCTTGGTGTATTTGAGGTACTTACTCATAAAGATTTCGATTTGCTGATCAAGTTACAAAAATGATGCAAAAAAAAGACAGCCCCGAAAGACTGTCTTCATTTTACATTTGATCAGAGAATTGATCAGGCAAATTTACCGTTGAATATCGCGGAATCTCCCAACTGCTCTTCGATGCGAAGCAATTGATTGTATTTAGCCATACGGTCAGAACGAGATGCGGAACCAGTCTTAATCTGTCCACAATTCAAAGCAACCGCTAAGTCAGCAATGGTAGAGTCTTCAGTTTCGCCAGATCGATGCGACATCACAGCTGTAAAACCAGCCTTATGAGCAAGATTTACTGCATTGATCGTTTCGGTAAGGGTACCGATCTGATTTACTTTGATCAAGATTGAGTTCGCTGATTTCTCCTCAATTCCTCTCTTCAGGAATTTCACGTTGGTTACAAAAAGATCATCACCTACCAATTGTACACGATCACCAATTTTCGCAGTAAGCATTGCCCAACCTTCCCAATCTTCTTCCGCACAACCATCCTCAATAGAGTCGATTGGGTATTTCTCGGAAAGTTCTGCAAGGTAATTCACCTGCTCCTCACGGCTTCTAGTTCTTCCTGTATCACCTTCAAATTTCTTATAATCATACTTTCCATCTTTAAAAAACTCAGAAGCAGCACAATCCAATGCGATAGTTACGTCTTTTCCAGCTTCGTATCCAGCTTTGGAAATCGCATCAAGAATACAGGCTAGTGCCTCTTCTGTTCCGCCGGAGAAATTTGGTGCAAAGCCACCTTCATCACCTACTGCAGTACTCAAGCCCTTGTCATGAAGGATTTTCTTTAGGTTATGAAAAATCTCAGTCCCCATTCGCATGGCTTCAGAGAAAGTAGGAGCTCCTACCGGACGGATCATAAACTCTTGGAAGGCAATTGGAGCATCTGAGTGAGAACCACCATTAATGATATTCATCATCGGAACTGGAAGCGTATTAGCGTTTACTCCGCCTACATATCTGTAAAGTGGTTGATTTGACTCCATTGCAGCCGCTTTGGCTACGGCCAATGAAACACCTAAGATTGCATTAGCGCCAAGCTTACTTTTATTGGGAGTTCCGTCCAACTCGATCATGATTTGATCGATTAGATTTTGCTCAAATACGTCAAAGCCAACTAGCTCAGAAGCAATAATGTCATTTACATTGGAAACAGCTTTCATCACTCCTTTGCCCATGTAAGCTTTTTTATCGCCGTCACGAAGCTCTACAGCTTCGTTGATACCAGTCGAAGCACCGCTAGGTACTGCTGCTCTGCCGAAGGCTCCGTTTTCGGTATATACATCCACCTCAACGGTTGGATTTCCTCTAGAGTCTAGAATTTGTCTTGCATGAATTGATTGAATCAACGTCATAGTTTTAAAAGGTTTATAGGATTTAATTTTGATTAATTAAAGAAATGAAATCATCGAAAAGATACCTCGAATCATGAGGACCTGGTGAAGATTCCGGGTGATATTGTACTGAAAAAGCAGGCTTATTTTTCAATCGGATTCCTGCAACAGTATTGTCATTCAAATGAACATGGGTAATTTCTACCTCTGGATTGTTCTCTGCATCTTCTCTAGTAATATTGAAACCGTGATTTTGTGAGGTAATTTCACTTTTTCCGGTTTTCAAATTTTTGATCGGATGATTCAATCCCCTATGTCCATGGTGCATCTTATATGTTGAAATCCCACAGGATTCAGCAAGAATCTGATGTCCAAGGCAGATCCCAAAAATAGGTTTGCCTGTTGCCAAAATATCTTTAGTCGTAGCCACTGCATATTCCATCACAGCAGGATCACCTGGTCCATTGGAAAGAAAATATGCATTAGGTGACCACGCTTCCATTTCGGAAAGTTTGGTTTTAGCAGGAAATACTTTACAGTATACTCCTCTGCTTGCAAGATTTCTAAGGATATTCCTTTTGATACCAAAATCAAGGCAGGCAACCTTTATAGAGGCATTTTCATCCCCGTAGAAATAAGGTTCCTGAGTACAGACTGCAGAAGAAAGTTCAAGACCATTCATGTCAGGAACCTTTTCGAGTTCAGCATAAAGACCTTCAAGGTTATCTTCAAATTCTGAACTGATGATGGCATTCATAGCTCCCTTGGATCTTATATGACGAACAAGTTTTCTTGTATCGATATCAGCAATACCGGTAATCTCATTTTTTACCAAATAATCCTGAAGTGATCCGTCAGCATCCAATCTGGAATACACATCAGAGAAGCTGTTAACCACAATCCCTCCAATAGTGGGATGATCAGATTCTACCTCTTCATCAATTACACCATAGTTCCCGATATGAGAGGTAGTAGTGACAATTATCTGACCGGTGTAAGATGGATCTGTATAAATCTCTTGATACCCGGTCATTCCAGTGTTGAAGCAAATTTCGCCACCATTTGTTCCAGGGTTTCCAATCAATGAACCGTGAAAAACAGTTCCATCCGCTAAGAGTAAAGTTGCTTTTTGTTTAATCATCGTTCTTTTTGAGTTGTCCAAAGTTAAATATTTATTGGGAAGGATTAGGATAGAAAAGGGTATAAAAAAAGGATTGAACGAATGTCCAATCCTTTGATATAGTCAGCAAGGGCTTCAACTTATTTTTCTTCAGTTTCGCCTTCAGATGAATCTTCTTTTGCCTCAGGAGCACTAGGCTCTTCAGCTTTAGCTTCTACAGCAGGAGTTTCTACTTTCGCATCAGAAGCTGAAGCAGTTGTAGAAGTACCTCTTCTAGATCTTCTAGTAGTCTTTTTCGCAGGCTTAGCATCCTTAAGCATCAATTCGTTAAAGTCTACCAATTCAATGATACACATTTCTGCGTTGTCACCTAATCTAAAACCTGTCTTGATGATTCGGGTATATCCTCCTGGACGATTTGCTACTTTCTCAATTACTCCTCCAAATAATTCGATGATTGCCTCTTTATTTTTCAAATAAGAGAAAGCCATACGTCTATTGTGAGTAGTATCCTCTTTAGCTCTAGTCACAAGAGGTTCCAAATATTTCTTCAATTCTTTTGCCTTGGCAAGCGTGGTGGAGATACGCTTGTGAAGAATCAGCGAAGTCGCCATATTAGAAAGCATTGCCTTTCGGTGAGCAGCCTTCCTTCCAAGGTGGTTAAATTTCTTACCGTGTCTCATATTAATTATTCTTCATCAAGTTTATATTTTGAAATATCCATTCCAAAAGTCAATCCTTTATCTTGGATAAGCTGCTCTAATTCTGCAAGCGATTTCTTACCAAAGTTTCTGAATTTCATCATATCAGAAATTTCAAGTCTGGCAAGATCTCCTAAAGTCTTCACATCAGCTGCTTTAAGACAGTTGAATGCTCTAACCGATAGGTCAAGATCACTCAATGAAGTCTTCAACAATTTTCTCATGTGCAAGAACTCTTCGTCGATAGGCTCCGGCTCAGCAACTCCAGTTGAATCAAGGACCATAGTTTGGTCAGAGAATAACATAAAGTGTTGAATCAAAATTTTAGCAGACTCTTGAAGTGCTTTCTCAGGATGGATAGAACCATCTGTAGAAACTTCAAGGATCAATTTTTCGAAGTCAGTCTTCTGTTCCACTCGGGTATTTTCTACGCTATACTTCACGTTCTTAATAGGAGTGAAAATAGCATCGATTGCGATGGTTCCGAAGATTTGTTCTTTTGGCTTGGACTCCTCAGCTGGTAGGTATCCTCTTCCTTTTTCGACTACCAATTCCATCTCAAAGTTCTTAGCCTCGTCGATATGACAAATCACTAAATCTGGATTTAGAATTTCGAAGGAAGATGTGAACTTGGCGATGTCCCCTGCAGTCAAAACAGATTGGTTTTTGATCTCTACGGTGATTTTTCCGTCAAATGCTTCATGCACTTTCTTGAATCTCACTTGCTTCAAGTTCAAAATAATATCTGTCACGTCTTCAACTACACCTTCGATGGTAGAAAATTCATGCACTACACCAGGGATCTTAACCGAAGTGATTGCATAACCTTCCAAAGAAGAAAGCAAAATTCTTCTTAGGGCGTTACCAATAGTAACTCCATAGCCTTTTTCGAGTGGTTTGAAAGTGAATAAGCCATGAAAGTCATCGGCCTTTTCCATAACCACTTTCTCGGGCATTTGAAATGCTAGAATGGACATATATCTCGTTCTTTTTTAAAAGCTGAAAATATTAAAATTACTTAGAGTAAAGTTCGACAATGAGTTGTTCCTTGATATTCTCAGGAATATCATCTCTACCTGGTACACTGACGAATTTGCCGGTCAACGACGTGCCATCCCACTCTAACCAAGGATATTTGTTTGCACCTCTACCAGCTAAGCTACTAGTGATTGCTTCAAGAGACTTTGAACGCTCTCTTACTGAAACCACATCACCTGGCTTAAGTGTATAAGATGGAATATTTACCACATCACCATTCACAAGAATATGCTTGTGTGAAACGAGCTGTCTAGCTCCTCTTCTAGTTGGAGAAATACCCATTCTGTACACAGTATTGTCTAATCTTCCTTCTAGAAGCTGAAGTAGGTTCTCACCTGTTATTCCAGATTTTCTAGAAGCAATACCAAACATTTTTGCGAATTGTCTCTCCAATACACCATAGATGTATTTTGCTTTTTGCTTTTCAGCAAGCTGGATAGCGTATTCTGACTGCTTTTTTCTTCTACCTCTACCATGCTGTCCTGGAGGGTAATTCTTTTTCTGTAGCGCTTTGCTATGCCCTTCGATAGGCTCACCAAATTTTCTGGCGATCTTTGCTTTAGGACCTGTATATCTAGCCATTCTGTTACAATTTTATAATTAAACTCTTCTACGCTTAGGAGGACGACAGCCATTGTGTGGCATAGGTGTCACGTCTATTATAGTCGTCACATCTAATCCTACGTTTTGCAACGTTCTGATCGCTGATTCACGACCAGCACCTGGACCTTTTACAAAAACTTCGATTTTTCTCAAACCTAAGTCGTATGCTACCTGCCCGCAATTTTGAGCGGCCATTTGTGCTGCGTAAGGAGTGTTTTTCTTCGATCCTCTGAAACCCATTTTACCGGCAGAGGCCCAAGATATCACTTGTCCTGCATTATTGGTAATTGAGATGATGATATTGTTGAAGGAGGCTTTGATGTGTACCTGCCCTACAGCTTCTACCTTTACTACTCTCTTTTTACCCTTTGCTTTATCGTTTCTTTTCTGAGCCATAATCTAATCAGGTTTTATTTAGTTGCTTTCTTTTTGTTGGCAACTGTTTTTCTCTTACCCTTCCTTGTTCTGGCATTGTTCTTAGTCTTCTGACCACGAACAGGAAGTCCTTTTCTGTGTCTCAACCCTCTGTAACAACCGATATCAAGCAGTCGTTTGATGTTCAATTGGACTTCTGACTTCAGAACACCTTCTGTTCTGAATTCTTCAGCAATAATGTTACGAATAGCGGTTGATTCATCATCATCCCACTCACCTGCCTTTTTATCGAAAGAGATACCGGCCTTGCTAAGGATAGCTTTAGCAGAACTTCTTCCAATTCCGAAGATATAGGTAAGTCCGATTTCGCCTCGCTTATTGTCTGGTATGTCTACACCTGCAATTCTAGCCATAATCTTAACCTTGTCTTTGTTTAAACTTTGGATTCTTCTTATTGATGACATAAAGGACCCCTTTTCTACGGATCAACTTACAGTCAACACTTCTCTTTTTGATAGATGTCTTTACTTTCATATCAGTTTATTTATATCGATATACTATTCTACCTTTTGATAAATCATAGGGAGATAATTCCAATTTAACTTTGTCTCCAGGAAGGATCTTAATATAATTCATCCTCATTTTCCCAGAAATATGAGCGATCAATTGATGTCCATTTTCTAGTTCTACCTTAAACATTGCATTAGATAATGCTTCTACGATAGTTCCGTCTTGCTCTATTGATGTCTGTTTAGCCATATTAGAATTTAAAATTCTCTTCTATGTATTTATGGGTTGTCAAAACCTCTGTTCTATCTTCAAATATCGCAACTGTGTGCTCATAGTGTGCAGATGCTTTTCGATCCGCAGTACGAATCGTCCATCCATCTCTTTCCTGAACAATATTTCTACTGCCAAGATTAACCATAGGCTCAATTGCGATTACCATTCCACTTTTTAATAATGGTCCGCTACCTTTTTTACCATAATTCGGAACTTCAGGAGATTCATGAAGGCTCTTCCCTAAACCATGTCCAACTAATTCACGGACAACCGTGTAACCTTTAGCTTCAACATACTTTTGAATAGCATTACCAATATCACCTACTCGATTACCAAATTTGGCTTGCTCAATACCAAGATAAAGTGAATCTTTAGTAGCTTTTAAGAGCTCAATAATAGCCGGAGAGACCTCACCAATAGGGTACGTATAAGCGGAATCGCTATGAAAACCTTGGTGAAAGACTCCACAATCAACTGAGATTATATCGCCATCTTTCAATTCATAATCGCTGGGAAATCCATGGACAACCACTTCATTCACTGAAATACATAAAGAGGAAGGAAATCCATTGTATCCTTTGAAGGATGGAACTGCCTTATTATCCCTAATATACTCTTCAGCAATCTTATCTAGAAAAGAGGTCTTTACCCCTTCTTTAACATACTTAGCTACTTCTCCATGAGCTTTTGCTAATATGTCTGCACTCTCTTTTATTAACTTAACTTCCTCTGAAGTCTTGTAATGAATCATCTTAAGCTACTTGGTAATTAGAAGGATTATTCTTCATATTACCACTCTTCATCATTCCCTCGTAATGTCTCATCAATAAATAACTCTCAATTTGTCTAAGCGTATCCATGATCACTCCAACCATAATTAGCAATGAAGTACCTCCATAGAATTGTGCGAACTCAGCACCAACACCAGAAATAATCGCTAATGCTGGCAAGATAGCGACAGCAGCTAGCAGAATAGAACCTGGTAAAGTAATCTTAGAAATAATTCCATCTATAAACTCAGAAGTCGGAGCACCAGGTTTTATTCCCGGAACAAATCCACCATTTCGTTTCATATCCTCAGCAATTTGCTCCGGATTGACGGTTATTGCCGTGTAAAAGAATGTGAAAATGATAATCATCGCTGCAAATAATAAATTGTACTGCCAAGAAGTGAAATCACTAAATGTTGTACCGATATAGTTTGCAATGTCATTATCCTGAGCCCAAATCTGAGCGATTAAAGCAGGGACAAACATTAAAGATTGAGCGAAAATGATCGGCATTACACCTGAAGCATTGACTTTAATAGGGATGTATTGACGTTGACCTCCGTATACTTTACCGCCTACTACTTGTTTTGCATACTGAACAGGAATTCTTCTTGTAGCCTCTGTAAGAGCAATTACCCCTACAACTACAAAGAATAAAACACCTGCTTCAATAAGCAATAATAGCATTCCAGAACCACCTTTTTCAACACCTTCTGCAATGAGAGCACCAGGAAATCTAGAGATAATTCCAATCATGATAAGCATAGAGATACCGTTTCCAATACCTTTTTCTGTGATTTTCTCACCAAGCCACATACAAAACATGGTACCTGCTGATAACAACACAAGAGAGCTAACCATAAACAGTGAAGTGCTAATCATTACTGCACCAGTCGGGATAATCGTGGCACTCACGTAACCAATACCCTGAGCGATCGTAATCAGAATGGTTAATACCCGAGTGATCTGGTTGATTCTCTTCCTTCCAGACTCACCCTCTTTCTGCATCTTTTGAAAGTAGGGAACTCCGACAGTAAGCAACTGCAAAACAATGGATGCAGAGATATATGGCATGATACCCAATCCAAAGATGGATGCATTACTAAACGCACCACCAAGGAATGTATCTATCAATCCAAAGATACCTTCTTGAGGACCTCCCAATTTGGAAGGATCCACTCCAGGAAGTACTACATAAGAACCTAATCTAAATATGATCAGAAAACCGATCGTATTCATGATTCTCACTCGTAGGTCTTCGATGGAGAAAATATTCTTAACTGTCGAAATAAACTTTTTCATTAATTCAAATCTGGTTTACCGATCCACCAACATTCTCAATAGCAGCTACAGCTGAAGCAGAGAATTTGTGAGCGGACACGTCTAATTTGGACTTCAATTCTCCTCCACCGAGGATTTTGATTTTGTCATTTTTTGAAGCAATACCATGAGCAACTAGAGCTTCCATGTTTATCACATCGAGGCTGTATTGTTCAGATAAGCCTTGCAAGGTATCCAAATTTACTGGCTTATATTCAACTCTGTTCAAGCTTTTAAAGCCAAACTTAGGAACTCTTCTTTGAAGAGGCATTTGACCACCTTCAAAACCAAGTTTAGACTTATATCCAGATCTTGATTTAGCTCCTTTATGACCTCTTGTTGAAGTCCCTCCTCTTCCTGAACCTGTACCTCTACCAATTCTCTTACGATTTTTGGTAGATCCTTCAGCTGGGGTTAATGTATGCAATTTCATAATTAAGCTTCCTCCACTTTTACAAGGTGATTAACTTTATTTACCATTCCAGCAATCTGAGGTGTATTTTCTACAACAACAGATTTGCTGATTCTACCAAGGCCTAAAGCAGTAATAGTAGCTTTCTGATCCTTTGGTCTGTCAATGATGCTTTTTGTCTGAGTGATTTTGATCTTAGCCATGATAATTATCCGTTAAATACTTTAGACATTTTCACACCTCTCTGCTGTGACACAGAAATCGCATCCCTAAGTTGAACAAGTGCATCAATTGTAGCTTTCACTACGTTATGGGGATTAGATGATCCTTTTGATTTAGCTAGTACATCTGTAACGCCTGCACTTTCCAATACAGCACGCATTGCACCACCAGCAATAACACCAGTACCTGCAGCAGCTGGTTTGATCAAAACAAATCCACCACCGAACTTACCAAGTTGCTCGTGAGGAATAGTGCCCTTTAAAACTGGTACTTTTACCAAGTTTTTCTTTGCGTCTTCGATGCCTTTGGTGATAGCGTCAGTTACTTCATTGGCTTTACCCAAACCATAACCTACCACACCTTGACCATCTCCTACTACAACTATAGCTGAAAAAGAGAATCTTCTACCACCTTTAACCACTTTGGCTACCCGGTTGATTGCAACTACTTTTTCTTTTAAGTCTGTATCTGTAGCCCTAATAGGCTTTCTTCTTAATTGAGACATAACGGATTAAAATTTAAGGCCTCCCTCTCTAGCACCATCTGCTAAAGCTTTCACGTTTCCGTGATATAGGTAACCATTTCTGTCAAAAACGACTTCGTTTACTCCATTTGCTACAGCTCTTTCAGCAAGTTTTTTCCCTACTTCCTTAGATACTGAAACATTTGTGTTGGCTTTTGCTCCCAATTCTTTGGAAGACGCATGTGCCAAAGTATGACCTTTAAGATCATCAACAAGCTGCGCATAGATGCCTGTATTGCTTTTGAATACTGACAAACGAGGTCTGGAATCTGTACCAGAAATCTTTCTTCTGATACCTTGCTTGATTCTAAGTCTTCTGGAACTCTTATTAAATGCCATAACTTATTATTTTTTACCGGCAGTCTTACCAGCCTTACGTCTAACTTGTTCACCAACGAAGCGCACACCTTTACCTTTATAAGGCTCAACCTTACGAAGAGATTTGATTTTTGCAGCTATCTGTCCTATCAATTCCTTATCAATAGATTCCAAAGTAATAATTGGATTTTTACCTTTTGCAGTCTCTGTCTTCAAAGACACTTCATTCGGAAGCGCAAAGAAAATACTGTGGGAATAACCAAGGTTAAGTTCTAAAACTTGTCCTTGATTTGACGCTTTGAAACCTACACCAACAAGTTCCAAATCCTTCTTGTAACCTTCAGATACACCAATTACCATGTTATTGATAAGGGATCTGTAAAGCCCGTGAAAAGATTTGTGTCTTTTGGAATCAGTAGGTCTAGCAACAACGATTTCGTTGTTTTCTACTTTTACCTTGATATCAGGATTAACCTCCTGAACAAGAGTACCCTTAGGACCTTTAACAGTCACAACTCCATGAGCTGAGACGTCTACAGTAACACCGCTGGGTACATTTATTGATTTTTTACCTATTCTAGACATGATAGTAAATTAATATACGTAGCAAAGAACTTCTCCACCTACACCCTCAGTCCGGGCCTCTTTATCGGTCATTACACCTTTAGAGGTAGATACGATTGCTATTCCCAAGCCATTAATTACTCTTGGAAGCTCCGTATGTTTAACATATTTTCTGAGACCTGGCGTACTAACACGCTTTAGGCTTACGATTGCGTTCTGCTTCGTCGTAGGGTTAAATTTCAGTGCAATTTTGATCGTTCCCTGAGGACCGTTTTCTTCAAATTTGTAATTCTGAATATATCCTTTGTCGTGCAATACTTTCGTAATCTCCTTCTTGATATTAGAAGCAGGTATCTCAACGATTCGGTGAGATGCTTTGATCGCATTTCTCAACCTAGTCAGATAATCAGCTATTGGATCAGTCATGATATTTTTTAAGTCTAGCTACACCCGTTTTGGGCGTGCAAAGTTACGAATTGATTTTTATAATAAAAACTACTGTCGTTTTATTTACCAGCTGGACTTTGTCACTCCAGGGATCTTGCCTGCTGAGGCCATTTCTCTGAAGGTCACCCTGTTGATACCGAATTTTCTCATGTAGCCTTTTGGACGACCAGTAAGCTTGCATCTATTATGAAGTCTTACAGGTGATGCGTTTTTTGGAAGTTTGTCAAGTGCTTCATAATCACCAGCAGCTTTAAGGGCTGCTCTTTTATCAGCATACTTGGCTACCAGACGCTCTCTTTTTCTCTCACGAGCTTTGATGGACTCTCTTGCCATGATTTAGTCTTCTTTAGTGTTTTTAACGAAAGGCATTCCGAAAGCTCTCATTAGTTCCAAGCTTTCCTCATCTGAATTTGCAGAAGTGACAAAAGTTATGTCCATTCCTGAAATTCTATTTACTTTCTCGATGCTAATCTCAGGGAAAATGATTTGCTCCTGTACCCCTAGGGTATAGTTACCTCTTCCATCAAATCCCTTATCAGATATGCCTTTGAAATCTCTTACTCTAGGAAGCGCGACTGTCATTAGACGATCAAGAAATTCATACATCATGTCACCTCTTAGGGTAACTTTGGCTCCAATTGGCATACCTTCTCTCAACTTGAAGTTAGAGACTGAAGTTTTAGCTTTAGTAGAGACAGCTCTCTGACCAGTGATCAAGGAAAGTTCTTCAACCCCTTGGTCAACTAATTTCTTGTCTGCAACAGCAGCACCGATACCTTTATTAATGACTATTTTAGTCAATTTAGGAACCTGCATTACAGAGGAATATTGAAACTTCTCTTTCAACGCTGGAACGATATCGTTCAAATATTTTTGTTTGATTCTAGGATTAGCCATTGATCACCTCCCCGGTTTTCTTAGAGTATCTTACTAATTTTCCATTCTCACCTGCTTTACGACCAGTTCTGGTAGTTTCTCCTGTTTTAGGATCTACAAGCATTAGGTTACTAATGTGCATTGAAGCTTCCTTTTTATCGATTCCGCCTTGAGGCTTAGCTGCAGTAGGTTTAACATGTTTTGTAATCATGTTAAGACCTTCAACAATAGCTCTGCTTTTTTGCTTATCAACTGAAAGTACTTTTCCTGTTTTGCCTTTATCATCTCCTGCAATCACCTTTACAGTATCACCGGTTTTGATATGAAGCTTTGTTTGCTTGTTCATTTTTCTTTCCATGATTACAATACTTCAGGGGCCAATGAAACGATTTTCATAAACTGCTTCTCTCTCAACTCTCTTGCAACTGGGCCGAAGATACGAGTACCTCTTGGCTCGTCATTGTTGTTCAATAAAACAGCTGCGTTGTCCTCGAATCGGATATAAGAACCGTCTTTTCTTCTTATTTCTTTTCTAGTTCGGACAATAACCGCTTTTGAAACGGTACCTTTTTTCATATTGCTGGACGAAAGGGCTGATTTAACAGTCACTACAACTTTGTCACCAATTGAAGCATATCGCTTCTTGGTTCCACCCAACACACGGATTACCAATACCTCTTTGGCACCTGAGTTATCCGCTACGCTTAGTCTGGATTCTTGCTGTATCATAATTATTTAGCCCTTTCAATAATTTCAACTACTCTCCAACGCTTGTTTTTACTCAGCGGACGAGTTTCGCTGATTTTCACCGTGTCACCAGGGTTACATTCATTTTTCTCGTCATGAGCCATCAATTTGGTAGTTTTGGAAATAAACTTCCCGTACATAGCGTGCTTTACGCGACGCTCAACTGCTACGGTAATGGATTTATCCATCTTGTTACTTACCACTTTACCAATTCTTTCTTTTCGAAGATTTCTCTCTATCGTAGCCATTTTTTTTTCTGTTAGCTAGTTATTTGGCAGCCAATGCAGTCTTTAATCTTGCGATAAAGCGCTTGGTCTCGCGGATTCTATTAGGATTCTCTATTGGAGAAATTGAGTGAGCAAACCGTAGTTTGGTCAGGTTCTCTTTCTCTGCGACTACTCGCTCTGCAATTTCACTTGCGGAAAGTGAATTGATCTCGGTATTTTTCATAGTGCTATATTATTCAGCGTAATCTCTACGAACAACAAATCGGGTACTTACCGGCAGCTTCTGCTGGGCAAGTCTCAACGCTTCCTGAGCGGTTTCCAAGCTTACGCCTGTTGCCTCGAAAAGAATTGTTCCTGGTTTGATAACTGCGACCCAATATTCAGGAGCACCTTTACCTTTACCCATACGAACCTCTGCGGGCTTCTTTGTGATCGGTTTGTCAGGAAAAATTCTGATCCAAACTTGACCTTCTCTTTTCATCGCTCTCGTCATTGCGATACGAGCTGCCTCGATCTGACGGGAGGTGATCCATCCTGGCTCAAGGGATTTGATGCCAAAGTTGCCAAAAGAAAGCGAATGCCCTCTTTGTGCAAGACCTTTGACACGACCCTTGTGCATTTTCCTATATTTAGTTCTTTTTGGCTGTAACATGAGTTCTCACTTATGGGTGAAAATTAGTTATTTCTTTTTCTTCGTCTAGGACCATTATCTCTCTTAGGACCTGCATTACGTGGGCCTTTAGGCTCATTAGCAGCACCTTGGTTTGGAGAAAGATCTCTCTTTCCGTAAACCTCACCTTTGAAAATCCATACCTTGATTCCGATAATTCCATAGACTGTTTTAGCCTCGGAAAGTGCGTAATCAATATCTGCTCTCAAAGTATGAAGAGGAATTCTTCCTTCTTTGTACATTTCAGATCGAGCCATTTCAGCTCCACCTAGACGTCCTGAAAGTTTAACTTTAATTCCTTCTGCACCCACTCTCATGGTCGCTGCAATGGATTGCTTCATTGCTCTTCTGAAAGAAATTCTTGCTTGAAGTTGCTGAGCGATTGACTCACCTACTAATTTAGCATCCATTTCTGGTCGCTTAATTTCAAAGATATTTATCTGAATATCCTTGTTGGTGATTTTTTTCAATTCCTCTTTCAGCTTATCTACTTCGGCTCCACCTTTACCAATTACGACTCCTGGACGGGCAGTATGAATTGTCAATGTAATTCTCTTAAGCGTTCGCTCAATGATTACCTTGGAAATTCCTCCCTTAGGGATTCTGGCAAGGACGTACTTACGGATTTGCTGATCTTCGTATAGTTTTTCAGCGAAGTCTTTCCCACCATACCAGTTGGAATCCCAGCCTTTGACTACACCAAGTCTAAATCCTATTGGGTTGATCTTTTGTCCCATAGTCTGTTCTTAATTTGCCTTTTCGTTTGTTTCTACTACATCAGCGGTAACGTCCTGATCGATGAATGCATCAACTACCAAGGTTACATGATTTGATCTTTTGCGGATTCTATGTCCTCTACCTTGAGGGGCAGGTCTTAATCTCTTAAGAGATCTACCCTCATCAACCATTACAGTTTTGATGAATAGGTCAGCTTCTTCCAACTTAGCATCCGGGTTTTTTGCCTGCCAGTTAGCTACTGCTGAAAGCAGCAATTTCTCTAGTCTAAGGGCACCGTGATTTGGAGTAAACTTCAAAATGCTAAGTGCTAATCCTACTCTCTTGCCTCTGACAAGGTCAGCCACAAGGCGCATTTTACGCGGAGAAGTAGGAACGTTATTTAATCTTGCTATTGCTTCCATGATTATCTCTTTCCTTTATCTTTTTTGGCGATGTGGCCTCTGAAATTTCTGGTAGGAGCAAATTCACCTAGCTTATGACCTACCATGTTGTCTGTTACAAATACTGGAATGAACTTATTCCCATTATGCACAGCGAAGGTATGTCCTACGAAATCTGGAGAAATCATTGATTTTCTTGACCAAGTCTTGATTACAGACTTCTTTCCTGATTCGTTCAATGCATCCACCTTTTTTACTAAATGGTGCTCGATGTAAGGACCTTTTTTTAATGAACGTGCCATAATTATTTAGATCTTTTGCTAATGATGAACTTGTTTGAATACTTCTTCGGAGATCTGGTTTTCTTACCTTTAGACAAAAGACCTTTTCTTGATCTTGGATGTCCTCCAGAAGAACGACCTTCACCACCACCCATAGGGTGATCGACTGGGTTCATAGCCACACCTCTTGTACGAGGTCTAACTCCAAGCCATCTCTTACGACCAGCTTTTCCCAATACTACGTTCATATGGTCTCCATTTGATACTGTACCAACAGTAGCCATACAAACTCCTAAAACCATTCTCATCTCGCCTGAAGGAAGCTTCACAGTCACGTATTTCCCTTCACGGGCTACGATCTGCGCATATCCTCCAGCACTTCTTACCATAGCTGCACCTTTATTAGGTTTCAATTCCACACAGTGTACAATTGTACCCATTGGAATATTCTCCAGATGCATAGCGTTGCCCACTTCTGGTGCAACTTTCTCACCGGAAATCACTGTTTGTCCTACTGACAAACCTTCCGGAGCGATAATGTAGGTTTTAGCACCGTCAGCGTAATAAAGTAGGGCTAGACGAGCCGTTCTGTTTGGATCGTACTCAATGCTCTTTACAGTAGCTGGTACACCAAACTTGTTTCTTTTGAAGTCTACAATTCTGAGTCTTCTTTTATGACCTCCACCGATATAGCGAGCAGTCATTTTACCTTCATTATTTCTTCCTCCTGATTTCTTCAATGGAGCAAGTAGAGACTTCTCTGGCTTAGCCGAGGTAATCTCGGTGAAAGCTGGAGCTACTCTAAATCTCGTTCCAGGAGTAACAGGGTTTAACTTTTTAATTGCCATGATATTGATTCAATTAAACTTCTCCGTAAAAATCAATTACCTCTCCATCAGCTACTTCTACAATTGCCTTTTTGAAAGCATTTGTAAAACCTGACACAACTTTAGCTTTGGTGTATCTTGATTTATGCTTTGCAGCATATCTCATGGTTCTAATCGATACCACTTTTACACCAAACGTTTTCTCTACAGCATTTTTGATTTCTGGTTTCTTCGCGGTTTTTTCTACGATGAATCCATAAACGCCTCTTTCATTCATGGCGGAAATCTTTTCTGTAATTAGGGGCTGCTTTAGAATATCCATTGTCTTATTTCGATAAAATGGTTTCCAATTTACTTACAGATCCTTCACAGATAACCAAATGGTCAGCATTCAAGAGTTGGTAAGTATTTACATCATTTACAGTCACAACTTTTGACTTAGGAAGGTTTCTGCTAGACAGATATACATTCTTGTTTTCTTCTGGAAGTACCAAGATTGTCTTTTTGTCTGTAAGGGAAAGTCCACTAAGAAGTGCTAAAAAGCTTTTTGTCTTTGGTGTATCGAAAGATAAATCTTCCAATACCATCAGACTGTTATCCTTTATCTTGTAGGACAAGGCAGATTTTCTAGCTAGTTGCTTTACTTTTTTATTCAATTTGAAGGAATAATCTCTTGGCTGTGGGCCAAATACTCTTCCTCCACCTCGGAATAGAGGAGACTTGATAGATCCAGCTCGAGCACCACCGGTACCTTTTTGCTTTTTGATCTTTTTAGTTGATCCTGCTATTTCATTTCTCTCTTTCGACTTATGCGTCCCCTGTCTTTGGTTGGCTAAGTACTGCTTCACATCAAGGTAGATCGCATGATCGTTAGGATCGATTGCGAAAATCTCATCAGATAAACTGATCTTTCTACCCGTGTCTTCTCCTTTATGATTGATTACTGCTAATTCCATGGCTTACTTCTCTAGAATAACGAAAGAATTTTTAGGACCAGGCACTGAACCAGAAACTAACAAGAGATTTTGCTCAGCATAAATTTTCAACACACGAAGGTTGATTACTTTTACTCTATCTCCTCCAGTTCTTCCAGCCATTCTCATTCCTTTGAATACTCTGGATGGCCAAGAACATGCACCAATTGAACCTGGGTGCCTCGCTCTGTTATGCTGACCGTGGGTTTGTCCACCAACACCAGCAAATCCATGCCGCTTAACTACACCTTGGAATCCTTTACCTTTTGAAGTTCCAATTGCATCGATGAAGTCACCTTCAACAAATACTTCTGAACTCTTCACAGTAGCTCCTAAATCAACCTGGCCTTCAAATTCGACCCGGAAATCTCTGAACTCAACAACTTTCTGCTTTGGCGTTGTGCCGGCCTTTTTGAAATGACCAACTAATGGTTTTGGCGTATTTTTCTCTTTACGCTCACCATAAGCCAACTGCACTGCGTTGTACCCGTCTGTTTCGACGTTTTTTACTTGCGTCACTACGCAAGGACCAGCCTCTATTAGCGTGCATGCGACATTACGTCCATCGGCACTGAAAATGCTAGTCATACCTACTTTTCTTCCTATAATACCAGACATCTATACTAAGATATTTTGATAATCCACAAACAATTATTTGCTTGGGCCCTTTTAAAGGACTGCAAAGTTACTGAAATAAAATTCTGCAACAAACCGGAACTCCTATATTTTCAAAGTATTAGAAAATAATTCATTCCTTTTTCTTAAAATTTAATTCAAAAACCTTTTTGAAGTAATTTAAAAGAGCTTTCAATAAAAAGGCCTGCTTCGAAAAACAGGCCTTTTACTTTATTTTGAAAGTCCGATCAAACTTTGATCTCTACATCTACACCTGATGGAAGCTCGATTTTCATCAGTGCATCAACAGTTTTAGAAGAGTTTGAATAAATATCAACTAGTCTTTTATAGGTACAAAGTTGATACTGATCTCTAGCTTTCTTGTTTACGTGTGGAGATTTCAACACGGTGAACTTCTCCTTCTTAGTAGGCAATGGAATTGGACCTACTACGACTGCGCCAGTGGCTTTCACTGCCTTAACGATCTTCTCTGATGACTTATCCACCAGGCTATGATCGTATGATTTTAGTTTTATTCTAATTTTCTGATTCATCGCAATTTTTGATTAGTCTTTCTGACCTTTAACTTTAGCAATTACAGTTTCTGCAATGTTATTTGGAACTGGCTCGTAGTGAGAGAACGTCAATGATGCCGTTGCTCTACCTGAAGTAATTGTTCTCAAATCGGTAATATAACCGAACAACTCTGACAAAGGAACTGCAGCTCTTACTACAGAGGATGTACCTTTAGTATCCATACCCTTCATAAGTCCTCTTCTTCTGTTCAAATCACCGGTAATTGGACCAGTGTATTCGTCAGGAGTCACTACATCTACAGACATAATTGGCTCAAGCAATTGAGGCTTACATTTCTTAGCTGCATCTTTGAAACCAATTCTTGCCGCAAGTTCAAAAGAAAGTGCATCAGAATCGACATCGTGGAAAGAGCCATGAAATAATCTCACTTTCATGGATTCAATTGGGTAGCCTGCGAGAGGTCCATTCTTCATGCTCTCAGCGAAACCCTTTTGGATAGAAGGAATAAATTCTTTTGGAATTACACCACCTACAATGCCATTTACGAAATCAAGACCTGGTTTAATTTCACCAGTCTCAGGATCAGGATCCTTAGGACCAAGTTCGAATACGATATCTGCAAATTTACCTTTACCACCAGTCTGCTTCTTGTAAACTTCCTTGTGCTCAACAGAGCCAAATAGAGCTTCTTTGTATGCAACCTGAGGAGCACCTTGATTAATTTCAACCTTAAACTCACGCTTCAATCGGTCGATGATAATATCTAGGTGAAGTTCTCCCATTCCTCTCAAGATAGTCTGACCAGTTTCGTGATCAGTATTTACTTGAAGTGTAGGATCTTCTTCTACAAGCTTGGCGATAGCCATACCTAATTTATCAACATCTGCTTGAGTCTTAGGCTCGATAGCATATCCAATAACAGGCTCTGGGAAAACCATTGACTCTAATACTACTTTACGCTTTTCATCACAAAGTGTATCACCAGTCTTAATATCTTTGAAACCAACAACAGCTCCAATATCACCAGCAACTAGCCGCTCAATCTGATTTTGCTTATTCGCATGCATTTGGAATACACGTGAGATACGCTCTTTATTACCAGATCGGCTATTAAATACATAGGAACCAGATTCTAAGATTCCAGAATATGCTCTTACGAAGCAAAGTCTACCTACAAAAGGATCAGTAGCAATTTTAAAGGCCAAACCAGTAAAAGGTTCCTTTTCGTCAGGAGAGATTCTAACTTCCAATTCTTCGTCCTCACGATCGTGAGCGATGATATCATCCTTGTCTAGTGGTGAAGGAAGAAGCTCCATCACTAAGTCAAGCATAGTTTGTACACCTTTATTTTTGAAAGAAGAACCGCAAACCATAGGGACAATTTTCATGTCTATAGTTGCTTTTCTTAATGCACTTAGAATTTCTTCTTCAGTAATTGAGTTTGGATCTTCGAAAAATTTCTCCATCAAAGATTCATCGTAGTCAGCAACAGCCTCTAGCAAATGCTCTCTCCACTCCTCTACTTCCTCTAACATATCCTCTGGAATAGGAACTTCGTTGAAGGTCATTCCAAAATCATCTTCGTTCCAAACGATACCACGGTTATTGATCAAATCAACTACACCGGTGAATTTATCTTCAGCTCCGATTGGAATCTGCAAAGGAACAGCATAGCTACCCAACATTTCCTTTACTTGCTTACACACCTCAAGGAAGTTAGCACCAGCACGATCCATTTTATTAACAAACCCGATTCGAGCTACTTTATAATTATCAGCTAATCGCCAGTTAGTTTCAGACTGTGGTTCAACACCATCCACAGCACTGAACAGGAAAACCAGTCCATCTAATACTCGAAGGGAACGGTTCACTTCTACAGTGAAATCCACGTGGCCTGGAGTATCGATGATATTTATTTGATATTTTTGATCTCTATAGTTCCAAAAAACTGTAGTTGCAGCAGAAGTGATCGTGATTCCACGCTCTTGCTCCTGAGCCATCCAGTCCATTGTCGCAGCTCCATCATGAACCTCACCAATCTTGTGAGATACACCGGAGTAAAAAAGAATACGCTCAGTGGTAGTGGTTTTACCAGCATCAATGTGCGCAGCAATGCCTATGTTTCTTGTATATTTTAAGTCTCTTGCCATCCTAATTAAAATCTAAAGTGTGAGAACGCCTTGTTAGCCTCAGCCATTCTGTGTGTATCATCTTTCTTTTTCACTGCAGCACCCTCGCCTTTTGCACCGGCAATGATTTCTCCAGCAAGACGATCCATCATAGTCTTCTCACCTCTTTTTCGAGCATAGTTGATCATCCACTTGATTCCAAGGGCCATCTTTCTTTCAGGTCGGACTTCCATTGGAACTTGGAATGTAGCACCACCAACTCTACGACTCTTCACCTCTACGGATGGAGCAATATTGTTAAGCGCTTTTTTCCAAACTTCAAGACCATTCTCACCTACTTTGGATTCTACCTTTTCTACTGCATCGTAGAAAATGTTGTAAGCAATACTCTTCTTCCCATCTACCATTAGACAGTTCACAAACTTGGTTACCAAGGTATCATTGAACTTTGGATCAGGAAGAATATATCTCTTCTTTGGTTTCGCTTTTCTCATTTCTTTTGAATGTTTTGATTATTTCTTTTTTGCCGGAGCAGCTGGAGCACCCTTACCTGCTTTCGGTCTTTTAGCACCATACTTAGAGCGACCTTGCTTACGGTCTTTTACTCCTGCTGTATCTAGTGCACCTCGGATGATGTGATATCTCACACCTGGCAGATCTTTCACACGACCACCTCTGATCAATACGATCGAGTGCTCTTGCAAATTGTGACCTTCTCCAGGAATATAAGCGTTCACTTCTTTTCCGTTTGTCAATCTCACCCTAGCCACTTTACGCATCGCAGAGTTAGGCTTCTTAGGGGTTGTAGTATATACTCTGGTACAAACTCCTCTTCGCTGTGGACATGAATCCAAAGCTCTTGATTTTGATTTGGTTTCCAGTGTAGTTCTACCTTTTCTTACTAATTGTTGAATAGTAGGCATTAACTGATAAAATTTAGTTTTCCTGTAAACTGTTAAATTTTGGACTGCAAAGGTAATGAACTTAATAAAAGGAACAAACTTAGGAAGTTATATTTTTATCAAGCCTCTCCCGGAGTCCCAAAACTGATTGGGAATTGAGGGGCTCCACCGGATTGGTTAATCTTCCCGAATGCGGCCTCATACTTTTCTATGTTATCCTTCAATGCTGCCAAAAGTCGCTTAGCATGCTCAGGAGTCACAATAACTCGTGATTTGACTTTTGCTTTAGGAACACCCGGCATAAGCCGAATAAAATCTATTACAAACTCAGAATTAGAATGAGCGATCATAGCCAAATTAGAGTAAACACCTTCAGCAACTTCTTCAGATAGCTCAATATTGATTTGTTGATTTGCCCTGTTTTTTTCTTTCTCGTCTTCCATAGTATTTGATTAAAAAAGGCCTGTATGGATACAGGCCTTTCAATTCATATTAAGATCCTATTAAAGGATCGCCTCACTAGTTCTCTTCGAGTTACTTCGCTCGATACTATCAGAAAGTTTATCGTATTCCTCTTGAGATCCTACAATGATTGGCTGGAGTCTTCTCTGACCAGTACCAGCAGGGATCAAGTGCCCAACAATTACGTTTTCTTTCAATCCTTTAAGCTCATCACGCTTACCTCTGATGGCTGCTTCAGAAAGCACCTTGGTGGTTTCCTGGAAGGAGGCCGCTGAGATAAAGCTTTCAGTACCCAAAGAAGCTGCAGTAATACCTTGCAAGGTCGGCTTAGAAACTGCTGTCTCTGCATCTCTTACTGTTACCAGTTTAAGATCTTTACGCTTCAAGCTCGAGTTCTCGTCTCTTAGTCTTCTTGCAGAAATGATCATACCAGGCTTCAATGTCGAAGATTCACCTGCGTCCATTACTACTTTCTTATCCAAGATATTGTCATTTTCCTCACGGAAAGCCCACTTATCGACTACTTGATTCTGAAGGAATCCAGTATCACCAGCATCAAGGATTTCAACTTTTTGCATCATTTGAGATACAATTACCTCAATATGCTTGTCATTGATTTTTACACCCTGAAGACGGTAAACTTCCTGAATCTCATTCACCAAATACTCCTGTACTGCAGTTGGGCCTTTGATTGATAGAATATCATTTGGAGTAATTGCGCCATCTGACAATGGCTCACCAGCTCGGATAAAGTCATTCTCCTGAACCAAAATATGCTTAGAAAGAGATACCATGTATTTCTTAATCACACCATCCTTAGATTCAATGATTATTTCTCTATTACCTCTTTTGATACCTCCGTAAGTTACTACACCGTCGATTTCAGATACCACAGCCGGATTGGATGGATTTCTTGCTTCGAATAGCTCAGTTACTCTTGGAAGACCTCCGGTAATATCTCTTGTCTTACCTACTGATCTTGGGATTTTCACCAAAATCTGTCCAGCCTTTACTTTTTCACCAGCTTCTACAGCTAAGTGAGCTCCAACTGGAATATTATATCCTTTTGATTCATCACCATAATTGACAAGAATCGCAGGGTTTTTGGTTCTATCTTTTGTATCAATGATTACCTTCTCACGGAATCCAGTCTGATCATCAGCTACTTCTTTGAAAGTAACTCCTTCCACAATTGCATCAAATTCAATTTTACCATCAAATTCAGAAAGGATAACCGCATTATATGGATCCCACTTACAAAGTGATTCACCTTTTGCGATTTTTTGACCATCCTTCACGTTGAGGATAGCACCATAAGGAACGTGATTTGAAACTAAAGTTTTTCCAGTTTTGGAATCATTAATTTTTATTTCACCAGATCTACCCATCACAACAGAAAGTGGCTCACCTTCTTTGTTGGTTGTTTCTAGCCATCTCAATTCTTCATCGAATTCAACCACACCTTCAAACTTTGCAAGCACAGAAGCTTCTACAGCCATGTTGGAAGCAGTACCCCCAACGTGGAAAGTTCTAAGTGTAAGCTGAGTACCTGGCTCTCCAATAGATTGAGCTGCAATAACACCTACAGACTCTCCCTCTTGAACCATGTTACCTGTAGAAAGATTTCTACCATAACACTTCGCACAAACCCCTCTTCGAGTTTCACAAGTCAATACTGATCTGATCTCTACTTCTTCGATTGTTGACTCATCCACGATACGAGCTACTTCATCATCGATTTCAGAACCAGCTTCCACGATCAATTGATCGGTAACTGGATCATACAAATCATGAACAGAAACTCTTCCTAAGATTCGCTCAGAAAGTGGCTCAACAATCTCGTCGTTGTCTCTTAATGGCTGAACGATCAATCCTCTCAATGTTCCACAATCATCTTCAGTGATAATCATGTCTTGTGCAACATCCACCAATCTTCTGGTTAGGTATCCAGCATCGGCTGTTTTCAATGCAGTATCAGCAAGACCTTTACGTGCACCGTGTGTTGAGATGAAATACTCCAATACATCTAGTCCCTCTTTGAAGTTAGATAGAATTGGGTTTTCGATGATTTCACCAACAGAACCTTGAAGGTTTTTCTGCGGCTTAGCCATCAATCCTCTCATACCACCCAGCTGACGAATCTGTTCTCTAGAACCTCTAGCTCCAGAGTGCATCATCATATAGATCGCATTGAAACCTTGCTTATCCTCTTCCATCTGCTTCATTAGATTATTAGTCAAATGAGAGTTGGTTCGAGTCCAGATATCAATTACCTGGTTATATCTTTCATTGTCTGTGATTAGACCCATCAAATAGTTATTCCAAACCTGATCAACCTCTTCTTTTGCTTTCGCAATCATTGGTTCTTTCTCAGCTGGAATAATTACGTCATTCAATCCCATTGACAAGCCACCTTTGTATGCCATTTGGAATCCAAGGTTCTTGATATCGTCAAGGAATTGAGCCGTACGGGCCATTCCGCAAACTTTTACTACAGTTGCAATAATTTGCTGAAGTTTTTTCTTAGTCAATAGCTCATTTACATAACCTACCTCGTCTGGTACAAACTGATTGAAGATCAATCGGCCTGCTACGGTATCAATTATTTGACTAGTGATGGTACCCTCAGCATCTCTGACGTTTACTTTACACTTGATATTTGCATGCTTGGAAATTTTTTCCTCATTCATTGCAATTATCACTTCTTCAGTGCTATAGAACGTCATTCCCTCTCCAGCCACTGGCTCTTCAGGAGTAGACTTCTTGCCTTTGGTCACATAATAAAGTCCTAAAACCATGTCTTGAGACGGTACAGTAATTGGTGCACCGTTGGCAGGGTTAAGAATATTATGTGAAGAGAGCATCAAAGTAGAAGCTTCCAAAATTGCTTCATGTCCGAGAGGTACGTGAACTGCCATCTGGTCACCGTCAAAATCGGCGTTGAATGCAGTACATACCAATGGATGAAGCTGGATTGCTTTTCCTTCGATCAGTTTTGGTTGGAAAGCTTGAATACCTAATCTGTGAAGGGTTGGAGCACGGTTAAGTAGGACAGGGTGTCCTTTCAAAACGTTTTCCAAAATATCCCAAACTACCGGATCCTTACGATCAACAATTTTCTTTGCAGATTTTACGGTCTTAACAATTCCTCTTTCGATCAATTTACGAATGATAAAAGGCTTGAAAAGCTCAGCTGCCATATTTTTAGGAAGACCACACTCGTGAAGCTTCAATTCAGGACCTACAACGATCACCGAACGTCCGGAGTAATCCACACGCTTTCCGAGCAAGTTTTGACGGAATCTACCTTGCTTTCCTTTCAACATATCAGAAAGAGACTTTAAGGCACGGTTTCCATCGGATCTAACCGCATTTACTTTTCTTGAGTTATCAAAAAGTGAATCCACAGCTTCCTGGAGCATTCGCTTCTCGTTTCTTAGGATTACCTCTGGCGCTTTGATATCAATCAATCGCTTCAAACGGTTATTTCTAATTATAACTCTTCTATAAAGGTCATTCAAATCAGAAGTCGCAAAACGACCTCCATCCAAAGGAACCAATGGACGCAATTCCGGTGGAATCACTGGAACCATACGAACAACCATCCACTCAGGGCGGTTTTCAATTCTGGTTCTTGCATCACGGAAAGCTTCTACTACTTTAAGTCGCTTTAAAGCTTCAGCCTTACGCTGCTGAGAAGTATCTGTAGCTGCTTGATGTCTTAATGAATAAGATAAATCATCCAGGTCAATTCTTGCTAAAAGCATCTCAAGAGCCTCAGCTCCCATCTTTGCAATAAATTTATTTGGATCCTCGTCATCGAGCATATGGTTTTCCTTAGGAAGCTTGTCCATAATGTCCAAATACTCGTCTTCAGTCAAGAAGTCAAGATATTGTACTCCCTCTTCCGCTTTGACACCAGGCTGAACTACTGCGTAACGCTCGTAGTAAACAATCTGATCAAGCTTCTTGGTAGGTAATCCTAACAGGTAACCAATTTTATTTGGAAGGGATTTGAAATACCAGATGTGAGCAACTGGAACAACCAATTCGATATGGCCCATTCGCTCTCTTCTTACTTTCTTTTCAGTAACCTCTACACCACAACGGTCGCAGATAATACCTTTATACCTGATGCGCTTGTACTTTCCACAATGACATTCCCAGTCTTTTACTGGACCAAAGATTCGCTCACAGAACAGTCCACCCATTTCAGGTTTGTAGGTTCTATAATTGATAGTCTCTGGCTGGGTCACCTCACCATTTGAGCTATCCAGAATAGATTCTGGAGAAGCTAGGCTGACAGTGACTCTTGAAAAATCATTGTTAAGTTTTTTATTTTTTCTGAACGCCATAGTTTTTTGAAGATATGTAAAGGGCTCTTGCGAGCCCTAATTCGCTTAATTAATCTAGGGTAATTTCAAGAGCCAAACCTCTCAACTCATGAACCAATACATTGAATGATTCAGGAATATTAGGCTTAGGAAGGTTTTCACCCTTCACAATAGCTTCATAAGCTTTTGCTCTACCGATTACGTCATCAGACTTCACAGTCAAGATCTCTTGCAGTACATGAGAAGCACCGAATGCTTCCAATGCCCATACTTCCATTTCACCGAATCTCTGTCCACCAAATTGAGCTTTACCACCCAATGGCTGCTGCGTAATCAATGAATATGGTCCGATAGATCTTGCGTGCATCTTATCATCAACTAGGTGACCAAGTTTCAACATGTAGGCTACCCCTACGGTAATTGGCTGATCGAATTTCACTCCAGAAAGACCATCATAAAGGTAAGTTCTTCCATAAGCTGGCAATCCTGCCAATTCCAATTCTGCTGATACTTCTTCTAAGGTAGCTCCATCAAAAATTGGTGTAGCATATTTCTTACCTAGTTTCTGACCCGCCCAAGCGAGTACTGTTTCGAAGATCTGTCCGATGTTCATTCGAGAAGGTACACCAAGTGGATTCAATACGATATCCATAGGAGTTCCATCCTCTAAGAATGGCATATCTTCGTCTCTTACGATACGGGCTACAATTCCCTTATTACCGTGACGACCAGCCATTTTATCACCTACTTTTAGTTTACGCTTTTTAGCGATATAAACTTTTGCAAGTTGTACAATTCCGGCAGGAAGCTCATCTCCAACTTCAAGCGTAAATCGCTCTCTTTTAAAGTTACCGCTGATCTCATTTCTAGAATTGACAAAGTTCTTCACAAGTTGAGAAACCAAAGTATTGGTATAATCATCTTTAGTCCAGTCATCAAGAATGATATCTGCAATGAGGTTAGCCTCTTCAGGAACGTTGTAGTTACTCTCATCTCTGTAAGGATTTTTAGCAGGGAACAAGTTGTTTTCAATGTTTTTAGCATTGAACTTAGTTCCTTTAGAAATGATCTCATCCCCAAATTTATGCTTTACCCCCTGAGAAGTTTTACCATCAAGAAGAGCTACAAGCTTATTTATCATTTTAGCCCTAATAGACAAAAGATCTCTTGAGTACTTTGCCTTCAGTTTTTCAACTTCTGCTTTGGCTTTAACTCGTACATCTTTATCCTTCTTAGGTCTTGAGAATAGTTTAGTCTCTATTACCACACCATTCAAGGATGGGGAAGCTTTCAAAGAAGCATCTTTCACATCACCGGCTTTGTCTCCAAAGATTGCTCTCAGTAGTTTTTCTTCCGGTGTAGGATCAGTTTCACCTTTAGGAGTGATTTTACCAATTATGATATCACCTTCTTTCACCTCGGCTCCGATACTGATTACTCCATTTTCATCAAGGTTTTTGACAGCCTCCTCAGAAACGTTAGGGATTTCAGAAGTTAATTCCTCCTCACCTCTTTTTGTATCTCTTACCTCAAGCTGAAATTCTTCTACGTGGATAGAAGTAAAGACATCTTCACGTACAACTCGCTCAGAGATAACGATCGCATCCTCAAAGTTATAACCCTGCCAAGGCATGTATGCTACTTTAAGGTTTTTACCTAATGCTAGTTCACCTTCATTGGTAGAATAACCTTCAACTAAGACTTGACCTTTCTTAATTTTCTGTCCTTTAAGAACTAAAGGAGTTAAATTAATGGTAGTATCTTGGTTTGTTCTTCTAAACTTAATCAAATCATAAGATTTGTATTCGTCAGTGAAGTTCACCAATAACTCATCTTCAGTGAGATCATATTTGATGACGATTTTACGTGCATCTACATAATCTACCACACCATCAGCTTCTGCAATAATCAAAGACCTTGAATCAACTGCAGCTTTAGCTTCCAAGCCTGTTCCTACGATAGGAGCCTCAGCTTTAAGAAGTGGTACTGCCTGACGTTGCATGTTTGATCCCATCAAAGCTCTGTTCGCATCATCATGCTCCAAGAATGGAATAAGAGAAGCTGCTACAGATACAATTTGGTTAGGAGCTACGTCCATATAAGTAATCTCTGAAGGCTCCAATACAGGGAAGTCACCTTCAAATCTTGCTTTAACTTTTTCATTTATGAACTTTCCTGACTCATTCAGAGGGGCATTAGCCTGAGCGATGTTGTGATCATCTTCCTCTTCTGCAGTCAAGAAAACTATATCCTCAGACTTCATTCCAGCTTTACCATCTTTCACTTTTCGATAAGGAGTCTCAAGGAATCCCATAGAATTCACTTTTGCGTGAACACAAAGCGAGGAGATCAAACCGATGTTTGGTCCTTCCGGAGTTTCAATAGTACAAAGACGACCGTAGTGCGTATAATGAACATCTCGAACCTCAAATCCAGCTCTTTCTCTTGAAAGTCCACCTGGACCCAAAGCTGAAAGTCTTCTCTTATGGGTCAATTCAGCCAATGGGTTGGTCTGATCCATAAATTGAGAAAGCTGGTTTGTACCGAAGAATGAGTTGATAACTGAAGAAAGTGTTCTTGCATTGATCAAATCTACAGGCTTGAAATCTTCGTTATCTCTAACGTTCATTCGCTCACGAATCGTTCTAGCCATTCTAGCCAAACCAACACCGAACTGACTGTAAAGTTGCTCACCAACTGTCCTAACTCTTCTATTACTAAGGTGGTCAATATCATCGACTACCGCTTTAGAGTTGATCAAACCGATCAAGTACTTCACGATATAAATGATATCTTCTTTGGTCAATACAATTTTTTCAGGATCAATATCAAGACCAAGCTTTTTATTGATTCTATATCGACCAACTTCACCAAGATCATATCTCTTATCCGAGAAAAATAAGCTGTGAATCACCTCTCGAGCTGTAGACTCATCCGGAGCTTCAGTATTTCTTAGCTGACGGTAAATCACCTCAACTGCTTCTTTTTCAGAGTTTGAGTTATCTTTCTGAAGTGTGTTATATACGATTGAGAATTCGGCTACATTGACATCTTCCCTATTAAGGATAATGCTTTTAGCTCCTGAGTCCAAAATCATTTCGATATCTTCTTCAGTCAGGACAGTGTCCCGCTCAAGTAAGACTTCATTTCTATCGATTGAAACTACTTCACCTGTATCTTCATCCACAAAGTCCTCAACCCAAGTTCTAAGAACACGAGCTGCAAGCTTTCTGCCTGCTACTTTTTTCAAAGCTGCTTTGGTAGTAGCTACTTCCTCAGATAAACCGAATAGATCAAGGATATCCTTATCAGTTCCATAACCTATGGACCTTAATAGAGTAGTTACAGGGAATTTTTTCTTACGGTCGATATATGCATACATGACATTATTGATGTCTGTAGCAAATTCAATCCAAGATCCTTTGAAAGGAATAATTCTTGCAGAATATAATTTCGTACCATTAGTGTGTTTACTTTGAGCAAAGAACACACCCGGAGAACGGTGAAGTTGAGATACAATAACTCTTTCTGCGCCATTGATTACAAATGAACCTTTTTCCGTCATATACGGAAGATTACCCAAGAATACTTCTTGTTCGATTGTCTCGAAATCCTCATTATCCTCATCATGACAAAGCAATCTGAGTTTTGCTTTTAATGGGACAGAGTAGGTCAAGCCACGGTCTATACATTCGCCAACACTATATTTTGGAGGGTCTACTGCATAATCAATAAATTCTAGAGTGAAATTTTCTCTGGAATCACTGATTGGGAAGTTTTCTGCGAATACTTTAAATAAGCCGTCTGCCCGGCGTTTTTCGGCAGGAGTATCCAACTGAAAAAAGTCTTTGAACGACTGCAGCTGAATATCTAGAAAATCCGGATAGTCTTTGACCACCTTAATGGAGGAGAAACTTTTCCTTTCGGTTTGATTCTTGATAGCCAAGGTAGTATATGTTTATGGTGAAATTAATTAGCGAAATAAGTCAATTTTCGCTTGGAATAATGCAATTTAATACCTGTGCATAAACAGGAAAAGACCTGACTAAAATAGTCAGGTCTTAGGTGCTGAGCCTCGACCTAGAAGTCTCGGCTTAGCAAATTATTTAATCTCTACTTCAGCACCAGCCTCTTCCAAAGACTTCTTCAAGCCTTCAGCTTCGTCTTTTGCTACGCCTTCTTTAAGTGCTTTTGGAGCTGAATCTACTAGATCCTTTGCTTCCTTAAGACCAAGACCAGTTAATTCCTTAACAAGTTTAACAACTGCCAGCTTAGATGCACCAGCTGCTTTCAAGATAACATCGAAAGATGTTTTCTCTTCTTCAACTGCAGCTTCTCCAGCACCAGCTCCGCCACCTGCAACTACTACTGCACCAGCAGCAGCAGGCTCGATGCCATACTGATCCTTAAGAATATCTGTCAATTCTTTAACTTCTTTTACAGTCAAGTTTACCAACTGATCTGCAAGTTGTGTAAGATCTGCCATTGTATTTGAAATTTAATTTTTTGTTTGAATGATTTTTTAAGTATTATTTTTCTTCTCTTTCTGCAAGTGTTTTAAGCACTCCGGTCAAATTGTTCTGACCACTTTGCAATGCAGAAAGAAGGTTCATTGCTGGAGATTGTAGCAATCCGATTAGATCGCCAAGCAATTCCTGCTTTGACTTTAGCTTAGACAGCATTTCAAGGTTAGCTTCACCAATGAAAACATCAGTATCAATAGCAGCACCTTTAAAAACTGGTCTAGTCTCTTTTTTGCCTATTTTTTTTCTGTAATCCAACAACAAATTTGCTGGTAAATTACTTGTCTCTTTTGAGAATAAAATTCCAGAGAATCCTTTCAATGCCTCAGATGACAACTTTGAATAGTCAGCATCTAAGTTTTCCAAAGCTTTAGCGATAAGAGTATTTTTGTACACTTTGTACTCAATACCTTTTTCGAAACATGCTCTTCGGAATGAATTGGTCTGAGCAACAGAAAAACCTGATGCATCAGTAATGTAGAAGAAAGGGGTTTCTTTGAACTTCTCAGTAAGACCGTCGATTATTACTTTCTTTTCGTCTCTAGTCATGATTAAATACCTTGAATGCTACCCTTGTCTACTGCAATTCCAGGAGACATTGTACTGGATAAATATATACTCTTGAAATACGTTCCTTTAGATGAAGAAGGCTTCAGCTTAGAAATAGTTAGGATCAATTCTTTCACATTTTCCTGAATTTGCTCAGGTGAGAAAGATACTTTACCAATACCGGCATGGATAATTCCAAATTTATCAACTTTGAAGTCGATCTTACCAGCTTTTACTTCTTTTACAGCTTTAGCTACATCTAGAGTAACTGTTCCTGATTTAGGGTTAGGCATAAGACCTCTTGGTCCTAAAACTCTACCCAATCTACCTACCTTCGCCATAACGTTAGGCATAGTGATAATGACATCAATGTCAGTCCATCCGCCTTCGATTTTCGCGATGTAGTCGTCCAAGCCTGCGTAATCTGCACCTGCTTCGGTTGCTTCAGCTACTTTGTCAGGAGTACAAAGCACCAATACTTTGATGTCTTTGCCAGTACCATGAGGAAGGGCTACTACACCTCTTACCATTTGATCAGCCTTACGTGGATCTACGCCCAAACGAACGTTGACATCTACTGAAGCGTCAAATTTTGCCAATGATATTTCCTTCAAAATAGAAGAAGCTGCCTCAAGGGAGTACACTTGGCTTGGGTCGTACTTAGAAAGAGCTTCTTTTTGCTTTTTTGTTAACTTAGCCATTGTTTTTTGTTTATACTTCCCAAGGGGCTTTACCAGATACTGTGATACCCATGCTTCGTGCTGTCCCAGCTACCATTTTCATGGCAGACTCGACTTTGAAAGCATTAAGGTCAGGCATTTTTACCTCTGCTATCTCTCTTACCTGATCCCAGGATACGGAACCAACCTTCTTTCGGTTTGGCTCTGCAGATCCGCCCTTAATCTTTGCAGCCTCAAGCAGCAAATTAGCTGCAGGAGGAGTTTTTACTACAAAGTCAAAAGACTTATCAGAGTAGATGGTAATCAATACAGGAAGCACTTGACCCATTTTGTCTTGGGTACGTGCATTGTACTGCTTACAAAACTCCATGATGTTAAGACCCTTGGAACCAAGAGCCGGACCAACTGGAGGCGACGGGTTTGCCTGGCCACCTTTCACTTGTAGTTTTAAATAACCAGTGATTTCCTTAGCCATTGCTTAGTCTTGTTTTTCTACTTGTATAAAGTTTAATTCTACAGGAGTATTTCTTCCGAAGATTTTGACCATAACATTCAATTTCTTCTTCTCTTCAAATATCTCCTCAATTGTTCCGGTAAACCCACTGAATGGACCGTCCATTACTTTAACGGTTTCTCCAACTATAAATGGCGTATCCAGTTTCTCAGCAAACTCATCAATCTCTTCAACCTTACCTAAAATACGATTGATTTCTGATTGACGTAATGGCTCAGGGGTTTTGGAAGCTCCCCCGGAGTTTGAACCTAAGAAACCGATTACTCCCGGAATACTTGTTATTACGTGATTGGCCTCACCATTTGAAAGATCCGCATGGACTAATACGTAACCAGGGAAGAAGTTTCTCTCCCTTACACGCTTCTTACCATTCCGCATCTCATATACCTTCTCAGAAGGAATTAACACGTCAGGAATAAACTCCTCAATCTTCTCTCTGTAGATTTCATTCTCCAGATAGGTTTTAGTCTTTTTTTCCTGTCCCGCTACTACTCTGAGTACGTACCACTTATGTTCAGCCATTCTGTAATGTCAATTCAATTAGAATAAATCATAAAACCATTTCATGATATTCTCAAATCCCAAATCAATAACACCTATAAAAAGTGCAAAAATGAGGGAAGCTACTAATACCAATACTGCGCTATTTTGAAGAAATGAATATTTGGGCCATGTGACCTTATTTTTCATTTCGTCATAAGACTCCAGAACAAAGTTTTTCAGATTCATAGTGTACTTACTTATTGGCACGGGCAGAGAGATTCGAACTCCCATCAACGGTTTTGGAGACCGCTATTCTGCCGTTGAACTATGCCCGTGTGAATGAACGCTCCGCTAATGGGAACGCAAAATTAGGTAAAGATCTCTTAAGAAACAAATGCGACCCCAAAATATTTAGGGTCGCATTGTTTATCTTATAATCAATTTTGATTAATCAAGAATCTCAGTAACCTGACCAGCACCTACTGTTCTACCACCTTCACGGATCGCAAAACGAAGTCCTTTCTCAAGCGCTACTGCTGAAAGAAGATTTACTTCAATCGTTACGTTATCACCTGGCATTACCATTTCAACGTTTTCTGGAAGAGTGATCTCACCAGTTACGTCAGTTGTTCTAAGGTAAAACTGAGGTCTGTATCTGTTGAAGAAAGGAGTGTGACGTCCACCTTCTTCTTTTGAAAGAACGTAAACTTCAGCCTTGAAATGTGAATGTGGCTTCACAGATCCTGGCTTACAGATAATCATACCACGCTTAATCTGTGATTTTTCAATACCTCTAAGCAATAAACCTACGTTGTCACCTGCTTCTCCTCTATCAAGAATCTTACGGAACATCTCAACACCAGTTACTGTAGACTTCAAGCCTTCAGCTCCCATACCGATGATATCAACAGCTTCACCAGAGTTGATTACACCTCTTTCAATTCTTCCGGTTGCTACCGTACCACGACCTGTGATCGAGAATACGTCCTCAACTGGCATCAAGAAATCTTTGTCAATTGCTCTTTCTGGAAGTGGAATGAAGCTATCTACAGCATCCATCAATTCCATTACAGTGTTTACCCATTTCTCTTCACCGTTCAATGCACCAAGTGCAGAACCAGCGATTACAGGGATATTATCACCATCAAATTCATAGAATGAAAGAAGTTCTCTGATCTCCATCTCCACAAGCTCAAGAAGCTCAGGATCGTCAACCATATCAACTTTATTCATGAATACCACTAGTTGAGGTACACCTACCTGGCGAGCCAGAAGGATGTGCTCTCTAGTTTGAGGCATTGGTCCGTCAGTTGCTGCTACCACTAGGATAGCGCCATCCATTTGAGCGGCACCAGTTACCATGTTTTTAACGTAATCAGCGTGTCCAGGACAATCTACGTGAGCGTAGTGTCTCTTTTCAGTTTGATATTCTACGTGAGAGGTGTTAATGGTAATACCTCTTTCTTTTTCTTCCGGAGCGTTGTCGATAGAAGAGAAATCTCTTAATTCAGACAGACCCTTTGAAGCCAATACCGTAGTAATGGCTGCTGTCAAAGTAGTTTTGCCATGGTCTACGTGTCCAATCGTACCGATGTTAACGTGCGGCTTGGAACGGTCGAATTGTGCTTTTGCCATGCGTGAAAATCCTCAGTTTAAGTTTAAAGATATATTTAGTTAATTATTAAAGCCGATATGAGCCAACGACGGGATTTGAACCCGTGACCCCTTCCTTACCAAGGAAGTACTCTACCCCTGAGCTACGTCGGCTTAGACCCTTATGTTTTTCTCATTACTGAGAAAAACACAGAGCGGGAGACGAGGCTCGAACCCGCGACCTGCAGCTTGGAAGGCTGCCGCTCTACCAACTGAGCTACTCCCGCTTGTATCCGGCTAAGCCGAATTTTTTTGCAATGCAAAATTAGAAAAAAATTTCGCATTAAAGCAATGGTGTGGGGGAAACAGGATTCGAACCTGTGAAGACATAAGTCAACGGATTTACAGTCCGTCCCAGTTGGCCGCTTTGGTATTCCCCCTTTTTTACTGTCAAAAACCCTGCGATTAAACAGGCGTACCTTTCGTAACGGATGGCAAAATTATAGGCTTTTCCCAAAGATTCAAAACATGGTTTTCAAATTTGATGATATTTTACATTAATAATTTACAACCTATTAAAAATCAATAGCTTAATTTTCAGATTTTATGGCTTCCAGAAAATACTGGTAATACATTTTTAATTCTAGGTCGGTTTCTAAGTCTGCCAGCCTCGACATTTCCTTTACAACCGCCTCTTCATCTGTGAAAGCAAGCAGTGCTTGAAAAGCTCCCAATCGAATAAATGACTTGGAATTTCTTTCCATGATTTCAAAAAGCTTCGCAATAGCTTCTGGTTTCCCTTCTTCTGGAAAACGGCTAAAATATTCTCCATAATAGCCCAGAAAAAAATAAAGCCCTTCTCCCGACAAGCTACTTAGTTGGAATTGAAACCAATCTCCTTTTCCTTTTACTGCCTTTATGATATAAAAATCGGCCATTGGAATTACAATCCTGAAATTTGTTTCCGCAGAAAATCGCTCGACAAATTCCTCCTCCAAATCAATCTCTTCTGACATTAAACCCATCAAAGCTGATCCGGCAACTAAATAAGAACTATCATTCGCCAACATCTTAAACAAATTTTGATATTTCACTGGATTATATTCTGCCAAAACATCAAGAGCACCTGCTCTTACTGAATTTTTTGGATCCTTCTCGGCCATTGAGTAAATCATTTCCTCTAGATCAGAATCTTGATCTAACCAAGATGTATTTCCTTGCAAGATTCGCAACCCTGACTCTCGGATAGCCCAGAAATCATCTGAAATGGCTTGATTAATACTAATTTGCAATTCCTCAATAGCCTCTTTGGCCATGAGACTATCCAAAGCCTCGTATCTGGCAATTCCAACCTCTGAAATTTCAAATTGCTGAAGGTATTCTTTCGCACTTTTTTCAATAGCTACCGCTGCTAAAAGATTTTTCTTCTCATCGAAAAAGACCTGGTCCACCGATTCCCCGATTTCTAGAATAAAATCCTGATTGGCTTTATTTAAAAAAACCTTTTTGGAAAATCTATTTTCATTGACATACCAACTAATCTCGATTGGCAGCTGAAATAATGGAAATTCTTCCAAATCTTGAGTTTGAGACACCGAAATTTTAACATTTCCAGGAGAAGAGTAATCAAACTCTACGGAAAGTTCGGGATGCCCTTTGTCCAGAAACCATTGATTAAAAAACCAATTCAAATCCTGACCACTAACTTTTTCCATAGCCAATCTCAGGTCATGAACTTCTACACTTTGAAATGCATGGGTCGTTAAATAGGTAGTTAAGCCTTCATAAAAAACTTCCTTTCCGATAAACTCACGAAGCATATGAAGTATGAACCCACCTTTTGAATAACTATGGGAATCAAACATATCCTCATCATCAGCATATTGAAACCGGATTAAATCAACTTTTTTGAATTCCGCCTCTGCAAAATAGTTTTCAGTTTCGGCAATCAATTTGAGTTTAGCTTGATCTTCTCCGTACTTAAATTCATTCCAAAGAAATTCACTGTAATTCGCAAAAGCTTCATTTAAGGTGAGGTTTGACCAAGACTCTGCCGTGACATAATCGCCAAACCATTGATGAAATAACTCATGTGCAATGATATAATCCCACTCCGAATCAATCGCTTCACGCGCTGTTAATTGTAATTCTTCCATAAAGATCGATGCAGTCGTATTTTCCATGGCTCCAGAGACAAAGTCCCGAACCACCACTTGGTCATATTTTGGCCAAGGAAATTTGACTCCTGTAAGCTTAGAAAAGAAGCCGATCATTTCCGGGGTATTTTCAAAGACTTTTTCAGCCCCCTTTTCAAAACCTTTCTCTACAAAGTATCCTAATTGAATACCTTCCCAGCTATCATTGACTTTACCAAAATCACCAATTGCCAAGGCTGCTAAATACGGTGCATGAGGAAGTTTCATCTCCCAAGAGTCTACACGTAATCCATTCTCCAATTTCTTTTGGCTGACCAATTCGCCATTGCTAATTGTGACCAAAGAATCAGGTACTGTCAAGTTAAATTTCTGGGTGAAACGTTCATTCGGATGGTCAATCGTAGGAAACCACTTGGAATTATGCATGGTTTCTCCTTGTGTCCAAACCATTGTTGGTTTGCCTGGAATGGTGTCTAAAGGATCGATAAAATAAAGGCCCTTTGTATCGGTGATCGCTTCACTCCCACCCACAGGATTTCGATTTGGGAAAGCGATGTATTCCACAATTATTTCAAATGTATCTTTCTCTGAAAGTTCTTCAGGAAGATAGATCGTTAGTTCCTGTCCATCATAGTTAGAATCAAGTGACCTTTTCTCTTCCCCTCCGCTATACATTATTTCACCCACTTCAAAATCTTGAGCATTTAAAAAAAGTACTTTTTGAGGGTATTTAAATGGCTTGATCTTAAGCTCTGCCTTCCCGATGACAGATTGATTTTGATAGTCAAATGCCAAATCTAGCGTTGTATGAATAATATCGAAACGCCTTGGCTGAGAAGCTCTGTAGGACTCAATCTCCAATTCCTTTTGCAATTGAATTTGCTCTATCTCTTTCAGATTATTCTCAGTGGATGTCAAAGTAGCTGGAACATTAACAGTCTCTTCTTGAATATCTTGCGGGTTTTGAATGATAGCTTTTGATTTACAGGAATAAAGCCCAGAACCCATTAAAAAAATAAATAAAACAGGGAGTATTTTTGATGGAGACTGAGGTATTAAGTCGATTTGTTTCATGTGTTTATAATTTTATTTTCAATTGTCACATGGAATCTCGCTTGGTTGTCCCGAAAGCTTACGGGACATCCCAGTGTGTGTCACTTGCGTCATGCTCGATTTCAAATTGATAGCTAAAGAAAACATCCTCCTTTGTAAGGAAATTGTATATTCGGCTTCAAATTACAGGAATGTTTACAGTTATTAATCAAAATACAAGCTATTCGGTGGAAAAAACCGAAGAACAGCTTACCGTAAATGGCAAGCCCATCATTTGGGACTTGAAATGGATTTCAGATCGTAGAGTACATCTTATCCATGAAAACAGATCAATCGAAGCAGAACTTCTTGATTTTGACAAAGAATCCAAAACAGTTCAGATAAGGATTGGAACTAAGATGGCCACGCTTCAACTGAAGGACAAAAACGATATGTTGCTTGAAAAACTAGGAATGAACATAGCTTCTTCATCAGCCTTAAAAGATATCAAAGCACCGATGCCAGGCTTGATTTTGGATCTGAAAGTCAAAGAAGGCGACGAGGTGAAAAAGGGAGATGTCGTCCTGATTTTGGAGGCAATGAAAATGGAAAATATCATCAAAGCTCCCGGAGATGGGAAGGTGAAATCGGTAAAAGTAAATTTGAAAGACAGCGTAGAAAAAAATCAGGTTTTGATTCAATTTTAATTTTTGCCTAGCATAATGAATTGAAGAAATTATATTTGGAGGATTATTTGATTCCAATCGGTTATCTGATTTGTTTTTTTAGATCGATGACTTTTTCAATTAATCGACCAAAACAGCCTGAAATCAACGAATAAAAAATGAAATCGAGCATGACTAAAAAGTCAAACACTGGATTGTCCAGATTTTTATCAGGGCAGCCATGTGAGATTTCGTGTGACCAAAAAAAACAATTATAAACAGATGAAATACAAGCGAATATTGCTCAAACTCAGTGGCGAGGCTCTGATGGGAGAAAAGAACTACGGTATCGATCCCAATAGGCTTCAACAATACACCCAGGAAATCAAAAAGGTGAAAGAAATGGGAGTAGAGATTGCAATCGTCATTGGAGGAGGCAATATTTTCAGAGGCGTGCAAGCTGAAAAATCAGGAATAGACCGTGTGCAAGGCGACTATATGGGTATGCTCGCAACTCTGATCAATGCGATGGCACTCCAAAGTGCACTTGAACAAGGTGGGATGTACACCAGATTGATGTCTGGAATTAAAATCGAAAGTGTCTGCGAACCTTTCATCAGAAGGAGAGCAATTCGCCACTTGGAGAAAGGTCGGATCGTGATCTTTGGCGCCGGAATAGGCAATCCTTATTTTACTACAGATTCAACCGCAAGTTTGAGAGCGATTGAAGTAGAAGCGGAAGTTGTTCTGAAAGGCACCCGTGTAGATGGAGTTTATACCGCAGATCCGGAAAAAGATCCTACAGCAACGAAATATGATACCATCTCATTTCATGATGTGTATGAAAAAAACCTGAATGTCATGGATATGACAGCCTTTACTCTTTGCCAAGAAAACAATCTACCTATTATTGTTTTTGATATGAATAAAGATGGAAATCTGGTCGAATTAGTAAAAGGAAAAAAAATAGGAACGCTGATCACTTCATAAGAATAAAATCATGGAAGAAATCGAATTATATCTTGACGAAGCACAAGAATTGATGCAAAAAGCGGTTGATCACACCGCTGCCGAATTGGTAAAAATCAGAGCAGGAAAAGCAATGCCAAATATGCTAGACGGGATAATGGTCCAATACTACGGCGCCCCGACTCCGTTAAACCAAGTATCATCTGTCAATACCCCTGATGCGCGGACATTGGCAATCAAGCCATTTGAGCGTACGATGATTGCAGAAATCGAAAAAGCAATAATCAATTCTGATTTGGGACTTGCCCCTCAAAACAATGGTGAAATAATTATTCTCACCATTCCTGCTTTGACTGAAGAGCGAAGAATCAATCTCGTAAAACAAGCCAAACACGAATGTGAAGAAGGGAAAATATCCTTACGTACCGTCCGCAAAAACACCAACGATGAATTAAAAAAGCTTCAAAAAGATGGCGCATCGGAAGATGACATCAAGCGAGCTGAAGAGAAAGTTCAAAAATTCACAGACAGCTATTCAGTGAAAATTGACGAGCTCCTAGCAAAAAAGGAAATCGATATTATGAAAGTCTAAACCTTCATAAAGAACTTAAAAGGGGCAAACATTCACTTGTTTGCCCCTTATTTTTTTTAATTTACCTGAATGAAAGTAGCTACTCCAAACCTCGCTCCTCCCCGGAGGTAATTCCCATTTTCAAAACCAGCTCCGAATTCAACTCGGAAAATCCGAAAGAGATTATCCAAGGAATAGCCAATTTCCCAATAGTGCGGGGAGTTTTCAGTTTTGAGATAATTGAAAAAGATATTTTCTCTTACCCCTGAAAATCGAAGCATTGGAAGTTGTGTCAGCAGGAATTTTCTAAACTGATAATGTACTATACCGGAGAAATAACTTGAATTAGTACTGTACTTATAATAATCCATAAACCGGTAATTGGAAGCTGGACCAAAGTTTGAAAAGATAGTTCGATTACCTCCAAAGTGCTGAAAATCTGGAAAAAACACTTGATTATTACTTAAGAATGATCCAACTGTAATATTAAAATCCAGCTTTCCACTTACTCCGAAATTATAATCATGTTTAAAACTCATAGAAACATGATCAAAATCTGAGGCATTTCCGTCACTTCCAAAAACATCTCCAAAAGCCTTCCGGTAAGTAAATTCTACCAAAGGAGAACGGTCCGTTAAAGCGTATTTTCTACCGTTCCGAATTCCATACCGAATGCCAGGTCTCCATTCGATCGATGCCACCAGTTTTAGACTCTCATGATCGACAAAAGAATCATCTGTAGTTTCTACATTTTCCGGTTGGTTTGGAGTGTATTCTCGCTCTGGTTTATTATAAAAACTATAGTCTGTTGCATTAAATAATTGTCTTCGATTTGCATAAGTTAATGTTGCTCGATAGGTAAAACCGTAATTCACCCGGTGTGCCCAATAAGCCCCAGCAAAGTCCTGTTCAAAAAGCTTCATGTAATTTTGCCTCAAAAGCAAGGAGTAAAATGCATTCACTTGCTCATTAATGGGTTCCTCGGCGTTAAATTGATAAATATAACGTCCGCCTCTAAAGCCGAAGGTAGTTCCAGACAGCGGCAACGTATTTGACCAACGGAAATCTACTTTCCCATAAAATCGCTTACTCGAGAACCCATAACGAAGCTCAGGTTCTATATTGAAACTTTTACGAAGTACAGTGACACTATCCGCCTGTTTTATACTTTGATTTTTTCGGTAAAAAAGGCCCATTCCCACTTTCCATCCTTCAACAGTGTTAAAAGACATTTTGGTCCAGTTCTGATTAAAGCCAAGAGAGACACCCTTTCCAAAACTATAAGAACCACCATTCATAAAATCCAGTGGTTTTAATTTCCTTCTGGCTTTTTTGGCTACAGAATCTACCTCACTCACCTTAGCGGCTTCAATTGTGGCTAAACTATCATCTCGGGAATACCCTTCTATTTCCTTTTCTGTAAGAGGAACAGGGCGAATACTGTCCCAATAAGCCTGATTGTATTTCTTGGCCATGGAATCTACTTCATAATAGCTTTCTACGACCACATCACTATTTTCACGCTCTTTTAGCGACTCCTTTTCATACTCATTTAACAGCTTTCGATATTCCTTTCGGGTCATAGGTTCTTCCGTAGAAAGCTGCTCCAAGGCAGAGACTGACTTTTTAAAATCAGCTGCTTCTGCAGGTACTTCTTGAACCTTTTCATCGATGATCTCAGGCACTTGTTCAAGATCTGGATTAAGTTCAATGTCATACTCCCTTGTCGAAGCCAAGTATTTGAAATCTCCCTCAAATCCAAAAATCTTTCCTCCGAATTTATACTGATGAGTGAGGGGCATCCACACGTTTTCTGCAACCGGGGCATATTGCTGCGTAGCTTGAATCTGAAACCCGAGGTATGAAGTCTGAAGATTTAAGCTATGAATCGCCCATAAGTCTTCAATAATGTAGATATAGCCCTCAAAGACCTGCTCTCCAGGTGACCTTGGAGTGACTTTGATTTTGCTTACCAAAACATCTTGATCAAAGAAACTTCCTTCATACTTGAATCTATAATATTGGAAAGCTGCCCGAGAAAGTGGTGAGATAATATCGTTGATTTTCTCCTGATAGAAACTGGTCTGGATGTAAGGTGCAGGCGACGTACTCTGATTATCTCCATTGGTACGAATAGAGATCACCTTCTCCTCCACCTTATTGGGTTGAGTAAAAGTAATCCTGGATACAGATTCTGATGTATAGGCCTCATTCAGGTTTAAGCCCTCTTTTTCCAAGGTTTTTTTCAGAAAAAAAGGTGCGTCAGTGAGTTGACCTGTTCCTTTCAGATAAACGGTCATGGAATATTTCTGAACTTGTAGTCTATGGTACTTTGCCTTTGCAATTGCCTTTCGCATGATGGTCAAGGCAGGATCTTCAGCACCAGCATTGACCTCAACTGTGCCTAGGGTATAAATCTGCGGTTCTAATTCAAAATTCAGTTCTTTCCAGCTTTCATCGGTAATGATGACTGTTTCCACTTTTGACTTGTAACCGAGGTATTGAACTAAGACATCATAAACACCTTTTTTTAACCTAAACTCATACTTACCTTCCTCATTGGTCGGCACACCATCCCCTAGATTTCGGATATAAACTGAGGCATACGGAAGCACTTCTCCTTCATTTGTCATGACCTGACCTCTTATGCCTTGTGACTTGGCAGAGTTAAAAAATGAGATAAAAAGAAAAAAACCAAATAGTAGAAAAACCTGATTAAATAGTTTGATCATTATGAGTTTACTTGTTTTGTATAAAGATGCAGATAGTAACGCTTGGGTTGCGTGGGCAGTTTTAGAAAATTTTATGAATGCAGTAAACAAGGTTTGAGAGATAGATGAAAATGATCACCCCAATACCGAGCAATAAAGAAATTCGTTAAAACTAAATTATCTAAAATAATTGCCCTTCTGTAATGAACTTTGTTAAATTTTTTAAAAATGTTTAAATCAAGAGTTTATGAGACTTTTCAAAAAAGATGAAAATTTTCATATAATTAAAAAAAACTTGATTTTTTAATTATTCATAAGTGGAAATCGATTTCCTTTATCATTTTATCTAGATTTTTAATGAATTGTTAATAATTCATTAAAATATGTATAATTCTTTTAAATCGCTGTTTTTTAAGATCATAGTAGACTAACTGTTAAGAATTGCAAAATCGAAATATATGCCTGACTTTAGATTTGAAAATAAGTACTCATACCTATTTTACTTTTCAATCAAACAAAAAACCCTATGAGAAATCATTTACAAAAACTAAAGACATTGCTGCTTGCTTTGACGCTGATTTTCAGTGTCAGCATAGTAGCCAATGCCCAGAATAGGACCGTGACTGGTACTGTCCTGGATGCTACTCTTGGAGATGGAATTCCTGGAGCAACCGTAATAATTAAAGGAACTACTCGCGGAGTCCCGACAGACCTTGATGGTAAGTTCTCTATCGAAATTCAGCCGGGCGACCAGATTCTGGTCATCTCTTTTGTAGGTTACAATACACAAGAAGTTGAAATTGGTAATCAAACCAACATTACTGTCAATATGGAGGAGGATATCCAAAGTCTTGAAGAAGCAGTAGTGATTGGTTACGGTTCCCAGGATAAGAAGGAAATCACTTCAGCGGTTGTCGGTGTAAAACCAGAAGACTTCAACAGAGGAAACGTATCCAGCCCAGCCGGATTACTTCAAGGAAAAGTAGCTGGTTTGTCCATTACTCGTCCAGGAGGTAGCCCTAACGGAGCAGCCAACATTAGACTAAGAGGTCTATCCACTTTCGGTGCTAACTCTTCTCCATTAATTGTTTTGGATGGAGTCATCGGAGCATCTCTTGAAAACGTCGATCCAAATGATATCCAATCTATCGACGTATTGAAAGATGGATCTGCTGCTGCGATCTATGGAGCAAGAGGTTCGTCAGGTGTGATTTTGATTACAACAACCAAAAAAGCAAATAAAGACGGAAGAACAGCAGTATCAATCAACACTTTTGGTACAATGGATCAAGCAACTAACTTGATTCCAACTCTTTCGGCAGAAGAATTTGTAGCAAGAGGAGGTACAGATTTCGGGAGCAATACAGATTGGAGAGAAGAGTTAATCTCTGATTCGTTCTCCTATACTACAAATGCCAGCGTATCGGGTGGTTTTAATAATACCAACTACATGGCTTCTGTAAACTGGAGAGATAATCAAGGTATTGTTGACGGTGTGAAAAATGAGCGTTTAAACACTCGATTAAACATCTCACAAGGTGCATTAGACAACAAACTTAGATTCAACATCAACTTGTCATTTTCTAATGTGGACTCAGAGGATATTAACGACGCTGCATTCCGATATGCGACACTTTATAATCCAACTGCTCCAATCTTCGAAAACACTGAAGATGCGAATAATAGATTTGGAGGTTATTTCCAGAGAGACCTATTCGATTTCTACAATCCAGTAGCTTTGGCCAATCAGCAAAAATTCATAGGTGAGACTAAAACTTCCCTTGCCTCATATAGAGTTGAGTATGATATCATGCCAAACTTGACAGTTTCTGCTCAGTATTCTCAAGATAGAAGAAATACACTTTCTGGAGCTTTCTGGTCTAGACAAGATTTTCAAGTTGGATTTGGAGCTGGTGGATCTGCTCAACGAAATACTTTTGACAGACAGCAAAAAATCTTCGAATCTACGATCAGATATGAGCAGGATATTACTGACGGTTTGAATATGACTCTATTGGGTGGTGTTGCAATGCAGTCCACAAAAAATCAGGGATTCAATGCTAGAGTTAGACAATATCTTTTCGATCTAGGATGGGATAACTTAGGAGCTGGTTCCATTCGATTAGGTAACAACACAGATGTATCTTCATTTGCAAATGAGGATCAGTTGAACTCTCTTTTTGGAAGAGCAAATTTCAACTATAACAACACGTATTTCTTCTCTGCTTCAGTAAGAGCTGAAACTTATTCTGGATTCGGAGCAAACAACCAAACTGGTGTATTCCCTGCTTTGAGTGCTGGTGCTGACTTTACCCAAATTTTTGACATGGGTATCTTCAACCAGTTCAAGCCAAGAGTTTCTTATGGTGTGACAGGAAACCTTCCTCCATCACCAACTTTGGCCTTGGGTGTTTTCGGAAATGGAAATAGAATTGATATTGATGGTGATCCACTTACTCAAAATGACGTATTCGTTGGAATCGTACAAAACTCTAATCCTAACCAAGATTTGAAGTGGGAAACCAAAAAAGAGTTTAACATTGGTATCGATTTCGGGTTATGGAATGACAAGGTGACTGGTAGCATGGATTATTACACTAGAAACATTTCAGATCTACTCTTCAACGTACCGGTAGCAACTGGTGCTCCTAACCCGTTTGATCCAGGAAGATTCAACACTGCATCATCTACTTGGGTGAACCTTGCAGACTTAAGAGCTGCTGGTTTTGAATTTGCTTTGGGAGTAAATGGAATTGATTTAGGGGCAGTAAAGTGGACTCCAAATATCAACTTTACCATTTATGACAAAACTGTAATTGAAAGCTTATCTGCCGGAGACCTAGGATTCGATGAATTAAGATTCGCACCTCCAGGTTCCCCAGGCCAAAATAACAATCCAATTATCTACAACAGAGTAGGTGAAAACTTAGGTGACATCTATGGTCCAAGATTATTAGGATTGACAGACGGGGGTGAGTATATCCTTTCTACAACTGATCCTGACGAATTTGAGAAACTTGGCAATGGTCTTCCAAAAGGTGAATTTGGATTCGCTAACAACTTTGTATACGGTCAGTGGAACTTGAGCTTCTTCTTCAGAGGTGCGTGGGGACACGATTTATATAACTCGTATAGAGGATTCTATGAAAACGGAGACCCTGCTTCAAACACTTGGAATTCTGTTATAACTGATAAAACACCAACAAATCCATTGGTAACTTCTTCTCCTACCTTCAATAGCTCATACGTTGAGGATGCATCTTTTGTAAGATTGGACAACATGGAGTTAGGATATAACTTCAAAACCAATTCTCCTAACTTGAATTCCTTTAGAGTGTACTTCGCTGCACAGAACCTATTTACAATAACAGGTTACACAGGTATTGATCCTGAAATCAGAGTAACTGATCTTGAAAACGGAAACGGTTTCACTTCTTCTCTTTCTCCGGGAATTGAAAGAAGAAATACTTATTTCCAAACCAGATCATTCACTTTGGGTGTAACTGTAAACTTTAAGTAATCAATCAAATCACAGAGATATGTTAAAATATATAAGTAAAATCTGTCTAGTGATCCCCGCGGTATTCCTCTTGGGATCATGCTGGGAGCTCGATCAGGAGGTACTCGATGGAGTAACTGCTGAAGACATCGCTAATAGCACTAACCCACAATTGATTGACGTTTTGAAAGCATCTGCTTATTCAAGAATCGTTGGTAGCTGGGGTGGTCACAATAGTATTTGGTCTATTTATGAAGTATCATCTAATGAGATGGCAATCCCTCAAAAAGGTGCTGACTGGGAAGATGGTGGACTTTGGTTGAGAATGCATAGACATACTTGGCAGCCATCTGACGAGGCTTTCAACAACTCTTGGAACTATTGCTACACTGCTGTAGGTGAAATTAACAACTTGATCATTTCTTACCCAGATGTAGTAGCACTGAATGCTGAATTGAAGGTACTAAGAGCTTTGGTTTACCTTTGGTTGATTGATAGCTTCGGAAATGTGCCTATCATTACTGAAGCATCTTCTGGTGGTAATCCAACTAACAATAGCCGTCAGGAAGTCTTCAACTTTATTGAGTCTTCAATCAAAGAGAATATTGATCTTCTTCCTAAGGCAGATACCAAGACAACCCTGAACTATTACAGTGCTCAGGCAATTCTTGCTAAGTTGTATTTGAATGCTGAAATCTATACCGGAACAGCAAAGTGGGCTGAAGCTGAGGCAGCTGCTGACGAAGTTATAGCTGGCCCTTATTCATTGACCACAAACTTCTTCGCTAACTTCTCGACAAGAAATGGTGGATCTACTGAAAACATTCTGACGCTTCCTTATGATCAGGATAATGCCGGAGGATTCAACTTGGTACAGATGACGCTTCACTACCTAAGCCAAAACACCTACAATCTTCAAGAGCAGCCATGGAATGGATATGCTTCTTTGGAAGAGTTTTACAATTCTTTTGATGATTCAGATATTAGAAAAAGCTCATTCTTGGAAGGTCCTCAGTTTGCCGCAGATGGTTCTAGATTAAATGACATCTCTGCTGAAGCAAATGATCCTGATGGACAGCCGTTGACTTTCACTCCAGAGATCAATCAGCTTGCACCTAATGCATTCAGACAGGCTGGAGTACGTGTTGGTAAATTCGAGTTTGCAACCGGTGCTGCATCAAGTTTGAGTAATGATTATCCACTCTTCAGACTTGCTGATATTATTTTGGTTAAAGCTGAAGCAGCTTTCCGTCAAGGAAAAACTGCAGCAGCGCTTACTGCAATTAATCAGGTAAGAACCAGAGCAGGTGTTGCGCCTTTGGCGTCAGTTACCTTAGATGCTTTGTATAATGAGCGTGGTTTTGAAATGTTTGCTGAAGCTTCAAGAAGAACTGACCAGATCAGATTCGGTAAGTGGAATCAGCCATGGTGGGAAAAAGGACAATCAGAGCCATTCAGAGCTTTGTTCCCAATTCCATTGCAGCAGATCAATGCTAACCCAAGCTTAGTACAAAATCCAGGTTACTAATTGAATATAATCACCCTATTAAAAGGAAGTGTACATTTGTGCACTTCCTTTTTTTTAAAATACTCATGAAGAAGCATCAAAATCCGATTACACTGATTTTAATCCTTCTTTTTTCCTGCAGTCAGGAAAAACAAACTAACCCTACACTTTTCAAACTTCTCTCTTCCGAATCAACAGGAATCGAATTCAGAAATGACCTGAATTATACAGAATCGGTAAATCCTTACACCTTCCGCAACTTTTATAATGGAGCAGGAGTTGCATTGGGAGACATTAATAATGATGGCTTGCTTGATATTTTTTTCGCAGGAAATCAAACCTCAAATAGACTTTACCTCAATCAGGGAGACCTGAAATTCAAAGATATTACCATCGATGCAGGATTAGCATCTGATGGCATTTGGTCCACAGGCGTGAGTATGGTGGATCTCAACAATGATGGACTTCTCGATATTTTTGTATGCAAATCCGGACCTCCCGATGGAGAAAAACGGCATAACGAGCTTTTTATCAATCAAGGCGATTTAACTTTTTCAGAGCAATCTGAAGCCTACGGAATTGCTGACTCGGGCCTTTCTCAGCATGCTGTGTTTTTTGATTTTGACAAGGACGGCGATCTGGATATGTACCTGCTTTCTAATTCTGGACGATCCGTGGGAATCTATGACCTCAGAAAAGGCCAAAGGGAAGAGCGAGATCCCGAGGGCGGAAATAAACTCTACAGAAACGATGGTTCCAAATTCACTGATGTCAGTGTTGCTGCTGGAATTTACGGAAGCGTTATCGGATACGGACTTGGAGTCACTGTAGCGGATTTAAATAATGATTCTTGGCCAGATTTATATGTGTCAAATGATTTTTTTGAGCGCGATTACCTCTACCTGAATAATCAGGACGGAACTTTCAAAGAATTACTTCCAGAAGTTCTTTCGGAAATCAGTCTAGGATCCATGGGGGCTGATATTGGAGATCTAGACAATGATACCCGCCCTGATATTTTTGTAACAGAAATGCTTCCTGAGGACATGGCCAGAGTTAAAACCAAAACTCCATTTGAGGATTGGGATAAATCACAAGCAAATTTCCAGGCAGGATATCATCATCAATTTACCCGAAATACGCTCCAACGAAATCTAGGCTTTCGGCCAGGAAGTAATCTACCTGTCTTTACAGAAGTGTCGCGTCAAGCAGGTGTGCATGCGACCGATTGGAGCTGGGGAGCCCTGATCTTTGATGCGGACAATGATGGATTCAAAGACATTTTCGTTGCCAATGGAATTGTCAAAGATTTGACTGATTTCGACTTTGTGGATTTCTACGTCAATAATCAGGAGAATATCAATGAATTCCGTGCTGATTCTGTCTTGTTAACCAAGATGATTGACGAATTCCCTTCCGTACCTCAGCAAAATTACTGGTACAAAAACAATGGGAATTGGGAGTTTGAAAATCTTGCACAGACGGTTGGTTTGGATCAACTCACTTTTAGCACAGGGGCAGTTTATGGGGATTTAGATAACGATGGGGATTTGGAATTGATCGTCAACAACCTAAACGAACGTGCCTTTATTTTTCAAAATCTTGCAGTGGAAAACAAAAGTGGCAATTTCCTAAAAGTAGATCTTGGAAATTCTTTCGGAGCCAAAGTGATTTGCTACGGAGAAGGGAAATCTTTCTACCAAGAGTTTCAACCGGTCAAAGGATACATGTCATCGGTCGATCAGAAACTCCATTTCGGACTGGGAAATATCAATAGTCTCGATTCCGTAAAAATCATTTGGCCAGACAATCAAGTGACATTATTGGAGGTGGTGTCTACAAATCAAGAACTTAAACCTGAAAAGAAACTTGGAAATTCTTTGAAGGAAAGAGTCTCACCAAACAAGAGGTTACTGCTTCAGCAATCAGAACTCAACTTGCCTTTCAGCCAAATTCAAAATGATTTTATTGATTTTGATAGAGATCGGCTTCGATTCTGGATGATCAGTGACGAAGGTCCGAAAGCTGCAAAAGCAGATGTCAATGGAGATGGATTGGAAGATATTTTCATCCCAGGTTCGAAAGGAATCTCTTCCGTACTTTTAATTCAAAATCCAGACGGCACTTTCAAGAAGTCTATCCAAACAGACATTGAAGCTGACCAAGAAGCCGAGGATGTGGCTGCCTATTTTCATGATTTAAATGGAGACCAATTTCCAGACTTACTCTTGGCCAGTGGAAGTCTGGAATTTCCAATGAATGATTCTCGTTATTCAGATCGTATTTATCTGAATGATGGAAAAGGAAATTTCTCAAAAATTGAGACCCGATTTCCAACTACTCCGACAGCATTTATCCTTGCCAATGACTGGGATCGGGATGGAGATCTGGATTTAGCTATTGGGGAGCGGACGGTTCCATTCGCCTATGGAATACCAGTTGGGATTACCTTCTGGGAAAATAATGGGGAAGCAATCTTCAAGGATATTTCGTTTGAAATCGCTCCAGATTTAAAGACTTTGGGCATGCTGACAGCTGGAGCATTCGAAGACTTGGATGGAGATGAAAATCCTGAATTAATAGTAACTGGGGAATGGATGCAAATTCGAATTTTCAGTTTAGCAGAAAACAAGTTTGTCGAAAAAACTACTGATTTTGGTTTTGAAAATACTTTTGGGCTTTGGAATTCGCTCTTGGTAGATGATCTAAATGGTGATGGAAAAGCCGATATTTTCGCAGGAAACAGGGGACTGAATACCAGATTAAAATCTAATTCAACGCATGAACTGCGGATGCTTGTGAATGATTTTGATCAAAACGGGGCCATAGAGCAGATTCTTGTAGACTTCGATGGGAAAAGTTCAATTCCTTGGGTCATGAAGAATACAATCTTGAAGCAAATCCCGTCTCTGCGGAAGCAATTAATTACCTATGATTCCTACAAGGATCGGGATTTAGAGTCACTTTTCCCTGAAACCATTCTTTCAAAATCAGTAACTTTGCGGGCACAAACATTAAAAACGACCCTTTGGTTAAATGAGGGAAACGGCAAGTTTAAAGAAAGTCAAATCCCCTCCGAAATTCAGCAAGCTCCCGTTTATGCATTGGAAAAAATCATTTCTGAAAACGGAAAAACCCAAATTGCTCTCGGTGGAAATCAAAGCAGGATAAAACCTGAGCTAGGCTCTCAAATGGGAAGCTACGGTTGGCTAATCGAATTGCAGGCAGATGGCTCTTGGAAATGTTTTCTTCCTGAGGAAAGTGGACTTTTCGTCACTGGTGAAATCCGTGATTTTGCCCAAATAAAAATCAAAAACCTTAACTATTTACTAGTATTTAGAACAAATGAAAACCCAATCGCTTTTGAGATCCGCTAAACTTGTCATCATTATGGCACTTGTCCTGCTGAGCTCTTGTAAATCTGAATATGAAAAAGTAGAAAGCCGAGAACTCGCTTCCGGGAAAATTGTAAATGAGATTTTTCTAGGCTTGGAACTGGGAATGGATAAAAAGAAATTTTACGAAACCTGCTGGGATTTGAACAAGCAGGGTGTATTATCAAATGGTCCGGGCGAACTCTCCATTGAATACAACGCAGAACTCCCTTCCGGAAACCCAGCTAAAATGAGATTTTACCCCAAATTTGAGGATGATAAAATCTACATGATGCCAGTAGAATTTACTTATGAAGGTTGGGCTCCATGGAACGAAGAACTAGCTGTTGAAAAACTTCGAGAAGATGTGGTGGCATTTTATGAGCAATGGTTTGGACCCGGCTTTTTCGAAGTGACTAATGAAGACAAGACTCAAATTGTATTTGTGAAAATAGATGGAAATAGACGGATCCGGGTTTTCAAGAAACATGAGTCTGTCGTAAGAGCTGAGATTATGGATTTGAAATTCAAAAAAGAACAAGCAAAAAAGCCTGCATGAAAAAAGAAATTTTAGCTTTTTCGGCTTTCCTGCTTGTATTGGCTTGTCAGGAAAAAAAAGAGCCTATCTCCTCACCCCTATTTGAACAAATCAAGGCTGAGCAGTCTGGAGTAGACTTTAGGAATGACCTGACTTTCGATGAGTCCTTCAATATTTTCACCTATCGTAATTATTATAATGGTGGCGGCGTAGCACTTGGTGACGTGAATAATGATGGTCTGCTCGATATTTATTTCACAGCCAATCTTGGGCCTAATCAGCTTTACCTCAATAAAGGTGATTTCAAATTTGAAAATGTAACCCAAAAAGCAGGCGTAGCCGGAACCCGGGCTTGGAGTACGGGAGTTGCCATGGCAGATGTTAATGGGGATGGACTATTGGATATTTATGTTTGTAATTCAGGAGATATTTCTGGTGACAACAAGCAAAACGAATTATTCATCAATCAGGGAGACGGGACTTTTTCCGAACAGGCAGAAGCTTACGGTTTAGCCGATCAAGGCTTTTCTACCCATGCGGTTTTCTTTGATTATGATAAAGACGGAGACCTGGATGTCTACTTGCTGAACAACAGCTATCAGGCCATTGGCACCTTCAATAAAATGCAAAATGAGCGCCCCAAACGAGATGAAGTGGGTGGTGATAAGCTTTTTAGAAATGATGGAAATCGATTTGTAGATGTCAGCGAAGAAGCTGGTATTTTCGGTTCGATCATAGGTTTCGGACTCGGAATCACCATCGGTGATGTGAATCAGGATACCTGGCCTGACATTTTCATTTCAAATGATTTCTTTGAGAAGGATTACCTCTACATCAATAATCAGGACGGAACCTTCACAGAATCACTGGAATCTGCGATGCAATCTATTTCAGCAGCATCTATGGGGGCAGATATTGCAGATATCAATGGAGATGGATTACTGGATATTTTTGTCACCGACATGCTCCCTGACTCCCCTACCCGACTGAAGCAAGTCACCACTTTTGAAAACTGGGACAAGTTCCAATTCAATAAGACCCACGGGTATCACTACCAATTCTCCAGAAATATGCTTCATATTAACAATGGTGATGGCACATTCAGTGAAATGGGTAGGCTGGCAAATGTAGAAGCAACAGACTGGAGCTGGGGAGCTCTACTTTTTGACATGGATAATGATGGCAAGCGGGACCTTTTCGTAGCCAATGGGATTTACCAGGACATTACAGATCTGGATTACCTGAATTTTATCGATGACGATGAAACAAAGGTGAAAATTATCTCCGAATCAGGGGTGAATTATAAAGCCTTAATCGACCCTATCCCGATCAATCCTATTCCAAATTTTGCTTATCGGAATCTCGGAGAATTGAAATTTGAGAATATGGCTGAGCAATGGGGCCTTGGCGAAGCGATTCATTCAAATGGCGCTGCTTATGGTGATTTGGATAATGATGGCACACTGGATTTGGTAGTCAGCAATGTGAATAAACCAGCCTCAATTTTCAAAAATATGGGCCGGACGCTTTCGCCTGAAAATCATTTCATCCAACTTCAACTTGAAGGTAAAGGAGCAAATACGGCCGGAATTGGAGCACAAATCCAAGTGATAGCCGAAGGGGAATTATTCTACACCGAACAAATTCCAAATCGCGGATTCCAATCATCTGTAGACCCCAAACTGACGATAGGTTTAGGAAATAAGTCTCAGATAGAAAAAATCAAAGTGCTTTGGCCGGATGGCAAATTGACACTTTTGGAAAATATTCCAGCCGATCAACTTCTCACATTAAAATGGTCAGAAGCAGTGGATCTTCCCGCTGGAGAAACATTCTTTGCACGTAAGCAGACACCAAGATTCAAGAAATCCGAATCTGAAGAACTGGACTTTTTGCATCAAGAGAACCCCATGGTTGATTTTGACCGGGATCGTCTGACCTACCACATGTATTCTTCCGAAGGTCCAGCTTTTGCCAAAGCTGATGTAAATGGAGACGGTATTGAAGATCTTTATTTTGGCGGAGCCAAAGGATTTAAAGGAAAACTCTTTCTCGGAAATTCAATTGGAAGCTATGTGTTTTCTGAGCAAGCTGTCTTTATTTCAGACGCCAGTTCCGAAGATACTGACGCACTGTTTTTTGATGCCAATCTGGATGGTTTTTCAGACCTCTATGTCTGCTCCGGCGGAAATGAATTCCCATTAGCTGCAACAGAACTATCCGATCGCCTTTACTTGAATGACGGAAAAGGGAATTTCACCAAGACCTTTGCTGGGTTTGAAGCGATTACTGAAAGTAGTGCTGTGGCTTTACCAATTGACCTCAATGAGGACGGGGCGACAGATTTGATCGTCGGCACACGGCTTGTGCCCTATGTCTATGGAGCACCTGCTTCCAGCAGCATCTGGATCAATGATGGAAAGGGAAATTTCTCCAATCAGACCGCAACTCTGGCTCCGGCATTCAAGGAATTAGGAATGGTCACAGATGGGAAAGTCACTGATTGGGACGGAGATGGAAAAGCGGATTTGATTTTTGTGGGTGACTGGGCCGCACCGATTTTCTTCCGAAATACCGGAGGAAAACTGGATAAAATCGAAATGCCCGAGCTGTCAAATCTCAAAGGTTGGTACCGGGCTTTGGAAGTAGCCGACCTGGATGGAAATGGTCTTCCTGATTTAATATTGGGAAACAATGGATTGAATTCAAGATTTAAAGCTTCGCCGGAAACTCCAGTCAAAATGTACTTGAATGACTTTGATCAAAATGGATCCATCGAGCATCTTTTTGTCAGAGAAGTTGAAGGAAAGCAGATTCCTTATGTTTTAAAACATGAACTGGAAAAGCAAATCCCGATCATTAAGAAGCGGTACATCAAATATGAAACCTATAACAATCAGACTTTTTCGGAAATTTTTCCTCCCGAAGTGATCTCTAGATCAATTGTTAGCGAATTGAATAATCTTGAATCAGGCGTTCTGATGAATCAGGGAAATGGGAAATTTGAGTGGAAGCCCTTCCCAAGAATGGCTCAGCGATCTTACATTTTTGCGATTCATTCGGAGGATCTTGATGGGGACGGAAAGCTGGATTTGATCTTGGCAGGAAATCTGACTCAAGCCAAGCCTGAGGTGGGTAAATACGATGCGAGCTATGGTGAAGTACTTCTTGGAAATGGTGATGGGACATTCCGTTTCTGGCCAAATGCTGAGAACGGATTGAAGCTTTTTGGGGATATTCGGGCGATTTCAAAAATCGCTCCCGACAAACTCCTCTTTGTGAAGAATAGTGGAAACGCAGAAATCTGGAAGTTTTGAAGCAGAACCAATTTATTTCTCTAATTGTATTTGCGCTAGCTTCAATCGCTTTCTTTTCCTGCAAAGAGGAAAAAGAACCCCGCCTTTTTGAGCTGGTTCCATCTGAAAAATCGGGAGTTGATTTTCAAAACAAACTCATTTCATCCGACTCGCTAAATATCCTCGAATACCTGTATTTCTACAATGGAGGAGGCATCGCGATCGGAGATATCAATAATGACGGATTGGCTGATTTGTACTTTTCAGGAAATCAGGTTTCCAATAAACTCTACCTCAATAAGGGGAATTTTCAATTTGAGGATATTACCGATAAGGCCGGAGTTTCAGGTGATGGAGGTTGGTCCACGGGGGTGACCATGGCGGATGTCAATGGTGATGGGCTCTTGGATATTTATGTCTGCCAGGTGGGAGATTACAAGCAGCTAAGCGGAAAAAACAAACTCTATCTCAATCAAGGCAATGAGACATTTATTGACTTGGCTGAGGCTTACGGGGTAGATTTCAAAGGATTCAGTACACAGGCAGCCTTTTTCGATTACGATCGAGATGGAGATCTTGATATGTATCTATTGAATCATTCCGTGAAATCACCAGAAGTTTTTGCCAAAGCCATCAATCGAGGTAAACCTGATTCAGAAGGAGACCGCCTGTTTAAGAACCTTGCGGTTGAAGGTGAGCGAGGATTTGTAGATGTAACGGAATCAGCGGGAATCTATTCGAGTATTTTGGGATTTGGACTGGGGGTTGGGGTCGATGACGTCAACAATGACGGTTGGCCGGACCTCTACATCTCCAATGATTTTACAGAAAATGATTACCTCTATCTGAATCAACAGAATGGCACCTTCAAGGAATCTCTGGATTCTTTGATCTCAAATACCAGTCGGTACAGTATGGGAAATGATCTCGGAGATCTCAATGGCGACGGCCTACCAGAGATTTTTACCACAGATATGCTTCCCGAGGATCCAGAGATTTGGATGAAATCGGTAGGTGAAGACAAGGCCGAGGTGTATCAGATCAAAAAACAATTTGGCTATTCCGATCAATACGTTCGAAACAACTTGCAATTGAATCTGGGTGAAAAAGGCTTTAGCGAAATCGCTTTGTACGCAGACGTCTTTGCATCCGATTGGAGCTGGTCTCCCTTGATTTTTGATATGGATAATGATGGACTCAAAGATATCCATGTCACCAATGGAATTGTGAAGCGACCAAACGATTTAGACTTTATCCAGTACAGTCAGGAAGTCGATCCAAATACTAAAATGGAAGAGTTACGAAAGAATCAGATCGAGCTCCTTCCCACGGTCAAGCTGCCCAATTATACTTTCCGTCAGGGTTCAGAATTACATTTCACGAATGAAAGTAAAACTTGGGGTCTCGACCAACCCAGTTATTCCAATGGCTCAGCCTATGCAGACTTGGACAAAGATGGGGATTTGGATTTGGTCATTAACAACTTGGACCAACCTGCTTTTATTTACCAAAATCACTCGGAAAAAGGCGGAAATTCTTCCATTTCCATTGATCTCAAAGGAAGTGGATTGAACCCATTTGCCATAGGTGCCAAAGTATCTGTCTTTGCAAACGACAAATCTTTGCATCAATTTAACTCCTCCACCCGCGGATTCCAGTCAGGCACGACTTCTTCGATGGTCTTCGGATTAGGTGAAACTGTAAATGTGGATTCTGTAATCGTAAGATGGCCTGATGGAAATCTTGAATCATTCACCAGTTTGACAGTTGGAGCAAAGAACCCGCTTATTCAGGGAACTGGAAAATCAATCTCAGAAAATCCAATTCTGGAGTCAGCTCAATCGGAATTCCCTATCATAACTTGGAGACATGAGGAAAAAAATGAAGTTGATGAGACTAAGCGTGAATACCTAATCCCCAAAAGCTTTGCTTCGCAGGGACCTGCCTTGGCGGTTGGAGATATAAATGGGGATGGCCTGGAAGATATTTATCTGGGTGGAGCAAAAGATCAAGCCGGAGCTATTTTTCTTCAGACCGAAACTGGAAAATTTATCTCCTCACCTAGCCCAATCTTCGAGATGCTTGCCAAAGCGGAGGATGTGATCGCCGAGTTTGCAGACTTCAACCGAGATGGAAATCTAGACCTTTATGTGGGTAGCGGAGGTAATGAATACCCCAGTGGCAACCTTTTCAATTTTGATCGTGTCTATTTCGGGGATGGCAAAGGTGGATTCAACTTTATCCCAAATGCTTTGCCTCCAATTGGCGAAAACACCTCGAGCATTGCGATCCATGACTTTGATCAGGATGGTGATTTAGACATTTTCGTGGGAGCATCTATTGTCACTGGCGATTATGGCGCCACTTCCAAAAGTTCATTACTTGTAAATCAAGGGAACGGCTTTTTCAAAGATGAGACCCTAGCCAGATTTGGTCAACAAATCGATTTTGGGATGGTCAATGCTGCTTCTTGGGCAGATCTTGATAATGATGGTCAATTGGAATTAATCCTAAGTGGGGATTGGCAAGCTATTCGAGTTTTTGGAATGACTGCTGAAAACAGCTTTCAGGAAAAAGTAATTATAGGACTGGAAAAATCTGCAGGCTGGATCGAAAGTCTATTGGCTGCTGATGTAAATGGCGACGGAAGAATCGATTTGATCACTGGAAATCTTGGTCTCAACTCCAAGCTGAAAGCAAGTACTGAAAAACCTGTTTGGTTTTACCATCATGATTTCGACGGCAATGGTCAGGCAGAACCCCTTATTTTCCACTATATGGGCGAAAAACTTGTGCCTTTTGCGACTCGGGATGATTTGATCAAACAAATCCCAAGTCTGAAGCGAAAACATTCTTCCTATGCAGAATATTCCAAAAGCAGTCAGCCAAGTGATCTTTTTTCAAAAGAAATTTTAGAAAAAGTTGAAAAAAAAGCTGCTTACGAATTTCGATCCGGGGCCTATATCCAGCAGGCCGATGGTTCATTTCTATTTTCCCCATTCCCATTCCTTGCACAACTAAGCCCTATTCAGTCACTGGTTTGGGATGAAGAAGGAAGTCAAAGGATTACTATGGCAGGCAATTTCAATGATTTCCGGGTGGACTTAGGGAAAAACACAGCGATGGCTTTTCAAGCTTTTCTATATAAAGATGGAAAATGGATCATGACTCCAATTAAAAACAATATCCCAAATCAGGCTGAAATCAAAAAACTCAAATCTGTCCAAGTAGCAGGAAAATCCCATCAATTAGCTGCTAGCAATAATGGCGGATTGTATTGGGTTAAAGTTGATTAATGTCATTTGCAAGCAATTTTAAATCCCCTAGCTTTGGGATCCCTTTTCAATTGAATCAGTGGAATTTATGTCCTTAAAGCCTGATTTATTAAATTTGCCCCATCAAGTTTCTCTCACCAATATGCGAACCCTAAAAATTCTTCTGCTTTCAGGAATCATCCTCCTTGGCTTTTCCTGCCAGGAACCTGTCGATTATTCCAATGCAATTACGGATGGTCATTACCTAAACCAAGCACAAGATCGAGTGACGCAAGTCATTATTCACGACATTTTCTCTCCACCAGTAGCTGCCCGTATCTATTCCTATGCTTCTATAGCAGCCTATGAAGTAGCAGCGGCAACTGATCCAGCCTACGCCTCCCTTTTTGGTCAATTGAGAGGTTCAGAAGCAAAAGTTTTCAAGCCTTCAGATAAAGTTTATCCTCCGCTTGCAGCTTTGGCAGCCTATTATACTATGGGAACTACCTTGATTTTTTCTGAAGAAATGATGAACGAACATCGAGATGCAGCCTATGCAGAGTTGAAAGAAAAAGGAATTCCGGATGATGTATTTGAAGCTTCTATTGCATTCGGGCAAGAAGTAGCAGCGGCTATTAAAGAATATTCATCAAAAGACAACTACCATCAAAGCCGATCCTTCCCGAAATATACAGTTACAGGAGAGTTAGGAACCTGGGAACCCACTCCACCTGCCTACATGGAAGGAATCGAGCCACATTGGAATAAGATCCGAACTTTTGTATTGGATTCCGCAGCTCAATTTAAGCCTTTGGCTCCGCCTCCATTTTCTACAGAAAAAGGAACTCCATTCTACAATCTTGCTGATGAAGTCTATAAAGCAGCAATTAATGCAAACGAAGAGCAGCAAAATATTGCTTTGTTTTGGGATTGTAACCCTTACAAAGTCAATGTAAAAGGACATGTGATGTTTGCTGAGAAAAAAATCACTCCAGGAGGTCATTGGATGAGCATTGCTGCAATCGCAGCAAAAGGTGCTGGAAAAGATTGGAAGGGAACAGCGGAAGCATTTGCCTTGACTGGGATTTCGCTAAACGAAGCTTTCATCTCTTGCTGGGATGAAAAATACCGAAGCAAACTGATCCGTCCAGAAACTTACATCAATCAATACATAGATGAAGAATGGGTACCACTATTGCAGACCCCTCCTTTCCCTGAACATACCAGTGGTCATTCCGTAGCTTCGGCTGCTTCAGCTTACACTCTTGGTCAACTTTTCGGAGATGAATTTCATTTGGTAGACAGTTCGGAGGTAGCTTATGGATTACCGGTCCGGGAGTTTGAATCCTTTAGCGGAGCAGCCAAAGAGGCTGCAATCAGTCGATTTTATGGAGGAATTCACTACATGCCAGCAATCGAAGATGGGGTCAAGCAGGGAACCCAAATCGGGGAATTTATCTGGACAAGAATCAGCACAAAGCCTGAAAAACTTGCATTGAAGAACTAAATGGGAAGCAGTCAGAAATGGCTGCTTTTTTTGTTTAAAGACTGGAAAAGTTATTTTTCAGTTAAGAAATAGCCCTTTTGCAAGGTTATTGTTTTAATTCCTCTGAAGATTGAGTACCTTCTTTCATCACCTTTTTGATTAGGGATTTACCCCTTTTCTTGTTTTTAATCTAGCAAACCTATTATGTCAAAAACGATTATCGTTTCAAACCGACTTCCAATTAGCCTTCGGCATCGAAATGGAAGATTTGAATTCAAACCCAGTGCAGGCGGCCTCGCCACAGGTCTCGGATCAATTTATAAAGAGGGCGAAAATATCTGGATCGGTTGGCCCGGAAATACAGTGGAAGACCCAGAGCAGCGTGCAGAGATTATCTTAGAATTGCATGACCTTAAAATGGCTCCCGTTTTTCTAACCAAAGAAGATGTTGAGGAGTTTTACGAGGGATTTTCCAACGAAACCCTCTGGCCTGCATTTCATTATTTCACGCAATACATGGTGTACAATCCAGCCCATTGGGAAGCCTATGTACGGGTAAATGAGAAATTTTGTGAAGCAATACTAAAAAAAGCAGGTCCGGAAGATACCATTTGGGTCCATGATTACCAGTTGCTTTTGCTACCTCAAATGCTTCGTGAGAAACTACCAAATGCCACCATCGCATTTTTTCAGCATATTCCATTTCCCTCTTACGAGATCATAAGGATGATTCCCTGGAGAAAACAGTTACTTGAAGGCATGGTTGGCGCCGATTTGATTGGATTTCATACCTATGATGACATGCGCCACTTCCTGAGTGCTGTAGGCCGAATTACAGGGCTTTCCTCAGAAAGTGGTTATATCCAAGCCGAAAATCGAATCATCAATGTGGATTCATTCCCAATGGGAATTGACTACGACAAATTTGCCAACCAAGCCAAAAGTAGAAAAACACAAAGTATTGTCCGTGAATTTCGAAAGCAGGTAGAAGATCAAAAGTTGATCATCACCATTGATCGACTGGATTATTCCAAAGGAATTCCACAACGAGTTCAGGCATTTGCTCAGCTACTCGAACAGCATAAAGAGCTTCATGGAAAAGTCTCTATGATCATGATCGTGGTACCGAGTCGAGACAAAGTGCAGTCATACAAAGAACTGAAAGAGGAAATCGATCTGCTCGTCGGAAGAATCAATTCCGAATATTCCACTTTGAATTGGAAGCCAGTGCATTATTTCTATAGAAGTTTTCCATTCGAGGAGCTCAGCGCTTTCTATAGTATGTCTGATATTGCACTAGTCACTCCTTTACGAGATGGAATGAATCTGGTCTGCAAGGAATTTGTAGCTAGTAAAACCAGCCAAACTGGGGTGCTAATCCTTTCTGAGATGGCAGGTGCATCCAAAGAACTTCAAGATGCCGTCCTAGTCAATCCAAATGATCGACAGGGTGTGGTAGACGCCATTTATAATGCCCTAAGCATGAAGCCTGCGGAGCAAAAAGCCAGAATGGTCAGTATGCAGGAAAGCCTCAAGAAATACGATGTGTTCCAGTGGGTCAAAGTCTTTATGGATCGACTGGCACATGTGAAAGCCAAGCAGCAGGAACTTACCTCCAAGGATGTGGATGCTAAAGTCATGAGTGAAATTGAAGTGGCTTTTCAGAAAGCGAAAAAACCAATTTTGTTTTTGGATTACGATGGGACGCTCACAGGTTTCGTCACCAATCCCAAAAATGCTTTACCAGATGAAGAATTGAAATCTATCATCAAAAACCTGAGTGCTAAAGCTGAAGTAGTCATCATTTCGGGAAGAGATAAGGATACTTTAGGTACTTGGTTTAAAGATCAAAACGTAGATCTCATTGCCGAACACGGCGTTTGGGTGAAGAAGAAAACTGAAAAAGGAGACTGGAAACTCTATGCCGAAATCGAGGACGGGTGGAAGGATGATATTCGGCAGATCATGGAATATTATGTCCTACGAACCCCAGGAGCATTTATAGAGGAGAAGCATCATTCGCTTGTCTGGCACTATCGAAAAGTAGAAAGCGGATTGGGTGATCTCCGAATGCGCGAGCTTTTTAGCCACTTGAAATACATGGCCCGAGGTCATAACCTTCAGGTCTTGGAGGGAAATATGGTCTTGGAAATCAAACGACCGGATATCAATAAAGGCCGTGCTGCCACAGCAATCATGAAAGATCAGGAATTCGATTTCATTTTAGCTGTAGGAGATGATTGGACTGATGAGGATACGTTCAAGGCAATGCCGAAAAATGCCTATTCCATCAGAGTGGGCTATGCTTATACTCAAGCGAACTACAATATCAAATCTGTGAAGCAGGTACGGCAACTATTGGCTAAACTCGGTTCCTAAAATAAGAATTAAGAAAACAGATACCGCTGGAAAGAAATTTTTAGCGGTATTTTTTATACAGATTATATAAGATCAATTGATCCAATCCATGGAGTGGCATTGCTATATCACGTTGGATAAAATGAATTTTAAAAGATTGGACGGCAGCGGCTGTATCACTCACATCATATCCAATGATCCGAAGCGCATCAATCGTGTTGAAATTTTCAGGAGGACTTCCGACTTCTAAATAGTTGGGAGTATCCAATACTTCATCGTACCAAAGTCCATAACCGGCTTCTGCCAATCTTTTCCAAGGAAAGTAAGGGCTTGGATCTACTTTTCGCCCAGGAGCGATATCCGAATGTCCGATAAAATTTGCAGTAGGAATTCCATACTTCGCCTTCAATCGCTTCAAGACCAGCAATAAACTTTCGATTTGCTTTTCAGTGAATGGTTCAAAGCCATTATTATCGAGCTCAATACCGATGGAAGCCGAGTTGAGATCGGTATCATTTCCCCATCGTCCTCTCCCGGCATGCCAGGATCGAAGGTAGTCGTTGAGCATTTGTACCACTTCTCCATCCCTTCCAATCACATAGTGAGAGCTTACTTGAGTTCGGGTAAGGGTAAAAGTCTTAATGGTTTGTGCTAAGGAATCCTGAGCCGTATGATGGATAATCACATAATTGGGACGTCGAACGCTAAAATTTGTCGTACCAACCCATTCATCTGTGATGCTGAGCGTTTCAGGATTACTTTGAGATTTTGTTTTGGGAATTTCATGAAGTGTACTGGTCACTTCTTTTACTGCTTTTTTATGGGCTTTATTATTCTTTCTGTAAATGTCATTCGAACAGGAAACCAACGCTATGGAAATGCTAGTAAATACTAGTGCTGAGAAAATTTTATGAAACCTCATGAACAGAATTTTTTTCGAATATTGAAGCTACAAGTATTAAACTAAGTCTGAAAATTAGGTGTGAAAAAAGTACTTAACCTTAGCGTACTTGACTGTAAAAAAACCTTCTATCTAATTTCGTTTAGTTGCCATGACCTGTAGCAAATTTTCTGATTTGGATTTTCTGATTTAAAATAAAACTCTTTGTGAACTTCGTGAAACCCTTAGCGTCCTCTGTGGTTAAAAAAGCCTGTTTCCATGGTCCAGGATATGCATCATTTTTCCAAAATATAATCCTTCGCGGGAGCCAGATACTTGAACAGAACCTTATTTCTAGCCATATTACACCCCTCTGGGGTGTTTTGAAAGGAAGAGTCAAGTTTTAGTGATAGGCCTGCTTTCTCTCCTTAGCGAACCTTAGTGTACTTGGCGGCAAAAAACCTTCTATCTAATTTCGTTTAGTTGCAACATGACCTACAGCAAATTTCCTGCTTTTTGATTAAAAACCCTTTGTGACCTTCGTGAAAACCTTAGTGTCCTTCGTGGTTCAAAAAAGCTTTCCGTTCTTTTTGGTTAAAATTGATTTACAAGAAATTAGGCTTATCCAGCTTTTTACCGATTCTGAAAGCCGCATTCATCAGTCCCACATGGGAATAAGCCTGTGGGAAATTACCCCATTGACTGCCCGTATGCTGATCTACGTCTTCGGAGAATAATTTCAGATCGTTGCAGTATTGTACTAGCGTCTCGAAACCTTCCACAGCCTCCTGCAATCTTCCCACGCAAGCCAAAGCTTCAATATACCAAAATGCACAAATCAAAAATGTGGTCTCAGGCACCCCGAAATCATCCATATGCTTGTATCGGTAAAACAAGAAATTTTTTGCCAACAAATCCTCTTCCAATGCTTTGAGATGTTCATTTGCACGCTCTAGATCATCACCAAAATAACCCATTGTAATTAACTGAAGCGTACTTGCATCCATATACTTCGAACCGATAGCTTGGGAATAAGCCTTCCGATCCGGCAGATAGCAGGATTCTATTTTGTCCTTAGCAAGATCACGTAGGGCGATTGCTTTATTGTACATGGTATCGTTTTTCAGTCGAATCCCCATTTTGGCAGCTGCACAGGCTCCGGCCCAGTGAAATAAGAAGGTATAACAATGCTCTTGAGCCAAGTTGCGGAACTCCCAAAGTCCCGCATCCTTCTCATTCATCGTCAATTCGATCTTGTTTAGCAGATTCATAATCATTGGCTCAGAGTGCATTCGCTCCTCTTCAGTAAATCGCTGATCAGAATACAGAGGCAGTAAAGAAACTAACACCTGACCATAGAGATCATTTTGAATATGTGTATAGGCCTGATTCCCGAAACGTACTGGCTTATTTCCCAAATACCCATCGAGATCCGAAATCTCCTCTGTCAAGAGTGCTCCGCCAGTAATCGAATAGAGAGGCTGATAGCGTCCATCTTCGCCTGTGCGAAGATTATGAATAAACTCAAAGTACTTTTCCAACTCCTCAAAGTGCCCCAAGCTATTGAAACACGTAAGGGTATAATAGGTATCCCGAATCCAGCAGTAGCGATAATCCCAATTTCTAGTCGAGTTTGGAGACTCTGGCAAACTGGTAGTCGATGCAGCAATAATAGCCCCGGTGTCTTCGTATTGATGTATTTTGAGGACTAATGCAGAGCGGAGAACCAATTTCTGGTGAAAGTTGGGAATGCTGGTGGACTTGACCCATTCCTGCCAATAGGAAGTAGTCGCATGTAGAAAGCGCTCACAAGTAGTTTCAATAGGAGCTTCCAAAGGTCTGCCATAAGTAAAAACCAAATAAATAGGCTTATGAAGCGCAAATGATTTATCCTCAGTGATGTAGCTCATCGAAGCATTGGTGGTCAATCTCAGCTCCTGATCAATTCCCATGTATCGCACATGGTTACTTCCAATACTTGGGGTCAATTGGATTTTCCCATAATCAGTTACCGGCTCACATTTAATTTTTATCCTTGGAGAACCGCTTAAAGCTTCTACTTTTCTGATTAGCATCAGCGGCTTGTAGTAGCGATCATAGTTTTTAAAACGGGGAGCAAAGTCTGTGACTCTGTAGCTATTCTCACCAGAAGTAACTGTTGTTTGAAGAATATTGGTGTTTTCCAAATAAGCTTGGGAGGTTTCAAAATTCTCTGATTCCGGTAGGACGGTGAACTGCCCACCTTTTCTGCGATCCAGGAGCCCTCCAAAAATAAAATCCGAGTCGAACCGAGGGAAGCAAAGCCAGCTGATATTGGTAGTTTTTTCTACATGGGCGATAAAGGCGCAATTGCCAATTAGCCCACTTTCGTAGATATGTTTAGTCATATGTTCAGGTTTGAATTGATAAAAAGTAGGTTTTGGGCAAGAGGCAAGAAAGTAAATGCTTAACTGGAATCCAAAAATGTAGGAAGAAAGATGGATTTAATAAAGAGGCAAACGAGAACACTAGACAGCTATTAATCTTATCATCCTCAATGGTTAGTAAAGGAACAGGTAGTCGTATCAACTAAGTCACAACTTAGCCCAGAAACTATTCCTATAACTGATGTTTTCCGATTACAAACTGTCGTGGTAATTAACGGGTAGTTTGTACTTATTTTGAGTTTGCAAGACTCCTCCTAGTAGCTGATATAATGTATAATTAGTATTTAATCCCTCCCAAAATATCGATCTAACTCTTCCTTTCTTGCATTTGGCATCCCGAAATTAGAAATTCCTAGAATCTCATTTCCTTTCACATAATAGGTCTGAAGGTCTTTGTTTTCATAAGGAAAGCGGTCCAAACTATTCAATTCATACAATTGATAATCTGGATCAAGAAAAACCTCATACGGGAAATTCGATGAGCGAAGAATCTTCTCCATGTTCTCTTTAGTTCGGCTACCTGTTTCATCCACTCCTGACAGATAAATTAATACTGCTAGATCTGGGTATTCTTTGGCAAATTCAGGCCAATCCAACATAGTGCTCTTAAATAAAAAAAGTGAACTCTTCGAAATATCTAGGTAAAAGACAATTTTATTCGTCGTCCCAAGATTGATCTTCCTTGCAGGCAATTCGCTATTAATTCGATCTAAATCTTTGGGGAATTTCATTTGATTAAACTGGTTTTGCTGACAGGCAGAGAATGTAAATAATAACGCCAATGAAGCAAAAAACCTTATTTTTTTAATTCGTCGCATCAGAAAACTTAACTTTCATTAAAACAGGGTAATCAAAGTCACCATCAGGTATTTTAGCCATTAAAGCAACGCTTAATTTTAAATCTTTTTCTTTCTTTATTTCAGATTGATAGGTGACAAACAGAAACTCATCACCCTCAATTCCAACTGGATAGTGATAAAAATAATCATCTGAAAGACTAGTTTCCAAAACACTTTGCGCACCATTTAACTGATTGGTAATAATTAGATTTTTGAAGATGCCAGAAGGTTTTTGAACATGTAAACTAATTAAGGAGTATTTATCGTCTTTAAAAAAGCCATTGAAGTTTGCAAATCCATTCTGTTGGATAAGGTCAAATCCACCCTCCAAAAGATTTAATTCCCAGAATTTAGCCGGAATAGCAAGATTTCCAAAATCGACCTTGATGATTGGTTTTAATTCATCTTCAACTAACTGAAAAACAATGTTATTGAATGTCTCCACAACAAAAAGGTCAGATTCGTTTTTAAAAAAATTACGCTCTGTCATGGGAAGCATTTTGTTGGAATATTGATTTTCTAAATACTTCTCCTGAATGACACCGTTCGAATCAGTTCGAATCAGTCGATGACTCACAAACGGGAGATTATAGCTACCATAGAAAAGATAATCCCCGGAAGGCAATTTGGTAAAGGAACTTGGAATATAGTCCACTTTAAAAATAGATTGAATCGAATTATCAACATCAACAGCCAATACTTCTGCTTGATCGCCAAGAGAATTTAGCACCACAAGTTTTCCATCTTCAGCTACAAAAAAATCACTCAACCTAGTTATTGTATTCGGGCCTTCTCCCACGATTGCTCTCCGACCAAGATACTTTCCGCTTTTTTCGAATTGATGAACACAATCTTGAACTCCTTCGTCGAAAACAAAATAATAATCCTTGTTACTTCTAATTCGTAAGTCATTTCCCATCAAATTTTCTGAAGTAGTCTCAAAAGGAATAAGGTCTACAATTTCAAAGTGACTTTTCTCTATTCGTAATATATCTTCCAACTCAAGTTCAGTTAAAGAACTTTCTATTTGATTGGAATTTTGGTTAGAACAAGAGAAAAATAAAATAGTAAGTACTACTGAGATTTGTTTTTTCATGAACACACACGTTTTAAAAATCATACTATTTAGATTAAAAGTTGACTTAACCAATCTCTTGGTAAAGCCAACTTTACTTTAAAATTTAACAAAATAAACATCCAATCTGATAGGTACTGCATTGACTTCCAGTTCTCTTACCATCGCAATGATAAACTGTCATCGAACCATTGCAGATGACCATTCTTTGAAAGCAGCCTCCTTCAAGCCCCGGATCATCACCATCAGTTTGAGCCTGACTATTGATCCCACCAAAACCCATTGACCCCAAAAAGGCCAATCCAAAAACAAACGATTTAATCTTACTGATTTTCATAAATAATAAAATTAAGAATTGATAAAAAAGAACCCCGGCCAGAATCCAGCACCAACCTAGTGCATGTACAATCTTAATTTTTTTTTATTTGCAAATCTTAGTTTGAAAACTAATCCTAAAATTTAAAAAAAGCTTGTTTTTAGTTCAAAATCACAGGTTTTTATAGTTTAAAATTTATAAAAGCTAATGAAACAGCTTTTTATCCTGAGTTGAAGTCTTTACCCTTGGCATTTTTATAGACTAAGCTGAAAAGTATCCCGAATTTAGTTTAGGAGGTTTTCGAATAAAAAACATACTAGTCTCTCTCCTCAATCTCAAAGAAAAGCAGTAAAAACTCCTCAGGTCCTAAATCATTCATTTCACCGTAAGCTTCCTCTAAATCCTTATTCTTCGAAAAATCCCAGTTCCCATTGTCACCAGCCTTCAGCACCGCAATAAACTCTCCATTTTGTCCCAAACCCAGAATGCCTTCAAAACCAAGATTACCTACTTCCTCCCGGATAAATTCCTCAGTATCATAAAGCTTTTTAGTTGATTTTGAGAGGAGCCTACCTTTGATTCTCGGATATTTAAAAGTTGTGAACGAAAGGAAATTACCATTTTGAAAAATATCGAAAATACCAATAAACATTTTGCTTTCAACAAAATATTCTAATGGACTAGGATGGTTAGCATAATCGATTTTGGAAATCGGAGGTTCGAAATCAAAAATATAGTCAGCTGAAATCTCATGGCTCTTTGCATCATATCGAAAAATAGTATCCCTATTTCCGACAGTAAAATTATAATTATCCCCATCAATTTTAGAAATAACATTCCTTCCATCCAATGGAGTCATATCCAAATAATCAACAAAAGGTATTGCTGACGTAACTAACTTTTGATTTTCATATACTTTAAACCCATCCTCTAAATTCATTGAACCATTGTTTACCAGAATTTCCGAATTACCCAAACGGATTAAGTCTGAATAATAAATATCTTCACTATACCTTTCCTCTTTAATAAAATTACCACCAATGTCAAAAAAATACTTCTTTTTATAGTCCATAGGAATCAGAATAAGTGACCCTTCCTTTTCATCATAATATATATTTTCCAAATTCTTGTATTCACCAGGACCGTCCCCTATTCTATAAATATGGTTAAAGTATCTACCCCTCTCATCAAAAATAAGCACTGAATTTCCGATGGTCTTGTCAACTATGATAATCCGATTTCCAATTATAAGCACCTTATGCACACTCCCAATTGGCGCAAATGAATTGTCAGAAAAACGGACTATCCGAGCAGATTTTAGGTTGAGACCTTTGACAGATGCTGTTGATTTAATTTTTATTGATGAGGATGCAACCTCCTCAGCTGTGTTTTGTCCGCATGAAATGAGAGCACAAAAAAAAACAATTTTAACAATGCAAAATAATCGTTTGATCATATCCTTAGAATAAATGAGAAAAGCGGGTCATTTCGACCCGCATTGAACTAATTAATTTGTGAATGTACAAGAAGTGGTGGCTACAGCATTACATTTATTCCCATCTAGAAAACCCCAAAGGTTTGTTTTTCGACCACAAACAGTCACTGTTATGGTTTCACCATCGATGTCTATCGACTCTTCACAGTCTTGTTCCCCACCCAAGCTTTGAGCATTTGCCATGGAGCCACTAAATGATAAACCCATCGCAGCCACGAAGAGCATTCCTGAAATTAATTTTTTCATAAATAATAAAATTAAGAATTGATAAAAAAGAACCCGGCCGGAATCCAGCACCAAACCAGTGCATGTACAATCTTAATTTTTTTTTTTTTATTCGCAAGTCTTAGTTTGAAAAATAATACTAAAATTTAAAAAAATCTTGTTTTTAGTTTGAAATCACAGATTTATCTAGTTTAAAATTCCTAAGGACTACTGATACAGCTTCTTATCCCGAATATAATCGGCCACGGATTCAGGGATCAGGTAGCGCACTGACTTCCCTTCTTGAATGGACTTCCGGATAAAAGTGGCCGAAATATCCAACAGTGGCGCTTCGATCACTTGGATACTTGGATGCTCAATAGTTTTAGGTTCACCCGGTCTAGGATAGACCAAAATCTGATAATATTCCAGAATCTGCTCGTAGTTTTTCCACTTCTTCAGCTGATCCAGATTATCCGAACCTAAAAATAAACTGAACTGATGCTGTGGATATTGCTCACTCAGGTAAGTAAGCGTATCTATCGTATAGCTAGGTCGAGGCATGCGGAACTCCACATCTGATGCCCGGAAGTGAAAATTGCCCTCGATGGCTAATTCCACCATCCGCAGTCGATCATGCTCATGCGCGAGCGCTTGTCTTTTTTTGAGTGGGTTTTGAGGACTGACTACAAACCATACCTCATCCAGATCACTTCGATCATACAGCGTATCCGCAATAATCAAATGCCCCACATGGATGGGATTAAATGAGCCGAAATACAATCCGATTTTCACGGGCTACTTGGCTAAAAATTCACTCACTAGTTTTTCTGCCTCTGCAGACGACTTGCTAAAGTCATCATTGACTACGGTCACATCAAATTGAGGCTCAAATTTAGATTCAAATTCTGCTTTGAATAATCGTCTTGAAAGGGATTCTTCACTTTCGGTACCTCGCTCGTTTAGCCGTTCTTTAAGAACTTCCAAGCTTGGGACTTTCACAAAAATAGCCAATGCTTGATCTCCGAAATAATTTTTAAGAGCCAATCCACCTTTGACATCTACATCAAAAATCACTGCTTTGCCACTATCCCAGATCCGTTGGATTTCTTCTTTGAGGGTACCGTAGAAGTTGCCGGCATAGACTTCCTCCCATTCGATGAAAGCATCTTCGTCTATTTTTTTCTTGAATTCTTCCTGACTTAAAAAATAATAGTCTTTGCCATGCACTTCATGCCTTCCACGTCGGTCGCGTGTACAGGCAGAAATAGAAAATCCCAGATTTGGGATTTTTTCAATGAGGTGTTTGACGAGAGAAGTTTTTCCCGATCCCGAAGGAGCCGAAAAGATGATTGCCTTGCCTGAGGTCATGTTTATTTAATTTCCTGAATCTGTCTTCGGATGCTATCTGCCAATTCATTAGGTACAGCTTGCTTGGTACACTTGTTTTTCAAGACATCACGAATCGCTTGCTCTAGGTGAAAATGCTCAAAACAAGGTTGACATTTCGCCAATTTTTCTTTCAACATTTCCTTGGAATTGTCCACTTCTCCATCGAGAATGCTCTCCAACAATTCAAAGCACTTGCTCGTGTCTCCGCATTTCAGCTTCCGTGCCTCGGATGATTCTTCATTCATATCCATCAGTAATTCTGTTTATTATTCCTCCTCATCTGTGTTATAGCCCATGTTTTTAGCATAGCCTTGTAGTTTTTCTTTGAGTAGATTTCTCGCCCGATGAAGTCTTGATCGAACCGTTCCAATCGGAATATCCAAAATCTTCGACATCTCCTCATAAGTGAATCCTTCCAAATCACAAAGGATAATCACAGTTCTAAAGTCTACAGCCAAACTATTAAGCGCATTCGAGATCTCATCTCCAAGCATATCCTTGACCGAATCGGCCCGCATATCGCTCGTACTTTGGTAATCAACGTCATCCGAGTTGTAATAAGTTTCAACCTCCTGGTAATCTACTTTAGCAGGCTGCTTACTCTTTCGTCGATATTCATTGATAAAACTGTTTTTCAAAATCCGGAACAGCCATGCTTTTGCATTCGTTCCTTTCTCAAATGAGTTGATGAAACGGTATGCTTTCAGGTAGGTGTCCTGTACCAAATCTTTGGCATCATCCTCGTCAAAGGTGAGCCTATAGGCAAAATTGTACATGGAGTCTATGTGTGGCATAAACTCTCCATCGAAGATGCCGTTCTTTTCTTCTTGAGAATATTTTCTGCGCTGTACTTCCGACATATGTTCAAAAGTAACGATTGGGTCAATTTATAACTAGGAATCGGGAAGAATTCAGGCGATTTCCTTTATTTTGTTGCCTGATTCGATCCGAAAAGATCTCAATCTCCATCCCGTTTCTATGTTTTTCTTTAGATTACTTTCCAGGCTTCCGCTTCCTGTACTTTATCTTTTCTCCGATTTGCTCTACTTGATTGCTCGGTATGTGATCAGCTATCGCAAAAAGGTGATTGATGAAAATCTGAAATTTGCTTTTCCGGAGAAATCACCGGCGGAGCGAAAAAAAATTCGGAATAAATTCTACCGGAATTTCACGGATGCCTTTTTCGCAGAAACGATAAAGCTATTAACCATTTCTGAAAAAGAATTTAATCGGCGATTTACCATCAAAAATGCTGAGCTGCTAGACCAAGCAGTCCAACGAGGTAGAAGCGCACTCATGGTTACAGGTCATATGTTTAATTGGGAGTTCGGCGTAGTTGGAACTAACCTCCACACTACCTCCGAAGTAGAGACGGTCTATCTGAAAGTCAACAATCCTTTTTTTGATCAGCTGATGAACCAAATTCGGATGCGTTTTGGAGGCTATGTCACAGAGAAAAAAGCATTTCGGAAAAGTATGCTTACCTTAAAAAAATCTCCAAGAATTATTATGCTGGGTTCAGATCAACGCCCTCCACAATCAGAAAAGCGCTACCAGCGAGATTTCCTCAATCGGCCAGCGGTATTCTTTGAAGGGGCAGAATTTCTTTCCAAAAAAATGGATGCCGAGGTAATTTATGGCGAAATGAAAAAAATCAAACGCGGTCATTATGAGTTTGAATTTTCACCTTTGGCCGCTCCCCCATATGATCAGCATGCTCCGCATAGCATCACAGATGAATTTTGCAGAAGACTGGAAGAAAATATCCGAAAACAACCTGACTTATACCTTTGGAGTCATAAGCGCTGGAAGATTTAAAAATTGGAAGACTATAAAATTGAAAAATTTATTTGACCCAGAATTAAAAATAAAATTGCTCACTAAATACGGATTAACAGGAGAAAGAAGGAGTTAGTGCTTAGAGAACGAATTGATCTCTTTACTTCTTTTTTGAACCTAATAGCCTTCATTATGGCTAATTAAATACAACAACAATAAGAAGTAGAAATAGTAAACTCTACTTGTGCAGCGATAAAATTGAACATGGAATATTTAGACAACCTCAACCCCGAACAACGTGCCGCTGTCGAGCATACCGATGGACCAGTGATGATAATTGCCGGTGCCGGCTCAGGAAAAACCCGTGTTTTGACCTATCGGATCGCTCATTTGATCTATGAAAAAGGGGTCGATGCCTTCAATATTCTATCCCTGACTTTTACCAATAAGGCAGCTGCCGAGATGCGCCATCGAATCGAATCGCTAGCTGGACTCGAAGCTCGAAATACCTGGATGGGTACATTTCACTCTGTCTTTGCAAAGATATTAAGGGTCGAAGCGGGCAAAATTGGCTACCCTTCTAACTTCACCATTTATGATTCAGATGATTCCAAATCTCTCATTCGCACGATCGTCAAGGAGATGCGATTGGATGATAAAGTATATAAAGCAAACGCAGTCCTCTCTCGAATTTCGGGAGCCAAAAACCGGTTGATTTCATGGCAGGCCTATCAAAATGATCCTTTTGTCAAAGCAGATGATGAAGCTGCAATGAAGCCGAAAATGGGCGAAATCTATCAAAAATACCAAGATCGACTGTTCAAAGCTGGAGCTATGGATTTCGATGATTTGCTATTCAATACCAATGTGCTTTTCCGGGATCATCTGGACGTGCTCAACAAATACCAGCAGCGATTTCGCTACGTAATGGTGGATGAGTTTCAGGATACCAACCTTTCCCAATACCTGATCACCAAAAAACTTGCTGCTGTGCATCAGAACATCTGTGTAGTTGGTGATGATGCGCAAAGTATCTACGCTTTTCGTGGAGCAGATATCCAGAATATTCTAAATTTTGAAAAAGATTATCCAGACCTTTTTGTGGTCAAGCTAGAGCAGAACTACCGATCCACCAAAACGATCGTGGAAGCCGCCAATTCAATCATCGACAAGAACAAGGCACAGCTTAAGAAAGTGGTCTGGACGTCTAATCCTGATGGGGAACTGATCGAATTGATCAAGGCTACCTCTGACAATGAGGAAGGGAAAATAGTGGCAACGACCATCTTTGAGGAGAAAAACAATAAGAAACTTCTCAATAGCGATTTCGCCATTCTCTATCGCACCAACTCCCAATCCCGAGCTATAGAAGAGGCACTTCGCAAAATGAATCTGACCTACAAAATCGTAGGTGGACTTTCATTCTACCAGCGAAAGGAGATCAAAGACTTGATGGCCTACATGCGCTTTGCTGTGAATCCAATGGATGAGGAGGCTTTTAAGCGAATTATCAATTATCCAAAAAGGGGTATTGGAAATACCTCCGTGGACAAATTGCTCGTAGCTGCCTATGATCATGACACCCCCCTTTGGGATGTGGTCCAAAATGGTCCAAGCTTCCTGGGAGGGAGAGCAGGCGGTTTGGTGATGGATTTTGCAACCATGATCAAAGCTTTCCAGATCGAAATTGAGCGAAGAGATGCTTTTGAAGTTGCAAGCACGATTGCAAAGCAAAGTGGTTTGCTACGGGAACTCTACGAGGACAAAACCATCGAAGGACTCAATCGCTACGAAAACGTGCAGGAACTCCTCAATGCGATCAAAGAATATGTGGACAATCCTGAAAATGAAGATAAAAGTCTGGGATCTTTTCTACAGGAAATAGCCTTGCTTACGGATAATGATCGGGACAAAGATCTGACCGATGCGATCACTCTGATGACGATTCACTCCTCCAAGGGATTGGAATTCAAGCAGGTTTTTGTGGTGGGATTGGAGGAAGATTTATTCCCCTCCCAGATGATGATGCAGAGCAGAGAGGATTTGGAGGAAGAGCGTAGACTGTTTTACGTAGCTTCTACCCGGGCAATGGATAAACTTTATTTCACTTATGCTTTGACTCGTTATCGATTTGGAAGATTATTGAATTGTGAGCCAAGTAGATTCCTGGAAGAAGTAGATCCAAATTGCCTTAAGATCAACAAGCGAATGACCAGCAAAGAAATGCCTGGTGCATTTCGAAGTGAAGGATTACCAGGGAGCTCTGGTTTTATTGGTATCAAAAAGAAACCTGAAGCCCGACCGGTGAGTGCAATGAAACTCCACACACCCAGCCCTGATTTTAAACCTTCCAACACGAACAATTTACAAGCAGAACAACTGGTAGAGCACCCTAAATTCGGCTTCGGAAAAGTTCAAAAAATTGAAACAGAAGGACTTAACAAAAAAGCCACAATCCAATTTGAGCATTTTGGAGAGAAAACATTATTACTTAGCTTTGCGAAGCTCAGAATTATAGACTAATCATCTGCCTTCTCGCCCTTTGGTAATTTTTTCATTACCTTTTAATGCGCAAAAATCAGGAGGCACCAAAGAGCACATTGAACCTGACAAACAAACATTTATTTTGAAAGAATACGGCAAAAACATTCAACGGCTGGTTGATCACATCACCGGAATTGAAGATCGTGATAAGCGTACCCAAAGTGCATACACGGTTATCGAGATCATCAAACAACTCAATCCTACCTGGAAACAAGAGAATGATCAGAAGCTTTGGGACGATTTGTATATCATGTCAGACTTTAAGCTTGATGTGGATGCTCCTTACCCTATGCCGGAAAAAGAACTTCTAGGCAAAAAGCCCCTCCCTATTGGCTATCCAAAAGGTGAAGTGAAATTCAAACATTACGGTAGAAATATCGAAAAACTGATCGAAAAGGCAATCGAGATTGAAGACGATGAAGAGCAAGAGTCAGCCATCATCTACATCGGTCAGTTGATGCGTAGCTTTCACTCCACCTGGAATCGGGACAATTTCGATGATGGAATCATCCTAGATGACATCAAAACTCTTTCCAAAGGAAAGCTTCATATCGATCTGGAAAAAGTGAAAGAGAATAGCCTTTTTGAGTCGAATACCAGAAGGGACTTTAAACTTCCAATCGCTGTAGATCCTCCAGGAAAAAACAAGCGTAATGGAGGTCATAGCAAGAACCGCAGGAATAATGGGGGTCATAACAAGAAAAGAAGAAACTAATGGGATCATTTCGGGTTGTCGGAGGAAATAAACTCAAAGGAGAGATTATTCCCCAGGGAGCAAAAAACGAAGCCCTGCAAATTCTTTGTGCAGTCCTACTCACAGCAGAGAAGGTTACTATAAATAAAATCCCAAATATTCGGGATGTAAATAAGCTGATTGAATTGCTAGGGGACATGGGTGTCAAAGTTGAAAGACTGGGGCCCGAATCCTATTCTTTCCAAGCCGATCAGGTCAATATAGATTATCTCGAGACAGATGATTTCTTAAAAAAAGCGTCCGCTCTGCGTGGATCCGTGATGATTCTCGGGCCACTTTTATCTCGATTTGGAACTGGAAAACTTTCTAAGCCAGGAGGAGATAAGATCGGCAGAAGAAGAATGGATACCCACTTTTTCGGCTTTCAAAAACTAGGCGCTAAATTTCATTATGATGCTGCCAATGAAATCTTCCACATTGACGGTAAAAATCTAAAAGGCGCATACATGCTCCTCGATGAGGCGTCAGTTACTGGCACTGCGAATATCGTAATGGCTGCCGTGATGGCTGAGGGCAGAACCACAATTTACAATGCTGCCTGTGAACCATACCTACAGCAGCTTTGTGATATGCTCAACAGAATGGGCGCCAAAATCACGGGTGTGGGTTCCAACTTACTCCACATTGATGGAGTGAAAAAGCTGGGAGGAACAGACCATACCATGCTCCCTGATATGATTGAAATCGGTTCTTTCATTGGATTGGCCGCCATGACTCAGTCAGAGATCACGATAAAAGATTGCCAAATTCACCGATTGGGAATTATACCTGAGACCTTCCGTAGGATGGGTATCAAATTGGAATTTAGAGGAGATGACATCCATATACCTGCTCAAAAGCATTATGAAATTGAGACCTTCATTGATGGCTCCATTCTGACGGTAGCAGATGCAATTTGGCCAGGATTTACTCCGGATTTGTTGAGTATAGTTTTGGTAACAGCCACTCAGGCCAAAGGAACTGTGCTTGTTCACCAGAAAATGTTTGAATCAAGACTATTCTTCGTGGATAAATTGATAGATATGGGTGCTCAAATCATACTCTGCGATCCACATCGAGCCACTGTGATTGGTTTGGACCGAAAATACCCACTTCGCGGCATCCGAATGACTTCACCGGACATCCGTGCCGGAGTATCTCTTTTAATTGCTGCGCTTTCAGCTAATGGTACTTCAATTATTGACAACATCGAACAAATCGATAGAGGCTATCAATATATAGATGAGCGATTGAATAAGTTGGGAGCATCCATCGAACGAATTTAATTAACAAAAGCGGGTTGAAACACCCGCTTTTTTACCCTCTTCTTCATTTCCTACTAAATAAATTCCATTTTGGTTGAAGAAATTACCGTCAAAAGGAGCCTTCCTGTAAACTTAAAACCTGAGGATAATTTCCTCTTTGAACACGCACGTACTGCCACTTTTTTCGTTCTTCCGACGACAATCTTAGAGAAAGCTGTAATTTTTCAAGACACGGCTTTTTCTCTAAAAGACCTTAAATTCTACACAGAATATACCCATGTTCATGAATTAGGTCTACTTCCAAAATTAAAACGTACCATCACTTGTGCTTTAAAACGTTGGCGAAAAATCCCAGACGGAATCTGGATTAAAGACGAATGGAGTGCGAATTATTTTCATTGGATGACCGATTGCCTTCCCAGAATCTGGAAAGCAAAAGAATTCGGTGCTTCTGATCGGATAATTCTCCACGATTCTTTCAAACACCTTGCCTATGTCCGGGAATCACTAGACCTGCTTGGAATTATTCCTTGTTATTTTTCCTCCAGCGAAAATCTTTGGGTTGATAAACTAGTCCTAACTCCCAGAACTGCCAATTTCCCGAATTTCAATGAGCCTTTGACTAGACTTACCCGCACAAAATTCGGTGTAAAACCCACTAGAAACCCTTTTCAAAAAGTATATATCAGTAGAAAACTTGCTGAAAAACGAAAAGCTCATAATGAATTGGATGTGGAGCTTCTTATGCTCAAGCATGGATTTGAAATAGTTTATGCAGAAAAACTACCCCTAAAGAAACAAATTGAGCTAATGGCAGAAACGCGAATCCTTATCTCACTTCATGGAGCGGCTCTTACCAATATGATTTTTATGCAAGAAGGGCAGCATGTCATCGAATTGCGAAATCAAGGGGATAGCAAAAACCAATGTTTCTTTAATTTGGCTTCAGCGATGGGACTGAATTACTATTATACTTTAAATCATGCTGATTCTCCAGACACCATCATCAGTGACTTTACAATAGATGTGGCTGAATTAGAAAGTCTAATGCTTTCTCTGGAGAAATAATTACCCCTCCCTTCACTTTGGATTATTGGCTTGCGATTTTTTTTGGTAAATTCTCGCTTTAACAAGCAAGCATCAAACCCATGACCAAAAAGAAACTTCGCAGCCAAGAGTGGTACGGACGTACAGGAAAAGATGGTTTCATCTATCGCTCCTGGATGAAAAATCAAGGATTTCCCCATCACCTCTTTGAGGGAGACAAGCCAGTGATTGGCATTTGCAATACTTGGTCCGAGCTCACTCCATGCAATGCACATTTTAGAGATTTGGCAGAAGCACTGAAGCGTGGGATTTGGGAAGCAGGAGGTTTTCCTCTAGAGTTTCCTGTCATGTCACTTGGAGAGTGTTCCATCAAGCCAACAGCCATGCTATTCCGCAATCTCGCTTCCATGGATGTGGAAGAAAGTATTCGGGCCAATCCAATGGATGGAGTTATATTAATGTGTGGTTGCGATAAGACTACACCTTCACTTGTGATGGGTGCTGCTTCGGTGGATATTCCCGCTTTGGTGGTTTCTGGCGGACCAATGCTCGTTGGTAGATTCAAGGGCAAGAAAATCGGAACTTCAGATGTCTGGAGATTTGCCGAAGAATTCAAAATGGGAAAGCTCTCCCAAGAAGATTTTATTGCAGCAGAAGCAGCCATGTCCCGTTCTGTGGGTCATTGCGCACCAATGGGAACTGCTTCTACAATGGCTGCGATGGTGGAAGCTCTTGGATTAGCCCTACCGGACAACTCCACCATCCCTGCAGCTGACTCGAGAAGAAAAGTACTCGCCCATATGGCTGGAATGCGAATTGTAGAAATGGTAAATGAGGACCTTAAAATGTCCAAAATACTTACTCGAAAGGCTTTTGAAAATGCCATCATGGTTAATGCTGCGCTTGGTGGTTCAACCAATTTTATCCTTCACTTGACTGCTATTGCAAAGCGAATTGGAGTAGAGCTTGATTTGACAGATTTCGATCATTTTTCTTCAAAAATCCCGTTGATCGCTAATGTGCAGCCTTCCGGAGAGCATTGGGTAGAGGATCTTTTCTATGCAGGTGGCTTACCCGCCGTGATGAAAGAAATCGAGAAGCAGCTCAATACCGACGCAATCACCGCCAATGGAAAAACCATCGGAGAAAATATTGCTAAAGCCGAATGCTATGATCGGAATCTGATTGGAACTTTTGAAAATCCGATCAAACCAGAATCTGGAATTGCAGTACTAAAAGGCAACCTCTGTCCAAATGGAGCAGTATTGAAGCCTTCTGCTGCTAGTCCACATTTGCTCACGCATACGGGAAGAGCCGTAGTTTTTGAGAATATTGATGAGTACAAGGCTTTGATTGATTCTCCTGAGCTTGACATTGATGAAAACTGCGTGATGGTCATGAAAAACGTAGGCCCCAAAGGCTACCCTGGAATGCCAGAAGTGGGAAACATGGGATTGCCGAAGAAATTATTGGAAAAAGGAATCAAGGATATTATCCGAATTTCAGATGGAAGAATGAGTGGTACTGGCTATGGAACAGTCGTTCTTCACGTTTCACCGGAATCTGCCATCGGAGGTCCATTGGCTTTTGTACAAAATGGAGACATGATCGAGCTGGATGTGCCAAAAAGAAGCCTAAACCTCCTGATCTCTGAAGAGGAAATGGCTAAAAGAAAGGCCGAATTCAAACCAACCCAACTTCCTTATGAGCGAGGGTATGTGAATTTGTTTTTAGACAAAGTAAATCAAGCACATGACGGAGTGGATTTTGATTTCCTACAGGGGAGTTCAGGTTCAGAAGTGAAGCGTGATTCGCACTAAGAAAAATGAAAAAGAAAAAAACCGCAATCATCACCGGTGCAGGACAGGGAATAGGATTGGCTATTGCCGAAAAACTAGCTGCCCAAAGTGTGAATCTAGTATTAAATGACCTTGAAGCAGGTTTGATTGAAGAGGCTTGTAACAAAATCTCACATCAATTTGGGATGTCTGCCATCGCTGTCCCGGGAGACGCAAGCGACCAAAACATCATTGATTCGCTTATTCAAACTGCGATTTCTAACTTCGGCTCTGTAGATGTTTTGATCGCAAATGCCGGAATAACCCTTTATGGGAACTTTCTGGAATATTCAAGAGAGGATTTCCTGAAAGTCACCAGCGTAAACCAAGTAGGGAGTTTTTTTCTCACCCAAGCCGCAGCAAATGTGATGAAAGAACAAAAAAGAGGCGGAGCGATTTTGCTTACTTCTTCTGTCACTGCACATCAAAGTCATGAAAATCTTGCTGCCTATGCCATGAGCAAAGCTGCTTTAGAAATGCTGGCAAAAAACCTTGTCTTGGAATTAGCCCCTCTCGGAATTCGAATTAATACGATTGCACCGGGAGCAACTTTGACTAGCAGAACAACCTCTGATAAGGATTATGAAAAAACATGGGCCAAGCTCACCCCACTGGGCAGAGCCGCCTATGTAGAGGATATCGCCGACGCTGCGGCTTTTTTGGTATCCGACTCAGCAAAGCACATCACCGGTCAGACCCTGGTGATAGATGGAGGCTGGACCGCAGTTAGCCCTTCACCTTATGGCTGAGAAAAACCAGAATCCTCCTCCAAAATTCTTCCAGTACGCTCCAGCCCCTTGGCAACTTGAAGGGGAAGGGATTATTCTCGTTTATAAATTTTCAAAAAAATGGGTAGAGACCTTCGGTCAACTTCCTGCTAGACTTCAGGGCAAATTCAAAGGGGGCTTAGGCTATCTGATGCTGGTCAACTACAAAAATTCTCCCGTAGGTCCTTACAATGAACTGTTATTAATACCGGGTAAATTTTCTCCAACTGGAAAACAAAGCATTACCAAGATCTATGTAGATTCCGAAGAAAGCACTCAAAATGGTAGAGCTAATTGGGGAATTCCTAAAAACACCTTACCGTTTTCATGGAAAGAAGAAAATGGAAAATCTGAAATAAAAGTCTTTTCAAATGATGAAGTCGTATTTTCATGTGAGGTGAAATCTTTTGGGATTCCTTTCCCAGCAAGCACCAGCTTTCTTCCGATAGATTTACATCAGTTTTGGGAAGGCACAGATTTTTACACCAAACCATCCGGGAGTGGATGGGGAAAACTTGCCAAAGTCAAAATCAAAGATTTAAATCCTGATTTTTTCCCTGATATCCGTTTACAGAAACCGCTTCTTGCTGTGAAAATCAATCCTTTTCGGATCAATTTCCCCATTTCGGATCATGAATTATAAAGTCTATACCGAAACCAATTGCATCATAACCGGTGCTGCTTCCGGAATAGGTTTGGAACTCGTCCGTCAAATCACACCCTCAAATCCAAATCTGTTGCTCGTAGATATTGACGAACAAAAATTAGTGGATTTAAAGAAGAAATTTCCCCAGGTAAAAGGAATCATTTCGGTTGATCTAAGCCAAAAAAATGGTAATGAGCAGATTTTTGACTGGGTCAAAACCAATTGGACTCATGTGGATTTTTGCTTTGCAAATGCGGGTAAAGCAGAATATGGCCCTGCGGAAAATCAAAATTGGAAAGAAATGGATCGCCTGTTCCAACTCAATGTCCACAGTCCCATTCAAATCGGATTTATGGTGCGTGAGTTATTTCCCCAAAAGTCTTTCCGACTAATCATCACAGCTTCTGCTATGTCCTATTGGCATATTCCGGGCTATAGCTTATATGCCGCCACCAAGTCCGCTTTGCTCCAATGGGCCAGAACTATTTGGTCTGAAAAAACCGGAGATTGGGTAACATTGGCATTTCCGATCTCTACCGAGACAAATTTCTTTGATACTGCAGGCCACAATATTCCCAAAGCTTACCCTAGACAAACTGCAGCCTGGGTGGCAAAAACAATCTTATCTGGAACAGCCAAAAGGAAAAAGAAAATCTTTCCATCCAAGCTGTTTTTAGGAATGCTAATCCTTACTCGATTCTTTAGATTCCTAAAAACCGGCTATGGAATCTTTGAATACCAGAAGTATAAAAATTGGCTTCAAAAACAAACTAATCCCTGATCCTGTTAACTTTGACAAAAACCATCTCCTATGAAAAACTTAATTCTTGCCTTATTATTTGTCGGATTTCTAGTGGCTTGCCAGCCAAAAGAAACTACCCCGGACACACTTCCTATGAAAGTCGCCATGGCTTATGGGTTTGATCAAATGGATCAAGTAAATACACTAGGCTTCACTTGGAACGTGCAGCGGGACTCCGTTAATGTTCTTTCCCGATCTTACCTATGGAATATGAAAGATCAAACTGTAGACTATTCTGATCCGGATACGACCTATTCCTATAGCCTACTTTCTGACTCTCTTCCTCCAGCTGATAAGGCGTTTATCAATGATAAGTATTGGGCGATGATGCCGTTCCAGCTCGGCTGGGATTCTGGTTACACTTTTGAGACTGAGGAAGGAGTTAGCTCTCCCCTGAAAGGAACCACTTCTACGAAGCTAACCATCATTTATAACTCCGCGGATGGCTACACACCAGGAGATGCTTATGACCTGTATCTGGATGAAAATAATAAGATTCTGGAATGGACTTTCAGAAGAGGAAATGGGGAACAAGGTGCTACTTGGACTTGGGAAAATGAGAAAAAAGTAGGCCCCTTGACTTTCGCTCAGGACCATATGAACGCAGAGGGAAAGCGATTTATCTGGATCTCTGGTCTATCTGTGAACTGATAGTTCTGCTTATCTGATATTGTATTATTTCAAAATAATATAAAAACCGAAGACCTTTCCGTCTTCGGTTTTTATATTTTAGAGGAAATCAATTCCAAAATGAAAGCCCAAAATCCAAATCAACGTCGCGACTTTATCCTGAAAACTTCCGCTTGGATAGCAACTGGATTTTTTTCCCAACCCTTTTCGCTATTTGCTCAGCAAACAAAAAAGGAATATACCGTGGAGGAAATTATGGATAAATTCATCGCCGGCGTTCCAAATGCTCCTTTTGAGAAAACCGTAGACACTTTGAAATCAGGAAGCAAAGATCAAGTCGTGACAGGAATTATGACTACGATGTTTGCGACCATCACCGTGATTCAAAAAGCAATTGAATTGAATGCGAATTTTATCATTGTCCACGAACCCACTTTTTACAATCATCTAGATGAAACTGAATGGCTGGAAAATGATCCGGTCTACAAATTCAAAGCAGATCTGCTGGAAAAACATGGAATTGCTGTATGGCGGAATCATGACTACGTACACTCCTTAACTATAGATGGTGTCCAAGCCGGAGTGGTTAATGAATTGGGATGGAATGATTACTATCAAGAAAATGCTGTCTTACATTTACCGAAAACTTCCCTGAAAAATCTGATCAATGAGATCAAGGATAAAATGGGTGTTCCATCAATTCGATATGTGGGAGATTTGGATCAAATCGTAAGTAAGATTTTGCTTCTTCCAGGTGCGATTGGCGGCAGAAGGCAGATCGAATTGCTGATGCAGGAAAAACCTGACGTAATCATCGTGGGGGAATCGCCCGAATGGGAAACTCCCGAATACGTGCGCAATGCCAATGAAATGGGTGAAAAACTTTCCTTAGTTGTGATTGGTCATTCCGCAAGTGAGGAAGGCGGTTCCGCTTTTATGGCAGAATGGATTTCGAAGAATATCCCCGAAGTTGCAGTCACTCATTTTCCAAGTGGTAATTCGTTACATGTTTTTTAGTGTACCTTGTAGGGCTCACACAAACCTACTATGCAAAAAATAAAGCAACTGCTTTTTTCATTTTTAACCTTTATTGCTTCTTACTATTTTTTCTCCTTGATTTTAGGAGGACTACTTTCAATACCCTTTAGTAGCGATCCGCCAAATTGGATTATTGTGATTTCAGGAATAGCAAGCTTCGTTTTAGCGAGTTATTTAGCTTACACAGTTTGGAAAAAAACTGGTATTAATAATAACACCAAACCCTCCCAAGGCACTTACATATTTACAGTAGCACTTGGACTAGGAGTATTTGCTTTCATAATAGGTTTTTTTGGTCCTTTGATTTTTATGCCAGAATCTAATCAAGGGCCACTACTTGGGATTCTTATCACAGGCCCAGGAGGGATTGCATTGGGTGCTATAGGAGGTGCTATTCTTTGGGAAATAAAACGAAGAAAGGAGAAAAAGATAAATCAATGATTCTTCTATTGTTTGTAAGGCGGCAGAATTAAATATTCAAGACTATTTCTTCTCTTTTATGACAGTCTCCACTTCTATTGCATTATCATAGACTAGAGGTTTCCCTTCAGTCTCTTGAGTATAGGTTTGGGTTATTTTTGATCCTAGAAGGAAAATAAGACTAGCATAATACGTCCAAACCAAAATCACAACTAAAGATCCACTAGCCCCATACAGGTCCATCATAGCGGCAGAACCAAGGTACAGGCCAATAAGGAACTTACCCACAACAAACAAAAAGGTCGTAATCAAACCCCCAATCCAAACATTCCTCCAGCGGATAGAGACATCGGGGATTACCTTAAACATAAGGGAAAAAATCAACCACATTAGCCCAAATGATATCAGTTCGGAACCAATATGAACCAAAGTCGAGGAAACATCTCCAAGAAAAGCTTGAAGATTTCTTTTGAAAATCATCAAAAGTGACTCGACTATCAAGGATACCGTTAAAAGAAACCCAATGCTAATCACCATAGACAAAGAAAGAAGTCTTTTTATCAAGTATTTAATCCAGCTTTTTCCGGGCCTTGCTTCCAAGTTCCAGATTTTATTGATTGCAGTCTGAAGGGAAAAAAACACGGTCGTAGAACTGATGATCAAAGTTCCTATTCCCACTACTTTGGCTAAAAATGCAGAATCCTCTTTTAATGCTGCTTTTGCGAGAATCATTTCAATTTGCTTTGCTGTGTCGACTCCTATCAAACCGGAAATCTGAGCGATCAACTCCTCCTCAATACGATTTTCCTGATAAAATGTCGCTGCCACAGATACCACAATAAGTAGCACCGCAGGCAGGGATAACATTGTATAAAATGAAATGGAGGCTGAATAGGTAAATACATCCTCCTTAAAGAAACTGCGGGTTGACTTCTTAAGTATTTGCCACAGTCTTTTCGGTGTTTTGGCAAAATGCATAAAATTGTCGGAGGGTTGAAAATGAAAAAGACTAATTAACAGACTTAAATTTTAAATTTTTCTTGTTAATTATTTTCCTTCTCAAAATTTTTCTCAAGATTGGATTTTAAGTCATTCCACTCTTTTTCTATATCTCGAGTTGCATTGTTCACTGAAGTTTTGACATCATCCCATGTGTTTTCGGAAGCTTTTTCCAGATCGTCTGCTGCCTTTTTCAAGTTGGACTTTTGAACTCTAAGTTCTGCTTGCTTTTCGTCTATTTCAGCATTCATTTGAGCTGATGCTTTCTCGCGATTGGTCTCAAGCCGTTCTATTTCTTTGTCGATTTCAGCTTCAAGTTTATTTATTTCTTGACGCATTTCGTTCCTTTCAGCTTCGAAATCAATTCGGACTTCTACTATATCATCCTCATTTTTTTCGGCTTTTTTCTCATTGCATGAGCTAGTGGCTATTCCCGTTGAAAATACACATGCCAATACAATTAGTTTAATTTTCATTTTGATGTTGGTAAACAGTTAAATTAATCAGGTTAATGTTTCAGAGTTCATTGATCTCATTCTTAATATCATCAATGGATTTCCCCAATTTCTTTTGAAGTTTCCCCATTAATTCATCTTCCTTACCTTCAGTGTACATCAAGTCGTCATCTGTAAGTGATGCGTATTTTTGCTTCAATTTCCCTTTTAGCTCATTCCAAGACCCCTTGATTTTTAATTTTTCGTCAGTTTTCATTTTTATTACTGTTTTGGTTAACTATCTTTTCAAATATCAATTCAATCAAGATGCCAAGTCAAATACAGCTCGATAAGGGCAATTTCTAGGCGGAACTAAAGGTAAGATGGGGAAAAAACGACTCTTTTTGCGGTTTGGGTTACACAGCGATTAACAGCAAATTGGTTAAAAAATGAGGAATAGAGAGATTTTAGCTTTGGCACTTTATTTTCAGAATTAAGAGAAATATCATTAACTAAAACCATAAAAACTATGTTACGCTGGGCATTAGGATTCTTTATTGTAGCCATCATTGCTGCAATCTTTGGCTTTGGTGGAATTACTGCCGGAGCAGCTTCCATCGCAAAAATTCTCTTCTTTATCTTCGTGGTATTATTTTTACTCACTCTGATTTTTGGCAGAAAAGTCTGGAAGAGTTAAGGATGATTTATCCTAAAAAAAGCTGCTCAATTTACCATTGAGCAGCTTTTACTAGTTAAGGAATTTTAAATCCAGTTACAAACTCCAGACTTTACCAACTTCAGAAACTAGAATACAACCCAGATACTCTCCTGGAATCGGATCGTAATTCAAGACATTCTTCCCAATTTCCTCAGAACTGAAATACCCCCAAAGGGCTTGGGATTTCAGCTGTCGATAGAATCCCACAGGCTTTTGCTCGCCTACTGCTGTACCCCAAACTCCCCGATTGAAGGTGGCAGTATTTGCTTCCTGATCTTTAAGGCAAGCAATTTTATCTTCCGGACTTAACTCGGCGAAAACTTTTCCATACTTGGCTTTGCAGTCTGCATTGAATTGGTCTATGTCTGCTTTCACTTTTGCCTGTCCTTCGGGAGAATAGGTTTTTGCATAGACCATATCCAAGAAGATATCCGTCTTCACATCCAAAGCTCCTGGTGTTTCTGTCTTTGGTAAAATAGTATCCACAAAGGAACTGATAAATGAAGCCTGATTTTCATCCAAGAAGATCGGAGTCCAATTCAGTCTAGGAGTCTGGCTACAAGCTTGGAGTAAGGAAAGCAAGCTTGGTGCTGCTACCGCAGATCCAGCCAAAAGCCCTGTTTTTCGAAGTGCGTCTCTTCTATTCATAGCTTAGAGATTTGATTTTTTAAGTTCAGCTACCGCATGATCTGCTGCTCTCGCAGTCAAGGCCATGTAAGTAAGGGAAGGGTTCACGCAGGAGGAAGAAGCCATTGCTGCACCATCGGTCACAAATACATTTTTACAAGCATGAATTTGGTTCATGCCATTGAGCACGGAAGTCTTTGGGTCCTTACCCATTCGTGCAGTCCCCATTTCATGGATGCCATAGCCCATTTCATGTTTGTTATCGAAGTCCACGATTTCTTTTAATCCCGCTCGCTCCAGCATTTCTCTGGCATCGATTCGCATTTGGGCATTGATCGCCAATTCATTTGGACCCCATTCTGCATCGATGGACAAGGTTGGCTGCCCCCATTTGTCCAGCACTTCTTTATTGAGGTAAACTTTATTTTCATGGTTCGGCAAGGCCTCCGCAAAGCCAGTAATGAAAAATTCCCAAGGTCCTGGGTTCATGATCTTGTCTTTAAATTCTCCCCCGAAGTCTTCCATATTGGTGCCTTGACCCCAACCTGCACGACTTCCTCCACCTTGGTATCCAAAGCCTCTGACAAATTTATCAGATTGAGGCCCGTCTTTCAAATTGACATATCGTGGGATGTAGATTCCATTCGGTCTTCGACCTTTGTAATACTGATCATCAAAACCATCCACCAAACCACTGGCTCCTACCCGATAGGTATGATCCATCAAGTTATGGCCAAGTTCGCCGCTGTCATTGCCCAGGCCATTTGGGAACCGGCTTGAAGTGGAATTCATCAAAATTTGCGTGGTGCTTAAGGTAGAAGCATTGCAGAAAATGATTTTCGCCTTATAGATGATTTCCTCATTTGTTTCCGAATCGATGATTCTCACCCCAGTTGCTTTGCCTAGCGCTTCATCGTAAACAATGGACTGGACGATGGAGAAAGGTCTGATCGTTAAATTACCAGTCGCATTTGCTGCAGGCAAAGTCACTGCATTACTGCTGAAATAAGCGCCATAAGGACAACCGCGATCACAGCGGTTTCGGAATTGACATTTGCCTCTACCATTGAGCGGTTCGGTCAAGTGAGCAACACGACCAATGATCATGTTTCTGCCATTGTATTCCTTTTCGACTCGTTGCTTTACATGCTTTTCCACACAGTTCAACTCCATTGGAGGCAAGAAATGACTATCCGGAAGCTGAGGAAGACCTAAAGCCTCTCCAGAGATCCCTGCAAATTTCTCCACATACGTGTACCAAGATTCGATGTCTTTGTAGCGAATTGGCCAATCGACCCCATGCCCATCTTTGGCATTTGCTTCAAAATCCAAATCCGACCAACGGTAAGTCTGCTTGCCCCATAGAAGCGATCGACCACCCATCTGATGAGCTCTCACCCAGAGAAAAGGCTTCACTTCCGTGTAGGGATTTTCGAGATCATTCGCGTGAAAATGCTCGTTAGTTGCTCCAATAAAGCCAGTACGCAATCCGATGGGATGCTTTTCTTTTTGCTCTGGGGTTAATCCTCCTCTGAATTCCATATCCCAAGGATCTAGATTCATGGTTGGATAATCTTTAACATGCTCCACGATTCTTCCTCGCTCCAGCACGAGGGTTTTCAATCCTTTTTCGCAGAGTTCTTTTGCAGCCCAGCCTCCACTGATTCCAGATCCGATGACAATCGCATCATAGGTTAGGGCTTTGTCTGCATCGATATTAAAATTGGCCATTTACAATAGGTTTATTAGATAGCTAATATTAAGGATTTTTTGAATGAATTACAGATCGCCCCTTCAGGGCTCTGATGAATATTCTTATTCCCCAAACCCCAAATTGCATTTGGGGAAGTTACAAAACGCGCCTTCAGCGCTTATTCAGTTCTTGCCGAGGTTGATGTCTTTACGAAAAGCAATCAAATTTTTTTTTAACCACAATGGACACAGAGATTTTCACGGAGGATCCAAAGGAACGATACCTATCCCTTCAATTAAGTTCTATTCAGCAATTCACTTTTGCCAAAGCAAAAACCTGTATTAACCAAGCATGTAGTGCTTGTCAGCCGGAAACTGCTCTGCCCCGAGAATGCCAAAGGAATGATCCGTTTTCATCCACTAACCAAATCTCCCATTCCGGGCTCTGATAATTATTCTTATTCCCCGAACCCCAATTTGTATTTGAGGCTTTACAAAACGCGCCTTCAGCGCTATTTTTTTTTATTGTGCCAAAGGTACATCCCGTACCAGCCTAGCATGAAATGCTGGGAAATCATGCCCCCCAATGCATTGACCAAAATTCATTATTTTCAAGAGTGCCAAAGGCACGATCTGTAATCAATTTTTCCACCGCAATTTTTCCACCTATGCCCCAGTCTTTATCAAAAGTTTACATACACATCGTTTTTTCAACCAAAAACAGAGTTTCTATGATCACGGAAGCTTTCCGACCAAATGCTCAGGCATATTTTGTGGAGGTAGGTGCTAACCTAGGAAGCTACACCGAGGAAATTTTCATGATGCCCGATCATATTCATTGGCTTTGTACAATCTCTCGTACACAAACCATTGCTGATTTAGTGAAAAATGTCAAAATAGCTAGCTCAGCAAAAATGAAAGAATTCGGGGTCCCGAATTTTTCCTGGCAAAGAGGATACGGAGTCTTTTCAGTCAGTCAATCCAAATTAGAAATAGTAAAAAGGTATATTCAAAATCAACAGAATCATCATAGCAAGATTGATTTCCAATCGGAATACAGGAAATTTTTAGAAGAATATCAGGTTACCTATGATGAAGAATATGTTTGGGATTGATTAGAAAAAAAGATCGCCCCTTCAGGGCTCAGGATCTATGGTTTCTGATTTGACCCCAAATTGCATTTGGGGTTGATACAAGATGCGCCTTCAGCGCTAATTCTAGGACACCCTTGTATCTACCTATACCATTATAGGGAATGCTGAGTTGTTTCCAGAATAATTTCCAAACTGCATTTTGTGCCAAAAACTCAACTAATTTCAGTCTAGAATGGAATTCTGAGTTTTTGAAAGCAAAGAAATGCACCCAGAGCCCGACGCAAATCATCATAGGGAATGTTGGATTTTATGCTAGTATATTTCCCTAAAATAGATTTTGTGCCAAAGGCACATCCTGTACCAGCTTAGCATGCAATGCTGGGAAATCATGCCCCCCAAATGCATTGACCAAAATTTATTATTTTCGAGAGTGCCAAAGGCACGATCTGTAAAATCAAAAACCAAAGTCCTCTCCCAGATTATTTTGATCGAATAAAAGGCTTTAAATAGTTTGATGCCCCTTATTTCCTTGCCCTCTCCCACTTTTTACCCTATTTTTCAGGTATGAAAAACCTATTCCTTTCTCTAGCCTTTTTCCTTATCGTTTCAATTGGCTTTGCGCAAAAGCTTTCTCCGGAGGAGAAAAAACTTATCGCTGAAGTTGAAAAAAACTACGCTTCTACGCTAGCTCTGCTCGAAGAAGTCGTCAACATCAACTCAGGTTCGCTCAATAAAGAAGGCGTCAAAGCCGTAGGGGATGTTTTTGCCCGTGAATTTCAAAAGATCGGGTTCGAAACGGAATGGGTTGAGCTCCCAACTGAAGTGAATCGTGCTGGGCATTTTGTGGCTACTCGAAAAGGCAGCAAAGGCAAGAAAATCTTTATCATCGGTCACTTGGACACGGTATTTGAAAAAGACATGCCTTTTACCCCATATACTATTCTCAATGATTCCACCGCCACAGGCCAAGGACTCAATGATATGAAAGGCGGCGATGTGATGGCTTTTGCCAGCTTAAAGGCATTGCATGACCTGGGCTATTTGGAAGATCGGACGATCACGGTTTATTACAATGGTGATGAGGAACGCTCGGGAAATGAAGATATTTCAAGAAGAGATTTTATTGCGCGAGCAAAGAACCATGACTTGGCTTTAGCTTACGAAACCGCACAAGGTTTCAGCACCGTGACCGTAGCACGAAGAGGATCAAGTGGCTGGAGACTGAAAACAAGCGGGAGACAAAGTCATTCCTCTGGGGTTTTCAGAGAGTCGACCGGCTATGGAGCGATTTATGAAGCGGCCAGAATTTTAACTGAATTCAGAGAGGAGCTCGCTGGAGAGCAATATTTGACTTTCAATCCAGGTCAAATTATCGGCGGATCTGATATCAGCTATGACGAAATCACCGGAGCTGGCGAAGCACTCGGGAAGACAAATATCGTAGCAAGAGAAGCCTTGGTTACAGGCGATCTACGCTTTCTAGGCGAGGAACAAAAAGAGCGGACCCGAGCCAAAATGCAGGAAATAGTAGATCGAAATCTTAATCAAACCGATGCGGAAATCACTTTTAAAGATGGAATCCCATCCATGCCCCCAACAGAAGGAAATCTTCGCTTGGCGAAAATTCTAAATGAGCTCAGTATTGATATGGGCTATGGAGAAGTAAAGCCAGGTGATCCAGGAAGCCGAGGCGCCGGTGATGTGTCTTATGTAGCGGATTACCTGGATGCAATTGACGGATTAGGCGCTTCAGGTTCTGGAGCCCATGCTCCAGGGGAAACCATCAGGCTTAATGAATATCCAAATCTGATCAAGAGAAGTACCTTGTTGATTTATAGATTGACTCGATAAGTTTTTGTTCTAATTTAAAAGCTTAATTAAAATCAAAGGAGCATATGGACAGTCGTTTTTCTGAAATAATCCAACTGATAAAACGATCTCGTGCTGATGCCATAAAAGCTGTAAATTATGAGTTGATTAACCTTTATTGGAACATAGGAGAGCACATTAGCATAAAAATCCAGAATTCTGAATGGGGGGATTCGGTTGTCTCAGAATTAGCCAAATTTATAAAAAAGACAGAACCTGAACTCAAAGGATTTTCCGACAAGAATATTTGGCGGATGAAGCAATTTTATGAAACCTACAAGGATCTTCCAAAACTCTCAACAGCGTTGAGACAAATAAGCTGGTCTCATAATTTATCAATATTTTCTCGTTGTAAATCTTCGGAAGAGCGAGAGTTTTATCTAAACGCCTCTAAATCTGAGAATTACAGTGTACGGGAACTGGATCGACAAATATCCTCCAGCCTCTTTGAACGAAAAATGATTAGTTCGGTAAATCCCTCAACGGTGTTGAGAGATTCTACAAGTAATATTTCAAATTCATTTCAGGATAGTTACATCTTTGAATTTCTAGGATTACCGGAAATCCACAGTGAATCTGAATTACAATTGGAGCTTGTAAAGCAGATGAAATTTTTTATCCTTGAGTTGGGTAAAGATTTTCTATTTATTTCTGAGGAATACAAGCTTCAGGTAGGAAACAGCGATTTCTACATCGACCTCCTTTTTTATCATCGTGGACTTCAATGCCTAGTGGCGTTTGAATTAAAAACAGACAAATTTCGACCTGAGCACCTCGGTCAATTAAATTTCTATCTAGAGGCTTTAGACCGGGATGTTCGAAAACCAAATGAAAACCCTAGTATCGGAATCCTGTTGTGTAAGGACAAAGACAATGAAGTGGTAGAATATGCATTGAGTAGAAGCTTATCTCCTACTTTGGTTTCTGAATATAAAACCCAACTTCCTGACAAGAAAATATTACAAATGAAATTACACCAAATCTTTGAAGGCGGATCAAAAAAGCAGAATAGTTGAAAACGGTCTCCCTAACTAGTTTCGGTAATTTTCTATTAAGTCTTTTCAAAGTTTTTTATTTCTTTATCCATGATTAAAACATCAATGCATGCGAAATAAATTGATTCTCTTCCTTTCGTGCTTAGCTATTTTATTTGCCTGCCAAAATCAACCTGAACCTATTGCTGAAGAAGCCATGAAACCACAAAAGATTGTTGTGTACCAAGTTTTCCCCCGCCTTTTTGGCAACACGAATACTACTAATAAACCTTGGGGCACGATTGAAGAAAATGGGACTGGAAAGTTCAATGACTTTACCGATTTGGCTTTGGAGGAAATCAAGAAGTTGGGTGTAAGTCATATCTGGTACACGGGAGTTCCACATCATGCCTTGATTGGAGATTATTCAGCAATCGGAGTATCAGCTGATGATCCGGACGTAGTGAAAGGCCGGGCTGGATCGCCTTATGCCGTCAAGGATTACTACCAAGTCAATCCCGATCTGGCAGTAGATCCTGCTAAGCGAATGGAGGAATTTGAAGCCCTAATCGCTCGAACCCATGCACATGACATGAAAGTCATCATTGACATCGTCCCTAATCATGTGGCTCGTCGCTATGAAGGAAAAAATAATCCAGAAGGCGTTTCTGATTTTGGAGCCAGTGATGATCAGTCTGTGGAATATGCCCGAAATAACAACTTCTATTACATTCCCGGACAGCCTTTTCGAGTACCAGAACCTCGGGATAATTACCGGCCTCTGGGAGGGGAAAAGCATCCCTTGGCTGATGGAAAATTTGATGAAAATCCTGCCAAATGGACTGGGAATGGCTCTCGAATGGCTCAGCCAGACTTTTACGATTGGTATGAGACCGTGAAGGTGAATTATGGAATCAAGCCAGATGGCAGCAAAGACTTTCCGGAATTACCGACTGGAGCGGATTCCTTGGATTGGAAAGCGCATTTTGATTTTTGGCAGGGAAAAGAAGTGCCCGATAGCTGGATTAAATTCAAAGACATCACTCAGTTTTGGTTGACAAAAAATGTTGACGGTTTCCGCTTCGACATGGCCGAGATGGTGCCAGTGGAGTTTTGGTCCTATTTGAATTCCCATATCAAAAATACCAATCCGGATGCATTTCTTTTGGCTGAGGTGTATAACCCAAGTCTTTACCGGGATTACATCCGAAAGGGAAAAATGGACTACCTCTATGACAAAGTGGAGCTCTACGATACACTTCGAAATGTGATCCAAGATCGAGGGACGACTTGGCATATTGCTGCGATTCAGGATGGATTGGCAGATATTGAGCATCACATGCTTCACTTCCTTGAAAATCACGATGAGCAGCGAATCGCCAGCCCACAATTTGCCAATGATCCTTGGAAAGCTATGCCAGCCATGGTAGTTTCCGCTACAATTTCCACCTCTCCGACCATGATTTATTCCGGACAGGAAGTTGGGGAAAATGCATCCGAAAAAGCAGGATTTGGAGACCCTTCGAGAACTTCCATCTTCGACTACATCGGAATTCCAGCCCATCAGCGCTGGATGAATGGGGGGAAATTTGATGGGGGACAACTTTATGAACATGAGAAAAATCTCCGAGCAACTTATGTAAAATTATTGAATTTGACTCGCAAGAGTAGTGCTCTGATGGGCAAGTATCAGCAGCTACATCATCCCGATAACGGTCCAAATCGACTGGGTGGAAAAGCCTTTGCTTTCGCCCGCTGGTCAGAAACTGAAAAGCTGATCATCGCCGCAAACTTTGATTCGGAACATGACCTACTCGGTAGCTTGAACTTATCCCAGGAACTTACCAGCGAATGGGGACTGGCCGACGGGAGTTATGAACTCACGGATCAACTGGGTAACTCCAACGCCAGCCTTGAAGTCAAAGATGGGTATGGCTATATCAATTTTCAATTGGGAAAGCTGGAATCGGGGATTTGGAAGGTAAAAGTAGATTGATTTAGTAATCCACCTCAATGCCTCGAAAGAAAAAGAAACCCTCACTTTGGTTAGGAATCAGTTTGCTGTTTATCCTTTTAATCGGAGGGACAGGTTACTTGGTTTATTCCACTTGGAAGACACTCCATAAACTTCCCTACTACGCCAATCAACCACTTTCCGAGTTTGAAGATTTGAAGTTTGAGCACGTCTTCCGCTCCAATATCACAGGAATTCTAGGGATCGATATTTCTCAGTATCAAGGTCGGATCAACTGGAAACAGTTTGACCGCACACTCAAGAATAGACCAATTGAATTTCTGATTATCCGTGCTACAATGGGTGATGATCGGGATGATTTATTTGCTTCAAATTGGGCAGCGATCGATACCATGAGTCTTGCTAGAGGTGCTTACCATTATTACCGCCCGAATCAGAATAGCACCAAACAGGCGGAAAATTTCATTCGAACAGTTCAATTAAAAAAAGGTGATTTTCGCCCGATTTTAGATATCGAAAAGCAATCTTCCATCCAATCCAAAGAACGCCTTCGGGAAGGAATCCGAAATTGGCTCAATCTGGTAGAGAGCCATTATGGCGTGAAGCCAATCATTTACACCGGAGATGCATTTTTTGAGCATGTGCTGAAAGGACATGGATTTGAGGACTACCCGCTTTGGGTAGCGAATTACAATCCCGTGATGAAACCGAAAAGCGATGACTGGGTGATCTGGCAGTTTTCCGAAAAGGGAAGAATCAAAGGAATCCCCGAAAAAGTCGATTTGAATTTGTTGCGGGGTGGAGAGAAGACTTTGAAGAGCTTGCTAATTGAGTAGGAAGTAAATTCTCCCGGAGTGGCGCAGATGCGAAAAAGTTTTTTTCTAACTGCAAAGCACGCTAAGATTCGCAAAGGCTTTTTAAGGTCTCTCAGTGGCGTAGGGGGTTTGAAGCTGTGGGCTCGGAATTGAGATAACTATTCTCCCGCGAAGGCGCGGAAGCGCAATCTTATACTTATACTAAAGATCGAGCGACTTCTTTTTTTCGCAAATCTAAAAAGCAAAGCATTCAATGTTCTCTGAAAGATCATTTTCATGCATAATGGGACTGATTTAGAAAAACTGCTCCTTTGCGCCTTAGCGGGAGATAGTCATTTTATCTGAGAAAGATCTCCCGAAAGGGCGCAGAGGATTCTAACTGCTCGTTTCATCGCCGCGCCGCTACGAGAATTATTTATGAAAAATTTATGAGGTCTCATCCTGAAATTGGATTCCCCATCCAAAGCCCTTAATTTCAAGTGAGATCGGCACTTTATGAAAAATTTATACTTCCTGCTTTCCCTTTTATTTCTCGCTTCTTTTTCCGGGATTTCCCAAACGAAGCAACCCAATATCCTCTTCCTTATCGCCGATGACTGGTCGTTTCCCCATGCTGGAGTGTATGGAGATCAAGTGGTCCGAACTCCGACTTTTGACCGATTAGCAGCCGAAGGGGCATTATTTACCAATGCCTACACGGCTTCTCCTTCCTGCTCCCCTTCCAGAGCCAGCGTCTTGACTGGCCGATACCCACATCAAAATGGGGATGGAGGGAATCTCTGGTCAGAATTCCCAAATGCCAATCCAACTTATGTTCAGATTCTGGAAGCAAATGGCTATTTCACAGGCTCCACTCGTAAAGGTTGGGGACCTGGGGAGTTCCAAGTAACTGGCTTTTCTCATAATCCTGCCGGTAAGTCATTTGAAGATTTTGAATCCTTTTTGACTGAGAGACCTAAAGATCAACCTTTCACATTTTGGTTTGGTAGCACAGACCCACATCGGGAATATGTTCCAAATACAGGAATACAAACCGGGATGAAACTTCAGGACGTCACCGTTCCCGGATTTTTCCCCGATAATGATTGCGTCAGGAATGACATCCTTGATTACTATTTTGAAATCGAGCGTTTTGATAGAGAAGCAGGTCAACTCATCGCTATGCTTGAAAAACTCGGCGAATTGGACAATACCATCATTGTGATGACAAGTGACAATGGCATGCCCTTCCCAAGGGCCAAAGCCAATCTTTACGACTTTGGTACCCGAATGCCTTTGGCAATTCGCTGGCCGGAAAAAGTGAAATCCGGAACTGTGGTGAATGATTTTGTGAATTTTGTGGACTTTGCACCAAGTTTTGTAGCCGCAGCAGGATTGGATCAAAATTCCATGTCCGGACAATCGCTTTGGCCACTTTTGGCAGGAGAAAAACAGGATCGAAACCAAGTTTTTCTGGAAAGAGAGCGCCATGCCAACGTGCGAAAAGGTAATCTTAGCTATCCCATGCGAGCGATCCGAAATCAGGACTATCTCTACATATGGAATCCAATGCCTGAGCGAAATCCAGCCGGTAATCCCACCGTTCACCAATCAGTAGGCCAATATGGAGATGTGGATCACTCAATCACCAAGTTTCTAATCATGGAAATGGAAGGAAAAGCTAAACCTGGACAACCTGATTTATTCCAACTCAGCTTTGGACAAAGACCTGAAGAGGAGCTCTACGACGTAAAGAAAGATCCCTATCAGCTGAATAATCTGGCCGCTGACCCGGCTTTTGCCGAAGTCAAAACCGCGCTTCGTCATCAACTTGTAACCTGGATGGAAGAAACGAATGATCCCCGATTTAAAGACCCAAGATCGACCTTTTGGGATCAGGTGAGGTATACGCCCGACTATCAGATGAAAGATTTAGACTGGAAAAAACAAATCGAAGAATATCGGATTATGCCTCCTTTTGGGAAATATGCAAAGGAGGGGATACCGTGCAGCTAATACCAGGTCGTTTTTTTTTAGCAGTCCTATTTTTCTGTTCTACCTATGCCTTCTCTCAGGAGAAAATCAGAACGAAGGACGGAGTACAAATAAATGGACTTAAGCAGTATATCGAGGTTGAGGCAAAAGATTCCAGCAAACCAGTTCTATTATTCCTCCACGGAGGTCCAGGGTTTAGTTCGCGGTCATACTTCAATTCGATTAAAAAGGGGCTTTTGAATGACTTCATCTTGGTACAATGGGATCAACGAGAGACCGGTATCACCAAAGCTTGGAACATTGCGCCAAAGCCTATTTCCACCATACAAATGCACCAAGATACTGAGGAGGTAATCGCCTATCTACTCCACCGTTTTGATCAAAAGAAAATCTATCTGGTAGGCTTTTCCTGGGGAGGGTATCTCGGCTTGACTTACGCTCGAAATCAAGCTGAAAAGCTTCACGCCTATGTTTCCATATCAGGAATGGTTTCGAATTGGGATTCTGAACAAAAAACGTTAGAGTTGATTGAAGCCAAAGCTCAAGAAGAAAGTTTGCCCGAAGCAATTCAAGAACTATCACGGGTGTCAATTCCTTTCTCAAGTATCGACGAATTGTATTTTCAGCGCAAATGGACAGCCTATTTTATTAATGGTAAAAACTCCAAAAAGTCTTATCCGAGAAATCTATTCGATCACTGGGCACCAACCTGGCTTGATGTTTTTTCGGCAGCGTCGTATGAGGATTTCAGAGAAAGTACACCTTCGATCGATTGCCCAATATTTTTCATGGTATCCCGAAAAGATTTGGTTGCCAATTATAAGGTCACTGAGTCATATTTCGACTTAATTAAAGCTCCAGCCAAAGAATTGATTTGGTTTGAGAGATCGACTCATGAGATCCCGAGCGAAGAACCCAAACGCCTCGTGGAAGAATTATTGAGAATCAAAGATCAAATTATGACTAGAAATTATTAACCCCATTTTACTCCAAAACCATCGCCCCACCATTAGGCTCATACCCTATCCGATGCGTATTTACATAGAGCGAATCTCCTGCAACTGCTTCAAAAGGTCCTACATATACCGACCAGGTATCCTTGGTAGATTTACGATACCCAATGGATGCGCCAGGCATATCGACATTAATACTCACTTTCCCACCATTAAAAGCAATCTCGGGCACTGCCGTAACTGGCGGCGTATCTTTTCCTCCCCACCAATTTCTAACCATCTCCTGCTCATTCATGGCTCCCAGATCCGGATAGTCTAACAGCCACTGCTCATGAGCGGCTCGGAGTTCAGTGAGCTTGCTTGCATAGTCCGAATTTTTCACCAAATTATTGAACTCGTAGGGATCAATACTGGTATCATAGAGTTCTTCTACTGGTTTTGTCTTTGCAAACCATCTGGCTTGATTCGCATCGAGCTTACCAGCTTCATTCAATTCCAGCAGATGGATCATCAATGGATTATTGAGGCGATACTGGATATTTTGATAGTTGGGTTTCTCGGGCATGTAGTTTCGGATGTATTTGAATCGGCCGTCCGAAACAGCCCGAACGCGATCGTATTCCGAATCCATCCGATCCCGTGCGGCATAGATGTATTTTCGGGGATCAGCTTTTTGTTTTCCTAAAAAAGCCTGGCCATGCATACTTTTTGGAACCTCCACTCCCGCAAGCGAAAGTACAGTCGGCCCAAAATCCACAAAGCTGACTAATTCATCTCTTTGCCCGCCCTTTTCCAAAAATGGCGCTTTAATGATCAAAGGCACTTTCAATCCTCGATCATAGAGTTCGCGCTTGGCATAAGGCATCCCATCCCCATGATCTCCATAGAAAAAGATGATGGTGTTCTCATAGAGCCCATCTTCTTTGAGTTGGGCAATAACCTCTCCCACTTGCATATCCATGCGCATGGCATTGGTGATGAACCGCGCCATCACCGCTCGGCTAATCGAATCATCCGGATAATATGGAGGAATAAATACATCCACCGGATCAACCAAGAGCGGCTCATCTGCTCGCATCCAGACCTGCGACTCATGGGATGTAGTAAAGTTGAAAATGGAAAAGAATGGCTGAGTTGGATCTTTCCGATTTCGCCAATGTGCCTTATTGCTGCTTTCGTCCCACATGGTCACCGGACCTCGAAACTGATAATCTTCCTTTGAATTATTGCTGGTATAATAGCCAGCCATTCGAAGTAGTTCGGGGTAAGTTTTCATATCGGCGGGGATCACCGCTGAATAAGACTTGTGGCCTGGAGGATAGGCATCCAAGGCATTAGCTGACATTCCTAAGGTTCGCATATGATGCCCACCCACAGCAGTTTGATAAGCTCCAGTAATCAAGGCAGCCCGGCTAGGCGCGCAGACTCCGGCAGTGGAATAGGCTTGTGAATAAATCACTCCATCGGCTGCCAAAGAATCTAAAAAAGGCGTTTTTCCACCAGTACCTCCATAAGCTCCCAAATGCTGCGGGGAAAGGTCTTCGGCAACGATCCAAACAATATTGGGTCGGTCAGGATAAGTGATTGTAGAATTTACATCCTCTTGGGGTGCTTTGCAGGCAAAACTTACCAAAAGGATAAAAAAGGAAATTTTGATTAGGTTTGGCTTCATGGTGTGGGCTTTTCAAAGCAAATAATTTAGCATCTTTTACCCTATTTTCAGTACAAAACTTTGAATAATAGCGAATTCTGAATCTCATTTCATCAAGCTCCCGACAGCACTTAATTCAAATTAATTTATAAATAAGCGGCTTTTTAAAGTTTAAAATCTGAAAGTATTCACTTGAAAATGGTCCGAGAAGAGAAAAATATACTTGCAGTTGAATCGATAATCTCGGTTGATTTATTTGGCTTTCAAGTCATTGGGTAGTAAATTAAAATGTTTATTCCCAAAATCGCTACATGTCCACTTTTGACGCACTTAACCGCAGAGAATTTATGGCTTCGGCTGCTGCCTTTGCCGCATCTTTTACCATTGTTCCTTCTAATGTTATCGCCGGCTTAGGTAAAATTCCTCCTTCAGACCAAATCACTGTAGCCAATATTGGTTGTGGAACACAGGGCTTAAGAGAAATGGGTTCTCTTCTTCTCAATCCAAAAGTACGTGTGGTCGCTGTCTGTGACTCAAATAAATTCTCTACCGACTACTACGACTGGTCGCCCTTTGGCATCCGGAATGATATTCGGGAAACCCTGGGTGACGATACTTGGTGGGAAGGCAAACCAGGAATCCCCGGAGGAAGAGATATAGGTCAGGAGTACGTGGAAAAATACTACGCCAAAAACAAACCTTCCGGAAAGTATAAGGGATGTACGAGCTATGAGGATTTTCGGGACTTATTTGCCAAAGAAAAAGGAATCGATGCGGTGAAAATCATGACTCCTGATCATACGCATGCTTCGATTGCGATCGCAGCAATGAATAAAGGAATCCATGTGGTCACCCATAAACCAATCTCCAATCGGCTGCTTGAAGGCCGGAAAGTAATCGAGAAAGCTAAAAGTTCTGGAGCAATCACACATTTACTCGCTTGGTCGGATCGACCGGAATACCGACAGATCAAAGCTTGGATGGATGCAGGTTTGATCGGAGAATTGAAAGAAATTCACAATTGGTCTTATCGACCAGTTTGGCAGCAATGGACCAAAAGACCCTCGCCTGCCATGCCCATTCCAGATGGATTCAATTGGGATCTTTGGCTCGGACCAATCCCTGAAATGCCTTACCATAAGAATTACACCCATAATGTCTTCCGTGGCTGGTATGATTTCGGTGGCGGATCGGTGGCGGATATGGGACATTACAGCTTGTTCCCACTTTTCGAAACTCTAGGAATCAACAAATCCCCACTCGCAGCAAAAGCTTTTGGCACGACCACCCGAGAGGAAGTCAACCAAGTCTATCAATGGGTGGACAATAATGTAGCCTTCCCAGCGAGTTGTATGATTAAGTGGAATTTCCCAGCGCAAACCTCGCTCCCAGCCTTTGACTTGTTCTGGTATGATGGTGGGATGAAGCCTTTTGCTCCAGAAGAATTGGAACGGGATGGAAAAGACACGCCGGATGAAGGATTACTAATCGTCGGTACCAAAGGAAAAATATTGGGTGGATTCCGAGGGGAAAATCCAGTGCTGTTGCCGGAAAGTACGATGATGACAGGTCGGGATACCGAGCGAATTAATTCTCGTGAAGTCGAACGAAATACTTCAAGTTGGATAGATGCTATGCTAGAAGGAAAGCAAACACCAGGAAGCTTTGTCCGAGCACAAACTATCACCGACACCATTAATCTTGGTGCTGTAGCTTTAAGAGCTAAATCGAAAATCAATTTTGATGAAGCGTCTCTAAAAATTACCAACAATGAAAAAGCAAATGACTTCCTGACTCGGGAATACCGCCTTGGCTGGGAAATCTGAGAAAAAAAAGGGACGGAAGACGGAAGACAGAAGACCAATAACCAAACCTAGTAAACGAGGATAATCGCATTAACCTAATGACTTATACTTAAATTTTTGAACCAAACAAACCTCAATATCATGAACAACAGAAGAGAATTTTTAAAAACAACCGGATTAGCTGCAGCAGCTATCGGCTTGGGGCTCCCAAATTTTGCTTTGGCCAAACGTCCAGCTGACGAACTGTTCAAAATTTCTTTAGCAGAATGGTCATTGAATCGACCACTTTTTGCAGGTAGAATGGATCATCTGGACTTTGCGAAGCTTGCAAAAAAAGCCAATATCGATGCAGTGGAATATGTGAATCAATTTTTCATGGATAAGGCTCAGGACATGGCCTATCTGAAAGAAATGAAAACCCGGGCTGATGGAGAAGGAGTCACCTCGGTCTTGATCATGTGCGATGGAGAAGGAATGCTCGGAGCAGCTACTTCTGAAGGCAGAAAGCAAACCGTGGAAAATCACAAAAAATGGGTGGAAGCTGCTAAATTCCTGGGCTGCCATTCTATACGCGTGAATTCTTACACTGCAGTGCCTTTCTCCACCGAAAAAGATGCTGAGCAAGAGGCAATCAATGTCTGTAGCTCCGGTCTCCGTCAACTCTGTGAGTTTGCGGATGATTTTGATATCAATGTGATCATCGAAAACCATGGAGGCTTCTCGAGTAATGGCAAGTGGCTGGCAGAAATGATCCGACAGACGGCACATAAGCGAGCAGGTACTTTACCAGACTTTGGCAACTTCAGAATGAATACAGTGGGGGATAAGATTTTTAGCTATGACTCTTATCGAGGAGTGGATGAGCTAATGCCTTATGCAAAAGGAGTGAGTCTTAAGCCTACCGTTTGGGATGACAGAGGAAATGAAACTCAGTTGGACTATACTCGAATGATGAAGATTGTGCTCTCGCATGGTTTCAACGGCTACGTAGGAATCGAGCATGGCACCGATGGTCGCGAGTGGGAAAGCATCGAGGAGATCCGGGTAAATCTAGATACTGTCCGGAGGACCCTGGCGAATGAGAAAGTATAATAGACTCAGTATTGAACTAAAGAAAAGCTGGCTCTTGAAGCCAGCTTTTTTGATTTTTGGTTTATCTTGATTTTTAAATTGATAATTCAATAAAATATCGACCACTGGAATAAACGATTTTACTTATCGAAGACCATACACCAACTTCCTATGAAAAAACTGATACTTTTCGCCCTTCTGATCTCTATTCTTAATCCCACTTTTGCGCAGAAAAAAGACACTCGCCTCGCTAATATTGATGCATTGCTAGAGAAAGTCCGAACCGAATGGGGAGCACCTGGCTTTGCGGTGGCCGTCGTCGAAAAAGACAAAATCATTTACTCCAGCGGATTTGGATACAAAGACCAAGATCAGAAGGCTCCCGTGACTCCAAATACGCTTTTTGCCATCGGCTCTTCTTCCAAGGCCTTTACCTCAGCAGTTTTAGGTGTACTTCGCGAGGATAAGAAAATTGATTTCGATGAGCGCCCTGCGAAGTATATCCCAGAACTCAGATTTGCGGAGCCCTATATGAATGAGCAAATCATTATCAAGGACCTAATGGCTCATCGGACCGGTTTGCCCCGTCATGATCTTTCCTGGTACATGTTTCCATCTGATTCAGATGAGGAACTGATCAAGCGGATCGGATTTCAAGAGCCATTCACAGGATTGCGCCAGCAATGGTATTACAACAACTGGATGTTTTTCCTTCAGGGACAAATCGGCAAGCGAATTACCGGTAAAACTTGGGAGGAAAATGTCAAAACCATGTTCTTTGATCAATTAGGCATGAGCCGAAGCACCTTTAAAGCACAAGAATTACCCAAGGATTCCGACTTTTCCTACGGCTATCAAACCGATGAGGAAGGAATTAGCACCAAAATGGACTATTACAATATTGCCGCTATGGCCCCAGCTGGAGCGATCAACAGTAGCGTCACTGAGATGTCCAACTGGCTGATCACCTGGATCAATGGTGGAAAGTTTAAGGATGAACAAATCATTCCTGCCTCCTATGTAACCGAGGCGATGAGTGCGCAGATGGTGGTTTCGGCTGGGACTCCATCCAAGGAGCATCCAGACGCCCATTTTGCAAATTATGGCTATGGCTGGTTCCTCTCCTCTTATCGCGGACATTATCGAGTAGAGCATGGTGGAAACATCGATGGCTTCTCGGCAAGTGCTTCTTTTTTCCCTACGGATAGCTTGGGGATTGTCGTCTTGGCCAATCAGAATGGTTCACAAGTGCCAGGCATCGTTCGAAACATGATAGCAGATCGCATGCTGCAACTTGATCCTGCTGACTGGTCTGGCGAAGGATTAAAACGGTTAGAAGAAGCGAAAGCCATGCAGAAAAAAGCAAAAAAAGCCGCTGACTCCACCAAAATCAGTACGACCAAACCTTCGCATGTGCTCGCTGAATACACTGGGACTTACGAAAATTCAGGTTATGGAAAACTTGAACTTGAGCTAGTCAATGATACCCTTCGCGCCAAAACTGGTCTTTACGATGCAGTGCTTCTCCATGAGCATTACGACATTTTTAATCTCCATCTGATCTATCAGGGCGAAATTAAGATGGAGAACCCAATTAAAGTAAGCTTTCAAACAGCCATTAATGGCGATATCTCAGGAATGGAGTCTCAAGTGGAACCAGCCTTAGACCCGATTGAATTTAAGAGAACTCCAAAAATCCTCGATATCAGCGCCGAAGATCTTGCTAAATATGAAGGTGCTTATTTGCTCATGGGTGTTCAGGAGGTAAAAATCTATGTAAAAGAAGGAAAACTCTATGCCTTCGTCCCCGGTCAGCCTGAGTACGAGCAGATTCCGGTGGGAAATAACGAATTCAATTTCAAAACCTTAGAAGGATTCAAAATCAAATTCGAGGAAAAAGACGGGGAAATCGTGGCAGTGAATTTCGTCCAGCCGAATGGGACATTTAGAGGGGAAAGGAAGAAAGAGTAATTGAGAATTTGGAGGAACTTAGACTTGGGGAGTAATTCGTTTCCTCCCTATTTTTACTTCAATTCCAATAATTCAAAACTCATCTGATCCTCTTTATTCTGAGGATTATCGGGATGATTGATGGATAGATACAAGCCTTTTTCTCCTACAAAGGAATTGTCTGGCCAGTAGCTTCCTCCATCAAAAAATCGCTCTGTAATCAAGTTCAAGTCTTTATCAAAAACCATCACCGCAAATGGCCCTGGTGCATTTCGGAGTTCTCGGATTTCCTCGGAAGTAATATCAGTTAGGGTAGGAAAAGCAAATCGATAATAGACATTTCGATAGGAATCATAAAGAATCGACCCATACCGAGAGGAGGCAAAAGCATAGCGCTGGAACTCTTCTGGGCTACCACCAGGCTGGATACTTGACAAATTTTCATCCAAATAAGAACTACTTGCCGCTATAGATCGCAAAGGCAGATCAAATGCAGACGAATAGTAGAGCTGATGATCTCCATGGAGGGAATAGACGACTTTATCCTTTCCTTGAGCACGACTAAAATCAATTGACTTGATGCCGGATTTCAAATAGTCGACTGGAAAAAAATGATTAAAGTAAGTGGTCTCGCCACTACTGAGATCAATTTGATAACCAAAAGTATTTGTTGACAATTCTTCCGATGTCATCTCTCTTATATTAGCCGGAAATCGATGATTTACCGCTAGAAGATTCCCAGTTACCACCGGAGGAGAAATCATAAAGGCATTGTGGACAAAGGCTGAACCACCGCCTTCCGGAATTTGATAATCTATTCGTTGAAGAATTTTTCCTTCCGAATTCACCAGATTAATCCTCGAAGTAAAAGGAGGATTGAAAAGAAAGATGCTATCCATGCTTTGCACATAAAAACCAAAAACATCCCCTACTCCATTTGGACCTTCTCGATCAAATACGAGGTTTTTAACCATTTTGCCATCTTTTAGGGAATAGCTTTGAAGACTGTTGGTTTCCCAATTTGCATTGAAAAGGTATTCTTCATCGCCTTTAAAATACTGCAATCCAGTACTGATATTTGCAGTGGAATCATCCAAATCAAAAGTTAGAAAGGTACCTGAAGACACTAATTGAAGAGATTCCGCTTCTTTCGATTTCTCATTTTGGCAGGAGAAAAGAAGTCCTATAAAAATAAACAGATGTCTGGCTTTCATAAATTCTTATTGTTTTAGAAAAATAGTTCTCTCAAATGAGAAAAAAAAAAAAATGGGAGTTCAAAATCTAATTTAGTTTTTATAGTAGATGTACGAAGATTATTTTTCTAATTTTCCTGAACATCAATGGAATTAACTCTTGACTTTCACACTTCGACACACTACAAGTTCGACACACCAGCAAATTACCCGAATAACCCTTATTTTTATTCCATGACCCAACAACTCGGACAGCTCTCGCTTCTCGTCAGAGACTACGACGAAGCAATCGCCTATTATACTCAGATCCTTGGATTTGAGCTTTTAGAAGACACCAAACTTTCAGAAACCAAACGCTGGGTGCGGGTTTCACCTCCTGGATCTACTTGTCATTTGCTATTGGCAAAAGCCGCAAACGAAACACAAATCACTCAGATAGGACACCAAGCTGGTGGTCGGGTTTTCTTGTTTTTATATACCGATGACTTTTATCGAGATTATGAAAACTATCGCTCCAAAGGGGTTGAATTTATCCGAGAACCCGCAAAAGAGGATTTTGGGATAGTTTCTGTTTTTAAGGATATCTATGGGAATTTGTGGGATTTGATTGAGCGGGATAGTTAAAAAATTGTCATTGGTCCAGCATTTTGTTTAATTAAGCAATCTATGACAAAAACTAAACGCAAACTTACAGATGTCGCCCGTCAGATGATGAGCGGTGTCGTACAAATACAAGTCGAAGGATACATAGAAGAGGATATTCAGTCGGTACTGAATCCCTCGATTAAGATTCCTGGTCAATGGTCAGGCTCAGGATTCTTCGTGAAAATAAAAGATCTCGAAGGGTACATGGTTACCAATGCCCATGTCGTAAGAAATGCTGTAAAAGTCGAAATCAGTTCTATGCTTACTAGCGAAGAGCGCTTTGAAGCAGAAGTAGTTGGGATGGTAAAACAGCTCGAACCAGATGTAGCTTTGATCAAACTAACAAAAGAAGAGCTAGTTCGATTTAAAAAACTTGCAATCCAACCCATCGAATATTTAGAGTTAAGAGAGGGGACAAGCCCATCGCGTGGGGAGGCGATTAAGGCAATCGGATACCCTATGGGAATGATAGAACCCAATATCACCGGTGGGGAAATCACGAATTTTATCTCAGGTTCTGAGTTCACCACAGAACGTTTTGTAACAAATGCAGCCATCAATCCGGGAAACTCAGGCGGACCGAGTATCAATGAAGAGGGAAAGGTGGTAGGCCTGAATACTGCAGTAATGGTAGATGCCGAAAATATCGGTTTTATCACTCCGGCTAGTTTTGTGAAAATAATCATCGAAAACCTATTGCTCCAAAATGAACCTCACTTTGCCGATATAGGAGGAAAACTGCAGAAAAATGCTGAAAACTTTAATCCACTATTAAAGCAATCGAATGCAAAAGGTGTGATCGTCTCTAAGGTCTTGGAAAATGGATTTCTTGAGGCAGCAAAAGTTCATGCAAGGGATGTTATCCTTGCCATCAACAAGGTCGAATTTGACCGGCATGGCATTGTCATTGGTAAAGAAGGACTATATAGACACAAAAATATTTTTGATGTAATGAAGCTGGTGCCAATCGGGGAAGAAGCCGAAATTCATTTTATGCGAAATGGTGTGATCAAAAAGACCAAAGCACTTGCAATGCGTAACCCTGAAAAAGGCATTATCTCCAACCCGATTTTAAATGAAAGAACGTATTTGGAAGTGTTTGGAATGATCATTCAACCTTTGAGTTATGAAATTATCCAAGCGATCCAATTCGTTGATCCCTTTGCACAAATCGAAATGCTACAAACTATCGATCAGGACAAACCGATGCTGGTCGTAACACATATCTACCAGGGAACTCAGGCTGATGAGATGGAGTGGCCACTTGGTGAATTAATCATCAAAGCCAATGATCAGGAAATTCATACGATAGAAGCCCTGCAAAAAATTATTAAAAAGAACAAAGGTGGCACATTGCTACTGGAATGCCTCAGTGGCACCATTGGCTATTTTCAAGTCGATCTAGAACTTGAATCTCATTTGGCTAATATTAAGGCGAAAAAATAATCTTTGCTGGTTATTTCTTGATGAAATGAAATTAATTTTAGGTTTAACAAATGAATATGAAAGATCTGACTCGATTACTTTGCTTTTTAATCCTCACTTTTTCTTGTAGTCAAAAAGAAGAAAGTGGACCTGTAGCCACCATGTACTTTGGAGGTGACATCATTACCATGGAAAGCGAAGAACCCGTGTATGCTGAAGCATTGGTGGAGAAGGAAGGAAAAATACTTTTTGTCGGGGCGATGGATGAAGCGATGGAAATCGCTGGAAAAGGACACCAGATGAAAAATCTGAATGGGAAGACCTTAGTCCCTGGCTTCATTGATGGCCATGCACATTTTGGTGGGTTTGGAGCGCAGGCTATTTCTGCCAATTTACTGGCAAGCCCTGATGGCGAAGTCAATTCAATCCCGGAATTAATTGCAGAATTGAAATCCTGGTATGCCGAAAATGGCACTGATAAAACTCAGGGCTGGATTGTTGGTTTAGGATTTGACGATGCTGTTTTGGCTGAAAATCGTTTCCCTACCAAAGAAGATTTGGATCAGGTTTCTACTGAAGTTCCAATTTGCATCCTTCATATCTCCGGTCACTTTGCGGTGATGAATTCCAAAGGGCTGGAAATGAGTAATGTCACTGCTGAATCAATAGATCCTGCCGGAGGAATAATAAGGAGAATGCCTGGAAGTCAAGAACCCAATGGTGTTCTGGAAGAAATGGCAGCGATCCCGCTGTTTTTCCCAATAATTGGCCCTACTGATCCTGAGCTAGCTTTTTATTACCTCGATAAGTCTCAAGAGATGGCTGCAAAGTTTGGCTATACTACTGCTCAAGAAGGCAGAGCTATGGGCAATCATGAATTATTGGCAAATTATGCCGAACAAGGAAAATTTTATCTTGATGTAGTTTCCTATATCGATTATTCTGCACCTCAATATTTTGAGTCCAAATGGTATGGTAAGGATTATACAAATCGCTACCGAATAGGTGGAATGAAAATGACTCTTGATGGCTCTCCCCAGGGAAGAACAGCCTGGAGAACTGAGCCTTATTTGATTCCGCCAGATGGTCAGAATAAAGATTACAAAGGCTATCCTGCAATCGCGGAAGATTCCGAGGTTCAGCGAATAGTTAATATGGCTTTTGAAAATAACTGGCAACTCCTCACTCACGCAAATGGAGATGCGGCCGTAGATCAATTGATCCGAGTACTTCGGCCTGCAATCGCGAAGTATGGAAATAAGGATCGCCGAAATGTACTTATTCATGGTCAGTACGTCCGAATGGACCAGTTGGACAGTTTGGCGGATATGGATGTAATCGCCTCCTTATTTCCAATGCATACCTTTTATTGGGGAGATTGGCATCGTCAGATTATTGGCAAAGAAAAGGCTGATCGGATCTCTCCGATTCGCTCAGCTTTGGATCGCGGAATGAAAGTAACTTCGCATACCGATGCTCCGGTAGCACTTCCCAACCTGATGATGATCCTATGGACTACCGTCAATCGAGTTTCCCGAAGTGGTGAGATCATCGGGCCTGAGGAGCGCTTGACTCCTTATGAGGCCTTGAAATCCATCACCATCTGGGGAGCTTATCAGCATTTTGAAGAGGAGAAAAAAGGAACTTTGGCAGCTGGAAAGCTAGCTGACTTAGTTATTTTGGATCAAAATCCATTAAAAATTGATCCAATGCTACTGAAAGATATTCAAGTTTTGGAGACGATTAAGGAGGGAAAAAGTATATTCAAGAAGTAACCAAACATGTCAGAAAAACCAAGCACAGAAAGTCAACCTAATAATCCGCTCCATGGAATTCGCCTAGATCATATTCTCGAGCATTTGGTGGAGTTTTATGGCTGGAAAGAACTTGGCGAGCGGATCACGATTCGTTGCTTTACTCATAATCCTTCGATCAATTCCAGTTTGAAATTCCTCCGCCAAACCCCCTGGGCCCGTGAGCGGGTAGAAGGTTTGTATTTGAAATCGCTGAGGGATGCGAAGAAAGAATAGACAATTTCCCACAAACTTAAAGTTTACTTTCTCGCGGCGACGCTGCGGTGCAGCGAAATCTGGAGATTAAAATCTGAGTTCCTCTACTATTTTTTCTAAGAGAATCAGCGAGAAAAAATTTTTGATCTGTTAAATATTTTAAGGGTTTAAAATTCGCTGCGACGTTGCGCCACCGCGAGAAATAAACTTTTCACTTCTGCAGAGAATCTTTGCGCAAAAAAAACCCGAAGGAATCTCCGGGCTTTTGATTTATGGATTGTGGTAAGTTTATACGTAATTATTCAACATCACTGGCATTACCAGCATTAAGATGTCTTCATTTTCATCTTGCTCAGCAGGCAGAATCAAACCTGCTCTATTTGGTGCAGAGAATCTCAAGCTTACTTCTTTGCAAGAAAGGTTATTCAACATTTCCACCAAGAATTTCGCGTTGAATCCGATTTCGATGTCTTCTCCATCGTGATCACAAGAAAGTCTCTCGTTTGCTTCGTTGGAGAAATCCAAATCTTCTGCAGAAATCATCAATTCAGAACCTGTTAATTTCAATCGAACCTGATGCGTGGTCTTATTCGCATAGATTGCAATTCTTCTCAGTGAACTCAACAACTCCTGACGATCGATATTCATTCGATTTGGATTCTCGGTAGGGATTACATTTTCGTAATCTGGGAATCGCTCGTCGATCAATCGACAGATCATTTTAATATTGTTGAATTTGAAATACGCGTTAGACTGATTGAATTCCACAGTTACCGGCACATTTTCAGAAGGCAGGGTAGACTTCAATAAATTCAGTGCTTTTCTTGGGATAATCAAGCTAGCAGCATCAGCTGACGCGATATCCACTCTTCTATATCTTACCAATCGATGCCCGTCAGTAGCGACGAAAGTAGTATTGGTTGCACTCAAATTGATGTAAACACCAGTCATTGCCGGTCTCAATTCGTCAGAGCTAGTTGCGAAAATTGTATTAGAAACAGCGCTAGAAAGCACCTCTGTGGACATATCAACAGTTGTCGCATTGCTCACAGTTGGGATTTTAGGGAAATCCGTCGCATTCTCACCCGCAAGTCTATATCTACCATTATCTGAGCTGATTTCTACCGCATAGGTATCATGATCGATGCTAAATGTCACTGGCTGCTCAGGAAGATTCTTGAGGGTCTCGATTAGAATTCTGGCAGGTACCGCAATATTTCCATCTTCCTTAGCCTCCACATTGATCTCAGTCATCATAGAAGTCTGCAAATCAGAAGCGGTAATGGTCAAAAGACTATCCTTAATTTCAAAAAGGAAGTTTTCCAAAATTGGCACCACCGGGTTTGTCGTTACCACACCATTAATGGCGGAAAGCTGCTTCAGTAATGCAGAAGAGGAAACAATAAATTTCATATCTAAGGCTTATTTAATTTTAACTTTTGAATGGGGGTAAATTTATAAATAAAATCTAATTCGAACGGCTGTAAAGTTGAATTTGCTCAAACGAATTTACATTCGATGTAATTTTTTTCTTTTTAGAGTTACAATCTTGCCAAAAAGGCTGCTTGAATAATTCCTAAATACGGTCAGTTCTTGCGACCGTAGTTATTTCTACGGATGGTCCAAACTATCCCTCCTATTCCCAAAAGAACCAAAACCGGCAAGACCACATTGATCAATTGCCAAAACGTTTTTTCTTCAGCCACCTTCACTTTATTCAGAGGTCGAATTTGGAAAGTTCGGGTTCGGGAAGCAATAATTCCTTCTGGATCAGCCAAGTACTTAACCATATTTTTTAGCAAGATCTTATTGGCAAAAGTGGTTTGGCTGAGTTGTCCCTCTCCTAATGTTAGAGGCGAACCGTCTTGAAAGTTCAACTGGCTTTGAAAAAGCTCCCCATCACCAAAAACCACAACTTTTCCTTTCCCACTTTCCTTGAAATCTGCTTTGTCAAATTCTTCCGGAGCAAAACGATTTTTGAAAACTGAGGTAAACTCCCCTTCAAGTAAGTAGCCTAATGGAAGGTTCTTTAAATCAAAAGTCTTGGGATCCGGTTCAATGGATACTTCCGACAACGAGATCTGCATGGGAGCAGGAATTATTTTAGAATAGTCTGAAGTAAAAATTAAAGGAATCTTCTTCACGCCATCAGCCTTTACGGTATCCATACTACTGGCAAATTCAAAACTCACCACATCCAAACCCTTGGTGATCGGATGGTTTTGCATGAGACCAGCTTGAAAATAATAGAGCCAAGGCATGGGACGCATTTGTTCCTGATTCCCAAAATTCCCAGCCATGGTTGGAATCAAACCAAAATTCATGTCCTGGATCAAATCATTATTGATACGAAGGCCATATCGGAAAAGCAGATTCTCCAGTCCGGTTTCAAATGGCATTCCAATCGTAGTTCCTCCGGAAAGGGCTTGCTCCTCCACGGCAACACCATTCAATAGAATGACCAGATTCCCTCCATTCAAGACATATTGATCCAATAAGTAAATTTCCCGGTCAGAGTAGCTTTCCTTTGGAGATTGAATGATTACTGTTTTAAAACTTGAGAGATCAGCAGGTTTTTTAGCTTGCTCCAAAGGAACTTTGAAAATCTCAAATTCACCATCCAGCGCCTCCACGATTCCATAACCATCATCTCTGCCATTTTCCCCATGCCCAATAATCATAGCTATGGAGGAAGATTCAGGAGAAATTAATTTTTGAATCGCAGCGATGAGCTCAAATTCAAGATTCTCAATTGACTGATTTAAAATTTGTTCGGGGCTCATTCCACGTTCGCCTTTTAGCACCAAGGCTCCGGTTTCATATTCTGAATCACTTACCAAAAACCCCGGAAAGATCAGCTGAGCCTGCTGACCCGAATTTTGGTTGACAAAAAGATTGGTCGGATTGATTCCATAATCCACTAAATCAACAATAAATTCCTCTTGCTTTTCCTGATCTACAGACAATGGATCGAAATAAGAATAGGTGATCGCTTTTGGACTGTAAGCATTGAAAGTTCTCACCGTCTCTTCGATGGATTTTTGAAGTCTTCGCATCCCACCTGGCAGATTTTCACCAACCAAAAGTATATCCACATGAAGTGGCTCTGTCAATTGAGCAAGTACTTTCTCAGTCCCAGGATGGAGGGAAAAGCGCTTTTCTTCAGTGAGATCAATTCTAAAGCGAAGAACTTGGCTGAGTATTACGAAAACCAAAATTCCTCCGAAAAGGAGAATCCAAGGCTTTGCGATATGGAGAAATGGTTTTTTCATTTGTTGCGTAAAACCAAAATAGTTCCTCCCAAAAACAACCAAATCATCCCGAAAAGAAAGAAAATATCTCTCGAATCAATCACTCCCCTACTCAAACTTATGTAGTGATAACTTAAACTTAACTCTTCCAACCAGTAAGCGAAGTCACCCAATTGCAAATCCGCTGCTGCCGAAAACCCGAAGTAAATCACAAAACATAAAAATACTCCAAGCACAAAAGCGAGCACTTGCTGAGAAGTCAAGGCGGACGAAAAAATCCCTACTGAAGTGAATACTGCACCAATCATAAGTAAACCAATCCAGCTTCCAAAGAATCCTGCCTGATCCAAATTCCCTACCGGGTCTCCCAAGGAAATCACGCTGAAATAATAAATCAAGGTCGGCAAAAGAGCCACAAAAACTAAGGCAAGCAACGCCAAGTATTTTGCAACCACAATCTGAAATATAGAAAGTGGAGAAGTCCTAAGAAGTTCCCAGGTTCCAGTTTTGCGCTCCTCCGCAAGGACGCGCATGGAAAGTGCCGGAATCAAAAAAGTGAATACGTATGGGGTGTAGCTAAAGAGCACTTCTAAATCTGCAAATCCATATTGGAGGATACTGCTTTCTGGAAACACCCAAACGATCAGTCCTAAGGCAACCAGAAACAAAGCAAGCACCAGATAGCCCAAAAGGCTTCCAAAAAACGCATTGATCTCTTTCCAAAATAGACTGCTCATTTCGTGATTTCCCGGAAAATTTGTTCCAAATTCTTCTTGCTTTGATTTAGACTAATCAGATTCAATTCCTTTTGATGAATCAGCTGCATGATTTCCTTTCTAGCATCTCCAGCATGAGAAGCGCTGATCAAAACTTCATTCTTACCTTTAGATCCGAATTGAATTCCATTGAAGTGCTGGAACCATTCCAACTTCAACTCTTCCTCTGTTTCCAAAATGAGTTGAACTTCGGAAGTTTTTGATTTAAGATTATCTAAAGAATCAGCCGCTAAGATTTTTCCTTTGTTGATGATCACGACATCAGCACAGATAGCCTCCACTTCCTGCATGATATGAGTAGATAGAATCAACGTTTTATTTGCAGCAACTTCTTTAATCAAAGCTCTGATTTCCACCAATTGATTGGGATCCAAACCGGTGGTTGGCTCATCCAAAATAATGACTTGTGGATCATGGATCAATGCTCTTGCCAGCCCTACTCGCTGTCGGTAGCCTTTAGAAAGTTGTCCGATTTTCTTATGTTGCTCAGGCTCGAGACCGGTTTTATGAAGCATTTCAATTACTCTTTGCTTCAGCTTAGTTCCAGCCAGCCCATACAAACCACCTGAGAACTCTAGAAACTCCCGCACATACATATCCAGATATAGGGGATTATGCTCAGGCAGATAGCCAATCAATGGACTGACTTGTTTTGGGGAATCAATTGCATTTTTGCCCAAAACAGAAACCGATCCACCATCAGGAGCTAAGTAGCCACAAATAATTTTCATGGTGGTCGATTTTCCTGCTCCATTCGGTCCCAAAAAACCTAAAATCCTTCCGGGTGTAACCGAAAATGACACTTCATCAAGTGCTTTCTGGGAACCGTAAATTTTCGTGAGTTGGCTTACTTCTAGAGACATTGGTCTTTATTGTCATTCAAAAGTAAAGAAAAATGTTCTTCCTAAAATGAATACTACTAGTGGTTCTTTTTATTGTAATAGCAATCCAAAGATCACATTAAGCTTTACTTGCCTTGGCTTAAATTCTCCAATAAAAGATTAATATCAGTGATCCCTACGTATTCAGCTACAAGTTGCTTTTCTGAATTGTAGCAATAGATGGAAGGCACGCTTCTTATCTGATAGTAACTCGCCACTTTCATTTCAGCATCAAGCAAAAAATGAACATAGCTTTTGTCCTTAATTCCCAGACCATTCACAAATCCGATCATCTCCTCAATCGGCTGCACTGTTGTAAGGATTAGATTGTAATCTTTAAACTCCTCGATCCGCTTTGAGATTGCGCCAAGCTCATCCTGACATAAATGACAGGTCGAGCTGAAATAAATAAAGAGAGTTGGCTTATTTGCTGCTAGTTGATGAATAGAGCTCATTTTCCCATTAATATCATTCAACGTGAAGTCTGGAAGCATACCAGGAGCTGCAATCTCAGGCTTTTGTACGGGAGGCTCATTCTTGGCCAGCAAACTGATATAAGCAGTACCTCCAATCAGTACCGCAATTAAAATAATCAGATTAAGTTTTTTCATGAAAGGACTTGATAAATGAATGATCAAAGTAAACACATAACCTAATCAAAACAATTTTAAAACCTTTTAAGCGGTAAAATTCTAGGCCAGTATGTCTTTAAGAATTGGGTCTTAGAAAGGCTGAGTTCAAACTTATATAGTTTAAAACTATCCTGGAACGCAGGAGGAATTCTCAAGCCTAAGAATAAACTCAGCGCTTCTAAATTTTTTCCCAAGTACTCTATTACTTCTTGCCTTTGGGTCTTAGTGGTCTACACTCCACATCTGCGACAAAATAATTTGGGTGAGTTTCAAGTGTCTGAAGCATAGTCGTGGCCACATCAATGGGACGCATCATATTTTCATTCGCCTGAACACCAGGGATATCATCGAAGAAGTTGGTTTGGATTGAACCAGGATAGATTGTGGATACTTTGATTCCAAAGTCTCTAAGCTCCATATAGAGTGAATGAGAAATCCCTCTAACCGCATGCTTAGTACCTACATATCCGGCAAATTGATTAACTCCATTTAGTCCTGCAATAGAAGCGACATTAAGAATGTGTCCTTCGTCTGCAGCCTTCATCCCAGGAATCAGCCGCTTGACCGTGTAGAAAATCCCATGCACATTGGTGTCAAACATGGCCTTCCAATCTTCAGAGGAAAAAGTCTCCGTAGCTCCGGCTACGCCAAATCCAGCGTTATTCACAAGGATGCGGATATCTGTCCCTAGCTTCTTTGTGGTTTCCTGAAATGCATTTTCCACTGATTCTTCTTTCGCTACATCACAAGTGAAAAAGTGAAAATTGGCATGACTAAATTCTGGAGCAGTTCTTCCCCAGCCGGCTACTACGGTGCCTTTATCGATTAAAAGTTTGACCAATTCGAGTCCAATGCCTTTGCTGACTCCAGTGACTACTGCGATTTTGTTGGTGAGTTCCATAAAATTAAATTCTAGTGTTTGCCTTTACAAAAGGATTCTGAGCCGAAATAGTTCTTTCAGATCAAGTTTTTGATACAATTGAACATAATTGATTGTCGACTTGATCATTTTTCTAAATTTGGAATAGAACAAAACCCTCAACTATGAAAAAATTTCTACTTCCTCTACTCCTAATTTCGGGGACAGCCTTTGGACAATCAAGCCTAAGGCCAGCGATCGATAAACAAGCTTCCTCCATCGAACAAAAAGTCATTGAATGGCGAAGAGACATTCACCAAAATCCCGAACTGGGAAATCAAGAAACCCGGACAGCAAAAAAAATCGCTGACCACCTTCGCTCCTTAGGAATCGAAGTCACTGAAGGTATGGCAGTGACAGGCGTAGTTGGGGTTTTAAAAGGGGGGAAACCCGGGCCAACCGTGGCATTAAGAGCGGATATGGATGCTCTTCCAGTCACTGAGCGCGCTGACCTCCCTTTCAAATCCACTGTAACCACTACCTACAACGGACAAGAAACAGGCATCATGCATGCCTGTGGACATGATACCCACGTGGCTATTTTGATGGGAGTGGCAGAAGTCCTTGCCAGTATGAAAGATCAGTTACAGGGAAATGTAAAATTCATATTCCAACCTGCAGAGGAAGGAATATACGAACCTGGTGTAACATCTTGGGGGGCTAAACAGCTAGTGGAAGAGGGAGTCATGAAGGATGTAGATGCAATCTTCGGTTTACATATTTCAGCGCAGACTGAAGTTGGAAAAATAGGATACCGTTCGGGACCAGCTCAGGCTGCCGTGGATAATCTGGAAATCATCGTACATGGTACACAAGCACATGGGGCATCTCCTTGGTCTGGTGTGGATCCGATTGTAACTTCCTCACAAATTGTTACAGGGCTACAAACCATTCTTTCCCGAAATGTTAATATTACCCAAAACCCAGCGGTAGTGACTATCGGTGCTATTCATGGCGGAATTCGCCATAATATCATTCCTGAGAAAGTCGAAATGATTGGCACTATTCGAACCTTCGGGGACGAGCAGCAAGCCTTAATCCATAAGCGGATTACAGAGATTGCTACAAATATCGCCAAGAGTGCTGGTGGGATTGCAGAGGTAAATATTACCAAGCTTTATCCTTCTACTATAAATGATCCAGAGCTAACAGCTAAAATGGTGGCTACACTGGAAGCAGCTGCCGGCAAAGGAAATATCAACTACAATCCTCCGGTAACCGGGGCAGAAGATTTCAGCTTCTACCAAAGAGAGAAGCCAGGATTATTTATTGGCTTAGGCGGAATGAAAAAAGGAGGCGATCCGACTAAAACTCCATCACATCACACTCCGGATTTCTACATTGATGAGAGCGGATTTGTACTTGGAATGCGCGTGATGAGCTACTTTGTGGTGGATTACATGGGAATGAAATAATATAAGATTTTAGATTTTGGACATCGGATTTGTCCTAATTAATAAAGTCGATTTTGAAAAATACCCGGATCTAAGTGGTCTGGGTATTTTTTATTTCCAAAAAATGAAAATCCTCGCCGAAAACAAGAAAGGTCAAATCCATTAAGAATAAAGCAGATTTATATAACTTGGAAAATCAAACTGCTTTTTAGAGAAATTCACAAAAAGCAAAATTCTAAATCGAGTTATCTAAACATTAAAATATAAAATTTTGAAAAAGCTAGTTTTACCATTTCTCTTTCTTTCGATAGCAAGCTTCGGCCAATCCAGTTTGAGACCAAAAATTGATCAGTCAGCAGATAAAATTGAAACCAAGGTCATCGAATGGCGAAGGGATTTTCACGAAAATCCAGAGTTGAGTAATCAAGAAGTTCGTACCGCAAAGGTAATTGCCGAACATCTCCGCTCTCTCGGCATGGAAGTAACCGAAGGCGTAGCAGTCACCGGAGTGGTAGGTGTATTGAAAGGTGGAAAGCCAGGACCGATGGTTGGCCTTCGCGCGGATATGGATGCGCTACCGGTAACTGAGCGAGCAGATGTCCCTTTTAAATCTACCGTGACAACCACCTATAATGGACAGGAAACTGGTGTCATGCATGCCTGTGGACACGATTCCCACATGGCAATTCTGATGGGAGTTGCTGAGGTTTTGGCTGGAATGAAAGACCAATTGGAGGGTTCGGTTAAGTTTATTTTCCAACCTGCTGAAGAAGGAGTCTATGATGGAAGTCTGGCAGGAGCTCAACTAATGGTGAAAGAAGGAGTCATGAAGGACGTAGATGCGATCTTCGGTTTACATATCTGGGCACAAGTTGAAGCTGGTAAAGTAGGTTATCGATCCGGCCCATTTATGGCTGCGGTGGATAATCTTAAAATCACTGTCAATGGCACACAATCTCACGGTGCCACTCCATGGTCTGGAGTGGATCCCATCGTCACCTCTTCCCAGATTATAATGGGTCTTCAAACCATTCTTTCCAGAAGCGTCAATGTCACTCAAAACCCTGCAATCGTGACAATAGGAGCGATAAATGGCGGAATTCGTTCCAATATTATTCCTGAAAAAGTGGAGATGATAGGAACTATCCGAACTTTCGGTGATGAGCAACAAGCCTTGGTGCACAAACGAATCACTGAAATAGCAACCAATATCGCTAAAAGTGCAGGAGGTTCTGCGGATGTCAATATTGGGAAGCTGTATCCTTCTACTGTAAACCCACCTGCATTCATGGCACAAATGCTTCCTTCAATCCAAGCTGCAGCAGGCGAAGAAAATGTCATCGCAATGGATCCGATTACGGGTTCGGAGGATTTCAGCTTTTTCCAGCGGGAAAAGCCAGGAATTTTCATCATGCTAGGTGGAATGAAAATCGGAGGTGACCCCTTGACTACTGCCTCTCACCATACTCCGGATTTCTATCTAGAAGAAAGTGGATTCAAACTTGGCGTTCGGACTTTGAGTTATTTTGTAGTGGATTATATGGGAATGAAGAAGTAAAACTGTCCACCAACCACAGTCGACGATCGACTGTGGTCGGTGGACTCTTTGTTTTATTGAATCATCTTTTTTCCTGGAAAGAATCCTTTTCAAACCCTGAATAAGTAACTTTGAGCGTTTGACCCCAACCTGAATAAGCTGTGTACAAATCCATTCTAAAGCCACTCTTTTTTCTCAAAAAACCAGAAGACGCACATCATTTCACTTTTGATCTGACTAAGCTGACTTTTAACCTCCCCATAATTAAGTCATTGATCAAATCAACTTTCCAGTTTGATGACCCGAGATTAGAGCGAGAAGTTTTTGGATTGAAATTCAAAAATCCGGTAGGACTTGCTGCTGGTTTTGACAAGGATGCAAAACTTATCGATGAGATGGCGATGCTGGGTTTTGGATTTATAGAAATCGGAACGCTAACTCCCAAGCCTCAAGAAGGAAACCCTCAACCTAGACTTTTCCGACTTCCTCAAGATGAAGCACTCATCAATCGAATGGGCTTTAACAATGGTGGAGTCCTTGAGGCAGTTGAACGATTAAAAAATCGAAAATCGGATGTGATCATTGGTGGAAACATTGGCAAGAATAAAAACACCCCGAACGAAAATGCGGTAGACGATTATCTGTTTTGCTTGGAAGCACTTCATGATTATGTGGATTACTTTGTAGTCAATGTCAGCTCACCCAATACGCCAAACCTTCGGGATTTGCAGGAGAAAGAACCCTTAAAAGCTTTGCTTCAAGCGGTCAAATCCGCAAATGATCTGAAAGAAAAACCAAAGCCTATACTATTAAAAATCGCCCCTGACTTGACTGATGGACAGCTTGACGATATTGTAGAAATAGTAATGGACACCAATATTGCGGGAGTAATCGCAACCAATACAACCATTGACCGATCAGGTTTAAGTACTTCAAAAGAAAAAATTGAGGCGATCGGTGCCGGCGGGGTCAGCGGTAAAGTCCTTGCCAAACGAAGCACGGAAGTAATTCGCTATCTGAGTAGGAAATCCGTTGGTGCTTTTCCTATTATTGGAGTGGGAGGAATTTATTCCGCTGAGGATGCTATCGAGAAACTAAAGGCGGGAGCATGCTTAGTTCAGGTTTACTCAGGCATGATTTATGAGGGACCTGGGTTGATTAAAAAGATTAAAAAAGGATTATTGGCTTATTTTTCGAGATAAATTGTCAATTTATTTTCACTAATCTTAAACTAAAATCGGATCTGAATCGCATACATGGCCACCAATTCACCCAGGACCAATACTTTTCGTAAAAAAGGAGAACCCCAAAAAAAGAAGGAGTCTAAGCCTAATGGGACTGGATTTTCATTCGGAAAATTCAAGAGTAATAAGCTAGTCTTAACCTTGGGGATCTTATTGATGTCAGCATCGATATTTTTATTTATTGCATTTATCAGTTATCTGCTCAGTGGACCTACGGATCAAAGTTTGGTCATGAATAATCCAGATGAGGCTATTCGAGAAACTGCCAGAGAAACCAAGAATTTGCTTGGGTATTTAGGCGCTCAAGCTTCTAATTGGCTCATTTACCGCTGGTTTGGTGTCGCTGCCTTCCTTTTCCCACCTTTCTTGTTTTTGCTTGGATTCAGATGGGCTTTCAAAATCTCGCTGGTTTCTTTGACACGTTACACGACATTTGCATTATTCTTTACTTTCTGGATTGGTCTTTTTACAGGCTATATCGTGATTTTGGTACAGGGTTACTCGTATTGGAGTTTTCTTTCAGGAGGCTTTGGTTACGAACTTGCTAAATTATCCTCTGATTTTTTAGGTTGGGGGACTTTCATCCTCATTGGCGGCGCTTTACTCATATTCGTTGTATTCTTTTTTGACATAGACAAACTGGAATGGTTCAGCTCCAAAACAGCTGATGAAGATTCTTTCGATTCCTCTTTAGAAGAACCCCTTCCGGTCAAAAATCCTTTTCAGGAGGAGCTTGACTTGGAAGAAAATGAGGAGGAAGAAGACGAAGATCTTATCGACGACGATGGTAGTGCCTGGATAATCAAAGGTAAAGAGGAAGAAAAAGCTACAGAAAAAGTAAAGGCTCCAATAGCTTTTGAGGTACCGCAATTAAATATCCTGGATCCTGAACTAGATAACGTACCAGAAGAGCTCGAAATAGCCGACAAAAACTTCTCTGTCGTAAAACCTGCCGGTGAAGAAAAAACAGCTGAAGAAGTCCAAAACTTAGATGCCTATGATCCTACTCTGGATCTTCCAAAATACAAGTACCCCACTCTGGACTTACTGAATGAGTACGATGTCCAAAAAGTAACGGTATCCAGACAGGAACTTGAGGATAATAAAAACAAGATTGTCGAGACGCTTGAGAACTTCAAGATTGGAATTCAGGAAATCAAAGCGACCATAGGTCCAACGGTAACACTTTATGAAATCGTCCCTGAACCCGGCGTAAAGATTTCCAAAATCAAAAATCTAGAAGATGACATTGCTTTGAGTTTGGCGGCATTGGGAATCCGAATCATAGCTCCTATCCCAGGAAAAGGAACGATCGGTATCGAGGTGCCAAATAAAAACAGGGAGCTTGTGCCTGCTCGTGCTGTTTTAGGTACAGAGAAATTCATGAAATCGGACAAGGATCTTCCGATTGCTTTGGGTAAGACTATTTCCAATGAAGTTTTTGTGGCAGATCTGGCGAAAATGCCTCACTTACTCATGGCAGGTGCAACAGGTCAAGGAAAGTCCGTAGGATTGAATATGATCCTAGCTTCCTTGATTTACAAGAAACATCCTTCCCAGTTGAAGTTTGTCTTAGTAGATCCGAAGAAAGTTGAATTAACCTTGTTCAATAAAATAGAACGTCACTTTTTGGCTAAGCTGCCAGGCTCTGAGGAGGCTATTATCACCGATACCAAGAAGGTGATTTATACCTTGAATTCCCTCTGTATCGAGATGGATAATCGATACAATTTGCTCAAAGAAGCTGGTACGAGAAATCTCAAGGAGTACAACGCGAAGTTTATTGCACGTAAACTCAATCCGGACAAAGGGCATTATTTCATGCCTTACATTGTCTTAGTGATTGATGAGTTGGCGGATTTGATGATGACTGCTGGAAAGGAAATCGAAGGTCCGATTGCCAGACTTGCACAGTTGGCCAGAGCGATTGGAATTCACTTGGTAGTGGCTACCCAAAGACCATCTGTAAACGTAATCACGGGTATAATTAAAGCCAATTTTCCAGCTCGACTTTCATTCCGTGTCACCTCCAAAATTGACTCAAGAACTATCTTAGACACCGGGGGAGCAGATCAATTGATTGGTATGGGAGACATGTTACTTTCACATGGATCGGAGATCACAAGAATCCAATGCGCATTTTTGGATACTCCGGAAGTGGATGCAATTTGTGACTGGATCGGAGAGCAAAAAGGGTATTCTGACGCCTATTTACTTCCTGAATTTGAAGGTGAAGATGGTAATAGTGGCGTTGGTGAAATAGACCTTTCGGACAGAGATCCACTTTTTGATGATGCGGCTAGACTAATTGTGATGCACCAGCAAGGCAGCACTTCCCTGATTCAGCGAAAGTTGAAGTTAGGATACAACCGTGCTGGAAGAATTATTGACCAATTGGAAGCTGCAGGTATAGTAGGATCCTTTGAAGGCTCCAAAGCGCGAGAGGTACTCGTGCAAGATGACGCTAGTTTGGAACGGTTATTGAATAGTTTGTAGGAGCTTACAAAAGTTTCGCTTTACCTATTCAATGAAAAAAATCATCCTTCTTTTTTTCCTCTTTCTTGCGGTTTCATCCAGTTTCGAAGCAACCGCTCAAAAAGACCCCAAAGCAAAAATCCTCTTAGATGCCATGAGCCAGAAATTTCAGGCAATGAATGGATTTACGGCAAGTTTTGATTTTACTTTTCAGGATCAAACAGGTTCCAGTGATCGCCAAACAGGAGAGATAGCAGTAAAAGGTGAACAATACAGATTGAAGCTTCCAGAGCAGGAAATCTACAATGATTCCAAAACCGTCTGGACCTTCATCCAAACTGAGGACTACAAGGAAGTGACGATCAACGATGCTTCGCAAATGGAAGGTGAGCTTACTCCGTCTAACATTTATCGGATGTATGAGTCAGGATACAATTACAAACTGTTAGGGGAAAAACAATTTCAAGGAAAAACAGCACAGCTTGTAGAACTTACTGCGATCAAATCGGGAGCTCCTTTTGAAAAAGTAACGCTAAGAATCGAAAAGACTACCAACAACTTATTGGGTTGGGAAATGTATGATGGACAAGGTGGAGTTTTCTCTTATGCCTTCACTAATCTCAAAACCAATGTCAATCTTTCTGCAAACTATTTCAGCTTTGATGTGAAGCAGCATCCGGGAATAGAGGTGATTGATTTGAGGTAATTAAGTGATTTCAGTTTGACTGAACATGTCCTGAGAAATAAAAATGGCCGGAGCTCTTAAATGTCTTCGGCTTTTTCTTTAATGTCTTCGACAAACTCCTCCAACTTATCTCTGGTACTTTTTACGCTAGGAAATAATGGCTCCACAGCATCAATCACCGCAGGCGCCAAAGGTTTGATATAGCCCAGGATTTCTGAATTTTTCAGCCACTTTTTAGGGAGATCCATTTTGAATTCGTTGGTAAACCAAAGAAACAAACTAATAAAAAATCCTGCTTTGACTATTCCTAAAATCCCTCCAGCAGCACTGTCAATTCCACCCAACAAGATCAAATCCATGACTTGCTTCAGGGCCCAACCCACTATTCGAATCAATAGCATTGTGATAATAAAAATAACTAGGAAACCCACCAAAGGATATCCAAGATTGACTTCTTTGACTGTTTCCCCCAACCAATTGGCCATGCTGTCCATGAAGTAAAAACCCAAAACAATAGCGATCACAAAACCAACTAGACCTACGATGCTCATGAGAAACCCTTGTTTGAATCCCTCATAAGCACCTAGGCCCAAGATGATCAATATGACAATGTCAACTGCTTCCAATTAGCTATTCAATAGTGCTTTCACTTTTTCAGCAATCACCTTGCCATCTGCCTTTCCTGCAAGTTCTTTACTGGCAACGCCCATTACTTTTCCCATATCTTTTGGGCTTGAAGCTCCAGTTTGTGTGATAATGGCTTTGATCGCTGCTGTGATTTCTTCCTCAGTCATTGCCTTTGGCAAAAACTCCTGAATAATGGCTAGTTCGGCCATTTCCACTTCCAAAAGATCCGCTCTTCCCTGCTGCTCATAGATCTCTGCGGAGTCCTTTCGCTGCTTGGCTGCTTTGGTGAGGATTTTCAATTCGTCCTCTTCAGTGATTTCCGCTTTAGCTCCACTCTTCGTTTCTTCCAACAAAATCAGGGATTTGATAGCTCTTAAGGCACTCAGTCGAGTTTTATCCTTGGCGATCATTGCGGATTTAATTTCACTTTCTATGTTCTGCTTTAAACTCATAAGTCCTAAGTTTGTGTTACAAGGTTATTAATTAATCCAAAAATACCTTTTCAGATCGGATATGACCAAGCTAAGTGTAAATATTAACAAGATTGCCACCCTACGGAATGCCCGTGGAGCCAATAATCCCAATGTGGTTCAAGTCGCTTTGGATGCTGAGCGATTCGGTGCGGAAGGCATTACAGTCCACCCTAGACCAGATGAGCGCCACATTCGCTACCAGGATGTGATGGATCTTTCGAAAGTCGTGACTACAGAATTTAATATCGAGGGCTACCCTGACCCGCGATTTATGGATTTGGTGAAAAAGGTAAAGCCAGCTCAAGCCACCTTGGTACCCGATCCGCCAACTGCGATTACTTCCAATACTGGTTGGGATACGATTAAGCACCAAAGTATGCTCCAAGATATTGTCGCTGAGTTGAAAGAAGCTGGAGTGCGGGTTTCGATCTTTATCAATCCTGAGGCAAAATACTTTGAGCCCGCAAAACTTACCGGAACAGATCGAGTGGAACTCTACACTGAACCTTATGCGGTGGGTTTTCCAATTAATCCTGAAAATGCAGTAAAGCCTTACATAGAAGTGTCTAAAATTGCTCGGGAATTGGGTTTGGGATTAAATGCCGGTCACGATTTAGACTTACACAATTTGGGCTTTTTGAAGAAAAGCATTCCCTACTTAGACGAAGTTTCCATCGGCCATGCCTTGATCTGCGATGCCTTGTATTATGGATTGGAGAATACCATTCAGATGTATCGGAGGAAGTTGGAGGAGTAGGAAGTTGGAAGTTGGAAGTTGGGAAAGGTTGAAACTTCAACATTCATTATTCGGCATTCCACATTATTTATTAAAAAAAAACTGATTTAGAAAATTGTAGGGATTACTCTAAATCTCGTAAATCACACTTCGTAAATCGTAAATCACACATGAAATGCCCATGACGAGCGGTCGACTCACAGGTGAATGATTATTCAGGGCATTCCATCTGACCATTAAAAAAACAATTATAAACAGATGAAATTAAACTTCAAAAAAATAGGCTCCGGGCCACCATTAGTTATTCTTCACGGACTTTTCGGTTCGGCGGACAACTGGTACAGCATTTCCAGAGAGCTCGATAAAGAATTCACCATGTATTTGGTAGACCAGCGTAATCATGGAGATTCACCTCATTCCCATAAGTGGAACTATGAAGTGATGGCAGCCGATATACTGGAATTGTTGGATGATGAAGGCTTGGACAAAGTCTTCTTGATGGGGCATTCCATGGGAGGGAAAGTTGCCATGACCTTTGCAGTCAATAATCCTGAACGTGTGGAGCGATTGATCGTGGCCGATATTTCTCCTCGATACTATCCAGTTCATCATGAGGTGATTTTGGATGGACTTCGGGCGATTAATTTGCCAGAGATCCAATCCCGAAAAGAAGCAGATGACAAACTTGCCGTACATATTCCTGACTTCGGGACCAGACAATTTCTACTGAAAAGTCTAGGAAGAAACGCAGATGGATTTTACTGGAAAATCAACCTTCCGGTAATTGTCGCCAATATTGAGGAAGTCGGAAAAGCTTTGGAAGAAGATGCGATCTATAAAGGTGAAACCTTGTTTTTGGCAGGAGAAAAGTCAAAGTACATTCAAGATAAAGACATGGAAAGCATCTTGGAGCATTTCCCCAATTACCAATTAAAAACCATCTCCAATGCCGGCCATTGGCTTCACGCGGAGCAACCCAAAGCTGTCGTAGAAGAAATCCGAAGTTTTTTGAAATAAATGATGCTTAAGTTTCTTCTTCTCCTTTCGTTGTTTTTCACAAAAGCTCCTGACTACAAAAAGCAACTTGCAGCACTGAAGGAGACTTATCAGAATTGTCTGGATGAGGGCAAGTTTATGATGAATTGTTCTAGGGATTTTTATGATCAACTGGAAGAATTGATGAATCATATTTTACTTGATTTTCAAGAAAATGCGAGTCAAGAAAAATTAGAGGCAATTCTTGAAAGCCAAGAGGAATGGGAAATAGAAATACAACCCGAGTTTTCGCTGATCAATCAAAAATTAGATTCTGTTACGGGACCAAATGGGGCGGTGCCATTGGATGATTTGATGTTTGCTTACAATGACCGAGCAAGGATTATTGAAGATCGGATCAACCAGCTGATTCTATTTTTGAAATAGGCCCAAAATCTTTCAAAAGTTTCCCATAGAACAATTGGGCTTATTTGTTTGCTCTGAATCTTTCTATTGCCTTAAAATTTTCAAACTGAATTACTTATATTTAGTATATGAATTATCAAGATTTTCTAGAAATCAGACCAGATAAACGTTTTGGTAAACCTACGATTAAAGGAACCCGGATTTCTGTTTATGATGTTTTAAACTGGCTTGCTAATGGAATGACCAAAAAGGAAATCATTGATGATTTTGAGGAATTGAATGAGGAAATGATTAATGCATGCTTGGCTTTCGCAGCTGATAAAGAACATAAATTAATTGTAGCTAATTGAAATTACTTTTTGATCAAAACATATCCCCCAAAATAATCAACCAACTCTTGGCAAATTTCCCAAACTCTAACCACGTTAGGTTTCTTGGACTTGAGGATGCTTCAGATTTATTGATTTTCCAAACTGCAAGAAAGTTGGATTTTTCACTTATAACTTTCGATTCGGATTTTATTGATTTAAATATTTTGTACGGTTCTCCTCCAAAAATTATTTGGCTGAGAACCGGAAATTTGACAACAAATTCTATCACTCAAATCCTTTTGAGAAATTTTGAATTGATACAAGAGTTCTTGAACTCAGCAGAACAAGAGGTGATTGAGATTTTCGGATAATCACTTCACCCGCTTCCCATGCTTGATCACCAGATCCACATCCTGAAGTAAGGAGATGTGTCGAAGCACATCCCCGCGCACGGCGATAATGTCCGCATATTTTCCTTCGGAGATGGTCCCATAATCTTGGTCAACTTTCATGGCCACCGCCGGCCAATAGGTCGCAGCCTTGATTGCTAATAAAGGATCATAGCCAAACTCATTTACCCACACATCCAACTCATTCCAGGTACTTTGGCTGTGAAATTTCATTGGAATCCCGCTATCTGTTCCGATCAGCATCACCACGCCGCTTTGCTTGAGTTGGGAAAACTTCCGCTCCAGCGTCGGCTTTCGCACTGGTGTCAATTGGAAATAAGACATCCTACCTGGATAGCGAAGGGAAGCTCTTATGTCTCGAATGATTGAATCAGGTAAACCCAAATGCCAACTCGGATCATCCAGTTTTTCGGGATTATTCCGCACCGATTCATAATTGTATAAACCCTCCACCGTCGGAGTCCAGAAGAGCGGACCACGATTCATTTGAGCTGAGCGCTCTTGAATCATCAACATAATGTCTTCAGGATATTCCGGAGCAGAACTCAACCCCGTATGTTCAAAACAATCCACACCAATCTTCAATCCAACACGAATTTCCTCCGGTCGATGTGAATGCCCAACGACCGGTAAGCCATATTTATGCGCCTCATCTACCACTGCCTGTGCTTCCTCCAAAGTCATCTGATCCTGATCAATCAACTTGATCACGTCCACTCCGGCATCTGCAAGTTTTTTGACTTTAGCTTTGGCATCTGCTACGCCATTTACTCCCCAGCGGAAAGCTTCAGTCCCCGGATAAGCTGTTTTTTGGATAAATGGCCCGGACACATAGATCGTCGGACCGGGGATTTCCCCGCGATTGATCTTATCTCGCACATTAATACTCGCTTCCAAGGGTGCTCCCAAATCCCGAGCACTCGTCACCCCAGCCATCAAAAGCTGATGCGCAGAAGAAGGCATAATTACCGATTCAAACAAATCAATGTATGTCTTATCCCAATGGTCATAGTCACTATGCCCGTTGATCATCAAGTGCACATGCATGTCCCAAAGCCCAGGCATCACACTCATCCCTTCGGTAGAAATCACTTCTGCTCCAGCAGGTACTTCCAGACTTCCAACCTGACCGACCGCAGTTATTTTATCATTCTCAATTAAAATCACTGAATTTCGAATCGGCACTCCTCCAAAACCATCGATCAAGGTACCGCCGACAAGGGCTTTGGTAGTTTGTGAGAATACTAATGTCGAACCAATGGTGAGCGACAAAAATGTTATAATTAGATTTTTGATGTTCATGGATACTTGAGGATTTGAATGAATAAGTTAAAGATTTTGCTCATTAAATTTTAACTTTCGAGTCAAGCTCAATTTTTGAATCCGAAGAAATGCCCAAAGGAAAACTCTTCCTCATCCCCAATGTACTAGCAGAAAATACTGCCCAATCCATCATCAGTCCTCAGATCAAAGAGGTCATCAGCCATACTAAAGTATATCTGGTTGAAAACCTACGCACTGCCCGACGCTACATTAGTAGCCTAAAGCTTGGAGTTAATATCGAAGAACTCCATATGGAAATCTTGGATAAAAATACCGCTCCAGAGACCATTAATCGGCTAATGCAACCTTTGCTCAATGGCGCAGATATGGGAATCATTTCCGAGGCAGGCTGCCCAGGAATTGCCGATCCAGGTGCATTGGCAGTGGCTCACGCTCATGTGAAGGGAATCCAAGTCGTGCCGCTTTCCGGTCCCAGTTCCATGTTTATGGCCTTGATGGCTTCAGGTTTTTCGGGTCAGTCTTTTGCTTTTCATGGCTACTTACCTATCGATAAAAAGGAGAAAACTGCCGCTTTGCGAAAGCTGGAAACTGAATCTGCCAAGGAACAGCGAGCCCAGATTTTCATGGAAACCCCCTTTCGCAATAACCAACTTTTGGAAGATATTCTGAGCACTTTGGCTCCCCAAACCAAGCTTTGCATTGCGAAAAATCTGACCGCATCGGATGAGTTGGTTCTCACCAAAACCATAGCTGAATGGCAAAAACTACCGATTGACCTGCATAAAATTCCCACTGTCTTTATCCTCCAAAGTTTCTAAGCCATGTTTACGATCGATGCCCACCTAGATCTCAGTATGAATGCCCTCGAGTGGAACAGGGACCTTAGCAGGCCTACCAGCGAGATTAATGCCCGTGAAAAAGGAATGTCTGACAAACCTGATCGAGGAAATTCGCTGGTTTCTTTGCCAGAACTTCGAAAGGGAAATATCGGCTTAGTCGTAGCTACCCAGATCGCTCGCTTTGTGGCTCCGGATAATCCACTTCCAGGCTGGAATTCTCCAGCACAAGCTTGGGCACAAACGCAGGGACAATTGGCTTGGTACCAAGCGATGGTAGCCCAGGGTGAAATGCGGCAGATCCGAAATTGGACAGAATTGGAACTGCATTTAGCAGATTGGAAAGACGGGGGAAATCTAGAAAAGAAACCAGTTGGCTTTATTCTTTCTTTGGAAGGAGCCGATTCGATCGTAAATCTGGATTATTTGGAAAAGGCCTACGAAAGCGGACTCCGAGCATTAGGACCTGCTCACTATGGTCCAGGACGCTATGCTTTTGGCACAGATTCATCTGCGCCCCTAAGTGAAACCGGAAAGGCTTTAATCCGAAAAATGGATGAATTGGGAATCATTTTAGATGTCACCCACCTTTGCGATTTGGCATTTTGGGACGCACTGGAAATCTACAAAGGCCCGGTTTGGGCAAGTCATAATAACTGTCGGGCTTTAGTGGATCACAACCGGCAATTTTCAGATGAGATGATCAAAGCCTTAATTGAGCGTGGTGCTGTGATCGGATCAGCGATGGATGCCTGGATGCTCAGTCCCAATTGGGAGCGGGGAAGGTCTACTCCACAAGAACGAAATGTGAGTTTGGAAACCGTTATTGATCACATGGATCATATCTGCCAAATCGCAGGAAATGCGAATCATATAGGAATCGGTTCGGATCTTGATGGTGCTTTCGGTAAAGAACAATCTCCTCATGATTTGGATACGATCGCTGATTTGCAAAAAATCCCAACAATCTTAGCCGGAAGAGGGTACAGCCCTCAGGATATCGAAAAAGTGATGCATGGAAATTGGTTGAGATTTCTTGAAACCTCCTGGAAATAAAGATCTTATTTCAATCATACTAGCCTTGGAATTATGTTTTTTGGTGAAAAATTGAATTAATCCTTTTGGTTTTTTTGTTTAAGTTCATTTTAATCAATTATTTGCGTCAATCATTCCAATAAAAAATATTTATGAAATCGAGCATGACTAAAAAGTCACACAATGAGATGATTAAGTGCTGCGAGATTCCATATGTCCTTTAAAAAACAAATAATAATCTTATGAAATATAGATTTCTACTCACCCTATTTTCACTTTTTATTTTAATACATCCCACCTTCTCCCAAAAAATTCAAATCACCGCTAATCATTCGGATGCAAAATTCATTTTGCTGAATGACTATGATGATACGGACAAACAAGAGCTTGGAACAGGAACAATAGAGTACAAACTTGAGAAAGATTCAAAGAATCGCATCAAAGTCACTAAGCCTGGTTTTGAACCTGTCATCAAGGAATATAACCGTGATTTAAAGTGGGATAAAGACCAGCGAGTTTCCCTTGATAGCAGAAGAATAGAGATATCGGCAGAGCCTTATGATGCCGAAATTTTTGTGGATGGACGTCTTATAGGGAAAAAAGCAATTTATCTGGTTATTCAAAAAGATCGATTCCATACTGTTGAAGTCAAAAAACCTGGTTTTGCCAAAATGGAAAAAACCTATTACAACGCTTCTGACCGTGAAACCCCTCCTATGAAAGATTACTTTCAGTTGAAGGATCGGGAAGTAAGATTGGAAGTAAGTCCTGCCGATGCGGTAGTCAGTTCAAATGGGATTTCTATGGGCAAAGGAAATCAGGACATCCAAATTCCACTGGGAGATTGCGTCACAGTGACTGTGAATAAGGATGGTTTTGTGGAGTACAACAAGGTGTTTTGTAACAAAGAATCTGACCCAGAGCCACCAACCAGAGAAATAGCCAAATTGGAAGACAGGTTAGTCAAAATCACCACCAACCCCTCTGATGCGGTAATCGAAATTGGTGGAAAAAGAGTAGGAACTGGAAGCTATGATCTGAAAGTTTCGAAAAATGCTTGCGTTGAAGTTAGAGTATCCAAAGATGGATTTGTCCGGTATGTGAAAAACTATTGCAACCAGACCAATATGCAAGAGCCTCCTACCACGGACTTCATAGAAATGAATGTGGATGAAGCTTACACTTCTTCAGTTTCATCGGATTTGGCTAATGTAAGAATCACAGTCCCGGTGAATACCATCCATAGCTCCGAAGAAGCTTGGAGGATTTTGAGTTCTATTATTACAAGGTATTTTGATATTTTGGAGACAGTGGATTACAACACTGGTTATTTGACTACTTCTTGGCAGGTACAGAACTTCCAATCAAGTATTATCCGTACTAGAGTAATTGTCAGTAGCGGTGGAAATTCTGATCAATTAGCATATGCGATTAAATTGATTAGTCAGGAAGCTTATCTTGATGGTCAAAATCAAGTAACCGTCAAAGACGATGAGAAATTCGAAGATTGGGCAAGAATCCTGAAAAAGTATGAAGGTCTAATCGAAGAAGTTCAAGCAAGGCTCCAACAGTAAGAGATTCAATGTAAAACCAAAACCTCAGTCATAAATGGCTGAGGTTTTTTATTTTGAGGAAAACTGAAAAAATCTTCAAAACCTTATTTTTTCAGGTGAGTGATAGAAAGTTGACTTTCAAAAAAGGATTATATTAAGCATTCACTTTTTTAAAATTAAACCCAAAAATTATGAAATGCCCTTTAGAAAAGTTCTAACACAGGGGAATGTCCCGATAGCTAAAAAATAAATTATAATCATATGAAACCTATCGTACAGATTTCCCTTGATCTTACAAATATTGATGAGGCTCTGGAAACTGCAGCTTTGGCAATAAGAGCTGGAGTAGATTGGCTGGAAGCTGGAACTCCTCTGATTTTAGCCGAAGGATTACACGGTGTAAGAAAACTACGAGAGGCATTCCCTGGAGTTCCTTTGGTTGCGGATCTGAAAACCATGGATGGAGGATATCTGGAGGCAGAAATGATGGCCAAAGCGGGAGCCACTCATGTGGTCGTAATGGCTAGAGCTCATGCCGAAACCATCAAATGTGTGGTCCAAGCCGGTAAGGACTTTGGAATAAAAGTGATGGGAGACAATATGGTCTGTGAAAGCATGGTGGATGGGGCAAAATTTCTGGAAGACTTAGGCTGTGATTATGTTATTCACCACATTGGATATGATGAAAGGCGGGGTATTGCAGCCTCCGGAAAAAGGATGCCTAGTCCATTGGACCAACTTCGAGAAGTAGTGGCAGCTGTAAACATTCCCGTGCAGGCAGTGGGTGGACTTTCCTTGGAACAAGCAATTCAATGTCCCCAATATGGGGCTCCGCTAGTTGTTCTTGGCGCTCCTTTGACAATCGATGCTGACTCATTCAAAACGGCAAGCGGAGACCTTGAAGCCTCACTTCGGATGATTTGCGAAGCAATCCATAAACAAACAACCATTTCACCTAAAAGATCTTAAGCCATGTCCAGCACCAAAAACGCAGCAGTAGTTAACTTCTCTGAGAAAAAACATTCGGTTGAAATCCGTGAAATTCCGATTCCTGAAATCGGAGCAGATGATATTTTATTGGAAGTTGAAAATGTGGGTGTTTGCGGAAGTGATCTTCACCAATGGACCTCAGATCACAGTTGGCCTGTAAATTATCCTGTGGTTTTGGGACATGAGTTTGGAGGAAAAATTGCAGCATTAGGTCAAAATGTAAAAACCTGGAAAGTTGGAGATCGCGTAGTCAGTGAAACGGCAGCCGTGATAGATAGTCAGAATCCCATGAGCAAAGTGGGACTTTATAATCTAGATCCAACGCGAAAAGGATTTGGCTACGGTGTCAATGGTGCCATGACTCGATTTGTAAAAGTCCCTGCAAGATGCCTACACAGTGTGCCCGATAACCTCTCATTTGAGGAAGCTTGCCTTACCGAACCTTGTTGCGTGGCTTACAATGCGGTAGTTGGAAACTCATCCATCAAACCCGGTGATCGTGTGATCATGATTGGCCCGGGAACCATTGGGATTCTTTGCGCAGCCGTTGCCAGACTATGCGGAGCTGAAGTAGCTATTATAGGCTTGGAAGCTGATAAAGGCAGATTGGAAATCGCCAAAAAATACGGATGTGATACCATCATCGGAGATGCGGAAAATTGGGCTAGAAAAAGAGATGGGATGGGTGCAGATCTTGTTGTTGATGCGGCTGGAGTCAGTGATGCATTACTAATCGCTATGAAACTGGTTCGCCCAAATGGACAAATCACCAAAGTTGGCTGGGGACCTCAGCCATGTAATTTTTCCTTGGACCCGATAATCCAAAAGAACGTTCGACTCCAAGGGAGTTTTAGTCATAATTGGCCTATATGGGAAAGGGTAATCGCCTTACTTTCCAGCGGTGCTTTAGACGTAAAACCAATTATCGGTGGAGTCTGGCCGATTACAGAATGGAAGGCAGCTTTTGAAAAAATGCATAAAGGCCAAGTGGTGAAATCTGTTTTAAAACCTGTTTAATATGAGACTCAAAGGAAAAGTCATCATCGTAACTGGTAGTACGACTGGCATCGGAAAAGCAATCGCTAAACGCTGTATAGAAGAGGGCGCAAATGTGGTTTTACACGGACTTGAGTATAACTTAGGACAAGAGGTACTTCTGGAAATTGGAACTGATAAAGCTGTTTTTCATCATGAAGATCTGGCAGAGGAAGGCTGTGCAGGAAGACTTGTAAAACTTGCTTTAGAAACCTGGGGGAAATTAGATGCAGTAGTCAACAATGCCGCCTGGGTCATAACATCGAACATCGATACCACCGATCGAGCATTCCTTCAAAAAGTTCTGGACATCAATACCATTGCTCCATTCCTTTTGATTCAAGCTGCTTTACCTGAATTGAGTAAAAACAGCGGATGCGTTTTGAATATCGGTTCGGTAAATGCCTGGAGTGGGGAGCCCAATCTTTTAGCTTACAGTATTTCCAAAGGAGCTTTGATGACGATGACCAAAAATCTAGGGGATGTTTTGATGCGAGAGCATGGTGTAAAAGTCAACCAGATAAACCCAGGTTGGGTGCTCACCGAAAGGGAGCGGGAACGAAAAAAACAACATGGACTTTCAGATACTTGGTATGAAGACATTCCTCCCATGTATGCCCCTTCAGGAAGGATTTTAAAGCCTGAAGAAATTGCTGCCGCTGCTATTTATTGGCTTTCTGATGAATCAGGACCAATCAGTGGTCAAGTAGTCGATCTTGAGCAACATCCAATGATTGGCAGAAATGTTCCAAAGGACGCCACGACTATTCCACACAATTAAACTTAACACAAAACTCAAATGCCCAAAATAGCAGCCTTTCCAAAAGCTTTTATGAATGCACTTTGCAAGGACGGAACAATGAAAATATCCGAATGGGTCGAGCTTGCTGCCCCTCTGGGAATTGACGGTTTGGAGTGGTATGCCGGTTTTCTTGAAATGGAGGATCAAAAAAACTGGCCAGTTTTCAGGAGAATGGTAGAAGACAAAGGAATGGTCATTCCCATGATGTGCTGCTCTCCTGACTTTACTCACCGTGACAAAGCTTTCAGAGAGAAAGAAATCCAAAAGCAGAAGCGTTGGATTGAAATGACAGACGAGCTTGGAGGAAAATATTGCCGTGTTCTTTCCGGGCAATATCGACCCGAGCTTACTGTAGAGGAAGGAATCAAGCTAGCAAAAGACTGTATTGAAGCTTGTCTCCCTTACGCCAAATCACTTGGAATTACCCTTGTTATTGAAAATCATTACAAGGATGATTTTTGGGAATTTCCTGAATTTGCCCAAAAGCGAGCCATTTTCACCAAACTGGTAAACAGCATCCATCATCCAAATTTTGGAGTGAATTACGACCCAAGCAATGCATTTTTGGCTGGCGAAGATCCTCTGGATTTATTGTATGACGTTTCAGAGCGGGTACTTACGATGCATGCAAGCGACCGTTTTTTAAAATACGGGACCATCGAAGATTTGAGAAAAGAAGAAGGAGGAGCACTGGGATATGCTAAGCGATTGAGTCATGGAGAAATCGGACAAGGAATGAATGATTATGATGCCATTTTCGCCGAGTTGAAAAGAGTAGGTTTTGATTCTTGGATCAGCATTGAGGATGGTGTCGATGGCATGGATCAACTTCAGCGATCTGTGGCATTTTTGAAAAAGAAAATTGCTCAGTATTGGCATCAGTGATTTACGAAATGGGAAATACGAAATACGCTCTTTAAGTAACCTTTGAGGTGTCATTTCGAAGGAGGAACGACTGAGGAATCTCCTCGAAGGTTTATAAAACATTTAATCGAAACAACCTTGAAAACCTACAACTACACTTCCATCCCTTCCCAATGCTTCCTCGGTGAAGGGCCTTATTGGCATGCAGGACGACAAAGTTTCTTCTGGGTAGATATTGAAACAGGAAAATTATTTGAACATCATCTCGAGACCGCGGAAACCAAAACACGAATTTTCCCTCATCGTTTGGCAGTGGTTTTAGAGGATAAGGAGGGCAACCTTATTCTAGGATTAGACCGAAAACTGGCAAGATTTAATTTAGAGAGCGAAGAATTGACCTGGCTTTTTGAAGTAGAACCTGAGCTTCCACTGCACAGATTTAACGATGGAAAAGTGGATTCCAATGGTCGAGTTTGGATTGGAACTTTGAGCACTTTATTTACTGAAGGGGCTGGCTCACTTTATTGCATCGAGCAGGATCTGAAACCACAAAAAAAACTAACTAATCTGACCATTTCTAATGGAATGGCCTGGACGGAAGACAATCAGACATTTTACTTTATCGATACGCCGACCAGACAGATCAAGGCATTTCAATTTGATCTAGTGTCCGGTGAAATAGAATTTGCTAGAGTAGTCGTTGAGATTCCGGAAGAGTTGGGGTTTCCAGATGGGATGTGTATAGACCAAGAAGGAATGCTATGGGTTGCACATTATGGTGGATCGGGCGTGTATCGATGGAATCCAAATTCTGGAGAACTATTAGATAAAATCGAATTACCAGTCCCTCATGTTACTTCTTGTTGTTTTGGAGGAGAGAATCTTGACATGCTGTTGATTACCACGGCTCAGGAAAACCTTAGTGATATCCAACTGAAAGAATTTCCAATGAGTGGAGATGTTTTTTTGGTTAAGGCGAATATGAGAGGATTTCAAAGTAAAAAAGCAGTTTTTTAAATCTCAGTTTTATTAGGTTTCTGTGGTTACTCAACTTAAAATAAGAGATCAAGTTGCCAACACATCAATTTAATTCTTCAATTGGACGGAGTCTCGAAAAGAGAGATAGATACGACTATTTTCATTTCCACAAATTCTCCCAGCCGAGTCCATTAAAATTTGGACCTACCAAAGCTTCAGAATAATTTATGCCAGGATATTGTGCGTTCCATTCTAAAATCTGAACCGAACCATTTGGTGTAATGCAAATATCCCAACCTATGATTCCTGTCAAACCCAACTTATCGTGTAAATCCTCGCAAACCTTTTCAGCAAGTTCGAAAAAAGGGATTTGCTGATCTTTAAAAACATATCCTGTATCAGGATGAGCAGGGTACATTTCCCAATTTTCCCCCAGTGCATTTTCACTCAAAAAGCCATTCGGGGAAACACCCACTACCAATGTGGTGGTATCTCGAATAAATTCATCCCCATACCTTCCCACTCGAAGTGAACTAAGGCGATTTTTAGTAAGCACTCCCTTTGCCTTGACTGTGGTCACCCTCAATGTTGCAATACTACCTGAGACAATATTTTCAAAAAATTGGTGCTGAGTCAATGCAGACTGAATTACGAAATCTCCAAAAGAATTTAGATCACAATTTTTAAATTTTTCACGGTCTAATTTGATAACTCCATAACCCCTCATGGAATTATTTTTTTTTAGAAAAACGAAATCGTTGACTTCAAAAAGGATTCTTTCTAATTCATTTTCACAAACCTTGGTACCATCTGTCAACATAAAATCCCCTGCTAAACAATAGGCTAAATCTGGGATTAAATCAGTTTGCAAGAGCCTTTTGGAATGAGTTTTTAAGTTATCTATACAACAGAAATCTCCTTTGATGGAAGGCAATACTACTCTACCATAATAATTATTAGGAATCCAACCCTCTTTAAATTCGCGTGAATAGGCAGTATAGGACTTCAATCCTGGGACAAAATCCAATGATCCCAGTACATCCATCGAATACTGTCGAATCATTTTTTCCTGCATTGGTAGAACCATTCTGCTCTTATCCTGAGAGATCAGAGACTGATACAATTTTTTCTCTTTTTGGTTGATCTGTAAGTCAAAGTCTTTACTCCATTTTTTTTGTCGATGGGCTTTAATTTTGTTCTTAACAGTTTGTTTTAGACTCATAAATCGATGGCGAAAAATTCCACGAACCAAACTTAGCCAAAAGCTTTAAAAACTTTCTAAATACAGAATCTAAATAGGCAATCATACCAAGAGGTTCTCCCATCCCAACCCCTGAAAATGAGGTCCAGTTGCCATTTCGGAAAAAACTACTCCGGGATGATCTGTATTCCACTCCATGATTTGGATTTCGTTCTTTTGATTGATTGCCACATCCCAACCTATGATCTGAAACATCCCCACCTGATCATGAAGCTTTTCACATAGCCTGACCGCCTTCTCATGCTCTGGTAATATTTTACCTTCAAATGAATAGCCTGTATCCGGATGTTTTTCAAAAATGGTAAAGTCTGAACCAAATGCTCTGGGATAAAAAGTTCCTGTCTGTCGGTCTATCGGAATTCTAAGACAATCCTTTGTTTTAATATATTCGTTTGAAATTCTACCTACACGAAGCTGAGAAACCCTGTTTTTAGCTTTTTCTCCAATAAGCTTCACCGTAGTTATTCGAAGTGTAGCTACACTTCCAGTCACAATCTGATCAAACCAATCTGCTTGTTGAATGGGCTCCTGTATTACAAAATCCCCAAGTTTTTGAAAATCTAAATTTTCAAAACTCTCTCGGTTGAGTTTTATGATTCCGTTTCCCTGAAGCGAATAATTCTTTTTCAGAAAAACATACTCACGCTCTGAAAAAAAGAAGTTGGTCAAATTGCTTTTCACCAAAATCTCCCCTTCTACCGAAGTCCATACCCGATTGATATAATAGGCCAAATCAGGGATTGTATCTGTCTGGAGTATTCGTTTCGATAGAGTCTTTAGATCCCCAAGCCTTCTAAATTCCCCATTTATTTTTGGACAGACTACTCTCCCAAAGTAATTGTCTGGCATCCAGCCTTCTTTAAACTCCCCCTGGTAGGCAGTATATACTTTCAACCAAGGGGCGAAAGCTGAGGAACCTAGGACCTCTTTTGAATATTCTGTGATCTTTTTTGTCTGCGCAGCAGAGCATTTATAATCCGGATTTTGAGCTACCAGATTTTCATATGCTTTTTCCGCCTTCCGATTAATGGGAGCGTCATAAGCTTTATTCCAACTTGCTTTCCTGGATTTTCTAAACTTATTTTTCAAAAACTGAATTGGCTTCATAAATAGCATGGTGAGGATGGCACACTAAGCTATAATTCTTTTTACGACAAAGAAAATTTTTCCAGCATCATCAATTTCAAACGATTTCCATAAAAAATTGCCCTTTAGAACGTTTCAAAGCCCTTTGAAAGCTAGTTTAACTTTGTATTTTGGAGTTTCTTAAATGGTGGATCCTAAAGTATTTGTTCTTCTCAGCCCATTATTTTTGATCAACCCAAAATGCCAACATGACCAAATCAAGACTTTCCTTTTCCCAGATTATCAACATGAATGTTGGTTTTTTCGGAATCCAATACAGCTTTGGCCTACAGCAAAGTGCAGTAAATCCGATTTACGATATGCTTGGGGCCGCACCGGATGAGATTCCGATTTTGAATCTAGCAGGTCCAATGACAGGGCTGCTGATTCAGCCGATAATAGGAGCCTTGAGCGACAGTACCTGGAGTGAGCGATTTGGTCGGCGAAAGCCTTACTTCGTTATTGGTGCACTTTTCTGCAGTATTTGTCTCTTTTTATATCCTTTTAGCAGTTCCCTTTGGATGGCGGCTGGACTTCTTTGGGTTTTGGATGCTGCAAATAATACTGCGATGGAACCTTATCGTGCTTTAATTGCGGATGTACTTCCTGAAGAGCAGTATTCTAAAGGTTTTCTCACCCAAAGTTTCTTCACAGGACTTGGTATTACGCTTGCCAATGTGTCGCTTTTTGTATTTCAAAAATATATTCCAGGAGTTGCGGGATCACTTCCTTATTGGGTTTATGCTTCCTTCTTTTTAGGTACCGTCTGTTCCATTGGATCAGTGATGTGGAGTATAAGCAAGACTCCTGAAATTCCACCTTCGGCAGAAGAACTAGCTGTATTGAAAAAACGAAATGAGGGCATGCCTCATCCTGCAATCCAGTTTTTCTTATCAATCCTGACTACGCTGGTAGCTTATCTAGTCCTATTTCTCTTGTTGATTCCTTCGATTTTTGATCGAAAAATTATCCGAAAAACAATTTCATGGGCTGAAAATAACCCCACCACAAAAGTCCTTTTTGCCCAAAACCTGGAAATCATAGAATCCATTATACAGATGCCATCTGTCATGTGGAAGCTTTCGCTTGTTTATCTTTTTCAGTGGTATGCACTCTTTTGCTACTGGCAAAATGCAGCCAAAAGTATCGCCCAATCTGTCTGGGATACCAGTCCTTTGGAAAATAAGGCGCTCTATGAAGAAGCCGTCGGATGGACTGGATTGGTCAACGGTTGGTACAATATCATCACGTTCCTTTCCGCATTCTACCTCGCACGGATGGCTTCTCGCTTTGGCCCCAAAAAAGTCCATTTTGTCTGTCTGATTATGGCAGGTTTGGGGCTGATGATTTTCCCAATGATCGAGAATAAATACCTCCTCTTTGCACCCATGACAGGGTTTGGGATTGCTTGGGCAAGTATGATGGGAGTTCCCTACTTATTAGTGGTCAATGAAATTCCCAAAGAGCGCTATGGAGTCTATATGGGAATCATCAATATGATGATTGTAATTCCAATGATATTTCAAACCCTAAGTTTTGGGTTCATTTCCAAAACTTTCCTCAATAATGACCCCGGATTAGCTATTTCCTTCGCAGGGGTCTTACTGCTATTGGCAGCATTAGCTACGCTAAGAATCAAAGAAACCCATGTGGAACCTGATTCCATTCCCGTAAGTGGAGGAGGACATTAATTGAAAACCCAGCATTAATTCATCAAACCTTGAGCACCACTAGTACACCCCAATCATTGAACCAGCGGATTTATCAATATATATCCACTGAATCTAAACGAATGAATTTTGAGCCAAAAGAAAAAGATAAAGACCTCAATTTCAGATTGATGGAAGGAATGGATCCTTTGATTCAGCTCTATCAAAATATTTATCATACCCATCCAAAAGCGGATCAAACTTTTGAAAAATTAATTGAAACGCTAATCGATTTTGCGCAAAAAAGAGAACCTGAATTAAAGAAAAGAGATGCAGCCAAAAAACAAAACTGGTTTCTAAGCAATGAACTGGCAGGCATGAGTCTTTACGTGGATCGCTTTTGTGAAAATCTCAAAAATCTCAAATCAAAACTCGGCTATTTTGATGAATTGGGTGTCAATTTCTTACACCTGATGCCTCTTTTCGAAAGTCCGGCGGGAGAAAGTGACGGTGGATATGCAGTTTCCAATTTTAGAAAAGTGGACGCCAAGTTTGGAAGCTTAAAGGATTTGATCGCTTTACGAAAAGCTATGCAAAAACAAGACATGTATCTTATGCTGGACATTGTCTTGAATCACACTTCGCATCGCCATGAATGGGCAGAAAAGGCCAAGGCTGGTGATCCGGAGTTTCAGGACTATTTCTACATGTATGACAATCGTTGGATTCCCAATGAATTTGATGCAAGCATGCCAGAGATTTTCCCGGAAAGCTCTCCTGGAAATTTTACCTATGTACCTGAATGCGATAAGTGGGTGATGACCGTATTTCACAATTACCAATGGGATTTAAATTATATGAATCCTGCTGTCTTGGTAGCTATGGTTGAAAATGTTCTTTTCTATGCAAATCTCGGCGTGGATTTGTTACGAATCGATGCGCCGGCCTTTATTTGGAAGCAAAATGGCACCTCTTCTCAAAACTTACCACAAGCACATGAACTTCTCAGGTTGATCAAACAGTGTGTAACTATAGCCAGTCCTGGCATGGCCTTGTTGGGTGAAGCCATTGTCGCCCCAAAAGAGATTATAAAGTATTTCGGAACAGGAGATTACACCGCAAAAGAGTGTGATTTTGCGTACAATGCTACACATATGGCCCTTCAATGGGATATGCTGGCCACAGGAGATACCCGAGTGATGCTTGCCGCGCAACAAGACATTCTCCAAAAACCATTTGGCACCTCATGGATAACGTATACCCGATGTCACGACGATATTGGGCTTGGCTATGAAGATTCTAAAATCATACAAGTGGGGAAGGATCCCTATCAGCATCGGAAATTTTTGAAGGACTATTTTTCGGGCAATTACCCGGGAAGCCCTTCAAAGGGTGCCTTATTCTCTTCAAACCCTAAAACCGGAGATGCTCGGATATCGGGATCGCTGGCTTCACTCTGTGGACTGGAAAAAAGTCTTGAGGAAGGAGATGAGTTAGGTATTAGACTTTCAATTCAAAAAATATTGATGATGCAGGCTCACTCCTTTTTCATTGGAGGTTTGCCGATGATTTTCTATGGCGATGAAATAGGCTACACCAATGATTATAGCTTTTTAAACGACCCTGGGAAAAGCTATGATAACCGCTGGATGCATAGACCGATGATTGATTGGGTGAAAAATGATAGAGCGCATGAATCAGGGACAATTGAAGAACAGATATTTTCAGGGACAAGAAAACTCCTGGGAATTCGGAAAAGCCTTCCTGTGATCAGTGATTGGAAAAATCTGACTTGGCTTTCACCTCACAATATCCATGTGGCTGGTTTTCTGAGAGCCTTTGGTGACAAAAAAGTATATGGAATCTTCAATTTCGGATCAGAGACGGCCTATCTCACTTGGTATGCCTTCAAAGAGCATGGTAAAACCCCGGAAAAGCTGAAAGATCATTGGACAGGAAATGAATTTGAAGTAGGTATGGACAATGAATATCTCATTATTGAACCATATGGCTTTCATATTTTGGAAGTGCAAAAGGGCTGAATTGAAAATTAGCTCAATCGTTTGGATGACTCCCTTACCACGAGTTGGGGTTTGGTCTCATGGATCTGGTTTTTCCCTATTTCATTATTCTTGATAGCCTCCACCAATAATTCCATGGCTTTCTCACCCATTTGATAAGCATATTGATCTATAGAACTCAGGCTGGGAGAGACAAAATTAGCCATATCCCAATTGCTAAAGCCGATTAAACCTACCTCTTCAGGAATTTTGATTTTTGCTTGCTTCAAATATTTCATCGCTCCCATGGCAACCAGATCAGTAATACAAAAAATTGCATCAGGAGGGTTTGTGGAAGTCATCAATTCTTTTGCGAAAGCAAATCCCTCCTCCTCTGAGATTTCATGGCAATGCAAAACCCAAGAATCGGATGCCTCAATGCCATGATCTATGAGTGCTTTTCGATAGCCACGGAGTCGTTCTTGTGAATTTTTCACATGCGGGAGACCGTTGATATGTGCAATTTTAGAATACCCTTCATGAATCAAGTGCTTGACAGCATCATAGGCTCCCTGGTAATCATCCACGACCACCTTTGGGGTATTTATAGCATCCAAGACCTTATCAAATTGTACTACCGGACGTCCCTCATCTAAAAATTCTTGAATGTTGTCACCATCCACAGTCTCGTTGGAAACTGAAATTAAAAGCCCATCGACACTACTGGAAAGCATAGTCCGAATAGCAAAAACTTCATTCTTTAGCTTCTCGTCCGTCTGACTGACCAAAATACTGTAGTTGTGCTTTTTGGCCGTGGAGATTGCCCCGGAAATCACGGAAGAAAAAAAATAATGAACCAATTCAGGAACAATCAACCCCACGGTCATGGTCTTATTCTTCCGAAAATTAACGGCCATGGTATTCGGTACATAGTTATTCTTTTCGGCAAATTCTTTGACCAATTTGATAGTCTCCTCAGAGATACCTGCATAGGAGTTCAAAGCTCTGGAAGCAGTGGAGACAGAGATACCTAGTTCTCTGGCAATGTCCTTCAGAGTAATTCTTTTTCGATCAGGCATATTAAGTTATTTGGGCAGGATAATGTAGGAAAAAAATAAGTGATTCTATCTCTATAAATTTTGAAAAGACATGCTTTGATAGCTTTTATAAAAAAAAGAGCCGAAGCTCTTTTTTAATTTTATTTCATTGTTTTGATATCCCTATTCTTAATCACGTATCCAATCGAGACGTAAAAAAGTTGACTTTGAGTGGGGGTGTAATCTACCCCTGGAACGTTAATCTGCTGATCAGAGGTAAGGAAATCGCTTAGGTAATATTTAAATCGTATGTAATTCCCCTCTTTACCCTTAAGCTCTGCAAAAACTGATGGTTGAAATAGATTATTTCGATCATCAAACCATCCGCTTGATTTTCGTTTCTCTCCATTTACATACACTTTCTGCTTATAAGCAACGGCGAATTCAGCTTCAAATCCCAACGCAGCTTGCCAACCATCCATATCACCGAATTTAACTGCAACAGGGATCCCGACATTATACGTACGTTGCTTGACCCTAACGGAGTCATTGAGATCATTGATCATACCCACATTTCGGATTCCTATACCTGTGTAGATTCCAAAATTCTCAGAAAAGTCCATATGTAGCTGTTGGCCAAAATTGAAAAAGGGAGTGAATCTAGGGATTGTACTAGTATTCAATGGAGCTGCGTCCACGATACCAAAGGAGAAAATCGTTTCACTCGCCGATGCGGTGTAAACATGCTTTTTACTTGCGGAAGGAGCCATTGAGTCTTGGGAAAAGCCTTTGGTGACTCCAGAAAGAAAAAAGATCAGAAGAATAGAATATTTCATCATGACATTAAATAGTTTAGGTTTAGAAAAGATTAAATTCTAAAAAAAGAGCAGAAACTCAAAATTATTCCGGATTACTTAAAAACAAAGTAGCCCCGCTAGGAATCGAACCTAGATCTAGCGTTTAGGAAACGCTTGTTCTATCCGTTGAACTACGGGGCCAGAAATATGAATTGGTACATTTCTGCCAATCCGGGTGGCAAGATAAAATAAAAGCGTTGTTTCTGACAAATATTTACAGGCAACTTATGGCTTTCCAATGAATTACCCTATCTTTGCACTCCAAAATTAGGATGGACGGGTTCCATCCACTCACTAAATACATTTAAAATTTATGTCAGTAAAAATCAGATTAGCACGAAGAGGTAGAAGAAAAATGGCTATCTACGACGTGGTTGTAGCTGATGCAAGAGCTCCACGTGATGGACGCTTCATCGAAAAAATCGGGTCTTACAACCCAAACACGAACCCTGCTTCTATCAACATCAACAATGAGCGCGCTCTTAAATGGTTGTTGAATGGAGCTCAGCCAACAGACACTGTGAAAGCAATGCTTTCTTACAGAGGTGTCATGCTGAAGAAACACCTTCAAATTGGTGTATTGAAAGGTGCAATCACGCAAGAAGTAGCAGATGCTAAATTCGAAGCTTGGTTGAACGATAAAGATTCTAAAATCGCAGGTAAGTCTGAGTCTATCAGCAAAGCAAAAGCAGATGCTCGTCAAAAGGCATTGGATGCTGAGACTGCTAAGAATCAGGCAAGAATGGATGCAATCAAAGCGAGAGAAGATGAGCAAAAAGCACTTCTAGCTGCTGCTGAGGCTGCAAACAACCCAGCTCCTGTTGAAGAAGCTCCTGTAGCTGAGGCTCCTGCAGAGGAAGCTCCGGTAGCTGAAGATACTCCTGCTGAAGGCGAAGAGCCTAAAGCATAATAAGAAAACTCCCCATGAACAAGGATCAATGCTTTCAGTTGGGCTATGTAGCCAAAGTTCATGGACTTCGTGGAGAAGTAAATATCGTGCTGGATGTCGATTATCCTGAGGATTATGAAGATCTCAAGCACGTATTCCTAGCAAAAAAGTCCCGACTAGTACCTTATTTCCTGGAGCATTTTGTTCTCCAACCCGGGAATAAAGCTTTAGCCAAATTTGAGGAGCTTGACTCCATCGAACAGGTCGAGGAACTAGTGGGATCAGAGGTTTATCTTCCTATTTCGGAACTTGCCACGCTAGAAGAAGGACAATATTACTTCCACGAATTGATCGGTTTTGAGGTCTTTGACGAGACCAAAGGATTGATTGGACCCATTCAGATCATTTATGATTTGGAAACGCAGAATCTCCTCGGAGTGACTCACCAAGGCAAAGAAGTACTGATCCCAATTCAGGACGGTATCATTTCCAAAGTGGATAAGGCAGCTAAAAAAGTTTACTGCCAGCTACCCGAAGGTTTACTTGAAATTTATCTGGAAGACTAATCCATGCACATTGATATCATCACGGTAGTGCCGGACTTGCTGAATGGTCCTTTTTCACATTCTATTTTGAAAAGAGCAGAAGACAAAGGAATCGCCAGCGTAAAAGTTCACAATCTCCGCGATTATGCAACGGGCAAACAAAAGCAGGTAGATGATTATGCTTTTGGAGGAGGAGCCGGAATGGTCATGCAAATCGAGCCTATCGCACGATGCATTGAAGCACTTCAAAAGGAAAGGACATACGATGAAATCATCTATATGACCCCAGATGGAGAGACTTTTGACCAGCCCATGGCCAATGCGCTTTCGCTTCATCAAAACCTTTTGATCCTTTGTGGTCATTATAAAGGTGTGGATGAGCGGGTAAGAGAGCGATTCATCACAAAGGAAATCAGTATTGGTGACTTTGTGCTTTCGGGAGGAGAACTTGCCGCTGCTGTAGTAGCAGATGCAATTATCCGATTGATCCCGGGCGTGTTGAATGATGAAACCTCAGCGTTGACAGACTCCTTCCAAGATGGCCTTTTGGCACCACCGGTATATACCCGTCCCGCAGAATATGAGGGAATGAAAGTACCAGAGGTATTGCTTTCAGGACATGAAGCAAAGATAAATGAATGGAGATTTGAAGCATCGGTTCGCCGAACCCGCGAACGAAGACCTGATTTGCTAAGCAAAGAAGAAAGCGGGAAAAGCGATGTAAAGTCAAACAAAAAGTAATTAAACAAGCCACGCGTTGGCAAAAGCGAAAGCATAAAAACATAAAGCTATGAGCGATCTAATGAAAATAGTAGAAGCGGAATACAGCGAAGCAAGAGCTAAATTCCCTTCATTCAAAGCCGGAGATACCATCAACGTACACGTACGAATCAAAGAAGGTAACAAAGAGCGTATCCAGCAGTTCCAAGGAACTGTGATCCAGAGAAGAAACCCTAACTCTAACGGTGAGACCTTCACTGTTCGTAAGATTTCTAACGGAATCGGTGTAGAGCGAATCTTCCCTATCATCTCTCCTGCGATTGAGCAAATCGATCTATTGAGACAAGGTAAAGTGAGAAGAGCTCGTCTATTCTACCTAAGAGGACGTCAGGGTAAAGCTGCACGTATCAAGGAAAAAATCAGAGTGAGAAAGTAAGATTTCACACGTTTGAAATCAAAAAGGAACCTAGCAATGGGTTCCTTTTTTGGTTTTTAGCACTAACTTATTGCTCAATAAAATTACTTTGTAATGGAAACAGTAAACTTTGATCCAGGCATAGCACTCGGAAAAGTCGCACTCAAAATTATTCAGGTCTTTTTGGCTTTTTTCACTGCAGTTTTTGGGGGATTGACTTACCTCGCCTACCAGGGCGGACTTAATGACTGGAATATTCAATTCAGCTTCTCTTTTTGGAAATATCAGCCTGAACCTAATTCCATCTTTTGGCATACTTTGATTTTCTCAGTAGCAACCATTGCCTGCCTTTCCCTATTTTTTGGTTTGAGTTGGTTGGAGAAAAAATCTGAGCTCAAGTAAATCTTAATGATTCTTGGTCGCAAATCAAATCTGGTTTTAACGTATCCAATGTCTTAATTAGCTTTCTGTTAAGGAAAAGGGCATTGAATCACTTAATACAAGCCATTGCTGTTAAGAATCCTTTGATCAAAATCTAGGTCCATCCCCCTGCATTTACCTATCTTTGCAGCCTGAATCATAAACTCAACCTCTAAGCAAATCTGCTTGGAATTCGAAATAATCCAATGAGTAAAGAAGTTCGCGTAAGATTTGCCCCATCTCCAACGGGCCCATTACATATCGGCGGAGTCAGAACCGCCTTATATAATTACCTTTTTGCCCGCAAGATGGGTGGAAAATTCCTCCTTCGAATTGAAGACACAGACCAAATCCGATTTGTGCCTGGTGCTGAGGAATACATCAAAGAATCACTGGAGTGGTTGAATATTTCCCCGGATGAGAGCCCTTGGAATCCTGGTGACAGTGCTCCCTATCGTCAATCTGAGCGAAAGCAGGATTATATGAAATATGCCCTTGACTTGTTGGAAGCAGGTCATGCCTATTATGCTTTCGACACTTCAGATGAATTGGAAGCAATGCGGGAGCGACTGACTGCCGCACGGGTGGTACAACCACAGTACAACAGCATTACCAGAACTCAAATGAAAAACTCGCTTACTCTTCCTGAGGATGAGGTCAAAGCAAGATTAGCATCTGGAGAGCCTTACGTGATACGGGTAAAAATCCCACGTAAAGAGGAAGTGCGTTTGAATGATATGATTCGTGGCTGGGTGATGGTTCACTCCTCTACATTGGATGACAAAGTATTAATGAAATCAGACGGGATGCCAACCTATCACTTGGCAAACATCGTGGACGATCACTTGATGGGAATTACTCACGTGATTCGTGGTGAAGAGTGGCTTCCATCCGCTCCACTTCACGTATTGTTGTATAAGTTTTTCGGTTGGGAAGACACCATGCCGGAATTTGCACATTTACCCCTTTTGCTAAAGCCGGATGGAAATGGAAAGCTTTCCAAGCGTGACGGTGACAAGTTGGGCTTCCCTGTTTTTCCATTGAATTGGGAAAATAAAGAAACTGGAGAAACTGCGGCTGGATTCCGAGAGCAGGGTTACTTACCAGCTGCCTTTTTGAATTTCTTGGCCTTCCTGGGATGGAATCCTGGGGACGATCGGGAGATTTTCTCACTTGAGGAATTAATAGACGCCTTTTCTATCGAACGCATCGGCAAGTCAGGGACCAAATTTGACATTGCAAAAGCCAAATGGTTCAATGAGCAGTATATCCGAACGATGTCAAATGCAGAACTGGCGGATTTTCTAATTGCGGACGCTAAAGCTGAAGGAGTTGAAGTTTCAAAAGAAAAGGCAGAGGCCATCGTACAATTAACCAAAGAGCGGGTTACTTTTCCATCTGATTTTTGGAGTCAGAATAAATTTATTCTTCAGAAATTAGAGGATTTTGATCAAGCTATCGCTTCCAAAAAATGGAATCAGGATGCAGTAAAAGTTTTGACTGCCTACGCAATTGCCTTGGATAATTTTGATGGCACTTTTGATGCCAGCTCTGCGAAAAGTCTTTTAGAAGCAACTGCTGAAACACAGGGAATCAAACTTGGAAAAGTCATGCAAGCAGTACGTTTGTCAGTAACCGGCTCGGGGGTCGGACCGGATTTGATGGAAGTTTTTGCTATTTTAGGGACAGAGGATGTAGCCAATCGTATCAGATTTGCGTTAGCTACCTTAGAAATAATCGACTAATCCTATGACGAAGAAGAAAAAAACTGAAGCAGATCCCAAAGTACATGAGGAATTGAAGGGATTTAAAATGCAAATCAATTCCTTCGGTGAGATTTCATCTTCATTTCCTATTGATAAAATCAATGAGTTTCTCAACAAAAATGTGGAAGACAAAAAACTAAAGGATCGGGAAGACTTAGACGAGATAAAATCACCTAAGAAACCGAAATCCTAAATCTTTAAATATTTTAACTTGAAAAAGCTCCTATTGGGAGCTTTTTTTATTAAACTTATATGTAGTTAACTAATCACTGTTTTATGAGGCTAATTAAAGGTTTTTTTACTTTTGCTTTTTCGGTAATTTCCTTAATCTCCTATTGCCAAACTGGTTCAGTCAAAGGCAAGGCAATCGATCAGCAAACTAAACTCCCGATTGCCAATGCCCACATATTTGTCCCAAACACTACTTACCAAACATATGCAGATTCTGCGGGAAATTTCTTTTTGCCTAGACTCCCTTCGGGAAAATGGACGTTGCTGATAAAGAATGAAGGTTGGGAGAGTCTTTCGGAAGCAATCATAGTCAATCCAAACGGAAGTGCTGTCCTCTCTGTTGAAATGGTACAAAAGTCCAGATTTGCTCCAATTGAGACAGACCTGTCTAAGAGCAAACGTAGCAAACTGATGGATCAAGCCTACGATAGGCTGTATGGAAAAGATTATAAATCAAGTGAAATCCAAATCTTAGATAAAGGTGCAAACTTGATATTTGAAGAATTGGCCGATAAATCTGTCCGAGTATCTTCCTCAGGGCCATCCTACATCACCAATAATGCGACCGGGTACCTGGTCACTACTTACTTCGAGCCATTTCTGATCGAATCTGACCAGCGACCAGTTACATCGCAGGTTTACTTCGAAATTCCAATTCCCGAAGGGGAAAAAACAGATGAGGCGCGTGCTAAAAGACGGTTGGAAATTTTTAATAATTCACCCCAAAAATACCTTTCTCTACTCATGGAGGGGAAAGTTGATTCATTTGAGCGAAACCCAAACCCAGCGATTACGGCATCCTCATTCAGGGGTGATTACTTTCTGTCCTTCGAAAAACCTTTGGAAATAACACTTCCTAACGGGAATAGAGGCAGTATTGACTATGTGGGAGAATCTCTGGAAGTCAAGTTAAACGGAAGTCCTGTGAGCAATCAGCAACTGACATTAGGTGGCTATTTCTTGAGCCAAAATCCAGTATTCCAACTTCCATCGGATGTTTTTGGGGAGCGTTTGATCTCATTGGCAAATCTTAAAAAGACCCCGCAAAGCATGCAAGAAAAGGTCATGCTCCAAACGGACAGAAATCACTATCTGAAAGGAGAGACGCTTTTTTTCAAAGCAAATATGATCTATGCCGAACCGCTACTAAGTCCCAGCCTCAGCAAAGTCCTCCACCTGGAAGTATTAGATACCACTGGATATTTGGAATTTCATCAAGTATTCCCAATCAAAAGTGGAAAAGCATTTGGATCTATTGTACTCCCTGTTGGGCTAGATCAAGAAAACTACCTCCTTAGAGCATATACAGCTTGGAGTCTTAACTATGGGGATCAAAATAGCGCATTAATTCCCATTCAGATCCATGATCCTAGCCTAATACCCCAATCAGATCTACCAAAGCAAAAGTCAGTAGGGGTTTCCATTTTTACCGAAAAACAATTTTATGGTCCCGATGAGCTTGTGAACTTGAATATCATGGTTCAAGATCAAAAAGGAAAACCAATCGCATCGGATCTAACGATCAGCATTTTAGATCTTAGTCAAGGCCTTCCTGTCTCTTCTTCACAGGACCTAAGTGAGATTACTAAAATCCAAACGGTCGATTCCTCCAAAAGCCTCGCTGATTTTAAGCTTCCTTTAGAAACAGCTTATAGTGTGACAGGTTCAGTAAAAAGTGGTGCTTACACCTCGATGGACGGAAATGTAACGGCACTAGTCAATGCACTTCAAAATATGGAAAAGTACAAGTTGGATAAGAATGGCAGCTTTGTCATTCCAAACTTGGATTTTGAATCCGAATTTGAGATTGCCGTCAAGGCCGAATCCAGAGAGGGAATGCCTCTCCGGGATATTTCAATGGAGATTCAGCGATATCCTACTAACAATCAACTTCCAGCTTTTGAATTTCCAGAATTGATCAAGACGAGCACCCGGCCTTTGACGGTGGAAGAAACCCAAGCAAACATGCAGGAAGGTGAGATCTTAATGGAGGAATTTACTTTGGAAGAGGTGAAAGCAGATCCTAGAGGTGCGATGATCTATGGCACCCCAGACAATGTGGTAGATCCTGCTAAATTTCAATTGAATGGAAATACCGCCCAGTTCCTTTATTTACTCTCTGGGCAAGTACCAGGAATGATCGTCTCAGGAAATCCTCCTTCAGTGAGGCTTCGAGGTGGTGAGCCCTTGGTGTTTATCGATGGCGTTCCGATCAACTTTCCCTCAGGAACGACTTTGGGAGGAGGCGGACCTATGGGTAGATCAGTGCTCCAAATCATCGAAGGAATCAACGTCTTTGCAATAGATCGTGTAGAAGTCATCAAGCGGTTAGTTCCTTCCCTTGGTGATGCGGGAAGGAATGGAGTCATTTCCATTTTTATGAAAACAGGAAAAGATCTGGAAGCTGCCAACGAAGCCAAAAGAAATAGCTTCTCCACCTTCACACTCACTGGCTATCCCACTCCCAGAAGCTTCCTCGATATCCAAAAAGAACAACTGGAAAACCCACTCCTCAGAGGACTAATCCCTACCCTTTATTGGAACCCTGAGGTGATTACTTCCGAGTTGGAATTAGCCAAAAAAGTCCAGTTTAAATCTTCCGAATCTGGAGGTCCTATGTGGATAGAAATAAAAGGAATCAGTGAGACCGGTGAAATCGTCTACGGTTCCTTCCTAATCAATGAACAAAAAAACTAAGGAGGACTTATATTTAGGCTTTCTTAGAATTTGAAAACCCAAGCCAACTATTCATGATGAAAAAATTAGTACTACATACCTTTCTGTTTTTTGCATGTGTGGCTTTTTCCTACGCTCAGACTGCTACGATCTCCGGAGTAGTCAAAGACGCTGAAACTGGCGAGACTCTCCCCTATTGCAATGTCTTTATCAATAATACCACTATTGCTACCGTCACTGATTTGGATGGAAAATACACCATCTCAGGCTTAGAGCCGGGGCCTGTGGAAGTAGGGTTCTCTTTTCTTGGCTACGAAGCGATGACCAAGAATGTAACCCTGAATCCAGGAGGAACCACCACGATCAACCTCAGTATGAAACCCTTTGCCCAAGAGCTTTCGGATGTGGAAATCAAAGCTTCGAGGGATAAATCCTGGGAAAGGGATCTTCGGAAATTTCAAAACTTATTTCTTGGAAATGATGAAGTGGCGGCACTATCTAGCATCGAAAACCCTTGGGTGATTGACTTTGCCGAAGGCGAGGATAAAAACTCTTTTTTGGCGTCAGCCTATGCCCCGATTGAAATTGTCAATAAATACTTGGGCTATAAAATCAATTTTGATCTGAAGGAATTTTACAACTCCCCTACAAATTACCGAATTGTAGGTGCAGCAAGATTTGAAGAAATGGTCCCCGACTCTGAAACCCAACGTGCCGGATGGGAGCAAAACAGAGCTTTGGTCTATCAAAAATCTCCGATGAATATGTTTCGCGCCATGATCAAAGGGGATCAGGAAAAGGAAGGATTCTACCTCTATGGAGACAAACCGGGAGGATCTCCAAGTATGAATATGCGGACTGATGTTTTTGCCAATGAGCTCGGCAAATCAGTGGTGCCATACAAAGCCGAAAATCTAATCACTCCAGCTGATAAACCCGGAGAATACCTCATCAATATGAAAGGCCGGATTGAGATTCACTATCAAAAAGGCTATTCACAAGTCAATACCTATGTGGACGCGCCATACCCCGTTTCATGGTTAGAAGTGAACAAATCTATGGTAAGAGTTCGGGAAAATGGAATGGTACTCAATCCACAGGATTTGGTCTTTTCAGGAGATATGGACCGAAAGCGAATTTCCACGCTATTGCCTTTGGATTACGATGCTGAAAAGGCAATCCAGCTCCAAAACCTGGAGCGAACAGCTGCTAATTTTCAGGAAAAAATCTATGTCCATACCGACAAGCCATACTATTACGCTGGCGACCAGTTATATTTCAAAGCCTATTTCAACTATGGAAATCCATATCTGAGAGATGAATTGAGTAAGGTTCTTCAAGTAGAAATAATCAATGGAGATCGGGATTTTATCTTGGAAAAAAAGTTTAAAATCATGAATGGAATTGTCGTTGGCGATTTTAGATTACCAGACACCCTAAGTCAGGAAAAATACTACCTCAGAGCCTACACCAACTGGAACAGAAACTACGGGCCGAACCATTATTTTACCACGGGTCTTCGAGTTTTGACTCCATACCAAAGAGTTGTGGAAGGTGAAAAAGCATCTTTCCCTAGTATGGATCGTGTGAAAATCCTTTCAGATAAGCCTCAATACGGACCAAAGGAAAAAGTCACCCTGACGATCCAAACGAGAAATGAAAGAAATCTTCCCGTTCAGGCAACACTCTCAGTTTCAGTTCTCGATCAAAACCAAATCATCCCGATCAGAGAATCGAAATCCATTCAAAAAGAATTAGCCTTGGAAAAAATCCCGGAAACCATGGGACTGGATCGCTTTTCCTATGAAGTGGAAAAAAGCTTAAATCAGAAGGGCGTCATTTATGATGAAAAAGGCAAACCTACTTCTGGACAAGTGGTGATCTTTGTCAATGATTTTGAAGGAATGTTGGAGATGGAGACCAACCGGGATGGGGAATTTGCCATGCAGGAAATGGAATTCTATGGCAAGATGGATTTAGCGATCCAGGCAACTGACCGCAAAGGAAAACCAGTTTCAGATGTAGAATTGGTAGAACCACTTAAAGCTCCTGTTGCTTTACCTGCAGACGCATATTTTCCAGAATTAAAAACCGTCGCAGATCCCATTCGATCGTTGGAAAAAGAGTCAGAATACCAGGAATTAGATTCCGTGACAGTCGAAGAAAAAGGAACTCCAAAAACACCAAAGGCAATTTATGGAACCCCAAGCTATGTAGTCACAGGAGATAAATTACTCGCAACTGGCAACACAACAGACTTGGTAAATAGCCTCGCAGGAAATGTGCCGGGGATGAGAGTCACTGTAGAAGGCTCCAGTGGAAGACAGCAAATCCGGATTCGATCTGGATCCACATCCGTATCTGGGAGTATGGAACCAATCGTCATGCTCAATGGCAGCATGATGGTCAGCACAGGAAGTACAACTGCAGCTGACAATTTGAAGAGCATTAACCCATTTGATGTAGATCGAGTAGAAATCGTATCGAGGACGGTATCGATGCTAGGAGACGATGGTCGGAACGGAGTCATTGCAGTTTATTTGAAAAACTTTGATCCAAACGCACCTCAGATAGAGGGAGCAAAATCGACAGGTTTTAGAGAATTTGAAATTGAAGGTTTCCAACCTACATCTTCTTTTTTTCAGATAGACTATTCCCAAGAAAAAGATCAAGGATTAAAGGATTTCCGCCAGACCTTGTATTGGAATCCCTACCTAGTGACTGATGACTCTGGGAATGTTACAATTTCATTCTATACCAATGAAACAGGAGAACCAATGACCATCCATGTTCGCGGCTTGGGACTTGACGGTTTACCGGTATCTGGAGGCATTACGATCAATACTAAATAAACTCAAGCCCTCAGATAAATTATTACTTTTGGACATGCGATTGATTGGTATTTTCCTTCTTTTATTGATTTCAATGCAAGCTAGCTTTGCCCAGACTAGCGTAGGAATCAGAGGAGGATATTCAACTTCTTCCTATAGCTATCGTGCTACTCCGGGATCAAGAGCAAGTTCGGTACCTGGAATCGGACGTCAGACTTTCGCATTTGTCTTTGAATACTTTAGTGCAAAAAACGCAGGAATTGAGGCCAATCTTCAGTACCTGAGTATTGGATTTGCAGAAGAGAATGGGGCGGATGATCCTATTTTGATCAATGAAACAGAATTCAATTATTTGAAAATGCCTTTGCTTTCCAGTTTTTTTATCGGGAAGTCCGGGCGCTTTCAAATCAAAGTTGGTCCACATTTTGGCTATTTATTGAATGCTAAGGATCTTCGTCGGGAGTTTGAAAATTCAAGTTCCATAATCCTTCCCACTTATGGCGGTGAGGACGATCAACCTAGAAAGTTGATGTATGGAATCACTGCCGGAGCTGGGATTTCTAAGCTTTTTGGAAAAAGCACCTTAGCGGGTGAAGTGCGATTTGCCTACGATTTCACAAATCCAGAAAATCTGGACCGAGTTTTCGAGATTTCCTCAACCAATCTGGAATTCACATTAGCCTATCTTTTCCAGATTAAAAAATTAAAACAAAAGGAGTAAGGCAGTGGGCAGTGGGCAGTAAGCAGTTTGCAGTTTGCAGAGCTCTCAGACCGAAGTAAGTTTTCAGACTTCTGACTTCAGACTTCTAATTTTTTTCTGGACTTGTCCTATATTTTACTTTTTCTCCGACTTATCGATGTAAATGAATCGAAACACGCTCCAACAACTCCTCCAATCCCATCATCGGGAAGCCTATATCTGGGCAAGGCAGTGTTGCGGTTTTGATTCGGACTTGGCAAAAGATATCCTTCAGTTGACTTATTTGAAGATCCTGGAGGGAAAGGCAAAACTTTCTGATTCCTCAAAAGCCAAAACATGGCTTTTCTCTGTCATTCGATTTACCGCGGTGGACGAGCTTCGAAAAACAGGAAGAACACTTCCACTGGACGAGGACTATGAGTTGGTCGATCTACCGGAGGAAGTCGATTACACCGATTACGATGCGATCATCAAGTTGCTTCCAAGCATGCAGCAGCAGGTCATCCTGATGGTTTTCTATCATCAGATGACTATTGAGCAAAGTGCTGAAGTATTACAGATTCAACTCGGCACGGCCCGAACGCACTACGCACGGGGTAAGAAAAAATTAAAAGAATTGATTTTAAAATCACAAACAGAAGCGAACCATGGAAAATGACGATTTGATCAAAAGCTTCTTTGAGGACATGCGGACCAAAGACCAAAATCTGGAAATTCCGGCATTCCCCAAACCTAAAACCCGCTCTATTAATTGGATCATTCCAGTAGGAATAGCAGCAAGTCTATTCCTGGCAGGATTTCTCTTCTTTGAAAAAGAGCCTGAAGCCGAAGCTCCAGCCGAAGTAATCATCATTACCCTTGAGGAAGGCCCAAATCAGGAACAGCAATTTAAAATTCAAGAATCCACCTATTTGGATACCTGGGAATCTGGTACCTCATCATTATTAACCGAATTCTAAACCAACTTATTATGAAACATTTACTGCTCATACTATTCCTGCTCAGCTCCAGTCTGACTTTTGCACAAGATATCTTTCAGAAAAATCTGTATTCTGCAGACCGAATCATGGAGAATCGCGAAAAGCTTGAACTTACTGATGCGCAAGCTGCTAAAATCAAGAAAATCCATGCCGATAATGCTGGAGAATTCAGCGCCCTGAAATGGGATCTTGATGCAGCTACCGCCCGATTGAAATCCATGCTGGAAGAATCGAAAATCGATCCTTCTTTAGTCAATAAGCAAATGGATGAAGTACTCCGATTAGAGGGGCAGCTGAAGAAAAAGCAACTAAATACGCTTGTGGCAATCAAAAATGAATTGACAAGTCCGCAGCAAAAAATGCTGGAATACAATGGAATAACTAGGTTACAAGGAACTACACTTTTATCTGGAACACCTAATTCTAACCAACTAAAATCCTCCAATTTCCGAGTAGGTCAGCCGGCTTACGGTTTCGCGCCTAAAGTCACTATCGAAGCAGAAAATAGTAACCCAGACACTTCTCCACTCTATATCGTAAAATCAAATAATACAAATCTTACTATTCCACAAGGAGCCTTGGAGAAAATTAATCCACATGACATTGAGAGCATTAACGTATTAAAAGACAAAGCTGCTACGGATCTTTATGGTGAAAAAGGCAAAAATGGAGTCATCATCATCACGTTAAAAAAGGATAAGAAGTAATCATTTCGAAAGAATTATTATGGTTTAAATCGAAAAAAGGAAGCTCAATTGGGCTTCCTTTTTTTATTGGATTTTCATATTTGATGGATTCATTCTGGTTGGAAAAAAATCTGTCACAAATACTTTTTGAGCTTGCTCGTCTATGTAAAACAGGATCTTCAATTCGAAATATCTCGTCTCCTTAAAAAGGATAAATCGATAAACCCGGTCCATACTTTTGATAGAACTGTCTTTTGTACCCCTGAAAGGATTGATGGAAATGGATCTAACGGTTTTTAGCAATCCAGCCTCTATCTCAATGGCTCTCGAAATACTAAAGTTCTTTTCAATATATCCCAAGATCTCATCTTGAAATCTATACATAGCCGGATTTGTGACTATAACTTCGAAGACCTCTTTTTCAGCCATTCTTGATTTGATCTAGCAAACTCGTCGAGCGTTGAAACTTCTCCCTTTTCTATAGCTTCCAAAGATTCATTCAGTCGACTTTGCATTTCCTCCTGAACAAGGATGTTCTCAATTCTTTCCAAGGTAGAAGCTTTCTCAACTTTCATCACTCGCTCAATGAGTTCTAACTTAAGAGTTTCTAGGGTCATTTTTCAATCTTTATTTGATACTATAATGTACAAATCTTAGCGCTCAAAAGTTTTCTGAGCTTCCTTTTTTTGATTCTAACTCTTTCTGAATTCCTTCCAGGTTTTCCAAGTGTAGTAAAAAACCAACCAGAAAACGGCAAGAATAAAAGCAAGCTGAATGCCTACAAAAAGAAGATAGCCGAAGGTTTCCAAATAGTTCATAACCAATGATTTTTTGAATTAGGAATTTAGTGTTTTTTCTATGATGAGCAATTCGGATTTTTATTTTTAGTCACGCTACGACGCAGCGGCACAGCGGATTAGATTAGAATTCTTATTCCAAGGGTAATTTTAATTCTCATCAAACTCCCCAATGAATGCATCAGAAATAAGTTTACCAAAACGTTGCCCCGCCGCGTCGCCGCGAGAAATCAAAACCTGCCACCATCTCCGAATGGGTCCACCAAAAAAACCTCAATCCAAAAATTTCCACCTGGCTTGATGATCTTTTTTTAACGGATTCCCAGTCACTTTCGCCCGAAGGATTTCGATCGACATCGTATTTTGCATCAGGATCAAATCATGGAATTCCTTCTCCCCCATTTTACCCGAATTGACCATCTCATCGCGAAGCGCGTAGATTTCCAATGCTCCAATCATATAAGCAATCTGGTAAAGCGGACCATAACTTCCCTCAAAAGATCGTCGAACTTCAGCTTCCGCATTCGCGCGCTCATGCCCTACCTTGTCCACAAGCAAATCGATGCATTCTTGTGGCGTCATATTTCCTAAATGATAATTCAGCGAAAAGATGATCCGAGCACATCGGTGCATTCTCCAAAAAAGCATCCCCACTTTATCCTTGGCATCTCGTGGGAAATCTCGGTCCCAAAGGACAAACTCCCAATAAAGCGCCCAGCCTTCGGTCCAGAATGGCGTACGGAAAATCCTACGATGCGTCATGTAGCGCTGATTCATGAACTGCTGCAGGTGATGCCCGGGAATCAGTTCATGCTGTACTGTCGCTCTCGAGAAATGCGGATTATTTCCACGCATGGACATCATTTTATCTTCAAAACTCATCTCCGTGGTCGGATAAGCAATCTGAATCACTTCCCCACCCAAAAAGAAAGGACTGACCCGCTGTCGCTCCGCTGAAATCATAATTGTTCGCCAAGTCTCTTTTGCCAAAGCAGGAACCGTCACCAGATCGTTGGACTCCATGTAATCTGTCGCTTCCTCTGCCAATCGAATCACCTCAGCCGGCCATTCCCCTTCCGGCAAATAGGTTTCTTTGACCATTTCCAAAGCAGCTTTCCAGTCATTTCCAAAACCCAATTCATTCGAAGCTTTCAGCATTTCCTTCTCACACCAGGCAAACTGCTTTTCGGCTTCCTTGATCAACTCCTCCGGAGAATAAGCAATCATCTCAAAGGCCAATGCATTCTCCAAAGCTTCTCTCCCGATCGGTTTTCCAATAATTCCACTTCCATCGTCTTTTACGGAATTGGTATAATGCTCACGCAACCCTTTAGCATAAGCTTTCATGGAAGCATCCAGCTTTTTCCAGGAGGCAGGCATCCACCAAGTAAATTCAGGATCATAATCGTAGTAATAGCTATAGGCCTCAGCAGTCACTTTATTCAAGGATTCTACTGCTTGGGCTGCCAAGTCAGCTTTTTGCCAACTATTATATTTTGACTGGGAAGGTAGCGCTTTCAGTTGTTGATCGATTTGCAAAGCCACCTGATTCCAACTCGCTGCCAAGTCCTGCGCCTTTGGTCTTACTGCTCTTCGTCTGCCCTTTACAAATTCTTCCAAAGGAGCTGCAAAAGCCAATACGGAAGAAATCTCTCCGAAAGCTCTTTGATCAAGATCCAACTCCGCGAGTTCCTTTTCCAAGTAATTCCTGAATAGCACATAGTCGATTTTTCCATCTTCGGAAAACGAATCGTAATTATAGGCTTGCAAGGACTTCAAATAATCTTGGTTGAAGCTTTGCATCCGCTCAAAATATTCCGCAGAAAGGGCATTCGAGTACAGGCGTCGCAAGGCACTATAATCCGCTTGGTAGGTGTTGATCATTTGCACCAACTCAGTGGCCTGCGCCAAAAAACCGGTAAAAATAAAGAGAATTACTAAGAGTGCTTTTTTCATAATGGGTTACAGCTTGGTGGTTTAAGCTCTAAAATACTAATTAAACCAACTAGTCAAATTTTTAAATTGAACCAACTCGTCACATTTTAAATTGGACCACATAGTCACATAGAAAACATAGTTTTTAGATTATTTAGAAGTGGCATGAAAGTAATTTTCTTACTAACTTTTAAAGAAAACAATGATCCTATCTAAAAAAGCACTAGATAATCTATCCTATAAGATTATGGGAGCTGCAATTGAAGTACATAGGCATTTAGGTCCAGGCTTATTTGAGAGCGTTTACCAAAAATGCTTGGCAATAGAGTTTACAAATCAAGAAATTATTTTCAGACAAGAATTTCAAGTCCCTCTTGAATACAAAGGGCAAAGAATAGACACTGAATTTAGATGTGATTTTCTTGTAGAGGAGCTGATTGTTGTGGAGCTTAAATCGGTTTCGGAATTATTACCAATTCACCAAGCTCAAGTAATCAACTATATAAACCTTCTTAAGGTCCCAAAAGGGCTTTTGATAAATTTCAATGTTGGCAATGTTTTCCATCAAGGCCAAAAAACCTTTGTAAATAAATATTATGACGCTCTAGACCCATTTTAAAGGGATTGAATTTTAGAGTTAATTAGCTAAGCTATGTGACCTATGTGGCTATGTGGTTTTAAAAAATTTCCTTTACGGTTAAAAAAAACTGAATACATACCCTCCCTGATCCCTAAACGTTCCAACCATCCGCGCCGTGTCTTTCGAGGTTTTTTTCAAATATTCTTCCCAATCTTTCGCATCTTCCAAATCGAATTTTACCTCCACCAGTTTCTCCTCAGAAAAGGAATTCATCCCACGCTTTTCATCCACCAAACCCAAATAGCTGTTTTCCGATGCCTTATAAATCTTGGCCCAGCCTTGATCTGCCGATAGCTTTAGGCCCAGATTTTCGGTTACAAAATTCTCCATTGGAAGCATATCTTTGTAATACAACCAAGTGATGCTGGCATAAAAATTAAACTCCGAACCCAAGCTCGTTGCCTGAGCTTGCAAACTTTTCAATTCAGGGATAAATCGCTCGTTTTCGGGATGCATTCGGAACATTTCAAATTCCAATAAATAGCCCTCAGGGTCTACCGCCACAAATCCATCATGTGCGCCATCCGGCTTAACTTTCAGTGTGTATTTGATTTCCACTTTTTCACTTTTAAGATGGGAATACCAAGCCTCAAGATTGTTGGTCAAAAGTGCTAATGCTACAGATTTGGCTTCCTTGCCAGAGTAGTCACTTCCTTCTAAACTTTTCAAAACCAATTTTGAATCTCCGGCGATTTGAAAGGTCGCAGAATGCTCATCTGCGGTGATCATTTTCAAACCTAATGTCTTTCCATAAAACAGCTTTGCCACTGGAAGATCATTATAAAACCAGATCAATTCTTGCCCTTTAATCCCAAAATCTTCCAAGTCTCGGAACTCCGAATTTTGCGCAAGCAAATCATTGATTCGCCAAGCTGGATATCCGAGCAATCTGCCAAAAGCTCTGGAGATTGCTTCTTTTTTGGCGCCTGAATACTCGCCTTTCGCGGCTAAATCAGCGGCCTCAGTCTTTAGCATTTGGTAGGCTTCGAGACTTTTCCCTTGATATAAAATCAGCACTTCCTTTCCCTCCACTACCGAAGAATCGAAAAGACTTGTTCCGATCAGTGCGGATTCTCTGAAAATTTCAATTTCATATTTTTCTGCCAATCGCTTTGCCTCTGGCATAAACAGGTTTAGCTCTGCCGAAGTCATCGGCTCACTAAGGGCGATGGGTTTTACCCCAGCTTGAACCATTTCCGCAAAGGATTCCAGCTGCCCAGACTCTTTCAGAAATTCCATTTTGGTACAAGAGGAAACAGCAAAAATGAAGAGAAGTAGTGCTAAAGGAGTTAAGCTTTTCATAAAAGGGAGGATTCTAATTGAATTCAAAGATAGGATTGAAGTTGCAGGAGTTTACCGAACCCGCAAGTAAAAAAACAGGCTGGAGCAACTTCCTTATAAAAACCTGCATCTAACAATTGAAAACTGCATTTATCATACCCATAAAAGGAATTAAAATCAATTTTCTTATATTCAAATTGCTAAGAGTCAGTAGGATTCTAGTTTTTTAAAAAAATCCAAACCACCATCATCTTTAAAAACCACTGCAAATGGAACTAATCATCAAGAATCTTTCGAAGACTTATGCCAATGGCGTAAAGGCTTTGAATAACATTTCTTTAACCATCCCTCAGGGGATGTTCGGACTGCTCGGACCAAATGGAGCAGGAAAATCTACTTTGATGCGAACTATCGCAACCCTTCAGGATCCGGACTCCGGAACCATTTTTTTGGATGACATCAATGTCATCGAGAATAAGCAAGCCGTCCGCGAACGCCTGGGATATTTGCCTCAGGATTTTGGACTTTATCCGCGTATTAATGCTGAAGTGATGCTCGATCACATCGCACAGATGAAAGGAATTGGGAGCAAAAGTGAGCGAAAAGCCCTTGTGGAAAACCTATTACAAAAGGTAAACCTATACTCCCATCGGAAGAAAGGTCTAGGCACCTACTCCGGAGGAATGCGCCAGCGATTTGGGATTGCCCAAGCGCTTGTAGGAAATCCATCATTGATCATTGTAGATGAGCCTACCGCTGGACTCGACCCTTCGGAGCGAAATCGATTCTACAATTTACTCTCTGAAATCGGTGAAAATACAGTGGTGATTCTATCTACTCATATCGTGGAAGATGTGAACACCCTTTGTTCCAATATGGCGATCATCTGCCAGGGCGAAGTATTGATGCAAGGAAAGCCTGCAGAAGGAATAGCCTCGGTCAATGGAAAGATTTACAAGAAGTCCATCGAAAAGTCAGATCTCGGAATCTACCGGGAAAAGTATTCAGTGATCTCCACCAAACTTTTGGAAGGCAAGCTCAGCTTGCGTATCGAGAGTGAAGAAAATCCAGGTGATGGATTCATTCCGGTTCCGGCTGATTTGGAAGATGTGTACTTCAGCCATATTTCTAAGAAAGTAGATCCGATCACCATATAAGCCCGTTATGTTTTTAGATATTTTCATATTTGAACTGAAATATAGATTCAGTCGCCCGGCGACCTATATCTATTTTGGGATGCTACTGATCGTTCCATTGCTTTTGGTGGGATTTGGTAATACTCCGGCCTCGGAGAAGGTCTTTCATAATGCTCCTATTGTGATTGCCAACCTTCAATTATTGATTTCTATTTTCGGGATTTTGATCGCTTCGGCGGTGATGGGAGTACCGATCTACCGAGATCTCGAGCATAAGACAGGAACTTTCCTCTTTAGCTACCCTATTTCCAAGTTTGCCTATTTTATGGGGAGGTTTTGGGGTTCTTTTGTCACCCTCATGTTTATCTCCTTTGGTAGCATAGTGGGATTTTATCTGGGCACGCTTCTCGGGCCACTTTTTGGGACAGACGCACTACGCTATGGTCCAAATCTCTTGATGAATTACCTGCATCCTTGGCTCACGCTTTCCCTTCCAAACTTGTGGCTGGCGAGTACTTTATTCTTTGCATTGATCGTGTTTACCAGAAATATCAAATCCATCTATTCAGGGGGAATCGTGGTATTTATCATTTATCTCTTGGCAAATTTTCTTGCTCAGGATATTGAAAACAAGGATTTGGTGGAGATTATGGATCCTTTTGGGATCAATACCTTCAACTTCCAGACCCGCTACCTGACTCCTTATGAGCAGAATAGCTTCATTTTACCGATTGAAGGAAACCTACTGATCAATCGACTCCTTTGGGTTGGAGTAGGATTTGTCTTTTTTATTGCTGCATACTGGCGCTTTAGCTTTACTTATTTCTTCCAAACACAACAGAAAAAATCCAAAGCTGAGAAAGAAGAAGCAAGCACTCCAATGCTTCAAAAAGTAATCGCAAAAGCAAGCTTTGCCGGAAATTACCAATGGAACAGTTTCAAAACGCTTTCCAAAATCGAGTTTCAGAATATCTTCAAAGACATTTACTTCAAGTCGATCTTGCTAGGAGGATTAGTGTTTTTGATTTTGGATTTTTGGATTGGAAACACCCTGTATTCGGTACCTAATTTTCCCTCCACATCCTTTTTGATGGAGTACAAAACCTTTGATTATAACCTCTTCGTGTTTATCATCATTGTGTTTTTTACCGGTGAAAGTTTACACCGAGATAAGTCATCCGGATACTCCGTCATCAACGATACTTTTCCAGTCAAAGATGGAACCGTAATCGCCTCGAAGTTTGCCGGAATGGCATTTATCTGTTTGATGCTGGCAACTATTCCAATTATTGTTGGCTTGGTAGTTCAGACACTGAAAGGCTATTTCAATTATGATATCGGGGTTTACCTAGTCGATAGCTATTTGATTTCCCTTCCTGATTACCTGCAAATGGTGATGCTGGTCTTTGCAGTCCACTTAGTGGTGAATAACAAATTTGCGGGCCACGCTGCTGCCATCGGGATTTGGCTGGTGATGATTGTATTCCGTGATTTTGCGGGATATAATTTCAATATGTTCTTCTTCTCCTACAAGCCAGGCTACCGCTGGAGTGATATGAATGGCTTGGGGCATTTTGGCGAACCTTTATTTTGGTTTAACCTTTACTGGACTGCAATTGGGCTATTTCTGATTCTCTTCTTCAGTATTTTCTATAGCCGAGGTACCGAGAATTCTTTTAAAAACACATGGAAAACTGCCAAGAGCAGAATGACCCAAAAGACCTCTATCGCAGCCTATGGATTCCTGATTATTGGTATTGCAGCAGGAGCCTATATTTTCAATTCGGTGGTTTATGAAAATGGCTATCGAACAGGGGATGAAGGTGAATTAAGACAAGTGGCCTATGAAAAGCAGCTGAAGCAATATGAGTTTATGCCTCAGCCAAAAGTTACCAAGGTGAATCTCAAAGCGGATCTTTATCCCATGGAGCGAGATGCCTATTTCGAAGCGGAAGTGCAGATGGTGAACAAAACCAATGAACCGATCGACTCGGTACATTTCAACAGCACGAGCTTGACGGATTTTGAGATTCTTTACCAAGGAGAACCTTTGCCTTACCGCTTCCCGCTAGTCTATGAAGCTGCCAAATTCCAGATTTTTGGCAAAAAGCCAGAACGTGAATGGTATAAAATTACGGCCTTACCTCAGACGATGATGCCAGGCGACACACTGAATCTTGTGGTCAAAAGCAAAGTCATCAATGATGGGTTTCCTAATTCTGGTTTTGGTCGGGAGCTGGTTTACAATGGAAGCTTTATCGCTGGTGGAATGCCGGAGATTGGCTATTCTGCAGACGGGGAACTGAGCAGTGACGAGAAGCGTCGGGAATACGAACTTCCTGAAAAGCCTGAAGATCTTCCTCCACATGATGATCCATATGGTAGAAACACACTCTTATTCGCTGATGAAGCAGATTTGATTCAGTTTGAGGCGACAGTAAGTACCATTCCGAGTCAGATTGCCATCGCCCCAGGTTACTTACAGAAAGAATGGATCGAAGGTGATCGACGCTACTTTCATTACATTCAGGACACTCCAATTCAGGCATTTTTCTCGGTACTTTCTGCCGAGTATGAAGTACTACGAGACAAGACAACCTTGCCGTCCGGAAAGGAAATCGACATCGAAATCTATTATCAGAAAGGCCATGAGTACAATTTGGACCGCTTTGTCAGTTCCTACAAAGACGGCTTGACCTACTTCTCGGAAACCTATGGAGACTTCCAGTTCCGGCAGATGCGAATCTTGGAATTCCCACGCTATGCCGGTTTTGCGCAGTCATTCCCGAATACGGTGCCCTTTGCAGAAAGCTTCGGTTGGGTCGCTGATTTCTCAGATCCGAATAGCTTCGATTATGTGTATTACGTGACTGCCCATGAGCTGGCGCACCAGTGGTGGGGGCATCAGATCACTCCAAACTATACCCGAGGAGCGAATTTGACTTCGGAGGCTTTGGCAGAATTCTCGGCCTTGATTCTTTCGGAGCGAAAATACGGCAAGGAGAATATGAAGCGATTCCTGAAGGACGAACTGGATGATTATCTCAGTGGTCGATCGAATGAAGGCAAAAAGGAAAATGTCTTCATCAACTGCAACCGTCCTTACCAGTGGTATAATAAAGGAAGTTTGATTCTATACGGGTTGCGCGACCTGATCGGTGCAGATGCAATGGATTCGGCACTCTATAATTTCAACAAGGAATTCGGATTACGTCAGGCACCACCATTCCCTGGAAGTTCAGATTTATATCGGCACCTGGCAGCGAAGACGCCAGATAGCTTGATGTATTACCTGGATGATACCTGGAATAAGATCACGCTTTATGATAATAAAGCTCAAGAGGTAAATGCCACAAAAATCTCCGATGGAGAATATGATGTAACGATCAAATTCAGCTCTCAGAAAATGTATGCAGATGGTTCGGGGATGGAAACCAATGCAACATACGATGGAGACTACATTGATATTGGGGTCTTTGCCGCAGATGACAAAGATGAGCAGGGAAAAGATCGCGTAAATACGCTCTACCTACAGAAATACAAGATTAAGCCCGGTGAAAACACCTTAACTATTAGAGTCAAAGGTGAACCGGCCAAAGCGGGCATTGATCCGCTGAATAAGCTGATCGATCGACTCCCGGATGACAATACGGTGACGGTGGAAATCGAGTAATAAAAAAAGCCATGTTCAATCAGTGTTGAACATGGCTTTTTCTTTTGGCTTAGCTTATTTTTTTTTCCTAAGTATGGTCACTAGGACAAGAACAAATACTGCTGCTCCTACAACCCATACCCATGTCTGCTCATACCATTCAGGTTTACCGATATTTATGTCAATATCGAGTCCGCCATCTTGAGCATAAGAAGTCAGGCTTACAGACATTGCTAGAATAAACATGAAAATATTTTGCGAGTATTTAACGAGTTGGGTTTTCATAGATGTTTGTTTTGACCTTAGAAATCCAAACCGAATGCCTTTTTTGAAAAACCTGCTATTTCGAGTTAGCGACAAAATCTTAACTAATTGAATATCTATCACTTAAAATCATATTAGATGGGTTTTTAGAAAAATATAGGGAGATAGTAATTTATAAAAACTCAAGATTACTACCCTAAATTGGGGAATATAATGCTCGGGAATTCCACATTTCAAGAAGTAATTACCCAAGGATTATTGTGAAAAGACATCTTAAAAAACTTCACCCTTGAGACTATACTATCATCAAACTCCTGACGTTTTTAGCCTGAATTAAGGAAAATTACTTTATTGATTACCGTAAGAATGGTTTAATCTTTGCTCCGGACCCAATTAATTCTCCCAAAAAAATCGACTCTCCGTAGACAATGCAACTACAAAACTCTCGTGTTATACAACTTGCCCTAATTTTCATCCTTATTTCGGCAGGTGCGCTCGCGACACAAGTGTATATGCCTGAGTTGAAAAAACAATTAAAAGAAACCTATACCGCTCTAATCACCCAGCCTAAAGCTTCTGCCATCGAGCGGGATGAAGCCCTGCCCATCCCCTTGGAACTACCCGAAATTTCCGTTGCTCCACCTAGAACAGCGCCGGTAATTACCAAGGAATACGACAATCACCTCTATGCAGGAGAAAATAATGGCTTCGGTTTGATTGAAAATGAAGATCATTTTAATCAACTCACCGAAAGCAAAAGGCTAGTCTTAATTAATCAGGGAACTGGCTATGAAGTGATGAAATTGACTCACAGCTATCCTTACATCACACCACAGGCTAAAATTGTCTTGGAGGAACTTGGACAAGCATTTCAAAATCTGACGAGTTCAAAAAGTTACTTTACCCTTACCTCGGTAACTCGTACTCCCGAACAGCAGAACAGTCTTAGAAAGAGAAATAGAAATGCCACTTCCGGGGTCAGCTCCCACTCTTATGGCGTCTCATTCGATATCTCCTACATTAGATTTAATGGAAAGAAAGGCTCCAACCGAGCTGCTCAAAAAAAGCTTGAACTGATTCTGGATGAATTTCAAAAAGCGAATAAAATCTTCTTTATCAAAGAACGAAAGCAGAGTTGCTACCATATCACAGTAAGGTAATTGCATTGGATTTTTCTTACTAAGTGTAGAGTGATTGCTTAATCCCAAGCAGAATTTTTCAGGACTTCAGGAATTATTTCTGCTGTTGATTAAATTGAGAAAGTAAGAACAAAATAATCAGTCCATTTTTTTGAGATACCATTTGAGATTTTTTTGGTGATATTAGATCTTATTAAAAACCCTCGAGAGATGAAAGACAATGCACCACAAATAGATCCCTATTTAGCCAATCACTACATCCATCGAAGCAATTGGCTGAGAGCCGCAGTACTTGGAGCGAATGATGGAATTCTATCCACCGCAAGTCTCGCCATTGGGGTTGCCGCTGCCAGCGATTTGAGAGATCCGATTGTCCTAGCAACCTTGGCTGGATTAGTGGCTGGAGCCTTATCCATGGCCGCCGGAGAATACGTCTCAGTCAGCTCTCAAACTGATGTGGAGAAGGCCGACATTCAACGGGAAAAAGTTGAATTAAAAGAAATGCCAGAACTCGAATTACAACGATTGGCAGAAATCTACGAGAAACGTGGCCTTAAAAAAGAAACTGCGCTGACTGTGGCAAAAGAACTCACCGCAAATGACGCCTTGGGGGCGCATATCCGGGATGAATTAGGACTCAATGAAGTAAGTCAAGCTAAGCCTATTCAAGCCGCTATCGCCTCAGGAGCTGCCTTCAGCGTAGGCGGATTACTTCCATTTTTGGTCACCCTCTTTCTTCCCTTGGAAGGAATGGAATATTCGCTTTATGGATTTGCCCTATTTTTCCTGATTATTTTAGGAGCTTTGGCGGCAAAAACCGGCGGTTCACCTATTGGAAAAGCGATCCTTCGGATTACCTTTTGGGGTACAGTCGCCATGGGATTGACGGCTCTAGTGGGCTACGCATTCCATGTGAATGTGGCTTAAGAAAAAGATTTATATGATTATCCGCAAAGATGCCATTAGGCTTATTTTCTTAGTTTTACTGGATGGATGACAGATGACAGAAGTCGCCTAAAACCTAGAGTTTAGCTTATTATTTGCTGCTTTAAGATCTTCACTGGCAGAAAAGCAGATATCCATAAAGGTTTAAATATGAAATCAGTCACCGTAGTTGGTTCTGGAATTATTGGCTTGACCACGGCAAGAAGTCTTCAGGAAGCGGGGTTTCAAGTGAGGATTCTAGCTAAAGAAAAATTTGCCACTACCCTTTCCAGCAAAGTGGGAGCGATCTGGTTTCCTTTTGAAATAGCACCTAAAGAAAAGTCTAATGTCTGGGCCTCCCGGGCCTTTTATAGATATCAGGAAGAAATCAACCCAAAAAACGGAGTCACCTTTATTCCTTTTATCAATGCCTATACATCCGAATCAAATAACGAATGGGTACAGCAACTGCCTCCTGGATCAGTTCATGAAGTCCCAAAAGAGAAACTTCCAAACGGAATGGATCAAGGGTTAATTTCTGAAGTTCCTTTGGTTGAGCCGGGTCTTTATTTACCTCATTTGTTTGAAGCCTTTCTAAGCAATGGCGGTACTTTTCTTCATGAGGAGATTTTTTCTTTAGCAGAAATGGCAGCACTGGATCACTGGGTGGTAAACTGCACGGGTCTTGGTGCCAAAGCTATCTGTCAGGATGAAGAATTGTATCCAATACGAGGGCAGATATTACGATGCAGCAAATTGAAAGAGCAATCATTTGCCGATCCCACTAAAAAAGGAGCCCTACTTTATTTAATCAATCGAAGTGAAGATGCGGTGATTGGTGGCACGGACTATGATCAAGACTGGAATGAGTCGGAAGATCCGAAGGACACTGAACTCATCTTGGATCGATTGAAAAAATCAGGCATTCACCAAGAACCGGAAATTTTAGAAGTGTTGGTCGGACTTCGTCCAAAGCGAAGCGCCGTTCGCTTCGAGTTTGACCCTGATTACCCCACAGTCTTTCATAATTATGGTCATGGAGGAGCTGGATTCACTGTCGCTTGGGGATGCGCTTTGGAACTTGCTGAAATTATAAAAAAAGAAGCGCTAAGCTCCTGATCTGAGTTGATTCAGACCAAGAATCTTAGCGCTTGAAAAGCCTTTGAATTAATTCAGGCTGGCAATAAAATTATCCACCACCAAACTCAAATACTCATTAAGTGCCTGTTGCGTTTTTGCTTTGAAAGCAGCTGGGTCAGCTTTTACTTGATGTGATACTTCCAGTTCCTTATTATTGGTATAGGATACTCCCGCATAGGTAGCGTTGTAACTTCTATCCGGAGTGACATATTCCTTAAACTTCTTTTCCTCCATTACTCCCGGAATTTCAACGCCACCTTTTGGACTATAGGATAAAATGGAATTTGCCCCTGCTCCATTCATTCCGCCTTTCCAAACGATCCTCGCTACTACAGGGGAAACTTCTATTTTCGACCCAAAAATCCCCTCTGCAGATTTTGCGATCGCAGACTCCGGCAATTGGTAATTGACTACCCCTTTCATTTTGGTGGCATCTGTTACAAGCGAACTGTTCCCTTCAATCGTTACAAATTGGAAACTGATATTTGCTTCAAAAACAGGGATATCACCCATTTCTTTCGAAAGCTTCGGCGTGGTATCCAAGAAGGTGCCTTTGGTTTTTCCCTTGTTATCTATCTTTTTAACATAGTAATCAAAACCGGCAGGCACTGTAGAAACATAACCAATCAATTGTGCTTTGGATGGTGTACCCCCAGTCATTTTGGTCCAGTCACTGTAAAATTCTGTTTGTCCGGCCTCATCTGAACTGACGATTTCAATTCCTGCATCCTGAAGTTTTTTCACCACCATAGCATAAGCATTATTGGTGATTTCCTGCATGACATCAATTTCCACTCCAGTCATACCAACAGCCATCTCTGCGCTAGTTTTACCTCCGGCACTTGCTTCTGAACTAGCGGCAACCAATTGGTAATTCACAAAGAATTGATTGAGATAAATTTTCTTAGGAGCATCCTTTAATTTTTTTTCACCGTAGCTGTTATCGCTGATATTTTTTTCGGTTACAAGTTGCCCATTAGCCAAAGTACAAACGAAAAAAGCAAAGATTAATAAAGTATTTTTCATGGTTTCGAATTTTTATGTTCTATTTTATACAAATGACATAATTAATAACCCTTGTTTCAATAAGGTCGATTAGGTATTTTGGCATACCTAATGGTAGGTATATAAGCTAAAATCTATCGCATTGAGAGTTCTCTGCATTTTGTTTTTTTGTCTCTATAGTTTTGCCTCCTTTGGACAAACTGAACTGATTGACAGTCTTCAAAACATTTTAAAAAATCAACCCGATGACTCGACCAAAGCTTCTGTGTTGGGTGATCTCTGCTGGCATTTGAAATATTCAGACCCACCTAAAGCCCTGGAATATGGGCACGAATCCATTCAGATTTCTGAGAAAAATGGATACAAAGCTCTACAGGCATATGCCTCCAATAATGTAGGGGTGGTTTTCTGGGCTAAATCCGATTATGATTCTGCGGCGTATTACTTGGATAAAACCCGCGAATTGTACACCTCTCTCGATAATGAACGTGGTGTGGCAGTAACATCAGTGAACTTGGGACTTATACTCCAAAACAAAGGAGATTATGATGCCTCCCTTGAATATCAGTTAGAGGCTCTTCGCATCGTATCTAAATTAGATGATCAGGGTCTGAAAGGAAGTGTCTTAACCAATATTGGAAATGTGCATTTCCTGAATGAAAAGTTCGATAAAGCAAAGACCTATTATTTCGAGGCGCTCGAATTCAAAAAGTCCCTGCCTGATGATGATTTCAGACAAAATATTCAAAAGACCCTGTTGAATATCGGTAATGTCTATGGAAGACTGGACGCACAGGATTCCGCAATTTATTATTATCAGGAAGCGCTTCCCTATGCAATCAAAGCCAATGACTCCAAAAGTCAGGCCCTCGTTTATACTGACCTGGGACATGCTTTTTCTAAAAAGAAAGAATACAATTCGGCCGGCGATTATTTCAAAAAGGCCTTAGCAGTTTATTCCGAAGGGAAATACGAAAATGATTACGATCAGTCCATTCTACTCTGGTCTATGGGAGAAAATGAATTGCGGAGAAATAATATTTCTGCTGCCGTCACCCTTGCCGAGCAAAGTCTAGCCCTTTCCAAAAAAATTGAAAACCTCAATCGCCTGCGGGATAGCTATGGACTTTTGGCAGAAGTCTATGAAGCCAACAATCAATTTGGGCCCGCCTTGCAAGCCCACAAATTTCATAAAATCTACGAAGACAGTTTGCTGAATATTGATACCAATTCCAAGATCGCCGAACTTGAAACCAAATACGAAACCGAGAAAAAAGATCAACAGATCTTACTATTAGATCAGGAAAACAGCCTTCAAAAAGCCACTAATGATCGGAATACCCTTTTAATAGTTGGGCTGCTTCTCGTCTTATTGCTGTTGATCCTGATCTTCTACCTCTGGCGAAAGCAATCCCGTATCAACCAGCAAAAAGTGCTGAGTGAGCAAAAAACCAGACTTCGGGAAGCACAGATTCAGGCGGTCATTTCCAGTGAGGAAAAAGAACGCAAGCGCTTTGCATCCGACCTCCATGATAGCATGGGGCAGCTGGTCTCAGCCCTGACCATGAATATTCAGGGCTTGAAAAAAACAAGCAATGATCCATTGGTACGCCATGAAATTGTCGATAACTCCACTGTTTTACTAAATGATATACAACGGGAGATTCGCAATATCGCCTTCAACCTGATGCCTCAGGTACTCACTAAGGAAGGCTTGATCCCAGCTTTGGAAGAACTCTGTGGTCGAATATCCAAATCAAATCAGGTCAAAGCGAGCATTCAGTCCTTTGGGATGGATACCAGGATGAATGAAGTCTTTGAAATTTCCCTTTACCGCATCCTGCAGGAGTGGGTTTCAAATGTGCTGAAGTACTCGGGCGCAACCGAGCTGCTGATTCAGTTTGTCTCGCATGAAAATGAAATCGTCATCACAGTAGAGGACAATGGGGCCGGATTTGACTTGAAGACCTTCGAAAACAGCAGCGGAAATGGCTGGAGAAATATCAACACCCGACTCAATCTGATCAAAGGCACGCTCGACATCGACACCCAACCTGGAAGAAGAAATAGCACCTTGATGCTCAGTATTGATCCAAAGCTAGCCTTTACCCCAACTCAGGTAGCGGTGAATACCTAGTCATAGGTATTGAAATAGCGATTAAACGCCACTTAATTTGTAATAAAAAAAATGTTGCGTTTATTTAAAAGTATGGTAACTAATCTGACTGTGAATAAGTCTCAAATACTTTTAGTAGATGATCATCGAATTTTACTGGAAGGTACTGCCAGTTTGCTGTCTGGTCTGGAAGATTATGAGGTCGCCGCAACTGCAAGCAGCGGCAAAGAAGCCATTGCGCTCCTGAAGTCTCAGGAATTTGATATCCTGGTGACGGATTATGAGCTTCCCGATTTTTCAGGCTTGGACATTATCCGAGTGGCCCATGCCATCAATCCCGACATCAAAGTGATTGTTCTCAGCATGCATGATGAGCCGGCAGTAGTCAGAGAATTACTCCAAGCGAATATCGACAGTTTTGTACTAAAGAATGACGCTCATTCCTCCCTGCTTCGCGCACTGGAAAAGGTCAGTGCCGGCAAAAAATATTTTAGTGATGAAATCTCGGAGATCCTTGTCCGGCAGCTGAATTCCCCGGAGGAGAAAAGCGAGCTTTCCCCTCGGGAAACAGAGATTATCAAGTTGATTGTCCGTGATTTTTCGACCAAGCAGATCGCTGAAGTTCTCTTTATCAGTGAAAAGACTGTGGATACCCATCGCAAAAATATCCTGCGAAAAACCGGTTGTTCCAGTCTGGTAAGTCTGGTCAATTACGCCCATGCGCATCATTTGGCTTAAGGGTTGACAATTAGGTGGTTTTTACAAAATACACCCTGTATTGGGCATTGTGAGGAGGAGGATTTAGTAGGGAAATTGAAAATCAACAAAGCGAAAAAACTTAATTTTTATTTCAAACTTTTAAAATTAGAACCCATGAACGGAAAAATCGAATTAACAGATTACATCTCGGATTTTGATGCAGCTCCCAATTCTGCTCCGGATGGAAGACCCTATCCTGAGACGCTTTTATCCATCGTACTTACTGGGACAAACCAGTCAGGAGAAGCTCCAAAACGAGTGATCATCCGATTTCGAGACGCAGAAAGATTGTCTGCAAACCCAAGTATTAGTGGATCAGACATTATCCTTGATTTACCTAAACACGATTTTGCGATGGTACAGGATATGATCGAAAAGTCCATTTTAGCCAAAAAAGACGCACTTAAACTAGCCGCCAACTATCGGGTCATTGGTAGCAATACCTGGGTAAACCTAAGTTTGAGATAAATACCTTCTGCAGTTAGATTTTTAAACCTTACTGTTTTAGTGTATGGCTTTTGATATTCCCACTATGAAAGAGTGACATCTCTTCCTCCGTTTGTGGGTTTAAAATGGCAGAAGATTGCATGGTATTTTGCGTCAGGTTTAAAACAACAGTAACGAAGGAATAATGGGGTTTTTCCAGCCAGGTGAACATATAGATTTTATCCCCAATTAGCTTGCTTTGGTAAGGATATCCTTCTCTTTTTAACCCTGCAAAATGGCCCTCAGTCCATTCATAGGTAAGAAGTCCGTCCTGAAAATCAACTTTTACTGTTCCTAAATCAGGATAATTGTAGGTAACAGAATTTTCATCAAGTGTTTGGGAATCGTTCATACTTTTTGGGTTTAAGTGAAAAAAAGAATAATAAAAAAACTAGACCAGAATAGTTGGCTTTACCTAATCGAATTGATTAATAGATAATCTAGTGAATTATAGCCAAATACTGAAATGTTTGCAGATCCTTAGGCTGAAATCCCTTTTGCCATAGTCGGTTCATTTTTCGAGGCATTTCCAGGATAATCAGCGGGATCAAAATACTTGCTATGATTGTCGATTTACAATTGGTTTTAAAAAAAAGAAATTTCCTTTACTCCACTTAAACCCTGTTTTTAAAGAAATTCTCGAACTTAGAATCCCAATACAGCAGCATGGCATTCAGCCATGGTACTAATTTTTGATATTTGGCCGTTATAAAATAGTAACCCTAAAAAAGAAGAAAGAAAAATGAAACTAATTAGAAGCTTCAGTCTCTTATTCACAATTTTAATACTTTTTAGTTGTGAGAAAATGGTCAAATCCGATGAAATAGAAGGTATAATTAGTCAAAATGATCTCGGCATACCCTTAAAAATAGATCCTAGCAACAATTATGAATTTGAAAGAATCTCGGAAAATGATCAAAGTGACAAATCACTTAGAATTCGGGTAGCAGATGAATTTTACCTACGGGGTGAAGTGAACATTGAACCCAATAAGCAATATAAGCTTTCGGTCACGTTGAAGAATGAAAGTGCCAATCCCGTGTTTATGTATTCATTTTGGAAAGGACCTAAAACCTCCGTACGAAACTATACTCTGGCCGGAGAGAATGGAAATCCTCCTACCTCAAAAACCCAAGAGATCCACAACCAATGGATCACCTTCAGTGAATTTTTTGAAGCTGAAGAAGGTGAAGATTCTTTTATGCTGGCACTTTTTTGTGAAAAGGGCGTTTTCGACCTAAAGGAGATTATAATTGAGGAGGTCAAAGAATAAAAAACGGTAGTGTCATTACCTACCGCTATGAAATAAAGCCAGTGAGAAGGTGATCTTTCACTTCCAGAAGATACCCATTTCTAAAATGCCGGTTCACCATTGTAGTTCCCCGCTGGATCATAATTACATACCAAAATGTATTTCCCATTTGGATTGATCGCTATAGCACAACCAACTTTTGTGGTATTCCTCCAGACGATCTGAGTATAATGACCACACACTTTATTTGGGATACATTTCCTAGTCCGCATATTAAAATCTGCTTTTTCACCGCCCCAACCTGTTAATACCCGCAAGTCTGGACTATCCCCATTTACAAATCCTCCGGCAAGATTTTCTCCGGAACCAGAATGCTCCAAGACCCAATCATCCCCCTGATTTTTCAAAGCAAGTTTATTAGCCCAACTCTTTGCTTTCGCCTCCAATTCTGAAGACCAAACCAAAGGAGGAACACCCACTTCCTTTCTCAACGAATTATGGGCATCCAATACTTTCTGTTGATTGAAGATTGAATTTGTACTCCCCTGAGTACTTGCGCTAGGCTGCGGACTTCTTGCTTCAGTTGTACCTCCGGAGACATTAGAAATCTCCCACATTGCACTTACCCAGCCTTCAGCTATGGTGGTGCAGTTTAGCCCGTTCTCGGTATTAAGGTAGAGCGTTGGTTTCCAGACATTTCCTATTCGATAAGAATTACTTCCCTCTATTTTATTAAGTGTCCACAAAGCGCTTAGCCATCCATTTTCAATCTGACTGGACCTCAAACTTCCGGATTCTATGTTGAGATAGGTCCCGTCCCAGGCATTCTTAATTCGGTATTGATTATTACCCGCATTTACAAATTGCCACTGAGCACTTACCCAGCCTTCCATAATATCACTCACCTGAAGCGATCTATTCTCAGTGTTAAGGTATTTGTTATTCCATTGATTCTTTATCCTTACATTTTGCTGGGCTGACAAAGTGAAACCCAAAAAACAAAAGATAGCTAGCGTTAAAAATGATAGTTTCATAAAGTTGAAGTTTAAACCTGTTAGAAAAAAATCTTAAATAATTGTATTTAAGGTACTTATAAATTTTCAAATAACATAATTTTTCAAAAGGTGTCTTGAAGTTCAATTATTGATACTTCTTTTCTTCCCGAGTTTCTATTGATTTAATCAATTCAGGTCGAGTAAGTTCAATGATCTATGCCTGTCTGTGATAAGAAGATCTACTCGAACCGGAATTAAAATCCTAAGGCCTACTGCCCCAACGATCATCTTTGGCGTAATGAAAAACAAGGTCATCCAGCATATGAAGCTCTACATACAATAGTATTCCTCTGTTGCAAAATGACCGTAGCATCAGTGCTGGATAAAATAAAAATTCCTTACCGCAAATTAGAATTGCGCAAAGTGGAGTTGGTAGACTCCATCAAAGAGGGGTATTAGAATAAATAAGAGACGTTCTTCATGAATATGCGCTTGAACTGGTGGAGGATAAGGTAACCGTGAAAGTAACTAAGGGCTGGGCTAATTTAGATCGCAAACTTCCCTGGGAATATCAATGAGTTGCTGCAAAAAATATCGTAAATTACCCTAAAGGCATTCAAGGGATAAGCAATAGCCTTAAAATCAAATCAGAATCTCAGCTTCTGATTGAGCAAAAACCTATCAGAGATGCCATTGCAAGGAGTTTGTCGATAAAAGACAATGAGTCCGAGGTAATAGTGGCCGGAACGAAGTCACTATTTGAGGAACTGTAAATTCCTGGTACCAAAAAGAAGCGACAGAACGCATCATCTTGAAAACCCCAGGGATTTGCACTTTGAAAAATGAATTAGTTTTTAATTACTTATATGTTTTTGCAAACAAGACATATTAAACAAAGAAGTAACTATTTTATCCATAAGAATCCTTCCTTAATACCCATATGATAGAATCATAACCTTTGAGGGATTCGGAATACACTTTACATCATTGGTTTAAATAGCCTTCTTTTTCTACTGAAAAAAGAAAATATCAATGAATCATCATCACTTTCTGATTTTAGAAAAATGAAATAAAGCAATGGTGAAATTGATCTTAACTGATAAAAAATATTTTTCCTTAAAAAATTAAGAGCCATGAGAACAAAAGAAGACTGGGATCAGGATATTCGGAATATCACTAATCTAATTTACCGGAAATACCCCGAGCTAACTAAATACATTTCTGAAATACCATTTAATGATCCAGGAAAAGATGAGGTCACTACCAAAGGCCTCGAAGATTACTATCATTCGCTGGAGGAGCTTGTCTATGAGTACGCCAAAACCCATGGGGAAAAAGTGCCCAGGAAAAATATTGAAAAATCAACATTACCTGGATATCCACTCTACCCACCTTCTGAGGACATCTACAGTCAAGGCAAGAAAGAAATGAATTTGAACCCTGAGGATCTTTCTAAAAACAAAAGTCCAAACGAAAAAAGACGCCCCTTGAATGAGAAAGATTTCGAGGACGATATGTCTGGGGATGATTTGGATGTGCCGGGATCAGAGTTGGATGATCAACAAGAAAGTGTGGGCAGTGAGGACGAGGAAAACAATTACTACAGTCTGGGCGGAGACAATCACGAAGATCTGGAAGAAGATAAGGGATAGGCCAAAAACCAAAACTTAAGAAAGGAAAACATGATAATTCAATTAAATACAGACCATAACCTCCGTGTGGACGCTAAAGCTGAAAAGCACTTTTCCGCTATAATTCACAGCGACTTAGAAGGATTTGAATCTCATATTACGAGAATAGAAGTTCACTTGTCGGACGAAAACGGGAGTAAAAGTAGCTTAAAAGATAAACGCTGCTTGCTGGAAGCCCGGGTGGAAGGCAAGCAACCAATTGCCGTTTCCTATCAGGATGATACAGTGGAATTGGCGCTATCCGGCGCATTGGAACTACTCAGAAATTCCCTTGAAAGCATTCAGGAGCGCGAGAAAAACTATTGAGATGGGGGATGTCGGATGACCGATGTGGGATGTCGGATGTAGGGTGTCAGATGACCGATGTCGGGTGTCAGGGGTGGGATGTCGGGTGTCGGGTGTGGGGATGAACCGAAAATTAAGGTTTTACCCAATTCCATTGGGGTGCTTTAGTTTGTTGGCAGAATAGTGGATATAGACATAAAATTTTTCGAGATATCATTGATTCAAAACATCAAAACCATGAAAAAAATACAGCTCGCTCCAAAATTGATAGGCTTAGGGTTAGTGGCCCTTGCAGCCTATTCATTTTTCAATCGTCCGAAGAAAATGACTTTTTCGGGTTCAAGTATGATTCCTGAAGCCAAAGGCTCCATCCGATTGCATCGCGATAAAAATAAAAATCATACCATAGAAATAGAAGTAAGCCACTTAGTCCCTGCAGATCAACTGAATCCACCTAAGGAAATCTATGTAGTCTGGATGACCACCCAAGACCAGGAGACCAAAAACATCGGTCAGTTACGGATCTTTACCGGCTTCTTTTCCAAGGCCTATATAGGATCCTTATTTACGGTGACCCCTTCCAAACCAAGCTCAATTTTTATCACCGCAGAAGATAAGGGCGATGTAGAATCTCCGGGGGAAGTTATTTTGAGCACCTGATACTTAAGAGGATTTTTATACTGGTATTCAATTAAGAATGCCAGCTTTACTTCAGTCGAGACAGCTGATTTCGGCTAGCCTATTTTTTAATAAGCCGCTAAGTCTAGAAGACTATTAGCAACCCTAGCCCATCCATTCGGCATAGCTCCGAACCGCAGTACTTTCAAACCGCCTGTGGGATGTGGAAGGAGGTTTCAACTTAATGCAAAAGCAGTTTTCCACAGTAGATTTTAGGGATTTTTAGAAAATATACCCTGTACTGGGTATTGTTAGTGAAGGATTTAGTTTGGATATTGGGGATTGGAAAAGAAAAGTAAAACCTGAGAGACCGATGACTTTAGCTACAATGTGGTCAAAGACCCGGTATCTGTACATGACCTACAAGCAATCCTACCTCACCTCTTCGGCATCGACCAGGACCGAAGCACTTTCAAGCATCTTGGCAGAAGGTACCGACTCACAGATGTGGATGGAGAAGTGGTTAAGGGAATTTCAAGTTGAAAGGAAAGGGATTTTCTAGAAAATATACCCTGTACTGGGTATTGTGAGAGAAGGGTTTAGTTGAGATATTGTGGATTGGAATGAAATACGGAAAACTTTATCTAGAGTATCTTAAATTAGAAGGTGTGAAAAACTGTAGAAACAAATTAGTTAATAGCAATTAACCCAAACAGATGACAACAGATTTTATTGAATTAGATGGAGTTTTAATTTTTATACATGAGCTAGCTGAAGCTCAAAACAACCTTATTCTCGAGGCAAAAATTAAAGGACAAAACTCATTAGGTGGTCCTTATTCATACACAAAACACCAACCTCATAATCCTACAGGAGAATATCATCTACATGTTTATAAAAAGAATAATGAGATATTTTCAATAAATCAAAGTGGTAGAGGACATGATGGTTATTCAGGAACAGTAATCCCAAACAAGGTCTATAATGCATTAAAAGATAAGTTTCCAAAATGGAGTTGGCCAGATAGTCAAATTGTAGAATCATTAATTTTAGATACTAGAATGACTTCTAGAAGTCATTTGCGTCCTGTAACTGTTTTTCAGTATCAAATTGACCTGAAGAGTTATGACAGGTTCCATGGTTATTTCCACACTTTCGCAGATGATCCATTTTTAACCGGTGGAAATGGTGGTTGGAAAAACAAGACCGTTGCAATCATTGAAACAGAAGAGGGGAATATAAAAAAAGTGCCTGTAGACAGTTTTAAATTCACTGACATAGAAAATGGTTAACAAGATTGTCCAACTATCGAGGGCTAGTCCAATACAGGGTATTATGAGTGAAGGGTTTAGTTGGTATATTGGGAATCAGAAAAGAAGGGTAAAACCGTATCTATCGTTCCGAAACAGAAAAGTAAAGACGGTTTTGCCGTAACAATAAAAAAGTGGGAATAATTTTGAAAAACAGACATTAACATATGAATTGGTACGAAGAACTTCCTGATAACTGTCCACCAAATGACGCTTTAGTTCCTGATGGCAAAGAGTTCTTTAGATTGTGTATAGGAAACCCCGCCACAAGTTCGGACTTTTACTCTCAGAGAAAAGAGAATACTAATAGGACTTTTGCAGGTATATCAGAATGTATTTTAAGGGCAGTTTCATTATGGGACGATGAAAATAAGTGTTTACAACAAAAAAAATATCCCATACAAAAGAATAAGGTACTAGGAAAAATAGAATTGAACATAGAAGATGGTCTTATAAAAAATACATTTAAGGCAAATCATTATTCATGGTGGCGAAGTGATAAATTTGACCCAGCCTTGGCAATAATAACTGATCAATGAAACGCAAATTACATATTGATCGCATTTTAGTATTCCACGACTTTCCCGAATTATTCTTAGCACAGGATAATTCAGGCCTAGACTATTTATGCCTTCTAACTGAACTTGAAGTTGAGCAATACCAATATCACTGCGTCGCTATATCAAAAAAGAGACTTTATCAATATTTGAATGGTAAAGTTGACCTAAGAGATATATTTATAAATCCTGAATTACCTGAATGGTGGCTATCTAAAGACGCAAGTAACCAAGAGTTTGAGATTTCTTTTTACTCAAATGATGGATTAAGTGAAGAATATCTTCCTGAAATTGATTGCTACTTTTCAGAAGAACAACAAGATGAGCTTATTAGACATGAGGTTGTCGAGCATAACAATGTGATTGTTCATTTATCACTTTCTGACCAAAATAATAATCAAAGTATACCGATTGATGACCTTGGAGACTTTTCAAAACTATATCAAGCATTAGTTGAAAACGCCTATAAAAAGTCTATTCTTAACTCGAATATAAAAGAGAAAAAGAGTTTTATTATTCCCACAAACTACAAATTGGAAGCTTTTGCAGCTTCTCCAGGATCTTTTAATCTCCACTTAGTCTCTCGTTCAAATAAAGACCTATTTGGAACTAGTATAATTGAAGAGGGTTTAAGACGAATTGATGATATAATAACATATACCGAAAATGAAGAGGAGTTGATAGAATCATTAAGGCAAATAAAAGGTCATGCGATAAGTAATTATCGAAAATTAATAGAAAAAATCATTAATCGTAATATAACTTTTAAGTACAAATGGCTTTCACCCAGTTCACAAATTATTCATACTAGAACTATAAATCAACAATACGCTACTAGAGTCAAGGAGATATTAGACTTAAAAGATGAACTTTTAGAAGAAATAAAAGAATTCATTGGTTTGGTAAAACAAGCTGACGTTGAAAGAGGTAGTTGGAGGATTACAAATGAAGAAGATGGAAAAGATTATACAGGAGATTCTGAAGGGCACTTATTGGACGGGATAACACTTGAAACAGTTCGCTACAAATTTATCTGTGAGGAAATAATTGAAGCTATGAAAGTAACTGAAAAAGAAAAAACAAATTATCGACTAAAATCGGTTGAAAAACAATAAAAAAAACAATCCGTAGATCATGACTATTTAAACCAAATATTATAATTTCAGCATACATTGATAAAGCTTTTAAAATTTCTAAAATTAACAGGTTATCTTCTTACAATAGTGGGTGTAATATTGACCTTATTTATTGTTTTCAATAAAGTATATTTCAATACTTCTATGTTGATAGATAGAAAATTAGCATCTGATTTTGGAAGTTTTTTTGGAGGATTTGTAGGAACAATATTTGCAATTTTAAGTGTGGTTTTAATTGTTTATACAATAGTTAGCCAGAATGTTGAAAACAGAAAAACCTCACTTAAAGACAATTTCTTTAAAATGATAGATTACCACAACCAAAATGTGTCGCAGATTAGTGTGCCAAACCTTGACACAAAAAAAGATAATTTTGAAGTAGGCAGAAGAGCTTTTGTTGTTTACAAAATACAATTGAAAAGACTGTTAAGCCTAATCAATGAAATTGACAAAAAGAAAAAGCTTGGACTTAAGGATACGGATATTATAGACATTGCATACATAATTTTCTTTTATGGTTTACAAGGAAGTTGGAATGATTTTATCTCTGAAAAACTCAATAGGTATGACAAATCACAGATTATAATAAAAGAAATAATTAAGGAAATTGAAAACAAGCCCAATATCAATATTGGAAGAACCAATCAGACTAATTTGAGTACGTATTTTAGAAATATGTATAATGCAATAAAACTTATTGACAACTCGGATTTAATGAGCGATGGAGAAAAAAAAGAGCTAATAAAGATTTACAGGGCACAATTGTCAAATCCTGAACTTTATATAATTTTCTTTAATATTATTTCACGATTTGGTAACAAATGGATAGAGCGAAGATATGTAAATAAGTATGAGTTCCTTAAAAATATCCCAAAAGACTATTGTGATGGGTATTCTCCGAAGAAATTTTTTCCAATGGAATATGAATACGAAGAATATTAAAAACTCTGTCCCGTCTGGGTGTAGTCAAATCGTTCGTCTAAGCGTAGTTTGTAACTACGCTTTAATATTTATACCAATCATTAATTGATGTTAAAATTAAATTGATTTCTATATTTTTTTAAATTTTTAGTCTGCAAATTTTTTTTTCAAAATCATTAAAACATATACTTATGAAAAACAAAGAAAAAGTATTTGATATTTATATGTTTTTTGTGTACCTACTTATTTTACCACTCTTTCTGATTTTTTCAGTATTATACTTTTTCGTTTTAAACATCGAGGAGGTTGACGATATCTTTATAAAGTTTGGAATTATTGGGCTATTAGTTTCAATTCTAGTTGGTGCAATTATTTTTATTTACCTGTTCAAATTTATTAACAATAGTGGTCAATACTTGGATTTCATTAAAATTTTTGTCGCCTCGTTATTCTTTCTACCTGGTTTTATAATATTTTCAATCGGATATACAAATGTTGTTTTCGATGATTCTCTACCCGTGTTCCGAAATGTTGACATTATATATAAAAAGAAAAGCGTGAAGGTTAGAAAAGGCAGATCTAGGAATTCGTTTTATTTAGATGTTAAATCATGGAAGCCTAATTTAGATAGGGTCTCAATCAGAGTAAATAAGAATTCTTTCGAGAATCTTGATGTTGGCGACCAAATATCTGTAGAAACAAAATCAGGTTTTTGGGGAATTGAGTATATGGACTTTAGTGAATGACAAATGCCCCTGTCTGGGTGTAGTCAGATCGTTATCTAAGCGTAGTTTGCTTGCCCCCGTCTGGGTGTAGTCAGATCGTTAGTCTAAGCGTAGTTTGTAACTACGCTTTACTATCAAATAGAATTTGCAATTCCCTCCGTTGGCTGTGAAATATCAGGCTAAACTTAGCCAAAACACTCTGAATACTGGGATGGTTTTATAATTCCTTCCCCTTATCAAGGTCATTTTGCAATTGATCAAATAGTTGTTATGGAAATTTCTCTCCCAACTAAAATCCATATTTTTAAGAACAACCCCTTCTCATTTCCTAAAAATCCCCTATTTTTCCAGTACTAATTTTTAAAAAACTCCAACGACTTGATTCCCAATTCACCCGAAAATCAGCTGGCCACTGCGCAATTTATTTCCCGCTGGAAAGCCTCTGGTGCTTCTGAGCGAGCCAATTACCAGTTGTTTCTCTCTGAGCTTTGTGAATTGCTAGGGGTGGAAAAACCTAGACCCGCTTCAGACAAGGTTCACGAAGCGGCATACACCTTTGAGCGTCCGGTTGATTTCAATGATGGTGAGGGAAAGACTTCAACCAACTTCATCGATCTCTATAAGCAACATTGCTTTGTGTTGGAAGCCAAGCAGGGTGCAGACAAAGCCGTTACGACGGAAGCAGAAATTTTAGGAGCTGCTAAAATGAAAACAAAATCCGGTACTGCTACTCGCGACACGCGAACCTGGGATCGGGAAATGAAAAAAGCTAAGGAGCAAGCGCTTCGATATGCTCGATCTTTACCTTCCTCAGAAGGTTGGCCTCCCTTCTTGGTCGTGGTTGATGTCGGGTATTGCATTGATCTCTATTCTGATTTTGCGAGACAAGGTAAAACCTACATTCCTTTTCCAGACCCTGTTAATTATCGAATCGGGCTGGATGATCTCGCTAAACCAGAAATCCAACATCGGCTTCGCCTGCTTTTCAATGAGCCGCTAGAATTAGATCCGAGCAAGAGAGCTTCGAAAGTTACTCGTGAGCTTGCAGGAAGGCTTGCAAAGCTGGCTTCCCTATTGGAACAATCAGGACATTCTCCAGAGAAAGTCGCTGGATTCCTGATGCGATGCCTGTTTACCATGTTCGCAGAGGATGTCCAATTACTTCCCGAGCAATCCTTTACCAAGCTTCTACAGGATTATAAAAGTAACCTGTTACTACTACCCCAAGCCTTGCAATCCTTGTGGTTGAGTATGGACAAAGGCGGTTTTGAACCTGCCCTTCGTACCACGATTCCCCGATTCAATGGTTTTCTATTCAAGGATCAAGAAGCACTACCTCTCACTGAAGCTCAACTCGATTTACTGATCTTGGCGGCTGAATCCAATTGGGCTGAGGTGGAACCTGCCATTTTCGGCACCTTACTCGAACGTGCGCTTCAACCTCGCGAACGACATAAACTTGGAGCGCACTACACGCCTCGTGCTTACGTGGAGCGATTGGTTTTGCCCACCATCATAGAGCCTCTTCGGGAGGAATGGGAAGCGGCGCGAACTGCCTCGGCGATCCTGGAAGCCCAAGGTGATGAAGCTGCAGCGCTGAAAGAAATCAATACCTTTCATCGAAGACTTTGCTCGGTCAAAGTGCTAGATCCCGCCTGCGGAAGTGGTAATTTCCTTTATGTCACCTTGGAGCATCTGAAGCGACTGGAAGGGGAAGTCACCGAATACATGGCTCGTTTTCCGGGGCAATTGGGAATGGATATGACAGGTGGATATACGGTCACTCCCGAACAGCTACTTGGATTGGAAGTAAATCCACGTGCTGCAGCCATCGCTGATGTGGTAATTTGGATTGGCTACTTGCAGTGGCACTTCAAAACCCACGGAAATGCCAAGAGACTGGCAGATCCTATCCTCCGTCAATATGGAAATATCCGTCAGCAAGACGCAGTACTGAGTTTTTCTGAAAAGAAACCCAGACTGGATAGCGAAGGAAAACCGATTACCCGCTGGGACGGACATTCGACCAAACCCCATCCTGTGACAGGCTTGGAAGTTCCTGATGAAACAGCCCAAACCATCCTTTACGATTTTGTTGATCCCAAACCTGCCACATGGCCGGAAGCTGATTTCATTGTAGGTAATCCTCCATTTGTTGGGAATAAAAAGATGAGAATAGCATTGGGTGATGGATACACTGAAGCTTTACGCACTGCGTACAAGGGAGAAGTTCCTGATAGCGCAGATTTCGTGATGTATTGGTGGTTTAAAGCAGGCGAAATCGTAAGAAATAATAAAGCTGAAAAGCTTGGCTTTATAACTACAAATAGCATTACTCAACCTTTCAATAGAATTGTAATTCAAAATGCCTTAAAAAATGATCCGCATTTGGAATTAGAATATGCAATTCCAGATCATCCATGGGTAGATAGCGGAGAAGGAGCTGCCGTAAGAATTGCGTTAACTGTTGCATCCAAAAAAGCTAGTAATCCATCAGTTTCAAAAGTGATTACAGAATTTGAACTAGATAATGGATCAATGGAAGTTGACCTAATTCATATTATGGGTGAAATACATCCAGATTTGAGCGTTGGAATAGATCTTACATCTGCTTTGGCTCTAAAATCAAATGAGCGGTTGGCTTATTGGGGAGTTAAGCTTTATGGAAAAGGATTTATTCTAACAGGAAAACAGTTGGAATTATTAGAAGCAACAACAAGCGCCAAAATCATTAAACCATTTATTAGCGGACGGGATTTAGCACAAACACCTAGACATTTAAAAGTAATTGACTGTGATGATTTTGAAGAGAAAGAAATTAGAGATAATTACCCTGATGCTTATCAACATCTATTAATAAATGTCAAACCTGAAAGAGATAATAACCCACGAGAAAAAAGGAAACAAAACTGGTGGCTATATGGCGAAAATCAACCAGCAATGCGTGAGGCTACTAAAGACCTAAAAAGATATATCGCGACGGGAGAAGTTCTCAAACATCGTGTTTTTCAATTCTATGATTCTGCTATACTTGGAGAAGGCAAAGTTTGTGTGTTTGGATTAGAAGACTCATATTTTCTTGGAATTTTATCATCAAAAATTCACGTTTTATGGGCTTCATCCACAGGTGGACGCTTAGGAGCAGGCAATGATTTAGTGTATGTAAAGACAAAATGTTTTGACACCTTTCCTTTTCCAACTGCTAGTGAAGATCAAAAGCAAGCTATTCGAATCATTGCTGAGCAACTCGACTATCATCGCAAGGAACAACAGGCAGCACATCCTACATTGACTATCACGGACATGTACAATGTCTTGGAAAAACTACGGAAAGGCGAAACGCTTTCTGCCAAAGATAAGACCATCCATGAACAAGGTTTGGTCAGTATTCTGTTGCAGTTGCATCAAGAGTTGGATGCTGCAGTGGCAGATGCCTATGGCTGGCAGGGGAATCTTTCGGAAGAGCAAATCTTGGAAAAGCTTGTAGCGCTCAACAAAGAAAGAGCTAGCGAGGAAGCCAATGGTCAAATTCGTTGGCTACGTCCCGAATACCAGAATCCACAAGGCGTACAGCAAACCAACCTGAATATCATCACTTCAAAAGCAACGAAAGCAGTATCCGACCAGCTCGAATGGCCTAAAGTTCTAGCAGACCAAGCCCAAGCCTTGCAGCGGATTCTTCAGCAGTTTCATCAACCAACTTCGGCTTTAGATCTCAACCGACAATTTAAAAAACCTGTTACTAAGCTTCGAGAGGAACAGATCGGACAATTACTGGAAACCTTCAATGCCCTTGGTATGATAAGGAAAACAGATGAAGGGAAATATATACGCTAAAACAGTCTAGGTAGGAAAACAATAACATCCGACAAATTATAATTTACCACCAATCAGGCAATCAAAAAAAATAACAATCCTATTAAGACAAATAACCAATAGAAAATGGCAAAATTTTTAGACACCACTGGAGTATCATATCATTTGCAACAATTAATTAATAATGCCAATGAAAGATTAATTCTAATAAGTCCCTATTTGAAAATTAATGAAAGAATTAAACAATCGCTCGAAGATAAAAACAGGCTTAAAATTGACATTAGAGTTGTTTATGGTAAAAACGAATTACAGCCCGAAGAAAATAATTGGTTAAAATCACAAACAAACATTCGCTCCTGCTTTTGCAAAGACCTTCATGCAAAATGTTATTTGAATGAAAATGAAGCAATTATCACTTCGATGAATTTATATGAGTTCTCGCAAGTAAATAATAATGAAATGGGTATTTATATAGTAAAGGAAACCGACCCAACATTATATAATGAAATTTATGAGGAGGTTAAGAGACTAATTCGGATAAGTGACGACATAATTGTCACAGTCGAAAAAGCACCGACAAAAGACAATGATCAAGAAACAGTTGTTTCAGAACCTCTAAAGAAAATTCAAAAATATTTTTCTGCGACAGCATTATCAAAAGAATTAGGAGTTTCATCTAAAGACCTTCAACAAAAGTTAGAGAAGCTTGACTGGATTGAAAAGAAAAATGATGAATGGATTTTGACAAGTTTAGGCAAGAATAAAGGTGGTCAAATGAAAAAAGGACAGTATGGCGATTATATCGCCTATCCCGATTCGGTAATTGCAGAGCTTAATTAAATATATATGTAGAAATTTAAAAAGACAGCTAACCTCTCAGTGCAGTTTGTTGTACACCTGTCACCCCGTCTGGGTGTAGTTACATCGTTCGTCTAAGCGTAGTTTGTAACTACGCTTTACTATCCTTACCATCCCGTACAGCTGTCGGGATGAAATTGATTGCTAAACGAAAGAGCGCCCCCTTCTGGGTGTTTCAGATCCTTTGGCTTGGCATAGTTTACCGGCTCATCTACAAAGGCCTACAGGATACTTTCTTTAACATTCAAGGCGCATCAGGTGTTTGGTATATGGTTTAGTTCTTCAGCCAACACATAAACCGTTTTACTCAAGCAAAAAAGCAACCCATGACAAGTAGATTAGATTTAAGACCAATTATTAAAACAAAAGAGTTCGAGAAAAGCACAGATGAGGAAAAATTTCAGACTCTCACCCTGCGCCCTATTCTAAAACTTCAAAATGACCTTTTACTTGGGCTTTTCAAAAATCACATTACTGAATCTAAGATCATGTATTATTCTTTATCACCTGAAAACAAGGTTCTCTTTATAGAAAACAGCTTACAGAAAAACATCGTGTTAAAGAACAAATTGATCGGAGTTATCCTTGGCATGCTCACTATTGAAGAATTATCCGTGTACAGCGCAAATACCAACCTGTACAATAAAAGAATCATGAGCCTTTTAATAGAGCGAATCAGAAGTCAAATCAGCCTACTCGTCTGAGTGAAGTCATATCACTCGTCTAAGCGTTTGCTCCCTCCTTTTGCTCTGGGACCAAATACCTATCATATTCTGCGTACCTAAGCGCTAAGCGATCGCAAGTGGAAGCTATTAGCCAATCAAACTAGGACAATTCAGGAGAAATAATAAGATCTTCATATTTACGATTTAGCTTAATTTAACTCAAATTTGGCCCAAAGTCGAATACAAAGAACTTTACGACCCAACCTTCATGAAATCGCTACACCGCCTTCTCGGAATTGCACTTTTGTCTACTGCTTGGAATCAAGTGCAAGCCCAAAACTTTCAACAGGTCCTCCAATCAGAAATCACGGAGTCGAATCCGGGAATCTTATTCACTGTTGAATCCGGAGATGGAAGTTTTTCCTGGTCTGGAGCGGCAGGAATAAACGATCAGTCCCTCGGTAACTCGCTGCAAATCGAAGAAACTTTCCGCATCGCTAGCGTCACGAAGACCTATGTCGCAGCAGGCATACTCCGACTGATGGAAAAGGGTATGCTGAAGCTGGATGACCCAATTTCCAAACACATCTCCCAGGAACATGCGGAGATTCTGTCTCAGGATTATGACTTGGATATAATTACCATTCGGCAGATTTTAAGGCATTCTGCGGGCTTTTTTGACCACACGAATGCACCTGAGTTCTTTGAAATAGTCCTCGGAACTACAGATCACGAATGGACCCGAACCGAACAATTGCGGATGGGGGTGGAAAAAGGAGATCCCATTGGCCCTCCGGGAGAGCAGTTTAGCTATTCGGATACTGGCTATGTGATCTTGGGTGAATTGATCGAAAAGTACACTGGCAAAAGCTTGGATGCTGGTCTCAAGGAATTACTCGGAATAGAGGCACTCGGACTCGAGCGAACTGACTTTGAAAGAATGGATCCAAAAACTGATCAGCTGCGTATTCATCAATATTTCCAAGGACGCGACACGTATGATTTCAGCCCCACGATTGATTATTATGGCGGGGGAGGAATCCTGTCAACTTCACAGGAACTAGTAGATTTCTTTCAGGCCCTTTTTCAGGGAAAAGTCTTTGAGAAAGCTGAAACACTGGAAATCATGCTGGAGCCGGTGACCTACGAAACCCCCGCAAGAATGGATTACCAAATGGGCATGTTTAAAGTCAAGATCAATGGATTCGAGGCATTTTCCCATTCCGGGTTTTGGGGGACCCAAGTGATTTACATCCCCGAATTAAATCTCTACATGGCTGCAAATTACTCAGGAGGCTGGAGAGGTAGCGCAGTGGCTCCGATTTTTGCAAAGATCCTGCAGGAAAAAGGGGAAAGGTAGGCCAATAAATGGATTTAATTTTAGGCCATTGTGAATGAAAGCGATTAGTAAATCACCCCCGTCTGGGTGAAGTCAGATCGTTAGTCTAAGCGTCGGTGTATTCCACTCTCTTTCAGTTCTGAAATTCACAAATGCGCTGGACTTGGTGTAGTCTTGGAAGCCACGCATAATTATAACCCGAACTTATAATAGAATTATTTTTAATAGTAATATTTTAACCTAAAATTGTATAGCTACTCACAATCAATCAATATAAAAATGAAGCAACCTCTAATTTTTATCTTTCTTATTCTAATGGCTTTTGGATGCAAAGAGAAAACATCAGAAGAGATTTCGATTGATACGATTTTTGAAGACTATTATAAATTCAAGGATCGTATAAATCCAATTGAGGCAACAAAAGGCGGTAATTATGAATACAATGATTTTATAGCGAATTATATATCTGATGACTATCAGGAAGACTTGAGAAAGAATTACACTCACTTTTTGAATTTGTTGAGCGAATTGGATACTACAAGACTATCAGATGCGGACCTTTTGAGCATGAAAGTGATGAAATGGGATTGTGAGGTAAAGTTAGAAGGCCTGAATAATTCGATTGTCACCATGGCATCCCCGATTTATAACTTACCTAGTTTTGAATTGATGCCATTATTTCAAATCCAGTCATTGCATCTCTATGTTGCTCAATTAGCCGCAGGAGGGAGTGTTCAGCCTTTTGAAACCGTTGAAGATTATGATAATTGGCTGAAAAGAGTAGATGACTACCTTATTTTTCTGGACACTTCTATTGCGATGATGAAAGAAGGAATGTCTAAAAACATTGTGCTACCAACCGCACTTGCTCAAAAAATAATTCCTCAATTGGATGAATTCATCACCAACCCAGTCGATGAGCATTTATTTTACAAGCCAGTCCTTTCAATGTCTGAAAGCATCAGTGAAGAAGAGAAAAATCGCATTGCTTCGGACTATAGTGCCATGATTACTAATAAGTTGAAGCCAAAATACACAGAGCTTAGTGAGTTTTTGGTTAATGAATATTTGCCAGCCTGTAGAGAAACTTCAGGAATTGGAGCTTTGCCAAATGGAACAGAAACTTACAATTATCTTATCAAGCTGCATACCACTACAAATATGACAGCTGATGAGATTCACGAACTTGGAAAATCTGAGGTAGCTCGTATTTTAATTGAAATGGAGGAGGCGAAAAATAAAATAGGTTTTAAAGGTGACATCAAAGCATTTTTTGAGTCGGTCCGCAACAGTCCAGCCCAAATGCCTTTTACTAACCCTCAACAGGTAATTGACAATTTTAACAGCATTAAGGAACGGATTAATGGTTCGCTTAATCAGGTTTTTGACTTGAAACCCAAAGCAGATTTTGTGGTGAGACGCACTGAAGCATTTCGCGAAGCCTCAGCAAGTGCTGAATATGTCCCTGGGACTAAAGATGCTTCAAGACCAGGGATTTTTTATGTGCCAATACCTGATGTAAAAAAATACAATACCTATTCAGATGAAGCACTTTTTCTACATGAAGCCATTCCTGGCCACCATTATCAATTATCCCTGCAACAGGAAAATAAAGATTTACCGGAATTTTTACATCCGGAAAGCATGGGAGTTTTCGTGGAAGGCTGGGCTTTGTATGCAGAATCATTAGGAACTGAATTGGGCCTTTACGAAGACCCAATTCAGTATTTTGGAATGCTAAGTATGGAAATGCATCGTGCTATTCGCTTGGTCGTGGATACTGGAATCCATAGTAAAGGATGGACACGTGAACAAGCCATTCAGTATTCACTGGATCACGAAGCAGAATCTGAGGATGCGATTATTGCTGAAATCGAACGCTATATGGCCACTCCCGGCCAAGCTGTGTCTTATAAAATCGGTCAATTAAAAATCAGAGAGTTAAGAACTAAAGCCGAAACCAAGCTAGGTAGTAAGTTCAGTATTAAAGAGTTTCACAATCAAGTACTGAATTCTGGAAGTTTGCCTTTGGTATTGTTAGAAGAAAAAATTGATAATTGGATCAATTCGCAAATTTAGATTATCCTGGACTGGGTATAGTCAGATCGTTCTTAGGACAGGGTGGAACTTGCCTGCCCTACTACTCGGCCTAAGGCTTAAAACATTCACTGGTTAGTTTTTTAACGTCTTGTCTTAACCTAAAATCTTTTTTAGAAATCGAGCATGACCCAAAGCGACCCACAGAGGTATGATTATATGCGAAGATTCCATGAGGCCATTAAAAAACAAATTATAAACTCATGAAAGATTTGATCTAACCCCTATAAGCTGTCCTATCTAAAGCAAACGATTCCGTAGTCTTGGTAATCCTCAGGACCTCTCTTTGCTTTGCTTTTACTAAATTGACTGACAATAACTCCTAAAATAACGCTATGAAGTCAACACTATTGACCATTTTGTTTGCATTCTCCCTGATGGTTTGCAATGCTCAGGAAAGCAGACCTGGACCACAGCTACCGCCTGAAACAGGTGAAACATTCAAGGTCGGAATTGCAGGCTACACCTTCGTGAAATTTGATCTGGACAAAACACTCGAAACATTGAAAGCCTTGGATGTGCATTACCTATGCATCAAAGATTTTCATTTGCCGATGGCTAGCACCGATGCCGAAATTGCTGCTTTTCATGAAAAGCTGAAAGCCAATGATATCACAGGATATGCTGTTGGCCCAATCTATATGAAATCCGAGGCCGAAATTGATAAGGCATTTGAGTATGCAAAACGGGTTGGGGTAAAGCTGATCGTAGGTGTTCCCAATGTGGAACTGCTTCCCTATGTCGATAAAAAGGTGAAGGAGTATGATTTTAAATTCGCCATCCATTTGCACGGGCCAGATATCAATATCTATCAGGATGCCGACGATGTTTGGATGCACACCAAAGATCTTGATCCCAGAATTGGAATGTGCCTGGACATTGGACATGACACTAGAAATGGGAAGGACCCAGTAGCCGATATGGAAAAATATCACACTCGCGTATTCGATATGCACATCAAGGACGTGACAGGACCGACAAAACAAGGCTATTCACTCGAATTAGGCCGTGGAATCATCGACTTCCCGGCAATGGTGAGAATGATCAGAAAAGTAGGCTACACCGGAGTGTGCAGCTTGGAACACGAGCGGAATATGGATAATCCATTTATGGGGATCGCCGAATCCCTAGGATATTTCCGTGGGGTCATAGAAACCACCAAAGAATAGAATCTGAATTAATCTTAGGTCTAAGAAGAGGCTGTCTCAAAAGTAGGGGCAGCCTTTGATTTATTCGGGTAGGTATCTGAGTCAATTTTCATACAGCCAAATCTCAGGCTCCTGAATTGACTTATGAGAAAACCTCTTTTAATTAGTTTTCAGAAGTATACCCACCGTCTTTATAACCCTTCTCATTTTCAAGATATTCTAAAAATTCAGACATAAAGCCAAGTAAAATAGCCTTTGATGATGCTTGCATGAAATTAAATTCGCCGTTAATTGATCGCAAAGTTATTTGACGCTTATAAATTGGTCTATCTCCACGCATCAAAAATGAGTATGAATTTCCAACACGTTTTTCGGTGTCAGCATCTATTTTTGGGCTATTTCTAATTTTTTCTAACAAAAAATCCGCATTGACACTAGGATAAAAATTATTAGACATTATGCAGTAAGTTCTAGAGTTTCTGAATATGGACTACCAGTCTCTATTATTAAATCTATAATATCATCATTAGTTGACCAATAAAGTGAGGAATTATGAAATTTTCTTTCAGTAGAATTCCAGCCAGCTAACATAAGTTCATTTTCTAAACCATTGCCAAAATCTTCTGCATTTTTGCAAAACAGAGTTATAGCTTCCTTAATTGCTGAATCTACATCAGCCTCATCCTTTGCAAAAGTTTTAATTCCTAAAATAGGGATATTTACAGAAAGAAATCCATCCTCGCTTTCCTTTGTCCATACAGGTAAAGCTAGCGAAACGGATTTTAGAATGCCTTTAGGGTTTCTAGATATGTCGATATTCGCTTCTAGGGTTTTCATTTGTTTTAAATGTTTAAAATACAAAGATACTCAATTCATTATTATTAATGTGATTTAACGAAAAAACTATCGGTATAGCCCAAAAATAATATATTTTTTTACTTTCCGACTTAACTTCTAGAGAATCTGCTTCTTACTCCAAGTCCACGTGTAGTTAGATCGTCGTCTAAGCGTAGTTTGCCTGCCCATCCGGCCCAAGGCTAAAAACACCCGCTGCGGCGGTTTTTATTTTAACGCCTTTTCCTGCTTTGATCGAATCAAACAAGCAATCTCATAAAAGAACAGCTTCCAATAATCCTTTTTGCCTTATATTGACTTTCCTTATACAATCAAGAACCCACAATTATGAAACTCCTCAAACAGGCTGCACTTTTTCTCCTTTTCCTAGGAATGGGAACTTACCCCCTATTCGCCCAAGTCAAACCTATTTTTGAAAACGGGGAAGCTCAAATCATCCCGGAACTGAAAGATTCCGCCAACTGGATCCGTACTGATCTCTGGGTGGAAACGGAGTTTGACACCGATGGAGACGGTAAAAAAGACCGCATGCATGTGGATGTGACCCGACCAATGCAAACCGAGACGGAGGGACTTAAACTTCCTGTAGTCTATGCCAGCAGCCCATATTATGCAGGCACGGCCGGAAGTGCTCCTATCTTTTGGGAGGTAAAACATGAACTGGGTGCTCCGGCTCCTCCAAGAAACAAATTCGAGGTCGTGCGCACAGGTGGGCGGCCGATCATCTCCAATTCCGAAATTATGCTTTGGGTGCCGCGTGGCTACATTGTGGTTCACTCCTCCTCTCCGGGCACCGGGCTTTCTCAGGGTTCCCCTACCGTCGGTGGAGACAATGAATCCTTAGCTCCAAAGGCCGTGATCGAATGGCTCACCGGCAAAGACAATGGCTATACCACGCCGGATGGAAATGAAAAAGTGTACGCATTTTGGTCCACCGGGAAAGTAGGAATGACAGGAACTTCCTACAACGGTACGCTTCCTCTGGCAGCAGCAACTACTGGCGTAAAAGGCCTGGAGGCCATAATCCCCATCGCTCCCAATACATCCTATTATCATTATTACAGGTCCAATGGACTCGTCCGATCACCGGGAGGATATCCAGGAGAAGACATCGATGTATTGTATGATTTCATCCATAGCGGCGATGAATCCAAAAGAGCCTATAACAATAAAACAGTCCGTGATACAGAAATGGCCCAAGGCATGGATCGAGCCAGCGGCGACTACAATGACTTCTGGGCTGGCCGTGACTACCTCAATGACATGGGCCCAATGAAAGCTGCACTGTTGATGTCACATGGTTTCAATGACTGGAACGTGATGCCGGAGCACAGCTACAGAATTTATGATGCGGCTCGCGCCAAAGGGATTCCGGCTAAAATCTATTATCATCAAAACGGGCATGGCGGGCCTCCCCCATTTGCTATGATGAATCAATGGTTTACCAAGTACCTTCATGGGGTAGATAACGGCGCGGAAGAAGGACCTAAAGCCTATATCGTCCGAGAACGAGACGAGCAAAGCAATCCAACTCCTTATGCGGACTTCCCAAATCCTCAAGCTTCTCCGGTAAGTTTCTACCTGAGCGCTGGAGCTCCTGCAGCAGGTGGAATGGGACTGGAGAAAATGACTTCCGGAAAGCAGGAAACTTTGGTGGATAACTATTCCTTTCCAGGATCTGCGCTGGCGCAGGCAGATTACACCGAGCATCGCTTGCTCTACCTTAGCCCGGTACTCACAGAGCCGGTTCATATTTCTGGAATTCCGAAGATTACTGTCAAAATAGCATCCAATAAACCTGCAGCCAACCTTTCAGTTTGGTTGGTTTCCCTGCCTTGGACAGAAGGAAGAAACGCAAAAATCACGGATAATATCATTACCCGAGGCTGGGCAGATCCACAAAACCACGCCTCCATCCGTAAAGGAGAGCCTTTGGTGCCTGAGAAGTTCTACGAGGTAAGCTTCGACTTGCAGCCGGACGATCAGATCATCGCAGCAGGACAGCAGATTGGTCTGATGATCTTCTCCTCAGATGCCGAGTTTACAATTCTACCCAAGCCTGGCACAGAACTAACGATAGATCTGGATGGAACTGTCTTGACCCTTCCGGTGGTGGGAGGAAAAGCTGCGTTGGAGAAGGCTGTGAAGTAAAAAAGGTGAAGATTCAGTGAAATATACCCTGTAAAGGGTATTGTGGGGGAAGGGGAAATTGGGGTTCTTGTGGTTTGGGAATACTCGCAAGTAATTTCGCTAAACAGGCCTATTTGGATGCCTTAAGAAGGTGGTTGCGGAAGTAAAGAGATTAGGCACAATTGTAGGAATCCCGGATTACGATTAAATTACCTGAATAAAATCAAATAACAGAGGACAAATTTTTACCTTTGCACTGTGAATAACTTAAAAGACATAAACATTTGGGAATCAAATTTCGGTTTACTTCCAATGAAGTTAAATCCACTTAATCAAGCAGATAAGTTTCTTATGCTCAATGGTGGACAAGGTGATTTCTGCCTAAAAACTGCTGCAAGAGGCGATGAAAATCAGGGTACAATTTATGGAGAATCTTGGTCGACTAACACTAAAAATTTTCTTTTTATAAATGAAGATTCAGTAGAAGTGGTTAATTGGTTTGAAGGTAAAACAGAAAATATTCCAAATAAAAAGATAGAATTTAACTTAGGACAATTTTATAAGTACCTTTCATCAAAGTCTCACAAGACACAAAACGATGTAGTTCCTTTCATTCTCGATATTTTTAGACAACTTAGAAATATAACTTTTGAAAAGCAGGATTCATCAGAAACAATAAATTTACTTTTTACATTATTAGTAAGCCTCGAAGAAGACATATCAAATATTGATTACAATAAATGGAACATATCAAACTCTAAAATTCCAGATAGGTTTGACTACTTTGTAGAGCGATTAAATCAGGGTGTAAGAAACATTAAACCAAATCTAGATTTAATTCTTCGGCATACAGCAGGTGTACTTTTCCAAGAAGCTCATCGGGAAGTAATTTACTTTAACCCTCAAAGGGACTTATTTGGTGGTGTTTCAAGTAAATTAGAAACTAGATTAGATGCATATTCAAGTATTCATTACACACCCCAATATATTGCAAGGAGTATAGTAGAAAACACATTAAAAACCTTCGATTTATCTAAGCCCCAAATCACAATTCTAGACCCTTCGTGTGGCTCATCTGAGTTTTTAATTGAAATATTAAAACAATTAAAAAATAAAGATTATAAAGGAAATATTACTGTAAAAGGATTTGACTCTTCTGATAGTGCAATAAGAACATCGAGCTTTCTTTTAACTTATGAAAACCGTAAGCAGTGGAACAATGAATTAAATATTGTTGTAAAACGAGTTGATGATTCTTTAGTTGAAGATTGGGGGCACAATGACATTATTTTAATGAATCCTCCATTTCTCTCTTGGGAATTGTTAAAGGAGAAATCTAGTCGTGATACCGTACTAAGTATTCTGAGTGACGTTGTTAGAAAAACTAGACCAAACCAAGCAACTGCATTCTTCTATAAGGCAAGTCAATCCTTGTCAAATAATGGTGTTATTGGCTGTGTGCTACCTACTTCAATTTTTTATTCTGAGATATACTCTGACCTTAGAAATAAAATCGGTGAAGAATTAAATTTCAAGGTATTGGCCAAATTAGGTAATTATGTTTTTGAAGATGCATTGACAGATGTAAGTTTATTTATCGCTTCAAAGAATCAATCACTTCAACTACCTAAAGTTTTGTGGACAAAAAATGAAAAAGGAGTTGTTCAAGATGCATTGAGAGAATTTAGAAAAATGAATTCTAACAATGAGCTTTCAATCAACACTAAGAACTTTAGCATTTATACTCCACATTATTTTCCAATAGTAAATAATAGTTGGAAGCTAATTTCATTTGATGAAAATGAATTCATAAAAGAATTAAGTATTTACTACAAAGCAGGAAAACTATCAACCATCGGGGATATTTTTAATATTTCGCAAGGAGCTTTGCTTGGTGTAAAAAACATTTTTAAAATAACATCTGATGAATTTGAATTATTAACGGAGCCAGAAAAAAAACTATTCAGACCAATATTAACAAACAACTCTATTAAGTTAGGGAAACTGATTATTACCGAATACAGTTGGTTTCCTTACAACAAAGAAGGCTTGATATTCAAAAATGAAACTGAGTTGGTTGAGTTGGACTTCTATAATACCCATTTATTACCAAATAAAGAGATTCTTGAGAAAAGAAAAGGTATAAATCAATGGTGGTCATTAACTAGACCAAGAAATTGGCAATTTACTAAAGAATCAAGACTATATTCAAATAGGTTCGGAAACTCGAATTCCTTTGCATTTGACAAACAAGGAGATTGCATTATTGAAGAAGGAAACGCATTTATTCCGAAAAAGGATTTTAAACTGAATGATTACTATTTTTATTTGGCTTGTTTTAGCAGTAACATCTTTGATGTGTTACTATCTGTTTATTCAAAACCAATAATGTCAGGTTATGATTTGGGTAAAATTCAAATAAAGAATATACCTGTACCAAATATTCATAAGGATAATTTGCAAGAGAGTGGTGTGTATTTAAAATTAGTCGAATTAGGTAAAGAATTAGAAAATGATAATTCCTTTGTAAAGCCCGTTATAGACGACATTCTCAAATCTTACTTTTATCCTAATAGATAGAAATATGACTGATTATCTTGGCATAGTAGGTACAATTAACAAAGAGTGCAAAATACTATTTGTAGAAACATTTAGGTTAGCCCCATATAAAGGTCATCACAATATTTATATATTTAGAATTGAAGGTAGTTCGACTGCATTAAATAGATATGATTCAGAGCCAGTTAAAGTTTTGAAATGGTTTGACAAATATTGGTTGTTTATTGAAGTTAAGTTTATTGTCGAGAAATCGAAAATAGGTCAAAAATTAATATCAGTAATTCATACAAATATTTCAATTTCAGTTTATGAAGGTGAAGATTCTGATGAAATAAAAACACAGCTATTTAGGGCAGAATGGGATGATTTTAATAACCCAAACGAACTACATTCCCAACCGCATTGGCATATCACATCAAGTCAAGCTGTTGAAAGAACATTTGAAGAATATTCAAACCATTTTGATAATGGAGACTTTGTTTCACTTTTGGAAGACCATAGAACAAAACTTTTTGATGTTAAAAAAATTCATTTTGCAATGAATGGAAATTGGCAGGGAGACCAATCTCATATACATACAATTAAAAGTTCAGAGCAAGTATCAAAATGGTTAAAAGGGTTACTAAACCACATAAGAGTTGAACTTGAAAAATAACAACTGAGCCTAACAACTAGGTTTTCGTTGCGTGCGTAGCACGAACAATGAAACCGCTGTTGCACGGAACCGGAGAGGTTCCCCCGCTAGGCGTAGAGCGCTAGCCTAAGCGTAGTCCCGGCAGCTGTACGGGAGAAACTACGCTTTCATATTTTCAGGAATTTGAAATTCCTTTTCTACCCCTTCCCCTCAGTTCAGGTAATTGACTCAACCTTTGACAATTTCTACTTCCAAGCCTAAAATTCTTCCAAGGTATCCGAAAAACGCTGTGCCTCCCAGATCTCCAGATCCAGGCTTTCTTCCCCGAATAGCTTGATGCACAGCTTATCCTCCGAAGGGATGCAATAGACGTTTTCCACCCATTGATTTTTGGTTTTATCCAATCCTACCGCGACCCTCAAAATCCCTGAAAGTCCTTTGACCAATCTTCGTAAATTCTTATCCAGCTTTTTGAACTTTTTGTGACGTTTTTTTGGACCGGATTTTCGGACCGGATTTTCGGTGATATCTTCGCCCATGTGAGTGTCCCCAATCACCTCTTGACCACAGGCATATTCGCCCGTTGGAACGATTCTCTTTTTGGTCTATATTCACCGTTCAAGGTAGATGAAAAAACGAAAAAATCCGACTTGGAAGATCTTCAGAAAGTCCTCGCGAAAATGGCGAGAGCGATAGTTAAACAGTACAAGATTATTTTACCAGAAGTCATTACAACATATTTTTGAGATGACTTCTAAACCGTCACTAAAACAAACACATGCAACAGATCTCTTTTTGGCAAATATGGATAATGGCAGCTTTCCTGATGGCGATGCCCACAGCTGTCACAGCACAGCAAGATGAGCTCACGCTTGATGACCTCTTCGCCACGCCAAAATTGACGGGAACAAGCCCTTCTCAGCCTGCCTGGGCACCGAATAGCGAGCACTTCGCATTTTCCTGGAGTAAACCAGGAAATCCTAGGCGTGGCCTCTGGGTATTCACAAGCGATGGGAAGGAAGTGGGCATCAGTTCCGATACAGCCTCCGCGTCAGTACGCGATATTGTTTGGACCGACACGAACACTATCCTCAGCCTGCGAGGAAACCATCTATGGCAGACCTCGCTGAGCAATGGAGAGGACCTCCAATTGATGCCCGTAGAGGCAGGTGCAGGTAACCTAGCTCTATCTCCAAGTGGTAAGCAAGCAGCGTATATACGGGACGGTGACCTCTGGCTTGCTGACTTTACTTCCAAAGAGAATCGCCAGCTCACCCAGCTCGGCATCGCCAGTCTCTCGAGCTTACCTAAGGGACGCTACAGCCGTGCGGAACGTGAAATCGGACCAGGCATCTGGAGTGGGCCAGAGTACAAGTGGTCCCCAGATGGAAAGACCATCGCATTTCATGTCGTTGATCGACGCGAGATGAGAAAGGTGCCTTTCCCGGATTATCTCGCTGCCGAAACCAATCCCAACGAGGTACGCCGAAGTTACCCGGGCGATCCAAACGAGATTCGCAGGGTTGGCCTGCTCGATGTAGAAAGCGGAAACATTAGGTACCTCGATTTGCCAGATCCGCAGGCCAACCAGGTCATCGACTTCAACTGGTCACCCGAAGGTGCGCTATTGGTTGATACGGCATCCGACACGGCGGTTGAACGTAAACTGTTCGTCCTTGCACCTGGAGAAAGCCAAAGCCGCGAGATTTGGCGGGGCGTTCGAGAGAGCCGCATGTACACATCCTTTGGATCTACTTGGCATCCAGATGGGCAGCAGGTCGTTTTCTTAAGCGATATGGGTGATCGCTATGGCCTGTATACGATCGATGCCTCAGCGTCTAAAGATCGTCCGCAACTCCTCACAGATCCGTCTTACGATGTGCTGTCTTCCCCGATTGTCGCTGGCAATGCCCTATTTTATGCAGGCAATGGTGTTAATCCATACGAACAACACGTGTATCGCCTAAAAATGTCTGGTGAAGATCCCGAGCAGGTAACACGTCTTTCTGGGCAGAACGTTGGCTACCCCTCACCGGATGGCCAGCACTTGGTCTTCATGCATAGCAACGACACCTCACCGCCCGAGCTTTATGTGGTAAGCAGCGAGGGTGGTGACGCTACGCGCATAACTCAGTCCCCTTTGCCTGCATTCACGGAGCGAACCTGGGCGGCTGCGGAATACGTGAGTTTCCCCAGTCTTATAGATGACTACACGTTACATGCCCGGATTTTGAAACCTACCAATATGCAGCCCGGCACGAAGTATCCAGTGCTGTTCGGGCCCGTGTATTCAAATACAGCGAGGAACCGCTGGGCTGGTAACTACAGCCTCGTACAGCATCTGTTGGCTAATAAGGGATATATTATCGTGCAGGTGGATTCTCGTGGTAGCACTGGCTATGGCCGGGCATTCCGCGAAGAGTTCCTGCTGGGCTTTGCCGGTGAGGACATTGAGGATTATGCGAGTGCCGTGGCCTACATGGAGTCACTGGATTATGTAGATCCCGATCGTATCGGCATCTGGGGCAGTAGTTATGGTGGCACACTCTCCGTTTATTCGCTGTTGATGAAGCCTGGTTTATTCCAGGTGGGTGTTGCTGCAGCAGCAGCTGTTGACCCAATCTTCTTTGGCACGGACGACGTTGCGATTGTTCGTAGTCCACAGACACACCCGGAAATTTTCGAAAGAAAAGCGCTCAATTATGCAGCGAATTTGGAGGATAAACTCCTGTTTATCCACGGCATGCAGGACCATGTGGTACCATTCAAGACGACGGCCACGCTAGCTGAAGAGCTGATTAAACAGGGTAAGGACTTCGACTTTGCGTTTGCCCCGGGTGCAACGCATGGATGGAGCCGTGAGCAATATTACGATCGTTACTTGTTTAGTAAGCTTATCGAATACTTTGACCGGCACCTAGCCGTGCCGTCTAAGTAGATACCTCCCAGCCGGCAGGCTGGTTTGCTGGTATCTTGCTAAAAGGAGTTGAGGAAAGCCGGGCGGTTCTTTAGAACGCAGCATAATCGAGTAACCTGACCACGCTAGGCATAGAGCGATAGACTAAGCTTAGTCCGCGACATTTGTCGGGAGCAACTACGCTTTTATATTTTCAGGAACTTGTAGTTCCCCCTTTCACCCGATCCACAGAAAGTATTTGAAAAGGTTTTTTATATCCTTAAATTCCACTTTGTTCCGAAATTTTTCAAGAAAATGAAGTTCTTCCTGGAATCGCAGTCTGAGATCTTAAACTCAATTTTTGTATGGATATGAAAAATGAAATCATCTTATATCGCCCTGATGCACTTGCCGAGCATATTGAGGTGAGAATTGAGGATGAAACTGTTTGGCTTTCACAACAGCAAATGGCTACATTATTTGGGCAAACTAAACAGAATATTAGTTTACATATAAATAATTGCTTTAGAGAGAATGAGCTAGAAAGGGCAGCAACTGTCAAGGATTCCTTGACAGTTCAAACAGAAGGGAATCGAAAAGTCAAGCGAAAAATAGAACACTATAATCTTGATGTGATAATCTCAGTTGGTTATCGTGTAAAATCCAAACAAGGCACACAATTTCGGATTTGGGCAAATGGAGTTTTGAAAGACTACCTTCTGAAAGGTTATTCAATAAACAACCGTATGAATAGGTTAGAAGACAACTTTGAAATCTTAAAAAACAAGGTGACCGATTTTGAATTACAGCTAAAAACGGAGCTCATTCCCAATCAAGGCGTGTTTTTTAACGGCCAAGTGTTTGATGCCTATTCCTTAACTTCTAAAATTATCCGATCTGCCAAGCAAAGTATCGTAGTGATAGATAACTATATTGACGAAAGTACCTTGACGCTTTTATCGAAAAAACGAAAAGAAGTGCAAGTGCTACTGCTGACCAAAACCGTGAGCAAACAGCTGAGCCTAGACCTACAAAAAGCTCAAGAGCAATACGGCAACTTTACACTCAAACCTTTTAGCCAAAGCCACGACCGATTTTTAATTATTGACGCAGGGGAAGTATACCATTTGGGTGCATCGCTCAAAGACTTAGGTAAAAAGTGGTTTGCCTTTTCTAGGTTGGAAAAAGAAAGTGTAAGTAGCATTTTAACCAAAATAAATGAACTTGGCTGAATCAGTTCGGAGACCTCACTGGATTCGCAGGCTGCAAGCATATTGCCCTCCCCCGCTAGGCGTAGAGAGTTTTACTAAGCGTAGTCCCGAAAGCTGTATGGGCGAAACAGACTCAACCTTTGACAATTTCTACTTCCAAACCTAAAAATTCTCCCAAGGTATCCGAAAAACGCTGTGCTTCCCAGATTTCCAGATCCAGACTTTCTTCTCCGAATAGCTTGATGGTTAGTTTATGGTCTGATGGGATGCAATAGACGTTTTCCACCCATTGATTTTTAGTTTTATCCAATCCTACCGCGACCCTCAAAATTCCTGAAAGTCCTTTTACCAATCTTCGTAAATTCTTATCCAGCTTTTTGAACTTTTTGTGACGTTTTTTTGGACCAGATTTCCTGTGGTATCTGGACAGATGGGCTAGTATGGTTAGTTCATCATTGTTGAAGCCCCTCAGCCTTCCCTTCAAAATCAAATACCTGGAATGCTTATGGAAATCCTTAAAATTCACAAATTGACCTATATCATAGATCAGACTTGCATGGTGTAACAACTCCCGGCTTGAATCCTCTATACCGTGCAGGTCTTTCAGTTGGTCAAAAAGCTGAAGTGCTAACTTCGAGATATGCTTTTTCTCGGCTATATCCGTATCATAGCGCAAGGCCATCATCAGCGAACTGCTTTCCCGGACATCTTTACCCTGCTCCAGGCGGTCTAGTTTCTGGCCGTTTTTCTCAAGATAGTCTATGATCAATCCGTCTCTCAAGGAAGCATCCGAAAGAGTGATTTCATCCACCTTGGACATTTTCAACAACTCCAAAAGCAAAAATCCACCCAGATGGATGGCATCTACGCGGTTTGCACTGATGCCGGGAATAGCTGTTCTTTTCCCAGGCTCAAGTTCCAAGAGCTGAGCTATGATTTTTTCAAGATCCTTTATTCTGACAACCTCAGCATTGACGGAACTGATGATGGTTTTATCATTTAGGGCCAAAGCTGCCTCTCCCAAGGTCCGGATGGTACCGGAAGTGCCTACTACCTTGGAAAAACCCACCTGTGAAGCTTTTGGAATGATTTTACCGGCAATGGAACGGATATGTTCTTTCAGGTCTTTTTGCTGTTTTCTGTCCAGGGAATCCTGATTTCCTACCAGATCCAATAGTCTCAGGACACCAAGTTTCATACTGCTCATGAACAGTACTTCTTCCCGATTTCCTACCACTGCCTCAGTACTTCCACCGCCGATATCAAGGACCATAGCATTTTCTTTTCCTAGGTCTATGGTTCTATTCACTGCCAAAAAAATCAGTCTGGATTCTTCTTTTCCGGAGATCAACTGGGGAGACAATCCCACATCCTGGATCAGTCTGTCTAAAAATTCCCTGCCGTTTTTGGCTTCACGAGTGGCGGAGGTAGCAGCAGTGATGATATGTTCCACCCCATATTGGTCGGCAAGCTGCACATACCTGGAAATGGTTTCCAAGCCATTGTCAAATGCTTCCTGACTGATTACCTTATTTGCAAAAACCCCCGCACCCAGTTTGACCATTTCCTTCTCCTGAACCAACACCTCATAACTTTGTCTTGAGGTGACTTTGACGATTATCATATGAATGGAATTGGTACCGATATCGATGGCAGCTAGGTTCATTGATCTTTTTGGATTTGATGAATATTAAATATAATTATCCGCAATTTTGACAGTAGCCATTAAATCTTTGCTCATCCAGCGGGAAGACCGAAGACGGGTGACCGAAGTGGCCTAAAATTTAGAGTTGAGCTTATTTTGTATTGCTTTAGTCTCCTTACTGGTAGAATTGCGGATACACACAATACTAAAAGTACACGATAAAAAAGAAATAAGATTGAAGTTTTAATGTTTGAGTTTCGCTTGGCCTTGGAAAAATTTATACCCCCGCTAAGTTTAGACCACCAGCCTAGCTGTAATCCGTATAGCAGTCGGACGTAATTACACCTTCCTATAAATTGGAATTTTAATAAAAGCAGCTTGAGTTTAAGCCAATCCATTTGCATCCCGATTGCTATCTTGGATGGGAAGGGTGCTAAGTTGATGTTGCAAATTCACCTTCTTGTGGTAGGAGGAAAAGCTGCGTTGGAAAAGGCTGTGAAATAGTCTGAGGTGGAGCTGAGGAAACTCTAATTTCCCAGCTCGGCCTAGTCGGATAGTTCTTGGTATCCACTACCGCTGTAGTAGAATCATTGCCTAGGCATCGTACCGTACAGCTTTCGGGATGAGAATGGCTGAACGAAGCCATTTACTACTAATCCACCTTATCCAGACCTTCCATAGCCGAGTAATTCTTAGCGATAGAATTCAGGTAACCTTCCTCCAAAAACTCTTTCTAATGGTTAATTAAAACTACCCATAGCTAACAAGGTGGAAACCCACACAATGACACAGGAAATAAAAATTCCTATGGAATTTGCCATAAAGGCTTTTTTCCTATCCAAACCAAAAAGGTAACCTGCAATGGTACCTGCATAAACTCCAGTACCAGGAAGCGGAATCAGCACAAATAGCATTAGCCCCCAAAAACCATATTTTTTTACGTTTTTTCCGGCGCCGGATTTAGCTCTTCGCCCCACAAAAATCGCTGCCTTTTTATAATGATACCATTTCAGGAAATAACGATTTACTACATCCAGAAAAAAGGTCATTATCGGGAATACCAGCACATTGGCAAAAAAGCAAAGAACAAAAGCCAAATAAATATTTATATCATTCAAGAGGGCGTAAGGGATTCCGAATTTAGCCTCTCCAAAAGGGGAAATGCTCCATAGCATTGCGATAAGTATATCGAGAAACATTTTATGGTGATTAGATGCCGCAAAAGTAATGAATTTCGCATGCGCTACTGCAGGCAGAAACTCAAACTATAGCTGAAAACGCTTTTCAGTACAAAAGGATTTAATTTTCTTTTTTATGAAGTTGGAAGCCGCTCATTACTGTGCCCTAGTAAAAAATCCGGAAATGTGGCTTGCTCATCTCGATATAGACAGAGAGGTCTAGAGGTAAGGCAAAGTCTGATTTATGTGTAAGACTTGTCCCTTTTTTTTGTCGGGTGCATAACAGCAAGGCCATCACAGGTATCTCACTTATCATTAGACCGCTTGCCAAAAAACTAAGTGCTTAACCTAGCTTGAATTAACTTCTTTGCAGGTACATATTCAGTGAAAATTGGCCTAAAATTAGCAGCGTGGAATTTGCACTTTTAAACAAGAAATTGAATCCCTCTACAGCCAATAAATGAGCACAAAAAAATCTTTATTACTCTTCATTTTCCTGATTTTCGCAGCTTTGGGCCAAGCCCAAACTGAGATCACTGAGCAAATCAAAACCGACCGGGACAACCAGCTCAAGGAATTGAATGAAAAATTGAAAAACAACGAGGAGATTGTCAATCGACTCACTGAAAAACTTGCGGCAACAGACAACAAAACTGCATCCGACAAAGAGAAAATTGAAGACTTGGAAAAACTTCAATTTGCCTTGGACAACAGACTCAAAATATTGGAAGAGGGCCCAAAGACCAAGATCAATCTCAATGGGCAGCTGGCATTTACCGAACTGCTCAGTATCCAAAGAGACATCCAGCCACTTGAATTGTTTCTCAGTTCCCAATCTTTTTTTGATCAGCTTGGAAACATAGGCAAAATCCAACAATACAAGTCCTTTGCCAGCTGGAAGGGTGAGTTTGACAAATGGTATGATAAAGAAGGTAAAACAGACGCGATGTCCAGCTTACTTCAAAACTCCCTTGCACTTATCTCCAGCTCATCCTCTATCGTGCCACTCTATGGTACAATGGTAAATACGGCCATCTCTGGAGTGACAAGCTTGATGGGAACTCTTGGGAAAAAAGAAAAAGAGCTTTATGACAAAACACCTGAGATGCTTCGGATTTTGACTGTTTCCAGTCAATTTGAGCAGCAAAAGTCAATCATAGATCACGAATGGAAGCTGATAAATCAGGAATTGGAGCAACTACAAAAAGAAAATACACTGCTGCTGGATGAGCAGATGAATTACTTTTCCATCGATAAGCAACGTTACGAAAGCAGGTATTTAAGGGCAACATTGGACTCGGAGCGAGAGCAGTTTAAGAATGAGTGCAGAAAATCAATCTCGAACAAATTAGCCACGCTGGATAAATCTCCCGACACCAAAGGTAAATGGCTAGGGCAAGTAGAAACCTATATGTATAAGGTTCAATCGTTGCGACTTAGATTTGGCCAACTTACCACTCGTATGCTGGCAAATATAGACCAGTATGAATCGCTACTGAAGGATTACTCTGATACCGGAAAATTCCCGATTGAGTTTACCTCCAAGATCATGGCAATGAATAGTCCACTGAACAATCTGCGTAATAAATTCTACTCCAGCTTTAATCCTGCCAAATACGTGGAAGACTCAGCGGTGATGTATATTGAGCGACAATGATTTTTTGAGTTAGCCCCACTGCATGATCCCATTCCAAACTCCTGAGGATTATCGAAGAAATTCTCCAACTTGGATTCTTAGACCAATCCAATAAACCACAATGCTAATCATACCTGATGCGGAAATCGCTGGACTTCTAGATTACAAAAAACTGATTGGAGCACTTCGGGAGATTTTTCAGTCTGAGTTTACCATGCCATTACGGCACCATCATTTTTATAAAACGCCGGAGGGAAACGATAATACCTTGATCCTGATGCCGGTTTGGAACAGCCAATACATGGGCTTGAAGCAGGTCACTGTCGCACCGGCAAATGCTAAGGAAAATAGGCCATCGATTTTTGCACAGTATATTTTGAGCGATTCCAAAACGGGTCAACCCTTGGCTTACATGAATGCCACAGAACTAACCGCCCGAAGAACGGCTTGCACTTCCGCTCTTGCCGCTTCTTACCTATGCAGAAAAGATGCTCAAAATTTGCTGATTTTAGGCGGAGGAAAAGTTGCTCAGCATTTAGCTCAGGCTCATATGGCTGTGCGTAACTTTAAAAAAATCAGTGTCTGGATGCGGGATTCGGCAAAAATGGAAGAATTTGTGTCGAGTTTGCAGGATCAGGGATTCCCTGCACAATGCGTCACTGATTTAGAAGAATCAGCGCGAAATGCAGACCTTATCTCTTGTGCCACGCCTTCCAAAACTCCAATTATTAAAGGAAAATGGGTACAAGCCGGAACACACTTAGATCTGATAGGTTCTTACAAACCTGACACCCGCGAAACCGACGATGAAGCCATTGGTAAGAGCGCTATTTTTGTGGATTCACGTGCCGGTGCCCTGCACGAATCAGGCGAACTTGCACTACCAATCGCTGCCGGGATTATTACAGAAAAAGATGTGAAAGCAGACATCGTGGAACTGATCAAAGGCATTCACCCAGGAAGAACCTCGAACGAGGAGATCACACTTTTCAAATCTGTAGGATTAGCTATCGAAGATCTTGCAGCGGCACTGTTGGTATATCAAAACTTCGATCCCAAATAAGATTTCTACCAGTCGCTGAACTAGAATAATTATTTTCCTCAGCTTGTCGATTACCAAGAAAACATTTCGATCAATAAGGTTTTCCTAGATTTTGAATTAAATTAAGCGCAAGAAAATCCACCACCTAATGAAAAAATTCTTCCTTGGCCTACTCTTCGTACTCCTAGTAATTGTCGGCATACTTCTCTTCAACACCTTTCGGATGAGCTCCAAACAAGTCGAAGCTGAACCTCTGGCGAAAGTTGATTTTTCGGATCAGGTTTATCAAAATCTCTCCAAAGCGATTACCTATCAGACCATTTCGCTGAGCGAAGATGCAATCCCGGATTCGGCAGCATTCTTTGGATTCCACCGTTTTTTGGAAGAAACCTTTCCTCTGACCCATGCAAATCTTTCTCTGGAAAAAATCAATACTTATAGCCTGCTTTACAAATGGGAAGGCTCGGACCCATCGAAAAAACCACTGATTATGATGTCTCATCAGGATGTGGTTCCCGTAGACCAACCCACTTTGGGAGCATGGGAAGCCGCACCATTTGAAGGCAAAATCACTGACACACATATCATCGGTAGAGGAACTATGGATGATAAAGGTACTTTGATTGCCGTACTGGAAGCAGTGGAAAAACTTCTTTCTGAAAACTACAAACCTACCCGAACGCTCTACATCGCCTCAGGGCATGATGAGGAAGTTGGCGGTGGAAAAGGCGCCGCCGAGATCGCAGCACATTTGAAAGCACAGGGAGTTCAAGCAGCGATGGCCATTGATGAGGGCGGGTATCTTGCAGAAGGCTTGGTTCCCGGAGTGAATGCACCCGTAGCTATAATCAACTTAGCAGAAAAGGGCTTCGCCTCCTTCCGACTGATCGTCGAGACTAATGGGGGGCATAGCTCTGCTCCTCCACGAGAAAATACAATTGGGATGCTAGCTCAAGCCATCGTGGATTTGGAAAATAATCAACTCCCCTACAAGCTGGTCAAGCCAATAGATTCCCAACTGGAGTATATGGGACCAGAACTTCCCTTTTTTACGCGCATGGCTTTTGCCAATCCTTGGCTCTTTAAGAAACAAATCTTAGAAGGCTTAAATGCTCATACTACTACCGCACCAACTATTATCGATGGTGGAGTTAAAAACAACGTCATTCCTACTGTAGCTGAGGCGACAATCAATTTCAGAATTCTGCCAGGCGAAACCATAGAATCCGTAAAGGCTCATATCGAGTCGGTGATCTCCGAAAAGGTCCGCGTGGAGCCTGTGGGCTTTTTGACGAATCCTTCTCCAGTATCTTCTGCAGATTCTGAGTCTTATCAGCGTTTGCAAAGAACCATCAGAGGATTATATCCAGATGTAATTGTGGTTCCGGGGTTGGTAGGCGGAGGTACGGATGCTCGCTACTTCTATGAGATCGCAGAGGATGTCTATCGCTTCTACCCCATGCGTCTCAATTCCGAATCCATGAGCCGCTTTCATGGTATCGATGAGAAAATCAGCAAGGAGAACTATCAGGAAATCCTACAATTCAGCTATCAACTGATCAGGAATTTCTGATTGTTAGGATAGTTTATTCCCTTTGAATCAAAGCCCGATCTCATCGATTGGGCTTTTTTTGTGTTTAAAACATAACCTGTTCAGAGATTAGTGTTTTATTGTTGATTTTAAGTAAATTATTGACTGACAAGAGCCAATAGCTTGGCTTTAGTCCATAGATCAGTCAATCCAATAAAATTGTTTTTGCTTTTCAAGAAGACTCAAAACCACGAAATACTTTTCATTTTTTTTTTAAACCCAGACCTCCCGGAACCCATGAAAAACTCTCTTAAAATTTCCATCCTCTTAATCGCTTGTCTCTCCTGTAAAAATGAGGATTCAGTCATGAAAGGCACAACAGATCACATCACTGCGGTAACTGGCGGAGTGAATGATTTGGCTTTGATCAATGCTAAAAACGATTCTAAAAATTGGTTGAGTTATGGACAAAATTATTCTGAAGATCGCTTCAGTCAGCTTACGGAAATAACTTCTGAAAATGTAGGTACCCTTGGCCTCAAGTGGTCATACGATTTAAACTCCACCCGTGGAGTGGAAGCAACGCCAGTGGTAGTTGACGGAATAATGTACGTCACAGCGCCTTGGAGTATTGTCCATGCAATTGATACCCGAACAGGAAAGCAACTCTGGACCTATGATCCTAAAGTGCCTCGGGAGACTGGCGTAAAAGCATGTTGTGATGTCGTCAATAGAGGAGTAGCGCTTTACCAAGGCAGAGTTTTCGTCGCTTCGCTAGACGGACGCCTGATTTCAATTGATGCTGCAACCGGAACCAAAATATGGGAACAGGTCACTTTGGACACAAGCAAGAGCTATACAATTACTGGAGCGCCACGAGTATTCAAAGGAAAAGTAATAATCGGAAATGGTGGGGCAGAATATGGTGTCAGAGGCTATATCACTGCCTATGATGCAGAAACAGGAGAACAAGCCTGGCGCTGGTATTCCGTTCCAGGAAATCCGGATCAACCTTTTGAACAACCAGAATTGGAAATGGCCGCTGAAACTTGGGACCCAAGTGGAAAATACTGGGAACTTGGCGGCGGTGGCACCATGTGGGATGCAATGGCCTATGATCCCGAACTTAATTTGATGTACGTCGGAGTCGGCAATGGTTCGCCTTGGAATAGAAGACTTCGCTCACCCGGCGGAGGAGATAATCTCTTTCTTTCTTCCATAGTCGCTTTGGATCCAGATAATGGAAGTTACAAGTGGCATTATCAAGGAACTCCCGGCGACCATTGGGATTATACCGCAACCCAACCCCTTATTTTGGCGGATCTGGAAATTGAGGGAGCAAAGCGAAAGGTGATTATGCAAGCCCCAAAAAATGGATTTTTCTTCGTGATCGACCGAACGAATGGAGAGTTTATTTCTGCACAGAATTTTGTGGATGTAAACTGGGCAAGCGGATATGATGAAAAGGGACGTCCGATGGAAATCACAGCAGCAGAATATAAAAGTGGATCTTATGAGGCTATTCCGGGACCAAACGGAGCTCACAATTGGCATTCAATGTCTTTCAACCCAACTACGGGGCTTGTTTACATTCCTGCACAAGGTATTCCCATCGTTATTGAAGATGATCCAAATTGGGTAGCAAATTCAATAGAGTCAGGAGCTTTTGCTTCTGGAACAGGCTGGAATACTGGTGTCTTATCCTCCGCAACTCCTAAAAAATCAGCGACATTCGGGCATTTATTAGCTTGGGATCCTGTGAAAAAAGAGGCCGCATGGAAAGTAGAGCATGCCAGCCCTTGGAATGGTGGAACTTTAAGCACTGCTGGAAATCTAGTTTTTCAAGGAACTGCTGAAGGTAGATTTGTCGCATATAATGCCTCCACAGGTGAGAAACTTTGGGAAGTCCAAGTCGGCACGGGAGTCATAGCCGCTCCGATCACTTATGAAGTAGATGGGCAGCAATTTGTAAGTATTGCTGCTGGCTGGGGCGGAAGCCATGGCATGTCCACGAACTATAGCGAATACCAAACTCAAGGAAGAGTGTACACTTTTGCGCTTAATGAAAAAGCTCCAATGCCTGAGCTTAAATTAAGGGAAGCCTCATCCATCCTGAGCGGAGTAGCTTATGATCCTCAAGATATTGGACTTGGAACTAAGCTCTATATTACGCATTGCGTGATTTGTCACGGTGTCCCGGTCTTGGGCAAGGGAGGAAATATCCCAAATCTTGGATTTTCTACTAAAGCCAAGATTGAAAATCTAAAGACCTTTGTCTTGACAGACGCACTGAAGGAACTGGGAATGCCGAATTTTTCGGGGAAACTGACTGAAGATGAAGTGACCAAAATTCAGGCATTTATCCAAGCCACAGCTGATGCAGTCAAAGCACAAATGGAGGCCTCGAAGTAAATTATTTACTAGCTAGATTCTTAATGAGTAAATCCTGCAATTCAGCCATCAGCTGATCTGGAACTTTAATTAAAATGGAGATTTTTCCATCCATTTTAAAGCCCTATCCACACGATTGTGCTTTTTTAATTGGATACAATCTGAACAGAAGTATTGTCTGGGACACTTTCGATTTTAGAAAAAAGAACGCATCGCGTGAGTAATTTTTTAAGCAAAAAGGATACTGAGAAAAACTTTGAAAAAATCCATTAATCCTTATTTGCACTACTTTTATTTTGTTTAAAAGCTTTATCTTAATTGAAAGATTACTCCAAATTGGAGATAGCATTTTGTTAATTGATTCATGCTCACCACTAAACTGAATAGACCTACTTTATCAAAAGATCTTATTCACAGGGCTCATCTTGTGGAAAAGTTGGAAGAAAGTAGGCACTTGCCACTGATCTTAATATCGGCTCCTGCAGGTTATGGTAAGAGTGTGCTGGTCAGCCAATGGCTTAACCACTACCAAAAAGATTTTTCATGGCTTTCATTGGATGAAAGTATGAATGATACTACTACTTTCATTTCTTATTTTATTGATAGTTTAGAGAGGTCTGGGGATTCCGGGAAGATTCAAAAGATTTTTAAAAACAAACAAGAACTGCACTTCCTTTCCTGGGGTGCGATCATAGACAGAATAATCAATGCAGTTAACCAAATTCAGAAAAATTTTAGGTTGGTACTAGATGATTATCACTTGATCAAAAATCCAGATATACACCAATTAATAAAAGTATTAATCAATGAAAATTTAATCAATGTTCAGGTAGTAATCATCACTCGCTGGGATCCTCCATTTCAGTTGAGAGAACTGAGGTTGTATCAAAAAATGCTGGAGCTCCGGATGCGTGATCTCAGATTTGATAAATCTGAGATTCATGAGCTATTATCTACTGCTTATGACATGAAAATCAGTGACTCTGATGTTAATTCACTTTTTGAGAATACCGAGGGATGGGTCTTAGCAATTCGAATGTTTCTATTGGCAAAATCCTTTTCGGATCTTGAATATGAAAACAACGAAAATAATATCCTAGCTCATGATCTAGATCGCCTGATGTTTCATATTAGTGAAAACATTGACCCGAAATTTTTTCGAATAATGCAACTTTGCGCGCTTTTTGATCAATTTGACAAAGAGCTAATCAACGCTATTTGCAAGTTTGCTATTGCCGATTCTTGTTCAGCTGATACCTTTCTTTCCCAACTTGTCGAATTGAACTTTTTCTTAATTCCTATAAGAGATTTGCAGGGAAAATTCAGATTCCATCATTTAATTGGCGATATTCTACAAAGACAGTTGCAAAGCAGTGAACCGGCTTTAGTCAACTCAATTTATAATCAAATAAGTAAGTGGTTTTCAGAAAAGGGCTTAGTTGATGAAGCAGTGCAATATTCGGTCAAGGCTAATAACTACAGTAGAGCCTGTGATCTGATAAAAATCCACAGGGAAGCCTTATTGGAAAAAGGACAGTGGTGGGTTTTGCAGCGATGGATAAAAAACATTCCCCGTCAAATTCGAAATTCTCATGTTGATCTCTTAATTACAGAATTACTTATTTGTGAAGAAACATGGAACCTTGCCGATTTATCTTCGATCCTGAAAATGTTGGATTCAATTGGGATTGAAAACTCAAACCCGAAAGATTTTTCTCAATACCTGTTTCATCTAGGGTACTATTTGACCTATGTCAACCCAGATCCAAAAAAAGCAGAAGAATCGCTTGAAAAATCAAAAGCTATATTTTACGACGAAAGTGCCATGTTTGGTACACTCCGGGAAGTCATAATTGCCACTAACAGACAAATGTTGGGTAAATCAGATCTTGCTTTGAAGGCTCTTGATGAAATCCAAGAAAAATTTGATTATTCTTCAATAATGCAATATCGAGCTGTTCAAGGCAAAGTCTTTATTCACTTACTTTCTGGAAATTTTGGATCCGCTGCCAGCGATTCGAAAAAACTACAATTTCTTGCCCAAGGCTCCGATTTCTATTATGCAGAATGTTGGATATACTATTTTCTTGGCACCATTGCCTTTCAATCTCACAACGAGAAGGAAACCAAACAGGCGTTTACACAAATGTTAACTTTGGAGGGAAGATTACATTATCGGCTTTATTTTGATGCACTAAGTGGGTTGACCCTAATTAGTTCTTTAAAAAGAGATAAAGAGACAACTAATTCATTTCTAGAACAAATGAGACAATTGGCCACAAACCTGAATAACCCGAAGTTTCAAGATTATTCCGATTCCATAAGAGCAAGGGTCCGCTGGCATGATGGTCAAGGTGAAAAAGAGTTGGACTGGGCAATCCAAGATTGGGTAAAACAACCCACAGGGAAGTATTTGTTTTTAATAGATGTTCCTGAACTAACAAAGCTCCGAATCATAGTAACTCACGGATCCATTCAATTGGTAAAGGAAGCGCTAGAGGTACTTGACACTATTGAAGGTGCTCTAAATGAAATTTATAACAAGTACCACGCGGTCGATATAGCGCTTTTGAAAGCGATTGCAAAATATCGAATAGGTGATTCGGATTCTGCAAAAAAGTCCCTTGAGAAAGCCCTATTACTTGCAGAAAGCTCTGAGGTATCAAGGCCCATACTTGAGGCATACCAAGTTTTACCCGAATTATTTAATCTCATAAATCCCTCAAACGAATCTTTCCATGCATTTGCACGATTTGGCCTAAATAAAAGCACAGCGAAGGAAAATCCAGAAAAGTTGAATATTCAAGAATTAACCATAAGAGAACAAGAGATTGTCAAACTTATTTCTGATGGACTCAGAAATAAAGAGATAGCTGACCAACTTCATATTTCTACGGTAACCGTAAAAAGTCACTTGACCAATATTTATCGAAAGCTTGAGGTTACTAACCGAACTTCAATGCTGCGAATAATTCGAAATCAGTAAATCGTATCTTAAATAACCCATTTTTTTGCCTGATTAATCTCAGTTTATTTTTTATGAAATCTGAGTTCAAAGCATCAAGTTTCACTCATTCCTTTTTCCGAATCAAACCTGATTTTGAAAACAAGGGCAAAATATTTTCTAACTAAAAATCGATTAAGTCTCTATTTTTCACTAATTAAAACTAAGCGTCAGCACTGTTTTTAGAGGAAAAATCAGGATAATCCTACCTTTTTGCGACTTAAGTTGTAGAAAAAGTCAATTGGTCCCTCCCTAAATTGTTAGAATGAAAAGGGACGAACAAACTGACTATAGGAAAATTGTACCCCATGAATCCTCTGTCTATCAGATCAAGATTTCCGGAAAAGTTACAACGTCACTTTTAGCCATAGTCGGTGATATGCAAATTCAAAAGCATCCTGGAAATGATGAAATCAATCTCATTGGATGTTTTCCGGACCAATCCGCTCTTCTGGGTATTCTTAATGCCTTAAATGACATCCGTCACGAAATACTATCGGTACGCATTTTAGAAACTGATTAACACTTAATAATAAAAGAGAATTAAATCTCAATATATAATAAGAATAGAAAAATCAATTGGCAGTTCACAAATAAAGAGAACTTAATGCTTATTAGAAAAGAAGGGAAAATGTATGAAAATATTGTTATATAAATTTAAAAGTATGAAAAGCGAAAAGAAAGGTTTACTAGTATTCCTTTTTACAGTGGCGCTTAGTTATTCTGTCTATGGGCAAGATATAAAGAAAGACACTATTCTTGTAAGAGATCTTTCAGGTCCAAACTCTGTGAGTCAGCAGATGAATAAAGACAACACTACAAAAGGATTATTTTATATAGGGTCTGGGTTAGACAGTTTAGACCAATTGAAAAAAAGGTTTTATAAAAAAACTGGTTTTATTATTAATGCTGATTATAACTCACAACTAATGGCAGCTACTGAAGCAATTGGAGATAATGTTGGTGCTAGTGGTGTGTTTCGTATTTATGGTAAGTATAACCTTGTTGGGAGAGGTACTTCACATGAGGGCGGTTTAGTATTTAAAGTTGAAAATAGACATAAATACACCGACCTACCAATACGTGAATGGGGGTTGGAAGGAGTAGGTTATGCTGGTCTTATGCAATCTGTTTATAATAATGACAGGTGGCGTGTTGGTAATCTATATTGGAGACAAACATTTGCTAAGGCTAATATTGTTGCTTATGCTGGATTTCTGGATGTGACTGATTGGACTGATATTTTTGTATTGGCTAGCCCTTGGAGTAGTTTTAACAATCTATCCTTTGCAACAGGTTCCAGTACTACCGGTGGTTCATACCCTGATGGTGCATTGGGCTTAATGGTTAGCGCATGGTTAACTGATAATATTTATGTTATAGGAGGTTTAATTGATGCTAATGGTAGTGCCAAAGAATTTTATAAAAGCTTTGATACGTTCTTTACCAAATTTGAAACCCTCAAAACTTTTGAAGTTGGTTTTACACCGAATTCCGAAATGCCTATTTTACAAAACGTACATATAACCTTATGGCAAGTAGACGAGACAGCAAGTGCTCCTAGTGGTTGGGGGCTTTCAGGCTCTATTAGCTGGGAATTAGGTAATAAATTATTTCCATTCCTTAGAGGGGGCTGGGCAAATGATGGTGGCAGTTTTTTTACAGCCTCAGTCAGTACAGGAATTGGTTATAATGTAATAGGATCCAACGTATTTGGATTAGGATTAAACTGGAACCGACCAAATGAAGGTCTATTTGGCCCTGGCTTGAAAGATCAATACCTCTCTGAAATATTCTATAAAATACAGGTGGCACATCATGTTGAATTCTCACCAAACCTACAATTCATGTTAAATCCAGCATTGAATCCTAATGCAAACTTCACAACAATTTTTGGAGCACGTGCACGAATTAATATATAAACACACTAAAATAATTATTGTAAAAATCAAGGTATAATAAACAATATAATAATTTGATAAAAATGATTACAAAAAGCAAAAAATAAAAAAAATAACGTAACAAAAAAATGACATTAACACAAATTTTACATTAACCAAAAACAATTTACTATGAAAAGAATGAAATCAATTTTCGGTCTTCTTGTAGCATTGGTATTACTGAATAGTAATGTATTTGCACAAGAAAAAGCAGCACCCAGTTACAAATTAATCACCAATGTGAATGTATGGGATGGAACAAGTGATAAGCTAGTAAAAGCAGACGTATTAATTGAAAACAACCTAATTAAAGAGGTTAAGACCGGAATTACAGCACCTAAAGGTGCAACTGTAATTGACGGTAAGGGCGGCACAGTAATGCCTGGCTTAATTGAGGGGCACGGCCATTTATACTTGAATGGCTCCACTCTAGCGGATATTGAAAATAATAAAGGCTACGATGAATTAGCGATTAGAGGAGCGGTAAAAGCTGAAGCTGCTTTAATGTCAGGATTTACGACTTGGAGAGATGCAGGAGGAATGGGTGCTGGGCTAAAGAAAAGTATAGATGCAGGTATAGTAAATGGACCAAGAATTTATCCTTCTGGTGCTATAATTGGCCCAACTGGTTCTCACGCAGATTTTAGAAATTATACAACGCCTAACGAAACTTTTTTTGGGGGCCATTCTTCGGCCGCTCGCAATGGCATGAGTTATACGACTGATAGTCCGGAAGCGATTAAAACAGCAGCTCGCCAAAACTATATGCAAGGAGCAACTCAAATTAAAATAATGTCTAGTGGTGGAATTGCTTCACAATTTGACCCTTGGCAATTAAATGCGTTCTCTGCAGAAGACATACAAGCTGCTGTTGAAGTAGCAGAGGCTTATGGTTCTTATGTAATGTCTCATGCGTACTCCAAGACAGCAATTATGAGGTGCTTAGATAATGGAGTAAAGACTATAGAGCATTGCTTAATGTTTGATGAAGATGTTGCGAAAAAAATGGTAGAAAAGGGAGCATATATGACCACAAACGTGACGTCTTTCTCTCCTCTCATTGATCAACTGGATTATATACGCACAAGTCCAATGTCTAAGAAAAAATATGAGTCTGCGAAAATAGCGACTAAAGACTTTGTTGAAAATGTAAATAAATATCAACCAAAAATGGGATTCAATACGGATGCGATTGGCGATCTTCAAAACGGCATAACGCAAGCTGACTATTCCATTTATTTAAGTGGACAGCTCTTTGGTAATTTATTTACATTAAAATCGCTGACTTCTGTAAATGGTGAAATAGTAAAACTTGCAGGAGAAGTTCTAGACCCATATTTTGAAGGTAGTTTAGGCTTAGTAAAAGCTGGAGCTTATGCAGATCTTCTTATTGTAGACGGAAATCCATTAGAAGACTTAACACTAATTGGCGCTAATGAAAAATGGTTTGATGCACCTGGACGTGCTGGTGATGATATCCCAGGAATGAAGCTGATCATGAAAGATGGCAAAGTATATAAGAATACTTTGTAAGTGAGTCGTTCTAAAATAGTTAGACAGATCTATATTGCAAATTAAAGCAACAAACTGTTTTATTGTTAATGCTGATTATAACTCCCATTATTTGTGAGTTATAATCAGCAATTAAATATGATGTTAGCACTATTGGTGTATTTCGTATTTATGGTAAGTATAATTTTGTTAGTAAAGGTACTCTACATAAAAACAAAAAATAATCAAATATGAAAAAGGACAAACCGTAGCCACAAAATGACATTAATATTATTTTTATTTTAGCTAATAACCCATGAAAAAAATGAAATCAATTTTCGGTATTCTTGTAGCATTAGTATTATTGAATACTAATGTATTTGCACAAGATAAACCATCACCCAATTACACATTAATCACCAATGTGAATGTATGGGATGGAATAAGCGATAAGCTGGAAAAAGCGGATGTTTTGGTTGAGGGAAACCTTATCAAACAAATATCCAAAGAGCCGTTATTTATTGCACAAATTGATGGAAATACCATCATTGACGGTGGCGGACGCACGCTGATGCCAGGGTTGATTGACGCTCACTGGCATACGCTGCTCTCTTCTATTACGTTAGAGGAAGGTCAATCGGAAGAAGCGGACTATCTACATGCTCGCGCGATTGTCGGCGCGGAAAACACGCTGATGCGGGGTTTTACCACTGTTCGTGATGTAGGCGGGCCGGTTTTTGGTATCAAGAAAGCCATTGATGAAGGATTACTTGAGGGGCCGCGAATTTTCCCCAGTGGGGCATTGATCTCCCAGACATCAGGGCATGGTGATTTCAGCCATGTGTATGACGGTCCGCGTGCCTTCGGAGCGGCGCCACCACGATTTGAGCAGCTTGGGATCTCCCGGGTGGCCGACGGGGTGGATGAAGTTCTCGCGGCCACACGCTACAACCTGAAGCAAGGGGCGACTCAGATTAAAGTTATGGCAGGCGGGGGTGTGTCAAGTCTGTATGATCAACTGTATGTCAATGAATATACTGCTGAAGAACTTAAGGCTATCGTGGATGCGGCGTCTGACTGGGGCACCTACGTTACCGTGCATATTTACAACGAAAAAGGAATCGCCCGGGCATTGAACGCCGGCGTTAAGGGTATTGAGCATGGACACCTGATGAGTGAAGAAAGTGCAAAACTCATGGCGGAGAAGGGCGCCTGGCTGTGTATCCAGCCGTTTTACAAAGATATTCCGGGTGCAGAGACATTAGACCCAGGTCGCTATGCAAAGTTTATGCAGGTCGTAGACGGTTTTGATAAGACAATGAAACTTGTTAAAAAGTATAACCTGAATATGGCCTTCGGAACAGACCTTCTCTTTTCACCGAAGACCAACGGTCAGCAGGGCGATCTTCTTGCCCGGTTTAAAAACCTTTACAGCGATGTTGAGATCCTTCGTATGGCGACTTCCAACAACGCCAAGTACTTTGAATTGAGCGGACCAGGGCATCCCTACAAGGAAGGACCGCTGGGTGTAATTAAGCAAGGTGCCTATGCCGATATCCTGTTGGTGGATGGAGATCCTTTAAAAGACGTCTCGATCCTAGGTGAAGATGGAAAGAACATCCCGCTGGTCATGAAAGACGGTAAAATATACAAGAATACTTTATAAATAAGTCGTCCCAAATAATGAGATCTACCTGGATTAAAAGAATACTGAATACGTCAATCCCTTCGACACAGGGAGGACATATTCAGTCTTCATTAATAATAACAAAGGATTCCAGCCTCTCGTACCGCTTAATTGCCTTACTCGTCTGTTTGTTTGCTTTTACAAATCTAAATGCGCAAAAGCTTGATTCCATTACACCGATACGCGATAACATAGGAGATTTAAACGAAGCGGCTATTAGAAAAGGTGATTTCCCGGGTGCCATTAGACTCCCCAGCACAGATGTTTCGCTGGCCATTGGAGGATTTATTAAGGCCGTTGCATTATACGATACCAGATATAATGTAAAAAACGAAATCCTTCTTCCCGGCACATTCGCTCCCGAAAATATTTATAAAGGTCAGACTTATATGGGCGCCAAAACATCGCGCTTATATTTTGACGGAAGGTCTACCATAAAGAATATACAAATGCGGGGTTATATCGAGATGAACTTCAGGGGAGAATCGGGATTCTCCTTACGACATGCTTATTTACAACTGAGTAATAAAAAGGGTCAAAAACTATTAATGGGGCAGTACTGGAGTCTTGTGATGGATTTGCTTGCGATTCCTGAAGGTTTGGTTGAACCCACGATTAGTGGACTTCCCTTTATACGCCAAGGACAAATTCGGTTTAGCACCCCAATCTCAAAAACACTTGCATTGTCGGTTTCTATGGAAGATCCCGGAAATTCAGATCTAAAAGGAGTTAATATGACTCCATTGAATAAATACCCTCATTTTATTGGATCACTGAGCATTGACCCTTCATCTATATTTCATTTTAGCATCATGGGAATGGTTCGCCCCATGTCTTTTGCTGATTTAACAGATGATTCTCAAAATCTTGCAACTGGTTATTTAAGCAACGCAACGATCATAATTAACCCAAATGACGCTAACAAGCTTACGCTTTCAGGCCTGTATGGTTCAGGAGCCTCAAATTATCTATTGGGAGCGGATAGCAATACAGGATACTTCGATGGAATTCGAACTGAATTGCAAAACCAACATGGTGGTTTTGGTGCATACCGCCATGAATGGAACGAAAAATTCAGGAGTAATTTCGCATATGGAATGTTTGTCGGTGATGAAATTCCCAATAATCCTAATCCACATATAAAATCAAGCACCTTCGCTTTTATTAATACGTTTTACAGGGTTAATAAATATGTAAATATTGGTGTGGAATGGATATACTCAGCCAAGGAAAATTTCAACGGGGGAAAATTCAATAATAACCGTTTTCAATTTGGGATACAGCTATTTTAATGGCAGCCCTTACCAGTGCCTGTAAAGAAAGTGATGTTCCAAATGGAAAATCAGAATCGAACGAATTTAAAATAATAAATGAGTCAGAACCTTTTGGAACCGAGGGAAAGGCCTATTCGAAACCTAAATACAAAGTAGAATTACGTTGGGAACCCAATAGCTACATTATTCCAGCTAATACTTACAGAGGCTGTTTCGATGGCATTCAGGGTGCAGGTTTCGAAATTGGTGTTGATATATTAACACCGCAGTTTCTGAACAAAGATTTTATTCTAGGCAGCCATATGCAGTCTTGATCGGACATTCTGCCACTGATCAATTAAATGTGGTTTCCTTAATAATCGGTGCTTTCAAACATGGAATTTATTATCAGATATAATATACTCTTAGAAGAAAAGCCATTTACATGGCTGACAATCGGTCATTTATTTAATTGATGGTATCAACTAAAATTCTTAAAAATATATGAATTACAATTTCATATTTCCCATTCGGCGTAAGACTCTCTCTGTGGTCGTGGTATTGGTGTTTTTTTTATCTCACTACTCCTTGGCCCAAGAGAATGATAAAAAGGACGACTCTTCCCCCTATGAATTGATGTCCAGTTATTACAACAAGGATTTTCATCCTTTTAAAAAGAGAAACATTTACATAGGAATGGCATTTGGCTTGGAAGACAAGCAATCGACCAATACTATCGGACTCTTTGAAAACATCATCGACGGCGACCGGCTCAACTATGACCTCCTACTGAGAGCAGGATATTATACAGGTAACTATGGAATGGCCGGGATAAATTTCAAGTACTACCAAAATAGATTTGCAGGAGAAGTCTTTCGAGAACCTGATACCCTTCAGTCAAATTCCATCAGTAGGGGAATTGAATTTACGCCAAACTTCCGGTCTTCTGTGCCCCTGACAGACAATGAACGCCTTAGTTTTTTTACGGAAGTGGGGTTGACCTTTGGCTTTGGCAATACACTAAGACGAACTATTAAAGACCTGGATGTGGTAGATAAGACCTATTCCTCGGATTTCAATTTTCGCGTGGGTATCAGTCCTGGGATCACTTTTTTTGCTATGGAAAACTTTGCCTTTGAGATTCAGCTGAATGTGGTAGGCTATGAACTTCAAGTCCGTGATCAAAAGGTCAATGATGGGGTAAAATCAAGGGAAATCCGGCAAAATGTGGATTTCAATATTGACCTCCTCTCCCTAAATCTTGGGCTGGCATACTATTTTGGATCTAAAAGATAAAATAGAATCTATTATGAAAAAATATATCATTCTGTTCCTTTTGACCATAGTTTTATCTTCCTGTGTCAAGGAAGATTTCTTTGGCTTATCAAACTATGGGAATATCAAATCAATAGTTGTAAGCAACCAGGCGAGCAATGCAGTGATCAATACCAATGAATTTACCGTAGAAGTTGAAATCCCTGCAGGAGTTGATCTTTCTAACATCTCAATTCAAAACTTGGACCTCTCTTCATTCGCCACAGCAGACAAGCAAGTGGGCGACATACTTGACTTACGAGAACCTCAACAGATTCTTGTAACGGCGGAGGATGGAAGTTTACACGCTTGGACCATCACATCATTTGTTGCATCCGCAACTCCTCAGCTAGATAATGGAGATCTGAATCAATGGTATAAAACGGGTTCGGATTATTTTGAGCCCGGAAAGGATGCTGCATCAACCATATGGGGAACTGGGAATCCTGGCACACAGATTTTGAACAAACTAGCTACTGTTCCATTTGATCTGGGAAATGGGAATCTCGCTGCACAAATGATCACATTGGACAATGGTAGGCTGGCAGGCACATTTGGTGCGCCCATTTCTACTGGATCAATATTTACAGGTGTTTTTGATTCGGATAAAATTGACCCTTCTAATCCACAGGCCGCCATAGACTTTGGAACTCCTTTTAGTGGCAGACCTGAGAAACTGAGGTTAAAATATAAGTACCAAGCTGGTGAAGTAAATAAGGATAAACAGGGTAATGAATTAGGGTACCCCGACATGTTAGATATTTATGCGCTCTTGGAAATAAGATTAGGAGGTAAAACAGAGCGCTTGGCTACAGCTTGGTTTAGAAGTAGCAACAATCAGTCAGATATGATTGTCATAGAGATTCCCTTTACTTACGGTGAACTTGATGGCACACTCCCGGATTATATGAAACCCGTCAACCAAGCTTATGTTAGCTCCGATTCCGCTGCATTTGTACTACCAACGCATATCATTTTTGTGGCTTCCTCCAGTTTCGACGGTGCCAATTTTGCCGGAGCGATAGGTAGTACCCTAATAATAGATGATGTGGAAATGGTCTATAAAGAGTGAAAAATTAAAGTGCGACTAGAAAAATCTGATTCTTAGTTAGACCAATGAAGACAGAACAACTTCTAGGTATCACCTAATATACCTTTTAAAAAAAGGCCATTGTGTTTGTCTATTTATTCAAGCTTAAAAAACAATTTAAAATCTTTACTATGCGACCTTTCTACTTAAAATTATTCCTATTGCTTATTTCTTTTGCAGGCTCACTTCCTGGTTTTGCTCAAGAGGAAACTGGAAAAACTGCTGCAGAATTGGCTAAAGAATTGGCGAATCCCAACACCGTCTTGGGTACCATGAACTTTAACTTTGATTACATGCATTACAAGGGTACTTTGCCCAGCGCGGGAAGCCAAAACAGCTTTTCAATGAGTTTTCAACCTAGCCTTCCCGTACCTTTAAACAAGACAACTAATCTTTTTATAAGACCAAATATTCCTGTTTATTTTTCGCAACCGGTATATGGGCCAAATGGTTTTAAAAGTGCCGGGGCCAATCTGGGAAATATCAGTGCTGATATCGCGGTGGGAAAAACATTTCCATCAAAAACTATTGGTATCATTGGTGCATTTGGAAGTTTTAGAACGGCAACAGACAATGCCTTAAAATCTCCTTATACTCTGTTAGGACCTGAAATCATGGTTGCTCAAATTTTTAAATGGGGTGTTCTTGGTGCTATGGTAAATCACTCATGGAATGTGAATAAGATTGACCCAAGCTCAAATGATATTTTTACTAGTTTGGGTGATGATATATGGATTGCAACAGAAGGAGGAGAATCTGCCAGTATTACTGCTGGTCAATATTTTTATACCGTTACTTTACCAAATGCCTGGCAAATCACGGGGTCACCAACTTGGTCTTATAATCACAAAGCCTCAAAAGGTAATAAATTTACATTTCCGATTGGTACGGGTGCAACTAAAGTGACTAGTATTGGCAAGTTGCCTTTTAAAATGAGTTTGCAATATTGGTATTATGTTGCATCACCTGAAGCTTTTGGTCCGCAACAACAAATCCGCCTAACTCTTTCTCCAGTTGTTCCTTTGCCTTGGTAAGAGCTCGGATCAAAATCTGATAAAATTGTGCTCGTTTAGAAGTAATTCTATGAAACAAGCTTTACTAATAATATTACTTGTTTAGTATTGACGCCAATGGTAGTGAAGGCTCAAGCCTGGTATCCAGGCTGCACGTTGAAAACAATAGAGATTATCATTAAAAGTAGTAAATACGGGAGGGGAATTCATGATGCTCTATCGCGAAAATGGAGACGGTTCATCTGGCGTTGGAACTCGTTTACAGTTTATGGCCAAGTACATATTCTAAACAAAAGAATCCCATTTATTCTACTTCCCCAGCAATGTTTTTCTCACGGTCTTCCTATGTGTGTCTATTCTTTTGTTTAATGATGATAACAGGCTATTCAAATGCCCAATCAGATAGTACCACAACAAAGAAGAAACTTAGTCTTAAAGACCCAGAAGATGTGGCTTACACTTTATGTCTTGACAGACGCACTGAAGGAACTGGGAATGCCGAATTTTTCGGGGAAACTGACTGAAGATGAAGTGACCAAAATTCAAGCATTTATCCAAGGCACAGCTGATGCAGTCAAGGCACAAATGGGGGCTTCAAAGTAATAGCTGAATTAAAAGAAACTATCGAGGCGGAAATCAAGCGACTGAAAAAACTTAGACCAGAAGAGTAGATAGTACATCCATGAAAAAACTCATTTATTTAATTTTCTCTTTCCTAATGCTACTTATAGTGGGCAGTTGTCAGGAACCTAAAAAAACCTTTATCATTCCGGAAGGACATGTGGGAATGTTCGGCTATGGCTCCTTGATGTCCAAAAAACTGATTGAAACAGGGCTTTTAGCAGGTAAATATGATGGGCCATTTCTTTCGGCACATCTCAAAGGCTATAAAAGATCCTGGAGTTTTATTTGGCCCTCCACCCTACCTGCCTTTACTTCGGACGGGCAATATTACCATGCTTCTATTTTGGTGGAAGGAGACACTATTATACCTCAAAACATCCATTACCTCAATATCCGTGAGGATTCAAACTCAGTAATTAACGGTGTCTTATATATTGTTCCATTTGCAGATCTTCCCTCCTATGATGACTGGGAACTAGGATATGAACGATTTGAAGTGACCGATTTGATTAGCGATTATATAGTGGAAGGAGGTCCGGTTTTCGCATACAAGGCCCTTCCGGAATTCACCAAAGATCCGAGTGCCGACTCCACCGAAAACATCATCGAGCAAAGTTATATGGATATTATCCTGGATGCCTTTGACTATTGGGGAAAGGAATTCGAGGAAGAATACCGAATGAGCACTGAACCTGTCGACCAGCGGATCATTCGGGAAAGTATAAATATCCCTTGGATCGATCCTCCACTGGATAAACTGGAGGAATTACGCTCAAAATTCAAAACTCCATCATGAAAAATTCAGTATCCACAGACGAAAGAATTGCGAAAATGACCTTTGCAACGGTCTATCCTCACTATGTAAATAAGGTGGAACGAAAAGGAAAAACGAAAGAGGAATTACACCAAATAATTTCTTGGCTGACCGGATATTCCGAGCAAGAAATACAGGAACAGATTCAGAAAAAAACCACTTTTGCCCAGTTTTTTGATCAAGCTCGCCTACATCCAAATGCTCCCTTAATCAAGGGACTGATCTGCGGGTACCGGGTCGAAGAAATCGAAAATCCACTCTCCCAGAAAGTCAGGTATTTAGACAAATTAGTGGATGAATTAGCAAAAGGGAAAAAGATGGACAAGATCTTGAGGGTAGGTTAAAATGGCATTCCCATCCAATTTGGCAGAGAGGCCATTTATTGCTGAAAATCAAAATAAACATTGCTTTTGGAAGTTATCAAGGAGATATTCGGAAATATAAAACGAAGACAAATAGCCTGTTGAACAAAATCAGGCTACGCGATTTAAAAAAAGCCCTGTATAGTTTTACATAACCCGGTAAAACAAATCCTTTCAATCTGAGGCTTTTAGAAAAACATAGGTGCAATGAAGATTATTGGAAAAATTAGAAATAGATTTATTACGCTTCTGATTGCGATTTTAACTATTGGCTTTATTGGATATCTGGATTATTTAACCGGAGCAGAATTTTCTTTTGCCTTCTTCTATCTCTTGCCCATAGCTGCTTTATCCTTAGCTCCTAACACCAAAGCATACGCTATTATTTTCAGTTCTTTCGTAGCTTCTATTTTATGGTTTTTCGCCGAATACTTGAGTAGAGATTACTCAATGCTTTTCTTTCCAATTTGGAATGCAGGAGTACGTCTTTCCATGTTCATTTCCATTGGCTTACTCATACTCTATCTCAAGAAGAAAGAAAAGAAACTTAAAACATTAAATACCAATTTGAAATCACTGAATGAAGAAAAAAACAAATTCATTGGTATAGCTGCACATGATATACGAGGTCCTCTTGGGATCATTAAATCATTTACAGATATTTTAATTGAGGACCATAAAGACGATTTAAATCCTGAAATCACTGAAGTTCTGGATATTATAAAAAAAACAAGTAGTAATAGCATTACTATTCTTGAAAATCTACTGGATGTTTCAAAGATAGAGGCAGGAAAACTAGTTTTAAATTTTAAGGCGCAAGATTATATTTTATTTATCAAAAACCAGATTTACTTAAATCAGCTTTTAGCGAAGAATAAAGACATTCAGATTTCACTTCAATCAGAAAAAGATGATCTGTTGGCTGATTTTGATGAGCATTATTTAAGCGAAGTAATAGGAAACTTGTTATCAAATGCGATCAAATACTCGAATCGAAATACCGAAATACTGGTCAAAATCTCCATGCCAACTAGCAACCAACTTTTAACGGAGGTAATTGATAATGGAATTGGAATTACTGAATCAGAGCAAAAAAGTCTGTTCAACTATTTTCAAAAAACAAGTTCTCGTCCAACAGAAGGAGAAGAAAGTACAGGTTTAGGCCTCGCCATTTCAAAGCAGATAATTAGCCTACACCATGGTCAGATTGCCGTAAAAAGTTCCAAAAACCAAGGTTCCAACTTTTTCTACCAGCTTCCAATAAAAAAGGAAAGTACAGGTGATAAATAACTAGCTTGCCAAATGTTAATTGGCAATTCTCTTCTCAGCGAGATTTAATCCCAACTAAGTACAGAAGGTATTCAACTTTTTCAGAATAGTCGTGAAAAAAAAAGCCAATTAAATAGCTATATTTCAGTGACTTCGACAATTCAAAAAATAGATTCCTAGGTAGTTTGTATGCTTTTTGTAAAGTCTATGAAAAAGAATTATTTCCTCGCCACGAGCCTGGTTTTACTCATCCTATCTATTATTGGATTTTCTGATAATCTGTTTACAAATATCTGCCAAAAAAGCAACAGTGATCCAAAATTTGTCATTCATGGGCTATTTTGGTTTGTTTGGTTTATAATTCTGGTTATCCAGTCAAATTTTATCCGGAAAGGCGATTTCAAAGCCCATAGAAAACTAGGGATGCTCGGAATGGGGGCTGCTATTGGGGTTACGCTAAGCACGCTTTATATTTTTATTGAAACTTATGATGGCTGGGATAACATGTCGGATTTTGTAAAAGCAAGTAGATTCTTTTTGCCTTCCTTTTCGATCATGGTCTTACTAGGCTATTTAAATCGCAATAATCCAGTCAGGCATAAACGTTACCTGTATCTCGGCACTTTGTTTCCCTTGATTCCTATATTAGATCGGGCCAGTGGGCGAATTCAGTTTGGTCTAGATCTTTTCAATCCTGACCTATTTATCATCCTGGTTTGGAATGGCTTATTCATTTCCTTTTTTGTGTATGATTGGGTCACGCTTCGCAGAATTCACCCGATTACTTATTGGAGTTTTCTTTGGTTTTACCTCGTCTGGACAATTTGCATCTATACCTCCTAAGAAAATGTAATTTCCTGAACCCACCTTCACTTCCGACTCCTCACCCCCACCTCAAAAGATTCAACCTTGGATCTAAAAGATCCAAACTTGGATATAATCAATTTATACTTCCTGATAATTACTCCTGCTTAATCTTTATAATTCCATTTTTTGAACTATTTCAAGAGCACCTCACTCGGAATCATACTTCTTTCTAACTTTTTTTCTATAAATCAATCGGTTATATTGGATAAGCTTTTTTTATCAACTTCCCAAACTTCTTTAAATCCTACTTCCATGTCAAAATTTTCAATTTTTATAGTCCTGGCTTTTTTACTAATCGCCTCCTGCCAAAAGCCCACCGATAACACCTCTGAAAACGTATCCGCCGCATCTGACGCTCCTATCTCAGAAGAAGTGTTAAAACTTGGAGAACAGACCTATACTACCGTCTGCGCTGCTTGTCATGCAGATGGAAATACCACCCTGGCTCCAGCAAAAGGACTTTTAGCCGGAATGTCTCCTCATGCGATCTTAGCGGCCCTGAACATGGGAAAAATGCGAGTTCAGGCAGAGCCCTTAAGTACTGATGAGCGAGAGGCAGTCGCACAATACCTCACCAACAAGAAATTAATAAAGGTCATAATTCCAGAATCCGCTTACACTACCTTCGATATTTCAGAGGAGGATATAAATGCTGATTTTAACTATACCGGTTGGGGTGGAAATATGGAAGGAACTGGGTTTCGCTCCACAGCTCAGGCAGGAATCACTCCCGAAAACGTATCTTCTCTGGAGCTAGAATGGAGTTTTGCTTTTCCAAACTCCACCGTAGTTAGAAGCAAACCTGCCATCATCGGAGACTGGATGATCGTAGGAAGTCAGTTTGGAGAAGTATATGCCCTAAATCGACATACTGGCCAAATCGGATGGATGTTTCAGGCTGATGCTGCAATCCGAGGAGCGATTTTCTATACCGCTTCAGGAGAATCCCTAACCGCATACTTTGCTGACTATGCGACTAATGTTTATTCCATTGACATCCGTACAGGGGAATTAAACTGGAAAAAAAGAGCCGGCCATCACCCGCTTTCTTCGGTCACTGGCTCTGTGGTGGTTTATGATGATATCGTTTACATTCCTATTACTTCCTTCGAAATAGTCTCCACTCAAGATTCGAACTATGAATGCTGTAACTCCTCGGGTGGAGTCACCGCACTGAATGCTAAAACCGGAGTTGAAATCTGGAAGCATAGAGTAATCACTGAGGAAGCCAAGATTTCCGGGAAAAAGGAAAATGGAGGTTCAATCTATGGCCCTTCAGGAGCTCCAGTTTGGGCAAGTCCTACTGTGGATGCGAAAAGAGGATTGTTATTTATTGGAACAGGTGAAAACTATACCGCTCCAGCTACCAATACCAGTGATGCGATTCAGGCACTGGATCTGAAAACAGGAGAATTAAAATGGAATTGGCAGGCCTCTAAAAATGACACCTGGAATATGGGATGTCCTGATAATCCTAACTGTCCCACGCCAACTGGCCCTGATGTGGATTTCGGAATGGCTCCTATTTTGGTTTATGATCAAGTCAACAAAAGAGACATCTTGGTTGTAGGACAAAAATCTGGAGTCGTCCATGCACTGATACCTGAGACAGGAGAAGTGATTTGGCAAACCCGAATTGGAAAAGGTGGCGCATTAGGTGGCATTCACTGGGGACTGGCAACCGACGGCGAGCTAGTCTACGCTGCAAATTCAGACAATGTCTATGCTTTAGATCCTAGTGACGAGACAATTGCTCCTTCACCAGGGATCTATGCGCTGGATTTGCAAACCGGTGAAAAAGTATGGAGTGTCTCCCCTCCACCCTGCGACCCAGCTACCCGTGAAAACTGTCAGCAATCCAATTCTGCTGCGCCGACTGTCATTCCTGGAATCGTCTTCGAAGGTGACCTCAATGGATTTGTTCGGGCTTATTCGACCAAGGATGGATCTGTCTTATGGGAGTATGATACTGTCAGAGAATATGAAACCGTAAATGGACAAAAAGGCAAAGGTGGATCGATTGATGGCCCATCACCTGTCGTGGCAGATGGTATGCTGTATGTCAATTCCGGCTATGGGATGTTTGGGCAAATGCCAGGAAATATGCTGATGGCTTTTAAAGTGAAAAATAATTGATAGAAACAGGGATATTCTTTAGCCCTTATTTCCCCAAAAAACAATCTATGATAAGCAAATCCCTCAGCCTTTTTTGCAGCTTTTTACTCTGTCTTCAACTCATCCAAGCGACATTCGCACAATCCAACATCCAGTATGATATCGTCCTCAAAGGAGGTCGAGTGATTGACCCGGAGACCAAATTGGATGCGGTTAGAAACGTTGGAATCATTCAAAATCGAATTGCGGAAATCAGTTCAGAACCCCTGCGGGGAAAGGAGGTCATCGATGTATCTGGTCTGGTGGTCGCACCGGGATTTATAGATCTTCATGTGCACGGTCGTACCAATGTAGAGCAAGAATACCAGTTGCACGATGGAGTCACCACAGCGCTTGACTTGGAATGGGGTGTTGAGAATCTAGGCATGTGGTACGAATCCCGAAAGTCAAAGGCGCTGATCCATTATGGCGCCAGCGTCAATTGGCCCTATGAGCGTTTTAGGTCCATGGATAAATATAAGCAGGCTGTTGAAGATGCCTCTTCCCAAGCTTCGTCTTGGGAATCCAGTATTGATAAGGTTGGAGATCTTATGCCGCAATCTTATCTGGAGCAATTGAGCCCCGAAGAAGAAGTCCTGACGCATCAGAATATCAAGTTATCCCTGGAAGAGGGAGGATTGGGAATAGGAGTTCCTATAGGATACCTTCCCAATACTAAGGCTGAAGAAATGTATCGGGTATTTGAGTTGGCTGGAGAAATGAAGGCCCTGGTATATACTCATGTGCGTATCCCAAATGTCTATTCTGTTCAGGAAGTCATTGCAGATGCCATACTTACCGGAGCTCCCCTACACATCGTGCATATCAATTCTGTGTCTTTGGATCAAATCGGCTTATCGGTAAAAATGGTGCAAACAGCTCAGGATAAAGGATTTGATATCAGCACTGAATTGTATCCCTATACTGCTGCCTCTACTGGTTTGGCTAGTGCTATTTTTAACGATGGTTGGCAGGATCGATTGGGAATAAGTTATGGAGACTTGCAATGGGTAGCCACTGGAGAACGATTGACAAAAGAGACTTTTGAAGTCTACCAGAAAACAGGCGGTACGGTAATTATCCACCTGATGAAACCCGAATGGATCAAAACTGGCATAGCAGCTCCTGGAGTAATGATCGCTTCGGACGGATCCAGCTACTCCAAGCTTGCCCATCCCCGCACCGCGGGAACTTACTCGAAAGTTCTGGGCCAATATGTACGCGAAGAAAAACTGATAGACCTTCCTACCGCTATCGCAAAAATGACACTCCTTCCTGCCAAACGCATGGAAGACTTATCTCCAATGATGCGCTTCAAAGGTAGAATTCAAGTTGGAGCTGATGCCGATATCACGATCTTTAATCCCGACACAGTCATTGACAAAGCTACTTTTGAAGAAGGCTTGGCCTTTTCCGAAGGAATAGAATATGTATTGGTCACTGGGACATTTGTCTTGAGAAAAGGCGAGACGGTTTTAAATGTTTTTCCGGGAAACCCTATTTATGGGAAGTTTAAGAAGTAGCTGCGAGGAAAGCTTGTCCTAACTGAAAGTCATAATTTTGTGATCTAAAAATGAAAAAACAATTTCTGACTTTACTTTTCTTCTTTACCTTAGAAAGTATAGCCTTCGGACAGACCATAGAAGACGTTTTCAGAGCTATTCCATTAGAATATACAATCGATCTGAATCTAGAAGCCAAAGACTCTTTAATCCAAAATGGGACTTACGCAATTCCGGGTGGAGACGAAAGAGAATCATTGAAATGCGACTATACTTCTGAAAAGGACTTTATTCAACTGATCTATAGCTATCCATCAGGGCAAAGCGGAATTGTAATTATTGAAATCCGGAAATTTCAAAAGATTGATGGTTCCCTTGCTGTGGTGTATGCAAAATTTGGAGGTACTCGAAGTGCATATGATCAGCATACCCTTTTGACTTTTGACTACCAAGACAGATCGCTTACACTCAACGAAAATTTAGGTCTTCCAAAAACCATCGAAGCTTTTCAATTTCTAAAAGATAATCTTCCAGACAGCGTAAAAACACCAAGTAGAAACTTGAATACAAGCTACAATTTAGTTCCAGCCGAGGCGAGTTCAATTGAATACCTGGTAAATCCCTTTACAAATCAAGCAGAAGGATGGATAAAAACCGATCGCTTTCTATTCACTTGGAACGGGGAGCAATTTGAAAAAAGCAAAAAATAACCCTCCACTGAAACAATACAAGCTCCAAATAAAAAATTGAAATCTATCACAAGGACAGTTTGGGTTTTATCGGTAGTCAGTTTGCTTACCGACACGGCAAGTGAAATGCTCTATCCGATCATGCCTATTTACCTAAAGACAATTGGGTTTTCAATCGTGTTGATAGGAATTCTTGAAGGTGTAGCCGAAGCAACAGCAGGGCTAAGCAAAGGCTATTTTGGCAAGCTTTCCGACACTTCAAGCAGGCGAGTTCCTTTTGTACAAATAGGCTATGCATTTAGCGCCATCTCAAAACCAATGATGGCAATTTTCACATTCCCACTTTGGATATTTTTTTCACGAACAATTGACCGATTAGGCAAGGGGATTCGAACTGGCGCAAGAGATGCGATTCTTTCAGATGAGGCTACGCCTGAGACCAAAGGAAAAATATTTGGGTTCCATCGTTCGATGGACACGCTTGGGGCTGCTATCGGGCCTTCTCTAGCTTTGCTTTACTTGTATTTCTATCCGGAAGATTACAAGACGCTATTTTTTATTGCATTTATTCCCGGATTGCTAGCGGTTCTATCCTCATTTTATCTCAAGGAGAAAAAAGTGAATGCGTCAAAAATAAAAGTCAAAACTCCGTTTTTTTCATTCCTAAACTATTGGAAAGAAAGTCCTCCTCAATATAGAAAAGTCGTTATCGGACTTTTAATATTTACTCTATTCAACAGTTCGGATGTTTTCCTTTTGCTGCAGGCAAAGCAATCTGGACTTGATGACACAAGTGTCATTGGAGTTTATATTTTTTACAATCTTATTTATGCCTTGTTCGCTTTCCCAATTGGTATTCTTGCTGACAAAGTAGGGTTGAAAACCATATTCATCGCCGGACTTGCAGTATTTGCTTTAGTATATTTTGGCATGTCCGTCAACACGAATCTTTACTTCTTTTTCGGGCTGTTTTTTCTTTATGCAATCTATGCTTCGGCGACAGAGGGAGTTTCAAAAGCTTGGATTTCAAATATTTCTGAAAAGAAAAACATCGCGACGGCTATTGGAACATTTACTGGGCTTCAAAGTATTTGTACCATGTTGGCAAGTTCACTGACCGGCTTGATCTGGTTTCATTTCGGTGCAACAACAGCATTCATTATGACAGGAATAGCAACTCTATTTGTAATTTTTTACTTTTTAACTGTCCCTAAACCAACAACACTCTTAAATAATACAAATGGACAATAATAATAGAAGCATTTATGTCAATTAAAAAACCCAAAATTGAATTTAGTCTGCACTAGATTATTTTGATGATAGATGCCTAGATTAACTTTACCATCCTTTGGTTTTGAAGAAAAATTCTAACCGTTAATTGCTACTTTTTAAATTCTTGACACTCTTTTACCCAGACCATTAAATCGGAAAACCCATATCTTGTATTGAAAATACACTTTGAAAGAATCTACATAAAACGAAAAAGAATGTCGAAATCTATTTTTATCCTGATCCTATGGGCTATAGTAATCACGAGTTGTACAGAGATCAAAAATTCGAATATCGAAAGCGAAGGTTCAGCAACTCCACTTGTCGATGCAAGGCTTTCAGGTGATGAAACAATTGACTCCTATTATGGAACGCTAGAATTGGAGCATAATTTTTTAACCGATGAAAGCGCTGAAAAGCTATTTGATGCCTTAGATTTTCAGCGTGCTTCTCAAGCATACATTTGGTCCACCCCTATTGTAAGTTTCTATACTTGGATAGAAGAACAGAACAAAAATTATGATACCGGGGAGCTTGGAGAGTTTGCGGTATTTCAAACCTTAAAGGAAAAAAGAGGAATTGTAACTGCAAACCTGACTACCCCATACATCATTCAGTTTTGTAATCTAGCCAACGGCGGTATTGAAATAGACTATCCGGCTGGACAGACGGCGAGTGCATTTTTGGATTTATGGCAAAGACCAATCGGAAGTATGGGGCTAAATGGTCCAGATCAAGGTAAGGGTGGAACTTACATTATCATTGGACCAAATGAGGAGCTATCAAAGTATGAGAAAAAAGGAGTTCAAGTATATCAATCAGCTACAAACTCAATTTTTATTGGAATGCGTCTCATTGATTCTAGTCCTGAAGTAGTTGAAAAGTTTAAATCAGCGCTAAAAATGGGTAGAGTGGGCGAAGCAAAAGTACTCACAGTCTTCAAAGAAAACATAGACAAAGAATGGAGTGCCACTGCTCCTCGCGATATGAACTATTGGCGAATGCTCCACCAGATTATCAATGAAGAACCTGTCAGGGAGCAGGACAAAGTTTGGATGGCGATGTTAGAGCCACTTGGCATCATGAAAGGCAAGGATTTTAACCCTAGTGAACGACAAACAAAAATTCTGCTCGAGGGTCTTAAAATGGGTGAGCTAATGCTTCGAAACCTCCAGACAAATCCTCGCTTTGCTGAAACGTATTGGGAAGGCAAAAATTGGTACAAGAGTTTTGACTTTACCGTCCCTCAAATCACTGATTACAAGGTGGAGCTGGATGAGCGATCAGTCTGGTTTTATGAGGCTGTCACAAGTACCGAAAGTATGGTAAATCCTACTGCTGGCAAAGGTCAAGTATATATGACTGTAAAACGAGACAGTAAAGGAGAATTATTTAGAGCAGACAAAACCTACAAATTGACAGTACCCAAAGACGTACCTGTTTTACAATTTTGGGCCTTGACGCTTTACAGTGAAAATACAAGAAGACCCTATGACAATGGAGGCACGGAAGTTCCCAGTACTAGTCTGGATAGCAAGATGAAGCAACTCCAATACAATGAAGACGGATCGATTGATTTGTATATCGGAAATAAAGCACCAAAAGGACTTGAAAGTAATTTTATGAAAACTGTTGGTAAAGATGGCTGGTTCGTTTACTTCAGGCTTTACGCTCCTACCGAACCCTTCTTCAACAAATCATTCCAATTGAATGATTTTGAAGTTGTCGAAGAACAATGATTTTTATCTAGTTTCATCTTCAATACTTACCCTTTTATTGTAATCTATTTAAAAAAAAACCAGCACTGAAAGATTTCAGCACTGGTTTTTCATACTTCAAATCCAAAGCTTCTTTTAAGCTTTGGATTTTGTTTTAGACTTTCAGGAAGGATTACTTAAACCTCAAATTATGGGTTACAGCTAGACCAATGGTTTGTACATCGATGCTTGGATCAGCACGGAAAACCTGATTGTAGAAAGCGAATACATTCCAGTTGTAATTATGGTAGCCCAATTGAGGACGGATGTAAGCGCCACCTTCGTTTTGATTGAAATCAGTAAAGAAGGTATATCCCACATCAGTTCCAGCAAAAAAGCCGGATGGCTGAGGATAGTAACGAAACATCAAACCGAGCGGAATCGCGCCGAAGCCTTTTTCCGAGCCGTCAAGTGATGCGTTATCCTTATTATAATATTTGGTATAACCTGTGGTGATACCCAGTCCATAATTGTCAGTTCGCATAAACTGGGCTGCAGCCTCTACTCCAAAAGCAAGCTTGGAGTAATCACTCAAATCCCCTATCGGTACACCTAGGTTAAGTCCAAGCTTTAACCAGGAATTTTGCTGGCTGATCTCATCCAGTTCTCTTGTTTGCTGCGCATTTGAAGTCAGAGAAATCATCCCGACAAAAAGAATTAGAAATAGCTTTTTCATTAGTATTTGTTTATTTCCTCATCCTCTTCCAAAAGGGATACCCATTTGACAATTCAAGTTCAGGAAACTACAAATAGCACTGGTAAATAGAGGGTTAATCTAATTTTCTCAAAAGTAGTATTCAAAATCAAATAAGATTTGGCCAATTACAAATGAGGAATATCCGTTTTTTGGGGAATAGATTCCCGATATAGCTTCAGTTGATCAGGTTTATTCAAATTTCTATTTCGCTTTTTTACTTAAATTCATCTTTCTAACCATTGCCCTTCTATGAGAAAATTTATTCTGACTGTGCTCTTGATCCTTATGTTGCTGGGAGGATTTTTATTTAACATTTTTTACACCACAGGCTTCTTCAGGGAAGTCGAATCGAGTAATTCATTTGGTCCCATTTATCAAACCATAGCTTTACCAGGAGTGGAAGATATGGCCATCGCGCGAGCCGATAGTCTATTAATTCTTTCTGTGGATGATCGTGCTGCAAGACGAGAAGGAAAAGAAGGAATAAAAGGGCTTTACCTAATCGATTTAAGAGATCCTTCCTTTGAAGCTTTTTCACTCACTGATCAGCTGGATTTTCCTTTCTTCCCACATGGCATCAGCATATTCCAATTAGATTCTGCGAAGTATGGACTGATGGCAATCAACCATGTGGACGGAAATCATTCGGTTGAACATTTCATTTTGGAAGGAAAAAATCTCATCCATCAAAAAACAATCACAGATTCAAATTTCATCAGTCCAAATGACCTCGTGATGGTTGGACCTGAGGAATTCTATTATTCCAATGATCATGGCTATACCGATGGGCTTGGAGTTTTTGCAGAAAACTATATTGGTATCAAAGCTTCGAATGTGGGTTTCTACAATGGGCAATCTGCAGAGATCAAAGTCGGAAGAATTGGCTATGCCAATGGAATTCAGTTTGATTCCGCCAAGGGATTACTCTATGTAGCCTCTGTCAGAGCTTTTCAAGTCAAGGTTTACCAAGTGGATGAAAACTGGAACTTAACTCTTTTAGAAGATATAGAAGTTGGAACCGGAGTTGATAACATCGAATTAGATCCTTCCGGAAATCTTTGGATTGGAGCCCATCCAAATCTATTGCAATTCGCATCCTATGCTGCAGGTAAAAAGCCTACAGCTCCATCTGAAGTGATTCAAATCAGTTACACTTCAGAAAACTCAACTGTGAAATCAATCTTTACCGACCCGGGAACAACAATTTCAGGTTCTTCGGTGGCTCTGCCTTGGGGAGACTATTTGTTTATCGGTAATGTCATGGACAGCAAAGTCTTGGTTTTAAAAAAGTAAGGTACTGCAGGCTAGCATTGAAATTGGCGATTTTGATTAACTCCACAAAATGGAAAAAGACCACCCAATGAGTGGCCTCTTTTTGGATGAGACAGTAGTCAAACACATCTTACCCGTTTCTGATTCAGCCTCAAATTTCTGACTTACTTTTTTCCTTCGCTTTGAGACTCGATATATTTTAAAGTTTGCTCTATCCAGTCAGATTCTGGCGCTAAGGTCACGTCTGGCCTCACACCTACTTCCTCATAGGCAATAAATTGTTTTTGCCGCATATCCGTTGGGTAAAAATTGAATAGCCCTGAAGGGGAATCATAACTTCGCCCGTAATTCGAACCGTAGCTAATCGCTCCATAGGTTCTTTGTCCCAATTGAGTAGCATCAAATTGTTTTTTCAATCGAACGGTGGTCATCTCAGCATTTGACCCGGTAAAGAAATTTGTGATTATGTAGATATTGACCGACTTCTTTTTTAGTGCTTTCAAAATTGGTAAAGAGATTTTGTCAGCTCCACCAGCATTATTCCTTAAATCTATAATCAAGTTTTTTGCAGAGAGATCTGTACTTATTTGTGCTATCAAAGCATCACGCTTGGCGGGCATTGTTTTTCGAAAAAAACTATTTAACCAGACATATTGTACATCATCGCTTAAATAAGAAAGCGTATAGCCCTCCTCCTCTTCCTTATCAATCCATGCATAATTCTTCTGTACGTTCTCCTTGACCACACCTGGTAATAACATTCCATAATCAAAAAATTGAGCCTTAGAAAAAAGCAGATTTTTCCGGACTGAACTATAGTAGGTGATATCGTAATGAGAGGGGATATTGGATTCTTTTATATAGCTATAAATTTGTCCAGGCTCCCATATCCCCATTTCCGAAGATAGGATCACTCCGACCAAACTATCAGGGGAGGAAGTACGATAAACACCCATTTTGATCTTATTTCCGATAGCATAAATACCTTCTATATCTTCGGTGGCTTTTCCTTGCAGACTTTGCTTCAGCTCTTCAATATTTCTATCAGTTTTTGGGAAATTTTGGAAAGCTTCTGTAGACCTATACTCCTGAATAAATACTGAGTCAAGGATACTTTCAGCTTTATAGTTAGGCCCTACCTCCGTAAGGGTAGAATGCTTATCCTGCACCACAGCCATGAGATCGTTGAGTACCCAAAAGCAATCTAGGGTGCTAATGTCCTCTTCCATTTGAGCACCTAGGTTTTGGTATTTCTCTTCAACCTCCAGCCTTTTTTTTCCTTTTATTTGATCTTTGAAGGAAGAATTACTTTTCATTTGCTCATAGACAAAATCAAGCTCAGGCTTGCAGTCGCATTTACTTTGAGCAATAAGTTGAAAGGGGAAAGAAATAAGAACCAGGAGGGTAAATAAAGTTTTCATTTTGATAAAGTTTATGTGTTTGACTGATTCAAACATACAAACTCAAATCTGCCTCCAAGCTCAATTAGGAGGTATTGTGGCGAAAACGTACTATTCTGTGGTGAAATTTACAGCACTTTTTAAAATGTCTTGATATGTCTTGGAAACCGGCACTTCAATTCCATCGCTGAGTAAAATCTGAACCTTTCTATTACCGGTTTTCCATTGTTTAAAATGGTAGGGATTTATCAAAAATGATCGATGGGTACGGATCAATTCGGGCAGTTGCTCCTCCACCGATGTCAGCTTATTTCTGATCAACTGTGTCTTCAATTTTTCTCCCTCTTTAAAAATTACCTCTACATAATTATCGGAGGACTGAATACAAATAAGATCATTCATTTGCAGGCGCAAACTTTCATAATTACCCATCCCCCTTATTTCGATTTTTTCATTCTCCAGCCGCTTTTCCTTATACTTCCCAAAAGACCAGCGGCCAAGTCCCACAATCGGGAAAACTGTCAATGCAGCGGGTAAATAAATTGAAGTGGTAAAATAAAAAATTGGGTAGGCGTAAGGATCCGCATCCACCACCAAATAGTAATAAATCAAGCGGGTAGTAATAAAGCTTAAAATGAACAGAAAGAAAAAAAACGTGAATTCTGCCCAGATTAACCACCTTCCTGTTTTGTTAAGCAACCAAAATTGAAATGGCAAACAGATTAAATAGCAAATTGAGCCAAAAAGCCCATAAATAGGCAGATATGTCAGCTTTTCCCTACTATCCAACTGACCAACATCAAGAGGCTCTGTAAAAAATAAAAAGACAAATATCCAGACAGCCAGGCCCAAAGCAATAATCAAGTGATGCTTGACAGATGGATCAAAGGGGTATCGCTGTTTTAACATAGCTGGTTTTATCTACAATAGTATCAGAAAAACCAATCCTAACATAGGAATTTTGAGTTTTGAAGTAGCCAATCCTTTAGTTTTTAAAATTGTATCAACCTTCCACTTCAAAAAAAAAATAACATTTCTGTCCACTCCTCTCAAAATTCGTCTTCACGACAGGCTAGCATTGAAAGAGATAATTGCTATTTTAAGCGGGTTTTCAATCGAAATTTCCGCTGAAAGCCAATTTCTCAAAATAACCTAGCCCATGAAACTGAAAATCTGGAAGCTTTTGGTGCTGTTTGTATCAGCACTCTGTATCATTTCATTCTTATTTATTTTCAGGGAAAATAAAGCTGTGCCAGAGCTATTCGGGATTCCCTTTATTTTTTGGTCCGGATTTTTAGTCACTTTTCTGGTAGTGGTAAGCACCTATATAGCTTCCAGAATTTTTCCATTTGAAGATCCCAAAAAACCATGATCGGTTGGCTGATTTTCTTCTTTTCCATCTTTTTGGGAATGTTGGGCTATGCGTCCTATTTGTCTTATCGTAAAAATAGAACCTCTGATGAGTTTATTCTCGGAGGCTCTAATATTGGCGCTATTCTGGGTTTTCTGACCTTTTCGGCAGCGCTTTTCAGTGCCTTTACTTTTATGGGAATGCCTGATTTCTTCCGAACACATGGTGTAGGAGCCTGGATCTTTTTGGCTCTTTCAGATGCGCTTATGGTCTTCTTCCTAATCTGGTTTGGATATGCCCTTCGCAAAAGAGCCGCTCTGGTAGGTTATCAGGGGGTAGCTGGTTTTATGAAATCCTGCTACGGAAACCGTTATGCGGGATATTTAGTCTTTGTCAGTTCTTTTCTTTTCCTGATCCCATATGTCTCGATACAGATTCGAGGAATATCTATCTTCTTGGATGCAGCTTTCCCGCAAATGCTTCCTTCTTGGTCTTGGGCTGCTATTTTGGTGCTAATCATGTTGGTTTACTCTCAAATTGGGGGTCTCAAAGCCATTGTGTACAGCGATGCTATTCAGGGAGTGATCATGCTGGTCGTTATCTGGATTATTGGCCTGACTTGTTTGAAAATGGCGGGAGGATTTGAGCAAGCCACAGAGCGAGTCCAAGCCATAAATTCTGAATTACTCAGCCTGCCAGGTCCAAAGGGGCTATTTAGCATGCAATTTCTGGTGGCTTCGGCAATTGCTATTGTTTTGATCCCCGTTTCCCAACCTCAGTTTACGACGCGTTTGGTCGTGATGAAAAATCTAAAATCAGTTCACCAAATGGCCTATGCAGTGGGAATTTTTGCCATGTTGGTAATTCTGCCAACGGCTTTCATCGGGCTCTATGGAGCGATCAAATACCCGGATGCAAGCACCGCAGACTTCCTTTCTCAGGCGTTGCTATTTGACCAGGCAGTTCCGGTTGCGGCACTGGCAGTGGTCGGATTATTTGCAGCTTGTCTTTCGACTACAAACGCCCAGATTTTTGCTTTGGGTACAGAGCTAAGATCACTCCTTTCAGGTACCGATAAGTTTAATATGCGGGCTACCAAAATCTCTATTTTAATCTTTTCAATTATCGTCTTGATATTTTCCAGTTACATGTCTGACGAATTGGTGCTTCTTGCTCGGGTTAGTTTTACGGGAACTTCCATGATCGCTCCTGTAGTACTTGGCGCAGTGATTTTCAAACATCCTCCAAAATCATTGCTCATCCTATCAAGTATTGCACTGGCTTATTTCATCCTCTCCCTTTTGGGAATTGTTCCTGATAAAATCGCTGGGCAAGCGCTGGATTTTGTCATGTACGGAATCCTAGCTTTAATCACATCGGTGCTGATGATCAGGCATCATTTTACTCAAAAAACTCTAGTATGAAACTTGAATCTAAACTCTCTTTAGCTGACCTGGGTCCGTCCCTAGATCGATTTTGGGAAATCTCAGGAAAGAAAATTCATTTGATTGAGCAATCTTTTAATCCAAAGATTGGAGCTCCTGTTTTCACTGAAAAGGGGAAATATGTAAGCAGAGGTTGGACCGAATGGACTCAGGGATTTCAATACGGTTCAGCTTTGCTTCAGTTTGATGCAACCGGGAATAAGGAATTTTTAAAAATTGGGAGAGAAAACACGGTGCAAAAAATGGCTCCTCACCTTACGCATACCGGCGTTCATGATCATGGTTTCAACAATGTAAGCACTTATGGCAACCTTCTTCGATTGATTAATGAGGGGAAAATTGAGGGCTCCGAATGGGAAAGTGAATTTTATAAACTTGCCCTGAAAGTCAGTGGAGCTGTACAAGCAATGCGTTGGACTAGCATTCCTTCCGGTGGTTTTATTTATTCTTTCAATGGCCCGCATTCCTTATTCGTGGATACGATACGATCCTGTAGAGCATTGGTAGTCTCGCATGGGTTAGGGCATGTATATCAAGGGGAGAATGATAAAAAGATTTCACTCATTCAGCGAGCGATTCAGCATATCTTGAGTACCGTTCGGTATTCAATTTATTATGGTAATGGCCGGGATAGCTATGATGTAGCCGGTCGGACGGCTCATGAAATTATTTTCAATACAAATGATGGAGCTTACCGCTGCCCCAACTCTCAGCAAGGGTATACTGGATTTAGTACTTGGACAAGAGGATTAGCCTGGGCAATCTGTGGACTTGGCGAGACTCTGGAGATATTGGATCAGATTGATCCTAAAGATTATGAAGTAATCATCTCAAAAGATGAGTTGATCTTGGAATTGACGAACGCTGGGATTGCTACCTCGGAGTTTTACCTCGCCAATACTCCTACCGATGGAATCACCTACTGGGATACCGGAGCCCCGCGACTGCATGAATTGGGAGATTATTTGAATCGCCCTTCAGATCCTTTCAATGGATTGGAACCAGTGGATAGTTCGGCTGCATGTATTTCGGCTCAGGGATTCATTCGAATTTCGAATTTTCTTAAAAAATCAGACCCCGATCGATCTGAAAAATACCTGAAAGCAGGAATTCAGATTGCAAAAAATCTTTTTCAGGAGCCATACCTTTCAACTTCAGAAAGTCATCAGGGACTCATTCTGCATTCAATCTATCATCAGCCTAATGGCTGGGATTACCAACCCGAGCCCGGCAAAGCGCCTTATGGAGAATCCTGCATGTGGGGAGATTACCATGCCCGGGAATTGGCACTTTTGCTTCAGCGAATGAAGGATGGCGCACCTTATTATAGTTTCTTCAACTGCATCCCAAGCTCATGAGTACTGGAAAATATAAACCTCAATTTACCCGCGTCGCGCAACTGAAAACGGCAGAACAATTCAGAAATCACCTGGATGAACAAGAAATCAAATTGGATTTTGATGAAGAATTGATACCTGGAAGTGATTCTCCATTTGCCAAAGGACATCAGCTTCGATCCGGAAATAAAATTGGCAATTCATTTTGCATTCTACCCATGGAAGGCTGGGATGGAACTACTGATGGAAAGCCTTCGGAACTGACAAAAAGGCGCTGGAGTAATTTTGCAATCAGTGGCGCTAAGCTACTTTGGGGTTGCGAAGCAGTGGCGGTTCGACATGAAGGCCGAGCCAACCCCAATCAATTGTTGATGAATGATTCAAACCTGAAAGATTTTGAAGGACTTTATCAACTTATTGAAAAAGAGCACTCTACTCGCTTTGGTAGTACAGAAGATTTATTGACGGGTTTGCAGCTCACCCATTCGGGCAGGTTTTGCAAGCCAAACTCCAAAACCAAGATGGAGCCAAAGATCCTATACAGGCATCCGGTTTTAGATAAGAAATTTGGAATTCCTGAGGACTATCCAATCATGTCAGATGGGGATCTGAACGAATTGGTAGCCGATTATGTGCGAGCGGCTGTGCTTTCTCAAAAGGCAGGTTTTCGATTTGTGGATATCAAGCATTGTCACGGGTATTTGGGTCATGAGCTGCTGAGCGCTTATGATCGATCTGGGATATATGGTCAATCAATGGAAAACCGGAGCCGTTTTCTTCGGGAAATCGTAGCTGGAATCAGAGCTGAGGCTCCGGGTCTAGAGATTGGTGTGCGGATGAGTATTTTTGATTGGATGCCTTTTCAAAAAGGACCGGACGGAACTGGTATTCCAGCCTTCGATGGGGAATATAAATTTGCATTTGGCGCAAATCAATCAGGAATAGAAACCGATCTTTCTGAGCCTTTTTCCTTCTTAGAAGAACTGAAAAAATTAGATATTGAACTGCTTTGCACCACAGCAGGAAGTCCCTATTACAATCCACATATTCAACGGCCAGCGCTATTTCCACCTTCAGATGGATATATGCCACCGGAGGATCCCTTGATGGGAGTTGCCCGGCAAATCAAAGCCACAGCAGAAGTGAAAAAAGCATTTCCTGAATTCTATGTGGTAGGATCTGCCTATTCTTACCTTCAGGAATGGCTCCCAAATGTGGGGCAGGAAGTATTAAGGACAGGCAAAGCAGATTCGATTGGGTTAGGAAGAATGGTTCTTAGTTATCCGGAATTACCGGCTGACATCTTAGCTGGGGAACAGATGAAACGGGGGAAGATTTGCCGTACTTTTTCAGATTGTACGACTGCTCCCCGAAACGGAATGATTTCTGGCTGTTTTCCACTGGATCCTTTTTATAAAAAGATGGAAGAGTTCACCATGTTGAAAGAACTAAAATCAATTTGAAAAGTATCGGTTTTTAGAGGCTAAATACCTGAATAAAAGAGTGGTTGGATTTTAAGATCAGACAATACCAGAGAGCAGGTTCATATTCGTCAAAGCTTAATTGACCATCAAATCATTAAATCCATTTGAAAATAAAAAACCAATGAATCAAGTAGCACTAATCACCGGAGGAAGTAGAGGTATCGGGCTAGGAATAGCCAAAAAATTAGCGAAAGAAGGCTTTGATCTTGCGATCAATGGTGTCCGGGAGGAAGCACTGGCGGCTGAATCACTTCAAAAACTTCGGTCTTTTGGCGTCCGCGTGGAATATTTGCAAGGAAATATTGCCTCAAGTAAAGACCGCGCTTCGATAGTTAATGGGCTTCGGGAGAAATTTGGAAGAATTGATGTCCTGGTGAATAATGCAGGGGTAGCACCAAGAACGCGCTGTGATGTCTTGGAAATCTCCGAGGAAGATTATGACATCCTGATGGAGATCAATCAAAAAGGGACATTTTTCCTCACACAAGAAATCGCCAAATGGATGGCAGAATTAAAGCAGGCCAATCCAGAATCTGACTTAAGTATTGTCAACATTACTTCAGTATCAGCGGAGATTGCATCGGTAATGCGAGGGGCATATTGCATGTCCAAGGCAGCACTTTCGATGATGTCCACCGTTTTTGCAATTAAAATGGCGGAGTTTGGAGTCCCTGTTTATGAAATTCGTCCAGGAGTGATCGAAACGGATATGATCGAAGCAGTTCGGGAAACCTATCACAAAAATGTGAAAAGCGGCATGACACTGGAACCTCGCATGGGCCAACCTGAAGATATCGGGAAAGTTGTTGCTGCTTTAGTTCGTGGGGACCTACCCTATTCTACCGGTCAGATTATTTCTGTTGATGGGGGAATGAATATCAAGCGGATGTAGGATTCCTTTCTTTTCTCCAATCTCTTGGAGACGATTCTGTTAATTTTTTAAAACTCCGGTTGAAATAAGATAAATTCTCATACCCCACCCGGTATGCTATTTCTGAGATACCTAGTTCTGTTTCGCTAAGAAGTTTTTGCGCTTCTGAGATCCGGAGCTGTTGAAGATATTGGGTAAAGGTTTTTCGGGTTCGGAGCTTAAAAAAGCGACAAAAGGCTTCTTTGCTCAAGTTGGCTTTTGCTGCAGCCTGATCCAAGGTGATGGCTTGAAAACGGTTTTCCAATAAAAATTGCATGACTTGGTTCATCCGATTCCCATCCCGCTCGTTCAAATTTCCACCTTCTTCACCTTGATTAAGGGGAATCAGTTCAGCCCCTTCCTGATCCAATAAGGTAAATAATTTGATTCCTTGGAGCAGTCGATTAAGGCTTTGAAAACTTCCAAATTTTTCCAAAATATTCCTCAATTCTTCCAATACATCACCTTTCACCTGAAAGCAAGATCTGTTGAAGCTTTGAAATTTCTGCAAGGCATTCAAATCCTCCACCTCATTTACAGCTTTTCCCAAAGCCTGAAAATCAAAGAACACCGTATTCCCAGCCACTTTCATTTCACTTCCCGCATCAAAAAATTCCGGATCAGATCGAAAAACATGCGGAACATTTTCTCCTAAAAAGAACACATCACCTGGCTGAAACCTTCCCACATAATCCCCACTCAGAAATTGACCCTTTCCCTCCACAATCAAAGTGAGTTGAAGTTGGGGATGCTGGTGAAGCTTGTCATAAAAATGAGCCCCACGATCCTCTTGATATCGAATAAACTCCTTTTGAGATTTTGGAATCTGAAATGAAATGACTTTAGACATCCTCAAAAATGATATCATATTATCCAAAAAACAACACTGATATTGAATAATATGTCAATATAATATTGATTTTAGGTAATCTGGTGGAAGAATTTCAATTGGATTGCCCCTACTTTTGAAATAAAAAAACTATGAACTGGTACGGTGTATTTCCTGCGGTGACAACCAAATTTCATGCAGACGGAAGTCTGGACATGTCTTTATTTTTCAAAAACCTGGATTTTCAATTGGAGTCGGGTGTACACGGAATTATCCTTGGTGGTACGCTGGGTGAAAGTTCTGCACTTTCTACAGAAGAAAAAATCACACTGACAAGAGAGACAGTAAACTATATCAATGGCAAAGTTCCTGTTATTCTCAATATTGCTGAAGGCGCCACACAAGATGCCCTTTTCTGGGCAAAAAAAGCCGAGGAACTTGGAGCATCAGGCTTGATGATCTTGCCTCCAATGCGCTATGCGGCAGATGCTCGAGAAGTGGTGACTTATTTCAAAACCGTAGCCAACTCGACCAAACTCCCAATGATGATCTACAATAATCCTGTGGATTATAAGACTTTGGTTACTATCGACATGTTTGCTGAATTGGCGGAATGTGAAAATATCCAAGCAATCAAAGAATCAACCCGTGACATTTCTAATGTGACCCGCATGATCAATCGATTTGGGGATCGCTATAAGTTGCTTTGCGGTGTGGATACCTTGGCTATGGAAGAATTGCTGATGGGTGCTTGCGGCTGGGTGGCTGGACTGGTGTGTGCTTTCCCAAAGGAAACAGTTACAATTTTCAACCTTATTCAGGAAGGTAAAATCAAAGAAGCGGCGGAGATTTACCGTTGGTTTTTGCCACTTTTGGAATTGGACATTCATCCAAAATTGGTGCAATACATCAAATTAGCTGAAACCCATTGTGGCGTTGGAAGCGAGCATGTCCGTGCACCTAGACTGACTTTGATCGGAGAAGAAAGAGAAAGAATAGAGAAAATCATTACCAATGGCTTGGCTAAAAGACCTAAATTGTAGGGTGCAGGATGCACAATGACCGATGTCAGATGTGTGCCTAGTCAAGCAATTTCCAATTTTTGAATTTTAAATTTTCCAATCAAATGACCCTAGACCATATTTTCCAAGCAGCCCAAGAGGCATTCCTAAGTTATAAAAACCTATCTGGAGCCAAAAAAGCAGATTTTCTTGAAAAAATCGCAGAGATTGTAGAAGAAAATAGAAGTGCTATTGTCTTGATGGCAGTCAGAGAATCTAACCTTCCCGAAGGTAGAATCAATGGTGAATTGGGTAGAACGACAGGGCAAATCAAACTTTTTGCTAACCTCCTTAGAGAGGGGAGTTGGGTAGAAGCTACCATAGATCCAGCCGACCCAAATCGTTCTCCTCTACCTAAAGCTGATATTCGAAGAATGCTGACGCCACTTGGACCAGTAGTAGTTTTTGGGGCGAGCAATTTCCCTTTGGCCTTTTCTACAGCTGGCGGTGATACCATTTCTGCATTGGCAGCAGGCTGTCCTGTGGTTTACAAAGGTCATCCAGCCCATCCCGATACTTCCAAATTTGTAGGAGATTGCATCTCTCAGGCAGTAAAAAAGTCTGGTCTTCCTGGAGGTATTTTCACTCATGTGGAAGGTGGTGTGAAAATGGGTCAAGACCTAGTCAAGCATCCGTTGGCGAAAGCAGTAGGATTTACAGGTTCATTTTCTGCAGGAAAATCTCTATTCAACATCGCTGGTAACCGAGAAGTCCCAATTCCAGTTTATGCAGAAATGGGTTCGGTAAATCCGATTTTCACTTTCCCTCAGCGTTTGAAAAACGAGTTAGTCCCGCTAGCTCAAAGTTTTGTGAGTTCATTGACCCTAGGAGCTGGGCAGTTCTGCACCAATCCAGGATTAATTTTCGTTCCGAGAACCTTGGCAGAGCGATTTGGAAATGCGATTTCAGAGGCTATCCAAGGAGTGGCGGCATCTCCGATGCTTCACGAAGGGATCGCTGCATCCTATTACAAGGCGTTGAATGAACTTCAGCTTCGCTCGGAACTAGAATGGGTCAAAGTCCCTGATGCCAAACACCTTATAAACGCCAGTCCGGCTATGGCAGAAATCAGTGCCGCCGATTGGATGATGGATGATCGTTTTCAAGAGGAAGTCTTTGGATCCTTTGCTTTAATGGTGGTATATGAAAACGATGATGAGTTAAAATCAGTAGCGGAAAAACTCCACGGACAATTGACAATTACCCTCTGGGGAGATACTGAGGAATTCAAAACTCATAAAGAACTGATCAATTTGTTAGAAGAGAAATGTGGCAGAATGCTCTTCGCCGGAGTTCCTACTGGAGTGGAAGTGGGATTTGCGATGCAGCATGGTGGACCCTATCCTTCGACTACCGATTCTCGAAGTACATCTGTTGGAGCGCATGCAATCAAGCGTTTTGCTCGACCGATTGCCTTCCAGGATATGCCAAATGACTTACTTCCGGATGCTTTGAAAAACGAGAATCCACTCAAAATTATGAGACAGGTCAACGGTAAGTTTGAGGTTTAGGATATAAGATTTTTGATAGGTGATTTCGAATTTTGAATGATGAATAAAGAAGTAAAGGGGCCCACTAGGCATACATTTTCCTGCATTGACGCCCATACCTGTGGTAATCCAGTCCGTGTTGTTTCCGGTGGTGTGCCGTTTTTGAAAGGTAATTCCATGCTGGAAAAGCGACAGTATTTTCTGGAGAATTTAGATTGGATTCGGACAGGTTTGATGTTTGAGCCGAGAGGACATGATATGATGTCTGGCTCCATGCTCTTCCCCCCTCATGATCCGGAAAATGATTTTGCCGTGCTTTTCATTGAAACCTCAGGCTGCTTACCAATGTGCGGCCATGGTACGATCGGTACGATTACCATTGCTATCGAAGAAGGGCTGATTCATCCGAAAACACCGGGATTCCTCCGGATGGAAGCTCCTGCAGGATTGGTTCTGGTCGAGTACAAGCAGGAAGGAAAAAAGGTCAAGTCTGTGAAATTGACCAATGTCAAGAGCTTTTTGGCAGCGGAAAATCTTGAAATTGAATCCGATGAACTCGGTATGTTAAAAGTAGATGTGGCCTATGGCGGCAACTTCTATTGCATCGTAGATCCACAGGAAAATTTCCTCGGCTTAGAACATTACAAAGCCGAGCAGCTTATTTCCATGGCTAGAAATCTACGCCAGAAAATGAACGAGCGATATGATTTTGTCCATCCAGAGCATGACCGGATTAGAGGAATGTCCCATGTTTTGTGGACTGGCAAAACTTTAGACCCGACAAGCACTGCAAGAAATGCTGTATTCTATGGAGACAAAGCCATCGACCGCTCACCTTGCGGCACAGGCACTTCCGCCAGGATGGCTCAATGGCATGCGAAAGGCTGGTTGAAACCCGGAGATGAGTTTATTCATGAGAGTTTTATTGGCTCAAAATTCACCGGAAGAATCGAGGAAGTCACCGAAATCGCAGGCAAACCAGCCATCATTCCAAGCATTGAAGGTTGGGCAAAAGTCTATGGCTATAATACAATTATCCTAGACGATGATGACCCGTATGTACATGGATTTCAGGTTATTTAAACATGTAAAAAATCCAATAATCCAAGTAAAGCTTAACTTTTAAACTTGGCTTATTTACCACTTTGTACTTTATACTAAGTGCTTCAGAATATGAAACCAACAATCATCATCGGCGGTGGAATCGTCGGACTTTTCTCAGCTTATTTTCTTCAAAAAGAAGGAATCGAAGTCACCATCGTTGATCGGACCGATCTAAAAGATAATTGCTCCACTGGTAATGCCGGCATGATTGTTCCAAGTCATATTATCCCATTGGCGGCACCGGGTATGATCAGCAAAGGAATCGGTTGGATGTTTTCCAGCAAAAGTCCTTTTTATATCCATCCACGACTGGATTACAAACTCGCCCAGTGGTGTATGCTTTTTTTCAAAGCTGCAAATGAAAAGCAGGTAAAGCGTAGCATTCCTTTTTTGAAGAATCTGAGTTTACTCAGCAAGGCCCTCTATCAGGAATTCAAAGTGGAGCATCCGGAATCAGCAATTGCATTGGTGGAAAAGGGATTAATGATGGCCTATCAAACCGAATCAGTGGAGAAAGAGGAAATTGAATTTGCGCATCTAGCTCGGAAATACGGTTTAGAAGCAGAAATCCTTACTCCCGAAGACATCAAAAAAGTAGAACCAAACCTTGAATTAAAAGCTAGAGGCGCAGTTCTTTTCCCTGGGGATGCCCATCTTGATCCTGGGGCACTGTATGGCTTTTTGAAAAAATACTTAGAAGAAAAAGGGGTGAAATTCCTGTACAATACTCAGGTTTTGGGCTTTGAAAAGTCTGGTCAAAAAGTAAATGCAGTCATCACCGATCAGGGTAAAATCGAGGCCGAAAAAGTCCTGCTTTGTGGGGGTTCATGGTCTGGTGAACTCGCCAAGATGCTCGGATTTTCACTGCCTATGATGGGAGGAAAAGGCTACTCCTTTATTCAGGAAAACAAGCCTGAAATCAGGCAAGCGACGATTTTGACAGAAATGAAAGTCGCCGTAAGTCCATATGGGGATGAGGTCCGTTTTGGAGGAACGATGGAGATTGCGGGAACAAACCAATCGATTAATCTCAATCGAGTGAAAGGAATCTTTGAATCGATCAATCGTTTTTACCCGGACTTCGAAGCTAAGTTTCCTAATGAAAATCAAATCTGGAAAGGATTGCGCCCATGCTCTCCAGATGGCTTGCCTTACATAGGTTTTGCGCCGGGATATTCAAATGTCTTGGTAGGTAGTGGACATTCCATGATGGGAATTTCCATGGCTCCAGGTACCGGAAAAGTCTTAGCCGAACTCCATCAGAAAAAGGATACTGCGATTGAAATTCAGGGATTTGAAGTTGGGAGGTTTGATTGAAGAGTGGGAAGTCAGGAGGTTGGAAGTTGGAGGTTGGAGGTTTTTCAGTTGATCAAAAAATTCAACTTTTAGAATAAATCAGCATTAGCAATCAGTGGATTAAAGTGCTTCGCTATATCTTTTAAAATTATCTAAAATCGCTTGCCAGCCTTCTCTTTGGAGTTCGACTGAGTTTTCCTGCTCCGGTTCGAATGTTTCGGTAATCTGTACACCATCATCTTCTTTTTCAAATTTAACCCACACTTTTCTTCCATCCTCCAGCTGGTAACTGATGAGTTTTTCAGTTTCCACTTCTAGATATTTCCCTTCAAAGTCAAAACCAAAACTTCCATCTCGAGCTTCCATTCGATACAAAAACTTCCCTCCTACTTTCAGATCATTTTTTGCGAAGGGTGTGTACCAATCGGGGCTGGCATTATTCCACTTTTTGATATGCACGGGTCTAATCCAGACTTTCCACACGATTTCAATTGGAAGATTGACAAAAGTTGAAATTGTGATGGGTGAGGATGCATTCATAAAAGAGTTGGTTTAGTAAGGGAAGTTAAAAAATTGCAAGGCTTTCCACCAAAAAAACTTAAAACAAAAAAAAGGATACCATTTCTAGTATCCTCTAATGTAGCGGGAACAGGACTCGAACCTGTGACCTTCGGGTTATGAGCCCGACGAGCTACCAACTGCTCCATCCCGCGATATGTTGTTTGCCTGATTGAGCCCGATAGCTACCTCCCGATAGCTATCGCGGATGCTCCATCCCGCGATATATCTTTTGACTTTCGTCTAAATTACTATTTCAAATGCCCTTTCGGCTAATTGTGAGACAAAGGTAAGGACAAACTCTCAAAAATCAAGTACCTTTGTAAAAATTTTCAAAATGAGCCAAGAAAAACACCAAGCGGGATTCGTAAATATTATTGGAAAACCAAACGTAGGTAAATCCACATTGATGAATATCCTTGTAGGTGAGCGAGTTTCGATTATTACTTCCAAGGCCCAGACAACCCGACACAGAATTGTAGGCCTTACAAATTCTGAAAATTATCAAATAGTTTTTTCGGATACACCAGGAATGCTGAAGCCCCAGTATGAGCTTCAGAAGAATATGATGAGCTTCGTAAATATCTCTTTAGAAGATGCCGACATCATTCTCTTCGTCACTGATCTCTATGAAACAGACACTGATATAGAACATGTGATTGAAAAAATCAATCAATCTGGGGTTCCTGTTCTTTTGGTCATTAATAAAATTGACTTGGCTAAAGAAGGTCAATTGGAGGAAGTGACAACTTATTGGACTTCAAGAATTAAATCTGAAGTAGTCATCCCAATTTCTGCTGTAGAAAAATTCAACATCGAAAAAATAAACCAGGAAATCTTAGACCGATTACCTGAACATCCTGCCTTTTATGATAAAGAGGAACTTTCCGATCGCTCCGAACGGTTCTTTGCCTCCGAGATCATTCGAGAGAAAATCTTCACCAACTATAAAAAAGAAGTTCCCTACAGCACTGAAGTGAGTATTGAAGACTTCAAAGAAGATGCTACAATGATCCGGATGCGAGCAAATATCTTTGTAGAGCGTGAAAGTCAAAAAGGGATTTTGATCGGTGAAAAGGGTAAAATGCTCAAAAAAGTAGGGATAGAATCCCGCGTAGAATTGGAAAAATTCTTCGGAAAAAAAGTCTTCTTGGAAACCTTTGTGAAGGTGGAGCAAGACTGGAGAAAAAATAAATCGAAACTGAAAAAATTTGGGTACGACCCAACTTGATTATGGCAAATATTGTAGCAATAGTAGGAAGACCAAATGTCGGGAAATCCACTTTGTTTAACCGACTGGTAGAGGAGCGTAAAGCGATCGAAGATAACATGAGCGGGGTAACCCGAGACAGACACTATGGCCATGCTCAGTGGGCAGGAAAATTCTTCTCAGTTATTGACACAGGAGGTTATGTCATTGGTTCTGATGATATGTATGAAGCAGAAATCAGAAAGCAAGTAAAACTTGCTATCGAAGAAGCAGATGTGATTTTGTTTGTAGTCGATTGCCATGATGGTGTCACTGATTTGGATACCGATTTTGCACATGAACTCAGAGCGACGAAGAAGCCTGTTTACATTGTTGCGAACAAAGCGGATAATCAGGAAAAGAGCTTTATGGCGAATGAGTTTTACGCTTTGGGCGTGAGTGACTATGAGGTATTTCCAATAGCATCAGCGAGCGGAAGTGGCACTGGCGAATTATTGGATCATGTTATCACTCAATTCGAAGATGAAGGCGAGGAAGATCCTGATGCGGATACTCCAAAAATTTCTATTCTTGGAAGACCAAATGTGGGGAAATCATCATTTCTAAATGCACTTTTAGGAAAAGAGCGTTCTATTGTCACCAACGAGGCTGGCACTACTCGGGATGCTATTCATACCAGATACAAGCTTTTTGGCCAAGATTTTATTATCACCGATACGGCTGGAATAAGAAAAAAAGCTAAAGTAACCGAGGATGTGGAGTTTTATTCAGTGATGCGTTCATTAAGAACTCTCGAAGAATCTGATGTAGTAATCATCATGGTTGATGCTACGAGAGGTCTGGAGGCTCAAGATATCAATCTAATTGCTCTTGCAATCAAGAATAACAAAGGGGTGATGATCATGGTAAACAAATGGGATTTGATCGAAAAGGATCATAAAACCATGGGAACCATCAAAGATGATATGATCGAAAGACTCGGAGAAAACAAATGGATTCCTATCATTTTCACCTCAGTAACTGAAAAGCAGCGAATCTTTCAGGCTATTGAACTTGCGGTAAAAGTCTATGAAAATAAAACTAGGAAGGTCACTACTTCAAAATTAAATGACGTAATGCTTCCGGAAATTGAAAAATATCCGCCGCCCGCATGGAAAGGGAAATACATCAAAATCAAATATGTGACCCAATTACCAACCAAAAATCCGGTGATCGCTTTCTTCTGTAACCTTCCCCAGTACATCAAATCGCCATATACTAGGTATTTAGAAAACAGACTCCGGGAAAACTTTGATTTCGAAGGAGTTCCTGTAAAAATTATTTACAAAAACAAATAAAAATATTTTGAGCGGTTTGTTGTTTTATTGATCAAAGTAATAATACATTTGCAGCGTAATTAAGAAAACCACAAAAAATGAAAAAGGTATTTGCAATTTTCGCAATCGTTGGCCTAATGGCAACTGCATCTTGCGGCAACAAAGAAGTAACTGAAGAGACAACAGAAACAGTAGAATCTACTGAAGTAGTTGTTGAAGAGACAATCGAAGTAGTTGAAGAAACTGCTGATTCTTCTGCTGTAGTAGTAGAAGAGATTGTTGAAGAAGTTAAGTAATTAACTCTCCACTTCTAAAAAAATTGAGCTCCGGAATCCGGAGCTCTTTTTTTTGGTATTTTTAGCCATGAATAGTAGGGAAAACCTCAAACTTATTTTCGGCAACCACCTTCCCAAATCCGCAATTCAATATTGTTTAGACTTGTGGGAAAAAGAACCTTTCAATTTCCAGGTAAGCCAGTCGAGAAAAACCAAACTCGGGGATTTTAGATATAGGAGAGATCGAAAGATCCAGACAATCACCATAAACCGAGACCTCAACCCTTATCAATTTTTACTCACTTATATTCACGAGGTTGCACATCTTTATGCTTTTACGAAGTTTAGCATAAATATCAACCCACATGGAATCGAATGGAAAAGCACGTTTCAAGAGTTACTTTTCCCCATATTAAAGGATGAGATTTTCCCGCTCGATATCCTGATTCCTTTGCGAAAGCACATGCAAAATCCTAAAGCCAGTTCTGCAGCTGATCTTTTTTTAATGAAAGAAATGAGTAAGTATGATCAAAAAAATGAACTTGCGAAGGATCTTTTTCTATCAGATTTAAAACCTGGAAATCGCTTTTTACTATCCGGGAGAGAATTTGAAAAAGGTGAGACAAGAAGAACAAGAGTCCTTTGCCTAGAAGTAAAATCCGGAAAAAAATTCCTGATCACTCAAATGGCTAAAGTCAAACTCCAAGAATAATTAATCTCTCTGCTCTCCGATTTGATTTTCAGGCTGAGAAAAATCCTTAGGCTGCGGAAGATCACTGATCGTATTGATCCCAAAATACTCCATAAACTTCCCTGAAGTACCATAAATCAATGGCCTTCCTACTCCCTCGGACTTACCTTGGATTTCTATTAACTCTTTTTCTAATAATTTTTGGACAGAATAGTCACTGTTGACTCCTCTTATCTGTTCAATTTCCCCTTTGGTAATCGGTTGTTTGTAGGCAATAATTGACAGGGTTTCCAACTGAGCAGTAGACAATCTTTTTTGAGATTGCTGCCGCAAAAGAATACTAATTGAAGTTTGGTAGGCAGGTTTAGTCAAAAATTGATAGCCTCCACCTAGAAAATCAAGTTGAAAAGAAAAATCTTCAGACTTATATTTTTCTCTTAAATCCTTAATCGCATCAGCAACATCTTCTTTCGGTACCTCCGCTTCAAACATCTCATTGAGGCATTTTAAAATTTCCGCTTGAGGAAGTGGTACAGGTGAACAAAAGATTAACGCTTCAATATGGCGATGCAAAAAGTCCAAAACTTACTGCTTTGCCAGCTTAGCTTCAATGGAATGCATTGTATGTGGCACTGCCTTTAATCGCTCTTTAGAGATCAACTTACCAGTATCCACACAAACCCCATAAGTGCCATTTTTGATACGAATCAAAGCATTCTCAAGATTAATGATGAATTTTTGTTGTCTTGCAGCAAGTTGGTTTTGGCTCTCTCGCTCTAAAGTATCCGCTCCATCTTCTAGCAGCTTAGATGTAGAAGCAGTAAAGTCCGTACCACTGTCATTTTTCTTGCTCAAAGATTCTTTTAGTATATGTAACTCTTCCTTTGCACTAGCAAGTTTACTGAGGATGATCTCTTCAAATTCTTTCAATTCCTCCTGAGAATACGCTGTTTTTTCTCCCTGACTCATAGCAAACTAGTTTTGTTGATTATTCTTATCGACTACCAACCCTGATAGATACCTCTAAAATACATTTAGCCCTTGGATTTGCAAAAAATAAAATTTTCTAAATGATAAAAATGAAATGAAATACAAAATCAAATTAATAGATCGAGAGATATAAAAAATATAACACCTTAATTATCAGATGAATTTAAATTTTATCCAAAAAAAAACCGTTATGCAACGGCTTTTTCATCATTTAAAATTTTGTTTAAACGCTTTTCAAGGACTAGGTTTTCCACATCCAGCTTGTATTTCATCTTCAAATACTGGATTGCGTCCTCAATTGATTTGCCATTTTGAAGGCAAATAGTGTAAAGGGATTGATTAATCAGATCTTTTTCCATGGGTGTATGTTAATTTCTATTAACTTAATAAAAATCTCTCGGAAATTGAAAGACTTTTTTAAATTTTTTAAAAAGATGTACCAATGGCAATCGTCTCTTTTATGACCTTAATATTTCCCTTCACATCATAAAGTTCAACTAACAAAATATAGTAACCGGGCCTTACTATTCTTCCTTGAGTATCAGTTCCCGTCCAAGTGAAAAGACCATTGACACCCAATAACTCATTTTGTGCTAAAACCTGAATTAACTGACCGGAAATAGCGTATATCCGAAAGTTTCCAACCCAACCACTTTGATCGAGTTCATATCGGATACTGGTGAAAGTATTACCCTTGCTACCTTCCGGATCAAATACTTTGGGTTCAATCTGCAGTATTTCTCCATCAAATTCGTTAGAAATCAGTTGGGAATTTTTCATCCCCGGAGTGGCATATCCCACTATTCCCGAGGCCGAGTGCCAATTAGAAGGGTTGGAAATCGGGCTGTCTGAGGAAATCCGCTCTAAAGAAACACCTTTCGGATCTCTCAATAGTGGATGGTGGAGATCTTCCTCGTATGAAAACAATTCCGCAACGCTTTCCTCAGGATCCAGCAAAACCACATTTCCACTTGAAATGGGATAGCTTGGTAGTGTCCTGAGCAAATGGAAGGCTCCTGAAGAGGCTAGTGGATAGTCAATTTTTAATCGGTCGATATTTGTGGTAATAGATAGATAGCTTTTTGGAGGTATCTGAAGTCGGTTTTCAGCAAGCCTTCTGATTTGATCTACTTCTCCTAGCTCATTCAGATTCGCTAATTTCCAATCTCCGATTTCCAGATATGAACCTGTACGATTATACACTTCCACAAATTTTGGACTTCCTGTTTTTGGGTTGAATAAAAGTTCATTAATGATTAAATCTCCTTTTTTTGCAGGAATCGGTAATATCAACTCAAAAGAATTAGAGGATTCGTTTCCACTACAATCGCTGATTCCATTTATTTCAAGCTGATAAACTTGATTCGATATGGCTTCAGACTTTAGGATCAATTGAATGGATCGAGAGTCTAAAAATATAACTGAGTCCAATTCAAGATCTGGCGAAAAAGAAAAATTTAGACTAGATGCATTGGGAATGATCGGCTCTGAAAACCTCAAGTTGATCATTGTCGAATTCATGAAATATCCCTCCTCCAATCTTGGTAAATCAGAATCCGAAGTGAGATCGAAATTAGAATTAACCTTCCCGGGAGTTCCCCGTAGCGGATCCTTGGAAGGAACTAGAAGCTCCGATTGCTCACAAGCGTAGAAAGGATTACTTACTTCTAGACTATATCCACCATTTGCAAACTCACTCCCACCCCAATTCGCTGTAGAGTAAGCCAACTCGTCCACTTTATCCCCCTTATCAGTTTCGATCCGCAATCGATCCCCAGAATTTAGCAATGTAGGCCAGCTAGCTACTTCCAGAACTTTCCCATAGAGCTCAAATCCTATTGCTTGATTTTGAGGAACAAGAAGAAGAAACTCCCCAGGGAAGATCCAAAATTCATTTAGTTTCACCTGAGTTCTTGAATTTGCCCAAGTGACATTTTCTAACCTATATGGAAAATCACCTGTATGAAAAAGCTCTACATATTCTACATTTGGCAGATCTAAATCCGCTCTTGGAGCAGGCATAATTTCATTGATCACCAATCCTTTAGCCGGAATATCTGTAGGGTCAAAAAAAGTAAAATTGACCAAAGTGTCACTAAGAAAATTGCCGATTAGATCGGGAATCTGTTTCATTCTTAGATTATAATCCCTGCCTTTGGCCAAATCCTGATCAAATGACAAATAAACCAAGGTATCATTCTTTAGAATTACCGATTCTGGTTCGGTGCCCTCCAAATCATAGTTTACTTGAAAAAGCGGAAAGACCGGATCCAATGCTTCATCGAAAGTAAGCTCAAGTTGATTGGAGTCAAATCCCCTTATTTGGGTTATAGTTGGCGATTTCAAATCAACCTCAAAATCGCCAAATTCAAAGTCATCCATGATCCATCTTGCAGCACTTCCTGTTCCGGCTCCATACCGAACCTCTATTTTTAAGGTTATTCTTGTTATTGTCCTTAAGGAATCCGGAAGTTCCATTTGAAATTTCCTAAAATCTTGATTTTGATTTTCAAACTCTTGTAAACTCCCAAGTAAAGTGGGCTCTGAAAAAGATGATTGAGAGTCATTTTTCCATGAATAGTAAACTTCAGCTGACCTGGTTCCTGTTCCATTTTGAATTGATCTCGCCCAAAACTCAACTTTTGGATCCTCAAAATCTTCATTTATAAGGCTGACGGTAAGTTCCCCATTAAAAGTTGAAATAGGCTGAACTGCCACGGCTTTGGAGTTATTTCTTCCTAGGTTAGTTTGGAATATTCTTGAAGAGGTTGCTCTCAATTCATTTGCTGTCCACCCTGGGAGAAACTCCATCGGGGCATTAACAATCGCAAACTCTTCCTCAAAATCTTGTTTTTGATTTCCATTTTGGACTTTATTAATGAATAGAAGAGGAAGAAATTGGATTAACACCAATGTTAAAAAATTGATCATAAAGGAATTAGTATAAAAATTTGAACTAATCTACTAAATCAGTTTGAGATAAATAACAGACTTCCCTTAATTTTTTTTCTATCTAAATGAATCAATATTTATCAGGATTAACCTGAAAATGACTGCATAGTACTTACTTTTACACCTTCAATTTTAACAACCTATTACGACCCTTTCGATGAAATTAGCAGTGGTAGGAGCTACCGGCTTGGTAGGATCCGAAATTCTTGAAGTGCTTGATGAGCACAATTTCCCTTTTGACGAACTTCTACTAGTCGCCAGTGAGCGGTCTGTAGGTAAAAAAATAGCCTATAAGGGTAAAGACTTTTCGGTTATTGGTTTGGCAGAAGCGGTATCTCTTAAACCCGAGATTGCAATATTTTCTGCCGGAGGCAGTACATCTTTAGAGTGGGCACCGAAATTTGCAGAGGTCGGTACATTGGTTATCGATAACTCTTCTGCCTGGAGAATGGATCCAAGCAAGAAATTGGTAGTGCCAGAGATTAATGCAAAAGAGCTTTCTAAGGAAGATAAAATCATTGCTAATCCAAATTGCTCCACGATCCAGATGGTCTTGGCTCTTGAGCCTTTGCGTCAGCGGTATGGCATTAAGCGTATTGTAGTTTCAACCTATCAGTCCGTGACGGGCACTGGGAAGGCCGCAGTAGATCAGATGATGGCTGAGCGAGCTGGAACTACCCCGGAGATGGTCTATCCGCATAAGATCGATATGAACGTGCTTCCTCACATTGATGTGTTCCAGCCGAATGGCTATACCAAAGAGGAGATGAAGATGATCAATGAGACCAAGAAGATTTTCTCTGATGATAGTATAAAAGTAACTGCAACCACAGTAAGGATTCCAACCATGGGTGGACACTCTGAAGCGGTGAATGTAGAGTTCAAGGAAGATTTCGATTTGGCTGAAGTGCGTGAATTACTTTCAAACGCGCCAGGAGTAATTGTACAGGATGATCCTGCAAATTTCGTTTATCCAATGCCAATTACTGCTCATAAAAAGGATGAAGTGTTTGTGGGAAGACTTCGAAGAGATGAATCCCAAGCGAATACACTGAATATGTGGATCGTAGCGGATAACCTTCGAAAAGGCGCAGCAACCAATGCTGTCCAAATCGCATCCTATGCGCTTGAAAATAAACTAGTCTAAATGGAGTTGAGCCAATATCATCGGGCTGACTTTAAACAATTTGTGCAGGATCATCTGAATGAAGATCCTGCACTTTTACTTTTTAAGTATCAGGGCAAAACTGATTTTGATCTGAAAGCTGCAGTGCAGCAAATCTCTGCCCGACAAAAGGCAAAGAAAAAACTCTCCTCTTGGACTTCAAATCCTGATTTGATTTTTCCTGCAAGTGTTTCACTGGAGCAAAGTAGTTCCGAAGAAACTGCCAAATTCAAAGCTAAATCACAATCTGGAAAACTTATGATCGATTTGACGGGGGGATTTGGAGTAGATAGTTTTTATTTGAGCAAGGGTTTTGAAAAAGCTATTTATTGCGAGCAGCAGGAAGAACTTGCGAAAATTGCTATTCATAATTTGGAGACTTTAGCTCCGGGTAAATTTCAAATCGAAATTGGCGATGGCTTAGATTACTTAGCCAAATCAGAAAAGCATTTTGATCTGATCTATGCTGATCCCGCACGAAGAGGGGATTCTAATCAAAAGCTCTATAAACTTGAAGATTGTCAGCCCAATGTAGTTGCTGCGTGGGAGTTGATGAAGAGTAAAGCAAATTCCATCTTACTGAAACTTTCCCCAATGCTTGATATCGCTCAGGCTTTGGAGGAGCTGCCGGAAATCCGAAAAGTGCAAGTCATTTCAGTAAAGAATGAAGTAAAAGAGCTCCTGCTTTTATGGAACAAAAAAGCGAAACAAGATTTTCTAGAAATTGAAGCAATAGATCTAGGAAAAGAAACTTCAGCCTTTTCTTTTTCGCCAGGAGAGGAAGGAAGTACCCAAGCAAGTTTTGGAGAAGTAGAAAAGTATCTAATCGAACCTTTTGGAGCAGTTTTAAAAGCTGGAGCTTTTAAGATATTTGGGAATCGTTTTGGGTTAAAAAAGCTGGATGCGAATAGTCACCTTTACACTACAAATGAAGTGAGTCCTGATATCCCGGGTCGGATTTTTGAGATTTTTGAAGAAATCAATCCTAAAAAGAATGAGCTGAAAAAGCAATTTCCAAGTGGAAAAGTCAATGTAATTACCCGAAACTATGCTTCCGGATCAGACGCATTCAAAAAGAAATTTGGATTGAAAGATGGTGGAGATGATTTTTTAATCGGGACCAAGACAGCTAGCGGCTTTAAGGTCTTTTGGTGTAAGCTGATTTGAGTATCGTCCCGATGGGACTAGCGCTCAATCTAAACTTTTTTTACTACCGAGCTTTAGTTCCTACGGAACTTTGGGATAGGCTTTTTGAAGCTGGGTTTTTTGAAATATTTTATCCCACTTATTGAATAATCAAGTTAATAGTTCGAATTTAATACATGTGATTTGCCGTAGGCAAAAAAGCTCGGTAGGTTTTTAAGATTGTAATTTTTAAAAGTGCCGTAGGCACGGTAGTTAAAAAAGAAATTTTATGGCTAACACTTTCACTCAAATTCATCTTCAAGTCATCTTTGCTGTGAAATTTAGACATGCAATGATTAATTCTGAGTGGGAAAAAAGACTCTTCGAATATATAATTGCTATTATGCAAAATCATAAACACAAGGTTTTAGCAATCAATGGGATGCCAGATCATATTCATATTTTAATAGGGTTTAGGCCTGACCAAAGTCTAAGCGAACTAGTCCAAAAAACAAAATCTTCAACATCTAAATGGATTAATGAGGAGAAACTGACGAAGGAGAAATTTGCTTGGCAAGAGGGATTTGGCGCATTTTCTTATACAAAGTCTCATTTGAAGGCAGTTATTAATTACATAGAAAATCAAAAAATTCATCACTCTTCAATAAATTTTAAAGAAGAGTATTTGAAAATTTTGAAGGATTTAGAGATTGATTTTGACGAAAAATATCTTTTCAAAGAACCTCAGGACTATTGACTTAATGATTACGCAGCACTATCACACCGAATCAGAAGCCTTAAAATATAAATTTGATGCCGACAAATTTGAGTATCGTCCCGATGGGACTAGCTTTCAATCTAGACTTTTTTTACTACCGAGCTTGAGTTCCTACGGAACTTGGGGACAGGCTTTTTGAAGCTGGGTTTTTTGAAAAACTTAAGCATAGTTTGAAGATTCATTTTTGTCTATAAAAGAAAAAGGTCCAAGCCGAAGACTTGAACCAGATTGCTTAAGTAAGCACATGTCTTCCTTTTCGAAACCTTTGTGATCTTAGTAGTTTTTAAGCACTTAAAAAAAGTGAAGAATTACTCCTTCACTTCTTCATAATCGACGTATTCACCGCCTTCAATATCTTTCTGACGTTTTTGCTGATGCTCCTTTGGAATGAAATCCACATTAATACCATCTTTGGAACGACTGGCATGTTGTTTTGACCGTTGTTCCTCTTTTGCCATTTCATTTACATGCTGAGCAAATTTTGCCAGCTTCGTGCGAAGGAAATAGCGAATGAGTTGGCCCAAAAGCCAACCCACTCCCAGAAATATGATTAAAAACTTTAACAAGGTTTTTTCTTTTTAGCTTTCAAATTATCTACTCAAATAGAGATTTCGCTCTGAGTATATTTTCAAGAAGTAATCATCCATCAAATCATCAATGAAGTAAATCGCTTCTCCTGTTGACTTCATCTCAGGCCCAAGTTCTTTATTCACATTCGGGAATTTATGGAAGGAGAAGACAGGTTCTTTGATAGCATAACCCTTCTTGTAAGGTTTGAATTCAAAATCTGTCACTTTTTTCTCACCCAACATCACCTTTACGGCATAGTTTACATAAGGTTCCCGATACGCTTTGCAGATGAATGGCACCGTTCTGGAAGCTCTTGGGTTGGCCTCAATGATATAGACTTTATCATTTTTGATAGCGAATTGGATATTAATTAAGCCAACTGTCTTCAAAGCCAAGGCAATTCTATGGGTGTAAGTTTCGATTTGACGAATCACCAAATCACCCAAATTATATGGAGGAAGTACCGCATATGAGTCTCCTGAGTGAATTCCCGCAGGCTCGATATGTTGCATAATTCCGATGATATAAACATTTTCACCATCACAAATCGCATCCGCTTCTGCCTCGATAGCCCCTTCCAAGAAGTGATCCAGGAGGATTTCATTATTCGGGATATCCCGAAGCACATTCACCACATGCTGCTCAAGTTCTTTTTCATTGATCACAATCTTCATCCCCTGTCCACCCAACACATAGGAAGGTCTAACCAATAATGGGAATCCGATTGTCTTGCAAAGCTCCAATGCTTCGTCGGTATTGTGAATCGTACCAAACTCTGGATAAGGCACGTCAAGATCTTTCAATAATGTAGAGAACCTTCCTCTATCCTCCGCCAGATCAAGTGCTTCGAAACTTGTTCCGATGATCTTGATTCCGTACTTCTCCAGCTTTTCAGCCAACTTCAATGCCGTTTGACCACCCAACTGCACGATAACTCCAAGTGGATTCTCATGCAAAATGATCTCATAAATGTGCTCCCAGAATACAGGTTCGAAGTAAAGCTTATCCGCAATATCAAAATCTGTAGAAACTGTCTCCGGGTTGCAATTGATCATGATAGTCTCATAGCCACATTCCTTTGCTGCCAAAACCCCATGAACGCAGGAGTAATCAAACTCAATTCCTTGACCTACCCGGTTTGGACCTGAACCTAAGACTACTACTTTTTTACGGTCGGATCTTACGGATTCATTCTCCTCTCCAAAGGAGGAATAATAATATGGAGTCTGTGCCTCGAATTCTGCTGCACAGGTATCTACTAGTTTATAAACTCGCTTGATGCCCATCTCTTTGTATCGCTTATCGAAGACTTCGCTTTCTAAGCAATCCAACAAATGAGCGATCTGACGATCTGCATATCCTTTTTTCTTTGCCAGATCCATTAGCTCCAATGGAATGGTATCCAAATCATACTTTTCTATTTCGCCTTCCAGATGAATCAATTCTTCAATTTGCTTGAGGAACCATTTATCGATTTGCGTAAGCTCATGGATGGTTCGGAATGAGATTCCAAGCTTGAAAGCATCATAGACATGGAATAATCTATTCCAGCTTGGGTTTGCTAAAGAGTAGAGAATCTTATCCTGATCTCTCAGTTCTTTTCCGTCAGCACCAAGACCATTTCTTTTAATTTCAAGTGATTGACAAGCTTTTTGAAGCGCCTCTTGGAAATTTCTACCAATTCCCATCACTTCTCCTACTGCCTTCATTGAAAGTCCCAAACGACGATCCGAGCCTTTGAATTTATCAAAGTTCCAGCGTGGGATTTTTACGATCACATAATCAATCGAAGGTTCAAAAAATGCAGAGGTCGTTCCTGTTATTGAGTTTTTCAACTCATCCAAGTTGTAGCCGATGGCTAGTTTAGCAGCCACTTTGGCGATTGGATATCCGGTGGCTTTGGATGCCAAGGCTGAAGACCTGGAAACTCGTGGGTTGATCTCGATCCCGATAATCTCAGAGTTATCATGACTTACAGCAAACTGCACATTACATCCACCTGCGAAATTACCGATGCTATTCATCATCGTAATCGCATAGTTTCGCATGCGCTGGTAAGTAGTGTCCGGTAAGGTCATCGCTGGAGCCACTGTGATAGAGTCTCCCGTGTGTACGCCCATAGGATCAAAGTTCTCTATGGAACAGATCACGATCATGTTACCGATGTTGTCACGCATGACCTCAAGCTCATACTCTTTCCACCCCATGATGCTTTGCTCGATAAGCACTTCATGTACAGGGGAAGCCTGAAGACCTGCTACCAATAATCTTTCAAAATCCTCTTCCTTTTCCACAAAAGCACCGCCTGCGCCACCAAGAGTATAAGAGGCTCTAATGATAAGCGGGAAGCCAATCTCCTGAGCAATTTCTTTACCCTGAAGGAATGAGGTTGCAGTAGCTCCTTTACAAACTCCGACGCCTATCTTTTCCATCAAGGCTTTGAATTTTTCCCGATTTTCAGCAGTATCAATCGCATCGATATCTACTCCGATCATATGGGTATTGAATTTTTTCCAAATTCCGGCTTTATCACAATCAATCGCAAGATTCAAGGCAGTCTGACCTCCCATAGTAGGAAGTACAGCATCGATATCGGGATGCTCTGTCAAGATTTTGATTATTGATTTCTTTTCCAGCGGAAGCAAATACACATTGTCTGCCGTCACAGGATCTGTCATTATCGTCGCGGGATTGGAATTTATCAACGTGACTTTAATCCCTTCTTCGCGAAGGGAACGAGCCGCTTGAGACCCGGAATAATCGAATTCACAAGCTTGACCGATGACGATGGGACCAGAACCAATGAGGAGAACGTGCTTGATGCTACTGTCTTTAGGCATTAGAGAGGGAGGTTGAAGAGAAAGTTTTACTTAAGTCCAAATTGGGGCAAAATTATAAAAATATTCTAAAGGGGCACGGTTAAATCTAATTTAATCCCGATTGCAAAATGCCAATTGCTAATTATCTGCCTGATTATTATAGCTTTAAAATGCTTCAAGCTTTTAACCTGAGGGACTCGAAAATTTAAATTGGACAATAGACGATTCGAAATTAAAACATTACTTATTCAGCATAAGCCAACCCTTCGGATCTACAATAGGAGCTGATTCGCTATTAATAAGTAATGGTTCTTTACCCAGCATTACAGTTTTAATTCCCTTCTCAGTTTCAATTTCAACTGGCAATTGAAAATTGATTCCCTCCAAAGAAACTTCGAATCCTTTTTTCCCTTTCTTGGCGATTTTAACTTTAGGCAAATCCGTACTGTATAGATAAAGTTGGAAAAAGCCTTCCAGATCTTTCCCCGAATAAGCTTTGACAAAATCGATGAAATCACGGGTGTTTACTTGATTTTCATAAGTGAATCGAGCGTCGCTGGCAAATGCTTTCAGCATCGGAAAAAAGACATCATCTCCAAGTACCCAGCGTAAAGAATGCATCACAAAGGCACCTTTTGTATAAATATCTGAATGATAGGCTTCCTCTTCTGTACTATTAATTGGACTGACTACTGGTTTAGAATTTGAAATTTGTCTTAGCGTATTTTTAGCATTTTTAAAATATGCGTCTGGTCCACCATGTTCCCAATAAAACATCCAATCGCCAAAGGCGGTAATCCCCTCATGAATCCAAAAATCTGCCCAATCCCCTACGGAAACTTTATTTCCAAACCACTCATGCCCGAGTTCATGGTGTAGTAAATTATCGTAATTCACATTCCCCAATCGGACATATTGAAAATTGTTGCCATAGGCATTGATAGTCTGATGCTCCATACCTAAGTAGGGGGTTTCCACAATTGCAATCTTATCATCCGGCCACGGAAATGCTCCAAAGTATTTTTCATGGGTCTGAGTAGAAACTTTCAGGACTTCAAGAATACCTTTCGCCTTTGATTTATTTTCCTGCAACACCCAGACGTTCATTGGAATCTCCGCACCAGAAACTGATTTGAATTTCATTTTCTCCTCATGAAAAACACCCATGGTAAAGTTGATTCCATAGTTATTTATCGGGTAATCGGTTGTCCAATGATAGGTTAACTTATCGTCCTCCTTTTTGACCTGATCTAATCTACCATTTGCAGCCACAAAATATGGATTAGGAACTGTCACCAAAAGATCTACCCCATTGGAAGCCTCAGAGGATGGATGATCAAGAGCAGGCATAAAGATCTTGGCTCCCTCACCTTGTGAAGAAAGCCCCATCCAGTGATTCCCCAGCTGGTCAATTTCCCAAGTAAAACCACCCTGCCAGGGAGGATTAAGGGCTATCGGCGTTTTCCCTTCATAATAGATATCCACAGCATCGCAGGTACAATCAATCACCTTGATATCAAGCAGGTCATTTTGATGTGAAAATTCAACTTCAACTCCATTCATCTTCACACTACTCACCGTGTATTGATCAATAAGATCAAGACGAAGAATATCCAATTTCTCCGGTGTAGAGAAGGTCACAGTGCTCTTGGCCTTGATGCTCTGAGTTTCAGGTAAAAGCTCAATATCCAGTCGGTAATGCTCTATTTTGAATTTTTCTTGTAATGGGTCTATAGGCCCACCCCAATCCCAGTTTTGTGCAAAACCTATGGAAATGGAGCTGACTAAACAAAGAATTATTAGGAGGATTTTTCTCATATGGAAAGGTATTGAATTCGGAATACTGGATAAAAAAAGCCCAATTACTTGGGCCAGCTCAAATCTATTGTTCGGCTGCTATTCGGTCTTTAAGCTTACCCGGAAAATCATGAAATTTTTTCATTTTAAGGGAAAGCATGATGGCTATCATTCCCAAAAGTATAAATATTAATGCTGTCATTGTTACAAGTGTCATTCCTACCACGGTCGGATTCCAAATCAACAGAAAGGAAAGTACCATTCCTACCAAACCCATATAAAGAATGGAATGGTATTCGGAACCTATTTCTTTCAAATTGAACGCAAAGCTGATAGCAGAAATTGATCGAAACATTACTCCAAAACCTATATACAAGGGAAGCGTCACCATAGAAAGCCCTGGATTGGAAATCAATAACATGCCAATTAAAGTACTTAAAATACCAGAGCCGAAAAACCAACCCCAATGATCCAATTGTTTTCGATTGCCCAAAGCAAATGCTATTTCCGCAATACCTGCAATCAGAAAAGAAACACTGAAAATTGTTGCCAAAATCAAATAGGATGCGAGTGGAGTTCGGAATACCCAAATTCCCAAAAGGATGAATATTACTCCGATAATCGTCACCAAATACCAGTGATTAATTACCTTTCGAATGGATTTTAGTGGTTGTTCCATGAGGTTTATGTTTGATGGTCGTTTTTAAATTTAAGAATATTAATTCTTACATACCTTAATTCCAATTCAACTAAACCTTAAAAACTAATCAATTGGCGTTTTGCAGATTTTGATCAGTTCTTGGTCCAAAACAAAAAAACCGCCCTATTAAGGCGGTAATTTTTATTCTTCGGAATAGTTGAAGCTATCGACTTGTTCCTTTACCCAATCTTGGTATTTCCCTTTACGGTACTCGATCCAGTCATTTTTATACTTGGATTCTTCAATCAAGAATTTGAAGCCTGTAACTGCCTTTGGTTTACTTAATGCATTGACCAAATCCTCTGCAAGTGCTCGTTCTTTTACTTTTCGATCTACAAAATCCTGCATCATCTGATGTTCTTGACCAGGTTCCATTTTGGTAAATTCAGCAAAATTGTCAGGATTTTCATCAATCTCATCTAAGATATCCTCTTCTTCTGGAGTGAGGTCATAATTGAAATAATCCTCATCATCTGGCATGTGGTAGATTTTCTTTTTATCGATCTGATAAAAACAAATCATTCCTTTGATTAACTGGTTAGAGATGGACTCTACCTCTTTTTCTGTAAGCGAAAGCATTGTTGTTTTAAAAGGTTTTCGGAAAAATAATCAAATTAATTACTAGCGTAATGTTTTTTAAAATGCAATTGATAAGCCAATATAGGAGTAAATAGTGATTCTAATCAATAATTTTCTTTAGCAATTCTTGATCGAGCTCATGTCCTCCCGAAAAAAAATGCCTTTGGACTACTTTTCCTAAATCCCGGATCAGTTCTTCTTGTATTTCAATGCTTTCCGGACTAATCAATTCATCCTTTTCACCCAAGACTAAATTGATTTCAGTGTTCAAAAATTTTACTCTTGCATCCTCTAAAATCAGGTCAGTGGCAAAGCCTCCAGCCCATAAGACTAGACGGTCAATATTCCCCTCCCAGTTACTGGCCCATCGCGTCGCTGTAGCTGCTCCTTGAGAGAATCCCAAGACATTTATTTTTGGCATTTTCTTAAATTTAGAAAGCAGGTCTTGAATAAGGTAATCAAGAAAACGATGATTATTTGCAATTGCTCTTTCCCTTTCATGCCGCGTCATCCAATTAGCACCAACTCTACCCGAAAAACCTTCTAGATATTGGTAATTAGTCCCTTCAGGAGCTAAAAACAATCGGTCTGGAGAATCGAACGATTGAAACTTTCTGATGAAAAACTCTGCTAATTGCCCATATCCATGGAGGACTACCCAAATCTCTTTTTCCTGGAAATTGGGTTCGTGAGAGACAGCATATTGTGCCTCGTATTCAAATCGAATTTGCTTTTTCAACTTAACTTGTAAGATCGTCTATCTTCAAAGGAAGCAAATTTTTTACTCCTTCGACACGGTAAACCGATTGATCAGGTCTCAAAATTAGTATCGTTATAGGTTTTCCAAATCGCTGTTCCACCTCATTGATTCCCTGAAGACACATACCACAAGGGCTAACTTTCGCCCAGTTTTGGTCCCCTTTTCGCCTTGCCACAATGGCTATGATTTGTGGAAACTGGTCCGGAAAATTCGCCCCTGCATAACCCAAGACTAGTCGCTCCGCACAAACTCCGACAGGATAGCTTACATTTTCTTGATTGCTAGACTGGAGAATCTCCCCATTTTCCAAAAGAACTGCTGCCCCAACCTGAAAACTGGAATAAGGGGAGTAGGAATTCTCACTTACTTTTTGAGCAGCTTTTAAAAGAGATAATTCTACTTTGCTCACATTGGAAGGCTCTAGCAACTCGATTTCCCCCTGAAGTATAATTTTTTGAGTCATTTATTGATTTTGTTAAAACCCTGAAAACGTCCAAAATACCGATTTGTTCACTGATTTGATCAAGTAGAATTTTTTCGCTCAAATTATATTAGTCAATTTAGGGAGAGAAATTACTAACCCATGCATACTATATTAATTCTAGGTGGAGGAAAATCTGCCACTTTTTTGATCGACTACCTTGCAGACTCTTGCTCTAAAAAAGACCGCAAGCTGATTTTAGCAGATTTGGATCTCAGCCTTGCATCTTCAAAGCTTAGAAACCGTCCAAACACCGAAGCAAAAGAATTAAATATCGAAGATGAGAAGCTTAGAAAGGAGCTGATCCAAAATTCGGATGTAGTCATTTCAATGCTTCCGGCTTTCATGCATCCTATCGTAGCAAAAGACTGTGTCGAATTGAACAAGCACTTCTTTTCGGCCTCTTACGAATCAGAGGAAATGCGAAACATGAAAACCGAAATCGAGTCTAAAGGACTGTTTTTTCTTAATGAATGTGGCTTAGACCCTGGAATTGACCATATGTCTGCTATGCAGATCATTGATCAGGCAAAGAAAAAAGGAGAAGAAATCACTTCTTTTAAGTCTTATTGCGGTGGTCTTTTGGCTCCCGATAGCGAGGATAATCCTTGGAAATACAAATTCACGTGGAATCCTCGAAATGTGGTGCTGGCAGGACAAGGAACCTCGCGCTATATTGAAAAAGGCGACTTGAAATTTGTACCCTATCATCAACTTTTCAAGCGACTGGAAACAGTAAAATTTGATGGTGTGGGTGAATTCGATGGGTATCCAAATCGTGATTCCTTAAGCTATCGTTCGGTGTATGGCTTAGAAAAAATACCCACAATGCTCCGAGGCACACTTCGCAGAGCCGGATTCTGCAAGGCTTGGGATGTGTTTGTCCAACTCGGGATGTGCGATGATTCTTTCCAAATGGAATTACCTGAAGGAACTACACTTCGCCAGTTCATGAATTCATTTTTGCCTTTTGATGCAGAACAATCGGTCGAAGAAAAACTCGGGAATGTGATTGCCGACTTGGATTTTCCGGTTTTTGAAAAGTTACAATGGTTAGGATTCTTTGGAAAAAAACAACTGCCTAGAACCTCTGGATCACCCGCTCAACTCCTCCAAGCCATCTTAGAGAAAGACTGGGCTCTTTCTCCGGAGGACAAAGATATGATCGTCATGCAACACCTCTTTGAGATCAAGACTGATAATGGCATTCAAAAACTATCCTCAAGTTTGGTTTGCTATGGTGAAGATGCTACTTATACTGCCATGGCAAAGACCGTAGGATTACCACTTGCTATCGCAGTAGATTTATTTTTGGATAAAAAAATAAATATGACAGGACTTCATGTGCCAGTTCTACCTGAAATCTACAATCCTATTTTAGGCCAATTAGCTGTGGAGGGGATTCGATTTGAGGAAAAATATCAGTAGGCAGGGGCAGTTTTCAGTTGCCAGTTAGCAGTTTTCAGAAAGCTGCATAGAGTCGAACTAGTTCGAATTAAAATCTGGAATCTTGGCTTTAATCTATTGGTTCTTTATCCTACTCATTCGGTCTCCAATCAAATGGAGGAAGCAGACTTGCACCGGGAACTACTCTGCAATCATCAGGGATGATTGCTATATTTTGAACAAAATCAAGATCACTATTTTTGATATACACTCGTTTCTTACTTTCTCCGGCAGCTATAAAAAAGCCCAAGACCACTTCTTCCGGATCATCTAGACTGATCATATTTCCCCTGATATTTGCCGGAGGAGGGTCAAATACAGATCCGCTGATTTCAGATTGCTGTTTGACTAATCGCAAAAACCGATAGGCTTCCTGGCTGACATTTAATTGGCGCAAATCGATTCGATAGGTATTCACAAATCGTCTTCCATTATCAGGAATAAACCCTGCAATCAACCGGGTAGACAAACCATTAAAATTATCATCCGAACTGATAAAGTAGGATTGATTTCCTACAGTCTCTGTCTGAAAGCAAGTGAAACAACAATCTTTTGGTGCAGGACTTCGATCTGGCGGAGGAGTGGTATAGAGGTCTGGTCTAGTTTCCAGTACATAAGTAGCTTCTGAGTTTCTGAAATAATAGAAGTTATTCTGGTCTGCAGGATCGTCAATATCTACTATCAATTGTACTCCCGACGCATCATTTACCTCTCCTTCAACTGGGATTCGCTGGGATTGATAGCCCAAACTTTTGATAAGAGGTGCTGCTTCTACTTTTTCGGGAAATGAGGTATATACTTTTCCATCAACCAATTGAATCTGCAAGGAATATGATCTTCCTACCACTGCCGCAAAAGTTGCTGGCGTCTCGTAATAACCTCTATCCTCCTCATTTTCTTCCAAAAAAGTAACCTCACCCAGATTATCTCTGACTATCACAGTTGCGCCAGTAACGGGACGAATCAATCCCTGAAAAATACTCCCGTAGGTATCTCCTCTAGTAAGTCTAACTCTATGCACTTGTGCTACGCTGGTAATCGTCCCATCGATGGTCAGGTATTGCTGTCCTTGTTCGACCTCAGTCTCATATGGATCGATACAAGCTGTGAGCAGAAGTAAAAATAAGTAAATGTATCTTTTCAATTTTTTTAGATTAATCAGGGATTCCAATCAATTGGAGGGTTGATGCTGGCCCCCTCGATCACTCGACAGTCATCGGGCACGATCGCTACATTTTGTCTGAAATCCATTTCAGCTCCCTTGATGTAGATTCGCTTAGAGCTTTCGCCCGCAGCAATGAAATAGCCCAAAACAACTTCCTCTGGATTATCAAGGCTAATGATATTCCCACGAATATTCGCCGGAGGCGGGTCAAATACAGACCCACTGATCTCAGTCTGTTGCTTGACTAGTCTCAAAAACCTATAAGCCTCTTGAGAAATGCTCATCTGCTTGAGATCGATTCGATAGGTATCTATAAATCTCAACCCATCATCTTCTACAAAACCTACCGGTAATTTTGTTGTCAAACCATTAAAAGCGTCATCCTGAGCCAGAAATATGCTTTCATTGCCTACGAGTTCACTTCGGAAGCAAGTATTACAGCAGTCTTTGGGTTGGGGATCTCTGCTTGGATTGGAATCAGAAGGTCTAGGAGTAAATAAATCCGGTCTGGTTTTTAAAATATAAACTGAAGGTGAATTTCTCCAGAAGTAGAAGTTATTCTGATCAGCAGGATCATCGATTTCAGCAATCAATTGTACTCCTGAACGAGGGATTGGCTCTCCTTCTACAGGAATCTGAAGAACCTGATAGCCCAGCGACTTTACTTCCGGAACAGATTCTACACGCTCAGGGAAAGAGGTATACACCCTACCATCGTTCAGCTGAATCTGCAAGGTATAGGATCTGCCTATTATGGCTGAAAAAGAGGCTGGAGAATTATAACTTCCCCGATCATCTGCACTTTCAGCAAAGAAAGTCACTACCCCTGTTTCATCCCGGACAATGACGGTAGCACCAGTGACTGGTCTAATGAGTCCCTCAAACACGGATCCATAAGTATCACTTCTTGAAAGCTTGATGGTATGCGGTCCAGCACCTGAGGTCACCATCCCCTCCACAGTCAAAAGCTGAACACCATCAATAGTATCTGTGGTGAAGGGATCTATGCAAGCAAATCCGATCAAAACCAAAAGTATGTAGCTAAACCTTTTCATCCCTTTAAAACTTAATCGCATAGCTAATACTAGGAAGCGGTACCCCTAAAATAGCCAAGCGCAAGGCTTGAGGAGGTGCACCAAATTCGTCCACAAAGAATAATGAGAATGGATTTTTACGGCCATAAACGTTCAAGATCGAAAAGGTCCAATCACCATCGTAAAACTTGCCATTACCCTTAAGCTTAAAATTCACTGCCAAATCCAATCGGTGAAAATCAGGTAATCGCTGCTCATTTCTACGATCGAAATAGGCCAAGGAATTTCCGGAGTAATCAAACTTTGCCTCAGGATAAGTAACAGGTCTACCAGTACTGTAGCCAAAGGTCGCTGAGATAGAAGTATTCGTACTTACCTTATAATTTCCAATCAGAGTCAAATCATGTGGCTTGTCAAAATTGGATGCAAACCACTCCCCATCATTGATATTCTCCTCCTCATATGGAGTCAATACTCTTCTCAAACTTCTAGAGTAGGTATAAGAAATCCAACCAGTCATTCTACCCAGGTTCTTTTTCACATAAACTTCTACTCCATAGGCCTGACCTTGTGCTGGCACAAGTTCTGTCTCGATATGATTCTGGAGAATCAAATTCGCACCATCCTTGTATTCCACTACGTTTTGAATATCCTTGTAATACACCTCCACCGAAGTTTCGAAGATGTTTCCTTTGAAATTTTGGTAATAGCCCAAGGAAATCTGATCTACAATCTGGGGCTCCAAAAACTCATCAGCAAGCTTCCAAATATCTGTAGGTGCAATAGTCGCAGTATTGGAAATCAGATGAATGAATTGATACATTTTGTTGTATCCAACTTTCACCGAACTGTTTTTAGAGAAAGAATATCGCATCGATCCTCTTGGGCCTAAGCCATCAAAACTTGTAATTTTTTCACCTTCTCCATAGGTCGTCTCTCCTATTGCCGAACCATCGGACAGTGGTTGGTTTTCCGCGTACTGACGGACAGTTCTAGCGCCTAGATATTGGTAAGTATCATATCGGATACCATAGGACATTCCGAATTTTTCTCCGAGCTCGAATTCATGCTGAAAGTGAAAACCCGATTCCCTTCCATATTCATCCTGGACTTTCTTTGGCAAAATATCCTGTTCCGGGCCAGTGGGGATTAGTTCACCAGGCTGCAAAGTCAGCTGCTTGGTATCGGCTCCGACAGTAATTCGATTACCTTCTTTGATCAAATAGCTAGCATAGGCTTTGAACCCAAAATCTTTAATTCCCGAATTCAAATCGAAATCATTAATCCCCGAGCGATTGAAAATACTATAGTCGTACTGGGTATAATAACCCAGTATGTCAAAACTCAACTTATCGTTCACCTGGCTTTTCCAGTTCAGGGAATGACTGTTGTTTTTCCAAGAGATCGTCGTATCTGATGCGAACGCAAAGTCATCATAGCTGGTGTAATAGCTGTAAGTGAATTCATTTTTCTCATTGATAGGAGCAGAAATGACTAAGTTTCCATCATAGAAATTAGCCTGACTATTTTTTAGATCCGGATTGGAAAGCGCTCCCAAAAACCAATTGATGTACGATCCTCTAAATCCTCCACGGATAGAAACTTTGTCTTTTACGAGTGGTCCGTTGAATCCTACTTTTCCAGAATAATTACTAACCATCAGGTCACCACCCCATTTGGCAACACTTCCTGCTTTTGGAGCAATATCCAAAATTGAGGATCCTCTTCCTCCGTATCTGGAAGGAATCACAGATTTGTAGAGGGTTACATCATTGACCAAATCTGCATTGAATGAGGTAAACAAACCAAATAAATGGGATGGATTATATATCGGAGCTCCGGCAAATTGAATCAGGTTTTGGTCAGCACCTCCACCACGTACATTTAGTCCAGCAGAGGCCTCTCCCACCTGACTGACTCCAGGCAAAGTAGCCATAGAGCGGATGATGTCTACCTCACCCAAAAATGGAGGCAGTTCCTTGATCGAGTTCATGCTAAGCGTGATTGCCCCCATGTCAGTAGATCGGATATTTTTCTCAGGATCTCTGCCAAAAATCACTACATCATCCAGTTGGAAATCTTCTTGAATCATACGGATGGAAATCCTTCCATCTCCAACTGCAGTGATTGGATAGTTGATAGTCTCGTAACCCACATATCTAAAAATCAGATTATACTCTGCACGATCTAATGTAAGTTCAAAAGCCCCGTTAGTATCTGTAATTCGATTTATATCCAGTTCGGGAACGGTAACTGTAGCTCCTACCAAGGCTTCTCCTGTGATCTCATCGATGATTCGACCAGAAATTTTAATCGCTTTTAACTGACCAATATCTCTACCGACCACCTCGCGCTTCACGGTAGTTTGAGCCAAAGTCAGCTGCGAAATCAGAAGAAATAAAATGAGTAAATTTCTTTTCATAGGTGGATGATTAAATGCCATTTGGATCAAATCTGTAAAGCTCAAGCGGGAAATTTCCAGCAAAATTAATATCCGGCTGGAGTGTGAAGTAGATGAACCCACCCTTTACAAAACTTGCAGCTGTGATATTTTGGAAGGAACCCGGGATAGGGTTCTTGGACACCCAGTTTGGGGTTTCTAAGTTGAATTCCCAAATCGAATTGTCTCTCTTAAAACCTCCAAAATAGACTCTATTTCCAATCACATGAGCGAAGCCATAGCCTAAACCAAGAGTCCCAGGAAAGGTGCTGATTGAATCCCAACTACCAGAAACAGGATCAAAGCGGTATAAGATTTTATCAGACCCTAAGACATGAAATTTGTTTTGGTACACAAAATAAGGATTGATATCCCCAAACTCCTGTGGGCTATCAGCTAAAGTAGTCCAAGTATCGTTCGTTGCATTGTACTTATGAACAGCAAAAGTATTCCCTTCTTTTCCTCCCAAAACATAAAGCTCGTTGGAAATTTCAAAAGCTATAGATTCCCGACTTGGAAAAGGGAGGTCTTTCAATCTCACGTAGCCATCGGAGGTAATTCGCCAAAAGGAATTATTCATAATGAAAGGCTCTCGACCCAACTCTGCTATTCCTCCTCCTATGTAATTCGCTGTAGCAAAACCATATGATCGGGCAGAACCGGGGAAGTTTGATTCTGACCACTGATTTGTTGCCGGATCATATTGGAAGATTTTCTCATAAAAGCGAAGTAATCTATCCGAACCCAAACCAACATAAAACTGATTTCCCGATTGGAAATGGATATTATCCACCAATCTAACCTGGTCAGGCAAAGAAGCTAAGGCAAGATAGCTACCTGTCTGGTATTCAAAGTTGATCGGAAAAGTCAAAACTTGATCTTGGGATTCTACACGGATTGCAACACTTGAACTCCCGCTTGGTTGCGGAATTCGCACCCGAAGTCTTGATTCAAATAAATTCTCAAGTACTTGCCCTTCTACCTCTCCAAAAAACACTTTAGTATCTGAGGTAAAATTTTTCCCAAGAATAAAAATTTCCTGGTTTGGAGTACCAAAAGAGGGTGAATAACTTTCGATTCCAGCCGCCAAAGTCTGAAGCTCGATGGTATTTCCGAACTCAATCCCATTTCCAATATCCATAAAGGCCTTTGCAAAGTAGACTTTCTGGGCCTGCAATACCGAGGTCTCGCCGATAAAACGACCCGCTCCGTCTTTCTCCCCTAGAGAGATGATTACTGGCGAAGTGAAATTAGGATCTTGACTAAGGTAAAAACCATGATCTGTGGCAGTTACTGATTGATTGGTGATCAATCGACCTAAAATACGAACTTGCTCACCGCTGGTGTAGAGTACTTCTTCAGTCACCAAAACGGTCGTTTCGGTCTCATCCTCGGTACAGCTCCCACCTATGAAAAGCAGCAATAGAATGCTTAAACTGAGGTATTTTCTCATGTGGATAAATAATTGGAATTTCAAAAATAACTAAATCCATTCCCCTTCCAACAAATCCCATTTTACTTCTTTGCTAAAATCAAGATCAATACTCCAAGAAGTGACGCCTTTTTTAAAAATTCAGTAAAAACCCCTTCACTACGCTTCTGTAACTTTCATGTGCTTCGCCAGATTCATCTTTAATCAAAATTTCCTTTTGAATTGAAAGAGCTTGCTCGAATGAAAATCCCACTATTTCTCGCTGTACTTTTTTGCCGGCACTATCTCTAACTTGATTTACTTCGTAGGGAAAAAGCCCCTTCATTTCTGCCAATTGTACAAAATCCTGCATTTGTCTTGGAGGCAGAATTACCCAGAAAGTGCCTCGCTGATCCAGAAGTTCTTTTACCTTTTCCAACAACTCCTCAAAGGAAAGTTGATCTGTATGCAAGGCTTGATTTCGTTTCTGATCGGTTGATTTTAAATGATCCGGGAAATATGGAGGATTACTTACGATCAAATCAAATTTCTGAGAAGTTTTAAAAGTCTGAATCGGCATTTGTAAGATCTCAACACGATGCGAAAAAACACTTGCTTCTGCATTCTCTTTGGCCTGTTCTGCTGCATCTAGATCTATTTCAATCCCAAGGACTTTGGCATTCGAATATCGCTGAGCAAGCATCAGTGAAATCACACCTGTGCCTGTCCCGATATCTAAGATCTGCGCTGGATCATCTTTTTTCGCCAAAGCCCCGAGGAGAACCGCATCCGTGCTGATTTTCATCGCTGTACGATCCTGATTGATTCTGAATTGTTGAAATTGAAACCAGCTGTTTCCCATCAGGTACGTGCTTTACTGAAAAAGCTAAGATTGAATCTCGGCTTGTCGTCCATCACATTGAGATCATCTTCGGAAACTCTTTTCACACTTTCAATCGTGTAGAATGCCTTCTCATCCAGACTTTTTACTTTTTGAATAAATTCCGGGAGTGACTCTCGTTTCATCACTGTAAAAGTAAGCTGTACTTTTCCATAGCGCCCTTCTGCACCCACATTTGTAAATCGAAAATCCTTCTCCTTCATGTATTCCATCAGTTCAGGCAAGGGGTTTGGAGTAATCACTCGAACCAATACACGGCCTAATGCGAGTTTCTCTTCAAAATACATCCCAACATAGTTTCCTGTCCCAAAGCCGGCTGCATAAGCAATGTAAGACATGGGGTTATTGATGTTTTGGAAAATCTGTCCAATCGCCAATAACCAAATCATAGATTCAAAGAATCCCAAAAAAGGCACGATAGATTTTTTTCCATTCATCATGAACATGATCCGAAGGGTATTGATTGAGACATCGCCCACCCTGGCACAAAAAATCAAAAGGGGCATGATCAGATAATTGAATAATTGTTCGGAAATCCCCAGAGTTTGTAGAAAGTCTTGCATAATGGATAGAAGCTAATGAAGTCCAAAATTACGACCGATTCCCGCAATGTCGAATGAAACTTTTATTAGATCTTCAAATCCCTTCCTGCCGACATCCCAAAATAGATAAACTGCACCGTGAAAAAGAGCATGAAAAAAATGAGAAAGTTCCAGTTATTAAACAAATCGAGGGAAATCCCGAATAACATTGGGCCCAAAGCTGCTAAATAATAGCCTGAAGACTGGACCATGGCTGAGAGTTTGGCAGTGGTAGAATCTTCTGCCGTCCGCAAGGAAATCAAAGTATACCCGATGCTAAGGCTGGCTCCCATGCCGACTCCAATCAAGACCAAACAGAAATAAGTGACCCATTCCTGATGAATAAACAGACCTAAAAACCCCACGACATACATGATTCCTACAATCAAGGTGAAGGTGGACTGCTGCCGCTGTCTAATCAAAATAGCTGGTGCGAAATAAGATCCCAACAAACCGAATAATTGCATCACCGATGAGACTGCTCCTGCCTCCACAGGGCTCCATCCTCTTGAAATCAGCATATCCGGAAGCCAAGCGGTCAAAGTAAAATACATTACCGATTGACATCCCATAAACAAGGTTACATGCCAAGCTAACTTGGATTTCCAGACGTTTTTAGCAACTTTTTGATCATCATTTAGGCTTGCTTTAGGACGCTGAATCTGTGGAATCCAAATGATCAGCGCAATCAGTATAAAGACTGACCAAAATGCTAAAGACCCCCTCCAACCTAAATCAAGATCTACTGCCAAAGGGACTGATACTCCTGCTGCAATGGCTGCAAACAAAGACATCATTGTAGCCAGTAATGCGGTCATCAATCCCAACTTCTCCGGCAACCTGAATTTGATCAATGGGATCAAGAGGACATTGGCTATCACGATCCCAATTCCTGTCAAAGCTGTCCCCAGCAAAAGCAATTCAATTCCTCCCAAAACCCGAAGAATCACACCTACCGCCAGAATAATCATCCCTAAGAAAACTGCCCTTCCCATTCCGAGCTTCTTTCCGATTGCTGGCGCAAAAAGAGAAAAAGTCGCAAAAGTCAATAAGGGAAGCGTAGTGAGAAATCCCGCCAATCCATTTGAAAGTCCCAAATCCTCACGAATAAAAGGAATCAATGGCCCCACCGAAGAAATGGAAGTTCGAAGGTTGATCGAAACAAGAAGAATCCCTGCAATTAGAAATCCTTTGTTGGTTGTCGGGCTGTTCAAAATTTGAGATTAAGAGAAAAAGAGATTGGAGATTTAGAGATTTAGAAGAATCAAGGTTTATATATCAAAGACCTAGGCAAGCAAGTTAAGCCACCTATTCAAAAACGATCAGGAAGTATACATCCCAGATGAATAAACCACCAAAGCTCACTGAATACTGCCAAATGCAAGCTGCCAACTGAAAACTGCTTACTTTCTACTTTCCACCAAGTCCTTCACGCATTCCACCCAAGTGTCAGATGAGTTTAAGCTAGGCACCAAGTCCCAATGCTCGCCACCCAATTCCTCGAATTGTTCTTTGTATTCTTCACCAACTTCCACCGTTGTCTCCAAACAATCTGCAACAAAAGCCGGTGAGAAGACTAGTACTTTCTTCACTCCTTTTTCTGCCAATTCTTTAATGATATCTTCCGTGTAAGGCTTGATCCAAGGATCCTTGCCTAGGCGGCTTTGAAAGCAAGTCATCACCTTTTCATCAGGCAATCCAAGTTTCGCCGCTACTTGCCTTGTGGTATGAAAGCACTGGGCTCGGTAGCAAAATTGATTTTTAGGACCGTATTTATTGCAGCAGCCTCCAAGCTGGCAATAGCCTTCCACAGACCCTTTTCGAATCTGACGCTCAGGAAGCCCATGATAAGAGAAAAGGAATATATCGTAATCCTGCTTCGCCATCATCTCTTGTCCGAGCTCCGTCCAAGCCTGAAGAAAGAGCGGATGCTCAACAAAATTATTGATAAAGGAGATCTCAGGAATGATCTGCCAACCTCGCGCAATCTCCATTACTCTGTCGATTACTGATCCATTGGTAGCAGAGGCATACTGAGGAAAAAGTGGGAGCACAATGATCTTTTTGACTTTAGCCTTCATCAGCTCTTCCAGTCCTGATTCTATACTTGGAGATTGATAGCGCATAGCCATACTTACCAAATATTCATCTGGATCAAGTTTTTCTACCAATTTATCCTTCAAATCTTGCGTATGAAACATTAATGGCGAACCACGATCAGTCCAAAGTTTACGGTATTCTCCGGCAGATTTTGGAGCCCGAAAGGGTGCAATAATCAGATTAACGAGCATCCACCTTGGAATAAATGGGAAGTCTATGACACGGCCATCCATTAGAAATTCGCGAAGGTATTTACGTACATCACCTGTTGCTGTACTATCTGGAGTGCCTAGGTTAACCAGCAGGACGCCGGTTTTTCCGGTTTTTGACATTTTATTGGGTGTTAATAATCGATTCGACCAAGAGAACCCAAAATTAAGGCAGAAAGTTGGATTGCCTAGTGAATTGGATGTTGGATGTTTGATGTCGGATGACCGATGTTGGAAATTAGACGTATGATTTTAGGGTTCAATTTTGGTTTTAATCGATATTTCTAGTTGAGAAAATGAAAAAATTAGATCAGGCTTTTTCATGGAGAAGACATCCTAAATCTTATATCTAACCTCATAAATTGGTCAAATTTTCAACTTTTCTGCCCAGCCCATCAATGGTCCACTGCTGATACTTGAAATCAAAGCCAAAATTACCAATCCGATAAAGAGAGACTCAGTAATCAGCCCATTTTCTAATGCGATTAACCCAAGTATGATATCCATACTGCCACGCGTACTTAATCCAAACCCGACTACCATAGCTTTTTTCCGAGGTAAACTGGCAAATCTTCCTCCGATATAAGCTCCCCAATATTTGGTCAAGAGCCCCACGATGACTACTACCCCTACGATTCCGGGATCAAATGCCTCAATGAAATTCACTTTGAGTCCGATCGATACAAAAAAGATCGGAGCGAAGATATTATTGATAAACTGATGGAGAATTTCCTTTGCTTTTTCGGTCAGATATTCAGAATCTCCAAGTGCAACCCCGATAATAAATGCTCCAAAAATCGCATGGATTCCAATGAACTCTGTAAAAGACGCTGCCAAAAAGCAGATTGCTAGCGAAAGTGAAAGTAATCCTCCCGGCCAAGCAAGCTTTTTATTGATCCAAGGAAGGGTCTTATTGATCAATCCCTTGCCAAGAGTCAACATGAAAAATGTGAAGAAAAGTGTTAGACCAATCGTCGGCCAAACCCCCAATCCTCCACTTCCAGACTCGGAAAGTGAAAGAATCACAGAAAAAACTATCCATCCCAATACATCCACAATCATTGCAGCGGCAATGATTAGAAGTCCAGTTGGGGTTTTGAATAGATTCAAATCCATTAATACCCTAGCGACGACAGCCAAGGCGGTAATAGAGATGGCTAATCCAAAAAAAGTGGAAGCGACAATTCGATCATTGATGTTGACTCCGAGAAACTCAGGAAATGCATAGGCAACCACAAACCCGGCAATGATGGGAAGCGCCATCGAAGCCACTGCAATTTTCAGCGCATTTTTGCCCTGATTCCATACGACTTGAAGCTCCACTTCCAATCCTGCGATGAAGAGAAGTAATACCACAGAAATTTGCACAAAACCATCCAGTGCAATGTTGGACATGGCATGTGCCCCAAATAAATAATCCTGAGCTGCTGGAAAAAGTGATCCTAAAATTGTGGGTCCTATTATGATTCCCGCCAGAATCTCCCCGACAACGGCAGGCTGTCTTAGTTTACGGGCAATCTCGGCAAAGATTCGCGCCATGATCAACATGGTCGCAAGCTGAAGGAGAAGGTTGATGACCTCCTTATGGTTTAAGGTTTCCATGGAGGTCTAATTTTTAACGATTAATAGATTACAAGGCAAAGTACTCAAGAGATCCTCGAGGTCATGAGGGAATAAGCGGTCAAAAAATGTCAACCGACTATCATCGCCCACTACCAATAGATCTGCACCTATTTTCTCACAAAATCTACCCAACTCCACAGCCCATTTCCCACCGGTTACTTTGATATTTATTTTAAGAGTACTGACATCAATACCCTTTAGAATTTCTTCCACATAGTCCATTTCATCCTGTACCAATTGCCTTCGGGTATTGGCTATTTCTTCTTCCGAATCCTCACCCGCAGTACCCATTTGAAGGCCATACATCTTGATTTCATTTAGAATATGAACCTGATCTGCTTGGACCGCTTTGGAAAAAACAGCACCCTGAGCGATCACAAAAGGTGTAATGTCAAGTTGGGTTCCATTGATCACCACCTTGGAAAAGCTTGTCGTCTCAGGTTTTGGGTCAATCAGTGTGAGTACAGAGCATGGGGATTTACGGATGATTTTTCTTCCCACTGATCCGAGATAGTATTTCAGTAAGCCTTCCTCTTTCAATGCCCCCGCTACCAAAAGATTCACTTCTTCCTCTCTACAGACTTCTAATATCATTTTCACAGGCTTGCCCTGTTTCCAAATCAATTTGGTTCGATCGTGGTCCAGCTCATGACGATCCAATATTTCCTGAAATTTGGATTCTTGCTCTTCTGTCTTTTCTCCAATATGTATCAAAATTAAATCCGATTCGAAAAGAATGGAAAGCCGCTTCACTTCTGCAAGTAAGGCTTCCATTCGTGGGGAAAAAGCAATAGCAAGGGCGATTTTTCGAAACATAAATTGGAGACTAGGTACTTCAAATAAGCGAATTTTCTATTTCATTCCAAGATTCTCAATGGAATCCATTTATCCCGAACAGTTTCCATTTATGCCCTAATTTGACTTTCGGAAAAAGGAAGACCCATTTTTCCATATTTTTTGACAAAATTTAGTACTTGGTCTTTTTAGAATCCAATAAAAATAACCCTATCTCATTTATGAAAAAATCTATATTCAGCTGGTTGTTGATTTCCAGTCTGGGATTTTTCGGAACTGCATTCGCACAGTCCGATGATTACCCTACGCTGAGTCAAGTCAATCAGCGCATGCAGCAAGTGGCAAAAAACAGTAATGCCACTCTCACTTCACTGGTCAAAACGGCTGGGGGAAAAGACATCTGGGTACTCAAAGTGGGTACTGGTGATCTAGATCAAAAACCCGCTATCGCCGTCGTTGGTGGAGTGGAAGGATTCCATGTCTTAAGTACCGAACTCGCAGTTCAATTCGCGGAAAAGCTAGTCGCAGAGCATGCAGATGCATTGGCAACTACCACTTTCTACATTTTTCCCAATATGTCGCCTGATGCTTACGAGCAATACCACGCTGCCTTGAAATATGAGCGGAGAGGTAATGCTACTTCCGTCGATCATGACCGTGATGGAAAGGCAGCAGATAATGGCTATTCAGATTTGAATGGAGATGGTTTAATTACTTGGATGCGCGTTGAGGATCCTATGGGTGATTATGTGGTATCCAAACAAGATGATCGCGTTCTCGAAAAAGCTGATCGATCCAAAGGTGAAGCAGGAAAATACTTGGTGTATAAAGAAAGTCGAGATGATGATAAAGACGGCAACTTCGCTGAGGACCTGAAAGAAGGAATCGCTTTCAACAAATCGATGACCTACAAATTCCCGGTTTTCCAACCTTTGGCCGGAGACATTCCAGTATCACAGCTGGAATCTCGTGCGATGTTGGATTTCCTATTTGAGCAGTGGAATATTTTCGCTTTCGTGACTTTTTCACCAGCGAATAACCTTAGTGCTCCATTAAAGTACAATGCGGGAGATGCTCGTAAGCGGGTGGTAACTTCCATTTTGGAAAAGGACCAGACCGTGAATGCGATGATTTCTGGCATTTACAACGAGACAATTTCTCAGAAAGCTTTTCAGCAGAACAATCAAGGAACTGACGGAGACTTTTTCCAGTGGGCTTATTTCCACTTTGGCAGATTGAGCTTCAGTACACCTGGTTACTGGGTTCCTGAATACAAAGGCGCAGATGGCAAAGGAAAATCAAATGCCGAAGCGAATTATTTGGCTTGGGCAGATTCCTTGGGTTGGAATGATGTCTACGTGCCTTGGACCGAAATCCAGCATCCGGATTTCCCTGGAAAAAAGGTCGAAGTTGGTGGAATCAAACCGTTTAGGATGGCAAATCCTCCTTATGAGCAAGTTGGGAAAATAGCGGAAGAGCATACTGATTTCATTCTGAAACTTGCTGAAATGCAACCAAAACTTGAAATGCTTAACATTAAAATAGAGTCCCTAGGAAATGGATTGACCAGAATCTCTGCTGACCTATTCAATAACTCCCCGCTTCCTACGCATTCAGATATGGGCGAACGCTCCAGATGGCTTCGCAAAGTCAGGGTAGATCTCGATGTGCCTCAGGATCGGATCATCTCAGGTGATAAAATTCAACTGATTGATGTAATCGGTGCCTACGAAAAAGTGTCACTGAGCTGGATCGTGAAAGGATCCGGAGCCGTACCTGTGAAAGCCGGTGCTACGCATGTAGGTTTTGTAAATGCTAACTTTAAACTCTAAGCCATCATGAAAAAGATAAATACCTTAAAAATGATCGTTATGCTGGCTTTTGCTACCCTTTGGATAGCAGTTAACCCAGCAAAAGCGCAAGAGAAATTCTTTCGGGCTGTGGGTACTCCCCACAAGCCAAAAGTCGAATTGACTTTCAATAAATATTATACTTACGAGGGTTTGGTGGATGCAATGAAAAAAATCGCAGCTGCTCATCCCGGATTGGCAAAGATCGAGTCAATCGGTAAATCCTATCAAGGCCGAGACATTATGACCCTGACGATTACCGATTTTTCCGTTGGCAAATCAGAAGAAAAACCAGGAATGTGGATTGATGGTAATATTCACTCCAACGAGATTCAGGGTGGAGAATTCTCCCTTTATGCAGCTTGGTATCTGACCGAAATGCAGGCAGATAATGATTTTATTCAGGAATTACTTCGGGATAAGACCTTCTATATCACACCTACAATCAACCCTGATGCTCGAAATGACTTTTTCTTAGAACCAAATACTGCTAACTCACCAAGATCAGGCATGATGGTGCTCGATAATGATGGAGATGGTCAGGCTGGAGAAGATGGAATGGATGACCTCGACGGTGATGGACATATCACGATGATGATCAGAAAATCACCAACGGGAAGATTTATCAAAGACCCACAGGATCCAAGAAAACTAATCATGGTCGACGCAGACAAAGTTGGGGAATACGAGATGATCGGTCAGGAAGGAACTGATGGCGATGGCGACGGTCGGGTAAATGACGATGGCGTGGGATATTATGATCCAAACCGGGATTGGGGATGGAATTGGCAGCCAGATTACATTCAGCGAGGAGCCCTAAGGTACCCATTTACGCTTCCAGAGAACAGATCTGTGATGGAGTTTGTGATGAAGCACCCAAATATCGCAGGGGCACAAAGCTTTCACAACAGCGGCGGAATGATCCTTCGAGGTCCGGGCGCAGAGGAAGATGTGAATACCTACAATCGAGAGGATATCCGCATCTATGATGTCATCGGAAAAAAAGGAGAGGAATTACTTCCTGGATATCGATACATAGTGGTTTATAAGGATTTATATTCTGTTTTCGGTGGAGAGCTTGATTGGTTCTATGGCAATCGGGGAATCTTCACTTACTCCAATGAATTGATGACTTCATACCTCTATTTCCACAAGCAATCTGCTGGAAGAGGAAATCAGGATGAAAACTTTGATGTGGATAAATACCTGACCATGGGCGATGCCTTTGTGAATTGGCATGAATACGAACATCCTCAGTTTGGTACGGTGGAAATCGGTGGATTCAAAAAGACTTTTGGTCGGGCACATCCTGGATTCTTACTAGAGCAAGATGCCCATCGAAATGCTGCCTTTACGATTTACCATGCTTATCATACGCCGAAGTTGAGCATTATGGATGTCAAGGAAGAAGAGCTTGGTGGCGGATTGAAAGCTATCACTGCCACGATCTTCAATGAGCGACTAATGCCGACTCATGCCAGTCAGGATTTGAAATACAAAATCGAGCGACCGGATTATGTGACGATCACAGGAGCCAAGGTAGTTGCTGGATTCGTGGTAGAAGATGAAGACTTCAATAAGCTTGCCGAGCAAAAAATGTCTCCTGAGCGAATTGCAGTAGAAAATGTACCCGGAATGAGTGCGGTGAAAGTGAAGTGGATAGTATCTTCTGGATCAAATTATTCCATCACGGTGGACTCTGCCAAAGGTGGAAAAGCTAGCTGGAAGAAGTAAAATTAAATTATGATTCTAAATCCCCGGTTTTTGATTAAATCGGGGATTTTTTTTTTAATAGCCTTAATCAATTTCAAACAAAAAACCCTGCCGGATCGCTCTGGCAGGGTTTGGTAATCGAGTTGGTTTAATTTAAAGCGTTGAAACAAAGCTTTCAAATCCAGAAGCAGTCTTCACTTTGAAACTGATTCCATCTTTTCCAGCTTTCTGGATAGTATAGATCTTATGAAGTCCCTGAGGATTGTCGATCATCTCAGAATGGATCATTTTGTCACCATCATAGATCAACACCTCTACCTCATTTGATTTAAGGTTACTTACCAACAAACGGTAAGAATTATCATTCATTTTAGAAACTCTTGAAAATACTTCGGGTTTCACTTCTGTAAAATTTTCTACTGAAGCAGAAGAAATTACTCCCGACTGATCCAATACTTCAATTGAATAAGTTCCTTTTGGAAGGTCTTTCAAATCATACTTTTTTGCAAAAGCTTCAGTTTGGCTAATCCGATCTCTCATGATCAATCGATCCTGATCGTCAGAAATTTTCACAATTACAGTTCCTTTCGGAGCTTCTGAAAATGCCACTGCCACTTTAGAAGTCTCAGTTTGTTTGATTTGTACTGTTTCGTCAGCGTCAGTTCCGGCTGCGAAGGCTCCTGTTGCAATCCCTGCAACAAAAAGCATGGTGAATAGATTTTTCATGTTTACTAGTTGGTTTAAATAGGTTCTTAATTTTTGGTAACCAGCAGATGGGTTCATCCGCGGAGGGAATTTTGGGCTACTTCAGTCAACCGGGTATGCGGTTGTGATAAAATTACTTTACAAAGGTACCTAACGGTTTTAATTTTGCAAATGTTTCAACAAAACATTATTTTAATTACTGATTATTTAACATTTTATAGCTTTTATTGTGAATTCAATAAAATTTTCCAGCAATCGATAGCGGAGTATCTGGTATTTTGAAAAAACGAATTAATCTATGTTTTTATTCTGCAAAAATAGATTTTGTGAAATATTATTTGTTAAAATAAAAACAATTGTATCAGATTCAGACATAAAATTTGGCAAAAACTTTTTCCTAACTAGATTTAATTTCAGGGTATTTTGTAAATGAAAAATCAAAATGTAAGCTATTTGGAACAATCAAATCATTGCAGAATTTGACCAAATAGTACTCATTGGAGGCAACCATTATTTCCCGCCGGATGCTGTCCGGATGGAATACCTCAAATCCTCTCCTACTCAGACTACCTGTCCTTGAAGGGGAAAGGCTTCCTACTATACCATCGAAGTGGACGGAGAGACCGACAAAGATGCTGCTTGGTTTTATCCAGATCCTTCTCCGGCAGCCAAAGAAATCGAAGGACATATTGCCTTTTGGAAAAGGGTGAAGGTCTTGGAGTAATTTAAATAAAGAGTAAAATTATTTTAATTCAAAAATCCCGAATCGCATAAAATCTTCTTCCTCATCCGGATTGATCAGTCGGATTAAAAGTCGGTTGCCCGGAAGTGCCATTTGAATCTCGCCATAGGGAATCGGAATATCACCTGAAATCTGCTTACTATCTTTGAATAAAATAAGCCTATGATAAGCTGGGTCCCTTGAAACGCTATAGTATTTGTCTTCTGTTAGTTTTTTTTCTAAAGAACTACTAGGTATATCTTGAAGATATTCAACTGCCATAAAGCCATTATCCCAAGCATGAAGGGCATAATTCCTTCCTGATAAAATAATGTTATTTAATCTTTGCAAATTGGAAATCGATAATTTTGATCTCCCTAATGCATCAAATGACTCGTGCTCGATATCAAATTTACCTTTTTCCACTAAGTTTTGAGAATCAAAAACCGTGATTTGATCATTAAAACTAGAAGTTAAATAAAAACTGCGTCCATCCGGACTTAGTGTGTAGATCGCAGCAACCATATTTTTCATGTTGATATCCGTTTTTGAAAAAATTGGGAGAGAACGAGCTGAAATAAGTCCAAGGGATTTTTCGGATTTCAAATTAATTCCTTCGATAAAATTGAGACTTCCAAAATCCTTGGCAAAAACAAAAGAAAAGACATTAGAGATAGTTGTGATAACAATATTCTCACCCGAGGCATTTTTTAGCATAGCCAGTTTCTTCGGAAAATAAATTGTTGAGGTAGATAACGGAAGAAATCTAGTCTTTTTGATCAATTTCAAATTTCGGTCATAAAGCAGAATTTCAATGTCGGTTTTCCCCCAAATATTTCCATCCTTGGAAAAGGCAAGACCACTTAAAAGAGAAACATGCTCATTGGGACCTTCCCCATACAGATTTTTAGAAATGATCTTGGTTCCCTTCGAATTAAATAAACTTATTTCTACACCAGCATCTTTACTTTTGGTATAGCCTAAATAAACTTGATCTTTTTCGTAGTAATCCAGGATCCCAACCTCATAGAAGCTGTCAATTTTAAATTCAGATACTTTTTTAAGGCTAACTTGAGCCTTGGTGGACGATAAAAACAATAGTAGAGAAAATGCTGTGCAGATAAATTTTTCCATATTTCTGAAACAGAAAAAATAAAGGTGCAAATAAATCCACCTTTATCCATTGAACCTGTTTTTTTGATGATTATAATTTTATCCTATACTTCCAGCTGTACAATTGCAAGTAGCTTCAGGGTATTGATCCTCAGGACAATAAAAATTCATTGTGTTTCTGGTGCAATCATTTACGCTTGTTCCGTAAGGTTGACCTGGTATACATCGAATTAAACAATTTGATTCGAGAGAAAAGCCTCCTAATATACTCTTCATCTGACTTCTTCCCAAAACTTCGTCGGTGCTGAGTCGGAGCATTTCTAAACTTAACTTTTTCATGATTTTAATTTTTAAATAATGAAAAACCAGATCGGTACTTCCGATCTTATAAAAATAAAAATATCTGACTTTCAACTAAATACCTATACCGTTTTTACTAAAATTAAGTAAATATTTACTAAACTGATGTTACATGCCTTTACTGAGAATGATTTCTCCACTGTAAGCTAAAAAGCGAATCTCTTCATAAATCATTTCCAGAATCTGTTTTTCACCCACTAATTGAAAAAAGGTACTCACATTCTCCACTAACTCACTCATTTGGGTATATTGATCTTCTTCAAGAACAGACAAAAGATAAGATCCTATAGGTCCTAAAAGATACTCGACGATTTCATCATGATGCTTATCTCATAGTAGTATGGTTTGGAAATAATGAGGTGGAAGTAAGAGATTGTTTTCAACTGGGTTGATTTTGACCCGAGTGAACAAAACAGAATTTTGAGACCAATCCCACTCAGAAAGGATTGTTCTGCAGTTTGGAGCCAATTTAAGCTCAGCCTTTTCTTGCCATCGTTTATTCTTCAACACTTGGTTAGCAGATTGGATGGCTGGAAACTAAATCCGCGGCCAAAGAAATCCAAGGTTATATTGCCATTTGGAAAGGCGTAAAAGTAGAGGACTAAAAAAAAATGCCAGCAAATTATTGCTGGCATCTTTGCTAAAAAGCTCTTCAGATTTTAATTTTTCCCCTTGTAACTCGTCGCTTTTGCAATCGTCTCCTGATCAAAGGTTCCTTTCATCTCGAATACCATCAAATCTCCCTCATCTCCGCTGACCACTACGACTAGGTCAGAGATTTTTGAACTTCCTTTCGAATAGACTAAAATTCCACTTTTCGCCTCTGAAGTTTCCATCAAAAGATCATATCGCTCTTTTTCAAGACCCTTTTGCAAGGCTTTAAATTCAGCCCGATTCTGGTCCGCATTATCCGGAAGGGTAAAGAAATTCAGTTTCTCAATTGATTTGGCCACTGTTGCCATATCATCCTCATTGAGATCAATTTTAAAGCCTTCGGCAAAATTCATAAAATTTCCGCCAAGCTCCAGATGAAAGAAATCATCATTAGCTTTATATTTTTCATAAATGGCTTTGACAGATTTGCTTTGGGCTTGAGCTGTCATGACAGCTCCGATTAGTGCGAGTGTTAAGAGTAGTTTTTTCATAATTAGTTGGATTTAGTTTTTTTGGTGGTTTAAAAATTTTTCTTGTCCTATTTATTTTATTTAGCCCCTTTTGGGCCTTTACTTCCTTTTCCATATTGATCCATGCCGGGGATGTTGGTTTTTTCGGCAAGCATATTTAGATCTGCATAGGTGAAGCTTCCCAGCATCGATAATAAGGTAAAGTCACGCTCGTCACCAGAGATCATCATCAGCTCTTTCACCAGACCACCTTCTTCTCGAACCATAAATTTCAAGCTGCTTCCTTTGTCTTCGACGATCATCAAGTCTTCATACTTATTTTTAGTAAGAGTTCCCATTGCTTCCTTATAAAAAGCCATTCCATCGACTTCTTCTGAAGAAAGGATACGAATACCTTTTACTTTGGAGATCAGGGTACCGAGATCTTCAGTCTCTTTATCCGAGTCTGCATTACTTTTAAGAAATCCTCCAGCCATTTGCATCATTTTGGGAGATATGTAGACTCTGGAGAACCGGTCATCATCCATGTACTTGGAGAAAAACTTCTGGATCGCATCATCCTGGGCATTTGCCTGGAAAATGACAGCCATCAGTAAAAACGGAACAATCAGTAATTTTTTCATTTTTCTATTTCTTAGGTTGACCAAAAATCTGGTCTGTAGTATTCAAATATTTTAGATTATTCATCGGCTGCATCTGATCTTGTCCCTTGGACAAATTATTCTGAATCAGTGCAAACGCCATCATCACTTCCTCATATGCGGCTTCCTCCGCTTGCTTTTGTTCATAAACTTGCCAACCCCAGACAGATCCAATCAAGATCGCTACGGAAGCTGCCCAACTCATCCAAGATGGATTCAGTCTTCTCACTTTTGCCTCAGGCATACTAATTTTGGAAGGCTCCTCTTTTTTGAAATCTGCAAGAATTCCAAAGAGCATTTTTTCATTGATATACCCTTCCGACGCTCGAAGCAATACTTTCAACTCCTGCTCTTCTGCCAAACTCGTTTCCGCATCGTAGTATTTGGCAAGCAGATCTTCTATTCGTTCGTTCATGGAGTTAGTTGTTTGTTGATCATCATTTCCCGGATTTTTTTTCTGGCTCGGTGGAGATTTACTTTCACCTGATCCAGCGAAATTTCCAAGTGCGCCGCTATTTCCTCATAATCCAATCCCTCCACTTCTCGCAATTGAAAGATTTCCTGCTGCTTCTCTGGCAATTCTTTCAAAAGAAGCATCACTTTTTGAACCGAATCACTTTGATCCTCAAGCTGAGATTCTTCATTTACTAATTGTTTCACTTCCTCCAAGGATCCGATTTTTTTATGCTGTCGAAAGTGAGACAAGACCTCGTTTTTAAGACTCAGCACCAACCAACCTGAGAGATTTGCATGATTGCTCAGCTCTTTTTCGCGGGTAAATGATTTTTCGAAAACATTCTGAAGTACATCTTCGGCCAGTGCCCGATCTTTTACCCAGCTAAAAGCGAGACGGTATAGTTTGCCCCGCTGCGGCCAAATATGTGCTTCAAAAAATGACTTCATTTGCTACGGTAATGCATGAGTTTTGCGAATGTTACAGGATGTTACAAAAAATATTTTAAGTGAATGATTTTTTTTTAGAAACTCAGTGGGTCATTCTGAGTTTCTATTTTGAATTTATGTGTATCTGCTTTTCTGCCAGTAAATAGCTAAAAGCAATAACGGAAGGGGTTAAAGCTCGGTCACTGGTCTTCGGTCTTCTAGCCAGATGAGCAAAGAATTTTAGATTACTGGCCAGATTGCGGATATTCAGATTTGAATTTTAATCTAATGGAAATCAAAACTATGAAGTATAGATTGATTTTAAATTATTTTGAAAAATAGTATGCATGCCGACTATTTATTAATTTGCCTCAAGAATAATCAAGGAATAAATGAGAAAACACAGTTCAAAAAAGGGCATAAAAAAAGCCTCGACCGAAGTCGAGGCTGGTGGTGATAAGTGGACTCGAACCACCGACTCACGGATTTTCAGTCCGATGCTCTACCAACTGAGCTATATCACCGTTTTTTAAAGTGATGCAAAGGTAGGTATTTGGATAGTTGTACCAAATCATTTGAAAAAAAATTATTTATAAAAACTCAAGAAACACGCTAAATCAATCAATATGAGCTTTTTACCACAACTTGCATTTGTGCTAATTTTGGGCGTTGCAGGCTATATTTTAAGCAAAAGGATCAAATTTCTTCGAAGAAACATCTTTTTGGGGAAAGCCGAGACCCGAAATGATCACACCGATGATCGTTGGAAGACCATGGCCTTGGTCGCTTTTGGTCAGCAAAAAATGTTTAAACGCATCATTCCTGCACTGCTTCACTTATTGATTTATGTAGGCTTTGTGGTAATCAATCTGGAAGTTCTGGAATTTATTCTGGATGGAATCTTAGGTACACATCGATTATTCGCTCCTTTTCTAGGTGGAGTTTATACCGCGGCTATGAACATGTTCGAATTTTTAGCGGTAGCAGTTCTTTTTTCCTGCGTGGTATTTCTGACTCGTCGCTATGTCACCAAAGTAGAGCGATTCCAAAAACCGGAAATGAAAGGCTGGCCAGCCCTTGATGCCACACTTATTTTGGTGATCGAGATTATCTTGATGATTGCAGTTTTGACCATGAATGCGACAGACCAGATTCTTGCCGAGCGTGGCGCTGATCATTATTTGGCCTTGGGTCCACTTTTCTTCAGTGGATTGATTCGTCCATTATTTGAAGGCATGTCATTAGAGGCCTTACACTTCATTGAACGATTTGCTTGGTGGTTCCATATCGTAGGCATTTTAGCTTTCGCAGTCTACGTGACTTATTCCAAGCATTTACATATTTTCTTGGCATTCCCAAACACCTGGTACTCCAATCTGAAACCGAAAGGTGAAATGGTAAATATGCCAGAAGTAACCAATGAAGTGAATATGATGCTCGGAATCCCAACGGAAGCGGCAAGTAACCCGTCTGCTGAAATCGGAAGGTTTGGAGCGAAGGACATCAATGACCTTTCTTGGATTAATGTGATGAATGCTTATTCCTGCACCGAGTGCGGGAGATGTACTTCTGAATGTCCAGCCAACCTGACCGGGAAGAAACTTTCCCCTCGTAAAATCATGATGGATGTGCGCGACCGTGCTGAGGAAGTAGGCAAAAGCATCGATGCTGGTGGCCCTGGATTGGAGGATGGAAAATCACTTTTGGGAGATTACATCACTAAAGAGGAATTAAACGCCTGCACCAGTTGCAACGCTTGCGTGGAAGCTTGCCCTGTCAATATCGATCCGCTATCAATTATTCTTCAAATGCGTCGCTATGTGGCCATGGAAGAGTCAGGAACGCCAGCACAATGGAATGCGATGTTCCAAAATATGGAAACCAGCTTTTCACCTTGGAAATTCAGTCCTTCTGATCGATTCAATTGGGCGGAGAAGGTGAAGGAAGAAGAGATGTGATTGGATGTCGGATGTCGGATGTCGGATGTCGGATGTCGGATGTCGGATGTCGGATGTCGGATGTCGGATAAAAGTAAATTGAGTATAAAAAGTAAAGTTCAACAGGAGAAAAATAATTGAGGTTTATGTGGTTTTTAAGCTTAAAAAAGATCCCCTAAATCATAATTCCCAGATCGTAAACAACTATGTCAGAAAATTATAAAGTACCAACAATGGCCGAAATGGCTGGTAAAGGTGAAACTCCCGAAGTCCTATTTTGGGTAGGCTGTGCGGGTTCTTTCGACGAACGATACAAAGCCGTGACACAGGCTTTTGTGAAAATATTAAATAAAGTAGGCGTGAGCTTTGCCGTTCTTGGTCCTGAGGAAGCCTGTACCGGAGACCCGGCAAGAAGAGCTGGGAATGAATTTCTTTTTCAGATGCAGGCTGTTGCAAATATTCAAGTGATGAATGGCTACGAGGTTAAGAAAGTAGTCACCGCTTGCCCACATTGCTTCAATACCATCAAAAACGAATATCCGGCTTTAGGGGGGAATTATGAAGTAATACATCATTCCCAATTCCTTCAGCAGCTGATCAATGAAGGAAAAGTAACGCTCAAAGGCGGCGGAGAATTCAAGGGTAAGAAAATCACCTTCCACGATTCTTGCTACCTCGGAAGAGCAAATAATGTCTACGAAGCTCCACGCGAGGTAATTAAAGCCCTTGATGTGGAATTGGTAGAAATGAAGCGTTGCAAGACCAAAGGACTTTGTTGTGGCGCTGGTGGAGCCCAAATGTTCAAAGAGCCTGAGCCGGGAAAAAAGGACATCAATGTGGAGCGTACCGAAGAGGCATTGGCGACTGGCGCGACTACCATTGCCGTGGGTTGTCCATTTTGTCTGACCATGATGACTGATGGCGTGAAGAACAAAGAGCGCGAAGCAGATGTCAAAGTCTACGATCTGGCAGAAATGATCGCGAAAGACATGGGAATTTGATTCTAAAGCATTGAATCAATTTGACCCTTTTTGCCGTTAAGTAGAAAGGGTTTTTCTTTGCCTAAAATTAACCAGTCCATGTACGTATCATTTGAGAGTTTAGCAGCACATTCAAGAATTTGGCTTTATCAGTCTGAACGGGCTTTTTCTTCCCAAGAAATTGAATTGATTAACAAAACCCTCCGGCAATTTTGCGAAGGATGGAATACACATGGAAACCTAATGCCCACTTCTTTTCAGATTTTGGAGGATCAATTAATTGTCTTAGGTGTGGATGAAAGTAGCCTTGGGGCAAGTGGCTGCTCAATTGACAGTTCGGTAAGGACTTTGCGTGAGCTGGAAAAACAATTAGATATCAACTTAACAGATCAAGGTAAAGTAAGCTTTAAGAAAAGTGAAGGTCAAGTGTCGGTTTTTCCGGCTTTGGGAATAAAGTCAAAAGTATTATCCGGTGAAATTGAACAGGATACTCTGGTACTCAACCCGCTGGTAAAAGTGAAGAAAGACCTGGAAAATGTATGGATTTCAGCGAATGAAAGTTGGTTAAAGAAATACTTTCCAAATTAATTAGTAATATTCAGTATAGATCAATCATAGCGCTTTAAAATGAAAAACCATTTTTTATGGATTTGTCTTTTACTCCTTGTCGGAGTTAGTTCTTGCAAGAGCCTTCAAGAAAAAGGAAATGAGCAATACTTATCAGGTCAATATCAATATGCGATCAATACGTTTTCGCAAATTTTGGCTAATGATTCAACTAACCAAGAGGCGAATCAAATCATTGCGGAAAGTTATCGCCTATCAAATCGAGTGGAAGATGCTGCACCTTATTATCAGAAACTGATAGAATCTGAGCCTACTTTTGAAAGCTATTACAGACTTGGGCTTAGCCTAAAAGCTCAAGGAAAAAACGAGGAGGCTAAAGCTGCCTTCGAAAGTGCTAAAGGCTTTACACAAGAAGATCGTTTTCTTGCAGAAACCCAGCGTCAGATAGAAGCAATCAAACTGGCTGAAGGCATTCCAGATTATTGGCCAATGCATGAGTTGGTCAATTATAAAGATTTGAATACTGCCGGAGCTGACTATGCACCGGTCATTTCCGAAGACTTTATTTATTTCACTTCCGGTCGGCAAGCCTCTGGCTTATATCCTGCAGATGGAACTCCATATACCAAATTATTTAGAGCTCGAGCAGATGGATTGAAAGTGGATGTCAGTGCGGTACAAGCGCTTCCTGAATTCAATAATGAAGAGGGACTCAACCAAGCTGCAATCGCCATTAGCCCAGATGGAAATACAATAATCTATGCAAGAGGAAATTCAACCTCTTCAAAAGACCTTCCCGAAACTGCATTATTTGCCTCCTACTTCCGTGGCGGTGGATTTACTCAGCCGATTTGGATGCCTGTAAATGAAGATGAATTTTGGTGGAATTCCACCCCAGCTTTTAGCCCTGATGGATCTGAATTGTATTTTGCTTCGAACCGCCCAGGAGGATTTGGAGGGATAGATATTTACAAAGCCACCAAGCTTGCCAATGGAGATTTCGGGAATGCCCTAAATCTTGGCCCGACCATCAATACTCCAGGAAATGAGCTTTTCCCGAGAATGGCTCCTGATGGTAAATTCTTCTTTTCCTCTGATGGACATCCTGGCTATGGAAAATTAGATTTGTTCGTAGCAGAAAAAAACGAAGCTGGAAAGCAAGTGGTCATCAACCTGGGAGAGAATTTCAACAGCAACAATGATGATTTTGGGATTTTCTTCACCGAATATCCTAAAGCTGGATACATCTCTTCGAATCGTGATGGCGGTGTGGGTGATGATGATATTTACTTTTTTGAGGATAAAACACCAAAGCCGAAAATCGTCAATGTATTGCTCAATGTGATCACCAAAGAACGAATTGCAGGTGAGCCGGATAAAATCTTGAATCAAGCTCGAGTGGTCCTTTACGATGGAAATAACAAACAAGCTGGCGGAGACTTCTCCAATACCAATGGTCGAGTTCGATTTACGCTAAGTCCGAATGCCGATTTTACGATTATAGCCTCCAAAACAGGATATTTCTCTAAATCTGTTCCATATACAACGAAAGGGAAAACTCCAGACCCAGCTACTTTAATCCAAGAAGTAACCAATATTACCTTGGACACAACCATTGTACTAGATCAATTAATCCTAGATCGATCCATCGTTTTAGAAAATATTTACTACGATTTGAATAAGGCAGATATTCGGCCAGATGCTGCGCTAGAACTAGACAAACTTGTTCAAATCATGAAGGACAATCCATCAATTCGCATTGAGTTAAGTTCCCATGCGGATGCTCGTGCGACTGATGCCTACAACGATGATCTAACCCAACGAAGAGCACAATCTGCGGTGGATTACTTAGTTTCTCAGGGTATTGCATCAGAACGAATGATTGCAAAAGGCTATGGTAAGCGTCAACTGATCATCCAAAATGCACAAACTGAAGAGGAGCATCAAGTTAACCGAAGAACAGAGTTTAAAGTGATTGAGATCAAAGAGTAGCTAAGGATTTTTAGATTTACAATTTGAGTTTTGTGGAAAGCGGTTGGTCTTAAGAAATAGATCAACCGCTTTTTTTTCCACGGCAAACATTTTACTCTAATTAGATCAACATCATAACCCTCAACTTTTCACTTTGCAAGGCACGATTTCCCTTGGAATACTTAACTTTGTACTCTATGAATGAGCGATACATGCAGCGCGGCGTCTCCGCTTCCAAAGAAGATGTACATCAGGCCATTTCCAAGCTGGACAAGGGTCTTTTCCCAAAAGCTTTTTGCAAAATCGTAGAAGACACACTCGGTAATGATCCTGACTATTGCAACATCATGCATGCGGACGGAGCGGGCACCAAGTCTTCCCTTGCGTACTTGTACTGGAAAGAAACCGGTGACCTGAGTGTCTGGAAAGGAATCGCTCAGGATGCAATCATCATGAACACGGATGATTTGCTTTGTGTGGGAGCTATTAACAACATCTTGGTTTCCTCCACGATTGGAAGAAATAAAAATTTGATCCCAGGCGAAGTCATTTCAGCGATCATAGAAGGTACCGAAGAAGTTCTCCAGATGCTTCGAGATAAAGGAGTAAATGCGGTACTTACAGGAGGTGAAACAGCAGATGTGGGCGATTTAGTACGTACCATCATCGTAGACAGCACCGTTACTTGTAGAATGCGAAGAGATGAAGTCATCTCAAATGATAAAATCCAAGCAGGTGACGTGATTGTTGGTTTGGCTTCATTTGGTCAGGCGAATTACGAAACGCAATACAACGGGGGAATGGGTTCAAATGGCCTCACCTCTGCACGTCACGATGTATTCAATAAAGTATTAAAGACCAAATACCCTGAATCCTATGATCCTGTAGTTCCAGAAAGCTTGGTTTATTCAGGAAAATATAACTTGATCGATCCAGCACCGGGAGCTCCGGTAGATATGGGTAAGTTGGTGCTTTCACCGACCCGAACTTATGCACCAATTATGGTAGATGTGTTGAACTACATGAGAGGGCACGTTCATGGTTTGGTTCACTGCTCAGGTGGAGCACAAACCAAGGTGCTACATTTTGTGGATGACTTGCATGTCATCAAGGACAATCTTTTCGATACTCCTCCACTTTTCAAAATCATTCAGGAGGAAAGCCAAACGGACTGGAAGGAAATGTATAAAGTCTTCAATATGGGTCATCGCATGGAAATTTACCTGGATGAACGCTATGCTGAAGAAATCATTGACATCGCTGAATCTCATGGAGTGGAAGCTCAAATCATTGGTCGCGTGGAACCACATTCCGGTAAAAAAGTCACCATTCAGAGCGAATACGGCAAATTTGAATACTAATTGATGGATTGGAAATCTATTGGTAAAAAGGCACTAAAAATATTCATTTGGATATTTTTAGTGCTTTTTGTTTTAGCGATTATCCTTTTCACTAAAGTGGATAGAAGTCCTATCGAGGAGCAGGAATTCTACTCAGAGACTTTAGCTCGATTGGATAATTTGCCTATTGAAGGGAATATGGGTGATACTTGGCTTGCCGGTTGGGCAAAAGCAAACATGACGCCTGATAAACCAATTGACTTGGTTGGCTATGCACCAAGAGGACCATATGAGTTTGTACAGGATAGCAGTTTTGTAAAAGCGCTAACGCTAAGCAATGGAAAAACTCAGATTGCCTGGTTGAATTTTGAACTGCTAATCGTCCACCCTTTTTTAGCCAAATCAATTCAAGATGGAGTCAAAAAAGCAAACCTTCCTATCGATCAATTGAACTTCACCGCTACACATACCCATTCCGGAATGGGAGGCTATATGCCCGGACCTTTAGGTGAAATGGCATTTGGTGGCTTTAATGAGCAAATTGTGGCAATGATGGTAGAAAAAAGTGTTTCTGCCTTGAAAACAGCCATTTCAAATCAAGACACGGTTTCTATTTCCTTTCGAAAAGCCGACGCAGGAGCTTTTGTGGCCAATCGTTTTATCAAAGATGATCCGATAGATCCTTTTGTACGACAGTTGATTTTCTCCAAAAAAGATGGGAAGAAAGCTACTTTTCTGACCTATTCTGCCCATGCTACCACGATGAGCTCCAAGTTCATGGGATTATCGGGGGATTACCCTTTTTATTTAATGCAGGCACTTGAGGCAAATGAATATGATTTTGCGCTTTTCGCCGCAGGGACTGTTGGAAGTCATCGCCCTCTCTCATTCGGAAATACTCCAGAATTAGTTACGGAATATGCCACTGCCTTGGATTCTACCATACGAATTCACATGACCCAGTTCGCTACTGTCAACCGAAAGGAAATCGGATATGGACGATTGGACATTTCGCTACGGGAACCGCATTTGCGGATTTCTGACAATATTCGGATTCGACCTTGGCTATTTAACTATTTACTTGGCGACACCAATCCTCATCTGGATTTTACCATAATCGGAAACACTTTACTCATTGGTTCCTCAGGTGAATTGTCAGGAGTCTTTTATGAAAAATGGGAAAAGGCTGCTCAAGCAAAAGGTCTAAATCTCATCATCACAACGTTCAACGGTGGCTACATTGGCTACATCACTCCGGATCATCTGTATGATGAGCACTTCCATGAGGTCCGTGAAATGAATTGGTATGGACCCGGAAATGGGGATTATTTTGATGCGATGATCAAGGGAATCATTGAAAAAGTCAATTAGCAGCACTTTCCCAAAGTTGCGCTCGAATCCAGCCCTTTCTTTTTCTTATTTCATCTAATTTCTGAAAGCCAGCCTTTTGGAAAGCAATTTCATAATCAGGCACATCTGTTCTTTGATGCTTGGTTAGCATTCGAAAGTAGGCAAGCATTGTCGCATGAATTACTCGATGAAAGGGACTCTGGGGATTAAAAAAATCAGTCAAGTAGATTGTTGAACTTGGCTTCATCGATTTTCTTAATTCCGAAAGAAAAAGCCCCAATTCCAAATCAGGGAATGTATCCAGAACAAAATGCAGCCAAATCTCATCAAACTGATTATCAGGGTTTGATTTGAAATCACCTAAGTGAAACGTGAGCTTACTTTGCGCCAGATTTTTTTGGGCTTTAGAAAGCATCGCCTCTGAAAGCTCCCAATATTCCCCCTTCAAGTCGGATTGAAATTCTCGATAATCCATTCCATCTCCACCCCCGATAATCAGGATTTTTTTCTTGTTTAGGTTCGTAATAAACCAAGTTTTCAAGTCCTTCAAGTCATTGCCAAATACAAGCTTTACAAGGAAATCATAATAGGGTGCAACAAAACTGTACCGATCTTTCACTAGATTAAAGGAATAGAATAAACTCCAAAATTCCTTTTTTATGAAAAATATTTTCAAAACGATCGGAGGACTTCGTCAACTCTTAGCCTCGGTGGACCTAGATCAAATCTCCAAACTATCCCAAAAAGTGGACCTCTCCAAAATGGTTGGGCTAGTCTCCCAGATGAGTGAAGAGGATCTTTCCAAAATGATGGGGATGCTCAAAGGCGGAAGCAAGCCGAAAGTGATCCCACCAATCAATGGCGACTTTTATGAGTTGGGAAAAAGTCTACCGAATCATGAGCGAGAGATTCAACTTCGGGTTCGTGAATTTATGGAACGGGAAATCAAGCCGATCGCTAATGATTATTGGAATCGTGGAGAATTCCCAATGCAGATCATACCGAAAATGGCTGAGCTTGACATTGCCGGATTGACTTATCAAGGCTATGGTTGCCCGGGACATTCGGCACTTTTGGAAGGATTTATAGCGATGGAAATGGCTCGGATAGACACCTCCATTTCCACTTTTTTTGGAGTACAAAGCGGATTGGCGATGGGTTCAATTTACCTCTGTGGCTCAGAAGCGCAAAAGCTGGAATGGTTACCCAAAATGCAAAAGCTGGAAAAAATTGGCGCCTTTGGATTGACCGAACCAGAAGTAGGTTCTGGTGTGGCGGGAGGATTGACGACCACCTGCAAGCGAGAAGGGGATGTCTGGATCCTCAATGGGCAGAAGAAATGGATCGGAAATGCTACCTTCTCAGATATGACCATTATTTGGGCAAGAGACTTGGAGGATCAGCAGGTCAAAGGCTTTATCGTCAGAAAAGGAAACCCGGGATTTTTAGCTGAAAAACTGGAGGATAAAATGGCTCTTCGAACCGTTCAAAATGCCTTGATCACCTTGACCAACTGTGAAGTCCCCGAGACAGACCGGCTTCAGGAGGCCAATTCCTTTAAGGATACGGCAAAGGTCCTGCGCATGACCAGAGCTGGCGTGGCTTGGCAGGCTGTGGGTTGCGCACGTGGAGCTTATGAGTTGGCTTTGGCTTACACCAACGAGCGAAAGCAGTTTGGCCGACCTATCGCTTCCTTTCAACTGGTGCAAGACCTATTAGTGACTATGCTTGGAGATCTTACCGCCATGCAGACCATGGTATTTCGTCTTTCCGAAATGCAGGATGCGGACATACTCAAGGATGAGCATGCTTCCCTGGCCAAAGTATTTTGCACCCTTCGAATGCGGTCTATTGTGGACCATTCCCGAGAATTATTTGGTGGCAATGGAATCTTACTGCGACATGATATCGCACGATTCGTGGCAGATGCAGAGGCAGTCTATAGTTATGAGGGCACCAAGGAAATCAACTCCTTAATTGTCGGGCGAGCCATTACCGGACACAGCGCTTTTGTCTAAAGAAAATACAAAACGAGCGGAAGCATGAAAATTGCTTCTGTTCGCATTCTTACTTGCTCAGCTGTAAGCTTTGGATTGAAAAAGGCTAGGTAATGCACCAATCCCATCACTAATAAAACACAGGCAAAAGGCCGATAGAATGAGGGGAAAAGGATAAAACAAGCTAGTACGAGGACCAAGAAGAGAAAACAGGCACGTCGGATCAACTCGATAAAACTAATCGGAGTAAATAGCTGCGCGGCAGAAGCAAATCCTGCTGCTTCATCCTGCTTACGATCCAAATGAGATAGAATCAGGAGATTTATCAAAGCCAATAAGCTATAGATTCCTAAAAATGCCCAACTATTCCAATTCAGATCGATGGAATCCACTCGCAAAAGCGAAATCCAAGCGATCCCTAATACATAAAAAATTGCGATACTGATTTCTTTCGCCCAAACCATGTTTTTCCCTGCTTTCCGAATCAAAGTCATACTTGCCAGAATAAGCCCACCAAGGATCAAGCTCCAGATCAACTCTCTATTTAATCCAAAAATTTGGTAGGCAAAACCAAGTCCAACAAGTGCAAAAACAGCTAATAGTGCACTTAAGACTTTACTATTTCTCAAATGAAATTGATGTCTTGGAGAAAGATTGGCTTCAGTTTTCTTTCGACTATCCAGCAAGTGATCTGCCGTATAAATGCTCCAAACCGCCATCCCCAAGAGGAGGTATATAGCCCATCCAAGTTCGACCCGAAGCAATTTTGAAAAAAATACTGCCCCAGCTATAGCCCCAAACACCACATCCATTGAAAGCCAAGAAAAGCGAAGGTAGAGTTTACTTAGAAGGGACATGAAGTTGATCGAATTTCCTGAAATGATGTTTTTAGCTTTATTTTCCTTGCTTTTCCACACCGATGATGGAAGACCGAAGCAGCATTTTTGTTAGCGATAATCCTATTTCAGATTGCTTTTGAATTTTCAAAGCGGAAAACTAGGCATCTACAAATTTACTGACTCAACTTAGGAAATTTTTTACTAGTTTGATTCACATTCCTGTCAGAAGGCAAATTCTTAACCTAAACCCAAGCCATGAAAACACTCAAACTTATCGTTGCCTTTCTTCTACTAGCCACTTTCTCTTTTGCACAAGCACCCATCAAAGTCGCCTGTGTGGGAAATAGCATCACGCAAGGACCTGGACGCGACAATCCCGATAGCTATCCACTTCAAATGCAAGCTATTTTGGGCGATGCTTATCAAGTAGCTAATTTCGGAGTAAGTGGTCGGACTATGCTTCGCAAAGGAGATTATCCATATTGGAACGAACCGCAGTTTCAGCAGGTCAAAGATTTTGCAGCGGATGTGCTAATCATCATGCTCGGTACGAATGACTCCAAACCCCAAAACTGGAAATTTGCTTCCGAGTTCAGACAAGATTACTTGGATATGATCCACGAATTCAAGAAAACCATGCCCGTGGATGGTAAAGTTTATGTGATTCTTCCGGTGCCGGTGACTCGGGTGAATTTTGGAATCACGCCCGATGTAATGAATAATGAGCAGCGTCTCATGCTGATCGATATTGCACATGAAAGTGGCTCAGAATTGATTGATTTGTATACCCCATTTATGGGAAAAGAAGACTTGCTTCCGGATGGCGTTCATCCCAATACCGAAGGATTGGGAATTATGGCAAGGGTGATTGCGAGGGCGATTCGGTTGTAAACAAACCTTTTGACTAATAGAATCATTATGAAGCGTAGTTAAAAACTACGCTTTTTTATTTCCTTTTTAAGCCAAGATTCAATTGTTTAAAAAGCTAATCTTGATATTTGAAAGAAAGCTAGGGTCTGAATTCGTAAAAACATATTTTTTTAGGCTATTGCATTATGCACACAAAATGAATAAATAGCGCGATGTTTGCCGAAAAATTATTTGAGGAAAGCAGCTAACTCTAAACTTCAGAATGATGCCCCGAAATTTTATTCTATTATTTCTTTTCTTCACATTCTGTAATTATTCCTTCGCTCAAACCACTGCACCTGGTTACTACATTTCTTTGAGCAATGATAGTATTCCCATACAAATCAAAATGCCAAAATCAGTTTTTGGATCGGTAGACTTTTCCAAATTCCTCTTCAAAGTAGAAGTGCAGGACAGTAACAATAACTTGAAGAAATTTAAGCCAGAGGATATCAAGCGTTTTGGATTTATCTATAACGGAGAGGTTTTCAGCCTATTCTCAAAGCCTATTTTTACAGAAACCACCCTGCGGTTTTTAGAGCCAACGGTCCTCGGAGAAAAATCCAGCCTTTATCAATTTCAGACATACGATCAAAATGGGGCTCCATTGGGTACTTTTTATACGCTAGAAAAAAATGATGGCACTTTTGCATTCGTTACTACCGGATTGAAAAGTCTCGATAAATTTAAAAATTTACTAAAAGAGTTTTACCAAGAAAGTCCTGACTTACTTCAACTAATTGACTCGAGATTTAAAGAACGAAAGTCAATTCAAGCAGACATGATCGAGCTTGTCGAAGCAGCGAATAACTAGCCTAGAATTTATTTGAAGAAAAAATTAATCGTCAATTCTAGTTGAGGCTATTTTGGATCTCACCTTCCATCCGGGCCAATTTAGTAGCAAATCCGAATATATAATTTAGGCCTGATTCTCCATTCTTTCGGCCAAAACATGATTTCTGAGTCTAATAGAAGAATTATTAAAGGGTTAGAAATTAGGAAATTGCTTCTGTCCAGAACCAATGAAGATCCAATAAAAAAATCTAGTCGAATTTCCCACTTCTAAGCATTGACTTTGATACCAATCAGGTTTATGTTTTCGCTGCGATAATCTTCCTGTTCTTTGTGGTTTTGCGGAAAAGAACTAATCCAGATTTCCTGCATACCGGCCAGGAAAACTCCATGCAGTAGAAATATCAAGAACAAAAGCACCAATCACTCTTTTATAAACCAGGTCTGTTTCCAATCCCCTGCATACGGATCATTTACCTGAGGCGCTCTTGCTGTGCTTCGGCCGTCTTGGATGTATTTAGTCAATAATAGACGTAGCTCTTCCACTTTTTCGGATTGTTCGGCTTGAAGATTCCTTGTCTCAGATGGATCGGAAGCCAAGTTATAAAGCTGGAAATCGGGAAGATTTTCTTCTGCAGGATCCCCAGGTCTTGGAAAGCTCCAGCCTCCCGAACCTTTGGCTAAGATCAATTTCCAGTCCCCTTTGCGTATTGCGAAACTCCCTTCCACCGAATGAAAAACTGTTGCCTCTCGAAATTCAGCGGGTTTGTTTTCAACATCAAATAAAGGAAGCATGGAATAGCTATCCTCTCCTTCTGAATCAGAAATTTCGTAATCTACTAGATCTGCAACTGTTGCAAAAAAGTCCACGATAGAAATCGTTTCATCACGGACAGTTCCAGCCTTTATCTGAGCTGGCCATTTAGCTATAAAGGGGACTCGATGTCCTCCCTCATAGATATCTGCTTTATGCCCTCTAAAAATCCCACTCGGCATATGCCCCATTTCAACTAGCTTATCAAATCCCGCAGCCGGCGAGCAGCCATTATCACTCATGAATATGACCAGCGTGTTTTCATCAATTCCAGCATTTTTCAAAGTCTGATTTAGCTTACCCAAGTAATCATCGATCATCATCATAAAATCTCCATAGGGAAGGATTCCACTTTTTCCCTGCCATGCTGCTGAGGGAAGGATCGGAGTATGCGGTGAAGGCAAAGCAAGGTAAAGAAAGAATGGTTTCTCTTGATTTGCTTTGCTTTCGATGTATTCGTAAGCTCGCTCAAAGAAATTAGGAGTAACATCCTCATGGATAAAATCCGGTGAAGTAGGGCCTTCCCGCCACCAGGAATATTCCCCCTCATCGATTGTCACTTTGTCCGGAATCTGAGTGACTTTTCCATTTTCAACATAGACATAAGGCGCCATATCCAGCGATGCAGTAAGGCCATAGGAATAATCAAATCCAAGTTCGTTTGGTCCATTTAAAACTGGTTTGGAAAAATCAATGTGGTCAAAATCAGCTGGACTTGATCCGCTTTCGACATCAACTGCAGGATCTTTTAGCGTCCAATCCCAGCCCAAATGCCATTTCCCAATAAAAGCAGTTTCATATCCCTTCGTTTTTAAAAGCGAAGCAGCAGTAGTCCGCTCTTTGGGAATCAATGCCTTTGATTTTCCATAAAGCACTCCGCTCTTTAATCTACTTCGCCAATTGTATCGACCGGTAAGTAAGGCATATCGGGTAGGCGTGCAAACCGATGAGGTGGTATGCGCATCCCTAAATCGCATTCCCTCAGACGCCAGTTGATCAATATTCGGTGTAGGAATTTTACCTTCTGAATTAAAAGCTTGGATGTCTCCATAGCCTAAATCATCTGCTAGGATAAAGATGATATTTGGATGCTTTTTCTCGGAAGGCTGAGGGGAGCAAGCTCCAAAAAGTACTAGAATGTAAAAAAATGAAAGGAGTTTGGAGACATTCTTCATGGCATAGCAAATTGAGTCCCATCAAATTACTGATAAATCGGGAAAAACCATTTTTCGCCAAAAAGCAAAAAACCACAATCCTTTCGAATTGTGGTTTAGAAATTAGGGCTATTGTAATTATTTTCCTCCAAGTGCTTCTGCACCTGCGACGATTTCTAGAATTTCATTGGTAATTGCTGCCTGACGACTTCTATTGTAAAGCAATCGAAGTTCTTTCAGCAAGTCACCTGCGTTTTCTGTTGCTTTGTCCATAGCAGTCATTCGAGCACCATGCTCAGAAGCATTGCTTTCCAAGACCGCTTTGTAAAACTGAATTTTCAATGAAGTTGGGACCAATTCCTCAATAATATAAGCTCTTGAAGGTTCAAGAATATAATCCGCTTCCACAGTCTTTACCTCATCAGTTTCAGCATTTGCCATTGGCAAAAATTGCTCAGTCTGAATGATTTGGGTAGCGACGTTTTTGAATTCGTTGAAAACCAAAACTACCTGATCGTATTCTCCCTCCAAGAATGCATTCATTGCATACTCAGCTGCAGCTCTTACATTGTCGAAAGTCAGGTCACCAAAAACTTGGTAGAAGTCAGGAATTACAGCGAAATCACGCTTTTTGAATGATTCGTAAGCTTTTTTACCTAAAGGTAAAATCGTTATTTCCTTGCCTGCAAATTGACCTGCAATGGAAGCATTACAAGCCTTGATTACATTTGAATTGAAAGCTCCACAAAGTCCTTTATCTGAAGTTACCGGTACGATTAGTACTTTATTAACTTCTCGCTTTTCAGCATAGACGATATCAGCTGCTCCTTCTGAAGCTGCGGAAACGTTATTCAGGATTTGAGTCAACTTTTGAGAGTAGGGACGCATCTGGGTGATTTTGTCCTGTGCTCTTCTAAGTTTCGCTGCGGATACCATTTTCATGGCTTTAGTAATCTGCTGTGTAGAGACTACTGAGGTGATCCGTTGCTTTACTTCCTTAAGGTTAGCCATCAGTGAATGCTTTGTACTTGGTATAAAAAACCGGAAGGAATCAACCTTCCGGATTCAGTTCAATTATTTCGCGTATTTAGGCGCTAATTCTGCAGCAGCAGTAGCCAAAATCTTACCTGCTCCATCAATATCACCTTTAAGGATCAATGTTAATGCTTCAGGGTAAGTTGACTCCAATAGCGTATAGAATTCTTTTTCGAATGCTCTAGCTTTCTCTACAGGTACAGAATCCATCAAGCCTTTAGTGGAAGCATAAATGATCGCCACTTGGTTTGCTACAGACACCGGAGAATACTGGGCCTGCTTCAAGATTTCTTGGTTTCTTCTACCTCTTTCGATTGTACGCTTAGTAGTTGCATCAAGGTCAGAACCAAACTTAGAGAATGCCTCCAACTCACGGAACTGCGCTTGATCAAGCTTCAAGGTACCCGCTACTTTCTTCATTGATTTGATCTGTGCGTTACCTCCTACTCGAGAAACTGAGATACCCACGTTGATCGCTGGACGAATACCAGAGTTGAATAGGTTAGTCTCCAAGAAGATCTGACCGTCAGTAATCGAGATTACGTTCGTAGGGATATAAGCGGAAACGTCACCAGCTTGAGTTTCGATAATTGGAAGTGCAGTAAGTGATCCACCGCCTTTTACCAATGGTCTCAAAGAATCAGGAAGATCATTCATTTGCTGAGCGATTTTATCTGATTTGTTGATTTTTGCAGCTCTCTCAAGCAATCTTGAGTGAAGATAGAATACGTCACCTGGATAAGCTTCACGTCCCGGAGGTCTTCTCAATAGCAAGGAAACTTCACGGTAAGCTACCGCCTGCTTGGAAAGGTCATCATAAACAACCAATGCTGGACGACCAGTATCTCTGAAGAATTCACCAATTGCAGCACCAGTAAATGGAGCAAAGAACTGCATAGGAGCAGGATCTGCAGCAGAAGCCGCTACAACAACAGTATAAGGAAGAGCACCACCTTTTTCAAGAGCAGCTACTACGTTTGCAACAGTAGAAGCTTTCTGACCGATAGCAACATAGATACAGAAAACTGGCTCACCTTTATCGTAGAATTCTTTTTGGTTGATGATTGCATCAATTACCACAGCAGTTTTACCTGTCTGACGATCACCGATTACAAGCTCTCGTTGGCCACGACCGATTGGAATCATCGCATCAATTGACTTGATACCAGTCTGAAGCGGCTCTGTTACTGGTTGACGGTAAATTACACCAGGAGCTTTACGCTCAAGTGGCATCTCATATAAGTCACCAGTGATAGGTCCTTTACCATCGATTGGATTACCAAGGGTATCGACTACTCGGCCAAGCATTCCTTCTCCTACCATAAGAGAAGCAATTTTCTTAGTTCTTTTTACCGTATCACCTTCTTTGATTTCTTTTGAATCACCAAAAAGTACGGCCCCGACATTGTCTTCTTCAAGGTTCAGAACCATTGCTTTCAAACCATTGTCGAATTCGAGCAATTCACCGGCTTGCGCCTTGGAAAGTCCATAGATACGAGCTACACCATCCCCCACTTGAAGGACTGTACCCACCTCTTCTAGTTCCGCGGCTGTTCTTGTTCCTGAGAGTTGTTCTCTCAAAATTGCCGAAACTTCATCTGGTCTTACTTCTGCCATGATATCGTAGATTAATGCTTTTTAATTAGATTTTACTTTCGTAATGATTCTCGCTGAACTCTGCTTTCAAAATTCTCAGTTTAGAGCTAAGTGACTCATCCAATTGACGGTCATTAACTTTTAGAATATAGCCACCTATCAAATCTGGATTAATTTTTTCCACAAGTTGAACGGTTTCCAAACCTGAGATTTCTTTTACCACCTCGAGAAATTGCTTGCGCAACTTGTCATCAATGGCAAAAGTCGTAGTCAATTCAGCTACTTGAATTGATTTGTGAAGATTATATTGGTTTTCAAACTCTTTTGCCACATCCACCAAGATATTTTCTCTTCCTTTTCTTGAAACAATCTCAAAAAAGGTGAGGGTCATCTTTTGTGCACCTGTAGCATAAAGGGCATTAAGAACTTTCAGTTTTTTCTCGGATGAGATAATCGGATTGTTAAGCAAAAGCGTAAGATCCCGATTTCCTTTAGCCATTGAGGAAAGCTTTACAAAATCAGTGTGCACTTCCTCAAGGATTCCCTTTTCCAAGGAAAGTTCCATGATAGATTTTGCATACCGGTGTGCTACTCTATGATTTGACATGGAGTGGTATTAATTAAGCTTAAGTTCATTTACAAATCCATCCACAAGCTCTTTTTGAGCTTTGTCATCAGATAGATTCTTTCTTAATAATTTCTCTGTTATTTCAAGGGAAAGTGTTGCAACCTGAGTTTTTACATCTGCCAATGCAGCTTTCTTTTCAGTTTCAATCACTGCTTTTGCGTTGGCTATCATTTGAGCTCCAACCTTACTAGCATCTTCTTTAGCCTCTTCGATCATCTTTACAGAAGCATCCTGTGCTTTTTTCAAGATAATGTCTCTTTCGAGTCTAGCTTCAGCTAACAACTTTTCATTTTCAGCTTTGAGGTTAGCCATTTCATTTCTTGCTGTCTCCGCAGACTTCAATGCATTCTCAATGCTACTTTCTCTTTCCTCAAGTGCTTCTAGCATTGGCTTCCAAGCAAACTTGATCAGAATGAATAGAAGGCCTAAAAAGCCAAATAATTGCCAGAAAATAAGACCGGTACCTGGTGTGATTAAATCCATGGTTTAAAATTTTATTTCAGATTGTTCAATAAACTAAAGAAAAGGGAAAGGCCTAGCGCCAATCCCTTTTCAAGGTTAATTATGCGATACCCGCGATGTTTAGCGCGATCAACAAACAGATAACTGCTGCAAATAGGGAAACCACCTCGATCAAGGCAGCAATGATCAACATTGCACCCTGGATCTTTCCAGCAGCTTCAGGCTGGCGAGCAATAGCTTCCATAGCCTGTCCACCAATACGACCGATACCTAGGCCTGCGCCAATCGCAACAATACCTGCACCGATTCCAGCTCCCATTAGAGCATAACCAGCAGTCAACAAGATAATAGTTAACATAACATTTTATTTATATAATTGAACAAAGAAATTCCTACTCTTAATGATGATCGTCATGTGCATGCTCCGCTACTGCTGAGCCAATGTACATCGCTGAAAAAAGCGTAAATACATAAGCCTGAATAGTGGCTACTAACAATTCGATCAAGTTTATAAAGGTAACCATCAAGGTACTTGCAATACCAATGGTGTACGATTCAAAGATAAATGCCAAGGCGATGAAGCCGAGGATTACAATGTGTCCTGCTGTGATAGCGACGAAAAGTCGAACCATCAAGGCAAAAGGCTTGGTGAACAAACCGATAATTTCTACCGGAACGATTATCAAAAGCATAGCTGGTGGAACACCAGGAGTCATAAAGACGTGCTTCCAGTAACCCTTATTTCCATTGACATTGGTGATGATGAAAGTCAAAACCGCAAGCACCATGGTAACTGCTATATTTCCAGTCATGTTTGCTGCACCCGGAATCAATCCAAGAAGGTTACCAAACCATACAAACAAGAACAAGGTGATTAGATAAGGAACAAACCGCTTGTACTGTGGACCGATCGATTTTTGAGCAATCTCGTCTCTTACAAAAATTACAATTGGCTCGATGATAGCCGCTGCACCTTTTGGAGCCACAGCTCCATGCTTTTTGTAATGTCCGGCTGCTGATAAAGCAAACCAACCTACAAAAATCAATACTATAAAAAGCATCACCACATTCTTGGTGATTGAGAATTCGATAAAACTCGCACCATCAACCCTACCTAAATGATCATGCTCGTCAATGAAGTAACCTTCATGAGCATATTCTTCTCCAAATAAATGAGTTTCGTGATTTTGAAAATCTGAGGAGCTAAAAAACTCCAAACCTCTATCGCCTGAATAAACGATAACAGGGAGAGGCAAAGTCACGTGTGTATGACCAAAAGTGGCGAAATGCCACTCATGAGAGTCTTTTACGTGGTGCATGATGAAGCTTGTCTTATCTTCTTCACCACCTGCAGCTTGTGTATTGCCGGCAAAACCTAGCAAAAATGCTGAAATTAAAAGACTTAGTACCAGTATTTTACGCGTCATCAACTCTAAATTTTGAGGGCTACTTCGAAATCGGGCGCAAGTTAGACAGAAAGGCGTAGATATCAAAAACTAAGTAGAACAAAAAAATAATAAAGAAATCTGCGATAAACAGAATAATATTCTCCATTGCAGGCCAAACGGCTATCCCAATAAAGATTAATGTCCCAATAAATCTCAGAATCATTGCCAAAACCATGATCTGAAAGAAATTTTCGCCAAATGATTTTAACAAAAAGCTATTGATCAAAGTGATAAAAAACGAAAAAATCAAAAGAAAAAAGTAGATATTCCATATTTTCTCATGGATTACAACGGGGAAAATCCACGTCAAAATCCAGATCAAAGCCGCAACTATCAAAGAAAAAAGAAGAAATCGAAAATGAATGTTTTTAGCGAGGACCATAGCTGTCGGTTTTAGAGCACAAAATTAAAGCAATTTTAGAAAATCATTTATTATCCTCTTTCATAGACATCCAGAGTTGGTAAAAAGCGATCCCAATAGATAAAAAAGAGAATAACAAAAGCCAAACTGGAAATTTCATTTCACTTTTTTGCTGAATCCACCATCCAAACCAGGTTCCGGCCCCAATGACTCCAAATAGCTGGAAAGAAAGACCTATGTATTTGACATAAATCGGAGTTCCGGCTGACTTCTTTTTTTCTCCAGTTTGTTTCATTTCATTTTCATTGTATGCTGTTCGATAAAACTGCTCATACAAAAATACTCCATTTATAACCCAGGAAATAAACTAAGCTAATTTTCGTTCGCTAAGTAAGTCAAAAAACCTATTTTGGTACTCAATTTGGGAATAGTCATCCATGAAGAAGTTTTCGGTAGTAGCGTTTGGAATATTATTTTTTGCGGCGGCATGCTCCTCCGAGCGCAACACGTTCACTAATAGAACTTTTCATAATCTAACTGCACACTACAATGCTTACTATCTTGCAGACGTAAAACTTAAAGAAGTGGAAGCGGAGATCGCGACCAACTATAAGGAAGACTACACGCAGGTGCTACCCGTCTTTATTCCAATTGACTCGGCATCAATTCAAGCTAATCAGGAAAAGCTCCAATCTTCTCGGGAGTTAGCCTCAAAAGCCATCGAATGGCATAAAATAAGTAAATGGGTAGATGATAGTTATTACCTATTAGGAAAGATTGATTACTACCAATCACACTTTGATGATGCCCAGAATACATTTAAATACGTCAATGTAAACTCCAAAGATAATGACATTCGACACAGGACACTGATCACATTATTGAAACTTTACGTCGATTTGGGTGAAATAGAAAAAGCAAACTTCACTATCGATTACCTTTCCAAAGAATCTGATATATCTGAGGAAAACAGGTATGAACTATACCGGACCTTAGCCTACTATTACGAATCCCGACAAGACAAAAATGGAATAATCGGCGCATTGGATAAGGCTCTAGAATATGCAAGTGATAAAAAAGAAGAGTCTCGAATTAATTTCATCTTAGCCCAGCGCTATCAGCGTATTGGACTTGATGCTCTTGCCTATGATTATTATAAAAAAGCACTAGACGGAAACCCTCCCTATGAAAGGAGCTTTTTTGCGCAGCTCTATGCACAGCAAGTAGCTGAGCTCAACGCTTCCAAAGACTTAAAAAAAGTTCGGAATTATTACGAGGATCTATATAAGGATCCTAAAAATAGAGACCTAAAAGACGTTGTAATTTATGAGCGTGCCTTATTTGAGGAAAAACAAGGTGACACTGAATTGACCCTATCCTTGCTTCACCAAGCGGCCAAAGAACCAGGAAGCAACCCAAGGCTGAAAGGATATATCTATCAAAAACTTGCTGAAATCAATCTGGATCAGCTTAAGGACTATCGTTCCACAAAATATTACTTGGATTCTGCATTGACCTTCATAAACGAATCTGATCCTGTAGCACTTCAAATTCAGGAGCAAAAAATATCATTGGACAATTATGTGTTCCATTTCGAGCGAATCGAAAAGAATGACAGCTTGATTACTCTAGCCAAAATGTCTCCTGAAGAACAACGTCTAGTTGCAGAAAACTTTATTAAATCAGAAGAAGAACGACTCATGGCGGAAGCTAAAGCTGCCGAAAAACCAAAAAACACAAGTCTCTTTGACAACCTTCTTGCTTTTAGTGATAGAGGTGCAGGATCATCAACTTTCTACTTTGATAATGGAGTTGCAATGCAACAAGGTGCGATAGAGTTTCGAAGAACATGGGGAACCCGACCACTACAAGATAATTGGAGGAGGAGCGCAGTAAGTTTTCAAAGCTCCACCCCTACAATTCCTGAGCCCTCAGAAAATGATTCGACGGCCTTGGATAGTGAAAACAATCCTTTAAGTAGTCTTCCTGATCTAGAATCTTTGCTTTCAGAAATCCCTAACAGTCCAGATCAATTGAATGAATTGAATCTGCAGCTTGAGGAATCCTATTTCGAATTGGGTAAATTACTTTATTTCAATCTTGATGAAGTTCAACAAAGTGTTAATAATCTTGAAACCTTGGTAAGATTATACCCAGGATCAAGTCGTAAACCTGAAGCATATTATTTATTGTACCTAAGCCAAAAAGATCTTGGTGGAAATTCACAACAATATGTGACACGCCTGAACCGTGAATTCCCGAGGTCTCAATATACTTTCTCTGTGAATAATCCGCAGGCTGCTTCAGGCAATATGGCTTATTTAGAATCCTCTCAAAGGTATCAGAAAGCCTATGAAGCTTATTATGCAGGGCAATATCAGACTACCAAAGAACTAATCCAATCTACACTGGAAGAATATCCATTGACTCGAAATACCGAACGATTGATCCTCCTTGACATCATGGTTACGGGAAAAACAGAAAGTCGAGCATTCTACCGGGAGCGATTGGAAGCCTATATTCTCAACTCACAGGATGAGGCATTGAAAGAATTGGCAAAGAATATGCTTAATCCTTTACTGTCCGAAGAGGAGTTGGCTGCGTTGAATCCCAAAAAACTGGAAATAAGTGATTCTACAGCACTTGCAGGTGAAGAAGTGAAAGAATTGGAAGACCCGATTGATTTAGCAGTTTCACCTTTTAAAGTCAACAACTCCCAAACGCATATCTTTGTGGTTGCGATGAGCCCGGGTGAAGCGGAAGAAGCAAAAAATTTACTCGGTGATTTGGAGAATTTTCACGCAAAGAATTTCTCTAATTCAAGATTAAGAACGGGAAATATGAATATGAATCGAGAAAATGCGATTTACATTATCAGCCCATTTTCTAATGCAGAAAAAGCCTTAGACTATTTCAACATCTTCCAAAAAGATTTTGAATCTGAAGGAATGTCAGCTGAGGTTAAAGGAAATTCCTTCTTTATTTCGATAGAGAATTTCCAAGTGTTAAACAAAAGTAAAAATCTGGAAGAATACAGGGCTTTTTTCAAGTCCGTTTATAAGTAAACTATGAGTAAAGCTATTAAACCAAAAGGCACAACTTGGGTATCCAAAGTCATAAAATACATTTGGATCGCATTTGTAGCTGGTTTTTTTGGATTCATACTATTTGTATGGATGATCAGTATCAATTTCCTCGGGTTATTCGGCACCCTTCCGGATTTCAAAGCTTTAGAGAATCCTGATTCCGAGATTGCTTCGGGATTATATTCAGCGGACGGAGTTCTTTTAGGAACCTATTATCGAGAAAACAGAAGCCCTATCAAATACGAGGACCTTTCTCCAAACTTGGTAAATGCGCTGATTTCAACTGAAGATGTTCGTTTTAATGAGCATTCTGGGATTGACATGATTGCTATGATGCGTGTTTTTGTAAAGTCAATTATCCTAGGTCAAGATGCTGGTGGAGGGTCAACTCTAAGCCAACAGACGGCCAAAAACTTGTTCAAAACTAGAACTGATGAAAATCAGGGAGTTTTAAGTTCTATTCCTGGACTTCGCATGTTGATCATCAAAACCAAAGAATGGATAGTTGCAACACAACTCGAAAAAGCATACACAAAAAATGAAATCCTGACACTTTATCTAAACACATCCGAGTTTGGGTCAAATGCTTATGGAATAAAAACTGCCTCAGAGACTTTTTTCAATAAAAAACCTTCTGATTTAGCCGTTCAGGAAGCTGCTGTCTTGGTAGGACTTTTCAAAGCTCCAACTTATTACAGCCCGGTTTATAATCCAGATAATTCACTTAGGAGAAGAAACACTGTGCTGTACCAAATGGTGAAAAATGATCAGTTAACTGAGGAAGAGTTTGATTCCCTATCAGTTTTGCCTATAGAATTAGACTATAGTGTAGCCAATCAAAACAAAGGTCTAGCAACTTATTTCAGAGAAATCGTCAAAGCTGACTTACTTCAATGGACGAAAGAGAATCTGAAGTCAGACGGTTCTGCTTATGATCTTTATGGAGACGGTTTAAAAATATACACAACCATTGATAGCCGTATGCAGCGCTACGCCGAAGAGGCTGTAGACGAGCATATGCGAGCTCTCCAAAAAACTTTCTATAACGAAATGGGCAATCGAGACCCATGGGTTGATGGTGACAACAGAATTATCCCAAATTTCATAGAAGATGCTGTAAAAAGAACAGAAGCCTATCGTCTCTTAAAGATCAGATTCGGAAATGATACTGATTCCATCAATTTAAAACTGAATGAGAAAAAACGGATGAACGTCTTTTCTTGGGAGAAAGGAGAGATAGACACACTCATGAGTACGATGGATTCAATGAGATATTATAAAAAATTCCTTCAGGCGGGATTCATGAGTATGGATCCACATACCGGACAGATCAAAGCTTGGGTAGGTGGACTGGATCATAAGTACTTTAAGTTTGATCATGTTAAGCGTGGTAAAAGACAACCAGGATCAACATTCAAGCCTTTTGTATATGCAGCGGCAATCGAGAATGGATATAGTCCTTGCTACAGTGTCATTGATCAACCGGTAGAAGTGTATATTCCAGGCCAACCGGCTTGGAGTCCTGCAAATGCGAACGGAAAGTTTTCTTACGAAAAAATGACTATCCGACATGCAATGGCAGAATCTATTAATTCCATTACGGCTTATATGATGAAAAAACTAAGTCCTAAGATCGTAATAGAAACTGCACGTAGATTAGGAATCACTAGTGACTTAGAGGAGGTCCCATCCTTAGCATTAGGAGTAAACGACGTTTCTATTTTTGAAATGGTAGGTGCATTTGGAACTTTTGTCAATAAAGGAGAGCATACTACACCTATTTATATTGATAGAATTGAAGATAAAAACGGGAATGTAATCCAACAATTTACTGCAAAAAAACGGCCTGCTATGAGTGAAGAACACGCATACCTCATGACTTATATGTTAAGAGGTGGATTCGAAGAGCGTGGTGGTACTAGCCAAGGAGTCCCTTATTCGATCCGAGAAGGAAATGAATTAGGTGGAAAAACAGGAACAACACAAAATGCCTCTGACGGTTGGTATATGGGTATCAGCAAGGACTTGGTCAGTGGCACTTGGGTAGGTGGTGACGATAGAGCCATTCACTTTAGAAGCTGGACCGCAGGACAAGGAGGACGTACCGCAAGACCGATTTGGGTAAAATTTATGGAAAAAGTATATGCTGACAAAAGTCTAGGTTATACCAAAGGCCCTTTTCCAAGACCTGAGCGTCCACTAAGTATTGAGATTGACTGTGACGTTTATGAAAAAGAAAGTCAGCGATTTGCGGACTTTGATTATGACGCCAAGAAAAACGATTTCTAAAACATAAAAAAATACTCTTTTTAAAACAGCCTTAATCCAAGGCTGTTTTTTTAATTTTAAACAATGCAATCATCCTCCTATCTTCCTAGTGAGCATTTGAATCTTCCAGATCAACCGGGAGTATACAAGTATTTTAATGATGAAGATGATCTAATTTATGTTGGAAAAGCGAAAAGCCTTAAAAAGCGAGTTAGTAGCTATTTTAATAAAAACTCAGGGGTAAATCTTAAAACCCGGAGAATGGTGAAGGAAATCAGAAAGATTGAAATCACCATCGTCAATAGTGAACTTGACGCCCTCCTGCTGGAGAATAACCTTATTAAAAAGTCCCAACCGAAGTATAATATCTTACTTCGAGATGATAAGACTTATCCTTACCTCTTGGTAACCAAAGAAAATTTTCCCAGGATTTTTCAAACAAGAAAATTGGTCCCAAAGCGTGGGACCTATTACGGCCCTTTTGCAAGTGTAAAGGCCATGAATAACGTATTGGACCTAATCCGAGAACTCTTCACTATCAGGACCTGTAAACTTGATCTCTCTCCCTACAAGATAGCAGAAGGCAAATACAAGGTATGCCTCGAGTACCATATTGGAAATTGCCAAGGACCATGTGTAGGGCTTCAAAAAGAGCAGGATTACTTGAAAGATTTAGATCAAGCAAAGCATATCCTAAAAGGAAATCTGGGACAAGCAAAAACATTCTTCAAACAAGAGATGCAATTTCATGCTGAAAACCTTGAGTTTGAAAAAGCACACAAGCTCAAGGAAAAGCTAGAACTCCTCGAAAAATATCAATCAAAATCACTTGTAGCCAGTCCCTCTATCAAAAATCTAGATGTGTGTACAATTGTGAGCGATGAAAATACAGCTTATGTAAACTTCATGCGGGTTAAAAATGGGACTTTGATCACCTCCAAAAATGTTGAATTGAAAAAAAGGCTCGATGAAACGGAAGAAGAGTTGCTAATAACTGCACTTATCCGACTTCAAGATCAATTCAGTAGTGATGCAGATGAAGTGCTGCTAAACATTGAACTTTCAGATCCGATTGAGGGTCTAAACGTAAATACCCCAAAAATAGGAGATAAGAAAAAACTTATTGAACTATCCTATAAAAATGCCTTATTCTACAAAAAGGAAAAAGCATTACTTATTGGTTTAAACCAAGACAAAAAAGATAGAGTAATAAAGCAATTGAAGGAAGATCTCAGTCTTCAGGAGATTCCGGATCACATTGAGTGTTTCGACAATTCAAATATACAGGGCACTAATCCGGTAGCAAGTATGGTTTGCTTCTTAAACGGAAAGCCCGCAGTAAAAGAATATCGACATTACCATATTAAAACTGTAGAAGGGCCAAATGACTTTGCCAGCATGAAGGAGATCGTGGGGAGGCGCTATAAAAGACTGATGGAAGAGGGTAAACCAATGCCAAAATTAGTAGTAATTGATGGGGGAAAAGGACAGCTATCCTCTGCAGTTGATGCGTTGAAGGAGTTAGGGATTTATGGTCAAATGCCAATTATTGGTATTGCAAAGCGACTCGAAGAAATTTACTTCCCTGGGGATTCTTACCCAATCCATATCGATAAAAAATCTGAGAGTCTACGACTTTTACAGCGAATTCGAGATGAGGCCCACCGATTTGCAATAACATTTCATCGAAATGTGAGAAGCAAAAATGCTTTTGGAACTCAATTGACAGCTATTCCTGGAATTGGAGAAAATACAGCGGATAAGCTCTTAAGTCATTTTAAGTCTGTGAAGAAGATCAGTCAAGCAACTGAGGAGGAAATAGCAAGTATTATCGGGCCTAGTAAAGCAAGGGGACTTTTTGAATGGAAAGAAAAAAATAAAGGGGCTTAAAAAAGCCCCTTTTCTTTTACCATTCCCAAAGGGAATTTTCAAACTCTAATAGCTTATACTCAAATGCAAGTGCATCTAAATAAGCTTGCATATCCTGATTTGGATTTTGAGATGAAATCAAATCTGCAATGAGCGCATCGTCAGGATTCGTAAATCTCCTAACAACCGATCTGAATAATCTTGTCTCAAATGCTTCATCATAAGTGAGACTTTTAGAAAGATTGTTGAAATTGATCCAGCGTGCTTCAGGATGATTTTTGAAGTAGTTGTAGAAATCTTTATATCGGATAAATGCGATAGTTTTTTGACCAGCGTCAGAATTTGTAGCTGACGGCATGACCAATTCAATGTATTTAATATCAAATACAGTTTCAGAGTGATGCTTATCAAAAACAAAATCTTCCTTGAAATCCAAGTAATAAAGCTGCTTCACGAAAATACTATCTCCAGTAGCGTTTAACCAGAAATTTTCTTGGAACTCAGCAATTGAAAGTGGAGTAGTAAACTCTGGATCAGCAAAAACTTCAAGTGCATTTTCATCTACCACAGATTTGTAGATCTGATTTATAATCCCATTTGACTTAGTATCTCCAGAACCATAAAGTGGAAGATTATACTTTTCCCTAAGGTCAATTCGACGCCAAACACCAATTTGATACATCTTATCATCTTCCCTTATTCTCTTAGCAGAGAAGACCGTGTCCATTTCAAATTGTCTATCGCCAAATCCAGATGGATTTACACTTGTAGCAATTTGTGCTTCACTCCTTAAAGGAGCTAGCCCTGCTACAAGAAATAAGGACAGGATAAATTTTGGAAGAAGCTTTTTCATATTTATATAATTTTTTCTCTTACCAATCTGATTACTTGATTCTGATTGGAACAACTTGTCTCAATTCAGTAGGAATTTTATTACCTCTAAAATTTGTACGAGTTACTTGTCTAATTTCGAAGACGATAACATCTCCTGCTTTGGCACTTTCTAATAACGTACGCATCGCCAAAGAATTGCCTGAAGAAATTTGAGCTGTTTGTCTTGGAACTTCATTCCTCAATAACCTCATTTCCCCACCGGTAACCTCAAAATTAGCATCTTTAGCCATTGTCCTACCGAATGTAGGCTCAGGCTTAGCAAGCAACTTTATACCAGTCAAAGTTCCAATTGGGTGAGCGAGACTAAGATCCAGTTCACTACCATTTGAAGTTACAGGAACTAATGAAGGAGCAGGAACTGGCTTGATATCATAATCAACCGCACCAATTTTATTTCCTCCACTACTTACTCCGATGTTCACTTTACCAGATGCTCCTGGTATTACAGTCAATTGACCTGGCTTATTACCCTTTATAGATTGACCATTAGAAACTGCAAATTCAGGAGAATAGCTATTCCCAAGAGCAGGCACTTCGATTAATAATTCGTTTGCGCAATCTGCGTAAAGTTGCTGAACCACCTCAGAAGAAACCTTGATGACAGGCTGTGCCACAAAGTATTCGTATTCAACTGGAAGAACCTTGTCTTCACCACCTACATTAGTAATAATCTCACCTTTCAAAATTCGCTTAGCCAAACCTCTATCATCGTACTCACCGGCTGGAGTTACAGAAAATTCGATTTTACCAAATCCTTTTGCATCTACAGGGACAGATCTACCATCAATTGTCATAGTAGGAGCGGCTGAAGTAGAACTTGAAGCAATAAACATATCTGCTTCAAACTTGGTACCAGCGGCCACAACATTTGATAATGCGGCAATTCTTGCCTCCGTAACGTCAGCCTTGAAGAAGAAAGAACCGATTGAATTTTGAATCGCTTTTAAGGATTCACTTTCGATATTTAAAACTTCATTTTGAAATTGTGAAAGCAATGCGATAACCGCTCCAACTGGGGATTTAACAAATGTCAAAGCAACAAAATCCTTATTCTTTACTTCCATGTCATTTGCAAAAAGCTCGATGTCTTTTGCATCCTTAGCAATCGGTTGGAATTGCATATCTGGAAATCCGATTTTTGTCAGAATTGCCGAAATTTGATTTGGATAAGCGTTCAGTTTTTCTTTCATCTCTTCTCCACGACCATTATTGGCAAAGAGATTTCCAGTTATTTCTGTATTCTTCAAGTTCGCATTGACAAAGTTGCCCTCATCATTCTTAGCATTGGATTGGATAATTAAATCCTGTTTTAACCCTTCCAAATAATCATAGACTTCTTTAGTAGCCTCTCTTACCTCTTTTGCAGCTGCCACCTTTGGCACATCCACTTCCTTATTTCCTTGCTGCTCTACCGTATAAGCGATAGACTCAACGGTAGAAACGTTTTTACCAATGAAGTTTTTGGAAGTTCTTTCCATCCCATCATTGATCAATATAAATTTCTGGAGGATTTGGTTGCTGACCTGGAGAGCCAATAAGGCTGTCAAAACCAGGTACATCATACCAATCATCCGCTGTCTAGGTGTCTCTTTAGCTCCTGCCATTTTTAAGTTTTAATGGATTTTAAAATGAATTGAAGAGAAATTAACCTTTCATAGCGGAAAGCATTCCACCATAGATTTTATTCAATGAACTCACGTTTTGATTCAATTTTGAAAGCTCGTTTTTGAAAGCTTCTGTTTCTTTTCCAGCCTCGCTAAGACCTTCCATAGCAGCGGTCATATTGGAGTAGAATTTATTTAATGTCTTCACATGACTATTTGCATCCTGAAGTTCCATTTCATATACAGAATTCAATGCTGATAAATTCTTAGTGACTGTCTGAACTTGTGTGTGATACGCTTTTGCATCTTGTGAAGCAGAAGACATTTCGGTAAGTGCAGCAGCAGTCTTGCTGTAAGAAGCATTCATATCTACTAAGGTCTTTGCAGCAGATTTTACGTTTGTCGCATATTCATTGGTTGCTACTGCTGCATCAGCAAGATTACCCATCTTGGCAGCAGAAGTTGCAAGGTTTTGCATTCCTTTTCCTAAGCTCTCGATAAGTTCTGGACCAACTTTAGCGTTTGCTAACATTTCATCTAACTTTTGAGCGGTATTATCACCAGTTGATGCCTTTGCTGTTCTCTTTACTCCGGGAGCATCTCCTGCAAGTTCTGGATATACTTTAGACCAATCTACTTCTTCTGCCTTAGGCTCGAAAGCTGATAAGAAGAAAATCAATGCCTCAGTAGAAAGTCCTACACCGATCATAACATTTGCAAACTGCCAATCCAAGATTTTAAACATTGCACCAAGGATCACGACAGCAGCACCTATACCGTATACTTTCGGCATGATACTGGAATAGAATTTAGCTGAGAAAGAGTTGCTGTTACTAGCCATTTTTTGAATAAAATTAAGGTTTAAGTGTTTTTTAGTGGGTTGTTTTTATCTTCTTTTTCTTTGAGAGCTTTTAACATCCATGGATCCTGACCTACCAATAAATGTCATTGCAGTTCTGAATCCAATGTGTGCCTGAGCAACATCTTCATATTCGTATGTTCTTGTACTAGTCTCTAAATAATGAGCAATATCTTTCCAGCTACCGCCTCTTACTACTTTTCTTGGCTCATTAGGATCATCAAATACTGGATCTAAATCCCAAGTTACAGTTCTCGATGTTGTAGCATAAGCATCAAGTACCCATTCTGCTACATTTCCAGACATATTGTAAAGGCCAAAACCATTTGGAGCAAAAACATCTACTGGAGCAGTGTAAGCAAATCCATCGTCAATGTAATTTCCTCTGCCTGGCTTAAAGTTTGCCATTAGACAACCTCTTTTATTTTTTAAGTAAGGACCTCCCCAAGGGTATTTTGCCACATCTTTTCCTCCTTTTGCAGCATATTCCCACTCAGCCTCGGAAGGAAGTCTGAAGCTAGGAGCATCAAAATCATATTCGTCTCTTGAGTTTTGGTAATAAGTTCTCCATTGAGCATACTTATTAGCCTGATCATAAGTCACCCCAACAACAGGGTAGTCATCAAAAGCAGGATGATCGAAGTAAAACTCCATCAAGGGATCTCCATAATGGTATGTAAAACTTGTAGACCAAACGGTTGTATCAGGTCTTAATTCTTCATAATTCAATTGTGGAGGATCTTTTAGGGTGGTTGGTGTCCCTGTATCTAAATCACCATTCTTAACAGATTCCAAAAATTGTCTGTATTTATTATTGGACACTTCGTATTTGTCCATAAAAAATTCCGAAACCGTAATCTGTTTGTTAAGAGACGACTGAGTGAATGCAATATCTTCATCAGATTGACCCATCCAAAAAGTACCAGCTTTTACAGGAACCATGTCGTAAGGAAGATTTTGTTGCCAGCTATCTCGTTTCGGAACTCCAGTTACTTCTCCTCTTCTATTCATCTTTTCACTAGCCGATCCTTTCTTGTTAAATAGACCACAGCCAGGTAAAAGTGTCGCTACCACCAACCCCAAGGTGATTGGCATAATGCGCAAGTTCATTTTTTTATACATAAATGACGTTTTTTCGTTCATTAGATTTTCCTCAACTCTTAAGGTGCTCAAGATGCGAAATTTAGCTGAATTTGGCACAATAATGCAAATAACCTGCCAAATTTAAAGTAAAGTTAAAGCTTCTTATAAAGCGTTAAATATTATGGATTTCAAAACCTAAATCTAGGTGTCCTCTGAATCACTCGCTGAACATCTTTAGTGACATCTGACAAAGAATATCGTAACAACAATTCATGGCTGGTTGGAGCTTTTGCTTCCAATCCTCCAAAAACCAAGTCAAATGAATATCCCAATTTTAAAGAATTGTCTCTCAATAGACTATATCCCATTATAAGTGAAACAGACTCCTCTCCTCTAAAACCTATGCCACCACTTATTTTGTTCTGATGAGTTGCAATAACGCTCACATCATAAGAAAAATTATTAAAAGAGACAGATTTTAACAAAAAACTCGGCTCTATTCTCAATTGACCAACTGGTCTGAATCTATACCCAAAGAGTAAATAGGAATGATTTCTAAGTTGATTAGCATAGGCCCCATCTCCAAAATCAAATGCTGGTTCATTGAGGTGTCTACTACTCAAACCTAGGTAGTAATCGCCTCGATCAAATAAGAACCCAGCTCCAAAATTTAAATTTACTTGGCTTTCTTTCCCGGAATTTGGAAGATTCGGTTCAGGATTGACCACAATCAACTCCCCATAGTCAATTGCGCTGGAAAATAATCCAGCGTATGCTCCTAAACTTAATGTAGCCCTTTTCAATTTTTTATGATAAGCACCCTGGAGGTTGATCTCCAAATTACTAGTTGGTCCGATCTGATCATTCACTATAGTGAGACCGTACCCTATATTTTTCCCATCCAAACTCCCCTGAGCTGTGATAAGCTGGGTGACAGGCGCTCCTCCTTGACCTGAATTGGTCGAATAATTCAACCATTGAGACCTGTGTAATGCAGAGAACCTATATCCACCATCTTTTCCTGCAAAAGCCGGGTTATAATACATGCCATTGTACATGTACTGCGTAAACTGAGCATCTTGCTGGGCCCGTAAAGATGTAAATCCGAAAAAGAAAATAATCAGGAAGAAACAATTTAAAAAGTACTTCCTCAGGCCTCTTTCAAGCATTATTATCTGGTTTAGGTCAATTTCAAAACTATTGTAAGGATTTAAACTGAAAAACCATTGATTTTGATTCCAAGAATTACAAATTATTGGCTTTTTTGATATAAAGCTCCAAAGCTCCAGTCATACTTGGTGCATTTGGCAGTGGTGCTTCAATATCGAGAATCAAATCTAAGTCTCTGACTGCCTGAGCGGTAGTTGGCCCAAATGCAGCTATCCTGGTATTTCCTTGTGAAAAATCCGGGAAATTTATCTTTAAAGATTTTATTCCGGACGGGCTGAAGAAAGCAAGTATATCATATTTAACATCAGCTAAGTCCGATAAATCCGCCGCTATAGTATGGTAAATAATTGCTTCGGTATAGGCTATCCCTGCCTTTTCGAGATAGTTAGGTATATCATCTTTGCGTATATCCGAACATGGGAAAAGATATTTTTCGGATTTGTGCTTCTTGAAATAATCAAATAAATCCTCTGCGGTCCTTTGCCCTACAAATAGCTTTCGCTTCCTGATGACAATATATTTCTGTAGGTAATGTGCAGTCTGATCAGAAATACAGAAGTATTTCATATCAGCAGGCATCTCGATTTTAAAATCCTTGCAAATAGCAAAAAAATGATCTATTGCATTTCTGCTGGTAAAAATGATAGCAGTGTGCTTAAGAATATCTATTTTTTGTTTTCTGAATTCCTTAGAAGGCACAGGCTCTACTTTAATAAACTGCCTAAAATCAATCTTAAGATTATACTTTTCAGCCAATTGTTTATAAGGTGAATTCACATCACTTGGAGCAGGTTGAGATACAAGGATACTTTTTACCGGTTTAAACCTGTCTTTTGTAGCTGCGCTCATACTTGTTGTATTGTTTTGAATATCAAAATTATCCTCCGAGAATCATCACCCACTTTGCAATTATTAAAAAGGGTACCAATTCAGCGATGCAAAGGTAAGTAAATAAATGATATTTCTTAAAGCTGAGCCTATTCATCATAATAAAGAATAAAACCAAAACACCTACAATGTAAAACCAAAAAAAAGTAGAAAAAGATATTCCTACAGCACTTTTTGCGAAATCGTAATCATTCATTAAAAAGTAGGCTGAGATCAAAATAAGGCCTGTTATCGCTATCATGACTAAGCGTAACAAATAGAAAAAATGTGGAAATTCTATTTTATTTAACTCGAATAAATAAGCTATTACGCGAATAACAGTAAATTTAATTATGGTAAGTATTAATAGAATTAATGATCCAATTAGCCATCCAATCAGCAGATTTTGAAACGTAATATCAACTCTTGATTCTAACCAATCTATTTTAAATAATACTGCTCCCAAGATTAACCCTAGAGAAGACATAAGATTGACTATCAGAACAAAAACCAGGATATCAAATGAAAAGAATTTCTGGAGACTCCCCGAATCGGAAAAATCTTCCGCATTCAATAAAGAAATCGGTCTTGTCATCATTACAAATATGTAGGGATAGGCAATTTTGTAAAGGGTAACAAATAACAAGATCAGTAAAAGTGCAAAAATGAAAAAATCTCTAATTTGTTGTCTTGTCCCGCTATCTCGCTTTTGTAATTCGGCTCCTACTACTTGTGTTCCTGATTGTAGATCTACAGGTCGGATTAATTTCTTCGCACTAACCTCCTCCAAACTAATACCGGACTTGAATAGAGTTAATGTAACCTTAGAAGAGTCAGAAATTGTCCTTATACTTTCTAGGCTTGTAATGAAAGTCGTATCATCCTTAGTGAAAAACCAAAGCTTTTCACCCAAAAAGGCCACAGACTCTTCAGGAAACTGAAATGAAAAATATGAGTTCGGGAATGAGTTTAGATCCAATCGAAGCAAGAGGCGGTCATTTGAATCAAACCAAGTTTCTCGACCTGAGGCTACCCACTGATCACTATAATTCTCCAATACCTGAGCTTTTCCTTTTGAAAAAAAAGAAAATCCCAGAATCAAGAAAAGAAAAAAGATACGTTGCTTCATGAATTAAAATCTAGCCAAATAACCAAAGTGGATTCTCGAATAAGAAAACTGAAGCGGTTGTAGATTCGACTTCCCCACTCCGTAGATAAATCGAAACAATCCTGATCCCGTCTCCAAATTCAATCCAGCACCAAAAGATACTGGTCGGTCAATTGCCGTTGCAAAGTACGGGTTTTCAAGAATCCCTGCATCTGCAAATACCATCAGAAATGAATTTTCTCCAAAAAATAATCGCTGTTCCATGCTGAGGTATCCAAAAGATCTGGCGTAAAAGAAATTTTCGTTAAAACCACGGATTGTTTTTAGTCCTCCAAGTCTAAAGAGGTCATTTAAAAGCAGATTTTCATTTTGAATTAACCCTCCACTGCCTTTGAACCACATACCCCATGTCGGCCCAATAAAAAAATGTTTTTCGTAGCTACCCTGAATCTGATACTGTGGGGTATTGAAATCGATACCAGAATATACCTCGTCTGGAATACCCGTGTTTTGGAGAATCTTCTTATTTCCGGCAGCTAGCTCCAAATTCAATAAGCCTCCTCTCCTTGGGATAAATGGATCTTCTAAGGAATTAACATGGAGACTGATCCCATATTGGTTCCATCGAAAATCGGCCACATCAGGCAGTTCCGTTACCTCCCGAAATGCAAAAGTGCTTATTAAATCACCTGCCTGTCTTTTGGAGAAGAAATTGAGGTAACTATTTGAAGAAATCCTATAACCAAAATCAAGACTTAAATACCTGTTCAAGAAAGTGGTGTCCTGTTTCAGTAGATTGAATCCTAATTGTACATCAATTGGAGAGTTAAAAAGGAATGATTCCTTAGCAGAGATATCTAAACTCTGGCTTTGTAAATTAAGTCGCTGCCAGTGGATCTCCACATCTCTTCCTTTCCCTCCAAGATGATACAATTCCAAATCCAATTGGCCTGTAATCAGCATTTTCCCAGGTTCGTTTTCATTTGGAAGTAATCCTACAATACCATCTAAAACATTGGTATTTCGATCTTTTAGCTCAAATGTAGGACGGGCTTTTTTGATTTGGAAAGAAAGCGAAGGCTCTCTAGTAAGTGAAAAATAAGGGGATCTCCGAAGTTGCCGACTTGCTTGATCTAGCTGCTTTTGGGAAAAAGGGGATCCGGGAATGATTCCCGTTAGATTTTGAATGTATTTCCCCTGAGTTTTCGTATTACCTGTCACTTCCACAGAATCCCATAGAATAAGTGGCCCCGAATCAAAAACCAAATTGCTACGAATAGAATCTCCCTCGACTACGATTTCGCCAAAATTCATTTTTGCAAAAGGGAAGCCTTGATTTTCTGCTTCCGACACAACATTTTGCATCCAGACCAAAGCTGAATTGAAATTTTTTCCAATTGGATTAAGACTTCTTGAAAATTCGGAAGGTACATTTTCAGTTCCTATTGCTTTCCAAAGATATTTCTTCCCTAAAAGTATTTCTACAAAGAGCGAATCGGACCTTCGCTCTTCTTTAAAAAAAGCTTCCAAATAACCTTCATTTCTAACAATAGTCTGAAGCGAATCCAAGAACTCAGTTTCCATCTTGTTGGAAAAAAATATTTTGGTTCCTTTCCACTCAGTATCAGGAATAGATACCCATTTCAAAAAAGAAGTCTCCTGCGCCTCAACGGAAATTCCGAACGCAAAACACAAAAAGACTATCAAGGTAAATTGGAACTTCAATGGGCCGCGAAGGATTGATTATATTCGCAAAATAACAGAATTCAACTTGGCGGGCATCTACATACACATTCCTTTTTGCAAGCAAGCTTGTCATTATTGTGACTTTCACTTCAGTACCAATCTCGATCGAAAAGATCAAATGGTCAATGCGATTATCGAGGAATTAAAACTTCGCGACACTTACCTCAAAGGAGTCCCCGTTAAAACCATTTACTTTGGTGGGGGAACGCCTTCCTTACTCAGTTCAGATCAGATAGAACGGATTTTAAATGCTATCCATACATTCTATCCAACTGAATTGAGTGAAATTACTTTGGAAGCTAATCCTGATGATTTAAGTCGGGAAAACCTTTTTTCGTGGAAAAGCCTCGGAATTGATCGCCTGAGCCTAGGAATTCAAAGCTTTGATGATTCCGTATTAAAGTTTTATAACCGAGCGCATTCTGCTTCTGAATCAAAGAACGCTATTGAAAATGCCCGAAAGGCTGGCTTTGAAAAATTCAGCCTTGATCTGATTTATGGATTCCCGCATCCAAATCATGAGTTGTGGAAGAGCGATCTTTCCATTGCTATTTCTCAAGACTCAGGACATATTTCAAGCTATGCCCTGACTGTTGAACCAAAAACAGCTTTGGGGAATTGGGCCAAACACAAAAAATTCACTCCGGCTTCAGAGGATTTTATTGCCGCCCAATTTGAGATCCTTCAAGAAACGACCGAAAAGGCTGGTTATGTTCAATATGAGATTTCGAATTTCGGGAAACCAAGTCAGTTTGCACTCCACAATACCAATTATTGGAAGGGAGTTCCTTATCTGGGTGTGGGTCCAAGTGCGCATTCATTCGATGGTGAAAACAGAGGTTCTAATCCTGCAAATAATTTCTCGTATCTGAAATCACTGGAACAGGGACATCACACTTTCCAAATCGAGGAATTATTAAAAAATGACCATCTCAATGAATATATTCTCACTGGACTTCGGACGATGTGGGGAATTGATTTTGATCACATTTTGAAGGCTTATCAACTAGATCTTTTGCAATTGAAAAAATCTATTTTAAGTCAGATGGAAGATCAAGGTTGGCTCGTTTGGAAAGATAAAAACTTATCTTTGAGTAAAAGTGGTAAGCTTTTAGCCGACAGCATCGCAGAAGCGCTTTTTATCTAGGAAGAATTAATTTTATGAACAATAATCCATATTTCAGTAGAAAAAAAGAGGCAGCTCCCCTTGAATCAGCTTTTAACGATTTGCTCAAAGCATACCGAATTGAAGGTAAATTCAAAGAAAAGTCCCTTATTCATGATTGGCCGGAACTAGTGGGGAAAACCATAGCAGATCGGACAAGTAGTGTATTCATAAGAGATCAAAAGCTATTCGTAAAGCTAACTTCAGGACCTATCAAGAAAGAATTGATGATGCATAAAAGCAGTTTAATGCTTTTGATAGAGGAGAAGTACGGTAAAGGTGTTGTAGAAGATCTAGTTTGTATTTAGGACTTCAATAATTTTTTTTCACTGATTTCGTTTTAGACTTTTTAACAACCTCGAGTAATTGCCTAGTCCATCATATATTCTAATTTTAGTATTCTTGCCCATTGACTTTGGCGGATAAATGATCAAACTACCACAATTCAACATCGGAAAACTCAGTATGCTACTTGCCATTTTGGTTTGGTTAGCGCTGCTTTTCGTTGATTTAGTGAGACTTTTTGGAATACTAAATGAGATGGATTCAGGAATTGCCATCGAATTCACTTGGATTCTGGAAATTCTCTTTTTTCTAATGGTCTATTTATTTTACTCTTATTCTATTTCCAAAAATGCCAAAAATGAATTCATTAATTTAATTTGGAGAGCGGCCTCCACCGGTATTTTTGCAGTAGGAGTTTCAGCTTTAATCTTCCTATTCTATGGATCTATCAGCGAGAGTAGGCTTTCGCAGGAACCCTTCCTGAGAAATCTTTTTTATCATATCAATTTTGCACTTACCTCGGTATTCCTGATTTCTTCCGCCTTACTTTGGAAGCACTTGATACTTTATCAAAGGAGTAAGCGAGTGGTAAAGCAATGGCAGGCTTATGAGTTTGCGATGTTACTTGCGATGTTTTTCATTTTCTTTAATCAAAATACCCTTGACTATAGCTTTTTATTTGGGTTAGTGCTTTTGGTTGGCTTGGGGATTGTACTCTCGGGTAATCTTAAGTGGATCCCCTACCTCACTTTTAAAGAGAAATGGAAATCTTTACTTTTTCTGTCTATCATATTGCTTTCGTGCACATTCCTTTTTGTGCAGATGCAAGGATATACAGACCAAGTTATCTACCCGGTTAATTTAACAGACAACCTATTTCTGATTAGTTTATTTGGCTTTATTTTCTCCTATGCCCTTTTCAGTTTTTTGGTAACTCTCTTCAATTTACCTACCTCTTCTGTTTTTGAACAAAAACTTACAGAAGCGATTAGCTTTCAGAGATTGAGCCAATCCATCAAGCCAGAAGAGAATGAAGAGCAGGTTTTGGATATTTTGATGGACTCTTGTATGAGTGCAACATACTCTGATGGGGCTTGGGTAGAGATGGGAAGAAATGACTATCCTGAAGGGTTTTTGATAGAGCAATTTCTGGATTCAGAAACTCGAAAAGAACTATCCGATCTAATAGAAGAATCAAAGGTTGCAAAAGAATGGATCTCAGAAAATCGACCAGAAAACTTGAGCCCACTAGCGATTAGACTAGATCATCCAAAATTCGAATCGGTGTTATTGGTACCCTTGATCATCAATAAAGTACCGATTGGAAGAATGGTTTTATGTAAAGAAGTCAAAGATGGCTTTAACAAAGAGATGATGAATATCGTCAGCACGTTCGTTAGTCAAGCCTGTATTTCAGTCGAGAATCATCGACTTCTCAATCAGGCGATATTGAATGAGCGGTATCAAGAAGAGTTAAAAATTGCACAGCGTGTTCAGAAAGCACTTCTTCCGACTACCTTGGATCACAATTCTGCTTTTGACCTTTGTGCGTATTCCAATGCAGCCGATGAGGTGGGTGGTGATTATTATGATACTTATAAGCTGAGTGAAGATCGTTTTGTATTAATCATCGGTGATGTTTCGGGCAAAGGTACCTCTGCAGCATTTCACATGTCCCAGATGAAAGGAATATTTCAAAGTCTGATTCAATTGAACTTGGGTCCTGCGGAATTTTTCATAAAAGCCAATGCAGCATTGGGCAAATGCTTGGAAAGAAACCATTTCATCACTTCTTCAATTTTCTTGATCGATACTAGTAATAAAACTATAAGTCATGCTCGAGCAGGTCACGTTCCTTCACTTTATTACCAGTCCCAATCCAACAAATCCGATTATTTAGGAATAGATGGGTTGGGATTAGGAATTTTAAGAAACATACAGTACGAGAAACACGTTGAGCAAAAAACATTTACTTACCATTCCGGAGACGTCTTGGTTTTATTTACAGACGGAATAGTTGAGGCAAAAAATCAAAAATCTCAACAATTCGGGTTCGAACGATTGAGGACGTTGCTCGAAGTCTATCACGAACTTAGCCCTATAGAAATCCAATCAAAAATCATAGACTCTCTTCATAGCTTTGTTGGAGGGGATATAAAGATTGACGACGATTACTCGCTAGTAGTAGCCAAGTTCAATTAATAAAGTAAACTAGAAATATTAAAATGCTAACTATTACAAATACCAGTGAAAATGGAAGCCACATCTTAGCACTTGAAGGAGAAGTGGATGCTAGTAATTCGGTTATGATTGACGAAGCGATTCAAAAATTAATTGGAGATGGTAGTAAATCTATTGTTGTTGACGGTCAAAAGTTAGAATACATTTCATCAGCAGGACTGGGAGTATTTATGTCCTATTTGGAAGATTTCGAAGAAAAAAATGTGGACTTTAAAATTTTCGGGCTCCCTGAAGGAGTTCTCGAGGTATTCAAAATATTAGGTTTACACCAATTGATGAATATTTACCCAACTAAGGAAGCTGCCTTTAATTCTTAAAATGGAGCATCGGATCACCATATATTGTCAGACAACCGCACTTTCAGAGCTTAGGGAGTTTCTCCGAAACACCTTAACCATGCCAATGCTTTCCGAAAGTGAGAAGCTGCAAATTACTCTTGCGGTAGAAGAGGTGTGTGCTAATCTAATCATCCATTCTCATCAATGTAACGCAGCAGATCATATTGATCTGGAGGTAAAAGAGTCTGAGAATAAACTTATTTTTGAAATAAAAGATCAAGGAATAGCTTTTAATCTCTTGGATTATGAAGTCCCTAACCTAATTAAAGTGAAAGGAGAAAAGCGAAAAGGTGGTTTAGGCATCATTTTGGTTAAAAAGATTATGGATGAAATTGAATTTGAATCAAACAAAGGAACCAACACCTGTAGACTGATCAAATGGTTTCACTCCTAATTCTTGTTAAATGCTTAGTATTCGGGGTATTTGACTTTAAATCCTAATAAATTTGTAAAATTGCATTCGCTTAGCAGGAATCAAATCCATGAAACACCGAACGACTTCGGCATATATACTTTCCCTGATATTGACTTTGGGGCTCTCTTTACAGGGAAGCACTGAGCCACAATCCACCTCACAACAGGAAGCTCTGCTCACCATAGGTGGTAAGAGTATAGACAAGGATGAATTAATCTACTTGATATCCAAGGGACAAGGACCATCAGAGACCGTTTCAAGTGGAATTTCACGTGAAGAGTTTAATGAAAACTTGGATCTTTTCATCAATTACAAATTAAAAGTAAGGGAAGCGGAAGCCCAAGGTCTCGATCAGACGGAAGAGTTTTTGAGGGAATTTGAATCCTTTAAAGAAAATTTAAGAGCACCCTTCCTGATCAAAAATTCCCTAGAAGAGGGGGAACTTCGCAAAGCATATTCCAGAATGCAAGAAGTCATTCGGGCTAGCCATATTCTAATTCAATTCCCTCCAACCCCTTCAAAAGAAGATAGTCTTATAGTCTTGAAAATGGCTTTGAAGGTAAAAAATGAGGTGGAGAATGGGGGGAATTTCAACGAACTGGCCTTGGAATATTCAGACGATCCATCTGCAAAGCAAAATAAAGGTGATTTAGGCTATTTTACTGCTTTACAAATGGTTCAGCCTTTCGAGGATGCAGCGTATAACATGAAGCCTGGAGAAGTCTCAAATCCAGTCCTTACCAATTTTGGTTACCATATCATTGCAGTTCAGGATCGTCAGCCCAATCCCGGTCAAGTTCAGGTGTCTCATATTTTAGTCCGAATTGATTCCAATAATCCAAATGGTGAAGATCTGGCAAAGCGGAAAGTCAACGACATTTACACTGAGATTCAAAAAGAATCTACCACATGGGAAGGTATTGTTAGAAATTATTCAGAAGATCCTTCCTCACGCGAAAAAGGAGGCTTACTCCCTTGGTTTTCAGTAGGATCTATGATTCCTGAATTTGAGATGGCAGCATTTATGCTCACAGAACCCGGGGAAGTTTCACCTCCTATTCGTACCCAATATGGGTATCATATCCTAAGACTGGAAGAAAAGAAGCCCCTTGAATCCTTTGAAAGCCTTGAAGACAATATCAGATCCAGAATCTTGAGAGACTCAAGATCCACAATGATCAAATCTCAAGTGATGGCCATTCAGAAATCCCGATATAATTTTGAGGAAAATGATACAAATGTCTCAAGCTTAAGAAGTGAGTTAAACGAGCTGTCCAAATCAGAATTCAGGAATTACATAGAAACCAATGGAGAAACCTCCAAAGACCTATTCAAAATTGGAAATAAAAGTCAAACGGCATCAGACCTGTTGGATTTCTTAGATCAGGAAGAGCTAGCTATCAAAACGAATCAGAAATCATTTGACTTTTGGTACGACAGGTTTGTGGCAAAAAGTCTCAATGAAGCTGAAGAAAAAGATCTTTTAACCAATAATAAGGACTATCAAATGCTCTTGAAAGAGTACCGAGATGGAATTCTTCTTTTTTCTTTGATGAATAAAGAAGTTTGGCAAAAAGGTATTGAGGATTCAGTTGCACAGAAAGCTTATTTTCAAAGAAATATTGAAAAGTACCAATGGCCAAACCGTGTAAATGCCTACATCGTAAAGGTGTTGGATCTTACAAAAAGTGAAAAGGCTAAAGAACTATTAGCTAACAAAGCGCTTACACCGGAATTGGTAAACAGTTTTGAATCGTATTACGGGGAAAATAGTCCCTTGGCATACCAAACAGAGTCGGGTTTACTACCCTATGAGACAGACCCAGTCTTATCAAAAGCAAATTTGGATCTTCCCTATCAGGAAATCGAAGCAAACGGTCACCTACATCTGATCTTGCTAGGGGATAAAATTCCTGCAGGACCAAAAGAATTTGAAGAAACAAGGGGATTAGTCATTCGGGATTTTCAGGAGTCGCTTGAAAAAGAACTAGTCTCTGAACTCCGAAAGAAGTATCCTGTACAAATCAATAATAAGGCGAAAGAAGAAGCCTTCATTTCGCTAAATCAGTAAAATTATAACCAAAGGAAGTTCCTTGGAATCGAACTCCCCGAAGGAAAAACAAACATGAAATTACTCAACCGACTTACGTTTTCATTTCTGGCTACACTATTGGCTACATCCGCTTTTGGTCAAGCTACAACCACTACAGGTCAAGTTCTGGACAAGATTGTAGCAAAGGTAGACAACTACATTCTACTGGAATCAGACGTACAAAAAACTTACATCGAAGCAGTTGCCCAGGTACAGCAAGGATTAGAACCTCCAACACGCTGCGAAGTCTTTGAATCACTAATGATCAATAAATTGATGGTGGCTAAAGCAGAAATTGATTCTGTATTGGTAACAGACGCAGAAGTAATGCTTCAAACTGATTCCCGCTTCAATATGGTAATGCAGCAGTTTGGCGGGGACGAAGCCACTTTAATTCAAGCCTACGGCAAAACTTCAGATCAGCTGAAAAACGAAATTGAAGAAGTGATCCGAGAGCAACTCATCGTACAACGGATGAGAAGCAAAATCACTGAAGGCCTTACAGTCTCGCCAGCCGAGGTAAGAGCTTTTTATAATAGCATTCCAAATGATTCATTGCCTTTCTTCTCTGCTGAAGTAACAGTTGGCCAAATCGTAAAAAAGCCGGAAGTTAACCCTAGAACAAAAGAGGAGATCTTTGAACAACTGCGACAATTTAAAAATGACATCGGCACAGGAAAGGCAGACTTTGCCACGCTAGCTCGACAATACTCAGAAGATCCGGGATCAGGAGCACAAGGAGGAGACCTTGGATTTTTCAGGAGAGGTGAACTTGCTCCGGAATTTGAGTCTACTGCCCTTGCATTGAAGCCGGGCGAGTTGAGTGATCCGGTTGAGACAGATTTTGGAGTGCATTTGATCCAGCTTTTGGAGGTGAAAAATGGAACCTTCAACACCAGACATATTCTTAGAATCCCAAAGCCTACAGCTGAGGACATCCAAAAATCCGAGCGCTTTTTGGATAGCTTGAAAATAGAAATTCAAGCCGGTAGAATTGAGTTTGCTAATGCAGCAAAGGAATATTCTGACGATAGAGCAACATCCGATAATGGTGGATATTTCACAGATCCTGCCAATAACTCAAATCGTCTGACCCTTAGAACACTCGAAGATCCTGTTTTATACTTTACGCTGGATAGTATGGAAGTTGGAGCAATCACCAAGCCTATTCAGTATGAAGATCCCCGAGAAGGCACAAAGCTTAGAATCTTGTATTACAAAGCAAAATATCCAGCACATCGCGCAAATTTGGAAGATGACTATGAAAAGCTAAAGGCTGCAACACTTCGTAGAAAAGAAGATGAGCTCTTGAGCAAATGGTTTATCACAGCTAAAGAAGACATATTTATAGACCTTGATCCAGTATATGATCGTTGCAATGTCTTGTCTGGAAAGTAAAAAAAAACCGAAGCTAATGCTTCGGTTTTTTTTTCATTAATTGAGAAATTCTAACACAATTTTAGATTCTTATTTCTTTCCAAAAAGGGCTTTTATTGCCAAGCCGAATTGTTTGAAGCCCTCTAATAAAAAGCCTTTGGACTCCTTTAATTTTGGTTCAATATCTTCCTTTCGCTCGTTAAACTCCCGCTCTAGCAAATCCTTTCCTTTTTTTAACTCTGCTTCGAGTGTTGTCTTGTTTTCCTTGAGTTCCTGAATTTTCTTTTCTATTTCCTCCTTTACATCCATGCCTGCATCGGCACCCTTCTTTACCAATTCTTCTATTTTGTCACCAATCTCTTGGAGAACTTTTTCGATGTCTTTTGTTTTTGATTGGTGCTCTTCCATGATTCATTTTTTTTGGTCAGACTTCAATTTAGCAATAATCAACAAAGAATTATCCCGATATAAGTTCTTTTAATTTTCGATCGATTCACTAGCTTGAGTCTGTTTCTCATACAGTTCTGCATAAACTCCTTTTTGAGCCATAAGGGATTCATGATTACCACTTTCCACTATTTTCCCATCATCCAAAACGATAATTTGATCAGCCAATTTTGCGGAAGAAACCCGGTGAGAAATAATAATTGAAGTTCTGTCCTGCATGATTTTCTTCAATGCTGAAAGTATGACATTTTCAGTTTTAGTATCTACAGCCGAAAGGCAATCGTCTAAAATAAGGATTTTTGGAGCTTTTGCGATAGCTCTTGCGATGGAGACCCGCTGCTTTTGACCTCCAGACAAAGTTATTCCTCGCTCCCCAAGCATGGTGTCAAACCCTTTAGGAAAGTCAAGAATATTTTGATAGACATCAGCATCTTTTGCTGCTTGAAAAATTATTTTCTCATCAGGAGTATCTATACCAAAAGCAATGTTATTGGCAATCGTATCAGAAAACAGGAATACATCCTGAGGCACATATCCAATTTGTCGGCGAAGATCAGAAATGTCATAAGACTGAATTGGGATTCCATCGATCTTAATATTTCCATTTGAGGGATCATACATCCGCATCAACAAATTAGCCACAGTCGATTTTCCAGAACCCGTAGTTCCTATAATCCCCAAAGTCTGTCCTTCGCTAATTTTAAAATTGATGTGATCCAAAGCCTTGATACCTGAATCCGGATAAATAAAAGATAAGTCGGTCACTTCAATCGAACCTTGAATATCCTTTAGGAGGTTTTCCGAACTGACAATATCATTTTTAATATCAAGAAATTCATTGATCCTCGTTTGAGATGCTGCCGCACGCTGAATAATACTGGTAATCCAGCCGAGTGATGTCACCGGCCAAGTTAGCATGTTTACATATAAGATAAACTCTGCAATTACCCCATATCCAATCTCTCCGTTAATCACCTGTAAACCTCCTACATATACTGTGATAATGGTGGAAATCCCTACCAAGGCCATAATAAGAGGGAAGAAAAGAGCATTTACCCGAGTCAATCGAATGGATTTTAGCTTATAGTCTTCACTTGCTTTTGCAAAATCATTTGCACTATCCTTCTCTCTGACGAAAGCTTTTAAGACTCGTATTCCAGAAAAGGCTTCTTGAACGAAAGTGCTCAATCCGCTTAAACTCCGCTGAATTTTTTCTGATCGCTCATTGATCATATTATTCACAAAATAAATACTGAGCGATAGCACAGGAAGTGGAAGAAGTGAATACAAGGTCAACTCCGGGTTGATCATGATCATATAAGAAATCACTAATGGGAAAAGGATCAATAAATTTAACCCATACATGATCGCGGGCCCCAGGTACATCCGAACCCGACTGACATCCTCCGTGATTCTGGCCATTAAGTCGCCTGTACTATTTTTTCGATAAAAGCTTAATGGTAAATTTTGATAATGTGCATAGATTTCATTCTTCATGTCAAACTCGATTTTTCGAGACATGATTATAATGGTCTGCCTGATGAGAAATAGAAAAAATCCCCTCAGTAATGCCATCACCAGAATTAAAATACCGAATACAAAAACAAATTTTAAAAAATTCTCCTGGGCTATTTCCCCTATTCCACCGAGCTGTAAAGGCCTATAAATGGACAAACTTTCAACCACATAATCTATGGCAAGTCGAACCAATTGGGCAGGGATAATTACGAAAATATTTGATATCACCGTAAATACTATTCCCAAGAGCAAAAAACCCTTGTATTTAAGGAAATACTTATTGAGTCTCCAAAGTGGTTTCACCAAATAAAAATTTTAAAATCGAGAAATAAGTTAAGGGAAACTGGATAAATTAATCTTTTGAAGGCCAATAAAAGTATTTAATTTTGTATTGGACCTCGTACCAATGTTTCAACCCAAATATAACACATTCTAAAAAGCTAAGTTCACATGTTAGAGATTAAACCGACCGAAACCGTAAATGAGGGATCTATATTTGGTCAAATCATCAAGATGGACCACGAGCAGCTTGTCATTTGTAATGATCAAGCAACTGGTCTTAAGGCACTGATTGGAATTCACAATACCGTTTTAGGGCCTGCTCTTGGAGGTACTAGAATGTGGCCATATGCTTCGGAACAAGAAGCAATTACAGATGTCCTCCGACTATCCAGAGGCATGACTTTTAAAAATGCCCTTGCAGGCTTGAATCTAGGGGGTGGAAAAGCCGTAATCATCGGTGATCCAAAACTTAAAAACGAGGCATTTATGCGACGATTCGGAAGATTTGTCGAAAGTCTGGGTGGCAGATATGTGACCGCAGAGGATGTAAACATGAAAACTTCCGACATGGAGTACATTGCCATGGAGACACGTCACGTAGCCGGACTGCCTGAGATCAAAGGTGGTTCAGGTGACCCATCTCCAGTAACTGGTTTTGGAGTTTACATGGGAATGAAAGCTGCCGCAAAAAAGGCTTTTGGTTCTGATTCGCTTTCCGGTAAAAAAATTGGCGTTCAAGGAGTAGGGCAAGTCGGCAAGTACCTAATCGAATACTTAATCAAGGAAGGCGCTGAAGTGATAGTGACCGATATCTTCGAGGAGAAACTACGGGAAGTAGCCAAAGCAACAGGAGCTCAGGCAGTCGATCCAAATGTAATTTATGACCTTCCAATGGACATTTACTCACCGAATGCTTTAGGCGCAACAATCAACGATGAAACCATTGACCGATTGAAATGTGCAGTAATCGCAGGCGGAGCTAATAATCAACTTAAAGACGAGGATAAACATGGCAAACTTTTGATCCAGAAAGGTATTGTCTATGCTCCGGATTTCTTGATTAATGCAGGTGGTGTAATCAATGTAGGAATGGAGTATTTGGGAGGTTACAACAGAGAGATAGTTTTTCAACAAACTGAAAAAATCTATGAGACCTGTATGACGATTTTTGCAAAATCAGAAAAAGAAAATATCCCCGCTCAACAAGCTGCTATAGAGACAGCAAAAGCAAGAATAGAGTCCATCGGCAGAGTTAAATTGCCTTTTTAACATACCACACTCAAATAAAAGGCCACCGGGAAAGTATTTCCGGTGGTTTTTTTGTCTTGTCTAACTAGGGATTAGCCAAGCCAAATTGACTATATTTACAGCTCCTTTTCAACGTTATGCTAAATAGAAGAATTCTCAGGGTCAAGGCTTTCCAAAACCTATATGCCTATGAGCAGTGCAAAGGTTCTAACCTCAACCTTGCCAAAGATTATATCAAAGCCGCTTTTCTGCCAGACCTTAACAGTATGGAGGTGCAGGATAAAGTAGCTCTTACCAAGGAGGCTGAAGAAGCGATTAAGCTGTTTGATCAAAACCTGGAATCAAAGGAGTTACTGAAAGCTAGTGAGGCCAGTGCAAAAGTGAAAAAAACAGTTTTAGAAGCCCTAAAACAGTATCATCAAGCAAACGAGAAAGATCATCAGTTTCTTCTGAAAAACATGGTCATCTCAGCTGAGCGAATCCCACAACTTTACCTTTCAGCAATCGAACTTCTCCGCTCCTTTGGAAAACATGTCGAAAAGGAAGTGGAAAAAAAGAAAAAGCTTGCAGGAAACACCCCAATTGGTTTTGGGAATGAACTAAACTTGGCTAATAACAAAGTGCTGAATTCACTAGGTGAATCAGAAACTTATTTGGCAGCTTTAGCTCGAAACAACGTAAATCTTGATGATCTGGAGTTAGAGGTTAAAGAGTGGTTTAGAGATTATATCAAAACCTCAGAGATTTATCAAGATTACCTTAAGATTGAAAACCCAAGTCTTGAAGAAGATCTAGAAGCAGCAGACAGCTTATTGAAGAAGATCATTTTCAAAAATGAAGTTATCCTCAATTATTTTTCCGAGAAAGATCTTAACTGGACAGAAAATAAATCTGTCGTTAGAAGTCTTGCTTCCAAAGTATTGAAAAATGCCGCAAATCTAGATCAAGAAAGCGATGGTCAAATGCCGGAGATCGCAATCAACTGGGATGAGGATAAGGAGTTTTTTGAAAATATCTTTAACTTCACGATTCAAAATGATGCTGAGAGTAAGGTACTAATCTCTCAAAAAACCAAAAATTGGGATATAGACAGATTAGCCTATACGGATAAAATCATTATCTCGATGGCTCTTGCCGAGATGAAAAATTTTCCAAGCATCCCGGTTAAAGTGAGTATCAATGAATACATTGATATTTCTAAGACTTACAGCACTCCAAAAAGTAAGCATTTTGTAAATGGGTTACTGGATGTAATGGCAAAAGAGTTAACCGAAAAAGGAGATATACGTAAGAGTGGTAGAGGACTTTTAGACAATAAATAATATAATCATGAGCAAAAACAGTAATTCACTCATCGCATTCTTAATAGGAGCTGGAGTAGGAGCCACATTAGGAATTTTATTTGCACCAGATGCAGGAAATAATACCAGAGATAAACTTTCTTTCAAACTATCAAAGTACAAAAAGGAACTTGAAGACCTAATAGAAGACTTGGTAGAAGGAAAAGAGACACATCTTAATGAAGCAAAAACGGAAGGTAAAAGAGTAATATCCGACGCGAAAAATAAAGCTGAAAACCTTCTAAGTGACGTCAATAAATTAATAGATCAAATCAATCAAGGTAACAACTAATCGTTATGAAAATCAATTCAATCAAAGTAGGCGCTTTCGCTATGCTGTTATCCCTAGGGTTAGCATGTAATCCAAAAGAGTCCCAAGATGCTAAAATCAAGGCATTGGAAGATAAAATTGCGGCACTAGAGACTCAAAATACTGCAGTAACACCTGTAAATGTTCAGTCAACTCAGGCAGCAGACCCATCTTCTTTAGGTCAGTTTGAATTTCCAGCAATGGAATATGACTTTGGCACCATCAATGAAGGTCAAGTAGTGGAGCACGTCTTTAATTTCACAAACAACGGGCAGGCTCCATTGGTGATATCAAATATTACTGCTTCTTGCGGATGTACTAGCCCTGACTGGACTAAAACACCAGTAAAGCCAGGCGAAGAAGGTTTTGTGAAAGTAGTATTTAATTCTACTGCAAAATCCGGATCTCAGGCTCCTACAGTGACTATTCAAGCAAATACAAACCCAACTGTGACTAGACTTCGTCTTAAAGGATCAGTTAATCCCAAAAATTCAGGTTCCGTAGCAGTTGGACCTGTGAAAAAATAAATATGCTTTCAATTGTATTAGCTCAGGCCTCAGTAGGCGGCGGTGGCATATTGGGCCAAGTATTCTTATTTGGCTCAATCATCTTAATCATGTATTTCTTCATGATCAGGCCACAGCAAAAGAAACAGAAAGACTCGAAAAAGTTTATTGAGGAGATCAAGAAAGGGGATGATGTGGTGACTATAGGAGGCCTTCATGGAAAGGTTTACAGTACTGACTCTGATACTGTGATTCTAGAACTTGACCGAGGTCTAAAAGTCAAAGTAGAAAAGTCTGCAATTTCTCTTGACTTCTCAAAGAAACCAGCAACAACCAAATAAATTGAATTTTGCCGGAAACTAAAAAATCCTCTTCAAGGATTTCTGCTAAAAAACTCTCTAATCTTAAAGTGGTAGTACTCTGCATCGCAGCGGCTACCACTTTTTGGATTTTAAATGCCCTCAATAAGGACGATTACACCACTGTGGTAGATTTTCCAATCGAGTTGGTATATGATAGGGAAAAGTATGTTTCCGTGGCAGAGGAGCCGGAAAATATTCAAATCGAAATCTCAGGAAATGGATGGGATTTACTCCGAAAGTATTTCAATTTCAATAGCCAGAGTTTTCCAGTTGAAATCTCAAATCCATCTTCACGTGATTTTATCTTAACCTCAGACCTTAAGCGTGGACTGAGTGATTTTTTAGGACCTACCCAGGTTGTATCTATCCTGGATGATTCAATTAAATATCATATCAACCGGATTCAGACCATTAAGATTACACCAAAGTTGGACAGTACCAGTTATAGTCTATATAAAAACTTTAAACTTCTAGGCACCCCAGAATTTGATCCTCCACAGTTAACCTTTACTGGTCCTAGTTCACTTTTAGACTCTTTAAAAAAGACTTTTACAGTCAATCTTAATGAAAATAAAATCAATAAAGACTTGTCAAAAGAAGTGAAATTAAATCTGCCCAAGGAAATGGCATCTTTGGTGTCGATTAAAGAAAAAACGGTCATTGTTAAATTAGATGTTGTCGCATTTCTGGAGGGAAATAAGCGATTAAAAATCAGAAAGATCAATTTTCCCAAATCAGTTACTTTAGAGAATGAGGAAGAACAATTGATGATGAACTATCTGGTTGATGAGCGCAGTTCGGACCAACTCAAAGAATTAGAATTTGAGGGAGTTGTAGATTACTATAAGCGAAACAAAGAGGATAGTACTATCACAGTCGAAGTAAAACCTTTACCCTCATTTTTGGATCAAGTACGAGTAACCCCTCCTAAATTGAAACTTCGCTATGGCAACTAATTCCCCCCTGCTGATTGGAATCACAGGAGGAATCGGATCAGGAAAATCAACTGTTGCAAAAGTCTTTGAAATTTTGGGAATCCCTGTCTATTACGCCGACGACAGAGCTAAGTGGTTAATGAGTAATAATCCGGAATTAAAGTCCGAGATCTCCAAGGCATTCGGTAGCCAGAGTTATTTAAATGGGATTTTAAATCGATCCTACTTGGCAGAAACTGTATTTTCCGATCCTGAAAAAGTAATCAAAATCAATAGCATTGTGCATCCAGTCGTAGCACTTGACTTCAAAGAATGGGCCGCAGTTCAAAAAAGCCCATACGTACTAAAAGAAGCTGCATTGATTTTTGAAACTGAAGGCCATAAGCATTTAGATGCTGTAATCAATGTCAGCTCTCCACTAAGAATCCGAATCTCCAGGATATTGATGCGGGATCCTCATCGTTCAGAGGAGCAAATAAACCATATAATCAATCAACAAATGCCTGATGAAGCTAAAAACGAACTAGCTGATTTTGTCATTAAGAATGTAGATAATAAACTTCTTATTCCGCAAATTTTGAAGATTCACGAACAATTGAAAGCCCGGGGGAATTAATCAATAATTCTCTTTTTGGAAAGTTTTGCAAAAACTAACATGCTGTTTTAAACATGAATAGCTCCTTTAGGTTTATTTAAAAAGCTATCTCATGAAATCTCTAAAATATCAGCTGCTGATTCCAGTGATCTTGACTTTCATTTTTTCGTGTCAAGCACAAACAAGCTCCAAAACTGAAAACTCTACTTATACTTACATCACACCTACAAGAGATGGTACGGGCAAGGTTTATCTTGGTCGGGAGATCTCTCAAGTGATGGGATTCCAAGGAAAAGATTGGCTTGAGCGTGCAAGTCGAGAGCGTGAGGAGGGAATTTCTATAGCCCTTAAAAATCTGCCGATCACCCCAGAAAGCATTGTAGCAGATATAGGAGCTGGCTCGGGGTATTATACTTTTCGAATTGCTCCTAAAGTTCCAGAAGGAAAAGTATATGCAGTGGAGATTCAACAGGAGGCAATCAACTACCTTGATGCGAAAAGTAAGGAATTAGGACTTACAAATGTATCTACTGTAAAGGGGAGCGAACTAAATCCAAATCTTCAGAAGAACTCAATAGACCTTGTAATCATGGTAGATGTCTACCACGAACTTGCCTATCCAAAAGAAATGCTTGCCTCCATTCGTGAGTCCTTAAAACCAGATGGTAAAATTTTACTTCTGGAATACCGGGGTGAAGATCCGAGTATACCAATCAAGCCACTTCATAAAATGACCGTAAATCAAGTTGAAAAGGAGTTGAATGCGAATGGATTTAAACTTATCCAAAATGGGAAATTCTTGAAAATTCAGCACTTTCTGGTTTTCGGAAAAGATAATTAAAAGCCAAATCCCTATAACTTCTTCTCAGACCAACTCTTATTTACTATTTTCCATTGGCCATCAATCTTAATCAGGGTCAGGAAGTCATAGTAATAGATTCCCGGCCAATATAATTCAGTCTCTGCCACTGCTGTATTACCTTGAACCCGAATCGAAACAATCTCATTTTTATACTGAGTCCGATTTCTTGGTTCTCCTTTTGAAGTACCGGTAGCCCAAGTATCATAAGATGTAATTGTGAGCTCATCTCCTCGGAACCCGATTAATCTGGCTTCTGAAAGAAATGCTTGGTCAAGCTTAGTACGATCTCGATCCATCATACCATCAAAATAAAGCTGAACCGTTTGGATAATAGCCTCTCGCTCGGAGGTCGTTTGGCCATTTACATTAAAGTTAAAAGTAGCAAAAAGAAGAAGTAAAATTAGAAAGTGCTTCATTTGAGAGATGTTTTGAAAATAATTTTGACTGGTTAATCTAAGTCCTTAAATCGACTATGCCGTGAATCTTCTAATTTTGGATTAGAACTTTTACCACGTATTTAAAATACTTAATTCTGAAATAGCTTATTTTTCAAATTGAAAATCATGAATCAATCCTTCAAACTTCGTACCGTCAATGTCACTCGATACATTTTACCTCTTCGGGAAGGTGGCTCGCTTCCTGCCTTGGCAGATGCGGACGATGGGTTCAAATATGTATTAAAATTTCGTGGAGCAGGTCAACGGGAAAAAGCCCTAATCTCCGAATTTCTAGGGGGAGAAATTGCCAGACTCTTAGGTTTAAATGTGCCGGAATTAGTCTTTGCAAACTTAGATCCTGCTTTTGGGAGATCTGAAGGTGATGAGGAGATTCAGGATTTACTTAAAGGAAGTCAAGGGTTAAATCTTGCCTTGCATTTTCTTTCGGGAGCAATTAATTATGACCCCATTGCCAAGCCTGTAGATCCATTGCTAGCTTCAAAAATTGTTTGGCTGGATATGTTCATCACCAATGTGGATCGAACTTTTCGCAACACGAATATGCTGATGTGGAACAGGGAACTTTGGCTCATTGATCATGGTGCTGCTTTTTTATTTCAACACGCTTGGACAAATTGGAAAAGAAATGCCACAGGTCCATTTCCTATCATTCAAAACCATGTGCTTTTGCCGCAGGCGAGCTTATTAGAAGGCGTAAATGAAGAATTCAAACAAAAACTAAATAACGAGATATTCGGAAATCTTGTTGCTGAGCTGCCCGATGAATGGCTCCTCGCTGGAAGAGACTCTGATGATATTCAGGAATTGCGCCAAGTGTACGCTGATTTTCTGAGCCTTCGACTATCTTATTCTGATCAATTCACCAAAGAAGCTCAAGATGCAAGGGAAACACTTATATGAGTATGCCATCATCCGGGTGGTCCCTAGGGTGGAGCGAGAGGAATTCATTAATGTGGGAGTAATCCTAGGTGATGCTAAATCAGGTTTTTTAGGTTGTAAAATACAATTGAATGAGTCAAAACTATTGGCTTTGGATCCACTTGCCGATATTGAGATGATCCAATTGAACCTACACTCTTTTGAAAAAATCTGCTTAGGAAAATCAAATGGCGGTAAAATCGCTGATATGGACCTTGCATCAAGATTCCGTTGGCTTACTGCTGTGAGGAGCTCTATTATTCAGACTTCGCGACCACACATGGGATTCAGTGCCGAATTAGAAAAAACTTTGGAAAAGCTTTTTGAAGAAAATGTGAAATAAAAAAAAGCGTGAGAAATCAATCCTCACGCTTTCTTAAGCTTTTTTTGCTTCGATTAAATTTTATCAAAGCCTAAATATGAATGAAGTACTTTTGGCATCAAAATACCATCAGGTGTTTGATTATTTTCCAGAATAGAGGCCACAATTCTCGGTAAAGCCAAAGCACTTCCGTTTAGAGAATGTGCCAATTGGGTTTTCTTATCCTCTCCTTTGAATCGAAGTTTCAGACGATTAGATTGATATGTTTCAAAATTTGAAACAGAGCTTACTTCAAGCCATCTCTCTTGCGCGGCAGAATACACTTCCATATCATATGTCAATGCAGAAGTGAATCCCATATCGCCTCCACACAGTCTAAGTACCCGGTAAGGCAACTCAAGCTTTTTCAAAAGACCCTGAACATAGCTACTCATCGATTCAAGTGTCTGATAAGAATGTTCCGGGTGTGTGATCTGTACAATCTCCACTTTATCAAACTGATGCAAACGATTCAGTCCACGCACATGTGCTCCCCAGCTTCCTGCTTCTCTTCGGAAACAAGGAGTGTAACCCACATTCTTGATTGGAAGATCTGATTCTGACAGAATCACGTCCCGATACAAATTGGTAATTGGCACTTCTGCCGTCGGGATGAGATAAAGATTATCAGCACTTGCAAAATACATTTGACCTTCCTTGTCAGGCAGTTGGCCTGTGGCATATCCAGATTCTTCATTTACCAAGATTGGCGGTTGTACTTCCATATAGCCTGCCGCTATCGCTTCGTCAAGAAAAAAGTTGATAAGTGCGCGTTGAAGTCTTGCACCTTTTCCCTTATAGACTGGAAAGCCAGCTCCTGTAATTTTTACCCCGAGGTCAAAGTCGATAATATCATATTTCTTAATGAGCTCCCAGTGCGGAAGTTTCCCTTCAAAAAGAGTTGGAATTACCCCGCTTTCGAGCACTATTTCATTGTCTTCGGCGGACTTCCCGGCAGGCACTGATGTATGTGGTACATTTGGGATGGTGTAAAGTAGAAGCCTCAATTCTTCCTCCGCAGAGGAGTACTGATCTTCTAAATCTTTGATCTGGGTCTTGAGTTCCGCAGTTTTTTCGCGGATTTTGACTGCTTCTTCTGCTTTTCCCTCTCGCATCAAAATCCCGATTTCTTTGGAAATCGCATTTGATTCTGCTTGAATTTGATCTCGTTCAGTTTGAGTGGATTTCCTCAACTCATCCAATGAAACTGCCTGATTTAAAACAGCTTCGGCATTGGGGAAATTTCGCTTTTGAAGACCGGCAAGAACACCGGCAAAATTTTCTCTGATTTGATTAACTAACAGCATGATAAAATCTAAGGAATGAAAGCCCCAAAGATAATCATGTTATCGAACAATGATGGATTTACTCACACTCGAAAATGGTCCCTCAAGTTCTTTTCCATCAGATCGAAGCAGTTGAACTTTCACTTGATAGCTCCCAATCGGCAGATTTACCAGACGTACAGGTGCCATATGATCAATCTCATAAGTCAGCTCATTGACCTGAATCTTCACCTTAAGACCGTCCAGCTTCATATCTCCTCCAACTACTAAAAAATCAATAACCACTTCCGAACCCAAATCGAAAACCTGATTTGATCTGGGCAAATTAAGCGCAAGGTATGGCTCGGCAGAATAGGGAAATGGCCTGGAATCTCCTACTTGAAAGTCTCTGTCAATGTAGTTTCCAAAATTCTTTAGGGCAAGTCCTTCTTCATCTACCAGGTATGCTACTACCCGATAGCTTCCCTCGGCCAACTCTCTTTGAAAAATGGGAGAATAAAAACCTACAGGATCTCCACCATTGAGAATGTTGAAAAGTTTAAACTCTTGGTTTTCGTTTAATTCGAAAGGAAAGTTTTTGATGTTAAATTCAAACGGAACCTTTCCAGGTTTGAAAATCTGATTACCCAAAGGGGTATATAATTCCAAAATTGCATCTGGATATGCAGATGAATCCTCATACTGGAAAAAGCTTATCTTCGGAATCTCGGGAGAGGATATTATTTCACCTTCCTGCAGATTAACAACTTCTTCATTAATCTTTTTCTTTTCAGAGTTGCATGCTGAAATGACCCCTAAAATGATGAGGATAGTAAGGATTTTTTTCATGAGGGAGGCGATTTGGAATAAAGATATTTAATTTAAAGATAAATTTGGCTCTTCAATTAAAAAGCAAACTCATGGACATCTTATTTGAGGAAATCCCAAGCCTCGATTTAGCAGACTTTACAAGTGGCTCTGCAAGTCAAAAAGCGGCCTTTGTCGCTAAACTTGCTGAGGCATACCAAAACATTGGTTTCGTAGCCATCAAAAACCATGGACTATCTCAGGACCTTCAGGATCGTCTTTATGGCTCGATTAAAGACTTTTTTTCACTCCCAGATGAGATAAAAGCAAAATATGAAAAACCGGAAATTGGTTTTCAAAGAGGTTATACTGGAAAGGGTAAAGAACATGCAAAAGGGCGAAATACTGGTGATTTAAAAGAATTTTACCATGTGGGTCAAGAACTTTCCAACATTCCTGATTCAGATCCTATAAAAGTTGAATATCCTGAAAACGTTTGGCCTTCGGAGATCTCTGGATTTAAAAATGATGCCAATGAAGCCTATCGGACTTTAGAAAATGCAGGTAAAGCCATGTTGCGGGCAATTGCACTTTCATTGGATTTGGAAGAAGATTATTTTGAAGACAAGGTAGCCTACGGAAACTCGATCCTGAGACAGATACATTACTTCCCTATCGAAAACCCGGATGAAGTTCCTGCTGATGCTGTTCGAGCTGCTGAGCATGGAGACATTAATTTGATTACACTTCTTATGGGAGCCAGTGCTGATGGACTCCAGGTACTTCGAAGAGATGGCAAGTGGATTCCAATTACTGCGCTTCCTGATCAGCTGGTAGTAAATGTGGGAGACATGCTAGAGCGTCTGACAAATAAAAAACTAAAATCAACGATTCACCGAGTAGTTAATCCGCCTAGAGAAAAGATGAATTCTAGTCGATATTCGATTCCATTCTTTATGCATCCTAGGTCTGAGATGGACTTGACTTGCCTTGAGAGCTGTGTGACTGCTCAGAATCCAAAGCAATTCGAAGACATTACTGCGGGAGAATTTCTTGACGAGAGACTTCGTGAATTAGGTCTAAAAAAATAAGAAATGTCTGTCAAGCGGGTTCGTTATTACCTTTTCCTGAAAGACACCCTGATACTCAGCTTGACAGCATTTGGAGGACCTCAAGCATTTTTGGCGATGCTCTTAGAGCGAATGGTCAAACAAAGGGTTTATATCTCTGAAGAAGAACTTTGGGAGCTAAATGCACTATGTAATATGCTCCCAGGCCCTTCTTCAACTCAGTTGATATCAGCTATTGGCTTTCGGGTGGGTGGACCAAACTTAGCTTATCTAGCATTGATTGTTTGGATTCTTCCTGCAACCTTGTTTATGATTTTTGCAGCTATTTTGATTTTCTTTCTGCAAGAAAATACCCCTGGAGCTTTGAATTTTGCGCGCTTTATACAGCCTATGGCAATAGGATTTATAATTTTTGCTGCGCAAAAAACCATCGGGAAAATGGTTCAGACAACAGAGGCGATGGTTCTAGTTCTAATATCGACCTTTATTTCTTTCTTCTACAATTCCCCATACATCTTCCCGTTATTGTTGATCGCAGGTGGATTAAGTACCTCGATCAAATATAAGAAGCAACCCAAATTGGAGAAGGATGCGCCACTAAAAATAGAATGGTCCAATTTCTATCTCTGGGCAGGGACATTAGCTTTGGCAGCGATTTTAGGTGCACTTACTAAGGATCAGTCTATCCTACTCTTTGAAAATTTCTACAGAAACGGAAGTTTGATTTTTGGAGGAGGACAAGTATTGGTTCCATATTTATACACTGAGTTCGTCGACTTCAAACATTTCTTAAGTTCTGAAGAGTTCTTGACAGGATATGCCATTTCGCAAGCTATTCCTGGACCTACCTTTAGTATTTCCTCATTCGTAGGAGCGCTATCGATGAGAGAATTCGGCACTGCTGGCTTCTTTGCCGGGGGACTTATTGCTGCAGCAGGGATTTTTCTGCCTGGAATTTTTCTGATTTTCTTTGTCATTCGATTTTGGGATCAGTTAAAAAAATATCGTCCAGTTCGAGCAGCCTTGGAAGGAATCAATGCGGTATCATGTGGAATGCTGATCTCGGCTGCCTATTTACTATTCGAACCGCTTGAGGCTAACGGTATCAACATATTTTTCATTTTGGGTACCTATCTGTTGTTGCAATTCACCAAAATATCTTCTCCAGCGATAATTGCAGGTGGAATTATACTAGGAGTAGGTTACAATTTCTTCTTTTAAAAGGCGAACAAAAACCCCTCAGATTCGGCAATTGGAACAAGAAACCGAATTCTAGCGTTTTAAAATCTGAAATCATTCCCTATCTTTCTCTTAAATGCAAGCATACGAATTCATAAACAATCTCATTCCCCCATTAAAGCTAAGCGACAAAACTGGCAAGGCCTTGTCTTGGATGGAAGAAATCCGAATCAACAATCTACCGGTGGTTGACAATGGGGTTTTCGTGGGACTGGTAAATGGAGACTTGATTTTTGACTTGAACAATCCGGAAACTCTAATTTCAGAACTGACTTTAGAAAATTCCGGTTGCTGGGTTTTTGCTGATCAGCATATTTATGATGTGCTTAGGGTGAGTTCAGAGCATCACTCTAATTTAGTCGCTATTTTGGACAGAAATTCTACCTACCTCGGAGTGGTGACCATGGAGGATTCAATTTCTGCTTTCGCAGAAAGCCTATCCATTCAATCCCATGGCAGCGTGATGATTTTGTCCATGAATATGAATGAATACAGCCTGGCAGAAATCTCCAGAATCATTGAAAGTGAAAATGGAAAAGTTCTCAGTTCTTTTATTTCAACAGATCCACTGGATAATAATAAAATCAAGTTGACCCTTAAAATCGACAAGCCAGAACTTCGCCATATTAAAGCCACTTTAGAAAGATTTGGATATAGGATTCTGGACCAATACCAAGAAGTCGAGGAGGCAAGCAGTGAAGAGGATCGTATCGGAAACTTGCTTAGATTTTTAGATATTTAAATTATGAAAGTCGCCCTTCATGGCTTGGCTTTGAAAAAGGAGTTTTTTTTGGAGGTCAAATCACTCTTCCTAGCTTTAGCCAAGCATAATTTTGAAATCTTCGTCACTAAACAATTTGACAAACAAATCAGAGCACATTCGGATTTAGTATCCCCCTATTGGGTTCTTGAGAACAAGGAGGAAATGGCAAAGATGGATTTCATGATTTCCATCGGAGGCGATGGGACTCTACTGGATGCAGTATGCCAAGTTGGAAATTTAGAAATTCCTATTTTGGGTCTTAATACAGGTAGAATGGGCTTTTTAGCTACAGTTGCCACAGATTCAATCGACCAGGCAATAGGACACCTGGCAGATCATAACTATCAAATTGAATCTAGAGCACTGATTTCCCTTCAGCAAAATAAAAAGCTTTTCAATGGATTAAATTTTGCGCTAAATGAATTCACCATTCATAAGCGAGATACCTCTTCAATGATTACAGTTCATACATACATTGATGGAAAATATTTGAACAGCTATTGGGCAGACGGATTGATTGTTGCCACACCAACCGGTTCAACAGGATACTCTCTAAGTTGCGGTGGACCTTTAATTTCCCCTGAAGCAAAAAATCTAGTAATCACCCCAGTAAGTCCGCACAACTTAAATGTAAGGCCAATTATCGTCTCTGATGAAAGTGAAATAAGCTTTAGAATTGAAGGAAGAACAGAGAAATTTCTAATCTCTTTGGATTCTAGATCGACCTCTGTATCCTCAGAAGTAAAACTTTCTGTCAAAAAGGAAGTATTTGAAGCAAAGCTGGTAAAACTCCCAAATTATCATTTCTTCGATACGCTTCGTCAGAAACTGAATTGGGGCTTCGATATGAGGAATTGATTTTCTTTTCGGGAAAATTATCTCAATTTTGGCTTAACAATTATTAACCCGTTAAATACGAGAAGTCGTTTTTTATACGTTAGGTACTTCATAACTTGCATCGTCTTGAAAAAGGTCAATTTTCAGATTTTCAATCACTTATTCATCTTCAGTCTATTACTTTTGAGTTTATCTCAAGAGTTAAAAGCTCAGGAATATGAACTGGGAGGAGGAATAGGCGTAGCGGCTTATTCCGGAGATATAATCAGAAAAATTGACCTGGGCCAATTAGGACCCCAAGTCACGTTGTTTGGCAAGAGAAATTTTGACAATGTTTGGACGCTTAGAGTGGGGATTAGTTCCGGGATACTACAGGCAGCGGATAGCATTAAACCAATAGATCGATTGGCTCGGGTAAGAGATGCTCGATTCCGAGGAGGGATAATTGAAGGATCTGCAGTGATGGAATTTAATTTTCTTGACTTTCTGAGAACTGGTTCTGAATTCAGATTTTCCCCATATGCTTTCTTTGGTATTGGCTATTCCTTCTTTACAGCAAAAGGAAATACGTTTACTTTCAATAAATCCACAAAATATTCATTGGGAACATTTACCTTACCTTTTGGAGGTGGAGTAAAATACAGACTCAATGATCGTTGGACTTTGGCATCTGAAATCGGTTTTAGACCTACTTTAACTGATTACTTGGATAAAATTGACAGTAAACAGCCACCAATTCCGAGGTTTGTAAATCCCTCAAATCAAGCTGAACCCTATGGGATCAACTTTGGAAATCCAAACGATAAGGATTGGTATTACTTCTTTGGTGTTACGATTAGTTACACTTTCGCGACTACAAGGTGCTATGCTTATTAATTAATTGAACCCTAGGGTAGATTATTGAAAAAGAAATAGCATTTTTGTACCTCCAAAAAATGTAGGCTTTCGGAAACGACTGGAATGAAGGAAACAAAAGACCGTAACAGAATCCCCCGACATATCGCGATTATCATGGATGGCAATGGCCGATGGGCTAAGAAAAAAGGCGCCATGCGGATTTTTGGTCACAGACATGCGATTCAAGCAGTGAAGGATGCGATTGAAGGTGCGGAAGACCTTGGAGTAGAATACCTTACCCTATTTTCATTTTCTACAGAAAATTGGTCTCGTCCTCAAGATGAAATTAATGGACTGATGGAATTGTTGGTAAAAACCATTACTGATGAAGTTCCGATGATGATGAAAAATAACATCCGACTCCTATCTATTGGTGATGTAGACAGTCTTCCACCTTCTGCTTATTCCAAATTGAAGGAGGCAAAAGAGACTACCTCCACAAATACTGGACTTCAGGTAATATTGGCTCTCAGTTACAGTGGCCAATGGGAACTCACTCAAGCAACAAAGCGCATTGCTCAAAAAATCTCAGAAGGGAAATTGAAACCATCGGAAATTACCCAACAAGTGATGGCCGATCACCTGGATACCGCAGGCATCCCTGATCCTGAACTAATGATCCGGACCAGTGGAGAATTCAGATTAAGCAATTTCCTACTTTGGCAACTGGCGTATACGGAGCTATATTTTAGCCCGGTATTATGGCCAGATTTTAGAAAAGAGCACCTCAATGCCGCAGTCTCCGATTTCCAATCAAGGGAAAGGAGATTTGGAATGACAGGTGAGCAAGTTAAATCTTAAGTAATTGATGAAAAGAAGTTTACTTATTCTGTTTTGTCTGATTTGGGCAAGTTCAGCAATGGCACAAATACGTTTGGGTCAAAGTCGCTATGCCTCGAGCAAGCCAATAGATATTTTGGAGCTAAACTATGCAAAGCCCGAAACTTACAGAATTGCAGAAATAAAGGCAGTAGGCCTTTCCACACTCGATGAAATTGCCATTCTATCTCTTTCCGGACTGAAGGTAGATGATCGTATTGAAGTGCCTGGAGATGCGATTTCCAATGCTTTGAAAAAGCTATGGGGACAGGGAATAATTGGAGATGTGAAAATTCTAGTTACTAAAATCGAAGGGGAAGATATTTACCTTCTATTGGATTTAACTGAGCGACCAAGATTCTCAAGAGTGGAATTTTCGGGCATGAACAAAACTCAGGAAAGTGAACTTAGGGACAAAGTAAATATCCGAGGCAGGGTAGTTCGTGATGACGTCTTAAATAATGCGAAACGAAATATCGAGAAATACTACATCGATAAGGGCTTTCTAAACTCAGAAGTCAAAATCATTCAAGAGCGAGATACAACCCTACCAAACTCTGTAAAACTACGATTTGACGTAGCCCAGAATTCGAAAGTCCGAATCAACGAAATTGATTTTTATGGCAATAATGAAATTGCGGATTCTAAACTTAAAGGCAAATTAAAAAAGACCAAAGAGCACGCTAGAGTAAGCATCTTTAAAGATGCCTACACAAGATTAGAATCTGCCACTCCTGCAGATGTAAAAAATACACTATTCTACACTGACAGTGCTTCATCTGAAGATGCAAAAAATTATATCAATAAAAATTTCAAGCTCAACTTCTTCAGCGGTTCCAAATACATTCCTAAAGAATATCGAAATGATAAGGATAATATTATCAATTTCTACCAAAGTAGGGGTTTTAGAGATGCCAAGATTGTAGCTGATTCTATCTATGACTATGGTCAGGATAAAATCAACATTGATATTGCCCTAGAGGAAGGCAGAAAATACTATTATCGAAATATCACTTTCAACGGTAATTTTATTCACCCTGATCAAGTTTTACTTACTAAGTTGGGTATTAAGAAAGGCGATGTTTACGATAAGGAAAAGCTGGATAAACGTCTGAATTATGATCCGGCTAAAGGAGATGATGTCAGTTCACTTTATCAAGACAACGGATATCTATTTTTCAACATTGACCCAGTAGAAATCAATGTTTCTGGTGATTCGATTGACCTCGAAATGAGAATTTTCGAAGGACCGCAGGTAACCGTAAACAGCGTCAATATTAAAGGCAATGAACGGACATCTGATCACGTGGTGATGCGAGAAATCCGAATTTTACCGGGCCAAAAATTTAACCGGGCGCTTTTAGTCCGAACGATTCGAGAACTTTCCCAGTTGGGCTATTTTGACCCGGAAAAAATCAATCCAGATCTTAGACCAAATTTTGAAGCTGCTACTGTAGATATCACTTTTGAACTCGAAGAGCGGCCAAATGATCAAATTGAGCTATCCGGTGGATGGGGAGGATTCTATGGATTTGTGGGAACTGTTGGCTTGTCCTTTAATAACTTCTCAATCAAAAACATTGGTGATTTCGACAAGTGGGATCCACTACCGGTAGGTGACGGACAAAAGCTATCTTTGAGAGTACAGGCTAATGGTAGGTCTTTCCAAAATTATTCTGTTTCTCTTACTGAGCCTTGGTTTGGAGGTAAAAAACCTAATGCATTAAGCTTTGCATTTAATCACTCGGTACAGCGTCAAGTTGATTTCTTTAATCAAGCTAATTTTGGTAATGAACTTGGGTTCTTTAAAATCACAGGGGTAACACTTGGTTTGGCCAAACGAGTAACTTGGCCGGATGATTATTTCAGTGTCAGTAATTCCCTGCAGTTCCAAGTCTATGAATTTGACCAGTTCGGAACTTCCTTTGGACTGAGCTATCCGACCGGTACTTCCAACAGTATCACCTTAAATACAACGATTGCAAGAAACAACGTGGATAACCCTATCTATCCTAGATTCGGATCCAATATCATGCTTGCCATCTCAGCGACTCCTCCTTATTCTTCATTGAATAAAAATATAGATCGAGAATCACCAGATGAGGAGAAATACAAGTGGCTGGAATACCACAAGTGGATGTTTGATGCATCTATTTATACCCCACTCTTTGGGTCCACCAAACTAGTGGCAAGTGCAAGAGCACATATGGGCTTCTTAGGCTCATATGGTAATAAGATTGGAATTATTCCTTTGGAACGATTTGTAATGGGTGGGGACGGAATGACCTTTAACAACTTTGCTTTGGGCCAGGAAATCATCGGTCTAAGAGGATACGAAAACCAATCGATCACTCCAGGTAGGGATACTAGAGGAACTGCTGACCCTGATCCTTATGGAGGTATTGTCTATAATAAGTATGTGATGGAGGTTAGATATTTGGTTTCACCAAATCCTTCTGCAACCATTTTCGTATTGGCATTTGCTGAGGCTGGAAATAACTGGGGTTCTTATGCGGACTTCAACCCGTACGATTTGAAAAAGTCAGCAGGTATGGGAGCTAGAATCTTTATGCCAGCATTTGGATTGCTTGGAATTGATTGGGGATATGGATTTGACGCTATTCCTGGACAGCTTAGACCAAGTGGAGCTCAATTCCACTTTACAATTGGACAACAATTCAGGTAGTAGAAACTTTCTGGTTTAAATGGTTAATTTATGCTAAATCTGGAATCAATCCGTTTGAAGGAAATAACCCTCAGAAACTGCATTCAAGCCATGAATAAATCATTGAAAATTGTATTTTTGCTGCTCCTTATGGGCTCTAGCGAGCATTTAATGGCTCAAAAGTTTGGATATATAGATTCAGAGTACATCCTGAATAAGCATCCGGATTATAAGGTCATTCAGCAAGAGTTAGAAAATATCAGTGCCGAATGGAGGAAACAGGCACAAGATTTGGACCAAGAGATAAAAGAACTCTACGTACAGTTAAAAGCTGAAGAGGTTTTATTGACAGAAGAGATGTATCAGCAAAGGCTGGAACAGATAAAATTGAAAGAGAAAAACTCACAGGAATATTACAACAGGATCTTTGGAATCAACGGGCAGTATTTTCAGAAACAAGCTGAACTGATGCAGCCCTTACAGTCCAAAATCTACGATGCAATAGTAAAAGTGTCCAGAAGAAATAATCTAGCTACCCTGTTTGATAAAGCAGCTGAACCATCTGCCATTATCTATACAGACCCAAGGCATGATTATTCGGAATTTGTTCTGGAAGAATTAGGAATAGAAGACAACAAATAAAAAGAACCAAAAAATGATGAAAGTAAAAGTTATCCTTTCCGCAGTGGTGATGCTTTGCGCAGGATTTGTCGCTCAGGCGCAAGAAATTAAAATCGGGTATACAAATGTGGAGTTTATCATGGACTTGATGCCAGAGATGGAACAGATCGGTGCTGATATCCAAGACTACCAGACCCAATTACAAACCAATATCCAAACTAAGGCAGCGGATTTTCAGCGCCAAGTACAAACTTATCAGCAGGCTGCTCAAAGCATGACTGACGAGGCTAGAGCCGCAAAAGAAGCTGAGCTTACTAAAATCCAAGGTGACCTTCAGAAGTATGAGCAAGATGCCCAGGTTTCTTATCAAAGAAAGTTAGGAGAGCTTTTGGAGCCAGTTCAAACAAAAGTAGTGAACGCGATCAATGCTGTGGCTGCTGAAAACAACTACACACATATCTTTGCTGAGACTGCAGGCCAAGCTCCGATATTACTTTACACCAAAGAGGAAGATAAGTTTACAGAACTTGTACTTGCGAAGCTAAACATTAAGCTTCCTACCCCTCCAGCTGGTAACTAAGAAAAACAAAACGTAATTTAAGGCCTTCTGAAAAATCGGAAGGCCTTTTTTTTGAAGTATGCCCAAGAAAAATCCAAAAGAATCTATCTCTAAAAGCCAAGAACCTATCCTGGTGGATTTCTATGCTGATTGGTGCGGACCATGCCAGACCATGAATCCTATTATTGAAGAAGTGCTGGAAGAATTGGGAGGACGTATCAAACTGTTAAAATTGAATGTAGACAAAAATCCACAGCTCTCCCAACAATTTGGAGTCCGATCTATCCCCCACTATATTCTCTTTAAAAAAGGTAAAATCCTTTGGCGAAAAGGTGGAATAATAACTAAGAGGGATCTGGAAAAGGCTCTGAAAGGATTTGTATAAAAAAAGCTCCCTAAGGAGCTTTTTTAATTTAAACAAAGAACTTTAGTCGAATAACTTCCTGCTCAGAAAGAAATCGGTAATGTCCTCGCTTTAAGTCTTTCTTATCTAAACCTGCGTACATCACTCGATCAAGTGCAGTAACTTCATAGCCTAGATGGGCAAAAATTCTTCTTACAATCCTGTTTCTTCCAATATGAATCTCTAACCCCATAATCTTACGGTCTAAGGAAAGAACCTGCAAATCGTCCACCGCAGCAGGTCCATCTTCTAAGGTTAAACCTTCAATTATTGCCTCTTCATCATTTTTAGTCAAAGGCTTATCCAAAGTGACTTGATATATCTTTTTGATTTCATTGGAAGGATGAGAAAGCTTTGCTGCCAATTCTCCATCATTGGTGAAAAGTAATAAACCAGTTGTATTTCGATCGAGTCTTCCCACAGGGAAGATTCGTTCCTCACAAGCATTCCCAACAAGATTCATCACCGTCTTACGATCCATTGGATCATCTGTCGTAGTAATAAAATCCTTTGGTTTATTTAATAGTACATAGACTGGCTTTTCAGGATTGATCTTTCTTCCTTGATAAACTACTCGGTCAGTACGTTTAACTTTTCGACCCATCTCAGTACAAATCTCACCGTTCACAGTGATCAGTCCTTGCGAAATCAACTGATCTGCCTCTCTCCTTCCACAAATTCCAGAGTTCGAAATAAATTTATTCAATCTGATCAAACCCCCTTCCGCTTCATCCAACTTCTTCTTTTTAGAAGGCAATGCATCAAATTTATAATCCGGTCGCTCTAGGTTAGTATCCTGATCTACATATCGCTTCTTACCAAATCCGCGAACTTCCTTATTCTCTTTTTTATAAACTGGTCTTCCTGGTTCAAAAACTGGCTTCTGATCTTTCCCTCTGCCTCGATAAATTAACCCCTCTTCTTTTCCCGAAGGTTTGTCTGATTTGAAATCTTTATCAAAGGACTTTCCTGGACGCTTCTCCCCTCTTGGAGGAAATTTCTTGCTTTCAGATCCTGATTCATCTTTCTTCTGAAAGAATTTTTTCTTCCCTGTATTTGAATCTTCAGTGTTCTTGAATTTATTTTCGGAATCATTTCGCTCAAACTTGGGCTTAAAACTCGCTTTTTTAGCCCCAAATCCTGCCTTCTTTCCAGATGCAGGTTTGCCAAATGAATCGTCCTTTTTACCAAATGATTTCCGATCTGATCCGGATTTTTCAAAATCAGGGTCTGAGGATCTTTTTTTGAAACCTCCTTTAAATGATTTGGAATCTTTCTTATCCTCGTTGAAAAATGGTTTTTTCGAATTGTTCTTTTTCATGGAATTGCAGCATCACTGCTGGATTTGATTGTGAATTAATAAAGGATTGGTTTTCAACCTCTTATTCGGGCTGCAAAGATACGCCCAATCATCAGATAAAATACTATAGCTTACAAAAATTCAATTACTGCTTTTTACTGTAAAAATAAGCTGTTGCTTTTCGGACAGAACCTTCGCTTAGCAAAAGGCTTTTGGCGGTAGCTTCATCCAATCCAGTAGCTTCCATGATCATATTTGTTCCACGCTGAACTAATTTCGCATTTGAAAGCTGCATATCCACCATTTTATTCCCTTTAACCCGTCCAAGCTTAATCATAACTGTCGTGGAAATCATATTCAAAACCAACTTTTGAGCAGTACCCGCTTTCATTCGGGTACTTCCTGTGACAAATTCAGGTCCAACCACAGCTTCGATTGCATAATCCACTTCTTTGGATAAAAGCGAATTCGGATTACAGGTAATACTTGCGGTAAGGAGTCCATTTTTCCTAGCGTTTTTCACCCCTCCGATGACATAGGGAGTTGATCCAGAAGCTGCAATTCCAATTATCGTATCATCGACATTGAAACCGTATTCTAAAATATCCTTCCAAGCTTGTTCTGAATCATCCTCGGCATTTTCAACAGCTTTTCGAATAGCTTTATCCCCTCCAGCGATCAAACCTATAACCCAGTCAAATGGCACTCCGTAGGTCGGGGGACATTCAGATGCATCCAAAATACCTAGTCTGCCACTCGTCCCCGCTCCAATATAAATCAATCTGCCACCTCGCTCCATCCGAGGAACTACAGCTTCAACTAGTTTTGCGATGATTGGAATAACTTCCTTTACCGCCAAAGGTACTTTTTGATCTTCCTGATTGATATTTTGAAGCAGTTCGATTACCTCCATACGCTCAAGGTTATCATAAAGTGAGGTACTTTCAGTTACTTTCATAGGGCTTCTTGATGATAAAGTGTCAAACCTGCAATTGGGCTTTCAATGATTAAGTTAACTGAAATCTTAGCGTCAAATGCAGCTTTGCGGAGAATGTCACTATTATAATAAGCAATTGATCCTACAAAATTTACGGGCTTCTCCTGATAGTTTGAATATTTCATAACATGCTTTTTAAAAAAGTCCTGAAAGGAATTATAGTAAAGCATATAGCAATAAGGATCTGATTTGTGTTCAGAAATAAATCTGCAAAAGCTAGCCATATATCGATTGGGAAAAGGTTTCTGATACACATGCTCTTGAATAGTTGTCGCAGTGAGAGAGAATTTATTTAAAAGCTCTTCTTTAATGTGAATTGGCATTTCATCATGAATAAAATCACTTAGAAATTTTCTACCCACATACCCTCCTCCTCCTTCATCACCAAGTATATATCCGGGTGCTGGTTTGGTATCTATGATGGATTTCCCGTCGTAGTCACAGCTATTTGAACCCGTCCCCAAAATACATGCAATACCGGGCTGATGACCACAAGTAGCTTTGGCTGCTGCTGCGAGATCATGATCCACTAAAATCATTGAATTTGGAAAAATAGTCCTCAAAGCGGCTACAACTTCAGCCTTTCGATCAGGACTTGAGCATCCTGCTCCGTAATAATAAATTTCTTTAATCTCGCTTTCCAGGTTAACAAGGAAATCATGCCGCATTTGAATAGCCATTTCCTCCGAGGTCTGGTAATAGGGATTAAAACCAACTCCTCTATGCTGGCTTACTCGTCCATCTTGATGGATAACTCTCCAATCAGTTTTACTGGAGCCACTATCTGCTATTAATATCATGCTAACTGCCCAATGGGCTCAAACTTTTCAAAAACTTTTTCTGTATGAGGAGCATCTGAAAGTTCCTCGGTCAAATCCTGACCAGCCCAGTGCTCATAATGTTTCCCGTTTCGCCAGAGTCTTGAGTCAGAAACATCGTAGATTATTCCTTTATAAGCGACCCAAATCTCAGGTTTGTCCTGCCCATTTCTCAAAGCCAGTTGCTGCTTACTAAAGACTTTCATCAAAGCAATTTAATCTGGGCATTAATCCATCGCTCTGGAATCTCTCCTTTTTGAGCGAGTTGATAATCGGCATAGCTACAAGGCACGATACTCATTCGATCAAATTTTTCTGTATCGCTAACCGGAATTTCCAACCACCATTTACCACTTCGTTTACTTTTATAGAAGACGAGATTATTTGGTTTTGCGTCCAGCGAAACCGTGTATTTAATATAATCACTACTTTTAAATGAAAGGCTGTCTTTTCTTGAATAAAACCCCTCAAGAAAATACCAAATCATCACAGCAATAACTTTAGCGGTTTTATTAGGTGCATCATCATAATAAGGCTCGTAGCCATAAATACCTATGGAGGAAAGCTTTTCATTCGTCCCTGCAAACCAGCAAATCTGACATGCCTCCTCTCCGGTAAGACCAAAAGGCTGAGCATCCAATGCACCCGGAGCATCTGCAGATTGGATAGCGCAGATGTCAAAACTCAATAAATCAGCATTTCGAATCAGAGGCTCCACTTCTTTAAATTCGGACCGCAAAGCTCCTAATCGTACATGCTCAAAATAGAGTTTCTCCAAAACATTAATCAAAGTGGGATCAACCAAAAAACTCTGATAACCAAGATGAGAATAGGAAAAGAGGAAATTTGGCTGATGTAAAATGATGTCTTGAGTATGCTGATCAACCTTAGGGCCCTCTTCCTCCATATCGAATTTGGAATCCACCGTCAAGAGACTGACCAGTTTCTTCATCTTCTCGTAGGACAAATATTGCCCGTAGTCCATGTCATGAGAACCCCCAAAATAGACTGGAAGAATCTGATTTTTCATTAAGTACTCACCTACTTCCTGCATTTTAGAATAGGTTTCCTGAATTGTCTCACCGGAAATTAAATCCCCCAAATCTGCTACTCGATAGGATCCTAAGCCACGCTTTAATTCATACAGTTTTTCACGGATTTCTGTACTGCCACGATTCGCACTTTCTACTTTCAGCGCTCCACGATTCTCCTTTAAACCGACAAGGGCAATTTGAACTCCTTTTAAATCGGGAAATTCTTCCCCGTAGAAATGAATTTGTTTAAAGAACGAACTGTCAGGGAATTTTTTTTGCCAAAGGAATTCCGCTACAGGATCAAAATAGGATTGAATAGTCATACTAGGCTATGGTGTGAGGTAAAAATAATGAAAAATGGTTCTTAAATAAAAAATCCCGCCGAAGCGGGATTCTAAATTTTTATTAACCTCCGAAATCATCAAATCTGATGTTTTCCTGTGGAATTCCTAGATCATCTAACAGTTTTAATACCGCAGCATTCATCAAAGGAGGACCGCAAAGGTAATATTCAACCTCATCTGGCTCAGGATGATTTTTTAAATAGTTATCATAAAGAACTTGGTGGATAAAGCCTACATATCCATCTCCTTCTTTATCGTCAAGTGATTTCTTTATTTTCCAATTGTCCTCAGGTAGTGGTTCTGAAAGACCAATATTAAATTGGAAATTAGGGAAATCTTTCTCAATATCTCTAAATTGAGGCGTGTAGAATAATTCTTTCTTAGATCTTCCACCATACCAATAAGACACTTTTCGATCAGTTTTTTCCGTGTGGAAAAGATGGAAAATATGAGATCTTAAAGGCGCCATTCCTGCTCCTCCTCCGATATAGATCATTTCTCGTTGAGTCGGATTGATATGGAATTCTCCATAAGGACCAGAGATCATTACTTTATCACCTGGCTTTCTAGAGAACACATAGGAAGAACAAACTCCTGGATTTACATCCATCCATCTGTTATTCGCACGATCCCAAGGTGGAGTAGCAATACGAATCGTCAGCATGACAATATTACCCTCTGCTGGATGATTGGCCATGGAATATGCTCTGAAGAGTTCCTCGTCATTTTTCATGACTAAATCCCACAATCCAAATTTATCCCAATCGCTCTGATATACATCCGCAGGGTGACCCAAATCCGGATGAGGAGTGATGTCCATGCCTTTGAAATTAACAGTAATCGCAGGTACATCAATCTGAATATATCCTCCTGATTCGAAATCAAGCGTCTCACCTTCAGGCAATTTTACTTTGAATTCTTTAATAAACGTGGATACGTTGTAGTTTGAAACTACCTCGCATTCCCACTTTTTAATGCCGAAGATTTCCTCAGGAACCCGAATCTTCATGTCGTTTTTTACCTTGACTTGGCAAGCTAGGCGAACATTACTTTGCTGTTCGGCTCGACTAAGGTGACCGACTTCAGTAGGAAGGACTTCTCCTCCACCTTCTTCGACGATACACTTACACATTGCACAGGTACCTCCTCCTCCACAAGCGGAAGGAAGAAAAATCTTCTGCCCACCTAGAGTGGATAAAAGCGTAGTACCAGCCGAAGTAACGATCGGTGAACTTGTGTCTCCATTGATAATAATGTTGACATCTCCAGAAGCTACAAGCTTAGACTGAGCGAAAAGGAGAATAAAAACCAGTAGCAATATGATAACGGTAAATGCTACAATGGAAGTAATAATTACAGAACCCATGAAATTTTGGTTTAATTTTTCTTATGGATTGACCCCGATATGGGAGCACAAATATATTTATTAATCACTAATACAGGCCAAATTATCATTCAAATTTGACCTGATTTTTAATACTCTTGAATTTTATAACTGATTAATTGTTCAAGAGGTTTAACAAAGTTGTAAGTCTGGATTTCAACTGCCTCCTATCGATGATGAAATCAAGGAATCCGTGTTCTAAAACAAACTCTGAACTTTGAAATCCTTTTGGAAGATCTTTCCCGATAGTTTCACGAATTACTCTAGGACCAGCAAAACCAATTAAGGCACCAGGTTCTGCAATATTAAAATCACCTAGCATGGCATAGGAAGCTGTAACTCCACCGGTTGTAGGATCTGTCAGCAAAGATATATAAGGAATTCCTGCTTGATCTAGCAATGCAAGCTTAGCGGAAGTTTTTGCCATTTGCATTAAGGAAAATCCAGCCTCCATCATTCTTGCCCCTCCTGACTTGGAGATCATTAGGAAAGGGATTTTATTTTTCAAAGAATGGTCTATGGCCCTAGCGATTTTCTCTCCAACAACAGACCCCATTGATCCTCCAATAAAGTTGAAATCCATACAGGCAACAACTAAATCTAAGCCATTCATCTTTCCCACAGCTGTTCTTACTGCGTCATTTAGCTCAGTTTTAGTAATTGTCGCTTCAATTCGAGAACCATAAGGCTTGGTGTCTACAAATTTCAATGGATCCCCAGATTTCATATTCAGATCCAATTCTTTGAATTTGTTCCCATCAAAAAGAATTTCAAAGTATTCTTTGGAGCCTATTTTAACGTGAAAATCATCGTCTGGACATACGTAAGAATTGTTTTTGAGCTCTCGGGTATGGATAATATTTCCGTTTGGGGTCTTAAACCAAAGACCGTCGGGGGCATCTTTTTTCTCTGCGGTCGAAGTTTTAATTCCTTTATCAGTTCTTTTAAACCAAGCCATATTGAGTTTTTATTTTGTTTGAAAAATCAAAGGTTACAAATTTAGCCCTTATATCTGGTAAATAAAATCCACAAAAAATTAGCCTGAAAAATATTCCAAACTAGTTTTTAGGGAGATTTGAATAGGAGCATTGATTGCCCCTAACAATAGAATTTATGTCAGGTAGTTGCCAGATTTTAACTATTAATATTTAGACGAAATTCTTTGCATTAAGACAGTTCATGAGACCAAATCTCATCAAGATTATAAATCTGGTGTTTACTACTTTCTGTAAAATCCAATAATTCAGGCAATGGTAGTTCCCCGCCCCCTCCAATAATTTGCCATTTAGGTGGTTCAGAAAGCCATTTTCCAAAAGAGTCTTTCATATGACCTCTATCCGAATTAAATGAATCCAGATAAGTGTCAGAATCTATAATCTTGAAATATGGAGAATCTATCACACCCTCATTTATGCTAAAATCAAAAGTTTTAGAGAAATATTCTTTTGCAGTTGAAGGCACCGGCAGGGTTGAATCAAAATCATAAATAAATGCTGAATCCTTGTTATCAGCCAATAAAACCACATGATAATTCCACCAAACTACCTCATCTCCATTGATTGATTTCTGAAATTTAAAAGGGCAATTTCTTTTTGCATTGGAAATGATAAGTACTTTTTTCGAAAACCCTACCAACTCTTGATTTTGGCACAGGTGCCATATATTTTCTTCGCAAAAATTCGCGGAATAGTTGAATTCTTTTATTTCCATCAGTCCCGCAAATGTACCATAGTTAAAAGGGAAAGAACTCAAGCAAAGGATAATACTTTGTTTGATTCGATAAAAATCTGAATTTAGAGCTGTGATCAAAGATTGAGAGGACGGCAATCCTTTTATTTGAGATTTCAACAAATAGATTTCCTTATCTTGAAATAAATCTTGATTCTAAAAAGAATCAATCACAACTCTCCAAGAAAGCCCATGAGTTTGTCATTTCTTCTTATTATTTCAGCAGTAATTCTACTCCTAGCATATCGCTTTTATGGAAGGTATGTCTATAAAAAGTTTGGATTAAATGACGATCATCCTGCCCCATCCCATACTCATCGTGATGGAATTGATTATGAACCAAGTAAACCGATAGTCGTTCTCGGCCATCACTTTGCGTCCATCGCGGGAGCTGGACCAATTGTAGGGCCAATTATCGCGGTGACATTTGGTTGGATTCCAGCAGTAATTTGGATTTTGGTTGGAGGTATTTTTTTTGGTGCAGTTCACGATCTTGGAAGTATGGCTTCCTCATTGAAATCAGATGGTAAATCCATCGGAGTCATCATTCGAAACCAAATCGGAATAAAGGGAAAGCAGCTTTTTATCATTTTCAGTTTTTCTACCTTAATTCTAGTTATTGGGGTTTTTTCAGACATCATTGCTAAAACATTTGTAAGCAACCCAGGTGTGGCATCTGCTTCCATTCTTTTCATCCTGTTGGCAATTGCTTTCGGAGTTGTAAATAGATTAGTGGGAAATAGAAAAGTAGCATTCATCATATTGACTGTTGTTGGAGTGATCCTAATGTACTATTTCGTCTATCTAGGAATGCAGCTTCCATTTGTTCTCGATTACAAAATCTGGATTCTTGCCCTATTGGGGTATGCATTTCTGGCATCGGTAACTCCAGTCAGTATGTTACTTCAGCCAAGGGACTATTTGAACAGCTTTTTACTTTATGGGATGATCATCGCCGCAGTTTTAGGGGTATTTGTATCAAACCCTGATATTCAAATGTCCAATGAAATTACCATTTCCAATGAGAACCTAGGGTATATTTTTCCTGTGTTATTTGTGACCATTGCCTGTGGTGCAATTAGTGGCTTTCATTCATTAGTTGCCTCAGGTACCACTTCCAAGCAACTGGATAAAGAAAGTGATGCGAAAGTTGTTGGGTTTGGGGGAATGCTGATTGAATCATTTCTAGCAATAATTTCAGTGGGTGCTGTCATAGTTTTGACTAAAGGCGAATACACTGCCCGCCTTGCAGGTGAGGGACCGGTATCATTGTTTTCAACCGGCTTAGGAGGGATGATTTCCACTTTGGGAGTTTCAGAAAATTTTGCCGTAGGCTTTGTCGCTTTGACGGTTTCGGCTTTCGCTTTGACGACGCTTGACACTTGTACCCGTCTTGCCAGATTTACCCTTCAGGAATATTTTGAAGATGTACCCCAGCCTGTGGCTCAGTTTGTTGCCAAAAACAGATTTGTTTCCACAGGAGTCGTGGTTATTTTTTCGATTCTTCTTCTGCTTTCTGGAGAATTCACCACCCTTTGGCCAATCTTTGGTTCGGCAAACCAATTGCTGGCAGCACTAGCATTGCTTACTATAGCAGTATGGTTGATCAAGAAAAAGGTTAATGCGCTCTTCGTGACGATTCCCATGTTTTTCATGTTCACAGTGACCCTGGCCTCGCTTGGATTGTTTGCCTGGAAAAACTTTCAGGATGAAGTGTATGTCCTATCATTAATCGCCTCCCTTCTATTTATACTTGCGATTTCATTAATGGTATTAGCTACAAAAAGTCTTAAAAAGGAAGTCAAAGAACCCTTAAAGGCCCTTTGACTTTTTACCATTCTATAAAGCGTTGAATAATTCAGTTGCTTTCTTAGGAATTCTAATTGCAAGTGTGAAATTGATCAGATAATCTGCAAAAGCAGCATCACCGTGGACAATTTCAGTAGGTGTGGAATTTTCGATATCCGGGATACTTTGAGTTCTATTTCTAAATAAGGCTACCGGTACATTCAAGGTGCCTGTTACATTCCCTTTCATGTAGCTAATTCCTGGCTCTATTGAAATAATATACCCTGGCCTTCGAAACCCATCACTACCTCCTATCGCATCCCGAACTGGAATACCTTCGACTCTACCTCCAAGCGAAATCCCCATACCGTGAATTTTCTCAAGGGACCTGAAAACACCTGTCCTAAGTGCAAACTGGTCTGGAACACTCATGATGGCTTCATTTTCACGTCTTCTATTGGTCGGTGTGCCGTTCTTCTCTTTTGGATTAAACATATAGAATCCGTCATAATACCAGAAGTTGGTACTACCAATATTCCAGAGCCCTTGAAAATCAATAATTAAACCAGTGCCCCCATCTCCTAACTGTATGGATTGATCCACCGTTTTAATCTCTTGGATTCCGTTTTCACCTTGATTGTAAAAGGTACTAGTCGCTGAATAATCTCCGGTTGGGAATTTTATTCCCAGTCCGATAGCTGTATTCCCTTTTTTTGCTTTTTCCCCGGAAAGCAGCCAATAACCAGCTCCAATTCGGATATCCCCAAGTCCTTTAGAATAAGTGGTATGTCGCTCAGTTCTCCCGTGTTCATAAAGCGAACTTCGTTCATTGTATTGTGTAGGAAGTGAAAAGATTCCATACAATCTTTCCGAAAAGGCATAGCTGATGTTGATATCTAAGCCATGCTGCTTATTGATCACTTCGGTGTGATCAGTCAAGCGGTCATGCTCTTGCTCGGTACCACGGAAATGTCTGAAAGACTTGAAATAACGGTAATTGGCACTGATGTTCCACTCACCTTTATTCAAAATATTGCCTTGCCCGACAGCATTGCCGAGTCCAGAAAATTGTCTGATAGCCACGCAGCCTTGAGCGTTTGAATTAAAATCCACGAAAGTAATTAAGGCCAACGTCCAAAATATATACTTGTATTTTTTCATGATAGAATAGATAATTTCTTAATAATTAAATTCTTAATAAAAAACTTTTTCTCAGTGAATGCTTTCAACTCGAAGTGGCGCATAACACCAAGTGCTCTCGAAAGAAATTCGAGAGAATCAAAAAGCTGAAAAGTAAATAAGAAATTATCCGATTTGAGGAGGGGGGCTTGTAAGTCTAAAAAACGGATTGCTATAAATAGAAGAAACAAACTCAGGCGAGTTAATTTCTTTAATGACTTTAATAAACTCTAAGTTATATTTTTCTGTTTGAATATAATCTTTAACTAGTAAATTAATGGACGTCTTGCTTTTTTGATCTTGAGGGATTTCATCATCCGTAAGAAATGAAATCCACTTTTTAACTGTACTATCCAAAACTTTTCTCGCGGTATCGGGCACAGCAATAAGCTGTAATGTATCATTTTGGTAGCGCTGCTTCACCACACGAAAATACTTTCCATCTTTTTCAAATGGGGTATTTGTAGGTCGAAAATCATCCTGATTAGCCATGTAGGGTATTGATAGTGGCACTTCTATCAATATTTCTGAATAGTCTTGAAGTTGTTCGTCGTAAATCTGTTTAACCCATTGCCCCTCTATATGACGTTGATACGTTAAATAAAAAGCATAATATCCAAAATGATAAATGGCAAAGCAGACAAATAAAGCGATAGCAACTGCTTTTTTCACAGGATTAGAATTGAGACTCAAATCAAACATAATTTTCTCAATTATGCCAAATAATAATCTAATATTCTTTTCAATTAGCCAGTACCAGGTTGTCTCAAGAAATAAAAGCAGATTTTTATTCTGTTTTTTTTGGATTACAGCAGAAAAAGAAGGCCTCCGATCAAAACACTTGGGATACCGTAATAGGTTAGGACGTCTAATCTATTCATTCGATCTAGAAACCATAATACGTATACAGGCTTAATCAATCCTGCAATCAGGCTCAACAAACAAAATCCTAGAACTAGTTTAAAAAAAACTATCATTGTAATCCACATACCCTAAATGTAAAAAAGGAACTGAAATTCAGTTCCTTTTTTCATAGTATATTTTAAGCTTTATTACTTTTTACGCTTAATTTCTTTCATTTCGTAACCTTCGATCGTATCGTCCACTTCTATATTATTGAAGTTTTTGATTGAGATACCACACTCATATCCAGCTTTCACTTCAGCCACATCGTCTTTGAATCGCTTCAATTGGTCAATCTCACCCTCATGTATTACAATACCGTCTCGGATCACACGAATCTTGTTCTTTCTGGTGATAAAACCATCTGTAACATATGAACCTGCAACAGTACCCACTTTGGTGATTTTGAAGACCTCTCTAACTTGGATATTACCAGTGATAACTTCTTCAAATTCTGGCTCAAGCATTCCCTCGATAGCATCCTTGATTTGGTTAATCGCATCGTAGATAATAGAGTAATGACGAATTTCAATCTCTTCCTGCTCAGCAAGTTTCTTCGCATTCGAAGAAGGTCTCACTTGGAAACCAATGATAATCGCATCGGAAGCTGAAGCCAAAAGGACATCAGATTCTGAAATTTGACCCACTCCTTTATGAATGATACTTACTTTAACCTCATCCTTAGATAGTTTTAATAATGAATCGGAAAGTGCTTCCACAGATCCATCCACGTCACCCTTGATGATGATATTCAATTCCTTAAATGATCCAATGGCCAATCTACGTCCGATTTCATCCAACGTGATGTGTTTCTTGGTCCGTATACTCTGCTCTCTTTGGATTTGCTCTCGCGAGTTAGCGATATCTCTAGCCTCGCGTTCAGTATCATAAACTTTGATCGTATCTCCCGCTTGAGGGGCGCCACTAAGACCTAATACCTGAACTGGAGTAGATGGACCAGCTTCTTTGAGTTTCTTGCCCTTATGGTCAAACATTGCCTTTACTCTACCGTAATGCTTGCCAGCAAGAATTATATCTCCAATTTTCAAAGTACCTGCTTGAACCATAATGGTCGAAACATAACCTCTTCCTTTATCCAAGGAGGCTTCAATTACGGTTCCAGCTGCATTTTTATCAGGATTAGCTGTAAGTTCTAAAACTTCAGATTCAAGCAAAACTTTTTCTAAAAGCTCATCAACACCTTCACCGGTTTTGGCTGAGATATCTTGAGACTGATATTTTCCTCCCCATTCCTCAATTAAGAGGTTCATATTTGCTAACTCTTCTTTGATCTTCGCAGGATTTGCATTTGGCCTATCTATTTTGTTGATCGCAAAAATCATAGGAACGCCTGCAACCTGAGCATGATTAATAGCTTCTTTGGTCTGAGGCATGATGCTGTCGTCAGCTGCTATCACGATAATGGCAACGTCTGTGATTTTAGCACCACGAGCTCTCATCGCTGTAAAAGCCTCGTGACCTGGCGTATCCAGAAACGCAATTTTATGCCCTGTCTTAGTAGTCACATCATAGGCGCCGATGTGCTGTGTAATTCCACCAGCCTCATCTGCCGTCACTTTGGACATTCTAATGTAATCAAGTAAGGATGTCTTACCGTGATCTACGTGGCCCATGATGGTCACAATTGGAGCTCGCTCAACCAAATCTTCCGGTAAATCTTCGGCTTCCGCTTCCAACTCGTCCTCAATTGATTTGGTAAATTCGACATCATATCCAAATTCATCAGCAATGATTGTAATTGCTTCTGCATCCAATCGTTGGTTGATCGAAACGAACATACCGAGAGACATACATGCAGAGATAATCTGGTTGACTGAGACATCCATCAATGCAGCAAGATCGTTTGCCGAGATGAATTCGGTCACCTTTAAGATTTTTGCCTCTTCAGACTCCATCTCAGGGTCTCTTACCCTTTCTGTCTTTTTATCTCTTCTACTCTTACCCTTTCCTCCGGATTTGCCTTGAAGTCTTGCAAGAGTCTGTTTGATTTGATCTTGAATTTCTTTCTGAGTAGGCTCAGCTTTCTGTACCCTGACAGGCTGTCCGCCTCGCTGTTGGTTTCCAGCAGGTCTTGGACTTCCACCTTGAGGACGATTTCCTTGACCTTGGCCTCCAGGACGATTTCCCCCTGGAGCTCCGGGTTTATCAATTCTTTTTCTAGGGCGTTTTTTATCTCTACCCCGCTCATCAGAAGATGCTACAGGACCTCCTTTTTTCTTTGGTCTGTCAGCAGGTAACTCAATTTTCCCAAGTACCGTAAGCCCTTTTAATGAATCTGCTTTAGCCGAAATAACTTGCTCCTGAGCAGGCACTGTAGGGACCGGTGCTTCTTTTTGAATCTGCGGTGCTGGTTTAGCTTTTTGCTCTTGTGGTTTTTGTTGCTTTTGTGCCTCTACTGGCTTAGGAGCAGCAGTTGGTGATTTGGTTTCCTGTTTTCTAGGCTGTTCGGGTCTTTCTTGCTTTCTATGGCCTTGGGACTGATTCCCGTACTTTTTCTTTTGAGGCTGAGCGACATTTTTGCTCAAATCGATTTTACCCAAAACTTTAATCCCTTCCAATTTTGGTGCTTCAGGGGATACTTTTTCTGCTTCAGGAGACACCTTAGGCTCTTCTTTGGCTGCAGGAGCCGGGGTAGGCGCGGGAACTGGGGTCGGCTTTGGAGCAGGTGCTGGTGCTGGAGCAGGCTCTGGTTTTGGAGTAACCGCAGGTACAACAGGCTTCGGCTCTGGCTTGGGCTCTGGTTTAGGCTCCTCTTTTGGAGTCTCAGACTCTATCGAAATCGGCTCATGCCGCTTGCCTATCGAGAGGTGAGATGCCTCTTCCTTATCCAGTGCAGAAGATTTGAATTCCTTATTAAGCAGTTCTACCTGCTCCATATTTATTTTGAAATTCGGATTATTCTCCGCCTCATAGCCTTTTTTGGCCAAAGTCTCCACGATGGTTGCGGTACCCACGTTGAGCTTTCTGGCTACTTGGCCTAATCGCATCATTTTTTCTTCTGACATAAGCAAAAACCTCTTTCGAAATCTTAAGTAAAATATAGGTAATTATCGAAGCCTTAGCCCGATTTATTGTTCAAATTCTTGTCTGAGGATTCTGAAAATCTCTTCTACAGTTTCCTCTTCCAATTCTGTTCTTCTTGTTAAATCTTCTTTTGTAAGAGTTAATACACTCCTAGCAGTATCCAATCCTGTTTTCTTCAATTCGTCTATGATCCAACCATCAATTTCATCTACGAATTCCAAAAGATCCACATCTTCCTCCTCGTATTCATTCAACTCACGGAAGACATCTATTTCAAATCCCACTAATCGGCTTGCCAGCTTTATATTATAGCCACCTTTTCCGATTGCTAAAGAAACCTGATCCGGCTTCAAGAATACTGAAATACGCTTAGTTTCTTGATTCACCGTAATAGAAGAAACTTTTGCAGGACTTAATGCCCGAGTCACATACAAGTCTAAGTTCTCGGTATAGTTGATCACATCAATATTCTCATTTTGCAATTCTCTTACGACTGCGTGAATTCGAGAACCTTTCATTCCAACACAAGCCCCTACCGGATCAATTCGATCATCATATGATTCTACAGCGACTTTAGCTCGCTCTCCTGGCTCTCTTACAATCTTGATGATTGTAATCAATCCATCATATACTTCGGGAACCTCATTCTCAAATAATCTTTCAAGGAAAACCGGGGAAGTCCTGGAAAGGATAATTTTGGGATTTCCATTTGTCATATCCACTCTGTGTACGATAGCTTTGACACTGTCGCCTTTGCGGAATCGATCTTTCGGAATCTGCTCCCCTTTAGGTAGGATCAATTCATTTCCGTCCTGATCCATCAATAATATCTCTCTTCCCAGAATCTGGTATACTTCGGCAGTGATAATTTCTCCTACAAGTTCCTCATATTTACTATAGAGAATATCTTTTTCTAGGTCTTTGATTCGCTGAATAAGCGTCTGACGAGCCATTTGAACAGCTCTTCTCCCAAATTCCTCTAGTTCGATTTTCTCATAAACTTCTTCTCCGATTTCAAAATCAGGTTCGATTTTTCGGGCTTCAGTGAAACTGATTTTATCAAAATCCCAAATATCCTCGGAGTTGTCATCGACAATCTCTCTGATACGGAATATCTCCAAGTCACCTTGGTCAGCATTAATAGTCACATCGAAGTTTTCATCTGTTTCAAACTTCTTGCGAATCATCGCTCTGAACACATCTTCCAAGATACGGATCATCGTAGGGCGATCCACATTTTTAGATCTCGCAAATTCTGCGAAGGATTCTATTAAGACTTTGGCATCCATTTGAATTATTTAAAAGATACTTGTACAATTGATTTCTTCATTTTTTCGAAAGGAACCTGAAGTTCTTCTTCCGAGGCCTTTTTGCCTTTTTCTTTCTTTTTTACCGAAAGTTTAACCTCGGTGTCACCTACTTCAAGCAATTTCCCTGTAACTTCCTCACCATTAGTCAGTGTGATTTTTAACTCTCGGTTTATATTTTTCTGATATTGCCTTCTACTGTTAAGTGGATAGTCCACCCCAGGAGAAGACACTTCCAGCACATAGGCATCTGGCATCATTTCTTTAGCTTCCAATTCTTCAGAAACTGCTCTGCTGAGTTTTGCACATGTTTGTATCGTTACTCCTGAATCGGAATCTATCAAAATACCAAGAAGTGTTTTTCCAGATTTTTCAGACAGATTTACATCCACAATGAAATGATTCTCATCGGGTAGATGCTTTTCAATAATCTCTTGAATCGATCTTTTTAACTCAGTCATGATAGGTATAATGAAAGAGGGGACATTTGGTCCCCTCCAGAAACTTTCGAATACGGGACAAAGGTAAAATATTTTTATAGTAAAAACAATGGAGGTGAAAAATCATACATTTAAATGCAATTACGATCCAAATCAAACAATGGAAATCTCAACTTCTATTTTTAAAGATTAAATAGTGAAAAAAAAAACCGATTCTTTCAGATTTGTCAGCATAACATAATAATTTTGCCGACCTCCGTTAATAATACGTCTCTAGACAGTATATTAAGCATTCAACTCCAAAATACCAGTCAACTAACACTCCAACATGGGATTCTTCGATTTTTTCTCTAGTGATATCGCAATAGATTTAGGTACAGCAAATACGCTGATTATCCACAAGGATAAAATAGTAGTAGATGAACCGTCAATTATAGCAATTGATAAAACCAATAATCGGGTTCTCGCTGTTGGACGCGAGGCAATGAACATGCATGAAAAAACGCATGAAAATATCAAAACAATCCGCCCTCTAAAAGATGGAGTGATTGCCGACTTCTATGCAGCTGAACAAATGATTAGAGGATTGATCAAAATGATCCCTGGTCAAAAGAAAGGAATGTTCCCCCAATCTCACCGAATGGTAATTTGTATCCCTTCAGGAATCACGGAAGTGGAAAAAAGAGCTGTAAGAGACTCTGCGGAGCATGCTGGCGCAAAAGAGGTCTATATGATTTTTGAACCTATTGCAGCCGCTATTGGTATTGGTATAGATATCGAGAAACCTATGGGATCAATGATCGTGGACATAGGAGGTGGTACAACTGAAATTGCCTTGATCGCGCTATCAGGTATAGTCGCAGATCAGTCCATTCGAGTTGCTGGAGATACTTTCACTAAAGATATTCTGGATTATATGCGCCGTCAGCATAATTTGTTGATCGGGGAGCGATCCGCTGAAAAAGTAAAAATCGCAATCGGTTCTGCTCTCACTGAATTGGATGAGCCTCCAGAGGATTATGAGATTAGAGGTCGTGATTTGATGACAGGTATTCCTAAAGTCATAAAGGTTTCTTACTCAGAGATCGCCTTTGCATTGGACAAGTCTGTATCAAAAATTGAAGAAGCAGTTTTGAAAGCTTTGGAAATTGCTCCTCCTGAACTTTCTGCAGATATTTATGACAATGGAATTCATTTGACAGGCGGTGGAGCTTTGCTGAAAGGATTGGACAAAAGGCTTCATCAGAAGACTAAATTGCCAATCCACATTGCGGAAGATCCACTTCGAGCAGTTGTTCGTGGTACTGGAACTGCCTTGAAAAACATACAAAATTTCCGAACAGTATTGATGACATAAACCCTGAATGCTACGCATCCTACAATTCCTTTACGGCTTAAGGTCTTTTCTTTTATTCGCATTACTAGAAGTGTTGGCGATCTGGTTAATAGTTGCTAACAATTCTCCTCAGGGTGCCGCTTTCTTCAATAGTTCTTCAGCTGTCATAGGATCTGTTCTCAAAACCCAATCTGATGTAGTAGACTTCTTTTCTTTAGCCAAGGAAAATGAGGCACTCTTGGAGGAGAATGCCAAACTCACCGAAGAGTTGAAAGCCATCAAATTAATTCCAGATAGTGCTAGAATTGAATTGGACTCTACTTTAAAGGTTTCTTTTGAATTTAAAGGCGCAAGGATTGTCGGTAATTCGCTTCGTTTTTCCCAGAACCATTTAACCATCAATAAAGGTGAAAAAGATGGTATCAAACCTGGAATGGGAGTTTTTAATCAGGAGGGAGTTGTGGGTAGAGTTAAGTCAGTTTCAACGAATTATGCAGTAGTAATCTCATTACTAAATACCGGTTTGCTTGTCTCCTCAAAAATCAAATCAAATGGTGTATTTGGCACAGTAAATTGGGATGGCAAAAACTCTCGACAGGCTAAAATGCTCTATATTCCAAGGCATGTGACCGCTCAGGCCGGAGACACAATAGTGACCTCCGGGTTCAATGCGGTCTTCCCGGAAGGCATACCCATAGGTATTATCTCAAGTATTAATCAAACTGGTGATCCTAATTACCTAGATATTTTGATCGATCTCAGCACTGATTTTAGTAAGGTAAAATATGTCTACTTGGTAGAAAATACAGAACTCAGTGAGCGCGATTCTTTAAATCAGCAATCAAAAATTCAGGATGAATTTTAAAAGATTAATCACCTATTCATTTTTAGTACTAATTCTCGGGCTAGTTCAGATACTACTACTCAAGAATCTAGCTCTTTTTGGTATTGCATTCTGCTTTCTTTACCTCTTGGCTATTTTAAGTTTACCGATCACGATCCCCAATATTTCCCTACTTCTTGTCAGCTTTGGGATTGGTTTAATGATTGATGTATTTTACGATACACTCGGAATGCATGCACTCGCAGCTACATTTCTTGCATTTATAAGACCCTTTTGGCTGAAGATCATTTCTCCAACAGGAGGATATGATGACACCACAGATCCAACCATCTCTGAAATGGGATTTGGTTGGTTTTTAACTTACTCACTTCCATTGGTTTTTGCCTTTTGCCTGGTTTTCTTTTTGGCTGACCAGTGGGGTACAGGAGGAATCTTAAATGTCCTTAACAAAAGCTTCTTCTCATCGATTTTTACGGTCATTTTGGCTATTATTGTACAACTGCTATTCTTCAAAAGAAGGAGAGGAATCTGATGAACGACCAAAGACCACTAGTAATTCTAATTTTTATATTCTTGGTTGGTGCGGTGCTTTTGACTAAGCTTTTTACCATCCAAGTGCTCGACGACAGCTTTATGAAAAAAGCTGAGCGAAATGCGATTCAACGCGTCGTTGATCATCCATATAGAGGATTGGTATATGATAGAAATGGAAAATTGCTGGTTTACAACAATCCCATTTTCGACCTAATGATCGTTCCAAAAGAATTTGAGGTCAGGGATACCACACGATTTCTGGAACTTTTCAAAATCTCCAAAGAAACTTTAATAGAATCCTATACAGCTGCTCGAAAATATTCTTGGGTTAAGCCTTCTACTTTTATCAAGCAGATTTCCACAGAAGACTTTGCCCGAATTCAAGATTTTTTGATCGACTACCCTGGCCTTTTCATTATGACTCGGTCAATACGATCCTACCCATCCCCTATTGCTTCTCATGCGATGGGATATATTGGGGAAATAAGTGGAAGACAACTCGAAAGAGACAGCTCACATTACTATGTTCAGGGAGATTATGTAGGATTAAGTGGGCTTGAAAACTATTACGAAAAGGATCTTCGGGGCACCAAAGGGGTGAAATACAAAATGGTCAATGTCCGAGGAATAGACAAAGGTCCTTTTAAAGATGGGGAATATGATACCGCCTCCGTTGCAGGGAATAATATCACCTCCACCATAGATATGGAACTCCAGAAGTATGGAGAATTTCTTATGCAAGGGAAAACAGGATCTGTAGTAGCAATAGAACCTAAAACAGGAGAAATCCTTGCTATGATCTCCGCTCCTTTTTATGATCCAAATAGTCTCACTGGGGCTGAATTCAGTAAGAATTATAGAGTATTGAATTCTGATATCAGCAAGCCATTATTTAATAGACCGATTATGGCGACTTATCCTCCAGGGTCTATTTTTAAAATCGTCCAAAGTTTGATTGGCCTCCAAGATGGAATCTTGCTACCCTCAACGACTTTTGCTTGTAATAAGTCGCTTGTAGCTTGTCACAATCACCCCTCACCGGTTGATTTATTCGGTGCAATCCGAAACTCATGCAATCCTTATTATCACCAAGCATTTCGTCAGATTATCAATCGTGAAGTTTCTTCCAACACGTTTACAGATACTAAAATAGGCCTTACAGATTGGAGAGAGAAAGTGGCAAAATTTGGCCTTGGTTCCACGTTAGGAATCGATATGAGAGGAGAAAAAGGAGGTTCAATCCCTTCAGGTGCATATTATGACAAAGTATATGGCGAAGGAAGGTGGAAATATTCTACCATCTATTCCTTATCTATAGGTCAGGGTGAAATGCAGGTGACTCCATTGCAAATGGCTAATCTCGCAGCAATTTTTGCAAATAAAGGCTACTATTATACGCCTCACCTTGTAAAATCTATTAATGGGGACAAATCATTGATTCCACAGGAGTACTTAGTGAAAAATGAAGTTGGGATAGATGCGAAGCATTTTGATCTAATCCAGGAAGCAATGGCGGCGGCACTTTACGGTACCGCAAATAGAGCTGTCATGAAAGATTTGGTCATCGCCGGTAAAACTGGAACTGCCCAAAATCCTCATGGAGAAGATCACTCCGTTTTCATAGCATTTGCACCTAAAGATGATCCAAAGATCGCAATTGCTGTCTATGTAGAAAATGCAGGATGGGGAGGTCGAGCTGCGGCAAGTACAGCCTCATTGATGATCGAGAAATATATTCAAGGAGAAGTGAAGCGACTAGATCTTCAGGATTACGTCCTTGCAGGTAACTTCATTTACTAATGAGAGGGGAAGCTGATATTAATATCAATCGAGTCGATTGGGCAACAGTAATTATTTACTTTTCACTAGTCATGGTGGGCTGGTTTAATATCTATGCTGCAGTTTACGATGGTCAGGCAGAGAAGAGTATTTTTGATTTTGCAATTAATTCCGGGAAGCAATTAGTTTGGATTGGAACAGCAATAGGAATCATTATCGTGATTATGGCGGCTGATCATAGACTTTTTGAAAATCTAGCGATCCCCATTTATCTGATATTCATAGTATTATTGCTTCTGACGCCTTTCTTAGGAAAAGAAGTAAACGGGCAGGTGCTTTCGATTGGATTTGGCTCAGTCCGTATCCAAGCAGGAGAGTTTGCCAAATTTGCAACAGCTCTGGCTCTTGCTAAAGTCATGGAGAGACCAACCTTCGATCTCTCCAAATCTAACTACCAACTTCAGGCCTTCGGCGTATTACTTTTACCAGTTGCTTTGATTATCCTGCAGCCAGATACGGGTACAGCAATGGTCTATTTTTCCTTGCTTCTTATGTTTTACAGGGAGGGCTTGCCACAGCACTATTTTATCTTAGGGTTTGGAATGATTGCTTTGACTCTTTTGGCGCTTGGTATTGACAACAACATTTATCTTGTAATTGGAATCAGCATAATTACAATTATTTTGATTTTTCTTGGAAAAAGAACTCCTCAGCGAATCATTGCTTTTTCCCTAATCGGAATTGGACTTATCGTATATACATACAGTTTAGATTTTGTGATCTCCAAACTGCCAGAACATCAGCAGAATAGGATCATGGTTTTGTTTGATCCGAATATCGACCCGCTCGGAGTGGGTTGGAATGTGACTCAATCCAAAATAGCCATCGGTTCTGGCGGGTTAGCTGGCAAGGGCTATCTACAAGGGACACAGACAAAATTTGATTTTGTCCCAGAGCAACACACCGATTTTATCTTTTGCACTCTTGGAGAGGAATTTGGCTGGCTCGGAAGTTTGGTGGTAATTTCCCTTTTCGTGGGCCTACTCTACCGATTAGTAATTATGGCTGAGCGACAAAAAAATAGATTTTCGAGAATCTACGGCTACAGTGTTATCTCGATCTTACTGTTCCACTTCATGATCAATATAGCCATGACTATTGGACTGTTTCCAGTAGTAGGTATACCATTGCCATTTTTTAGTTATGGAGGCTCATCTTTGTGGTCTTTTACAATGCTCTTATTTATCTTCATCAAGATGGATAGTTCGAGAGCACTGCAATTGGGTAGATTAGGTTAAGAATCCAAAAGTTTTTTAAGCCAGTATTGCTTCTTAGGCTCCCTGTTTTTGATTGCAAAAGGCGTCTGAAAATGATGTGACTTTAAAAAATTAATCTGTAGATCTTTCCATTGCTGATCAGTGGTGATAATATTCATGTGCTTTAATTCAGCAAAAAGCTTAACACTAATCGTAGGATAGTCATCTCTCCCCAAGTAGTCTAAATCTGCATCACAAATGATTTTTTGGAGATAATTTAAAGGTGTTTGCGGAATTTTGGTAGCCATGACCAAGCCTTTTACTTGATCAATTATTCGCTGTTCCATTCCAAGATCTTTCATCAATACCCCAGCCATCTCAGCTCCCACTGCTTCATGGTTTGCCGGACCAATCAAAAATCCCATATCATGGACAATTGCTCCTATTCTTAAAAGATATCTGTCTTCCTCAGAAAGATTTTCTCTCCTGATGTACTGCTCACAAACATTGAGCACATCTAGTGTATGATTCATTCCGTGATAGGCAAGGTATTGAGGCAGTTCGCTCTTCAATTTGGCTAACACATGTCTTCTAAGCTTTAAATATCCTTGCATTCAGTAAACTGGGCTTGAAACCTAAATATGGGTTTCTGAATTAAGATTACAAAATAAATATAAACAAATGACCAAGATAACTCGAATTTGAACTATCAATTACCTACGATTAGGAGAATTTCTACTCTTTTTGCGTTAAAATAAATGAATCTCAGTCTTTCTTAAAATTTCAAAACTTCACCAAGTTATTGATTAATTAATATTTTTTATTCACATTTCAATATTTACTCCCGCAAAGATGATTCCATTTTTTTAGTTTATAAAAGGGAGATTTTTAAGGGATGGCTTCAGCTACTTCTTTCTTACAAATCAAACTTTCGATACACCAAAACCAAAAATTCCTCTACCACTTCAGAATCTACTTCCCAATTCAATTCATTCACAAATCTTGAGTTTAATAAGTCAATTGCTCCCGCAAAACTTCCTGCTTCATCGATGGACTTTAATGCATGTTTCAAGAGGTCTGCATTCCCTTCAAACAATTCCTTACTAAACATAATCCGTTGATTGATTGCCAGACTTTCTGAAAGCTCGCCGATCATCCCTTTCATCCCACGATAAGATTCTTTCTCAAACTTCGCTTTTATTCGTTGAGCATTTAGTTTTCCATCCGAATTTAATGGCTCCTTAATCATGGGTTCTGATTGAGTGGGCTTTTCTCGTTCTGGTTCCTCTTGATTTTGGATTTCTTCAAAAAATGATTTTTCTGGTTCTTTTGACTCTTCTTTTGGACTTGGACTTTCGACCTCGACGGAATCATTTTTCAGTAGAAGTGCATCTAAATCGAATGCTTTGATTTCGCCTAATGTTGCCAAAAGTAAATTACTGGATTCAAGAGATTCCTTGATTACTTGGTAATTAGCAGCGACAGCTTTCAAATAGGCCTGCCGATCATGACCAAAGCCAGCCTTGTCAATCAGGAAGGAAACTACCGGGAGGTGCCACTTATAATATTTCCGATTTTCTTTTAAATAATCGTTGATCATCGTATCCTCTGCCTTACCAATTTCTTCTTGGTAAAACGAAACTGGATCAATCGCAAGAATGATGGAATTCATCACAGAACTTTTTACCAAAGGCTCAAGATATGTCCGCTCAACTTTGATTCTTCGAGAGAGGGCATTCATAAATTGAGTCAAGGCTTCGTGTACCGTAATGTCCCTGTAATCGAAATAAGGATTACTTTTTAATTTTTCAAGCTCCAATTGCCAGAGCTCAAAAAGTCTTTTGATTACAAAAAAATTGACTTGAGCACTATTTGTCATCCCAATAATATCCTGTCCTGTGACAAACTGTTTGGAGGCAAAAACCTTGTCGCAGACCAGTTCGGCATAGTCTTGAGCGTATTTTTCTAAATAATTGCTGTTAATTTGAATTGTCATAGAGTTATATGGTTTTCAAAGGTCAACGAACAAATGCCACAAATCGTCATAGAGAATCTATTTAATCTTACGATTGATGTGCCTCGTGATGGAGGTAAAGTTATCGAAATAATTCATCAAAATGGCATTGACTGGATGCATGCCTGTGGCAAAAAAGGTCGTTGTACAACCTGTAAAATCATAGTCAAGGAAGGAATTGAAAATCTCACTGAACCGACAGATCGAGAAATACTATTTAAAACACAAGGAAGATTGAAGCCTAATGAAAGGCTCGCTTGCCAAGTACAAATCCTAGAAGGGAAGCTAGTGGGGCGAGTAGCAGATATCAACAAATTTCCACATATAAAGTATAGCGAATAAGCGTTTACCATGTTTATAGAACCATCCATTGGCAGAAGTAGGAATCCGGAAAGAAAAGGACAGATTGAAGTCATCTGCGGTTCTATGTTTTCTGGAAAAACTGAGGAATTGATTCGCAGATTGAACCGTGCCTTGATTGCGAAGCAAAAAGTTGAAATTTTCAAACCAAAAGTGGATACAAGATATCATGATTCCGACGTGGTATCCCACAATGAAAGTTCCATTCGCTCCACTCCCGTTAATTTTGCAGATGACATCTTATTAATGAGCGGTGACTGCGATGTCATTGGAATCGATGAGGTTCAGTTTTTTGATGAGCAGATCATTTCGGTAGTTCGTAAACTCGCTAATTCCGGAAAGCGGATAATCTTAGCTGGATTGGACATGGATTTCGAAGGAAACCCATTCGAGCCTATGCCGCAGTTGATGGCCATTGCAGAGTATGTTACAAAAGTGAATGCAATCTGTATGAAATGTGGGGATTTGGCGGCCTTTTCTTTTCGCTTAAGTAATACCAAAACTAAAGTAGTATTGGGGGAAAAGGAAACTTACGAAGCAAGGTGCAGAAAATGCTTTTATGAAGACAAGGTTTGAAATAATGATGAAAAGTAGGCTCTCGGATCGGAAAGGAAAATGTTAAAGAAAACGACTGGCATTGTTTTAAACACCCTGAAATTTAAAGAGACGAGCATTATTGTAAAAATTTTTACGCGAGAGCTTGGGCTAAAATCCTACCTGGTAAACGGTGTTCGAGTGAATAGCAAAAATTCCAAAATGGCATTCTATCAACCTTTGACAATGCTGGATCTAGTAGTCTATGATAAATCAAATGCCAGTCTAAACCGAATCTCGGAGGTTCGCCTATTGCGGGCCAATCAGCTAATTTCATTCGATTTTGCCAGAACAGGAATCGCACTTTTTATCACGGAAGTCATTACAAAATCAATTTTTGAAAATTATCAAAACGAGCATTTATTTGATTTTCTGGATGAATCAATTTTGGAATTGGATAGCCCCAATGCAAAATTAAGCCAATTTCCAATCGTCTTTTTGTTAGAAAAAGCTGTTTTCCTGGGATTCGCTCCAGATCAGGCTATAGGTTATTTGGATGAAAGCAGATCTCAGCCTTTCTCATCACTAGAACTTACAGAAGCAAAATCCTACTTGGAATCGCTCATGGCTGAGTCCTTTCATTGCAACCAAAAAGTCACATTAAGTTTGCGTAGAAAACTCCTCGACCATCTACTTGATTTCTATAGCCAACATTTGGAAAATCCCGGAGAATGGAAATCGATGAGTATTCTCCGTCAGGTATTAGCATAAGGGGTGGATTTTATTCTCACAAAATAAAAATTTGCTAAATCCAAAAGCATAGGTTAATATTGTGGTATCACCGTGCATGAGCAGACCAGCCCGCTTTGGTTTGATTATTTCCTGCAGATCTTTTTTGCTCAGAAAATCATTCACGATCCCAAAAACAGGATTTCATATTACTATTTATTTCATACCCTCTTTATGTACAACATAGAAGAACTCAGAATCAGACTACTGTCTGAGCTGAAGGAAATCGCTGAGGAATTAGGTGTAAAAAACCATAAATCACTCAAAAAAGACGACCTCGTCTATGCGATTCTTGATCAGCAAGCCATCACCCCAGAGCAAGCACTTCCAAAAAAGAAGCCTTCAATCGTAGAAAACAGCCCAGAACCGGAAGTATCAAAACCGAAGGCTGAAGAACCAAAAAAACCAGCACCAGCACCCGCTGCTGCAGAAGAACCAGAATACAAGCCAAAATTCAAGCGGCAAAATGTAACTGAGATTCCAACCTCTACTCCGAGCGAAAGTCCAGCTCCTAAAGCAGAGGCAGAACCAAGGGAAGCCAAAGAATGGAAGCCAAAAAGAGAACAAACTCAGGAGCGACCAGCACGAAAAGCCAGTAGCGAAGCTCCCGCTGAGGAACCAAAACTTTTTAGACCTCGAAAAAAAGTATTTGAAGAAGAAGCTACTTCAGCTGCTCCTCAAGAAGCTCAGCCCGACTTCAACAATTCCAAAACAGAGCAAGATGTTGAACTTCCTAAAAGAAAAAATTTCAAATCACAGGATGAGGTAATGGCGCCGGCTGCTGAAGTTGTACCTCAGGCCAATCGAAAAAAATCTTTTGTACACCCAAGAGAATTTGATGGGGTAATCGATAATGAAGGCGTCTTGGAAATGATGCAAGAGGGTTACGGTTTCCTACGTTCATTGGATTACAATTACCTTGCTTCTCCAGATGATATTTATGTTTCACCTAGCCAGGTGAAATTATTTGGACTTAAAACCGGTGATCATATCAAAGGATCAATTCGCCCTCCAAAAGAAGGCGAGAAGTACTTTGCCCTTTTGAAAATTGCTACAGTAAACGGAAAAACTACAGATGAAATCAGAGACAGAGTACCTTTCGAGTACTTGACTCCACTTTTCCCTGAAGAGCGATTAAACTTATCTACTACTCCTGATAAATACTCTACCCGGATTTTGGATCTCTTTGCTCCAATAGGTAAAGGACAGCGGGGAATGATTGTGGCGCAGCCAAAAACAGGTAAAACCGTATTGCTACAGCAGATTGCGAATGCAATTACCAAAAACCACCCTGAAGTTCACTTGATGATCTTATTGATCGACGAGCGCCCTGAGGAAGTGACGGATATGGCTCGATCGGTAAATGCAGAGGTAATCTCCTCCACATTTGACGAGACTGCCGATAGACATGTGAAAGTTTCTAACATCGTACTCGAAAAAGCAAAGCGTATGGTAGAAGTAGGTCATGATGTAGTGATCCTTTTGGATTCTATCACCAGACTTGCAAGAGCTCACAACACAGTGGTACCAAGCTCTGGAAAGATCCTTTCCGGTGGTGTGGATGCAAACGCATTGCACAAGCCAAAGCGATTCTTTGGAGCTGCTCGAAATGTAGAAAATGGTGGTTCATTGACCATTATAGCAACTGCATTAGTAGAGACCGGTTCTAAAATGGATGAGGTAATCTTCGAGGAATTCAAGGGAACAGGTAACATGGAACTTGCACTTGACAGAAAGCTTGCCAATAGAAGAATCTATCCAGCTATCGATGTACTTGGATCAGGTACAAGAAGAGAAGATCTCTTGATGGATAAAGAAGAAATGCAGCGAGTATGGATCCTTAGAAAATTGATGAGTGATATGAACTCTCAGGAGTCTATGGAATTCTTACTTAATCGTATGAAGGGAACCCGCGACAATGCTGAGTTTTTGATCAGTATGAATGGGTAATATTCATATTTATTAATTTTATAATGCTCTTGATTTTTCAATCAAGAGCATTTTTTGTTATTCAAATTTGATAAAAATAAGGATGAAATTTGTCGGGAAGTAATTTCTAAAACTACAACAAACATTTATTTGAATTTTAGTGTTCTTTTTTTACATATAATTATCTTTGTTGAGATTGCAAAAGCTTTTTTGATATAGCAAAAGGCAAATTATATTGTACAAGTCTAACCAAATCCGTTCCCTGTAGGGTACCCATTTTATAATTAGTTTTTAATGCGAAGTAGGTATCTTCTCTATTTTCTTCTACTGTTTTGTTGCCAATTCTTGGGAAGCAAAAGTTTTAGTCAAACATACACTTCAAACTCGAACGGAAATTGGAATAATGCCGGTAGGTGGACCATTACAAATACAGCAGGCTGTGGAAGTCCAATTCCCAACACTCCTCCCGTTGCCACAAATAACCGCGCTTGTCAAATCAACATAATCATTAATCACAACGTCAATGGCCTTAATGATTTAGATATTGGAAATAATAATCAGGTCTCTATTCAAATAGCAGCGAATAGAACTCTTACAATAAATAGAGATTTATCAGTAACAGGTTACAATAATAAGTCATTAACATTAAGTGGATCAGGTAATCTAGACGTAGGAGATGATTTCTTAGTTAGCGGAAACAGTAACATAACTATTTCAGGAGATTTAGACATAAATGTTGATGATATAACAGAAATAACCCAAGCTGCTCAGTTTGAAGCTGGTGGTAATATTCAGTTTTCATCCGATCGTATAACAATCGATGGAAACGGTTCATTAAACTTTACAGCTTCTACTAATGCCATTTTCGAATCCACTGGGAATAATAGGGATTTCATTATTCGCGGCGGCTCTAATGTAACCTTTTCAGGTACATCTGGAATTATTTCAAATAGAGATGTAATTATTGATGGCAATACACCTTCAATAATTTTTGAAGATGATTCTTTTATGGAATCTAGAGATTTACTTCTCTCTGATGGCGGCAACATTCAGCTTAGTGGTGGTTCTAGTTTATTAATAGGAAGTGATTTTGAAATAGATGATTCATTTACGCTAGAATTTTTTGATGATTCGGAATTAAATATTGGAAGTGACATGACAATGCTGGGAGGTTCGCAGCTAATTTTTTATGATAATGCTGATTTAGTAGTCGGAGATGATTTAGAAATGGAAGATCAATCGACAATAACATTAAATAATGATGCATCAATTTCTATATCAGATAATATTGAGCTTGTTGACCAATCAAAAATATTAGGTAATGACAATAGTCAAATTGTAATAGAAGGTGAATTATCTTTAGACGACCAATCTACCTTCTCAATGGATGATAACTCGACATTGCTTGTTGAAGGGGATGTTGAAGTGACTACTAACAACTTAGCTAATGGCATAAGGTTCTCAGGCAATTCTGTAGGTACTTTTGATTCAGATGTTTTGTTTGACGGCAACAGTAGTACACTTAATTTAAGAGATGATGCAACAGTGACTATTTCTGGTTCCTTGTTAGCAGAAGGAGGAGCAGATTTATTTGTAAGTGATTCAGGTAATTTGACTTTGAATTCTACACTTACGATAGATAATAGCGGAACTACATTAAATTTTTCAGGAGATTCTGAGATAGTAATTGTCGGAAATTCAAATATTGATGGAGGTGCTGACGTCATAATCTCAGGGAATTCGCGAGCAACTCTAAGGGGAAATCTAAATTTTGACAATAATAATGGTACTAGTTGGACAAGTAGCGGGACTTCTGTTGTTTTGATAGAAGGTAATTTCTCTAAAGGATCACGAAGTGATTTGGATGTCACAAATTCTAGTGTTTTTGAAATATGCACTGGGACATTTCCATTAGAAAGTTCTGACTCTAATATAAATGTTGCACCCTCTCCCGCTTATTATGGAGGCTGTAGAATATTACCTGTAGATTATCTCTATTTCGAGACTAAATACAATTCTTTCTTGCGTTCTGGTGATTTGACTTGGGCTACGGCCAAAGAATGGGAAAATGATCGCTTTGAAGTGGAGCGATCTATAAACAATGTTACTTCTTGGGAAAAAATAGGAGAACTATCAGGGACTGGATACTCAGATGGTCCTATTGAATATGATTATCAAGATTTGAAACTCCCTGTTGCTGGAGGGAATATCTTCTATCGACTAAAACAAGTAGACTTTGATGGAGACTCAACCTATAGTGACACCCGAGCGATCCAAGTAGAACCTCTACTTGGTGTCACAAACTGGAGAGTCTTTCCTAATCCTACCACGGGATACCCTTTTAGTATAGAAATACTCGACCCATCTGCCTATCGGGATGAGCCTGTAACCTTACGAGTGATTTCTCCTACTGGTCAATATGAATTTATTCAAGTGGATGAAATGCGTGAAATGGGTACACAAGTCAGTAACTACTTTGAGCAAAAACCCTCTGGTGTCTATACCTTAGAGATTACTTGGGGAGCTAAGCGGGAATACCATAAGGTGATTTTGAGGAGGTAGTTAAAACTCATTACTTTTTTTTGTAAACAAAATATTCTACTAATTACTTTTTTAGCTAATTGAAAATCAATTTTTTGTATCCCTAATTACCCTTTTGAAAAAATTTTTTAGGTTTTAATTATTAGCCTATATTCGAACTGCTAAAAGTTGAATAATTAGCTATTTTTATTGGTTTATTTAATGATTTGTAGATGTCATTAATAAGCCTAAATAGAATAGCTAGAATTAAAATAGATTTTTTTTTTACATATAATTAATAATTAGAATTCATTGGAAAAGCAGAGCGCTTCTTCTTTTTGTTTAAGGTTAATCCAAGGCTTTTTTAAGTTTTGGGTGATTGCCCTTTTATTTCTTTTTTTTGGTGCTGGGATAACCGAAGGTTTTGGGCAAATAGCGCAAAGAGGAACTGCTACAACAGCCACCAGCGGAACTAACTCACTAACCATTGCAAGGCCAACTGGCTTGCAAGTAGGTGATTTGATGATTGCAACTATTGGTCAAAGTAACGATGAGCGTGACGGGATGGGAAATGTCACCTCTTCTGGCTGGACGGTTATTGATGGAGATAATGTTGGAGGCGGTTCTGACCGTTGGCAAGGAACTGTTTTATACAAAGTAGCAACTGCAGCTGATGTAGCGGCAGCAAACTTCACATTCAATGGTGATGATGATGCTGAAGATATGGTCGGATCTATTATTGCCTTTTCAGGAGTGGATGTTACAGGTGGAGTTGGAGGAACACCTTTTGATGTGGCTCCTGGTGACCTAAACTCTAGAAATAATGATGACTTAAGGACTGAAACCGTCACTACTGTAACCCCGAATGCGGCAATAGTAATGCTTAGCATCATTGGAAACAACAATGTCGACATAGATGACTGGCGCACACAAAACAACAACCCTGGAACCTTAAACGAGCTCTTTTATCGAGATAGAGATGCAGATGCAGATTTGGCTGTAGCTGGGGCATGGAACATAAAAACAAATTCAGGGAATGTAGGAAGAGGTGAAGCAGATCTAGATGATAGCGAAAGAAGCTTAAGTATTTTACTAGCTCTCAAACCAATTACCTGTACAGTAACTGCAAATGCCGGAGCGGCTATGGCTACAATTTGTCAGGGAGGAACTTCCGCTTCCCTAGGAGGAAGTGTTGGAGGTTCGGCAACAGGAGGAACTTGGACCTCTGATGCAGGGGGAACCTTTAGTCCAAGCGCAACCAACCTAAATGCTACTTGGACCCCGCCTGCAGGATATACAGGAACAGCTACCTTAACACTGACTACTACGGGAGGAAGTTGTATCAGAACCGCCTCTAAAACAATTCTGGTAAATCCAAATCCAACGGTTAACGTAGGTTCTCCACTAGCAGCTATATGTCAGGGTGAAACCTCTGCCGCTCTTGGAGGAAGTGTAGGCGGTGGAGCTACTGGAGGAGTTTGGTCTTCTAGTGCCGGAGGTACCTTTTCCCCAAGCGCAACTTTTTTAAATGCCACATGGACTCCACCTGTTGGCTACAGTGGTACAGCTACCCTAACCCTAACTACTTCAGGAGGCTCTTGTGGGACAGTAAGTGCCTCGAAAACCATAACTGTAAACCCCGGAGCAACGGCAAACGCCGGTGGAGCATTGGCTGCGATATGCCAGGGAGAAACTTCTGCCCCTATGGGAGGAAGTATCGGCGGTGTAGCTACTTCGGGAACTTGGAGTGGAGGATCTGGTACCTGGACTAATGCCAATAGTCCTGCTAATGCGACCTACACGGCTGCACCGGGAGAATCTGGTTTAATAACTCTTACTTTGACAACGACTGGAGGATCTTGTGGTACAGTCTCAGTTTCAAAAACAATTTTGGTAAATGCTCTCCCCCAAGCCAATGCCGGTCCAGCCTTAGCTGGAATTTGCCAGGGCCAAACGACCCCAGCAATGGGGGGATCAGTTAGTGGATCTGTTGCGGGAGGAATCTGGAGCGGGGGAACTGGTACTTGGACTAATCCCACCAATCCAGCAACTGCAACTTATACTGCCGGAGCCTCGGAATCTGGAACTATTACTTTAACCCTGACCACTATCGGGGGAAGCTGTGGAGTAGCTATAGCCACTAAAACGCTTACAATCACCACCAGTCCAACAGCTAATGCTGGAGGAGCATTGCCTGAAATCTGTGATGGAGATACCTCAGCTCCTATGGGAGGTAATATAGGAGGTGCTGCAACTAGTGGTGTCTGGACCAATTTAAATGGAACAGGTACCTGGACCAATGCCAATAATCCTGCTACAGCTACCTACACAGCAGGAGCAAACGATAGTGCTTTGGGCCTCATCACCTTACAACTTACTGCTAGTGGAGGTTCCTGCAGTCCTGCAGTTGTTACCAAAACTATACAGGTTAATCCTGGCAAAACCGTAAGCCCTGGTTCCTCCAATACATTCTGTTTTTTTACAGGGGACATTAATCTTACGCATAGTACTACGGGTGCTACCGGAATCTTCGGAGATGGAGTGGATGGGGCCAATGGTCTTCCTACTGGAGTAAGTGCTACATTCAATCCTTCTACTGGGCAAATAAGCATTACTGGTAATGCTACCGAGCTGGGAACCTTCAACTACAGCATCGAAATACTAGGAACATGCGGAGTAGCCTTTGCCACAGGAACTATTGTGGTCGAGGATTGTGGATGTGTTGCGACTTTAGATTTTGCAACAAATCCTTCTGGCACTTGGGTAGTTCCTAATGGTGTGACCGAAATAATTGTTGAAGGCTGGGGAGGAGGAGGTAGAGGAGGTATAAGAAGCGGAAATGAAGGCGGAGGCGGAGGCGGAGGCGGCTATTCTAGGTCCATTCTAAGCGTAAATCCCGGTGATATTTTTAATTATGTAGTAGGTCCTGGCGGAAATAATACTACAATTAATGGCGGGAACACTACTTTTGGCGCAGGTTTGCTTGCAAGGGGCGGAACCGGAGTTGGAAATTCAGGTAGTGGAGGAGCAGGGGGGACGGTTGGTACTGGGAATGATGTAGCCTATTCTGGTGGAAGGGGTGGTGACCAATCAGGATCTAGTAGTGGTGGTGGTGGATCCTCCGGCTATGCCAATTCTAATGGTGCAAATGGCGGTGTAATAACTCCTGGAACAATTCCAGCTGGAAGTGATGGAGGAAATGGGGGAGCTGGAACCAATGTACAAAATACCAGTGGTCAGGCGGGCCAAGTTCCGGGAGGTGGTGGTGGTGGTGCAAGATGGGATGGCTCAAGTTCATCTGTATTTGGAGGAAATGGGGGAGCTGGAAGAATCAAAATTTCTTATACTCTGACTGCAGGTATTGTAAATGGGCCTCAATCCATTTGTATTGGAAGTACTACAACGTTTACTTCCACGATGGCAGGTGGGGTTTGGTCATCTGCTGATGAAACTATCGCAACCGTCAACCCTACAACAGGTGTGATTACCGGAGTAAGTGCAGGTGCTGCAACTATTCGCTATACTATAACCGGCTGTACAGTAGCCACCTCCTCCAGAACAGTCTTCATCAACCAGCCTATTAGCCCTGGAACCCTTAGTGGAAATCAGGATGTCTGTATTGGAGGGGAATCACAGCTTTTATCTACTACCGCTTTTGGCACTTGGTCTTCGGCCAATCCAGCTATTGCCACGGTTTCCAGTACAGGTTTGGTTGAAGGTGTTGCTGCTGGTACGGTAGATATTTTCTATACCCTTCCAGCAAGTGGAGGATGTCCTGCTCCTCAAACCAATATCAGCATTACGGTTACTTCTCCACCCGATGCAGGGACTCTGAGTGGAACTCAAGAAGTATGTGAAGGAGGCACCCGAACATTTTCTTCCACCGTCTCAGGTGGGACCTGGTCCTCAGGAAATCCAGCTGTGGCCACAGTAAATCCAATCACAGGAGTTGTAACAGGAGTATCTGCTGGTTCAGCTATATTGACCTACACGGTAGCCGGATCAGGAGGCTGCGCAAATGATTTTGAAACCCGATCCATCACGGTGACTCCATTAGCGGATGCCGGAACTTTGAGTGGTGTTGATGAGCTTTGCGTAGGAGAGCGTACTACTTTTTCCTCCACATCACTGGGAGGAACTTGGACCTCGAGCAATCCTACTGTTGCCACCATCAACACCACAACAGGTGTAGTTACAGCGCTTACTAGTGGGACAACTACAATTAGCTACACTGTAGCCGGTTCGGGAAGCTGTCCCCAGGATATCGCTACTCGTAGCCTAACCATCAACCCACTTCCCATCCCAAGCTTCACTGTAGCACCTTCTGGTGTGGTCTGTATCGGGGAAGAGGTAATTTATTCAACTCAAGCCGGTCAATTCAACTATAATTGGCAGATCTCCGGAATTGAAGGAATCGATTATACTAAAATTTCTGGCGGAACCAGTACAAGTAATTCATTAACGCTAGTTTGGTTAACACAAGGTTCAAAACAAGTATTCCTGAAATATTCAAATTCCAGCGGATGTTCAGCTGCTGCATTTATTAGTAGTCCTATTTCAGTCAGTCCTCTACCAACTCCAACATTCATTATTGAGCCAGCCGATGATTATTGTTTAGGCGAGGTGTTGACCTACACTACGCAGTCAGGACGGACAAACTACAATTGGAACCTTTCAGGTATCCAGGGAACAGATTATACTATTACTGCTGGTGGAATTAATTCCAATTCAATTTCCATAGAGTGGTTGACAACAGGTTCCAAAACTGTCACAGTCAATTATGAAAACTCAAACGGTTGTGTCGGTAATACTGCTGCATCGAATACAATTGAAATTAATTCATTGCCAGTACCAACATTCACTACAGCACCTTCAGGTCCAGTTTGTATAGGCCAAGAAGTCACGTATACAACCCAGTCTGGCTCCGATATTTCAGATTATGACTGGACAATTTCGGGTGATGAAGGAATTGATTATACTATCACCGCAGGCGGCACCGATGATACAATTACCATAATTTGGCTAACTGACGGGCAAAAAATTGTAACCGTAAATTATGAAAATTCCAATGATTGTGAGGGAGTATCACCGGCAGTTAGCACCATTGATCTGGATCCCCTTCCTGTCCCTACTTTCACAACTGAGCCTTTAAATCCAGTTTGTATAGGAGATGAGGTGACATATACTACAGAGTCGGGACAATCAAACTATGTCTGGACAGTTACGGGGATTTCAGGAACTGATTACAACATCACAGCTGGAAGTATAGGTACAAGTAGCAATACCGTCACAATAGAATGGTTGACTGATGGAGATAAAACTGTAAGTGTTGAATATACAAATGCAAATGGATGTGCTAGTGCAATTTCTGCTTCCAATACGATAACGCTTGATCCCCTTCCAGTACCAACATTCACTGTTCAGCCATCCGATCCAGTTTGTATTGGGGAAGAAGTGACCTATACCACCGAGTCAGGTCAATCCAATTATGTCTGGACCGTATCCGGAACGGCAGGCACTGATTACACCATTACTGGAGGTGGTATTGGAGCAGCTAGTAATACTGTCACCATACAGTGGTTGACTGATGGCACCAAAACCGTCACTGTAAATTATACCGATGCCAATGGCTGTACGGGTATTTCTCCAGCTTCCAATACAATTAATTTGGATCCACTTCCCGCTCCAAGCTTTACTGTGGAGCCATCTAATCCGGTGTGTCTTAATGATGTGGTAACCTATACAACACAGGGTGGTCAATTTGATTATGACTGGGATCTGCCAGGTACTGCTGGTACTGATTACAATATCACTGGAGGAGGTATTGGTATCAGTAGCAATACCGTCACCATTGAATGGTTAACTTCTGGTACGAAAACGGTGACGGTCAATTATACTGATGCAAATGGATGTTCAATAGCCAGCCCTGCTTCGAATACAATTGAAATAAGCACTCCTGTTTCTATTGATCCTGTGATTGATCCGGGTCAGGTCGGTGATACTGAATGCTTTGGTGATGGTTTTGACCCTATTACAATTACTGCATCAGGATCTGGTTTAAGTTACCAATGGTATCGTAAACCAGACAATTCTCCAATAAACACAGACCCAGGAACACAGGTAAGTGGTGCCACTTCTGCGGCCTTTACTCCACCATCTTCTCCAGAGGGTATTTCCTACTATTATGTGGTGGTATCAGGTATTTGTGGAGCCTCAGAAACTTCTGAGCTTACGGGTGCATATATCGTTTCTCCATCAGGTACTTCCATTAATCTAGATCTAGACCCTACGGCTCCTGATGAAGAATTCTGTTTTGGAGCTGGTACTTTCTCTCAACTTGAAATAGCTGCCACTGGTGATGGTGGAATACCGGCCGACTACCAATGGTATCAAAACACAAGCCCTGATAATACAGGTGGCGTTTTACTTTCAGGTGAAACTAACTCAACTTTCACCCCGCCTTCAGATGCAAGGGTTGCAGATGGATTACCGAGATATTACTATGCTACTGCCACCAGTCCTAGTTGCGGTACTGTTACTTCTTCGGTTTCTGGGGCTTTCATAGTCAATCCATTAACGTCTATTGATTCGGAGGATCTTACTGGTGCTATAATTTGTGAAGGTCAGGGCCCATTTAATCCTATTTCTGTTAGCGCTTCTGGAACTGGAACCTTGTCTTATCAATGGTATAGCAATACCACTGGAGTAATTAATACTGGCGCAGATACCCCAGTTGGGACCAACTCTGATACATTTACACCTTCTTCAAATGTCGCTGATGGCGTTCCTGTATACTATTACGTTGTAGTCTCAAGTTCTGGAGGATGTGGGCCCGATCAAACTTCTGGTATTTCAGGAGGCTTTGTGGTAAACGAATTGCCAGTTCCAACATTGACTCCTACTCCAGCAGGTGAGGTTTGTGTAGGAACCTCCATATCCTACACTACTGAATCAGGGCAATCCAATTATGTATGGACGATACCGGGGATTCTGAACACGGATTACACCATTACCTCCGGAGGAATTGGATCTACTAATCATACGGTTACCTTGACTTGGCTAACTGCCGGAACTAAGAATGTATCCATAAATTACAATAACTCAAACAATTGTGCTGCTGCAACCGCAACTGTCAATTCTACAATTGTAAACGCCCTGCCCGTTCCAACATTTATTGCTCCTCCACCTGCACAGGTATGCATAGGAACTTCCGTGACTTATTCTACCCAATCGGGTCAATCCAATTATGTGTGGAATGTACCTGGAATTGCGGGTACTGATTATAACATTACCTCAGGAGGTATTGGAAATACTAGCAATACAGTTACACTTACCTGGTTAACAAGTGGTACCAAAGCAGTATCCGTCAATTATACGAATGGAAACAATTGTACCGCTGCTGCTGCAACAATTAATTCCACAATAGTAAATGCGCTACCTACACCAACTTTTACAGCTCCTACCGTTTCTGAGGTTTGCGTCGGCACTCCCATAACTTATACCACCCAACCGGGTCAATCCAACTATGCCTGGACGATACCAGGTACCCCGGGTACTGATTACAACATAACTGCAGGAGGAATCGGAACGTCCAGCAACACAGTTACGCTGAGATGGTTGACAGCGGGTACGAAAAACGTCTCAGTAAATTACTCTAACTCGAATAATTGTTCTGCCCCAACAGCTGTAGTAAATTCCACAATTGTAAATGCGCTTCCAACGCCAACCTTCATAGCTCCTCCTCCTTCTGAAGTTTGTGTGGGCACTTCTGTCACCTATACCACCCAGCCGGGTCAATCCAATTATATCTGGACTTTGCCTGGAACTTCTGGAACCGATTTCACCATTACAGGCGGTGGAGTTGGAACTTCCAGTAATTCTGTAACGCTGACTTGGTTGACAGCAGGCACAAAAAATGTTTCTATAAATTATACCAACGCCAATAATTGTTCCGCTGTAGCTTCGGTAGTCAATTCCACAATTATTAATGCCCTTCCAATACCTACATTCACAACAGGACCATCAACTGATGTCTGTGTGGGCACCTCGGTAACTTACACTACCCAAACCGGACAAGACAATTATATCTGGACAATCCCAGGTACTGCCGGAACTGACTATACGATCACGGCTGGGGGTGTTGGGCCATTTGATAATTCAGTAACCTTGACATGGTTGACAGACGGCACCAAAAACGTCTCTGTAAATTACAGTAATTCAAATAATTGTACAGCGGCAACAGCTGTTTCCAATTCAATTGACGTTGATCCACTCCCAGTTCCTACATTTACAGATGCTCCTACTGCTGACCTCTGTGTAGGAGCTCCTGTTACTTATGCCACACAAAGTGGGCAATCCAACTATATCTGGACAGTACCCGGAACTGCAGGAACTGATTATACCATTACTTCAGGAGGTATTGGAGCTACTAATCACACTCTTACTCTTATCTGGTTAACTAGCGGCACCAAAAACGTTTCGGTGAATTACAGCAATACGGGAGGATGTACAGCAGTGTCTGCTGTTACCAATTCTACGGATGTCAATGTGACGCCTGTGATAACCAACATCACTGGAACTATAATCTGTAGTGGAGCCACATTTAGTGTGACACCCCAAAATGGAACAAACGGTTCAGTTCCTACGGGTACAACCTACACTTGGACAGTTTCCCCAAATGGAAATGTAACCGGTGAATCGAATGTTGCTACCCCTCAAGCCAATATTTCTCAGGCCCTGACCAACACTTCATTAGTGGATCAGACTGTAACCTATACGGTCACGCCAACTACGCCAGACGGATGTGTAGGAAATACTTTCCAAGTCAATGTATTGGTACGACCTACGCCGACAGTAAACCCAATCGCTAATCAGGATGTTGGTTGTTCAGGTCAATCTACCACGGCTGTGAACTTCAGCGGAAATGCCGTGGCTGGAGTAATTTATAACTGGACAAACAGTCATCCATCCATTGGTTTGGCGGCTTCTGGCACAGGAAATATTCCTGCATTTGTTCCTGAAAATACCAGCTCAGGGCCTATCACTGCAACAATTACTGTGACCCCAACTGTAAATGGTTGTCCTGGTCCTTCAGAAACCTTCACCATTACTGTAGACCCTACACCTATAATTACCTTACAGGCGGATTACTGTGCCGTGGATGGAAATGTGCAACTAGTGGCAAGTTCAAATGTGACAGGTACTACTTGGCTTTGGAATACTGGAGAAACAACCTCCTCTGTGCTTGTCGATATCGCCGGTTCATACTCAGTGACGGCTACTTCTCCTGATGGTTGTATAAGCACATCTTCAATTAGTATAGCTGAAGAATTAATCGTCGATGGATCTTTTACAAACTTTGACCCTGCAAATCCAAGTTTCTTCACGGAATACACCCAAAATCAGGCTTATTATGTAAATGGTAATCCTGCGACAGGTTTATGGCCAGAAGGTTATTATGCAGTAAACGTAAATGCTAACGGAAGTACAACCACAAATCCTCGAGGCTATCATACCGCATTCTACGGAAGAGACCATACCAATAATGCAACTGGACCGAGGAATTTTATGATGGTGAATGGAGGTGCGCTTGTTGGTAGCCCTCTCCGACAACCCGTGATATGGAGGCAAGAAGTGACGGTCGAGCCTTTTACAGAATATTATTTTTCAGCCTGGGCAATGAATTTGAATCCAGCATCAAATGCTAGACTACAATTTAAAATCAATGGTCAATTGGTTGGTACTGTTTTGGATTTATCAACTGCTCCTGAGCCAACTAGTCAGGCTCAGGTAGGATTAGACAACTGGAGAGAGTTTAGATCTAATCCAAGCTGGAGTTCAGGAACTGCAACAACTGCAATTATTGAAATTGTAAATTTAAATACAGCTCTAGGAGGAAATGACTTTGCATTAGATGATATCTCTTTTGGTACCCTTTCACCATTTATTAGGCTTACTTCTGCTGTTGGTACAGATGATAGTCAGGTAGTTTGCGAAGATTCACCCATTATCGATATCGAATATGCTGTTGGAGGAGGATTAGCAGGTCCTATAGTCACCGGTTTACCAGCAGGGGTCTCAGCAACTTGGAACGGTAGAAATTTGAGAATCAGTGGATCTCCAACTACACCTGGAGAATATGTCTACGAGGTCTTTACTACTGGTTCCTGTCAGCAAGTACGGGTAGAAGGCTTGATCACAGTGAGAGATGTCCCAGATCAAGGTTCAATAGCAAGTGACCAAACGATTTGCGAAGGCGATACTCCTGCGGCAATAACCGGTAGTGTCTATACTCCACAAGATGCTGGCGCAGTAATCTCCTATCGATGGGAAATGAATACTGACATCTCTTCTCCAAATTGGGTAGATGTTCCTGGAAATCCTTCCAGTGCAGATTATGCTCCTTCTGTTTTAGCAGAAACAACCCAATATAGAAGATATGCCATTTCCACAGTAGGTGCGAATAGTTGCGAGGGACCTGCCACTAATCCAGTAACTATCACCTTACAATCCGAGCCGGTAGCCGGATTAATAGCATCAGATCAAACCATTTGTACAGGAGATGATCCTGTGGCTTTTACCAGCTCGTCAAGTGGTACAGGAGATGGAACCATCACTTACCAATGGGAGTTTACAAATTCCTCCAATCCTAGCTGGACCCTGATTTCTGGGGCAACTGCTGCCACTTATGATTCACCAGCGCTGTCTGAAACTACCCAATTCAGAAGAATAACAGTTTCTACCTTGAATGGAGTAGCATGCATATCAATCCCTACGAATACAGTAGTGGTAACTGTGATTCCAGAAAATACGGTAGCCCCTGTAAATCCGGATCCTCCATTATGTTTGGATGTTCCTCAACCGGTTACTATAATTCATACCTCAACTGGGGCAACCGGAATTTCAAATGCAGGCGTTGCAGGAGCGAATGGTTTACCGCTAGGGGTAAGTGCAGCATTTGACTCTGCGACTGGGAATATTACTATCTCAGGTACTCCTATGGAGGTCGGAGTTTTCAATTATAGTATTCCTCTGACTGGAGGCTGCGGTTCTGTCAATGCAACAGGAACCATCACTGTAGCTGATCCATCCTACCCGATTTCGAATATTGAGGTGGTCAATCCTGCAGTAGGCTCCACTCCTCCTTATGTCTCTACATTTACGATATACAGTCCTGAGCTCACTCCGGGAGATTATGAGATTATTTATAGCACAAGTGGTACTAATGCGGTTGCAGATCAAACGATTACTGTGACAGTCACCACAGCAGGTCAATTTACCTTCCAATCTCTCCCCTATTCAAATGAAGGAACAACAATCCTTACTATAAACTCCATCCAAGGAGTTGCCGATCAATGTCCATTCTCAGTACCCACAAACAATACAATTCCTTTTGGAATCAATTGTAGCACAGAGTATTTGGCTGCCGATGGAGACGCCACTTTTACCGTCCCAACTGATATTTTTCAAGTAAGGATTGAAGTCTTTGGAGATGGATTAGGTGGAGCTACCGCATCACAAATAATGACAGTTCAGCCTGGAGGCCAAATTTTCTTAGTTTTTGATGGCACCGATGTTTTCGTGACGGAGGTTCCTGACACAGAACCTGTTGTTGATCGATTAGCACAAGCAATTGTGAGCACTACAGGTCCGAATGGTAGAATTGTGATCACCTATGATTGCACCCCTCCTCCTCCATGTTCGAGTTCTGGTGACGTTTACCAATACACGGATTCAGAAGGATATACTATCATTCGATTTACTGGAGATTGTAACTGGACTGCGCCGGATGGTTTGGATGAATTTGAAGTCTTAGTTGTTGGTGGAGGCGGAGGTGGAGGCTTTGGCGACGCTGCTGGCGGAGGCGGAGGCGGAGCAGTCGTTTATCAGCAATACACGGGTATTTCTATGAATGGATCTCCTGGTTTACAAGGTGCTGTATTCAATGTTTCACCAGGAGGACAAGGTTTAGGCGCAACTAACGGGAATCTTCAAGGACAAAATGGAGAAGGTTCTGCATTTTCTGGTCCAGCCTTTGACTTTGCTGGTAGTAATACATTCACTGACCTAATCGCCGCTGGAGGTGGAGGTGGTGGAACCTCGAGTTCTGATCAAAGCATTCGATCTGGTAGCAACGGTGGATCAGGTGGAGGTGGAGCCGCTTTCGGAACGGATACCTCTGGAGGAGGAATTGCAGATGCTTCTGATGACGGAGAAGGAAATAATGGAGGAACTGCGTTCGGTCAAAGCTTCGGAGGATCGGGCGCTGGTGGCGGGGGAGCTATCACGGATGGGCTAGATGGGTCAGGTGATGCAAACATGATGAGTGCAGGATCGGGTGGAAATGGAGAAATGCGAAGCATTTCCGGAGAGGATGTTTATTATGGTGCTGGGGGTGGAGGCACATCAGCAGGTGCTACTGTTAACGAACCGGGAATGGGAGGAAGCCAATATGCGGGATCAGGAGGTGCAACTTTTTATGCTGGAGGCAGAGGCAACAATACTGGAATAGGTCTTCCTGCCACTACCTATGGTTCCGGTGGAGGCGCAGGGAGAACAGGCGGTAGTGCGGGCTTCCAAGGCGTCGTCTATATCAGATATCCAAACTTCCGTATCCTCCCTGTTGAATTGAGCTATTTCAAAGCATTGTATAATTCACCGTTGCGATCAGGTGACTTATCCTGGGCTACTACCAAAGAGTGGGAAAATGATCGATTTGAGGTTGAGCGATCGGTAAATAATGTGAAAACTTGGGAGAAAATCGGAGAGGTTAAGGGTGCTGGCTATTCCGATGGAACTATCGAATATGATTTCCGGGATTCGGAGCTACCGTTGGCTGGAGGAAATATTTTCTATCGATTGAAGCAAATTAATTTTGATGGAGAATCAACTTACAGCGATACTAAGTCTATTAAAGTAGAAGCAGTACCCGGCACAACTAGCTGGAGAGTCTTCCCTAATCCAACTACAGGAGATCCGATCAATCTGGAAATGCTGGATGCGGGAGCCTATAATGATGAAAAAATCATCGTCAGAGTAATTTCTTCTACTGGAGTTTTTGAAATTATTGAAGGCGAATCTACAGTTAAACTTAGCATTCAACTTTCAGACATACTGAGAGACAAAGCTGCTGGTGTTTATACTATAGAGATCGCTTGGGGAGATTGGAAGGAATACCTTAAGGTGATTTTGATGAGGTAAGCCCTCAAGGGTAGCTTATTTTTGAAATTGAAACAGCATAAGTCTCTTTAAAAAGCCCATCCATTCTTAAAGAAGAAAATCCTGAATCCTTGATTCAGCAAGTTAACTTTTTGGCATTCTCAAAAGCCACGGCCATTTTTGGGCATACTACAAAAAGATAAATTATATCGAAATTACTCTAATAGTGTTTTCTTTATTTTGATATTTAATCCATTTTGAAATTTTAAATCTTTTTCACCTAAATAAATTTATTCCTAAAAGTGGTCTATGTATCACTAAACCCTCTCTGAAAGGTTTAACACTTCCAAAAAAAAAAAATTGATTCCTACAAAAATACCTACCCCCCTGATTATCAAAGATTATTCTTGTTATTCATAAAAATACACTAACTTTGAAAAGCTTTTTCAATATGATGAAACGCATTATATCGTATTTTAAATGGATATCAATTTTCGGCCTATCCTATTTTTTACATTCCTGATTTTTTTCAGCTGGGAGGGGTATGGGCAGAGTCGAACAATTACAATCACTGCATTAGGTACAGGCACTTTCCCTAAACCTTACCAAACTACCCTTCAAGTCTCTATTTGGGGTGCTGGAGGCGGTGGAGGATTTACTGGAGACAACAAAGGTGCTGGAGGCGGTGGAGGAGGGGCTTTCACAAGGGTTAATTCCTATACATTTGGCGTCGGATTCACCTCAGCTCCTTTTGAAGTAGGTTCTGGAGGTTCTGGTCAATCTAATTCGAGTTCAGCAATTGACGGAGGAACATCTTCGTTTGGCCACACTGGCAACTTATTCATAGCCAATGGAGGTTCAAAAGGTTCTGGACTGACAGGAGGTGCGGGCGGAGTAGCTTCAATTTCTGGTGATATTAGATCCTCTGGAGGAAGTTCTCCAAACGGAACTGGCAGTAATAATTCAGGAGGATCTGGTGGAGGTGGTGCAGGCGGAATTTCAGGCAATGGCCAAAATGGAAATAACGACTCAGGTGCAACTCCTCGTGCTGGAGGTGCAGGAAATGGAGTTAACAGCGGAGGCGGTGGTTCAGGAGGTATTGGGAGCAATCCAGGAGCCAATGGAAGTCCAGGAGGAAATTTTGGAGGCGGCGGTGGTGGTGAAGGCAGAAGTAATGCTAGTGGAGGTAATGGAGGAAACGGACAAATTATTATTTCTTGGGCTTGTTCAAATGTACTAGTTTCTGGTAATCCAAACCCTACCCCTGTTTGCTTAGGAACCGGTTTCGGACCAGTAGTATATGACCTAATTGGCGCTACAGGATATACACTGGATTGGGTTCTAAACGGAAGTCCTTCTGCCGCCCCTCCTTCAGGAGTCAGTGTCTCAAATGTCGATGGAAGAATCATCATATCAGGCGCTTCCACTATTGCAGGCACTTTTTCTTATACCTTGGCACCTATCTATCCAACAGTAGGAACTACTTCCGGCTCTTGTTCTGGACCTGGATCATTTAATGGTTCTTTTTCAGTGACACCAAACAACACAGTCGGAACAATTTCCTCCAGCACATTCTGCCAAGATTCTGCCCTGCCGGCTGGCGTAACTCAAGCTACCACAGGAGCTACAGGCATTGGAACTCCTACTGGTTTGCCAACTGGAGTGACAGCTGCTTGGGCTGGAAATCAAATCACTTTTTCTGGAACCCCAACAGTTTCTGGTTCTTTCCCCTACTCCATACCACTAACAGGTGGATGTGGGACAATCAATGCTACAGGAACTCTTACTATCAATGAAACCCCAAGCATTAAAAGCCAAAACACACCAGGAGGTACAACTTGTATTAACGGTTTAGCTTTTAGCCAAATGTCCGTTGGAACTGGATTTGGTTACACTTATCAGTGGTTTAGCAATGATACTCCGGATTATACGACACCAAATTCAATTTCTGGAGCTACTTCGAACACGTATACTCCTCCTAATTCGACCTCAGAAACCACTTATTACTACGTAGTCGTAAGCTCGCCAACTTGTTCAGCTGTTACAAGTTCAGTATCTGGAGCTTATATAGTAACCCCAACCAACACGGTTACTGCAGCTTCTAGCTCACCAACTGTTTGTATAAGCACTGCTTTACCTTCTGCAATCACACATACGACTACAGGCGCTACCGCAATTGGGGCTATTGCTTGGAGCCCTTCCAATCCTGGAGGGATGTCAACTTCTTTTACTAGCAATACAATATCCATCTCGGGGACTCCAGCTAATTCAGGAGTATTTACTTATTCAATTCCTTTAATCGGTGGATGTGGGACTGTCAATGCCACTGGAACAATTACTGTGAATGCAACTGCTGCTATTATTTCTCCAAACTTAAGACCAGCTGGTCAGTCCAGATGTATTAACACCACAGCTTTTGGTGCCATTTCTGTGGCAAATAGAACTGGATTCACCTACCAATGGTATAGTAATACTACCAATGTGAACTCTGGTGGAAGTCCAATTACAGGGGCAAACTCCTCCAGTTATTTACCACTTAACACTGTCGTTGGAACAAAATACTATTATGTAGAAGTCTCTTCTTCTGGCTCTTGTGGAACCACAGTTACCAGTGGAATTTCAGGAGCATTTGTGGTAAATGCACTCCCAATAGTATCATTTATAGCACAGCCATCTAGCCCAACATGTGTAGATAGTGATGTGACATATTCAACCCAAGCTGGCGAAACCAATTACGTTTGGACTATTCCTGGGATACTAGGTACCGATTATTTAATCACATCTGGAGGAAATGGAAGTTCAAGTTTAATCTTAAAATGGCTCACACCAGGTAGCAAATCAGTTACTGTCAATTACCAAGATGCTCAGGGTTGTGGAGCGACTTCACCTGCAACTTCAAATACGATTACAGTACTAAAAAACACCGTGACCCCACCATCGAATCCAAATCCAAGTGCATGTTATACTGGAGTATTTCCTACCATTACACACAGCACTGTAGGTGCAACAGGAATAGGTGCACCAATTGGACTTCCGACGGGACTTTCTGCTGTCTGGACAGGATCCGCTACAAACGGAACAATAACCATCAGCGGGACAGTGGCTGCAACAGTAACTCCTGGCCCGAAAACTTATAGTATTCCCTTAACGGGAGGTTGTGGAACTGTCGTTGCCACAGGAATTATTGATGTTCAGCCAGAGTACACACTCACCGATATTTCCTCTGTTTCTCCTTCAAATTTAGGAGGTGCGGCTACTATTAAATTGACGGTAAGTCCTGCTTCACTTACCAATGGTTCTTATGTTGTAAATTATCAAAGGGGCTTAGCTAATCCCCTTATTGCAACTAATATCACCGTAAATTTTATCAATGGAATAGGTACCTTTTCCAGCCCAGGCATAAACAATGAAAGCCTTACTTCTCTGACAATAAATTCAATCAGAAAAGTAACTGATCCGACTACCTGCCCAGTTCCTTTATTTGCAAATAATGTTACTTTCTTTGGAATACAACCAAAAATTTTCGACACAAATGGAACATTTTATGTACCAGCAGGTATTTTTCAAATCACTGTTAAAGTTTATGCCGGTGGTGGTGGTGGTGGAAGAGGTTCCAGTGGCGCAGGAGGAGGAGGAGGAGGATATTCCGAACAAACTATCTCAGTCGTTCCCGGAGAAGCAATTGGAATTTTTGTTGGTACAGGTGGGGCTGGACAAACCTCCTCTAGTACTCCAGCGGCGAACGGAGGGACAAGTTGGGCCACGCGGGATTCAAGTCCCCCAAATCTTCCTACGACAGGTTTTGCTTATGCATACGGTGGAGAAGGAGCAAATGGAGGAACTCGAGGCCTAGGCGGACTAGGACAAACTACCGATGGTAATCCAGGCAATAATCCAACAACTACATCAGTTGGAGCTGCTGGAGGTAAAGGTGGCGGAGTAGACGGGGGAGCAGGTGGACCGGGTGGTGTAAGTGGAAATGCAGCTGCAAACAGAGGTAAGCCAGGTTTACCATTTGGTGGAGGTGGTGGTGGATCAATAGATAATCGTGATGGAGGTTCAGGAGCATCTGGTTATGTGATTATTACCTATCCACTTCCCCCTGTGAATCCTTGTTTTAAGGTAATTGATGACGGGGCAATTTCTGGAACTACAATAATCGAATTTACCTGTGACTATACTTGGACCGCTCCAGAGGGATTAGCGGATTTTACGGTATACGTTGGTAGTGGCGGAGGTGGAGGGGGCAGCGGCTTTGGTTCTGGTGGTGGCGGATCTGGAGCTTTAATAAAACAATTATTTTCTACTTCTAATCCTTATGGATTACCAGCAGGTTCGACATTTCCTATTACTGTGGGAACGGGTGGACTTGGTGCCTCAACTCAAAACACATCTGGAGGGAATGGTAATCCCTCATCATTTTCAGGCCATATCGATGGAAGTTCGATTAATATTTTAGTACAAGGAGGAGGAGGGGGAGGTTCTCAAAGCTCCATTTCTGGCGCAAATGGTTCCTCCGGAGGAGGTGGAGGGGCAAGACCTAACCCTAGTGGGCAGGGCGGCAATGGAGGAAATTCAATCCCTATATCTTATTCAGGTTCTAATGTCACTTTATATCATGGAAATCCAGGAGGAAATGGTGATTATAATACAAATCAGAATGCTATTGCTGGAGGAGGAGGAGGAGGGTTGATTCCATGGGTTGCTTCAGATCGTCCAGATGGGAAGGCTGCAGGAAATGGTCAAGGTGAAGGTGGCGATGGAGGAAAAGGGGTATCACTGATCATGGGTGACTCCATTAAATACTTTGGTGCCGGAGGAGGTGGGATTGGCGAATATTTCAATGGAACAGAAAAAGTTGGGATTGGAGGGTCTGTTAACGGAGTAAAACTTGGAGGGGATGGAAATTTATCAAGTCCTAGTGCTACAGGAGGTACAGGTAGAAATAAAACTGGTTCTGGCGGTGGTGCAGGATATGGCAAAGGTGGTAAGGGTGGAGATGGCGTTGTCTATATTGTTTATGAAAACTTCCGCATCCTAGAAGTTGAATATCTCTACTTCGATGTAAAATATAACTCAGAAAAAAGAAGTGATGTACTATCCTGGGCCACAGCTAAAGAATGGGAAAACTCCCACTTTGAGATCGAGCGATCGGTAGATGGAGTAACCGCTTGGACTAAAATCGGGCAAGAAGTAGGACAAGGATATTCTGAATCGCCTAAGGATTATAGTTATACTGATACGAACCTTCCAGCTTCTGGTGGAATAGTCTATTACAGATTAAAACAAGTAAATTTTGATGGTTCATTTAGCTACAGTGTAACAAAGTCGATCAAAGTAGATGGTATTAAAGGTCAGGGTTCCTGGATAGTATACCCTAACCCAAGCTCTAAAAAAAGTACGATCACTGTTGATTTGTTAAACAGAGCAGTATATAACGATGAACCAATCTTGATTCAAATCTCTGATATCAGAGGTGTTTCCGAAACATTCACTGTCAATCAAGTAGAAGTCGTTTCTGATGTGGTCAACAGGTATATGGAACAATCAACCCCAGGAGTTTATATCCTTCAATTAATATGGGGAAATAACTCCCAGCAGCTAAAACTTTTAAGAGAATAAAAAAGCAGGAATTGGAAGCTTTATTTCCCAATTTCTGCTTTTTGTTTTCAGAAACCTCACTATCCAAACCCTAGTCGAATTATGTAATTCGAATTCCTCTAATCAGATTACCATCCGAATTAATTTTCAAGCGCACTCTGACTTCTCAATTGAGCTTTCTTATTTTTTTTAAGACCTTATTCTTCATTATCCTCTCTTCTTTTTGGAATCTTCGGCTGACCTAATCCAACACTTCCTTTAAGACCACTAAAGGTGGCTTTCCACCATCCGCCGAAAATAAATTTCGATTTATCCCGCTCATAGTACACATCTGAAATTACCCGATTATTAAAGAACTTTCTTGGATTACTTTTTTTGGTAATGGTGTTAGCTAAAAAAGTCATTAATCCCAATTTACCTGTACCTGGAAGCATACTCACAGAATCTAAAAATTGAATTTTCAAATCCTCATATCTAAAATTCATCTTACCCCAAGCCTCATTCTCGTTAATTTTGAAATCCCATTTGCCATCAGTCACTCTTCCATCTACTACTTTAATAAATGCTCCGTTTGTAAGCATGCTATTTGCCAGAGTAAGGTCAAATTCACCCATAGAAATTTCCACTTCCATAGGGGACAATGGTTCAAAGAAATAAACTGACTTCAGTTTTACATGACCTTGGCCCATAACATTCGTGGTCGCATGTATTACTGATTTCTTTTCAGGATAATCTGATCCTGGCTGCGTAAGAACAAAAGGAGAAATATTCAGATTTAAGTCCTCAAATCGGATAAAACCAGGCGCCATTCCTCTGAGAGCAAATTCTTGATATTCAATTCTACCCTCTCTTAAAATCACCGAGTCCAATTCCATATCGAACGGAGCATTTTGCATCATTTCTTGCGGCATCGGCTTGACCACACCTTCCTGTATGGGAAGTCTCTTATCTCGAAATACATCCAGGTCCAATCCTTCCAACTCCAATTTTTTCGCTTTAATCTTTTTTGAACTGAAGTAAGTATCAAAATCAAGATCAACTAACGAGATTTTTTTTATTGATGCTTCTATCGCATCAGTTTGAAACCCTCGAGTTCGCATATACTCATACCTCCCTACCGCAGGCCCAAAAAATACGTTTTCCAGTGTAAGGTCATTTTCAAAGAACTTGATTTTACCAATTCGAATTTTATTTAAACTATCCTTGGTCATCAAACGGTAATTGGTCAGTGAGAGGCTTAAATCCTTCTCTAGTAGAAATTGTGGTCTCAGATCCATATCCTGACCCATAAGGTTGAGATTCAAATCATTGATTTCAAAATCTAAATTGGAAAATGCCAACCTAGGTATTGGCCCCGTCTCTTTGTTGTGAAGGGTAACACTTCCATGCTGAATTAGAAGATCTTGGAGAATTATGGAGGAAACAAAAGCATTTTCTTTTCGGGAATTCTGAACTGAATTACTTGTCTCCTTTTCCTCGGAATCGAGATACACATTTATCACAGGCTCAGTCAACCTCACTCTGGATAAATCAAAAATCCCGGTGGACTCAATGGTAGATATGTTGTTATGTTTCACTCCCAACTGCTTGATTTTAGCGGAAAAAACAGGGACTCCTTGCTTCCCTATCGTATTGATTGGTGAGATTTCAAAATCAGAAAATACGGTTTCTTCCTCCTTATTATTCACCTCTAAGGAAGTGAATTTCAGATTGTGAATACTATCAGGGAGCGCAAAGGAAAAGTTTTCTAGTTTTAAATCAATCTCCTCAAAAAGTCTCGAAAAATTCTCTTTGGAAGAGGTAGTTGAATCCAATCGAAGTCCGCTAACCTCTAAGTCAAAGTTTGTTTGGATCGATTGGACATCACTTTTTCCAGTCAAATAATTGATAGTCAGTTTTGAATCGAGGGCATCTATTTTTTTGATTCTTATCTCATCAATAGCTTTTGGTAAGGCCTTATTTGAAGTGCTTTTCTTTTTTGAAGTCTTTGCCCCTGCTTCAAAGTCCCTGTTAATTCCGAGCTCGATTTCACTACCATTAACCGCCAGACGATCCAATATCAAGGTGTTGTCGAACAGAAATGATTGTAAGTCTACACCTCTGAAAGCAACCTCCGGTAGTTTCACCTCAAATGCGATTTTACTATCGATTTCCTTGGAAGGAAATAACCTTAGGTTATCAATGAAAATTGTTTTGGACTTTGAATTATAATTCAAGTTGTCGGTATCGACTTCATAATTACCCCCGGCGACATTAAAAGAGTACTTGGCAAGACTTAAATCTATTTCCTCAGAAAAGAAAGTTCTACCTTCTTCAACCGGGACTCCCCTTTCAATCAAAAACCCCTTCAGTTTTAAAGAAAGACTATCCTCGGACAATGAAATATCTTTTGAGCCGGAAAAATTTTCATACTTGATTTGTCCGTCACTGAAACTGACCGAATCAATCTGTATGTAGGAAAAATAAGAAGTCAGGAGCGTTTCAAATTCGTCGGCAGAATTCAGCTGTTCTGAAGCATTTGAACTGACAATTTTCTTTCGATATCTTTTCAATTCCGCTTTGGGGGAAGGAATCAGAATCTCTCCCACGATTAGCTTTTCATCCCAAAAAGCAGCCTGAAGATCTATCCCCTCAATTCTAAATTCCGGAATTTCCACATCAATAACCACGGTTTTATTATAAGCATCCAATGCATTCTGGACAGCATCCGGATTTTCTGGTTTCAATGAGAAATCCTTGATTACCACCCGAGAATTTTTTGAATCTATCAAAATCTCTCCTGCCAGAAATTCATGTAAGTTATCTCTAAGCTTGAGGCGGTATTTATCCATACTAAGGACCATTTCCTCAGCCAGAAAAATATCTTGAATAGAAGTGGTCAGATTTGGTCTGATCAGTACTTTTTCCAAGAGTAAACTGAATCGCTCAAAACCGATATCGTTGCTACGAACTCCAGCCTCATCGGTAAATTGAACTTCACCATCATTTAGCTGAAGTTTTGCTATAGAAACCTCATCCATATAGCCCTTCAGAAGTTCTGATGCTTTACCATCCTTAAAAGGTCTCTTTTCCTTCTGATTCAATTCTTTAAATTCAACTTTTGGAGAATCAATGATCAGTTCATCCATTTCCAATTTCCCTTGATTGTAGAATTGCTTAAGGTTGGCATTGTTAAGCGCAAGCTTTGGAAGAGAGATTTGAATAATATTATCCGGATCCAAAGCCTCAAGAGACTCTACTCTAGGTTCAACTCTTACATTTTCAATGATTAATTCATCCTTAAAGGAAGATAAGGTGACACTTTCACCATAGATCACATGGATATCGTCGGAGAGATATAGGCTTGCATCCTTGATCCTCATAGAAGCATCCTGACCATAAAAAAATTGATTTTTTCGCCTTTCTAGATCATTGCCTAAATAAAACTTGATCATATTGAAATCAAGATCCTTGATCTCAATCCGATTCTTAAGTGAATCTTGAAAGTCTGAGGTCAAAAAACTTCCTTGGACTACAGAAAGCTCTTTGATTTCAATTGACTCCAATATCCCGTCAATCAAATCATTCAAATTTCCGGAAGAAGTGGTATCCTTTTCGGAGGTAATTCGGCGTTCCACCTTGAAATTCGGATTCGCCAATACAATTTCGTCTATCAAAACCTTTGAAGTCATAAAAGCGGTATTCAAATCCACATTACCAACCCTAAGGTCTTTCAGTGAAACATCGTAATAAGCCTTGCTTTCCTTTGTTCGATCCGGGGTAAGTTGAAGTCCTTTTAGATCAATCTGATTATCTAAGGAACTGACCTTAACATTGGTAGCTGAGACCGTATGAACTCCATCAGGTAGAGGGAAATTGACATTTTCGAGATCAAATTCAAATCCTTTGGCATTGAAAGGCGTTTTCCACTCTTGCTGAGTGACCCAGTTCACATCCTTAACAATCAATTTTGTATTCTCTGCCTTGAGAGAATTCTCACTTAGAAAGTTTAAAAAGAAAAGATCTGCATGGACAATTTCAATCTCGTATATATATACACCTGCAAAACTTAATCGATCAATACTCTTTTTGATTTCTGCTTCTAAAGCTTTTACCCGTGATTCTTTTTGGGGCACAATTTCGGATTGATCATCAAAATTCTGCCGATCAGGCAAATCCAAGCTAAGATTTGGATTATCAAGCTCGATCTTTCCAATAGAAAACACCCCTGATGAAAAACTATACCAAAGGCTCTTAATTGCGAGTTGGTCCAAATAGAGATCGAAAAGTGCCTGATCTTGGTTATCCATTCTGGAATTGACAGGTTTTAGGATAATGCCATCCAAAAACAATCCTCTTCGAATGAGTGAAAAATTTACCCTGTTAAAATCAACCTCGTAAACACCTTTAGTGGATTCATTGATTTTTTGCCTTGTCCAATTGGAAAGCAAAAGGTTAGAGCCGAAGTAAACCAAAAACTCTAGGAAAAGTATTGATAAAAAAATAATCATTAAGATTCTAACAATCTTCTTTCGAATCGGGTGCTTGAAGTTCTTAGTTCTATCCTTTCGGTCCATCAAAGGTAATTTTCAACTAAAATAAGGAATAAGCTTTACACTAAATGAAAAAAGCAGCACCTATGTGCTGCTTTTTAGCTGTAGGAGAAGGATTCGAACCTCCACGAAGTAGTTAGGCAATAGTTCGGTTGAATTATGCTTTATGCTAAAATCTTCACCCCCGAGACAGGAGGGCTTGTCTGCCAGTTTCAACATCCTACATTAGAGTAGTTGGTATTATGCCTTTTGCATAAGTGAAGTTTAGAATCGATTTATTATTTTTCGCAATCGATTTAAATTTCAATAGGCCAAAATTAGAAATACCATTGGTTTATTAAAATTTTGGCAATAATTATTTTATTTTTTTACAGTTTAAATTTAAAAAAGCTCTTTTTATTACATTATTTTTATTTTTGACTCAAATTTTTAGAATTAATTATGGATTCCCTAATGACATTTTTTCAAAATCTTCTATTGTGATTTAGTTATTTTATGAAATAACTTATAAGAATAAAAAGGGCATAAAAAAACCATGAAACAAAATTTCATGGTCTTAGTCAATTAACAATAAACCCAAAATAACCTGCTGTAGGAGAAGGATTCGAACCTCCACGAAGTAGTTAGGCAAATTTACGAGCTCGGTAAACGCTTTATCCCAGTAACCTCACCCCCGAGACAGGAGGGCTTGTCTGCCAGTTTCAACACCCTACAGTGTAGTGTAATTTCAATGTATTTTGGAATGCCAACCTTCTGTTGTGCCTTATTGATACTTCAAATATAGAGGGAGCACAGGTTTATTAAAAATATTTCAATAATAATTCTAAAAATTTACAGTATTTTTAATGAAATCGATTGAAAAATAACGATTCGGTAATTTTACTCCTTTTATTACTGTTGAGATTAACAGATTTTCAATAAGACTTTTATTTTTTGCTGAATCAATCGAAATTTGATTAAATAAATATCATTAATTCAATATTAATGAGCTTTTATTACACATTTCATAAGAAAAATACTTATTCATAAATCACATAGGATCTCCATTTATCTAACACGCCCCCAAAATCTGGTGGAAGTGGCGCTTCGAAATAAAGCTTCTCTTTAGTGACAGGATGGATAAAGCCCAATGATTTGGCATGAAGGGCTTGCCTTGGAATTAAGTCAAAACAGTTTTGAATGAAAGTTTTATACTTCGCAAACTGCGTCCCTTTCCGGATTTTATCTCCACCATACATGGCATCATTGAAAAGTGGGTGTCCTATGAACTTCATGTGCGCTCTAATCTGATGAGTTCGCCCTGTCTCCAAATTACATTGAACTAGCGTAACATACCTTAGTCGCTCAATTACTTTCCAATGAGTCACAGCATGCTTTCCCTGACTTCCATCTACAAATACATCCATCACTTTACGATCCTTAGCGCTTCTGCCCACATTGCCAGTAATGGTTCCCGATTCACCTTCCGGCTCACCCCAAACAAGAGCTAGATAAGTTCGGTCAATGGTATGATGAAAAAATTGTGCTGCCAAATGAGTCATCGCTTCCTCCGATTTGGCTATTACAAGCAAACCAGAGGTATCCTTATCAATTCGATGAACTAGTCCGGGTCTTCCCACATTGCCTTTCATTTCAGGTAAATTTTGAAAATGGTAAACCAGTCCATTCACGAGTGTCCCAGTCCAATTACCCTGCGCAGGGTGAACAACCATCCCGGCGGGCTTATTTACTACCATCAGGTATTGATCTTCGAAAATAATATCTAAGTCTATATCCTCAGCTAGAACTTCCGTTTCCCTTCTAGGTTTTTCAAATAGAACTCGGATATCATCCCCTGGTTTGATCTTATAACTCCCTTTGGTGTTTTTTCCATTTACCTGGATAGAACCTGCATCAATGGCCAGCTGCACCCGATTTCTGGTCGCCAAAGCAACCTTCTCAGTCAAAAACTTATCAATCCGGATTGGCGATTGGCCCTTGTCTACAAGAAAACGGTAGTGCTCATATAATTCTAATTCGTCCTCTTCGATTTCGTCGTCGGGTAGCATGCTCATGATGCAAAAATAAGATTATTAACTTTAAGAAACTTTTCCATTTAGGGCTTTCATGCTACAATCTCTTCCAGTCATTAATCAACCGCTAGATCATCCACTTTTGGATGAAAAAGGAATTGAATTGGCGATCAAACGTCTAGACTTGGTCCATCCCGAGCTTTCGGGAAATAAATTCTTTAAACTGAAATACAATCTGGAAAAAGCGGTTTTGGATGGATTTGAAAAGGTTTTGACCTTTGGAGGTGCTTTTTCAAATCATATTTATGCCACAGCAGCAGGTGCAAAAGCTCTAAATTTATCGGCTATTGGGATCATCAGAGGAGAACGGATAGATCCTCTTAATGCTACACTTTCTCATGCAGAATCTCTTGGCATGGATCTTCATTTTGTAGATCGAGCCACCTTTAGACTGAAAAAAGAACCTTCTTTTCTCAAAAGCCTTTCTGAAAAATTTGGGGCGTTTTACCTTATCCCAGAGGGTGGAACTAACGAACTTGCGATCAAAGGAACAGCTGAAATTCTTCAACCCAATGATAAAAAATACTCTCACATTGCTACTTCCATTGGAACTGGAGGAACATTCGCCGGTATCTATACTTCCTTAGAATCATCGCAAAAGCTGCTTGGGTTTTCGGCTTTAAGAGGGGACTTTATTCGAAAGGAAATTGATGATTTACTAAAAGGCTTTGATCTTAGTGGATTGGGATCTTTTGAGATTTTTTCTCAATTCCATTTTGGAGGATACGCGAAATACGATCAACAACTAGTCGAATTTATTTGGTGGTTTTACGAGTCTTTTGGAATTATTCTAGACCCAATCTATACAGGAAAGATGCTTTTCGGAATCTGGCATTTAATCTGCCAAAACTATTTTCCAAAAGGATCAAAAATTCTTGTGATTCATAGTGGTGGCCTTCAGGGGAATGTAGGTTTTACGGAACGCACCGGGATCAAACTCCCGTCTCTTTTAAGGTAAAAAAATCATCCGCTTCTTGAGGGTGAATCTGAAGCACATTCGCCAATACGAGGCGCACAAGGGTTTTTGAAGCAATGAATTTTGGGAGCTTAGCCAGCTTTGCATACTCTTTCAAGGTTATCTTGCCTGTATCTTCCATGGCTTTCATAAGCAACTCTTCTTTCCAGCTGTAGGTAAAAACAGTGTCTCTTTGATTTTTCCCTCTGCGTAAAACCTCCCAAACTTCTCTGCTTGCTTGTATGCTACGATCCGCAACACGAATAAAAGCTTGCTTTCGCTCTTTTTCTTTCAAATAATGCGGCCTTTGATTACTCATAGGAATTTTAAAAACTGCCACTCCTTTTTTTTCAGACAGTTTTATGGAAGACACCTCGTATTCTAAAGTTGGAAAAATCAACTCTTGAATAGCCTTTTCCATCACGAAAATCTCCTCCTCGATAAATCGCTGGCCACTTACCGTGCCGTCATCATCTACTCCAATTAATAAATTTCCACCTACAGTATTAGCCAAAGCAATGACTTCCCGAACAATTTTTTCCGGATGCGCTGCTTTTTTCTTGAATTCAATCTTCAATCCCTCCCCTTTCGAAGCGAGAATCCTAATTTCCTGTAAGGTCATGGTCTAGTGGTTTATGAACAGGAAAACCTATTACTTGTTTACTCCTAGATTCAATTGTTCCAATCGGGATTTTTGAGCTTGCCACTCATCTCGTAGCCTCGCAGCTTCCATGAAGTTGAGCTCTTTCGCCGCTTTCTCCATTTGTTTTTGAGTCTGTTGGATCAATTTTTCTAACTTATCCTTACTCAAATACTGCACCACCGGATCTGCAGCCATATTCGCCTCACCGGGCATCGGCTCGGCGTAGAATTTCGCATTTTTCTTAGAATCAGCCACTTTTGTTTGTCCCATAATTTTATCCCGGGATTTCAAAATTGTGGTAGGCGTGATTCCATGCTCGGTATTGTATTCGATCTGAAGCGCTCTTCTTCGCTTTGTTTCATCGATAGCCAATTGCATCGATGCAGTGATTTTATCAGCATACATGATCACTCGCCCTTCAGAATTTCGTGCGGCTCTACCGATCGTCTGCACCAAACTTCGCTCATTTCGAAGGAAACCTTCCTTATCTGCATCCAAAATCGCCACCAAAGAAACCTCAGGTAAATCCAATCCTTCACGTAATAAATTGACCCCGACTAATACATCAAATACCCCCAGTCTCAATTCACGAAGGATTTCTACTCGATCCAGTGTCTTGACTTCAGAGTGAATGTATCGGGATTTCACGCCAGCGCGTTCCAAGAATTTTTGTAATTCCTCTGCCATCCGCTTGGTAAGTGTAGTCACCAGCACACGTGCATCTGTTTTGATGGTTTGATCGATTTCTTCTAACAAATCATCAATTTGATTTTGACTTGGACGCACCTCGATAGTTGGATCTAGAAGTCCTGTAGGTCTGATAATCTGTTCTACCACTTCTCCTTCTGTAAGTGCCAACTCATAATCGGCTGGAGTAGCTGATACGTAAACGACCTGATTAGCCAAAGTCTCAAACTCATCAAATTTCAACGGTCGATTGTCCAAAGCTGATGGAAGTCGGAATCCGAAGTCGACAAGGTTCACTTTTCGAGAACGGTCTCCTCCCCACATAGCCCGTACTTGAGGGATAGTCACATGGCTTTCGTCTATGACCAATAAAAAATCATCCGGAAAATAATCCATCAGACAGAAAGGGCGCATCCCAGGCTCGCGTCGATCAAAATACCTCGAGTAATTTTCTACTCCCGAGCAATAGCCCAGCTCCCGGATCATCTCTAAGTCAAACTCAGTCCGCTCCTGAAGACGCTTGGCCTCCAAAAATTTCCCCTCCTTCTCAAAGAAGTTCACTTGAGCTACCATATCATCCTGAATCTCTTTGATCGCAGTATTAATCGTATCCCTTCCAGTTACAAAGAGATTTGCAGGAAAAATGGAAATGATTTTCTCATCGTTCAGTTTTTTTCCCGTTGCCGGGTCAAACCGCTGAATAGCTTCGATCTCATCCCCCCAAAAGAAAATCCGATAGCCCCAATCCGCATATGCTACGAAAATATCTACCGTATCTCCCTTTACTCGAAAAGTCCCGTGGGTCAACTCTTGCTGAGTGCGACTGTATAGGATATCGACCAGTTTGAAAAGCAACTGATTTCTGGGGATTCTGTCACCTTCCTGTAAGCGGATTACATTCTTGGCAAACTCCTCCGGATTACCAATACCATAGATACAGGAAACCGAAGCAACCACAATCACATCTCTGCGACCAGTAAGTAAGGCTGAAGAAGCACTGAGTCGCAGCTTTTCGATCTCTTCATTGATCGAAAGGTCTTTTTCTATATAAGTACCCGAACTTGGGATAAAGGCCTCTGGCTGGTAGTAATCGTAATAGGAAATAAAATATTCGACTGCATTCTCCGGGAAGAATTGCTTGAACTCACCGTAAAGCTGCGCAGCAAGGGTTTTATTATGACTTAGAATGAGAGTTGGCTTCTGAACTTGCTGGATCACATTTGCGATGGTGAAAGTCTTCCCCGACCCTGTTACTCCCAGCAAAACCTGGGCTTGTTCCCCATCATTTACTCCCTCGACCAATTTCTGGATCGCTTTGGGCTGATCGCCTGTAGGCTTGTAATCTGATGTAAGTTTAAATTCCATGGGATAGCTTGAAGATACCCAACACCATTCCCCTATGCAAAAGTTTGCTTTCGGGTAAGATTTAAGAAGTAGTCAACCGATACTTGCCTAAATTATAATAGAGGTAATTGGTACGAAGAATCAGAATCAATAAGATCGGCATCAGGCTAGGATGGAAGGATTGCCAGCCCAAGATCCAAAATACCACTGCAGCATCTGCCATAATCAATGCAAAAAGCAGGTACTTTCTTACCCAAGGGGCAAGGGTCTTGGACCATAGTCCTTTGATCAAAACCAAATGACCGGGAAATGCCCAAAGGAAATTCCAGTTCCACTTGGTTGCACTATGTTCTGTGGCAAACCAAAGCAAAGCGATAACAATACCCAAAAATCCCAAAAGGCCAAAGAAGGCCAAATCAAAGCCAATAAATAGTTTTTTCTTCTTAAAGCCTATGAAAGTAATCGCTGTGAAGATGATTGCGATTAACCAAAAAATCCAATAGGGATTAAAAGCACCCATTGATTTTTCTTCTTTCGGAAATTCCATGATGACTAAAGTCTCCTTCACCAAAGGCCTGATAGGACCATCTCCTTGGATTTCTGCTCGTGCAAAAGATTCAAACATGTAATCAGGAAGAAATTGCTCTTCTAGTGGCTTTGCATCTACATCGATCACAGCTCCAAGCGCCAAATCGATTCCCAAATCGGCCCAAGGCAAGGTATAGACATACTCGTCAATCAGATTTCGAAAAGTCTTTTCATCGGATTCTTTCACCTCATCCTTCCAGACCAACTTGTCTCCCAAGACCAAGTCCAAGGCATCCCGGATCCGTGTGGCACAGTTGTCATAGAAAAAGTCATAGCGGTAATAGCGCCGATCTGGTTGGTAATTAATCTGTAAAAACTCGATCATGAATTGAGTCTGTTCTGCGCTCAAATCCAGGATTTGCTCCTTGATCCCCCTTCCCTGTCGGTCATATTCAGCGACAAAAGCCGCAAAGGTGCTGACCGAAAGCATGTAGTCTAGTTTACCGCCAGCGAACTTGCCGTAGAAGTTAGGAGTGTCAAAATCAAAAGTACCATAGTTGAAGACATAGTCTGTCCGGTTCTCTGTATCCAGAACCCGAATAGCGGAGTGGCCAAAGGCAGAATAGAGCTCATCCCCCGGATCTGCAGTCAATAAACTGATTTGATAGGCCTGACCTATCACTTGCTCTAAGGAGCTGAAGGTCAGTATAAAAAAAATAATTAAGTTTTTCTTTTGTTGATTCATTTTTTACTAACTTAAAACTCTTTTTAAACTACTTTTAGATGAAAACAAGGGTCAAAACGTTGTCCCACCTTTTTATTTTTCGATGCCGAATATACAGTATATTATCGGCAGTTATAGGAATTTGCCTATTCAGGATTAGTGCCACCGCGCAAGAAATCAATGCTTATAAAACAGTTAGCTCAGGTATTTATTCGAATCCAGCCATTTGGCATATTTTTGATGGAACCAGCTGGGTACCCGCGCTAGCCAAACCATCAAATACGAATGACATTTACATTGATCAGACACACTTGGTTACCCTCACTGGCAATGAGCAAGCGAAATCAGTTTTTATAAATTCGGAGACATCAGCTGGCCAAAAACTGAATTTAAATTCAAGAGAACTTGAAATTTATGGATCACTAAATGCTTTTTCCGGTCCTGCTCCAGGTTTACCTTCAGGAACTTGGAACAGCCAAAACTGGATAGGGAATTCCATTGGAAGCAGATTGATTTTTAAAGGGAACTCGAGAACGATAATTAGAAAGAATCACTGGAGTGGATTCACCATTAATAGTAGATACAGTGTGATATTCGATCCTGGTATAGGACAAGAATTAGTAATAGAGGAACCATTCAAAGCAGTTCAATTTACAGTAAGGTCTGGGACAGTAATTCAAAAATTAGACAGCACGATCATTCCTGCTCTATGCGCATCCCTTTCTTTTAATAATGAAACAACGGTTTATGGAGCAGGCCCATTTGGAACACTTACCGTCGAAAGCGGAGCGACTTTCCTCTCACAATGTAATTTGGGAATCCTGTTTAGATCTGCTACCGTCAGTGCCGGCCTATTTGACTTACAAAGCGGTGGACGATTGATTTTAGAAGGGCAAAATCCACGCATGGAAGCTGCAACTTTTCAATTGGATGGATCAGTAATTTTTAGGGGAGGGTCTGCTCCAAAGACTTTTCTTAGCAGCTCATACACGGATGCCAGTATACCAAATCAAGTCACTGATTTGGAACTTCAGGGGAATCAAAATCTTTCCATTCCGAGTCCTTTTTTCGTTCAAGGAAATATTACTCAGTCAGGTCTTGGGGCAATTTTAGCCAGCCCAACGGACCTCCATTTTATCGGTAACTTAACCCAAACTATCGAAGGATTTGCCCTAACGACGCGAAACTTAACGGTAAATAAAACGGGAGGGCGAGTCAATTTGAATCAAAACCTTACGATTACCCAAACACTCTCCATGATTGATGGCATTTTGAATTTCAATGAAAACAGCCTTTTTGTAAACAGCTCTTCAATAGGAGGGATTAATTATGCTTCCGGATCCTGGGAGAGACTGGGGGAGATTCACTATTTTTCTCTTCCTGCCACACTAAATGAAACGAATGCAACATTCCCTTTTGCAGATCGCTACCAAAAAGGAACTCGAAGTGTACAGTTATTGGGAAATACTAGCGGAGAAGATCTCCGGATTTCATTCACAGAATATGATGGTGCTGAATATAATTCGGGGTTTGATGACAATGATGGTACTCCGATTCTTTACCGCTTATTTAGCTATTTCAATTTTTATGGGTTGACTTCTAATTCCAATCCAGTCGAACTCCGAATCTCTGCCGACAACCTTATTGTGGATCAAGTTGATGACCTTCGAATAGTAGGCACAGGATATGCTGCGCCTGGCAACCATCTACCCGGTTTAGATCCTACGCTACTATGGGCAAGAAGGGACTTGACTTTTTCACAATTGGAAGGGGTTAATTTTACAGTAGGAAGCTTCAGGACACTAAGCGTTTTACCAGTCACTTGGCTGACTGTTGAGGCAAAAAGAAGTTTTTCGAAGGTCGAATTAAGTTGGAAATTAGCATCAGAAGAAGGAAATAAAGAATTTGAAATTTATCGATCTACAAACCCTCAAAAGGAGTGGAAGATGCTGGGAAAAATAGCTAGCAAGGGAGATTCCAATGAACCTGTAGTCTATTCTTTTGATGATTTCGATAGTTATCCCAATCAAATTGCCTATTACAGAATCAAGCAAATCGACTTTTCAGGAAATTATTCCTGGAGCAATGTCATTGCTTCCAGTCCTATCAATTTTGAAGAAAGTCATTTTCAAATTTTCCCAAATCCATACCGAAACGGTAGAATCCGGATAATAGTGAATTCCGAACTTTTTTCAGAAAATACTCAAATGGAAGTATTCGATATACAAGGTCAGCTTCTTAAATCTCTGAACTGGTCAGAATCAGAATGCTCAAACTTCTTGGAATCTCTTAATCCCGGAATCTATTTGATCCGCTTAAAGAGTATTCACGGCCAGAAGTCAATTCGGTGGGTCAGGCAATAAGTGAATTGCAAAGAAATTGATTCTCTGATAACTGCTTTCTATCCTTTTTTCTATCTTAAGAGTCCAAATAACCCCAGCCAATGACCTTTCTTCTAGTACTGCTAAGTATTGCGATCCTGGTACTCTTGATCGTATGGGCCAAGCTCAATCCCTTTCTGGCTTTTTTGATTGCATCTATCAGCGCAGGTTTTTTATTGGGGCTTCCTGCAGATCAGATCGCTGGATCCGTCCAGAAAGGTATGGGAAATCTCCTCGGAGACTTGGTCATCGTGATCGTCATGGGAGCGATGCTCGGTAAATTGGTGGCTGAATCCGGGGCGGCACAGCAGATTGCGGGGACCCTGATGAAAATCTTTGGAGAGAAATACATCACTTGGGCGATGTCCCTGACCGGATTGATCGTAGGCATTCCACTTTTCTATAATGTGGGATTTGTCCTATTGGTGCCCTTAGCCTTTACTGTGGCCTATCAGTATAAAATCTCTGCGGTCTATGTAGGTATTCCTCTTTTGGCAGCATTATCTGTAACGCATGGATTTTTGCCACCACATCCATCGCCAGCTGCTCTTGTCGCCCAGTTTGAAGCCAATATGGGCCTGACCCTTTTTTACGGATTCATAATTGCAATCCCTACCATCATCATCGCCGGACCCATTTTCGCAAGAACACTAAAGAATATTGAGGCAAAACCATTAAAGACTTTTCAGGCAGAAACCAAGCCTGAGGAACAACTACCAGGAAAAGAAAATAGCTTTTTTACTGCTTTGCTGCCGGTTTTTCTCCTAGTCGGCACGACGGCACTCAGCTTGAATACACCCGAAGAAAGTCCATTTGCCAAGCTGATAGGCTTCATCTCCAATCCAGGTATTGTGATGTTGATTTCGGTTTTGGTAGCGACGTATACCTTGGGTTTACGACGCAAATTCAGCATGCCTCAGCTCATGGATATTTACACTATAGCTACCAAAGATATTGCTATGATATTGCTGATTGTAGCAGGTGCAGGAGCTTTGAAACAAATATTTACAGATACAGGAGTTAGTCAGGTCATCGCAGAAAGCTTGCAGACTTGGGATATTCATCCGCTGATCCTTGCTTGGATTATCACAGCGATCATTCGCGTTTGTGTAGGATCTGCTACTGTAGCAGGATTGACGACCGCCGGAATTATTGCTCCACTAGTGACTACCATGAATGTAGATCCTAATCTCCTTGTGCTGTCAATAGGCGCTGGGAGTTTGATGTTTTCTCATTTCAACGATGCCGGATTCTGGATGTATAAGGAGTTCTTCAATGTAAGTATCAAAGACACCATCAAATCTTGGTCTCTTATGGAAACGCTTGTAGCAGTTATAGGACTTGCTGGAGTGTTAATTCTTGACCTTTTCGTATAAATTCAACACTTAACTCGATCACAATGGAAACCCCCGAAAGTAACTTCACCAAAACTGGATTGACCTTACCGCCTGCTCCAAAGCCCTTAGGAGTGTACAAGCCTTGCCTTGTAGATGGCAAATACCTCTACCTTTCCGGTCACGGAACTGTCCAGCCAGATGGCACATTGATCATCGGCAGAATCGGTGAAGACATGGATCAAGAACATGGAAAACTTGCAGCAAGACAAGTTGGATTGGCTATGCTGGCGACTATCAAAGCTAATCTAGGTTCTCTGAATCGAGTCAAAAAAGTTATCAAAGTGCTCGGAATGGTAAATTGTATATCCACTTTTGAAAAGCATCCCTATATCATCAATGGCGCCAGCGAATTATTTGCCCAAGTTTGGGGCGAGGAAAATGGAATAGGTGTACGGTCTGCAGTAGGAATGGGTTCATTGCCTGATAATATCCCAGTAGAAATCGAGGCAATGTTCGAGCTTCACGAGGGAGCTTAAGGCTCCACAAGAGATTTGTAAGATTGGAAAATGCTTAGGACATCTTTGACGTAGTTGACGGCGAGGTGTCCTTTTGCAAAACCGCTTTTCACGACTGGGTCTTTGTAATACTCAGGATCACTTTTCAATTCTAAGAATTTAGATACTTCAGTCCAGCTTTGAGTACTTTTCCCATATTTCAAAGTAAGTCTCCAGGCATCTTCGACATGACCATGACCAATGTTGTAAGAAGCGAGGATAAATTTCAAGCGCTCATTCATATCAGGTACTCGTTCAATCCAAAATTTATCCAAATAACGGAGGTATCTGACTCCGCCAAGCAGTGACTGTTGCGGATCATTTGGATTAGTAACTCCAAATCGTTCCAATGTTACCGGCATTAGTTGAAGCAGGCCTTGAGCGCCTGCATAGGATGTAGCTGTGGTATCAAACCGTGATTCTTTATATACAAGGGATGCTAGCAATCGCCAATCCCAACCCAGTTGCTCTGCTCCTTCTTTAATGATTTCATCATATTCTGATATTTGGTTTCCAGCAAGAGAAGAAAAGGGGCTTGTATTACGGAAATAAGAGTTTTTAGAATTTCTAAAGTATTTCGAATATAGATCTGGAATAAATCTCTTTTGCTTATCCAGCATCCATTCATTCAATTTTTCTAAAAGAATAGGCGAGTTTTCACGAACTACCCAAGCAACTTTTCCCTCATCACTTATTTTCCAAGAGACATCCAAGCCTTCATAATAGGTAGCATTTGCCATGGCAATGTTTTGATCGGCTACAGTCCATTTGATTTGACCGTTTACTACTTGATCGATCAGGACTTCCTCTTGATTTTTAGAGGCTTTTACTATGAATCCGAGATTAAGGGAATCTTTAATTTCATTTAGTTTGGATTCGTAAACAGTACCTTCTCTTACAAAGATGGTATCATTTGCTAACTGCTCCCACGATTTGATTTTTCCTTCCTTTTCACGGCCAACCAGAAGAGTTTTCATATTCCCAAGGGGAATAGAAAAGGAATTCCCAATGGCTCGCTGAGGATTCTCTTCCAGATTCATCGCAATCAAATCAACCTTTCCATTTTCTAAAAAATCGAAGGCAGCATCAATATCCGAAACCAACACCAGTCTTAATTGTACATCCAATCGCTTGGCAAGATCTCTTAGCAATTCGTACTCGTAGCCCATTCTTCTACCACGATAGATATAATAACCAGTGGTATTATTATCCACCGCTGCGCGAATAAAACCTCTTTTTTGAATTCCAGGGAGATCAAGGATATAGGTGTCTTTAGTCAATTTGACTCCGAAATTCTTCTCGAGGAAAGTACATTGCACCCCAAAAAAAAGAAGTACAAAAACTAAAGTAAATAGAATCGAGGCTCTTTTCATTAAGTTGGGTCATTGAAACCCAGGATGTTCCGAAGCCCATTTGGCAAATGCTATGCCAAAAGAAAAAGTAGGGAATTGTTAAAAAAAGCAAATAAAAAAATGAGCAGCCATATTTTCAGCTGCTCAGTCTTTTTAATTCTCAGTGGGAATGTCAAAAGGAGTAAAACTATTCTGGAAGAAAATCTTCCCAGAAAGTCTCCTTAGCTCAATTTCTTGTTCCTTAATATTGAAAATCGAAGTAATCAAACGGTTCTGAGCAGTAAGCAAATTAACTTGCGCATCTCTGAATTCGAGGTAAGAAGAAATTCCCAAACGGAATCTCTCCAAGGCGATTTCTGTACTTTCTTTTGCAGTTTGATAGTTCTTCTTTTCTACCTCGAGAAGGTTTTTGTTCGTCAGGTAGGTATTATAAGACCGATGAATATCCGATTTGAGTTGTACTTCAAATTGGTCAGTCGCATAAGACTGGATCTTCTGTTGGACCTTTGCATTTTGGATTCGTCTATTCAGTGTCAAGCCACTGAATAGATTAACAGTGATATTACCTCCACCATTGAATCCTTGACGCTGATTCTGAATCAAAAATCCTGCATCAGAATTGGAAGTGTTATTAACGTAATTCCCATTTAGATTTAAGATTGGTAATCTAGAAGCACGAAGTTCCTTCATTTGAAGAAATGCTACATTCTCAGCTCGCTGGGCAATCAATAGATTTTTATTTTCAGTAAACGCATTTTCCTCCAAATCAAGAAGCAGCAACGGATCACCAATCAAAATCGTGTCTTTCACAGTGAATTTGATATTCGGGTCTAATGCCATCAATTCATTAAGATTCACCCGAGCATTTTGGATAATCTGCTCTTGAGTCAAAAGCAAAGTTAAATCTGAATTGTAATCTACCTCTGCAGTCAAGAAATCTCGCTTTCCCGCACCACCCAACTCGTACTGGGCTTTGGCGATATCCAATCTGGATTGGCTGAGTTCCAAAGTATTTTTCAGAACTTCATAGCGTTGTAGCTCCAAAACCAGTCGGTAATAAGCTGAAGAGATTCCGGCAACGGTATTCTCTACCACAACTTTGGTCTCCAGCTCCGAGATCTCTGTAAGTTGACCCAGACGCTTCATGACAATAAAGCTCTCTGGCCTAAAGCCATAAATCGCAGCTACGGTGAAATTTTCATTTCTCGATTTCGCATTGTCTATCTGTCTAGGCTCAGGATCGTTTACAAATTTTTGAGTAACGTCCTCCTTACTGAAGTTTCTCAGATAAGTAGCATCGACTCGCGGTAAAAACAAATCTCCAGTACCAATTTTTTCATCTCCTTCACGAAGCGTAATAGTTTCTACTGCAATTTTCACCTGCAAATTATTCTCCAGGCCCATTTGAATTGCCTTTTCCAAATCAAGAGATTCTTCGCTTTGGGCAAATAAACAGGTAGAAATGCTGCTCAATAAGAGCAATAGGGTAATTCTCTTCATTAAATTCGTGCTAGTCTAGCTTCTTTTGAAGTCAAGTATGTGTAAATAGCTGGGATAATAAATAAAGTCAAGATAGTGGCTAATGCCAATCCTCCGATTACCGTCGCTCCCATTGGCACTCGGCTTTCCGCTCCAGCTCCAAGTGCCAAAGCAATTGGAAGAATACCAAGAATAGTGGATAAACTAGTCATTAGAATCGGTCGGAATCTGGCAACCGCAGCACCAAAGATTGCTTCATTAACATCCATTCCTTGTGCTTTCCGCTGGTTTGCAAATTCTACTATTAGAATTCCATTTTTTGTCACCAATCCAATCAACATGATAATTCCAATCTGGCTGAAGATATTCAAAGTATAGCCGAAAAACCATAGCGTGAACAAGGCACCAAAGAGCGCCAGTGGCACGGTAAACATGATCGTCAAAGGATCTCTAAAGCTCTCAAACTGAGCAGAAAGAACTAAATAAATCAAAATCAATGCAAAAATGAAAGCAAACAGCAAGCTATTGGAGCTTTCCCGGAATTCCTTTGATGGTCCTGCAACATCCGTAGAAAATGAATCATCAAGCACTTTAGCAGCAATTCTATCCATTTCATCTAATCCATTTCCAATGGTATACCCTTCGGCAAGATTGGCGGAAACTGTTGCGCTTACGAATCTATTATATCTGTACAATTGCGGCGGAGTACTTTTTTCCACTACACGTACAAGGTTATCCAATTGAATAAGTTCCCCATTATCTGCTCTCACGTAGAGCATTCGAAGATTAACAGGCTCATTTCGATCTTGAATTTGCATTTCGCCTACTACCTGATATTGCTTTCCTTCCCTAATGAAATAGGCAAAGCGCTGTCCTGAATATGAAAGTTGGAGAGTTCGAGCTATTTCTTGTACAGAAACACCAACATTTCTTGCTTTTTCACGATCGATTTCAATCTCCAATTCAGGCTTCGTGAATTTCAAATTGATATCAGAGAAGATAAAGGCAGGACTTTTACTGGTCTCTTCCAAAAAGGTAGGTATAACCGCTTTCAATTTATCCAAGGTTGGTGCCTGTATGACATATTGCACTGGAAGGCCACCTCGCCGATCTCCGATAGACTGTGCCTGAGAAGCAAAAGCCCTAACAGAGGTAATGGTTCTCAGCTTTTGGTTGACCTGATCATAGATCTGTTGTTGGGATCTTTCTCGCTTATCTGCGTCTGTCAGAATCATACGGATAAACCCAGAATTAGTACTTGCAGTACCAAAACCTGGTGAAGTCACACTGATCATTCTGATTCGTTCTTCCTCTGGGATTTCCGCCATGAAATCACGGGTCAATTGATCGATTACTGGATCCATATAGCCGAAAGTTGCACCCTCTGGGCCTGACATATTAATTCGTATTTCTCCTCGATCTTCGGTCGGAGCAAGTTCTGTTTGTATGTTATTAAACAACCAATAGATCCCAAACCCCATCACTCCTATCAATATAAATGCAACCCATCGAACCTTCATAAATCCACTTAAGGCTTTATCATATTGATTGTTGATCCATACAAATCCCGGTTCAGTAAAATTGTAAAATGCATTATGCTTTTCTCTTCGTTTGAGCAATTTCGAGCTTAGCATTGGAGTCATAGTCAATGCAACGAAAGAGGAAATTATTACGGCTCCAGCCACTACAATTCCAAACTCTTTAAAGAGTCTTCCTGTAGTCCCCGTCAGGAAAATCACTGGAAGAAATACAGCGGCCAAAGCCACTGTAGTAGCGATTACAGCAAAGAAGATTTCTTCAGAACCTTTTTCAGCTGCTTCCTGTGGATTTTCTCCCTTCTCTATTCGAGTATAAATATTCTCTAAAACAACAATCGCATCATCAACTACCAAACCTATCGAGAGAACGATCCCCAAAAGTGTCAAGACATTGATTGAAAAATCCATCAAATACATGATGAAAAAGACTCCTATTAATGAAATAGGAATCGTCAAAACTGGAATGAATGTAGTTCTCCAATCCCTAAGAAATAAGAAGATGATAGCAACAACCAAAAAGAAGGCAATAACTATAGTCTCCTGTACTTCTGCAATGGAATTCCGAATGTACTTTGTTGAGTCATAAGTTACTTCAATAGATACATCCGATGGAAGATCTTTTTTGATACTTTCGACTCTCTTATAGAATTCATCTGCAATCTCAATACTATTTGATCCGGGCAACGGTACTAGAACTACCACCACCATCGGAACGTTGTCACTTTTCAAAACTGTTCGCTCATTCAAAGCGGTAAGTTCTGCTTTACCTATATCCTGGAAGCGAACAATATTATTTTGATCCTCCTTGATAATTAAGTCATTGAACTCCATGGGTGAACTCAGACGACTTTTTGTCCTAACAGACAATTCTATTGTTGCCCCCTCTATTCTACCTGAGGGTAATTCTACGTTTTCACTTTGTACCTTTTGGAGTACATCCAGAGGAGTCACTCCATAGGATGCCATTTTGAGCGGATCCATTCGGAGTCGAATTGCATATTCCTTATCCCCCCAAATCTGTACTCTACTTACTCCAGGAATAGTCTGAAGTCGCTCTTTGAAAATATTGTCTGCTAAATATGAAACGTCGAGCAAACTTCTTACTTCACTTTGGACACTCAAATATATGATCGGATTTGAGTCAGCATCAGCCTTGGAAACCACGGGAGGCTCAGCATCAGGTGGCAAATTTCGCTGAGCTCCTGCAACTTTATCCCGGACATCATTTGCTGCAGCCTCAAGATCAGCTCCGACATCAAATTCTACGGTAATATTACTAGTTCCATCATTACTGGTAGAGCTCATGGATTTGATTCCTTGAATACCATTAATGGCCTCTTCGAGTGGCTCAGTGATCTGGGCTTCGATAACATCTGCATTGGCACCTGTATAAGCAGTCCTGACAGAAATTACCGGTGGATCCACGCTTGGATATTCTCGTATCCCGAGTAAACTGATACCGATGACTCCAAAAAGGACGATCGTTATCGACATCACGATGGCCAACACTGGCCTATTGATACTCAAACTAGAAAGACTTGCCATATTAGTTTGTATTTGTGATTTTCAAAGGAGACCCAGGCCGAGCCTGAAGCACACCTGATGTAAGTACCATATCTCCTTCTTCCAGACCCTTAGTGATTTGAACTTGACTTTCGGTACGGGTTCCTATTTCTACACTTCGTTCCTCAGCCTTTTGGTCCTTACCTACCACAAAGACTTTATAGCCTTGAAGCTCCGGAATTACCGATTCAGCAGGCACCATTAATGCGTCGTCTATTTCTCCTAATACAAATCGAATCTTCACAAACATTCCCGGAAGGAATTTCCCTCCTTTATTAGAGCTTTGAGCTCTTAGTTTCAAGGTCCGGGTAGCTGCATCGATTTGTGGTTCGAAAGCATAAACTTTCCCTTCTGCCTCATCCGTCGTTGCTTCACTTGAGAAGTAAACCGGAGCTCCAACTTCTACCATGTTTGCATATCGCTCTGGAATAGAAAATTCAATTTTAATTGGATCCATGCTTACCACGGTGGCTATAATATCATTGGAACCAATCACACTACCTTCACTGACTTGGCGCAGACCCAATACCCCATTAAATGGAGCTCTGACAATAGTCTTTTGGATTTGAGCTTCTACTAATTTCAGATCTGAAAGCGTTGTATTGTATTGATTCAAGACAATGTCATATTCTTCCTGACTAATCGCTTCCCGAGCCAGCAACTGCTTCTGACGATTTTCTTGACTTTCAAAAAGTTTTTGTGTGTACTCTAATTTTTGATATTGTGCCTGAAGGTCATTGTCATTCAAGTAAAGTAAGGGCGTGCCTTTGGAAACATATTGACCTTCCTTAAAGGTGATCTTAGTGACCAAGCCGGAAACTTCAGGTCTTAGCGATACTGATTCATTAGGTAGAATAGTACCAGTCACGTTCAGTTGATTCTTTAACGTTTCTTTTTTTAACGTAATTACCGAAACTGGTAATTCTGTAGCTCCTGCCGGAGGGCCGGAAGGAGCAACCGGGCCTGAATCAGAGCCACTATTCCATCTTGGATAAATGTAAATGACCGCGATAATGGCGATTACTGCAACGATTAATAGGGTTTTGGTTTGCTTATTCATTTAGAATAGTTGGAGCTTAATTACTGTGATTTTGAATAAATGCAAGCGATAAATGATTGAATTCGTCAGGACGTTCGACGTTCACCACATGCCCACATTTTTCAAGAATGGTTAATATTGAATTTTTGTGAGATTTGATAATATGCCTTACCGGCTCCAGAAACATTACATCTTGATCACCCATCACATACAATGTTGGGATCCCAAGGTCCGACTCTTTGAAATATCTCAATAATGGATTTATATCTTTGGTAAGTTTGAACCATCGAATAAACTCTTTTTGGCAAAGCTTCTGTGCTTCTTGGATAAAGAGATTCCGGGATTCTGCATGCTGCTTTCTTGGCATTATGACGAAGGCGAAAAGTTTATAAAGCCACATAAAAGGTATAATTCGCTTGAAGGCATTCCCCAGAAAAACCAAGATTCTCGATTGGGTTGTCAATCTCGTAACTGCACCTGCTAATACAAGCGATTTTACCCTATGTTTTTCTAATTCTGCCAATTGCCTGACCAAAATTGTTCCAAGAGAGACTCCCATGAAATGTGCTGGCGGAATTTGTAATTCATCGAGCACTTCAATGATGTCTTCAGTGACAGCAGTAAAGGTATATTCCTCGTTGTAGATTGCTTTTGGAATGTCGACCGATTTGCCATGACCTCTCAAATCAATGAGTAAAAGATTAAATTGCTTTTTGAAATCCTTCAACTGCTTGTACCATACTGCAGAAGAACCTCCTGCGCCATGGATAAAAACTACCCATTCTTTACTCGTTTGATGGTCAAATTTCTTGTAATACAACATGGAAGGTAAACTCAAGCCGATTGTAAATGGTTCTGAAAAGTAAAATTACGAGTATTTACAGCATCTTTTTCATAAAAAGTACTGGAGGCAAATCCAAAACATCAAAGGAAAAAAATGAGGATGCTTTATTTGGAAAATCTTTAAAAAACCTAAAACTTCCATCCAAGAGGACTTTACAAGACATAATAGAGATCTATTTCTCCTTCGGTTGGCATGTTATCGAAATTCAGCACAAATTAATCTTTGAAAAAAAGTCTGCAACAAATTTTTAAGAAAAACTAAAGCCTCATCTGATCATTCTGTATCTTTTTTTGAAAAACAGTTTCATCTAATGAATACACTTGAAAAATCAAGTGCTTTAATTTCAACAAAATTAATTTCTAGAAGCATTGCCTTTTGAAAGAATAAATTTACAAGGGGCAACCGAAATGAAACTCAAAATATTTCAGTTACAAACTCCAACCTATCGTGGTTTGAATAACATAAGTCAGTTTAGTACCACCCACTACAGGCCTATTATCATAGTTAACAGAGGTCCCGAGTTTCACATAAAAATCCGAAAAGAACTCATATTTCAAATCAATACTAGAGTCTGTTCTAAATCTTTTAGATTCAGTAAAACTTGGATAAGCCATCAATTGGCTATAGATACTAAAATCACCAATATCATACATATTTAATTCATAGCCGATAAAAAATTCACCAGATTGTTTAGCAGGATTATCACCAAAATCCTTTTCATTATTAAGGTTTATCCCAGCCTGTAATCCAAGGTATGTTTTATTATTGTGGATAAGATATTTACCAAACCCTACTTGATTATTCGTTCTTAACTTGATCAACTGTTCCGTATTTGAAAGGAATGAAATATTGTACATAAGGTACCAGTCATTGGATAAAAAATAATTATAGGTAATGTTTGCATTTAAATTGTTCACGTCTTCCGTGTCATCCTGCCTAGAATTAATATTATTATAAGACGAGGTGATTTTCCATCGGTCTGCTAAATATCCCAAACCACTACGAACATTAAACTGCCTTAAATTATTAGCTTTAGTCACACTCCATCCTAAATCAATATTAGCTGAAAGCCTGCTCCAAAACCCTTCATCCAGTGCATTTAAATACACTATTTCCATTATTTGGACATTTATTTTACCACCTCCAATATCCTCAGTTTTTGAATTTTTAACCTTTCTTATATTTAAAAGACTCTCAGGATCGTAGGTATCAATTTCGACGGTATTTTCATCAATACTTCGGATTATGCCATTGTATCTTTTCCCATTTGAAAGAGTAATAAGGTATTTAGTTTTGGAAAATACCTGTTCAATGCCGTTCCAAGAAATATTAAAGTCAACATCCGAATAGTCAGTTTCTATGATAAGGACGCCTTTGTCCATACTTTTAATCTCTCCGATAATTATATTCTTGTTTTTTAAGATTAAAGAATCCGTTTGGGCATTTGCTAAAATTAACGTACCCATACCGATCAATAGGATCAAATAAAATCTCTTTTCAAATTGATTAATTTTCATACACATATGTGAATTTTGAATTTCCTGCAAAATAGAAAAAGCATCCTGAAAAGGATGCTTTTCTAAAAGTCATAAGCGCGAATTTACAAAGATCTATTTTGGCATAACATAGTAAGATTAAATGACCAGGTAACTGATCTAAACTAAAGCTAAAAATGATGAAATAGGAAGATAATCTATAATCAAAATCTGATTTGACAGATAAAAGTTAATCACATATTGATGATAAATTAGGCTAATTCAAATTTTGGTTACAAACTCCATCCAACAGTAGTCTGGAAGATATAATCCAGTTTTCCAGCCCCTTCAATTGGCTGATTATCATAGTTTAGAGATGTGCCAAGCTTGATGTAAATGTCTTTTGGAAAATCATATTTTAAATCAAACTTAAAGTCTGTTCTAAAACGCCCTTTTTCAGTAAAACTTGGATAGGCTACTACTTGGGTAAGTAAATTCAAATCTCCAATATCATATAAGTTCAATTCTGAACCGATAAATGCTTCCCCTGATCTTCTGTTAGGCGAATCATCAAAATAAGTTTCATTGTTAAAGTTAACACCTGCCTGAAATCCAAAATAGGTCTTATTAGTATGAATAACGTATTTACCAACACCGACTTTGTTACCTGTTCGCAATCGAATCAGCTGCTCAGTATTTGATAGGAAAGTGATATTGTAGAGGAGAAACCAATCTTTTGGCAAGAAAAAATTAAATGTAATATCTGCATCGGTCCGTTTTACTGGCTCGACTCCATCTTGATTTGATCGTAGTGAATTGAAAGAGGATCCTAATTTCCAACGGTCCGCTAAGTATCCTAATCCACTTCTTACACTGAATTGCTTCAAGTTATTTGCTTTTGTAACACTCCATCCCAGATCAATATTGGCAGACAATCTGCTCCAAAAACCATCATCAAGTGCATTCAAATAAACAACTTCTTGTAGATCAACCTGAACTTTACCCCCCAATGGTTTTTCTAGATTTTGGTCCTCTTTTTTCTTTTTCAGGGAAATATTCAGCAACTCTTGTGGATCATAAGTATCTATAATCGCATGCAGCGAGTCAATACTATTGATGCTTCCGTTATACCTTTTTCCAGAAGAAAGTGTAATCAGAAATTTGGTCTTTGAAATTATCTTCTTTACTCCAGTCCAAGAAACTTTGAAATCAGAATCGGAATAATCAGTCTCAATTATTAGGACACCTTTATCCATATTCTTAATCTCTCCAACTATGACATCATGATTACTAAGTACAAGAGTATCAGTTTGGCCTTGAACAGTACCTGTAACAGCAACAAGCATTAAAATCAAAAAAAATTTCATATTTCAAAATTTGAATCTTGAAGTAATTGAATTAGGATTAAAAAAACAAAAAAAGCACCCCAGGTTTGGGGTGCTTTTTGTAAAATTTGGATAAAAGAGTGCTCTTTTCCTATTTAGAAAATATATCTCACACCAAACTGCATGCTCCAAGTAGTACCGAAGCCACTTGCATTTTGGAATGGATTAGTTGGAAGGTTTCCAGAAACTCTATTCATGATCACGTTAGGTGCAGCCGATACTCCACCAGATCTTGATAAGAGATTTTGAGCTCCATTTAGGTTCTCTTGAATACCCCAATCGCTATTCAACAAATTGCCAAAGTTGACAATGTCTAAACTTGCTTGAAGCGTATTTCTTCTACTACCAATGTTGGTAAAAATATCCTGTAGGATTCTTACATCGAATCTATTCAACCATGGAGACAAGAACTCATTTCTTGGCACATAGCCTCCACGGAATTCTTCAAGATCATTGTCTGCAATGTATTTGTCAAAAGCTGCACGCTGCTCAGCTGCAGTATATACTACGTTACCACTCTGTACGATATTGACAAAATTCAATTCAGATGAATTTGCAGGTAAGTATAACAAATCAGCAGCGATTCCATCACCGTTGAAATCATTACCATATACATAAGAGAATCTACCCTGATGTGATCCATTGTAGTAAACACCTACAGTTGTAGCGAAGTGTTTTCCATACTCAATTCTGTATGCAAGATTTGCTACGATTCTATGCGGTAAAGCAAAGTTTGAAATATTTAATCTCTCGTCATTTGGACTGTTGATATTTGGACTTGCTCCCCATGCTGAGTTAGCAGATGAACCAGAGTTTGCACTGATTTCTTTTGCCTCTGAGTAAGTATAATACAAGCTACCAGAGAGACCGTTGTAATCAGGAACTACCACACCCACAGTCGCACTGAATGCATATCCTTTCAGATCTGTGTTAGTTAGGATAGTAGCATTATTCGCACCAAGCGCAGGATTGTAAGCTACAGATGTTCCAGGAAGAACAACCTCTCTTGTATCTCCAGCATAGTTCATTCTATTTGCAGATACAGCTCTGTTGGCACCAAACTGGTACACTGCATTTACATCTCTAGTATAAAGGAAGTCAGAAGTCAACAAGAAAGGAGAATCACCAAGTTGGTAATCAGCTCCAAGACTTGTTCTCCAAACACTTGGCATTCTAAACTCTCTGTCTACTAGCGCAAAGGAACTTGGCGCACCACCCAAAGGATTTGAAATAAAGACGTTTTCAGCACCAGCTGGAGGATTCTCCACATAGTAATAGCGCTCTGGTTGGAAATTTACGTTTCCTATCCATCCTGCCACTTCACTGTAGCTACCTGGTTCAACAGTATTTTGCAATACACCAGCTCCTGTAGGCATGTTTGTCAACCAAACAAAAGGAACACGTCCAGTGAATATACCTGTACCACCTCTTATGATAAAGCTTCTATCACCTTTCACATCATAGTTAAATCCTAATCTAGGAGAAACCATCAGTCTTGAATTTGGCCAGTTACCAGAATCATAATTAACCACGTCTCCCTCAGGATTCAACAAATCCAAATTGTTGATTGAAGGATTGGCTGTCAGATCGTTCAGGTAGATTGGAAGCTCAAATCGAAGACCTACAGTCACTGAAAGCTTTTGATTTACACTAATCTTATCCTGTGCATAAATAGAGGCTAAACCAAAGTTTACTCTAGAATATGTCTCTTGACCTTCATACGGATAAGTCAAACCAAACATGATTGGAGCAACTTCATTTGGAGTTCCTGTAGTCAAGAAATCTTCTACAGAAGCATATCTGTAATAAGAAGTTCCCATTCTGGTAAAGCTGTTACCAAATTTTTGAACTTCATAAGCTACACCACCAGTGATAGTATGCTTACCTTCTACATAAGTTAAGTTATTGATGAAAGAGAAGTTATCATTAATCACATCGTTGTTGAAAGAGAATAACTCAGTTCCGAATGAGATGTAGTTTCTATCTCCATCGCCTCTTCCACCATCCCAAATATCAACAAATGGGAAAAGCTGGCTGCTTGGAGTGGTTCTTCTATCCTGAATCTTGGAATATGTAAATAAGAACTGGTTAGACACTTTTGAGCTGATAGATGAGTTAAGTTCAGCAGTAAGAGATCTTACTGAGTTTTCAAAACCATATCCAGCATTCTCGAATACCATTGAGTTTTGAGAAACACGGTTTGCATCACTTGGAGTTCTTGGTCTTGGTCCAGAAGAACCATTTGTAAGCTGGTTAGAAATACCGATTACTTGATTGTATCGAACTGCTAATTTGTTTTTGTCATTGATATTCCAATCTATTCTTGCCAAAAACTTAGTGTTGTACTGAGACGCTTCATTTGCATAACCCTCATATCTACCTGGCTCATATCCCCACTGATTTCTCAGGTGATTACCAACAGCATCCATTTCACTTCTTCTTACTCTACTGATGTTGTTTTCAGCGTCTGCCACACCATTCTCAGATGGTCTCCAAAGGTTAGTACCAGAGGCATTTGCACCAGTTTCTTCTTCTCTTTCAGCATTTACGAAAAAGAACAATTTATTTTTGATGATTGGACCACCTAATCTGAAACCAAAGTTTTTAGTAGCAGCTTCAACAGACTCAAGTTCATTATCCCCGATCTTTTTACCTTGTAAATCTTGGTTTTTGGTGAAATAATATGCCGAACCGGTTAATGTGTTGTTACCGCTTCTAGTTACAGCGTTGATACCTGCTCCTGTAAAACCACTCTGAGTTACATCAAATGGGGCAATATTTACAGAGATTTGCTCAATAGCATCAAGGGAGATTGGCTGAGCATTTCCACCTGGAAGTGGATTACCGCTAAGTCCAAATCCATTGTTGAAGTTTGCACCATCAACTTGTAGGTTGTTGTATCTTGAATCTCTACCAGCAAAGGAAGTACCGTTTGCTTGAGGCGTAAGTCTTGTGAACTCAGTCACAGATCGGTTTATCTGAGGCAACTCAGTAAGCTGCTTAGTAGATACATTTGTAGAAGTACCTGTTCTATTTCCGTCAAATTCAAAAGATTTTTGTCCAGAAACAATTACTTCAGTAAGTTCTGTGCTCTCGTCTTTTAAAGTTGCATTAAGCAAATATGGTGTTCCAAGGTTTAAAACTACACCTGTATAGTTGCTTGACTGATAGCCGATAAAGCTCACTACAATTGTGTAAGGTCCCCCAATTCGCATATTTGCAATGTTGAATCTACCGTCAAGGTTAGACACCGCACCGTATCTTGTTCCAGAAGGCTCGTGAGTAGCAACGATATTTGCTCCTGGTAAAACCTCACCTTGTGCATCCAAAACTTGCCCTTGGATTGAGCTGGTTGTAACTTGTGCATCCAGTTCTCCAAGCCCAAAGGCCAAAAGAACAACGACAAGAAAACTCTTAAGTAAATTTTGCCTCATAATTTGTTGATTTATGTAAGTTGGTTTGAATGTAATTCGACACAAAGGTAAAACCACCATTATTATTGGTTGGGTAGTTTAAGTTAAGTTTTCGCATACAAAATTAACTTTTCTTAACATTAACTTAACATTGCAATCATGAAATATTCCACAAAAAAGTAATTTGAGAGGTTAAAAATTTCGATAAACGGACTTATTTTTAATTTTCTCCCAATATTATTCTGTAGATTTTATTAAATATTATCAAATTGTTAATTGACGAAAAATCAAAATAGAATTTGGTTATTAATCATTTTACGTTTCCAAAATTTTGAATTAATTTTAAACTCAAAATAATCATCCATTGACTAGAAAAGGAATCATATGGCTTTATGTGTTTTTGATAGCCATTCTCACGGACATCGCCTTTATTTTGGAGCATAACAATGAGTTAAGATTTTTTTCTAAACCATTGGTTATTTTACCTTTAGGTATTTATTTTTATCAAATTAGTAGATCCGTTTTTTCCACGCTCCTCGCAAAAACAATTCTCTCTGCATTAGTCTTTTCATGGATTGGAGATATACTTCTGCTTTGGGAAGAGTTTTTTTTATTCGGATTAGCAGCTTTTTTGATTGCTCAAGTTTGTTACATCATTGGATTCAAAGTCGCCCAAAAAGCACCAGAGTCGCTCTTCAATTATAATTTTGTAAAAGCTTTTTTTATAAACCTGCCAATCTATATCATCGCTGCGTACTTGTACTATCTGATCAATCCTAATCTTGGTGGATACAAAATACCTGTAATAGTGTACACGATCGCAATCGTAAGTATGGTCACCACGGCAAGAGAGCGATTTGGCAAAAGTAACTCCGCTTCTTTTTGGCAGGTATTTATCGGGGCCTCTCTGTTTTTTATTTCAGATGGACTTATTGCAATTAATAGGTTTTATGTCTCCTTTCCAGAAGCTGATGTGCTCGTAATGGGGACCTATGCCATTGCACAACTACTTATAGTTATGGGAATTCGGGCACATTTAATTCAACCACAATAAAAAAGAGGCCGAAGCCTCTTCTATTACTTTTTAAGATTTACTCTTATCGAAAGTTCCTCTAGCTGGTCATCTGCAATCGTACTTGGCGAGTCGATCATCACATCCCGCCCCGAATTATTTTTTGGGAAAGCGATGTAGTCTCGAATTGAATCTGAACCTCCAAAAATCGCACAAAGACGATCAAATCCAAAAGCAATTCCTCCGTGTGGCGGTGCTCCGTATTCGAAAGCTTCCATCAGGAATCCAAATTGCTTTTGTGCCTCTTCTGGAGTAAATCCTAAATGTGAAAACATCAATTGTTGCGTTCCTCGATCATGAATTCTTATCGATCCACCTCCTATTTCCACCCCATTAATAACCAAATCATACGCATTGGCACGAACAGCTCCTGGATCAGTCTCTAGTAGTGGTATGTCTTCGCGTTTTGGAGAGGTGAATGGGTGGTGCATGGCATGGAATCGCTTTGTCTCTTCATCCCACTCCAACAATGGAAAATCAACGACCCAAAGTGGTTTAAAAATAGTTCGATCCCGTAATCCAAGTTCCTCACCCATTTTAAGACGCAATTCTGAAAGTTGCTTTCGGACTGAATTAGCATCTCCACTTAATAGAAGCATTAAATCTCCAATTTCTGCTCCAAAGGCATCTGCCCAACCTTTTAAATCTTCAGCAGAATAAAATTTATCTACCGTTGATTTGATGGTCCCATCTGCATTATATTTCGCGTAAACCAATCCCTTGGCACCAATCTGAGGTCTTTTGACCCAATCAGTTAAAGCATCAAGTTGCTTTCTAGTGTACTCTCCGGCTCCTTTAGCACAAATACCAACGACTAACTCGGCATCATCGAAAATTGGAAATCCTTTTCCTTTTACTAACTCATTTAGCTCAACGAACTTCATATCAAATCGAAGATCGGGCTTATCGTTACCATAAAACTTCATGGCATCTGCATAAGTCATTCGCTTCACCTCCTCGAGTTCCACTTTTTTCACCTCCCGGAAAAGATGTTTTGTCAAACCTTCAAACGTGGAAAGAATATCCTCTTGATTTACAAAAGCCATTTCACAATCAATCTGAGTAAACTCAGGCTGTCGGTCAGCTCTTAAATCTTCATCACGAAAGCATTTGACAATCTGAAAATATCGGTCAAACCCTGAAACCATCAGCAATTGCTTGAAAGTCTGTGGAGATTGCGGCAATGCATAGAATTCTCCTGGATTAACACGGGAAGGCACGACAAAATCTCGCGCTCCCTCAGGTGTAGATTTAATCAATACCGGTGTTTCCACCTCGATGAAGTCTTGCGCATCCATATACTTCCGAGTCTCCTGCATCATTCGATGACGTAGCTGCAGTTTCTCCCGGACCACATTTCTTCTTAGATCCAAATAGCGGTATTTCATTCGAAGCTCATCACCACCATCTGTTTCATCCTCTATTATAAAAGGAGGGACTTTTGCAGCGTTTAAGACTTCTAACTTGAAAACTTTTATTTCAATAGAGCCTGTAGGAATTTTTTCATTCTTAGCAGTTCTTTCAATTACCTTTCCAGTAGCCTGAACAACAAACTCACGACCCAAGGAAGCAGCTTTTTCGATCACCACTTTTTCAGTAGAGTCCTCCTCAAAAATCAATTGCGTCAAGCCGTAACGATCACGGAGATCAACCCAGATCAATCCTCCTTTATTTCTTACCCGCTGTACCCAGCCGGCAAGCGTCACTTCTTGATTTACATGGTCTAAGCGTAATTCGCCACAGGTATGCGTTCTCAGCATTTTTTTGTTGTTTTTTTAGGAGGTCAAAGATAAAGAATTGACTTTGACAACACAGCTTTGATTACAATTTTCGTAAGGATTTGGTAGGTTTATTTTTAAAAATTCATTTTCAAAGATGCTTATCTGAAAAAAAAATAGCTGTAAATCATCCAATTAGTATTTGCTCTTATTTAATTCCAATCAAATAAACCCTTAATTCAGTTCGTTGGCATTATAGTTGCCTATTTTTAGACCCTAAGAATTGCAACCCAAAAGTTTGGATTAAAGGTTCTTTTTTCCTTTTTTGAGTCTTAATTACAATCACCCCTTATTATCAACACTTTATGAAAAATAAATGGATCGGAATTGCTGCTGCTTTATTGCTATTGGGGGCAGCTTACTCTCTCCAATTTTTTGACTTCCAATCTGGAAAAGAAACAAGTTCAGAATTACAAGAATCACCGGCTATTGATCCTGAAGATGAAAAGGTCTTCTTGTATGGGATTGATGTCACTGGGCTAAATATCATAGAAGGCACAGTCGCTAAAAACCAAACTTTGGGTTCCATTCTCGCTCCGTTCAATGTTCCTTATCAAATCATCGACGAGCTAGCCAAGAAATCAAAATCTATTTTTGACGTTCGAGGCATCGCTTTCAATAAAAAATTCACTGTAATCACTCCGGCAGATACCACCCAAGCTCAATTTTTTATTTATGAGCCTAATCCTGCAGAATATGTAGTCTTCAATCTAGACTCTATAGATATCTACAAAGCAGAGAAACCTGCTGAATATCGAACCAAAGAAGTAGGCGGAATCATCGAAAGTAATCTGTCCTCAGATATGTCAAAGCAAGATATTACCTATGATATCGTGGATCAATTTGCTGATTTATATGGTTGGTCAGTTGATTTTGGAGCACTCCAGAAAGGTGACAAATTCAAAGTCATCTACGAAGAAAAGTTAATTGATGGTGTCGTAGTAGGTGTTTCAGATATCAAGCTTGCATATTTTGAACACAAAGGCGAGGAATTCCATGCTATCCCGTTTGAGCAAAACGGAGAAGTAAACTTCTTCGATCAAGAGGGCAATTCGCTAAAGAAAGCTTTCCTCAGAGATCCGCTTAAATATACCAGAATCAGTTCACGATATAATTTGAAAAGATTTCATCCTGTGCAAAAAAGATACAAAGCCCATCTTGGAACAGACTATGCAGCAGCAACTGGAACTGAAATCCGATCTGTAGGGGATGGAGTGGTAACTGATGCAAAATATTCCTCTGCAAATGGCAATTATGTAAAAATCAAACATAACGGTACTTACACTACACAATACCTTCACATGTCTAAAATCGCAAAAGGCATGAAACCAGGTCAGCGGGTAAAACAAGGTCAGGTCATCGGGTATGTAGGAAGTACCGGATTGGCAACAGGCCCTCACCTATGCTTTAGATTTTGGAAAAATGGCAAACAAGAAGATTGGTTGAGAGAGAAAATCCCACCTTCTGAACCAATTTTGGCTGCAAATCTTGTAGCTTTCAATGCCAAGAAAACTGAATCTCTGGAGCTTTTGGCTTCAATAAATCTGGGAGGAGAACCTGAAAAATTAGTAGCTAAAACGCGCTCTGGTACCATTCCATCTGGAGATTAAAAAACAACCTTTTCCAATTTTACAAAAGGAGCTGACAGCCAAATACGCGCTATCAGCTCCTTTTATTTTGATATTTTAAAAAATATCAATTGGTTAAAGTCTAAATAAACTGTTGGCATGATTTCAATGTTTGTAAGTCTCATGTTCCGAATTTGGGACTAAGAATCATAAGCGAAATCTTAACTTACGGGATCAAAACATCTTAACCGTGGAAAACGAATCTTACATCCGAATCAATAAATACTTGAGTGAAGTGGGTTTTTGTTCCAGAAGAGAAGCGGATAAACTTTTGGAACAGGGACGAATCACTTTGAATGGTAAAATTCCCGAACTCGGCACCAAGGTCGGTCCAAAAGATCAAGTCGCGGTAGATGGTGAAAACGTGGGTAGACCTATCCAAAATCACACCTATATCGCATTTAATAAGCCGGTGGGCATTGTATCAACCACTGATGTCAAAGGTGAAAAGGATAATATCATTGATTTTATCGGGCATCCTCAGCGGATTTTCCCGATAGGTAGATTAGATAAGGACAGCGAAGGGTTGATTTTTCTTACGAGTGAAGGTGACATTGTTAATAAGATCCTTCGGGCTAAAAACAACCATGAGAAAGAATACATTGTCACGGTAGATCGTCCGGTAAATGATGAATTTATTCGAAGAATGGGAGCCGGAATTCCTATTCTGGATACAGTCACAGATCCATGTAAAGTAGAACGAATCAGCAAGTTTAAATTCCGGATAACACTTACTCAGGGATTAAATCGTCAGATCCGCCGAATGTGCGAGTACTTGGGATTCAAAGTGGTTCAACTCAAGCGAATCCGAATTATGAACATTCATTTGGACCTACCAGTCGGAAAATGGAGAGACTTGACAGAAAAGGAATTAGCTGAATTAAATTCTTTGATTGCAAATAGTTCGAAGACTTTTGATTAATCCACGATTCAATCAAATTCTAATTAAACAGAATCAATAGAAAGAATAAGATTCTTGACTTTCCCAATCCAAAATCTTATTCATGTTATCCAGATCTCTAGAATATACCTCCAAAGTAGATGGGTTAGATGGATATCCCTGTCCATCAAATTGCAGCAATCTGTTTTCACCTCCACTAAATATGACCAGATCATTCCATCCCTTAGATTTATCTGTAATCACGTAAACAGGATAGTCCACTACAGTAAACCGAGTAATGACATCTCCATGATCGGAGAGTAAAAGCATCGTACATCCTCCAGAGCCACAGAAAAAAGGTCCAGTTAGTCCAACAAAAATTTCCTTCTTCCCATCCTGATTCAAATCGAACTGGCTGTATTTGAATTGCCTGCTCAAGGTATCTAAATACCCTTTTTCAATATCTTCCTTAAATAAATCCTTTAATGTAATTTTAATGAGGTGCTGAATGTTTTCTTGATCATCTTGAGTAAACCTTAGTTCTTCAGAATCCAATAAATCAGGAAGCTGTTCCTCAGCTATTTCTGAACTATCAGACCTAGTAGTGTTGCTACAGCTAAAGAAAACTAAAGCAAGTAAAGGGGTTAGGAGTCGAAGTGTATTCACGGATATAGGTAAAGAGGAAAAAAAGGGGATAAAATAGTTATCCCCATTCATTATTTAGAAAGCCGAGCTCATTAGAATCTCAATCCTGCGGTAAGAAAAAATCCTTTCGTTTTTCCAAGATCAATCTGATTCACATCAGTCTGTACATTTGTTAATGACCACTGATACGAAGCATCCAAGTAGAAAATTGCGATATCTAAGCCAGCCCCAGCTAAAACTCCCCACTGAGGAGATTCGATATCATCAGTACTCAAAAATTCGCTACTTGTACCTGTCACGAAATAGCCAGAAGCTCCGCCAAAAACTCGAAGGCCAGCAAAAGAATCAGCATTGCCTAAAACGTCCAACCCTACTACCACTGGAACACGAATTCCACTGTAGCTAGCATCAGTAACTGGTCCTTGGTTTACAGTGGAGTACTCAAAAGAATTGGTTTGATAGAATACTCCTGGCTCGAAATAAAATTTTTCTCCAAAAGCAACACTCGCACCAAGTTGCCAACCTATTTGTCCAGAAGCATTTGAGCCCTTTCCGGTCACGTTTGTTGAATTGATCCCAATTCCTGGTTTAATCTGAGTCTGGGCCTTTACGCAAAAAACTGTTAGGCTAAGTGCGATGGTTAATATCCATAGTTTTTTCATAATAAATAGTTTAAAGTTCTAATTGAAATTTCGTCAATTCAGAAATAACAGCAGTTTTATTATTAATTTTAAAAATAACAGTTCCAGTTTTTTTTATAAACAGCGTTATTTTAATCTGTTATTTATGAAGATATGAAGACAATAATTATATATTTTCTGCTCATTTTTTCCCCGTTCCCTGTTTTTTCGCAAGACACATTATTCGTCAACAAACACCATTTCAATAGCCCCGTTCAAAATATTTTTAGGGCCAAGGAGACAATTTTTGCAAAAACGACAACTAAACTATTCCAGTTGAATGATAAGGAGTGGGTTCCAATTGATCAAGATTTTTCAAAACCCTATGTGTTCTATAAGGATAATTTTTATGAATCTGACTTTATCCCCAAATCCGAATTATTTGAAATAGGCCCCATGAAGGAACTTATACCGCAAAAAGGGAGGTTCATTGCAACTGCGGCAAGAGCTGGATCAAGATTTTTTGTAGCCAGTGGAAGCGAATTATTCGAATACGAAATTAGGGAGCACTATTCGCGTTCTTACTTCAATATGTCCATCCGTGATATTTATATAGAGGATGGATTAAAGGTCATTTCAACCTATTCGGGGATCTACGTCAATGACACTATTTTACTGAGTAGCCCAAATTACTCCAATGGTCCACTTGCAAAGATAGACTCTTCATACTATTTGGTTTGGGACGAGATCAGTAATTTCTATCCTCCAGACTCTTCCAAAGTCATTCCAAACGGGACTAGTTTGTTTGCGGGAAAAGCCAGAAAACTAATTCCCTGGAATGACCAAACTTTTGCCCTTCATACACAATCAGTATCCATGGTCCTTCCCGAATTTCAACTCAAGCCTATTCATCAGGGATTAGAATATTTGGATCTGGAAATATATCGGGATGGCCTTATCTTTTCAACCATTCAAGGGCTTTGTCTGCGATGGGACGGAACAAAAGTCGATACATTGGCTAAAATCCCATCTAGGATCAGAGATTTATTCCCAATTGGGAATAGACTTTTATTAGCTTCTGACCTTGGGGTTTACGAGTTAAATAATGGAGACAAAAACAGTCTGAAGAAAATTGCAAATACCCTAAATAGCGTAATGACTACTTTGGATGATTTCGGGAATCTCTGGATAGCAACAGAAAATGGTCTTCATGTTCTTACTCCAAATTATCCAGATCCCATTGTTATTATTCCTAATGTAGAATTTAACAGGGAAGCTCTATTGCTTTCTGGGGAATTACTTTATATAGGTGCAGTAGATGGATTATATACCCTAAATACATATGAAATTGAAAAATCCTATTTACCCAATCTCCTTAGTTCAGTGGAAATTCCTTTACAGGAGAGGAAGTCAAGTTGGATAATTGCAGGCTTTATTGCTTTAATCTTATTGTTGACTTGGTATTATATCACCTTTAGAAGGTCCAAAAAGAGCATGGTTAATTCAAGTCTATCCAATAAAAATGAATGGGACCTAAATGATTTGGAAAACCAAATCTTAGAACAAAGAATATTTACAGTGGAAAATTTAGCCGAGTATCTGGAAACAAATCCCGTTCAGTTAAATAGAAATTTTAAAAAAATGGGCACTACTCCTGGTAAATTCCTAAAAAAAATAAAGTTAAAGCAGGCCCAAGAATTCCTCAAATCAGGTTTGTCTTTGGAGGAAATTGCATCTAAAATTGGTTACTCAGTTAAATTCTTAAAAAATGAATTGAATTTAGATTAAGGTCCTAAAATAGAACATAGACAAATCTCCCATTTCCAATCATGATTATATCATGAGATAAAACCTGATATTGATCTTTTTTTAACTATTTGTCAATTTTCAAAAATTTCTATATAAGTATTTATTAACCATTAGGTTTTGCCAAATAAAGGGGCTTCTACAATTTGCAGAAGCCCCTTTATTTATTTCAATGGTTTTAAGCATAATAAAAACCCTATTCCTCCATAGTATCTACTTTCTTCTTTATTCCAGTGTACCCAAAAGTGGTCTTACCAAGCTTCAACTCTGTTCGTCGGTTCAGCTGATGCATCGCCTCGGTACAGGTCACTTCGTTGCAGTTATGGATCGGCTGAGTCTCCCCAAACCATTCGTAATCCAGTCTATTCTCCTCTACCCCACGCTTCTTCAGGTACTCCATTACCACTTCACTGCGCTTTTCGGACAGCTTCTCATTGTAAGCTTCGTCGCCTCGCTGGTCTGTATGACCTCCGATGAACAGCATCAAGTTTGGCATCCGGTTCAGCATCACTGCCGTTCTTTCCAGCTCCAACTTATCCGCTGATCTTAACATGCTCTTGTCAAAGTCAAAGTAGATCGTCGGGATAGCTCTCAGGTCCCGCTGGATTAGATCCATGATCTGCTCTGGATCGCAATAGTCCAGATTCTTCAACCCCTCAGGAATGTCGTAGTTCTTACTCGGATCAGGGAAAGCCTCAAGCAATAACTCTGATCTTCTGTTTAGCTGATGAGCTGGCTCTGGACATGGCTTACCATTTCCGCAATCATTCACCAAGTTTTGCTCTCCATACCACTCTAAGCGGATTCGATCCGCAGAGATGTTATGTTGTGCCATGTATTCGGTCACTGCCTTGGCTCGCTCATTAGATAGTCTAATATTATATTCATCACTCGCTCTGGAGTCCGTGTGTGAGGACACCAATAAATCCAGGAATGTATATTGGTTCATCAACTGTCCCAACTTGTCCAAAGCTGGCTTTGCATCGTCTCTTATCTTAAACTTGTCCAGATCATAATAGATAATGTCAACATACACCGGCAACTGATAAGGAATCGGAATCAACTTATATACTCGCTTGATAGTGTCTCCCTCAAAACCTTTTGTACTGATTGCATCGTCGGTCACACTGAAGTAACCCGGCTTGCTAATCGTGATACTAAAATCACTCTCCGGCTCCAGTTCTGAGCGAAGGGTACCATCTCCATTTCTATAGGTCTGTACTGTTCCTCCCTGGGTCTTGTCGGTCAAAGTAGCCAAATAGCTATCGCTGATGATCACACCTTGACAGTCGATTACTCTTGCCAAAAATGCTTTATACACATCCTCAATCTGATAAATATCGTCCAGTCCCATTCCTTCTTTACGATTGGAAGAAAGATAAATTTCCTTATTGTCTAACTCCCTATAGGCAAAGTCATCTGCGATTGAGTTGATTGGCATACCCATATTTCTCACGTTGCTCAAGAGATTTGCTGCGCTGTAGTCTGCAACAAAAACATCCATACCGCCCATGCCTTTGTGTCCAGTGGAGCTGAAATAGAACTTGCCTCCTCTTCTAAAGGCATAGCTCTCATCACCTGCGGTGTTTACCTCTGGGCCTAGATTGATTGCGGGTCCAAAGGTCATATTCTCATCGTATTCGGAATAGTACAAGTCATAGCCTCCCATAGCTAGTGAATCAGGCATATCGGAGGTGAAGTACAAGCGCTTTGCTTCTTCATCCACAAAGGGATGCATCACTGAGTAACCCGTCGAATCATTAAACGGTACCGGAAAGAACCCTTCCAGCCGGCCTGATTCATTCAAGATACTGTAATATATCTCCGGACTGACTTCCACGTTTCTGTTTTTCTTTTCCTTAGTAATTCCTCTGGTTACCGAATAAAACATCAGACCTGCTTCCTTTGCATAGCTAGGATCTGCGAAGTTGTAGGTATTCGGTACATTCGAGATCATCTCGCTTATCGCTCCAGTGCTGTCCTGTCTGTAGACACTGAAGTATTCTCTACCAGTATTGTCTTGCTTCTCCTCACTGAAAATCTTGTTTCTTCCATCAATTCGGATTCCTGGCATTTTGTCAACAAACTCACCACCTCTGTCGGAGGTGAAGTAAACATTCCCGCTTACATCCCTAGCATACGTGAAGTCTGAACCCGCTGAGTTTAATTCAGTCATCGGCTCCAGTTTTACTTTTCTCAGTCCAGGGATCTGGGAATAAAATGGTCGTTTTGCCAATAACTCTTGAACTGCAGAACTATCTGCAGAACTATATACCTTTGCCGTAAGTAAGGCCTTCGCCTCATTCAGGTTGCCACTTAGTTCTGCCGAACGCAAGAAGCTTGCATATACTTTTGGACTTGCTTCCTCGTAGCCGATTGCAGTTTTCCACCACACATATGAATTGTCATAGTCCCGTAACTCATCGTAGCTTTCTGCTACTTTGGTGGCAGTCTCCATCTTGGGCTTTTTCGCATAAGCTTGCTGGTACAATGTTGATGCTGTTTTATAGTTCTTCTCTACCTTCATCAACGAATCGGCATACCGAATCTTACTTTTCTGAGCTTGCGTGATTCCTACCGATCCAAAGATCAGCAGGGCACTTAGTATGACTTGTGTTGCTATCTTTTTCATAATCAGAACCATCTTTGATTTTTCATTACCGCTTTTCTAGGAATCATATAGAAGCCTACCGAAAGCTCATGAGAATTATTTCGGTATGCATTCAGCACATTTAGGTTATGATCATAAGCATAACCAAGTCGTAAACGCTCTGTAGGGAAAATCTCTATAATCGCAGCTACAGCATTACGCTTATTTAGACCGTCTTGCAAATTATCATTCCAGATCTTCATATTGCTTCGATAACTTCCACCTACCCAAAGCCGCTCCATAAACAGGAACATTGCGTTGATATCATAACTCGTAGGAGCACCTTTTACTTCCTTGATCAGAAAGCTAGGCTTAAACTTTACATTAGTTGAAAGATCGAACAAATACCCGGCAGTCAAATAATAGTGAAAATCATGATATGCCAAGGCCACATCTTCTTTTTCCAAGGCTTTCTTCCCAACCATATTATACACACTGAATCCAGCATAAAACTTCTTATTATGGAAAAACAAACCGGAGTTCAGATTCGGTGTCAGCAAGTTGATTCGACCCTCTGGGATTTCTGAGTCAGGAAAATCATTTGGATCCAGCATCGAACCATCGATCGAGTATTGTGAAAAACCCGCACTCACACCCAAACCTAAGTAGCTATTTGTTCCAGTCTGGATCCGATATGCATAGGTAAGCAGGCCTCCTGTGGTTTTTGCCGGTCCAAGGTTATCACTCATTAGCGATACTCCAAAACCCATTGTTCCTTCATTGGCACTCAAGTCCGCTGTCACGGTAAACGTCTCAGGAGCTCCTGGGAAATTTACCCACTGACTTCGATACGTACTCTGGATGTAGGGTTCCCCTTTGTAACCCGCATATCCCGGATTGATATGCAACCCATTGAAAATATACTGGCTAAACTGGGGAAGCTGCTGTCCAAAAGTAACCCCACTGACCATAAAGGTCAGTATGAAGGCTAGTCCTGTGATTTTAAAAGTCATTTTCATATCGCTTCGATTTTATTCTTCGTTCTTTATTACCTGAATCCAGCCTTTATACACATGGCTTTTCCCAGCTTTATCTACTGTGGTCAAAATGTAGAAGTAAGTACCAGCCACTTGACCAGGTGCGTCCCAATCATTCTGATAATTCTCTCTCTCGAAGACATGGTCACCATATCTATTAATAATCACAATCTCATTGCTTACAAACTTGCCAAGACCTTTGATCTCGAATGAATCGTTGTCTCCATCTTGATTTGGTGTGATCACATTAGGAATTCTGAACGGTATGACCTGATTCACATCATCGCCTTGATTATCGAGCTCGTTGGTGTCATCTTCATCCGAGCTCACTCCAACCAAGTTGGTAATTGTCCCTGCATCGCCAGCCTGAACTTTAACTCGTATCACTACCACTCCATCAGCTGGTAAAAACGGAATAGTCCAGGTGATTCGACTACCTGTGACTGCCGGTGCTCCCACTTGTATTTGACTGTCATTTACGCTTACAATGGTTGAACTTAAATATGTAAGCCCATTGGGAAGATCATCTATTAATACCACATTGGTTGCTGGAGTACCTCCAATATTACTCAAGGTAATCTCATACTCGAATTCATCTCCTTCATAGACTTCTGCCTCGAAGCTGGTCTTCACCACCGCAAGATCCACTTGATCATTTATGATTGTAATGTTGACTGTAGCCTGATCCTGATTATCCGGGAAGGCTGTCTCGCTCAAGACATAAGTGAGGGTGTAGGTTCCAGCTGGATTCAAGCCAGGAATCAAAGTGAGTACTCCATTTTCATCTACTGATACACCCAGCAAGCCTCCAAAGTCAATGAATATGATATCCACATCTGCTGGATCTGGTTCTTGACCATCAAGAAGATCATTAGTCAGAATATTACCCAAAACTCCTCCATAGCTCAGGAAGTAAGTTCCAAAGTCATCATCATTAGCAATGATCTCGATTTCTTCATCCAAACATCTCCAACCAAAGTCCATATCTAGGAAGACTTTATCCGTTGAGCTCGTAGTTCTAGTAATGCTACCCTCTGTGGTCAAACCACATTGCTCTTCAATTCGGACCCCATTTATATCTGTCATTCTACTTCCAGAGCCCGGAAGAACAGTTACTTTATTAAAGCTCCTCATGAAAGATGCCTGATCTTTAATAAAGTTATCGACAATCATGGTTGCAGTATATTCCCCTGAGCCAGCATCTGGTCTAGATCTCCAATAGCCAAGGATCCCTACAATGATATCTTCTTCAAAACTATTTGGTCCAGTGACTTTAATGTTTGCGCTCTGATCATTTCCGAATCCTGCTTTATTCAATTCACCTTCATTCTCAGGACCATCATATCTTCCATCACCATTTAGATCAAACCATTCCCATGCTCTTATATTAATAGGAGTGCTATTAATTGGGTTTTGAGTGACTTGGCCATCCCCGTCAGCATCAAACCATTCATTTTGGATTCCATCACCGTTCAGATCATACCATACGAAATCTCCTAATACTATTCCATCGTAGATCTCATACCTAAAGTCTTTGACCTGAAATTCACAAACTTCAATTAAAGTAAAGAACAAAGAGCTTTCTACCGGATAAAGACCTCTAGAGCTATTTAAATTAGCATCCTGAACCTGTACTAGGTACTGTCCAGGAACAAAATCCTTGAATATATACCTACCATCTTCCCCTGTTACTACGATTAGCTGTTCACCAATTGTCCCCTCTTGTGGAAGCAATGTGACAGGTACCCCGGCTAATGGCTCTCCAGTCAAATTATTTAAAATGACGCCTGTGATTAGCGTATTATCTAAGCAGTCTACCGTGACGATTTCCTCATCCTCATCCTTAACATCTTCATCTCCACCGTTTGGATCTATTGCCGAGACTACAGCAACATTGACAATTTTTCCCTCCAAAAGATCCGTGAGAGTCACTGAATAAGTAGTAGAAAAAGTTTTAGAATCGCCTGGCACCAATTCATCTATCATGTCTACGAAACCAGTAAGAGGATCCATAACATCGATATTAGTCAAGGGAAGGTTTCCGGTATTGGTCACTGTCAAAGTATATGTGATTATCTCACCTTCTTCAGATACAACTTTTTTATCTGCCACTTTTTCAATACTCAAACTTGGTGTTAGTGTACAGTTTATGAAAGACAAAGTTACAGTGGCCATCGATGCCAGTGTACATGGTGAAGTTGGAGCTACTGTGTAGGTGTACACATTGCCTACATTTGTCCAAATCCCACCTGGAGTTGGATTTCCTTCTAGGGAACCAAACAGCAATGCATCATCTAGACTAGTACCCTCACAAATAGTCAGAGTTCCATTTCCTCCTGCGCTTTTAATTTCGGTTACCTCAATGGATATTTCATCAGTTTTTGAGGCACATTCTTGTGCTCCTTCTACTGATACTGTGAGTCTATATATTGAACTTCTTGTGACATTTTCCAGCACTAATTTCGTTTTATCACCATCTGAATCCGTCACTGTTTCCCATCCGGAATCGGTCTGTCTTTCCCATAGGTAGATATAATTTAACTCAGTAGTCGTTAAAGTATCTGTGAGGTTTGAGGTAATCAAAGCAGAGCTCCCTTCGCAAATATTTGTGTCAGACGACTCCAACTCGACATTATGTGCATAAACGTTAACAACTTTCTCCGAAACCACTCTACAGTTAGAATTTATTAACGTTTCGTTGCTTGCTGCAACTAGTACCCTAAATTCAAAACTCTCGTTTGGGTCTAAATTCAAATATGGGTTTGGAAAAGATACCGTAGCGTCCACATCAGAGTTTACAATCGAACTACCAATGTTAATCCAACTAGAAGTAGCACCAACTGGCCGATATTGGAGTTGAAAATGATTTTCAAAGAAAGGGTATAGCGAATTTATTGTTCTTGCTCTCAAAAGTGGATCATCACCCGGACAAATTGCATCTGCCGATTCCAGTATAGCTTCAGGCCCAAGAGGCGAAAAACTGATATCGTCAATGGCCAAATCGTTTCCATATTGATTGGGAACTACATTCGTGATTTCTAAGAATACACCTGTTTGATCTGAAGGAAGCTGAAAATCAAATTTAAGCTCATACCAATTATGTCTAGGCTTGACCTCACTGTCAGTGGTAGTTCGGGAGGAAATCAATTCCCCTTTTGAACCATCACTATTTACTCTAAAAATATCGAATCGAACTCTTGGATGGGCACTACTTTCCAAGCCACCTCCACCATCAGGTTCTTGCTCATCAGAGGTGTTTAAATCAATTATCCAAGTTGAAAATCTAAAATAATCTCCTCCACACAGTCCTTCGATTTTTCTAGTAAAATAGGTCGTCGTAGAACTATGAGCATCTACCAACAGCATGTAGCCATTTTCATCATCTGTATGATCAGGACTTGAAACAAAATATTCATTATAATAACCTCGAGTGTCAGTTACTATTGAATAGCCACCTTTACCACCTTCAGGAGGAAGTCCTATGGAATTTTCCAGATAATCGACATAGGCCGGACCCCAGTTTCCATCAATTACTGACTGAGGTAGCGGAAGTGTATAACCTCTTCCATCTCCAAGCGGGGTAATTTCGATTTTTCTGGAAAACAATTCATGAGATTTCTGATAATCTGTTTTCTGGCTTTCAATGTTAGTCCAAAGTGCCGGTGAGAAAAAGTCAATTGAGTTTATATACGAAAGTCCTTGTCTTTTAAAATACACATCAGCTCCGGCTCCATCGTTGAAGGAATCTTCCTCGGCTGGGTTATCTCCAACCTTCCCAAAAGTTTCAAGAAAAATCGGATCGCCAATTCCACTTTGAGAAAATCCTGAACTTATGTTTGAAAAAAATAACAGAAGAATTACTCCAATTTTTAATAAGTTCATCGGACCATAAGATTTATTTCTTTTCAAAACCCCCTTCCACAAAAAATGGATTCGGATGAAATGACTAGTGGATGAAATGTCCATATCGTTTTATTTTAAAATTTCTTGTTCGTAAACTTATTTGTATAATACACTCACTATCATTTACTTAATGCTTTAAAAAAATTTATTATAAATCGCCCATTTGTTTTTTTAGGAGTTGATTTTCATCACTTAAAAAAACTTAATACAACAAAAATTTCTATTCATAATAATTCACTACAGGTAAAAATACACTTTATTGTCTTTCATACCCTTCTTTTTTGATTTGTAATACAATTTTTTTAATGTGAAACAATATTTTAAACATTCAAAAAATCTCTGAGAGTTGAGGGTTATGGTTTAAAATGAAGTAGATTTTTTTGATACTCATCAAAAAACAAAATCAAAACCTAATCTGAATTTACATCCATGTATCTTAAGGAAGGTTTTATCTACTTCCGGATTATTCTATTTCCCAAACTCCTAAAATCAATGGCAACCTTATCTGAAAATTCAATTGAACCAGAAGTTTTCTTAAGCACCTTTCTTTTACAAAAGAAGACCGCTAATTCTTGGAGAATTTCAACTGCATCAGATCGCATTTCGCGCCTAAAAAGTATTCGTGAATGGATAAAAGAACATCAAAAGGATATTCAAGAAGTATTATTGGCTGATTTTCAAAAACCCCCGATCGAAACAGATCTATCGGAAATCTACACTGTGACCTCAGAAATCAACCATGCAATCAAGAATTTAAAAACATGGATGAAACCTAAGTCTGTTTCAACCCCGCTTCCCTTACTTGGGACCAGTGGCAAAATATACTATGAGCCAAAAGGATGTGCCTTGATTATTGCGCCTTGGAATTATCCCTTTAATCTTGCAATAGGCCCGTTAGTTTCTGCCTTAGCCGCAGGATGTACTGCGATCATAAAACCTTCCGAGCTAACGCCAAATACTTCTTCTCTTATTGAGAAAATGATTTCTGAGTTATTTGACCCTTCAGAGGTTGCTGTTTTTCAAGGCGAATCAGAGGTAGCTCAAGAGCTTTTGAAGCTACCCTTTGATCATATTTTTTTTACAGGTAGTCCTGCGGTGGGAAAAATTATAATGAAAGCTGCTGCAGAGAATTTGACTTCGGTCACTTTGGAGCTAGGCGGAAAGTCTCCTGTAATTATTGATCAAGATGCTAATTTGAAGGATGCTGCTGAGAAACTAGTTTTTGGAAAGTTCATCAATTGTGGACAAACCTGCGTAGCGCCAGATTACCTATTAGTACATGAGGAAAGCAAAGAGAAGTTATTGATGGAGCTGAAGGTTGCACTTAAAAACATGTATGATCCAAAATTTAAAGGTATTGACAAGTCACCTGATCTGGCTAGGATAATCAACGATCGGCATTTTGAAAGATTGGTCTCAAGCCTCAAAGAGGGGATTCAAAAAGGGGCGATAATTGAATTTGGAGGGAAATACGATGCGCCTTCCCGATACATTGAACCAACATTGGTCAGCTCCTTAAGCGATGACATGGTTCTTATGGAAGAAGAAATCTTTGGCCCAATCCTTCCAATCAAGACTTTTTCCAAGCTTGATGAGGCCATTTCCTACATTAACGGGAAGCCCAAACCACTTGCGCTTTATTATTTCGGATCAAACACTACAAACTCCGCCCGAGTTATTCAAGAGACGAGTTCTGGCAATGCTATGATCAATGATTGTGTGATTCATTTCCTAGATTTGGAGATGCCTTTTGGAGGGGTAAATAATAGTGGAATAGGCAAAGCTCATGGACATTATGGATTCTTGGCCTTTTCAAATGAAAAGGGAGTGCTGAAGCAACGAGTGGGATTAAATAATGCAACTTTACTTCGACCTCCTTATGGTGCTGCTGCTCAAAAGATTGTCCAATCATTAATCAAATGGTTTTAACCTACCACAAATGAAAATACTTTACCGATCAATCTTCCTACTTTCATTCAGCATTCTACTATGGAACTGTAGCGAGAATACTGAGAGTCCCATGGCAGGTGAATTACCTGCCTTGGATCTTTTTGATCAATCTTATGGCAATGAGACAAATCAACTATTCGATTTATTTCTCCCAAAAGGAAGGTCTAGAGAAAATACACCACTCATTATATATATACATGGTGGGGGATGGATAGATGGAAGCAAGGAAGAATTTCTCCAGTTTAGGCAGTCTTTCCAAAGAGAATTCCCTGAATATGCCATCGCCTCCATTAATTATCGACTTTTTGACTTCTTAACGGGAGACAATAAATTTCCTACACAAGAAAACGACGTGATTGCAGCAGTGAGATCGATTCAATTACAAACTGTGAATTGGAATATCTCTGACCAAATTATCTTGGCTGGTGCCAGCGCTGGGGGTCATTTGGCATTACTTCATAGCTACAAACATCAAACTATTGGAAATATTAAAGCAGTAATTGCATTCTTTCCTCCAAGCGATTTAGTTTCGCTTTATACTTATAATCAAATCACTCAACTCGGCCTTAATGCTTTGCTGGGTGGTAATCCTGAAGAAAAGGCAAGTTCCTATTTAGATTCCAGCCCAAGTAATTTTATCCGGGGGGCGGTAGTTCCTACAATTTTCTTTCATGGGACAAGCGACACCGTAGTACCTGTCTGGCAAAGCGATCTTTTTGCAGACAAACTGAATGCGGTATCAGCTCGATTTGAATACAAGCGAATTGAAAACCAAGGTCATGGATTCAATGATCTGACTTATTCACAAGCATTTAAAGATGCTGCTAGCTTTTTGGAGCAAAATTTAGAATAAAAAAACCCGGACAATGCCGGGTTACCAAGGGATTTAGACTCGCTGGAGTCCCGTAGAATGAGCCATATCTTTAATGGCATTTACTACACTTGCGGAAGGCTGAAGTTGGATTTGATCCACTTGCTCTATTGTGCTCAGCAATTCAATGTATTCTTCCATAAGTGAATCATCACTATGTAAGGCTTGCACCAAGAGTTCTTTTTCTACCTCCTTCATTTCCTGATAGATATACCTGATCAGGTCATTTTGGGTAAATTGTTTTGTCATAGGCAATGTTTAATTGTTTCATTTTTTTTCTAAGATGTATTAAAGCGTACCGCATTCTTCCTAAAGCGGTATTGATACTCACTCCTGTTTGATCCGCAATTTCCTGAAAACTCAAATCCAAGTAATGTCGCATGATCAACACTTCCTTTTGAGCCTCAGGAAGCTCCTCAATGAGGCGCTTTACCAGCTCAATATTATCTTCTCTTATTTGACGATCTTCAACATTTTCCTCTGCAAATCTTAGAGAATTCAACACATTAGACCCGTCTTCCATGACAATGGTAGGATAGCGCTTGGCTTTTCTGAAATAATCAATTGCCAGATTATGTGCTATACGCATCACCCATGGTTGAAATTTCCCCTCCTCATTGTATTTATCTGAGTGAAGTGTATTCACTACCTTGACAAAAACATCTTGAAGCAAGTCTTCCGCAACTTTTTGATCCTTAACGATCAAAACAATGGTAGTGTAAATTTTGCTTTGGTACCGATCTACTAAAAGATCAAAGGCAGCATCACTGCCATTTCGATACTGAGCGATCAATTCGCTGTCCTTAGGACCTATTCGCTTACTCATTTTATAAGTTGGTTTATGATAAACGTAAAGGTCTAGGCCATAGTATCTCTTTAGGGTAAATAAAAATTGTAGTTGCTAAAAGTATTATTTCAATTAGAACTGTGCAAAGAAATTCGAAAGATTTTAATCTTAGAAAGAAATCTTCAGATAAATCAAAAGATTATATCGGACATGATTCGAAAAACCAATCATTTATTTGCAGAATAATTGATTTGACTAATCCCTCAACCAATGATAATGCCAAAGAATGTTAAATACGAATTCAAAATTTGTCTTTTTTTACAAACTCGGACTCCTCAGATTCCTCTTCATTGTGTACATTCGTGATCTAAGAAAAAAAGTAAATCAATGGAATTAAGCGGAAAAGTAATTCAAAAACTACCCGAAGTAGGTGGAAATTCAAAGAGTGGAAACGCTTGGAGAAAACAAGAATTTATTATCGAAACTGAAGGACAATACCCGAAAAAAGTATGTGTTTCACTTTGGGGAGATAAAATAGATCAATTTGCAATTGGGATGGGTGAGCAAGTTACTCTCAGCATTGACGTGGAAAGCAGAGAATATAACGGAAGATGGTATACCGAAGTAAAAGCCTATCGAGTAGATAGAAATGGTGGCGCACCAGCACCTAGCACTTCAGCAATGCCAGATGTGGACACCTTTCATTCAGAAGGTGAAGAGGATAAATTACCTTTCTAAAAAAATTAGTATGTGGGATGATTTTGATGAAGAAGAGGATGCCTGGGATGAGGATGATGAAAGTAGCTTCAGAAAAGAGCACGAAAAAATCTACAAACACCCCCTAATGAAAAAAGCCAAAGATATCCTAGCCCTGACCAGAGCATTGGTCGGGAGCTTGGATGAGGCTAGAAGAGAGCTCTACGGAAGCATCATGCTCCAAGACGCAATGTTGATAAGTTCCAAATTCGCAGCTGCAGAATCCACCTCAGATTTTGTTTCCAAAATGGAAAAAGCTGTTTTTATAAAAGTGCATGCAAAAAACCTCAATGGGATGACCTATCAGCTCGCGATGGAAGAAACCCATGCAGAAGAACATTTAGAATTACTCCGGGCTTCTATAGAAGAATACCGAAAACTTTTTATTGAATGGATTAAAAGCCTAAATCCAAATGAAAAAACAGATGATGGTTGGGGGATTTTTACTAAAAACTAACCCCCAGATCCAAATTGAAATCCCAAATAAGCTCCTCCAAGCATTAGAATAATCGTAATTAAGATTAAAAGTATCAAGACATTCAAAGGAAATTCCCAAGGAACATCTCCAATCTTGAAACGAACAGGTTTTTTCCAATTAATCATCCAAGCACTATTTTTTTAAAAATTCTTTCCACCCTTTTGACTCTATTTCTGCAGCTGATTGCTCCACTTTTTCCTTTAAGGTTTTTTTGAAGGCATCCATCTTTGATCCCACTTCGACATCAAATGATCCAACTATCGAAGCAGCTAGAATCCCAGCATTTTTACCCCCATTAAGAGCCACTGTAGCTACAGGAATACCGCTTGGCATCTGAAGAATAGACAAAATACTATCCCAGCCATCTATGGAGTTAGAGCTTTTTATTGGCACTCCTACCACTGGCAGACTAGTCAACGAAGCCACCATTCCAGGTAAATGTGCAGCTCCTCCTGCTCCTGCTACAATGACTTTCAGACCTCTTTCGCGAGCTGATTCCGCATAATCAATCATCCGCTGAGGAGTTCGATGCGCAGAGACTACTGTTAATTCATAAGAAACTCCCAATTCATCCAGAAATGCTGCGGCCTCTGCCATTATCGGAAGATCGGATTGACTTCCCATGATTATACCTACCTGTGGGTTCATATCGTTGATTTGATTTTAATGAGTTCTTTGATTCTTTGAGCCCTTTTCTTCAAGTTATCCACATTGTCATCGAGCAAAGTCACATGGCCCATTTTTCGAAATGGCTTAGTGATTTTCTTGCCATACAGATGAATATAAACTCCTTTTTCTGCCAATGCTTCTTCTTTTCCTTCGACCAGTACAGGACCCGTAAACCCCTCCTCGCCCAGCAAGTTGATCATTGCTGCAGGACATCTCAACTCAGTATTACCTAGCGGCCAGTTCATCACCGCACGAAGATGCTGCTCAAATTGAGAAGTGAAATTAGCCTCAATGGAATGATGACCACTATTGTGAGGTCTCGGGGCAATTTCATTCACCAAAACTTCCCCATCTTTCGTCACAAACATTTCAACAGCCAAAATCCCAACCATATCCAGTTTGAGAATAACTGCCTTGGCTATTTCACTCGCCCGCTCCGCTATTTCATTACTGATTTCAGCCGGTGCAAAAAGAAACTCAACCAAATTGGCTGTTGGATGAAAAGCACATTCTACGCTTGGATAAACTTCCAAATCTCCATTGGAATTCCGTGCTACTGTCACCGCGATTTCCCGATCAAAGTCAATTAACTTTTCCAATAAACCAGGAGCATCAAAGGCTTTTCCCAAATCCGCTGCTGAACGCAAAACCTGAACTCCGCGTCCATCATAGCCTTCTTTACCAAGTTTATTAACTGCTGGCAAAAACCCCACATTGTGGATAACTTCCGCTTTATCAGCAGTTAAAATGAATTCTGCTGTTGGAATTCCATTAGTCCTATAGAATTCCTTTTGTGCTCGCTTGTCTTGTATCAGTCTTAAAATGTGAGGCTGTGGATAAACTCGCTTTCCCTCTTGCTCTAATTTTTTAAGCGCCTCTGTATTAACACTTTCAATCTCTACAGTAATGACGTCACATTTACTTCCAAATTCATAAACCGTGTCAAAATCCTTAAGAGAACCCACAGTAAAGTCCTGTGCCAAGTCCTTACACGGCGCATTGGGATCGGGGTCTAAAATGTGGATATCTTGATTGTAGTTGATGGCAGATTGGATAAGCATCCGGCCTAGCTGACCTCCACCTAGTACTCCAAGAATGGGTGAATTTGTTTGCATTGCTTAACTGTTTTTCAAAAATAAGACAATCTGAGCTAAGGAAAAACCAAAGCTAATTCTGAAAACGGATTCCCATTAATTCCATCAGCTTGTGTGCATTGAAACTTGGGCAAGCGCCTTCCTTGAGTTTGTAATCAAAATCGATGGATTGATCATGGATCTCGGAGTGGAAGCTGAAGTTTTTCACTTTTGAAATCCGATTTTCTAATTCGGCCAATTCTATATCGTGCGTACTAATTATTCCCAAAGCTTTTGTATCCACAACCTGCCTGATCAAGGCTTCTGATCCGGCGATTCTATCTTCAGTATTTGTGCCTTTCAAGATTTCATCCAAAAGGAAAAAAATTTCTTCTCCTGCTTCAATCCTATCAATCACCAATTTGATTCGACTCAATTCGGCATAGAATGAACTGATGCTTTCTCCCAGATTATCGGTATTCCGCATGCTGGTATAGAGCTGGAAATTCCCAAATCCAAATTTCGCTGCAAATGGCCTCAACCCGAGATTCACCAGAACACAATTTATCCCAAGCGTCCGCATGAAAGTCGTCTTGCCACTCATATTCGAACCAGTTAGCAAGATTATACTGGTAGAAGAATCCTGACTGAAATCATTCGAAACTGCAATCTCAGGCTTAAGTAAGGGGTGAGCTATTTCCAAACCTCTGATTCCTTTTTCTATAGTGATAATCTCCCCTTTTCCTCCAAGCTCATATTGAAATGTTCCCAACGAAATTAACATTTCCCAGAATGCCAATTGCTCAGGAAACTCTGATACCAGTTTCCCGTGATTTTTCTTCCATTTGATCAGTCTTATGTAAAGCAAAAGATCCGTCCAAAAGAAAAGGTTAATTGGAATATATAGAATGTTAATCCGGTTTTGAATCCATAACCCCAATCGATCAAGCTCTTCTAAAAGTAGTGAAGGCTTAGAATTCCCGTTAGAAAAACCGGGCGTAACATTTTGTAATAACTCACTTTGAAATTCCTGTTTTTCCAGTTCTACCATCCAATACCTATAAGTTTTAAGCTGATTTCGTGAAGGAATTTCATCCCCTGCTCTCTTTAAAGATCGAAATACTACCGCCAAAAAGCTCATTCCAACTAAAACCCATATCCCATAAAAACCTGCCGGGATAATTCCTAGATTAGCGAGAACCATCAATATTATCCCTCCTATCGGTCCAAGAACTGCAAAAAACTTGATCCATGATTTCTCCTCTTCATTTGTCTTGAGCCAATTAATCCAAGAATGAATTGATTTTTCATCTCGATAAAATGACGTCCCAATACTTTCCATAGCCTGAAGAAAATCCGGTTTGGTCGACAGCTCATCAATAGCTTCTCGAAATGCTGCGGCTTTTTTCAGATCAAAATCAGAATTTAGAAGTGATGCTAGCTTGTTCTTTCCCTCTTGAGATACAGTATGGTTGAGTAGTTGAAATAGGGAATGATCTCCGAAAAGATCCAAATCATTTGAAAATGGATGTGATTTACTTTGAAATTCGAGACCAGCATCAAAAGATTTCAAGTTTCTGGAATTCCTCAATTGTCTGTTACCATCCATTTTTTCCAAAGAGGAATAAATTGCCTCTTGATCTTTGAGCTGGTTATAGGAAGAAATCAGATAGACAAAAGAAGCTACCGTCCCAAAAAATAAAATAAACCAAATTGGACTTTCAGAAAGACTTAAAATAAAAAAGCCTATTATTCCAAAAAAAGAAAGAACTCTCAAAAAAGAGAGTGTTGTAGTTTTACTTTTCAATTTACCCAATTTCTCGGCTAGCTGTTCCCTTTTAAAATCGAATTCCTTCATGCTCAAAGATAGGAATTGATCTATGCCAAGATTAAAAAAGAGTGGAAGTAAATCACGCAGGATTAAAATCTTTGTGGCATACTATTCGTTTCAAATTCTATAGCTTCAAAACAATGAAAAAAGAAAACAAAACTCCAAAACCTGAATTAGATGAGATTCAGGATTGGGACTTAACTGAAGACTTTGGCATTTTCCCAAGGGATATTTCGTTGACACAAAACATTGGATGCGTGGGAAACAAAAAGAAAGAGCAAGCTCCCAAAGTCAAAAAGGATTAAAATCTTTAACTTAGGATTTTTAAACACACCTATCTAAACTATGAAAAAGCTTTTAACTACTTATGGAATTGGAGCATTGTCGCTTCTAATTTTTTTCCTTTCTGCTTGTAATTCTGACTCTGAAGAGATTTTAAGAGAGCCTGATTTGACCATTGTAAATGATGATTATCTTATCACTCAAGCATTTGAAGATCTGGACAATATCACTCTAACAGCTCTTAATAACAGTGGATTGGGAGCACGAATAACCAAGGATGTTTCACTAACTGAAATTTGTGCCTCTGCGACAGCAAATCTCGATGAGACCGGAAAAAAAATAACAATTGATTTTGGAGCGGGCTGTACCAGTAGCAACGGTATCACCAGAAAAGGTAAAATCATACTTTCTTACTCTGGGAATCTCCTTTTCCCTGGTGCACAAGTGATCACTACCTTCGATGGCTATCACGTCAATGACAAAAAAATCGAAGGGATACGAACTATTACCAATACAGGGATTGATTTTATCGGAGGGACTGTTTCTCTGGCAGTAAAAATAGAAAATGGAAAAATAACTTGGCCTGATAATACATTTGTCACCGTGGCAAGTAACCAAGTTCGAGTAGTTAACCCGGGAGGTGAAGGTTATGAAGCCTCAATTACCGGGACGGCAACTGGGAAAAGCAGAGCAGGAGTCGATTACAGCACCCTTGTAGTTGATCCATTGATTATAAAGCAAACCTGTGTGGAAACTGGCGTATGGGTTCCAGGCGCCGGGACCTTACAATTTCTATTTACAGGAGTAGAAGTGACCGTGGATTATGGAACTGGGGTTTGCGATAAAATCGTGACAATCATCTACCCAGGAGGCTCAAAAGAAGTCACTTTAGATTAAAATCAAGGAAAATTAAATTGAAACGGCTATTTTCACGAATAGCCGTTTTTTTATGGAGAAAAAATTAATCGAAGGATTCGAACACATCAGATATCTGCGCAACCAACCAAGTGAAGCCGAGCTAATCCAAAGCTCCCAGGATTTCTATAAGCTGATGGATTCACGAAGGACTGTTCGTGAGTTTGACAGCAGACCAGTGCCACTTGAAGTAATCGAAAATATTATCCTAACGGCAAGTACTGCTCCATCTGGTGCGCATAAACAGCCTTGGACTTTTTGTTTGGTATCTGATCCGGAAATCAAACGAAAAATTAGAGAGGCAGCAGAAGAGGAGGAAAAAATTTCCTATTCTAGCAGAATGCCAGAAAATTGGAAGAGTGATCTTAAGCCACTAGGCACAAATTGGGAAAAGCCATTCTTGGAAGATGCCCCATACCTTATTGTGGTCTTCAAGCAATCTTATGGGCTAGAAAATGGTGAAAAGATCCAACATTATTATGTCAGTGAATCTGTTGGTATTGCCTGTGGTTTTTTAATTGCAGCAATTCATCAGGCCGGTCTTGTAGCTGTGACACATACCCCAAGTCCAATGAACTTTCTCAGTCAAATATTAGAAAGACCATCCAATGAAAAACCCTTTTTACTGGTTCCAGTTGGTTATTCTAAAGAAGAAACGTTTGTTCCGGATATCCAGAGAAAGGAATTAAAAGACATACTTATCAAATACTAAAAAAGGCGATCAAATGATCGCCTTTTACATTTTATTTTCCTTGATGGACAACCCGCTGAGGAAAGGGAATTTCAATTCCATTTATTTCAAACTCGTTATTTATCGCTTCCATTCCTTCAAAATACAATGGCCAGAGGTTTTCCGCATTGGTCCAGACCCGAATTACCAAATCCAACGAACTATCCCCAAAATTATTCAGGAAGACAACAGGAGCAGGATCTTTTAGAGCTCGTTCATCTTTTTCAAAAATCCCCAAAATAATCTCTCTTGCTTGTTTGATATTAGTACCATAAGCTACCCCCACTGTATAATCAACTCGGCGAGTATCCTGAGTACTCATGTTGATTACATCGGAGTTGGCCAAATTTCCATTCGGAATGATAATTTCCTTATTATCAAAAGTGAGCAAATGAGTATAGAGGATTTGAATTTTGGAAACCTTTCCAGTATGACCCTGACCGGTGACAACATCCCCAACTTTAAATGGCTTGAAAGCTAAAATAAGTAATCCTCCCGCAAAATTTGAAAGAGAGCCTTGCAAAGCAAGACCAATCGCAAGACCTGCAGCACCAAAAATTGCTAAAAACGAGGTGACCGGAACTCCAATAATAGCCGCCACTCCGACAAAGAGTACTATAAAAAGAATGACTTTTGAAAAAGAGTACAGGAATACATTTAATGAAGGGCTATCCTCTCTTTTTTCAAGAAAGGTTTTTAAACCCTTTAAAACTTTTTTGATTATGAATTTACCGATAAGGTAAAAAAGTATTGCATAAATAATTGATGGGACTACCTGATAGGCTAAATCTATTCCCTGTCTGATTAATGCATCTGTAGTTTCCTGAGAAATTTCCATAAATGTAAATTGTTTGATTTTTTGATTAGGATTTAATAAGCACTTGCCAACGGAAAGCCCAGTGCCAAGTCAATTCAAAATCATTTATTCCGGCTTGTTGTAAAATTCGCTCCCAATCATTTCTGGAAAATGCCCTTAATACTGAAACTGCCGCGTCATTCTGCACCATCGGTGATTTACTGAAAACTGCAGTCAAATATTTAATGCTGTAATAAGCAAAGGGATGCCGATGCAAATCATTTATGACTAAACCAATTTTAGATTTGACTTTCAAGGCATTAATAAGATCCACCAATTCGGAATCTGTAAAATGATGTGTAAAGAGCGTGCAAGTAGTGATATCTACTTTTTGGTTCAGAAATTCATCCGAAAAAACGTTTTGAACTGCTAAAGTTACATTTTTTAGGTCGAAGAGCCTAGATTTTGCTTCATTGATAATATTTGGATTTGCGTCAATTCCTATAAAATTCACCTGTGAAAGCTGATTATTGGCCCAATCATGCATGACCCGAATCATGTCTCCCCCTCCACAGCCGATATCCGCAATCAAATATTTATCCTTTGGATTGGAATCAAAAAACTTCGCAAGTCCACTGGTTGTGACATGATTTCCACCTAGCCATCGATTAATGGTTTTTAATTCTTTTAAGGTTTGTACCAATTCCTCCCCTGAACATTCGAGATCGTCCATCAACTCCTTTTCCTCGCTTCTTTGGGAGAACTTACTCATGATTTTTCCAGATGTAGCGTTTCAAGTGTTAACCCAGGACCAAATCCCAAAGCTAAAATATCACCGCTCACTTCATCATCAAGAAGAAAACGTTGGAGCACAAATAAAATAGTCGCTGAAGACATGTTCCCAAAGTTCTTCAAAACTTCAAGCGCATGACGATTTTCCTCTTCGGAGATCCCAAATGCCTGTTGGACTTTTTGCAATATCTGCTTCCCACCGGGGTGAATTGCAAAATTCTTGATTGTGGACAAGTTGAATTTCTTTTCAAAAACCTCTTTCAAAGATTGTATCCCTTCATCCAACAGTCCGGGAATATATTTGCTAAGTCGCATCTCAAACCCAAAATCACCGATTCCCCATGCCATATCATTTTCTCCTTTCCACAGTACTTGGCTCAGGTAGGACTTCAATTTTAATCCTTTAGCCGAATTGACTACCAATGCGGCAGCTGCTCCATCGGCGAAAAGTGAGTTGGCAAGCAGGTTATCCTCAGTATATTCTTTTTGAAAATGGATTGTACAAAGCTCTACTGACACCAGTAGGACTTTAGCGTCAGCCTCTGCTCTTACTATTTTATCCGCCAACTTTAACCCACTAAATGCTGCGTAACAACCCATGAAATGAATGCAATAGCGTTCCACAGTATTTGACATCTCCAAGCGTTGCATCAACTCCAATTCAATTCCAGGAGCAACCATACCTGTACAAGACACCAAAATTAAATGCGTGATATCTTTAAAGTTTACGTCGGTTTCCTTCAGGCAATCCTTAACCGCAGACTCACAAAGTGATCCAGCATGATGCTGAAATAATTCCATTCTGGTTTTGGTACCCGGAAATGGCTCTAGGTTTTCAGACTTTGGAAAAAAAGAATAATCCATGAAATTTCTTTTTTCAAAATCTTTTAAGACGCTGTATCGGGAAGTAATTCCGGATTTTCTGTACAAAAAATTCAACTTTCTTGCCTCATTTTCATCAAGTTGATGTGCTGCTTGCATAAAATCAGCAATGGCACTTTGATCAATTGGAGAACCTGGATTTGCAAGTCCTATGCTTACTATGCTGGAATTCATTATATCAAGTTAAATGAATATTTCTAAATTGTAGGAATACAAATACAACCTTCCTTAGCAGATAAGGTTATCAGACGATCACTCTTGCCTTCATGATATCAGCTTCCACAATTAAGCATCTGAGAATACCCTTTTCATTATTTTTGATGCCTGTTTTTCTATTTGCGCTGGCCCTCTCTCCTAATCTAAATGAATCCAGGATGTTATGGGTTTTTCTGGCACTCCATTTTTTTTTATATCCTTCCAGCAATGGATACAATAGCTATTTCGACAAGGATGAAGAAAGTATAGGAGGGCTAAAAAATCCCCCTAAAGTGACAAAGGATTTATATTGGGTTTCCTTGTTATTTTTTGCGATTGCAATAGGGCTGGGAGGGTTGATCAACTGGAGTTTTGCAAGTATGCTATTTTGTTATGGATTGATCAGTATGGCTTATTCCCATCCTTCTGTTCGAATCAAAAAATACCCTTGGCTCAGCTGGTTCATTGCGGGATTATTCCAGGGTTATTTTACGTTTGCTATGGCTTATGCAGGCCTCAGTGATCTTGGTTGGGATATTTTTACTAAAACTCACATCATCATCCCCGGTCTTTTGACAAGCCTTATGCTTTGGGGAAATTATCCTTTGACGCAGGTTTATCAACACCGGGAAGACGCTAGAAGAGGCGACCGAACCCTGAGTCTTTTATTAGGAATCAAAGGCACCTTTGCATTTTCAGCCTTTCTATTTGCGCTTACTGGAGCTGCATTTGTTTGGTATTTCCTTGATCGAAATCAAATCAATGTCTTGTGGGTCTATGGATCAGCAATGGCGCCGATAATATTGTTTTTCTTTCTATGGTTTAGCTTTGTTCGGACCAACCCTGAGAAATATGCAAATTATAATTGGGCCATGGGAATGAATTCCATTTCTGCCCTTGTTCTGAATGCGTTTTTCGTTTACTATTTTCTGGAAAACACTCAGATTCTCCAGGCATTCGGATATTAAAAAGGCTTTCCATGTGTGTTTTTTATAATCTGTCTTGCCATAAATGGTACATGGGCTATCAGATTTCGGGTAAATCTTGACGCATTTTTTGACCCAAAAAGAGTCTGAACCCCTCTTCCAATCATCAATCTTCTTTCAAAAAGTATTTTCCAATTAGCAGTATAATAATCTTCAATTTCTTCCCTAGTGCTTAAGTTAATGAGCGCTTCTGCTGCCAACTTACCAGCTTGAATAGCCATTGCCATTCCATTCCCACAAAGTGGAGTGATCAAACCCGCTGAATCTCCAGCCATAAGAATATGCTGTTCCACAGGCATTTTAACTTCAAAGTTGATTTCATTAATCACCTCAGGTTTATCGAAAAGGAATTCACTTTCAGAAAAAATCCGTTCCAAATGGGGGTTTTTAAATAAAATATGCTGTTCCATTTCTTCGATGGAACCCATAGACCTAAGCTGATCCCTGCTGCCTAGATAACATAGATTTACTTTATTTTCTTCAATCGCATTTACGCCACAATAGCCGCCGGTGAAATTATGAAGGGCTACTGTATTTCGATCTATTTCTGTTTTAACATGATATTTGACACCAATATAGGGACTGCGTTTTTTTATAAAATCCCGACTTAAGACTTTATCAAGTTTTGATCTTTTTCCAAAAGCCCCTATCACATTGGTTGCTGTCAGGAATTTACCATCTGCCAGTTCCAACGTAAAATCAACCTTATTGAAAGATATATTTTCCACCTGATTTCCAGTCCAGATTTCTGCGCCATTTTCTAAAGCCCTATTGTATAAAAAATCATCCAAGACATATCTGCTGATTCCAAACCCTCCAAGGTCTAAAGGAATAGTCGTGCTTTTACCCCTAGTGTCGGAGAAAATAAAACGATCAATCTGGGGTAAATCCAAAGGAGGAAGCAAACCCTCTCTTTTCAAAAAATCAAGAACTTCATTCGAAAGATATTCCCCGCAAACACGATGAAATGGGTACGGCTTTTTCTCAATTAAGAGTACCTGTCTACCCGCCTTTGAAAGCAAATTGGCTGCAATCAACCCCGCAAGACCTCCTCCTATTATTAAATTTTCAAACCTATCTACCACTCTATTGCCTTTAATTTTAAGAATAAACCGCCTATCAAAAATGAAGGTTCATTAACTACCCTTTGGTGAAATTGGCTGTTTAATTATCTAAAACAAAAATTTAACTATTCATGAGAAACTCACTACCCAAATTACTTAGGAGATTTACACTTATCCTAGGAGTCTTGGGGGTAATGTTCTACTCTGGGGATACTTTGGCACAAAAAAAGAAGAAAAAAGATGCCAAGAATACTCCAGCTGCGACAGTCGCTCCAAGTAGACCTGCTAATGGCGGGGCAAAAACCAATGGACCAAAACCTTACGGTGAGGTAATTACAAAAAATGCTAAATCGAAAGATGGATTATTTAAAGTCCATGAGATTGAAGGCAAATTCTATTACGAAATCCCAGATTCACTACTTAGTCGCGACATGCTTATGGTGACCACAATAGCCAAGACTGCAGATGGTTTAGGTTATGGTGGAGAGCGTACCAATACCCTTATGCTTCGCTGGGAAAAAAACAATGATGATATCCTCCTGAAAGTGGTTTCAGTAAATAATTATGCAGCTGACTCCCTTCCTATCGCTATTGCAGTTCAAAACTCTAACCTTGAGCCAATACTTCAGAAGTTTGATATCAAATCCAAATCAACTGACTCTACTGGTATTGTAATCGAGGCCACCGATTTATTCAGCAAAGATGTTCAAGCTTTAGGATTGCCGCGAAACAGAAGAACACAATATAAAGTGACCAGATTGGATAGCGATCGGTCTTTTATTTCGCACATCCATACATACCCGATGAATATCGAGGCTCGATATGTAATGACTTATAATGCAACTGATCCACCTTCAAACAGTTCGACAGGTTTGATCACATTGGAAATGAACTCTTCTATGCTTCTTCTTCCAAAAGAACCAATGATGCAGCGACTTTCTGATCAGCGTGTGGGTTGGTTTAGCAGATCAATCGTTGATTACGGTTCCGATGAGCAGAAAGCTGCTTCAAGAACATATCTTGACAGATGGAGACTTGAGGTGAAGGAAGAGGATATGGAGAAATTCAAGCGAGGAGAATTGGTAGAACCAAAGAAGCAGATCGTGTATTACATTGATCCGGCAACTCCTAAACAGTGGGTTCCTCATCTAATCGCAGGTGTAGAAGATTGGCAAGTAGCATTTGAAGCTGCCGGTTTCAAAAATGCAATTATTGCAAAAGAAGCTCCGACAAAAGAGGAAGATCCTACATGGAGCGCGGAAGATGCACGTTATTCTGTGATTCGTTATTTCGCTTCGGATATTCAGAATGCCTATGGACCGCATGTTTCAGATCCAAGATCAGGTGAGATTCTAGAATCTGATATCGGATGGTATCATAACGTAATGAACCTTCTTAGAAACTGGTTCTTTATCCAGACTGCAGCGATCAATCCTGATGCTAGAGGTGTTAATTTCGACGATGAGGTTATGGGTAGATTAATCCGCTTCGTATCCTCTCACGAGGTCGGACATACACTTGGCCTTCCTCACAATTTTGCTTCATCTCATGCCTATCCGGTTGAGAAACTTCGGGATGCCGCATTTACCGCAGAGATGGGTACTGCTCCATCAATAATGGATTATGCCAGATTCAACTATGTAGCGCAGCCTGAAGATAAGGGCGTGAGCTTGATGCCAAATGTGGGTCCATATGATAAGTATGCCGTAATGTGGGGCTATAAACCAATACCAGGTGCTAAAAGCCCAGAGGATGAGCAAGCTACATTGGATAAATGGATCATGGAAAAACAAGGTGATCCTGTCTATAGATACGGTCGCCAGGGAAATAGCTACGACCCTACCGCTCAAAGCGAAGACTTGGGAGATAATTCCATGCTCGCTTCTGAATACGGAATCAAAAACTTGAAGCGTATTATGCCAAACCTAATGGAATGGACTAAGGAAGAAGATAAGCCTTTCAAGGATTTTGATGACTTGGAAGAAATGTATGGACAAGTTATCACTCAGTTCAATCGTTACATGGGTCATGTCAGAACCAATGTTGGTGGAGTAGCAGAGATCTACCGTGCATCAGGTCAAGACATCCCAGTTTATATCCACACTTCAAAAGACATTCAAAAGTCTGCTGTAAGCTTCTTAAACACCAATCTTTTTGCCACTCCGGAGTGGATGATGGATGAAGAGATCATTTCAAGAATCGGTGACTTTGGTTCCTTAGAACGCATCAGAGGAATACAGGTAACCACTCTAAATGGAATATTAGAGTGGGGAAGACTTGGTCGAATGATCGAAAATGAAGCATTGAATAATAATGATGCTTACAAGATGACTGAGCTTTTTGATGATTTGAGAAAAGGAATCTGGACAGAATTGAGCTCAGGTCGAACAATAGATGTACATAGAAGAGCTTTGCAAAGAGCGCATATTGAAAGATTGGAACTTCTTTTAACCGGAAGCGAGCCTAATCTTCCAGCAAATTTCAGAAGGTTTGCAGGACCACAAATCAATGCCTCTCAATCTGATATCAGACCTATGGCAAGAGGGGAATTGAAAACCTTGCAGGCAAACATCAGATCTGCGATCCCAAGAACTTCAGATAAAATGTCTAAACTTCATTTAGAAGATGCTTTGGAGCGAATCAATACGATTTTGGATCCAAAATAAATCTTAACAGATAAAATTGAAAAGGGGCGTTTGTTAAACGCCCCTTTTTTGTAAGAAAGTATTTTCCTTATTTTTAAGCAAGATTTCAGTCATGACAAACGCCCTTTCGATACTACAAAATCACAAACTCAGAATCACGGAATGTAGATTGGAGATCATACAAGAATTCTTAGAGAAGCAAGTTGCTTTAGCACACAGTGATTTAGAGGAAAGATTAAATAGCCAATTTGATCGAGTTACGATCTACAGAACGCTCAAGACTTTTTTAGACAAGGACCTCATTCATAAAGTACTGGATGACAGCGGAGCTACTAAATATGCCCTATGCGCCCACGAGGAAGAACATCACAATCATGAGCACGTGCATTTTAAATGTGAAAAATGTGGTGAAACGACCTGCCTTGATTCAATAACCCTTCCTAAAATCATATTACCCTCGGGTTTTAAAAAACGAGAGATGAGCCTTTTGGTACAAGGTATTTGCGATAAGTGCCACTAAAATTCAACCGGTTCCGGAGAATTGGTTTTAACTGGACTATCTGATGGCCAAATTACCCCTGGAGGCAAATCTATCTTTGGTGGAGTAATATTATCGACCCCTCCATCACCATCATCGCTTCTATTATTCCCTTTACGAAAGGAATTTTTCGACATAGTGGCTACAAAATAAATTAGAATAATGTACGCCAAGCCGCAAAGAATCAAATCAATCACCAAACTGCTCATACTAAAAATTTTATGATAATATAATTGAATACTACTTTTAAATCAATGCATTATGCGAAATGTTTTTAATATGGTGATTCTTTTATGATTTATTTCGGCTTGCTAAATCCCAAGGATAGGTGGATATTTGCGGTCTGAAAATTTAAAGTAATGATTGTAAAAACTAAGAAATATAAATTAGAGTCAGGTACTTACATTAAAATGGGGCTGATCAGCATTATCAAAGAGCAATGGTGGGTAATACCAATTGCTTTATCGATTTGTTTAGGTTACTTCTGGATTCCTTCTATTTGGTGGTTTATTGGTGCATTGATCGCCTATGGACTTTATGTCCTTTTTTGGGCAATCCAATTTACCGGAGTCACTCAGATGGAGCAAAACAAAGTGATTTTTGAAAAGATGGCTTATGAAATCGACAGTCGCCAGATATTAATGAAAATCAATACCAAGCAAGGAATGCCTGTCCAATGGAATATGATTAAGAAAGTAGAGGTAACAAAAGATGCATTTGTATTATACCTTTCCAAAGCACAATTTATCCACCTTCCATTTAGAATTTTCAATTCGGACAATGAGCGAAAATTCATGGAGACGATCCTCCGTAGAAAAGAATTTATAAAATAAAAAAGGGCTGCCAATTGGCAGCCCTCTCTTTTGAGTTGTAATTCGAATTACATTGGAGGTAGGATAACTGTATCGATTACGTGAACGACACCATTATCAGCCATAATATCTGCTGCAGTTACAGTAGCGTTGTTGATCATAGCTTTTCCATCTTTCAAGGTAACAGTGATTTCACTTCCTTGTACTGTGGTTGCTTTTTGGCCATTCTTTAGATCTGTAGAAAGAATTTTACCAGGCACGACATGGTAAGTCAATACAGCCACCAATTTTGCCTTATTCTCAGGCTTCAATAGATTCTCAACAGTACCTGCTGGAAGTTTTGCAAAAGCCTCGTTGGTTGGAGCAAAAACTGTGAATGGTCCATCTCCCTTCAACACGTCTACTAAATCTCCAGCTTTTACAGCAGCTACCAAGGTAGAAAGGAAATCAGTGGAAACTGCAAGGTCAACGATGTCTGCTTCTACTTCGTGAACAGAGTCATTTTTTGGGGTAAATGATGATGCGAAAACTAGCAATGCAATCATCATTAAGCTTGTGAATTTTTTCATGATAGAAAATAGTTTTGGTTAGGCAATACTAACACCTTGTTTAAACAATTGTTTTTCAAGGATTTGTTAAGTCATAGAATTCAGGCAGATTTTATGTACAACGGCTTTTAACTTGGTTAAGCGGAAGAATACTCCTTATCTTCAATCACAAAAAAGTATATCCTTTCAGAAAAATCACCCCCAATGCAAATCAAATTGATAGCCGTAGGTAAAACAGACCACCCCTCGATCATTCAATTAATAAAAGAATATGAGTCTAGGCTGGGACATTACATTCGATTTGAGCTGGAGATAATCCCAGACCTTAAAAACACCAAAACTCTTTCAGAATCACTTCAAAAGGAAAAAGAAGGAGAATTAATTCTAAAAAAAATTTCTCCTTCAGATGATCTCATTTTATTAGATGAGCACGGCAAAAGTTACTCATCGATCGACTTTTCAAGCTTTCTTCAAAAGAAAATGAATTCAGGTTTGAAACAGCTTATTTTTGTAATTGGTGGTCCATACGGCTTTTCTGAGGCGGTTTATAGACGATCTAATGGTAAATTATCAATTTCTAAAATGACTTTTTCGCATCAGATGATCAGACCATTTTTTATTGAGCAACTGTACAGGGCATTTACAATTCTTCGAAATGAACCTTATCATCATGAATAGATAGAATTATCTCAATGTTAAGTTTTGGATAAATATTTGTTTCAATGTTACCGAATTGTTAATTTTAAATTAATTTGGTAACAAAGGATTTATCCATTCATGAAAAAAGCACTTCTCTTTACATTCATTTTACTTCTGCAGGGGTTTATTTCCTTTGCCCAGGAAGCGATGGATCAATTAGAGGAGATCAAGTTTGAATCAGTATCGGAGGAAGAACATTGGAAAAAAGGCCAAGAATCGCCTTACGATTTATTCAGGGCTGTACATGCTCAAGTAGGTCTTTCGGATGAAAAATGGGTAAATCTGACCTTAGAATTAGACAAAAAGCACAACAAAAAGGGAAATTCTATCGCCCTGCTTAGGAGTATTTTTGAAAAATCGCATCGGGATCTTTTCAAGAAATATGAGCAACACTCCTCTTTTAATGCAATGTTGACTGAAGGAAAATTTGACTGCGTAAGTGGTTCAGCAGCATTGGGTCTACTGCTTGAGCGATATGGATTTAATTTTGAAATTATTGAGACCGATTACCATGTGTTTATAGTGATTGATTTTGATGGTAGAAACATCATTTTCGAAAGTACACTTCCTGTTGGAGGTATGATCACCTCGCATAGCCAAGTTATCGCCTATCTGGAGTCCTACAAGCCTACTAATAATACTCCGTTTTATAATCTAAATCAACGCCTAGGTGATCCTAGCAGGGTTTTGGAGGATAGATCTATTTTTAGAAAAGTGTCATTGATCCAGTTAGCTGGTCTTCAATATTACAATGACGCGATACTGCATTTTAATGAGCAATATTTTTCTGATGCTTCTTTGCAATTAAACAAAGCTTTGGCCTTATACCCATCTCCCCGTATAGAAGGATTAAAATCTCTTGCAATTGAGCAAGCTTATAAAACTTTTGGCAAAGACATAAAATAAAATCTGATTATCCGTATTGATGCCAGAGCCCTCTTTTTCTTTGCTTACGAGGCTGGAAGACCAATGACGGAAGTACCAGCTTTGCTAGTGTTTACCAGACATTAAGTCGCTTTTTACCTTTTTCTGGTGCAATTGCGGATATACATAAAATAAAAATTGACTCCCATCACAAAGACTCATTAAAGACAATGTTTAATCGCCCTACTAGACAAGTTTAAATTCACTCAAAATATTTGAGTCCATAAAATCTAGTATAAACTTCTGACAGAGGCTAATTCATTCAAGTCAAAATGAATAGGATTGTGTAGATATTTTCAATAGTAAATCCCATCCCTAAACCGAATTTTCCCAGAAGACAAATGCCCTATTTGAGATAGGGCATTTGATTGAAATTAATGATGGTGTCCTCCTGGACCATGAACATGCCCATGAGAAATCTCTTCAGGATCAGCATCTCTTACGGCAACAATTTTTCCTTCAAAGGATAGATCGTACCCCGCCAAAGGAGGGTTAAAGTCCATATGAACACCCAAATAATCAATTTTAATGATCTCACCTTTAATTTGACCGCCCTTCTCGTCTTGCATTGGAATTACTTTGCCTACTTTTAAAAGATCCTGATTTTTCTTTCCCTCTTGCTTAAAATTAGACTTTGGAATAATTGTCTTCCGCTCCTCATAGTAATCTCCGTATGCATTTTCAAAATCAATAAAAACCGAAAAGGAATCGCCCGCTGATTTTCCTATCAAGGCCTCTTCGAATTTCGGGAAAACTGAATCTGTTCCAATTAAAAACATAAAGGGAGCATTCTCGGGCACACTTTCCCAAGGCTGCATTCCAGTTTCACCATTATCAACTTTTAGGTCATAGCAAATGGATACAACCTTGTTTTTTTCTACTATCATAGTCTAAAGAAGAGTTATTTGAATAAATAGGTTAGCCCTACCTGCCCTACAAAATTTCTCCTGTCATAACCTGGTACAAAATATTGGTCAGGTTGATTTTCTAAAAACCACATGTAGTTCAGTGTATTTACATATTGCATTCTCGCATTTACCAAGATGTTTCCAAATTGCCAATCTGCTATAAAAGAAGGGACTAGATCCACATATTTGTTTCTAAAGTCCTTAGAGGCTTCATATCGATAATAATAAAAGTCCAGATTATAGACGATTCGCTCTACTTGAAAACCGATTCGATTCATCTTGTGAACCCATGCAAACTCCACAAAGATCTGATTACTTGCAGGCCCATTTCCTACACCAAGCACCTGCCCGTTATGAGTGTAACCATGACGGACATGATCATGAATGTACCAAGTCTTCAAGCTTCTGATATCATCTCTTATAGTCTGTCCGGTCTGAGTCATCTCTGAACTGATCTGAAGATAGTGTCCAGGTTTATTCAAATCCATCAAATGGGAAAACCCGAATGTAAATCCTCTTCCGGACTCCGGAGTAATTATGAAGTCGCCTAATCTTCTGCTGTTTCCTCTAGTTCCGTATTCCCCATAAAATTCAAAGTGACCTTCCGGACTTAGCCATCTGAAATACCCTGAGCTGAATTGTTGTCGCTTATCCCGGATTGGGTCATAAATGTTATCCGATCCTTTTCGACCATTAAAAATCGGAAGCACATCAGCAAAATCAGTGATATCATCTCGATAAAGGTGATTGGTTGAGCCATATCCCAGAAAGAGTCCCGGGACCCACTTAGGCTGATAGGTAAATACAATACCAGAAAGAAATCTATTTCCATCAGCTTGTTTTGGAATGTAGACTGGATTTTCCTGGATGTTATAATCAGGCCATGGAGGCAAATAGCTAGAGGACTTCAAAAATCCAGCAATGACTTGGCCTTCAAATGATCCGATTTTTGTTTCTACTGGTTTTCTGGTGTTAGCCGTGAAATGTAGGAATCCTGGTGCATTATTTCCTAACAAAAGAGAATTGCGTCTGCCCGGACCCCACCATAGGTTTTCTGTAGAAATTCCGATCGAATACTCTTTGAAATTATACCGTAAACTTGACTGGCCCATAAATAACTTGTTATAGGCTCCCGTCCCAAATCGTTCCGGTGTATCGATACGATTCATGTACTCATAATAAAATAGAATCGTCGCTTGGTGCTCAATAGGGAATCCCAGGTAATCCTTATTTTGAGCCATTAACAGCTCTGGCTGGAGCTGAAAACTAAAACCCTTGTATTCCGCATAGGCACCTGCACTAATTATATTTTGAAATCCCCGATTCGGAATAAATGCCCCATCATTCACCCCGAATGCATACGTTGAATTGTATTGCAATCGATAGGTGGCAGGCATTGTTAAGAATTTAACTTGACCTTCAGGACCAAATCTTCTGTGAAAAACTGAATTATCAAAGTCTACTATTGAACTGTCTAAATCAAAGCCATTTTTCACCCCAAATGCATCTACAGGATATAGCGGCCTTATCATGAAAGAAGATGTAGAATCAATATTTCCCAAAAGTTGAGCTCGTCGGAGGTAGTCATCCAAAACTGGAGTTCCCAAAGAAATAGTCTGAGAAAAGACTTTCGGAAGAAGTCCAAACATTAAAAATGCAAGGAGGAATAGACTAAATACTTTATTTCTATTCATCATTTCAAAATTAAAGCTTCAACGGTGATACCTGCCAATGACCAAGATTCGTCGCAAACGGGATCGGGTGAGTTCGTCGCCAAAAGATCTGAATTCATGTATATTCTCACGTTCGAATTCTGATGTTCTACGATTTTGGAAATACTGTAACGGGTAGTATAATTTTCAAAGGCACCAAAAAGACACAATCCCGGCATATTGCTCTTCACTGCATCAGTCTTCGGCCTATTTTGCCTAAAATATGAATCAGGATAAGATTGATACAAACAGTATGTGGATTCGCAAGGAGAATTTGAAAATGTAGTTCTGAAAATTTCTTCATTATCTATCCCAAAAAACCAATAATCAGGTCCTCCGATTCCGTCATCAGGATTCCCATCCCAGCTATCATGAATCAGAATATCGATCGTAATTTTTAATAGGTTGTGAGACGGAAGGTCGTCTAGATTAACTGCTATTTCCTCATTATGATAAAAACCAGCCACCGTGTCGTTCTGGAATACAAAAAGCTTTCCATTTTCAAACCCTGCCAAATCAAGTGTGGAAAAATCATTAGAATACACGACTCGTTCAGATTCAAGGGTATCTGAACAGGAGGATAAAGCAAAAAGTGAAATTATTAAAACAAGGGCTGTCCTACCACGCTGCCAACTATTAAAACCCATTTATTTTTTGTCTATTGAGGAAAAGAATAACTGCAAAATAACGAAAAACCATCCAAAAGAGAATAAACAAAAGGGAGCAAATTGGACAGAGTCCAAAATTTAATTTGTTACTTTTACCATACTAACAGAATTTACATGGCTATTTTTACTATCGTCGCCGGTGCACGACCAAATTTCATGAAAATTGCACCCATCATTCACCAACTTCAGAAAAAACAAAAAGAGGGGTTTGATGTAAACTTTCGACTTGTACACACCGGACAGCATTATGATAAAAAGATGTCTGGAGACTTCTTTGAGCAACTTAATATTCCTGAACCAGATGCAAATCTTGGTGGTGGTGGTGGTACACAAGCAGAGCAAACTGCTGCCATCATGGTTGCTTTCGAAAAAGAACTTCTGGAAAATCGCCCTGACATTGTGATAGTTGTCGGTGATGTAACTAGCACTTTAGCTTGTTCTATAGCGGCAAAAAAGCTTCAAATCGATGTTGCCCATGTGGAAGGCGGAATTCGCTCCGGAGACTTGACCATGCCTGAAGAGATCAACAGAATGGTAACAGATAGCATTACGGATCATTTTTTCACCACCTCAGAAATTGCTAATGCCAACTTGAGAAAAAGTGGTTTTGCAGAGGACAAAATCCACTATGTGGGGAATACAATGATCGATACGCTAATGGCTCAGATGCCTAGATTTCAAAAGCCTGAAGGCAAAATTTTTGAAAATCTAGAACCGGGTCAATACTTCGTAATGACCATGCATCGCCCTGCAAATGTGGATCAAGAGCATAAGCTTAAAGCCATGATTGATGCAATTTTAGAAGGAACTAAAGGTCTCCCAATTATTTTCCCTGTTCATCCAAGAACAGCAAAAAATCTACAATCCCTTGGTATAGATGCTCCAAATCTACTTATGAGCGATCCTTTGGGATATTTGGAGTTCAACTACCTAGTCAAAAATGCAAAAGGTGTAATCACTGATTCAGGAGGAATTACTGAAGAGGCTTCTGTGATGAATGTTCCTTGTGTCACGCTTCGAGACAATACAGAAAGAGCCGAAACCATACACTTGGGTACCAATGAGCTCGCTGGAACTGATCCCGCTAAGCTTAAGCCATACCTCGAAAAAATCATGGCGGGTACCTGGAAGCAGTATCAAGGAATTCCAATGTGGGATGGGAAAACGGCTGAGCGAATCGTGGATATTTTGATTGAGTCTTATTCCTGATCTAGCATGGGAAACGGGGATCGAGTCAATTTCCTTGTACAAAATCTTGAGCTTTTGCCGCATCCTGAGGGTGGGTCTTATAAAGAAACTTACCATTCTCAGGAATCGATTCCCACAAAGGCTGGCGATAGAAACCTGATGACCTCTATCTACTTTTTATTGACAGCTGATCGCGTGAGTAGGTTTCACAGGATAAGAAGCGACGAGCATTGGTATTTTCATGAAGGAAGTTGCTTGACTATTCATTTGCTAAATAATCAAGGCCATGAAAAATTGGAACTTGGTCCGCTTTCCGAAAAATCCAAACCTTATCATCTTGTTCCGGCGAATACAATTTTTGGCAGCAGCATTGAAGAGCAAAATGGTTATGCTTTAGTTTCCTGTGTCGTCGCACCAGGATTTGATTTCAAAGATTTTAAGCTTTTCGGCCCAGAAGAATTACTTCAGGATTTCCCAAATCATTCAGAGATTATTAAGCAATTGACATAAAAAAAGCCCCCAACTGCTTGGGGGCCATTTTCACTGTGGTTGTACTATTGATTAGAATGAGAATGCCACTCTAAATGTCATTTTCACCCCAGGAGCTAATCTTGTAAAGATTTGGTCTTGAGCCTCGTAAGACTGGAATACCAATTCTCTTTTGTCGTTCAGCATATTTTGGATACCAAATCCAGCTTGAATCCGCTCATCTGCACCAAAGGATTTATTGATATTCAAGTTTAAGCTATGGAAAGGAACAGTGTAGGTATCTGTTCTGTTTCCGAAACCTACAAGGTTTAAAGTAGGTCCCTGAACATTATAGAATACACCCGCTTCAAGACCATTCACAAATGATTGGTAGCTCAAACCTGTATTGATAATGTATGGAGCTTGACCTGCCATATCTCTAGTATCTTTTATTTCCTGTCCTTCTCTAGCTGTCAAAGTTCTTGATCTGAATTCTGATTCAGACATTTTGATCTGAGAGTTCGTCACAGTCACGTTCGTATTCCAATTGAAGTTTTCAAGTTTTGGAGCAATAAATTTCAATGACTTTCTAAACTCAAACTCCAAACCAGCGACTGTTCCATTTCCCACATTTCTTGGTTGGAATGCACCTGGATCAGAAAGGAATTGAACCATTTCAATCGGCTTATCAAATGTTTTGTAGAATGCACTCACAGAGAACATTTGACCTCTTTCCTGGAATGCTTCCCATCTCACATCAAAATTATTGATTCGAGTAGAAACCAAATTCCCATCCCAAAGCACTTCAGAACCTCCATTGGTAGTCTCTGGATAAAGTCCCCCGATAAAGGTTCTTCCAGTGATTGGGTCTAAAATTTCAGCATATGACAATTCTTTGAAAGATGGTCTGGCAATAGTTCTAGACGCAGAGAATCTCAAATTCTGCTTTTCTTTCAAATTGTATATCAAGTTGACAGTAGGAAAGAAGTCCAAATCATCCAACATGGTAACCAAATCATAATTGATTGTTCCAGTTTGGTTGGTTCCAGTATAGAATTGGTTGAATTGCTCCACTCTCAAACCAACAATAGCTTTCAGGTTTGCAGCAGGATTCGTTTCCAAGGATCCATATCCAGCAATATTAGTCGCGAATGACTCATATTTATTAGGATTGATTGGAATAAAATCCGCATTGTATCTTACTCCGTTTCTATTATCTGCGGCAAAAAGGTTTTCATCCAATAGGATTTCATTTGGATCCCCAGTAAATACAGTATTACCAGTAGCAAACTGAAAGCTTTGGATATCAAAGTCTCTGTATTTGAAAACATAGTTTGTTCCAAACTTCACTTTAGCTTCTCTCTGGAAAAGAGATGTTGCTCGAGCAATATCCAATTTACCTACCACACTGTACTCTTCAAGGTTTCTCCAGATTCTAGCAGGAAGACCTACCTCAGTAGAGATTGTATTTTCAGGCACTCTAAATCTTGTGAATCGTATATCCGGATCTTCAATGGTAGATCTAGTCGGAGCTAGTTTCCAGTTTACTTCCCAGTCTCTTCCATTAATGTAATGAGTTCCTCCCAATAGGATACTTGTCAATGCTCTCTGGCTATATTCAAGATTGTATTGTTTTGCTTCGAAATTTGCACCTAGGTTAGTATTTACGAAATCAAACTCACCGGCTTTTGATTCACCATTCTGGAGGTGCATGAAATTCAATTTGAATTTTGATTTATCAGTCTTCAAAGCGATTCCTGCTAATCCACCTAACAATACGTTATTCACTCCATAATCACCTTTTTGTCTTTCTAAAGCTTCAAGCTCAGTAGCATTGGACTCTCTTGGCTTAGCATAAAGGTTAAATTCTGCATCTTGATAAAATTCTGTCTCATTCTTATAAGTGAAAGCAAAATTATATCCCCAAGTTGCTCTTGATCTTGCGATTTGATTTCCTAAAGAGAAACTCAAACCCATATCCATCAAACTATTACTTCTGTATCCTCCCAAGGTTTTATTAAATCCTCCTAGGATCTGCTGATACTCTTGACCTTTTGGTCCATTTGGATTACCTACTGCATCACCATACTGAGGGATGTCAGTTCTTCCATCAGTTGGAATAGCGCGTGTACCATTGTCAAATCCTAACCAATCGGTATTTCCACCATCATATTTCAAATAATTTGAGTTGAAGTGCATTGAAGGGTTAATTCCACCACTCAAGCTCAACTTCATTGATTTTTCTTCTGGAAATTCCTTGGTCTCAATATCCACAACTCCTCCAGTGAAATCAGCTGGAAGCTCTGCGGTAAACGACTTAGACACTATGATATTATCGATCACATTTGTTGGGAAAATATCCATTTGGATAGAGTTTCTATCAGGATCAAGTCCTGGAATATCAACTCCATTTAATACAGTCTTAGTATATCGATCTCCAAGACCTCTTACGTAAATGTATTTCCCTCCTTCAATGGAGACCCCTGTAACTCTTTTTACAGCGGAAGCAGCGTCTCCATCACCAATTTGACGGAATGTGCTTGCTGATATACCATCCAGTAGATTAGCAGCATTTCTTTTCACTGACATCAATGCTGATTCTGTAGTACGAATTGCAGATGCTGCAATGGTTACAGTCTCAAGTTCTGATGCTTCCTCAGCCATCAGAATGTCATTAAGAACATTTGTTTCTCCTGCTTTCACTTCTACACCAGTAAGATCTACAGTGGCGTAAGAAATGTAAGAGATCTGAAGGGTATAAGATCCTGGTTCAACTTGAATTTCAAATTTTCCATCAAAATCAGTGATCGCACCAGTTGAGGTTTCTTTGACAAGAACAGAGACTCCAAATAGAGGCTCACCAGTTCCTTCCTCAAAAATGGTTCCTCTGATGGTTCCTTTTTGAGCGAATGCAAATCCTGCGATAATTTGTGAAAGTACCACTAGGACGATAACCAAGGTCCTTTTCATGAATACTTTGTTTGATTTGTTTTTCATACAGCAATTGAATTTTAATAGAGAAGAGGAGGAAGTTTCCTTGCGAGATCTTCCTCCCCTTTGTACTAAATAATCGTTATTTTAAGTCTGTTAATTGTCCACTTACTGCAGCCCAAGACCAAGTCGCGAATGCAGCCTTATTTGCTCCTACTGTGTTTGCTTCAGCAGCCACTTCTGTAGCTGAAGCAACTGTTCCTCCTTTGAATACTGTGCTAAGTGAAACCCCTTGGGCTAGCGTAGCTTCTAACTTGATGAATTTAAGTGAGCCATCAGCGAAGTTTGCGATTGACTTATCACCAGATATAGACAAGTCTCCTCTTCCTTCGGTAGTAGCCGGATCAGCAAAATTGAAGAAATAAAGATTTTCAAAAGTCCCTCTGGCTCCATCTCTAAAATCACCAAACTCCGCAGTATTATTACCTTTGATAGTACCATTCTTCAGTGTGTGACCTGCAATAGCTGAACCTTCAGGACCATCAATTTCTAAGGCGTGATCTGTTTCAGATCCAGTAATCACAATGAAGTTATCCAAAGTGCCTGACCAAGCTTGATCGGTATCCATTCCATCATCACCAGGATTCCATACGATCGCATTTTTCACATTTACTGCTCCACCAAACCATTCGATTCCATCATCTTGGTTGCCAATCACTTCTACATTTTCTATAACTGTTCCTGAACCAACTGCACCTAGTGTAAGACCATTGATTTCGTTTCCTTCTCCGATGTTTGCACCTCCGTGACGGATTGATATATATTTCACTACACCTGAATTATCTGTGTCATCTGAACCTCCGTAAAGTCCGTTAGTATCGGAAGGCGGAATACCTTCAATTTGAATTTCTGTAACATCCCCAGCAAAAGAACCTTTTGCATTTCCAAGAATGATCAATCCTCCCCAAAGACCTGATAGGTTTGGCTCCAAATTAGGAGAAGCGATCTGCCCAGGTACGATTTCGTCAGCCACGGTAGTAAAAATAATTGGAGATGAAGCAGTTCCTTGTGCATCAATTTTAGCTCCTCTTGCGATCACTAATGCTGTGGCATTTGAGCCAGTTCCTACTTCACCTTTGATGACAACTCCTGGTTCGATTTTCAATGTATTTCCTGAAGTAACAGAAATTCTTCCTGATAGGACATAGGTTTTTCCTGTAGTCCAAGTGGTGTTTGAAGTTATGTTTGAATTCACCAAAACACTGCTATTATTATCTAAGTCTGTATCGATAACTGGTTTATCATTTCCTTCAATACAGCTCGTGAACCCTATCAGGGAAGCAGCGAAAATCATTAAAATAGAATTTACTTTTTTCATTGGATATTTATTGAACTAGTGGTTTTGCACTATTTGATGATACAAATGTGGCGCAATAAATACCCCCAAAAGAATTATCTGAATTATGCTTTTTTTAAAATTCAGAACAGAATTTAATATTGAATTAATAAAAAAGACATAAAAAAAGGGCTGCTTCAGTAGCAGCCCTTTAAACCATGTTTTTATGTTACTTCAATGTTACCGACTTATTAATCGGCACTTTTTCCAAGAGTATTTTTACAAGGTCCCGCGTATTGATTCCATCAGCTTCTGCCTCATAATTCAAAATAATCCGGTGATTCAGCACATCTTCTGCGATCTCTTTGATATCCTCAGGTAATACATAATCCCGTCCATCCATGTAGGCAACAGCCTTGGATGCCAAGTTTAAATTGATACTCGCTCTAGGAGATACCCCAAACTGAATGTATTTCGCTTCATCCTTCAAACCGTATTGAACAGGGAATCTCGTTGCAAATACCAACTCTATGATATAGTGTTCCAAAGGCTCCGCCATTTTCACTGCATTGATCTCATTTCGGATATCAAATACGTCTTGTTTGGTGAGCATGGCATTCACTTCTGAACTAAAAGTCATATTTGCCATTCTTCGCATCACTTCCATTTCATCTGCTTTGCTTGGATAGTCAATGTGCACTTTCATCATAAATCGATCGACCTGAGCTTCAGGTAATGGATATGTCCCTTCTTGATCTACTGGGTTCTGGGTTGCCAAGACTAAGAATGGACGATCCAACATAAATGTGGTCTCTCCGATGGTTACCTGCTTCTCTTGCATGGCTTCCAAAAGTGCTGACTGCACTTTAGCCGGAGATCGGTTCACCTCATCAGCCAAAATCAAATTGGAAAAAATCGGGCCTTTTTTCACTTCAAAGCTTCCGTTTTGCTGATTGTAAATCATCGTTCCAATCAAGTCGGCCGGAAGCAAATCCGGGGTAAACTGGATTCGGTTAAAATCTAAGTGAAGAACTTTTGCCAGTGTATTTACAGTCAGTGTTTTTGCCAAGCCTGGTACACCTTCTAATAAAATGTGTCCATTGGTGAAAAGACCAATCAAGAGTCGATTGACCATTTTGTCCTGACCGACAATTACTTTCTTTACTTCCTGAATTACATCTGCTATTTTTTCCTGATACATGGAATGAATCGTTTTGGATTAGTATTCGAGCTCTAAAATAGGAGTTTTTGCTCCAACCAACAATCTTAAATCTTCCAAGCGGTAAAGCCTGATTTCTAAGGGAATTTTATGATTTTTTAAGAGGAAGACATTTAGGACACTTTTATAACCTAATTATTAAGGCTTGAATTATTTGTGGCACTGAATTTCTTTACCACAGAGCCACAGAGAGCACTGAGGTTTCACAGAGAAAGTTGTTTTTACACAATTCATTATCAACTATATATCAGAAATTCTAAATAGTTGTTAGTTTAGTTCCTATGAATGAAAATGAAATTACCTCAAAAATAATCGGCGGAGCAATTGAAGTACATAAGCAACTTGGGCCAGGTTTATTGGAAAGTGCATACGAATTTTGTTTGGCACATGAGTTAAGAACTCAAAATTTAAAAGTAGAGACCCAAGTCACCTTGCCTGTTGTTTTCAAGGGTATTAAACTCGAAGCTGGCTATCGATTGGATCTTTTGGTTGAAGATAGAATCATTATAGAAATTAAAGCAGTTGAGGAATTGGCAAATATTCATTTAGCTCAAACACTTACCTATTTGAGACTAGGGGGGTTCAGACTTGGATTGCTAATTAATTTTAATGTGCCAAAGTTGGTAGATGGCTTAAAGAGAGTGGTGAATGACTAACCAATGGTACCAATTATCTCTGTGGTATTCTCAGCGTGCTCTGTGTCTCTGTGTTGAAAAAAGTTGCCTAAAACTTCCTTCCTCCTCCAGTTTTTCGGAAGCCCGTCAAACCCAACTTATGATAAACCGATTCCTGATCCATTTCACGAACTTCGCCGACTTCAAAGCCTTCAATCGTGATTTTTTCCATGGACCATCTGACCAGTCGAAGTGTGGGATGTCCGACTGCAGCAGTCATCTTTCGTACTTGTCGGTTTTTACCCTCAATCAAAGTCAGAGAAATCCAGGTATCGGGAATTGTCGCCCGATATCGAATCGGTGGATCCCGATCCGGTAAGGAAGGAATCGGATCTAACAGTTTTGCAATCGCAGGCTTGGTTTCATAATCTCGGCCATCTACATTGATGGTAACACCTTTGCCCAACCGCTTCAAGGCTTCAGTTTCTGGTACGCCCTCCACTTGTGCATAATAGGTTCGCTGATGTCCAAATCGAGGATTGAGCAATTGATTATTCAAAAATTTATCATCGGTGATGATTAGCAATCCCTCACTATCCTTGTCTAATCTCCCGACTGGGTAGACCGACTTGGGAAAAGCAAAAAGAGAAGCCAGTGTCGGCTCCTCTCCGCTAAATTGGGTAACTACCCCAAAAGGTTTGTAAATGATAAAATAGCGCGACAAAATCTTAGAATTAACTACCGCAGCCTACACAATCGATGTATTGACCGCCTGGCTTGGTACCATTCAGTTGCATTTCAAGGTTGTGAATCTTATCTCTTGTTTCCATATCGGCAAACATATCACCAGTAAGTTGAGATCTTAATTGCTCAATTTGAGCTCGCAATTCGTTCTGTTGGATTTCACTCATGATTTGGTTGTTTTGGTGGGTAATGAAAGTTTAAAATAGTCATCAAACTTGAAAAAGTTCAGCAGTTTGATCAGGAATTTTTACTCAAAAATGATTCCAACTGAAGCTTAGGACTTTACATTTGGGAAAAGAAAAAATATTTTATGCCCCTATCCGAATTGATCGACTTGCGAAAAAGCCTCCACAGACAGCCTGAGGTTGCATTTGAAGAACACCAAACAGCAGAACGGATTTTAGAATTTTTTCAAGCACTGAACCCTGATCATATCATTACACAGCTTGGAGGAACGGGATTAGCCTTTATTTTCAAAGGAGAGAAGCCTGGAAAACGCTTGCTATTCCGATGTGAATTAGATGCATTGCCGATCGAGGATCTGAAGAAAAGTCCTTACCAAAGCCAGATTTTAGGTAAAGGGCACCTATGCGGACACGATGGTCATATGACAATTATCTGCGGATTAGGAGAAAAACTAGCAGCAAATAGGCCTGAATCTGGGGAAGTCATTCTTCTCTTTCAACCTGCGGAGGAAACAGGAGATGGTGCGAAAGCAATTTTAGCAGATCCCAGATTTAAGCAGATCAGTCCTGATTTTGCCTTTGCCCTGCATAATCTACCGGGTTACCCAATGCATCAGATTGTGATGCGAAAGGGAACTTTTGCGGCGGGAAGCACTGGAATGACCATTTCTCTGACCGGCAAAACCTCCCACTCTGCGCATCCTGAGGCTGGAATTAACCCAGCTAAGGCATTGGCTGAGCTAATTCAAGAATTGCCCAGGCTGGCCAAGCAGTCAAAAGGATTTGCATTGCTTACGCTCATTCATGCTGAACTGGGAAGTTTAGCTTTCGGAACGAGCGCGGGAAAAGGGAGTCTGAGCATGACCTTACGGGCTTTTGATCAGCAGGATTTGGATGGATTAATTGAAAAGGTAAAGGAAAAGGCCCTTGCAGTAGCCAATTCGGAAAGCCTGAAAGTCGACTTCGGCTTTGTGGAGCAATTTGCCGTCTCGGTTAATGATCCTACGCTTTACAACATAGTGGAAAAAGTTGCTCAAAATCTTGGGCTTAGTTTGACGGAAAAGCAAGAACCTTTTCGTTGGTCAGAGGATTTTGGGCTTTTTTCTCAGGCATGTCCGGCGTTTTTATTTGGATTAGGGGCAGGAGAAGATTGTCCCCAATTGCATGAGGGAACTTATGATTTTCCGGATGAATTGATTGAAACTGGCGTACGGATTTTTGAGGGGATTGTGAGAAAGGTTAATGGGTAGTAAGATTTTCTTTTTTTGGATAAGATGCCAGTATCAAGGTTTCCGATAGCTGCCGTTGGAAATCGGTGAAGGAACAACATAGAAAAAACCGGCATTTCCACCGGCTCTATCTACTAACCGTTTGAATAGTTCATACCACTTCTTTGGCAAAAAAGCGACACCCTAAATCAGCCCAACTTTCTCCTTTTTTGACAGGAATCAGCTCCGCTTCCAAGATGTCTTCGCCTCGATAACCTAAACCTTGAAGATCCTCTTCACCCAAAAACTCCCCCAGCTCCTGAGACATATCAATATGAAGCTTGTGCTTGATCAAATAGGCTGAGTTGAGCACCAAATACCGGGGATCGTTATTCTCAGGCTCTACAAACCGAAGCTGGGCAATCTGTTCAAACATCGAAATCGGCAGGTAAAATGAATCACCGGCATCCTCCCACTCCCGATCTTCTATATCCATAGGAGTTTGAGGCAATTCATAGTGTTCAACTAGATAGTGGAGGGCTTCCCGAGCTTGCTCTTCTGCAGGACGGTCGGATTCATAGAGTTCAGTTATTTTTTCCTTGAGATCTTTTTCAGATTCTACCCATTCTTCCAGACTAGGCCAAGTATTTCGTTGCATAAGCTTCTTTTTTGGAAAGGGAATCCAGCCCAAAAAAATCCGGGCTGGATTCCATATTATTAATAAAATTGCTTTCGGAGTCCATTTGGACCGTACCATTCTTCGTCTGGCATTTCTAGAGGTTTGAATTCAATGCCTTGAAAACCAAAGTTCTCTAAATGTTTTTTCAAGTCCTCTGAGACTATTATATCGAGAACCGGTACTTTATCAAATAGCAAAAGAGGCCGTTTCTCTGAATCTTTTATCCATAGTTTATCAGAATTAATTACAACTCCAATTCCCCAACCTTCCTTTTGTATTTGAAGAAATTCGGATAAATTCTTGAATTTTAGAATTTCTGAATTGCTAGAAGAATCTATATAAACTCCGTATTTATTTTTTATGGGTGTATTTGTAATCACATGGAAAGTACTTCTTTCAAAATCCAAAGATTCATCCGAAAAAGAAACAAAATTTGTAATCCAATAACCTTCAACTTTCCCCTTACTTTGAAAAAGTGTAATCGGGAAAAATTCAATACATTCCATCTCACTGTTTTTCTCTAACAAAGATTTAAGGCGGGTAGAGACTATTTTTCTAGGAGACAGCATGCCTCCGGCTGAAAAATAATCGGGAATCCTCTGTCCTTCATTTAAGATGATATCTGAAATTATTGGTTCAAATTCCATCATTGAGTGATTGTCATGCTGCCCAATAAATCTCGGATCTTTTACATGACATTTTTCAACATACTTTTTGATTAAATCCAAAGGAGCATGTAACATTTGGTAATAGTTCATCGAAAAGTAATTAAGTCTAAATGAACATCCGTTGACTCAATTGCAGCTTTGGCTTTATTAATAAGTATTACTAATTCCTTATGCCACTTGTCAGCTGGAGAATTCTTTTGAATGAAATTAAGTTTTTGTTCAATATAATTATTGTAAACGTTATGATTAGGTTGATTTCTCGATTTTATAACAGGAATGCCATTTAAGGATTCATTCATGTGAAAACCCCATTCAGCTGCTTTTTGGACGACTGGATTGTTTGTAGGTTGATATTTTAAAATCCAGCCCAAAAAAGCTCTGGGCTGGATTCCGCATTAATTATAGAACTGCTTTCGGAGTCCATTTGGACCGTACCATTCTTCATCGGGGATTTTCAGAGGTTTGAATTCGATACCTTTGAAATCAATTTGCTCCAATTTAGATTTGAGATTTTCAGATACGATAATACCCTGACACAAATTATCTTCAATTAGAACGATATCTAGATTGCAAGAGTCATAGATATAGAGATTTTTATAAGAAATTGAATTACCTTCTTCATAAAGCTCATCCATTCGATTAGAAAGTTCTTCCTCAGATTCAAAAGTCCTTTCATGATTTTGAGTAGTACGTTTAGTTATTACATAACCATTGCTTTCATAAATAGTGATTTTTTCAGTGAAAACACATTTACTAAAATCTAGAAGACTATTGTCAAAAGATAGAAATTGAGTAATCCAATAATCATTAAATGACTTTCCTTCTTGAATTATTTTAATTGGAAAGTATTGAATTAACCTTTCTGCGCCATAACTATCTAAGATTTTTTTCAATAAAGAGGACAAAATAAATCTCCCAGAAATAGGGCCACCAGGTATTAGGATGTCAGGAATGGAATAGCCTGCCCCGATCTCCACGGTTGGAATTACAGGGTGGATATCAATCTTTGCATAGGGATTGAGGTTTCCAAGAAATGATTCGCTTAAAACTGATCCGATGTAGTGATAATCCTTTATGAATTCTCCTTTTCCTCCTCGGGGAGTATACGTCTTGATTTCAAAGTAATTCATTAGAAGGTAATCTTATTAATAGGTTCCTTTGTAGCATTGATAGCAGCCTTTGCTTCTTCGATGAAAATCATTAATTGATCATAAAACCATTCATTTGATTTATTTTGATTTCTACTACTATTAATTTGTTGCAATTTATTGTAAATAAGGTTAGTATAATCTGGATGATTTGTATTTCTACTAGCTTCAACTGGTAATCCATTAAGTCGATCATGTAAATGAAATGCATTCTGAGATCTTGCAGCTCTTTGAACCACTGGATGACGCTGAATTATTTCTTCTTTTGGAATTATGTGATGAGCATGTTCACTAGTCAATATTTCAGGAAACATTTTTCTTAGCTTATTAGTCCCAAAAGTAATAGTTCCATCTGCACCAACAATCCACCTAATAGTTTGTTTAGTTTGAATATCAGATGCTACTATTTTCATGACCATTTTTGTGCCGGAAGTAGCCGTTCCTAAGATTGGGATTGTTGATGCTAGTGAAATAGTGGCATTAACACCATCCCCTTCAAGAACATAAAACCCTGCACTCAACAAATCTGCCGGCTCCCCTAAAAATGGAACAAGACCAATAACATCTAGAGTCCAGTGGAGGGCCTCACTAAATGTATCATAGAAAAGAACCAACCCATTTATATTATTAGGATCATTTAGGTTGCCGCTAGGATTCTTATAATATTTTTGAGGGTTACTTAGTTTAAGAAATGCTGCTCTTGCTGAAAAGTAGGTGCTGAATAAATGGAAAATTGCGGGATTCGAAAGATCCGCAGCCACCAAATTATCAATAGATCGCGCAAAATTCTGAGTCATTTGACCAGTCAAAACACCTTCCATTTGTGCAGTCAACGTAATAAAGGCCGCCTTTTGGTCTAGGTTGGCTTGGGCTTGGAGGAATGCTCTATATTCATCTGCGAAGACATTATTTTTAATATCACTCAGATAGGCCATGTGCCAATCTGTAAGTGCAAAATCCGAAAGTATATTGTCTATATAAACAGCGTTCCGAGTCTTTGTAAAAGCAGGAGAACCAAAATCAGAAACACTGCAATCCATGCAGGTCATCAGCCCTTCTGGAGCATTGTTTTTTCGGCTATACGGATCTGAACCACATGTGATGGTTAAAACTAGGACTGTAATTTCTTGATCAGGTTCGCAATAGCTTCCACCATAATTATGCCCTACAACTTCAGTTGTAAACGTCCAACTACACGAGGTACCTCCATATCCACCTCCTGAAGATGGGCTACCCGACCCTGATGACCCACTACCTGAGCCTGTGGAGCCACCATCACCACTAGTGGAACCTCCCGGCGTAATCCAAGCTGTTCCTCCCGAACCTTCTCCTCCACCTCCTCCAGATCCATAGTCTATGGTCACCTGATCACAAGTGATAGGATCTCCATTGGCATCATAAACCCCATCACATCGCTCGAGAAAGCCTGGGCTGGAATCATTAAAAAAACTAGAAAAAGGAAATCGGTTGATGGTCACTCCAGCTGATAATAGATCGTTGGTTTGCTGGTAAGTTTGGTATTGGATACTGTCAAATGAATATTCTAAAACATACTGATCCAATACATTGTCCACACTGTCAGCAACCATCACCAGATTAAAGGTGCTGTAATTATCCCCTTTTTCGAGAAAAGGAACGGTGTAGGTTCGCCGGTTTAAAGTATCAGTAGTAAGAAGGGAAGCGTCAAGATCAAATATAAAGTCTGACAGCGCTCTTTGTTGGGCGGATTCAATCACATTGAATCCTGTTTGTTTACTCATTTTCTTGCCGAGAGAATTGAGCAGCGTTTTGTTTACAGACTGTACTTGAAAAAGCCCTTCGGCTTGAACGGTTGTTTCTGTTTCAGGAAGACTCTCTTCGAGAATTTCCATTTGACAGCCCCACATCCAAAAAGTAACCAAGGAAAAAATAAGATATCTGAACACTAATTCATTCAAAAATTTGTGTTTTTGTGTTTTTGTGTTTTTGTGTTTTTGTGTTTTCATAAGATTTAAATTTTTAATTCTTTAAACCTAAGGCTCTAAGAGCAAAAAAAAATACCCATTTCTGGGTATTTTTAGCACTTTTTAGCAATAGATTGAGGCGTTTGGCCAGTGGTTAGCCAAAAAAGCCAGCTTTTACACCGGCTTTAAATCTCTTTCTAGAAATCGGAATAATCTGTGGGGTAGAGTAATCGGGTATCGTTCTTGGATACGGTATTCTTATACTCCTCCATATCTCTCATCTCTACCCATTTGTAATCTGAGCCAAAAGCTTTCCAGTTGGCATCTCTTTTTTCCATGTTTTCATGGGTGGTCAGATAGACTAGGTTTGGCATATTCGCTCCGGAGATGGTTTCTGCGTAGAAAATAGCATTGAATCCTAATCGCGTGAAAATGTCCATCTCACCGGAGTTGAACATCTTCACTTTCTGCTTGTAAAGTCTTTCCGTAGGTCCTTCGTAGCTTCTCAGTTCATAGATTCGATCTTTCTTCGGACCAGTGAGCGTAGATTCGATGAATTTCGGCTGACCAGTCATAGCCTGCAAAATCGAAGTTTCTATTCGCTTGTAAGGAGGGTTGTCAAAAGCAGCATTTACATAAGCAGCTCCATCAGTCAGATACTTTTGATCTTTTAGAAGTTTATTCTCAAATGCAGCGAGCTCATCCAATGATTTGAATGGGATAAACACATAAACCTTTTGTCCTGCATCTGCCTGGCTTGAGACAGGTTTGAAAACGCCCACTTTTGCAATTCCAAGTCGATGAGCTGCCGGAATAAAAGCTCTTTCCAAGTAGCTATCCAGCATCGCCTCTTGGGCAGTTGAAGTAATATGATAGGTTTTTAATTCGTAGATATCTCTTTTTTGAGCAAACAGATTCGCACTCAAAAAGAAGGCAAATACAAAGCAAAGAGCTGATAGGTAAGTAATGCGTTTCATTTTCTTTTTTAGGTTTTGAGTAATTAACTGAAAAATAACCTATTATTTCGAGCCTAGCATCCTCCGGAAAATTTCTAAAGAGAACTTTAAGAAAAGGACTTACTCGATTGACGCTATTTATTCTCAACAGTTAAGTTCATCTAGTTCGGATTGAAAATCCTCCGATCGAGGTTCAGGATTTCAAATCCTGAACAGCAGAACAGCAAAAACTCGGGCTACCAGAAGTCCATGGCTTAAACAGGAAAAGCAAAAAAGCCAACTTTTTCAAGTCGGCTTTTCAATTTTAAGTCCGAAGCTTAGTTCTCCACTCCACTATTCTTCTTTCGTTTGAGACTATAGAATTTATAGCCTACGGAAAAGGACACAAAACCCCAAGAGTTGTCAAAGTCATATTCTTGATCATAGATTTCGATGGAATTAGTGAAGCGTGCAGGTGGATTCACCTTTGCCCAAAATAGGATCCTCCAGATTTCTATCGAAGCTCCGTATGCGAGACCAAAGCTGACGGGCTGGATAACGTTATTTAAGGAGTTGAAAACTTCTGAAAGTCCAGGTTGGTTTTCAATTGTCACCTGCTCCTGATTTAACTCAAAATTTAAAGCAGCATTTATTCCTCCAAATAGATTTAACTTGAAATTTGTTGTTTTGACTAAGCTTACCTGAGGTAAAAATTCAAACGATAAGGTATTAGTTCTTACGCTTTTGTATGTAGAAACTGGGCAGAATCTGCAGGATGTTTCCTTGTTATAGCTTTCATATTGCGAGAATCGATACCCATAGTTCAATTTATTGTGGATTGAAACCCTTTTTGAAACTTGATATTCATAAAACAATCCACCAAATCCTTCCCCGACCTCTCCCCCAATATCTGGAATAACCCTAATGCTATCAAACTCATAGACTCGCCCTGAGACGTTTTTCCAATTGTGACCAAACTCAATACCAAAGGAATTTTGAGAATAAACATCTTTTAGCCCCCCTGCCACAAATAATAGAATTAAGAAAATGTGTGTAAGTATTTTCATCAGATTAAGAATAAGGAGTGACCCTAAGGCCACTCCTTACTGGCTTATTGTTTAACTTTAAATCTAATTCTACCAACTACAGAGTTATATTCATTACCATCTCCAGTAGTTTGATCACAATATTCTACTATGGCTTCACCTAGCTCATCGTCCTCATCCGTAATTGTTTGCTTTACTGTGGTAGAAAAATTTGTTCCTGGTGCCCCACCAACTCCAGGAAAAGAAGATGAAAATGTGTTTGATAGCTCTATCGGGTCTCCTGGATCCTTTTCTATCCAGACATAAAGCATGGCATCACCATAGGTTGTAGGATTCCATGTGACGATTTCCGCATTTCCTAGGTAAAACCATTGGGTGTTACAATTGAATAATCCACAATCTTTGAAATCACTATCTGATCCAGTCCAGAACTTTTTTACGCTAGAAATATTTCCATTAGAGATCGCAAAGGTAATGGTCACCTCAATTTCTTGACCCCCATCAAACCATTCATTCACATCTCGAAAATCCTGCATCGAATTAAATTTCAATCTGTTAAGCCTATCCTTTCCAGAATTAGAATCTCGATCACAAGTAGGGTTAACTGGCGCCCCATCTACAGGACCGCCACCTCCAATACAGAGATTTTGTGAATAGTAAACATCTTCGGTGTAATAGTAGGAGTTATAATCATTTTCAAAAATGGCTCCTGCAAGAATTGGGCAATCTAAAATCCTATTAGAGGCATTATTCCCTTTTGGTATAGCGGTCACTCTTTCATTTTCCTTAATTACAATAACCGGGATTTCAGGTATTTCGGTGCTGGATAATTCATGGTAATTTCCATTCTTATCATAAGCTGGAATAACTCCATTTTTAATTTTTCGAGGAATATACGCTACAAGGTAATCTGTCCCTTGGGTACGGAAGTTTTCTTCGGAAAATTCAGGAACAAAGACTTGCAAGAGAGGATGGAACCTGGCAATAGAATCAAGAAAACTATCTACTGTATCCGAAAGTCTTTTATCACTGAGGTTTATGCCTGAGACGATGGATCCAAAACTTCTACTTCTTTTGTTGACATCATCAAAACCAACATTAAGCGATTCATCTTTGGTGTTCTCAATCAAAAAGTTAAAATCACCATCGAATCTTTCATTTGCTTTTTCTTTCATAAAATCAAGAACCATAGGATCTCCCAAACTAGCAGCAATATTCTTAGCCACTTTAGAAGCTAATTGATCTTTGATAGAATTGGTGGCAAGCAATACATTTTCTGTTTTTGAAGCCAGAGAAGGATCTGTATCTCCAGTTATCTCTTCTTGACAAGCCCAAAAACTAATACTGACTATTGACAAAATAAGACCTTTTGCGAACAGCCTATTTAAAAATTTGGTTTTTGTGTTTTTGTGTTTTTGTGTTTTTGTATTTTCATAAGATTTAAATTTTTAATTCTTTAAACCTAAGGCTCAAACAGCATAAAAAAAATACCCATTTCTGGGTATTTTTGGCCCTTTTTAACAAAAAATCAAGCCTTAGAACAGTTTCAAACCAAAAAAGCCGGCGTTCCCACCGGCTTTTTTGATTGATACTTCCCACACTAAACGTTTACCCAAAATAGGATTTCATCCTGTGCTGTGGACCGTCGACTATTGTCTGTCGACTACAAAATTCTACTTCTTCTTCGCTTCTTTCATCGGATTACTTCCCGATGCTGCGCCACGAACTCCGCCAGAACGCTTGTACATTTCGAAGCGACTTGGCATCATTTCTCTTGGCCAGTAGTTGCTGCTCTCATCGATATCGGCTGTTTCCCGATTCGGATCCAAGACTAGCTTCACCACTTCTTTTTGCTTCGCAAAAACTTTGCTCACTTCGGTTTCATTCTTTCTCCAGATCTCCACAGGAATTTTTTCCAGCTCGGAAGTACCATCCGCAAATTGCCATTCTAGAATAATCGGCATCACCAATCCGCCTTCATTTCTGAATTTAACCTCGTAGAAGTTCAGGTTGCTGTTCAAGAGTTCTTTCTCTTTTGGACTTAAGCTAGCCATAAATTTCTTGTAGGATTCTTCATCTGCTGGAGTCACCTGGAAAGGATTATAAGTAGCATAGAAATCTTTGGTTGCAGGATCTGCCTCCACATAGGTTTCTTTGATATCAGTCATATTCTTGGATCGGGATACGTAAGTCTCTTCCAGATCAGCCACTTTCTTTTCATCTGCAGCTTTTTGGGAAGGAGTTCGGTTATCCATTTTGTACCAAGCCACATTTTCGATAGAAATATCCACCGCTTCCGTACCATAGAACCATCCTCTCCAGAACCAATCCAAGTCTACCGCTGAGGCATCTTCCATCGTACGGAATAAATCCTCCGGAGTCGGATGCTTAAACATCCATCTTCTTGCATATTCCTTAAACGCATAATCGAATAGCTCACGACCCATGACGGTTTCCCGTAGAATATTCAAAGCAGTCGCTGGCTTCGCATATGCATTTGGTCCAAATTGAATGATATTCTCAGAGTTGGTCATGATTGGCTCCAAGAGATTTTTCTCACTTCTCATGTAAGGCACAATTTTGTGCGCCGGTCCTCTACGGGAAGGATAATTGCGATCCCACTCCTGCTCGGCCATGAATTGCATAAAGGTATTCAAGCCCTCATCCATCCAAGTCCACTGCCGCTCGTCCGAGTTGACAATCATCGGGAAGAAGTTGTGACCCACTTCGTGAATGATCACGGAGATCATCCCGTTCTTGATCGCTTCGGAATAGGTGCCATCAGAATCAGGACGGCCATAATTGAAGCAAATCATTGGGTATTCCATACCATTGGCAGCCTCCACAGAGATTGCAGTAGGGTAAGGATAATCAAAGGTGTGTGCAGAATAAGACTTGATCGTATGAGCGACTACTCGGGTAGAATACTGTCCCCAAAGTGGATTAGCTTCTTTAGCATAATAAGACATGGCCATTACATCTTTACCACCTTGCTTTACAGCCATGGCATCCCAGATGAATTTACGGGAAGAAGTCCAAGCGAAGTCACGGACATTTTCAGCTTTGAATTTCCAAGTCTTCTTGCCAGTAGCTTTAGATTTCTCCAACTTCTCTGCTTCAGCCTGAGTTCGGATGACTACGGGTTTGTCAAAAGTTTTCTTTGCAGTATTCCAGCGATCCAGTTCTGCGGAAGAAAGCACTTCCTCTGGATTTTGGAGTTCGCCTGTAGCACCGACCATATGGTCTGCCGGCACAGTGATATGCACCTCGTAATTTCCAAAAGCCAAGGCGAATTCACCAGAACCTAGGAATTGCTTGTTTTGCCAGCCTTCAAAGTCCGAGTAAACGGCCATTCTTGGAAACCACTCCGCCATGGTATAGAGGTAATTGCCATCTCCAGCAAAGTATTCATAGCCTGGACGTCCACCAATAAAACCTGTTCGGTCGTGAATATTGAATGACCAATCAATTGCAAATTCAAAAGATTCGCCTGACTTCAAGGGAGTAGGAAGATCTACTCGCATCATCGTTTGATTGACTGCTACTTTAAGTGGAGAACCGTCTTTTCCTTTTACATCCAACACTTGGTAAGCATAGTCATCGGTATGCCAAAGAATTCCCTGAAGCTGAGTCAAAGTCATTCTTGGGCTGATGCTTGATTCAGTTCCTTTCGGAGTTTCAGAATCTTTTCCACGCTGATTTTGCTCCAGCTGCACCCAGATGTAGGTCAATTGATCCGGGGAATTATTCACATAGGTGATTTTCTCAGATCCTTTGATGGATTGGTTGTCATCATTGAGTTCTACTTCGATGATGTAGTTTGCCTGCTGCTGCCAGTACATGTGACCTGGTGCTCCTGATGCAGTGCGATAAACATTTGGGCTGCGAAGCATGGTGCCCAATTGCTCAAAACGCTCCGCATGATTTTGCTCAGATCGCTGCTGCGCAAATCCTGAAAGATTCACGGAAAGCGCTAATGCGGCTAATATTCCTATTTTTCTCATATTACTTTATTAATTACGCTTACTATTTTTTTTGCCACAAAGGTCACAAAGGTTTAAACCAAGGCCACAAAGGGGCGATACTAACTGTTTATCTCTATTTTACTAAAATTTAGCTGCTTTTGCCTTTAATTTTCATTCACAAGGCATTTGAACTCGTCTTTTCAAAAGAAATTTTAACTCTAATGGAAACTAACCCTAATCTCCTTTCTCCAATCTCAAATTCATCCGACATCGGTCATCTGACACCCGACAGTGTTCCTCACCAAAACTTCGTATCCAGCATCAGCATCATGGCGATCCCCAGTACAAAAGCTGAAATGATCAGAGTCCATTCCCGACGACTGACTCCAGCCAATCCTACCAAAATGGAAGTTACTAAGATAAAGATTCCAACAATAACCAATTGTCCGATTTCCAAGCCGATATTGAAAGCCAAAAGTGGCTGCCAAATGCTAGATTCTTTTCCCAAAAGGCTACGCAAATAATTAGAAAAGCCCAAGCCATGAATCAATCCAAAAAACAGGGCTAATATATAGTTAATGGTAACACCTTTACCTGAAACAGGCTTTGGCCGAAGAATATTGCTGAATGCTGTAATCGCAATGGTCACAGGAATCAGAAACTCGATAAGTTCACTTTTGACCTGAACAATTTTGAAGGTGGCTAAAGCCAGAGTCATCGAATGTCCGATCGTAAATGCGGTCACCAAGATCAGGATTTTCCTCCAATCCCTTGGGATGAATACTGCACAAAGTGCCAAGACAAATAAGATATGGTCAAAGCCTTTGAGGTCAAGAATATGTTGGATTCCTAGGCGGAAATATAATTCAAACGAATTCATAGGGGTGATTAAACTTCGAAAGAAGTAAATTGCGACAATAATACAGGATAAATACCAAAAAAGACAAGTTCTTACACCAAATGCAACATCTTTCCACTGCGCTGATTTACTTGGGATGGTTGGTTTCTTTCCACCCGTTTTTCATCAGTTTGACAGAAATCCGACAGAATCCCAATTCCAAAAATCTGGAAATTGCCCAAAAAATCTTTTGGGATGATTTGGAGGTTTCGCTTTCCGCTTATCACAAGGAGTCTTTCGATATTTTGAATCCCAGAGATGAAAAAAATCTTAATGACAAAATCGGTTCATACCTGAGTAACCATTTTGAGATTTGGGTGGATGGAAAAAAAGTGAAATTGAACTTCCTCGGCTTTGAAGTGGAAGAGGATGCGATTTGGGCTTATTTCGAATCCAGTCCTGTTTCTATTTCAAATCAAATAGAAATCAGAAACAGTATTTTACTTCAGGAAATTGAATCTCAGCAAAACATCGTTCACATGTATTTTCCGGGAAATTCCACTCCGCGGAGTTTGTTGCTGGGAAATGGGGAAGAAAAGGGAATTTTGAAAGCGGGGAAATAAATAAGCTTTCAGTCAAATTTAAGGATAAGCTAAAGCCAAAAAAACCCCACTCAATAAGTGGGGTTTTTGTATAATCAAACCTTACAAGAAAATTATTAATAGCCTGGATTCTGTTCTAATGGTGCAGAAGCGTTAGTAAGGATTTCCTCCAGAGGAAGAGGCCAAATAAATAAGTTACTGGTATACGCCAAGGAATGATCTGTAGGGATAGTTCCTGTACCAGTGTAGAAAGCGATTCCAGTAATAGATCTAGAAGTTGCCTTCGCCGGAATGCCTGGCATTCTTCCTTCACCTGATAATCTATGAATGTTAGGGAATCTTCTTCCTTCAGCAAGGAATTCGATTCTTGTTTCATTAATAATCGCAGTGATCAATTCGTCTGCATTGGCAAAGTCAGCAGAGGTGTAAGGAGCCACAGTTGCCGGCAATGCTCTATTTCTTACTGAATTAAGCAGATTTAATGAAGTTTCTAAATTATTTAATCTTGCATTAGCTTCTGCCGCAGCCAAGACCACTTCCGAGAATCTCATTACGATAGACTTATCAGAGAAAGTCACATTGTCCGTGTATTTGTTTGTAAATATTCCTAGTGGGCCTTGACTCACAAATCCATCTGACGCACCTCTCAGGCTTCTTCTCAAATCTTCTGGGTGCCAAAATTCAGCTCTCCAGATTAGTGGGCTTATTTTCACAAGACCTCTTGAACCCAAGTTCGGATTTCCGTACATGTTTGCCAATGCACCGTTTACACCAGGATTAGAAATAGCAGTATTTTCAAAAGAGAAAATGTTGTCTGTGCTTGTACCTCCTCTGAACGGAGCAAGAGGATTTGCAGTGACAGCATAGATTCCTTTTAGCTTTTCATATTCAGCTAATACACCATCCCAGTCTTCCATATGCAGCTTTACTCTCGCCTTCAAGCCGATGGCAGCTCCTTTTTGTGCTCTAAATGGATTAGTGCTGGTATTCAACAATCTCTCTGCCTCATCCAAATCAGCCAATAGTTGGGTATAAACCTGCTGTACAGTTCCTCGTCCTACAGCTTCGCCAGGACCTACCTTAGATACGTCATTTATGGCAAACGTTCTGTAAGGAATTCCTAAAGAAGATGGGTTATCAGAATAGGGTCTTGCGAAATAAATTACCAGTTCATGATGTGCAAGAGCTCTTAAATAAAGCGCCTCACCCATAAATTGATTCATCACCTCGGTAGTTATTGCCCCATTAGATTGTGCGATAGGCAAATTCTCGATAACAATATTCGCACGGTTGATCATTCTGTAAAGTGAGATCCACTGACCATTATTGTTCGCAGTCTGAGGATTCTGACCATTGATGTAGGTAATTTCATAGAACAACTGATCGTTGTACATGTCCTCACCTCTCATATCACCCTGCTGCACAGATGCAGCACCGAAAGGATAACCTCGCTGAACCGCTCCCAAGTAGAATCCACGCTGTGCAGATTCATAAATACCCAATACTGCAGCGTTCACTCTGTTGGCATCGGCAAAAGCTTCTGCATCTGGGATTATATTGGCAGGCTGCAAGTCTACCACATCACAGGAGGAAGTGATTCCAACCATCGCCAATATGGTAAACGCTGTCTTTATTTTATTTGAAATTAGTGTTTTCATGTTTTTAAATTTTAGGAGATTTGATTAAAATCCAACATTAAGACCCACTGACCAAGTACGAATGATTGGAGCGACATTCCAGTCCACACCGAAGTTCAGCTGACCACCAAATTGATTAGACTCAGGATCAATTCCAGAGTATTTTGTGAAAATCAATGGGTTCTGAACTTGTGCGAAGAATCTCGCTGATCTGATCCCACCATTAAATGCACTGTTAAGTGTAGCTGCTGGGATTCTATAGCCCAATGTGATATTTTGTACTCGTACAAAATCCCCTTTTTCGATGAATCGGCTGTTTGAAGCAGAGGTCTGCCAAGTGTTAGCATCTCTACCTGCATATAGTCGTGGAACGTCAGTTACCTGACCACTCTCAGTCCATCTGTTTAAGATTTCGCTATGGTTGTTTGAAAAACCAAGTCCCATTAGACCTCTTAAAGATTCATTCATGATGTAGTTTCCCCCAGAATATCTGATGAAAATTTCAGCATCAAAGTTCCCGTAGGTGAAATTATTTGACCAACCACCTTGGAATTTAGGAAGTGTATTTCCCAAAAAGAATTGAGTAGGAGCAGTTCCAGGAACAGTTACGTCAGAAGGATTAGCTGGATCAAATGCTCTCCAAGTTGCAGCGCCAACTAACTGAACAATGTTATCACCACTGTAGTACATCGCATTTCCATTAGCTGAATTCACTCCAGCCCACTTAAATCCATAAAGCTGGGCGATAGGACCGCCTACTTCAGTTCTATTATAAGTACTTGTCAAAGGCTGAACCAAGTTGGTCACTTCGTTTTGGATGAAGGTAAAGTTGAAGTCTGTATTCCAGGAGAAATTACCTTTGTTGATTACGTTAGCCGCTACTCTCAACTCTACTCCTTGGTTGTACATTTCCCCTACGTTTTTGCTGATCGTGTTACCAGGAATACCCAATGATGGAGCAGTTGGTGCATTTAATACAATACCATCTACATTGTTTTTGAAGTAATCAGCAGAGACTGTCACTTTTCCGATAGTCATATCCAAACCAAAGTTGAATTTTTTGGACGTCTCCCACTGCAAGGCGACGTTAGCCACGTTGGAGTATCCGATACCTGCACCTGCTGCTGCTTGTACTGGACCAAAACCACCCGCATAAGGGAAAGATCCTCCGGGTAGACTTACGTTACCTACTTCCGCATAAGACGCTCTTATTTTGAAATCAGAGATCAATTCAGAATTGAAGAATCCTTCGTCTGACACTCTCCATCCGATAGATCCACCTGGGAAAGTACCTCTTCTGTTTTCTTCAGCAAGCTGGGAAATACCGTCATTTCTTACTGCGAATGAAAGAAGGTATTTACCTTTGAAGCTGTAGTTGAATCTTGCAAAATAAGAATCAAAACCTTGCTCCTGAAAGCCTCCGGCAGAGAACTGGTTGTTATAGGAGTTAGAAATCAAGTTTCTAAATCTGAAAAACTCATCAGAAAAATCTGTTCCTGATGCAGAGAAATTATAGAAATTCGTATACTGATATTCTACGCCTGCAGTCACGTTGATATTGTGATCATCAGCCAAAACTGTCTGATAATTCAAGGTATTCTGCCAGTTCCATCTCAAAGCAGGATTAAATGCCTGAGTAACAGATCCATTTGAACTTCTACCGTCACCATGCTTAGGGCTAAGCGTGGTAAAATCATCTGCCATTGTCAAATCGATACCAATTTGAGATCTCGCCGTCAATCCGGTAGCGATGTCAAATTCTGCATAAGCATTACCTAAAATTCTGTGGTTTCGGCCTCTGTAATAGTTGTTTTCCAAGACATAGGCAATGTTAGGAATGTTGTTATCAGGACCGGCTAGGTTAGCTCCAAAACCAATTGTTGCTCCGTTTGCAGTGATGTTGTAGCCATCAAAAGCAGTATTCGTAGGATCGAAAATCGGCACATTTGGCAACGCACGGGTTGCATTATAGATCGCACCTGACAATGAGTTTGCACCATTATTCAATCCTGTGATTTCTGTAAACGCATAAGATAAGCTCGTGCCTATTCTCAATTTCTTGGAAATCGAGTGATCAATGTTTGCTCGGAAAGCATATCGCTTCAAATCATTACTTTTCACAACAGATTCCTGATCAGTAAAGCCGAGAGAGAAAAAGTATTTGGTGGCTTCAGATCCACCGCTAATCGATAGATTATGCTGCTGAGTAGTTCCAGTTCTTAATACTGCATCTTGCCAATTGGTATTTACACCAGGGTTGGCAAGGGGGGAAGCGTTGACATTTGCTCTTTTCTCATTGGCGATAGGTACCCACTCATCACCTGTCAAAAGATCAAATTGATTTACAGTTTCATTCAAACCCGTACTCATGCTGTAGTTTACCTGAGCCTTACCAGTTTGACCTCTTTTGGTCGTAATTAAAATTACACCATTAGCTGCTCTTGATCCATAGATAGCTGTTGCAGATCCATCTTTCAAGACTTCGTAGGACTGAATATCCGCAGGGTTGATGTTAGCCAGAGGGTTAGAGGCGACAGCTCCGGATCGGTCTGAGTCTACTACGGGCACACCGTCAATTACGATCAAAGGATCAGCTCCACCCGAAAGGGAGTTTACACCTCGGATACGGATAATGGGCCTAGAACCTAGAATACCGTTAGGTACAGTCACAGAAACACCTGCAGCTCTACCTGCCAATTGAGTATCAAAGGAAGGGGAAACCAAATTTTCGATTGACTCATTATTGATCGAAGTCACAGAACCTGTTATATCCCTTCGCTCTTGGGTACCGTAGCCAGTAACCACTACTTCATTCAATGTTCTCACATCTGGATCCATGGAAACGTTTATCACAGTTTTGTCTCCAACGGAAACTTCTTTTGTCAAGTAACCCACAAAACTAAATACTAATGTATTTGCGTCTTGAGGGATTTGAATAGAAAAACCTCCATCCAGATCTGTAATTGTTCCAAGTGTAGTTCCTTTCACCACCACACTGGCACCAGGCACCCCATTCGGCTCTTCCGAAGAGGTGACTTTACCCGTAATTGTTTTGCTCTGAGCCAGTACCGATACCGAAGTAAAGAGTAGTAGCACCAAGCCAAATAAAGCTTGTTTCATAGGTAAGTTATTTAGTTGATTTATTGATTTTAGCAAATATGAATGGAAAGAATGATTTGCGAAAATTCTAAAAAATAGGCTTTAGAGAGCCTAAACGTTATTTTATTTCGATTTTTAGAGTTTTTAAAAAATTAAAAATATTTAGGAAATTTCGTTGAACTAAAACAGAATATTAAAGATTTTTTTAACTAAAAAAGCAAATTAAATTTTATATTTTAGTTAAAAGATTAATTGAATACCTCTTTTAGTTTTAAAGGTCTATTTTTAACATTCTGTAATTATTGATTTTAAAAAATTTAATTTTGAAAATGGGCCTATCCTAAGACCAAAGTCACTATATTATTTTAATAGTTTCACCACTCTTTCAAAGCGATTCAAAATAAAATTTTACATTTTAGTTAAAAAGAAGTGTTAATAAATTCCTCATAATTATCATATTTTTTTTACTATCGGTGCAATCTTTAAATTTTTCAATCCCATTTGAGCTTTTATTAACAATCTCTCGATGTCTATTTTCTTTTGCTCTCAAAAAATGGAGGATAAATAAGAAGTCTTCATTTACTTTAAAATCTTATTAAAAAGTAAATGCGGGAATTGTCCCAATCCGATTCAGGTTAGAATAAGAGTCTGTAAACTCCATCCTTTTTAGGCATTATTGTAAAAATCTTTGTTCAGACTTTCTTCTCCAAATCAAACCAATTACCCACTTCCCAATGTCCATTTTTTCTTTTTAAAAGTGCCAATCGATCTGCCTGAAAACATAAATCAATGGAATGGGTCTCAACAATTTTAAGAACCTGATCAAAATCTCTATCCTTCACATCTTTGAAAGCGATAGTCATATGAGGGTGGAAATTCCGATCACTCAGTTCATCTACAAGATTCAATTCCCTTTTACAAAAAATCTTCAAGGACTCTTGTAACTCATACAACTTAGAGTCGGCTTCAATCCTCCAGAAAATCACTCTTCTCCCAAAAGTCCCAGTACCTTTCACTTGAAGTTTGAAGTTTTCTTTTCCGGACAAAAAGGTGCTGAGCTTTTCAATCAAAAAATCCTCCTTTGCCTCATTATAGCTGAAAGGCATTTTAAGTGTAATATGTGCGGGAGATTTCAGCGCATACTTGATATTCATCTGCTCTTTAAGCAAAAGCTTTAGCGAAGTGGCCGATTCCTGAATCTCTCCTGTAGGAACAATAGCCAAAAAATATTTCTGCATTACTTTCATATGTTTATATTTTGATTTTTAGCGGTCATATGGAATGCCTTGAATAATCCTTCCCCTGTGTGAGAACTTTTCTCACGGGCATTTCATGTGTTTATAATTTTATTTTCAATTGTCACATGGAATCTCGCCTTTCGATCCAGATAGCCATCGGGACATCCCACTGTGTGACGTTATCGTCATGCTCGATTTCATCTGATGTAATTGTATTTTATAAGGTTATCAGAAATCTTGCATAGACGGGGGGGGACTTCTGAGCCTTGTCTGCCTCAGGCAGGCTCTATTTCATCTCTCAAAATTACCTTATGAAGCGTTTCTAGCTTCAAAAACAAAAAAACTATTCGAATAACCCAATCAAACCCCTAAATTAAGGGTATAAACCGTAGATCATTATGAAATACTTTTCAAAGGCCATGATCGGCCTTGATTTAACAGAAATGGACGATATCCTAATTGAGAAGACCATTGTCTTTTTGAAATTTTTGGGAATAGATAAATGCTATTTCGTCCATGTAGCAAAAAACCTGGCTATTCCTCAAGAAATTCTTGACTCCCATCCAGAGCTATTGGCTCCAAGCGATGAGTCTATTGAGGCAATGATCACTGAAAAGTTGAAACACTTCAACTTCCCAGATCACATCGAAATTGAAGTATTCGCAGAAGAAGGCGAGAATCAACTGGAAACATTTCTTCGATGGGCAAGGATCAAAGACGTAGATCTAGTCATCATGGGAAGAAAAGAAACGCTGGAAGGAAGCGGATCCCTAGCAAAAGGAATAGCCAAAAAAGCCCCATGCTCTATCCTGATGCTTCAGGAAAAAAGACCTCCGGGACTTCCAAAAAAAATCATGGTACCGACAGATTTCTCAGACCATACTGAGTTGATATATAATTTCAGTGAGCGGATTTGCGATGATCTTCATGCAGAATTAGTACCTGTACATTTATATCAAGTTCCCCATGGTTATTCTAAAACCGGCAAGACTTTCGAGGAATTTTCTGAAATCATGAAAGAAAATGCAAATAAGGATTTTAAAAAGTTTCTCCATAAGAATAATCATCGGGATTTAGATTGTCATTTTGTGTTGAATGAAGGACATGACGAAGGGAAATTATTACTGGAAGAGGCACATAAAATCGGAGCTGACATGATTCTCCTTGGTTCAAGGGGACGCACCAAGTCTGCAGCCATACTTCTCGGCTCCGTTGCGGAAAAATTAGTGATGGTTAATAACGTGTTGCCTATGCTGATCTTCAAGAAAAAAGGAGAAACCGTCGGTTTCTTTGAAGCCCTCTTCAGGATTTGACCGGTTTAGTCAGATAAAAACATACCTGATCACCCTTGCCCTCCTGATTTAATCGGAGGGCTCTTTTTTTCATTTCTGCTAGTTCTTTTGAAGTAAACACCGATTTGGTGAGATCTGGATTTAAGGGATAGCCTTTTTCATAAAGCGCAGTTCCCCAAAATTGAAATTCAGTAGAATCAAAAACAACCTCATCTAGGCAAAAGCCGAGATTTTCGGCCAAAAACGAAAATCCTTTAACCGATGGAACTACCAAATGTCTTGGTGCATCAAGCTGAACCCACATTTCCCGCTTATCTTTCCAGACTTCTGCATCTGTTACTGGAGTTCTGATTAAAATCTTTCCTCCTGGATTCAATTTTTCAAAACACAATTCGAGAATCGCTTTTGGATCCGCCATATGCTCAAAGGCATGGTGCATCATGATCAAATCAAAGAAACCAACGGAATCTTCAAAGGATTTTTTCCAAAGGACCAGATTAGAATTAAGCTGCTTTATTTCAGGAATAAATGGATCAAATCCCTCGAGATTTTGATATCCTGAAGCATACATCTCATAGAGCAACTGGCCATTTCCGCAACCCAAATCAGCGATTCTACAGTTTCGTTTTGGGTTGATTTTCTTTAGCCAATACCCATAACTAGGAGCTATAAAATTGAATGGGAATTTTAAAAATAATTTTAACCGAAGTGTTTTTAACTGATTCTTCAGATTGGAAGATTCTACCAGAGGAGCCTGAGAATAATAGCTATCAACTGGATAGTAATCAGATAAACTTTCAGGAATATCGATTAGCTGAATGGACTTACAGGACTGACATTCGAGGTATGTAAACTCACCTGGCATTTGAAGCATTCGCTCTTTTGCCTGAATAATCAAAAACTCTTCTCTTCCACAAAATTTACAAGCTGGATTCAAATCAATAGGCATTCTCACGGTTAAACAAAAGCTCATGCACTGTTTTTACCATGATCCCTAAGTCCAATAAAAATGTCCAGTTATTGATATAAAAAGCATCGAGTTTTACTCTGGATTTGATTTGATGGGGATTTTCAATTTCTCCACGGAACCCTCTAATTTGAGCCAAGCCTGTAATTCCGGGTCTGATTTTATGTCGGGAATTGTAGCGATGAATCTGAGTTTTAAATGTCTGATTCATAGGAACCGTATGTGGTCTAGGTCCGACAATTGACATATCTCCCAGAAAAACATTAATAAACTGTGGCATTTCATCCAGAGAAGTATTTCGAAGAAAAGCCCCAATTTTTGTGACTCTTGGGTCATTTTTAACCGCCTGCTTGGTGTCACCATAGTCATTGGGTGTCATCGATCGAAACTTAAGGCAATTGAAGACATTGTTATTGATTCCATTTCGCTTTTGGATAAAAAATACCGATCCACGCGATTCGAATTTAATTAATAGCCCAACCAACGGAATCAGCCAGGAAAGAATAAAAACAATCACCAAAGCGGAAAAAACAATATCGAAACTACGCTTTGCAAGTCCGTTTAAGGTGTTATCTAAGGGGATGTCATTGACATTAATAACAAAAAGATCACCATATCTAGAAAAAGAAAGATTCTTCTCCAACTGAAGACTTCCTCCTGGGATCATCTTTACTTTGATGTAATTTTCGTCAGCAAAATCGATTATTTTTTTCACCAGGGGCTCATCCAATTTTTCATGGATATAGATCAAATCCAAATCGAGATCATGAGCTTGATCAAAGAAGGAATCTACCCCACCTCTAGTAAGGCTACAATCCGCCTGGTTATCAAAATATCCAAGAAAATTGATCCCAAATTCTTTTCTTATCCGAAATACATCGGCCAATTTAGGACTTGTACCCCCTTTACCAATAATAACTGCATTTCGATAGTTATTACCCTGAACTCGGTATTGTCTAAGGACCATATGAAGACCGACCCTAAAGGAACCCATTAAAATAAGCATCCCAGAAGTCAATCCTATGATGGAGATCAATTGCAAGTTAGGTGTACGAAGAGGTAACCAGAGTACTGTGGCAGCACCAATAAACCAAACCAGAGTTCCTAATAAGCGCTTGAGCGTATATTCAAATTCATCTGTACGCCCAATTTTATAATCTTTACGAAGACTTGAGATTAATATCCAAAGCAATGAAAGTGGAAATAATGAGCTTATTGTGGTGCTTTGAAGATATCCGAAATAGTTTAGTGCAACCAAACAAATGATCAAAGCTATGAGCGAAGCGAAAAAATCACTGAGAGTGAAAACCCAAGGAAAATACTTATCAAATCTTCTCTTCATAAAAATGACACTCTAAAAAAAGCCTGATTATCTTTCAAAAACCGAAATAGTTTAGTTAGATATGCAATGAGATTCATTTAACGGCTAAAATTAAGAAAAGAATCATCAAGGCTGATTACTTTTGGGATTATTTATTAGCAATACAGCCCTAAGGGCACATCATGAGTTTTATTTCAGATTTATTTGCCTCCTCAGATCATCCAAATTCAATCGGGGCCAAATTTCGCTCCAAAAGACAGAAAGACTTTGAGGTGTTTTTCTATAAAGTATTTTCAAAAAATAAGCCATTTCGGATTTTAGATCTTGGTGGGACTGCTTATTTCTGGAAAAACAGCTCAATACCTGACCTTCCAAATGTTACGATTACACTTTTGAATCTATATCAAGAAGCTAGCGAACATCCAAATATCATCGGGGTCAAAGGGGATGCCACTGATATGCCTAATTATGAGTCAGGTTCATTTGATCTGGTATTTTCAAATTCTGTGATTGAGCACCTATACACAATTGAAAATCAGAAAAAGATGGCTAAGGAGATTATGCGCGTGGGGAAATACTTTTTCATACAGACACCGAATAAATATTTCCCGATAGAAGCACACTACGCCCTTCCTTTTGCTCAATTTTACCCAAAAAGTTTTACTTATTTTCTTTTGACCAAAACAAAGCTTAGTCGCTTACAAAGCTGGAAACCGGAGGATGCAAAACAGTATTTGGAGGAGATCAGACTACTCGATGAAAAGGGAATGCTTGATTTGTTTCCAAAAGCATCGATTTACCGAGAAAAGATTCTGGGCCTAGTCAAATCGATTTCGGCCCATAATCTTAGATACTAGGCGATAGCAAATTCTTTGTTTTTCAATAATTCTGAGTGGATTCCATCCCAAAGGATACGTCTTGCTTGAAGAGCTTCTCTGGCCGCATTTTCAGCTTCCTTAATTTTGACAGGATCGTTGCCGGTGAGCAACTCCACCATCTTCAAGGCTAAGGGACCGTGCTCATCAGTGTCTAGATGGATATGCCGCTCAAAATAATAGGAGAGCATTACCAATTCCTCTGGTTTATTTTGAATCAACTCATTCACAAGCTTTTGAAACATATCCGGGATAAGCTCCTCTCTGCCCAATGTGAAGGAGGCAGCTATCTCATGAGATTTGCCGAGCATCGCCATTTTATAGTTGCATTCCAAAAACTGCTTCACAAAATTTGGAGCTTTTATGACTTCTACAGCCTCCAAAAAACTGGATCCTGATTTTAATTCCCTAATTAGTTGATCGATTTTTTCAGTGGACGCACCTGCTTCTTTCATAGCCAGGAGGTAAAGCTCAAAGTGGCTGCAATATCCACCGTTTGGATGTTCGTCTGTTTCTTCAGCCAAGACTATATCATTGATCAATCGTGCGACCATAGGATTTGCTGCCGGAATCCAAGGCAGGGTAGTTCTGGTAAGATTGATTTGGAGTGCTTTGAGCAAGCTCATAAAGTCCCAAACTGCATAAACATGATATTCCATGAATAGGGTGAAGTCATGAATATCTCTCAACTCGCTGTAAAGAGGATGGCCCAACAATAAATCCCGTTCGGGAGTAACTGCCGAAACCAATTGATTAATTGAATTCATTTTTCTTTTAATAAGGGTGAATAAGCTTAGTAAAAAATGAAACTTAAAAAAGACGATTTTGTGTTCGAGAAATTCTAGTTTTCTGCAAATTGTAGCCGAACAAGATTACTGTAGAAGCCATTTTCCCTTGCAAGCAATTCGGAATGACTTCCTTCTTCAACAATTTGTCCATCACTCAGCGCATAGATACGGTCTACTTTGCGTATCGTCGCCAATCGATGCGCTATGATAATGGTCGTTCTACCCTTCATCAGTTCATCTAATGCCTCTTGTACCAAAGACTCCGATTCTGCATCTAACGAAGAAGTAGCTTCATCCAACACCAAAATGGAAGGATCTTTCAAAATAGCTCTGGCAATGGCGATTCGTTGGCGTTGACCGCCAGATAGTTTTACACCTCTTTCACCGACTAGGGTATTCATCCCCTCCGGAAATTTTGAGATAAACTGCCATGCGTTTGCTTTTTTCGCAGCTTGTATCAATTCCTCCTCACTGGCATTTGGTTTAGCATAGCTTATATTCTCTCGTATTGAACCTCCAAAAAGTAAAACCTCCTGCGGTACGATCCCAATATGAGATCGAAGACTATTTAAGTCCCAACTGGAAAGCGGCTGGTCGTCGACCAATATTTCTCCTTTTTGCGGCTCATAGAATCGGAGCAACAATTGGATTATTGTCGATTTCCCGGCTCCCGAATGACCTGCTAATGCGACTTTTTCACCCGGACTTACGTGAAAGGATAAAGACTTTAGCACTTCTACTTCAGGTCTGGTTGGATAGTAAAAACCAATTTTTTCAAATGTAATTTTCCCGGTGAAACTTCCTTTTTTGACCCCGGAAGATTGTTCTTCCTTTTCATCCAGAATTTCTAAAACACGCTCAGATGAACCTATGGCTTTTTGTACTTGTCCATATATATCACCTAGCCCTGCAATCGAACCACCTATAAATGTGGTATAGAGTACAAATGAAACCAATTCCCCTACGCTCATTTCGCCAGAACTCACCAAACTTGCCCCGTACCACATTACTGCCACAATACCTCCGAATAAGGCAAAAATGATAAAAGAAATAAATGCTCCCCTGTATTTTGCTGCCTTTAATGCAACAGTAACGACTCTATTCAAACCCGATTGGTACCGGTTCGATTCATATGCTTCTCCGACGAAGGATTTGACTGTGCTGATAGACTGGAGCGTTTCCTCCACAATTACATTAGCGCCAGCCAATTCATCTTGGGTAGTTTTGGAAAGTCTTCGTATAAATCTTCCAAATACCATCGCAATGATAACTAGCACCGGAAATGTGGCCAACATAAACAAGGTCAGTTTTGGGGTGGTCACCATCAGAAAAATCACCCCTGCAATCAAGGTCACAATCTGACGGAAAAGCTCTGCTAAAGTCACCGAAAAAGTATCTTGAAGCATACTTACATCAGCCGTGATCCTACTGATCAGTTCACCGGTCCTTCGCTCATCAAAGAATGTCATTGGAAGGCGGATCAACCTGGAATACAAAGCATGTCGAATATCTCGCATTGATTTTTCTGAAACCAGGGAAAAAAGCCAAACTCTGAAAAATGAAAAAATACTTTGAACTGCCAGAATACCCACTAAAATCAAGGCGATCGAGTTGATATCTGTCACAAACCAATCCTCTCCCTGTGCGGTATCAATAAGTTTTCCGGCTACGAATGGAAAGGTCAATAAAGTCAGGGAAGATAAAAGCAAAAAAACCATCCCCAGAAAAAACGATGCCCTATAAGGCATCAAAAAGCTGAAAATACCCCCAAGTTTACTCAAATTCTGCTTCGTCAACTTCCTCTTTTCATGCTCTTCTAAAGCAGTTCCTCTCTTCTTAGCCATGCGCGAATTTTATATTTTGGTCACAAAAGTACCACTTTTTGCAAGTATATGTCTTTCAAAAAAGTAAAGTTGAAAGCGAATTAACTTTCCAAAGTGACAGTAAGGTCCTCCCCAAATAACTTCTCAACAAGATGCTCACCCAAGGCAGCAGAATGCTTAAACCCATGACCCGAACAAGCTGAAGCCATCAGAACATCATCAAAACCCTCTAAAAAATCCACTTTGAACCTGGCATCCTGTGTTACGGTATAAAAGCACACTTCGGATTTTCGAAAATTACCTGAAAATCCAAGTACCCTTCCCTGCACTTTATTCTCCCAAAAGTCGAGCTGCTCCTCCTTTGTTACCGTTCGGTTGAGTAGATCTGGATGTCCACTGTCTACAAAAGACTCGCTCGCCATTTTTACTGTTGCTCCATCTAACGAAGGAAATCCATATAGGAAATCTTCCGGCTGAGAGCCATATCCCCACATGAAGACCGGTGAATCTTTCCATTGATCCGCTTCCTTTTCAAACTCCAGCCAATGGAGAACTTGACGGCAGATTTTGAAATTATCGGAGACTTCTTTCGGTAAAAAATCCTTGATCCATCCACCAGCTGTTAGAATTACTTTTCCGACTTCTATTTTACTTTCCCCTAAATCCAGATTAATACCAGTCGGTGATTTTTGGATCGATTTTACTTTTGTGTTAGGTAAAATTGTAGCTCCATTTTCTTTTGCTAGCTCTATTTGCGTGGCAATGGCCAATTCTGGAAGTAGATATCCTGCCGATTTTTCCAAATAAGCTTTGGAGGTTTTCTCCACAAGAAACTGAGGAAATCTAGCTTTTAGGGTTTTAGAATCGGCAAGTTCATGACCGATATTGAAATCTCTAGCATATGCAATGGTCTGATCCAAAAAGCTCTTGGTACCATGCTTTCCCCAGGCATGAATCCCAGAATCCAGCAGAATCCCACCTGTTGGATGATAAATTTGCTTTCCACTTCTAGCAAAAATCTCCTCCCAAATCTGATGAGAACGCATCACTAAAGCAACATAGTCACGTCCTTCTCCTACTGCCAATCTTGTGATTCTGGTTTCCCCATGCGAAGATCCATATTGATGTGGGGGATTAAATTGATCAATTCCCAAAACTGAAAAACCTCTCTTGGATAACTGGTAGAGTGCAGCAGAACCTACAGCCCCAAGACCAATCACTGCCAGGTCATATTTCATAGACATATGTTTAATTACGGCAATTCAATGGGGCAATTTTAAAAAATCAGTTAAGAAAGATCTTTCCTATTTTCCCATTTGGGCATCTATCAACTCGCGTTTAAGTTTTCGCTCACGCTCAAGTGTGTTTTTTCTGTGATTGTCAAATTCTTCCTGAACTTCTACCAAGTCTCGCTGAGCCTTTCTGATTTTCTTAAAACTTTTCATGTATTGAAAAGAGAAAAAGGTCAATGCAGCTGCAAGAATTCCAACTAAAATCCACATCATGGAAGAGTAAACGGCTTTATGAATTCCTATCCCCAAAAAAGTAAAATTGTCTTTTGCATCTATTGCAACTTGCTTTTCCGATTCTGAAACTTCCAGAAGAGCATTAAGGCTTGCAATCGAATCGTTTTTCCCTTGCATCAGTATTTTTTGAGAAGCTACTTCACCTCTCATTGTTTTCATCGAATCCAGAATATTGGATTTCAAGAGGTCTAGGTTAGTCTTTTTAACAACTTTATACTCTTGAAAATTATTTGAAGTATTGTAGATATAATCAAATTGACTGTCTATTGTGCCAGATTTGAGTGAATTCCCCTCTTCAGAAGTCTGGGAAATCGCAACTTGAAAGATTGAAAAAGTAAATAAAACGGAAAGAATTAGACGGAGATTTTTTATCATAAGATGAATTTTTTCACTGATTTTGCCAACTGCTGGTCAACCAATAAACATGCCTTTGAATCAAAAATAGAAGTTTTTTTTAATCTTAGCCCAAAGAAAAAAAATATTTTTTATCGCTATATCTTGATTTTCAATGGATTATAAGGTAAGTTAAAGAATACTTTTAATATATTTTTTGATGAAACTTAAAACACTAAAGATTTGGCTTTTCCTTCTTCCTATTGTCGGCATCTTAGGAATTGTGCTCTATGTGCAGTCAACTAAAAATCAAGAGGAACTTGAAGCGCAAAATATTAGGAGTATTTCTGCAATAGAAGAAGACATAAAGAGAGCACTTCCTGATTTTTATTCTCGAGTAGAAGCTTATTTCATTCGAAAAGGATATGCCGAATTTGCAACTGACTCAACAATCAAAAAGGAGTCAAAAAAAATCGCCAGTAGAATCAATTTTCAACTTGAATACCAAAACGCTCGAATTGCTGATACAGATAATGTGAATGAGGGAAGTTTGGAACTTCGAAGGAATCAGCTCTTTAAAAAAAATCTGATCATCAAGCTACCTGATGTGGGTAATGAGAATTGGGAAATCTCCCAACCAAACGATCTAAAAATCAACACTACTAAGGGTGATTTAATGAGTAGTGTGCTAGTGTTAGACTTACATATTGATATCGGAGATCTGTTACGCAAGCAGGAAAACAATAAAATCTTCGAAAGATTTCTGATTACAGATGATAAAGGTGTCGGGATTTATCCAGACTATTTTGAAGGGTTGCAGATATTTCATCCCAAACAAAGTCGATTTGACAGTCTGGGAAATACGATTTCAGGAGTTTCGGTTGAAAAGCTGATTTTTTCAAATGAATTAAACAGATCCTATATCTCCCCCCTTCCACTCGAAAATCTAAATCTCTATGTAATCGGAATGGTGAAGGAATCCAACTTTGAACGAGTCGGACTTCGAATCAATTTCGATTTAATTTCTGCACTGCTTCTTTTCCTTTTTTTATTGATCGCATCGATTCCCCTTCTTGGGATTATAAACCTCAGCAAGGGTGACAATCTCACTCAAAATAAAGTGATACAATCAGGAATCTCACTGATGGGACTTTTTTTAGTAATTGGTTTTGCTGTTTCGAGTTTCAAAAACAAACCCGAATCGATCGATAAAAAGACTTATGACTTAGCAGATCAAATTATAGAAAGCATCTATGCCTCTTTAAAGACCAAGAGTGATTATTTGGACACTTGGAGTAAGAATAAAGATTTTAAACCTCAAAGGTCGACTTTCAATGAACTGATCGGATTTAATGAAGCTGGCTTTGCAGACTTACTCTATTATGATGATGGAAAGCGGGGAAATGGTCTTGTCAATTATTCTGGTAATAAATCCGCAATTGACTTATCAGATCGAAGGTATTTTCGGTATTTCGTAGACAGTGATAAACCTGAAAAAAACTACATACAATCACACCACAGTAGGGGATCTGGAAAGCTTGAAACAGTAATTTCCAAGAATTTGGACAGTCTGGATCATCTTAATATAAAAGCTATCACATTTAACCTCGAAGTCGACAAATCAGACAGGATTAATGGAGAAGCGGAATCAGATCTTGCTTTAGAAAACCGGTTTTTGATTTTCAAAAAAAGTGGAGGAGTGATCTATTCCAGCAAGAAGATCGCTTCTCCGATAAGTAATATTCAAGAGGGCCTGAGCAATGATAAATGGAAAGAAATCTCCTCAATCATCAACAATAATGAAAAAGGGGAAAGTACGGAACTCGAGGTCCCAATCTATCTTAACGGAAATCAATATGTAGCCCTTCTTCGGCGCGTAGATAGTCAAGAATCTGGCAAACTTCAATTTGACGAACCTCTGTGGCTTATGTTTCTAGTCAATCAGAATATCACCAATGTATTTACCTCATTGGTGTCCTTTGAGGCGGTAAGCTTAATGGGGATTTACTTTTTGTTTTTGATTTTTTCTCTTGGACTTCAGTTAATTACAAGAGATTCTACAGATGAGCTTGGGTTCAAATCCTTCATCTATGAAGGTATCAAACCGGTTTCTGACAATCTCAATCGTCTACAATTTCTAAGTATCGTATACCTATTGGTTTTTTCGGGTCTTATGTTGCTTTATAAATATGCGAGCATCAATCACATCGAGTTTTTGTGTATTGTAATTTTTGGATCTACTCTGATTTCCCTGATCAATCTTACAACACAAATAGATAGTTCAAAATGGAAAAGTCCCAAAACGCTTTCTCTTTCTTTCTATAGCACCCTTGGATTTACAATTCTGCTTTTCCTTCTGATGAATAGTATCTTCAATTGGTCTATATTTTGGTACTTTTTAGGGGCAACAATAATCGCATTATCTGTTTGTTTACTTTGGTTTTTTTGGCAGCACAAGCAGAATTTGATCTTCAAAAAAATCAAATCTCAAAGAGTCTTGACTTTCTACCTTTTGGCATGGTTCCTAGTGATTGGGTTTTTACCTGGTTTTATGATTCACTCCAAAACATATGATTTTGAAAAGAGAATTTGGGATAAAGAAGAAATACCAGCCGCTCAGGTGGCCCAAGGAAAGGAAATAAGCAAAGAATCGTTTTTCAAATACGAAAGTGCCCGAAGGTCAATGATGTTTGTACTCAGTGACCCATTTGACCAACGACTAATTGATTTCATCACTCCAAATCAAAAGATGCTTCGAAGTCATTTGGCAGGCCAAAGTGAGGATGTTTCCGGTGGTTATGTGATTGGGATTTTTATATTTCTTGTAATCCTGGCCATGTTAATTCACTGGGTACAGACGAAAATATTTTTTGAACTTAAGGGTGACTGGAATACTCAAAATAACATAGACCTGGATAAAAAACTCCTTTTTCTTTGCTCCACTAACTCGGAAAATTTCGATGAAGTCCTTGATGAAAAATTTAAAGAGGAAAATGTCTATCCAGAATTACTAATGGAATTTGATATGCTCCAAGGAGCGGAGGATCTGTCAAATGTGGAAATAGATCCTGATGTTTCCATTATTCATATTAAAAATTTCCACTGTCTGAATAACCCATTAGAGATTATTAAAATTATTTATTCTTTACAAAAGCAGCATGAATCAATAGAAACCATCATTGTCAGTTCCGGAAAATCATGGAAAGATACAGCTAATACCATTTCCGATATCAAGGATAAAATGCGCTTTTCAGAGTTCTTTTCAGATTATCACTTCGTCCTTCTTCCACTGAAAACCAGTTCCAAAAAAGCATTTGCAGAACAAGACATTATTTATCCCAAAGATTACAATGATCTGATGATCAAGCAGCGATCCAGAAAAGCGTACCTCTATAATCTTTGGACGGAGCTGAATTTCGATGAAAAAATAGCTTGTTATTCCTTTGCACAGGAAGGCTTTTTTAATATCGCAAGGAAAGACGTCCTCATCGAACTTGCCCAAAAGGGAATCATTGTTCCAGTCGAAAACTTTTCAAATGTCAGAGGTGACTGGTCAGATTGGGAGCTATTTAGTGCAGTTTTTAGAAAATATATTCTGGACAATTCTACAGATGAAGAAATCAAAAGCTTCCAAAATTTTGAAAAAGTAAATGGAAATGCAACCACGATTCAAGTGTCTGCTATCAGCTTTGTCTTGATCTGTTTTGCATTGATAGGTATTTTTGACAAAAACTTTTTCAACGAAGCCTATGCATATGCCACAGGAAGTCTTGGCATTTTAGGAACACTTTATTCAGTAATTAATCGAGGACTTTCTACCTTTAAATTGGGAAAAGCAGAATCCTGATTTATGATAAGATTGATTACGATAAGTTTATTACTGGGAATTTCATTTAGCACACTTGCCCAAGATGGGGTTGAAACAAGGGGAAAACTCTTTGATGAGGCATATGATGCATTTAATCGGCAGGAATGGGAAAAGGCGATTGTACTATTTGATTCCTGGATAGCAACAAACCCAAGTGATGTAGATGGATATTGGCTTAGGGGCCAAGCTTATGAGCAAATCCAAAATTATGAGGAAGCTTTGATAAATTTTTCCAGTTTGCTTTCTCTAGATCCTGAAAATGCAGAAGCTTATTTTGCCCGAGGGAGAGTCAGGTATTTGCTTAAACAGTACCAATCTGGAATTGAAGATTTTGAGTCGTTTTTAGCATTCCCTCCTGGTGAGACCACCCGAATCATTTACCGAAAAGGGGCCGCTGACCAAGGATTTTCTCAGGTAATGACAGCACAATCCGAAAATCCAGCGGAAGCCTATTACCACATGGGGCTCTGTAGTTTTGAATTGGGTGAATATGATCTAGCCCTCTCGTACTTTGATCTTGCAATCGAATACGATCATTCAAATCCAGATTATTATGCTGAAAAAGGTCGCTCTTTCGCTAGAATAGGAGATAATATGCTTGCCATTACCTATTATGAAGAAGCACTTACCTTAAATCCAAATCATCTCCCGGCTAAACAGGGATTGGTGCAGGTAAAAAATGGAGGTGATGAAGAGCTAATTTCTCAGCTGGATGAGGTCATTTCAGATTCGACTGCCAATTCCCAAACTTTTAAACAACGTGGATTTTACAGAATGAATCATGGGGATTCTACCGGAGCAATTGAAGATTTTGGGAAAGCCATTCAACTAGATTCAATGGACACTGAATCATATTACTATCGAGGTAAAATTTACGCAGCGAAAAAAAATTGGAAGCAAGCAGAACGAGATTATTCAAAAGCCATCTCCTTCGAAAATCTAAATTCAGGTTATTATTTAGCTAGGGGTCAGGCGAGATACCTGAGTGGAAAACTCGAGGAAGCATTGGCTGATTTCACGCTCACTGTGACAAATGATCCTGAGAATCCAACAGGCTATTATCACCGGGGAATTACTTTTCAACGGATGAGACGAATCGAAGAGGCTTGCCCCGAACTTCTAAAGGCTGGTGAATTGGGAATGAAAGAGGCACTTGATGTCTGGAAAAAAGTCTGTGAGGATTAAAGCTCGTGGGTAGTATCCACCTGAGAAGCAATATAAGCTGGTCTCCAGGAGGCTGCAAGTGTAATGGAAATGACCGCCACACTAATCCAAATGAAATCAGAAAATATAATCTCCACAGGATAAGCATCAACTACTGCAGAGGAAATTCCAAGTGAAACCAATCCAAATGTCTGCTGAACCCAGCAAATTGCATATCCTAAAAGCAAACCTATTATCGCTCCGGAGAATGCAATCAGAGCTCCTTGTTTAAGGAAAATTCTTCGGATCAGTTTTACTGGCGCTCCCATTGCCTTGAGTACTGCGATGTCTTTTTTCTTCTCAATCGCTAGCATGCTCAATGAAAAGAAAATATTGAAAGAGGCGATCGCAAGGATGAAAGTGAGGGTTAAGAAAACAAAGAATTTTTCCAGTTGAACTGTCCGCAGAAGTCCTGCGTGCTGCTCGTCCGTATTTTTCACCAAAAAATCTTCCCCCAGGTGAGTTTTTAGTCTTTCTTGAACCTCTCCTATGGAATACCCTTCGGCAACTTTTATCTCAAGTGAAGTACGCTTATCCCCATAATTCAACAAATCCTTTGTAAATGAAAGAGGAGCAATAACATATTGATCATCAAACTGCCTCTCAACGCTGAAATATGCAACAGGCTCAAGAACTGCGGAGGAATACAATTGATTGGGATCTATTGTAGCAGCACTCCTTGGGGCTTTTGGATAGAATACCTTAAGGGGGACATTAATATTATCCAGATTTACTGACAAGAAGAATCCTACACCCCTTCCTAAAATAGCCGCTGGACGAATCGCGGTTCCCAGCGTAGTATCCCCCCAGAAATACCCTCGGGAAAATCTTCCCTGCTCCAAAAAGTTATCAGAAACTCCCTTAACTCTCCCAATCATCTGATTTCCATTGTAATCAAGCAAGGCATTGTCTTCGATGACTTCAGTCAAAATTGCGACTCCTTCCAGATCTCGGATACTCTCCAGCCATTCTTCACTGGTCAGAAAACTTTTTCCTTGAGCAGCTTCTATTTTAAGCTCCGCATCAAAACTTGCAAAAAGACCTCGAATCAAATCCTCCAAACCATTAAAAACAGACATGACAATAACCAAAGCCATGGTCCCTACTGCCACTCCAATAATGGAAATGGTAGAGAGAATGGTTATGAAGTTTCGCTTCTTTTTGCTGCGAAAGTACCTTGAGGCTATGAAAAAGCTAAGATTCAATGGAATAGGAATTTAATCTTCGTCTTCCTCTTCTTCCTCCGGAGCTGGAGGAATATTTAGATCAGAAATAACTTTATCCATATGCTGTGCATAGGAGGCAGAGTCATCCAAAAAGAAGGCAATCTCAGGAATTATTCGTACAGATTTCCCAATTCGCTTAGCTAGCGTATGACGAATTTCCTTTTTATGTTCATTGATGAGCTCATAGGTCGCCTTTGGATCAGTGATCAATATGCTTAGGTAAACCTTAGCAAAACCCAAATCTGGACTTACCATCACTCGAGTAATCGTAACCATTGACCTTCCGATCAGGTGCTTTGCATCCTTTTGAAAAATATCTCCAAGCTCCTTTTGGAGTAATTTTGCATGTTTTTGTTGTCTTTTACTTTCCATCTCAAGTATTTATGGTACAAATTTAGCGAAATAGTTGGGCATGAATTAATTTCGGGTAAAACCTACACATCTCTTTTCTCAAATCACCTTGTTAAGTTTCTTTAGAGTCAATGATCCCTTTAGGCTAATCGGAATCGGAATTTACCTTCTGGTTTTGACTTTGGCTTACCTTCTGATAAATCCATTTTCTTTTACGACGACGCAGCTCTCCTGGATATTGCTGGGCGAACGAGTAGGAGAGGGGTTTTTACTTTACAGGGATATCATCGATAATACGGGGCCTTTGTCTGCGGCATTTTTTAGGGTTGTGGATTTTTTGTTTGGCAGAAGCCAACTCGCATATGATTTAATTGGCCGGGCGCTAATCATATTTCAGATTTTGTATTGGAATTCTATTCTTATCAAGTTTAGGGCATTTGAGGAAAACACCTATTTACCAGCCATCATCATGGCAGCTTTGTTCCATTTCTGCTTTGACATGGTCACATTGAGTCCCGCACTTTTGGGAAGTTGTTTTTTGATTTTGGCCTTGGGGCAGTTGTTTTCACAGACTGTCTTACAAAAAGAAACCACTGAATCAACCTTATTGATTGGGTTATATGCAGGGATTGCAACCGGCTTCCAGCCAAATTATTTACTATTTTTACCCTATCTGATTTTTACCGGAATTGCTATCAGCGGCTTTTCCTTTCGTCAGCTGATGCTTTCATTGATCGGATATTTCCTTCCTATCATACTGATTGGCGTATTTTATTTTTGGAGAGAAGGTCTCAAGGAGGCATTAGAAATTTGGCCTCTTTCATTCCTTACTGAAAAGACTAATTTTCAGAGCATTTTTGATTGGCTAATGTTAGGTGCTTTCCCAATTATATTGGCCCTAATCGGTTATTTTATAGCATCGGTATTACGTGGATCTACGATAAACCAACAAAAACAAAGGCAACTTATCATTCTTTGGTTGATATTTTCGGCTTTTGAATTCTTATTAATCAAAAGACAAGCTGCTTATCAATTAGTGATTTTCATCCCAGCACTCACTTATTTAATTACTCAATTCTTTATCAATTTTAGAAGGGGACTTATCTCTAATCTTTCATTTTACCTTTTGACCATAGGCCTACCTATCGCTTGCTGGTGGTATTGGCAAAACTTCAGTAGCCAGAACTATCTGATCCAGGAAACTCAGGAAAGCTACAGCCCTTCATTGATGATCATGGGAAATGATTTGACTCCTTTCCAAAAATCTTCCCTTGGTGGACCTTTTTTAAACTATGAATTGAGCAAGATCTATCTTGAAAAAGAACGTGGACTACCCGAAAAAGCAAGAATCTATCAATTGCTTCAAATCCAAAAGGCTTCGCAGGTTTTAGATCCAAACGGTGATTTTAAAGCACTCTTAGAGCAGTTTCCCTCCCTCCAAAAGGATTATCAAGCAACAAAGCCCGGGGTTTTTGAATTGAAAAAATAAGCTTCCCTTTTTTTGATTTTCCCTGCAAGTCTTGGTTATCAGGAATATATGCAATACTTTATTTAGTGATTTGACCAATCACTCGATTAGCATATTGTTTTTCTATACACTTTTTACAGATTTACTATGACCAAGAAAAGATCAATTTTAGCTCAAAGACCTTCAGTCAAACCGTCAGATCGAATTCTTTCTATTTCTGTCTTGGCAAATGGATCCTTGATTTCCAAAAAAGTACAGCTCATAAAGTTGACAATTAATCAGACCTTAAATCAAATTTCTACTGCCTCCATAGAATTGGCAGATCCTGATTTCCAGTGGTGCGATTCTTTGGATTTTTTGCCTGGAGTTGAGCTAAAAATAAGCGCAGGATATACGAGAGAAGAAAAAGAAATATTTTCCGGGATCATACTATCACAAACAGTCAAACAAACTGAAAGCGGAAATGTACTGATCCTAGAGCTTCAAGATCCTGCTTTCGTATTGAATAGTACCGAAAAGGCCTCCATTTTTAATAATATGAGTGACTCTGAGATAGTCTCTGCAGTGATTAGTCACTATCCCGAATTGACAGTTGAGATTGAAAACTTAACATCAACTCCACATAGTCTAATTCAGCCTAATTGCTCAGATTGGAATTTCATCCTAAAAATTGCAAAAAAAAATGGCTGCTATGTGATTTTGAAATCAGGAAAACTCACTCTAAAGCGATTGACACTTGTAGGAAATCCAGCCCATAAATTGACTAAAAACAAAGCGGAGGCTTACAGCCTGCAAATAGATGCCAGCTCAATTCACAAAAGTGTAATTGGGAAGGTTTGGAATTACCAAAATCAAAGTATCGAAGAAGTGGATTTTCAATTGAGTGATATTTTGCTGAAAGAACTTGCAGAAAGTATAGCGCTTCCAAATTTTGAACTCTTGGAAAATCAATATGACTCAATCCAGGAAATGTCCACTGCGTTGCAGAATAAGCTTGCTGAGTCTATATTATCTGTTGCAAAGGGAAATATAAAAATTGCCGGTTCAGCCGATATTAATGTCGGAGATCTTGTTGAGCTGATGAACTTCGGTAACCGTCTGAGTGGAAATGCTCTGGTTTCAGGAGTTTCTCATCTCATTTCCAATGGGCATTGGATCACAAAATTAGAGATTGGCATTCCAAATCAATCGGTCGAGGAGTCAAATCAGAGAATATTTTCTGGCCTTCAAATTGGAATTGTAGGGGCATTAGAAGGTGATCCATTGCAACAAAACAGAATAAAAATCAAATTACCACTTATGGATTCTGAAGCTGAAGGAGTATGGGCTAGAGTGTGCCTTCCAGATGCTGGGAACCTTAGAGGTTTGCATTTCCTTCCGGAAATTGGTGATGAAGTAGTTGTCTCTTTCCTAGATGGAGGTTATAAAAATCCAATAATTCTTGGAGCTCTTCACAGTGGTGAAAATCCAGCTCCCTTCCCAGAGTCGGACGATAATAATCTAAAAGGAATTCTGACGAAAAATAAGCTTAAGCTTATTTTTGATGACGATGAAAAATCCATTCTTATCGAAACTCAAGGAGGTTCTAAAATAAAACTCTCGGATGAAGATCAAATTCAGATCGAGGATTCTCTGGGAAATAAAATAGCCTTAGATCAAGATGGAATTTCTTTGGAAAGCATTAAAGATCTCCATCTAAAGGCCGCTGGAGACTTAAAGCTAACTGGTACAAACATCGAAGCAGCTAGCACTGCAAATCTTGAGCTAAAAGCCAGCGCCGGAGCGGAACTTAGCTCAAGTGGTTCGACAGTTGTCAAAGGTTCAATCGTACAAATCAATTAAAAATGCCTCCAGCCGCACGATTATCAGATAAAACTTCCCATGGTGGTATCATAGCCGGACCTGCAAATCCGACTGTATTGATTGAGAGTATGCCCGCAGCAAGTGTTGGGGATCTTCATCTATGCGAGCAAACAGATACATCAACTCATCCCAAAGAAAGTAATTTTAACATCGGGAGCAATTCTGTATTTATTGGAGGGAAACCAGCTTTGAGAGTGGGAGATACAGCAGGCTGTGGAGCGGAAATTTACTCAGGTGCCTTTACTGTTTTAATCGGATGAATAGGTTAAAAAAATTAGCCCAAAGAGGTTAAATTCTTTGGGCTTTAGTTTTAAAGGTTCATTAAGAACAAGCGATTTTATTTACTCGATTCTGATGTCTTCCACCTTCAAAGTCGGTAGTAAGAAAAATCTCAGCAAGCTTTTCTGCCAATTCATAGGAAATAAAGCGAGCTGGAAGTGCCAATACATTTGCATTGTTGTGTTGCCTTGCCAAAGCGGCCAATTCCTCATTCCAGCATAGCGCTGCACGGATTCCCTGATGCTTATTGGCAGTAATTGCGACACCATTTCCACTTCCACAGATCACTATGCCCAGATCAAATTCACCTTTTTCGATGGCATTACTCAGTGGGTGAACGTAGTCTGGATAATCTACTGAGGCTTCTGAAAAAGGGCCAAAATCCTTAACAACATATCCTTGAGATTCAAGTTTTTTTACAATTCTGCTTTTGTATTCAAACCCAGCATGGTCGCCTCCAATCGCTATTTTCAATGACATAATTTCAAATCTGTTTAAAGTTATAAGGCATCGTCAACATCATCTTCTGCTTCCTTGATTGCTCGTTTCTTTTCTAAGCGCTTCGCGATTTGGATTCCTGCTTCATAAAGCACCAAAATTGGCATTGCAATCAAAATCTGACTAATTACATCCGGGGGAGTAATAACTGCAGCAAGTATCAAAATGACAACTATAGCATGTCTTCTATAGGACCTCAACATCCCGGAAGTCACTAACCCTGACATCGCCAAGAAATAAACTACTACTGGTAACTGAAACATTATCGCAGATGCCATTACCAGCATAGTCAGCGTACTGACATAGGATGTGATATCAAATTCATTCAGGATCGAAGGATCCAACTGATAGTTTGCCAAGAAGTTGATTGATAGCGGGGCAAGGATAAAATACCCAAATGCCGCTCCTAAGAAAAAAAGCAAACTCACAAAGAAAACTGCTCCACGAGCTGCATTCCGTTCTTTATCGTATAATCCAGGACTGATAAATTTCCAAACTTCCCAGAAAACATATGGGAAAGCCACTATGAAACCAACCATTAAACTGGAGGTCATGTGCATCGAAAACTGACCAGTCATTTGCCTACTTTGAATCGTAAACGGCAACTCATCGATGCAAAGTGCCGGAACACCCACGTAATCGCTAAGCTGACAAAGCCATCTGTAGGTAAAGAAATCAATCTTAGATGGTCCCAAGATAATGATCCCAAATACGATGCTCTTAGCAAGGAATGCGATTACGGTGAAAATAAGTATGGCAGAAACGGAGCGAAGCAAATGCCATCGCAAAGCTTCTAAATGGTCCAGGAAGGACATTCCTCCTTCTTCCTCTTCTTCTTGATATTGGTCTAGCGCCACGTTGGAATTATGCTACTTAATAAAGTGGAAATTGAATCATCCAGGAGTTTACCTCACTTTTGATTTTTGCCAGTTCGGCATCGTTATCATGATTAATCAGTGCTCGATCAATCATATCTACGATTTTTTTCATGTCATCTTCTTTGAGTCCACGGGTGGTTACCGCTGGGGTACCTATTCTCATTCCAGAAGTTACAAAAGGAGACTTGGTATCAAATGGAACCATGTTTTTATTGATCGTAATGTCCACTTTCCCGAGCGTTTCCTCTGCAATTTTTCCAGTAAGGTCTTTATTTCGAAGATCGATTAGCATCAAATGATTGTCTGTTCCTCCAGAGATGAGTTTATATCCCCTACTTACGAACTCATCTGCCATAATGGATGCATTCTTTTTCACTTGAAGGATATAATGCATGTATTCATCAGAAAGACATTCTTCAAATGCAATCGCTTTAGCAGCAATAATATGCTCCAAAGGTCCGCCTTGAGTTCCAGGGAAAACACCTCCGTCAAGTAGTGCAGACATTTTTCTCAGTTCGCCTTTCGGGTTGGTGATTCCAAATGGATTATCAAAGTCCTCACGCATCATTATTAGACCGCCTCTTGGCCCCCTTAGGGTTTTGTGAGTAGTTGTCGTAACAATATGGCAATACTCCAGAGGATCATTTAAAAGCCCCTTAGCGATCAATCCTGATGGATGCGAGATATCGGCCAATAAAATTGCTCCTACTTGATCAGCAATGTCTCTCAATCGCTCGTAATCCCAATCCCTGCTGTAGGCTGATGCCCCACAAATCAAAAGTTTCGGATTGACTTCAAGTGCTTTTGCTTCAACTTTATCATAATCGATCACTCCAGTCTCTTCCTCAACTCCGTAGAAATGCGGATCATAAAGCTTTCCTGAGAAATTCACTGGCGAACCATGGGTCAAGTGACCACCATGCGACAAATCAAAACCTAAAATTGAATCCCCAGGCTTAAGGCATGCAAGAAAAACGGCGGCATTAGCCTGCGCTCCAGAATGAGGCTGAACATTGGCCCAAGTCGCACCGAAAAGTTTCTTGGCACGATCTATCGCCAGTTGCTCAATTTCATCTACTATTTCGCAGCCTCCATAATATCGCTTGCCGGGTAGACCCTCTGCATATTTATTTGTCAGGACGCTCCCTGCGGCCTCCATTACTTGTTTACTGGTAAAATTTTCTGAGGCAATTAGCTCAATTCCTCTTTTTTGTCTGTCTTCTTCTTTGGCAATAAGATCAAAAACAAGTGAATCTCTTTTCATAATCAGGCGTTTGAAAGCAATTTCGGAAAGGTTTTTCGATAAAGTAGTCGAAATCAAATAGGCCCAAAAATAGCCCGAAACTCCCGATTATCCAATCCTTAAAACAGATACCAAATAGGAATGAAAAGGAATTCCTATTTTTGAAAGATGATTGATTTCAAATTCCGCCCTGAAAGCTACTTCAAAGCAGACAATACTTCGGTTTTGTTGGTCAAGCTAAGCTATCCGGAAAGTAAGTGGGGAGAGCAATTGAGTATCTATGCGCATTGGCTAGATCGGAAAATTCAGTTCGAGGCGGTGGATTTCTATGGAAATGAATACCTGATCTATCCGTCTTCTGTGGAAGAGGAGCTCACTTTGGAGGACTTGATCTTTTTATTGGAAGGAATTCAAGTAAATACTGATCAACTGGAGGGCGGGATGGAATTAATTTTAGACGGGATCCCCATAGCCGAAAGTAGTTTCTATCCAGAGCTGGAAAAATATTTTGAGGAAAAACGGAAAAGTTTTGGCTTGGATTAAAAATCCAAATACGCTTGCTTTTGCTTAGACACCTCATTGGAATTAAACCAGTATTCGTAGGTATCAAAATCCAAACAATCGCTTATCTCCATTCCGTGGAAAAGGATTTTTCTCAAACTATTTACAGGAAGCCATGATTTGATCACATTTGCTTGGTCTTGGGAAAGCTGGGAAAGTTGAACCCATTTTTTCCCATTTATAAAAATTGGTATAAGTTTCGTCATAAGAATTAATTAACCTCACAAAAGTAGACTGGTTATCAGGAACCTACAATTTTAATAAATTAATTTTATGTTAATAAAAGTTTCGGTTTATATCAAACTCTATGACTAGCGCCATCATAGCCGTAATTTTTCTTTTTATTGGCTTATTTCTTCAAAAGCAAGATAGCTTCCCCCTCGAGAAAGTAAGCAAATGGGTAAATTTTTACCTTTTCAATCTTGTCTTGCCTGCTTTGGCATTGCTTTATATCCCAAATATCAATCCAGGTTGGGATTTACTTCTTCCTATTTCCGCCGCTTGGTTTACTTTCTTCCTCTCTTGGCTGATTTTTGGCACATTAGGAAAATTATTGAAATGGGATGCCGCCACTACAGGCTGTCTGGTAGTAGTATCAGGTCTTGCAAATACTTCTTTTCTAGGTTTTCCGGTAATTGAGGGTTTGCTTGGAAATGAAGGCTTACCAATCGCTCTCTTAATCGATCAGGGGGGTTCATTTTTGTTAGTATCCTCTGTAGCAATTCTGGTGGCATCTCTATATTCTCATCAGGAAAGTGACCTACGAAAGATCCCTTTGAAAATCCTGAGCTTTCCGCCATTCCTATTTTTGCTATTGACTTTGGCGATGAGCTTACTTGGATGGAAAACCCCTGAATTTATTCTACCACTGGCATCGATGATTGCTAAAACAATGGTTCCGGTTTCGATTTTTGCGATTGGAATGCGATTCTCAGTAGATTTTGAATCATTACGTTCAAGTCATTTTTGGCTTGGGATAGGCTACCGCTTGGTCCTTGCCCCTGCCTTGGTTTGGCTGATTTATAGAAATTTCAATTCCATGGATGAAATTACTTTTAAAACGACTGTCTTGGAAAGCGGAATGGCTCCGATGATCACCGGTTCTCTCGTCGCCATTCAATACGGACTCCGTCCAAAACTTGCTGCATTGCTTTCTGGCTTGGGAATTCCAATTTCAATCGTAACGGTAATTATCTGGTACTTCTTTTTGAAGTAGGCTTAGTTCAAAATAGATTCAACTTTCTCCAAAAATTCGGCATGAATCAACCCATTAGTGGAAACGATCTGTCGCCCAAAAATAAAATCCCGCCCTTTTTTGAAATCAGTAACTGTCCCTCCTGCTTCCTCTACGATCAAAGCTCCGGCCGCTACATCGTAGGAGTTGAGATTGTATTCAAAATAACCTTCCGATCTACCTGCAGCTACATAGCAAAGATCAACTGCCGCACTTCCTAGTCTACGAAGTCCATGTGTGCATTGCATTAGCTCCTTTAAGGCATACATGTATTTATCGATCAACTCAAAATTATAGTATGGAAATCCAGTTGCTATGAGTGAATCTGATAAGGTTTTGGCGGAGCTGACTTGAATCTTGGTATCATTACAAAATGCACCTCCACCTTTCTTAGCATAAAAACATTCATGACGATTGACCTCGTAAACCACTCCAAGCACTACTTCGTCTTTCTCCATCAAGGCAATACTAACTGCAAATACCGGAAGCCCGTGGATGAAATTGGTAGTACCATCCAAAGGATCTATAACCCAGGTTAATTCTGCCACAGTCTCGGCAGCAGTACCCTCTTCAGTAATAAAACCAGCCTCAGGAAGGATTTTACTTAATCTGGAGACGATGAGCTTTTCAGCCTCTTTATCAACATACGAAACAAGATCATTCAAGCCCTTATGTTCCACTTTTTCGAGAGAGAAATGTTGGCGCTCCTTGCGGATAAAAGCTCCCGCCTCTTTGGCGACACCTTGTACCTCTTCGAGTAGTTGGGATAATTTTGAAGAACTAATCATATGTGTTTTAGGCTTTGGGGTTTTTACCAGCTACAGTAAGTACTATTTCTCCTTTAAGTGGATTGGTTTGGTAATATTCGATCAATTCTGCTAGAGTTCCTCTTGCATTTTCTTCATGAAGTTTGGTCAATTCACGAGAAACACAAGCTTGTCTTTCTGGACCAAATGCCACGGAAAGCTGCTCTAACGTTTTCATAAGTCGATGTGGAGATTCGTAAAACACCATGGTCCGAACTTCCTCAACGAGATTATCTATCCGTGTTTTTCGACCCTTCTTATGAGGCAAAAAACCTTCGAACACAAATCGATCATTTGGAAGTCCACTATTGATCAAAGCAGGAATCAGGGCTGTAGGGCCAGGAAGGCACTGTACATCCAATCCTGCAGCTAGCACCTCGCGAACGAGTAGAAAGCCAGGATCAGAAATCGCAGGTGTTCCGGCATCACTGATCAAGGCAAAAACCTCCCCTGCCTTCATTCGATCCACCAAGCGCTGTACCGTCTTATGCTCATTAAAAATATGGTAACTCTGTAGCGGCCTAGAAATCTCCAAATGCTTGAGTAAGCTCCCGCTAGTACGTGTATCTTCTGCGAGAATGACATCTGCACTTTTCAATACTTCTATTGCTCGAAGCGTGATATCTTTCAAATTACCAATCGGAGTAGGTACCAAAAAAAGATTTATAGGATGCTCAGTCATTAGCCGATTCCATCTATAGCTTTTGCCAACTTATGATCCTTTTCTGTCACAGTATTCCCAGAATCATGAGTGGTTAGTTCGATTTCAACCGTATTATAGACATTGCTCCAATTGGGATGGTGCTGATGGGCTTCAGCCAAAAATGCAACTCGGGTCATAAAGGCGAAAGCCTCCTGAAAATCTCCGAATTTAAATGTATTCTTAAGTTTATTGTCTTCTTCTTTCCACATAATTTTTGGGTTAAAGTGAAATTACTCCCTCGATCACAGCAGCTTTTTCGTAAATCTCAATTATTTGATCAGGTGTATCCATCATTGATTGGATGGTGGTACTGATGTATTTTCCGCCTGAACTTGCCTTAAGCTCTATTTCATTCTTTGGGAAGAGCGCCGCAATTTGGTTCTCTTTTCCATTTGGAACAATAAATTTAAACATATAAAGCATCGGAAATGGTCCGCTGGCTTGGAGTTTTTCTCTGAAAGAGTCTTTATTAAATTCTTTTTGCATATCAACAAATCTCTAATTGAACATAAACAAAGAACCCATGCTGGTAGGCATGGGTTCAAATTGTGAATTTCTTATTTAGAAGAATTTGTAACGGTAGTCCTTCACATCCGCTAAATCCTGTAAAGCCATCATGACTTGGTAGGAAGTTCGCTGTGAAGCACTCTGAGTCAACTGACCCTGGAATCCACTGTAGTCACCTATTTCGGCAGCAGGAGTCAAGGTGTTAAGCCTTGATACAATAACTCCGATATCTTCTTTGATAGGCTGGGTTAGCTCACCCTGCTTGATCCCAAAAATAGCTCCGATCGCTTTTGGCGCAAATCCTACTCCTGGAATAACTGATGAACTCAATTTCAAGTCAGGAATCTCATTAAGAGAAGCTGCCTCTGGAAATACTCCCTTCATCGCTTCCATCGTAGTCATACCTTTCAACTTGGACTGGATCAACTCTGCTTTCTTCTCATTTCTTACTTGAGTTTCTACCTGCTCTTTCACATCAGCCAGAGTAGCGTCTCCCTCTTCCTTCTTGCTTACCAAAGTCGCAACTAGATAAGAGTTATCCAGTTCAAAAACTGAAGAGACCTCATCTTCTGAAGCTTCAGAGAATGCCCATCGGATGATTTCCCGAGCGTTAGGAAGATTATTTAAATTTCTGGCGTTTGCGTCAACATTATTTGCCTGCAAGATTCTGTAATTATCTTCTATAGCATTTTCAGTAAACTGGTTTCTGTTTCCAGAGCTTGCAGCAAAAGAATCCGCATTTCTGAACGCTTCATTCCGAGTAGCGTCGCTTGCCACTAGTTCAAGCTCAAGTGTGGCTACTTTAGTGTAAGTAGACTTTGACATTTCGGTCACCTCAATGATATGATAACCATACTCAGTTTCAACCAAGTTTGGAAGTATTCCTGTTGCTTTGGCAGCATAGACTGCATTTGCAAATGGCTCCACAAAGTCTTCTTTTGCGAACCACCCAAGGTCTCCACCATTCTGAGCCGTTCCATCCTGACCATATTGACTTGCAGCAACTGCAAAATTTCCACTAGTCTTCACTTCGGCCAAAACTTCCTCGGCTTGTGCTTTTACAGCTTCTTTTGTTGCTTCGTCCATGCCTTCTGTACTGAAAAGGATATGGGAAGCTCTCATTCTAGGAGTTCCATCATATCGATCAGAAATTTTGTAAGAAACATAACTTCCATTTGGAGTTACAAAAGGACCGTAAACAGCTCCAACTTCTAAATCACTTCCAGCATTTGAAGTCAAATTTGCTGGCAATTCTTCACCTGGCTTGAACGTATAGAAAGCCGTAGGATTATCTGAATTTCTACTTGCGAAGGTTGAATCGTTAGCTACAGTCTTTAGCTCTTCGGTAAGAGCAGTAATCTCGCTGATCACTTCAGAAGAATCCTGACCACTTGGAAGAATGCTGAAGCTTACGTATTCGATATTTGCAGTATTACCGGTCTTAAACTTATCCTTGTTTTTAGCTAAGTAAGCTTTCATTTCGCTTTCCTCAACCTTCACCTCATCATCTGCTATAGCATAAAAAGGGATATATAGAATCGAAGCATCTGCAATGGTATTTGCAGATTTGTATTCCATTTTAGCTTCTGCCTGAGTAGCAAACTCCGATGTTGCCAACAGATTGTCATATTTGATTCTCAATCTGGAATTTGCAAATAGACGCTCTTGCTGAGCCCAAAATGCCTGCTGCGCAGGATCTGCTGTCTCTAATGATTGAAGGAAAGAAACCAACTGACTTTTATCAAATTCACCAGTTTGAGGATTTACTAACTGCTGGCGCAATTCAGCAACAATATTTTTGCCTTGCACCATATCCACCAACTCGGCATCAGAAATAGTTAGTCCGAGCTTCTCATATTCTTCATCAAACACACGCTCAACAATCATTGTCTGCCAAGCCTGCTCACGGATAGTGTACATCTCCACTTCAGAAGGCGCTCTTCCAGTTCGCTGCTGGTAGGCTATTTTAACTTCTTCTACCTTTTGGATGTATTCCTCATAGGTGATATCCTCACCTGCGATTTCACCCACGATATTTTGACTGGAGTTGAGAAGTGAGGAATTTGGACTTAGTAAATCTCCTCCTAGAAGGAATAAAATCAACCCGCCGGCGATTACACCGATTGCGAGACCTGTCCGCTGTCTTATTTGTTTAATTAACGCCATTATTGTTACTACGCTTTTTTAGGAGTCGCAAAATAATAGCATTAGTAACGAAATTCAAAATATATTCTGAATCAAAGCTTTATCTAAAAAATCCCGGAGGAGTTAATTTTGAGCCTAACTGTTTCAATTCGATGGTCTTGCTTGGTCATAATCGTGAAGGTATATGGTCCAATTGTGACTGATTCTCCTTTCTTGGGAAGGTTCTCTGTAAGCGAGAGAATCAAGCCTGAGAGCGTCTCAAAGTCACCTATTGGCAAATCCCACTCATATTTATCATTCAAATAATCAATTTCATGTCTGGCGCTGAGCACAAATTCCTGATCGGATATTTTCTGCTCCATCAGATCATCGCTGTCATATTCATCTTCTATTTCGCCAAAAATTTCCTCAATAATATCTTCCATCGAGACGATTCCACTCGTCCCTCCAAACTCATCTACGACCAAAGCCAGACTTTTTCGCTCTTGGATAAACTGAATCAACAACTCATTGGCCAAGGCAGATTCAGGTGCAATGATAATCGGAGTAAGGATTTCCGCTATGGTTTTGGGCTTTTTGAAAAGCTCTAACTGATGGCAATATCCAATCACATCATCGATCGTCTCTCGATACACAATTACTTTTGAATGCCCGCTTTCTTCGAAAACCGCTTTCAATTCCTCCATAGAATCTTCCACTTCAACGGACACTACATCGGTTCTTGGAACCATACATTCCCTCAAGCGGACTGTTTTGAATTCTACCGCGTTGTCAAAAATTTTAGTGTCAATTTCGACGTGCCCTTCTTCTTTGGCCTTAGTAATGTGATTTTGAATAAAGCTATTCAAATCAGTTACTGTAAATACAGGCTTATCTTCACTGTACTCCAATCGAAGGATCTTGGTGATAAAAAATCTCGACAACCATACCGTAGTCCATACAACCGGGTAAATCAAGACATAAATCAACCAAAATGGTAATGCGAAAAAATTCAACATACTGTTTGGATTCAGCATGAAAAGGCTTTTCGGAAGAAATTCAGCAGTAATCAAAACAATCAATGTGGAGACAATTGTCTGAGAAAAGAGAATAAAACCTTCATTATTCAACGCACTAGGCAATATCGTCTTTAATGGCTCCTCCATCAGGTAAGCCATAAAAATTCCATAAAGCACCAAAGAGATGGTATTGCCCATCAGCGTTGTCCCAATAAACTGACCAGGTCTTTGAACAAAAACACTTAATAGCCTGCCTGTTAGATCGCCTTGCTTATTTTGAAGTTCGATTTGCAACTTATTGGAAGAAATAAATGCGATTTCCATTCCTGAAAAGAACGCTGAAAAAATCAATGTGATGATCACATATATAAAATAAGATACTTCCATTATTAGCGTTTTTTGGAGGATTTGGCTTTCTTCTTATCCGAAGGAGGTTCTTGTGGGACTTTCATTTTACGGTATTGAAACCAAAATAACAAAGCTACCGCAAACATAAAAATTGCGTAGGAGGCTTCAATTCCTACAGTTAGCGACTGATGAACCCCAATGATAATCAGGGCTAATGAAAGTGAAAGTATAATTGCGTCAGTAAGTTTCAATGCAATGAAATTTTGGAAGTCGTTTGGCAGTGCAAATTAAAGGAAAGAAATTTGATTCCTTTTTACATCCCTTCACCGGGAAGTAATGTTCTGCTGTCTCGAACATTCATCAGTTTGTAAGTGGAAAAAGATTGATCTGCTTCCAAACCCGTACCGTTAAAAAGAGTTTGCTTTTCCTGTACCGTAACAAATTTATCTGTGTAGATCCGCTTTTCGTTCGGATTCCAAAAGATTTCTTCGGTTTGAAGCGATTGGTCTTTGATCAGATTTTTGACTTGCACATCTCCGACCCCTTTATATAAATTTTCAGATTTGAGAAAGTAACCCTTGTCAGCCCGCAAAGTAGTCCCTAAGCTTCCATCCTTTTCAAAAAACTGAATCGCTATTCCATCCGGAAACTCCATGTTCCCATTTGCAAACTCTAACTGCTTTGGAGCTTTGATATCCAATCTCATAATAGCAGAGTCGCTTTCTATCAAATGAATGTTTATTGCAGTATTAGTAGGTCCATCATAAACTTGAATAGCAGCAACATCAACACTCTCACGACAGGAATTCATCGATACTAAAAAAATCAAGCCCAAAAGAAAATTGGAAAATGTTTTCATAACACAAAGATAGGTCAAAACTCGCTGCATAGAAACTAAAAAAGGCAGCCATATAGACTGCCTTTTCTTATAAATTATTAGGATTTAATCTCTTGTCGCCAAAGTCACTGTCTCACCAATCCAGCATCCTGTGTTAAGAGTTGCTCCAACTTGCATTCCTTCAGTGAAGACCTCTTCTCTTGAAGGAAATTGATTTCGAGCACTCGCCATACCTTGAGAATCGCCAGCACGTTGGTAAGCATTGTAAGCAGCGATATAGATTGATCTATCCTTAATTCTACTTTCGCCTCCTTTACAATCATTGAATGAGTTCATGTACATGCCACCAATCAAAGAATAAGCATCAGAGGTTTTAGAGTTGTCCAATTCAGCAGCTTCTTTTGCAGCAGCTCTAGCCGCAGACTTTTTGCCCTGCTTCGCATAGATTTTCGCAAGCTCCATTTTAGCATCTGATTTCTGAGTAGCATTTTCGGCTAATGTATAAGCCTGATTCCACATTCCCTCAGCTTTGTCTGACTGATCCTCCTGCATGTATCGCATAGCAATTACCTGAGAGGTAGAGAAGCTAGGCTCCTTAGCGTGTTTAATCTCCAATGCTTGGAGGAAAGCAGCAGAGGAGAAGCATTTATACTGTACAGAATACTTGAAAATTTGATCAGCCAATACTTCATTGGTAGGATCAGCCTTCAATTTTGATCCCATAGTATTTTCGATGAAATCGCAATCAATTAATTCCATCGCCACCAACAGTTGCTCCAAAGTACCTTTTTGATTGGTTACATCTGTACCTTTAGCAGCCTCAGTATCTAGCATAGCTTGGATTTTATCATGAATCGCAAGGATCTCTTCACCAGTGTAAGCCTTGTTGTAAGCATAATTACGATAAACCAAATCAAAGTATGCTGCGGTCAATTGATAATTAATTGTCCCGTTTAGCTCCATTGCTTTTTCAAAATCTGCAATAGCACCTTTCAATTTGTCCTTATCACTTTTATAAAACTGGTATCCGTAATAAGCTTTGTTTTCAATCCAATTGGATTCGTTATTGAAAAGCTCACCTCTTTTTTCATAGATCGCAATCACAGAATCCTGATAAACTCCTTTTTTGGCAGCATCAGTTACTTCATCTGCAGCGCCTTTGTAGATATTTACGCCATTGATGTAGATTGATTCATTCAACTCAGGAACATTCACCAGCAACCAATTCAATGGATGAGTAGCATCCACAAATTGTTCTGACTTCATGTAATCCGTATAGGCGGCGTTCAATTCTCTTGCTTTCGCCTCTTGAGCTGGATCGGCAGGCCAATTCCATCCGTCTTGTGCTTGAACCATACCTGCCAGGAGGACAGCAGATAGAGCCAGTAGTGTAGCTTTCAGTTTCATCTTATTATTCGGTTTAATTCGGGGATCAATTTTAAGGATATTAATTTTTTTGACAAAAGTAATTACTTAGTTTGATCTTGATTGTTTATAATTTTATTCAAATACGCGTTTATAGAACCAGCTATTATCATTCAATGAGAAGCCTAACGTGAAGTTGATATAGTTTTCTCTGATGAGTCCATTATTAGTTGTTCCACGTTGTCCTACCTTCATTGCAAGGTTTAATAAAGAAAGTTGGTTCAGTGGTAGGGAAGCTCCAAAGTTGATGCCAAGATCATTGATATTGGTATTGTTCAAATAGTAGGGAGTCTGTTGAAACTCCAATCCAAATCGATAAGTACTTCGCTTCAGCGAGTTATCAATAGCCAAGTAATCCGGAACAATTTGAAATCCTAAACCTATTTTGATAGCTTCTTTCAACTGGGTCGGGTCATCCAAAAATGATCGATATTGTTTGAAATCCTGGTATTGACCTTCTAGTCCAATCGCATATTTATTCACTTTTTCGAAGGAAAAACCAAACCCATAACGATTTGGAATATAGACACTTCCAGGCTCATCATTGGCGATCAAATCACCATCAGTATCAAGGTCATTGGCTTGACCAATCGCGGCTAATTTGGCAAATGCCTTACCATTGACAGCCCCTAAGTTTTCATAGATCGCTCCTAAGTGTAAATTCTTCTTTTCACCAAGTGGAACCATGTAATGTGCACCCAATTTATACCCCACATCTGAAACTGTTAATCTTTCATAATATTCAGATGGAATGCCCACATCCACTCCTAAAGTGTCGGTCAACCTCAATTGGTTAGTTCGGATAGAAGATCCAAATAAATAGGATCCCTGTATGCCTAGACTCAAATTTTTTGCAACAACAAATCCCGCACTCAGATAGGCCTCAGAGATTCCACCATCACCTCTGATAAAATTATTAGCATTAATCGTTGCATTATTGACTTGGCTATTGATCAGCAAGCGATAATTTACAGAGCTGATTTGATTTAAGCCAAGACCAAGTGTTGTTTTTCCAGACTTTACAGGAAGTGAAAAGGCAACGTATGAAAGTCCTCCACCATCCACATCGGAGGTTTCGCTTCCATTATTCACATTTAATTTTTTGTAATTCAGGGCCGCCTCAAAATTGAAAATAGTATTTCGAGTGGATAAGGCGGGGTTTACAAAATTCACGCTCCAGCCTGTACCATAGCTTATTCCAAGTCCACCCATTGCTTGATTGGTGGCACTTCCGGAATAATTAAACTCTCCCAAACCCAATGCACTGTAGGTCGAGGAACTGGTCTGAGCAGAGACTTCACTAAATAAGAAAAGGGTGCAGAGTACACCCAGCAATTGCAATTTGATTTTACTCAACATTGTGGTTTAGAATAGCATTCAATCCAAAAAGGACCAAATTTGGGACTACAAATATGTGGTCTTTTACTAATGAATCAAAAGATTGTGCGTCTCCTCCACAAACAAAGACCTTTAATTGTGGAAATTCTTGCTGATACCCATTGATTTGACCGACTATTTCATATCGGACACCAGACCAGATTCCGATCTGCATGCATTGAACTGTTGTGCTACCATATAATTCAGTCGGTATTTGATTCAATTCGACCAAAGGAAGCCTAGCTGTAAATTGATTCATCGCTTTGGCCCGCATCCTCAGGCCTGGACTGATCGCTCCTCCGAGGTATTGCCCTCTTTCAGTGACCAACTCATAAGTGATACAACTTCCCAGATCAATTGCTAAAACAGGCTTACCTCCGGATTTGGACCATGCTCCAACAGCTGCAGCAATCCTGTCCAGCCCAAGGGTGTGGGGAGAGGCATATTGATTTTGGATTGGAAAAGCAGTCTCATGAGTTAAAAAAAGAAAATCAAATTGAAATTCCTTCCGAAGCTCCTCATAAGTCCAGCGCACCGAACTAATCAGACAATCTTCAAACTGCAGAGAATCAAAACCTTCTTTTGCCTGAGCCAAGTCTTCATATGCGGCCTCCCAAAGCAGCGCTTCCTGATTAAAAAGCGCAGCTTTGATTCGAGTATTACCTATATCAATGATCAGATTTGCCAAGGGATGAATATTAGGTGTGCAAAATAGCCATTATAAAAAGCAGGTCATTTTATCAATGTTAATTTATCTTTGAGCTAGCAGCTACTTAACAAAATTTAACCCATGAACCACTCCAGCTACACAGTTATAGGTCTAATGTCAGGCACATCGGGAGATGGATTGGACTTGGCTCTGTGCGAATTCAATAAGGATTCATCTTGGTCATTTCAAATTTTAGAGGCAGAAACTTCTCCTTTTCCCAAAACTCTTGAATTGGACTTGATGAGAAGTCATACACTTTCTGGACTGGAGCTGTCTATCCTTGATGTCAGATTTGGGAATTGGATGGGCGAACAAGTAAATCAGTTTTGCAAAAAATACCGTTGTAAGCCGGATGCAATTTGCAGCCATGGTCATACAGTATATCATCAGCCTGAAAAAGGACTGAGTTTACAAATAGGAAACGGTTGGGCATTGTATCAACAAACCGGAATCAAAGTCATCAATGATTTTAGAATGCTGGATGTACAACTGGGAGGACAGGGAGCGCCACTGGTGCCGATAGGAGATGAGTTGCTTTTTCCGGAAATGGATTTTTGTATCAATCTCGGAGGAATCGCAAACATCAGTATGAACTGGGAAGGAAAGCGAATCGCATTCGATACTTGTCCGTTTAATCTTCTTCTCAATCCCCAAGCAAAAATTTTGGGAGCTGATTACGATGACCAAGGGAAATGGGCCAGTGAGGGGAAAGTAGACCAAAACCTCTTGAAAGGTCTAAATTCAATTTCCTTCTATAAAAAAAACAGCGCAAAATCTCTGGGAAGAGAAGATCTTGAAAAAGATTTCCTCCCCCTGATTTCGGCTTCTCAAGCTTCTGAAAAGGATATTCTTGCCACTTTGATTGACCATTATGCATTTCAAATCAGTACTGTGATTAAAGATTTTTCCAGCAATGCTAATCCAAAAGTACTCTTGACAGGAGGTGGCGCATACAATGAATTCTTTATCCAATCCCTTGAAAATCATCTTAATGCTGCTATAACTATCCTAAAAACAGCGCCCCAACTAATCGAATTTAAAGAAGCATTAATATTTGGTTTCCTTGGTGTTTTAAGACTTAGGGGAGAAATTAATTGCTTAAGCAGTGTCACCGGAGCCGATCGGGATTCCTCCGGGGGTATGATCTTTGGATAACCGATACTCCTTCTGTAGCTAGGTAGCAGTATTAATTTTTATATTTTTGCGCAGCAATAAAAACCCAAATATTCATGCAGGAATTATTAAAGAAGTTTGAAAATAAACAGCCGGAAATTGTCTTTGAATGGAGCGATAGCGAATCAGAAGCAGAAGGCTGGGTGGTGATCAATTCACTCAGAGGTGGCGCAGCCGGAGGTGGTACGCGGATGCGAAAAGGACTGGATAAGCGTGAGGTAGAATCCTTGGCAAAAACCATGGAGGTGAAATTCACCGTCTCAGGACCGGCTATAGGGGGCGCAAAGTCCGGGATAAATTTTGATCCCAATGACCCAAGAAAGGCTGGTGTCCTAGAGCGTTGGTACAAGGCTGTGATGCCATTATTGAAAAATTACTATGGTACTGGAGGAGACATGAATGTGGATGAAATCCATGAGGTAATCCCTGTGACAGAATCATTTGGTCTTTGGCACCCACAGGAAGGGATCGTCAACGGTCATTTTCATGCTACTGAACCACAAAAAATCAGAAAAATAGGACAGCTTCGTCAAGGAGTATCCAAGGTGCTAGAGGATCCAAATTTCACCCCAAACGGAGTAAAGAAATATACCGTCGCTGACATGATTACAGGATATGGAGTCTCGGAAGCAGTGAGACACTATTATCAATTATGGGGAGGTGAGCTAAAAGGAAAAAGAGCAGTCATTCAAGGCTGGGGAAATGTAGGTGCAGCTGCAGCTTGCTTTTTGGCAGTGGAAGGGGTCAAAATTGTTGGTATTATCGACCGTGAGGGAGGATTGATCAATGAAAATGGTTATAGTCTGGACGAGGTAAGGGAATTATTCCTAAACCGATCCGGAAATAAATTGGTCGCAGACGATCTCATTCCTTTTGATGAACTGAATGAAAAAATCTGGGATCTGAAAAGCGAAATCTTTATCCCTGCAGCAGCTTCCAGACTGATCACTAAATCCCAAGCTGAGCGGATGGTTGAAGCTGGATTAGAGGTGATCTCTTGTGGCGCTAATGTGCCTTTTGCGGATTCGGAGATTTTCTTTGGTCCAATCGGAGCCTGGACAGATGATCGAATAGCCTTGATTCCTGATTTTATCGCAAATTGCGGGATGGCTCGAGTATTTGCCTACCTCATGAGTGATAAAGCGGAAGTGACTGATCAGGCTATTTTCGATGATGTAAGCAGAACCATTCGAAAGGCCTTGGAAAAGACACATGCCGAAAATCCTGAAAAAACCAAACTGGCAGAAAGCTCCTTTAAAATAGCTTTGGCACAACTCGTGTAATTTCAGTGTATAAGATCCATCCGATGGAGTTAATTTTTGATTAATTCCATCGGACTACTCTTTGAGGATTGTGGAGTTTCATCCAAAATCAGTAGTTTAGCAGAAGTTCATTAGTGAAATTCACCCAAGCCAACTAGTATATTGAACTTGACAGTTTACCCAGCCGAACCTATTAAATAAATGAAAAATTTTATCCTTAGTTTTTCCATTTTCTTCGGATTACTATTTTTTGGAAGCTTTCATGTATCCACTGTTTCAGCGCAGAATCCAGAAACAGAAGTTGTTCAAGAAGCAAATGATGAGATACATGGAGATGCTGCAGAGGATCATGAAGCAAATGCCAGTGAGCACGGAGATGCGCATGCGGCTCCGGTTTGGCTAGTGATTCCTTTTGTAATGCTCCTGTTGATGATTGCGACGGGTCCTTTGTTTTATGAGCATTTCTGGCACAAAAACTACCCGAAAATTGCCATAGGGTTGGCGATACTGGTCGTCTTTTACTATCTATTTATTTTAGGGAATGTGCATAGCCCTGTACATGCGATGGCAGAATATGTTCAGTTTATAGCCCTATTGGCTTCACTTTACATCGCATCGGGAGGAATATTAATTGAGATTGATAAAAAGGCAACACCAATGGCCAATGTTTCCTTGCTATTGATTGGAGCTTTGATCTCAAATTTGATAGGAACTACGGGTGCTTCCATGCTTTTGATTCGGCCTTTTATCCGATTGAATAAAGGAAACATCCAAGCCTACCATATCATTTTCTTCATCTTTATGGTCAGCAATATTGGAGGTTCATTAACTCCAATCGGAGATCCACCACTATTTCTTGGATTCTTAAAGGGAATTCCATTTTTCTGGACATTAGAGCATAACTGGCCTGCATGGATTTTTGCATTACTTCTTCTAGCTGGGGTGTTTTACTTCATTGACAAAAAGTTTGGCAAGACTTCTGATGATGCGGAAATTGAAGACATCACCTATTCAAACAAATTTTCATTGATCGGAGTCCGGAATTTCGGATGGTTATTTATCATCATTTGTTCTGTATTTCTAGATCCAAATGTGATTGAGGGTGTGCCCGCGATCCATTATGAAGGTCAGAAATTCTCATTTATCCGAGAACTAATCATGCTTTCTGTAGCTGTGTTTTCATACAAATTTGCTGATCAAAGAGCCATCAAGGGCAATGAGTTCAACTTTGAGCCAATTCGGGAAGTAGCATTTATCTTCATAGGAATCTTTGGAACTATGATGCCTGCACTAGAGCTCGTGGGGATTTTTGCCAAGTCACCAGAGGGAGCGGCTTTGATTACACACAATACACTTTATTGGGGTACGGGGGTACTATCCGGGTTTTTGGATAACGCTCCAACTTACCTGAATTTCTTAGCTGCCGCTATGGCATCAGAAGGAGCTTCTATCAATAATATCGAAGAAGTGAGAACATTCGCTGCAAATGGTTATGAGGATTCTGCATTCCAATTGATGGCTATTGCAATTGCCTCCGTGTTCTTTGGAGCGATGACTTACATTGGGAATGGACCGAACTTCATGGTAAAATCCATTGCGGAACAAAGCGGGATCAAGATGCCTTCTTTCTTTGGCTACATCATCCGATTCTCACTTCCAGTATTATTACCAATTCTATTCTTGGTTTGGTTGATCTTCTTCGCTTTCGCTTAAAATCTCAGATCCTTATATCGGAAGCAATCTTCTAAATGGTCATTGACCAAGCCTGTAGCCTGCATATGGGCATAGAGGGTGGTACTTCCTAAAAACTTGAATCCTCGCTTCTTCATGTCTTTGGCTAATCGATCAGATTCTTCGCTAGTCGCAGGTGCATTTTCCATAGATTTCAAAGAATTCTGTTTAGTTTTTCCACCTACAAAGTCCCAGATATAATTCGAAAAAGACCCAAACTCCTGCTGGACTTCCATAAAACGTTTGGCATTATTGATAGCCCCTCTGATTTTCAAAACATTCCTAATGATATTTTTATCCTGTAGCAATTCCTGGACATAGCTTTCCGGAAATTCTGCCACGATCTCATAATCGAAGTCTGCAAACGCATTACGATAACCTTCCCGCTTTTTCAAAATGGTAGACCAACTCAGTCCAGCTTGTGCACTTTCCAGTACCAAAAACTCGAAATGTGTTCGATCATCATATACGGGCACACCCCATTCCGTATCATGGTAGGCGACATATTCAGCAAAACCGAGACACCAAGGACAACGAGTTCTGGAATCTTCAGGAATAAACTTTGTTTTCATAGCAATCAATTTAAATAAAAGTAACAGATAATTGGGATGCTGTAAAAGAGGTCCTTAATTTCTCGGCTGAAATTAAAAATCACAATGATTGCCACCTCCTCCCTTGAAATCAGTGCTAAAGCATACCGACAAAACATTAAGTATATCCGATCGGAAATAGGACCAGATCCGGTTATTTCCGCAGTGGTAAAAGGGAATGCCTATGGTCATGGGATTGCTCAGATGGTTGAAATTGCTGAAAAAGCAGGAATCAGACATTTCAGTACTTTCAGCTCTGACGAAGCTTTGGAAGTATTTCAGCATTCTAAAAAAAAATCGGATATCATGATTTTAGGGATGTTGTATTTGGAAGAATTAGAAGAGCTAATCCAAAAAGGAATTAGCTTTTACGTTTTCGATTTTGATCGTTTAAAGGCTGCAATTTCAATTTCAAAAACCACTCAAATCCGAGCCAAAGTCCATATTGAGGTAGAAACTGGCTTTCACAGGACAGGCTTTGAATGGAAGGATCGAGAAAATCTGGCAACTATACTTTTGGAAAATAGTGAAGCCATTTCACTGGAAGGCCTTTGTACCCATTATGCCGGAGCAGAAAGTGTCAGTAATTTTGTTCGAGTTAAAAACCAGATTGCTTCTTACCATGAGTTTAAAGATTACTTTTTAGAACAAGGCTTAACTTTCAAGAAATTTCACACTGCCTGCTCTGCAGCAACCTTGATTTTTCCAGAAACAATCATGGATATGGTTCGAATAGGCATTGCCGGATATGGTTTTTGGCCCACCAAAGAGACTTATTTTGCAAAACTTCATGATCTCCCAAAAAACAATAAAAATCCACTTCGGAGATTGATAACCTGGAAGAGTACCGTGATGAGCCTCAAGGAAGTTAAAATGGGCGAATTTGTGGGTTATGGAAATAGCTTTATGGCCCTTGAAAATATGAAGATGGCAATTGTTCCCGTTGGCTATGGGCATGGATTCAGCCGTCTTTTAAGTAATCAAGGCCAAGTATTGATTCAGGGGCAGTTTTGCCAGGTGGTCGGAACGGTGACAATGAATGCGATAGCTGTGAATATCAGCAAAGTGAAAAATGTGAAAATCGGCGATGAGGTAATCCTGATTGGCAAACAGCGAGGCAAGGAAATTACAGTAGCTTCCTTTTCGGAATCAACCCAACAGGTCAATTATGAGTTATTAACTCGCTTGCCAAAAGATATTCCTAGGAAAATAATCCCATAAAATGGTATCATCGCCTTGTTTTTAAAAGGGATAACTTTAAGTCCTACTTTTTGGGAGAAGTATTCCAAATTTCCCAAGCAGCCTCAGCCTGTAATACAAGCATTTCGTAGCCATTTTTAGCCTTACCGCCCTTCTCAAGGCAAACTTTCATCAATTGAGTTTCGGCTGGATTGTAGACTAAATCATAGACCCTATGGTTCGCTGTCAACTGATCAACTGGAATGTCGGGGATTTCTTCAATTTTGGGAAAAGTCCCCACAGGGGTAGTATTGACTATAAGGCGAAATTCATTTAGAAAACTTGGATTCTCTTTCAAATCCTGATAAGTCACCATTCCTGGTTTTGAACTTCTGGAGACGCTCAAAAACTTAATTCCAAGAACCTTCAATGCTTGCTTTATCGCTTTAGATGCCCCACCGGTTCCCAACACAAGCGCATTTGGGCGCTCTGATCCGAGCCATTTTTCAAGTGAATTTTTAAATCCTATGTAATCGGTATTATTTCCATGAAGCTTCCCAGATTGAATCTGGATACAATTAACTGCACCGATTTCTGCACATGCCGGATCCAGTTTATCCATGAAAGCTTTCACCTGCTCTTTGTAGGGAATCGTGACGCAAAGCCCCTCTAATTCTGGATTATTTGTAATTATTTCCTGTAGGTGATTTATATCAGGTATCTCAAAAAGTTCGAAGCTACAATTCGTTATACCTTCCTTTTCAAATTTTTCCTGAAAGTATTTCTTCGAAAATGAATGTCCTAGGGGAAAACCGATCAAGCCAAATTTTCTCATTATTTTTTCAAATACGCAGCCAAACGATCAATTCCAATAACCAGAAAAATTCCAAACAAAAAGGCTGCAATTGCTATCCCAATCAAAGGCTCCAATCCAGTCTGATCCAAATATTGAGTAGGCAAAAGGTTTTCTGTTAAAAAAGGTTTTTGTTCCCCGCTTGAGGAGGTTCGATAGGCTGTGACAATTTTCCAAGGCCAAAGCTTATTCATCGAACCTAGCATAAACCCTGAAAGCAAACCTATTGTGGTGGCATAATAACGCTTTAGCAGCCAAGAAATCACCCTACTGAAAGATAGAATTCCAATCACACACCCTAAAGCAAAAACCCCTAAAGTGAGGATATCCTTATTTGAAACCGCCTCCAAAATCTGCTCGTACTTACCCAGAATAAGTAAAATAAAGCTTCCGCTTATACCGGGTAAAATCATTGCACAGATCGCAATTGCTCCGGATACAAATGTAAACCAAAGAGCATCTGGACTACTGGTAGGAGGAAGTTCAGTGATAAAATAAGCCCCGACCGTACCGATTAGTAAAGCCACAATCACTCCTAAATGCCAGCGTTTGATCTCACGAAGGATCACAAAAGCACTGATAAGAATTAATCCGCAAAAAAATGACCACAAAGGAATCGGGTGATCATTCATGAGAAATGTAATCAGCTTTGAAAGTGAAAAGATACTAGTCAGGATACCAAGCAATAAACTCAACAGGAAAGTACCATTGACTGCCTTATAGAATTTTTTGACCTCAAACTTGAGCAACAGTCTGAAATTAGCAGTATGAAAGGAGTTGATACTGTCTAGCAATCGCTGGTATATACCTGTAATCAGGGCTATCGATCCACCTGAAACGCCAGGTACTATATCGGCTGCTCCCATTGCCATACCTTTGAAGAATGTAAGGAGGTACTTTTTAATTAAATCCATTGTCAAAAATAAAGGCTGATCGGTACGTACCAATCAGCCCATTTGGAGTGGGTATTTTATAATTTGATTTCTCCCAGAAAATGGTCGAAAGTGTCTCCTCTTAATCCAAGTCGTATTGTTTCGAGTGGAATAATTTCGGAGGGGCTGATATTTCCAAGATTAACGTTCGCTCCTATCAATTTGATAAACCAGACCTGTTGGGATTTGATAGGTGCTTCCCAGATGATTCGTTCTTCTGGGATTTTGGTTAAAATCTCTTCTACCAATCCTTGTCTTACTTCTCCAGAATCTCTAAACAAGCCCACGTTACCACCTTCTCTGGCTTCTCCGATCACTTTCCAGGCTCCAGCATCCAATTCAGTCTGCATTTGCTCTATCCACTTGTATGGCGGAATGATCTTAGCGGCATCTTTTGATCCTACTTCGGATAGGACAGTTACCTGCTTTGCCAATTCGGAAATGTATTCACACTTTTTGTCGTGATTCAAAGAAATAGACCCATCTGATACCTCAGCAAAACCTAAATCATATTTATCTAACACCTTACGGTAGTCATCAAATTGTCCTCTGACAATAAATGCTTCAAAAAGAGTACCCCCAAGGTAAACCGGTATTCCTGCTTCTTTATAGACTGCAAGTTTCTTATCAAGGTTTTTTGTGACATAGGATGTAGCCCAACCAAGCTTCACAATATCTACAAAATCAGAGCAGCTATCTACAAAATCTTCAGTTTCTCGGACTGAAAGGCCTTTATCCATGGCCATAGTAAATCCTGTGGTTCGAGGTTTTTGAGTCCGAACGGGGATGTTATTCAAAATATAGTTCATTAGCTAGGTTTTGTTTAGGACTCGGGATTTTCCTCCCGATACTGAGAAATAATCTTGTAAATCGCTTTTTGCTTTTTCAATTCAGGCATCAACTGATACAAGATGATATGTTTTTCGAAGTCCAAAGTTAAACCATTTTCTAAAAATGAAAACGCCTCTTTATAATTGCCCATTTTGATTTGGTAAACAACCATCCTAAAATACAATTCTGCAGATTCCGGTAGCTCTTCTATTCCTTCCAAAGTCACATCAATGGCCTCTTCAAATCGATTTTGCTCATAATAGATCAAGGAAAGATTGACATAAGTCTCCATTATTCCTGGTTCTAAGTTGATTGCCTCTTCATAGGCTTCCGAACTTGCTTGCATATTTCCAAGATTAAATTCTGCATCTGCCAGACCAACCCAATAGTTTGCATTTTCTTTGGTAAGCTTGAGTGCTTTCTTGAAATAGTGGATGGCTTCAAAAAATTTTTCCTTTTTCAGCATACACATTCCCAGCCCAAACCAAGCATCATCATACTCCTCGTCCAGCTTTGCCGACTTTTTGAAATATTTAAATGCTTCATCCAGTCTACCCAATTTCTCATAAGCAGCTCCCATGTAGCAGCAGTTTTCTGCATTTACTCCTTCACAGTTTATGGTGTTTTGATAGGCTTCCAAAGCAAGTTCGAACTGCTCGGTATTCATCAGAGCATTTCCAAGATTGAAATATGCAGATGCAAAAGCATCATCAATCAAAATAGCATATTCATAAGCTTTTATCGCTTCCTGAAATCTTCCAAGCCTATTGTAAACAACACCTAAGTTGTACCAAGCACCAGCGCTGTAAGGATCCTGATCAATAAACTCCTGATAAAAGTCTAAAATCTCGTCAAAGGACCCTTCCTCTTCGGTAATCATTGCCAGCTGAAAAAGCGCATCTTCATGATTAATCCGAAGTTTCACTGCCTCTTTGAAATAATAGCTTGCTTTTACATTATCACTTTGAATTCGATAGAGATTTCCAAGCGAATAATATACCTCCGCTTTGTCCTCTGCCAAAGGAAGAAAATTCTCCAGCAAATCGATCCCCTCCTGATGTGAGCCGGCTAGAATGTGTGCATTAGCGAGAGCCAGAATGATTTCCTCATTATTAGGAGAGATATTATTGATGTTCTCCAGAATACTCATCCCTTCCTCAAGCTCATCATTGAAGATGAGACATTGTGCTTTCAAAAGCTTGATTTCTACAGAATAGGGGAATTTTTCGAGACAGTATTCTGAAGCTCTCAAAGCCTTCAGAAATTTTTGTTGATCAAAATAAAACCGGATAATGTCTTCCAGTTCCTCTTCTTCAAAATATAAGTCAAGATTGGATTTTAGAGAATTTTCAAATCGCTCTACCAGTTTTTTATCGTTTTCCCAATCGTGATCGTGATCTCCGGTCATTCGAATGCGTTATGGTTTACTTAATTTACCAAATAATTTGTTCTGTCAAAATCAGGTATTGTTAATTTTTCTTCCCCTTCCATAAAAGGTATCAAAAGAAGAAAAATCAGGTTGATGAAAACGGTAGAAATTGAAAATAAGTTTACCTGGCCCAGCGAAAAGTATCTTCTAAGGAGAAATATTCAAAATTTAATAGATCCTGCGTTTTCTTGTTTTCAAAAACTGTTTTTTGCTTTGAAATCAGAGCAGTTTTTTTGTTCAACGGACTTTTGCTCAATCCAAGTTTTCGAAATATTCCATTAAAAAATACCACAAGATTCAATAAAAGTGGATTTACAGCTTTATTTGGAGCTTTCTTCCCAAATTGTTCTCCCATAATTTGAAAGAATTTTTGGTAAGGAATTCCCTCTTTATTGAGGATAAATCGCTCTCCCCATTTATTTTTTTCCACCAGTAGCTTTGTAATCTTGGCCGCGTCTCTTACATCTATGTAGTTTATATTTCCAGAGGGGTAATACCTATTTTCTTCAAGTACATAGTGGTATATATCTGTGCTACTCCTATCGTCAGCTATTTTTCCTAATAGTATCGAAGGATTGACTACTAGAAGGGTTAGCCCTTCTTGCTCTCCTCGCCATGCTTCCAGTTCTCCGTAGTATTTCGAATTGGCATATACTGTATTTAATGGAGATTCTGTCCATTTAAAGTTTTCATCAATAATGAGTTGCTCTTGACTTCGACCTATAGCTGCTACAGAACTTATATGTACCAATTTTTTAACTCCCACAAGGAGCATGGCATTTACTAAGTTTGCGGTACCTTTCACGTTGGTCTGGTAGAGACTAGCCTCATCTTTTGAGTCAAAAGAAACCATTCCTGCAGCATGAATTACCAAGTCAATTCCTTGTAGTGCGGCCTCTAAAGAATCTATATCTGCCAAATCTCCTTCCAACCAGTGAATATTTGATTCCAGACTTTCAGTAAGTCGCTTGGAAGAGGAAGGTCGGACTAATCCACTAATTTCTCCCAATTCAGAAAATTCCTTTGCGAGATAACTTCCAAATAATCCAGTAATGCCAGTAATCAGAATTTTCATAAAATTTCACTGATCAAAGTAAAGAGTTCATCCACTCAGATTGTTTGATCTTAGAATAGATTTTTGATTTGGGGAGCATTTCAAGCATATCCAGATATCGCTCATTGTGACAATCTGTTCCAAAAAACTTTACTAATCCCCGCTCTATAAGCATTTCTCCAAAATCTTTTACTTGTTTGGAATAAAATCCAGTCAGCGAAAGTAGATTGACTTGAAAAAGAATATTGCGATCAACCAAATCTTCTAAAAGCGACTTGTCATGGATTAAATATTGATAACGCTCAGGATGAGCTAGAATAGGCTTATATCCTGCCATTTCTAATTGAAAAATTATCTCTAGGAGCATCTGAGGCTTATTGATAAAGCCTGTTTCTACCAAAATATAACGATCGCCAAAAGACAATAACGGTTGACCACTTTTAACTTTCTCAAGAAAGATCTCATCCATGTAGTATTCAGCAGCAGCTTCAATTTCTATGGAAATCCCTTCTGCTTTGACTGATTTGCGAAGGTCTTCAAGCCCCATATTTATAATTTCGGGCGTATTTTTGTAATACTCCGACATAATGTGGGGAGTGGTGATAATTTTTCGAAGGCCAAAATCAGAAAGTCTTTTGATCAACTGGAGAGATTCCTCCATAGTTTTTGAACCATCGTCAATCCCAGGGATCAAATGCGAATGCATATCTACTTGCAGCCAGCTCAAATCCAGCTCTTCCAACTCCTCTGGCTTTCTCTTCAAAAAATCTAATAATCCCATTATAATCCTCCTTCATTTATTATAAATTCACTCAATGAAGGCCATAATGCATCTTTTTCGGATATGATCGGTTCTTTGATCTTCCAATCAATAGCCAAATCGGAATCATTCCAAAGTATTCCTCCTTCACTGGCTTTGTTGTAGTAATTAGAGCATTTATATGCAAAGACAGCATCCTCCAATACAGAAAAGCCATGGGCAAATCCACTTGGAATATAAAGAAGATTACTTTTCTCAGCATCCAAAACTGTTAAATACGATTGCCCGAATGTCGGCGAATCAATTCTCAAGTCTACAGCTACATCAAGGACAGAACCTTGAATCACTCGCACTAGTTTAGCTTGACTAAATTCCCCTCGTTGGAAGTGAAGACCTCTCAATGTTCCTGCTGTGGAAAAGCTTTGATTATCTTGAACCCATCCATGATCGAGATGAATATCATTAAACCAATCAGCTCGATAAGATTCAAAAAAATATCCTCTGTTGTCAAGAAATTTTTTAGGGAATATCTCCAATACACCTGGAAGTGATGTTTTTACTATTTCAGCCACTTTTTTTTTCTACTTGCTATGAAATTAATCATCAAAATAACTACCTCTCAATAGACTATCCTAATCTATTGTGATGAAATATGGCGAACTTTGTTACCAGAGTCGAAACTACTTTCTTAAAATAATAGAAACTTGAACTTGAAATGATTCTCAGTAGAACTTTTACATGTTCAAATTGAGTTCTAATAGCAGATCACGATATATATGAGTAAATATTCCCGGAAAATTCAAAAACTTCACGAAACTGCCCCAAAAGAAAATACTGCAGTCCTTGTCAGTATCATTCGCCAATATCAAACCGAGCAAGAGACTGAGGAACACTTAGATGAGTTGGCCTTTTTAACTGAAACACTCGGTGCTAAAACGGTATATCGCTTTACCCAACGAATGGAAAAGCCAGATATCAAGACTTTTGTTGGGTCCGGTAAGCTTGAGGAGATTCTTTCCTATATCACCCATTTCGAAGTGGACATGGTGATTTTTGATGATGACCTTTCTCCCTCTCAAATGCGAAATCTGGAAAATGAACTCAAAGTGAAGATCTATGATCGCTCGCTTTTGATTTTAGACATTTTTCTAAATAGAGCCCAGACTGCTCAAGCAAAAACGCAAGTTGAATTAGCTAGATTTCAGTACTTACTGCCTCGATTGACAAGAATGTGGACTCACTTGGAGCGTCAGCGAGGTGGTACGACTACACGAGGTGGATCCGGTGAAAAAGAAATTGAAACGGATAAGCGAGATATCCGAAACAGGATTACCTTACTTAAAGAAAAGCTTCGAGAAATCGAAAAACAGGGTGAAACTCAGCGCAAAGGAAGAAAAGGAATCGTTCGGGTTGCAGTAGTAGGATACACGAATGTGGGTAAAAGTACCTTGATGAACTTAATTACCAAAACAGATATTTTGGCGGAGAATAAACTGTTTGCTACAGTTGACTCAACCGTTAGAAAAGTAGTGCTTGAAAATGTCCCTTTTCTGTTATCTGATACGGTTGGATTTATACGAAAACTGCCTACTCACCTCATCGAATCATTTAAATCTACTTTGGATGAGATTCGCGAAGCGGACTTATTGGTCCACGTAGTGGATATTTCTCATCCCCATTTTGAAGATCATATCGCTGTGGTCACTCAGACTTTGAATGAAATCAAGGCTGGAGATAAGCCGGTTTTATTGGTTTTTAACAAAATCGATCTGGTGGAAACTATGCCAAGCGAAGAAGAAAGTATGCAGATGACCGAGCTGGAGCTTGAAGAAGCCAACTACCTTGATTTTGATTCACTTTCAGATGCCTATGAAAAGAAAACAGGAATCAAGCCAGTATTTATGGCCGCTGCAAGTGGACTGAATGTTGAAGGTTTTCGGCAAGCCTTAATTTCAGAGGTGAAGAAGCAACACCGAAAGATCTATCCGCATTATTTGGAAGATGAAGTGGTCACTTGGACAGAAGAAGAAAAGTAATCACATCCGAATCCGCCAGTCTTTTGGGTAATAATTATTGATTCGATTTCCAAGATTTTTAACCCAACCAAGTGGCAGTTGCTGGTAGGTCATCAAAACCCATCCTATTGGTAAATCAGTTAATTCCAATTCGTTTTTTCTGAGAAAATCCAAGGCTTCGGTCTTGGATAATTCCCGTCTAGGAAAGCCATTTTTCGGTAGAAGTGAAAGCGCCCATTCATGGCTTGGAATCCAATCCTGTTTTTGCTTTTTGCCCAATTCGACCCCGAAATACTTCAAACTTACATGTTGGGAAAGCTTTTGAAAGTGTAAGTTCCAATCTTTTGATATCCGGAAGTACGAATCATTCAACGTGTAATATTTTCCCGATTCTTCAAAACCTAATTCACGATCCATTTCAGCGGAATCACGGTCCCAGATTTCCTTCAGATAGTGATGTTTGAAATCCTTGACACGCTTTGGTTCTTGGATAAAAGCATCCTCTGACCGCTGAAGTATCGTAATAAAAAATCCTTCCCCATTCACCAAGTGAGGAAAAAACCGATAGCCGAAATACCTTTTTCCTTCTGCATCCACTATAGTTTCCCGGATTTTCCAATCGGAATCCAGCGGTATTCGAACAGGTTCATAGGAAAACTCTTCGGTCAAAAACCGAATCATATCCTCATTCTCTTGCTCATTAAAAGTACAGGTACTGTAAATCAAATATCCTCCAGCCTTTACCAATGCGCCAGCTTGATCCATAATTCTTTTTTGGCGAAGCTCACAAAGTGTCACATGATCCGGAGACCATTCGGTGCGAGCTTGCGGATCCTTTCGGAACATTCCCTCACCGGAACAAGGTGCATCTACTAAGACAAGATCAAAAAATCCTTCCAAAGGAGAAAAGTGCTCCGGATCATTATTGGTGACGATCGCATTTCCCAATCCCCACTTCACAATATTTTCCTTTAAGATCTGTGCTCGAGATTGGATTACCTCGTTAGCTACCAAAAGTCCATTTTCACCCAGATAAGAAGAAAGTAAGGTGCTTTTTCCTCCTGGAGCGGCGGCCAAATCCAAATAAATCCCTCTGGGAATTTCAAGGCTTTTTAAAATATGATCGATGAACATGGAGGATGCTTCCTGTACATAATATGCCCCGGCGTGAAAAGCCGGATCTAAAGTAAATGAAGGCCGCTCTTTCAAAAAATAGCCTTGATCTGACCAAGGAATGCTGGATTTCTCCCAATCAAGCTCCACCTGCTTTGCTGAATTCAGCCGAAGCGAAGTTTGGGAAGGTTCATCAATAGCTTTTTTGAACGCTGAAAATTCCTCAGATCCTAACAAATCAATCATTTGGCTTTCAAAAGCCTTTGGTAAAAGAATATCAGACATGGAACAAATATAAGTTATGCCTCCACCTTAGCCGGGAAATCTCTTAAAAAATGTAAATTCATAAAATTTGCAACTCATGGAAATCGCTATAAAAATCATTATCGGACTTGTCGCAATTTTGCACCTCTATTTTCTATACTTCGAAATGTTTGCCTGGGAAACTACGGGCCGGAAGATTTTCAGGCAGTTTCCTGCCGATTTATTTCCAAAGACCAAAGCATTGGCAGCGAACCAAGGCCTTTACAATGGGTTTTTGGTAGCAGGCTTAGCCTGGTCTCTGTATATTCCAGATCCTATCTGGGCTGATAAGGTTGCCCTCTTTTTTCTTGGTTGCGTATTGGTTGCGGGAATTTTTGGAGCTTTGACAGCTAGTAAAAAAATCTTTTGGGTACAGGGATTTCCAGCTTTGATTGGAATTGGATTGATTCTTTTGAAGTGATTTTTAGTGAAAAAGATTAACCTTATTAACAAAAAAAGAGCCTTTCGGCTCTTCTTAATTATAAATCATCCTCATCCTCAAAGTCATCTTCATCCCCAGACCCCATGTCAAACATGGAGCTAAACAAATCTTTGAATTGAAGTCCAGTGTCTAGTAAATTTTTACTTAACTGAGAATACTCTGCTAAGCCATGGAGCGCAAATTCCATAAAGAATTCTTTCTCCTTCTCAGGAACATTTTTAGCTAATTGTGTAACCACTTCTTCCAATCCCGGAACTGCATGCAGCGCTTGCTTGTAGGTTTTATCAGATTGCGAAGCTAAAATATCCAGTACGTTTCCTTCTCCAAACCAAGCCAAAGGAAGCACATAAGGATTTCCTTGCTTTTCCTTCTTCTTCTGTTCCGGACTTGGGAAATAATTCACAAACTGAGTTCGAATCGCCTTCCCGATCAAATTATAAGCAACCAAACCCGCGCCTTCCTGCTCGCCTTCATAGACCAATTCGACTTTTCCGGTAATCGCTGGAATCACTCCTATCAAATCCGCTATCCGCACTACCGTATTTGATTCGCCATTCATGTAGAGCCTTCGCTCGGCTGCAGAAACCAAATTCTCATAGGCTGAAATCGTCAATCGTGCGGAAACCCCACTTTTCTCATCCACATACTCTGAACTTCTGGCTTCGATTGCAATCTGCTCAATCAAATCCTTCATCAATTCCGGAATATGAATCTGATCTACCGGCTTGCCAGTCAGGTTTGCTTCCTGAACCGTGATTTTTTTACCGATTTCCAAAGTTTTCGGATAGTGGGTAATGATCTGGCTTTCGATACGATCCTTAAGTGGAGTCACGATACTTCCACGATTCGTATAATCTTCCGGATTGGCTGTGAAGACAAACTGAATATCCAGTGGCAACCGCAATTTGAAACCTCGAATCTGAATATCACCTTCCTGCAAAATATTGAAAAGTGCTACCTGAATCCGAGCCTGCAGATCCGGCAATTCGTTGATCACAAAAATCGATCGATGCGATCTTGGTACCAAACCGTAATGAATCACCCGCTCGTCATTGTAGCTGAGTTTCATCGTAGCTGCTTTGATTGGATCTACATCACCGATCAAATCAGCCACTGAAACGTCTGGCGTAGCCAGCTTCTCAGTATAGCGCTCCGATCGATGCCACCAGGAAATCGGAGTATCATCACCTTTATCTTCGATGAGTTCTTTTGCATAGCTAGTCAAAGGCTGCATAGGATCATCATTCAATTCAGCTCCAAAAACCACAGGCACATACTCATCTAACAAGTGAGTCATCATTCGGGCAATTCGGGTTTTAGCCTGACCCCGAAGTCCAAGGAGATTGATATTGTGTCGGGAAAGAATTGCTCGCTCAATATCAGGAATCACCGTATCCTCATATCCCCAGATTCCTTCAAAGACATTTTCTTTCGCTTTGATCTTTTGGATCAAATTTTCCCGAAGTTCTTCTTTGATGGATTTGGATTGGTAGCCAGCGGCCTTTAGGTGGCCAAGGGTTTTTATTTTGTGTAGGTCTGAGCTCTTCAGTTTGTTGTATTCCATTTGCTTAAAAGCGTTTCGTTCGGTTTCGTCTGTAATCTTCAAAAATTAAATCTCCAAGTCCTTTCAGGCTGCTGTAGTAAGCATTTCCATTATTCACTTTGGTGAATTCTTTTACAAATTCCTTTAAATAAGGATCGGAGGCAATCATAAAGGTGGTCACTGGTATTTTCAACTTTCGGCATTGCGCAGCAAGTTTGAGTGTTTCACTCAAGATTTTGCTGTCTATTCCAAAAGCATTTTTATAGTATTTGATTCCTACTTTGAGGCAGGTCGGTTTGCCATCGGTGATCATGAATATCTGCTTATTAGGATTTTTTCTTCTTCGTAGGAGATCCATTGCAAGTTCCAAACCTGCTACCGTATTCGTATGGTAAGGACCCACTTGTAGGTAAGGCAAATCCTTGATTTCAATCTGCCATGCATCATTTCCGAAGACGATGATGTCAAGCGTGTCCTTTGGATAGCGAGTTTTGATGAGTTCAGCCAAAGCCATCGCCACTTTCTTCGCAGGGGTGATCCGATCTTCTCCATACAAAATCATGGAGTGAGAAATATCGATCATCAGCACCGTTGAGGTCTGGGATTTAAATTCCTTCTCGTTGATCTCCAAATCACTTTCGGTCAATAAATAATCCCCTGAAAGTCCGTGGTTGATCTGAGCATTTCGAAGGGAATCCGTCAAGGCAATCTGATCAAGGTTGTCTCCAAATTGAAATTGCCTTCTGTCAGTTCCCCGCTCTTCTCCTTCGCCCGAATGTGTCGTTTTATGTTGACCGGACTTACTGCGTTTTAATTTCCCGAAAATTTCTTCCAAAGCAGACTTTCGGATGGTCTGCTCCGCTTTTCCGGTGATTTTGAATTCGCCTTTTTGGTTTTCCTCAGTCATGTAACCCTTTGACTTGAGGTCCTCGATAAAGTCTCCAATCCCATAATTTGGATTGGTCATATTATAGCGCTTATCCAGATTGGTGAGCCAGCTAAGTGCCTCAGCGACATCTCCTCCGGTCATAGTGACAAGTTGAAGAAATATATTGAGCAAGTTCTCGAAGGTGTTCTTTTCGGGATCTTGATTGGGTACAAATTGGGAGAATCGGAATCCTTTCATTGAGGCTATAACAAGATAAGGCGCTAGCGAGTTTAATCTAGGAAACAATTTCCCAAAAAAGATGAAGAATTATGAACTCGCTGTCGGAATTGTCACCGGCATTTTGATACTCTTTGTGACACTGATTCAGTTTGAAGTTAGCCAATTTCTGATCTGGCTGATTTTTCTGGCTGGACCCTTTCTGGTGATCTGGATGGTATATTCTGTTTTAGTGGCAGATGTGGATATCAAAGAGACTTTCGAAGAACAGTGGTATCAGGATAGGCCGGATTTGAAGTAGATGGAACAAAATGAATAGTAATCTAAATCAAATAAATCGTTTTGTTTTGAACGAATCCATCTGACTTTCAATCTATAAAACCTTTGAACTTGTATTCAAAGGTTTTTCTATTTTCTAACGGACCTGACTCCACCGCCAAAATAAATTCTGGAAACTCTTTTTCAATTAAACTGATAATTTTTGGGTTTTCTAGACCTTCTATTTTAAACAGTTTGCTTTGACTGTAATAATCACCATCTGGAATTATTGAAATAAGAATACTGGAAAGTATGCCATCGTACTCTTCAAAGTAGCCCTGTAGAGTTGCCTTTGAGTCATTAACGGTATAGACATTTACGAAGAAACTCCTGTTAAAAACTTCCTGATAGGAATAATTGATCTCTTTAATATTTGCTAAAAGGTAATTGGCTGTCTCATGCATTGATAGCTCTATGACCTCAGGAGCTTTCCAAGTATCATCTAGATTCAACAAATAATCCTCTCCACTTTTTTCGAATGAAAATTTTGCCTCCTCTCTTGAAAAAATGAACACCTCTTTATCGGAAGATTCTGAATTTTCCCATAATTGATACAAATCCAAAACCCTTGGAACCAGAGAGTAGCCTACCACTTTTTGTTGAAGGGTATATAAAGTCAAAATATGGATATCGGTTCCACTTAAACTCATCATACCCTGATTTCCCTTGAGAAAATCAAAGTTTGGTTCGGAATAGGGTTTCACCACCACGATCGAATCCCAGCATTGAATATCAGCTAATTCAGCAAAGTCCAGATTAAATTGACTAGGAATTTTCTCAGGAATCTTTAAATCAATTTTTGGAGGGGAGAACATCTCACAACTAAAAAGAGAAAATATAAAGAATAGAAATAAGCTTACTTTTTCAACATTAGTCCTCATTAAAAATTTTTAATATCTGATCAACTACTAGTTCCCTATCTTTCTTAGAAGTGTAAAAAAATCCTATTCGATTACCTTCTATGTCCTCAATCAAACCTAAAAGATTTTTTTTGGTATTTACACACTCAATAATTTCATCCACATACCTCAGATATTCATTATCAAGATCCTTTCCTTTTATACCTATTGGGTTCCAAATTTTCAGAACCTCATTTATTTTATATTTAATATCCATTTAATAATCTGTTAAGAAAGTAACTATTTTTCCATAATTTCTAGTCCCTGGATTAGCATCAACTGCAATTCCAATTATTTTCCAATTATAAGAATAAAAAATTCTCAGTTGATCTGCACTGTTTCAAAGAATGAATCCTCAACTGTCGAGCTAAGGATTTATAGGCTTTCTTTATATTTATCCAATGACAAACTCTGAAAAATACGCCCGAATCATCAAATCAATAGCAAAACAATTGGGCTTTGACTTTTGTGGCATTGCCAAAGCGGAGTTTTTGGAGGCCGAAGCTCCTCGCCTGGAGCAATGGCTCAATCAGAACTACCAAGGCCAAATGGCTTATCTAGCCAATCACTTCGACAAGCGACTCGATCCGACCAAACTGGTGGATGGAGCCAAAACTGTCGTCTCATTGATCTACAATTACTACCCCGCAGAAAAATTACCTGAAGGAGAATCTGACATCAAACTGGCTAAATATGCCTACGGGGAAGATTATCATCTGGTGATTCGGGAAAAGTTGAATGAATTTTTAGAAATTCTCAGAGAAGAAATCGGGGAAATCAATGGGCGTGCATTTGTAGATTCTGCGCCTGTTATGGAGCGACAGTGGGCCCAGAAGGCCGGCCTAGGCTGGATTGGCAAAAACAGTCTACTTCTCAATCGACAAATGGGGAGTTTCTTCTTCCTCGCCGAGTTGATCATCGATTTGGAAGTCGCCCCAGACAATCCGATTACGAAAGACTACTGCGGTACCTGCACCAAGTGTATCGACGCTTGTCCCACAGATGCGATCGTGGAGCCTGGCGTGGTTAATGGATCTCAGTGCATTTCTTATCTCACCATAGAACTCAAGGAAAATATTCCAAGTGCATTCAAAGGGCAACTGGAAAACTGGGCTTTCGGATGCGATATCTGCCAGGATGTTTGCCCTTGGAATCGCTTTTCAAAGCCTCATCAGGAGCCCAGATTTGAACTTCATCCCGATCTAAAAGATTTTTCCAATCGAGATTGGGTGGAAATGACGGAAGAGACTTTCTCCAAAGTTTTCAAAAACTCAGCGGTAAAGCGAACCAAGTACACTGGTCTAAAACGGAATTTGGAGTTTTTGGAAAGGCATAAATGACCTTTGATTTTTAAGCCGAAGCACTTACCTTAATTCAAACTCCAATTCTATGAAGCCCCAAGTCAATAAATCTAAAAAGAAAGACAAGAAAAAATTCAAATTGGGTTTGCCTCCAGCGGCATTGGTATTCACCGGTGAAAAGAAAATTGAAACGGTAGATATCACCATGATCACCTATGATATCGACGGAGTAAGCGAAGAAGTAGTCACCATGGATCAATTACCTGAAGTATTGAAATCCAAGCGTAAAGTTTTGTGGATTGATATTGATGGATTGCATGACGTGGAATTAATCGAAAAAGTTGGGGCTATTTTTTCCATCCACCGCTTGACTTTGGAAGATATTCTCAATGTGCAGCAGCGTCCAAAAATGGAGGTCTTCGACGAATATATTTTTGCAGTAATCAAAATGATCAAGTGCCTTACTCCCGAATCTGAAGTGGAAGAAGAGCAAATTAGTTTTTTATTAATGGATGATGTTTTAGTCACTTTTCAAGAAAAGAAAGGAGATGTGTTCAACTATGTCCGAGAGCGAATTATTGAGTTTAAAGGAAACATCAGAAAGAGATCCGGAGACTATTTGCTCTACGCCTTGCTGGATGCGGTGATTGATAATTACTTTTTGGTTTTGGAAAATGTAGGCGAGAAAATAGATCTCTTGGAGGCTAGAGCTATGAACAATCCAGATACGGACACGCTCAATCAATTGTACCGACAACGAAGAGAAATGGCAGAGCTCAGAAGAACTATTTATCCACTTCGGGAAGTAATCGGGGGGTTTGATAAATATGCTGAACAAAAAATAAGTCCGGAGACCAAGCCTTTTATGCGGGATCTTTATGAAAACACGATTCAGGTAATAGAAACTCTGGAGGTATTCCGAGACATGTCGTCCGGGGTATTGGATCTGTATATGAACAGCCTGTCCAACAAGATGAATAATGTGATGAAGGTCCTTACCATCATCTCCACGATTTTCATTCCGTTGAGCTTCGTCGCCGGAGTCTACGGGATGAACTTTGAACACATGCCCGAGCTACACTGGCGCTATGGGTATTTTTATGTTTTAGCCGGAATGGCGACGGCGACAATCGGAATGTTGTTCTATTTCCGCTGGAAAAAGTGGCTTTAAAATGCTTTGAGGCTAATGTCCATACTTTTCACAGAGTGAGTCAAAGCACCCATTGAGATAAAATCTACCCCACAATTCGCAACTTCCAACAAAGTATCCTCAGTAATCCCCCCGCTGGCTTCTGTTGAAAAACGTCCATCAATGATGGCTACGGCAGTCTTCATCATTGCATAATCCATATTATCAAGCATGATGTAATCCACTCCTCCAACTTCAATCACCTCACGTACTTCTTCGAGGTTACGAGTTTCGATCTCAATTTTGAGATTTAAATTATTTTTTTCAAGGTACTTTTTGGTTTGCTCAATCGCATTCCGAATACCACCGGCAAAGTCAACATGATTGTCCTTGAGCATGACCATATCGTACAATGCAAATCGATGATTGACTCCTCCACCAATGTGCACAGCCCACTTTTCCATTAATCTGAAGTTCGGAGTAGTCTTCCGAGTATCCATTAATCTGGCTTTGGTGTGAATGATCTTCTGAGTCAATCTATGTGTAACGGTAGCTATTCCGCTCATTCGCTGCATACAATTCAAAACCAATCGCTCCGAGGAAAGAATAGACGCTGCTGGGCCTGATACGATAAGTCCAATATCCCCAAACTTCACCGAGTCCCCATCTTTTAACAAGAGCTCCACCTCCAATTGGGGATCAAAGGCATTAAAAATCTTTTCTGCCATTTCTAATCCAGCCAAGGTACCCTCATCCTTTATGATCAGTTTTGCTCTACCCTGAGTCCCCTCAGGAATAGCTGATAGCGAAGAATAATCACCAGGGCCAATATCTTCTGCAAAAGCTGACTGGATAAATTTCTGGATGGCTTCTTCGGTCAAATATTCGGGTCTCATGGCCAAAAATAAGCAATCCTTCGAACTGAAATCCCCTTTTTCAATTAAAAAATTGACTATGCTTTCACAAAGTCTAAGCTGTAGATTTTTAAGTTTTCGCCTTGCTGACTAACTCGGATAAACACCTTATAGGAGCTCTCTGTACTTTGATAATCACCAATATAAGAAATCAAACTTGGGTTGGTTTCACTTCGAAAAACCACTTTAAAACCCAAGGAAGGATTCTTCTTAAAAAAATCTTTGATCACTATTTCCGCTTGGTTTTTAGAGTATTCGCCTTGTTGTCCATTTACATTGAGAGAGATGCTGGTATCAAAAAATTTTGCAAGATCGCCACTAGACCCGCCATCAATCGCAGAGATTACCGGATCAATGGAATCCATTTTCACCTCATCCCCAAAAATGGGCTGTAGGTACAAGAAAACAGATAAAAACAAACTTAGAGTCAAGGTCATTTCTCTGATTAGGCAAATACTAAGCCAAAAAAGAGTAGCCCATTTACAAAAAAAAGCCGTTCAAATTCTATCATTTTGAACAGATGATGTTTAGGATTAACCAAGACTTTGCCTTGAAATATAATATATTTGCGATATGGAGAAGAAAGTACTTTTAATGATTTTAGATGGTTGGGGAATTGCAACCAATCCTGCTGTATCGGCAATTGACAAAGCTAAAACACCTTTTGTAGACAGTCTTTATACTAAATATCCGCACGCCAAACTTGAAGCCTCGGGACTTGCTGTGGGTCTCCCGGAAGGTCAAATGGGGAACTCTGAAGTTGGGCACATGAATATCGGTGCAGGAAGAGTGGTCTATCAAGATCTTGTGAAAATCAACCTGGCAGTCGCAAATGGTGAGCTAAATACTCATCCAGTTTTAACAGCTGCTTTTGCCAAAACCAAAGCTGCAAAGCGGAAAACTCACTTCATCGGTTTGCTTTCAGACGGAGGTGTCCACTCCCATATCAATCATCTCAAAGGACTTTGCGATGCAGCTAAAGAACACGGGATGACAAATGTTTTTATCCATGCGTTCACCGACGGAAGAGATACTGATCCCAAAGGTGGATTAGAATACATTAAAGACCTTCAAGCTCACCTAGAGCACTCAACTGGTAAAATTGCTTCCGTAGTTGGAAGATATTATGCCATGGATAGAGACAATCGATGGGAGCGGGTGAAGCTCGCATATGATGCAATGGTACATGGTGTGGGAGAGCGCTCTAAAGATATTCTGGCAGCCATTAAAAAATCCTATGAAAACAATGTGACGGACGAGTTTATCCGTCCAATCATTCATGTAGGATCCAATAATCAACCCTTGGCAACCATTGAAGACGGAGATTTGGTGGTTTGTTTCAACTTCAGGACTGACCGAGGCAGAGAAATAACTCAAGCACTTACCCAGCGCGATTTCGAGGATTTCAACATGAAAAAATTGAATCTCGACTACATCACCTTCACCAATTATGATAGCACTTTCCACGGTGTTCAGGTACTTTTTGAAAAAGATAATCTCAAAAATACACTAGGAGAAGTCCTTGAAAAAGCTGGGAAAAAGCAGATTCGGATTGCAGAAACGGAAAAATATCCACACGTCACTTTCTTTTTCTCCGGAGGAAGAGAGGAAGAATTCAAGGGAGAAAGAAGATTACTCTGCCCATCTCCAAAAGTGGCAACCTATGACCTGAAGCCGGAAATGAGTGCCTTGGAAATCGTGGCCAAAATAACTCCTGAACTCAAAAAGAAAAGTGCCGATTTCATCTGTCTCAATTTTGCCAATGCAGATATGGTAGGACATACCGGCTCTTTCGATGCTGCCGTAAAAGCCTGCGAAGCTGTAGACAAATGCGTTGAAAGCGTCGTTACCACCGCTTTGGAAAATGATTATACCATCATTGTAATTGCAGATCATGGTAACAGTGATATGATGATCAATGAGGATGGCACTCCAAATACAGCTCATACGACCAATCTCGTGCCTTTTATCTTGGTCGATAAAACGGACGTGATGCATGTGAAAGACGGGAAGCTAGGGGATTTGGCACCGACAATTTTAACAATGATGGGAATTGAAATTCCTTCGGAGATGACTGGTGATATTTTATTAGCAGAATGAAGTACTTGAATAACTTTACCTCTGGCTTTTTTTTCCTACTCCTTTTTGCATTAGCGTCTTGTGGTGAAGGATCTAACAAAACTCCAGAAAAACTACCCTATTTCGATCTGAAAGGATTCATGGAGATTCAGGCAAAAAATCTTGATTCTTCAAATGTAATCTTGATCAGTAGAGTACAAGGAAAAGAGGTCCGAAAGGAAACAACACTTTCTACAGCCGATTGGATGGAGGAGTTTGATACCTTTATTCAGGCTGATATCAATAAGCAATCCCTTTTCCTTGCATATGATACACAGGTGAAAAATAATGTATTGACCCATTCTCTTTTCCCTGAATCAAAAGGGAAACTGAAAGAAATGAAGGTGACTTATATCGATGACAAAGTAATATCCATTACCCTGAAGATGTCTGAGGAAAATCTATTCTACAAGTCAACGACTTTCGCAGATTTATACATGAATAATGCAACCCAAAAGGTTGATCACTATTCGATAGAGACAACTCAAAAAATCTGGTTTCTCGACCCGAGCAATATCAAGATTATGGGAGCTATTCAGCCCTAAACATAAAAAAGGCCTCAGGTTTAAAATCTGAGGCCTTTTTTTCAATACCTATTTATTGAATAACGGAGGTCTTTGAGCTTGCCAATCCGAATTTTTCTGAATGAAATCACCAAGTAGGACTAATTTATCTTCCTCAAAAAGATTTGCCAGCAAGGTAATCGATGTAGGACTGCCTTGATCATTAAAACCATTCGGCATACAAAGAGCCGGGGAACCTGTAAGATTGGTAATCTGAAGTTGACGCCCAGCAAAACTCGGTGTCACAATGACGTCGTAATCTTTCATGAGTTCATTCATTTCTTCTATCAGTACACTTCGTTGTCTGGCGAGTTGCACATATTCTACCGCAGGAATAAATCGAGCTGCGCGAAATCCATTCGGCCAAGCATTTCTTCCCTGAGCTACTAGCTGATCATCAAGATTCAATCTGGTCAATTCATCAAACGCTGCCGCTCCTTCGACCATCAGCATCATCACCATTGGGCCAGCTTCGACTGAGGTCTTTAGCTCTAATGGATGCAGCTCTATCCCTTTACTTTGAAGCAACTCGATGACTTTCCGATCATTTTCCTGACCCGGACGATCTCCCTCAAAAAAGGATTTAAAATAGCCGACTTTAAGACTCTTGACATCTTTTTTGGAGGAATAATTAAATGCAGCGGCAATGGAGCTAGCGTCTTTTGCGTCTTTCCCATTGATGATGGATAGCACGATTCCATTATCCAAAGCGGATCTGGAGATCGGACCGATTTTGTCCATGGACCAACTCAGCGCCATCGCTCCATGCTTGCTCACTCTTCCGTAGGTAGGCCTTAGTCCTGTTACACCATTTCGTGTCGAAGGAGAAACAATAGAGCCTAAAGTCTCTGTACCAATCGCAAAAGGAACCAAACCTGCACTTACAGCGGATGCCGAACCAGCAGAAGATCCACTGGAACCTTGCTTCAAATTCCAAGGGTTTTTGGTTACACCTCCATACCAGATATCACCCATTGCCAAAGCACCTAAGGTGAATTTTCCTACCAACACCCCACCCGCATCATTCAATTTATCAACAACTGTAGCAGTCTCATCGATAACTTGATCTTTATAAGGCATCGCTCCCCAAGTGGTTTTTGTGCCTTTTACAGCTAATAAATCTTTGATTCCGAAAGGAATACCATGCAAAGGACCTCGGTATTTTCCGGAGGCCAACTCTTGATCCATAGCTTTTGCCTTGGCTAGGGCTGAGTCCTCCATCAGTGTAATCAGGCATTTAAGCGTATCCGAATAAGTCTTTATCCGATCCAAATAGATTTTTGTCAAACGCTCCGAGCTGATTTGCTTATTTTTGATCAATACTGCCAATTCGTGAACAGGCATATAAGCAATATCAGACTCTTTCTCTGGCAGAGAAACTGAAGTTGGCAAGCCCCAGTCCAGTGGATCTTGAGTTTGCTCAGGTTCAAAGCCAATAGGAAGTGGATTGAAAACCAATGAGGGCGGAATGGAATTATCCAATTTCGTTTTTCGAAGGGTTTCGAAATTCCCAAGTTGGTTTTTCAGATTCCCGATCATACTGTCTTTTTCAGCAGGAGAAAACGAAAGACCGAAAAGCTCGGAAGCTCCTTCAATCGAAATTGGTGTGATTTCTCCAGCTTTTTTGCCAAGCGTAAAGCCTAGCGCCAGAAATGAAATTGCTCCCAGTAAGAGAAAAACTGCGGAACGAGGAGAGTAATTAGGTTTCATTGAATAGTTTTGTATCTAGTCCAAACAAGTAGACTCACAAGGTGTTCAATAAGCCTTAAATAATCAAACCATTCATGGATCAAAAAGCTCCATTCCCAATTTTCCCCATGCATTTCAGAGGCCTTCTCCTGTTGGCCGGAATGTACACCATCGCTTGGTCGGCCTTTTTCAAGTGGTTTGGACCAACTTTAGTCAACTGGCTTTCGATGGGTCAGGGTAGTTTTGAAGGTCTGAGTGCATCCTATTATGGCACTTTTGGATTGCTTGTAGGCTTGGTGATTTTCGTGAGTGCTTTCTATCCGGTTAGCTGGATCTACTTGATTGGAGCTGGAATCATTGGAAAAATCATGCTCGCTTTATGGTTTTCTTTTGGCTTTTTACCAAATATAGGATGGAACAAACGATCCGGGTTTCATTTGATATTCAACGAGTTGATTTGGTTGGTTCCAATGATTCTAATTCTTCTGAGAGCTAAAGCAGTTAAAAAGTATCTTATCCAATCTGAAAAATAATCCTAACCTCAATAACAAAAGAGCCTGCTTCAAAATTTTGAAGCAGGCTCTTTGATTTTTAGCGTAACTGATCAAATTAAAGAAGCAATATCAAGAGCAATATAATAATGATGATTGCTCCAACAGAAAGGTAAACTCCATTTCCAGTTTCTCTCGCCTCAGCCTTCATAGATTTTAATTCTTCACGAATTTCTTTACGCTCCTCTCTTGACATAGCTCCAAAATCCATTTCCTTGATTTCGTCGACTCGAGCTTTCATTTCATCCAGTCGGGCTTGTTGAGCCTCAGTAAGCTCAATTTTATCTTTGTTACTATCAGACTTATCCCCTGAACCTGCCATGGCCATTGGACCAGTAATTAGCAGAAAGAATACTAAGAGTGTTTTTTTCATAGTGCATTACCTTAAGTGATGAATAATTTGATTTCAATAAGATAGCCAAAAGCTGTCAATTCATCACTGCATAGGGAATTTTTCTATCCTGTTACACGGGATTTTTTGTACCTTGGACAGCCTTTATAAGCAGTAAAAGTTTTCTAAAATCCCTTTAAAATGTCCCAAAATCAGCCCCATAAGCTATTTTTATTAGATGCGATGGCATTGATCTATCGCGCACATTTTGCATTTAGCAAAAACCCCCGAATCAATTCCAAAGGTCTGAATACCGGCGTCATGATGGGATTTACCAATACCCTACTTGAGGTCCTGGATAAGGAAAAACCTACCCATATTGGGGTCGCTTTTGATACCAAAGCGCCAACTTTTCGCCATGTGCGATTTGAAGCTTACAAAGCCAATCGTCAGGAACAACCGGAAGATATCTCCATTGCTATTCCTTGGGTCAAAGAAATAGTCAAAGCATTTAACATTCCCATCTTAGAATTAGATGGTTTTGAGGCAGATGACGTTATCGGAACTTTAGCCAAAAAAGCGGAGAAAGAAGACTTCACGGTCTATATGATGACTCCAGATAAGGACTATGGCCAATTGGTTGACGATCATATTTTCCTTTACAAGCCGGCTTTTATGGGAAATGGCGTCGACGTCATGGGCCCTAAAGAAATCTGTGAAAAATGGGATATAGAGAGCGTTGATCAAGTTCGGGATATTCTCGGTCTAATGGGAGATGCAGTGGACAACATCCCGGGAATCCCAGGAATCGGTCAAAAAACAGCAGTGAAACTCCTCAAGGAGTATGGAACGGTGGAGGAACTCATCAAGAACACAGCCGACCTTAAGGGCAAGCAAAAAGAGAATGTTGAAAACTTTGCGCAGCAGGGAATTCTTTCGAAGGAACTTGCCACCATCAAAATCGATGTTCCTATTGATTTTGTGCATGATGAATTGAAATACGATGGAATAGACGAGGAAAAGCTTCGCACAATATTTACTGAACTCGAATTCCGTACCCTAGCCGCTCGGGTTTTCAAAAAATCCGGAGAAAAGGCTTCCGTACAAAAAAATGAACAGCTAGGACTTTTTGGCGCCGCTCCTGCTGCTACTTCAACTCCTTTCAGTTCTAATGATTTTGAAGAGGAAAGTGTAGAAATCTCTGAGAAAGCACCAGCTGACACCATTCACTCTAACCTTCACAATTACCATAAAATCAAAGGAGAAGATGCCATCAAGGAATTGCTGGAATACCTTCAGATGCAGACTGAACTTTGCTTTGATACGGAAACCACTTCAGTCAATGCGATGGAAGCCGAATTGGTCGGAATTTCCTTTGCCTATGTCACCGGCGAGGCTTATTACATTCCATGTTCGGAAAATCAGGAAGAGACGCAGGCGATTTTAGAACTGCTTCGCCCACTTTTTGAAAATGAAGCTATCCTGAAGATCGGCCAAAATATCAAATATGATATCCTGGTATTGAAAAACTATGGCATTGAAGTCAAAGGTGCTCTTTACGATACCATGCTTGCTCACTACCTGATTGAACCCGAAGGAAAGCATTCCATGGATTGGCTTGCAGAGCAATACCTGAACTATAAGCCGGTATCCATCACAGAGTTGATTGGAAAAAAAGGCAAGAATCAGGGAAATATGCGCGATGTGGATGAGGATGAGGTGACTGGATACGCTGCTGAGGATGCAGATATTACGCTTCGCTTGAAATCTACTTTTGATCCTATTTTGAAAGAAAATCAACTTGAAAAACTCTTCAATGAGGTGGAAAATCCGCTGATCAATGTGCTGGCGGATATGGAGTTTGAAGGTGTAAAAATCGATACAGCGAGTCTCGCCGAGCTTTCTGTTCTATTGGAAAAAGAAAGTCAGGAGATTGAAAAGCGGGTGTATGAGATTGCTGGAGTTCGCTTCAACCTCGCCTCGCCAAAGCAATTGGGAGATGTGCTTTTTGAAAAATTGAAATTAGATCCCAAAGCTAAAAAAACCAAAACCGGGCAATACGCCACAGGGGAGGAAATCTTAAGCAGATTGGCCAATGAACATGAAATCGCACAGGCGATTTTGGATTATCGGCAGATGATCAAGTTGAAATCGACCTACGTGGATTCGCTTCCGCTACTGATAAACCCAAAAACAGGAAGAATTCACACCACTTATAATCAATTCGTCGCGGCTACGGGTAGACTCTCTTCGGTAAATCCGAATCTTCAAAATATCCCGATTCGTACAGCACGGGGACGGGAAATCCGGAAAGCTTTTGTCCCTCGAGATGAAAATCATATCCTGTTAGCAGCCGATTATTCACAGATCGAACTTCGGATCATGGCGGAGTTTTCTGGTGATGAATCCATGCTGGAAGCCTTCATAAACGGTAGGGACATTCACGCCACCACCGCTGCAAAAATCTTCCAAGTTCCGCTTGAGGAAGTCACCACAGACATGCGCCGAAAAGCCAAAACAGCCAATTTTGGAATTATTTATGGAATTTCTGCTTTTGGCCTTTCGCAGCGATTAAGCATCCCTAGAAGTGAAGCCAAAGAAATTATCGATGCCTATTTCAAGGAATTTCCAGCAGTCAAAGAATACATGGATGGCGTCATCGCCAAGGCCCAAAAAGACGAATATGTAGAAACCATCCTCGGCAGACGTCGCTATCTCCGAGACATCAACAGTCGAAATATGAACATGCGTGGCTTTGCAGAGCGTAATGCGATCAATGCGCCGATCCAAGGTTCGGCAGCCGATTTGATCAAAGTAGCAATGATCCATGTTCACAACTGGATGAAAAAAGAAAACCTAAAATCCAAAATGATCCTTCAGGTACATGATGAATTGGTCTTTGATGCGCACAAAGATGAAATCGAGCTACTCAAAGCCAATATTCCTGGACTGATGTCCAATGCGATCAAAATGAAGGTTCCTGTGGAAGTGGAAGTGGGAACGGGTATGGATTGGCTGGAGGCGCATTGATAATTTAAAATGAAGAAATTGAAAATTGAGATTTTCCATTCCACGCTTCGTATTTCACAACTCGTAATTCCAAATGTCTAAATGGGGTTTACTTTTTTAAATCAACCTTTGAAGTCCTCAAGATCTCGTAAATCAAAAATCGTTATTCATAAATCTTAGCATGTCTAAAACCAAAACCTCTTTTTTCTGTCAAAACTGCGGCTCCCAAAGTGCCAAATGGATCGGAAAATGTCCTGCCTGCGGGGAATGGAATACCTATGTGGAAGAAGTAATCCAAAAGGAAGAAAGTGGGAAAGGCAACTGGAAGTCTCCTGCTTCAGGGATGAAAAAGGCGAATACACCTCGAAAAATCCAGGAAGTCAAGTACGAGGAACAAGCGCGATGGGTCACTCGGGACGGAGAACTTGATCGGGTTTTGGGCGGAGGAATAGTACCGGGTTCACTGGTCCTGATCGGGGGCGAACCGGGAATTGGCAAGTCCACCCTGATGCTTCAGATCGCCTTGATGCTGCAAGGTAAAACGGTACTTTATGTTTCCGGAGAAGAAAGTGAAGCCCAAATCAAAATGCGGGCAGATCGCATGGAGGCAAAAAACCCGGATTGTTACGTACTCTCCGAGACGAATACCCAACAGATTTTCCAGCAGATCGAAGTATTAAAGCCTGATTTTTTGATCATCGATTCGATCCAAACTTTGAATAGTCAGTACGTGGAATCAGCAGCCGGTTCAGTCTCTCAAGTCAGAGAATGTACGGCAGAACTGATGAAATTTGCCAAAGAAACCGGAACGCCTGTATTCCTGATCGGTCATATCACGAAGGATGGATCGATCGCCGGCCCCAAAGTATTGGAGCATATGGTGGACACCGTTTTGCAGTTTGAGGGAGATCGGCACTTGACATATCGGATCCTGCGGACATCCAAAAACCGCTTTGGTTCCACGCATGAACTTGGGATCTATGAGATGCGAGCCGAGGGATTGCGCACGGTCGCCAATCCATCAGAGATTCTTTTGACTCAGCGGGAAGAAGTGCTCAATGGCGTGGCGATCGGAGCGATGATGGAGGGAAATCGCCCGCTCCTAATCGAAATACAGTCCTTGGTAAGCCCGGCGACTTACGGAACCCCACAGCGAAGTAGCACAGGACACGATGCTAAACGCTTAAATATGCTCTTGGCGGTCCTGGAAAAGCGCGGAGGCATGCGATTGGGACAGCAGGATGTATTTCTAAATGTGGCAGGAGGAATCCGGGTAGATGATCCGGGCCTGGACTTGGCAGTTTGTGCTTCCTTGATCTCCAGCTACGAAGATACGCCGGTATCTGAGGAACTTTGTTTTGCAGGAGAGATTGGACTGGGAGGAGAAATCCGTGCTGTCTCCCGAATCGAGAACCGAATTGCGGAAGCCGAAAAGCTGGGCTTTAAGAAAATCATCGTCTCCAAATATGCGATCAAAGGTCTAGACTTAAAGAAATATAAAATTCAGGTAATTGCAGTAAGTAAGCTGGAGGAGATGTACCAAAGGATTTTTTAGGAGGGCAGGTTTATTAAACATCCACCCTTAGTCGACCAAGAGGTCACATATTTATTAGCGCAGGACACAGACCTACGATATATCCAAGCATTTTTGGTACATGAAAGTCCAATGGATGGCTTGGATATTTAGATATAAAAGTGTTAGTTCCAATAATTTAAAAATGAATAAAAAGCGAAGATTTTAAGGGAATATACCAGCCAAAAAAACAAATTTGCTATGGCCTACGATGCTTACCTCGCTGAACGAGTCGAACGGATTCTAATTGATGGAAAGGCCGATTTCTACCAAAAAGGGATGATGGGTGGTTTGGTTTTTATGGTAGAGGACAAGATGTGTATAGGAATCGTCCGAGATAAAAAAACCAATGAAGATCGAATCATGGCCCGGATCGGTGAGGAGGCGCAAAGTCTACATGCTGATCGAAAAGGTTGCCGTCCAATGGAGTTTACCGGTCGACCAATGAAAGACTTTGTATTTGTTTATCCGGAAGGCTTTGATCTAGAGGAAGATTTGGAATTTTGGGTGGATTTAGCCTTAGCATTTAACCCATTTGCTAAAAAGAGTAAAGGAAGGGGCTGAAACTATTTTTGGTTTTCGCTACTTTTTCCAGATAATCCACAACTGCCGCCTAAGTTTGGGCGTTCAAAAAGTTCAACGAAATACAGCAAACTATGAAAATGAAATTGATACTTGCTTTTGTCCTAGGTTTTGGGATTTTTTCTTGCAAAGAAAGTGAAGATCCAATTACACAAAGTTCATTACAATATTTTTTGGTAGGTATTCAACCTTCTTGGGCTCCTAATATGGACTTTATCCCAGTTTCAGATTCGCTTTATTATTACCAGTTCAATGACGATGGTACATTCCTTAAGCGAGTGGGAGACCAAACTGCTAAGGGGACTTTTAAAGATCCTGAGATAGAGGATTTTGATGGAATTGTATTGACTTTTGAGGACCAGGATAGCGACCTAATTCATAGCTGTTTTCGTGGAGAAGAATATCTGAATAATTTGGGGAACAACGAATTATCCGGCACTTGGCAGGCCTGTGATGGTCCCACTCACTTTTTCAAGGCGATTTACAATCCCAACAATTTGAATTGAGCATGTTTATTTTTTAACTTAAAAGGATGACCCATTTTTTTCAAAGAAATCTCAAGCTTACCCCTTTCTCTGCCGGTTATCATTTGATTACCGAACAAGTGGAGGCTGGCATTCCAGAAATTAGATCCATTCAAACTGGATTTCTGCAGGTTTTTATTCAGCATACTTCAGCTGCCTTGACTATTAATGAAAATGCTGACCCGACCGTTCGGAAGGATTTTCAAACCTTTGTAAATGAATTAATTCCAGAAACATATCCACGATTTATTCACACCTATGAGGGTTCGGATGATATGCCTGCGCACCTTAAAGCCAGTTTTTTTGATAGTAGTCTCCAAATTCCCATTACAGGTGGAAAACTCAATCTCGGAATTTGGCAGGGAATTTACCTTTGTGAATTTCGGCGTCGGGCAAGTGGTAGAAACCTGATATTAACTGCGTTTGGCTGTTGATGAATCGTTTTATTGTGAAGATTATCAGCAGATTTTACCATTAATATAAAAGCGAATGGATAGGTAGGTTATGGGAATAACTTTGTGCGTAAGCCCCAACCTATGAAAACCCTATTTTATACATTATTTCTGTCATTTTTTTTCCAGTCGGCTTTTGCCCAAAAAGAGGCATTACCCAATCAGGGCAATGCATTCGCATTTAAGCTAAAAGAGCCTATCCAATTGGATGGGGTACTTGACGAAGCGATTTGGATGGACGCCGAAGGTTGGAATGGGGATTTTATGCAATATTTTCCCTCTGATACTTCAAGGGCCCAAGTAAATACCAGAGTAAAAATCGCATTTGATGATAACAATATCTACCTCGCGGCGATCATGGAGAATAATGAGGATAGGAAATACATTTCCACCTCTTTGCGTAGAGATTATCGAGGAGAGGCCAATGATGGGGTAACTTTTGTATTTGATACCTTCAATGACAAGACAAATGCTTTTCAATTTGGCGTAAACCCCTATGGCGTACAGCGGGAAGGGCTACTTTCCAATGGAGGATCTCGGTCGGAAGATTTAAGCTTGGCTTGGGACAATAAGTGGTTTGCTGAAGCGACTATCCTCGAAGATCGCTGGGTGGTAGAAGCTATCATTCCGCTTTCTACCATTCGATTTCAGGATGGCGCACAAAACTGGAATGTGAATTTTTATAGAATAGATAGTCATTTGCCAGAGCGAAGTACTTGGGCACCGATTCCAAGGAACTTTTCAATTATCTCTCTAGCGTTTTCACGAACGCTTATTTTCGAAGAACCTTTAAAAAAGAACTCAGCGAATATTTCCCTGATCCCATATATCGCAGGTAGAACATCAAAAAACTTCATCGAAGGTACTTCTGAAAAACCCACTCCAGCTGTAGGTGGTGATGCAAAAATTGGAATCGGGCCAGCGTTGAATTTGGACTTGACGATCAATCCGGATTTTTCTCAGGTGGAGGTCGATGAACAGGTGACCAACCTGGATCGTTTCGAGATTTTCTTTCCTGAGCGCCGGCAGTTCTTCCTAGAAAATGGAGATCTGTTTGCAAGCTTTGGACACCCATTGGCCAGACCGTTTTTTTCGAGAAGAATAGGTGTAGATCGTGATGAAAACACAGGTCAGAATATCCAAAACAGGATAATTTATGGTGCTAGGCTTTCAGGAAAAGTCACCGACGATTGGCGTGTTGGTATGATGAATATGCAAACTGCAACCGACGATGAAGCTGGGATTTCAGGAAAAAACTTCAGCGTTTTGGCCTTACAAAAGAAGGTTTTCAATCGATCAAACATCGGGATGATCTTCGTCGATCGTGAATCCTTAGCTTTGGATGAGTACCAAAGTTTATTTGACCCGACAGCTTACAATCGCTTGTTGGGATTGGAATACAACTTGGCTTCAGCAGACAATAAATGGACGGGAAAGGCTTTTTATCATCGGACCTTTGAAAAGGATCTTGGCAAAAAACCAGGTACATTCAATGCCTACGTACTCTATAATGACCTTCATTGGCGATGGAGCATCAGCTATTTGGATATCGGGGAAAGCTACAACCCTGTGGTAGGCTTTGTGCCGAGGGTGGATTACAAGCGCTTCAATCCAGATGTTTCTTACAGCTTCTTCCCGCAATCTCGCATCATTAATCGTCATGGTCCAAAAATCGAATACGAACTCCGATGGAATGAAACCCTAGGGACCACTGATCGGGATTTTAATGTTGGCTATGAAGTGAGATTCCAGTCTTTGGCTCAATTTACTTTGACCCAGAAGAATAGATATATCTACCTGTTTAATGATTTTGATCCTACTCGAACAGGTGGAGAGCCTCTCCCTGCTGGCACTGGTTACTACAATAATACAATAGAGTTTCAGTTTCAAAGCAATCCTCGCAAAGCATTTAATGTAAACCTTCGGTCAGAGTTTGGGGATTATTTTACCGGATCGATTGCAACATTCAGAGGAGAAATGGGCCTTCGAATGGGCTATACGGCAAATATTTCGATGAATTTCAGCTACAATAAAATCGAGTTGCCAGAGCCGCAGAATGATGCAGATTTATTTTTGATCGGCCCTCGAATTGATTTGACATTCACCAAGAGTCTTTTCTGGACCACCTTTATCCAGTACAATAATCAGATTGATAACTTGAATATCAACACCCGTCTGCAGTGGAGATTTGCACCGGTTTCAGACTTTTTCTTGGTGTACACCGACAACTACTTCCCGGGAGATTTTATGCCAAAACAGCGTAGTCTGGTGCTGAAGTTGAATTATTGGTTGAATATTTAAGGATTTGGGGAGCCAAAGAGATTCTCCATTTTTCGGAGGATTTTCCCTTTGAAATAACTATTCCAGATTTGTTCTATGGTACCATCAGGTGAAATTAAAATATATGTTGGCCAGACATTTACTTGATAAAGTTTCGTCACATAACCTGCCTCATCCCACAAATCTGTCCACGTAATAATTTCTTTATGATTCTTTGCCGTATTCAGCCAAGTGTCTTTTGAGCGATCATCCCAGACACTGATTACCGTAAGCTCATCTCCGAATCGTTCATGGATTTCTTTTATTTCTGGAAGCGCTTCAATGCATGGTTTGCAACCGGTAAAAGAAAACTCCAAAAGCCGATATTTTCCATCGTAATCCGAAAAAGAGATCTCACTTCCTTCCCTACTTTCAAGTTTAAAATCACGGCTTAATTCTCCTTCTACGGGTTCCCAAGATTCTGTTAGCAACAGATCAGCTTGAAATCTTTTTAAATAATTTAGTTCTTGCAGTTCTGATGGAATGGAAGCAATAGCGGTAGCAAGCTCTTCTTGAGAAAACAAATCTGATTTCAAAACGAGCCAATTGACTCCGACTTCCTTGTCCAGATTTTCCAGGATTAATTCCTTTTGAACCGAGCCTTCCGATAATTTAATTTGTTCTGAAATTTTGGCGTAAGAATGAACCGGGTCAATGCTCCAAGAGGAAAGGTCAGTCACATTACCAGTTATTGAATAGTCACCCTCACCAACCCAAAATGTGCGTTCACCAAGAATTTTCCCATTGTTTTTTAAATGCAAAAAGGAGATTTGCTTGGGGCTGGATAATTCTGCTGAAAGTACTCCTTCCATACTTTCGGAACTCTGGTATCCTTGTCCCGCAAAATTGGTCTGAATAAATTCATTTTTGGGAAGAGTTCCTTCCTGTTTGATTATTACTTTGGTTTCTTGAGCAAAATTTGCTTCAAAACTGAAAAAAAAGGCAAAAAACAATAAGACTAATTTTTGCATAACATAACGATTTTTCCTTTTTCACGGGAAAACTGGAATGAGGGTTTAATTTTTAGAAGCCTCAACCTTTGCTTTCGCTCCAGTCATCAAGATCCTCCGAAAACCATCTTTCGTATCTGAGCTTACTTCTTTACCCAAGACTTTCACCTTGGAATAAGATTCTGGAATTTCGATAGAAACTCCCCATTTCTTCTCGCTTTGTTCTACTTCGATGGACAGCTGATCCCCAGACTTTTCGTAGCGCATGGAGATGATATTATCTCCTATGATAACTTTTTGGATGCTGGCATTCTCCCAATCGCTTGGCATTTGTGGGCGAATGTAAATCACACGATTGCCGGCGTCTGGCTGAATTCCAAAAAACTGAGTAATAATCGGAACAGCGAAACTGTACATATTCCAAGCTTGGGTAAACATCCCATAATCCGGGGAAACTTCGTAAATAGAGCCTGGAAGGGCAAAGCCAAAACTTCGAGTCATCCGCTTGAGGTAATCCAAAGCTCTGTCAGGATTGCCGTACTTATTTTCACCGATGGCTTGTACACCAGTTGGCAAAGTCATTACAGCCCCCGTATAGGAGAAGATTTTGCTTCCTGAGAAGGTGCCATCTTCGGATTCGGCTTGCTCATCCCGATCGATTCCGGTAACAAAGACTCCGAATGGATTGGTATATTTTCTGCCTGTGGCTAGAGCTATTTTTGCCTTTTCAGGATCTGCTATTCCGGTTTCCATTGGCGTATTCACTACCCAATTATGATATAGCACAAATCCCTGTTTCTGATCTTTGGGCAATGTGGATAACTTTGCTTTTGTGGCTTTTAATTCTTCCACTGCCCAAGGCTTATTCAAGGTATCTGCACGAACAATCGCTCCGTCAATAAGGTGCAAAGCTTCTTCGGCTGTTCCGATAAAATCTGCATAAGACCCGAATTCCGGAACCCAAAAATCTCGATTGATTTTTTCAGCCAGTGCATCGGCAGTTTGTTGATAACTTTCTGAAAGGGCTGTTTTCCCAAGAATTTCAGCCATTTTAGCAGCATCTGCAAAGGCTTTTTGACTATAAGCAGCGACATCGATCATCTCTGATTCCAGTCCATGAATCTCCATCATGCCATAGCCATCAGCGAGTAGATTTCCATCTTTATCGTTTTCCTGAAGCAGCCAATCCAGGCCTTTTTCCACACTGGGAAAATAACGTTCCAAAAACTCCCGATCACCAGTCCAGCGATAAACTTCCCAAAGCATTGATGCCCATTGCGGTGTTTCATTGATATTTCCAGGATTGAAGACTGCGCCGTTGGTACTGACTTCATGGACGATTCGGCCGTTTCCATTTTCTTTTTCAGATAGGGAATGAATCAGCTCAATGGTAGAATAAACCAAGTCCTTCCGCCCAGTAGTGATCAGGCCTTGAATGGTGTATTCGCTGTCCACCCCAAACCACCAAGGATAATCCTGCAATCCCGCACCGAAACCTCGGCCAATTCCAGGTACGTCACGAACCAACCAGTCCGTATTGTATTTGATCCACTCAAAGGCCTGCTGAAGCTCCGCATCTGGAATCTGGATTTCTGCGGTTTGCTTTAGAATCTCAAATCGAGACTTTTTGGCAAACCAATCGTCCACATAATTGGATTTAAGGGCCGCAAAAATTTCAAGCGCCGCCAGATTATTTTGATCCGAACCCGCAATAAAAATGGGGATACTGATAGATTCTCCTGCCGGGATGATCAAATCTATGGCAGCGCCAGCAGCAGTTCCCTTTCCTTTGGGACTCATCTCGCAGCTAATTTCCATAGGACTCAAGGGGAATTCGGAGCTACTTCCCCAGACAGTGTACCAATCATTCCCTTGATCTTTTCCGGTAAAAATCTTAGTCTGCTCATCATAGGAAATCACGTCAGTGCTATCCATCATCCCAGTACGCTCTCCCAGCCAGACTGGTATCAAATCCACATAGGCATTAAACTGGAATCGGATAGATTTCTCTGACTTATCCACATTGTTTATTTGGAATAAGACGACCATTCCGGGTTTTCCATCTGGCACAAAGTGAAGACGGTTGACTTCCAAACCCAAATCGCTTGCATCAAATTCTATAGAATTTGCTATTGAGTAATTGGTGAAAGACTTTCCTTTGTCCAAGCAAATGCTAGATGCTCCAGAACTGACTGAAGCAGTGAATCCATCCATCAACTTGATGGGATGCATCCAAATTCCCCCCATTTCTCCCTCCACATGCCAGCCCATATCCGGAAAACCCCCGTCCTGATTTCCAATCAGGTAAAGCCGATCCCCCGCAGCGGTAAAAGGGCTGCCTAGATAAGTTGATTTACCTGTTAGACTAGGTAGATTTTCGAGACTTTCCTGAAGCTGGTCTTGAGGAGTTTTCGGACTACTGCATGAAAAGGCGATAATTGAGGTAAAAAGCAGAAAAAGGGGATACTTAGACATTTTTGATTTTACTTGTTTAGGGCTTGGCCGATTTCTCGCCAAGTGATCAATTTGATATTGTTTTTTTGGATCAAAGCTTTGGCTTCCTCGCTTGTAAAATAATCATAATCAGCCTGCCTCCAAGGGGCATGATACGTATCGTGATCTTTGGTGACAGCATTCATTTCTTCATCATCAAATGCAAGATGAATCAACATGACGTGAACTCCCGGCGGAAGTTCATTGAGAGACTTGGTATAAAAGGCATCCATTCCTGCTAGATAATCTTCCGGATTTGCCATGATGATTTGGTCAATTACGGGTATTTTTTCCAAGTCAATTCCGATAAATAATTTTGAATTTGGCTTAATCAACCCTTCCACAATTAGGGTATTGATCATAGCGGGAATTTTGAGTTCTTGAGCGATTTTCAAATAACTCACCAAATATTCAGGTTTTCCATAGAAAATACAGCCCATATGAGAATCCAAATGCGTTGGAGTGATTCCCATTTGATTGGCAGCTTTGATCTGGGCACGAATCTCTTTTTCCACTTCTTCGGGACTTGCATTTGCTGCGACTTGCCCACAATCTGGATACATATGTCCTTTTTCATCTGCCAAGCCAGGTACAGCGGTCTTGCCAGCCTCAGGCCCCCAGTTGAAATTCAGCCATTCGTTTGTCAGCGTAATATGAATGCCAATATCTGCGTCAGGTATTTCCTTCGCCATTTCCCCCACTTCCGAAGACCATCCGGTGGGCACCATCATGCTTGTGGAGGTCACTAGACCTTTTTTAATAGCCTCAAAAGTCGCTCTGGTTTGTGAATGGGAAACCCCCACATCATCTCCGTGAATAATTAGAAGCTTAGCGTCTTTCGGGTAACCTAGTCTTTCAGCTAGATTTTGTGAAAAGGCAAAATCAGGGGTGAAAGCCAAGAAAAGGAGAATGAAGAATATCTTTTTCATCTAATTATAATTTGTTTTTAAGAGTTCATGCCGGTAGCTACTGAGAGGAATCTCGCATCGATAACAATCTCCCCAATGTGCATCGCTTGCGACATGCTCGATTTCGTGATTATCAGTTTTCAGGACTCAAATTAGCCATTTTAGTAAGAAGTTAATTTTTTGAAGGGTTCAAAACACTTGTATTAAACAGCCTGTTGCAGAAGTATGAAATTTAATAGGGTAATCGTTTGGTTTCGGAATGACTTAAGGGTAAAAGATAATGTTACGCTTACCAAAGCTGTTCAAAGTGGAAAAGAGATTTTGCCCGTCTATTGCTTTGATCCTAGAATGTTTGAAAAAACTGAACTCGGTATCCTGAAAACAGGATATTACAGGGCGAAGTTTTTGATTGAAGCAGTGGCTGACTTACGTGATACACTCCGTGAACTAGGAGCAGATTTGATAGTCCTAAAAGGTAAACCAGAAGAGGAATTAATCAAACTGGCAGAAAAATATGAGGCACAGGCGATTTATTTTTCAGAGGAAGTCACCTCGGAAGAGAGGAATGTGGATAACTCTCTAGAAACTAACGCATACGCAAAAGGAATTGCTACTGAAAGTTTCTGGCAAAGCACACTTTACCACTTGGATGATCTCCCGTTTCCTGTCAATCAATTGCCTGAAGTTTTCACACAATTCAGAAAGTCAGCAGAAAAAATGTCGGAAGTAAGGGCCGAATACCCTAGTCCGATTTCCATAAATTATCCCGGAACTGAGGTCATATTTAGTTCTGGCGAAATTCCAAAATTGAATCAATACGGATTGGAGGAGTCGATGCCAGCGTCAAGTTTGGTGTTAGGTTTTGATGGTGGAGAACGGCCTGGAATGCGGCGAATCCAATCCTATTTTTGGGAAAAAGATTTATTAAAAGATTACAAGCAGACCCGAAATGGTCTGATCGGAACAGAATTCAGTTCACGTTTTTCAGCTTGGTTGGCTTTGGGATGCATTTCTCCCAGGACAATTTATTACGAAGTAAAGCGATATGAAAAAGAGCGTAAAAAGAATGACAGCACCTATTGGCTTATTTTCGAACTAATCTGGAGAGATTATTTTCGACTGATCTCTAAGAAGCATGGGGATCAGATCTTTCAACTCTCCGGTATCAAAAATCAAATGGACTCCTGGCGTAGGGATAGCGCAGATTTTCAGCGCTGGTGTGAGGGGAAGACAGGAGTCCCATTTATTGATGCCAATATGCGGGAATTAAACCGCACCGGTTTCATGTCAAACAGAGGCCGTCAAAATGTTGCTAGTTTTTTGGTCAATGATCTGGGAATCGATTGGACTTGGGGAGCGAGTTATTTTGAGAGTAAGCTTATTGACTACGATGTCTGCTCCAATTGGGGAAATTGGATGTATGTAGCTGGAGTGGGAAATGATCCTCGGGAAAACCGCTATTTTAATATCCTCCGTCAGGGTAAAAACTATGATAAAAACGGAGACTATGTCCGTATGTGGCTCCCAGAATTGAGCGCTATCAAAGGCTTTGATATTCATCAACCACATGAGTTATCCACACCCAAACTCAAAGAGTTAAATATCGAATTAGGAAAGACTTATCCACATGCTATGGTGGAGATGGAGAAGTGGGTTTGAGTCTTTTTTTAACCGCCGAGGACGCAAAGGTTTACGCAGAGGACACAAAGGGTTTTTTTTACCACAATGGGCAAAAGGACCTATTGAATTTGTATTAGAGATCCTGAAAGGATCAAACTCTTAATAACCATGGGTGAAACCCATGGATAAAATGAATCTCGATATTAGTCTCCCGCGCAGAAATTTATTTTGGAAAAAGGAAGGTTTTACGGGAGGGTGGAAACGGATTTTTTAACCACCAAGGACGCCAAGGTTTACACGAAGGACACAAAGGTCATTCGAGTTTTTCCTTATCGATCCTGAAGGGATCAAACTCCTAATAACCATGGTTAAAACCCATGGATTAAATGAATCTAGGTATCGGACTCCCGCGCAGAATTTTGTTTTGGAAAATGGAGCTTTTGCGGGAGGATGAAAACAAATTTTTTAACAGCAAAGCTTTCTTTTTTTAACGACAAAGTTAGCAATGGTTTACGCAGAGGATGCTTAGGTTTTTTTAACCACCAAGGACGCCAAGGTTTACACGAAGGACACAAAGGGTAATCGAGTTTTTCCTTACCGATCCTGAAAGGATCAAACTCTTAATAACCATGGGTGAAACCCATGGATTAAATGAATCTAGGTATCGGACTCCCGCGCAGAAATTTATTTTGGAAAAAGGAGCTTTTGCGGGAGGATGGAAACGAATTTTTTAGAAATGTTTATTACAAGCAAAATTGAATGAAGACACTCAATTTCCCTGAAGATTCTCTTCTTCCTTCTTTTTTTGATGCAGGTAATTCGGTTTCCAAAAAAGAAAGAACCATCCGATACTCCAGAAGGTGTAGTGAAAAATAAAACTATAATAGGTCCATGGCTCGGACAAGAAATCAAATTCAAATCGTAATTGGGGATATACATATCCTTCATTTATAAAAACAACAGGAACTGCGTAGATCAATGGCCACCACCAGTCTTTTTTCAGATAGATTTTAAAAAGCTTCATATTTAAATCTAATAACTAAATTCAAATTGTTTCAAATCTGCCGGGATCATTTTTTCCCGAGCGAGTTCCAGACCATATAAGTACTCTCCCAATTCCGCGAAGAATGGGAATCCTATTTCATCGTATTCATAGGCATCATCATTGAGAGTTTCGTCGGCATTAACATAGATCACTGCAGTTACAAAAAACTCATTTCCTTTTTCAAAGTCCACATAATAACTGGCATCAAGTAGATGACCATAGGCTTGACCGGTTTTGTTGAAAAGCCGAAAATTGCTTGGGATTGATGCTTTATTCATCCCGTCTTTGTAAAATTTCGAATACGAATCCCAGTATTCTGATTGTGGATAACTCGGATAATCACTTTCTCCGGGGAGCATACTCATATACTTTAGGATCAACTTTCGATGATCTTCCGAAAGATTAAATCGCTCTGCATCCGGAAAAGCCATTGGAAAGATGATCCGCTGAACCACCCCATGCAGATCGGAAATGGCAAACTTGTTTTTGAAGGTAAACTCCATTCCCTGCTCGATAAGCGAATCCCCACTGTAATAAGCACGCCCAATGATCGGTCTTTCAGTATTGGAATAAATTATTTCAGTTTGCCGAGAAGGAATTTCATGAATCAGTTTTCCGGACTTATCCACAAATCGGATCGGATTAAACATCCGGTTTTCTTCAGGACTTGCTGCAAAGCTCAGTCGATGATTGATAATGGTATGATTCATTCCTTTGTCCGCCAGTTTCTGATTGATGTAGTCCTGACCTAGCAATTCATAAAGCCTATTGTAGGCATCATTATCGGAGACAAGAAGAATCTTTTTGATGTATTGTGCGATACTAGGAAGCGAATCAATGGCTGAATTATCCACATAAGCTGGAACTTGGGAGGGATGAATCGAATCGATCAGCATGATGGAGTTTTCATCCAAACCCGGAATATTTTGTTCCTCCAGCCATTCCAAAGCTAAAATTGCAACGGGTAGTTTCACCGTACTGGCAGGATAGAAATACTTTGAATCGTCCAGATTGAAAGCAAAATCAGTCATCAACGGATTTCCATGTTCGTTTCGCTCGATTTGGGTGTAGAGAATCTGAACCTGGTACTTCTCTTTGTTGTCCAATACTTCTTTTAGAATCGGGAAATCTTCCAAACCGTCTTGAAAAGGCACTTTCCCCTTTGGCTGACAGGCCGAGAAAAAGACTAATAAAATTAGAATCGAAAGAAGGCTACGCATGAGTTAGATTTTTTTGGAAGACAATTCAATTAATTTTTCAGCTAAAAGGTCCAAGTCCTCTTTCCAATGAAAACCCGAAATGACAATTCGGTTTACCCGAGGATCAGTTGCTGTGGGATACGGAAAAGAGGAAGTGATGATCCCACTTTGCTCCAATTTTTCCACCCAGATATCTTCTGAATAATTGAATACGGGATAGTCCGAAGAACCTTTGAGCTCCGTGAGATGAGAAATTTTCTTTTGGAAATAGCTCAGATTGGCGGATAACTTCTCTTTCTGCTGAAGGTACAAGTCCTGACTTTCGAGAAAAGCCTGTAAATAACCCGGAGGACAAGGCGATGCTCCACCGTAAATGGGAAGCTGAAAAATCTGGGTTTTGATAGCTTGATCACAGAGAATAATCCCAGCGGGTAGCCCCAGTCCTTTTCCAATCGATCCAGAAACGAGCACTTTTGCAGGAAGATTTTTTAAGTTGGAATACGTGCCAACTATTCCCTTTCCAATCACACCAAAAGCATGACTATCATCAATCAAGATCGAAAGCTCATGTTTTTCTCCGATGCTTTTTAACCAATCGTATTCGTGAATTTTTGCGTAGAGCGGATCAACTGCATTCCCTAAAATCAGGATTTTTTGAGGGCTAAGTTTTCCGCTTTTTTCCAAACATTCTTCTTTCCAAGATTCGAAGCTTTGCTTAGGATCAGGGGCTAATTCCTGAGGTAAGATAGCCGGATGTGTGTCCGGAGCTATCCAAATCGTATAAGCCTCTTTTTGGAGTAATCGCAACGCAGCTGTACCCGCGAGATAGCCCGAACTCATCACAATTGCGGATTCGGATTCGGCATTTCTTGCAAAAAATGCCTCAAACTCCTCATAGACTTTCAGTCGGACATTATTGCCGCGGCTTTGTCCATGATTCAAGCCATATTTCTTGAAACCCTCCATCACCTTTTCCTGAAACTCCGGCACCATCCCCATCCCCAAGTAAGCCGTACCGCTGAAATAGCGATACTGCTTTCCCTGATGATCGATGATTCGATCAATTTTCTGTTCCAGATTGAAGATATTCAAGATGCTGGGATTTACTTGGCAAAAATCTGCGACTGATCCTGAAATGATTTGAACTCCAAAGCGTTTCCGCAAGGATCCAAGAAGAACATGGTTGCTTGCTCACCTACTTCACCTTTGAATCGAATGTATGGCTCGATGACGAATTCGATTCCATGCGCTTTCAATTTATCCGCTAACTCATGCCATTCTTCCCAAGGCAAAATCGCCCCAAAGTGACGAACCGGTACATTCTTTCCGTCCACTGCATTGGTCTTTGCCAAAGCTAATTCTTCAGGCTTAATGTGTGCAGAAAGTTGATGGCCGAAGAAATTGAAATCGATCCATTTATCAGTACTTCGGCCAATGTCGCAACCTAACAGATCTCCGTAGAAAGCTCTAGTTTCTTCGATGTCCCGAATAGGGAAAGCTAGGTGAAAAGGTTTAAATTCGCTCATATTGCTAAATTAGTGGGGGTTTTTGTTCAACCAAATTTAGGATTAAAATCATCAAAAAATGAATTCAAATAAATCTGTTTCACTGGTATTAGGCAGTGGTGGCGCCAGAGGGATGGCGCATATCGGCGTGATCGAAGTATTGGAGGAGCGAGGGTATGAGATCAAAGAAATTGCCGGGAGTTCGGTGGGTGCGCTTGTCGGGGGAATTTATGCAAAAGGAAACTTAGCTGATTTCAAGGATTGGATCTGTGATTTAGGTCGGGTGGATGTCTTTGGTTTGATGGATTTTTCCTTTTCCAGCCGAGGATTCATCAAAGGAGATAAAGTGTTTTCGGAGTTAAAAAAGATCGTCGGTGAATGCCTGATCGAGGAGTTGGATTTTCCATTCTACTGTAATGCGGTGGATTATGCGGAGGGGACAGAGCGGGTTTTTGAATCAGGAAGCTTGTTCGCGGCTATTCGTGCATCATCCAGTATTCCAACTTTGGTGCAGCCTGCCGTGATCGATTCCAAAGAATACATCGATGGAGGGGTCCTGAATCCACTTCCTATGGATCTTTTAAAAAATGCGGAAGAGAATCTGGTGATCGCAGTTAATCTCAATGCTCTGGGCAGCAGCTATCTGAATCCTCCCAAAAAAGATCACGATGGGAAAAGTCTGATGAAAATACCAAGCTGGATGAAAGACTATCAGAAAAAAATGTCCGGCTACTTCGAAACGGAGGAAAAGTCTCCCAAAAATAAAAGCTTGGGTTCGCTTGATTTGCTCAACCGTTCCATGGAATTGCTTCATGATCGGGTTTCTTACCTGACTTTAGAAAAGCATCCAGCGGATATTTTAATTGAAATCAGCAAAAAACAGGCAAGTACGATGGAGTTTTATAGAGCCGCAGAATTGGTAGAAATCGGCAGGATCAAAATGACTGAAGCCTTAAATAAACTTGAAGATGCAGCCCAGTGAACTGAATCGATTGCTTGGAAACATTGATATCTATCTGCTCGACCAGATTTTAAAAGCGCGCTTTTCCACCGAGATGAAGATTCTGGATGCCGGTTGTGGAGAAGGTAGAAATGCCGTTTACTTTCTCAATGCAGGCTTTCAGATATTTGGTTTCGATCAGGAGGAATTAGCAGTCCAATACCTGCGCTTTGTAGCAAAAAGCTTACAACCAAACTATGATGCCCATCGCTTTCAAGTTGGAAGGATGGAGGAAATGCCTTTTCATGCCGGCGCTTTTGATGCGGTGATCTGCTCGGCGGTTTTGCATTTTGCAAGGGATGAGGAAAATTTCTGGCAAATGATGAATGAAATGTGTCGAGTCTTAAAGCCGGGAGGGATTCTCTGGTTTCGAATGACAACAGCTTTCGGAGGAATATTGGAGAAGAGTACTGAATTGGGAGATGGGAAATATTTATTGCCGGATGGTTCGGAGCGTTTTGTGTTGCAGCAAAAGCACTTGGATAAGATCCTGGATATGGGATTTCAATTTTTGGAAGTACCCAAGACGGTTTTGGTTTTGGGGCAGCGGGAAATGGGGGTTTTTGTGTTGGAGAAAAAAGTTAACTAACTGTCAACTGTGGACGGTCCACGGACGACAGCAGCATTAGGGAAAGAAAAAATTTATTTGAGTCCTGTTTAGAAATTTGATAAACCTACCAAAAAGGATCACATGGAATTACAATACGCACTTGAATTGACCGGAACCTTCGTCTTTGCGATCTCGGGTGCTTTGGCCATTCGGGAGCGGGAGCATGATTTGTTTGGAGCCGGATTCACGGGTTTTATTACCGCCATCGGTGGAGGTACACTTCGGGATATTTTGTTGGATAGCTATCCGCTGGTTTGGATCGGAGATATTTGGTTTTTATATGCAATTCTTGCCGGAGTTTTAGCAGCATTTATTTTCCCTAAATTTTTGAGCCGCCTTCGGAAAACCTTCTTTTTATTTGACACCCTTGGGATAGGGTTTTTTACCGTTTTGGGTGTGGAGAAGGCGCTAAGTCTAGGCGTGCGACCTGAGATTGCAGCGATTATGGGGATGTTTTCGGCCGTCATGGGCGGAGTGATCAGAGATACCTTGACCAATGAAATCCCAATTCTTTTCCGGAAGGAAGTCTATGCTTCAGCCTGCCTTGCTGGAGCGATTCTCTACTTGGTTCTGAATCACTATGGTCTTCCAAGGGATTACAACCTGCTAATCTCCATGTCACTGGTGATCAGTATTCGTCTGATCTCGATGAAGTATAAGCTGAGCTTGCCGAGACTGGGATAGGAAATTTGAAAGCAAAAGTTAGAAAGCTGAAAATTGGGTAGTCCTTTGAGGTTTTTCTTTAACCTTGAAGGTCTATTTCGGTTCCCAAAAAAATCAGAAAGCTCAATTGAGAAAGCTCAAAGGATTCCACATGATGACAAGGCCCAAATGGGATGTTTTTCTGCCTGAATCAGGTTGAAATTATTTTTCCGTAATCGTCGGTTTTAATCTCACAAATGCCATTTCGTCGTCGATATTGATAAACTGCCAATACATTCCTTGAGCCATAAAAGGAGCTCCCCTAATTTTCCAATCTTCTGGCAAACTGACTTCTCCCAATTGATTTAATTCCCAATCAAAAAAGGTAAGCGTAGTCTTATTCGGATTGGTTTCGTTTTCCATGAATGTTTGATCGGTAATCCTCCAAAATTTCTGGCTTTGAGTATCCCAATTTAATCCATAGAAAGAAACTTGCTTCCAGCGATCCCAAATGGCATTGGTTTGCTTGGCTTCTGAACTGTGCTGGGTTGGATAAGTGATTTCTACTTGATCAGGAGTGATCATTGAAGAAAAAGTAAGCCGCTCAAACCTATTAAAGTCATGATCAATTCGGTATGCCTCATTGAAAGGGCTAGACGAAACCAAAAGCTGATTTTCTGCCTGAGTGAGGTGAATAGGCTCTACATAGGTAAAGGGATAACCATTTGAAGATTCGGATTTGATTTCAAAAGGAAGCAACTCATCGAAAATGGGTAGATCTAGTTTCTTAATCGTAAGGTCCTCTAAACCTACCCTGACCAATCCCAAGCGAGAATGGATGTCAGATTTATTACCAAAAAAGGTAAATAGATATTGCCCGTCCTCTGAAATAAGCCCCTCATAGCGAATCACCTCATCGGGTAGAAGTGTATCCTCAGTTAGTTTAAGTTGATCAAATCGGTATTTTTTAACCTTATCTCTATCTGCATTGAGCTTCACCAGTTCTTCCCATGCGAAAAAGAAAATATCTCCACTATCCATTACCTGAAAACCATCATAAAATGGATAAGTCCCAATTCCTGAAGGGCCCTCACGTTCCAATGGAATGGTATCTTTTAGGACTAACGTTGTAAGGTCAACTACTTCCAACATCGGTTTTTTTTGATTCAGGTTGTAGAGTGTTTTACCGTCTTTTGATAAAAAAGAACGCCCTAAGGCCTCAGACAAATAGAAAAAATATCCTTTCGAGTCCACACTAACTGTGTCTATGGCGTATGAAATCAAAAGTTCATCACTGGATTGTTGAGAATTCTTTTCAGCGCAGCTTGAAAAAATGGTCAGAAAAATAATTAGGCATATCGGCATCGAAAACCTATTTGCTGGAAATTTGATCTGATTATTAAGTTGGTTCATTAGTTTTTTATTAAAAGGATTACCTCGAAATCACCGGCGTCAATATTTCAAAAGCCATTTCATCCTCTAAATTGATGAATCGATAAATCTTTCCGTCCCTGATAAAGGTTTTTCCCGAATATCTGCCTAGGCCTTCTTCTTCGTGGAGAAGTTTAAAATTCTCATCAAAAACCGAAAGAATCCCATTCCAGACTAGTTCTCCTGATCCATTAATCGCTTTGGTAAAACTCACTCGATAGTAGAGTTGATCTTTCTCACTATATAAAAAACTGCCAAAATAGGGTTCTTTTGACTTTTCGTTCATGGCCTCCTCGAAGGCCTCCATACTATTCGCCCTTCTTGGAAAATTTCCAGGCTTGCGGGCTGGTAAAAGTTCAGTTTCATAAGAATATACCAGCAGTGAATCCTGCTTCAGATCATAAATGGATACACCATTTATAGAGCTTTGGCTAATGATCAATTTTTGGTTTGAGAGAGACAAAAAATATTGATCCCCCGCTGTACTGGATAATCCATCAACTTCAAAACTTATTTCATATTCTTTCAAGGCTTTCAGAGCTGGGATTTGTACCGTTTTAATTTTGTTGGTCTCCATGTTTATGATGGCCAAACCATCCGCCATTGTATTTGCCGCGCGACCTAATGTTGAATAGGTTCCATAAAAATTACTCCCATCTTTTGAAAATTCTCCTAGGAAACTAATCATGTGATCTTGTCCTAGTTGGCTGGAAATGGCTTCATTGACATCCCAGTTATGTATTTTCAATAAGTTTCCCTCAGCATCAAATTCTCTAATCCCTTCGAATGTCGCAAAGTACAACTTACCGGAATCTGTCAGATTGATCTGAGACACGCTTAGCGATCCTACTCCTTTGGGTCCTTCGACATCAAAAGACAGGGTATCCTTGAGGATCAATTCTTCTAAATCAATGATATCCAATCGGAGTTTAGGACGATTATAGGTGTATAAGTAGCGACTGTCTTCAGAAAGTGTAGACCCTGAAAGACCGTTATTTAGAAAAAAGAACGTTCCAAGGGAATTAATATTTACAGTATCCAGCGTATATGAAAATGAAAAATCTCCAGTGAAATTTTCATTCGCTTCCTTTTGGGAGCAAGCAAAAAGAATCCAAAAAGAAGACAGATAAAAAAGGCTTTTTCTCATTTCAAAGTCGGTTTTAATCTCACAAATGCCATTTCGTCGTCAATATTCAAATAACTGTAATAGGTTCCATCTTTGATAAAAGAAATCCCGTATGGGAAAAACCCTGGTTCATTAAGCTTTTGCTCAAGAAGAGGATTTAAGTTTTTATCAAAGACTGTTAAGACTGAAATGAAATTTGGGTTTTCATCTGAATAGGTTCCGACAAATTGTTTCGTGATCCTTAGATACCTGTTGTTTTCCGAATCATATTTCACAGAAAAAAAATGAACCTCTTTTCCTTTAAGTTTTGCAGCTTCTCTGAATTCTTCTAACGTCTTGACCCTTTTGGGGTAATTTCCCTCTTTTTTATTTTCGGTCAATTGGCTTTCGAAAGAATATTCTTGGGTAAGGTCAGTTTCAAAATTATACACCCAAACCTTATTCACAGAAGAAATACTGAAAACAACGCTATCTCCAAACAGCGATATACCACTCATTTCCGGATACTCTCCTTTATTCCTTGATTCAGATTCTGAATAAAAAATATCAAAATCATTAGCCCATTGCAGGAAATCCTGAGGACTAAAGTCCAGACTCTTTTGATCAAAAGTGAAACGGACAATTCCTTTTCTGGTCCGATCCGGTAGCGTATCGGAGTAGTAAGAATAAAAGTAATTACCATCCTCTGAATCGTATCCTTGAAGGTTAATAATGTTTTCCTCAGGATATCGGAAGTCGCTTTTTGAGTCATTCATAAAGCGGTAGCTCGAAATTAGATTTCCTTCCAAGTCTGTCCTATAGATATGGCTTGTGGTATGGAAAAGGAACTCTTGGGCCTCATCCGCAAGTTGCAACCGGTAGAAGTAGCTATTAGGTATTGAATTCGGTCCCTCTTTTTCTAAGGCAATTTTCTTGACCAACATCTTTTGGTCTAGGTCGATTACCTCAATTTCATAATTCACCGGATTGAAATTATATAGGAATTTTTTGTCTAAAGAAATGTCTGAAATCTGCAGTTGACTATTTAAATAAACAAAATCCTCACCTGCATCGATCATTACCGTATCGATCGAGTAGGTCAGTTCAAATGCATTGGAAGGAACTTTTGCTATATTTTCTAAAGTGCTACTGGGATCATTACATCCCAGTAGAAAGAGGAGAAAACAGAAAAAAGGTAATCTTCTCATTTCAAAGTCGGTTTCACCCGCACAAATGCCACCTCATCATCAATATTCAAAAACTGCCAGAGCATACCATCCAGGTAAAATATAGGATCAGACAATTTGAATTTTTCAGGCATTTTACTTTCTGCCAGTTGCCTAAAATCAGTATCGAAGGCTGTCAGGACACTTTTGAAAATAATCGTATCGCCAGCAGTCAAGCGATCCATTTCTTTATGGTATCGCCAGAGCACATTCTGCTCAGAGTCTTCAGTCAGTGTCCCAAAATTTACCTCCTTACTTTTTTCTTTTATCGCAGCTCTAAATTCATCATTCGAGCCAGCTGTCATCGGGAAATTCCCTTTCTTACTGTTTGAGGTTAACTGGCTTTGATACGAATGATTAATCAAGCTATCGCCTTCCAAATCCCATCGCCAGAGTGAATTTTTTGCTGAAGTGATGATTACTACTTCATCGTTGACGAGTCTTACCAGATTCTGTTCGGGGATTTTAGCTGATCTCCCTCCTCCCATATCAAAACTAATGTCGTATGCATTGCTAAAATCCAGAAAATCGGAAGGGAAAAGCTTCAAAGTGTTTTTTGAAAGATCGATTTGAACCAGACCTGCTATTTTGCTTTCGATACCCTGAGTGCCGTATTGTCCATAAAAATAATTCCCATCCTTAGTATCAAGACTTGAGATGTTGATAAGCTGTTTTTCGGAAAGCTCATCTCCTTCCCAATCCATTTCTTCGATTTTATAAGTAGCAATTTTATCTCCATTAGAAGCGACATGATGGATCCCTGCAAAATCATAAAAAAGAACACTTTCGTCAGGGAGTACCTTAATTCTCATGATAAAACCTCCTCCAATACCGTTAGGGCCTTCTTTTTCATATTGTATCAGCTCTTTCAGGTTCAGATTTTCCAAGTCGATGATTTCCATGGTCATCTCCTGACTATTGAAGTTGTAAAATAGCTTCCTAGCCTTATCCACATCCGACATACTTAGTCCAAATTGTACAAAAAAGAAATGATCGCCGGCATCCACCATCACGGTGTCGATTTCATAGGTGATTTCCAGATTTGCCGATGATTCCGTATCGGAAGATTTCTCTCCGCAAGAAAGAATTGAAAAAAGGCTGAAGATGATCAGCGAGTTTTTAAATAGCTTATTCATAAGTAATAGTTGGTTTAATCCTCACAAAAGCGAGTTCGTCATTCAAATTCAAAAAGGTATAAATCATCCCTTCTCGGGCGAAATAGGTATCTGGTAGATCGAAATCGGAAGGAAGCAATTCCTCGTGGAGCTGATTAAACTGAGGATCGAAAGCCGTTAGCACAGTTTTATACTGAATGGTATCGCCTTTCATTTGATCCATTTCCTTCGCAAATCGCCAATAGACTTTATTTTGATCATCAAAAAATAGGCGGCCGTAGCTGACTTCTTGATCTTTCGCCTGCATGATTTCTCTAAACTCCTCCTCTGAATCTGTACGTTTTTGATAGTTTCCAGGGGCTTCGTTAGTGGTGTATTTGCTTGAAAATTCTTTTGATGTAAGTGAATCTGTTTTGAGGTGATAGAAGAAAACTTTGTTTTGAGCGGAATTGGAATAGAGCAAGGTATCATTTTTCAACTCAAGAAAAATATTGGCCAGAGCCATAGACATCGGCTGCACTCCTTCATAATACAGAATGGATTGATACTTTTCCACTTCTTGAAATAAATCCAGAGGGGTATAGCTTACACGCTTATTATCCAGATCAAATGTTGCCAGTCCGTCAATAGCATCTCCCATTTTTTGTCCTCCATAGAGCGCTACAAGTGTTTTTCCGTCTTTGGATAAGACCTCATTGAATTTTATTCGTTGTGTTTCAGGCAATCGCTCTCCCTCAAATTCCTGTTTTACATAGTTGAAAGAAGAAAGCTTATTTCCTTCCTGATCAAAATAATACACTTCGTAGTTGTCAGAAAGGTAAAATGTCCCATCCGGAAGCAGATAGACATTGGATATATAAGGAGATCTAATGCTATTCGGGCCATCCAAACTCATCGGTATCACCCTTTCCAATTTTAGCTTTTCCAGGTCAATAACTTCAAGCCCCGTTGGATTTCCACCGGTTTTGAAATTGTACAGGTATTTCTGGTCCGCCGAAAGATCTGAAGTGTACAAGTTCCAATTCAAGTAGATAAACTCATCTCCGGAATCTACCATGACAGTGTCGAGGCTATAGCTAAAAGCTATACTCCTGTCGGAATCTGAGGCAGCATCCTTTTCGCTACAAGCAAAAAATCCTGCTAAAACGGTTAAATAGAGTAGTTTTTTCATGATAGGGCTAGTTCAACTCTAAGGTAAATATTTCGAAGCCCAGCTCATCGTCCAAATTCACGAAAGACCAAAGCTTGCCATCTTTAAAGAATTTAAAGCCAAAGATGTCCAATGGGAAAGGAGCTTCATGGAGCTGATTTAGGTCCTCATCAAAGATCGTGACCACTTTTTTAAAGGTGGCGGAGTCCCCGATCATCCGATCCAAGTCTCTTGAAAAGCGAAAAAATCGCCTGCTTTTCTCATCAAAATAAAAGGGACTGAAATTTACGCTTTCATTCATAGCTCGGAAGTTCGCTCTCATTTCCTCTGGGGATTCGAAAGTGGTTTTTTCAGGAACTTTCTTACTGTTTTGGGTAAAAGCAGATTGATAAACTACATGCGAGACAGAATCGGATTTGAGATCTAAGATGTAAGCATCATTAAAACTGGATGAAGAGATAAGAAGTCTCTCATCTCGCTGATGAAAATAGACTGGCTCTATCGTTCGCATTTGTAAGTTGCCATCTTGGTACAAAGAGGTCAGAAAAACTTCCAGACGAGAGAAGATTTCCAATGGTATTTTTTTTAACGATTTTTCCTGAAGGGAAAGCACTGCCAAACCACGATTGGACTGCTCCCAATCTTCCGGCCCATAGGTCACAAAGAGCATTTTCCCATCTTTAGAGACGAGGTACTCCGGCTTGAGGGATTCTTCGGGATCCAGCTGCTCAAACTTCTGTCTAGTAAGGTGAAACATCGTCATGCTATCTAGCTGGGGCGTGAATGTGCGCAGATCATAAAAGTTTGGAAAGTGGAAATTTCCGTCCTCTGTAATCACGAGACTGGAAGGCATTCCCACGCCTAGTGGCCCTTCGGCATCCATTGGGATTCGGTCGACTAGCTGAAGTTTTTCCAGATCGATGACCTCTAGTTCCACTGCGTCAAAATTAAAATTGAAGAGGGTTTTTTGATCCTGCGAAAGTGTAGATGCAGACAGGGCGCGCTTCAAATAAATAAAGCCTTCTCCAGGGTCCACCATGACGGTGTCGATTTCGTAGGTCAATTCCAGATTTGCAGATGATTCCGTATTGGAAGAATTCTCGCCACATGAATGAATCGAAAAAAGGCTGAAGACAATCAGCGAGTTTTTAAATAGCTTATTCATAAGTAAAAGTTGGTTTAATCCGCACAAAGGCGAGTTCGTCGTTGATATTCAAAAAGGTATAAATCATTCCTTCTCGGGCGAAATAGGTATCTGGTAGATCAAAATCGGAAGGAAGCAACTCTTCGTGGAGCTGATTAAACTGAGGATCGAAAGCCGTTAGCACAGTTTTATACTGGATGGTATCGCCTTTCATGCTATCCATTTCCTTCGCAAATCGCCAATAGACTTTATTTTGATCATCAAAAAATAGGCGGCCGTAGCTGACTTCTTGTTCGAATACTTTCGCAATATCCATAAATTCTGGATAGGTATTAGTTTGTTTAGGATAATTACCAGGAGCTCTAGTACTGGTGTATTTACTTTGGAAATCTAGAGACGTAGTGGAATCTGTTGCAAATTGATAGAAATACACTTTGTTGAAAACACTGCTTGAAAAGATCACTGAATCATTTTTCATCATTAGATGAATATCAGCCTCATTCATTCCTGCCAAATTTCCATCAAAATAATACTTGAATAAATAAGGTTCTTGTTCGTAAAAAGTGGGAATGGATTTTAAACTCAATTCTTTCTTTTCTAAATCAAATAATGCAATACCCGATGGAGGCTCATTCATTTGTAGATCCCCGTATGTGGCAATTAGGAATTTTCCGTCGTTGGAAATAAATTCCTGATAAGTAATTCGCATTGTTTCTGGCAACTTATCTCCTTTGAAACCAGAATTAACATACTGAAAACCTAAAGACTTTTTACCATCAAAATCTATCACCGCAACGGTGTAGGTATCAGTTAGGACGAGTTTATTGTCTTCAGATGTATAAATATGATAAACTCGATCAGTTCCTATTCCATTGGGGCCCTCCACTTCTAAAGGCAGTATTTTTTCCAACATCAGATTTTCGAGATTGATAAATTGGACAGAATTTTTTCCCTGATCCCAATTATAAAGATAGCTACCGTCTGGAGAGGTTGCTGAAGCTGTCAAATCCCAATTAAGATATATAAACTCATCTCCAGCATCTACTATCACGGTGTCGAGGCTATAGCTGAAGTCTACGCTCCTATCAGAATCCGAAGCCACATCCTTTTCGCTACAAGCGAAAAATCCTACTAAAACGGCCAAATAGAGTGGTTTTTTCATAATTGATTAGAAATCAAAAGTGAATTGAACTAAGGCTGGATTCTCCTCTACCACATAATAACTGTAGAGTTTCCCATTTCGAAGAAAGGTTCTATAAATCATGCTTTCCATTCCCTTTAATCTCGTCTCTCCTACCAAATTGAGCTGTTCATCATAAGCAAATAGAAATACTTTGGTATCCTTTTCAGTACCCATACTCCCCAGCCGGAAATATAGATTTCTGGTTTCATCCCAGTAGAAGTCTTCAAAGGTGATTTGCTTTCTCATTTCATTCATTACCTCTATTCTACGCTCATGAGAGTCCACTTCTGTAGGGAAATCCCCGGTCTTAGACTTGGCTACCAATTGATGAGGAAAGCTATGATGTCGAAGGGAATCTGTCTGCCAATCGTAGGTATAGATATCGGAGGTAGCTCCACTGTGGATGAAAAACAGGTTGTTGACAAGTTGCAAGGTTTGGAAGTCACCTGATCGAGTCATTCCATTACCCTGCTTGAATGTGACGTTGTATTTATCGGTTAGCTCGAGCTCGGAAATTTCCTTGAGTGTTCCGTTCATCGTTTCGCTATCGATCACAGCCAAACCTTCCACAGGACCTTCGAAGTTTTTGGGAAGACTGATGATTTTCTTTTTGTCGGGACTGAGATGGATGTTGTTTGAGAGGGAAAAAGTGGCTTCGGGATCAAATCCGGTTATGTTTTCCAGTTGAATTCTAAGATTTCGAATTTGCTTTCCTTCCAGAGAGTAAATCCCAGCCTTGGCGAAATCTGCCATAAAAAACTCTTGTTTTGGCAGTGCTTGAAAGTAATTGATATAAGATGGAATTGCATTAGGACCGTCACTTTCAAATGGATGGATTTTGACGAGTTTTAAATTAGCCAAGTCATATTCATGGATTTCTTTTTCAGGGTCATAAAAAAAATATAACCTAGCAAGGTCTTCACTTAAATCTCTACCGTAATACGAGCCAGGATTAAAGATTTCATCGCCCACATCTAGGATTAGGGTGTCTACGGAGTAGGTCAGATCTTCAAGGATATTTTTAGATCCTGCCTTTTCAGAATTGCCTTTCCCCCCGCAAGAAGCAAGAATAGAAAGTAGTAGAATTGGTAATAATTTTTTCATCTGTTTTTAATTTGATTTTTATAGGTCATTTGGAATCTCGCAAAGCTGATAATCATACCAGTGTGTGACTTTTTAGTCAGGCTCGATTTCACGATTATTTAAAAATTTAAAGTGAATACTGCGAATCTCAACTCATCTTCCACATTGACATAAGACCAGAGCTTGCCGTTTTTCCAAAAGTACGTAGAGGGCGGTTCCTTCAGCCCTTCGATCTTGGTTTCCCCGACTACATTAAAGTCGGTATCGTAAGCAAAGAGATAAACTTCATAAGTGGAGGGATCTGCACGGTTTTCAGCCAAGTAGGTCTTTTTCCCCATCCTCAAATACAGCTTCCTAGTATCATCCCATTTGATTGCCATGTAATTCAGCTGCTCGTTCACTTTTCGCTCGTCTTCCTCAAATGCAGAAGCATCACTATAAGCCTCCATCAGGCTGATATTCCAGTCATTTGGTACAGTCTTGTGCTGAATAGCAATATATTCAAGACTATCTGTTTTCGGATCCAATCGGTAAAAACCGCTCATAGGAGCTGCAGAGATCAACAATTGCTCGTTTTCTTTTTCGATATAGTCAAACGCAGCAAAAAAGTATATCATGCCATTGCCGTCTGATTCTTCTACGTGGGTTCGGCTAAAATCGCCTACAGATCTCATCTTCGGAATCGGATATGAGCTGGCTTTTTTGCTTTGAGGATCGATGATAAAAAGCTGCTTGTCTCCATCTCCATCTCGGTATGGCTGGGTGTAAATTCGATTTTTTTCAAAATCATAAAACGCTCGCTGATAGAGTTTTTGGTAATCATTCGCCAGTTCAGAATCAATTCCTTCTGGGACTATTTTTAGATTTTCGGTTAGTTCTCCTGAAGTATTGAATTTGGCATAACTGACATAGCTCTGGATTGCCAGTTCATTAGTTGGGCCAACTTGAAAATCTGAAATGTAAGGGCCAATGCCGTTAGGCCCTTCTTTCTGAAATTCTGTTTTGCTGAGCAATTTCAGTTCATTCAAATCCACTTGGACGAGTTTCAAAGGGTCATTTTCAAAAAACCATAAGTTCTTCTTGTTTTGAGTGAACCCAATTCTTCCAAGACCATAGGGAATTACAAAAAAGTCGTCGCCAGAATCAACCACCACAGTATCTACAGAAAAAGTGAGGTTTTCCAGGATGTTTTTCGGTTCGGTGGATCCAGAATTGCCTTTTTCCCCGCAAGAAAGAAGAAGGATAATGAATAGAAGTGGGCTTAGATTTTTCAAGGTTGACATAATTCTTAATAGATTGGCTTGACCCTTATAAAAGCCATTTCGTCTTCCAAGTTGATATAGGAATACAACATGCCATCCTTGAAAAAGGACTGATAATAGGAATAATCAAAGGGTACCTTTTCTTCATGAAGTTGATTTAGCTTCGAATCGAAAACAGTCAATACCGTCTTTCGCACGATAGAATCTCCGATCATTCGATCCAATTCGTAGCTGAATCTCCAAAACTTATCATTTTCCTCGTCATAAATGAATTTGCCAAACTCCACTTCCTTGGAGCGCTCGGCAAAAACGGCACGCCAATTTGATTCATAGCTGAAATTTCTTGGATAGTCACCTCGCTTGGTATCCGCTGTCAGCTTAGAATGAAACTTTTTCTGAATCAAGGTATCCAAAGCTGAATCGTAAACAAAAGCTTCGTTGATGGCACTTGTAGAGACAATTACCTTGTTTTGAAAGGAAGTGAGCAGCACATCATCACCCCGAAAATTGCCATATTGATCTTGGAGGTAGAAGTCTTTGATTCGATCGAGTTCTGGAATCGGAATCTTTCGGATGGTCGAAGTATTCAAATCAATTATAGTCAGTCCTTTCAATTCACCTTGTGACATCCCAGCTTCATTTTGATAAATTGTAAAGAAATAGTCGGCTTTTTCAGTAAAAATTCCATCGAATCCGTAACGTTCGCCAACCTCAAGAACCTCTCCTTCCAAATGCTTTGAACTTATTTTTATGATTTTTAGCTGGGTTCTTGATTTGTCGAAAATCCTTACCTCATCCATGCCTTTTAGCACCAATTCATCCGATGGAGTAATAGCAATCGAAAAGGTGACTGGACCAATACCTAGAGGACCTTCTTTATCCATAGGCTCAATACTGCTCATTTCTTGTTGATCCAAGTCAATAATCTCCAAGTTTGGGGCGAAATCATTTAGATTATAAAGCGTCTTTTTATCTGGAGAGACTGCGGCCGTTCCCAAGTAAATCTCCATAAAGTAGAATCGATCCTTGAAATCAATTTTTACTGTATCAATCTCAGCTGAAAAAGTGAAGGTCTTCTTGTCAACTTTTTCATTCACTTGCTTTCCTCCGCAGGAAACAAGAATGGCGAGAACGAAAATGGCCAGTTGCTTTCTCATAGTTTCTAAAAATCAAAAGTGAAAACCGCAAAACCCAACTCATCTTCCACATTGACATAAGACCAGAGTTTGCCGTCTTTGAAGAATTGATCGTATAGCTTTTCTTGTAGTTCATCTAATTTAGCCTCGCCCACCAAATGCAAATTCTCATCGTAGGCATGGATGAATGTCTCATGGTTCATCTTTTGATCAGGACTCGCTATTTCTTTTCCTTTTTGACTAAGCCGGAAGTAAAGTTTTCGTGTATCGTCCCAGAAAAATCTTCCAAAATGTATTTGGGCATTTACTGCAGCCATAATCGCATTGAATTCCTCCAGAGAATTTGCTTCCCTTGGATAATCACCCCATTCTTTTTCCAGAGGAACCAGCTTATGGGCAAAGCTTTTTTCTTCGATGAGATTAGTATTAGGATTAAATACATAAATCGTGTTGGTGACTGGGCTGAAGAGCAAGACTTGGTCCCGGAGGAATTGCATCTGAATCGATAGACTATAAAAACGCATGGCTCCGGGTTTCAGAAACATGGTGGCAAAATTCCTGGTTTTACTCAGCTTAGCTAAAGAAAGCGTATCGGCTTTCATTTCATTGAGATCCACCTTGATTAGTTGTGATTCTATGGAAGATTGTTGGATTGCATACAGATTTTTTCCAACCCCATAGATTTTTGCATTGTTATTAAGCACGAAATCATCTTCCAAGTCAATCCCTTCGATCTCTTTGGATGTAAGCTTATACTCCTTGATCTTCTTTCCCGACCTGTCAAAAACATAGGTAGCGAAATAGGTTGAAAAAGCGAATTGGTGATTATCCAGCTCTTGAATTCCCATTACTCTATCACCAGTCCCGTCTGGACCTTCTTTCTCAAAGGTGTATTGACCGATTACACTTAAATTGTCCAAGTCAACTTCTTGAATGGCATTCCCTTTTTCGGAAAAGGTAAAGATCCTGCTTAGATCTGATGAAAGGCTCCAATTGCCGATGTATTCATTTCCAAGGACAAGTAGCTCTTCGCCTGAATCCACCACCACGGTATCCACCGAATAGGTTAGCTTCTCCAGAATATTGTCGGATTTATATTTTTCAGAAACCCCTTTTTCCCCGCAGGAGGCAAAAGCAATTAGAAAGAGAATGGGTAGTAGTTTTCTCATAGTTTCTAAAAATCAAAAGTGAATACTGCAAAGCCGAGCTCATCTTCAACATTGACATAAGACCAGAGCTTGCCGTCTTTGAAGAAGGAGAAGCCTGGTCTTTTAAAATCTACTTCCTGTTCATAGAGTTGATTTAGGTCTGTGTCAAAGATCGTAAGGACATTTTTGTAGGTGACCGAATCACCTATCATGTGGTCTAAATCTCTAGTAAATCTAACTACTCTATCGCTTTTGTCGTCGTATAAAAAAGTCCCAAAATCCACCTCCTTTTCGGCTTCGGAGGCAATTTCAAGCATTTCTTCAAAGGTATTTCCAGTATTCTTTTCACTTACTTTTTTTGCATTTGAAGTCAGTTCAGATTGGAAGACTTTATGCGTCAGCAATCCAGTACCCAGCTCATATAGGTATGCTTCATTAAAATTGTGGGAGGAGATAATCAGTTTATTTTTAAGGGGGTAAATATCAATCATTTCATTGCTTTGAGATTGAAGTTTACCATCTTCAATAAATCTGCGAACATATTGGTTACTCCTCTCAAATAGATCTAAAGGCACTTTTTTCAGATCCATAGTGGCTAACTCCACGATTACAATCCCGGTATTTGCCTTTTGAAAACCTTGTTCCCCGTAAGGTGCAAAATACTTGCTCCCGTCCTCTGATACCAAAAAACTAAACTTGAGTTCCTCGATTTCTTCCAAACCATCCCCTCCAAACTCCGCTGTAGCAAACTGGAAAATAGTCAATGAATCTTTTTGCTTATTTAGTTTTCGAAGATCCGAGAAACCGAAAATAAATAGCTCTCCCGAATTTGTTTCTTGGATGCTTGACGCATATTTACCTATGCCCAGAGGCCCTTCTTTTTCAAACGAAATCCGATCGCGGATAACTAGCTGATCTAGGTCTATGATATCTAGTTCAGCCTTTCTTGAGTTAAAGTTAAAAAGGGTTTTTTTATCCAAAGAGATCGCTAGTCTGTTGGCAAAAAGAATACTATCTCCCGGATCGACCAAAACAGTATCCACAGTATAGCTCAGACTTTTAATCTTACGGTCGAAATACCCTTTTTCAGAAACACCTTTTTCCCCGCAGGAGGCAAAAGCAATTAGAAAGAGAATGGGTAGTAGTTTTCTCATAGTTTCTAAAAATCCAAAGTGAAAACAGCGAATCCCAACTCATCTTCGACATTGACATAAGACCAGAGCTTGCCGTCTTTGAAGAAGGGATATTCTGGCACTTGGGAGATTTCGGTCAATTCCTTCTCTCCTATCAAATTAAACTCTTGATCGTAAGCATACATAAATACTTGACTTGCTTTTATACCAAATGAACCCTCTATGGCGAGCGGTTTTCCGGAAAACCGAAAATAATGTTGGCTAGTTTCGTCCCAAATAAGTCCACTAAAATTGACTGCCATGTTAAACTTTTTCATCTCCTCCTCATATGCTTCCATAGACTCTACCTTCGTCTGAAGTTGTTGGTCATTATTGACCGGACTCAACCGATGAACAAAGGAATGGTAGGTTAAGGAATCGGATTGTGGGTCAAAAATGTAGAATGAACTGGTTGAGGGACTAGAAATCATGATTTGATCATTCAGATCTTTCAGGTAGATGTACTCCTGATACGAATAGCCACCCATATACACTACCTTCAGATCTAAGACCCAGTCCAACTCAGAAATTGGAAATGTAATTAATTTGGATTCTACTAAATTGATTTTCGCCAAGGATCGAGTTCCTACAAATCGTGTCCCAGGTAGAGAAAAGAGATTTTTTTGATTCTTAGATAAGATAACTCCATTATCTAATTCGTCTAAGTCCGAAGCTATTGGAAGTGAGGGAATGGAGAGGTCTTTAATTTTTGTTCCTGAGGTATCGAAAATCCCCAGTTTTTGGTAAAAGGTAATTAAGAGTTGTTGGTTTTCCAGAGGTTTAACTGAAAATACAACATCGCTAATTCCATTCGGGCCTTCGACTTCAAAATCATAAGATTTTTCCCAAGACAAGGTTTCTAAACTGATTTGCTGCACCTGACTTAGATCGGGATTATACAGCAATACAAACTCTCGATCATCTGAAACCAAATGACCACTATATCCCCTTCTCAGATTAAAGAGTTCTCCTTTTGAATCTACCATAAGCGTATCGATAGATAGAGAAAGATTCTCCAGGATATTAGAATTAGTGATCTCCTCCTCCTTTTCAGAACAAGAGAAAATTGTAAGCGCCAAAAGTAAAACAAGGAGGAATCTCATCGGCGTTAAAAATCAAAAGTGAATACCGCAAATCCCAACTCATCCTCCACATTGACATAGGACCAGAGCTTGCCATCTTTGAAGAAGGGATTTTCGGGAATTTTAGTTATTTCTTCCAGTTGGGTCTCGCCGATCAGGTTTAGTTCTGAATCAAAAGCAGAGAAATACACTTCATTTTTTGTACTGAGCTCAGAAGAATTACTCGGGATTGCGATAGAGCTGAAGCGATAAAACCGATTCGATTCCTCATCCCAAAGCAGTTCGTAAAACCTAACTTCAGAGTTCATTATCTCTATTTGTTCATTCATCGCACCTTCAGAACTGACCTCGTTTTTGATTTCTTTGGTCTTTTCTTTAGCTGTCAGCGTAAGTGGAAATGAAAAGTAATCTAGCCTGTTTCCAACAGGTTCGAAGCGGTAAATGCCATCATGTACGGGTGTAGTAATATAGATTTTGGAATCAATAGCTTGAACAGTCAACACCTGCGCCCAATTTATTCTAAATCCATCCTTCTCTAAGACAATTCTATACTCGTTAGTTCTGTCCATTTCTGGTAAGTCGATCACTTTTGAGCTTTTTTCATCCAAGTTGATAAAAATAAGATTGAACACCGGTTCGGAAGAATGAGTCTCCAAGAAGTATCCCATATTATTTTTCTCGGTATAGGTAAACTGAATTAAGTTATCTCCTTGGGATTGGCTTTCGTCAATCAAGTCATTCAACTTATAGTCAAAGGGAGGAATTAGCTCACCAGCCTTCGAAAACCTACCTATCCTTTGCTGGCCACTAAAAATAAAATCACCATTGCTTAATGGAGCTATTGTTCTCCCGTACACTTCAACACCATTAGGGCCTTCCCTTTCAAAGGAATAGCTGCCAGTGAGTGCTAACTGATCCAAATCAACTTCTTTAAGTTGCATGCTGGAAATATCATATTTGTAAAAAAGGCGGTGATCTGGACTTAAAAAAGAAAAGAGACTCCCTAATTTTAGGTTTATGAACTCGTCTCCTGAATCTACGACCACGGTATCTACCGAGTAAGTCAAATTCTCTAAGATATTTTCTGATTTAACTTCTTCGGAATTGCCTTTTTTTCCGCAAGAGGCTAAAGCAATCACGAATAGAATAGGGATTAGTTTTCTCATAGTTTCTAAAAATCAAAAGTGAATACCGCAAATCCCAACTCATCCTCCACATTGACATAGGACCAGAGCTTGCCGTCTTTGAAGAAGGCACTGGATGGCACTTTATCCAAGTCTGGGATTTCGGTCTCTCCGATCAGGTTAAGATTTTCATCAAAAGCAAAAAGAAAAACCTGGGCTTTTAATGGAGCTTCTTTGTCCTCCCTTGGTAGGTAAATTCTCCCAAAGCGGTAAAAATGGTTGGTTTCCTCATCGAAAAGCAGCTTATCAAAGCCAATCTGGCCACGGGCTTTTTCCATTTCTGCCTGGAATTGATCCTGAGATGAAACTTTATTGTTTATCGGGATTTCCTTTTCATTTGGAACTAGAGAAAAGTCAAACTCAAAAAGCTGCAAAGAATCCTGACCTGCCTCAAAGCGGTAGATGGAATTGGTTGTGCCTCCTGAAAGAAAGCTTCTCCTATTTGCTGTAAAAAGAGCTCCTCCACGTAAACAGACATCATTTCATCCGATTGGAGTAGGATGTGATATTCACCGACCTTGTCAAGAGCGGGGATGGGAATGACATTACCGCTTTTGCTTTCTAAGTTGATTTTTGCCAGCTGATTAGTCCCCTCCATAAAATCTCCGGGAAGAGAATACATCCATTTCTTATCTGGAGAAAACTGAATTTGATTCGTCAAATTATATTGCGCATTTTCACTCAAACCTTCTACCTGAATATCTCCAGGCTTCAGTGTCAGATCCAGTACTTTTTCCCCTTTTTTATTAAAAATACCAGTGCTTTGGAAGTTGGAAAACAGGAATTCCTCTCCTGGAAGATAGCGTGAAGTCGAGATATAATTTGCACCAATGCCGTTTGGTCCCTCCTTTTCGAAGGGAAGCTGTTCTTCAAGAATCAACTTATCCAGATTAATTTTATTCATCTGACCAGTCACCTCATCAAATAGATAAAAATAGGTTTTGGATTTATCTAAGGAACCGCTGCGCACACCCTGTGAAAGATTGATGATTTCCTCACCAGGATTTACGACCAGCGTATCGGTAGTAAAACTGAAGTTTTCCAGAATATTTTGGGAGCCGCTATTTTCAGCAGTATCGCTTTCTCCGCAGGAGAATAGACAACTCAAAAAAAATGGTAGTAATGGGAAAAGGCCTTGGTTTTTCATAGATCGTTCATTTAGCTCCCTAAACTAAATGATTTCTACAAAAACGTAGGATTCGTACTGTTAAATAATTTTAAATTAAACTACAGCTTCCAAAAGACTTCGAAAGGCTAATGCTTTTTCTCCGTATCGAGCTTGGGTTTCGTAGCGAAGCGCATTGGCAAAGCGATTTTCGTATTCGATCAGTTTGGCGGTAGATTCTGCAAAAAATTGAATACTATAATTCGTAAAACCATCGGCTGTACTGTTCATCAAACGATAAAACTTATGATCGAAAAACATTCCTGTGGCGAAAATAGCCGGGATATGATCTGCTTTCATCCAAGTGACAAAGTCATCTTCGATGTCAGTGGCAACAGTAAAGGTGATATTATAGAGAATCATACCCATGGATTTTGATTGAAATTTACTTTTTTTGCCAACAATTGTAGCGAGGCAAAGTTAGGAATCCCAAACTGAAATCTTCAATTTCCCGCCGCGTATTCTCCAAATACCTATGCATAAAGTACTGACAGAAGAAATTCCTGAACGAAACACGAAGCTTCTGATTGCCAAAATAGTGGTAATCGCCCTTCATGTAGTTGGGATTATCGGCTTGAGTATACCTGAATATCGTGACCTTTTTCTTCGACTGACGCCCTTGCAGTTACTGACTTCATTGTTTTTGATTTTGGCTTTTCACAGAGGCTGGTCAGATGTGTTTCCGATTTTTGCAGCAGCAGCTTTTTGGATTGGTTTCGGTTCGGAGCTGATTGGGATTCATACAGGATATCTCTATGGGGACTATGTCTATGGGCCTACTTTGGGACCACAGCTTTGGGAAGTCCCGATTATCATCGGAGTAAACTGGTTTATTTTAGTCTATCTGACCGGTACGATTTTTCATAAAGTACCGAATGATTACTACGCGGCTTTATTGGGCGCTACTGCAATGACGGCCATCGATTATATCATGGAGCCGGTGGCTGTAGCTCTGGACATGTGGTATTGGAAGTTTGAGATTATTCCATTGAGTAATTATGCAGGATGGTTTGGGGTTGCATTTTTGATTCACCTGATTTTTAGGAAAGCTAAATTTCAAAAAGGGAATGAACTAGCCAACATTTTACTCCTATGTATGATCTTGTTTTTTGCGGCTTTAAATTTCACTTTAACGATATAGTTTGGTTTAGTGATTGATAAACAAAACATAAGGAAAGAAGGATTATAACAAAAATCACTCGCAAGAGGTTGTATAGCAGATGATCGAAGCAATAGGATTTATCGCATTAGGTTTTGCCCTGATGGAAGTATTTGGATGGGCAATCCACAAGTATATCATGCATGGGCCACTTTGGTCGATTCATAAGACACATCATCAACCTTCGAAGTACTTCTTCGAATTGAATGACTTGTTTTCATTACTGTTTGGAAGTATAGCAGTGATATTGATTATAAAAGGAGTGGCCGAGCTTGACTATCGCTTTTGGATGGGAATAGGCATCAGTTTGTACGGTATGCTGTATTTCTTTCTTCATGATGTGTTGATTCATCGCAGGATGAAATGGTTTCAAAAGCCGAAAAATGGGTTCTTAAAAGGAATCTTTAGAGCTCATCAGGCTCATCATCGTACCAATGAAAAAGATGATGCTGTGTCATTTGGCTTATTTGTAGTACCCAAGGAATATTTTAAAGAAAAAGACTAGTGAGCACATATTCTATAAAAGATCTGGAGCAATTGTCGGGTATCAAAGCACATACGCTTAGAATCTGGGAACAACGATACAATTTGTTAAGTCCAAAAAGGACTGATACAAATATTCGTTTTTACGATGATGATGATTTGAAATTGATCTTAAACGTGGCCTTGTTAAATGACAACGGTTTTAAGATTAGCAAAATCGCATCCATGGATAGACCCGAGATGCGAGAGGAAGTGATGAAACTTACCGAACGCTCTCTGACTCATGATGATCAGATTCATGCTTTGACCATCTGTATGATAGAAATGGATGAAGAGCGATTTGAAAAAATCCTGTCTTCTAATATCATCAAGCTTGGTTTCGAGCAGACCATGATGAATATTATTTATCCGTTCATGTCAAAAATAGGAGTGCTTTGGCAAACTGGTGCTATAAATCCTGCACAAGAGCACTTTATCTCCAATCTGGTAAGACAAAAATTAATCGTCGCAATAGACGGACAGGTGCTGGCAGCAAATGGTAAAAAGTTTTTGCTGTTTCTTCCAGAAGGGGAGCTTCATGAGATTTCGATCTTATTTGCGACATTTTTGATTAAAAATAAAGGTCATAAAGTGATCTATCTTGGTCAAAACACACCAAATGAGGATCTCAGCCAAGTGTATGATATTCATCGTCCTGAATTCATGATGACTGTGATTACCACCTCTCCAGCTGTTGAGTATGTAGAAGAATACCTTAATGGCTTGTCAAAGCGATTTGCAAATGCAGAAATCTTGGTGACAGGATATCAGGTGATTGGTCAGGACTTAAAGTTTCCTGCCAACGTCAGACAATTAAACTACATTAAGGATATTAAAGATTTCCTGGAAGAGCTGGAAGCAGTACCTCTGGAGAAATAGTTTATACTTATTGAGACTATCTTAAACAAAAGCACTTTTCGAAAAGTGCTTTTTTTTTGCCTTCCAGATTGTTGTTGTTGCCGTTTATGGAGCAAATAGGCTGTTTTGTATTTTTTGTTTAATAAAAATGAAAAATAATTCAACAAAACATTTGGATTTTGTTTAAGCCTTGCTACATTTGATTAAACAAAAACCAAAAGCCATGACGACTCTAGAATTTAGCTACTCATTAAACCAGTTATCCAGTACACTGAAACCTTTTGCGTTGAAGTTGACTCGTGATATGGATGACGCCAATGATCTATTACAAGATACTATGGTGAAAGCCTTCACAAATAAAGACAAGTTTACTGAAGGTACTAACCTTAAAGCTTGGCTTTACACCATTATGAAAAATACCTTTATCACTAACTATCAGCGTATGGTGAGAAGAGGAACATTCGTAGATACTACAGATAACCTTCACTATATCAACTCAAGTGGGTCATTGGTAGAGAATGGTGTCTTTGGTAATTTCACTATGGATGATATCAATGAAGCTATCGATAACCTGGATGATGTATACAAGACTCCTTTCATGATGCATTTCAGAGGTTTCAAATATCATGAGATTGCAGACAAGCTTCAGATTCCTATTGGAACTGTTAAAAATAGAATTCATATTGCTCGTAAGTTTTTGAAAGAAGACCTAATGGTTTACAAGCATAATAATTAATAAATGAGTAAAAAACATGTCGTGGTTATCGGTTCTGGCTTTGCCGGATTATCCGCAGCCACACATCTCGCAGCAAATAGTTGTTCAGTCACCCTTCTAGAAAAAAATGAATCCCCAGGTGGAAGAGCTCGTAAGTTCGAACATCAGGGGTTTGTTTTTGATATGGGTCCCAGCTGGTATTGGATGCCGGATGTTTTTGATACCTATTTCTCCCACTTTGATAAAAAGGTTTCAGATTATTATGATCTAATTCGTCTGGATCCTTCCTATGCTGTTATTTATGGGGAAGAGGATACACTGAATATCCCTGCAAATCTGGATGAATTCAAAGCTATGCTTGAAAAGATCGAACCTGGTGCAGGCATTCAGCTCGATAAATTTTTAGAGCAGGCGAAATATAAATATGAAGTAGGGATTCATGATTTGGTTCAAAAACCGAGTCGTTCTCTTTTCGAATTCACTTCTCCGGGATTACTTGTTGATATGCTTCGAATGGATATATTTCAATCCATGTCAAAGCATGTTCGGAAGTTTTTCAAGTCGGATAAAATCATCCGATTAATGGAATTCCCTGTTCTTTTCTTGGGAGAAACTGCTGATAATATTCCAGCTCTTTATAGTTTGATGAATTATGCCGACATCGCGCTGGGTACTTGGTATCCAAAAGGAGGTATGCATGAGATCATCAAAGGCATGGTCAAACTTGCCGAAGAAAAAGGGGTAAAAATCCGATATAATTCAGAGGTGGAGGAAATCGAAATCCTGAATGGCGTTGCTCATACGGTTCGGTTGAAATCCGGCGAGCGAATCAAAGCTGACATTGTAGTCGCTGGGGCAGATTATCATCATGTGGATCGACATCTTGTCAATCCAAAATACAGCAATTACTCTGAGGAGTATTGGGATAAGCGTGTGATGGCTCCATCCAGTTTGCTATTCTACCTTGGAGTGAATAAGCGATTGAAGAACCTTCGCCATCATAATTTATTCTTTGATGAGCCATTAGGACCTCATGCTGATGCAATCTATAAGAATCCACGCTGGCCGGAGAAGCCATTGTTCTATGCCTCTGTTCCTTCGATTACAGATCCGACTGTTGCGCCTGAGGGAATGGAAAATCTATTCTTGTTGATTCCGCTTGCGCCAGATTTGGAGGATTCGGAAGAAATGCGGGAGAAGTATTTTGATATTATCATGGAGCGATTGGAGCGCATCTCAGGCCAAGAAATTCGTTCGCATGTGGTTTATAAAAGATCTTATGCTCACAGTGATTTCAAATCTGATTATCATGCATTCAAAGGGAATGCGTATGGTTTGGCAAATACACTGACCCAGACAGCGATATTGAAACCTTCCTTAAAAAATAAAAAAGTAAAAAACCTCTACTACACAGGACAGCTTACCGTGCCCGGTCCAGGGGTTCCTCCATCACTTATTTCAGGATATGTGGTAGCCAAAGAGGTGCTTAAAGAAAACAATTCGTAAATAAAAAGGTACCTTCAGTATATGAATGCGATTGAGCTTTTTGATCAGACCACTCTGGAGTGCAGTAGATTGATCACCCAGCGGTATAGCACCAGCTTTACTTTGGGAATTAAAACACTGGACAAGAAGTTTCATCTTCCCATCTATGCGATTTATGGTTTTGTCCGTTATGCGGATGAGATTGTGGATACCTTTCATGATCAAGATAAAGCTGGCCTTTTGGCCAGATTCAAAAAAGATACCTACGAGGCGATCGAGACTAAGCTTTCTTTGAATCCCGTACTTCATGCTTTTCAGTTAATTGTCAATCAGTATAAAATTGATCTCGATCTAATTGAAGCCTTCCTGCATAGTATGGAGATGGACCTTGACTATCAGCTCTACAATGACAGTAAGTATCAAGAATATATCTATGGTTCTGCTGAGGTAGTTGGATTAATGTGCTTGAAAGTTTTTGTGGAAGGAGATCAGAAGATGTACGATCAGCTAAAAAGTCCTGCTTGTAAGTTGGGTGCAGCCTTTCAAAAAGTGAATTTTCTGAGAGACATAAAAAGCGATTACGAGGAAAGAGGTAGAGTTTATTTCCCTGGAGTTGATTTTAATCAATTTGATAAATCAGCGAAAAGTCTGATCGAGGAAGATATTCAGAAGGATTTCAATGATTCATTGGTAGGAATTGCCGGATTGCCGGCTGGAGCAAAACTTGGTGTAAAAGTCGCATATCTGTATTATCAAAAACTGTTTGATAAAATCAAAAGCCTCCCGCCTGAAACGATAATTCAGGAGCGAATCCGAATCCCAAACTCAAAAAAAATCACCTTGCTTCTAGGAACATATTTTGGCAATAAATTGGGAATCAGCTGAGCATGGAAAAGTTCCTTTATTTATCTCTGAACCTATTTGCTATTTCATACCCTTTGGCGAGATCATTTGAGTCTAGGGTAAAATACTCCAAGCAATGGTACGCCCTCTTCCCTGCAATTCTTATCACTGGGGTCATATTTCTAATTTGGGATCATTACTTCACGCTTTGGGGTGTTTGGGAATTTAATCCGAGGTATAATCTAGGCTACTCGTTTTTTGGGCTGCCTTTAGAGGAATGGTTGTTTTTTCTTACGGTGCCTTATGCCTGTATATTTATCTACGAGGTACTGATTTACTTTTTCCCCAAAGACATATTCAAGCCTGCAGGTAAACCTCTTGTTTTCGTTTTAGTCCCATTACTAATTGGCTTTGGATTTTTGCATTTAGACAAAATGTACACTTCGGTAAATGCTTTTTTTGCTGCGGCTGTGCTGATCCTTCATTTTGTAATCTTTGGAGACAAATATTTAGGAAGATTCATATTTGCATACCTAGTGGTTCTAATCCCATTTTTCCTTTGCAATGGAATCCTGACCGGTGGAATGACTGAGGAACCGGTGGTAATTTATAACAATTCTGAAAATCTGGGAATCCGAATTTGGACCGTTCCTATTGAAGACACGGTATATAACCTTTCGCTTTTACTGTTGAATATCAGTATATTCGAATTCATTCGAAGCCGTAAAACATTTCATTCATCCAAAAGTTTATAGGCTATGAAAAACCTTCAAGTATCAATTGATGATCATTCTGGATTCTGCTTTGGAGTAGTCTACGCTATTGAAATGGCGGAGGAAATTCTTGATGAGCAAGGCTACCTTTATTGCTTAGGAGATATCGTTCACAATGATGAGGAGGTTAGTCGCTTAACTCGAAAAGGTCTAAGAATTATTGATCATACTGAGCTTCATGAATTGAAAAACGAGCGGGTTTTGATCCGCGCACATGGTGAGCCACCTTCCACCTATGAGTTATCTATAAAAAACAATCTTACGCTAATAGACGCCAGTTGCCCAGTAGTTCTAAAGCTTCAAAATCGAATCAAAAACTCCTTTGACAAGGATGAAACGATCTACATCTACGGCAAGCATGGGCATGCAGAGGTAATCGGTCTATTGGGTCAGACTAGTAACAAAGCGGTTGTATTTCAGGATATTTCCGAGCTTGATTTGCCAAGTCTTCCAAAAAATATTACGCTATACAGCCAGACCACCAAGAGCACAGATAAATTCTATGAGATCAATGAGATACTTAGACAAAACGGGATCACTGTAAATACGAATGATACTATCTGTCGACAAGTATCCAATCGAGACAAGGAGCTAAGAGCTTTTGCAGAGAAATTTGATAAAATCATTTTTGTCAGTGGCACCAAGTCCTCGAATGGGAAAGTGCTCTACAATGTCTGCAAAGAGAAAAATGAAAACACCTATTTCGTATCAAATGCTGATCAAATCGAAGACGCTTGGTTTGAGCAAAATGATAAAGTAGGAATCTGCGGGGCAACATCTACGCCGATGTGGCTTATGGAGCAAGTAAAGGAGCGAATCCTTACTTTCTAAGAAAACATTCCGAACTTACATTCATGAATTCGGCAGTATCAAAATCTTCCATCGATCCGAAGGGAATCCTTATTGCGATTACGATCATTGTGATCTGGTCAGTATCACTTTTTCTGCTCCTCCAAATGGAAGTTTCCTGGAAAAATCCGCTGGTTTATTTAGGGATTTTACTTCAAACGCATCTCTATACCGGATTATTTATCACTGCCCATGACGCCATGCATGGCTTGGTCTCCTCGAATAAAAAGGTCAACCATGCACTTGGCTGGTTTTCGGCAATTCTCTTTTCCTATAATTTTTACTGGAAGCTTTTTCCTAAACATCACGAACACCATCGCTATGTAGCAACAGATAAGGATCCTGATTACCATGCTTCTGATAATTTCATAGTCTGGTATTTTAGCTTTGTCAAGCAATATGTTACCATTTGGCAGATCTTATTGATGGCAGTGACTTTCAATATTTTGAAGCTTTTTCTACCTACAGAAAATTTGATTCTTTTTTGGATGCTACCAGCTGTGCTTTCCACACTTCAGTTATTCTACTTCGGAACTTATCTCCCGCATAAAGGGGAAAGCGATAATTCACATCACTCAAATAGCCAATCTAAAAATCACCTTTGGGCTTTTATTTCCTGTTACTTTTTTGGGTACCACTATGAGCATCATGACTCGCCAGGTACTCCATGGTGGAGACTTTGGCGAGAAAAAGAGAAACAAACGGCATAATTCCGTTGATTTTTGTCAATATCTACTAAATCTGGAAACCTTTTGAGTAGTAATTGTTTTTCTAGGTATCAATTATTCCATATGAGAAAACATCTACTTACTCTATTTCTTGCACTTTTTTCAATTCAGACATTTTCCCAGGGAATTATCAGTGGGAGAATTTTCAATCCGGTAAACAATGAGCCGGTGCCGTTCGCTAATGTTTTGGTATTGGAAACGGAGTTTGGTGCAATTTCCAATGAAGACGGATTTTATGAAATAAAGAATGTCCCGCCGGGATTATACAATGTGCGAGCAAGCTTTGTAGGATATAAGACAGCTACAGCTTACGAAGTGCAAGTGACCTTGGCTCGTCCGGTGCAATTGGATTTTGAACTGCAAGAAGACGCCTCGGAACTTAGTGAGGTGGTAGTAAGCTCAGAGTTTTCAAGGTCGGAAGAGACTCCTCTATCGGTGAGAAAGTTGAATTCAAATGAGATCGAACGCTATCCAGGTGGAAACAGGGACATTTCCAGAGTTATCCAATCATTGCCAGGAGTAGCCAGTACCGCTAGTTTTAGAAATGACATCATCATCCGAGGTGGAGCGCCAAACGAAAACAAGTTTTTTGTGGATGAGATTGAAGTACCTGTCATCAACCACTTCGCTACGCAAGGGTCTTCTGGAGGGCCAGTTGGGATTCTCAATGTGAATCTCATCAAAAATGTGGATTTGATTGCTGGTGGTTTTCCGGCCAATCGTATGGATGCAATGAGTTCATTTTTCGAGTTTACTTTGAAAGAAGGCCGTCGGGATAAAATGGCTACTCAGTTGACTCTGGGTGCATCGGAACTCACCTTATCCAACGAGGGTCCTATTGGCGAAAAAACCACTTATCTGGTTTCTGCGAGGCGTTCGTATTTACAAGGACTTTTCAGATTGATTGGCTTGCCGTTCCTTCCTACCTTCAATGATTTTCAGGTGAAAACCACCACCAAGCTTAATGATAAAACGGAATTGACTTTTATCGGAGTAGGGGCAATCGATAATTTTGTCTTGAATCAGGATGTACCTGATGATGAGACTCCTGATGAGCGGGCAGATAGACTTTATTTACTGGATGTCCTGCCCATTCAAAATCAGTGGAATTATGCCACTGGATTAAAGTTGAAACGCTTCCGAGAAAATGGCTTTTGGACTTTTATTTTGAGCAGGAATATGCTTAATAATGAATCGTTTAAATACGCCGGAAATGACGAAAGCAACGAGGCCAATTTGCTGTTTAGGTATGTTTCTCAAGAATCTGAAAATAAATTTAGGGCTGAGAACAGTATTTTTGGAAAAGGATATACTCTCAAATACGGGGTTAACTATCAATATTCCAGGTATTTCATCAACAACTTTGACCGGTCTACCTTAGCAGCCTCCGGTCAGATCATTGATATAGAGTCAACATCCAATTTTAATCAGTATGGAGCCTTTATCTCAGGATCAAAGAATTTTAGTAATGACAGGTTATTAGTCACCGGTGGAATAAGAATGGATGGTGCTGACTTTGCAGAAACAGCTTCCAATCCCTTGAATCAAATCAGTCCACGGGTATCTTTTTCCTACCAGCTAAAGCCGAATCTATATGCCACCGCAAATGCCGGAATCTATTATCAGAAGCCGGCCTATACTGTTCTTGGATTCCAAGATAATGATGGTGTGCTGGTAAATCAGGAAAATGATGTACGTTTTATTCGAAACTCTCAGTTAATAGCGGGCATTGAGTTTTTGGTTCCGGAGAAAAACCGAAGATTTACCGCTGAAGCATTTTACAAGCGTTACAATAATTACCCTTCTTCAATTCGTAATGGAATAGCCTTGGCAAATTTAGGCGCTGATTTTGGAGTCATTGGAAATGAGCCTGTCGAATCAAATGCTGAAGGGAAAGCCTATGGAATTGAGTTTTTGGCACAGCAGCGACTCTTTAATAATTTTTATGGTATCGCCGCATTGACTTTGGTGAGAAGTGAATTCACCAATCCGAATACCGAGGGATTTGTACCTTCTTCTTGGGATAATCGATTTATAGTCAGCTTGACAGCCGGCAAGCGATTTGGGAAAAATTGGGAAATTGGAGCTAGATGGAGATTTCTTGGCGGTACGCCATATACTCCATACGATGTCGAAGAGTCTTCCTTGATCAGTAACTGGGATTTGAGAGGTCAGCCGATATTGGATTTTACACAAATCAATGCGATTAGATTACCTGCCTTTCACCAGCTAGACTTGCGGATCGATAAGAAATATTTCTTCGAGAACTGGAATTTAAACTGGTATGTGGATATCCAAAATGTTTATAACTTCCAAGCAGAGCAACCACCCTTGCTAGTGCCAGTTCGGGATGATGCAGGAAATATTTTGGTAGACCCCAACGACCCGAGCAGATATCAGTTGCGCTTTCTAGAGAATACAGCTGGATCACTTTTACCAACAGTTGGGATAATTGTTGAGTTTTAAAGATTTTCTAATTCTGAAAGAAGCTTTATGATTCGTTCTGTTTTTCCGGCAATGGAGCTCGTAGCATAAATATATTCAACCCATTTCTTCTGATCTTCTTTAGAGAGGTTTCGAAAAAGTTGATACTTGCCGGGGTCATCCTTGAGACAGTCAATCAATTCTTGAGGAGCTTCTGATGGAATTTCGTCACGTAGTAATTTCAAATGGACTCGATCGCCGGCTTCTTTCTTGATTATTGTTCTAATAGATTTGGCCACTGGAATGAAAAGTGAGCCATCTCCCATAGGCATGAGATGTTTTCCTTCGAAAGTGAAAGAGTCTATTGATCCGGATACTTTCAGCATCCCAAATGCTTTCCCGGAAGGGAAAATAGAGATTGGGAGTTTGATAAAAGTCCAACCTCCCTTCCCAGGAAATCTTTCCATAAAAAACTCACCCGATACGATCTGTTCCATAAAAAAGCCGACTAATCTAGACTAGTCGGCTCCAAGTTATGGATTAATAGATTATTTAATTTAGTCTCCAACGCACATTTAGGCCAAATCCAGCTCGAAATTCAGTTTCTTCGATCAAGAATAAATAGGGTCTAAAGTCCAGTCCAATCGTGATTGGAACATCTGCGAATGCATACTCAGCACCCACTTCACCTGCAGCCCCAAAACGGAAGTCGTCTCCAAGATAAATCGCTGGACCAAATCCTGCATACCATTGCAAATCTGTATCGGGAATATCATCATAGATTGGATTCCAAAGTGCATCGATTCCCAATCCATTTCCTCCAAAACTGACATCAGCATGGATTCTGCTAAAGTCACCCAGTGCAAAAACCCCATCGATGGCGACATTATTACCATAGAAATCACCAAACCGAATACCGACTTCCTGCGCCCGTAGTTCAAAATTTCCTGCTGCAAAGAGGAGAATAACAATTGAAAGAATCTTTAAATGTTTCATAAATTAATTTTTGGTTGCTCAAATTTAGGACTTAGTGTCCGATCTGGATAGAAAATTTTTATGAATTATCCCTGCAAGAGCTGCGCCAACAATCGGAGCGAGCCAGAATAACCACAGCTGTTGTAAATAAATTCCTCCAGCAAATATAGCCTGAGAAGTACTCCTGGCAGGATTTACAGAAGTATTTGTCACGGGAATACTTATTAGGTGAATCAATACCAAACCCAAGCCAATAGCTATTCCTGCAAAACCTGCAGGCGCTTCCGGATAAGTGGACCCGAGAATAATCATCAAAAACATAAATGTCATCACGATTTCAGTGATTAAGGCAGCAGTCATATTATAACCATCAGGAGAGGCCTCTCCATAGCCATTAGACGCAAATCCACCGATCTCCGCTCCGGCTTTTCCTGTGACAATAAAATAAAGGATACTTGCCCCGGCTAATCCTCCTAAAACCTGGGCGATGATGTATCCTATTACATCTTTACCTTCAAATCTTCCTCCCGTCCAAAGCCCAATGGTTACCGCAGGATTCAGGTGACAACCTGAAATATGGCCTATTGCATACGCCATAGTCAATATTGTAAGTCCGAAGGCAAGCGAAACCCCTACAAATCCAATTCCTAGCTCAGGATAGCCAGCTGCTAAGACCGCACTGCCACAACCTCCTAGCACCAGCCAGAACGTTCCGATAAATTCTGCTACAAGTTTTTTCATTTTGATTAAGGTTAAATTGGTTAATCCTATCAAAATAAAAATTAAACCTTGATTTTTAGAATATTAAAGTTGATTATTTGGCATATATTGATTGAATCGGAACAATTGATTTAGATTAATTAGGTGAAATTAATTCGTTAAATATTTAGAATGATTCAGTTTTCAAAATCTCATGTCCTATTCTCAATACTTCCTTTACCAATAGATCCATGTCTTCAAAGCGAGTCCGTTGGTTGACATTGGCAATTCGAAATGTATATTTTCCATTTAGAATAGTAGAGCTTGGAGATGCGATTCCTGACTCTTGAAGTCGAAGTAAAATTTCCCTGTTCAACTCCTTAAGTTGCTCCTCAGAAAAACCAGGTTCAATCCTTCTAAAACAGGTTATGCTCATCGAAACAGGGGCAGTCAATTCCAGAAGAGGTTCAGATTTTACCAGTTCTGCTAAGTATTCAGCCTGGCGGTTATTCTGAGCGATCATCTTTCGATACTTTTCCAGACCATGCTCTTTGAGTGACATCCATACTTTCAATGCCTTGAATCCCCTTGATAGCTCAAATCCATAATTATTGATCGAGTCTAACCCTCCTGCAAGTCCTCTGCTCTCCTGAAGGAGATAATTAGGATTGACGGCAAAGGAATCTCGGTGTTTTTTCTTGTCCCGGATCAGCGTACAACCGACCTCATAAGGTACATAAAGCCATTTGTGAAGATCAAAAGCTAAACTGTCAGCTTCTTCGATTGCCTTTAATCTATCGGAATAAATGGGGTCCAGCTTGCAAAGCGCACCGTAAGCTCCATCGACATGAAACCATAAATCGTACTTTTTGCTGAGTGAAAGAAGCTTCTCCATGGGATCAATCGCACCGGTATTTACAGTTCCGGAAGTTCCTACAATGCAAAAGGGGGTAAATCCTTCAGATATATCCATGCGAATTTGATCTTCCAATTCATCTGTCAGCATCTCAAAATGCTTATTCACTCCGATTTTTCGTACTGCATCTGTTCCTAGACCGATGATCTCTGCTGCTTTTTGAATGCAGCTATGTGTTTCGACTGAGCAGTAGATTAGTAGCTTTTCAGCGGTTTGCTGCAATCCTTTTTTTCTTATCTCACGATCTCTGAAAGAGTTTCTAGCCACGGTCAGTGCAGTGATATTTGCCATACTTCCTCCACTTACCAGTATGCCGGAAGAATTTTCCGGAAACCCCATGATTTCCTTACACCAGCTCACCACTTGTTGATCTACATACATGGGAGCATGCTCCCCAATGGCCACATTTGGATTCATTCCTGATGCGAGTAGATCTCCCCAAACTCCCATGGGATTCCCAGTCCCTTGAATCCAGGCAAAAAACCTAGGATGAACATTTCCCTTGTTGTAAGGGAAAATAGTTGTTTTGAATTGTTCGTAAACTTGGGCTGGAGCTAAACCCTGTTTTGGAACAACAGTATCAAATGTTGATTTTATCTCCTCTGGGATGGGTTTCCAAGTTGGTTCTTCGCGGATCCCTTGCCAATAATTGACTAAATCATCGATCATTTGATGACCCAAAGCTCTTATTTCATCCCAATTCTCCGGATCCAAAGTATGGTTTTCGTGTTTTTTTTCGGTCATAGTTGGGATTATTTAGTCTTTGGAAGGTATCAACCGAAGGCTATAAAGTTCGCCTACACCTTCTGGAGAAATATTTTTAGCGAATAAATCCAATCTGGTTTTCCCCATTTTTAAGTCAATTTTTCCAATTGGAATCTGTTTCCAGGTTTTTTCAGGAGCTTCTTTTCTCGGGATTCGATCAGGGCTGGGAATCAATTTTCCTTCATAAGCTTCCCTAATTTCAAAGGTAATTTCTTCTCCTGACTGCTGTAAAATGAGTTCCGATCCGATTTGTTCTTTGCTCGCACTGTACTCAAGAATAACATCATAATTACCTGGGTTGATTACATCGAGATTCCAGGAAATTCTGTCATCCGGATTTTTCCAGTTTGTCAACCAATCCTGGGCCCAGCCATGTCCTTCATAGAATTTGATTCCTCCGGAAAATGTCGCCTCGTAACCGGCCAATAAGATTTGTGGAGCCTCATTGGAAATCGGAATAGGTCTGTCAAGATTGATATCCGAACTCACATCTTCCCACCAAGTCCTGTAATCAGCTTTCAAATCAGCAGTTATTTCTGGTTGGCTTTCAGCTAAATTTTGGGTTTGGTTTGGGTCATTTTTCAAATCGTATAATTCTACTCCTTCCTTCAAAAGGACCAAAAGCATGGAATCCTTCCGGATTGCTCCAGGTTCTGCGGTAATCTCTTGCTGTGGGAAAGCAACTTGTGAATAAATCGCCCGGTTGATTTCCTGAACTTCGCCTCTTAGCGTTGGAGCCAGACTTACTCCGTCAAGTTTTTTCTTTTCGACAAACTCAAGCCCAAGCAATTCGACCAAAGTGGGCAGAATGTCAATATGTGCTCCAGAAACCTTCCTCAAACCAGGACTTATTTTCTCAGGCCATTTCCAAAAAGATGGTACCCGCACTCGCCCTTCGTGAACACTTCCTTTGATGCCTTTCATATCGGCGTTGTATCGATTCCCATTTGGACCATTATCAGTCAAGAAGATGATCAGCGTGTTTTCTTCAAGACCCATCTCCTTCACTTTGGCTAATAAGCGACCAATATTTGAATCAATATTACTAACCATCCCATGTATAGCGGCCAATTCATTTGAAAGTCCTTGTTTTTTGTAAGGGTCAAAATACTTGTCGGGTACTTGGTGCGGACTATGTGGAGTATTGTAGGGGAGGTAGGTGAAAAAGGGCTTCGACTGATTTTTTTCTATAAAAGCGATTGCCTCGTCGGTCAGTATATCCGGAAGGTATCCTTCGACTTTCTGCGTTTTTTTGTCTTTTTCCAGCTGGGTGTCAAAATAATTAGACCAGTGCCCTGCCAAAAATCCTGTGAATTCATCAAAACCCTGAGCTAATGGATGATTGGGATAATGTTGCCCGTTATGCCATTTGCCAAACATGCCTGTGGAAAAGCCATTAGCCTTGAAAAGCTCCGCTAGCGTGTATTCTGAAGCATCCATAACTTCTAATCCATTTGAAACGGATATGGTACCAGTCCGCAAATGATAGCGTCCGGTCAGAATACTCGCTCGAGTAGGTGCACAAAGAGGGCTTACATAGAAACGATCAAACCGTGCAGATTCCCTACCCAGTTGATCCAAAACAGGGGTATTTATAGCTGTATTTCCATGAATTCCTAAGTCTCCGTAGCCTTGGTCATCAGTAAGAATAAGGATGACGTTGGGCTTCTTTTCTGGAGATTTTGCTTCACAGGCAAAAAAGAAAATCAAAAGAAAATAGACAGAGCTTCGAAGAAGAAAATTGATCACTGAGGTGAGGAGCTAGGTTATTTTTTAAAGATAAAATAAACGGCTATGATCGAAAAGATAGCTCCGATTAAATGATCCAAATAAAACCGTTCTAATCCTCTTTTGGTTGCTCAGCAATATTTTTTAGATGGCTGATGAATTTTCCCTTTTTTCTCCATTTCAAATAAAGCCGGAAAGAGGTGGGGTGGATTTTTAAGCGTTCCAAAATACGGTGGAACGGAGCCCCTATAATTCTTCTGAATAGGGTATGAGGTGATTTGAACACTAAATAATTATAATCTCCGGCTGCTTTTAAAGCTGCCTTTTCCAGAAGGTCTGATTTTAATTCCAAGGTGTTTAATCTTGGGAAAAAATAATCATGCTCATAACTTGAATTTTCAGTGTAAAACCCCTTTCGTTCAGCGCTATGTATAATTATTAAACCTATTTTTTTTGGAAAATGAAAGCTGATATTTTGTGTGTATGCCCGGAAAAGCCACTCCTGAGATGGAGTGACAAAGACATCTTTCTCCATTTTCCATAATTCTATTTTCTCAGGGACAGAGCTGTGAATAAACCAAGTAGAGGCAATGCTAAAAATATGGGGCGAAAATTTCCCTTTGGGGTGCACTGCATACATCTCGGCTGCAAAAGAATTCGTTTCCAGCTCCTGTTGAGTTGAGGGAGAAATTTTTATTCCTGGAACAACCATAAACTCCGCCCCAGATTTTTGCATTTCTTCAACACAGCTACTGAGATGATCCTTGAAAAAAAGATCATCCTGATTGAGAAAAGTAATGTACTCACCCTTTACTTTTCCCAAGGCTACATTCGTTGGCTTCGCTTGCTGCCCACTATTTTCGTCCAAATTGGTAAAGGATATTCTCGAGTCACCAAAATTCCGCACCACAGCCTCGGTGTCATCGGTGCAGCAATCTCCTACGATAATCATTTCCCAGTTTTGAAAATCCGAATCCAATACGCTTTGTATGGCATAGCGAAGCACATAACTGGAGTTGTAAGTAGCTACAATGATTGAAATCAGTGGGTTTTCCAAAATCTTTAGAATAATGTCTTTCCAGAAATCTGATTCGCAATACTGACTGCCAGCAAAGGAATAATTGTGTATTTGCCAGTATTGACAGTATGGTAATTGCCGAACGAACGCATTCCTACCTCAAATCTAGTATGGAGTCTCGAATCAGCTAAATCCACATCCTGATTGCCATGTGCATAGATTACTCCACCTACTGGGCTGATATCTTCCCGCTTGAATTTTAAATTTCGCAAAGAAGGAATACGTAAAGCGATTTCCTCCAAACTTTTCTCGAATACATCCATCCGCTCTGCTGTAGAATATTGATTGTCCCATTCGGGAGCTCGATAATCTTCAGACCAGCCAGTTCGGCCGATTGGATACCAAGACATAAACATTCCCCGGTCTCTGAAATTCACAGTGTCACCAAAGGGGCCTTGCACAATTGTCAAGGATGGTAAATCTTCATTTTTTAAAGGAATAAACACCTTGTTCCCGAACTTGTACCGATGCGACCACTTTTGGGGAGGTTCGATACCCATGGTTTTATCTATGGCAAGAAGTCCATTCCAAGTGGCATTGATGACCTCAGGATAGACTTCAGCAGCGGGGTTTTGGTCGTGGGTAAAATGAACCTTCAATCCATTTCCTTGATCCGAAACGGCTGTGATCATGGTATTTAAAAACAGATTAATTTGTGGATGTGCCAGTACTGCTTCGGTAAGCTTTTCGGAGATGATTCTAGGCTCAACTGCATATTCTGTTGTTTTGAAAATTGCCTCCATGTATTCAGGATTGGCAACAGATTCTATTTCCGAATCTGAAAGTCTGGAAATCTCGAGCGACTCGAAGAGATCCAGATAATCTTTTTTGAAATGATCCCTAGCTTCTTTAAAATAGTTGCTACACCGCTTGTAATGAACAGCTACCTCTTCAGGCGACATCAGGGAACCTTTATGCACGCCATAGTAAAATGGTGTAGAAATAATTTCCTCCGGATTGATTTCAATCCATCGTTTGAGGTAAGTGATGAAATGGAGTGCTCCATTGATCATCTCCTTTGCAGTATGAAGCTCCTTGTCCAAAGCGTAAATAAGGCCTAAGTGGATTTTCCCTTCTTGGACATAGCTTGCTTTTTTGACTGGAGCAGAATGCTCTTCATATAAATCTACCTGATAGCCTCGATTGGCTAGTTCTAAGGCGGTACAAACGCCAAGTCCACCTGCTCCAAGAATTGCTATTCTTTTTTTTGGCGCATTATTATTCATAATTCCTCTTAATCGTTAATCCAGTATAATCCTCCTGATAGCCACAAAGACTAAAATCAAACATGAATATGCTATGAAAAATGGAATAATGTATGCCTCCAAATTAAAAGACAACATAATTGCCATGATGAGAAGTTGAAAACCCAGCCCGAACGTTGAAAGCATAGTCATAAACCATCTGGGAAATGGCTCACTATTCATTGCATTTCGGTCGAGGTGATAGATCGTCTTGTCAAAAGAAATGTAGAGTAGGTCATAGATCTTATAAAACCGGTTGACAGTACTTTGTTTTTCTCCTTCCATGGCAATGGGTGCTACGTCCTCAAAGATCCGGCTGGTCTGGTCACCATTTACCGAATTTCTAAGAATGACATAGTAGTAATTATACAGCGTTCCTTGCAATTGTACCCCAATAAAAGCGAGTAGCATGTACCCTATTTTGCCGTCGGTAATATGCCAAAACGCAAGAAAAAAGAGGAAATTCAGGATTATATCAGCGATGGAATCATAGTACCTTCCAATATAAGATGGGGTATTTTTTATTCGTGAAAGCTCCCCATCTGCAGCATCTAAAATAGACTTCAGAATCAGAAAAAATGCCGCTGCTGCATAAAACTGAAGCAAGATACAGGCTATCGCTAGAGCTCCTGAAAGAATAAACCAAGTGGTGACTTGAATGGGTGTCACCGAGGTGTTTTTTAGTGCATTGGCAATCCATCTTGCACTTGGTCTTCCGTAATCTGATAAATCAAGGAACTGGTACGCTTCTGGTAATTTGGACATGAATGGTCTTTTATCAGGGCTATTTGACGTCCACTTGCAATGGCAAACCAGCCCTTCAATTAGATTTGGGGAAATTGACCTGCGAAGATACGATTAATTTAAGGAGGGAGTAAAAATCCGTAGGTTTCCCACAACGTCTTGCTACATGGCCAGCAAGCGAATTTCGTAATGCTAAACTGCCTAAGTACTGAAATGCTTCTTTTGGCTAGTCCCTTTAATGCTTTCCTCCTTCTTTTCTATCGTGTTTTATACAATTGCATTGGTTTTAAACCAAATTTAGAGAAACAGAAAAAGTCTAAAATTATCTGTTCGCTGAATATTTTGGATTCAAGTATTGCTGATTTTAAGGCAAAGCCCTAGAATATCAAACCATCAGATTAATGATTGTAAAAATTTTTCCAGGCCCTCCAAATTTCCCTACTGTTTACGCGCAAGCTTGCTTTTTGAGAATTCTATTTGTGGTTTTAGACAAATGTTCTCAATACTCCGAAAGTTGTGCCGGTAATAGAATTTTAACTTTTTTAGGTTTAATTGATATCGCGTCAATGTGACCCATTTTTGACTGATCCGCCGTGCTAAAATGAAGATGGACAAAACTGTCTTTGTGCGTATAAATGCCTTGGCCTGATTGGGAATAGAAACCGAAGATTTCACCGTCTATAGCCGTATAGATGTATTTATAACTAGGCACACCTGCTTTGTACCCGGATACTTCGGGAGAGCGTGGAGCAACCACATGGATAGTTAGTCCATCAAATTTCCCAAGTATTCTAAATGGAAATGGATTGGCAATATCATAGCCTTGTGCTATGGCCAAGCTTTCTATGGCTTCTTGTATTTCTGCATCACTTTCAGCTTTCATCTCTATTTCAAAAGTTTTCCACTCCTTCACATAGGCATAAACAAAGAATGGAGCTTTGGCTTGCTTGTCAGTACTAACTGTAAGCATTCCTTCTTCATCAGCAAAAGCGATCAAAGGTACGCCATTCAACACGGTAAGCTCACCCTGCATTTTGCCATACGGCCCCATTCCATAGAGATGATCTTTAGTAAGTAAACTGTCAATGCTGATGCTAGGAGAAAACCCATTCTGTCCCATCTGGCTCATTGAGCCTGAGTGCATTACTTGCGCTTCTAAATTCAAGGAAATAAGAAGCGATACTAGTAGGCTTGTAATTAGTTTCATATGATTATATTTTGATTTTTATAGGCCATATGGAATCTCGCAGCACTTAATCATCCCAGTGTGTGACTTTTTAGTCATGCTCGATTTCATGTGTTTATAATTTTTCTATTTGGCCACATGGAATCTCGCATTTCGATCCAGATAGCCATCGGGACATCCCACTGTGTGACGTTATTGTCATGCTCGATTTCATCTGTCAATAATTTCATTTTTATGGGTCATCCCGATATTCTTATGGATTAGGCAAATGTGGCGCTTGCGTCATGCTCGATTTCATTTTATGAACCGTATTTTTTAATAATTGCCAATTGTCCTGCGTGGTAAGTCGTATGTGAAACGATTCTTCCGAAGGCTTCAGATTTGGTTTTGCTGCCAAACTCTTTGGTAGAAATAGTCATTTCCCAGTCTTCATCGGTTTGTTTTTCCACGATGGATTTAAGCTTTTCAAAGGATTCGGTCACGTAGCTTTTTAAAACTTCCAAATCTGTCCATTCGCCTGTATCTCTTTGATCAATCACGGTTTTGGCAGTCACTTTTACGGTGTTGTCCCCAAAAACATTTTTAGCAAAAAGTAACTCAACATCACCGATATGTCGAATTAGAAAACCCACCGAATTTGGACAGTCACCCAGTTTTTTTCTTAAATCTTCCGAAGTAATCTTTTCCAGTTGATTGGTGAACCTTGTTCGCGCTTCTATCCAAAGTTCAAGGAGTATTTCAGCTTTCGTTTTCATCATTTGATCAAGATTAAGTTGCTGTCAGTTTTGGCAAATAGCCAATGTTTTACATCGGGTTCGATTTCGATATAATCTCCCGGACCAATCATTTCTTTAATACCTTTTTCATTTTCAAAAATCACCTCGCCAATTATCCCCATCAATAATGCTGGAGTTTTAGTGGTATGCTCTTTCATTTCAGCATTAGCCTCCAGTTTAATAGAAATTATTGAGCCTTCTGTTGGACTAAATATTTTCTTTGTTTGCAAGGGTTTCTTTTCAGTGAAATTGAAGTTGAGATGCATAGATGTTTTTTTATAGTATTAGATTAAATAAGAATCCTGATAGAATGATAAAGAGTGTGACAATTCCGAAGTAGATGGAAATCAATTTCATACTCATCACTTTTTTGAGCAAAGTTGCTTCTGGGATGGATAAACCGACGGTCGCCATCATAAAGGCTATTGCAGTACCAAGAGGCACACCTTTGGCAACAAAAACCTGAATTACTGGGACTATCCCAGCGGCATTGGTATACATTGGCACCGCAAGAATTACTGCAAATGGAACAGTCCACCATTGTCCACCACCTAAGTATTGACCAAAAAAGTTATCCGGAACATACCCGTGCATAACTGCTCCAATGGCGATACCGATAATCACATAAAGGACCACACCCTTTACAATGTCCCAAGCTCCACGACTAATCCCTGGTAGACGCTGGCGAAAAGTCGATTTTTCCGCTTCGTATTCGCCTTGCTGCATTTTGCTTTCCAAAATCTTCTTCACCCAATCCGAAAGCAAAGGCTCAAGATTGAATTTGCCTAATAACCAGCCGCCAATTGTACCCAACAAAATACCCGAGGTAGCATAAATAAGAGTGGCTTTAATGCCAAACATGCCGATGAACATCGCAATGGCCACTTCATTTACTAAGGGTGAAGTGATCAGGAAAGCAAAAGTCACCCCCAATGGAATCCCTCCTTGCACAAAGCCAATAAATAAAGGAACGGAAGAACAGGAACAGAAAGGTGTAATGGCTCCGAAAATGGAAGCAAAAAGGTATTCTAATCCGTAGAGCTTTTTTCGGTTGAGGTAGTTTTTAAGCCTCTCAATTGGGAAATAGGCGTTTACAATTCCCATTAAAAAAACAATCAGAAACAACAGAATAAGGATTTTCAATGTGTCGTACACAAAGAAATTTAAGGCTGTACCCAAATGGGTCTCTGCTCCGATATTGAAAACAGAGTAGATCAGCCAGTCGGCAAAATGTTGTAACCAATCAAACATATATTATTCTTTTAACAGCAACTCGGGCTAGCGCCATTACCAGTTACAATTGTAGTATCGCCTTTTGTAGGAAATCCTTTTTGTACCCAGCGAGTAATCCCATGTTGCATATTCACAACTTTATCGTATCCGTGGTTTATCAAAAAACCAGCAGCTCTTAAACTCCTGCTTCCATTTTTGCAAACCATAACCACATCTCTGTCTTTTGGGATTTCATGGAAGCGTTCTTCAAATTCACTTAAAGGAATATTGAGAATAGCTGGAACATCGCACGCCAATTGGTCCTCTTCCTCTTTTTCTCGGACATCAACTAACAGCGCTCCCTTTTTTACCCACTCTTGAGTGGTTGTTGGGCAGATCTCTTTTACTAAAGTTTGACTTTCCATGGTCTTATTTTTTTAAGAAATCAACAATTTCGGATACCTGAGCAATACGTCCTTTTACTTTCATCTCGCCATTGATCATGAGCACAGGAGTAGTAAGCACATTGTATTTCATCATTTCTTCAATGTCTTCTACTTTTTCCACATTGGCTTCCATGTTGGTTTTTTTTAGGGCTTCAAGCACATTGCTGTAGGTGGTTTTACACTTTGGGCATCCCGGGCCTAACACTTTTATTTCTGTCATATTTTTGATGTTTTATATTCAGTTGGCTTTTGAAATATTCTGAATTTTATTTTAAAAAGGTTATTCCAATACTTTGTTTAATAGGGACTTAGCGAAAGTGAAATTTTCCCGGTTAATGCAGTATTTGGTTGTTGGAGGTGTAATGTCACCTTGTATAAGTCCTGCTTCTTTAAGCTCTTTTAAATGCTGTGAAAGCGTCGACTTTGCGATCGGAAGTTCTTCCGCCATATCACCATGATAGCAGCAGGACTGTGAATTGAGCAATTCCAGAATAGCGATGCGAACAGGATGCCCCAATGCTTTAGCAAATCGGGCTGTTTGTTCTTGATCAGCGGTGAAATAATCAGTTTTGATAATGCTTGGCATAATCTGTTAAAATCTATTGTTCGTAAATATACGAACATAAGTAGAGAGTAAATCATTCCATGCGCTAAGAATCAGAAATTCTGCATGATATGAAATTATCTATTAAGTGACAGAAGTCATTTTATCGCTGTTTCACTTATCCTATATTCCGTGAGTTAATAGACTTTTATAGTATTAATTAAAAATCCAGGTGTATGAAAAATTTTATTTTATTCTTCTTGATCGTGTTCTCAAGCGCGCTGTTTACAGCATGTCAAGAAAAAAGTGAAACTGTAGATGGCTATTCGGGAGCTACCACAAAAAGCGTTTCCAATATGAAAGCTACCAGTAATAGCGATTGGTGGCCTAATCAGTTAAACCTAAGCATGCTTCGTCAGAATTCTTCATTGTCTAACCCCATGGGAGAAGAATTTAATTATATCGAAGAGTTTAATAGCCTAGACTACGAAGCACTGAAAAAAGACATTAGTGCAGTGTTGACAGAATCACAAGATTGGTGGCCTGCGGATTATGGGAACTATGGGGGCTTGTTTATTAGAATGGCTTGGCATAGTGCGGGCACCTATCGCACGGGTGATGGTCGAGGAGGTTCACGCTCAGGACAGCAGCGTTTTGCACCTCTCAATAGCTGGCCTGATAACGTGAATTTGGATAAGGCGAGGCGACTTCTTTGGCCTATTAAACAAAAATATGGAGACAAAATTTCATGGGCTGACTTATTGATTCTAACGGGTAATGTTGCCCTGGAATCCATGGGCTTTAAAACTATCGGTTTTGCTGGTGGAAGAGAGGATGTTTATGAGCCCAACATGGATGTCTACTGGGGTAAAGAAACCAAATGGTTGGATGATGAGCGCTACAAGGGAGACCGTGAACTTGAAAACCCTTTAGCTGCTGTGCAAATGGGACTGATTTATGTCAATCCCGAAGGACCAAATGGAAATCCTGATCCCGTTCTTGCTGCAAAAGATATTCGGGAAACTTTCGGCAGAATGGGAATGAATGATGAAGAAACAGTTGCCTTGATCGCTGGTGGACACACCCTTGGAAAAACTCACGGTGCAGGACCTGCCTCGAATGTTGGGCCTGAACCTGAAGCCGCAGACATTGAAGAGCAAGGGTTTGGCTGGAAGAGTACCTATAAATCTGGAAAAGGAGCTGATGCGATCAGTTCTGGCCTAGAAGTTATTTGGACTTCTACACCTACGCAGTGGAGCCAATTGTTCTTTTTTAATTTATTTGAAAATGAATGGGAGCTCACAAAAAGTCCAGCGGGAGCACATCAATGGGAAGCTAAAAACCCAAAAATGATGGTTCCGGATGCGTTTGATTCAGAGAAAATGCATAATCCTACGATGCTGACCACAGATTTGTCATTGAGATTTGATCCTGTTTACGAAAAAATCTCAAGGGACTTCTATGAGCATCCAGAGAAATTTAATGATGCTTTTGCACGTGCTTGGTTTAAGTTGACTCACCGGGATATGGGACCAAAGACTACTTATCTAGGACCTGAGGCACCGACAGAAGATATGATCTGGCAAGATCCTATCCCTGCTGTAAATCATGAGTTGATCAATAGTAGAGATATAGCTTCCTTGAAAACATCGCTTTTAAATTCAGGCCTTTCTATAAGTGAAATGGTTTCTACGGCTTGGGCTTCGGCCTCTACCTACCGGGGATCTGACCGAAGAGGTGGTGCCAATGGAGCAAGAATACGCTTGGCGCCTCAAAAAGATTGGGAAGTAAATAATCCAAAACAATTGGCAAAAGTATTGGGAGTACTTGAAAAAATTCAAAGTGACTTCAATGCTAAATCAGGGGCTAAGAAAGTATCCTTGGCTGACTTGATTGTTTTAGCAGGAAATACCGGAGTAGAGAAAGCAGCAGCAAATGCAGGATATCCTATTGAAGTGCCATTTACTCCCGGACGTATGGACGCCAGCCAAGAGCAAACAGATGTGGCTTCCTTTGAATTGCTGGAACCTATGGCGGATGGTTTCCGAAATTATTTAAAAACACGGTATACTATATCCACTGAAGAATTGCTGATCGATAAAGCACAATTACTCACCCTAACTCCTCCTGAAATGACTGTTTTAGTAGGTGGTATGCGCGCACTAAATGCAAATTACGATGGGTCCAAGCACGGTATATTTACTACTAGTAAGGATGAGTTAAACAACGATTTCTTTGTGAACCTTTTGGATATGAGTACAGAGTGGAAAGCTACTTCAAACACAAAAGAAGAGTTTGAAGGGAAAGACAGAAAAACCGGTGAGCTAAAATACACCGCTACCCGTGCAGATTTGATCTTTGGTTCAAATTCCGAATTGAGGGCTTTGGCTGAGGTTTATGGAGGCAGCAATGCAAATGAGAAATTCGTAAAAGACTTTGTCAAGGCATGGGAAAAGGTAATGAAACTGGATAGGTTTGATTTAATTTATAAATAGTATTAAAAGCAATAATGATTTCTAGCAATAAAACCAGCCCAAATGGGCTGGTTTTATTCTTTTCTAAGGCGGAAAATGATTGGAGAGAAAAATCAATGAGTGAAGGTCCTACTTTTTGTAGCCTAATGATTTGGCTATGAGGGGTAGCATCCTGCAGAGCTCCATTGCTTTTTGATTTAGTGGTGCTCAGTATTTATTATTATTCTTTTTCATATTTTTTATCAATTTCCCTAAGTCTTTACCTTTCTTTTTTCTATCCAGAGCATTTGACTCGAAATATATTCGCTCTTTTTCCATCTTGAGGAAATTCTCATATAATTCAGGGCTCAGGGTATTGTTTTTTAAAGCAGTTAATACCGCACATCCATCTTCAGTAGTGTGAGTGCAGTCACTGTACTTGCACTCTTGAGAAAGATTCAATATTTCCTCAAAAGTCATTTCTAACCCTTCAGGATCATCAGTTATGCCCACTTCCCTCATTCCTGGATTGTCGATGAGAACACCGTTTTCAAAGACTATTAATTCTCTATGAGTCGTGACGTGCTTTCCTCTGTCTATGCTTTCACTTATCTCTCCTGTTTTTACCAATGTTCTTCCAACTATTGTGTTGATTAGTGTGGACTTACCCACACCCGAAGAGCCCAATAAGCAATAGGTTTTTCCTTTCGTTAGTTTTGATTTGATTTCCTCAATTCCCAAATGAGTTTGGTTGCTAATGGGAATTATAGGGACGTTTTTGATTCTTTTTCTTACTTGGGTTAGCAGTTCTTTTAATTCCGATTCTTCAATTAAATCTATTTTACTTAGAACGATAATTGGATCAATTTTGGAGGTATTGCAGATAGTTAAGTATCGCTCAAGTCGATTGATACTGAAATCTCTATTAACAGATTGAATAATAATACCGACGTCAATATTTGTAGCAATAATTTGAGTTTGCCCAAATTTTCCAATTGCTTTTCTTTCTAAAATTGAGCTCCTCTGAAAGACAGCATGAATCAGAGCTTTGCCTTCATCATATTCAGAAATTGCGACCCAATCTCCAACAAAAGGTAATTCGCTCTGATCAGAAACTGTGAATCGTAAATTCCCAACAAGTTCACAATCATATTCTTCTGATTCAGTTCTTACAAAGAAACGATCTCTATGCTTTAAAATAACCCTACCAATAATAAAGGAATCAAGGCCTCGTGCTTTTCTAGCCTCTTCTAATTCATTATTATATCCTAAATCTTCGAGTGTCATTTTTCTTATTAAGCTCAACGTCTCGCTATCACCCATAATTAGGTGATTTATTCAAATTATTTAAATCATTCCCACCGTATTCTCCAACAGGCCTATTCCCTCAATCGAGATTTTCACCTGATCGCCTTCTTTTAGGGTAAATCCATCCGGCACGATTCCCGTCCCGGTCATCATCAGACATCCGATTGGGAAGGTGTTTGCTCGAAAAAGCCATTCTGCCAATTCCTTAGGCTTGCGCTTCAATTGCGTCAAATCGGTATCTCCACTTGCAGCCAGGTTGCCGTCACGATGGATTTCGAGATTTATTTTTGTGCTTTCTGGAATTTCCTCCTGAATCAAAATACAAGGCCCGATGGCGGCACAACCTTCATAAACTTTTGCCTGGGGCAAGTAAAGTGGGTTTTCGCCTTCTATGCTTCGGCTACTCATATCATTCCCGATGGTAAAGCCTTGGATTTTCCCTTTGGGAGAAATCACCAGAGTTAACTCTGGCTCGGGTACATCCCAAGTCGAATCTTTACGAATATTTACTATTCCTCCCGGCGCTGAAACCCTGGATGCTGTGGCCTTGAAGAAAAGCTCCGGACGATCTGCATTGTAAACCTTATCATAAAAGGTGGCTCCACCAGAATCCTCCGACTCCTCCATTCGAGCAGTTCGACTTCGATAATACGTCACTCCAGCAGCCCAAACTTCCTGATTTCCCATCGGAGCAAATAGCTCGGATTGGATTAAACTATTGGCTTCAGACTCGGCAATTGACTTCCAGCTTTTCGATTCATTTTCCAAAAAACTTTTCAACTCTTCTTGACCCAAAAGCTGATCCCAGTCGAAGCTAGGCCCTATTTTGAAAGAAGAATCAGATTGGAGAAGTGTTCCGGATTTGAGTTTGTAAAGTTTCATGGATTGATAGGTTTAATTTGGAAGTTAGCCAAAATCCTGAAATGGAAGAATCGAAATTTTATTAGGAATCATTTTACGGCTAAGAGCGCTAAGAAAAAATAAGGAAGTGATGGAGTCCATTTTTTTGTCCTAGTCCCAAAAACCTTTGTGTCTTTGCGAGACCTTCGTGGACTTTGCGGTAAAACCCTTCAACTGCTCAGTGGTTGAAATTTTCAGATTTCTGAATTAAGCTTTCTGATTTATAGCCTTTGTCTCTTTAGTATAAACCTTCGTGACCTTTGCGGTAAAAAACTCGTGATTACTTGATTTCAAACTTTTCCCACCTACATTTGCTGTCAGATCATAAGGGGTGCCTTAACAAAACGGGCTGAGATCATACCCATACTACCTGATCCGGGTAATGCCGGCGAAGGGAAATGAACCAGTAGAATAAAAATAGTATAAGAATTCCGAAGCGGTACCCTTCGGCTATCTCCTATTTTCATTCTGCAAATCGGGTAAACAATCACGGAAAGCTTCCCTTGAGTTTTCTCATGTTTAACTCAAATCTCCCGAAAGGGAATATGTACCATGAAAAATTTAATTCTTTGCCTCGTCTTCTGCTTGGCAAGTTTTGCAGCTTTGGCACAAGAAAGCCTTAGCGGAAAAGTGCTTGATGCAGAAAGCAATCAACCATTAGTCGGCGCTTCTGTCTGGTTCCAGAAAATCGGAAAAGGGGCTGTTACCGATGAAAAGGGAGTTTTTACGCTAGGAAAACTACCAACTGGTGAAATTCAAATCAAAGTCTCTTATCTCGGATTTGAGGAGTTTGAACGAACAGTGATCCTTCCTTTTTCGGGAGAACTGCTTGTCAGTCTTCAGGCAAGAGATTTACTGACTGAGGAATTTGTAGTCTCCGCAACTCGGGCATCAGAAAGCACTCCGACTACCTTCCAAACGATCTCCAAAGAAGAAATCGCTAAGCGAAATCTCGGTCAGGATATCCCGATTCTCTTGAATTTTACCCCATCCGTCGTGACCCATTCCGATGCCGGAGCTGGTGTTGGATACACCGGACTCCGAATCCGAGGCACGGACCAAACCCGAATCAATGCGACCGTAAACGGAATTCCGCTCAACGATGCAGAATCCCATGGGGTCTTTTGGGTGAATATGCCGGATTTTGCCTCCTCAGTAGAGAATGTGCAGATTCAACGGGGAGTCGGAACTTCCACCAATGGAGCGGCGACCTTTGGTGCAAGCCTCAATTTCCAAACGGATACCCGCCGGGATGAAGCTTATGCGGAAGTTCAATCTGGCTTTGGTTCCTTCAATACGCTTCGAAACACTGTGAAAGCAGGAACCGGATTACTGAATAATCGCTTTGCCGTAGATGCGCGCCTTTCCAAGATCACTTCGGATGGCTATGTGGATCAGGCATTTTCTGACTTGAAAAGCTTCTTTGTTTCGGGTGGTTATTATGGGGAAAACGCTGTCATCAAGCTGAACATTTTCTCGGGAGCAGAGCAAACCTACCAGTCTTGGTGGGGACTTCCGGAATCGAAGTTGGAAACTGATCGGACTGATAATTACTATACCTACGAAAATGAAACGGATAACTATCAGCAGGATCACTACCAACTCATCTACACTGGAAAAATAGGAAGCAATTGGAAGACCAATCTGGCGCTACATTACACTTACGGTCGTGGCTACTATGAGCAGTATCGAGAAGATGATGATTTCGAAAGTTATGGTTTGCCAGATGTAGTAATTGGCGAAGAGACCATCAGCAGTACTGATATCATCCGCCGAAGATGGCTGGATAATGACTTCTTTGGATTTGTGGGTTCGGTAAATTATATCTCAGACAATGGGAAATTGGATTTGATCCTAGGGGGCGGTGCCAATCGCTACGATGGAGATCACTTCGGAGAAATCATCTGGGCAAGAGTGGCCGGTGCTACCAATATCCGAGATCGCTACTATGACAACAATGCCGTAAAAGACGATCGAAATATCTACGCCAAAGCAACCTATGAACTGAGTTCTGGACTTAACCTATTTGGAGATCTTCAGGTCAGGGGTATCGACTATTCCTTCTTCGGGGTGAATGATGACCGGCGAATTGTGGATGGGCAGGAGTCCTATACTTTCTTCAATCCAAAGTTTGGTTTTAGCTATGAGAAGAATGGTAAAACCTGGTATGCGAGCTATGCCATCGCAAATCGTGAACCAACCCGTTCGGACTTCACAGACAATCCGATCACAGAAGTGCCAAGACCAGAGCGCTTAAATAACATTGAAGCGGGGGTTCGAGCCAAAACTGGAAGATTCTCCTACAATGCGAACTTTTACTACATGGACTACAAAGACCAACTGATCTTGACTGGGCAGATCAACGATGTAGGCGCATACATCCGTGAAAACGTAGCCAATTCATACCGGGCGGGAATCGAATTGGATGGTGCTTTCCAGCTATCCAAAGCTTGGGTTTTAGGGGGAAATATTGCCTTCAGCCAAAACAAGATTGCTGAGTTCACAGAATACATCGATGATTACAGTGTAGCGGATTTTGTGCAGGAAGCGATTACGTATACTGATACGGATATCGCATTCTCTCCAAATACAGTTGCCTCGGCCATCATCGAATTCAAACCTGTGGAGAATCTTTCGATCAATTGGATGAGTAAATATGTAGGTCAGCAATTCTTGGATAATACCTCGAATGATGCGCGATCGCTGGATGCTTTCTTTACCAATGACCTCCGAATCAGCTATAAAGCTCAACCCCGATTTTTCAAAAGTCTGGAGTTGAATCTGATGATCAACAATATCTTCAATGAGCTATATGAGCCGAATGGCTATACCTTCAGCTATTTCGTGCCGGGGGAAACTTCCGGAAGAGAATTAATCACCGAGAATTTCTACTATCCGCAAGCCGGTACCAACTTCCTGATGGGTGTGGTGATGAAGTTTTAAGGGTTTTTGATTAGAGCCGTTCGTGAAATACGAACGGCTTTTTTTAAATTAAACCTTGGTCTGTATCCTCATGGGCTGGAGTTTATAGTATTACCGCACTGATGGTAGTAAAAGATTTTTTAGATCTGTGGGGAAAATTTATAACGTTTTGGCGCTTGGCGCAGTGGCGGATTTCGGAGCACAAAACTTTCATTTAACCACAAAAGTTGATGCGAGGTAGAATGTTCAATTAACCACGTCACCCGCCATTGAGCCAAACGCCTGTTATGCGGTCGGCTTTCTTTTCTGTTGTCTATTTGTCTAATGGTGTCCACTTTCCTTTTTTGAAATAAACATTGTTAAATTTCGGTGAGTAAAATACTAAATAAAAGTTCCAAGCACTTCGATAAGTTGTCGGGTTACTTGTCATAATGTGGTGAGTTGGTTGCTCCATATTTATTATCAGTCGTTCCGAACTATAAGGTTTGGTCGTTGTAATTGTCCCCCGATACGTTTTTAATATTTTTTTCTTGTCTGTCACGTAAAATAAAATAGAGTCGTTGTCTTTTATTTCAAATCTGAAATTGTTGTATTGCCAGTCTGCTTGTCTGCCAGGGAAATAGTCACGGTTAACGATATACTCTCCGTAATAGTCTTTTTTTTCTAAAAGTGTCTTTGCAGATAGCCACTGAGCAATACCTGATAGAAAGGCAAGGCCAAATATTCCAAGCCAAATCAGTCCGAGCGTCTTTCCAAATATTTTCTTTCTTGTCAGCAACCAAGTCACCAAGAGAATACCTGTCAATGGAACAAGGATAAAAACAAAGAATAAATTAAAACCAAATCCCATTTTATTGTCTTGTTAGTTGTCTATAGTGTCGTCTGTTAAGCTGCCGCATAACGGATGGCGGTATGGTTAGTTGCCGATTTCGAAGCACTTTCCTGTCAAGTTACAACTACTTTTGATACGGGCTGTGCCGCTCGAATACGCACTGCACCGGCAATTAACTATACCGCGTGTTGTGCGTTCGGCTTTTATTTATTTCATTTTCTTATTGTAAATTGAAGCAAAGTTACTAATTTTGCATTCAATTATTTAGATTTTTTTCATTATGTATTACAGCAGACCTTGGACGACTATCTAAGTGATAGACAGTCCCAAATAAATTTCCCATAATCTTTTTGGCAAGACAAACAGTCTATGCTTTAGTGTGTCGTCATTTTTAATGAAGGCATTTCTTTGTCATAGTTGCTCTGTCAGGTAATACTGTCTTTCACATCGCTACGATTTGAATTCAAGTATTCACCTGTAAGAAGTCATAATGAATAAAAATAAATTGCCTGTAAGATTTACAGGTCAGCACTTTACAATTGACAAAGTGCTAATTGAAGATGCAATAAAACAATCAAGAATTAATCAAAACGATATGAATAAAAATAAATTGCCTGTAAGATTTACAGGTCAGCACTTTACAATTGACAAAGTGCTAATTGAAGATGCAATAAAACAATCAAGAATTAATCAAAACGATACGGTCTTAGATATTGGTGCAGGAAAAGGATTTCTAACTGTACAACTACTACAAAAGGCTAAATTTGTCATTGCGATTGAGAATGATTTTGAGTTAATAACGCATCTAAAACACAAATTTAAACAAACTCAAAACATTCAAGTTTTTGGATGTGATTTCAGAAATTATAAAATTCCTAATTTTTCGTTTAAGGTTGTTTCTAACATACCATTTGGTATAACATCAGAAATCTTAAAAATATTGATGTTTGAAAATATGGAAAGTTTTCAGGGCGGTTCAATTTTCCTGCAATTAGAACCTGCTAAAAAGTTATTTGTAGACAAAATCTTTAATCCTTACACTATCCTATATCATACATTTTATAGTTTGAAGATAGTTTACGAAATAAATCCTAATAGTTTTATACCTCCTCCAACTGTTAAGTCTGCTTTTCTTAAAATTGAACGAAAACCTTTACATATTGATTTTAATCAGAAAGTCAAATATTTAAAATTTCTATCTTTTCTGTTACAAAAACCTAATTTACCTGTCAGAACGGCTTTAAAATTAATATTCAGAAAAAGTCAGGTTAATGAAATTTCCGAAAAACTTGGAATTAATTTGAACTTAAAAATCGTGAATCTATCTCCAAGTCAATGGAAAGATTGTTTTATTGAAATGCTGAAAGTTGTCCCTGAAAAGTTCCACCCTTCATAAATCAATTCTATCTTGTCAAGGTAGTATTTTCTGCGAGGGGGTGTCTTTAAGCTGACGCACAACGGTTTGCTTCACGCAACTATTGCGCTATGTATGCCATATGGCATACATAGCGCAATAGTTGCGGCTATTTTTAAATTATTTGAACTAACCCTTTTTTATCTAAATATCCAAGCTGTTCCTAGGCCTTTTTATTTGATCAAATCCCTAGGTCGTGAAAGGTTCTTGTTTCAATTCGCTGATCTGTGATCTCACAGACCCATCTTTTAATTACTGGATCATCACCTGGATTTCTTCCATAGCCACGATCGCTTCCTTTTCTTTTGAAAAATCCAAACTCAGAATAACCTCATCCGAAGACTTCAATACGCATTTATACATCGTCATCTTGCCTGACATCGTCGGGGTAATTCCATTCGGAATATTTTTGGATTGAAACGAATGGTGAATCAGTTCGATCTCTAGAACTTGAGGAATCCGCTCCCAATCTCCAAACTTCATCCAGCCCACATTCTGGAAATGTTTGATCCGATTTCCCCCAAAATCCAACAAAATTCCTGAGGATAGTGATATCAAAATCAGCCCAATCAATCCTGCGGTAATACCTACTGCAATCGTCTTCTCCATCGAACTCCCGCTTTCAATTACCCATGGGCTGATCAAAACCAATATCCCAGCACCTGCTAAAATAAATCCTAGTAGCCTCGGTCCGGAGATCGAAGCGCTGGAATCTCTGTAAGTATAGATTTTTGAATTTTTCATTTTTTACCATGCCACCTGGTCGGTGTCTTCACAGACCATATTTTTTATTTATTTACCTGCTGGAGAGCAAGTGATACAAGCGCTCATTTACATAGTAATTTCCAGTTCCCAGCTTTTCCTTTCGAAGGACTCCATCATCGGCCAACTTATTCAAATAATTGGCAGCAGTGATTCTCGAAACTCCCAAATCCCTGACAATAAACTCAATCTTGGTATAAGGGTGAGTGAAGAGATTGTTCAGCAGCTCCTGTGAGTAAAACTTGTAATTATCTCGGAGTAGGATCTTCATGTCCGCCATCAAAACTTTTAAATCTTCAATCAATTGAATGGTTTCCCGGGCTGTGTTTTCCACGCCTTCGATCATATAAATCAACCAACTTTCCCAATCACCATTCTCCCGAACTCCTTGAAGCAAGCGGTAGTAATCTGGCTTATTTCTAATGATATGACTGCTGAGATAGAGAATCGGCAGCTTTTGCAAACCTGAAAGAATCAAATACAAGAGATTGATAATTCGGCCAGTCCGCCCGTTGCCGTCATAGAATGGGTGAATACTTTCAAACTGAAAGTGGATGAGCGCCATTTTCACCAATGGATCCAAATCACTCAATTCGGGTTCGTTGATGAATCGCTCCAGATTACTCATCAAATCCAAAATCTCAGCCGGATCCTGAGGTGGCAAATAGATGGTCTCACCTGTCTGCGTATTTTTCAAGGCTGTTCCGGGGATTTTTCGAAATCCCGCATTGTTTCCTTCCAGCGTTTCCTGAATTTTTAGAATGGTTTGATTGGTTATTAATCCTTGATTTTCAACTAATCCAAAGCCCTGCTTTATCGCAGATACATAGTTTTGAACTTCTTTGATAGCCGGAGACAAATTTTCAAATTCTAAATCAGACTTGTACAATTCATCATGTGTGGTGATAATATTCTCCACCGCTGAGCTATCCTTTGCTTCCTGAATTGCAAGCGTGTTCAAAAGTATCTGCTGATTTGGAATGGAATGGACTAAACCCTTCAGCTCAGCCAAAGCGGCATGTGCAGCCGGAAGACGCTTCAAGATAGACTTGCTCTCCAAATCCAAATCATAAGGTAAAGGCACCAAGCTCCAGCTCATAGCTATGTAAAGATTTATTGATTTTCTTTACAAAGATAACCTTGTCTGTTAAAGAAATCTCATTTTCTTTACATATATGAGAAACAATGTAAAGATTTGTCGATTTTCTTTACATATAGCTTAAAGTATGTAAAGCAACTTTACACTTAATCCGGAAATAAAGTCTTATCCATCCCCGGTACGATTCGCAAGGCATTTTTGTAATAGACCTTTTTTAAGACTTCATCGGACAAGCCTAAGCCATACATGGACCAAAAAGCATGGTACTTTTTGTAGTATGGAAAATACTCATCCTCGGTCTCCAGCACTCGGAAATAGGTGTAAAACTCTTCCTTGTTATAAGCATCTTTTCCAAAAAGTAAGCGGTCCTGATATTTGGTGAAGAATTCTTTGGCTCTTCTCGGCTGACGGCCAAACTCGGCGATTACTGCTCCGATACCAAAATTCACATTTGGATATTTCTCCAGATGGGCACTGGCAGCGTCCAGATCATTCGCCATCCAACCCATGTGGGCATTTATAAATATGGTCTTAGGATGCTTCGCAAAAACGGAATGCTGCTCCGCAATAATCTGCTCAAAAGGTACTGGATTGGTATCCGATCGCTTCCGGTTTGGGTTTAATTTCAGTTCCAACCAGCGCTCATTATTGGCATCCATCGGCTGCCAAAACTGTGCAGGATCTGCCGAATGGATAATTACCGGAATTCCCAATTCACCGGCTTTCGCCCAAACAGGGTCAAGCGCAGGATGATCTACGGGTACCCGATTCCCCTGTACATCCTTCACCGAAAATCCCAGACTCTTGTATATTTTCAGACCGACTGCTCCTGCAGCTACGTCTTCTTCCAATTCTTTGACTGCCAAACGGCTCCAGTTTTCATCACCTATTCCAGCAAAATTGATGTTGGTAAAAACCATAAATCGACCTGGCGCATGCGTTTCAAATTCGCCTAGCATGGCTTTAATATATTCTTGCTGTGAATTGCTATCCCCTCTACCAAAACCACGACCACTTAGATTGACCATTACGCCCATATTGATCTCATTCATCTCACCGAGCAATTGATCAATTCGCTCCTTATTGATTCCGCCTTGATGGCTATGAATATCTACAAAAGGAAACTTGGCTCGAGTAACGATATGTTCAGGCACTTTCAATGTAGAAGGTGGATTATACTCCTCAAAACTCATTTCCTGAGCGATGCTTTGGTTTGCCAAAAGTAAAGCCAGGAGTGCAAGCGTTGTTGATTTCAATAAGTTCATATAGTCTAGGTTAAGTCTTTAAAAATAGAAAAAAAGGCTTCTATTTATCTAGAAGCCTTTGATTTGTTATCGAGCCGTTCCTCCATTTATAGTCTGACCGAAAAAGATTGCATTTGCATACAATTTATTTGTACCAAACCAGAAAGCTCTGAAATTCATATTGTCTGCGAATCCGATAATCCTTCCCCTTCCTACACCAGAAATTCGAACAACTCCTCCGTTCTTAAGTCCATCGAGATTAGAAGGGTGAAGGTATCCTGATGCTAAAGGACTGTCTGTGTAGACGAGGGGATTTGCATAGGGGTTTTCAGAAGGCTCCATAAATAGGTTATCATTTCGGAAGGTATGGATTGCTGAACTTTCATAACCATAACCAATCGGGTGGGTGATATCCAATTTGGCATTGAAAATCGCTCCGCCGGTTACTTTCGCTCCCATGGTATTTTCATAGTCAGCATAGCTTTTTTGCAAACCTTTTTCTGCCGGTGCTCCTTCTCTAAACGTAAAATCACCAACTTCATTTTGCGCTAAGAATTGCAATGCACCTCCTTTGGCTATGAGCGTTCCTCCTTCAGAAACCCAGCTTTTCAGTGTCGCAGCACCGGATTTGCCCAAGGAATTATAGCGACCATCCGGCATCAAAATCACATTGTATCGGTCTAAAGTATTTCCTCCAATCGCGTCCATAGGTAACAAGGTAACTGGCATCTCATACCGTTGATCGAGTAAGTGCCAAATTTCACCTGCCTCATAGCTATCCACTCCGCCCTCAACCAATAGCGCAATTTTTGGAATCTCTAAAGGTGAAATGGTTGTCGAACCAAGATTCGCTCCAGAAGTATAGCCGCTAGTTAATGCATAAATATCCACATGAGCAACCTGAGCTATTTCCGTAAGCTTTTGATGCATTTGTTGAGCATCCAATTTACTCTCTCCAGTGCCGATAAGAAGTGTTCCTCTTCCAAAGGTCTTTCCATCTGGAACAGAAAATCCAGCATTGGATAATCGAACTAAGAATCCGGCTTCCATTAAGTCATAGGCTGCTTTTGGAGCATAGTAATCTGCCCACTCCATCGCATATTGGTAAGCGCCGGCATTTCCAATTACTTTTCCCGGAGCTAATTCCAAGGAAGATTTGGTTACTTCAGTGACATTGGCGAGGTTAAGAATTTTGCTATTCAACGCCATGTAGTCCAGATTGAAAGCCATCGGATAAGTCCAAGCCGAAATATCATAGAAAAGACTATCCTGAAAGGTAGTTCGAGTTTCAAACATCGCCTTAATCAAGCGATACTGCGGCTGATCCGCTGGGACGATGTAGGCATTTTTACCTTTAAACTCTGTGCCGTTAAGTGTAATATCCTCATTGAGCGTGAAAACTTTGATGTTGTGCTGTAGAATCAAATCAGCAAGGTGGAAGCTTCGTGCATCGTCTTCTTTGCTTCCGAAAATATATGCCTTATTCATATCTGCGGCAGTTTCAGTAGCGATTCCTTTGTAGAAATCTTTCATCCACTGATTAAGCTCAATGCGCATTTCCTTCGCTGCCTGATAGGATGACAGGTTTGCGGTGAATTGATTTCGAATTGTGAAAGGAAAGCTCAGCATCCCGTTTGCACTTTCCTGCAAGTGTCCACGCGAACTTGCCTGCTCAAAAAGAATCCCGATCGAGCCCTGAACATCTGGATAGGTTGATCCTTTGCCATAATAAAAATCATCGTAGCCTTCTTGGTTGTAATAAAGTGATCCAATCTGATCCAAGGCTTTCGCATGATAGGTTCCGATCTTTTCGGTTAGCTCAAAGTTCTTCGTCGGAGTAAGCGGGTGGACACGAGAAGGTACTCCAGGTTGGAAAAAGAAGGTACTGTTGGTGCCCATTTCATGAAAATCCAAATGAATATTTGGAAGCCAGTCTTGGAAAACTTTTACCCGGTTTCTAGACTCAGGATGCTGCACGGGAAGCCAGTCACGATTCAAGTCAAACCAATAATGATTGGTACGTCCTCTTGGCCAAGCCTCATTATATTCTGCACCATTTGGGTCTCCATTTAGATTGTAAGCTTTATGCGAATTCACCCAAGAAGCAAATCGATTCAATCCATCAGGATTAATCGCCGGATCAAGCAACAGCACGATGTTTTCCAGTTCTGCTTCAATCTCATTCGCTGCCGCAAAATGATAGGCTGCCAGAAGGGAAGCATTTGCGCCACTAGGCTCATTACCATGGACAGAATAGCCCATAAACATCACCACTGGCATTTTCTGAATATCTACAGTTGCATTAGGATCCCGGAGTTTAGCCCGATCAGCTTTGATTTGATCTAGCTTGGCAAGGTTGGCTGGAGTACTAATCGTCAATACCACCTGAGGTCTTTTCTCATAGGTACGGCCAGTTTCCTGGATCATTACCCGGTCCGATGCAGCAGCTACAGCCTTCATATACATGTAAAGCTGATCATGTGTGACATGCCAATCACCTACTTGATAACCCAATACTTCCTCCGGGGTAGGAATAGCAGGATTGTAAGTGTATCCTTTTGGTAGGTAGTATGAAAGATCCACCTGAGCATAGCCCACAAGGGTCATGAGGGATAAAATCAAAGAGAACAGAATGCGCTTCATAGAAATAAATAGTTAAACTTTTCCTAAATTCTTACATTTTTCCGATCCAATCACTTATTTTAGTTTCAGTGGTAAAAATAATTGAAGAACAGATATGGATTTGATAGTACCAGGATATGGGTTGATTTATTGGCAAATCGCAGGCTTTGCCTATATCGCATTTTGGATTTATGCTTTAATTGATTTGGTCCGTGCGGATTTTAAAGATCAAAATTCCAAGTTAGTCTGGGTATTAATTATCCTATTCGCACCATTTGGCTGCTTTTTATATCTAGGCTTTTCCCGAAGGGACAAAAAGCGAGGCTTCAAACCCGACTTTTCAAAAATTTCTAAACCAAAAAGTCTATGATCTTATCCTTTATTCAAAATATCGGTGGAAGTTTTTTAATCATATTATCCATCATCAGCTTCATTTATTTAATACTTATGATTTATTGTCTGGTTGATATCATCAGGTCTGAGTTCAAAGACCCCAACATGAAATTGATCTGGATTATAATTATTCTTTTTGCTCAATTGATAGGCACTTTAGTCTATTTGGTGATTGGAAAAAGCACTAAAAAATTAACTTACTGATATGTTTGGAATAGGAATAATTGGGTTAGCAATCTACGCCTACACGATCTACGATGTAGTCATCAGCAACTTTGCGAGCGATACGGATAAGTTGATCTGGATCCTGATAGTAATTTTAGTTCCGTTCTTAGGAACGATTCTGTGGTTCTTGGTAGGAAGAGGCAAAAGGATTAGCTAGTGGTCTTAGCTGAAAATCTCCTTCACAGCTCCCTCCAACACAGGAAATTCAAACTCAAATCCAGCCTTTTGAATTTTATTGGCCGATACTCGATTCCCTCCGAGTACCATCGCCGCCATTTCTCCCAGAATCAATTTCAGCCCAAAACCAGGCACTCCGATTCCAACAAAAGGCTTTCCTTTTGCTTTGGCCGCTACTTTTGTCAAGTGATAGTTTGTGGCAGGATTAGGAGATACAGCATTATAAATTCCCTGAAGCGTAGTTTTTTCCACTGCAAAAACAAAAAGATTTGCAAGATCTTCGATGTGAATCCAACTCATCCACTGATCTCCTTTGCCAAGGGGAGCAGCAACTGGAGGCTTGAGCATTTCACCTAATGCGCCTCCATGAGCATCGAGCACAATTCCTATTCGTAGCAAAACGGTTCGAAGGTGTAACTCTTCGATTTTTTTCACTTCATTTTCCCAAGCGACCACGACCTGAGCTAAAAAATCATTGCCTGCTTTGCTTGTCTCATCCACCAAAGCCGTCCCGGTATTGAAGCCATAATAGCCAACAGCCGAAGCGGAGATAAAAACATCCGGTTTGGAAGCTGCCTTGGCAATCCCGTCATAAAGCAGTTGGGTGCTGTGCGTTCGAGAATCTAAAATTTCCTTTTTTCGACTGTCCGTCCATCGTTTGTCTGCGACACCCGCTCCAGCCAGATGAATAATCCCATCCGCCCATTCGATGCTTTCCTGGTCTAGCTGTTTTTTGGCAACATCCCATAAGAAAGACTTTTGACCTTGATGACTTCTGCTAAGCCAAGCAACCTTGTAGCCTTTTTGTTCCAAAAGTTGGGTTATGCGTTTTCCTATCAGTCCAGATCCTCCGGTTATTAAGATATTTTTCATTGTATTCAAATTCGAGGTGATAACTTCTAAGAATTGAAATAGTTGGACAAATCCTTTCCGCCATCCAATTCACAGTTTGATGAATTCCAATTTCTATTCCTAATTTGTCTCAAACTTTTAAAAAGAAGAATTGAAATTTCAATTTCTAATAAAATACTTATTTCGTTGGCTTGGCTTGGGAGGACTTGTAGGTCTTCTTTCAGGGTCTGCGTCTGCAATTTTTTTAATTGGACTTGACTGGGCGACAAATTATCGGGAAAATCATCTTTTGATCATCGCTTTCCTTCCTTTAGCAGGATTTGTAATTGGCTGGACATATTATAAATATGGCGAAAAATCAGTGCGTGGAAACAATTTGCTTTTGGAAGAACTCTACCAAAGCCAAGCACCAATTCCTCTTCGAATGACCCCTTTGGTGCTTTTTGGGACTATTTTTACTCATTTATTTGGAGGATCAGCGGGCCGTGAGGGTACTGCCGTGCAGATGGGGGGATCTTTGGCAGATCAGCTTACCAAGATTTTTTCATTAGCAAAAAACGACCGAAAACTAATATTAATCGCTGGAGTTGCCGGAGGATTTGCATCAGTTTTTGGAACTCCGCTTGCTGGGGCGATTTTCGCATTAGAATGGATGCTCCATCGCAAATTCAATTGGAAATCCCTCTTTCCGGCATTATGGACCGCTTTTGTGGCTCATTGGGTTTGCATGTACTTATGGGGGGTAGGTCATACCGCCTATTCCATTCCAGAAGTTGCCCCACATACCTTGATCAATTTACTTTGGATCGTTCCAGCGGGAATTGCCTTTGGATTATCCGGTAGATTATTTGCCCAGACTACCCATTTTTTTTCTTATCAATTTTCCAAATGGATTTCATACCCTCCGCTCAGACCGGTCATAGGCGGACTACTGATTGCCGCTTTTGTTTGGTTTTCGGACAGCACTACTTACATCGGCTTGGGAGTTCCCAGAATTCTGGAGGCATTTGAGACTCCACTGCCTTGGTATGATTGGATTGCTAAAACCGGTTTAACAGGATTTACACTTGGAGCAGGTTTTAAGGGAGGGGAAGTGACTCCACTTTTCTTTACCGGAGCTACCTTGGGGAATGCTTTAACGACCTGGATTCCTCTGCCACTCGCACTCCTAGCTGGAATGGGATTCGTCGCTGTTTTCTCAGGGGCCACAAATACGCCTTTGGCATGTACCGTAATGGGTATGGAACTTTTTGGTTATGAGTCTGGAATTTATCTGGGAATTGCATGTCTGATTGCTTACTTCTTCAGCGGGAAATCCAGTATTTATTCTTCCCAGAATCTTGAAGGGAAATTTTTTGCAGACATTTCGAGCTGGCCAAAAAGAAAACAGCTTTAAAACACTGAAGATTTTTATCCGCTATTAAGGTAGTCGCTCCCCACAGGAGCGGCAATAATGATCCAAGTGGGAAATCCCTTTTTTTGCACAGAAAGGGCATTGCATATCCGCTTCTGCATCTTGACGCTTCTTTTGCGCAGCCATTTCCGAAGAGACGATTCCAGTTGGAACGGCGATAATCGCATATCCTAAAAGCATGATCAGAGAACTCACCAGCTGACCCAAAGGTGTCACTGGGTAAATATCTCCAAACCCAACGGTAGTCAGCGTGACAATGGCCCAATACATTCCAACAGGAATACTTGTAAATCCATGCTCGGGACCCTCGATAATAAACATCAGCGTCCCCATGATCAAAACAATAGTGATCACGAAGCCTATAAAAATCAAGATTTTATGAAAACTGGCCTTCAGAGAACGCGTAAGGTATTCTGCCTCGACCACATATCTTCCAAGTTTCAAAATCCGGATTACCCGGAGTAATCTCAGCGCTCGCACGACAGAGAGTAATTGAGAATTAAGTACGAAGAAACTTAGGTATGTGGGAAGGATCGCTAGCAAATCAACTAAGCCATAAAAGCTGAAAATATATCCCCTTGGTTTGCGGGAAAGCCAGACGCGAAGTAAGTATTCAATGGTGAATAGTATGGTAGAAATCCATTCCAATGTCTTAAACAGATCTCCATATTCCATTCGTAGACTAGCTACGGAATCCAAAATAACAATGAGAATACTCCCAAAAATTAAAATCAACAAGACGATATCAAACGTTCGGGATGCCCAATCATCCGACTCAAAAACAATATGGGCCAACCGCTTTTTGGTGATTTTCATTTGTTAATAATTTGATTTTCTAAGTTGCCCAATGGATCTCAGGAGAATCTCGCAAAGTTGATGATGATCTTGCTATGTGTCGCTTGGGATAAACTCGATTTCAAGCATTAATTTAGAAAACTATTATCCTTTCTGCTAATCGAGGTAATAGACTCGCTTCACGCGGGTGCTGATATTGGTGAGCAATTCATAAGGAATCGTCCCGATTTGATCTGCCAGTTCTTTGAGCGAAATCTCCGGACCATAAATGATGGCTTCATCTCCTGCTTGTGCCTCTATTTCTGTAATGTCCACCATCAACATATCCATGCACACATTACCGATAACTGGGGCTTTTTTTCCTTGGATAAGGACATAGCCTTTGCCATTACTAAATCGCCGATCATACCCATCTGCATAACCAATGGAAAGCGTGGCGATTTTCCCTCCATTAGGTAGTGACCCCTTTCGTGAATACCCAACAGTCTCCCCTGGAGCTAAGGTTTTTACCTGTGAAATCGTCGTTTTTAAAGTGGAAATTGGTTGTAAAGAAGTATCGAATCTTCCGGTAACCTCCACTCCATAGAGACCTATTCCCAAGCGGACCATATCAAACTGATAATCTGGAAAAGCAATAATCCCTGCCGAATTCAAAGCATGGCAAATCGGCTTATAGGCTAGAGATTGAAAGATTTTTTCCTTCATCTCATTAAAAACCGCAAACTGCTTCAGCGAAAAGTCTTGATGAATAGATTCATCTGCACCGACCAAATGCGTATAAACAGAGGCAATTTCCAACTGTGGATAAGTTTGGATCAATCTGCCGAGTTCAGCCAGATGCTCCGGTTCAAAACCAAGTCTATGCATTCCAGTATCCAAGTCTAAATGGATTTTCAGCCAGGAATCTTGACGGCTGCACCAGGCCGCTAGGTTTTGGAAAAAAGGAATAGAAAATACGACTGGCTCTAGATCAAATTCCTGACACAAGGAAAACGACTCCTCTGCAGGATTCAAAACCATGATCGGAAGTCGTATTCCTTCTTTTCGTAAGGAAACTCCCTCATCCGTAAATGCGACGGCGAGGTAATCCGCCCCCAAAGTTTGTAAGTGATTGGCGATCTCTGCCGCCCCGCCTCCATAAGCGAAGGCTTTCACCATGACCATGACCTTGGTGCTGGATTTTAATTGCCGTTTATAAAAGTTGAAATTATGAGTAAGTGCATTGAGATTGATCTCGAGAGAAGTTCCATGGATTCGTTGCTGCAATCGATTTACTATCCGCTCGAAGCCAAAAGACCTAGCTCCAGTAATCAGGATCAAATCATTGGCAAATGAATTTGGATCAAGCTCAGAAAGCAGTTCTTCGGTCGAATTGAAGAACCTAAATTTAGAAGCTAGCCCTTTTTCCAAGAGCTTAATATCATCTCCAACTCCATAAACTTCATCAAATTGGTAGCGCTCAATTAGCTCCAAAACTTCTTCATAGAGTGATTTGGCATTTCCTTGCTGAAGCATATCTGAAGTGATGAGGATTTTTTTTCGCTTAGGCCGCTGCTGCTGCATAAAGTCCAGCGCAACTTTCAATCCTGCCAAGTCATTGGTATAGGTATCATCAATAATCAGCGAATCATTGATTCCTGGCTTAAGTGTGAGTCGCATATCCACTGGCTTCAGATGACTGATTCCTTTTTGGATCAGTGCCGGATCCTGGCCTAAAGTAAGTGCAGCGACGATCACATGCGTGATATTCTCTACCGATGCCGCATCTGAAAAAGGAAGTTGAAAAGTATGAGTACTTAGGTCTTCCTTCACTAAAATCAGGCGCGAATGACCTACCTGAAGCTTCAGAGATCTGGTGTAAGCTGAACCGGGGTGATCAGACCAAGAAACTCTTCTATAAGGAGGGAAATGTTCCTCCATTTCACTTTTGACTAACTCCTGATCCTCACAATAAATAATTAGTTCCGCTGATTGAAATAGAGAGAGCTTTTCAGAAAGCTTGGTTTTAAGATCAGGGAAACCTTCCTGATGTGCTGTCCCGATGTTGGTAAAAATCCCCAAATTTGGTTGGATCATGCCAGCCAAAGCAGCCATTTCACCTGATTTGGAGATTCCTGCTTCCAAAATTGCGACCTGATGATCTGGTTTTATTCCAAAAATTGATAGCGGAACGCCTACCTGTGAATTATAGCTTTTTGGGCTTTTTGCTACAGCATAGCTTTGACTTAGGATTTGAGCCAGCCACTCCTTCACGATAGTTTTTCCATTGCTTCCAGTGATTCCAACAACTGGGGATTTGAATTGCTCGCGTGTATATTTTGCGATCTGCTGTAGGGCTAACCTCGTATCCGATACAGCCAGGAATGCCTGTGATCCAAAGGAAGCAGCAAGCTTTTCTCCTGACTCCTTCGGCACCAAAAATACCTCCACACCAAGCTCAATCAAGGCTGGAATGAAATTTTCCCCTTTGGCTTTTGCACCTTGTAAAGCGACAAAAAGTGTTTTCCCAGGGTTGAAAATTTGTCTTGAATCAATACTAATCTGCTCAATCATTCGACTCTTATCCCCTTGGATAAGCTTGCCTTTGGTGATTTCCACCAGCTGTTTGAGGCTAAAACTATTCAGCATCTTTCGACGATTGTTTCTTCTTCTTTTTGAAAAACACCTGCTTTATCCACCGCGGCAGAAAAACTGCACCTAAAATCAAGTATGGATAGTAGGAGAGCAATCTCCACAGAATACTCGTGATAAAAGTATATCCCTCAAGGAATTGAGTGAAAAACTGCCCAAAGAAAAACTCGGCAGTTCCGCTGCTTCCAGGAGTAGGAGAGATCATCATCACGATCCACATGATGACTTGTCTTGCAAAAACAATAATATTTTGCTCGATTGATAAAGGGACAAAAGCCGAAATCAAAGCATTCAACATAAAATACCTAGAGCACCAGATCAATAGGGTCGCACCAACTAAGGGAAGCCACCAGCGAAGATTTTTTCCTGCCAGCTCTTTTGAGGCTTCGATAATTTGATTTCCATATTCATCAGCATCATGTTTCCATTTACTAAGAAACTTGATCGAAAAGAGTTTAATCAACAACCACTTAAATACACGAGGTCTATAGAATAGAGCCAATGCCATCACCAAACTGTAAGAAGCATAAAGGGCATAACTAATCCAGAATATTGCCTGAAGACTATTTTCAAGCTGGGATTCCAAAACCTTGCTCGAAGGAAAAATATTCCCTTGTGCAAAAAAGAGAATAATTGGAGCTCCTATCACAAAGAAAAGATTGTCCAAAATAGCAGTGACCATTACATAGGCAATTGCTCTTCCAAGCTTGATTCCTTCTTTATTCAGGATGAACATCGCCACAGCTGTACCCCCAACCACCGATGGCGTGACTGCAGATGCAAACTCCCAGAGAATAATTACATAAATAGCTCGAGTCCAGGTAAGTTGCTTACCGGTAATTTCTCGAATTCGAAATACATAACCCGCATCTCGAATTAAGATAAACAAGACGGCAACTATAACCCAGGGAATTGAGGCATCAAAAATACCCTTCAAACTATTGGCATTGACAGAGGGGTCAAAGAAAAACATCCCAAATACAATTGCAAGGCCGATAATGACTGGAACCCAAACCTTGTTAGGATTGAGCGTTTGAAAGATTTTTTTGTTATCCAACTTCATACCTAAGCGATTGCCAACGGTTCAGTCTTTTCTACCCAAAAATTGTTGAAGCCTTCACCAATTACAATGGTTACCATCTCCAGTTGAAGAAGCTCCAATATGGCCAGGAAGGTATAGATCACAAAAATTTTATCTGCTTTATATGCAATGAAGTCTGTAAAAGGTACTTGCTTTTTAAAACTGATTTTTTCCAAGACAAAGTCTTTTTGTTGGGTAATGGTGTAAGGATATTGAATTACCGTATGGGTAGTTTGGTCTTCTCTCGAGGCCAATTTGGCCATAGTTCGTTGAAACACCTTCAATAATTTATATAAATCCACATGCTGCATTTCAGCATCTACATCATCTACACTGCTTAGCGCACGTAGTTCTGCCAAAATATTTCCTCGTTTTTCTTTAGAAAGTTGTTCTCCTTCCATTGCTGAAAGGTCTTCAATTACTGATTTATATTTCTTGTATTCCAATAGATTTCTAATCAACTCTTCCCTAGGGTCAATTTCTTCCCCTGCTTCATTCAGCTCAGGCCGAGGCAGGAGCATTCGGGATTTAATCTTCATTAGGGTTGCTGCAAAGAGGATAAAATCACTGGCCACTTCAATTTCCATTTTCTCCAAATGGTGAATGTAATCCAGAAAATCATTGGTAATCTTAGAGATAGGAATATCATAAATATCCAATTCATCCCGCTCTATAAAGAACAGCATCAAATCGAAAGGACCTTCGAATAGGGGTAATTTGATTTCGAAACTCAAAGGATATTTAAATTAATGGTTAATTTTGCCACATTGCAGTCAAAGATATCCAATAAAGGTAAAAATTAATTGGTATGACTGTTGAAAGAACAAAGACAGTAGATACTTACACTAGCGGAAAAACAAAGTTCCAATAGTTATGTTATCTTTTTTTGAAATTGAATAATCCGAATGCTGATACAACCAGGAGAATTATTAGCCCAAATCAACAGTCCGGCTGACCTTAAAAAGTTTCCCAAGGAAAAGTTGGTTCAAATTTGTGATGAGCTGCGCCAATTCATAGTGGACAATGTTTCTGTCTATGGAGGTCATTTTGGGGCAAGTTTAGGAGTGGTTGAGCTTACCGTGGCTCTTCATTATGTCTTAAATACCCCAGAAGATCAACTTGTATGGGATGTGGGACATCAAGCCTATGGCCACAAAATTCTTACTGGTCGAAGAGATCAGTTTCACACCAATCGGATTTATGGCGGTTTATCCGGTTTTCCAAAGCGAAAAGAAAGTGAGTACGATACATTCGGAGTAGGACATTCCAGTACTTCAATTTCAGCAGCCCTAGGTATGGCTGTTGGATCCAAATACAAAAAATCAGGAATTCAGCACGTGGCAGTCATAGGAGATGGATCCATGACGGGAGGAATGGCATTTGAAGCTATGAATCATGCCGGTGTCAGTGATACGAATTTGCTGATTATCCTGAATGATAACTGCATGTCCATCGACCCAAATGTCGGTGCGCTAAAAGATTATTTGACAGACATCACCACTTCGCATACTTATAATAAAGTAAAAGATGAAGTCTGGAAACTACTCGGCAAGCTAAGCAAGTTTGGAAGCAGTGCACAGGAGGTTATTTCAAAGGTAGAAGGAGGAATCAAATCTGCTTTACTCAATCAAAGTAACCTATTTGAATCATTAAACCTGAGGTATTTTGGTCCAGTAGATGGCCACGATGTGAATCATTTGGCAGAAATTCTGAAAGATCTAAAAGATATTCCAGGACCAAAAATCCTTCATTGTGTTACAGTAAAAGGTAAGGGCTATGCCCCAGCAGAAAACGGAAATAAAACTACTTGGCATGCACCAGGTACTTTTGATAAAGTAACTGGCGAAATATATAAGAAGACACCAAGCAAACCACAGGCACCAAAATACCAGGATGTTTTCGGTCATACGCTATTAGAACTTGCTGAGATGAACAATAAAATAATGGGAGTAACTCCTGCTATGCCATCAGGTTCATCGATGAATATCATGATGAAAGCAATGCCAGATCGCGCTTTTGACGTGGGAATTGCTGAGCAGCATGCGGTCACTTTTTCAGCGGGATTGGCTACACAAGGCTTAATTCCTTTCTGTAATATTTATTCGACATTCATGCAGCGGGCTTATGATCAGGTAGTTCATGATGTTTGTCTTCAGAATCTTTCGGTAGTGTTATGTCTGGACAGAGCTGGATTTGCGGGCGCAGATGGACCTACGCATCATGGAGCTTATGATATTGCATATTTTAGATGTATTCCGAATCTGGTAGTTGCTGCACCTATGAACGAGGAAGAACTTCGAAACATGATGTATTCAGGTTCCCTTCACGAAGGACCATACTCCATTCGATACCCAAGAGGAGCTGGAGTGATGCCGGAATGGAGAACGCCTTTTGAGCAAATCCCGACTGGACAAGGCAGAATCGTCAAAGAAGGAGAGGAGATCGCCATCTTAACAATAGGGCATATCGGTAACTATGTCGTCGAAGCAAATAAATTATTTGAAAAAGATGGTTTAAATCCTGCTCACTATGACATGCGATTCGTAAAGCCATTGGATGGAGAATTGCTTCATGAGATTTTCGGTAAATTCAAAAAAGTAATCACCGTAGAAGACGGTTGTCTGATGGGCGGTTTCGGCTCTGCAGTAATCGAGTGGATGACTGATCATGGATATCAAGCCCAGGTGAAAAGATTGGGTATTCCTGACGAAGTAATTGAGCATGGCGAGCAGATTGAATTGCATCGTGAATGTGGCTTTGATCCTGAAGGAATTGCAGAAGCAGTTCGAGACTTATCGGAAGTTTCAAAGATCGCTTAACCATCAAATTACATGTCTCAAATTCATTTTTCTGAAACCGGAAAAGGTCAGCCCGTTGTCTTTATCCATGGTTTCTGTGAAATTGGAGACATGTGGGAAGGCATAGCCACTGCTCTCTCTGATGAGTTTCATGTTTATTATCCGGATTTACCTGGATTTGGAAGAAGTCCATTAGAACAAGATCACATGACTTTGGAAGAAGTAGCAGTGATGCTTGAAGAATGGATGGATGAGAATAAAATTAAAAAACCATTTATAATCGGTCATTCTTTGGGAGGTTATGTTGCTTTAGCCCTTTTAGAGCTTATGGGAAATCAGATCAAAGGAATCGGATTAATCCATTCCACGGCATTGGCCGATGATGAAGAAAAAAAGCAAGCCCGAAACAAGACAATCGCTTTCCTAAAAAAGCAAGGCGTAGAAAAGTTCGTCACCGCTTTTGTTCCCCAACTATTTACTCAAAAGACCAGCAACCTTTTTGAAAAAGAAATAATACTTGCCGTAGATCAGGCTAAAAAGTCTACCCTTCACGGACTTATCGCTTTCACACATGCGATGCGTGACCGAAAATCAAGAATAGCTATACTAGAGGACTTCAAAGGACCTAAGTTAATGATTGCAGGCACGGAAGACGGAGCGGTCAAAATAGAAGCCAGCAGAATTCAGCAACACTTATTTACACAATACCATGAATTAAATGGTGTCGGCCATATGGGTCAGGTCGAGCGAAAAGATGAAGTAATTGAGATTTTGAGGGGGTTTTTGAAGGGGGGATCTCAAATTAGGCTATAAAAAAGCTTTTAGTCAAAAAACCCATTCCTCTCTAAAATTAATAGTTCAGAAAAAGCTTTTAGAATAATAAAGGATTTAGAACCTCTCTTTACTTATGAATAATTATGGCCTCGACTTCGCTCGGCCACCGAAGACCGAACTTAAAAAGAATGGGCGAGAGATTGAAAAGCAGTCAGGCTTTTCAATCTCTCGCCCATTCACTTTAATTAAATAAAAAAGGACCCCGAGCGAAGTCGAGGGGTTAAGATTTGCCTTTACTAAGAGCCTTTAATTTATCATAATCTTTATCGATTAAAGCCTCCTTTTTAGCCTTAGACCAATTTTGAACTTGTTTTTCCCTTGAGAAAGCTAGGTCAATCCTATCAAAGACTTCAAAATATACGAGTTTAACCGGCAGGTGTTTTTTGGTGAAATTTGCACCCAATCCCATTTGATGTTCCGCTATCCTTTTTTCAAGATTTTTAGTACTTCCTGTATAATAATCTCCATTACCGCATTTCAAAATATACATAAATGCTTCCATGTGCTTAGAATCAAAAAGTCTTCTCCAAAATCCTGATCAACCTTTCTAGGTATTTCTGATCCTCAGCGTCAAAATCATCAAGTAAATCACTATCTACATCCAATACCATTACAACTTCCTCTTCTTTAAAAACTGGAATTACAATCTCTGATTTGGATGCTGCGCTGCAGGCTATATGGCCGGGAAAAAGCTCCACATCAGGTACAAGTTGCGTTTTCTTTTCTACCCAAGCTGTTCCACATACTCCTTTTCCAGGGTTAATCCGTGTACAGGCGATCGGACCTTGAAAGGGCCCAAGAACCAATTGATTCCCTTTTACCAAGTAAAACCCAACCCAGAAAAATCCAAAGGCCTCTTTTAGCGCAGATGAAATGTTGGCTAGATTCGCATAGAGATCAGGTTCTCCTGAAATCAAAGCTTCGATTTGAGGGAGAATAGCTTCATACTTTTCTGATTTGCTAGCTTCTGTTGGGATATAGAGATTTTCAGACATGGTAATAAATGTGTAATAAATCGTTTTGAATTGGGTAAATCTCAGAACTGATTTGATTCAAAGCTGGAGCAGAAATTCCTGTCCCAAACTTGTTCTGACTTGTGAATACGCGTGCCTCATCCCAAAGTTCTGCTTCGATAAACTTGGAATGCAAATAGCTTCCTCCTTCTACAATTAGGCTTTGAATGTTCCGATTGATCAATTCCTCCAAGAGTTCGGAAACCTCAAACCCTTGGCTGAGCTTGACATATTCAAGGTTTTCGAATTTTTCAGACTTCTGAGTATTAAAACAAATCGTGGGGATAGTCCGATCAAATAGCTTGAGGGAATTCGGCAACTCAAGCTTACTGTCAATAACCATTCGGATTGGGTTTTTCCCTACCCATTCTCTGACATTCAAGGCCGGGTCGTCAAATCTTGCTGTATTTTTCCCCACCAAAATCCCATCTTCTTCTGTCCTCCATTTATGTACTAACTGTCTGCTGGAAGCATTACTGATCCATTTGGATGAATAATCAGATTTAGCCACAAACCCATCCGCAGTCTGTGCCCACTTTAGAACCACATAGGGTCTCTTTTTTTCAATCTGAGTAAAAAAGCGCTTGTTTAGAATCCGAGCTTCTTTTTCCAAAACCCCTTTAATCACCTCTATTCCAGAATTTTTGAGAATTTTGATTCCTTTTCCTCCAACCAATGGATTCGAATCCACAGCAGCTATCACTACTTTGTTTAACCCTTTTTCTACCAAAAGATTTGCGCAAGGAGGTGTTTTTCCCCAATGTGCACAAGGCTCCAGAGTTACATAGGCAGTCGAATCTTTTAGCAATGATTCGTCTTTTACAGCATTTATTGCATTTACTTCTGCATGTGCTTGTCCATATTTTTGATGGTAGCCTTCTCCGATGATTTTTCTTTCATGAACAATCACGCACCCAACCAAGGGATTTGGACTTACATTACCCCTCCCAAGAGCCGCAAGCTCGAGTGCCCTAAGCATGAAAAGTTCATCCGAGCTGCTCATTGCTTTTTGGTAAAAGTGACTAATTCCAATTGGGTTATGGAAGCAGAATCTACTTGGACGTTCGTGACTCTTTGGGAATTATAAGTAGGATCCTTCGGATCAAAATAAAGTGAGTAGGTGCCTTTTGGAACTCGGAACAGATAGCTGCCAGAAGTATTTACCTGGGTACTGATGGAATCCATTCCTTGAACGAGATAAATAGCCGGTTTTAGCGCAGCTGGAGAAATAGCCCCTTTAACCTCACCTGCACCTGCTCCCAGTATAACAGTAAAAACAGGATCCAACTCAAACGACAAAGGAGCTGTAGAGGTCTGTAAAATTGAAGACTCCAAATCCAAGTCCAGTATAATATCAAAAGCCACTCCTGCCTGCAAGTCCAATGCTGTCTCTAAAGTGACAAATGGATCCTCAGGATTTTGTAGTGGCATATCATAGCCCTTTTTTTCCTGATAGAGACTGTGTCTTTTCCCCATTCTTACCTTAAGTCCAATTATTTTACCAACCGGTAATTCATCCCTTCCGATTATTAGCGCACGTCCAGCCACTAAATCACTAACCCGTATTTTTTTGTCTCCTGTTTTGTATTCAAGATAAAAAGTCTCACTTCCTGTTTCTCTTCCTTCCAGCAAAACTTCCACATCGACCCCTTCAATTTCTACCAAAACTGAATCCCACTTTGCTGGAGTATCCACCAAAACCAGATTGACCAATGCCTTTGGAGAGTCATCGATTTGGCTGCAAGAACCGATGAACAATATCACTATGGCAAAAACAATAAGACTGAAAATAAATTTCTTCACAGGGCAAATTTAGCCCAAAAAGTAAGGCAAAAAAAAAGCCGGTCGAAACCGGCTTAGAAATTATTGCTTAGGTAAAAGGGTAATTGGGTCGATCGTTTTTATTTTACCTTCCTCTACCAGTATCCCATCAAGTATTCTTCCTTGGTAAGATGAGTTTGGCGTAAAAAACAAAGTATAGAGCCCATCATCCATTCCTTGGATTTTAAAGTTTCCATTCTCGTCCACACTAGTGTTGTATTCATCATCTCCTTTAAGTGCCTTCACCGCTACTGGGTAGGCTTCTTTCGGGAATACTTGACCCATCATTCCAGACGCTGCTTCTTTAACATACGCTCTCAATACTGGCTTTAAAATAATATTTCCGGAATTACCAGCCACCACGATCGACTTTTCGACATCAAAGTCAATGACTATATCGTAGGACTTGCCTCCTTCGATATCTTCATTCAATTTGATCTTCAAGCCACTTTGCTGAGCACTTGGAGTTTTAAGGTTCGCCCTTTTTCCATCTTTAACCACATAATTATCATCACCAAGGATAAGTCTTAACTGATCAATTTCGCCTTCAGGAAAATTTTCAGTTCCTAAAAATTGCGAATTTTCGCCCGTCAAATCCAAGAGGTTGACATACTGGCTACCTTCTTCATAAGGAATCTCTACCCAAGAAGACTCATCTGAATCATCAATCGGGTCATTATCTGGATTATTATCATCTGCTTTTATTCTCAAGGCAATCACTTCAATCCAAACTTCATCGAAATCACCAGGAGCATCTACTAGGTAAAAGTTAACTTTTGCAGATCCCGCATCGAGTTCGTCATCTGTATTACAAGAAAATCCAATGGCTGCAATAAGCCCAAGGAATACATAATTTAAAATAGTCTTCATGATAATATTTGGTTTAATCTGACTTAGTAATGGCAAGCGCCATGCCACGGTGTATATATTTTAATTCTAGATTATGCCAATACCTTCTTATTTTTGGGGATGATGAAATGGGAAAAGCTTTTGGCCCGGGGAAGATTTGGAGATCCCCTTGGAACAAATCCGACACAAGCAGCACGAAGTGAATTTGAAATAGACTATGATCGAATTATTTTCTCTGCTCCGTTTCGAAATTTACAAGACAAAACACAGGTATTTCCTTTGCCTGAGCAGGCATTTGTACACACTCGATTAACTCACAGCCTGGAGGTCTCAAGTGTGGGACGGTCATTGGGAAAAGCTGCCGGGGAATTTCTATTAGAGAAGTATCCTGCCTTGCAAAAATCCGGAATCACCTCTTATGAAATAGGAGCTGTTGTAGCAGCAGCAGCGTTAACGCATGACATTGGAAATCCACCCTTTGGACATGCCGGTGAAGAAGCAATCTCAGATTTTTTCCGATTACATCCTGCGGGAAGGTGCTGGGAATCACATTTGCGAAGTGAGCAATGGGCTGATCTCTGCAATTTTGAGGGAAATGCACAAGGCTTTCGAATGCTAGTTTCGAAGCAGTACGGATTGAAGCTTACCTATGCGACTCTTGCAGCCTTTACCAAATACCCAAGGCCGAGTTTCATCCCCCATCGGGATATTGCCCGCCGCAGTCAAAAGAAATATGGTTTTTTCATTAACCAACTGAGTGATTTTGAACAGATGGGAGCTTTCCTTGGTCTGGAGAAATCCAGTCCTGACTGTTGGCTGAGGCATCCACTGGCATTTTTGGTAGAGGCTGCAGATGATATATGTTATAGCATTATAGATTTGGAAGATGGCTGTACACTTGGTTTGGTAGGGTTTGAAGAGACCGTAAATCTGCTTGCACCAATTTTGAAAGATAAGTTTGACCCAAAAAAAATGGAGGGTAGAAGTGCTTCTCAGAATCTTGGGGCACTTCGTGCTTTGGCAATCGGACAGCTCATCAATGAATCGGTCGAAATGTTCGCCAAGTATGAGGAGAGTATGTGTAAGGGGAATTTTGATAAGGCACTTACAGACATCATCCCTTCGGCTAAGGCACTTCAGAAAATCACAGAAGTTTCTGTTCAAAAGATCTACCGATCGAAGGTCGTTTTGGAAAAAGAAGCAGCAGGCTTTCAGGTTTTAGAAGGACTACTATCGGTTTTCTCTCAAGCTCTTTACCATCAGTTTTACAGCCCAGATCAGTTTTCAGGTAAGGATAAAAGTATACTACGCTTGCTTCCGGAAGACTTTCCGCTCAAAGGATGGGGCGCTGAGGTCAATCCTTATCAAATGCTCAGGGCTTTGGTAGATTATATCTCTGGAATGACAGATAAATATGCCCTTAACCTTTATCGAAGGGTTAACGGGATCTCTTTTCCTGGGTCTTAACCCAAAATTTTGTTTCAAACCAAAGGTCATTATTCATTTCCGAATTGTGACCTTTGCTTTTCAAATTCCTATTCAAAATAAAATTATTCTTCGGCTTAAATCTTGTTGGCATTTAAGTCCTTACCAGTGTATTATTCGTAAATAAAAGAAATAGACAATTTCCTCTCAGGGTCAAAATACTGTCTATTCTTCAGTCAAATTGATTATGAAAAAAACAATCTTAATACTATTCGGAATATTTCTTTTTTTATTAGCGTCAGCAATTGCACTTCCATTTATTTTCAAGGATAAAATAGCTGCACGAATAGACCAAGAAATTGCCCAATCTGTGAATGCGAAGGTGATTTACGATATAGATAATATCAGTCTGAGCATTTTTAAAAGGTTTCCTAATATTTCTGCCAATATCAAAGATCTTGGTATTGTTGGGAATGCTCCATTCGAAAAGGACACCTTGGTTTCTTTAAAAGAACTTCAGGTTGATTTCAATTTGATGTCTGTGCTTTTTGAGGAATCTCCAACTCTGACAGGAATTCACCTCAATGGTGGGAATTTATACATCAAAGTATTGGAGGACGGAACAGCTAACTACGATATCACTTATCCATCAGAGGAGGCCATAGCTGATACAGAAAGTAGCATGCAAATAGGAGTCGATCTAATAGAAATAAATGATCTAAACCTTTTGTATGATGATCGCGAACTTGATTATTTCATGGCCCTAACCGGAATCAAAGGCTTGGGAAATGGAGAGTTTACTTCAGATGTGTATGAATTGCCAATCGAAATGGAGGCAATGATTGCTGATATCACTTATGAAGGCACCAGCTATCTTTCCAATAAGACTTTTTCTGGCGAGACCTTATTGAACATCGATATGAAAAACATGAAGTTTACTGTAACTGATGGTGATTTCATGCTTAATGATTTCAATTTTGGAATGACTGGATTCTTGGCGATGCCTTCAGATGATATTGAACTAGACTTGAACTTTAGTGGTAAAGACACTGAATTTAAAAGCTTATTATCGCTTGTTCCCGGTATCTATTCAGAAAGCTTCTCGAGCCTAAAGACATCCGGCACCATGGATTTCAACGGTTTTGTAAAAGGAATCTACAATGACACTAAATTTCCAGCCTTTGATGTTTCGCTGAAAGTTGCTGATGGGATGTTTCAGTACCCCGATTTACCCAGACCGGTAAAAAATGTAAATCTGGACATGCAGTTAAAAAATGAAACGGATAACCTGGATAATACTTCTGTTTCTATCCCAACATTTAATCTAGATTTTGGAAGCAACCCAATTTCCGGGAAATTCTTTCTTTCAGATCTAGTTTCTTATACGATTGATGCAGCACTTAATGGAAAGCTGAATTTAGAGGAGCTAACCTCAATTTTTCCAATCGATGGCATGGCACTGAAGGGGAATTTGGATGTCAATGCACTTGCAAAAGGGCGATATGATTCAGTAGTAGGAATAATTCCGACAATTGATGCCAAGCTCCAACTTGCAAATGGCTTTGTGAAAAGTGAGGAATATCCAGCTCCAATAGAGAACCTGAATGTCAAGGCTTTTATCCAAAATACCTCTGGGAAAATGAATGATTTTCTGGTAGATCTGAGTCAGTTTGGTTTTGAACTGGAGGATGAAGCAATTAACGGTAAATTGAAAATTCGGGATTTTGATCAACTTTTTTGGGATGGAGAAATTATCGGCGGGGTTGATTTGAAAAAAATCCTGACCATTTTCCCGATGGAAGGGATAGAGATGGAAGGAAGAATTAATGCTGATATTATTACGAAAGGTTCCTATGCGGCTGTTGAGGCAGAAAAATACAATCAGATTCAAACAAGTGGTACCATGGATATTTCGAATTTCAAATTCTTGTCCCAAGACATTCCGCAGGGTGTGGACATTTTTTCTGCTAAAGCCACATTTAACCCAAATAATATTTCATTGACAGAATTTGATTCCAAGCTGGGCGAAAGCCATGTTAAAGCAACAGGTATGCTTTCTAATTATATGAGTTACCTGCTGGGTGAGGATGGTACATTAAAAGGCCAATTAACACTAAACAGCCCCCGCTTCAATGTCAATGAGTGGATGAGCGAAGACGCATCTGCAGATTCAGTTTCATCTGAAATGGCAGTTATTGAGCTTCCAAAAAACATTGATTTCACCATGAAAGTGAATGCAGATGAAGTGATTTATGACAATTTGAATCTCAAAGAAATGAAAGGAAATATGACTTTGAGAGATGGAATTTTAAACTTTAGTGATGCCTCCATGCAAACCATGGGAGGAACCATTGCACTCAATGGTACTTATGATCCAAGAGATCTAACAGCTCCAAAATTTAATTTCGATCTGAATATTGCCGAGCTGAGTATTGCAGAGGCTTTCAAATCCTTCAACACTGTAAAAGCATTTGCACCAATTGCACAAAATCTAACTGGAAAATTCAATTCTAATCTGAGTTTTTCCGGTAATCTTGGACAGGATATGATGCCTCTACTCTCTAGTCTGGACGGCAAAGGATTACTTAAAGTCGCTGAAACTGCTTTGAAAGACAGTAAAATCCTGGAGGGAATTACCAGTCTAACTAAGCTGAAAGATGTCAATACGCTTCAATTGAAAAATATTGCCATTCCAATTTCCATAGAAAATGGAGTGATGGATGTGAAACCATTCGATGTAAAACTATGGGATTATGAAGCAAATGTCCAGGGATCGGCTGGTTTCGATGGATCTATAAATTACTTGGTAAATATGCTGATCCCCGCAAATAAGTTTGGATCCCAAGCCACTTCAATTTTAGCTACAATCTCTGGTTCCCAAGTAGATGCGAACACAATGATTCCTTTAGCATTAAATCTATCAGGAACCTATAATTCTCCAAAAATTGCCTTGGCAGGGGGAAACAGTATTGAATCTCTCTTAGCAAATACCTTAAAAGCTAGAGTAACTGGAGAAACTCAGGCTCTTCAAACAAAAGCTACCGAGCAATTCAATGCTGCTCAGGACAGCATCAAAAAAGAAATGAAACTGAAAGCTGAAGTAATTCAAGACAGCGTTAAAAAAGAACTTGAAAAACAAGCTGATGTCACGAAGGATAAAGCTGTGGAAGAAGCAAAGAAACTCTTAAAGGGATTTTTGCCAAAACCAAAACCAACAACAAAACCAGATACCACCACAGTCAAGAATAACTAAGATATCAAAAGCAAAAAGCCCCGAGTCGAAAGATTCGGGGCTTAGTTTTTTCAAAGCGATTTCTATTGCGTACTAGATCTGGTCCTTATTGAGGAATATCCAGTCGTTAACAAACTAGTTTTTAAACTCTATTTCGTTGACAGATACTAGTATATCTTCTGACCTCGCATCCGGATTTTTGAATACGAAATAAACATCATGCTTTCCAGTAACTGCAGATATGGCTGTACTTGGTTTCGCGGAATATCTTCTTCTCAAATCTACTCTTGAAGCTACTTCTGTTGATTTGAATTCACCTTCCGGAGCTTCAGTTACTTTTTCGGTTTTCCCTACTAATTTTCCCGTTGGGGAATCCAATCTTATCTCTACCAAGGCTCCTTTGGCATCATCAATAGCATTTATACCTAAATAAAGGATAATTTCTTTTATCCCTGTCATGTCCAAATCTTTAAAGCCAATGTAAGATTGATCTCCCACCATAAAGAAATTAACATTCGGTTTGGAAGATAATTGAACTCCTTTTCTTACTTCTGAAAGTATTGGATCCAGAAAAGGATTTCGTAAGGCAACAAAGTCTTCACCTGTCAATGATGAAATGTTTCCAGACCCTTTATCAGAATAAAAGGCTCTTAACAAATATCCTCCCTGACCATCTTCGCCCTCAGGAACTTCCGGACTCAATTTACCTTCCAAAGGAAGAGAAGCCACATTTGGATTCACATCATTCAAACTGAAAATATAATCTACCATTCGCTTGGCATCGGCTTCAGACAATTGTGGGTGAGCACTCATGCCATAGTCTCCCCAAACCCCACTTCCACCTTTAATTATCTTCCTTACCAGCATATTGACATTTTCCGGATTATTTGGATACTTTTTGGCAACTGCAGCATAGCTCGGACCAATGGAAGTCGAGTCATATTGATGACATGATTTACAATCACTCGCCTCTATAAGATTACGTCCAATGCTAAGCACAGCATTAGTTTCCACACCTATTTGTTTTGAAGCCAGTTGTATTGGGTCAAATCCTGATGGAACATAATCAAAAGTTACAGCGACTTCTTCTGGCTTGATAGCACCGTTTGTGGTACTTCCATCCTCTTTGTCCGTCACCACAACTTTATACTCCAGTGACTTATCCCCAAAATAGAAGGTCCTGTTTTTCCCTTTAAAATCAATGCTTACTTCAGGCAGATCATTCCCTGCCACTACTTCAAGACTAGCCGAATTAGATTGTCCTTTCGTATCAGTTACGGTAAGCAAGACTTTATAAATTCCAGGTGTTTCAAAAGTGTAAGAAGCATCCTGACCATTAAGATTTACAGTAGCTCCATTGACAGAAGTAATAGCCCAGTTATAGGTAAGTTTTCCCTCATCATAGTAATCCTCATCATTTGTTCCCGCAGAAGAGAAATTAGCAGTAAATGGAATGGCTCCGGCTAATTTATCAGCACTCACATTCACAGTTGGTCTTCTATTTCCTCTATTGTATTCAATCTTTACAATTCGAGAATCGCGGTTTCGTTTAAACCACCCTTCACCATATTCAAGAATGTATAGTGCCCCGTCTGGACCAAAATCCATATCTATTGCAGAGCTAAATGTCTCCTCTGGAAGGAATCTCTCCATAGATTTGTAATTACCATTTTCATCCATGCTCACAGACATAATCCAGCCTCTCATAAAATCAACGATTAACCATTTTCCTTCATAGTATTCTGGAAAAACAAAAGGAGCATCTCTAGCAAAATCTTTTCTTCTGAAAACCGGTCCGCCAGTTGCGCTTCGTGAAGAACTTTCTAACAATGGAAAATCTTCCGAAACATCATAGGGATACCAGATCATGGCAGGTATAACCGGAGTAGGCAATTCTCTTAAGCCCGTATTATTGACAGATTCATTGACAGGATTGTTCACATCAAATGGTTCTCCGTAGGTGTCTGTGAAAAAATCGTGTCTAGTGTATGGCTGATTATTACCAATAAAATAGGGCCATCCAAAAAAGCCCGGGCCTTTAGCCTGATTGAATTCATCATATCCTCTAGATCCTCCAATAGAATCACTATCGGCATCCGGCCCTATTTCTCCCCAATACAAATACCCTGTTTCACTGTCCAGAGTAACCCTCCAAGGGTTTCTATGTCCCATGGTATAAATTTCAGGCTTGGTTTTATCAGTACCTACGGGAAACAAATTTCCTTCTGGAATAGTATAAGTTCCATCGTCTTCAGGATGGATTCTTAGAATTTTACCTCTCAAATCATTCGTATTCCCAGCAGCCCTTTGATCATCAGATCCTTCAAAACCAGGCCTTTCATCCAAGCTAGAAGCACCTGATTTTGGGTTTTCTGTATTATTTCCAACAGTCAGATAGAGATTTCCCTCCTTGTCAAAGACCATTCCTCCACCAGTATGGTTGTAACCTCTATCAATTGGTATGACCAAAAGAATTTTTTTTGATTCCTCGACTAGGGTACTTCCATTGAGTTCATATCTAGCCAAAACATGTTTAGGATCTACTGGATCTGCATAATAAATGAACACCCATGAATTTTTTTCAAATTCTGGATGAACGACCACTCCCATTATTCCTTCTTCGGTTTCACTGACGACTCCATCTTTGTTAGTGTACTTGGTGTTAACGGGAATTGTCCCTGCCAATATGGTTTTCCTTGTTTCTTGATCTAAAATCTTTACAGCTCCTTTTCTTTCTACAAAAAGAATTCGATTATCAGGAAGAAACGTCATTGCCATTGGCTCATCCATTCCTTCTATTAAGACAACTTTTGAGAATCCTTCGGATTTTTGACAAGCACTTACAACTCCTACTACGAAAATGAAGGAAAAAAACCTCCATATATTATTCGCCAAATGGTTCATAAAAAAGTTCTTTGTTATTTATTAATAATGAAGTTCTTATTAATTCGTGAGATTGTCAAAATAATTTGTAATTATCAGAGCTTCGCCATCAGCCAGATTTCCTTTGATCAACAGGTTTTTATTCGTGTTGCCAAAAGAACGAAGATGTCAGATAAAGCCACAGTCAAGGATAAAAGCAAAATGCCCCAGACCAAAAGGGTCGGGGCATTTTTTTGAGTATGAAAACAAAAATATTTTTACAGACTTTTAAAAGCCGAAGTGATATGACTTTCGCCTATTTAATAATTAGTTTTTAAACTCTATTTCGTTGATAGCGACTAATATTTCTTCAGCTTTCGCATTCGGGTTATTGAAGACAAAATATATATCGTGCTTCCCTGATATTCCTGAGAAATTCGCAGAAGCTTTGGCTGAGTTCTGTCTAGCCCATTCTTTTCTGGATACGCCTTCCGGTGGTCTAAACCCTCCCTCTGGCGCCTTAGTCACCATTTCTGTTTGGCCTAGCAATTTCCCACTCGGAGAATCCAACCGTATATCCACAGAGGCACCTTTGGCACCCACTCGCTCACTTACACCTAAATACAACATAATTGCTTTTACTCCTGTCAAATCTATGTCCTTAAATCCGATATAAGATTGATCACCAACCATGAAGAAATTGACTCTAGGCGTAGTTAATAGCTGAACTCCTTTTCTAATTTCGGAAAGTTGTGGGTCAAGAAAAGGATTTCTTAAAGCAACAAAATCTTCTCCATCCAAAGAAGGTATATTTCCAGCACCCTTATCAAGGTAATAAGCTCTAAGTAAATAGCCTCCATCACCATCTTCTCCCTCAGGAACTTCTGGATTGATTTTACCTTCCAATGGGAGAGAAGATACAGTGGGTTGAACTTCATCCATGCTTAAAACATATTCAATCATACGTTTTGCATCAGACTCCGAAAGCTGTGGATGTGCACTCATACCATGATCTCCCCAAACACCACTACCACCATTAATCACTTTACCAACCAGCATTTCAATATTGGCTGGTGTATCAGGATACCTCTCAGCTACGGCTTTATAGCTTGGGCCAATGGATGTGGTATCATATTGGTGACATGACTTACAATCACTGAGTTCAATGAGATTTCGCCCAATATTCAATACAGCCATAGACTCAGCACCACTTTGTTTAGAAGCCATTTCGATCGGATCAAAACCGGCAGGAACATAATCAAAAGTCACTGCGACTTCTTCTGCCTTGATGGCACCATTTGATGTGCTTCCATCTTCTTTGTCAGAGACCATTACTTTATAATCCAGTGATTTATCACCGAAATAGAAGGTTCTGTTTTTACCACTGAAATCTATGCTGACCACTGGACGATCATTTCCCGCCACTATTTCCATGCTGGAAGAATTGGATTCGCCTTTGGTATCAGTCACCGTTAATGACACCTTATAAATTCCAGGTGTCTCAAAAGTATAAGATACCTCGGGTCCTGATAACTCAATCGGTGAAGCTTTTTCAGAAGTAATCGTCCAAGAATAGGTAAGATTACCCTGATCGTAATCGTCATAATCGTTGGTTCCTGCTGAGCTGAATTGGGTAGTGAAAGGCACTGAACCTGCCATGACATTCGCAGAGGCATTTACGTTTGGTTTTCTATTTCCTGCGTTGTATTCAATCTTTACGATTCTGGAATTCGAATTTCCCCGGAACCAAGCACTTCCATACTCTAAAACATAAAGTGCTCCATCTGGTCCAAAATCCATGTCAATGGCTGAACTGAAGGTCTCTTCCGGTAAAAACCGCTCCATCGACTTATATTCTCCATTTTCATCCATCGAGACCGCCATGATCCAACCTCTCATGAAATCGACGATCAACCATTTTCCTTCATAATACGCCGGAAAAACATAAGGAGCGTCCTTTTTAAAATCCTTTTTACGAAAAACCGGACCACCTGTAGCGCTTCTTCCAGAACTTCCAAGCATCGGAAATTCTTCGGAAACCCCATAAGGGTACCAAATGAAGGCCGGAACTACCGGAGTTGGAAGCTCTCTTAAACCCGTATTATTGACTGATTCATTGACAGGCTTGTTTACATCGAAAGGAGCTCCATAAGTATCCGTTGCTAAGTCATGTCTAGTGTATGGTTGGTTATCTCCAATAAAATATGGCCATCCAAAAAACCCAGGGCCTTTAGCTTGGTTAAACTCATCATATCCTTTGGGGCCCCAGATCGAGTCGACCGATGCATCTGGTCCGACTTCGCCCCAATACAAATAGCCCGTTTCACTATCCAAAGTAGGTCTCCAAGGATTCCGGTGACCCATGGTATAGATTTCTGGCTTGGTTTTCTCAGTACCTACCGGGAATAAATTTCCTGCTGGAATGGTATAGGTTCCATCGTCTTCTGGATGGATTCTCAAAATCTTTCCTCGCAAATCATTGGTGTTTCCAGGAGCTCTTTGATCATCCGAGTTTTCAAAACCTGGTCTTTCATCCAAATTTGAAGAACCTGTTCTTGGGTTTACTGTATTATTTCCAACAGTCAAGTAAAGATTACCTTCCTGGTCAAAGACCATCCCTCCACCAGTATGACAACATTCTTCCCGTTGAGTAGGAACCACCAAAAGGATTTTCTTGGTCTCTTCCTTCAGTGTATTACCATCTAGCTCATACCTTGCTAAGACATGCTGGGTATCCACAGGATCAGCGTAATAGAGGTAAATCCAATGATTCTTTTCAAAATCAGGGTGGGCAATCACACCCATCAAGCCTTCTTCTGCTTCTCTCACCACACCTTCTTTATTGGTGTATTTGGTATTTACAGGAATCGTGGCAACTAGCGTTACTTCTCCAGATTTTTCATCCAAAATCTTTACTCCTCCTTTTCGTTCTACAAAGAGAATTCTGCTTTCTGGAAGAAAGGTCATTTCCATAGGTTCGTCCATCCCTTCTGTCAAAACCACTTTGGTAAAGCGATTATCATCAGGCTTCACATTGGGATCATCTATAGGCTCAGATTTCTCGCAGGAACTGAGTCCAATGAGTATTAAAAAGATAAGCAAGGATTTTATCCTTATTAATTTTTTCACCGAACAGTTCATAAATATTTGGTTTTTAGGATCTATGAGATTCAAATTAGTTTTGATGTTAATTTGTCAAGATGACAAAATAGAAAAAACTAAACCACAGAAATTACTTCACACGGTATTTAACTGATTTAAACAGTCAAATCACTTAAAATTTTATAGATCAATTTATTGGTTTACCAAATTTATCCGCTTTGTAATTCCAAGCTGATCGAGGATAATGACTCCACTTTCATTTTGATCAAATTCAAATCGGATTTCCTGAAGTAAGGCAGGGGTAAAAGCAGGGTTTTTGGATTTCAGGTTTTCCAGGTCAAAAACGAATGTTTGAAAGATATTTTCTGAATGATCCTTCTTGTCCAAGAAATCCAATTTCAATACTCTTGACTTGATCTGTCGCTGAAGGTGAGAAAATTCTGACAGAAGAAAACTGATTTCTGCACCAGATTGATCGGTCAAAATGATCGTGAAGTCTAGGGGAGCATCTGGCTTTTTTTCGTCTTCCTCCTCATCGACTTCTTCCTCCCCATTTTCACCCTTGGAATCTGACTCGTTTTCCAATTCAGCATTGGCTTTCTTTGAATTCGTATTATCCTGATTATTCACCCATTTTCCTTCGGACTTAGGATTAGAGCTTTCGGTAGATTCTGCAAGAGAAAACATCAAAACAGAGGTGGAGTCAGGTCTGAAACTCATCGAATCCAGGGTTATCGAATAGCTCGCTAAAACAGAATCTGGAATCGTCGGTTTCGCCACATCTTTCCAAAGCGTATCGATTCCCTCATTTAATTTCTTATAATTCCATCCAAGGAAAACTGCCCGGCTTCCTTTTTTCGCATATTCCAAGTCGATCTCAGCTTCCCTCCAGACACTCAGGTTCTCTCCATCAGCGACACCTCCTGTGGAAGTACTGGTCAGCTCAAAATCCTCATCGAAGTTTGCCCAAATACTGGTGTTTGAATCTTCAAATTGGCTCAGATAAATCGATTCTGGAAGCCAATCTTTTCCTTTTCTGGCGTCAATAAACAGCGGAAGAAACTCTGAACGATTATTTAAGCTTGCTTCCAAAAAAGCCCCAATATAGACTTTAGCCACTTCCTCCTGCTCAGCAACTGGCATTAATTGTCCACGATTTAGAATTCCTTTAAAAGTCACTCCATAATCATTGTCTCCCCAAGAAGTGTTGAATTGCCCATGATTTGCACCAGAGATATAAACAGCAGATTTGAAATGGTAGGTGCTGTCTGTAAACTTGATTCGTTCATATTGCATGGCTCCTGCAAATGAAGTCACATCTGCATCTTGGGCGCCATGAATAGTCAGGTAATCGACATTTTCGAATTTTGTCCCTGATCCTCCCGGTTTGTATTGCCCATCTACAGGCGCTATGGCAACAATGCCTTTGATGTTAAAATGATACCCAAGTTTGATAGAAGCATCATCAGGATAATATTCCAGCGCATTCAGCATTGCTGCATGACCTACCGCTTCACCACCACGGGAATGCCCCATCAATGCAATTTTATCCATATCGGCTTTGCCAAAAAGTGGATGGGATTCATTTTTATTCCATTCATCCCAAATCCGTAAATGCTCCAGTAACAACCAACCACGAGCATCATTCTCTTTTTCCAATCGACCAAAAAGATCAGTCCACGACCCATTGATAAAGTTCTCATCCACAGAAGCTAAAATCATCCCTTTGGATGCTAAAAACTCTCCTAGATAATCATAACCCGGATCGGAAAAATCCTGCATGGAATGATTACCATGAACTACCAAAACCAAAGGAAAAGGACCTTTGCCTTCAGGCATCCATACACGAGCATTTAGCGGTAATTCTTTCGCATCGAATCCCCAATACTTTTCTCGCCACCAGCCACCGAATTTTTTCCAGTTATCGATAAACGCTCGTCCATCTACCGATTCCGTTTGGTAGGTAACTCCTTCTGCAAACTCCTCCCGACGAAGATCTTTTCCTGATCCATAGGTAAAGGTGGTAAACTGAAAGTTTCCATTTTCTGCCGGAGAGGCGACTTCAATCTGTGAAATTTTGTTTTCCGTTAGTTGAGCTGCATTGATCTGTTCATCGATTTCCAATCCTCTGATACTTCCGAAATAAATCAAACAGCCTATTCCAGCTATTCCAACCACAAATCCCAAAACCGAAACCACCTTTTTCGGAGTGGTCAATCGCTGAAAATGTCCTTTCCAAAACATTGCTATTCCCGCTCCAATAAGTGAGAAAACCAAGATCATAAAAACCGCAAATCGCTCATCTCCTAGCCGAACTAATGAAAGTAAGATGATGCAAGCAATCAATACCCTTTTGTAAAAGCGGGGGATTTCATAAATCAATTTGATAAGCTTGACAGCTAGGTAAGAAACCAAAGTTACTGCCAACAAAATCAGCAGACCAAAAGCCAGAATCCAAGGATCCTTCCAATTGACACTCATCCCTACTACCTCAATCACAAAAACAATCAAAGTTAAAATCAACAGCCCAATCGCGGCTCCTTTAATGGCAAAAGGTCCCGGCTTGATCAGGTTTAGCTTTCCTTTAATCCAAGTGCCTATTTTCTTAAAAAATTTCTTCATCTAAGTTTGTTTTAAATTATTGAGCAGGTGCCGAAGTAATTTTGCCATAAACAGCATCCCGAAAGTTTTTATGAAGGCTAATCCCATCGTATGGGAATAATTGGACAAATAGAACCGCTACCAATTCGTTTTTAGGATCCACCCAAAACAGGGTACTCGCTGCTCCATCCCAGAAAAATTCGCCTACAACACCATTCATTTCTTCTGCCGCGGCCGGTGGATCTGTCCGGACAGCAAAGTCAATCCCGAATCCTACACGGCCTTTGCTTGGAAGCCAGGACCGCTCTGTCACCGAATCTGGAAGATGATTGGTTGCCATCAATTCGACAGTTTCTGATTTTAAGATTCTTATGCCGTTGATTTCTCCCTTTCTTACAAGCATTCTTGCAAAGGTCATGTAATCATCCAAGGTGGAAGTAAGCCCAAAACCTCCCGGAGTCAATGGCCACTTTTTAAGATTAAAAGCATGCGCAGAAGAGTCCGGCATTTGAGTCAACTCACCTTCGCCAGTTCGCTGGTACGCAGCAGAAAACCGATCTAAATCTTTCTCTAAAACCACATATCGCGTATCATTCATTTTCAAAGGACCCAAAACATGTTCCTGAACATATTCTCCGTAGGGCACTCCTGCGATTCGCTCTACCAAAAATGCCTGGACATCGACCGATTGACCATATTCCCATTGGGTACCAGGTTGAAACCAAAGTGGGGTGCTGCCGATTTTTTCAGCCATTTGGGTCAAGGTATTTTCAAAGCTCCGGGCATTTTTTTCCTTCATCACTTCGCTCAAGCCAGGAATATTATCTCGGTTGGGAAAGCCTGCCGTATGTCTGGTGATATCCCGGATAGAAACCGGACGCTCAGCATCTACTAAGATCATTTTGCCATTTTCATCCACACCCTGATAAACTTTCATATTGGCAAATTCAGGCGCATATTTTTCCAAAGGATCATCCAATTGAAATTTACCTTCTTCCCAAAGCGTCATTAGTGCTGTACCGGTTATCGGTTTGGTCATGGAATAGATCTGCACGATAGTATTTCGATCCATCGGGATTTGTTTTTCCTGATTGGCAAATCCAAAAGCATTGAAATAAACCTCCTGATCTTTTTCAAAAATCAGGGCAGAAATTCCGGCCACATTTCCCGAGTTGACATAGCTCTGAAGCGTAGAATCTAATCTGGAGATGGCGTTTTCATTAACTACAAACTCGACTTTTTCTTCCTGGTTTTGGCAAGAAGCGCAAAGCAGTAGGACGCCCAGCGCGATTGCTGGGATTAGTTGCTTGGTCTTAATCATAGGGTGTCAATGATTTTATAGATTTTTCCTTGATTCTTACTCATGATGTAAACTTGCTTTTCGGCATCTATTCCGAATTTCAAATCCACTCGACCACCTACCAATTCCTCCATAGTCGTTTCTTTTCCTTCGAAAATGACTTTCATACTCTTTACCTCTGGACTTGGTTTTTGATCCAAATTCGCAAAAAACAATCGGCCCGTTGGAATATCTCCAAAAATGAATTTGCCCTTTAGCTTTCCTTCGGGAAGAAAATATCCTCCGATCACGGCAACCGTCTCATCATGCTCGAGCTGGATCAAAGGGTAGGTTACTCCTTTTTTAGCGTCATCTGCCGGTAATGGATAAAGGCTTCGGAAGCTTCCAAAAGGGTTGATCATAAATCTCCCTTCACGAATCGGCCAGCCGTAAAACTTCCCCGGCTCAATCAGATTGATCTCTTCCATACTGTGCTGCCCGATGTCGGTAGCAAATAATTTTCCGGATTCATCCCAAAAAATCCGATTCGGATTTCGGAATCCAAAGGCCAAGACTTCGCCAGCTTTTCCAGAAACACCAGCGAAAGGATTGATTTTAGGTATTCCGTATTTTCCATTTTTTCCGTCTTTTCCAGTAGGATCGATTCGCAATATGCTGCTATAAATTCCCGAACCTCCATGGTTAGAAATATGCGCAAATCTTTTTTCAGCTGTTCCTCCATCTCCATAACCAATGTAAAGCAATCCAAAATCAGGATCGCCTTTTTTCGAGTTTGGGTTGAAGGTCAGCTCTTGCATGCCATGAGCTTGTGAAGAGTTATCGATTCGAAGGATTTCCCGATTTGTTCCTTTGAAGATTTTAGCATTTGGAGAATCTACTTTCCATTCCGTCAAGACCCATTGCATAAAGACAGCTAAACTATCCGTATATCCAAAGTCTGAAGGTTGGGTGCCTCCAGGTTCAGTATGCGCGGTATAAAAAAGGCCATTCTCCATGAATTCCGGATGAAAGGCAAAACTACCTACACCTGTTGCCCAACCTGGCTTGCTGACCATAGCTGGCTTTTGATCCAAAAGGTTGAGGTAAAGCTGTGGTTTTTGATCAATCAATTCATAAATCCCAATTCGCTGATCATTAATCATCAAGCGGTTTGAACCGGAAATCGGCTCCATCTTGGTCATTTTGGCTAGGGCAGGAGTAGTATCAGTAGCCGGTAACTGGGCATAAAAGTCCAGTTCCAAACGAATACCCGAGTCTTGGATTTTTTCAGGGATCAAGTTGGAGGTTGTATCTCCCAATATTTCAATCGGAATAGTTTCGAAAGTATGCAGATAGCTAAGGATGGAATTAAGATCAGAATCAGAAAAATTCGGATAAGCCGGCATTTCATTCTTATAAATTGCGAGAAGCCTCAATGCTCTTTCATCCTTAGCAAGAAAAAACTCAGAAGGATTCTTGATAAACCTTTTAATCCAATCAGTTTCCACCTGACGAGTCAAACCGCTAAGATTTGGCCCGATTGCATTCTCATTGAAATTATGGCAGGTGGAACAATTTTGTTCGAAAAGTTTTTTTCCAGCCAATATCTGCTCCGATGAGGTAGAAATTTCCTCACCAAATATTTTTTCTCCCCGAGGTGAACACGCTTCGAAAATGAGGAACAGCAGCGTGATGTAAGCGAAACGAAAATTCATATAAAAGAAGATTAGCCCATAGGATTAGCTGATAATATCCGAATTCTTCTTGGAATTGGGAAACCGACAGAATAAATCAGACTTTCTGTCTCAATTTGCTTGTAAGGAATTCGCTGTCAATTATTAATTTTTACCGAAAATAGCTGCCAATAAACCAATCTTCCTTAAACTCATCGAAGAATCCTGTTCATTCATCGAAAAAATCCTTTGACTTATCGGTTTTCTTCTTGATTTGCAAATCTTATCTTATGAGAGCTAAAACTTTTAACCGTTTAACCCAAATGTAACCTTGAAAGAAGAACAGTCATTTCCAAGCTTTTCCATTGAGAGATACCGTTTATTGGTTGAAGAAGCGGGCGATATCATCTATGAAACGGATCTAAATGGACATTTCACTTTTGTAAATAACAAGGCATCAGAAGTTTTGGGCTATTCAAAAAAATTTCTCCTTGGTAAAAAATATACTGAGCTTATTCCAGAAGATCAGCAAAAAGAGGTTCAGAAATACTACCTAGAGCAATTTGAAAAGAAAACGCCTTCTACATATTTAGAGTTTCCAGCAATCACAGCTGCAGGGCAGAAGATTTGGATTGGACAAAATGTACAATTGATTAAGAGAGGGGGGGAAATCACAGGTGCAATGGCTGTAGCGAGAGTTATTACAGAACGCTACCAAGCAGATTTACTAAAAAGGAAATCAGAGGAAAAATACCAAAGCATCATCCAAAATTTACAATTTGGATTAATTGAGGTAGACCTAGAAGAGAAAATTACTTTCATCAATGAGGCCATGTGTAAAATTACCGGTTACACAGAGGAGGAATTGATCGGAAAAAAACCCTCTATCATATTGACAAATGAGGATACTAGAAAAATAATAGCAAAGGAACATAAGCTTCGAGAAAAAAACAAAGCAAGTGCTTACGAAGCAGAAATTATTAGAAAGGATGGTACCTCCTTCTATTGTCTTATTTCTGGAGCTCCCTCCTTCAATTCTTTTGGGGAGAGAATAGGATCTATTGGAATTCATGTAGATATAAGCCAAAGAAAAAAGAATGAGTTAGACCTCAAGAAGTTTAGCCAAAATCTTGATCGTTATACCAATGCCTTAGAGGAACTAAACAGAATCACTTCTGATACTAGTATTTCGATGGACCAGCAACTTGAGAAAGGATTACAAATGGTATCCAACTACTTCAAATTATCTATCGGAGGAGTAGTAGAAGCAGAAGGTGATCGCCTCAAAGTAGTCAAGAATGTCAATCCTCACTTGATTCCAAAAGGTTATATGGAATATTTACCGCTGCATGACTCCATTCCAGGTTTATCATATTTGGAACAGCGTCTTATTGCAATTCCTGATGTGACTAAATCTCCCTATAAAGATTATTCAACAGTCAAGGATATGTCTATCAAGTCCTTACTAAGTATGCCAATCGAAGTTGATGGGAAAAAATTTGGATCAATAATTCTGGGAGATTTCGAGCCAAAACCAGAGGGGTTTTCTGGGTATGATTTCGAGTTTTTTAGGCTTTTCGGTCGATTTATAACCTATCTGCTGAGTACACAACGTCTCCAGAAAACTATTGAAAAGTTTAATTCCGGACTGATTCGACTCAATGAAATAGCATCAAATTACGATTTGTCTATCTCTTCCCAACTTCAGTCTGGTCTTGAAGTAATCATGGATTTTCTGGAATTTAATAAAGGAGGAATCCTATTAGCGGAAGGAGAAAAACTCGTGTATTTGCATACTGTAATGGATACACCTATGCCTGAGGGAGTAGAGGTTAGTATTCCCATCGAAGGTAGTCCTTCTGGAATTTCATTTACAGAGAATCGGCTGATCGCCATCAGCGATGTAAGCGATTCGGAGTTTTCCGAAAACATTTTTATGAAATCCTTTGGGTTGGCCTCTTGTCTGTTCACACCCTTTACCATTGAAAACAAACCCATAGGGGTGATTGCTTTAGGGAGTGAAAAGGCAAAGGCAGAAGCGTTTAATCAAAATGAATTAGAATTTTTCCGCCTCTTTTCCAGATTTGTAGGCTATATTATTTCCAATCAAAAAAACAGGAAAGAGTTAGAAAAGGAACAAGAAGTCCTGAAAACTAAAAACACTGAACTCGCTCAGCAGCAGCAGTTTCTTTCCTCCATCAATTCTTTTGTAAATACCCTTTTAGAGCAAGAAGACATCTACACCATCGCCTGGGAAATTGCAGAAAATGTCATTGAAAAATTCGGTTTTTCTGACTGTGTAATTTATGTGTTAAATGATGAAAAAAAGGTTTTGGAACAATTAGCCGCATATGGTGAAACTAAAACAAAAGGCCGTAAAATACTCAACCCGATCACAATCCCTTTTGGGGAAGGAGTTGTAGGCTGGGTAGCAAATAATGGCAAAGCTGAAATCATCAAGGACACCAGACAAGACTCTCGGTATATTCCAGATGATCAAGTAAGGCTTTCTGAAATTTGTGTCCCAATTATTTATGAGGGGAAAGTTTTAGGAGTGATCGACTCAGAGCATGATGAAGTCAACTTTTTTAATCAAAAGCACCTCGAAACTCTTCAAACCATCGCAAACCTTGCGGCTACCCGAATCAAAAACGCTAAAGCAAAAAGAAAACAAGAGGCGGCTGAACTAGAGCTGCGGGAAAGTGAGAAGAAGCTTCGGACTATAATTGAATCGGCACTTGATGCAATCATCACCATCGATGAACAAGGTATAATCCAAGAATGGAATCCGAGAGCTGAAGAGATTTTTGGCTGGTCGGCAGAAGAATCAATCGGGAAAGACCTCACTTCAAATATTATCCCGAACCAACATCACTCCTCCCATCACAATGGGATGAAAAAATACCTTAAAACTGGTATTGGCCCAGTACTCAATCAGCGGATCGAAGTGACTGCAATGCGTAAATCAGGAGAGGAGTTTCCCATCGAATTGAGTATTATTCCTATCATTCGAGGTGAGATCCACACCTTTACTGCCTTTATTCGTGACATTACTTTGGCAAAGAAAACCAAAGATGAAATGGAGAAATCCTTGGCAAAAGAACGGGAGTTGAATGAATTGAAGTCTAGATTTGTCTCAATGACTTCACACGAGTTTAGAACTCCTCTAACTACAATCAAACAAAATGTGGATCTAATCAGCTATCAACTCGAAGCATCCGCTCCAAATGCCAAGGCGACCTTTGACCGATATTTTGACCGGATTGATTCAGAGATCGGTCGGGTTACAAATTTGATGAACGATATTCTTTTGCTGGGCAAAATCGAAGCAGGAAAAGTAGAGATTTCAAAGCGACCAGGCGATTTGGTAAAGCTGGCAGAACAATGCATCCAGAAAATTTGTCTTGGAAGATTAGATCAACGAGGAATTATCTTAGAAACAAAGGGCGTGGAGCGGCTGGTACCAATGGATATGCAGCTCATGGAACACATCCTGACGAATATTATGTCCAACGCTTTAAAATATTCTCCTGATGCCAAAGATCCAGAATTAAGTATTTCATTCAATTCACTTTCTGAAGTGCTGATCTCTTGCAAAGACCAAGGAATAGGGATTCCAAAAAAAGATCAGAAAGGGCTTTTCTCCTCTTTCTACAGAGCTACCAACGTAAAAAACATTCAAGGATCAGGGTTAGGCCTTTCGATTGTAAAAGAATTTGTTCTGATGCATGGAGGTACTATTCAAGTCATTAGTGACACCAATCAAGGGTCAACATTCAATATTTCTATTCCGACTACCTAGACTTTTTGGCATTTTCCAATTTTAATTTGTTCATTTAAATCATGGAAATGAGCAAACTGAAAGTCCTAATCGTCGAAGATGATCTATTAATCTCTGAGAGCTTAAAGGATATTCTTAGAATATTAAATCACCAAGTAGTTGGTGTCGCAGATAATGCAGACACTGCAATCGATATCTGCAATAAAGACCTTCCTGACCTGGCATTGCTGGATATACAAATCAGCGGTGACATCGACGGGGTTGAACTTGCTGAGATTATCCGGGATCAATTTGACATTCCTTTTATCTTCACCACTGCCTATGCAGATAATGAGACGGTCCTCCGTGCTCGAGACAAAGGTCCTTTTGGCTATTTGGTAAAACCCTACGGAGTCAAAGAAGTAAATGCTGCAATTCAAATTGCAAAAGCTTCTTTTGATAGATTGAAAACTGCTGAAAAAGCAGCCATCAATATGTCCAAAATTGTAGACAACAGCCTCTTTCTAAAAGTAGACTCCAAACTAATCAAGGTAAAGATCGAAGATATTTTATTTGTGGAAGCCAAGGGAGATTATGCACTTTTCAAGACCAAAACCAAAGGCTACATCGTCCACACGACCATTAAACATGCTGAGGATCGATTATCTAGCTTTAATTTTCAAAAAGTACACCGATCCTACATCGTCAACATCTCCAAAATCGTCGATATCGAAGAGTCGAACTTACTGATTGAAGACAAGGTGATTCCGATTTCTAGGGCAAATAAAGAGACCTTGATTAATCGACTGAACCTGCTTTAGACTTCGGCCGACTGAAGTTGGGCTGATGCACGCAAAGCCTTTTCCCAAGTCACTGACTGCTTTCCTTTCACATATCGGATCCAGCCTTTGACCACACAAATGTGCATAAAGGTGAAATAAAAAGGTATGTGAAAATACTTTTGGGAAGTAGCCCGATTTCGTCTGAAATAACCAATTAACGCCAGTCCATAAAATAGAATCTGCGCAGTAAAAGCAATCAGATAAATTGCCCCCTCACCCACAAGAATTGCTGAAGAAATCAGCGCAAAAACCAAAGCTATTGGCATCAGTGTCCATCGAAGTACGCGGTGCAAAAGGTATTGAAAGGTCATTCCGGGATGTTTCAGAAAATTCATCGCTTCAGGAAGTCTTCGGATCGCCTGAATACCTCCGGCAGAAATCCTAACTTTCCGCTTCTCTTCTTCCTCCACATTGGCAGAACCCGTTTCTGCAGCAATCGCCTGAGGTTCATAGGCTACTTGATAGCCTTGCGAAGCCAGTCTTACCGTCATCACAAAATCCTCAATGATGGTATCTTCTTCAGGGGCTTGATATAGATTAGTTCGAATAGCCACTAATTCGCCAGCAGAGCCGACCAGGGTATTCCATTCGGCATCTTTCTTTTTCAGGTAAGATTCATACTTCCAATAAAAGCCTTCACCTGAGGCGGATGCTGCATCAGATTTGGCAGATTGAACCACCTTTTCCCCAGAGACTGCAGCTACCAGATTGGATTGGAAGTGGTGAACAAGGTTTCGGATTGCCCCTGGATTTAGCATCACATTGGCATCCGTAAAAATGGTAATGGGAGAATCGATCGTTGGCATCACCCGATTGATTGCCGCAATTTTCCCTTTACGGGCTGAGGAGTGATTGCAGGTCACTTCAGGAAACTTCGATAGAAGCGCTAGGCTACCATCCGAAGTTCCGTCTGTAACAAAGGTGATTTTCAACTTTTCTTTCGGGTAATCTAATTCAAGGGAATTAGAGATTTTATCTTTTAAAATTTCCTCCTCATTATACGCGGCAATCAACAGACTCACTTCGGGCAGATCTCCCTCTACCAAAATCGGGTAAGCTTGCTTCTTCTTTTTCAAAGCTGCCAAAACCGTAATCACCAATCCATATCCCAAAAAGGTGAACAAAACAATGCTGATCGATATCCAAAATAGTAGTTCCATGTCGTTTGATTTTTGATAAAAGTAGGGCTTGAGTCATTGAAGATTTTTAGCATTCGATTACTCGACAATATCCCTCGATGAATGACTCTTGAGGTCGATAAAGAATTATGCTGCAATTAGAATTTTGGGATCAATGGACCCAAAACGATTTTCTAAAAGGGCATGTTTCCAGCCCAGATTAAATGCTTTTCGATGAGATTTTTGCTTCTTCAAGGAAAAGCTGATCACATTTTTTGGCAGAGAAACGAGGCAGAAAAAGAGAAGGAATCCCCAGGGATTTGCAAAGTTTCTTCTCATAAAATGCACTCGATTTCGAGTCTGGTAATAAACTTTCAGCGGCGAGTTTTTACCTGTACTGATGGATTCTTTGTGCAAGACATGCACAGATTTCAATACTTTCAATTCATAGCCCGCCTCTCGAATCCGCTGCGACCAGTCTAATTCCTCATAGTAGAGAAAATAATCTTCGTCCATATTTCCTGCCTGATCCAGAACCCGCTTTGGGATCATCACAGCTGCTCCGTGGAAATAGGGCGTTTCAGCCAAAGTTGGTGAGGCCAAATCCTTCATCGGAGAATTTCTTCCTGTAAGGGGATGAATGGGCGTGTATCCTGCAAATTGAATTTTCTCCGGGTTTTCCGCATAGCGTAATACTGGAGATACTGCCCCGACTTTTGGAGAATCAAAAGCCTGAAGTAGCTTTTCAATTACTCCATTTTCCAATTCGGTATCATTATTCAAAAAGAACAGGTATTCTCCTTTTGCAGCTTTGATACCCAAATTATTTGCTCCTGCAAAACCCAAATTTTCGGGAGAGTTAATCACTTTTATTCCAGTAAAAAGCTGCTGATAATAGCCTTCATCTGAAAAGGACTGTTCGTTGTCCACAAGAATCACTTCCAGATTTGGGTAACTAATTTGCGCCAGACTTTTCAAGAGCTCGCCGGTTACTTCGGGTTGCTTGTAATTAACCGTGATGATGCTGACAAGTGGGGTTTTCATTAGGGATAAACTTTTTTTCCAATGACCTGGATGGCATTTCCATCTTTTTTGTTGTGGAAAAATCGATCCAAATGAATCAATCCTTTAGCAATCGGAAGGCTGAGCAATTGAGTGATGACCCCGGCTTTTTTACCCAAATAGGCAAGCTCCCAAGCCAAGCGGGAAATGATTCCGTCAGAGTAGGAAGCATGAACGATTTCAAATCCTTCTGATTCAAAACGCTCCTGAAGACCTTTCAAATCATAGACTTGACCTACATGCTCCTCTTCCAACCAATCTTGGTGCTCCTCGAAATAGCGCTCCGGAAAAATAGTCTTTTGAGTAACATTTGGAATTTTCACTAGGAAATGTCCTCCTGGCTTGAGCTTTTCATAGACGGTTTTAAATGGCATTTGCTCAGGTAGAATATGCTCAAATACATCGACTGAAAACACAAAGTCCAAATCGCAGATGGCCGTGTTTTCCAAGAAAGCATGATGCGTTCGAACATTGGAAATCCGGGATTTACTAATCGCTTGATTTACTGTTGCTACTCGATCTCCATCGATATCTAAGGCATGGACAATCGCCTTTGGCATCGCTGTCGCTAGGCTGAAGGCATATTCTCCATATCCAGTTCCGAGATCTAGAATCTCTGGCTTTTCAGAAAAGGAGATCTCCTTGATCAATTTTTTGAAAATCGTAAACCTGGCGTAATTACCCACATTGGTATAGCCGAAAATTTGATTGAAAACCTTCGATAGAATCGGAGATTGATTCATTCTGGAACTGGTAAAAACCTGTGCTTGTCCGAAAGTTAAATTCATGACGTTTTTAATTTAAAGTTTTGAGTAAGTGTCTGTTTGGCAAAATAGATTAGCGCCATTCCCGAAGAAACTTCCAAATACTTTTTGATTCGAATCTGTCCGAGGATGATCGTCGCTACGATGCTGATGCTTGTCGCTGCAGCTGCGCCGATCAAGCCAAAAGCTTGAATCAAAATGAAATTCAGGATGATATTGACCGTCAAACTGAATCCCAACATTTGAAAGTTTACCTGCGGTTTCCCTACTGCATCCAGCGCCAATCCGAAGACCCTTCCCCAAGGTTTGATCAAAGTGGCCGGAACCAAAATCATCAATAAAGGGACAGTTCCCAGGTATTCTTCTGAACTCAGTAGCGTCACTATCGGACTTGCAAAAAACAAAACCAAAAGTGCTGCAGGAGCTAACAGTACAAATAAAAGCAGTATTCCGCGGCCATATTCCGTGTTTAGTTGAGTGACATCATTTGATCGGTGAGTAGCCGCCAATCGAGGATAAATCGTTTGGCTCAAAGCCGAAAGAGGAAGCTCGATGTATTGGATAATTTTAGTCGCGAGGTGAAATAATCCCACCGCCGCAGGATTCAAAAAGTAGCCGATCATAAAGATGTCTGCCTTTTGAAAAAGCAACGAAAACAGGTTGGTACCTGCAATGTATTTGCCATAGCTGAGCAGTTCTTTGATCCACTGGTAAGTAGGAAAACCAATTTTCCCTAGAGCAAAAAATCTAGCTAGACCCAATGGGAAAAGACAAGCGAAACCCTGGACCCAAAGAATAGAGGTCAAGCTTAGCTCACCATTCCAAAAAACCAGACCAAGGCCCAGTACAAATGCAATCAGATAGCTAAGATTAAGTAGGAGATAAGCGGCACTTTTACCTTTGGCAAAGCATAACACAGAAAGGCCCTGAATCGTACCAATACTCATCAAAGGAAGGAAAGAAAGCTTCAGCAACTCTTCCATGCTAGGCATATTCCAAAACTGAGCAATTGGCCCAGCAAAAACTGCTAAGACCGCCGAAGCGAAAGCGATGTAAACAAGATGAAGGAAAAGTCCAGCACCGAGGATCTGCTTTTCAGATGCCGGATTGATGATCAAAAAGCGAGTCAATCCATTTTGTAAAAGTCCCTGTCGCAGTCCATCCAGCAAGGCGATAATGGTCAGATACAATCCCCAAACTCCGAAATCTGCCTGCGAAAACTCCCGAACCACGACAAGAAACAAGATCATGTTGCTCATCAAGAAAGCTGCCTGCCCTCCAAGTGCTAAGACGGTACCAGAAATCAATTTACTTTTTAGAAGCGATTTCATTAGCTGGCAATTTGATGGTAAAGGGCAATGGTTTGATCTGCGATGGTGTTCCAAGAGTAATCTTCGATTACGCGCTGTTTGCCTTGCGTCCCCATGCGTTTGGCATCTACGGGATTAGCTAGTAGAAAGCTCATGGCTTCGGTAAAAGCCTCGGGCTGATTTGGATCACAAAGCATCCCGTTAAAGCCTGGAGTGACACTCTCCCGGATAGATGGCAGGTCAGATGCGATCACCGGAATCCCTTGAAGATTGGCCTCAAGCAAAACGATCCCCTGAGATTCATAGACCGATGGAAGTACCAAACCTTTGTAGTGAGGAAGCAAATGCTGGATGGTTGAGTTTTCGAAAGCTCCCAGAAAACGTACCTGATGCTGCAAATTCAACCTTAATACCAGAGCTTCTAATTCCTCTCGCTGTGGTCCTTCTCCAATGATGTCCAGATAGATTTTCTGCTCAGATTTTGCTAAGGCTTGAACCAAAGGAGCAAGTCCTTTCACAGGATGAAGTCTTCCCACAAATACAAACCGATTTACTACTTGATTGTATCCTTTTTTAGAATCTTGGATCAATTGACCGACACCATTTGGAATTACATTGATTTTTGTAGCCGATCCTTCGTTTTTTTGAATCACAGACGTTCTTAAATCTTCACTAACTGCGATCGCTTTGCTGGAAACTTGAAGCAGCCTATTTTCCCATTTCTCAGCAAAAAATCGATGAAGTCTGGTGTTCAAGTTTTGATTGGTATCGGACTTAGATTCGATCCCTGTCATCCCATGAATCGTCTGGATAATTTTAGCATGAAGCGTAGGATTTTGATACAATAAATACCCACTTCTTCCCTGCGCATGAATGATATCGAATGCTGCATGATTGGCATTCACCCAGCTTTTTACTTGCTGATTAAAAGCAAACTCTTCTGCCAAAAAAGAAATAAAGGGAACATATCTACCAGGAAAATAAGGAAGGTCCACGATCGTAATTCCATCTCGCTGTATTACTTTTTCCTTTTGAAAAAATGAACCACCTGTGAGTACGGTTACCTCATTTCCTTTTTGCTGCAAAGCTTGCGCTAGATCCCAAGTATGGGTTTGAATGCCTCCTTTGAATCTCCAGGGAAGTGATTTAACAATGAGTAGTATCGCTAATTTTGGTTTCATGACTTCTTCGATTTTTTACTTTTTTTGATTTTCAACGTGGACGCTGCCAACTCTGCTTTACTGTTCCTAACTCCCCAGACCAAGAATAAAATGGCAAGCGGAAGAAGAATGATCCAAGGCACTCCTTCGGTGATCATGAGTTGATAGGGTTATGCTTGGTGTGCAAAAACTCTTTTTTGGATCGCTTCATCCAAGTCAATGATTTAATCCCTGCACCAAAAAGTCCCGGTATCGCTTTGAAAATAATCGCTGACTGAGCTAACCACATGGACTGAGGCAAGACGATGAAATAGGATCCAAGTAGAATGAAAAGTGTAACTAGACTTCCCAATGCCAAGACTGAAAACCCTAAAATCAGATTAATCAAGCTTAACATCACCAAAGCAATAGGGGCCAAAACACGGGGAGGTAGCGCCAATTGAAGGCTTTTGTGCAGGTAGTCAAAATTTCCTGCAAACACTTGCTTGATCGCTGGACCGATTGATTTTTTGAAGAAGGTATATTGACTCTCTAGCCATCTGCCACGTTGCTTAGCAAAGTCTGCAGTGTTACTTACTTTTTCATCATAAACGGCAAGGTCAGGAGCATACTGAATCCAGACGCTTTTCGCTGTCAATAAAAGCTCAAGCTCCTTATCAAATCCTCCAATAGCATTTAATCGTGGTATAAACTCCGCAAAAACTTCAAAGTCTAAAGCCATGGCTGAACCAGTCAACTTGCTGGAAAGACCCAATTGATTGGCTCCTTTGCAAAGCATTTCTTGGTTTGCTTTTTCAGACAAACCATCCAAAATTGCCATTCCGGTATTTAGATTCGCCGGTAATCGCTCGCCTTGAATTACTTGATGACCTGCTGCACGATTGGAAAGAATCGCCTCATAAAAGTCTGGGTGAAGCACATTGTCTGCATCCAAAACTAATACGGTATCGAAAGCCTCGCGAGTAGACAAATAATCAACCGCTGCTTTTAGGGATTTTACTTTAGTGCTTTTTTCAAAGGCAACCTCTAATACTTGAGCGCCCATCACTCGAAGCGAAGCCCGGGTTTCAGATTGAAGTGAATCTGCTATAACCAGATAGCAAATGTTTTTATGTGCTGCACAAAGTGCAAGATTTGCCTTTGTAGACTCGATGATCGTAGCGTCTGACTTATAGCTCGGCACTACGATTACCAAGGGTTTTTCCTCATTTTCTTTCGAAAAAATTGGTTTTCTATAGGTCTTTGATGCAAAAGCCAAGATCAACTGATAGCCTGCACTTAAAAATAAGTAGCTGAGAATTGAAGCTGAAAGGATTGAAAGTAAAGTGTTCATATTACTGTTTTTTTGTCCAATTAGGAATTAGAAATAAGAATGGGATTGCCAGATTCATGATCATCCCAGTTGGCATTTGGCCAAAGACCTGATTGCCATAGCTGGAAAAGACGACTCCGACAATACAGGCATAAGTGGCCATGGCGTAAGTTTTTTGCTTTTTGTCCCTTAAGCTCATGCAAATGTGGCCGCCTTTACCGAGCACATATCCTAAGAAACTCAGGTGAATAGCCAGCCCAACGATGCCCGTTTCAGCCCAGATTTTCACATACCAGCTATCTGTGGCAGTATTTGCCATCAGCGAATTTGGATTGAATCGAGCTCCCCAAAATCCTGCAGTGCCGACTCCTCCACCAAATGGTTTGTCAGCTAAGTATCTTCCAAAGGTTCTTTGGTTTTCAAGTCGAACTTGAAGGGAAGGGTTTTCAGGGTCAAGTGCTGTGCGCATTCTTCTTACTTGCTCTACGCCTTGAAACATGAAGGTGTATTTCAGAATAAAGAATACCAGCAGCATCGCACTAACCCCACCGATTAAAACTTTGAAATTTCTAGTGGTGATCAAATAAGCTAAGCCTCCAAAAAGTGGAACAGCCAAAGCCCCACGAGTACCGGAAATCGCAAATCCAAGGAAGAATACAATCGCCAAAACCGCATACCAAATTCGCTTTCCAATAGAGAATGGACCCATCGCGAGGATTCCCATCAGCATAGCCATCATGGCTTGCGAAGCACCAAATTGACCAGCGTCAGAATAGAAAGAAAATACCCGAAGCACCCCGTGTAGGATATGCTCATCCTGGTGATTTTCATCCCAAAGCCAGCGATACTCAGCAGCATCGACACCAATGATTTGTTGTTTAAAGCCCCATACCGTTCCAGCCAAAGAAAGTATAATGAGAATATTCAAAAACGTATGAAAATCCTTTTCCTCGCGGAACATCAAATACACTAAAGGAACAGCCATAGCTTGGTAAAAACCAATGCCACGCATGGCATAAAACCAAGCTTCCGGTCCGTTTCCTGCCGGATTGAATAGCTCTAAAAACAAATAAGCCATCCAAACCAATGAAAAGATGACTAAGTCTGTCTTAGCCAATTTCCAATTGATCTTGATCGCCTTATTGATGGAAATGACAAGCAGTCCGAAGAATAGCAGGATATCGATAGACAGACCCCAAGGAGCATTGACATATCTTCCTACTCCCGAGATTAAAAAGCCCATGATCAAACTCATCCAAACAGTTGCTTTTGGTCGACTCCAGAGGTAAGCCAAAAGCGCCACTGCGAAGGGTAATCCTAAAAGAACAATCACCCCGGTAAGTCCCATGAATTTGATCATCGAAAGACCAAACAACCAAAATCCAACTAATCCCAGGATTCCCAATCCGCTGAGGAATTGAGTGGCTCCGTATTTTTTGAATGTTAAGTGTTGAGGTTGCATTTCTTTGATTGCTTTAATACCTCAAAAGTACCCCAGAGCACACTTTGGGAAGGAATATTCCGATGAGTGACGGGGATCAACAGACGAATGTGCAAGGATCCCCGATCAATGAAAAAGCCTCCAATTAGGAGGCTAGGGCTTGAAGAAACTGTTGTGTGCGTGATTCCCAACTGTTTTGTCGGGCAAATTCAATTCGCTTACTGATCTTTAAGCGATTATTGTATCGGATTTCTTTGGCGATTCCAGAAATAAAATCCTCCGGAGTAGTGCAGACTTTTACCATTCCTTTGAAATCCAACAAATCCGCAAAATCAGTACTGATCACGGGTTTGCCCGCTGCCAAATACTCGTTGATTTTGAGGGGATATATGGACTGGGTAAATTCATTTCTTATAAATGGAATAAGTGCTGCATCCCAATTTTGAAGGATTGCATTTAGCTGGTCCTGAGGTTTAGCGCCAAGAAATTGAATATTGGATGGGAAAATTTCTGAGTTGACTTTTTGATCTCCAAGTATTTCAAATGTATAGCCTGGATAAGCCAAGGCTGATTCGATCATCAGCTGGGTATCAATTCGATCATCAAATGCTCCCAGGTAGCCTATCTTTTTGTTTTGAGTTTTTTCGGTTTTCACTTTGGTAAAATTGCCCAAGTTGACCCCATTTTTCACGCATTGAATCTTGGGATGTTTCCCCTGAAACTTATCCAATAATCCCTTGGAACTGACAATGACTTGATCTGCTTTTTTCAGGAATTTCCCTTCAAATTCTTTCCCCCACTTTCCGGCCCAAACTGTCGCTTCTAAATTGTCATAGGAATAATAGGTAGTGGATATTCCTTTCCAGTATTTGGACGTGAAATAGCCATAAACCGGGTTGAACGCATTGATCAAATTGGTCTGCTCAGGATCAACAGTTTTTAAAATTGATTTGATCGTGAAAGACTGAATGAATGCATTGATTCCCATAATGACTTTAAAAAGCATTGGGCTATTGATCCAATTCACAGGGATCATCGGTTTAGAATTGTACACTTCGATGGATCCAAAAGCAGTTTCCATTATCCGTTTTCCTCCGGATTTTCCCAGCAATGAGGCTTTGGGCGCATGCTGATTTTGAATCAAATCTTTTACGGTGTAAGGGTAATCCAGAAAGATTACCCGATGGGTTTCAGCCATTCGGGTGATCAATTCCAAGGTAGATTTCACATAAGGGGTATCCCATGCGGGAAAACTTTGACAGATGATGGTCTGCATAAATTTGAGATTAACTTAAGAGGGATTTGATTTTTGCACGAAGCCAGCTTCTTCTTCTTGGAACTTCACCAGTGATATCTTCCATGATATCTGTTCGAACTCGATTGAGTAAAAGCATTGGCTTTATACCCACAAACTTTTTATACACCTTCAGCGCATGCTGATCCGCTTCCGTCCATTTACGGTCTGCTCTACATACCATCAAGTGAATTTGGGTATCTTTGATCTCCTCATTTACATAAGGATTGTTGAGCAAAGAAGGGATTTCTCTAAACTCAAATGAATCCAGTTCCGATGGACAGTAAGTCTCAATAAAGGCTTGGATTTTTTCAATTAAAGTGGTTTTTCCTTCCAAAGGATGAATACTACAAACAGAGACGATATTTTTCCCTTCCTTGGCAGTTGCTGCTACCTTCAGTTCCTGAAGGAAAAGGTTCATGGCTTGTCTATCCAGCGTATCAAAATCAACTGGACTTTTTGCTTTGTTTTTTGGATAAAGGGGGAGCAAACCTGCAACCGAAAGGCCAGTTTGTTCTCTCGCATTTTTGGGGCTTTTCAGACTTCCATCTAGCACTTCTGCACCAATCAATACTCCGCTCGGAACTACCAAACCAACAATGAATGAAAGAACCAGCATCATGAGTGCTTTAGATTTTTCAGCCTGGGCAGGGTAGAAGGGCTTATCGATTACCTTCAGATTGCTGGACATTTCCATATTGTATTTATGAAGTCGCGCTTGATTATAGGAGTGAAGGTTTTCTAAATATTCCCGTTCGGCCACATCGATTTCGCTTTCTAATCTTTTCAAAGTCGAGCCGAGCGGAGCAAATCGATCGTAGATCTGATCGTATTCTTTCATTCGCTGATCCATCACTTGGATTTTAGCAGTGGACTCTTCTTTGGTAATCACTGAGCTCAACCACTGGGAAAGTAAATTTTGAGTTGGCAAGCCATCAGAGGTTTGATTGGCATCTACAACGGCATAAGTCGCTCCCATCACTTCTGCCCGAAGCGCACCAATTTTGGCCTGAAGCTCTCCTCGAAGTGCTTGATTTGGATCTTCTTTTTCGTTGTCATTGATTAAATCAAGTTCCATCAAAGCAAAATTGTAATCTGCTAATTTGCCCTGATTTACAGCGATTTGATTTTGGAGGGAAGAGATTATACGCTTGTCTTTAATCTCAAGATTTACGCGAGTCAAGGCAGATTCTGCTGCTGCTTTGATTCGAAGCTGCTCTTGATATTGTTTTTCCAGTTCTTCTTTGTTTCCGGCGATGAACCTGGTCTGTTCATAGTAGTTGATGATTTGATTCTTCACCCGAAACTTCAATAGTTCATCCTCTGCACCTTGAAGTCTAGCCAGGGTTTTTTGGGTAGCTTCTTCGAAGAAATTAATCACCGAATCGGTTTGTCCTTCTTTGATACTCTGCTGTTTGAAAATGAAAATGTCTGTCAACAAACTCAAGACACGTTGGCTTAGGTAAGGATCAATCGACGTGTATTCGATCCGAATCATATCCGAACTTCCTTCGCGTGCTACTTTAAGATTTTCCAATTGCTCCAGCCCGATAAACGGGTTTTTAGAATTCATCAATTTGTAGATGGCATTCTCTTTATCCGCCTCTGCAATGGCAATGATCTGCTGGTACACTCGCTCAGGATCATCTGAATTGTTAATTTGGAAAGGGATTTCTTCCAAAATTTTATACCATTCAGGAAGGTTTTCCGCAAGCAAAAGCTTTTTTCCATTGGCTTGAGCAAGCATCAAATCGGCTAAAATGCGTGCAGATAATTCTTTGTTTGTCTCAAAAGAGCTAGCAATATTGATGAGATTTTCCATCTCATTATTGGTGAATGCATAATCGATTCGCTCTCCCTTATTACTCTCAATGTTATAGCCTGAGATCAGGCCTGTATTCAAGAGCGTATGACTTTTGTATTCTTTTTTAGAATTCATAGTCATCAGTGCAGTCACTCCAGCCATGATAAAAGCCGAGATCAAAATGTAAGGTGCAAAGCGCACCAGTAGTCGGATAATTTGGATAAAGCTCATGTCTTAGTTTAGAATAGATGCACCTACGATTTCTTCCAAAGTCCGCTTGTAGTACCAAGCATCGCTTTTAGTTTTTTCTAACTCAATCTTGGCCGTAGTCAGGATGTCCAAAGCCATTCGGTATTGATCAATGTCTGCGGTTCCGGATTTAAAATAAGTCTCAGTCACCTGTACCGCCGCTTCATTTGCTTCCACTTTCAGGGCTTGAAGTTTGATCGTCGTCAAAGCTCGCTCCAGTGAATTGTAGCGCTTGATTACTTCTTCGGTGATTACATTCCGGAGGTCTTCCTTTTGATATTCCAACTCTTCGATTGCCAATTGATGGATCTTTACCTTATTCTTTTGGGTAGTAAATTCAGAGATCGGAAGTCGAAGTGAAATTCCCATACTGTAGGTGGAAAAAGTACTGGTTCGGAATACCGATTGGTTATCCACAGGAGAGACCAAATTGTCGGCAACTACTCCATTACCATAATTATATCCACCGGTAAGTGCTACGTGCTGCATCCAGGCTTTGCGGTTGAGCATGATTTCTTGCTCCTTCTGGGCTTGACCTTTACTAAGTCTGTTAATTAATGGAGCATTTGCCAATGCATCCTGAATCAATACCTCCAGCGGCCGAAGTCGCTCCATCGTCAAACCCTGAAAATCCTGGGCCGAGGCTAAAGTGGTGCTCAGTAGAAGTAAAAATAATAATACAATAGTTTTCATGAGTTCGCTGTTTGCGCTTCTCGTGGATTTTGGAGCTTTGGAATTAAGGTTGACTTTTTTGAGTGGTTCACCTTCTTCATAAATGGCTGCTCGATCCATCGATATGCAATGATGCTACAAAGAAAGAGCAGCGGAAGCGCTATGCTGAGCGTTATCGATAACTGACCGAAATAGCCTGACCACTGACCAAATCTACCGACGAATGAATAGAAGCCTTCGAGGATTGGGAGATGGATCAGATAGATCGTGTAGCACATTCCTCCGATGATGGCCACCCATGAAATCGATAAAAACCGATGCGTCAATCGACCATAAAATGCTGATAAGAAAATTCCAAGCAGCGCAAATTCAAAGACCAAGGTCTTGAGGAATTCCGCTGTCCAAGTGAAAGCCAAGAGTAACCCAAAAACCGGAAACAATAAATCCCAATACTTAAAGTCCTCGAATGCTTTTACCGGATATCGGTACAAGTCTGCGGCTAGCATGCCTATCAGAAAGTGTGGTAAATGTCCTAATAGAGTAGCTTTAAATGGAGCTATATGCCAACCCAAAAGATGCTGAATAGCAATCCAGCCAAGAATTACAGCCAGGAGTCCTATTCTTCTATGAGTGAAATTCTGATTGCGGAAATAGGCTGTGGCAATAAATGGGGCAAGCAGGTAAAACTGAATTTCCACCTCCAGTGACCAGGCAACGGGATTGATGATGGAGTATTCTTGATAGAAAAGCTGATGTGTGTAGGTAATCGAGGCTAGAAAATGTTTCAACAGCTCGATCGGTGGATAGCTTCCCATCACTAAAAGAATCATCGCACAAATGCTCATCCAAAAAAGAAATGGTGGCTCGATGCGATAGGCTCTTCGCTTCAAATATTCCCCGAACTGCTCCCGTTTCCCAGACTTGGCTATCGGAAGACTCAAGACAAATCCACTGATCGCAAAAAACAAAAAGACTCCAACAGTCCCTCTGGAAATGAGAAATGAGACTTGCTGTTCTAACTCACTTAATTGGGGTAAAGAACCATACTTGAAAAGGCGCTCATTGGCATGCTGAAAAATCACAGGGACTATCGCCAAAAATCGAAGGCCATCAATAAAGGGAATAAACTTCCCTGTGGATGGCTTTCTGGTTAAGCTTGAGGAAAGGGATCTAAGAAAGTGCATCATTAGACGTTTTCGTGTTGAATAGCAGCAAGAGGAGTTTTGATCAGGATTTTCAAATCCAACCAGAAGTTGTGATTCTGAGCGTAGAAGATATCCAAGTTGCAGCGTGAGGCAGCGTCCACATCCTTTTTGCCACGTTCGGTCACTTGCCATAGTCCGGTCAAACCTGCCGGTCCCATAAATCTGCCAATCGCCTCGTCGGAAGTCAATTGCTCCGCCTCGTATAGGGGCAGAGGTCTATTTCCGACCAAGGACATATCTCCAACAAGAATATTAACCAACTGAGGAAGCTCGTCGATGCTGAGGTTGCGGATCCATTTGCCCACTTTGGTGATTCGAGGATCATTGCTGAATTTGACAAAGGCTTGAGCTGAAGCACCAGACTTTTGTGCCTCATAAGCATTTTCGGCGATGACACCGATATCTTTTACTCGAATAGCATCTTCAGAAATGGAAACAATTAAACTTCTATTAAGGGGAGTCCAGGAAGTATCCTTTTCCTCCGTTTTACTGTAAGCATTCAGATGCTTCATTTTATCTACCAATTGATCTGCGTCTGTACGCATAGATCGGAATTTGTAGAATTTGAAGGTGTGGTAATTCATTCCGACCCGATAGGCATAATAGAAAATTGGCCCTTTGGACTCTAATCGGATTAATAGCGCAACGATTAAAAAGAGCGGGCTAAGCAGCAGTAAAAGCATTCCTGAGACAAGGATGTCAAAGCTTCTTTTAGCCAAAGGGATTTTTGGTCTTGCAGTCATAGATAGTAATAATTAGATGTTACAAAACTAGCCCGTAGGCATTTTCTGGAAGGGATATTAAGGTGAATGCCAGCCTTTCGCCGATGAGTAGTTACTTTTCCCCGATTAGTGAAAAAGTGCTTTTATTCTTAAAAAAAGACCTTTTTGCAAGATTTACTTCAAAAAGAAAAGACCCTAACTATATCAGCTAGGGTCTTGAGGTGAGGCGTATTTCAATTCTTATTTTTTGAAGAGCTTGGCATTATCGCGATAGCCAATCTGTGGACGGTACCAGTCCATGTAGGTATATCCGGTGCTTTTAGCCCAATTATCAAATCGTAGATGTCCACCGCGGATGTCCGTTTTCTCTTTCGGATAATCAAAGCTCTCCGGAATATGTATGGCCCAAGGCAAACTGGTTTTCGAAGTATAATATCGGTTCTGTCCTGGATTGGTATTGTCATTAGCAGTCCCAAAATAACCTGCAGATGCTAAACTTGTAGGCTTGTAACTCGGCAAATGAACTTCCCTTCCTCTATCCTGAGAAACAATCAGAAATGGATTATAAGGTGCAGCTCCAATTTCTGAAAGTAGCTTAGCCGCATTTAATTTGATAGTCAATTTCACTTCAACTGGTGTAATATCCTGAGCGCTGGGATCAGTATTTACAAATCCATAGGAGCCAAAAAGCTCATGTGCATTATCCGTGACAATGATTACCGCTTTGGTTTGATTAGACTCTGTTCCATTCGCACTGTTTTTGATCAAGTTCGGACCTATGCGCTGACCTGCTACACTTTTTACATCAGACGGGGAAAGCTCAGTCCCAAAGCCAAAGCCATTTCTGAATCCTGCTCCAATCGCTCTGAATTTGAATTTTGATTCAAACTCCACCACCTTATTGGCACTATTATGCGTGTGTCGGAATTGGTAATCAACCACTAAATCATTGAAGTCATAATCTCCCATTTCGGGCCAGTTGTCTTCGAAAGCAAAAGATCCATAGCTGGTAGCAGAAGGATAATAGCTATCATAAGCTTTGGTTGCATCGTCAGGATATTCATCCAAGTTATCATTGATTCCGTCACCATCCCGATCCAATGTGCCTGGTTTGTCTACCGGACTTACGTTTACCGTGCTGATGGCTCGTACTGGGTTTGAGGAGACAAAAAGGATAGCATCGTTAAAATCCTGATCACATTTAAATGGAATATCATCTCTTCTTACATCTTCAAAACCAAGTAAGAATAGTTTATTTTCCTCATCCCAAAGCAACACGTTATGCTGCTTTAACTTTGCATCCGGCTCAGGATTTAAATTTTTATCTGCAAAAACGGTATGATAGAAGTCCTTTACCTCCGATCCATTCCAACCATTGGCAAGGAGTACTATTCCAACAGATGTTCCTGGCTCGAACCGGCCTAACCTTACTTTTTGACCTGATTTTAGATTACCTCCACTACCTTTGGCAGAGAGGTTTGGAAAAAGCACCGTAATCGAACTGATATCATTAAGTGATCTTGGAGGCTGACTCGTGGTATAGGTGTAGAACCCAATCGAATTTCTCCAGCCAGCGCCTTCGTGTACGAAAGTCAACCAAACATCCGCTTGCTCCACTATATCTAAGGTCGTCTTTTTCCCATCCGCAAGGTAAGTCGGATGAAACTGCGGTACAGGTTGAGATTCGGGTAGCGATGCATTAATATTTTGCAAAACACTCGCGGAAATATAGTCCAAGGTGGGTTCTAGATTGGCAGGAACACCATTATTATCATAGGCTGCTGCATATTTAATAGTGGGGCCGGCAGTGACTCTCGCATTAGTCAGTCGGCTACTTTCTGTGCGTGGATCAATTTCATAGGAGATCACTTGGTCCAAATTGACAGCTCCTCTAAAATCAAGTTTGATTGATTTATTCTGAATAGGAAGAATCAAACGGTTTGGAATCCCGATATAATTGGCTTCCATTATCACTCGATCAAGCGCTGTCGGCAAAGAAATTTCTGAAACTAATTGACCGGTTGAATTGGTCACTCCTTTAAATAATACTTGGTCTGAATCGGGATGCTTCAATTCGATTTTAATGCCTTGATGTGCGGCCCCATTTTGATCAGTAAAGCTGAGATTGATTGTTCGGTTTTCTGTCAAAGCAAAATTGAAGTCGCCATATACACTCTCTGACTGCTCTACTTTTGGATTCTTTACAAAATCTGGCTCCGGGACGCAGCCGAAAAGAAGAATCGGAAGATATAGAAATAATTTTTTCACAGTGATAGAATTAAGCGACAGGACGAAACTGTTGTCCCATTGAGAATTGAGTTGGAAGTTGGGTTTTGATGCGAAGTTTTAACTCCACGGGATTGAAAGGTTTACTCAAGCAATCTTTAGCTCCCCATTGCAGTGCTTTGATTCGCTGCTCGCTTTTATCTTGATCAGTCAATACAACCAAATTGGTCTGTGATCCTTCAATCTGAGCCTGAAGTCTGTTCATTTCCAGCGTATCCTCATTTCTTGGAAAATCTGCCAAAATCAAATCCGCATGTTGATATTTAATCCAAGCGTTGGCCTCCTTAATGGTAGCTACACTGTACACTTCATATTCTGAACTGAGGTAGTTGACAAGAAATAATCTCATCAAATCGTGATCTTCAATTAATAATATTGTTTTCATCTTTTTATTGTTTGATTTTTTAGGGTCTTCTGGAATCTCGCATGGCTAATATCCATTTCAGTGTGTGACTCTTGAGTCATGCTCGATTTCATTGGTTTTTTGTTGTATTTCTGATTCAAAACTACCAATAGCCTTCTCGCTGGCCCTTTTTATTAGACCAACAAGGTAGTAATGGCGATCAGTTGTGAGATTCTTCCGATGAATGGAAGGCTAATTTTTAAAAAATAGAAAGAGAGGCTCTCAGTAAGACAAAAAAATAGGGAAGCTTTAGACTTCCCTTTATACTCGTACCATTAATTCTAATAATTTTTCTTGCTCTCTTTTTTAGCGGCCTTATCGGCTCTTTTTTCTTTCAGGGTTTTGGTAGCCTTGGTTTTGTCGTCCTTAGGTTTACCTTCTGGTTGCTTTGCCATGAATTATGGATTAAATGAGAAAAGGATAAAATCATCCGCTTTCTTCTCCATCGGATTAAAAGAAAGTTAGTGATTTAAATCTGGAACAGAAATCTGCAGTACCAAGTTTTTTAGAGCAATATCATCTTATTATTGATGGTGTGGGGAAGACTGCAGATGCTCATGAATAAGATCCCTTCCAAAATCCCCATCAAAATCCCTCCATACAGTATGTATGTGATTTGCTTTATTTTGAGAGTTGTCAAATTCCACCAAGAATGATTTACCCTGTATTCTGTAATAATGAGCTGATCCTAGGTTTAAAGCACCAACCCACCCAAAATATATATCGCTTAGATCTTCCTCCATTATTTTATTCCTCCTTTCGATTGCCGATTTCTTAGGCATGGTATTCAAGTATTCATCAATCAACCGCATCAATTTCTTTTGCTGTTCTACGTCCAATTCTGAATACTGAATCCCCACTGGCGCAAAAGGATCTACTTTTGGAATATTGAAGGAGACAATATCTTTGAATGACTCCTCTTGAAAAATAGCTTTCTGCTTTTGCCCTTCTGAAAATGAGTTGATCAAATCAAATCCTAAATCTTCCTCTTCTTGAAGTGTCCTATCACCCTTTCTTGGACCTTCTGGTATCATTGCCGGATTTGCCCCTAAGAATCGTGGAGTGCTAGAAACCTTGCCGTCCACAACAGTAAAATTCAAGGATACATGATGCCCTTCAAATGACATCGCCCAGACTTGGTCCTTTGTGGGATCACCATAAAAAGTGGTAAAATATTTCCCTGGATCACGCATGATTGAATCACCTGAAATAGTGCGCAATACGTCTTCCAGTCCTTTAATTTTTTCAACTTTTTCATAACCGGATTTCGAAAGAAAAGTAAGCATGAGTTTTTCAAGTTTGTCCAGTTGGAGACTATTTAGCTCATCAAGAGGAATTCCTTCACGCAAAAACATGGTGCTTGGAAAAAAATGCCAATCCAACTTTCTCTGATCTTCAAAATCCAAGACTGCTTTCTTACGCTGTTCTGGGCTTAGAGAATCAATAAAATCGGATGTGGGATCACTTTTTTCAATCCTTTGAAAAGCAAAAGCTATCAGCAGCAGGATTGGAATTAAAATTATTAAAGCCTTTTTCATTTCTTCTTGGGTTTATCAAAATGATGGAAGGGACAATCAGATTAAAAAAATATTTTTTTTAATCTACTCATAATAAAGCAAAAAGCCTCCGATTTTAATAATCGGAGGCTTAAATAATTAACCTGTATTTATCAAAAAGGATATTTGCCCTTCTCAATCATATAGTCAGCAATTTGTCTTCTAAGCGTCTTGGTATCAACCAAATCTGCCTTTGTGTATCGCTTTAAACCCATCAGCATAACTTTCTGCTCATCCCCTTTGGTGAAACTACCAATGGCCTCTTTCGCTGCCATGGCAATTTTGTCTACAGCTTCAGAAAGGTAAACCTGAGCCATTGCGATTTGATTCTTGCAAGCAGCTTCCCCATTCATTCCCACCAGCTTTTCAGCTCGGAGAAGTGCAGATTCTGAGGCATAGATTTCAATCATCACATCCGCCAAGTTCATCATTACTTCCTGCTCATCCTCAATTTTATCCTGAAGAGCCATGGCTGCTTTTCCGCCTACCATTAGGAATACTTTCTTAAGCTTTTTCAATACATCTTTTTCTGCTGCGAAAAGCTCAGAAGTATCTATAGACTCAAAAGAAGGTACTCCTGTTAGCTCTGCTGATACAGCCATTGCCGGTTCGAAAAGATTAATCTCCCCTTTCATAGCACGCTTCAATAGCATCCCAACCATTAGCATTCTGTTGATTTCATTTGTTCCCTCATAAATACGAGCGATTCGGGCATCACGGTAAGCTCTTTCCATAGGAGCGTCTGCAGAATATCCCATTCCACCATAGACCTGCACACCCTGATCTACTACATAATCTAAAACCTCTGAACCATGAATTTTTGCAATCGCACACTCCATCGCAAAAGCTTCCACGCCTTTCAATTTTGCCTCTGTCTCATCCATTCCTCCAGCGATCAAAGAGTTGATCTGGTCTTCGATATCCTGACCTGCCCGGTAGCAAAGTGATTCCGTCACAAATGTCCTGGTTGCCATTTCAGCCAGCTTCGCCTTCACTGCGCCAAACGTATTAATGCTTACGCCAAACTGCTTTCTGTCTGTAGAATACTGAGTGGCAAGAGAAGTAACCGTACGGACTCCACCAAGAACGCCTGCCCCCAACTTCACACGTCCTATGTTCAAAATATTAACTGCGATCTTGAATCCATTTTGTCTTTCAGAAAGCATATTCTCAACTGGAACCGGGCAATCATTGAAGAATACCTGACGGGTAGACGAGCCTTTAATACCCATCTTTTTCTCCTCCTCATTCATGGTAATTCCACCAAATGTTTTCTCCACAATAAATGCCGTCAGATTTTTATCATCTTCAATTTTGGCGAAGACAATAAATAAATCTGCAAAACCAGCATTGGAAATCCACATTTTCTGACCGTTTAGCAAATAATGTTTGCCATCAGCAGATAGAGTTGCTTTGGTTTTACCGCTATTTGCATCCGAACCAGCATCTGGTTCTGTCAAACAATAACATGCTGCCCACTCACCTACCGCCAGTTTGGGAAGGTATTTTGACTTTTGAGCCTCATTTCCATAATACAAGATTGGAAGAGTACCTATACCTGTATGTGCTCCATAAGTCGTGGAAAAAGATCCTGCTGCACCGATAATGTCAGCAATTAACATCGAGGTGTTGAAGCTCATTCCCATTCCACCATATTGCTCAGGAACGGTAATTCCCAAAAGACCCAGATCTCCTGCCTTCTTAAAAATGGAAGGGACCAAATCTGGATTCTTCATACTGTCAATCTCCTCGATATTTGGAGTAATCTCAGTATCGATAAAGTCTTGGCAGGCCTGAGCCATCATTCGCTGCTCTTCTGTGAATTGCTCAGGGATAAAAATGTCACTTGAAAGGACGTCTTTAATGAGGAATTCTCCTCCTTGTGTTGATTTTGTTAGCGTTGCCATATTATTAATTTAAGATATTAGACAAGAGATGTAAGACTTAAGATCTAGTTCGATTTAGGGTCGAATTTAAGAATCAAGGCATACAGCATTTTTTGTATTTCGCTTATTTCAGATATTATAAAATCTGTTTTGTTGTATTCAGTAAATTTTAATTCTAAGCTAACATAGAGTTGAGTTTCCAGTTCGCAAATTGAACCATGAGCTACACCAAGAAAATGCACAAATTCATTATTTGTTCTTCTTCCTCCGCCTTCTGCAATATTTGAAGGGACAGAAATAGAAGCTCTTCGCATCTGGGAAATCAGGCCAAATCTTTCCTCATTAGGAAAATCGGCAGTGAGTTTATATATGTAAGCACATAGTTTAATTGCTTTTTTCCAGACAAATAATTCTTTGTAGTTGTGCATGATTGAAATAGCTGAAATGGAACAATCAAATTGACAGACTAGCGCTAGGTTTCAAGTCTAGCGTCTTATGTCTTGATACTTATTTCAATAATTCATAAACCCCTGCCACACCTTGACCACCACCTACGCAGGCAGTGACCATGCCGTATTTCTTGTTTTGTCTTCTCAGTTCGTTGAAAATCTGAACTGAAAGCTTTGCTCCGGTACATCCTAGTGGATGACCTAAAGCGACTGCTCCACCGTTCACATTGACGATATCAGGATTCATATCCAGTGCTTTTATTACCGAAAGTCCCTGCGCAGCAAATGCCTCATTAAGCTCGATTAATTCAATATCATTCAGTTTAAGTCCAGCCTGCTTCAAGGCTTTTGGAACGGCTTCTTTTGGTCCGATACCCATGATTCGAGGATCCACTCCAGCCACACTGTAAGACATCATTCTTGCTATTGGATCTAGATTCAATTCTTTGACCATTCGCTCAGACATCACTACGACAAAAGATGCTCCATCTGAAGTCTGAGAAGAATTACCTGCAGTGACTTGACCTCCATTTTTGAAAGCAGGTCTCAATCCCGCCAAAGCCTCCATTGTAGTTCCAGCTCTTGGACCCTCATCAGTATCTACGATGTATTTGCGGGTCTTCTTTTTCCCTTTTTCGTCTAGGTAAGTTTCCTCCACCTCCACTGGAACGATTTCATCTTTGAATTTTCCAGCGGCAATTGCTGCCAAAGCTTTCTCATGAGACTTTACAGAAAATGCATCTGCTTGTTCTCTTGTGATTTCATACTCTTTGGCCAATTCTTCTGCAGTCAATCCCATGCTTAAATAATAAGAAGGATGCTCCTTAGCAATTTTCCAGTTCAATGCGGTTTTATATCCCATCATCGGAACTAAGGACATGGACTCTGTACCCCCAGCGATAATGCAGTCAGCCATTCCTGCCTTGATTTTTCCTACTGCCAATGCAATAGCTTCAAGTCCAGATCCACAATAACGGTTGATGATAAACCCTGGATTATCAATCCCAAGAGCTAAAAGTGAAATCATTCTGCCCATTTGCATTCCTTGCTCTGCTTCCGGGACTGCATTACCCACGATCAGATCATCGACCATTTTAGTCTCTAGACCAGGTGTATTTGCAATCAAATGCTTAATGACATCTGCAGCCAAATCATCAGGGCGATAGAATCTAAAGCCTCCTTTTTTTGCTTTACCTACCGCTGATCTATATCCATTGATTATATATGCTTCCATTGTTTTTTTTAATTTTTGGTAATTGGATTTTGAATTACTTGAGTCCTTAGTTTCTAAGTGGTTTACCTTTAAAAAGAATGCTGTGAATTCGTTCCAAGGTTTTCTTTTCTCCGGTCAAACTCAAGAATGCCTCCCGCTCGAGATCCAATAAATATTGCTCGGAAACCAAGGTTGGAGAAGATAAGTCTCCTCCAGACATCACCCAAGCAAGTTTTCTAGCAATCAATGCATCATGCTCTGAAATGTAAGCGCCATAGCGCATACCGGTGATCCCTGCTTCAAATAGTGCCAGCGAAGTTTTTCCCAATACTTTAATATTTGTTTGCTGAATCGGCTGCGTATATCCTGATGCGTGTAGATCCAAAACCTTAGCTTTTGCCTCTGCTAATTGGCGTTTCCTATTGATCGTGATCCCATCATCTTTTCTCAAGTAACCCAATGCTTTTGCCTCTTCAGCTGAAGTGGAAACTTTCGCAGTAGCAATATTCATGAAGTATTCCTGAAGTTGATTTACTTCCACATCTCCTTCAATCGTCCTGTTTGAAAATCTCAAGGTCATTTCCTTGGTTCCACCACCGGCAGGAATCAATCCTACTCCAACTTCAACCAATCCCATATATAATTCAGCATGTGCCTGAATATGGTCAGAATGGAGTGACAATTCACAACCACCACCCAAAGCCATATTGTGTGGAGCGACTACCACAGGAATTGATGAGAAACGTGCTCGCATCATGGTATTTTGGAATTGCGCAATCATCATATTGATCTCATCAAATTCCTGATCACCTGCAAACATGTATAGCATTGCTAAATTGGCACCTGCAGAGAAATTTCCTCCTTCATTTCCTATTACTAATCCTTTGTAGGATTTTTCTGCCATGCTAATCGCGGTATTAATTCCCTCAATGACTTCTTGTCCCATCGAATTCATCTTGGAATGAAATTCCAATCCGATCACCTCATCACCCATATCATAGACAGAAGCTCCGGCATTACCCCAGATTTTCTTTCCAGCTGATTTCAGGGTATCCAAAATGATGAAATCTTCGATACCAGGTATCTCTACAAAAGACTTGGTGGGAATATCATAGTACATCTTTTTTCCACCATCTACTTTGTAAAAAGACTCATGGCCTGCATCAAGCATTTCGTGAACCCATTTAGCTGCAGGTTCTCCAGCTGCTTCCATTTTTTCAACAGTTTCTCGAACTCCTAATGCATCCCATGTTTCAAATGGTCCGAGCTCCCAACCAAATCCTGCGCTAACTGCTTGATCAATTCGATACAGTTCGTCTGAAATCTCAGGAATTCGGTGAGCACAATATTTGAATAGATCGTAAAAAGAGGCTCTATAAAACTCACCTGCACGATCATCAAAATTCACCAGGAACTTGATTCGTTTCTTTAAGTCTTCAATTTCTTTGGAAGCTTCGAGTGCTTTGAATTTTGGTTTTTCAACAGGCTTGTATTCGAAGGTATTGAAATCAAGTTCTTTGAGCTCTTTGGTTCCATCTTTATGACGGATCATTTTGAAATAACCCTGACCGGTTTTATCTCCAAACCACTTGTTATTGTAAAGAACTTCAACAATTTTGGGAAGCTTGAATTTATCTCTTGACTCATCATGTGGCAATGCCTTGTAAAGATTGTTAGCGACATTTACAGTCGTATCCAGCCCGACAACATCCATGGTTCGGAAAGTTGCTGATTTTGCTCTTCCGATTACTGGGCCTGTCAATTTATCTACTTCGGAAACGCCAAAACCCATTTTTTCGATGGCGTGCATTCCAGAAATAATCGCATATACTCCAATTCTATTGGCGATGAATGCTGGTGTATCTTTACACAGGACGGTTTCTTTTCCTAGGAATTTGTCTCCATATTCCATCAAGAAATCGATGATTTCTGGATTTGTCTTTGGACCAGGAATGATCTCCAATAATCTCAAATATCTCGGAGGATTGAAAAAGTGGGTACCTGCAAAATTCACCTGAAAATCTTCACTTCTCCCTTCACACATCAAGTGCATTGGAATTCCTGAAGTATTTGAAGTGATCAAAGTTCCTGGCTTTCTATATTTTTCAACTTTTTCAAAAAGCTGTTGCTTAATATCCAAGCGCTCTACTACAACTTCAATTACCCAATCGTAATCTTTGATTTTTGAAAGATCATCATCAAAATTTCCTGTTGTGATTCTAGACGCAAATGTCTTATCGTAGATCGCTGATGGATTTGACTTCAATGTGTTTTGAAGTGCAGTCTCAACAATTCGGTTTCTTACTAATGGACTTTCTTTCGTAAGTCCTTTCTTCTGCTCTTGTTCGGTAAGTTCAAAAGGAACGATATCCAATAAAAGTACCTGAATGCCAATGTTGGCAAAATGACAGGCGATTCTGGATCCCATTACTCCTGAGCCTAAAACGGCAACTTTTTTAATGGTTCTTTTCATGTGTTTATAATTTTTCTATTTGGCCACATGGAATCTCACATTTCGAATAATCATCCCACTGTGTGACGTTATCGTCATGCTCGATTTCATCTGTATATAATTTGTTTTTTAAAGGTCATATGGAATCTCGCATCCGATATAATCATCCCTGTGTGTGACTGTATAGTTATGCTCGATTTCATTTTTTGGGTTTTGATAGTCTATGGCTTGATGCCGTCTAGTTTAAAATTCTATAATTGCTTTTTGCAGATCAATATTCTTTTCAGTTTGTACTTGATCTATTACACCTTGGATTTTTTGGAAAACGGAGAAAAATACATTCAATTCTTCCTGAGATACAACTGACCTCACTTGTTCGTTGAATTCTCGAATTGTATTTATAGATCTTTCTTTTTTTCGTTTCCCTTCTTCAGTGAGGTAAATCCTAACAGAACGCTTATCTACCAGATCGGGTTTTTTGAAAATAAGACCCTTTTCCTCCATGGTTTTCAGCATTCGAGTGAGGCTTCTGGTTTCCAATCCAATCTGAGGAGCAATTTTGGTTGCTGGCGTTCCCTCTTTAGAATTAATATTAATCAACACAAAACCAATTGCAGTAGTAAAACCTTCTTCAGCAGCCTGCTGATTGTACATGCGGGATATTGCATGCCATGAGCTTTTAATATGGTAATCGACTGTTTCTTCGCGCTTCATTATTTAATAATCCTTGGATTTTTAGTCTTCTAATTTAGAAAAAATATTGTATGCATGCATACTAAATAAGAAAAAAGTTATGCATGCATCACAAATAAAAAGTTGAATTTATCTAAAAAACAAAATACTCTCCTTTCAAATATGCTTGAAAAGAGAGTATTCAGAATAAATTAAAGATAAAACAAGAAAATCAGAATAAAGTACTCTTTTTGATCAGGATCAAATTATGAATACTAATAATCAAATTGGCAAACAGATGAATTAACCTTGATAAATTCCTTCAATTTCTGTTTCATATTTTTGATGAATTACCTTTCGTTTAAGTTTCATGGTAGGAGTCAATTCACCGGTTTCAATTGACCATGAATTCCTTAGTAGTTTATAACGCTTTACCTGTTCCCATTTTGCAAAGAACTTATTTGCATTCTCTACTTCACGATCATATTTCTCAATGATTTCAGGTTTTTTAATCATTTCATAATCTGTGGTATAAGGGATTCCTTTATGCTTACAATATTCTTTTAACCCTTCGAAACTTGGGACAATCAAAGCAGCCGGATAATTTCTGTTTTCACCAATGACTACTAGTTGATCAATCAAGCTTGACTCCTTAAACTTATTCTCCATTACCTGAGGCGCTACGTATTTTCCTCCGGAGGTTTTAAACATTTCCTTTTTCCGATCGGTAATCCTTAAATAAGGGCCATCTAGCTCTCCAATATCTCCGGTATGGAACCAGCCATCTTTTAATGCTTCGGCAGTTAATTCAGTCTCTTTGTAGTATCCTTTCATCACATTTGGTCCTTTGACCAAAATTTCTCCATCTGAAGCAATTTTAACTTCAATATCCTCAATGAGTTTACCTACCCATCCGATTCTAATTTCTTCGAAATTACAGATGGAAGCGGAAATCACGGGAGAAGTCTCTGTCAATCCATAACCCTCGCAAACTTTTATTCCTGCAGCCCAAAATACTCTAGCTAATCTGGGTTGCAATGCAGAGGCTCCAGAATTAATCTGTAATACCTCTCCACCCAAGGCCTCTCGCCATTTACTGAATATTACCTTATTTGCAAGCTTGAGTTGGAAATCATACCAACCTCCCATTGATTTTGCAGGATCATATTTCAGCCCAAGATTTAACGCCCAGAAAAATAAACTCTTTTTTATCCCGGTTAATTCATAGCCTTTAGCTACAATCTTATCATAAATTTTTTCCAGTAATCTAGGTACAGTATTAAATATATGAGGCTTAATTTCTTTGAGGTTTTCACCAATGGCCTCCATGCTTTCTGCATAGTATACAGAGTAACCCATGACCATATAGGCAAAAGAAGCAGATCGCTCATAAATGTGACAAAGAGGTAAGAAACTTAAAACACGAGATGTGCCTTTTTCAGGTGTAAAAATTTTTCCAACCTGAAGAACATTCGAAAGTACATTATGATGCGTTAGCATTACTCCTTTTGGCCTTCCTGTGGTTCCACTGGTATAGATTATAGTAAATAAATCATCGGGCTTAACTGCAGCCTTGGAATTTTCAAGAACCTGTAAATCTCCACCTGCCCCCTTTTCAACAAATTCATAAAATGGTATTGTCCCGGCAATGTTATCAAAAGAAACAATCACTCGATCTCCTGATACAACTTTAGCTTTATCAAAGATTTCCTGATCACCAACGAAAATCATTTTTACTTCAGCATGGTCGAATATGTATTCATAATCGGAAGAAGTAATAGTCGGATACATTGGAACCGATATTCCACCCATTTGCTGCAAAGCGATATCAACAAAATTCCATTCAGGGCAATTGTTAGAAATCAGAGCTACTTTATCTCCTGGTTGAATTCCATGCTCAATAAATGCCAAGCTCAGTTTATCTACGATCTCTTTGACTTTTCTTGAAGAAAAGTTTGTCCAAGATCCATTCTCCTTTTTTGCCAATGCTATTTCCTTATCAAAATTAGCAATCTGATAAGGTATAAGATCAAATAATCGGGTTAATTCCATTCTTAGGTTAGTTTGGGATGATATTTAATATTACCAAAGCAAACTCGAAAAACAAAGGTTTATCCACAGCTCTTATTTATAATAGTTGAAATAAGATTTTTTAAAAAAATTCCTTTTATTATTATTAAGACTGTGGATTTGTTGAAAACATTGTTTTTTGTAATTGTCCACGTTTTTAATTGCTTTTTATCTGTATTCCCACTTCTTATCAAGATCTTTTCCACATTTAAGTAATTGAATATCTGTTTTTTACTTGATAATCTAATTTTTCGTGGATTTCGAAGGGTTTATATCTGTTGATTATTTGATTGTTGATTACTTGATTTTATTATGTGTATAAAACTGTAGATATCCCCAATTAAGATGGGTTGTTCATTTTCTATAATTTCATTGTTGGTAACTCTTGTCTTTATTTATTTAAGCATGAAGATATCCACACCTGATTCGTTACTTATTCACAACAAGGATTTTTCAATTTTTGCCTGTTTTGGGACTTGCTTTTATGATTTGATCCGGTACGGTCCAGCCAGCTCTAATCGTTATGTCTTGGCTGTTTTCTTCATCTAAAAAATAGAATACTTGTTCAGCTAAGCGGTTTTCTGAAAAATTGGCAGGGTCCCATCTTTTGTTTCCATTTGAATCTGCGATTACTCTTATTTGATAGATACCTGCTTCGACAAGTCTGAAAGAAAACGTATTCCCATTATTGATGAATTCCTCTCGCTTGATTTCATTTTTATTGATGAGTTGGACTATAAATGGTCCTTCTGCACCATCTATGCTTCCTGATATTTCATCAGCAAGCTCTTCAAGCCTCAATTTTTTATAGTTTGCTTTGAGTTCTTTCTCATTGTAAACACCTTCTATGTCCAAGAATGTTGAGTCCTTTGCATTCAATGTGAATATTTGCATTGGTATTGAGTCTGGAATCGTCATGTTAATCCTCATTTTATCCATTCTCATTGAATCAATAAATGAAATCATGGTAGGTATGATTTGAATGACTGATGCTGTATCATAAGATAGGTACAGTGAGTCGTAAAGTATGGATTGGAGAGGTTTATTAAAGGTTAATTCCATAGCTAATTCCCTATAGAAGCTTTTACCTGAGTTAGGGCTGATGGTTAACTCATCCTTTCTTCTTTCTGATTCTTCAAACTTTGCATAGATCAATGAATCTGTTCTATTTCCTACAGAATCTTTGAGTGAAATTTTTGTTGCAATGCTGTCTGCTAATGCTTCTTTGGCATAAAGCTTTATTCTTTTATCTCCTTCCGTGTAAAATATTTTTTGGCCTAAACCTGCTGACTCTATGCTTATCTCCACAGGTGTTTTATTATAGATAATGTCGTAGCCTCTTGCGTTTGTTGATGATCTTAATATTCTGATAGGCGTCTGATCACCTTTGGACAAATTGAAGTTTATATCTTCAATATTTTGATCTATTGTTATTGTATCTGGTAAAAAATCGAATGATTCAGATTTAAATTCTGCCTTAAGAGAATTGTTATCATCTTTCCAAGCATATGCTCTATAGTCTCCAGATTTGATGTTGGTGATCTTGAAATTTCCAATACTGTCTGCTTGTGTTAAATAGTAAGGTGGTGCAGTAAAAACATCAGTTGTATCATTTGAAGGATATAATCCTACTATGATATCTTCGTATGGAGCCCTTGGGTCTGGAAAATAAATGTTTGTTTTTCCGGAAAAAGTAAGGCTATCTATGGTTGTACCTGTAGAGAAAACAAGCTTTAGATTTTCAGCGGAATTACCTTCGGAAAGATCTTGAATAGACTTTTGAAAATTGAAAACATAAGTTGTACTATCCTCTAATTCCTGATTAAGTTCTATAATTACTGAATTTTTCAAAGCTGAAATTATAAGCTCATCTTTATTGATTCGGGGGGTGATTATGATGTTTTTATTAGCATTATCAAGTTTGATGTATTCGTCGAAAACAAGGGTAATTTTTTCTGGCTTAATATTTAAGGATTCGTTCTTGGGGATTAATTCGAGCAAAACAGGTGGGTCTTCATCCCTTGGGCCACCCAATGGGGTGCTTTGCTTTGCGCAAGATGATATTAATAAGATTAGTATAAATAAAGGTAAGTATCTCACTTCTTTTTGAAAATGTAAAGGTTACTAGAATAATTGGAGCCTTGGGTTTTTGCAAGACTATTTGATTTGTATCCAGTTTTTATTGCTTTCCAGTATTTTGATAGCATTGAGGTTTGTGGAGCCTTATATCCCTCTGATAAGAGAGATACATAATAACTGTCAAAAGGCATCTTCTTCTGATCAATCAATTCAAGGTCAAAGATTTCTTGGAAGGATTCGATAGATTTTGGAGTGAAGTGGTAAAGATGCCTTGGTACATCCCAACCTGCCCACTTTTCACGGTATACTTCCGCATCAAAGCTTGCTGGATTTGGCACAGCAATAATTATATAACCATTTGATTTTAAGTGTTTTATAATCTTTTTTACCGTTTTTCTTAACTCATGTACATGTTCTAGAACATGAAACATAGTAATTAGATCAAATCGATCATTTTTATTTAGTCCGTCTAAATTTGAATGAATCTGATTTTCTAGTTTAGTTAATGCTTGTTCTTTTGCTTTTGTATTGGGTTCTATGCCGGTTACCTTCCAACCCTTTTGCTCTGCCTGATAAATAAACTCTGCTGTACCACAGCCAAAGTCAAGAAGACTTCCTTTTTTTGGTTTTAATTCTGTAAGTAGTGAGATTTTTCCCTTTATAGCAATTGATCTTATCTTGTTATAAATGTATTGAGTAATTCCTTTTGGTGAATCATTGTGAGAATAGTATTCAGGAAAATCATAATACTTGGATATTTCCTCTTGGGTTGGTCTAGGGTTGGTAAAAAGAATATCACAGGAAGTACACTTACATATAATAAAAGACTCTTTGCTAACTGCATGGTCAATTACCTCTTTTGAGTTAAGAAAAAGCCCACTTTTGCAGAGTGGGCATTTTGTAAGCCTTTCTATCATTTTATCTTCCTAAATAAACCGTGATGATGGATAAGTCTGCTGGGGAAACTCCACTGATACGGGAAGCTTGACCGAGTGTTTCTGGCCTTACTTTGCTCAGTTTTTGTTTTCCTTCTGCCGATAGTGCGGTGATAGCGAGATAGTCAAATTGTATAGGAATCCTATAATTCTCCATGTTGCTTAATTTCTCAACCATCTGCTGCTCCTTATCGATGTAGCTATCGTATTTAATTTGAATTTCTGCTTGCTCTAATTCATCTTTGGCATACTTACTCAGGTACACAGATGTTTCTGAATCTATTTTCATTAAATCTTGAATACCAATTTGAGGTCTCTTAAGCAATTGTTCAAGAGAAACCTTTTCTTTAATGGTTGCAGAATTTAATGATTCTAAGCCTGCATTGAAAATGATTGGTTCTGCTTTTTTCTGCTTTAGATCATTGATTAATCGGGCTGTATTTTCTTTTTTGATTATTACTTTCTCCAATCTTTCATCTGAGGCTAATCCGATTTGATGACCCATAGGAGTCAGTCTTAAATCAGCATTGTCCTGGCGAAGTAATAATCTGAATTCAGCTCTTGAAGTAAACATTCGGTACGGTTCTTCTGTACCTTTGTTAATCAAGTCATCAATCAAGACACCGATGTAAGCATCGGATCTTTTAAGCAAAAATGGATCTTTTTCTTGTACTTTAAGTACAGCATTTATTCCTGCGATTAGGCCTTGAGATGCAGCTTCCTCATATCCTGTTGTACCATTTATCTGTCCTGCGAAGTACAGATTTTCAATCAGCTGTGTTTCTAATGTTAATCGAAGTTGAGTTGGTGGAAAGAAATCATATTCTATCGCATATCCAGGTCTAAACATTTTAGCATTTTCAAATCCAGGGATTTGTCTCATTGCCTTATACTGGATATCCTCCGGAAGTGATGTTGAAAACCCATTGATGTACATTTCTACTGTATTCCATCCTTCTGGTTCTACGAATATCTGATGACGATCACGCTCTGCAAATCGATTGATTTTGTCTTCTATAGATGGGCAATATCTTGGACCTAATCCTTGAATTCTTCCATTAAACATTGGAGATCGATCAAAACCCTCTTCTAAACTCGAATGAACAGCCTTGTTGGTATAGGTAATCCAGCATGTTCTTTGTTCTTTTAATGGGGTTGTGCTATCGTCATAGCTGAATTTTTCAGGTTTTTCATCACCGTACTGAACTTCCATTTTGGAATAATCCAAACTTCTGCCATCTACTCTTGGTGGAGTTCCTGTTTTCATTCTACCGGACTCGAAGCCTAACTCTACCAACTGTTCAGTTATACCTTTTGATGCTGATTCCCCTGTTCTGCCACCTCCGAATTTCTTTTCTCCAATATGAATTATCCCATTTAAGAATGTACCATTGGTTAAAACAACTGATTTTGATCTTATTTCAATTCCAATCCCTGTCCTTACTCCTACTGCTCTGCCATCTTTGGTTAGTATTCCTGTAATCATTTCTTGCCAAAAATCTACGTTTGGAGTCTGTTCTAGCGCAAGTCTCCACTCTTCCGCAAACTTCATTCGGTCGTTTTGACTTCTTGGCGACCACATTGCAGGACCTTTTGAACGGTTTAGCATTCGGAATTGAATCATAGATTTATCTGAAATAATTCCAGACATTCCTCCTAGCGCATCAATTTCTCGCACAATTTGGCCTTTTGCTACCCCTCCCATGGCGGGATTGCAAGACATTTGTGCAATAGTGTTCATGTTCATTGTACATAAAAGGACTTTGGCCCCGATCTTTGCTGCTGCATGTGCAGCTTCACATCCGGCATGTCCCGCTCCGACAACTATAACATCATATATTGGAAACATTTTCTTTTGTCTTTACTGTTCCACGTGAAACACGTAGTCTTATTATAATTTCTTATTTAACTGTTTCACGTGGAACAGTTAATTTTTTTATATAAGGATATTGCAAACTCTTCTTTCTCTCGCATCTTTTTAGATTCGCTACTTGTTTTGTCTTTATATCCCAATAAGTGGAATAAGCCATGACTCAGCACCCTGCTTAATTCTGTTTCTTGATCTACTTTGTGATCTTTCGCATTTTCTTTAACCCGATCAATACTTATATATATATCGCCTTCTATTTTTCCAATATGTTCCGAATTGTCAAATGTGATTATATCTGTATAAGTATCATGATCTAGATATTGTAAGTTTATTTTATGCAGATATTCATCTGAGCAGAAAATGTAATTTAAATCTAGAATTTTATAGGATTCAAGGGATGTGATTTCTTTTAGCCATTCCTTCCGTTTGAGTTTTTGCTTAACTTGGAATGATGTGTCTTCAGAAAAAAAATTTATTGCCATCTTAAATCATGTAAAAAGATAAAATTGTCTTTTTTCCATTTTCTTCAAATTTCACATCATCAGATAAATGTTTTATTAAGAAAATTCCCCTGCCTCCAGTTTTCTCAATGTTTTCCGGTGCAGTTGGATCTTTTAATTCATTGGAATCAAAACCAATACCTTCATCCTCAATAGTGAATTTTAGAGTGTCATTTTCCACATTTAATTCTAAATGGACTAGTTTATTTTTGTCATTTTGATTTCCGTGAATTATAGCATTGCTGATGCATTCTGTCACTGAAATCATGATGTTTCCATAGATATCATCGTTTATCTCAAAGCTTTCTTTGGCATTGTCAATGAAACTCTCAATTATTTTTATGTTCTCTATTAAAGAAGGAATTGAAATTTTTATAGTCTTCATCATGATTATATGGAAAAACCTGTTGCTTGTTGTCTAATTTTTAATCTATTTCTAGAAGTATTGGGCAGTGATCTGAATGTTTTGCTTCTGGCAAAATTACAGCTCCTTTTAATCTGTTTTGCATTTCACTAGATACCATATGATAATCAATCCTCCACCCAAGATTCTTCGCTCTTGAATTTGCTCTGTAACTCCACCAGGTATATTGGTGAGGGTTTGGGTTGAAATGTCTGAAACTATCAATGAATCCTAGATCAGTGAACTGATCCATCCAAGCCCTTTCTTCAGGTAAGAATCCTGAACTGTTTTTGTTTGATATTGGATTGTGAATATCAATTGCTTTATGGCAAATGTTATAATCTCCGCTAACGATTAGATTTGCATTCTCTTTTTTCAAATCTTGCAAATACCCAGAAATGTCATCCAAAAATTCATATTTGAAGGTTTGCCTTATGTCTCCGGTAGTTCCTGATGGAAAATAAGATGAGATAAAAGAGAAATCTTCAAACTCCGCCTGAATTAACCTACCCTCATCGTCGTATTTTGATAATCCCATTCCGTATTTAATGGACTTTGGTTTTATTTTAGTCAAGATTGCCACTCCGCTATATCCTTTTTTCACTGCTGGATACCAATATAATTCATACCCTAAGTCTTCAAATATAGTTGGGTCAATTTGATTTAATTCTGCTTTAACCTCTTGTAAACCAATGATATCTGGGTTTTCTTGCCTTAACCAATCCACAAAGCCTTTATTCATAGCGGCCCTGATTCCATTGACATTATATGAGATGATTTTCACCTTTTAGTTGATTTCTATTTGATACTCTTTTTCAAAATAATCTAAAACTTGGATTTTCAGGAGCTTCTCTTGATCTAATAGATCAAAATGTGGTAACTCCTTTATTAAATTCCAATGCGGCCAACCGTCTTGATCGATGAAATCAAGTTCGTAAAATCCTGCTAAACTTAGGACTTTGCAGACAGCAATATGTAATAAATCTTGTTTTTGCTCTTTACTGAACGTTTTGGTTCCTTGTCCAAGCTCTTGAACCCCTATAAGAAAGAGAACGCCATTTAAGTCTGCAGGTTTTTTTCCAATGGTTTCTTTTAAGCCATCCAGCAATTTTCCCCAGCGTTTTTCCAGTTCAAGATCTTTTTTCATTGATTTACTTTTTCTAATTCCTCCCAATATTCAGTCGCCCTTCTCAAATGAGGTATTACAATTGATCCTCCAATAAGTGTTGCAATAGAGAAAACTTCAAAGATTTCTTCCTTATTTATTCCCACTTCGTGGCATTTTCCCAAATGATACTTGATACAATCATCACAACGGAGAACCATTGAACATGCCAAACCAATCATTTCTTTGGTTTTTACTTCCAGCTCACCAGCAGCATAGGCGTTTGTGTCTAGATTAAAAAACCTTTTAATTACTTTGTTATCTGCAGCTAGAATACTTTCATTCATTTTGCTGCGGTACGCATTGAATTCCTCTATAAGATTCATTAAATTAACTGTTTAGGAAATTGTAGGATGCAAATATACCACCTATTTGTCCTTAGGAGTGTACAACAAGCCTTTTTAGCAATGCGTTTATTTTTAATAAAAGATTTTCTGGATTTGATATTCCCTAGGAATTGTGATTTGTGTGGTCAAACCCTTTTTGATCGAGAAAATTGCCTCTGTTCTGTATGTATTGGCCTTTTACCTGTTACGAGTTATCATTTAAGGGGTTCTGATAATGACCTTATTGATAAAGTTCGAGGATTGAGTCGAATTGAACTCGCCATGGCTTTTCTGAAATTCACCAAAGAAGGTAAAAGTCAGCAGCTTCTTCATCAATTAAAATATAGAAATAAGCCTCAGTTGGCCCAAGAGCTTGGTGTTTTGTACGGCAGAATATTAGTAGAAAGCCAATTAAAAAATCGCTGGAATGTGATTGTTCCTGTGCCTCTCCACCCTTTAAAGTTAAAACGGAGAGGGTATAATCAAAGCGAGGAATTTGGAAAAGGCTTAAGTAAAGAATTAGGAATACCTCTTCAGAATCTATTGGAACGTGAAAAATATACGGAAACCCAAACCAAAAAAAGTAGATTGGAACGAATGTCAAATGTTGATGATGTTTTCCGATTTTCGGATGGCAAAAATATTGATAATCAGTCGATAATGCTTGTAGATGATGTCATGACTACCGGTGCTACGCTTTGTGCCTGCGCAAATGAGCTCTTGAGAAATAAGGCAAAAACTGTAGATTTGATCACTTTAGCAGCAGGAGGAAAAATATGACAAACATTGACATCGAGCATTTGAAGTTTCCGATAGGAAAATTCTCAGTACCAGAAACCATCACTTCCAATCAAATTCAAGAATCAATAGAATATTTGAGGGATTTTCCCTCGTATCTAGCTGATTCGGTAATTAAAATGTCTGAAACACAATTAGACATGGCATATAGACCTGGAGGATGGACGATCAAACAAGTGATTCACCATGTCGCAGACAGTCATATGAATGCCTTTAGTAGATTCAAATTGGCCTTGACGGAAGATAATCCAACGATCAAGCCCTACGATGAAAGCGCTTGGGCAAATCTCGCTGATGCCTCTCTTGCTATAGATTCTTCTATGGCAATCATCAAAGCCGTACATTTTAAGTGGGTCGTATTACTTCAATCCATGACTAATGAAGACTTCCAGAAAACATATTTTCACCCAGAAAAAAAGAGAAGCCAAACATTGGCGGAAGTTACTTTGATGTATACTTGGCATTCCAAGCATCATTTGGCACATGTACATCTTCCAAGTTTAAGTGAAGGGAAATTTTGATTTTTTTCAAGTTCAAGTGAAAATAAAGAACTCCAACTGACTGGAATAGCCAAAGTCAATAGAATCCAACTAATCCCAAAGGGCTGAATATGAATATTTCTCTCAATAATCAACTGATCCTTGTAACTGGTGCCTCAAGAGGTATTGGTAGAGCTATTGCGAAACAGCTTTCTGAATCTGGAGCAAAAGTGATAATTCATTATAACCGCAATCAAAAAGAAGCGGAATTACTTTTATCAGAAATGAAAAATGAAGCAATCCTTGCCCCATGTAACCTATCTGATCCCTTGAAAGTAAAAGGCTTTATTCCAAGGTTAGTAGAAAAATATGGCTTTATCTCAGCCATAGTAAATAATGCGGGAATTTCTAGATCAGCTCCGGATACGCTTCCTACCTCCGAATGGCTCCAAATCTGGGATGAGACCATGGCGGTAAATACGACTTCACTGGCGATATTATGTAAGGAGTTTGTGGATCAGGCTAAATCAAAAAATAGTGGGAGAATTGTCAATATTTCTTCTCGAGCAGCATTTAGAGGTGATACGACAGACTACATCGCTTATGCAGCTTCAAAAGGAGCTATTGTAAGCATCACCCGGACTATAGCTAGGCATTATGGCAAACTTGGAATAAAGGCTTTTGTAATTGCACCGGGTTTCACTCGGACTGACATGGCCGATGAGATCCTATCTGAATACGGTGAAGAGTTTGCTTTAAATGATATTGCTCTTCCAGAGCTTACTAGACCTGAGGATATTGCACCTATGGTAACTTTATTATGCTCGGGTCTTGCAGATCATGCTACTGGAGCGACAATTGATATAAATGCGGGATCATACGTCCACTAAACCCCATGGAAAAAGAAGAATTTAGAAAAAGAGCACACGAATTGGTGGATTGGATGGCTGATTATCTTATTCAGAAAGAAAATTATCCGGTTACTCCGCAGATCCAACCTAGAGCTATTTTTGATCAAATTCCTGATTCTGCACCTGAAAAGGGAGAGTCATTTGATGCCATCTTAGAAGATTTTAAAGAGATCATCGTCCCTGGGATGACTCACTGGCAACATCCTGCTTTTTTCGGATATTTTCCTGCAAATAATTCTGAACCTTCGATTCTAGCAGAAATGCTTATGTCCACCCTTGGTGCTCAATGCATGTCTTGGTTGACTTCGCCGGCTGCCACTGAGTTGGAAGAACGAGTATGTGACTGGATTCGAGATGCCAAAGGCATTGATAAAACCTGGAAAGGGTGTATTCACGATACTGCAAGCACAGCCACGCTTAGCGCTTTATTGGCGGCTAGAGAAAAGGCAACCAACTATCAAATCAATGAAAATGGATTTCAGGGTAATGAAAAATTTCGGGTTTACTCCTCTTCGCATGTGCATTCCTCAATTGATAAGGCACTAAAAATAGCAGGGATTGGATTGAATAATCTGGTGAGAATCCCTGTTGATGAAAATTTTTCAATGATTTCAGAGGAGTTGGAAAAAGCTATTTTAGAAGACTTGGAAAACGGTTTTCATCCACTTTGTGTTGTCTCTGCCTTGGGAACTACCAGTTCTACCGCTGTGGACCCGATTGATAAAATCTCCCAAATCACTCAGAAATATAAGATTTGGCATCACATAGATGCGGCATTTGCAGGAACAGCTTTGATCTTGCCTGAATTCCAAGAATTAATCAAAGGACACGAACTCGCAGATAGCTATGTGTTCAATCCACACAAGTGGATGTTCACAAACTTTGACTGCACGATCATGTACTTAAAAGAGCCGAGGTATTTAGTCAACACATTTTCCATGACTCCGGAATATTTGAAAACCAAATTAGATGAGGAAGTGAATAACTACCGAGATTGGGGGATTCCGTTGGGAAGAAGGTTTAGAGCATTGAAATTATGGTTTGTAGTTCGGTCCTATGGGCTGCAGGGTTTGAGAGAAAAGTTGAGAATCCATCTTTTACTTGCTCAGAAAGCCAAATCTTGGATAAAGGATGAGGATAAACTGGAAATTTTGGCTCCGGTAAATTTCAACACCATTTGTTTTAGATATTTTTCAGAAGGTCTTTCTCTAGAAAAAGAAAATCAAATCAATGAGGCTTGGATGAATCAAGTGAATGCCACTGGAGAAGCTTTTTTTTCGCATACCAAACTAAATGGAAAATATGTGATTAGATGGGTTATTGGTCAAACTGACGTTACCGAAAAACATATCCAAAAAGCATGGAGTTTATTGTTAGAGCAATTACAACAAACTTTATCCAAACAATAACCCATGTCCAAAAGAGCTAATTCAGATTCGGTTTTTACCCCTGAGTTGCTTCGAATAATCAAGATTTTTGGGGTAGTCTCCTTGGGACTCGTTCTTATTTTGTCCTTTTTTAATGAACGCCGAGCAAATAATACCGGGCAGGATCAAAGTTTCGTGATGACATCTGCTAATAGGATGTATTTTCAGAATGTCAAAGCAATCCAGTATGATCGAGAACTCCGTCGAGACGCAGGAATGACTGTTTACAGGCATAAAAAGCGGATCCTTGAGGAGAATAATCCGACTATTGGTTTGATGATTATTCTGAATCCGACAAAAGATGAAGCATACATTTATTTGGAGCCAATAAACTTGAATTGGCCAATAACACTAAGAATTATTTCTAGCGAAAAGCCAAAAAGCTACACTTTTGAAAATGGCAACAAATCAGATCACTTGCACTATTTTCAAATTTTGAAACCGGCCATTGAAGCTGGAAACTTGATAGAAATACAAACAAGTTCGGGGTGGAATCCAATTTGGTCCACACCTAAAGAAAAGGAAGCACTAAACGCAATCTTGGAAGATTTTCAAAATCTGACAGACTAATTCTCAAACTATGACCGCACAAATGAATTCAAAATTGGCAGTTTTCAAAAAAATGATAGGCCAAAAACTTACTAATACGCCTTCTCCTGCAGGAAATTGGCTTGCTGGAACACTTTTAGAAATAGATTATGGCTATTCAAAATTAGAGTATGAAGTTAGAGAAGAGTTTTGTAACCCGGGAAGGATTTTGCACGGAGGAATTTCTTCTTTGATGCTCGATGATGTGATTGGACTAGCAAATTTTTCTTTGGGGTCTGAGTATCTAATGAGTTCAATCAATTTGAATGTAGATTTTCTTTCATCAGTCAATTTTGGCGAGAAAGTACAGGTAGAAGCAAAATTAATCCGTTTAGGATCTAACCTAAATCATTGGGAAGCCGTAATCACAAAAGGTTCTGGAAAAATCGTAGCTAAAGCAAGCAGCAATATGATCAAGACTCATGTGAAGCTAATTGATCTAGGACTCTAATAGATTTGACATAATAAACTTTATACAAATGAAAAAAACTCTTCTCATTGCCTTATTTGGACTATTTACTATATCCGCTTTTTCTCAAACCACTGTATCTTTTCACCAAAGCAACCTCCCTTTCATTGGAGTGAATTATCAGTTTGGTGAACGTTTTATCCCTGAATTTAGAATAGGTACTGACCAATTCTTTGAGAATATTTCTTTGGAATTAGCCGGAAATTATATTTTAAAAAATGAGGAGAGATATGAGTTTTATGCAGGACTGGGAGTTAGAGTTGGGAGTTTTGAAGGGCTAGTGGTCCCGGTTGGATTGAATATTTACCCTTTTGAGCAGAAAGATTTTGGCTTTCATATCGAAGGAGCGCCAATAATCGGATTTAATGACAGCTCATTATTTAGAGGTTCTTTTGGAATCAGGTATCGATTCACTAAGAACTAAAACTGCTCCATTTTTACCATCAAATCCCAGACTGCGATTCCTAAAGTGACTGAAATATTTAAGGAGTGTTTGGTCCCCAGTTGTGGTATTTCCAGCACGTGATCGCAGGCTTTAAGAACTTCCTCTTCTACTCCAAAAACCTCATTTCCAAAAATCAAGGCATATTTTTTGGCTGTGTCTGGCTTAAAGTTTTGAAGCATTACGGATCGATCCACTTGCTCTAAGGCACAATTGATGTACCCTTCAGTTTTAAGCTTCTCAAGGGCTTCAGTTGTGTTCGAAAAGTATTCCCATTCCACAGATTCTGTAGCTCCAAGAGCGGTCTTTTGTATGTCTCGATGTGGTGGTGTACCCGTGATGCCGCAGAGGTATATTTTTTCTACACGAAATGCGTCTCCGGTCCGAAAAGCCGAACCAACATTGTTCAGACTTCGGATATTATCTAAGACCAAAACTATTGGCGACTTTTTTACTTCCTTGAATTCCTCAATTGAGAGCCTTTCGAGCTCTTCCATGCTTAATTTTTTCATCCCTTTTTGTTCTCCTATTTGAATGCCGTATTTTCAGGCTTAAATCACCAGAATTTTTTACAAACACAAAAGTAAGCATATCCCGATGAGTAGGTCCAAAGACGGAAACGAAACCCCATTGATGAAACAATACAATGCGATCAAGGCAAAACACCCTGGAGCATTGTTACTTTTTCGGGTTGGGGATTTTTATGAAACTTTTGGAGAAGATGCGATCCGTGCCAGTAAGATTCTCGATATCGTTTTGACAAAACGGGCAAATGGAGCAGCTTCACATATCGAATTAGCAGGTTTTCCACATCATTCTCTGGATACTTACCTTCCAAAATTAGTTAGAGCAGGCAACCGGGTAGCTATTTGCGATCAGTTGGAAGACCCAAAATCTGTGAAAGGAATTGTCAAGCGTGGCGTGACCGAATTGGTTACCCCTGGTCTTTCATTCAATGATCAAGTTTTAGATACCAAAAAAAACAATTTCCTTGCTTCGATTTATTTTGGGAAAGATGTTCACGGAATCGCCTTTTTAGACCTCTCTACCGGAGAGTTTATGTGTGCTGAAGGGAAACTCCCCTATTTGGAAAAGCTAATTCAAAGCTTTGCCCCAGCAGAAATCATATATTCTAAAGCAGCTAAAAAGACTGCCACGGAATTATTGAAAAATGAGTTTATCACTTTTCATTGTGAAGATTGGGTTTACCAATATGATTTTACCTACGAAAAATTAAAGAGTCATTTTGGAACTGCAAACCTTAAAGGATTTGGAATAGAAGAACTACAATCGGGAACGATCGCTGCTGGCGCTATTTTATATTATTTGGAAGAAACCGAACATAAGGAGATCCAGCATATTTCAGCCATTTCCAGAATTGCTGAAGAGAAATATGTCTGGTTAGATAAGTTTACCATTCGGAATCTGGAACTGGTTTTTCCACAGCATGATGGAGGAGTTCCTTTGATTCAAGTCTTGGACCAAACGGTGACTCCAATGGGTTCAAGAATGATGAAGAAGTGGCTTGTACTTCCTTTGAAAGAAAAAGGAATGATTGAGGAGCGGTTAAATGTGGTTGACTTTTTTTACCAAAATCCAGCCCTTATTGAAGAAATCATCAGCCCTATGAAATTAATAGGTGACTTGGAGCGATTGATTTCGAAAGTGGTGGTTGGTCGTGCAAACCCCAGAGAAATCAATCAGATCAAAAGAGCCCTTAAGGTTACTCTTCCGATAAAAGAACTTTTGAAAGTCCAGAAAAACCCTACGCTAAAAAAACTCTCTGATCAACTGCATCCCTGTGAGTTTCTACTGGAAAAAATTGAAAAGGAACTGAAAGAAGATGCGCCAATGCTAACGCATCAAGGGGGAATTATAAACGACGGAGTTGATGAGGAACTGGATGAATACCGTGGGCTAGCTACTTCGGGTAAGGATTTTCTAGTCCAAATTCAGCAGAGAGAGGTTGAAAAAACCGGTATTTCTTCCTTGAAAATAGCATTCAACAAAGTTTTTGGATATTATCTAGAGGTGACTCATGCCCATCGTGATAAGGTGCCTCAAGAGTGGATCAGAAAGCAAACGCTTGTCAATGCGGAGCGATATATTACTCCTGAATTGAAAGAATATGAAGAAAAGATTCTGAATGCAGAAGAAAAGATGGTCGGTATTGAGCAACGCTATTTTCAGGCCTTGGTACAGGAAGTAGCACAGTTTGTTACAGAAATTCAGCAAAATGCGAGAGTCTTGGGGACTTTGGATGCACTGCTTTCTTTTGCGCAAGTTGCCATACAAAACAATTACGCCAGACCTAAAATCTCTGAAACTGAAACCTTGGAAATAAAAGAGGGGCGTCATCCAGTCATCGAAAAGCAACTTCCTCCAGGAGAAAACTATGTTCCGAATGATATTTATCTGGATAATGATACCCAGCAAATTATCATCATCACCGGGCCAAACATGGCCGGTAAATCTGCTTTGCTTAGGCAAACAGCCTTAATTGTTCTGATGGCTCAAATGGGATCCTTTGTTCCGGCATCTTACGCCAGGATAGGTATCATTGATAAAGTCTTTACCCGGGTAGGCGCCTCTGACAATCTATCTAAAGGAGAATCCACCTTCATGGTTGAAATGACAGAGACAGCTAGTATTTTGAACAATCTCTCTGATCGAAGTCTGGTATTGATGGATGAAATAGGCAGAGGAACATCTACCTACGATGGTGTTTCAATAGCTTGGTCCATCGTAGAATATTTGCATAATCATCCGACTTTTAGGGCCAAGACACTTTTTGCGACTCATTACCATGAATTGAATCAATTAGCTTCAGATTTTCCAAAAATCAAAAATTTCAATGTATCGGTTAAAGAAGTAGGTGACAAGGTGATTTTCATGAGAAAGCTCAAAGCTGGCGGCAGCGAACATAGCTTTGGAATTCATGTAGCTCAAATGGCAGGTATGCCAAATCCCATTGTGCTCAGAGCTTCTGAGATAATGTCCCATTTGGAGCATGACAAATCGGTAAAGAAGAGCAAAGAAAACCTTAAATCAATACCCAAAAACAACTATCAGTTAAGCATGTTTGAGCTAGATCCAAAGTTCCAAGAGGCTAAAGAAATGATTGATAAAATTGATATAAACGCTATTTCTCCAATAGAGGCACTTTTGAAGCTGCACGAAATCAAAAAGAAAATAGAAGGCTGATTAGGTTCATTTTCCTTATATTTAATTTGTAAAAAAGCGTAATAGAATGTATTTCTATGGATAAAGTACTTTTAAAGGACTTAAAGAGGCAAGACAAGTACACCAAGTTTTTCAAAGAGTGGCAGAAACAGGAGTTTAAAGACCACCCGGATGAATCAAAAGTTTTGCAAGAATTAGAGATTTTGAGTAAAAACATTGGAATGCGGGAAGGTTTCGTTATTGCTTGTTTTGACTACCGAAATTTGGATTTAGCTTTTTTCACAGGAAATGTTGAAGAAATCACTGGCTATCCCGAATCTATCTTTCGTGAAAAAGGAATGGAGGCTTCTTTTTCTATGATTCATCCTGATGATAGACCAGAGTTATTTCGATTCCAGAAAATTGTCTTTGACGTTTTTCATCAATTGACCATGAAGGAGCGCCATAGCTTTGAGTTCTCTTACACTACTCGTTGGGTACACAGGACCACTAATGAGATTATTTGGACTGTTGGGAAAGCCAAACCCTTTTTGATAGATTCTGATGGGAATTTTGCGATTGATTTGCATATTATCATACAATTAAAAAATCAGCCTAAGGTAACGAGCTATGATTGGAATTATTCTTATCAAAAGGAAGATGGGTCAAGAGTTTATGTGAGCAAAAGTTCCCCAAAAGATAATAATGTAAAACTGACTAAAAAGGAAAAGGAAATAGCTCAAATGATATTGGATGGAAAAAAATCCATAGAGGTGAGCGAATTACTGAATATCTCCATGAATACGGTGGGAACTCATAGAAAGAACATCCTAAAGAAACTAAATGCAAGAAATATGGGTGAGATGATAAAAATTCTTGCCTCCTATGATTTCTGATAGAGACTTGAAAATCAAGGGATAGCTATTAAATGAGTAAGATTTAGAAAAAAATTAACTGCTGAATTCTTGTAATTTTATTTCAGTAGCTTACCTTTGCATCCACAATACGCTCAGATCAAGTTCTGGGTATGTGAAAAGCGAGAGTAGCTCAGCTGGTAGAGCACGACCTTGCCAAGGTCGGGGTCGCGAGTTCGAATCTCGTCTCCCGCTCAAAAAAGCCCTTGATTCAAGGGCTTTCTTGTTTCGGTTACCAAGTAGCTCCGGTATGCCGGAGTGAAGCCGGGATGGTGGAATAGGTAGACACGCAAGACTTAAAATCTTGTGGGAGCAATCCCGTGCGGGTTCGATTCCCGCTCCTGGTACAAGAGCCTCGTAGAAATACGGGGCTTTTTGTGTTTTAGGTATTTTTAAGTTTTCCCTGGATGACCTTTTACTATTTTTTCGATTAGTACTTGGGGAAAAAACAGATCTTTTTTCAGGTTTCTTTCTCAACATAAATTATAAATAATTTCAGTAGGTTTAATTCCTATAATCCTGTTTTATGCGTTACCATTTTTGCATTTTAATTTTTTGTTCTTTTTCTGTAGGTGCTCAGACAATAGTAGAGCTAGATAGCCTAATAGCTGCTAAGCAAGAAAATGAGGCTAATAGGCGAATTCAACTACTATTTCAACATCTGGTAGCAGATGAGAAAACGGGTAAATTGCCAGATTATCTAGAAGTATATGGCAGAATCCAATTAAAACTTTATGATGAAAAATCTGCTATTCAAATGGTGGATGCTCAACTAGCTGACTGGGACAAAATCCTCATTTCTCACAAGGTTAAAAAAGACCTTTATCTGGCTGCTGCATCTTGGTACCAATACATTGGATTGCTAGAGAAAGCATATCGTGCCCAAATTACCGCCTTTGACCATGCCCAAAAACAACCTAATGTTTCTATGCAAGAATTGGGGATGCTGCAAGTGAATTTGGGGTCTTATGCAGTCAATACAATGGATATTCCTACTGCGAAAAAACATTTGGGAATAGCTCAAAAACTCCTTGAAAACGATCCTGATCCTGAATCCATTTATAAGATTAACAGCTATTTGGGTAATATGGCCTATTTCGCATCTAAGCTTGATTCAGCAGAATATTATTACAATAAATGCATTCAGGCATTGGAAAAGACAGAGCCTTCACCTCGGAATTCTTTTTATCGACCAGCTATAGTTTTCAACAACCTTTCTGGTGTGCAATCAGGTCAAGGGAAAACAACTGAGGCTATTGCTTCTATGAATATGACAATCGAAAAACTGATGGCATATGTAGAAGTAGAAAAAGATCCAGCCCAGCGGCTGAGTGCAAGGGAATTTTACTTCCAGGCATTGGACAATCTTGGTGGTATCTATAAAGGCCTAGGCAATTATCGAAAGTCCCAGAGTCTGATGGAGTTTTCTTATGCAGGCAAAAAAGCAGAGTTAAGCGAAGAAAGTAAAGACATTTTTCTTTCTGAGATTATTTTAGGTCAATTATACCTTGATCAGGCAGAGCCAGAAAAAGCTAGGAAAATCATAATAAAAGGCATTCAAGGTCTGGAAAATATGGATGGAATCTACCTCGATTATGAAGCAGATGGATGGTACGCATTGGCCAGGATTGAGGATGGATATGAAAACCTTGAACTTGCAGAAAACTATTATCGTAAGGCACATAATCTCTTCAATGAGGTCTTTCGGGATGAATTTGACCTTATATATCTGGGATTTCTCAAGGATTTCTCAGCGTTTATGGCTAGACAAAATCAAGGCAAAGAAGCTGTTCAGATAGCTTTGGAAGCATATACCTATGTGAAAAGTAATTTAGGGGAAAGTAATCTGATAGCATTCGAGCAGGAACTGAACATTGGTGAAGTGTATTTGACTGTTGGTAACTATGAGGAAGCTTCTAAGTGGAGTTATATTGCTTTGAATACGTTGGAAAATCAGTTCAATACTAATTCGTCATTTTTGGATTCATTGCAAAATGAGCGCTATAAGCCGCAAGCGATTCTGCTAAGTACAAAATCAAGATTTTTGGGCAAGTCAAACCCTTCTGTAGAAGAGCTAGAGGGAATGGTCAAAGAGTTGGAAGAAGGACTGAAGGTGATAGAGCGAAGAAAAACCTTCCTTGATGCCGATGAAGATAGGGCATTGTTAATCACTGAAAACGCTGCGTATTTTGGATTTCTGGAGCAACTCTATTTGGAATTATACAAAAAATCTCCTCACCAAGAGTTCCTCGTGAGGCTATTGATTCTTCACGAGTCGACATTCTATCAGAAAGTAAGGGCCAGGCTTGACCAGATTGATGTCTCAAGATTTGGCTCACTACCTGCTTCTTTTTTCGAAGAAGAACGGGCACTAAAGGACAAAATGCGCAAAGCAATCAATCAACAAGATGGAGGTGTAGCGCAATATCTTAGTGCGATCTCAGCTTGGGAAAAGTTTCTTCAAAAAGCCAGAACTACCTATCCAGCGTATTATGAATTCAGGTACGCTTCGCTAGACTACACGATGAGTAATATTTGGGAGAGTCTTCCTATAGAAACTACGGTTATAAGGTATTTGCAAATAGGAGAAGGATTAGTGGCCTTGGTGCTCTCCAAGAAAGATAGAAAACTTCATTTTTTTGAGTTGGACTATCCAAATGCCAAAAAAGTTATTTCCAATTATCAGCAAGAATGGAATAATAAATCCAACTCTTTCGCCAATCTAAATAGCCTTTATAAGAGCCTCTGGATGCCTCTGGCTTCTCAAATTAAGACTCAGCGTGTAATGATCATTCCAGATGGTGCGCTGTTTAATCTAAGCTTTGAGATACTAACGCCTGTATTGATATCAGATTATAGGGAATTACGTGAGAACTCTCTCTTGGCTAAACATAGTATATCCTATCATTATAGTACACTATTATTCAACTATTCAGCGAAGATCCAGTCTTACAAATCCAATTTTGTAGCTTTTGCTCCTGGTTTTTTTGATGAAATGAAAGCTGAGTATTTATCCTCGATCAAGGATAGTCTTCAGATTGATAGATCCTATATGAAACTGATTCCTCAGCCATTTACTGAAAGGTTGGTGGATAAGCTTAAAAAATTATTTGGAGGAACTGTTTATTCCCAAAAAACTTCTACCCGAGATCAATTTGCTGAGGAAGCTGGCCAATATAGAGTCTTGCATATAGGCACACATGCTGAGTCCGATAACTTAAGTCCTGAATTTTCAAGGCTCATTTTTGCAAAAACCTCTGAAAATGAGGAGAACTCTCTTTTTGCTAAAGATATCTATCAGATGGATCTCAGCTCGGAATTGGCGGTGCTGATCGCTTGCGAAACAGGGAAACCAATTTATCAACCAGGTGAAGGTATGATCTCCTTGGCACATGCTTTTAATTATGCGGGGAGTAAGAGTCTGTTGATCGGACTTTGGAAAATAGACGAGGAAGCGAGTTCCAAAATCGCTGCAAGCTTCTACGAATATCTTGCAGATGGCATGTCTAAGGATGAAGCGCTGAGACAGGCTAAGCTGGATTATTTGTCCATCGCAGAAGGACGAGCACTTTCACCAGAATTTTGGGCAGGGCTGATTACTATGGGCGATTCCAGTCCGATTGTATTACAGCCAGTTAGAAATTTGAAATGGCTTTTAGGATTTGCATTTGTAATTCTATTGGGCGTTTTGCTCCTAATATACATTAGAAAGAAAAAGAGTAGCCTTTCTTGATGACCTTTTCTGAATAATTCGATGAATATATAGTCAGGTTAACTTGGGTATTTAGTAAAGTCTTTTGTACTCAATAGACATGATTTCTTTGCTTGAAAACCATTTAATTGTATCTTTTTGGCAATTGTTAATAGAATGCCGAAAGATATTTTTAAGTCCCTTTCTCAAGATGAAATTACTCAGGCGATTTGTCTAAATGATGCCTTGGTGCTTAGGCAAATTTATGAAGATGGTTTTCCCAAGGTGAGGAAGTTTGTACAGGCCAATCATGGGAATGAAGACGAGGCAAAAGACATTTATCAAGAAGCCTTTTTGGTACTATGGCAAAATGTCAAAAAAGGAGCTTTTATTCCTACCAATCAGTCTGCAGTGCAAGGGTATTTATATCAAGTGGCCAAGAATAAATGGTTGGATTGGGTTCGTTCTTCTCGATTCAAAAGAGATCGAAAACAAGAAGATTCCTTTTTCCTGAATCAGGCATCTGAGCCAGTGGGGGAAAGTATGGAGGATAAATATGAACAGGTAGAACATGCCTTATCAAAGCTCGGTAGTGATTGCCAAGAACTGCTGAAAAGCTTTTATTTCTTAAAAAAGAGCATGGAAGAAATGGCTACAACCTTTGGATGGACAACCCAGACTGTCAAAAACAACAAATACCGCTGCATGGAAAAGCTACGGAAGTTTGTTTTACAAAAATAAAATCATGCTGAAAGAACCAGTAAATATATCCTTAGAAGAGTATAGTGCATTGGAAGATTATCTAGACGGAAATCTTTCAGGAGACGCTCTGTCTGCATTTGAAAATAGATTAAAGGAAGAGGCCCTTTGGAAGGAAAAGCTAAGCCAAGTAATGATTCTGAGGGAAGGGATAGAGCGCGTAGCAATGAAGTCTCAGTTAGAAGAATTCCATCAAGGATTGGCCTCAAAGCAAAGCCAACACCGGTTTTTGAATACAAGATGGATTTGGACGGCGGCAGCTTCTCTTTTTATTGTAATTACTGCTGGGGTGGGATTTTGGTCTGGTTGGTTTGATTCCAGTTCTGAGCGACTATTTACGGCCTATTATGCTAAAGACCCAGGATTGACTTCGATGATGTCTGATTCAGAAGATTATGAATTTGACAGAGGTATGATCGAATACAAGTCTGGAGAATACGCCAAATCGCTGGAGTTTTGGAAGCCACTTCTGGATTTATCCCCCAAAAATGACACGCTTCTGTATTTCGTGGCTATGGATTATTTGCAATTGGAATCTTTAGATGAGGGTAAGCTTCTGCTTGAGCAAGTAATCCTTGATGGCAACAGTCTGTTTGTGCAAGATGCCAATTGGTATTTGGGCCTAATCAAGATCAAAGAACATAAATATCAAGAAGCAATTTTTTACTTGAACGCTTCAGATAGAGATGAGGCAGAGGGTCTGATCTCGAAGTTGCAGGAAATGGAAGAATAGGCTTTTTGGGTCATATAAATTATTTTATCAATTTTTGATGACCTATTCCAAGTTTTTCGATGGAGAAGTATAAACGACTTTTACCATGAAAAACTTACAACTCTTCAAATGGATTTTTATCCTTTTTTCAGTGCTGGCTTTCTCTTGTACTGATCCAGAAGAACCTACCCCTCCTACTCCAGACTCTGGGAACCCTCCTAACGGCGGTGGTGGTACGACCACCGTAATAGCCCAAACAGTGGATATCAGCGTATCCTTGCCAGCAGGAGTAAATGTTGACTTGTCCAAGGCGACTCTTTCTACAGGTTTAATGACTTTTCCGGTTTCGGCTGATGGAAAATCGAAAGCCGTCTTACCAGATTCAGTCAACAGGATGGCTTATCTGTTTGATGAGGCTGATAATCTGATCATGATGGGAGTTCTCAATGCTAAGAACAAGATCATCACCACAGAGACCACCGCCCAGGCATTATTTTACCTTGGCTTAGGTGTTTTTTACATGCCCATCGAGGTTGGTAATAATTTTTTAAGTCCATCCGTCACGCTTCCCGGTTACACGGAATTTAAGACAACAGTCGACGCAGGATTGCGGAGTGATATTCTTTATATTGAAAATCTTAAATTTCAGCAAGATTTGACTGCCTTATTAGAACAGTATAAAAATAATGGAGAGGTTCTGGATTCTCGGGCCAGGCAGATCAACGTTAATCCTGGTGGGTTTCAAAGTGGAATTCAGATTTTTGAAAATGATGTCCAAACTGTAAAAATCAGAAATGTCTATCGAAGAAGGGCCCATGCATTTATCTATCAAAAAGCATATAAACTAAATGGTTCAACTGAGGAGGTTGTAATCAACAATTCAGTAAGAGAAGATACAAAAATTGAAAGAGAGGTCGAAGTAGGGCCGACCAATGCATTTAGTGGCTTGATTGGTACAGTGGTGGATTGGGCCACTGGCAATGGGATAAAATATGCAATGGTGGAAACAGGAGCTGTACCAATCCCATTAGGTGATAATCAAAGCGAAGCAACCTACTTCGTTAGGGTAATTGGGACCTCTTTAAATCCTGCCTCTTCTCCATTGATGACCCAAAAGGAACAGGAAACTTGGCGAAAATTAATGATCAAGCAAGTTTATTTTGACATCATCACACCTATCCTTTCTGAAATTTTTTCTAAAGCTAAAGGCCAAAAAGAAGGAATAGGTCTAGAAGCATTTGAATTTTTCTTAAGTCAAAATACAGTCATTTGGGAACTTATAGAAAAAGGAAATTGGTCTGAGGCAGGGTTGGCCGTTGTGAAAGCCTTTAATACTGAAGTTACAGGTAAGAAGTTTTTAGAAGATTTTGTTAAAGAACAAGTGAACTATTGGAGCAAAAACCCTACGGGAATCGAAATTGATTTGAATAGGGACTATGTGAATCAAGCGTCAGTAGCAAGATATCTGAAAATTCTAAAAATTGTAGAAGGTGCAGTGAAAATACTGGATTTTGGAAAGCTCACTGCTGAGGTAAAAATGTCAAATAGAATTGATTTATTCGATGTAAAAGCTATTCGAGGTGATGTTAAAATTAACCCCGCGGAAGAGTCTACGGTACCCTTCACCAACGTACCCTTGAAAGCGGAGACTGCAACCCAACTTTCAACTGGTCAATCCTTCCTATATAAATGGTCTACTACTGGCAAGTTTGGAGTAATCACCGCAACAGGAGGACTCAAGGGGCCAAGCATTGAAACTACCTCCCCGTCGGTTAATTTCAGAAGTGAGGTGAATTCGAGTAATCTAGAAGAGAACAATTTTGAAAAAGTCACGGTGGAAGTTTATATCAAAAAAGGTGATCAATTGACATGGATAGGTAGCGCTACTGCTAAAATCAATGTCAAAAAGCAGAAACTTCAAATGAAACCAGATGGCATTACCTTAAGTGGTAAACAGAAACACTCTGTCCGACTCTACCTCGAGCGAAGTGATAATGTCAATGACATCGTGAGCACCAGTGCCTTGGAATATAAGGTGGAATGGTCCACCGAAGGCAAGCATGGCATGTTTGATGGGAAAAACACCATAGCCACGACTAGAGGCAATGCTATTAACTATCAAGCGCTAGATGGAGATGTATTGGAAGGTATAGAAGACATCAAAGCCAGTATCTATTTTAGGGTTCCTGGTTCTGGCGATTGGATTCTTAGAGAAGAGGTCACAGGTAAAGTAAAGGTCAATAACGACCCTAAGAAAATCATTCTGAATGTTCCAGTAACAGCAAAAAGTTATAAGATAACGTCTCCTGGTGGAGGTTATAGCGCAGGGGTTCATGCATTAGTGATTGTTCCAGTTAACTCAGAAGCAAAAACTTATACGGTAACAACTTACGGCTTCAAAACACCTTACAAGCACCCCTACGAAAACAAAACAGTATCTTGGGCAAATGGAGGAAGCCCTCCAAGCTATTATGCATGGCCAGAGAGCGATTCCAAAGGTATTAGTGGAGGAAGTTATTACTATTCTTTAGGAGCCACGTGGTGTAGTGCACAACCTTCGTCTTGTGATCCATATCTACCAGAGTGGATAGCTTCATCCTTATCCGGTGGAGGCATGGCAAATGTTGTCATTACTCTTAAATAATTTAAGAACGTAAGAGCAGGTTTAGATAGCACCGGGTTCACACGCGGTGTTATTTTTTTTATTTTGAGCCCTATGATTGATTTTGAAAATTTCACAATACGCCCAGATCAAGTTCTGGGTATGTGAAAAGCGAGAGTAGCTCAGCTGGTAGAGCACGACCTTGCCAAGGTCGGGGTCGCGAGTTCGAATCTCGTCTCCCGCTCAAAAAAGCCCTTGATTCAAGGGCTTTCTTGTTTCGGTTAACAAGTAGCTCCGGTATGCCGGAGTGAAGCCGGGATGGTGGAATAGGTAGACACGCAAGACTTAAAATCTTGTGGGAGCAATCCCGTGCGGGTTCGATTCCCGCTCCTGGTACAAAGCCTCGTAGAAATACGGGGCTTTTTGTATTTACAGGTTTTTAATTTTCATTTAATTTCAACTCAGGCTAGAAATCAAACTTATTCTTGGTTTAAAGTGATAAAAAAACTTTTTGAAATCTAATTCCCCTGTCTTGGTTTAGGTGAAGCTTGTAGAGAAGGTCTCTTTTTTCTACTTTACTTTATGGAAACATTTTTCGATATAAATCTGGATGACACTTATGGTACACTGAAGACATTTGGGATCTCTTTGGGAATTATCATTGTCTTCTTTTTTTTGGCTAATACCCTTCAAAAGCTTCTCAAAAGGAGATTACTCAAAAGAATGAATGATCCACTTTTGGCGAATTTTATATCAGTCGTTTTTAGACTAATAATCATCCTAGTTGGTTTTATGATCGTTTTTCGCTTTGTGGGACTAACAGGTGTGGTCACCGGTGTATTAACAGGAGCCGGAATCTCAGCCTTCATTATTGGTTTTGCTTTGAAGGATATCGGTGAGAATTTCCTGTCTGGGATAATACTTGCATTTAAGCCCCCTTTTCGGATCGGAGATTTTGTGGATATAAATGGATTTCGTGGGCAAATCCTTTCCCTAAACCTTAGAGATACGCAGATTAAGACAAACGATGGAAAAGATGTTTTTATACCTAATGCTACAATAATAAAAAACCCACTCATCAACTTTACGATAGATGGATTTCTACGTTATGATTTTATCATCGGCCTGGACTATGGCTCTGATTACAAGGCAGCGATGGAACTGATTTTAAATACTGTCTCAAAAGTTCCTGGAGTACTGTCTGATCAGAAAAGTCCAAATGTCTGGGTGTCTGATCTTGTTGAAAGCACTTTGAATCTTCAAGTAACCATTTGGGTGGATACCTTCGATCGTGGTATTTTGGATGTAGTGGTTAAAAGTAATGCCATTTTGGAAGTCTTGACGGCATTAGAAAAGGCCGGCTACAATCTGCCGGCCCGAATTATTGAATTGAAAAACCATCAGGGAAAAAACCTGAAGACCTCTTAGTTATTTCTCAAGTATTCCCTTCAAATCCGCCGGAGAATAATTTACAGATTTCAAAGTTTTGTGATCTCCTTCTCTAAATACCAAAAATAGATCACCCTCTTTTTCATAAAAGCAAGGTGTTCCTTTTGACTCGTAATGAACTACGGTCGCCTTGGCTTCTTCTTCAGTTTTACAGGCTTTGCTCATATTAGAACGCTGTACTTCATCAAAAAGGGTTTTGAATTTTTCTCCTAATCCAAACTCCAGAATCGCACCTGAAAGTACGTATTGTAAATCGCAAAGGGCATCGGCGATTTCTACCAAATCTTTATTTTCTATGGCTTCTTCCAGTTCTTTGAGCTCTTCAGCCAACAATGAGACCCGAAGGTTACATCGTGTTTCAGACGGTATAGCCGGATCCGATACAATTGGATGCTTGAAGGTTTCGTGGAATAAAGCTACTGAAGAAAGTGACTTAGGGTCTTGCATGATTTTGATTTTTGAATTCTTGAAATAAATGAAAAAGACCGGAATTTCCGGTCTTTTTTGGTTTCAATAGTAAGAATTTTATATAGAAGCTGCAGCAAATCGCTGGCTGACAGTATTCCAGTCCAACACATTCCAAAATGCGGAGACGTAATCCGGCCTTCTGTTTTGGTAATTCAGATAATAGGCGTGTTCCCATACATCTAATCCTAAAAGTGGGGTTCCCTTGAAATCAGAAATATCCATCAATGGATTGTCTTGATTTGGAGTAGATCCAATGGCAAGTTTTTTATCCTCTCCTAATACCAGCCAAGCCCAGCCTGATCCAAACCGTGTTTTTGCAGCTGTTTCAAATTCGGTTACAAATGCATCATAACTTCCAAAAGAAGAATCAATTGCTGCTGCCAAGTCGCCTTCAGGCTTCCCACCACCTGTTGGACTCATTACTTTCCAAAACAATTCATGATTATAATGCCCACCTCCATTGTTTCGCATCTTGGTAGAATAGCTTGATATTTTGCTCAGAACATCTTCCAACGGCTTATTTGTATCTACTTTTTCTTCTACGATAGCTTCTCCAAGATTTTTAGCATAGCCGGCAGCATGCTTGGTATAATGGATTTCCATGGTCATCGCATCAATATTGGGGGCCAAAGCAGTAAATTCATATGCTAAAGGTGTCTGAGTGAAACTGGTAGCTAAGATAGCCTTCTCGTCACCATTTGCATCTGTTGCGCAAGCACTCAAAATTCCTGTCCCAGCAAGCCCCAAAGCGATGCTCGCCTTGGATGTGTTAGACAGAAACAATCTTCTGGTGATTAAATTCTCAGGAGTATTCATCAGGTATTGGATTTAGGTTTCAAGTTTTTTTGTAAACCTGAAATTAACCATTAAATCGATTGATTGGAAATTGGCAATCAGACAATAAGTCTGATTTTCTGACAAGTTGTTTAAGTTTGTATCACTCAAATACCTTGGATAGGTTTTTGCCTTTCTTTTCAATAATAAAAATTTATGGAAATCTCTTTTTATAAATATCAGGGTACAGGAAATGACTTTGTCATGATCGATGATCGGAATGAAGTATTTGATTTGACTGATTTGGATCTAATTTCCAAACTTTGTGATCGTCGTTTTGGTGTGGGTGCAGATGGCCTGATTCTCATTCGAAATCATGCAGACCTTGATTTTGAGATGATTTACTTCAATGCGGACGGTAGCCAAAGTATGTGTGGAAATGGGGCCCGCTGTGCTGTTGCTTTCTCGGAATTTCTCGGAATAGTACATCATAAAACTAATTTTCTGGCAATTGATGGACCACATGAGGCGGTTATTGAAGATGGGTTAGTGCAATTAAAGATGGGTGATGTTGAGACCTTAGAAAAAAAGGGCGATGATATCTTTGTCAATACAGGATCTCCCCATCATATTCGATTTGTTGAAAAAGTGAGGGAATATCCCGTCTATGAGAAGGGAAAAGAAGTGAGATTCGATCAGGAATATGCTCCTGCGGGGACTAATGTGAATTTCGTAGAAAAAATAGATGTTGATGAATTGTTCGTTCGAACTTATGAACGAGGCGTAGAGGATGAGACACTCTCTTGCGGTACCGGAGTGACGGCCGCAGCGATCGCGTTTTCCAAAGATAAACCTACAAGTAATGTGAAAATTAACACCCTTGGGGGCCAATTATCCGTAAAATTTCAATCCTTACCGGATGGTACCTTCCAAGATATTTGGCTGATTGGGCCTGCCAAACAGGTATTTAAAGGGCAAATTACAGTATAAAAAAGGCTAAGAAAGGATCATAACCGACCTTGGCATTAGTATCATTTATAATAAAAAGGGCTTAATTTTAACCCTTCATTTGAGAATTACAAAAGACCAACATGTTAGATTTTATAGCAAAAGGACTTGCTAAAGTATTTGGAACCAAGTCTGATAGAGATATTAAGGAGTTATTGCCAATCGTCAAGGAAATCAATACAGTTTTTGATGGTTTGAAAGGAATCAGTGATGAACAACTCCGGGCAAAAACCCAAGAGATCAAATCTCAGATCAATGATCACTTGCAGGAGTTCGATCAAAAAATCATTGATATCAGAGCTAAGGTGGATGAATTGCCTGCCACTGCGATTCATGAAAAAGATCAGCTTTTCAATCAAATAGATCAAATTGAAAAAGACCGGGATCAGGCATTAGAAGAAATTCTTCAGAAAGTTCTTCCTACAGCATTTGCTGTTGTAAAAGAGACTGCCAGAAGATTGAAGGAAGTTGGCAAATTAGTCGTAAAAGCCAATCTACGCGATCGGGAAATTGCTGCGGTGAAAGCTAATGTAGAAATACAGGGAGAAGATGCGATCTGGCATAATAAGTGGCTTGCTGCAGGGACGGAAGTCGTTTGGGACATGGTTCACTACGATGTCCAGCTAATTGGTGGCATGGTGCTTCACAAAGGAAAAATTGCCGAGATGGCAACAGGTGAAGGTAAAACTTTGGTTTCTACATTGCCTGCATTTTTAAATGCCTTAGCTGGAAGAGGTGTTCATATCGTGACGGTAAATGACTACTTAGCAAAGCGTGACTCTGAATGGAATGCGCCACTTTTTGAATTCCATGGTCTTACTGTGGATTGTATTGATAAATACACTCCAAATTCTGCTGGTAGGAAAAAAGCATATGCAAGTGATATCGTATATGGTACCAATAACGAATTTGGCTTTGACTACCTGAGAGATAATATGGCTCGTGAGGCTGGTGATCTAGTTCAGGGAAAGCATCATTTTGCTATGATTGATGAGGTCGATTCGGTATTGATTGATGATGCTCGAACGCCATTGATTATCTCAGGACCGGTGCCAAAAGGGGATGTCCATGAATTTGATGATATGAAACCAAGGGTTTCAGCACTAGTGGATGAGCAACGGAAATTGGTTCAAGGTTTCCTAACTGCCGCCAAAAAACAAATTGCTGATGGAAATGATAAGGATGGTGGTCTAGCTTTGTTTAGAGCTTTTCGAGGAATGCCAAAGTATAAGCCTTTGATCAAATACCTATCTGAGCCAGGAATAAGAGTAATCCTTCAGAAAACAGAAAATTTCTACTTGCAGGACAATAAGCGGAATATGCCAGAAGCAGATGAGCCGCTATTGTTTACCATAGATGAAAAGACCAATGTTGTCGATTTGACCGATCGGGGTATCGAAACGATGACTACCAAAAATGAAAATCCTGACTTTTTCATTTTACCGGATATCGGAATTGTCATCGCTGACTTGGAAAAATCCGAAGAGATCGATGACAAAGAAAAACTGATCCGTAAGGAAGAAGCAATTAAAGACTACAGCGTAAAAGCACAGCGAATACATACTGTAAACCAATTGCTTAAAGCTTACTGTATGTTTGAGCGAGACACCGAATATATTTTGGTGGACGGCAAAGTGAAAATCGTCGATGAGCAGACTGGTCGTGTGATGGAGGGGCGTCGTTATTCAGATGGACTGCACCAAGCGATCGAAGCCAAGGAGAACGTGAAGGTCGAAGATGCTACACAGACCTATGCCACCATTACTCTTCAGAATTACTTCCGAATGTATCACAAGCTTGCTGGTATGACCGGAACTGCCGAGACGGAGGCTGGAGAATTCTGGGAGATATACAAACTTGATGTGGTAGTAATCCCTACCAATCGGGTAATCCAACGAGATGATAAGGAGGACAAAGTCTACAAGACCGTGCGTGAGAAATTCAATGCGGTGGTGGATGAGATCAATGAGTTGGTGGCCGCCGGAAGACCAGTATTGGTGGGTACCACCTCTGTAGAAATCTCAGAAGTACTTAGCAGAATGCTTACTTTGAAAAAGATTCCTCATCAGGTATTGAATGCAAAGCAACATGCCAAAGAAGCAGATGTAGTCGCGGCAGCAGGTCAAAGTGGAACTGTAACTATTGCCACTAACATGGCGGGTAGAGGTACGGATATAAAACTTTCCCCGGAATCCAAAAAAGCCGGAGGATTGGCGATTATCGGTACTGAGCGTCATGAGTCTCGTCGTGTCGATCGGCAGCTTAGAGGTCGATCAGGTCGACAAGGAGATGTCGGATCATCTCAATTCTTTGTGTCATTGGAAGATAGTTTGATGCGATTATTCGGGTCAGACCGTATCGCCAAATTGATGGATCGAATGGGTCTTGATGAGGGTGAAGTGATTCAGCATAGTATGATTACTAAGTCTATTGAGCGAGCTCAGCGAAAAGTGGAAGAAAACAACTTCGGCACTAGAAAGCGACTTTTGGAATATGACGATGTCATGAATTCCCAGAGAGAGGTTGTTTATAAGAAGAGAAGAAATGCACTGAAAGGGGATAGACTGGAATTGGATATTCTGAACGTCATCTTTGACGTAAGTGAAAGCCTAATTGATATGGCTAAATCCACAGAGGATGCAGAAAATCTTCGGATGAATGCGTTCACGACCTTGGGGGTTGATTTCTCAATCACAGAAAATGATCTCAAGAGCAAAGATGCCAATACCCTTACACAAGAGCTTTATACACTTGCTTTTGAAACATATCAGCAGAAGAATAATCAGATAATGCTGACCGCACTTCCAATTTTCAAAAGAGTTAACGAAGAGCGTGGGGCAACTGTCAAGGACATTATGGTTCCGATATCGGATGGGATGAAGCAAATTGGCGTCGTAGTCAATCTAGATTCTATGCTATCAAATGAAGGAGCAGAGCTTGTGAGATCCATCGAAAAGAATGTTACGCTTGCCATTATAGATCAAAACTGGAAAGAACATCTTCGAGATATGGATGACTTGAAACAGTCAGTTCAAAATGCTGTTTATGAGCAAAAGGATCCTCTTTTGATTTACAAGTTTGAGGCATTTGAAATGTTTAAGCGATTCATTGGCAAGTTGAATGAAGATATGATTTCCTTCCTGACCAGAGCGGATTTACCTAAGCAAGATCCTTCTCAAGTAAATGCCGCACAGCCGAGAAAACAGGCTGAACCTCAAGTTCAGGCTTCAAAGGCAGAAGTATCAAGTACCCTGAATCCAGGAGCTAACCGTGCAGCAGTAGCTGCGGCGAATGCAGGAAGACCAGCTCCACAAGTTGTAGCGCCTCGAAAATCAGATAAAGCCTACGGGCGAAATGATAAAGTTACTGTTCAATATTCGAATGGTACCACGAAAAAAGACGTGAAATATAAAAGTGTGGAACAGGACGTGCAGGAAGGTAATTGTGTAATTATAGAAAATTAAAAAGAACGATGAGAGGTTATTGGATTGTTGGAATAGTATTGATTTTTGCTAGTTGTAAAACAAGTAAAGTGACTACTGATTCCGGAAATTCCTATCAGAACTATCGAGAGGATATTCAGCTTTCTTCCCTACCTCAATACCCGGATTATACACAACAACTTAATGAATCAAGTCAGGCCAACTTGGCTGTTTCAGATAACACTGTAGATAAAGAGTTAAATCAGGTCAAAACCAGATTGATCGAAAAGAATAAATCGGAACCCTATTATTCAGGATATACCATTTTGGTTTATTCAGGTGTCGATCGAGATCGGGCTTTCAAAACCCAGTCCGAACTCAATGAATATTTTCCTGACATCAATGCTGAAATTCAGTACCAGCAGCCACGCTATTTGGTCAAAGTGGGGAAATACAATTACAAATTTGAATCACAAAAAAACTTTTCATTAATAAAGTCTCAATTTCCTACTGCCCGGATCATTCAGGACCGTTTTCAACGTGAAGGTTTTGTGACACCACTGGAGAAAGAAAATGCTCAAGGACAAAATTAAAGAACTGGCAAAAGCCTATAAAGACGAGGTAATTTCAAATCGGCGTCACCTTCATGCAAATCCGGAGCTTTCTTATGTGGAATTTGAAACAGCTGCCTTTGTAAAGGAAAAGCTGGAAAACCTGGGTATAACCACCATCGAGCAAAAGGCAAATACCGGTTGGTCAGCATTGATTGAAGGTAAAAATCCCGGTAAAAAAGTCATCGCACTTCGTGCTGATATGGATGCGCTGCCAATCATCGAGGCAAATGATGTTCCCTATAAATCCAAAAACCCTGGCGTCATGCATGCCTGCGGACATGATGCACATACTGCTTCACTTTTGGGAGCAGCCAAAATACTTCAGGAGGTCAAAGATCAATTTGAAGGAACCATTAAGCTTATTTTTCAACCGGGCGAAGAAGTCGCTCCTGGCGGAGCATCTTTTATGATCAAAGATGGAGTTTTGGAAAATCCCCGTCCAGCCGGAATTATCGGTCAGCATGTGATGCCATTTATTCCAGCTGGAAAAGTTGGTTTTCGACAAGGTTTATACATGGCTTCTGCCGATGAGCTTTACATCACAGTAAAAGGCAAAGGAGGTCATGGAGCTATGCCAGAGACCTTGATAGATCCTGTTTTGATTGCCTCTCATCTAATTGTTGCTCTGCAGCAAGTGGTAAGTAGAGCCGCTAGTCCAAAAATCCCTTCCGTACTTTCCTTTGGAAGAGTGGAAGCTCTCGGAGCGACAAACGTGATCCCTAATGAAGTCAAAATTCAGGGAACGTTCCGAACTTTGAATGAAGATTGGCGTGCCAAAGCACATCAAAAAATGCTTCAAATCGCTCATGGTATAGTTGAAGGAATGGGTGGAGAAGTGGATTTTGAAATTCGAAAAGGGTATCCCTTTCTTCAAAATGACCCTGAATTAACCGCTCGGGCAACCGAAGCTGCAAGAGCCTATCTAGGTGCTGAAAATGTGCTGGACTTGGATATCTGGATGGCAGCTGAAGATTTCGCTTATTATTCTCAAGTGGTTGATGGATGTTTTTATAGACTAGGAACTAGAAATGAAGCAAGGGGAATTGTCTCTGGAGTGCATACACCGACTTTTGATATTGATGAAGATGCTCTTGAAATTGGAGCTGGTTTGATGGCTTGGCTCGCAGTGGCCGAATTGCAAAAAGCTTAATCTTTTATTCATCTCCCTCTATAATTTGCCTACTATCTTTGTGACTATTCAATCATCAGATTTATGAAAAAAGTACTTCTATTTGCAGTGATGCTCTCCCTCTCTGTGACTCAAGCTTCTGCTTGGGGGCAATTAGGTCACTATGTAATTGGCCTTATGGCTGAGCGGCAAATGAAAAAATCGGTTTTAACCAAAGTTGAAAAGGTTCTTTATCCTATGTCGCTCGGAAGAAGTGGCACTTGGATGGACGAGATTAGATCTGATAAGTCCTATGATTATGCAAATTCTTGGCATTATTTGACTTCCAAAAATGGGGAGTATGATCCTGCACATCAGGAAAAAGGAGGGGATGCGTTTGAAGCGATTCAGCGATTGAAGGCAGAGCTTAAAGCTGGAAATCTAAGCCCGAAGGAAGAGGCAGAAAAACTCAAAATGCTGATTCATATGGTAGAGGATATTCATCAGCCGCTCCATGTGGGTACAGGTGAGGATCGTGGAGGAAATGACGTCAGAATAGAATTTTTTAACCAATCAACCAATCTTCACGCACTTTGGGATAGTGGAATGATTGACCGTAAAGGCATGAGCTATTCTGAGCTTGCGAATGAGCTTTATCGTAGATTAACTCCCGAGCTCAAGCAGACGTATCGTAATGCAACTATGGAGGATTGGCTGAAGGAAGCTGTTGCCCTTCGACCACTTGTATACAAATTACCGGAGAGTAAAAAAATCAGCTGGGTCTATATGTACGAATCCAATGATACTGTTGAGGAAAGATTGGTTGCAGCAAGCGTTAGATTAGCCCAGATTTTGGAAGAGATTTACGGTTAATCAACAAATAATTTTAAAAAATCTCGAAAAAAGCATAAACCCAAAAAGCATTTTTTATATTTAAAAGGTTAGCGATCTTGACCTTTATGCTTCGAACATTTGCCCTTTTTCAAGTAGCATTTCTGGTGATTACGGCTTCCTATTCTCAAACTTTGCGGGATAGGCTAGGAAGAACTGTGCTTAACCGAGACTCTGCCTCCATTATATTTGAATTGGAAAAAAAGAATCTTCAGAATTCGGGTGACTCAGGTCTTTATTTTTATTTCATCGCTGATCGATTTTATTCGAATTCGGAATACGATAGTGCTGAAATTTATTTTCAAAAATGTGTTGACCTTGTTGACCCAAAAGCTGAAGCCAGTATTCGAAGTATGGCTTTCATATCACTATCTCGTATCAATAGTTTCACGGGAGACTGGGATAAAGCATTATATTTTTCACAGGAGCATTATAATCACGCCTTGAATGCCTTGGATTCAAATTACATGGCATTTGCGCTATTCGATATCTCGGTGATCTACCATGATATGGAGCAATATGACAAGGGAGTTGCTTATGGAAAGGAAGCGCTCCAGCTCCTAGAAGATTTTCCAAAATCCAAGCCACTTTTTCGAGCTTATGCCTTAAATGCGATTGCCATTAATTTTGATGATTGGAATAAGCCTGATAGTGCATTATACTACCATTATCAAGTAATTGATGATTTGAAAAACCTCGATAGCATTAAGGTTGCGAATACCTTCAATAATATTGGGAACACGCTTTTAAAGCAAAAGAATTTTTTGGAGGCTAAAAAGTGGATGGTAGTCTCACTTTCTCTTAATCAAAAGGCAAAAAGCAATACGAGAATAGCGACAAACTATACAAACTTAGGGACGATCGCTTACAATCTGGGCAACTACAGCGAAGCAGAAAACATGCTGGATTCTGCTGCGAAATATGTGGAATTGAGTCAATCCATAGAGAAAAAGCGGGATTACCTTCAAGAGCAATACCGCTACAATAAATTACGCGGTCGACTTCCGGTGGCCATTGACTTTTTGGAGCAGTACAGCTCACTTAAAGATTCAATCTTCAAAGATGAGCGCTTGAAGCAAATGGCGGATCTTGAAGCTAAGTATAAAGTGGAAACCAAAGAACGGGAGCTAGCAGAGTCAAGAGCTGCCTTGGCAGAAAATGAACTTTTGGTCAAGAATCGAAATAACCAACTATTGCTCGCAATTATCTTTTCAATTTCACTTCTTGGACTCGGTTTCTTTATATACTACAGGCAAAAAACTAAAAACAGACATTTAGAGCAGGAGGCTAAGCTTCAGGCGATTTATGCAGAGCAAGAAACACAAAAGCGCCTTCATGAGCAGCGGGATCGTATTTCATCTGATTTGCATGACAATATTGGCGCTCAGCTGACCTTTATTGTTTCCTCACTCAACAACCTGAAATTGGGTAATCTTGGACCGGAGAAAATGGCATCAAAAATTGATCAGATTTCCTCCTTTACCGTCGAAACAGTTGGCGAGTTGAGAGATACCATCTGGGCCATGAATAAAGAGAACGTGAGCTTGGAAGATCTTCAGGGAAGATTGGCCAACTTCATAGCTAAGGCAAAAGAAGCATGTCCTACGATTGATTTTGAATTAAAGGTGGATGATCAGATTGAAAAGGAATTTTTACTCAATTCACTGGAGGGGATTAATTATTTTAGAGTAGTCCAAGAAGCTATCAATAATGCCATAAAGCACGCAGATGCTTCGAAAATCACGATAAACTTGGTAAAAGTAGGTGATGCTCTACGGATATGTGTAAGAGATAATGGGCAAGGGATCAAAACCAATAATTTGGGAAATGGCTTGGGGAATATGAGAAACCGTGCGGACCGTATCGGAAAGAATCTTACTATTGATACGCAGGAAAATCAAGGAACTGAAGTTTGTATTTATTAATTTTTAAAAATCATCATGGCGATAAAAATTGCAATTGCAGAGGATAATTCATTTTTGCTCAAAGCAATCTTGGAAAAGCTTTCATTTTTTGAAGACTTGGAGGTCAAATTTTATGGCTATAATGGAGTTGAGTTTTTGGAAAAACTAGAGCAGGACTCCAATGTCCACCTGATTCTAATGGACATTGAGATGCCCAAAATGAATGGCATTGAAACAGTTGCAGAAATCACCAAGAAGTATCCTCAAATCAAAATCATAATGATTACCGTATTCGATGATGACGAGAATATTTTCAGAGCTATTCAAGCCGGAGCACATGGCTATTTGCTTAAGGAAGTAGATGCTAAATCTTTGCATCAAGGCATTTTGGATACCCTAGAGGGTGGCGCTGCTATGACTCCCTCTGTAGCGATGAAAGCTTTAAAGCTCCTTCGCAATCCTCCGAATTTTGAAGAACCAAAGGAAGAAATCAACCTGACAGCTCGGGAAATTGAAATACTTGAGCAAACTTCAAAAGGACTTAACTACAACCAAATCGGGGAAAATCTCTTTATATCTCCGAAGACTGTCCGCAAGCATATCGAGAATATCTACGGCAAACTCCAAGTGCACTCGAAGCTTGAAGCAGTACAGAAAGCGGTAAGAAATCGGATAATTGAACGATAAAAGAGATTAAAATTGAATAATCTCATTATCCGCAATTATGCCAGTTGATCAAACTGGCCTCGACTTCGCTCGGCCTTCGGATTTGGGGTTAATTATGGTGGGGGAATAAACTGCGCCGCCGCCGCAGTTTATTCCCCCACCTAATTTAAAAGCTAAGGCTCACCGAGCGAGGTCGAGGTGAACATCAATAAAATTTGGTAAATGGTAAGAAAGCGGATATTCACAATTAAAAATAAGGCAAGGCCCCAATTTAAATTTCCTAATTCTGGGTTTTAAATTCATTCTTGGCAGCTTCCAAAAACTCCACGAATTCCTGAATATTGGTTTCGTACCCTCGTGGTGGAGCAAGGAGATTTTCGCTGTGATCCAATATCACATAGTAAGGTTGAGCGTTGTTATTAAAACGGGTGATCTGGAAATCAGCATTTTGCTTTCCAAGGGTTTTTTTCACTTTCCCATCGTACGAGGAGGTGTACCACTTGCTCTCCGGTAGCTCCAGTCGCTCATCAATATAGAGCGCGACCATCACGAAATCGTTTTTCAAGCGAGCCAAAACCTGTGGATCAGACCATACATTTTCCTCCATTTTCCGACAGTTCACACAGCCATGTCCGGTGAAGTCAATCAATAAGGGTTTGCCTTGACTTTTTGCGGCAGCTAAAGCTTCTTCATAATCAAAGTATCCTTGGATCCCGAAGGGAATCTCAAGCAAATCACCGTAAGTAACTTGCGCACGGGGTTCATTTGAAGCAGAAATTCCCTCACCGATTTTAAACTGCTGTGTAGTCAATGGAGGTAAATAGCCGCTGAGATACTTGAGCGGAGCGCCCCAAAGTCCTGGGATCATATAGACCACAAACATAAAGGTCACCAAAGCCAATAGTAGTCTTGGTACACCAATATGGTCCATTGGTGAATCATGCGGCAGCCTGATTTTCCCTAGAAGATATAATCCCAATGCTGCAAAAATCACAATCCAGATCACAAGGAAAATATCCCGGTCCAAAATTCCCCAATGATACACTAGGTCGGCAATAGAGAGAAATTTGAAAGCCAAGGCTAGTTCCAAGAACCCTAAGACAACTTTTACAGAATTCAGCCAGCCACCTGATTTTGGAAGTCTGTTCATCCACTCTGGAAAAATTGCGAATAGTGTAAATGGAATGGCAAATGCTAAAGAGAAAGCAAACATTCCTAATACGGGCTTGACTAATTCTCCCCCTGCTGAAGAAATCAGAATAGAGCCTACGATGGGACCGGTACAGGAAAAGGAAACCAAGACTAAAGTGAAGGCCATAAAGAACACGCCAATCAATCCCCCTTTTTCAGCTTTAGCATCCACTTTATTCACTAGGCCTGAAGGCAAAGTGATCTCAAACATGCCCAAAAAAGCTAATGCAAAGAAGATGAAGATACCGAAGAAAAAGAGGTTTGGCAACCAATGTGTGGCTAGCCAATTGGCAAATTCCGGTCCTTGAATAGCAGCCACTGCCGTCCCTGCAATGGTATAAATACCAATGATTGAGGCTCCATAAATGAATGCGTTTCGAATTCCTATGGCTTTGCTTGTAGTCCGACCGGTGAAAAAGCTCACCGTCATCGGAATCATCGGAAAAACACAAGGAGTAAGCAATGCTGCCAATCCGGCTAAGAATGCCAAAATCATAAATCCCCAAAGCGATTCTTGCTGTACTTCAGGTGCCTCAATCAGCTGAATTTCTTCCGTTTCAGATTGGGAATCTTCGGTCTCATCTGCTGGGATTGACTGATCTGGTGTGAAAGCAAAAAGGGAATCACTTTCTGCAAAGACATCCTCTTTCTGCTTGCTTTCTGTGGGCGCAGATTCTGTCTTGGTTTCTGCTGATTTTTCAGGAGATTTTTGAACAGCAGTGAAAGAAATTTCCACATCCTCTTCGTAATTGATGCATTGACCAGTAAGGTCAGAGCACATTTGATAAGTGATGGAACCTATTATTGTCCCACTTTTAGAATTTAGGGTTAAAGGTTGCTCAAAACGTCCTTTTCCCATAAAATAGGTGACTTCTCCCTCCCAAATTTCCTCAAACTTCCGCTTTGGGTTAATCGCTTTCAGGCCTCCAGCTTTTGCATAAGCTTCCGATTGTTCCAAATCCAGCGAGGTGAGAATAGGCCCCAAGTCTGGCTTAAAGTCATTGGAATAAATATACCATCCCACAGGAATGGTTGCCTCAAGGATCAAGGTTGCTTTTTCACCAACCGCTGGTTGATCAGGGCTAATTGCCACCGTCCACTTTGGAGGAGCGATGATTTGCCCGTTGGAGATGGCGATAAAAAAGAAGAAGATCGGAAAAATAAGTTTTCCGAATTTACCTAACATTGAATGCATGGAGATGAGGAATATTGCTATCCAAAGGAGAAAATTGAAGTTTAAGTTCCTGAATTACTTCCCGCTTAGTGATCTAAAGTGTCTAAAGAAGGCAGCAATGGTCTCTATTCCGATAAAATAGTTTTTTACACCATAATGCTCATTTGGAGAATGCAAAGCATCCGTGTCCAAGCCAAAGCCAAATAAAATCGGATCTGAACCCAATTCTTTTTGGAATAAAGCTACGATAGGAATTGAGCCTCCTTCGCGAGTAGGGATCGGTCGCTTTCCAAAAGTCTCTTCCATGGCAGCTTCGGCCGCTTGGTAACCCACAGACGAATCTGAAACTACTGCTGGAGCACCGCCATGATGTGCTTTTACTTTCACTTTAACTGAAGCCGGGGCAATGGACTTGAAGTGGTTTTCGAAGATTTCAGCGATTTCTCTCCAGTCCTGATCAGGAACTAAACGCATGGAAATCTTTGCAGAAGCTTTTGAAGGAAGTACTGTTTTAGCACCTTCTCCGATATATCCTCCCCAGATTCCATTTACATCCAGCGTAGGACGGATACCAATTCGTTCGATAGTAGTATAGCCTTTTTCACCTTCCACATCATTGATGTCGAGTTTTTCTTTGTACTCATTTAAGTCAAAAGGGGCCTCGTTCAACCGTGCACGCTGCGCATCAGTCAGCTCTTGTACTTTATCATAAAAGCCTGGAATGGTAATGTGATTATTTTCATCCTTCATAGAAGCGATCATCTCACAAAGCACATTGATTGGGTTGGCGACTGCTCCGCCATATGTTCCGGAATGCAAATCCCGATTGGCACCAGTCACTTCGACTTCCATATAGGCCATGCCCCGAAGACCAACCGTGATGGATGGATCTTTCATAGAAATCATGTGTGTATCGGAAATCAGAATCACATCTGCTTTCAGTCGCTCCTTATTTTCGATTACGAATTTGTCTAGGTTGTCTGAACCCACTTCTTCTTCGCCCTCAATCATGAATTTCACATTGCAAGGCAAATCATTTTCAGCCATCATGGCTTCGAACGCTTTCACATGCATGTAGAATTGACCTTTATCATCTGCCGAACCACGGGCGAAAATTGCTCCTTCGGGATGAATTTTGGTGTTTTTGATCACTGGCTCAAATGGCGGAGAATCCCATAATTCATAAGGATCCGCAGGTTGCACATCGTAGTGTCCGTAGACCAAAACAGTGGGCAAAGAAGGATCAATGATTTTCTCGCCATAGACGATTGGATAGCCTGCAGTTTGGCAGATTTCCACGGTATCGGCACCAGCTTTTACAAGAGAATCTTTCACAAAATCTGCTGCCGCAAAGACATCGTCTTTGAATTTAGGATCGGCGCTAACCGATGGAATTCGAAGTAAATCGAGTAGTTCGTTCAAAAATCTGTCTTTGTTGGAGCGTATGAAATCGTTGACCGCCATAATTGGGTTATCTATTTTAGTAAAGAGCTCAAAATTATCCTTTTCGGCAGGAAATGCCTAGTTTTATTTAAGGAAATGCCATCTTGTCCAAGCTTGAAAATTTAGAAAGTAGAAGTGAGAAAGCTGAAAGATATTTACTGTACTTCCCTAAATAGCGTTGACCGTTTGGTTTAATAGCCCAAAGAAATTTAAACTCTTAGTGCCTTTGTGACAAAATTTCAACTATGAAAGCAATCATCTGTAATCAATTTGGTCTTCCGGATAGTCTCATTTTTGGTGAACTGCCAGACCCTAAACCTGCAAAAAATCAAATTCTCATTGCCGTAGAAGCCTGTGGAGTTAATTTTCCTGATGTGCTGATCATTCAAGGAAAGTATCAATTCAAACCAGAATTGCCCTTTTCACCAGGAGGAGAGGTAGCTGGAAAAGTACTTGAACTCGGAGAGGATGTGGCCCAATTTCAAGTAGGTCAATCGGTTCTCGCGCTCTGTGGTTGGGGTGGGTTTGCAGAAAAAGTAGCCGTGGACGCGGATCGGGTTTTTGCGATGCCTCCTGGATTATCTCCAGAGGTTGCAGCTACCACACTTTACTCCTATGGTACTTCTTTTCATGCATTAAAAGATCGGGCTAAACTCCAAGAAGGAGAAACTCTCCTAGTTTTGGGTGCAGCTGGCGGTGTAGGTTTGGCTGCGGTGGAGTTGGGAAAACTAATGGGCGCCAAAGTAATTGCTGCGGCATCGACGGATGAGAAGCTTGAATTGTGCCGGGAAAAAGGTGCTTCAGAAACGATCAATTATTCCAATGAGGATCTGAAAACCCGGATCAAAGAGTTGACTGGAGGAAAAGGTGTGGATGTAATTTACGATCCTGTCGGAGGAGATTTTACGGAAGCGGCGTTGAGAGGAATAGCCTGGAAAGGACGCTATTTGATTGTTGGTTTTGCCAATGGGGAAATCCCAAAGATTCCAATGAATCTTCCGCTTTTGAAAGGCTGTGCCATTCTTGGCGTATTCTGGGGCCAATTTTCAAAGTTGGAAGCAAAGCAGAGTTTTCAGAATATCGCTCAGCTGGTTCAATGGATCAATGAAGGAAAAATTCAACAACATATTAGTAAGCGATATTCTCTGCAAGATTCTCCAGAGGCCTTGCAAGCGCTGCTTGATCGAAAAATGTTGGGTAAAGGAGTTGTGGTTATTTGACATAAAAAAGGCTGGGTTTCTCCCAGCCTAATTATTTTTTCTTCAGTCAGTATTAAACAACTGCCTTCACATTTACTTCGATATTTCCTCTGGTAGCCTTAGAGTAAGGACAAACTTCGTGTGCTGCATCTACTAACTTCTGAGCTTCTTCCAATGATGCCGCATGTGGAATTTTCACTTCGATATCTACTGCCAAACCAAAGCTTCCCGGACCATAATTCCCTAAGTGAACTTTTGCTTTGATTTCGGAATCTCGCAAACTGGTTTTGCCTGCTACAGCTCCTAAAGCTCCTCCAAAGCAAGAAGCATATCCAGCAGCAAAAAATTGCTCAGGATTGGTTTTTCCACCTTCGCCACCAATTTCTTTTGGCATAGCGACATCAAAATCTAGCAATCCATCATCTGTTTTCACATGACCTTTTCTTCCTCCGGTGTTGATTGCTACTGCTGTGTAATCAATATTAAGTTTTTCCATTTTCTGAATTTTTCAATGATTTTAAACTTTCTAACAACTCAACGAGACTTTGGTTTATAGAATCAAGCGAGAGATCCTGAATTTCTGAAAGTAATTCATCAAACTTCATCAAATGTGCCTCAACTTTACTCTGAAGAGACTTTCCTGGATAGGTTAATTCTGCAGTTACCGTCCGCTCATCCGCTTCTCCACGTTGTCGTTTTACATAGTTCATCGCCTCCAATTTTTTAAGAAGCGGAGTTAAAGTTCCAGAGTCTAACTCGAGTCGTTGACCTATTTCATTTACGCGTAATCCATCTTCTTTCCATAATACAGCCAACACCAGATACTGTGGATAAGTCAATCCAAACTCTTTTAATCTACTTTGAATCAGTTGAATGAAAATTCGAGAGCTGGAATAAAGATGAAGGGCGAGATTCTGAGAAGGATTCATAAATAAGTTTTTTTGATTGAATACAATCTAACGGAATAAAATTAAAAAAGGAATCAAAACTTAAACTTTGATTCCTTTTTTTAGATTAGAATTGCTAATTAAAGAGAGAGCCCATTCTCGTAATTGTAATGCAATCTAGAATTTGCTTCTGCATCTCCGATAAATACCTGCGCAATAGGATCCCATTTTAAAGAGCGTCCTAAGTCATGCGCAATATTTCCAATTGTACAAACAGTACAGGTGCTATGTCCCACTTCTACAGGGACAATTGGATCTTTTCGCATCAATACTGAATCAATGAAGTCCACATGATGTGGAGAGAAACCCAGTTGCTCTTTGGTAAACTTCATTTCGCATTCTTTTACAGAAGTATCATAATTGCCTCTGGAAACAGTAATCCAACCTTTTTCTCCGATGAATTTTACCCCTTGTCTGTTAGTGTCATCAAAAGGTGAGACGATCATCTCGATTCCATTTGCATAGCGGTATTTCATCGGTTCTTCCCCTTTATCCACAATCACTTCTACAGGACCATTTCGATCCATTCCGATTCCCCATTGGGCTATGTCAAACATATGAGCACCCCAATCAGTCATCAATCCTCCTCCTGTCCGCTTGTACCAACGCCATGCACCCCAAGCTTTCTCATTTTCTTCCGGATTTATACTAATCGGAGGATTAAGATCTGGGAAATAGGGCACTGCTGGAATTGGTCCATTCCAAGCTTTCCAGTCCAATCCTGCTGGAATAGCTTGCGCTTCAAAATCTATTTCCTTTGGAAAGGGAGGAGTACCTACATTAGCATAGACGGTTTTAATTTTCCCCAAATAGCCTTTTTGCACCATTCTTACGGCATGTTGAAAATTTGCTCCGGCACGTTGCATACTTCCGACTCCTAAGACAATCCCATTTGATCGGACTGCTTTTACTAACTCTTGACCTTCTTTTATGGTGAAAGTCAAAGGCTTTTCCAGATAGATATCTTTTCCAGCTTTGCAGGCGTCGATCGCCATCAAAGCATGCCAGTGATCTGGGGATGCTATTACTACCGCATCTACCTCCTCGCTTTTTAACAAATCCTTGTAATTGGAATAAAGAGCAATGCCACCTGTCAATCCACCACGATCTTCATAATGTTTTAAAGTTCTCTTTTGAAAACGCTCCAGTTTGATAGCATACACATCAGCTGCTGCGGTGACTTCCACATTGGGGTTTTTCATAAAATTCCCCAATAGACCCATGGCTTGTCGACCGACTCCAATGAATCCAAGGCGGACTTTTGAGGTGTCTTTTAATTTTATGGCTTTGGACGAAGCCCCAAAACTAAGTTGCGGGATTGCGCCAAGTCCTGCTGTAGTCAGCAGTGAGGTGGCAAGGAATTTTCTTCTTGAAAAATTGGATTTGCTCATGATTTTAGGTTTAATGAATTGACTCGGAATAAATTACAGCTTTTCTTGGCTATAGTGAAATTATGTTTCTGGAATTTGACAAAAGGAGAAAATACCTTTTTGGAAACTCTTTTGGATTTTTGATACTTTAGAATCCTATGACGATCCAACAACTTGAATATCTTATCGCGGTAGATAAGCATCGGCATTTCGGGAATGCTGCAGAAAGCTGCTTTGTCACTCAACCAACGCTCAGTGCACAATTGAGTAAGCTAGAACGAGATTTGGGTGTAATTCTTTTTGATCGGAGCAAAATGCCGGTAATCCCAACTGAGATTGGGGTTCAGATAATTGCTCAGGCAAAGCGGGTTTTGTCTGAAAGCAAAGGGATTTTTGAGCTTGTTGCGCAGCTGAAAGGCGATATTTCCGGAGTCGTTAAATTGGGAATAATCCCAACTTTAGCTCCCTACTTGCTTCATTTATTTATTCGAAGCTTTGTTGAAAAGTATCCTAAGGTAAACCTCGAGGTTCAGGAAATGATTACCGAGGAAGTCGTCAAGAAACTCAAAAATGATGAGTTGGATTTGGGGATCATTGTCACTCCACTGGACGAGCCGGGGATTGTAGAAAAACCAATGTTCTATGAGAAGTTTTATGCATATCTCTCAGAAGATCATCCACTTCTCAGAGAAGAATTTTTTGATCCCCTGAAAGTGAAAAAGGAAGATTTTTGGGTTTTACAGCAGGGGCATTGTTTTCGAGATCAAGTACTCAACTTATGTGATCAGACGATGAGTGGACCAAAGAATTTTCACTACGAAAGCGGATCTCTGGAAGGTTTGAAAAATATGGTTAATCGTTATCAAGGGGTGACCTTATTGCCGGAGTTGGCCACAATGTTACTTTCGAAAGAAGAACGCGCTCGGCTAAGGCCATTTCGTGGGACAGCACCTACGCGAGAAGTTAGTATAATCTTAAACCGGAGTTTTCTAAAGCAAAAATTGGTAGAACTCCTTTACAATGAAATAACTGCGGCGGTACCTCAGGAAATGACTTCTAGGGCTCACGGGAAAATCATTCGCTTTAAATAATTAGAAGGATTTAATTAAGACATAATGATCGGCCAAATCTCCAGTGATTATTTCTCCATTGATGTCGAGATGCCAAATTCGATTTTCGCCTACTTTATACTGGTTTGGGCCTGATGTGATATTGGTTAATGTGATGATGGAACCAGCCTCATTCCAAGAAAAGGAACCCTTTTTTTCTTCCTCTAAGGCATCATTTCTTCCCAAGTAATTTGTAACCAGTATATAGGTTTGATCAGGATTTAAAGTTAAAATTGTTTCTATCCCTTCACAGTCTGCACAAGGTAAGATGCCTTTGTATGTTCCATTCCAATCGAGTGAATTCATGGAGTTATGAGAATCTGGCTTTCTTAACGATTCTTCAATTTTAGTTTCATCGACCTGTATAGTGCGCTTTTTTGAATTATCACATGAAAATAAGATACTGGAAAGTAGAAATAATGTGATTGCCGAAGTTTTCATTATATCAAGGGTTAGAATTAAAAAGAGATTGGCACCCCAGTGCGTGATCGTCCTATTGCAAATATTTCAACACTTGCTAAAAATTCTTTTTTCAGATATTTAAAGCGAAGATAATCTTTTTGGGCATTCTCAATTTGGTCTAATTGCCTATAAACCTCCCAGCGAAGTTCGAAAGTTTCTGCGACGTAGGGATTTTCTTCCGAAAGTTTATCGAGTAGTTTAAGTGCCTTATCGTATTTTTCTTTTTCTATTAATTTTTGAGCTTGCTCTCTTTCCTCATATGGACTGGGTTGGTTGAGAAAGGCATCAAATTTGAAAAACAACAAATAACTCCTGGATCTTGGTTTATCTTCAAGCAGTTCAGGATACCAATTTGACTCTAAATATGCGAGTGCCCTGAGGGATTCTGTTTTGAATATCTCATCGGTTGATTCTAAAATCAGCAAACTGTCAAACATCCCCTCTTCATTGATTTTGATTGAAAATAGAACTTGCCCCTTTTTTTGTGTTTGCAACCCTTCGGATGGATATCGGACATTTTCTGAAAGAATTTGGTCAATGGATGCTTTTGGACCAACTAGGTTAAAGGGGCTTTCTACCTGAGCTTGGATTTCAAAACAAGAAAGAAGGCATAAAAAAAAGGAAGAGTAGAGCAGAAGAGATTTCAAAGCAAAGAATAATGTGTTTATGGAAAACTAATATTTGAAAAATATCTTTCAACTCAAAAATTTATACAAGATTTAAAGTGATGCGATTTTAAATAAGAACACTCCATGCAGTGTTCTTATTTAGCTTTTAATCTAAAGAAGTGAGGCTTTTATGTACCTCAGGATATACGATAATAACGAATTCTGCAAGCATCCTTTGTTTGAAATAATCTGCAAGCATCAAATCTTTTTTAGCTAAAACCGGCAAATTTAAGGTCTCATATAATTCTGCTCTTTCTAGGTATAAATTGGAATCGTAAGGATTGGCTTCAATTCTACCTGAAACTCTTTTTTCAGGGCTTTGCATTAATTCCGTATGTTCTTCTATCGGGATCATTTGATTTAACCGCGTTGAAGTGGACTTATTTTTTGAATATTTAAATTGGAAACTCATCAAATAAGAATCGTTTTTAATTCGATCTCCTAGATATTCAGGCTTCCAATTTTCTTTCAATGCCAAGAATGCTCGTGTTACTTCCTCTCCAAGGACCTCATCACCGGAGATTATAGAAGTAGAAATTGGAAAACCTTGTTCATCAAAAGTAGCCTGAAGTATTACTGTGCCTTCCAAATTATTCATTCTTGCTTCGGCGGGATATTTTAAATTTCTGGAAAGAAACTTATTCATCTCATGTGCAGTGCCAGCTACTTCCTGGGCAAAGACTGATGTAACAGAAAAAAATCCCAAGAAAATGGCAAATAAGAGGCTTTTCATAATTAATAAAGTTAATGTTATGAAGAATTAACGGACTGTCTATTATAAGGTTAGAAAAAACTAAGATTTAAAAACACCAAAATGCCAAAGTATCCCGCTAGGATCATGAAGGAAAAATTCACTGCCCCAATCATTGATTTTGATTGTAGAGAGCCGAACACCAGGAAACTTATCTGGAAGTCCCAAAACTTTCATCGCTTCCCAATGATGCTGTAAGTCTTCGACCTCCAAGAAAAGCATGGTATTATCCACCCAGTCTTTGACATAGGCATCTTGTAAATAAAAGGAGAGTTTTTCATTTACACTTACCACTGACATCTGGGGTCCAAGGGAATGCACACTAAAACCAAGCGTGGCATAGAATAATACGCTTTCTTTGTAGTCTTTTGCACCTATAAAAGGTCGGATGGATTTTGCTGGATGATTCATACGCCGAATTGTTTTAAATGATGATCAAGGTGTTTATAGAAGAGATTGTTCCATTCTCCAGCACTCATTGGCCCAAAGGAAAGGGATTCTTTTCCTTCAAAATGGGAAGCCCCAAGATCGCGTGTTTGTTCTATATAGCTTATTAATCTGGCCTTTTCCTTTTCAAAATTTCGTCTATCCGATATGATAAAGGCAGGAGCTGTTCTTGAGTTTTTTGGGTAGGGAGTTTCATTGACAACTCCATTTTTCACAAAAGTCTTGAGCAAAAACCTCATAAAGGCATTAGGCTTTGGGTATTTATCAGTGAAGGCCATATCATATGCGACTATACAGTGAGCTAGCATCTGGTCTACCGACATTTTCCCCCATAGCGCCGGAGTATTAGGATTTAAAGCATTGATTCTAGCGATTAACTCATTGCTTGTTTTGGGATCAAAAATGTTTTTCATCTTGTAAAAGACTAGGGTTTAAGGATAGAAGTTAAAAAATATTTCATGAATCACCTCTTAAGCCTCCAAGTGAAGAAAACAAGAGGAGAAATATTTTGATGTAAAATGGTTTATATTGTAAACCTATTTATATTTGATCCGTAAAGAATGATATAAATCTAAAATCATGGAAAAAGAACTAAGCAGCAAAGAGTCTTTGGCCATCATCACACAGATGATCAGCAAAGCGAAAAAAGAAGCCGCAGGGGATGGAAGTTTCCAACTTTTGCTTTGGGGCTGGGTGGTTGCAATATGCAACTTTGGGCATTATACCTTTGAGAAAATGAGTTACGAAATGCCTTACATAGTCTGGTTACTAATTATCCCTGCAGTAGGTCTGAGTATCTGGGATAATATCCGGAAGCGAAAAAGAGCTCGAGTTAAAACTCACTTGGACGAGATGCTCGCCGGAATTTGGATTTCGGTCTTTGTGGGTATGCTGATCACGCTAAGTTTTATGCCGACTTTGAGTTTTCAACAAAATCCGATCATTCTAATTTTGGCGGGAATAGGTGTAATTAGCACAGGAGTACTAGTGCGTGTCAAAGTAGTATTATTGGGAGGTATTCTATTAATGGTCGGATCTGTTATCGCATTCCTACTTCCTGTGATCGATCAGTATTTAGTAGCAGGAATTGCAATGATTTTTGGATATTTGGTGCCCGGTTATTACCTGAAAACAACCTATCGTGAGCGAGTTTAAGCCTTTAGATCCCCTGTTACATTCTCAGTTGCGACTTGCAGTGATGTCTCTTCTCATCGCAGTGGAGGAAGCGGAGTTCACTTTTCTAAAGGAAAAGACAGAATCTACTGCTGGAAATCTTAGCGTGCAACTGGATAAATTGGAAAAGGCGGGATATATCTCCATCGAGAAATCTTTTCGTGGAAAAAGACCATTGACTACCTGCAAAATTACTAGTAAAGGACTTCAGGCTTTTGAAGACTATGTAGAAAACCTGAAAAAATATATTCAATAAAGGACAAAAAAATTTTCTCAATTTAGTTTATAATATAAACCAATTTACAATTATGAAAACGAACTCTAAATTTCTCATTTTGCCCATGATGATTGTATTGCTTGCCATGGGGATTCCTCAAGAATTAAAGCAAATGAACTACCTCGCCTACCTGAATTCCGACAAAGAAGCTTGGAAACAAAATGTAGGATTTGCTTACAAAATTTATCAGGACAAGCCTTCAGAAGAAGCAAAATTTCAGCTTGCCTTAACAGAATACGGCTTATTGAATGCTACCATGTTTGATCAGGATGAAAAGCTTTTTGAGGCATATGCATCCGACTGTCAGGATCGTCTTGAAGATTTAAGCGAAAGCAAAAAATACGGAGCAGAAGCCAAGGCGCTACTTTCCGGATTACTTGGTTTCAAAATGGCTTATTCTCCGATGAAGGCTATGTTTCTCGGGCCTAAAAGTTCAGCCTTATTGGAAGAGGCAATGAAGAAAAATCCGCAGTCCGCTATTGTCTTGAAGCAATATGCTTCAAATCTTTATTTCACTCCTGAGATGTGGGGTGGAGATAAGGAACTTGCGCTCAAGACTTATCTCAAATCCACTGAAAAATTTGAAGGAACCGATTTTGAAAAAAGCTGGATGCATCTAGATAATCTCGCTTGGACTGGAATTCTTTATCAGGAAGCAGGAAATCAAGCCCTCGCAAGGCAAACGTGGGAAGAGGCTTTGAAAATAGAACCAGATTTTTACTGGATCTCCAAGCGGTTGCTTCCATCTTTAAATTATAATTGATTAGAGGTTTTATTTTGAAAAGGCAAGGATGTGTATTCTTGCCTTTTTTTGATTAATCCTTGCAGTTTAAAGTTGATTGAAGACAGCTCAAAAGTTACTTTTGAGCTGTTCTAAATGGGTTTTCTATGAAGCAGATACTTTTATTAAGTTTTTTATTTATGTTTTCTATTGGTGCCTTCTCCCAAACTGAATCGGAAAAAGAGAAAGAAATCGAGATTCAAAGTAAGCATAGTTTAGCTTTTGTAATTGGTCACGCAAGAATTGGACAGGGAAGAAATGCGGAGGGAGATAAGGAGTTTTTAGCTGTTCCTTCAATTGCACTTGACTACAATTATTGGATCAATGATCGCTGGGCAGTGGGTTTGCACACAGATTTTTTGAATGAAAAATTCTATATAGAAAACGAGAAAGGCAAAATATTAGAACGTAATCGCCCTATTGCTCCTGCTCTTACTGGTGTATTCAAACCTGGTGAAAGATGGACAATTTCGCTTGGTATGGGAAAGGAATTTTCGAATGTGGATGGGGATTTTACGTTGACGAGATTATCCATTGAATATGGTGTTGAAATCCGGAAAGAATGGGAAGTATTTGGAGTCTTGAGTCAAGACTTCAGATGGACAGCCTACAATGTAACTACCTTCGGACTGGGGTTATCCAAGAAATTATAAAACAAAGCAGGCTATCAATTTTTAGTAGCCTGCTTTGGTTCTAGTCTAAAATTACTTTCTCCCGCTTCGGATATTTGACCTCATAGCCAAAAACCAGTGTTTTCTGCTCGCCAGGTTTTAGGGGGACTTCCCATTCAATAAAGCCTGTATTCGGATCAAGTTTTCCACCAGAAAGTTCTTTTGCTTCTACCTGAATCTCGGAGTTGACGGAGATCGGGATTTGATCAGTTACTTTCAAGCTGATAGGTTGAGATTTATTGTTTCGAATCAAGATTTCATATTGTCTGCTTTCGGTAATATTTGATCCAATGCTTCGCTTTTGGGAAAATTCCTCATTCTTCTTGCGGTCGAGGACGATGCTCCGATCTCTTCCCATCGAAATTCCTAAAGTATCCTGAAGCGAAGTCCCATCAAGGATAGATTTGCCCACAAAACCTTCTTCGAAATACAAATTACTTTCGCCCTGAAGCAAACTGTATTTGCTCCAATCGTTGATTTCAGCAATCAGAAAGGCGTCTTTATCCAATTTTGGAATAGCTGAATACTGGTAAGTTGCCGGAATCTGATACCCCTGAAGATCTACAAGCGTACGTTCACCATTGGATTTGATCGTATAAGGCTCATTTACTTCGATCTCTACCGTGGTTTGATTTTCTTGGAAAGTGGTTTGGATGGTTTGAGCTTCTGGGGCCAAAGCAGATTTTTTTTCGACTGAAACACCTGCTACTCTGCCTTGAAGCATATCCATTTTGTTTGAAGATCCATAACCAGCCACCACAATCTCTTGAAGCGATTGATTGTCTTCATACAGCTGCGCATTAACAATCGAGGAATTTATGACCTTTTCTTCTGGCATCATTCCTACAAATGAGAAGACTAAACGACCATTTTTTCCGGGAACAGTTATCGAATAAGAACCATCAAAATCTGTAGTTGTACCGATAGTGGTTCCTTTCACTAATACTGTTGCTCCGGGGATTCCCTGACCTTGTTGATCCACTACTCTACCACTTACTGATCCGGAAAATGGTTGTGTATTTCTAGGCTGTAATACCGTCAAACGCGCATAATTCAATTCCCATTTGTCGATTTCGGGCATTTGCCCTCCTTGAGAAGGGTTTCCATTCGAAAATCTCAACTTGATATTTTTCCAATCTACGCCAGTATTTTGAAAGACCTCTGCTTTGTAATTCAGGGAAAGCGGACTACTCACATCTTTGACCCGTACATCGTATTTTGGATACCAGCCTGCATTTTGGACAAGATAATTGAGTTCGAAACTGGCTGTGCCCGCAGCTGTAGCTTTGATTTTTACGCGAATTTCAGAGGTGGATTTATTGTCGGAAGCCAGAAGGCCGGCTAGCTGACTTCTCAGAGAGCTCAGTTTTTGGTCCTCCTCCTGCATATTGGCTTTGATCTGTAGTTCTTCTTTTTTGATCGCAGTTAATTCCGCATCATAAAAATCCAAGGCCTGTTTCAGACTTGCTGTGGAGGTGCTAGTTTGGCTTCCTCCAAGATTTTTGTTTGCGCTGAGTAGCGAGATTTTTTCATTTAGGATTTCTAATCTGCTGTTTTCCCTACTTTGATTTCGCTGGATAGTTTCGATTTCTCCCTCGAGTTTTTCTACTTCCTCACCAATATTTTTTTCTGATAAATAGTCCAATCTTCGATTTACTGCCTGAATTACAAAACTCCCTTTTCCTTTGACTTGGATACTTTTTTCATCCAAGTAGGGAGACAGTCCTTTAATCACAACAACAGACTCACCGGCGGGGAAATTTCCTTGAGCTGATTCAAAAATCTGGGCTCCGGAAAGAAAAATGGTCACAGACTTAATTTCAGATTTGAAGGTGCTTTCTTTGAGTTCTTGAGCTTTTGCAAAAAATGTAAAACAAAATAGAACGAGCAAAAGGGATAATTTCTTCATATATAGGATAAGGTGTTTAACGAAAAGATAGGGCTGATTTTATTTTTCAAAAAAGAAATTAACTAAAATTAGAATTAAATCTACTCAAAATTTACGCTAAACTCTCAAAGCTTTTCTTTCCCTTTGAATGGTATTCTTAACTTTGCGCCTGAAATCAGCTAAATGCCATGACCCTTTTCCAATCCATCATTATTGCGATCATCGAAGGCTTAACAGAATTTTTACCGATCTCTTCCACAGGACACATGATTTTGGCTTCTACTGCGATGAATATTCATGAAGATGAATTTGTCAAAACCTTCGAAATTGGAATTCAATTGGGTGCGATTCTAGCGATTGCACTGATGTACATCAAGCGGTTCTTTCGTGGCTGGACCATTTATTTCAAATTACTAGCGGCATTTATTCCTACTGCTATTGTTGGACTTTTAGCCTATGAATACATCAAGGCTTATTTGTTCAATCCTATTGTGGTTTCAGTATCCTTGATTTTAGGAGGAATAGTGTTGATTTTCATTGATAAAAAAGTGGTGAATTCTGAAACTGACCTTGCGGAGGTAGAAGACATTTCCTATAAAAACGCCTTTTTCATAGGGCTTTTTCAATGCCTATCAATGGTGCCTGGCACATCTCGGGCAGCAGCCACTATTATAGGTGGAGTCTTTAATGGCTTGGACAAAAAACAAGCAACTGAGTTTTCTTTCCTTTTGGCAGTGCCAACCATGATAGCAGCTTCTGGATACGACTTGCTCAAAAGTGATTTGGCTATGACTAATCAGCAACTTTCATTTATGGGAATCGGATTAGTTGTGGCATTTATCACTGCTTGGATAGCAGTGAAGCTATTTTTGAAGTATGTATCCAGTCATGGTTTCACTGCTTTTGGATATTATCGGATTGTCTTAGGAATCCTCTTTCTGATCTTTATGTGGGGAACTGATCTTGGTTGATTAGTTTAGAATAAATTAAAAATAGTATCCCAATCCATCCTAAAAAGTAAAAACCCCACTCAAAATTTAATTTGAGTGGGGTTTTAAGTTTTCCAACTTACTTCGATTTATCCATCGTATTCTTATTCTTCACATACTTTTCTAGCCAAGTATCCATTTCCCAAAGTGTATGCAGAATGGATTCTTGAGCGGCATAGCCATGGCTTTCATTAGGTAAGAAAACCAATCTTGCTGTTGCTCCGTGTCCTTTTAAAGCATTATAATAACGCTCAGACTGAATCGGGAAGGTTCCGGAATTATTATCCGCTTCGCCATGAATCATCAAGATTGGAGTTGTCACTTTGTGTGCATAAGAGAAAGGTGACATGTTGAAGTACACCTCCGGAGCCTCCCAGTAAGTCCGCTGCTCATACTGGAACCCAAATGGAGTAAGGGTTCGGTTATAGGCACCACTTCGCGCGATTCCCGCAGCAAAAAGGTCTGTATGAGAAAGCAAATTAGCTGTCATGAATGCACCATAGGAATGACCTCCCACTGCGATTCTCATCCGATCACCGATTCCCATATCTACGATTTTGTCTATGGCAGCCTCAGCATTCCATACCAATTGCTCAACAAAGTAATCATTTGGTTCTTTGTCACCTTCACCCACGATTGGCATCTCTGTCTGATCCATAATCGCATAGCCTCGAGTCACCCAATAGATCGGTGAGCCCCAACTTAGACGTGTAAACGCATATTTAGAACCTCTAACTTGAGCCGCAACTTCTTTGGACTTGTACTCTCGTGGATAAGCCCACATTAGCACTGGAAGCGTGCCATCTTTTGCCGGGTCATATCCAGCTGGAGTATAGATTACTGCAGAAAGATTTAAACCATCTTCTCTCGAATAGGTGACCTGCTGCTTCTGGATTCCTTTTAGGGATTCGTATGGATGCGCAAAATTGGTCACTTGGAGAGGAGCCATCCGCTTTTTGGTATTAACTAGCCAATAGTTTGGCTGAATATCGGTGCTTTCTTTCAGAGTAATAAACTCTGAACCCGAATCATCCAAGACTTTTACTACTCTTTCATAATAGGGAGCCTGCGATCTCCAGAGGATATTTTGTTCTTTGGTTTTAGTGTTAAATGTGGATAAGAAAGGCATATTTCCATCAGGTGATCCTCCTGGACTGGTCATGAAAACCAAATCGCCATTTCGCATCAGGACATTTTTCCCAAATTCGTTTTCTACAAAAAGTGGATCTCCTGGATCATTATAAAGGTCATCAGAAGAGCGCTCGATGATCACTCTTTTAGCTTGATCTGGCTTAGAAGGATTGATTACAGATCTCATTTCCTTTCTGCTCGCTGACCAGCGCTCGTTCATGATCGCAAAGTTGTCATCTGACCAAGCGATTCCAGCAAAACGATAAGGAGTGGTTGCTAGGGTTTTCTTTTCTCCAGAAAAAGGTGAATCCAGTGTGTAAATGATCTCACGATCTTTCACATCGTTTCTAGGATCACCACCATCTTGTGCTTCTACCCAATATAGCATTGCTCCTTTATCAGCTCTCCAATTGATATTTCTTGGCCCTGTCACAGTTGCATCAAAACCAGTTGGGCGATTTTCATCCAAAGGAATCTGTGCCAAGGTCTTGACTTTTTTACCAGTTCTGTCCCATATCTCAACGTCGTAGGGGAATCTGGAAGCAGGTACTAAATAGGAGAACGGCTTTTTAATAAGGTCAACCAGGAGGAATTTTCCATCAGGAGAAAGATCCATTGACTTGATCATTCCGGAAGGACCGATAGGTTTTTTATTCCCGTCTAAATCGACCAGCATGATTTGGGAATCTATGAAATAAGCGAATAATTTTTCGTCATACGGGTTGCTCAAAAGATCCTGATACGTCCGGTTTGGAGAAGCTTCTCCAGTAGATTCCTGGACGATCGGGCCTGCTGGCGCTGAAGGTTTTTGTGGAATCCCGCCTCTGTTTGGGTTGGCTGCTTTTATAAGGATTTGATTTTCCGGAGTCCAAGCCATCGAATTTCCGACGGTTTCATTTAAAATTGGATCGGTTAGTTTTTTGGCTTCAAAAGTGCCTAAGTCTACTACCCAAAGGCTAATTCCATTAGCTTCTGTTTGAGTAAAAGCTAAATATTTTTCATCTTTTGAAAGGGCAAACCCTCCCATACTTGGCTTGGTAGGTAATCCTTTGATTTGGATTTCCTCACCGCTTTGAGTCATTTTGATCTTGATGTTTTCTACGCCTCTTCCCCGGCTTGGCCCTGATGTGGCAGGATTGATTCGTAGTCCAGCTATTCGAAGCTCGGGCTGCGAAAGTTCTTCTATGCTCGGATTGTCTGCCCGCTCGAGAAGCATCATCCAGTCGCCATTTTTACTAAAGCTTACAGATGGGGTACTCGGTGCATTAACCAAATCGGCAATTGCTTTTGGAGGAGTTTGGTAGGATGTTTGGGCTATTCCTTGATGATAGAAAGTCCCAAGAATGGAGATAATAATTAGTATTACCCGTTTCATATTCTGATTGGATTAGTTTGCATGAAGATAAAACCTGATAAATAAACCTTTTCGTAAACTTCATAAGTGGTCTGTATCTTACTTGAATACTGCATGATTCTAGGATAAGCGCATAGCCATGAGTGGATTTCGTTAAATTATTTTGAGAATAAAACTAATTTTAGCACTATTGAATGAAGTTTTGATACAAAAAAAGAAAATCTGAAACCATGAAAAAAATAATAATTGTCATTCTTTTTAGTATAGGAATGGTTCATCTGACTAAAGGACAAACCATTAAACCAACAGTGGGTGTAAACTTTACTGATGTAGTGTCAAATGGAGATGGAACAGCAAATGGAAGAACAGGATGGCAGATTGGGGCAAGTGTAGCCTTTGGTGAAAAAATCTATGTGGAACCCGGAATTTTTTATCAAAGTAAATCTGCAGAATTCTCATCTTCAGATAATTTGACTCAGCCGGATTTGAAAGCAGATTTAAAAGGAATAAGAGTTCCTTTAGCGCTTGGATACAACCTTATTGGAAACTCAGAATCCACTGCGTCACTTCGCCTTTTTGGAGGTCCTTCAGGCTTCTTTGTGACAGATACTGGAGAAGGTGTAAATAAGGATAATGTTAATTCTCCGGCTTGGGGCGTTTTTGCTGGTGCTGGACTGAATTTCTCGATTTTGTTTGTGGATATTAGCTATGAATGGTCAGTGACCGATTTGCAAACTAGTTTTACCAATATCGATTTTGGAAAAACGAATGGCTTATTCGCTAATGCTGGAATCAGGATTAGGCTTTAAGATCTAGAATTAAAATAAATCAAAAAGAGGAAGTGGAGGCTTCCTTTTTTTTGTGCCTGAAATAGCTTAGTAGAAAAGCTCATTAAAGTTGTTGGAGAAAAAACTTCAAAACTAAATTTGATATGATTTCCCAGACAGTTAAAAATTTGCTCGGAATCAGTTTATTTCAGTATTTTAATCTTGGAAAATTAAAAAATGGAGACTTACGGAAAGATATTATTAATTGCAATGCCAGCTTTTTTGGTCTTAGTTCTATTGGAAAAGTGGTATGGCTGGTATAAGAATAATGATACGGTACCAACGAATGATATGCTTTCAAGCCTGAGTTCAGGTATTACCAATGTTACCAAAGATGTGCTGGGATTGAGTATAGCTATTATTTCTTATGGCTGGCTGGTTGATCATGTAGCATTGACCCATGTAAATGCAAGTTGGCTTACCTTTTTGATTGCCTTCGTCGCCTTGGATTTTTCTGGCTACTGGGTACACCGAATCAACCATGAGTACAATATTTTTTGGAACAATCACATTATTCATCACAGTAGTGAGGAGTTCAATTTAGCTTGTGCTTTAAGGCAAAGTATATCTTCATTTGTAAGGATTTTCACCGTGTTTCTATTGCCAGCAGCATTTTTGGGAGTTCCAACAGAAGTAATCGCAGAAGTAGGCCCAATCCATCTTTTTGCCCAGTTTTGGTATCATACTCAACATATCAAGAGAATGGGTTTTTTGGAGCATATTATTGTTACTCCAGCTCACCATCGGGTACATCATGCGATCAATCCAATTTATTTGGACAAGAATTATGGACAAATTTTCATTTTCTGGGATAAGTTTTTCGGTACGTTTCAAGAAGAGTTGGAAGATGTGCCTGCTGTCTATGGGGTGACTCGACCAGTAAGAACCTGGAACCCGATCAAAATCAATTTCATGCATTTATGGCTCTTAATCAAAGATGCCTGGAGAGCTTCCAAATGGGAGGATAAATTAAAAATCTGGTTTATGCCATTGGGCTGGAGACCAGCAGATGTTGAGGAGAAGTTTCCAGTTGAAAAAATCGAGGATGTATATCATTTTGAAAAATACAGCCCTTTACTCTCCCCGGCATTGCTTCGATGGAGTATTTTTCAGTTTCTGATGCTTGTGTTTTATGTGTTTTATATGTTTGGCAATATTGCTTCTATTGGTTCACCTGGCATTTTTATTTATGGAGCATTTATCTTTTTGACTGTCTATGCTTACACAGAGTTGATGGATAAAAATCCGAAAGCTTGGATTTGGGAAATTTTAAAAAGTATCTCAGGCTTAGCAATTATTCTCGTGTCCGGTGATTGGTTTGGTTTGAATGATTCCATTCCTTTCGGATCGATTATGATTATGACGATTCTTGCACTTTCGCCTATCGTTGTTTTTTGGTTCTGTAAATCGGAAGGAATCAGTGTCAAGAATGAGCGAAAGATGGTTAGCATCTCCTAAAACCGAGATATTCAATAGAAGTTGTATTACAGTTTTAAACCGCTTCGATTTATTGCGATGAGATTCCTTCGACGGGAAACTTCAGGACTTTTTTTTACCATTTAAACCTTCAATACGGGATTTTATTCTTAATCCGGGTTTTGGTAAAGTCTGGTGGTAAAGATTCTGACTGGATTAATTTAATGTGCGAAAATTTTGTAGTAGCAGTGTTTCACCAAAATCCACTGAATTTATCTACCCTAATCTACTTCTGAAAAATATGGATTGGTTTTTAACAGTAAAAAAAATACCCTTGGTTAGTATTAGCCAAGGGTATTTTTAAATGTGTTCTTAAGAGTTATTTTCCTTTCTCTCCGATTGAAATCATCGCACATCTGAAACCGATATCGTTGGTTGCAGAATCTTGATGCATAAATCTTCTGGTACCTGGGGCAAGCCAATAAGTAACATCTCTCCAAGATCCTCCTTTGTAGACACGTAGTTCGTCTGTCAACATAGAAGTCTCATATGTATCTTCTTCATCATATACCCCACTATTTCTAACTGGGTTTAGATCGTCAAAATCCTGAAAAGAAAGAGGACGATAAATATCCTGAACCCACTCATTCATGTTTCCTGCCATGTGATAAAGCCCGAAATCATTAGGAGCCATGTCATATACGTTAGTAGGGATAATTTCACCATCATTTCGCTGATTACCGGAAATTCCTCCATAATCACCTCTACCTCTTTTGAAGTTAGCTAGCAGATCACCTTGCTTACCTTTTCTTTTTACGTTGTAAGGGTTTCTGACACCACGACCATCCCATGGATAGATTCTTCCATACTCTTGATTTTCGTCCAAATATTGAGTTCCAATCATTGCTTTAGCAGCATATTCCCACTCAGCTTCAGTTGGTAGACGATAATCTGCCAACGCTACACCTCTCTCGATTAATTGAGTTTTAGTAAACGTGGAATCAATTTCTCTTTCTTTTCTTATTAACTCCTGTACAAACTCAGTTCTCCATTTTGAATAGATATTTGCTTGACTCCAAGATACACCAGCAACTGGGTAAAAGTTAAATCCAGGGAATCTGAAATAATAAGATTGGTACATGTCATTAAAAGACATTGCGCCCTTCCATACATTTTCAGATGGCTCTAATTTTAACAGTGAATCAGCGCTTACTTTCTTTTTCATATCAAAAAGAAACTCGCGGTAATCATTATTAGTGATTTCTGTCTCATCCAGATAGAAATTGGAAACAGTCACGGTTCGCTCCAAATTATCTCGGAAAGCCATGATATCCTCTTCTTGGGATCCCAAAACAGCACGACCGCCTTGAATGAACTTTAGATTCGGCCCAGGGATTTGTTCAGCATTTTTGGCTACGAAAAAGTTTGTCGAGTCATTTTCTTCAAAACTGAATTCCTGACCGGTTGTAGCACTCTTTTTACCAGGGTTGTTTGCAGTCCTTCTGCCATAACCAGGTGTTTTGTTACATGAGGTTAGAATAGAGCTTCCTACAATCGCAAAAGCGGCTACCCACATTCCCCAAGATTTGTTACTCAGACGCATATTTTGTATTCGTTTAGGTCTAATTATCGATGCAATATAAATGCAATGTCAAGCACTTGCAATGATTTCTGATGATCAAATAAACTTAACAGTGCCTTAAAAGCGCTTAAAATCTCATTTAACTACAGAATAGTTGTGCAAAACTGCAATATTTATGCCAGTAAAAATGTTAATTTTTTTAAGATTCGTTCATCTCTTTAAGCTTCACTTGTGCTTTTGAAATACTCGAAACACCTGACAATGTAAGAATCAAACGATTCTTGTACTCCTTTATTTTACAGTTCCTTGTATTGAATTGAGCAAATCGCATGATTTTTTGAAATGTATCAGAAGAATAGAAATCATCTCGACTAGCAGGAAGCAGATAGCATTTCATCTGATTTCCTTTAAGTGTCAGCTTTTCTATTCCAAGTTTTTCTGCTTTCCATCGCAATCTCACGGTCTCCATTAAATCCTCAACGGATTCTGGAAGGGGTCCAAAGCGATCCAAAAGCATAGTAGAAAACTTGCTTAATTCCTCTTCGTTTTTGATTGCATCCAGTTTGGAATAAAGCCCTAACCTCTCACTGATATTCCCTACGTATTCTTCTGGAATCAACAATTCCAAATCAGTCTCTATGGTGCAATCCTGAACAAGAACCTTTACTTTCTCTGCTAGATCTACTTCGAAAAGTGATGCGAATTCATTTTCCTTTAATTCTTGAACTGCTTCATCCAGAATCTTATGATACATCTCAAATCCCAAATCTGAAATAAATCCGCTTTGCTCCGCGCCTAATAGATTACCTGCACCCCGGATGTCTAAGTCTTTCATCGCTACTTTGAATCCGTCTCCGAGATCAGAAAATTCTTCCAGAGTCTGGAGTCGCTTTCTGGCTTCTGGTGTTAATCCGGACATTGGACTGGTCAAAAGGTAACAGAAAGCCTTTTTATTGCTTCTCCCAACTCGGCCACGCATTTGATGTAGATCGCTCAAACCAAACATATGAGCTCTATTAATCAAAATGGTATTTGCGTTTGGAATATCAAGTCCGGATTCGATAATATTTGTAGATACTAGCACATCGTATTCATGATTGATAAAATCAACCATGATCTTTTCTAACTTTTTCCCATCCATCTGGCCATGTGCCCCGATTACCCTTGCATCCGGTACTAACTTCATAATCAGATTGGCAATGGAATCAATCTCCCCAACTCGATTGTGCACAAAAAACACTTGGCCACCTCGACGCAATTCGTACGCAACAGCATCTCGAATTACTTCTTCTTGGAAGGTCTGGACTTCAGTTGTGACTGGCTGCCTGTTCGGAGGGGGAGTTGCGATGACAGAAAGATCCCGAGCGCCCATCAATGAAAAATGAAGTGTTCTTGGTATAGGAGTAGCCGTCAAAGTCAAGACATCTACATTGACCCTGAGATTTTTCAACTGATCTTTTACTTTCACACCAAATTTTTGCTCCTCATCAATGACTAATAATCCTAGGTCTTTGAATACGATGTCTTTGTTGACAATTTTATGAGTGCCGATCAGAATATCAATCTCTCCGGATTTTACTTGAGATACGATTTCCTTGATTTCCTTAGCTGTTCTAAAGCGATTGATATAATCAACTTTTAGCGGGAGATTTTCCAGTCTTTCCTTGAAAGTCTGGTAATGCTGCATCGCTAAAATTGTTGTCGGGACCAATACGGCCACTTGTTTCCGATCATTAACTGCTTTGAAGGCTGCCCGAATCGCTACCTCCGTCTTCCCAAAACCCACATCACCACATACCAAACGATCCATAGGATAGGATTTTTCCATATCGGTTTTTACATCCTGAGTCGCAATAGCCTGATCTGGAGTGTCCTCATATATAAAAGAGGATTCCAATTCGATCTGTAATACGGAATCAGAACTAAAGGCAAACCCTGGTGCCGATCTTCGCTTAGCATAGAGGGCAATCAGGTCTTTGGCAATATCTTTTACTTGCTTTTTAGCCCTGGTTTTTTTGTTTTCCCACTCTGGGGATCCCAGCTTAGACATGGCAGGTGCACTACCCTCTTGACCTGAGTATTTAGATATTTTATGGAGAGAGTGAATGTTTACATATAAAAGATCATCATCTCTGAAAATCAATCTTACAGCCTCCTGCATTTTGCCAGAAACATCGACTTTTTCCAATCCTGCAAATCTTCCTACTCCATAATCTACATGGACAATGTAATCTCCTGGATGAAGAGCTTTGAGTTCTTTAATGGTAAGCGCCTTTGATTTACTGGCTTTGGTACGAGTTTTATAGCGATGGAACCGCTCAAAAAGCTGATGATCTGTAAAGCAGGCAATTTTTAATTGACGGTCCTCAAATCCTTCACGGAGTCCCAAAAGCATGCTTTGTGCTTCAAGCGTGGGATCTAATTCCCTGAAAATCCCGATAAGCCGATCAATTTGTTTTTCGTTTTCTGCAGTGATGATATTCGTATAGCCTTTCTTTTCATTTTCCGACAAATGGCTAACAAGCAGATCGAAATTCTTATTGAAGGAAGGTTGTGGTTGACTGTCCCAAGTACTTTGCTTGGCATTTTTCAAATAAAACTGTCGCCCAAATTCAATTTTAGAAAAAGGATCGACTTCTTGAATAAAGTCATTTCCATTTTCAAATAAGTCAGCTGGCTTGAGCACCAGTTTGTCGTTTTTTGTTTTTCTGACTATCTGATCAAACTCTTGACTTGCTTTGTGAAAGCATTCATCCATCACATCTTTAGTCAGTTGGAGATCTTTGATCCATATTTTAGAATGCTCCGGCAAGAATGCTAGAAAAGATTGGCGGACTTCCTGGAGGAGCTTGGTTTGAACATTTGGAATCAATGAGAGATGATCCACAACGGCAATTGAAAGCTGGCTTTCAGGGTCAAAAGTTCGAATACTTTCTATTTCTTTTCCAAAAAGCTCTAGACGATAAGGATGCTCATTGGAAAATGAAAAAACGTCTAAAATTCCTCCTCGGATTGCAAATTGACCGGGTTCGTAGACGAAATCGGTTCGCTCAAAATCATAACTACTCAAAAGCTCGGAAACAAATTCCATATCTACCTGCTCTCCTACTTTGGCTGTGAAAGTATTTTCGCGAAGCGATCGTTTATTGATCACCCGTTCGTAAAGAGCCTCTGGATAAGTGATGATTATGCGGGACTTTGTCCGATCTTCCAGGATAAGATTCAATATTTCCGATCGAATCAAGACGTTCGCATTATCTACTTCCTCATAGTTATATGCTTTTTTAAAACTTGACGGGAAGACCATATGCTCCTCAGTTTGAAGGAGGTTCTGTAGATCCGAATTCAAATAAGCAGCCTCTTCTTTGTCCTGTGCTATTATCAGATGAAATCCACCCTTTTTTTGGAATAGGGCACTGAAAAGCACCATGTCCAAACTGCCGGAAAGGCCTTTTAGCTGGTAGGTGATTTTGCCATCTTGCATGATCTCATGCTCGATGGTCTGAAAAACGGGGTCGGATTGGTAAATGGAAAGAAATGACTGACGATCCAAGGAGATTTATTTTGAAGGAGAAATCGAATCCCAAAGTTAGTGGATTCTCAGTTCTCGGATTCTGAATTGATTTAGATTTACAAATTTCTGAACCTATGCGCCTTTATAATGTTTGTCAGAATATGAGCAATTCAAGTTCACAATTAACTTGGTTTCAGAAATTGGAGCGCATGCATCCCTACGAAACCTTACTTTATCTGGGAATGATAGGAAGTGGTCTGATCTTTCTGTTTCTCGTGGTTGCATTTGTTTTTTCAGGATTGAACCAACTAGAGGGCTTCAATCACCACATTCCGGTGGCTTTCTTGATTTCCACGCTTTTACTAATATTGAGCGGCTATACCGCTACTAAAATGAGACTTTATTTTATCGAAGAGCGAACAGATAAATTAATTAACTCGTTGCGAAATACACTTTGGCTTGGAATCCTTTTCACGGGACTACAGATTGTCGGATGGTATGAGCTGGATGCGATGGGGATTGATTTTCAGGGAATTCCAAGTGGTAGCTTTCTTTACTTGCTGACAGGCATCCATATTTTCCACTTGCTTGGTGCAATGATTTTTGCGATAATACTTCTTATTGAAATGAAGAAGAAGCAACAAGATGAAATTCAACATCTGATTTTACTTACTAATCCTTTTGAAAAAATGAGGATCAGGCTTTTTACGGTTTACTGGCATTTCATGGATTTGATTTGGCTTATCTTGTTTGTCTTGTTTATCCTTAGCTTTTAATCACACTTATTTTATGAAATTAGTAATTGAGACACATGTAGAGCAGGGATATCTGCAGGTAAAAGAAGGGTTTGACGAGAGCCTTTTCACCAAACTAAGCCCACCTTTTCCTCCTGTCAAATTACTCCGGTTTGATGGATCATCCACGGGTGATTTGGTTTCTCTTCAGTTGAATTTTATTTTTTTCAAGCAAAAATGGACTAGCAAAATCATTGAAGATCAGACGGATGAAAAAGAGTTTTACTTTATCGATAAAGGAATTGAACTTCCTTTTTTTCTAAAAAAGTGGACACATAAACATCGAATTATCAAGGATGGTGAAAACTCGATTATTAGAGATGAGATTGAGTATCAAGCGCCATTTTTGTTGCTTACATGGCTGCTTTATCCGGCAATGCTTCTTCAGTTTGCTTATCGAAAGCCTATTTACAAGAAAATATTTACTTAGTGAATTTGGAGGTTTTCGCAGTTTTCGATTTTACAATCTCCATAGAGCACAAGTGAATGACTTTGAATATTAGATTCAAATTTCTTCCCGATCGCTTCTTTGATTTCATTGATTTTTGGATCCGAAAACTCCCGGATTTTCCTGCATTGATTGCATACATGATGGTCATGATGCTTATAAGTTAGCGCCTGTTCATAAAGAGCGACCTTATCCTTGAATTGATGCTTTACGGCAAGACCACTCTCTACCAAAAGATCCAATGTATTATAAATAGTGGCTCTGCTTATAGTATAGCCCTTGTTTCTCATACTAAGAAAAAGGCCCTCAACATCCATGTGCTCATCCTCGGGCAAGGAGTAAAGTTCATCGATTACCGAAAATCTCTCCGGAGTCTTACGGCTTCCTTGCTTTAAAAGAAAGTTTTCAAAGATTTTTTTCGCCTTTTCAATAAGCGCTTTATCGGCCATAATTTTTTGAGTCGTAAAATTAAAGATGGATCATTCTTTATTTTTTGACAAACCACAAATCCAATCTATCGTAATTTGGGTTTAATCTAAATTAATACTAATTCGGTTTGATTACCGAAACCTTTTTCCCCTTGCTATTGGTTACAAAGGTCAAATCAGAAGATTAAGTTTAAATGTTTTAACTTCTATCTAATTATTCTCATTCGATTACAAATGCCTAAAAAGATTGCGCTAACGTACTTCTTATTATTTATTTCCTGGTTCCAAGGCTGGACTCAGGTGCCGGGATTTTTTTTGAAAGAAGATAAGCGAAAGGTGACCATTCCCTTTTACTCATCGAATAGTCTGATCATCGTACCAGTATCTATCAACGGCAACCAACCTGTAAATTTTATGATCGATACAGGAGTACGGGCAAACATTCTGTTCAGTAAGACGCTTGGAGATGAGCTCGGGCTCGAATACAGTAGGAGATTGAGTTTGGTCGGTGCAGATGGAACGACCAATTTGATGGCATCTGTGTCTCCGGTCAATCAATTGGATCTAGGCCCAATTGTTGGAAATTTTCAAAATCTTTTGGTTTTGGAAGAGGATTTTCTCGAATTAGAATCAGTCATAGGAGTGCCAGTTTATGGGATTCTAGGCTACGAGTTCTTCAAATACAATCCGATTCGAATCAATTATGATGATGGAAAGTTGGATTTTTTTAAAAACAAAGCATTGAAATGGAGGCCCCCTTTTTTCAAAAAACTGGAGCTTTCGGTAGAGGATAATAAGCCTTATGTACAAGCCAAGGTGAAGCAAAAAAGCGGAAAAATCATTGAGCCAAAGCTTTTGATTGATACCGGTGCCAACCATGGTCTTCTTCTTAATCGAGAGACCACTGATGATATTGAAATGCCTTCCAAGGTAATCGAATCGGAAATAGGACAAAGCTTGGGTGGACTTTTATATGGTTTCATTGGACGAGTAGATTACCTCAAAATTGCGAACCTCAAACTGGAAGAGGTACTGACCTCTTACCCGGACACCACTGCTTTTAGCTATGTGATCAAGGATTCCGGTCGACAGGGAAGCCTCGGAGCTGAGGTCTTAGGAAGAACAAAGGTGATTTTTGACTATCCAAGAGAGCGTATTTTTATTAAGAAGGCGAGTAATTTTTATTCTCCTTTTGAATTTGACATGAGTGGGTTGTCAATTAAAAAATTGCCAGTGGATCAGACTCGGTTTTTTATTTCCGATGTCCGGGAAAACTCCCCCGGAGCAAGATCTGGAGCGCTTCCGCTTGATGAAATTATTGCAATTAACAAAGTTCCGGTCTTCATTTGGGAGCTCGTGGAGATCAATAAATTGCTACGATCTGAAGAAGGCCGGGTCATTGAACTTGAGCTCCGAAGGTATGATCCTGTAAATTCTAAAAAATGGGAAAGCCTAAGTGTAAGAGTAAGGCTTCAAAAACAGATTTGAGCAATTCTTTAGCCTTTAACTTAAAAACGGTATTTTTGAATTTCGAAGCAGGAAGAAAACTTCTTGTCTTTTTATTCGTGATATCAACGTTTTGAAAACCCATCTAAAATGAAAAAACTATTAATCCCAATTCTAGTACTAGGCGTTATTGGAATCTTTATTTACAGTAAGGCTGTAGGGTCGTATAATTCTTTTGTGCAAGCAGAAGAAACTATAAATGGACAGTGGGCAGAAGTTGAGACCCAATACCAGCGAAGAGCTGATCTGATTCCCAACTTAGTAAATACAGTAAAAGGATATGCTGACTTTGAGCAGGAAACCCTGACCGGAGTGATTGAAGCTAGAGCTAAGGCAACCTCGATGACTATCGACCCGACCAATTTGAATGAATCCAATATTGCGCAATTCCAGCAAGCTCAAGATCAACTATCAGGTGCCCTTAGTAGATTACTGGTGACGGTAGAGCGATATCCTGATTTGAAAGCTAACCAAAACTTCTTGGAACTTCAGGCTCAGCTCGAAGGCACAGAAAATAGAATCGCTGTCGCCAGACGTAATTTCAACGAATCAGTGGTGGCGTATAATAAAGAAATCAGAATATTCCCAAATAACATATTCGCAGGTTGGTATGGATTTGAGGCTAAGGGAACTTTCACAGCTTCTGAAGGAGCCGAGAATGCACCAAGCGTACAATTTTAATAACCAAAATCATGGCTGAGAAATTATTCTCACCAGCAGATCGGGAGGCAATAGTATCCGCAATCCGAGCTGCTGAAACACGTACATCAGGAGAAATCCAAGTTCATATCGAAAATCATTGCAAGGGCGACCTGATGGATCGTGCTGCAATGCTTTTCGAAACTTTAAAGATGTATCAAACCAAAGATCGAAATGGTGTACTCTTCTATTTGGCAGTAGAAGATCACAAGTTTGCCATCTTGGGTGACGCAGGAATCAACCAAGTTGTGGAAGCAGATTTTTGGGAAAAAATCAAAGAAAAAATGGCTGAGAATTTTCGCTCCGGCCAATTTACAACAGGGCTCATCACAGGGATAGAAATGGCGGGAGAAGAGCTCTACCATTTCTTTCCTTATGACAAGGGTTCCGATCAAAACGAACTACCGGATGAAATTTCCTTTGGATAAAATGAAGGCTACTTCAATCCTCCTATTTCTTTTATTCCTTTCTAATGTTTCTGGGCTATTAGCACAGGACTTTCCGCCTAAACCAAATCCTCCCAGATTGGTGAATGATTTTACTCAGACGCTTTCACCGTCGGAAATAGCCCAACTGGAAAATAAGCTAGTTGCATACAATGACAGTACTTCAACACAAATTGCGATCGTGATCTTGAAGTCAGTTGGGCAATATGATATTTCGGATTATGCCTTTCAATTGGGAGAAAAATGGGGTATTGGAGGTGGATTAAATGATAATGGAATTCTGATTCTCGCAGCAATGGAAGATCGTGATGTATTCATTGCGACTGGCTACGGGATGGAAGGTGCAGTGCCCGATGCGCTAGCCAAGCGAATTGTTCAAAATTTGATTATCCCAAATTTCAAAAAAGGCGAATTCTATCAAGGGTTCGATCAAGCCACTGATATGATTATCAAGCTGGCTTCAGGAGAGTATACTGCGGAGGAGGTTCAATCTGATGGGAATAGCGGAGGTGCTTTGATCATGCTTTTGGTCTTTATATTTTTCTTTGTGATTTTGCCATTACTTCGCAACAAGAATGACAATAATAACCATATGGGTGGCAAAGGTGGAGGAGTTGATCTTTGGACTACTATTATGTTGGCCAATATGCTGAAAGGTGGCGGTGGAAAATATGGAGACTTCTCCTCTGGAAGAGGTTCATTCGGTGGAGGTGGCGGAGGCGGTTTTGGTGGCTTCGGTGGTGGAAGTTTTGGCGGTGGCGGAGCTGGTGGAAGCTGGTAAATTCCATCAATAGTTTAGAATTTAAAAATTTGTCAAGCTTCCAACTTTGGAGGCTTGATTTTTTTTGAGTCGATTCCAAAAGCTTGTAATGGGTGAATATTGATTTGTTTTCTTAGGTTAGCGGTATGATTTCTGTAACAGAGGCCCTAAGTCTTATTGATCAAAATACCTCAAAGTTGGAGGTGATTTCTCAGCCAATACAAACAGTTATGGGCGCTACGCTTGGAGCGGATATTTATGCTCCATTCAGTCTGCCCCGATTCAGGCAATCCTCAATGGATGGATACGCATTTATCCATACCGGACTTAATGAGCTTGAGGTTATAGGCGAATCGAAAGCAGGGGATTCTTTGGAAATCCCCATGTCAAAAAATCAAGCAGTTCGGATCTTTACAGGAGCTCGAGTTCCGGACTTAGCCGACACGGTGGTGATGCAGGAACATGTCGAAAAAACCGAAAACGGAATCCGCATTCTTAAAATGCCAGAGCAGTTTGCCAATGTGAGATCGATTGGTGAGCAGATCGAAAAAGGGAGCTTGGCACTTCATGAAGGAATTAAAATCAATGCTCCATTAATCGGATTTTTAGCAGGCTTTGGATTGACCTTGGTTCCTGTCATTTCCAAGCCGACGGTCAGCATTATTGTCACGGGAAATGAGATTCAACCACTTGATCAACCCCTTTCCGATGGAAAAATCTATGAGAGTAATTCGCTGATGATTCAGCAGGCAATTGAGGCAATGGGAATCCCTGTGCATCAAATTATCCAATGCCGAGACGATCAGAATGCTACGAATGAGGCGATCTCGAAAGGTTTGGAATCGGATGTTTTAATCGTCTCCGGAGGAATTTCAGTTGGGGATTATGACTTTGTAGAAGAGGCTATGCTAAGCAACGGAGTTAAGCAGATTTTCTACAAGGTCAATCAAAAACCAGGTAAACCTCTTTGGTATGGTAAGAAAGGGGAAAAGCAAGTTTTTGCACTTCCGGGAAATCCCGCCTCTACCATGATGTGCTTCTTGATTTATGTGGCTCCAGCACTTCGAAAAATGATTTCCGGACTCCCAATCCAGATGAATTTCCAAAAAGGAATCCTGAAGAAAGCAGTAGAAAATAAGTTTGGGAAAGCACTCTTTCTATTGTCCACTGAGGAAAATGGGGAAATTGAAGTGCTCCAAAAACAAGCTTCCAGCATGTTGATTTCTTTTGCCATGGCAAATGCAATTCTTTTTTTTCCCTCCGATCAAGTAGAAATAGGTAAAGGGGAGTCAGTTTCTTTTCTACCAATAAATCGATAGTTCTATTTACCGGCCTTTATTTTCGAAGGTGTGACACATGGTGGCGAAACTTTTTTTGTCCCTCAGCCATTCCTTTTATCGAAGGGATTTCAGGTTTTAATCTAATTTCCATTACATATTTGGACGTAAATCAATGTTCAAAAATTGGAGTTGTTATGCTGCCCTTTTGTAAATTGAAGGCTTAGAAAAAAAATCATGATTAAGGTCCACTATTTTGGAATCATAGCTGAAGCAGCAAAAAGCGAAGGAGAAACAATTTCCTCCCCAGGCATAACTTTAAAATCTCTGATTGGGGATTTGACAGAAAAGTATCAGCTTGATTCCTATGAATTTCAAATCGCTGTAAATCGTAAAATTGTCAAGGAAATGGATGGGCTGGAATTAAAGGACGGAGACGAAATCGCGTTATTACCAGCCTTTTCAGGTGGATAACCAATGGACTATAGCCGACAAATTATATTGCCTCAGTTGGGAGTTTCAGGTCAAAAAAAGCTGAAAGACTCCAAAATCCTAGTCGTCGGGGCAGGAGGACTAGGTTGTGCAGTATTACCTTATTTGGCGGCTGCAGGAATAGGAACCCTTGGGATTATGGATGGAGATCGAATTGCCGCTAGCAACCTTCATCGACAGTTACTTTATTCCCAAAATCAAATTGGCCTTTTAAAATCCCAAGAGGCAAAAAAGTATTTGAACACAAATTTTCCAGAAGTGGAGGTCCACGCAATTGATTTATTTTTGGAGGTTTCAAATGCAAAGGATCAGCTTCAAAACTTTGATTTGATCATTGATGCAACCGATGAGATTTCGGCAAGATACCTCTTGAATGATTTTTGTGAAGAGCTAGGTATTCCTTGGGTTTATGGTTCTATTCATCAGTTTCATGGGCAAGTATCGGTTTTCAATTTTGAGAATGGTCCAAATTACAAAGACCTTTTTCCGATTGCTGACGCAGGTGCAATTTCCTGTTCAGATGCCGGTGTCATAGGCACCACAGTAGGATTGATAGGAATGCTGCAGGCCAATGAGGCGATTAAAATAGTAGGAGGATTCGGGAAGGTACTTTCGGGAAAAGTATTGATTTACGATTTGCTTTCTTGTAGCCAGCAGATTTTTGAATTTGAAAAGAGACCAGAAAATAACTCCAGATTGGAACAAATTTCCTTTCCATACATTTCCATTGAAGAAGTAATCCAATCTAAGGGGAGAGTGTTGGATGTTCGGGAAAAGGACGAAAAACCGGAGATTTTAAAAGAAAACTTTCTAAATACTCCGCTTTCAACACTTGCCGAAAAGGTAAAATTATTTGATAAGGGAGAAGAAATTTGCATCTTTTGTCAAACTGGTAAACGTAGTAAGACTGCTGCCGAAATACTTAATCAACTGGGATTTACCCAAATTCGTCTCATCAAAGGCGGAGCAAAAGAAATTCTAGAAAAATTATAAACACATGAAATCGAGCATGACTAAAAAGTCACACACTGGGATGATTATATTCTGCGAGATTCCATTTGGCATATAAAAAAAATATAAACAGATGAAAAAGACTTTTCTTGAAGGGGCAATTGCCTCAGAATTTATAGCAGAATCCATTGCAAAGCACCAAAGCAAGCACAGTATTGGGGCTCATAATATTTTCTTGGGCCAAGTTCGTTCAGACGAGATAGAAGGCAAGCAAGTGACTGCAATCGAATACAGTGCTTATGAGGAAATGGCTAACGAAAAGCTTCATGAAATCAGGGAATCAGCTTTTGAAAAATTCGATCTGACTTGCCTGCATATTTATCACAGCCTCGGACGTGTGAAGGTTGGTGAGATTTGTTTCTTTGTTTTTGTTTCGGCTAAGCGTAGAATGCAAGTCTATGAAGCAACCGAATACTTAGTGAATCAAGTGAAAGAGCAGGTCCCTATTTTTGGGAAGGAGATTTTTGAAAATGAGGATTTCCAATGGAAGGTAAATAGCTAAGGGATGGTGGATATCACGCATAAAATCACCACACTTCGTGTGGCAAAAGCGAAAGCAATCGTACATACAAGCAGCCTAGAAACGATTTTGGCGGTTACAGAAAATCGTGTTCCCAAAGGAAATGTTTTTGAGATGGCGAAAGTGGCGGGCCTTTTTGCTGTTAAAAACACCCATCTGACTATTCCGGATTGTCATCCGCTTCCGATTGAATACACTGCTGTAGAGTATCAAATAGAAGGTTTGGAAATCCATATTTTCATCACAGTCAAAACAATTTACAAGACAGGAGTTGAAGTTGAAGCTATGCATGGCGCATCGGTAATTGCCTTGACTATGTATGATATGCTCAAACCAATTGACAAAGGAATTACAATTCGTGAAATAGGGCTGGAAGAGAAAACGGGCGGAAAAAGCAGCTTTAAAAGGCAAGATCCAAGTACTATTCTGGCAGGAGTGATTGTTTGTTCGGACTCGATTTCCGCTGGAGAAAAAGAAGATGGAGCAGGAAAAGCAATCATTGAAAAATTAAAAAATCAAGGTGTAGAAGTGAAAAACTATGCGGTCGTTCCCGATGAAATCGCCAAAATCAGAGCCACTGCACTGGATCTTTGCGATCAGGTTCAGCTGTTGATTTTTACAGGAGGGACGGGCCTTTCTCCAAGAGATGTGACTCCGGAGGCTTTGGAGCCAATATTGGAGCGGCGCATTCCTGGAATTGAGGAAGCAATTCGAAGCTACGGACAGCAAATCATGCCTTATGCCATGCTTTCAAGATCGGTAGTCGGCACGATCGGGAATTGCCTGATTTTGGCTTTACCAGGCTCTACCAAAGGAGCATCGGAATCCATGGACGCTGTTTTCCCACATTTGCTTCATGTATTTAAAGTTTTAAAGGGAACCACCCACGCTGCAAATGACTGAGCAAAACAAAACTCTGATCGATCAATTTGGAAGGAAGCACGATTACCTGCGGATTTCTTTGATTGAAAAGTGCAATCTTCGTTGCACCTATTGCATGCCGGAGCATGGTATTCCACTTAGCCCTGCCAAATCCTTGATGACAGCTGAGGAGATTGGTAAGTTTGCAGAGATTTTTGTGGGTTTCGGGGTAAAGAAAATTCGATTGACTGGAGGAGAGCCGTTCCTGCGAAAGGACTTTGCCGACATCGCGAGGCTATTGGCTGCTTTTCCGGTTGAGATTTCCATTACTACAAACGGCATGCTGCTCGATCGAAATATTGTGCTTTTGCAAGATCTTGGGATTAAGCACCTGAATTTTAGCTTAGATACCTTGAAAGAAAGTAGATTTCTGGAAATGACTCGACGAACTGGTTTTCAGAAAACAATGGAAAACTTTCATTTAGCCATTGAGGAGCAATTTCAACTCAAAATCAATTGTGTTTTGATGAAAGGCGAAAATGACGATGAGATCATAGACTTCATCCGGCTGACGAAAGACTTGCCGATTTCCGTAAGATTTATTGAGTTTATGCCATTTGATGGCAACAAGTGGAATAAGTCCAAACTGGTGTCTGAAGCAGAGATCTTGACTCAAGTCGAAGGAGAATTTGGCAAAGCCAATCTGATTTCACTTCCTGATGAAAAAAACCTTACCGCACGGAAGTTCAAGATTGAGGGCTTTCAGGGGGAATTTGGGATTATAAGTTCAGTGACCAATCCTTTTTGCGGGACTTGTAATCGGATTCGACTTACTGCAAATGGTCGAATAAAAAATTGTCTTTTTTCAAATCGGGAAACCGATCTTTTGAAAGTGATGCGAGCGGATGGTGATGTGGAGGAGTTGATTTTGGATTCAATTTACCATAAGAAAGCTGTTCGTGCAGGAATGGATAATATGGAAAAGCTTTCTGATCCCGAACTACATAGTCAGAATCGAAGCATGATTGCGATTGGGGGATAAAACTATCCTTTCACTTTGACCAAAATCAAAAAAAGCACTCTGGAAAGAGTGCTTTTTTAAATTAGTTTCAGTTAGAATTAACCTACTCGCTCTGTTTCTGAGAAATAGAAAGCACCTTCAATGGCAGCGTTTTCGTCAGAGTCTGATCCGTGAACTGCGTTTGCTTCGATTGAGGTAGCAAAAATCTTTCTGATCGTTCCTTCAGCAGCATTTGCAGGGTTGGTAGCTCCGATCAAAGTTCTGAAGTCTTCCACTGCATTCTCTTTTTCTAAGATAGCAGCGATGATAGGTCCAGAAGACATATATGCACATAGATCCTTGTAGAATGGTCTTTCCTGATGTACCTCGTAGAATTTACCAGCAAGTGCAGGAGTCAATTGGGTAGCTTTCATGGCTACGATTTTAAATCCAGCCTCCTCGATCATTTTCAAAATGGCACCTGAGTTGCCCGCTTTGAAAGCGTCCGGCTTAATCATGGTAAATGTTCTGTTTGTTGCCATGGGTTTTTATATTTTAATTGGTTTAAATCGGCTGCAAAAGTATAGCTTTTCGCGCCAATCTCCGAAAAAACTTCTTGATTTATACTTTAGCGACTTAATTTTCAGGGAAATGCACTGCTTTGGAATTGCCAAAAAAATATTGACCTTTGCACCACACTAAAGCCAAAGTGCCGCTAAATATCTATGAAGGAAGCTTTAGCCTCATTTGCAAAAGAGATATCCTCCCCAAAAAAAATATTTATCACTACCCATGTCAAGCCAGATGCTGATGCATTAGGCTCCTCGCTTGGTCTTGCTAATTACCTGATCAAGAAAGGTCATGATGTGACAGTGGTGACTCCATCCGATTATCCGAGTTTTCTCAATTGGATGAAAGGGAATGAAGATGTTCTTGATTTCAGCAATCCGAATGATGTCAATCAAGCCAAGAAAAAGCTAGAAGAAGCAGAAGTGATCTTTTGCCTTGATTTTTCTGTGCTGCATCGGGTGAATGAACTTGGTGAGTTGATTAGAGATTCTGATGCTTATGTAGTAAATATTGATCACCATCAGGATCCGGAGGATTTTGCAGATTACAGGCTTTGGAGCACAAAAGCTGCAGCTACCTGTGAGCTCGTCTATGAGTTAATCGTGGATCTAGGAGACAAATCTCTGATAGACAAAGATATTGCGGAATGCCTCTACGCAGGCATCATGACTGATACGGGAGGATTTCGTCATCCAAACACAACCAAAAACGTTCACCTCGTTGTAGCTGAATTATTGGATTTAGGAGCAGATACCTCACAGATAGCCAACTGGATCTATGATTCTAATTCGGTTAATCGACTGAAATTTATCGGTTTTGCAATCTCGAGGAGATTGGTGATCCGGGAGGATTTGCATCTTGCCTATTTTACAATTAGTAAAAAAGATCTTAAAAAATATCAAAGCCGAACTGGTGACACCGAAGGATTGGTCAATTATGCCTTATCTTTGGAGGGCATTAAACTTGCCGCACTATTTTCAGAGCGCGAGGATGGTATCAAGATTTCCTTTAGATCAAGTACAGAAGTGGCAGTAAACAAATTTGCGGCAGCTTATTTTAACGGCGGAGGGCATAAAAATGCTGCCGGAGGAAAATCTTCTCTAGGCTTGAAAGAGACAGTTGAATTATTTGAGTCCTTGGTGGACAAACATCAATCCGAATTATTTGCCGAAGTGACTCTTACAGCCTAAAAAATCTCCCTAGTTTTACCTTGAAAATTCACATAAACTTTATGAAAAAATCAAAAAGCCTTTTGGCACTAGCTGTTCTCTTGATGGGAGCAACTACAATGTCTTCTTGTCAGAAAACAAAAGTGACTGAGAAAGACGGAATAGAATACACTTATATCAAAGAAGGTTCTACAAAAGCAACAAATGGAAACTTTTTGCTTTACAACCTTCAGATCACCAATGGTTCTGATTCAGTGATTTACTCAACTGCTGACCAACCTATGCCAGGGTATCTGCAGGCAAATGACTCTCTTCCAACCAATAATGGAATGGATGAGATTTTCTTGAATTTGAAGAAAGGTGATAGTATAGTTTTCCAATCTACAGCTAAAACTATTTTCGGTGCTAACGTGCCTCCTTTCTTAAAGGAAGACGAAACGGTAAAAGTGAATTTAGGAGCTTTTGAAGAAATGGACGAAGCTGGCATTCAGGCATATTTTGAAAAAGTAATGGCAGGAGAAGACTCTAAAAGAGCTGAAAGAGCAGTGGCTCAATTGGCAGCTGAGGCAAGTACTATCGAAGCCTATGCAAAGGAGAAAGGTCTGAATGTTCAAAAAACAGAAAATGGACTCTATTATGTAATTGAGCAGGAAGGATCAGGTGATGTAGTCACTCCAGGAACAACTATGTATGTAAATTATGCTGGATATCTGTTAGATGGAACACTCTTCGATACTTCTTATCCAGAAATTGCCAAAGCAAATAATGTCTTTAATGAAGGAAGAGAATATTCTCCACTTCCAGTAAACGTAGGAATGGGTCAAGTTATTCCAGGTTGGGATGAAGGATTGCTTCTTTTGAAAAAAGGGTCAAAAGCAAAATTTCTAATCCCTTCTCCTTTGGCGTATGGAGAATCTGGTGCAGGAGCAATGATTCCAGCCAACTCTCCTTTGATTTTTGACGTAGAGGTCACTGACGTTCAAAAATAAAAGTAAACCCTACTCTAAAAGATTACCATGAAAATTAAATTAGTCGGACTCCTTGTTATTGTTTTCGCTTCGATCGGATTTATTTCCTGTATCGATCAAGAAAATACAATTGAGGCGATATTTGAAAAAGATCTTAAGGCCATCGATGAATATGTTGCAACCAGTAATTTGGTCAATGTGAAGGAATTCAACGATCCTGTCCTTGGTATCAGGGTAATCTGGCAAGAGCTTTCAAATAGCGGAGTTACAGTTGCTAGAGGAGATACCATCAGTACCGATTATATCGGAAGACTTCTAGTAAATGATGTAATTTTTGATACCTCAATAGAAGCGGTAGCGGTACAAAATAACATTTTCAGTTCTCAGCGACGATATGTACCCTTGAGATTCCGAACTAGTTCTAATAGTTCTCCACAAGTTGTAATATCTGGATTCGAGTATGGATTACTTCAGTTGGAACTAGGAGATAAAGCAACGATTCTGATTCCTTCAGAGTATGCCTATGGTAATAATCCTCCGCAGGGTATTCCGCAAAACGCACCGCTAATCTTTGAAGTGGATTTAATTGAAGTAAAAGCAGGACCACAGCAATGATGAATAGACAATTAGGTATTTTAGTTGGATTAGTGCTATTGGTAGCAATAAGCAGTTGCGAGCCGACCAATCCTTTTGCTACAGGACCAGTCTATGATTCAGACGCTAATCTTGCTATAGATCGTGAAAAAATTGATGCATACCTCGATACAGCACGCATAGATAGTCTTTACCGAATCCATGATCCAAGCGGTGTAATCATCATCGTGCAGGAGGAAGGAAACGGTACTCGTCCAACTAGTGGAAATGTAGTTTACACTGATTACATAGGTTCATTGATGAGCGATGGTTCTGTCTTTGATACCAGCATCGAGCAAATAGCCGTTGAGAATGGAATCTTCGTAGAGGGCAGAAACTATGTCACTTTTAGTTTTGTAAAAAGTTCCGGAGGCGTTATTACTGGTTGGGATATCGGTTTTGGCAGGTTGCGTCCTGGCTCCAAAGCAAGGCTGGTTATTCCATCCCCATACGGTTATCGTAATTCAACAAATAATAGCAGAATCCCAGCGAATTCAATTTTGATATTCGATGTCGATTTCAAAGGAATAGATTAATGAAGAGGGCTAAGGCCCTCTTTTTTTATATCCAAGGCAAAATAGCTGGCACCTTAGATCGATAGTCTCTGTATTGATCTCCGAATAGATCAATAAGATTTTTTTCTTCAAAATAAATTCCAAAAGGCAAGTAGGCTAACAAGCAGGCCAAATGGACTGCTGCCGTCACGCTTCCAGAAAAGAAGAGATAACCTAAAAACACCAATATGAGGCCTGCATAAAGAGGGTGTCTTATTTTTGAATAAATACCCGAGATTACCAATTTTTCAGGCTTTTGTTCCGAAGTATTGAAACCTATAAAATTTGAGAGTGCTATCTTTTTTGCAGATTTTACTAGAATGATCGTTCCGAAAGCGGCAAATAAATATCCCAAGTACATTGTAAACGAACCTTTTGATATCCAGATCATTTTTGGGATCAAAGCCGATTGGAACATTATGCCTATAATTAAGACTAGCGAGAAAGCAGAATAAAAAAGACGGTACCATTTAAAGCCGGAACCAATTTTTACACGCAAAATTCTTTTTAACTTCGAACTTGCCAATAAGGAGTGAAGTGTGTAAAATATAGTCCAAGAAAGAGTGAGAAGTACATATTCCATCTAAATGATTGATTACCCAGTGTAAATAACCTATGAAAATCGGAATAATCCGCGAAGGAAAAAACCCTCCAGACAAACGAGTTCCATTTACCCCTAGCCAGCTTCAAGTAATCCAGAGGGATTATGCCGGTAAAATAAGTATTCAGGTGGAATCGAGTGATGTCCGTGTAATTACTGACCAAGAATATCTTGATGCGGGAATAGAAGTAGTCGATGACATTTCTTCATGTGACGTATTGTTTGGCGTGAAAGAGGTGAAAATCGATCAGTTGATTCCAGAGAAAACCTATTTTTTCTTTTCTCATACGATGAAAAAGCAGCCTTACAATAGAAAGCTATTAAAAGCTATCCTTGAAAAGAATATCCGATTGCTGGATTATGAAGTATTGAAAGATGAAGAAGGCAATCGTGTGGTTGCTTTTGGAAGATGGGCAGGAATCGTGGGCGCATATAATGCCTTCTGGACCTACGGACAGAAGACAGCACTCTTTGATCTGAAACGAGCCAAGGACTGTTTTGATCTCCAAGAGCTTCACGCCGAGCTTACCAAAGTACAATTGCCTCCTATAAAGATCGCGGTGACCGGTACTGGAAGGGTTGCAAAAGGAGTTTTGGAGATTTTACAAAAACTGAATATCAAGCAGATTTCTAAAGAAGAGTTCTTGTTCCATTATTATGAAGAACCGGTATTTGTAATGTTGAAATCTGAGGATTATTACAGAAGGAAATCAGATGGTGGCTATGATCGGGCTGAATTTCATAAATATCCGGAGCGATACGAAAGTCACTTTCAAAAATTCACTGAAGTAGCTGAGATTTTGATTTCTGCTGCCTATTGGGATCCAGCCGCACCAAGACTTTTTGAACTTGATGAAATCGCAAGTGATGATTTTCAAATTTCAGTCATTGCAGATATCTCCTGTGACATCAATGGATCTGTGCCTACAACCATCAAGTCTTCCACGATCACTGACCCCGTTTTTGATGTAGATCGAGATTCTCATGAGGCCTTGCCTGCTTTTGGAAGCCAGACTAGTATTTCTGTGATGGCGATCGATAATTTGCCATGTGAACTTCCCAGAGAAGCAAGCAGGGAGTTTGGAGAGCAATTGACTAAGTGGGTCATTCCTGCATTACTTGAGGAGAATGCGCCTATTCTTGAGCGTGCAACTATTGCAAGAGATGGGGATTTGACCTTGGAGTTTATGTACTTGACTGACTTTGTCCAATCAGATGATGAGTCCTAATCGACATTAATCTTTGCTTAAATAGATTAGCAAAAAAGGAATGATAAAAAAGGTGAGCAAGATGTAAGCAAAGCCTATAAATCTGCTTTCTACAGACTTTTTGCCCATCCAAGAAGCTAGTCTAACCGGAATCCTTCTAATCACAGGAAAGGGTAAAAAGATCATTGCTCCAAAAACATTGAAAAGAAAATGTACCAATGCTAAAGCGATTGCTGCTTCAGTTTTGTAGATAGCCGCAATGGCCGCAGTGATCGTAGTTCCGATATTCGCACCGATGATAAAAGGAAATGATTTTGGAAGCGAAACTTTTTTATTGGCAACCAGTGGCACAACCAAAGATGTGGTCACAGTGCTTGATTGTACGGCAGCAGTAAAAAAAGTACCATAGATAAATGCCAAATATGGATTTTTGAAAATGAAATTGTTGATCTCCTTGAAGGAATCCACCACAAATGCTCGATAGACGGAGGTAGAAAGTAATTTGATCGCCCCGAATACCATGAATATGGCAAGCAGCATGGTGAGAAATGGAATATTGATCGTCTCAGTAATCCATTCGGTCAAGGGTCTTGTAAATACCTTATTGTATACTATCGGACCCATATAGTTTTCATCGGGAGCAAAAATATGAGCTATAGATAAGGCCATTTTGGACAGAAATCCAAAAGATATCTCCAGTGGTAATAAAATGAGAACTGTGAAAATGTTGAATATATCGTGTAAAATTCCCGCCGAAAGCGCCCTCTTGAACTGTTTTCGGTTCATGATGTAGGAAAGTGATACCAAAGTAGAGGTCAGTGTAGTACCTATATTGGCACCCATGACCATAGGGACTGCTTGTTCCAGTGTTAGGTTTCCGGCTGCCACTACTGCTACTATACTTGCTGTCACTGTAGAGCTGCTTTGGATCAGTGCAGTCATCAGCAGACCGATAAATAGACTGACGAAGGGATTCCTAGTTGCAGATAAAATGTTTTCAGCTACATCATTATTCAGCTGACTCATGGCTACTGTGAGTAGGTCGATTGCAAAAATGAAAAGGAGCAAAGCCAAAAGCATAATGAGATAGCTTTTGATCTTACTTTGCTTTTTCTTTTGCAATTCGATGGTTTCCATGCGTTGGAATAAATATATTTTTGTTTTCGGTTAAGGGTAATTTTCAGAGTTTATTTACTCTTTTGATAAAAACTAGAAGGAAAACCCAAATTTTCACTAAAACATTGAGCAAAAGTTGAAATTTTTTTGCGGAAAACAAGATTACACAAACCATTTAGTCTGAAATTGCGGTTCCTTAACAATTTGTTAATATGGCAGGCCAGATTATCTTCTTTAATTTTGACCACCGAACAATAGCCACCCAATGGCCAAAAAAACAATAGACCAAAACATTAATCAAGATAAGCTCTCCAAAAGTGCTTATTCACTTTTTGATTTCACTAAGAAGGAAAAGCCATTCCTGATAGTGATTTGTATTCTGGTATCCATCGCTGGCCTCATTACATCCTATACCTATGCTGCCATGTGGTTTGGGTTTGCTTTAGCAGCCTATTCTGCCATTGCTAATGACAGTATTCAAACGATTGGTACTTTCATCGCATCTAATCAAAACAGGAAATGGTACTGGCTTTGGTTATTTATGGGTTTGATCTTCGTTGGGACAGTGACTTACAGCTGGTTTGCCTTTAATGGAGATGTGAGTTATCAGCGTCTTAGCGTTCCCGGATTGGAGAAAGCACCGGAGAGTTTTGTATTTCTTCAGCTTGCAGCTCCGATTGTGTTATTGATTATGACCAGGCTTAGAATGCCTGTATCGACGACTTTCCTGCTTTTGAATGTATTCACCTATAAAGCTGGGACAATCTTAGAGGTAATGAAGAAAAGCTTTTTGGGGTACCTCCTAGCTTTTTTTGTAGCCATTATCGTCTGGTATGCGATCGAGCGCTTGGTGAAAGATTACCTCAAAGGTGAGGCTAAGCCTTATTGGACAGTCCTCCAATGGATCACTTCTGGTACACTCTGGGCAGTTTGGATCATGCAGGATGCCGCTAACATTGCAGTATTTCTCCCTAGGCAATTGTCCGTGGTGGAATTCATTGTCTATGCAGGTTTTGTATTTGTTGGGATTGGTTTCCTCTTTTATGTGAAAGGAGATAAAATCCAGGGGATTGTCAATGAGAAATCCAATGTAACGGACGTACGAGCAGCTACTATTGTGGACTTTGTCTACGCTATTATTTTGTTTTATTTCAAGATCTACAGCAATGTACCAATGAGTACTACCTGGGTCTTTATTGGATTGCTTGGAGGTAGAGAGTTGGCGATTGCATTAGGGAAAGTTGGGAAAGAGAAAAAGCGAAAAGAATTGGTGACTCGAGCGTATCGACTAGCTAAGAATGATGTGGTAAAAGCATTTATAGGTCTTTTGGTGTCTTTGATCCTAGCAGTAGTGATCAATGAAGGCGTGAGAAATGAGATTATCGAAATGCTAAATTTTTAATCATTGGAGCTTTTCAGCCATGAATATTTCATGAATGAGGCCTTAAAGCAGGCTCAGTATGCTTTTGATGAGGGCGAAATCCCCGTAGGTGCAGTGATTGTATCCAAAAATCGAATTATCGCCAAAGGCTATAATCAGACAGAGCGATTGAATGATGTAACTGCGCATGCAGAAATGATTGCTATTACTTCGGCTGCAAATTTCCTGGGAGCTAAATATCTGATTGATTGCAAGCTTTATGTCACTTTGGAACCCTGTATGATGTGTGGAGGAGCATTGTTTTGGTCCCAAATTGGAGAAATCCACTATGCTACATCCGATCCGAAAAGAGGATGCATGAAAGCTGAGCCTTCAATCTTACATCCAAAGACTAAAATATTTGCCGGAACCCTTGCTCAAGAAGCGGAGTTGCTGTTGAATAATTTTTTTAAAAAGCTTAGAGAATAAAAGGAATTTCTTTCTTACAGAACCTTTTTAATGCGAAGGGGGTTTTGAAACAGATTATTTGAATCATTTTAACTCATTGTATAACCTTTAAATTTTAAGAAAATGGCTTTTGAATTACCAGCTCTTCCTTATGCAACAAATGCATTAGAACCAAATATTGATACTAGAACAATGGAGATCCACCATGGCAAGCATCATAATGGTTATGTGACCAATTTGAATAATGCTATTGCGGGAACTGATCTCGAAGGAAAATCCCTTATCGAACTTTTAAAAGTTGCAGGTTCAAATACCGCAGTAAGAAATAACGGTGGTGGACATTACAATCACAGCCTATTCTGGACTATTCTATCTCCAAATGGAGGAGGAGCTCCCACTGGAGAGTTAGCAGCAGCTATTGATGCAAAATTCGGATCATTTGATGCTTTCAAAGAGACTTTTAACAAAGCTGCTGCAACCAGATTTGGTTCTGGATGGGCTTGGCTTTGTGTAGATACTAAAAAAGAACTTTGTGTATGTTCTTCTCCAAATCAAGATAATCCTCTTATGGACATTGCTGAGTGCCCTGGTACTCCAATCATGGGATTAGACGTATGGGAGCATGCATACTACCTTCATTACCAAAATAGACGCCCAGATTACATTGCTTCATTCTGGAATATTGTTAATTGGGATGAGGTGAGTAAAAACTACGCAGCAGCGAAGTAATACTTAATCATTACTGATAAGATCCCCATTCCGAAAGGTCTGGGGATTTTTTGTTTTAAAACCGAACGCAAAAAGTGTACGCTATCGGGACAGTTTTTTTTCAAAGAATTAATAAAACCTCGTTTTTGGTGATTTTGAGCAGATTTTATTCCTTGGCATTTTCTTTTCATTGGTTGGACTGAAAACAAAACCAACCAGCATTAAAATGAAAACTACCAACATTATTTTTTTCACCTTCTTAATCTACATGCTAGGGATAAGCACTCTAGCTGCAAAAGAAGTAAGTAAAATCTCCGGAAAAGTATTAGATCAAAAAGGGGTAGCCGTTCCCTTTGCTAATATTGCCTTGATCAATGTAAGTGCAGGGGGATTAGTAGATGGAACCGTCTCCAACGAAGCGGGGGAGTTTCTAATCGAAACTATAAAAACCGGAAACGTCAAACTTGTAATTTCTTCGATTGGCTTTAAGTCATTTGAGTCTGATTCATTTGAATTGGTCTCTGGCTTGATCAAAGAAATGGGAACTATCTCTATCGAGGATGAAATGACAGGTCTGAGCGAGGTGACTGTTCAATCCACAAGGCCTGAAATCATCATAGAACCTGATAAAACTATCGTGAATGTGGAGGGTACCGTAATGGCAGAAGGATCAAATGTCCTCGATGTGATCGGTAGATCTCCTGGAATCTATGTAGATCAGGATGGAATTATCAATCTTAATGGGCGTTCTGGAGTAGTGGTGATGATCAATGATCGTCAAACCTACATGAGCGCCACAGATCTTGCCAATTTCCTTAGAGCGATGCCAGCTGATAATATCAAAAGCCTGGAAGTGATCAACAATCCCTCAGCCCGATTTGATGCGGAGGGTTCTGCAGGAGTGATTAATATTATTTTGAAAAAGAATTCGGTGGATGGAGTTTTTGGGAACATCCAAGCTGGAGGACAGTACAATGGCCTATGGGCTCCGATCGGAGGAATAGCACTCAACGTAAAACAGGGAAAGTGGACTACAAATGCCAATCTGAACTATAATGAATACGCGATCTACAACGATTTGGAAATCGAGCGAAATTTTACTCTTCCTGAAGGCATATCCAATTTCAGCCAGGAATCAAGAATCAAGCAAAGAGACAAGAACCTGTTTTTCAGCGGAGCGGCGAATTATGAAATCAATGAAAATCACAACTTGGGTTTGAATGTGCAAGTATCAAATTCCAATGATCTTAACACGAATAGATCATCCACGGAAATCACGAGTCCAGCAATGACTGAAAACAGCTATTTGGATTCAGATAATAATGCCAATGGTCATAGCGACCGGATTTTTGGAAATATCCATTATGAAGGAAAGCTGGATACTTTGGGTACAAAGATTACTTCCGATGTTGATTTTACGCGAATGAATTCCGATAGCGAGTCACTTTTGACCAATTTAACTTGGATGGGTCAAGACCAGAATGGGGGAATCCAAGATCGAATTTTGACACTGAATGATATGTACTACAATATATTCACTGCCAAAGTGGACTTTGTAAAACCTTTGAAAAATGGAAGCACTTTTGAAACAGGATTGAAAGGATCTTGGGTGAAATCAGATAATAATCTAGACCTCAGCAGGTCAAATGAAGATGGGCCTTTTGAGCCGGATCCAAGCAGCAATCAATTTATCTACCATGAAAATGTTCTTGCTGCCTATGCTTCGTATAAAGGAAAGTTTTCGGAGAAAGTTTCATTTCAGGCAGGCCTAAGAGGCGAATACTCTGATATAGAAGGAAATTCTGTGACACTAAATCAGCTGAATACGCAAAATTATTTCAATCTCTTTCCAAGTGCATTTATTCAGCATCAAGTCAGTGAAAACTACCAGATTGTATACACTGCAAATCGGCGGATCACCAGGCCAAATTACAGATTGCTAAATCCATTTGTCTATTACATAGACCCTTTGACTTCTGAGCGTGGTAACCCAAATCTGAAGCCGCAGTATTCAAACAACTTTGAAATGAATCATGTGGTAAAAGGAATGTATCAATTCACAGTCGGCTATTCGGAGACTCAGGATGCATTTATGCAAGTCTTCATTCAAGATCAGGAAGACCGTACCACGACCACATTTACGGATAATTTTGACAAAACAAGGAATGCAAATTTCCGGGCGATCGTACCTGTACAGATTAAAGAATGGTGGGGAACCTCAAATATGGTTCAGGTAAATTACAACCGATTCAAGTCTCAGATTGGAGATGATTACCTGGATAATGCTCAGACTTCTTTTATGGTGAGATCCCAGCATAATTTCACTTTGCCTAAAGGGTTCAAAGTAGAATTAATGGGAATGTATCTTGGACCGCAAATCTGGGGACAAGGTTCAATCGAAGGCTTCGGCTGGGTGGATGCGGGAGTGACCAAAACCATCATGAAAGATAAGTTAACCATTGCAGTGAATGGAACTGATCTTTTCCGAACCCAAGTAATCAAAGCTAAGGTTGACTTTGCTGATATCGATACTTCATTCAGACAATACCGAAGTAATCAGGGAATTCGATTTACACTACGATACCGCTTCGCAAAAGGTGATAGCTTCCGGGTAAATAGCAACTCTGGAAGTACAGAAGAGCGAAATCGATTAAACTAAACCAGAATATCAGGAAAAAAGAAAGGCGAAGTGAACACTTCGCCTTTCTTATTCTAGTTGCATTTTTATGAATTGAAGTGGTAAAGAAAAATCAGCACACCAGAGAAGGCTGGTTTCTTTTCACCCTTAATTTCGAGTTTGACTTCAACTTCTGCTTTTACGGTTCCTCGGAGATTTACTATAGACTTGAGTTTGGCAACCAATCGAACCTCACTATCTACCAATACCGGATTTGCGAACCGAAGAGATTCGATGCCGTAGTTGATCATCATTTTCAGATTTCGGACATCCACAATTTGCTCCCAGAGGAAAGGCACGATACTTAATGTCAAATATCCATGCGCAATAGTATTTCCAAAAGCACCTTCTGCTTTAGCGCGCTCCGGGTCAGTGTGAATCCACTGGTGATCGTGAGTGGCTTCTGCAAAGAGATTGATTTGTGATTGGGTAATTTGGAAATAATCTGAGGCTCCTAGTTCCTGGCCATTGAATTTTTCGAAATCGGAAAAGCTTCCTATGATAACTGGCGGCATCTAATATTTTATTTGGTAAAAAACCAAATTAGGCAAGATTATTTCGAATTTACAAGTCAAAAAATTAGTAATAGGATTCAAATTTCTTACACCAAATTACAATTTAAGAAAGGCAAAAATAATTTTAACCCACCCTCTTAGTTTTTCAAATCTTTCGTTTAATTTTCGAATCTAGACCAATACCTTGAAAATGAATTTGCTATCGATTGGGGTTACCCTATTCCTATTTTCTTATAGCCCAATTGATAGTCTACCTGTAGTAAAAGAACTACCAGTGTATTCAGATCTGTATGAAAACCAATGGATTAATATTACAGCTTCTTTTGAGGTTATTCATCAGGTTGAGCGAAAACTGATAATACATTCATCAGAAGGACTAGCGCATGCAAGGACCTCCCTATTTTATGACAAGCTGAACCAAATAGAATCATTTGAACTGGAAGTAATTGATCCTGCGACCAAAAAAACGTTGGAAAAAGCAAAGCTTCGAGATATGGAGGATGCCGCTGTTTATTCCTATTCATCCATATTTGATGATGATCGAAGAAAATATTATGAGCTTAAAACTGCCAAATTTCCAATTGAGGTAACAATCAAAACAGTCACAAAATCTAAGTCTAATTTTTTCATACCTACTTGGATTCCTGTTTCTAGAGCTAATCAAAAACTTAAGGAATCAAGTTTAACTGTGGTTTATCCCGAGCATTTGGGAATTCGATACAAAGAATTGAATCTCTTGGGGACCAAAGAGGAATTTCAATCCGGAGATGAAAGAGTTATCATTTGGAAAGAAAAGGATCTGCCAGTGCAAGCCCCGGATTTTGATAATAAGCTTGATCATCGAGTTCTCTTGGCCCCAGTCTCTTTCGCCCTGGAAAACTATGTGGGAAAAATGGATGATTGGTCCGGTCTTGCAGCTTGGCAATATGAACTCAATAAGGGAAGGGGAGCTTTGCCGTCAGATTTTGAATCAAAAGTGATTCAGATGGTGGCGCACACCGATGATCCCTACGAAAAGACAAAAATCTTATATGACTACCTGCAAAAAAACTTCCGGTATGTAAGTATACAACTAGGAATTGGAGGTTGGCAGACTATGACTGCCAAAGAGGTGATCAGCTCTTCGTATGGTGACTGTAAGGGCCTGACAAATTTAATGAAAGCTATGCTTGAAGCTGTTGGAATCAGCTCTTATCCAGCGCTAGTCCGTGCAGGAGTGGATGCTGAAGATATTGTCATTGACCTACCTTCTCAGCAGTTTAATCATGTGATTCTTCAAGTCCCAATGCCGAATTCTCCAAATCCGGTATGGCTTGAATGTACTTCTTCATTACTTCCTGCAGGCTATTTGGGAGATTTCACCAAAAACCGACATGTACTGGTCACGACTCCCACCGGGGGATATTTGACCAAAACCCCGATGTATAATAATCCTGAATGGAATCGGATATCTGGGTTTTACGAATTCAAAATTGACGCACAGGGAAATGCTGAACTCAGTTCGAAGGTTAAAATGGAAGGAAATATTGCCGAGAAAATGCTGAGTATTAAATCTGCACTTGATACGCGCCAACAGCGGGACTATTTCAATCAGAATTCTCCAGTCTCAGGGTTGATCATTCAGAATTATTCTTTGGAAACAGATCGATTGGACTCTCTGCCCATGGCGGAGTTAAGGTATGATGGAATTGTGCAGAAATTTGTCCAAACGACTGCAAAGCGAGTTATCCTTAAGTCTTTTATCAAAAAAATCTCAGAAGATCAGCTTACCAATAATAGTCTGTACCAAGATGATGAATATTTGATAGAGCTGCCTGAGGTTTTCAAATCGGATGATTTGCTGGATGATTTGAACTACCAAGATGATTTTGGAACCATAAGTGTGAAACACTCGCTTGATGGAAAAACATTAAAAATATCCAGAACTATTGCTATTCAGATTCCTGAAAATACCGACGAAGAAGTCAAGAGTGAACTGCTGAAAAAGATCAATTCAGTTACTTCCAAGACCTATTTCTTTACTAAACCCACTACCAGCAGTTATAATGAATAAGCGGATTATCCTTTGTTTCTTAAGTATTATTTCATTTGCGGCCCTTGGCCAAACACCAAAGTTTGGTAAAGCCAATTCTAATGAGATTGATTTAATAAGTGTCTCTTACGAGCCAGACGCAAATGCAGTTTTTTTGCTCAAAAATGGAGAGTCCAGATTTTTTGGAAATGTCTTCGAGACTACGCATTTCGGAAGAATGAAAATTCTGGCTGAAGAGGGGAAGTCATACGCAGATCTTCGGATCCGTTATTATTCAGGAGAAAAGCGAATCGAAGAAATCAGTGGTATCAAAGCTCAAACTATTAACTATGTAGATGGAAAAGCAGAGGTCACTGAAGTTCCCAAGGAGTCAATCTTTGACGTTAGCCTGGATAATGGGTACCGAGAGATGCGGATTACTTTTCCCAAGGTGCAGGTGGGTTCTATATTAGAGTATACTTATAAAGAAACAGATAAGTCAATCACGTTCATTGATGGCTGGACTTTCCAGAATAATATTCCTACCCTGTATTCACATTATCAGATTACTATGACCGCAGGTCTTCAATATAGGATGCTTAGCCAAGGTGAAAACCTGCTGAATAAAGGTGAGAAAACAGAAAGTAATGGGACTTATGGCTGGACACTTCGAAACCTATATGCTTTTCAGGAAGAGCCCTATATGAAAAACTATCGGGACTATTTTGATCGTGTGGAATTCCAATTGTCTAAATATGCTCAAGGTTCTGAATGGGAAGATGTGCTTGGAACTTGGCCAGCTCTTGGTGATGAATTGATAGGATATTATCGAGAAAAGGGATACTACCGATCTAATCCTTTGGAGAAAGAGTCACTAGCTATCGAGCTTACCGGAAATAATCAAACCGAGATAGCTCAAAAAGTATATTACTACCTCAGAGATAATTTTGTGATAGATGGAGACGATTGGATCTATCCTGAACAAGTGATGAATCAGCTTCTGAAGAGTAAAAAAGGAACACCAGCCGAACTCATGCTGACCTATATGGGAATCCTTAACTCTGCAGGCATCGAATGTGACCCTGTCCTGATTGGGAGTAAAGGCTACGGCCGGACTGATTTGGTGGACTTTCCTTTCCTCAACCAGTTTGATGAGATTCTTTTACTGGCAAAATTGGATGGCAAATATCAATACTTGGATTTGAGTGACCGACTGGCTCCTTTTGGATATGTCGATCTGGACAAGCATGTCAAAGAAGGTTTGCATCTGCAAAAAGAAACAAGCAAGATTGTTCCGGTGATGATCAATCATAATTCAAACACGATTTATTTTGCTCAGACGGAGTATAATCCTAACGAGGGACTTAGCATAAAAAATTCTATTCGTGAAAATTTCTATTTGGGCCTTCAAACTGCTCACCAAATTGAAAGACTTCAGTCAAGAAATGAATCTCTTGAATCATTCTTTGATAAGGATGAATCTGATGAAATGATAATTCAAAATGTGACTGTTGAGAATAACCTGAGAGAAAAGAATTTTGTCACTGTTAATTTTGAAACGGTATTACCTAATTCAGAAAATCTTGATTTGATAATTTTCAACCCTCTGAGATTTTCCACTTTTGCTAAAAACCCGTTCACTGCTGCTTATCGGATTTTTCCAGTAGATTTTCAGTTTGCTTTCAATGAGACATACAATACAAATGTAATAATCCCGGAAGGCTACGAAGTAGAGGATTATCCACTTGCGGAGCAAATAAGCATAAAAGGAGGCTATGTTACCTTCACTTATGCCCCAACTAAAGTGGATGGCATGCTAAAAATCACCGCTAGATTGGAAGTAAGAAAACCGTTGATTCCGGTAGCTAGCTATGGAGATTTGAAGTTTTTCATGGAGTCGGTTGCTTCCAAGCTTACAGCACCAGTAGTATTAAAAAAGATAGCGAATCCTTAAAAGTGAAGATTTACGGTATTCTTAATAATTCTTTTTAGAATTCATCATGGAAAGTATTTCTGATAAATATTCTCAGCCGATTATCCTGAAAAAGAAATAGAGGAGAGTAAAGACTCTTTTATCAGGCTATTTTTAATATTTTTAGTCAAAATAAAACTGAATGGAAGAGGCATATTTACACGGATTTATCCCAGAAGAGCAGCAACGTCTCCTAGATCAAGGCAATTATCTGGCGCCGAAAATTTATTCTAGAATCGATTTCTCCGGTTGCACGAATCTGTTGGAAATAGGATCAGGCGTGGGGGCTCAGACAAGGGAGCTACTCAGACTTTGGCCGGAATTGAGAATTACTTGCGTAGATTATTCGGAAGCACAGCTTGCTCAAGCCAAAAAAAATCTTGCTTTTGCTGAAGACCGAGTTTCTTTTTACTGTCAGGATGCAAGAGACTTAAAGCTGGAAGAGCAATTTGATTCCCTATTTATCTGCTGGGCATTGGAACATATGCCAGAACCAGTCAGGGTGCTCGAGTCTGCAAAGAAATATTTAACCAAAGGAGCAAAAATTTGGGCAACGGAGGTTTTTAATTCAAGTTTCTACTTATATCCAGACCTCCCTAATCAAAGGAAATATTATGAAGCTTATAATCAGCTCCAAATCTCTTTGGGAGGAGATCCGGATGTAGGAGCTCAATTAGGGAATCTTTTCAAAAAAGCAGGATTCGGATCCATTGAGATTCACCATGGTGGCTTTCATTTGGATCAGTCCAAACCTGATGAGCTTCAAAAGATGTTACATTTTTGGACCATATTATTAAAAAGTGGTGCACCAGGATTACTTGAAGCAGGATTGATCACCGCAAAGGAGATTGAAGAAATGGAAAGTGATCTTATTTCTGTGCTTAAGGATGAAAATGCTGTTTTTTTCTATCAATTTGTACAGGCATTTGCGACTAACTAACCTTTAGGAATGAAATTATTCAAATGGATTTGGCGATTGATTTGGAAATCGGCTCTTTATTTTTTTCTGCTCTCGATCGGTTTCACGATTCTATACCGCTTTGTGCCGGTCCCCATTACTCCTTTGATGGTCATTCGATTGTTTGAGCAAGCGTTTGACGAAAAGAAAGAGATTAGACTTAAAAAAGATTGGGTTCCTTTTTCAGAAATCTCGAAAAATGCTCCCCAAGCGGTTTATGCTTCAGAAGATCAAAAATTCTTAGATCATAATGGATTTGATTTTGAGGCTATGGAGAAAGCTTGGGAGAATAATAAAAAGGGAAAGCGAGTAAAGGGAGCAAGTACGATTACCCAACAGACTGTGAAAAATGTTTTTCTTTGGCCAAGTCGAAGCTACCTCAGAAAGGGGCTTGAAGCCTATTTTACGGTATTGGTGGAATTAATTTGGTCCAAGGAACGAATCATGGAGGTATATCTCAATGTAATCGAAATGGGAGACGGAATCTATGGAATTGAGGCTGCCTCACAGGCATATTATAAAAAGCCAGCAGCTAAACTTAACAGAAATCAAGCGGCCATGATCGCAGCAGTTCTTCCAAATCCACGAAGATGGAACCCGACCAAACCTACTCCTTATATCATAGGAAGACAAGCTTGGATACTTCGCCAAATGAACAATCTCCCAGCAATAGGATTTGGGATATAAACCCAAATTTTAATTTTTGGTGTTAAAATTGAATAATTCTTAGACATCAACTTTTTCAAACTGTGTCAGGATATTTCTGAAAAAGGATTTGGAGTTCTTTTAAATGAAAAATTAGAAAGCCAAATATTATTTTGATTTCAGAGTTGACAACTATTGAAATTAGGCTAGAATTAATAAATCAAAATGAAGAAAAAATTATTGAAAAATCGCCTCTCAGAGCGAGATTAAGCACATTAAAAAAAGCAAGAAAATTTTATCCACAAAATCAATAATTTATCCACACTTTTCTTCACGGCTACAATAAGTGTCTAATAATCAGTTAAATAAACACTAAGGTTGAATGTCGATTTTGTGGATAAAGGAAGCTAACTTCAAAAAAGTAACAATGAAAAGAGTTTTAAAATGTAGATAATTTCCCAGACCAAATTTCCTTCTAAAACCGATTAATCTTCCTTTTGTCGGATGAGTTTTTTCCGGTAGGCATTAAAGATTCTTGACTTTGAAACAAAGCCTAAATATTTACCATCTTCAATTACAGGAAGATTCCAAGCTCCAGATAGCTCAAATTTACCCATTGCTTTTTGCATATTTTCAGTAGCCAATAGAATTTCTGGAGGACTATGCATCAATTCCTTGATGGAAATGGTTTCTTGTTTTTCTCGATCAAACATTATGTCGCGGATATCATCTAGAGTAATGATTCCTCGGAGAATCCCATATTCATCGACCACCGGGAAAATATTTCGTTTGGATATTTTCACTAAGTCAATCAAGTCACCAAGTTTGGAATCAGGATGAACCGGAAGCAAATCTCGCTCGATTACATTGGTGATGCTGATTAAGTCTAGCAATTCTTCATCCTTGGATTCAGGAAGCTGCCTGCCCTTTTCTTTCAATTGAATCACATATAGACTATCTTTTTCAAAATAGGTAGTGGTGATGTAAGAAATAGCCGAAACAAACATCAAAGGTACAAATAGCTCATAGCCACCGGTAATCTCAGCAATCAAAAATATCGCAGACAAAGGTGCATGTTGCACTCCTGCCATCACACCACACATAGCCACCAAGGTAAAGTGGGCTAAAGGCAAAGGAATATGAAAACCAAGCTGATTCTTTGAATAGGCGAAGACAAAACCCACAATACCTCCTACATATAGTGAAGGAGCAAAAATTCCCCCGCTTCCTCCTCCACTCAAAGTCAATGCAGAAGCAATAGGCTTAACCAAAATAATTAATGATAGGAAAATAATGATCAAGTAAGGATTTTCTGAGGAAGAGAAAAAGGGGCTTTTATCCAAGAGCTGATCTGAGTTTCCGTTGATCAAAAGATTTAGAGTGTCATAGCCCTCTCCATAAATCGGAGGAAAGAAAAAAACCATGAACCCTAGCAAAGCTCCTCCATAAAGTAATCTTAATACTTGGGTTTCCAGTCCTTCCATCAGACGCTCAGTGGTCCGCACCACTCTGCTGAAATAAAGTGAAATAACACCACATAGAATTCCCAAAAGCAAATAATAAGGCATATGCCCTGCAGTAAATGTTCCTTCTAAATCAAAAGTGAAAACAGGGTCATTTCCGATTAGCACCATAGAAGTCAGAGATCCTGTCACAGATGCTATCAACAAAGGTATAAATGAGGCTGTGCTGATTTCCATCAAAATAACCTCAATTGCAAAAATCACCGCACCAATTGGAGCACCAAAGATGGCAGAAATTGCCCCTGCAGCTCCACAACCTATAAGTAATGTTCTTTTTTTGGCATTTAAATGAACAAGCAAGCCTACATTTGAGCCAATTGCTGAGCCTGTTACTAGCATGGGAGCCTCTAGTCCAACTGACCCCCCAAAGCCAACTGTCAACGCAGAGGTGAATACCCTGCTGTAAGTTTTTACTGCAGGAATTATACTCTGCTTCTTTGAAATCGTAAATAGCACATCAGCTATTCCATGGCCTCCCACATCTTTAAAAATGTATTTTCCTACAATATAGGCTGCAGTGATCCCGATAATTGGGTAAAGAATATAAAGGAAATTGGCATACTCTGTATAAAAATCCTCCGTGAGAAAGTGTTGTATAGCATGTACAGATTCTTTCAAAATCACAGCCGCTAAGCCAGAAATTATCCCAATAATCCCGCTAAGGATAAGGATAAACGACTGGTTGCTCATGTGTCTGAGCCGCCAGATCAAAAGCTTAGTAATGAAATCTGATTTAGCCAAAGGTTTTTGCCGGTTAAAAACTACAATTGACTAAAGTACTCAAGATGATACCCAATTAGAAATATTTGGGCTATTCTTTAGGTAATTCGGCATCTAAAGCTAGAATACATTTCAGAATCAAGTTGGTAGCATTGACATAGAATGCCTGATCTATATTTTTAAACTCATCGCTAGGCTTGTGATAGTCTTTGTGATCTTCGACTCCAAAATAAATATGTGGGATCTTTTGATCGAAAAAAGGACCATGGTCTGATGATTGGGTCCAATCATCCCTTCCAGTATTTGGTTCGTCATGTCCAAACTTTAAAACAGGGTTTGATCCTTTAGAAGCGTTTTCTAAAATAGGTTTCAGATTAGGATTATGGTAAGTTCCAGACGCATATAGTTCTCCATTTTCGTTTCGGGAGATCATGTCCATATTGATATTTACCAAAATATCCTCAAGGGGAAAAGGGAAGTCATTCAGCAGGGCTTTTGCACCTTGCAAGCCCATCTCCTCTCCATCCAAAGCAGCAAAAATAATCGGGTGCTCAGGTTGGTTCTTTTTGAAATAGGTGGCAAATGCTAATAAAGCAGCCGTGCCTGATGCATTATCATCTGCTCCATTATAAATCGAGTCTCCGGAAGAGTTTTTACGCCCGATTCCCACATGATCATAGTGAGCAGTGATGACTATAATTTTACGGGAATCTTTGCCAGGGATAAACGCTACCACATTCGTGGCATCCTCATATTTTTGCCGCTCTCTCCGATTTTCAAAAGAGAACTTCTGAAAATATTTAGCATAATGAGTGCTTAGATTCAAAGACCTAAATTCCTCACGTATAAATTCTTGTGCTTCTTTATTTCCTTCGCTTAAGGTTTTTCTTCCCTCAAGTTTATCTGATGAGAGGTATTCTATAGTTTGAAGAAGTTTTTGCTCATCGATCGATTGACCCGAGGAAAAGCCGATGATAAATACAAATAAAAAACTTAAAACTGCTTTGGTTGGTGATACCATCTAAGGAAGTATTTTGCGTTATGTATATTCGTAAAATTAATTACCAAAACGAATCTACGATTTCCATTGATGAAATTCACGAGTTTACTATTGATAATCGCTTTCTTCTTGCCAAAAGCACTCTTTGCACAAGGGACGATTCCGCAGTCTTTTTTTGACGGTAAATCAGTGGTTTTAGTATCTGCAGATCCTGGGGCCAGACCAGCAATGTCTTGGAAACAATTGGCGGATAGTGTTCATACTAGTTTGGTCGAGGCAGGAGCGGATCCGGTAGCGTATTTTGAGTTGGAGCAAGTCACACTTTCAGAGGAGATTCAAGCTGATTATGCTAAAGCATTCCAGACTCGACTTATCAAAAATATAATTCTGGTAACTAGGCAAAAATCACAAACCAGTATACATGCGGGGGAATTTTCCGGAGATGGAACGATTATTACTTCTACAAATCTCTATGGTGCCGTTGGTAATGATTATGGTCAAGCTGGAGCGAATTTCGCCGCTATAGGGCAAGGACAAAAATCTAAAAATCTACTGGTACTTGACGTGCCTGAGTTTTTATCTATAAGTTCGCAAGAGGCAGTTTTCACGCAGAGGTTTATCCCTCGGAATCCGCTCAATTTGGATGTGTTCAAACTAGGGATTCCAATCGAAGGAGCATCTGCACAAACAGGTCTGCTGAGTTATTTCAAGTATGATAATTATGGCAAATCCCAAGAAACTATTCTAGCTGAGCAAGCCGCACAAAAATCAGGAATTGAGGAAATCCTTAAGCAAGAATATCCTTATCCCGTGGAGTGGCTGACAGAAGCTAAAACGAACGAAGAGTTGGTTAGAGATAGGGTCCAATTCCTATTAGTAAAAGTAGAAGGGCGCGAGGCAGATCTCATGGAAAGCATGGGGTTGGAAGTAGTACCTTCCGAAACTAATTCTCGAACGGTGGTGAAATACTATATCAAACTTCTCGTAAGAGATGAATTATATATAGGCCCTGAATGGGATGCTGATCCTGATTGGAGGCAAGCTTTGAAAAATTTTCTAGTGAACCTAAAAAAATAGACCTCCGGAAGGAGGTCTACTGCTACTTAAGGGTAGGGTGATTTAAGCAACTATTACTGAGGTAAGATTTATAATTTCAAGGCTATCTTTTAATCTTTTCTTAAAGAAGATAATTATTTAAGAATTTACAAACAATTCAGAATTTTATTTTAATAATTTATTATTCATTAATTTTTTTTACATAAATGGCCATCTTAATACAAATTTTCCTTTACAAAAGGAATCAAAGCTAAAATAATTGCTTGTTGATAATATGCTTCCCGATTTAAAACTCCGTTAGTTAAAATTCCAACAGACCCTCCGGAATGCTTGGAGTTTTCTTTCGAAAAAAACTGGTCATCTGCAGCTCCCAATTCCATTCCGGAATTCACCAAATCAGCAATTGCTTTTGGAAGGTAAAAGATACCGGTTTTGGAGTAGCCTGCTTTTCCAGATTTATTTTCGATATAGACCCAAGCAAAGGCGTTCATTCCTAAGGCGTCTTCTGCAATTCCTCCTTCTATTCCCACCCAATAATCTGCTTCAGGGAAGATTGATTTTGAATTTAAAGCCCTGTTTTTTGCACCTAAAAAAGTTTCCTCATCTCCTCTTGGCTGATCAGATACCAAAGAAGAGACATTCACTCCATTTAAAATAAAACCTTGATTGAAGGCTTCTGTAAAAGCTAATTCGGTACAGGAAATTTTGACAGGATTTTTGCTTCCTACAATGATTAATGCTTTTTCGGATGCCTGAAAATTTTGTCTTTTTGGGAATATCATAGAAAAAGGCCTGGCTAGCGCCTAGGCCATGTTGGTAAATATTTGATTGACATCATCATCCTCTTCCATTTTCTCGATCATTTTATGGATGATCTCCTCCTGCTCTTCGGTCAATTCCGTTAGGGTAGTTGGGAAACGCTGAAAATCTGCACTGATGATTTCTATATTTTTTTCTTCCAATGCTTTTTGCATGGTTCCAAAATCTTCAAATTCGGTGTAAACGAAGATTTCCCCTTCATTTTCGTCGATATCCACCAATCCGAAATCAATTAATTCGAATTCTAATTCTTCCAAATCAAAATCACCTTTCGCAAATCTGAATACTGCTTTGCGGTCAAACATAAAACTTACTGATCCTGAAGTGCCAAGGGATCCACCAGCTTTGGAAAAATAACTTCGAACATTGGCTACAGTTCGGTTGATATTATCAGTGGAGGTCTCTACAATGACTGCGATCCCAAAGGGGCCATAGCCTTCGTACACCATTTCTTCAAAGTCTTTCTCATCTTTGTTTGAGGCACGTTTGATTGCAGCTTCGATCCTATCCTTAGGCATTTGAGCACCTTTGGCATTTTGCATGATGGTCCGAAGTCTTGGATTGGAAGCAGGATCTGGGCCTCCAGATTTGACCGCCATCACGATTTCTTTACCCAATCGGGTAAATACCTTGGACATTTTGTCCCATCTTTTGAATTTTCGTTCTTTTCTGAACTCAAATGCTCTTCCCATGGATCTCTTTTATTTGGTGGGTAAAAATAGCAAATCTTTTCATTTAGGCAGAAATGCTTCTTTTCAATGATGACTTTTCATCAAAATATTCCTCTAAACCTCAAATGGTCCGGGTTTTAGGGCTCAGCCTGAAATTACTTACTTTTCTTAGACCCTAGTTGAAGGATTTACCGTTAACTTTTTTAAACATATCTTCCTATGAATTCTTCCGACTCCCATCATATCCCAAATATACCCTCCTCGAATTTTCCTAAAGTAGTTATCGTCGGAGCTGGTTTTGCAGGGCTGAAACTTGCCAGAAAATTAATGAAGAAGAATTTTCAGGTGATTCTTCTCGACAAGAATAATTACCATCAGTTTCAACCTCTTTTCTATCAAGTAGCAACAGCAGGTTTGGAGCCAAGCGCAATTTCTTTTCCGCTTCGCAAAATCTTCCATCATGCCCGCAATGTAACCTTTCGGATGGCCGAGGTGAGTCGTTTTGATTCAGAAAAGAAAAGATTGTACACCAATGAAGGCTTTGTAGATTATGATTACCTGGTCTTGGCTATGGGAGCGGATACCAATTACTTTGGAAATAAAAGTATTGAATACTACGCCACGCCGATGAAGACTGTCTCGGAGGCTTTATATATCCGAAATAAAATTATCTCCAACTATGAGCGGGCGATCAATATTGAGAAAGTAGAGCATCGGAAGCATCTGATGAATGTAGTCATCGTTGGTGGTGGACCTACCGGTGTAGAACTTGCAGGAGCCATAGCCGAGCTACGAAATAATGTCCTTCCAAAAGACTATCCCCAACTCAATTTTCACAACATGAAAGTGGTCCTGATTGAAGCAGGGCCTGTATTATTAGCGCCCATGTCTAAGGAATCCCAGGAGCATGCACTGAAATATTTGCAGAAACTTGGCGTAGAAGTGATGCTTAAGACACTAGTCAAAGATTATGATGGGCAGATTGTGACTTTGGAAGGAGATGTTTTTTTGGAGACTCAGACTTTGCTATGGGCTGCGGGAATCAAACCAAATCTCATAGAAGGATTTCCCAAAGAATCCTATGCCCCAAATGGCCGATTAATCGTCAATGAATATTCCGAGGTCAAGGGATTTCCAAATGTTTTTGCAATAGGCGATATCAGTCTTATGCTGAGTGATGATCATCCCAAAGGACATCCTCAAGTTGCTCAGGTTGCACTTCAACAGGCAGAGAATCTTGCAAAAAATTTATTTCAAATTACAAAAGATCATGATCTAAAGCCTTTTCGATACAAAGATCTTGGATCTATGGCGACAGTCGGAAGAACGCTCGCGGTAGTTGATCTTCCTTTTATCAAATTCCAGGGCTTGTTTGCCTGGTTAACTTGGTTGTTTGTTCATCTTATGGCTATTCTCGGAGTGAAAAACAGACTGTTTGTATTTCTAAACTGGTCTTGGAATTACCTCAGTTTTGATCCGAGTTTGCGTCTCTTGATCAAGCCAAAATATGTCAAGGAAAGTGAGCGAAAAGAATTGATTGAGGAAAGATAATTTTTAAGTAGTAAATAACTCAGGCGATGGGATTAAGAGAATTATTTGTCTTGATGGTGCAAATAGGTAATTAAGTTTTCTTAACAATCATTTTGGTAGTTCTTGTTAAACCTAGATAGGCATCACAGGTCTAAACCTTGTAACTAACCCACAAAAAAGATGAAAAAAATAATTTTAACCTTAGGTCTGATGGCATTCATCGGCTTAAGTGCAATGGCACAACAGCGAGGTGGCGAGCGACCAAGCCCAGAACAACGGGCAACGAAAATGACCGAGAAAATGGCTGAAGAATTAAGCCTTTCTGCTGATCAGAAAAAGCAAATTCTTGAAATAAATCTCGAACGAGCCAAAAAAATGGATCAGGATCGAGCTGAGCGGATGAAAGAAACCGAAGCTAGAAAAGCCGAAATGGATGCTCGAAGAGAAGAGATGAAAAGGCAGGATGAAAAAATCAAGTCAGTACTTACTGAAGAGCAGCTTGGAAAATGGGAAGAAATAAAGCTAAGTCAAAAAGATCGAGGTAGAAGACCGGGAGGTCAGATTGAAGATCGGGAAGAGTTTCGAAAACGAAGAGGTGGAGGAAATTAAATCAAAGCCTTTAAAAGTAAAAATGCCCCCAGATTTTGAAATTCTGGGGGCATTTGTATTTTCAAACCTTTGGGATCATCCTTTATCCAGCATTTGCTATTTCATCCTCCACATGGAAAAAGGATTCGTCTTTCTGTGGAAGCATGGAGCTTCCCATCAGGTATTCATCGACATTTACAGCAGCTTCTCTTCCTTCTGAAATCGCCCAAACCACAAGAGACTGACCCCTGCGCATATCTCCAGCTAAGAATACTTTTCCGTTACTGCTTTTGTAATTTTTTGATTTTGGCAATGTGTTTTCCATGGTATCTACTTGGAATGCCTCGAGTAAACCATTCTGAGCTGGACCAGTATAGCCAATCGCTAAAAATGCCAAATCACAGGGCACTTCCCGTTCTGTTCCAGGAATTTCCTCAAACCCCATTCTTCCACCAAGATCTTTCCACTCCAAATCTACGAGCTTAAGTCCAACAACCTCGCCGGCTTCATTTCCAATAAACTCTTTAGTGAGAATGGAAAATACGCGCTCTGCCCCCTCTTCATGTGAGCTGGAAGTTTTCAAAGTCATAGGCCATTCTGGCCAAGGATTCAAGGTCTTTCTTTTTTGTGGAGGTTTTGGCAAAAGCTCTAATTGAGTGATCGAAGCAGCGCCATGACGATTTGAAGTACCTATACAGTCACTTCCCGTATCTCCTCCGCCAATTACTATGACATGCTTTCCTTTAGCAGAAATTGGGTTTTCATCAATTTCTCCACCGATCACCTGATTTTGTTTTCCTAGAAACTCCATCGCAAAATGAACTCCCTTTAAATCATCTCCTTTGATGTTTAGGGCTCTGGGTTGGGCAGCTCCTGTGGCCAAGACAACTGCATCAAAATTTCTCAGAATGTTATCTGCCTTGATATTGAAGCCAACCTCTGTATCACAGGAAAAGATCACCCCTTCTTGCTTCATAAAATCGATTCTTCGGTCGATCACCCATTTCTCTAATTTGAAATCCGGAATTCCATACCGAAGGAGTCCTCCTGGCTTAGAATCTTTTTCAAAAACTGTAACCTCATGGCCAGCCTGATTCAATTGATCTGCAGCAGCCAGTCCAGCAGGACCTGAGCCTATTACTGCAACAGATTTTCCTGTCCTGGTTTTTGGTGGGTTCGCTTTGATTAGACCGAGTTCGTAGGCTTTTTCTGCTATATTTTTCTCTATTAATTCGATAGCCACCGGATCCTTATTAATTCCTAACACACAGCTTGCCTCACAGGGAGCTGGGCAAATTCTGCCGGTAAACTCTGGGAAATTATTTGTACTTCTTAAAATCGTGATTGCCTCTTCCCATTCTTGATTGTAAACCGCATCATTGAAATCGGGGATTACATTTCCCAATGGACAGCCGTTATGGCAAAATGGAACTCCACAATCCATACATCGCGCTGCCTGATGGTTTAATTGCTCGCCGGAAAATGGCTTATATATCTCCTTGTAGTCACCCACCCGTTCTTTTGGGTCTCTAGCTACAGGTGTTTCTCTTTTAAACTGAATAAATCCTTCTTTCGCTCCCATCTTACACCAATGATTTTGATTGTTCTAATGCTCTTTTTTGTAATACAGCTTTGTAATCTCTAGGGATTACTTTGATAAACTGCTGTTTGGTTTCTTCCCAATTGTCCAGGAATTTTTGACCCAACCCTGAATGAGTAAGTCTGACGTGTCGCTTAATATGGGATTTGATGGTTTGGAAATCCTCTTCTTCCAAAAGATCTATATCTACTAACTCTGGATTGATTTCAGTAATGTAATCCTTTAGAATATAGGCGATTCCACCACTCATTCCAGCGGCAAAGTTTCGGCCTATTTCTCCCAGATTGATGACTAGCCCACCTGTCATGTATTCACATCCATGATCTCCGATCCCTTCGATAACTGCTTTTACTCCGGAATTTCTCACACAGAAACGCTCGCCTCCTTTTCCATTGATATAGGCTTCACCAGAGGTAGCTCCATAAAATGCCACATTTCCGATAATGATATTTTCTTCCGGGACAAAACGTGCATTTCTACTTGGGTAAATGATCAATTTTCCGCCAGAAAGTCCCTTTCCGAAGTAGTCATTCGCCTCACCCTCCAGTTCGAAGTTTACTCCCTTGGCAAGAAATCCTCCAAATGTCTGACCTGCCGACCCATTGAATTTGAAATGAACAGTATCCTCGGGTAAGCCGACACTTCCATAGATTTTAGATATTTCGTTTGAAAGCATTGCACCCACAGAGCGATCTGTATTTTTAATCGGGAAATTACCTTCTGAGGTCATGGCCTGCTCCAAGGATGGATGGGCTGCTTTAATTAGCTGTCGATCCAATACCTCCTTAAGTTCAAACTCTTGATCGATTTGCTTGAAAATCCCCACGTGATCAGGAACTTCCACTTTGTGGAAAATAGGGCTTAGATCCACTTTATCCCATTTCCAATGATTCAGATGGCCAGTAGATTGAAGCACGTTGCTTTGGCCTACCATTTCATCGATCGTTTTGAACCCAAGTGAAGACATGATTTCTCTAAGGTCCTGCACTAAGAAATAAAAGTAATTTACCACGTGATCCGGATCACCCGTAAAGAGTTTTCGCAGATCCTCATTTTGGGTTGCAATTCCTACCGGACAAGTATTCAGATGGCATTTTCGCATCATAATACAGCCTTCTACTACTAATGCAGCAGTAGAAATCCCCCATTCTTCTGCTCCTAGCAAAGTTGCTATGGCAAGGTCGCGACCGGTTCGAAGCTGCCCATCTGTCTGAAGTGTCACTCTACTTCGAAGGTTATTTTTTACCAGAGTTTGGTGTGCTTCTGAAAGGCCAAGCTCCCAAGGTAATCCAGCATGACGAATCGAACTGAGCGGTGAAGCTCCTGTTCCTCCATCTGCTCCAGAAATCAGGATTACATCTGCCATCGCTTTTGCCACGCCGGCAGCAACTGTACCTACACCTGCCTGAGAAACTAACTTGACATTGATTCTTGCTTTTCGATTGGCATTTTTCAAATCAAAAATCAGCTGTGCCAGATCTTCGATGGAATAAATATCATGATGGGGAGGAGGTGAAATCAATCCCACCCCAGGAGTGGAATGACGTACTCTTCCGATCCAATCATCTACTTTATGTCCAGGAAGCTGGCCTCCTTCACCCGGTTTAGCACCTTGGGCCATTTTAATTTGTAATTCCGCAGCATTGGTGAGGTAGTTGCTGGTCACACCAAATCGACCAGAAGCAACTTGCTTGATTGCAGACCGCTCCCAATCCCCGTTTTCTTTTCTGGCAAAGCGGATCTCGTCCTCCCCACCTTCGCCAGAATTGCTTTTTGCGCCGATACGGTTCATGGCAATGGCAAGCGTGGAATGTGCTTCATGGGAAATCGAACCAAAAGACATGGCTCCAGTAGCAAACCTCCTTATGATTGAAGAAGCAGGTTCAACCTCATCTATTGGGACAGAAATGCGTTTTTTGAATTCAAATAACCCTCTCAATGTCAATGCATCTTTGCTTTGTTCATTGATTTTTGCTGCAAATTTCTTGTACATCTCAAAGTCATTGAGACGAGTTGATTTTTGGAGTAAATGAATCGTTTCCGGATTGAAAAGGTGTTTTTCACCCTTTCTTTTCCATTGGTAAACGCCCCCAGTTTCCAATATTGGAGAGTTGGTTTGATAAGCCGCTCGGTGTCGAATAAGAACTTCTTCGGCGAGTTCGTCAAATGAAATCCCGCTAATTCTGGAAATGGTTCCTTTAAAGCATCGGTCAATCACCTCAGGTCCAAGACCTATTGCCTCAAAAATCTGTGCTCCTTGGTAAGACTGGAGCGTACTAATCCCCATTTTTGAAAGGACTTTCAAGAGCCCTTTTCCAATCGCAGTTTGATAATTTGAGAAAAGAGTTTTTCTGTCCTTGATAGACGGGAATTTACCTTTTTCCCACATTTCGAGTAAAGACTCCAAAGCAAGATAAGGGTTAACGGCGGAGACTCCGTATCCTATGACAGTGGCAAAGTGATGTGTCTCTCGTATGTCGCCTGATTCCAAAACCAAGCCTGCACTGGTTCTTATTTTTTTCTTTACTAAATGATGGTGTACCGCTCCAATTGCCAATAAGGATGGAATAGGGGCATATTCTTCATTACTATTTCGATCAGAAATGATCAAGATGTTTTTTCCTTCAGTAATAGCTTTTTCCGCTTCATCACAAAGGCTGTCCAGTGCTTCTAACAATCTTCCTGGTTGATGATCAGCTTTGAAAAGACTTGCTAAAGTTTTGCAACGATAGCCTTGACCTTCCATATTTTTTATTTTCTCTAGGCTTTCATTAAGTAATACAGGCTGAGAAATATGAATCTGACGCGTGTGTTTTGGACTTTCCTCCAAGATATTTTGCCCATTTCCGAGTCGGGTAAATAAGGACATCACCATTCGCTCCCTTATCGGGTCGATCGGTGGATTACTTACCTGAGCAAATAATTGCTTGAAATAGTTTGCAATATGTTGACTTTGTTTGGAGAGTACAGCCAAAGGAGTATCTGCACCCATTGATCCAATTGCTTCATAACCAGTGCTCCCCATAGGAGCAAGGACAACTTTAAGTTCTTCGGCAGTGTAGCCAAACACAGTTTGACATTTTTTGATGTTTTCCGTCGAGTATGGATGGCTCAATGTCTCAGGGTCATCTTCCAAGCGAAGCTTGATTCGCTGATCATTTACCCACTGTTCGTAAGGTTGCTTTTTACAGATCTCGCTTTTTACCTCTTCGTCAAACAATACTTTTCCTTTTTCAAGATCCGCCCAAAGCATTCTTCCTGGACTGATTCTTCCTTTTTGTTCAATAGTGGCTTCTCTGATGGGCAGTGCACCGGCTTCAGAGGAAAGAATTAAGCGCTTGTCTTTAGTGATAAAGTAACGAAGCGGACGTAAGCCGTTTCGATCCAAAGTTGCTCCTACGGATTTGCCATCTGTAAACAACAAAGCAGCAGGTCCGTCCCAAGGTTCTACCAAGGAAGCGTGAAATTTATAAAAGGCTTTACGGTCTCGATCCATGACCTCATTATCCTGCCAGGCTTCCGGAACCAGCATCATCATGGCATGTGGAAGACTTCTTCCACTAAGTGAAAGCAATTCAGCCATCGCATCCAGATTAGCCGAATCCGAGTTCATTTTGTTTGTAATCGGCATGAGCATTGCCAATTCCTCGTCGGAGAAAAACTTCGATTTCATCAAGTTTTCCTTCGATTTCATTTTATTCAAATTGCCTCGGATGGTATTGATTTCTCCATTGTGAGAAAGGCAACGGAAAGGCTGCGCTAGTCTCCAGTTTGGGAAAGTATTGGTAGAAAATCTCGAGTGAACAATGGCGAAAGCCGATTCGATTCGAGAGTTTTGGAGGTCTTTGAAGAAGGCTAAAACTTGATCTGTTCGTAGCTGACCTTTGTAGATTATGGTTCGGCTACTTAAACTGGCAAAATAAAATGCATGGTTTACTCCCGGTATTTTATCATTGATTTCGGAAGTCGCAAAATTTCGTAAAACATAAAGTTTTCGCTCCAATTCAATTCCTGTCAGTCCCTTTTTATGTTTGACAAAAAGCTGCTCAATATTGGGCATCACTTCCAATGCACCCGATCCTGGAACTGTTACATCTACTGGGACAGAGCGGTAACCAATCAGCTCAAAATCCAGCTGCTCAATGATTTGATTTAAAAGTTCCTTCGATTTCTTGAAGAGCTGTTTATTCTTTGGGAAAAAAGTCATACCTACCCCATAAGAGTCTGCCTCTGGTAGATTGATCTCTGTCCGGATAGTAATATCTTTTAGAAATTGATGGGGGATTTGAATTAAGATCCCAGCACCGTCTCCTGTTTTAGGATCGGAACCACGGCCACCTCGATGCTCCATATTGCTCAGCATGTATAGCGCATCGCTGATCGTCTCATGTGAGGGCACTCCGCTCAAATCAACAACTGCACCAATACCGCAGGAGTCATGCTCAAACTCCGATCGATACAAACCTTCTTGCATTAGTATTAGAATTTAATAGGTTTAAAATTTCCAAAAATTACAGAAAAATTTTATCCTATTAAAATAAACGTAAAAAATCAGGTAGTTTGATGCAGTATTATTTATGAAATTTAACTTTATTGATTTTTTAGCAAAAACGATTTCGCAATAATTTTTACAGCTTAAGGCGAAATTAGGCATGCTTTTGCAAGAAATAAGGGTGAAAAAAATCGCTTTTAAATTAAAAAATGGTCATTATTTTGAAATTTAAGTTTCTTTGAAAAAAAATGAAAAATATTTTCATTTAATTCTTTATGTAGGCTTTTTATAAATAGAATAGGAGATTATTAATTTTGTTCCCAAAATTATATTCTGAATTTTTAGAATTTTTCAGAATAAAAAAATCAGTCCGTAAAAGGGTTAAGAGAATCTTTTTCCCCAGACTTGAGATGAACTTTGACTTTTTTGATTTTTCTAGAATCCATAGCCAAAATGGTAAACTCGAAATCTTCGAATTGGATCTTTGTCCCATTTTTAGGGAATTTGGAATTGAGTTCAAGAAGCAAACCGCCAAGGGATTCGCTTTCTCCTTTGACCTCATCAAAAATTTGAGAGTCAAGCTCAAGCTTTTTACAAAAGTCATTCAAGGATACTTTTCCCTCAAAAATAAAGGTGGAGGAATCAATTTCCTGGAAAAGGAATTCATCTCTATCATCAAATTCATCATTGATTTCTCCTATTATCTCCTCAATGAGATCTTCCAATGTGACCAATCCAGAGGTGCCACCATATTCATCTACGACTATGGCCATGTGCACTCTTTTCTGTTGGAAATCTTTTAATAGGGTATCTACTTTTTTGTTTTCGGGGACGTAGAAGCTTTTTCGGATCAACTCCCTCCAAGCAAAGTCCTCTTCCTGTTCGATATGAGGTAGGAGGTCTTTGATATATAAGATCCCGAGTATGTTATCAATTGTCTCTTCGTAGACTGGGATCCTAGAGTACCCACTTTTATTGATACGATCCATGAGTTCATGAAAATCTATATCTACGTCTACCGCGGTGATATCCATTCTGCTCCGCATGACTTGCTTCACTGTCAAGGTTCCAAAGTTTACAATACCTCTCAAAATATCTTTTTCTTCGGAAGGGGTATCTTCAGTGGTAAGCTCTAGTGCTTGATTCAGTTCATTGACCGATAGGGAATAGCCTTTTTTCTTGATCCGTTTTTCTAATACATCGCTAAATGCCATCAGGAAGACAGAGATTGGCTTTAGAATAGTCGAGAAAAAAGCGATAGAAGGGGACATTATAAGACTGAATTCCTTTTTCGCCTTGTTTGCGTAGACTTTTGGAACAATCTCACCGAAGAAAACAATCGCAAACGTAACTCCTACGGTCTGTATTAAAATAACCACAATTCCTGTTGCATTGGTGCCAAAAATAGACCAGGCCACAAAAGTCGTTAACGTGACTATTCCAATATTGATGAGGTTATTCAGAATCAGGATCGTACTAAGAAGCTTTTTTGGGGATTCAATAAGTTCTAATACTTTTTTCCCATTTGGGCTGTTGGATTCTCCAATCTCTTCTAAGTCTTCATTCGAAAGTGAAAAAAACGCAACCTCTGATCCTGAAACAAGGGCTGAGCAAATGAGAAGTAAAATAAAAATCAAGCTATTTAATATCAGATAGCTTGCAGAGGGGGCATTTATCTGTCCTAATAATTCTAGACTCGGGTAGGGATCGTCCATGTATAAACCAAAGTGGTTGGTGCAAAATTAAAAAAATCCCCTGAAAACTAATCCAGAGGACTCAGATATTAAAATGGAAGATCATCATCTGCTGAATCAGCTTCCATCATCGGTGGGTTTGGTGAAGGAGCTGATGCAGTAGCTTTAGGTTGGTAGTTTTGAGCTGCAGGAGCTTGATTACCCATTCCAGATCCACTTCCTTCGGGTTTTGCTCCAAGCATAGTGAAACTCAGCACCCTTATCTTCATCCGTTTTCTATTTTGACCTTGTTCATCAGTCCACTTGTCGGATTTGATCTTTCCTTCCACATAGATTTGACTTCCTTTTTTGAGGTATTGTTCAGCTATTTTTGCCTGCTGACCCCATAGTTCAAGATCATGCCACTCTGTTTGTTCTACTCGGTTTCCACTTCTATCTTTATAGGCCTCAGTAGTTGCAAGGCTAAGATTTGCTACCACATTGTCTCCTTCCAAATATTTTACTTCTGGGTCTGCGCCAAGATTCCCCACTAATATTACTTTGTTAACTCCTGCCATATTTTTTTCTTTGTTTTATTTTCGAAATTCTACTTGATGAAGGTACTCAAATCTTAGTATCGTTCAAAAAGTTGACTATTAACTTTGGCTTTGCCAGATAGTCAACTCTTTCTTCTTCTACGAGTAAAAGACCTTGGTTAACACACCATTGAGCTAATTCTGCAGTCTTTTCATCTGGAATTTTGACTTCGGAGAACTGAGCATTCAATTTCTGATGTGACAAAATGTGTCTGTATTTTTTCGGATAAACTTTTATGCTTTCAGGTTTGGGAAAGCCTTTGTCTTCATTCTCGTTTATTGAGAATATCCCTTCTTGAGGAAAGTCATGTAACCCTTCCCAAATGTCTCCAGAGGTTCTTTTATTCCAGACCGATTGATTTCCGCATTTGATCACATAATAATGTAGCTCTCGCTCCTTCACTTTGGTTTTGTTGATTTTCAAAGGAAGTGAACTTACCAGATCCTTTTGGAAAGCAAAGCATGAATTTGCTAAGGGACAAGAATCACAAGCTGGATTTTTAGGAACACACATTCTTGCCCCGAAATCCATTATTGCTTGATTGAATTCGGCAGGATTTTCTGTTGGAATAATTAAATTGGCAAGAGATTCAAATTCTTTTTTACCCGCTCCACTCGCAATATCAGTCGCTATTCCAAAATACCTTGCCAGTACCCGGAATACATTCCCGTCTACCACTGCTTTTTTTTCACCAAATGCAAAACTTGAAATTGCAGCTGCCGTGTAGCTACCTACACCTTTTAACTTTAGAAGTTCCGCATAACTAGCTGGAAATTTTCCGTTCAAGTCAAACCAAATCGATTTTGCGCAGAAATGAAGGTTTCTCGCTCGACTGTAATAGCCCAATCCTTGCCAGAGCCTCAATACATCTTCTTCTGGTGCTAAGGCCAAATCCTTGATTTTTGGATAAGCCTTTACAAAAGCTTCATAATAAGGTAAGCCTTGTGCTACTCTAGTTTGCTGTAAAATGATCTCAGATAGCCATATTTTATAAGGATCTAAGGTATTTCTCCAAGGTAAATCTCTTGGATTTTCACGGTACCAACGAATTATTTGATAAGAAAAGGCCTGATAGTCAGTAGGATTAGGAGTCATAGGTAAATAAAATCAGTTATACAAACCAAGCTAATTTTTCTGAATATGTTTTTTAATTGCGTAGGTTCTTGTACATTTGCAGTCCCAAAAACACTTGGTTAATAGGTTGTTAAGCTTATTTCATAATTTCTAAATAATTTAACAGTGACAAAAGCAGAAGTAATTAGCAAGATTGCAGATAAAACTGGAATCCAGAAAGACGATGTAACACAGACAGTTGAGGCATTCTTCAAAGTAGTGAAGGATTCAATGGCCGAAGGTGATAACATCTATGTGAGAGGATTTGGCAGCTTCATTAACAAGAAGAGAGCTAAGAAAATCGCCCGTAACATTTCAAAAAACACAGCGATCGTAATTGATGAGCATTACATTCCGGCTTTCAAGCCATCGAAGGTGTTTATCGAGAAGATCAAATCGAGTAAAAAAATCAAGGACCTTGCTCCTCAGGACTAAGCCTGGAGAGAATTGACATGAAAAGATCTCAGCTCATTTTATTGCTTATTGGGGTCATTGCAGTCGTAGGACTGTATGCACTACCTAAAGTAGTGGTGGATAATGAAGGGGAGGCAGATGGAATTTCTCAAGAAAACCAGCCCGAAACTTCAGAGTCAGCCAATCCAATGGCGATGCATGATGCTGAGATCTCTCTTGATCAAGCTGAAAAAATTAATGCTTTAAAGCTTCAGATTGCTGCTAACTCCAGTCAAGAAGATTACTTATCTTCAGCAGATGGATTGGCTTCAATTTATCGAGAGCTCGGAATGTATGACAGTGCTGGATATTTTTTAAGCCTAGCGGCTGATAAGTATCCATCCGGTGAACTATCCGAAAAAGCGGGAAATGCCTATTATGAGGCTTTTGGCTTTGCTCTGGATGCTGATAAGGTGTCTTTCACAGCCGATCAAACTCGAAAGTATTTAACACAGGTGCTAGATAAAGATCCAGCACGATTAGATTTGAAAACAAAAATAGCGATGACCTATGTGTCTTCGTCCAACCCAATGCAGGGGATTACGATGCTGAGAGAAGTTTTGGCACAAGATCCAACTAATGAGGATGGACTATTCAATATGGGAATCCTATCTATGCAATCTGGCCAGTACAAACGAGCCACTGAACGATTTGAGGAATTGATTCAATATCATCCAAATAATCTTCAGGGACAGTTTTATCTTGCAGTGAGCTATTTTGAAGCGAATCAAAAGAATAAAGCAAAAGCTCAGTTCGAGAAAGTGAAGGAAATGACGCAGGATGAAATGATCTTGGGAAGTATCCAAAGCTATCTTGACAAGCTGTAAATTATTGTATCACAACTAAATCCAAAGACTATGCCTTGCGGAAAGAAAAGAAAGAGACATAAGATCGCTACGCACAAGCGTAAGAAAAGACTAAGAAAAAACAGACATAAGAAGAAGTAATACACTTCTTCTTATTCTCATTTTAGTACAACGTTCATTTACATTATTAATTAGAGACTTTGAGTACGGAATTGTTAATCGATTCTGCTCAAAACGGGAGTCGTATTGCTCTTCTCGAAGATAAAAGTTTGATTGAGTTGCATTCCGAAGGGATGGACAACCAGTTCAAAGTTGGAGATATTTACCTCGGTACGGTCAGAAAAATAGTCAATGGGCTTAATGCCGCATTCATTGACGTAGGATACGAGAAGGATGCATTCCTTCACTACCAAGACCTGGGGCCAAATTTCAACAGCTTGACTAAGTTCACCAAGCAAGTTCGCAACAACAATTACAGCAATTACATGCTGAAAGGCTTTGAAAACGAATCTGAGATAGATAAGATTGGAAAAATTTCCAGCCCTCTATCCAAAAACCAGCAAATACTGGTTCAGGTCGTCAAAGAACCTATATCTACGAAAGGCCCCCGACTATCCTGTGAGCTCTCTCTACCTGGTCGTTACCTTGTGCTTGTACCCTTTTCAGACTCAGTCAATGTGTCTAAAAAGATTAGGAGCAGTGAGGAAAGAAAGCGTCTTCTGAGACTCATCAATTCTATCAAACCTGCCAACTTCGGAGTAATTATCCGGACAGTTGCTGAAGGCCAATCCGTAACGGAATTGGATAAAGACCTTCGAAATCTTCTCACCAATTGGGAAGAGGGAATGAAAAAATTGCTGAAAGCAAAGAGTCGCGATAAGATCATTGGAGAGATGAGTATGGCCTCCTCACTAGTGAGAGATCTACTCAATGAATCATTCGACGCAATCACTGTAGAAGAAGAATCAACTTACGATCAGATCAGATCCTACATCAGGACTATAGCCCCTGAAAAAGAAAAAATTGTCAAGCTTCACAACGGTAAAGCTAAGTTATTTGAAAGTTTTGGAATAGAAAAGCAGATCAAAAGCCTCTTTGGACAGACGGTCAGCCTCCCGCAGGGAGGATATGTGATCATCGAGCATACCGAAGCCCTTCACGTCATCGACGTGAATAGTGGAAATAAGTCCAATCAGGAAAGCGACCAAGAATCAACAGCATTAAAAACAAACCTGGTCGCTGTGAAAGAAATTGCCAGACAACTTCGCCTCCGAGATATGGGGGGAATCATCGTAGTCGATTTTATCGACATGAAGCGTGCCGAGAACAAAAAGGTAATCTTCGATGCGATGAATTCAGAAATGAAGTCTGACAGATCTAAGCATACAGTATTGCCATTGAGCAAGTTTGGACTGATGCAAATCACCAGACAGCGTGTAAGGCCGGAGGTCAATATTGTGACCAAAGAAACTTGCCCGGCTTGTAATGGTACCGGTAAAATCCAAGCCTCTATTTTGGTGGCGGATAAGCTGGAAAAAGATCTGGAGCATATGGCTACTATCCAAAACGTGGACAAAATCCAAATCGGGCTGCATCCCTATCTGCACGCATACTTTACCAGTGGCATGATTAGCCAGCGAGTAAAGTGGTTTTTCAAGTATTACAAATGGATTAAACTGATCAAAGATTCTTCCCTGCCGGTGACGGAATACAGATTCCTAGATGAATCTGGAGAGGAAATCGAACTAATTGTAAAAAGCGAGACTGATTAGTCTCGCTTTTTTTTTTGAGTATTTTTTTAATCGCTAAGGACACAAAGGAAGTGCAATGAGCGCGTCTAGAAACTGGATTTTCTTTTGCACTTTAAAACCCTCCGAATTCTTTAGTATTATTTCCTAGTGTTTATTTTTGAGAAATCTAATCTGACAAATCCGACTTCATCTTCGGAGTGAGGGTATCCGATGTATAAGTAGTAACCGTCCGGTGTCGAAAAACCACGGGTATTAAAAGGTAAAACGACTTCTGTTATTTTTTTAAAGTCTTTATCCAAAATCACTAGTTTGGAAAGTGGAGATTTACCCTGATCTCGGTTTGCCTCTGTGTCAGGTCTTATAATTGCCCCACGTAGATAAACCAGAGCGGTAGGATCATAATCCACCCAACTGTATTTACTGGTATTGCTGTTCGGAAGAAAAGCTGTGAATTCACCTCGTTCCTCAGTTTTACCCGCCAAAAATTCCATTTTCTCATCCACTCCTGCATATATCCATTTCTTCGAATTCTGGGAAATAACCAGAAGGGAGTCGTCTGCAGGGAAGGAAATCAAGTGTAGATTTTCTTTTTCATTATACTCGTTCTGATAAGTAGCGAACGTGGGATCATCCAGAAAATCACGGTATTTACTTGGATACTTAAATTTCACATAATTGATTGAGCTGTCTTTCGTTTCAAATTCGAGCAGCCAGTTTTCATAATCCAACAAGGACTCCTTTAGCACAAATGGAACATCTGGAATAATTATCTTTCCATTGATATTTATAGCTTTTGTTCCCATCAGAGTATTATAATTGATTGCCAATCTTTCAGGCGGACCTTGTGGGAGATTATAACGAGACTTTACTTTCCCGAAGTGATCCGCTCTTACAAGCTTCGTGGAGGATACAAACCAAGCGGAAGAATCATCTGTAAAATCAACTTGAATAAAGCTGCCAATCCCATCTGGTCCTTCAGTAAAATAGAGTTGGTCCCGAATCAGTTTTCCTTCTGGATAGCTGTATTCAAGAAACCGATTTTTTCGTGTGGTTACAAGAAATTCTTTATCTCCTCTTTTAATATAATTAAAATTTGTGCCCAGATCTTTTGTTACCGTATCCTTTTCCAAATACAGTGTATCGACAATCAAGTCCTCCAGTTGAAAGACGGGGATTTTTTTAACTTCAGTAGATTGACATGCAAAAAGGACCCAAATAAAGGACAAGAGGAATAGTTGGAATTGTTTCATAGCTTAAGAATTAACTCAACTAATGTAATAAAATAAAAAAATTATTTCTTCACAAAGGTGAAAACTGACCAGCCTTTCACGAAAAGCTGTTTCACATCGTTCAATATCTTGATTTGTTTCTTCGACAGTTTTCTCTTTATCCATCTAGCCAAGTCTTGAAATCTGCTGTTTTTTCTCTACTGACCAAGATATCTTCATCTGAACAATTGACCAACTTTACTTTTAATCGGCTATTTGAATAGGTGAAAATTTCGGAAATCGAAGGGAAGGAACAAAGGTATTTTCGATTTAATCTGAAAAAGGTAGCTGGATCAATTTGACTCTCTAATTGCTCCAATGTCTGATCCAGTACATATTGCTTCCCTTCATTGGTTTGTAAAAAAGTCACTCTAGACTCACTATAGAAAAATGCAATCTCCTCAACCGCGATACTTTGAATCTTCTCTCCATATTTTACTAAAAATCGTGTTTTGAAACTTGCGACTTTGGGAGCGAGCATAGCTTTTATTGCTTCAAAGTCTAAGTTGGGCTTCAGTTGGTTTGCCTTGAATTTTGAAATTGATCTGGCCAACTCATCCGGATCTATTGGTTTCAGTAGGTAGTCAATCGCGTTGACTTTAAATGCTTTTATGGCATATTGATCGTATGCTGTTGTAAAAATAATTGGTGTGGATAACTTTACCTGTTCGAAGATTTCAAAGCTGATTCCATCAGCCAGTTGAATGTCGCAAAAGATTAAATCCGGAGCTGGATTTTCTGAAAACCACTGAATAGATTTCTTTACTGAATCTAATCCCTGAATAAACTTTTCTCCTACAAAATACTGTTCTAAGAGCCGTATCAATCGATTTGCGGCAGGTCGTTCATCTTCTATAATCACTATGATCATGTGTATAACTTTAAAAGAGGAAGCTTTACTATAAACTCATCAGTTGTTTGAATCACTTGAATTTCTTGATTACTAAGTAGCTCATATCGCTTTCTAATATTGGATAATCCTATTCCAGTTGAGGGCTCGTTCAACTTCTTTTTCGGTTGAAAGGTGTTAGTTATCCACAATTCGTTTCCTTCTCGAATGATTTGAATAAAGAGGGGGTTCTCTTGACTAGCCTCATTGTGTTTGATTGCATTTTCAAGTAAAAGTTGCAAGGAAAGTGGAGGAAGAAAAAGGGGTTCAGTACCCGCAGCTTTGATGTTGTAAATTAGGTTTTCTTCAAATCGGATCTTTTGCAACTCCAGGTAATTTTTGGCAAAATCCAACTCTTTTTCCAAAGCGACCAATTCCTCCTGCTGTACTTCAAGAACATATCGGTAGATTTTTGAAAGCTTAAGAATAAAAGCGGCCGAGCGATCCGCATCCTCATAGACTAGATTGGAAAGTACATTCAAGGAATTAAAGAGGAAATGGGGATTAAGCTGGTCTTTTAAACTTTGGTATTGGCTTGCCATCATTTCTGTTCGAAGTTTTTCTGCTTCAGTGGCTGATTTTTTCCATTCCAAAAGCCAAGATCGGGTGGTAAACAAGGACATAAATACGAATGCAATAATCATTGGTAGTTTGGTAAATTGTACCAAATAACTCCATTTAACATCGTCTAAAGTAAAATGCCCGTAAAACCAAGAAATGAAAAATGCGATAAGGAATGTAGCGACGAAACAATAGATTAAGTAGGTGATAACAGTCAGGATTAAACGCTTGATTGGCTGACTGATCCAAGAAATTCTTGCCTCGTAATAATCATCTACCCGACTTCCTCCAAAGCTTAATACCGAGGAAAATAAGAAGGCAAACAAGAAATCTTCCCTTGCTGAAATCAAACCATCCCAGGATAAGAGACAAGAGGGGCAATATACAGGGATTAAAATGACGGCGATCAAGAAATTGATCCCGATGAATTTTGGGATGCTCGTCCAAAGCCCATTTATTTCTTGAATCTTCTTTTGCTGTATTTCTGTTGGCATCGGATTGAAGTTAAATAAAAACATGCAAATCCTTTCAAAAGTAATTTATGAAAGGATTTGCTGAATGATATATATTGTAAACAATTAAATTAAAATCAATTACAATTCTTCATTAATTCCATCATTTGATCCTTCCCCCAAGTAGGAAGAATATATTTCTCGCTAATCTTTTCTTCTTCTTTTTGATAAAGCTCCAGACTCATTCTAGCCATTCCACAAGCCTTTTCTGGGCCTGACCCAAAGAATTTTGACATTCCCAATTCCATTTGAGACATCAAATTCACAGCTCTAGGATTACTTCTGTCTTGAGCGATGGCTTTTCCAAATAGCTCCATCACTTGTGGACTTAGGCTTTGACCTCGGCTTCCTGGGTCAAGACTGATCTTTCCCATGAGGATATAGCCATGAAGTGCAGTAATCTCTGAATTAGTTGGCGAGATTTGAGCAGCTTGTTTTGTGATTTCCAGTGCTTGATCGAAGTATTGATCTTTGTTTACATCAAATCTAAATGCAGTTTCAGTTTGGGTTAAAGCAGCATAATATAGTGGAAGCCATTCACCTTCATTTGCTTCGGCAATTCTCATGAATCCATTGATGACATCCTGTGCCACTTCAGCTGTCTGAATCATGTTTTTGGATTTTAATTGTTTGATCATTGCTTCTTCAAACGCAGATTCTGAAGCGAAACTTAGAGTTATCCACAAAAGGGAAAGAGCGGTTGTTAAAATGTACTTTTTCATAATTTATTGATTTAGAGGTTATTTAAATTGTTTGCAGTTTTGTCTTTTGATAGGGTTAAGAAAATTCCAAGAAATAGAAATCTTGGTGCAACCTGACCTTGAGGAATGGATTCAAATATTCCCTCAGTATTTGCTTTTGGACTGAAAGTGAAGCCAAACACATTATCTCTACCTAATACATTGGTACAGGCTAAATGAATGATTAGGTTAGGTTTTGGGAGGTAACTCCAGGATAAACTCAAATTTTGAAAGCTCTTAGTTTTAGCATTCATTTCTGAGTTATCCACATTGGGATTTGTATAAGAATAGCCATCGTTGTAGGCAAAAGAAGCTCCGAGTTGAGATTTGAAAGGAACTATAAAATGCTTAACCACTACTGAAAGGTTATGCTTTGGAGCAAAACTTGGTTGTACTTCAGTTTGAAATTGGTTAAAACTTCTCTTGCTGTCCACAAAGCTATAAGTGACCCAATAGTCTGTATTTCGGAAGGTCTGACGATCTCTGAAGAAAAAATCAATTCCTTTAGCATATCCAGATCCTCCGTTTTTCAATAATTCTGGATTGTCAGGAAGTCCTTCAAAAGTAACCAGATTATCATAAGATTTGTAAAAGGTTTCTGCTCGGAAAGTAAACCCATCTTTTGAAAATAGGTAGTTTAAAATCAGGTGATTGGATTCCGAATTTTGAAGATCAGTATTCAAAACCCGAAAGTTATCCACAGGCAATTGATGAAAGCTACCGGCGGCAAATGACAATTGACCTTTTTCCTTCAACTGATAGGCTACAGAGAATCTGGGGTCCAACCATTTTTCTTCCGAAACTTTGCTGGCCCCGCCTCTAAGCCCACCACGGAAAACCAAATCCTTGTTTAGGTAAAAATCCCATTCGGTAAACAAATACGTTTCGCGATCGTCAAAATCCCTTACCCAACCTTCTCGGACCAGTTTTTCTGAGTAAGGATGAATGAAGTGCTCTACCCCAAATTTTGCAGAAAGCCGATCTGAAAAATCTTTAATAGCCGTTCCTTTGATGTGGATAAGTTCATTGCTTCGTTCAATCTGAAGGCTGTCATAACCGATCAGGTCTAGGTTCTTGGAGTATGAAATTCCTGTAAAAATTGTCCATTCATTCTTCAGAATAGTTCTCCAGTTTGCTTGTGCATAGCTGTAATCATTTTTCAGATCAACCAAAACCTTGCGATCTGTTCCTGGTAGTAGCTGCCAAAGACTCATTCCCCCTGATTCAGTTCTAGCCATTACTTTGAGCAGTCCATTTTTGCCTGTTTTCTTCTGGGCGGCTAGTTCCACATCCCAAGCATTTGGAGCGGCTTCAAAATCAATTTCTTGTTTGATCAGACCTTGGTAAGGTCCTAGGTTGAAGTAGTTGGCACTGGCGGTAATACTATGTTTTTCATTTGCCAGGGTATGTGAATAACCCCCACCAACCGTCATAATGCTCAGATCGCCTTGACTTCGGATCGAAAGGTCTTTTGTATTCAGTGCCAAAGCTGAGGAAAGCGCTTGGCCGTATTCTGCGGAATACCCACCCGTGCTAAAGAACGTTCCTTTGAATAAGTTTGGGTTAAAACGGGTGCGTGTTGGGACATTTCCTGCTGTGGTGCCATAAGCATTACCGACACGCATCCCGTCGATATAGATTCCTACTTCGCTGGCATCTCCACCTCTTACGAAAAGTCTACCGTCATTCCCAACAGTACTTGTGCCAGGAAGGGTTTGGAAGGCACCCATGATATCGCCCATAGCACTTGGTGTAGTGACAATATCGAGGGGTCTAAGAATTACTGATTTCCCTTCATCGGAAGCTTCCATCGCTCCTGCTGAGATAGTCACGGAGTTCATTTCGGTGATTTCTTCTGTTAGGATAATGGTCTCGATTTCTAAAAGTTCGGCTTTGCACTCGATACTGAGTTGGTTGGATTTGAATCCCATAAATTGGAATACTAAAATCTGGTATCCTTCTAATTCAGTTTCAAAGCGGTAACTGCCATCTATTTTGGAGGTCGCTCCATCGTATCCTCCTTTTATAAAAACGTTTACACCCGGAAGTGCAATTCCTTTTTCGTCCAAGACAAATCCACTTATGATGGTTTGACCAAAGGCAAGTGTCTGGAAGAGGAAAAAGTAAATCAGAAGAATAAATTTCGCTTTCATTTCGATTCGTATTTGAATCAAATCTGCAAAAGGCCACTTCATTTTAAAATTAAACCTGACTGAAGCGTAGTTTTTTGGGACTGAAGTGTAAAATCCACTGAATGAAAAAATGTGGGATCAATAAGAAATAGCAAATTATATTTTCCCTAAAGTTGATCTAATCAAGATTTTATTTGATTTTCATATCTTTAACCTTATAGGTTGAGTAATTAATTATTTATTTATTATGAGCATTTCCCCTCAGCAATTTCTCTTAGGAGTGATTTTAATAGCCTGTTCCTGTTCTTCCCCCCCTGAAGTGATTGAAAAACCTCCGTTGGAAGTTGAGGTAGTTAAATTGAAAACAGAGTCAATCCAATTGGAAAAGGATTTTGTGGCTCAAATCTATGGGAAAGTGGATATCCCCATCCGGGCAAGGGCTGAAGGCTATCTGGAGGGAATACATTTTCAGGAAGGAAGAATGGTCAGAAAAGGAGAACTACTTTACACAATAAATTCAGATCCTTTTCAAGAGGGAGTCAACACTGCCAATAGCGAACTTGCCTCAGCCAAAGTAAAGTTGACACAAGCTGAAAATGATCTTAACAGATATAGACCTCTTGCAGAAATAAATGCTATCTCAGAAAAGGACTTGGATGCAGCAATCGCAAATCGAGATGCTGCCAAGGCAATGGTCAGTGCTGCTGAAGCTAAGGTAAGGTATCAGGGAATCCAATTGAGCTACACCCAAATCAAATCGCCCATTGATGGATTGATTGGGAAAACCAACGCTAAAATTGGGGAATTTGTAGGGCGTGATCCAAATCCAGTAATTCTCAATGTGGTTTCATTAATCGATTCAATTCGAGTCGAGTTTTTCCTTTCCGAAAATGATTACTTATCTATTTTTAAAGAATATCAAGAAGAGCATCGGAAACTTCAGGATAACCCATCCAATGTCAAACTGATCCTGGCTGACGGTTCACTTTTTGACCAAACCGGGAAAGTAGATTTTATCAACCGACAAATCGATGCGAGTTCAGGTACTATTTTAATTCAATCGACTTTTCCAAATCCAGATAGACTGATTCGGCCAGGGCAATTTGCTCGGGTAAGAGTCCCTATTCAAAATGTGGAAAATGGGGTTCTTGTCCCCCAAAGAGCCGTAAGCGAATTTCAGGGAAAATTCTTTGTGTTTAAAGTTGGTGAGGAAAATAAAATCGTCCAACAAGGAATAGAAGTAGCCGGAAATTACCGCGATTATTTTTTAGTGAAATCTGGTTTAGAAGCCAACGATCTTGTTGTCTGGGAAGCTATACAAAAGGTAGCAGTAGGGCAGGAAATTTTGCCTAAAGAAGTTGTATTCCAATCTCAATACAAAGACTAAACGCATGAGCGAACTAGACGATTCAAAGCATATATTCTTTGTTAAGAGGCCAATTGTAGCGATAGTGATCGCCCTTTTTATGGTGATTATCGGAGGGGTTTCCATTCTTGGGCTAGCCGTAGAGCAGTATCCTGACATCACGCCGCCTGTAGTGAGAGTGAGCACTGCGTTTACTGGAGCGAATGCTATCAGTGTGGAACAGTCCGTTGCTTCCCCGCTTGAGCAGGAAGTCAATGGTGTAGAAAACATGCTTTACATGAAATCTACCAATGCTAATGACGGGACTTTAGCGCTTGATGTGACTTTTGATTTGGGCACGGATCCGGATATGAATACGGTATTTACCCAAACTAGGGCTGCAGCAGCTACGCCAAAGCTGCCCGAAGAAGTAAAACGCCTGGGAGTAAAGACCGAAAAGTCGATGCCAAATATTCTGATGCTGGTAACTCTCACTTCTGATGGAGCTTACGATCAGGAATTTCTAGGAAATTATGGAATTATCAATATCAAAGATCAGCTTGCGCGAACCAAAGGAATAGGGAGAGTTCAGGTTCTGGGTGCAAGTGATTATTCTATGCGAATCTGGGTAAAGCCGGATCGACTGGCAAAACTTGGAATCACAATTCCAGAAATAGTTGATGCAGTCCGTCAGCAAAATGTCATTGCTCCAGGAGGAAAGTTCGGTTCCGAACCAGCACCTCCAGGAACAGAGTTTACTTATACGGTTCGACTTCCTGATCGATTGGTTTCGGAGGAGGAGTTTGGGAATGTAGTTATTCGATCGGAAGAGGATGGTAGTCAGATTTTTATTAAAGATGTAGCTAGAGTAGAGTTGGGAGTGGAATCCTATAACGCCTTCACGCGACTTAATAAAAACTCCTGTGCAATTATTGCACTGTATCAAGCGCCAGGTTCTAACGCTGTTGAGCTGTCCGAAACTGTTCGTCAGACGATGGATGAACTAGCTGAGGGTTTTCCTGAAGGAATCGAATACAAGGTTTCATTGGATTCTACAGCGCCGATAAAAGCCGGTATTTCGGAGATTATCGAAACACTTATTATTGCTCTTTTGCTTGTTGTACTGGTAGTTTTCCTTTTCATCCAAGATTGGAGAGCTACTTTGATTCCAACGCTTGCGATACCCGTTTCTCTAATTGCCGCATTTATGGTTTTCCCAATGCTGGGCTTTTCCATTAATACACTTTCGCTATTAGGATTGGTTTTGGCGATTGGAATCGTGGTGGATGATGCGATTGTCGTGGTAGAAGCTGTGCAAGTGAATATGCAAAAAGGGATGGATCCAAAAACAGCTACCTCGGAAGCCATGAGAGAAGTAACTGCTCCGGTAATTGCTACTACGCTGGTCATGGTCGCGGTATTCGTCCCTGTGGCCGCGATGGCTGGAATCACGGGTAAGCTCTACCAGCAGTTTGCGATTACAATCGCCGTATCGGTTTTGTTCTCCTCCATCAATGCTTTGACTCTGAGTCCAGCACTTTGCTCGCTTTTGTTGAAAAGTTCATCGGGTCCAAGCAAAGGACTTTTGGGTCGATTCTTCACCAAATTCAATACAGGGTTTGATAAGAGTACCGAAAGCTATTATGGTTTGGCTAAAGTCATGGCTGGGAAGCTCAAGCGTGGCTCGATTTATATCTTGATAACGCTAGTGGCAGCTGGCATATTCGGATCAATGGTTCCCGGAGGGTTTTTGCCTGAAGAAGACCAAGGCTATATCTACGTCAATTTGCAGTTGCCAAATGCAGCTTCGATGCAGCGTACGGATGTGGTGATGAAGAAAATTGAGGAGATCGTAATGGCTCAACCTGAAACCGAATATGCCACCGCACTTTCCGGTTTTAGTTTACTCGCAGGATCTTTTATCCCAAATACAGGATTCATGTTCATCACTTTAAAGGATTGGGATGAGCGAGATGCCACCGCCAAAGAGGTGATGCAGCGTTTGAATGTGATTTTTGCAAAAGAGATCCAAGAAGCGCAGGCCTTTAGTTTTGGTCCTCCGGCTATTCCTGGCCTTGGGAATGGGTCTGGATTTAGCATTATGATCCAAGATAAAAAGGGTCAGGATCCAGCTTATTTGGCACAAAACACCTATGCATTCATCAAAGCTGTCCAAGAAAGACCAGAGATTGCCTCAGCCTTTACGACTTATCAAGCGAGTGTTCCGCAGCGGTTTATGGAGATCAATCAGGATAAGATTCTGAAAACTGGAGTTCGTCTGAGTGATGTATATAACACCTTCGCTGCTTATCTAGGAGGTGCATATATTAATGATTTCAACCGTTTTGGTAGACTATATAAAGCCTATGTGCAAGCTGAACCAGAATATCGTCAGAGCGAAGATGGCCTTGATCTGTTCTATGTCAAAAATAATCTAGGGGAGTCTGTTACTGTTTCAAGCTTTGTGGACGTCAAGCGAATCTCCGGACCGGATTATACCAATCGATTTAATCTTTTCCGGTCTGCTGAAGTGACTGGTTCTCCAGCGCCTGGATATTCCTCTTTACAAGCGCTGGATGCTTTGGAGGAAGTGGCAGCAGAGGTTCTCCCAGATGACATGACCTATAGTTGGAACGCTATGAGTTACCAAGAAAAAGCCTCTTCAGGCCAGATAGGAGTGATATTTGCTTTTTCTCTTTTCTTTGTGTTTTTGATTTTAGCAGCACAATATGAAAGTTGGTCGCTACCATTTGCGATTTTGTTAGGAACTCCATTCGCCCTTTTTGGAGCCTTCTTATTCCTATATCTGGCAAGGCTGATGGACGAAGCGTATTTGAATAATATTTTTGCTCAAATCTCTTTGGTCATGCTGATTGCGATGGCAGCTAAGAATGCCATCCTGATTGTAGAGTTTGCCAAGATCAAATTTGATGAAGGACTCAGCCTTTTTGATGCGGCAGTGGAGGCAGCTAAACTTCGGTTTAGACCGATCTTGATGACAGTTTTCTCCTTTATTCTGGGAGTATTGCCATTAATTCTGGCCTCTGGATCTGGCGCTGAGGCTAGAAAAGTAATGGGAATGGCATTGCTAGGTGGGATTGGAGTTGCCACATTATTGGGCTTGTTCCTTTATCCAATGTTATTTGTCTTGGTAGGAAAGCTTGGCAAATATGAAGAAAAACGAGAGGCTCTTTTAAACACCCAAAAATCATGAGAAAATTACTACTCATCAGTTTGGGATTGTTATCCCTTTGGTCCTGTAAATCCGGACAAAATTATCAGGGAGCTGAAGTCACGATTCCCGACCAATACCGGTTTTCGGACACGACTTATCAGCAGCAGTTTGCTATGGTAAATGTTGACACTTTGAAAGTGGATTCGCTGGTAAACATCGAATGGTTTAATATTTTCAGGGATCCTGCTTTGGAGGCATTGATTCAAAAGGCGCTGGAGAATAATCAGGATTTAGCCATTGCAGCAGAAAATATCCAACAAGCGCAAAGCGCTTTGGTGATTCAACGCTCCCAAATGTTACCTTCAATCGGCTATTCAGCAGGAGCATCCAGAGGAAATTATGCCGGCCTGGTTCTTCCGAATACCCAAAATGTATTTACCGGGTTTGGATCGGTGAATTGGGAAATTGATTTTTGGGGGAAATACCGAAGACTCAATGAAGCTGCAAAAGCTAATATTTTAGCTTCTGAACAAGGTTTTAGGGCAACTCAACTGAGTCTGATGAGTACAGTAGCGGCATCCTTTTTTCAATTATTGGAATACAAGCTTCGCCTTGAAATCTCCAATCAAACCTTAGCGCTTCGAGATAGTATGGAAACTATTATCGAGGAGCGTTTTGCAAAAGGAATTATAGCTGAGATAGACCTTAATCAGGCACAAATCCAGAGTGCGATCGCCGCAGGAAGTATTCCGATTTGGGAGCGATTGATTGCCCAAACTGAAAATCAAATCAGTGTTTTGGTTGGGGAGCTTCCGCAGGAAATTGAACTTGGGACTGCTTTGATTGATCAATCTCTTGATATTACTATTCCTGAAGGTTTGCCTAGCCAATTATTGGCAAGAAGGCCGGATCTGCTTTTTGCGGAGCAAGAGCTTATCGCATCAAATGCCTTAGTTGGTGCAGCAAAGGCTAATCGACTTCCAAATATTTCCTTGACGGGATTACTTGGAGCGGCAGGAAGTGAATTGAGCAGTATGGGTTCGGCCTGGAATCTAGGAGGATCGATCTTAGGCCCAATTTTTAATTGGGGGGCTTTGCAGCGACAAGTGGATATCGAGGAAAGCCGAACTCGGCAAGCTGTGCTAAACTATGAGCGGACTGTTTTGGAAGCCTTTCGGGAAGTAGAAAATACGCTGGTAAATATTACCTCTCTCAAAAAGGAATTGATTGCGAGAGAAGCTCATGTCAAAGCTGCGCTGCGCGCGATGTTTTTATCTCAAGAGCGCTACAATCAGGGCGTAACGAGCTACTTGGAGTATCTTGAGTCTCAGCGGCAGGCATTTGATTCTCAGTTGAATTTTGCTGGAACCAAGCAGGAACTGCTCAGTAGTTATGCACAATTGTATAAGGCCTTAGGGGGAGGATGGTGATATGAAATTGTATGAGTTTAAATTTTAACTTCAAATTTCTCAATCCCTTACCATTCCCTTCCCACCGGGATCACTTTCCAGTTTTGGTCAAAATAAGGGGTCTGCGCATAGAACCACTGGTAAATCGCTCTTGGAGATTTTGCAAAATCAGGCTCTGTTGCCTTTTTTTCATCAAATCGTTTTTTCAATTCTGAATCTTCCGCCAACATCTTTGCAATCAATGGCTCCATGATATAGGTTTCCATGTATTCGGTCTGCGTAAAAATCGTGTTGAAATAACCCCATTGAAAAAAGCTATCCACAGATTCTGGTTCGAGTAAAATAACAGCTAATTCCCCTAAAGGCTGGTCTGTTTTCACACGAACCGAACCTGGATTTAGTGATAGTGTTTTATATTTTCGATCCAAGTCAAAGGATTGAACCCGCATCAGACCTTCATAAGGCTGGGTTCCCATTTTATAGTTTTCTACGGTGGAAAACTCAAGTTTCAATTCTTTGGATTCTGTCAATGTTTCGAGTTCGATCCCATGCTGTCTCATCTTTTCTATGACATTCCCCCATTCTGCTGGAATCCAATAGGCTTTTGGAACAGGAACAGAAAGCTCAGGTACATCCATCAAGAGACTTGGAACCACTTGCGTAATTGGTTTACCTTCCCATTTGACGTATTCTGCTCCGGTTATTTCAGATTTGACTTTTGAAGAAGCTATTCCAAGAAATTGCATGGAGTCGGCAAGGGTTTCCCTGAATTTGAATTTGACAGGTATAGATTCTTTTGGTTGTTCCGAATCAGATTTGACCGCGGATTGTAAGGACTCAAAATGAGCTCCAAGGGAATTTATGGCTTGTTCCAAAAATACATAAGTGCCTAAAACCCGCTGCTCAAATGGTTTCAAAGAATGATTTTCGATCAAAATCGAAGCCATGTGGCGAATGTCTCCATAGGTATGAGAAAAGCGAGGACTAAAGGAGAAAGCGATATTCCCGGCTGAAAAGTCATTTCCATTTGCAGCAAACAAAAGCGGGCCAGGAATATGTCCCATATCTTTTAAAGCCTGATCTACTTCAGGCTGAAAGGATGTGGATAACCAAGAAGATATTTCTGGGGAATAACCTCCGGTTGCTACGTAGCCATAAGTGATGTCATACTGATAATCGGCGCCATCGGTGACGTGTATATCGATGTAAAGATCCGGATCGTATTTGTTGATGATAGTAGCTATAGTTTTGATACCAGCAGTTTCCAATTTTGTATAATCCCGGTTGAGGTTCAAATTTTGGGCATTGGTACGCCATCCCATTTCTACCGGACCCCGTTGATTCACTCGCCCAAATTGGCTTCTTCGCTCATGGCCATCCACATTTAGGATCGGGATAAAGAGAATATTCGCTTTGGTCAAAAGCTCTTTTTTGTCCCCTACGGCAATATCCCGAAGCAGCATCATTCCGGCATCTTTTCCATCAATCTCTCCAGCATGAATCCCCGCCTGAATCAAAATCAAAGGCTTTCTTGATGTGGATAACTCAGCTGCTGAAAAGTCTCTGTCAAGCGATGCAATTACCATATGGATGACTCTACCTTGTTCTGATATCCCTGCATTGGTCATGGTGAGGTAGGCAGATTCATTTGCTAATTTCTCCAGCCAAGCCATAGTCTCTTTATAAGTGGGAGATTCCAAACCTTCCGATTTTTCGAATGGAGTGATCCAAGGATTTGACTTATCCACAATCAGTTCTTTGCTTTTGCCATCCCAAGGAAGTAGAGGAGGCATGATGTCTTGTGCCAAAATAGAAGGAGCAAAAAGATTGAAAAATAGAACTGAGACTAAAATGGATCGAATATTCATGGGCTTGATTTTAATAAAACGAAGGTAGTTTAAGAATTTTAAGCGAGGGACTTATTTCTCTTCTTTTCTGACTGCCTTCATTAAGTCTTCTAAGTAATCGGTTTGAATTTCCTGAATTTCTAATAACTTCTTGTTTTGATGCACGAGCAAATGATCGATTTTTTCACTGAGTAGTTTGATCTCCAATTCGGCTTTTAGATTGATTTTGTAATCGTGTTCGCTCCTTTGACGATCTTTCGATTCTTGTCGATTTTGGCTCATCATGATGATGGGAGCTTGGATCGCAGCCAAGCAGGACAGAATCAAATTCAGTAAGATAAAGGGATAAGGGTCAAAAGACTTGGTGACCAAAATAAAAATATTAGTACCGATCCAGATCAAAATGAAACTGAAAAATACAATAATAAAGGTCCAGCTACCGCCAAAAGTGGCAATTTGATCGGCTAATCGATCTCCAAAATTAGGAGTCTCTTCCAGTTCATCTTTGATATTTTCCGAAAGAATTGAATTGTTCTGGATCGCATCCATCACATCCTGATCGATTTTGGCAAGCTCTCCTTTTTCCTGTACAATCAGAAAAGCAAGATATTTTCTTCGATACTGGTTGAGTTCTGTCAAGCTAATGTAGCCTTCGGAAGGAAAGTCAGGATATTCCTTCAGGATCATTGACCTAATCCCCTCCCGAATATCTTTAACACTTACTTCTTCTCCGGAGGTAATTTTTTGATTAGAAATAGCAGATGAAAACATAGCTGGAAATTAATAAGTCAATCTACAAAAAAAGCCCAAGCTTGTTAATCAAGCTCGGGCCTTCATTTACTCATTTATCTAGGTAAATTAATCCTTGTACATGATCTCGTAATACTCTCGAGCCATTCGATTACTTTCAAAAAACTCAACCACTTCTTTCATCCCCTGATGAACGATGCCTCTCCAGGCCTCTTTGTTTCCATAATAGGTTGGAAGGATTTCATTTTCTAAAACATCATAAAGATTATTCAAATCAAATTCATCTTGGTCCGGCACGCTCATGGTTTTGTAATCCGCTGCAGGCACGATAAAGCTATTTTTACCATGATCCGCAAACTCACAAATCCAACCATCAAATGTGGAAAAATTCACTGAACCATTCATTGAAGCAGTCATTCCTGAAGTTCCTGAAGCTTCCCTAGGAACTCGTGGATTATTTAACCAAATATCTGATGCTTGTTTTAGTCGTTTACTTAGCGTCAATTCGTAACCGACACATACTGCGATATTTGAATAATTTTTGCTTAGATGAACGAGTTGGTTGAAAACTGAGATCGCTCCATAATCCATCGGATAAGGCTTACCCGCCCAAATAATTTGTACAGGGCGCTCAGTATTTCGCATTAATTTTTCGAATCGCTCAAAATCACGAGTTAGTAAATCAGGGCGTTTATAGCTTGCAAATCTTCTTGCCCAGACGATCGTCAAAACGTCTGGATCTAAAAGTTTTCCCGTTTGATCAGCTACAATTTCGAAGGCTCTTTTTTTCAAATAGCGTTTTCGGTCTTCAAACTTTTCCACATCTCCTGCATCCATGTAGCGATAAAGTTGCTTGTCTGCCCAATAGTTGAAGTTTTGAGAATTTGTCACATGGCTGATTTCAGGAATGTTTTCGTAGTCTTTCCACATTTCCCGACTCACTTCGCCATGCAGTTTACTCACTCCGTTTGCCTTTCTGGCAAATCTCAGTGCAGCCAAACTATGGTTGAAAAGTTCGCCTCGCATACCTGTAAGTTTCTTTACATCAGGGATCGAATAGCCATTAAAATAACCCATGCGCTCGCAAAGGAAAATATCATGCTTCTCGTTTCCAGCTTCTTCAGGCGTATGCGTAGTGAATACCACTCGCTTGGTCACTTCTTCTTTGCTGCCAAATTTTTTCATAAGGTGAAAAACAGCACTGACTCCATGGGCTTCATTCAAATGATATACCTCAGGGTTGAAATTCAACTCATCGATCAATTTTGCTCCGCCTAATCCTAAGAGCATAAACTGGGCTACTTTGGCAGCAGTATCAGAATCATAAAGTCGATGTGTAATAGTTTGGCTGAGGTAATCATTTTCAGGAAGATCAGTACTCAATAAGAAAAGTGGAGCAGAATTAAACGTTTCCGGAGCCAGATACCAGGCTTTTACCCAAACAGGGGCACCATGGACTTTGATCTGAAACTTGATTCCGGTGTCTTGGATAAAAGAATAAGTCTTTTCATACCATTCTGGCTTTAAAGTCTGATCCTGATTTCGACTTTGGTCGTAGTAGCCATACTTCCAAAGAATCCCGATTCCAATAAGATTTTGCTTCAATTCAAAAGCACTTCGGAGATGAGACCCGGAAAGGAAACCTAAGCCTCCAGAGTAAATTTTTAAGGGTTGATGGACGGCAAATTCCATCGAGAAGTAAGCCACGCGCTTGGAATATGAATCAGCAGTCTGATAAGGGACGCTGTAATTTTTAAAATCGGTCATAAAATTGGGTTTGAAAGGGCGCAATTTATAGGAATTGATTGGGCAATCAGACTCCAGAATTCAAAAAATGATGGTAATTTTTTTGGAAATCGGTTGAAATCGACACAAATGAAAAGACGCCGCTTTTCCCTAAGTTAAAAACTGCTTAGGCTAAACTTCTAAACTGGTGCGTTTCTTGGGCTTTCAATTCCCAATATATTCTGGATTGGCTTGAGTAGGAATTGGAGCATTAGTTTCTTGCCACCATTTTTTCATCATGTCAAGTAATTTAGAAGCGACCTCAGGATTCGATTTGGAGAGATCTGTTTTTTCAGAAATATCTGCCTCCAAATCAAAAAGCTCAATCTCTTTAGTCTCAAAATAGTAGTGAAGCTTCCACTTACCTTGTCGTATGACAGAACCTGGTCGAGTACGGAATAGCGAATCTCTAATCCCAGGATCAGGCAAACTGTAAGCTTCGAGATAAATAGGGAAATGCCAAAAAAGTGGACGTGGATCCAATTGTTCCTCTGCTTCTAAAAGTGGAAGTAAGTTTATTCCATCAGTATTCATTTCTGATTGGATTCCAGCGGCAGCCAATATCGTTGGAAATAAATCTAACTGAGTAATCGGAGTTGAATTGATTCCAGACTGGATTTTACCATTCCAAACAAAGAGCATTGGAACCCTGATTCCTCCTTCGTAATAACTTCCTTTTCCCGAACGAAGTGGGGGCTGACTGGTGATTCCTTTTAATCCCCCGTTATCTGAAGTGAAGACTATCAGGATATTTTCTAATAGTTTTTGTTGCTTCAAAGCTGAAAAAAGTAACTTCAAATTGCTATCTAGATTTTCGACCATTGATGCGTATTCAGAATTGTTTTGACCCAATCCCGAGGACTTATCCACATACTTTTTAGCAAGTTCCGCTTTGCCTTGAATGGGAGTATGAACAGTATAGGGAGAATAGTAGAGCAGATAAGGGCTTCGAAGTTGGTTGATTTTAGTGATCATTTTTCCAATAATGGCGTCAGATAAATAGACCGTTTCTGGCCCATCCCAATTCACATTTCCATAAGGCGGATAATAACTTTTGGGAGCCCCATTTGATCCACCTCCTATGCTTTCATCGAATCCAAAATCGTTTGGAGATTCACTGATATGCCATTTTCCAGCGTGAAGAGTCTGATATCCATTTTTCTGAAGGACTTGTGGAAAAGTCACAAATGCTTTGCTCAAAACCATAGTATTTTGAATAGGAATTATCTTCCGGTTGATGGACTTACCTCTTTCAGATGAAGCAACTGTAATAATGTGGTGTCTGGAAGACCAAAGTCCAGTGAGTAAACTTGCGCGACTAGGTGCACAATTAGATGCGCCGGAATACCCATTGTCAAAAATCATCCCTTTTCCTGCCAAGCTATCTAGAAATGGAGTTTCGTAGTAATCACTCCCCATAAAGCCCAGATCTTTCCAACCCATGTCATCTACATTGATTAGGATAATGTTGGGTTTCATTTCCTGAGAATAGCTTTGAAAAAATGCGAGGAAAGAAATGATTGTAATAAGGAGCTTCTTCATTGGGGCAATAATTTTAGGTTTTACTTAAAATAACGCTTTGCAAAGTCAATGAAATATCTCCAGTTACGTCCTTCGGTATGACCTCCATCGTGTTGGCGAAATACTAAATCTCCTTCCAATAGCCCGACATTGGTTCCTGGATAGCTTTCTGTTGAAATTCCCTTTTTCCCTAAGAACTCATAAGCTTGACTTGCTGCTACCGAAGTCTTGAACATTCCGACTGCATCAATCCAATGGCCTTCTACTTCTGGGTCTCCACTGGAAATAAAGACAGGCCGAGGTGCACAAAGCGCTAACATCTCATGCGCATCCACTGGAAGATCCATTGGGGTTAAAGTGCCGGCGTATTTGATGAAATTTGGTGTAAACCAATGATATTCGCCAGATGAGGCAAGGTTTTCCACTTGCTCTCCATAAATTCTACGAAAGATTTTTGTTCCTCCGGCTCCTGATGAAGCGATCATGGCGATTGCAAATCGGGGTTCATCTACCATCGCTACCAAGGCAGCTTTTCCATACCTGGATAAACCTTCAATTCCAACCTTTTTAGCATCTACCAAAGGGTCTGTTTCCAAATAGTCCAGCGCACGACTTGCGCCCCATCCCCAAGCGCGGAGTGTACCCCAGTCATCGAGTTTTCTAGGTTCGCCTTTGTTGACCAATCCTATAATTCCTGAACGGAGTCCTGCTCCATTATCTGCCTGGAAACTGGTAGGAATCAGCATCGCAAATCCCCAGCCTTCCTTCAACATTTGTTCCTGCCAGGTTGGTCCTTCAGGTTTTGGTCGGTTCATTCCAGCTGGCCAAACCCAACTGAATTGCATGATTAAAGGAACGGCTGTTCTTGCTTCAAGCGGAGTTGCCATCATCAGCTCTATATTCACCTGAATTTCTGGATAGGAAGAGTTATCCACATACCCGTTTAATTTCTTGAACCTTGCCTTTACTTCTCCAAATAGGCTGTCTTTTTCCTCAACGATTTCCCAGGTTACGTTCGGTAGATTTTCTGGAATTCGGCCATAGATTTCCCGGTCGAAATGCTCCTTGAGTTCTTCTCTTCTTTTCTCCCAATCGGTAGCAGTTTTCACAATACTTCCATTATCAAAAACTAGCGGGTCGGGTAAATTAGTATAAGGAGTGGCTTTGGATTCATCTGAGTTAGCTGCATTTGGAGCGGCTGGATTGCCTGATGGACCCGGCCTTAGGGATTCCAAACCAAGTTTTTCCATCATCAATCGATGATCTGCCTGACTGAGCTTTGCAATGGAATCACGACTTTGCTGAGATAATTGGGCAAATGTGGATAAATGGCCTATCACTAAAATTGGGAGGAATAGAAAGAATCGTTTGCTCATCTTCATTGTAGCTGACTAGTAAATTTTAAAAGAGCTTCTTGTTCTTTTATCCAAGCTTGCTCATTGAGATCCTTAATTTAAGATTAGATCTGAAGCTTTCTCACCAATCATGATACAGGCCGCATTTGTATTTCCAGAAACAATCGTCGGCATGATGGAGGCATCTGCAATTCGTAAATTTCGAATTCTATAAACTTGGAGCTTTTCATTCACAACGGCTAATTCATCATTGCCCATCTTGCATGTCCCAACTGGATGGTAAATGGTTTCAACAGACTTTTTGATATGTGTGATGATTCCATCCTCTGATTGATCGGGAGGAGTAATGATCGATTTGCGATAAGGATCAAATGCTGCAGACTGTAGCACTTCAATGGCCTTCCGAGTTCCGCGAATTAAGGTCTCCCAATCGACTTTTTCAGTTAGAAAATTGGGATGAATTCTTGGTGCTGCTTTCGGATCAGCAGATTTAAGATTGACATGTCCCTTACTTTTTGGTTTGATCAAACTTGGAAGAATTGAAAACCCATCGACTCTTGGAAATGTGGATATGTCATGAAAATCTGTTTTGTAATCCGATCCAAGATGCATGGGAGCAAAGTGAAATTGAAAATCAACACCTGATTCTCCTTTGGTATTAAAAAAGGCTACTGCTTCCAGCGGACTGCATGTCAATGCGCCTTTACCGGAGAGAAAAAGTTGAGCAAACCCTTTTAATTGATATAATGGCGCTATGTGATGATTGAATCCCTCCTGAGTTTTGCTCAGTGCTGCGCAATTGAAGAAAAGATGATCCTGAAGATTTTTACCTACTCCAGGGAGATTAATTCTGGATTCGATTCCAAATCGTTTTAATTCCTCCGCATCGCCAATTCCCGAAAGCATCAGCAACTGTGGAGATTGGAATGCCCCTGCGCTAAGAATCACCTCTTTTCTTGCGAAAACTTCTGAAGTGCTTCCGTTTTTGGTTAAGAACTCAACTCCACTGGCACGGTCATTTTTGATCATTATCCGCTTGGCTTGAGCTTGGGTAAGAATGGTCAAATTAGGTCGCTTCAGAATTGGCTTGAGGAAGGCTGTGGCGCAAGAGTGGCGAAAACCATCTTTGATCGTAAACTGCATCAGACTTGCTCCCATTTGCTCCGCCCCATTGTAATCTGAGTTTTTCGGAATTCCATTTTCTGCACAGGCTTCTACAAATGCATCCGCGAAAGGGGTTTTAAAAGCTTTTGCGAAAGTCACATTTAAAGGTCCGGACGTCCCATGAAATTCATTGTGGATATCTTCATTGTGTTCGGATTTTTTGAAGTAGGGTAAAACTGATTCGTAGTCCCAGCCTGTATTTCCCAGTGCAGCCCATTCCTCATAATCTGCTCGATTACCACGCACATAAGCCATGGCATTGGTGGAGGAACTTCCACCGAGTGTCTTTCCTCTTGGAAGAAAGAGTTTTCTGCCGTCTAATTGTTCTTGTGGTTCCGACCAAAAACCCCAATCCACTTTCGAGCGATGGAGCTTGGTATAAGCGCCAGGAATTTTGATTTCCAGTTTTCGGTCAGGGGCTCCAGCTTCCAATAGCAACACTTGGTTAGCGGGATCTTCTGAAAGACGGTTCGCTAAGACGCATCCAGCCGAACCTGCACCGACGATAATGTAATCAAATTCAGACATGAAGTGATTGGGGTGAAATGATCTTCAAATTAGAAAAAAGTAGGAGGTTTTCTCAGGTGCAGGAATATAAAGTGATTTTAAACTTTCCTCCACCTAAATCATGCAATTGCAATTCTTGGATCGCATCGAGGTCCGAAAAATCCCAAACATTCCCTTCACGAGAGATGATTGCGGGAATTTCGATTTGATTATTGTTTTTTCTGGAGTGCAGGTTGATCAATTGATGATAAGCTTCTGAAAGCGTAAAGCCTTCTAGCAGGTATTCCGTATCATGGCAGCCGTCGAAAAATGATTCATTGATTACAGCAAATTCATAAGCCGTAACTTTCTTTTCCATGGGATAATATTCTCCATCAATAACTGTCTGTTCGGTATATTCCTTTTTCTCAAGTTCTTTTCCAAATAGCTTTACTGTTTGCAAATCATAGTGCTCAATGATTAATTCAGTAGGTTTTGTGGATAAGTCTGAGCTGAAAATGTAGCCATAACTAAAGTCAAGCATAATTTCAATCCAATTACCTTCCACCTCCAATTCAGGTGATATTTGCTTTTTCGACTTCTCGTCAAGGACTTTTTCGAAATGAACGACTTTGCCTAAATCAATTCTTCCAACAATTTGTGCATTGAAGTCTGGAGCAGAGTAGGTCGTTGCTCCAAGAATGTTAATCACATGATAGTTTTCTTTTTTCTGAGCAAAAAGAGAAAGGCTAATGATCGAAAAGAAGATGGTGAGGTAAATTTTCATTCTTTGATTTTGGTAATCGGGGTTTTATCATCTCCCGCATAAAACACTACAATCTCTGCCGTCTCTGTTCCTTCATTGATCCCATAATGAAAAGTATTTACCAGTTCGATGATGGTATCCCCCGCTTTTAATTCCAATCGGTTTCCAAATTCATCGATTACTGTTAATTCCCCTTTTAGCAAAAGCCCCGCATTGATTACGAGGTGTTCGTGCATTTCCAGTTTGGCCTTCGGAGGAATACTAGCCTTGAGGATGGTGACTTTGGGTTGGCCTTCGGGATAGCTCGGAAGAGTATCACCGTTCCAGCTTTGGGTGCTTTCAGCCAGTTTTTCCATCAAAATCGCTGTGTTACTCTCCTTCTTTTCACAGGAAAATAGCGCCAGGAAAGTGAAAATGATTACTAGGTTGATGTGCTTCATAAGCTTTAAACGATGAATTTCTTTTAAAGTAAGAATAAAAACGTTAACACTTAAGAGGACTTAGTAAGAAAAATAAAGGGACCAGTTAAAGTCCCTTTTTAAGTAGTGTTAAGCTGGCAAGCTCGCCAGTCCTTTTCCGTCGGGTTTATTCTTCACTTGGCTTTGATCATTCAAGATCATCGTTTCTCCATTCTCAGCGGAATACTTTGGCCAAGAGGGAAGTTTGCTTCCATTTGGATCACCGTTTTTCATAAATGAAATTAAGGCAGTTGACATGGCTTTTGAAAGAGATCTCGGCCGGTTTCCTCCTCCTGTATGCGTGTACATACGATCCGTGTTATCAAACCAAAAACAAATATCAATGCAATGGAAAGCTTTCATTCTACCGGAATAAAGGTTTGGTTCCCAGCCAAACCAAGCTAAATACACAGGAGCATTTTGTTTAGATTTCGCATTGGCTGTATTTATTGCCCCTTGACGATTTGAGAGAACCATGGCCCAAATATCCGCTGCCGATGCTTCAGGGAAATCCTGTCGGTAGGCTTTGACAATTTTTTCGGAATCCGCTCCAAATCTTGGTTGAATTTTTTCTACCACACCTGCCCAATCGATTTTTTCGAGTTCAGGGGAAGTTCGGGTAGGATTCCATTCATGAAAAGTAGTGCAAATCATCATAGGAATGTCGGTAGACAATCCATTTGGATCAGAAAAGAATTCGCCTTTTGGGATATTCACTCCATCAGCTACAGGACCAAAACCTCCTCGGAAACCTGGAGTTGGATTGTCTTTCCGCATCTTTTCTAGAGCCTTATTCGCAATGTCGATGTATTCTCTCCAACTCAATTCCTGAAGTTTATCCACATTATCTGGAGTTAATCCAGCCTCTTTCATTACATATTCACCCAGTTTGCGGGAATAATCCTGATCATTTGCTACTAGCATGGAACCACTTAATGGAACACCTTTGTGCACCAATCCTTTAGCAGCCGGCATGGCCATAGTAGCGGTAACTTTTGCTCCACCACCGGATTGTCCCATGATGGTAACATTGCCCGGATCTCCTCCGAAATTGGATATATTATCTCTTACCCATTTTAAAGAAGCGATGATATCAAGTTGACTGACATTTCCGGAGTTAGCATATTTAGAACCACCTACTCCTGAAAGATCTGTAAATCCAATTGGTCCTAATCGATGATTAATGGAAACAAATACGATATCTCCGTTCTTACTGATATTTTCTCCATGGTAACCATCTTGTTCGATTCCATTTCCATTAGTGAAACCTCCACCATGAAGCCAAACCAGTACTGGTCTTTTTTTGGAGTCCAATGCAGGAGTCCAAACATTCAATTTTAAGCAATCCTCACTGACATCATCATAATTCCAATGATCAGCAAAAGAATAATCAGGACTTGCATATCGATTATCCATAATTTGTGGAGCAGTATTTCCCCACCAGATTGTTGGTTTAGCACCATCCCATTTTTCTGGCTTTTGTGGAGGCATAAATCTGTTTTTACCAGATGTATCAGCACCATAAGGAATTCCCAAATAGGTGTAAACACCATTTAAAATATATCCTCTTACTTTCCCTGAGTCTGTATTTGCGATAGCGATGTCGTCGCCGATCTGTAGAAACTGCTCATCTGAGCTTTGAATCTCTTTTGAACCTGAGGCATAGGAGGTAAATGGAATCGTAGATGCAAGTCCAAGACCAGCTGTGCCGACCCCGACCTTTTTGAAAAAGTCTCTTCTATTGTTCTTCATAATTTTGGTTTTATGGGTAAAATATTGATTGCTAAGAAAATATAAGGATTCTCCTTTAGCCAAAATGATTTTGAACCCATTTTTCAAGCAAACATTATTTGAATGGAGTATTATTGTTTCGAATTGACAAAATAGGCTTGACTGACCCGGAATTTTGAGTTGGCTTTATTATAGACACAAAAAAACCAGCCACTTTTCAGCAGCCGGTAAATCTTAAATCTAATGTCTTAAATCATCTATCTTTTTACTGTCCTACCATAAACATGGCATTGCTCAAAACCAATTTTCCTGATTCCCAGAATCCTCGGAAGATTGGGTTATCCACAAAGTAGACGATCTCACCACGACCGAGATTCTCAGCTCCTATTGCTAAAGAAGCGCCCATGGAAGATTTGATTTTATAGCCGATGTATCCTGTTCGGTAAGAATCATTGGACAGGATTTTTCCTGCATTCACGCCATCAGTCAAATAGGCATATTTGCTGGAGTTGTTTTTCAGGGTATAGAATTTTCCACCGGTACCATAGCCAAGTGGATGCGTTTGATCCATATCCACTTTATATATCGCACCTGCTGCTCCGCCTGAAATAGCTAATCGCTCACCCTCTGTATAAGGGGCTAAACGCTCTGATTTTGCAAGCGAATCTGCTGCTTTTTCAGCTGCTTTTTTCTCCTCATCCGTATCAAAAGTCTTCAATGCAAATCCTTCTTTATTCGCAAATAGATTCAAAGCATTATCAATGGCGATCATTTTACCCCCGGCACGAACCCAATCTACGATCTTATCTTGAGCTGCTTTGCTCAATCCACCACCTCGAGTTGATGGCATAATGATCACATCGTATTTGCTGAGGTCATAGCGTGCTAAATCTTCCAGTTCCAAAGTGCTTAAGGGATAGTTGAGTTCCTTTTCGAAAAAGTGCCAAAGTTCACCGAATCCAAGTGAATTTGTTCCTTGACCGCCAACGAGAGCAACTTTTGGAGCTTGAATGACACGAATATTTGGCGAACCAAAATCCTTTCCTTCCTCCACATAGCCAGTCATAGTAGTGGCTAAAGTGATTCCAAACTTATTAGCGGTTTCGGTGACTTTTTTGTCAAAATCTACTACGTATTCATTACCTCCTTTTGTGATCAAAAGCGTTCCGGCTGGAAAGCTTTTACCTTCCGTCTTGAATGAATATTCAGGATATTTCACCCGAATTCCTTGATTCAAAAGTGCAGCTAAGAATGCCACATCCCGAGTACCATGCCAGCCGGCAATATAGGCTACAGGAGTTTTGCCCGCGACGTTAGCGGTGAATGCTGGTATTTCGTAAGCTCCAGCCGGATCTAATCGAGTTTCCAAAGCATAGGCTTCAACATTGTAAGCATAAGGCATGGACCAACTCGTGATATCGTAAGTGATGCTATCGTTGAGTTGTGGATTTGGTTCGAAGAAAACCTGAGCCAAAACAGACTTCGGCTGATAGGCCGAGATCACGATGTCTTGATCCGAAGTAGAAAAGGAATTTGATTTTCCGCTTTGGTACTCAAAGCCCTTCAAGCCTGACTTGGAGCCTGCTTTTCCATAACGAATGCCATTCTTATCGAGTAATTCGAGCAACTTGGCTACCTGGGCTGGATTGCTCTCGCCTTTGATTACAAAGCTTTTGTATTTCCCTTTAGGGCTAGTTGAGTTGTCTTTGTAGAATTTGGTAAACTCTGAAAGTAGACGCTCCGCATTTTTGCTGGTGACTTCTGCTGCAGAAAGTGCCGCAGTGTAATGTCCTTCAATTCGGTAGCTCAACGTCACCGTATCGCCGACAGAATTAAAACCACCTCTTCCGGCCTGGCCTCCGCCACCTTGCTCGATGGTCATTCCAATCGCACCATTAAACATCGGATAGGAATCCCCATAGGAAGGATAAAGTAAATCGAATCGCTCTTTGGTGAAATAGAATCTGCCCATCTCGTCGAAATACTTCGCAGTATTTTTTCCAAAAATATCCTGAAATTCATGCTGGAAAGGGCTCAACTGCTCATGCAAAGGCTCAGCTGCTGGCGCCATGTAAAATGGATTATTGATTCCCTGCTCATGAAAATCCAAGTGAAGCTGTGGCATCCACTGCTGATACATTTTCAATCTTGCTTGGGATTCTACTTGTACTTGCCAAGCCCAATCTCGGTTCAAATCAAATAAATAGTGATTCGCACGACCTCCCGGCCAAGGCTCGCTATGCTCCATAGACTGAAGATCCGGCTGAAGCGTAGTATTCATTTTCTGATTGTACCAGTTCGAATAGCGATCTCTTCCATCAGGATTGATCGCAGGATCCATGATGATCACTTGGTTTTTGAGCCATTCCTGAGACTTGGCATTTGCCGGATTGGCTAGCGTATAAAATGCTGAAATCGCAGCTTCCATTCCCACAGATTCATTTCCATGTACATTGAAAGACATCCAATTGACTGGAATTGAATGAACAGGGCTGCCATCCATCAATCCTGCCCGTTTCAAATTGTCGGTACGGATTTCTTCAAGCTTCGCCATATTTTCTGCACTCGAGAAAATCGCAATGATCAATGGACGCTTTTCATTCGTCTCGCCGTATTGGATGAGTTTGACATTAGGGTTATTGGCAGCAACATGCTCAAAATAATCCACCATGCGATGGTGTGGAGTAAATCGATCTCCAGGTTTATATCCTAGGAATTGCTCTGGAGTCTGGATTTGTGCCCAGGTGCAAATGGTTATCGTAAAAAGGATTAAAGTCAGTAGGAAATGTTTTTTCATAGGAGGGGGTAAAGATTGACGGCTTGAATTTAAAAGGATTTGGCTTTAGCATTCACACCGATTAAAAAAAAGCTTTTGATTTCCGTTATCTTGTGTTTTTATAAAACGGAGTCACTTTTTCCAAATGTGACAAAAGTTCCTGAATAGGAACAAACTTATCCTGAATTTTGTAGCCTAATTTAAAACAAAAGATAGAAATGTATTTTCAACACGTATATGACAAAACCCTTGCGCAAGCAAGTTATTTCATTGGTTGCCAAGCTAAGAATGAGGCAATTGTAATAGATGCTCAACGAGATATAGATGTTTATCTGGATATCGCTAAGCGGAACAATATGAAGATCACTCATATCACAGAAACTCATATTCACGCCGACTTTTTGTGTGGTTCGAGAGAATTGGCAACAGTGACTGGTGCCAAAATGTATCTATCCAATGAAGGTCCTGCAGAATGGCAATATGAATTTGATCATGAAGTATTGCAGCATGGGGACAAAATAACCGTAGGGAACTTGACCCTGGAAGTATTGCATACCCCTGGGCATACACCGGAGAGTATTAGTTTCTTATTGACAGATCATCCAGCGACTGATCAACCAGTGATGGTATTTACAGGAGACTTTGTCTTCGTGGGAGATGTAGGCAGACCTGATTTATTGGAAAAAGCAGCTGGAATTGTGGGAACGCAGGAGAAAGGTGCTAAGCAAATGTTTGATTCTATTCAGCGATTCTCAAAGCTTCCTGAGTTTGTACAGGTTTGGCCGGGGCATGGTGCAGGTTCAGCCTGTGGAAAAGCTCTAGGCTCCGTACCTAGCTCTACAATCGGGTATGAAAAAATCCGAAACTGGGCATTTAAGTTAGCAACTGACGAAAAGGCTTTTGTGGATTATCTTTTGGATGGACAACCAGAACCACCCAAATATTTCGCAACAATGAAGCACCTGAATAAGGTAGATAGACCTTTGCTTGTGGAAGTACCTAAGCACGCTAAATTGACAAAAGAGCAATTCCTAAAAGCGTATAAGGATGGATTGAAAGTCATAGATACCAGAGACAAGGTAGATTTTGCGAAAGGGTTTTTGCCAGGAAGCATCAACATTCAAGGTAATAACTCCTTTTCAACTTGGGCAGGATGGTTCCTAAACTATCAGGAGCAATTTATCCTTGTCGCAAATCAAAGTCAGATGGATGATTTAACCCGAAAATTGATGCGAATTGGCTTGGACAATATTTATGGATTTGTTGAGGATATCGCTGATTTGGGACTGGACTTGCAAACCGCAGATGTAATTGATATTGAAGAGTTTAAGGTTTTGGCAGAAAAAGACGAGGTTCAGGTAGTTGACGTAAGAAATACTACAGAATTTAATGCTGGCCATGTGAAAGGAGCGGACCATGTATTCGTCGGAACGATTGAGAATAATTTGGATAAAATCAGTAAAGACAAGCAGGTAGTAATTCACTGTCAAAGTGGAGATCGTGCCGCGATTGCGTATTCTTTATTGAGGAAAAATGGTTTTAATCAGATTAAAAATTATTCAGGTGGAATGAAAGAATGGAAAGAGAAGGGAAATACTGTTGTAACTAATAAATAAGAATAGATATGGGTTTTTTCTCAGCACTTTTCGGTGGCACAGATAATTCAAAGCTCACCGAAGCAATCAAAGAAGGGGCATTTTTGGTGGATGTAAGATCTGCCGGAGAATTTGCTTCAGGTTCTGTCAAAGGGGCAGTAAATATTCCTCTGGATAAAATCGGAAGCCAGTTGGCAAAATTCAAAGGCAAGAAAAACATTGTCGTTTTCTGCAGAAGTGGCAACCGAAGTGGACAGGCGAAAAGCATTTTAGAACAGAATGGTTTTCAAAATGTCATTAACGGAGGCACATGGAGTAATGTCAACCAATGTGTTAACTAGATTTGTGATCAGTGGAGAGTCAATTGACTCTCCATTTTTATTATAAGGAATTTTGATATGAATTTTTGGGATCAGCGATACAGTCAAGAAGACTTTGCTTATGGCAAAGAGCCTAATGAGTATTTAAAATCTAAGCTTTTGGATCTGCCTCCTGGACGGATTTTATTTCCTGCGGAAGGAGAAGGAAGAAATGCTGTTTTTGCTGCCCAGTTAGGTTGGGATGTTTTTGCTTTTGATAGTAGTATAGAAGGTAAAAAGAAAGCAGAAAAGCTTGCATTGGAAAATGGAGTTGCGATTGACTATCAGGTTGAAGACTTGGAAGAAGCAGATTATCCAGCTAATTATTTTGATGCGATTGCATTGTCCTATACTCATTTCCCCGAAGTGAAAAGAAGGATTTTTCATCAAAAATTAAGTGCCTATCTAAAAAATGGGGGGATTCTTATTTTAGAGTGCTTTAGTAAAAAGCACCTTGATTATCAAAAAGAAAATCCGAATGCAGGAGGACCAAAGGATGAGTCAATGCTTTTTGATTTGGAAGAGCTAAAGGAGGATTTTAAAGGCTTTGATTTTTTGGAAGCTTATGAAACAGAAACAGAATTAACCGAAGGACTTTATCATGTAGGGAAGGTTTCCGTAATTCGTCTTTTTGGGGTCAAGAAGGCCTAGAGACTTAGCAATAGGTCTTGTTTCTTCCTTTTGTTTCTACTGTCAGGACCCAAATCGATTGGTCAACAAGTGGTTATTTATTCGATAAGCCTTTACTAATCGAGTTTAGCTGAGGGATAACTTTTGAAACATAATTCTGGTAAGATGCTAAATCTTTCTCTTCAGGAATTAACCTTTTTCCAGAATTGACCTTAAACTGATCGCTAAGTGGAATTTTTGACCCTAAATCTTTCTTGATCTTATTATATAAATCAGGATCTAACAAAGTATTGGAACTCCAATATTCTTGGTTGTAAGGGACCATGCTTTCAAAGCCTATGTATTCCATCCCCCGTTCAAGCGATTCTAAATCTTCTTTGGACTTGACAAACTGGAAATTCTCAAAATTGACTTTTTCAATTATTGTAACCTCGCTTCCTTTCCGATATGGCCTGGGGTTTCCAATATTAACTGGCCCGAAGAGTTTCGACTCCAATTGAACCTCACGAACAAAAATTTTGTCATTAGATTTTTCAAAAATGGCTGAAAGACTCCCACCCATTTGTCGCTCGCGGCCCCTTCGATCTTTAGGGAAGGCGATATAGTTGTACTTAGAAAAGTTGATTGAGATACTTTCTACAGACTCTCCTGAATCATTCAAAACGACTTTTCCCTCTCCTATGAGGAATAAGTCTGAATTGGTTTTGGTACGCTCCTCATCTTTTGAGGTAAACAAAATAATTTCTTTTCCATCTTCTAAATCATACCGAAAGTCATAATACTTTAGATTAGAAGTCGATAAGGGCCAGGAATACTCAAAAGCTTGAAGTAATTCTCTTGAATAAAAAGGTTTTATAAGGTACTGATCAGACCGATCCATAGCCTGTGAAGTCTGACCTGATGCGATAGTATCACCTATGGACCAATCCCAGTGATGACTTCTTCTTAGCTCTAAAGGGACAAAAAATTGATAGGAATCACCACCTGCCCAACCTGCTTGAACAAAATCATAAGGCTTCCATTTTTGACTTTTAGATGTTAAGGAAAGACCCGTACCTTGAATAAAATCGATGTATTTTTCGCTCTGTTTGACTGCGAAATATCCGCTGAAATTTGAAAGATATGCCTCTTTTTCCAGGGCAGGAGTTATGTTTTTATTCAGATGCTTGAGGTGATCTTCAGGATTACGAAATGACTTTATTTCAATTTCCTCCAAAGCGATTTCCTCGCGTTCCAAATAAATAGTTGATTTGGATTTGGAATTAAGGACGAATGAACTGTCTTTAAAAAAGTAGCTTTTTATAAAATAACTGGTCTCTTCTTCAAGAGAAATGTGGCCTAAGCTATCTGTGATTCCATAAACAGTCCCATTTTCTGAGAAAATTGGAAGAAATGGGATGGAACTGGGCTTTCCCTTTTTGTTGCTTTCTTTAAAAGAAAACTCACGCTTCGTCTCACTGACCTCCTGACTAAACGTACGGAATGAATTAAAAAATGCTACTGTGAAAATTGCAGCAACTTGTATGACCAATTTAAGCTTATTCATTCGGGTAGTTTAATTCGATAAATAACTATTTTCTCCTCTTTTTCAAATTGTTTGTTATAGGATCCGTACAGATATGGCTCTTTGTATCCGAAGTATTCAAACCCTTTGGGAACAGCTTGATCCATTATTAAGGTGTCATTTCTATAAAGTTGAATTCCGTCTGAAGTTTGACTGTTTTTTGTGTAGCCCCGAACCAATAAATCTCGCTCTTCAATAAAGTCTAATGTGGTATAATGGTTGACTTTTGGTCTGATCCCTTCTCGGCCCAAATCATATTCGGTCACATCAATAGCCTGAAGTGTAGGATAATCAATTATCATATTTTGGCCAGCTTGACCAAAAGCATATTGAATCATTCCCTCGGATGAAAACTTGTAAAGGAGACTGTCCGCTTCAAAGCTCTGAATGAAAGAATTATCCTGAAAGGTTTCTATAGCCGTACCCATTAAATAGGGTATAAAATTACTCACTGAATAAATGGGGGGATAGCTACCTGTGATTTGCACCTTACCGGTATTTAGATCCAGCGTCCCTAAGTTTCTTGCTTCTTTAAAATAATCCTGATTCAAAATATAGTTATACTCTGGATGAGTGGAGGATATCTGAAGAATAACATTTCCATTCTGATGCCACTTAGGCTCCTGATACTCATAATGAAGTTCATAAATGCCTGCATATTCTGGCTTTGGATTCCTCAACAATTCATCGTAAGAGGTCTCTTCATGGTAAAAATCCAAGGTGCCTCTCTTGAAAATAGTCCAATCCTTATCAACCAAGTAGTAATCATAACTTCCACCTAAAAGAAATAGCCCCTCATTTCCAGAAGCTATGGCAATAATGCCTCCATTGATTTGATTTGGGCCATCACCAATTCCTATTTGCGTCTCTTTTAGGCTTAGACCGTCTGAAAAAATATGAATAACCCCGGTACGCTTATCCGTTAGGATGATTTGATCATTGAAAATCTTCCAAATCCCAATCCCGGAAAAAATTACGTCCCTATTCTCCAAGGAATCAATTTCTAGGGATAAGTCGCTTGTACCAGAAGCCCTATAATAAGGGATTTCTTCTCCTCCAAACTCCACCTTTTCAGGAGAAAGACATGAAAGCAAAAAAATGGGAAAAAAAGCCCCGATCAGAAACTGCCTCACGAACAATAGGTCGAGTAAGAAATGATAATCGGGGTATTTCATGCTTTTAATATTGAATAGACTAAAACCTAGAAAAAATTGAGACTTTGCAAAAATCTAAAATTAATTTTCTATTCCCAAAAAACTAGGTAATAATATCTAGTTCAATTTAATTTTACTTTAAACAAAAGCTTCCCTCAAATACTTCGCAGTATAATTCCCTTCTTCTTTCATCATATCCTCCGGAGTTCCTGCAAAAGTCAGATGTCCATCTTTATTCCACCTTCAGGACCAAGGTCTAATACCCAGTCCGAGGACTTGATTACTTCGGTATTGTGCTCGATGATGATGACCGAATGGCCCTGATCAGTCAAGGCACTGATAAAAAAGAGGCAACCCTAATTTTCACAATAAGAATTAGATTATTGTCTAATAAATTTCCGAACTAAAATACTGTTTGAGTTCTTTGCTGCCTCGAGTTGGGAAATTAGTCTTTGAATCTTTTCTCTTGGAATTAAGAACTTTTTGTCCTCTTTCAGATAGTAATTTCCATTTTCTTCTTCAAAAGATTCAGCTTCTGAGAACGATTGGTAGTATTTTAAAAGGCTTTCAACTTCTTCGGAATTATATATTAGATAGTTATATTTGTTTTCAATTTCTTGAAAAGGAAACTTATTTACTGGTAAAAAATCAAAAGAACTAAATACTCCTTTTAAATTTTTTAAAAACTTAAAATCTTGGATTTGAGAAAAAAGGATTATTGAATCATTTCTTGCAGGAAAAATAGTAAAAATACTCTCTTCATTGGCAACCCAGAAATCTACCAAATTGGCTCGATCTTCTCCTGAAACTTTAAAATCGATAGATTTTATGCTGCTGTCTATTTGATCATATATCTTAATACTTTGACTGGAATTATCGTTGATATAGATTTTACTTGAAAACTTTTGAAAGAAGGTATTTGGAATAAAAGTCTTAGAATCAGGTTCATCCCCTATTTGCTTCAAAACCAATCCAGTACTGTCAATCTCAATGGTTGTACTTTGATTTTTTAGGTAAGATTCATGAGGGTTGACAAGGATGTACCCATTTTTAGATTTACTGAAATCCCTTATCTGTAAATTAATATCCTTCAATTCATAGTTAAATGTTTCACCGGAAAAACTTAGAATCTTCCTCCCAAAATCATATATGTAACTATTCCCTTTATTATCTAAATCGAAAGAATTTATTTGGGAATATTCTTTTGGACCTTGCCCATGTGCGTTGATGATTCCCTCTAATTTTTGTTTTTCGCTATCAATGATAAATAGACAATTGTTAAAATTGTCATGAATGTAAATCAAATCACCAACAGCCTTAGAGGAGAAAATATTCCCTATCAATACACTGTCAGGTAGTCTGATAGTAATAAGCTCACTTCCCTCAAATAGACTTTTAATATCCAACAGTTCTTCGCTTGGATCAGATACAATCTGAATTGATCCGGAGGAAGATTTTTCACTGCACGCAAATAAAAACCATAAAAATGCAATTGGGAAAATTGTGAATATGGAGTATTTCATATGATTATATTTTGATTTTTAGCGGTCATATGGAATGCCCTGAATAATCCTTCCCCTGTGTGAGAACTTTTCTCATGGGCATTTCATGTGATTATAATTTCTTTTCAATTGTCATTCCGAAAGCTACCTTAGGTTTGATAGGTTGAAAAATGTAAGGTTTTAAAGTATAATTGAAGCCCTGTCAGCGACCCAGCGATAGCTTTAGATGTCAGAGATCTAACCCGATATTTGGGACTGACAGGTTTCAAGAACCAAGACCTGTATAAGATATCAGTCAAACCTGTTAAGGTTATTAGGTAACGGTTCTTTACTTCAATTATCTAACAACGAAAGTATGCAATTTGAATTATTTATTGGAATTGATGTAAGTAAATTAACCTTGGATATTGCCTTTCTAAGCCAGGACGCAGAAGTGGAAAGCTTCAAAATCGAAAACAAACCAGTATCGATTAAGCGGTTCTTCAAGAAGATATCCAAGAAGTTAAACCTGGAGCATTCCTTAGTCTGCGCAGAATTCATAGGGCATTACTGTTATCCTTTACGTAAGGTATGTCTTGAAGAAGGCTATTCGCTATGGCTGGAAAGTGGTGCCGAAATCAAGCAACGATCGGGAGTAACCAGGTACAAGAATGATAAGGTGGATGCCATCAGGATTGCTGATTATGCAAGAAGACATCAGGACAAAGCGAAAGTTCAAAAAATAGAGGATTACACGCTAGAGTCAGTCAGAGCACTATCTGCTGAACGAGAGCTATTTATCAAAGAAAGAGCAAAGTATAAAGTCCAAATCAAAGACCTGAAGGGATTCATGGATGAAGCACTTTACAAGGCCAGAAGCAAGCGTTTAACAAAGCAAGTAGACTCTTTGACCAAGCTGATTAAGGAAGTCGATCAGCAGATCAAATCGTTATTGGAATCCAGCGAAAAGCTGACAAACCAAAAAGCCATACTCACTTCAATAGACGGTATCGGGGACCAAGTCGCCATCCATACCATTCTAGCCACCAGTGCCTTTACCAAATTCAATTCTGGGAGGAAATTCGCATGCCATGCAGGAGTTGCCCCTTTTGCTTTTGAATCAGGAACCAGCCAGCGATCCAGACGAAAAGTTTCATTCAGGGCAAATATGGAACTCAAGAAACTATTCCATATGGCTGCACTCTCGGCGATAAAAATGAAAGGCGAATTCAAAGAATATTTTGATAGAAAAGTAGCAGAAGGCAAAAATAAAATGACTGTGATCAACGCGGTAAGAGCTAAACTAATCAACCGGATTTTTGCCTTAATCCGTGATAATAGAAAACACGAAAAAAATTATCAACCAAACCTTGCCTGATCCATAAGAATATTGGGACATCTTAGTGTGTGACGTTCTCGTTATGCTCGGTTTCATATGTTTAGTTTTAAATAAATATTGAGGAGGAATCTCCCCCTCAATATTTTTAATAAAGATGATTATGCACCTGCAAAACTAGGTGGAGTACACGCTGTTCTTACCACTTTTTGGGAACATTCTGGTGCCTCCAAACCATTATTACATGCATCCATATCGGAACCGTTGACACAACAAGTCACTTTGGTGTATCCCATAGAAAATATTGGCTCACGCCCTATCGAAACTGTTCCACTTGAACTATACCACACATCGGAAGACCTCATGTTTCCGCACCAATCAGCCTTTGCTTGCTCACAAAAACCAAGCATTGCCAGAGATAAAACTGATACAAAGAGAATTTTTTTCATAACAAAGAAAGTTAGAGTTTGAAATAATTTGTCCGAAAAAGTTTAGTCCTGAAACTTAATTCCACGCTAAGAAAAAAAAACAGACCTAATCGTCAAGTTTTTATTAAAATAAAAAATAGGTGAATTTATTAAACCGCTATAAATCAATAATATAAAATAATGAATTGACTTTGTCTCAGTCGATAGGAAATAGTTACAGCCAAAGAAACTGTCCTGGTCGAATAAGAAATTCAACGCTCAATTGGGTTTCAAATGGAGGAATTTTTATCAAAACCATTCATCTCAATTGAAAATGTAATTTACCATGAAAATCGTAAATCGTACTTTCGATTTTCATGGTAAAATCTTTGTTATTCTAAATTAATATTTACAATTTTACCATGAAATCCGTAAATCATACTTTCGATTTTCATGGTAAAAGACCGCTTAATTTTTCCATTACTTAAGGAATACCTTTCTATTTTTCCAGCTGTTGGACTCCTTGGGCCAAGGCAGCTGGGGAAAACTACGCTTGTCAAGAACCTGAAACTCGAAAAGGACAGTATTTATATAGACCTGGAAAAAGCCTCTGATCGTGCTAAATTGGTGGATGCAGAACTTTTTCTGAAAGGACAGGCGGATAAAACGGTGATTCTCGATGAGATTCAATTGATGCCGGAATTGTTTGCAGAACTCCGTAGCCTGATCGATGAGCAACGCGAACCAGGAAGATTCATTTTGCTGGGGTCTGCTTCACCGGATTTGATCAGAAGTTCTGCGGATTCCTTGGCTGGGCGGATTGGCTATTTGGAATTGAAGCCTTTTTTCTTGGGAGAAATCGAGGATTCAGAATTCGAAAAGCTCTGGATTCGAGGTGGTTTTCCTTTATCCTTTTTGGCGAAAACGGATCGCGAAAGTCAGATTTGGAGGCAGAATTTTATCAAGACCTATCTGGAAAGGGATCTGGCCCAAATAGGCTTGAGTACAGATCCAAGGCTGGTGGAGCGGTTCTGGATTATGCTGGCAAATGCCCAAGGAGGAATCTGGAATGGAGAAAGTTTTGCCAGAGCATTGGGGATTACACGTCCGACGGTAAATCGTTACCTCGAATTTCTGGAAGGTTCCTTTATGGTTCGTGTGCTGCAGCCCTATCATCACAATATCAAGAAACGTCTTGTAAAATCTCCCAAAGTCTTTATCCGAGACTCGGGCTTGCTACATGCGCTGACTGGGATAAACTCGATGGAAGCTTTGCAGAATCTCGTGCAGATTGGTGCTTCATGGGAGGGGTTTGTGATCGAACAGATTACGGCCACTTTCGGAGATCAATACGAATACTATTTCTACCGCACCCATCAAGGAGCGGAATGTGATCTGCTTTTGGTGAAAAATGGCATAGTGAAAACTGCCATCGAAATCAAGAATACGCTCTCACCAAAACTCACCAAAGGCCTTCAAATCTCCATGGAAGATACCGGAGCCGAAAAAGGTATTGTGATCTGTAGAATTGGAGAGGGATATCCGCTTTCTGATAAAGTAAGGGCGATGGGGTTGCCTGAGTTTTTGGGAAAGTAACCAGAGGACAAAATCACCTAGGCTAAACTGGTTCAAGTATTCAGACTTGTACTTAAATCAACTGAAGACTTCAACATGATAAGCACAAGTCCGAAGACTTGCGCTAGATCAGATGTTATTTTATTCCTTAAGATTCCAAAAAATCAAAACCAACCAATCCCGCTCTAATTTGTAACGATTTTTTTCAACAAAATCGTGAATTTTTGCCTCTGGAAACTTCGATTTTAATAAGTCCTCATTTCTAAGATAATTATTTAAAAAAGTGGTTGAAGAAAGTCTTTGTACGAGCTGACCTTCCCGCTGCCATCTTGGAAAATTTATAATAGGCAACCCATCAAGATCGTTTTCTATTTTAAGATATTGATTTTGTGGATTCAATCCTCGATCCAATAAAATCAAATGGCTTTCTTTTCTTCCCTTTGTAAGGAACATGTAATACTTGTTTCCTACAGCAAAAAACTGATTAATATACTCTACAAGATTTGAATATTCATCTTCTGGAGCATCATCAAATCGGCCATTTGAAAAAAATAGTCGATCTGAATCTGATAAGTTATACGGGCCAAAATCAAACGTCTTTATTTTTTGTAAGTCTCCATTCAAATCAAAAAAAGCGATGTCGTATGAGAAAGGAATTTTTAAAACTATTTGTTTCTTTGTTTTATCTTCAATAAAATCCTGTTCCAAAGAAAAAATTTTTCTACCTGCGTATCCTTCCTTCGGTGGATAATTTTGTTCTATTATTTTTCCTTCGATATTTTCTTTCACCAAGTTGAATTCTCCTTGATTAAGTCTATTGCTAAAGAAGTGTAGTTTAAAATCTTTTGCTGCATAGAAATCTATCGCTTTATTGCTGGCTTTTTCTTCGTAGAGAAAGTTTCCCTGAAAATCAAAAGCGATGAATTTGTCCAAAAGGGTGTCCTTAATGAGGATTTTGTTTTTTTCAACTTGAAAATCATCAATATAACTAAACTGCCTTGGTCCATTTCCCTGACTTTTTATGACATTTAAGACCTTCCCGTTTTGATCTATTATGAATATATGATTTTGGGTATTGTCCTCAATAAATATCAAGTTCTCGTAAAAAAGAATTCTATAAGGTTGGACGATGGGAAAATCTTCTGAATAATCAATCAATAAATAGTCAAAAGAATCCACAATGTCAGAGGTTTTGCCAGCTACCGATCCATCCAAATTGATAAAGATATTATCTTCAGATTCATTTTTTGGGGTGGCGCAAGCACCCAGAACCACAAGAATAAAAGCGATTAAATTAGTTTTCATAAGAAAAGACCTCTAGGAGTTTATCCTAGAGGTTAAATTAGAGGTTAATTATCCTAAGCCCTGAAATTCAGGACAAGAAGTTTGCTGACTGACTTGGCACCAGTCTGACCCGCCCTCGCGACATCTTTTTTGTGCCCCTTCAGTATCAGGACATTGTTCGGTTTTCATATAATAACCATACGCTACGACTTGGGCATGAGAATTTGAGGATATTGAAATTATGAACATCATACCGAGTCCAAGGATTATTCCAATTGATTTTTTCATTTGTTTAGAATTTAAAGATTAGAAATTATTTTGTTTTGTTCAAAAAGTTTAGGCCTGAAACTTAATTCTACGCTAAGAAAAAAAAAAACAGACCTAATTGTCAAGTTTTTTAAAGATAAAAAAGCAGGTAAAGTTATAATCTGTTGGTAATCAGTATAAAAATTTAGTTTGATTCATGGTGGATGATTATAAAAAAATCCAAAGTCTAGCACTAGATTGAGGAATTAAGTTAAAGATTGCTTCGCTTTGCTCGTAATGGAGTAGGGACTTCGCTGGAGACCTTATACAAACGCCTCCCGCAAATACTTCGCAGTATAATTCCCTTCTTCTTTCATCATATCCTCTGGAGTTCCGGCAAAAGTCAGATTTCCACCTTTGTTTCCACCTTCGGGACCTAGGTCAATTACCCAGTCTGAGGACTTGATTACTTCGGTATTATGCTCGATAATGATGACCGAATGACCCTGATCAATTAAGGCATTGATGGAGTGGAGGAGTTTTTTGATGTCGTGAAAATGTAGTCCTGTCGTCGGTTCGTCAAAGATAAATAGGATATGATCTCCGGCTTTTGTTCCACCTTTTCCAAGGAAAGAAGCCAGTTTCACCCGCTGAGCCTCACCTCCTGATAGGGTATTGGAGCTCTGTCCCATCCCGATATAGCCGAGTCCCACTTCCTGAAGCGGTTGGAGTTTGTTGATGATTTGAGTTTTGCCTTTGAAAAACTCTAAAGCTTCATCTATAGTCATATGAAGGACTTCAGATATATCTTTGTCTCTGTACTTGACATCCAATATTTCATTTTTAAATCGCTTTCCTTTGCAGGCCTCACAAGTCAAATGAATATCAGCCATAAACTGCATCTCCACTGTAGTGATTCCCTCTCCGGAGCAGTTTTCGCAGCGACCACCATCTACGTTAAATGAGAAAAAAGCGGGTTTGTACCCTCGCTGCTTGGATACCGGCTGCTCAGAAAAGAGCGCTCGAATCGCATCGTAAGCCTTGACATAAGTCACTGGATTGGATCGGGAAGACTTGCCGATTGGGTTTTGATCTACAAATTCCACTTGGGTGATTTGCTTGTAATCCCCCTCGATGCGATCATATTTCCCACTTTCGTCGATGACCGTTCCAAGCATTTTTCCCAAGGCAGGATAAAGCACTTTCTTAATAAGCGTGGATTTTCCCGAACCTGAAACTCCTGTCACGGTAGTAAGTACATTCAGAGGAAATTTGACAGTTAAGTTTTTCAGGTTGTTTTCCCGAGCGCCTTTTACGATGATGCTATCTTTCCACTTTCGATTGCCTTCTTTTTTGAAAATCTGTTCTTCCCCACGGAGGTATTTTGCGGTGTAGGTTTGCGCTGAAGTCATCAATTCTTCAATTGGTCCTTGGAAAAGTAATTCCCCGCCATTCACCCCGGCGTCAGGTCCGATGTCAATAATCTGGTCTGCAGCTTTCATGACTTTTTCCTCATGTTCTACTACAATCACGGTATTTCCCATGTCCCGAAGTGACTTCAGCACGCCCACCAGTCGATCAGTATCCCTAGGATGAAGACCGATGCTTGGTTCGTCCAGAATATACATGGAACCAACCAAGGCTGATCCGAGCGATGTCGCTAGTTTGATTCGCTGAAATTCTCCCCCGGAAAGCGAAGAAGTCAATCTGTTCAAAGTCAAATACCCCAAGCCCACCTGATCCATAAATTCCAATCGACTGACGATTTCCTTCAGCAATCGATTGGCAATTTTGGCTTGATGTGGAGCAAGTTCAATCTGCTCAAAAAATGGCAATGCCTCATCAATGGGCATCAGTACAATATCCTGAATGGATTTCCCCCCAACTTTCACATAAGAGGCATCTTTGCGCAAGCGTGTTCCTCGGCAATCCGGACAAGTCGTCCGACCTCTGAATCGAGAGAGCATCACGCGATATTGAATCTTGTAGGTTTTGGTTTCCAGATCTTCGAAAAAGGCATTCAAGCCTTTGAAGTATTTATTTCCAGTCCAGAGTAAAGTCTTTTCTTTTTCACTGAGCTCATTATAGGCACGGTGAATGGGGAAATCGAATTCGATTCCTTTTTTGAGAAGCGGATCCAGCCAAGATTTGGAAGACTCTCCTCTCCAAGGTGCGATGGCTCCTTCATAAACAGAAAGATCCTTATCCGGAATCACCAGATCAGGATCGATGCCGAGTACATTACCGAATCCTTCACAGGTTTTGCATGCGCCGAAGGGATTGTTGAAGGAAAAGAAATTGACAGAAGGAAGTTCGAAGCTCATTCCATCCAATTCGAATCGGTCAGAAAAAGTCTTCGTTTCCTGGTCAGGAACCGTGATTTTCACATCTCCATGACCTTCGAAAAGTGCCGTCTGCACGGAATCAGCAATTCTGAATTGATTGTCCTCATCGTCTTTTTTTACACTCGCCCGATCGATCAGGATTTCATATTTGCCTTTGGGTACTTTTTTTTCTCCGATCAGGTCTTCCACAAAATAAACTTCCCCATCAATCAAAATCCGGGTATAGCCTTTTTGCAAAAGCAATTCTAGTTCCTGCTCGATTTTACGCCCGCGTTCCATTTGCAATGGACAAGAAATCATCACTTTGGACCCATCTGGAAAATCTTGAATGTAATTGACGATATCCGTAACGGTATGGTGCTTGACCTCTTTTCCCGAAACAGGTGAGAAAGTCTTTCCAACTCGTGAGAAAAGTAATTTTAAATAGTCGTAGATCTCAGTCGTTGTTCCAACTGTGGATCTAGGGTTTTTTGTATTGACCTTTTGTTGGATAGCGATCGCTGGCGCCACACCTTTGATGTATTCCACATCCGGTTTTTCCATTCTTCCGAGGAATTGGCGTGCATAGGAGCTTAAGCTTTCCACATACATTCGTTGCCCTTCGGCAAAAAGTGTATCGAATGCCAAGGAGGATTTACCCGAACCCGATAGACCCGTGACCACTACAAACTTGTTTCTTGGAATGGCAACGCTCAAACTTTTCAGGTTATTCACCCGGGCATTTTTGATAATGATGTATTTTTTGGGATCGAGGTCGTCGATATCGATTTTTGCGGATTTGGTACTCAAGGTCATAGCTGGCAAAGATACAAAGGCAAAGTAGATTCTGTCTTGGGAACTGGAGAGTTTCTGGTGAAAGAGGAAAGATCAACTAATCTTATAAACATTATTATTCCTTAATCTGCATGATTATTTGAGTAATTGATTTAATTAAAATTAATTTTCTTTGTACTTTGAAAAGTTGATTCTCTCACAAAAACTCATCGCAGATGTTTTTTAACTTTAAACTTAATTTCAATTGGTTGATCCTCTACTTTTTAAATGCCTGATTTAAGATTTAACATATTAGATAAAGTTCGGGAGAACTCAAGGTATATAGTCTATAAGGCAAATCGTATCCAAGATTCTAAAGCGGTTACTATTCAGACCTTTAGATCGGCATACCCTACATTCCGAGACTTAAACCATTTAAAGCAGGAATATTCCATATTATCTAAGCTTTCCCATCCAAATATTGTTCAACCTATTGGGTTAGAAAATCTGGAAAATTTGCCCATTCTAGTCAATGAGGATATTTCAGGGGAGCCTCTATCAGATTATCTGAAAAGGGGAAAGCTTGACTTAATTATCTTCTTGAAGATTGCCATGGAGATCACTAAAGCAGTGAACTATCTCCATAGCAAAAACATCATTCATAAAAATATCAACCCTTCAAATATTATTGTTGATAAGACTGGCGGGGTCAAAGTCTGGGGTTTTGATTATGCGATAGAGCGAGGGAGGGATTTAAATTATTCCAATGTAAGTGAGGCGCTGGAATTAGGTCTTCATTACATTTCTCCAGAACAAACGGGCCGGATGAACAGGCCTATAGATCATCGAACGGATTTATATTCTGTAGGAGCTGTTTTGTATGAGATGTTAACTGGTAAAACACTCTTTCATTTTTCCGATCCGATGGAGTTAATGCACGCTCATTTGGCATTAGTCCCGGAATCACCACATAAGTTTCGGGATGAAATTCCAGAGGTTATCAGCAAAATTGTCTTAAAACTGTTAAAGAAAAATACCTCTGAAAGATATCAAAGTTGTTCAGGATTGCTGAATGACTTGCAACAGTGTTTGGATCGACTTCTGGATATCAATGAGATCAACGATTTTGCCTTAGGTACTCATGATCGCTTAGATCAATTTCAGATTTCCTCAAAAATCTATGGTAGAGACGAGGAGATAGGTCAGATGAATGAGCTTTTTCAAAGGATAAAAAATGAGAGAGCTGAACTTGCGCTAGTTAGCGGCTATTCCGGAGTTGGTAAATCTAGTTTTGTACGGGAATTTCAGAAATACATTGATTTAGGAGGAGGTTTTTTCATTTCAGGGAAGTTTGAACAATATAAAAAGAACCCTCCATTAAGTTCTTTATTGCTTGCGCTGAATGATTTGATTAATCAGGTTCTAATTCGAAGTGAAGAACAGCAGGAATATTGGAAAAACTCCATTTTGAAAGCTGTTGGTAATTCCGGGCAACTGATTATTGATATAATGCCCGATTTAGAATTGCTGATCGGACCTCAGCAGGAAGTGCCAAGTCTTCCCATGAATGAGTCCAAAAACCGATTTGATCAGGTATTCAGCAGTTTCATTCGATCTTTTGCAAGCGAAGATCATCCGCTGTGTATTTTCTTGGATGATCTGCAGTGGTTAGATACTACGACCAGAAGATGGCTGGAGAATACGCTTCTGGATTCAAGTTTGAAGCATTTGCTGATCATTTGTGCCTATCGGGAAAATGAGGTTTCTCCGTCGCATCCACTGATGATGATGTTAGACAGGTTACAATCTCAGGGAGTGGGAAGTACTCTTTTTGCTTTAGAACCTTTGGGTCAGGATTCTGTCGAAGAAATCATTGCTGACTCCCTTTCTATCCCTAAGAAAAGTGGAGAGGAACTGGCAAAAATAGTTTTTAGAAAAACGCTGGGGAATCCATTTTTTATCAGGCAATGTCTTCTTACGCTTTATGAAAGCGGGGTAATACATCTTTCACAAAACACACTTCATTGGACCTATAGCGCCGAAAAGGCCCATCGTGTCAGTATCAGTGACAATGTCATTGACCTGATGTCGGAGCTTTTTTTCAGACTTCCTGAAGAAGTTCAGACTACGTTGAAATACGCTTCTTGCATTGGAAATACATTTTCTATAGAGGTTTTAAGTGGCTTGGTGGATATAACTGAGGGAGAGCTGGATATGCAGCTCAAGCTCGCCGAAAAACTTTGCATCATCGAGAACCTAAATACAAAAGAACGCTCGGGTGATGATGATTATGGTTTTCAACATGATAAAATCCAACAGGCAGCCTTAGGACTACTTTCTGAGATTGAGAAGCAGAAGATTCGGCTGGAAATAGGGAAAAGTATAATCTCAAAGATTTCCAATATCGAGCATTCTGACTCAATCTATATTCTGACAGACCATTTAAATTTTGCCCAAAGGTTAATTGATAATGAAGCCCTTCTGCAAAAACTAATTGAACTGAACATCTCTGCGAGTATTAGGGCTAAGCATGCAAACGCCTATGAGTCTGGACTGATTTATATCAGGAATGCGATGGAATTGGTTCAGGAAAAAAAGTTGGTAGTCACGAAAGAGATCCATCGAAATTTGAACCTACAGCGGGCAGAACTGGAGCATCTTGCCGGAAATAATAGTATGGTAGTTCACTTTTTTGACGAGGCTCTAAAAAACACAGAAGATGTAATTGATAAAGCAAAAGTTACCATTCGAAAAATACAGTACTATAATAACATTAGAAATTTTGAAGCAGCATACAAGGCTTGTCGGGAAGTAACCTCCGAGTTGGGAGTCAAGATTCCAGCGGGTTTTTCTCCTCCAAGTTTAGCCATTGAGTTTTTGAAATATAAAGCCATGATGGGTAAAAGGGACGTTGAAGAATTGATTGATCTTCCTGAAATGACGGATGAAAAGCTCAAAACAGCGATTCTTTTGATGGCTGCGGCAGGTCAATCGGCTTTTCAAATCAAGCCCGAGCTTTGTGTATTGGTTTGCGCCATCATGGTAAACTTATGCCTTAAGCACGGAAATACAGATGGGGGATTTATAGGATTTCTTGGTTTTGGGCCAGTTTTTCACAGTGGAATTCTTGGTTACAGATCAACGGGTTATAAAATAGGACAACTTACTTTAGGCTTACTAGAAAAGTACCAAAATCATGGAGCCAGGGCTGAAGCAAATTTTGTGACTGGATATTTTGCTATTCCCTGGAGGCAGCCAGCTAAAGTCATGGAAGAATATTGGTTGAATGCTTATGAGTCAGGATTGGAAGTTGGTGACCTTTTTCATGCGAGTTGTGCCAGTTGCGCGATTGTTCAGAGTTATTTCATGCGGGGCGTTCAGTTTGAAGGGATTCTCGAATCCAGCAATTCCCATTTAGACTTTTTGCGAAGGTTCCAGATTGAAGAAGCAGTGCTGACCATGAGTGCAGTAACTCAATCTATTAAAAATCTTCAGGGTAAAACCAATTCATCGGATTCCTTTTCTGACGAAGGTTTTGACGAAAATGTGTTTGTAAAAAAACTGGAAAGCTTTAATTCAAGGCATTTTGCGCATTTCTATTACATCAATAAAATGCAGTCCCTCTATCTCTGGGAAGAATTTGATCAAGCTTTTGAGGTTTCTATTACCTCGGATATTTATCTAAAAGATTCTCCAGGGATGCTTCATACTGCGGAGCATTATTTCTACAAGGGAATGATTTTGGCCGCTTTGATTCCGAATAGCGGTGGGATAAATAATTTGAAAAGGAAAAGAGAACTATCAAGTATAGTTAAGAAATTTAAAAAATACAGCCAAAACAGTCCATCTAATTTCGAGCATAAATACCTCCTTCTTTCTGCAGAGTTAGCCTTGGTTTCAGGCGATTTTGAAAAAGCACAATCGGAATTTTATTCAGCTTTGGACTCATCGGAGAAATATGAATACCTCCAAATACAAGCACTTGTCAATCGACGGCTATTTGAGTTGCATTTGAAAGATGGCAAAAAGAAAATTGCAGCAATTCATTTGAGTGATGCAGTATATCTCTATGACTTGCTTGGGGCTAAAGGCATTGTCGAGCTATTGGTCTCCAAGAGTAGCTCGAGCAATTTTTCCCAAATGGAATTCAGGTTTGTAGAAAGAGCAGATGATAACAAAGCCTCTCAAAAGTTCTCAAATCAAGATTTGGATTTGAAATCAGTAATGAAATCATCCGAAGCAATTTCTAAAGAAATCAAGCTGAAAGACCTGCTCACAACTTTGATGAAAATAATCATTGAAAATGCCGGAGCTCAGCGGATGGTTCTCTTGTTGAAAAGCGATAATGAATTTTTGGTTCAGTCAGAATCCTGTACCAAAAATATCGAACCCAATCTATTTGAAAATCTTCCGCTCAAGAGCTTTGATGCGATTGCAAAAGAGGTAATCCTCTTTTCAGCAAAAAACAAGGAAAGTGTGATTTTGGAAAATGCTTTCCAAGATGCCGGGTTTGGAAAAGATCCTTACATCCTCAGCGAGAAAATGAAGTCCATTATGGTTGTGCCTTTAATGAAACAAAGCGAGGTAACCGGGATCATTTATCTGGAGAATAATTTGATTGAAGGAGCATTCACGATTGAGCGTTTGAATTTGATAAATATTTTATCAAGCCAAATGGCTATTTCCTTAGAAAATGCGCTTTTGTATCAGAATATGGAGGAAAAGATTAGACTTAGGACGAGGCAGTTGAATGAAGAAAAAGAAAAGTCCGAGCAATTAATCTTAAATATTCTACCTCCTGAGATAGCCAGTGAACTGAAAAATAACGGACTTTCTAAAGCCCGTCATTTTAAAAATGTTAGTGTAATGTTTACTGACATTGTAAATTTTTCAGGATTATGTGAGATTCTATCCGCAGAGGATCTGGTTTCCGAATTGAATTATTTCTACTGTGAGTTTGACCGTATCGTTGAAAAATATGGAATCGAAAAAATAAAAACAGTGGGCGATAGCTATTTGTGTGCGGGAGGCTTGAATTTGACTAAAGAATTTGATGCTTCAAATATGGTTTTAGCGGCCTTTGAGATCAATGAGTTTATAGGTGAACACATGAAATCAACAACTTCTGAGGGAAAGCCTGTTATCAGTATGCGAATAGGAATTCATACAGGGCCAGTAATTGCGGGAATTGTAGGTCTTAAAAAGTTTGCTTACGACATCTGGGGAGATACTGTCAATGTCGCATCCAGAATGGAGACTGCCGGCGAACCAGGCAAAATCAATATTAGTGGGCAAACCTATGAGTTGATCAAAGATAGGTTTAAGTGTACCCCAAGAGGCAAGATTAAAGTCAAGAATAAAGGTTTTGTAGAAATGTACTTTATAGATTCAGAAATTTAACCCACTACCTTAAATGGTAGTTTTTATTTATAGTTATTTTATTCACTTTAAAACCTATTTAAAATGAGTTATTTATCCTATCCGAGGATTAATTTTTACGGACGTTTTTTTACCGATCCATCTACAGTAAATAATGATCCTACCCATTACGAAGTAAGTAATACCGTTCCTTCACCTTGGCAGAACCCCAAAGGTTTGCACCGATTTCAACTTCAGGAATCCAGTGTGGTTTCCGCTATTGGAAAAGATGGAGAGGTGCAAGACCCAATTGTAGGGCAGCCTTTTATCACTACAGATAAGCCTTCTGCTGCAAAAATTGCAGACATAGACGTTTATCAACAGGGAGTGCCCACTATTTATGGGATGCAAGTGAGTATTCCTATTTCTGAAGGAGTAAGCTTGACGGGATTGATTGATCCCGCTGTGCTCAACCAATTATGGTGGGTAGCTGTTTTGGCTACAAGAAGTTGGGAGGATTCTGACTATCAAATGGATAGTTTTGGTGGCGATATGAATGCCTCTGGAGTTTATCAATCCATTATTAGGGTACCGGTTGCTTCTTGGCCAAGCGATGACGTTTCTCCGGTTTTAGCAGAATTGAAAAGCAAAACCTTAGAGGAAAATGGGAATTATCTAGTTTCCATCCGATTTGTAGTGGATGGATATAGAAATGTACCTGAGGATAAAAATTATCAAACTGGTAGAATCACCGGTTCATTAGGACCAGTTTATGCAAATGAACCTCTTTCTAGTCCTGGGGTGAGAATGCTGAATGGAAGAGCTCAGGATAAAAGCGACCCATGGAATTGGCCAATGTTTAATACCTGTCCATTTACAGTGGATCCGGAAAGAAAGCTCCTAATTATTGACTTGGCAAATGGGATTTGTAGACAGACAGCCGGCGGCCCTCCTGTACAGCTTGGAGATTTGACAGCTTGGATTAAGCCAGCCAATGGCGCTCCAATTTCTCTGGGGAATGTGGATTATTCAGAGTTCTGTTTTAATTCCTACTCGCATATTGTGCAGATTCCCCTGACAGATGACCAGATCAATGTTCTTAAGTCATCTGCACTTAGCCTAGAAATGTCTAGAACAGATATAGGGCCTGTAGAAATCTTCAATGAGGATATCTCGCAAACAATTATCGAAGTGGAGGAGAGACCGATTCGACTTACTGGAAGACCGGGAAATATTGCCACTACTAAGGTTTATGTGAGCAAAATGGCTAGCCCTTTAGTTGGGAAGCAGCTAAAGGTGGATATTGTCAGTGTCCATGGAAATACACCAGGGGCAACGGTTCCGCCGAGTAATCCAGGAAATACTCCTCAAGCATTTGGAGCAATTGAAGCTTCGGTTTCAGCCACTGATGCGAATGGGTTTGCGACTGTCACAATCGTGGTTTTAAAAGATCCTGGTTATCGTACACCACAGTTGGACGGCCAGTTATATTTCATAAATCTCTATGATTCAGAAGTAACAGCCCCAGTGAGTGTCTCGCAAAGTGCGATGATTTCTTGCCTAGTTTGGTCTAATTATATTGTAAATGAGAATCCAAGTTGGCCAGAAATTCAGGAGATTTTTGCAGGATACGTCAAGCTGTTTCCAGGTATGACAGAAAAAATTAACCTGATTGATTTCAAATCATTCGAGGTTTTTGCAAAAAATCCGCCTTGGGATCATATGTACGGCACGAGTGAGCCAGGACCACTGGGGATTAAGTCAGGGGCGATCGGGTTTTTTATGACTAGAGATTTCAATGATACGCGGTATATGCCTGTGACCAGAGACATGTCTCCTGAGAAAAGCATGACCGTTCTGCACTTTATTAAAAATCTTCAGGATGGCACAGCCACTGGACCAAACACGCAATCATCATGAAAAAGCTAATTTTAAATCATTTCTTATTATTTGGAGCGGCTTGTTTTGCGTTAGCATCTTGTAATGGTTCAAGTACTTCAGAATCTGCTGATAGTTCCGTACAAATGTTAATGCAAGAACCCGTTGCAGATCCAAATATTCAACCAAATGTATTGCCATATACCATTGAGTTTGAAGAGCAGAATTTCACCAATAAGCCTGCATTACCCGGCTTACAGTCTTATACGAGCGCAGTCAATAAAGCTGGAGAAATCCTCGTAGTCGGAGGAAGAAGGCAAGGTTTACACACTTTTATGCCTGCACCGGAGAAAAATTTCATTCCTGACAGTGCAAATAACTTCCTTTATATTTTGGATCCAAGTTCTGGGGATTTTTGGAAGTTTGATGTGAATGGGTTGAAGAGTGAACTGTCTGAGCAATTACAGTCCAATAATTTGCAGGGCTACCATGATTTGGAAACAGATGAAATGTATGTAGTCGGTGGTTATGGCTGGAAAGCGGATGGTTTGGATATGAAAACCTTCGGGAGCATCATCCGATTTAAAGTTGAGGCCCTGACCCAAGCGATTAAGAATGGAGCCTCCGCTAGTGAGATAGAGGGGTTGATGGAGTATGGGAAAGACGATCGATTTGCAGTCACAGGTGGCGAGCTAGCCAAGCTAAATGGCAGATTTTATCTTGTTTTTGGACAGCGATTCGATGGCCAATATCGTGCCTTTGGAGGTACGGATTTTACTCAAGAATATACTGAAGAAATCAGAGTGTTTACATTAAAACCTGGTTCTTTGGATATTTTGAGCTATGGTGCTAGCACAAGTTCAGATCCTGATAGACCTTTCCATCGGAGGGATGGAAATATTATCGAAGATGTTGATCCAGGAACTGGAACAGAACGGATTACTGCTTTAGGAGGAGTTTTCCCTCCAGGAATTATAGGAGGATATGATTATCCTATTTATATCACGGGACCCCAAAATCCGGTAGTTAAGAAAGATATCCATCAAAAATTTAGCCAGTACGAATGTCCGGTAATCTCTATCTATGATGATGAATCTCCCAATAAATCAATTTATTCTACCATGTTCGGTGGAATCGGGCTTTATTATTATTCTCAAGACTCGACCCAAAAGGCAATTTATAATTTAGCAACAAAGCAAGGTAGGAATGATGGCATTCCATTCGTGGCGGACATCAGTACTTTCATAGAAGGGGCTGATGGTACATACTCTGAATACATTAATGCCAAGCCTATCCAAGATAATAGATTATTAGGTGCAAGCATCACCTTTATAGGGAATAGAGCTTTGATCAGTAATGGGAAGGCGACCGCAAATGGTGTATTAAAGTTGAGTGGGTTGGCCGCTGGAGAAAAAGTTCTGGCTGGATATATTCTTGGAGGGATTGAAGCTGCTGCTCCACTGCCTGAGACTCCAAATAAAGGGACATGTGCTAGTAATTCCTTATTTGCCGTATATGTAACCAAGACACCTTCTGGGGCGATTCCTTCCAGTTTTGGAATCAAAGCAGATCCTAATACACAATGACCTGCTCAGTATTTTAACAGTTTTGAAAAAGCGAGACTCGATCTCGCTTTTTTTATTTGAGGCTATTCAAGTATTATTTCTTTATTTCGGAAATGGATTTCCAGTTTTTGATTGATGGTTTTACAGAAGGACTCCAGCAAATGACTTGGCTTGAGGCTGTGGCTGTGGTTTTCGGGATTGCATCGGTTTTTTATTCAATGCGGGAGCACATTTGGGTTTACCCGACAGGAATAGTTTCCACGCTGATTTACGTTTGGATTTGCCTTCAGTATAAGTTGTATGCCGATATGGGGATCAATGCCTATTACTTCAGCATGTCAATTTTCGGTTGGTATGTTTGGACACATCCAAAAGAAGGGCAAAAAGTATTGCCGGTGACTTGGCTGAAACCTTCTGGATGGCTTATTTCCATTGGAATATTTCTAATCTCGTATTTAATCTTATATCTGGTGCTTTCTCGATTTACAGATTCAGATGTTCCTTATTGGGATTCTTTTACTACCGCATCTGCTTTCGTAGGGATGTGGCTGATGGCCAAAAAGAAAGTGGAAAACTGGATAGCCTGGATCATTACCGATTTGGTCTCTGTTCCACTTTATTTTCATAAAGGCTTAATCCTAACTTCATTTCAATTTCTCTTTTTCACCATTCTGGCTACCTTAGGTTTGATAGCTTGGATCAAATCCGCCAAACACCATGCAGCTTAAAAAAGTCTTAATCTTAGGCCCCGAGTCAACTGGTAAAAGTACTCTCGCTAAAGACTTAGCCAATTATTTTGAGGAACCTTGGGTTCCGGAATACTCTCGAATGTATCTTGAAAATTTGACTCGAGACTATGATTTTGAAGACTTATCCACAATGGCTAAGGGCCAATTGGAGGTGGAGGAAAAAGAAGAGAAGCTAGCTAAAGACATTCTCTTTTGCGATACCGATTTGAGAGTTATCCACATTTGGTCGGCACACCGATTTGGAAAAACTGATTCCTGGATTTTAGAGGAAATCGAAACTCGTATCTATGATTTGATATTGTTGACCGATATTGATTTGGGTTGGGAGCCGGATCCTTTGCGTGAACACCCCGAACCGGAAATGCGACTTTACTTTTTCAAAAAGTATCTTGAATTAGCCAAATCAAGTGGGTTCCCTTTTGAAATTATTTCCGGTTCTCGTGAAGAGCGGCTTCAAAAAGCAATTTCCGCAGTTCAGATTCATACTAAAATTTAATCGGATGAGATCAATCTTTCTTTTTTCAATCCTGTGGATAACTTTGATTTCTTGTGATGAAAAAGAAGTAGAACAGGCCATCAAGCCAAATATCGTCTTTATCCTCGCAGATGATTTGGGCTACGGAGAAGTTGGTTATCAGGGACAGGAAAAGATCAAAACACCGAATATTGATGCGCTAGCAGCATCAGGAAAAATCTTCACCAATCATTATACCGCAGCCCCAGTATGTGCTCCGGCTCGATGTATGCTATTGACGGGAAAGCATGGAGGTCATGCCTACATCCGAGGCAATGACGAATGGCGCGAGCGGGGTGAAGTTTGGGATTATGCAAAAGCCGCTGAAGATCCTAACCTGGAAGGGCAGCGCCCACTTCCTGCCGATACTCAAACTTTGGCAAATTTGCTTCAAGCTGCAGGTTACAAAACCGGGATTGTGGGTAAATGGGGATTGGGTGCACCATTAAGTGAAGGCATTCCTACCAATCTTGGCTTTGATTATTTTTATGGATACAACTGCCAAAGGCAAGCCCATAATCTCTATCCGCCTCATCTTTGGGAAAATGAGACCAAGATCAAATTAAATAATGAAATCGTTGTTCCGCGAACCTTGCTAGACTCGCTTGCCGATCCAAATGATCAGAAAAGTTATGCCCGTTATGAGCAAGAGGATTATGCACCTGATCTGATGCACGAAAAAGCCCTGGATTTTATTGAGTCAAATCAGGATAAGCCATTCTTTCTTTATTATGCTTCTCCACTTCCGCATGTTCCTTTGCAAATTCCTGCTAAGGACCGCGCTGATTATGTGAAAGCTTTGGGAGAGGAAATTCCCTATGATGGTTCTCAAGGATATTTCCCCAATCAAAACCCAAGAGCAGCTTATGCGGCGATGATTGCTAAGCTCGATCAACAAATCGGTGAAATCAAACAGAAATTGGATGAGTTGGGTTTAGCAGAAAACACCATCATTGTAATCACTTCAGATAATGGCCCTACTTATACCGGTGGGGTGGATTTTAATTTTTTTGAAAGTTCAAAACCCTTTACCAATGGGTATGGCCGAACCAAAGGCTTTGTCTATGAAGGTGGAATTCGAGTTCCAATGTTGGTGAATTGGCCAGGAAAAGTAGAGGCAGGTACCTCAAGTGATCATATCTCCATCTTTTACGATTGGCTACCTACGATCTGTGAATTGATAGGGATTCCTATTCCAGATGACACGGATGGGGAAAGTTTCATGGCAGCGATCTACGGAAAGGCTCAGAAACCACACGAGTACATTTTCTGGGAATATCCAGAATATGGTGGGCAACAGGCAATCCGAATGGGAAAGTGGAAAGCGATTCGACAAAATATAATTGCCGAGAATTCACTTGAAATCGAATTGTATGATTTAGAAAACGATCCTCAAGAACAAATAAATCTGGCCGCTACCAATCCAGATCTTATCTCAAAAATGGAAGCTATTTTCAAAAAAGAGCATTCAAAATCTGAATTAGAACGCTTCCATATGCCAGCTTTAGGCGATTAAATATATTTGATACAATTGAATTGATTACCATTTGTATAAGGAAAGGGTCGCTGCCTCGACGAGCTTGATCATGTCTTTGTGAGCATTATTGTTCAGGATGATTATAGTTTTATTTTCTTCAATGTATCTGACAATAATAGTTCGATATCCGGGGTTGTCCCCCGTATGTGAAACCATCTTTCCGAATGGGCTCTTAGGCTCCAATTCCCAACCAAAACCATAATAACTTCTGATTCCATCATTTAAACGAAAAGCCGTAAAAGCCTCTTCGATTGTTTTTTGGCTTACGAGTGTTTCTGTATAAAGCGCTTGGTCCCATTTTAACAAGTCCGCTGCCGTGCTGCTGACCCTTCCTGGCCCTTTCCGATTTCCCAGCCAAACGGTGTAATCCGAGGAGTGAAATTTATTCGCATTGACATAGTTTCCCGCTTCATCCTGAAGATGACCGGCGGCAAAGTTATTCACTTTGGATTTCTCTTCAGGGGAGCGAATCGCCGTGCTTTTCATTCCCAGCGGTTGGAAAATCCATTCTTTGGCTAGTGCCACGAAATCTTTTCCACTTGCTTTTTCCACAATACTTGCCAGCAAAACATAGCCTGTATTGCTGTATTCATATTTTTCGCCTGGCGAAAATAGGATTGGCGGCGCATACTTTCTCAAGTAAGTCAGGATTTCGGGGTTGCCGGCCACTTTGCTTTTGTCCCAGTGCTTATCCATGATGTCTTGATAGTCTGGCAAACCGCTGGTATGTGTCAGGAGATTTCGAATGGTGATTCCCTGATAAGGAATCTCCAAATACTTATCCACAGGATCATCAAAACCCAGTAAGCCTTTTTCTTGGCACATCATCACCAGCATAGCGGTAAATTGCTTGGAGACTGAGGCAAGCTCAAAAATATCATCAGTTTTTAGGGGTGTTTTATCCTCAAAACTTCGATATCCCGTCGCTTTTTCGAATAGGATTTTCCCATCTTCAGCTACTAAAACGACTCCCGAAAAACCCTCCTGACTAGCGCGAAGAAAGGCATCTTCCAAAATTTTCTCCTGAGCAAAAAGGGGAAGATTTAAAATCAAAAATCCCAAAAAGTAGAGGACAAGGTTGAATAGGTTTTTCATGGTTGAGTCATTAGGTTGAAAAAGATACAAAAAAACAGCTAATTGAGGGTTAGATTTCAAATTGTAACTATGTCATTTAAGTCGGCTTTGATTCTTTGCCTAATGGTAAGTTTGATGTTTTTCTCAAATCAGGCTTTTGCTCAAAAGAAAGCGGTATTCATCATTTTGGACGGGATTCCCGCTGATGTTTTGGAGAAAACCCCTACTCCCAACCTCGATAAAATTGCTAAAGTAGGAGGCTATACAAGGGCTTACACTGGAGGTGAAGTTGGTGGTTATTCTGAGACACCAACCATTTCTGCCGTTGGTTATAATTCTTTATTGACAGGGACCTGGGCGAATAAACATAATGTCTGGGGAAATGACATTAAAGCCCCAAATTATAGCTATTGGAGTATTTTTCGATTCCTGAGAAAGTCCAGTCCTTCTGCTAAACTTGGTATTTATTCTACTTGGGAGGATAATCGAACCAAATTGATTGGGGAAGGTCTTGCAGAAACAGGATTTTTTAAAATGGACTTTTCTTTTGATGGGTTTGAAGTAGATACTTTAACTTATCCACATGACTCAGATAAGAAATACATTCAGAAAATTGATAATCTGGTCTCCTATGAAGCAGCTTATCAACTTAAAACCATCGCTCCAGATCTTTCATGGGTTTATTTGGAATATACCGATGATATGGGGCATCGCTTTGGGGACAGTCCTGAATTGGCAGAAGCAGTAGCGCTAGCTGATGAGCAAGTGGGTAGAATCTATGAGTCGATTCGCTATCGGGAAGAGAAATTTGGAGAGGAATGGCTAATTCTTATTACCACTGATCATGGCCGTAAAGCTGAGGATGGAAAAGATCATGGAGGCCAATCAGATCGAGAGCGGGAAATATGGATGGTCACAAATGCAAAAGAGCTCAATCCTTATTTTGAAAATTTTATCCCAGCGATGGTGGATATTTTACCCACAATTGCCAGGTTTTTGGAAATTGATTTACCTGAAAATGCTTTGAAAGAAATAGATGGTGTCTCACTGATTGGTGATATTTCCTTGGTAAACGCAAATACAGAAATCGAAAATGAACAGATAAAGTTGACTTGGGTGCCGATTCAAAAATCTGGAAAGGTTACGATTAGCTATGCTTCAACGGATAATTTTGGGGAAACTGGTAATGTGGATAACTATTCGAAAATTGCCGAAATAGACCTTTCTGCTGCAGAATTTCGATTTCCGATCGCTGAATTGCCTCCCGGAAAATTGAAGTTTTGGATTCAAGGGGAGCGTAATGGTATTGGGGTTTGGTTGATTCGATAAAGATTGAAGTCGACCAAGACTATCAACAAAAAGAAATCTTTGGATGCTTTGGCTCTAGATCTATAAACAAAAAAGCCGACTTTCGCCGGCCTTTAAGTATTCTTTGAATTAAATATTAATCCATTCCACCTTTTCTGGTAGGAGAGCGAACCGCCGGCCATGAGGTTGGATTTCCATTTCGGTCGAGTGGAATTCGGATTTCTCTCGAAACCATCTCAGGCTCTTCACTAGCCATATAGACCATGATCGCAGCCATGATTACATTGTTCTGAACATCGTCAAAAACAATCTTATCATAAGTGTCCAAATTGGTATGCCAAGTATAATTGAAATAAGACCAGTTCAATGAGCTAAGCGAAAATGCCGGAACGCCAGCTGCTACAAAAGAAGCATAGTCAGATCCGCCACCACCTGGGTTTCCAGGAAAGGTCGTTTCCACATCTCTGGTAATGCTACGTGGCACTTTACTCATCCATCTACCTAGGTATTCATAGCTGTCAACAAATCCTTGTCCTGAAACATTAGCTACCCGGCCGGTACCATTATCCTGATTGAAAAGTGCTTGAATTTTGCCCATCATCTCAGGATGATCTTCTACAAAAGCTCTTGATCCATTTAGGCCTTGCTCCTCAGAACCCCAATGTCCCACCAAGATGGTTCGCTTTGGGTTAGGATAAATTTCCTTCAAAACTCGCATCACTTCCATCATCATGATGGTTCCAGTACCGTTGTCTGTAGCGCCGGTGCCACCATCCCAGGAATCAAAGTGGGCTGATAGCATGACATACTCATCAGGCTTTTCCGTACCCTTGATCTCAGCGATGGTGTTGAAAGTTGGAGTAACACCAGTCTCTTTTGATTGAGCATTTAGGTTAATCATCGGTTTTTGGCCACTTTCAGCCAATCTGAACAGTAGTCCATAATCTTCCAGCGATAAATCAACCGTTGGGACTTTTTTGGTAGAGGCAGAGAAGATCTTATTTGCTCCGAAACCCTGTGACCAATAAGAAGTGATGATTCCTAAAGCGCCCGCATCTTCCAAAGCAGTAGGAAGTTCTCTTCTGCCTTGACCTGTATTTCGAAGTCGCTCGTTCCAAGCATCATTCATTGCAGAGCGATCTTCTTTCATTTTTGCGAAGGATTCCTCTGTTGCGAATTCCTCCCAATTGTAATCTGGGCGACCTGTGATTTGAGGTGCAGAGATCATTACATACTTTCCTTTGACCGATGGAAGCCATTTTTCAAAAGCTGCGGCATCCTCAAGCATTGGAAGAATTACTACCTCACCAGCAGCTCCACCTTTTGGAGAAGCTGGACTCCACGCGAGTTGGGTTCCTGCAAGTGATTTGGTCCAAGGAGCAGTCATATCGATATGAGTAATGCCACGCTCCCAGCCTCTCCACTCGCCCCATTGTTCGTTTCGGGCCTCTATTCCCCAGCCTTTATACTTTTCAACTGCCCAGTCGTGTGCTTTTTGCATTTGTGGAGAACCAACCAATCGTGGGCCGATTCCATCCATTAATTCGTGACCAAGAACCTTTAATTGTGAATTTTCACGGGCTTCTTTGATGATGTCATTGATGACTTGATCCTGCGCTTGCACTTTTACATTGAAAAGTAGCAATAGCCCGAAGCCTAAGAGGTAACGTTTTTTCATAAGATTTTCATTTAGATTCTAAAAATAGGATTTCACCACAGCTTTTTTCAACCGTTGGTGGATTTGATTGGGAATGATTGATCTGAAGCGATTGAATTAAACAATTAAAGGTGTTTTTTACCAACTTGCTTTACTATTCCTCCTTTGACTTCTTTGATGGTCTGCACGTAGAAAAAGGCCTTTGGGTCTATCTCAGTAATTGCCTTTTTTATCCGGTGTACTTCCAGTCTAGTGACCACCGCCATGATAATATCACATTCATGATGAATATGGAAAGTCTCGGGTAGATAGCCTCGCTCTCCTTTATATACAGAAATAGCTTTCCCGAATTTTTTCACAATCAATTCTTTCACAAGCTCATGCTCCTTGGAAATTACAGTGAGAGCAGTGTATTCTTCAAAGCCTTCTACCACATAATCAGTTACTTTGATGGCCGTAAAATAGGTGAGTAGAGAATACATTGCTGGTTCGATTCCGAAGAAGAAAGCCGCCGCAAGCATTATCAAGGAATTAAGGAAAAGTGTAATCTCACTACCTGAAAAAGCGGAGTTCTTTTGCGTGAAATCAGTAATTACTTCAAAACCATCTATCAATCCACCGCCACGAATGATGAATCCTATGCCAGTTCCCATTAGCATTCCTCCAAAAACTGCAATTAGAACCTTGTCATTTGTGACTGGCTCCATCTGCAACACTTCCAAAACGCCAATTAATAAGAAAACTGAAATGGTTGCTTGAACGGCAAAGGTCTTGCCTATTTTTTTGAACCCGATATATAAAAATGGAATGTTTAAAACGAAAAGGAGCAGATTAAGATTGATGCCAAATTGCAGGTTAATCAAGATTGCAATGCCAGTTACTCCTCCATCTAGAAACTTGTTCGGAAGCATGAAAGCTTCTAACGCAATCGCTGCAAAGGCAACTCCAATCAGGTTATACACAATTGGAGTAGGTGAAAAAATCTGTTTCCAGTCAATTTTTTCATCAGAAATATTCATTCAGATTAGTATTTAAATTAAATGGCAACGCCATTTAAGCGTGATAAAAGTCTTATTAACTCTAAGGCTAATTATTTGAATGGTTAAAATAGATATTTTATTCTGAAATAGAATTCACTCTTCCAAAGAACTCGATTTTTTACCTTGGAATGAAAAATGAAATTACCTCCTAAAATCCCTGTTCGCCATTGCACATTCTATTTTTAGGAAAACATACTTTTCGATTGAGTTTTTCCACATTTTGGGCTTAATTACAATAAATAAGATCCGCCACATCAAGAATTGATCATGGATAAAGGAATAGAAAATTCAAATATGTTCTATCAACTACTTGCTGAATCCTGCGAGGAAAAGTCACTTAAATGGATTCAGGTTCAAGCTGAGAAAATTGAGAACTCTACCGAACCAAACGCTTTGTTTTTGGCATTTAGCCAAGCATCACGCTATTTCAAAAAAGTAAGCTGCACACCTTCTCCTAGTTTGCAAGCAAAGCTGCAGAGCCAATACGCTAATCTTGAAGTGAGTTATTGGACCCTTCTTCAAATTGCTCGAACGTATTTGATTTTGAAGCTTCCTTTTGGAAAAGAAAAATGGTTTAAAACGATCAACCAACTTTTTGAAACAGGTGATTTATATGAGCAGCAAGCTTTATTTGCGGCGTTGCCTGTATTGCCTTTTCAGGAAGAATTGATCCCTAGAGCGATCGATGGTTTACGGACAAATATCTCATTGGTTTTTGATGCAATTGCTCTGAATAACCCGTATCCAGCAAAGTATTTTCCTGAGGCCAACTGGAATCAAATGGTCTTGAAAGCAATTTTTATGCAGCGTCCTCTTTATCAGATTCAAGAACTTGAATCTCGAAGAAATCTGGCTTTGGCAGATATAGCAAGAGATTTTGCACATGAGCGTTGGGCAGCAGGGAGAGATGTGATGCCGGAGCTTTGGAGATTGATTGTTCCTTTTGTCAATGAATCCTTTCAAAAAGATCTGGAAAAGGTACTTGCCACCGATGACCTGCTTCAAGTGAAAGCAGCGGTTTTAGCAGTTCAAGAGTCAGATTTTGCCCCGTCCAAAATACTCCTTGAAAAATATCCTGAAATTATCAAAGGAATTCAAAAAGGTGAGATTAAATGGGAATCGATCGGTTTGGAATTTCAACGTACTCGAGTTTAAAAAAATAGCTAATTTCAAATTCTCAAATTTAAAAACTTGTCCATGTATATAGATCCACATATTCACGTAGTCTCCCGGACTACTGATGACTACGAAGCGATGCGAAAAGCTGGCATCGTCGCTATCATCGAACCTGCTTTTTGGCTGGGTCAGCCTCGGACAGAAGTCGGAAGTTTCAAAGATTACTTCAGCACTTTGGTTGGATGGGAGCGGTTTCGGGCAAGCCAGTTTGGGATTTTACATTATTGTACCATGGGATTGAACTCCAAGGAAGCCAACAATATTCCTTTAGCTGAGCAGGTGATGGAACTTTTGCCTCTTTATGTGGGAAAAGAGGGAGTTGTTGCGATCGGAGAGATTGGATATGATGATCAGACGGAAGCTGAAGATCGATTTTATAGACTTCAGTTGGAATTGGCAAAGGAAGTAGATCTTCCCGTTTTGATTCATACACCACATCGGGACAAGCGAAAGGGGACAATTCGAAGTATGGATGTGGCCGAAGAGCATGGCTTAGACCCTAAAATGGTCATCGTAGATCACAATAATGAAGAGACTGTAAAAGAGGTTTTGGATCGTGGTTACTATGCAGGATTTACTATTTATCCACATACCAAAATGGGCTCCGAGCGGATGGTTGAAATCGTCAAGCAATATGGTCCTGAGCGAATTATTGTCAATTCTGCCGCGGATTGGGGAATTTCAGATCCTTTGGCCGTACCAAAAACTGCCGATCTAATGCGAAAATCAGGGATTCCGGAGGAGCATGTCCGTCTTACTACCTATCAGAATGCGTTAACTGCCTTTGGTCAAAGTGGACAGATGGATGAGCAAGATTGGCTAAATGCACCCCCTTTGGATCAAACCAAAAAAATGAGTGGCAACTCAGTGCTTCGTGGTGGGCAAATTCCACGGGTTGAGGGAAGCTCAGATTTCGTGGAAAATTGATCCATGAAGGATTCTAAGCTTTTTGCCTTCTTACAGCTCACACGTCCCGCAAATGTAGTTACTGCGATTGCAGACGTTTGGGCAGGATTTGCCATCGCTGGAGGATGGTGGTTTATGGTAAGTGACTGGACGCTTGGACCGGGAGTTTTTTGGCAAAAATTAGCATGGCTTTCATTGAGTACAATTGGATTGTATGCGGGCGGTGTTGCCTTTAATGATGTCTTTGATGCTGAATTAGATGCCCTAGAGCGCCCAGAGCGCCCAATTCCAAGTGGGAGAGTGAGTAAAGGAGCTGCTGCCTGGATGTCCACAATTCTCCTGATTTTAGGAGTATTAGCGGCAAGTCAAGTGAATATTGTGGCAGCAGGTCTTGCTTTGATCGTTGCCATTCTTGCCGTCATTTACGACTATTGGGGGAAGCACCAGTTTTATTTTGGGCCGGTCAATATGGGTATGTGTCGGGCTGGTAATTTACTCCTTGGAATCAGTGTAGCACCAGAGTTAATCCATTCTCCTCTGAGTTTGATTGGTTTTATACCCTTGATTTATGTAGCCGCTATCACCATGATTAGCCGAGGTGAAGTGCATGGTGAAAATCGGAAAGCGCTTTATTTAGGGGGAACGATGTACTCTTTTATTATTCTGTTCATTTTAGCCGCTAGTTATTTATGGAGTCCAGATTATTGGCAGACCATTCCTTTCCTCATTGGCTTAGCTTTCATGATCTTTCCTCCTTTGATCAAAGCAATTCGAACGCAGGACCCTAAATTGATTGGCAAATCGGTAAAAGCTGCCGTTATTTCCTTGATTATCCTCAATGCTTCCCTTTCTGCTGCATTTTCAGGATGGAAGATTGGGGTAATTGTGTTATTGTTGCTTCCTGTTTCACTCTGGTTGGCAAAGAAATTTGCAGTGACATAACCTGATTTCAAACCAAAGTGTGAACAAATTGTCTTAGCCTTATTAAGCCCATTAGACCGGATTTTAGTAATGAATACCATCATTGAACAGAATTTTTCAGTACCCTTTCGCTACCAAGTTTGCTTTACAGAGAATCTGTTCAGTATTGAAAATCACCTTTTCCTAGAGGCTCTTGAAAAGGGCAAGAAACCTAAAGTGTTTTTTGTAATCGATTCTGGAGTTTCGGATAGTCATCCTGATTTGGTGACTGCCATTAAGAACTATTCAAATAACTATTCTGGTAACTTTATTCTAGCAGCTGAGCCATTGATTGTTCCGGGAGGCGAGGAATGTAAAAACGACCCTTCGATCTATCAAAAAGTTGTAGAAGCGACTCATTTATATGGCATAGATCGACATTCTTACATCGCTGTGATTGGTGGGGGAGCGGTTTTGGATATGGCAGGTTTTGCAGCCGCAATATCCCATCGTGGCATCCGTCTTATTCGAATTCCCACTACAGTACTTTCTCAAAACGATTCAGCAGTTGGTGTCAAGAATAGTATTAATGCATTTGGGAAAAAGAATTACCTCGGGACATTTACTCCGCCGGTGGCTGTATTAAATGATTTCAATTTTCTCAAAACCTTGGATGATCGTGATTGGAGAGCTGGGGTTGCGGAGGCTATAAAAGTGGCTTTGATCAAAGATTTAAGTTTTTTCACTTGGCTAGAAGAAAATGCAGAAGCCATGGCCAGAAGGGAGATGGAGCCAATGAAAACTCAAATCATCCGATCGGCTCAGATGCATTTGGATCACATTGCAGGGAAAGATCCTTTTGAGTTTGGCTCTTCCAGACCACTTGATTTTGGACATTGGGCGGCTCATAAATTGGAGCATTTAAGTGATTTTAGAATTCGTCACGGAGAAGCTGTGGCCATTGGAATAGCATTGGATTCAGCATATTCTTTTCTTCAGGAAAGAATTTCAAAATCTGATTTAGACCGTATTTTCCAATTGATGCATACCTTGGGCTTCCAGCTTTTTGCTCCGGAATTAGAAGGTGCCAATCTGGTAAAAGGCTTAAAAGAATTTCAAGAACACCTTGGAGGACAATTAACGATCATGCTTTTGGAGGCTCTAGGTAAAGGCATTGAAGTTCATGAAATGGACGAGCAACTGATACATCAAGCAGTCGACATCCTTTCAGAATTTCACCATCAGCAACAGTCTGGTAACTAAAAGAATTGAAAATGAAGTTAAATAACTTCCATTTAAGCTATTGCAGTAATATCCACCCTGGTGAAAGTTGGGACGCTACCTTTAAAAATCTCAAAACCTATATTCCCGAAGTTCGCAAACGACTTAAGGTCACTGAAGCTTTTGGAATCGGACTAAGACTTTCAAATGAAGCTAGTTTAATTTTGAAGGAGCCAGAGAAACTGAAAGAGTTTAAAGCTTGGCTGAATTCCGAAAATGCCTACGTCTTCACATTGAATGGTTTTCCTTATGGAGATTTTCATCGGCAAGTTGTCAAGGAAAAGGTCCATTTTCCGGATTGGACTACTGATGATCGTAAAGATTATACCATTCGATCTTTTCAGATTCTTGCTGAGTTGCTCCCCGAAGATATCGATGGGGGCATTTCTACATCTCCAATTTCCTATCGGCATTGGTTCAAAACTCAAAAAGAGTTAGAGCAGGCCATGGAAACTGCTACCCAAAATCTATTGGACGTAGTCGTTGAACTTGCCACTCTTGAGAAAGAAAAGGGAAAGCTATTGCATTTAGATATTGAGCCAGAGCCAGATGGAATTCTTGAAAATTCAGATGAAATGATCTGGCTTTTTACTGATTGGTTGATTCCTAGGGGTATTCCTTTTCTTTGTGATCGATTTGGAATCTCTGTGATGGCAGCTGAGGAAATGATCAAGCGTCATATTCAAGTCTGCTATGATGTCTGCCATTTTGCGATTGTGTATGAAGATCCGGAAGAGACCTTTTCTAAGTTTCATACTGTTGGAATTCAAGTTGGAAAAATCCAGATTTCAGCGGCTTTGAAGGTTTTGATACCAGAAAGCTTGGAAGCTAAGCTGGAAATCATTCAAAAACTCCAACCTTTTGCTGAGTCCACCTACCTTCATCAAGTGGTAGGAAGAGACCAAAATCAAGCATTGACTTCCTATTCAGATTTGCCAGAAGCAATTGAAAAGCTGCCTGAAACGAAAGATGAAGAATGGAGAATTCATTTTCATGTGCCCATTTTTCTTGAAGATTATGGAGCATTAGCTTCTACTCAATCTTCAATTAAGGTTGTACTCAATCAAATTTTAGAAAATTCACATATCACCAATCACTTAGAAGTGGAAACCTACACCTGGGAAGTTTTACCAGAAGATACGAAACTGACCTTGGGGGAATCCATAAGTAGAGAATTGGCCTGGGTGATCGAAAATATGTCCTAGCATGAAGAAAACGGTAGTAATAAATGTGGTTGCGCTTTCTTCCCGAGTGATTGGGGAGCATACTCCATTTTTAAAAAAATGGATAGAAAAGGGTAAAAAATCCATTGTCGAACCGGTACTTCCTGCAGTAACTTGCTCTGCTCAATCCACTTATCTCACAGGGAAAATGCCTTCCGAAACTGGAGTAGTAGGAAATGGCTGGTATTTTAGGGATGAGTGCGAAATTAAATTTTGGCGGCAATCCAACCATCTGGTACAGGCTGAGAAAATTTGGGATTTGCTTCGAAAAGAAGATCCGAGCTTTACTGTTGCCAATATGTTCTGGTGGTACAACATGTATTCTTCTGTGGATTTTGCAGTGACTCCAAGACCGCTATATCTTCAGGATGGACGGAAAATGCCAGATTGTCATTCCCAGCCTATGGAACTTCGAGATCGTCTTCAAAAGGAACTCGGCACTTTTCCACTCTTTTCTTTTTGGGGTCCAAAAGCAAATATTGAATCCACAAGATGGATTGCGAATGCTTCAAAGAAAGTCGATGAGTGGTATAATCCAACACTCAACTTGATTTACCTCCCTCATCTCGACTATGGATTGCAGAAATATGGGATAGATTTTGAAAAGATCGGGCCCTTATTGAAAGAGATTGATTCGGTGTGCGAGGATCTGATCGGCTATTTTGAGGCACAAGGAACAGAAGTAATTTTGCTTTCTGAATATGGAATTACCAATGTGAACCACCCTATCCATCTCAATCGGATTTTTAGAGAAAAGGGCTGGATTCAGGTAAAAGATGAATTGGGAAAGGAAACCTTAGATGCTGGCACTTCCAGGGTTTTTGCCATCGCAGATCATCAGGTAGCACATATTCATGTAAATGATTCGAGTTTGTTTGCCGAAGTGAAGGCACTTTTGGAATCAACTTCAGGCATTCAATTGGTATTGGATGAACAGGGGAAAACTGATCACGGTCTAGCTCATGAGCGAGCTGGGGAGCTAGTGGCGGTGGCAGATTCGGATTCTTGGTTTACCTATTATTTCTGGCTGGATGATGCAAAGGCTCCCGACTATGCCCGATGTGTGGATATCCATCGCAAGCCAGGATATGATCCTGTGGAATTAATCCTTGACCCTGCGATCAAGATCCCATTGCTGACAGTCGGAGCGAAGGTTCTGAAGAAAAAACTTGGGTTCCGCTACTTGATGGATGTGATTCCCTTGGATGCCAAATTAGTAAAAGGAGCCCATGGTAGAATTCCGGAAAGCGATCTGGACAAACCCATTTTTGTAAGCTCAAAATCCTCTGGGTCAACAATTGAACCCACAGCGGTTTTTGGAGAGATTTTGAAGGTGATTCGGTAAATTTCATTGCTCGCGACGGCGCAACGGCGCAGCAATTTAATTAACGAGAACACTGAGATTCGGAGATATTGTATAGACTCAAAGTACCTAAAACACATTTCGAATTGCCTTTAACACTGCGCCGCCGCGTCGCTGCGAGAGAAAAGGCCCTACCACTGCGGGAGATGAAAACCATTCCTTATTTTTGCAAAAAACAATCCATGAGAAATTTCAAGCCGCTATTTTTTTTCTTGATTTCGCTACTGGCTTTCGCTTGTGGCAAAAAAGAGGAGGAATGTAAATTGGACGATGCTATTTTAAACCAGGACATCAATCTCCAAATTACCCGGTTGGAGGATGAATTCTTTGGAGCAAAGACTGCGGAGGACTTCAAATTTTTGATGGAGAAGCATCCCGAATTTGTCAAGGAATACCTGCAGTTGGATCTTTACCCAAATCAAGACTCATTGATTTCTGAGCTATTGAATGTCCATCAGGATTCGACCATGCGGGTATTGTATGATTCAGTGAAGTTGGAATTTCAGGACTTTAGCAAAATCGAAAAGGATCTTGAAAATGCCTTTAAAGCTATCAAATACAACTTTCCTGAATTCCAGATTCCAAAAGTTTACACCTTTGTTTCGGGCTTTAATTCCGATTTGATTGTCACGGAAGAGCTAATTGTAATCGGCTTGGATTACTTTTTACCGGCAACCCATACCTTCCAGCCAGATCAGCCTCGCTATTTGGCCGATCGATATGAAGCTCCTTACATCGTGCCTATGCTGGTCACCGTTATTTCTTCTCGATTCAACAAAACTGACCCTTCGGATAATACTCTGCTTGCTGAGATGATTTATTATGGGAAATCCTATCATTTCACTAAGGCGATTTTACCCTGCACTTCGGATCAATACATTATCGGTTACACTCCTGAGCAGATTGCAGAATCTTTTGACAACGAGGAATACATCTGGGCTCATTTTGTGGAAAATGAATTGCTCTATGAGACCAACCCGTTCGAGCTTCGAAAATATGTTGGTGAAGCTCCCTTTACGGACGCAATCAGCACTAAAGCTCCGGGAAGATTGGGACGCTGGTTAGGTTGGAATATTGTTGATGATTACGTTATTAATAATGATGTTAGTTTGGCTCAATTAATGGAAGAAGCCGATGCTGAAAAGATCTTCAGGCAATCAGGATATAGACCTCGTCCCCCAGCTGAGTAGGACTGTCAGAAGGTTGGATCACTTGGTTTAATCTGGCAACCGCAATCTCTTTCGAAAAGTATTTTTCTGCCAATTGTCTGCTGTTTCTGCTCATTTGGACAATCTTTTCTGGATGATTCTCGAGAATTTCGAGTTCGACAAAAGCGGATTCAAGTTTTTGGGGAAGGCATGAAATCCCTAATTTATTTTCTTTGACCAAATCATAAACCCAGCCCTTGTGGTTCACCAAGATTGCCTTGCCTGACGCAATCGCATCGAAAAATTTATTAGGACTATTCGTCTTCAATACTGGTAGATGTGCAAAAGAGATCCAAGCAAAATCGGAGATTGATAGAACTTCATTTACCTTATCCTTATTTCCAAAGGGGATAAAAATGACATTTGAAAGTTTCAATTGCTCGGCTTTTTTAAGAAGTATTTCCCGGTGACTGCCTTCACCCATGATGAGAAACTGCCAGCGCTTAGAACGAGTTTGAGCCAGTTTTGCTAAATCCAACAATTCCTCCACAGCATTCACTTTTCCCAAAGCCCCAGTATAGGCTATAGTCAACTCATTTTGAATTTTATATTTTTGAAGAGTTTCTTCCCTTTTTCTCTGGGGGTAAAAACGATCCAAATCAGAAAAATTGGGGATTAGCGCTATTTTTTGACTAGGCGCGACATCTCTTAAGTAACTTCCAATCCCTGGAGAAAGTGCGACCAAACTCATTGCCTGATCGTAGATCCGCTTTTCCAATTTTTTCAACCATTGAATCAAAAGTGGATTTTTGATTGCTCCTACTTCGATTGGGGCTTTTGGCCAAAGATCTCTAACCTCAAAAATATAGGGAATTGCAAGCCTCTTTTTTGCCCAAAGGCCAAGAAGGCCGGTCGTGAGCGGAGTAGAGGTGATGTAAAGTAAATCCGGTCGCTCCAGTTTTAGGATTAGTTTTTTGGCCTGATTCACAAAGCTTAAAAAGGCCTTGATTCTTTTGAAAAAACCAAATTTCTGATCGTAAGCTACTGGTAGATAATGGACTTTGATCCCTGAGATCCAGCGCTGATCGTAGGATTTTTGATTTCCTGAAGTGATTAATTCTACTTGGATACCTGCTTCCACCAAACCCTTGGCAAGATGAAATGAGCGTACAGCTCCACCTTCCTCTGGGGTTTTGAAATACTGGTGGACGTAGATCAGCTTCATGATTCTTGTAATTTCAACCAGTCTGCAAGTAAAAACAGATTATATAAAATCAAAAAGTGGTTTTTTACTCCCGATTCGGGGTTCCTTGCTAGATCTCTCATTTCCTTTGGAAAATCCTGGCCTTGTGTTTTCTCAAAAGCCTTGATGCTTTGAAATGCACGTTGGGAAAAGGGGCCATCCTCACGGAACCATTCTGCTAAAGGCAGCCCAAATCCAGTTTTTTTCCGGTCTGCTATCCAGGCCAAATCCAGATCCCGTAAACATGATTTGATCCAAGGTTTACCTTTCAGAACTTCAGGGTCCCCAACGCTTTTTTGTAACTTAATCATTCTTTCGTCCAAGTAAGGAGCTCTGCCTTCGATACCGTGAGCCATCAATGCGCTGTCTTGAATTCGAAGAATATCCTGAACTAGATAATTTTGCCTATCAAAATCCAGCGCATCTGTATAAGATATTTCTTTAGCTTGAAATAAGCGCTCAAAGTCTTCTGCCAGTTCATGTGGAACCGGTCGAAGTGCTTCAAAATTCAAGAAAGTACGACGGGAATCTGACCTTATTGAAGAGAAGAATTTTTGGCCTTCTCTTCCCAGAGGAAGTTTTTGAAGTACTTGTCTCAAGGAAAGCAATACTTTTTTATTCTTGAGATAAAAGTCAAAAGCCTGATGTCTTCGATAGCCTCCCCAAAGTTCATCAGCCCCAGCCCCGGAGACCAGTACTTTCACTGTTTTTTTGGCTTCTTTTCCGATCATCCAAGTGAGAAAACCTGCTGAGTCCCCCACTGGTACATCTATACTTTGAAGGTAATCTTCCCAATTCGAAAGAAAAGATTGTTGGTTTACTTCCAAAAGCTGATGATCGGCAGGCATTTGGGAAAGGAATCGAGCTGCTGCAATGCCGTCACTATATTTCTTTCTGTATTTTTCCTCAGTTTGAATCGTGTAGGCTTGAAGTTTTATTCCTGATTGCTGATACCAAAGAGCATAAAGTAATGCACTATCTGCACCACCGCTCAGTTGAATCCCAACAGGAACATCTGCCTGAAATTGTCTGTCGACAGCAATTTGCAATTCTTCCCTGAATGTTGAAATTGATGGATTAGGCTCCTTATTGATCTTTGTGGCAATCGTGTCCCAGCGGAACGTCGAATGCTGATGAATCCAACTATTACGGTTTGCTTTCCATTCTCTGACTCCTTTGAAAAGTGTTTTTCCGGGAAGTGGAGTCCTTAGGTAAAAATAATAACCGAATTGATCTGGATCGATAGTGGTCTTTTTGATTTTGTGAATTCCTCTTGCATCTGAAGAAATAATCAAACGATCAGGGTCTTGGGAAAAATAAAGTGGCTTTTCTCCATTTTTATCCCGTGCTACTAAAATTGATTTTTCGATCAAATTCACCAAAATCAAGGAATACATTCCCTCAATAGTCTCTAAGCCCTTGTTTCCAAAAATCCTTAGCCAATGCATCAAAACTTCGGTATCTGATTTAGTCAACAGTGTTACTCCCATCATTTGGAGTTGCTTCCCAAGTGATTGGAAGTTATAGATCTCTCCATTCCAGATCAAAAAATAATTCCCATCAGGAGACCAGAATGGTTGATCTGCTTCTGGACCCGGATGTTTGATTTTTAATCGATTCACTCCCACCCATAATCCTGGCCAGGGGCTTAAAGAAGCTTCCTGATCCGGACCACGATGTCGTCCAGCTGCTAATAGAACATCAATGGATTCCTTATTAGCTCCTTTACCCCAAATTAAATGAATACCACACATCGGAACTTAGGCTTCTTTATTACTTGATTGGTGTTTCTTTTCGTAGTACTTGCAAAAGTAGCTAATCGTACATGAATCGCATTTTGGTGTTCTGGCCAAGCAGACATACCTCCCATGCAGGATTAACCAATGATGAGCTATATGAACATACTTTTTTGGAATATGCCTGATGAGTTGCTTTTCCACCTCCAGTGGAGTTTTGGCGGTTTGAGTCACCAATCCTAATCTTCTTGATACCCGAAAAACATGCGTATCTACTGCCATATTGGGCTGATTCCAAACGACTGAGGTAATTACATTAGCCGTTTTTCTTCCAACTCCCGGAAGTTTAACCAGCTCAGCTACGGTGGAGGGGACTTCACCTCCAAAATCTTCTACCAGCATTTTTCCTAAACCAAGGAGGTGTTTAGTTTTATTATTTGGATAGGAAACGGACCTGATGTATGGAAATAACTCATCAAAATTTGAAGCTGCCAAATGCGCCGGTGTAGGAAACTCCTTGAATAATGCCGGAGTGACTTGATTGATCCGCTTATCGGTACATTGAGCTGAAAGTACTACAGCTACCAAAAGCTGAAATGGAGTCTCATATTGTAGCTCCGTTTCTGCGATAGGTTGATTTTCCGAAAAATGTTTGATAAATGCCTCGTACCGTTCCTTTTTAAGCATGGGGTAGTTTATTGACTTTTGAGTTCGGAAGTTAAAAAAAATTTAAAACTTAGGTGAGGATTTGAGAAAATTCAATATTCCGATTTTTATCATCAAACCTCTTTTTACTTACCTTGATTATTAAATTTCCAAAATGAAAACTCCACTTTTACTATCGATTTTAATTTTGAGTCTTAGTTCGATTTCTTTTTCACAGTCCCGCCCAAGAGATTTAGGAATCTCTTTTGGGATACTTCCAACAGGAAAATTAAATAGTATTACCGATGTTTCCGGCGTTCAGGTAGGACATTTGACAAAAATTGAAGGGGAAAATATCCGGACCGGGATTACTGCTATCCTTCCCCATCAAGACAATTTATTTCAGCAGAAAGTACCCGCGGCGATTTTCGTTGGAAATGGTTTTGGGAAGCTGGCTGGAGTCACCCAAGTACAGGAATTAGGGAATCTGGAAAGCCCGATCATCCTTACCAACACACTTAGTGTGGCAGCCGGAATTGAAGGTTTGGTTCGTTATTCTTTGGCACAGCCGGGAAATGAGCGAGTGCAATCTGTGAACGCAGTGGTGGGAGAAACCAACGATGGCTACTTGAATGATATCAGAGGTATGCATATTTCCCCCCAAGAGGTCATCCAAACCATTGAATCTGCGAAATCCGGAATGGTAAAAGAAGGAAATGTAGGTGCAGGAACCGGTACTGTGTGTTTTGGTTGGAAGGGAGGAATTGGGACTTCCTCAAGGAAGCTTCCTGAAAGTTTGGGAGGCTATACTATAGGGGTATTAGTTCAAACCAATTTTGGGGGAAACCTTCAGATAGCTGGGGTTCCGGTAGGTGAAAAACTAGGTAAATATCCTTTCCGAGATGCACTGGAAAAATCAGACGGGAGCTGCATGATCGTAATCGCGACAGATGCACCAGTTTTGGAGAGAAATCTCGAGCGAATGGCCCAACGTGCTATGATGGGTCTGGCAAAAACAGGTGGAATAGCATCGAATGGATCTGGGGATTATGTGATTGCTTTCAGTACAGCTGAGGGTTTGCGAATTCCCTATTCCGAAGAAAACGGAAAGTTAGCATCAACCGAAAGTCTTCGAAATGATGACATGACTTCCCTATTTTTAGCAGTGATTGAGGCAACCGAAGAAGCAATTATCAATTCACTTTTTGCTGCGGAAAGCATGAATGGAAGAGATAACAATACTGTGGAGGCTTTGCCTAAAGAACAAGTTTTGGATTGGTTAAAAATTTGGTGATTTGGAAAAAATGAAAAAATAGTAGCCCATGGAAATACCAATGGTAAGTTGCAAAAGGCCTTTAAATCTCAAATCAAATAGTAACTTTCGGAAACGATAAAAGCCATCAGCAGCTAATTTTTAGCTAATCTTGTATAGATTATGACTTATTTTACGATAGTAGGCATTGTCTGCGGCTTGCTAACTAGCTTTATTCTATTGGGCTTTCCAAATTCCAGAAAGTCGCCTAACTGGTTTTTGGGTTTGGCAGTATTGGGCTTGACTCACAGTCTTTTGATGAGTTTATTGAACCTCAATGGCAGTGCCTTAGAATATCCCCATTTGATTCGAACTGGCAATCTTTCGGTTTATTTACTGTTCCCATTTTTATATCTCTTTTACAAGGGAGTTTTCAAAAGTGAAAGTCGATGGAAAAACCACTATTTTCTACTATTTATTCCCGCTTTTATTTATCTGATCGACTTTCTCCCGTTTTTTTTACTGAGTGCTGATGAAAAAATAGCCTTATTTTCTCCAAAGATTGGAGACACCTCAGCCTTATTTTCAGTTGATGAGGGCATGTTCAAACTGAAAAATTTTCATCTAATTTTCAGAACAGTTTCTTCTTCATTTTTTCTTTTACTAATAGGGAAAATCCTCTATGATTTCAAAGATGATTTCAAGATTTCGAACTCAAAAGTCGATTTCTCTTTGTTTAAAAAGTTGGGGATACTCTGGCTTATTTTGATCATTCTTCTCATGGTTCCTGCCGTGATGAATTTGATTATCACCACTAAATCTTACACTGTCTCATTTCTTATAATCACCCTATCGCTTACCTTAATCCTTATCACGCTTAACTTATTGGCATATCCTAGACTGCTTTACGGTTTTTATTGGGAGTTTGAAGTTGTGCCGCAGGAAGCTGGTCTACAGAATAAAAATGAAGAGGAATCGGCTGACGAATTCAAAAATTCATTAGAAGAGGAGAGGATATTTAAAGAGCTTACAGCATACTTTTCAAACCATAAATCATTTTTGATGGCAGGATATTCGATTCACAAAATGGCTTCGGACGTCAATATTCCAGCTTATCGAATTTCATACGTGATCAATAAAATCAAAAATCAAAACTTTTCAGCTTGGATAAATTCATTTCGAATTGATCATTTTATCTCCTTGGTAGAAAATGGAGCGGCAGAGAAATATACTCTCGATTCTATTGCTCAAGACTGTGGATTCAGATCCAGGACCACCTTAATCAATTCCTTCAAAAAAGAAAAAGGAATAACCCCTGGAGCATTTATAAAGGAGATGCAAGCCAAAAATCCTATCAATTAGAGGCTTTTAGCCAAATTGATACTTTTTTCAATCCCTGAATTCTACTGGGCTTTTCAGTCTTACTATCTTTATTTGGCAATGATGTTTGTAATTCTTTTTCAAACTCATTTCTAAACAATTGATCAATTCTCAGTAAGCAAATGAAAAATTCAGTCAATAGACTACTTATCGTTCTATTTTTTTTAACAGTTTCAATGGATGGTTTTGGCCAAGGCGATGGTCCAAGAGCATATTTGCTTGCCCCAAAAGGAGTCACAGGAATCAATGTGAAATGGTTGAGTATGGGAGGAAATCTAATCCCCTCAGGATCGGTGCTGATTCCTAGTGCTGATATCACTGCGAATATTTTCCCCACTACGATTTTTCACACTTTTTCAATCGGAGGAAGGTTCGCACAGGTGTATGGCATGATTCCTCCGGGTTCTTCAACAGCTAAGGCTCGAATTGGCCCGCCGATCGGTCCGGTTCCAGTAAATCAAATCTCAGCCAGCGGGAATTCTGATGGTTTTCTTGCTTTTAAATTGGGCCTTTTTGGGGCTCCGGCACTTGATGTGATCGCATTTTCAAAAAGTGACATGCAATTTTCGCTTTTTGGAGAGTTTCGATATTGGTATTCGGGCACCTATGATTCAGAAAATCTATTCAATCTGGGGACAAACCGAAGTATTCTCCATTTTGGATTACCAATGGCTATTCCTCTAAATCATACTCGGGCCAAAGCAACTTGGCTAGAAGTCGCTCCCGCACTTCAGTTTTTTACAGACAATACGGATCCTGCGCGATCTTCTTCGGCTCTATTGGTGGAGCAAGCCCCAATGTTTATTCTGGAAAGTCATTTGTCGCATAATTTTACTCCGAAATTTTGGGCAGTAGCAAACCTACGATTCCAAACAGGAGGACAAACTGCTGCGGATGGCAAAAAAGATAATAATACCGTAACTGGTCTTGGTGGAGGACTTGGACTCGGCTACCAGCTTTTGGCTCCATTAGGTCTTGAAATGGATTACGGGGGCGTATTTGCGAGTAGCGAAGCATTAAAAGGAAATATGCTGAGAGTAAGTGTGGTGTTTACTTATGCTAATTTGAAAAAACTCCAAGCGGCCAACTCTAATTAAACGTTAACTAAGTCATTTATGAAAACGCAATTCAAAGCCTTAGCTATTTTTTCTACCCTCTCACTCTTAGGGGGGTGTAATAACAACAAAACTGGAAGTGAAGATCAAGATGCTGCAAACCTGACCTCATCGGAAGAAAATGTAGTAGTAGAAACGGCTTTTCCCGAAAATGTCTACTGGGGAGATCAGCACCTTCACACTGCTTGGAGTGGGGACGCCGGTGCAGCGGGAACGGTTATCGGACCGGAAGAGGCACTCCGCTTTGCGATGGGTGAGGAAGTGACCAATAACTCAGGCCAGCCAGCTAAACTTCATCGTCCTTTGGACTGGCTTTGTGTCAGCGACCACTCAGATGGGATGGGTGTGATTTCTTTTATAAAAGATGGAGATCCAGAATTGATGAAGATTCCGCTGGTCAAGAAGTGGCACGATGGTATGAACTCCTCCGATAATGCGGTTCAAAAAGCAACGAGTGTGGATATTACTCAAACCCAAAGCAGAGGAGAGTTACCGAAGGAGCTGCTGGATTCGAGCTTTGCACGAACCGTTTGGGATAAGAACATTGCAATTGTTGAGAAGTACAACAAGCCGGGCAAGTTTACCGCTTTTATAGCTTACGAATGGACCAGTAATTACGGTGGAGGAAATAATCTACACCGAAATATCATTTACCGGGGAAATGGGGCGGAGGCTACTCAAATGCTTCCGGCAAATACTTTTGCCTCCTCAGATCCAGAAACTCTTTGGGAATGGATGACTGCCTATGAAAAGAAAACAGGGGGTAAAATTTTAGCAATTCCTCATAATGGCAACCTCAGCAATGGATTGATGTTTTCCTTGACCACCTTGGCAGGAAAGCCCTTGACAAAGGAATATGCAGAAGCCCGAAACAAATGGGAGCGCCTCTATGAAATAAGCCAATACAAAGGAACGAGTGAAGCACATCCTTCGCTTTCTCCGACGGATGAGTTTGCCAATTTTGAAATTTGGGATAAGGGGAATCTGGGAATTCAGGATCCTAAGAATCCTAAAATGTTGGAAACGGAGTATTACAGAGAGGCACTTAAGGATGGAATTAATCTGGAGCAAACTTTAGGCACCAATCCTTTTAAATATGGAGCTGCAGGAGGTACTGATTCCCATACAGGATTATCCGCTCCAGAGGAGGATAACTTCGGCAGTAAGTTTAAGATTGTTGAACCAAATGCTGAACGTTGGGATGAAACTTCTTCTAAAACAGAGTATGGAACAGTTAAAGGCTGGGAATATGGGGCAAGCGGATGGACTGGAGTTTGGGCTACAGCGAATACCCGAGAAGCGATCTGGGATGCGATGCATCGTCGGGAAACTTACGCTACCACTGGGCCTAGGATGACGCTCCGCTTTTTTGGTGGATTCGATTATACGGATGAAGATTTGAAGGCTACCAATATGGCAGAGCGTGGATATAAAAAGGGAGTTCCAATGGGAGGTGATTTAGTCGCGGCCCCAAAAGGTAAAAGCCCAACATTTATGATCGCAGCTGTCAAAGATCCGATTGGAGCCAACCTTGACCGTGTTCAGGTGATCAAAGGTTGGGTTGACGCTAAAGGGAAAAAGCAAGAAAAAATCTATGAGGTAGTTTGGGGAGATGCTGATACACGTAAACTTGATGCAAAAGGCAAGCTTCCTGCCGTAGGCAATACCGTGAATTTGGAGACCTGTGAAGTTTCCAATACCATTGGAGATTCTGAACTCAAAACGGTATGGACGGATCCTGATTTCGATCCTTCTTTGCCTGCTGTTTATTATGTGAGAGTACTCGAAATTCCTACCCCTCGTTGGACGGCTTGGGATGCGATGCGCTACAAGATAAAAATGGATCCTTCTGTGCCAATGACCATTCAAGAGCGTTGCTTTGGATCACCGATTTGGTATACTCCAGTTGACTTGTAAGAATCAGTTAAGATTTAGTAAAAGCATATTTTGAAAAAATTAATAAGCAATCCACTTCTTCATTTTCTGCTCATTGGGGCAGGACTTTTCTTGCTATACGAACTAGTAAGCCCGGCAGCAAGCGGAGAAGACATCATCCTAATTGATGATGAAATTGTCAATCGTAGTGTGCTTATTTTCGAAAAAGAATGGGGTCGGCCTCCTACGCAAGAGGAATTGGATGGATTGATCGCTCGTCAGGTCAAACAAGAAGTGCTGTATCGTCAGGCATTAAAAATGAATCTGGATCACAATGATGAGCTGATCAGACGGAGAATGGAACAAAAGTTGAATTTTATCACCAACGATTTGGCCACTATGGATGATCCTACTGACGCGGAGTTGGAAGCCTATTATCAGAAAAATCAATCCAAGTATATTCTCGCTCCTAGAGTAAGCTATATCCATATTTATTTCAATCCTGATAAGCGGACCACGGCTAGAAGCGATGCCGAAAACTTGCTAAAAACCCTGCCGAATCAAGCGCCAACGATCATCAGAATTGAAAAATTGGGAGACGCTTTTCCCTTCTTAAGTCAGGTCAGAAGAGCGAATCAAGGAGAAATTGCCAGCCAGATGGGAGATGAGTTTGCGGCCTCTGTTTTGGATTTGCCAGAAGGGCAATGGTCAGGCCCGGTATTGTCAGGCTATGGAACACATCTGGTCTATGTCCTTGAGAAATTGCCTGAAGAGATTCTTCCTTTGGCAGCGGTTAGGGATGATGTCTTGCGGGATTATCAATACGCGCTCTATCAGGAATACAATGATAAAATTTACGAGGATTTTAAAAAGCAATACGATATCCGAATTCAAGTCTCTGACCAAATATTGAAGGAAAACGTATTGCAAGTACCTAATGAAGCTAAGGAATGAAGCTGGTTTTTCGCTATTTCTTGGTGATGATTGCGTTGCTGATGACTTCCAAATCAGCGATGGCACATGAGATGCGTCCAGCTTTACTGCAAATCAATCAAACTCAAGAAAATCAATACGAAGTGCTGTGGAAGATCCCGCGCATTGATGATATGGTTTTGAATATTCGACCTGTTTTTCCGGATTGGTTTCAGTTGGTCAAAGAAGAAGCCCCGACTCAAGCAGGAGGAGGCGCTTTATTGCGATATCAATTTTCAAGTGGGCAGGACATTCATACCATGCCCATTTTTATCAAAGGGCTACAAGAAACCGTCGTCGATGTGATCGTGTATGTTTCCTTGCTCAATGGGGAAACTTTCTCATTTACGATCCGACCAAGCAGTGCTACTGCGGTGATCCCCGAAAAAGAGACCTGGGTTAACACGGCCTCAACTTATTTGAAGCTGGGAGTCGAGCACATCTTGTTGGGCCCAGACCATTTGCTTTTTGTTTTGGCTTTGCTGCTGATCGTTTCAGGGACAAAAAGACTGATTGGGACGATTACAGCTTTCACGCTGGCGCATAGTATTACTTTGTCTTTGGCAGCTCTGGGATTTATGGGACTTCCTGGTCCTCCTGTAGAAGCGACTATTGCGCTTAGCATCATGTTTCTGGCTTATGAGCTTATCCGATATCAACAAGGAGAGCAAACATTTACATCTCAAAAGCCATGGGTTGTGGCATTCAGTTTTGGATTACTTCATGGATTGGGCTTTGCAGGTGCCTTATCAGATATAGGTTTGCCTCAAACCCAAGTTCCTGCTGCTTTGGCATTTTTCAATGTTGGGGTAGAGCTTGGACAATTGTTGTTCATTGGGGTAATGCTACTTTTAATTCACTTTGTTTTCAAAAAAATAAAATTCAATTCCCTCTTAAAAAAAGTACCCGCTTATGCGATAGGCTCGATTGCAGGCTTTTGGCTAATCGATCGGGTCATTGGTTTTTGGGGGTAAATAATAAAAATTTAACTAATTCAGCTATGTATCAAACAAGATCAAAAATTGCAATTGTCTTTGTTTTCCTAGTCACCCTCATAGGATGTACGGAGAACAAATCAGACAGTAATGAGGGTACAGCAGCGGGTGAAATTGTCGCTGATTCGGTGGAACGTAACCCGATGAAGAACGCTTATTTTGGTGAAACCCACGTCCATACAGCCTATTCGTTGGATGCTTACATAGGTGGAGCAAGGCTTCGACCAGAAGACGCGTATCGTTTTGCGATGGGTGAGGAAGTGATTAGTCATGATATTAAAATGCGAATCAATGCGCCCCTTGATTTTTGCGCGGTCACCGATCATGCCGAATATCTTGGTGAAATGTATAGCATGATGACTCCCGGTGCGCCAGGAAACGATCATGAGGCCACAACTGCAATCCGTAATGCCAAAACCTACGAGGAGGCCATGGAATTATTTATCAAATACGTAGCTGGAAATAATCGTGGAGCAAATCCAACGCATCCCGAATTTTACCAAGGGGAAGGCACTACGAAAAGTGGCTGGCAGGAGATTCAGGCGGCTACTGAAAAGTATTATAAGCCCGGGAAATTTACTACCCTCCATGCATTCGAATGGTCCTCTGCACCAGGCGGAGCCAACCTGCATCGGAATATTATTTTCAGAACCAATCAAGTGACGGACCTACCAATGAGTTCCTATGAGATTCCTCGGGAAGAAGCACTTTGGGAATGGTTGAAAAAAGAAAATCAGGCTGGTCATACGGTCTTGGCGATCCCACATAATAGCAATGCTAGCAAGGGAAAAATGTTTGATGAAAACGACTCTGAGGGAAATCCTATTACCGCAGCCTATGCAAGTACCCGACAAGAATTCGAACCGCTGATTGAGATGATGCAGATCAAAGGAAATTCGGAAGTGGTTCCCCGATTTTGGGCTGAAGATGAATTTGCCAATTTTGAAAATGCCACTACTCTGGAGAAGTATAGCGGTAGAACCTACATGGAAAAAAACTTTGTTCGATATGGCTTGAAGAAAGGCTTGGACTACCAGGATAAATTGGGCGTAAACCCATATAAATATGGATTTGTGGGTGGAACTGATAACCATAATGGTCTACCAAGCAATACTGCAGAAGACAACTATATGGTAGGAAGTCATGGACTTGCAGATCTCACTGCCGAAAGTCGGGCAACCAAAGCAGTAGACGGATGGGCAGAGGCTTACGACATTAATCCAGGAGCACTTACTGGAGTCTGGGCACCTGCCAATACCCGAGAAGATATTTGGGATGCCATGAAAGCGAAAGAGACTTTTGCCACCAGCGGAGTTCGGATCAAATGTCGCATGTTTGGAGGATTTGATCTAGCCGCTTCCTATGATTCCTATGCCGAAATGGTGAAGGCTGGCCAAGCTTCTGCCATTCCTATGGGAGGAGATTTGCCAACGGCCGAAGCAGGTAAAAGCCCTAGCTTTTTGCTTTGGGCATCGAAAGATCCCAATGGACCTGGACTGGATAGGATTCAGATCATCAAAGGATGGGTGGAAAATGGTGTGATGAAAGAGAAAATATACAATGTCGCAGCCAGTGATGGCAGAACGATTGGAAAAGATGGGAAAGTAGCCAATCTGGATGCGCCGATTGATCCTCAGACAGGCGCTTTCAATAGCTCAAAAGGGAGCAGCGAACTGATTGCAGTATGGTCAGACCCGGACTTTGATTCTTCGGAGCATGCCTTTTATTATATGAGAGTGCTTCAGTTACCTACAGCACGTTGGACCTTCTTTGACGCGATGCGAGAAGGCGTGAAATTTCCGAAAGAGGTTCCTACAAGTATCATAGAAAGAGCTTGGGGTTCGCCAATTTGGTACACTGCCAAAAAATAGTGCTTTCCTTACTTTCACTTTTTTTATCAAAAACAATTATCTAATACTTGTTTTAAATGTCCTTCTTAAAAAAGAAAGTAAATAGTTTCATTGCTGTTATAGCCGGGATAATAATTATTATCCTGGCTTTTTTGCCATTTTTTATAAAGCAATATGCCATTTCGCACAGCCTAGAACTTTTAGGCCGGCAGATCGATATAGGAAGCTTGAAGTATAATTATTTCACAAGCACTGCAAAAGTCTACAACTTTAAAATGTTTGAGCAAAATGGAAAAGATGAATTCACCTCTTTTGATACCCTAGTTATTGACATTGAACCATACCGCTTCTTATTCAATGAGAAAGTTATAGAACAATTTTTCATTGACGGATTAAAAGTCAAAATCGTTATGCAGGATTCTTCTTTCAATTTTGATGATTTAATTGCTTTTCATAGACAAGATTCCATTTCTATAGAGGAAAAGAACCCTGAATCTTTTAAATATAGCATTTCAAATATTGAGCTAAAAGATGCCAATTTCATTTTTGACAATCAAAACGTCGGTAAAGAAACTCTCATTGAAGATTTATCATTCTTGATTCCATACATAGGCTGGGATCAGCAAGAAAAAAGTAACGCCGACATTAAGTTTAACTTTCAAAATGGAGGATATTTTCAATCTTCATTGAATATTAATCCAGTAGATGGTGAATTTGATACGAAAATAGCAGTGAAAGATTTATATCTAGAGCCTTTCTTAGAATATGTAAAGGAATATGCAGATATAAATAGTTTTAATGGGAGGTTGACTACTCAAATCGAAATAAAAGGAAATATAAATGATGCGGTTAGGTCTATCATTTCAGGGAGAGGTGATGTGGATGACTTCATCATGACCGATCAAAACGATAAGGAATTTTTAAAAGCCAAACGTGTAGGCTTCAATTTAAAGAAAATCGATTACGTCAATAGTATCTATGAATTTGATACCATAAATTTTATAGAACCCTATGCTTATTTTGAGATGGATTCTATAACAAATAACTTTTTCAAAATATTCAAATTTAATCCAGATGGAAGTTTAATCTCTGAGCAGGATGAACTTGTACAATATGCAGATACATTAGATTCAGATTCCGATATATACTATGCAATAAATAATCTAATTGTTCAAAACGGAGTCTTAGACTACAGTGATAATTTGACAGGAGAAATATTTGACTATCACTTAAGTGGTATAACAATAAACTCCAAAGAAATCTATAGTGATGCAGAATGGATAGCTATTTATTCTGAAATGCTATTAAATGATCGAGGTACTTTGAATGCAAAATTAAGTTTCAATCCATCCGATTATACCAACTTAAACCTAGATTTAAGCATTGAGAACTTCTTGTTATCTGATATAAATATTTACTCTAAATATTATACTGGTCACAGCATTGTAGAAGGCGATTTTTATTACTACTCGAAATCAATAATTACTAATGGAAATATTGAAAGCGAAAACAATCTTTTAGCTAAAAATGTATCTGTATCAAATGAAAAAGGAGGTTTATATAGTCTGCCGCTAAAATTTGCCATCTTCTTATTAAAAGATAAAAATGGTGATGTGAATTTAGAAATACCTGTTCGTGGCGATCTTAATGATCCTGAGGTAAGTTTTGGGAAAATAATCTGGAATACTTTCAAGAACCTAATTGTCCGAGCAGCTTCCGCGCCAGTCAATTTATTGGCCGGTTTGGTGGATGGTGACCCAAAAGAATTTGAAGAAATAACATTCAGTTATACTGATACAATTCCTTCTGAAAAGCAATTGAGGAAACTAGACAAACTGCTTGAAATGGAAGGCAAGAAGGAAGGACTTAAAATTGAATTAATGCATTTTGTAGATCCAGGATTACAACGAGAAGCTATTGCATTGTCAGAATTAGGAAATCAATATTTTAAGGATACCAATAAAGATTACTTAAAAGATGAAAAAGGTTTTGAAAGCTACCTAAGAGCTAAAGTGGATAACGACTCCATATCTACAAAGGAAGCTGCACTTCAATTGATAACACCTCAATCAGCAGATTCTCTTGCTACTATTTATAATCAAGCTTTATTAAAAAACACGATAAATTATCTCAAAATCACAAAAGACTCAACCAATATAACTGTCGTTAAATCCGAATTAAAAGAACCAAAAAATACAGGATCTCTATCTCGATTTGAGATTAAATACGATATGTTTGAATAGGAAAATATAATCCTTGATTAAACCGGGAAGAGCTTTAGGTACACCTTATTAGAAAATGAATGCAAAATGAGAGCTCCAATAAGAGAGTTATCATACGTTGAAAAAAATCCTGGAAGTTATTCTACAACAGGGGTCCAGTGTATCGTAACCTTTTTATTACCCCATTCCCGTGCTTTAGAAACATCTTCGCCCATGTAGATATCGATCTTTTTGGTCCATCTACCTTGCATTTTATCCATGACTATGTATTTCCCCTCTAGCCCTTCAATAGTGATTTCCATATTATATCGCAATCCTGAATCAAGTAAGTCTCTAGAAATAGCAATGGCCTTCATGCCGGGTTTTAGGGTATCACCCCAAGCTGTGATATTTGGATCTTTGTCCGTTTGCGCTCTTAAGGAATTGTAAGCCGTGGCCCTTACTTTCATAGATTGAGTTTTGGGACTACTGCATGCGCTGCGTAGAGTTATTATCGTGGCAGTTATAAAATGAATTAATTTTGAAAGACGCATACTTAATTAAATAGGTATTAATGACAAGCATTCTCTTGATAGTCAAATTCCCGCAACAGCCGACAGATACAATATAAGAGAAAATCAATTGTGGCTCTGCAGGTCGTGCCTCAAAAGCGGTAGAGGATTTAATATTGAACCTCGATTTAGCTTTAATATTTTTAGTAGCCCAGTAGTTTTGGCTTTAAATCCAATAGTTCAATTCCCTCAGAGTTATCATTCTCACGCATTATTCCTGTATTCAGTTTTGGAGGTGGTTGTTTATGATTTGACTACTTCGTAATCGCGAAATGGAATTAAAGAATACAAAAGATCAATTAAACTAATGATCCCAAGGCGATCAAACTAAGCTTAATAAATTTAAATCAAAGATCTAGAAAAACCATTTCAAAGAGTTGTTCCCTTAATTTTCCTTATAAATTAGAGCTCCTTAACTTATTGATCTATCTATGAACAAAGTCAACCTCAACGAAAAATTTGATTTGATTAAAGAACATTGGTCTCCCAAAATCATTGGAGAGCTGAATGGTCAGGATGTCAAGCTCGCCAAAGTAAAGGGTGAATTTGTCTGGCATGATCATAAAGGAGAAGATGAGCTTTTTATGATCTTTAAAGGGACGCTTAGAATTGAGTTTCGTGATCGAAGTATTACACTCAATGAAGGCGAAATGTTGATTATACCCAGAGGAGTCGAGCATTACCCGATTGCCGAAGAGGAAGTTTGGGTTCTTCTTTTCGAGCCTCAAAGTACCAAGCATACCGGAGACGTGATGACGGAAAGAACGGTTCAAAAATTTGAAAAGATTTAATGCTACCTACTGCTATGAAAAAATCAACTTCGCTTTTTGCTCTCATTTTGCTCATTCTATTCTCGGCATGTTTGCCAGAGAAGAAAAAGCTTGATCTGGACCTGGAGTCACTTTCTATTTCGGCTATCCATGAAAAATATGCTTCAGGCGAATTAACGGCAGTTGCCCTGGTGGAAGCATACCTCGCTCGCATTGATTCGGTCAATCCAAAAATCAATGCCCTTACGATCATCAATCCGAAGGCATTGGAGATCGCCAAAGCACTCGATTCCGAATACAAGGAAACCGGAAAACTCCGCCCGCTTCATGGTATTCCCATGATCGTCAAGGATAATATCAATACGATCGGGATGCCGACCACCGCTGGTTCACTGGCTTTGGCTGATTTTTATCCGGAGACAGATGCCTTTATTATCACCCAATTGGAGCAAGCTGGAGCCATTATTTTGGCAAAATCCAATATGGCCGAATGGGCTTTTTCTCCTATGCATTCAGAGAGTTCTACGGCTGGCATCACTCGAAATCCTTACAATCTTGACTATGTGCCAGCAGGTTCCAGTGGAGGTACGGGAGCTGCAGTCGCAGCAAATCTGGGTACAATTGGATTGGGGACCGACACCGGAAATTCCATCCGCGGGCCTTCTTCGCATAATGCATTAGTAGGATTCCGAAGTACCCTTGGTTTGATCAGTCGTGAGGGAATTGTCCCGCTTTACCTCCGAAATGACGTAGTTGGACCAATGGTCAAAAGTGTAGAAGATGCCACTAGAGTCCTGCAAGTTATGGCTGGAATCGATCCAAAAGATCGGTTGACAGCCTATTCAGAAGGGAAAGCAGAAAATAATTACCTCCAATATCTGGATAAAGATGGACTGAAAGGAGCCCGAATCGGAGTCTTTCGAACCTTGAGTGAGCGAGATCCTGATCCTGAAATCACAGAACTTTTCAATCAAGCATTGAAAGATATGGAAAGCCTAGGAGCGGTGATTGTGGATTCAGTTGCAGTTCCAAATTTTGAGGAACTGAGACAAGACCAATGGTGTCCTACTTTTAGAAATGACCTGGAAGACTTCCTTCAAACCTATGTCAAGCGTGATACGATGAGCACATTTGAGGATGTACTTCGAGTGGGAACAAAGTCGGAATACACTCGCCAGCGTATTGCCTCTTTAGGGGGAAGTTCCCTAAGAAGAGGAAATCCAGAAATCCCCTGTGGGAATGCTTACGAGGATGAACGAAGAATCGCTTTTCGGGAAGCAATAGAGAAAACCATGGATTCACTTCAGGTGGATGTGTTGGTTTACCCCTCTTGGAATAATCGGCCAGCGCTTATTGAGCGATTTGAGGAAGAATATCGCGGGGATAATTCGCAGATCATTGCTCCACATACCGGACAGCCTGCCTTTACTGTTCCCATGGGGTTCAGCTCGGGAAATCTTCCAGCAGGGCTACAGTTTCTCGGAAGAATGTACGCGGAACCTACTTTGATCAAGCTCTCCTATAGCTATGAGCAAGGGACGAGGCACCGAGTACCACCGAAATTATAAGAAGCGCTAGTTCCCGTTAAGGACAAAGGGAGCCCAGATCGAAGGAATCTGTGCATCTGCACCATATTTCCCAGTAGCCATGTCACGTTTGATTTGGTTCAAAGCTGCGGTGGTATTACTGCCCTCCAGTAGAATGTCTTTGTACATTTGCTGCATAAGAAGCATGGTTCCAAAATCATTTACCGGCCAAAGGGAAAGTAGAGTGCTATTCGCACCGGCTAGCATGAATGCGGTGTTCAATCCACTGAAACCTTCTCCTTTATAAAGTTTTCCAATTCCTGTGCTGCAGGCACTGAGGATGGCCATATCAGATTTTAACTTGAGCTTAGCGATTTCCGGAGCAAGTAAAAACATGTCTTCTTTGCTATCTCCTCCGTTGGGTTGGGTGCACATGATCCCACTGAGTTCGGGAATCACCTCCGTGGTGAAACCATGTGTCGCGATGTGCACAAATCGATAATTTGCGAGTTCTCCCGAGGCGTTGAGTGCTTTGATATTGCTCTCTCGCATCCCGTCTCCAGTATAGATTTTATTTTCGGGACTTAGGCTGGCAAAGTAATTTACCTCTCGAAGTGTGCCTTCCAGATAGTTAGCTCCTCCAAAACCCATTTGATCCAGTTCAGGTTTTAAAAAGTAATTTCCAGCTTTGATTTTTTCCCTGATTTCTTGCCCAACTAGCAATACGTCCTCGGTGCTCATCTGTCTTCTTGGAGAATTCGGATCGGGCGAGGGTTGATAGGTTGCTCCTCCAAAGGCAATGATAGGCTTACGGGTTTCCTCATATTTTCGCTGCGACACTTCCCGCAATACACTCACAGATGGAATGTATCGAACATCAAATTTCTCGATAAAGTAACTGCCATTTTGATCTAAAAATGTCTCAAATGGCAGAAAGTGAAGTTCATTGGAAGCGCTGATCAGAACGGTCTTTTTGCCTGTCAACAGGTCCGAAATTGGAGCTAAGGTGAAATTATACCAATGTTTAAGAAAAGTTTTTCGCATATCAGCTAGTTGTGGATCCATACTTTCCAGCAATTCTCTGGTCCACTGGACTAATTGGGAAAAATCCTCCGCTTGATAAGATTGCTCCTTGGATTGATAAGTGACCAAATTTCCATCCAGGTAATCGATATTGGCATTTTTGAGCGAAGGGATCAGGTTAGCAGGAATTTGTTTTGCCCGATCTGTAAAAGTTTTCTTCATTGTGATAAACGCATCGATCGGATAGTGTCTCCTGATGGTTGCCTGATTGGCCGTGATCACATTAATGATGATTTCCCCGGGAGATGCTAGGGAATACATGACCAAAACTTCATCCGATTTGAGTAATGCCTTGGCTTCAGCCAAGGAAGGGATTTTGGCTGAAGAGTTCAGCTGCTCTCTCAGGTAGCCACTTCGGTTTCGTTCTTGGATTTCAAATAATTCAGCAGGATTATTCTGATAGCTTAGCGACATGATCAGTCCGCTGTAGGCTGAGCTGGCTTGATTCATCACCGCTAATTGCTGCTCTGGTTTTAGCCCTGCTTTCCGTTGTTCGACTAGATCAATGGATTTCTTGAATGATTCATTTGCGCCGGTATAGTCTTTTGCATAATACTGCATAAATCCGGTGTTATTCATGACATTGGCAGCTTGGGAGATGTTGTTTCTACTGAGCTCGTAGCGATAGACTTCTTCTCCAGAGGCGATCGCTTCAGTTCGCTTTCCTTGTTGAAAAAGGACAATCTGATTGTTTTGTCTGATGGTCATTTCGATATCCTTATTTCCACTAGCTTTTGCAGCTACCAAAGCTTCGGCAAAGTAGTTAGCCATTTTGGCCCGATCAGCGGTAAGGTCTTGACCGAAGTAGGAGGTTCCGAGACTGTTCAGGGCAGTAGCTTGATAGTAGAAATTGTTTAGCTTTTTCCCGACCAATAGAAGCTCATTGGCGGTTTGTCGCTGCTCTGTTGTTTTGTCCAGATTAGCCTCTAGGATCAGTTTCGTTTCGAGAATTCGAGCTTCTGTTTCCAAAGGAATATTGAGTGGGCGAAGCTTTTGCAGTGCTAATTTTGAATTGAGCCAAGCGGATTCTCGGTCTAAGTTTCGCTGGTCGATATCACTCAGGTAATAAAGCGCTGTACCTTGGCGAAAAGGCATCAGGTTTTGGGATTCAGCATCTTTGGTAAACTGGCGAAAGATTTTCCGAGAACCCTCCAAGTCACCCCTTGCATAGGCAAGCGTGCCCTCGGCATAGGCTGCATCAAGGGCGATGTCAGGATTGAATGGGCGGTATTGGTTGTATTGTGCGACATATTTTTTGAAATCGGGACAATCTTCACCCCCAAGCATGGCATACTTGCAGCCGAAGTAATTGTTTGCCAGGGTATAATCATATGCTGCTGGGTCGAAAGTCCTCTTTACCATTTCCCCAAAGCCACTGAGGTCCCGTCCAGAGTTTTGCTCGACGATTGCGATATCATCAAATGTCGCAGAAACATCCCCTTGATAAATGGTCTGGTAATAATAATAAAGCAACTTTTCCGCCTCAGCAGTATTTCCTTGCATATATCGGAGCATTGCCAAAATCGAATAAGTCGCTTGGTCCACCGGTTTAAAAGCTTGCATCAGCTTTCCTTCAGCCTCGGCTTTGTCCAATTCATTTTGACTGAGATGATAAAAAGTCATAAAGGCATATCCCTCATATTCTTGGGGAAAATCCCGCTTAAAATCCGCTGCTGCTTTTGCCAGGGCAGGCATATCCTTCGCGGTGAGTGCTGCCACACTGGCATCCATATCTTTTTGGTATAAGGCAGCATAGTCCACTTGGGCGAAAGCCGAAAGTGAAAAGAAAAAAGTTAGTATTGGGATGCTGAGGAAAATTGATAAAGAGGAAGTTTTGGTAGAAAAAGGATTCATAAGAGATCAATCAAAATCTGAGTATTCAGGATGAGTAGCTACGAAAGTCGCTTCGCCCTCGCATAAAAGAAATACGCCAAATGACCTATATGAATGAATTGTGGGCTTTTCTAGGTTTGAAAAAAATAGAAAGCATGAAATCACATGTCCTAAATCGAAGTTAGGATCCGTCTCAAAAGCCCTAGGCTGCGCTGTGCGTGATTCCCCCGAATCAATCCTGAAGTAACTGGAAGCGACAAGCTTTATGACCTTTAAAAATCAAATTATAAACAGATGAAATCGAGCATGACGATAACGTCACACAGTAGGATGATAATTCGAAATGCGAGATTCCATGTGGCCAAATAGAAAAATTATAAACACATGAAAAAATTACTCCTCATTTTACTTTTTGTTCCACTCTTTGCGGAAGCTCAGATCGATAAATTATTTGGAAAAATTTCTTTAAATGATGTCAGTGTTTTGTTGGATCAGAATGAGACGCATTGCATGGTTTTCGATGAGTACAAAAAACTGGGTTTGGTTTATGAGTTAGCTACTAACAAGCTGGTTCATACCGTGAATCTTGACGGGCTTGTACCTAAGGATATCTCCCGCTTGAGGCCACACCAATTTGATTTTAAGAATGGAAAAGTCATTCTAGTGGGCTATGAGGGGGGAATTAATCCCGGACACTATTTTATTCTGGATGAAGCAAGGGATATTTTTCGGCTTCATGACCAATTTCTCGCCCAGGATCATGGACCTGTACAGGATGTAATCGGAGATTGGGTGATTTTTTCCTTTAACCAATTCGCAAAAAATAAGAAAGGGGAATATAATTTCGATAAAATCACCGGCTCAGTAATTCAATACTACAATTGGATGACCCGTGAGTGGCGATCGCATGCTTTTGATCAGGGGATGACAAACGTGATTGCCGCTAAAAATGTGATTGCCCTGAAAAGTGGAAAGGAAGGAAATATAGTGGATCTGATGTCCCTTAAGCCTGTTCAAACCGCTAAAGTTGATCTTTACACCTTAGTCACTTCCCTCTCGGATGGAAAAGTATATGCCGCTACACGAATGAAAGGCGGGAGTCTAGACAAAATCGCTGCGATCAATGGAGAAACTTACGAGGTGGGAAATTTTACTCCGGCGGATGTGAACACCAGGTATGAATGGACTCCGATGTGGAACTATATGGTGAGATTGGATTCAAAGAATAATGCAGCAGAAGACTTAAACGATATTGATTTGATCATTTTGGATAAGAAGACTAATCTTCAAACGGCGACTAGAATCAGCCCAGCCTCAAAAAATGAGAATCTGGATTTAATAGCCATGCAAAAGGAAATCAGAGAGAAGCGACAATATGCCAATGAGTCTCAACTTCAGGAGCGCTTTGCTTCCCAAATCAAAGAGCAGCAGGAATGGGATGCCTATTTTACCCCGCTTCCTAAGGTCTATAAATTGGATTACAATTCGATCAAAGGCAATGAGGTAACTAATCTCGCACTGACCAATCGATTGAATCTCGGCAGGGGAGCCAATGTTTACGCTTTGGGTCTGGTAGGAGAATGCGATAAAGCTAAAAGCTATTTGATCCTCAAGCGAGCCTCCAGTGGAGGTATTAGCTACTCCACTTACGGTATCCTAAAATTGGATAAATATGGAAATCGGATGGGTTATCGAGAAATCGGAAGATCCGAAAATAATGGAACTGGATTCACCCAAATGGATGTATTTACCATTTCCTCCACTGGCTTTGGAAATGCGACTGTAGAGACCATCCAACGAACCCAGGATGGAGAATACAAAGACACCTTCACCCATTATTGCGGGTTCTAATTTTAGACAGGAGCGAGAAATCGCTCCTTTTTTTAAAATAAGCGATTGTCGTTTTTGATCTTTTGAAGGCTAAAAGTCAAGGCTTGCTGGAAATAAATTTTCTTCTCCGCATTAAGAAAAGACCCAAAATCAATTCTTCGATTTGGTCCCTCCAAAAACAGCCCTCCCCCAGAATAACCTTTTGAAGTTTTGAGGGTAGGAGTAATTCCTACCCGATCTACTTCTTGCCAGGTGAAGTGTTTCCGTCGACCAATTTTTCCTAGACCGGTAAAAATTGTTCCACCGGTTTTGTGGAGCTGAACTTCCACTTTGCCCCAAATGAACATCAAAGCAATACTCCAGAAAAGTACCGCTCCTGCCAAAAAGGGAATGGAAAAAAGAACCAGAAACCAATTCACCGCTCCGTCTGAAAATGCTGCGAACAATGTCCCCCCAACGCTGAGCGAAGTCCAAATAATCATAAAAGGAACCAAAAAAAAGGCCATGACCGAACGGGTACTCCCCCCTACAATCAGCTCATTAATCTCTGCTCTGAGCCAAGTGCCTTTTGGTCCATTTTTAATATCAAATTTGGGGTCTATTACAGGATTTAGAAGCTCTGAAACTTTGAAAATATGCTTGCATTCGGTACAGAGCCCTGTATCGGTGGCGATGTTCAGGTTTTCAGTTTGAAGGGCTGACTTGCAGATCGGACAATTCATTAAGAAAATATATTAATTCATCCCAAATAAGGGACTCTGTTTTTTGCAAACCCATACGTCAAATGACCTATAGTTTGATCGCTTAATCTCAGAATCATTCAATAAAGCGCATCGAAGATTTCGAAGAGATTTATAAATTGATCCAATGAAAAAATTAAGCGCCTTTATCTTACTTACCTCCCTGCTATTTTTTGGAGCCATTTCCAAAAGTCCAGTGGAAGTAGAACTAATCACTAATTACGGAACGATCGTCCTTCGGCTATACGATGAGACTCCTCTTCACCGGGATAATTTCATCAAATTGGTAGATCAGGGAGTTTATGACAGTTTGCTTTTCCATCGGGTGATCAAAGGCTTTATGATTCAAGGTGGGGATACCAAAAGCAAGTATGCCAGCGATACCGTCGTCCTAGGAGGATCTGATTTGAATTACCAGATTCCAGCAGAATTTCATCCAGCTCTTTTCCATAAAAAGGGAGTCTTGGCTGCGGCCCGAACCGGTAATGCGGCACGGGCATCCAGTAGCACTCAATTTTACATTGTGCAGGGAATCATTCATACCGATAGTTCGCTGGATCATAATCAAGGGCGAATCAATAAAATGCTCGCAAGACACTATGCGGTAAATGATCCGGAATTGAAGCCGCTGATCGATTCTTTGGCCAGTGCCCGAACAAAAAAAGATAGCCTCCAAACCAAGGTTTTGAATGATAGCCTCCAATTGATTTATGAGACCTACGATAAGTTTGAAGCTTATCAAATCCCAGAGGCACATCGGCAAGTTTACAAGCAAATTGGAGGTACGCCACATTTGGATCAGAACTATTCCATTTTTGGAGAAGTGATCTCAGGTTTGGCGGTAGTGGATTCTATTGCTGCGGTCAAAACAAAGGTTCCAGATCGCCCGATTGAGGAAGTTCGGATTTTGAGCATGCGGGTGATTTCTAGATAATTTGGCTAAATTAATGGGACTTAGCTCCCTACTATGAAACCAATCGGCTGTTACCTTTGCTTGCTTTTCTTAGTGATTTCCTGTCAGGAAAAAGCACTTGAATCTGCTCCTAATTCTTATCCAAATATCGTTTTCATCTTTACAGATGATTTGGGATACGGTGATATTGGTGCCTTTGGAGCCACTGACATTCAGACTCCCAATATCGATCGCATCGCCAATGAAGGAATCAAATTCACCTCTTTTCTCTCCGCCTCACCCGTTTGCAGCCCTTCAAGAGCTGGTCTATTGACCGGGCGGATGCCACAGCGGATGGGAATCAATGCCGTATTTTTTCCGGAAAGCTTAACAGGAATGGATCCTGAGGAAATCACTTTTGCGGAGGTTCTCAAAGAAAAAGGTTACCAAACTGCAGCTGTTGGCAAATGGCATCTCGGACATCTGGAGCGCTTTCTGCCGCTCAATCAGGGCTTTGATCAGTACTTTGGAATTCCCTATTCCAATGATATGGCATCGGTGGTTTACCTGAGAAATAATGAAGTGGAAGAGTTTGAAGTAGATCAAACCTATACCACACAACGCTATACCGAGGAGGCTTTAACTTTTATTGATCAAGCATCGGACGCGCCTTTTTTGCTTTATCTCGCACACAATCAGCCCCATGTTCCGATTTATGCGTCACCTGAGTTTCAGGGAAAATCCGACCGAGGGCTCTATGGCGATGTGATTCAGGAGATCGATTGGAGCGTAGGGCAGATTTTAAGCAAACTGGGAGAAAAAGGAATTCTTGAAAATACGCTGATCGTCTTTTCTTCGGATAATGGACCTTGGCTGGTGATGGAAGATCATGGAGGTTCAGCTGGTGAACTCCGAGAGGGAAAGCAGTACACCTTTGAAGGTGGAGTGCGTGTTCCGACTGTCGCCATGTGGAAAGGAAAAATCACTCCCGGTCAGGTCTATGAAGAAATGGGTACCCAAATGGATTGGTTCCCCACATTTTGTAAGCTAGTGGGAGCGGAAATCCCTTCAGATCGGGAAATTGATGGAAAAGATCTGAGCCAAGTTCTTTTCGAAAATGGGAATCGGGAAGCCGATACTTTTCTTTACTTTATGCTTTCAGATCAGCGGGGTTTCCGTGAAGGAGACTGGAAGATCAAGCGCCCTTATCAAGGATATGAAGGAAGTAGAGGGATGAAAGCAGTGGCTGCTCACGATACCTTGCTTTTTAACCTGAAAAATGACCCTGGAGAAACCACTAATCTGGCTAAAGAAAACCCGGAAAAACTTGCTCAAATGATGCGAGCGATGGATTTGGCAGTAAAACAATTGGGACCTCTTCCTCCAAGTAAAGTAGTGCGAACTGGACCGGATAATAGCCATTATGAATACTTAGATCAAAAGCATAAAGCAGCTAAGAACTAGTAAGTAAAAAATTCACTTTTAACTTTTCGAGAAATGAAGTTCCAAAACACAGGTTATTACTATTTAGGCTTATTAATAATTACATTTTTGGGGTTTTGGCCTTCCTATTTTTCCAAGTTTTTTGATGGAACAGCCGATTTCAATCAGTATTTCCATTTTCATGCAATTACTGCGTTCTTGTGGGTAGGGATGCTAATTATTCAGCCCATTTTGATTCGGAGAAAAAAACATGAACTGCATAAAGCGGTGGGTAAATTCTCCTATCTATTGGTTCCTATTCTGTTTGTATCAGTGGCCCTATTAGCAAATAATCGTATAGATCCTGAGCTAGAGTTTGTTGGACCTGAGGTGTGGATTCCCTTTAAAGATTTAATTATTTTTTCGTTGGGCTTTGGAATAGCCATAAAGTTTAAAAACTCCATGCCCATCCATGCTCGGGGGATGATAGTTGCAGGGATGGCTTTAATCGAACCAGTTATGGCTCGGGTTATGTTCAATGTTTTAGATATTCAGGGCTTAACCGGCTATTTGTTAGCAATTTCTGTGGACTACATTATCCTAGTGGTGCTAATCATTTTGGAGCGAAACGAGAAAAGGGGACGATGGGTATTTCCGCTTGCTTTGGCTACTTTTTTCTTCATTCACACTATTGGGATTTTTAAAATTAACCCAGGTTTCTGGGAGTCCTTTTCCCGATGGTTTGTTTCCTTACCGATAACTTGAGCAGTTGGTTTGAAAAACGAGTTCTATCGGATTAAGCATAAAAATGCCCCCAATAAGTGTTTAACTTTTTGGGGGCAGAACAATACGGCCTTTTTTTAATTCCGAGCCTTAATTTCCAGGATACCAGTTTCTAAGTCTGACATCCACTTCAGGGGCACTGGAGTTAACTGCTGATTTGAATTTTTCCACATCGGCCAAGCCATCTCCACCTCTGAAATGGTAAGGGTAAACGATACTTGGTTTAAACTCTGAAACGGCATCTGCGGCTTGAGCTACATCCATGGTGTACGGAAGATTCATGCAGACGAAAGCTACATCTATTCCAGTTAATGCACGCATTTCAGGAATGTCTTCGGTGTCTCCGGATAGGTAAACTTTCTTTCCTCCGAGCTCCAGAATATAGCCATTCCCTCTTCCTTTCGGATGTCTGCTATCAGCTGTTTCAGGCAAGTTGTACATCGGGATTGCTGAAATGCTAATTCCAGAAATAGATTCTGTTTGTCCGTTATTCATGATCTGTATCGATTTTCCGGAGCCGCTTGGAAGCTTATCAGCTACGGCTTGGGGAGCTACGATGATCGCATTGCTCAAATCTAAACCATCCAGCGTCTCCTGATTATGATGGTCACCATGGATATCTGTAATCAATACCAAGTCGGGTTTCTTTTGACCTTCAAAAACTGCAGCTCCTCCGTAAGGATCCACATAAATAGTCTTGCCTTGATATTCCAGCACAAGAGTTCCATGTAAAATCGGAGTGACTTTGATATCCCCAGAAGCAGTAGGAATCAAATCCTGTCCGAAAGAAATGAATGGAGTTAATAAAATTAAGAGTATGAGTAGTTTTTTCATTTTTTTGAATGTTTAAGAGACTAACCGTTACTGGATTCAAATGTTTGGAGAATTGAATTCTTCGAAGTAAAGAATTGAGATTATTTCAAGAATCTTTGAATTATATTAGTAAATTAAAACTCCTAAGCCCAGATTTAATTTTCCATTTTTTTTGGCCTAACTCAAAACTATCTCAAATGAAAAATATTCTGACTCTTTTTGCGCTATTCCTTTTATCTATTTCTTATGGCTTTACACAGTCAGTTAAAGAGCTACAAAAATCCACGCTTGATTTAATAGGAACCTTTGATGAAGATATCAAATCACAGGCGATGCTCAGTTTTGCTGATTCCATGCGCACCCAATGGACCAATTTACCCATCGGATTGGCGCCAAGGACCGGAGCCCGATTTGGGGATTTTTCAGACGAAAGTAAATTGAAATTTCACAGGTTGCTCACTACGATGTTCAGCTCTCAGGGCTACCTGAAGTCTTTTGCGATTCTTCAGTTGGATGATATTCTCCATGAGATATTTGAAATAGGATATGAAAAAGGAGAAGTCAATGAAAATACAATCAAGATGGTGCGAACGCTGGATTGGGACTATGGCAATTACTTTTTTGCAGTTTGGGGTGATCCTTCTGTTGACGCGATTTGGGGTTTGAAATTCGAAGGACATCATCTCTCTATCAATCTTTCCGTTGCAGGAGATACTTACTCCATGACCCCACTATTTATGGGTACCGACCCGGCAGAAGTGGAAGTGACTCAGTATTCAGGGCTAAGAGCATTGAGTAAAGAAGAGGATTATGGGTTTTGGTTGATTAATGCATTAAATCCAGATCAAAAGACTAAAGCTACCCTAAGCAGAGAAGTACCCGGTGATATCTTGACGGCTCCGGGATCAGAGCAGCGTCTGAGCGAATATCAGGGGATTCCTGCTGCTGAATTAGATGAAAAACAAGCAAAAATTTTGCATTATCTAATCGAAGAATATATCGGAAACTTGGAACATGAAAAATCAGAAAAATACCTTGATATACTCCACTCAGTGGATCCTAGCGAGGTCTATTTTGCTTGGATAGGTAAATATGAACCAAGGACCCCACATTATTATGTGATTCACACCCCTCATTTTATCATTGAGTATGACAATGTCGGATTTATGAATAATGGGAATCATATCCATGCGATCTGGCGAGAAAAAGGAAATGACTTCGGAGAAGATATTTTGAAAAAGCATAGAATGGATCATGAGCACTGAGAATGATGCTAAAAGACCACTCTTTTTGAATAAATCAACTTAGTCAATAAGTGTAGATAAATACAATTTATTGTATTTTATAACTCTAAAATCCTATCTTAAAGTCTGATAACGAGATTTTTTTTAGCTATGACAAAATTGCGACTTGCATTTATTTTACTTTTTAGCGTTTCCTTTTCTTTGAAAGGACAGAACTTGGACAGCTTAATCTCAAATGCTTATTCTGCCTATTCTGATTATAAATATGAGGAAGCTATTCGATTAGCTGATGAAGCCATCTTACTGGCAAAAAAAGAAGGAAACGAGTCCGCCTTGCTTATTGGAGAATTTTATAAAGCCCTGAGTCTTCAAGAACGCGACCCTACCCAATCCGACACTGAATTGATCGAGAAGATGATCATTCAACTGGAAAAGCTAGGTTTAACGCTGGAGCAAGCTAGGGCTCATAACTTTCTTGCCAACACGTATGCGCGTTTTGGAGATGTTGAAAAAGCCGTAAAAAACCATCAAGCCGCCATGGATATTTATGAATCCACAGGTAATTTGACAGGCGTTTCTTCTTCCCATTCGAATCTCAGTTTGCTTTACTACGATCAGCACGATTATGAAGAGGCATTTTATCATGCGAGAAAAGGGCTAGAAATGGATCTCGCTATGGGAATCCCTGATAACATTCAGAGTAGCTATAATAACTTAGCCATCATTTTTGAACATACAGGTCCACTTGATTCTGCTATTTATTACCATAAATTTTCTCTGGACTATGCCAAAAGGGCTGAAAACCCGTATTCAGTAGGTTTAGCTCTAAGTAATTTGGGTAATAACTATGCAAACAAAGGTGACCTGAAACTCGCCGAAGAAACCCTACTTGAAGCCCTTCGAATTCGCGATTCTCTGGGCTATTCTCGTGGTCTGGCCTATACTCACAACCGACTTGCCAATCTTTATCAAAAGAACAATCAGCTTTCCAAAGCAAAATATCATGGAGAGAAATCACTTGAAAATGCCGAAAAAGCAGGCGAAGTAAAAGTACTTCGGATGGCCTATGAGAGACTTCAGGAGATAGCTGAAAAAACGGGTGATTATCGAGCTGAACTAGCTTATTTAAAGATGGCAACTTCACTCAAGGATAGTATCTTGAATGAATCAAATACCAAAAGCATTACCCAAATGATGCTCAACTATGAATTCGAGAAAAAACAGATTCTGGACAGCATCAAAAATGAGCAGGAAAAGAGAGAGCGGGATCTGGTTTTCTACGAACGTCTTGAAGTAGAGCGAAGCCGAAAGATCATCTTCATGATTTCCGGTTTATTCCTTTTCGTGCTAGCTATTGGACTTTTCCTCCGATATCAGTTTATAAAAAAATCAAAAGAGACCCTATCCAAAGAAAAGGATAGATCAGATAAACTCTTACTGAATATTCTCCCTGCTGAAGTTGCAGAAGAGCTTAAAGCAAAAGGAAGTTCAGATGCCAAAGACTTTGATCAGGTGACGGTAATTTTTACAGATTTTGCAGATTTCACCAAAAAATCAGAACAGCTAACCGCAAAGGAACTTGTAAAAGAATTAAATACCTGCTTCAAAGCATTTGATGAGATTATAAGTCACTTGGGATTGGAAAAAATCAAAACAATCGGGGATGCTTACATGGCAGCCGGAGGATTAAATTCTAAAGCGGGCGTTAAAGCGGTAGCCCAAGCAGCAATTCAAATGAAAACCTTCATTGAAAACCGAAATTCTGATCCAAGTATTTCCCAAAAGATAAAGTTTGACATGCGATGTGGAATCAATACTGGACCTGTGGTGGCAGGAATCGTCGGCATAAAAAAATTCCAATATGATATCTGGGGGGACACCGTAAATGTAGCTCAACGAATGGAAGCAAATTGCGAAATTAACCGGATCAACATTTCTGAAAATACTTATTCGCTGCTTAAAGATGACCCAGACTTTAGATTTACCGAAAGAGGAATGTTACCGGTAAAAGGAAAAGGAGAAATGAAAATGTGGTATTTAGATTCTCACACAAACGGAAATGATTTGTAAAAAATATTTTGGCCTAGTAGTACTTCTTCTAATAAGTATAACAAGCTGTTCAAAGAGACAACCAGAAGAGTCTCAAAAAACTGCGCCTCCCAATATTCTCCTCATAGTTGCTGATGACCTAGGCTATGCGGATCTAGGCAGTTTTGGGGGTGATATTGAGACTCCAAATCTCGATGAGTTGGCTCGTCAGGGACTTCGATTCAGCAGATTTCATACCGCTCCTTTATGTGCTGTTACTCGGGCGATGCTTTTATCTGGGAATAATAACCATATCGCAGGCATGGGGTCACAACAGCTCCAAACTAAAGTCGCGGGTTATGAAGGTCATTTGACAGATCGAATCATACCCCTTCCCGATTTACTTCGATCCGCAGGTTATCATACCTACATGGCAGGCAAATGGCATCTAGGCGATAGGCTAGAAGATGGTCCTCAGGCTAAAGGATTTGAGCATTCATTCTCAATCAATGCAGAAGGTGGAGCAAATCACTTTAGTAATGCGGGCATTTTTCCTGAAACTCCGGTAACCGAATATACTGAAGATGGACAAAAAGCAGACTGGCATGAAGGAGACTATTCCACTGATTTCTATACGGACAAACTGATCTCCTACATCGATCGGCATCGGGAAGATGGGAAGCCCTTTTTCACATTTGCAGCTTATACCTCACCGCACTGGCCTTTGCAAGTGGATGAGAAATACTGGAAAAAGTACGAAGGCCGCTATGATGACGGCTATGAGGCATTGAAAGCGCAACGTTTTGAAAGTTTGAAAAAGGCTGGAATGATTCCTGAAGATGCGGTTTTGCCTCCTTCCCATCCAGGTGTCAAACCTTGGGATTCACTTTCCCCGGAGGAGCAAAAAAAGGAAGCCCGAAAGATGGAGCTCTATGCCGGCATGATAGATAATCTGGATTTCAACATTGGAAGATTGATCAGTTATTTAAAAGAAATCGGGCAATACGAGAACACCTTGATTGTATTTATGTCGGACAACGGCGCCGCCGCAGAGGATTTTTATTCCAGTGACTTTTACGGCCCATATATCCAGGCAAACTATTCCGAGGATTATGCTGAAATGGGTAAAGTGAACTCGTTTATTTCTTATGGTCCCCAATGGGCGGAAGCTGGATCTTCCCCTTTCAAATATTATAAAGGATTTACCACTGAAGGCGGCATCAACACGCCGATGATCATCGCTGGACCAGGAGTCGAAAATAAAGGGAGTATCAACGATTCTTTCTTGACCCTAATGGATTTTGCGCCGACATTCTATGAATTAGCCAACGTGGACTACCCAGATCAATGGAATGGAAAAGCTGTAAAACCTTTGCTTGGGGAATCATTAATGCCACTACTTTCCGGGAAATCGAAAACAGCACATGATTCTAGCTATGTCTTCGGTTTGGAGCAGCGAGGCTATGCGATGATCAGAAAAGGAGATTGGAAAATTGTGAATATTGAGCGGCCATTTCTGTTGGAGAATTTTCAACTGATTAATCTAAAAACAGATCTTGCTGAGCAGGTTGATTTGAAAGAATCGTATCCAGAAAAATATCAAGAAATGCTGGCTGAGTGGGCTAGTTTTTCAAAAGAAGTTGGTGTAGTCATTCCCACTCCTAAAAAAGAAAATGATTAATTCTAAATTTATGAATCTAAGTATACTCTTCTTTTCCCTTTTTCCGCCGCTCGGATTGCCTGTTGGCACTTCAAATTAAACTCCTGAACAATGCGATATTCTTCACTAACACTTGCCTTTTTAGTTTTTTTCCTATTCTCTAGTGTGGCTAACGCACAATGGACCAATCGATACAGCAAGCTCAATGACTTTGGTCATCATGTTTACTTGGAGCAGCATGAACTCCCGATTCTTGCTTATGGCCCCACCGATCCAGCCCCCGCGCCGGACGGGAAGCATCTAGCTTTTGCAGCTCGAGGCTGGCTCTGGAATCTGAACCTCCAGACAGGTAATGCAGTCAGATTGACCAAAGGACCAGGAATGGATTCACGTCCTCGATGGTCCCCGGATGGGAATAAATTGACATTCGTTCGGGATGAAGGGAAAAATACAGCAATTATTATTTTGGATTTAAAAAGTGGGCAAGAAACCAGAATTGATACGGAGGCAATCGAGCTAGACCCGGAGTTTTCAGATGATGGAGAGTGGCTCTATTATTCATCCGGAATGAGCGGTTCGATTAATCTTAGAAGAAGAAATCTTTCTTCAGGACTTGATGAAGAACTTACGAACCTAGGACAAGTAGAGCGAAATTCACGAAGTCTCTCAGACGGAAAAAGTTTGATGTATCTCCACGGGCAAGGGGCACATCGGGTACTTCGTATCAAAGATTTTGACGCCGGAACAGACACCATTGCCGTTTCTCAGACCTTGACTTATCATTTCACGGCGGATGCACACCCTGATCAGAGACTGATCGTGTATAGCGCTCCTATTGACAATGACTATCATCTTTGGACTATGGACCTCGATGATTCCCGGGTGAAGCATCGCCTCACTGATGGGAATCCTTTCGCACTGACCCCTGCCTTTAGTGCGGATGGAAATCAGATTTACTTCGTCGATCTGGACGAAAATCGTCAGTTCCGACTGATGCGAATTTCTACCTACGGAGGAGCTTCAGAGCAAGTCATGATTTCGAATTGGGAACTCGGAGAAGCGAGCGGCAACTTGAATCTTTCGCTTAGCGATGATAAAGGCAAGTCCATCACGGGGCGGGTTTCTATTGTCCGGGAGGATGGCTCACCGGTGGCATTTCATGAGGACGCGACTTATGCTGACCCACAATCGGGACGTCATTACTTTTATGTTTCCGGAAAAACAGAATTGAATTTGCCCGTTGGAAATTATGAAATATCGGCTGCTCGTGGTCCCATGACATCCGTAGTAAAATCCACTGTTTCAATTAAAGAAAATACTTCATCTGCGGTAAGCCTCAGTCTTTCGCCTCTTTGGGATGCAGTGGCAGCAGGATACGTCTCGGCAGATCATCACGTGCATTTGAATGGAGACGGGCATCATCGGGCAACTCATAAAGATGCGCTTCGCGCAATGGCCGGAGAGGATTTGGATTTACTAGCTCCGATGTCTTGGAATCGATGGGAAAGGCGAATAGATGCTTCAATCCTAGGAAAAGAAACCATTCAAGATGGACGAATCGTTGTCCAAAGCCAGGAGGTTCGCTCTCATTTCCATGGGCATGTGAGTTTACTGGGTGTAGATAAACCTTATTCCCCTTGGTTTTGGGGACCAACAAATCCAAAACTCGGAGATCCGGATCGAAGTAACGGAGAGGTCGTGGAATACGCTGATCGCATGGGTGGATTTACGACCTATGTTCACCCTATATCAATTGATTCGGACCCTTTTGATCAGCTCGAAACTGGTCCTATTCCTATCGAGCTTATTTCCGATGCAGTCCTAGCCGACCGTATCGGTCTGGAAATGGTGTGTGCATGGACCAGTCCTTTAGGTAACAGTGAGGTTTGGTATCGACTACTCAATATTGGACAGCCTGTGGCGGCCATGTCAGGAACTGATATGTGGGTGGATTTTCACCGAACCATGGCCGCAGGAACTGGAAGAAACTACCTGCGCCTCGATGGTGAAAAGATCTCCTCTGAATCAGTACTCGAGGCAGCGATGGCCGGAAAAGGATTTGTGACCACCGGGCCTGCTTTGCTATTTAAAGTTGGCAAAGACGCTCAACCGGGCGATGTGATTGGGAGTGGAAGACAAGACTGGACCGCTACTCTGGCCAGCACAAACGACATCGATGTGGTGGAGCTTGTGGTCAATGGTCAGGTAGTAGAAACTTTTGACGGAGTTAAAGCCGGTGAGACTCGACAGTACCAAGGTCAGATTCTTCTCCCTGAGGGCGGATGGGTAGCAATCCGTGCTTATACCAGCGAACTCAAAGAAGATACTTGGCCAAGCATGCACGCGAGACCTTTTGCACATACTTCTCCAATTTGGATTGGATCAGTTGGCAGTACTAATCCTGAAGCGAAGAAGAAAGCGGCTGCAGACCTCATTCGAGCGATTGATGCCTCGGAAAAAATCGCAAGAAGAGCTTATGGTGAAATCCAAATGAACGTGATGATGGGCCGATTTGAAGAAGCTCGGCAAAAGCTAAAAGGAATGATAGATTAAGTTTTTTTGTAAAACACCCCTAATTAGCATGAGGCTTTTCTCAAAAATTCATTAGCTCCACTCCCAATCCAATAAAAATTTAATGCCTAAAAACATATGAGACTAAAATTTAAACTTATCCTTTCCCTTTTTGCGCTACTCCTGCTGGCTAATGGGACTTCCCTGAATGCCCAAACCTATGGCAAAAATGGGATGGTGGTTTCAGATCATTACTTAGCTTCTGAGGTTGGCGTTGATATTTTGAAAAAGGGTGGAAATGCCATCGATGCTACCGTTGCTACAGCATTTGCTTTGGCAGTGACGCATCCGGAAGCCGGGAATATTGGAGGTGGAGGATTTATCGTCTTGATGAAATCAGACGGAGAGGTGACGACCTTTGATTTTCGGGAGAAAGCTCCCTTGGCTGCCGGACCTGAAATGTTTTTGGATGAAAACGGGAAGATCAGAGATAATTCAAATCATAAGGGATTACTCTCTGTAGGCGTACCGGGAACCGTAGCAGGACTTTTCCAAGCCCACCAAAAATACGGGAAGTTACCTTGGAAAGACTTGGTCCAACCAGCCGTGGATTTGGCAAAAAATGGCTTTACCATGTCTTGGGGATTGTATAATGCTGCAGTCCGAGTTTCTAAGATGGATGCTTCCTATGATATCATGCAAAACTTCTTTCGCGGAACGAATGGAGAAGTGGTCGCCCCAGGTGAACTATGGAAGCAACCGGCTCTAGGCAAAACTTTGGAAGCTATCCGCGACCAAGGAAGAGATGGCTTTTACAAAGGTGCCGTAGCAGCAGAGATTGAACGCTATATGAAAGCCAATGGAGGGATCATCACCCAAGAAGACTTGGTCAAGTATGAAGCAGTGGAGCGAGCTCCCTTGAAGACTACCTTTAAGGACTATGAGATTTTTTCCATGCCTCCGCCTAGTTCCGGAGGAGTGGCCTTGATCGAGATGATGAATCTGATGGAAGCCGCCGACATAGAAAAAGTCGAGTTCAATTCAACTGCCTATGTTCACTTGGTCGCAGAAGCGATGCGAAGGGCTTTTGCCGATCGGGCAGAATATTTGGGTGATCCGGATTTTAATTTGGACATGCCAATCGATCGGTTGATTTCAAAGGATTTTGCGAAAGCTAGATTTGAGAATCTAGACTTGACCAAAGCTTCAAAAAGCGATTCTTCAAAGTTTGGACAAGAGTACGGAGGGGATCATACCACCCATTTTTCAGTGATCGATAAAGATGGAAATGCGATTTCCTTAACCTACACGTTGGAAAATAGCTATGGCGCTGGAATGGGTTCGGATAAGCTGGGCTTTATCTTCAACAACGAAATGGGTGACTTCAATCCTGTACCAGGAATCACCACTTCAACTGGTCAAATCGGAACTAATCCCAATCTGGTGGCTCCAGAAAAACGAATGCTTTCCAGCATGACCCCGACGATCGTAGCAAAAGACGGAAAGCCTTACTTGGTCATCGGAAGTCCGGGAGGACGGACGATCATCAATACTGTTTTTCAGACGGTTCTAAATGTCCTCGCCTACGATATGCGAATTGACCGGGCGATCGAAGCGATGAAAATCCACCACCAATGGCTTCCAGATCAAATCCTCTACGAGCGGAATTTGCTTTCTCCTGATACTAGAAAGGCATTGGAAGAAATGGAACACACCTTAAGACCTACAACTAACATTGGGGTATTAATGGGGATTACTTACGATGCTACTTTGGGAGTTTATTTGGGAGCATCGGACTCGGCAAGTGAGGATGGAGCTGCGAGAGGTTATTAAAAAATAAAGAAGAGAAATTTCAATGTCAGAATTAAAAGAGAGTGGTTTAAAAAGAGAAATCGGTGTCTGGGGCCTCTCTGCGAATATTGTTAATATCATTGTAGGTGCCGGGATCTTTGTTCTGCCTGCAATAATTTCAGAAATCATGGGCTCATCAGGTATCATTGTATACCTTTTCTGTGGATTTTTGATTGCTTTGGTGATGCTATGTTTCGCAGAGGCAGGAAGCAAAGTAACTCGATCTGGAGGTGGATATGCCTATGTTGAAACCGCATTTGGCCCATATTCTGGTTTTTTGGCGGCTATTTTCTTGGTAACTGGAAGTGTTTTTTCAGATGCAGCTGTAGCCAATGCATTGGTAGAATTAATAGGTTTGGCATTTCCTGTTTTTACCGACCCCGTCAATAGGTTTCTTTTGTTGTTTGTCCTTTTTTCAGGATTAGCTTTCCTGAATGTCATTGGTGTCAAACAAGGAATTGGACTTGTAAAAATTAACACCGTCGCAAAACTCACTCCGATCCTATTGCTGATATTTTTCGGTTGGAAAGATGTATCGTTTTCTAATTTATATTGGGAGGCTGCTCCCACCTTTGATCAATTTGGTCAGGCTTGCCTGATTTTGTTTTTTGCCTTTCAGGGAGGAGATGCAGGATTGTCAGTTGGAGATGAGATCAAGAATCCACAAAAGACAGTTCCCAAAGCAATTTTCATAGGAATTCTATTCGTGTTAATCCTGTATGTTTTAATCCAAACTGTCGCCCAGGGAGTAATGGGTGGTCAGTTACCTGATTTTAAAGAAGCTCCGCTGGCAGCTGTGGCTGATGTTGTTTTTGGACCAATCGGGTATACAGTTTTATTGGTTGGTGCTGGAGTTTCTATGTTCGGCATGTTGAGTGGAGAAATTCTGAATATGCCAAGGGTGATTTTTGGATTTGCAAGTGATCGGATTATCCCAGTGGATAAGTTGGCCGCAATCCATCCAAGATTTAAAACACCCTATCTGGCCATTTTGCTTTATGCAGGTCTTGGTTTTATTCTAGCCGCTTTAGGAGGATTTCGCCAACTGGCGGTAATTGCTTCTGCAAGTATGCTTTTAGTGTATTTTGGAGTTTCGCTCTCAGTGATCTGGTTAAGAAAGACCCAAAAATCAAAGCAAGGAGATTTTAAAATTCCATTTGGTTATACTGTTCCCCTTTTGTCGGCAGGAATAATTCTTTTTTTCCTTTCCAATTTGACGGGATATGAAAAAACCGGACTTACCATATTCTTTGTTGCACTTACCATAATTTATTTCATGGTTAAGTCTATTCGGAAAAAAAACAAAATCATGACTAAATGAAAGGCAAGCAGGTAGCTCTGAAAAGAGAAATGGGCATAAGTGACGTAGTCACAAATGTCCTGAGCATTTCGATAGGGAGTGGGATTTTCCTCTTGCCGGCGCTGGTTTACATGATCTTGGGTCACGGAAGTATTCTGGCTTATATTTTTTGTGGACTAATATTTTTATCAATCGGGCTTTGCTTTGGAGAACTCAGTAACCGCATCCCAGAAACGGGTGGGCTGTACGTATACATTGATCGGGCATTTGGTCCGATGGCGGGTTTTGTAGCCACGATACTTTATGTTTTTGGAATAGGAGTTTTGGTCTGTGCTGCCTTACTGAATGCGATGATTGATATCCTTTCGACCCAAAATGAGATTTTCAAAGAGCCAGTAATCCGATTTGCCTTCTTCGCCACTATTCTTGGCATTATCTCCTTTTTGAGTATTCGAGGGATGAAGGACAGCATGGTTTTGATTAAAACTTTGACTTGGACAAAGGTTTTGGCGATTGTTTGCTTGATTGTTTTTGGACTTTCAAAAGTTGAAATCGCTAATATTTCCTGGCAAGGATTTCCAGCATTTACCAAAATAGGAGAAGGAAGTATTCTGTTATTTTTTGCCTTTATGGGAGGAGAACTTGCACTTACTTCAAGTGGGGAAATGAAAGACCCGAAACGAACAGGCCCGTTGGGTTTTCTCTTCGGAATCCTTGGAGCCATTTTGATTTTTTGTTTGATACATCTCGTCACTCAAGGGGTTTTGGGCAATCGACTGATCGAAAATCAAGAAGCGCCTTTGGCCGAATTAGCACAAAATTTAATTGGTCCTATTGGATTCGGTATCCTTCTAATTGTCACTTTTATTGCAGTTTGGAGTACGTTCAGTTCGATTTTTGTGCTTAAAAATAGAATTCTATATGCTTCTTCAAAAGATGAAGTCATTCCAAAATTTTTCTCCCGTCTTCATCCCAACTTTCAAACTCCAGTAATCGCGATCCTTTTTCTTGGCATTCTGGATTTGGTGGTGGCCATGAGTGGAAGCTTCAAATATTTGTTGATTTTGGTGACCGCGGGGATGCTTGTGATTTATCTGGGAGGACTTTTTGCATTTTTAAAATTTCGAATTACCTCAAAATCTACGGATTCAGTAAGCTTTAAAGTTCCGGGAGGAATTCTGGTAGCCCTGTTTGGAATCGTTGCAATGGTTTGGGTTTTTATCCAGATCAGTCAGAAAGAAATGTTGGCCATTGGCTCCTTTTTAGCTATTGCGATTATACTTTATTATATTCTTAACTATTTTAAAACCAGAAAGAAATAAGTTTTTGGTTTCTTTTTCAATTTCTCATTTAAACCCAAAAGCTATGAAAAGAAGACAGTTTATTTCCGCAGCAGCACTTAGCGTGACTGCGATGAGTTCATTCGGGTTCATCCGATTTGATGGCGAAAAGTACGTGGGCGATTGCGCCACCACTTCAGATATATTAGGACCTTTTTACAGGCCGGGAAGTCCTGTTCGGTCGAATCTTCATATTCCTGGAGAAAAAGGTGAAAAAGTAGAACTAAGTGGTAAAATCCTTCATCAGGATTGTACGACTCCTTACAAAAATGCGAAAGTAGAACTTTGGCATTGCGATGCAGAGGAAGTGTATGACAATTCAAGCGCTGATTTTCGATACAGGGGCACCGTGATGACGGATAATGAAGGCAATTATGCTTTCCAAACCATTCTTCCGGTTCCTTATGATGCAGGTGGAGGATTGATTCGACCAGCACATTTTCACCTGATGGTGACGGCGGAAGGCTACCAGTCTTTGGTGACTCAATTGTATTTCAAAGGAGACAAACAGGTTGCTACCGATCCTTGGGCAGCAAGATCGACCGATCGAGTTTTGGAAGTGAAAAAACTTGCGGATGGCTCCAACAAAGTCATTTACAATGTAGGCATGGCGGCAACACTAGCTGTTGAATCAGCCTCCTTGAAAAAGCTTGTAGGTGAATATCAACATGAAGAGGATCCTGAAAGGACAATAGAACTCTTTGACTATGAAAATGACCTTTGGATCAAAAATGAAGTTTTTGGAAATAAATTCTCCTATCGTGGTAATAACGTTTTTGAGAGCCCCAGTAGTCCAGAAGGACTTGAAGTTTACATGAAATTTGAAATCACCTCCTCTGAAAGTATCAAATTTAGTATCGGAAGAGAAGGCAACAAACAAACAACATTCATTAAAAAAAGCTAATGCTATGCGATTAAAGTTTTTACTGATTGCCATTTGCGCAATCCTTTTTCAAAGCCAGGTTTATGCCCAGCAGAAAACCAATTTACAGCCACTCGATCTTTTTGATCTGGAGTATATTTCGGATCCACAGATTTCCCCTGACGGAAGCAAGGTAGTTTACGTTCGAAACTTCAAGGACGTGATGACCGATCGAGATTACTCCAATCTTTGGATGTCCAATGTGGATGGTTCCCAGAATCGACCACTGACTCAAGGAAATCATCGGGACTTTGGGCCTGTCTGGTCACCAGATGGGAGCAAGCTCGCCTACCGATCCAATCAGCAGGACGAAAAAATGAAACTATTTGTCCTCTATTTGGATACCAAAGAGTCGGTAGCCTTGACTAATTCGGCAAATGCTCCGGGCAGCGTTGCCTGGTCACCGGATGGGCAGACCTTGGCCTTTTCATCTTTTGTTCCAGCAGCCAAAAAATCAATGCTTTCCATTCCTGCTCCTCCTGCCGGAGCCAAATGGAATGATGCGCCGATTTTCATCGATGAACTCAACTATCGTGGGGATGGAGCTGGCTATTTGAAGCCGGGTTATCAGCAAATTTTCACGATTGGATTAACTGGAGGAACTGCCAGACAGTGGACCTCCGATGATCAGGACTACGGGTCGCCTGTTTGGTCAGGGGATGGCAAAAGCTTGATTTTCTCAACTAATTTACACGAAGACAACGAATTGGTTCCTAACAATTCTGAGATCTATCGACTCAGCTTGGCGGATGGCAAAATCGCCGCTTTGACCTCCCGTTTTGGGCCTGATGGCGATCCCACATTTTCACCAGATGGGAAAATGATAGCCTTTATCGGTTTTGATGATACTTTTCAAGGATATCAAGTTCGAAATCTTTACGTGATGAATGCAGATGGCTCAGGTGTGAAAAATATGACTGAAGCACTTGACCGTGATGCATCAAACCCACAATGGGAAGGCAATGGAAAAGGCATTTACTTCCAATACGATGAAAAGGGTGATACCAAAATTGGACATGTGGCCTTGACCGGTAAAATCAGAACCGTAGTAGAGGGACTTGGTGGACTGGATTTGGGAAGGCCATATAATGCAGGTTCGTATTCAGTTTCTAGTAATAATCGATTTGCTTACACACTTGGTGGCGGAGATCATCCTGCGGATTTAGCAGTTTGGGTGGATGGATCTACCAAGCGAATCACTTCAGTAAATGAGGATGTTTTCTCTTACCGAGAAATCGGAAAAGTCGAGGAGCTTTGGTGGAAATCTTCCTTTGATGGTTTGGACATTCAAGGCTGGATCGTGACTCCGCCAAACTTTGACCCAAGCAAGAAATATCCATTTATCTTGGAAATTCACGGAGGTCCTTTCGCCATGTATGGCAATTCCTTCTCCTATGAGGTGCAGCAATATGCAGCTGCTGGCTATGTGGTACTTTACACCAATCCGCGCGGAAGTACCGGCTATGGACAGGAATTTGGTAACTCGATACATCATGATTATCCAAATCATGACTATGAAGACCTGATGTCTGGTGTGGATGCGGTGATTGCAAAAGGTTACGTTGACTCCAATCAGCTTTTTGTAACTGGAGGATCTGGCGGAGGAGTCTTGACTGCTTGGATCGTAGGAAAGACTAACCGCTTCCGTGCAGCCGTGGTGGCCAAGCCGGTAATCAATTGGACAAGTTTTGTACTTCATGCAGATAGTCCAGCCTTCTTTGCAAAGTATTGGTTTGGGGCTATGCCATGGGAAGATCAGGAAAATTACTGGAGAAGATCTCCGCTTTCTCTGGTTGGAAACGTGAAAACACCAACCATGCTATTGACAGGAGAGCAGGATTTCAGAACACCGATTTCTGAGTCCGAGCAGTATTATGCCGCGCTGAAATTGAATGGAGTAGAAGCTGCAATGGTACGTATTCCAAATGCTTCACATGGTTTGGTCAATCGTCCAAGCATGCTGATGAGTAAGTCTGCGGCGATATTGAGTTGGTTTAATCATTATCGGGATCAGCAATAGGCTGATCCCTTTTTCTTAAATCTAAATTTTATGAAAAGCCCTTTTCTTTTTTTCTTCCTCTTCCTAGGATTTTCTTCGTTTTCTGGAGCACAACAATTGGTCTATCCAATAATTCAAGGCTATGGTGCCGTGAATGATATTCCTTTTGAAGTGGAAAAACCAGATCCAACCAAACAGTATCGACTTGTGGTGGAAATAGGGGAGCGAATACAAAATAAAGATCAAGTTGGAGACTTACTTGATTATGCAGCAAGGATGTATAATCTCCATCATTATTCGGGAATCCCGAAAGAGAATATTCATCTTGCCATTGTGGTTTATAGTGGTGCCACGCCCTTGATTCTTTCAAATGAAACTTATCAGGAGCGCTTTGAGCAAGCCAATCCCAACGCCCAATTATTAGAAGAATTTGAAAAAGCAGGAGTGGAAGTTATCGTTTGTGGTCAGTCTATGATGAAGCAAGATCTCCTTCCAGCGAATATTTTTCCCGGAGTTCGGATGGCGACCTCAAGATTTACTGCTACCACAGATTTACTGCAAAAAGGGTATCAAATCATAGTTCTATGAGAATCTACTTGATAATATCCCAAATTATTACCGGACTTCTGATTTGCTTTCAGGTCAGTCTGGTTAAGGGACAAAGCATGGACAGGGAAATAGCAGAAATCCGAGCGCAGCGAATTGCTTCAAATGAGGCGCTCAGAAATTTTGATGAGGACTTGAATGCTACTTTTTCAACGGATGATGCCTTGATTACTACAGGAGCGGGAACATTGCTTGCTGGTAAAAAAGCACTTCAAGACTATATCAAAAATGATAGCGGTCCTAAAATGTATTGGGTCAGAACTCCAAATGAGATCCTGGTAAATCCAGAAACTCAGCTGGCTTGGGAAACAGGGACCTGGGAAGGTTTCTATGAAGATTCAACATCCCCAGTAGTGGGAGGAAAGTATTCCGCTCAGTGGACCAAGAAAACCGGGACCTGGCTAATTCATTCCCAGCTTTTTGTCACTTTGCCAATTGAATAATATGGAAGTAAACGAGGATCCCGAACAATCCACACCAATCCAAAAATCGAAAAACTGGAAGTCCTATTTCAAGGAATTTTTCATGCTCTTTCTGGCTGTTTTCTGCGGATTTCTGGCAGAAAATTACCGGGAATCCCTGAGTGTAAAAAAGATCGAGAAAGAATATATGCTGTCGCTGATCGAGGATTTGAAAACTGATACTTCGACTCTCCAAACTTATATAGCTTTTAAAAGAGAGAAGTCCCTTTTAATGGACTCTCTTGCAAGCTTGATGCTTTCGGAGGAGAGAAATCTTCATGGCAATCAGATCTATTATTTCGCTAGACAAGTATTTGACGAGAAGCCCTTTGTCTATTCCGATGGTACCATTCAGCAGCTAAAAAATGCAGGAAATCTTCGCCTGATCCAAAAAAGAAACATCGTCGATGAATTACTCAGGTATGAAAAGATGGTGAGAATATTGGAAGATTGGGATCAAAATGACAGTAAAACCAAATCCACCTTCAGAGAAATGGGAGGAAAAGTCTTTAATTCCAATGAACTGAATGCGACGATGGATGCCGATATGAAATTTGTTTTACCTACCACGAATCCCCAGTTGATAACAGATGATTTCAATACCATAAATGAGCTGGCATTTCAGATTCATTTTTTATCTAAAATGTCACTTGGAAATAGTAAGCGGGCAGAATCTCTAAGAAGGGAGGCTACTGATTTGTTGGAACTGATTCAAACTGAATATAAGCTAAACTAGCCATGGGAAAATCCCTGAAAACCAAAGCGAATCCCAGAGTGGATGCTCCTTCCAATCCGGATTTTAAGGGTAAAAAAAAGAGAGACTGGAACTCCTATCTCAAAGAATTTCTGATGTTGTTTTTGGCGATTGTACTTGGATTTTTTGTGGAAAACCTCCGGGAATCCTATGTGGAACAGAAAAGTGCAGATGTGCTCGCTCAGTCCATGCTGGAGGATTTAAAACAAGATCGTGAAGCTTTAGAAGAAGCGATCCGATTCGTTCAAGAAAAGGACGAGAAGATCCAAAATTTCTTAGAGATGCTCCACAAACCTAAAACCTCCTGGGATACCCTCACTTTTTATAAAAGCATGACAATGGTTTTTGCCACTTTTCCTTTTTCTCCAACAGACGGAACTTACTCCCAAATGAAATCATCGGGGACGCTTCGTTTTTTCAATCAAAAGCTGGTAAATAAGATGAATGCGTATGACAATCAGCTGAAGAAAACAGTGTTCCGGGATGAAGTGATCGAAAAGGCAGAGTGGGAACTTGTGCCAATAGCTGCTACCCTGATGAATTTTGAAGTGACAGGAGAGTTACGGTTCAATCTGCCTGTTACCAAAGAAATGTACCTGAAGATTCCAGACAAAAACACCTTGGATCTCTTCATTAATAAAGTTGCGGTAGTCCGAACTATGATGGGACGCTCCCTACAGGAGTATAAATCTCAACTTGCTTTGGCTGAGGGCCTGATCGAAGAATTGCCATTGCGGTGATTTTTAATAAATTGTAAGTATTGAACTGCTTTAAAAAAAAAGCTGACTTATGACACGCTTAATAATTAATGGGAAAGATTTTGAAGTAGATGCACCCGGAGGAATGCCACTTCTTTGGGCGATCCGGGAACAATGCGGATTGACAGGAACCAAGTTTGGCTGCGGAATCGCACAGTGCGGAGCATGTACGATCCATTTGGATGGGCAGCCTATTCGCTCCTGCATTACTCCTGTGACTGCTGCAGAAGGAAAGAACATTACTACCATAGAAGGTATCGCTTCGGATCAAAACACGCTACATGCCGTGCAACAAGCTTGGATAGACGAGCAAACACCCCAATGCGGGTATTGCCAATCCGGTCAAATCATGTCTGCCGTGGCTCTTTTGAATGAAAACCCATCGCCAAGCGATGCCGAGATTGATGCAGCTATGTCTGGTAATATCTGTCGCTGTGGCATGTATGGGCGAATCAAGTCTGCTATCAAACGTGCTTCTGAATCACTTCAATCTTCTACCACTCCTGAAATTATTTAGCGATGAAAAAATGGACTAGACGTGCCTTTATCGGCGCAGGAGTTTTAGCAAGTGGTGCAGTAGTGATCGGAATAGCTATCCGTCCCGGAAATCGATCATCCAAAGTGGCTGGCTTAATCGCTTCAGCTGATGAAACAGTGATGAATATTTGGTTGAAGATCTCTCCAGACAATACAGTAACCGCAATCATTCCACATGCAGAAATGGGCCAAGGTGTGCATACTACTTTGGCGATGATGCTTGCTGAAGAAATGGATGCAGATTGGTCAAAAGTAAAGTTTCTGGAAGCGCCCGCTGATAAAGAATACGCAAACTATGTTTTGGCAAAAGGATTTATTGCAGGAGATAAACAATTCCCCAAATTTTTGGAAGGGACCATCGATGGAGTATTTCTCACTGCGGTGAAATCAATGAATTTTCAGATTACCGGAGGTTCGGCTTCGGTAAGATTTACCGGCCAGCATGGCATGCGAATCGCCGGTGCTGCGGCTAAGGCAATGCTTCTCCAAGCTGCGGCAGACACTTGGAAGGTTCCTACAGAAGAGCTCAAAGCTCAAAACAGCACCATAATTCATCAGGCTAGTAATCGAACAGCAACTTTTGCTGAACTCGCTCCCGCAGCCGCAAAGGTTAAAAGTCCAAAGACACCTAAGCTAAAATCTCAGGAAGAATTCACCATCATGGGTACTTCCAAGCCTCGATTCGACATTCCTGCTAAAGTCACGGGAGAGGCAAAATTCGGAATGGATGTGCAAGTAGCCGGGATGAAATATGCGACCATTAAAGCTTCCCCAGTTTTTGGAAGTAAAGTGAAATCTGTAGACACTACCATCTCCTCAAGCATGCTTGGAGTAAGTAAGATTTTGAACTTGGGAAATGCGGTAGCAGTTATTGCTGATGGGTATTGGCAGGCAAAAACGACACTTGACGGGCTTCCCATTGAATTTGAATCCACTGCAAATAATAAGCTCAGCCAAGCAGATATCATCAATGGATACAAGAAAGCAATGGATACCGCTTTGGCAGAGGACGAGCTAGACCTGCACTTTAAAAAAGGAGATGCGCTGAAGGAACTAGAAAGTGCAGAAACCTTGGTTGAGGCAGAATACGAGCTTCCTTTTCTAGCACATGCCACCATGGAGCCGATGAATTGTACGACTTGGGTGCATGACGGGAAATGTGAAATCTGGTGTGGAAGTCAAAATCCACTTGGGGTAAAAGCTGCTGCTGCCAAACTATTGGATCTAGACTTTGATCAGGTCACTGTTCACAATCAACTTTTGGGTGGTGGATTTGGCAGAAGGTCCGAAACGGATGTTATCGAGCAGGCAGTAATGATCGCGAAGGAAGTAGATTTTCCGGTGAAATTAATCTGGTCCAGAGAAGAAGATACCCAGCACGATGTATATCGAGAGGCGACCCTCAGTCGAATGAAAGCCGGTTTGGATAAATCAGGGAATCCAATTGCTTATACTCATCAGTTTATATTTAAGCATCATCCACCGGAAGCGGCAGATATGCCATACGATATTCCAAACCAGTTGATTCAATATTCCAGCCCGGAGACCTTTGTTCCTTGGGGGAATTGGAGAAGTGTGGATCATTCCACACATGGTTTTTTGACCGAGTCATTTATTGATGAACTCGCTTTTGCTGCGAAGCAGGATCCTTTTGCTTATCGAAAAAATCTGTCTAAAAATAATCCCCGATTCCAAGCGGTTCTGGATTTGGTAATGGAAAAATCAGGCTGGGGAACAGCACTTCCAGCAAATTGGGGTAGAGGTATAGCTATCGCCCAATCTTTTGGAACCATTGTGGCTGAAGTTGCTGAAGTGGAAGTAAGCGTCGAAGGAAAAGTTAAAGTACATCGTGTAGTCTGTGCTGTGGATGCAGGATTTGCGATTCATCCGGATGGATTTATTGCGCAGATGGAAAGTGGGATTATCTACGGCCTTGCCGCCGCAATGACTGGGGAGATTTCAATAGAAAATGGAGCAGTGATGCAGGGTAATTTTCATGATTATCCTGTGACTCGAATGAATGAAGCTCCAAAGATCGAAACGCATATCATCAACTCGGGAAATCCTCCAGGAGGTGGGGGCGAACCAAGTACACCAGTGATAGGGCCTGCAGTGACTAATGCCATCTTCAATGCCACCGGAATTCGAATTCGTCAATTGCCTATTTCAAAAAATGATTTGAGAGAGTCGATGAGGCAAACGACTTAATACCCTACTTAAAAGTAGAGTAGGCATAGTTTAACGAACATTAAAATTAGAAGATCATGGGAATGTTTTGGGATTTAATTCAGCAAAGTGAAATTGAGGAGCAAAAAGACAAGGCTGTTTCGCTGGAACAACGCGTCCTTTATTTGGAAGAAGAGCTTGAAAAAACCAAGACCCTCCTTTTAAAGACCTTACACATTCTGGAGGAGCGAAGTGGAAAGGATATTGATGGGGACGGGGTAGTGGGCTGAATCAGATTTTTCTATTTCAGGGCCTTTTCGCATGACTCAATAATTGATAGAAAATGACCTATTTGAAAGCGGTCGGATTCATTCCCAAATGTTGACGGAAAGATTCAAAACTGGTATGGAAAAAGATGTCTATGACTCCATGCGGCTGGATTACGATGAGGTATTGTCTGATGCAATGAGCTATCAATTATTAAATGGTGGGTTAACTTATATTTCCTGCAATGCGCGCCAGTTAGAGCTTTATGAGCAAATCAGGGAAGAAGTGATGATTCTTATCGAGTTATTGGAACCTAAATGCTTGGTGAAATGAATAGAGGTTTTTGAAAAACCCTATATTCTGTAAGCTTCTAGGCTGATATATGGCCGCTGCCAACTCTTTGCTTTTTAAAATCTATTAAAATCATTGTTCCATTACTTACATCCTGGGACAATTTTCCATCAATCTGACGGGTTAGCAAATCCACCAATTGAGAGCCAAAGCCAGTACCATTAGCTTTTGTATCCAAAGATTTTCCCACTCCATTATCACCGATTTTAAGTTGAAAATTGTTTTCACTCAATTCTCTGATACTTAACTCAATGTTCCCTTTTTCACCTTTAGGGAAAGCGTATTTCAATGAATTGGTGAGCAGCTCATTTACAATCAAGCCTAAAGGCATTGCTGTATCAACATCCAATTCAAATTCATTCATTTCAATAGTTACTTTTATTCGTTCAGTTTCATTGTAGGAGTCCAAAATATTAATGCAGAGGTTTTCGAAATAATTTTTCATTTCGATAAAAGCCAAATGCTCGCCTTGATAAAGTTTTTGGTGCAAAATACCCATGGATTGTACCCTGTTTTGGCTGGCTAACATGACCTTCTGCATATTGGGGTCGTCTATTTTGGCAGACTGCAGGGCGAGCAAGCTCGATACTACTTCCAGATTATTTTTTACACGGTGATGTATTTCCTTAAGCAATAATACATTTTCATTATTCTTTGATGAAAGCTCGTTTTTGGTCCTAGTCAAATCACTGATCGTGGCATTAAGTTGGTGTGTTCGTTCTCCAACTTCTTGCTCCATAGCGATAAAGAGTCTACCATACTGATTGGTGATATATATATAAATACCTAATGGGTAACTGATATATAATAATATGAGGTCTAAGTAATATAAAGATGTGCTTAGAGCAATGATATCGGCATTAATCATTCTATTGACTAATAGAAAAACTGAAGTTCCTATCGCTCCAAACGCAACATAGCGTGCCCCAATATTTTTTTCCTTGAGGGCTATTCGCATGATGATAACCATAAGAATAATGACCCCAAGTATGATGGTAGCATCAAAAAGAATGAAATTGAAAATATTTATAAAATAATTGCCAGTTCTTAAGAGCGCCAACCATACCAGGTGCTTGGTCCAATAGTATTTTTTTATTTTAAAAAGAGAACTTAAAGAATAAGGTAAAAAGCCATACCCCAAACCAAAAGCAGTGGAATTTAGAATCCCACTTATAATTGGATTGGAAAAACCGTTGAGATCTACAAACAAAAGTATATGAGCACAAATAGCGGCACATAAAAACAGGAAGGTGATCAGTGTAATCACTAGGTTACTTTTCTCTTTCCTAAATTTGAAATAGAGTAGAACATGTAGTAGCAACAAAATAGAAAGCAATACTACTATTACTGACAGCGTAGCAAGGCTGTTTGCATACCGGCGATCGGAAAATTTAGCTCGGACTTCCGAAGAAAAGCCAATGTTAAATCCAAGATTTTCAGAAAAGTACCTAAATGTCTGAAAGTTTTTTTTTGCCTGATGGTTTGAAAATCTAATGGCCAATGTATGCACCTCTTTTGCCATAATTTTCATTGGCCGGTCCCCATCATAGTCGGGACTGTAGGTTTTTTCCAGTTTGCTGTCCGGTGAAAAATTTCCGTAGGTAGTTACGAGCTTTCCGTCTAAATAAATTTCCGCTGCCCCCCAAGAATAGAAATATAGTCTTTGAATACTTTCAATTGTGCTTGGGTCGGCAGTAAAAGAAATTCTCCACCAGCCATAGCCCTTCCACAAGCTATCTGGCATCTGGTATGCTTTTAAACCAATAGGGTCTAAGGTATACCAACCTGCATCATCAAAGTTAGGATTGGCCCATTCCAGATTATCGCCAGGTTGATACCTCCAGCTGTTTTGGAATTTTAATTCAAGTAAACCTTCTTTAAATAAGCTTGCGTCTAAATGTGGCTTTTGAGCTTGAGCATAGGAATTTGATGTTCCAATACAGAATAAAAGGAAGACAGAAAGGGAAAAGTAAAGTATTTTTAGTAAAACTAATTTCAGGTGAATTGGGCGTCTATCCAACATTATCCAAACATAAATTTAATTTTTGAGATTAGGTATGTGTAGAAGCCCTTTTGCTATTATATACTATGATTATACGCTTTCTTACCAGTAACTTGATTTAACGACCTAAAAGCTCAGGCGAAGTCCAGTTTTGGCAAACTTCGGTCTTCGGTCATCGGTCTTCCAACCAAAAAGCTAAATGATATTTCCATATTGGTGTAATTACGTATATACATATTATATTAATTTGATGCTCAAGTAGTTCCTCATAGGGCCAATTTTACTTCTAAATCTTCATCCGAAAAGTAATTCCATTAAATTGGGAAGCTATAAGCAAATTTCATCCAAAGCTGTCTAAAGAGACTCACCTGGATTAGTGATTTTTATGAATATCAGCTTTAAGGCATTTAAGCGATAATTCTCAAAAATGAAAAAAGTAAGTTGGTCTGCCGAGCCTGAGGATTTAGGAATTTAAGAGTCTTTATTTTAAGTTGAGGATAGGGAATTGCGGACACACACCTAATGCATAGAATACTAATAAAAGAGACTTATAGGAGTTTTTGTATAGTTGGGAAAAATAGGGTGAAAATAGGGTGATATCAGGAGGTTTTGCACCAATCAAAATCTTGATGATGTGAACGATTGATAAATGATTTTGAAATAGAAATAAACAAGGAAAAATCTTAAGCTTAGCATCCGGACTTGACCAGGAATTAAGCAGAACTAACTCAAATGATCTCACTTTTTAGAAAAATCCGCCAAAAGCTTCTCTCCCAAAACAAGGTTACTAGATACTTGGTCTACGCACTTGGTGAGATTTTGCTGGTAACGATTGGGATTCTGATTGCTTTGCAGATCAACACCTGGAATTCAGAACGTCAGGAAAATCAGGAAGAAATAGAAACACTGAAGGCCTTAAGAGTCGATTTCCTCCAAAGTAAAGACAATGTGGAAAGAACGATTTTTAATCAGTCTCGCGTAGTCAATTTCAATTCCAAACTTCTGAAAGCCTTAATAGAGGAGGACATAAGTCTGCATCCTGACACCTTGGGCATGTACATCTATCGCGGAGCATTGTCTTATTGGAAAGTTGAACCTACTAATGGTACTTATGATGCCTTAATCAGTTCTGGCAAAACAAGCTTACTCAAAAACTCCCAATTCAATCGCCTTTTGGCTGAATATGCTGCCCAATTGAAGTTTGGATTTGAGGATGAGGATGAAAGTATTGATCTGACCACTATTTTGGTTGAAAAAGGGGCTGTCTTTTCACCTATTTTAGGAAATGAAATGCTTAAAGAGTTTCAATTAATCGATACAGAAAAGTCTTATCCTGCATCCGAATTAAATCAGGCTAAGTCAAAGCTGATGGAGGATGAATCCTTTCAAGGAGTTTTAGTGAAAAAAGCCATTCTGGAAATCAATCGCCTTGATTACCATCAAAGCATTTTAAGCAAATTAAATGTACTCTTAGAATTGATTGATCAGGAACTTGACCTCAAAGACAAATCCTAATGCTGACATTTTTCAGGAAAATCCGCCAAAAACTCCTCTCCCAAAACAAAGTCACCCGATACTTGGTCTACGCACTTGGTGAAATCGTCCTAGTGGTAATCGGTATTTTGTTGGCCTTGCAGATCAATACCTGGAATCAAAATCGACTGGATCGGAAGCAAGAGCAGCAACTCTTGGCCCAACTGGAAATTGAGTACAACAAAAATTTGGAGCAATTAAACAGCAAGATTTTTATCCGAAAAGAAATGTTAAAATCCTGCCTCATTTTATTGAATTACCGAAAACTAGAATCGGATAAAATAGATGTGGACAGTTTGAATTTTAATTTATCCAGAATGGTCACCAGACCCACTTTTAATCCAATGTTAGGTGTGACAACTGAGCTCAGTAATTCAGGAAAATTGTACCTCGTTCAGAATGCAGACCTGAGAAAAGAGTTGACATCCTTTGAGGGCTTTTTGGGAGATTTAATTGAGGAAGAACAAGTTATTTTTAATTATTCTGAAAATGTGATTCGGCCTTTTTTTTCGGAGCATTACCAGGTAGGAGGAGTAATTTCACAGTTTCTACAGGATGAAGATTTTATGGCTATATACTCTTTGGGTGACACAAATAAGGAAATCCCTATAAATGAACTTTTTCCGCCTGCGGATTTTAAACCCTTATTGTACCACCCTGATTTAGAAGACCACATTGCCTTAATGATCTCTAATACTGTCTATACCAATCAGCAGTCAGAAGGAGTAAAAGAAAAGATTGAATTAATTCTATCCTTAATAAAATCTGAACTTAAGTAAGATGATCTCATTATTCAGGAAAATCCGCCAGAAGCTACTTCATGAGAATAAGTTGGGAAACTATCTCAAATACGGAATTGGTGAAATCATACTTGTAGTGATCGGAATTTTACTGGCGCTCCAAATCAATAATTGGAATGAGGCCAATAAAAATACAAAACGGGAGGAGGCCTTTCTTTTTAACCTTCAACAGGACTTAAGATCTGACTCATTGCACTTGAAGGAAATAAAAGAAACGTTACGGTTGGCTGTCGTCTACAAGAGAGTTTTTGAAAATCAAATGAAAGGGCTGTCCACGGATCCAGATTCGCTAAATGCCCATTTTTTAAAACAATATAATATCCTGCTAGACTTTGTCCCTAATTCCACAACGGTAGACGAACTGTCAAATAATGGACTTAACCTCATTTCAAACCCATCGATGCGAAGGCAAATCGTCACGCTCTACAACGACTATGATGAATTGATTCTAAAACTCAGAATTGGGCAGGAAAAAGGACGATTGATAGTTGATTATGTCAGTCAAAAAGTAATAAATATCAACAGCCCTACCGCAGATGAAATCCGGGATTTATTGAAAGACAACTTTTATGTAAATCAAACCCATATGAACTTTCTAGGAACTCAATTGACAGCTGTGAATCAAGCGTTTCAGCAATGTGAAGAAACCCTTTTAATGATTCAAAAAGAGTTGGATCATGATTAGTTTATTCCGAAAAATCCGCCAAAAGCTCCTTCAGCAAAACCGAGTCACCAGATATTTGATCTATGCTATGGGAGAGATTCTATTGGTAGTCATCGGTATCTTAATCGCTTTGCAAGTCAATAATTGGAATGAGATAAGGAAACAACGTCAAGTCGAACTGAAATACTTTGTTAATCTGAAAAATGATCTGAATGCAGATTCTGAACGCTTGGACTTTTTGGTCGAAGTAGCAAAAGGCAAGATGACTGCTGCCAGAAAGGTTAAACGAAAAGCTGATCTTGACTCCGTAGGCTCCCTTTATGATTTTTCGAACGAGATGTTGACGCTTATATTTTCAGAAGAATTTCGCCCAAATGAGAATACTTACGAAGAAATGAAAAGCTCAGGCAATTTCAGTCTGATTCAAAATGACTCGCTCAAACTTCAATTGATGACTTTGAAAAAGACCTACATTGAAATAGAAGCCCTTCAAGAGCATTTGAGGTATGATTTTAATCTTTTTCTGGAGGATTATGAGCAGTATGTTGACTGGGGGAAATATTATAACCTTCCCAAATCCAACATCTCAAAATCAGAATTTGTATTTGACTCCGCATACATCGAAAGTCATCGAGAACTGATGGAAATGGAGATTCGGGAACTCTACCGAAACAAAGTCTTTCTTAACAATATTTTTCTTCTTGAAATAAATTACGGCTACTGTCTAGATATTCTCCAAAACACCAAGGTACAAATCAGTGAAATCATCGAAATTTTAAATCAAGAACTAGTTGTAAAATAATACCATGATCTCATTTTTCAGAAAAATCCGCCAAAAACTTTTAATTCAAAACCGGTTGACTAAATACATAGCCTATGCGCTGGGTGAGATAGCCTTGGTCATGATTGGAATTCTCTTGGCACTCCAGGTGAATAACTGGAACGAAAACCGTAAGGCCCAGATATTTGAAAGGGAGATTCTGTATTTGATTGATCAAAATCTCTCACGGGATTCGGTCTTGATTTCCATAGAACTTCAGAATGCTATACTGTCGAATCAAATCACGGATTCGATTTTAAATCAAGTTGAACTCGGTATTTATGATGAGCAATTGAATATCTGGATGGGAAAAGTGATCAAGTTCGAACGCTTTAAATCCCAAACCAGCGGGTTCGAGGTGTTGAAATCCAAGGGAATTGATCTCCTTTCGGACAAGCAACTCCAAGTTGATTTGATCAATTATTATGATGTGATATTGTTTCGGGTCTATCAGTCCATCTTGGATGTGGAAGACTCCTTCAATGTGGATTGGATTCCTGTGGTAAAAAGTGAGTTTAATGACTTTGATTATGAAGATCGGCTAGAGCCTCGAAATCCGAAGGAATTTTTTGAAAACCCAAGCCATATTGTTCTTTTTAAGATATTTCAAGATAATCGTCAAGGGTCAATAGGTAGAATGGAAACTGCCCTAAAAGAATTAACCGGCTTGAAATCTCAACTTAAAGGTCAGCTAGAATGATTTCATTATTTAGGAAAATCCGCCAAAAGCTCCTCCAAGAAAATAAAGTCACACGCTATTTGATCTATGCGCTTGGAGAAATCATCTTGGTAGTAATCGGGAATCCGAGAACCTTATAAAAAAAAGGTCTAAGTCCGAAGACTTGAACCAGTCTGTTAGTTATTTGGTACTCCTAACTGAAGCCAGAGTTCCTCTGTTGTTAAAACTCATTTAATTTCCTCCTGACCCGAATAAATCCCCGGGATTCCAAACTGGCTTCTTTGGAATCTGGGCAATTGAATAGCTAATCAAGAAATTCAGCTGTACGTAAGTTTTGGCAGCAGCAAAATTGAAAATTCCATCCATACCATCAACTGATTGATGATATTACCCTTGTCTCCTAGATTAGTGTCCTAACCACCTACCTCTCTTCTTATTCTTAAAACGAAAAATTCACCTTCAGCAAAAGCTGCCTAGGTCGTAATGGCAGTTCTTGAACTCCTAATATAAAGCTGCTCGAAAAATAACTTCTATAGACATCCGCATCCAAAATATTACTACAAATAATGCTGAAATCCATTCTTGATTTAGGAGGTGTAAATCGATAACTAAAATCCAAAAATCTACTACGCTGAGGAGAATTGCTATCCTTAATTTCATTTGAAACGTACTCAAAATCAGCTCTAAATAAATGATTTTCAATTGGAAACACATCGAGACCCATAGCTGTACTTACTTGCCTAATTCGTGCTATCCCACTTTGATTACTCTCCGAATTAATCAGATTAAGACTCGTCTTTAAATCAAATCCAATGTAATTTTTTGGTTTGATCGCTATTTCAAAGTAAGATGTATTGATTCTATTGGAATATTCCAGAAGTACGTCATTGGTTACTTGAGGAAAATCTTGAAACTGAATCGTATTGCTGACAGTCAGGGTAGTATAGAGATTACTCAAATACTTACTCCCTCGTAAACTCAAAGCTCGTCGAATAGTCTCATTTTCAAAATCCACCAATGACCTAGCTGATCCACCAAAATCAGCCAATGAATACTGAGCAATTACATTTTCCAAGGTTTTAGAATAGGAAGTACTCAAGTCAAAAAACAATCCATTTACTGGATTCTTATAATTCAATCCATAATTAACCCTTGACCTAACAGACTCAGGAAGACTACTGCCATTCACATCTATATTCCGAAAGCTCGTTACTATAAGATTGGGAAAAAAATCTTCACCAGTTCCAAACTCATTTGTTTTCGCAAATGATATAGAAGTTGAAATCTTACCACTAATCTGGTACCTCGCATTAAGGGAGGGTTCTAGATATACTCTTAAAAAACTGGATGATTGCCTTGTAGAAAGACTATTCCGGTCTAGGTATGCAACATAAAATGGTAGATCAGCTTTTAACTGAAAGCCACCCTTCTTGTACTCAACCGAATTTTTGACAAAAGTTGAAAGATTTGTAAAATCCGTACTATTCCTATTCACTGCCAACAATTGATCGTTAGCAAGAGAATCAATCGATAAGTTACTACCCAGCTTATCCATCAATGCACTTACCCCAATAGAAGATTGGATAGTTATTGCATTTCTTGTTTTGAATGTCAGCCCAATGGAATTAGTTGTGAAGAATCTCTGGAAATCGATGGATTGCACGAGGAAATCGTACGACTGGCCTGCATGGCCGATACCATCATTTGCCGAAGGAATTAGATTTAACTCTTGCTGTGTCTTCTGAAAAGAAACAGTTGACCGAACATCAAAGAGCCTATTTTTTATGGGAGTTAGCAGCTTCAACTTATTTTCAATTCGAAGCATAGGCATGGATGCCGTCTCGTTGATCGGGGTTTGATTAAAAAACACATTGCCGTCAACTTCATTTTTGACAACTGCAAAAGATGTCGTGTTATCAAAATAATTACGCTTTGTGTTTCTATTCCAGTTCAATCCTCCCGATAGTTTTCTCCTAATATGCTCCAGCCTAGTATTTTCCACAAAGGAAATTGTATCAGCATCGGGCAAAAAATAAGAAGTAAAACTATTTTTCTCTTGAAGTAAACTCTCTTGGTGAAAATCTATATTTAGCCTAAACTCAGTTTCCTTACCGTTCTTAGACAGCACATTTGCAGATCCAAGCATACTTTCATTAAATCTTGCTCTTTCCTTTGGTAAGCCCGACATCTCCAGCCCTGGAAATGTAAACCACTCTTTTATTGCTCTGGTATTCAACAAATCCAGTAGGGCATCTAACGTCAGATTTCTCTGTTGATCTTCTAAATTCTCCCCAACATTATTCCCCTGAACAGTAAATAAAGCTTGAAAGTCTTCTCTAAAGACCATAGGAGAAAGCTTAGCATCCAAAAGAAAAGGGCTACCTCCTACACCCGCATATCCGGTTCCAATCCAAGTGTTTTTACGTTTTAGATTGATGTTTAATGCAGCTCTATCAGAAAACACCAAGGAATCCAGAACTTTGATAGGTTGATGGTTTTCCAATAGATCCACGGATTCGATTGCGTCTATCGGTAGATTGTTATTTGCCAGATTATATCTTCCCTGTAATAAATCTAACCCTTCAATATAAAACTTGACCAAGGGCCTCCCTTGATATTGAATCATCCCGTTACTCATAACTTCTATTCCAGGAAGTCGCTTCAACACATCACTCAGAACTCGATCATTCACTGTAGTAAACCCACTTATATCATACGAAATGGTATCATTTCTTTGAGTTACAGGGTTCTTAATACCTTCAACAGTGAATTCTTTGAGGTCTAGCGAGGAACTTGTTACTTCAATGACAACTGGTATTCCATTAGGAGAAAGGACTACTTGTTTCTTTTGGATGGTCATTGAGTTAATTGTCAAAAAAACACTATCCAATTCCGAGTTGAACTCTATCTCAAATTGCCCGAATTGATTGGTAAAGCCAAATGCAATTGTGGTTGAATCCAGTGGATTTTTGACCAGTATATTTACTCCAAACACAGGAGTTTTTTTGGAGTCTTCAATGATTTTACCTCGAACTATGGACTGAGAAAAGCAGAACGCTGTTGACAGCAAAAAAATCAAACCCAAGCATACTACCTTCATTTATCCACCACCAGTTCCAATGGATTATTTGATTTATCATAACGTTCTTGAACCATCCTAATAGACTCATCAGAAGCAGAACCAGCAGGCTTTCCAAGTAGCGCCTTCCGAACATCTTTGTACAATGCCTTTTTTGTCAAAAAAAACTGGTTTTTGGATAGCGCAATTGTCTTTGGAAGTACTCGTTCGTCCATTTCTACAGCAGTATTTTGGATTCCTACCAATTCAAAGCTGTATTGACTCTGTGTATCCTTCACTTCTAATATGAGTCCCGGAAGTCCATTAAAAACATACGGACCGTCACTCATTGGAATTTCCTCTGTAAACCATGCAATAAAATTACGGCCTGCATAGGCTATGGAAGCTTTTTGACATTTAAAACCTAAAACATCTTTGAATTCCTTTTCGATTTTCCACCCATTCATTTTGAGGGGCTGAGAATACACATAGTTGTCAAAAAAGAGATTCTGGTAAAAAGTAATTTGCTCATCCTTCCATGATTTATGAATTCTATACTTGTAGCTAGGCTTTTTCATAGATATTACTGTATTCAATATAGCATCCATATTTACCTCCTTCGGATTATTACTTTTGGAGGAAGCAGCAGTTTGAAAAGAATCCAATTGGTATCCATAGTAGCTCTCAAAAACACTGTTGTTATCTCCTGCCCACAAAACCATATAATCAGTTCCTTTAATAGTTATATTTGTTGAATCAGGCGTAAACGTCGCAGAATAAAAAAAGGCTTGATTGCTTGTTTGTCCATACACGTGTATGAAAGAAAGCAATGCAATAACAAAAGAAAATACAGAAAGATTTTTCATTTTTTTGTTTTGAGTTTTAAGATTAAAAAAAAGGGAGGAATCCCTCCCTTTTTATACTTCGCTTACTTTTATGGGGCAATCGTTGGGCCACAATGGAATTCTTCCCAATTAATGATATCAGCAACGATTTCCTCAGTGGTACAACCCGAGGCGACAGCAGGAGGTCCGCAACTAGTATCGAAGGAAACGAAAACAATATCCTCTGGATCACATCCACTTGTTCTAGTTTCCATGTTTTTAGAAACGGAAGTTTCGGCGGCTGCAAATCCTGAAATTAGAAAGCAACCTAAAATTAGTTTTTTCATAATAATTTTGTTTAGGTAAATGGATAAGAAAAAATAGCGGCGGCCCCCTTGCTATCTGATTATGAGTTG